>NZ_JBBPAU010000001.1:0-4437107 GCF_038009105.1 Viridibacillus sp. FSL R5-0888
TTGGAACATTTAGAAGAGTTATGGGACAAAGTGCTCTCACAAGTTAAACAAAAGATCTCAAAACCAAGCTTTGAAACTTGGCTTAAATCCACGAAGCTACTTTCATACAAGGGTGATACCGTAACTATTGCAGCGCCAAATTCATTTGGGCGTGAATGGTTGGAAAATCACTATGTACAGCTAATTGCTTCTATTTTGGCAGAATTAACAGGAAAAGATTTGCATATCCGTTTTGTGGTTCAACAAGACCCAGGCTTTGATGATTTTGATATTCCATCGCCACGTGTTCAAGAAAAACAAGATGATCGTCCAGATTTCTCTCCTGGTATGCTGAACTTAAAAAACACATTTGATACATTCGTTATTGGATCTGGTAACCGCTTCGCACATGCTGCTTCGCTAGCCGTTGCAGAAGCACCAGCAAAAGCATATAACCCATTATTTATATATGGGGGAGTAGGTTTAGGAAAAACCCATTTAATGCACGCAATTGGCCACTATGTATTGGAACATAACCCTAATGCTAAGGTGGTTTATTTGTCATCTGAAAAATTTACAAATGAGTTCATTAACTCTATCCGCGACAACAAAGCTGTAGAATTTCGTAATAAGTATCGCAGTGTAGATGTCCTACTAATTGATGATATTCAATTCCTAGCTGGAAAAGAATCAACTCAGGAAGAATTTTTCCATACATTTAATACTTTGCACGAAGAATCGAAACAAATAGTTATCTCTAGTGATCGACCTCCAAAAGAGATTCCAACTTTGGAAGACCGCTTACGCTCACGCTTTGAATGGGGTCTAATAACGGATATCGCTCCACCTGATTTAGAAACGAGAATTGCAATATTACGAAAAAAAGCAAAGGCTGATGGATTAGATATTCCAAATGAGGTTATGCTATATATTGCAAACCAAATTGACTCTAATATTCGTGAATTAGAAGGTGCTTTAATCCGCGTAGTTGCTTACTCATCGCTTGTAAATCAAGATATTACGGCTGAATTAGCTGCACAAGCATTAAAGGATATTATTCCTAACTCCGTACCTAGAATGGTAACAATTTTAGATATTCAAAAGGCTGTTGGAGAACACTTTCATGTGAAATTAGAAGATTTTACTGCAAAAAAACGTACAAAATCAATTGCATTTCCACGTCAAATTGCTATGTATTTATCACGCGAGTTGACCGATTTTTCATTACCTAAAATTGGTGAAGAATTTGGTGGTCGTGATCATACAACGGTCATCCATGCACATGAGAAAATCTCAACCATGTTTAAAGAAGATCAGAAATTACAGCAAGATATTAAACAGATAAAGAGTATGCTAGGTAAGTAAAAACCTGTGGATAACCCGGAAAGTTAACAACATACTTATACACAGCCTGTCTACACACGGATAGGCTGATTTTATTCGTTAAATTGGACTTATCCACAAATCCACAGGCCCTACTACTATATCTATTAATCTTTTAATAAATAATAATATATATAAGTGAGGTATAATTTTATGAAATTTGATATCATGCGAGATCGTTTATTGGATGGACTAAATGATGTCATGAAGGCAGTTAGTTCAAAAACAACAATCCCTATTTTGACAGGAATAAAAATTGATGTAAGCGAAGAAGGAATGCGTTTAACTGGTAGTGATGCAGATATTACAATCCAAACGTATATACCTGTTGAAGAAAATGGCGAACAATTAATCAATGTTGAAAAACCAGGTTCAATTGTGTTGCAAGCAAAAATGTTCAATGAGATTGTACGTAAGTTACCTACTAATGACGTTGAATTTGAAGTATCAGAAAAATTCCAAACACGTATTCGTTCAGGTAAATCTGACTTTCACCTAATTGGTTTAGATTCAACTGAATATCCTTTATTACCAGAGTTGAGTGAAGATAATCAATTTACTGTTCCTGCTGATCTATTAAAATCAATTATTCGCGAAACAGTATTTGCAGTATCAACAAGTGAAAGTCGTCCAGTATTAACAGGTGTTCATTGGCAAATTAAAGACGGAGAGCTTGTATGTGTTGCAACTGATAGCCATCGTCTTGCTCGTCGAAAAGTTACTTTAGAACATTTACCAAGTGAACAATCTAGTGTTGTTGTACCTGGAAAAAGTTTGACTGAATTAAGTAAAATATTGAACGATGCAACTACTCCTGTAGATATTGTTATGACAAACCAACAAGTTTTATTCAAAACAAATGATGTTTTATTCTTCTCACGCTTACTAGAAGGGAATTATCCTGATACATCTCGTCTAATTCCTGAAGAATATAAAACAGATGTGACTGTAAATGGTCGCTCTTTACTTCAAGCCATTGACCGTGCTTCTTTACTTGCACGTGAAGATCGTAACAATGTAGTACGTTTTACAACTATGCAAGATGACACGATTGAAATTTCTTCGAATTCACCTGAGGTAGGAAAAGTAGAAGAACAAATTCAAGTTAGTTCACTTGTAGGGGAAGAATTGAAAATTTCTTTCAGTGCAAAATATATGATGGATGCATTAAAAGCAATTGATGGCCAAGATGTTGTTATTCAATTTACAGGTGCTATGAGACCATTTATTATTCGCTCTGTACATGACGATGCTATATTACAATTGATTTTACCTGTTCGTACTTACTAAAAATAACTATTTCGATATAACGATAGACACAAATTATTTCCCAAGATTATTTATGACCTGGTCATAAATAACTGATTTTACTAAAGGATAGTCGTTTCGATGACTATCCTTTTTACTTATGAACAAAAGTTCGGTAAAATATAGGGATAGAGAAAAATAGAAGAGGATGAAATTAACTGTGAATGAAATTGCTATTGATACTGAATTTGTAACGCTTGGCCAATTATTAAAAATAACAGATGCTATTAGCTCAGGTGGAATGGCTAAATGGTTCTTGCAAGAGAATGATGTCTATGTAAACGGGGAAGTAGATAATCGCCGTGGACGTAAATTATATGTTGGCGATACTGTGAACATTCCTGGGACAGGGAGATTTCAGATAACTGGTCCAACGAACGGAGAATAACATGTATATAGATCGGTTAAAGCTGACGAATTACCGTAATTATGAATCGTTAGACTTGTCATTTTCTCCGAAAATCAATGTTTTCTTAGGAGAAAATGCACAAGGAAAAACAAATGTTATGGAATCTATATATGTTTTATCGATGGCAAAATCGCATCGTACCTCGAATGAGAAAGAATTGATACGGTGGAGCGAAGATTATGGTAAAATAGAAGGTGACGTTCAAAAAAAATATGGTCATCTACCTTTGGAATTAACCCTTTCTAAAAAAGGAAAAAAAGCAAGGGTTAACCATTTAGAACAAAGCCGTTTAAGTGATTATATTGGACAGATGAATGTCGTGATGTTTGCCCCGGAAGATTTAACTGTAGTAAAAGGCAGTCCCCAAATCAGAAGACGTTTTCTCGATATGGAAATCGGGCAAATTTCTCCAGTATATTTACATGATCTATTAACATTTCAAAAGCTATTAAAGCAACGGAATCACTTATTGAAAAAAAACCAAGGAAAATCGGCATTGCAAGATGTAATGTTTGAAGTATATACCGAACAATATATTCAAGCTGCAGTAAAAGTTATTCATAAAAGATTTCAATTTATGGATTTACTCCAGGAGTGGGCAGAACCAATTCATTTTGGTATCTCTCGAAATTTAGAGAGATTACAAATTCGTTATCGTCCAGTAAGTGGTATGGACCCGCATTGGACAACTGCTGAAATGGCGAATTTCTTAGAGAAGAAGTTACAAGATGCCTTGCCACGAGAGCTTGAACGCGGTGTCACATTAATTGGACCACATAGAGATGATTTGCAGTTTCTTGTGAATGACTATGATGTACAAACATATGGATCTCAAGGTCAGCAACGTACGACGGCTCTATCACTCAAATTAGCTGAAATTGAACTTATTAAACAAGAAGTTGGGGAAGCGCCAATTTTGTTACTAGATGATGTTCTTTCAGAGTTAGATGATTACCGTCAGTCACACTTACTGAATACTATTCAAGGTGAAGTTCAGACCTTTGTGACAACAACAAGTGTTGAAGGAATTGACCATGATACAATCCGAGAAGCAGCAATGTTTCATGTGAAACAAGGTTCTGTTGAGGTAGAAGAAACCTAGTATTAATACAGGTCAGTGGTTAGTAAAATAATTTAAAACGCATACTGATGTCATGAAAGAGTAGGTGGAACAAATGGCAATGGAAGAAAATAAACAGCCTGCTGCATATGATGCAGATCAGATACAAGTATTAGAAGGTTTAGAAGCAGTTCGTAAACGCCCGGGTATGTATATTGGTACTACAAGTTCTAAAGGTCTTCACCATTTGGTGTGGGAGATTGTAGATAACAGTATCGATGAAGCCTTAGCTGGATATTGTGATGAAATTAAAGTAACAATCGAAAAAGATAACTGGATTCGTGTTGACGATAATGGCCGTGGTATACCTGTAAGCAATCAAGAAAAAATGGGAAAACCAGCTGTTGAAGTTATCATGACAGTGCTACATGCCGGAGGTAAATTTGGTGGTGGCGGATACAAAGTATCTGGTGGTTTACATGGTGTTGGTGCATCTGTAGTAAACGCATTATCAGTTTCAACTGAAGTGTATGTAAAACGTGATGGTCATATACATTTCTTGAGTTTTAGTCGTGGTAAAACAGATCAGCCACTTCAAGTTATTGGCGAATCTGAAGAAACAGGAACAACAACACGCTTTAAAGCTGATCCTGAAATTTTCAAAGAAACAACAGTTTATGAATTTGATATATTAGCGCACCGTATACGCGAGCTAGCTTACTTAAATCGTGGTATTAGTATTACGATTGCTGATGAACGTGGTGAAGAAGTACGTTCAAATACATACCACTATGAAGGTGGTATTAAATCGTATGTTGAACATATTAACGAAAAGAAAGAACCTCTTCATGAAGCAATTGATTTAAAGGGCGAAAAAGATGGCATTTCAGTTGAAATTGCTATGCAGTATAATGCTGGATTTGCCTCTAATATTTTCTCGTTTGCTAACAATATCAATACGTATGAAGGCGGTACGCATGAATCTGGATTTAAAACAGCTTTAACACGAGTTATTAACGATTATGCGCGTAAAAATAATCTAATTAAAGATGCAGATGCGAATCTTTCAGGTGAAGATGTACGTGAAGGTTTAGTTGCTATTGTATCGATTAAACACCCTGATCCTCAATTTGAGGGGCAAACGAAAACAAAATTAGGTAACTCTGAAGTTAGTACAATTACAAACTCATTGTTCTCAGAACGTTTTGAGCGATTTTTATTAGAAAATCCTGCAGTTTCTAGAACAATTGTTGATAAGGGTTTAATGGCGGCTCGTGCACGCGTTGCAGCTAAAAAGGCACGTGAATTTACTCGACGTAAATCCGCTTTAGAAGTTTCTAGCTTACCAGGTAAATTAGCTGATTGTTCTTCTCGCCATCCTGATGAGAGTGAAATTTATATCGTAGAGGGTGACTCTGCCGGTGGTTCTGCTAAGTCTGGTCGTGATCGTCATTTCCAGGCAATATTACCTTTGCGTGGTAAAATTTTAAACGTTGAAAAAGCACGTCTTGATAGAATTCTATCCAATGCTGAAATTCGAGCAATGATTACAGCGATAGGTACTGGTATCGGCGAAGATTTCGAACTAAAAAAAGCACGTTATCATAAAATTGTTATCATGACCGATGCAGACGTCGATGGAGCACATATTCGAACGCTATTATTAACATTCTTCTTCCGATTCCTGCGACCGATAATTGAAGCGGGATATATCTATATTGCACAGCCCCCTTTGTACCAAGTAAAACAAGGGAAACATATTGAATATTGCTATAGTGATGAAGAACTTCAAGAAATTTTAGAGCGTCTTCCAAATTTACCAAAGCCAGGTATTCAGCGTTATAAAGGACTTGGAGAAATGAATGCCGAGCAATTATGGGATACGACAATGGATCCAGAACATCGTACATTACTGCAAGTTGAACTAGATGACGCAATAGAAGCGGACCGCACATTTGAACAATTGATGGGGGACGAAGTAGAACCGCGTCGTCAATTTATCGAGGAAAATGCTGTTTACGTGAAAAATCTAGATATTTAACGAGCTAGTGAAGGGAGGTAAGCACTTTGTCAGAAATTAATAATCCTGGTGTTAAGGGGATTAACATAAGTAAAGAAATTAAGACTTCATTTTTAAGTTATGCAATGAGTGTTATCGTCTCTCGTGCTTTACCAGATGTCCGCGATGGTTTAAAACCAGTACATCGTCGTATTTTGTACGGTATGCAAGAGTTAGGTAGTACTTCTGATAAGCCATATAAAAAATCCGCACGTATCGTTGGTGACGTAATGGGTAAGTACCATCCTCATGGTGACTCATCTATTTATGATGCAATGGTACGTATGGCGCAAGATTTTAGCTATCGATATATGTTAGTTGATGGTCATGGTAACTTCGGTTCTGTCGATGGTGATGGAGCCGCTGCCATGCGTTATACGGAATCCCGTATGTCTAAAATCGCAATGGAAATGCTGCGTGATATTAATAAAGACACTATTGATTACCAAGATAACTATGATGGCAATGAAAAAGAGCCAATCGTGTTACCGGCACGTTATCCAAACTTACTTGTCAACGGTGCTTCAGGTATTGCTGTTGGTATGGCAACTAACATTCCTCCTCATCAATTAGGTGAGGTTATTGATGGTGTTTTAGCAATCTCTGATAATCCAGCAATTACAACTGAAGAGCTAATGGAAATTATTCCAGGACCAGACTTTCCTACAGGTGGTACAATCTTAGGCCGAAGCGGAATCCGCCGTGCCTATGAAACCGGCCGTGGTTCTATTATTATTCGTGCTAAAGTTGAAATAGAACAAAAATCAAATGGTAAAGATACAATTGTTATTCACGAACTTCCTTTCCAGGTAAATAAAGCGAAATTAATCGAAAAAATTGCAGAGTTAGTACGAGATAAGAAAATTGATGGTATTACAAATATTAATGATGAGTCTGACCGTAACGGTATGCGTGTAGCTATCGATATTCGCAAAGATGCAAATTCTAATGTTGTATTGAATAACTTATATAAACAAACAGCGATGCAGTCGAGTTTCGGTATTAACATGCTTGCGTTAGTAGATGGACAACCAAAAGTTTTGAGTTTGAAAGAATCTCTTTATCATTACTTAGAACACCAAAAAGTAGTAATTCGCAGACGTACGCAATTCGAACTGAAAAAAGCTGAAGATCGTGCACATATTTTAGAAGGTTTACGTATTGCACTTGATCATATTGATGAGATTATTCACTTAATTCGCAGCTCACAGACAGGTGACGAAGCAAAAAGTGGCCTAATGGAAAAATTCAGCCTAAGTGAACGTCAAGCACAAGCGATTTTAGATATGCGTTTACAACGCTTAACAGGTTTAGAACGTGAGAAAATTGAAGGTGAATATCAAGAATTACAAGCTTTAATTGCTAAATTACGTGAAATTCTTGCAGACGAAGGTAAAATTCGCAAAATCATTCATGACGAATTACTTGAAGTGAAAGAACGTTTCAATGATAAACGTCGTACTGAAATCACTGCTGGCGGTATGGAAATGATTGAAGACGAAGATTTAATTCCTCGTGAGAATTCAGTTATTACTCTTACTCACAATGGCTATATCAAACGTTTACCTGCGAACACATATCGAAGTCAAAAACGTGGAGGTCGTGGCGTTCAAGGGATGGGTACAAATGATGATGACTTTGTTGAACATCTAATGAATACGTCTACGCATGATACAATTGTATTCTTTACATCTAAGGGTAAGGCATTCCGTGCAAAAGGCTATGAAATCCCTGAGTATGGTCGTACAGCCAAAGGTTTACCAATTGTTAACTTATTAAGTGTTGATAAGGATGAACAAGTAACAGCAATGATACGCGTTCCTTCGTTTGAAGATGATGCTTACTTTATCTTCACAACACGTACTGGTGTAACGAAACGTACTCCTGTATCATACTTTGCTAATATTCGTAACAATGGTTTAATAGCTATATCTCTACGTGAAGATGATGAATTAATTTCTGTCCGTCTTACAGATGGGAAAAAAGAAATCATCATTGGTACACGTAATGGTATGCTTGTACGATTTAATGAAGAAGACATCCGATCAATGGGGCGTACAGCTGCAGGGGTTCGTGGTATCCGCTTAAAAGATGATGACTATGTTGTCGGAATGGAAATGATTGAGCCAGGACAAGAAATTTTAGTTGTAACAGAAAAAGGTTACGGAAAACGCACGCCAGAAGAAGAATATAGAATTCAATCTCGTGGTGGTGTAGGTATTAAAACTTGTCAAATTACAGATAAGAACGGTCCCTTATCTGCTGTGAAAACAGTGGATGGTTCAGAAGACTTAATGCTTATTACAATTAACGGTATGTTGATTCGTATGGATATTAATGATATCTCTGTAACAGGACGTAGCACACAAGGTGTACGTCTAATTCGTCTAGGCGATGAAGAGCTTGTTGCAACAGTTGCAAAAGTTGCAAAAGAATCTGAAGAAGATGAAGAGTTAGATGAAAATGTAGAATCTGCTGGATTAGGAGAAGTAACAGTAGAAGAAACTGATGCAAGTTCTGAACCAACAGATACAGAATAATTGTATTTATTAATACGAAGAACCTCGATTAAAGCTAATCGAGGTTCTTTTTTTATTATTATTTTCATAACTTTATTAGACAGAGTGAAATTAAAATTGGAAATTAACTGTAATTTTTGTGGCTTTAGGAAAGAACAATTGACGAGGTGACATGATAAACAAAAAAACCAAATATTATAGGGTTTTTCTAGGAAATTTTATTTATAATTCTACAAAAAACGACAAAAAGTGTTATCACTCTAGGAATAAATATAATACTATAGAAAATTGTATATTATATTAAAATATTTTATTTAAATACTTTCTTACTTTAAAGTAATAGATTAATAGACGCTGTTAAGCGCTTTACATTACAAATAGATTGAATTTTCATATTTTTATACTATATTGAGAAAAAATAATTAAATAGATTGACTAAAATTGGAATGAGTGTGTAAAATGTAAATCAATATATAACATTTGTATGAGTTTTTTAAAGTAATTTACATATTATTTAATTTTATGTATATATTTTCGCTCAATACACTGTTATTATTTTCTTAATATTCTATCTACATTACGAGATTTTGAAAGGAGATACATTTTGGCTAGCTCAGAGAATTTATTAACCATCAGGAATTTACACACCGGTTTTCGAATAAAGGATACATATTATAATGCTGTAGATGATATTTCTATTAACTTAAATAAAAATGAGATTTTAGCAATTGTTGGAGAATCGGGTTGTGGTAAAAGTACACTTGCTACTTCCATTCTTGGATTACACGTTGCAAACAATACCAAAGTCACAGGTGAGATTCTTTATAAAGATTTAAACCTTGCGGGACTTTCAGAAGATAAGTTTAATGATATTCGTGGTAATGATATAGGGATGATATTCCAGGATCCATTATCTGCATTAAATCCTTTAATGCGAATCGGTGAACAGATTTCAGAATCTTTAGTTTACCATACGAAGTTTACAAAAGAGCAGAGAGCAGAACGTGTTCTTGAACTGTTAAATCAAGTTGGAATACCTAATCCTGCAAGAGTAGCAAATCAGTTTCCACACCAATTATCAGGGGGAATGCGTCAACGTGTCATGATTGCCATTGCCATTGCTTGTAAACCAGCTATTATCGTAGCAGATGAGCCAACAACTGCGCTGGATGTTACGATTCAAGCACAAATACTAGATTTATTGAAAGAATTACAAGCAGAGACAAAGAGTGGGATTATATTAATTACACATGACCTTGGAGTTGTTGCAGAAGTTGCAGATCGTGTTGCGGTTATGTATGCAGGTCAAATTATTGAAGAAGCGCCAGTAGAGGAGTTATTTAATAACCCTAAGCATCCTTATACAAGATCACTACTTAACTCAATTCCGCAGATGAATAGCGAAAATGAGAAACTTCAAGTAATTAAAGGTTTAGTACCATCACTTAAAAATTTACCGCGTCAAGGATGCCGTTTTTCATCTCGAATTCCGTGGCTTGCTGCAGATACACATGAGGAAGACCCAGTATTACATGAAGTTTCCCCTGGTCACCTTGTAAGATGTACTTGCTGGAAACACTTTGATTTCGAAGGTGCAGAAGGGGGACAACTAAGATGAGTTTTATGCAAATAAAAGATTTATGTGTACATTACCCAATTCGTGGTGGCTTTTTCAATACAGTTGTTGATCATGTTTATGCAGTTGATGGTGTTAGCATGGAATTTGAAAAAGGTAAAACATATGGTCTAGTTGGTGAATCTGGTTCTGGTAAATCAACCACAGGGAAAGCAATTATCGGACTTGAGAAAATTACATCGGGTAGCATTATTTATGAAGGAGAAAATGTTACTAATCAACGTCGCGAAAGAACTTCACCATATAACAGAGATATACAGATGATTTTCCAAGATTCACATTCTAGTATGAATCCAAGAAAACGTATTAAAGATATAATTGCTGAGCCAATTCGGAATTTTTTGAAGTTAAGTGATCAAGAGGAAAATAAACGGATTAATGAATTGCTAGCAATTGTAGGGATGCCAGAGGACGCTAAATATAAATATCCGCATGAATTTTCAGGAGGACAAAAGCAGCGTATTGGTATTGCACGAGCAGTTGCTTGTAATCCAAAAATGATTATTGCAGATGAACCTGTTTCGGCGCTTGATTTATCAGTACAGGCTCAAGTATTAAACTTTATGAAGGATATTCAACAGGAATATGGCTTGAGTTATCTATTTATCTCGCATGATTTAGGTGTTGTAAAACATATGTGTGATCATATCTCAATTATGTATAAGGGGCGCTTTGTTGAAACTGGTCGTCGTGAGGATGTTTATAAAAATCCTCAACATATATATACACAGCGCTTATTATCAGCAATACCTAATATTGAACCTTCTACTCGTATTGCACGCAAAGCAGAGCGTCAAGGAGTAGAAGCACTTTATCAAACGGAACAACATAAGTATTATGATGAAAATGGCAAAGTCTATGCTCTAAAACAATTAAGTAGTACGCATTCGGTTGCCATGAATACGCAAGAAAAAGGAGGCAATTGAAATGTGGAAAACAGTATTAAGACGATTTTTAGTTATGATTCCACAGTTATTTGTCCTTAGTCTACTTATCTTTGTCATGGCGAAGTTTATGCCTGGTGATCCGTTTACAGGGTTAATAACACCAGAAACAGATCCAAACGTAATAGAAGAGTTAAGGATAAAAGCTGGATTCTATGATCCTTGGTATGTCCAATACTACAATTGGATTACAAATGCTTTCCAAGGTGACTTTGGTGATAGCTATACATTTAAAGTAGCGGTTTCATCACTTATTGGTGAGCGTGCTTTAAATACATTTTGGCTATCGTTATTAAGTGTTGTTTTACTATATGCTATTGCCATTCCGTTAGGTATTTTGGCTGGACGCTATCAGGATTCGTTGTTAGATAAGGGAATTGTTTTATATAGCTTTATTAGTTATGCGATTCCTACATTTGTATTATCGTTGATTTTCTTATTTATGTTTGGGTATCATATTCCAATTTTCCCAACTAGCGGAACGGTGGATGTTTCTCACGATCCTGGTACTTGGGGCTATTTCTGGAGCAAAGTGTATCATATGCTTTTGCCAGCTATCACTTATGCATTACTAGCTACTACTGGAGTAATTCAATACTTACGTTCGGAAATAATCGATTCGAAATCAATGGATTATGTTAAGACAGCACGAAGTAAAGGTCTTCCGATTTCGAAAGTTTATACTAAACATATTTTTAGAAACTCATTATTACCAATCGCTGCCTTCTTCGGATTTACTATTACAGGATTATTGGGCGGATCAGTATTTATCGAAACAATCTTTGGCTACCCGGGGATGGGGCAGTTATTTATTTCATCTATTGCATCGCGTGATTATAGCGTAATTACAACGCTTGTCATGCTATTCGGCTTCTTAACATTATTAGGTAGTCTACTGTCCGATATTATTATGAGTATTGTTGATCCAAGAATTCGGATAGAATGATGAATCTTAATGACAAAGGAGAGGTGAATAGAGATGACACAGCAAACAGAAAGTACTGCAATCACGACAAAAGATACAATTAGCTCTCCACCGACTGGATTCCAAGTCATATTAAGGGAGTTTAAAAAAGATAAACTAGCAATGTTCTCTTTAATTTTATTAGGGTTAATCATTGTAGGCATTTACGTAGCCTCATTTTTCATTGATCAAGAGGAATTAATGCGTATTAGCATAAGAGGTAAATATGCGGAACCAGGTGACGGCTTTATACTTGGAGCAGACCATGGTGGGCGATCCATTTTAGGGCAATTAATTATTGGGGCTAGAAACTCAATTACAATTGCAATTATTATTACGATTATCACTGGAGTTGCCGGTGTTGTTATAGGTTTAGTAACAGGCTACTTTGGTGGGCTTATCGATAATATATTTATGCGTATTATTGACTTCTTTTTGACACTGCCAACGACTATGATTATTATCGTGTTCGTTACAATTATTCCTAAATATACTGTAACGACTTTTATATTGATAATGAGTCTCTTCTTATGGATAGGTACTGCAAGACTTATACGTAGTAAATCCCTATCAGAAAGCAGAAGAGATTATGTTAGTGCTTCTAAGACAATGGGAACTCGTAATTCAACTATTATTTTCAAAGAAATCATGCCGAATATAAGTTCTCTTATTATTGTTGAATTGACATTGAACTTTGCAGGAAATGTCGGCATTGAAACAGGATTATCCTTCCTTGGCTTCGGTTTACCACCATCAACACCAAGTTTAGGAACTCTTGTTAGTTACGCAGCAAATCCCGAAGTATTGTCTACGAAGTTATGGGTTTGGTTACCTGCAGCATTACTAATTTTAGTATTGATGTTAGGAATAAATTATGTTGGACAGGCTTTACGTCGTTCAGCAGATGCAAGGCAGAGATTAGGATGATAAAGGAGGAAAAAAGATGAAGAAAAAGAATTGGTTTTTAGTTTCTATGCTATTAGCTTTAGTGTTAGTTTTAGCAGCATGTGGCGGAGACAAAGACAAGAAAAATGAATCTAGCGGTGGCGGGGATAAGCCGAAAGATGAAGAAAAAATAGATACAAGCGCATTCCCAGTAGCTGTAGAAAACAATGACGAGGCAATCAAAGGTGGTACTTTACAAGTCGCTCTTGTAAATGATTCACCGTTCAAAGGGATTTTCTCAGCGGAATTATACGAAGATGCATATGACAGTGAAATTATGGCCTTTGCAAGTAATTCAATCTTTAAGACAAAAGAAGATTTCTTAATCAGTGATGAAGGTATCGCTTCATTAAAAGTAGACGCTGATAACAAAAAAGTAACGGTTAAAATTCGTGAAGGCGTAAAATGGTCTGATGGTGAACCTTTAACTATAGACGACGTTATTTACCCATATGAGATCATTGGTCACAAAGATTACACTGGTGTTCGTTATGATGGGGATTTCAAAAATATTATTGGTGCTACAGAGTACCATGCAGGTAAAGCAAAAACTATCTCAGGTTTGAAAAAAATTGATGATTTAACTTTAGAAATTACATTCAAAAAATTATCACCAGCTATTTATAATGGTGGTGACGGTTTATGGGGCTATGCAGCACCAAAACATTACTTAAAAGACGTAGCAATCAAAGAATTAATCAAATCGGATAAAATCCGTAAAACACCAGTTACTCTTGGTGCATTTAAATTTGATAAAATTGTAAATGGTGAATCAGTACAATTCTTAGCTAACGAACATTACTGGAATGGCCAACCTAAAATTGATAAAGTTGTTTTAACAACTGTTCCTTCAACTCAAATTGCAGAAGGTCTAAAAGCTGGTAAGTATGACATCGCTACATCGTATAGATCAACGAATTATGATGCAGTTAAAGATTTAGAAAACTTAACAGTACTAGGTCGTAAAGAATTGGCTTACTCTTATGTTGGTTTTAAACTTGGTAAGTTTGACACTAAAAAAGGTGAAAACGTAACAGATCCAAACGCTAAAATGGGAGATGTTAGTCTACGCCAAGCATTTGCATATGCAATGGATGTTGAGCAAGTAGCTGAAGAATATTATGGTGGCTTACGTACACGTTCTAACTCATTGATTCCACCAGTATTCTCTGCATTCTATGACGATTCATTAGAAGGATTCAAATATGATCCTGAAAAAGCAAAAAAATTATTAGATGATGCAGGATATAAAGATGTTGATGGTGATGGATTACGAGAAGATAAAAACGGTAAAAAACTTGAAATCAAACTTGCTGGTATGGCTGGCGATGATAAAGATGAAGCTATGATGCAATTTTACTTGCAAAATTGGAAAGATGCTGGTTTAAATGTTGTTTTAACAACAGGTCGTTTAATCGAATTCAACAGTTTCTACGATAAAGTAAAAGCTGATGACAAAGATATTGACGTATATATGGCTGCGTGGGGTACTGGTACTAACCCATCTCCATCAGGTATTTATGCGCGTGATGCATCTTACAGTTATAGTCGTTTCACTTCTCCAGAGTTAGATAAATTACTAGCTAATATTGATTCTGAAGAAGCAATTGATCCAGAATACCGTGCAAAGGCATTTAAGGATTGGCAAGTCTACATGGCTGAACAAGCGCCAGTATTCCCAATTTACTACCGCACAGAAATCATGCCAGTTAACAAACGTGTGAAAAACTACAATAAAGACTGGGTTAACGAATCTGATTTAAACCAATTGGAACTTACTGCTGAAGAGCCAATTAAATAACAAAGTATGTAATCAAATTAAAGAAACTCCGAGCAACTGCACTATATGTGCAATGCTCGGAGTTTTTTTGTTCTAACAAAAATTTAATTAATTTGATAAAAGGACTGAATATTTATATTACAATTAAAGTAAGTTTTAGATACAATATATACTAGGACAAATTAATTATCTTTTAAAGGAGTGCGTGCATATGAGCGCTACATTAGTGAAAGTGGCTGATTTGCGATTGGGTAGTATTGTGGCCGAAGATATAATGGCAAATACACAATATCCTATTGTATATAAAGATACTAAAATTACTAGAGAGCATTTAATTGTATTTCAGGCTTTCCAAATTCCAAAAATTCCAGTGCTCACTACATCAATCATTGAAAAAAAAGAAAAGGAAATTACGGT
This sequence comes from Viridibacillus sp. FSL R5-0888, assembly GCF_038009105.1. Classification (NCBI taxonomy): domain Bacteria; kingdom Bacillati; phylum Bacillota; class Bacilli; order Caryophanales; family Caryophanaceae; genus Viridibacillus; species Viridibacillus sp. FSL R5-0888. The sequence goes on from NZ_JBBPAU010000001.1 coordinate 15,404, forward strand.
AGTTCCTGATAATGTTAAGGAAGATGAAGTGGTAGTAGAAAGTATGACACCATTTGCTAGCCAATATGGAAAGAGTGTTGCGGAATTTAAAGCCGAATTTTTTAAATGGCAGGCGGGCAGTAAAGTTGATATTGTAAAGGTTCGTACTATTATACTTCCGTTAATAGATTATGTATTAAGAGATCGTGCACTTATTTTTTCGTTGAATGAACTTTCAGATTCTAAAAACTATATTTATCATCATTCAGTTGCACTGAGTTTAATCTCGGCTGTAATTGCGCATAAGATGGGCTTAACAAAAGGTGATATTATTCAAATTGCCAGTGCAGCTGCTTTAGCTGATTGCGGTATGGCAAAAGTAAATAAAAAGATTCTTGAAAAAGCAGGGGCTTTAACTGAGCTAGAACTTAAAGAAATTCAAGAACATCCCTTTTATAGTGCACAATTAGTGAAAGATATTCCTCTTTTAAAATCTGATATGAAAATTGCTATATATCAGCATCATGAGCGATTAGATGGTAGTGGTTATCCATTAGGTGAGAAAGGTAATTCCATTGCTGTGTACTCTCATATTATTGCAGTAGCTGATGTTTTTCATGCTATGACATGCGAACGAGTATACAGAGAAAAGGAATCATCATTTAAAGTATTAGAAATGATTCGCGAATCGCAATTCGGTAAATTTAATATTGAAGTTGTCCACACATTGTTTAGCTGTATAGCTGATTTACCGTTAGGAACAAAAGTAGAATTATCTAATTTTGCATTAGCAACAATTGTTTTTGTAAATAAGGATACCCCTACTCGTCCAGTTGTAAAGTTAATAGATACATCAGAAATTATAGACTTATCAAGGAATCGTATATTATATATCGAAAGATTAATCGTCGAATAGCTTTATTAATTCTATCCCTTAATTAAGTCGTTCTATAGGAAGAAACTCTTTAGAAAGATAAGTAGTTTTATATTTTAGGGATAGAATTTCATTTTTTATTAAAAAGTGTTGACAGTTATATCGAAAGTGTTATATTATATTACTTGTCGCTAAGACGTACTTAACAAAACTTAATAACTTTACTTTCAAATAAAACTTTTTAAAAAGCGGTTGACAGTTGAAGATATAAATGTTAAGATTTATAAGTCGTCAAAACAACACGATAAAATGAACCTTGAAAACTGAACATGCAAGACGTTAATCAATAAATGTTTTTGAACATCAACTCTGTTGGTGGATCAAAACAAAAATAGATATCATCTTCGGATGATACGCTAGCAAAGCTAATGAGCTTTCAAACTACTTTTATGGAGAGTTTGATCCTGGCTCAGGACGAACGCTGGCGGCGTGCCTAATACATGCAAGTCGAGCGAATGATGAAGAAGCTTGCTTCTTCTGATTTAGCGGCGGACGGGTGAGTAACACGTGGGCAACCTACCTAGTAGATTGGGATAACTCCGGGAAACCGGGGCTAATACCGAATAATCCATTTTGTCACATGGCAAAATGCTGAAAGGCGGTTTCGGCTGTCACTACTAGATGGGCCCGCGGTGCATTAGCTAGTTGGTGGGGTAACGGCCTACCAAGGCAACGATGCATAGCCGACCTGAGAGGGTGATCGGCCACATTGGGACTGAGACACGGCCCAAACTCCTACGGGAGGCAGCAGTAGGGAATCTTCCACAATGGACGAAAGTCTGATGGAGCAACGCCGCGTGAGTGATGAAGGTTTTCGGATCGTAAAACTCTGTTGTAAGGGAAGAACAAGTACGTTAGTAACTGAACGTACCTTGACGGTACCTTATTAGAAAGCCACGGCTAACTACGTGCCAGCAGCCGCGGTAATACGTAGGTGGCAAGCGTTGTCCGGATTTATTGGGCGTAAAGCGCGCGCAGGTGGTTTCTTAAGTCTGATGTGAAAGCCCACGGCTCAACCGTGGAGGGTCATTGGAAACTGGGAGACTTGAGTGCAGAAGAGGAAAGTGGAATTCCAAGTGTAGCGGTGAAATGCGTAGAGATTTGGAGGAACACCAGTGGCGAAGGCGACTTTCTGGTCTGTAACTGACACTGAGGCGCGAAAGCGTGGGGAGCAAACAGGATTAGATACCCTGGTAGTCCACGCCGTAAACGATGAGTGCTAAGTGTTAGGGGGTTTCCGCCCCTTAGTGCTGCAGCTAACGCATTAAGCACTCCGCCTGGGGAGTACGGCCGCAAGGTTGAAACTCAAAGGAATTGACGGGGGCCCGCACAAGCGGTGGAGCATGTGGTTTAATTCGAAGCAACGCGAAGAACCTTACCAGGTCTTGACATCCCAATGACCGCTCTAGAGATAGAGTTTTCCCTTCGGGGACATTGGTGACAGGTGGTGCATGGTTGTCGTCAGCTCGTGTCGTGAGATGTTGGGTTAAGTCCCGCAACGAGCGCAACCCTTGATCTTAGTTGCCATCATTTAGTTGGGCACTCTAAGGTGACTGCCGGTGACAAACCGGAGGAAGGTGGGGATGACGTCAAATCATCATGCCCCTTATGACCTGGGCTACACACGTGCTACAATGGACGATACAAAGAGTCGCTAACTCGCGAGGGTATGCTAATCTCATAAAATCGTTCTCAGTTCGGATTGTAGGCTGCAACTCGCCTACATGAAGCCGGAATCGCTAGTAATCGTGGATCAGCATGCCACGGTGAATACGTTCCCGGGCCTTGTACACACCGCCCGTCACACCACGAGAGTTTGTAACACCCGAAGTCGGTGAGGTAACCTTTATGGAGCCAGCCGCCGAAGGTGGGATAGATGATTGGGGTGAAGTCGTAACAAGGTAGCCGTATCGGAAGGTGCGGCTGGATCACCTCCTTTCTAAGGATAATTACGGAAACAGATCTTGGATCTGTCGATTAACGTCTTGCGTTCAGTTTTGAAGGCTCATTGTAAAATGATCTTCAAAACCTTGTTCTTTGAAAACTGGATAAAACGACATTGAAGCAAATTAAGTAACACATTTTTTATTATTAAGTTTTTTAGGCTTAATAACTAACTTTTAGGTTAAGTTATTAAGGGCGCATGGCGGATGCCTTGGCACTAGGAGCCGAAGAAGGACGGCACTAACACCGATATGCTTCGGGGAGCTGTAAGTGAGCTTTGATCCGGAGATTTCCGAATGGGGGAACCCACTGTTCGTAATGGAGCAGTATCTTGACGTGAATACATAGCGTCTTGATGGCAGACCCAGGGAACTGAAACATCTAAGTACCTGGAGGAAGAGAAAGAAAAATCGATTCCCTGAGTAGCGGCGAGCGAAACGGGAATAGCCCAAACCAAGAGGCTTGCCTCTTGGGGTTGTAGGACACTCTATATGGAGTTACAAAGGAATGAGTTAAACGAAGCGGTCTGGAAAGGCCCGCCAGAGCAGGTAACAGCCCTGTAGTTGAAAGTTCATTCTCTCTTGAGTGTATCCTGAGTACGGCGGAACACGTGAAATTCCGTCGGAATCTGGGAGGACCATCTCCCAAGGCTAAATACTACCTAGTGACCGATAGTGAACCAGTACCGTGAGGGAAAGGTGAAAAGCACCCCGGAAGGGGAGTGAAATAGATCCTGAAACCATGTGCCTACAAGTAGTTAGAGCCCGTTAATGGGTGATAGCGTGCCTTTTGTAGAATGAACCGGCGAGTTACGATTACATGCGAGGTTAAGTTTTAGAAGACGGAGCCGCAGCGAAAGCGAGTCTGAATAGGGCGAATGAGTATGTGGTTGTAGACCCGAAACCAGGTGATCTACCCATGTCCAGGGTGAAGGTAAGGTAACACTTACTGGAGGCCCGAACCCACGTACGTTGAAAAGTGCGGGGATGAGGTGTGGGTAGCGGAGAAATTCCAATCGAACCTGGAGATAGCTGGTTCTCTCCGAAATAGCTTTAGGGCTAGCCTCGTGATAAAGAATCCTGGAGGTAGAGCACTGTTTGAACTAGGGGTCCATCCCGGATTACCGAATTCAGACAAACTCCGAATGCCAGTGATTTATGCACGGGAGTCAGACTGCGAGTGATAAGATCCGTAGTCAAGAGGGAAACAGCCCAGACCACCAGCTAAGGTCCCAAAGTAATTGTTAAGTGGAAAAGGATGTGACGTTGCTTAGACAACCAGGATGTTGGCTCAGAAGCAGCCATCATTTAAAGAGTGCGTAATAGCTCACTGGTCGAGTGACGCTGCGCCGAAAATGTATCGGGGCTAAACAATTCACCGAAGCTGTGGATGGACATCTTAGATGTCCGTGGTAGGAGAGCGTTCTAAGTGCTGTGAAGTCAGACCGGAAGGACTGGTGGAGCGCTTAGAAGTGAGAATGCCGGTATGAGTAGCGAAAGACGGGTGAGAATCCCGTCCACCGAATGACTAAGGTTTCCTGAGGAAGGCTCGTCCGCTCAGGGTTAGTCGGGACCTAAGCCGAGGCCGATAGGCGTAGGCGATGGACAACAGGTTGATATTCCTGTACCACCTATTTACCATTTGAGCAATGGGGGGACGCAGTAGGATAGGGTAAGCATGCTGTTGGTTATGCATGTTCAAGCAGTGAGGCGTGAAATGAGGCAAATCCCATTTCTATAACGTTGAGCTGTGATGACGAGGACGTATGTCCGGAGTTCCTGATTTCACACTGCCAAGAAAAGCCTCTAGCGAGGTAAAAGGTGCCCGTACCGCAAACCGACACAGGTAGTCGAGGAGAGAATCCTAAGGTGTGCGAGAGAACTCTCGTTAAGGAACTCGGCAAAATGACCCCGTAACTTCGGGAGAAGGGGTGCTCTAGTAGGGTGAAAGCCCGAGAGAGCCGCAGTGAATAGGCCCAGGCGACTGTTTAGCAAAAACACAGGTCTCTGCAAAACCGTAAGGTGACGTATAGGGGCTGACGCCTGCCCGGTGCTGGAAGGTTAAGAGGAGTGCTTAGCGCAAGCGAAGGTGCGAATTGAAGCCCCAGTAAACGGCGGCCGTAACTATAACGGTCCTAAGGTAGCGAAATTCCTTGTCGGGTAAGTTCCGACCCGCACGAAAGGCGTAACGATCTGGGCACTGTCTCAACGAGAGACTCGGTGAAATTATAGTACCTGTGAAGATGCAGGTTACCCGCGACAGGACGGAAAGACCCCGTGGAGCTTTACTGTAGCCTGATATTGAATTTTGATACATCTTGTACAGGATAGGTAGGAGCCAGAGATTCCGGAGCGCCAGCTTCGGAGGAGGCGTTGGTGGGATACTACCCTAGATGTATTGAACTTCTAACCCATGCCCCTTAGCGGGGTAGGAGACAGTGTCAGGCGGGCAGTTTGACTGGGGCGGTCGCCTCCTAAAGAGTAACGGAGGCGCCCAAAGGTTCCCTCAGAATGGTTGGAAATCATTCGTAGAGTGTAAAGGCATAAGGGAGCTTGACTGCGAGACCTACAAGTCGAGCAGGGTCGAAAGACGGGCTTAGTGATCCGGTGGTTCCGCATGGAAGGGCCATCGCTCAACGGATAAAAGCTACCCCGGGGATAACAGGCTTATCTCCCCCAAGAGTCCACATCGACGGGGAGGTTTGGCACCTCGATGTCGGCTCATCGCATCCTGGGGCTGTAGTCGGTCCCAAGGGTTGGGCTGTTCGCCCATTAAAGCGGTACGCGAGCTGGGTTCAGAACGTCGTGAGACAGTTCGGTCCCTATCCGTCGTGGGCGTAGGAAATTTGAGAGGAGCTGTCCTTAGTACGAGAGGACCGGGATGGACACACCGCTGGTGTACCAGTTGTTCTGCCAAGGGCATCGCTGGGTAGCTATGTGTGGACGGGATAAGTGCTGAAAGCATCTAAGCATGAAGCCCCCCTCAAGATGAGATTTCCCATTACGCAAGTAAGTAAGATCCCTCAAAGACGATGAGGTAGATAGGTTCGAGGTGGAAGTGTGGCGACATACGGAGCTGACGAATACTAATAGATCGAGGACTTAACCAAATTTTACTTAACGAACTTCAATGTAATTTATCCAGTTTTGAGAGAACAAGTTCTCTAATATAGTCTAGTGATGATGGCAAAGAGGTCACACCCGTTCCCATGCCGAACACGGAAGTTAAGCTCTTTAGCGCCGATGGTAGTTGGGGGTTTCCCCCTGTGAGAGTAGGACGTTGCTAGGCACATCAAAGCACAGCTGATTTAATCAGTTGTGTTTTTTTTATTACTTATATTTATAATTAAGTATAATGTTGTACTTAATTTAGAAGGTTTATATTCCATTAAAATACATTACCTAAACGTAGAATGAAAAGAATATTCAGGAACCCTATGTATCTATCTCGATTTATATATAAATACTCTATTTGAATTCGTTTTTCTTGTACAAATATTAAATAGAACATATGGTTAAAAGAAGTACAATCAAATAGAATGGCAGAATTTATTCTAACAGGAGGTATGGAACATGACAGTAGTCTATAATTTTACGGTTAAAAAGGTAGATGGAGAGCAAAAAAATTTAAGTGATTTTACTGGTAAACCGTTGTTAATTGTCAATACAGCAAGTAAATGTGGTTTTACACCACAATTTAAAGAATTACAAGCAATGTATGAAAAATATAACCATCAAGGATTTGAAATTTTAGGTTTTCCTTGTGATCAATTTAATAATCAAGAGTTTGCAGATATCGATGAAACAATGCAATTTTGCCAAAAGAATTATGGAGTAAACTTTCCAATGTTTGCAAAAGTGGATGTAAAGGGTGATAATGCTGATCCACTATTCAAACACTTAGTTTCAGAGAAAAAAGGTTTACTAACAGAGGGAATTAAATGGAATTTCACTAAGTTCTTAATAAATAAAGAGGGGAAGGTTGTAGCTCGTTATGCACCTCAAACTTCACCTACTAAAATTGAAAATGACTTAAAATCTGTATTGAAGTGAACAATTCTAAATAATCTTATTTATCGCAGAGTCCTTGACAAGTGAATAGTCACGTTGTTAATCTTACAATTAATATTCTTTTACAAAACAGGAGGAGTTACCGAAATGTGGGAAACGAAATTTGCCAAAGAAGGTTTAACGTTTGATGATGTATTACTTGTACCAGCACATTCTGAAGTATTACCGAAAGATGTAAGTTTATCAGTTAATTTAACACCAAAAATTAAATTGAATATCCCTATTATTAGTGCTGGAATGGATACAGTAACTGAGGCACCAATGGCAATTTCTATGGCTCGTCAAGGTGGTATTGGTATCATCCACAAAAATATGAGCATTGAAGAGCAAGCGGATCAAGTAGAGAAAGTAAAACGCTCTGAAAATGGAGTTATTACAAATCCGTTTTTCCTAACACCAACTCATCAAGTATTTGATGCAGAACATTTAATGGGTAAATACCGTATTTCCGGTGTTCCAATTGTAAATAACGATAAAGACCTTAAATTAGTAGGAATTATTACAAACCGTGATTTACGCTTTGTACAAGATTACTCCCAAAAAATTGAAGAAGTTATGACTAAAGAAGATCTAGTTACAGCTCCTGTTGGAACAACTTTAGATGATGCAGAAAAAATACTTCAACAATATAAAATCGAGAAATTACCAATCGTTGATGATGAAGGCGTCTTAAAAGGCTTAATCACAATTAAAGATATAGAAAAAGTTATGGAATTCCCGAACGCTGCTAAAGACCATTTAGGTCGTTTACTTGTAGGTGCTGCAGTTGGTGTTACGAAAGATTCTATGGTTCGTGTACAAAAGTTAGTAGATGCACAAGTAGATGTAATTGTAATTGATACAGCACATGGTCACTCACAAGGTGTTTTAGAAGTAGTACGAGATATACGCGCAGCATTCCCAGAATTAGATATTATCGCTGGTAACGTTGCAACAGGTGAGGCTACAAAAGCTCTTTACGAAGCTGGCGCTGATGTAGTTAAAGTAGGGATTGGACCTGGTTCAATTTGTACAACTCGTGTTGTAGCAGGTGTTGGTGTACCTCAAATTACAGCAATTTATGATTGCGCGGCAGAAGCTCGTAAACAAGGTAAAACAATTATTGCTGATGGCGGTATTAAATACTCAGGTGATATTATTAAAGCTTTAGCTGCTGGTGGACATGTAGTAATGCTAGGTAGCTTGCTTGCAGGTACTTCTGAATCTCCAGGGGAAACTGAAATCTTCCAAGGCCGTCGCTTTAAAGTATATCGTGGCATGGGTTCAGTAGGAGCTATGGAAAAAGGTTCAAAAGATCGCTACTTCCAAGAAGATGCAAAGAAACTTGTTCCAGAAGGTATTGAAGGACGTCTTCCTTACAAAGGACCTCTAGCAGATACAATCCACCAATTAGTTGGAGGTATTCGCTCAGGTATGGGGTATTGTGGAACGAAAGATCTTCGTGATCTACGCGAAAATGCACAGTTCGTTCGTATGACTGGTGCGGGTTTACGTGAAAGTCATCCACATGATGTTCAGATCACGAAAGAATCACCAAACTACTCAATCTCATAATTTCGAGACTTTCCCATCCTTTCTACGTCAAAACTAGATGTAGAAAGGGTGTTTTTTTATACACCGTAGTTGCGAGCCCTGAATCTATGTTAAAATGAGCGGAGTAAGAGGAGTAATATGAACACATATGGAGGTATTATGGTGAAAACATCAAGAAAAAACACATGGTTACGATTAATCATGGTTTCTGCTTTGCTGTTAAGTATGTTTGTAACAATACCTAAGGCAGCGAATGCAGAAGACGAGCTGAATTTGCGCGTTAAAGGTGCCATTTTAATCGATGCAGACTCAGGTAAAATTTTATACCAAAAGAATGCGGACAAGTCTTTAGGAATTGCTAGTATGTCAAAAATGATGACCGAATATCTATTATTAGATGCAATTAATGATGGTAAAATTACTTGGGATCAAAAATATAAAGTATCAGAGTATGCATATAAAATTTCCCAAAATCGTGCACTTAGTAACGTGCCTCTACGTGCTGACGGTGAATATACAATTCGTGAATTATATGAAGCAATGGCAATTTACTCAGCAAATGGAGCGACTATTGCAATTGCAGAAACAATTGCTGGCTCAGAAACAGAATTTGTGAACATGATGAATAAAAAAGCAAAAAAAATGGGTTTGAAGAATTATACTTTCGTTAACTCAACAGGCTTAAATAATGCACAACTAGACGGTATGGAACCAGCAGGTACTGGTAAAACTGCTGAGAATAAGATGCCCGCAAAATCTGTTGCTAAATTAGCTTATCATTTATTAAAAGATCACCCTGATGTATTGAAAACTTCAAGCATTACGAAAAAAACATTCCGTGAAGGTACAGATGATGCAATTAAAATGTCTAACTGGAATTTCATGCTACCGGGTCTTGTATTTGAATATGAAGGTGTAGATGGATTAAAAACGGGTACAACTGATTTTGCTGGTTACTGTTTCACAGGTACTGCAACACGCAACGGAACACGTCTAATTGCAGTTGTTTTAGATGCTGTAGATGCTAAAGGTGAAGGAACATATAAAGCTCGTTTTGATGCAACACGCGCATTATTCGACTATGGTTTCAATCAATTTACTACAGAAGAAATTGTCCCGGCCAACTATACGTTTAAAGGACAAAAATCGATACCTGTAATTGATGGTAAAGAAGATAAAGTGAATATTGCTACAAAAGAAGCAATTTCAATTATGGTAAAAACTTCAGATAGAGATTTATATAAACCAAAATTAGTACTAGATAAAAAAGAACTAGACGCACCTGTTAAAAAAGGTGCTGTTGTTGGACATGTTGAAATCGAAAAAACCGAAGGTAAAGATTATGGATTTATCGATGGAGAAGTAAATAATGCAGAGGTAGTCACTACAAATACTGTTGAGAAGTCTGGCTGGATTTCCCGAGCTTTCAAAGGTATTGGTAACTTCTTCTCAGATTTATGGAATAAAATATTCTAATATAAAAAAGGCAATCACGACGATTGCCTTTTTATTATGCCTTAATTCCCCAAGCATCCATTAATTGTTGCACAGATTGATTAATTTCTTCATCTTTGATTCCCCCAAAACCAAGGAGAAACTGTGCCGATTTTCCATTTAGAATTGTATCCATCATATATTCCTGAATAGGTATAATACGAATACCTTTTTCTTGAGCCAAGTCTTTCAATTCTGTTGCATTTTTTGTGTGAGAAATTGTTAGTACGATATGCATACCTGCTTGTTCACCTGAAATTTTAACTGTTGGTGAAAATGGTTCTAGAGCTATTGTAAGCTTTTCTAATTTTTTACGATAGATTTTACGCATTCGATTTAAATGCTTCGCAAAATGGCCATCTCGCATGAATTGTGCGAGAATATGCTGTTCAAAGCGAGGTACTGTCGATGTATAGTAATTAAATGCCTGGTTGTACACTTCTACTAAATTTGGAGGTAGTACAAAATAGGCAATACGTAGCGAAGGCATGAGTGATTTAGAAAAGGTACTTATGTAAATCACACTGTCACTTTTATCCATTCCCTGTAATGCAGCAATTGGTTTCCCAATATAACGAAATTCACTATCATAATCGTCTTCGATGATATAACGATCATCCTTTTGAGAAGCCCAGTTTAAAAGCTGTGCTCTACGCGGGGCAGATAATACTGCGCCAGTCGGAAATTGATGCGAAGGCGTGACATAGACAACGTTAGCCTTAGAGTTCTCCAAATCATTGACCAATAGACCTTCATCATCTACATTTATCGGTATAGCAGGACGATCTGTTTGCTTAAATATGTGATGGGTTAAAGGATAACCTGGATTTTCAATTCCAAAGCGAGAAGAGGCTCCTAGGAGGCGAATAATCATAGGCATAAGTTGTTCTGTTCCAGAGCCAATTACAATTTGATTGGGTGCGCATATAACACCTCTTGATTGATATAAATACGTTGCAATTTCCTCGCGTAATTCTTGCTCTCCTTGGGGCGAGCCAATTAGTAATAGATCTTGAGATTGCTCATCAATTGCTTCCTTCGCATATTTCCTCCATAGATGGAATGGGAATGATTCTGTATCAATTTGTCCCGGGTTAAAATCTATTTTAAATGTTTCTCGGGATAAGGAAGGTGGAATCGCTGGATGTTGAATATCTTTTTCTACATAAGCAAGTTCTTCAACAGCTTCTACAAAATATCCGACGCGAGGCATTGAGGCAATAAAGCCTTCTGCTAGCAATTGTGCATAGGCGAGTTCAATTGTTGTTTGACTAATATTTAAAAATTCAGCTAATTTTCTTTTTGAAGGGAGTTTAGATTCAGTTGGTATTGTACCTTCTGTAATGCCCTTCTTAATGCCTTCGTAAAGCTGTTCGTACATAGGTTTAATAGAGTTTCTTTCTAGCTGAAACATAAGCATATCCATCATATCACCTCTTCTGACCATATGATTTACGTGTAAACTGAATCTTTTTATATGGTCAATTTTCATTATACTAACATCATACAAGAAAATGGAGGCGATGGAAATGACAAATCTAACAGGTACAGTTCGAGTAAAACGTGGAATGGCAGAAATGCAAAAGGGTGGCGTAATTATGGATGTAATTAATGCTGAGCAAGCAAAAATTGCTGAGGAGGCGGGCGCAGTTGCTGTTATGGCTCTGGAGCGTGTACCGTCTGATATCCGAGCTGCTGGTGGAGTAGCGCGTATGGCAGATCCTCGAATTGTGGAAGAAGTGATGTCAGCCGTATCAATACCTGTAATGGCAAAAGCGCGAATTGGCCATATTGTAGAAGCTCGTGTTTTAGAAGCAATGGGCGTAGATTACATAGATGAAAGTGAGGTGTTAACACCAGCAGATGAAGAATATCATTTGCTAAAAAGCGATTATAAAGTGCCCTTTGTTTGTGGATGTCGCGATTTAGGTGAAGCAACACGTCGTATTGCTGAAGGGGCAACGATGCTTCGTACAAAGGGTGAGCCAGGAACGGGTAATATAGTTGAAGCTGTTCGCCATATACGTCAAGTGAATGCACAGGTACGTAAAGTTGCAAACATGACACCAGATGAACTAATGACAGAGGCAAAAATTTTAGGTGCACCTTATGAACTTTTATTAGAAATCAACCGTTTAGGTCGATTACCGGTTGTAAATTTTGCTGCTGGTGGAGTAGCAACTCCCGCTGATGCAGCATTAATGATGGAGCTTGGAGCAGATGGTGTTTTTGTAGGCTCAGGTATCTTCAAATCTGAAAATCCTGCCAAGTTTGCAAAAGCCATTGTAGAAGCAACAACTCATTACAAGGATTATAAATTAATCGCTGAAATTTCGAAGGAACTTGGGGTTCCGATGAAAGGTATCGAAATCTCCCGCTTAAATCCACAAGATCGTATGCAAGATCGAGGCTGGTAAGATGATGAAAATCGGTGTTTTAGGTTTGCAAGGTGCTGTACGTGAGCATGTTCAAGCTATAGAAGCAGCTGGTGCTGTTCCAATTGTTGTAAAGAATGCAGAACAATTAAAGGAGCTAGAAGGTCTTGTACTACCGGGTGGTGAAAGTACAACGATGAGGAAGCTAATTGACCGTTACAGCATGATGAAACCCCTTCGTCAATTTGCTGACGATGGTAAACCAATATTTGGTACTTGTGCAGGATTAATATTATTAGCGAAAAATGTCATTGGCCAGCAAACGCCCCATATTGGCGTAATGGATGTTATTGTTGAACGTAATTCATTTGGTAGACAGATTGATAGCTTTGAAATACCCCTTTCTATAAAAAATATTGGTGAAAACTTCCCGGCAGTATTTATACGTGCACCTCATATTGTATCAGTGGGATCGAATGTTGAAGTATTAGCACAGTGTAATGGACGCGTTGTTTTAGCGAAAGATGGACAGTTTTTAGGCTGTTCATTTCATCCGGAATTGACAGAGGATCAACGAATCATGGCATACTTTGTGCAGATGGTTGAGAAAAGTGTTTTGACCACACTTGCAAAACGGTGAAATCTATTGTAAAGTATGGATAAAATTCAAATTAAACACGATGATAGGAAGTAGTAGCAAGTAAGTTTTTTTTATAGAGAGTCGACGGTTGGTGTAAGTCGATAAAAAACCTTGTGAATCCGTCCTGGAGTTGCTCAGCTGAATCTTTAGTAGGCTGTGGCCGGCCAACAAGCCGTTATGAAACAAGTGGATTGCATTTAGGTGCAATCAATTAGGGTGGCAACGCGGGTATGCTCTCGTCCCTTTCATGGGGATGAGGGCTTTTTTGTTGCTTATTTTTAGTATATCCTAGACCTAAAGTATTGTTTTGTAAGATTACCTTGATACATTTCTATTATCGAATTTACAAAACTGGAGGAATGGACATATGTTAGATATTAAACGAATCCGTGATAATTATACGGAAATTAAAGAAAAGCTATCTCACCGTAATGAAGATTTAGGAACCTTTGATCAATTTGAAACTCTTGATCAACAACGCCGTGATTTAATCGCAAAAACAGAAGTATTGAAAGCTGAGCGCAACCAAGTTTCTGAACAAATTGCTCAAAAGAAACGTAATAAAGAAAATGCGGATGCTGAAATCGCACATATGCGTAAAGTCGGCGATGACATTAAAGCATTGGATACAGAGCTTCGTGAGGTGGAAGGTAAATTCCAAGATATGATGATGCGTTTACCAAATATTCCACATGAAAGTGTACCAGTTGGAGACACGGAAGATGATAATGTGGAAGTAGCTAAATGGGGCGACATTCCTGAGTTTGATTTTGAGGTTAAAGCACACTGGGATCTAGGTACAGATTTGAACATCATCGATTTTGAAAGTGCTGCAAAAACAACAGGTAGCCGTTTCGTATTTTACCGTGGTCTAGGTGCTCGTTTAGAACGTGCTTTAATGAGTTTCATGATGGATTTACATTCTGAAGAACATGGCTATGAAGAGATGTTACCACCTGTAATCGTTAATCGTGATAGTTTAACAGGTACGGGTCAGCTTCCAAAATTTGAAGAAGACGTCTTCAAATTAGCGGATACAGATTACTTCTTAATCCCAACAGCAGAAGTACCGGTAACAAACTTCTTCCGTGATGAAATTTTAGATGCTGATATTTTACCGAAAGGCTTTTCAGCTTATAGTGCTTCTTTCCGTTCTGAAGCGGGATCTGCTGGCCGTGATACGCGTGGTTTAATTCGCCAACACCAATTTAATAAAGTAGAACTTGTGCGTTTCGTAAAACCAGAAGATTCTTATGATGAATTGGAAAAATTAACAGGCCACGCTGAAAAGGTTCTTCAACTTTTAGGTCTACCATATCGTAAATTAAAAATGTGCACATCAGATTTAGGCTTTACTGCTGCGAAAAAATACGATTTAGAAGTATGGATTCCAGCTCAAGGTACTTACCGTGAAATCTCTTCTTGCTCTAACTTTGAAGATTTCCAAGCGCGTCGTGCCAATATCCGTTTCCGTCGTGAAACAGGGGCAAAACCTGAATATGTGCACACATTAAATGGTAGTGGTCTAGCAATTGGGCGTACAGTTGCAGCACTTCTTGAAAACTATCAACAAGCAGATGGTTCTGTAGTTATTCCTGAAGTTTTACGTCCGTATATGGGCGGTAAAGAAGTAATTCAAGCACCAACTAAATAATTTATAAACGAAAAGGCTAATGCTAGGGGGCTCTCCTGCATTAGCCTTTTTTTGTTTTATTTATAATGCTCTCTGCTTCACAGCGAATTTGATAAAATTGCTGAATAGTAGGATGAACTCCAGTCATGTTTAAATTTTGTAATCTGCGTTTTCCTAAACGGTAATCAAACATTGCAAAGGCTTGAATGAGTACATTTTCTGATAGTAATGATTCTTCAATGGATAATTGCATATAGTACATGATTGCTTCATACAAGTAAAAGCTTTCGAAATTTCCTCGTTCCATTAAAGTTTCTTCAGCTAAATCATAGGCATCCTCTAATGCTCGTCTTTCAGGGAATCCTAACATTACATTGAAGTCTCTATTATATGGTATTGGTTTTAGCATATGTTGTTCTTTTAGTTGCGCATACAGTATGTTCCTCGGAACGATAAAACTTAAATCATCTGCATTTAAAATTTTTTGTTTATCTAATGTAAGCCAAACACTTGCTGGGTTATCATGTGCTTTGCGATATGTTGTTGCATAAATCTTCACGCGACCTTGCAACTTTTTACAAAGAAAGCTTTCGTATTTTTTTTTGATTTTGCTAAATTGCATAGGTTATCTCCCTTGAATCTAATAGTGAATACCTTCTGCCTCACAACGGATATGATAAAACTTTCTTTCAAATGAAGACTGTGGTGCAGTCATGTTTTTTAATTTACGTTTCCCTACACGACGATCAAGTAATGAGTATGCACGGATAATTGGGTTTGTTGAAGCTAGTGCATCTACAATTGATAAATGAGGGTATTGAGTAAATGCTTCATATAAATGTAAGCTAGCAATTTTATTTTGTTCAGCTATTTGTAATTCTTTAGAGAGTAGTTCAGAACAATACTTTCCTTGAATTTGTCCGTTAATAAATGCTAAATCATCTACATTAAAAATAGGGTCTTTATTTAGAGTTAACCAAATGTGTGGTATATCATCACGGGATTGATTATGTGTGGCAGATTGAAGTTCGACCTTTCCTTGTAACGACTCGAATAAGAAATTTTCAACGTCTGATTTTAATTTGGAAAATGGTATAACTTTAGAGACAGGAGTTGCTCGTTCAGCTTTTTTCTTACTACGTAAACTATTGAAGAAATCGCTTAATAATTGGCCACATTCAGCTGTTAAAATGCCCTCTGTCACTTCACACTTATGATTGAACCGTGAGTCATTAAGTAAATGATAGAGTGAATCTACACAACCCGCTTTACTGTCTCTAGCTCCATAAACGACGCGTGGCACTCTGGATTGTAAAATCGCTCCTGCGCACATAGGGCAAGGCTCTAAAGTAACATAGAGAGTTGTTTCTTCTAATCGCCAACTACCAATTTTGTTGCAAGCTTGTTGAATTGCCATGAGTTCAGCGTGGGTAACTGCATTCTGTGAAGTTTCGCGTAAATTGTGTGCACTGGCGATGACTTCATCCTTGTAGACAATGATGGCCCCAATTGGTACCTCTCCTAGTGATGCAGCCTTTTTTGCCTCTTCGATGGCCAATTGCATAAAGTATAGATCTTTTTTTAATACGTCCATAGATTCATCGCTCCTTGCAAAATAGTGTAGCACGGTTTAAACCCAATTCGCATATATTACTGGAGAAATAATGCTAGAGGAGGTTGCACTTGATTTATGTAGTGAAGCAAGGCGATAACATATATAATATCGCGAGGGCGCATAATACGACAGTCGCGACGATTGTTGCGCTTAATGAAATTCCAGATCCAGATGTTCTAGTTGTTGGGCAAGCGCTTGTATTACCTGAAACGCCAAATCCAAATCGCCCTACAATCGATACTAACGGTTATGTCGAATGGTATACAGCTGAAATTCCAGAAAGTTTAATAGCTCAGCTGAGAAGACGTGCACCACTATTAACTTATATGATGCCATTTTCATATGAAGTACGACGTGATGGCACTCTTACACCGCTAGATTGGGGAAGTATACCAGAGATAGCGAATGCAAATCAGACGGCAACAGCCATCGTATTAACAAATATAGAAAATAACGCTTTTAGTGATACATTAGCACATACTATTTTAAACGATACTACATTACAAGACTTAATCATTGGAGCAGCTTTAAAAGAGGCCTCTAATAAAGGGGCAAAAGATATTCATTTAGATTTTGAGTATTTGTTAGCTGAGGATAAGGGACGTTACGTTGATTTTTTGAACAGGTTCAGACAAAGAGCTCATGCTCAAGGATTAACGATTTCGGCAGCAGTCCCTCCCAAAACAAGTGCAAATCAGCCAGGAAAGTGGTATCAAGGGCACGACTATAAAGGGATAGGTGAAGCGGTTGATTTTGTTGTCATTATGACATATGAATGGGGATATAGCGGAGGTCCGCCAATGGCGGTATCACCAATTGGTCCAGTACGCCAGGTGTTAGAATATACTATAACCGAAATACCTGCTGATAAAGTAATGATGGGACAAAATTTATATGGATATGATTGGACATTACCATATAAAACAGGAAATCCGCCCGCAAGAGGATTGAGCCCTCAACAGGCTGTTGCTCTGGCAAGAAACCAAAATGCGGCGATTTCGTATGATCCAATAGCTGAAGCGCCATTCTTCCATTATTGGAGTGATGGGGTAGAGCATGTGGTGTGGTTTGAAGATGCACGTTCTATTGAAGCGAAGTTCAATTTGCTGAAGGAATTAAAGTTAAGGGGTATAAGTTATTGGCATATGGGTTTTGCCTTCCCTCAAAACTGGGCACTTTTACAAGAAATGTTCCACGTGAAAAAACGGTAATATTTAAACCTTCAGTTGATACTGGGGGTTTTTTTGCACACATTGATGATATTAAAATTTAGGGTATAAGTTACTTTTTATAAAATCACCTGTACTTAACGAGTCACTTCTGCTTTTCTTATTACTATGATAAAATGATAAGCACTGACTAAAAAAGACGATGAAGGGGGACTTCTGATGCCTGTACCGTTTATCACGGTTGAGGGGCCAATTGGCGTCGGAAAAACGTCACTTTCTAAAATAGTTGCTGAGACTTTTCAGTTTCACTTATTGAAAGAAATCGTGGACGAAAATCCGTTTTTAAATAAATTTTATGAAGACATTGATGAGTGGAGTTTCCAAACAGAGATGTTTTTCTTATGTAATCGCTATAAACAATTAACAGATATAAAGAATCATATACTATCGCATGAGAAAGCTGTAGTTGCAGATTATCACATTTTTAAAAATTTAATCTTTGCTAAAAGAACATTAAAAGAGTCTGAATTTCACAAGTATGAAGAAATATATCGGATATTAACTGCAGACATGCCATGTCCAAATGTAGTGGTTTATCTGCATGCAAGCGTCGATACTTTGATGAAACGAATTGCCATGAGAGGTCGCGAATTTGAAAAAATGATTTCAAGAGACTATATGGAGCAGCTCGTGACGGATTATCATGTATTTATTGAACGATTTGAAAAACAAAATCCAGATATTCCGGTATTACGAATAAATGGCGATGAAATTGATTTTGTGAAAAATCCATCAGATTTACAAAAAATCTTAAGAACTGTTGAAGAAACATTAGAAAAAGGGAGTTTCGAGTCATGAATTTAAGAGAAAAATACGGCATTCCTGCTAATGCAGTTATTACAATCGCGGGAACAGTAGGTGTCGGCAAATCGACAATGACAAAGGCGTTAGCAAATGCATTAAATTTCCGTACGTCATTTGAAAAGGTCGATTCGAATCCATACTTGGACAAGTTCTACGATGATTTCGAAAAATGGAGCTTCCATTTACAAATATATTTCTTAGCAGAACGTTTCAAAGAGCAAAAACGTATTTTTGAATATGGTGGTGGCTTTATTCAAGATCGTTCAATCTATGAGGACACAGGAATTTTTGCTAAAATGCATGAAGAAAAAGGCACGATGAGTAAAATTGATTATGAAACATATAAAAACTTATTCGATGCAATGGTTATGACACCTTATTTTCCACATCCAGATTTGCTAATTTACTTGGAAGGGCCAATTGAAGATATTTTATCGCGTATAGAAGAACGTGGTCGTCCGATGGAACAACAAACACCAAAGGATTATTGGTATGAAATGCACGGACGTTATGAAAACTGGATCGACAGTTTTAATGCATGTCCGGTATTACGTTTAGATATCAACGACTACGATTTGATGAAAAATCCAGATACAGTAGAAGTAATTGTGGAACGTATTAGTCACTTTATGGAGCAGACATCACATTTACGTCGTAAATAATCGGTTAAAAAAGACTGTCATTTCAATGACAGTCTTTTTTATAGCAATAAATAATATGTTTAAAATTACTATAAGAAATGGAGGAATATAATCATATATAGGTGCATTATTTTATATTTTTAAATAAGAGGGGGTGCACTTTATGAGGGTAGCAATTTACTGTGGATCTAAGATGGGGAGGAATTCTATATATGCTGAGAAAGCTATAGAGCTCGGTAAGTTTTTGGCTATACATGGTGTTGGGGTTGTTTATGGAGGATCAATTGTAGGTCTAATGGGTAAAGTGGCAGATGAGGTATTAGCTCATGGAGGAGAAGTAATTGGTGTTATGCCTACTTTTATGCAATGGAAAGAGGTTACACATCAGGGGTTATCAGAATTGGTTTTTGTAGATACTATGTATGAGCGTAAGGCTAAAATGGGGGAGTTAGCAGATGCCTTTATCGCATTGCCAGGTGGCGCGGGGACAATGGATGAGTTTTTTGATGTACTAACACTTTCTCAAGTAGGCCAGCATTCGAAAGCTGTATGCTTATATAACATCAATTCTTATTATGATTTTCTTCAAGCACATTTACAACATACTGTGGATGAAGGCTTCATGTTAAAAAGTCAGCAGAGGAAAATCGGTGTTGTAAGTTCGCCTGAAGAGCTCTTACTATTTATTAATCAATTTGATAAATAAAAAAAGAAACAAACATAAATGTTTGTTTCTAAAATTTCTGACTATATGTATTAGAGAAAAAATTCGTCACTTTAGCAACGAATACAATCTCAATATTATGCGCGTGTTTTTAAAAATAAAATGGAGGAGGAAGAGGGATTCGAACCCCCGCGCGGTATGACCCGCCTGTCGGTTTTCAAGACCGATCCCTTCAGCCAGACTTGGGTATTCCTCCGAAGAAAGTATGTTGTTGTCTTTCTGACAAGTAATACTTTATCATGTATTAAATATCTCGTCAACACTTTTTAATAAAAAAATTAAATTAATATTTAAAAGGTCTATTTTACAGAATTTTTTAAAGTGAAAAGTATTTTAATTAGAAGGTGAAAAATCGCTTGAAATAAGATATTAATCGATCTTAGGACTATTCTTTTGTTAATTGTAATATTTCGTTTCATGCTTTTATATTGATTTTTTTCATTATTCTTCGTATACTAATAGATGCCGTGCTAGGTGGGAAGGTAGCGGTGTCCTATAACTCGCAATCCGCTCTAGCGAGACTGAAGTCCTTTTCTAAGGCTGTCCGTATGTTTGGTCTGCCTTTTGCACGTAGTGTTGACGATTGGGTCCTACGCAATGCGTACCCGCGAACCATGTCAGGTCCGGAAGGAAGCAGCATTAAGCGGCTTATCGCATGTGCCGTAGGGTTGCCTAATCAGAGCTAACGACAAAAGTAACGCTTATGTACGGCTGTCGAAGGAAGGTGCACGGCATTTATCGTGCAAATTTCAAACTCATTCGTCGTTTTCGGCGAATGAGTTTTTTATTTTATCTAAAGGTATCGGCGGCTTTAATCAGCGCTCTTATGGTATAATAAATACATTCAACTAATCGGCAAAAAAGGAGAGGGAAACGTTGACGTATCAAGCTTTTTATCGTGTGTATCGCCCGCAATCATTCAGAGAAATGTCAGGACAGTCGCATGTTAAACGGACCCTCCAAAATGCTCTCCTTGCCAATAAAACTACGCATGCTTATTTATTCTCTGGACCTCGTGGTACAGGGAAAACAAGTACAGCGAAAATATTTGCAAAAGCATTAAATTGTGAGCATGCACCAACTGAAGAACCGTGTAATACATGTGCAACGTGCATTAGTATCACAAATGGGTCACATCCTGATGTCATTGAATTTGATGCTGCATCTAACTCTCGCGTGGAGGAAATGCGTGAGATTATTGAAAAAGTACGTTTTGCACCTGCAAGTGCCCGATTTAAGGTGTATATCATCGATGAAGTCCATATGTTATCTACAAGTGCATTTAATGCTCTACTTAAAACTTTAGAAGAACCGCCTGCGCATGTTGTATTTATATTGGCAACGACGGAGCCGCATAAGCTGCCAGCGACTATTATTTCACGTTGTCAAAGATTCGATTTTAAACGACTTTCTTCTATTGATTTATTGGAACGTATGAAAATCGTTTTAGAAGATATAGAACTACAATATGATGAGCAAGCGTTGAAGGTCATCGCTCAATCTGCTGCCGGAGGTATGCGAGACGCATTGAGTATGTTGGATCAAGTTGTATCTTTCAGTGGAGACAAGTTAACGCTAGAGGATGCTCTATTCGTGACAGGGTCTATAAGTCAGGAAGTCTTCTATGATTTAGCAAAAGCATTAGGAGATAAAGATATTGCACAAGTATTAGCGCTTTTAGAAAAATTAATAAGTGAAGGAAAAGATGCGGTGCGTCTATCAGAAGATCTCATCACATTTTTCCGTGACCTATTACTAATTCAAACAGCCCCTGATTTAGAGGATCTACTTGAGCTTGCCTCGTCAGATGAAAAGTTCAAAACTTTAGCCAACCAATTTACAACGGATACGTTATATGGATATGTTGATATCCTTTCGAAGACGCAACAAGAAATGCGTTTTTCACATCATTCCAAAATTTACTTAGAGACTGCTTTACTGAAAATGGCGCAATTCGCTCCAGGTCAACCCATCACTCAAGCCACTATTCAAGAAAATAGTCCAATGATGACGCAATCTACCGGCGAATCACCTAACGTTGCAGACCTTGAATCGAAAATTGCCTCTTTAGAACAAATTGTTCTGCAACTTCAACAAGGTGGCCAACAGCAACGTAATGCAGCACCTGCTCAACAACGACAACGACCAAAAGTGGATAGTGGTATGAAAATTAATGTTGGTCGTATCCAAGAGGTACTTAAAGTAGCAACGAAAAAAGATTTGCAAATGATAAAATCAGCGTGGTCTGATGTGCTAAATCAACTTCAAAAATCGCAATCAGCACTTTTGGAAGACGCTGAACCTGTGGCAGCATCTTCTAATGCGTTTGTGTTAAAATTAAAGCAGGGAGTTTATTGCACGATAGGTACTAATAATGGTACATTTTCAGCGATGTCTACAATCTTACAACCATTAACAGGTGTGGCCTATGAAATCGTAGTAGTGCCCGAGGATAATTGGCTGAAAATACGTGCAGACTTCATTCGTCAGCATGGTCTGGACAAACAGGTGCATTCATTAGAAGAAACACCTGCAGATAATGTAAACGAAATGACAGAACCTCTTTTTGTAGAGGAGCGAATTCCTTCAGAGGATCCGCTTGTCGCAAAAGCAGAGGAGCTTTTTGGTAAAGGTTTTGTAGAAATACTAGAAGAGTGAATTTTAATTATTTTGAGGAGGAAACTAATATGCGTGGTATGGGAAATATGAATAACATGATGAAACAAATGCAAAAAATGCAAAAGAAAATGATGGAAGCTCAAGAAGAACTAGCTGTTCAGGTATTTGAAGGTGTAGCTGGTGGTGGTATGGTGAAAGTAGTTATATCTGGTGAGAAGAAAGTGACTGACGTAATTCTTGATGAATCAGTAGTAGATCCAGAAGATATCGAAATGTTACAAGATCTAATTATCATTGCTACAAACGAAGCGATTAAAAAAGTAGACGAAACTACAAATGCTACAATGGGACAATTCACGAAAGGTATGAACCTTCCCGGCATGTTCTAGGAGGAATTGATATGCATTATCCTGAACCGATATCAAAATTAATTGATAGTTTTATGAAATTGCCAGGTATCGGGCCGAAAACCGCGGCTCGACTGGCGTTTTTTGTGTTAACAATGAAGGAAGATACTGTCCTATCATTTGCAAAAGCATTAGTTGATGCTAAACGTAACTTAACTTATTGTTCAGTTTGTGGTCATATTACTGATGTGGATCCATGTCATATTTGTCAGGATAAACAGCGTGATGCTTCAACGATCTGTGTTGTTCAAGATCCTAAAGATGTGATAGCCATGGAAAAAATGCGTGACTATCACGGCTTATATCACGTGCTTCATGGTGCAATCTCGCCAATGGACGGTATTGGCCCGGAAGATATTAATGTACCTACATTGTTGAAAAGATTACAAGATGATCAAGTACAGGAATTAATTTTAGCTACAAACCCTACTATAGAAGGTGAAGCTACTGCAATGTACATTTCGCGCCTAGTAAAACCATCGGGTATACGTACAACTCGTATAGCTCACGGTTTACCTGTAGGTGGCGATTTGGAATATGCTGATGAAGTAACTTTATCAAAAGCGTTAGAAGGAAGACGTGAACTGTAAAGTAAGGGGCGAACATGATGTTTTTTCGTAAACAAAAGCTACGTCAAGAATTTGATGAGAAGTTAGTGGTTCTAATGAGAGAAACCAAAGAAGACTGGCAGCAGACGCAAGAGATTGAAGGTTTACTAGATGATTATGATCTAGATACAATCGCGCAGCGTAAAATTGCTGAAAGTAAACACTTCTATCTATTTAAAGAAGCGCGTATTCGAAAAATCTTATTAAGAAAATGAATTAAAAACAGCATCCCAATCATATATTTCACTACTATCATAAAAGGAGTGGGATATATATGATGTGGAAACCGATTGTTGGTTTCGTAGGGGTGTTGTTTTTTTTCTTCCTATTAATGAGAACAAGAAAGCATTGGGGTAAAGCAATTGAGTGGCTATCAATTTTTTGGTTTCGTATAGCATTTTCTTTTGTACTACTGTTCGCACTACACTATTTATTAGGTTTTGCAGGATTGTTTGTTCCTATTAACTTTTTCTCTAGCTTGTTGGTTGCACTATTAGGTATACCAGGAGTAGCCTCTGTATTAGCAATTTCAATCTACTATAACTTTTTTTGAAAAACACTTGCGCACGCTTATAAAGCGTGTTATATTAGTTAAGTTGCTAATTTAAGTAACAGATCAACTAAAAAAACAATCTTAAAAAGTTGTTGACAACGAGAAGTGAAGTTGATATAATATAAAGGTTGCTACTAAAACTAAGCAACTTGTCAGGACGATAACTAAAAAAGAAATTTTTTAAAAGTTATTGACAACGAAATGTTATCCTGATATAATATTAAAAGTCGACTAGACATCGACCGAATACAATGAACCTTGAAAACTGAACATGCAAGACGTTAATCAATAAATGTTTTTGAACATCAACTCTGTTGGTGGATCAAAACAAAAAATAGATATCATCTTCGGATGATACGCTAGCAAAGCTAATGAGCTTTCAAACTACTTTTATGGAGAGTTTGATCCTGGCTCAGGACGAACGCTGGCGGCGTGCCTAATACATGCAAGTCGAGCGAATGATGAAGAAGCTTGCTTCTTCTGATTTAGCGGCGGACGGGTGAGTAACACGTGGGCAACCTACCTAGTAGATTGGGATAACTCCGGGAAACCGGGGCTAATACCGAATAATCCATTTTGTCACATGGCAAAATGCTGAAAGGCGGTTTCGGCTGTCACTACTAGATGGGCCCGCGGTGCATTAGCTAGTTGGTGGGGTAATGGCCTACCAAGGCAACGATGCATAGCCGACCTGAGAGGGTGATCGGCCACATTGGGACTGAGACACGGCCCAAACTCCTACGGGAGGCAGCAGTAGGGAATCTTCCACAATGGACGAAAGTCTGATGGAGCAACGCCGCGTGAGTGATGAAGGTTTTCGGATCGTAAAACTCTGTTGTAAGGGAAGAACAAGTACGTTAGTAACTGAACGTACCTTGACGGTACCTTATTAGAAAGCCACGGCTAACTACGTGCCAGCAGCCGCGGTAATACGTAGGTGGCAAGCGTTGTCCGGATTTATTGGGCGTAAAGCGCGCGCAGGTGGTTTCTTAAGTCTGATGTGAAAGCCCACGGCTCAACCGTGGAGGGTCATTGGAAACTGGGAGACTTGAGTGCAGAAGAGGAAAGTGGAATTCCAAGTGTAGCGGTGAAATGCGTAGAGATTTGGAGGAACACCAGTGGCGAAGGCGACTTTCTGGTCTGTAACTGACACTGAGGCGCGAAAGCGTGGGGAGCAAACAGGATTAGATACCCTGGTAGTCCACGCCGTAAACGATGAGTGCTAAGTGTTAGGGGGTTTCCGCCCCTTAGTGCTGCAGCTAACGCATTAAGCACTCCGCCTGGGGAGTACGGCCGCAAGGTTGAAACTCAAAGGAATTGACGGGGGCCCGCACAAGCGGTGGAGCATGTGGTTTAATTCGAAGCAACGCGAAGAACCTTACCAGGTCTTGACATCCCAATGACCGCTCTAGAGATAGAGTTTTCCCTTCGGGGACATTGGTGACAGGTGGTGCATGGTTGTCGTCAGCTCGTGTCGTGAGATGTTGGGTTAAGTCCCGCAACGAGCGCAACCCTTGATCTTAGTTGCCATCATTTAGTTGGGCACTCTAAGGTGACTGCCGGTGACAAACCGGAGGAAGGTGGGGATGACGTCAAATCATCATGCCCCTTATGACCTGGGCTACACACGTGCTACAATGGACGATACAAAGAGTCGCTAACTCGCGAGGGTATGCTAATCTCATAAAATCGTTCTCAGTTCGGATTGTAGGCTGCAACTCGCCTACATGAAGCCGGAATCGCTAGTAATCGTGGATCAGCATGCCACGGTGAATACGTTCCCGGGCCTTGTACACACCGCCCGTCACACCACGAGAGTTTGTAACACCCGAAGTCGGTGAGGTAACCTTTATGGAGCCAGCCGCCGAAGGTGGGATAGATGATTGGGGTGAAGTCGTAACAAGGTAGCCGTATCGGAAGGTGCGGCTGGATCACCTCCTTTCTAAGGATAATTACGGAAACAGATCTTGGATCTGTCGATTAACGTCTTGCGTTCAGTTTTGAAGGCTCATTGTAAAATGATCTTCAAAACCTTGTTCTTTGAAAACTGGATAAAACGACATTGAAGCAAATTAAGTAACACATTTTTTATTATTAAGTTTTTTAGGCTTAATAACTAACTTTTAGGTTAAGTTATTAAGGGCGCATGGCGGATGCCTTGGCACTAGGAGCCGAAGAAGGACGGCACTAACACCGATATGCTTCGGGGAGCTGTAAGTGAGCTTTGATCCGGAGATTTCCGAATGGGGGAACCCACTGTTCGTAATGGAGCAGTATCTTGACGTGAATACATAGCGTCTTGATGGCAGACCCAGGGAACTGAAACATCTAAGTACCTGGAGGAAGAGAAAGAAAAATCGATTCCCTGAGTAGCGGCGAGCGAAACGGGAATAGCCCAAACCAAGAGGCTTGCCTCTTGGGGTTGTAGGACACTCTATATGGAGTTACAAAGGAATGAGTTAAACGAAGCGGTCTGGAAAGGCCCGCCAGAGCAGGTAACAGCCCTGTAGTTGAAAGTTCATTCTCTCTTGAGTGTATCCTGAGTACGGCGGAACACGTGAAATTCCGTCGGAATCTGGGAGGACCATCTCCCAAGGCTAAATACTACCTAGTGACCGATAGTGAACCAGTACCGTGAGGGAAAGGTGAAAAGCACCCCGGAAGGGGAGTGAAATAGATCCTGAAACCATGTGCCTACAAGTAGTTAGAGCCCGTTAATGGGTGATAGCGTGCCTTTTGTAGAATGAACCGGCGAGTTACGATTACATGCGAGGTTAAGTTTTAGAAGACGGAGCCGCAGCGAAAGCGAGTCTGAATAGGGCGAATGAGTATGTGGTTGTAGACCCGAAACCAGGTGATCTACCCATGTCCAGGGTGAAGGTAAGGTAACACTTACTGGAGGCCCGAACCCACGTACGTTGAAAAGTGCGGGGATGAGGTGTGGGTAGCGGAGAAATTCCAATCGAACCTGGAGATAGCTGGTTCTCTCCGAAATAGCTTTAGGGCTAGCCTCGTGATAAAGAATCCTGGAGGTAGAGCACTGTTTGAACTAGGGGTCCATCCCGGATTACCGAATTCAGACAAACTCCGAATGCCAGTGATTTATGCACGGGAGTCAGACTGCGAGTGATAAGATCCGTAGTCAAGAGGGAAACAGCCCAGACCACCAGCTAAGGTCCCAAAGTAATTGTTAAGTGGAAAAGGATGTGACGTTGCTTAGACAACCAGGATGTTGGCTCAGAAGCAGCCATCATTTAAAGAGTGCGTAATAGCTCACTGGTCGAGTGACGCTGCGCCGAAAATGTATCGGGGCTAAACAATTCACCGAAGCTGTGGATGGACATCTTAGATGTCCGTGGTAGGAGAGCGTTCTAAGTGCTGTGAAGTCAGACCGGAAGGACTGGTGGAGCGCTTAGAAGTGAGAATGCCGGTATGAGTAGCGAAAGACGGGTGAGAATCCCGTCCACCGAATGACTAAGGTTTCCTGAGGAAGGCTCGTCCGCTCAGGGTTAGTCGGGACCTAAGCCGAGGCCGATAGGCGTAGGCGATGGACAACAGGTTGATATTCCTGTACCACCTATTTACCATTTGAGCAATGGGGGGACGCAGTAGGATAGGGTAAGCATGCTGTTGGTTATGCATGTTCAAGCAGTGAGGCGTGAAATGAGGCAAATCCCATTTCTATAACGTTGAGCTGTGATGACGAGGACGTATGTCCGGAGTTCCTGATTTCACACTGCCAAGAAAAGCCTCTAGCGAGGTAAAAGGTGCCCGTACCGCAAACCGACACAGGTAGTCGAGGAGAGAATCCTAAGGTGTGCGAGAGAACTCTCGTTAAGGAACTCGGCAAAATGACCCCGTAACTTCGGGAGAAGGGGTGCTCTAGTAGGGTGAAAGCCCGAGAGAGCCGCAGTGAATAGGCCCAGGCGACTGTTTAGCAAAAACACAGGTCTCTGCAAAACCGTAAGGTGACGTATAGGGGCTGACGCCTGCCCGGTGCTGGAAGGTTAAGAGGAGTGCTTAGCGCAAGCGAAGGTGCGAATTGAAGCCCCAGTAAACGGCGGCCGTAACTATAACGGTCCTAAGGTAGCGAAATTCCTTGTCGGGTAAGTTCCGACCCGCACGAAAGGCGTAACGATCTGGGCACTGTCTCAACGAGAGACTCGGTGAAATTATAGTACCTGTGAAGATGCAGGTTACCCGCGACAGGACGGAAAGACCCCGTGGAGCTTTACTGTAGCCTGATATTGAATTTTGATACATCTTGTACAGGATAGGTAGGAGCCAGAGATTCCGGAGCGCCAGCTTCGGAGGAGGCGTTGGTGGGATACTACCCTAGATGTATTGAACTTCTAACCCATGCCCCTTAGCGGGGTAGGAGACAGTGTCAGGCGGGCAGTTTGACTGGGGCGGTCGCCTCCTAAAGAGTAACGGAGGCGCCCAAAGGTTCCCTCAGAATGGTTGGAAATCATTCGTAGAGTGTAAAGGCATAAGGGAGCTTGACTGCGAGACCTACAAGTCGAGCAGGGTCGAAAGACGGGCTTAGTGATCCGGTGGTTCCGCATGGAAGGGCCATCGCTCAACGGATAAAAGCTACCCCGGGGATAACAGGCTTATCTCCCCCAAGAGTCCACATCGACGGGGAGGTTTGGCACCTCGATGTCGGCTCATCGCATCCTGGGGCTGTAGTCGGTCCCAAGGGTTGGGCTGTTCGCCCATTAAAGCGGTACGCGAGCTGGGTTCAGAACGTCGTGAGACAGTTCGGTCCCTATCCGTCGTGGGCGTAGGAAATTTGAGAGGAGCTGTCCTTAGTACGAGAGGACCGGGATGGACACACCGCTGGTGTACCAGTTGTTCTGCCAAGGGCATCGCTGGGTAGCTATGTGTGGACGGGATAAGTGCTGAAAGCATCTAAGCATGAAGCCCCCCTCAAGATGAGATTTCCCATTACGCAAGTAAGTAAGATCCCTCAAAGACGATGAGGTAGATAGGTTCGAGGTGGAAGTGTGGCGACATACGGAGCTGACGAATACTAATAGATCGAGGACTTAACCAAATTTTACTTAACGAACTTCAATGTAATTTATCCAGTTTTGAGAGAACAAGTTCTCTAATATAGTCTAGTGATGATGGCAAAGAGGTCACACCCGTTCCCATGCCGAACACGGAAGTTAAGCTCTTTAGCGCCGATGGTAGTTGGGGGTTTCCCCCTGTGAGAGTAGGACGTTGCTAGGCACATCAAAGCACAGCTGATTTAATCAGTTGTGCTTTTTTATTGATTTTGAAAATAAAATACATCAAATATATAAAAGCCTAAGTGATCTTAGACGTTTATGGTTAAAATGAGCTTTTCTGTAGTTGTTTTCTCTGTTTATCCAATCGATTAACTTTTGTTTAATTCAATTGGTTGATTTAATACTTTATATATATGTATATATGGTTATTAGAATATTTTAATCATTAAATAACCCGCTGGCTGCATTATGGATTAATCGATTGATATTAATTCTAGTATCAAGTAAGAGATTTTCATCTCCTCAAATTGAGTAGTAATTTATAAGTATTTTAAAATACAGGATATCAATTATTGTAAAAGGTAGTAGGGTTAAATAATTTGAAATAGGGTAATTAAAAACTATTTAGTATGCAATTGGACTTTTTGATTAATGAAATTAAGCATGAGTGACGGGTTTTAAGAATAGATATTGTATAATAGAGTAAATCGAAACTAATCCGTTATCGGAGGAACATATAATAATGAAGAAAAATTTATTTATAACATTTGAAGGACCAGAGGGAGCAGGGAAAACTACTGTATTGAAAATGGTTGTTGAAAGGCTACAAAGGGAGGGGAAAGAGTTCGTTGCAACACGTGAACCAGGGGGCAACGAAATAGCTGAAAAGATTCGCGATATCATATTAAACCCTGCCCATACAGCAATGGATGCACGGACGGAGGCTCTATTATATGCAGCTGCTCGCAGCCAGCATTTTGCGGAAAAGGTAGAACCAGCTTTAGCTTTAGGTATCCCGGTCTTATGTGACCGCTTTATTGATTCATCATTAGCTTATCAGGGACATGCCAGAGGTCTTGGAATGGAAGGGGTTCGTTCTATCAATGAGTTTGCTATTGGGGATAGAATGCCTGATTTAACGATATTATTTGATTTAGAGCCAGAGGCGGGACTTGCACGAATTAATGCGCATAGTGACCGTGAAATTAACCGTTTAGATGTAGAGAGCCTAGCTTTCCATACAAAGGTTTGTGAAGCCTATAAATTATTAGCAGATCAAAATCCAGAACGTTTTCGTATAGTAGATGCAAGTAAAAGTTTAGATGAAGTAGTTGAGAATGTTTGGGAAATTTTGAAAAATGAATTATAAAGAAAATGAAGAAATTAGCTTGTTTGTGTTATAATTATTTAAAGAACCTATTTAATTAAGGGGTGAGTGCCGATGAAATTAGTTGTAGCAGTTGTACAAGATCAGGATAGTAACCGTCTTTCAAACGCTTTGACGAAAAATGAGTTTCGTGCAACAAAATTGGCAAGTACTGGAGGATTCCTACGCTCAGGAAATACAACATTCCTTATAGGTACTGAAGATTCATTGGTTCCAAAAGCTTTAGATATCATTCGTGATAATTGTCGTGCTCGTGAACAAATGGTAGCACCAATATCACCGATGGGTGGGAATGCAGATTCGTATATTCCATATCCTGTAGAAGTTGAGGTTGGGGGAGCTACCGTTTTCGTATTACCGATTGAACAGTTCCACCATTTCTAATAATGGAGGCGACTGGTAATTGAAAATTAATCAAGACTTACGAACTGGCTTAGATCAATCACGTCAGCCGCTACAAAATCATCAACCCGTAACGCGTTTTGGTGACGTAGTAGTGAAGCAGGGGCAGCGATTGCAAACAGAGCAACTAACAAGACTATTAGGTGATATTTCAACAGCTGGCGATCGCATTGCCAAATCTCGTAATTTACGTGACTTAGCTAAATTTAAAATGCTTGTAAAACGCTTCTTAAAAGAGGCAGTTGATTACGGTATGGAGCTTAAACAATCGCATACATGGAATCGTTTTGGTGAAGGTCGACGATTGAAGGTTGTATCAACAATTGATGAAAAGCTTATCGAATTGACAGAGGACATTTTAAATCAGGAGAAAGACTCCGTTGAATTATTAAGTAAAATAGGCGAAATTAAAGGGTTGTTAATCAACTTATATACGTAAATAAACCCCGTGCCTTTCGGAACCCCGGAGCACGGGATTTTTTCAAACAATGAAAAGGTGATGAATGATGGTGCAGACAGCTGAAGAGCTACTAAAATTACAACCCGTAGTGATGAAGCAGCTCCAAACAATTTTCGATAAAAAAAGACTTGGTCATGCTTACATATTTGAAGGTGGAAAAGGCTCTGGAACTGAAGCTATAATGCATTTCTTTGTGCAATTAATGTTTTGTGAGGAACCTCGAAAAAATGTTCCATGTGAAACATGTCGAAATTGTCAGCGTATAAAATCAGGAAATCACCCAAATTTCCACCAAATATACCCTGATGGTCAATTTATTAAAGTAGCAGCCATCGAGGCCTTGTTACATGAAATGAATAAGACAGGCTTAGAAGCAGGGCGAAAAGTATATGTCGTTCATGAAGCCGACCGTCTGAATCCGCAATCTGCCAATAAATTATTGAAATTTCTCGAAGAGCCTGAAGGTATTGTGACGGCAATCTTCATTACAGATAATATAAATGCTATGTTGTCGACTATTCGTTCACGTTGCCAACATATAAAGTTTCAAGGAATATCAAAAGACGCTATGATTAAAGAGCTTGTAGCAGAGGGAATTACGGTTTCAATGGCTGCTACGGTTAGCATGGTGACAAGCGATTTAGAGGAAGCTTTTTCTCTATCAAAAGATGATGAGTTTGCGCAGGCCCGAAAAACAGTGTTAAAATTGGTTGAGGCAACCTTTACTAATGTGCATGAATCTATGTTATCAGTACATGAAGATTGGCTGCCACTATTTAAAGAGAAAGAGCAAATGGAGTTGGCATTAGATTTACTGCTATTTGCATTTCGTGACATTGTTGCGATTAAAGCAAATCCCGAAGCAGTGTGTACGTATCCAGATTGGTTATCGTATTGGAAGAAAGTTGCATTGCAGACGACATATGCTCGTTTATCGACGCAGTTACAAGCGATATTACAAGCTCGTCAGCAATTACAGCGCAACATGAACCGAACGCTGATGATGGAGCAGCTTATGCTGAATCTGCAGGAGGGAAAATCCTTTGTATAATGTAGTTGGTGTCCGCTTTAAAAAAGCGGGTAAAATATATTATTTTGATCCTGGAGAATTTTTATTAAGTAAGGGTCAATATGTAATTGTCGAAACTGCGCGTGGCATTGAGTATGGCAAAGTTGTTGTTCCAATGAAACAAGTAGGCGAAAGTGATGTTGTACTACCGTTAAAGCAAGTTGTACGTCCAGCCGATGAAAGCGATCGATTCCAGGTTGACGAAAATGCTATAGAATCTAAACGTGCTTTTGAATCAGCAACAGAAAAAATTTCAGAACATGAACTAGAAATGAAATTAGTTGATGTTGAATATACATTTGACCGTAATAAAATTATTTTTTATTTTACTGCGGAGGGTCGAGTAGATTTCAGAGAGTTAGTAAAAGACTTAGCTGCTATTTTCCGCACACGAATCGAACTTCGCCAAATTGGAGTGAGAGATGAGGCGAAGATGCTTGGTGGTATAGGTCCATGTGGAAGAATGTTATGTTGTTCTACATTTTTAGGTGATTTTGAGCCAGTTTCTATAAAAATGGCGAAAGATCAAAACTTATCGCTTAACCCTTCTAAAATTTCAGGGTTATGTGGACGTTTAATGTGTTGCTTGAAATATGAAAACGACGAGTATGAAGAAGCAAGGGAGCAAATGCCTGATATTGGTGCTGTAATTACAACACCAGATGGTAGTGGAAAAGTAGTAGGTATGAATATATTAGAGCGCGTACTACAAGTAGAGCTTTCTGAGCAACAACGTATTTTGGATTATACATTGGAAGAAATTTTACAACACGAAAAAAGTTCTGTCCAATAGTGGAAATAATGAGGTGGCTTGAGTGGAGGACCGTAATTTCTTAGATACTGTTATGGAGTTCGAACAACAGCTAGAATCGATGCAAAAACAATTTGAGGCACTGAAGAAATTCGTTGCACTCATGATGGAAGAGCATCAAACACTCCAAATGGAGAATCGTCATCTTCGCACTCGTCTAGAGGAAGTACTCTCTTCTAAACCTGAGGGGAAGGTTATCAAAGACGTTACAGCGAAAAAAGTAGAAATCATTGATGTCGGTGAGGGTTATGATAACTTGGCACGTCTTTATCATGAAGGATACCATGTATGTCA
Source organism: Viridibacillus sp. FSL R5-0888 (assembly GCF_038009105.1). NCBI lineage: Bacteria > Bacillati > Bacillota > Bacilli > Caryophanales > Caryophanaceae > Viridibacillus > Viridibacillus sp. FSL R5-0888. The sequence goes on from NZ_JBBPAU010000001.1 coordinate 48,644, forward strand.
TGTCCATTTCGGAGGATCACGTAAGGGCGAGGATTGTTTATTCTGCCTATCATTTTTAAATAAACAAAACGGCTAAACAAAGACTGATTCCATTTTCTCAAAAAGTGGAGGTCAGTCTTTTGCTATGTTGGAGGTAATTATATGGAACAGTGGTTGAAAGAAGATGAGAGGCTCGATTATCTTTTAGCAGAAGAGTTACGCATTATTCAGAGTCCGTCGGTGTTTTCGTTTTCTCTTGATGCAGTATTACTTGCAAAGTTTGTAAATGTACCTTATCAAAGGGGAAAGCTTGTTGATTTATGCGCTGGTAATGGAGCTATTCCGTTGTTCTTGAGTGCTCGAACAAAAGGGCATATTACTGGAGTAGAATTGCAAAATCGTCTTGTTGATATGGCTCAGAGAAGTGTTCATTATAATAAATTAGAACAACAAATTGAGATTATGCAAGGTGATGTGAAGACAATTGCATCTGTACTTGGCGCGGAAAAGTATGATGTCGTGACATGTAATCCACCGTATTTCCCTGCGCATGAAGCGAGTGATAAAAACTTGAAGGAGCATGTCGCGATTGCTAGACATGAAATCCACTTAACATTAGATCAAATGATTTTTTCTGCAAGTAAATTGTTAAAGCAAGGTGGAAAGGCAGCGTTTGTTCATCGTCCGAGTCGTCTACTTGATATTATAACGGCAATGCGTGCAAATCGATTGGAGCCAAAACGTATTCGCTTTGTTTATCCTAAAGCTGGTAAAGAAGCGAATACATTGTTAATAGAAGGAATTAAAGATGGCAAGCCAGATTTAAAGATTTTGCCCCCACTTTATGTATATGGAGAAGATGGTGAATATACAGATGAAGTGAGAGAGATGCTATATGGAAAAGAACAATAAGCATCTCATGTATGTACTAGAATGTGGTGATGGAACTTACTATACAGGTTACACAAATGATTTAGAACATCGACTCGGCGTGCATAACCAAGGAAAAGGTGCCAAGTATACAAGAGCACGTTTACCTGTACGTTGCATTTATTTTGAAGAATATGAGACAAAGCAAGAGGCGATGCGAGCTGAATACGCATTTAAACAATTAACACGTAAACAGAAGATCAATCATATAAGGAGCGAAGAATTGTGAAATCACAAAAAAGTACCATGCATGAAAATAAGAGTTGCTTATACTTAGTCGCTACACCTATTGGTAATTTAGAGGACATGACTATGCGAGCTATTCGTATTCTAAAAGAAGCTGATGTCATCGCAGCAGAAGATACGCGTAATACTAAAAAACTTTGTAACTACTTTGAAATTGATACACCACTTGTTAGTTACCACGATCATAACAAAGAGTATGGTGGTGAAAAGCTTCTTAATTATTTACGTGAAGGTAAAACAGTAGCATTAGTAAGTGATGCAGGACTACCATGTATTTCAGATCCAGGTGCAGATATTGCTGCAAAGGCAATTGAAGAAGACTTTGCGGTAGTGCCGATTCCAGGTGCTAACGCGGCTATCACCGCTTTAATAGCATCGGGCTTAATCCCTCAACCATTTTTCTTCTATGGATTTTTAAGTCGTCAAAAGAAGGAGCGTAAAGAAGCTTTAGAAAAATTAAGTAAGAGACCAGAGACGATTCTATTTTATGAAGCTCCACACCGTTTGAAAGATACATTAAAGGATATGCAAACAATTCTTGGTAATCGTCAGATTGTTTTAGCACGCGAATTGACGAAGAAATTTGAAGAGTTTTTAAGAGGCACAGTTGATGAAGCATTAGAGTGGGCAATTGAGAGTGAAATTCGAGGAGAATTTTGTATTGTTTTAGAAGGTAATGTAAATGCTGATGAAGAAGAGGAAGCAGCTTGGTGGGATGAGTTGACTGTTGTCGATCACATAAATAAGTTAATAGAAGAACAGCAACTATCTTCTAAAGATGCTATTAAAGAAGTGGCAAAAGTAAGAGGTCTTGCAAAGCGAGATGTGTACCAAGCCTATCATGTGGAATAATAAGGTCTGTAAATAAAAAAAACATCCGAAATTGCGAATATTTCGGATGTTTTCTATATATGAAATCACATTTGAAAAACAAGATAGGTAATAATCTATTTGTTATTGTATAACTTGTTACTCGAATATAATTAAATCCTCTAAATTATTTAGTTAATTTAGATTGGATTTCTTTTACAAGGATTTCAGCGCCTTCAGGGCTTAGGATTAAGCTACCACCAGCAAGACGGAAGTTATCATCAGACACTTCGCCTGTTACAGCGCAAGTCATATTAGGTAAGTATTTTTTTAAGATGATTTTATCATCATCAACGTAGATTTCAAGAGCGTCTTTTTCAGCAATGCCTAGAGTACGGCGAAGTTCGATAGGAATAACCACGCGACCTAATTCATCAACTTTGCGGACGATACCAGTAGATTTCATGACAAGAATTCCTCCTATATTATTATGATTTTTCGTCAAAATTCGACATATATTCTGTGTCTGTTGACTATCATACCAACTAATGCCATAAACGTCAATTATTTTTGTTTGAAAAATGATATTTTATTTCAAAAATATTCCGTTCTTTAAGTAGAATTTACATACGAATTTGATTAATTTCCTCGAAAATGCTTAAAATGCATGAGTTTTTTGCTATATTTAAGTATCTCGAATTCGAAAAGTAATATTCGACATTTTTCGTCAAAAAGCCATTTAATAAACTTTGATTGAAAGGTTTTTCGTACTTGGTTAGAATAGAAAGTATACTGTAGAACACTGGAGGAAGTTTTCGTGGACAATCAAAAGAAAACATTCTATATAACAACACCTATTTATTACCCTAGTGGTAAATTTCATATTGGAACTGCATATACAACTGTAGCTTCTGATACGATTGCACGCTATAAACGTTTGAGAGGATATGACGTACGTTTCCAAACGGGTATGGACGAGCATGGTCAAAAAATTCAAGAAAAAGCAGCTGAGGCTGGCAAAGAACCACAGCAATATGTGAATGAAATTGCTGAATCAGCAAAAGCTGTTTGGAAGTTAATGGACATCTCTTATGATGATTTTATCCAGACAACTAAAAAACGTCATACAGACGCTGTCGAAAAGATTTTCCAAAAATTCTTAGACAACGGTGATATTTACAAAGGGGAATATGAAGGTTGGTATTGTACACCGTGTGAATCATTCTTTACTGAGTCACAATTGGACAATGGTAACTGTCCTGATTGCGGTCGCCCTGTTCATAAGGTAAAAGAAGAATCTTACTTCTTTAATATGAAGAAATACGCTGATCGCCTTTTGAAATATTACGAAGATAATGCTGAATTTATCGAACCAGAGTCTCGTAAAAATGAAATGATCAATAACTTTATCAAACCTGGTTTAGAAGACCTATCTGTTTCGCGTACATCTTTTGACTGGGGAATTAAAGTTCCTGGAGATCCAAAGCATGTTATTTATGTTTGGGTAGATGCCTTAACAAATTATATTACAACGTTAGGCTATTTATCTGATGAGGATACATTATTTAAGAAATACTGGCCAGCAGATGTACATGTAGTTGGTAAGGATATAGTACGTTTCCATACAATTTATTGGCCAATCTTCTTAATGGCTCTAGATTTACCATTACCTAAAAAAGTATTTGCACACGGTTTTATTATGATGAAAGATGGTAAAATGTCTAAATCTAAAGGTAATGTTGTATATCCTGAGATGTTAGTTGAGCGTTATGGATTAGATGCAACACGTTACTTCTTATTACGTGAGTTACCATTTGGATCGGATGGGGTATTCTCACCAGAATCATTTGTCGAACGTACAAACTTTGATCTTGCAAACGACCTTGGTAATTTATTAAACCGTACCATTTCTATGATGAACAAGTATTTCGATGGACATATACCGACTGAAGGTTTAGAACCAACAGAATTTGATGCAGCACTAATCGCACAAGCTACGGATACAAAAATGAAATATGAAGAAAACATGGAAAAAATGCAATTTAGTGTAGTTCTTTCAGACGTATGGGCATTGGTTTCACGAACAAACAAATATATTGATGAAACAGCACCGTGGGTTTTAGCTAAAGATGAAGCGTTAAAAGGTCAATTAGCAACAGTAATGGCTAATTTAGCAGAAAGCTTACGACAAATTGCTGTTATGATTCAACCATTTATGACAATTGCACCAAAACAGATTATGGAACAGCTTGGATTAGGGGAAGAATTATTGGCTTGGGATACGCTAGATACATTTGGTGCAATACCATCTGGTAAAAAAGTCATTGAAAAAGGTGTGCCAATTTTCCCTCGTCTAGATAATGAGGTAGAAGTTGGCTATATTCGCGAACAAATGCAAGGTTCAGTTAAGCCTACTGAGGAGCCTAAAAAAGATGCATTAGCTAAAAAAGAAGAAGATGTTCCTGAAATTTCTTTTGAAGATTTCATGAAAGTGGATCTTCGTGTTGCAACCGTCATTGCATGCGATAAAATGCCAAAAGCTGATAAATTATTAAAATTACAATTAGAGCTAGGATATGAGCAACGCCAAGTTGTATCAGGTATTGCTGAGTATTATAAACCAGAAGAATTAATTGGTCGTAAAGTAATTGTTGTTGCTAACTTAAAACCAGTAAAACTTCGTGGCGAACTTTCTCAAGGTATGGTTTTGGCAGGAAGTAAAGATGGTGTTTTAACTTTAGCGACTGTCGATGAAAAACTAGAAAACGGCGCAAAAGTAAAATAAATATATAATAACAACTATAGAATCATTGTTGATGATGGGAGAAGTTTAGAATTCCTCAAAAATCGCGTTTTTTCTTAAGTTTGTATAAAAAAACCAAGAGCCTACTACATGACATAGTAGGCTCTTGGTTCTATTTATGGATATGATATTTTTTTGCTGAATTGTATTTTGTGAATGTGACCTTAGTATAAAAATATCATATTTTGTTTTTTTGCACCTATAAATATCCCTTTATATGGTTGTGAAATAATTAGAGGGGTCTTTGTAATTAAAATGTAATATGAATGACAACTCTGAAATCTGTTCTTTGTCTAAAATAAATTACTGTGAGGAGAATGACGATGTTTATCGATACACACGTGCATTTAAATGCTGACCAATACGAAGAGGATTTGCAAGAAGTGATCCAACGCGCATTAGACGCTGATGTAAAAGAAATGGTTGTCGTAGGTTTCGACAGACCAACAATTGAAAAAGCGATGAAATTGATTGATGAATATCCATTTTTGTATGCAGCAATAGGTTGGCATCCCGTCGATGCAATTGACTGCACAGAAGCGGATTTACAATGGATTGAGGAATTAGCAGCTCATCCAAAGGTAGTAGCAATCGGTGAAACAGGACTTGATTATTATTGGGATAAATCTCCAAAAGAAATCCAACAGGAATTATTGCGTAAACAAATTCGGTTGGCACAAAAGTTAGATTTACCAATTGTCATTCATAATCGTGATGCAACAGAAGATTGTGTACGGATTTTGAAAGAAGAACATGCGGAAATTACTGGTGGAGTTATGCACTGTTATAGCGGTAGCGTAGAGATTGCAAAAGAGTGCATCAACATGAACTTCATGATCAGCCTAGGTGGCCCTGTTACGTTTAAAAATGCAAAAAAACCAAAAGAAGTTGCAACAGAAATTCCGCTTGAGTATTTGATGATTGAAACAGATGCTCCTTACTTGGCACCTCATCCACATCGAGGTAAAAGAAATGAGCCATCTTTAGTACCGTTAGTTGCGGAAGAAATAGCGCGCCTAAAGGAAATATCGGTAGATGAAGTAGCATCGGCAACAACTGCCAATGCCCACCGTTTTTATAAAATTACGAAATAAAATGCAAGGTCGCCTCCCTTACTTCGGATAGGAAAACTTGCCTGGTTGTCAAAATTAGGTAAAAACCTTAGGTGTTGACAGCTAAAAAGAAGGTCTATATAATCCAACGAGTGATAAGGAGGCGTTTTTCATGACAAAAAATTCCATGAAAAACCTGTTTTCAAGATCATTGAGGAATAAGCAAGCAGTGATGATGGTATTATCAATCGCACTAGTAATTGCTTTCGTAGCTTCGAATTTATTCGAAAGTACAAACACAGCCGTGGTAAACGGTGATTATCAAGAAGTTACAGCACAAAACAATATTGTTGGAGTTAAAACATCTGACAATGATAAAATACAAACCTCAGTGAATACGAATTTTAAAAATAATAATACAAATTCGTATGAACAGGCATTAAATTTAACCATCCAAGGTGATGGTAGCAACAAGATAGCAGGATCCACTTCGACTACGGTCGCTGACTTTTTAAAGCAACCAATAGTTGAGTCAGGCGAGATAGAACGCGCTCAACCAGACACTAAGGCGCTAGCTAAAACACCTAACACAACGGCTTTTGATGATGTTCGAGTACAAAAAGTCACCGATGTGGTGGAAGGCTCTAAAGGCTCCACAACTGACGTTAGCAACAAGAAAATTACACAAGTTAGCAAAGCCAAAACCTATAAAACTAAAGGTCGTCTTAATTTACGAAAAGGTGCAAGCACAAAATATAAAGTGCTTCTGACAATTCCAAAAGGTAAAAAAGTGACGTACAAAGGTAAAAAGGGCTCTTGGTATAAGGTGAAATATAAAAGTAAAACGGGTTATGTTTCATCAAAATATTTAACATCAATTAAAAAAGTTTCAAAATCTAAGACACCATCTCGTTCAGATGAGCCGTCTAGTGGTCGAACTATGTATGTAACAGCTACAGCTTACACTGCTTTTTGTAATGGTTGTTCGGGTAAAACAGCTACTGGTATCGACTTACGAAAGAATCCAAATTTAAAAGTAATTGCGGTTGATCCAAGGGTTATTAAATTAGGTTCTAAAGTTTGGGTAGAAGATTATGGTTATGCGGTTGCTGGGGATACTGGCGGCGCGATTAAAGGAAACAAAATCGATGTCTTTATTTCAAATAAGCAATCTGTTTATAATTGGGGACGCAAAAGAGTTAAAATAAAAGTATTAAACTAATACATCTCGTTTAACATATAGATATGAAAAGCTTTCCTTACAGTTGTAAGGAAAGCTTTTTTTATAGGGAGCAGTCATACTGATTGAAAACGAGCCTTCTTGCTTAAGCTACTGTACAATATAAGTAATATAGCAGTAAAATGGTCAAAGGACATTTTAGAAAAGAGGATAAAGTATCCGTGGAAATAAAAGAATTTATTGTGGTAGAAGGAAAAGACGATACAACAGCAATTAAACGAGCTGTTCATGCAGATACAATCGAAACGAACGGTTCTGCTATTTCAGAGGAAGTTCTACGACGAATTCAACATGCCCAAGTAAAACGAGGTGTCATTGTCTTTACGGATCCAGATTACCCAGGGAGACGTATTCGAGCTATTATTGAAGAAAGAGTGCCAGATGTAAAACATGCGTTTTTACCGAAAAAGAAAACAATTGCTAAAAACGGTAAAAGTCTTGGTATAGAACATGCAAAAGATGAAGATATCCGTTATGCCCTCTCAAACGTATATACACCTAGAGTGGCATCAGAGGATGTGCAGATTATCACATTAGATGATTTAATCGTAGCTCAGCTACTATCACATCCTAATGCGAAAGTACGTAGAGAACGTTTAGGTGAGTTATTAAATATAGGTTCAACAAACGGTAAACAATTGCACAAGCGATTACAAATGTTTCAAATAACTTTAGAGCAATTCGGTGAAGCGATTGCACAGATAAATCAGGAGGAACAAAATGCATAAAGATATTGCAACACCTTTACGCACGCAAGAGATTTTAAAGAAATATGGTTTTTCATTCAAAAAAAGTTTAGGGCAAAATTTTTTAATTGACCCTAATATTCTTCGTAACATAGTAAGTTATGCCGATTTAACAGAAGATAGTGTGGCGATTGAGGTTGGTCCAGGTATAGGTGCCTTAACGGAGCATTTAGCTCGCTCTGCAGGGCAAGTTGTATCATTTGAGATCGATCAACGTTTATTACCTGTTCTAGAAGACACATTAAGCCCATATGATAATGTAAAAGTTGTTCATTCGGATATTTTAAAAGCGAATGTAGCTGAGGAGTTAAGTTCGGAATTTGCGAAGTATAAAGACATCATGGTAGTTGCAAATTTACCTTATTATGTAACGACTCCTATTTTACTAAAATTATTAATGGAGAAATTACCTATACGCGGTATGGTAGTAATGATGCAAAAAGAAGTAGCAGATCGTATTTCTGCCAAACCTGGTACAAAAGCTTATGGCTCACTTTCAATAGCTATCCAATATTACATGAAGGCTGAAGTAGTGATGACTGTACCAAAAACTGTCTTCATGCCACAGCCAAATGTAGATTCAGCCGTTATTCGGCTAACTCGACATGCAGAGCCACCAGTGCATGTAATTGACGAAGAATTCTTATTTGAAGTATCAAGAAGTTCCTTTGCACAACGTCGTAAAACAATTTTAAATAACTTACAATCTCAGTTGCCAAGAGGTAAAGAAAAGAAAGAACAAATTCTAGCGGCACTAGCTGAATGTGGTATTGACCCAACGCGCCGAGGCGAAACTTTATCTATTATTGAGTTTGGTCAATTGGCAGATGCACTTTATCCTACCTTCCGTCAATAAACGTTTCTGTTACATTCTTAGCACACTCGTAAAAAAAATATAGATTTTCGAATAAAAAACAATTGACATCACTATGATGGATTGATAAAATAATTTATTTAACTTGACGAATTAAATGTCCTCGTGTATAATGGTTTATAGTGAGGTGTAAGCGAAAATGCCAAAAACTTTAGCCGACATTAAGAAGTCGTTAGATTGTCATTTGGGTAGACGTTTGCAATTAAAAGCAAACGGTGGTCGCAAGAAAACGGTTGAGCGCGCTGGAATATTACGTGAAACATATCGCGCAGTATTTGTAGTTGATCTTGATCAAGATGAAAACGCTTTTGAGCGAGTTTCTTACAGCTACACAGATATTTTAACAGAAGCAGTAGAGATTACATTTGACGATGACATCAAAGAATTGGTCATTGCCAAGTAAGTGCATTTATAATCGAATATTTTTTTCGGACACTTGTAACGTATTCTTTGCGTAAGAATATTTTATGAGTGTTTTTGTTTTTTTTTGAACATACTATAACTGTCAGTCATCTAAGGAGGAATTTCGAATGGCTAGAAAACGTATCATGTCGGATCGTTTGAAAGAAGAAATCGCAAAAGACCTTGGATTTTACGATGTAGTAGAGCGAGAAGGATGGGGCGGGATCAAATCACGAGATGCCGGTAATATGGTCAAAAGAGCAATCGAAATGGCACAACAGCAATTAGCTGATGAAGCAAAATCAAAGTAGATTGATGATTGTCCAAAATTGATGCACTGACAATTGGCTGCCTCACAGCTTGAGCTTTCAACTGTGAGGTAGCTTTTCGTTTTTAAAATAAAGAATTAACAGGTATAAAAATCTCACAAACGGTGAGGTTGAAGTTTATTTACAAAGGTCTTCCTGTGGTAGAATAATAATCAGTGAAAAAAGCACGAATAATAGAATCACTTTTTTGTATAAAAACCTGCTAGGAAGGGGGCAGCGTTATGCTTTACGTAAAAGCACCTGCCAAGATTAATTTAACACTAGATGTACTTTACAAACGTCCCGATGGTTATCATGAAGTAGAGATGATTATGACAACGGTTGATCTCGCTGATAGAGTCGGCCTTAGAAGTAGAAAAGATGGGCTTATTAAAATTCATTCGACAGATCGCTTTGTACCTGATGATCAAAGGAACCTAGCTTATCAAGCAGCTAAGTTATTAAAAGATACATACAACATAGATAAAGGTGTATCTATTACTATTGATAAACATATTCCAGTAGCAGCTGGACTAGCTGGAGGTAGTAGCGATGCTGCCGCAACTTTGAAAGGTTTAAATACATTATGGAATTTAAACCTAACTATGGATGAAATCGCAGAATTAGGAGCTAAAATTGGCTCCGACGTATCTTTTTGTGTTTACGGTGGCACTGCACTTGCAACAGGCCGAGGAGAGCGCATACAGGCAATTTCTGCGCCCCCAAGTTGCTGGGTAGTATTAGCTAAGCCGACGATTGGTGTCTCAACAGCGGCTGTTTATGGTGGTTTAAACATGGATGAGGTTGTCCATCCGAATACACATCAGATGATTCAAGCCATTGAAGAGGATGATTATGAATTACTTTGTGATACTGTCGGGAATGTACTAGAAACGGTTACATTAAAATTACATCCAGAAGTAGCAGTGATTAAAGAACAAATGAAACGTTTTGGAGCGGATGCCGTATTAATGAGTGGTAGCGGTCCAACGGTGTTTGGCCTCGTACAGAATGAGGCCCGTGTAAGTCGTATTTATAATGGATTAAGAGGCTTTTGTGATGAAGTATATGCAATTCGTATGCTTGGAGATCGCGATTCCCTTGATTAAATACGTATAATTGTGGTATTTTTTGTATAAATCATTCGTGTTCAGGAGAGGATTTCATGAAATGGAAGCGTAGCGAACGTCTTGTAGACATGACGCATTATTTATTGGAGCATCCACAGCAGTTGATCCCTCTTACATTTTTCGCAGAATTGTATCAATCGGCCAAATCTTCTATTAGTGAGGATTTATCGATTGTTAAAGATACATTTGAGGAAAGAGGGATTGGTCTTCTTGTGACTGTTCCAGGAGCTGCTGGGGGAGTAAAATATATTCCTAAAATGCCAGAAGAGGCTGTTAAAGAAGTTATGCAAGAGCTCTTAAAAGAGTTAAGTCATTCAGATCGACTATTGCCAGGTGGATACTTATTTATGACAGATTTACTCGGTAATCCCGAATTAATGAACCGCGTAGGAAAAGTATTTGCCTCGGCATTTTGCGATAAAGAAATTGATGTTATTATGACAGTAGCAACAAAAGGTATTTCAATTGCCCACGCTATTGCGAGACATTTGAATGTACCTGTAGTTGTAGTACGTCGTGATAACAAAGTAACAGAAGGCTCCACTGTAAGTATTAACTATGTATCTGGATCATCGCGTCGTATTCAAACGATGGTGCTATCAAAGCGTAGCATGCAAAGTGGCCAACGTGTACTTATTACCGACGACTTTATGAAAGTTGGCGGTACAATGAATGGCATGAAAAACTTGCTAGAGGAATTCGACTGTACACTAGCTGGTATTGCTGTGTTAGTAGAGGCTGAACATCTAGACGAGCGCTTAGTAGATGATTATTATTCACTTGTAAAATTAAAAGAAGTGAATGAAAAGGATCGTACAATTGCTTTAAGTGAGGGAAACTATTTTTAGAAGGGTGGAAATGAAAGATGGAAGTAGTAGCAACAAAAAATGCGCCAGCAGCAATTGGCCCATACGTACAAGGTATGATTTTAAATAATGTTTTTTATAGCTCAGGTCAAATTCCTTTAACACCAGCCGGAGAGTTTGTAGATGGCGACATCACTGAACAAACAAACCAAGTTTTTGAGAATCTAAAAGCAGTTCTTAAAGAAGCAGGCACTTCTTTAGAAAAAGTAGTTAAAACAACAGTGTTTATAGCGGATATGAATGACTTCGCAGCAATGAATGAAGTATATGCGGCGCAATTTGGTGAGCATAAACCTGCTCGTACAACTGTAGAAGTTGCACGTTTGCCAAAAGATGCAAAAGTAGAAATTGAAGTCATAGCAGTAATCGGCTAAGTAGAGAGTAGCTTTAAGAAAAGATGAAATATGAAAAGACTATCAATAAGCTTAAGCTTATTAGATAGTCTTTTTTGTATATAATCATTTTATTTGTAAAAACTGGATAGGATAAATAAGTAATTTAAAGACAATTAGTGACTAATACATAATAGGATTGTAAACATTCGAAATTTTTAAAAAATAAATAAGGAAAAAGAAGGAATCTATAAATTTACATAGAATAAAGTAGATAGAGTCATTTTGGCATCTTAGATGAGAGGTGGTGAGAGAATGGAAGTTACAGATGTAAGATTACGTCGTGTACAAACTGATGGACGTATGCGTGCCATTGCTTCCATCACACTTGACAACGAATTTGTAGTTCATGATATTCGCGTCATTGATGGTAACGCAGGGCTATTCGTAGCAATGCCTAGTAAGCGCACTCCAGACGGAGAATTTCGTGACATTGCACATCCGATTAATTCTGGAACTCGTACGAAAATTCAAGAAGCTGTACTTAAAGCTTATGAAGAGTCGAGTGATGAAGAAGCGACGGTTTATGAAGAACATCAGGAAATTCAATAATCCGCAAATTTAGAGCCCATTCATATAGAATGGGCTCTTTTTCGTGTATATTAAATTTTTTACGTTTGCTAGTTTAGTAAATAGAGAAATAGGAGTCTACAAACTACTTAGATAAGAAATAATTAATAGATTTTTATGCTGATAATACAATTATATAAAAATTTGTATTAAATCTTCGCATGTGAATATTCTTTATAGACTTAAAATCTATTTATTTATTAGTCATATATATAGTGTTAAAGAAACTAAATTAGAGGGATATTTGAATATTGCTATTTATTTATATGGGATAAACGCTTTAAAAGTAAGTTTTATTTTAAAAGTATAGTTACTGGAATTTTTTTATAAAAAAACAAAAGATTTTAATAATAAATTGTTTGTCATAGTTTTGTCAAGTGGGGAAGCCTTGAAAATTAACTAAATTTGCTTTATAGTCAAAAGAGAAAATCAGCTAAAATGGAGGACTTGCGAAATGACGAATGTTTATGCCGTTATACTGGCTGCTGGCCAAGGTACGCGTATGAAGTCCAAATTATATAAAGTTCTTCATCCGGTTTGTGGAAAACCAATGGTTGAGCATGTAGTTGATCATATTCAAACATTAGATGTTGAACGTATAGTAACGATCGTAGGTTATGGTGCTGAAAAGGTAAAGGAACAACTTGGTGAAAAAAGTGAGTATGTATTACAAGCGGAACAGCTTGGTACTGCACATGCCGTTCAACAGGTGGAACCGATCCTTGGAGATTTAGAAGGCACAACGATTGTAATTTGTGGGGATACACCTTTAATTCGCCCCGAAACAATGAAAGCGTTGTTCGAGCATCATGAATCTAATCATGCCAAAGCAACAATTTTAACTGCTATTGCTGAAGACCCTACTGGCTATGGTCGAATTCTTCGCTCTACAGATCAACAGGTTGCTCAAATTGTTGAACAAAAAGATGCAACTCCTGAACAACGACAAGTAAAAGAAATCAACACTGGCACATATTGCTTTGATAATAAAGCGTTATTTGCTGCGTTGAAACTTGTAAAAAATGATAATGCCCAAGGTGAATACTATTTACCGGATGTCATTGAAATTTTACAAAAACAAGGTGAAGTAGTTGCGGCATATGTAACTGAAAACTTTGCTGAAACGCTTGGTGTTAACGACCGCTTTGCTTTATCTCAAGCTGAAGAAACAATGCGTGCTAGAATTAACGAACAACATATGCGCAATGGGGTGACGATTATTAACCCTAGTAACACATATATAAGCGTTGATGCACAAATTGGTCGTGATACAGTCATCCAACCAGGTGTTATCATAGAAGGTGCTTCTAGCATTGGAGAAGATTGCATCATTGGTCCTAATAGTCATATTCAAAATAGCCGAATTGGAAATCGTACGACTGTCCATTCTTCTGTAGTACGTGAAAGCGTCATCGGTGAGGATACAGCTGTTGGTCCATTTGCACATATCCGACCAGATTCTGATTTGGGCGATCGTGTGAAGATTGGAAACTTCGTTGAAGTGAAGAAAACAAAAATAGACAATGGTAGTAAAGTGTCTCATTTATCGTACTTAGGAGACGCTGAAGTAGGTACTGAAGTCAATATAGGTTGCGGTACAATTACCGTCAATTATGATGGGAAAAACAAGTTTAAAACAGTGATTGAAGATAATGCTTTTGTGGGTTGTAACTCTAATTTAGTTGCACCCGTAACGGTAGGAAAAGGCTCATATGTAGCAGCTGGTTCGACAATTACAAAAGATATACCCGCTGACGCACTAGCAATTGCACGTTCTAGACAAGAAAATAAAGATAATTATGTTACCAAACTAAAATTAAAATAATTAAAATTACCAGGAGGCCATCATGCCGTATCAATATGCCAACTCAAAGTTAAAAATCTTTTCATTAAACTCGAATATACCTTTAGCTGAAGAAATTGCTAAAGAAGTAGGTGTCGAGCTAGGAAAATGCTCCGTTAAACATTTCAGTGATGGAGAAATTCAAATTAATATTGAGGAAAGTATTCGTGGTTGTGACGTATTTATCGTACAGTCTACTTCAGCTCCAGTAAACGAAAACTTAATGGAATTACTTATTATGGTAGATGCCGTGAAACGTGCTTCAGCGCGCACAGTAAACGTAGTATTACCTTACTATGGTTATGCTCGCCAAGATCGTAAAGCGCGTGCACGTGAACCGATTACGGCTAAATTAGTGGCTAACTTACTAGAAACTGCAGGAGCTACTCGTGCAATCGTTCTTGACTTGCATGCTCCACAAATTCAAGGCTTCTTCGACATCTTAATGGATCACTTAATCGGTGTACCGCTATTATCTGATCATTTCAAAGCAAAAGGTTTCAAATCAGAAGATGTTGTTATCGTATCACCAGACCATGGTGGTGTAACACGTGCTCGTAAAATGGCGGATCGCTTAAAAGCTCCAATAGCTATAATTGACAAACGTCGTCCACGTCCAAACGTTGCAGAAGTTATGAATATTGTTGGTAGTGTTGATGGTAAAGTAGCAATCTTAATCGATGATATTATTGATACGGCAGGTACAATTACAATCGGTGCTGACGCATTAGTTAAAGCAGGTGCTAAAGAAGTTTACGCTTGCTGTACACACCCTGTATTATCAGGTCCAGCTATTGAGCGCATTGATAACTCTGTTATTAAAGAATTAGTGATTACAAACTCTATTCAATTACCGGATGAGAAAAAATCACCTAAAATTAAACAACTATCTGTTGCAACTCTATTAGCTGATGCAATTGTAAGAATCTATGAGAACAAATCAGTAAGTACTTTATTTGATTAATAATGGTAAATGTTTGAATTCCTAGCTAACAGGGTACATATATTAATGTGACTATGTTAACTAGGAAGGGAGACATGTATCTATATGAGTACTGTAGTTCATGCAAAAAAGCGTAAGGTTGAAAATCATTCTGCACTAACTGAACTTCGACAAAGAGGTTTTGTACCAGCTGTGGTATATGGTTATAAAACAGAGGCAACTCCAATTACGATTAATGCAAGAGAGTATGAAAAAGCATTACGTTTAGATGGTAAAAATTCCATAGTAACATTAGAAATTGATGGTGAAAAATTAAACGCCGTATTAAATGAAGCTCAAAAATGTGCATTGAAGGGGACATTAGTTCACTTAGATTTTTTAGCAGTTAATATGTCAGATGCTTTAGAAGTGAGTGTACCAGTAAATCTTACTGGCGATTCATTAGGGGCAAAAGAGGGCGGCATTCTCCAACAGCCTAATCGTGAAGTAACAATTAAAGTTAAACCATCAGATATTCCTGAATCAATAGAGGTTGATATTTCAACGTTAGAGATTGGTGACACTTTAGCTGTTGGTGATATTCGTAGCACGTCAACATTCGAAATTCTAGATACGGATGACTTTCTTCTTGTTACGGTATCTGCGCCTACAGTTGAAACTGAATCAACAGAAGTTGATGAAAAAGCAACTTCTGAAGAGATTATCGGTGCAAGATAAAATAAATTTCAAAAAAAGGCTTACCATCTATAAATAAGGATGGTAAGCCTATTTCTTTACCCTAACTACTATTTATTTGAAAAAATGTAGTCTTTAGGTCTTCATGTTGTTGAAGGTAGGAACAACTTTTACTTCATTACGTCTAATGTAATGGTATTGACATGATATTGTAATAATAGATGAAATGGTGTATCGTAAATGATTAAATTGTAGAAATGTGAGGTAAATAGGATGGAGAAAGTAAGAAAGCTTTGGAATCATACTGTAACGTATGTGAGTATGCGGACGATTTATTACTTGGCGATTCTCATTTTACTCGTTCTCTTATATGGTTTTCAGGATATGAATGCCGGTCCATTCATATATACAGAATTTTAAAGTTAGGAGGGTTACCATTGAATATACTTTCGGCTATTCAAAATATAGCCTTAAATAATGAAGATTCTATTGCATTTCAAAATGGAGATGCGACATTAAGTTATGGAGATTTATGGAAACAGTCAGAATCATTAGCCGCGTATTTAACCACTTTAAATCTCCCGAAGAAAGCACCTATTATAGTATACGGTCATATGGCACCCATGATGGTTAGCTCCTTTTTAGGAGTCGTAAAATCAGGTCACCCATATATTCCAGTGGATGTATCAATTCCAAAAGAACGCATTCAAAAAATTATTAATTGCTCAGGTGCAGCATTTCTCATCGAAACAGAGAATCTAGAAAGAGATTCACTTCAGGAGTCATCAATTTCTTATATGTCTGAAGATCAATTAGCAAATATAGTTGCTAAACACTCCAATGGAACATCAACATCTACTTGGGTGAAAGAAAATGATAATTTTTATATTATTTATACATCTGGTAGTACAGGAAATCCTAAAGGTGTTCAAATTTCAGCTCAAAATTTAGAGAGCTTTGTTAATTGGATGCATGAAGATTTCCCGATAACAGAGGGCAAGGTATTTTTAAATCAAGCACCATTTTCATTTGATTTGTCAGTAATGGACCTTTACCCTGCACTAACGACGGGTGCTACATTATTCGCAATTACAAAAGAGATGATAGCAAATCCTAAGGTTTTGTTTGGGCAATTAGCACAGTCAAAAACAAATGTTTGGACATCCACTCCATCATTCGTACAAATGTGTTTAATGAATCCTGAATTTAATAGTGGGATGCTACCGTCGTTAAATACGTTCCTATTTTGCGGAGAAGTATTGCCGACAGAAGTTGCAAACAAGTTATTGAAATTGTTCCCGAACGCACGCATTTTCAATACATATGGACCAACAGAGGCAACTGTAGCTGTTTCAGCAATAGAAGTAACCGCTGAATTATTAGATGATCATATTTCTTTACCAATAGGTTATATAAAAGGTGATACTCAAATGCTTATTATAGATGAGGATGATCAAATTTTACCTGATGGTGAAAAAGGTGAAATGATTATTGTTGGACCAAGTGTTAGTAAGGGATATTTAGGAGAAGAAACATTAACTGAAAAAGTCTTTTTTGAATATAAAGGGCAACAAGCGTATCGTACAGGTGATGTCGGATATCAGAAAAAAGGCTTACATTTCTATAGTGGTCGTGCAGATTTCCAAGTCAAGGTTCATGGCTATAGAATGGAAATCGAAGAAATAGAAAACCATTTATTACAATGCCAGTATGTAGATTCATGTGTAGTTGTACCGATTTATAAAAATGAGGCTATTGATTTTTTAGCAGCATATATCGTGCCTAAAGAACACGCTTTTGAAAAAGAATATCAATTATCAAGCGCTATAAAAAAGGAACTAGCAAAAGGTTTGCCAGCATATATGATTCCAAGAAAATTTAATTACTGTGATCAGTTACCTATGACATCCAATGGTAAAATAAATAGAAAACAATTAGTAGCTGAGGTTATGGTATGATTCCATATGGCTCGTTTATATTTTTCTTTTTAATTGGCATTTTACTTTTACCTACTATTATTCTTGGATTGTTAGGTAAATCATCAAAAATTTATAATATGCTTGTATCTATTGTTATATTGGCCGTCATCTTCGGGAATTCGAAAACCGGTGCAATATCTATTATTTTGTTTACGATTTTTCAAATTGTTTTAATTAAAGGTTATCATCATTACAGAAAAGAACGTAATAATACAGTTGTATTTTGTACGATGGTTGTATTATCAATATTGCCATTAGTGCTTGTGAAAGTACTACCGTTACTCGGTTTGAATCATGTATTTGGATTCCTTGGTGTTTCTTATATTACATTTAAGTCCGTACAGATAGTTATTGAAACACGTGACGGCTTGATGAAGAAGCAGACACTACCAGTTGGTGAACTTATTTACTTCCTACTATTTTTCCCGACTGTCTCATCTGGTCCAATTGATCGTTGGAGAAGGTTTGAGAAGGATGTTAATAAGACTTTTTCAAAAGAGGAGTATAAAGAACTTTTATATTTAGGCATTAATAGTATTTTCCGAGGGTTCTTATACAAATTTATTTTAGCATTTTTAATTTACAACAAAATTCTTGTGTATTTACCAGATCACGCAACTTATATTCATTCACCATTTTGGTCTAACGTAGCATATATGTATGTTTACAGCCTTTATCTATTTTTTGACTTTGCAGGTTATAGTGCCTTTGCTATAGGGGTCAGCTACTTAATGGGAGTTAAAACACCAGAAAACTTCAACATGCCATTCATTAGTAAAAATATTAAAGACTTTTGGAATCGTTGGCATATGAGTCTATCATTCTGGTTTAGAGACTATGTATATATGCGATTTGTATTTTGGATGACAAAGAAAAAGTGGATTAAAAATCGCTATACGGTTTCTAATATTGGTTATTTTCTATTATTCTTCATCATGGGTGTTTGGCATGGGTTAGAATGGCATTTTGTTATTTATGGCTTGTATCATGCAGCACTTATTGTGGGATATGATTTCTTCGATCGGTGGAATCGAAAACATAAACTATGGCCAAAAAATAAATGGACACATGTTGTATCTGTGTTTATAACATTTAACTTTATTTGCTTTGGATTTTATATTTTCTCTGGACAACTATTTAAATAATAAGGAGTTAGATTAAGATGGAAAAACAAAAAGTATATGAATTATTAGCAGAGGTATGTCAGGAAGATGTAGTTGTAGAGCAACCTGATATTGATTTATTTGAAGAAGGTTTACTAGATTCGTTTGGCATTATTACGTTTCTAGTAGAAGTAGAAGAAAAATTTGGTATTTCAGTATCGATTACAGAGTTTACGCGCGAGGAGTGGAATACACCGAATCGTATCGCAGAGCAGTTAGCTGAGCGTGTATGAGAAAGTATGCCTTCTTACCGCTCATCATTGCGGTAATTCTGTTTTTAGTATTTTTATTTATACCAAATAAATGGCTTGGTTTTTTAATCTCAGATAAAGATGTAGAACATTCCAAAACAGCTCTGAATCCATTAATGTTCCAAGGGGAGTATTTCCAAAATCGTTTACTACAAGAGCCGAATATGTTCCCAATCTATGGCTCATCTGAGTTAAATCGCTTTGATCCATTCCATCCATATAACTATTTTAAAGCCAATGACGAAGGCTTTACGACGTATTTACATGGCCGTGGGGGTACGCAATCCATTCATCATTTTTTGAATTTTGCAGAGCAAGAAGGGAATTTGAAAAATAAGAAATTGGTATTTATTATTTCACCGCAATGGTTTACAGAAACAGGTGTTGATGATTTCCATTTCTCACCTAACTATTCAATGTTGCAGTCTTACGATTTAGCGTTGAATAATAAGATGGATCCTCAGTTGAAGAAAAAAGCAATGGAGCGTCTTTTGCAGTTTGATAGTGTACAAAGAGACTTTGTTTTATCAACAATTTATGAAAATGAAGTAACAGATGGTGTCAAGTACCCAATAAAAGCAGCTTTAGCAAAACCAGTAGCTTTAATAAATAAAAAGTTAATGGAGAAAAAAGATTTGTATTACTCCATCATGGCAGAACCGCTTGAAAAACTACATGCAAATCCAGAAATGGTTGCTGGAAAATCTTTTGAGCAGTTGAAGAAGCATGCAGATGAATATGGTAGTCAGCGAATTACAACAAATGATTTATCTATTAACGATAAATATTATAAAAAGAAGATTGAGTTCAAGTTAGATGAACTCAAAGACTTCCGTAAACACGAAAGCTACACAGAGTCACCTGAGTATGAAGATTTTCAAATGGTCTTAGATGTACTAAAGGATGCGGGTGCTAAACCAATGTTCGTATCTATTCCTGTGAATGGAAAATGGTACGATTATGCAGGGTTCCCAAAAGAACGTCGAGAAGAATATTATGCGAAGATTAATAAGCAGGTGCAAAATGCTGGTTTCCCACTTGTTGATTTTACTGGTTACGAGTACGAGCCGCATTTTATTAGTGATACAATTCATATTTCATGGAAAGGTTGGGTATATCTCGACCGGGAAATGGCCGATTATTGGAAACAATAGCTATATAGAAAAAATCGTTTTATCATTTTATGATAGAGCGTTTTTTTTTAGGAAAAAGTCGAAAAACCACTAATAATTGCATTTTTTCATAATTTCCAACGGTATGTGATAAAATAGCATGGATTAGGCAGAAAAGGAAGATGCTATTATGAAACTAATAATTGGTCTCGGCAATCCGGGCAAAACATATGAACATACACATCACAATGTCGGTTTTGATACCATCGACATATTAGCAGCAAAATGGGGCGTATCATTAAATCAATCAAAATTTAATGGTATGTACGGCACTATTCACCGCCCAGAAGGCAAAGTAATGCTATTGAAGCCACTTACGTATATGAATATTTCTGGTGAATGTGTAGGTCCAATCATGGATTATTTTGATATCGATATCGAGGATATCATTGTTATTTATGATGATTTAGATTTGGATAAAGGAAAATTACGCTTGCGTCAAAAAGGTAGTGCTGGCGGACACAACGGTATAAAATCATTAATCCAGCATTTAGGTACTCAAAACTTTAACCGTATTCGTATTGGCATTAGCCGCCCACCTGCTGGTATGAAGGTCTCTGATTATGTTCTTGCAAGGTTTTCGAAGGAAGATCAACCTATAATGCAGGATGCTTTTGAAAAAGCAGCGGATGCTTGTGAGTATGCACTGGACAAGCCATTTATAGATGTTATGAATCAATTTAATTAATGATTGAGCATAAATTGCTATGTGACTGTCTATACTTTTTATAAAGGAGGGCATGTTGCATATGGCAATTCATTATCGCTGTCGGCACTGTGAAACTGAGGTTGGGCTACTGCCTTTCGATTCAGAAGAGAGTGTCCGCAAGTTACATCAATTAAATGAAGCGGAAGCAGAACAATACATTCATAAAGACCATAATGGAGATACAACGGTCGATTGTATTTGTGAGCATTGTGAAGAATCTTTAAAACAATTTCCAGACTATTATGCGTTAAAAAAGTGGCTACAATAATGAAGAATGCTTTGGTGCGCTATGCGTCCAAGGCCTTTTTCTGTATATGAATGAAAAGAAAAATGAAATAGATAGACTATTTACTCGTAAAATATAGATAGAGCAAATAGATTCATTATATTTTTTTGAAGGAAGGAGGGCTTCATTTGGAGATATTACGTAAATTGTTCTCTCAAGATATGCATATAACAAAATTATTGGAAGATTTGCAGCAAGATAATGGTCCTCAGTTAATTACGGGCCTTTCTGGTAGTGCGCGTCCAGCCTTTTTAGATACGATTTATGGGGCTATAGAGAAGCCAGTATATATCATCTCGCCAAATCTATTGCAGGCGCAGAAAATGTATGATGATTTAGTGAAGTTAATGGGCGAGGATCTTGTACATTATTATCCAGCTGATGAATTTATCGCAGCTGATATGTCGATAGCAAGTCCTGAGTTAAGAGCGCAACGAATTGAAACAATTGACCATATGTTACATGAACAAAAGGGGATTTACATTATTCCAGTAGCAGGTCTACGTAAAATGATGTCTCCAAAAGAGCAATGGCTTGATTTGCGTCTTCAAACGGCAGTCGGTGACGATGTCGATGTGGAAGCATGGTTGAATCAGCTTATTGTAATGGGCTATACACGAGGTCAGATGGTGACAACGCCAGGAGAATTTGCATTACGTGGTGGTATCTTAGATATTTATCCACCTTATATGGAAGTGCCAGTACGTATTGAATTGTTCGATACAGAAGTAGATTC
Organism: Viridibacillus sp. FSL R5-0888; assembly: GCF_038009105.1. Lineage (NCBI taxonomy): Bacteria > Bacillati > Bacillota > Bacilli > Caryophanales > Caryophanaceae > Viridibacillus > Viridibacillus sp. FSL R5-0888. The sequence continues at coordinate 70,749 of NZ_JBBPAU010000001.1, forward strand.
AATCCGAACATTCTCAGCTGATGATCAGCGTTCAATTGATAAACTACAAGATGTACGTATTTTGCCTGCGACAGAATTCGTTTTAACGCGAGTTGATAGAGTAATACTGGCTGAAAAGCTAGAGGATGCATTGGCTGAAAGCTTACGTAAAGTGAAAGCGCAAGATGTTAAAGAAGCACTCTATCAAAATATCCAAGCTGATATTGAAATGCTAAAGCAAGGTAACTTACCTGATTACGCCAACAAGTATGGATCGCTTTTATATGATAAGCCATCTTATTTAGGTGATTATTTTGCCCAAAATGCCCTTGTTGTATTTGATGAATTAGGCAGAGTACAAGAAGTAATGGATGCATGGGAGAAAGAAGAGAAAGAATGGTTCTTGAGCCTCCTAGAAGAAGGGAAAATGGTGCATGCCGTGAAACCTTCATATTCACTAAAAGAAATTTTTGCGATGCTAAAACAACCAAAACTATTCTTTGCTCTATTTACACGTGCATTTTCAGGTGTTCAGTTTAAGAAAACTACAAGTTTCTCATGTAAACCAATGCAACATTTTCATGCGCAAATACCTCTGTTGAAAAATGAGATGGAGCGATGGGAGCAAGGGAAATTTACGGTGCTCTTTGTGGCGGAAGGTAAAGATCGGCTGCGAAAAATGCAAACAGTGTTGGATGATTACGATATTCATATACAACTCGGGGAACCGAATGGAGCGGGTGTTTATGCAATTGAAGGCGCATTGACAGCTGGCTTTGAACTCCCATTACAGCGTTTAGCGATTGTTACGGAAGAGGAGCTATTTAAACAAAAGCAAAAAAAGAAATCGCGACCTCAAAAAATGACGAATGCCGAGCGTATTAAAAGTTATACCGAAATTAAACCTGGAGATTATGTCGTTCATATTCACCACGGTATTGGGAAATATATCGGTATCGAAACTTTAGAAGTAAAGGGATCACATAAAGATTATTTACACATTCGTTACCGAGCAGATGATAAATTATTCGTACCAGTTGATCAAATTGATTTAATCCAAAAATACGTTGCTTCTGAAGACCGTGAACCGAAGCTACATAAGCTGGGCGGAGCAGAGTGGAAACGTGCGAAAAGTAAAGTGTCATCTGCAGTACAAGATATTGCCGATGATTTAATAAAACTATATGCAAAACGTGAAGCTGAAAAAGGTTTTGCCTTTACTCCAGATGGTGATGAACAACGCACTTTTGAAGCGGCGTTTCCATATGAGGAAACAGAAGATCAATTACGTTCTATTCGTGAAGTCAAACACGATATGGAACGCGAGCGTCCAATGGATCGACTTGTTTGTGGTGATGTTGGTTATGGTAAAACGGAGGTTGCCATTCGTGCAGCCTTTAAAGCAATTATGGATGGTAAGCAAGTAGCTTTCCTTGTACCTACAACCATTTTAGCTCAGCAGCATTATGAAACGATGGTAGAACGTTTCCAAGAGCAGGCAGTTTCTATTGGTTTACTTAGCCGCTTCCGTACGAAAAAACAGCAAACAGAAACATTAAAAGGGTTAAAAGACGGTACGATAGATGTTGTCGTCGGTACACATCGTCTCTTATCTAAAGATGTGGTATATCGTGACTTAGGATTACTCGTAGTCGATGAAGAACAACGATTTGGTGTGACGCATAAAGAAAAGATCAAACAATTAAAAACGAATGTCGATGTATTAACATTAACAGCAACACCAATACCTCGTACATTACATATGTCGATGGTTGGTGTCCGTGATTTATCTGTAATCGAAACGCCACCTGCAAATCGCTTCCCAGTCCAAACATATGTCATGGAGCATAGTGGTGCGCTTGTGCGTGAAGCCATTGAGCGTGAAATGTCACGCGGTGGGCAGACGTTTTATTTATATAATCGTGTTGAAGATATGGCGAAAAAGGTGCAAGAGATCCAAGAGCTCGTACCTGAAGCGCGAGTCGGCTTTGCACATGGCCAAATGAGTGAGTCTGAGCTAGAATCTGTTATTCTTGGATTTTTGGACGGAGATTATGATGTGTTGGTCACGACAACAATTATTGAAACAGGTATTGACATTCCAAATGTGAATACATTAATTGTACACAATGCTGATCGCATGGGTTTATCGCAGCTTTATCAATTAAGAGGACGCGTTGGGCGTTCCAATAGAGTAGCCTATGCTTATTTCATGTATCAACGTGATAAAGTATTGACAGAGGTAGCAGAGCAACGTTTGCAAGCGATTAAAGAATTTACTGAACTTGGCTCTGGATTTAAAATTGCTATGCGTGATTTATCAATTCGGGGTGCAGGGAATTTACTTGGATCTCAACAACATGGCTTTATCGATTCTGTCGGATTTGACTTATATTCACAAATGCTTGAAGAAGCAATAGAAGAACGACGTAGTGGTACGAAAAAAGAAGACATACCTGAAATTGAAATAATTTTACCGTATGACGCATACATTCCTGATCAATATATTCCAGATGGCTATCAAAAAATTCAAATGTATAAACGTGTAAAAGCGATGGAAAATGAAAATGACTATCTTGAAATTATTGATGAATTGCAAGATCGATTTGGTGATATACCTTTTGAAACCGAACGTTTATTACGTATTGCACGAATGAAAGTTTGGGCGAAGGAAGCAGGAGTCACTTCAATTAAGGAAACGAATAAAGTTATTACTATTCAAATTTCAGAGAAAGGTACGGCGAATATAGATGGCGCAAAAGTTGTCTCAGAATCATTGAAGTTCGGGCGGGCTGTAGGCTTCCGGATGGATGGGCAACAACTATTACTTACAATAGATGAGCGCAAAATGGATAAACAATTACCGTTTGATATTTTAGAAGCTATTATGAAACTTTTGCCTACTGCAAAAAGGGAAGAATCTGCACCTGTTGCTGAGTAATACCCTTTTTGCATAGAATGCCCATTTGTGAACCATACTAGGACAAGTATAACTATATTTTGTCGAAAGTGAGGCAACACGAATGAAAGCAACTGGCATTGTACGACGTATTGATGATTTAGGGCGCGTCGTTATCCCAAAAGAAATAAGAAGGACTTTACGCATTCGTGAAGGCGACCCGTTAGAAATTTTCACGGATCGCGAAGGGGAAGTTATTTTAAAGAAATATTCACCTATTAGCGAATTGAGTGACTTTGCAACTTCGTATGTAGAAACATTATATGAAACGCTTGGTACGGCTGCTTTAATTAGTGATCGAGATGAAATGATTGCAGTGGCAGGAGTATCAAAAAAGGATTATGTTAATAGACAGCTCTCATCATTTGCTGAAGAAAGTATTATGCAACGATCCATTCTAGTAGAGAAGCATGAAAGCTCTGTAGAGTTGGTTCCAGGTCAAGTTGAGCAAATAAAATCTTACTGTGTGGCACCAATTATCGTGTCAGGTGACCCAATTGGCGCTGTTTATATATTGTCAAAGGTGCACTTTATTGGTGACTCAGAGCAAAAAGTAGCTGAAACTGCTGCTCATTTTCTTGCTAAGCAAATGCTTGATTAACATGAAAAAAGTCTTCCTCGCAATTTTTACGAGGAAGACTTTTTTTATTTTATCATTTTAATATTAGAAGGATGTACTATTCTTGAAAAATTAAGCAACTTCATTAAATCATCGGTATTTGATTCATTATGGTTAGCTGTTTGTTTCGTGGTATCTTCCCGCATTTCGGAAATTAATATTTTAGTGCCATCCTCTTTGACGAGGTACTGACGTACATAACCATTTTCTTTTTCAATTAAAACCCGATTTTTTTTCGGTTTTGATTTTAATGCAGCATAGATATATGAACTTTGTAGTATATGTGGCTGATTAAATTTCGCCGCGTTATGAAATGTTTTAATATTCGCTACATTCATCTTCAAAGTAATCCCTCCTCTATACTCTTTAATTAATAATTTTATCGGATGCTTTTACTGGTATTGAACTAAAAGTCACTTATTAATAATCTAATACTATATAAAGAAAGTAATTTTCTAATAAATATAGTTCTTTAGGCATGTTATAACCTGTTTTTTATGGATAAGCATCAATATGCTATACTGATGACACTTAGATTATTATGAATTTTGGTGAACGATGTATAGGAAAGAGGATTTGAAATGCCTGAGAAGTGGGGAATGAAGGTATATGTGAAGGGAGTGGCATTATTAACGCTTGCTGCTCTTTTTGTCAAAATACTGAGCATGGTGTATCGAGTCCCTTTTCAAAATTTAGTTGGGGACCAGGGATTTTATATTTATCAGCAAGTGTATCCATTTATAGCGATTTTCGTTGTTTGGACGTCGAGTGGATTTGCTGTCGCCATTTCTAAATTACTTGCTGAAGCTGAAGATCGTGATGAAGGAGTGTTGCGCGGTGAATTATTACGGGTGGTATTTTATTATTTATGTATTTTATCCACCCTTTTCTTCATCATTTTATTTTGTGGAGCTGATCTATTTGCGAAATGGATGGGCGATCCAGAATTAGCTTCACTTTTACGTACAGGTTCCTTTGTTACATTATGTATGCCAGCGATTGCTGTTTATAAAGGTTTCTTTCAAGCTCGCGGTATGATGACACCAGTTGCCTATGCACAAGTGATGGAACAAACTATTCGTGTCCTTGTCATCTTAGGTGGTACTTGGCTTGTTATGACGACGACCACTTCTTTGTATCAGGCAGGGCAAATGGCGGTGGCAGGCACTGTTGTTGGTGAACTAGCTGGTATCATTTTATTATGGATGTATTTTAAAAAGTTTAAGCGAGGGAACAAAATATCCGTAAGGAAAAAGGTAGCTATCTTTCCTGTATTAAAGGAATTGACAGTTTTAAGTATTACGGTCAGTATGAGTGGCCTTTTACTATTGTTTTTTCAACTAGTTGATTCATTTACTGTTTTTGAAACACTTACGAAAAGTGGAATTTCAACCTTAGAGGCAATGGAAACGAAGGGAATTTACGATAGAGGGCAGCCACTTGTGCAAGTCGGGCTTGTTATTGCAACATCGTTATCCCTTGCAATTGTCCCTCTTGTTGCCCATACATCAAAAAAGGATAATGGGCGAGGAGCTGAACGGTTTATTCAACTGACCTATCGTACGGCCTTGTTATTTGGTTTTGCTGCGACGCTTGGTTTAATGCTCGTTATGCCTTATGTAAATGAGATGCTATTTGAAACACGTGAGTTATCTAATGTATTGATAGTATTTGTAGCGCAAATTATATGGTTGTCACTTATTCTAACGCTGACAGCCATGCTTCAAGGGTTAGGGAAATTAAAAATACCGACTTTAATATTAATAGTAGGTTTTATAGTGAAAGTGCTTTGTAATGAGTTGTTTATTATAAGGTGGGGTATCATAGGCGCGGTATATGCTAGTAATTTAGGTTTAATATGTTCAGCTATTGGATTGATCTATTATTTTAAAAAAATTAGACCAATTCGTTTCGCACCCACACGTTTTTATATATGTATGGGATTTGCCTCAGCCGTCATGATAACTTGTGTACTGTTATGGAGTTATTTTACCGAGCAGTGGCTCTTTGCTTCTTTACCTTCGCGATTGAACGCAGCATTGACTGGAAGCACAGCAGCATTGATAGGGGCGTTTGTGTTTTTGACAATCATTGCGAAGTGTGGAGTTCTAAATAGTAGGGATTGGTTTTTACTACCATTTGGACGCAGAATGGCCAGTTATCAATTATGGCTACAACGAAAGAAATAAGGATAGGTGAAAATTATGCATCAATTGACAATAATTGGCCTCGGAGCTAGTGACTTTGAACAGCTACAAATAGGTGTTTATCGTAAGTTACAGCAGGCAAAGAAAATATATGTACGTACGATAGACCACCCAGTATTAAATGAGTTAGCAACTGAAGGAATCGAATTTGAAAGCTTTGACTATATCTATGAAAAGCACGATGATTTCCGACCAGTTTATGAAGAGATTGTAGAAACGCTTTTAAGTTATGTGGAGAAAGAAGATATAATGTACGCAGTACCTGGACATCCACTCGTAGCAGAGTTAACTGTTCAACTATTAATAAAAGCTGAAAAAGAAGGCAAAGTAAAGCTTAACATTGAGGGAGGTCAAAGTTTCCTAGATCCAATCTTCGGTGCATTACGTATCGATCCAATCGATGGCTTCCAATTGGTAGATGGAGCAACTTTCTCATCACATGAAGTGAATATGAAGCAACATCTATTAATTGCACAAGTATATGATACTTTCAGCGCTTCAGAAGTAAAACTGACATTGATGGAAAAATATCGTGAGGATTATCCAGTTACAATCGTTACTGCAGCAGGATCAAAAGGCGAAAAGCTACGTACAGTTCCTTTATACGAATTGGACCGTGCAGCAGAAATTGATAACTTAACAACCGTCTACGTGCCTCCAGTAACGAATCATGATGGAGCTCTTCGTGAATGGTCAACTTTCCGTGAGATTATTTCAACATTGCGTGGCCCTAATGGTTGTCCTTGGGATCAACAACAGACGCACGAAAGCTTGAAAAGATATATGCTAGAGGAAGTGCATGAGTTCCTACAAACGGTCGATGAGCAAGATGATGAGCATATGATTGAAGAGCTTGGTGATGTGCTACTACAAGTATTTTTACACGCACAAATTGGTGAAGATGAAGGATTCTTCAACCTAGAGGATATATTAGAAGCAGTAAGCACTAAGATGATTCGTCGTCATCCTCATGTATTTAGTGATGTTACTGTAGATAGTGTGGAAGAAGTAAATGCTAACTGGGAAAAAATTAAAAGTAAAGAAAATGCTAATGGTGAGATACCGGAACCTCTATTAAAAGGTGAGTACCGAGCAGCATCTTCACTGCAAACGTCTTATAACTATCAAAGACGAGCGGCAAAAGTTGGTTTTGAGTGGCCTACGACAGAAGGTGTTTGGGAAAAGTTCTCCGAAGAATTGCAGGAATTCCGAGCAGAAGTAGCGAATGGAACGAATGAAACACGTCTCGATGAATTTGGCGATGTGCTATTTACATTAGTGAATATCGCACGTGTATATAAAATTTCAGCTGAAGAAGCCATGCTCCACGCAAACCGAAAATTTGCTAGTCGCTTTGGGTATGTTGAAGCGCAAGTAATGGCTGGTAAAAAAGATTTTAAAGCTTATAAGTTTGAAGAGTTAGATGCCTTTTGGAACGAGGCAAAATCAGAAGGAGGGAAATAAAATATGAGATTAGATAAATTTTTGAAAGTATCACGTTTGATTAAACGCCGCACATTAGCAAAAGAGGTTGCCGATCAAGGTCGTATTACAATTAACGGTAAAGTGGTGAAGGCAAGTACTGCTGTAAAAGCAGGTGACGAACTCGCAATCCGATTCGGTCAAAAAGTTGTAACGGCACGAGTTGAAGAATTGAAAGATACAGTAAAAAAAGAAGACGCTGCAAGAATGTTTACGATTATAAAAGAGGAGAAATTAGAGAAGATTGAACCGCAATTTATCGATGATGAGAACTAGCTGATTTTGAAAGTAGATGTTGCTTAAAGAGAAATAGTATTTTAAGCATTGATCTATATTTTGTTTGAATGATTTTATATGAGGTTGCCCTGAAAATTAGTATTCACTAAATTTTAGGACAACTTTTTTAATTGGACAATTCCAAAGCTAGTTCTCCAAAGTAACACTGACCAGTAAACATGATAGGGGGAAGTTACAAATTATTAATGAATAAGAATATCTTATGTAAGGATACATAGAAATGAGCAGGTATATGCAGTAAATCATTGTTATACTTGTTTCTTCTATCTATTTAAAGAGTGAATGTTGAAGAGGTAACGCTAAAATAGTACTAAAATGACTGCAAAGCGTTTTGAAAAACCTATCTATAAACAAATATCTGAATGGAAATTAGCAGTTTTATCATAAAGGGTTTGTCCGCAGCATATAGTTTAAAGACAGGACAAGGGAGGGGAATCATTGACGTTACAGCCGGATAATGCAACGTACACAATTCCAACAGGGGATCATTTGCTAACGGTCAGAAATCGCAAACGAATGGATGTCACTTCGGTGAAATCAATCGAGCGCTTTGATCAAGAAGAGTTTTTAGTGCACACTTCGCAAGGACATTTACTCATCAGAGGTGAGGAATTACGTATTGTCCATTTGGATGTAGACAAGGGTTTATTGACACTTGAAGGAACAGTGAAGACGCTACAGTATGATGACGAAGACAACGGCTTGTCTAAAAGCTTCCTTCATAAAATATTTGGATGACCGTAACAGCGCAATTTCTCAGCCTTCTCGTCATGATTGCTAGTGGAATTGTAGGAGCAGCATGTATAGATCTAGTACGTACGATTAAATATTATGCACCCCCGCGGTCATTCAGAAGAAAAGGCTATATAGCGTTAGAGCTGATAACTTGGCTTATACTCGGTATAGCTAGTTTTTATTTACTATTTAATGTGCGAGCTGGTGAATGGCGTATTGTTGATCCAATAGCACAGCTCGCAGGTTTTTATTGTTATCAGTTATACTTCCAATCGGTATTTCGCTTTGGAGGTCGTCTAATATACATTATTTTACTTAGGCCATTGTGGTTAATTTTTAATTTTTTCGTTTCGATCATAAGGTGGATAATCCGCGCCATAATGCGTGTTGTAAGGCTCCTGCTGTTACCATTTACGCCATTGGTTAAAAAAACTAAACAGTTAAGGCTTAAAAAATCAAGGTAAATTCGTTATAATGGAGAATACACATACAATAACAATGAAGAAGCTAGAAGAATTATTATTTAGGGAGGGATAACGAGGATGAATAATCGTAACAAAAAAGCTAGTGGAGAAAATTCAGTTGCTGCCATTCGTCGAGAATACATCGAGTCCATGGAACGGCAGGAAAAGAAAAAACGAGCCATGAAAATACGTCTTTATCGAAGACTGGCACTTTTCGCAATCGCATTTGTTCTCGTTATGGGGTCCCTAGTATTTACATTGATAAATCAAAAGAAGACACTCGCTAAAAAAGAACAGCAAAAAATTGAGCTAACCCAGAAACTTTCAGACACCCAAGACCAACAAGAGGAATTGAAAATTCAAATTTCGAAGCTAAATGACGATGATTATATCGCCAAATTAGCACGTAAAGAACTTTTCCTTTCTGAAGCTGGTGAAATTATTTTCTCAATTCCAGAAAATACCGAAAAAGATGAGAAAAATGGGGATTCGAAAGAGTAGTCTTATTGACACTCTTTTTTTGTTGGATATAATTAGAAGTGAGAATCTAACCGAGTTTTAAGATTCATAATTTGATTACATGGCTTACAAAGTCGCTTGATTTATTAAGGAGGAGCATTTTTTTTATGTCAATTGAAGTAGGCAGCAAGGTACAGGGTAAGGTAACAGGTATCACAAATTTTGGAGCATTCGTAGAGCTGCCAAATGGCTCAACAGGTCTGGTGCACATTAGTGAGGTTGCAGACAATTATGTAAAAGACATCAACGAACATTTGAAAGTTGGAGAAATGGTTGAGGTTAAAGTAATGAATGTCGAAGCGGATGGCAAAATTGGTTTGTCTATTCGTAAAGCAAAGCCTCAAGCAGAACGACCAGAGCGGCCTCAACGCCCACGTCATAATAATCGTTCAAATGATCGTAATGATAACCGTCATCAACCAAAAGAGAATTTTGAACAAAAAATGGCACGATTCTTAAAAGACAGTGAAGATCGTCTTGCAACGCTAAAACGCGCTACAGAATCTAAACGTGGTGGCCGTGGCGCAAGAAGAGGGTAACTTGCTGGCTATTTTAATCGTAGAAAAAGTGTGAAATAGATTTTTGAGCAATCCAAGTACGTCGTGGGTTGCTTTTTTAATTGTTTATACCTGACGAATTGTACTATTAAATGCAATACAAACAAACTAAAATTCGCCTATAACGACACCTCTGTAGACAATTTGCCACGTATATGTATATACCGTACTTAATTTGACATATAAAAAAGCAACTTTCTCATCATGAGAAAGTTGCTTTTTTATGATGACCCCTACGGGATTCGAACCCGTGTTACCGCCGTGAAAGGGCGGTGTCTTAACCGCTTGACCAAGGGGCCAAATAATATTGGCACAGATGGCCCAGATAAAAAATTATGGCGGCAGAGGGGATCGAACCCCCGACCTCACGGGTATGAACCGTACGCTCTAGCCAGCTGAGCTACGCCGCCGTTTTAAACAACATAATAAATAATACAAGATAAAGTGTGTAAGTGTCAAGCTGTTTTATGAAATTATTTTCTTTAAAAAAGCAATTTCTCGTCGAAAAGTTTTTTTTCATGAAAACACAAAAAGACAAAGTTTATGGAATATTCAATCTATAATGGTGGCAATGTTCAGGAGGAGGTTGTTTTATGAAGATGTGGCATGAAGGAATAGCGCAAAATCAAGCAATTAAGAATACATGGGCAAGTGTAGCTAAGAGAAAATACCGAATATGGCTATCAGTTTTGTTTTTATTTTGTTCCTTTTACTTATCTCAAGCCGTGTTATTTGAAGCAACGGTACCATTCTTCCTACCGATTGCAGCAATTGCATTTACTAGATATCCAAGGTGGATGAGTTGGACATTGGTAGGAGGATTGTGCGGAAGTCTTACATTAGGTTTCGGGCAAACAACCATTCATATATTGGAATTGTTGTTTTTATTACTCCTTTTAAAAACCCCTTTTAAACGATTACCACTTCCTGTAATAGTAGGGTTTAGTATTTTGACGGTTCAAATAGTTTGGCAATATATTTCGTACAATGGGCATCCTCCAATTCTTGTATGGCTATACATCGGATATGAAGGTGCATTAGCAATCTTCATGACACTCTTTTTGGGTATCCTTTTCTTACCGATGCATCAGTTAATGACGGCCAGATGGTCTTTTGAGCGACTCGGTGCAGCACTGATCGTAGGGGCTGTGGTATTAACCGCTATGGACGATGTTGTTCTTAGCTTCTTATCAGTATCACGTATTGCTATGCATTTACTTATACTTGTATCTGCATTAGTTGGCGGTGTCACATTAGCAACAGCTGTAGCAGTGCTAACAGGTATGATACTTAGTCTATCTCAATTATCTTTTAGTGGAATGATGGCAGTTTACGCGGTAACCGGTTTATTTGCAGGGGTTTGCAAAAATGCCGGTAGGTTTTGGATTGCCACAGGGGGCATTATGGCGAGTGTCTTTTTTTCATTGTATGATGCGACACTGCCACTTGATTATACATTCTTTATGTCTATTGCATTTGCTACCTTACTATTTTTTATCTTCCCACAGAAATGGGTTCTTTATTGGCAAAATCAATTATATCCAAATAGGGATGAAGTGCTTTTAGAAAGACAGAAGTGGTTAACGGAAAGGCTCAATACGAAGCTTGTAGATTTTCATCACTTCGTAGATTTTATGAAAGAGCTTGTACATGATCGTTTTGGGAATGTGAACAAAACTGTAGCAGAAGAGAGGCAGGAGCAACCGCTCGCAGTTTGCCAATCTTGCTTTAAGTACGATAAATGTTGGAGCAATAGTAAAAGTGAGATGCCAGATTTAACGCAGAGATGGCTGGATGCAAGTGCTACTGCGAATGCAGCGACAAGATTGCAACTTGATGAAAAAATTCGTTATAAATGTGTGAAGTCCGCGCCGTTTTTGTCCGCACTGGAGGAGAAGGTTTCGAAAAAGCAACTTAGTGGTCAGTTTTACCACGGTCGTAAGATGATTGCTTTGCAATTGCGGGATATGTGCCAGCATATCGATATGGTGATGAATGATATGACGGGGGAAGCAGTGTCTTTTCAGCATAAAGAGGACGAGCTATCAGAAGAGCTAAAACTTGCTGGAATTGAACATTTTCAAGTAGATATTTTATCAAATGAGACAGGGAATCGGAAAATTGTTTGCTGTTTACCAGAGAAAAAGGCCATGTGGGAAACAGATCAAACATTAGCAGAGCGCTTAGTGCTACCAATTTTACAAAGTGTGTTTAATGAGCCGTTTGAAATCGCGAGAACTGCTATGAAGGACAGTCCGTATCCACATTTGCAGATGACATTTCAATCTTCGGTTCGATTCCATATGTCTTATGATGTATATACGTCTTCGAAGCAGAATACGATTTACTCTGGTGATTCACACGCCGTTTTCCCACTTCATCAAGGGCTTACGGCCGTTATGTTATCAGACGGAATGGGACATAGTAAAAAGGCACATCAGGAAAGTAGACGTCTCATTCGATTAATGCGTGAATGCATGCACCATCAAATGGCACCCGAAACAGCCATGCATACATTGCATTATGTCATGTCTTTGAAAAATGATAGTGATATGTACGCGACAATGGATTTTGCACTTGTGGATTTACAAGTCGGCACTTTATGGTCCTGGAAAGCAGGGAGTATGGCAACTTATTTAGTACGAGGGGAAAGGTGTATTCGATTAGAGAGTAAGAGTGAGCCAGTAGGGTTTATGACATCATTTTCAGTAGAAGCAGATCAAGTATCACTAAAAGCAGGGGATATAATTTTCATGTGTACGGATGGTCTGTTCTTTGAAAATAAGTCTTGGGAGGAGCAGGAAAGTAAACTAATTCGTCATTTACAGGAGCTGGAGAATTGCCCAGCTGAGGATATGTGTGCATCTGTTTTACGTGCATTTCGAGGTCAGGATGTACCAAATGATGATTGTACACTCGTCGCAATCCGTATTGAACATAAAATTTCAAATTGGTCTTTATTTAAACCATCTTCGGCGGCTATTTCTGAGCAAAGAATGGTAAGATAGTGAATGAGGTGAGAAGATGGAACAACTCGAACAAAAAGCTTATCAATACATGAAGTATTATCATTTATGTAATGAAGGTGACCGTCTTCTCGTTGCTTGTTCGGGAGGTGCTGATTCAATGGCACTTCTGCATTTTTTGTATAAAGAGAAAGACCGATTGGGTGTCACTGTTGCGGCGATTCATGTGAATCATATGTTGCGTGGGGAAGATGCTGAAAGGGACCGTCAATTTGTTGAAGCTTTTTGCCAAGAACGTGACATTCCTGTTTATGCTATTGATATACCTATTCCTGAGATTTTACAACGTGAGAAAGGGAATTTACAGGCTATATGCCGAAGAGAGCGTTATCGGTATTTCGAGAAGATCATGATAGAAAGTTCAAGTACGCATCTTGTAGTTGCGCACCATGCAGATGATCAAGTAGAAAGTGTCATAATGGCACTTACACGAGGCTCGAGTGCTTCCGGAATTACTGGGATTAAACGAGAGCGACCATTTGCAAACGGGCATCTAATACGTCCATTTTTATCTGTGACGAAGAATGACATTCATACTTATTTACAACGAAACGAACAGGCTTATCGAGAAGATTCTAGTAATAAAAAAGATTCTTATACACGTAATCGAATTCGCCATCATGTTGTACCGTTACTTGCAGGTGAAAATCCACGTGTTGCTGATGCATTTCGTCAGTATACCGAAAAGGCACAAGCGGATGAAGATTTATTGCAAAGTTTAGCGCAAGAAGCTTTTCATGAAGTTGTGGCAATAATAAATGAAGATTCATGGAGAATTTGCATAAAAGCATTCCAAAATAAGCCACTCGCTTTACAAAGAAGAATCATTCTACTACTATTAAAATATCTATATAAAGATACAACAATTGTACAAAGTTATACCCTGTGGAATTCTATTCTCGAACTGACTTCATCGACGGCTGGAAATGCAACTTTGCATTTACCAAAAGGTGTTGTAGCAATTCGTCAATATGATGAGCTAATTATCAAGAAAAAACAAATTTCAAGTGTAGAAAAGTCGCCTTTAATGGTTACGCTTAATACATGGACGAATTTGACGAACAATTTGCGTGTATACATAGGAAAGTTATCTGATGAAAGGCCATCTGATACTACCCCGTCCGCAAAGACTTATTTTTTTCAAATTGAGCAAGTCCCATTGCCGTTATATGTCAGAACGAGAATGAATGGAGACCGTATCAATTTACTTGGCTTGAATCAACATAAGCGCATATCTCGTATTTTTATTGACGAGAAGGTACCAATGGCACTTAGAGACGAATGGCCAGTTATTGTTACGCAAGAAGATGAGGTCATTGCACTTCCTGGTCTTCGTATAGGTAATTGTTTTTCTTATTGCGAACGCTCTACTGATGATGCATTCTTCATCGTAGATCAACAAACTTTGTAGTGTCTATATACAATCAAGGAGGAACTAAGATGCTTCAAAAAGACATCGAAAAAGTATTAATTTCTGAGGAAGATTTACAAGTTAAAATTCGTGAGATTGGGGAATCCTTAACGGAGGAATATCAAGAGAAGTTTCCTTTAATGATTGGTGTACTAAAGGGTGCGATGCCATTCATGGCGGATTTAATGAAACGAATCGACACTTATGTTGAAGTAGATTTTATGGATGTAACTAGTTACGGTAATGCTACTGTATCTTCTGGTGAAGTGAAAATCGTTAAAGACTTAAACACAAGTGTTGAAGGCCGTGACATTTTAATCGTAGAAGATATTATTGATAGTGGTCTAACGCTAAGCTACTTAGTAGACCTTTTCAAATATCGCAAAGCAAAATCAATTAAAATCGTTACATTATTAGACAAACCAACTGGTCGCAAAGTAGACTTAAAAGCTGACTTTGTAGGTTTTGAAGTACCAGATGCATTTGTTGTAGGATATGGATTAGATTACGCAGAAAAATATCGTAACTTACCATACATTGGGGTGCTAAAGAAAGAAGTTTATTCATTTTAATAACAATGTTAAAATTTTGACAATTTTACATTGAAACTTCTTTTTCGAAATGCTTTTCGTTGTACGCCTTAATGTTCATATGTTAAGATTTACTATAGTTTTTCTGTTTACCTTGTGAGGAGGCTGGGGATGAATCGAATATTTCGATACACCATATTATATTTATTAATTTTCCTCGTGATCATCGGGATTTTTGGTACGTTTAATAACTCGAACCAACCGACGAAAGAAATACAGTATCACGAGTTCATAACAGCACTAGATAAAGGCAAAGTAACCCGAGCGGAGTTACAGCCTGACAAATTGGTTTATGTCGTTAAAGGTGAATTAGAGGGTTACAAAAAAGGTGAATCTTTCGTAACAAATGTACCTCGTGATAACCAAGCAGTAATGGATAAAATTGATGCTGCGGCAAAAAACAACTCGAAAATCAACTTTTTACCTGCTCCTGAAACGAGTGGATGGATTCAGTTCTTTACTGGAATTATTCCATTCATCATCATCTTTATCCTGTTCTTCTTCTTATTGAATCAGGCACAAGGTGGCGGTAATCGTGTAATGAGCTTTGGTAAAAGTAAGGCTAAGCTGTATGACGATCAAAAGAAAAAGGTTCGTTTTACAGATGTAGCTGGTGCAGACGAAGAAAAACAAGAACTTGTAGAAGTAGTAGACTTCTTAAAAGATCCTACTAAATTCAATGATATTGGAGCGCGTATTCCAAAAGGAATTCTACTTGTAGGGCCTCCTGGTACTGGTAAAACTTTACTAGCGCGTGCGGTAGCCGGTGAAGCTGGCGTACCATTCTTCTCTATTAGTGGTTCTGACTTCGTTGAAATGTTTGTTGGTGTGGGTGCTTCACGTGTTCGTGATTTATTCGAAAACGCGAAGAAAAACGCACCTTGTATCATATTCATCGATGAAATTGATGCTGTTGGTCGCCAACGTGGCGCAGGATTAGGCGGCGGTCATGATGAACGTGAACAAACTTTAAACCAATTGCTTGTTGAAATGGATGGTTTCGGTGAAAACGAAGGTATTATTATCGTCGCTGCAACGAACCGCCCAGACATCCTAGACCCAGCATTATTACGTCCAGGTCGTTTTGACCGTCAAATTACTGTTGGACGCCCAGATGTAAAAGGTCGTGAAGCAGTTCTTAAAGTACATGCTCGTAAAAAACCTTTAGATGAATCAGTGGACTTAAAAGCAATTGCTCAACGTACACCTGGATTCTCTGGCGCAGATTTAGAAAACTTATTAAACGAAGCTGCACTTGTAGCTGCTCGTACGAATAAGAAGAAAATTGACATGGGAGATATCGATGAAGCAACAGACCGTGTAATTGCAGGTGTTGCTAAAACGAGCCGTGTCATTTCACAAAAAGAACGTAATATTGTTGCATACCATGAAGCAGGTCACGTTGTTGTTGGATTAATATTAGATGAAGCTGAAAAAGTTCATAAAGTAACAATTGTCCCTCGTGGTCAAGCTGGCGGTTACGCAGTAATGCTTCCAAAAGAGGATCGTTACTTCATGACTAAACCGGAGCTTCTTGATAAAGTTGCAGGGTTACTTGGTGGGCGTGTAGCTGAGGATATCGTCTTTGGTGAAGTTTCAACAGGTGCTCATAATGACTTCCAACGCGTAACGAGTATTATTCGCTCAATGGTTACCGAATACGGTATGAGTGATAAACTTGGTCAATTGCAATTTGGTTCAAGCCAAGGAGGCAATGTCTTCTTAGGTAGAGATATCAATTCTGAACAAAATTACTCAGATAAAATTGCTTACGAAATTGATCAAGAGATGCAAAGCATGGTAAAAGAGCAATATGACCGTACAAAACGTATTCTTACTGAAAATCGTGATCTTCTAAATTTAATTGCTACAACTTTACTTGAAGTTGAAACATTAGATGCAGAACAGATTCAACATCTAAAAGACCACGGAACGTTGCCAGATAGACCTTATAACCAAAGTAATGGTAAAAAGGCTGATCTAGTACTTGAAAGTAATGAATCTAAAAATGTAACTTTAGTTAAAGAAGAAAAGCTTGATGTATTTGGAACTGCTGATCCAACATCAAGTGACCTACCTACTGAAAAGCAGGATGGAACATCAAATGATGGTATTCAAGAAGAACGAAAATAATAACTATTAAATTAGAAGCTGATTGACCTTTGTGTTCGCATAAGGCAATCAGCTTCTTTTATTAGGCCAAAATATGTTATGATTCTTTCAGAAAACTGTATGTAAGTGAGGCTTGGGTTGATGATTTTAGTAATGGATACTGGGAATACGAATATTTCACTTGGTATATTTAACGATGACAAACTTATGCATCATTGGCGTATGGAAACTGACCCGCATAAGACAGAAGATGAATATGCAATGCAGGTTAAATCATTGTTCACACATGTGGATTTATCTTTTGCTGATATAGATGGTATTATTATTTCTTCAGTAGTGCCTCCGATAATGTTTTCACTAGAGGCAATGTGTCGTAAGTATTTTTCGCTAGAGCCATTGATTGTTGGACCTGGTGTGAAAACAGGTCTGAATATCAAATATGAAAATCCGAGGGAAGTTGGTGCTGATCGTATCGTGAATGCTGTAGCTGCACTTCATGAGTATGAATCGCCACTGATTATTGTAGATTTCGGTACGGCAACAACTTATTGTTATTTGAATGATAAAGGTGACTATATGGGTGGGGCAATTGCGCCAGGGATTAATATTTCAACAGAAGCGTTATTTGCACGTGCTTCTAAATTGCCGCGTGTTGAAATTATGCGACCTGGTAATGTTATTGGAAAGAATACGGTATCTGCTATGCAATCCGGTATCGTTTACGGTTATGTTGGACAAGTAGAAGGTATCGTTAGTCGAATGAAGGTGCAGAATAAGAAGGAACCACTTGTAATTGCAACGGGTGGACTTGCTTCATTAATTGCGAAAGAATCAACAATTATCGATATTGTTGATCCATTTTTAACTTTAAAGGGATTGCGTATAATATATAAGAGAAATCAATAAGAAAAGAGGAATATAAGAGTGGGAGATTATTTAGTAAGAGCGTTAGGGTTTAATAATAGTGTGCGTGCATTTGCTGTGAGTACAACTGAAACGGTTGGGGAAGCACAACGTCGTCATGATACTTGGCCAACAACTTCTGCGGCACTTGGTCGTACAATGACTGCATCAGTGATGATGGGTGCTATGTTAAAAGGTGAAGATAAAATCACTGTTAAAGTTGAAGGTAATGGACCAATTGGTTCGATGATCGTAGACGCGAATGCACAAGGTGAAGTTCGTGGTTATGTTACAAATCCGCATGTAGAATTTGATTTGAATCCTCAAGGAAAACTAGATGTACGCCGAGCTGTTGGTACTGAGGGTGCATTAACAGTTGTGAAAGACTTAGGTTTACGTGACTTCTTTTCTGGACAAGTGCCGATTGTTTCTGGTGAAATTGCAGAAGATTTCACATATTATTTTGCTACATCTGAACAGGTACCTTCATCAGTAGGTCTTGGTGTGTTGGTAAATACAGATGATTCTATCCTGGCGGCTGGTGGATTTATCATACAACTGCTACCTGGTGTAGATGATGAAACGATTACTCAAATTGAAAATCAATTATCGAAAATCGAACCGGTTTCTAAAATGATTCAAAAAGGGTTCACTCCTGAAGAAATCTTAAAAGCTGTACTAGGTGAAGATAATGTTCAAATGCTAGATACAATGCCAGTGAAATTTGAATGTAGCTGTTCAAAAGAACGTTTTGGCGCAGCTATCCTTAGCTTAGGTGAAAAAGAAATACGTGATATGATTGAAGAAGATGGAAAAGCAGAAGCTCATTGTCACTTCTGTCAAGAAAAGTACCAATACTCAAAAGAAGAATTAGAAGGATTCATAACAGAAATTAATTCTTAAAATGATAGTAAATCTATTCTGAAGAATGTAATTTAAGTTAGTCTGTATCTTAATTAAATGCCTAAATGTTTATATTGTGAAGACATATTGATACATGACAAAGACTTATAAAATAATGATATCTAGACTACTCTGCACATACTAATTGTAGAGTAGTCTTTTTTATTTTACATGAGTGGAATGAATATACACGTCTACAAGGAATAATCTTTAGGGTTTATTGGGTGGGATTTGTTGCTTAGGAATATAGATTGCATTTTTAGTAGAGTAAATAGTTTTTCATTTGACAAACGTAACCAATAGGTTGTAAAATTAAGATAATTTAAAACCTATAAAATTACTAGGAATTAGGAGTGAGTAAAAGATGAGTAGATTAGTTAATTCAGTAACAGATTTAATTGGTAAAACGCCAATCGTGAAATTGAATAATGTAACAGGACCAAATGACGGTAATGTTTACGTAAAACTAGAATACTTTAACCCGGGCAGCAGTGTTAAAGACCGTATTGCTTTAGCGATGATTGAAGCTGCTGAAAAAGCTGGTAAGTTAAAAGAAGGAAGCACATTAATTGAGCCGACAAGTGGTAATACTGGTATTGGTCTTGCAATGGTAGCGGCTGCTAAGGGATATAAAGCAGTGTTAGTAATGCCTGATACAATGAGTATGGAACGTCGCAATTTACTACGTGCTTACGGAGCGGATCTTGTTTTAACACCTGGCGCTGAAGGGATGAAAGGTGCAATTGCAAAGGCGAATGAGCTTTCTGAACAAAATGGTTGGTTTGTTCCTCAACAATTTGAAAACCCTTCAAACGCTGAAGTTCACCGTGTAACAACTGGTCCAGAAATAGTTGAAGCATTTGATGGCTTAAATCTTGATGCGTTTATTGCTGGAGTTGGTACTGGCGGTACAATTACAGGTGTAGGGGAAGTATTAAAAGAAAAATATCCTGAAATTGAAATTATCGCAGTAGAACCAAAAGATTCTCAAGTTTTAGCTGGGGCACAACCGGGACCTCATAAAATACAAGGGATCGGAGCAGGTTTTGTTCCGAAAGTGTTGAATACTGAAATCTATACTTCGATCTTCCCTGTGGAAAATGACGCTGCATTTGATACAGCACGTAAAATTGCTAAAGAAGAAGGAGTATTAGGTGGTATTTCATCTGGTGCAGCTATTTTCGCGGCAATTGAAACAGCCAAACGTCTTGGTAAAGGTAGAAACGTTTTAGCGATTCTTCCATCGAATGGAGAACGATACTTAAGTACGCCTCTTTACCATTTTGACGACTAATTCAACTTCATTAACTTCTAAGCGGGGCATATTCGTGCCCTGTTTTTTTATTTTTGTTTATATTTTCTCTAGAACTTTGCTCTCTGACTTTCATTTTCATATACTGTTAGATGTTGGTGTAATTTATAAAGTGAAATTTGTGAAGTTAAAATATAGATTTAATTAATTGGAGGAAGATTTCTTGAGCTTATCATTAATCAACTACCCATCTTTTTCGATGGACAAGCAGTCGTTCTTTTATGCGTTTAAGGAACTTGTAAAAGATGAAAAATATCATTTGTTATTAGAAAGTGGCCGCGGCGGTCAGCAGTCAGTGGCAGGATGGAACCCGATGGCTGTAGTACGTTCGACTGATGACGGCTTACTGATTTCCTGGCGCGATGGACAAGAGGAAACACGAGTAGGAGAATCGCTACATTTATTGGAAGCTTTAATAGATGAATATAAATTGCCTGTTAATGTGGATTTCCCTGATTTCCAAGGTGGTGCAGCAGGATTTATCTCATACGACTATGCACGAAAAATTGAGAACCTGCCAAACCTAGCGGAGGATGATCTGCAGATACCAGATTTGTATTTTTATCTATTCGATGAATGGGCGGTATATGATGTAGCGGAGGAACAAGTTCATTTGATGAAGCTTTCTTCTAGCGATGTTGACCTTGCGAAACGTGAACGCGATTGGCAACTGGCAGGAGAGAAGGGGCTAAAATCACAAAAATTTGCGGAGGGTGCGGCTACTGATGTTGTGCATGATGTAACAAAATTACAAGTGTCTCTATCGGCTGATGTTTTTGAAGAGGCTGTCCGTAAAGTGCAAAACTATATTGCGCAAGGTGATGTATTCCAAGTGAATCTGTCCGTTAGACAAGCAAAAGAGCTTGGTGCAGAACCTATGCAAATGTATGAGGCGCTACGTTCGTTTAATCCTTCTCCGTATATGGCATTTATCCAATCCCCTGAGTTTGCTGTTGTTTCAGGTTCTCCTGAATTACTTGTGAAGAAAAAAGGGCAGGAGCTTTCAACTCGGCCGATAGCAGGAACTCGTCCGAGAGGGAAAGATATCGTTGAAGATGAACGATTGGCACAGGAATTAATTGATAATGAAAAGGAACGCGCTGAACATGTTATGCTCGTTGATCTAGAGCGTAATGATTTAGGTCGTGTCTCAAAATATGGAACCGTTGAAGTGAATGAGTTTATGGTGATTGAGAGATATTCGCATGTTATGCACATTGTTTCGAATGTAAGGGGCATTGTAGATGAAAATTGTTCAAATGCAGATGTAGTAAGAGCGCTTTTCCCTGGCGGCACAATTACAGGTGCACCAAAAATTCGAACGATGGAAATTATTGAGGAACTTGAAACAGTTCGTCGGGGGTTATACACAGGGTCGATAGGTTGGCTAGGATACAACGGTGATTTAGAACTGAATATCGTTATCCGTACAGCTTTTATTAAAGAAGAGATGGCGTATATACAAGCGGGTGCGGGTATTGTGATTGATTCTATTCCTACTAATGAATATATTGAATCTCTAAACAAGGCAAAAGCTTTATGGCAAGCGAAGGCAATGGCGGAGGAGTGTAACGTATGATTTTAATGATTGATAACTATGATTCATTTACCTATAATCTCGTGCAATATTTTGGTGAATTTGGACAAGAGCTTATTGTGAAAAGAAATGATGAGCTAACAGTGCAGGAGATTGCAAAGCTTGCGCCTGTTATGATTGTTATCTCACCAGGGCCTTGTAGTCCGAATGAAGCCGGTAGAAGTCTAGAAATCATTGCTCATTTTGCAGGGAGCATTCCAATTTTTGGTGTCTGTCTAGGGCATCAAGCAATTGCGCAAGTATTTGGTGGGAAAGTTATTCGTGCAGAACGTTTAATGCATGGTAAAACATCACCTGTACAGCATGATAGTAAAGGTGTAAATAGAGGGCTACCAAATCCATTTCAAGCAACGCGTTATCATTCACTAATTGTTGAACGTGAGACTTTACCTGAGTGCCTTGAAATTACTTCGTCGACAGCAGAAGGTGAAATTATGGGGATTCGTCATAAGGATTATCCGGTTGAAGGTGTTCAGTACCATCCGGAGTCAATTATGACAGAGGAAGGTAAGAAGATATTGCAAAACTTTATCGAGTGCTATTGTGAGGTTACTGAAGGAAGTGGTAATTAATGTGGTGTTGGATGAACGGAGAGTATGTACAGAGTGAGGATTTAAGGATTTCGCCATTTGATCACGGCTTTTTGTATGGATTAGGCTTCTTTGAAACATTTCGTACCTATGAAGGAGACGTATTTCTCTGGGAAGATCACTGTAAAAGGTTGCAACGAGCATTAGATGATTATCATATCGTATTGCCTTATAGCTTTGATGAATTGTTAGCAGTTATTCGTGAGTTGGATAAACGTTGTGATGGAGAAGATGGTTATTTTCGATTGAATGTATCGGCAGGTGCACATGATATTGGATTAAAGCCAACAAGTTATACTGAACCAACCGTTATTGTATTTCGTAAATCTTTGCCTAGGATGGTAAGAGGGCAAGAGAAATCCGCGGTATGGTTGAATACAGAACGTAATACGCCTGAGCAATCAATCCGCCATAAATCGCATCACTATGCGAATAATGTATTAGCTCGATTTGAAGTACCATCTTTAGCTGATTTGGAAGGGTTTTTCGTGAATGAAGAAGGTTTTGTAGCGGAAGGTATAACGTCAAATATTTTTTGGGTGACGAATGGTAAGGTATATACTCCTTCTATTGAAACTGGTATTTTACCAGGTATTACGCGCGGGCAAGTGATGCAACAAATAACGGTTATAGAAGGGTTCTTTACTCGAGAGCAGCTAGAACAAGCGGACGAGTGCTTTATAACAACGTCCGTCCAAGAACTTATCCCAATCCGCTCTTTGCAAGGGAAAAATTTCCTAGGAAATAACGGGCCGGTTTACAAAGCTCTACACGAGCAGTATGTTAAAAGCATAAATGATGCGAAAGGAAGACCTTGATGAACCTAGACAATTACGCAACACCACTAACTATCGATGGGCATATACTCGACTTCCATAAAGAGACGTTTGTGATGGGTATATTAAATGTAACGCCAGACTCTTTTTCAGATGGCGGAAAATATAACGATTTAGAATCAGCAGTTGCTCAAGCAAAGCAAATGGTCACAGATGGTGCGAAGGTTATTGACATCGGAGGCGAATCAACTCGCCCTGGGCATACTCAAATCTCAGTCGAAGAAGAATTAGCTCGTGTTATACCTATTATTAAAGAGCTTCGTAAAGAGGTAAATGTATTGATCTCAATCGATACATATAAAGCGGAAGTAGCAAGACAAGCTGTTTTAGCAGGTGCACATATAATTAACGATATTTGGGGAGCTAAGTACGATCCTGAAATTGCTAGTGTGGCTGCAGAATTAAATGTGCCAATTATTTTAATGCATAACCGCGACAATGAAGAATACGGGGCAAATTTCTGGGAGGTAGCAAAAGCTGATTTAGAAAAGAGTTTGCAAATAGCCAAAGCTGCTGGGGTACCTGATGCACACATCTGGTTAGACCCGGGGATTGGATTTGCGAAATCACATCATGAAAATGTATTGATGATGCAGGCTTTGCCGCAATTGGTAGAAATGGGTTATCCTGTATTACTTGCAACGTCTCGCAAAAGAATGATTGGTAATATCTTAGACCTCCCAGTGACAGAACGGGTGGAAGGTACAGGTGCTACAGTCTGCTTCGGAATCGATAAAGGTTGCCATATGGTACGTGTACATGATGTTAAGGAAATCGCTCGTATGACACGGATGATGGATGTCTTATTAGGTAAACAACCAAATGTAGAATGATAAGATTTATCTTGAAATAATATTTTTAATGATGAAGTGGAGTGTTAATAATGGATTATATCCATGTAAAAGATATGGAGTTTTATGGCTATCATGGTGTATTAGCTGCCGAAACTGCTATTGGTCAGCGTTTTAGGGTATCGATATCACTGGCGGTAGATTTACATCAAGCTGGTGAGACAGATGAGCTTGAATATACAGTGAATTACGCGGAAGTGTATATGATTTGCAAAGAAATTGTTGAAGGCGAACCTTACAAATTAATCGAAGCTGTTGCAGAGCAAATAGCGACTCGTATTCTGTCTACATATGAGGGACGAGTAAAAGGGTTACGTGTAGAAATGATTAAACCTGACCCGCCGATTCCAGGTCATTACCGGGAAGTATCTGTTGAATTGACAAGAGGTGAGTTTAAATGAACGAAGTTTTTATTTCGCTAGGTTCAAATATAGGCGAGCGATTGCAAACTTTGCGACATGCAGTCAAGTTACTAACTGAACATCCAGAAGTGGAAGTTGTTGCGGTGTCTTCTGTATATGAGACTGATCCTGTTGGCTTTATAGACCAAGATGCATTCCTTAATATAGTTGTGCAAATTCGTACTTCGTTGAATCCGGAAAAAACACTTGAATTGTGCCAAGCGATTGAGAATGAGTTAAAGCGTGTGCGCGTAATTCGTTGGGGTCCAAGAACGATAGACCTTGACATTTTGCTTTATAATCACGACAATATTCAAACAAAGACACTAATTGTTCCGCATCCTAGAATGCATGAACGTGCTTTTGTTCTAGTACCATTATTGGAAATCGCTCCAGATCTCATTTATCCTAAAACAAACGAAGCGTTGCAATCAATGCTATCTAGTGTTGGGAAAGAAGGCGTACGACAATGGAAAACGATCGCTGGGGTAGAAGAATTCGTGCATTTCGAAAACTAAAAAGAATTCAGCAGGTCGAATTTGCGAAAAAAGTTGGTATGTCTACTTCAATTTTAGGTAAAATTGAACGTGGGGATCGTTTGCCAACAGAAGAACAGTTACAAATCATAGCGACAGCGCTTGATATAAAAATGGACGAATTAAAAGGTAGAGAATAAGCACCAACCATATATGGAGGAAACAGAGTATGACATTAACAAATGACAACCCGTTCAAAATCGGCGACATTGTTATGGATAACCGAGTAGTACTTGCGCCGATGGCAGGTATTTGTAATTCGGCTTTCCGTCTAACAGTAAAAGAATTTGGAGCGGGTTTAGTATATGCAGAAATGATTTCAGATAAAGGGATTGTTCATCGTAATGATAAAACAATGAGTATGCTTTATATCGATGAACGTGAAAACCCACTTTCGTTACAAATATTTGGTGGCGATAAAGAAACGCTTGTAGAAGCAGCTAAATATGTAGACCAAAATACAACGGCGGATATTATCGACATCAATATGGGGTGCCCAGTAAATAAAATTATCAAATGTGAAGCAGGGGCTAAATTGCTTCTAGATCCAAATAAAGTATATGAAATGGTAGCGGCAGTAGTAGATAATGTGAAAAAACCAGTCAGCGTGAAAATGCGTATTGGGTGGGATGACGAGCATGTCTTTGCAGTCGATAATGCCAAAGCAGTAGAACGTGCTGGAGCATCTGCAGTTGCTGTCCACGGTCGTACACGTGTTCAAATGTATGAAGGTCATGCAAATTGGGATATTATTCGTCAAGTAAAAGAGAACGTCAACATTCCTGTTATCGGAAATGGAGATGTAGAAACACCTCAAGATGCGAAACGTATGATTGAACAAACTGGGGTAGATGGCGTTATGATCGGTCGTGCAGCACTGGGTAACCCTTGGATGATATACCGTACAGTGGAATATTTGAAATCAGGTAAATTAATTGATGAACCAAGTGTTCGTGAGAAAATCAATGTTTGTCTTCTTCATTTTGAACGCCTAATGGCCTTAAAGGGAGAAGTTGTAGCGGTTCGTGAAATGCGTAAACATGCTTCGTGGTACTTAAAAGGCATTCGCGGTAATGGTAAGGCACGTAATGCTATTAACCAAACTGAGACAGCGTTAGAATTAAGAGTATTACTGAATACCTTAGTAGAAGAATTTGAAGAACGAGAAGCAGCAGAAAAAGCTATCCATATTATTTAATGGAACTCCGAGTCGTCGCCTTTGAAGTGACGGCTTTTTTCTTTAGGAGCTAATGGATTATGAAGTATTTACTAGTAAATGATGATAAAGACGTGAATCGTTAAGCAAAATTGTGTACAATAAGTACATTATGGACTGCATAGCGGAACAAAAAATGAGGAGTGAATATCGTGTCTGAAGAATTAAATGACCAAATTTTGGTGAGACGCCAAAAGATGGCTTCTATTAGAGAAAACGGCTTAGATCCATTCGGTGCCCGTTTTGAACGTACGCATTTATCAAACGAAATTAAAGAACAGTATGTGGATTTTACTAAAGAACAATTAGAAGAAGATTTACATGAAGTTGTAATCGCGGGTCGTATTATGACAAAACGCGGTAAAGGTAAAGCTGGTTTCGCGCATATTCAAGATTTAGGTGGACAAGTACAAATTTATGTTCGGAAAGATGCTATTGGTGAAGAAGCATACGAATTGTTTAAACAAGCGGACCTAGGAGACATCGTAGGTATTCGCGGTAATGTTTTCCGCACTCAGGTAGGAGAACTTTCTGTTAAAGTATTAGAATTTACTTTCCTAACTAAATCACTACGCCCAATGCCAGAGAAATTCCATGGCTTAAAAGATGTAGAGCAACGTTATCGTCAACGTTACTTAGATTTAATGACGAGTGAAGAAAGTAAACAAACTTTCATTACTCGCTCAAAAATTATTCAAGCTATCCGCCGTTACTTAGATGGTAATGGTTACCTTGAAGTAGAAACACCAATGCTACACACAATTGCAGGTGGAGCAGCCGCTCGTCCTTTCATTACGCATCACAATTCGTTAGATATGGAATTATATATGCGTATCGCTATTGAACTTCATCTAAAACGATTAATCGTTGGTGGGCTTGAAAAAGTATATGAAATCGGTCGTGTATTCCGTAATGAAGGTATGTCAACGCGCCATAACCCAGAATTCACTATGATTGAATTATATGAAGCTTATGCTGACTATCGTGACATTATGGCACTTACAGAGAATTTAATTTCTCACGTAGCACAAGAAGTATTAGGTACAACTGATGTGCAATATGGCGACGATGTTATTAGTTTAGCGCCAGGTTGGACTCGTCTGCACATGGTAGATGCAGTTAAGGAAGCAACAGGTGTAGACTTCTGGACTCCAATGTCTAAAGAAGAAGCACGAGCGCATGCAAAAGAACATGGTGTTGAAATTAAAGACTCTATGGAAGTGGGTCATATTATTAATGAATTCTTCGAACAAAAAATAGAAGAAACATTAGTTCAACCTACATTTATCTATGGTCACCCAGTGGAAATTTCTCCGTTAGCTAAGAAAAACCCTGAAGATGAGCGATTCACAGATCGTTTTGAATTATTCATTGTACGTCGTGAGCATGCAAATGCCTTTACTGAATTAAATGATCCAATCGATCAACGTGAACGCTTTGAAGCGCAGCTTGCTGAAAAAGAAGCGGGTAATGACGAAGCGCACGAAATGGATGATGACTTCATTGAAGCGTTAGAGTATGGTATGCCGCCAACAGGTGGATTAGGTATCGGCATTGATCGCTTAATCATGTTGTTAACGAATTCACAAACTATACGTGATGTATTATTGTTCCCTACAATGCGTCCACGTGATTAAATACTAAGGTTTTCTTATAGAAAAGACTCTAGTTAATGCTAGAGTCTTTTTTGTTTACGTTCTATTAGAGTGGTTAGCTTTTTGTTTGAAAATTACTAAGAAGTTCATTACAATAGAAGACAAGCTATTTTTGAAAGCATCTAATATTAACTTATATATAAGTTTACTTTTTTGAAAAAAGATGTTGCATTAGAATTAATATAGTGGTATATTAATTAAGTTGCTAATTTAGCTAACAAAACGGTTTGAAAATAACTTAAAAAAGTTGTTGACACTGAGTAGTGAATTTGATAAGATATAAAAGTTGCTGATAAACAAGCAATGATAACAAGTTTGAAACAACGGTTTGAAAATAACTTAAAAAAGTTGTTGACAACGAAAAGTTATCCTGATATAATATTGAATGTCGCTAACGAAGTGGCAAACAAAATGAACCTTGAAAACTGAACATGCAAGACGTTAATCAATAAATGTTTTTGAACATCAACTCTGTTGGTGGGTCAAAACAAAAAAATAGATATCATCTTCGGATGATACGCTAGCAAAGCTAATGAGCTTTCAAACTACTTTTATGGAGAGTTTGATCCTGGCTCAGGACGAACGCTGGCGGCGTGCCTAATACATGCAAGTCGAGCGAATGATGAAGAAGCTTGCTTCTTCTGATTTAGCGGCGGACGGGTGAGTAACACGTGGGCAACCTACCTAGTAGATTGGGATAACTCCGGGAAACCGGGGCTAATACCGAATAATCCATTTTGTCACATGGCAAAATGCTGAAAGGCGGTTTCGGCTGTCACTACTAGATGGGCCCGCGGTGCATTAGCTAGTTGGTGGGGTAATGGCCTACCAAGGCAACGATGCATAGCCGACCTGAGAGGGTGATCGGCCACATTGGGACTGAGACACGGCCCAAACTCCTACGGGAGGCAGCAGTAGGGAATCTTCCACAATGGACGAAAGTCTGATGGAGCAACGCCGCGTGAGTGATGAAGGTTTTCGGATCGTAAAACTCTGTTGTAAGGGAAGAACAAGTACGTTAGTAACTGAACGTACCTTGACGGTACCTTATTAGAAAGCCACGGCTAACTACGTGCCAGCAGCCGCGGTAATACGTAGGTGGCAAGCGTTGTCCGGATTTATTGGGCGTAAAGCGCGCGCAGGTGGTTTCTTAAGTCTGATGTGAAAGCCCACGGCTCAACCGTGGAGGGTCATTGGAAACTGGGAGACTTGAGTGCAGAAGAGGAAAGTGGAATTCCAAGTGTAGCGGTGAAATGCGTAGAGATTTGGAGGAACACCAGTGGCGAAGGCGACTTTCTGGTCTGTAACTGACACTGAGGCGCGAAAGCGTGGGGAGCAAACAGGATTAGATACCCTGGTAGTCCACGCCGTAAACGATGAGTGCTAAGTGTTAGGGGGTTTCCGCCCCTTAGTGCTGCAGCTAACGCATTAAGCACTCCGCCTGGGGAGTACGGCCGCAAGGTTGAAACTCAAAGGAATTGACGGGGGCCCGCACAAGCGGTGGAGCATGTGGTTTAATTCGAAGCAACGCGAAGAACCTTACCAGGTCTTGACATCCCAATGACCGCTCTAGAGATAGAGTTTTCCCTTCGGGGACATTGGTGACAGGTGGTGCATGGTTGTCGTCAGCTCGTGTCGTGAGATGTTGGGTTAAGTCCCGCAACGAGCGCAACCCTTGATCTTAGTTGCCATCATTTAGTTGGGCACTCTAAGGTGACTGCCGGTGACAAACCGGAGGAAGGTGGGGATGACGTCAAATCATCATGCCCCTTATGACCTGGGCTACACACGTGCTACAATGGACGATACAAAGAGTCGCTAACTCGCGAGGGTATGCTAATCTCATAAAATCGTTCTCAGTTCGGATTGTAGGCTGCAACTCGCCTACATGAAGCCGGAATCGCTAGTAATCGTGGATCAGCATGCCACGGTGAATACGTTCCCGGGCCTTGTACACACCGCCCGTCACACCACGAGAGTTTGTAACACCCGAAGTCGGTGAGGTAACCTTTATGGAGCCAGCCGCCGAAGGTGGGATAGATGATTGGGGTGAAGTCGTAACAAGGTAGCCGTATCGGAAGGTGCGGCTGGATCACCTCCTTTCTAAGGATAATTACGGAAACAGATCTTGGATCTGTCGATTAACGTCTTGCGTTCAGTTTTGAAGGCTCATTGTAAAATGATCTTCAAAACCTTGTTCTTTGAAAACTGGATAAAACGACATTGAAGCAAATTAAGTAACACATTTTTTATTATTAAGTTTTTTAGGCTTAATAACTAACTTTTAGGTTAAGTTATTAAGGGCGCATGGCGGATGCCTTGGCACTAGGAGCCGAAGAAGGACGGCACTAACACCGATATGCTTCGGGGAGCTGTAAGTGAGCTTTGATCCGGAGATTTCCGAATGGGGGAACCCACTGTTCGTAATGGAGCAGTATCTTGACGTGAATACATAGCGTCTTGATGGCAGACCCAGGGAACTGAAACATCTAAGTACCTGGAGGAAGAGAAAGAAAAATCGATTCCCTGAGTAGCGGCGAGCGAAACGGGAATAGCCCAAACCAAGAGGCTTGCCTCTTGGGGTTGTAGGACACTCTATATGGAGTTACAAAGGAATGAGTTAAACGAAGCGGTCTGGAAAGGCCCGCCAGAGCAGGTAACAGCCCTGTAGTTGAAAGTTCATTCTCTCTTGAGTGTATCCTGAGTACGGCGGAACACGTGAAATTCCGTCGGAATCTGGGAGGACCATCTCCCAAGGCTAAATACTACCTAGTGACCGATAGTGAACCAGTACCGTGAGGGAAAGGTGAAAAGCACCCCGGAAGGGGAGTGAAATAGATCCTGAAACCATGTGCCTACAAGTAGTTAGAGCCCGTTAATGGGTGATAGCGTGCCTTTTGTAGAATGAACCGGCGAGTTACGATTACATGCGAGGTTAAGTTTTAGAAGACGGAGCCGCAGCGAAAGCGAGTCTGAATAGGGCGAATGAGTATGTGGTTGTAGACCCGAAACCAGGTGATCTACCCATGTCCAGGGTGAAGGTAAGGTAACACTTACTGGAGGCCCGAACCCACGTACGTTGAAAAGTGCGGGGATGAGGTGTGGGTAGCGGAGAAATTCCAATCGAACCTGGAGATAGCTGGTTCTCTCCGAAATAGCTTTAGGGCTAGCCTCGTGATAAAGAATCCTGGAGGTAGAGCACTGTTTGAACTAGGGGTCCATCCCGGATTACCGAATTCAGACAAACTCCGAATGCCAGTGATTTATGCACGGGAGTCAGACTGCGAGTGATAAGATCCGTAGTCAAGAGGGAAACAGCCCAGACCACCAGCTAAGGTCCCAAAGTAATTGTTAAGTGGAAAAGGATGTGACGTTGCTTAGACAACCAGGATGTTGGCTCAGAAGCAGCCATCATTTAAAGAGTGCGTAATAGCTCACTGGTCGAGTGACGCTGCGCCGAAAATGTATCGGGGCTAAACAATTCACCGAAGCTGTGGATGGACATCTTAGATGTCCGTGGTAGGAGAGCGTTCTAAGTGCTGTGAAGTCAGACCGGAAGGACTGGTGGAGCGCTTAGAAGTGAGAATGCCGGTATGAGTAGCGAAAGACGGGTGAGAATCCCGTCCACCGAATGACTAAGGTTTCCTGAGGAAGGCTCGTCCGCTCAGGGTTAGTCGGGACCTAAGCCGAGGCCGATAGGCGTAGGCGATGGACAACAGGTTGATATTCCTGTACCACCTATTTACCATTTGAGCAATGGGGGGACGCAGTAGGATAGGGTAAGCATGCTGTTGGTTATGCATGTTCAAGCAGTGAGGCGTGAAATGAGGCAAATCCCATTTCTATAACGTTGAGCTGTGATGACGAGGACGTATGTCCGGAGTTCCTGATTTCACACTGCCAAGAAAAGCCTCTAGCGAGGTAAAAGGTGCCCGTACCGCAAACCGACACAGGTAGTCGAGGAGAGAATCCTAAGGTGTGCGAGAGAACTCTCGTTAAGGAACTCGGCAAAATGACCCCGTAACTTCGGGAGAAGGGGTGCTCTAGTAGGGTGAAAGCCCGAGAGAGCCGCAGTGAATAGGCCCAGGCGACTGTTTAGCAAAAACACAGGTCTCTGCAAAACCGTAAGGTGACGTATAGGGGCTGACGCCTGCCCGGTGCTGGAAGGTTAAGAGGAGTGCTTAGCGCAAGCGAAGGTGCGAATTGAAGCCCCAGTAAACGGCGGCCGTAACTATAACGGTCCTAAGGTAGCGAAATTCCTTGTCGGGTAAGTTCCGACCCGCACGAAAGGCGTAACGATCTGGGCACTGTCTCAACGAGAGACTCGGTGAAATTATAGTACCTGTGAAGATGCAGGTTACCCGCGACAGGACGGAAAGACCCCGTGGAGCTTTACTGTAGCCTGATATTGAATTTTGATACATCTTGTACAGGATAGGTAGGAGCCAGAGATTCCGGAGCGCCAGCTTCGGAGGAGGCGTTGGTGGGATACTACCCTAGATGTATTGAACTTCTAACCCATGCCCCTTAGCGGGGTAGGAGACAGTGTCAGGCGGGCAGTTTGACTGGGGCGGTCGCCTCCTAAAGAGTAACGGAGGCGCCCAAAGGTTCCCTCAGAATGGTTGGAAATCATTCGTAGAGTGTAAAGGCATAAGGGAGCTTGACTGCGAGACCTACAAGTCGAGCAGGGTCGAAAGACGGGCTTAGTGATCCGGTGGTTCCGCATGGAAGGGCCATCGCTCAACGGATAAAAGCTACCCCGGGGATAACAGGCTTATCTCCCCCAAGAGTCCACATCGACGGGGAGGTTTGGCACCTCGATGTCGGCTCATCGCATCCTGGGGCTGTAGTCGGTCCCAAGGGTTGGGCTGTTCGCCCATTAAAGCGGTACGCGAGCTGGGTTCAGAACGTCGTGAGACAGTTCGGTCCCTATCCGTCGTGGGCGTAGGAAATTTGAGAGGAGCTGTCCTTAGTACGAGAGGACCGGGATGGACACACCGCTGGTGTACCAGTTGTTCTGCCAAGGGCATCGCTGGGTAGCTATGTGTGGACGGGATAAGTGCTGAAAGCATCTAAGCATGAAGCCCCCCTCAAGATGAGATTTCCCATTACGCAAGTAAGTAAGATCCCTCAAAGACGATGAGGTAGATAGGTTCGAGGTGGAAGTGTGGCGACATACGGAGCTGACGAATACTAATAGATCGAGGACTTAACCAAATTTTACTTAACAAACTTCAATGTAATTTATCCAGTTTTGAGAGAACAAGAAAAACTTATTAAAAAAGTTTAAAAAACACTTGCTTTTAGCTAAGTGAAGTGATATAATAATTCTTGTCTTAAAATAGTCTAGTGACGATAGCAAAGAGGTCACACCCGTTCCCATGCCGAACACGGAAGTTAAGCTCTTTAGCGCCGATGGTAGTTGGGGGTTTCCCCCTGTGAGAGTAGGACGTTGCTAGGCGAATAATATGGAGGATTAGCTCAGCTGGGAGAGCACCTGCCTTACAAGCAGGGGGTCGGCGGTTCGATCCCGTCATCCTCCACCATTTTTCAAATAAACATTGCCGGTGTAGCTCAGTTGGTAGAGCAACTGACTTGTAATCAGTAGGTCGAGGGTTCGACTCCTTTCGCCGGCACCATTCATTTTATTTGAGCCATTAGCTCAGTTGGTAGAGCATCTGACTTTTAATCAGAGGGTCGTAGGTTCGAATCCTACATGGCTCACCATTTTTTAAAAAACATTATATGCGGGTGTGGCGGAACTGGCAGACGCACTAGACTTAGGATCTAGCGCCGCAAGGCGTGGGGGTTCGACTCCCTTCACCCGCACCATAATTTTTAAGTTTATCAGCATATTGCGGAAGTAGTTCAGTGGTAGAACACCACCTTGCCAAGGTGGGGGTCGCGAGTTCGAACCTCGTCTTCCGCTCCAAAATATGCCGGGGTGGCGGAACTGGCAGACGCACAGGACTTAAAATCCTGCGGTAGGTGACTACCGTACCGGTTCGATTCCGGTCCTCGGCACCATTTCTTTTAATTTAATACAAGTGATAATATATGCGCCCGTAGCTCAATTGGATAGAGCGTCTGACTACGGATCAGAAGGTTGTGGATTCGACTTCTGCCGGGCGCGCCATTAACGGGAAGTAGCTCAGCTTGGTAGAGCACTTGGTTTGGGACCAAGGGGTCGCAGGTTCGAATCCTGTCTTCCCGACCATTATTACTTATACCCATACGGGGCCTTAGCTCAGCTGGGAGAGCGCCTGCCTTGCACGCAGGAGGTCAGCGGTTCGATCCCGCTAGGCTCCACCATATATATCTTATGAACCTTGAAAACTGAACATGCAAGACGTTAATCAATAAATGTTTTTGAACATCAACTCTGTTGGTGGATCAAAACAAAAATAGATATCATCTTCGGATGATACGCTAGCAAAGCTAATGAGCTTTCAAACTACTTTTATGGAGAGTTTGATCCTGGCTCAGGACGAACGCTGGCGGCGTGCCTAATACATGCAAGTCGAGCGAATGATGAAGAAGCTTGCTTCTTCTGATTTAGCGGCGGACGGGTGAGTAACACGTGGGCAACCTACCTAGTAGATTGGGATAACTCCGGGAAACCGGGGCTAATACCGAATAATCCATTTTGTCACATGGCAAAATGCTGAAAGGCGGTTTCGGCTGTCACTACTAGATGGGCCCGCGGTGCATTAGCTAGTTGGTGGGGTAATGGCCTACCAAGGCAACGATGCATAGCCGACCTGAGAGGGTGATCGGCCACATTGGGACTGAGACACGGCCCAAACTCCTACGGGAGGCAGCAGTAGGGAATCTTCCACAATGGACGAAAGTCTGATGGAGCAACGCCGCGTGAGTGATGAAGGTTTTCGGATCGTAAAACTCTGTTGTAAGGGAAGAACAAGTACGTTAGTAACTGAACGTACCTTGACGGTACCTTATTAGAAAGCCACGGCTAACTACGTGCCAGCAGCCGCGGTAATACGTAGGTGGCAAGCGTTGTCCGGATTTATTGGGCGTAAAGCGCGCGCAGGTGGTTTCTTAAGTCTGATGTGAAAGCCCACGGCTCAACCGTGGAGGGTCATTGGAAACTGGGAGACTTGAGTGCAGAAGAGGAAAGTGGAATTCCAAGTGTAGCGGTGAAATGCGTAGAGATTTGGAGGAACACCAGTGGCGAAGGCGACTTTCTGGTCTGTAACTGACACTGAGGCGCGAAAGCGTGGGGAGCAAACAGGATTAGATACCCTGGTAGTCCACGCCGTAAACGATGAGTGCTAAGTGTTAGGGGGTTTCCGCCCCTTAGTGCTGCAGCTAACGCATTAAGCACTCCGCCTGGGGAGTACGGCCGCAAGGTTGAAACTCAAAGGAATTGACGGGGGCCCGCACAAGCGGTGGAGCATGTGGTTTAATTCGAAGCAACGCGAAGAACCTTACCAGGTCTTGACATCCCAATGACCGCTCTAGAGATAGAGTTTTCCCTTCGGGGACATTGGTGACAGGTGGTGCATGGTTGTCGTCAGCTCGTGTCGTGAGATGTTGGGTTAAGTCCCGCAACGAGCGCAACCCTTGATCTTAGTTGCCATCATTTAGTTGGGCACTCTAAGGTGACTGCCGGTGACAAACCGGAGGAAGGTGGGGATGACGTCAAATCATCATGCCCCTTATGACCTGGGCTACACACGTGCTACAATGGACGATACAAAGAGTCGCTAACTCGCGAGGGTATGCTAATCTCATAAAATCGTTCTCAGTTCGGATTGTAGGCTGCAACTCGCCTACATGAAGCCGGAATCGCTAGTAATCGTGGATCAGCATGCCACGGTGAATACGTTCCCGGGCCTTGTACACACCGCCCGTCACACCACGAGAGTTTGTAACACCCGAAGTCGGTGAGGTAACCTTTATGGAGCCAGCCGCCGAAGGTGGGATAGATGATTGGGGTGAAGTCGTAACAAGGTAGCCGTATCGGAAGGTGCGGCTGGATCACCTCCTTTCTAAGGATAATTACGGAAACAGATCTTGGATCTGTCGATTAACGTCTTGCGTTCAGTTTTGAAGGTTTATAAAACCTTATATTTTTCCGAAAAAGGGGCCTATAGCTCAGCTGGTTAGAGCGCACGCCTGATAAGCGTGAGGTCGATGGTTCGAGTCCATTTAGGCCCACCATTTTTCTTTTTTTGGGGCCTTAGCTCAGCTGGGAGAGCGCCTGCCTTGCACGCAGGAGGTCAGCGGTTCGATCCCGCTAGGCTCCACCAATATTGTTCTTTGAAAACTGGATAAAACGACATTGAAGCAAATTAAGTAACACATTTTTTATTATTAAGTTTTTTAGGCTTAATAACTAACTTTTAGGTTAAGTTATTAAGGGCGCATGGCGGATGCCTTGGCACTAGGAGCCGAAGAAGGACGGCACTAACACCGATATGCTTCGGGGAGCTGTAAGTGAGCTTTGATCCGGAGATTTCCGAATGGGGGAACCCACTGTTCGTAATGGAGCAGTATCTTGACGTGAATACATAGCGTCTTGATGGCAGACCCAGGGAACTGAAACATCTAAGTACCTGGAGGAAGAGAAAGAAAAATCGATTCCCTGAGTAGCGGCGAGCGAAACGGGAATAGCCCAAACCAAGAGGCTTGCCTCTTGGGGTTGTAGGACACTCTATATGGAGTTACAAAGGAATGAGTTAAACGAAGCGGTCTGGAAAGGCCCGCCAGAGCAGGTAACAGCCCTGTAGTTGAAAGTTCATTCTCTCTTGAGTGTATCCTGAGTACGGCGGAACACGTGAAATTCCGTCGGAATCTGGGAGGACCATCTCCCAAGGCTAAATACTACCTAGTGACCGATAGTGAACCAGTACCGTGAGGGAAAGGTGAAAAGCACCCCGGAAGGGGAGTGAAATAGATCCTGAAACCATGTGCCTACAAGTAGTTAGAGCCCGTTAATGGGTGATAGCGTGCCTTTTGTAGAATGAACCGGCGAGTTACGATTACATGCGAGGTTAAGTTTTAGAAGACGGAGCCGCAGCGAAAGCGAGTCTGAATAGGGCGAATGAGTATGTGGTTGTAGACCCGAAACCAGGTGATCTACCCATGTCCAGGGTGAAGGTAAGGTAACACTTACTGGAGGCCCGAACCCACGTACGTTGAAAAGTGCGGGGATGAGGTGTGGGTAGCGGAGAAATTCCAATCGAACCTGGAGATAGCTGGTTCTCTCCGAAATAGCTTTAGGGCTAGCCTCGTGATAAAGAATCCTGGAGGTAGAGCACTGTTTGAACTAGGGGTCCATCCCGGATTACCGAATTCAGACAAACTCCGAATGCCAGTGATTTATGCACGGGAGTCAGACTGCGAGTGATAAGATCCGTAGTCAAGAGGGAAACAGCCCAGACCACCAGCTAAGGTCCCAAAGTAATTGTTAAGTGGAAAAGGATGTGACGTTGCTTAGACAACCAGGATGTTGGCTCAGAAGCAGCCATCATTTAAAGAGTGCGTAATAGCTCACTGGTCGAGTGACGCTGCGCCGAAAATGTATCGGGGCTAAACAATTCACCGAAGCTGTGGATGGACATCTTAGATGTCCGTGGTAGGAGAGCGTTCTAAGTGCTGTGAAGTCAGACCGGAAGGACTGGTGGAGCGCTTAGAAGTGAGAATGCCGGTATGAGTAGCGAAAGACGGGTGAGAATCCCGTCCACCGAATGACTAAGGTTTCCTGAGGAAGGCTCGTCCGCTCAGGGTTAGTCGGGACCTAAGCCGAGGCCGATAGGCGTAGGCGATGGACAACAGGTTGATATTCCTGTACCACCTATTTACCATTTGAGCAATGGGGGGACGCAGTAGGATAGGGTAAGCATGCTGTTGGTTATGCATGTTCAAGCAGTGAGGCGTGAAATGAGGCAAATCCCATTTCTATAACGTTGAGCTGTGATGACGAGGACGTATGTCCGGAGTTCCTGATTTCACACTGCCAAGAAAAGCCTCTAGCGAGGTAAAAGGTGCCCGTACCGCAAACCGACACAGGTAGTCGAGGAGAGAATCCTAAGGTGTGCGAGAGAACTCTCGTTAAGGAACTCGGCAAAATGACCCCGTAACTTCGGGAGAAGGGGTGCTCTAGTAGGGTGAAAGCCCGAGAGAGCCGCAGTGAATAGGCCCAGGCGACTGTTTAGCAAAAACACAGGTCTCTGCAAAACCGTAAGGTGACGTATAGGGGCTGACGCCTGCCCGGTGCTGGAAGGTTAAGAGGAGTGCTTAGCGCAAGCGAAGGTGCGAATTGAAGCCCCAGTAAACGGCGGCCGTAACTATAACGGTCCTAAGGTAGCGAAATTCCTTGTCGGGTAAGTTCCGACCCGCACGAAAGGCGTAACGATCTGGGCACTGTCTCAACGAGAGACTCGGTGAAATTATAGTACCTGTGAAGATGCAGGTTACCCGCGACAGGACGGAAAGACCCCGTGGAGCTTTACTGTAGCCTGATATTGAATTTTGATACATCTTGTACAGGATAGGTAGGAGCCAGAGATTCCGGAGCGCCAGCTTCGGAGGAGGCGTTGGTGGGATACTACCCTAGATGTATTGAACTTCTAACCCATGCCCCTTAGCGGGGTAGGAGACAGTGTCAGGCGGGCAGTTTGACTGGGGCGGTCGCCTCCTAAAGAGTAACGGAGGCGCCCAAAGGTTCCCTCAGAATGGTTGGAAATCATTCGTAGAGTGTAAAGGCATAAGGGAGCTTGACTGCGAGACCTACAAGTCGAGCAGGGTCGAAAGACGGGCTTAGTGATCCGGTGGTTCCGCATGGAAGGGCCATCGCTCAACGGATAAAAGCTACCCCGGGGATAACAGGCTTATCTCCCCCAAGAGTCCACATCGACGGGGAGGTTTGGCACCTCGATGTCGGCTCATCGCATCCTGGGGCTGTAGTCGGTCCCAAGGGTTGGGCTGTTCGCCCATTAAAGCGGTACGCGAGCTGGGTTCAGAACGTCGTGAGACAGTTCGGTCCCTATCCGTCGTGGGCGTAGGAAATTTGAGAGGAGCTGTCCTTAGTACGAGAGGACCGGGATGGACACACCGCTGGTGTACCAGTTGTTCTGCCAAGGGCATCGCTGGGTAGCTATGTGTGGACGGGATAAGTGCTGAAAGCATCTAAGCATGAAGCCCCCCTCAAGATGAGATTTCCCATTACGCAAGTAAGTAAGATCCCTCAAAGACGATGAGGTAGATAGGTTCGAGGTGGAAGTGTGGCGACATACGGAGCTGACGAATACTAATAGATCGAGGACTTAACCAAATTTTACTTAACAAACTTCAATGTAATTTATCCAGTTTTGAGAGAACAAGTTCTCTAATATAGTCTAGTGATGATGGCAAAGAGGTCACACCCGTTCCCATGCCGAACACGGAAGTTAAGCTCTTTAGCGCCGATGGTAGTTGGGGGTTTCCCCCTGTGAGAGTAGGACGTTGCTAGGCACATCAAAGCGCAGCTGATTTAATCAGTTGTGCTTTTTTATTTAGAAAATAGTTATAATAGGTAGGGTTGTGGAATTCTTGATTTCTCCATATTGCGTATGGAACTTTTTATCATCAGATAATTCGTTTTCAACTTATTTTCATATACAATCGATGTGCAGAGTTATTAGATAAGTATTGAATCACTGAATATCAGCTACAATTTACAAATCCGCCATTAGCTACTCTTGAGTTGTGTAAAACGGATATAGACAGGCATCCAATTATTGCATTTTATAATTGTGAAATGCTGAGTTTCTTTGTTTTACATAATAATTTGGATGTGTAGTCATACTCAGATAATTCCAATACAATTTTATTAGGCTCATGCTTAACAAATTATTTGTATTATAGAAAAGGTTATGCAACAAATATACTATCTCAGTTACCGATGTATATAAAGGAAAATATCCGCTTATTAATGGAATAGTTCTAGCAGCTAATGATGGTAATATAGTTGCGCAGGAATTATACAGAAAAGTGGAGTTTGTGTATAAAAGTATAAGAATCCAAATTGAAAATAGTCCACCAATTGTTATGAAAATATCATTTTAATAGCCTTTAGGAGCATAATCGATATATGTTGGTAATCTAATGTTAGATTACGCTTAAAACGCCTTAAAACGCTTAAATAGGGTTTTTATGATAGTTAGAATTGCTGTAAAAAATATAGGTATATTTAAATGCATAATAATTAAAACTTTTTTCCTTAAATAGCTTGAAATGTTTTAATATGCTGTTATAATAATATTTGTGTTCGATAAAAGTAACATCTAAAGAAGCGATAATATTATTGTTCCGAAGTAGCTCAGTGGTAGAGCAATCGGCTGTTAACCGATCGGTCGTAGGTTCGAGTCCTACCTTCGGAGCCATTTTTTTGTCTATGCTTCCATAGCTCAGCAGGTAGAGTGCTTCCATGGTAAGGAAGAGGTCACCGGTTCGAGCCCGGTTGGAAGCTTTCAATTATTTATCCAGAAGTAGAAAAATATCGAATTTTGTTTAGTAAGATGAATTTTTTAATATTTTTAAATAAAGTATTGCATTTTTATTTAAATAGTGTTAATATAATTCTTGTCCTGTTTTAAGCAGTACGGCATTAATGGCCCCTTGGTCAAGCGGTTAAGACACCGCCCTTTCACGGCGGTAACACGGGTTCGAATCCCGTAGGGGTCACCATTTTTAAAAATTATTTTACATATCCATGGAGGATTAGCTCAGCTGGGAGAGCACCTGCCTTACAAGCAGGGGGTCGGCGGTTCGATCCCGTCATCCTCCACCATATTTTTTTCGGAGGGGTAGCGAAGAGGCTAAACGCGGCGGACTGTAAATCCGCTCCTTCGGGTTCGGCGGTTCGAATCCGTCCCCCTCCACCATTTTTTTATATAAAATATTCATTATTCATTGTTGGGGTATAGCCAAGCGGTAAGGCAACGGATTTTGATTCCGTCATGCCCTGGTTCGAATCCAGGTACCCCAGCCATTTTTAATTTTATGAGCCATTAGCTCAGTTGGTAGAGCATCTGACTTTTAATCAGAGGGTCGTAGGTTCGAATCCTACATGGCTCACTTTCATATAAAATTTCAACCTCTTTCTACACTTTGTAGAGAGAGGTTTTTTTGTGGTTAGTAGTGTAAAAAAATAAGGGGTCCCCTATACTTTTCAAGGGGTATTTTTAATAGAGTGCGTAACTTTGTATAACTACTGATAAATTCAATTTGAACAATAGTGTAGTACTTACTTTTGTTGCAACTTTGTTCTCTATTTAAGTGTTTAATATTTTGTATAAATATTCAGAATTTTGTGGGGTTGAGCCAACATGATTCTAGCATTTACAATATAGGTAATACACAAAGGGGGAATAAAATAATGCATAAATTAAATGTTTCATTAATAGGTGTACCAATGGATCTTGGTCAAACACGTCGTGGGGTTGATATGGGACCAAGTGCGATCCGATATGCGGGCGCTGTAGAAAGATTAGAAGCAATGGGCTATGAAGTGATAGACGAGGGTGATATTGAGATTGGG
Source organism: Viridibacillus sp. FSL R5-0888 (assembly GCF_038009105.1). Taxonomy (NCBI): domain Bacteria; kingdom Bacillati; phylum Bacillota; class Bacilli; order Caryophanales; family Caryophanaceae; genus Viridibacillus; species Viridibacillus sp. FSL R5-0888. The sequence continues at coordinate 112,052 of NZ_JBBPAU010000001.1, forward strand.
ATATCTGAGCGTGAGGTATCAGCTGATACAAACTTACGAAATTTATCAGCTGTAACTGAAGCCAGTACAAAGCTTGCAAATAAGGTACATGATGTCGTTTTACAAAATCATTTTCCGCTTGTGCTTGGTGGAGATCATAGTATTGCAATAGGCACACTTGCAGGTTTATCAGACCATTATGAGAATTTAGGAGTTATTTGGTATGATGCACATGCAGATTTGAATACAGGTGATACTTCACCATCTGGTAATATTCATGGTATGCCACTAGCTGTAAGTATTGGACTTGGTCATGAAAAGCTGGTAAACATTCGTGATTATGCTCCAAAAGTGAAACCTGAGAATATTGTAATTATAGGTGCTCGCTCGGTGGATCCAGGGGAACGTGAATTAATAAAAGAAAAAGGAATTAAAGTGTACACCATGCATGAAATTGATAGAGTGGGAATGACTAAAGTTATTCAAGATGCAATTATTTATTTGAGAGGGAAAAATGTAGATGGATTGCATTTGTCACTGGATCTAGATGGAATAGACCCGCTTTACACGCCAGGAGTTGGGACGCCTGTTCCAGGAGGTATTACATATCGTGAAAGCCATTTAGCGATGGAGATGTTATATGAATCAGAAATGATTACCTCAGCTGAATTTGTAGAAGTAAATCCAATCCTAGATGAAAAAAATAAAACAGCAGATGTAGCAGTTGCTTTAATGGGATCGTTATTCGGTGAAAAATTAATGTAATGTAAAAGGACGGGCATGCCCGTCCTTTTATAATTGCTGAAAAGTTTAGGTTTTTTTGAAATGGGAACTTATTGGCAAGTAATTAAGTCCTGAAAAGAAGAGTTTCTTATGAATTTGAATCATTTTTACTTACATATTTGTTATAATTATGGAAGAAAGATTTTTTAGAGCTTTAAAAAATTTTTTTCAAAAAAATGAAACTTACATTATGGGCGACTCGTATATAGAATAACAGCCGCATGGGCGGAGGGAAATCACAATGGACGCATTAATCAACAAGAGAATAAAACAAGTGCTGAAAGGCGATCAAAGTGCGTATTCTGATATTGTGAGCCTCTACCAGCAAAAGCTGTACCAAGTTTGTTATCGCATGCTTGGCAATCAACATGAAGCGGAAGATATAGCGCAGGAGGCATTTGTCCGTGCGTATATTAATCTTCATACTTTTGATTTGAATCGAAAATTTTCGACTTGGCTGTACCGTATAGCGACGAATTTATGTATAGACCGTATAAGGAAGAAGAAACCGGACTATTACTTAGATGCACAAGTTGCTGGAACGGACGGTCTAGATATGTATTCTCAAATTTCCTCATCAGATAGGCTGCCTGAGGAAGAAGTAGAAAGAATGGAGCTGCAGGAGCGAATTCAATATGAAATTAGCCAGTTGCCAGACAAATATCGAACAGTCATTGTCTTAAAGTATATAGAGGAATTGCCATTGCAGGAGATTAGCGAGATTTTAGATATGCCACTTGGGACAGTCAAAACTCGAATTCACAGAGGGCGTGAAGCTCTGAGAAAGCAATTAGGCAATCTGTAGGAGGGATTTCACTATGAATGCGTGTCCAAAACATATTGGTGAATACATGCATGAATATTTAGATGGTGATATTAGTCGTGAACATGAAATCGAGCTAAAAGCACATTTGCAAAGCTGTGATAACTGTCGACAACATATGCAGGAGCTAAATAGCACAATTGCCTTTGTCAAAAGTGCTGCCGTCGTTTCAGTACCTCTGGATTTCAAGCAAAACGTTATGGTTCGTCTACCTAAAGGAAGATCAGGAGCCGGTGTCCAAAGATGGCTACGTCGCCATCCTATATTTGTTGCAGCAGCAATGTTTTGTATCTTAATGAGTGCCTCGCTTCTTACAGGCTTTAATGATAATAAGGAATTTTCAGTGACCAAACAGCCAAACTTAGTTGTAGAGGGGCAAACAGTCATCGTACCTGAAGGGAAGACTGTGACAGGTGATATCGTAGTCAAGAATGGGGATATCCTTGTAAAAGGTTCGGTAGATGGTAATATCACAGTGATTAATGGTCAATATATGGCTTCAACAGCAAATGTCACAGGTCAAATAGATGAGATTAATCAAGCATTTGAATGGCTTTGGTATAAAATTAAAAATGGTGGAAAAGAAATACTTTCATTTTTAGGGAAAAACGAATAAAACAAATGAAAAAGTCTACTGTTTGAGGTAGACTTTTCTGTTTCATCTAAGCAAGTAAAGTAAGAGTTGTGCTATACTGAACACATATGCACTCGCTAGAAAAGTGGGGGATCCACATGTCTTTTATTAATGAAATTACACAATTTACCGACAATGTATGGATTAGAATGTTGATGAACATTCTGGACATTCTTTTAGTATGGTTTGTTATTTATAAAATTTTAACCTTAATAAGAGGAACAAAAGCTGTCCAATTATTAAAGGGAATATTCGTCATCATTATTATTCGTATTATTACTGTATATGCAGGCCTTAATACACTGGGATGGATGATGCAACAGGTTATCAATTTTGGTTTCCTCGCTATTATTATCATATTCCAACCAGAGTTACGTCGAGCACTAGAACAACTTGGTCGTGGTAAGCTATTTGCTCGTAGTAATTTACAAGAAGATGAAGAGCGTACACGCTTAGTAAGTGCGATGTCAAAATCCGTTAGTTACATGGCGAAGCGACGTATTGGAGCGCTTGTTTCTATCGAACGCGAAACAGGTTTGAATGATTATGTAGAAACAGGGATTCCGATGTTCTCTGAAATTTCGTCTGAATTACTAATTAATATCTTCATACCTAATACACCATTACATGATGGAGCAGTAATCGTTCAAAAGAACAAAATTGCAGCTGCAGCTTGTTATTTACCATTATCAGAAAGTCCATTTATCTCGAAAGAACTAGGTACACGTCATAGAGCCGCTATAGGTATTAGTGAAGTGACTGATGCCATAACAATTATTGTATCAGAAGAAACGGGAGCAATTAGTTTAACGGTTAATGGAGATTTACACCGTGACCTTTCAATTGAAGAATTTGAAGCGCGTTTACGTAAAGCGTGGTTTGGCCCCGAGCTAGAAGCAACAAATACCTCTAAGTGGAGCTGGAGGGGGAATAAAAAATGATGGATAAATTGATTGAAAGCCCCTGGTTTTTAAGAATTACAGCCCTAACATTAGCTATGCTCCTATTTTTTACGGTTCAGCCAAAAGAAAAAGATAGTTCTGATGGCTTTTCATCAGGGACACAAGCGGACGTGCTTCATAATGTACCCGTACAGGTTTACTATGATGATGAGAGTTTAATCGTTACAGGAGTTCCAAAAACCGTAGATGTTACGATCAAGGGTCCAATGGCCATCGTCTTACAAACGAAAGCAGTGAGTGATTATACTGTATTCGTAGATTTACGTAAGCAAACAATTGGGGAACATAAAGTAACGATTCAACATGAAAATTTTTCTGATAAATTATCAGTACAAATGGACCCATCAACAATTGATATTTCAATTGAAGAAAGGGTAACAAGAACATTTAAAATCGATCCGGAAATTAATGAAAGACTACTCGCAGAAGACTATTACGTGAAAAGTATGACAGCGAATCCTAATACGGTAACAGTTACTGGCGCTAAAAGTGCAGTAGATAGCATAAGCTATGTAAAAGCGACAGTTACTGGTGAGCAAGGACTGAAGAGTTCCTTTGAACAGGAAGCAAATGTAAAAATACTTGATCGTGAAATGAACAAATTAGATGTCCAAGTGAAGCCAGGGAAGATTAAAGTGAATGTTGACATTGGAGAGTATACTAAGGAAGTACCTGTCGTCTTAAATCAAAAAGGGACGCCAGGTAAAGATATCACGATAAAGTCATTGACGCCCATAACGAGCAAGATGACTTTATTCGGATCAAAAGCTGCTCTTGAAAATATGGAACAACTTAATGTTGATGTAGATGTATCTAAAATCAAAAAATCTGGTATCTTTAATATTGATATTGATAAGCCAGAGGGCATTTCACGGCTGTCTGAAGACAGCATAAAAGTCCAAGCTGTAGTTGAGAAAAACGAATCGAATACTGATGAAGAAGTAATTAAAGACGAAGAACAAGAGACTGACGAGAAAGAAACTTCATCAATTATAAGCTCGAAAGAATTTAAGAATGTAGCTGTTGACGTTCGAAACCTAGATGAGGACTATAGTAGCGACTTTATCACACCAAAGAATGGTTTAGTTACATTAACTGTTAAAGGTGATGAAAAGGATTTAGCAAATCTAGATATCGATGATTTCGATATATATATTGAAGCAGCAGATAAACACATTGGAAATCATAAGCTATCTATTCAAGTTGATGGACCAAGGGATCTTACCTGGTCACTTTCTAATAACATCGCTAATCTTCGAATAGAACGAATATCTTAAACGAATTTGATTGAAGGATCGTAGATAGTTTTGAAGGAGAGAACAAAATGGGTAAATATTTCGGTACAGACGGCGTCCGCGGAGTCGCCAATAGTGAGCTGACGCCTGAGTTAGCATTTAAACTCGGTCGCTTCGGTGGATACGTTTTAACGAAAGAAGCCACAGGACGTCCAAAAGTATTAATTGGTCGTGATACACGTATATCTGGACAAATGCTTGAAGGAGCACTTGTAGCCGGTTTGCTGTCAGTAGGAGCAGAGGTAATGCGCCTAGGCGTCATTAGCACACCAGGAGTGGCTTATTTAACACGTGTTATGAGTGGTCAAGCAGGAGTTATGATATCAGCATCTCATAACCCAGTCGCAGATAATGGTATTAAATTCTTCGGTCCCGATGGTTTTAAACTTACTGATGAACAAGAAGCAGAAATTGAAGCTTTATTAGACCAAGAACAAGATGATCTACCTCGCCCAACAGGTGGTGACTTAGGATCATTAAGTGACTATTTAGAAGGCGGTCAAAAGTACATTCAATACCTGAAACAGACAGTAGAAGAAGAGTTTACGGGTATCCATATTGCATTAGATTGCGCACATGGTGCAACATCTTCACTCGCAGCACACCTATTTGCAGACTTAGAAGCAGATTTATCAACGATGGGTGCTTCACCAAACGGCTTAAACATTAACGAGAGTGTAGGTTCTACACATCCTGAAGACCTAGCTAAAATGGTAGTTGAAAAAGGCGCAGATGTTGGACTTGCATTTGATGGTGATGGTGACAGATTAATCGCTGTCGATGAAAAGGGTAATATCGTTGACGGAGATCAAATCATGTATATTTGCGCTAAACACTTCCAAGAAAAAGGACGTTTAAACAAAGATACAGTTGTATCTACGGTTATGAGTAACATGGGTTTCTATAAAGGTCTAGAAGAACATGGTATGCAAAGTATTCAAACTGCAGTAGGTGACCGTTATGTTGTAGAAGCTATGCGCGAAGGCGATTACAACTTAGGCGGAGAGCAATCAGGGCATATTGTTTTCCTTGATTACAACACAACAGGTGATGGCTTACTAACAGGTTTACAACTTGTTAATGCGATGAAATTAACAGGTAAAACATTATCTGAGCTAGCAGCTGAGATGACGATTTTCCCTCAAAAGCTAATTAATATTCGTGTAACAGATAAATACGCTGTTACAAAAAATGCACAAGTAGCGGCAGTAATTACTGAGGTAGAGCAAGAGATGAATGGTAATGGTCGTATTCTTGTTAGACCATCAGGAACTGAACCATTAGTTCGTGTAATGGTCGAAGCATCGACAACTGAGAATTGTGAAGCTTATGCAGAACGAATTGCAGCCGTTGTAAAAGAGGAAATGGGATTAACTGAATAATAGAAGAAAAAGGGCAAGCATATTTCGAGATGCTTGCCCTTTTTGTATTTTAAATCATATTAATTTAACTAACTTCTTAATCTCATAACTCGAAGTTTATCAATGGAGTAATGTATAATGCTATTTTTCGTAGAAATAGTAGTACTAATCACCAGCCTACGTTGAAATTAAATGTTAATGTTTAATTTACTTCAAATGTGGAATAGTTTTAGTGTAGGGTTGATAATGTACCCTTATTCAACAAACAACTTAGGAGTGATTGGAAATGGCAAAAGTAGCAACAGTCATAACGAATATGTTTGAAGATGTGGAATTTACGGATCCTGCAAAAGCTATGAGAGACGCTGGACATGAAGTATTTACAATTGAAAATGAAGTAGGCAATCAAGTAGAAGGTAAGCATGGTGAAAAGGTGAAAATTGATTACGCCATTGATAATGTGGAAACAGAAGATTTTGATGCATTATTTATTCCAGGTGGATTTTCACCGGATTTACTAAGAGCTGATGATCGATTTGTCAATTTTACAAAAGCATTTATGGATGCAAGAAAGCCTGTATTTGCAATATGTCATGGTCCACAATTATTGATATCCGCGAAGACTTTAGATGGCCGTGGGGCAACTGGCTATAAATCTATTCGTGTAGATATGGAAAATGCGGGAGCGATTTATAAAGATGAGGAAGTATTCGTATGCCAAAATCAATTGGTAACAAGTCGTACACCCGATGACATACCAGCATTTAATAGAGAATTACTAAAATTATTAGATAAATAATAATGAACTAACCGTTAATGTATACACATTAACGGTTGATTTTATGAAAGTGGGGAACAAAAGGTGCAATTTGAACGTATAATATAGTGGGAAATATTATTTTTCCTTGTAAACCTTTTCAAAGCATGTTTCTGATTGACTATGAATAGTGATTTAAGTATGATGAAGGTGCTGCTGTATAGAGAGTTAATCTTTATACTAAAATAGTAGCTGCGCAGAAGGAGAAATCAAAAGTAGCGCATAAAACAAAGGAAAACAATTATAGCGCCAGCGCTGAAGAAATTGGACGACATAGATCTTCAGCAGACGAGGTGGAGGAGTATCGAAAGTTTCGGCGGATGCCTCCCGATCGCCATTGCCCGATCGAAATTTTGCTTATAAAACGTTTGAGTAATCGAACGGACAAAGAAGCAAAATGGCAAAGACACAGCAGCATAAGAATGTTTCCCCGACTTCTTAGGAAGACGAGGTATACTTTCTTGCGGCTAATTTTGCAAACTTCGGAGGAATTTAATATGTGTGGAATTGTTGGATATATCGGCTTTATGGATGCGAAAGAAATCCTTTTAAAAGGCCTTGAAAAATTAGAATACCGTGGATACGACTCTTCAGGAATTGCACTTCGTAATGAAGCAGGGATTACAGTCTTTAAAGAAAAAGGACGTATCGCTGATTTACGTGCAGTAGTAGAAGAAGACGTTCTAGCTAACACAGGAATTGGTCATACACGCTGGGCAACTCATGGCGTGCCAAACCAACTAAATGCGCATCCACATCAAAGTGCATCAGGTAGATTTACACTTGTGCATAATGGTGTTATTGAAAATTATCATTTATTGCAAGAAGAATTTTTACAAGGCGTGGACATGAAATCCGATACAGATACAGAGGTTATTGTGCAGTTAGTTGAAAAGTTTGTGATTGATGGAATGACTACAGAAGAAGCATTCCGTCATACATTAGCTTTACTACACGGTTCATATGCTATTGCTTTACTTGATGCAGCTGAAGAAGAAACAATCTTCGTCGCTAAAAATAAAAGTCCGTTACTAGTAGGTGTGGGTGAAGGTTTTAACGTCGTGGCATCTGATGCTATGGCAATGCTACAAGTAACAGATCAATTTGTAGAACTCCATGACAAAGAAATCGTAATCGTACGAAAAGAAGCGATGACGATTAAAAACCTAGATGGCACAGTAATAGAACGGTCTCCATATACAGCTGAGTTAGATATGAGTGACATTGAAAAAGGCACATATCCTCACTACATGTTGAAAGAAATCGATGAACAACCAAGTGTTGTTCGCAAAATCATTCAAGCTTATGAAAATGAACAAGGTGAACTGGCTATCGACCCTGCAATTGCAGAAGCATTGCACGAAGCAGATCGCTTATATATTATTGCAGCTGGCACAAGTTATCACGCTGGTTTAGTAGGTAAAGAATACTTCGAGAAAATCGCACGTATTCCAGTTGAAGTGCATATCTCAAGCGAATTTGGCTACAATATGCCACTACTATCTGAAAAACCTCTCTTTATTTTCATAACACAATCTGGTGAAACAGCAGATAGCCGCCAAGTATTAGTGAAAATTAAAGAGCTTGGTTACCCAACGTTAACAATTACAAACGTACCTGGTTCAACACTGTCACGCGAAGCAGATTACACAATGCTCTTACATGCAGGTCCAGAAATCGCTGTAGCCTCTACTAAAGCATATGTAGCCCAAGTAGCGGTATTAGCAATTGCAGCTTATGTAGAAGCAAAATCTCAAAGAATTGAAGTAAACTTCGACCTGAAAAAAGAGTTAGCTATCGTGGCGAATGCAATTCAGTCAATTGTCGATTCAAAAGAGGTCTTTGAAATAGCATCTAAAGACTATTTATCAACAACACGTAACGCATTCTTCATCGGTCGTAATATCGATTATTGTGTAAGTGTAGAAGGTGCACTGAAATTAAAAGAAATCTCTTACATCCAAGCTGAAGGTTTTGCTGGAGGAGAACTAAAACATGGCACAATAGCTCTTATTGAAGAAGGTACGCCAGTAATAGCACTTGTTACGCAAAAATCAGTTAGCCTGAACATCCGAGGGAATGTGAAAGAAGTCACAGCACGTGGTGCAAATCCATGTATCATCTCTATGGAAGGTATGGAACAAGATGGCGACGCTATTGTCCTGCCACAAGTACACCCATTACTAACACCACTTATGTCAGTAGTACCATTACAGCTTATAAGCTACTATGCAGCACTATACCGCGGTTGCGATGTAGATAAACCACGTAACTTGGCTAAATCAGTTACGGTTGAGTAGGAAATTGTTATTATAAGGATGAATTGTTGCTTTATAAAAAAGTTTGATTATTTGTAATAAAGTTTGATTAAAATCATCTCACCTCTTTAGATTTTTGGAGGAGAGATGATTTTTTTGTTGGATATTTATGTTAATATCACTATAAAGATTGTGAAGAAATGTACTTAAACTAACGGGGCAGTTTAGTTGAAGAAGGAGATTTAAAATAATCATACTCTTCTTAAAAGAAGAACCAAAGAAGTATTTCATACATAAAAAAGCGAGGTATTTGACAATTTAATCGTCAAATACCTCGTATTTTGGAACAATACTTTTTAGCAAAATGATTAATGAATATATTTAGAACTTACAAGATCATTTTTTAGGACATCGGTTGGGATTTCGAATTCTACTATACCCATATAGCCTTGTGCTACTTCGTATTTATCGAAGGAAATAACAAGTTTACCTTTATCTGAAATATAGAATTGTTGATTAGCTTTAATAGTTGTAAATTCATCTATAACTTCTTCATCAGGGTGACCTCCTCCTTTTACCCAGTACGTTTTATCTGGGTCGGATGCAGCTTGTTCACGCATTTGTTCAATAATGTTTTCACTGATCGTTTTAATATAACTATCGTCTTTAAATAGCATCGGTAGTGTAATTAAAATTTCATTTTGTTTATCAATTGTATCGTAGTGCATAGTTGTAGAAGATGATCCAACTGTATTGGCGGTATAACGGCCAATTGATAAGATTTGGTCAGTAACTGTTTTGATTTCATAACCACTATCAATCCCTGCATGACCGCCTCCAATTTCCTTTACATAATCAACCTCAGAAATAAAGTCATCATAAAGAGCCTTACCTTCTGAACGGTATTTTTCATTTAAAGTATTGGCAAGATCTTTATTTTCTAAGTTTTCAATAGAAGGTACTTTAATGTCAGCGTCATATGTGTCTTCTTTAACTTCATATTCAGTCCATGTTAAAACTTTTACGATGCTGCCAACAACAGGAATTTCTGAAAGTGTTTGTGCCATTGCAGGACTGACATTTAAACTAGCTGTAAAAAGCATTGCTGCCGCTGCAGATCCAAGTAACCATAGTGGTGCTCGGTTTTTTCTCTTCTTTTTGCCTTGCTCTAGTGCGTTTTCAACCACAAAATCAAGCTCTTTTGGAATGGGTACCTCATTATATTGCTTTTCTATTTCTTCTAATTTTTCATCCATGTGTTGTTTCTCCCTTCACATCTTGCAATTGAATTTTTAAGAGTTTTAACGCTTTATAAAGGCGAGTTTTGGCTGTACTCAACTTAATGTTTAGGATATTGGCTACATCAGCGAGCTTTAAATCTTCAAAATAGTGTAAAATGACTACTTCACGATACATTTGAGGTAACTCGTCTAACGCATGCTCTAAATCAACGTCTTCGTAGACATCCTCTTGTGCAGGTGTTAAATATTGCAATGTATCATCGTCTGTCACATGTAAGCGTTTATGCTTACGTAAAAAATCAATGGAAGTACGTACGACGATTTTATAAAACCAGCTTTTCATATACTCGACATTTTCTAGTCGATCGAGAGAAAGCATTGCTTTTTGAATACTGTCTTGTACAACATCAAGTGCGTCCTGTTCATTTTTCGTATAGTTATAAGCGAGCAAATAAAAACGTTCTTTCTGTTCACGAATAAACTGGACAAATTTCTCTTCATGTTGAAATGCATTTCTTGTTTTCATGTCCAAAGAAGCTCCTTTTTAACATTTTCAAATTGTATACAACTACTAGACGTGTGAAATGAAGAAAAAGTTGATAGCAATAAAAAACTTACCCCAATATGAGATAAGTTTTATCATTCCAAAGTAGTTACATACCAAAACAAAATAAGCCCGTATTCAAACAACGTTTATAAACAATAAGACCCCTTGGTACGTTGAACGTATCAATTAAAGGAGCTAATATGATGGTACTAATAATTTCAAAATGTATGGCTCTTTTTTCTTTATTGAACTAACGGGGCAGTTTAGTGGAAGAAAGAATTTGATTTTCATAACCAAAAATTAGAGTATAAACTCAAAGTCTTTAGTAATAAGGCTATAACCTGCTAATGCAAAAGCAATAACCAATGAGATAATTCTTAATATTTTAATATTCCTTCTCCCTCCATTTAAATCACATCATTGTGAAGCCATATATGCTGTTGTTCTTAAGTGTGTCTTCTTTGGTTACGGGGTTTTTGGAACTAAAAGCAAAACGGAAAACAAGTGCAATAATTTCTATCATTGCTGCAGCATTTGGATTTTTTGTCGCCATTTATACTTTTTAAGCTAATGGGTGCTTTACTTCAAGAAGGAGTGAAGCCTTTTTCTTATTGAACTAACGGGGCAGGATAGTTTAAGAAGGTGTTTCTTCATTCAATAAAGAATTTGATGTAAGGGGTGAAAACATTGAGTAGAATTGAATTTATTCGAAATGAAGAGAAGAAATATCACGATTATTGTTATGATAAATATAAATTATTTGAAGAAGGTTCTTGGTTACACAAACCTGTAAAAACGGTAACCGATTTATTACATTTATTTGATGGTAAAGAGAACGTAAAAGTCCTAGATTTAGGTTGTGGGGTCGGTAGAAATAGTATTCCGAAAGCTGAAGTAATCAAGAGTAAAAACGGTAAAGTTGTTTGTGTTTATCGGAAATAATTCTTATTGATGACTTAAAGTAGAGTCAAAGGTTATTTACAGCTCATGAATCGGGAGTAAAAATAAGATTGCAAAAAATTTTTAAAAATAACAACGTAGGTTTAAGAGTATTTGAAAAAACAATCGACCGAATAGATCGAATGATGAGAGGGATGGGAAAATGAGCGATACAAGGACCAAATTGATGCTGGATTTGCAAAGAATTGAGAAGGATGAGTATCAGTTACGCGAAGGTGAGCAGCATCAAGATTTCTTACCTTTGTTACTTCAATATATTGGCGATCCTCAGCCAGAATTACGGGATAACCTGATTTATCCGATGTTTTATATGTGGATTAAGGAAGAGAATAGGTTCAGTGGAGAGGAGCTGCGTAGTCTCTTAACTGTTCTGACTGGTGAAAACCATTTGTTCTATAATATTGGCAGCGAGGATGATCAGTCAGTTTTTACAAGGACGTTCTCTGCCTTGCCTATCGCTTTGATTGTGCAACGCCACAGACAGAATCCGTTTTTCAATCTAGCCGAAATTGAGCAATTAATGCATGCAATGCTACGTTATTATAAAGAGGAGAAGGATCTACGGGGTTACCTTTCAGTAGGAGGCTGGGCTCACAGCGCGTCTCACGGTGCGGATGTTTTTGTCGAGCTGGTGCAGTGCGAGGAGAGCAGCGTCACACTGCTGCGTGAGGTTCTTGTCGCTATTTCTGGCATGCTTCATAATGGTAGACACATTTTTAGCGATGAGGATGATGAGCGGTTGGTCAACATCGTGGATACGATGATTGACAAAGAGTTAGTTCCACATCAAGAAATCGCTGATTGGATTAACGGCTTAGCGCAATGCTGCAATTTGCCGAGAAGTCGCAGTCAGGTGATTGCTCGCGTGAACAGCAAGAATTTTTTACGCAGTCTCTATTTCAGAAGGGGACAAGATAGCCGAGGGAATGAGCTTAATACTGTCATGCTTGGTACTGAGGCAAAATTGAACAGGTTTTCTATCAGTTAAAGGATTAGAGTAGCGGTCCCAAAAGCCATGGGAGATATCATAGAAATAATCAAACTTTTTTATAAAAGAATGATTCAATAAAATATATTAAGAGCGTGTTTTGATTAATCTTTTTTAAAAAACATGCTCTTTCTTTTTGCTTGTTTATCAAGGCTATTAGTATTAATTTGATTAATCTTTATTATAAATATACATTTATATCAATCTTACGATTTGACCTCGTTCTTTTTCCTGTCTTTTTTTCTGGCTCTTTTATCACTCGCCCGGCTTCTCTCTCCATTTTTCCTTATTTCACTTCCTAACTTTACTCTTGGATACAATCATTTTGTTCTGGATATAAAAGTGTATGAAAACCGGTAGGGGAGTAGGCTGAAAGCGATTAAAATTTTCATAATTGGGCATACTATATTAAAAACGGAGCTATAGTCGATGGGATATAAAGTGAAAATGACATCAGAAGAGTCGAAAAAAATTATGCAAGGTTGCAAGATCAAGGGGGAAAATACGAATTACCAGGGAATAAAAAAATCAAAAGCTATAAAAAAATAACGAATTAAATGGGGAAATAATCATTGGCGTTTTATATGTATTTAGAATGCTTGTCTAAAAAAGTGGGATTCCTACTAAGAGAAAAAATTTCTTTGAATTATAAAGCCGATTTATATGTAATGAGGGGCTAACTCGTATGCTGGTTGGGGTACTACTTGGAAGAAAACATTTATAAGTTGGGCGAGGGAAGTTATTGAACCTTACATAGTTGCTGGCAATACCGCTTCCGATACAAAGAAGCACAACGAAACATTAATAAGTTGTTTTGTAGGCATCATGACTTCAGTAATGGAGGTGCTGAATTGCATATAAAAGATACTCCGTCTTCTATTGTGTAGATTTATAATAAAGTTTGATTAAAATCCTGTATTAAAATAAATAAAAGACTACTGTTCGATTTAAATGATCCACGATATAATGGTGAGAGTTTGTTCTTAGTAAATATTTCTATAAGCAGTGAGGTAGTATATGAAAAAAAGAACCACAGACATTATTTTTATCATTATTGGTGCGTTTATTTTTGCGTTAGGTGTTAATTTATTTGTTATTCCGAACGAGCTTGGTGAAGGAGGAGTAACTGGTATCACGATTATTACCTATTATTTATTTGAGTGGTCACCAGGTTTAGTCAACTTAATTCTGAATGCATTTTTGTTAATAGTCGGTTATAAATTTTTGAATAAAATAACAACGATTTATACGATTATTGCTGTAGTTTCGAACTCGCTTTTTCTTCATCTGACAGAAAGCTGGGATATTGCTTCTAATGAATTGATGGTAAATGCCATTTTTGGAGGAATATTTGTAGGGTGCGGGATTGGCCTAATCATTCGGGTTGGGGGAACAACAGCAGGTACTACAATCTTAGCAAGGATAACACAAAAGTATTTAGGATGGAGCATCAGCTATGGTCTATTGTTTTTTGATTTAATAGTTGCTTTTTCATCTTATTTTATCATTGGTGCGGAAAAGCTGATGTTGACAATTATTATGCTATATGTAGGCACGAAAGTAATGGAATTTGTAATCGAAGGCTTGAATCCGAAGAAGGCCATTACGATTATTTCTGATAAACCGAATGACATTGCCAAACAGGTGACTACATTAATGGACAGAGGGGTAACCGTATACTCAGGTCATGGTTATTACACAAAAACCCCTAAGGAAATTCTTTATATTGTTATTAGTAAGCAAGAAGTTATAAAGTTGAAACGGATTGTTCAATCTACTGATCCGAGTGCTTTCATCGCTATACACGATGTTCGTGATGTGTTCGGAGAAGGATTTATTGATATTTCTAAAGCTTAGTAAGAGGTTGTTTTAAAAGGGGTATAATTTGTAGAGTTGGTATTAGATAGATACAAAGTTTGATCAATCTTTATAATTAGCTTATACAAATAATTGCTCAAATAAAAAAGGCTCAAGAACTTTGATACGTTCTTGAGCTTTTTGGCATTTCCTAAAAGATCATTATGTAAGCATATTTTCTTGGTGTCATGAAATCAAATGGGGAGACTCAATTATTTCTATTACAGCATAACCCACCACTTCTTCTTCTATTTTGCTACTAAGATTTCACTATTAGCCCCTTCTAATAATTCGTAAAAATAACTTTGTGGAATAACTTGATCTACTGCTTGAAAATAGGTGGTAACGCTTTGGAATGTTCATCCTGTCATTCTTTAACAATGATATTAACAGCATTGAAATCTTTTATATCAGCATTAACAACTCTTATATCCATTGAGTTTTTTTATTTAACAAAAATAATTTATCCATATTAACGCAAAATTTTTTTGTTATAATATACAATATGATGTTTTTTTAGTAAATAAAGGGAGTGTTAATATGATGAAATTGTGGTGGATAACTAGTCTATTTTGGTTAGTGTTATTTGCTGCTACAGCAATATTTATTGGGGTTAGAAAAGTAGATGGTTCTGGCGTAGAACAAACACCGGAATTAAGAATAGTAGCATTAATTGTATTGGGAGTTGTTTTCGTTTTTATTTTATTATTTCAATTACTTCTTCTATACTTTGCCCGAAAAAACAAAAAAATATCTACCCAATAATAAAAAAGCACCCAAATTCACCTAAAGCTACAGAACTTAAAACTCTTAAATAAAGTTGCAATGTTTTTGCCTTAGATTATTTTTCTAAGGTTTTTTTATTTAACTAAACCAGATAATAGCTTATGGATAAATATACTTAAACAAACGGTGCAGGTTAGTTCCATAAGGAATGCGTAAGTTTGTATTAGAAACACAAGGGGATATAGAAATGATGAAAAAAGTAAACACAATGCTTAAAAAACAGTTATTTAAAATTCTTAATTTCAAAAATTTAGGAGGAATTTAGCGAAAAGAATAGAATAGAATAGACACAGCAAAGAATAGCGGAGTTTAGAAAATCTTTTCAACTTCACCGTCCTAAATGCGCCTAGAGGATGGGTGTTTAGTTCTAATAATATATTTGAGTGGTTTTAAAAATTGGTGATGCTATCGAATATTCAAAATAATAATCATTACATACCGATAATACTGCGTGGTTAATTCTCAACTTACCATGTCTAGTCCACACACAGTAAAAACTGTTGGTATATTTCATATCTACAGTTTTGGTATGTTGATTGACTTTTGAAAATATAATATTTCGATACTACTAAATATAAAAATTTTAGTACTAATTATTATGTTCGTATTTAATACAGAGATTAAAATAAATTGTTTTTTACAATAATTTATTTGGGGGATGCTTATGTGGAAGATGTTAAGGACTTTTTTAATCCTAGAGAAATCAAATAAAAAAAATATTTTTGCTTGTATTATCGTTGCATTATTTGTTTTTGGCTTAGTTTTATTTGTGAAAACTGAGGATTTAGGAAACTCAGTCATAGAAAAATCGGGTGAATATCAATCGCTTTCTTCAGCTTTGAATAGATTTCAAAATGTAGATGCTACTGATAGTGGGAATGGTAGTGACTTGTATAAGAACTTAGTACTTCAGCAACAATTTGTAGCTAAGCAACGTATGGCACTAACAATGAATCTACCAGAATTGTTTTTGGATACAGCAATAGACCTTGCAAATTTAAGAGCTCAGTCATTTGATATGGAGGGGTTTGATGATGTCGCGATTTATCTACCTTCGAAAGTAGAAAATCAATTGGATAGTGTATTTTATCAATATATGAAGGAAACAGGGATTTTACTAACTATTGATTCATTATCTTTCTTTCAATTTCTCGCTTACCTATTTGGTGTGTTAGGTTCGGTTTGGTTTATTTTCATGTGTATTTATTCATGTGGAATCATGATAGAAGAATTCCAACATACATCTCTGATTAAGGGTTATCCTATAGCTTTTGATAAATACGTTGTAGCTAAATGTACTTCATCGATGCTCATAGTAGGTGTATTTCTTCTAGAGTTATTTGTTTGTAGCCTGCCATTGGTTTATTTTAAGGGATTAGGAAATCCTTCTTATCCTATTGCCATCTTTAATGGTATTTTTGAAGCTTATCCAATATACAAATACATAGGTTTATCTATACTTTATATGATTAGCATTGCCATTTTTGCAATTCTATTATCAGTAATTTTAAATGTTTTATTGAAGAATATGTATTTGACGCTATTTTTAGAATTGTTATTGTTTATTTTCCCTATGTTATTTCCAAACATGATGAATCTTGTTCCATATAATCCATTTAACTATTTGAACTTTCCTAATATATTGAATGGGCAGACGCTCGATCTTGAAAACCCAGTTATCTTAAATAGCACATATGGACTTCTTTATATCTGGATGAGTATTGCCATAATGGTAATTTCTGTAAAGCTATTCTTGACTACTGGAAAACTAAAAAGGGTATAGGGGATGAGATCATGTGGGCGTATTTTAAGTTTGAATTTTTACAATTTATTAGCAATAGAAAAAATATTGCAATTTATGTCATTTTACTTTTCTTCTCGTGTGATTTTGCACTAAAAATAGCTCCAACATATAACCCAATTGAAAGAGTAGATGTAAGTGAAATTGAGGCACGGTATCTAACGAGGGAAGCATTTCTAAATAATGTTGTGATTGATGAAGGGACGCACTATTTATCGAGTTTTGCGGTTTCAATATTTCAAGAATGGAATGAATATGAAGGAGAAAGATTAGAAGCTATCAAACAGCACAACCTGAAAGAGTATGCTGAGGCTACATCTAAGTGGTATACGTACGCTGATAAGTTGACTTTTCCCAATGCAATGGGTGTCCTATACTACAATCCGGGTTACTATACGTTTGGAAATATTTATGCAACGATGGACGGACACTATGCGTATTTATATTCTGCAAGTCGTTACAAAGCATATACAGAAGGGAAATCTAATTTATCTGTAAATGTTTTCGAAGAAAGGACAGCGTTACAAACATTGCAACGCCTGCTAAACTCTTATCTGCCGCTAATTCTTATTGTTAGCTGTATACTCCTCACTGTGGATATCGTGTTGAAGGATCGACGGAATCCTACATTGTTACAAGGTTTGCCACTTTCAGATTGGAGAAAGTTAATTGTTAAAGGATTAGTTTCCTTATTAGGAAGTCTCATATCGATTATCCCACTTTCTGTAGGTCTATTGATAATTGGTGGTCGAAATGGGTTTGGTGATTTTGATTTACCTGTTCCAATTTATTCTTCTGGTAAGGATGCATTTTCAAATATATTGATGGGGGAATATCTAGTTCAAAACATGCTATTCATTGTTTTTTGGTTTTTGTTCATCATTTCATTGTTACTATTTGTAAGTGTGTTGTTGAAAAACGAGTTTGCAAATTTAGTGGTAGGTTTCATGTTTGTTATAGCTGAATTTATTTACTTTGAAAGAGGGCTTGGTGCTGTTTGGAATGTTCAATGGTATCCAACGAGCTATGTTCAAGTAGGACAAATAATTTCAGGGTATCGGAACTTTCTCTATGGCTCTGAAACACTCACTTTTGGAAGTGGAATCTTGGTAATGGGATTGTGTACGTTTATTTTTCTGGTCTTCACTTTCTTGATAAGTAATCAAAGAAAATTTAAGCTACTTTAGTTTAACAGAGATGGAGGAAAGTTATGATTGAATTAAAAAATATTGCTGTTCAGTTTTCGGGGAGAGACATTTTAAAAGACATCTCTGTAATGTTCAATTCAGGCGAAATTATTGGTTTGGTAGCTCCCAATGGAACGGGGAAGTCAACGCTTATGAATGTCATCATGAATTACATCAATCCAAATACTGGAAAAGTCATTTTAAATGATGAGTTAGAATATACAAATAAAAAGAATGAAGTGAAAATGCATCAATTAGTATCCATGATGCCTGATCAAAGTGACTTATATAATCAGATTTCTGGAAAAGAGCATCTAAAAATTTATTCCTCAATGTGGAATAGTAATCCAAAATTGATCGACAATACGATACAAGAACTAGGAATGGCATCATATATACATAAGAGTACAGGGACGTATTCTTTGGGAATGCGCCAAAGGCTTTGTTTTGCGATGCAAATTGTATCAGATACCCAAGTCATGTTAATGGACGAAGTGATGAATGGGTTGGATCCTACTCATGTTGAGCTTATTTCGCAAATACTAGTTAAAAAGAAGTCCGAAGGGAAAACGATTATTGTAGCTTCCCATTTATTAGAGAATTTAGAGAAATATGCGGATCGTATTTTCTTTATAAAAAATGGAGAGTTAATACTTGTTAATAGCATATCTCCAGGGTTTGAAGAAAGAGAAATCACAATAGTTCGAATATCAGAAATGACCGATAAGTTAAAAGAAGAGATTTCAAAAGAGTTTCCAGAAACAAAAGTGCAATCATTGTCAAACGGCACTACATTACTAGATGTCCGCGGATATGATTCAGGTGAATTAGGAAATATTTTAGCATTTCTTAAAGAGAATCAAATAACAGAGTTTAGTTTTGGGAAAGTAACATTAAATGATTTGTATTCAATGTTTTATCAAGAAGAATGAGGTTAGATGAAATTTAGACGTTTATAAATAGTTTAACCATTTTACTCCTTTGGATAGAAATATCTAAGGGAGTATTTTTATATTTAATAAAAAAAGAACATCTGTATTTAAAAGTGAATGAAGAAAAGAACGGTTCTCTAAAAAGGTTGCTGACGAGTGTTTGTGCTCATCGACAACCTTCTTTTAATGTTTGATTATATATTTTCTTTTATTCACTTAGCTTCATTCACTGTTAAAGCAGGTCTCGTAAGTGAAAATATTGCACATAGTAAAGCTATAATAACAATTGCTCCTCCAACGGGTGCTGTACTTGTGACGGTACCTGTTTGTTCCAGTACAATACCTCCGATTGCAGATCCTAAAGAAATCCCTATTTGCAAGGCAGAATTGTTAAAGCTTTGCTGTATATCAGAAGTATTAGGATCCGTTTGAATAAGATAATTTTGTTGAGGTGGAGCAAGACTCCAACTTAGTGCGCCCCATATCATCATGACCACTAGGAATAGGAAAAGCGAAATAGTCGAGTAAGGGAGCAAAAATAATACTAAGGCGAAGGAGCCAATAACCAGTAAAATACTTTTAGGTGCCCCTAGCCAATCTCCAAGTGCTCCCCCAAATGCCCCGCCAAATACTGCTGAAATACCAAACAGTAAATAACATATGCTGATCCAATATTGGTTAAGATTTAAAGTGGATTCTAAGAAAGGAGTGAAATAAGCATAAATTGTGTAATGCCCTGCTAAAGTAAACATTGTTGCAAGATGTGCACTAGCAATTTTAAAACTTCCAAGTGCCTTTAGTTGTACAGATAGCGGCTTAACATCTCCTTCTGTAGGTATCGGTTCTAAAAATGTGTGAATGAGAATCATAGATCCGATTGATAAGAAACCAATCCCAAGAAATATTACTCGCCATCCAAAAGCATTGCTAATCAAAATACCAAGAGGTACTCCTAAAACAAGTGAAGAACTAATCCCCATATAAATAACGCCTATAGCTTTAGATCTATGAGCAGGCGAAACAATTTTTGCTGTAATAGTTAGCGATAGTACAATAATTAGTGCAGTACTCATTGCAGTTATAACCCTTGAAACCATTATTAAAGAAAAGTTAGGACTAAAATATGTCATCAAATTCCCAATGAAAAATATAAATAGTGCAATAAGATACAAACGTTTCCTTTCAATTCTTGCGGTTAGTGTAAGAAGTATAGGCCCAGAAATAGCGAATACAAGTGCAAATACGCTAATAAGCTGTCCTGCGGTACCAAGAGTCACATTTAAATCATCAGCGATAATTGGTAATATTCCACCTACAATTAATTCAACGAGTCCTACTGCGACAGTAGAAGCTGCGAGTATAAAAACTTTAAAATTCATTATAAAATTCTCCTTTTCCTACTAAATTGATAAAATAGAATACTTAGCTATTGACGGTAAAAGTAAATGAATTACTTTCCAACTTTACTCATCAATGATAAATTGTCATTATATTCATCTACGAATTACTCTTCACAAATTGGTCATCACCTAATATTGGAAAACAAAAAAACTCCTGACTACAAAAAATGAAAAGACATTTTCTGTAATCAGGAGTTTACGGTTCCTGGTAGAGACCCTCAAGCCGTATTATTGAGGTTATACATATAATTTCAATTAATTTCTAAGAAAATTTATCTGTTTTTCAGATTATCACACCATTCGTTATTACTCAAGCATAAATTTCACATCATTCGACACGAGTATTGATAATAACATTAGAAAATTGCGCTAAATAAGGATGTTTCCATTCCAAATCTGACAAGTATGTTACGAGCTTTCTGTTCATTAAGAATAAAATATGCTTTTGCTGAGCACCTTTATTGAACTAACGATTCCTGTTAGTTTAACGAATGTTTACTTCCGATGTATTCAGTTTGTAAATTTGTATTTTTACCATGATTAGTATGAAAGCAAGTAGTGAAAATGCAATACCAACCCAGATTAAATTATGTATTCCAAAGTGAGAGATAAACCAACCACTGATAGTAGTTCCAATGGCAATACCAAGATTGGAAAATGAGACAAACAAGCTATTTCCGAATTCCGGAGCTTCTCTTGCCTCTGTCGTTAACCATGCTTGACTGACAATAAGCCCCCCAGAATGCACAGCCCCCCAAATGAATACGATCACAACCATTGGAATGGAATAAGAACCGAGATAATAAGTAAATAAGTATATTACTACAAATAGTAGAGGGAACATGATAACGGTCTTTGTAATACTTTTGTGTAAAAAACCTCCAAATAAAAAATTCCCGAAAATCATAATTGTACCAAAGGCCATCAGCATGATGCTAATCCATGACCCGTTCATATGAGTCACTTGGCTTAGATATTCAGCAAAATAGCTGTACACAGAAAACATAGCTGCAAAGATAAAAATAACTGTTACGATATTTAGCCACAATTGGGGCTTGCGTAATATCCCAAGCTGTTTACCATAAGACAATTTGTCCTTAACAGGCATGGAGGGAAGCCAAGATAGTATTCCTATGAAAGCAATTATACTAACAACGGCTCCAAATAGAAAACCCGCTTCTAGTGAAATCTTTTCTGCGAGATAAGAAGTCAAAGGAACACCAAATGCAAATCCGACCGTTATTCCAGAGAAAACTTTTGTAACTGCTTTGCTACTTTTTTCCGGAGAGACAAGTTTAGCTGCTGTCACGAGGGCAACTGAAAAAAATACAGGGTGAAAAATAGCAGGGATAATGCGGAAAACTAACATCACATCGAACATAGTTGTGTAGGCATAAACAATATTTGAAATTGCAAAAATAAAAACGGAAGTTAATAGAATGACTTTACGGTTAATACCAGAAGCAAGTAATGTCAGGAATGGACCTGAAATGGCAACGACTAAAGAAAATATACTTACAAGCAATCCGGCTTGTGAAGTCGAGATATTAAATTTTTCAGTAATCTGTGGAAGTACACCTATAATACCCATTTCTGTGGTAATAATGCCGAATACGCCTAAAGCTAGAATAATGATAAGCAACGGGTTAATTTTTTTCATTTTAAATGTAATCCTCCATTCGTATATACATATCTGTATTTATAGATATGTTAAAGTAAAAAAAGACCCCCTTCCTTTTATAGTTTCTTTTTGATGTACTCGGAAAATTCTTGTATAGTTTTTTCGTTCCGACGATAGTACGTCCACTTTCCAATTCGCTCAGATTCCAACAAGCCAGCTTTTTGCATAGTCAATAAATAACTGGAAATAACAGATTGTGCAAGTCCTGCTTTAGCTTGAATATCTCCTACGCATACACCAATTTGGAAATTGAGGTTTTGTTCTAAATAAGGTTTTTCATCAAAGAATTCCTCTGGACTTTTTAACCACAACATAATTTGACTACGAGTTTCATTAGATAAAGCTTTATAAATCAATAAAGGTTCCATGTATTTCATTATATCTATTTTTATAGATTTGTAAATGTAAAAAAGAAATTGGGAAAGAAGTAGTAAATCGAATAAGACCTCATTATATGTGCGTGAAAACTTGGAATCATATTGACGTATTCTATGAAGCAATAGAACAGCATGAATTTTTTAAAAAATGTAGTGATAGGAATTCGATAAAAAAACGATTGCTCAAGGGCAAATATAGTGTTTTCGTATATGTTCTTTATCGATTGACTTGCTCCAGTACAAACATAAAATAAAAACCTCTGCTCAATTAAATGTTAGCAGAGGTTTTATTATATCTTTTTATCGCATTAGAGAAGGGAGAGTATTTCTGAAATCTATCAACCTTCAATCTAGTTACTTTATTTAATACTAGGTAATAACTTATTTAACACTATCGCTACTATTGCCGCTGTTGCAACAGGTGAGCCAAATAAATATTGCACTGTAGTTGGTAAAGAATATAAGAAATCGTCAGGAAGTAGTGTTAACGCTAATGTCAAAATCATTGGTACAGCGATAACGTACATTTCTTTTTCACCAATTCTCTCATTCTTCATCACTTGTAAACCGCTAATCGCAATGATGCCACAAACAATAACGAATACACCACCTATTACGGCTGATGGAATCGCAGAGATTAAAGCAGCTAATTTACCTGAAAATCCGAACAATACAAACCAAGCACCGGCAGCCACAAAGACACGACGGCTTGCAATACCTGTGATAGAAATAACACCTGCATTCGTTGAGTATCCTGTCACGGGAGTTGAGCCTAATAATGAAGCGATAAAACAGCCAATTCCTTCCCCAATAACCCCACGATTAATTTGTTTATCTGTTAATGGTTTATCGATTACATTACTTACAGCAAACCAAGTACCTGTTGTTTCAGCCATTAAAACAATATAAATAATAACCATTGTAATAATCGCAGAAATGTTAAAAGTGAAACTGAAGTCTGCAAAAGGAATTTGGGGCATGCTAAACCATTTTGCTTGAGAAACTGCCGATAAATCTAATACACCCATAAATTTAGCAGCAACACTACCTGCGATTAATGCAATAATTACAGAAGTGATACGGAAAACGCGACCTTTCTTACGGAAGAAAGAACCTAGCATAACACAAATAATTAGTACTATAGCGGATATAAGAGCCAAATAGATGTTTTGGTTGATCGTAGCGCCTGCCCCTTTATAGATATTATCACTTAAACCAACAGGCATTAACGAAAGACCAACGACGAAGATAATTGTACCTCCGACAACTGGTGGAATGAAAGTTTTCACAATCTTATTGAAAACCCCAGTAAAGCCTAAAATGATTACTAAAATAGCACCGATTAAACTTGCTCCTAAAACTGAGCTCCAACCTAGTTCACCACCGCCACTAGCGACATAAATACCAACAATTGCACCAAGTGGAACATAAGATGGACCTTGGGCAATAGGTAGTTTCATACAGAAATAAGTTTGGACAATCGTTGCGATCCCTGCCGCTATAAAAGTCGATTGAATCAAAGCAGTTGCCTGCCCCGATTGTAAACCGATTAACATTGCAATCAGGAAGGGTACTACATAGACGTCCATAGCCATTACATGTTGTAAACCTAGAAGGGCTGATTGACCGAATGATACTTTTTCATCGGGTAAAACGGTTAAATGCGGGGTATTGATTTTATCTTTAGCTAGCTTATTATTTTGCGTTTCCACTAAGATGCACACCTCAAAATTTTAAGTTTGTCTAATGCCTTCATTCCACAAATAATATTTCTATTTTAACGTTAATTATGTTTCAGATTACTTTGTTCTTTCATGAACTTTGTTTCCTTGAACCCAGACTTCACTAATGTTTTCCGGTCGAACAAGATACATAATCTTTTGGAAGATATCGTTTAAATCTTCATTCACATCAAAAATCGGTAGTTTTGCAGATGCTATTTTTGTATCGATTATTTGTGCATCCCAAGTATAGTTTTCTTCTAAACGACCAATAGGTAAGCTTAAACTTTCTCCACCACCAGCAGTTGCTAAATAGAATGCTTCATTTATCGTAATACGAGAATTTGGTACACCACGTTTTTCAGCTGGAAGAGACGCATCAACACCATCTTCTAACATTCTCGATGACATGACTGCTTGTCTAGCATTATCGAATAGACTTGGTGAAAAGCCGCCAGAAACATCAGAACCTAAACCAATATCCACACCTTTTGAATGTAGGTGAGCGATTGGAATGACGCTGTTAGCGAAATAGGCATTGGAGATTGGACAATGACCTACGGCAGTACCTGTTTCAGCAAATAACTCTGCATCTTCATCATTTAAGAAATTACTATGGGCCATCACGGATTTATCGCCTAATAGACCGAAATCATGTAAGGCGAAGGCATCATTCTTTTTGAATCGATCTTGTACATAACCATGTTCCCAGTCACTTTCACTGCAGTGAGATTGAACATGCGTATTGTACTTAGCAGCTAATTCCCCTAAACCTTTTAAAGCACCATCCGTACAGCTTGGTATAAAGCGTGGTGTCACAACTGGGTACACACCTTGTTTTGTTGATTTTGCTAACGCTTTAACAGCTAAGATAAACTCTTCTGTATCTGCTAATGCTGTTTGTGTATCTGCATCACGATAAAAATCTGGGTTTTGTTCAGGGTCATCCATGACAACTTTACCAACTAGACCGCGTTGTCCCTTTTCAGCACAAATTTCAGCTAGCAATAAGCTCGCTTCTTTATGAACAGTTGCAAAATATAGTGATGTAGTTGTGCCATTAGCAAGTAGGGTGTTGACTAAGTCTTCATAGACCTCTTTTGCAAAATCTAAATCAGAAAACTTAGATTCGATTGGGAAAGTATATGTGTTCAACCAGTCATATAGGGGAATGTCTAATGCAGTTCCAGATTGAGCCCATTGCGGAGCATGAACGTGTAGATCGATAAATCCAGGTAAGAAATACTGACCATCAGTCAATTGATGAAAGTTTTCTTTATCTTGATATGTATCTAATAAAGATTGATAATCGATATGTTCTGGTGCAACGACTTTTTCAATCATGCCGTCAGCGTTAATGAAGAATAGATAATCTTTTAGAATTTGTACTTCTTTTGGTGACGTACTAGAAAAAGCCGTCCCCTTGAAAATTTGCGTATATTCAGTCATAAAAATCACCTTAATGTTCGTATTTTATTGATTATATCGATTATTATAGGGCATTCAGAATGCTAAGTCTATAAAAAAACGAATATATTGATAACTGTATTTATGAAATCTAGATGATAAATTATTCTGTTTTAGATAATAAATACTTTTTTTGTAAATTGATTTAAAATTCCCTACTCAAATTATGGCATTCTAGATTCTTATTGCGACCTTTTATTTCTTTTAAAATTGAAAATTTATGTTAAAACACAAAAAAGGGATTGTCCCGAAATTAGTGAGGTAGAATAGTTAGACTTATTTTTGATTATTTAATGAATAAGAATAAAAATAGAAAGTTAGTATTCGTGATTCAATAAAAATTATTTAGTGTAGTGATATGAATATAAACAAAAAAGCACCCCCTAACTCCTTAAAATTGCATATCTCATGTTCATTTCGATATGATAAACTTGTAGAACATTATTTAGCATAGGAGTGAAGAATATGTATCGTAAAGTAGAAGATTTTCTCGAAGATTGGTCTGCATCTTCATCGAGCGCATTACGTGTATTTAAAGAATTGACGAATGACAAGTTAGATCAAAGTATTGTGGAAGGGCATAGTACACTTGGATGGTTGGCTTGGCATTTAGTTGGTGCTGGAGCAGCATTTGGTCATTTTGCAGGACTACAAATACCAGGACCTGGCCGTGGTCAAGAAGCGCCTACAGACGTAGCTGAAATAGTTGATGCATATGAGCAAGTAATAGAGGCTTATAAAGTAGAAGCAGCAAAACTAACAGATGAAGCATTACTTGAAGAAGTAAATGGTTTCGGAGGGCCGATTGCACGTGGTAAACTATTACGTGCAGTAGTTGACCATCAAACACATCATCTTGGTCAAATGACAGTGCTATTACGCCAAGCCGGATTAACAGTGCCAGGTGTAATGGGACCAACAAAAGAAATGCAATCATAATAATAAAATTGCTTGATGATCAAGCCCACCTTTATAGGTGGGCTTTTGTTGTACAATCAATTACGCTACATAATTTGCAGCTGAAGATGTAAATTGAACCATTCAGGAAATTTATTAGCCTCGTTTAAATGACTCTATTTGAGGCTTGTGAAATTTAATGCGGGGCAACATACAGCAACGCTTATCCCGGATTAAGATAATAATGCGGATTTCTCACAGTTTTTGTGTGTGCTGTTAGTATAAAAACGCATTTAACATAAGCACTAAGTGAAGGTCAATAGTAATGTAAAAGAGGATTATGTTGATACGATACCGAAATAGAAAATGAAACATAATTTAATTCATAGTGCTTCTAACCTTACAAAAGAGAAGAGGTAATTATGAATCATAACAGTGGGAAAATTGTTTGATGAAGAAGATATTTAAATTAGAATGAGAAGAGGTTTTGCTATTGAAACAAGCATTATTAGTAATTGATGCTCAACAAGAATTAATTGATGGTAACGAAAAAGAGCAATGTGTTTTGAATAAAGTAAACCTATTGGATAGTATTAATTCAGTTATAGATAAGGCGATAGATTCGAATGCATTGGTTGTCTTTATAAGAGATAAAGATGTGGCTCAAGGTGAAGGTAAAGGATTTCAAATCCATAAGGAAATTAAAGTCCCCTCCAATTCAAAGGTATTTGATAAGAAGGCTACAAACTCGTTTTATGGTACGCCATTACTGGCATTTTTAAAAGATTATGAAATAGAGCATATTGTAATTATGGGATGTAAAACAGAACATTGCATTGATACTGCTGTTAGAACTGCAACAATAAATCATTTCGATGTTACTTTAGTAGAAGATGGTCATTCAACAACAGATTCTTCAACCTTATCTGCTGAAAAGATAATAAACCACCATAATGAAATACTTCATGGTCATTATAATGTAGACAATTTTTCTGTTGTTAGAAATAGTAATGAGGATCTGTTTCAACCAACACATAACAATTATAGATAAAAAACTTAAGTTCGATGTCTCTTCATATGGAATAATGAGGGAATGGTGGAGCTATCGTAATGTATGGAGTAATTAATTTTTAGTAGGGAGAAGTATTAGCCAGCTGGTCCTATACCATTTATCATTTTAGGACTCACATTTACAATCACTAGTTTTGTATGGTGTATATTTATTACTTATTTTTCCGCATTTATTTCCCGGAAAATTAGAGATGGCGAAAGAATGGGAATATATTTGAACAAGATTACAGGCATAATATTTATCGGGATGGGTTTGAAATTGCTTCAGACAAAGGCCCCTCAATAAATATATTGTAGATTATAGTTAATGTTTTATAAATCAAGCATCCATTTCGAAATGGATGCTTTTTTAGTGTTTAGAGTAAAGTGGGTTTAAGATGGGGTAATTTGTATGTTTTCGTGATTGTAATAAATGATTTCTTAATTTTTTTAAAAAAATATGAGAATATCGATAAGTGGAGTTCGTTGTATATATTGAAAAAGCTTTTTCAATTCAAAAGGAGATCATGCCATGAGAGTTTCAGAGAAAAATTTCGTTAAACGATTAAAGAGGCAAGATGAAGCTGCACTTGAATATGTTATCGATACTTATATGCCTCTTATAAAAGCAATTGTTTATAAAATTTTACACCCCCTTGGAAAAGTGGATTTAGTCGAAGAGTGTGTGAGCGATGTTTTTTTATCAGTATGGCAAAATACGATGCAATTTAAGGGTGATGCAATCGAATTCAAAAAATGGATTGGCATGATTGCAAAGTATAAAGCCATTGACCAATACCGAGTATTAGAGAGGCGACAAGCGAGAGAGCAGGTGCTTGATGGGACAGCTAATCTTACTTCAGGAAATTTAATCCAAGATCAGGTTTTGCAGCGTGAAGAGAGAAATGAATTGCTGTTTGAGCTAAGTAAATTGGAACCAGTAGACAGAGATATATTCACAATGAAGTATTTCCTAGAGATGGCGAACGGCGAAATTGCAGACGCTCTTTTTATATCAAAAGCAGCAGTAGATAACCGCTTATACCGTGGGAAGAGAAAGCTAGCGTATTCCTTAACAAAGAGTTTGGAGGAGCGATGGACATGACAGATCAATATAAAAAGTGGGCAAATTTAAATGTAGAAGATATTGAACCAATGGATGTAACGGATATTGAAAAGGCTCGTATGAAGCAGCGTATTATTAATAAAAAAATACCTAAAATTAAACGTCCAGTTTGGCGTATCGCAGCGGTAGCGTTAATGATATTAGTTGGAAGTGCAACTACAGTTAGTTTTGCGATACCGAGTGTAGCATCACAATTCCCATTTATAAAAGGTATCGTCAATTATTTTACTTCTGACAATGATAAGTTTTATGAACAATATTCAGACTACGCAACGGATATTGAGCAATTAGAAATAAGTAATGGCATTACAATGATGATTGAAAACGCTGTATATGACGGTAATACAATTACAATTACTTACGCATTAGAAACAGAACATGATTTAGGAGTAAATCCAAGAGTTGGACAGTTCATAGACGTTGAAGGTAGTGTTGCAATTGGTGGAGGAGATTCGCTTCAACAAATTAGTCCAACGAAATATGTAGGTTTAGCACGTGTAACGCCAACATTCAAAAAAGACCTAGAAAAAGTTCAAGTGCAGTGGTCTCCTAAAAGTTTTACAAATGATACAACGGATGAAACGGTTAATGGAGATTGGAAGTTTAATTTTGAACTAGAGAAAGTCCAAGATGAAATTCAGTTAGTAAATCAATCTATAACAGATGCAGGCATGACATTAATTATAAATGAGATTCGCAAAACAGATGTTTCAACGATTATTAAGATGAAACAAATCACTGAATCGAGATTATTAAAAAAATGGCATTTGGCAAGTCCTGCTCTTGCTATTCGTGATGATGTCGGCAATGTATATCACGTTGTAGATAATGGAGGTTCAAGTATGGATAATGGTGTAACTACTGAATGGAGTCAATCAATAGGAGTCATTGATAAAAGGGCTACAAAACTTTACATTGAACCGACCATGATTTTGAGTTTAGGG
The DNA here is from genome assembly GCF_038009105.1 of Viridibacillus sp. FSL R5-0888. Lineage (NCBI taxonomy): Bacteria > Bacillati > Bacillota > Bacilli > Caryophanales > Caryophanaceae > Viridibacillus > Viridibacillus sp. FSL R5-0888. The sequence goes on from NZ_JBBPAU010000001.1 coordinate 141,926, forward strand.
GAAGCAAAAGGTAGCGAGAAATATAAAATGAAAACAATTGAGGTTTCCATTGATTAAATAACTTGATAATTGTACAAAAGTAAGAATCCATTTCGATTAATTTTGAAGTGGATTTATTTTTATTTATGCCTAATAATTTTTATATTCAAAACATAAATTATAATATTGCAAAAACTAATCACATTAGTTATTATGATAATAAAGTTAGTTTTTGAAGAAGGAGTTTGATAAATGATGAGAATTACGAAAATTGGTACGGTATTTCAGTTGTCTTTTATGCCAAGGATTTTTCCGGTTAATTGCTATTTAGTGGAGGAGGAAAATGAACTTACATTGATTGATGCTGCACTACCTTTCAGCACAAAGGGAATAATAGATGCTGCCAAGAGTATAGGAAAACCGATTACAAGAATTGTACTTACCCATGCACATAATGATCATATAGGTGCACTAGATGCGCTAAAAGAATTGTTGCCTAATGCTCAAGTAAGCATTTCTTCTAGGGATGCCCTATTATTGGATGGAAACTCCACCTTGTTACCCAATGAAAAAAACACACCAATTCGTGGTGGGGTTCCAAAGAACATTAAAACCAAACCGGATTTATTATTAGAGAATGGAGATCGTATAGGTTCATTAGAAGTGATCGCCACTCCAGGACATACACCAGGTTCCATAACTCTTTTTGATACACGTAATCGTAGTCTAATTGCAGGTGATGCCCTCATTACTAGAGGCAAAGTAGTAGTGTCAGGTTTAATGAATCCTTTATTTCCTTTCCCAGCTTTAGCTACATGGGATAAACATATAGCTCTTGAAAGTGCAAAGAAATTAATTGGTTATAAACCTAGTCTACTTGCTGTTGGGCATGGTAATATGCTGGAGCAACCAAGAACTAAAATGGAGCAAGCAATAGCTGAAGCAGAAATGAAATTTTAATAAACTAAATAGGAAGTGATATTGAAATGACTCGACGTATGAAATTAGATTTATCAATTATTTTAGAGAAAACAACAGAACTAGTTGACGAGAATGGGGTAGACCAACTTTCACTAGGCTCGTTAGCAGAGAAATTGGGGGTACGGCCACCTTCTTTGTATAATCATTTTGAAGGATTAAATGGATTGAAGCAGAAGTTAGCCATTCATGGAGTTGAAAAACTACATGAATATATGCTGCAAGCAGCAGTCGGAAGAGCAGGTGATGATGCAGTACGTGCAGTAAGTGAGTCATATATTCAATTTGTCAGAACTCACCCTGGGCTGTATGAAGCTAGCAATCGTTTCGTGGATGCTAACGATAAAGAATTACAGCGTGTCCAGGAGTCAGTAGTACAGCTAGTTGTTCAAGTGTTACAAGCCTACAACTTGAACGATGAAACGGCGATTCATATGGTTAGAGGGTTGCGAAGTATTTTACATGGATTTACATCTATTGAACAAATGGGTGGCTTCGGAATGCCACTTGATATTGATAAAAGCTTTTTAGTTCTCATCAATACTTTTATAGAAGGAATTCATTCCGTTATAAGTAACGGGGATAAAGATTTTCAAAAATGACATCTAAACAGGCGTTATTATTCCAAATTGAAGTAAGCTTTGCTCAAACTTCTCTTGATGAGGTGGATCTATGTATTTCTACATTTGAAAAGCTGATGGTTCTGCTACCGTTTATGGTTATGAACAGTTCACAGGAAGTTTAGGTGATTGCTCAGGAACTTTTGTATTAGAACATGTCGGTAAATTTGAAAATGGTGTACTTACATCAAAACGCAATGTTGTGATAGGTTCAGGTACTGGAGATTTAAATGGTTTCAAAGGTGAAGTGAATTTCCAAACTGGTAGTGCTGAACAATTCGCAATCATATTAGAGTACCGCTTTGAGTGAAAGTGTTCTATCTGAAATATTATTAAAGCATTTTTTTACATGTCTCTATAAATTTTGTTACGAGTGCGCTTTGTTTCTCACTTTTTCTCGTACATATAGCAATTTTATGTGTCACATGGATACCTTGGACGTACACCCTAGCTAATTGATTATTTTCTACATAATCACGTACAACAAGAGATGAAATAAAATTTGCACCGTAACCAGCCATTACTGAACGAATAGTTTCATTTAATCCGTTAAATTGCAAAGCAACTTTTGGTGGCTTCACTTGGTAGGTATGACATAACGCAAAAAGGTGGTCTCTCATTGAGCTACCTTCTTCACGCATAATAAAGGGTTCCTTAACCATTTCAGCTAAAGAAATGCTCTGATTTGCATATGGATGTTGAGGTGAAACAACAAACCAAAGCTCATCTTCAAATAATTCTTCCCATTCAACTTCCTCTGGCCTTTCTGAAATTCTACCACCATAAATAGCAACATCAGCTTTATATTGTTTTAATTGCTCAAAGGCTTCTTTCGTATTTGTTGTGGTAATGACTAAATTGATATCTTCATTTGCAGATTTAAAAGTAGCTGCCCATTTAGGAATTAAGAAATTAGCGGGTAGATAGGTAGCCGCAATATGAATTGTCCCCGTTTTGGCGAGAAGGTGGTCTTCAATAAACGATTCGATATGTCCTTCAAACGCAAAAAAATTCTTAGCTTTTTCAGCTAACTCCTCTCCAAATTCCGTTAAAATTACACCTCTCCCTTGTTGCTTAAATAAAGGAGCGCCTATTTCATGTTCGAATTTTTTGATCTGGCTAGAAACGGCTGGTTGACTGATTCGCAATAATTCCGCTGCTTTAGTGAAACTGCCAGTCTGGGCAACTTGGTGAAACAACCTTAGTCCGTGTATATTCATATTCTCCTCCAACTCATAAATAAAATTTATAGATTAGTAAAAATAATATATTTTTTTTATGGTTTATTTTAACATACACTAAACCTGTAAGCATGAAAATATGGGGAGGAAATGGGGTAAAGATTATGGAGAATGATTTAATTTGGAATGAAGTAGATGAGTATTTTATTGATAAACTAATACCATTTGATTCAACTCTGGAACGCGTTTTACATGTAAATAAAGAAGCGGGCTTACCTGAAATTGATGTCGCTCCAACTCAAGGAAAGTTATTGTATCTATTAGCTAAGATTAAAGGGGCAAAGAACGTATTAGAAATTGGTACACTCGGTGGATACAGCACTATATGGCTGGCACGTGCTCTACCTGAAAAAGGAAAAGTATACACACTAGAGGCAGAGGAAGAACATGCAAAAATAGCGGAACGGAATATCAGACAAGCAGGGTGTCAGGATAAAGTAGAAGTAATTGTGGGCAAAGCACTTGAAACATTGCCAAACATAAAAGAAAGAGTAATAGCCCCATTTGACTTAATCTTCATAGATGCAGATAAACCCAATAATCCTCATTACTTAAAATGGGCATTAGAATTGGCTATGCCAGGGGCGATTATTATTGCAGATAATGTAGTACGCGATGGAGAGGTAATAAACGAGACAAGTAAAGATGAACGAGTACAAGGTATACGCAAATTTATAGGCTTACTAGAAAGCGAACCTAGAATCGAGTCTACTGCCCTTCAAACAGTAGGATCTAAAGGGTATGATGGTTTTGTGATTAGTGTTGTAAAATGAGTGTTAATTTTTAGTATGATTAAGAAAGGGAACGCTTGTACGCATTGGAAGTGTTAACATATACGAAATTCATTTTTAAATATTTAAATTCAAAATCGTAACAATCTATATATCCGTAAGAATCCTAAATGCTGTCAGAAGTTGATATCATTTAGAATTTTTTTTTTCTTAAGACTTTATGTTGAAAAATGGACATCGTTCAATTATAATTTACCTAACGATAGGTAAAAAGGAAAGTATTTTAGTTTCTTAATAGTTATGAGAAAGATGTTGATATCACCATTTAGGAGATGGGTTATGTGAGTAAAACTATAAGGCGTATTACAGGCCTCGATTTCGCTCGTTCTTTAGCAATGTTCGGTATGTTCATTGTGAATTTTACTGTTATTACTGGAGCAGGGACGAATGGACCTGATTGGTTAGTTCATTTGACTGCACTTTTTGAAGGGCGAGCGTCGGCACTTTTTGTATTGCTGGCGGGTATCGGTATCGCTCTAATGACTCGTAAGGCAAGAGAAGGAAACAATGATCAATTGATTGGGGACATGCGAATCGTCATTTGGAAACGAGCATTATTTTTATTTATAGTAGGTTTGGGATTGTATTTAGTAGGGTGGACAGGTGATATTCTCCATTATTACGGTGTCTATTTATTTTTCATCGCATTCTTAATTAGTTTCCAACAAAAAATACTCTTATACATTGTGCTCGCAGTTGTTACGATTGCACAAATTTTACAGTTAACATTTGATGTGTTTGTAGGGTGGAATCCTTATGCATTGTACATGGATTATATGGATTTTTGGACGATTAATGGATTTTTGCGTAATCTATTCTTTAATGGTTATCATCCAATCTTCCCATGGTTTGCCTTTATATTAGTTGGATTTGTCATTGGCAGTTTTGATCTGCAAAGTAATCGTATACGTCGCAAATTATTAATCGTAGGCGTGATAATTCTTGTGTTCTCAGAAGCTCTGTCGAAGATATTGATTGCACAAACTGCCTCCATTTTAACAACCGAAGTAGCGGAGTTTTTATTTAATACAGGTCCTATATTGCCAAGTATTCTTTATATTATCTCTACAAGTGGCTCAGCCTTTATCATTTTGATCATCTCCTTATATATCACTGAGCGATTTTCAAAAAGTAAACTTGTTACATCAATCATTGCCTCTGGGCAAATGACGTTAACACACTACATCGCACATATTCTGATTGGTGTAAGTTTTTTAGAATGGATTGGTCGAGCTGAGCATCAATCACTATTCTTTATTTACAGCTTTTGTATTGTATTTTATTTTTTATGTATTTTATTTAGCGGACTTTGGAAACGAAAATACTCAAGGGGACCAGCAGAGTGGTTAATGAGATATTTAACTAAATAAAAATAGAACATAATTAAAGGCGACATTTCTTCATATTGAACAAAATGTCGCCTTTAGATTTGCAATTATCATCGATCTTACATTTTAAATTTGTTAACCAAGTCCTGCAATTCAACTGCAAGGTTTGACAACGATTTTGTAGAAGAAGAGACTTCTTGCATCGCTGCTAATTGTTCTTCCGTTGTTGCAGCTACTCTTTGAGAATGCTCAGAAGCTTCTTTTGTAGCATGTGAATTATTGACGACGGTAGCTGCAACTTCTTGAGCACTAGCGGACATTTCCTCTACAGTAGCAGCCATATCAGTTACTTTTTCTTTCATATTTTCTAGCTCACCGACGATTTCTTTAAAGCTTGTATCAGTTTTGCTGACAATATTTAGTCCATCTTGTACTTCAACTTTAACATGGTTAATGGATTCTGTTGACCGAGACATGTTTTGCTGAATATCTTTTATTAAATTTGAAATTTGCTGAGAAGATCTTTGAGATTGTTCTGCAAGTTTGCGAACTTCCTCTGCAACAACGGCGAATCCTTTGCCATGTTCGCCTGCACGTGCGGCTTCAATTGCAGCATTTAACGCAAGTAAATTTGTTTGATCGGCAATATCAGTAATTACCTTAGAAATTTCACCAATTTCATTTGAACTTGAATCAAGTAATTGTAGCACTTCGCCACTTGCATTCACTTTCTGATTGATTGAGTTAATTTGTTGTACAGTTTGTTCAACGTAAAGATTACCTTGTTGTGCTTGAGTCATAATCATTGTGCCTGCCTCAGAAATATCTGCAGCATTTTCAGCTAGATTTTGAATGGCTACAGTTACTTCTTCCAGAGATTGTGAACTCTCTAGTAGACTATTAGTACTTTCTTCTGATCCGTTCGCGATAAGCTGAATTGAATTTGTTATTTCTTCTGTTGCTTTGCGTGTTTCATCTGCGATAGCTGTTAACTGTTCTGATGATGATGCCACATGTTCTGTTGATTGACTGATTTGGGTGAGAAGTTCTTTCATGGTGGATTTCATGGTATTAAAATCATTCGTCAGTAGACCAATTTCATCATTTGTAGTTACTTCCACATCGTTCCCAGAAAAATCACCAGAGGCTGCTCGGTTTAGTTCGTGACTAATTTGAATAACTGGCTTCGTTAATCTTCTAGAGAAAAAGTAGGCAGCGATAATTCCTAGGATTACAGATAAACCTCCAATAATGCCAATTGTGATCGCTACTTTTGAGGCACCGTCATTAAATTCCCTTTCAAATGATTTGGCAGCAACTGTCCATCCCCAATTAGGTTCTTTCTGAGCGTAAGCTATATTTCCTTCAATTTTATTGGTTTTTGCATTCATCCATTTGTAAGTAAAATAACCACCTTTTTCTCCTGCTTTTAAAAGTTCTTTTCCTATGAATACACCGTCTTCTGTTTCTGTATTTATGAGTTCTGTTCCTTCATTTCTAGGATCCATCACGTTAACAGCATTTTCGTCGACAGCATAAACAAAACCGGTACCTCTAATAGTATATTCTTCTTTAATTGGTCGTATATTGTCGGCGTCCTTTTTCCCGAATAATTCAACTTTTAATTTTTCTTGAGCTTCTTCTAGTGTCAGATTTCCCGCCTCAACTTCTTGATTTAATAGAGCAATCATAGCAATAACCATATGTGTACTTTGCTGTAGTTCCTCTTTACCAGAAGCTGTTAGTTCCTTTTTTGAAGTAGAGTATGTACTGATTCCAATGATTGATGTAGGAATAATCAATAGAAGCGTACATAGTATTATTAATTTTCTTGTAAGTGTTATTTTGGCCTTTTTCATGTTTCATCTCCGAGTATATTTTTTCTTTTACTTATATCTATATCGATTTAATTTTTATAATAATAAGTGCAATTTTCAAATAGTATCGAATTTTTTTATTAATTGTTAAAAAAAATTATAGGTTCTCTGGATAAATGGAATAGAGTGATTTATTTTAGCAAATGTTTGTACAGAGCAATTTTGCAAAATTAATTTTCCGTATGTTTGTTAAAGTAAGGAATAAACAATTAAAAATAGTGCAACCTAACCTCACTAACTTATAAAAGGGAGGATTTTAATTGAGTAAAATTTTACAACTATCTATGGTGGTACTACTTATGGGTTCTTTAGCTGCATGTGGAACGAATAGAAATTCAAATGAAACGGCCACAAATGAAACAGTTAAAGATGAAACGACGAATGGCGCAAATGAAACAGTTAAGGACGAGGAAACAACAACAGAAAAAACACCGACTAATGATGAACATAAACTAGAATTGGCAGATGACGTTGCAGACAAAATTGCTAAAATGGAGGAAGTAGAAAAAGCAAATGTTATTGTAACGAATAAAAATGCTTATGTAGCGGTTACGCTGAAAGAGGGCGTTAATGGAGATAAAACGCTTGAGGATAAGATTGCAGATCAAGCAAGAGCAGCGAATGCTGATTTCAAAAATGTATATGTGTCCCTAAATCCTGATTTTGTTAAACAAATGAATGAATATGGGGAAAAAATCAGAGCAAATGAGCCGGTTGAAGGGATTTTTAAAGAATTTTCGGATACGGTAAAAAGAGTATTCCCTGATGCCCGTTAAGTATTACTGTAAGGAAGTAATTTAAAGGATAACAAGTAATTAGAGCTTGTTTTGATGATTCTATTCAAAACAGGCTTTTTCTTTTTGAAAAAATGAGAAAGTAAAAATCGACAATCTTTAGTTTAAGTAATTGTTAATAAAGTTTAGTTCATGGCAATAATCTATAATTCAATCTGTTGACAACGTAAAAAATCTCTGTTAAATTTATCTTAAATTCAAGATAAATGAATTCGAGATAATTATATTCTTCGAAAGGAGAAAAATATGATGCAAATAAATAATAATCTCAAAGCACTGACAGTATTACTTCGAGCATCACAATCTGTTCAAGATGTTGTGAGAAAAGACATGCAACAGTATGGTTTAAATCAAACCGAATTTGCAGTCTTGGAATTGCTATATCATAAGGGTGAACAGCCTATACAACATATTGGTAAGAAAATTTTAATTGCAAGTAGTAGTATTACTTATGTTGTAGATAAATTAGAGAAAAAAGAGTTAGTACGTCGAAGAGCTTGTCCTGATGATCGTCGAGTAACTTATGCAACGATTACGGAATTAGGAAAAGTATTTATGGATAACACGTTTCCTAAGCATGAGAAGAAAGTCAATGCAATCTTTGAAGAATTATCCGATCAGGAATTAGAAATTTTCATTAATCTTCTGAAGAGAGTTGGCATTCACGCAAAGGATATATAAATTTTTTTAACCGTATATCTCGAAATCGAGATATATTTAGTAGATAAACTAAATATAATTATGGAGGAATATAATATGAACCATTTAAAGGGAATTCACCATGTAACAGCTATAACAAGTAGTGCAGAAAAAAACTACGAATTTTTCACATATGTTTTAGGAATGCGTTTAGTGAAAAAAACAGTTAACCAAGATGATATTCAAACGTATCATTTATTTTTTGCAGATGATAAAGGGAGTGCAGGAACGGATATGACTTTCTTTGATTTCCCTGGCATCCCTAAAGGGGTACATGGTACAAACGAAATTTCAAAAACATCATTCCGTGTTCCAAGTGATACAGCATTAAATTATTGGGTAGAACGTTTTGATCGATTAAAAGTAGCACATACTGGTATTATTGAACAATTTGGTAAAAAGACTCTTTCTTTTGTAGATTTTGATGATCAGCGCTACCAACTAATTTCTGATGAAAACAATAAAGGAGTAGCTAGTGGTACACCATGGCAAGATGGGCCTGTTCCTTTAGAATATGCAATAACAGGATTAGGACCGATCTTTATCCGCATTGCAAACTTTGATTACTTTAAAGAAATGATGGAAAAAGCACTAGCATTTAAAGAAATTGCTCAAGAAGGGCCATTCCACTTGTTTGAAGTTGGCGAGGGAGGTAACGGTGCACAAGTTGTCGTGGAGTACAATACAATTCTCCCTCAAGCACAACAAGGCTATGGATCAGTTCATCACACGGCATTCCGCGTAGAAGACCGTTCTGTTTTAGAAGAGTGGATCCAGCGTATGGAAGGTTTCGGATTTAATACGTCAGGTTACGTTAATCGTCATTTCTTTGAGTCATTGTATGTAAGAGTTGCACAAGGAATTTTATTTGAGTTTGCAACGGATGGTCCTGGCTTTATGGGTGATGAACCTTATGAAACACTTGGAGAAAAGTTATCTTTACCTCCATTTTTAGAACCAAAACGTGAGCAAATCGAAAAATTAGTTCGTCCAATTGATACAGTAAGAAGCACAAAAGAGTTTATTAAAGAGTAAAAGAAAGGCAAGTATTATTTTATGAGGTGAAAGAATTGGGTTTTATTGATAAGTTGTTTGGAAAAGCTACTAAAAATACAGAAGAAGATTTAGGAGGAAACAAAATGTTGAAAATAGGTATTGTTTTAGGAAGTACACGTGAAGGTCGAGTAAGTCCGCAAGTAGGGGAATGGGTGAAGGGTCTTGCTGATCAACGTGGGGATGCAGACTATGAAATCATTGATATCGCAGATTTTAAATTACCGTTTTTAGGAGATCCAAATGGTGATACTCAAGGAATTAGCGGTTGGTCGGAGAAAATTAATGGCTGTGATGGATTCGTATTCATTGTTCAAGAATACAATCACAGTATTACGGGAGCATTAAAAAATGCATTGGATTTACTACGTGCTGAGTGGAATAACAAAGCTGCAGGTATCGTAAGTTATGGTTCAGTAGGCGGTGCGCGTGCAGCTGAACATTTACGTGGAATTCTTGGAGAATTATTAGTTGCAGATGTTCGTGTACATCCTGCATTATCATTATTTACTGATTTTGAGAACGGTAGTGTTTTCAAACCAGCCGGCGTTCAAGCGGCATCTGTTAACGATATGCTAGATCAAGTCATTGCTTGGAGTGGCGCATTAAAACCTTTACGTAAATAAAAGAAATGATAGCAGTAAGAGGAGGGAATAAAAAATTCGCTCCTTTTTTAACAACTAAAGTCAATCAAATGATAAGTTCAATTACTTGATGTTTTATCACTTGCGTAGTAAAGTGATAACAAGAACAACGATTCGGAGGAAAACATATGCGTAATAATACAATGGGGTCATTAATCTGGCTGCGTTTAATGCGTTTTACGAATCAAAGTAATCAATTGTCGAATGACTTTTTAAAACGTTTTGATTTAACAACTGCTCAATTTGATGTACTAATGCAAATTCGTATATATCAGCCCCTTACACAAAGTGAATTAGCTGAGAAGGTAACAGTTACGCAAGGTGGTATTTCGCGTATGCTAGCACGCCTTGAAAAAGAAAATTACATTGTACGTAAACAAGATTGGAAAACGAAAACAATTAACCTGACTGCGAAAGCAGAAGCTATTTTAGATCAAGCAATGCCAGAGCAACTAGCATTTCAAACTTCATTTTTTGATGATGTACTAAACGAAGAAGAACAAAAAACTCTATATGAATTAATGACTCGTGTTCATAAATATAGTCAAAAAAGAGAATTACCGCCTGAGTAATTTTTTTTTACATCATCATTTGACTAGTCAAGTTAAGAGGAGGAACAACTTTGCATACAATTTCTGGACATCATCATATTTCGATGATTACAAAAAATGCTCAATTAAATAATCAATTTTATCAAAAAGTATTAGGGCTACGTAGAGTGAAGAAAACAGTTAATCAGGATGACCCCAGCATGTATCATCTTTTTTATGGAGATTTAACAGGTAGTGCTGGGACAGAGTTATCGTTCTTTGAAATGCCTATTGCAGGAAGAACAGTCCGCGGTACAAATGCAATCACACAAATTGGTTTACTTGTACCTTCATTTGAAAGTCTTGAGTATTGGCAAAGACGCTTTGAGCTATTGGATGTAAAGCATGGAGAAATTACAAGTTATGCCGGCAGAGATGCGTTACATTTCGAAGACTTTGAAGGCTTACGAATGATTCTAATCAATAATGATGGCGAAGAAGTTCCTGAAAAATGGTCAGAATGGCAAGATTCTATCGTCGAGCCAAAGCATCGAATTTTAGGGATGGGTACAGTAGAAATAACGGTACGGTACTTAGAACGTTTAGCGAAAACTTTAAAGGATATGTTTGGTTACGTGGAAGTATCGCGTTCTGAAAAAGAAGCAATATTTCAATCTAAGGCAGGACAGTCATTTGGAGAGATTGTTATTAAACAACAGGAAGGACCAAGTGAAAAACCAGGGCGAGGGAGTATTCATCATCTAGCGATACGTGCAAAGGACGAAAATGAGTTGCGCTATTGGGATGAAGTCATAAAAGAACGAGGCTTCCACTCAACAGGGATTGTAAATCGTTTCTATTTCCAAAGCTTATACTTCCGCGAATCAAATGGGATTTTAATTGAAATTGCGACAGATGGTCCTGGTTTCACTGCAGATTCGACGGTAGAAGAGCTCGGAGGAAAATTAGATTTACCACCTTTTTTAGAAGAAAAACGTTCAGAAATAGAAGCAAAGTTAGTGCCACTTGATTAAAAGGAGCGAATGAAAATGGAACAATATCGTATTGATAAAGATAAAGGGATTGAATTTGGTTTATATTCGATTGGGGATCATTTAATGAACCCTCATACAGGTACTTTGATAAGTGCTGAACAGCGTATTCATGAATTGATTGAAGCAAGTAAATTAGCTGATGAAGCGGGACTTGATGTATTTGCAGTTGGTGAAAGTCATCAACAGTATTTTACCACACAAGCACATACGGTTATTTTAGGTGCGATTGCTCAAGCAACAAAAAACATTAAAATTGCTAGTTCTGCAACGGTATTAAGTACTTCTGATCCTGTACGTGTATATGAAGATTTTGCCACACTAGATTTAATTTCTAAAGGTCGAGCAGAAATTGTTGCTGGTCGTGGTTCACGTGTTGGAGCATATAGTTTACTTGGATATGATGTACGCGATTACGAAGAATTATTTGAAGAAAAAATGGAGCTTCTATTGAAGTTAAACAATGAGGATAAAGTAACGTGGGAAGGACAGTTCCGTGCACCGCTAAAAAGTGCTTCCATTTTACCTCAACCCGAGGGTGGACATATGCCGATTTGGCGTGCAGTAGGTGGACCACCTGCTAGTGCAATTAAAGCTGGGTATGCTGGTGTACCGATGATGCTGACAACACTTGGTGGTCCTGCTAAAAATTTTAAAGTTTCTGTTGATGCATATCGAGAAGCAGCAGAGCACAGTGGCTTTGATCCTGCGGCGTTACCAATTGCGACAACAAGTCTTTTCTACACAGCCGAAACTACTCAGGATGCACTTCGTGAGTACTATCCACACGCTAATTCAGGCATGCTTGCTTTACGTGGTGGTGGCTATCCAAAACAACAATTTGCGCAATCGACTGATTATCGTGACGCATTAATGATTGGTAGCCCACAACAAATTATTGAAAAAATGCTCTATCAATATGAATTGTTTGGGCAACAGCGTTTTATGGCACAAATAGATTTTGGTGGCGTACCATTCGATAAAATTGCGAAGAACATTGAACTTATTGCAACGGAAATATTACCTGCCGTTAAGAAATATACAGCGAAAAAATAAGGAGTGTATATGATGAAAATTGTAGGCATCGCAGGCTCCAATGTAGGGTCAAAAACAAGAACAGCTATGGACTATACACTTAAAATAGCAAGAGAAAAATATCCGGATGCAGAAGTAACATTAGTAGATCTTGCTGAATATGAAATGGTCTTTAGTGATGGGCGAAATTATTGGGACTACGAAGGAGATACAAAATATGTAACGGAAACAATAATGGCGGCAGATACAATTATTATTGGTACACCGACATTCCAAGCGTCTATCCCAGCTACATTAAAAAACATTTTTGACTTACTACCAGTTAATGCTTTCCGAGATAAAGTGGTAAGTATGCTTGTAACAGCGGGCACTGCAAAGCATTACTTAATGTTGGAGCAGCAGTTAAAACCAATATTAGCGTATATGAAAGCACATATCGTCCAAACATATGTATTTATAGAGGAAAAAGATTTTCATAGAAAAGAAATTGTGAATGATGATGTACTTTTTCGTATAGAGCGTTTAGTAGATGACACAGTACAGCTTGTAGATGCATACGCGGAAATTCGTAAAGCAAAAGATGCAGAATACGATTTTTAATAAAGTTAATTGTATATTACACTAAAGTACTTTAAATAAAATAATAAATTTTCTAATATTCCATATAAAACATTAAGTGTTTTATATGGAATTTCTTTTTTTAAAAGAGAATTTTCATTTGTAATGTAAAAAAATTCGCCTCCATAAAGTTTATTGATATCCGATTGAACTCTTAGGTTACCTCGTTTAACAGGTAAGTTCCTAGGGTAGAGAAATAGTATATTAAAAAATTAAGGAGGAGATTTCATTGAATATTTATGAAAGCCAAACAGATGGGCAACCGGGGCAAACACAGCAGAAGCAACCGGGAATAGAATCACAAATGAACCCTCTACCAGTACAACCGACTAATTATATTGGAAGTGGTAAATTAAAAGACCGCATTGCTTTAATAACGGGGGGAGATAGCGGAATTGGGCGTGCAATTGCTATTGCCTATGCAAAAGAAGGGGCACATGTAGCCATTAACTACTTTGATGAAGATAGTGATGCAAAGGATACAAAGAAACTAGTAGAAGCAGAAGGTGTTCGCTGTCTCTTACTTCCTGGAGATGTTACAGATGAAGAAAAGTGTAAAGAACTGGTTGATACAACTGTAAGTGAATTTGGGCAACTTGATATTCTCGTTAATAATGCAGCAATACAATATACTGCTGAAAATATTGAGGATATAACTGCAGAACAATGGGACAAAACGTTTCGCTCCAATATTTACTCCGTATTTTATATGAGTAAGTTTGCAGTACCACACTTAAAACAGGGGAATTCTATTATTAATACGGCTTCGGTTAATCCTTACGTAGGCAATCCAACGCTCATGGATTATACAGCTACAAAAGGTGCCATTGTTGGTTTTACTCGTAGTTTAGCGCAGAATCTCGCCAACAAATCGATTCGTGTAAATATGGTAGCCCCAGGACCCATTTGGACGCCTCTTATTCCAGCATCATTTGATGAGGAGAGAGTTGCAGAATTCGGCATAGACACTCCACTGAGTCGTCCTGGTCAACCAGCCGATCTTGCGGGAGCATATGTTTTATTAGCTGCAGATGAAGGAGCTTATATCACAGGGCAATGTATTCATGTGAACGGTGGTATGGTCATGTCATCTTAAGTATTAATATGTGGTTTTAAAAATGATTTTCTCAGGAAGCTATAAATGAATATATTAATTTTAAGTTAAAAAATCATGATAATAGGAGAGCATGGTGCAGCCGTTTTTCCCAATTAAACCCCAACTTTTTATGGATAGCAATCAGTTAATTTTAATTGTATTCCTAACAGAAGTTGGGTTTTTTGTGAGGATTTAAAGAATCTTTTATACATATAAATTATTGAAAAGTGTTTGTTTAGCATGTAATCAAATGATTGTTAGTTTTTAGAAATAAAATATATAATGAAGGAAGAATAAGGAGGTTTTTTATTTTGCAAAATTTCACTTTTTGGAATCCTACGAAACTAATTTTTGGACAAGGACAGTTAGAGCAGTTAAAAACTGAGGTGCCGAAATTTGGTAAAAAGGTATTAGTTGTTTATGGTGGCGGAAGCATTAAGCGTAATGGCCTATATGACAATGTAATGAATATGTTAAATGAAATTGGCGTAGAGGTTTTTGAGCTATCTGGAGTAGAACCAAACCCTCGGCTTTCAACAGCTAGAAAAGGAATTGAAATTTGTAAAGCTGAGAACATTGACTTCATTTTAGCAGTTGGTGGCGGAAGTGTAATTGATTGTACGAAGCTTATTGCTGCAGGTGCAAAATATGACGGTGATGCATGGGATTTAGTAGTTAAAAAAGCATTTGCAACAGAAGCACTTCCATTCGGAACGGTTTTAACTCTTGCTGCAACAGGATCTGAAATGAACGCTGGTTCTGTTATTACAAATTGGGAAACAAACGAAAAATATGGTTGGGGAAGTGCTGTCACATTCCCACAATTTTCAATTTTAGATCCAGTTAATACGTATACTGTTCCTAAAGATCAAACGATTTATGGAATGGTAGATATGATGTCGCATGTGTTAGAACATTATTTCCATCTTGAAGAAAACACTCTTTTCCAAGATCGTATGTGTGAATCATTACTGTTAACTGTTATCGAGACTGCACCAAAGCTGTTAAATGACCTTGAAAATTATGAGTATCGTTCTACGATTTTATATAACGGTACTATGGCGTTAAATGGTATTTTAAATATGGGCTACCGTGGAGATTGGGCTTCTCATAATCTTGAGCATGCTGTTTCTGCAGTTTATGATATTCCTCATGGTGGTGGACTTGCGATTCTATTCCCTCATTGGATGGAACACAATTTAAAAGTCAAACCAGCACGCTTTAAACAGTTAGCTGTAAGAGTATTTGGTGTTGATCCTGAAGGGAAAACTGATGAAGAAGCAGGATTAGAAGGTATTCAAAAACTTCGCGAATTCTGGAACAGCATCGGCGCCCCATCACGACTAGCTGATTATGATATTGATGATAGCAAGCTAGAAGTTATGGCTGACAAAGCGATGATTTATGGTGAATTCGGTAATTTTACAAAACTGAATAAAGAAGATGTAATGGATATTTATCGCGCATCATTGTAATGATAGAAAATTAGATTTTATATATTGAGCCATTGAGGGAATTATCTCTCAATGGCTCTTTTTTATTTCTTCGAATAATAGATGAATGGATAAAATATTTTTAACCTTACTTACGAAGAATACTATCTTAAGATATAATAATGGATACCAAAATAATAGATAGATGATTCTAAAAAATTAGGTAAATATATTTGGAACATTGTTAAAATCAAAGGAGATACAGGGATGCAGAGAGAATCACGTGCAAAAACCGCTTTATTAATCACATTTGTGGTCATCGCTTGGGGAATGTGTTGGCCGATATACAAAATGGCTCTTAATTATACACCGCCTTTGTTATATGCAGGAATGCGCACATTATTTGGTGGTATTCTATTAGCCGGAATATTATTACCACAATGGCGCAAAATCGAATGGAAGAGGAATTGGAAAGTTTATGTGATAGTTGGTTTGTTGAATACCGTTATATTTAATGGTGTACAAACAGTTGG
The DNA here is from genome assembly GCF_038009105.1 of Viridibacillus sp. FSL R5-0888. Lineage (NCBI taxonomy): Bacteria > Bacillati > Bacillota > Bacilli > Caryophanales > Caryophanaceae > Viridibacillus > Viridibacillus sp. FSL R5-0888. The sequence goes on from NZ_JBBPAU010000001.1 coordinate 158,227, forward strand.
TCTACAATATTTACCATCAGGTTTATATTCCGTTATTGTTTATTTACAACCAGTGTTAGTACCAATTTTAGCTTGGATGTGGCTAAACGAATCATTATCTGCCATTAAAGTAGTGGGGCTTGTTATAGGTTTCTTAGGCGTAGCTGCAGTATCGTTGGATGGTTTTACAGGTAATGTATCATTATTTGGTATCATGTTAGCGCTTATTACAGGTATTGGATGGGCAGTTGGTGTTGTTTATGTGAAAAAAACAAGTTCACAAGTACATGGACTATGGCTCGTCGCAATTCAAAGTATTATTGGTGGAACAATCTTAAGTATGGGGGGTATAGCAACAGAACAAATTTCAGATATAACATGGAATATTAGTTATATTAGTTGTTTATTATTTGGAACGGTTATCGCAGTCCCAGGTGCAACGGCAGCTTATTTCTATTTAATGAGTTCTGGTGAATCAAGCAAAGTAGCTTCTTTTACATTCTTAGTACCTTTAATTGCAGTTGTCATTGGTACGCTGTTCCTAAATGAACCATTTACATATTCTTTATTGTTAGGATTAGTATTGATATTAATAAGTATTTATTTAATAAATCGTCCTGAAGCAGGATTTTCTTTTGTGCGGCGTGTAGAGCATAAGCATTTATAAAGTGTGGTTTTAATAAATATAGTAAACATTGCCTCAAATTGTGGATACTTAGTAATCCCTTTTTGAGGTTTTTATATGGAATTAAATAATCAAACGTTTTAGAGACATATGTCCTTCCCAAAATTAGTGCATGTGTTTTTTAATAGAGAGAACAATTTAAATAGGGGGAGTGAAGTATGCGCGGAGTTCTCTTTGCATTTTTAGGCGGGGCTTTTATTACGCTACAAGGGGTAGCTAATGCACGAATTAGCCAAGATATTGGCACTTGGCAAACTGTGACAATAACGCAATTAACGGGATTTGTCATGGCTTTGTTGATCTTCCTTTTTGTCCGAGATGGCAGCTTGCAAATGTTCAAGAAAGTAAAACCTTACTATTTGGTTGGTGGAGCCTTTGCCGCCATAATTATCTTTAGTAATATTTCGGCGATTCATCGAATTGGTGTTACGCTAACTATATCAGTAGTGCTCATTGCCCAGCTTGGTTTGACTTTTGTTATTGATATTAAAGGTTGGTTTGGTGTGGGAAAGCAACAGATGAAGTTACCACAATTTATCGGTATTGGAATGATGGTAGTGGGAGTAATTATTTTAGGTTTCTGAGAAACGTTTAGAATGACTAAGGTGGAAATATAGGAGGTGGAATCGATTCATGAAGAAATTAGATAATCGTGAGCAACTTAATTACTATTTAAAAGAGTATCAATTAGAGTCCATTTTTAATAAATCTTTAATAGAGCATTTATCCTTGTATAGCTTCGACCAGGGGGAAGATATTTGTTCACAGGGAGATTCGTCGCAATACCTTTATATACTTGTAAAAGGGAAAATCAAAATTTTTACAAGCTCCTCGGAAGGTAGAAAATTAATACTCTCTTTTAAGACCCCACTTTATCTAATTGGTGATATTGAATACGTTCAAGATGTAGATATTATTAATACAGTTGAAGCTGTTTCTCCTGTTGTTATGATTGGTATTCATTATCAATGGCTAAAAAAATATGGGAGTGAATATACGCCATTACTACGATTTTTACTTGATACCATCACAAGAAAATTCCATATAAAATCCAACTTTTTAAGCTTTAATTTGCTATATCCAGTAGAAGTGAGATTAGCTAGTTATCTATTGTCCATTTCTTTTTATGATTCTGATGCACAATATGATGGAGGACTAAGTACAAATCGTTTAAGAGATGTAGCGGATTTAATCGGAACGAGTTATAGACATCTCAATCGAGTAATCCAGCAATTATGCGCAGAAGGGCTAATTGAACGTACTAAGGAGTCAATTATCGTGACAAATCGTGAAGCATTAAGCACCCTTGCCAATCACAATATTTATGAATGAATCAAATATAGATGGGAGTAGTGATGATGATTGTAGGATTAATATTAGCGCTTGTGGCAGGTGCATTAGTTGGCTTGCAAAATATTTTTAATAGCAAAGTGAATGAACATACAGGTTCTTGGGCTTCAACGACATTAGTGTTAGGAATGGGATTTTTAGCTTCACTAACGATGGGACTAATTGTTGAAGGTGGAAACGTATTTAATTTACATAATATGCAGCTATGGTATTGGTTCAGCGGATTAATAGGTGTCGGCGTCGTTATTTGCATTTTGAATGGAATCAAATTGCTTGGTCCGACGTACGCCATTTCAATTGTACTGACATCACAACTTAGTTTTGCATTATTATGGGATTCACTAGGGTGGTTTGGTTTAGAGCAAGTTCCTTTTACATTCCGGCAGTTACTAGGTGTACTAGTCATAGCTGGTGGTATAATTGTCTATAAATTTGGTGGTAGAACAGCAGAAGTGGGGGAGCAACTTTGAAAAAATATCAGACATTATTATTTGATGTAGATGATACGTTATTAGACTTCGGAGCAGCGGAAAAAGAGGCATTATACTTACTTTTTAAAGATCAAAACTTACCTTTAACGAAAGAGATAGAAGAGCGATATAAGGAAATTAATCAAGGTCTTTGGAGTGCTTTTGAAAAGGGTGAAATTGGTCGTGATGAGGTAGTAAATACGCGCTTTTCTCTTCTATTCAAAGAATATGGTAAGGAAGTGGATGGAGCCTTATTAGAAAGAAATTATCGAATTCATTTAGAAGAGGGACATCAGCTTATAGAGGGTGCCTTGGAATTAATCATAGGCCTACAAGACAAATATAATTTATATATAGTGACAAATGGTGTTTCCAAAACACAGGACAAACGTCTACGAGCTTCAGGATTACATACGCTATTTAAAGATATTTTTGTTTCAGAAGATACAGGTTTTCAAAAGCCGATGAAGGAATACTTTGATTACGTCTTTGCAAGAATTCCTAACTTCTTGGCAGAGGATACTTTAATTATCGGAGATTCTCTAAGTTCAGATATTAAAGGTGGACAGCTAGCAAACATTGATACATGTTGGTTTAATCCGCATATGAAGTCAAATAACACTAAAATTATGCCAACGTATCATATTCAAAAGCTTGGTGAGTTATATCAAATACTAAATAGTAAATAAAAAAATAGTAATAAAATTATTGTTATTAGTACGTTCGAAAATGCAGCCTTAAAGCTGGAAAATCGGGCGTTTTTTATTTGCATAAAAATGGGGATATAAAAGAATTATAGAGGAGAGAATAAATGATAATTCATTTTGGTGAAAACGGGAATTGAAGGAATGCTTGTAAATCTGAAAGGACTATGACAGTATATAAGCATGCAAGCAACAACTTATATAATTTTAGTATGTCCAGCTCGTAATAGCTATTTATACGGAGCACTATAAATATTTTTAGGGGAAAATGGACCGAAATGAACGGAGGAAAAAACACGATGTTAGATTTACCAAACTGCCCGAAATGTAATTCAGAATACACTTACGAGGATGGAAGTCTTTTTGTCTGCCCAGAATGTGCGCATGAATGGACTTTAGAATCTGAAGAGAGTGAACATACAAAAGTCATCAAGGATGCTAATGGGAACGTATTAAACGATGGTGATTCGGTTACGGTTATTAAAGACCTTAAAGTAAAAGGTAGCTCTTCTGTTTTGAAAATAGGGACAAAAGTAAAGAGCATTCGCTTAGTTGAAGGCGATCATAATATTGATTGTAAAATTGATGGTTTTGGAGCAATGAAATTAAAATCGGAATTCGTTAAAAAGATTTAATATCAGATTGCTTATAGGAGAATTCATTTTGAGAAGTAATTTATCAAAATGAGTTCTTTTTTATTTCACTAAGTTAAATTATTATAAAAGACAACAAATGCAGGCATAGCCATGATAAGTGCCCACTACATATTAGCACCAACATAACTCGTCCTTTGTTCGTTGCCTTTTTCGGAGATTATCCATCTTTAACTCAATTGTAGGAAGACTTATCAGCAATATGGACACGTTCCCTCTTATTTTTAAATTTTGGGCTTACCAAAATGATCTTGCGGATTCTTTACTAGAACCAAATCATGAGCATTTCGTAAAGAGGGACGCTTATGATTATGAAACTATAGAATCAGCTCATATCAAATTAATCTACATGATATTCGATAAACTCAAAAAAATCCGGTGTTCTTATTTCTTGCAAATAACTTAATTTCTCTAGGATTTTCATACTGATCTCTTGTTCCAAATCTTCTCGCTCTTGCATACGAGTGTTAATCAAACTTTTCTTAATAGCAGGTCTAAAGATTTCTAGTATGCGTTCTAGGTCTTTGTTTTCTACTTCATGCAAGATTTGGTTTTCCATCATGTTTCCCCATTTCTTTCTGAAATCTAAATAAAGGGTATAAGAACAAAACATAATATTTTACGTGAAAAATGATTGCGATTTTAAGTAGATTATCACTATAACAAACGTGAATTGAACAAGTAATTCCTCATTTTATTTTTCCTGTTTACATGCATTTCTTAATTTTTTTAAAGCAGCTTGATGGTTATATGAAATAGTTTGTTCTGATTCGTTTAATATTTTTGCGATTTGTTTGTTATTAAAATTATGAATGTAGATTAATTCCAAAATACGTAATTGCTTATTTGATAGCAATTTCATCTTAGAGTTTAGATGAGCATTAGCAATATAGTCACTAATGTTTTTTTGTTTTCGTTGAAAGTTGATAAAAGTCGTATCTTCATCCGTCGACATTAGAAGGTCCATTAATAGGTGTTTTTCCTGGGTGATGGATTCTTCAGTTACACCGGGAATAGGAAGGTTTTTTTTATAATAGCTACGTAATTTTTTATCAAATTCAATTGCAGAAAAGTGGATGGTTTTTGAGATATAAGAAATAAGAATAATGTTTTTATAGTATCTGCGAAAGGATGCATTTAGTTGTTCGATACTTTCTTTATCCATGTCATTGATTGCCTTATGAAAAATATGTTGATTATCACCACTTTTTAAGAATTCTTTCATAATAGGTTGTTTCATCATAGCATCATATTTCTTGAAAAATTCTTCTTCTCTAACTGTCATCATCTACACTCCTCCTTTCATGTGAAAGAGAAATATAAAACAAATTGATCGAGAAATAGTATTATGAATTTTAGAATTTTTAAGGGAGTAAAAGTGGTGTTTGAATTATCACTTATATTACTAGTTTATGGGTTAATTTAGTAATTATGTTAATTTTAACGATAACACACATGTTTGAAATGAAAATGTATCTTTTTTATCATTTTTAGTGAAAAACACATATCATTATTAAAAATAAATAACGTTTTTTGGTAATGGGACTTCCCGCTTTTTATAAGAAAATTTATAATTAGTAAATTTTAACTACTAAATTACAATGGAAGGGTCATAATTTATCTATTTTGCACCTCTACATTATGAATTTTCTAGTATTCGTCGATCTTGTTTTCATATATTATGACCCTTTCCATAATCATGGCCAGATTAGTTAAGACAAGAGATTCGATTGTTTAATTCACCCTTTTTTCTTCTGAACAATTACTTCACGGAGATAGTCTAATCCAACTGTTAATCGTTCTAGTTTTTTTTCAAAACGTATTAAAAGGTATATTGTCATTACAATTGGAAATCCAAAATTTGAGATTAAATAAACCCAATCCGCATCGGTTCCCATACTAACCCCTCCTATTTTAATTGGATAAAGCCATTACCCACTTGGCTGATAGGGAAATCTATTTTTCTCGAATGACTACTAAAATATCTTTCAATTTGTGATGGGAGTAGCATTTGATCATATTTTTGTACGAGATTTAAAACTAGTGCAACTGAACCAGAAGCATGTGGAGCTGCCATTGAAGTCCCGGTTAATTTCACATATTGCCCATTTAAATGAGTCGATAAAACATCTTCACCAGGTGCCATGAATTTTAGGTTTAGATTAGTATGAGAAAAGACAGAAGGGACTAAATCGTTATTTACAGACCCTATCGAAAGTGTTTCTTCATAAAAAGCAGGATATGAAATTTCGTATGTTTCAGAATCACCATCACCGCCGTTGCCAGCTGCAGCAACGATAATAATACCTGCATCATATACATTTTTTATCGTTTTATATAATTCATTTGTATGTGTAGGACCTCCTAGCGACATATTAATCACGCTTACTTTCTCGCCATTAGGACCTGTCCACTTCATTGCATAATCCAAAGCTTCGATTAATTGATCATAAGAACCAGCCCCTCTTTTATCTAACACTTTTAGGATGAGTAAGTTACATTTAGGTGCTACACCTATAACACCCACTCCATTATTTCTAGCTCCTATAATTCCAGCAACGTGTGTACCATGGCCATTATGATCTTCAAAGATGCTTGGCTCACCATTATCATCATCTGTAAAATTATATCCACCGATAATGGCGTCTGTTAAATCAGGGTGATGTGTGGCAATACCCGTATCCAAAATGGCTACAACGACTCCACTACCTTCGGAAGCCTCTGTCCAAACTTCTCTCGCTTTGATGAGATCTACTCCAGGAGGAACAACCTCTAAATCACTATAAAATGATAAAATTTTGTATTTACCTAATTCGATTTTCGGCATATTATCCATCCTTTTCATATTAGTTTTTTGTACAAAAGAAATTCACCCGACGTTTGGCCAATCATAATGAATAAAGCAATGTCTCCGCCAATATTACCTAGGCAATGTTTAATTTGTCCCTTTGAATTCCTCCTTTATAATCCGTTATATTCTATAAAGAGATATTTAGAATAAATTATCAAAATAGTTAATCAATTTAGTTCTAATATCACTATAGTAAAAGTAAAATTGGATGCTTACATAGAATGCCCAGGAAATTTAGGGGGGATAGAAGAAAATAAGCTGACGTTATCTTCGTTTTATTTGTGATAAATGTAGAGAATCCATTTTGTTTAATCGTTTTCCAAATGTAATCTTTTCTTGAATAATATACAAGTTGTCATGTGTTTTATATAATTGAATGTAATTATATGACATTAGTTAGGGTGGATGGTGATGATAAATGGAACCTAAATGGCTTGAATGGGCGAAACAGCTTCAATCTATCGCGCAGGCGGGGTTAACTTATTCAAAGGATGTCTACGACTTGGAAAGGTTTGAGTTAATAAGGGAAATTAGCGTGGAAATGCTGTCGTATCAAACAGGAATAGATAAGAAGAGAATAAAGGATCTATTTGCAAATGAAACTGGTTATGCCACTCCGAAAGTAGATATTAGAGCAGTCATTTTTCAAGATAATAAATTATTAATGGTTAGAGAAAATACTGATGGTTATTGGGCACTACCAGGGGGATGGGCTGACATTGGGCTGACGCCAAATGAAGTCGCAGTAAAAGAAGTAAAAGAAGAAACAGGGTTTGATGTAAAGGCAGTTAAGTTATTAGGCGTACTAGATAAGAAGTGCCATCCACATCCCCCATCTCTTTATCATGTTTATAAAATGTTTATTCGATGTGAAATAATTGGCGGGGAACCAATGAAGGGTATTGAAACCAATGCGGTGGCGTTTTTCTCAGAAGATGAATTACCATCCTTATCAAAAGCTCGGAATACACAATCTCAAATTGAATGGGTATTTAAAAGTTTAAATAATCCACAAGAACCAGTTTATTTAGATTAATTTATTTCTGTAATGGTAATTTTATAATTAATCGACTTAAGAATTCGTCATAACTTTGGAAATGCAAAGCAAATATTGAAAGTAGATTAAAAATAACTGGTAAATAAGATTGTTTTATAGCAAATGGAAGAGGTGATTCAATGCAAGAATTATTTGTTGGTAAAATGAATGTAAATTTTGCAAAGGAGATTTTAAGTTGGAGATATGAAGCACCATATGATTTTTACAACAATGATTTAGACACAGACTCATTAAATGAGATGCTAGAAAATCCTTATTATTCAGTATTAGACAGTGATGGAGAATTAATCGGATTTTTTTGTACTGGACAGTCCGCGCAAGTACCAAGTGGTTCTATGTTTGGCGCCTATTCAGAGGGACGAGTTGATATTGGTATAGGAATGAAGCCTGGATTAACAGGTAAAGGGTATGGTTATACCTTCTTTTCATTCATACTTAATCATATTCAAAATGAAAATTCTTTACCAATCCGTTTAACTGTTGCTAAATTTAATCATAGAGCTATTCATCTATATGAAAAACTCGGTTTTACTAAGTTGATGGAATTTAGTAACGACTCAACAGAATTTATCGTAATGAATAAATAGGGGGAATCTATAATGGTTAAGGAGATAAAAATAGTCAAACTTTATATCGGTTCTTTACAGAAATGACTATATTATAAAAGGAGTAATTTCAATGGATAAAGAAAAATTAAAAGAAATTTGTGAGAGACTACCAGGTATAACGCATGATTATCAAGTGGATTGGCAAGCGGATCGTTATCATGTAGGTGGAAAGATGTTTGCAATGTTAGGTGGAGATGCTGAAAGAAAGCCTATCATAACTTTAAAATGTGAGCCTAATCGGGCTGTAGAGTTACGTGAGACTTACAAGAGCATTGTTCCAGGGTATTATATGAACAAAACACACTGGAATTCATTGTATTTGGAGTCGGATTTATCTGTTGATATATTCGAAAATTTAATTGTACATTCATATAATTTAGTTTTTGAAAAATTAACTAAAAAAGCACAAAAAGAAATTGTTGCAGAATAATCTATATAAGAAATGTCACAAAGACATGTAGAAATGATATGGAAAGAGAATAGTTTTTCGAATAGACTGGCTAAAGTAGGTCAGTTATTTACTTTTGATAAATCGTTTTTACTTGTTCATAAATATAGAGGGTACTTTGACTTCAATACATTCAAACCGTAAAATAAATTATTACGGGAACCGAAAAATATTGGATGTTAGAGGGTAGAGTAATTTGAGAGATAGCCAGTCGGGAAAGGCACAGCGCAATTTGTATACCTTTCTAGTGAGTAAGATGTTGACGTCACTTGGTTTTGGCGTATTCAACTTTGGAATGAGTTTATACATATTATCTGTTACGGGTTCAGCACTTAGCTTTGCAACAAATATTCTATTTAATGTACTCCCACGTGCTCTAGCAGCACCAGTTGCGGGGTATGTGGCGGATCGTTTTCCAAAGAAGCGTGTAGTTGTGACAAGTATGGTTGGTATTAGTTTGTCAGTAGGTATTTTGATTGTTTATACGTTGATGTACGGAATATCAGTGCCTGCCATATATACAATTACGGCGGTTTTTTCTACATTCGGAGCATTTAATGGTATTGCTTTTTCAAGTTCTATACCGAATTTAGTTGGTAAGGAACGTTTACAGAAGGCGGTGTCTTTTAATCAGGTGTCACATTCTATCGGAGCAATTGGTGGGCCGTCTATTGGAGGCATGTTATTTGGATTTGTCTCAATGGAAGTGTTCCTAATGACGATGTTTATAGCCTATGTCATCGCGCTATGTTTAGAAGCTACGATGGATTTTACATTGTTTGAAGTACCTATGAAGAAGAGAAAAGAATCGATGGTAGCGAGCATGAAGGAAGGATTCCAGTATTTACGTACAAAGCCACTTGTGCAAACTTTATTGATGACAACACTATGGATGAACTTTTTCTTTTCAGCCGTCAGTGTGGGGCTCGTCTTTATCTTAGTTGAAAAGTTAAGTATACCGTCAACTCAAGTAGGTATTATTCAAGGAGCGGGAGCGATTGGTATGCTTGTAGTTTCTATTTATTTATCTACTCGTAGCGATTTGAAATCACCGTTGCATTTTGTAAAGCGTGCTGCGTTTATGATGTGTGCCGTCGTTGCTAGTATTACAATTCCTTTATTTATGAATTTTAATGGTATTAGCACTTTCATTTTTTATATGGTGTTGATGATCGTGTTTTCTGCAATGGGTGTTTGTGCGAATACACCGATTGGTATAGTGCTTCAACGATCGATCGATGATGAGTACCGCGGTCGAGTATTTGGTATTATCGAAACGTTATCAGTTGGTACAGGTCCTATTGGCGCATTAATTTTTGGTGCGTTATTTGATTACGTCGATGCTAAAGTAATCTTACTTTGTGTGAGTATAGCATTGGCGCTATGTATTACATATCTAATGAGAAAATCTAATATTGGCGTTCCTGGAGATGAACTTGTTTAGTATGGATTAATAGAAAAGTTAGAGGAATGTCTATTCTTCAGTAGAGAACGAAAAATTTTCTTATAAGTATTTAATAAACGCTCCAAAATAGGCGAGTAAATTAGAATAGTAGGTCTTCAGTTTAAAGTGACTTCTCATTGAGAAAAGTCACTTTTTATTTGTAAAAAAATATTTATTTACTTTTTTAAAACTTGGGAGTAATATTACATCAGTTTCAAATTTCTAAATCGCTGAAGTGAAATACACGGGGGACCCGTTTATATGGATTGCAATGTAATCCTAGGGGTGAATCCTTTAAAGAAGGTAGGGCTACTCAAGGCCCGAATCCGACAGCTAACCTCGTAAGCGTTATATGAGAAGGAAGGTGGAGCTTGTTAGACATGAATCCTAATGTCTACAGGTCTATTTGTTGATGACCTGTAGGCTTTTTTTATTCTCTAAAAGTAAAAAATCCTCTAGATTGGGTGAGAAAAATGAAAGCCTCATTGAAAAGAATGTTGATAGGTAGACCTTTGAAATCGACTGAATTGGGTGAACAAAGGTTAAATAAAACGAAAGCATTGGCGATCCTTTCATCAGATGCGTTATCTTCTGTAGCGTATGGTCCTGAGCAAATATTGATCGTTTTAGTGACAGTTGGAGCAACAGCGCTTTGGTATTCGATACCCATTGCATTTGGCGTCATCATTCTTTTAACAGCACTTATACTGTCATATCGTCAAATTATTTATGCTTATCCTAATGGAGGAGGGGCTTATGTTGTATCGAGGGAAAATCTCGGGGTTAATCCAGGCCTTGTTGCTGGTGGTTCATTATTAGTCGATTATATATTGACGGTGGCTGTTAGTGTATCTGCTGGAACAGATGCTATAACATCAGCGCTTCCAAGTCTCCATGATTATAATGTGGAGATTGCCATTGTATTCGTTATCTTACTAACGATTTTGAATTTAAGAGGCGTGACGGAATCCGCTTCTGTTTTAGCATATCCAGTGTACTTATTTGTATTAGCGTTATTTATCTTGATTGGTGTAGGAATCTTTAATGTTGTGACAGGTAATGTTCCATCGAATTTGCATACATCAATTGGTACCCCTGTCGCAGGGCTTAGCTTGTTTATTTTATTAAAAGCTTTTGCTTCAGGTAGTTCTGCTTTAACTGGTGTCGAAGCCATTTCGAATGCTATTCCAAATTTTAAAGAACCTGCACCTGTAAATGCGGCGAAAACTTTAATGGCAATGGGCGGTTTGCTAGCGATTTTATTTTCAGGCATTGTTTTCCTAGCTTATTATTACGGTATTACACCGAGTGCGACATCAACTGTTGTATCCCAAATCGCTGAAGCAAGCTTCGGGCGTAATATGGTTTATTACTTCATTCAAGGAACAACAGCGTTGATATTAGTGCTCGCTGCAAATACAGGGTATTCTGCGTTCCCATTACTAGCTGTGAATCTATCAAAAGATAAATTTATTCCTAGAATGTTTCAAATAAGAGGAGATCGTTTAGGGTACTCTAATGGAATTATTTTATTGAGTTTGGCAGCAATTCTATTAATCATCGTATTTAATGGTAATACGGAGAATTTAATTCCTTTATATGCTGTTGGGGTTTTTATACCTTTCACATTATCTCAAACGGGAATGATTGTGAAATGGATAAGAGAAAAACCTCAAGGCTGGGTAACAAAACTAATCATCAACTCGGTTGGAGCGACGATATCATTTGTTGTAACAATTGTGTTTTTCGTGACAAAATTGCCTGCAGTATGGCCAGTGTTTATTTTCTTACCAATCATTATCTTTGCTTTCCATCGTATAAAAAAACATTACGATTCGGTGGGTCCACAGCTCAGATTAATAGCTGATGAAGAAATTCCACAAATCGAAGGTAATGTTATTATTGTTCCTGTCGCAGGCATTACGAAAGTTGTAAGAAATTCATTAAATTACGCCAAATCGTTGTCAGCTGATCAAATTATTGCGGTATATATTGCATTTGAAAGAGAGGATACGAGAAAGTTTGAGGAACAGTGGAAGAAGTGGCAACCCGATGTGAAGTTGGTGACACTGTACTCTCCTTATCGTAGTATTGTGCAACCACTAACGAAATTCATAGACAAAGCTGAAAGATTAGCGAGTAAATCAAACTATCAAGTCTCTGTCATCATTCCGCAATTTTTGCCTAAGAAAGGTTGGCAAAATATTCTCCACAATCAGTCGAGTCTGTTAATACACACCTCTTTGCTGTATCGGAGAAATGTAGTCCTCATCACAGTTCCATATCATTTGCAAAAATAAAAGAGGATTTTTTAAAGTTTTATTGAATATATAATACAAAGAAAATCCTTATCCTTATAGCTTAAATGAATTAAAGTCCTGTATTTAATTACAGGGCTTTAATTTTATTTGTAAATAAAAAAGTCTAAAGATAAAAAGGAGAAACTATGATTATTTTAATCAACGGCGCCTTTGGTGTTGGGAAAACAAGCGTTACTGAATTATTGCATGAGAATTTAGAAGAGAGTATTATTTTTGACCCGGAAGTAGTGGGATTTATGCTCAGACATATGTTACCAAATGATATAAAAGAAAAAGAGGCTCCTAGTGGAGATTTTCAGGATTTTATTTTATGGAGAAAGTTATTTGTGGAAACAGCCAGATGTCTTCATGAGCAGTATGGGAAGACATTGATTGTCCCAATGACTATTAGGAACATTGAATACTTCACTGAAATCATGGATGGCTTATATCAAGTAGATAATGAAGTGTATCATTTCTGCCTAACAGCCACTAAAGAGACAATTCATAAACGTTTGTTAGAGCGAGGAGAAGTTTTGGGGGATTGGTGTTTTCAGCAGACAGATAAATGTTTAGCAGCATACGAAAACAATGACTTTTCGTATTATATTAATACGGAGAACAAAGATTTAACTGAAATAATTGAGCACATTGTTGAGAAAATAAATTAATGTTTATATATGAAAATGAATTGGAAAAGGGCGGTTTTCATGAATATTCAAGGTATAAATCACCTCTTATTTTCAGTTTCAAATTTAGAAAAATCAATTGAATTTTATCAAAATGTATTTGATGCAAAGTTATTAGTAAAAGGGCGCTCTACAGCATATTTTGATGTCGGTGGGATATGGCTAGCATTAAACGTAGAAGAAGATATATCACGCAATGAAATACACCAGTCTTATACTCATATAGCATTCACAATAAAAGATTCGGATTTCGATGAAATGTATGAGAAACTTAGAAATTTAAATGTAAATATACTATCTGGTAGACAAAGAGATCAAAGGGATAAGAAATCTATCTATTTTACAGATTTAGATGGTCATAAGTTCGAATTTCATACAGGTACATTACAAGACAGAATGGATTATTACTTACAGCATAAAAAGCATATGGAATTTATTAATGACGGTAAACAAAAATAGCAAGGGAAGATGCTGAGATGACAACAAATGTTTACTTAGTAAGGCATGCGCATTCAGTGTATACACCGGATGAATTAACACGACCATTATCCGAAAAAGGGCTAAGAGATGCCAAGAGTATTTTGGAAAAGCTTGAATTGGAGGGAATTGATACATTCATATCTAGCCCATATAGAAGAGCGATTCAAACAATTGAGCCTCTAGCAAAATACAATAAAGCTGAAATTAAACTAAATAAGACTTTTCAAGAGCGTAAGCTAGCTCATGGAGAAGTAAAGGACTTTACTGCAGCAATAACAAAAGTTTGGCAAGAACCAGATTTCGAATTTGATGATGGAGAATCCAATCTTAAAGCTCAAGCCAGAGGTATAGAAGGTTTGATGGACGTCTTACATACTTATCAAAATCGTAATATTGTGATTGGAATACATGGGAATTTGATGGTGTTGATCATGAATTACTTTGATGTAAAATATGATTTTGCTTTTTGGAAAGAGCTACAAATGCCAGATATCTATAAGTTGTCATTTGATGGTGTGAATTTTATGAAGATAGAACATATTTATTAGAAGGAGGTTAGTAGATGAAAATAATCGATACGACTGAATATTTTTTAGAAAATTACAAGCCAACGATTAGCTTTTTAAAAGGATACTATGACAAGTATCCTAAAGTATTTCAAGAGTATTTTTTGTATCACTGCAAAGATACAGAAGAAAGGCTTTTACAATCGATTAGTAAATATGAACATGATTTCGAACGTATTAGATTAGTTAGAGAAACAATCGTTTCAATTATTGAAAGAGTTGAATTAAGCTATAAAGAAAAATATGACGTGGAGTACCCATTGGATGTAAATTTATTGATTGGTGGTTATGGTTCTAATGCTTATACATATAGAGAAATTATTCCTGACATCAGTTTTGCGCTAGAGAAATTATCTCCGGAAATTAATCATCTAGAATATATTGTGGCACACGAGTTTGGTCATGCTACACACAATATTGTTTCAGATAAGAACAAAATCGATTGGACAATTATCGATTGGGGTAGCCCCATCACTTGGTTAAACCAAGAAGGCGCCGCTACGCATTTGTCTCGCCGAGCTGTACCAAATCTATTGCCACATCAGTATTTTTCTTATGATGTGGATGGAGCAGAGTGGTTATCGTTTGCTCGGAACGATTATAATGACATTAAAAACGCATTTCGTGAAGATTATCAACAACTAAACTTCAAAGAGTTGTTTTACGAGTGGTTTTCTATTAACGGTGGAAAGCGATTCGAACACACGCGCCTTGCGTACTTTTTAGCAGATGATTTCTTTCAATATCAGATAGCTACTTTAGGAGAAATAGAAGCAATTGCTGCTTGGGGAAGAGATGATTTTAAACAAATGGCTGAGAAATGGTTATATGAATTATAAAGAGATAATCGTAGGAATATCTAAGTCACCTATCAATGTTCGAATGGTAGGTGGCTTTTTAATTTCTAATGCAGCTGTTTCGATGTTCATGGCATAATGTACACAGTGACAAATGAAGGTAATTAATGGAGGATGTTATGGATTTAAAACAGATTTTAATTGATTGGGTATCGATGTCTATATTAGAACGTAAAACTTTGATTGCTAATAATGGTGACGAGTTACTTTTCAATATGCTGCAGGAAATAGGTGCTGTCGATGCAGAATTACGTGATCAACTGATTTATAGAACATTTATAGAGATGCTTGGGGAGCAGTTACTTTCACATGAGCAAATGCAATATTTGTATAAAGAAATTGTATCGGAAAAATATTTATTTTCCCAAATCGGTGATGAACAGACTGATACAGTATTAACGCGTTCTTTTTCAGCGTTGTTGTTGACAGGTCTTTTAACAACAGATGCAGAGTTGAGATTCTTACCTAATGCGGCATTGACTACATATTTAGAAAAAAGCGGTCATTATTTACAAAAAGAGCGAGATGTTCGGGGATTTATAGATGGTAAGGGATGGGCACACAGTATAGCGCATGGTGCGGACTTAGCTGCCGCAACGGTACGTCATCCAGCCTTTGAACTACGCATGGCACCACCAATACTGCAAGCTATTAAAGCATGCCTATGGAAAAATGCAGTTTATATAGATGATGAAGAAGAGCGTTTAATGATAGTGATAGAAGAAATGATGAAAAAGGGTGTTTCAGAAGAAGTACTCGTTGAATGGACTGAGCAAATTTTCGATAAGTTAGATCATCATCTATATAGCATAGGATATGATCCATCATATTTTAAAGCGAGAACTTGTACACTCCATTTTATGAAAACATTATATTTTGCATTGAAAATTAATAAGCGTATGCCAAAATTAGAAGGTGTTGTATACATGCAAATCGCTAAACATTTTAAATTAGGTTAAATAGGAAGGATTATTTAACTATGATAGCTTAAGGGAGTTCGAACTAGACAATGATTTTAAGCTTTTATAAATTGTGTTAGAAAGTTTGGATTTTGCTATATAGGGAATGGTACATACTAGTTGGGAAAAATATATAATACTAATTTTCGACTAGGAGGATGCAGAGTAATAATGAAAAGTAAAAAAAGTATAATAGGAATACTATTACTAGTTTTTGCATTAACATTAGCTGCGTGTACTGGTAATAATGAAAAAACAAATACGAAGGTAAATGATGAAGATATGAGTATGGATCATTCTGTATCAGCAGAAATACCAGCTGATTTAAAAGAAGAAGAAAATCCAAAATATAAAGTTGGAAGTAAAGTGATTATCGAAACAAGTCATATGGATGGTATGAAGGGTGCAGAAGCCATAATAGTAGGAGCTTTTGATACAAATGCATATGCTATTTCATATACACCTACAAATGGTGAGGAAAAAGTGAAGAACCATAAGTGGGTTATTCAACAAGAACTTGTTGATGCGGGTGATAAATTACTCAAACCTGGTAAAGAAGTTAAGGTAATGGCTTCACATATGGAAGGCATGTATGGTGCTAATGCCAAAATCGACTCCGCGGAGCCAACAACAGTATATATGGTTAACTACAAACCAACTACGGGTGGTAAAGCAGTGGAAAACCATAAATGGTTAACAGAGAATGAAATAAAAGCTGAATAATATTTGCCCTTTAGATTTCTAAATCTAAAGGGTATTTTTTGTTTAGGTAGAATAATAATTATAGGACTTACAAAGTAGAGGAAGTGAAAACTATAAAATGTATCAATTTTTTACGCCTCTATAGATTGTTACAGTTAAGCTCAAAATAAAGGAGAAATTTTTATATAGAGTATTAGAATCTAAATGATTCTGCAGAAAATATTATAGAAGTTGAGATTTTTTATAAAATTTGAATCGCTATTTTGGGGTTAAGATGCTAAATATGCATCTTTTAGAAGGATGGGGGATGTATGAGCGCATTAAAAAGAGGAGCAGCATTAATAATAGGCTGTGTTTTATTACTTTGTGCTTGTAGTATTGCAGAAAAAGTTATCGATAAACCGATTGAACAGCAAGTTATGTTTACAAAAAAAAATATGATGATATATCCTAAACTAACTAAAAGAGAGGAAACTATATTAGATAGAACTACGGAACAATATCTCATTTATGAATACCAAATAGACAAATCGTACAATCATTTAAGATTATGGGTTGAGGCATATGAAAAGGGGAATTTAGCAGATTTAGAAGTTTTACTCCTTAACTATGAAGTAAAAGGTAGTGGTACCATCATTATGAATACAATTAAAAAAGCTGAATCCAATGCTGACAATATATTAAGTTTGAGTGTAACCTCTGGTAATGGGAGTAACTCAAGTAGTATAAGAACACAGCTTCCAAAAATGTCATCAGATTCTACTTTTACGGTATGGAAAAGTACAATTGCAGGTGAGAAAAATATTGAGTCTGAAATGATTTTAGGTTATATGATTCATGGATATTCTAATGAAACAGAACCTCACAATTATGAGGAACTTAGCGAGAATCCCCAAAAATTGATCAAAGAGCTATCAGCTAATAAAGAAGTTTATATATTAAAAAGTAAATTTATAAAAAAGTAGAATGACAGTCAATTGAAAAGGAGACACGGTAATGAACCGTGTCTCCTTATTTAAGTTGTTCTTAATGCTAACTGTCCATTTTTCATTTCATAAATTTTATCGCAATAAGATAAGATGCTTTCATCGTGTGTTACCATCACAGCTGCTTTATTTTTTTCCTTTACTTCTTTTGCGATGAGTGCAACGATTTCGCTACTACGCTCAGAATCAAGGCTAGCAGTTGGTTCATCGGCAAGAATAATATCAGGGTTGTTCATTAATGAACGTGCAATCGCCACACGTTGTTTTTCACCACCAGATAGATGCTGTACAAAGTGATTTGCGCGGTGAGCAAGACCCACTGATTCTAATAATTCATCTGCTCTTTGTTGTGCTTCCTTATTCCAAGAGTCTGCAAGATCCGCTACTAATTTAAGCTGATCTTTTACTTTTAAATAAGGAACTAGATTAGAAGCTTGGAATATATAGCCGATTGAACGTAAGCGTACTTCTGCTTTTTGTTTGTCATTATAGTTTGCTATGTTTTCACCGTTAACAATCATTTCACCGCCATCTGGGCTCAAAAGTGCGCCTGCTATAGATAGAACTGTACTTTTACCTGAACCTGATGGGCCGAGTATAGCAATGAGTTCACCTTTAATTGCTTGGAAATTAAGGTCGTGTAAAATCTCAACTTCCTGTTCACCGTCCTGAAATACTTTACGAACATTTTTTAGTTCTAATGGAATGTTAGTCATTATTCTGCCCTCCCCATAGCTTGTAACGGATCCGCTTTTACAATGCTAGCACTTGAAAGTAGCGCACCGAAAATCGATACGATAAATAATACACCAGAGTATATAAGAATTAAACCAAAGTCAAAGACGAATGGAATACCCTTTGGCATAATCGCTTGCAAGATTGCTGCAAAACCGATTGCTGCACCAATACTTACAATGGATAGGATAATTACTTGGATAATTGTAGAACCAATGAGGAAATTGTTTTTTGCACCAATTGCTTTTAAAACACCAAATTGGTTAACTTTTTGAATCGTCATAATATAGAAGAATGCTGTTAAAACGAATACTGCTATTACGATTAAAAATGCCAACATCATGAATAATGATTTTTGTTCAGCATCGTAACCAGGTATGCCTTTAATAACATCACCTTTTTCTACCCAAACCCCATCTTTTATAGTAGATGAAACATCTTCTTGTAATTCTTTATTAGCATCCTTTATAACAATCGCGTTATAAGATACTTTTTGTGTTGAAGCAAAAAGGTTTTCCCAGCTTTCTTTGTTTACAAAAGCTACTGGTGTATGACTGAACGTTTGTTTCTCAGTAAAACCAACTACTGTATAAGTAATATCTGAGTTTTCTTCGTATAACTTATCGCCGATTTCAATTCCTTGTTTTTTTAATGAGTCATCGGCAACAATTGTTGGTCCTTTAGAAGATTTAATAGTTGAGCCTTCAGTTACTTTAGGCATTAGGAAGCTATTTGGGTCAATCCCCATCATGCTTACGTCGACTTTTTTATCTGAGTTTACTTCCTTTAAAGAAAGCATTTGTAGACCGACTGTTTGCAGATTTTTATTGTCTTTTATATCCGATAACACTTTTTCATCAAAGCGAGAGCGATCGAGGCGATTGTCTGCATCTTTGTCTAAGTAAAATGCATGTGCATTCATGTTCTGAATAGAAGATGCGTTATCTGATGACAAACCGTTTGCCAATCCACTAATGATAAACACCAACGCTGCAACGAAAAACATGATAAAACCGATCAATAAATATCTAAGTTTGAAAAACCGAATTTCTTTTAATGAAAGAGAAAACATATCTACTTCATCCTCCTGTTCTTGGTTACATCCATAATGTACATCTTGAATATGAACGGAAGATGAATAAGAAATTACAAAAAAAGCCAGTTATTATTTATGGAGAAGTCCACAAGATAATAACTGACAATATTATTGAATGGGTAATGTCACAGAAAAGATCGTACCTTCATTTTCTTCACTTATAACATCTATTTTCCCATTATGCAATTTAACGATAGATGAAACGATGGATAAACCAAGTCCAGAGCCTTCAACAGAATGGGTTCTTGAAGTATCTACACGGTAGAACCGATCGAATATCCTATCAATTTCATTCTCAGATAAACCTATCCCTTTATCTTGGAAAGTGACAATAATGGATGAATCTTTTTTGGCTATTGCTATATCAATGCTTCCATTTTCTTTATTGTACTTTATCGCATTCGTTAAGAGGTTGTCCCATACGGTGTTAAGTAGTAAAGGGTCACCTACTATTTCGAAGTCAGGTAGAGAATAGCTGAGCATAATTCCCTTTTCTCCAATTGCCCATTGATATTGGCGGACAAGTTCTTTAATTTGCTCTGCTATATTGAATGATTTTTTCTTCATAATATCCTCATTCTGATCTAAAGATGAGAGGAGAAGTAATTGCTTGGTTAGAGTAGAGAGTCTTTCAATTTCCCCATTTATAACTGCAATATATTTTTCTTTATCTTCAGAGGGTAAATCATCTTTTCCTAATAAGTTTGTATAACCTTTAATATTCGAAAGTGGAGACTGAATATCATGGGAAATATTTGAGATGAATTCTTTTCGAATATCATCAAATTGTTCTAATTGGTTTGCCATATGAGAGAAGCTATT
This sequence comes from Viridibacillus sp. FSL R5-0888, assembly GCF_038009105.1. Lineage (NCBI taxonomy): Bacteria > Bacillati > Bacillota > Bacilli > Caryophanales > Caryophanaceae > Viridibacillus > Viridibacillus sp. FSL R5-0888. Next base: position 178,668 of record NZ_JBBPAU010000001.1, read on the forward strand.
TGCTAGCTTTCCTAATTCATCACTACGGTTTATATCGAGCTCGACGTTAAAATTTCCTTCGGCCAACGAGTTCGTCGCTTTTGTTAATTTAGTAATAGGTTTTACTAAATATTTTGTACTAATGATTACCATTAAAATACTTAGTATTATTGTTAATGCAAATAGCCAACCAAATAAAATATGCATCTCATTGAAAAGTAACTTTATGTCTGGTCTAAGGAAGAGTGCATATTGTTTGTTATCATGTGTTAACGGAACTCCAATCGTATTTCTCAACTCATTTGCAAAAAAACCAGTGACAAATGTTTCTTGTGGGAAATGAAGAAGGCCGTGGTAAATCTCATTATTTAATACTTGATCGATTGTAGAATTTGGCAGTTCCTTTACACGAAATTCTGCACCAAAATAAGTACCTTCCCTAGATGTATCAACCAAGTACAGTTGATAACCGATGTATGACAGAGTTTCGAGATAGTCCTTCAAGTCAGTGGTAGGGTGTTTTTCGGCAAATTCAGCAATGTCTAAAGCAATTTGTGTATTCTTTGCATCGTTAAATGGTTTTAGCTTTTGTTGATAATACGTATTGGATATAAAGAATGATAGCACGCCACTTAGGAGCATAATGCCAATCGTCACTATAATGAATTTAAAGTAGAGGGATCTCATATACTTTTGTCCTCCAATAAGTAACCGATTCCCCGTACAGTTTTAATATGAATGGTATCTGTTAAGTCTGAAAAGCGCTCACGCAGCCGTTTAATATGAACATCTACCGTACGATCATCACCTGCAAAGTCTAATCCCCAAACTTGTTCAATTAAATGCTCTCTAGAAAATACTTGTTTAGGGTGAGACATTAAAAAATACATTAATTCAAATTCCTTTAATGGCAAAAATATTGTACGAGTGCCAATTTGTACTTCATAATTTGCTTTATTTATTGAGATATCACCTAGACGAACGACAGAATCATCAACTTGTTTATCATAACGACGTAATAATGCTTTAATACGAAATAGTAATTCTTGTGGTTCAAATGGCTTTACAAGATAATCATCAGTGCCAGAATCATAGCCTTTTTCCTTATCGGTAATTTGGTTTTTTGCAGTTAGTAAGATAACAGGAATATCGTACTGCTGACGTATTTCTTTTGTTAAAGAATAGCCATCCATATATGGCATCATCACATCAATAACTGCTAAATCACAGAGCGTACCTTTAAGAATGCGCAATGCTTCTATACCATCATTTGCCTTAAATACATGGTATCCAGCATCTCGTAAATGTACCTCTACCAAATTTAGAATATTAACATCATCATCCACAATTAAAATGTTGGTCATCTATTTAGCCCCCCTAATTAATAACAGTCCCTTTGACTAATAATCATATAGTACTTCGGTAAATAATTGAAATCACAAGATTAGGTTATCTATTTTATTGACATGAAACCAAATGGTTTTATATAATCATGATACGAAACCAAATGGTTATATAATTTTAGTCGGAAAAGGAGAATATTAATGACAAACAATAGTCAAGAGAAATTACAAGATATAAAACAAACAGTGCTCGTAAATGCCCCTATTCAGAAGGTGTGGGATTATGTATCGACAGCTGAAGGAATTGAAGCTTGGTTTATGCCGAATAATTTTAAATTAGAAAAAGGATATGAATTCCAAGTGCAATCTCCATTTGGCCCTTCACCTTGTAAAGTAATCGAGATCAATGAACCAAATCGCTTATCTTTTGAATGGGATATTGATGGCTGGGTTGTGACTTTCATTTTAAAAGCATTAGGAGAGAAAACCGAATTTACGCTTATTCACGGTGGATGGAAGTATGCAGATACTATTGTAACGAAAGCACAACAGCCAAGCTCTATTATTCGAGATACCATGGAACAAGGTTGGGTTGGTATCGTTCAGCACAAATTCAAAAAAGTGGTTGAAGGCTAAGTATGGCAGCTGCAGAAAAGTATGATGTGTTCCAAGCAATTGCTGATCCAACACGTAGAGAAGTATTACATTTATTAGCTACAAAGGAACGGTCCATTGCAGAAATTACTACGCATTTTGATATGAGTCGTACAGCAATAGCAAAGCATCTTCATGTACTTGCAGATGCGGAGCTTGTACGTGGTACAAAAGTGGGTAGAGAGAAAATCTTTATGCTACAACCAGAACCATTGACAGAATTGAAGCAATGGCTAGCCTTCTATGAGCAGTTTTGGAATAACAAGTTAACAAAATTGAAGTATGTTGTAGAAAGTGAGACTAGGAAAGATACAGAGTAGTTGGTAAATGTAATAACTATTCAACTGATAGTAACAGTAGCGAAAGGGTGGTAAAAATGACAAAAGTGACGCCGTTTTTAATGTTTCAAGGGAATGCTGAGGAAGCCATGAATTATTATGTTTCTTTAATTCCAGATTCAAAAGTTTTACATATTACCCGTTATGGGGCTAATGAAACTGGAACTGAGGGTAGTGTAATGAAAGCTGCATTTTCATTGAAAGGTCAGGAGATTTTGTGTATCGATAGTAATATACAACATAATTTTACATTTACTCCAGCATTTTCTCTTTATATTACTTGTGATTCAGAGAAGGAAATAGATTATTTGTACGGCAAGTTATCTGATGGAGGTAGTGAGTTAATGCCAATAGGTAATTATGGCTTTAGCAAAAAGTTTGGTTGGCTTGTTGATCAATTTGGTGTTTCTTGGCAACTTACATTTGAGTGATTGTATAATGATTTTAAAGTAGATATTAAAATTTTCAAGAATAGTATTTAAAGAAAAAAGGTTTTGCCCAAACGTTGTAGTGGGGGCAAAACCTTTTCTTTGTATCAAGCTTGTAAAAGAGCTTTATCTTTTCGACCGTGTAGAAAATAATATAGAACAATTGAAATTAAGATGACTATTACCATTGAAAGAAATAGATGACGATAGCCAAATACAGGTACTAGGAAGCCGAGTAAATATGGTCCTACACCTAGACCAAAATCATAAAATATAAAATAAGTGGATGTTGCTAATCCTAATCGATGATTGGGTGTTACTTTAATCGCAAGTGCTTGGGCAATGGAATTAAAGTTACCATAGCCTAGACCGATTAATGCGGCAGCTAAAAGCAGAATAATACCTGAGTTTGCTTGACTGAATAATGTCATTCCAACTGCAAAGATGATTAGACTTGGATAGACGATTATGTTGGCACCTTTAGTATCCATTAAGCGTCCAGTAAATGGTCTTGAGAGTAATATAACAATTGCATAAATAAGGAAGAAGTAACTACCTGCAGTGACTAGATTAATAGACTCTGAATAAAAGGATAAGAATGACATAACTCCTGAATAACTAAAGCCGATGACTAGAGCTACGAATGAGATAGGAACAGCTTTCATTTCGATAAAGTTTGAAAGTTTAAATCCTGAAGTAGAAGCTCTTTCGTTTTGTGAAGATTTAGTTGCTGCTGGCTGTGGTACTTTTACTAATAAGAAAGTAGCTAAGCAGATGAAAGATAATCCTAAATTGATTAAGAAAATCATATAGAAATCTGTGAAGATTTGAGTGAGTAAAATACCTACAAATGGGCCTACTGCAGTTGCCATAATGGCGCTCATACTGTAATAACCAATACCCTCACCACGTCGTGTAGGTGGAATTAGTTGGGCAATGATTGTACCCGTTGCAGTACTTGCAATTCCAACAGAAAGCCCGTGTAGAAAGCGGTTTGCTAGTAAAAGAGGTAGATTAAATGCACCGAAATACAATGCTGTAGTAGCTGAAAAAGCAATTAGTCCGATTAATAATGTTTTTTTACTTCCTACGTCGCCAATAATTCGTCCAGTAACTAGGCGACCGATTAATGTTCCGATAATGAAAATACTAGATACTAAACCGGCCATGCTAGTTGAGGCGTTAAATTCTGATTTTGCAAATGATGCAATAGTGACCATCAACATGAAAAAAATTAATGTAATTAGAAAATTAATTAATGAAACAATGATAAAATCCTTTGTCCAGAGTTTTTCTTTAGACATTCGTTATTCGCATCTCCTATTTTAATAGATTATTTCTAACAGTCTCGAGGACTTTACTTACGATAATTTGTTCTTCTACACTTATACCCTCTAATGCATCAAGTTGAAATTGTTCAATTGTTACTTGTACATCTTTACATACATCGTGTCCAAATGGAGTCAACTGTACTTTTTTTTCACGTTTATCTTTACCTGGTACGGTAGTTACATAACCAAGTTCGATTAATTTTTGAATCATTCTAGTAGTAGTTGGTTTTTCTACATTCAAGGAATTAGAAATTTCAACAAGAGTAAGTGATTTTTCACTAATGAGTAATCGTAGGATAGCCCATTGTGAGCTATAAAGTTGATGGCTCGCCAAATAAACGTTCAATTTGTTAATGAAGGGGCGGTACATCATTCGGTATTCATGAAAAAAAGCTTGATGTGGTTGCATATCGAAATATCCTCCGTATAGTTAGTTAGGTTAAGTAACTATTAAAATAATAAACCTTTATTAACCATTTGTCTAGATATGGTTTGAAAAAGTACAAAAAAGATGCCAAGACTTTTTAAGACCTTGGCACCTCTCTATAGTTTTACACTTTAAATTCTTGGATCATGTCTTGTAATTCTTGAGCGTTTGTACTTAAATCTTCAGCAACTGAGTTAACTTGGTTCATCGAAGTAGTTTGTTCTTCAATAGATGACGAGATTAATGTTATATTATCCGATGAATCTGATGCTCCGCTTGCAATTTCAGTAACAGATGCGGAAACCTCTTCAGCACTAGCTGAAATTTCTTCTGAAGTAGCTGAAATTTCTTCTACTTGGACAGTGATTGATTCAATAGCAGAAGAAATGGTTTTGAAAGCTACTCCTGCTTCTCCAATAACTTGAACACCATCTTTGACAGAGGTTAAACCTTCACTCACAGCGGAGGCAACGTTTTTAGTATCAGTTTGAATCTCTTCAGTAAGTGTTACAATTTGAATCGCTGATTTTTTTGACTCCTCGGCAAGTTTACGGACTTCATCTGCTACAACAGCAAAGCCTTTACCATGTTCGCCTGCACGAGCTGCTTCGATTGCAGCATTTAGTGCAAGTAAATTTGTTTGGTCTGTAATATCCGTAATGACATGCGTAATGGCGCTAATTTCTTCAGATTGTTTGCTTAGTTTTCCTGTTAGTTCAGCAATTAAGTTAGTTGAATTGGAAATGATTTGCATTTGATCTTGAGCTACATCAATTGTTTTTACACCATCTTTTGCAGTAGTAGCCATATTAACGGTATTTTGATGTAAAGTTTGTGTTGCTTCAGCTATACGCTGAACACCAGCTGCTGTTTCGTCCATTGCAACTGCACTTTCTTTCGCTGCCGAAGCAGAAATAGAAGCGATATCTGCTGTTTGGTGGATACGAATTGCTACTTCGCCCCCAGCTGCAGTAATTTCCTCAGTACTAGCTGACAATTCCTGTGAAGAAGCAGAGAGATGCTCACTGTTTGTTTGAATATTATGGATGAGTCCTCGTAAATTGATCTTCATATTGTTGAAGACGTTTGCCAATGTACCAATCTCATCTTTAGATTTGTATGTAATATCCGATTGAGATAAATCACCCGTAGCAATAATCTCAGCAGATTGAACTACTTCTTTTAATGGCTTTGTTATCGACTTTCTAATGAAGCTAATGAAAAATACACCTAGAGCTAAGCTAATTATTAAAGCAGCTATTGAACTCCATAGAGATTGTTTAAGAAGAGTTTTTAATCCATCACTAGTAATTTGTAACTTCTCTTTTTGGTACTGAATAATATTGTTAGATGAGTCTAGAAGACCTTTACTTGCGCTCGTAGCAGTTGTATCAACTATTTGGATTGCAGCGTCTTTATTGCCGTTATCAAATTCTTTCAATGCACTTGCAACTGCAATATTAAAATCATCGTTAAATTTAGTCGTTTCTTTTAAATAGCCTTTCATTTCTTCGGAACGGACTATTTGAGATAATTCAGCAATTTTATCGTCTACTAAGTTTTGATACGTATGTAAATTATCAAGTCTTACGTCAATGTCTTGTATGAAATAAGAACGCAAAGAAGAGTCTTGCATTGCTAGACCAAATTGAATATCTTTTATGATTTCTATTTGAACAAAACGGTGATCAAATGCTTCCTCAACCTGTGATTGGATTTTAGAATATTGATAGTAAGATAAAACAATTATTAAAGCTAATAAACCAACAATACTGAGGAATCCTATATTTAATTTTTTTCCGACAGACATATCTTGGAACCTTCTCCCTTTTTTAGATTTAATATAATAATTACTTTGATGGAAAAACAGTAAATAGTCAACAAGTATTAGTCTAAAAGACATAAAAACGTGAAGATGGTAGGGAAATATAATTAGTTTATTGTCATATACTTTTATCGTTTTAAAAGTCTTAATTTGAAGTAGCTGCTTTAAATATTCCTTATTGCTCGGAAAGATGCTACTCTAACATATATGGAATATTCTAATAATTGAAGAGAGTGGGATATATTATGTCTATAGATAATGGGAATCGTGTGTTACCGTTTGAACAAGTTGTGAACTTCAGAGATATGGGAGGATACCCTGTAGCAGATGGTCGCAAAGTGAAATACGGTGTGTTTTATCGTTCAGGCGAGTTACATAAGATGACTACAGCTGATCATGAACTATTTAAAACTTTAGGGATTAAAACGATTTTCGATTATCGAGATGATAAAGAAGCAGAAGCAAAGCCGGACCCGCAATTAGAAAACGTACACAATGAGCGAATTCCAGCAAAAGGTGATGTAGGTTTTAAAATGCCGACTTCTTCTTTGAAGGAAATGGATAATCGAGCGTTTCTACAAACTGTTAATGCGGACGTTTTTACTGAACTCTATGGACATTTACCATTGGATAATCCTTCGTATAAGCGTTTAATGGACATTATTCAGAATCCTGAAAATCTTGGATTATTACATCATTGTGCGGTAGGTAAGGATCGAACAGGTGTGGGTGGGGCGCTTATCTTACTTGTTTTAGGTGTAGATGAAGACATTATAATGCAGGATTATTTAATAACAAATGATTGTATGAAGCCAGTGCAAGATGCGATGATTCCTATGTTGTCGCAACATTTAAATTCAGAACAATTACAGCATTTTGGTGACATCATGAGTGCTAAAGAGAGATATTTACAAGCTACTTTTGATGCCATTAAAAAGCGTTATGGAAATTATAGTACATTTTTTGAAAAAGAATTTGGGCTGACAGAGGAAAAAAGGAAGGCAATACAAGAATATTGTTTGGAATAATTTTATTAAGCTAAATTAAAACTCTCTATTACCAGAAAATTAATAAGGTAATAGAGAGTTTTATTATTTTTAGATTTTAAATTTATGAACGGTGCGGTGTAATGTTTCGGCCATTTGAGCAAGATTATTTGAAGAAGTGGTAATTTCTTCGATGCTAGCAGATTGTTCTTCTGAGGCAGCAGCTACATTTTGAATGCTGCTAGATGTTTCTACAGAAATGACGCTTACCTGGTCCATCGACTGTGCAATATCTTCAATACCTTTATTCATATTCTCAATGGCGTTATTCACTTCAGTCATTTGAGCATTTACTTGGTCTACAGATGTAACAATGTTCTCAAAAGCTTCGCCTGCATTTTCGAATGTTGTCGCACTGTCTTTTAAGTTGCCATAGCTAATAGCCATTGATTCGGAGGCGTCTGTTGAATCGGTTTGTATTGTTTCAATCCGTGTTCTAATTTCATTTGCTGCTTCGCGAGATTGCTCAGCTAATTTACGGACTTCTTGTGCAACCACAGCAAAACCTTTACCGTGATCACCTGCACGAGCCGCTTCAATTGAAGCATTTAGAGCAAGTAAGTTGGTTTGATCTGTAATTTCAGTTATGAGTGTCACGATATTACCGATTTCTCTAGTATTATCGCTTAGACGTTTCACTACTGCAGATGTCTCTTGAATGGCATCATAGGTAGTATTCATCTTCTCTACAGCACTGTTGATAGTTGTGTTTCCACTTGTAGCAATCAGCGAAGTTTCTTGAGCTTTGGCAGATACATCTTCAGTACTTGAAGCGATTTGATTCATTTTGGTAGAAATCGTTGAAACGGTCGTATTCATTTCTTCTACAGCACTTGTTTGCGTTTCTGAGCCAGCTGCTACTTCTTGCATTGATTCTGTAATTTGTTTAATCGATTCATTCGTTTGTTCGGAGCTAGCAGTAAGTTCTTCAGAAGTAGCTGCGACTTGTTCAGCATTTTCTGCAATCGAAGTGATTAAAGATCGTAAATCGGTTGCCATATTATGAACGCCTTCGGACAATTGTGCAACCTCATCTTGCCCTTTAGTCTTTAAACGTTCCAATGTAAGATTACCTTGTGCAATTTCCTCCACATATTCTACAACAGCAACGATTGGAGTCGTAATCCGTTTACTTATGATGTAAGCGATGAGTGCTCCAAGTATTATAAAAATAAGTGTCAAACCTACTGAAATCATTAGAACGGTTGATTGTAGAGAAGAGATAAAGGAAGCATCCATATCAATTCCAAAAATAATATCTGTACCAATAAAAGGAACAAATATCGATTTATGGATCCCGTATTCATCTTTGTAAATTTCACTAGTTTGAGTTTTTTGATCCTTGACTGTCTTGATCATATTGTCATTGAAAGTATAGTCAGCTTGTTGATCATCTGTATTACTTAAAGCAACGATATGTTCTTTACCATTTGAATTTGAAAGAACATATGTATTTTCAACACCAAACGCTTTTTGTTTTTTGTTCAAAATGCTAAGTAATTCATTGTATTTTTCAGCATTATTGTTATCTGCACTTATAACAAGTTCTTTATCTATATCTTCCAGAATTTCTTGGGATATTAAAGTAAGGCTTTTTTCAAATTGTACAATCACATAGTTATTTATGATATGTGTTGAGAACGAGTATAGTGCCAAGCTGAAAATGATCGAGAAAATCGCAATTGGTATTACAAAACTAAATACATATTTATATAAAATTGAGCTTTTGAATTTAGTAAACAATTTCAATGTTAGACTCCTCCAAAGTGTGAATTGCACTTGAAATAGAAGCTACCATTTCATCTAAATGTTGAACCTCTGTATAAGGTGAAATTGCAAAAAGTTTCGCAGCTGCAACAGGAATCATATCTTCTGAATTGATGACAGGGATAGTGCAAACCTTCGTTGTATCACCAAAGAAAACATTTTCACGGTTATGACCAAGTATTTCGAATAGAGATTGATTTAAATTATTTATTGCTTGAACTTGCTCCAAAGTAAAGGTACCTGTTTTTTCTTGAGACCAATCTAAACCTTTTGGATATAGACGGAATGCTGTTACAGGACCAATATTTGAATCATTCACAACGGATACATTAGGAAGTTGTTTTTGGATTTTATCTCTGAAAGCTAGGTTTACACGGACATAGTTAGCTAATATTTGCTGATAACCTTCTACACCGAAAGCATTTAAAGCAGCATAGATAGCTATTGAGCTACCCATACGAGAGCATTCTAGCGTATAACCTGTATGATAACTACCATACCCTCTATTACCGACATAAGGTGTATCAAAGTCTTCTAAATCAAGTAATCCGAAGTGTTTCCCTTCTTTGACTAAAAATAAACTTGTTAAGTAAGGTGTTTGTCCAAGCTTTTGGAAGTCAAAGCACAAGCTATCAGCCAAAGAAATATGTTGCATACGCTCATTAATGCTTTGCAAGCTTGCAACTACATTGTCCTCGAATTTAAGTGGGTTTGTATTGAAATCATAAGATTTAAAGAAAGAATAAAATCCACCCAATGCCGAGTCAGCGTGAATATGGATTGGTTTCAACTCGTATTTAGCTTCAACTTGAGAAGTGATGTCTTTAATAGCTTTGACATCATCAATCGCAAAACTATCTGTTGCTCCAGTAGTAGCAACGATATAGACAGGAATACCGCCTTTATGAATAACTTCTTCCAATTTGTTTGCTAAGTCTTTTAAATCCATCGAATGATCGCTAGTCGCTTTTACACGAATAAGGTTATTACTACCGATACCAACAGCTTCAGCAGATTTTAATAGACTATAGTGGGCGTTTTCAGAAGCGAAGCAATATAAATTGCGAGGGACACCTTCTTCTTTTGCATGCGGGAATTGTTTTGCAATTGCAAGACGTAATCCACTAAATACTGCCCCTTGTCCTCCCCAAGTTGTATAACCCCAGCTTTGTGTGAAATCATAGCCAACAAGCTTTGACATCATGCCAATAACTTTTACTTCACTTTCAGCTGCAGCTGGTCCATAAACATCCCATAGATTATTTCCATTTAATAATGTTGTTGTTAATAATCCGATGATGCCAGGAATACTAGCCATTGGTAGAACGTTTGTTACAAACTTTCTTGTATGGTATGGATGGCCTTTCATTAAGTCGATTAAATCATTTACTACATTATCCATTCCAGTTGATTTAACAGGAACTTCATAGTTTTCAATTAGTTCTTTATAGAAATTAGCGGATCTTTCTTGCATAGGACCTAGTGTACTTTTTTCTGGGTCTTTCAATTCGTCAAGTGATGTGAAAATCTTTTCTATATAATTTAAAATTTCTTTACGTTGTTCTAGATTCCCGTCTTCACTAGGGAAAAGTTGTTGTATTTGCTGCATTTGTTTAACACCTCTAATTTGAATTTTAAATAAAATAGTCAATAAAGCATAATTATAGCACATCAACTTTAGTTCTTAATACACTAAAAGTAAAGTTTGTTAAGTAGGGATATATAATCAACCTAATAGATTAAATAGTAATTATATATAGAATTTTCAATGTTTTAAAACTATTGATAACTGAAGGTAGGTTAAGAATATGAGAAATGTTATGATATAAAATAATTAACATAATATTAAAAATATAGGAAAGGTTGTATTATTATGAATATAGCAGCAATGTTCAAGATGATTATTGCGATGGCGTTATTCGGTTCTATCGGTTTTTTTACAGTGAATACAGGAATTCCAGCAGAGGAGCTAGTATTCGTCCGCTGTATTTGTGCGACATTATTTTTAGGAGGAATATGGTTTTTTACTGGCGGTCATAAAACAGAACAGTGGTCACGTAAGGAAATAATCCAGACACTTATTTGTGGTGTGTTTTTAGTATTAAACTGGGTGTTTTTATTTAAAGCATTTCAAGACATGTCTATTTCAGTAGCTATTACGATTTATAATTTAGCGCCTATTTTTGTGTTGATTATGGGAAGTTTATTTTTAAAGGAAAAAATGACGGTTCAAGCGACCTTAGCCGTTATTGTATGTTTCCTTGGTAGTATTTTTATTATCGGATTAGATCAGTTTACATCTTTTAAAGCATTGTTCACTTCAGGGTTTGTCTGGGCCATGTTGTCTGCAATTTGTTACGCATTAACGATGTTTGTAGGAAAGGGCATAACTCACTTAAGTGCCTATGCAATGACGTTTGTACAGACAGCGGTTGGGATTGTCATTTTATTACCGTTTATGGATTACGGGGTATTTGAAGGACTGACAACTTCAAATTGGATGTACATTTTAGGGACAGGATTAATACATACTGGTTTTGTTTATTATTTATTTTTTGATAGCTTGCGTAAGTTGCCGACGATTGTGGTTTCTGCGTTAGTTTTTGTTGATCCAGTTGTTGCAATTTTATTGGATGTTGCAATTTTAGATTTCCGACCTACTTTGATACAAACTGCTGGAATAGTGCTTATTTTCGCAGGTATTATTTATACGCTAGTTAAGCCTAGTAAGCAAATTTCTGAATTGTCACAAGTATAAAAAGAGCTGTCCCAGGTTACATGGGACAGCTCTTTATAGTCTTAAACTTCTTTTATCATTAATACATGTTCAATACCTGCATCTAGGAAAATATCAGATGCCACGTGATAGCCTAGTTTTTCATAGAAACCTTGTGCTTGAACTTGGCCATCCAATTTTACTTTTGAAGCACCTAATTCTTTTGAAGCAATATCCTCTAAAGCTTGAATAATAACTCGGCCTAATCCAAGTTTACGGCATTCTTCAAGAATAGCGACACGTTGTATTTTGCCAACACCTTCAACTAAGCGGATGCGGCCAGTGCCGACTGCTTGATTTTCATCATTTGTAACAAGAATATGGTGGCATTCTCCGCCCAGATGATCGAATTGATCGATTTCTTCTTCAGCAGGTACTTTTTGTTCCTCTACAAATACTTTAACTCGAATATCAAATGCTTTTTGTAAGTCTTCTTGAGTTGTGATTTTGTGCGTTTTCATATAATTCAGCTCCTCTATTTTTTCTATTCTGAAAATGGGTTTGTTCTATAAGTTATTTTAACAGGTGCTGTGTTAAGAATCTCTATTAATTGTTCTGCCATGTATGAGGATGAGTATTGAAACCCCTCTTTCACCCATTCTATCATCATGCCTAAAATAGCATATGAAGTATAACTAGCAAGTAAATTATTATCTATTTTATTGTTAGTGTTAGTGTATATATTCGAAAGATCTTCTAGTGCTAATCTTTTCAACTCAATGCAAATTCTGTTTTGAAAGCCATATAAAACATTTGATTTAACTATAAGCGTGTAGAAACTTGCATGTTTTTCAACATGTTCGAAAATTTTCACAGCAGATGAATTGAGTTCTCTAATTACAAAATTTTTCACTTGTTTATACGGTTCACGATAGGAAATAATTAAATCTGCCACGACATCCTCAATAATCTCATTCAATAGCTCTTCTTTATATTGGTAATGTTTATAGAAGGTACCACGGTTGAGATCTGCAAGTTGTACAATATCAGTTATAGTGATAGCTTTGAAATCCTTATTTTGCATTAAAGAAAGCAAGGCTTCTTTTAACGCTATTTTAGATTTAATAATTCGTTTATCAACTATAGTGTTTTTTGTAGACATAAACGTGCCTCCGCTGTTCAATATTTTGGCTTAATGAACAAATACCTAATCAACTGTTGGTTATTCAACAAAAGTTCTATGATTTGCTGATTGAATGGCGTATCTAAACCACATTATACTATAAATGGATGAGGTGTATTAAACATCTGTTGATTACTATAACAGTAGGGGGAAGTCTATATGAAACTTCAAGGACAGGTTGCAGTTGTAACAGGAGCTGCTTCAGGGATGGGTAAAGCAATTGCGGCTTTATATGCACAAGAGGGAGCAAAGGTAATCGTATCAGATATTAATGCAGAAGCTGCGGATGTAACGGTAGCGGAAATTAAAGCTAATGGTGGAGAAGCTACAGCAGTAGTGGCAAACGTTGCTAAAGAAGAAGATATTCAGAACTTAATTGATACAACAGTGAATCTTTATGGAACAGTTGATATTCTAGTAAATAATGCGGGAATTATGGACAATTTCGAAGCAGCAGCTGATATTGAAGATAATCAATGGGAAAGAATTTTTGCTATTAATACAACTAGTGTAATGCGTGCGACACGTAAAGTACTACCTATTTTCTTAAAAAAGAAAAAGGGAACAATCGTGAATGTCGCATCAGCAGGTGGCTTAAACGGAACTCGTGCAGGAGCAGCTTATACAGCTTCCAAACATGCAGTTGTCGGTTTCACGAAAAATACGGCGTTCATGTATGCAAATGATGGAATTCGCTGTAATGCAATTGCACCAGGAGCAGTAGAAACAAATATTAATAGTTCAATGACGAATATTAATGAATTTGGTGTTGGACGTGCAATGTCAGGATTAAATATTAACCCTCGAGTTGGTCAACCGGATGAAATTGCAAAAGTAGCATTATTCTTAGGATCTGATGACTCTAGCTTTGTTAATGGAACAGTAATTGTTGCAGATGCAGGTTGGACAGCTTACTAATATATAAAAATAAGACACCGTTTCATGATAGAAACGGTGTCTTATTTATTCTTGACCCACAATGGTACTTCTTCTATCAAGTAAGGTAACGTCTCTCCACACACCATTTAACTGACCAAAGCGTACGCGTACGCCAACCTCCTTGAAGCCGAATTTCCGATGTAGATGTATGCTCGAGGCATTTTCAGAGAAAATTTGTGACTGGATTGTCCAAATACCGCACTTTTCACTTTCTTCGATGCATTTTTTTAATAACTTAGTACCAACGCCCAATCCTTGAGCACGCTTACTAATATATATGCTATCCTCTGTCACACCCTTGTGGAATATATAATTGGAAAAGGGGCTAAGTGCAATCCATCCAACGATTTCTTCATCCACACGTGCGACAAAACGACATTCTTCTAAATGTCCAGCGTCCCATTGCTCCCATGTAGGTGGAGTGGTGCGAAATGTTGCATTACCGCCTTCAATCCCTTCGATAAAAATAGCTCTAACTTGGTCCCAATCAGTGGGCATCATTGTTTCAATCTTGACTTGTTCTGCCATATGGTTGCCTCATTTATAATAGATTTCAATGCTTGGAAATATTATATTCTATAAAGCATAGAAATAGTTTAATTATCTGAAAATATATTAAGATACGAGTTTTAGTCCGACTGCTGCACTTAGCACCATTGTAATAAAAACAATACGTTTCCAGTCTTTTGATTCACCAAAAAAGAAAATGCCAATTAATGCTCCACCAGATGCACCGATTCCTGTCCAAATAGCATAAGCAGTACCCATAGGAATTGTGTTCATAGCATAAGAGAGACAAGAAAAACTAATTGTAAATCCAGCGATTAGGCTTATCATAATAGTTGCTTTCTTTTCATACTGCCATTTGTTCATCATAGCTACTCCGAAAACCTCACAAAATCCTGCTACAATTAACGCGATCCAAGCCATTATTCTGCACCCTCCTTTTTATCATCTGTGACAATCTTCAAGCCCATTACACCGACAAGCAATAAAATAATGAGTAAAATTTTTGAGATTTTAAATGGCTCATCGAAAAACAAAATGCCTGTAATGACAGTACCAGCAGTACCAAGTCCTACAAAAACGGCATATACCGTGCCAACAGGAAGATAACGTCCTGCTACAAGTAATAAATAAAAGGTAAAGACGATAGCAAACGCAGTACCTCCCCAAGTCCAAACGTCATATGAGTGTTTTAATCCGACAACCCATAACACTTCAAAAACAGATGCAACAATTACAATTAACCAATGTTTGTTCATCTCATTCATCCTTTCTAATTTCCGATAAAAAAGCCCAGGAGACACTGAATAACAGTAGTCTCCCAGGCTTTTATCCTTCCGTGGCATAGCAATATAGCTATGAGATTTCTCTCGGACCAGGCTAGCAACATGCTACGGAACCCTAGAAATCATTGTTGTATCAAGTTAATTAAATTGTAATAAAAAGGAGAGGAAAGTTCAAGTGAGAAGGTTATTTATCGAGATAACCGCGTTCGACAAATGGCTCTAATTTAGCAATCCATTGCTCTTCAAGTTTTGCTAATTCTCTCTTCGCATCGAAGAATCCTTCTTCTTTTTTCTTCAACACTTCAAGAATTTCAATTTCAAATGCAGATTCACCGAATTTGTTCCAATCTTCTTGTAGTGCTTTATTTGTATGATTACTCATTTTCAGCATGAATTGTACACCATTTAATCTCTTTAAATTATTTGTACTGCCGATATAGATTTTATTATTTGTAGTGTTAGTAATTTTATAAACACCTGATTGGATAGGGGTTTCTTTATAAATTTGTTTGAGTTCTTTTTGACGATCCATTATGAGCTACCTACTTTCTTTATTTTTTAATCCAATATGCACTGCCATCTGCTTTACGATCTAAAAAGCCGTATTCTATTAAATAACGACGAATCATAGCATAGTCATCATGAATTGGCATAAGAATAGAATTAATTTCTTTTTCTGTATAAGTACTTTCGCTATCAAAGCGGTTTGTAATTTCGCGTAGGATAATAAGTTTTTGTTTTTCCTTTTTCGGAAAGCGTAACAAAGGTCCATTTGTACCTTCAGGGAAAAGTTTATTTAGAACTTCATCCTGTTCTTTATTGGTGATATTATAACGGTCATCAACCATCGTAGCGGTTTTGTGTACAGGTACGAATGTAGGTGCATTCATATCTTTTTCTTTTAATAGCTCCATCATGACTAAAAACGTTTTCGCTTGGCGTTCCTTTTCCTTTAAGGCAAATCGATGATGACGGATCGTAGAGGTACTACCGATTTCCAATTCTTGCTGTACTTCAGCATCTGTCATTCCTGCATAAAATAGACGTAATAAATTGTTCTGATGCTCAGTAAGCCCTGTCATCTTTTTGTTAAGTCCGATTAAATATGCAAAAACAGATTGATGAGTTTCTTTAATGTGCATTTGCATATATTTCTCTGCTTCATACAGTACGTCATTTTGAGGATAAATAATGCCTTTTTCTATTTTTTCACCACAAAGGAGGCAAGTGTAACAATGTGCATCTTCAGAATAGCCTTTTTTTAGTTGATCAATTGATGCATTCCAAAATAGTTCTGAGTTCTCCATATATAAACACCTTCGATTCCGATATTATTTTCAAACTTTAATATAAAACGTTTGTTTATTTATAAACATAATACATTTTGGTTTGTTTTTTGTCAATGATTAACAGTCTTATTATAATGAAGAGAATAGATTGGGGTTTTTGTAATGCGACGATTTAAAATGGAATTGGAGAAGTTATGGGAAGGGGAAATGTTTTTTCAGCGATGCTGGCAGTTGGCTAACGAAGTATGTTCTTTTACAGTAGATGTATATACAGATTATGAAGATTTAGAGGAATTAAGGGATGGCGTTTCTGAATTTGAAAAATTTAAGTGAAATGAGTTTGAAATGTTATTTGGTGCCGATACAAAAACATCACTAGATTATTTACGACTACGCTTTTTCAAATTAGATCGTCTGGGGCATATAGGTGTTGAGATTGAATTGAAGTAGACAATAAGGGAAAATTCCGGATAGGACGAGGATCAATTTTCACATCAATGCTGAGTTGCATGAAATGGATATTATTGTAGATGGATTGAGTAGAATTATTCAGGCAGAGATTAACGAGATAAAGTGTATAGCTAAAAAATAGAAGCATGAAAAGAGCACGCAGTATCTGCGTGCTCTTTATTATTCAACAATCTGAATCTGATAATCTTCAAACCAAGTATGAATTTGAGCTAAATAAGCGAGAAGCTGTGGTCCCGCCATTAATTGCCCAAACCAAGGGACTTTGAATGACGTACCCCCAGACTCTATAAGGCTATCTAGACGTTTACGTTCAAAAAATTCATGGAGGATTGAGTTTTTGTCTTGGAGAATTTCTTTAAGCCATTGTTGAATACCAGCTGTATAAGCAGGGTGATATGTTTTTGGATATGGATTCTTTTGTCGATAGAGCACTTCTTTTGGCAAAAGCTCTTCCATTGCCTTTCGCAAAAGGCCTTTTTCCATATTACCTACTGATTTCATTTCCCAGGGAATATTCCACATATATTCTACGAGGCGATGGTCTGCAAAAGGAACCCGAACTTCAAGACCTGCCCCCATACTCATACGGTCCTTGCGCTCTAATAATGTCGTCATAAACCAAATCATGTTGAGATAGAACAATTCTCGTCGTTTTGCGTCTTCTGGTGATTCTCCGTCAAGTCGAGGCGTTTCGGCAATGGATTCTTCGTAGGCATTTTGCATATAGTCTGGGATATTGAGTTTTTGCTGCCATTCTGTGCGTAGAACAGATTCGCGTTCACCAATTGATCGAATCCATGGGAAGCTGGAGAAAGACTGTTTAAACCAAGGATAGCCTCCGAATATTTCATCGGCACATTCACCTGACAAACCAACAGTGAAGTCTTTTTTAACTACTTTTGCAAACCATAATAGTGATGAATCTACATCAGCCATACCTGGGACATCGCGTACATGTACTGCTTCTTTCAAATAATCAATTAGCTCCTGTTGTGTAATTATTTCTGAATGATGTACGGTTTTAAACGTTTCAGTCATTTTTTGAATCCAGAAAGCATCTGTGGAAACTTGAAAATCATTCGATTCAAAAAACTTAGCATTATCTTCGTAATCGATGGAATAGGTGTGAAGAGCTTCTCTACCATCTTTTTTATATTTATTTGCTGCTATTGCTGTAATAATACTGGAATCTAATCCTCCTGATAAGAAAGTACAAAGGGGTACATCGGAAACGAGTTGTCGCTCCACTGCATCTGTCACAAGGTCACGTACATTGGTCACTGTTTGTTCAAAGGAATCTGTATGCTCTGAGCTTTTAACATTCCAGTATCGCCAAATACGAAGGCCGTTTTTGGTAAATGTAAGTGCGTGAGCAGGGCGTAATTCATGTATATTGTTGAATACTCCTTTACCAGGAGTACGAGAAGGCCCAAGACTAAAAACATCAGCGAGTCCTTCGTGTTTAATGATTGGTTGAATATCTGGGTGTGCAAGTAGAGCTTTTACTTCAGATCCAAATAATAAGCCACTGTTTTGTTCTGTATAGAAGAGTGGTTTTACGCCAAGCCGATCTCGTGCAATGAAGAGTTTTTCAGAAATATCATCCCAAATAGCAAAGGCGAAAATACCATTTAGATGATCGACACATTGTTCCTGCCATTCAATATAGCTTATAAGTAAAACTTCAGTATCTGAATTAGACGAAAAGTGATAGCCGCGTTTTTGTAGCTCCCGGCGCAACTCATCTGTATTATAGAGTTCCCCATTATAGGCCATTGTGTAGTTAGTACCGCTTTTTGAACGGGTCATTGGTTGCTCGCCACCACTTGGATCGATGACGATGAGTCTTTGATGTCCAAATGCTGCATGTGTTTCAGTCCAAATGTTTTCCGCATCTGGGCCACGTTTTTTTAATGTTTTAGTCATGGTATGTAAAACATTTTGTTGCAACCTTAAGTCCTTTTTGAAATTAACCCATCCTGTGATACCACACATCATTTCACATCCTCTGCTTCTAGTCGTTACCTAGTGTATGCGAACTGGGCGGAGGATGTGCGCATGTTATTGTTCTTTTTCTTTCATATGTTCAATATGTTTGGCGCCCCACTTTTGCATAGTTGTTAAAATAGGCTGTAGTGTCATGCCATATTCGGTGATTTGATATTCTACTTTTGGAGGTACTTGTGGATATACAGTACGTGTTAGGATGTCGTGTTCTTCTAATTCACGTAGATGCATTGTGAGCATTCGTTGAGTGATATCCGGAATGAGTTTTTTTAGTTCATTAAATCTAAGTGCATCTCCATGTAATAAGTGATCTAAAATAATAGGTTTCCATTTGCCAACAATCATGTTT
The DNA here is from genome assembly GCF_038009105.1 of Viridibacillus sp. FSL R5-0888. Taxonomy (NCBI): domain Bacteria; kingdom Bacillati; phylum Bacillota; class Bacilli; order Caryophanales; family Caryophanaceae; genus Viridibacillus; species Viridibacillus sp. FSL R5-0888. The sequence goes on from NZ_JBBPAU010000001.1 coordinate 198,052, forward strand.
AATGCAACAACCATTTGGCATTGACTCGGATTTTTTTGTCCGTTTAACATGCGTAACCTCCCATTAGTATCTTTTTTTATACTATGTTTAATTAATGTGCCTACTTACAATTCGTAACTAGATACATCATAATTGATTTTAGTTAAGAAATATACATTAATTGGAGGATTTAAAATGACTAAAAAAGATTTTGCAACAGCTGTAGAGGAACGTCGTAGCATATATGTAATTAATAATGAAGCCATCGTATCTGATGAACGTATACAAGAAATCGTTGAACATGCAGTAAAACATACACCGTCTTCTTTTAACTCTCAAACAGCACGTGCAGTTGTTTTGTTAGGTGAGCAACATTCAAAATTATGGAGCATTACAACTGAAACTTTACGCCAAGTTGTACCAGCTAATGATTTCGCGCCGACTGAAGAAAAAATGAATATGTTCGGTGCAGGCTATGGTACAGTGCTATTTTTTGAAGACCAATCAATTGTAAAGGGCTTGCAAGAGAAATTCCCTTCATATGCGGATAACTTTCCAATTTGGTCTTTACAATCGTCAGGTATGGTGCAATATGTAGTATGGACTGCACTTGAACAAGAAGGTTTTGGTGCCTCATTACAGCATTACAACCCATTAATTGATGATGAAGTGAAAAGCGAGTGGAATATTCCTTTAGACTGGAAGTTACTAGCTGAAATGCCTTTTGGTAAACCGGTTGTTGCAGCTGGAGAAAAACAATTTTCTCCTGTTGAAGACCGAGTGAAAGTCTTTAAATAAGTTATGGATTTTAAAGCTACTCTTAAGTATGACTTAGGAGCAGCTTTTTTTGTCGTTTATGCGAATCAAGTAATCTATAAGGTTTCTACTCATTTGATTAGAAATTTCTCCTTTGGCGCGATATCTGAAAATCAGTTAATATAGAGTAGTTGTAGTTTAATATGAAAGGAAGTCGATTATGAGTCAAAATCGTAATCAAAATATAGAAGAGATTAGTACAGCGAAGTTGATGTGGCAACTTACTCGTCCACATACATTAACGGCGACATTCGTACCAGTCATTCTTGGGACAGTACTTGCTGTGTTTGATGTAAGAATAGACTTGCGATTATTTGTAGCAATGCTTGTGTGCTGTTTAGCACTACAAATTGCAACAAATTTATTCAATGAATACTATGATTTCAAACGTGGATTAGATACAGCTGATTCTGTAGGGATTGGTGGTGCACTTGTACGTCATGGTACTAAACCTTCTACAGTACTAGCTTTTGCACTATCGTTATATGGAGTTGCTGTTGTACTTGGTATTTTTATTTGTATGAATAGTAGTTGGTGGCTTGTTGCAATAGGTGCGGTAGGAATGGCAATCGGTTATTTATATACCGGTGGACCTTACCCGATTGCATATACACCGTTTGGGGAGTTGTTTGCAGGTCTTAGTATGGGAATTGGATTTGTATTAATTTCATACTTTATACAAGCTGGAACGGTTAGTATGACAAGTCTTTTGGTGTCAATTCCACTTGGGATATTAGTTGGAGGCATTAATATGTCGAACAACATCCGTGACATTAAGGAAGATACAATTGGAGGACGTAAAACATTAGCAATCCTTTTAGGTCGTGAAAAGGCTGTGAATTTACTAGCGCTTTCATTTATCGTGTCATATCTATGGATAATTGTACTTGTTATTATTGGGACGGTTAGTCCATGGTTACTTGTTGTATTAATAAGTATTCCGAAACCAATACAGGCAATTAAGGCCTTTAAAGAAGGCGTAAATGATCCAGCTAAACAGGGGATTGCAATGAAATCCACTGCACTGACGAATACATTCTTTGGATTTTTATTGTCGGTAGGACTAGTTTTAAGTTACTTATCCTAAATTAAAAACTGTCTAACAATCAAATGAGATTGTGGACAGTTTTTTTGTGGCATATTTAGTGCTTTTGTAGTTGATGAGCAAATTTTGTTTCTTTTAGGCGAACCGAGATAATGCAACCAAGCAAAGCACCGCTAACACTTGATACAAGGAAAACGGGCATAAAGAATAGAGCAGTAACTGAAGTGCCCATTAAAATTTTGGCATATGGTACTGCAACAAATGAAGCGAGTATGCCAGTACCAATAGCTTCTCCTACAGCTGCTAGCCATACTTTACCGTAATGTTTGTAGAGCACACCTGCTAAAAAAGCTCCAATCATACTACCGGGAAAGGCGAGTAAGGAACCAGTGCCGGTTATTACTCGGACAAGCCCAGTAAGAAATGCAATAAGAACAGCTGGGCCAGGTCCTAGCATTACAGCAGCTAGAACATTTACAGTATGTTGAACAGGATATGCACGTGCAATACCTGCTGGAAATGATACAAAAACAGATCCGGCAACGGCAATAGCGACAAACATGGCTATAGTCGTTTTGCGTGAAGTCATGAAATTTTCGCCACCTGTTGTAAGACATGAAGTAGTTGTCGTGTGGCTACAAATGGTTCTTCATGTGTTGCGATAGCAGAGATGAGTGAAACGCCATCTGCTCCTGCTCTGATAACAGTTTGACAATTATCTATTGTTATACCACCAATACCAACAATAGGTAGAGAGGGATAAGTAGCAGCTGTTTGTTCAATTAATATTGTACCAGCAGGGGAATTAGCGTCTGACTTAGAGGTAGTAGCGTAGACTGGACCAATGCCTACGTAATCAGCTCCTGCATTTATTGCAGCGGTTACCTCTGTTAATGAATGAGTAGAGACACCTAGAATTTTATCTAGACCAATCTTTTCTCGGATTGCAATTGCGTTAGCGTCATCTTGGCCGACGTGCACACCATCTGCATCTAGAGCGATTGCTAAATTTACATCGTCATTGATAATGAAAGGTACATTATATTTTTTACACAGGGCTTTGCATGCTTTAGCAAAATTTATTTTATCTTCCCCGGTGAGCGCATTTTCTCCTTTTTCTCTGAATTGAAATAAGGTAATGCCACCACGAAGAGCTTCTTCTAAAACAACGATTGGATCGTGTTCTTCGACATTTTGACTCCCCATAATGAAATATAATTGAAGTTGTTCTCTATTCAATGATCATAACTTCCTTTCGGGCCTTTTCTGAAATTTCACGATAGGCCCAATGATTTGTAGGTCCATGGCCAGCACCCAATTGTAGTCCATTCTTTATAGCGGCTTGGATAAAATATTTCGCATCAATTACGGCATCCGAAGCAGTGAAACCTTGTGCCAAACGAGCTGCAATAGCTGCTGAGAATGTACAGCCTGTACCATGTGTATCTTTCGTGTCGATTCTTTCAGAACGCATAATGAATCGTTCGCCTTTTGCTGATAAAAATAAATCCTCTGCATAATCTTTTGTATCGCGGTGCCCACCTTTTAAGACAACGGCTTTAGCGCCCATTGTAATTAGCCGATTTGCAGCATTCTCTACATCACTATCTGAGTGAATCGTTAAACCTGTGAGTACTTCAGCTTCAGGAATATTAGGTGTAATAATGGTTGCAAGTGGTAGTAGCTCAGTTTTCATAGAGTGTACAGCTTCATTTAATAGAAGTGATGCACCACCTTTTGCAATCATGACTGGATCAATGATGAGCATTGGTAGATCATAACTTTTTAATGTTTCAGCTACTCCGTGGATGATTTCTGCTGAAAAAAGCATGCCTGTTTTAATAGCTCCTACTTGAAAGTCATCAAGGACAGCTTTTATTTGGCTGATAACATTGTTAACTGCTACGGCATAAACGTCGTGAACGCCTAGTGTATTTTGTGAAGTCACTGCTGTGATTGCAGATGTACCAAATGCACCAAGTTCTTGAAATGTTTTTAAATCTGCTTGGATACCAGCCCCACCACCACTATCAGAACCTGCAATTGTCATAGCAACACTTGTCATATTTGAATATCCTCTTTTTCTACGATTTTCATATTGTTACGTAAATTTTCTGAAGTAAGAGAATATAAACTGTTAATCATTTCAACTGCAAAAGTGCCTGGAGCAATGGCTGTTTTTGCAGCTCTTTCTCCAACTTGTTTGTAAAATGATAGAGCATTAGCTGTTGCTTGCAAATGATGGCCATCTGAAACAGCAAGAAATGCACCTGTCACCGCGCTAAGCAAGCACCCGGAGCCTGTAATTAGTGGCATTAAGTCATGCCCACCATCAATTTGAATTGTCGTTTGGCCATCGGTTACGGTATCCTCAAACCCAGTGACTGCAACAATACAGTTAAGCCGTTTAGCAACTTGTTTAGCAGTTAGTTGTACATCTATTTGACCTTCACCAGCATCAGCTCCCCTTGATTGCCATTCGATATTACCGAGTGTAGCAAGTTCACCTACATTACAGCGGATAGCCGTAACTTGAACTTCCTTTAAAATGGTTGTCACGGATTTCTTACGAAACACACTAGCACCTACGCCAACTGGGTCAAGAACAACAGGAATACCTTTTTTATTGGCACTTTTACCTGCCTCAATGATGGATAAAACAGTTCCTTGATCAAGTGTACCGATGTTAAGAACTGTACAGTCTGCAAGAGCAGCCATTTCAGCTACTTCCTCGATTCCCTCCGCCATCATAGGAGAAGCACCTAGTGCGAGGAGACCATTAGCTTGGAAATTGGAAACAACGATATTGGCAATATTATGGACTAGCGGTTTTTCGACACGTAACTTTTCAAGAAAAGGTTGTTGACCCATTATTTAGTCAGCTCCTTTTCGTAATGTCCAATTGTCCATTGTTGTTTCGTCCAAGCCATTTCCCAGAAATGCCATTCATAATAACTACTTTTACGGAAATGTTCTTTTAGTTGTTGAATACGTGCAGGGGGTAAGTCTTTGGCAAGGTCATTCATGCGATTAATTTGTTCTTCTACTAATTCTCCGAACCACTCAGAGCCATATGTTTGAATCCATTTATCATAAATAGGGTGATTAGGTTTTGAATCTTTTAGGCGTTCGCCAATTTCATAGTAAAGCCAGTAGCAAGGAAGTATTGCAGCGAGAGTATCAGCTAAATCACCATTGTTTGTAGCGCGATACATATGAGATACATATTCATATGCTGTCGGTGCGGGCTCAAATGCAGCAAGCTCTTCATCTGTAATTTCTAACATAGTAAAAAATTGCTCATGAAGTGACAATTCAGCAATACATGTTGATTCAGCATGTTTGGCAAAACGTTGTGTAGTATGTAAATCATTTGCCTTTACTGCTCCTAGTGCTTGCACCTTTGCAAAGTGGGTTAAATAATAAGCATCTTGTTGTACGTAATATTGGAAAATGTCGAGTGGTAAAGTACCTGCTGCTAATGATTTTACAAACGGATGTTGAAAGCTACCTTCCCATAAATCATTACACTCTTGTCTTACTTCTTCACAAAATGTCATCTTTATGCACCCCAAATTCATTTGTTTTTGAAAACAAAAAGCCGCCCCTGATCTGTGTCAGTAGGCGGCGAGCAATCATTTTCAATAAAACAAAATAGACTGATAGCGCCACTTCCCTCCGCTGGTATGAGCCAGATCAGGTTCCAAGGGTCCGCAACACTCTGCGTCTCAGCCAATTATATGACTCCCCTAGTGGTTAAAAAGCGATTTAGTTTTCAACATCAATATAACATAAATAATGGAATTAGCAAGGTGTAATTAAGCAAAGTAAATAGATTGTAATAAATGGCATTAAGCCATAGATATGAGCTGATTTCTATGTTAAGATACAAATTATCTGAATTTTATAGTGGGAAGCAAGGTGTTTAGATGGGCACAACGGCAACAGTGAAAGGGCCTGAAGTGAAATTAAATTTATTTCATTTAACTTGGCCGATTTTTTTAGAAGTATTTTTATTTATGTTGATGGGGCTTGCTGATACATTTATGCTGAGCGCATTGTCTGATGATGCAGTATCAGGAGTAGGAGCAGCCAATCAATATATTCATATAGCAATTTTAGTTTTAGAAGTAATAGGAAACGGGGCATCGATTGTTGTTGCTCAATATTTAGGGTCTAAGCGTTATTTGGAAGCAGCCAAAATTTCAGCACTAGCCGTTTCCTTGAATTTAGTTATTGGTTTAATAATGAGCGTCGCTTTCGTGATTTTCTCGAAAAATATTATGATTGCAATGAATTTACAAGGTGATGTGCTTGAGTATGCTAGTAAATATTTATTCATTGTTGGGGGAGCTATTTTCCTACAAGCAATCATCAACTCGTTAGCAGCGATCATTCGTGTGCATGGTTGGACGAAACAGACTATGTATGTATCACTTGGAATGAATATTTTTCATGTAATAGGGAACTATGTTTTGATCTTCGGTAAATTTGGCTTCCCTGAACTAGGGGTGCAAGGTGCGGCAATTTCATCAGTCGTCAGTCGTGTTTTGGCTCTACTAGTATTCTTCTGGCTATTGTACCAAGCACTAGAGGTACGTATTAAATTTCAATACTACGTGTCATTATCAAAAGAATATATCGGTAAGATTTTGCAAATTGGACTTCCATCTGCATTTGAGCAAGTGATGTACCAAGGTTGTCAAATTGTCTTTTTATACTACGTGACGTATTTAGGTGCAGAATCACTAGCAGCTCGGCAATACGCTTATAATATTTCAATGTTCACCTATTTATTTGCCATAGCGATTGGAACAGGAACTGCGATTATGGTTGGTCGATACGTTGGTGCCAATGAAAAGGATGTAGCGTATAAACAATTGTGGGTTAGTCTGAAATGGGCGATTATATTTACTTTAGTGATGGTCACAGTGGTGGTTATTTTCCGCTATCCACTAATGCGTCTCTTTACTGATAATCCAGAAGTTATAAAAATTGGTGCGGCAGTGTTAGTGTGTAGTATTTTATTAGAAACAGGACGTACATTTAATATTACGATTATCAATTCATTGCGTGCTTCAGGTGATGCTAAATATCCATTAGTCATCGGATTTTTCTCAATGGTTTGCATGAGCTTACCACTTGGTTATTTACTTGTATTCCAATTAGATATGGGTTTAATAGGTGTATGGTTGGCAATTGCAGCGGATGAATGGTTCCGAGCTATTCTCGTTTTCTTTAGATGGAAAAGTCGTCGCTGGGAAAGATATGCTCTCGTTGCGCCTGATAAAACGAAATAATGGCATTAGAAGTGATTTTTTTAGCGATAAATTAGTAGTCACAGAAATAGGTAGCGTTATAACACATGCTAGTGTAAAGGACTCTAAACAATAAACTATTGCTATTATCGTGTTTGGTGAACTCACGTTTGAAGCGTTATTTTAAACTTAATAGATAGAGTAAATCGCTGATGACTTGGAGTTATCAGCGTTTTTTAATTGTAGGAGGTTATTCATTGTTATAAAGAATTACTGTTATCTAGATATTTACCTATGATAATTTGGAGAACAATCGACATGATCAAGCCTATGTACACCCCTTCTAATTTTATCCTTAGCCAAGCAACACTTTGTTTTGTATACTTGGTAAAGAAGATTAATGAACGAGGTGTTTGGCATGGCATTGCCGAGAAAAGTAGCGAGTGCTAATTATATGAGTGAGAATCGAGCCCTGTTCGCTTGTCCAGTTTGTGGGGATGAGATGACGGTGACCGAGGATTGTAGTGTTGCTTGTGATAATCGACATTCTTTTGATATTGCAAAGCAAGGCTATGTAAATTTCATGACGCATGCTGCGACTTCAATGTATGGCAAAGATTTATTTGAAGCGCGTAAGCTGGTTATTGAAAGTGGATTATATGCACCGATGCATACAGCTATTTGTGATTTACTAAAGCAGATGAATACTAATGTTGCTGTACTCGATACGGGTTGCGGGGAAGGGTCACATTTAGCAAGTATTAAAAATAAATTCCAAGAGCAATCTGATACCAGTTTTGTTGGAGTAGGTATTGATATCGCAAAAGAAGGAATTATTGCAGCAGGGCGGCATTATACTGACATGATTTGGTGTGTCGGTGACCTAGCAAAAAGTCCATATCAACAAGAAAGCTTTAATGCGATATTGAATATTTTATCACCTGCCAATTACACGGAGTTTAAGCGACTTTTGAAGCCGAATGGGTTGGTTATTAAAGTCGTACCACAAAGTGGATATTTACAGGAATTACGTGCTTTATTCTTTGCAGAATCTGAAAAGGAATCTTATTCAAATGAGCTTATTGTCGAACGGTTCAAGGAGAATTTTCTTGAGGTTGAAGTAAAGCGTATTACACAAACAATAGAAATAAATAAAGAATTGGTGCCATTATTAATGCATATGACACCAATGGGGTGGCATCAAAAAAGTGATGTAGCTGCTACAAACTTAACCGAAATTACGATTGATTTAGACATATTAATTGGGAAAATGTAAAATCGTCCTCCGCTGTTTTTTAGCGGGGGATATTTTATTTAGAAACTTTTTCCTTATATAAGACGTAATAGTAAAGAAGGAGTGGTTGGATGTATTTAAAGATTGAAGCGCCACAGCGATGTATTTCTAGAGAAGCTGTAAAGGTTTGGCGTATGACTGAAACATTAACAAATGCAGGAATTATTGCTGTACTTGGAGTCCTCTACTATTTACATATTCACTTTGAGTGGAAAGAATGGATTGGTTGGATTGTCTTAGGTTTGATAGTATTAACTGTCTTTACTGCAATTTGGGAAATCTTGTTTAAACCAACTTTTATGCAAAAGTATTGGCGTTATGATGTAAATGAGGAATTTATTCAATTAAAGTACGGGGCTTTTAAAGAAGTTAATGAATTAGTTCCAATGACAAAGGTACAGTCTGTAGAGTTAATTCAAGGGCCATTAATGCGCAAATACGATTTGTTTTCAATTCAGATTGGTACTATGGGAACAGAACATGTAATCCCTGCCATTTCTGAGAAAGAGGCATTTGAATTGCGTGATCAAATTGCGCATTATGCAAAAATTAAGGAAGTGGAATGATGACGCAACCATTGAAAAGATTACATCCGCTTGTACTAATATTCGATCTGTATAAACTAATTAAAAGTAATATAATCTTTTTTATATTTCTTTTTTTATTAAATATGGGTTCTGAAAAATGGTGGATTCAAACAGCGAAATGGATATTCTTGGCCTATGTTGTAATCATGCTTTTTTTAAGTATTGGTAAATGGATAACATATAGATATGTGATAAAAAATGATGCTTTCTATATTAAGTCGGGAATTTTTTCGAAAAGTGAGCGGACTATTCCATTTTTAAAAGTGCAGAATGTCCAACGCCAAACGACTGTTTTTCATAAAATTTTTAAAGTGACGTCATTAACTCTAGAAACAGCAACTGTTGGTGATGAAAGCTCCATTACATTTGACGTAATTTCTAGAATAGAAGCAGAAAGTATAGAGAGCGCAGTTACAGAAACTCGTGAACAGAAGAAAATTATTGGACAATCATCGGATGGATTGCCTGAAGAGCAGGTTGTGGTTTTAGAGCCAGAGAAGAAAGATGAAAAAATGATTCATTTTACACCGACAAAAAAAGATTTGGTGAAGGCGTCTTTTACTTCACTTAGTTTTTTAATTTTAATTCCAATGATTTTTAAACTGGATGATGTTGTTAAACTCGATGTATTTAGAGATGAAGTGACAAATGCTTTGAAATGGGGTTGGGCAATCTTAGCAGCTATTTTAATTGGCGTTCTACTTATTTCCATTGCAATTGGTATGGTTCATACCTTTATTAAGTATGGCAAGTATGAAATTTCATCGGATAATCAGAAGGTTTATATTAAAAAAGGTGTCTTAGATGAATCAATTTTTTCAATTCGTAAAGAGAAGATACAGGCTGTTGAGATTTCGCAATCTTTCATGAAGAGAATTCTCGGACTAGCTGAGGTAAAGCTAATTAGTGCTGGAAACACTACAATTGGGGAGGTAGAGTCGAATACGCTTTATCCATTTTTACCAGTGAGAAAGGCATATACATTGATAAGTGAGTTACTTCCAGATTATCAAGTAGTAGAAAGTATGCATGAATTGCCGAAAAAAGCATTTTGGATTCGTATGATTCGTCCAAGCTATATTTGGTTTATTGCAACGGCATTAATTTGGTATTTCAAGCCTTCATTGTGGTGGGTTTCTGTAGTATTACTTCTAATTATATACTCTTCACGAATATTAGATTATAAAAATAGCCGATATTTACTGAATCAGTCATTTATTCAAATGAAAACAGGTGGATTTTCTACCGTATTATTTATTACAAAGCGTAGTCAAGTTATTGAAGTGAAGACAGAACGGTCGAAGTTGCAACGGTACTTCAAGTTAGCTTCAATTAAAACGGTAAACCGAGCAAAACCAGTGCTGCATAAGGAGCTTCTTGATGTGCCTAACGAGGCTGCATCTGAGTTTTACAGCTGGTATGTAGATAGAACTAAAGAAGTCAAAATGCAATAAGTAGTTTTATTGCGCATAGAATGGGAATAATGGAAGCAGAGGTGAATGATTATGAAATATGTAATTATTGGCGGGGATGCTGCAGGTATGAGCGCAGCTATGGAAATTGTACGTCGCGATAAACAAGCGGAAGTAACGACATTGGATAAGGGGCATATTTACTCTTATGGACAATGTGGTTTGCCCTATGTTATTGATGGACGAATCCCATCGACAGACAATGTGATCGCACGGAGTGTAGAAACTTTTCGAACGAAGTATGGTATTGATGCTAGAACAGGACATAATGTAACAAATATCAATTCAGAGGCGAAAACGGTATCTGGTGTTGTGCTTGAGAAGGATGAAACCTTCCATATTCCATATGACCGTTTACTTATTGCTACTGGTGCTAACCCTATCTTCCCTGACTTTGAGGGTTCTGACTTAGCTGGGATTCATACGTTAAAAACTATTCCTGATACAAAGGCGATTTTAAATGATTTGAATGATTCTGTTAAACAGGTAACTATCATTGGAGGTGGTTACATAGGCTTAGAAATGGCTGAAAGTTTAGCGGAACTTGGCAAAAAGGTACGTATTATTCAACTTGGTAATCAGTTAGCTAATATATTTGATCAAGATATGGCAGAGCTCATTCATGAAGAGGCAAGACAAAATGGGGTTGAATTAATTTTCAATGAAGAAGTGAAAGGCTTTAATGGTGAAGGTCATGTGCAAACAGTTGTGACGGACAGGGGAGAGTATGAGACTGATTTTGTACTAGCAGCAATTGGTGTACAACCTAATACAAACTTTCTTGATGGAACCGGTATGCATATGACACCTAAGGGTGCGATTCTGGTAAATCCGTATATGGAGACAAGTCTAGAAAACGTTTATGCCGCTGGTGATTGTGCAAGTCATTTTCATCGAATTAAGCAAAAGGATGATTATATCCCACTTGGCACTACAGCAAATAAGCAAGGACGTATTGCAGGCATGAATATGGCTGGTGGTGCAAATACGTTCAAGGGCATCGTAGGGACCTCTGTTGTGAAGTTCTTTCATCTAACTTTAGGTCGAACAGGATTATCTGAAAAAGAGGCAGAGACGCTGGGATTCGATTACGAAACACATAAGCAAAAAGCGAAAGATATTGCTGGTTACTATCCTGGAAACCAGGAAATGCAATTGAAATTTATCTATGAAAAAACGACGCAGAAATTGTACGGAGCACAGATTATAGGTGGAAATGGTGTAGATAAACGTATTGATGTATTTGCTACAGCACTTTATCACGAGATGACGCTGAATGACTTATTGGATTTGGATCTTGCCTATGCACCGCCTTATAACGGAGTTTGGGATCCGATTCAACAGATAGCAAAAAGAAAGTCATGAGATAAACAGTTGGTTTTAGTTCAGCTTCTATATAAAGTGAAAATCCGTAGAGGCATTAAGCTTCTACGGATTTTCTTCGTGTTAATACTAGTATGCATTTTAAAAGGATGAGAAATGTGACAGCACCTGCTGTATCTAACATTACATCTTGAAAAGTAGCTGTTCGACCGGTTGTAAAATATTGATGAAGTTCATCAAGTGCCGCTAATGAAAATGTCAGAAGGGCTGCGGTGAATAGGCGGAATTTATGTTTAGGTAAAGCAATAAATATTGTTATCGCTATCAATCCGAACATGCCAAAGTGTGCAGCTTTTCGGATTAAGAATTCTAAAAAGTAATAATAGCCGCGCTCATCTACTGATACAATTATGCCCCAATAGGGAATTTCCAATAGGGATAATAGAGGTCTTAATGGTTCATTTGGAAACCATTCACGTAATGTTGGTACGATAGTTTGCTGCTCATAGCTCTGACTAGATGAGATGAAAATGACTAACATTAATATGAGTAAAGGAATTAATTTTTTCATATAAGAACCATACCATAAATCGACAGGATTTTCAGTCGACGTAATGAAAATGCTAATTATAGTGTAACCTTTTGCAATTTCATGAAAGATGGTATGCTAAAAAAGCACTTAAATGATAAAGGACGTGTTAGAATGCCCGGACGTAATGAACCGTGTCCATGTGGTAGTGGTAAGAAATACAAAAAATGCTGTGAGAAGAAAGAAGCAGTCACAGTAGAATCCGTATACGCAGAAGAATTAGAACGAGTATTGCAAACATTTTATGATAAGTATCCGTTACGTAGCGACATTCCTGAGTTTGCTGAAGTAGCGAAGAAATGGCATGATGCAGTCGGCAAATATTTATTAGAAGATATGATTGAAGCCATTGCATTAGATGCATATTTCTTCCATGATAGAACGGATATTTGGCAAGGATATTTGCAAAAAATGAAAAAAGAAATAGTACGCCCATCGACTTTAACTGTATTAAACACTTGGGAGCATCCAACAATGATGGTTGCTGAAGTAACAGCAATTGAAGAGAATTATATGGTGGTACGAAATATTTTAACAGATGAAGTTGTACATTTGCGTCGGGAAAGTGACAAGCCTGTTCCTGTAGGTGTGCATGTATTTTGCTTTATCTTATCAGACGGCTCAAATAAAGAATCGCATTATTTAGCGGTATCTAGTATGATTTTCTTCCCGAAAGATTATCAATCTGTATTCGGAAATTTAGCAGATACTTTTAAAGCACAATCGACTTTAGACGAAGAAGCTTATTGGAAAGAAAATAGCCTGGACTTCTGGAAAGAGCTAGGTGAAGCTGGCTTTGAAGGCGGAGAATTTACGGATTTTGAAGCGGACGTATTTTTACGTGTGCTAGAGTTTTTAGAAGGCAAAGGACAAGACCCAAGACCAGTTCTTGAAATTGTAGAAGATTATGTTGTAGAGCGCCAACCGAAAGCGCGTAAGGCTGTTGCAATTGCGGCAGGTGCCATTCGTTTTGGTGAAGAACAAAAATTATTTGAACCACTTGGAATGACAGTGAAAGAAATCTCTGAAAAATTTGAGGTTTCCCCATCTTCATTAAACAAATATTATAATGAGCTAACTACTTATTATACTGAAAAAAACAACTGATTTTGAAGACCCAAGCCTGGTATTGTACCGAGCTTGGGCTTTTTAGTTTTTCATAATTCATCTGATGTTGCAGTAGGAAAAATAGTGCACTTTTTGTAGAGAAAAGTGGATGTTATGTATCTAAATTTAAAATACTAATTTAATTTAGGAGCCACTAGTCTACAAATTTACTTTCGTTATTAGAATGGTCAGACTAAATGTAAGCGATTTGCAGATAAAGGCGGTTATCTAAAAGTACAAAAAAGTAAAAAGTTTGCATTCTTTGTAGGTCTGTTATAGCTTTAAAATATGAGAAGTATTGTCCAACCTTCAGGAGGTTTTAACAGATGAACTCAAATCAACCTTTTACAGATGCAGAATTTGATCGTATTTTTGAAGAAAAGTCAGAAGAAATTAATGCCCAGCTGGATCGTGAAATTTTGATAGCCATGATAGGTGATGTAAACGCTGGGAAATCCTCAACAGTAAACAAATTAATGGGTGACGATGTGGCACCAGTAGGAGCAAATCCTGGTGAAACACAACAAATTAAAAAGTATATATACAAAGATAAAATTGTATTCGTCGATACTCCAGGGCTTGACGATATTAAAAGTGAAAACTCGGATTTAACGATGAGTTTTTTCCACGAGGCAGATGTCGTGTTATTTTTCCTTAATGCAGCGGGTACTGTTCTTTCAGAGACTGAGCTTGCTTCACTAAAGAAAATAAGTGCGGTCAATAAAGACATTATTCTAGTACTTAACAAAATTGATGCTGCTGATGATATACCAAGCCTTGTGAAATATGTACAGGACCATACAAATTATGAGTATGCGGTGACACCGATTTCTTCTCGCACAGGTGAAAATATGTCCATGTTACAAGAAAAGGTGCTAAAGCTTTTAGAGGTCAAAAAAAAAGACATTTTAATGGCAGCTCACATGGCTGATAAGTCTGCTACTGCTAAAAAGTGGATTTTAGGAGCAGGTGCATCAGCAGCTGCGATTGGAGCAGTGCCGATTCCAGGTGCTGATTTCGTACCATTAACGACTTTACAAGTAGGTATGATGCTGAAGTTATCTACCCTATACGGAAAGCCTATCTCTAAAGATAAAGCTAAGGAAATGATTATCGCAACGATTGTTGGTAATGTTGGGAAAACAATTTTCCGCCAAATAGTAAAATTTGTACCAGGAGCAGGTACTGTAGCTGGTGCGAGTGTTGCAGGCGGAATGACAATCGCACTAGGCTATGCAGTGAAGTATGCGTACGAAAATGACATCGACGTCAATTCAAAAACACTTAAACCGTTATATGAAACGTTTTTAAAAGACCAAAAGAAAAAGTAATATTATATTTTGTGTTATAAATCCTTTGAAGGATTTATAGCACGTTTTTCGTTTTATATAAAATATAATATATATTGAATTTTTAGAAATTTCTGTATAATATATGATAAAATGTACTAATATATTGTTTAATTTTATCCGAGTGGGGAGTAATGGATGATGGAAACAACACTAGTACAGGGAAAATACTTACCTTTATTCAATTATTTAAAAAGGCAGGAAGAACGTCGTGTTGTACTAACTTTTGAGGAGATTGAACAGATATTGACGGTGACATTACCTCGTTCAGCCTATACTTATCATGCTTGGTGGGGAAATACTAGAAGTGGTACATATGTGCAAGCTGCTGCATGGCTAGAGGCAGGGTTTCGAGTAGATGAGGTTCAATTTGGAAAATCTGTTGAGTTCGTGAAAGTATCTCGTGAAATCTTAACAAAGAAAAAGAATAAAGTAGTAAAGGAAGAAATGAGTACAAATAAAGAAAGAGCCTTAAATGTAGAGCAGGAAGAATTTGATTTTTTTCAAAGGATGACTGCTAAAATGGATTTGATTCAGACCTTCTTTGTACACAATTCACATCGTCGCTTTGCAGCCGAAGAGTTACAAGAGCAGTTTGATGTCGTTCGATCGTGGAAAAGAATGTTAGGTAATATTGAGCAAGACATGAATTTACTAGCCTCTCAGTTAGTAATAGAGTTTCTAATAGGGAAATATGATATACCATCTTTTTCAGCAGATAAAACTCAACAAGATTCAAGTACCTTTACATATGATGAAACAACTACAGAAGGTAATCGGATTTTAGCAACTTTAAGAACAGTTATACCCGCTTTACCTAATGATTTTGGTCCACACCAAAAGGGTGGGATGTTGCACGATTTTAGAACACTGAACAGTAAGCAAGCATATGCGAAATACTTTTTTGTGACAGAAGTACTTACCTTTAAAATTGTTCAGCAGAAATACGCCCAACAGTTATCGGGTATTTCCCTCGTCCTATTGCCACAAGCGTTGGATGATGAAAAGTGGGTAGTGAAGCTTTAAAAACCGATTATCTAAAGGGACTGTTAGGATGATTATATGACATTTTAGCAGTCCTTTTCTCATTCAATAGTAGGAAAGAGATTTCATCCAATTGATGGTATAAAACACTAATGCTATTAACATATGATGGAAGTATCGATTGGAGGGCATGTGATGATTATCCAAAAAGTGAGTTTGTATAGTTCAAATTTAGAAGAAACGAAGAATTTTTATGTGGAGAAATTAGGCTTTGGACTTTTAACCGAAAGTATTAATAGTTTTGAAATAGCTGTTGGTACAAGTATTTTAGAACTTAAAGAATATGAAGGGAAAGGTATGCCGTTTTATCACTTTGCACTCAATATACCTAGTAATTTATTTCGAGAAGCCAAAAAATGGATTATGCAATTAGTATCTTTAAATAATGATGAAGAAGGTAATGATGAAGTACATTTTGAATCAGCTAAAGCATTCTCATGCTACTTCGAAGATCCTTCTGGTAATATTGTTGAGCTGATTTCACGTTATGGCACTTCTCCACAAACCAAACTAACTGAACCTTTTTCAGCAAGGAATCTATTAAATATTAGTGAAATAAATGTTACAACAGATGATGTTTTGAAGGTTGGTAATGAATTACAAAAAATTGGTATTACCCTAACAGATGAGGAGCCATTAGAATCGAATGCTCTAAATTTTTTAGGCGAAAGGGAAGATGGGGCATTTTTTTTATTAGCGCCTACTAAGAGAATATGGTATTTTTCGACGAAAGAAGCAGTTAGTTATCCATTGTTGATTCAGTTGAAAGACGGCCGATTTGTTGAAGTGAACGAAAATGGAAAAATTTCTATTGGAACAAAATGATACTTTCAAAAAAAGCTGCTCTAGTGGTTTTTTTTATTTTGAAGTAGACTATTCTGAATTTAGTGATAGAATATGTAAAAGTATTTTTGTAGGGGGGAATTGTCATAGATAATATTAAGCCGAAAAGGTTAAAGGTAGGTAGTACAATCGGAATTATTGCGCCATCGTCAGGCATAGCAGCTGATTGTCCCGGTCGTTTGCAGAGAGGAATTGAAGCGATTAAGAAAATGGGCTATAAAGTAGCTATTGGTGAGCATGCGACAAAGAGCGACCACTATATGGCTGGCACAGTAGATGAAAGATTGGTTGATTTACATGCGATGTTTAGTGATCCAAAAATTGATGCGATTATTACGACAATTGGTGGAACCTGTTCACATCAATTACTAGATAAAATCGATTATGAACTAATTAAAAAAAATCCCAAAATATTGATGGGCTATAGTGATATTACAGCTTTGAATATCGCTATATATGAAAAAACATCACTTGTTACATATTTGGGACCAGCGATTTTACCTCAGTTCGGTGAATTAAATGGGTTAATGGATTATACATATAATTATTTTCAAAAAACATTGGTTGAAGTAGATACTGTTGAGATTAACAGTTCATCATACCGAGTATTGGAATCATTATCTTGGGACAAAGAAGATACGAGGGAGCGTGTTAAAGAGTTTAACTCTGGTATGCAAGTTTTCAAACAAGGGGAAGCAAGAGGCAAGATTATCGCAGGAAACGTTGGGGTTATGTTGCTTTTAGCAGGAACGGAGTACTTTCCAAATGTGGATGGAGCAATTCTCTGTTTAGAAGATGATGAAGGTGAATGTCCAGAATCAATAGATCGCTATTTTACGCAACTCCGACATATGCAAGTATTTGATAAAATTTCTGCGTTAGTCATTGGACGATTCCACCCATCGGTAGGTTTTGGAGATAATCACGATAATGGGTTATTGCACACTATTCTACAAAGAGCTACAGAAGGATATGATTTCCCGATTGTTTATAATGCTGACTTTGGTCACACAGATCCGATGTTCATTTTACCAAATGGTATTCAGGCTTCAATTCAAGCAAATAAAAACGGAATTGCATTTCGCTTTTTAGAAACAGCTGTACAATAATTATTAGAAATAACGGTGTATCAGTTGACCTAAAAGAGCAGATATAAAATTTCATGCAGAAACATAGTATTTAATAATGAAATAATAACATTCTTTTACTAGCAGGTTCATATTTATCATGGTACTATCGAAATAAATAAAACCGAAATTTTCAAATAAAGAGGCGAAGTAATTTGTTGAAAGGTTTACCATTATACATGGTGCTAATCGCTGTTGGCTCCCTTAGTATCACATTTGGTATGACGCGTAATTTACCTTTGACGATGCAATGGGTATTACTTATTAGTGGCACGATTTTGAACATCATTAGCTTAATCGGACTTTTTATATTTTTGGCAAAGCAAGACTCGAATAAAAAAGCATAACTGCTAAGAAGGCTATCCTGATAAAATGGGATAGTTTTTTATTTTTGGAAAATAATGTTGATTTAATATGTCGCAGCGTGATATAGTCGAAATGTGACATAGTTGGAGTAAAAAGAGGTATCGCATGAATATAGAGCAAATCATTAAAAGTTATAGCCCCATGACTGAAACTGCTTTTTATATATTATTGTCATTATCAAAACCGAGGCATGGTTACGGCATTATTAAGCATGTAGAAGAAGTCACAAATAATCGCTTAAAACTTGGATCGGGAACGATTTATGGAACGTTAACTAAGATGGAACGTGACGGTATAATTACCATGTATGCAGATGAAAAGCGTAAGAAAATTTATGAAATAACAGATGGTGGAAAAGCGTTGATGAGACATGAAATGAAGCGTTTAAATGAATTGTATGTGAATGTCGCAAAATACAAGGGGGCTTTTGAGTGACCATAAAAAGGTGGAGACCGTTTTGGAGTTATCGCATTGAAGAGACGGAGCAATGGTTAGCTGAAATGGCGCATGATGGCTTGCAACTATCGCATATACAACGATTTAGTCGCCTATTTCAATTTGAAAAAGTCGCATCAATTGAAACAATTTATCAAATCCAATATGGCAAGTCAGCTCAATTGGCAAAAACGCTACAAAATAATGGGTGGCATGAAGTTGTGAGAGCAAAGCATTGGCTTATCGTGAAGAATAATCATCCATCTATTTCCCTCTTTCCCTCAAGAGATGGTGTTTTGAGACGTATTAGTTTTCACGAGGATAAATGGAGCCGTTTTGCAATTATTAGCGCATGGATACTATTTATCATTTTCATGCCGTTTTGTTTAATGTTATTTATGTTGGACTTTGAAGATTTGGCACCTATTTGGTGGATGATTCCTATATCAATTATTATTTTAGCGGTTAGTAATATTAGGTTAAGTTTCTTTTTAAAAAGGCAATTAAAGGCTTTAGAAAAGAAATATTTTAATACATCGATCGATCAGGTGCAGGCAACAGGAAAGGTATTTAGAAAAAAGAAGAACAATTGGGTGTACTTTCCTAAAATGTTAGAGAAGTGGTTAATGGAAATGGTTGCACAAGGTAATAGATTAGTAAAAGTAAATGGGGATTTCTTTATATTTGAAGATGGCCAAAATGAAAAAGTCTCTTATGTTTGCGAAATGAGAAAACGAGTAGAGCCTTCTTATTTCGATATGCATAAAGAAGCAGGATGGCAACTAAAACATAAAACAACACAACGTTTCGGTTCTTTTTTCATCTGGGCAAAGCAATATAAAGAGGGAGAAACAATACCAACCTTAGGGCATGATATTACTGAAGAGCGAAAGCAAACTTTTGGAACATACTTAAAGCAAAGTGCATCACTTCTGTTTTTGATAGTATTAAATTTAACGAATTTATTACTTCGTATTAAAGAGTATAAATTTGGTGGCGATATCGGTGACAAAACTGTTTTAGGAATATTAGCAATAGTAGTGTTGCTAAGCGTAAGTATATTAATAAATGTCTCATATAAGTATTTCTATAAAGAACGAAAGCTTTATTCATAGGCGGAGATATATATGTGGCTGTTGGTAGGATGTATTATTTTTAGTGTGATTACTTTATTACTTGTAATTTATGCTTTGTGAAAAAAGATTTTTTATTCAGTTCATATATGATGTTATCTCTAGGGTTAGTCATTGTATTTAGCGGGGTACAGGAATTCAAAAAAACCGAGCAAATGGCATGATGTTTTATTGTGTTTCGGCAGTAATAATTTTTGTTGTTTCTTATACAATAGTTTAGTTACGAGCTACCCTACAAAAAAAGGATAGCTTTTTTATTAAATTCAGTACCTTGCAATGAACAATAGACATATGTTATAGTACTGTTTAATAAACAATAGTGAAGGGAGGAAGCTGTATGAACGTGCAATTTAAAAAGGGTGTCTTGAATTTATGTGTGTTAGCTTTACTTGAAAATCAGGATCGTTATGGATATGAGCTAGTGCAAGCTATTTCACATCAAATTGAAATTTCAGAGGGCTCTGTTTATCCATTGCTTCGTCGTCTCACGAAAGAAGGCTATTTTACCACTTATTTAAAGGAATCAACTGAAGGACCGCCACGTAAGTATTACCAAATTACAAAGCAAGGTTTAATTTATCTAGAAGAATTACGCCAAGAATGGGATTCATTTATTGCTGGAGTAAATCATTTAATCCATGAGGGGGATACAAAATGAATGAGGAACGTTATTTGCAAGCACTAGAAAAAGAGTTGGATTGTTTAAAACAAGATGAAAGACAGGATATCATTCGGGATTTTCGTGAGTATTTTTCAAATGGACGTAGTGAAGGGAAAACAGATACTGCAATCATTGATGCCCTTGGGACGCCAGCACATATTGCTGAGGAATTATTAAAGGCTTATGGTGATGAGGATATGAAGGTGACGGAGGAACAGCCTAAAGGGGAGTACTTTACGAAAGTAAGTATAGAGGCTGATTTTGCAGACTTAGATATTATTCCATCACCAGATGACCGTGCATATGTTGATATGAAAGATCAACTAAGCAATAAGTTGATTTCAATGGATATTGTAGGAGATACACTTAAAATTGTTATTAAAGAAAAGAAAAAATGGTTCGCGTTTGGCATAATTTTAACATTCGGCAACGCACCTAAAGTGACGATTAAATTACCTAAACGTATGTATGATATGATTCGAATTGATAACGATAATGGTGTAACGAAAGCGGAACAATTACATGCTATTTTAATGCATATCGAATCAGACAATGGTCGAATTATATTAACAGATAGTGCCTCTACAAACTTACATGTAGAAACTGACAATGGCCGTATTACGTTAAAAGATGTTCAATGTAAAACATTAAAAGGTGAGACGGATAATGGACGTATAGAGTTACATCATGTACAAACAGAGACAGTTAAGGTTAAAACAGATAATGGCCGAATCGACATTCAAGAAGTAACAGGTACCATTGAAGCTGAAACAGATAATGGCCGTATTGAAGCTTTTATTCCTATTATCACTAAACCGATCTCTTTGGAAACGGACAATGGTAGCATTCAATTATACGTAAAAGAAAAGCCAGATAATGCTACGATTCAGACTAAAAAGGATATGGGGAAGAGTATAATTTTCGGTGAGAAAACGAAAAAATTAATCTTGGGCAATGGTCTATTACCAATCTCCTTAAAAACAGATAACGGTAGCATTACTGTTGCAGAAAAATAATATCTAGCCCCTTGTGCATTTTGTACAGGGGGCTTTGCTGTAGTTAAAAATATATAAATGACGAAATATTTGCTAAAATAAGAATGGTAGAAATTTCATAAGGGGGAGAGATTATGAAGAAAATTTTAGTACTAGGTGGCACGCGTTTTTTTGGCAAGAGATTAGTTGAATTGTTAGTAGAGGATGGACATGATGTAACTATTGCTACACGTGGAATTTTAGCAAACCCCTTCGGTGATAAGGTACGACAAGTCACAGTAGATAGACTAAATGCCAAAGTGCTTAAATCAGCAGTAGGTAGTGAACAATGGGATATTGTATATGATAATATTTGTTATTCACCAGATGATGCAGCGGTGGCTTGTGCTATCTTTGATAAAAATGTAAAGCATTATGTTTTCACTTCAACATTATCCGTGTATGCAGCAGATGGAATTGCTAAGATAGAAGAGGATTTTGATCCTTATACTTATCCAATTCAAATGGGAGATCAACATGCATTTTCATATAGCGAAGGGAAACGTTTATCCGAAGCTGTATTTTTCCAAAAAGCAACGTTTCCAGTAACAGCAGTTCGATTCCCAATTGTAATTGGTGAAGAGGATTATACAGAAAGACTACTTTTCCATGTGGAGCATGTGAAAAATGAGGAAGAAATAGGAATGATTAATACAGAAGCACGTATGTCCTTTATTTCATCTGATGAAGCTGGCACCTTCTTAAAATGGGTTGGGCAAGAGCATGTTACGGGGCCTATAAATGCAACATTAAAAGGCACCTATTCATTAGCAGAAATGCTAGAAATAATTGAAGAAGAAGTTGGTAAAAAGGCGATTGTTTCAGCTGAAGTGGAACAGGAAAATATTTCACCTTATAATATTCCGGATTCTTGGTATATGGAAACTTCAAAAGCAGAGTCAGCAGGTTATACATTTGCAACATTGGATAGTAGTTTTCCACAGCTTGTCCACAAGCTTGTACAAGGAATACATCACAAAACTAGATAAATAAATCATTTGATATGAAAGGGGCTACTATTTTTACAAGTAGCTTCTTTCATTTTTAAGTGTATAAAGCTATTTTTCGGGAACTATAAAAATATGTAAAGAATCTATTTCGAATGCGACTAGGAGTTGAAAACTATGATTGAAATGATTTTACTAATCATTGTGATTAACATTTCTTACATGACTTTAACAACGCTACGGTTAATTTTGGTCATTAAAGGCTATCCGAAAGTTGCGTCCCTGCTCTCGATGGTAGAAGTATTTATCTATTTGATGGGATTAACGATTGTATTAGACAATTTGGATAATCCGTGGAATATCGCTGCTTACTGCCTAGGTTGGGGATTAGGTGTTTATTCGGGAAGTTTAATTGAACAGCGTCTGGCGTTAGGCTATGTACTATTTGAAGTAATAGTAGATGCAAGTGAAGCAGCACTAGTTGGAGAGTTACGTGCTAAAGGGTATGGCGTCACTTCATGGTTTGCAGATGGTAAAGATGGCAAGAAAATCAGTATGACAGTAATAGCCAAGCGCAAAAATGAAGCAAAATTACGTGCAACAATAATAGGCATATCGCCAAAGGCATTTGTTATCTCTTATGAACCAAGTAAGCTCAATGGAGGATTTTTAGTAAAGCAAATGCGCTAAATGAAATAAAGAAGAAGCATCATATCATCTAGTTTTCTAGACAGTATGATGCTTTTTTAGTCAGTAGAATCATTATCCATAAGGATCCTCACAACTTCTATTGGGCGTACGTCTAGTTCATTTATTTTTGTGAGGGGTATCCAGACAGCTTCATATGTACCGCCTTCAATTGTAGATTTTGTGAATTCTTCACCTTTTCCTGTGCCAAATACGCCAGATATTATTTGAGCTGTGAAATAATATTGTGTACCATTGAATGGAACGGTTGTGAGTAATTCTATGACCTTTACGTGAACACCTAGTTCTTCAAAGGTTTCCCTAATCGCTGCTTGTTCAGCTGTTTCGCCATGCTCAATTCCACCCCCAGCGAAAACATAATAGTTACCATGACCTTTGTTTCTTCTCAATAAAGCTACTTTATCTTCGCAGATAATGACAGCAGCTGCTCGATTCCGCATAAACATACCTCATTTAACTTAAAATGTTTGAAAAAACAATTTATTATAACCTTTTTTTGTACATTTGGTACAAATTTTATAAATATCGATTACAATAATAGGTAGGGGAATGTAGAATTATGGATTCAATGTATGAACCACCTATTCGTTGCTATCGTTTGAATATAATTTCTTTTGTAGATACTCTCTCTAGTATAGATTATTAGAGCTCTTCAAAATAGTAACAATCGCAATAAATGGATATCGCTGAAGATAGATATTCATAGTGCAAGTAAGGAGTAGAAAAGTGTATAGATTTGTAGGTCTTTTTGTAGTAAAGTTTTTAGGTTTATTTAATAAGGTGAGAGTTTTTGACAAGCACAATGTGCCAACAGAGGGTGGTTATGTTGTAGCTTGTACTCACACAGGTTGGATTGATATTTTGAATCTTGGTGTTTCTATATACCCGAAACCTATTCATTTCATGGCTAAGAAGCAACTTTTTGATCATAAGCTACTAGGTTGGTTTATTACGAAGATGAATGCTTTTCCTGTAGATCGTGATAACCCAGGACCAAGTGCAATTAAAATACCAATGAAGTTGTTAAAAGAAGGTGAAGTAGTAGGTATTTTCCCAAGCGGAACACGAAATGCGGAAGGAAACTCTTTAAAGCAAGGTGCGATTACAATTGCTCAATTATCAAAAGCACCTATTGTACCAGCTGCATATATTGGGCCGAATACACCGCGTGAAGTGTTTGCTCGTGAAAAGGGCTACCTTATCTATGGTGAACCCATTTATATTACGGCTAAAGGAAAAGCTGGAAGAGAAGAATTTACGCATCTTCTTGAAGAACAATTAGCTACGTTACAGAAGAAGCTAGAAGAGAAAATTGCTCATGACGCTAGCTGATTTTTTATCAGTTAGTGACTATAAAACAACATAGAGTATATCTACTTACTGCGGGGGCAAATCAACTTTAAAGTAGCTGAAAAAAGAATCGTTAATACACAATTTCTTTTAGGGGTGGAGCGTATGGTTACTGTTGATTTTTATGAAAGAGATGAGAAAGTTGGAGGTAAGTCTCCGTTAGAAGTAATGGCAGAAAAGCGTAGTCAGCTGATTTTCAAACAAAGAATGTCAGTTGGACTTACGCAATCTGAATTAGCGGTACAGGCAAATGTAACGCAGAAAACGGTAAGTCGAATTGAACGTGGAGATACAAAAGTACGTGAAACGACTTTACAAAAGGTTTATGATGTTTTGGGGATAACGGAAGAACATCTTATTGTATTAAAGGACCATCCAAATACATAAAGAAATACTTTTTTTAAGTGTCATATCAACTTTGATATGGCACTTTTTTTAGGCTCAATTACATGGGAGAGGGATTTAAGGGGTGATTTTTTAAATAGTTGTTGTGAAAAAATTGCGTTAATGGGATGGTAGATGGGATAATATAACTAATGCTGAGTGAATGAATATATGGAATACCTTTAGTAGGGGGAGAGTTTAAGTGGAAAAAAGTCAAAAGAGAGAGCTAATTTCATGGTTACGTCCCATTATCATCGCTGTTATTATTGCTGTTGTTTGTCGCCAGTTTTTGATTGCACCTATAACAGTTAGGGGAGAGTCAATGGAGCCAACATATGTTGATGACAATAAAGTGCTAATAAGTAAATTAAGTCATATTGAAAGATTCGATATAATTGTATTTGATGCGCCAGACTCAGACGAGAAATATATTAAAAGGGTAATTGGCTTACCAGGTGACCATGTAGCAATGAAGGATGACATTCTTTATATAAATGGTAAGGAATATGATGAGCCTTACTTAAATACGAAGAAAGAAAATTTATTG
Source organism: Viridibacillus sp. FSL R5-0888 (assembly GCF_038009105.1). Classification (NCBI taxonomy): domain Bacteria; kingdom Bacillati; phylum Bacillota; class Bacilli; order Caryophanales; family Caryophanaceae; genus Viridibacillus; species Viridibacillus sp. FSL R5-0888. The sequence continues at coordinate 223,450 of NZ_JBBPAU010000001.1, forward strand.
GAAGGCCATTTTACATATGATTTTACGTTAGAAGAAATAACAGATGAAAAAGTAGTACCTTCTAACAGCTATTTTGTTCTTGGAGATAATCGTTTGGAAAGCTCTGATAGTAGAGAATATGGCTTTATTTCAAAAAATGCAGTGAAGGGCGAAGTGAAGCTTAAGTTTTTTCCTATATCAATAGCTAAATAAGGACATGTGATGGATTATTTAAGATGTAAAAAGGTTTTTAAATTAAACTACACAAATGAAATTGAAGAGACTCATAGAATGAAGTCAAAAAGGTCGTCCTATAAAGGAGGATCTTTTTTATTTTGTGAAAGTCTATGAAAAATAATAAAAAACTATTTATATATATTTACATCTATCAAATAATTATAATAGATATGAAATATACATTAAAAAGTCAGCGGGGAAATTATAAGATAATTGAAGAAGTGAGCGTTTAATAATATGTGTTTTTTAGAATAAGAGGTGTAAAGAGTTGAAAAAGTACATAAATGTAAGGTCGGTAGCATTAGTAGCATGGCTAATCATAACAATAGTTATGATTTTAACAATGCCTAATATGGACCGGCTTGTTAAGGAAAAAGGTCAACAGCATGTAAGTAATGCAGTGCAAAGTGGAATTGCGGCTGAGATGATGAAAGAAATGAATGATAATAGAGGAGATCACTATTCCTTCACTGCAGTCTTCCATAGTAATACGGATAAAAAATTATCCGGTGAGCAATTAGAAGAAATTGATGCAATAATAACTCGTTTAAAAAAACACGAAAATGATTTAGGTATTACAGCCATGATGGCACATACAGACAGTAAGGAAGTGAAATCGCAGCTTGTTTCAGAAGATGGGACAACCATCTTGACACAATTTACAATAGATAAAAAGCAAGGTGAAATTTCAAATGTTGAGAAAGAATTAAATACATATATTCAATCAAAAAATGTAGATACATATTTAACTGGAAATGACTTGGTCATTAGAGATTTTGCGAAGTCTACACAAGATGGTGTTGCAAAGACAGAAGTTATTGCCATTATGTTTATTGTAGTTGTATTAATTCTAGTTTTTCGTTCACCGGTAGTTCCATTGATTTCTTTAGTAACAGTTGGTATAGCTTACATCGTTTCTTTAGGAGCTATCGCACATTTAGTGGATAAGTGGGATTTTCCATTCTCCAATTTTACACAAGTGTTCCTAGTCGTTGCGCTATTTGGTATCGGTACAGATTACAATATCTTACTGTATACCCGGTTTAAAAAAGAACTTAGAGGTACTAGCGATTATTTAGTAGCTATAAGAGCAACTTATAAAACTGCTGGGAAAACTGTTCTGTATAGTGGAGCAGCTGTGTTTATAGGTTTTATAGCATTGAGCCTTTCAGATTTTCCTTTATACAAGGCAAGTTCACTCGTTGCAATAGGTGTGGGGGTCTTATTACTTGTCCTTATCACATTGAACCCCTTCTTTATGAGCGTACTAGGTAAAAAAATGTTCTGGCCAGTTAGAAGTTTCGAAGGACATGGTGATAGCAAGCTATGGTCAATTTTAGCGAAGTATGCCTATTTTAGACCTATTTTAGCGCTGCTTTTAGTAGCCATTATATGTACACCGTTTATAATGAAAAATTCAGGTGAATTGAATTACAACGATTTACTTGAGATTGCCGATAGCTATGAGTCGAAGCAAGGGATTAAAGTTATTGAGGAGCATTTCCCACCAGGTTTCTCATCTCCAACAAATATCGTTATTAAAGGGAGAGAGACTTTAGATAACCAAAAGTATCTACAAGCACTTGATGAATTAACACAAGCTATTGCAGAAATAAACGGTGTTTCAAAGGTGTATTCATCAACTAGACCTGAAGGGAATCGAGTGAAAGAACTTTACTTGAACCGACAAACTGATCAAGTTAATAGTGGCTTAGGAAATGCACAGGAGGGCATCGAAGTTATTCATAATGGTTTATCAACGGCTGGGGATGGACTTAGTAATGCAGATGATAGTGGGATTGAAAATGTTCAAAAGTTAATTGACGGTACTACAGAAGTTAAATCAGGCATATTAGCATTGAATTCTGCAATGGAGAAAATAACGAGTGGCTTCCAACATGGTGTAACAGGAGCAGGTCAAATTCAAACAGGCTTACATGAATTGAATACCAATATTGCGAAACTGTCCGATGGTACTAGAGAATTACAGGATGGTTATGCAGATTTATATACTGGCCTAAATACATTTTCACAATATTTTTCATCCTTGAGTGATGCAATTATCGGCGCTAGACAAGGGTATACACAGATTGAAATTTCTATGAGGGCTCTGATTAAAACAAATCCTGAATTAGAAAATGATGAAAATATAAGAACTGCTCTACGTATAGCGCGAGCGGGTCAGCTAGAGTTCTTGGTATTAAAAAACCAAATGAATAGAATTGAGCCACAGTATAAGAAGGCGATGAATTCATTCAATAAAGCGAATATTTCATTCTCGAAAATTAATAATGCCTTAACGTATGTTCAGCAGGGAGTAAAGCAACTTGAAATTGGAGCACAAGAATTAAAATCAGGATTGGATAAAGGTGAAAATGGATCTGAGCAAATTGTTAGTAATCTACCCTATTTACAAACCGGACTAACTCAAATTAATAATGGTCAGGAGCAATTGAAATCAGGACTTTCTGATTTACAAGAAGACATGAAAACTTTACAAAAAGGTCTTGCTGATAGTACAGATGGTTTAAATGAAATTAGTGCAGGTCTAGCGAATGCACAAGATTATTTAGGAAACGTTAGTAACTCAAAATCAACTACGAAATTCTTTGTTCCTAAGAATGTTATAGAGGGGGAGGATTTCCAAAAAAGCTTGGATATGTACATGTCTGAAAATCGAGAAATGACAAGATTAATGGTCATTCTTGATGTTAATCCATACTCAAAAGAAGCAATGCATATCGTTGAAAAAATCAATGAACGTATTGAATCAGTTTCAAAAAATAGCGAGTTAAAAAATACGCAAATTGCAGTAGGTGGGAAATCTTCTCAAAATCTAGATTTACAAGATATTTCGAGCAATGATTTTACGAGAACTATGATCATTATGCTTATAGGTATTGGAGTGGTACTAGCTATTATTACACGTTCACTTTGGAGACCAATAATCATTATTGCTTCATTAATCATTGCCTATTACTCATCACTTGGAATTAGCGAATTAATCAGTAAATATATTTTAGATATCGATGCATTAAGCTGGAATGTTCCTTTCTTTGGCTTCATTATGCTAATTTCATTAGGAGTAGATTATAGTATTTTCATGATGATGCGATTCAATGAACTTGAACAGAACTCGAGTGAAGCAATAATAGAGGCAGCAAAAAATATTGGTGCGGTTGTATTATCAGCAGCGATTATTTTAGGTGGTACATTTGCTGCGTTGATTCCTTCAGGCATTTTGACATTGATACAAGTAGCGCTAGTTGTCATAGTGGGACTTGTATTAATGAGTCTACTATTGATGCCAATCTTCACACCGGCAATGTTTGGTCTAACTCATAAACTTAGACATTTTGGTGATAAAAAAAAGTTTAGTAATAAAAAAACTCTTTAAAAGAATAAAATGTAAGCTACTTTGCCATTTTGAAAGAGATGTGTAGAGTAGCTTATATTTTTATCTTGAATGGGTATTCTGACTATTCGTGACTAGGTGCATAAATAGATGGGTAAAAATATATGAAGTTAGAGTAATAAGGAGATGTATTACGATGAATTGGAAAGGAAGAAGGCAAAGTTCCAATGTAGAGGATCGAAGAGGAATGAAAGGCCCTGCCGTAATTGGAGGGGGCATAGGCGGTATCGGTATAATTATCGTCCTCCTTTATACATTGCTAGGCGGTGATCCACAAGATATTTTGAATGGTTCCCAGCAGTCTATTCCTACGGAGCAGCAAAGCTCTACTTATATTCCAACTGCCGAGGAAGAAGAACTAGCGAGTTTTGTTAAAGTTGTCCTCGCAGATACTGAGGATGTCTGGGCGGAAATCTTTAAAAAAGAAGGCATGACATATAAAAACCCAACGCTCGTGTTATTTTCAGGTAGCGTACAGTCAGGATGTGGGACAGCTAGTGCGTCTGTAGGTCCATTCTATTGTCCAGCAGATCAAAAGCTATATATTGATTTAAGTTTTTATCAAGAATTAAAGAACCAATTTAAAGCGCCAGGGGATTTTGCCATGGCCTATGTTGTTGCACATGAAGTAGGTCACCATGTACAAACATTGTTAGGAACTTCTGAAAAAGTACACGAGATGAATGGTAAAGTATCGCAAGCTGAGTACAATAAATATTCAGTTATGCTAGAGCTTCAAGCGGATTACTATGCAGGTGTATGGAGCCATTATGTACAAGGAGAGGGCCTTTTAGAAGAAGGAGATATTGAAGAAGCACTTACTGCCGCGAACGCTATCGGTGATGATACACTCCAAAAAGAAGCTCGTGGTTATGTAGTACCTGAAAGTTTTACGCATGGTACATCTAAGCAACGTGTAAAATGGTTTAAACAGGGATTTCAGAATGGAACAATTGAAGGTGGCGATACTTTCAAGTCCAAAGACTTATAGGAACTAGAAAAAGGTATAAAACGCTAAAAAAAACGGAAGAAGACTAGTTTAGCACCATTTTCGCATTTGACGAATATATTAATTGCTATGAAAATAGTGTATAATACTACAGTAAATTAATGGCTTATCCTCAAGTGGGCAAGAGTAAATGCTCGCGCGTCATTTATATGTAGACTATTTGAAAGAGAGTGAAAATACATGGGACGTAAGTGGAACAATATTAAAGAGAAAAAAGCTGCTAAAGACCAAAGTACAAGCCGTATCAACGCTAAATTTGGACGTGAAATTTATGTAGCTGCTAAACAAGGGGAACCTAATCCAGAATCTAACGGTGCATTAAAAGTTGTTTTAGAACGTGCTAAAACATACAGCGTCCCAAAACATATTATTGACCGTGCAATTGATAAAGCTAAAGGTGGCGGGGACGAAAACTTTGATGAACTTCGTTATGAAGGTTTCGGACCGAATGGCTCAATGGTCATCGTTGACGCTTTAACAAATAACGTAAACCGTACTGCTGCAGATGTACGTGCTACATACGGTAAAAACAACGGGAACATGGGTGTCAGCGGTTCTGTAGCCTATATGTTCGATCCTACAGCTGTATTCGGTATCGAAGGAAAAGAAGCTGAGGAAGTACTTGAAATGCTGATTGAAGCTGATGTTGATGTACGTGACGTATTTGACGAAGGTGAAGCAACAATTATTTATGCTGAACCTACTCAGTTCAACGCAGTACAAGAAGCTTTAAAAGAGCAAGGTATTACGGAATTCACAGTAGCAGAATTAACAATGCTACCTCAAACTGAAATCCAACTTGAAGGCGATGACCTAGCAAAATTCGAAAAGCTAATTGATGCACTAGAAGAACTTGACGATGTTCAACAAGTTTATCACAATGTAGAACTTTAATATCTGAGGGTTTTCTGGTTCAAGAAATGCAATTTATGACTTGGATAACTTAAAGCAAGTGGCAATTTCGCCACTGGCTTTTTGCTGAACTTTTGAGGCGATAATAATATCAGTACAAGAAGTTTTAAAGGTGTTAAATAAAAATAAAAACTAAGAGGTATCTCATAAGTCGATTTTTTGACTTCGGGATACCTCTTTTTATATACAAAGATAGAAGGTGTATCTATATTTTTAATGTTACTGGATATTATCAAAGAGTATAACAATTTTTGCATAGAAAAATAATGTGTGTTTAAAAAAATAACTTTTTATGTAGTTATATATCCCTGATTTTTTTGGTGTAAAAACAAGGTATAAAGCAGTAAAATAGAATTAAACAATAGAAAGTAATAGTAAATAATTGATTAATAAGGGTTTAAAAACGGCTTTTTTATATGCCGATATAGTAAAATAGTTGTCCGCCGCATTAAAAAAAGTAAGATATTAATAGCTTTATTTTGATAAATCATTTTTAATCTATAAATATAAAACCTTTTAAACAAGAAGAAGTAATGAAGATTGAAAAAAATATTAAATAACATTTAAGTTATAAAAGTGCTAAGGAACTGGTGCACAATTATATTATTTCAATATATCTGTATGAGGGGAAATCTAACGGACGTTTACTAATGACATAAAAGGGTAGCTGATAGACGTGGAAATCAGATTTCCTAATTTTGGTCATCTAGTAGACCTGATAGGAAGGGTATTATATATGAGAATACTAACTATGTTATTGCTATTTTCTACACTTATTTTAAGCTCGTGTTCTTCATTTGAACAATCGGATAAGCAATTAAAAGTGCTCCAAGCAGAGGTACCTAGAGTTGAAACAGAAGCATTTACTCAAAAGTACCTTATCCAAAAGGATGGACGTATACGCACTAATTTGACAGATCGATCTGATAACTATTTATCTGAGTCAGTCGGATTATGGATGCAATATTTAGTGGAAAGAGATAGCTATAATCAGTTCCATAATCAAGTTGAAGTGCTACGAAGCTATTTTTTAACTAACGATAATTTAATTGCTTGGGAGCTAAATGGAGAAGAGAAGGCAGCTGCAAACGCTGCTATCGATGATTTACGTATTGTGGATGCACTGTTTAATGCAGGTGTGCGATGGAAAAATCCAGCGTATACAAAACTCGCTCAACAGTTAGGGGAAAGTTTTGTTAGTGTCCAATTGAAAGATAACCTAATGGTTGATTACGTAGATTTAAAAAGTAAAAAACAGAGTAATGAAGTAACTATTAGCTATATCATTCCGTCTGGTTTTGATCATTTACAGAGTAAAGGATTAATATCGTCTGATGTATATAAAGCAAACCGTAATTTACTATTAAAGGCTCCGCTCTCTAAGAATGGATTTTACCCAAAGTATTACGATTTGGAAAAATCTACTTATTTCTATGATGAAGAAATCAACTTAATAGACCAGCTTTATGTCGGGTATCATTCGTCTCAATGGAAAGGTAATACGGACAAGCTAATGAAATTTTTGAAAATGGATTTTGCTAAAAACGGAGGAAAGCTATTTGGTCGTTATGATGCAGAGACGTTTAGGCCAACAGTCGATTATGAAGGTCCTTCGGTTTATGCGTTGGCGATCTTGTTTTCATTAGAACGTGGTGATAAGAAGTTTGCTCAGCAACTTTATAATAGAATGCTGATTTTACAACAAAGTAATAAGAAGCAGGAGTATTACGGAGGCTATATTGATGTAGAAACGCTAGAAACACATGCATTTGATAACTTATTGCCTTTAATTGCAGAAAGGAAGATTGAATGGAGCGGTTTTTAAACGCAAATAAGCAAACTCTATTGCTTATTACAATACTTATATTGTTATTACAAATTCCTTCTTATTTCATGTGGGATTATGGAAGTGAAGGAATTCTTTTATATGTTTTTTTAATCATTTTAATTATTGTGAGCTTGTTATTGGGAACAGTAACAGGTCTGATTTTTAGTTTAATATTCATCTTCATTATTGGTAGTGTTTTGATTTATTTTAATTACACCGAAAATGCATTTGTAATTAGCTTTACAATGCCGGTACAGGTGTTTTTGGTATATGGGCTAATGCTGATTGTTCTGGTGTTAATAGCAGGACGTTTGCAAGAAGTTATTATTGCCCGGGAAAAGCTGAATCAGCGTTTGCAAGAAGAAGTACGCAATTTTATCGCTGTCGATGTTGAAACAGGTTTTGATAACAACTATCGAATGGGTATAGCGATAAAGGAAGAGATGATGCGTGTAGACCGTTATGGTAAATCTTTTACTTTAATTCTATTACAGATTGACCACTTAAAAGATTTTAATAGACTTTATGGCGCTAAAGAAACAAAACATTTGCTTCAGGGGTTAGCTCAAACAATGGATAAAGCAATGCGTTTGACAGATAAAAAATTCAGATATGATACAGATCGTTTTGCCATTTTATTGACAGAAACCGGTGGCGATTCGATTGATTTAGTAATTGAGAAACTGGCTAGCAAGATCAAAACACATCAGCTTTTAAGTGGCAAATATGTAACTTTGACATTCCGTACTGGTTTTTCTGTATATGAGCCGAAACTAGATACTTCATATGAGGAGATTATCAGTAGGGTTGAAAGTGAGATGGTTTCTCATGAACTATAAACGGTTGATTTTAGGGATTTCCATCATAACGGTGATGTGCATTCAAAGTATACCTGTATTTGCTACAGTCTCTACAGAGCAGAAGAAACCAACAATATTGGTAGCTTATCAGTCAGCGAATGGTAAAGCGAATTCAGACACTCTATTACTTGAAGCGATTTTTGCAGGAATATCTGATCAAGTTCAGTTATCGAGTGTTCAACAAGTAACAATTGAAACCATAAAAAATATAGACGTCGTAGTATTTGTAGGCGAAGACAGAGGTAATTTACCAACGGATTTTTTAAAGGCTATAAATAATTTTAAAGGTCATTTAATTGTTTTTGGTAAAAATGCGGAACAACTCCCTCGCTTTGAAAAATGGCAATTCTTCGGTACGCAATCACTTCGGACTTTGGATGGAGAGCCACTTTCTAAGTTAATCAATATAGAATATGTCAAACCACCAAAAGGTAGTGAAGTGCTAGTTGAAGGTGCGAATCTAAATACTAAGTATCCTGTTATTGTGAAAGCCGGTAAAACATCTTTTATAGCAAAATCAAATTTTATTTCCGATGATAATTATATTTTGTCACGAGAATTATTTAGTTTACTAGACTTGCAGGAACCGGCAAAACATCTGGCATATATTCGTCTAGAGGATATCTCTCCTATATCAGATCCGAAGCTTGTGAAGGAAACGGGTGAATATTTAGCAGAAAAGGGTATTCCTTTTTATATGGCACTAATTCCTGTTTATGTGAATAGTGAGACGGGAGAACAAGTGCAATTAAAAGATAGTAAAAAGCTAGTGAAAGTGCTACAGCATTTACAAAGCTTAGGTGGTATGGTTATTGCCCATGGCTATACGCATACGTATCGACATACAGAAACAGGCGAAGGTTTCGAGTTTTGGGATTCAATCAACAATCAAAAAATTTCATCGATAAGCGCTAGCGATGAACCTATAAAAATGAAAAAAAGATCTGATTTTTCGGTAGAGAAAGCATATCAACAATATTTGGGATCGATTGATGAGATAGAGAAGAAATATATTGAAGATAAAATGGAGCACTCTATTGAAAAATTAACAGAATTAAAATTGTACCCAATTTCCTTTGAGGCACCACACTATGCAATGAGTTCAACAGGATATGACATCATTGCAAAACAATTCACATCCATGTTTGGGCAAATTCAATTATCAGATGATACGTGGAAGAGGATGGCTGTGCCGTTAATGATAAGTAAGCCGTCACTACTAAGTGGTATGACATTATATCCTGAAACGATTGGATTTATTGATCCAAGTAGTCCGGATCCCTTAAAAGATATGGAAGAACAAATAAATAAAGTGCAGCAGGTTCCTGGTTCAGTCATTGGCGGCTTTTATCATCCATATTTAGGAATGGAATATTTGCCTGAAATGGTGAGCTTAATAGAAGGGGTACCGAATTTAGAATGGTTGGATTTAAGAAAAACAAAACAAATCGTACAGTCTGAAAACATTATGATTCACCAAGAGAAAAATGGGGACTTAAACGTAGTATCTCACATTAAATGGACAGATAAGGTAAAGCAAAGGATGGAAGAAAATCCATTTGAAATGGTGTTATGGACCTTAGCAATTATTGTCGCTTTATTTGTTATAGCATTCTTTATTTATGTTGTGAGCTTACGTACTAAGCTGCGAAAACGATTGTTTGAGGAGCGAAATTTAAATGGCTAATATATTATTTTACATTGCGCTATTTTTAATATGGATTATGCTTTTATACCATATGTTCTTAATGCAAGGTGGCTATCTTCACTTTAGGACATTTGAGCGTGTTATTCCTGAATGGGAAAAGAAAATGGTTGAATTGCCAACCGTAAGTGTTTTTATACCTGCGCATAACGAAGAGGTTGTAATTGGGCAGACTTTACAAGCAATGTCGCGGTTACATTATCCGAAAGAGAAACTCGAAGTAATTGTTATAAATGATAATTCTTCAGATAGAACAGGTGAAATTGCAAGACAGTTTACAGAAAAACACCCCTTTATTCGTGTTATTGAAACTGAGCCTCCAAATAAGGGGAAGGGTAAGTCCTCTGCGTTGAATGAGGCGTTAAGAAAATCGTCTAGTGATGTGATTGTTGTTTATGATGCAGATAATACACCGGAGAAAATGTCAGTTTGGTATTTAGTAATGGGATTAGTAAATGATCCAAAGGCAGCAGCTGTGGTTGGTAAATTTAGAGTTATTAATGCGGCAAAAACCTGGCTTACTCGTTTTATTAATATAGAAACGATTTGTTTTCAATGGATGGCGCAAGGTGGCCGATTTAAATGGTTCAAAGTGGCGACAATTCCTGGTACGAACTTTGCTATTCGACGAAGTATTGTAGAGGAACTTGGTGGCTGGGATGTTAAAGCATTAGCTGAGGATACTGAGTTAACCATTCGCGTTTACAATAAAGGTTATCATATTCGGTTTTTCCCTAAGGCTATAACATGGGAGCAAGAGCCTGAAACACTAAATGTTTGGTGGAAGCAACGAACTCGCTGGGCCCGAGGAAATCAATATGTCGTCCTTAAGTTCTTGGGGCAATTTTTTAAGTTGAAACGTAAAAGTATTATTTTTGATTTATTTTACTTTTTCTTTACGTACTTCCTATTCTTTTTCGGTGTTATTTTATCAAATACTCTGTTTATCATTAATCTCTTCTATGATCTAAATCTATCAATTGGTAATGTAGCTCTTGCACTATGGATCCTGGCATTCCTTTTATTCTTAGCTGAGGTAATGATTACGTTAAGTATAGAGAAAGCTGAGATGAATCGGACAAATTTCTTTTATGTAATATTAATGTACTTTTCTTATTCTCAAATGTGGATTGTTTTAGTTGTTTATTCATTATTTTTAGAGATGAAAAGAGTGTTATTTAAACAAGAAGTGAAATGGTATAAAACAGAGCGCTTTGAACAAAAAGATAAAGGGGAAAAAACATGAAGCAATATCAGTTATTAATAGCTAGTTTATTATGCATAATTATTGTGGCTTTGGCACCAACCAAAAGTGAGGCAAATACTACAATTTCAGCCAATGGAATAAAAGTGAATAATGTTAAAGACACGAATCAACCTCAACCTTTTACCAATGCGCCAATTACTTTAAATGGCCCAGCAGGTGAGGTCACTTTCTACTACGAATTAGTAGCAGATGCAAAAGGAAAAGAAAGTAAAATTGTCTTGAATACTGAAAACTCTGAGTTATTAATTGCGCCATCATCACTATCAGTTAGTGTAGATAATAAAATGGTGAAATCAATCGCAATTAATGGGGACAAGCCTGTACGTGAAATGACTATTCCACTTAAAGGTGATGCTCTGAAAGAAGGAATTCATGCTGTAACTGTTAAATATTATGGTGTACTTAAAGAAGGAATGTGTGTAAAGCAAGGAACTTCAGCTAATTGGCTTACACTTAATATCAATTCATATTATCAGTTGGAGGGTCTAGTAAAAAAGACAGATGTTACGTTAGGTGATTATCCAGCTAATTTTGTAGGAACTGAGGAACAACCTGTATATATTGTTATGCCAGATAAGCCTTCAACAAATACGTTAAACAGTGCACTTCAGATGACTAATTTCTTATCAAATCAATCAGGTAGAAAAAATGCAGTACAAATTACTAGAGAATCGAAAATAAAAGAATTAAATCAGAATGTAGTTTTTATAGGTGTACCCTCTGAATTTTCAAATTCCAATATAAAAAAACTATGGCAAGATGCTAATGTGAAGCAAACGGCAGATGCACTTCATCTATCCATTCGCACATTAAAACATGGACAGCAAGAAACTTCAGCAATGTTTGTAACAGCTAACAAGGCAACTGATTTAGAAGATAGAATTGCTATTTTAACTAATCCGCAATTCTCAAAACAACTGAGTGGCTTAGATTTGTCGGTAAAGGATATACCAAAACAGTTGAATTTGACACAGAATGGTAGCGCCACATTAGAACAATTTGGTGCAGAGAATATTACGCTTGATAGTCAGAGTACTAATAGCGCGCATTATTATTACTATGTCTCACCTAATACGCAACTAAATAAGGCATTTACACTCAATCTAAAATTAAAAAAATCCGAAAGTATTACATCTATGAAAGAGCAATCGGAATTAGACAATAGTACAAATATCGAATTAATCGTAAATGTAAATAATATTCCGCATTCGGTGAATCTACGTACATTAGCAGATAGTAAGGATGGAATTTACAATGTAAGTGTACCAATTGATGCTAAAGCAATTAAAGATAACCGTTTAATAGATTTGCAGTTTCAAACTACTGGTTTGGGCGTGAATGATCCTTGTAAAGAAACAGATGAAAAACGTTGGATTTATATTGAGAAGGATAGTACTTTTATATTACCAATAATACAAAATGTTGATGAACAAAAGGGGATTACATTTGCTGCATTTCCTTATCCATTTGTAAGTACAGAAGGGATGCCTATTGTTGTCTTACCTAAAAAAACAGATGTTTTAGATGAGCAATTACTCAAGTTATATAATGCGATATTGCAAGGTGTTCAACAACCTACTATACAATTAAAAACTGCTGAGCAAGTAACAGCTAAGGATGCTGAAAAAGCAAATGTTATATTTATAGGCGGGCCGAATGAACAACCTTTGTTACAAAAAAAGGTGAATGATTTGATAGTTTCATATAAGGGAAATAAGGCAGTATTAAGTGATGAGGGCTTTGTTTCGGAAACGGTTCAACAATTTAGCTGGATCCAAGAAAACCCTTGGAGTAAAGGGAATCATTCAATTCTTGTTATTGATCATCAAGGGTCTACTCCCGATTTTATGGAGAATAAATTTCTTGATGAAATAATAAACTCAGATGAATTGGCAACGGTCGCTGTACAATCTAGTGACAAGCAATTTTTTACTAATGCTGAATATGTGAAAACAAACAAGCAATTAAATGTCGATAGTGAAAATGGGAAAATTAATAACTCAATATCAAAATGGTGGATTGTTGGATTTGCAGGATTACTCTTGATGATTGGACTTTTGATTTTTAGAATTAAAAGAAGAAAGAATAAGAAGTTGAGATAGATGGAAAAAGACTAGTTCACATTTAATGAGCTAGTCTTTTTTAGAGAATTAATTACTGATGAAATCAATGGAAATGCAATAAGAAGGCAGATATTAATTATTATACTTAGGCAATATTTAAATACCCTTGGAGCATTGATAGCTCTTAGGGTATCTTTATTATAATTATGAAAATGTTCAGAAGGAGGAAAATAGCATGTTTCTAAAGAAAGTAACTTTATTAAAAGACGGTACTGAAAATTTAAGTGAATATCCGTTCAATATTCCTTCATTACAAGTACTTGAAACATTAGAATTCACACAAAATGTAACGTTTTTAGTCGGTGAAAATGGCTCCGGGAAATCGACATTACTAGAGGGTATTGCTGATAAATGTGAGTTTAATACTGCAGGTGGAGGTCGCAACAATTTATATGAGGTGCATGCTGCAGAATCTGTATTAGGGAACCATTTACGGTTGTCTTGGTCACCAAAAGTAATGAATGGTTTTTTCCTTCGAGCGGAAACGTTTTATCAGTTTGCATCACATATCGATTCGGATCCTATGCATTTAAAAGCATACGGTGGAAAATCATTACATCAACAATCGCATGGAGAAGCGTTTCTTTCACTTTTTAAAAATAGATTTGGTAAAAAAGCTATATACTTATTAGATGAGCCCGAAGCAGCATTATCGCCTGCTAGACAATTATCATTAATGCGCATTATGAAAGATTTAGAGGGTGAAGCACAGTTTATTATTGCAACACATTCACCTATTTTACTTGGTTATCCGGAGGCGACTATTTATGATTTTGATAGTCAGCCTATTCAAGGAGTACGCTATGAGGAAACATTACATTATATCTTAACAAAACGTTTTTTAGATAATCGGCAAGCTATCTTACATGAGCTTTTTGCTGATGATTAGAAGGAGAGAGAAAAATGAATTATACATATTTCAACGGCATTCCTAATAAAGAGATTCTTATAGGCATACAAGATCTTCATAAGCATGTATTTGAAGGTGCAGAGCTAGAGGTGAGTGAGCTGAAGGTGAAGCCTCAATTGCTGTGCTGTGTAGCTATAGATAATGCTAGATTAGCTGGTTTTAAATTAGGGTATGAGATGGGAGAAGGGAAGTTTTATAGTTGGCTTGGTGGGGTTCATTCGGATTACCGTGGTCAAGGAATTGCTTCTTACTTAATGGAGCTACAGCATAAAATAGTACAGGAGAGTGGGTATAAAATAATTCGTACGATTGGGAGAAACCAACGTCGAGCGATGCTTGTTCTTAATATTAAGTATGGTTTTAATGTAATCGAAACATTTATAAGTAAAAAAGGTACCCATAAAATAATACTAGAGAAAGATTTATAATGGCTTTCGTTTGTGAATCTTTTCCATCATCTTTATCGGTAAAAAATAAAAAGTGGAAGAGGTTGATATATTGAAAGGTTTAATAAGGAGGCTTCTAATGATTGGAGGAAGCATTGTTGTCGTAGCTGGTTTAACGTTTTGGGTTGTGACAACTAGATGGCTATCAGCTGGAACAGAGCCGAAAGCGGATGGCTCGAATGAGTATGCACTTGTGTTAGGTGCAAAGGTGAAGAAGGGGAACGTACCGTCGAAATCTCTTTCTTATCGTTTAGATGCTGCGTTACAATATGCAAAGCAATATCCTCACGTCAACTTAATTGTGTCGGGTGGGCAAGGGCCGGATGAAGATGCAACGGAGGGATCTGTTATGCAAGCATATTTAGTAGAGCATGGTTTAAGCCCTAATCGAATTATAATAGAGGAAAAGGCAACAACTACTTATGAGAATATTGTTTATTCATTAGAGTTATTGGATCAGGATATTAGCTCTCTAACAATCATTTCAAGCGATTATCATTTAGAAAGAGCTAAGATGCTTGCTGATCGATTAAAACTTAAAGTGGATGTCGTTGCCGCAAAAACGCCGAAAATTATTGAGGCAAAGGTACGTTTCCGTGAACGCTTTGCATTAGTAAAATCGTATATACTAGGTAAGTAGTTAATGGGAGGTTGTTAAGTGAGTATTTATAAATGGCAAGGTGCAGCAGGGGTTTGTTTAAATGGCAATGGAGAAGTATTAATGGTACTTCAAGCAGCACCAGGTGAAGAGAAGAAATGGACAGTACCTAGTGGTGGTATCGAAGGTAATGAAACGTTTGAAGAGTGCTGTCGTCGAGAGTTTTTTGAAGAGACAGGTTATGAAGTAAAAGTGATAAGAGAACTTTATACGAAGTCAAACGAACTTAAAGCCCTAGGTATTGAGATTGATGTACATTATTTTCATGTGGAAATCATAGGTGGAGAGCAAGTTATCGCAGATCCCGACAATTTTATATATGAAATTGCCTGGAAAAAAGGGGAGGAGCTACCGTCTTTACCGATGTCGTATTCTGACGATGCACCGTTGTTGCAGGAATTTATTCGAGCATTAAAATAATAAAAAAGGCAATCCATAATTGGATCGCCTTTTTATTATTGTGCTAAAAATTCGCTAATTTGGTCGCGATATTTTGACACAGATGAAGCGGATACTTCGTAGTATGCTGCAACATCTTTGACTTTCGATAAACCGCCTTCAGGAATGATAGCAGAAGCCTGTCCAGCAAGCACTGCACCTGCAGCTACAGTATTGGCTTTTTTAGCTTTAACTGTGTTTTGTTCTAAATATTGTTGTAGTAAGGCAGTGAATGTATCTGCAGATAGATTGTACTCAGTTACATATTGCTGTACTAGATCAAGAATTTCAGTTTGGAAGGGTGATAGCTCACTTTCCGTTACTGTTTTTTCTTTTTCGACAGCTTTAGTTACAGGTACATCTTCAACAACAGTAGCTGCCACTTCTGATTGAAACTCTGGAGCAACAGCTTCTAGGAACGTTTTGTACAATTCAAATGAATCAGTGATGTTACTTTCAAGCTTGTTGCGTAAAGCTTTTGTAATATTTACTTTGTCATTTGGAATGAAAATAACGCTACTTGTTGCAGTTAAGCCATTTTCACCTTTACGCTTATCTGGCATGAAAATTCCGAATAACCAGTTGCCGCTGAATTTCTTAGATGGAGAGCCAGTCATCAAATAACGTTTGTTAGATACCTCATCAATTAAAGTAATTAATTCGCCATTTTGCGACTCAACTTTTGCAAGTAAGAAAGCTGGTGTTAACCAAGCTGATAAAATATCTTTTACTTGAGGACGAATAGGTTGTGCTAATTGTTTATTTAAATAGTTTCTCCACAAATTCGGGCGATCAATATAAATATATGTTTCCATAGCAATAGTATCTATTAAACTGTCTGCAAATGCATGATTTAATGCGTTCTGCCATTGATGATTGCGTTTTTCTAATGCTTGATAGTCAGCTGTATTAAAGGATTCTTTTACAAAACCTTCCACGACGCGATCGATATCTTCACTTACTAGTGTTGAAATATCTCCTACTGCATTTTTACCACAACATTTTTTGTATTTTTTACCACTGCCACATGGACAAGGATCGTTACGACCTATCAATGTAAAGCACCTCACTTTATAATTAGGCATGAAAATAGGTTAGCACAAAATGAGCTAAAACATAAGTCTTTTAGACGGAGTATTTTAAATAAGTAATTAAATACCATTTTTTTTAACTAATTACGACAATAATAGTTGCAATATTTCTGAAAATATTGAACAATAAGTTTAACGTTTCGACTATCGAAAGATAAAGGAGAGAAGGATACATATGACAACTTTTAAAGACTATGAATATAAACAACCAGATTTAGCTGCTACTAAAAGTAAATTCCACGAACTTTTAGAGGAATTTAAAGCTGCTAAAACAGTAGAAGAACAAAGTTCAGTTATCAGTTCTATTAATGAATTACGTAATAATTTTTCTACTCAATCTACTTTAGTAGAAATTCGTGCTTCTATCGATACAAATAATGAATTTTATCAAAAAGAGAGAGACTATTTTGATGAAATCAACCCCGAGATGGATGATTTAGTCACTGAATACTATAAAGCTCTAACAACTTCAGCGTTTAAACAAGAATTACAAGAGAAGTGGGGACAGCAATTATTTGATTTAGCAGAATACCAAATTAAATCGTTCTCACCTGAGCTCATCTCATTGATGCAAAAAGAGAACAAACTAACATCGGAGTATTCTAAATTAGTAGCTTCAGCTCAAATTGATTTTAATGGTGAAGTATTAACGCTTGCGCAATTAGGCCCTTATGGAGAATCGACAAACGCTGAAACTCGTAAAAAAGCAAAAGAAGCAAGCTTTGGTTTCTTTAAGGAAAATGAAGTGAAATTTGATGAGATATATGATCAGCTTGTTAAAGTACGTCATGAAATGGCAGTGAAATTAGGTTATAAAAACTTTGTTGAACTAGGTTATATTCAAATGAATCGTATTGATTATAACGCTGAAATGGTAAAAAAATTCCGTGATCAAGTAAGAGATTATATTGTTCCAGTTGCAAATAAATTATATGAACGCCAAGCGAAACGCATTGGTGTAGATAAATTAAAATACCAAGACGAAGGATTAAATTTCTTAACAGGTAACGCAACACCAAAAGGAACACCTGAATGGATTGTGGAAAACGGTAAAAAAATGTATGAAGAGTTATCCCCAGAAACTGCTGAATTCTTCAATTTCATGATCGACAATGATTTGATGGATTTAGTAGCGAAGAAAGGAAAAGAGGGGGGCGGTTATTGTACATTTATCGATGATTACGAATCACCGTTCATTTTCTCAAACTTTAATGGTACTTCTGGTGATATTGATGTGTTAACACATGAAGCAGGCCATGCTTTCCAAGTATATACGAGTCGTAATATTGGTATCCCGGAATATATTTGGCCAACTTTTGAGTCTTGTGAAATCCATTCTATGAGTATGGAATTTTTCACATGGCCTTGGATGGAACTATTCTTTAAAGAGGATACAGAGAAATACAAATTTGCTCACCTTAGTGGTGCATTATTATTCTTACCATATGGTGTCGCTGTCGACGAGTTCCAACACGTTGTTTATGAAAACCCTGAAATGACACCAGCAGAACGAAAAGCTGCTTGGAAAAAAATAGAGGGAATTTATTTACCACATCGTGACTATGATGGTATTGAATATGTAGAGCAAGGTGGTTTCTGGCAACGTCAAGCTCATATTTATGCTAGCCCGTTCTATTATATTGATTACACGTTAGCGCAGATCTGTGCATTCCAATTTTGGAAACGTTCAAGAGAAAATCACGAGGAAGCATGGGCAGATTATATCCACCTTTGCCAATTAGGAGGTTCACAATCTTTCACTAATCTTGTAGCGGAAGCGAATCTAGTATCACCATTTGAAGAGGGTTGTGTTGAATCTGTTATTGATTCGATTGAAGAATATCTAAATTCAGTTGAGGATGACAAATTGTAAAAGGTATTTAGAAAACTGTTTACGGAGTGCTTTTAGAAGCAAATCAGAGTGAATACACAAATATATCTCTCGTCCTTATTAATTATTCAAATGATTAATAAGGACGAGTTTTTTTGCATTAATATTTAGTTTCAATAATAAAAAACAGAAGAAGACCATTTGTAACGTAGGGAAATTATTTATGCATAAAAAAAGCCTTATTGAATTTAAGTTTTCAATAAGGCTTTTTTTACTTATTGTCCGATTTGTTCTCGACGAAGTTGATCGGAGTATTGCAGTATTGATAGTGTATTATTGATGTTTTTTTGTGATCGGTTTGTAAGTTTTGCCCTTTTCATTGTTTCTCGCGTTAACAATGAGGCTGGGTGTTGAGCACTTGGTGCGATATACATCGTGTGATCGCTTATATAAGAGCCCCCAGGCAAGTAATAGCGCATGCCGAGTAGGTTATGTTCATATTGGAATAAGTTGTGTCCTATGAGCTGTGAAGTAGGTTCAATGCCAAGTAAATTTAAAAGTGTAGGCATTAAATCTGTTTGTCCACCAAGATGTGTAATTTGCTCATTGTCAAAAATTCCCGGTGCCGTAAATAGTACAGGTACTATGAATCGATCATTCAAATTGTAAGGATGGCCAAGTAAATCTTCCAATAGCACTTGGTCTTCTTCTGTTACAGGTTTTCCATGTAAACCAGAATGATCACCATAAATGAGAATAACGGAATTGTCGTACAATCCTAAACGCTTAAGATTAGCAACAAACTGTCCAATTTGCCTATCTGTATAACGAACTGATTGTAAATAGTCTCCAACATATGTGTCGTTGAATTTCGTTGGTAATTCTAGATATTTGTAGTCATCAGGCATTTTAAATGGCGTATGGCTAGTTAGTGTAATGATATTGGCGTAAACTTGATTGAATTGTCGTAACAAACTTTGTATTTGCGATTCAGCAAAACGAAATGTTACTTCATCTGCAGGACCAAAGCCGATAATTTGCTGCTCGGGAATATCATCTGAAGTATAGGTGTGGTCAAAGCCTAGAGCAGGATAAAGCTTATTTCGATTCCAATACGATATATCATCAGCATGAAATGTAGCTGTACCGTAACCTTCTGTACTTAGCATCCGAGGCAAGGAAGCAACCTCCGAATCCTTTAGTGAATTGACAGTAGGATCCATACCTTCAGGATAAAGCCCTGTATGCATAATCCATTCAGCATCTGAAGTGTTACCTGCACCGATTTGTTGGTAAACATTATTGAAATATGCACTATCCTTCAGTATCTTATTTAGATTTGGTGTAATTTCTTGGCCATTAATATCACGGTTAATAACAAAGTTTTGTAATGATTCTACTTGAATTACAAAGACGTTTCGGTTTTTAGCTACACCAAATGTTTTGTGTTTGTTAAATGGGACATAGTCATTGCCCTTTAGCCTTTCAAGATCGGCATCACTTAGCTTTTCTTGAGTAGCAAGCGCTACACCAAAGCTTCGCGCATACAATTGAACGATTTGGGATTGTAAGTAACCGTTTTCTTTGGCGAAATAAGATACATCGATAAGAGGCTGTCTAAATGCAAGTGCTGTCGTTACGATACCGATACAAGTGAAGGTAAATAGCCCTTTTCTTACGTCTGTGTAGGAAAGTTGGCGTTCTTTTGTGAAATAACGAATTAGGGGCAGCAACAAAACAATATCTAAGAAAAACAGGTAGTCATAAGGGGTTCCAAGTAAGGCAACGGTTCCACCGACTGAATGAGATTGATAAATTTGTTTGACGTCATAATATGAAGGTAATGTTGAAAAATATCGAGTGTAATACAATATGACGATAAATAATGCAGATAAAATGGTATTGAAAATCCATACAGCAAGCCATGTACGCTTTTTAAATAACACTACGACAAGAGTAAGTGCCAAAGCCCACATGGGGTACTCTAGTAACACAATTTGCGTAACCGAGCGGTTGTGGAAAATCACCGTACGAAATGCGATTATCTTCACAAGTAATACGATTAGAATGAGAGTATACGGATGTAGTAAATATTTCTTGCCCATATGAGCCAATTTGCTTTTCATTACACCATCACCTTTATGTAAAGTTCTACTAAATAACGTAACAACACCCAACTGGAAAATCAACTAATGTCACTGGAATTACTTAATTTTTTTAGAATATTTGTATTATAATATTTTTTGTTATTACTGTTTGATTTCTTTTCCAACATAAAATATCGTATACTTAATGATAAAATGGGCCTATTTAGGCTATAAGGAAGTGAAGTTTGTGACGAAAAAGTTATGGTTTCAAACAGGTGTCGGTATATTACTCGCTTTATTAATAGTTAAGTATTTTTTGGAAATAAAACATTTGTTTTATCCAGTGGTTATTATTGCAAGTGCAATTTTCACTCCACTTTTACTAGGCGGAATTTTATACTACATAACAGAGCCTATTCAGCGTTTTTTAGAGAAACGTAAATTTCCGCGATGGGCAAGTATTTTGACCATTATTATTGCATTAGTAGGAGCACTTGGGGGCTTTGTTTCGTGGATTGGTCCTTCTATTGCAGAACAGTTGAGTCATTTAATAAAGAGCACACCTTACTTAGCAAGTGAAATAACAGATATGGCTGATTATATCCAAGATAATCGTGGAAGTTTTCCATCTCAAGTAAATGAATTCATAGATAAGATGGCAAACTCTATTCAAAAATACGCAGTTATGACGAGTGTATTTTTAGTGCAACTAATACAAACGATTGTGTCGTGGGCATTTATCTTAATATTGGTGCCTTTCTTCTTTATCTTTATGTTAAAGGATCACGAGAAATTTGCACCTTCAATGTATAAACTGTTTTCTGGGAACCGTCGTGAATGGATAAAGAAAACACTGTCGGATATTGATGATGTGCTGCGTTCTTATATTCAGGGACAACTACTAATTAGTCTATTATTAGCTATTATGATGTATATCGGTTATTTAATAATTGGATTAGATTACGCATTGTTATTAGTTGTTTTTGCCTTTTTCATGAATGTCATTCCGTTTATTGGGCCATGGATTGCATTTGTCCCAGCTCTAATTATCGGGTTTTTACAAGAGCCGAAGTTAGCCATTTGGGTATGTGTTGTAACATTAGTAGCGCAACAGATTGATAGTAATTTAATTACACCGAATGTTATGGGTAAATCATTAGATATTCATCCACTAACTGTTATTACAATCATTTTAGCTGCAGGTAATATTGCAGGATTCCTAGGTATTTTACTTGGTGTCCCTGCTTATGCCGTTGGGAAAGTAATTGTAAAAAATGTTTATGAACATCGTAAAGAAATACGTTCAGCTGCAACAAAGAATGTTTAGGTGCCAAATATGGACAGTGAATTATTAAGAATATTTAATGATGAACATGAACCTATTGGTGAGGCAACTAGAGAAGAGGTACACGCGAAAGGCTTTTGGCATGAGACTTTTCATTGCTGGCTTGTTAGTAAGATAGAAGATAAGTATTATCTTTATTTTCAGCTTAGAAGTGCTTGTAAGAAGGATTATGCAAGTCAGTTTGACATAACGGCCGCTGGACATTTACTAGCGAATGAGCGAGCTCAGGACGGCTTTCGTGAATTACAAGAGGAGCTGGGTTTGCCACTTACGGTTGATGATATGAAAAAGATTGGGGTATTTGAAACGCGTATCCAACAACCACCAATGATCGATCTAGAATTTGCCCATGTGTACTATGTATTTAGTAACGCAGACTTTGAAGGATTTCAATTACAAGAGGAAGAAGTTGCTGGTATTGTTAGAGCAGAGCTTGGTACAGTGCAGGATTTCTACTCAGGTAAGCGTAAAACTTTATATGTCGAGGGGTTTGAAATCATCGAAGATGGAAAGAAGATACCTCTTGTAAAAAATGCTATACACGCTGATTTTGTTGAGCATAATGCATCCTACATGGATAATGTTTTATCAAAGCTAACGGAAGTTTTATAAGAGAAGCACGTTGCAAATGCAACGTGCTTCTTGTTTTGTTGAGAGACGTTTCGGCCGGACACTTAATGTCAAAGAGTGCCTTTGGTTCGAGCCTTCCAGTGCTTGTCGAGGGCCGACAGGATGTAGGTCAGATAGCCGTTGCCACAGGACGTGGCAGTTTTAGGCTATCTTCATTTATACGGGCCGCTTCAGCATTTAAGAAAGATATTCAGCTTCAGCGGCCAGACTCTCGAGGTCACTTTCACTTTCTCGGTCGAAAACTGTAAAGATGTTTTCGATTCGAAAGTTACAGTGCTTGTCGAGTCTTGACAGGCCGCTTCAGCATTTAGTATATCCAGCTTCAGGCGCTAGACTCTCGGGTCGTTTCGGTCTCTCGGCACAAGACAAAAAGCGCCTTGTGTTCGAGCCCTCCAACGCCTGTCGAGTCTGGTCAAGCGCCATCAGCATTTAATATGCCTTTGCCCATACGACCATTTTTTCTGCTGGTTTGCTGCAACAGATACATGTTTCTGAGATATGTTCTTGTTCGAATGGCATACATCGGGAAGTTGCACCTGTTTCTTCTTTTATTTTATCTTCACACGCTTGGTCACCACACCACATAGCCTTGATAAATCCTTGTCTTTCTTCAAGTTGTGCTTTGAATGCATCAAATGTTTGAACGGTAAATGTATTTTCTTCGCGGTGATTTAGTGCTTTATTGTATAAATCATTTTGAATTTCCTCTAACATTGCAGGTAATTTTACTTCTAGTTCATTAAGTGGAACGATAATTTTTTCCCCTGAGTCACGACGGGCTAGAACCACTTGATTATTTTCGATGTCCTTTGGCCCTACTTCAAGGCGTACTGGAATACCCTTCATTTCATACTCATTGAATTTCCAACCTGGTTTTTTATCACTAGCATCAATATTAACTCGTGCCACTTTTCCAAGACGTTCTTTTAAATCATAAGCAAAATCCAGGACGCCTTCTTTATGTTGAGCAATTGGTACAATCATTACTTGGGTCGGTGCAATACGTGGAGGAACGACTAGACCACGATCATCACCATGAACCATAATAAGTGCTCCTATTATACGTGTTGTGAAACCCCAAGATGTTTGATGAACAAATTGTTGTTTACCTTCTTTATCAAGATATTTAATATCAAATGCACGTGCAAAACCATCTCCGAAATTATGTGATGTTCCTGATTGTAATGCTTTCCCGTCATGCATTAGCGTTTCGATTGTGTAAGTGGATTCAGCGCCTGCAAATTTTTCCTTCTCAGTTTTTTGCCCTTTTAATACAGGGATAGCTAAGTACTCTTCACAAATTTGAGCATACACATTTAACATACGTAATGTTTCCTCTTGAGCTTCTTCTTGAGTAGCGTGAGCAGTGTGTCCCTCTTGCCATAAAAACTCAAGTGTACGCAAGAATGGACGTGTCGTTTTTTCCCAGCGTACAACATTAGCCCATTGGTTATATAGCTTTGGTAGATCACGATAAGAATGAATAATATTAGCATAGTGTTCGCAGAATAGTGTTTCTGAAGTTGGACGTACAACTAAGCGCTCTTGTAGTTTTTCATCCCCACCATGCGTAACCCATGCCACTTCGGGTGCAAATCCTTTTACGTGATCTTTTTCTTTTTGTAAAAGTGATTCAGGTATGAATAAAGGCATATAAACATTTTCATGACCTGTTTCTTTCAGTTTTGTATCGAGTTCATTTTTGATATTGTCCCACAATGCATAGCCATAAGGACGTATAATCATTGAACCACGAACACTTGAATAATCGATTAAATCAGCTTTTGTTACAACGTCTGTATACCATTGAGCAAAATCCTCATCCATTGCTGTTACGTCTTTTACAAATTGTTTTGCCATTATAAACACCCCTTCTTTAAAATAAAAAGCCCCGCCTTAAATAAGGGACCCATTACGGCGGTACCACCCTTATTTAAAGCGAAGCTTTACTCTCAAACATGTTAACGACTGTCGCCGCGCCATTTTTCAATGACGAACTCGAAGGTAGGTTCAAGAAGCTGTTAATGAGAATCTTCCACCAATCAATTCTCTCTCTATAAAAACAGGTCATTCTTTACTAATCCTTGTCTTAGTTTCAATTATTGTTGTTTGTGATTATAGTATTGTCTAAATAGTATGTCAATACTATATAATATTATTCAAAAGATAGGGGAGTTGTTAATGAAAAAAATTTACATTATTCGTCATTGTAAGGCTTATGGTCAAGAAAAAGAGGCCACTCTTACAAGTGAGGGTATTGAGCAGGCTAAACAATTAGCAGAGAGATTACAACAATACGATATAAAGAGAGTTATTTCTAGTCCATTTACAAGAGCAATCCAAACGATAGAACCATTTTCCAAGAAAATGAAAATAGAAGTTGAACAGGATGAAAGACTAGCTGAACGTGTTTTAAGTACACAAAATTTTGATGATTGGTTAGAAAAGTTGGAACAAACTTTTCTCGATGAAAACTTAAGGTACATAGGTGGAGAATCAAGCAAAGAAGCAGTTGTACGAATTGAACAGTTAATCAAAGAATTACTCGAATCATCTATTGCTGATACTGCAATTGTTTCGCATGGCAATCTATTATCATTACTCATTACAAAATACAATTCGAAATTTGGTTTTACAGGATGGAAAACTATGAGAAATCCTGATGTATTTTTATTGACGAAAGATGGACAAGATGTTGATATAAAGCGAATTGATATGTAAAAAATGCTATACTAAAGGTTGAATGCAAACGAAAAAGGAGTAAATTATGTTAACATTTGAACAAAAACAAGCGATCATCGAAAGTTTCCCTCAATTAACTCGTAAAGAAATTTCGATGAAACGATTAAATTATCACTTTGATGGTAGCCAATATGAGAAAAAAATTGTGGTAGAAAAATTACACCCAAACGGTAACGGTTTTGTTTACGTAGGAGATTTACTACGTTATAAATCAGACGATCGTGGTTTAGTAAATATTCGTGATTTCTCTGAGCAAGAGCTACGTGAAATTATCGAAGATTCCCTTACGTACTTATCTGAAATTGATGAAGTAGTTCCTGAAGTGAGAATTGAGCAAAGCTGGCGTAACCGTAATGATGACCAACTTCTTTTAGTAGAAGAAGATCCTTTTTGGAATGTTTATCATGGCTTCAATTTAGAAGAAAGCTTCGGAACTCGTGATGATGCGGAAAACTATTTATATTCTGAAGGCTTTAAGCCGTCTAAAAAATGATGATAACAATATCGTTTATTGGCGGTATTTGAACGACCACCAATGGACTTGCTGTTACTAGCTGATCCGTCTGAGCACATGATTGCACAATATATTCGCGATGGTAATTATTATATCGCGAGTATGGCGGGTGAGGATGTTGGGGTGGTCGTTTTGTTGATTCATAATACAGAAGCCATCGATATAATGAACATTGCTGTAGTTGGAAAATGGCAAGGACAAGGGTTTGGTAAGTCACTTATTCAGCACGTCATAAGTGAAGCGACAGCCGGTGGTTATCGTCGAATTCTAATTGCTACTGACAACTCTAGCATTGGGCAACTGGCGCTGTATCAAAAATATGGATTCCACATGATCAAAATTGAATATGATTATCTTATTAATCATTATAAGAAGAAATTTTTGAGAACAGTATACAATTTCGAAATCGGATAGTTCTCGCAAAGGAATGCTAAAGGAAGTAGGTAATTTTATGTCTGGCAAAAAGACAGTTATTGCATTAATTAGTGTCGTAATAATTGCAGTTATATTGATTGTCCTTTCAATTCAACTATTTTATAAGAATCATCCTAAGCAAAGTTCCAAAGCATATTCATTGACTCCTATTACTGTTCAATCTATAATTATCTCGAATTCAAGATATTGATTATAGAATATAGATAGGGGGGTTCTCCATGCAACATATTTTCATTAAAGGTACTGACGATAGTAAGCCAACATTGTTATTGCTACATGGTACTGGTGGGAATGAACATGATTTAATTTCTTTAGCAAAAGAGATTGATCCAACAGCTTCTCTTTTAGGTGTACGAGGAAATGTTGTAGAGAATGGCATGCCACGCTTTTTCAGACGTTTAGCAGAAGGCGTTTTTGATATGGAGGATTTAGAGGTCCGTACAAAAGAATTGGCTGAATTTATCGACGAAGCAGCAGTGCAATATGGCTTCAATCGAGATAATATTGTAGCAATTGGCTATTCAAACGGGGCAAATATTGCAGGTAGTTTGTTATTCCGTAATGGGCCAATCGTGAAAGGTGCTATTTTACATCATCCAATGGTTCCAAGAAGAGACATTGAAGTACCGGTATTATCACAGTTACCAATCTGGATTGGTGCTGGTAAAAACGATTATATGTGTCCTCCTCAAGAATCAAAAGATTTAGAAGGATTGTTAACAGCAGCAGGGGCAGAAGTAGAAGTATATTGGAGCGACTATGGTCATCAGTTAACACATGATGAATTAAAAGCAGCAAAAGTTTGGTATGCAAATCACTTTTAATAAATATGAAAAGAGGCAACCTGATTATTAACAGATTGCCTCTTTTTTATTTGCGATTTTTCTTTTGAAATGGCATCCACCAGTTCCAGTCACCTAATAATTTCATCAGACTTGGTACGAGCATTAGACGTATAATTGTTGCATCAATAGCAATGGCAATGGCAATGCCGACGCCTATTTGCTTCACAGGCATTACATCTGTGAAGGCGAATGCACCTGTTATAACAATCATAATTAACGCAGCAGACGTAATGATTTTACTTGTAGAAGTAAGTCCATCAATGGTAGCGCGCGTATTACTCGCTCCTTTTTCATATTCTTCTTGAATTCTTGAGATAAGGAATACTTCATAGTCCATACTTAAGCCGAATACAAGACAAAATGTAATAACAGGTATGATTAATACAATTGTCCCTTCCTCTATTCCGAAACTTCCGTATTGGAAGATATATACAAGGATTCCGAAAGCTGATGATAAGCCAATAATATTCATTAAAATAGCCTTTATAGGAATTAACACCGAATGGAATGCAAGCATTAGAATAAAGAATGTAGAAACAATAATAATGGATAAGGCTATGACGATTTTATTTGAAATTTCATCGAAAATTTCTTGATTAAACTTCGCTTCTCCACCAAGTTTAAAGTTCATGTTTAAATCTTTATCCGACCACTTTCTCACCCAATCTTGTGCCTTTGTAGATGCTCCTTTAGCATCTAATGTAATTGGGATAAACAACTGTTTGTCGTGAATGAAAGTTTCCTTTAAAGGCTTAAGTTGTTCGCTAGCAGAAAGGTTTTTCATACTTTGCTGCCAGTCCTCTACGTGATTGATTTTAGATTCCGTGAAAATGGTCTTCACATCGAGGACTAAGTTATCTTTCTGTAATGCTTTTTGTAGCTTTAGGATGTCATTTAAACCAGCTTTGGAATCCCATCCATCTTCACGTTCTGCTAATAAATAAACTGTAGAATATTTACCTAAATCAAATTCTTTTTGTAATTTCTCAAAAGAAGTACGAGAATCATATGAAGTTGGTAAAGCATCCATTTGTGGAATAGTTAGTTTCATATCTTTCACAGGGACAATACCTATTCCTAAGATAATCAAGGAAATAATAGCGATTGTCACTGGACGTTTCATAACCAGTGTTGCAAAACTACGCCAACGCGATACACTATTCGGTTTCACCCGAATAATCTTCCATTTATTTAAGCGATCACCCAATAACAATATGCTTGCAGGTAACAAAGTTAATGAAGCAACAACTGCTAGGAAAACTGCAATCGTACCACCTAGTGCGATATTATGGAATATTTCTACTTGGATAACAATCATCGCACCGAGACCAATCATGACACAAAATGCAGAAAAAATAATCGAGCGTCCGGCAGTTTGAATCGTTGTTTGCACAGCTTGTTGAATGGTAGAGTGCAATCTTTCCTCACGATAACGATTGATAAACAACAATGCGAAATCTATGCTGAGTGCTAGCCCAAGCATAGGGATAATATTCATTATGAAGATGGATAAATCAAACTGTCCACTCAGCATAGATAGTATGCCAAACGCAGATACGACGGTAATGATACCAATTACAATTGGTAGAATTGAAGCAACAACGCTACCAAATGCTAGTAATAAAACAAGTACTGCAATGGGTAATCCAATTGCTTCTGCGTTAGCTAAATCCTTTTGACTGGCTGTATTAAGATCGGATGAAATCACCGATCCACCTGTAATAGTAATTCCTTGTTTATTGTTTATTTTATCTCGTATTTTCGGTACTACAATGGACATATCCTCTATGGTATTATCGAAATTTAAAATAGCATAGGAGATATTTTTTTTATGAAGTTCCGAGTTCTTTAAAGGAGATTGAATAGAATCGATTTCCTCTACTTCTTCGATTTTCTGTAAAGTCGCTTTAATATCTTCGTCTTTAACTTTATCAAATACGACAAATATGGTTTCAGCAGGTAGACCAAATTCTTCTGTTAGTTCGTTCATAACAGCTTGATGATCGCCATTTACTTTAAAACCATCGCCTTTTAATTGACCAGGTAATTGAATAGCAAAGTATGCAAAGATAATGAACAATGCACACCAAATCGTTGCAATTATTTTATAATATTTTGTTATGAATCGAGATAAACTTTGCAAATGTATGTACCACCTTTCTTAAACAACTCTATGTGATTAGTGTAAAGCATTCTGTCTTACTTTGTCGTTAAACAGTCAAAATTTTTACATAAAAAAAGTTCCCATCCTATAGCGAATGGAAACCTAATAAGGTAATTATTAGATAAATAAGTTGAGAACAAAAAAGATAGCTGCTCCCATTATTGCAGATGTTGGTAAAGTGATAATCCACGTAAGAACGATTTTCTTTGCTACGCCCCATTTAACACCTTTTACACGTTGAGCCGAACCAACCCCCATGATAGAAGAGGAGATAACATGTGTTGTACTTACAGGTAAATGAAGTTGTGTAGCTCCGAAAATAACAGCGGCAGAAGCTAAATCAGCAGCTGCTCCATTAACAGG
The DNA here is from genome assembly GCF_038009105.1 of Viridibacillus sp. FSL R5-0888. NCBI lineage: Bacteria > Bacillati > Bacillota > Bacilli > Caryophanales > Caryophanaceae > Viridibacillus > Viridibacillus sp. FSL R5-0888. Next base: position 253,284 of record NZ_JBBPAU010000001.1, read on the forward strand.
TCGGATTTTCATGATTTTACCGCCAACAGTTTTGATAATTTTATATCCACCAATGGATGTACCTAATCCCATTGCAGTTGCAGCTGCAATACGTACCCACATTGGAATATCGTCACCAGTTTGTAATCCAGCAGCAATTAAAGCCATTGTAATAATACCCATTGATTTTTGAGCATCGTTTGTACCGTGGGTAAAAGATTGTACCGCAGCAGTGAAAATCTGTAGTCTACGGAATCCTTTATTCGTACGGTATAAGTTTAAGTCTTTGAATACCACTTTGAAAATGGACATCATGATAAAACCAGCAACGATAGCAATAAATGGTGAGTAGATTAATGCTTTAATAATTTTGATAAATCCTTCATAGTTCAATACAGCAAAACCTGCAGCAGCAATCGCTGCACCAGCTAAAGAGCCGATTAGAGCATGCGATGAACTAGATGGAATACCATAATACCAAGTTACTAAGTTCCAAATAATTGCGGATAGCAAAGCGGCTAAAATAATGACAACCCCGTTATCAATTGCAAAAGGGTCAACGATATCTTTGGCCAATGCTTTTGCTACACCTGTAAATGTTATTGCACCTATAAAGTTCATAGTTGCGGCCATTAATACAGCTACACGAGGTGGTAATGCACGTGTAGAAACAGCAGTTGCGATGGCATTTGCAGTATCGTGAAAACCGTTAATGAAGTCGAATAATAATGCAAAAACAACAACAAGAATGGTTAAAAATAGAACTGTATCCAATATATCTACATCTCCTAGGCGTTACGCATTATAATTGTATCCATTGTATTTGCAACATCTTGGCAGTAATCAGCTACTTCTTCAAGTTGTTCGTAAATATCTTTGAATTGAATTATGCGAATAGGATCTTTTTCATGTAAGAATAGTTGTTTAATTGAAGTGCGAAGAACGTCATCACATTTGCGCTCATAGTCTTTAATGAGGATGGAATGATCACGCATATCGATCAGTTTTTTATTTGTTAAATGTCCCATTGCTGCGACAATTTCATCTGTACTTTTTACGATATATTTAAGGAAATCACGCATATAATCGTCTACCTCTGTTAATGAGAACATCTCGAAGTGGGCGATACAGCCTTCAATGCCATCAAGAACATCATCCATACGTACAGCTAATTCCAAAATATCTTCACGTTCGATCGGTGTCATAAATGATTTGTTTAACATGAAAATTAATTCATGAATTAATTTATCTCCATCGGTCTCATACTGTTTTAATGTTACGCTAAGCTCTTTTAAATCTGCGATGCTTGTAATTTTAAAATCATCTGCATAATGTACAGCTTCATTAACTGTTTCTGCAATTTTCAACAGCGACGCAAAAAAAGGGTCTTGTTTTTTTGAGCTAAACATGTGAATCCTCCTAGGTTGAATATCAACTTATCAATCTCTTTTAACGCTACACAATCATAACAAAATGCAATAGGAATCCCCACATTATTTACATAATTTCGACTAAAATTTACATTCCCGTAACATTAGAAATAATTATAAATAAAATGTGTAAATTATTTGAAAAAAATGAAACTTTATCTCCACTTAACCGTATAACGTATTGTAAGGAAAATAACATAAGTATGAGAGGTGAGTCTAATAGAACTGTTTGGTATAGCAATCCAACAAGTATATTTATATTCCCTAATAATTTTTGCAGTATGCATGGTCTTATTTTTATTTTTTGGAGATGTAATTGATGGTGTTGGAGAAGGTATTCCGTTTTTTAATCCAGCGGTTATTCTTTCTTTTTTAACATTCTTTGCAGCAATTGGTTTCATCTTAGAAAGTTTAACGTCATTTTCTAGTATCATGATCATCGCAATTGCAACAATTATCTCTACCGTATTAAGTGTATTGCTCTATTTCTTTATCTTATTACCATTAAAATCAGCAGAAGTATCAATGGCATATACTGATGAGTCATTGGCAGGGCAAATTGGTAAGGTAATCGTACCTATTCCTGTTGATGGGTTCGGTGAAGTTGTTATTGAAACTATAAATGGTTTAATTTCAAAACGTGCTGTAGGTTTTGATAATGAGGAAATTGAGTATAATCAACAGGTCCTTATAGTAGAAGTAAAAGAAGGCACGGTGTATGTCAGAGCATATGAACCGATGTTTTCAAATTAGATTAAAGGGGGAAATGAAATGGATTTTGGAAATATAGGGTTATTAGTCGTAATAGGAATTGTAGCTTTTGTATTATTAGCGATTATTGGTGTTTATGTAACAAAATACCGAACAGCAGGTCCAGATGAAGCGCTGATCGTAACAGGTAGTTACTTAGGATCAAAAAACGTACATACAGACGAATCAGGTAATCGAATTAAAATTATCCGTGGTGGTGGTACATTCGTACTTCCTGTATTCCAGCAAGCAGAACCATTAAGCTTATTATCTAGTAAACTAGAAGTCACTACACCTGAAGTATATACAGAGCAAGGTGTTCCAGTAATGGCAGATGGTATTGCAATCATTAAAATCGGCGGGTCTATTTCTGAAATTGCTACAGCAGCAGAGCAGTTTTTAGGCAAACCTAAAGAAGAACGCGAAAATGAGGCGAAGGAAGTTTTAGAAGGTCATCTACGTTCGATTTTAGGTTCTATGACAGTTGAAGAAATTTATAAAAACCGCGATAAATTTTCTCAAGAAGTTCAACGCGTCGCATCACAAGATTTAGCGAAAATGGGTTTAATCATCGTTTCATTTACAATCAAGGATGTACGTGATAAAAACGGTTACCTTGATTCATTAGGGAAGCCAAGAATAGCACAAGTAAGACGTGACGCTGACATTGCAACAGCAGAGGCAGAAAAGGAAACACGTATTAAACGTGCTGAATCAGATAAAGAAGCGCAAAAAGCAGAGCTTGAACGTGCCACTGAAATTGCAGAAGCAGAAAAAGAAAACCAATTAAAAGTAGCTGAATTCCGCCGCGAGCAAGATGTCGCTAAAGCCCGTGCTGACCAAGCATATGAGCTAGAATCAGCTAAAGCAAAACAAGAAGTAACAGAACAAGAAATGCAAGTTCGTATCATCGAGCGTCAAAAACAAATTGAATTAGAAGAAAAAGAGATTCTTCGTCGTGAGAAACAATACGATTCTGAAGTGAAGAAGAAAGCCGACGCGGATCGTTATGCAATAGAGCAAAACGCAGCAGCGGATAAAATGAAACAATTAGCTCAAGCTGATGCGGAGAAATATAGCATTGAAGCTAGAGCGAAAGCTGATGCAGAAAAAGTACGTTTAGATGGTCTTGCAAAAGCTGACTCTGAACGTGCACAAGGTGAAGCCGAAGCAGATATTATCCGTCTTAAAGGTCTTGCGGAAGCAGAAGCGAAACGTAAGATTGCCGAAGCGTTCGAGCAATATGGCCAAGCAGCTGTACTTGATATGGTCATTCACATGATGCCTGAATACGCGAAACAAGTTGCTAGTCCGCTTTCAAATATCGACAAAATAACAGTCGTTGATACAGGAAGTGGTGGTGAAGGCGGCGGTGGTGCTAACAAAGTCACTGCTTATGCAACGAACTTAATGTCTACTTTACAAGAATCTCTTAAAGAGACATCGGGGATTGATATGAAAGAGCTAATAGAAAACTACTCGGGCAAAGGTACGATTCGCCCAAGTATCGAAAGATTAGCTGATGAAATCCAAGGTAAGTCAACTGCATCAACAACTGCAGTTATTGAACCAAAAGAAGAAGCTTAAATAAAAGGGCTGGCTCATGAAAATGAGTCAGCTTTTTATGTATAAAAAGAATAAGACTTGTCTAACTATATAAAAAGCCTACTACTTAATAATAATGTTGCTTATTTGTCATACAAGTTTAAATACTTATTAAGGTACAATAGGGGAAAAGTGTGTGAAGGAGTTATTAGTAATGAAATTTAAATGGTTTACGTTATTACTAGCTGGTTCTATGATATTGACTGCTTGCAGTAGTGGTGAGGACAAGGCAGAAGAACCGGTAAAACAAGAAAAACACAATGAAGAATCAGGACATCAACACACTGTAGCTAATGGTGATATTCAAGAGACGACAGCTTCAGCAGATGTTCTTCCAAGTTTTTTAGATAAACAATCTGAAGATTTGAAGCTTGTTTATAAGGCGACAGGTCAAGCAACAGAGATTCTTAAATGGATACCTTGCTATTGTGGATGTGGAGAAAGTGCAGGCCATAAAAGCAATATGAACTGCTTTGTTAAAGAAGTGAAAAAGGATGGCTCAATCGTTTGGGATGATCATGGAACAAGATGTGTAGCTTGTGTAGAAATCGCAATCCAATCAATTAAAATGGCGCAAGAGGGTAAGTCTTTAAAGGAGATTCGTGATGTAATTGATGATGCTTATAAAGAAGGTTACGCTAAACCTACGCCAACGCCAATGCCAGCTTAATCGTATAATCCAACCTTGTATAATTTTTTATACAAGGTTTTTTTATTTCAAACAGCAGATAAGACATTTCAATGAGAAAGCGTTATCATAAATAACAGAAAGGTAATAAATTTCGTAGAAAAACAAGGGAGATGGATGATTTTGGATTATCGTATTGAACATGATTCTATGGGAGAAGTAAAAGTACCAGCAGCACATAAATGGGGAGCTCAAACACAGCGTAGTAAAGAAAATTTTAAAATTGGTACAGAACAGATGCCAATTGAATTTATTTATGCATATGCACTTCTTAAAAAAGCAGCAGCGACTGTCAGTGCTGAACTTGGTAATCTGTCACAAGTTAAGGCCAATGCCATTGTTCACGCAGCTGATGAAATTATTGCAGGTAAATGGGATGAAGAATTCCCACTTGTTGTGTGGCAAACGGGTAGTGGTACGCAAACTAATATGAATGTCAATGAAGTAATCGCTCATCTAGGAAATGCATATTTGCAAAAACAAGGTAGTGATGAAAGACTGCACCCAAATGATGATGTTAACAAATCTCAAAGCTCTAACGACTCATTTCCGACAGCTATGCATATTGCTGCTATTACTGTTGTTACGAATGATTTACTACCAGCTCTACAAGAGATAAAAGAAACATTGCAGGCGAAAGCTGAGCAATTTAAAATGACGATTAAAATTGGCCGTACGCATTTGCAAGATGCAACACCTCTAACACTTGGTCAAGAGATAAGTGGATGGTTGCATATGATTGAGAAATCAGAACAAATGATAAAGCAAAGTAAAGAACATTTGCTAGAGCTTGCTATCGGTGGAACAGCAGTAGGGACGGGCATTAATGCACCTAGCGAATTCGGTGATCTTGTTGCAAATGCTTTAGATAAAGAAACGGGACTCCAATTCGTTTCATCTGCAAACAAATTCCATGCACTCACAAGCCATGATCAAATTGTTCATGTGCATGGTGCTTTAAAAGGCTTAGCAGCAGATATGATGAAAATTGCCAATGATGTGCGATGGCTTGCAAGTGGTCCTCGAAGTGGTATCGGTGAAATTACCATTCCTGAAAATGAACCGGGTAGCTCGATTATGCCGGGTAAAGTGAACCCGACGCAAAGTGAAGCTGTAACGATGGTGGCGACGCAAGTTATGGGGAATGATGTGACGATCGGTATTGCAGCTAGTCAAGGAAATTTTGAACTCAATGTATTTAAGCCAGTTATTCTATACAACTTCATGCAATCTGTCCGTTTGTTAAGTGATGTTATCCGAAGCTTTAACGAACACTGTTTGGTAGGCATTGAGGCAAATGAAGAAAAGCTAGACCATTTTGTGAAAAATTCACTTATGTTAGTAACAGCACTTAATCCACATATTGGTTATGAAAATGCAGCTAAAATAGCGAAGCATGCACATAAAAATGGCCTAACATTAAAAGAAGCAGCACTTGAAACAGGGTTATTAACTGAAGCTCAATTTGATGAAATCGTAGATCCAGTGAAGATGATTCAATTTTAAATTAAGACATTAAAAAGCCTTGCATTTCAGCAGAGAAAACACTGCTGAGTGCAAGGCTTTAAATTATTTAATATAGTGATTACTTACAAGATCTTTTTGTATAACGCTTGTTGGGATTTTGAATTTTACAGAACCCATATAGCCTGGTGCAACCTCATATTGATCAAAGTAGATGATAAGCTCATTATTTTTTGTAATAGAGAAGTTTTGATCTGCTTTAATTTTGTCAAAGCCATCGTTTGTTTCTGATTCTCCTGCAATAAAGTAGGTTTTTTCAACATCAGCAGCCATTTGTTTACGCATCTCATCTTTAATATAAGTTGAGATGGTATCGATATAGGCATTGTCTTTGAATAGACTTGGTAAAGTAATGAGTAATTCATTCTTTTTGTCTATTGTATCGTTATGAATTGTTTCATAGCTTGAAGCTTGTGTTTCTACAGTATAACGACTAATTGAAAGTAAGTCATCTGTATCTGTTAATACTTTGTAGCCCGCGTCTACACCTAAGTGACCTCCGCCTTGTTCTTCAATTTTGGCCATTTTCTTTTGGAACTGGGCAAATAGCTGAGCATTTTCTTGCTCGTATTTTGAGTTCAATGTTGTTTCCAATTCTTTGTTTTCAAGGCCTGTAATTTGAGGGGTTGAAATGTTGGCTTGCGAATTGTCGTTACCATCAGCTATTTCATTCATAGTGATAACTTTGACAATTGAATTTAAGACAGGAATGTTAGACATTGATTGTGCAAATGCAGGACTCAGGTTTACACTACCTGCAAATAATATGGCAGCAGCTGCGGCACCTAGTCCAAAATTTTTAAAAGGGTTCATATTTTTTCGTTTATTGTTTTTCATTGGATTAGCTTCCTTTATAGCTTTTTGGACAACAAAATCTAGTTCTTCAGGAATTTCAATATTGTCGAATCTTTTTTTGGCGTCGTTAATTTTACTCATTATTCCACATCCTCTTTCATTTCTATGCGTAGCTTGCGCAATGCGGCATAAAGCCTTGTTTTAATTGTGTTGCTATTTTCCCCGAGCATTTCGGCAATATCATCGATTTTCATATCCTCAAAGAAGCGCAAAATGATAATGGTTTTGTAAGTTATGGGTAAATGATCAATGGCGTCATATAAGTCTAAATCATGTAATTCATTTTCTTGATTTGGTAAATGAAAATCAAGAATTTCATCCGGAGAGGCGATTGTTCGTTTGTTTCTCTTTATATAATCTATGGATGTATTGATTAAAATACGGTAAAACCATGTTTTAATGTATTCAATTTGTTCTATATAATCGATTGATTTGAGTGCTTTAACAACGCTCTCCTGTACGATATCCAGTGCATCTTCTTTATTTTTGACATAGCTAAATGCTAGTCGGTAATAAGAATGCTGATTTTCTATTATAAATGCTTCTACAAGCTTGTATTTTTCCTCTTTTGTCATGACCAGTTAACTCCTTCATAAATATAGCGTATCGCGAAAACACTACAATATTTTGACTTGGAAGTACCACGAAAAGTTTGCGTCTACACAAATTAATTTGAAAACCTTAACGCCACTATATCTAATCTTAAGAATTTCTTCATCTTTATCCTCCTTATTACTTAAGAATCTATGTATATACTTAATTTCAGTAAGTAAGTGGAGAGGGGCTAAAATAAATTGATTGAAATAAAAAATGTGAGTCATACATTTGCTATAGGAAAAAAAGGTAAAGAAAAAAAAGTGCCAGTGTTGAAGGATTTATCATTCGATGTGGCAAAAGGAGAAATAGTTTCAATTGTTGGTAAGAGTGGATCTGGTAAATCGACATTGCTAAATACTATTGCTGGCTTTATGACGCCTGAATTTGGATCAATTGTTATCAATGGTCAAGAAACAGTTTCTATGAATGAAGTTACTCATGCGCAGTTCCGATTAGAAAATTTTGGATTTATCTTTCAAAACTTTCAACTGATGCCGGGTTTAACGGCGTTTGAAAATATTGAATTACCACTAAAGATTAAAGGTATTCCTTCTGCAAAGCGGAAGGTAAAAGTAAAAGAACTATTACAACAAGTAGGGTTGGAAAATGTTTCAGACCATTATCCAAATGAGTTATCGGGTGGGCAGCAACAGCGTGTTAGTATTGCCCGTGCATTAGTAACTAATCCGCCGATATTATTAGCGGACGAGCCTACAGGAAGTTTAGATTCGGAAACAGAGCAAGATATTTTACTCCTTATTCAAAGCCTTAATAAAGCGTTGAATTTAACGTTTGTCATTATTACACATGATGAAGAAGTGGCTAATATAGCACATCACAAATTCAGAATGCACGATGGCGAATTAGTTAAGGAGGTATTGTAATATGTTATTTAAGGATCAAGTAGATTTTGTTAGACAACACTTAAAGAAAAATAGGCTACGTGTGTTTACAACTGTTTTAGCAACTACTATGGGATGTGCGTTTTTAATTGTATTAGCATCCATCGGTTTTGGTTTACAAGGGTCGATGGAAAGAGAAATCTTAACAGATCAAAAATTGACAGAAATTGAGGTACACGGAGATCCTCAAAAGAAAATCGATGTAGATGCCATTAGAAAAATGGAGAATGTCAGAGCAGTGGTTGAAAAAACAAATGCTCAACTATCGGCTAACGTAAAATTTGAGGAACGTACAAATAGCGTACCAGTAAACATGACTGAATTTGATAACGAAGAAAAGGTCGGGAGTAAATTATCTGAAGGTCGTCTACCTCAAAATTCTGATGAAATTGTAGTTGGTTATCATTTTGCAGAGAATTTATTATCGAAAGCAGAGTTGAAAGAGCAAGAAAAGTTAAATGAGGAATCTGCAGAAAATGACACAACTTCTACTAAGCAAGCAAAGAAACTTGGTTACAAGGAATCGCTAGTAGGTAAAACAATTTCAGTAAAACTACAAGATTATGATAATGATAAGGCAATTAATAAAGAGTTAACATTCAAAGTGGTTGGTGTATCAGAAAAACCGGCAAAAGATTGGCTTATTAAAAATACGATACTATTTAGTCATGAACTAAAAGGCGAGTTTTATAATATTTATAAGGCATCTGTAAAAGATTCGAAAAACATAAAAGCTGAAAAAGATATGTTCTATCCGGAGATAAAAGTACATGCTACGAATTTAGAAGCAGTAAAAGGTGTAATAGCCAAACTGAAGGATAAAGGTTTAAGTGTTTACTCAGTTACTGAGCAATTAGATGATATCAATGTTATATTCTTAGCATTTAAAGTAGGTTTAATCTTTGTAGGGACGATTGCTGTATTAATTGCTTCTATTGGTATTTTCAATACAATGACAATGGCTGTTACTGAGCGTACTCGTGAAATTGGGGTCATGAAGGCGATTGGGGCAAGTCCGAAATTGATCCAGCGATTATTCTTAATGGAAAGTGCTTGGATTGGTATTTTAGGAACAGCGATTGCAATTGTTATATCATACGGTATTAGTTTCTTATCAAACTGGCTATTGCCAATTATTATTGATATGGCTACTGATTCAAAGCAATTCCAAGAAGCGGATATTGTATTCTCAGATATTCCTTGGCAACTAATACTTGTAGCTTCAGCTATTAGTATTGGAGTAGCATTACTTTCAGGTTGGAGACCAGCACGTAAAGCAACAAAGATTGATGTTATTCAAGCGTTACGACAAGAATTATAATTATAAAAAAAGAGCGACTAGCCAATCAGCTAGTCGCTCTTTTCTTATCTTAATTAACTGCTTTTTCGTTGTGACGTTTGTAGAAGAATGTAACTATCACTAAGAAAATTAAAATAGATTGTCCAATGATAGTTTCGATTGTTGGATAAAAACCAATATTTGCCCAGACAGGAAGTTCGCTAATGATGGACGTTGGTAAGACATCTGTTAACTGCAATGTATGGATACTAACACCGATAATTTTAAATGCTAATAAATAGATTAAAATGGTTGCGACAGCAAAGAAGTAGTGGATTGGGATTTTGCCACTTGCTCTCAGTAATACGATGGCTACAACAATTAAAATAAGAAGTGCAATGCCAATCCCTAAAGTGAAGTCGAAAGTCGACATTTTAGGTGCAATCCCTGCATAGAAAACAAGCGTTTCAGCGCCTTCACGGAAAACAGATAAAAAGCTGATAAATGCCATTGCCCAAACACTTTGTTTAGACATCGCATGATTCATTTGTTTAGCAATGTAATTATTCCATGATTTGATGTTGGATTTGCTGTGCATCCACACACCTACACCAATCATCATTGCTGCAGCTGCAAGTCCAATATAGCCTTCTAACATTTCACGGCTTGTATTAATAGTTGTCGAGTTGAATAATGTAGACATTAAAATAGCTGCCACAGCACTTAACCCAATACCAATTCCAGCTCCAATATAAATCCATCTTTCCATATGTGTTTGTCCAGATTTTTTTAAGAAAGCTATCAGTGCAATGATGATTAATAAAGCCTCTAAACCTTCACGTAAAAGAATTAATGCTGAATCCCAGAAGCTATAGTTCTGATCTCCTTGGATAAGCTGGATTTGTTGTTTAAAGTTGTTTAACTGAGATTTAATGTCCTTTTCATCTATAGCATCTTTCATTAAATTACTGGCTATGATAGGCATATCACTTTCAATTTTCGTATATAGGCTGGCGTTTTTCGTGCGAATATCACCCTCAACGTTTGGCCATGTAGTGATGAATTTTTTAATAGTTGCTGATGCTTTAGAGTATTCTTCCTCATCAATTTGATCTTTTGCCTCATCAATTAAATCTAATAATGTTTGCAGGGAGTAGGTACCAGATTGAGTAGCTGTTTTTTTTCCTGCTGCAAAGTTATCAATTGCTTTTTTTAATGAGTCGAATTGATCTGTTAATGAATCGATATTAGGGTTGTCATCTGCAAGTGTCATTCGCATAAAGGAAATCTGTGTTTCAATTTGACCATATGCAGCAATATCATGCTCGCGTACTGGACGTTCATTTTTATTCCAAAAAGCATTGAACTGATTGTACTGAGATTCAATCTTTTCTAAGTCCCCCGTTTGAATGGCGTTGTCCAGCAAATTCAGGGCGGGAGTAATCGTTTTTAAAAACCCAGTACGTTCGGCTTGTTCGTCTACAGGATTTTCAGCTTTTTCTAAAGCTGTTAATGCTTTGGATAGCTTTGTAAGTGCAGTAAGACGGTCCTCTTTAGATGAGGCATTTAGAGCTTCATCTAAAGAAGATTCGATTGCCTTTTTTTCACTAGATGTATTTACATCAGTCTTTTTCCAATCAGACTGGAATGTCTTAATCGCATCAATCGCTTCTTTGTCTTGATCCTGCTTAGAGCTCATAATGGCATCACTAATAGAAATATATAAATGACTATAAGATACAGCAGCACTTACAGGATGTATTGATGTTAAAATGATTAGCCCAAGAATAATCGCAATTTGACTACAGTGTTTTAAAAAGTGCTTCACCGATATAACTCCCTTTTTGTATACCAGGGAAGCAAGCGAATAAGGCACTGCCTCGATGGGTAATATATTCGTTCATTTTATCTAATCGACCTAGACTGTTTTGAATTTTAATGAATTGATCAGGATTTTTTTGGAATGAAACAAAAAGCAATCCTGCGTCATATGAGCCTGTAGCATCCATAACACCTGATGAGTATGAATACGAGCGACGTAGTATGCGTGCATCGACAGATTTCGCTAGGAAGACATGGGATGTTTCAGGGACTACATAATTTCCGTTATCATCTTTTCGATCAATATCCATCGCTTCAAATTCATCTTTTTTGCCAATAGGTGCACCACTATCACGATGACGTCCGAATGTATTTTCTTGTTCTTTTAAAGAAGTACGGTCCCAAGTTTCTAAATGTAATTGGATTCGGCGAGCAACTAAATAAGAACCCCCAGTCATCCAACCTTTGGATTCTCCAGATTGTACCCAAACAACGTCATTCATATCTTTTTTGTTAGAAGTAGTGGGATTCTCTGTGCCATCTTTAAAAGCAAATAGATTACGAGGAGTCTGTTTTTTCCCTTTTGAAACAGGGAATGCATTGAAGCCAGCTTGTGACCATTTCAAAGATACTTTGCCAGAAGCAGCACGTACGAGATTGCGAACTGCATGGAACGCCACTTGTGGGTCGTCAGCACATGCCTGAATGCAAATATCCCCACCAGTGTAAGCAGCATCTAGTTGATCCTTTGGGAAGTGGGGCAAGTCTTTTAATTCGTTTGGTTTTTTAGAAGCAAGTCCGAATTCCTTTTTCTCAAAAAGAGATGGTCCAACTCCGAAAGTGATACTTAAATTTGCTGCATCAAGACCTTTTACCTCTCCGGTATCTTTTGGAGGCATCATTCCATTAGTCGTTGGATCGCCAATCATATCGCCATTCATTAAACGAACTGCAAGAGGTGTCCACATTTTGAACAACTCTTGCAATTCTTGTTTAGAAGTAACTAAAACATTTAAAGAAGCGAAATAGATATTAGTTTGCACATCTGTTGCAATTCCAGATTGATGTTGGCCATAGAAATTTACTTTGTTTGTAGTGGTTGAATCGTCATCAAAAAAATCCATTCCAAATGTTTTGATGACGCCACCGAAACCTGTAGCACCAATGGCTACGCCAGCAGCACCAAGACCGGTCATTTTCAGCATTTGACGACGCGAAATTTTTTTATCATAGATTTTTTCTTCTTTTGTTTCAGTCATTGTAATCTCACTCCATTATGATTGCCATTTGGCTTAATGGTTCTCCAAGGTTGTTTACTGCTTCAGCTAATGCCTTTGTATCGTCTTTAGTAAGTTCAGTGTATGAAACATAGCCATCTTTTGTTTCATGTTTAGCTAATAAATCGTTAACTGTTTTAAATTTCTTTGTTAGGTTTTTAGCTAATTCAGGGTCTTTAGCTTCGATTTTGCTTTCTAAAATAGTGAAGATTTTTTCGGCACCTTCAACATTAGCTTTGAAGTCATATAAGTCAGTATGAGAAAAAATTTCTTCTTCTCCTGAAATTTTAGATGTAGAAACTTCGTTTAATAAATCGATTGCTCCGGTCATCATTAAATCAGGAGTTACTTCAACTGTTTCAACACGAGCGCGTAGTTCTTTTGCATCTTTAAGTAGTTGATCAGCAGTTTTTTCGTAGCCTTTTGTTGTGTTTTCTTCCCATAATCCGTACTCAATTTTATGATAACCGCTCCAGTCTTCTTTTCCTTGACCTTCTTCTTCAAGGTCAGCTAAACGAGCATCAATACGTGGGTCAAGGTCACCGAAGCTTTCCGCGATTGGTTCAGAACGTTCGAAGAACATACGCGCGTTTGGATAAATGTCTTTTGCTTTATCAATATCACCAGCTTTTACAGCGGTAACAAATTTTTCTGTTTCAGTTGTGAATTGATCCATTTGATCAAGTGCGAATTCTTTATATGCATCTATTTCGGCCTGTAAGTCAATTACTTTTGTATCTTTTGTTGCTTCAGTTGATGAATTCTTAACAGAAGATTCTTTATCTGAGTTATTACATCCTGTTACGATAACGCTTCCTGCTAATAAAATGGCTAATAATGATTTTGACTTCATTGATATCCTACTCTCTGCGATTCGATTTTATATCTACAATAATGATAATCATTATCAGTGAAAAGTCAATGCTTTTCTAGACAAAAAATTCAAGTTAATGGAATTAGTTTCCTTTTCGCGTAAAAGTGTATCATTAAAATGGAAGGAATAGATATGATTTCTCTCACAGTGCTTCTTAAAATATTTTAATTGTAAAAAAATCCCCTATACCAAATATTGGCACAGGAGAAATTATTAGTTGAGATATTCCTTTAATTCTTTTTCTAAGAATGGCTTTGCAGATAAAAATTTTGTAAAGGCTTCATAGCGTTCCTTTTGAATAACTGTTGTTTTTTTACCTGTGAAGTATGCACGAATTAAAATATTCTTCGGTGTATTCTCCATATCGATAAACTCTAGCAGCTGTGTTTCGTAACCAACAAGTGTTAAAATTTCTGCTCGAATAGAGTCTGTAGCTAGTGCAGCAAAACGTTCTTTAACTAAACCATGTTGAAGCATAATATCAAGTGGTGAAGATTGAACTTGAGTATTTAATTCATGTTGGCAGCAAGGAACACTCAAAATTACTTTCGCTCCCCATTTTACTGCGCGTGCTAAAGCCATATCTGTTGCAACATCACATGCATGTAGAGTAACGACCATATCGACAGTTGTTTCATCATTATAGTCGTTAATATCTCCAACTAAAAACTCAAGTTGATCATATTCTAAATCCTTGGCGATCTGTGCACAATGCTCAATGACTTCCTTCTTTAAATCTAAACCTGTTACACGTATATCCAACCCTTGCTCGATTTTTAAATAGTGATAAAGTGCGAACGTTAAATAGGATTTACCTGAACCGAAATCGAGTATACGAATGGTACGGTCCTTTGGTAAATAATCGAGTGAATCATGGATAAATTCGATAAAGCGATTAATCTGTTTGAATTTATCATATTTTTGCTTTTTCACTTTACCATCAGCAGATTGCACCCCTAAGCGGATGAGGAATGGATAAACTGTTTCAGGATCTAGTAGGTAATTCTTTTTGCGATTATGTGAAAGGTCGACCGTTTTATTTGCTGTTTGTTCATCTTTCCAAAATACTTTGTTTTTCTTAGATAGTTGAATCTGTATGTTTTCACTAGTGAATTCACCATGAAACTGACGGAATTTCTCAAAGAGATCATTAACTGTCTTTTCAATAGAAGATAATGGTATATTTTCGTGCTTTAAAATACGTTCATATTGATATTCAAGCTGAATATGATAAATGCCTTTTAGTTCGATTGGTTTTAATTTAATACGTTTAATTTCATTTGACTTTGCGCGTGGCTGGCTAATTGTAGCAGCTATTAATTCTTTATTTAACAACCGTTGCAATAACGCTTGTGTCATTTCTTGATAATCCATTATTACTCGCCTTCTTTATTGTTTAATAGTTGGCATTAGTGTACCATAATTCGCCGTCATCAAAGAATAAAAGAAGTTGAGTAATTATTTTTCATCAATGTATGAAAGTGTTTTGCCTGTCCAACCAAATAAGATTGTTAAAATTGGTGATAACAAACAGAACAGGGCAAATGGCAAGTACGCCCAAGTTGAAACACCTAATACATTAGTGATAAAAATACCGCATACACTCCAAGGAACGAGTGGGTTTACAACTGTACCTGCATCCTCCATTACACGTGCAAGGTTTTTACTTTTTAAGCCAACCTTTTTGAACTGTGCTTGGAAAGCTTCACCTGTTAGTAAAATAGATAAGTATTGCTCACCGATTAATGTATTAATACCGATGGCTGTAACGGCTGCACCTGTAATAACAGAGCCAGTACTTTTAAAGAAGCTTTCTACTTTAGATAATAGTGCTTGCACGATACCAAGAGTGAACAACAAGCCTCCCATACTTAGTGCTAAAAGGACAAGTCCGATTGTGAACATCATGCTATTAATTCCGCCACGGGAAAGTAGGGAGTCAATGTCTTCAATACCTGTAGTAGATTTGAAGCCGTTAAATAAAATGTCCATTATTTCACTAAATCCAAATTGTGTATGGAAATAAGAAACGATAATAGCTGAAATAGAACTAACTGCTAATGTTATAATTGCCGGGGTTTTTTTAAATGTGAACACGATTAGAACAACTAATGGAATGAGCGTGTACCAATGCACCATACCTGTTTGTAACAGCCCGTTTTGGAATGAATCAATTTTGTCTGCGTGTTGTAATTCTTTATTCGGTGAAATTACACCGTAAACAATTAATGATATGAAAAATGCAGGAATCGTTGTCCATCCCATATTTTTAATATGTTCAAATAAGTCTACACCAACAATGGCAGATGAAAGGTTAGTCGTATCAGATAGAGGTGACATCTTATCACCAAAAAAAGCACCTGAAACAATAGCGCCAGCAGTGATCGCTAAAGAAATATCCATTGCGCTGGCCATGCCGATAAACGCAACTCCAACTGTAGCAGTAGTAGTAAGTGAGCTACCAATAGCAACACCTACAATACAAGTAACAAGAAATACAACAGCAAAAAAGAAATGTGGCGTAATAGTTTGGAAACCTAAGTAAATCATTGTAGGGATGGTACCACCCATCATCCAACTACTAATCAAAATGCCGATAAAGAAGAAGATGAAAATGGCACTTAAACCTGCTCTAGAACCTTCAACTAGACCTTCTTCTAGTTGTTTATAAGAAACCTTTTTGATTAAGCCATATGCGATTAACAATAAGATACTCATAATAATTGGCATATGAGGTACTGCATCAAATTTAGCAATACTAATCCCCATTGTGGCAATAATGACGCCTACAAGAAGTAAGGCTTCAAAAAAAGATGGTGTAATTTTAGCTTGAATACGAAACATAGAAATCCTCCTATATATTAAAATGGCATAAAAAAATCCTTCTATCCCTATAAAAAGGGACGAAGGAGAACTCCGCGGTACCACCCTAATTGTTGAATAATTGTATCCAACCACTTCATTTAAAACGAGTATCTAATGGTGTAATTCATCTATAGAACAGACCTAAGTTTGCACCGATTACTTAGTCTCTAATTGCTGTCTGTAAAATACCTACTATGTCCATCACTCGGAATATATACTTTGTCGCTTCAACGCATTGAAGTTAATAAAGATTCTACCACGTTTAAGTTTATAGTCAATAGATTTGACCTAAATATATTATTTGAAACTGCATTTTTATATCTTAATTAGAAAAAAGTCTATTGTTATCGTATTCCTAGGTATTCGGCAATCGAGCATAAATAAAAAAACTATCGGCAATTTGATGCCGATAGTTGAGAAAATAATAGACTATGCTTTTATTGAATTCGCCACTTCATATGTTTGGTTAACGTAACTAGCAATTTGAGCTTGTTCCTCTGTTAAGTTTACTAGGGTCGCATTTAGCTCTTCGAGAGCCGCCGTACTTTCTTCAATAATAGCTGCAAACTCAGTAGTACTTTGCTGAATGGTTTCGGAGTTGCCTTCTATTTGCGTCATATTAGTCAATAGTTGAGTCATTTGTTGTTGCAATGTCTCCATAGTTTTGTGTAACTCATTGAAGGCGGTTGTAGAGTGTTCAGCCTCTGATACTTGTTTATATATCTTGTTCATTCCATCTTCTAATTTCATGAGGGTCACTTCGTTATATTCATTAACGTTACGTAAGTTTGAATCAATTTTCACGAGCGTTTCATCTGTTACACTAGCAAGTTTACGAATTTCATCAGCTACGACAGCAAAACCTTTACCATGTTCACCAGCGCGAGCAGCTTCAATAGAGGCGTTTAATGCCAGTAAATTCGTTTGCTCCGTAATCTGACGAATCGCTACTGTAAAGGAGTTTGTTTCAGATATTTTTTCTGTTAAATCTTTGAAGGCCATACTTAAATCGATAAAGAATTTTGTGAAGTCATCAATATCATTTTTCATTATTTGCATACGAGTAGCACCATTCGTTGCTTGGGTACCCGCCTGGCTAGATTGTTGCACAGCCTCTTTCAGTGAAGTAGAAATGCCACGGATTGTCTGTGTTGTAGCTTCTGAGTTTAGTACGATGTCTGAAATTCGATCAGCTTGTTGCTCCGAACCAGCGCTAATCTCGTTAACAGCGATAAGCATCTCTCGTTGTGCAGCTGTCGTACTGTCAGTATTTTGTGTAATGCTTTGAAGATTTGTTGTAATCGTTTGAACTGATGAAGATAGTTTGTCCATCAACATAGTTTCTTGATGAGATTTCTCTTCTAATTCTACATATAGTTTAGCGTTATTATTTGCGTTGTGTGTATTTTGATGGATTTGTAAAAAGATTGCGATACCAGATAAGAAATGAACAAGTACTAAGTTTTTAAATTGACTAGACATCATATCCACTTGTTCAAAATATATTTGGTTTAAGACCATTGAAATAGCACTTAAAAGGTAACCAAAGATCAACAGCTTTTTACTTGAATGAATACTAGATACTATTAATAAGAAAAAGGATAATGCAATAGAACCCAATGTACTGACACCTTCACCAAGTATTGAGCCCATGATAGTGAAGAAGACCATTAATAGAATGAAGTATGGAAAGAAACGTTCGAAAATCGCTAATTTACGTTCAATAAGAAAAGAAATTAATACGAGTGCAAAAATACTACCAATTACAAGTTTGACCATTGGGTGCGAGTCGAAAAGTAATTGTGCTAGAAAACCTATGCCCGAAGCGATGATTGTTACTAGGAAAATAAAAAAGTTCTTTCTCTTCCAATCTTCTTTAGATAATAATTGCATGTTCATAGTAAAGGACCTCCTTAAATAAATAATTTCTAATAGTTATGGATAGGTATAAGGTATCTATGTTGTAAATATTTTATAAATCTTATTAACTAATAATAATGTAGAGAACAAAAGATTACTATACTTTATTGGAAAAAATGATAATAACTAATAAACTCTACCATTTTAATGAGTTAATTAATCAGAATTTTGTGATAAAATAATAAAAGATAATACTTCGAACAAAGGGGGGCTGTTTTATGTTATTACATAAGACTGTTGGAGAAGTTTTACGCAATACAATGGAAGCGTTTCCGAATAATGAGGCATACGTGTATCCTGAAAATAATGTGAGAAAAACTTATGCAGAATTTAATCACGAAACAGATGAATTAGCGAAAGCTTTTATCGGTATGGGGATTGCAAAAGGGGAGCATATTGCCATTTGGTCGGATAATAAGAGAGAGTGGCTACTTAGTCAGTTTGCATCAGGGAAAATGGGAGCTGTTCTTGTAACAGTAAACACGAATTATCAAGAAAATGAACTTGAATATTTGCTACAGCAATCGGACTCGACGACATTAATACTAGGAGAGGAATTTAAAGGTACCTCTTATATTAATATCATCCGAAAAATATGCCCAGAATTAACAAACTCTAAAAAAGGTTATATTCAATCAGAGAAATTACCACAATTCAAGCGAGTGATAGTTATGAGTGAAAATGATTATCCTGGTATTTATAAATGGAGTGAACTTGTAGAATTCGCGGAGCAAGTGACAGATGAAGAATTAGAAGAACGTTTTCAATCTCTGGATCCAGATGATGTTATTAATATTCAATACACATCAGGTACCACAGGTTTCCCAAAGGGGGTCATGTTAACACATAATAATGTCGTAAATAATGCTCAGCTAGTTGGAGAGTATATTCACTTAACGGAGCATGATCGTTTGTGCATCCCAGTGCCATTTTTCCACTGCTTTGGTTGTGTGATGAGTACATTAGCTTCTGTATTACGTGGTGCTACAATGGTCGTATTGGAACAATTTGAACCGGGCTTAGTGTTACAAACCGTGCAAGATGAAAAGTGTACAGCACTACAAGGGGTACCTACAATGTTCATCTCTGAACTAAATCATCCCGACTTTGGTAAGTTTGAATTATCCTCACTGCGTACAGGGATTATGGCGGGGTCAATTTGTCCAATTGAGGTAATGAAAAAGGTCATTAACGAAATGGGTGCTCGTGAAATTACGATTTGCTATGGTCAAACAGAATCTTCACCAGTTATTACACAAACAAGCACGGATGATTCGATTGAAAAGCGTGTATCTACAGTGGGGAAACCACATCCGAATGTAGAGGTAAAGATTATTGATCCAGTGACTGGGGATGAAGCACAGATTGGTACACCGGGTGAATTATGTGCGCGTGGTTATTTAATTATGAAGGGCTACTATAATAATCCGGAAGCTACACATGCAGCAATCGATCACGAAGGTTGGCTTCATACAGGTGATATCGCAGTTATGGATGAGGATGGTTACATCGACATTACAGGGAGGATTAAAGACATGGTGATTCGAGGCGGTGAAAATATTTATCCACGTGAGGTGGAGGAGTTCTTATATGAGCATCCACAAATTCAAGATGTTCAAGTTGTCGGAGTACCAGATGAAAAATATGGAGAAGAGCTAATGGCTTGGGTCATATTAAAAGAAGGGGCGTCTGTCACGGAAGAGGAGCTCAGAGCATATTGTAAAGGGAAGATATCCTATCATAAAATTCCGAAGTATATTAAGTTTACAGATGAATATCCAATGACAGCATCAGGGAAAATTCAGAAGTTTAGATTAAGAGAATTATCACAATCACACCTAGTGAAGTGAGTTGTTATGAGCATAGATAATATGTTGAAGTTTTGAATAACTTTATCTTTCTTTTAGTGATCTTACAGATGAGAATTGTTTACACGTTATGAATAAATATACTACTCTACTTACTTATGCTAGGATAATCATGATAAAATGGCTATATCATATAGGTGAAGGGAAGAGTGAGATTTATCATGTCTGATAATACGTATCAACTCATTGCAATCGTTATTTATATGATTGCTATGTTAGTAATTGGCTGGTATGCATTTAGGCGTACGGCTAATCTGACAGATTACATGCTCGGCGGGCGCTCATTAGGACCTGCAGTTACAGCATTAAGTGCGGGAGCAGCAGATATGTCGGGTTGGTTATTAATGGGGCTACCAGGTGCAATTTACGCAAGTGGATTAATAGAAGCCTGGATTGCAGTTGGTTTAACGGTAGGAGCATATTTGAACTGGGTGTTTGTTGCACCACGTTTACGTATGTACACACAAGTATCAAATAATTCAATTACAATTCCAAGCTATTTAGATAATCGCTTAAGAGATAAAACGAAGTTACTTCGCATTGCTTCAGGTTTAATTATTCTTGTGTTCTTTACTTTCTACGTTTCTTCGGGAATGGTTGCAGGTGGAGTATTTTTCGAGAGTTCGTTTGGTTATGATTATCACATGGGTCTATTAATTTCATCTGGTGTGGTAATTGCATATACACTATTTGGAGGATTTTTAGCTGTTAGTTATACAGACTTTATTCAAGGATTAGTCATGTTTTTAGCACTTATAATTGTTCCGATTTTTGGTTTATTTTTAACAGGTGGATTTGGAGAAACTGTAGATTCAATAAAAGAAGTTGATCCAAAACTATTAAGTTTATTTGCTGGTACAACGGTTACAGGAATTATTTCTACTGTAGCATGGGGGCTAGGTTATTTTGGTCAACCGCATATTATCGTTCGTTTTATGGCTATTAAGAGTGTGAAGGAAACAAAACAAGCTCGTAGAATCGGAATAAGCTGGATGTTCCTAAGTTTATTTGGTGCTGTTGCAACCGCGCTTGTTGGTATTGCCTATTATCAACAAAATGCTGGGGTATTAAAGAATCCTGAAACAGTATTTATTGCTTTAGGGCAAATTTTATTCCATCCGTTCATTGCGGGTATTATGCTTGCGGCTATTTTAGCCGCAATTATGAGCACGATTTCATCTCAATTAATCGTAACGTCATCTGCATTAGTGGAAGACATTTATAAGGCTGTATTTAAATCAAATGCTTCAGATAAACAATATGTATTTTTAGGGCGTATGTCCGTACTTTTAGTATCTATTTTGGCTATGGCGTTAGCTTGGAAACAGGATAATAAAATTTTGGATTTAGTATCTTTTGCTTGGGCAGGTTTTGGTTCAGCATTTGGACCTATTATTTTATTGACATTATACTGGAGGAAAATCACAAACTGGGGTGCATTAGCAGGTATGGTAACTGGGGCAGTGACAGCTTACGTTTGGGGCTCAAATGATAAGCTTCATGCGGCTATGTACGAAATTGTACCAGGATTTATCATCTGTCTACTTGTAGCGGTTGTTGTTAGTTTATTAACGTATAAACCTAATAAAGAAATTGAAGAAGAGTTTGATAGAACAATAGAGTTATTGAAAGAAGAACAAGAAGGCTAATCATTCTTGTGTCCGTAGTTGGCTATGCTTGCATACATACAGCTACGGACTTTTCTATATACATAAGGGGTGATAGGGATGTTTGAATTAGATCATGTCGTATATTTCACAACAAAAAATCCACAGCAGGTTGTCGAACAGGAACAAATTGAAGGTTTACATCCTGTTAAAGGTGGGCAGCATTTGGATTGGGGAACGTATAATGCACTATTTTATACAAAGAATAGTTATATCGAATGGCTGGCTATTGAAGATGAAAATATAGCGAAACAATCAACTCAGCCTTTAGTGAAACAACTTTTATATGATATTGCCGATGGTGAAGGTTTTGCATCATTATGCTTACGTTCAAACGATATAGAAAAGAAGAATCGCTATTTTCAAAAAATGGGCTATCGTACATCAGGTATTATTCCTGCTGAGAGAAGAACGTCCAATGGCGGATTACGCAAATGGAAGATGCTTTTCATCGATCATAAAATAGACCATACTTTACCATACCCATTTTTTATACAGTGGGAGCAGACGGATGAGGAACGTTATTCGTCATTAAGAGAAGATGGAACAGTCAAACCAGAAAATGAGGAATTGACGATTAAACGCTGTACCTTCCACGTGAAAAATGTAGAAGAGAAGCTTATTCAGTGGTCAAGATTATTATCATTACCTACAAAGGGGAATACATTGAAGCTGGGGAATACAGTATTTGTTTTTGAGGAAAAGCATAATAGTAAAGAACGATTGCATACAATCGAAATTGCAAAAGGTTGAGAGTTAAGAATCGAATATGTTAGGATAAATTTACCTTTTTAAATAAAGGTTTTCTAAATGGTATTTGAGTGAAACTGTTTAAATGTTTAGCGGAGTGATTATGAATCATCTGTTATTAGAGAATTTCATATTAAATAGTAAAATAAGAGTAGCAATATCAGCTCTACTTTACTGTTTTTTATTTTCAGTAGGAAGTTAATAATATATTCATACTCTTTGTTTTGCGTAGTAAGAGGAGGAAATTAGTTGGATGAATTAATTGAAAAAGCCGTAATAGTAGGTGTTAATTTACGAGGGGATGTTCATTTTGAATATTCACTAGAGGAGCTTAAAAATTTAGCTGAAGCGCTAAATGTAGAAGTAGTTGGCACCGTTACGCAAAATTTAGAACGTGTAAATCCATCTCATTATGTTGGAACTGGTAAAATAGAAGAAATTAAAAATTTCTACGATGAATCAGAAGCAAATTTAGTCATTTTTGATGATGAGTTATCACCATCTCAAATACGAAATCTTGAGGCTGATTTAGAATGTAAAGTAATCGATCGTACAATGTTGATCTTAGATATATTTGCTAGACGTGCAAAATCGAAAGAAGCACAAATGCAAGTAGAGTTAGCACAGTTACAATATATGCTACCACGCTTAGTAGGTTTGCATGCGTCCCTTAGCCGACAAGGTGGAGGAACAGGCGGTGGTTTCAAAAACCGTGGTGCAGGTGAAACGAAACTCGAGTTGGATCGTCGTAAAATCGAAGATCAAATTGCAAAATTACGCCGTGATTTAGAAGTGGTCAAAGAACAAAGAGAAACTCAACGTAAGCAACGACGTAAAAATGAAATCCCAGTCGTATCCATTGTAGGATATACGAATGCTGGGAAATCGACAATTATGAATCAATTGTTACGTAAAACTGAGCATGACGAACATAAGCAAGTATTCGAAAAGGATATGCTTTTTGCTACTCTTGAAACATCGGTTCGACAAATTGAATTGCCTGATCATAAAAGCTTCTTATTAACTGATACTGTCGGTTTTGTTAGTAAATTACCTCACCATTTAGTAAAGGCGTTTCGTTCTACTTTGGAAGAAGCACGAGATGCGGATTTACTTTTACATGTTGTGGACTCTTCAAACGAAGAATATCAGTATATGATGGAAGTAACGAATGATACATTACATGCTGTAGGGGTTGAAGATGTTCCAACAGTATACGTGTACAATAAGGCTGATCTTGCTAATGTGGAGTATCCTCGTGTAAGTGGAGATACGGTTTGGATGGCTGCAAAAGATGGTGTGGGATTGGATGAACTTTTACAGGTTGTTCGTCGCCACATTTTCTCTGATTATGTAACATGTCGCATATGTATACCATATGATCGAGGGGATATTGTCTCGTATTTGAATGAGTATAGTAATATTCAAGAAACAGCATATGAAGAAGAAGGTACTGTATTGAAAGTTGAAATGAAAGAAGCAGACGCAAATCGCTTTGCTGAATTTATCTTGAAATAAGAAAGAGTAGAGAGTCGTTGTGAAACTGACTCTCTACTCTTTTAGTTTTGATTAAATTGAATGTTGTGTAACTTTGTGAAAAGTCCGTTTGCTGCGACAAGTTCATCGTACTTACCATCTTCAGCAATCCCGTCTTCAGTGACGACGACTACTCGATCGGCATCTCGTATTGTTGCAAGACGGTGAGCGATGACGAGAGTCGTACGATTTTTTGCAAGTTCATTTAAAGCACGTTGAATAATTTTCTCTGTTTCTGTATCTAGTGCAGATGTTGCTTCATCTAAAATGAGAATTGGAGGATTTTTTAGGAACATACGTGCAATTGCTAATCGTTGTTTTTGACCACCAGATAGCTTTAATCCTCTTTCACCAATTTGTGTATCATAACCATCTTGAAGACCTTCGATAAATTCCTCTAAATGAGCCTTTTTTGCAGCTTCTTGAATTTCTTCAAATGAAGCCTCAAGTTTACCATAAGCAATATTATCGCGGACCGTTCCGGTAAATAAGAAGACGTCCTGTTGTACGATACCGATCTGTGAGCGTAAAGAGTGTAACGTCATATCACGTACATCAATGCCATCAATTGAAATCGAACCTTCAGTAACATCATAAAATCTTGGTATTAATGAACAAATCGTTGTTTTACCAGCACCTGAAGGACCAACGAATGCAATTGTCTGTCCTTCTTGAATCGATAAATTTATATTGGACAAAATCTCTTTATAAGACTCGTATCTGAAATGTACATTTTTAAATTGAATATTTCCTGACAATGCATGATCATCAATTGCATTCTTCCGATTTTGGATGTCAGGTTCTTGATCAATAAGCTCACGAAACCTCTTGAAACCGGCCATTCCTTTTGGATACAACTCTAAGAGAGCGCTAATTTTATCGACTGGTTTAATCAGTACATTTGAATAGAGCACGAAACTAACGAGTTCACCGTAAGTTAGCGATCCGTTAAAGCTCAACCATGCTCCAACAACCAATATGATTAGTGTAACAAGGCGGGTCATCATATAAATGCTGGAATGTGTACCAGCCATAATTTTATATGCGGCAAGCTTAGCAAGACGAAAACGACCGTTATTTACTTTGAAGCGATCCATTTCAAATTGTTCGTTTGTAAATGCTTGTACAACACGTACACCTGACACGCTATCTTCTACGCGAGCATTGACGTCTGCAATACTTCCATACATCGATTTCCAAGCTACATTCATTTTGACATTGCAATATGTTACTAACCAAACTAAAAAGGGTACCATTATTATAGCGATAATGGCTAGTTGTGGATTAATACTGAACATAATAGCAAAAGCACCGAAGAACGTCATAATGGCAATAAAAAGATCTTCTGGGCCGTGATGAGCGAGCTCACCAATATCAAATAAATCATTCGTCACCCGACTCATAATATGGCCTGTTTTCGTGTTATCAAAAAAGCGGAATGATTGTTTTTGAACATGATTAAATAGTTCTTGTCGCATATCTGTTTCAATATTAATGCCAAGTTTATGACCTAAATAGCTGACGATATATTGCAACAAGGTGCTAAAAAGATAAATGATTAATAGTAGTACACTCACTGTTACAATTGTGCCCCATTCGCCACTTGGTAAAAGTTTATCAATAAACCATTGTACGGCAATTGGGAAGGCAAGTTCTAAAATTGCAACGATGACAGCACTTGTAAAATCGATAATAAATAATCGCTTATGCGGTTTGTAATAGGAAAAAAACTGTTTTAGCATGTATTTGCTCCTCTGTAAATTCAATTATTTGTATTATAACGAAAAAGTTAGATAAATGTAATAACTTATCCAACTTTCAATTGTTTAACAATTCAAAAAAATGTTAAAATAATCAATATTTTGCAAACTTCTATTCTTTGACATGCGTACAACTGTCTATTTATAATAGACTTACTGTTTTTTCTGAAAATAGATAGCCTATTTACTTATTGGAAAGAGGGAAATTAAATGATAACGAAAGAAGATATCGTTAAGTCGGTACCCCAAAAAGGTTTTGTTGGTCATCCTAAAGGATTATTAACCTTATTCTTTACTGAATTCTGGGAACGTTTTTCATACTATGGCATGCGAGCCATTTTACTTTACTTTATGTACTATAGTTTAAATGATGGTGGTCTAGGTTTAGATCGAACGACAGCCAACTCAATTTTCGCTATATACGGCTCACTTGTATATATGTCAGGGATTATTGGTGGTTGGATTGCTGACCGTGTATTAGGTACCAGAAGAACTGTGTTTTACGGTGGTGTCTTAATAATGCTAGGTCATATTTGTTTGGCATTCCCAGGTGGATTGACAATGCTACTAATTTCAATGGTATTCATTGTAATGGGTACAGGTTTATTAAAACCAAACGTTTCAAGCATTGTTGGTGACATCTATGCTGAAACCGATAACCGTAGAGATGCTGGATTCAGTATTTTTTATATGGGTATTAACTTAGGTTCATTCATTGCTCCATTAATAGTCGGAACAATTGGACAAAAGTACAGCTTCCATTTAGGTTTTGGTGTTGCTGCAATAGGAATGTTTGTTGGGTTAGTAATGTATGTAATTACAGCTAAGAAATATCTAGGTTTAGCAGGTAAACAAATTAATAATCCATTAACAAAAGATGAATTCTCAAAATTAGCAATAAAAACAATTATTGGCGTTGCAATTATTGCAGTACTTGCAGTGATTGCGTATATAAACGATCAATTAACGATTAACAATGTTATATTATTCATCTCTATTTTGGGAATTTTAATTCCTACTGCATTCTTTGTGGTGATGTATAGAAGTCCAAAAACTAACGCTGAAGAAAAATCTCGTGTATTGGCTTATATACCAATGTTCATTGCTGCTGTAATGTTTTGGGCGATCCAAGAGCAAGGGTCAAATATTCTAGGAACGTATGCTGACTCACGTACTGATTTAAACCTTGGTCCAATTAAATTGGAATCTTCTTGGTTCCAGTCATTAAATCCTTTGTTTATTATTACAATGGCACCTTTATTCGCTTGGATTTGGATGAAACTGGGGACGCGCCAACCCTCTACACCAGTTAAATTTTCATTAGCATTATTTTTCTCTGGATTCTCATTCATAGTCATGGTAATTCCCGCGTTTCTTTCTGGAGGTACAGCTTTAGTAAGTCCTTGGTGGCTAGTACTGAGCTTCTTCCTAGTAGTAATAGGAGAATTATTAATATCGCCAGTAGGGCTATCTGTTACAACGAAATTAGCACCTAAGGCATTTAGTGCACAAACCATGAGTTTATGGTTCCTAACGAGCGCAGCAGCCCAAGCGGTGAATGCACAGTTAGTAAAAATATTCGATAAGATTAGTGAAGTTGCATACTTCGGTACAATAGGTACAGTTTCTGTACTTCTTGGTATCGTGATGTTAATAATTTCACCAATGATTTCGAAAGCGATGCAAGGTATTCGTTAATAAACAATTTTAAAAGCGCTGAGATCATCCAAATCTCAGTGCTTTTTTATTTATAAGAAAAATAAGAAACTAATGCATAAAATCCTAGGGTATTATGTATTTACAACGAAATTAGTCCGAATAGATAAGAAGAAATAGAGTCTAATAGAATGAGATGTTTTGTAAGCGTTTTACTTTGAAATCGCTCTATACCGGTGTTTTAGGGTAATAAGCAACATTCTGAATTCACAAAACTGTCATTGTAGTGTGATAATCATTTTCATTTAGGGTTGACGGAAAAAGTCGTCATGTTATAATGGAAATTGTGAGTCAATGATAATCATTTTCAATAAGAAGATCATTTACTCATAAAATGAATACATCGGGGATTACAATGAAGAAACGATACCTTTTTATAGCACTTATCTTGTTATCATTAATATCGCTTTTTGTGGGAGTGAGCCGAATCTCTCCGACAGATTTGCTAGATTTTGAATCTGAAGAAACTCAAATTTTCTTAATTAGTCGTTTACCTAGACTAGTAGCCATCATTTTAGCTGGTATGGGAATGAGTATAGCAGGTTTGATCATGCAAAGTTTAAGTAGAAATAAATTTGTTTCGCCAACAACTGCAGGTACATTAGATGCCACTAAGCTAGGCATACTAGTATCGATGTTACTGTTTGCGAATGCATCTTTGATTGAAAAAATGGCGGTTTCATTTGTATTTGCGCTAGCCGGCACGCTTTTATTTATGCAAATTTTAAATCGTATTAAATTCAAGGATGCCATTTTTATTCCACTTGTTGGTTTAATGTTCGGTAATATTTTATCGTCTATCACGACGTTTTTCGCTTATAAAGCGGATGTCATTCAAAATATATCTTCGTGGTTACAAGGTGATTTCTCTATGATTATGAAGGGTCGTTATGAACTTCTATACATAAGTGTACCTATTTTAATCATCGCTTATTTATATGCGAACCGATTTACGGTTGCAGGTATGGGTGAAGATTTCTCGAAAAATCTTGGCCTTGCTTATAAAAGAATCGTTAACTTTGGTTTAATCCTCGTGGCACTCGTTACAACAACCGTTGTGCTAACGGTTGGGATGATACCTTTCCTTGGTTTAATCATTCCGAACATTGTATCGATCTTCAAGGGAGATCATTTACAAAAAACACTTCCGCATACCGCATTATTAGGTGCAATTTTCTTATTAGCCTGCGATATTCTAGGCAGGATATTGATTTATCCATATGAGATTTCAATTAGCTTAATGGTTGGGGTAATTGGTAGTGGCGTCTTCCTATACTTGTTATTTAGGGGGAAGGCGTATGCGTAACAGTACAAAAATGATCCTATTAGCAGCATTTGCTGCAGTATTCTGTGGATTATATTTATTTCAAGGTTTAAATGGAAGTTATGACTATGCATTGCCTCGCCGAGGTATTAAAGTGCTAGCAATGGCCATAACGGGTATTGCAATTGCGTATTCAACAGTTGTTTTCCAAACAATTACGCATAACCGTATTTTAACGCCAAGTATTATGGGACTAGATTCACTTTATCTGCTATTGCAAACAGTGATTATCTTCTTCTTAGGTTCCGGGCATATAGTAGTTCTTAATACAAAAGTAAACTTCGTTATTTCATTAGTCGTCATGATTGGATTCGCACTTCTACTATACAAATTTCTTTTCCGTACAGGAAAACAACCAATTTATTTCCTACTTCTTGTAGGTATTATTCTTGGGACTTTGTTAGGTAGCATCACGACATTCATGCAAGTATTAATTGATCCGAACGAATTTATGCGCGTGCAGGATAAAATGTTTGCCAGCTTCAATAACGTAAGTGGAGACTTAGTTTGGTTTGCATTAATTATCGTACTAGTGACGATGATATACGGGTGGCGAATGGTTCGCGACTTGGATGTATTATCCCTAGGGAGAGACAATGCCATCAACTTAGGTGTTCCTTATGATAAAGTCGTCAAACGCATGCTCGTTATTTCAGCGATTTTAATTGCGTCATCTACGGCGCTAGTTGGACCGATAACTTTCTTCGGTTTAATCGTTGCAAACCTGTCTTATCAATTCTTTAAAACGTACAAGCATACAGTGTTAATCACTGGTGCCGGTCTAATGAGTTTAGTGGCGCTAATTGGTGGGCAATGGATCGTTGAGCGTGTGTTCACATTCTCAACAACATTAAGTGTTATCGTCAACTTTGTCGGTGGTATCTACTTCATCTATCTATTATTAAGGGAGAGTCGATCTGCATGATCCAAGTGAAAGAAATATCTAAACTTTTCGGCAAGAAAGTTGTAGTTGATAAGGTAAGTGTCGATATTCAACGGGGCAAAATCACGTCATTTATCGGACCAAATGGTGCAGGTAAATCTACACTTCTGTCGATGGTAAGTCGTTTACTTGATGCAGACACTGGAGATGTATTACTAGACAGCTCAGATGTAAAGAAATTAAAATCAAATGATTTTGCTAAACGGGTATCAATTTTAAAACAATCAAACTATATGAATGTGCGTTTGACGATTCGTGAGCTTGTATCTTTTGGTCGTTTCCCATATTCTCGAGGTCGCTTAAACGAGGAAGATGTAAAAATGATCGACCAAGCGATAGAGTATATGAATTTAGAAGAAATCCAATATGATTTTTTGGACGAATTATCTGGTGGCCAACGCCAACGTGCTTTTATCGCAATGGTTATCGCACAAGATACCGAATATATATTACTTGATGAACCACTTAACAACTTAGATATGAAGCACTCCGTGCAGATTATGAAAATCCTAAGAAAACTTGTGGATGATTTAGGGAAAACAGTAGTTATTGTTTTGCATGATATTAACTTTGCTTCTGTTTACTCAGATCGAATTGTTGCTTTAAAAGATGGCCGTATTGTAAAAGACGGTCCAACCAATGACATTATCAACTCAGAGTCATTAAAAGAAATTTACGATATGGATATACCTATTCAAGAAATGAATAGTTGCCGTATTTGTGTCTATTTTAATTCATAACAAAAGGAGACTTTACCCAATGAAAAACTGGAAATTACTTACGATAGTTTTTGCAATGCTTTTAGTATTAGCAGCTTGTGGCTCTAAAGACGATAAAAAAGAAGAAACTTCAGGTTCAAAAGCAGAAGAAATTACGATTACAAATGACTTCGGTATTTCAAAAGATGACGGAACTTCTGATAACGTTAAAGATGAAGTGAAAGTTAAGAAAAACGCTGAAAAAGTTGTTGTATTTGATATGGGATTCTTAGATACTCTTGACACTTTAGGTGTTAAAGTTGCTGCATTACCACAAGACTCAGTTCCAAAGTATCTTGAAAAATATAAAAGCGCTGATTATAAAAACGTTGGTTCTTTAAAAGAGCCTGATTTTGAAGCGATTGCAGCATTAAAACCAGATGTTATCTTCATCTCTGGTCGTCAAGCTAGTCTTTATGAACAACTAAAAGAAATCGCTCCAACTGTATATGTAGGATTAGACACTACAAAATACATGGAATCATTCAAAGCTAACACAGAATTAGCTGGTAAAATCTTCGATAAAGAAGATCAAGTAAAAGAAGAACTAACAAAAGTTGATGATAAAATTGCTACAATTAACGAAAAAGCATCTGCTTTAGATAAAAAAGCATTAATCATTCTAGGTTCAGAAGGTAAAATCAGTGCTTACGGTCCAGCATCTCGTTTTGGTGTAATTCATGATGTATTTGGTTTTAAAGCAGCTGATGAAGGTATTGAAGCTTCAACTCACGGACAAAACGTATCGTTTGAATACATTCTTGAAAAAAATCCGGATATTATCTTTGTAGTTGACCGCGATGCAGTAGTAACTGAAGGTGCATCTGCTAAAGACTCAATCGAAAATGCTTTAGTGAAGAAAACAAATGCTTATAAAGACGGCAAAATGTTCTACTTAAACCCAGAAGTTTGGTACCTATCAGGTGGCGGATTACAATCAGTATCATTAATGGTTGATGAAGTAGAAAAGGCACTATAATATGTTTTATCAAGCGAAACGAATAATTGTACAGGAAGGCTTTTCTAGACAAGTTGTGGAACGTTTTAGTGGCGATACACCATTAGCGAAGCAACCTGGTTTCATTGATATGA
The DNA here is from genome assembly GCF_038009105.1 of Viridibacillus sp. FSL R5-0888. Lineage (NCBI taxonomy): Bacteria > Bacillati > Bacillota > Bacilli > Caryophanales > Caryophanaceae > Viridibacillus > Viridibacillus sp. FSL R5-0888. Next base: position 285,064 of record NZ_JBBPAU010000001.1, read on the forward strand.
AAGTACTTGTGAAGAAAGTTAGACGTGGAGACGAGGAAGTAATGATTCTTGTTCAATGGCAAAGTGAAGAGGATTGGAAAAATTGGGAGAAGAGTCCGGAGCACATCGCTGGTCATAAAGCGAAGATCGGCAAGCCTAAACCAGAGTATATAATCGAATCAAGCCAAAACGTCTATGAAGTAAAAGCAACAAAATAAAGTATGCTCCCCTAGCTTATTATTACTGAAAATGCTCTAGCTTGATGCTAGAGCATTTTTTTATTGTTTTCGTTCATTTTGCTATTACATCGAGTAGAAAAGAGCTATAGTAGAATTAATGTTAATCGCAAGCGTGAGGAGGTATTAGTATGAAAAAGTTGTTTTATCCACTTGCGATAGTTACCACAATCGTTTATATCGTTCTCTTTTTAAATATAAAAAGTAATTGGGTATTCAATTTAGATCAGTGGGCATCAGGTTTGTTGAAGGGTAATAATTTTTTAGGTCTTTTCCATTATTTTGGTGAACCAGCTTTCGTTGTGGTCATTGCCATTATATTATTATTAGTGTTATGGATAAGGGATCACAATTACCGAGGAATGTTTTTTGCCCTTGTAACAATAGCAGCTGGTAATGTGCTTAATCAGTTATTGAAAGTGTGGGTGCAGAGACCACGTCCTGACATACCTGAGCAGCTAAAAAGTTTTAGTTTTCCATCAGGACATTCCATGACTGGGATTTTATATTTATTTACATTAGCCTATATAGCAAATGAATATCAATATTCTAAAAAGATAAAGATATTCACTTGGGTAGGAGCCGTTATGATGACGGTACTTATTGGTTTGTCCCGTATTGCTGAAAGCCGTCACTTCGCTTCAGACGTGTTAGCGGGCTGGTCGATGGGTTACACATGGTTTATCCTTGCTGTAATATGGTATGAACGAAGAAAACGAGTATTTAAAGAGTTAGCACAGGAAAAAATAGAAGAACAATAAAATACTTAGTATTACGTTATTTGAAATTAATCGAAGTAAAACAACCAGTCGTCGAGTAGGTATCGACAACTGGTTGTTTTATTTCGAAATCGGTTAAAAAATAGATGAAAGACCCTTTTTAAGGTTGGATCTATTAATCTAATAGGATAGTATCCACACATACTAACAATAGAATAATCATTCAAATGAAGTTAGTTTTGTTAGTTACCTAACCACATATCCCCTATAGAGCTTGCTCATGCAGAGTTTTACGCAAGTAAAAAGCTAATATGAAAGAGGCAAGTAGAAAACTTATAATCATACCAATTACCCCATGCCAGCCATATACTGTCCAGAATATTCCCCCTACCGTTCCGCCAACACTTGAACCTACATAGTAAAAGAATAAGTACAGTGAGGATGCCTGTGCTTTATCATGTGTAGCACGTCGACCAACCCAACTACTAGCGATAGAATGTCCACCAAAGAATCCGAATGTGAAAATAGCGATACCAGCTATCTTTAAAAGTAAGTGGTTTTCTAATGTGATAATACCACCAATAAACATAATGACTATTGCAATGACTAACATTTTATATTTTCCGAAACGATCAGAAAGGCTGCCAAACCATGTAGAGCTAAATGTACCTACAAGGTAGATGATGAATATCCAACCGACAATTGTTTGGCTTAAAGAAAATGGAGGTGCTACCAATTGAAAGCCGATATAATTATAAAGCGTGACAAAGCTCCCCATTAACAAAAAGCCTAGTCCGAATAAACTTAGTAAAGCAGGATCTTTCAAATGAAGGATCATTGAATGTAACAGTCCTTTTACATTAAGTTTCTTCGCTTCAAAGTGTTTAGAAGAAGGAAGCAAAAAGTAGAAGGCGAAACTCACAATAAAACTAATCACCCCAATTGCAATCATCCCAATCCGCCAACTGAATAAATCGGTCATCGTCCCAACGATGATTCGCCCACCCAATCCACCAATTGTATTACCACTAATATATAATCCCATTGCAATACCTAAACTTTTAGGTTCGACTTCTTCTCCTAAATAAGCCATAGCAATGGCGGGCAACCCAGCAAATACAATGCCTTGTACAATTCTTAATGTAAGTAAAATTGAATAATTAGGTGCTAAAGCAATAAATAAAGTTAAAATAGCACCTGCAAACATAGAGAATGCCATAATTTTCTTTCTGCCCCAAGCCTCTGATAATGAGCCAATGATTAGCATGCTGAACGCTAATGTTAAAGTCGTTACAGATAATGACAAACTCGCTACTGTAGGCGAAATGTGGAACACTTCTGTGAAAGTTGGGAGTAATGGTTGTGTCATGTATAAATTTGCAAATGTACTAAAGGCTCCTGCGAATAAAGCTAAATTCGCGTTTCGGAAGTTAACGGTACCGCGTTTTATATAGTCCATAAGAGGTCACTCCAAAATAGTGATATGATAAAAAATTTGTATCATGTAATAACTATTATAAGGATTTACAAATCACAATAACAAAGGATTGGATTCATTGATTGAACTCAAAAGTGTGATTCATTAAATTGTGCACGTATAAAAATGTTACCGTTATCTGAAATTTTCTTTGGCTCATTTTATTTTTATTACTTAAAGAAAGTTGCGTTGAGGAAACTTTTTGCATACAATGAAATTAACATTTTAATAGAGAAAGTAGTTGAGTATATGGATGGAAATGTCGTTTTTGCTTTAGCGTTAACGCTCTTCGCTGGTTTAGCAACAGGAGTAGGTAGTTTAATAGCATTTTTCACTTCGAGGACAAATACGAAGTTCCTATCGTTTTCTTTGGGTTTTTCTGCAGGTGTCATGATTTATGTTTCACTTATTGAGATATTTGTGAAAGCTAAAGATTCGCTCGTTGGTGAGTTAGGGGAGAAGCAAGGATACACATTCACGGTAATTGGTTTTTTTGCTGGAATGCTGTTAATAGCACTCATTGATAAAATGATCCCAAAACACGAAAATCCTCATGAAGTAAAAAAGGTTGAAGATATGCAGACGGGACCATCAAATGATGAATATGCCAAGTTAATGAAGATGGGTATATTCACCGCGCTTGCAATTGGTATTCATAACTTTCCAGAGGGAATTGCGACATTTGCATCTGCATTGCAAGATCCAAATCTCGGTATTGCGATTGCAATTGCGGTTGCTATTCATAATATTCCAGAGGGAATTGCTGTCTCTGTCCCGATTTTCTTTGCGACAGGAGATCGTAAAAAAGCATTTAAGCTTTCATTTTTATCCGGTTTAGCTGAGCCAGTTGGAGCATTTGTAGCATATTTGATTTTAATGCCATTTTTAAATGATATTGTGTTCGGAGTGCTTTTTGCTGGTGTTGCTGGTATTATGGTATTTATTTCGTTAGATGAATTATTGCCAGCTGCAAAGAAATATGACGAGGCTCATACATCGATATATGGTGTTATTGCCGGTATGGCTGTAATGGCTATTAGTTTAGTATTATTAGTTTAAAAAAACAGGTCCCATTATCATGGGGCCTGTTTTTTAGTATGTTATTTAGTTTTCAGATGCTACAGTGAATCTTTCATTCACATGTTTTGGGTTTTCTAGTTCGTCTAATACAGCGATAGCATAGTCAGCATAGCTAACGTAGCTTGCACCTTTAGTATTGACTAATAGATGGTCTATTCCTGCGATATATTGACCAGTGCGTGGACCTTCTGGATCGAAGAAAGCAGATGGACTTAAGAATGTCCAAGTGATAGATGATGCTTTCAAGTCCTCTAAGTTTTTGCCTTGGTTTTCAGCTGTTGGTAAGTAAATTGCAGGGAAATCTGGTGTAGACATCACTGTCACTGTTTTTTCTGGATCAACAAAAAGGCTACCTGCTCCACCAACTACAAATAGTTTTGTACTCGCTGCATCTTGTAGAATGTCGATAAGCTTGCGTCCAGCTTCTACGTGTAAATGTTCTTCACCTGCTGGAGCCCCGAATGCATTAACGATAACGTCAAACTTTTGTACATCTTCTGTTGTTAATGAAAAGATATCTTTCTCTATAACAGCAACATTTTCAGCCACTATTTTTGCAGCACTGCGAACGATTGCAGTTACCTCGTGCCCACGTGATACTGCTTCTTTTAAAATAAAGTTACCTGCTTTACCTGTTGCACCAATAATACCAATTTTCATAATGATTGCCTCCTTAGAATTTGTTGTAACTAATATGGTTACAAGTTGTTTGTAAAAAAAGATCGCCTCTTAGTGAAAGAGTTGATCTAATACATCTTGTAGCGTTTCTTCTGTCAATTTATCTTCCATTGCTCGCTGAACAGATTGAAATACGTTATCTAAAGTGGATTGAATTTTTTTTCCGACAGCACATTCTGGGTTAGGGTTATCGTGTATTGCAAATAACTCCTCTGGTGCCTGTACGGCTCTATATATGTCTAGTAGCGTAATGTCTTTCGGTTCTTTGACTAATTGATATCCAGCAACTCCTGCATTGGAGACTATTAAGTTTGCCTTTTTTAACTGGCTACTAATCCGACGTATAACGACGGGATTAGTGTTTACACTGCTAGCAATCCATTCAGATGTAAGTTGGTTAGAATCATTTGTTGTAGCGATTAAAGAAAGAATGTGTATAGCAACAGAAACACGACTGTTCACCATATCGGTCACCGCCTAACATGTAATCATTATAGTTACAGGGGAGGGTAATGTCAATTCATTTGATTTAGGAAAGATCATAACTATAACACATCGGTGATTATTGCAAAGAAAAAGAGCCAAGAGACATATGCTCTTGGCATTTTCCATTCCTATTATTCTTTTGTAACTTGAACACCCTTTATATCGACTGGAACGGCTTTAATATCATAAGAAGGGAAGAGGGGCTTCATTTTTGCAACGAAAGCATCTACGCGATCTTTTGAGATTAACGAGATGACAGTTGGACCGGCACCGCTAATAGCTGTACCAAAGGCACCTGCATCCTGTGCTGTTTGACGAATTTCATGATAATTAGGGATTAAATTTGCGCGGAATGGTTCATGAAATAAATCATGCTCCATGAATTTGCCTGCACGTTCATAATCTTTTATAAGTAATGAAGCAGTTAACATATTGGCATTGGCGCTTGCATGAACAGCGTATGCTTTGTCATAGTTTGACGGTAATATTTTACGTGCTTCCTCTGTTTTTAATTCAACATTTGGAATGAAAACAGCAAATGCAGCGTCAACATCTCGTGCATTAATCAATTCTAATTGACCGTTTGGCAATGTTGAAGCAATCGTTAGACCACCATGTACAGATGCGGCTGCATTGTCAGGATGCCCTTCCATTTTAGAAGCAAGTTTACAACGTTCTTCGATAGAAAGTTGTAAATCACATACTTGATTTGTGAGTTCAATACCCGCCACAATAGCAGACGCGCTACTTCCGAGTCCACGAGCAAGTGGTAGCTCACTGTGCATCACAACTTTACAAGAAGGAAGTGTAGCTTTGTACCGTTCGGCTGTTTCTTTCGCAACTTTATAGACGAGATGGTCTTCAACTTTAACATTTACAGGAAGGTGTTCTGAGCGATGCTCAAACTCCCAATGATCTTGTAGAGTTACGTCTAATGTTAAATAGAGGCCTAATGCTAGTCCAATAGAGTCGAATCCTGGTCCAAGATTAGCGGTGCTTCCTGGAACAGATATGGACCAATTTGTTGTCATAGCAATCCCTCGATGTAAGTACGGATTTCCGCTTCGTCATTTGCTAAAGAAACCATATCGACAGTAGAAGCCTTTACGGCTGTATCAGGGTCTTTTAATCCGTTTCCTGTTAATACAGCAACCACACGACTACCTTTAGGAATTGAACCGTTTTCTACGGATTGAAGTACACCAGCAATAGAAGCGGCTGATCCTGGCTCTGCAAAGACGCCTTCTTTAGAAGCGATTAGCCGGTATGCATTTAAAATTTCTTCATCTGTAACTGCAGCGATTTTACCTCCAGATTCATCACGAGCAGCTTCGGCTAGTTTCCAACTTGCTGGATTCCCTATACGAATAGCAGTAGCAACAGTTTCTGGGTGTGGTATTACTTCTCCACGGACGATTGCTGCAGCACCTTCTGCTTCGAACCCAAACATTTTTGGTAGACCTGTTTGCTTGGTGGCATTGTATTCTTTAAAGCCTTTCCAATAAGCGCTAATGTTACCTGCGTTTCCAACAGGAATTGCAAGTATATCTGGTGCACTGCCAAGATCGTCGCAAATTTCAAAAGCAGCTGTTTTTTGACCTTCTAATCTGTATGGATTAACTGAATTTACTAATGTTACTGAAGTGTTTTCACTAATGTCACGAACAATTTGAAGTGCTTCATCAAAGTTACCATCAATTTCGATGATTTTTGCACCATACATGTAAGCTTGTGCTAGTTTACCAGCAGCTACTTTACCTTTTGGAATAACGATAATAGCTTGGATGCCAGCGCGTGCTGCATATGCAGCAGCTGCAGCTGATGTATTGCCTGTTGAAGCACAAATAACAAATTTACTTCCAGCCTCAACAGCTTTTGCTACAGCCATTACCATGCCACGGTCCTTGAATGAACCTGTTGGGTTTAAACCCTCATATTTAACATAAAGATCGATTTCTAGTTCTTTTGATAATGTATTTAAATGAATGAGTGGTGTATTACCCTCATGTAAAGTAAGAGCAGGTGTATTTTCTGAGACAGGTAGATATTCTTTATAGTGATCGATAAGACCTTTCCACATAGATAACATTCTCCTTTGTGTTCATCCTGAAAAAACATTTGTTTTTCTATAAGAGACATTTTAACTCATTTTGGGTATATGTTTCAATAGGTAATTGCTAAATTTTCGGAACAATTGAATTTCTTTTGCATCTTGTCACAAAATATAAAGATGTGTATAGTTAGGGTAGTCAAATGTGTATTCAAGTGTAAAGACATATGGAGGAACAATAATGACAACGAATCAACAGGCAGGTACTAAGGTGATATCTCGTAATAAGCTTTTAGGTATTGCGGGGGTTGGATGGATGTTTGATGCATTAGATGTTGGTATTTTATCTTTTGTAATAGCAGCTTTAGCAAAAGAATGGATGCTATCACCAAGTGAAATGGGTTGGATTGGTAGTGTTAACTCAATCGGAATGGCGGTTGGTGCCTTTGTATTCGGTATATTAGCCGATCGTATTGGCCGTAAATCTGTATTTATATGGACACTTGTAATTTTCTCTATTGCTAGTGGTTTATCTGCGTTGACGACGACTCTAGCAGCATTTATGATTTTGAGATTTTTCATTGGAATGGGTCTTGGTGGTGAATTGCCGGTAGCTTCAACTCTTGTTTCTGAAAGTGTTGCATCACATGAACGTGGACGTGTTGTAGTTTTGTTAGAAAGTTTCTGGGCTGGGGGTTGGTTATTAGCAGCACTTATTTCATATTTTGTTATACCAAACTACGGCTGGCGAATTGCTTTATTATTAACGGCTCTTCCAGCAGTTTATGCGATATACTTGCGGTTACACTTACCTGATTCGCCTCAGTTTACAGCCAAAAAAGATGTTGTACGTAATATCGGTCAAAATATTAAAGATGTTTGGTCGAAAGAATATGCTCGTCGTACATTAATGCTTTGGATTGTTTGGTTTACAGTTGTTTTTTCTTATTATGGCATGTTTTTGTGGTTGCCTAGTGTTATGGTTATGAAGGGTTTTAGTTTAATAGCAAGTTTTAAATATGTGCTGATAATGACGCTAGCACAATTACCAGGTTATTTTACAGCAGCTTGGCTAATTGAAAGAGCAGGCAGAAAATTTGTTTTAGCTACCTATTTGCTAGGAACTGCTGTCAGTGCACTTGTTTTTGGTAATGCGGAAACAATTGGTCTTTTACTTGTAGCTGGAATGTTCTTATCATTCTTTAATCTAGGAGCTTGGGGTGCTTTGTATGCTTATACGCCTGAGCAGTATCCAACAATTATTCGTGGTACAGGTGCTGGTATGGCTGCCTCTGTTGGACGATTAGGCGGAATATTTGGACCGTTACTTGTAGGTTCACTTGTAGCAAAAGGATATGAATTGAATTTGATCTTCGGTATCTTCTGTATCTCGATAATAGTAGGTGTAGTTGCAATTATTGCACTAGGTACAGAGACAAAACAAACAGAATTAGAGTAGGAATATATAAGAGGGAATATCCTTTTATAGGCCTTTATGATACTAATAACGATCTTCTCTCAATAATTATTGAGAGAAGATCGTTTTATTTTGTAGGCAATAACAAGAAAGAAAATTATAGAGATTTCAAAAGAAGTTTATATCGCTGCGGATAGTACGAAATTTGAAAAAGATGTCATGAGTGGAATAGCTCCACTTGAGCAAATTGATTACATTATTACGGATTCAAAATTAGATAAGCGTGTTGTGAGTCAGTTCGATGATACAAATGTTCAAGTAATTCAGGCCAAAGATTAAACTTCTTGTTAAGTGAATTTTCTTTCAATTTGAAACTAATAGTAGATTCCTAACGTATTAGAGTTATACATAGAGGGAGTGAGAGCTATGGATGGAACAGAATTTTACGTATCAATTGAACCACAGGATGTATTAAAACGTATTAAAACAAATATTGTGGAGGGCAGTTTTTCTGGAAAGCTTATTGATCAATATGAACGTATTGTAGGGGATCAACAAGTAATAGTTTGTATACTTGAAAAGTATTATATGCGTACTAGTAATCGTGCAAGCTTAACAGTAACAGTTGACAATTTAGAGGGTAAAACGAAAATTCATGCAATCGCTTCTGGTGGTGGAGAAGGTGCCTTTTTCCGTTTTGATTGGGGAGTGGGTAATACCTTTGTTAATAGCGTAGTGAAGGCATTAGAAGAGTTCATTATTAAATAGTAAAAAGCTAGGGGGATGTTAGATGAAATACCCAGCGAAACATCAAAGGGTTTTGATTATTGGATCTAGTGGGGCAGGGAAATCAACATTGTCACGAACATTAAGTGAATTGTGGGAATTGCCTCTCGTTCATTTAGATGCTATTTATTGGAAAACTGGTTGGCAGAAATCTAATAAAGAAGACTTTATAGAAAGACTTCATTTAGAACTTGAAAAGCCTGCTTGGATTATTGATGGGAATTTCGATTCTACACTAGAAATGCGAGCCAAATATGCGGATCTTATTATTTTTCTCGATTTTTCTAATAAGCTTTGCACTTATCGAGTATTAAAGCGTACTATGCAATATCGCGGGAGGACAAGGCCTGATATGGGGGAGGGGTGCCCTGAAAAGGTTGATGCAGAGTTTTTACGATGGATTTGGCGGTTCCCTGTTGATGCTAGACCAGGGGTTATGAATACTATGATCCAAACTAATGTAAACAGTATTATATTTTCTTCTCCTTCCCAGCTAAAAAAATGGTTGAGAAATTGTAAAATAGGGCAAAGTAGTCTCAAATGAGGCTGCTTTTTTATTTTTATGAGTGCAAACACCGGAATCATTAATTTATTTACGACTTGTAATTTCGGAATAATCAGTTCACTTTATAAGGTAAATAGTCGCTATCACGACTTTTGTTAAGGAGGATTGTCTATATGAGTGAAGAGGGGAAAAACTTATCGAGACGTGATTTTTTGAAAACCACGGGTATTGCTACAGGCACATTAGTCGGTGGTGGGATAATTGGCGGTTTGATCGGCTACAACACCAATAAAAAATCTAAGCCATCTAAAAATGCCAATAATACAACGGGGCATGATGAGCATACTGGCGTTCCGGCTCGAATGTTCTTTATGAGTCAGACCGATTTTCAAGTCTTATCAAATGCCACTGAACGTATCTTTCCAAAAGATAATCTAGGGGCAGGTGCTATTGATTTAGGTGTACCGTACTTCATTGATCGCCAGTTAGCAGGGAATTATGGTAGTAATTCTAAAGAGTACATGCAAGGACCATTTGCTGAAGGGGCGCCTACACAAGGATATCAAAGTCGTCTTACTCGTGCTGAAATCTTCACTCAAGGAGTTATGGCTCTAGAGAATGAGAGTAAGAAACGTTTTAAGAAGGGCTTTTCAGATATTACCGAAAAACAAATGGATGAAATACTAACAGCTTTCCAAAAAGATGAGGTGAAGATGTCAGGGACGACATCAGGATTTTTTTTCGCACTTCTTCGCTCAGCAACACTAAACGGCGCTTATGCTGATCCAATGTACGGAGGCAATCGTAATATGGAAGGTTGGAAAATGAAAGGTTTCCCAGGGCATCAAATGGCATATATCGGTGAGATTGAAAAAGATGAATTTAAAAAATATGAACCTAAGTCTCTTTAGGATTATCTAGTATGGAGGTGAATAATAATGGTTAAGACTTTACCAAAAGTAGATGTAGTAACGGTAGGGGTTGGTTGGTCCGGAGGAATTATTGCTGCAGAGTGTGCAAAGGCAGGGTTAAAAGTAGTAGGGCTTGAACGCGGACAGAAACGAGGTACATCGGATTACCAGCAAATTCACGATGAGTATCGTTATGCTATACGTTATGATTTAATGCAAGATTTGTCGCGTGAAACGATAACATTCCGTAATAATCGGAAAATGAAGGCATTACCAATGCGCCAATTAGGTTCTTTCTTGTTAGGTGAAGGATTAGGGGGATCAGGAACACACTGGAATGGACAAACATTCCGCTTTTTACCCTATGATTTTCAAATAAAAACAATGACTGAAAAAAAATATGGCAAGAATAAGTTAGGTGCCGAATATTTAATTCAAGACTGGGGTTTAACTTACGAAGAGCTTGAGCCTTATTTCGATACATTTGAGAAAACAACGGGTATATCAGGCGATGGAAAAAACAAGCATGGCGGTAAGCGATCAAATCCATATCCTACACCTGCGATGAAAACAACACCCCTTTTAAAAAAGTTTGAAAAGGCGAGCGGGAAATTAGGTTATAGCCCATATATGATGCCGTCTGCCAATCTGTCGGAACCATATAAAAATCCCGATGGTGAACAAATAAATGCCTGTCAATATTGTGGTTTCTGTGAACGTTTTGGCTGTGAATACGGTGCGAAAACATCACCAGAAATTACTGTTGTACCAACAGCAACTAAAACAGGTAATTTTGAGCCACGATTCCATGCAAATGTTGTAGAAGTAGTAAAAAAGGGAAATAAAGTATCGGGAGTAAAGTATTTAGATACAATTTCAGGTGAAGAGTTTATTCAGCCAGCAGATGTTGTAGTACTAACAAGTTATGTCATGAATAATGCAAAATTACTTATGGTATCGAATATCGGTGAAATGTATGACCCGACAACAGGAAAAGGAACACTAGGTCGGAATTATTGCTACCAAATTTTACCTGGCGCTTCAGGCTTTTTTGATGAACAATATAATACTTTTATGGGTGCAGGTGCTTTAGGTATGTGTTTTGATGATTTGAATGGTGATAATTTTGATCACTCAGATTTAAAATTTATTCATGGTGCTAATGTCGCATTAACGCAAACGGGCACGAGACCTATTGGTACAAATCCTATTTTACCTGATACGCCAACTTGGGGAGCGGAGTTTAAAAAGCAATCTATTGAAAATTATACGCGCTCATTAGGGGTTGGTGGTCAAGGTGCATCAATACCTCACAAAGAGAACTATTTATCGTTAGATAATGTTTATAAGGATTCCTATGGTGTCCCATTGTTACAGATGACTTATAACTTTACAGATCAAGACAGAGCATTACACAAACATATTTCGAAAAAATGTGGAGATATTTTAAAAGAGATGGGCGCAAAAACAGTTGTAGTCAATTCAGAAATTGACCAATATAATATTGTCCCTTATCAATCTACACATAATACCGGTGGAACTGTTATGAGCTTAACGCCAGAAGAGGGTGTTGTGAACAACTACTTACAACATTGGGATGCAGATAATTTGTTCGTTGTAGGTGCTGGAAACTTCTCGAATAATAGTGGTTACAATCCTACTGGAACAGTTGGTGCTTTAGCTTATCGATGTGCTGAGGGTATTATCAAATACAGTAAAAAGGGCGGCTCGCTCGTTTAATAAAGGAGGAAGGCAATATGTTTAGTCCATCTGCAATCGGAATACCAGGTTTAATCATTATTTTAGTTATTGTTCTTATTGTCTTTGGTCCAAAAAAATTGCCGGAAATCGGATCGGCAGTAGGGAAAACTTTTGCAGAATTCAAGAAGTCTACAAAGGGATTAATGGATGACGACGATGAAACACCACCTGAAAAGAAAAAAGAAATTTAGGTAAATATTTAGCCTATGGATCCTTATGAAAATAACAGTAAAAAAATATTAAGCCCTTTAGACAAAGAACCTTATGAGACAGAGATAACAATAAAAAAGGCATTAGCAGACAAAGGACAAGAAACTGTTGTAGTTTCAACAGTACTCTCTACAGATTCATCGGCTACTGAATGGGCAGTCAAAGATGTGGTTGAATCATTATTTGATCATTTAGCAGATTTACGTAAGCAGCTGATTAAAGGTTTAGTGGTTTTTCTCTTTTTCTTTTTTGTTGTATTTGCATCAGTTAACTGGTGGTTTCCTTTTATTACGAAAGGAAATTCACTTGTTATTTTAGGGCCATTAGAGGTTGTGAAGTTTTATATGTCAATCTCTAGTACTATGGCTCTTGGGTTAGCCTTACCTTTTTTAATGCATTTTTTATGGAGTTTTATAAAACCAGGATTAAAGGAAATTGAAAGTCGTTTTCTTGGGATGTATTCTCCAGTCATGTTGTTACTATTTTTACTTGGTATTTCTTTTGGCTTTTTTGTAGTTAACCCACTTAGCTATAAATTTCTAATCAGTATCGGTCAGACGAATTTTGATGTTATGATATCGGCAAGTGAGTATATTCATTTCTTAATAATGACAACTGTACCCGTCGGCATTTTATTTGAGTTGCCGATTGTAGCTCTATTTTTATCTTCAATTGGTTTACTTACGGCAGATATAATGAAGGCGATTCGAAAATGGGCATATGTATTTATGGCGGTTTTTGCATCAATGACAACGCCACCTGATTTTGTTAGTCATTTATTAGTTTTAATACCGATGATTTTGCTTTACGAAATCAGTATTTTCTTAGTGAAAAAAATAGAGCGTAAACAAATGCTGAAGAATGCAATTAGTGAGTAAATAGCACAACTAGATGACCTTTCAGATAACTGAGTTATTTGAGGGGTCTTTTTATTTGCAAATTAATGTATTACTCTTTAAGCATATTTTTTTACATAGCAAACCTTGAAACATATTATTATTATAATTGAATAAGCATAACTTGAATTCTATGAGAATATATTTTATTGTTTACGCTTTCATTATATCGTTATGAAGAAGGAGGAGTACGGTATGTCAACTTTTATGGCCGAGATAGTAGGGACAATGATTTTGATATTGTTCGGAGGCGGCGTTGTTGCGGCTGTTTCTTTGAAAGGTTCTAAAGGAAAAGATGGTGGTTGGATTGTTATTACTGTTGCCTGGGGTCTTGCAGTAGCTATGGGAGCATTTGCAGTTGGAGGGATAAGTGGTGCACATTTAAATCCTGCATTGACAATTGCATTAGCCACGATCGGAAAGTTCGAGTGGGCAGATGTTCCAATGTTCATACTTGCGCAAATGATTGGAGCAATTATTGGAGCTATTTTAGTATACCTAACTTATTTGGCGCATTGGAAACCAACTGAAGATCCCGATGCTAAACTAAGTGTATTTTGTACAGCACCAGCATATAATCATCCGTTATCAAATTTAACAACGGAAATGATTGGAACATTTATCTTAGTTCTTGGTATTTTAGCTATAGGCACAAATAATATTACAGATGGCTTAAATCCTTTAATAGTAGGTGCTTTAATTATCGTAATTGGTATGGCACTTGGTGGCCCAACAGGGTATGCTATTAATCCAGCACGTGATTTAGGGCCTCGTATAGCACATTTCTTCCTACCGATTCCAGGGAAAAGAGATTCCAACTGGAGTTATTCATGGGTACCAGTAGTCGGTCCGATTATTGGTGGATTGTTTGGAGCATTATTTTATAAGCAAGTTTTTGAAGGAGAAAATAGTATCGCATTTTGGATAGTTGGAGTAATCGTGCTAGCAATTTTCGTAGGAGCACAATCTACAGTGAATAAAGTTGTAAGATAGAATAATAAATTAAAATCTGGAGGTCATCATATGACAAAAAAGTATATTCTGGCATTAGACCAAGGTACTACAAGCTCACGTGCAATTTTATTTGACGAAGAAGGCAATATTTTTAATAGTGCTCAACAGGAATTTCCACAATATTTCCCACAATCAGGATGGGTAGAGCATAATGCAGAGCAAATTTGGAGCTCAATTTCATCTGTCATAGCGGGTGTCCTTTCAGAGAAAAATGTCCATGCATATCAAGTTCAAGGAATTGGTATCACCAATCAACGTGAAACGACTGTTGTTTGGGATAAAAATACGGGAGTACCAGTGCATAATGCTATCGTATGGCAATCACGCCAAACAGCGGGCATTTGTGAAGAGCTGAAAGATAAAGGCTATAATGATTTATTTAGAGATAAAACGGGATTACTTATTGATGCATACTTCTCAGGCACAAAAGTGAAGTGGATTTTAGATAATGTTGAAGGGGCAAGAGAAAAAGCGGAGAATGGTGATTTATTATTTGGTACGATTGATACATGGCTGATTTGGAAACTAACAGATGGGAAAGTACATGTAACCGACTATTCGAATGCTTCTAGAACATTAATGTATAATATTTACGACTTAAAATGGGATGAAGAGCTATTAGAGATTTTGGGTGTCCCAGCATCAATGCTACCAGAAGTTCGTCCTTCATCTGAAGTGTATGGTTTAACGGATGGAAATCACTTCTTTGGTCAAGAAGTACCTATTGCTGGTATTGCGGGTGACCAACAAGCTGCTTTATTCGGTCAAGCTTGTTTTGAAAGTGGCATGGTGAAAAACACTTACGGCACAGGATGTTTTATGCTCATGAACACAGGTGAAAAGGCTGTTAAATCCGAGAACGGATTGTTAACAACGATTGCTTGGGGAATAGATGGTAAAGTGGAGTATGCATTAGAGGGTAGCATTTTCGTAGCGGGCTCGGCTATTCAATGGTTACGTGATGGTTTACGGATGTTCCATGATTCAAAAGAAAGTGAGCGCTATGCAGAAAAGGTTGACTCTACTGATGGTGTATACGTTGTTCCCGCATTTGTTGGGTTAGGTACACCATATTGGGATAGTGATGTACGTGGTGCTGTATTCGGTTTAACACGTGGTACAGAAAAAGAGCATTTCATACGAGCAACACTTGAATCATTAGCGTATCAAACAAAAGATGTGCTGGGTGCAATGGAAGCAGATTCAGGTATCTCGTTAAAGACATTACGTGTGGATGGCGGAGCTGTCATGAATAATTTGTTAATGCAATTCCAAGCAGATTTACTTGATGTTCCAGTAGAGCGTCCATCAATTAATGAAACTACAGCACTAGGTGCAGCATATTTAGCAGGATTGGCAGTTGGATTCTGGAAGGATCGTGACGAGATTTCGAAATACTGGAATTTAGATACGCAATTCAGTCCGAATATGGAAGAAGATAGACGTGAAAACTTATACAAGGGCTGGAAAAAGGCTATACATGCAGCCCAAGCGTTTAAATAATAGTTATACACATGTGGCAGTTCCCTTTTCAAAGGTGAGCTGCTTTTTTTATAACATTTTGTGTATAGTGGGGATAAAAGTGTGTATAGTGGATAAAAAAATTATTTATTTGAAGTAGATTTAATCTTCTTTGGATATCTAAGAGACTTTTCCACTATTTTTTCTAAGAATGTGGATATCTCGAAGGAAATTGTTAATAGTTTTAGTGGAGAATAGTATTTCAGAGAAAGGGTATCATATGGATGCCTTTTCTTTTTGTATAAAAAAGCCGTGAAAATAGTAGGATTATGTTACGCTAAAGGAAAGGTGATATTTTTAAGTGAAATGCATACTTAAAGCAGAAACGGAGAAGTGTGTTGTATGGTAAATATTTTTCAAGGGTATTACAAACAGAAGTTAAAAAAACCTCAAGATGTCCTCTCATATATTGAGGAAGGGGCAGATATTATTATACCGATATCGAATGGAGAACCAGTAAAGTTATTGGATGTTTTGGAAGAGAACGCAGAATACTTAAAAGATGTGCGTATTCATCAAATGTTAACGATGCATCCACGTAAATATATAGGTGGAGCTTATAAAGGACACTTATCACATGTCTCATACTTTTTGAGTGGTGCTACACGTAAAGCTTATCATAATGGGCATTGTGAATTGATGCCAAACTATTTTCATGAAGTACCACGAATTATGAAGGATTATACTAAAGCATCTCTTGTAATGGCAGTTGCTTCACCGATGGATGAGCACGGATATTTTACGCTTGGAACACAAGCAGATTATGCTGCATGTTTTATAGGAAATGCACCCTTTTTCTTGGAAGTAAATGAGCATATGCCAAGAACATTTGGTCAAAATTTAATACATATTAGTCAAATCGAAGGGTTTATTGAGCATCATACACCGCTTGTAAAAAATCCAGACCCAGTAATCGAAGAAAAAGACATACGGATTGCAGAATATGTTGCAGAATATATTAAAAACGGTGATACATTACAAGCTGGGATAGGTTCGATTCCAAATGCGGTTATTAGTTTACTAAATGATCATCGCCATTTAGGTATTCATACGGAACTGATAACGGACGGGGTAGTTGGTTTAGTGGAGAAAGGTGTAGTCGATGGGTCTCAGAAGAAAACGAATAAGGGGAAAATCGTTGGTACTTTTGCGTTAGGGACGGATAAATTATATGAATTTTTGCATAATAACCCAATTGTTGAATTCCAAACAGTTGATGTAACGAACGATCCACGCTTAATTGCCAAAGAGGATAATATCGTTTCAATTAATGCCACAACGGAAGTGGACATGTATGGTCAATGCGCCTCTGAAACAGTTGCAGGCAAGTATTATTCTTCCACTGGTGGACAATTTGATTTTGCACGTGGAGCAAATTTTGCGGAAAATGGCCGTGGATTTATATGCATGCATTCGACTACGAAAAACGATACCATATCGAGAATAAAAGTTTTATTAACAAACGGCTCAGTCGTAACAACCTCCAAAAATGAAGTAGATAAGGTAGTAACGGAGTATGGTGTAGCCGAGCTAAAAGGCAAATCGATATCAGCGAGGGCTAAGGCGTTAATCGAAATTGCGCATCCGAAATTTAAGGACGAGCTTATATTTGAAGCAAAAAAACTAAATTTAATGTAAGAAATTCTAAACCCGTTTTTTCACTAAACGGGTTTTTTTGATGAATATTAAACATTGTTCACGATATCAAAATGGCATGTTACATATATATACCTATAAGAGAGAAAAAATTATGTTAGGAAATCTAAGTATAAACATATATTTTCAAAAATAAATAGATAGGAGACGCTTATGATGAAGGAGCAGTTAACATTACTTGAACCACAATTGAAAAGTGTTTTTAAGTATCTGCATGAAAATCCTGAAATTAGCTGGAAAGAAAGGCGGACTACAGATTATATTAAAGGAATATTAGAACAAGAAGGGTACGAGGTTCATACGTTTGCAGATAGTACTGGTTTATATGTGGAAATCGGTGAGGGTAGACCTGTTGTAGGACTACGAACTGATATCGATGCCTTATGGCAAGAAGTTGATGGGGAATTTCAGGCGCATCATTCGTGTGGACATGATGCGCATATGACAATGGTGATTGGCGTTTTACTACTATTAAAGCGCTTGAAAAGAACGTGGCGAGGTACCATTCGGGTATTATTCCAACCTGCTGAAGAAAAAGGACAGGGAGCATTGTCCTTTGTTGACCGTGGATTGGTCGACGATATGGATTATTTATTTGGAGTACATGTCCGGCCGGTGCAGGAGCTACGTGATGGCACATTTTGCCCAGCGCTATATCATGGTGCATCCAGACTATTAAGTGGCCAAATTAACGGTGTGGAATCACATGCTGCAAGACCCCATTTAGGTAAAAATGCAATTGAAATTGGTGCAAGCTTAATCGAAGCACTAAAAACGATTCATATAGATACAATGATTCCATTTTCGGTAAAAGTGACGAAATTTCAAGCGGGTGGAGAATCAGGGAATATAATTCCGGCGAAAGCCTATTTCACGATTGATGTTCGTGCTCAAACAAATGAAGGAATCGAGCAGTTGCATTATGGAATAGAGCGTACAATACGTGCAATTGAATCGTTGTATGAAGTGTCAATTGATTTACAAGAACAAGTAAGGGTTGCAGCAGCTGAAGTAGATGACGAAGCAAAGGATATAATTGAGCAAGCAATTATTGAATCCGTAGGTGAAGAGTATTTGCGTCCCCCTGTTATTACACCAGGTGGAGAGGATTTTCATTTTTATACGGTTAAAAGGGCAAATGTAAAGGCAGCAATGTTAGGGCTTGGTTGTGGATTAACTCCAGGGCTACATCATCCAAAAATGACATTTAATAAGGCTCAATTGATTGTGGGAGTAGAAATTTTGGCACGAACAGTATTAGGTGCATTTGCACATGTGGAAAAGGAAGCCCTCTCTTGCTGAAAATCTTAGATTAGCGTATCTTTTATTAAAACGTTAATCTAAGATTCGATAGTGGAAGGTGCGGTAGCGTGAAGATAACAGAAATTAAAATTCGGCAACTAAGTATGCGAATGAAATCGCCATTTGTAACAAGCTTCGGTACAGTGCAAGATAAGCAGTTTTTAATATTAGAAGCTAAAGATGATAGTGGAATGTCCGGTTGGGGGGAAGGGGTTGCATTTGAAATCCCTTGGTATACAGAAGAGACAGTTAAGACGAGTTGGCATATGCTTGAAGATTTCCTTATTCCACTAGTGCTTAAGAAAGATATTCAGCATCCTGATGAAATAAGCGATATGTTCAAAGTAATCCGCCAAAATAAAATGGCAAAGGCGACTCTTGAATGTGCCATTTGGGATCTATATGCGAAGAGTACAAAACAATCACTTTCGCATGCATTAGGTGGATCGAAAAAGAAAATTGAAGTGGGTATAAGTATTGGTATTCAGCCGACAATTGATCAACTGCTACAGTGCATTGAAAATAATATTTTAGCAGGCTATAAACGTATGAAGGTTAAGATTAAACCAGGTATGGACATTGATGTCATTCATGCAATTCGAGCAAAGTTTCCAGAAGTGCCGCTAATGGTAGATGCCAATTCAGCTTATACTTTAGATGATATAGAATTGCTTAAAAAACTAGATGAGTACAATTTAATGATGATTGAGCAGCCACTTGCATCGGATGACATTATCGACCATGCAAAGCTGCAAAAGCATTTAAAAACGCCAATTTGTTTAGATGAAAGTATTTGTTCTTATGAGGATGCACGTACAGCGATTGAGCTTGGAAGCTGTGGTATTATCAATATCAAGTTTGGTCGTGTAGGTGGTTTAACTGAGGCAAAACGAATTCATGATTTATGCCAGCAACATGATATTAAAGTTTGGTGTGGCGGCATGTTAGAATCTGGTATTGGGCGAGCACATAATGTCGCACTTACGACGCTAGAAAACTTTGTGTTACCAGGTGATACTGCAGGATCAAGTCATTATTGGTCTCAAGATATTATTTCTCCTGAAGTAGTTGTTGAAGATGGCTATATTTCAGTGCCGGAAATTTTTGGGATTGGATATGAACCAAATATAGAATTGATGGATCAACTTACAGTAAGTCAAAAAGTTTATCGATAATAAAAAAAGCTATGCAAAATTTGCATAGTTTTTTTTAGTGATTACATATTTAATAGTTTACTCATATAAAGTTCATCTTCAAATTCATCGTTTATTTTCAATGATTGTCGACGCTCCCCATCTATTGTAAAGCCGAATTTATTGTACATATTGATTGCGATAGCATTGGATTTACAAACACTTAGTTCTAGTCTTTGAATGGTATTTGATATTGCCCATTTTTCAGCCTCTTTTAAAAGTGCTGTACCAATCCCTTGGTTAGTAAATTTCTGCATGACACCGAGATAAATTGATGCACGATGTTTAGCACGTGGAGCTTTATTACCAGAAATAGAGATCAAGCCCCCAATTTGACCTTCAACAACTGCTACAATAATGGAGTTAGAACTGCTTTTACGCAAGTTAGTAATTTTCTTGCGTACACTTTGTACAGATGGATCACGTTCGTTTTTACCATAGAGCATAAAATCTGTCTCTGCATCTAACGTAGATAATAATTGGGCTAAGTTACGTGCATCATCCGTTTCAATGGAGCGAGTGATAAAAGTATTTTTGGCATTTTCTAAACTATCCAATTCATCATTATTGTTATTTGTAGGTTTTTCAAACGTCACATGATAACCAGGTTGTATTGTAGTTACGTAGTATCCTTGTTCTACCCAAGCTAGATAATGTTTTAGAGGAGGTTTAGTTTTTTTCCACCAACTCTTATTTAAATAGGAGGAGTTAGGTAATGAATGTCCCATAATTGTTTCGATTTCTGTGAAGGAAAGTTGAATTTTATCGTCTTTTGCGGAGCTGAAATATTCAGCTAGTGGTATGTATTTCTTTTCAATCTTATTTTCCATTATTACCCCTCTTTATTATATGTATATATTATATTAGAAATAGTAACATAGTATTAAGTCTAATTACATGATTTTTATGATTATTATTAATTTTAATGGATAAAAAAGACTATGTTAATCTAAGGGTATTTTGGAACAGATAGTGTGGTTTTGTAAAATTAACTTTATAAAAATATAATACAGGAATAATATGTTTTTAATTAAGGCTATAATAAGGCTTGAACATTTAACATCAAAGTGCTGACATTCTTTTTCAGTGCTAATTGTGATAAGATATATTCGGAAATTATTGAAATCTAGGAGGCAAAATTTAAATGAGTAAAGTACTTGTATTCGGACACAAAAACCCAGATACTGATACAATCACATCTGCGTTAGTATATGCATATTTAAAAAAACAACTAGGCATTCATGCTGAAGCTGTTCGCCTTGGCGAACTGAACAACGAAACAGCTTACGCTTTAGAAAAATTCGGATTTGATGCACCACGCTTAGTGGAAAAAGTTGCAGGAGAAGCTGCTCAAGTAATATTAGTTGATCATAACGAACGTCAACAAAGTGCTGATGATATTGCTGAAGTTCAAGTAACGGAAGTTATTGATCATCACCGTATTGCTAACTTTGAAACAGCAGATCCATTGTACTACCGCGCTGAACCAGTTGGTTGTACAGCAACAATTCTAAATAAAATCTTCAAAGAAAATGAAGTTGAGATTCCAGCTAACTATGCAGGTCTTATGTTATCTGCTATCATCTCGGATACATTATTATTCAAATCACCAACATGTACAGAGCAAGATGTAAAAGCAGCGAATGAGTTAGCTGCAATTGCAGATGTTGACGCTGCTGCGTATGGGCTTGCAATGTTAAAAGCAGGTGCTGATTTAAGTGATAAATCATTAGAAGATTTACTTTCTCTTGATGCAAAAGAATTCAGCATGGGAGACCACAAAGTTGTCATCGCTCAAGTGAATGCTGTTGATGTAAATGACGTTTTGGATCGCCAAGCTGATTTAGAGGTTTTATTGAACAACACTGTTGCAGAAAAAGGTCTAGACCTATTCTTTTTTGTTGTAACGGATATCATAAACAATGATTCAGTTGCTGTTGCAATAGGTGCACAAGCTGAAAAAGCTTATGCAGCATTTAATGTTGTGGCAGATAATAATCGTGCGCTATTAAAAGGTGTAGTTTCTCGTAAAAAACAAATTGTCCCAGTATTAACTGACGCATTAAAATAATCCTCATTAGAGGAGGAACTGCCTATTTCAATTGAAATAGGCAGTTTTTTTTATTGCTGATAAGAACCAAGAAGATTACACTTACGACCAACTTTATAATCCACTTAGGTCAAGTGGATATACTGCAGGTCCCTCAAGTACTGCACCATCCTTTGAAAAACGTGAGCCATGACAAGGACAGTCCCATGTTTCATCAGCTTCATTCCATCTAGTTTTACAACCTAAATGAGTACAGCGCGGCATAGCACGACGAGTGACATGACCGCCGACAAAATCCTTCGTTACTTTACCACCTAGTTTTAAAGCTTGTAAAACTGCATCTCCGAATTTAGTATGCTTCGGAGAATAAAGAGAGATTCCGACATTCTGTTTTCCAACAATTCCGTCTCGGAGCAATTGTGCTGCCACAATTGAATTAGCTAATCCCCATTTTCTGAAACCGGAGGCCATCCAAATATTTGGTAAACGGGAACTAATCTGCCCAACATAAGGAATTAAGTCTACCGTTTCAGGATCTTGCGCTGACCAGTGATAGTTGCAGTGGTTAGCTGCGAAATTATCTTTAGCCTCTAATTGCAACGCTTCATAATACATGGAGGTATTAGAAATAGTACCTGCCGGGTGGCTATCCCCAGCTAATAATATAAAAGGTTTGTCATCGATTAATGTTGTTCGAATAGAGCGACCAGGTTTATCGATAGATAAATACTGACCTTTATACAATTCGCTTGCCTCAAAAGCCACGATATAAGAACGAGTGACTTCCAGTTTGAAAATTTGCATACCAATTATACCTTCTAGTGGATAATGGGAGCATAAGATTAGTTCTTTATAACAAACTGTATGACCATTCTCTAGTTCTACACATGGTTTTAAGATATTGACCTTTTGCACGCGTGAATGCTCGTAAATCTCAGCTCCTGATTGGATTGCCTTTTCTGCGATAGTCCGTCCAAAGCGTACAGGATGGATTTGTGCTTGTTTGGGCATTTTTAAGGAGGCGGCAATGTCATATGGAATTTCGCAATCGGCATTCCATTCTCCAGGAATACCAAGAGTCTGGTAAGCCTTCCATTCATCTTCTAAGTCCTTTTTGCCGTCAGCTTTCTGTGTATATAAAAATGAATCCGCATGATGCACACAATCGGGTTCTGCTAAATTAAATGATAGATCCACTGCTTGCTGGTTGAGTTCATAATATTGTTGTGCTGCTTCGACACCAAATTTAGTAATAAGTTGGCTATATAATAGACCTTGTTGTGCAGTTACTTTCCCAGTAGAATGGCCGGTAGTACCTGAAAATAAAGTATTACCTTCTAATAAAGTAACTTTCCTACCAACTTTTGAGAGTAAGTAAGCAGCGAGTATGCCAGAAATACCCCCACCAATAATACAGATGTCAGTTTCGATTGATTGTTCGAGTGAAGGTCTTGCAAAAGGTGCTTGTTTATCTAGCCAAATTGAAGATGCCATAAGATGCCTCCAAGTACATTTTTTTTAGCATGTGGAGTATTTGAGAAATTATGTATAAGCAGATAAATTGCTGTTTCAAATGTTCACATATACAATATCTGCAAGAGGTGAGCATTGATGAAAATTGAAATTTGGTCAGACTATGTATGTCCATTTTGTTATATCGGTAAAAGACAATTAGAAAAAGCTTTGCAAAATACGGGATTCAGTGAACAAACACAAGTGATATTTAAGAGTTATCAGTTAGATCCAAACACTCCGGCTATTACGGATGAATCCATGTACGAAGCGCTAGCTAAAAAATTCGGCTCTACAATTGAAGCGGCAAAAGCCCAAACAGTTGGTGTTGCTGGCCGTGCAAAAGAAGTAGGATTAGATTTTGATTTTGAAAATATGAAACCTGCTAATACTTTTAAATCACATCGTTTAGCAAAATACGCTGAAGCAGAAGGTAAAGCTGCTGAAATGACTGAGCGTTTACTACGTGCGCACTTTATTGAAGCAAAACAACTTGGCTTAACTGAAGTATTAGTAGAGTTGGCAGTAGAAGTCGGTTTAAATCGTGAGAGAGTACTAGATGTACTAAATTCAGATAATTATTCTTCAGAGGTATTGGCTGATATTCAAGAGGCTTCACAAATAGGTGTTAGAGGTGTCCCATTCTTTGTATTAAATCGCAAATATGCAATTTCAGGTGCTCAACCACAGGAATTATTCGAAGAAACAATTCGTAAAGTGGCAGCAGAAGAGGGAATTCAACCCACACTTAAAATGATGGGTGTAGAAGGTACAGACATTTGTGAAGGTGGCAAATGTGAACTTTAATCTTCAGTCAAAAGTATGAGAACAGATGCATTGACAGTGTATCTGTTTTTTTATAAAATAAAATTATCTTGAATTTGAGATATTTTATTCGAGAACTATTTTTAACTAAGAGAAAGAGAGAGATTAAATTGACAAACGTATTAGTTGTTAAAGCAAATAACCGTCCTTCTACTGAAGGCGTTTCTAGTAAAATGTATGAAGTATTCATGGAGGAAGTAAAAGGTGCACAAGATTTAAACGTGACTACATTTGATGTATTCGCTGAAGATCTACCATACTTCGGACAAGATTTATTCAATGCATTTGGTAAAGTACAAAGTGGTGAAGAACTTACAGATATAGAAGGTCGCCTTCTTACTGCAAAACAAAAAGCAATGGACGCTTTAACTGCTGCTGACGTAGTAGTATTCGCATTCCCATTATGGAACTTAACAATTCCAGCTAAATTACAAACTTTCGTTGATTACGTATACCAAGCAGGTTTTGCTTTCAAATATGATGCAGAAGGTAACATGATTAACTTAATGCCAGAGAAAAAAGCTATTCTTTTAAGCGCTCGTGGTGGTATCTATTCAACTCCAGAAACAGCACCAATGGAAATGGCTGTAAACTATATGCGTAATGTATTCGGTGGCGTATTCGGTATGTCAGTTGAAGAAGTAGTAATCGAAGGCCATAACGCAATGCCAGACAAAGCAGAAGCAATTATTGCTGAAGGTATGGAACGCGTTAAAGCAGCAGCAAAATCATTATCAGCTGTTCACGCTTAATATAAGATTATTAGTGAATGCCTAATTTTTAGTTAGGCTATTTATAAAGAAAGAGGGAGGCCCATTAAATGGTGCTTCCCTCTTTTCTATTGCGTTCAAAACTTTTATAACGAGTGCCTTGAAATGTTAGTAAACCAAAGTCTCCCTCTACGAGGATTCCGTATTCACGCCCGCTTACAGGCAATTCAATTCGGTCGCCACTTTGTACCTCAAAGGTCCTTTGCTTTAATGAAGAAACAAAAAAATAACCAGTCACAAAAGTGTGACTGGTTAGGCTTGCTAGGGTAATAGCAATTTTCTTAGAAGTTTTAAATTGAATTAAGCAGGGTTCGCTTCAAGTTCGATATTAATTTTGATATCATCGCCAACTAGTACGCCACCAGTTTCTAGTGCTGCGTTCCAAGTCAAACCGAAGTCTTTACGGTTAATTTTAGTTTCAGCTTCAAAACCTACAACTTCTTGACCCCATGGGTTAGTACCTTTACCACCGTATTCAGCTTCAAAAGTTACAGATTTCGTTACATCCTTAATTGTGAAATCTCCAGTAATTTCGTATTCTCCGTCACCTGTAGATTTAATGTTTGTAGCAACGAAAGTCATTTTAGGGAATTGTTCAGCATCAAAGAATTCAGCTGACTTTAAGTGATTATCGCGATCTTCATTGTTTGAATTTACACTCGCAACATCAATTTCGAATTTAATTGATGCACCAGTTAAATCTTCTGGATTAGCATCGATATCTGCAGTAAAAGAACCGAAGTTACCTTTAACCTTTGAAATCATCATGTGTTTGACTTGGAAACCTAAATTAGAGTGAGCTTGGTCTACGTTATATTTTGCCATTTTAAAATTCCTCCTAAAAAGTGTTTGTTATTTAGTATATTTATCATAATACAATATTATCTCGAAATCAAGAGTTTCGAATTAAAGATAATATGAGTGTTATGTTACAGATGAATTTTATGCTTATGCATAGAAAATCATGTCACTCTTATTTAAATCTTTTACAATTATTTTCCCCTCATCTTCAGAGAATGAAACATTGAAGGTTAGTAAATTTTCTTTCAGTTTGTTTAATTCATCTTTTGAAGACAGCTTAAGAGAGTATCCCATTAATCCAATAGCATTTTCTGGTGGGAGTGGAGCACCTACACCTTGCCAAATATTTGTTGCAATGTGGTGATGATAACCACCGGCAGACATAAAGAATGCTGAATCCATAAAGTTAGTCATTAAATCTAATCCTAGAGCCTTTAAATAGAAGTGGCTTGTTGCATCGTCTAAGTTCGTAACGTTTAAATGCATGTGGCCTAAAATTGTACCATCTGGAAACCCTTTCCATGAACGCTCCGGTTTGTATAAAGCCATGATGCCTTTGAAATCGATCGGTTCAGTAGCTGTGTTCACTTGACCGTTTGGTTCAATCAGCCACTCACTTCTTGGTAGATCGCGGTATATTTCAATTCCGTTGCCTTCTGGATCACTTAGATAAAACGCTTCAGAATAAAGGTGGTCACCTGCTCCAGAAATAGGAGCGCCAATTTCTAATAAATTTCCGATAACATGCGCTAAATCTTCGCGACTTGGTACTAATATAGCGAAGTGGAAAAGACCTGTAGTACGTGTTGGTCTTGGCACAGCATCCTCTGTAGTAGTTAATATTAGAATGGGTTCAGTACTACCTGCACCAAAGATAACTTCTGAATTGGATTCCTTAATTACGTGGAACCCTAACATTTGATAAAATTCTTTTTGCTTTTCTAGAGATTGTACACGTAACTGTACATATCCTAATGTCATTTTGGGATCTAATTTGAAAGTCAAAGTAGTTCCTCCCCTCAAATATTTTACACTTACTTTTCGTAACTAACTATAAAATAATAAATTACTTACGTCAAGTAAATAAGTTACCGAAAGTTTACTTTTTAAAATAATCCCGCTACAATAGCATATATAGAGGTGAAACAAATGAAGGAATCAGCATTATGCCCTCGTTTAGCAAAATCTATGGATTTGATAGGTAAACGCTGGATGGGCTTAATTTTATATCAATTATTAGATGGACCACAGCGCTTTAATGAAATTGAATCGTCGATGCCAATTAGCGGGCGACTGCTATCTGAGCGTCTAAAAGAACTTGAAAAAGAAGGTCTTGTTGAGCGCCATGTGTATACTGAAGTGCCCGTTCGCGTAGAATATACTTTGACAGAAAAAGGCCAAGGTTTAAAAGCTGCGATTGATGAGATTGAAAATTGGTCTAAAAAATGGCTTTAAGTGAAAATCACTTGAAAAAATGCCATTGTCTATTCATACTATGAAGGAATAGAAGTTTAGAGAGGAAAGGTCTTTCAATAATGAAACAACAATGGGCAGCAAAATTATCTACTATAGTAAATCCAGAAAATGTTAAAATAGATGAACCACTAGATCAATACACGATGACAAAGCTAGGCGGTAGCGCGGATGTATTTGTCATGCCTTCTACTGAAGAAGAGGCAGTAGCAATTGTAAAGTATGCGAATAACAATGATATCCCGATTTTGCTATTAGGGAATGGCTCGAATATGGTTGTACGTGATGGAGGAGTTAGAGGAATTGTCCTGAACTTTTCGAAATTGGATACAATCCACATCGATGGCACAACTGTTTATGCACAAGCAGGCGCGCTGCTTAAAGACGTATCAATAGCAGCGGCAGAGGCAACTTTAACAGGACTAGAATTCTCATGTGGTATTCCAGGATCTATTGGTGGCGCGATGGCTATGAATGCTGGTGCATACGGCGGAGAAATAAACGATGTTATTCTACAATCAACTGTATTAACATCAACAGGCGAAAAGTTAGTTCTAAATAAAGAACAACTTGACCTAAGCTACCGTAAAAGTATTATCTCCAAAAAAGGATATTATGTATTATCTTCTGAATTTGAATTACAACGAGGAGATCAACAAGAAATCGATGCAAAAATTGCTGAGTTAACATTTTTGCGTGAATCGAAACAACCGCTTGAATATCCTTCAGCAGGGAGTGTTTTCAAACGTCCTCCAGGTTACTTTGCAGGTAAATTGATTCAAGACAGTGAGCTCCAGGGTAAAGGTGTAGGCGGTGCGGAGGTTTCTACGAAGCATGCTGGCTTTATCGTAAATAAAGGTGGCGCAACAGCTACCGATTACATCAACACTATTAAAATGGTGCAAGCAACTGTTAAAGGGAAATTTGATGTTGATTTAGAATTAGAAGTGAAAATCGTTGGAGAAGAACCTTCTAAAAACGGATCATTGTAAACTTTATTAAACTAAAAACTACAGAGAACGCCTTTCGTATTACATGCGGAAGGCGTATTTATATTTAAAGGGGAGCTCACTATGAAATTTGTATCTTGGAATGTTAATGGAATTCGAGCATGCTTGAAAAAGGGCTTTTTAGATTATTTTAATGAAGTTGATGCGGATTTTTTCAGTATTCAAGAATCAAAATGCCAAGCTGGACAAGTTGAATTAGATTTACCAGGTTATAAACAATATTGGAATTATGCAGAGCGCAAAGGTTATTCAGGTACAGCTATTTTTACAAAACATACGCCACTGTCTGTTAAATATGGTGTAGGTGACGAATCAATGCAAGAAGAGGGACGTATCATTACATTAGAGTATGAAGATTTCTATTTAGTAAATGTGTATACACCAAATTCTAAACGTGACTTAGCGCGTCTTGATTACAGAATTGAATGGGAGGATGAGTTGAGAACATACCTGCTATCCTTAGACGAAGTAAAGCCCGTTATTTATTGCGGTGATTTGAATGTTGCACATGAAGAAATAGATATAAAAAATGCAAAGGCCAATATCGGCAATTCTGGATTTACAGAAGAAGAACGTGGAAGAATGACAACGTTGTTAGGTTCAGGATTTACAGATACTTTCCGATATTTATACCCAACACAAACAGATACTTATACATGGTGGTCTTATATGAATAAAGTAAGAGAACGTAATATTGGTTGGCGGATCGATTACTTTATCGTCTCAGATCGTTTGCAAGAGAAAATTGAGGATGCAGAAGTACATGCTAGTATTCTAGGAAGTGACCATTGTCCAATCGTATTAACATTAAAATAATTTGTTTTAATAGAGAAACCACGCTTTTTGTCGAAAAAGCGCGGTTTTTTATTTTATTTAAAAGGGGAAAATACTTCGGGAGCCGAATATAGTAAGAGTAAGGGGAGGCGAAATTATGGTCAAAGGGAAAAAGCGTGTTCGATTTTGGAAATGGCTAAGCTGGACTATAGGGGTTTTAATACTTATTGCATGTGGAGCACTTATTTTTGTTAATGGTTACATAGGAAAATCTAAACCAAAAGTAGATGGCGAAATGCAAGTAGCAGTATTGGATGAAAATGTGAAAGTAGTAAGAGATGACAAAGGAGTACCACATCTCACAGCTAAAACAGATGCAGATTTATATCGAGCACAAGGATTTGTGCAAGCTCAGGATCGACTATTCCAGATGGACTTAGCGAGAAGACAAGCAAGCGGTAGACTAGCAGAGGTTGTCGGTGAGTCTGCAGTAGATACGGATAAATTCTTTCGTACTTTTAGTTTGAAATCTGCTGCAGAAAAATCTGAAGCGGGATATTCACAAGAGGCTAAGCAAGTTTTAGCTTGGTATGCAGAAGGTGTAAATTCATTTATAGATCAAGCAAAGAAAGAGGGTACTTTATCTTATGAGTTTCGTTTGCTTGGGTATGAACCAGAACCATGGACAGCAGTTGATTCATTAACAATTGGTAAATATATGGCCTATGATTTAGGTGGGAATTGGGATATGTTAGCGTTTAGACACTGGGCATTAAACAATTTATCAGATGAAGAGGCTAAAGAATTATTCATTAAATATCCAGAAAATGCGAAATCGATTATTGCAGCAAATAAAAACACACCTGTAAAGGTTGCAGGACAATTCGATGCATCGCTACTACCCCATGAATTTAACGGTAGTAATAACTGGGTTGTATCCGGTAGTAAAACAGAATCAGGAAAGCCATTATTGGCGGATGACCCTCATTTAGGTTTAAGTACACCATCTATTTGGTATCAAATGCATTTGGAGTCTCCAACTCAAAATGTAAGTGGAGTTATTTTTGCGGGGATACCTGGTATTATTTTAGGACATAACGAGAAGGTAGCGTGGGGTGTTACCAATGTTGGTCCAGATGCACAGGATTTATATATCGAAACACCAAATCCAAGTAATACGACTGAATTTAAATATGAGGGTAAATGGGAAAAGGCTACAGTACGTGATGAGCCCATCAAAATTAAAGGTGGCAAAACGGTAGACTTTGAAGTGATAGAAACAAGACATGGCCCAATTATTTCAGATTTAGCATTTAAAAAGGAAAAACCAACTGCGGTTTTCTCTATGCAATGGACGGCTCTAGAGCCAACGCTGGAATTACAAGCGATACTGAATATGAATCGCGCAGAAAATTGGGAGCAATTTGAAAAAGCTTTAGAAGATTTTCAAGCACCAGCACAAAACTTTGTTTTTGCTTCAGAGGACGGCACGATTGCTTATAAAGCAAATGGACGTATTCCAATTCGTAAAAAAGGTGATGGACAATTACCGGTACCAGGGGATTCAAAAGAATATGACTGGAAAGGTTACATTGATTATGACAAATTACCAAAAGTCGTAAACCCTAAGGAAGGTTTTATTGCGACAGCAAACAATGAAATAGTAGGGGAAGAATATCCATATCATATTACGAGCTTCTGGGCACAGCCATATCGTTTTGAACGAATTTACGAAGTGCTAGAAAACAATAATAAGCTAACTGTAAAAGATATGGAAAACCTGCAAATGGATCAGAAAAATTTATATGCGGGTGAATTTTTGGGAGATATGCTTAGCTCAGTAAAAAAATCAGATAGTAAAAATGAATATAAGGATATTTTGAAAATGATGGAGGATTGGAATCAAGTTGATTCAAAAGAATCGGGTGCTCCTCTAGTTTTTAATTTATGGATAATTAATGTTCAGAAGGAATTGTTTGAAGACAATTTGCCAGAAGACGTTTATGAAATGATGTCAGGAAAATACAATGTTACAGATGAAATCTTACGCCAAGCATTTGCAGGAAAGCAAGGTGCATGGGTGACAAAAGCCGATGGAATTGACCAACTTATGTATAATTCTTTTAAAACAACTATTAAAGATATTGAAGATGAGTATGGTAAGAGTTTTAAAAAATGGCAATGGGGAGATTATCATCAGTTAACATTTAACCACCCACTATCGGCAGCTTCTCCAATTCTAGCAAAATTACTTAATCCAAAGCCAGTACCAATCGGAGGCTCTAAATTTACAGTACAAGCAGCTGCAAATAAAGAAAATGGCAATGTAAATCACGGTGCATCTTGGCGCTTTATTGCAGATTTAAGTGATTTATCGAAGGGATACCATATTGTTGGGCCAGGGCAAAGTGGTCATATGAAGTCTGAGTGGTATAACGATCAAGTTGACGATTGGGCGAATGGCCAGTATCATGAAACCATTATTACAGGTGATGTGCCTAACGGTAAGAAATTATTATTAAAGGCTCAGTAACATAGAAGGTGTTTAAAATGGTAGAAATAATATCGGTCGCGCTGGGCGGTATGATAGGAGCAATACTTCGCTATGGTGTGACTATAACGGTACCCTCGGAGTGGATATTGTGGCTTGTAAATGGTACGGGAAGTGCCGTATTAGGGGTTCTAAACGGGCTATTTATTCGATATAAACCATCCAATTCATTGCGACTTCTTTTAACAACAGGTATGTTAGGAGCATTTACGACATTCTCCACTTTTTCTGCAAGTTGGTTTGCTCTCATGCAGACTAACACATTATTAGCTATCTTATATGCAATTATGATGACAGCTGTTTGCGTTGCTTTAGCCTCTTTTGGTTACTTATGTACAGTTCCAAAAGTAAAAGCAGGTGAACGATTATGATTTGGCTATTAATTGCTGCAGGTGGTGGTCTCGGTGCCATCACTCGTTATGGTGTGATAGAGTGGATGAAACGTAAGGATCAACCCTTTTTTATAGGTACCTTTCTTGTAAATAGTGTTGGTTCACTATTAATGGGAATGGCTTTACATATAGGGGCTGAGCAAGAGACGTTTTCTTCATTCTTCATAATTGGGTTTTTAGGAGCATTCACTACATTTTCTACATTTGCTTTTGACGTTGTAAAATTAATTGAAGAACGTGATTATCGTGCAGTGCTATTATACCCAGTACTCACATTATTTGTCGGAATTGTTTTCGTAACGCTTGGTTGGCAAATATTCGCTTAATACCAAAAGGAAGCTCGGCAAAAATGCCAAGCTTCCTTTTTATAATTGTCCTTTACTAATCATGCGATTCTTCCTTCCGGTTGTCGTTTCAGCATGTAGTAAAGATTGGTATATTGATTCTTCAGTTGCCTCAATTACTGCTTGGAAAAGGTTATTCATTACGTCTGTATCATCACGTAATATTGAATATTCTTCAGTAAATGAATTTGATGTGTGTGGTATTGTATATGCATTTGAAAAGCAGATAATAATATCACCACTACCATTATGGATATGTGTACCTGTTCTACCTAAGCCAATGGAAGCACGTTTAGCCAAGCGCTTTAGTTGACGTGCATCAACTGGAGCATTGGTAGCGACAACGATAATGACTGAACCATCTGGTTTATCGATTTGTTCTTGTTGCCATTTCGCGAATTTGCATTCATGGGCATTACCAAAGTTTGTTAAGGATAATACTCCAACTGTATAAGGTTGATCTTCGTTATCTACAATTCTAGAAGAGGAACCAATTCCTCCTTTGACACCGTAACAAATCATACCTTTACCAGCACCCACTGCTCCCTGTTGAACAGGACCACTCTCAGCATATTGGATTGCATTTTGTGCATGCTCAGGTCTAACTGCCATTAAACGCATGCTATTTAAATGACTATCGTTACACTCTCCAACAACAATATTAAGTGAACTAGTAGAATCTCCAATTGACGGATTTTCTTGCAACATATGCTGCAAAGTGCCTTCTAAAACTGCACCAACACTAAATGTGTTAGTTAGCATGATAGGTGATTCTAGTACTCCCAACTCTTCTATTTGTATAAGACCGGCTGTTTTACCAAAGCCGTTTAATACAAAGCTTGCAGCAGGTACTTTTTGTTCAAATGAATTTTGGTTATGAGGTAAGATGGCTGTTACACCAGTGCAAATTGTATCTTCTTCATTAATCTTCTTATGTAGTGTTACATGACCAACATGTACATTTGGAACATCCGTTATAGCATTCCATCGCCCTTTATTCATAACTAATCCCTCCTAACAACCTTTTTATTAATTATATTGAATATTCTGGATATAAACAATGGAGAAAAGTGTCTTGAACAATCAAACAGACATTTGAATAATATATGTAAAAAATGTATACTGTTATCAACAATCAAATGGATATTTGAATGAGGAGGGAAAAAATGCAAAAAGATATGTGTGAAGTAACTAAAGTACATGAAGAAGCGGTAGAGCGAGTACAAAGTCAAATTCCTGAATTGCAGAAATTAGCCCAATTCTTTAAAGCATTTTCAGATGAAACACGATTAAAGATTCTATACGCATTAACAATTGAAAAATCGTTGTGTGTCTGTGATGTAGCAGCCATTATTGGTTCATCCACAGCCACAGCTTCACATCATTTACGCTATTTACGTGATAATGCATTAGCAAAATCGCATCGCAAGGGGAAACTAATTTATTATGAACTTGCGGATGACCATGTTGAACAGCTTGTGAAAATTGCTTATGAACATTCGAAAGAAGGGGATTGCATTGAAGAAAAGTGAGCAACAGGAATATCGATTGCAGAATTTATCTTGTGCAAGTTGTGCAAAAAAGTTTGAAAAAAACATTCAAAATATCTCTACAGTAGAAGAAGTACAATTGAATTTTGGAGCAGCTAAGCTCACTGTAATAGGAGAAGCATCAATAGAGCAACTTGAAGAAGCGGGGGCCTTTGATGGCATAAAAGTTAAACGCGCAGATGACAGAAGGGTTGAGAAGAACACTCCCTTTTTTAAAAAGAAAGAAAATATCTTAGCTGGTATTTCATTAGTATTCGTTTTAGCAGGGTATTTAACAGCAACGTTTAAAGGCGATGATTATTTACCAGCAATTGCGCTATTTTTATTAGCAATAGTGATTGGTGGATATGATATTTTTAAAACAGGATTTAAAAATTTAATCCGGTTAGAATTTGATATGAAAACGTTAATGACGATTGCCATTATTGGAGCTGCAATAATAGGTGAATGGCAAGAAGGGGCAGTTGTTGTCTTTTTATTTGCTGTTAGCGAGGCGTTAGAAGCGTATTCAATGAATAAAGCTAGACAGTCAATTAGTAGTTTGATGGATATTGCACCAGCAACTGCAATGATACGCAGAGGAAATCAATTAGTAGAACTTGCTACAGAGGACATTCTAATTGGTGATATTTTAATTGTTAAACCCGGTCAAAAGATTGCCATGGACGGTAAAGTACAAAGTGGTATTTCAAGTGTTAACCAAGCTCCAATTACGGGTGAATCCATTCCAGTGAAGAAAGAAACAGGTGACGAAGTATTTGCTGGAACATTGAACGAAGAAGGCG
Source organism: Viridibacillus sp. FSL R5-0888 (assembly GCF_038009105.1). Taxonomy (NCBI): domain Bacteria; kingdom Bacillati; phylum Bacillota; class Bacilli; order Caryophanales; family Caryophanaceae; genus Viridibacillus; species Viridibacillus sp. FSL R5-0888. Next base: position 319,778 of record NZ_JBBPAU010000001.1, read on the forward strand.
CGTTAGAAATCGTTGTTACGAAGCATGTAAAAGATACAACGATTGCGAAAATTATTCATTTAGTAGAAGAAGCCCAGGCAGAAAAAGCTCCTGCCCAAAAGTTTGTAGATCAGTTTGCAAAATATTACACACCACTGATTATTTTAATCGCTTTATTAGTGGCTTTTATAACACCACTATTTTTGGGAGATTGGAATCACTGGATATATCAAGGATTAGCGGTTTTAGTAGTGGGTTGCCCATGTGCACTTGTTATTTCAACCCCAGTGGCTATCGTCACAGCAATTGGAAACGCAGCAAGACAAGGAGTGCTCATAAAAGGTGGAGTTTATCTAGAGCAACTTGGGCGTATAAAAGCCATTGCGTTTGATAAAACAGGTACATTAACGAAGGGTGTTCCTGAAGTAACAAATGTATTAGTAGCGGAACATATAACTGAAGAAACTTTGATTCGTTTAGTAGCTGCAGTCGAACAGTCATCTCAGCATCCATTAGCTCGAGCGATTTTACAACATGCTAAAGAACATAAGATACAACCAGCAGTTGCTGAGCAATTCCAATCTGTGACAGGTAAGGGAGCGTATGCAGAAATAGAAGGTGTACGTATTTCTGTTGGGAGTTTAACATGGATTCAAGAAACCGTAAATGTTCCTAAAGCTATGAAATCTGCGATTATCAACCTTCAAAAAGAGGGGAAATCTGTCATTGCTGCAATGTCTGGGGAAACTTTCCTTGGCTCTATAGCAATTGCAGATAAAGTTCGTAGTAATAGTGTAAGTGTCATTCAAAAACTTCGCGCCAATGGTATTGCACATACTGTTATGTTAACTGGTGATGCAGAGCCCACAGCTCGAGCTATAGCACAGGAGCTGCAGTTAACAGATATTCGTGCTGGACTATTACCTGAAGATAAACTACAGGCAATGAAGGAATTACAGTCACAGTATGGTTCTGTTGCTATGGTAGGTGATGGTATAAATGATGCTCCTGCTTTAGCGAATGCAACAGTTGGTATTGCGATGGGTGGTGCTGGTACAGATACGGCATTAGAGACAGCGGATGTCGCATTAATGGCTGATGACCTCGAAAAGTTGCCATATACGATAAGACTTAGTCGAAAAACGTTGCGAATTGTTAAAGAAAATATTATGTTTGCATTAGGGCTAAAATTGATAGCATTACTTCTAATAATTCCAGGATGGTTGACACTCTGGATTGCTATCTTTGCAGATATGGGTGCAACCCTACTAGTAGTATTAAATTCGTTACGTTTAATGCGCATGCAGAAATAACGGTATCGTGTAATCGGAGGTCGAGTGTTGTGAAACTAATAGAGTGGACAATGGAGGAACAGGAGCAGTTAATTCATTTTATGACGATGAATACGTGGCCATATCACGTCAATTCTCATCCTGGTCGTGAACTAATTGAAAAGGCGATTGATGAGGGTGGTTACGAATCAGAAGAGGTAAAGACGTTCTGGTTGGAAAGCGATGAAGGTGAAAAGGTAGGTATGGTGAAAATCTATGATCTACAAGATGAAATACCTCTTTTTGACTTACGTATTGCGGAGAATTGGCGAGGATTAGGGCATGGTACTGTTGCATTAAAGCTTATATCAGATTATGTATTTCGTATGCCAGAAAAGAAAATTCGCCTTGAAGGGCATACACGACAAGATAACTTTCCTATGCGTAAAACGTTTGAGCGAGCTGGTTTCTTAAAAGAAGCACATTTAAGACAAGCATGGTTCGTGCCAAAAGAGTATGCATATTACGATGCTGTCACATATGGCATCACTCGTGAAGACTTTTTAGAAGGCAAAACAACGCCTGTTAGTTGGGACGACGAAAAAATGAAAGAGGAAGTTCGTTTCGAAAAAAACTGGGATTTCCCTAACTCATTTAATTCAGAAAGATTGATTATACGTATGCCACTTATGGAAGATGCCGAAGTAGTTTGGGATTCGATTATTCAATCAGCAAGTTCATTAAAACAGTACATGCAATGGGCGCAAACTTTGCCTAAGTCTGAAGAAACAAGAGAGAATATTCGGCTAGCTATTGCAGATTTTTTAGCTAGAAAAGAATTGAGATTGCATATATTCTTGAAAGAAACAGGAGAATTTATAGGAAGTTCTGGTTTGCACAAAATTGATTGGGATATTCCGAAATTTGAAATTGGCTATTGGTTAGATGTACGTCATGAAGGTAAAGGTTATATGACAGAAGCAGTCGAGCGAATTACACAATTTGCTTTTGAAGAGTTACACGCAGCACGTATAGAAATTCGTTGTGATACTGAAAATATTCGTAGTCGAGCTGTTGCTGAACGAGCACATTATGAGTTAGAAGGCATTTTTAAAAATGATTCGCTTTCTGCTAACGGTAAAGCATTGCGAGATACTTGTATATACGCGAAAACACAATAAAAAACCGAATGCCAATGCGTTTACGCATTGGCATTCGAATGTTATAATGATTTCCTTCCTGCCAGTAACTGAACGAAGAACAGAATACCTGCAAGAACTAAGATAATGTGGATGAGACCGCCACCAATTTTAAAAAGTAAACCCAATAACCAAAATACGATTAAAATACTTATAATCCACCATAGCAGTTTCCCCATTAGGAACACCCCTTTTGTTGTTATGCATAAACAATTCCCCTTTTAAAAAAACCTAAACATAAGGGAATTGTCGGAAGTAATTGAAGGAGAGATAATATGACGGAACAAATGAAACCCTCGCCAGTTACAGAAGAAGTACAATTGTTGAACGTAACAGAAGAAATCGTGCGAGGATTGGTGTCTTTCACCATTCATGGTCCTGACTATCCAACATTTTGTCGCTGCCAAAAATGCGAATTAGATATTTGTGCTATTACGTTAAATCATTTAGATAATCATTTTGTGACAACAAAAGAAGAGCGTGAGAAAGTATATGCTATCTTAAAAACACTAGATAGTATCGAGCAAATTAATAAACAAATCATTCATGCTATTCACATTGTCAGCCATAAATCTGGACATTAAAAGAACAATCCTCTGTAATAGGTACGAGCTTTTACTGTTATAGGTTACGTTTTATTAGTCCTTGTAGTAAACTATAGAGTAGGATATGGAAAGAGAGGGACATGAGATGCCGACACCGAGTATGGAAGACCACATCGAACAAATATATTTATTAATTGATCAAAAAGGCTATGCACGCGTATCGGATATCGCTGAAGCATTGTCAGTTCTTCCTTCCTCTGTTACCAAAATGGTTCAGAAGCTTGATAAAGATGGATACTTAGTGTACGAACGTTATAGAGGCCTCATGTTGACCCCTAAAGGCTCTAAGCTAGGCAAGCGTTTAGTAGAACGACATGATCTACTAGAGAATTTTTTAAGGCTAATTGGTGTAGATGAAGAACGAATTTACAATGATGTTGAAGGAATAGAGCATCATTTGAGTTGGAATTCCATAGACCGCATTGCAGATTTAATACAAGTTATGGAAGAAAATCCTACATTTATTCAACAGCTTGAGGATTTAAAAACTCAGCAAAGTGAATGATATGTCATATGAAGGGAGCTAGATGTATGGCAGAATTACAATCAGGCGATATCGTTAAATTATTTGTGAAAGAAAAACAAGAATCAAAGTATATTCTTACTAATGATTATGTTGATATTCCACTCAATATTTCGGAAGTAACGGAGCCTTTAGAATTAAATAGTAAAATTGAGGTGTTTTTATTTGCTGACCGTAGAGGAAATCTATCCGCTACAACGGCTATCCCTCATATTAATAAAGATGAATACGGCTGGGCACGCGTATTACATGTAAAAGATCGTGATGGTGCTTATGTTGATATTGGTACTTCAAGAGAAGTATTAGTACCAGCGGAAGATTTACCGAAGCTTAAGCCACTATGGCCTGAACCAGGTAACCATTTATTCATCACGTTACGCACAGACCGTGATGGAGGTTTATTCGGACGCCTTGCTACAGAAGAAAAGGTATTGGAAATGTACGAAGATGCAGAACCAGAACTTTTCAACCAAAATATTATCGCTCGTCCGTATCGTTTGTTGCCAGTTGGAACTTTTCTTATTGGCGTAGACAAACCTTATCGTATTTTCGTACACGAATCAGAGCGTAATGCAGAGCCTCGCCTTGGTGCAGATATCTCAGTACGTGTAATTGAAGTGAAAGAAGATGGTACGATTAACGCTTCAATGTTACCACGTAAGTACGAACGCCTATCGGATGACGCTGAAAAAATCTTCGCTTACTTACAAGAAATTGGCGGTAAAATGCCATTTGGAGATAAATCGTCACCGGAGGAAATTAAAGAGATGTTCCATATGAGTAAAGCATCATTTAAACGTGCTTTAGGAACATTAATGAAAGCCGGTCGAATTACACAAGTAGATGGCTGGACAGAAATTAAAGAATAAAATTGATGGAGCAAAAGTAGAAAGTTTCCATACTTTCAGAAACTTTTTGCTCCTTTTTTTCGTATTAATAAATAGAGGTGAGAAAATAAATAAAATTATAGTATACAGCAATTGCCATCTAAATAATGTAATGATGTAGTTACATGCTCAGATTACCTAGAAAGAATCTGTTCGAAAAGCAGGCTCATTACTAATAATTGTTCTTGCACGCATCATTAGAAAAAATCGACTCTAATAACGTATATGAATGACATGTAAATGAAGGAGGAAATAAAGATGAAAAAGAAATTTTTAGCCGTCTTAACGGCCATGTTTTTAACAACCTCAGTTGTAGCACCATCTAATAGCTTTGCAAGCACAACTGATACTTCATCAACAAAAGGTATTAACGAAAAATTAGGAGTGCCAATCGTTGTTTACGGTGGTAACTTATCAGATACAGAAAAGGAAAGTGTAAAGAAAAGTCTAGATGTAGCAAGTGAAGCGGAAGTAGAAGAGATTACAGTAAGAGGTGCGGATTTAGTGAAGTACATCTCAGATGGTGATGCACGTTCTCGCATGTATTCATCAGCGAAGATTACGCGTAAAGATGCTGGATCAGGATTAGTCATTAATATTGTAACACCACAAAATATTACGCAAGTAACATCAGATATGTATTCAAATGCTATGTTAACAGCTGGTATTGAGGACGCTGTAGTAGAAGTAGCCGCTCCTAAAGCAGTTACAGGACACTCTGCACTTGTAGGTATTTATAAAGCATATGAAGTGACAACTGGCGAAAAGTTAGACACTGAACGTACAGATGTGGCGAATGAAGAGCTTTCTGTCGCAACGGACTTAGCAGAAAAATCAGGTGTTGATGATGAAAAAGTAAGCCAACTATTAACTGAAATTAAAAAGCAAATTGCAGAACAAAAACCAGCAACAAAAGAAGACGTTGAAAAAATAGTAAACGAACAACTTAGTAAATTAGAAATTAATTTAAGCGATCAAGATCGCCAACTACTAATTGATCTGATGAATAAAATCAGTAACTTAGATATCGATTTTAGTAAATGGGGAAGTCAACTAGAAGACTTAAGTAGTACATTAAAAGATAAACTAGGTAGCATTTCAGAAGACATTAATAGTGATACAGGCTTCTGGGCAAGTGTAAAAAACTTTTTCCAAAAAATAATGGACGGCATTAGTGGTATTTTTAACTAAGTGCTGATAATGCCATTTTAAAAGACTACTCCGTACCAAAGGTATGGAGTAGTCTTTTTGTGTGGTGGAAAATTAACTGAGCATTGTAATTGCAATAGAAATATTAGAGTGATAATATGTGTTTAATAAATATCTCGAATTCGAGATATATTTAAAGGGATTTTTTATATAATAGGAGGCATTTGATATGTCATTACATTTAGCAGGAATTCACCATGTTTCAGCAATTACAGCTAGCGCAGAAAAAAACCATCATTTTTTTACAAAAATTTTAGGGATGCGTCTTGTGAAAAAGACCGTTAACCAAGACGATACATCTTCATATCATTTATTTTACGCAGATGCAGTCGGTACACCTGGATCAGATATGACGTATTTCGATATTCCAGTAGCAGGTCGTACTTATCCTGGTGTTTCAAGTATTAACAACACAGCTTTTCGATTAAAATCTAAAGAAGCATTACAATATTGGTTGAATCGCTTTAAAGAATTAGATGTAGAGCATGATGAGGTACTGGAGCGCTTCGGTCGCCAAACGCTAACATTTCGTGATTTTGAAGGCTCACGATTAATGCTTGTAGTAGATAATGGGAAAGGTGTACCTTATGGAAAAGCATGGACAGAAACGGATATACCAGCAGAGTATGCGATAGTTGGGTTAGGACCTGTAACATTAACTGTCCATATGGCAACGCCAACTGAAACCGTATTATCGAAAGTTTTGGGGTTTGAAAAAGTGGGAACATATGCATCAGCAATACCTAATATGCCAGATATTATTGTCTATACGACAGGTGAGGGTGGTGCAGGTGCTGAAGTGCATATTGAAGAACGACCAGACCTTCCACGTGAACGTCCAGGTAGAGGAAGCGTACATCATGTCGCTTTCCGAGTAAATACTTTTGAAGAATATGATTTATGGGAAGATAAATTGAGAGAGCATGGTTTACATACTTCAGGCAAAGTAGACCGCTTTTATTTCCGGTCAATTTATTTCCGTGAACCAAACGGTATATTATTTGAATTAGCAACAGATGAGCCGGGCTTTACATCAGATGAACCTCTTGAAACTTTAGGAGAACAATTAGCATTGCCACCATTCTTAGAGCCTCAACGTGAAAAAATTGAAGCGAAATTGCGACCGCTAACACTGTCAGAATAAATTGTGCTACACTAAATTAAAAAAGGGGTGTGTAATATGGAATTTCAATTAAATAATCGTGGCAACGAAGAATTCGCTTTTGAGTACAAAGAAAATGTTGAACTATTAGCGGAAATTTGTTGGACGAAATTAGGGGATATTATGGTTGTTGACCATACATTTGTGTCTGAAAAATTACGTGGACAAGGTGTTGCTAAAAAACTATTAGATCGTGCAGCTGATTATGCTAGAGAAAAAGATTTCAAGATTGAAGCTGTTTGCACGTATGTAGTAGCCGCTTTTGAAAAATCAAACGCATATGATGACATTAAAGTATAATTACTTTCATACAATTAAATATTAGGTTTAACGAAACAGCTCACTGAATATTTAGTGGGCTGTTTTTAATAAAAGTGAAACCAATTTAAAGGAAAACCGTATAGTAAGTAGAAATGATAATTAAGAGGTGATTAGATGAAGAGAACTGGAGAATTGGCTTTAGGTATTATTGGTTCTGTTTTAAATGTAATTGTAATTATTGCTCTTGCTATAATGATGTTCGGTATCTCAACATTTGCGAATGATTCAACATTCACAGATGAAGTATTGTCAGATGTGCAGAATGATCCGAATTTAACTTCAGGAGAGATTGAAGCGGTAACTACTTTCATCGAGAATATGCCAACTTACATAAATGCATTTGGATGGCTTGGCGTTGCTCTATTAGTAGTATCGCTTGTGTTGGGCATTTTAGGTGTTGTGTATATTAGAAAAAGTGATAAACAAAATGTAGCAGGCACTTTCTTTATATTAGCAGGTGTATGTGCAGGAATTGTATCGCTAACAGCAATTCTATTTTATATTGCAGCAATTATGAGCTTTGTAAGAAAACCAAAAGTTGAAGAAATTGATACTTTTTATGTAAATGAATAGGACAAAAGAGCCCTCAGTAAAAAACTGAGAGCTCTTTTTATTTATTGTTGAAACAGTTTCCCTTCTACTATGCTCAAAAGTATATGGTGAATATCTTCAGGTATTTCTTGTAGGTTAAGATTGGGTTCGTAAATACTTTTATGCGTTAGCATTGCAAGAAATGAACCAATCAAGCCTACTTGAAAGAGAATAAGGTCGAGCTTTGGTAACTTTCCTTCATCCATACGTTTTAACAACTCTTTATCGGCATTTGTTAGTTGATGAATGTGCCGAATATAGTTTTCGGATAGTTCAGGATGTCTTGGAGACTCTGAGAAAATAATTGAATACTGAGGACGATTATGGAAAACTGTCGCTATTATTTGATCAGTCCAAGCACTTATTAAATCTATATTAGAAAGGATAGCATAATAACTTTCCTCTTTGTCATATGAACGTGCAGGTTCTACTGTTGCAAGTAATAGTGCCATCTTACCTTTAAAATGTTTATACAATGCAGCTTCTGAAACACCGACTGTTTTAGCAATTTGGGACGTAGAAGTAGCATCAAAGCCTTGTTTATAAAAAAGGTTTCTCGCTTCTACTATAATTTTCTGCTTTGTTAAAGCACCTTTTGTTTGTTTATTTGAATGATGCGTATCCGTCATCAAGCATTACCACACTTCCGTTAATAACATCTGCTTCTTCCAATGATAGCAGATAAACGGCATTGGCAATAGCTTCAGGTTTGATTAAATCACCGCGCATTTGATTACCTTTTAATTTATCAGTTAGACCAGCATCCTTGTAACCTTGTACGATTGGAGTATCAACAGTTCCTGGAGCAACACCTACAACACGAATACCATATGGTGCTAATTCAAGTGCACCTGTTTGACACATCATACGTACGGCACCTTTGGATGCTTGGTAAGCAAATGTATATTGATTTGATAGATATCCAAATACCGAAGCTGTGTTGATAATTACACCTTTAATATTAAGGTCACGCATTTTACGACCAGCTGCTAGCATGCCGTAGAATACACCATGCTGATTAACACCAATAACGCGTTCATAATCTTCTACTGTATAATCTAAGAATGGAATAATTTTACCAATTCCTGCATTGTTAAATACCACATCTAAAGAGCCATACAGCTCTACAGTTTTTTCTACCATTGCCTCTACTTGGTCGAATTTAGAAACGTCAACTTTTACAAAAGTAGCTTCACCATTTTCAGCTTTAATCATATCAACAGTTTCTTGTCCACCTTTTTCGTTGAAATCGGCTACAACTACTTTGTCCCCTTTACTTGCAAATTTAATTGCTGTTGAGCGACCAATTCCACTACCTGCCCCTGTAATGACTACTACGCGTTCTGCCATGATAAAATCTCTCCCTTAAGAAAAAGTTAGTAAGTGTTCACTTACTTATTTAAATATACAGTGTTCGAATTTTTTTCGCAAATGAAATGTACGACTTATCTATTAATGGCCATTAATCAAGAAGAGAGTACTATAAATACGTTTATTATTGTAGGCATAAGGTGGAAAATAATATTAATTATCTCTGGGTGTAATATTCTTAGAGAACTCTAAATTATTTTTGGAAATGGTGGGAAAAAGCTATGTGAACTATTCTTGAACCTATTTCAAAATTGTCCGATTTTTTTATTTACTTAGCAGTATTCGGGTCGAAAAGGTATAGAAAATGTGAAATAATGAATACTAAGGAGTGATATATAATGGCATGGAAAGAACAGACATTTGAAGAGTTAACAACAACGGATCTATACCGCATACTACAATTGCGCATAAACGTATTTGTAGTTGAACAAAAGGCATATTATGCAGATCTGGATGACCATGATCAAAATTGTGTACATGTAACATATGAAAAAGATGGAAAACTAATTGCTTATGCACGAGTTGTACCACCAGGCGAAAAATTCGAAATGGCTTCATTAGGACGAGTGATCGTTTTACCAGAAGCCAGAGGTACAGGGCTAGCACAAGAACTCATAAAAAGAGTAATGGCAATTCTAGAACGTAATTGGCCTGAAGCTGACCTATTTATAGAAGCTCAAGCCTATTTACAAAAGTTCTATGGTGCTTTTGGATTTGAGGCTGTTTCAGAGGAATACATTATGGAATGTTTGCCTCATATTGATATGGTTTGTAAACGAAAAAAATAGTGTTTTTTTAAAGTGAATTGAAATGTCATGTTTAGTTATTTGGATAATAGGTAAATAACATAGTATGATGAAACAAAATATTGGAAGGAATGATGTTCAATGGCAAAAGGTAAATCTCTAGTTATAGCTGGTATAGCAGCAGGTGCATATGCATATTTCCGAAAAAAAGAAAACCGTGATAAAGCGGTAGTTGCATTTAATAATACGAAGGTAAAAGTTAATTCATTTATTGAAGCACAGAAACACAATTATTCTGAGCTAACTGAAGCAGGACACCCAAACCCTTATGACGAGGGTGATTCTAGAATGGTAGATGAAGGTGCGCTAACAAGCGTTCAATATTACAATGCAGAGGTGCAGGATGATGGACAAGATGATTCTTTCGATGATCCAGAACAACCTGCAGATGATAAAAAAAAATAATTTAAAAGCCAACCGTAATTGATTTACGGTTGGCTTTATTTTTTAGGATCAATGTACAATGTATACAAAAAAAAGAGGAGCCCAAATCTTCGTAATCTTAAAGATTTGAACAACCTCTTATAGTAAGCCATTTAGAACTGAATTATTTTACTTCTTCAAGTTCTGGAGTTAACATTTGACCGTATTTAGCAAGGTTTGTATGGAATTCAAAAGCCTTTTCTAATACATGAGGAGTTTGTCCTCCACGTGCATTTGCTTCTTCTACATATGCATTTAATGCAGATTTGAATTTAGGGTGAGCACAGTTTTCAATAATTAGTGCTGCACGTTCACGAGGAGCAAGTCCGCGTAAATCAGCATAACCTTGTTCAGTTACAATTACATCTACGTCATGTTCTGTATGGTCAACGTGAGATACGAATGGTACTACTGAAGAAATTTTGCCGCCTTTAGCGTATGATTTAGTAACGAAGATAGATACACGGGAATTACGTGTAAAGTCTCCTGATCCACCGATACCATTCATCATTTTAGTTCCGCTTACGTGAGTTGAGTTTACGTTTCCGTAGATATCAAGCTCAAGAGCAGTGTTAATCGCGATTAACCCCATACGACGGATTAATTCTGGATGGTTAGAAATCTCTTGTGGACGTAATAATACTTTTTCTTTGTATTTTTCTAAATTGTGATAAACAGATTCCATTTTCTCTTGAGAAAGTGTTGTAGAGCAACCACTAGCAAATTTTACTTTACCAGCATCGATTAAGTCGAATACAGCATCTTGTAAAACTTCAGAGTAAACCTCTAAATCTTTGAATTCAGAATCTAACATACCGTGGAGTACAGCGTTTGCAACTGAACCAACACCAGATTGCATTGGAGCAAGTTCTTCAGTTAGACGGCCTTCTTTGATTTCATTACGTAAGAAACCAAGTAAGTGTGAAGCAATTTGGTCTGTTTCAGCATCTGGTGGTACGATTGCAGATTCAGAGTCTTCTTGATTTGTAATTACAATACCAGCAACTTTATCTAAATCCAAAGGAATACCGATTGTACCAATACGGTCAGAAGCATTTAACAATGGAATTGGACCACGTTCACCTTGGTTATCTGGAATATAGATATCGTGCATACCTTCAAGAGCTGGATAAGAAGCAAGGTTTAACTCGATAATTACTTTATCTGCAGTTTTAACGAAAATTGGTGAGTTACCAACAGAAGTAGTTGGGATTAACATACCATCTTCAGTAATTGCTACTGCTTCAATGATAGCTACGTCTACGCCTTTCATAGCGCCTTGACGTAAGTACTCAGCAGTAATAGATAAATGTTGATCGATATAGTACATGTCACCATTGTTAATGTGACCACGCATAGCGCTATCAGATTGGAAAGGTACGCGTTTACCAATAATACCAGCATCAGACATGATAGTATCGATATCAGATCCTAGAGATGCACCTGTATATACATCAACTTTGAACTTTTCGTTTTTAGAACGCTCTACTAAAGCCATTGGTACTGCTTTTGCATCCCCTGAACGTGTGAAGCCACTTAAACCTAGTGCCATACCATCTTGAATGAAAGATGCAGCCTCCTCAGCTGTAATTACTTTTTTCGCAAGTTCTGCATGACGAAGTCTTTCTTCGATTTTTACTGTCATTACTATCATCCTCTCTGCTTAATGAATGCTTTTTAATCATTATCACATGAAATTTCTATTTCTATAAAATAGCCAGGAATGAAGATTATACCTATTTTTTATATTATCATCGAATTGTCACATTTGCTCGAAAAAAGCATGAAAAGGCTTAAAAATAGCGTGAACGAGAAAAAAAACGCAAAAACGAGAAAAAGCCGTCTTAAAAGACAGCTTTTTCTTATATTTACTTAGAATCCCAGTGAACGTCGGAAATAGCTTGCGTAACGTTGACTAACAGGAATTCTTGTCCCATCTTTCATAATTAATAAGAAGGTTGAATGAGAATCTGGTTGGATTTCTTCAATAAAATCGATATTAACAATGTATGAACGATGGCAACGGATGAAAGAGTCCGGCGATAAGAAAAGCTCTAGATCACTTAAATTCAAACGGTGGTAGCCTTCTTTGTGCATTGTTTTCACAAAAGTCTTGCGTAGTTGAGTTTCTAAATAGATAACCTCTTTATGTTTGACAGGGTACCAACAATCATCGATTTTAATCGTAATGTAGTTTGTAAGGAAAGGAGATGGCTTTTGTGGAAAAATAGCTGTAATAGCCCCTTTGGTTTCCCCTTCTTCCATTAACGGAATACTCATTCCATAGTAAGGAACGCCGAACACTTCAGGTTCGATAAATGAATTAATTTTTTGTCCGTAACGAAGAGCTTGGTGTGTTGCTGAACCTTCAGGGATTAAATCACCCGGTTTGATTTTTAAATCAACTTTTTTGCTTGGCTGATAATATAAGTATTCTTCAGTATCTGAAATAACGATAGAAGTGTTATCAGGGAAAAACTCCTTAATAATCTGTATCAATTCCTCGATAGATCGTGGATCCATAAATCCTTACCTCGTTTCTTTCCATTCTTAAGTACTTTCCTAACATTTTACTATAGTTTAAAGTGGAATTTAAGTAAATAGAATCGTTTTAATATTGAAAAATAATTTAATGAATTAAGGGTGAAACAAAAGGTACATGCTTTGCATGGTTGATACTATAGTTTTGTCATAAGAGTTTGTAAAGAATTGTAGTTTACTTTCCAACATGAACAAAAAAGATGCCCTTTAATTATTATTTATGGATAAATTATGTATAATATATATAAATCACCTGTAAAATTAGTGAGAATAACGACCTATAATATCTTTTTTTACAAATTTTGCTTAGAAAGGCATAAAACTATTTTCATATTACCATTTTCGTTATATAGTTATTTAAAGTCTATTATAAAACATGCGCATATTGTAGAAAGATGGGGAGTATATGCTACAACACCAATATTCTATTTCAGAAGCTATTTCAAAGAGGTATTTCCAAGAGATTGAAACGATGAACCGTTATGAGGGTATTGAAAGATTTTTTGAAATTGAATCCCAATTGTTGAGAGAGATTTATCAATTAGAGGCTGAAGCTTCTAAGGAATCTTTGCGTCGTCTAATCGATATACTATCAGAGCGGTCTGGGAAGCATTTTTTCAGAGCAATCAGGCATTATTTTGTTGTACTTTCATCAGTTGTTACCAGAAGGCTTATTGAAAACCAGGCACCATCTAAAAAGGCATTTGCCTTTAACGCCGCTTGCGTTGAGATGATTGATCAACGTATGAATGATGCAGAATTTTTGCAGTTTGCGGATGATTTAATAGAGTTCTATATTTATGTGATTTCTGAAAGAAAACAACCTTCTTACAAGCATCAAACCGTCAATAAAGTCATTATGTTTATCGATGATGAGGTGGAGACAGACTTATCAGTAGAAGATATTGCTTTGTACTTTACAATTAGTACAAGCCATCTGTCGCGTATCTTTAAGGAGCATGTGGGAATTACATTGGTAGAGTATTTGAACGTAAGACGTGTAGAGGAATCGCAGTATTATTTAAGGCATACAAATAAAAGTATTTCAGATATTTCAGAGCAATTTCACTTCTGTAACCAGAGCTACTATACACGTATTTTCAAGAAGTATGTGGGGCTGACTCCTAAGCACTTTAGAGATCAACCAAATCATGAATACTTTCGTTTCCAACTGCCAGACCGAAATATTTGAAAATAATGATAGTTTACTTCTTCTTTGATTTGAAAAGTACTATATATTTAAGGTATACTTCACTATAGTTTGAGAAATTGTAGGTGAGAAAATTGAAGAAGAAACTTGGGTTACTCTCAATGCTTGGTTTAGTGCCATTTGTGCTAGCTGGTTGTGATTCAGTGAAAAACCAAGAAGGCTTTTTTTATAGTTTGTTCGTAAAACCAATGGAATTTGTTTTAGATTTCTTTGGAAATACGTTATTTACAGATAGTTACGGATTGGCAATCATCTTAATTACGGTTCTTATTCGACTTATCTTAATGCCGTTTATGCTTAAAAACTATAAGCATCAACAAGGTATGAAGACGAAAATGGATAAGTTAAAACCTGAAATGGATGATATCCAAAAGAAATTAAAAGCAGCAAAAACAAAAGAAGAACAAATGGCATTGCAACAAGAAATGATGGGTCTATATCGTAAACATGGAGTCAATCCATTGAATATGGGTTGTTTACCAGTAGTGATACAAATGCCAATTATCATGGGTCTTTATTATGCAATCCTTTATTCAACTGAGGTTCAAGCCCATAAATTCTTATGGTTTAGCTTAGGTTCACCGGATATTATTATGACATTAGTTGCTGGTGTGATTTATTTCGTTCAAGCACAAGTATCATTATGGACTGTTCCTGAACAGCAAAAGTCGCAAATGAAATTGATGATGTATATTTCACCAATTATGATTATGTTCATCTCATTCTCTAGTATGGCAGCATTACCACTTTATTGGTCTGTCAGCGGTGCGATTTTAATATTCCAAACATATCTTGGTCGTAAGTTCTATTCGCAACATCCGGAAAAAACAGCAGAATAGTAATACAGTGATCGGGGCAGATAGTGTCCCGATTTTTTTGGAGGAAAACACTTTGAAAGCAAAACATATTACGGGTGTGCTTGTTGTCATTACAAGTTTACTGGCGCTATATTTCATCATTAAACAGAATTTTAATGTGGCTATACTGTTCATGACATTAATGTTCACGGTGACAAATGCATTTAGAGCAAAAGATTTTAAGGAAAAAGGTTTTGAAAAAGAGGCTAAATGGATGAGAGGAATGTCTATTTTCTTCGGTGTAGCTACGTTAGCGATTTTAGTAGTTAACTTCATGTAACCTTACTATGAAACGGTATCTTGCGATTGCTAGATATCGTTTTTATTGTTAAATGAAACATTAAAGCTTACATAGCGTCTATATAAAAGAGAATTGGTAATTGGTGATTCATTAGAATTACTAATAAATGATAGGAAATATACAAAAGAAGGATAGGTATCGATTTGTAATGAGTAAAAATAACCATATCGAATTTCCATTTAAGATGATGGCTTCATTTGCGGTTTTTGCGCTAATAATGTCAGGTTGTGGGAATAAAGATGCTGAAAATAAGGATGAACAATCATCAAAAACAACTGAAACATTCCAAGAGGATGTGGATTCTAAAGAGAGTTTAGAAACGCAAGATCCAAAAAAAAATGAGCAAGAAGTAGTACGTGATGCTGGTGGATATATTGTTGGACAAGAACTTCCTAAAGAAGCAACGTATATAAGCGATCTGTTAATCGCAAGTAAAAGGTATCCTTTACCTGCTGATTTTGCTCCAGGTGAAGATCCTGAAGCACGTGCAGCTTTTGAAGAATTAAATGCTGCAGGAATTCTTGAAGGATATACTTTTAATGCTTTTAGTACTTATCGTTCTTATGATCGTCAAGTTGAGTTGTATGCGAATTATGTAAATAGGGATGGCAAAGAAGCAGCAGATACATATAGTGCTCGTCCGGGTTATTCTGAACATCAAACAGGGTTAGCTTTTGATATCGGTGAGGTAGGAAGTGAACAGTTTTTTGCAGATGAAGGTTTTGGGAAAACTGAAGCAGGGAAATGGCTTGCAAAAAATGCCCATAAATATGGTTTCATCATGCGCTATCCCAAAGGAAAAGAAAATGTCACAGGTTATATGCATGAATCATGGCATTTCCGTTACGTAGGTAAAGATATTGCTAAAGATATCTATAATAATAAAAGTACATTAGAAGAATACTTAGAAATCGAAAAATAAAATACTATATATTAGGAAAGCCTTCTGAACATAAGTTCAGAAGGCTTTTATTGTTTATAAAATTGGTGATAGCAACCGAGATATTGATTCTTTCATTTTAATCATTCGAGAGCGATTAGCGTATTTTTCGGGTGTTAATTCGGTACTTAACTGCATATCTTGCTCAAACAGTTCTGCTAATTGATGGGAAGTTTCTCGATCATAGATAAATGCATTCACTTCAAAATTCAATTTAAAGCTACGGAAGTCAATATTAGCTGTACCTACTGTAGAGGCTTCATCATCGATGACGATCATTTTTGAATGCAAGAAGCCATTTTCATAAATATAGATTTTAGCCCCAGCTTTAATGAGTTGACCAATATATGAATAGGTTGCCCAGTAAACAAACATATGATCAGGTTTGTTAGGAATCATAATACGCACATCAATTCCTGATAAACAAGCAATTCTCACTGCATCCATAAAACTATCATCAGGAATGAAATATGGTGTTTGAATATAAACGTACTTCTTAGCCATACCAATTAGTTTTACATAGCCGATTTTAATTTGTTCCCATTCTGAATCAGGTCCACTAGATACTATTTGCAAACCAACTTCACCTTTACGGGAAAACGTAGGGAAGTATCGATCAGAATATTCAATATCCTGATTATCAGATGCTTGATTCCAGTCTAAAATGAAGCGAGTTTGAAGTGGATGTACAGAACTTCCCTCTATACGTAAATGTGTGTCACGCCAGTAGCCGAATTTTTTGTTTAATCCAAGATATTCGTCACCGACATTAAATCCACCGATGTATCCTGTTCGACCATCGACTATAACAAGCTTGCGATGATTTCGGTAATTCAAACGGGGGTTAATGAGAGGTAAAATTGATGGGAAAAATACTTCCACCTCACCACCGGCCTCTATCAAATCCTTGAAATGCCGCTTGTGTACTCCTCTAGAACCCATTTCATCATATAATACTCTTACTTGTATCCCTTGCTTTGCTTTTTTTATTAACTCATTGTAGATATGTCTTCCCAAGTTATCCATTTTGAAAATATAGTATTGAATATGGATATGGTCTTTTGCGGTTTCAATATCTTTTAGCAAAGCTTTAAATTTTTCAGCACCATCAGAATAAATCCTCACAGAGTTATCTTGTGTTAGCACAGCATGATTTGTACTTAGGTGCATATAAATAAGGTCTTTATAATGAGCTGCATCATCTAAACGATATTCAAAGGTATCATCTTCAATTGCCTCCATTTGATAATCGATTAGTTTTTCAATCCCAATTTTCTTGCGACCTTCCCAACGGAAAAGGTGCTTTTTACGTAATTTTCGACCTAATAATAAATAAAGTATGAAACCGCCTACCGGGAAGAAGAAAAGGACTAATATCCAAGCCCACGTTGAGGAAGGCTCACGTCGTTCTAAAAATATAATGGGGATTGCTAATAAGATGTTCAACGATAAGATGAGGGATACCATAAATGAAAAGAATGTTACAACCATACGCTACACCTTCTTCCATTATTTCTTTTCTTTAGTATATCTTATAAATCTACAAGAAAGAAGAATATAAAGTCCATCTATAAGTTTCTTTAAAACCTACTTGACCAATAGGTATTAATGGTTTATGGTATTCTATATATTTATCATTATGTTGTTCTTTATTAGGAGGATTTACTATGGATACTTTATTGACATTACTCAATGTTGTAGTACTTGTATTACTCATTGGTTTATTAGTTATTATGCACCGCAAACATATATCATTTTCAAAGCGGGTATTTGCTGGACTAGGTTTAGGGATTGCATACGGTTTAATCTTACATTTTGCGTATGGCGTTGACGCACAAGTATTAGTGGATTCCGTTGGATGGTTTAGTATTATTGGCTCGGGATATGTAAAATTACTTCAAATGGTAGCAATGCCATTAGTGTTTATCTCAATACTTTCAGCGTTTACGAAAGTGATTATCGGCAAAAACTTTGGTAAAATGGCTGCACTTATTTTATTCATCTTAGTTGGTACAACGGCAATTGCTGCGGCAGTTGGCATTACTTCAGCAGTAGGTTTTCAATTGGATGCATCGCAAATTGTACAAGGTGATGCGGAAATGCAACGTGGTGAAGATATTGCTGCAAAATCAGCTGATATAAGTGAAAAAACATTACCACAACAAATTATCGATTTACTGCCTGCTAATCCATTTTTAGATCTAACAGGTGCACGTTCTTCTTCAACAATTGCAGTTGTTATTTTCGCAGCGTTTCTAGGGTTTGCTTATTTAGCAGTTAAGCGTCAAGACGAAAAGACAGCTGATACAATAAAAGGTGGGATTGATGCAATTTATGCTCTAGTAATGGGTGTTGTGAAAATCGTTTTACGTTTAACTCCATTCGGTATTTTGGCAATTATGGCAGCAACTGTTGCAACATCAGATTTTAGTGCAATCTACAATATGGGTAAATTCGTTATCGCTTCATATGTAGCGTTATTCGTTATGTTCATTGTTCATTTATTGATTGTAACTGCGTCAGGTTTAAATCCAATCACTTATGTAAAAAAAGTGGCGCCGACATTGTTATTTGCCTTCACTTCAAGATCAAGTGCAGGTGCATTACCACTTAATATTCAAACGCAGACAAATCGTTTAGGTGTTTCAGAGGGGATTGCAAACTTCTCAGGTTCGTTTGGTTTGTCAATTGGTCAAAATGGGTGTGCAGGTATTTATCCAGCTATGCTTGCTGTTATGATCGCACCAAGTGTTGGAATTAACCCACTAGAGCCATCATTCATTTTAACATTGATTGCTGTAGTGGCAGTTAGCTCATTTGGTGTGGCAGGTGTTGGCGGTGGTGCAACGTTCGCTGCAATCCTTGTCCTATCAGCGATGAATTTACCAGTAGCCCTTGCAGGTGTTTTAATTTCTGTTGAGCCTTTAATTGATATGGGACGTACAGCGTTAAATGTAAATGGTTCAATGACTGCAGGTGTTGCAACTGCACGTGTGACAGGTGAATTAGATAAAGATGTTTATAACACTGAAACATCACAAGAACTAACTGAAATTTAATGTACTTAATGAAAGCTTGCTCTAGTATTACTTAGAGTAGGCTTTTTTTACATCTAGCGTCCTTTTTTAAATACGTCTCTGGTCGGATATGGTATATCTTTCTTTTTGATATAGTAAAATAAAGGAAAGAGGTGCTGTAATGAAGAAAGTATTGATAAGTATATTCTTAATAGCAATAATTATAGTTTGTGGCTTTTATTACTTTACTGGATTGAAAATGAAAAATGCGATTATCGAGGAAGAGATTGACGTAACAGATATAGAGGCGATTGAGTTATTAAGCTCGTCGATTGACATTGAAGTCGTTGAAAGTAAAGGGGACAAAGCGGTTTTCACTATATCAGGGAAAGCAAATCCTAATTTGGCAAAGAAAGCTTCTTTAGATGTAAAGAAAACTGATCGCACTATTGTAGCTGAAGCGAAATTTAAAAGATCATTCTCATTTTTTAGTTTTAATAGAGGGTCAGTCCACTTAAAAGTAGCATTGCCTAAAGCTACGTATGAAAAAATATCAGTGAATACTTCTTCAGGTGATGTAGCGTTTATAGATATTGCTACAAAAGGGTTAGCTATTCATACCGCTTCAGGTGATATTGCTGGGAATAATATTGCTGTAGATGGTGACATAGAATTAACTACTTCTAGTGGGGATATAAGTGTTCGAGATATGCAAGCGAAGAAAGTTTTAATGGATGCAACTTCAGGAGATATTACAGGTCAAAGCATTATCGTAGATGGTGAAGCGAAATTAACGACATCTAGTGGAGATATAGGCACACAGGATGTAAAAGCAAAGAGCATAGTAATGAATAGTACATCGGGAGAGATAGCAGCGGATTATTTATCTGGGGATATTACAGCTAAAACTAGCTCTGGTGATATTGCAATTTTAGTGAATGCATTGAATGAAAATATAACGCTTAGTACTGCAAGTGGAGATACAGCAGTAATATTGAAAAACAAGGCAGATAATTTAAGTGTAGATTTCATGAGTGATTCAGGAGATGCGACAGTTATATATTCTGGTATGACTTTTAAAGAGAAAAAAGAACATCGAATTATGGGCGAAATCGGTAACGGAAACCCGATCGTGAAATCCCGAACAAATTCAGGTGACTTCGAATTAATTGCACAATAATACAAAATGGGGAATTACCTCCTTTTTTTCGTAGCCATTTAGCTATAAAATGAAAGTAGTAGAAAATATTCCTGTTTTGTAATTGATAGTATTAATATGGAAACTTCTATTTAAACATTTCGTTATTATAGTAAAACGTTAAAGGGGCTTTTCTATGTATTGGTGTAAAATTGCGCAAACAGAACATGAATTTGATGAAATCGCCAAACTTAACTACGAAACATTTGTAGAAGAAATCCCTCAGCATGAGCCAAACCCTAGCGGTCGACGAGTGGATGCTTTTCATCATGAAAATATGTACTTAATTGTATTGAAGGATGAAGAGCTCGTTGGTATGGTTGCTTTTCGAGATATTCGACCTTTCTCTTTAGATAAAAAGATTGGTCCAGTGGAAAAGTTATTACCTGCAGATGCTTTATTAGGGAAGCTTTGTGAGGTACGATTGTTAGCTGTTAAGAAGGAGCATCGTAATGGACGTGTCTTTTTTATGCTGACACGAGCTCTAATCGACTATGCTTATGAAAATGGCTATGGCGCTGCAGTTATCTCTGGTACTGTACGCGAAGAAAAATTGTATATGCAAATGGGTTTTGAGGCATTTTCAGAGCCAGTTGGGACAGATGATGCAAAATTTATCCCGATGGTATTAACGACAGAGCGCTATGAGAAATCGTTAGCAGGTCGTTTTAAACAACGACGTTACTCCTTTTATCCAGGGCCAGTCCAACTGACAGAGGACATTCAAGCACCCTTACTAAAAACGCCTGTATCACATCGTTCCTATTCTTTTTCTAGAACAATCGGACAGGTGCGAAGTAAACTGGAAGTACTTAGCGGAGCGCGTTATGCACACTTGCTGTTAGGAAGTGGCACATTGGCGAATGAGGCAATGATTGCGCAGCTTACTAAACTCTCTGGAAGAGGATTGATTGTTACAAACGGTGCCTTTGGTGAGCGCTTGCAAAAGCAAGCAGAGCGTTGGCATTTAGAACATGATTGGCTACGTTATGATTGGGGCCAATCTTTTAACGAAGCAGAATTAGATAGTATTTTAAAACAGTCTGATTTTGAGTGGCTGTTAATGGCTCATGGTGAAACATCTACTGGAATGTTAAATAATCTAGAGATGGTACAAAGTTTATGCGAGATATATAATGTGAAACTTTGTACGGATTGTGTAAGTTCTTTTGGAACATATCGCTTTTCAATGGAGAAGGTATTTATAGCAACAGCGGTTAGTGGTAAAGCAGTCGGCACAATGAGTGGTATAGCCGTAGTATTTTCAAATCATGTTATTGCAAAAAATGAGCAACTTCCATCGTATATTGATTTAGGCAATTATTCTAATCATAATATTCCATTTACTTATCCAGCGCAGTTGATGGAGAGTTTTAACAACGCGCTATTAGCCTATACTGAAGGAAATCGCTACGATTTATTGCAAACACGATATAAAAAATTACAACAGGCAGCTACAGATGGCGACTTTACTTTCTTAACAACTGAAGGCTATCCAATGATCGTCACATTGAAAGCAGACGAATCTTTAACGAGTATGGCAGATGCTGCAGCGATGAATGGTTTCCATTTACACTATGAAAGTACGTATTTAAAAGAGCGTGGATGGGTGCAAATTTCAATCATCCAACCTGACTTTGATGAAGCATGGGAACGCTTTAAGAAATGGTATAGTAAGTATAAGGAATACAGAAAAATTAAATGTTGAATAGGCTTGTATAGCTGATGAAAAAGGAAACTAAAAAGCAGATGGCGCTAACGCCCATCTGCTTTCTTTTTTAGCTTTTCATATGTGTTATTTATAAATTGCTTATAAGGTGTATCGATAAAATGTTCGACTATATCAACACCGATTTTAGCTTCCTCTAAAGCTTTTGCTAATTGACCTTGTTGCTCATAGCATAAAGCTTTATAAGCATGTAATTCATTTTGCATAGATAAATCATATGGGTGGTGAATTTTAGGAAACCCATCGATTTGTTCAAATGCTTCAAGTGCTTCAGAATAACGCTTCATCCCGAATAATGATTTACCTTTTTCAATATAGTAAAAGGCCATTGTTTTATTTCCTTCGCCTGCGTCAAAGTTGTAGAATTGCTCAGCAAATTCATTTCCTTTTTCATAATCTTTTAAAAAACTGTTATAGAAATGGGCTTTCGCGAAGAGGATAAAACCTTTTGTTGTGACATCGTCTGTAAAGTCAGCATATTGAGAGAGCTTTTTCAAATAATATTGTAAGTCTTGTTCGTTACCATACATCATTTCTTTGAACGCGGCTAATCGATAAAGGTCATCGATGCGATAGAAAATACGTGCTTCCTTCGATAGTTTGATGGCTTCGTTCATGACTCCAAAACCTTCTTCATCCATCCCGATAGCCAAGTATTCAACAGCTATCATATAAAGTAAATCAAGATTTGGTAGTTCATCTATTACATAGTGATTCAATTCCATGTCTTTTTTTGCCGCTAGTAAAATATTTAACGATTCTTCGTAATTATGATTAATGAACACAGCAGATGATTTTAAAATAAAGGCACGTAGCCAATCGTTCATTAAGTTCATCTTTTTGAAGGTGTGGATAGCACGATCTAATGGTTCTTCCCAATGTTGCTTCTCTACATCGTATTTGGCTTCAGCATATAACACTAAGAGTTGTCCTGCTTCGTAACTAATCGGGAGTCTGTCTATATAAGGCTCGATTAGTTGTAATCTTTCAAGTTGAGGATCAATTGCTTCTAACAGCTTAGGGACCTTGATACTTTTCACTTTCTCAAGTAACTCGCGTAATTCTGATGTGCTTACTTCCTCTAATAATTCACTTACTTCAATCTCAAGCTGTTCTGCAATATATGCCAAGCTATCCATAGAAGGATTGGCTTTATCATTTTCAATTAGACTAAGCATACCTTTTGTTAAACGGTCGCCTGCTAGCTCGGCTAATGTTAGCTTTCGCTCTTTGCGAATTTTACGTATTCGCGTTCCGAGAGTTTCCATACAGACACCTCACTATTTTGAATTAGTTTAATTATATTAAACTTTAGCTTGCAATGGAAGTCAAGTACATGGTATTATTTGTTTAATTAAATTAAACATTTCAATTAAATTAAACTGAAGGTGGAGATGGCAATTGGATGAAGCGTTAAAGTTAAAGAAAGCGACTTATCATTTATGGACTTTTACGATTAGTAAAATGATTTCTTCATTGGGTTCAAATGTATTGGGGTTTGGTATTAGTTTATATATTTTAGCGATGACGGGATCAGCGACTTCTTTTGCTGTGAATATGATTTGTTCCATTGTCCCTAGAACTTTGTTAGCACCAATTGCAGGTATGATGGCAGACAAATATTCGAAGAAACCTATCATATTAATTGCACAAGCTTGTACCGTATTAACTATGGGTGGACTCCTTACGTATTCATCTATATTCGGGATGTCAGTAACTGCGATCTATATTACAACAGCAATTTATTCAATCACTTCAACATTTATAGGTATTACATTTTCTTCTTCTATTGCAAATTTAGTTGATGGAGAACGTTTGCAAAAAGCTACATCATTTAATCAAGCTTCATTATCGGTAGCGGCAATTGGTGGTCCTGCTCTTGGTGGTATGATGTATGGTTTTGTTTCGATAGAAGTATTCTTAATAATTCATATGGCAGCATACGCTACAGCTTTTTTACTCGAAGCAACAATGGATTTTAAATTGTATTCAAAAAAAGAAGGTAAAAGTGATGGAGATAAAGAGAACTTTTTACAAAGCTTTAAAGAAGGGTTTAGATATTTAAAAACAAAGCGTGTCGTCTCAATTATTATATGGGTCGCGTTATGGATTAACTTTTTCTTCTCGGCTTTGAACGTAGGTGGAACTTATGTGTTAGTTGAATTATTACATGTGAATTCACGGCATATCGGAATTATTGAGGCATCAGGTGCAGTTGGGATGCTTATAGCTTCTATTTATTTTGCGACAAGAAAGCAAGTAAAATATCCTTTATTATTTTCAAAACGATTTATATTATTAATGGCAATATCTTTAGGTTTAATGACTATTCCACTTTGGATAGAGTTTTCGTATATTTTGATAGTTATTTTTTATATAGCTATTTTTATAAGCTTTTCAGTATTTGGAGTATTTACAAATACACCAATTGGCGTCATGATGCAAACGGAAGTAGAGGAAGAATATCGCGGTAGAGTATTCGGTATTCTGGAGACAATGGCGATGGCTATGATGCCACTTGGAACGATGCTATTTGGGGTGTTATTTGATAAACTCCCTGCACAGTGGATCTTGCTTGGATCAAGTAGTACTCTTATTGTTATTACGCTTTATATGTTGAGATCATCTGTATTGAAAGAAGCGTATCCGGAATTGGCAAAAGTTACAAACTCAATAAAATTTACAGAAAAAATCCAGCAACCATAATGGTTACTGGATTTTTGCTTTTATTCTGAAATACGTAATGTCCTTTTAGCTGATTTGAACAGCAAGATGACTAGAATACTTACTACTGCCAGTGAAGCGGAAATAAAGTATGTTGAGTTCGCTTGCATTGTGAAAACCCAAGTGAAGAATAGAGGGCCGATAATACGCCCCATATTATCCATTGAATATGTTATGCCAGCTGCTGTTCCGTATTTACCGCCAGATTCTTTTGATGTTAACGAAACTGTTAATGTTCTTGCTAAAGCGTTACCTGCTGTAAAGACGCATAGTGCAAAACCTGCGAAAGCAAGGCTTGTTGTAAAAGGAAATAGTAATAAACCGCATGCTGTAATAATTTGAGCGATCATTAACCATTTAGCTTCAGATCCGTCTTTAATACGACGAACAAGACCGCCTTGGACTAAGAAATCCACAAAGCCGCTAAATAAGAATAGTGACCCAAGTTGAGCAGAAGTGATGTTGATTTTATCCATTTGGAATAATTGGAGAGTAGACTCAACACCAGCAAGTAAAAATGTTACAACGAATGAAAATAGGAATAAGTATCGCACTCGATATTTGAAAAGAGTAGAAGCCCCTTTTGGAACAATTGCTCGTTTATTAGCTTCACCAAGTCGTTCAGGCTCTACTAACACAATACTTGCATAAATGAATAATAGGAAGATTAAAATGGCTGAGGCTGTAAATGGTAAGCTCAGGCTATAATGACCAAGTAATCCACCTATAGCTGGACCGAAGATGAAGCCTAAACCGATTGACATCCCCATGAAGCCCATGTACTTATTGCGATTTTCCTCTGTAGACATGTCACCTATAAAACCTGTGACAGCCGTATAAAGTGCTCCAGAGAATAGTCCACCGACAACGCGGGAAACATAGAGCATTGTAAGTGAATCGATAAAGAGCGAAATTAATAAGAAACTTGTGCAGAAGCCAAGAAGCCCCACTAAAATTAATTTTTTACGACCCATTTTATCTGATAACATACCCCAAAGAGGCGCTGTGAAGAAGCTTGCTAAAGAATAGACTGTTAATAATCCACCTACATGCATTTTGTTAAAGCCTTGTTGTACAACAACTTCAGGCAAAATAGGAATGATTAAACCAAATCCTAAATAAACGAAAAACTGTACGGACATTAATAATAGGATGGATTTTTTCATATAATCCCTGCTTTCTATAAACATAAGTATGTTCATTTTAACGCTGTATAAAATTAGAAACAACTATCAGAGATAAAATAAATGAGCGTTTGATTGTGTCGAAACGAAAGCTCATTACACCAAATTTATAGTTTTCCTGGTTGCAAGCATGAAGAATAATGAGACAACCATCGTGACACGATGACCTTTTGCGGTTGAGCAATTTCCTTTTTATCATAATGTGATAAGACTGAGTATTTTGTGATGATTTGTGGGTATATGAATAAAAAAGATTCTCCATGAACATAAAAAAACAACTGCTAGTAGCAGTTGTTTTGTGCGTGTTTTAAAATCATTAAGATATTTATGAAGGATCTACTAAGCCCTTTACGGCATATCCTGCTTCTTCAATAGCTCTTGAAATGTCTGTTTTATCCAATTTTGTATTATCATAAGCCACATCTACTGTGCTTTCTTGAAGATTTACTGATATAGCATCTACACCAGCAAGCTCACTAACGCCAGTTTCGATAGCTTTTACACAATGACCACAAGACATACCTTCTACGTTTAATTGAATTGTTTCTGCCATATCAAACACTCCTTATTTTCTCATTAATTTTTGTATAGTGGTGATAAGCTCATCTAATACTTCATCATCACCTTCAGCTAGTCTGTCCTTTACACAGCCTTTTAAGTGTCCGTTTAAGAGCACTTTTGCGACACTATTTAAAGCTGATTGTGTTGCGGATAGTTGTGTGATGATATCGTCACAGTAAACATCCTTTTCGACCATGCCCTTAATACCGCGAATTTGACCTTCGGCGCGATTTAGTCGAGTGATTAAATCTTTTTTTACTTGCTCTGGATGGTGACTTTTACGACAAGAGTTATCGTGACATTCGTTCGTCATTTTGTTCCTCCTACGTTTGATGAAATTATTTTATCATACTATAGGGGGGTATTCAAAATTAATGATTTGAATACCTTGTTTAAATATTGATGTTCAAGGGAACTAAAGAGTAGTAAGTAGCATAAATATTTTGAAAATACCATTGTCAATGAGGCTTATCGTGTAGTATGATTTACTTCCGCTTAATATATGTAACAATATTGAAACGTATCAGATGGCGAAAAAATGTTATAATAATAAGCATGAAATACTTAATTAGTGGGTATGATGTAGTTGAAACCTTTTATGGGACACTGCGTCTTAAATACAAAGAAAAGAAGAGGTGGAAAGTATGGGAAGAGAAGTAGATTTGACTAAAATTGTTTCTAACTTATCAAAGCTTGGCGTTAAAGCAACGACTACAAAATCACGCTTGGAATTACTTAAAGCAATAGCACCACCAAAACAATCACCACAAACACAAAACTAACATGCTCCGCTTCGACTATACGATGTCGAAGTTTTTTTATTTGCAAAAAAGCCCAGAGAAAAAAATTTCTCTGGGCTTTACTATTATTATAAAAACTCTTCATCCTCATCATGATTTCCGAACATATAAGTACGGTGATGGAATTTCATACTGAATACTAGACCTAATGCCAGTGCATTTCCCATCATTGAGCTACCACCGTAACTGATGAATGGTAATGGAATACCTGTAATAGGTAGTAACTGAATTGTCATACCGATGTTTTCTAATACGTGGAATGTTATCATCGCTATAATCCCAGCACAAACATATGTACAGAATGGGTCTTTCATTTGCAAAGTTAACTTTGTTAAATGGAAGATAAGGAAAAAGAATAAACAAATAACGACGCTCGCTCCTATAAAGCCGTACTCTTCACCGATTACACTAAAGACAAAGTCTGTGTGGTTTTCAGGAACATATACTTCACGACCTTGGAAACCCTTTCCGAAAATCTCACCTGAGCCAATGGCGTTTAAGGATGAAATTAAGTGATAGCCATCACTAGAAGCATAGGAATAAGGGTCTAGCCAAGAATAGATTCGAGCAAATTGATAAGGGCTGAAACCCAATGTGTGTTGTAGGAAGTCTTGCATATAAAGGGCCATCCATAATAAACCTGCCCCTAAAGCTGCTGCACTACCTGCTATAGGTAAAATTATTTTCCAAGAAATCCCTGCTACAATTACAGTTGCAGCAGTAATAGCAAAGAATACGAGTGCAGAACCTAAATCAGGCTGTTTCATAATAAATGCTAATGGAATTAATAATACGCCAAAAATTTTACCCAATAACATGAAATCTGTTTTTAAAGATCTCATAGAGTATTTTTCATGATGCTTACTAACCATTCGGGCGAGTGCGAGTATGAAAAATGTTTTCATAAATTCGGAAGGCTGAATATCACCTACAGGTAAATGGAACCAACTTTTTGCACCATTTCTGGGTTCGGCAATTTGACCTTCTCCACCAGGGGCAATCAATAATAGAGCTAAAAGGAAAATTCCGGCTCCATATAAATACCAGGACATTTTCTTGTACTGGTCGGGTTCAAAATACATCATCGCACTAATAATACATCCACCGATAAAATACCAAAATAATTGTTTAGTTACAAAGTTTGCTGCATATTGACCAGAAGTTTGAGCTGAAGAGATAGCTATTATACTGATAATACAAAATAGGAGCATTATAAAAGCGAGCGTCCAGTCAAAACGATCGGAAAATTTTTTATTTGTATTCATTTACGTCACCTAAATTATTTAGTTTCATTTCTCATTTCATTATAGCGTAAATCATTGTATCACGCTTCATTATAAAGATGTGACGAAATCGAATCACAAATGTTTCAAATTATGATAATTCATCTTATAATGAGAGTTGGAAATGAGGTGATCGACTTGGCAAAAAAAATGCGAGCTGCTGATGATTTTTTGCACCACTTATATGTACATATGAATGAGATTAATCAATTTGTCATTTTTAGTGGTTTAACGTTTCAAGAATTCGTTTCTTCAGTCGGTCCGCTTCAAAATATTTTACTCTTGAAAAATGAATACGAAGACGGTTCATTCAATATGCATACACAGTTAGAATTCGTAGAGGAAAGAAGTATCCGCAAATTTATAAAGAAAGCCTCAGATTCAAAAAAAGAGCTTTGCTGGATTGATTTCTCTGACGAAAAACGATTAAATCTTTTAACGCCACAAGAACAGGCGGAGTTATTATATATTGGTCATAAAAAAGAGCCTGTCCGGACGCCGTTTTATCACCAGTTACAAAATAAATACGTATACTTGGCCAATGAAGATGAGAAGATGTCTAAAATTTATTTTCGAGATTTACAAGATGTCGAAGAATTAGTAGCTAATTTGTTTAATGCCATTATTCAAGAAAAAGAAAAACCTGCGACATTTTGGAGAAGAAAAGTAAAAGACAGTATTCCAGCCTTTACGAAAGAAATGCTTACAAGCTTTCGTGAGGAAGTGAAGGATGGCGTATTGTTTTCAATGTACAGAATTGAAAAGCCGGACCTTGCATATGTCTTAGAGCTACGCAATATTTCTGATTTAACTTTCCCGGATGAGATTTGGGATGAGTTAAATACAATATTAAAGAAAAAGGCAGAGCAAATTATGGAAGTTCATTGAGTGCCAACTGCTTTTAAAGGTTCTCCACGGATATTTCTGTGGAGAATTTTTTCATATAAGCATGCATAAATTTTCTAGAGTGCTATTATAAGTTAAGATATTTTTAGTAAGAAAAGATTGAAAGTCCTGCGACTCTTCACGATGAAATCATTTCATGAATCATTTTGATTCGTGATAAACTAAAAGTACAACAAACTGGAGGACGTTTATAAAATGAAAAAAAAATTAGGCTTATTATATGGTGGTAAATCAGCTGAGCATGATGTTTCTTTATCCACAGCAAGAGCAGTCACTCAAGCGTTAAACTTTGATAAATTTGATGTATTCCCTATTTTCATTACACGCGATGGTGAATGGAGAAAAGGAGACCAGCTAACTGCGCCAGCTGAGTCAATTGAACAATTACAAATAGGCAAAGGTACGCAGGATAGCATTCCGAATGATGTATCAAGTTTTTTGTTAAATAAAGATGAAAAAGAATTTGATGTTATTTTCCCATTACTTCATGGTACGAACGGGGAAGACGGTACAGTGCAAGGTTTATTAGAAGTATTGAACTTACCGTATGTCGGCAATGGAGTTTTAGCTTCTTCTGCAGGAATGGATAAAGTAGTGATGAAGCAATTATTTGAGCATGCTGGGTTAAAACAAGTTCCCTATGTCTACTTCATCCGTAAAGAGTGGAACAAAAGTCAAGATGCACTAATTGCTAAAATGGAAGAAGAGCTAACTTGGCCGATGTTCGTTAAACCTGCAAACTTAGGTTCGAGTGTTGGAATTAGTAAAGCATCTAACCGTGAAGAGTTGATTAAAGCAATCGATCTTGCGTCAAAATATGATCGCAAAATTATTGTTGAAACTGGAATCGTTGCACGTGAAGTAGAAATGGGTGTACTCGGAAACGATTCACCAAAAGTATCCGTACCTGGTGAAATCAAACCAGTAACAGACTTCTATGATTACGATTCAAAATATAATGATAATAATACAGGTCTAATTATACCTGCTCCAGTAACAACAGATGTTGTTGAACGTATGAAAGATATGGCTATTCGTGCATTTAAAGTATTAGATTGTTCGGGTCTTGTTCGTGCAGATTTCTTTGTAACAGCTGATGATGATATTGTTATTAATGAAGTAAATACTATGCCAGGTTTTACGCCTGTCAGTATGTATCCGATTTTATGGCAAAATACAGGTGTTACCTACTCAGATTTAATCGAACAATTGATTGACCTGGCAATTGAAAGACATGATGAAAAGCAACAGCTTCAATATCAATAAGACATAAGACGCGAGTGTGATGAGAGAATGAAAAAAACATTAAAGCAAATTGCAAAGTGGTTAAATTGTGATCAACAACAATTAGAAGATGTTGTTGTAACAGGAATCTCAATAAATACACGTACGTTGCAAGCGGGAGATTTATTTATCCCTTTCCGTGGTGAAAAAACAAATGGTCATCGTTATGTAACACAAGCATTTGAAAACGGCGCAGCGGCATCATTTTGGCTAAAGGATGAACCGAATCCTCCTGCTGGCCTCCCATTACTTTTTGTAGATGATGCAGAAGAGGCACTTCAACAAATGGCATCAGCATATCGCCAAGAGCATAGAGCAACGTTTATCGGTATTACAGGCTCAAATGGGAAAACTTCAACAAAAGACTTAGTAGCTGGAGTGTTATCGCCGTACTACAAAGTGCAAAAAACAGAAGGCAACTTTAATAATGAGTTAGGTTTACCGTTAACAATTTTATCACTAGACGAAGATACAGATTTTGCTATTCTCGAGATGGGAATGAGTGGTTTTGGTGAAATTGAATTTTTGACTAAATTAGCTAAACCACATTTTACAGCTATCACGAATATTGGAGAAGCGCATATGCAAGATCTTGGTTCAAGAGCGGGTATTGCAAAAGCAAAGTTTGAAATTGTTCAAGGTTTACAACCAGGTGGTAAGTTGTTCTATGACGGTGATGAGCCATTACTTACACCACTTGTTACAATGCAAAAAGAATTACAAGCCGTATCATTTGGACTGAAAGGATCAGCGGATATAACGGCGACTAATATTGCGACAACTGAAAACGGTAGTTCTTTTACTGTTAAGGGTTTGTTGAATGGGGATTTCTTCATCTCAGTATTAGGAAGTCACCAAGTGAAAAATACATTGGTAGCGATTTTAATTGCTCGTGAAGTAGGGCTATCGGCGGAACAAATTCGCGAAGCTTTAAAAGAGGTTTCATTAACCAATATGCGCATGCAATTAGTAAATGGAGCGCAAGATATCTTATTTATTAATGATGCGTACAACGCAGCGCCAACTTCTATGAAGGCAGCATTACAGTTTTTACAAACGACAGAAATACGTTCAGATAAATGGGCAGTGCTTGGAGATATGTTAGAACTAGGTGAGCTAGAACAACAGTTCCATGAGGAAATTGCAGAGCAAATTGATGGTAAGAACATCCATCAAGTATGTTTATTTGGACCACGTATGAAGTGGTTATACGATAAGTTGAAAAATAATCTACCAGCAGATCGTCTAATATGGACTGCAGAAGATTATGAAATAATTATTCAACACCTTCGCAAGAATGCAGGTGCAGATTCTATTATCTTGTTAAAAGGTTCACGTGGAATGGCACTCGAAAATATATTAAACGCGTTTAAATAATTTACTTATTTGTAAAAGCATCTAAAAAGGTTGAGTTCCTTTTAGATGCTTTTTTTCTATAAAATAATGGGTACACTATGAGCGGAGGTTGACGTGATGACAACAGGCGTGCTTTGTATTCATGGTTTTACAGGTGGACCACAAGAATTAAAACCGTTTGTGGATTTCTTGCAACAGAAAACGGATTGGCTTGTTCTTGTGCCTACTCTTTCAGGACATGGTGAAGAATTGCATTTAGATAATTATAAAGCTGAACATTGGCTAATGGATGCGGAACTTGCTTATAAAAAGTTAGCTAAAGAAGTAGATGTAGTCTTTGTTGTAGGTTTTTCGATGGGTGGACTAATAGCCCTTTATCTAGCGTTACGATATGAAGTGGAGAAGTTGATATTACTAAGCGCTGCGGCAAAATATATTAGCGTCCGTCAATTGCTAAAAGATATTAAAGAATTGACTAACGATTTGTTTCATGGAGAGCTAGAGCAAAATGAGCTATACCATCGTTATGACAATAAAATTAGCAATGTTCCGATGTCATCGACGTTAGAATTCCTTCGTTTAGTGCGGAAAATAGAACCTTATTATGAAAAAATCACAGTACCAATTTGTATAGTACAAGGGGAAGTGGATGGAATAGTGCCAGCAATAACCGCACAATTTTTATATGACCGATTAGGGTCTACAAAAAAACAATTAATACTTTCACCAAATGGTAAGCACCATATTTGCTTTAGCGATGATAGGTATGAATGGTTTCAATCTGTACTGAACTTTTTGTTAGAGTGAAAAAAACAGATAATTTTGACTGATGGATATTGATTGCATAGTGTGGATACTCGTGTTAGACTATTGAAAGCAATGGATACATTTTGTGTGAAGACTCTCCGAGATGATGGAGAGTGCTTTTTTTTGAACATTACGGTTTATTCTTTTTTGGGTTAGAATTCCCCGAGAATTGAACCGCTCGGCAAAGACCGGGCTTTACTTTATATATATAAAATTCCTCTGGAACTTATACAGAGATATATTAAGAGACGGAAACGTTCCTCTCACAAGGCTCGA
This sequence comes from Viridibacillus sp. FSL R5-0888, assembly GCF_038009105.1. Classification (NCBI taxonomy): domain Bacteria; kingdom Bacillati; phylum Bacillota; class Bacilli; order Caryophanales; family Caryophanaceae; genus Viridibacillus; species Viridibacillus sp. FSL R5-0888. The sequence continues at coordinate 353,099 of NZ_JBBPAU010000001.1, forward strand.
TTTGCCCTATTTTCATCTGAAAATGTAACCATTTGTCAAATGCATGAGCAAAAAGGAGAATGAAACTTTGACAAATTTTTCAGAATTAAACGTTAGCGCTTCTATCCAAAAATCCCTATCACGTATGGGCTTTGAAGAAGCAACCCCAATCCAAGAAGGTACAATTTCATTTGCGAAAGAAGGACGCGACATTATCGGCCAGGCACAAACTGGTACTGGTAAAACTGCAGCGTTTGGTATTCCGCTTATCGAGAAAATTGATATCAATAATCCTGCAATCCAAGGCTTAATTATTGCCCCAACTCGCGAATTAGCAATCCAAGTTTCTGAAGAACTTCATAAAATTGGTTATGATACACGTGCACGAATTTTATCAGTATATGGTGGACAGGATATTGGTCGCCAAATCCGTGCTCTTAAAAATAAACCGCAAATTATTGTTGGTACTCCTGGTCGTATTCTTGACCATATCAACCGTCGTACATTGAAATTAGATAACGTTCAAACACTTGTGTTAGACGAAGCTGATGAAATGTTAAACATGGGATTCATCGAAGATATCAATACAATTTTAGAAAACGTTCCAGCTGAACGCCAAACATTACTGTTCTCAGCTACTATGCCTGGACCAATTCGTAAAATTGCAGAGAAATTCATGAAAGATCCTGAAGTGGTTAAAATTAAATCTAAAGAAATGACAGTAGAAAACATTGAGCAATTTTTCGTTAAGTCTCAAGAACGCGAAAAATTCGATATCCTTTCTCGTCTTTTAAATGTTCACCAACCAGAATTAGCGATCGTATTTGGTCGTACAAAACGTCGTGTTGATGAATTAGCTCACGCTTTAAGCATTCGCGGTTACCTTGCTGAAGGTATTCATGGTGATTTAAGCCAAGCAAAACGTATTTCGGTATTACGTCAATTCAAAGAAAACAAAATTGATGTATTAGTTGCAACAGACGTAGCAGCTCGTGGCCTTGATATTTCAGGTGTAACTCACGTTTATAACTTCGATATCCCACAAGACCCAGAATCTTACGTTCACCGTATTGGACGTACAGGTCGTGCTGGTAAATCAGGTATGGCAATTACATTTGTAACTCCACGTGAAATGGGTTACCTACGTATCGTTGAAGAAACAACTAAAAAACGTATGACAGCTCTTCGTCCACCAACAGCGGATGAGGCTTTAGTTGGCCAACAAGCTCTTGCAGTAGAACAATTAACTGAACTAGTTGAGAAAAATCACTTAAGTGATTACCGTTCAATGGCAGAAGACTTATTAGCTAAACACGAAGCTGTTGACTTAGTAGCAGCGGCTATTAAATCAATGACTAAAGAGCCGGATGATACACCAATTAAAATCACTGAAGAACGCCCATTACCACAACGTGGCGGACGTTCAGGTGGTGGCGGTAGTCGTGGCGGTCGCTCAAGTGGCGGCGGTGGCGGTTACCGTGGCGGTCGCTCAAGCGGCGGCAGCAGCCGTGGTGGAGAACGCAGCGGACGTGGCGGAGAACGCGGTGGAAGCCGTGGAGAACGTGGCGGAGATCGTGGTCGTCGTGAAGGTGGCGGTCGTCGTGAAGGCGGAGCTAGCCAAGGTGGACGCACTCGTGCACCACGCAAACGTAGTGAAGACTAAAATTTATTTGAAAAAGCTATTCCATTTCGGTGGGGTAGCTTTTTTATTTTATATATATAGGTATGGATGTATTTGGCACTTAACTATTGGACAGTTCAACTGCCTCTCTGTAGACTGAAAATAATTGAAACATTTCATAGTATTCAAACGTAAAAGATTTATAAGAGAAGTGAGGTGGACAAAGTGAGTGTAGAACCAAAATACCAAATATCGAGAAAAGGTCTAACCGTATGGCGTGTTTACGGTATCATTCAATCACTGATTGTTTTATTAGTGGTGGCAGGTGTTGGGGCGTTAACGTGGTTTTTTGAATGGTATTGGTGGATATACATAATCTGCGCAGTAGTGCCGTTTGTTTTTGCATTTTTATTTATTTATCTATTTCCTAAAATACGTTGGGACCATTGGCGTTACGAAGTACGTGAACAAGAAATTGAAGTGCAACATGGGTTGTTTATTGTTGTTAGGACATTAGTGCCGATGGTGCGAGTACAACATGTTGATACTTCGCAAGGTCCAATATTAAAGCGTTATGGATTAGCTGAAATGACAATCTCAACAGCAGCAACGACGCATACAATTCCGGCGCTCGTCATGGCTGAGGCAGATGATTTACGGGCGCGTATATCTGAATTAGCAAGGGTGGCGGAAGACGATGTCTGATGAAAAATTTAAATTGCACCCAATATCAGCTGTTATAAATTTCATCACAGGTTTGAAGGATTTAATATTACCGTTTGTCATTATTTTAGTTAGTAATGGCTTTAAGTTGAATTTAGATCCACATGATGAAGAATTTTGGTCGGATCTTATACCATTAGCAATTGCTGTTTTCTTATTAATGCTAAATTTAATTGGTGGGATTGTGAAATGGAGGCGCTTTGTTTACTGGTTTGAAGACGGTGAACTTAGAGTGGAGTATGGACTTTTCGTAAAAAAGAAACGTTATATCCCATTTGAAAGGATTCAAAGCTTGAATTATCAAGAGGGGATTTTCCATCGGCCATTTGGGCTTGTCAAAGTCAGTGTAGAAACAGCTGGTAGTAATGATGGGAAAGCAGAAGCGGAATTGACTGCTATCACGCGAATCGCTGCTGACATGATTGAAATTGAGATGAAACGGACGAAAAGGGAGAAACGACAAGTAACTACTCTAAATGAATCAGTAGATGAAATTGGACATGAAAATGTAACTGAAACTGATGCTAAGACAGTCTCAAATCAACAAAAACAATATATTGAAGAGGATATCCAAAGAGATGTTATCTTCAATATGTCTATAAAGGACTTACTTGTTTTAGCAACCACATCAGGTGGTATTGGAGTGGTGTTTTCAGGCATAGCGGCTATTGCATCACAGTTTGGAAATATTATTCCTTACGATTATTTGTATGGTGAATTTCAAGCATTTATTAAAGTGGGCGTAGTATTATTAGCTCTAATGGTATTTTTCGTGCTACTTATTGCTTGGGCACTGTCTGTCGTTCTAACATTATTAAGTAATTATGGATTCATTGTTGAACGTGAAAATGACAAGCTTATTATTACGCGGGGGTTATTAGAGAAAAAACGTATAACTATTCCAATCAATCGAATTCAAGGTATTAAAATTGTAGAGAATCCATTGCGTCAAATGTTTGGTTATGCAACGGTTGTTGTGGAAAGTGCTGGAGGTGCAGTGCTGGATAAAGATAAGAAAATTATTCTTATGCCACTTGTGAAAAGGGGTCAAGCAATAACTCCTTTACAACAATTGTTCCCAGAAATTAATTGGTTACCAATACTGAAACGTTCCCCTAAAAAGGGTCGTTCGTTTTACTATCGCTCCGATTTTTTATGGATGCTACCATTGATTGGGGTGGTAAGTTACTTCTTTTTCCCTTATGGATTATTGTCATTAATCATTATACCGTTAGCGATTTTACTTGGTTTATGGCAGCATAAGACTGCGGGTTATGCAGTAGAGGGGCATCAACTAACAATTAGTTATCGTTCATTTAGTCGGATTACAGTCTTCATGGAGAAAAAACGTATTCAGCAGATGAGTTTGCGGCAAACGTACTTCCAAAGAAAAAAAGGTGTTGCTTCAATTGGAACGACGATTATGTCAGGTTCAATGGGGTCATCCGCAGTGATTGCTCATTTTGAAAAAAATGATATGGAAGAAATAATGACTTGGTATAAACCGAATATGAAACAGGTTCATGATGAACAACAGGTTTATGGGCCATAAGAAAAAGCTGTTGAGTATGAAACTCAACAGCTTTTCTTATTTTTTCTTTTTTATCCGCCAATTTAATATTCTTCGCGGATGGAAGTCAATTAGACCGATAATGAAACCGGTTAGCAAACCAACAATGTGCGCAGTTGCATTAACATTAGATTGTAGGAATGTCATTATTACACTTACAATGATAAGAGGCAGGATTGTTTGTTTTAATTGTGGCATGGTATTTCTCGTATAATAGACTAGTGCAGCAAATGCACCGAAAATACCAAATATAGCACCACTAGCACCAACGCTGATGTAGTTTGGTGGTTGTATTAAATAGGTTGCTACATTACCTAAAAGTCCTGCGAAAAAATAGATGGTGAAGAATCTCATCTTCCCTGCAATTTTTTCAAGTTCAGGACCAAATAAATAAAGCCAGAACATATTAAATAGTAAGTGTAGAAAACCTGCGTGAAGGAAGATAGGAGTCACTAGTCGCCAATATTCCCCGTCGGCAATTAAAAAGTTTGCACCGGCACCTAAGTTGAATACGTTATCACCAACAATAGGTAAAACCCCTATTGCATAGATTAAAATATTTAATGCAATTATTAATGAAACGACAGGGTAATATTTTATGTACTGTGAAAAATTTTCTCTACGATTAAACATCTATTCACCTCAATTTTGTATAATTATTATACATTGTTTTAGCTGATGAAAGAAAGGGGAACCTTATATGATAAAAGGAATCGGATTAGATATCGTCGAAATCAAACGTGTCAAACGATCCAATGATCTCAGTGAAAAATTTAGACAGCGCATTTTAACAAATAAGGAACTCGCTATTTTTGATACATTAAAAGCACGTCGCCAAATGGAGTTCTTAGCAGGGAGATTTTCTGCTAAGGAAGCTTACTCAAAAGCAAATGGAACGGGCATTGGTAAGAGTTGCGGATTTCTAGACATCGAAGTTTTGCCCAATCAGTTGGGTCAACCGATTCTTTATTTTAAAGGGAAAAGTGTAGATGGTTATGTAAGTATAACCCACTCTAAAGAATATGCTGCAGCTCAAGTAATCCTTCTAGCATAAACGCTTAGCTTGTTTCATAAGATATCTTAACGGATAGAATTGAGAAGGGATGGGAAATTGCGAAAACGTTTTATAGTGTTTGCGTTACTTATGATTGTATCACTGGTTTTGGGAGCTTGTGGTTCAAATTCAAAGGAAGCAGTTTTGAAAAAAACGAGTAATAAATGGACAGAAACAAAGGGGTATGATTTGACCGCCCAGATGGAGATTAAATCAGGTGCAGAACCCCGTACTTATGATGTAAATGTATGGCATACAAAACCCGATTTTTATCGTGTAGCCGTTGCACAACAAGGGGAAAAAGATTCGCAAATGATTATACGCAATGAAGATGGTGTATTTGTAGTAACACCTTCTATGAAAAAGACGTATAAATTCCAAAGTGATTGGCCGAAACAAAATAGTCAGGCTTACTTAATCGGTGCACTTGCTGAAGATTTAAAGGCTGACGAGAATGCAAAAATGACAGAATCAGACAAGTCTTATGTCTTTGAAGTTAAGACACGTAATAATCATTCGAAGATGTTACCTTATCAGCAAATTTTTATTGATAAAAAGACATTACTTCCAACTAAAGTTTCGGTATTAAATGAAGCGAAGGAAGAACAAATTGTTATTACATTTAAGAAAATCTCGCTTGGAACGTCAAGAAAAGGTACAGACTATGCAGTAGAGGATTTCTCTAAAAAAGGCGCGAATGATAAAGGGACAACTGATGAAACAGCAACGAAGGAAAATGCAACTGATGAAAAAGCTGAAGGAACCACAACTGAAAAAGAAAATGCTAAAGATGACTCTGGAAAAACATCAGAGAATGCAACTGGAGAAGATAAAGCAGGGACTAAAAGCGTAACAGGTGATGCACAAGCAGGAGCTGAAATTGAAAATCCTGAATTCCAAACGCATTATCCAGTTCTTAAATGGGATAATGTCAAACTGACTGATGAAAAAACAGTTGCAAGTGCAGATGGTGAAAGAAGAATTTTGACATTCGAGGGTGACAAGCCATTCACAGTGATTGAACAAGCTGCTAAAACAAATCCACTCTCTGTTCCGGTATTTGCACCAGGTGATCCTGCTGATTTAGGATTTACTATTGGAGCAATTACAGATAATTCGATTAGCTGGGAGAAAAATGGGGTATCTTTCTTTATAGCGACAAATTCTTTAACTCGTGAAGAGATGGTGGAAGTTGCATCATCTATGGTAAATGGCGAAGTAAAGTGATGAAACATTTGACCTAACCTTTTTCAGGGCGGATAATAGAAAAAAATCCATTTTTAAAGAGGGATCATCTATGTATCAGCATCAATATTTCCGCCCTACTAAGGCAATCGTTGAATTAGAAAATATTCAATTTAACATCAAACAACTGCGTGAACACTTAAATACGACGACAGAAATTATTGCAGTTGTTAAAGCGAATGCATACGGTCATGGTGATTTACAGGTAGCAAATGCATCGTTACAGGCTGGAGCTTCAATGCTAGCCGTAGCGACTCCTGAGGAAGCACTTCATTTAAGAGAGTTTATAAAAGAAGCTCCAATTTTAATTTTAGGAGCAACACCGGTATATTTTGCAACTTTTGCAGCACAATACGATATATCTCTAACTGTGTTTTCGTTGGATTGGGTAAATGAAGTTGCGAAACAAGCAGCGAACTTTGAAAAACCTTTGAAGCTACATATTAAAATTGATAGCGGTATGGGACGTATCGGCGTTAGAAAACTAACTGAGTTAACAGCATTATATAATGCCGTCGATGCGAACGAGCACTTTTTAATCGATGGCATTTTCACTCATTTTGCAACAGCAGATGAAGAAGATTCTACTCAATACAACGAACAATTAGCAACGTTCATATCGTTTGTAGAGAGTTTACCTAAGAAGCCGCGTCTTGTACATGCTGCCAATACAGCTGCCACATTAAATAAAGAAAATGTGCAATTTGATGCCGTCAGATTCGGTGTGTCTATGTATGGACTAGCACCATCACCATATGTGGAAAAGCATCTACCATTTTCTTTGAAACCAGCTTTGTCACTTGAAAGTGAACTTGTTCATGTGAAGAAAATTGAACAAGGTGATACAGTGAGTTATGGTGGCAACTATGTAGCAACTGAAGATGAGTGGATTGGTACAATGCCGATTGGCTATGCTGATGGTCTATTACGAGGACTTGCTGGTCAAGAAGTATTGATACAAGGGAATCGCGTTCCGATAATTGGACGTATTTGCATGGATCAATGTATGATCAAGCTTCCATATGAAATGTCGGTTGGAGAAAAGGTTATATTAATTGGTCGACAACAGCAAGAGGAAATTCAGATGAAAGAATGGTCAGATAGACTTCAGACAATTGTATATGAAATACCGTGTATGTTAACATCAAGAATCCCAAGAATTTATAAGTAATTTCAACAACTTTAAGTCTTTAATAACAATGATTGCAGCCGACAAATAAAAACATTTCCACCCACAATGTCAAATTCTTACCTTTCTTGTCTATTCAACAATTAATTTCAATGTTAAGATAGGGATAAGTTGAAAGTTGAATTGAAAAAGATGGAATGTTTTGTCGGAGGTGCTGGCCGTGAATAAGAAGAGGATAAGTGAAGTTATCTTAGAGCTCCCTAAGCATAAGATGGCTGAGAATATTGAACAAGCTTATAGACAAATTACGACAGAATGCGATGAATTCGTTTATACACCAACCAAGAGATACAAAAGAGAATACAAACAAAATCAAATACGAGAAGCAATGGTTAAAGGTTATATAGAGATGTCACAAATTAACTTATCCATATGTAGCGAATGTTTACATTTAGAATATGAAGCTGAACATATGGTGGAGCGTCTCGTAAGCGGAGGATGAAAACTTGATCGTAAAACGTGGTGACGTTTTTTTTGCTGATTTATCACCAGTTATCGGGTCTGAGCAAGGTGGTACAAGACCCGTTCTGGTTATTCAAAATGACATAGGAAATCGTTTCAGCCCAACAGTAATTATTGCGGCCATTACTGCGCAAATTCAGAAGGCAAAACTACCAACTCATGTCGAAATAGATGCTAAGCAGTATGGTTTCGAAAGAGATTCAGTCATCTTACTTGAACAATTGCGTACAATAGATAAATCACGATTGACTGATAAAATAACACAACTTGATGATCCCTTAATGGAAAAAGTAGAAGAAGCATTAGAAATTAGCTTGGGACTTTTGAAATTTTAACGGTATACATAAATGTTAAGCACTGAAGTGAATCTCACTTTGGTGCTTTTTTTAATTGATGATTGTCATTATTAGTCTAATGAGAGGGTGGATACTGAGTACATTTAATGTAAGAAATTTAAAAAAAACTAATGAAAAGGTTTAATGCTATCAAAATAGGGTAATATATGAGTAATTGAACTAGATTAGTAGTTGGAAGGAGATTTTAATGTGGATTTCAAACTAGAAACTATAGACGCACAAAAAAGTATAGCTTATGTCAATGGAGAAATAGATGCCTTCACTGCACCTAAGCTTCGTGAGCAACTAAATATCATTAAATTAACTGAGAATATTCAGATTGAATTAGACTTTCGTGATGTAGTATATATGGATAGTACAGGATTAGGTGTCATCGTTGCTTTTTACAAAAACGTAATTAGCGTCGGTGGAGATGTGAAATTAAGAGGGTTATCACCACGTTTATATCGCTTGTTTAATATAACTGGACTAAGTGACATAATGAATATTGAAGAAGAGGGGAAGGCGACTACTAACCATGAAGGAATTTGATTACTTTGAAATGAGAATACCAGCAAAGCCTCAATATGTAGGGGTTATACGTTTAACCATTTCAGGTTTAGCGAATCGAATTGGCTTTTCTTATGATGATATTGAAGATTTGAAAATTGCATCAAGTGAAGCGATTACTAATGCTATTCAACACGCTTATGAAGAAGATGATGACGGTGAAGTCGTAGTAGGTTGTGCGTTATATAAAGAAAAAATTGAAATCATGGTAGCGGATTATGGTTATAGCTTTGATTTTAAGGAAGTGAGAAAAAGGGTTGGTCCTTATCATGAAGAAGAAGATGTTCAATTTATCCGAGAAGGTGGCCTCGGTCTTTATTTAATAGAAACTCTAATGGATGAGGTAAAAGTGCTTAACGACAATGGCGTTACTGTTTTAATGACAAAATATGTCGCCAGAGAGCAGGTGACTGAAAATGTGGAAAAAATCACCCTCTAAATCAGCTTCAAAAGAGCAAGTTATAGAATGGATTAATAGATATCAAGAAAATGAAGATAATGAAGCGCAAACCAATTTAGTTTTACAATATAAATACTTAGTAGAGTCGCTTGCAAGAAAGTATTCAAAAGGTGGATCTTACCACGATGATATTGTCCAAGTAGGTATGCTTGGATTACTTGGTGCTATTAGAAGGTTTGATGTGTCTTTTGGTCGTAACTTTGAAGCTTTTGCAGTTCCCACAATTATTGGTGAGATAAAGCGTTTTTTACGTGATAAATCGTGGGATGTCCATGTGCCAAGACGTATTAAAGAGCTTGGGCCACGTATTAAGTCCGCAGTAGAACAACTGACAATAGAATTCCAGCGTTCTCCTCATGTAAATGAAATTGCAGAGTACTTGGGAGTGGAGGAAGAAGAAATATTAGAAGCAATGGAAATGGGGCAGAGTTATCAAGCGTTATCGATGGATTATACATTGGAATCCGATTCAGATGGTAGTTCTATGACTCTTTTCGATATCGTTGGTAATGAAGATGAAGAATATGAGAAAACAAATCGACGCATGATTGTAGCTGAAGCTATGACGGTTTTAACAGAGAAAGAAAAACGTATCATTCAGCTTACATATTTGGAACAATTAAGCCAGAAAGAAGCAGGGGAAAGTCTGGGGATCTCACAGATGCATGTTTCAAGACTACAAAGAAAAGCGATTAAAAAGCTACGAGAAGCCGTTGGTGCCACCAGTAGTATCCATTGAAAATTTTTATATAAAATAGATTAATGGTTTAATAATCGTTATAAATGCAGGTTTATGTAATATAAGAATCTCTATCTATGCCATGCGCGAATTAATAATATGGCGTGGTATTGAAAGACTGGACACCTTATTAAAGCGGCGATGGTTGGCGAGAGCCAAAATAACAATAGAAACTTTGATGTTAGGAGTCTGCTCTTTTGAGTAGGCTTTTTTATTTATTGTAAATTAATGAAATTTAAGGTGATTCAAAGCCACCTGATAAAGGTTTTTGAACTTACCTATATGATAAGATAAATAGGATAGAGAAAGGTTGTGACTGTATGGACAACAAAAAAATGCAGCAATTAATTTCGAAAGAACTTAGCATCCGACCAAAACAAGTAGAATCGGTTATCGAATTGCTAGAAGGCTCAAATACAGTGCCGTTTATAGCGCGCTATCGTAAAGAAGCAACTGGTTCACTTGATGAAGTCCAGATTAAAGCAATCGAAGATCGTTATCAGTATTTACAACAACTACAACAACGAAAAGAAGAAGTACTTCGCCTTATTGATGAACAAGGCAAACTAACTGAAGAACTTAAAAAAGATATAGAGGCGGCATCCATTTTAAAAAGAGTGGAAGATTTATATCGTCCCTATAAACAAAAGCGTAGAACAAAAGCGACAATTGCTAAAGAAAAGGGGTTAGAGCCTTTAGCGGATGAATTGATGAAATTTGAATTAACTTCACTAGCTGAGTTAGCTGCACCTTACATTAATGAAAATGTGGAGTCAATAGAGGAAGCATTACAAGGTGCTAGCGATATTTTAGCAGAACGTTTTGCAGATGATGCAGCTATTCGTGAGAAAATTCGTAAGCTATCATGGCAAAATGGCAAGATTCTTTCGGCAGTAAAAGATCAAAGTTTAGACGAAAAATCAGTCTATGAAATGTACTATGAATATGAAGAACCAATTAATAAAATTGTTCCTCATCGCATACTAGCTATTAATCGTGGTGAAAAAGAAGACATTTTGAAAATCAATATAGCTGTACCAGTAGAGCGTGTACATCAATTGATGTGTACAGAATGGATTCCGCGTACATCCTCACCAGCAGCCAAACAAGTTGAATTAGCCGTTGAAGATGCATACAAACGATTAATTCAGCCTTCAATTGAAAGAGAATTGCGCGGAGAGTTGACGGAGAAGGCAGAGGCTCAAGCAATTCATATTTTCTCTGAAAATTTACGTAACCTACTATTACAACCTCCATTAAAAGATCGCTTTGTATTGGGACTTGACCCAGCATATCGAACGGGTTGTAAATTAGCTGTAGTGGATGACATGGGTAAAATGCTTGAAATCTCTGTTATCTATCCACATCCGCCAAAAGCGGATCCAGTGCAATCCAAGAAGGTATTCAAGGACATATTGCAAAGGTATCCTATATCTATTATCGCTATTGGTAATGGGACAGCCTCCCGCGAGTCAGAGCAGTTTGTAGCAGAATGTTTGAAAGAATTAAATAGTGAAACAGCATTTGTTATTGTTAATGAAGCTGGAGCAAGTGTGTATTCCGCATCGGAAGTAGCACGGGATGAGTTTCCGGATTTACAAGTTGAACAACGTAGTGCTGTTTCGATTGCGAGAAGATTACAAGATCCGCTGGCTGAGCTTGTGAAAATTGAACCGAAGGCAGTAGGTGTTGGGCAATACCAGCATGACGTATCTCAGAAAAAGCTTGCAGACTCTTTAACATTTATCGTTGAAACAGCTGTTAACCAAGTAGGTGTAGATGTGAATACTGCATCATCTTCACTTTTACAATATGTTTCAGGGTTATCAAAAACAGTAGCAGAAAACATTGTTAAAGTCCGTGGTGAAAATGGGAAGTTTACAGCTCGTACACAGTTGAAGAAAATTCCGCGTCTGGGGGCTAAAACGTATGAACAAGCAATCGGTTTCTTACGAATTTCTGAAGCGAAAAACCCGTTAGATGCAACGGGTATTCACCCAGAAAGTTATGACCTTGCAAACCAACTACTTGAAGTTGCTTCTATTAAGAAGGAACAGCTAGGTACAACAGAAGCTGAAAAAGCGCTAGCAAACTTAGATATTTCAACTTTGAGCTCCCAGTTGGATATAGGTGAAGTAACGTTAAAAGATGTCATTGATACATTGATGAAACCTTCACGTGATCCACGCGACGCTTTCCCGCAACCATTATTAAAGAAAGATATTTTGAAAATGGAAGATTTGCAATCAGGAATGGAGATGCAAGGGACGGTACGCAACGTAGTGGATTTCGGTGCATTTGTCGATATCGGTGTTAAACAAGATGGTCTTGTCCATATTTCTAAATTAAAAAACGGCTATGTAAAACATCCTTTAGATGTAGTAGCTCTTGGCGACATCGTAACAGTATGGGTAGAAAAGATTGAAAAGGATAAAGGGAGAATTGCCTTAACGATGCTTCCCCCATCAAAACAAATCGATTAAAATAGCAGGAAAATAAACCTCGCTTTAAAGCGAGGTTTATTTTATAGAAGAAAGGGAAGGATAATATGACAGATAAAGAGCTACAAAACCTTGTAATAGAAATCTCTATAAATGTATTCCATAAATCATTTAGACATCAAGCTTATTTTAATAAGCGATTACGCTCTACAGGCGGTAGATACTTATTACGATCTCATAATATAGAGATTAATCCGAAAGCGTTTGAAAAGTTCGGTATTCAAGAAGTAGAAGGGATTATTCGTCATGAGCTATGTCATTATCATCTTCATATAGAAGGAAAGGGGTATAAACATCGGGATGCAGATTTTCGGTTTCTATTAAAAGAAACTAATGCTCCTAGATACTGTTCTAACTTAACAGAGATAACGGGGAAGAAGTCTAATAAAAGTTATACTTATATATGTATAAAATGTGGTACAAACTATGATAGAAAAAAAAGAATGAACCCCGCAAAATACCGTTGTAGCAAGTGTTTAGGGCACATTAAACAAATTGGTTGAAAGTTTTTTTAGAAAAATGCTTGACCTTTTCAAAATACCTGTCTATAATAATAAAAGTCGACAAGGTGATGACGACAAAATGTAACGAAATGCAACATATTTTTCCGAAGTAGCTCAGTGGTAGAGCATCCGGCTGTTAACCGGACGGTCGTAGGTTCGAGTCCTACCTTCGGAGCCATATGGCCCCTTGGTCAAGCGGTTAAGACACCGCCCTTTCACGGCGGTAACACGGGTTCGAATCCCGTAGGGGTCACCAATCTTTATATGGTCCGGTAGTTCAGTTGGTTAGAATGCCTGCCTGTCACGCAGGAGGTCGCGGGTTCGAGTCCCGTCCGGACCGCCATTTATTTTTGGGGTATAGCCAAGCGGTAAGGCAACGGATTTTGATTCCGTCATGCCCTGGTTCGAATCCAGGTACCCCAGCCATTTTCATTATTTTAGCTACGAGTCATTAGCTCAGTTGGTAGAGCATCTGACTTTTAATCAGAGGGTCGCAGGTTCGAATCCTGCATGACTCACCATTTTAACTTGACATTATGTTTTAAGGTGATATAATATAACCTACATGTTTCAATTAAAATGCGGCCGTGGCGGAATGGCAGACGCGCTAGGTTGAGGGCCTAGTCGAGGTTTACTCGGTGGAGGTTCAAGTCCTCTCGACCGCACCAAACACTTATAATATATAATATACGATATGCGCCCGTAGCTCAATTGGATAGAGCGTCTGACTACGGATCAGAAGGTTGTGGATTCGACTTCTGCCGGGCGCGCCATATTTTTTAAAAACATAATATTAATGCGGGTGTAGTTTAGTGGTAAAACCACAGCCTTCCAAGCTGTTGTCGAGAGTTCGATTCTCTTCACCCGCTCCAATATAATTTATGAACCTTGAAAACTGAACATGCAAGACGTTAATCAATAAATGTTTTTGAACATCAACTCTGTTGGTGGATCAAAACAAAAATAGATATCATCTTCGGATGATACGCTAGCAAAGCTAATGAGCTTTCAAACTACTTTTATGGAGAGTTTGATCCTGGCTCAGGACGAACGCTGGCGGCGTGCCTAATACATGCAAGTCGAGCGAATGATGAAGAAGCTTGCTTCTTCTGATTTAGCGGCGGACGGGTGAGTAACACGTGGGCAACCTACCTAGTAGATTGGGATAACTCCGGGAAACCGGGGCTAATACCGAATAATCCATTTTGTCACATGGCAAAATGCTGAAAGGCGGTTTCGGCTGTCACTACTAGATGGGCCCGCGGTGCATTAGCTAGTTGGTGGGGTAACGGCCTACCAAGGCAACGATGCATAGCCGACCTGAGAGGGTGATCGGCCACATTGGGACTGAGACACGGCCCAAACTCCTACGGGAGGCAGCAGTAGGGAATCTTCCACAATGGACGAAAGTCTGATGGAGCAACGCCGCGTGAGTGATGAAGGTTTTCGGATCGTAAAACTCTGTTGTAAGGGAAGAACAAGTACGTTAGTAACTGAACGTACCTTGACGGTACCTTATTAGAAAGCCACGGCTAACTACGTGCCAGCAGCCGCGGTAATACGTAGGTGGCAAGCGTTGTCCGGATTTATTGGGCGTAAAGCGCGCGCAGGTGGTTTCTTAAGTCTGATGTGAAAGCCCACGGCTCAACCGTGGAGGGTCATTGGAAACTGGGAGACTTGAGTGCAGAAGAGGAAAGTGGAATTCCAAGTGTAGCGGTGAAATGCGTAGAGATTTGGAGGAACACCAGTGGCGAAGGCGACTTTCTGGTCTGTAACTGACACTGAGGCGCGAAAGCGTGGGGAGCAAACAGGATTAGATACCCTGGTAGTCCACGCCGTAAACGATGAGTGCTAAGTGTTAGGGGGTTTCCGCCCCTTAGTGCTGCAGCTAACGCATTAAGCACTCCGCCTGGGGAGTACGGCCGCAAGGTTGAAACTCAAAGGAATTGACGGGGGCCCGCACAAGCGGTGGAGCATGTGGTTTAATTCGAAGCAACGCGAAGAACCTTACCAGGTCTTGACATCCCAATGACCGCTCTAGAGATAGAGTTTTCCCTTCGGGGACATTGGTGACAGGTGGTGCATGGTTGTCGTCAGCTCGTGTCGTGAGATGTTGGGTTAAGTCCCGCAACGAGCGCAACCCTTGATCTTAGTTGCCATCATTTAGTTGGGCACTCTAAGGTGACTGCCGGTGACAAACCGGAGGAAGGTGGGGATGACGTCAAATCATCATGCCCCTTATGACCTGGGCTACACACGTGCTACAATGGACGATACAAAGAGTCGCTAACTCGCGAGGGTATGCTAATCTCATAAAATCGTTCTCAGTTCGGATTGTAGGCTGCAACTCGCCTACATGAAGCCGGAATCGCTAGTAATCGTGGATCAGCATGCCACGGTGAATACGTTCCCGGGCCTTGTACACACCGCCCGTCACACCACGAGAGTTTGTAACACCCGAAGTCGGTGAGGTAACCTTTATGGAGCCAGCCGCCGAAGGTGGGATAGATGATTGGGGTGAAGTCGTAACAAGGTAGCCGTATCGGAAGGTGCGGCTGGATCACCTCCTTTCTAAGGATAATTACGGAAACAGATCTTGGATCTGTCGATTAACGTCTTGCGTTCAGTTTTGAAGGCTCATTGTAAAATGATCTTCAAAACCTTGTTCTTTGAAAACTGGATAAAACGACATTGAAGCAAATTAAGTAACACATTTTTTATTATTAAGTTTTTTAGGCTTAATAACTAACTTTTAGGTTAAGTTATTAAGGGCGCATGGCGGATGCCTTGGCACTAGGAGCCGAAGAAGGACGGCACTAACACCGATATGCTTCGGGGAGCTGTAAGTGAGCTTTGATCCGGAGATTTCCGAATGGGGGAACCCACTGTTCGTAATGGAGCAGTATCTTGACGTGAATACATAGCGTCTTGATGGCAGACCCAGGGAACTGAAACATCTAAGTACCTGGAGGAAGAGAAAGAAAAATCGATTCCCTGAGTAGCGGCGAGCGAAACGGGAATAGCCCAAACCAAGAGGCTTGCCTCTTGGGGTTGTAGGACACTCTATATGGAGTTACAAAGGAATGAGTTAAACGAAGCGGTCTGGAAAGGCCCGCCAGAGCAGGTAACAGCCCTGTAGTTGAAAGTTCATTCTCTCTTGAGTGTATCCTGAGTACGGCGGAACACGTGAAATTCCGTCGGAATCTGGGAGGACCATCTCCCAAGGCTAAATACTACCTAGTGACCGATAGTGAACCAGTACCGTGAGGGAAAGGTGAAAAGCACCCCGGAAGGGGAGTGAAATAGATCCTGAAACCATGTGCCTACAAGTAGTTAGAGCCCGTTAATGGGTGATAGCGTGCCTTTTGTAGAATGAACCGGCGAGTTACGATTACATGCGAGGTTAAGTTTTAGAAGACGGAGCCGCAGCGAAAGCGAGTCTGAATAGGGCGAATGAGTATGTGGTTGTAGACCCGAAACCAGGTGATCTACCCATGTCCAGGGTGAAGGTAAGGTAACACTTACTGGAGGCCCGAACCCACGTACGTTGAAAAGTGCGGGGATGAGGTGTGGGTAGCGGAGAAATTCCAATCGAACCTGGAGATAGCTGGTTCTCTCCGAAATAGCTTTAGGGCTAGCCTCGTGATAAAGAATCCTGGAGGTAGAGCACTGTTTGAACTAGGGGTCCATCCCGGATTACCGAATTCAGACAAACTCCGAATGCCAGTGATTTATGCACGGGAGTCAGACTGCGAGTGATAAGATCCGTAGTCAAGAGGGAAACAGCCCAGACCACCAGCTAAGGTCCCAAAGTAATTGTTAAGTGGAAAAGGATGTGACGTTGCTTAGACAACCAGGATGTTGGCTCAGAAGCAGCCATCATTTAAAGAGTGCGTAATAGCTCACTGGTCGAGTGACGCTGCGCCGAAAATGTATCGGGGCTAAACAATTCACCGAAGCTGTGGATGGACATCTTAGATGTCCGTGGTAGGAGAGCGTTCTAAGTGCTGTGAAGTCAGACCGGAAGGACTGGTGGAGCGCTTAGAAGTGAGAATGCCGGTATGAGTAGCGAAAGACGGGTGAGAATCCCGTCCACCGAATGACTAAGGTTTCCTGAGGAAGGCTCGTCCGCTCAGGGTTAGTCGGGACCTAAGCCGAGGCCGATAGGCGTAGGCGATGGACAACAGGTTGATATTCCTGTACCACCTATTTACCATTTGAGCAATGGGGGGACGCAGTAGGATAGGGTAAGCATGCTGTTGGTTATGCATGTTCAAGCAGTGAGGCGTGAAATGAGGCAAATCCCATTTCTATAACGTTGAGCTGTGATGACGAGGACGTATGTCCGGAGTTCCTGATTTCACACTGCCAAGAAAAGCCTCTAGCGAGGTAAAAGGTGCCCGTACCGCAAACCGACACAGGTAGTCGAGGAGAGAATCCTAAGGTGTGCGAGAGAACTCTCGTTAAGGAACTCGGCAAAATGACCCCGTAACTTCGGGAGAAGGGGTGCTCTAGTAGGGTGAAAGCCCGAGAGAGCCGCAGTGAATAGGCCCAGGCGACTGTTTAGCAAAAACACAGGTCTCTGCAAAACCGTAAGGTGACGTATAGGGGCTGACGCCTGCCCGGTGCTGGAAGGTTAAGAGGAGTGCTTAGCGCAAGCGAAGGTGCGAATTGAAGCCCCAGTAAACGGCGGCCGTAACTATAACGGTCCTAAGGTAGCGAAATTCCTTGTCGGGTAAGTTCCGACCCGCACGAAAGGCGTAACGATCTGGGCACTGTCTCAACGAGAGACTCGGTGAAATTATAGTACCTGTGAAGATGCAGGTTACCCGCGACAGGACGGAAAGACCCCGTGGAGCTTTACTGTAGCCTGATATTGAATTTTGATACATCTTGTACAGGATAGGTAGGAGCCAGAGATTCCGGAGCGCCAGCTTCGGAGGAGGCGTTGGTGGGATACTACCCTAGATGTATTGAACTTCTAACCCATGCCCCTTAGCGGGGTAGGAGACAGTGTCAGGCGGGCAGTTTGACTGGGGCGGTCGCCTCCTAAAGAGTAACGGAGGCGCCCAAAGGTTCCCTCAGAATGGTTGGAAATCATTCGTAGAGTGTAAAGGCATAAGGGAGCTTGACTGCGAGACCTACAAGTCGAGCAGGGTCGAAAGACGGGCTTAGTGATCCGGTGGTTCCGCATGGAAGGGCCATCGCTCAACGGATAAAAGCTACCCCGGGGATAACAGGCTTATCTCCCCCAAGAGTCCACATCGACGGGGAGGTTTGGCACCTCGATGTCGGCTCATCGCATCCTGGGGCTGTAGTCGGTCCCAAGGGTTGGGCTGTTCGCCCATTAAAGCGGTACGCGAGCTGGGTTCAGAACGTCGTGAGACAGTTCGGTCCCTATCCGTCGTGGGCGTAGGAAATTTGAGAGGAGCTGTCCTTAGTACGAGAGGACCGGGATGGACACACCGCTGGTGTACCAGTTGTTCTGCCAAGGGCATCGCTGGGTAGCTATGTGTGGACGGGATAAGTGCTGAAAGCATCTAAGCATGAAGCCCCCCTCAAGATGAGATTTCCCATTACGCAAGTAAGTAAGATCCCTCAAAGACGATGAGGTAGATAGGTTCGAGGTGGAAGTGTGGCGACATACGGAGCTGACGAATACTAATAGATCGAGGACTTAACCAAATTTTACTTAACGAACTTCAATGTAATTTATCCAGTTTTGAGAGAACAAGTTCTCTAAAAGAGAGTTTCAAGACACAAGTAGTACAAGGAAATGAACGAATGATAACCGGAATGTACTTTAGTACATGAGGATTTGAATGAGTGAAATTGACGTAGTAATACGATGTGTATTGGAAGTCTAATATAGTCTAGTGATGATGGCAAAGAGGTCACACCCGTTCCCATGCCGAACACGGAAGTTAAGCTCTTTAGCGCCGATGGTAGTTGGGGGTTTCCCCCTGTGAGAGTAGGACGTTGCTAGGCACATCAAAGCACAGCTGATTTAATCAGTTGTGTTTTTTTATTTGTCAAAAATGTAATGGTATATAAGATTTATATATCATTAAATGTAGTTTTTTATATTGTTATAAGTTTGGCGGGTTTGCGGGTTTTATTTTCCGAATCAGAGGAGAGCTGGATTAGTAGCTTCATTATTATGGCTAATTTAATTTGAGACATGGTAAACAGTGATCAAAATTTGCTTGGTAGGGAAATTTCTTTATTTAGGAAAGTTTGAGATTTACAATTATTGAATATTGCCATTTAAATAGAGTAAATGTAACTTCATTAGTGTAACTATTAATGATAGGTAGTTTAAAGTATTAGAAAAAGCTAGAATCATACAATATTAGCTGGATAAAGTAAAAATATTTTATGTAAAAGTAGTTTTTTTTATGAAAATCTATTGCTAAAGCGTAGATTAGCTGATATAATAAATCTTGTCTTAAAGAAATGGTCCGGTAGTTCAGTTGGTTAGAATGCCTGCCTGTCACGCAGGAGGTCGCGGGTTCGAGTCCCGTCCGGACCGCCATTTACTTTTAAATTCAAATGTAAACACAGCTAATGTAGCTGTGTTATTTTTTTATGTCCAAAAAATTTTAGCCCGTTCACTTTGAACATTTGCGGCGCTTTAGGTAAACTATAGTTAATGTAAGTTTGAGAGGATAAGGTCGAATGACAATGGAGATATTGGTTAATTCATTAGAAGAAACACAAAATCTTGCTTTGAAACTGGCTGATTTGCTGGAAGCGCAGGATACGATTACACTTGAAGGAGATCTTGGCGCAGGTAAGACGACTTTTACACAGTCTTTGGCGAAGGGATTAGGAATTACACGTACAGTAAATAGTCCAACATTTACAATTTTAAAGCAATATGAGGGTAGATTGCCATTCAATCATTTAGATGTCTATCGACTAGCTGATAGCGACGAAGATTTAGGCTGGGATGAATTGTTTTTCGGTGATGCTGTGTCTGTAATAGAATGGGCTCATCTTATTGAGCAAGATCTGCCAGCTGAACGTCTAGGGATTGAAATCCATCGAATAGATGAAAATAAAAGACGATTTTTATTGAAACCAATCGGTAAGCGTTATGAAAGATTGTGTGAGGAGTTAATGAAATGATTTGGTTAGGGATAGATACATCGAATTCCCCGTTAGCTGTAGCCATTGTAAAAGATGGTCAAGTTGTAGCGGAGGAAGTAGCGAATATTAAATTAAATCATTCAATTGGGGCTATGCCTGCAATTGAGCGATTATTTGAAAGAGCAAAGATGAAACCAGCTGAAATTGATGCAATTGCAGTTGGAGAGGGTCCTGGTTCTTATACAGGTGTGCGCATTGGTGTTACGATTGCTAAGACACTTGCTTGGACATTAAAGAAACCACTAGTTGGTATTTCTAGTTTAAAGCTCTTAGCAGCAAATGCAGCACTTTATAATGGAGTTGTATGCTCTATTATTGACGCGAGAAGACAAAATGTCTACGCAGGTGCTTATAATATGTCAGCAGGTCTAACGTCAGCAGTTGAGGATGGGCATTATAGCTTGCAAGGATTACTTGAAAATTTAAAGAACTTAAATGCACCAGTGATGTTCGTTGGACATGATGTGGATTTATTTTGGGAGTCAATCCAAGACCAACTAGGAGATCATGCAGTACGTGCACCTTTTACTTTAGATTTACCTAGTGCTAGTCAGCTAATTCAATTAGCTTCACAACAGGAATTGCCTGATATTGAAGCTGTACATTCATTTGTACCTCAATATCGTCGTTTAGCTGAAGCTGAGGCGAATTGGATAAAAGAGCAGAAAGGTCAGTAATAGGTGAAACGATGATTATTTATCGAGAGATGACAGTGGCGGATGTACCAGCAGTGCATGCAATTGAAGCTGAAGTATTCCCATCACCGTGGACGATGGATTCTTTTTATCATGAAATGACTACAAATACACAAGCTACCTATGTTGTTGCTGTGGACGGCACAGAGCAAATTATAGGGTTTTGTGGCATGTGGATTGTATTAGATGAAAGTCAAATTACAAATGTGGCAGTAACAGCATCTGCTAGGGGTTTAGGGATAGGTGAAGGACTAATGCGTGAAGCAATTCGTATCGCTCGTGAACGGGCAGTTGTCGTTATGAGTTTAGAGGTACGTGTTACAAATACAGTTGCCCAAAATCTCTATCGTAAACTTGGCTTTCAAGATGGAGGTATCCGAAAAGGATACTATACAGATAATCAAGAGGACGCTCTTGTCATGTGGGTGAATTTATAATGGAAAATCGATATATATTAGGAATCGAAAGTAGTTGCGATGAAACGGCAGCTTCTATTGTCAAAAATGGGTGTGAAATAGTGTCAAATGTAGTGGCATCTCAAATTGAGAGTCACAAACGTTTTGGTGGTGTTGTACCAGAAATTGCTTCAAGACACCATGTAGAGCAAGTGACACTAGTGATTGAAGAGGCATTGGCGCAGGCAAATATGAAGCCAGAGGATCTAGATGCGGTAGCAGTAACAGAAGGTCCTGGGTTAGTTGGGGCACTTTTAATTGGTATTAATGCAGCGAAGGCTTTTGCATTTGCTAATGGCCTCCCGTTAATAGGTGTACATCATATTGCAGGGCATATATATGCAAATGCTTTAATGCAGCCGATGGAATTTCCTTTACTTGCTCTAGTGGTATCTGGTGGACATACAGAACTTGTTTTCATGAAGGAACATGGCTCATTTGAATTGATTGGAGAAACTCGTGATGATGCTGCTGGTGAAGCTTATGATAAGGTAGCTCGCGTATTGAATATTCAATATCCAGGTGGTCCGCATATTGACCGTATGGCGCATGAGAGTGATGAAGCAGTTAAATTTCCCCGAGTTTGGTTGGAAGAGGATTCATATGATTTCAGCTTTAGTGGTTTAAAATCTGCAGTGATTAACTATAAGCATAATGCCGAGCAACGAGGCATCGAAGTAAATCCATTACATGTTGCTAAAGGTTTCCAAGATAGTGTTGTAGAAGTGTTAACAGCGAAAACATTACGTGCAGCGCGACAGTTCAATGTGAAACAAGTAATTGCAGCTGGTGGTGTTTCAGCTAATAAAGGTCTGCGTAAATCACTAGAAGAAACATTTGCTAATGAAGGTATTCCTTTTTATGTGCCACCACTTAAATTGTGCACAGATAATGCGGCAATGATTGCTGCTGCTGGTACATTTATGTTTGAAGCTGGAAAGCGTAGCGATATGGGAATGAATGGACGCCCAGGTATGGAATTAGTATCTTGGCATAAATAATATCACTTATTTACTAAAACTAAATTGTGTATGAGAAAAGATTACTTTCGTCAGAAAGTGATCTTTTTTTCATAAAATGGGAACAAGGGATGAAAAATACGAACATTCGTACTTATGCACAATCTGTGGATAAGTTGTGGATAATATGTGTGTTTTCAACATATGGTATTGTCTTTTACACAACTAAATGTGTGTAAAATAAATTTACGTTGTGGATAATGTGTATAACTATGTTAATATACTGGGAATAAAGGAGTTATAATGTGTATAACCCTGTGGAGAAAAAATACGTAAAATTTCTTCTTGACCTATATATGGGACATGAATTGTTCTTATACGACAAAAACCGCGTGCTCATCGACACGCGGTTTTCTTTTAAAACATTTCAAGTTGTTCGTTTAGTTCAAGCCATTCCATCTCAGCTGTTTCATGCTCTTCTTTGGTTTCATCAAGTTGATGTTGAAGGGCCATTACTTTTTCGTGATCAGGGAAGATTTCTGGATCGCACAGTTGCTCCTCTATGAAACGGATTTGCTCTTGATAGTTTGCCATACTATCTTCAATCTCTTCAATTCGTCGACGAATTTGACGTTCCTTCTTTTTAGCTTCCTTATCGATTTTTCCATTTGTCGTCACTTTTTCTGGAGCTTGCTCTTTTGGAAGAGGTATTGCTGCAAGTTTTTCAGCTGCTAATTCTTCAAGCTCTTTTTTCTTCTCTACAAAATAATCATAATCACCTAAATATTCAAAGCTACCATCAGCCGATAAATCAATAACTTTTGTAGCAATACGATTAATGAAATAACGGTCGTGGGAAACAAATAGTAAAGTGCCTGGATAATCGATGAGCGCATTTTCCAATATTTCCTTACTATCTAAGTCTAAATGGTTCGTCGGTTCATCAAGAATAAGGAAATTACATTTTTGAAGCATCAGTTTCGCGAGTGCAAGACGTGCTTTTTCCCCACCCGATAAATCTTGTACGATTTTACTGACGTCATCACCAGAGAATAGGAAGCGACCTAGCACTGTGCGAATGTCTTTTTCGTTCATTAATGGCCATTCATCCCAAAGCTCTTTTAAAACAGTTTTGTTGCTTGTAAGCTTCGCTTGCTCCTGGTCATAATAACCGATTTGAATATTCGTACCATAATGAATGTCTCCCGCAATGACAGGTTTGTCCTTTACAATGGTTTTTAGTAGTGTAGATTTACCAACACCATTTGGTCCAACAAGGGCAATGCGATCTTCGCGGAAAATACGCATATTAATATGTTGAGATACTAATTTCCCATCATAGCCTATTGCTACATCATTTACTGCCAGTACATCATTACCACTTTGTCGGTCGATGCCAAAGGTAAATGTCGCTGATTTCTCATCGCCATCAGGTGAATCCATCCAATCAGTCTTCTCTAACACTTTACGTCGGCTTTGTGCCATTTTCGTCGTTGAAGCACGAGCGATATTTTTTTGGATAAAGACTTCTAATTTTGCCTTTTCATCTTGTTGCTTTTCGAATAGTTTCATATCACGTTCATAGTTTTTCGCCTTCTCATCTAAGTAGCGACTATAGTTACCTGTGAACTTTGTGACATGATGACGAGAAACTTCGTAAACAATAGATACAACTTGGTCCAAGAAATAGCGGTCATGTGATACGATTAAAATAGCGCCGTCATAATTTTTTAAATAGTTTTCAAGCCAGCTTAATGTTTCAATATCTAGATGGTTTGTAGGTTCATCCAAGATTAACAAATCAGGCTTAGTTAAAAGAAGCTTTGCAAGGGCAAGACGGGTACGTTGCCCACCAGAAAGGGCAGAAATATACTTGTCATAATCAGCTGGATAGAATTGCATACCATGCAAAACGGAGCGTGTATCGGCTTCGTATTGATAGCCACCTTGCTCTTTGAAGTCATGCTGTAACTGATCGTACTCAGCCATTACCTTAGCATAAGTTTCTGCATCCTCATAAACAGCAGGATCAGCCATTTTATGCTCTAAGTTTCGTAACTGCTGTTCTTGTTTTTTTATCGGTTCGAAAATAGTCATCATTTCTTCCCATATAGTTAGAGAAGATTCTAAACCAGCATGTTGTTCTAAATATCCTAGGCGAACATCTTTTGGCATAATGATATCACCAGAATCATAAGAAAGCTGACCCGCTATAATTTTCAGTAATGTAGATTTACCAGCGCCGTTACGGCCAACAAGTGCAACACGATCTCGATGCTGTACTTCTAGCTTAACGCCGCTTAAAATTTCATCCGCAATGTAAGATTTATATAATTGATTGACTTGTAAAACAATCATTTTAGACACCTCAGTTCAATCTTAGTTTATCGGATTGCGCAGTTGGGTGCAATGAGATAACTTTACAGGATAACAATCGTCATGTAATATTGAAACGATTTCGGATTGATTGCAGGAGGAAACTGTGTGAAACACGAAACAACTAAAATTCCACAAGCTACGACAAAAAGGCTTCCTCTCTATTATCGATTTATTCAAAACTTCGCTAAAGCAGGGCAGGAACGCGTCTCTTCAAAGGAATTAAGTGAAGCGATGAAAATTGATTCTGCGACCATTCGTAGAGACTTTTCTCATTTTGGAGCGCTTGGCAAAAAGGGCTACGGCTACGATGTCCAAAAAATGCTAGCGTTTTTTAGAAATATATTAGACCAAGATGAGCGTATGAATGTAGCACTAATAGGGGTAGGGAATTTAGGGAATGCCTTTTTGAAATATAACTTTCAAAAGAATCATAATACAAAAATTGTTGTTGCATTTGATACAAAAGCTCCGCTAGAAGGTAAAATGATAAGTGGTATACCTGTGTATCATCCGGATGCGTTAGAGGACAAGTTTGTTGAGTACGGAGCAGAGCTTCCTATCTTAACTGTACCATCACGCTCTGCACAGATGATGACAGATCGTTTAGTGAAGATGAATGTTAGAGGTATATTAAACTTCACACCGATTAGAATATCAGTACCGGATTCAATTCGGGTGCATACGATTGACTTATCTATCGAGTTACAAACGCTTATATACTTCATGCGAAATGATGAAGAATAACTCGAAATATTCACATTTATAAAATAGCATAATTTAGCGAAATGAGTTAAAATAAGAAGATATTATGAGGAGGTGTCTGTTATGGTTGGCCCAGGGAGTGCTATTATCATAGGGACTGTAGCCCTACTTATTTTCGGACCGAAGAAATTACCTGAGCTTGGAAAAGCAATGGGTTCTACTCTCCGCGAATTCAAAAACGCTACTAAAGGTTTAGCAGAAGACGAAGAGGATACAAAAAAAGTCGTCGATGTTAAAAAAGAAGAAAAATAAGTTAGGATGTTAGTTGGATGAACAATAATGAACTAACGATAATCGAACATATAGAAGAATTAAGAAAACGGCTATATATTGTTGCCGTTTTCTTTGTTATTAGTGTTATCGGTAGCTTCTTTTTAGCTGAACCGTTAATCCACTTTTTACAATTTAATAGTGAAGAAGCACAACAACTACAATTGCATTCATTTAAAGTAACAGATCCAGTAAAGGTCTATTTCCAAGTTATTTTCATTCTATCTGTTGTCATAACATCGCCTGTTATTTTGTATCAGATTTGGTCATTTATTAGTCCAGGTTTATATGAAAAAGAACGTAGAGTAACACTAAGCTATATTCCATACAGTGTATTACTATTCTTGGGAGGCGTCGTGTTCTCATATGAACTATTGTTCCCTTATATTATTAAGTTTATGATGCAAATGTCTGTGGAATTAGATGTGCAACAAACGATAGGAATCAATGAATACTTCGAATTTTTAATGCAAATCACCTTGCCATTCGGAGTAATATTCCAATTGCCAATAGTGGTCTTATTCCTTACACGCTTAGGTATAATCACACCAATGATGTTGACTAAAGTACGAAAATACGCGTACTTTATCTTACTAATCATTGCGGCTATCATTACCCCACCAGATATTATGTCTCATATGTTTGTAACATTACCGCTTTGTATTTTATATGAGATTAGTATCCTTATTTCTCGTGTAGGCTACCGCAAGTATTTAAAAGCGGAACAGCAACGCCAAATTGAATTGGCAAACAATCCTTCTACTGATGAATAATCAGTAGAAGGATTTTTTATTTGGAAAATTAAAAATAGATGAGGGAATACATAAAAAAACCTACTCCACAAAAGAGTAGGTCGGCAATCTTACTGTCCTAAAAACTTCATAAGATCATCTTGATAAAGTTGAACTAAAGTTACAAAGCCATTTAGCATCATATGCGCAATAATCGATGTAATAATGCGTTGTGTCTTATGATATAAAAACGCGAATATAAAGCCTGAAATCGCATACAGTATGATGTGTGAAAAGTCGAAGTGGATCACGGCAAAGACAATTGCACTTACTGCAGCAGCAATAAAGAAATTTGTCTTTCGGAAAATTGAACCGAAAATAACACGGCGGAAGATAAATTCCTCTAAAATCGGTCCAAACACTACAATACCTATAATAGCTACTGGTGCCACATCTGCAATTTCAATTAAATTAGCTGTATTTTCTGAGCCAGTTTTTATGCCTAGACCTTGTTCGATGAGGGCACCGACTGTTTGGCCAAAGAATACGAGGAAGAAGCCAATTATACCCCAGCCGATTGACATAGGAATAGAAGCCTTTTCACCTTTAAAAACTTGCCAAAAACCTTTATCTCTCCTAACGAGAATGAGTGAAACGATTAGAGCGGTACCCATGCTGATGAATATCCACCAACCTTGGGTCATGAGAATAGCTGAGTTTAAACTAAGGTCAGGATTCATTTTCTGTATGAGCTTAAGAAGCGGTTTCAAAAAAAGAATAGATGACAGTTGCATAATAATGTAGACAATCAAAACAAAAAATGCGGTTTTCTTTGATTTCAAATTTAAAATCCTCTCTTAAAAAAGGTGTTATCTCTATTGTAGAATACTCGCTTTCGAAAACAAAATAATTTATGCTTCTTACTTGCAAAAAAAGATGGAATTCTTTATTATAAGAATTGTGTTAGCACTCATGACTTAAGAGTGCTAATAAAATATAAATTCAACATTTCTAGGAGGTTGTTTCACTTGTTAAGACCATTAGGTGATCGCATTATTATCGAATTAGTCGAAGTAGAAGAAAAAACAGCATTCGGCATCGTTCTTCCAGACTCTGCAAAAGAGAAACCTCAGGAAGGTAACGTTATCGCAGTAGGTACTGGCTTCTTGACTGACAGTGGTACAACAGTTCCACTTAACGTAAAAGAAGGAGACCGCGTTATCTACTCTCAATACGCTGGTACTGAAGTAAAATATGAAGGTAAAGAATATTTAATTTTACGCGAAAGCGATATTTTGGCTATTATCGGCTAATAACTGAAACTAAAAACTATTCAGGGGGTACGCATCAATGGCAAAAGATATTAAATTTAGTGAAGAAGCACGCAGCTTAATGCTTCGCGGAGTAGATAAATTAGCAGATGCTGTTAAAGTAACATTAGGACCTAAAGGACGTAACGTCGTTTTAGAAAAAACTTTTGGCTCACCACTAATCACAAACGATGGTGTAACAATCGCAAAAGAAATCGAGTTAGAAGATCCATACGAAAACATGGGTGCAAAACTTGTATCTGAAGTAGCTTCTAAAACTAACGAAATCGCTGGTGACGGTACTACTACTGCAACAGTTCTTGCGCAAGCAATGATCCGTGAAGGATTGAAAAACGTTACAGCTGGTGCTAACCCAGTTGGTATTCGTAAAGGTATCGACAAAGCAGTAGCTACAGCTATTACTGAACTACAAACTATTTCTAAACCAGTTGAAAACAAAGAAGCAATTGCTCAAGTAGCGGCTATTTCTGCAGCTGACGAAGAAGTAGGCGAGTTAATCGCAGAAGCTATGGAACGTGTTGGTAACGACGGCGTTATCACTATCGAAGAGTCAAAAGGCTTCACTACTGAACTTGATGTAGTAGAAGGTATGCAATTCGACCGTGGTTATGCATCTCACTACATGGTTACTGATACAGATAAAATGGAAGCTGTCCTAGACAATCCATATATCTTAATCACTGACAAGAAAATCGCTAACATCCAAGAAATTTTACCAGTACTTGAACAAGTTGTTCAACAAGGTAAACCACTTTTAATCATTGCTGAAGACGTAGAAGGCGAAGCACTTGCTACATTAGTAGTGAACAAACTTCGTGGCACATTCAATGCAGTAGCAGTTAAAGCTCCTGGATTCGGTGACCGTCGTAAAGCTCTATTAGAAGATATCGCAATCCTAACTGGTGGACAAGTAATCACTGAAGATATCGGTTTAGATCTTAAACAAACTTCAATCGATATGCTTGGTCGCGCAGCGAAAGTTGTTGTAACTAAAGACCACACTACAGTAGTAGAAGGCGCTGGCGAAATCGGTTCAATCGAAGCTCGCGTAGGCCAAATTCGTGCACAATACGAAGAATCTACTTCTGAATTCGATAAAGAAAAACTACAAGAACGCCTTGCTAAATTAGCTGGTGGTGTAGCAGTTATCAAAGTTGGTGCTGCAACTGAAACAGAACTTAAAGAACGTAAACTACGTATTGAAGATGCTCTAAACTCAACTCGCGCAGCAGTACAAGAAGGTATTGTAGCTGGTGGTGGTGTTGCACTAGTAAGCATCTACAACAAAGTAGCTGAAGTTGCAGATGCATACGAAGGCGACGTAGCAACAGGTGTTAAAATCGTTCTTCGTGCTCTTGAAGAACCAGTTCGTCAAATCGCTAACAACGCAGGTCTTGAAGGTTCAATCATCGTAGACCGCCTAAAACGCGAAGAAAAAGGCATTGGTTTCAACGCAGCAAACGGCGAATGGGTTAACATGATCGACGCTGGTATCGTAGATCCAACTAAAGTAACTCGTTCAGCACTACAAAACGCAGCATCTGTAGCAGCTCTATTCTTAACTACAGAAGCAGTTGTAGCAAACATCAAAGAAGCAGCAGCTCCTGCAATGCCTGATATGGGCGGCATGGGCGGTATGATGTAGGGTTCGCACGATGCGAATCACGTAACCGTTGCGACAGGACGTCGCGAACTTAGGTTACGTTCCTTACCAATGTGGTAAGACATCTCGTACGCTTTCACTGCGCTAAAAAACGCAAGGCACTATCTAACTTTGTGTTTGCAAGACCCTAACATTAGACTACTCATCTAAAGTTAAACCCCCTTATCATTTCTTAAGTGAATTGATAAGGGGGTTTTTTGTAAAGTGTTAAATAGTAAATTACTATTAGTGATTGATACTGATTTATCTTTTATGGTTATTCATGTGAAATTATTAAATTAGATATATTTTACGGAAATATATCTGAAGGTGACGGAGTTATATCCTATTACAGCAATACACAGGAGAAAATTCATTGGTGCACTATTGAACATTAATGAAAAAATATTTCCTTGAGAAAATATGCTACTTATATAAACTTTTAATAATAATAAAAGCAGCCCTGCAATCACTGCAAGGCTGCTTTTTAAGTATCAAAATTTATTTACTATGAAGTAATATTTTCATTAAGGGCTTACTCTATACATCTACATATCTAAAGAGTAAGCATACTATAACTTTATAAAAAATAGGAGGGATATCCAGTGTCTAATGCTTACTTAGACTTATTAGCATACTTTGGAATTGGTGGTGCACATCCTGGTGGGTTTAATCTAACCCAATCAATATTAAAAGACGCAAATATTAAACCAAGTGAATCTGTATTAGATGTAGGTTGTGGTACAGGGCAGACATCAGCTTTCTTGGTGAAAAGATTTAAGTGCCAAGTGACTGCAATAGATAAACATCCAATTATGATAGCAAAAGCAGTGGAACGATTTAAGAATGATCCATCCACAGTTAAGGTAATGGAAGGGAACGCGGAATGTTTGAATTTTGAGGATGACTCCTTCGATTTCATCATTGCTGAATCTGTTATCGTGTTCACAAATATTGAAAAGACGTTACATGAACTTGCTAGGGTGTTGAAAAGTGATGGCAGGTTGATCCTTCTTGAAATGACGGCTGAACAGAACCTGACGGAAAAATTGCAGAGAAAAGTATGCAATTTATATGGAATCAAAGAAATTTTAAGCGAAGATGAGTGGCGGGCTAAGTTACAGCAAGCTGGATTTACTCGTCTTGAAATAATCGATACACCATCTGAACTTAGTCCAAGTGAAGTAGATGATATTAATCAATCGGATAACATAAAAAAAGAGCTGTTTGATTTATTGGAAGAGCATAACGAATTAATAAATCATTATCGTCATTTCATAGGCTATCGAGCTTTTAAATGCTATTTCTAACATAACTTTTAAAAAAAGAATTGAAATGGCATCCTTAAAGTTACTCATCAATTGCAAATTTGGAACCGGCAATTATTTCATCAGAGGATTTATAATATAACTCGCCCTTTTTAAAGGGACCGTGATTCTTTTGATAGCTATCAACAATCTGAAAGCCTAGATGATAACCAATCCATTTTGGCAGTGGTCCTCTAGCTTTACCATATAAAAAAGGGTAATGATTATTTATGTCTTGAACATTTAAAGAAGGTATAAAACGTCGTTTCCATATAGCAGAAGCATCTTCAAATGAGTAGAGATTGACCCAAGGACCAATCCATTTTTCACCATACAAATCTTTTACTGCATATTCTCCAAGTCCTTCAATGATGAGTGAATCTTTTAACGTAATTTTATTCGAAGCCAAATCTAAATGTTTTATTCTACAAACATGGTTATATTCATGGGCTAATAAAGCCTTTAGTTCTGTTATTGGAAGATCTACAGATACGAATAAAAATAATGCCCCACTATAGGCCACACCGTTTTTACTTGGTGTTTGTTTTCTTGACTTTATATTCGCGTTTTTTATAGGGAAAATATAGATTGAAACTTTTGGACCTTTCCATAATCTCCTTAAATACTGATATTCCTGCTCAACAATTTGCCAAACTTTTTGATCTTCTAACTTCTTTACGGTGCTCTTTAAGTTGGTCCATTCATACGGCTCAAAAAGTCCATAATTCTGGAGTTCATA
This sequence comes from Viridibacillus sp. FSL R5-0888, assembly GCF_038009105.1. Taxonomy (NCBI): domain Bacteria; kingdom Bacillati; phylum Bacillota; class Bacilli; order Caryophanales; family Caryophanaceae; genus Viridibacillus; species Viridibacillus sp. FSL R5-0888. Next base: position 384,472 of record NZ_JBBPAU010000001.1, read on the forward strand.
TTGCCAGACTTCTGGGTTGGCCTTAGGCTTTAATCCTTCGAGTGGTCCGCATAGTGTCTCACATTGTAAGTAAGATGCTCCTTTACCAGACTGCTCTTCACATAGTTCAATAAACTCATAAAGCCAAGGTTGCGTTTTGATCACTGACATATATCTCATCCTTTTAGTTTTGATGTCTTTTAGTATATGTATGGGATGCATCATTGCTTTTGATAAATATAAATAGCTACTAATCCTTTATTCACTAGACGATTGTCCATTACGTAAATTTATCACCTCCATATACTAGCAGAGCATACTTGTATGTAAATAGTCGTGGAAGGAGGATTAAAATGAATCAAATATATGATCAATGTTGTAGATTTCATGGAAGAACGGTGAGGATTACTTGCAATGATGGTAGAGTTCATGTAGGGGAAATTACCAGAGTTAATAGAGATATGGTCTGGATTCGACCTACTGGAGGTCTTGGTGGTTATGGTTTGGGATTCTTTGGGGGAGGTTTTGGATTCAGACGTGGATTTGGACGTGGATTTGGTTTTGGATTTGGCATAGCTCTTGGTGCAATTACTGGAATCGCCTTGGCTTCAGCATTTTTCTGGTAAGACCTATTTAATCCAAGTTCACGTTCCCACAAGCATAGTATAACTTCCATTAATTAATCTCTTGCAAATAATAAGGGAAATGGGGTAAACGCGTGCTTTGGCTGAACAACAAAGCCATAAAAAGGAGAGTAAATTGAACTGTGCCTAATTGTTAGATACAAACTGACAATTGAAGGTGCAGTTTTTTTGTACATAGGTGCTTTTATTGAAAGCTCAGGAAATTTTCCTGGTTATTCCAACGAATCAAGGGGCAGCTTCTTTCATTTGAACGATGATATAAAATATTATATTTTTGCTTATAAAAAAACGTGCAAGCAAGTGCTGCACGTTTTTATTTCTTATCTATCTTCTTCTTCCCAACATTCCGTGTTTTTTAATCCCGGAATTGATTTTGCATAAAATGAAGGGTTTTTACCTTGTTTACGTTGTTTGGTAAAGTCATCCAATACACGGAAAGCTACTTTTCCTAGTAAGATAATGATGATGATATTTAACATCGCCATTAGCCCCATAAATAAATCAGCTAAGTTCCAAACAAGTGATACATGAGCTACAGAACCGAACATGACCATTCCTAGAACTACTAAACGGTAACCCGTTAACCATCCTTTATGTGCGTTCATAAATTCGATATTTGTTTCACCATAATAGTAATTTCCCACAATCGAACTAAATGCGAAGAAAATAATCGCAATTGCTATAAAGTATGGAGCCCAACTTCCTACATGTACAGCGAAGGAATTTTGAGTTAGGACGATTCCGTCATCTGGTCCTGTTGAATATAGACCTGCCAAAATAATAATGAAAGCAGTAGCAGAACAAATAACAATTGTATCAAAAAATACGCCTAGGCTTTGAACGAGACCTTGTTTTGCAGGATGTGAAGTACTTGCAGTAGCAGCTGCATTTGGTACACTACCCATACCAGCTTCATTTGAAAATAAGCCGCGGCGTACACCTTGCATAATTGCAACCCCAATAGCTCCTCCAGCTGCTTCTTTCAAGCCGAATGCTTCAGATAAAATTAGGCTGAAGACTCCTGGTATTTCCGATAAATTAGTTGCGACCACGTAAAGAGCGATGAGTAAATAGAATATGGCCATAACGGGTACAATTACTTGTGTAACTTTCACAATTCTATGTACGCCACCAAAAATAATCATAGCTGTTAACACAACTAATACGATCCCAATGATATAAGGCTCGATATTAAATGCTTCTCCAACTGAAGTAGCAATCGTATTGGACTGTACTGCATTGAAGATAAAACCAAAGCTTAAAGTTAAAAGAATACTAAAGACTATTGCCAGTTTGCGTTGGCCTAGCGCTTTTTCCATGTAGTAAGCAGGACCACCACGGAAAGAGTTACCATCTCTTACTTTGTAAACCTGTGCAAGTGTACTTTCAATAAACGCGGTAGCCATTCCGATAATGGCGATAATCCACATCCAGAATATAGCTCCAGGTCCACCGACCCCGATAGCTAGTGCTACTCCTGTTATATTTCCTGTACCTACACGAGAAGCTGTACTAATAGTAAAAGCCTGAAACGCGGAAACGCCCTCGTCTTTTTCTTTTTTCTCCATTATTAAACGGAACATTTCGCCAAACATACGAAACTGTACAAATTTAGTTCCAATCGTAAAATACAAACCAGCACCTAGTAGTAATACGATTAATATATATGTCCATAAAACATTATTTGTTTCATCAACTATATTCCCGATCCATTCCATTTATCTGCCTCCTTTTTTGCATACCTTTTAGTTTATAACATTTTTTAATAAACAATCAACTTAAAAGAGAAAATAAGTACGGTCAGTCTTTGACTTAATTTTTTTATTTTATTAATAATATTAAAGTCATAAATAAAGACGAACCTAAGTTGATTACAAAGGAATTTTTCGAATGTTGCTTAATCTATAGTTATGATTTTTACTGATTTGTACTGTCTTTCTTCATATTTAAATATAAGTCTAAAATTTTCAGCATCATAATGAGTATACTGTAATTTGATTATTCACCAATGCTATACTTTGAATAATTGTTTGTTAGGTGGTGTTAGAAGTGAATATAAAGGAACATGTATTAAAAAGGTTAGAAGAACAGCTTCAATTGCACGGCCATCTCATTGGAGTAGCAGCAGGTTCCGGGATGACGGCTAAGTATGCAGAAGTTGGTGGAGCGGATTTTATACTGGCTTTGAGTTCCGGGCGCTTTCGTCAAATGGGTGTTAGCTCATTAGGAGGCTTTTTAGCTTACGACAATAGCAATGATCTTGTTATGAGTTATGCATCGAAAGAGTTGATCCCTATTGTTAATAATATTCCTGTAATCTTTGGATTACAGGCAACAGATCCCACAATCGAGTTGGCTGAAAAACTAAATGAAATTGAGAGGGCAGGATTTGCTGGTATTAATAATTTCCCGAGTGTGGGGTTAATGGATGGCCAATTTCGTGAGGCATTAGAGGAAAATGGGATGAGTTATGCACGTGAAGTGGAAGCTATTGCGATGGCGAACAAGAGAGGACTATTTACTGTTGCTTTTGTATTTAATGTGGAACAGGCAGAGCAAATGATGAAAGCTGGGGCAGCGATCATTTGCGCGCATTTGGGACTAACAGTAGGTGGTTCTCTCGGAGCTAAGAAGATTTTATCATTGCAGCATGCAAAGAATCTTGCAATGGAAATATTTGAACGTTGTGAGCAATTTAATAGACCGGTTATACATATGATATATGGTGGTCCCGTGAATAAACCAATAGATGTCCAATTTATGTATGATGGTACATCAATCATGGGATATATTGGCGGTTCTTCTATAGAACGCATACCTACTGAACAAACAGTTACACAAGTTACAAAGTCTTTTAAGAAATCGGATGACTTTCATTATGATGAGCTAATAGAGAAGATTATTGATGGGATGGGGAGTCAAAGAGACTATATTGAATTTGTGAAGAAATATATTCACCTTCATTATATGGATCAAATTCATTTACGGGATATTGCCAAAATGTTGAATTTATCAAGTTCATATTTAAGTACATTATTTAAATCTGAAGTAGGAATGGCTTTTACACAATATCTAATTGAATTTAGATTGAATAGAGCTGTTGATATATTAAAAAAACAGTCTTTACCATTAACGAATGTGGCTGAAATGGTAGGTTACCCAAACTATGTACAATTTAGCGTCATATTTAAAAAGCATAAAGGCGTTTCTCCAAAAGAATTTATAGAATCTAACATAAACAAAAGTTAATGAAATATAAACAGATTCATTTTGCCTGTATGAATTGGTATATTAATGATAAGAAGTTTTGAAAGCGTTTTCTTCATTATTTATAGATTTACCAAAAGGGAGAGATGAACTTGAAAACAATCGCATTGACAGGTACCTTCGATACAAAAGGACAAGAGTTTCTATTTGTAAAAGAACTTATTGAATCTTTAGGAATGCAAACATTGACGATTCATACGGGAGTATTTGATCCTCAATTTAAACCAGATGTGAATAATGATGAGGTTGTAGGTATTGTTGGTGAAGACATTATAGCAATTCAAGAAAAAAAGGATCGAGCACATGCTACAGCGGTTCTATCAAAAGGTATGGAACTACTAATTCCAAAACTCTATGCTGAAGGTAAATTTGATGGCATTCTATCGTTCGGTGGCACAGGTGGAACCTCGATTGCGACACCAGGTATGCGTAAATTACCAATAGGTGTTCCAAAAGTGATGGTTTCAACTGTAGCTTCTGGTAACACTGAGCCATATGTTGGAACAAGCGATATCGTGATGATGCCATCTGTTGTAGATGTTGCAGGGCTAAATGTCATTTCTACTCGTATTTTTACAAATGCAGCCTTTGCGATTATGGGTATGCTTCACTTTGAACATGATTTGAAATTTGAAAAGAAACCGCTAGTAGCAGCTACAATGTTTGGTTTAACAACTCCTTGTGTGAATTTCGCTAAGAAATATATGGAGGACCGCGGATATGAAGTACTGATATTCCATGCTACTGGTGTAGGTGGCCGGACAATGGAACAGTTAATCGAAACAGGATTTATAGATGGTGTATTAGACTTCACCACTACTGAATGGGCAGATGAATTAGTTGGCGGTGTTTTAGCTGCTGGACCAAGTCGTTTAGAAGCAGCGGCTAAAAAAGGTATCCCACAAGTTGTTTCTTTAGGTGCTCTTGATATGGTGAACTTCGGACCATTTGATTCTGTTCCAGAGAAATTTGGAGGACGTAATTTCTACAAACATAATCCAACAGTTACATTAATGCGAACAAATGAAGAAGAAAATAACCGAATTGGTGAAGTAATTGCTGAAAAGTTAAATATGGCAAAAAAAGATACAGTATTAATGCTTCCGTTGAAAGGTTTATCGGGGCTTGATGTAGAAGGACAGTCTTTCTATGGTCCTGAAGAGGACACTGCGTTATTTACTGCACTGCGTAAAAAATTAGATAATCCAACAGTTGAAATTGTTGAAATGGATTTAGATATTAATGCACAAGCATTTGCAGAACAAGCAGCTGAGCGCTTAATAGCAATGATGAACAAATAAAGAGGAGTGACAAAAATGGTTCAATTAAATAGAAAAGATATTTTAGCACGTTTTACTGAAGAAATTTCCAATGGAAACATCTTATTAGGAGTAGGAGCAGGTACAGGTATTACTGCAAAAAGTAGTGAGGCAGGCGGAGCTGATATGCTAATTGTATATAACTCAGGTCGTTACCGTATGGCTGGTCGTGGCTCACTTGCAGGATTGTTATCTTATGGAGATGCAAATCAAATAGTTATAGAAATGGGCAATGAAGTATTACCAGTAGTCAAAGATACACCAGTTTTAGCAGGTGTGAATGGTACTGACCCATTCCGTGTAATGGATGTCTTTTTAAAGCAATTAAAAGAACAAGGTTTCAGCGGTGTTCAAAACTTCCCAACAGTTGGTTTAATCGATGGTGTATTCCGTCAAAACCTTGAGGAAACTGGCATGGGTTATGGACTTGAAGTAGAAATGATTCGTAAAGCGCATGAATTAGATATGTTGACAACACCTTATGTGTTTGATGAAGAACAAGCGAAGCAAATGGCTGAAGCAGGTGCAGATATCTTAGTTGCTCACATGGGACTGACGACAAAAGGAACAATTGGTGCACATACTGCATTAACATTGGATGACTGTGTGGAACGAATTCAAAAAATTATCGAAGCAGGTCGCGCTATCAATCCTGATATTTTAGTTATTTGCCATGGTGGACCAATCGCGGAACCAGCAGATGCTGAATATGTAATTAACAAAGTGGACGGTATTTGCGGTTTCTTCGGTGCCTCAAGTATAGAGCGTTTCGCTGCAGAAAAAGGAATTAGAGAACAATCAGAAGCTTTCAAGAATATTCGTTCTTAACTTGCTAAGCAAGAGATTGTTACTTTATTAAAATGATAGTAATTCACTCTTGCTCAAAATGAAAATCTAAAGCAACCTTGCAAATACTTAGCAAGGTTGCTTTTACATATCATCTATTATTTCTGCATAATCCATTTTTCCGTGGAAAGACTATATTTACAGAAAGGATGAGTGTTTAGATGGAAGAAAATAAATACGCACAACTTAACCATGAACAATTGAGAGAAATTAATGAAATGGAAGAGAAATTGGGTGTAACATTGATTGCTTACGATACATCTGCAACTCAAACTAATAGGTCTACATCCTTTAATAATGCTTCTTCTGAAATCAATCCGTCTTAGAATCCCATTACTCATGGGTAGTAATTAGTAAGAGTATAAGCTGAAAATCAAAAGAACCTCCTCATCTTATGAAAAAGGTGAGGAGGTTCTTTTTTTTATAATAACACTTATGGATTTGTTGACCATAAACCAGCTGATTTTAGAAGAACTCTTGGGTGTAATTTAAGTTGGGCAACCATAAAGTCTGCAATATCTTCTGGCTGCATTACTTTATCTGGATTGCCATCAGTTAAATTCAGTTCGACTGCCATATCAGTAGCAACAGTGCTTGGTGTTAAGGTACTAACACGAATATTATGTTTTCTTACTTCAAGCATTAATGATTCACTTAGAGCAATAACAGCAGCTTTTGAAGCACTGTATGCACTAGTAACAGGTGCACCTTTTTGACCAGCTGTTGAAGAGATATTAATGATATCACCAGTTTGGCGTTCAATCATTTCTGGAAGTACAGCACGTGTTATGTAATATACGCCCATGACATTTACTTGGATGATTTTCGCCCACTCTTCTGGATCAAGCTCAAGGAAATTTCCGAATTTAGAAATACCAGCGCTGTTTACTAAAATATCGATAGCACCAAGTTCCCCACGAATTTTTTCGACTGTTGCATTTGCTTCATCGATATTCGATACATCACCTGTTGCAATGGCTACCTTCACTCCGTATTCTTTTAGTTCAGCTACTACATTTTCTAAATTTTCAAGAGTTCGGCCAATTAAGCCAATGTTAATGCCCTCTTTTGCGAAAGCAATTGCTGTAGAACGTCCAATTCCACGTCCTCCACCAGTTATAAGCGCTGTTTTACCATTTATATTTTGCATCTATCTCTCTCCTTACTATTTATAAAATCGTACGAATTTTAATTTAGTATTCATATATGGTACCTTGACCGAATGAAAATGTATATTATTTTGCTTTGTAGCCGTTATCTAACACACTGAAAAATGATTGTGAAAACATAGTTATGTCTTCCACTAAAAATTAATCATTCGCTTTGTAGTCATATGCTAAAGTGTGAATCACTTTCTTTACAAACTCATCAATTTTACTATCTAAGCGACACTTAGGGTAAACGAGCTGAATTTTGCGGGTTAGAGTAATATCGTTCAATTCCTTTTTGAGTAATGTTCCTGATTTTAGTTCTTCATCCATTAGAGCAATAGAGATAAAGGCTAATGTTTTGCCGTAAGTTAACATCTTCTTAATGGTACTAACTGAATCTAGTTCAATTGTGTAGATAGATGGTGCAAAAGGATCTAACCACTTTCCGATGAAATGATTAGTTGAGCTTGAAGAGGTATGCAATAATATTTTGCTTTTAAGGACATCTGATTTTGAGATGTCCTTTTTTGTTGCAAGTTCGTGTGTGGGACTTAATGCAAGAACAAGAGAATCTTCACCAATAGTTTCGTAAATGAGTGCTTGATCTTCTTGTTTTGTTTCCATTATAAGTCCAAAGTCTAGCTCTTGAAGTATTAACTTCCTTTCGATTTCAGGAGCCGTCTTTACTTCTAAAGAAATTCTTATATCTGGATAAGCTGTGGAAATTTGATCGATGATATCAGGCATGAAAATATGGGCAGGAAGCCCACTTGCACCTAGTCGAATTGAGCCGATATTGCCTTCTATTAGGTTTTCAAAGAATTGATTCATGTCTTTTTGTAGCTGTACGATTTGCCGCGCATAGTGATAGAGTCCTTCTCCCGCCTCAGTTAAACGATAACCCCCAGCATTTGTACGGAATAATCGTACTCCATATTCTTCTTCTATTGAACGAATATGAAATGATACAGTAGGCGCAGTAATGCCTAGCTCTTTAGCAACAGGAGCTAGCTTTTTTAAATTTACGAGCAAGCAAAATGCCTGTAATTTGAGATTATTCATTTTATCCTCCTAAAGTAAATTAGATAAACTCTTGCATTGGCTATAGTATATTAGAGTTTTTTTAACGAATTGTTAATACTAGGTTAATATTTCCTAAATATCTGGATCTTATAGTGGTTATAGACGAGGAGGGCATTATGAAAATCTCGATTACGAATATAGAAAAGAAGTATGGGAAATCTCAAGCACTCTGGCCGATTAATGTAGAACTAGACAGTAAGTTTGTAACAATTTTAGGTCAATCGGGTTGTGGTAAAACTACGTTATTAAAAATACTAGCTGGTTTAGAGAAGCCAACAAATGGTGAAATCAGATTTGACGAAACAGTTATCTATTCGTCAGATCTTCGTAAGAACATTAGACCAAATAAGCGTAATATTGCAATGGTCTTTCAAGACTTTGCACTTTGGCCACATATGACTATTTTTCAGAATATTGCTTTTGCATTAAAGGGGGTATTGCCCAAGTCAGAAATTAAGGAACGTGTAGATTATGTTATGCGAATGGTGAAAATGGAGGGTTTCGAGAGACGTAAACCTGGCGAATTATCAGGAGGTCAGCAGCAACGCGTGGCACTTGCTAGGGCTCTTGCAACTAATCCAAAACTAATTCTATTTGATGAACCTTTATCAGCATTAGATGCAGTTCTTCGAGAAAAGATGCAAGAAGAGATTATGCATATTATTCATGAGCTAGATTGTCAAGCTATCTTTGTCACACATGATCAAACAGAGGCTATGACAATGTCTGATCAAATTATCGTGATGGAGGCAGGGAGAATTGCACAGGTAGGTTCACCACAAGAAATCTATCAATCACCAGCTACACCTTATGTGGCAGACTTTATCGGAAAAGTAAATTGGGTTGATAAAGGTAGCCGTATTGTTCGCCCTGAAGGAGTATCAAGACATTCACAATTAGGGGCTATAGCAAAACAAGCAAAAATAGTGAAAAGTACTTTTATCGGAGATCGATATTTAGTTCAAGCAGAAGTAGAAGGCAATCAATGGAGCTTTTACGAAAACGCTCCGCTCGAAAAAGGAAAACAGCTTAAAGTTTTTATAGATGAAAAACAAATTTATCAATTGGAGGGATTACATTGAAGAAACGTAGTTTAAAAATGATAGCAACAGTTGGAACACTTTTGACATTAGCATTAGCTGGGTGTGGAAATAGTGACACAGCCACAAATGATGGTGAAGCAAGCGCACAATCTAAAGAAAATAAAACACTAATAGTTTATTCTGCTGGACCAGATGGTTTGGCAGCAAATGTACAACAAGCATTCGAAGAAAAAACAGGAATGAAGGTAGAGATGTTCCAAGGAACAACAGGGAAAATTTTATCTCGCTTAGAAGCAGAGAAAACAAACCCTGTTGCAGATGTTGTCGTATTAGCTTCAGTAGCTTCAATGGATGGGATGAAAGAAGCCAATCAACTTCAAAGTTATAAAGACGCTGAAAATGCAGGTAAAATCAATAGCGATTGGTCGGACGCAGAAGGCTATTATTATGGCTACAGTGCATCAGCTTTAGGAATTGCTTACAATACTAAAAATGCAAAATCAGCTCCAAGCGAATGGTCTGATTTAGCGAAAGCTGAATGGAAAGATAAAATCAATATTCCAGATCCGAGTCTGTCGGGTTCAGCTGTTGATTTCATCTATGGATATACGGAAGCAGAAAAAACTGGTTGGGACATTGTTCAATCATGGAAAACAAATGGTTTACAAGTAAATGGTGCAAATAAGGAAGCATTAGACTCAGTTATTACTGGAGATAAAGATGCAACAATTTCTGGAGTAGATTACATGGCCTATAAAGCAAAAGCAGATGGAGAGCCTGTAGAAATTGTTTACCCGAAAAGTGGAACAGTTGTCAGCCCACGAGCAGTTGGAATTATGAAAGATGCAAAAAATGTAGATGGAGCTCAAGCTTACGTTAATTTCTTACTTTCAGATGAAGGTCAAAAGCTAGTAACAGATGCTTATTTACTTCCGGGGAACAAAGAAATTCCGGTGAAGGATCGCGCAGCATTGGATGAAATTCCTCAACTAACTGTGAATTGGAAAGGCGCAGAGACAAAGCAAATCGATATTTTAACGAAATTTAACGAGATTTTCCAATAATAATTTATGAGCTGAGACATTTTTCTCAGCTCTTGTTTTCTAAGGAAGGAATGAAACCTCGATGATTATGGAAGGTAGACAAACTTTTGGAGTATTACTAGCCATTGTTGGTACGTTTGCTATCGCGCCATTATTAGCAATTCTATATTATACATTTGTTGATGGCGGGCAATTAGATTTTTCGCAGATTAGTAGAATGTTTGAAAATGATAGAATGTGGCATACGTTAGGCAACTCTTTACTATTAGGTGTTTTAGTAATTTTGGGTACTACGATTATAGCTTTACCAATGGCGTTAATTCGTACGAAAACTAGCCTGATCAAATTTGATTGGTTAGATATTGTTCTAACGATTCCCTTTATGACACCGCCATATATTGGGTCAATGGGCTGGATATTGTTTATGCAGAATAATGGTTTTTTGCAACAATTAATGCCAGGTGTATCATGGATGTCAGATTATTTCTTCTCTCTGTTTGGAATGGTAATGGTGATGAGTTTGCACCTATTTCCTTTTCTATATTTAATGCTGAGAAATACACTGCTAAGAATTAATGGATCCTTTCTTGATGCTGCATTGATATTCGGACGAAATCCGTGGAGAAACTGGGCTAAAATTGTTTTACCATTACTAGTTTCGAGTTACGTACTAGGCGTATTACTAATTTTCATAAAGACCTTGGCTGAATTCGGTACTCCTGCAACTTTTGGCAGCAGAATTGGCTTTCAGGTTTTTACTACAGAGATCCATTCCTATTTATCAAGATGGCCTGTAGACATTAGTATGGCCACATCACTTTCTTTATTTTTACTTTCTGTTTGTCTGATCATCTGGTACTTCCAAAATCTAATTGGACGAAAAAATACATATAGCGTGTTATCTGGTAAGACGCAAGCTATTCGAGAAATGAAAGATAAGTGGTATATAAAGCTAGGTGCATGGCTATATGTAGGAATTGTATTACTGTTTTCAATTGGAATCCCTTACTTTTCAATTATTGTGACATCACTACAAAAGGTAAGGGGAGATGGCCTAAGTGCAGGGAATTTCAGTTTTGCATCTTATCAGGAAGTATTTACTAGTGGTAGTGCGGGACTATCAGCATTTCTGAACAGTATCGTATTTTCATTTATCACAGCTAGTATTACTGCTGTTATAGGATTATTCATTGCACTTTATATTAAAAAAGGCGAAACAAAAAAACAGCAAGTATTGGATTTCTTTAGTCTTATGCCAAATATTATTCCCGGAATTGTGTTTGTAGTAGGTTTAATCATGTTCTGGAACTCACCTTTACTACCAGCTACGATTTACAATACGAAAGCAATGGTGGTTGTGACCTATTGTGTACTATTCTTACCATACTCGGTTCAATATACGAAATCTTCTTTATCTCAATTAGATCAATCCATTTTCCAATCAGCTGCTATTTTTGGACGGAATAGTTGGGACGTGTATCGATATATCTTTATCCCATTGTTAATGCAGGGAATTCTAGCTGGGATGATGATGACATTTATTATTTCGATGCGTGAACTTGTAGCGGGATTACTCATTTTGCCACCTTCAGTTGAGACCGGCGCAACGTTTATTTACAGCCAGTTTGAACAAGGAAACGTTGGTTTAGGAATGGCAGTTGCTGTTATTACAGTAGCTATGACTATCATCTTCATGTTCCTGTTAGATTGGTTGCAAAAAAGAGGGGGGCATGCGGGTGCTTAAGGTTGAAATTTTAGGGGGAGTTGGCGAGTACGGGCGTAATTGTTTTTTTATAGAAAATGAGGAGCATGCCATTTTACTCGACTGTGGCATTATGAATGATGCTGAAAAAACTCCTCCTAATTTAACAAAAGATCATGTAGAAAAACTCGATGCTGTGTTTATCTCACATTCGCATATTGATCATTCAGGTGCATTGCCGATGCTAGAAACATGGGACTATAAAGGTGAAATCTTTATGAGTAAAATGACAGCTAGACAATTAAAACGATCGTTTAAAAATACAAAGATTTTTCAACCAACAACGATTGAAAAATGGTTGAGAGTTAGTGATTATCTTGAATTTCAGTGGGGCTATAGCGGCCATATAGTAGGGAGTGTTTGGTACAAGATTCGATTCTTTAAGGAGGTGATATTTTTCTCAGGGGACTATGTCATGGATTCCTATTTATTAAATGCCACTTTACCACAAGTAGATGGAACCAAGTACGATCTAGCTTTAATAGATAGTGGACATATTGAGAAACAGATTAATAATTTGGAAGTATTACAACAGATTAAGAAGTATATCGAGGAACAACCAAGTCGTCCTATTATTTTTCCCTCTTCTTTTTCAGGTAAAACAGCTGATATTGCTACGTATCTTTTTCAACATACAGAAAGAGAAGTAAACATTGATAAAGAATACTTTTCTTTTCTTGAGGATTACTATAATTCACCTGAAAATATTCGTACACCAAGATATGAAGAAATCTTGAAATCATTTAAGATGGACTGTTTTAGAGAGAGGGTAGAGAGTGAAAATGCAATCTATTTCGTTTCAGAGATTAATGAGTGGAAAATTGAAGAATTATTACACATATATCCAACTGCAATAGTAATTTTTACAGGCTACATGAAAAAAGATGGATATTTAAAGAGACTAGCCAGAAATAAAGCTCAATCGAAGCAGTTTTTTTATAAAACACATTTAGATTATCTAGATATCTTAGAGCTTTCAAAAACAATAAATGCTACTGATACTATATATTTCCATAGTCGATTAACAAATAGGAAAACTACTTTTACAAAATTAGTAGAAAAAAAGGAGGAAATAATATAATGAAAATTGTAAAGAAAATAGCACTACAGTTATTTATGGCTAGTCTTGTTCTTCTGTGTATTAGCGGGTACGGTTCCGCTCAGGTGAGTGCAGCGATTAATCCTGGAAATGAAATTAAGTATAATATCAAACCTGATATTTTTAAAGAATCTAAGATAATAAATGTCTTTTCAGCAACGAAAAAAGATGAAGTAAAAATTTACTACTTCGATACAGTAAATAAAGCATTTTTAGGAGTGGACTATAACCATCGCTTACGTGTATATAAAGATAGTAATAAGATAGATATTACTTATAAAAAAAGGTTCCTAAACACTCCACTTGATGAAGCAATTGCGATAACACAAGATCATGGTTTCACTGGGGACGAATCAAATTATAAATTTGAATTAGATATTAAGGGTGGTAATCATACTTTTGCAGTAAGCAGAAAAGAGTCATTAAAAGAAACATCAAAAGTTTCCTTCAACGCTGTTGATACTGAAGCAGCAAAGAAACTAATTTTAGATAATGCACCGAAAAAAATCCGGAATTGGGATTCTGAAAGTTGGTACAATAATACGTTAACGCAAACTGTTGTTTATGGACCAGCAAAGGCTACTACCTATAAGGGTAGTTATGCAGGATATGAAGCGGATATTGAAGTTTGGAATTATCAAGGTGATATCATGGTTGAACTATCAACAAAAGAAGATGATGCTTCAAAAGCTGCTGTCATTGAAAAATTATGGCACGATAAGTTAGAAGTTGAAGGTTATCTTAGTGAAGATCAACGTGGTAAAACTGCATTTGTAATGGAGAAGTAAATGATGAGCTTATTTAAATGAGTTTTAATTGGAGAATACAAAAAGGATATAGACTCTTTTCTTTAAAAGAGCCCCATATCCTTTTTAGTTTGCACTAAACACTTATTGAATGTGTTTATTTGATTACGTGGCAGATAGCTTAACTACATTCCCATACGATTTAAACAGAATTCTAAATCCTTCTGTATGTGTTCTTTCATTAGACGCTCTGCCTCATCACCGTTATGTTGAAGGATAGCGTTATAGATGTCATTATGCTCTTCTATTAAAAGAGGTCGTTTGTGATGGACAACTGTTTTGCGGAAAAGGTAAATGATGGACTGCATGCGGTCAATGATGTCAATCATCATTGGATTGTTCGTAGCACCTACGATAATTTGGTGAAAATCATAGTTTGCTGTCATGACTTCTTCTGTAGTTCCTGTGCGGCCAATATCTACACATGATTTAAGCTTTTCAAGTACTTCTTCAGTCATATAACTGGCACAATATCTGGCAGCAAATCCTTCCAATAATATACGTACTTGAAAAATATGACGAAGATCCATATCACTTGGATTTACAACCCGCTTATTTTGAATAAGTCCTTCTTGCTCTAGCTTACGGATCGCTTCACGCACAGGTGTACGACTAATACCTATTTCCTCAGCTAGTCTTTCTTCAGTAAGTTTCGTTCCGCGGTCTAATTCGCCATTCAATATTTGATCTCGAATATATTCATATGCCTGCGTATATGCAGGCATAGTCTCCTTTTTTACCAATAAAATCGTCTCCTGGAATCTAATTTGTACTTATATAAAGTATAAGTATAAGCTTTATAATTTGAAAGTAGTATTTTTGTATGCACTTTCATTAAAAATGTATACAAAATAAATTAAAATGTGTACAATGTTCCGTAAGGTTATGAAAACGCTTTATTAATAAAAAGCTGTTGGCTCTGTGAACTGAAAAAGTTCTTGTATTTTAGAACAGGGTTTAGACCTAAGATAAAGAAATTTTAGTTAACAATGAATCACTCAAGTGTGATTACAGCAGAAGGAGCTAATTAAAATGACTAAAAAAGTTGGATTTATAGGATTAGGTATTATGGGAAAACCCATGGCATTAAATTTAATTAAAGCTGGTTACGAACTAACGGTTTTTGATATTAATACACAAGCTGTAGAAGCACTTGTAGAAGCAGGAGCAACAGCTGGAACAGCAATAGAAATGGGAGAAGCTTGTGATGTCATTATTACAATGTTACCTGCCTCTCAACACGTAAAAGACACGGTACTAAGTGAAACTGGTATTTTGAAAACAGCTAAAAAAGGAACTGTCATTATTGATATGAGTTCTATTACACCAGGTACTACTGTTGAAATTGCAACAGCAGCAGCAAAACAAGGTGTAGGAATGCTAGATGCGCCTGTAAGTGGTGGAGAGCCAAAAGCAATCGATGGTACATTAGCGATTATGGTCGGTGGAGAAGAAAGCGTATTCGAATCTGTCAAAGATGTACTTCAAACTGTTGGTAAGGAGATTACTTTAGTCGGTAAAAGTGGTAGCGGTGTAACAGCGAAATTAGCAAACCAAATTATCGTGAATTTAAATATTGCAGCTATGTCTGAAGCACTTGTTCTTGCTGCAAAAGCAGGTATTGACGTAGAGAAAATGTATCAAGCGATTCGTGGAGGTCTTGCTGGAAGTGCAGTACTGGATGCAAAAGTACCGCTTATCCTAGATCGTAATTTTGTAGCAGGTGGGAAAATTTCAATCAACTTAAAAGATATAACAAATGTCATGGGAGCAGCTCATGATTTAGATGTGCCACTACCACTTTCAAGTCATTTGCTTGAAATCTTCCATGCGCTTAAAGCCAATGGCAAAGAAAATGATGATCATGGCGGGATTGTACAATATTACGAAAAACTGGCAAATGTAGAAGTGAAAAGGGGTTAAGTTAAAATGACTAATTTAAACGTAAAAGAAACTTTCTCTAATCTACCTGCAGTGCCCGAAGAAAAAATCGTCAATGATTTACTCACAAAAGAACTAAAGGCATTCAATAAAAAGATTATCGTACTAGATGACGACCCAACAGGTGTTCAAACAGTACACGGTATTTCTGTCTACACTGATTGGTCAGCAGAAAGTATTGAAGCAGGTTTTGCTGAAGATAATTCAATGTTCTTTCTCTTAACTAATTCACGAGGCTTTACAGCAGCTGAAACTGAACAAGCGCATAAGGATATCGCTAGTGTTATTGAACGTACAGCACAAAAACAAAATAAAGAATTCATCATTATCAGTCGTGGAGACTCAACATTACGTGGTCATTATCCCCTTGAAACAGAAGTATTAAAAAATACAGTTGAATCTCAATCTGATATGAAATTTGATGGTGAAGTAATTATGCCTTTCTTTAAAGAAGGTGGTCGCTTTACGATTAATAATATTCATTATGTACAGTATGACAATGAACTAGTACCTGCAGGTGAAACTGAATTTGCTAAAGACCGTACTTTTGGTTACAAATCTTCACATTTAGGTGAGTGGGCAGAAGAAAAGTCAAACGGAGAGTTTAAAGCAACTGATGCTACTTACTTATCATTAGAGACTATTCGCAACCTTGATATTGATGGTTTAGTTAATCAATTGATGGCAGTCAATGGTTTTAATAAAGTCGTTGTAAATGCTGTTGATTACGTTGATGTAAAAGTAGTAGTCATTGCATTAATCCGAGCGATGAATACAGGAAAACTGTTCATGTTCCGCAGTGCTGCTGCTTTAACTAAAGTAATCGGTGGCGTGAGTGATAGAGATCTTTTGACTAAAGAAGAATTAATGAAAGACCATTCTAAAAACGGTGGTTTAATTATGATTGGCTCTCATGTGAAGAAAACAACAGAGCAATTTGAAGCGCTAAAAGAATGTGATTTTATTGAATTTATCGAATTTGATGTTCACCTTGTATTACACCCAGAGCAATTTGAAGCAGAAATTGAGCGTATTATAGCGCTTAGTGGAAAGCTAATTAGTGAAGGGCAAACAGTCGCCGTCTATACGAAGCGTGAACGTCTTGATCTTGGTGAAGGCAAAAAAGAAGAAGAATTAATGTTGTCAGTGAAGATTTCAAATGCTGTGACAAGCATTGTCAAACGACTTGAAGTACGTCCGAGCTTTATTATCGCTAAAGGTGGTATTACTTCAAGTGATATTGGAACAAATGGGCTTAGCGTTAAGCGTGCACTAGTAGCTGGGCAGATTAAACCTGGGATTCCAGTTTGGCTAACAGGTAGTGAAAGTAAATTCCCTGGCATGGCTTATGTTATTTTCCCTGGGAATGTGGGAACAAAAACAACCTTAAAAGAAGTAGCAGAGTTATTACATCAGTAAAGTAAGAAAGGTTGAGTAGACATGCTAGTTAATACGAAAGATATGCTGATTGCAGCACAAAAAGGTAAATATGCTGTAGCAGCATTTAATGTATATAATCTTGAAACGGCACAGGCTGCAGTTCGCGTTGCTGAAAAAGAAAAGCATCCGGTAATAATTGCTTTAGGAGAGCGTTATTTTGATACGGTGGATGTGGAAGCTTTTGCAGCATTAGTTAGAGTACTTGCGGAGAAAGCTTCCGTTCCGGTTTCTCTTCATTTAGATCATGCTTATGAAAAGCAATCTATCATTCGAGCAATTCGATGCGGTTTTACTTCTGTTATGTTTGATGGTTCAAAGTTTGATCTTGCGGAGAATATGAGATTAACAAAAGAAATTACGGAGATTGCTCATATGGCGGGTGTCAGTGTAGAAGCAGAAATCGGTTCAGTTGCTCGTGGTGCTTTTTCAGATGAAGAAGAAGGGGATGGCACTTTAACAGATCCACAGTCTGCAAAGGCATTTGTGGAGGAAACAGGTGTTGATTTTCTAGCTGCTTCAATTGGAACCGTACATGGTATGTATACAGGAGAGCCTAATATCAAATTGGACTTGTTAGATGAAATTCGTGAACTAGTTGGCATACCACTTGTCCTTCACGGGGCATCAGGGACACCAGACGAAATTATTAAGCAGACTGTAGCAAAAGGAATTTGCAAAATCAATGTAAATACTGAAGTATCACTAGCTGCAACATCTTATTTACAAAAGTCTTTTGAACAAGAGCAAAATAAAGTGGCTCATTTATCAGTAATTATGGCAAGTATGCAAGAAGCGATGGAACCTGTGATGACAAAGTTTGTCCGTTTATTATTTGCAGATAAAGCCTAACAACCTTGATTTTAAGTAAAGAATATTTCGATGCTTTTCAGCCTTTTATATTAGAGCTTTATATGAAAAAATTAAATCGGAATGCCAAGAACTTATCAGTAAATGGCATTCCGCAACTTTTATGAGAAGAGGATTGCTATGCCAATAGTTTCTATATGTGTAGGGGTTGCCCTATTACTATTATTAATGGTGGTATTTAAGTTAAACGCTTTCATATCATTAATTATTGTTTCGCTACTAGTAGGTATTCTTGAAGGTATGTCTCCAATTGATGCTATGACATCGATTGAGAATGGTTTAGGTTCGACTCTAGGTCACCTTGCAATGGTCATTATTTTTGGGGGAATTCTTGGTAAACTAATGACGGATTCTGGTGGTGCTCAACGTATAGCGATGACACTCATCAAAGTTTTTGGGGAAAAGCGAGTTCAATTAGCAGCTGTACTTACGGCATCAATTGTAGGGATTGCTCTTTTCTTTGAAACAGGCGTTGTTGTATTAATTCCTTTAGTCTTTACAATCGCTGCAGCAGCAGGGGTACCTGTACTTTATATCGGTATGCCAGTTATTGCTGCTCTTATCACGATGCACGGCTTTGTTCCACCACACCCAGGACCAACAGCAATTGCTGACGTGTTTGGTGCGAATATAGGTAAGATGTTGATTTATGGTATCATTATTGCCATTCCTGCAATTATTTTAGCAGGGCCGGTGTTTACGAAGTTGTTTAAGAAAGAAAGTTTAGAAACGACGATTCCTAAAGAACTATTTAATCCAAAGCATTTTGAAGAGCATGAAATGCCAGGGTTTGGCACTAGTATTTTTACAGCTATTATCCCTGTTATTCTAATTGCAACAAAGGCTTTTGTTGAGATCTTCATGCCTGGTTCACCTATTATGCCAGCTACTAATTTCATAGGTAATCCGAGTGTTGCCCTTTTAATCTCAGTTATTATTGCCATCTTTACCTTTGGGATTAGTCGTGGTAAAAAGATGCCAGAGATTATGAATTCTGTTTCAGAATCTGTTAGTGGTATTGCGATGATTCTATTAATTATCGGTGCTGGTGGTGCATTCAAACAAGTACTGATTGATAGTCATATTGATCAATATATTTCAGATATTATGGCGGGTTCAACGCTTTCACCATTATTACTTACTTGGTTAATTGCAGCTCTTTTAAGAGTTGCGGTTGGTTCTGCAACAGTGGCAGGTATGACTGCAGCTGGTATTGCTGCACCACTTGTATCAGCTGCAGGTATAAGTCCAGAGTTAATGGCTTTAGCTGCTGGTGCAGGGAGTATTACTTTCTCTCACGTTAATGATGCAGGTTTCTGGATATATAAAGAGTACTTCAACCTTTCAATCGGTCAAACCATTAAGACATGGTCTGTAATGGTAACCATTATTTCTTTAGTAGGACTAGCTGGTGTACTTCTTATTAACATGTTTATATAATAAAAGGTTTTAAAAATATTGATATTCTATTAATGTAAAAATATTTAAAAGAGGCACTAACTAAGTTAATTTAGTTAGTGCCTTTTTTACGCAGGTTTCAAATAAGGTGTTGTAAATTATTCACTTCACTCGACTCTTCACTTGCTTCAATTGTGCCACGATGATGATGCTAATGATGACCAATAAAAACCATGAGCTAATTTTGCCGATTGAAACGAGGGACCAAGTGTGTTCTTGATTTGGGTATTGCCATGCGCCGAAGAACGTTACGATATTTTCAGCAATCCAGATAAAGAAACCGATTAAGAAAAATGATAAAATCATTGGCATTTTAAAGCTTTTTTTGTTCAATTTATATGTTACTGTTGTACGAAAAAAGATGACTAATAACAATGCTTTTAAGACCCAACGTAAATCATATATATAATGATGCGTAAAAAAGTTCATATAAATAAGAATGCTGATACTATAAGCAAAAAATGGCTTTGGCCAGTTGTAAATATGTAAATCTAAACGCCTCCAACTTTGACAAATATAACTCGCTACACTGGCATACATAAAGCCACTATAAAGAGGTACACCAAAAATTTTACTGTACGCCTCCTCTGGATATGACCAAGACCCCATATGTACTTTAAATAATTCAAGCCCTAGTCCAATGACGTGAAACAAGCAGATGACTTTGAATTCATCCCATGTCTCTAATTTTGAAATAAGCATAAAAACTTGTGCAGCTAGACAAATGATTAAAATAAAATCATAGCGTGGTAAATAGGGAATTCTCAACAGATTAGATAAGGCAAGTGTAGCGAAGATAATGACTGGGAAAATGCATGATATTGCTTGTAAGTATGTAAATTTTAATAATCTCTCCATATAATCACCCTAAAATTGGACGAAATTACATAAGATTAGGTTCGTATTGATGCTTTTACAAGAAGGGGGTGCATTCCAGTACAGTTGAATGCACCCTTTGATTATTTATGCATATGATTTAAAGAATGAGTGTATCGTTACAAGGAGGTCATTATGCATTGGGTTACCATTCTACTTATGGGGGTTGCAGCTAATTTAGACAACTTAGGCATTGGTCTAGCTTATGGGGTTAAACAAACAAAAATCCCTATGATTTCGAACATTACTATTGCGTTTGTGGCGATGGTCATAACGTATATAGCGGTAATCGCGGGTTCTGAGGTGACCAGGTATATTTCGCCCTATAGCGCTAGCCTTATAGGCAGCTTTTTGTTGTGTGGAATTGGGCTATGGACACTATTATCCACAAAATTCAAAAATCAGGAGTCTTTGAAAAATCCTGAAACAATGGATAGAGATATGAATCGAATTATTTCTGTTAGAGAATCGGTGCCGCTCGGTTTGGCCCTATCTGCAAACTGCCTTGCAGGTGGGATAGGGATTGGTGCAAATGGTATTTCAGCTATATGGACAGTTATATCAATTGGTTTATTTTCACTAATTACGATTGGAGTAGGCAACCATTTTGGTTCTTTATTGACCAATTCATTTATCAGCAAATATTCCACTGTGCTTTCTGGATTATTACTTATCTGCATTGGGATATTTGAGATGTTCATTTAACCACAAGAAAGCCCTAAATCTAATTGGATTTAGGGTGATTTTTTTATGATTTTATTTGAATGCTAAATGTAGAAGATAAATACATTTTAGATATAAGGATTAAATCCCAACTAAATAAAGTAATAGAATTAAAGATAAAATAGTTCCAGTGACTATATAATGCCGCCAATTATTCTTGCCATAAAGAGCTAAACCATTAATTATTCTCGATACAATAGTTAGGGATAAAGTAAAAAATAACCAGATGAAGGGTAATACGCTAAATAAGGTTTGAATGCCTATTGCTAATAAGAAGAGGTGACTTATTGCGAAAAAAGTCAGTGCAATCTTTTTAGAACTGCCTAATGTTATGCCCTGTTTTAAATTTCTAATAGTCAGGGTAACCAAACCAGTGATGCATACCATAGAATATAATATTATTATTAAACTACTAACCAATTTCATCCATCCTTTCATATTTATTAAAGGATAGAATATGGTGTTAACCCCACGTCAACTAATTACTGTTTTAGGAGCTGAGGCATTGAAAATTAGTGAATTTATAAAACAAGTGAATACAACAAAGGATACAATTCGTCACTACGAGGAATTGGATTTAGTGAAACCGAAATGGACGAATGGAATAAGGGATTATTCAATAAAAGATATTAGTGATTTTCATGCAATTAAGGAAATGCAGTTAATTGGATTTACTTTAAAGGACGTACAGGAAATATTCAATATAAAGCAAACTGATGGATGCGGGTCAGAAAAGTTAATTCAAGGATTATTAAAAAGCCTTGATCAAGAACTAGAATTTGTACTAAAAGAAGAACAAGAACTTCAATATAAAAAAAATAAAATTACAACAATGATGTTGGAGTTAAATCAGTTAATGTAATATCTGTAGAGCCTTTTGTAGTGTAGGAGAAGAGGTTTTCAAAATAAAAATGATTTTAAAGTAGCAGATTCATCTATCAATCATAATCTAATCTCACTATGAGGAGGTGGCAAAATGGAGTTTGGAGTATATACCTTTGCAGATTTAGGAATCGACCCTCAAACAGGAAAGTTAGGGAAAGCAAAGGACCGTTTGCAAGAGGTATTACAAGCGGCGAAACTTGCGGATGAAGTTGGGCTTCAAGTATTTGGAGTAGGTGAGCATCATCGACTGGATTATGCAATTTCTTCAGTGCCAGTAGTATTAAGTGCAATTTCTCAGCAGACAAAAAATATCCAGTTAACAAGTGCAACAACAGTTCTCAGTACTGTAGATCCAGTTCGGTTATATGAAGATTTTGCAACGTTAGATTTATTATCGAATGGACGTGCAGAAATTATGGCAGGACGTGGTGCCTTAGTAGATTCATTTCGATTGTTTGGTTACAATCTTGAGCAATATAACGAATTATTTGAAGAGCACCTTGAATTGTTTTTGAAGTTAAATAACGAAGCAACTATTACTTGGAAAGGAAATTACCGTCCTGAGTTATCCAATGCAGAGATTTCACCACGAGCGACAAATCCCATTCCTGTCTGGGTTGGTGTAGGAGGCACACCAACAAGTGCGAAGAGAGCGGGACGTTATGGAGTAGGAATGGCAATTGTTATTCTTGGGGATGATCCAAAATGCTTTGTACCTTTAGTTGAGGATTACCGAACAGCATTTAAAGCAGCGGGACATCCAAAAGAACAGTGTCAATTAGCTGTAACGGGTCATGGATATTTTACTGAAGATGGAAAGCGAGCGAGAGAGACATTTTATACTTACTTTAATAATTATTGGACATATGTTAACAAGCAGCGTGATATGTTTTTTCACTTAGATCGTGAAGATTATGATCAAATGACATCTCCTGAGGGATCATTGTTTATCGGAGAACCAGATGAAATTATTGAGAAAATTCTTAAACAGCATGAATTACTAGGTCATTCTCGCTTTTTAGCACAGCTAGACATCGGTGCGCTTCCTTACAAAGAAGTAGCTAAGTCAATTGAATTACTAGCGACTAAAATAATGCCAGGGGTTAATAAATATATATAAATCTCAAAAGGGCTGTCCCATCGTCATGTGGTGACAGTCTTTTTGGTTTTAGTTCAATAGTGAATGCCGAATTTGTTAGAAGTATAGATGAATACATTATTTAAAATAGTTTTCATTTGATAAGGGAAGAAACACTATGAAGTAGAAGCATTAAATTGAGAGGACATGCTATAATAACTAACAATGAGTCGGCGATTTAAAAGCTGATACGAAGGGTATGTTAGCTGTGAATCCTATCTTAAGGCTATTAGGAATAATATTATTTTTATTTATTATTTTGAAATTTGGCATGTCAATTATGAAATTATTCGTTACACTTCTATTTTATAAGTATTTTATTATCGTCTTAATCATTGCAGGGATTGCATTTTTTATCTATAAAACATCGCCATTTAAACAGAAAAATAAAAAATAAGACAAAAAAGGAAACACCTCTGATTGGAGAGGTATTTCCTTTTTCTTTTTACTATTTAAAATAATTAATCAAACCATTTGTAATGCCATTTGCGGCAGAATTACGGAATGTAGCTGTTTTTAAAGTTTGTACTTCTTGCAGATTCGTGATGAAACCTAATTCAACAAGTACACCGATTTGTGGATTTTCTCTTAGTACATATAAATTTTGATATTTGTGTCCACGATTAACCATGTTCGGTAGAGAGTTGCTCATTCCCTGTTTGATATACGAAGCAAGGGTACTGTCTTTCCCTTTTGTATATAGAACGGTGAAACCACGAGCTGAAGCTGTAGCAGAGTCATGATGAAGGCTTATAAAAGCATCAGGCTTCATCATATTTGAAAAAGAAACGCGGTCATATAATGTTGGGAAAATGTCCGTAGTTCGTGTCATTTTCACTATAGCACCCGCAGCTTGCAATTTTGAACGTAAAGCTAATGCGACTTGAAGATTTAAATCTTTCTCTAATACACCGTTAGCAACAGCGCCTGAATCTGATCCTCCATGACCTGCATCAACGACAATAACCTTACCACTTAAAGAACCATCGGATGTATTAGTACCATCGTTTGATACCGGCTTAGTAGGTTTTGATTTTGTAATTTTACCGTAGCTACCAGAAACCCAACCTGTTTTGCCTGTAGCATATGTAATTTTAATCCAGTTATTGCTCGATTTATCCAAAATTTTAAATGAGCTACCGTATTTTACAGTACCCAACTTTGTTGAAGTTGCTGAAGCACTTTTACGTACATTTAAAGAATCAGCTGTAATAGTAAAGTATTTTCCAATGTCAGTTGAGGGTACTACTGTCCCTGTATTTGAATTCCCATTAGATGAAGAAGTTGTTGGCTTTGTTTTTGTGATTTTACCATAGCTAGTACTTGCAGAAACCCAACCTGTTTTGCCTGTAGCATATGTAATTTTAACCCAATTATTGCTAGACTGAGCAAGAATTTTATATGAGCTATTTTTTTTAATTACTGCTAATTTTGTGGAACTAGCTGAAGAACTTTTTCGAACATTTAAAGAATCGACTTTTACGGTAAAATATTTACCAACATTAGCAGTTGAAGTTGCTGCTGGTTTTACTGTTGAACCATTTGAACTGCTAGTAGATGTGCTTTTTTTAGTCGTAATAGAGACATACGATTTACTAACCCATCCTGTATACTTGCTCGTTTTGATTTTTACCCAACCGTTTTTTTCAGCAAGGACTGTTCCTGATGTTCCTTTAGATAACTTACCAAGACTTTTGTACGAAGTACCAGCTCCGCTACGAATGTTTAAATTGCTTACTGTAGCGACGGCCTTTTTCGTAGTACTTGACGTTGCTGTCGTTGAAACTTTCACAACATATTTTGAAGAAATCCAACCTGTTGTACTGCTAGATTTCACTTTTGTCCAAGTACCCTTTGTAGAAATTTTAGTTACCTTGCTGCCCATTTTTAAAACTTTAACAACTTTGTAGTTTGTACTTGGACCTGATCGCATATTGAGTGATTCAGCATTCACTTTCATAGTGACGGTTGATGCAGCGTTTGCTTGTCTTACACCGACAAAGGAAGGAATGATTAATATGCTACATAGGAGAAGTAAAAACATGAATTTGAATCTATTATTTTTCATTCTATACCTCCTCATTCGCTATATTAATGCTTATTTAGTAAAAAAGGCGTATTTTAAATAAAACGTGAGAATTTTATATTATTTGTTACTCAAATGTAATGATTTTTTAATAAAATTAATATATATATAACTATTAAAATGCGTTTTAATGTGATATATAAAAATGAATCTATATAACCAAGTAAATATATATAGGTGACTAAAGTATTGTTTCGGCGATAGTATTTTTGGTAAGTAAATAGAATCACTTGATTTAAATGTTTTTTATGGAAATGTCTATTTTTCTGAAATGATATAGAAGTTTTGAGATGCTTTCTGAGCGTTTAAAAGCACCCCGGAAAATAAACGAAATTAGGTTTTTTTGTGGTAGTGAGAGGCATTAATGTATCGTATCTGGGCTTATAAAATCAAAATACAATAAATGAAAAAAAGAGAGGTTTGTTAAATAAGAGCCAATATTGAGGTTGTACTTTAACGCGAAAAGGAAATATATTAATAATAATAGGGTAGTAGCTAAAGTACAGTGACTCTATGGAATTGCTAGTGAAATATGGAAGGTTTAATAAGTTTTTAGACTATATATAATAGTGGGTTCATATTTAACATGCAGATTACATACGTTACTTTTTAACATACTACATTACAGATGGATTCACACTATATTATTATTGGTAAGTTATTCCTGGTTTTGACGATATACGTCCGGGATTAAGAAAACTATAAAAAAATTCACTAAAACAAGCTCTAAAACTTTAAAAAGCTGCCTTTTAGATATACTTTAATGTAAATCGGGAAGGTAGTTTTTTATTGGATTTAATTTGAAAATAAATAGGAGAAAGTACTTTTTGAAATTAAGTAGTTATATTTATGAATAAAAAGGGAGTTTGCTATAAAATGCTAGGAGTAGTATAGAAGTAACATGATTAAATAATAAATAATTTAAGATTTTTTGAAGAAAAAACGATATTTTAAAAACTATTCTTTTGATTAATTCGTCAAATATAAATAGAAGACAGTAGTGCGTATTTAGGGGGTAGTGTAATGCCAAAGCCAATGAAAGATAATCGCAGATATATAAGTGGTTTGGACGGACTAAGGGCATTGTCAGTGTTGGCGGTCGTATTGTATCATCTACATTTTAAATCAGTAGACGGTGGATATTTAGGTGTAGCCATTTTCTTTGTTTTGTCAGGTTATTTAATAACAGATTTACTAGTAAATGAATGGGATAAGACTGGGAGGATTGATCTAAAAGGATTCTGGATTCGGCGATTTAGAAGGTTAATCCCAGCATTATTTATCATGTTAATCCTAGTTGGTACGTGGATTACACTTTTCCAGAGAACGTTTTTAGTAGGGCTGCGTTCAGAAATAGTAGCGGCAGCATTATATGTTAGCAACTGGTTTTACATAGCACAAGATCATTCGTATTTTACATCGTTTGCTCCGCCATCACCGTTGCAACATATGTGGTCACTTGCAGTAGAGGAACAATTTTACATATTATGGCCAATTATTATGATGATAGGTTTGAAGTTTGTTAAGAATAGAGGAACTCTTGCAATAGGTATTTTCCTAGGTGCACTTGTATCCGCTATTTTAATGTTTGTAATGTATGAACCAGGTGTAGATCCTAGTCGCGTTTACTATGGTACAGATACTCGAGCATTTTCAGTATTAATAGGAGCATCGTTGGCATTTGTATGGCCTAGTAGAAAGGTTGCTAAAAACGTCACGGATGATGCTAGAAAACTTCTTAACATTGTAGGAATCATTAGCTTTTCTTTATTAATATTGATGATGATGACGATGGATGAGACAGGTTCGTTTTTATATATGGGCGGTATGCTTTTAGCTTCAATTGTGACTGCTATTTTAATTGCAGTTATAGTGCATCCAGCAAGTTTCGTAGGAAATCTATTTAGTTTTAAACCTCTTATTTGGATAGGGGTACGCTCTTACGGAATTTATATTTGGCATTTCCCGATTGTTGTTTTAATGGGAGCAGGGGTTGGATATGAGGATGTTAGCTTTATCAAAGTGTTGATCATTATTGGATTAACACTACTATTTGCCGGTTTATCTTGGCGATATGTGGAGGATCCAATTCGCAGAGGTCAATGGCGGATATGGCTAAATAATTTTCAATCGAAAGAATGGACATGGTCTTGGTCTCAATGGGAATTACCTTATCGTATTGGTTCAGCAATAGGTGGCTGTGTACTAATTATTTTCATTATGGGGATGATTTTCACGCCAGCTAAGCAGTCTGCAAGTGAACAATTGGAAGAGCATTTAATAGCAGAGCAAAAAAAACTTGAAAAAGTACAGCAAGAACAGAATATAGAAGCAAAGAAAGCTAATGAAGAGAAAATGAATCAAGAGGAAGAAGAGCGACGCGAAGAAGCGAAGGCGAAAGCTGAAGCAGCAAAAGAACAAGTAGAAGCTTTAGAAAAAGAAAAGGCTAGAAAGGCACTGGAAATACCAAGCGAGGTATCAGTTAGTGCGATTGGTGATTCGGTTATGTTAAGTGCTGCTACTGAGTTACAGAAGAAAATACCACAAATTATTGTTGATGCACAAATAGGTCGTCAAGTATACGATGCTTCGAAAGTTGTGACGGACTTAAAAAGCCAAGGTAAACTTGGACAAGTTGTTGTGGTAGGTCTTGGCTCTAATGGTGATTTTAGTACAACACAATTAGATACATTATTAAAAGCCATTGGCAAGGAACGCACAATTTACTTGATAAATACAAGGTTACCAAGGGATTGGCAAGACGGGGTAAATGAAAAATTAAGCGAAGCTGCAGAAAAAAATAGCAATGTAACATTAGTAGATTGGTATAGTGAAACAAACAATGATAAAGATTTCTTCTATCCTGACATGATTCATCCAAATGAAGAGGGTGGGAAATTTTATGCCTCGCTTGTACGCAAAGCTATAGCGCAATCTGTGAACTCTAAGTGATAATTATCAAATTGATAAAACTGTATATCTTAATTATTAGAAAGCCTCCAACAGTTGAAGTTCTAACTGTTGGAGGCTTTTTTGCAAAAATAGATATGGATATTCAATACTAGTACGTTGAGTTATCAACTACGCATGTTTTTGAATCGAACCATTATTTGTTGAGTGGAGTTTTACTTTTTGCTTTATCTTCTTTATTAATCAATGTATGGGCATGCTCAATAACAGCTTCCTTAGGATCGAGAATTGCAGTCAATCCATTTTTTCTATTCAGTTCATCACATTTATTAATCCAAAAATCAGCATTTTCAATGCCAACTTTTCTAGGGTCAAAAATCGGATCCAATCCAGCTTTTTTCTGATTATCATAATCTTTCAATACTTTTAAGGCAGGCTTTGAAAGTAATAAAATAGCGGCTAAGTTAAGCCAAGCCATGCTGCCGATACCTAAATCACCTAATGCCCAAATGAAGGAAACGGATTCTACACTTCCAATATAGACCATACCTAATAATCCTATTTTCAACACAAAATTTAGCCAACGGAATTTTGTGTGTTTGTCCAAATATACTAATGTTGTTTCTGCGATATAGTAATAGGCCATTAAAGTTGTGAAAGCAAAGAAGAATATTGCAATTGAGATGAATATACCTCCAAATCCTGGTAATACGGCCTCTACAGCGGATTGTGTATAAATAGGACCTGCATCGATTCCTTTCATATTATCAACAATTGGTGCCTTACCTTCAGGTGTCACGCTATACATACCTGAAATTAATATCATAAAAGCTGTTGCTGTACAGACGACAATTGTATCAATATAGACAGAAAATGCTTGTACAAGACCTTGCTTAGCAGGATGTGATACTTCAGCTGCCGCAGAACTATAAGTTGCCTCGCCAACACCTGCTACGTTTGAGAATACCGCTCGACGGACCCCCCATGAGATGGCAGCTCCTACAATACCACCAAATGCTTCATGTGCACCAAATGCACTTGAAATTATAAGAGAGAACATAGCTGGAATTTCTGAAAAGTTAGCAAGTAATACAATAAGTGTCACTGCTACGTAGCCGATAGCCATAAAAGGAACTGCTTTATCAGCAACTGTTGCAATACGTTTAACACCACCGAAGATGATAAACCCTAAAAGCACTACAATAATAAGACCAGAAACACTTTTGTTAATACCGAAAACGTTTTCAAAACCTGATGCAATACTGTTGGATTGAACGCCCGGCAGTAAGATACCATAAGATATAGTCACAACAATAGCGACTAATATAGCAAACCATTTTATCTTTAATCCTTTTTCAATAAAGTAAGGTGTCCCCCCGCGATATTGAGTACCTATTTTACTTTTATAAACTTGAGCAAGTGTTGATTCAATAAAAGCACTGGCACCCCCGAGTAAAGCCATAACCCACATCCAGAATACTGCACCTGGGCCTCCAAATGCGATTGCTGTAGCTACTCCTGCGATATTTCCAATACCAACTCTTCCTGATAAAGCTAGACAGAAGGCTTGGAAAGAAGATATTCCATGGTCAGAATTTTTACCTTCAAATAGTAGCATGATCATTTCTTTGAAGTATCTAAACTGTACAAACTTTGTCATAACCGTAAAAAATAAACCTGCTCCTAAAGCAAAAACAACTAGTCCTGTACTCCATACCTGATCTACTAACCAAGTTACGATAGTCTCCATCTTGACTCCCCCTCATGATTGCAAATAGAATTTATAACAATAATTAATTGATAAACCTTCAATGATTGCATAATTCAGTGGCGTATATGATCGAAGCATCATGCTGTATAACCCTAAATAGTTATTTTGTGAACTTGATATTTCTTAGTAATAAAATAGATAAAGGAATAAAGTACTTATTCAAAATGGCCTCCTTTGTAAAAGTAAGTTCAGTTGACATAGGATACTGGTGATTGAGATTTACTAATGTAGTAAATTCACGCCCCTTTCTAAATCTAAAATGAATAATTCCTTCTTCAGATATAGTTAATGCAATTTTTGTGCCAAAATTATTTTTGGTTACTTTGAAAATTAAAAAATATCCCTAATTAAAAAAGAGCCACTCCATTAGTTAAGCTAAACTAGAATGGAGGAGCTCTTTTTCTTTTAGTTTTTTACTAGTTTTATATCTTGTTGATGTTTTATCCAGTATTGTTGTAATTTTTGCTTACCAATGTTGATATCCGGGTGGAATTGAATAAAAGCATTTTCTCTAGTTGAGTTTAATTGTTGAAGTGCATCTTGTATCTCTTGTTCTAGTTTGCCATGATAATTTTTATTAGCAATTGTTAAACCCGCTAAATGTCCTTGTTTAATAGCGATTTTAGCACCCTCAATCCCTGTGATATTGCCTGCTACGTAAAGACCATCTAGAACTGTTTCCATCTTCTCGTTATGTAAGGGAACATAGCCGCCAAGTTCTTCTATCCAATGGAATGGACAGCCTGCTAAAGCGGCCAATTCTGCTAATGGGTATAAGCCACCAGCAATACAGACGAAATCAGCACTAATCTTTGTTTCTGTACCAGGAATTATTTCACCCGAGGGACTAATATCTGCTAGGATAACACCATCAACAGAATTATTACCATAAATCTCAATAACAGCTTTACGAAGCATAATTGGAATATCCCACATTTTCATACCCTTTTTAGGATAAAAAGTGATTCCCATTTTCTTTAGAAAATCATTTTTCATTAGTTTACTTCCCATTTTTACTAATTGGGAAGGAGCCATATGTGCCACATTTAGTAAAGAATTCATAACGGTTAGAGGGTTCCCGGTCTCTTCACTGACCTTTGTTAGTCTTGGTAAGGCAATACAAGCAACTTCAATATTTGCTATTTTTAACTCCATTGCAATCGCAGAAGAAAGTACATTAACGCCTACAATTACGCCTTTATTCCCTGGTTTTACACGATGTACATTTGTCATCACTTGAGCGGCGCCTACAGACATTACACCTGGTAGCGTCCACCCAGGTATAGGGATTGGCAATTCGGCAGCACCTGTCGCTAATAATAAATTTGGTGTTGTATAGGTATGTTCATTAGTATAAACAACCCACTGGCCATCAATTTTTTCAATATTAGAGACTGGAGTACTTAATTTAAAATCGACACCTAATGATAGTGCGCTATTGTATAGGTTTGCGGATTCCTTGACGCCATTCCACCAGCCGCCTGTTGGTTCTTCGTATAATTGACCAAGTAATCTACCACCTGCTTTCATATATTCATCAATGACAGTTACTTTTAATCCTTGTTGTGCCATGGAGATAGCTCCAGATAAGCCTGCAGGCCCTGCACCGATGACGATAGCATTATTCATTATTAGCCCTCCAATCACGAACAGGTGTCGGTAATTTCCCGCCACTTATGATATTCATATTCTCCTCTAATGGTGTTAAACATGCACGGACTCCTTGTTGGCCGTTAACATGTACTCTGCATTCGAAACAATGTCCAATATTGCAGTAAATACCTCGTGGTGTACCGCTCTCCTCATGGTATCGGATTGTACGAATACCGTTTGCCAATAAAGCTGCAGCAATAGATTCTCCTAATAAACCTGTTAATGTTTCACCGTTAAAAGTAAATAGAACTGTATTTAAGTCATTTAATCGCCCTAATACCGGGTGATCTATAATGCGCATTGTCATTCGTTTACACCTCCTAAGTCTCCAAAGTGAATTGGACGAATAGGTGGCTGATATTTTAAGGAAACCTGTTTCTCGTTTCGCGGTTGAACTTTATTAGCTATACTGTCGACCAAATTACGGCACGTCCTACCTCCACAGTAGCCCATACCAGCTCTAGTGCGGAGCTTTAGTTCGCGGGCTGTGCAATCGTAGGCTGTTGCTGTCTCGATCAATTGCCCGTAAGTTACTTCTTCACATCTACAAATTATCATGTTGTTTTCTGACAATACGCTCACCACTTTCAAAAAAGTTTGCAATCTATTCTTAAAACAAATGCAAGAACTATGCCAAAAATCAACTGTAGTTATTTTATGCCTAATTTATTGAGACGGTTGTAAAGTGTAGCACGGGTAATACCAAGATTTTTTGCACATGTATTTTTATTCCCATCAGCTTTATGTAACTCTTTAAGTAATATATCTTTTTCATATTCTTGTAATTGGAGATTCAAAGGTAGGGAATCATATTGTTTTAAATCGTTCTCCTCTTTTTTATTATTCGTAAAGGAGGGAGCATGTAATTCAATTGGTAAGTCTTCAGGTTTTATGATTCCGTTATCAGAGAAGACAACAAGTCTTTCAACGACGTTTTTTAGTTCACGAATATTTCCTGGCCATGAGTAGTTCATTAGATTTTGTAGAATGTCTTGAGAAATACCGTGAACAGGGCGGTTATATTTAATAGAAATTTCATATAAGAAATAATGAGTTAATTCGATTATGTCACTTATTCTTTCGCGTAGAGCGGGAATCTTAATATTCACTACGTTTAAGCGATAATATAAGTCCTCTCTAAATTTTCCTTCTTTTATAAGTTCCATCAGATCGCGGTTAGTAGCTGCAACTACATGGAAGTCAACTTCAATTTCCTTAGTTCCCCCAACAGGGTAGAATTTCTTTTCTTGCAGAAGCCGTAAGATTTTAACCTGCATATCGAGTGGCATTTCACCGATTTCATCTAAAAACAATGTTCCACCCTTAGCAAGTTCTACTTTTCCCTTTTTCCCTTTTTGATCTGCACCAGAAAAAGCTCCTTTTTCATAACCGAAGATTTCGCTTTCAAATAGTCCTGGTGGAATGGCACCACAGTTTATAGCTATAAACGGAGCTTTATCATCTTCTCTTATAGTGTGAATGGCTTTAGCAAATAACTCTTTCCCAACACCACTTTCACCATTAATCAAAATATTCGCATGTGTTGTAGCAGCCTTTTTTACTCTCTCTAATGTCTTTTTTAGTGTAGGGCTATTTCCTTTTATGTAAGTGAAGGGATTATCAGCGTTCTTTACTTTTCTTACTTCTTCTTCTAGAGAGAATAGCTTTTCTGAAGTCTCGTAAAGCTCATTATTTAAACGAATTTGATTTGTAATATTCGCCTCTGAGACAACTGCTCCAATAATAGTATCTTGCCAAATTACTGGATTTGAATTAATTCGAACAACTAAATCTTCACGTGGCTGATGCTGAGCATGTTGAATAGATGTTCCTTGTTGCAATGAATTTAGAATTTCTAGGTGTTCAGCTTGAAAAAAATCAGTGATAGGTCGACCCAATACATCTTGTTCTTTTAACGTAAATAACTCCTCTGCTCCTTTTGTCCAATATAATACGTTCTGATTTTCATCAATAACTGTGCAAGATTCATCAATTGTATTTAAAATCGTATCAAAAAATATATTAGCTTTTAAGTGCTCTGTAAATAAATTAGATAGTAATAGAGTGCTAGTAGTATAGCCGATAATGTCATCATTCATAGTGAATAATATAGGCTTATTATGCTCACAAGAATTTAGAATAGTTGGTAGCGGAGTATCAAAAGAAAATATATCGCAAAAGATCTGTGAATCATCCAATTTAATAAATATCTTCCCGGTATCATCGCGATAAAAAGTTTGTTCTGAAGATTTAGTTTGTAATGAAGAAGTTAAAAGTTCTTTTGAATCAAGTATTGAAAATTTTTTTGATAAGAGCTTAAGAAGTAATTTTTGTTCATTATTCATAAATATCTCCCCGCCTCAATTGTTTAATAAATTAGAATTGTCTAATTTATTTTACACAATATAAGAAAAAATACAAAGTTAATCCATCTAATTGAAAAATATAGATAAAAATGGTTATTTTCTATTTGTAGTGAATGTAATATAGCAATCTATTTATCTTTTTCTAAGTTGAATTCTATATAAATAATGAAATACGCCATAGATTGAGTAGTTTTTGATATGAAATAATTAATAATTTTTCAATAAATAAGTGATATCTTCTAGGGAAACTTAAAAGTTGGCACGGTTCCTGCATTATATATTGCTGACGGAAAGAAAAAGGAGGAGACATAGTGAGTGCTATACAACATCGAGATATTGTTGTAATAGGTGGGGGGATCATTGGTGCAGCAATCGCGTATTATGGCTCTAAAGCTGGTTTAGATATAACAGTACTTGAAAAAAATGAACTAGCTAGTGGAACATCTTCAAGATGCGATGGCAATATATTAGCGATAGATAAGGATCCGGGTTTTGATAGCCAAATGTCTTTGAAAAGCCAGGAACTTGTTCATAAATTAAGCAATGATTTAGAGATACCTTTTGAATATAGGAATCCGGGTAGTATTTTAGTTTGTGAAAATGATGCTGAAATGGAAGCAGCAAATCAATGGGTGAAAAGGCAACAAGATGCTGGTCTAGATTTCAAAATGTTAGATCGACAAGATTTACGCAATGAATCAAAGTATTTTGCAGATGATTTATATGGAGGGTTAGAGTGTGCAACTGACTCCACTGTAAATCCATATATGCTGACGTTTTCAATGTTTCATAGTGCAGAAAAGCAAGGTACAAAAATTCATAAAAATATTGAAGTAAAGCATATAAAGAAGGATTCTGATGGTCGCTTTACAATCGAAACGTCTAATGGCATCTTTTCAGCAAATAAAGTAGTTAATGCATGCGGAGTTTGGGCTCCAAAAATTGGTGAAATGTTAGATTTACATATACCCATTTTACCAAGAAAAGGTCAGCTTATTGTGGCATCTCGTCAAGAGCCGGTTGGTCTGCGTAAAGTGATGGAATTTGGTTATTTAATATCGAAATTCGGTGGAGAAAGACAAGTGGATAAAGCGACTGAACAATATGGCGTTGCTTTAGTTTTTGAACCAACAGAGAGTCAAAATTTTTTAATTGGTAGTAGCCGCCAATTTGCTGGATTTGATACAAGAGTAGACCATGAAGTAACGAAGTATATAGCTAAGAGAGCAGTTCGTTTTTATCCTAAAATGGCCGATATGACAGTAATTCGAACATATGCGGGGTTAAGGCCATGGACAGAGGATCACCTACCGATAATTTCTGAGGTTGAGCATATTCCAGGATTTTATATTGCAGCAGGGCATGAGGGTGATGGTATTAGTTTAGCAGCTGTAACTGGAAAATTAATTGAAGAAATGCTTACTGAAAAAGCTACTTCTGTTTCAATTGAACCTTTAAGATTACAACGTTTTAGGGAAAGGATGTTGACCTAATGAATCTGCAAAGATTATTTACAACCGTTGATACTCATACAGGAGGAAATCCAACACGAACATTAGTTAGTGGGTTACCACCTTTAAAAGGTAAAACTATGTCTGAAAAAATGCTCTATATGCAACAAAACTATGATTGGATTCGCATGTTTTTGATGAATGAACCTCGTGGACATGATGTTATGTCGGGTGCATTTCTAACAGATCCTTGTCATCCAGATGCAGATGTTGGCGTAATTTATGTAGAAACAGGTGGTTATTTACCAATGTGTGGACACGACACAATTGGTTTGTGTACAGCGTTGATTGAGACAGGAATGGTACCTGTTGTAGAACCGTATACACATATTAAAGTAGACACACCTGCAGGATTAGTAGATGTACAAGTGAAGGTGGAAAAGGGCATAGCAAAAGA
Organism: Viridibacillus sp. FSL R5-0888; assembly: GCF_038009105.1. Classification (NCBI taxonomy): domain Bacteria; kingdom Bacillati; phylum Bacillota; class Bacilli; order Caryophanales; family Caryophanaceae; genus Viridibacillus; species Viridibacillus sp. FSL R5-0888. The sequence goes on from NZ_JBBPAU010000001.1 coordinate 420,536, forward strand.
AGTAACTTTTGCTAATGTACCAGCATTTTTATTGAAGTCTATTGAAATTTATGTGGCGGATATTGGGGAAGTGAAATGTGATATTGCTTATGGTGGGAATTTTTATGGAATTATAGATGCTCGCTCATTGGATTTACCATTAGTTGAAAACAATGCATCGACCATTATCGACATAGGTATTCAAATTCGTAATGCTATTAATGAGCGTGAAGATATTGTGCATCCTGAATTTCCGTTTATCCGTGGTCTAACACATATTGAATTTTTCACGGACCCAGTTCATCCTACGGCAGATGTGAAAAATACAGTAATTGTTCCTCCAGGGGGAATTGATCGATCACCTTGTGGAACGGGCACCTCTGCAAAATTGGCTACATTGTTTAGTAAAGGTGAAATTGGCATAGATGAGCTCTTTGTACACGAAAGTATTGTGGGTACTCTATTTAAAGCGAGAGTATTAGAAAAAACGAAAGTTAAACAATTAGATGCAGTGATTACTGAAGTAACCGGCTCGGCTTGGCTTATGGGTATGCACCGCTTCTTCTATAATGAACGAGATCCTTTAAAAGAAGGGTTCCTACTTATTCCGCCTATGGAACATGAAACAGAGAAAGAAGGTGTCTAAATGAAGTTTGAGAAAATGTTTAGCACGATTGATACGCATGTTGCGGGCGAAGCATACCGTATCGTAATTCAATCACCAATCACCTTTGCAGAAAATAACATTAAAAAAAATCACGAAGAACTACAAGTACAATTTGAAAATACTAAAAATCTGTTGTTAAAAGAACCTAGAGGCCATAGAGGTATGCACGGATGCATCGTTCTATCATCGGTTGTAGCAGACTTTAGCTTACTATTCTTTACACATGAAGGAGTTAGCAATTTTAAATGCGAGTCTTTAATTGCTACTTTAACAGGACTATTAGAAACAGGGAATTTACAACAAAAATCTTCACATCTTTATAGCATTGAAACAGTGAATGGAATTTTTGAGTTACATGCTGAAATAGCTGATGGTGAAGTTATTGCTACAAAACTTCGTCACTCAAGTGATTTAATAGTTGAGAATTCTCAGGATACTTCTCTAATAGTTATAGATGAAGAGAGACAGTACGCATTATTTGAGAAGGTAAATGAAGCTCAAGAAATTACTTTGGAGAATTTAGCTTCACTTAGTAAATGGGGCAAGGAAAAAATTCGGAACTTAGTGGGAAAAGGTTTAAATATTACGGGTGTTATTTTAATAGAACAAGATGCCGAGGATATTTCTCGAGTACGCTCAGTAACATTTGAGAGTGATGGCTATATTTTACGCTCACCGGGTATCGATAGTACTCTTGCGATTGCAAAAGTTTATCAGAAAGAAGTATTACAAAATTCTAGTATTTTTAACAGCACATTTAAAGTGCATAAGGATTCAAATGAAGAGTTTTATACTATTTCAACAGAGGCCTTTGTGACAGGTATACATCAGTTTATATTCGATCAGGAAGATCCGTTAGAAAACGGTTTTATATTAGCTTAAACAAATTTGAGGAGGAATTGACATGACAAAATTAGAAGGCGTTTTTCCAGTGTTAATCACACCTATGTTCGACAATGGTGAAGTGAATTGGGAAGGATTCAAAAACAATATTGAGTATTTTGTTGCACAGAACGTAGGCGGTATTACGATAAATGGTAGTACAGGAGAATTTGTTAGTTTAACAAAAGAAGAACGTTTTAAAGCTGTAGAAATCGCTGTTGCACAAGTGAATGGTCGTATACCTTTAATTGTTGGTACAGCAGCAGAAACGACTGCGGATGCGATTGAATTTACAAAACAAGCTGAAGAAGCAGGTGCTGATGCAGCGCTATTAATCAATTCATACTACGCTCATCCAAAAGAAAATGAAATCTACGAGCATTTCAAAGAAGTCGCTGAATCTGTGAAATTACCAATCATGATTTATAATAATCCATTTACATCTGGCGTAAATATTAGCCAAGAAACGATTTTACAAGTCGGTCGTGACGTAGAGAATATTACACATATTAAAGAATCAAGTGGTGAAATCCGTAAAGTACGTGATATTACACGCCAAGGTGAAGGATTTATCAAAACATTCTGTGGTGCAGATGATTTAGTATTAGAGTCATTCTTAGTTGGAGCGACAGGATGGATTTCAGTAGCAGGTAATATTGCGCCAAAATTAGCGGTGGAACTATATGAGAGTGTACAAAATGGCAATTTAGATAATGCTTGGTTAGTATACGATCGCTTATTACCATTATGTAACTTCCTTGAGGGTTCAGGAAAATATGTGCAAATTGTTAAACGTGCAATGGAGATTAAAGGATTAGCGGGTGGTCCAGCACGTAAACCACGCTTACCATTGAATGAGGAAGAGGAAGCACAATTACAAGAACTTATTAAAAATGTAGAGACAGTACCACAATAGTTTAATAGAAAACTATTAAAGGAATATGACAGTAAAGAGAAAATGATCCTCTCTTAGTGAAAAACTAATAGAGGATTGTTTTCGGTGAATTTAATTTTGGAGGGAGTATGAGGTATGACAACAATTAATTATAGTTTAAAAGAAAAAGTAGTAGAATTTCTAAACGGAACCATTGGATTGTATATTAACGGTGAATACGTACCATCGATTAGTGGGGGAACGATAGACGTAATTGATCCAGCTACAGAGGAAATCATCACACAAGTATGTGAGGCTCAAGCAGATGATATTGATGTAGCGGTATCCGCAGCTCGCAAAGCTTTTGATGAGGGTGAATGGACGAAATTAGAAGCAGCAGAGCGATCACGTCTTATGTACAAATTCGCAGATTTATTAGAAGAACATCGTGAGGAACTTGCACAATTAGAGTCACTTGATAATGGTAAACCGTATGAAGTGGCTCTGGCAGATGATATTGATGGTACAATTCAGCATTTTAGATATTATTCAGGGTGGGCAACAAAAAGTTTAGGTAATACCGTTCCAGTATCTCCTGATTACGTAACTTATACGGTTCACGAGCCAGTAGGTGTTGTAGGGCAGATAATTCCGTGGAATTTCCCGTTAGCGATGGCCGCTTGGAAACTTGGAGCTGCTCTCGCAGTAGGTTGTACCGTCGTTATTAAGCCGGCAGCAGAAACGCCATTGTCATTATTATACGCGGCTAAATTATTTAAAGAAGCTGGTTTCCCAGATGGTGTTGTAAATGTTGTCCCAGGATCAGGTCAAGGGGCAGGTGGAGCGATTGTAGAACATTCTCATGTTGATAGAGTGGCTTTTACTGGATCTACTGCGACGGGTAAAAAAGTAATGGAAACAGCTGCACAGCAAATAAAAGGCGTAACATTAGAACTTGGTGGTAAATCTCCAAGTATCATTTTAGAAGATGCTAACTTAGAAGAAGCTATTGAAGGTGTCTTCAATGGCATTATGTATAACCACGGACAAAACTGTAGTGCGTGCTCACGCTTATTTATTCACCGCAAACATCATGATTATGTTGTAGGGGAATTAGTGAAACGAGCTAATAAGTTAAAACTAGGACGTGGTTTAGAGCCTTCAACAGATATGGGCCCATTAGTATCTGCAAAACAGCAAAATACTGTTTTAGGTTATATTGAAAAAGGAAAAGCTGAAGGTGCAAAAATAGTTGCAGGTGGTGGGAAACCGTTTGATAAAGGTTATTTTGTAGAGCCTACTATTTTTGTTGATGTTGAAGATCATATGACTATTGCTCGTGAGGAGATTTTTGGGCCAGTACTTGCTGTATTTGTATTTGATACAGTTGATGAGGTTATTCGACGTGCAAATGATAGTGACTATGGTTTAGCTGCTAGCGTGTGGACTGAGAATATTAAAACAGGTCATTATATCGCCAACCGCTTACAATCAGGAACTGTATGGATTAATGATTTTGGTCTTGAGTGGGAAACAATGCCGTTTGGAGGCTATAAAAAATCCGGAGTTGGTAGAGAAATGGGTGGAGAATATGGTCTAGCAAACTATACTGAGGTTAAGAGTGTATTTGTGAATATTAAACGTTAATAACAAATCGTCTTATAAATATGATTCTTTAAGACATAGTTAAATTTAGAATAACATTTCAATATTAGTATTAAAGATAATGCTCGATATCCTATTTAGGGTATCGAGCATTTTGTATAGTTATAGCTCCTTACGCTTACTAGCAGAAGGAATTCTCATTTCTTCGCGGTATTTATTGATAGTTCTCCTAGAGATTGTGATGCCATATTCAGAGTTGAAATATTCCGCCATTTTCTGATCTGAATAGGGTTTTATTTTATTTTCTTCAGCAATGAGCTGTTGCAAAAGAGTTTTTACTTTTTCTTGTGAAATCGTATGGCCATCTTTTGTTTCGAGTTTGGATGTAAATAAGTTTTTAAGTTCAAATGTACCAATTGGTGTTTGAACAAACTTATTGGTTGTTGCTCGACTTACAGTAGATTCATGCATTTCTATAGCTTCAGCTACTTCTTTTAAAGTAAGTGGTTGTAAAGCAGAAAAACCTTTTAGAAAAAAATCCTGCTGCTTTCCTAAAAGTACCTGCATGATTTTAATAATTGTATTACGACGTTGTTCGATGCTGTTAATGAGCCAATTATAATTTTTATAATGCTCATTAATATATTTTTTTTCATCACGATTTGCAGTTGGTAAGTTCATATAAAAACTATTTAAATGGATATTTGGCAAGTAAGTATCATTTAAATGGAATAGTAATTGATGATTATGTTCTTCCACAATAATATCTGGACGCAAATATTCCGTTGTTTCATGACTCATAACAGCACAGGGTTTCGGGTTCAAGGTTTTAATCAAATCATTGCATTCTTTTATTTCTGCGAGTGAAATATGCATTTTATTGGCGATAACTTGCCATTTTTTCTCTGCCAATAAATTTAAATGTTCATTAATAAGTATAGCTAGTTGTTGGTGTTCAGGATATCGAGTGCGAGCTTGTAAAGTTAGACATTCTTCTAATGTACGGGCACCAATACCAGAAGGGCCAATTTGTTGTAATAGATGTATTCCTTCAGTAATTTCTTTTGTTTCAAAAGTGGTATGTATGGGATCCGTTTGGAAGTATCCTTGATCATTTAAATTATAAATAATGTATTTTAACTGTTTTTGTATGTAGTCATCATTGAAATTAAGTTTTACTAATTTATATAAATAATCTCTAAAATCAATTTCAGCTTTATATGTAATATCTGTAGTTTCTTTTCTTGAGTGATTTGAAAAGGTGTACATTGGTAACTTCTCGACGTATTGATCATCAGCTTTTTCTTGAAGTTCAATTAAAGGGTTCTCTAATTCTTGCTGCCGGATAAATTGTTCTAAATCATCATTAGAGTATTGAAGTAACTCGATTGACTGTCTAAGTTGAACTGTCATTAACATTTTCAATTCCTGGCGTTGTTGAATTACAAGTTCCATATAATCCCCCTCTAATCTAATCCACCCATTGTTTAACTATTGTAGCACATGTTCTATTACTTCAAAAAGACGTATTACTATGGAAATAAACCATAAAAGAGTTTGTGCGGTTTTATATTTATAATATTTTTTCTATTTAAAGTAAATAAAATAGTGGTTAATGTAGTTATTTACTAATGATAGATTATTTTGAATTTAAAATCAAAATATGTCGTGTTGTGTCAGTTGAATATTCGAAGTGGCATGAAGATTGCATGTAATAATTTATGGAAATGATGGATTCCAATTTAATGGGAGATGGGAGGGTATTTTATGTTTCGTTATATTATGAGTAGGATTGGTTATATGTTTGTTACATTGTTTATCATTATTTTATTATCGTTTGTATTAATGCAGACGTTACCTGGATCACCTTTTAATGATGAAAAATTGCCACCTGCACAAAAAGAATTATTATACGAAAAGTATGGGTTAGATAAGCCGGTAGCTGAACAGTTTGTAACTTACTTGAAAAATTTATCACAAGGGGATTTAGGTGTTTCCTTTACCTTTGATAATCGACCAGTAACGAAGATTATTAGTGAACGAATTGGCGCATCAGCCATTTTAGGGATGCAGGCAATTCTATTAGGGACGATGGTAGGTTTATTGTTAGGTATTTTAGCTGCATTAAGACATAACACATTTTGGGATTATGGAGCCATGTTAATAGCGGTATTGGGTATTTCAATTCCATCGTTTGTATTTGCAGGCTTTTTACAATATTGGGTAGGGGTCAAACTAGGATGGTTACCTATTGCCTTTTGGGGAGGATTTGAATATTCAATTTTACCAACATTTGCGTTGTCAGTAAGTGTTGTTGCTACGATTGCTAGATTTACACGTATCGAAATGCTAGAAGTCTTAGGACAGGAGTATATTATAACTGCGAAATCAAAAGGGCTTTCTAGTTTCGAAATCATAGGTAAGCATGGAATAAGAAATGCACTTATTCCTATTATTACAATTATAGGTCCACTTATTGTTAATACTATTACGGGCTCACTTGTTATTGAGAAGATTTTTAGTATACCAGGATTAGGCGAACAATTTGTTAATTCAATTATTACGAATGACTACCAACTGATTATGGGAACCACTATTTTTTATGCAGTTCTTTTCATAGTAGTTGTATTAATTGTTGATATTTTATACGGCTTTATTGATCCGCGCATTAGAGTAGCGGGGGGGAACCGATAATGGTAATAAAACATAATGAAAATGTAAAAGTGAAAAAGTATTCACCTGATTTATTTGAACCAGCTAATCAAGGGGCAATAAAAAGAGAACAAATTATGAGACCTGAGCAATCCTTTTGGCAGGATGCCTGGAGTAGGCTTAAAAAAAATAAAGCGGCATTCTTTGGTTTACTGATAATTGTAGTTGTCATTTTATTGGCGATATTTGGACCTTATATGAACAGTCATGGTTATGACGAACAAGATTTAACCCGTACCAATTTGCCCCCGAAGATTCCTGTGCTAGAGAATATTTCATTTTTAGGAGTTGATGGCAAGGATATTCGTAATGTCGACCAATATGCTTCTAAAAACGTTGATGAGTTTTTTTGGTTTGGTACAGATGAATTGGGAAGGGATTTGTGGACGAGAGTTTGGCAAGGAACTAGGATTTCGTTATATATCGCTTTCTTAGCAGCGACTATTGATTTAATTATTGGTGTAGCATATGGAGCGGTATCGTCATTTTATGGGGGAAGATTAGATACATTGATGCAACGTATTATTGAAGTTCTAGTTGGAATTCCAGGTTTAATTGTCAATATATTATTAATTTTAATACTAAAACCAGGGATTCTTTCTATTACATTAGCAATGGTTATTGTAGGTTGGATAGGAATGGCTCGGATTGTCCGAGCACAAATACTAAAGTTGAAAGGACAAGAATATGTATTAGCTTCTAGAACTTTAGGTGCAAGCAACCAGCGTTTAATATGGAAACATTTAATACCAAATACATTTGGTCCGATTATAGTGGTTACAACTTTCACTATTCCTGGTGCTATTTTTACAGAAGCTTTATTGAGTTTTATTGGTTTAGGGTTACAGCCACCAATCGCATCATTAGGAACCATTGTGAATGATTCTTATAAATTATTACGAATTTATCCACATGGAATGGTCGTATCGTCAATCATTATTAGTTTAATCATGATTAGTTTTAATTTATTAGGGGATGGTTTACGGGATGCGTTTGACCCTAAAATGAGAAAATAAGGGGGATGGAACATGGACTATATACTTCAAGTAAAAAATCTCCATGTATCTTTTGATACATATGCAGGAGAAGTACAAGCAGTACGAGGCGTTTCTTTTGATTTGAAGGCTGGTGAAACACTAGCGATTGTAGGTGAATCAGGTTCAGGGAAATCTGTAACATCAAAAAGTTTGGTGCGATTAAATCCCCCTGAATCTACTAGGGTTAAGAACGGTGAAATCCTGTTTGAGGGAAAAAATATCTTGAATATTACCGAGCAAGAAATGCGTAAAATACGTGGTGCAGATATTGCAATGATTTTTCAAGATCCAATGACTGCTTTAAATCCAACGATGACGATTGGAAAACAAATTGCGGAGAGTATTCGAAAACATACTAATATGGGCAGTACGAAGGTTAAAGATCGAGTTATTGAGCTCCTTCAAATGGTTGGAATAAAAGATGCTGAAACACGTATAAAGCAATATCCACATCAATTTTCTGGGGGGATGCGACAACGTATTGTCATTGCAATGGCATTAGCATGTGAGCCAAAGATAATTATTGCGGATGAACCAACTACAGCATTAGATGTTTCTATTCAAGCACAAATACTAGAACTCTTAAAACACATACAACAACAAATGGGTTTATCTATTGTGTTTATCACACATGATTTGGGTGTTGTCGCAAAAATGGCTGATCGTGTTGCAGTTATGTATGCAGGCAAGATTGTTGAAATCGGTTTAGTAGATGAGGTTTTTTATAAAACAACGCATCCTTATACGAAGGGATTGCTAGCAGCCATGCCTAGACCGAATATGATGTCAGATGAACTCTATTCGATCCCTGGCTCTCCACCAGATCTACTAAATCTCCCGCAAGGAGATGCATTTGCAGAGCGTAATAAACAGGCGTTAAAAATAGATTTTATAGAAGAACCTCCTTTATTTCAGATATCAGATACGCATTTTGCTGCCACATGGTTATTGCATGAGCTTGCACCAAAAACAGTTCCTTTAGAAAATAAATCTGAAGAGTCAATGTCCAGTGATTTTGTATTAGAACAAGAACGTACTACAAAGGAGAATCTCATTTTAGTTAAAGGGTTAAAGCAGTATTTTAAATTGGATAAACATAATACTGTAAAAGCAGTTGATGATATCAGTTTCAACATATATAAGGGTGAAATTTTTGGATTAGTAGGCGAATCAGGCTGCGGTAAATCAACGACAGGTCGCTCTCTCATTAAACTAAATGATATGACTGCGGGAGAAGTTATTATTGATGGAAAAGATATTAGAAAAGTGAAGTCTAAGAAGGAGTTATTGGAGTTTAATCGTAAAGTTCAAATGATTTTCCAAGATCCTTATTCTTCTTTAAATCCAAGAATGAAAGTCGCTGACATTATTGCTGAAGGACTTGATATCCATCATTTGAATGTAAATCAGCGTCAAGAAAAAGTACACGATTTACTCGAAACTGTAGGCTTAAATAAAGAACATGCTAATCGCTATCCACATGAATTTAGTGGTGGTCAGCGCCAACGTATTGGTATTGCAAGAGCACTAGCAGTGGAACCAGATTTTATCATTGCGGATGAACCAATTTCTGCGTTAGATGTTTCAATTCAAGCACAAATAGTGAATTTGCTAAAAAAGTTACAAAAAGAAAAAGGACTTACTTATTTGTTTATTGCTCATGATTTATCGATGGTAAAATATATTAGTGATCGAATTGGTGTAATGTATAGAGGAAAAATTGTAGAGATGGCGAGCAGTGAAGAATTATATGAAAATCCAATTCATCCTTATACAAAATCATTACTATCAGCATTACCACTACCAGATCCATTGTTGGAAAGAGAGCGAAAGCGAATCATTTTTGATGATCAATCTTATGAAGGTAGAAATCGAGAAAATGAAATTCTAAGAGAAGTCAGAAAGGGTCATTTTGTGATGTGCACCGAACAAGAATATGAAGAATATAGAAAGACTATTAAGGTGGTGAATCATTAATGTCCTTTAAAGATATTTATAGAATCGTAATTTGTATGTTGATTTCTATTGTCTTATCAGTCGTATTTATCTATGTGTTTGGACAAACAAATGTAGTTCTGAGTATATTAAACAATTTGTTTATCATAGCATCTATATTGTTAATAATCGGTGGAGGATTCTTTGTTCTTCAAGGGGGACTCTTCAATGGTATTACTTATAGTTTTAAACGATTTTTTAGCCGAATAACTAGATTAGGAGAATATGCTACAGCAATCGACGGAGATGTTGAATATACTTCAGCTTTTTCAAGTGATTACACGTACCCCATATTAATAGCAGGGGGTATTCAATTTATACTCGTATTGTTAATTTCAATTATTTATTTTTAAAAAAGAGATGTGAGCAATTTGCTCACATCTCTTACTTGTATGTCCTATTATGAACGTATTCTCTAAACGAAATAACTTTTTCAATGGCCAACAAATTCATGAATTTGTTTTAGGTTTTGAATCTTGTTATATGGATAGTAATATAAGGATCGTAAGGTTAATCACTCTCTATTTTTCGATGTATGCCCATTTGTAACTCATATCTGCAGAGAATGGATGCTCATAAAGGTTTTTTACATAAGGTTTCGTCAAGCGACTAATACCTACTTGGTAAGTTGGTGCGAATGCGACATCGTCTAGCATTAATTTCTCAGCTTGTTGCAATATTTCCCAACGTTTTTTACTATCAACAGTTACTCTCGCTTCTTTGATTAGTTTATCAACGCTACTATTACTGTAGTTAGATTGATTGTATGGTGCACCTGTCTCAAATAACTCGATATACGTCATAGGATCTTGGTAGTCAGGTCCCCAGCCGCCATAATCTAAATCAAAATCGACTTTAGCTTCTAAAGCTAATTTTTGTTTGTTAGGTTGCATATTAATAGTCAATTTAATGCCTTCTAAGTTTTTTTCAAGTTGATTTTTAATGTACTCGACGGCGCTTTTAGCTTGTGCAGTATCGTAACTTAGTATTTCTAGAGTCACTTTGTCAGTACCTAATTCTTTTAAGCCTTTTGCCCAATATTCTTGAGCTTTACTAATATCAGTTTTGTTCATATCACCATTGCCATCACGGAAGTCTTTACCATCAGGGCCTGAAGATAAACCTTCAGGTACTAAGAAATAGGCGGCGATGGATCCGTTTTTCATAATGACATTTGCCATAGCTTCTTTATCCCAGCCCATATCAATAGCTTTACGGATATTTTGATTGGATAGATATTTATTTTCGTGATTAATACGTAAAAAGTATGTGTTAGGTTTTAAGAAAGTTGAGAATTCTGGGCTATCTTTGTATTGATCAACGAATTCACTTGATAAAGTAGCTGTATCAATTTCATTTGCTTCGTATAGGTTCATAGCAGTTGCCGTGTCCTTAACGATTTTTTGGTTGATTGTAGTTAGTTTTACAGTATCTTTATCCCAATATTTCTCGTTCTTTTTAAATTTCCAACCTTGGCCTTGTTTCCATGATTCCAATATAAAGGGACCATTGTATATCATTTTATCAGTTTCAAGAGCATACTGGTCACCTTGTGCTTCAGTGAATTCCTCATTTTGTGGGAAGAATGGTGCATATGTTGTTAAGCTTAAGAAATATGGAATTGGTCTTTCCAGTTCGATTTCTAATGTATAGTCATCTACTGCTTTAATTCCAAGTTGATCAATTTTACCATACAGTGTGTCATTTTTATCTTGAATTTTTACAGCATTTTTAATGTCTAGCATTAGGTAAGAATATACAGCCTGTGTTTCGGGATTAATAGCCTTTGACCAAGCATAAATAAAGTCGTGTGCCGTAACTGGAGCATCGTTACTCCATACAGCATCTTTTCGAAGCTTGAAAGTATAAGTCTTACCGTCTTTGGATATCTCATGTGACTCTGCAATCCCTGGAACTGCTTCGTTTTCAGGCCCAATGCGATACAAGCCTTCATAAACAGAGTTCATAGCAGTTACTGCTAGCGCATCTAAGCTACCGAGTGAACTCATCGTTGTTAAATCCCCTGACGCAGATAGATTTAATACTTGTTCAGTCGTTGAACTGTTAGGATCACTAGCCTTTTCACCTTCCGTTTCGTTAGCTTCATCCTTACCGTAGCAGCCTGTTAAAATAATCATTAAAGAAAATAATAACATGAAAGAAAATAAAACTTTCTTCTTCATAAAATAAGCCCCCCTATTTTAAAATCCCAACAAACGAAAAGAATCCTATCATCCTTCTGAATGTGAGTCGAAGTAATAGTATGCAATATTCATGCCTATATCTTTATTAAGGTACAAATTTAGTGAAAGATTGGCATAATACTTGCAACATGTTAAATATTAAATTATTGGAGGGTTAAAAATGGGGAAATTAGAAAAGTTAAGAGCTGTATTAGAAGAGCAAGGATTGGAAAGTTTAATTGTGACAAATGATCAAAATCGACGTTACTTAACAGGATTCACTGGGAGCGCAGGAACTGTGTTGGTAACAAAAAACAAAGCATTCCTATTTGTGGATTTCCGCTATGTTCAACAAGCTCAAAATCAAACAATGGACTTTACTGTGAAAGAAATTGATCGTGCAGTTTTGTATGAAGTAATTTCCAACATATTACAGAAAGAAAATGTTAGTAGAGTTGGATTTGAGGAAAAGAATATTACGTATTACTTACATTCATTATTTGCTAAGAATATTCAAGCAGAACTTGTACCCATTTCAGGTGCAGTTGAAAAATTACGTATGATTAAATTACCTGAAGAAATTGAAAAGATTAAAATAGCAGCAAGTATTTCTGATGCGGCATTTACACATATATTGGATTATATAAAACCAGGCATATCAGAAATTGATATTGCCAATGAACTAGAGTTTTACATGCGAAAGAAAGGAGCTACTTCATCTGCCTTTGATATGATTGTAGCTTCAGGGTATCGATCAGCATTACCACATGGTGTCGCTAGTAATAAGTTAATAGAAGAAGGGGATATCATAACGCTTGATTTTGGGGCTTATTATGATGGCTATCGTTCAGACATGACACGCACAATTGCTATAGGACAACCAACAGAAGAAATGATAGAAATCTATAATATTGTTCATGGCGCATTAGAAAATGCACTGGCGCATATGAAGGTAGGCATTACTGGCAAAGAAGCTGATGCTTTGACTAGACAGTATATAGAAGAAAAAGGATTCGGAAAGCAATATGGGCATGGTTCTGGACATGGGATAGGGTTAGATATTCATGAGGACATTTTCATGTCCCCAGTTTCGGAAGAGGTATTACAAGAAGGAATGGTGTTAACGGTTGAACCTGGTATTTATTTACCTAATGTAGGTGGAGTTCGTATTGAAGATGATGTTCTAATAAAAAAGGATGGAATAGAAATTTTGACTTCTTCTCCAAAAGAGTTAATTATTTTATCTATGTCTATAAAATAAGACAACTGTCAAAAAATCTGTACAGTAAAAAAGAACGACTGACTATGTCAGTCGTTCTTTTTCTTTTATTCACTCATTTCATACAACGATATGCTTTCAATATAGTTTACAAATCTACGCAATTCTTTTTCTTCTGTTCGGTCAATTTCACCGGCTTCGTACATTTTTTGGATTTCCAAACGTTCAGTTTCAATTAAAAGAGCGCGTAATTCCTCTTTTATTTCATCGCGGCGTTCAGAATTTCGAGTGACGGATTGCTTCATCCTATCCATAATTCTGCGATATTCGTAAATAATAGAATTAGCAAGATCAGGGTTTTCTTCTGATTTTGCATATTGTTCTAGAGCATCAATGCCTGCTCCTAAAGCGTGCATACGTAACTCTTTCTTTTGGCGGAAATATTCAATCCGTTTATCCTTATTTAAACTGTATCTTTTTCGAGTAGTTTTCCAGTGAAGTAAAATTCTATAGAGAATAGTGATTACTTTTGGGCGATTTGGATTACTAATATTCTTTTCGCGTTCTTTAAAAGCAGCTTGGCATGCAGAGTATATATCCGGATCTAAGTTTTGGTCCTTTTGATTCTTTTCTATATAGTCCTTTTCTGCTTTTAACCCAATTAAACGTAGTTTTTTTATTTGATGCTTGCGTTCTTTAGAAGCTAATTTTTCTGCGTTGAGCTCTACATCGATTTGATTGAACATCATTTTTGCTTCGTCTATTAATTCAAAAGCTACAGTTTGGTTTTCTTCAGTCATCACTGTATTTATTTTACGGACTGAAGCAAGCAGTAAGCGTTTTTTGGCTTCATTAAAAGTGAGCTTTCCTTCTCGTATTTCTAAAACTTCTTCTTCATCAATTAAAAGAGGTAAGAAAATTGTAGCAATTAGCAATGTAAATAAAATAACACTAGATGCTAAAAACAAAATCAGCGAACGCTCTGGAAACAAATCTCCGTTATCAACTAGTAAAGGAAGTGATAAAACACCGGCCATCGTTACAGCGCCACGAACGCCTGTTAAGCTAGTCAGCAAACTCGCCTTCAGACTAGGCCTTTCTATTTCTTGAATTGCGTCTTTTTTATATTCATAGTGAGAAAAAGCATATGACCAAATGAAACGAATACCTAAAATAACAAAACCAATTGCAATAGAGTAACCGATAATTTGCCAGTTATTCATGGATGGATTCTCTAACGTTTCTGTCATCGACAACGGAATGTTTAATCCAAGTAACAGGAATACGACTCCGTTTAAAATGAACAGCACGATGGACCAAGTGTTTTCTGTAATTATTTGTTCTTCAGCAATTAAAGTCTCAGTATGATCTTTTACAAGTGCATGCACAATTCCACCTACAACGACTGCAATGACCCCTGATGCATGAAAGACATCCTCTGCAATGAAATAAATGATAAAAGGTGTTAAAAGCTGTAATAATGAATGAAAAACGACATCATGGATGCCTTTTTTTCGAAGTGTAAAGCGCAGTTGCGTAATGATGATACCTAAAATTAGACCAAGTATAGCCCCAGCCAAAAATGTATAAGTAAACTCGAAAAAAGCTTCCTTAATTGAAAAGTACCCTGTCACAACAGCTGCCACGGCGAATTTGAAAGCAACTAAACCAGAGGCATCATTAATAAGTGATTCACCACGAACGAGGTTTAAAATCTTCTCGGGTATTTGAATACGCTTTGCAATACCGTTTACTGCTACAGGATCTGTTGGTGATAAAATGGCTGCAAGTGCAAATGCAGCAGCTAGAGGTATATCAGGAATTAGCCAATGGATAAAGTAACCACCGCCGAGCGTCGTTAGAAGGACTAATATAATGGCATTCCCAAGAATAGGTGTGCGCATTTTCCACAGTTCTTCTCTAGGGAAATTGCGTCCGTCATTATACAAAAGTGGGGCAACAAAAAGTAATAAAAACCATTCAGATTCAAGCTGAAGCGTCATTTCATTAGCGAATATAGCTAATAGAACGCCAAGTGCTATTTGGATTAGTGCTGTAGGTATAAATGGAATATAATGTCCAATTACATTTGATAATAACAGGCAAACTAATAGTAATAGGATTGTAATTAATAAATCCATAATAAACTCCCTTCAAAAAAAGTATCGATAGAAAAGTAAGTATTTATTCATTACCCTTTTTCAGAAATAAATGTACTGTATAAAGAAACTTTCAAGAATATTTATGAAAAGGCCACGTTAAATTTGACAAAGGTGTAAACGTTCGCAAATAAGTGCGTGAATTTGTGATGGATATCATGACAGTTTCGAAAATGAAAGTTTATACTAGAACTACAAACAACCAATTAAAATAAAACAGAATCCGTTGTGAGGAGTGAATATATTGAAAACAGTTGTTGTAGTTGGTGGCGGTATAACAGGTCTTACTACTATGCATTATTTACAAAAGGAAAAAGAGGACAAAGGCTTAGATATAGATTTAGTATTGATTGAAAAGAATGACTACTTAGGTGGTAAAATGCACTCAGTAGAAAAAGATGGCTTTATTTTGGAGACGGGTGCAGATTCGATTGTTGCACGTCATTCTAGTGTTATGCCATTAGTAGAAGACTTAGGGTTACAAGATGATCTTGTATATAATGGTACAGGAATTTCGTATATTTACACAAATAATACATTGCACGCGATTCCAGCAGACAGCGTTTTTGGCATTCCTACAAGTGTAGAGTCCCTTGAAAGTAGCTCATTAGTTTCAGCAGAAGGAAAAAAAGAGGCGTTAAAAGATTTAGAAATGCCTAATGAGCATTTCACAAAGAATAGCTCAATCGGTTCTTTCTTAGAGCATTTCTTAGGAAAAGAGCTTGTTGAAAAACAAATCGCTCCAGTGTTATCAGGGGTCTATTCAGGGAAGTTAGACACGCTGACAATGGCTTCAACATTACCGTATTTACTCGAGTATAAAGAGCAGTACGGAAGTATTATTAAAGGGTTTGGCGCACATAAAGAAGAATTTCAAAAAGCGGCAAATAAAAAATTCATATCCTTTAAAAATGGATTATCTTCTTTATTTACCCGTTTTGAAGAGAAGTTAGCAGACGTTACAATTCTAAAAGGCGTTTCAACAAATCATATCGAAAAAAGCGGCGACAAATATAAATTGACATTTGATAATCACGAAGCAATTGAAGCTGATTTTATCGTGTTAACAACACCACATGATGTAACTCAAAAACTATTAAAAGATCCGAATTTGGACGAGGACTTCAACGATTTTAGCAATGCCTCACTAATTACGATGTATTTAGGTTTTAATATTCCCGATAGCCAATTACCTGCAGACGGTACAGGTTTTATCGTTTCTGAAAACAGTGATGTCAAATGTAATGCTTGTACATGGACAAGTCGTAAATGGAGTCATACTTCAAAAGACGGCAAATTACTTGTGCGTTTATTTTATAAAAACTCAAACCCAGATTTTGAAGAAATGAAGCATTCAAGTAAAGAGGAATTAACTGAAATTGCTTTAGAGGATATTGCAAAAAGCTTGAATATAGAAGCAGAGCCTACTGTTGTAGAAGTGACAAAGTGGAATGATTTAATGCCAGTTTACCATCTTGGTCATGGAAAAACAGTAGAAGCTTTATCAACTAAAATGGCCACTGCATATGAAAATGTATTACTTGCAGGTTGTTCTTATTACGGTGTAGGTATTGGCCCTTGTATTAAGAACGGGAAAGAAACAGCAGAATCAATTCTAGCAAAAATACATTAAAAAACAATCAAGGTAGGTAGAAAAGAGCTAAGGGATACCAATTTCATTAGCTCTTTCTTTTTGGGGTAATTTTAATAATTTTAACGTTATGTCAAACTGCTTGAAAGTGCTAAGTGAATTGTTACTATTAAAATGAATGAGAAAAGAAGGTGGATAACATGCGGAAAAAGGGAAGTTTGATATTAGGCATTTTCTTGCTAGTAATTGGTTTAGTTTTTATTTTCTATCAGCCTATTATGGGATATTTCATTTCGAATATGTCGAAGGCAACGATTGAGCAACAAGACATAGCGTCAGCAATGAAGAATCTAGATGCGTCATTTGATTTTCAGCAAGTGGATGATTTAAATGTCAAAGATGTTGTAAAGGCACAATTCAATCAAAAAAAACTAAATGCCATTGGAGCTATTAGTGTACCTCAAGTGAATATGCGATTACCTATTTTATATGGTGTATCGAATACAAACTTAGCAATTGGTGCTGGTACGATG
Organism: Viridibacillus sp. FSL R5-0888; assembly: GCF_038009105.1. Taxonomy (NCBI): domain Bacteria; kingdom Bacillati; phylum Bacillota; class Bacilli; order Caryophanales; family Caryophanaceae; genus Viridibacillus; species Viridibacillus sp. FSL R5-0888. The sequence continues at coordinate 437,972 of NZ_JBBPAU010000001.1, forward strand.
AAACGTGAACAAAAGATGGGAAAAGCTAATTATGCCTTAGCGGGTCATAATATGAATAATGGGAAGGCACTCTTTAGTCCTCTTACTAATGCGGAGGAAGGTATGCAAGTTTATGTAACCGACTTTAAAAAAATCTATGAATATAAAATTGATAAAATGCATATTGTACAACCGGAGCAAATTGATGTCATAAATGATTCAAATGAAAAAATGATAACGCTCGTTACATGTAATTATGATGGTTCTAAGCGACTGATTATTCAAGGTGAATTGGTTGAAATAAAAAGTTATGATAAGACATCAGCTAATAAAATTTTTGCAAATAAATAGTCATGAAGAAATGATTGTTGTTTCAACAAGTAATTGCCAAAACTCATCTTTTTTGTTTTGTAGCTAAAATATACTTATAATACAGAGTTTTGCTATAATTCTAAAAACGCTCTTGACGATATTCTTTTCTAGGGTTATGATTCTTTTAATTATTCTAACAATTAAATATATATTTCTTATCAAGAGAAGCTGAGGGACTGGCCCTTTGAAGCTTCAGCAACCAGCCATCTGGTCAGGTGCTAACTCCAGCGGATTTACAGATTGTCCGAAAAGATAAGAAGGAGCGAACATCGTAATCGTCAAGCCTTCTTATCCATAAGAAGGCTTTTTTATGTAGAAAGGAAGGGATTTTAATGGGATTACTTGAAAAATTGCAAACACAAGTGTTAACAGCTGACGGTGCGATGGGCACTTTATTATATTCTTACGGAATTGATTATTGTTATGAGGAATTAAACATTACCAAGCCTGAAGTGATTGAAAATATACACCAACAATATATAAAATCAGGCGCTGACATTATTCAGACTAATACGTATACAGCGAATGCCATTAAATTAGAACGTTATGGTTTAGAGAGCTCTGTAAAGGAGTTTAATGAATCGGCAATCGCCATTGCAAAACATGCTGCAGCACCAGGAGGCCAATTTGTCTTAGGGACAATTGGTGGTATTCGCGGTATTCGTAAAAGTGAAGCGACACTAGCTGAAATCATAGCTGCATTAGATGAGCAAGCGGGGTATCTATTAGCAGGTAATCCGGATGGTTTATTACTAGAGACGTACTATGATTTTGAGGAACTTTCATCTGTAGTGCAACATTTGAGAAAATTGACTGATGTACCAATCATCTCGCAAGTATCAATGCATGAACCAGGTATTTTACAAAATGGCTTATTATTAAATGATGCATTGCACCAATTAGAAGCTTTGGGTGCAGATATTGTTGGAGTAAATTGCCGTTTAGGCCCTCACCATACAATCCAAGCGTTTGAGGATGTAGAATTGCCATCCAAGGCATTCTTATCTGCATATCCAAATGCTAGTTTGCTAGATGTAGAAGATGGCAAAATTGTTTACGAATCAGAGGCTGATTATTTTGGCCGTGCTGGTGTTTTACTACGTGACCAAGGTGTTCGATTAATTGGAGGATGTTGTGGTACGACACCGAAGCATATAGAAGCTGTAAAAAAACGTATTGCTGACCTACCACCAATTGAAAATAAAATTGTAAAGAAGAAAAAAGTAATCGAGATTAAAGAAGCGACTCCTGATCAGCATGAGCCACTTCACGAAAAGGCGAAAAAGGAACGTACAATCATTGTAGAACTCGATACACCTCGCCACCTTGATACCACTGCCTTTATAGAGGGGGCGCAAATACTCAATGAAACAGGTGTTGATGCTGTCACTATGGCTGATAATTCATTGGCATCCCCTCGTATTAGTAACATGGCAATGGGCTCAATTTTGAAAATGCAAAATAATATTCGTTCCCTTGCTCATATTACTTGTCGTGATCGCAATCTCATCGGCTTACAATCGCATTTAATGGGTCTTGATGCATTAGGTATTAATGAGATTTTAGCAGTTACTGGAGACCCTACAAAAGTAGGTGATTTCCCAGGTGCAACTAGTGTTTATGATGTCTCAAGCCTAGAGTTACTTCAATTAATTAAACAGTTGAATGAAGGGATATCATTCTCAGGTAAACCTCTTCGTAAAAAGGCTAATTTCTCTATTGCAGCTGCATTTAATCCTAATGTACGAGTGCTTGATAGAGCCGTAAAAAGATTAGAAAAGAAAATTGAGTGTGGAGCAGATTATTTCATCACACAGCCTGTATATACGAAGGAAAAAATAATAGAGATATATGAAGCTACTAAACATTTAGAAACCCCTATTTTCATAGGAATCATGCCACTAACAGGTATCCGAAATTCAGAGTTTTTACATCATGAAGTACCAGGGATTAAGCTCTCTGATGAAGTACTTGAAAGAATGCGCGCAACGGGTAATGATAAAAATCTTGCAACTGCAGAAGGTATAGCGATTGCTAAGGAATTAATCGATACAGCCGCAGAGTTATTTAATGGTATTTATATCATTACGCCATTTACACGTTACGATATGTCAGTAGAATTGATTCATTATATTCAAGAGCTAGATCAACAGAAAGTAGGAGATCACAACTATGTTAAAACAACCAATTAAAGAACGACTCCAACAACATATTCTTATATTAGACGGTGCAATGGGGACTATGCTCCAAAATGCTAATTTAACTCCCGAGGATTTTGGTGGAGATGAATATGATGGCTGTAATGAATATTTGAATATCACACGACCTGACGTGATCGAAAATGTACACCGTGCTTATTTAGAGGCGGGTTCAGATATTATTAGTACGAATACATTTGGTGGGACTCCTGTTGTATTAAATGAATATGCATTGGGTGATCAAGCGCATGAAATTAACTTATTAGCAGTGCAAATCGCTAAAAAAGTAGCGGATGAATTGTCAACACCTGAATGGCCACGATATGTTGCTGGTGCAATGGGACCAACGACTAAAACCTTATCAGTAACTGGTGGTATTACATTTGATGAGCTATTGTATGACTTTTACGTGCAAGCTAAGGCATTAATTAACGGTGGAGCGGATTTGTTATTACTTGAAACAAGTCAAGATATGCTGAATGTTAAGGCTGGCACTTTAGGTATTAAACAAGCGTTTGAAGAGCTTGATAAAGAACTGCCTGTGATGATCTCGGGAACAATTGAACCTATGGGAACTACTCTGGCAGGGCAAAGTATTGAAGCCTTTTATATTTCAATTGAACATATTAAACCGCTATCAGTCGGGTTGAACTGTGCTACTGGACCTGAATTTATGACAGATCATTTACGCACGCTTTCAGAATTAGCAACAAGCTATGTTAGTTGTTATCCGAATGCAGGTTTACCAGATGAAGAAGGGCATTATCATGAGACTCCGGAATCATTGTCTAAAAAGCTTGAAGGTTTTGCAGATAAAGGCTGGTTGAATATTGTTGGGGGTTGTTGTGGTACCACGCCTGAGCATATTAAATCAATCCGTAAAGTAGTAGAGCATAAGCAGCCTCGTCAAATGCCTGAAACAGCGCATGGTCATGTCGTAGCAGGAATTGAACCGCTTATATATGATGATTCAATGCGCCCGTTATTTGTAGGTGAACGTACAAATGTTATTGGTTCACGAAAATTTAAGCGTTTAATTATAGAAGGTAAATTTGAAGAAGCGGCAGAAATTGCTCGTGCACAGGTGAAAAACGGTGCGCACGTTATGGATATTTGCTTAGCAAACCCTGACCGGGATGAACTTGAAGATATGAAAAACTTCATGACTGAAGTGGTAAAGAAAGTTAAAGTTCCCCTTGTAATCGATTCAACTGATGAAAAGGTAATCGAAGAAGCACTGAAATATTCCCAAGGGAAAGCAATCATTAACTCTATTAATTTAGAGGACGGAGAAGAACGTTATGATGCTGTTTTACCAATAGTGAAAAAATACGGTGCTTCTATCGTTATCGGAACAATTGATGAAAAAGGAATGGCTGTTGACCGCCATAGTAAATTGAAAGTTGCTGAACGTTCTTATGACCTGCTAGTGAATAAATGGGGAATCGCACCGGAAGATATTATTTTCGATCCTCTTGTATTCCCAGTTGGTACGGGAGATGAACAATATATAGGAGCGGCTGAAGAAACGATTGAAGGTATTCGCTTAATCAAAGAAAAAATGCCTCGAGTATTAACTATTTTAGGTGTTAGTAATGTATCGTTTGGTTTACCTCCAGTTGGACGTGAAGTATTAAACGCTGTGTATTTATACCACTGTACACAAGCCGGGCTAGATTACGCTATTGTAAATACAGAGAAATTAGAGCGCTATGCTTCAATTCCAGAAGCTGAGATTAACTTAGCAAATGATTTAATCTATAAAACAAACGACAAGACACTTGCTGATTTCACAGATTTCTATCGTGACAAAAAGAAAGAAAAGACTGAAGATGATATTCCAAAAACAGTACCAGAGCGACTAGCATATTACATTATTGAAGGTACAAAAGAAGGGCTAATCCCTGACTTAGAAGCTGCAATGAATATGTACGATTCACCGTTAGAGATTATTAATGGACCTTTGATGACAGGGATGGCTGAAGTTGGACGTTTGTTCAATGACAACCAATTAATCGTAGCCGAAGTACTACAAAGTGCGGGAGTTATGAAAGCATCAGTATCATTCCTAGAACAGTTCATGGAAAAAAATGAAAATGATACTGGTAAAGGAAAAGTAATATTAGCAACAGTTAAAGGGGATGTACATGATATCGGAAAAAACCTTGTTGATATTATTTTAAGTAATAATGGTTATAAGGTAATTGATGTTGGTATTAAAGTTACACCCCAAGCACTAATTGAAGTTATTAAAAAGGAACATCCAGATATCGTTGGATTATCAGGATTACTCGTAAAATCAGCACAGCAAATGGTCATTACTGCGCAAGATTTCAAGGATGCAGGCATCATTACTCCAATGCTCGTAGGTGGAGCGGCATTATCAAGACGCTTTACAGAAACGAAAATTGCAGCAGAGTACGATGGTCCAGTTATGTATGCAAAAGACGCGATGCATGGGCTTGAGTTAGCTAACAGACTGCAAAGTGATGATAAAGGTGAATTGCTAAATGAGTTAGAAGACGCAATTGAAAAACGTGCAGCATCGGAAGAAAAGCGTGCTGCAAGACCAGCTGTTGCTGTAGCAGAAAAACCAGTTAAAACAGTACGTTCAGATGCACCGATTTTTGTACCGACTGATTTACGACGTCATGTTTTAAAAGACTATTCAGTATCTCATTTGTATCCATATGTGAATATGCGAACATTAATTGGCCATCATTTAGGTTTAAGAGGATATAGTGATGAAATGCTTGAAAAAGGTGACTCTCGAGCAGTTGAGTTATACGAATTAGTAACAGAATTCTTGGAATCAGGTATGTTAAATCCATCAGGCATGTATCAATTCTTCCCTGCACAAGCAGACGGAAATGATGTTGTTATTTATGATCCAGAAGATAGTAAGACCGTTATTGAGCGCTTTACTTTTCCACGACAAAATAAGATGCCGTACTTATGTTTAGCTGATTTCTTGAAAACAGTTGATAGTGGAGAAATGGATTATGTTGCTTTTATGCAAGTAACTGCTGGGCACGGTGTACGTGAGGCTGCAGCACGTTTGAAAGAGCAAGGGAAATTCCTTGAAAGTCATGCATTCCAAGCAACAGCTCTTGAATTAGCAGAAGGTTTTGCAGAACGCATCCATCAAGAAATTCGAGACCAATGGGGATTCCCAGATACCACCGATTTCACTATGCGTGATCGTTTTGCGGCAAAATATCAAGGGCAACGTTTTTCATTTGGCTATCCTGCATGTCCAAATTTAGAAGATCAATCGAAACTCTTTGGTTTGATTAAACCAGAAGATATAGGTGTACATCTTACAGAGGAATTTATGATGTCGCCAGAAGCATCCGTATCAGCAATTGTTTTTGCACATCCTGATGCAAGATATTTCAATGTAGAATAAGAAAAAGCGAGATGGTTTTAAGCCATCTCGCTTTTTGCATTTATTTTAAACAGATTGTAGATGTAATTTCGAGTAAGAAAACAAAATCCATCCTTATCATTTAATGATAAATATTAAACAAAGTAAGCAGTATCAAGTGTATTTTTAATTTTATTACCAAGTATTAAGACTTGCTATATGACAGATGTCATATGTTAATCATGACAACTATATCTACTATCATGTAACTATAAGTTTTAAGATGAGAATATATAAAGCGAAGAAAAGTGAGGGACATCACATGAATAATATAGAAAAGACGAAGCAATTACGTAAGGACGTCGCACCGTTCGCTAAGTCTCATTTGAATAAAAGTATTATGCAAATGGTTAACACTTTGCTACCACTAATAATCTTATGGACAGCAGCGTATCTATTAGTTCCAGTATCTGTTTGGGCATCGGTTGGTTTAAGTATTATCGCAGCAGGTTTTGTAGTTCGTACATTTATTATATTCCATGATTGTACTCACGGGTCATTTTTTAAAAATAAAAAAGCAACAGATATTGTTGGTACATTAACAGGAGTATTAACATTATTTTCTTATGAAAAATGGAAACGTGAACACGCGATTCACCATGCAACAAGCTCAAATTTAGATAAACGTGGTGTTGGTGACATTTGGGTGATGACAATTGAAGAGTACGTTGCAGCATCAAAAATGGAGCGATTCAAATATCGCGCTTACCGTAACCCGCTTGTAATGTTCGGATTTGGACCACTTTATTTAGTATTAATTTCAAGTCGTTTTAATCGTAAAGATGCAAAACGAAAAGAGCGTATGAATACGTATCTTTCAAATATTATTATCTTAGCACTAGCAACTACGATTGTGATGACTGCTGGATGGACTGCATTTTTAATCGTACATGGTACGACGATGTTTGTAGCTGGTTCATTAGGGATTTGGTTATTCTACATTCAACATACATTTGAAGATTCATATTTTGAAGAAGAATCTGAGTGGGATTATGTAAAAGCGGCGATTGAAGGAAGTTCATATTATAAATTGCCACTAGTTTTACAATGGGTAACAGGTAATATTGGTTTCCATCATGTGCATCATTTATCACCACGTGTACCGAATTACTTATTAGAAGAAGCACATGAAAAAGTACCACCACTTCAAAAAGCGACAACAGTAACTATCAAAACAAGTTTAGAATCATTACGTTATAAATTATATGATCCATCACAAAAAGCCTTTGTGACTTTCAAATCTGTACAAAGATTAGTAGATGAACATGATCGCTTGTCAAAAAATCAAGATGTACCTATGAAAAAAGCAAGCTAAGTAAGAAAGACGGTCATTTCTTTAAACAGAGATGGCTGTTTTTGTTTGTATGACATTTGATATAATAGGGGCAATTAGATGGGGCGGTGAATGAATTTATGCTGAGCTGGTTTAGTATTTTCCCGAAGAGTCCTTGGCTAAGTATCTATGCTTGGGTTATTTTCTGTTTACTACCGTTCTTTTTCATATTTAGGTCATCTTCATTTTTAGAAATAGCGATAGGAATTTCAATTTTACTTTTATATTTTGTTTCGTATCGTTTTTCACATAGATCACACAATGGACTAGTGTATATGTGGGTATCCTTTGAAATGTTAATTAATGTTGCGATGACATTACTTTTTGGTTATGTTTATCTATCATTATTTACGGCGTTTTTTATCGGGAATATTCGTAATACTGTAGGATTTTACATTATGTATGGCTTACATATCGCTTTTACAATTGGCGCGATAGTAGCAGGGTTTTTCATTGAAATTGATTTATTTCTTCCTCAAATACACTTTATCATTATTTCGGTTATTGGAACGGTCTTATTACCGTTTAATTTATATAACTGGAATAGGCGTGAAAAGCTTGAAGGGCAACTAGAGTCGGCAAAAGAACGTATTTCTGAGCTTAGTATCTATGAAGAGCGCCAGCGTATCGCACGCGATTTGCATGATACCCTCGGGCAAAAGCTTTCCATGATTGGCTTGAAAAGTGATTTAGCTGCACGTTTAGTGGAAAAGGATCCACAGGCAGCAGTAATGGAATTAAAAGATATTCGCCAAACAGCAAGCATTGCGTTGAAGGAAGTGCGCGAACTTGTCGCAGATATGCGTACAGTGAAGTTACGTGATGAACTTGTCCGTATTCAGCAAATTTTAGATGCAGCTGAAATGGAATTGACGATTGTAGGAGACCCTAATTTTGATAAGGTTCCAACGATTGTAGAGAATGTTCTAAGCATGTGTTTAAAGGAAGCAGTTAATAATATAGTAAAACATAGCGATGGATCGAAATGTGAAATTACATTCGTCCAAAATAATAATGAATTGCAGATTATCATTGCTGATAATGGCGTTGGCCTATCAGCAAGAAAAGAAAAATCAGAAGGTAATGGCTTAAATGGCATGCGAGAACGGTTAGAGTTCGTCAACGGAAATCTGGAAATTACTGAACAAAATGGCACAGTGCTTAATATTACTGTACCTGTCGTCATCACACATCAAAAGGGAAGTGACCAACATGATTAAAATCGTCATAGCTGAAGACCAAGGTATGCTTCTAGGTGCTATGAAATCTTTACTCAATATGGAAGATGATATGGAAGTAGTCGGCATTGGCAAAAATGGTGCTGAAGCTGTCACGCTTGTCGAGGAGCATAATCCTGATATTTGTATTATGGATATTGAAATGCCCTTAAAAACTGGATTAGATGCTGCTGAAGAATTACAAGATCATCCTTGTAAGATTATCATTTTAACTACTTTTGCGCGTCCAGGTTATTTCGAACGCGCTCGTAAAGCGGGTGTGCGTGGTTATTTATTAAAAGACAGCCCCATCGAAGAACTTGTAAATTCTATCCGTGTAATTATGGAAGGCAGACGGCTATATGCACCTGAATTAATCGATATTGTCTATGAAGAGACGATTGAAAATCCGCTCACAGAACGTGAAAGTGAAGTACTTGAGCTAGTAGCGGAGGGTAAAACGACGAAGGAAATAGCGGGGGAGCTTTTTCTTTCGCCCGGTACCGTGCGAAACTATATTTCAACCATCTTAGACAAACTAGAAGTAAGCAATCGAATTGAAGCTATTGCTCGTTTTAAGGAAAAAGGATGGAACAAATAGAGCGAAAGAGTTGGCTAAGCGAGTTTTATATAAATCCATATTGTAAATTAATCAGCATCTCCTTGTGAGGTGTTTTTTTGTTGGGAAAATTGCTAATCGAGGAGATTTGGATGAGTTGAACGGAGGAGCGAGTTGGTTAAATGGAGCCGGAGTGAGTTAAAAAGGCGAGTAGGTTAAAAGAGAGCCGGAGTGAGTCAAAAGATAGCGAGAAGGATAAAAGCAAGCCCGAGCGAATTAAATAGAAGCCTGAGTAAGTTAAATCAAAATCCAAGTACATCAAATGAAACCCAAGAATCTCTCACAAATGTTTAATTCAATAAAATACAGGACAAGATGAATTGTGAAGACATTCAAGGAGGCAATTTTATGACACATAATGATAATCATATTGAAAAGGAAGATACGCTTACCAATAGACAAGGGCATCCTATTACAAACAATCAAAACTTGAGAACTGTTGGTAATCGTGGGCCTGCTACTTTAGAAAATTATGATTTCCTAGAGAAGATGAGTCATTTTGATAGGGAGCGTACACCCGAACGTGTAGTACATGCTCGTGGAGCAGGGGCACATGGTTATTTTGAAACGTATGGAACGGTAGGTAATGATCCTGTTTCCAAATATACTAGAGCAAAGGTATTCCAAGATAAAGGGAAGCAAACACCAGTTTTTGTTCGATTCTCGACTGTAATACATGGAAATCATTCACCTGAAACTTTACGTGATCCCCGAGGATTTGCAGTGAAATTTTATACTGAAGATGGTAACTGGGATCTAGTAGGGAATAATATTAAAATCTTCTTTATTCGTGATGCTATGAAATTTCCTGATATGATCCATGCATTTAAGCCAGATCCTATTACGAATATACAAGATGTTGAGCGCTTTTTTGATTTTTGTGCAAGTTCACCAGAATCATTCCATATGGTCACTTTTATCTACTCACCTTGGGGGATTCCTGCAAATTACCGAATGATGCAAGGATCTGGGGTGAATACGTATAAATGGGTGAATAGTGATGGAGAAGCTGTTTTAATCAAATATCACTGGGAACCAAAGCAAGGAATAAAGAATTTGACGCAACAGGAAGCTGAAGAAATCCAAGCGAAGAATTTTAACCATGCTACTCAGGATTTATATGATGCGATAGAAAATGGAGATTATCCAGAATGGGAATTAAATGTTCAAATCATGTCTGATGGAGAACATCCAGAACTCGATTTCGATCCTTTAGATGATACAAAGCTGTGGCCAGAAGATCTATTCCCGTGGCATCCTGTAGGGAAAATGGTATTAAATAAAAATCCTGAAGATTTCTTTGCAGAAGTGGAGCAAGTATCATTTGGAACAGGTGTATTAGTTGATGGATTCGATTTCTCTGATGATAAAATGTTGCAAGGTAGAACATTTTCTTATTCAGACACACAGCGTCATCGTGTCGGAGCAAACTATTTACAACTCCCAATTAATGCGCCGAAGAAACGTGTTGCTACAAACCAAAACGGTGGTCAAATGTTGTATAAGCGTGATTTAGCGCCAGGACAGAATCCGCATATAAATTATGAGCCATCCATGCTTGGTGGCTTGCATGAAGCTAAACAAAACGCAAAAGAGTATACACCCTTTATAGAAGGCAATTTAGTGCATGAATCCATTGATCGACAAAGTAATACGAAACAAGCAGGGGAAACGTATCGTAATTTTGAGGATTGGGAAAAAGATGAGCTTCTAGAAAATCTTATCGGTGATTTATCAAGTTGTGATGAAAAGATCCAAAAGGCAATGATTGCATTAGCAGAGGAAGCCGATGATGACTACGGTCGTAGACTAAAAGAGGGACTGCAAAATGCTGAAAAACACTCGTCTACGCAAAGGCCGTTAGCAAATATTGATGGAGATAATGCTCCTGAAGATGCCATTGAAAAAGGGCATGACGCAGAGCCGTATTAAAATGAAACGTGAGGATGATAAACCTCACGGTTTTTGCTATTGTTTTCTACTTAAAAAAATAGTCGATTGCCAAAAAAGAAATACAGCAAATTTATTAATATATAAATAAAAAATTGCGCATGCTATAGAAGGTATTTTTCGTCACTGAGTCAAATTGTTGGAATATCCTATTTTTAGGGTATATGCTTTACTTGTTACAAAATTTTAAAATAGAAAAGGAAGTAGACATTAAATGACTATTAAAGTAAAAGCAATAATAGGTTCAACTAGCTCAACTTCAAATAATTTAAAACTTGTAAACTTCATGAAAAAACGCTATGCAAACAAATTGGATATTACACCGGTATTAATTAATGACGTTGAAATGTTCTCAATTGATATTGAAAACAATCCACCAGCTGGTGCAACAGCTTTTAAATCGGATGTTAAAGATTCTGATGCAGTATTATTTGCTGTTCCTGAATATAACTATTCCATTCCAGGTGCATTAAAAAATGCAATTGACTGGTTATCACGTGGTGGTGATTATACAATCAAAGATAAACCAGGGTTCATTGTAGGTTCATCTATGGGTGTTTTAGGTAGTGTTCGTGCTCAAATCCATTTGCGTGAAATCCTTTCAAATCCAGCTTTAGCGCCAGTACTACTGTCAGGGAATGAAGTATATATAGGTGCTGTTCATACGAAGTTAAACGAAGCTGGCGAACTAATAGATGAAAGTACAATTGCATTCCTTGATACGGTAGTAGACAACTTTATTGCTTTTTACGACAAACATACTAAATAAAATATAGCTCCCTAAGTACAATCATTATGACAAAAAGCTTCTACTCTAAGACGTATAGAGAAGAAGCTTTTTTTTGTTAAAATTTTTCCTTCAACATTTGCATGCGATTATTAAACAATGTTGGATAGGACAAAAATCCAAGGAAAATACTCGATACAGCCGCTGTCGTAAGCAAGATGAAAACGATTAGCAATTGAAACTGCACTGCCTGGATAGGGTCAGCTCCAGCAATGATTTGACCACTCATCATGCCTGGAAGTTGTACAAGTCCGATCGTTTTTTGGCTTTCTATCGTTGGAATCATGCTTGCCTTTATCGCACTAATTAATTGATGATGAATAGCCTGTTTTGGTGTTCCACCTAATGATAAAATGAGCTCTACTTGATCACGATGCGCGTGCATTTCAGCTGTGAAACGATTTAAGAATAAAATGGATAGTACCATAGAGTTCCCGATGATCATTCCACTAATTGGAATAATATATTGTGCAGTTGCGGGTACAATGTGGAAGCCTAGTAGTATGGCTTGCGTCAATACTTCAACAGTCAGTAAAGTAACTGCAATTTTCCACGTAATCCCGTCTATAGATTTACCTTTTTTACGTGCGTTTAATGTAGCAGTTCCAATCATCAAAGCGATCATTAAGAAGATATAGATAAAATGATTGGAATCAAAAACAAATTTTAATACATAGCCGACAGCAAGTAACTGGATTATGGAGCGTATAGTAGCAATAAATGTATCTTTTTCTAATCCGAGTTTTAAAGTTTTTGATAAAATTAATGGAATAAGTACGAAAATCAATGTTAAGGATAATGCTAAATAGCTCATTTAATCACCCCTTGTACGAAGCGTCTTACAAGCTCATTTTGAGGGTCCTCTAATAGTTTGCTTTCTCCAGTTTCAATGACTTCACCTTTCATTAAAACCCAAGTATAGTGACCAATTTTTAATGCTTGGTCAAGATTATGTGTAATCCAAATCATCGTCACATTATATTTTTCGTTGATTTTGACGATAAGTTCTTCGATTTCTTTTAATGAAGCACGATCAAGTGCAGATGTAATTTCATCAAGTAACAATATTTCGGATTGATTGACAAGGGTTCTTGCAATCGATACTTTTTGGCGTTGCCCACCTGATAGATCATATGCATCTTTATGTAAAAAGGCGTGTTCCAAACCAACATCATCTAAATATGAAATAGCATCTTCTTCAGTTAGTTTCTTATTTTGCAATGCCAACGGAAGCTCTAAGTTTTCAAAAACTGTGCCTTTGATCATAGGAGCAGCCTGTAATGCCATTCCAACATTTCTACGTAAATCAATTGGATCATAAGTAGTAATGAGCTTATTGTGAATAAAAATTTCGCCAGCAGTAGGGGAGATTAAGCCGTTGCACATTTTGAGTAAAGTAGTCTTACCTGCACCAGAAGGACCAACAAGCGTTGTGATTTTTCCCTTAGGAAAAGATCCTGTAACGTCTTTAATTATTTGAGAGTCGCCAATTTGAAAATCAACATGGCTAAAATGTATGGCGGGATCGTATACAGTATCCATTTGTAAGCCTCCTAAAAAAAGTCTTTACTATAAATGTACCATAGTTCAAGAATAATCTTCTATATAAGAGTCGGTTGAGTATTCAATAGTTAAGCAAGTGACGTTAAACTTTTATAATCAACGTGTCAGATTTTCGATATATTACTTTTACATCCCAACACTACCCTTTCAACTAACAATATTGGGTATATTATAATTACACCAAAAAGTAAGATTTGATATGCTGAGTGCCAATGACCTTTTTGCATCCAACAGAAGAACAAACTATATTAGGGCGTTATATCTTGTTAAGGTGGGAACCAAATGCATCGTATTTTATTACATTATCAATAAACAAGACTAGTGAAACAACAAATCTTAATGAAAAAAAGGGGAATATTAGCATGATAAAAGATATTTATTGGACATGTTTTCAATATGAGGATTGGGAAATTTATTTAGCTGCTACAGACCATGGGCTTAGTTATGTAGGCATTAGTATGGATGAGTTAGAAACGATGTCTGCAAAGCGGTTTAAAAAGTATAGCCTAATAGAGTCTGATGAAAAATTAGAAGCATATAAAAAAGAGTTGATCGACTATTTAAAAGGTGTGAAACAGGAATTCGTGATGTCTCTAGATACAGGTGGCACGGAGTTTCAACAAGCTGTTTGGAAAGCATTACAAGGTATACCTTATGGCGAAACAACAACTTACTCAGCCATCGCCAATCAAATAAATAATCCAAAGGCAGTACGAGCTGTAGGTACAGCAATTGGTGCAAATCCAATTCTGATAATCGTACCATGTCATCGTGTTATCGGAAAAGATGGTCAACTTACAGGTTTTCGTAGCGGTATACCGATGAAAAAAGCACTACTTGCATTAGAAAAATAAAGTACATGAGACATGAAAATGAAGAAATTATTTTACCAAATTGATGCAAAAAAATTGAGTTTCTTCCTATATAAATAGTAACTATAAAATAAATTGATAACGTTTGCGAGATTCTCATATTACCTTTCAAATATTTTATAGTTCACATAACCTAATAATGTCCGTCTGTTTGAAGTTGTCTTGAAAAATAATACGATTCCAATTTTTGTTTGAAAACTCAAATCAATCTAATGTGAAAATCGTTTATTTTATTGGCGTAAATTATATTTTGGCAAAATGAAAAGCCAATTCAAAATTTGATTGAATTGGCTTGAGAATTTGTAAGTTTATTGGTGATGAGGGAAGAGTGGCAATGTCCCTAAGAAAATAATGTCATCCCTTTTAATAGCATCACCTTCTGCTAAAATAGCTGCTTTTGCAACAACTCGACCGCCTGCTTTTGTTACTAGCTCTTCTAATACTTTGATAGATGCCCCAGTGCTAATTACATCATCAATAATTGCAACCCGCTTATATTTTAAAAAGGCTACGTCATGGAAGTCTAAACATAGGATTTGTTTTTCGTCTGTCGTAATGGATTTCACTTCATGAATAAGTGGTTCAAGCATATAAGCTTTTAATGATTTACGCGCTACGACATAACGTGGTAATTTCATACGCTTTGTAAGTTCATACACTAAAGGAATCCCTTTTGCTTCTGCTGTAATGAGTAGATCTACATCAGGTAGCTTTTCGGCAAGGGCAGTAGCTGCTGCATCCACCATCTCTATATCACCTAATAAAACAAAGCTAGCTATAGATAGATTTTCTTTAATTTGAATAATGGGTAAATGTCGCTTTAAACCCACGACATGTAATTCATAAGTTTTCATTGCATAAAATCCTCCGATTTACAAAA
The DNA here is from genome assembly GCF_038009105.1 of Viridibacillus sp. FSL R5-0888. Lineage (NCBI taxonomy): Bacteria > Bacillati > Bacillota > Bacilli > Caryophanales > Caryophanaceae > Viridibacillus > Viridibacillus sp. FSL R5-0888. Next base: position 453,169 of record NZ_JBBPAU010000001.1, read on the forward strand.
TGACTAATGAGACAAATTCAAAAAATACCCGATGGCTTATATAAATAGGTCTCTAATAGTCTTTACATTTTCAGATGATTTAAGTAATAATGCGCATCATCAAAAAATAACGTGACACATTCCTTAATATAACAATTTCACGATGACTACCTAGATATTTTCAATACACTTTACTGGAAGTATACGGGATTGTTCGATTCAAAAACAATGTTATCACCTTTAAAACTATTGTTCAAATTAATAGTTGATGGATTACTGAGAAAATTAAGAAATTTACAGTGTAATTAATGAAAAAATATAAGGTTCATGAGATAGAATAACGGTTTTCAAAACATGTTTAACGTTAAATAGTGTATACTATGACTAATTACGATGGTGGAAGAAGGGACTAAGTATGAAGTCGAAATATCCAGATGATAGCTTAGCGCTACATACAGACTTATATCAGATAAACATGGCAGAATCTTATTGGGCAGATGGTATACATAATAGAAAATCAGTGTTTGAGCTGTATTTCAGAAAATTACCATTTGGCAACGGTTTTGCAATTTTTGCTGGTCTAGAAAGAATGCTGGAATATTTACGTGATTTCCGTTTTAGTGAAAGTGATTTAGAGTATTTGCAAAATGATTTAGGTTATAGCGAAGATTTTATAGAATATTTAAGAGATTTACGCTTTACCGGAGATGTATATTCAATGGTTGAAGGTGAATTAGTCTTCGGTAATGAACCGATTGTTCGTATTGAAGCGCCTTTAGTAGAAGCACAATTAGTTGAAACGGCGCTACTAAACATTGTCAATTATCAAACATTGATTGCTACAAAAGCAAGTCGTATTAAGCAAATTGTAAAAGACGATGTAGTAATGGAATTTGGTACACGTCGTGCACAGGAGATGGATGCAGCTATTTGGGGTACACGTGCAGCAATTATTGGTGGGTTGGAATCGACAAGTAATGTGCGAGCAGGTAAATTGTTTAATTTGCCAGTTGCAGGCACTCATGCTCACTCCCTTGTTCAAGCTTATAAAAACGATTACGAGGCGTTTCATGCTTATGCAAGACGTCATAAAGACTGTGTATTTTTAGTTGATACGTATAATACATTAAAATCAGGAGTTCCAACTGCGATCAAAGTAGCAAAAGAACTGGGCGATAAGATTAACTTTATAGGTATTCGCTTAGACAGTGGAGACATTGCATTTTTATCAAAAGCGGCACGTAAAATGTTAGATGACGCTGGATTCCCAAATGCCAAAATCGTTGTATCAAATGATTTAGATGAATATACTATTTTGAACTTAAAAGCTCAAAATGCAATGGTTGATATGTGGGGTATTGGTACAAAACTAATTACTGGTTACGATCAACCTGCTTTAGGTGCAGTGTATAAAATAGTATCCATTGAAAAAGAAAATGGGCAAATGGAAGATACCATTAAAATTTCTGCTAATGCTGAAAAAGTGTCGACACCTGGGATGAAAAAATTATATCGCATCATCGATCGTGAGAATGGTAAAGCAGAGGGTGACTACATTACGATGTTTGATGAGGATCCTCAATTAGAGGAACGTATTAAAATGTTCCATCCTGTGCATACATTCATCTCTAAATTCGTCACTAATTTTGAAGCAAAAAATTTACACACAAAAGTGGTTGAAAATGGACAAGTAATCTACGAAAGTCCTTCTGTACAAGAGATGCGAGAGTACGCAACTGAAAATTTAGACTTATTATGGGATGAATATAAGCGTTCTTTAAATCCAGAGGAATATCCAGTCGATTTAAGCCAAAAATGCTGGGATAATAAAATGCGTAACATTCAAGAAGTGAAAGATATGGTTGAACAAATCGATCTTGGGTAAGGAGGTAAGTAGTATGTCAAATTTACAAAAACAAATTATTGAAGAACTAAGAGTACTACCAATAATCGATGTACAAGAAGAAATTCGTCGTTCAGTAGATTTCCTAAAAGCATACGCACTTAAGCATTCTTTCGTAAAAGGTTTTGTTTTAGGTATATCTGGTGGTCAGGATTCCACTTTGAGTGGTAAACTGGCGCAAATGGCAGTAGATGAACTAAATGCACAAGTTGGTAAAGATCAATATTCTTTTTGGGCAGTGCGTCTTCCATATGGAGTACAATCAGATGAACAGGATTGCCAAGATGCAATTGATTTTATCCAACCGACAAAAGTATATACTGTAAATATTAAGGCAGCTGTAGATGCTGGTGTACAAGCTTTGGCTGATGCGGGAGTTGTACTTTCTGATTTTGTAAAAGGGAATGAAAAAGCACGCGAACGTATGAAAGTTCACTTTGCAATTGCAGCAACAAATGCTGGGATTGTCATTGGGACAGACCATGCGGCAGAAGCCATTACCGGGTTCTATACTAAGTTCGGTGATGGCGGGGCAGATGTTGTACCGATATTCCGCTTAAACAAGCGCCAAGGTAGAGCGTTACTTGAGGAGCTTGGATGTCCGAAACATTTGTACGAAAAGACACCAACAGCAGATTTAGAAGAAGAGCGTCCTTCATTACCCGATGAAGTTGCGTTAGGTGTGACATATGATCAAATTGATGATTATTTGGAAGGTAAAGAAATTCCTGATGAGGCTCGTAAAGTCTTAGAAGGACATTACTTACGTTCGCAACATAAACGCCACCTACCAATAACTGTGTATGATGATTTTTGGAAGTAATTAAATAACATAGATGAGCCGAATCCCGAAGTGGGGATTCGGTTTTTTTGTATTTCTTTAACCGAAGGACGTGAATTGGTGAAAGATATTATAAACAAACAATTAATTAATAAAACAGATACCTGTTATCATTTGAAAATTTAGCTCTAAAGTAGATTTTAAAATTATGAAGAAAAAGGGGGTTAGTAAAGAGCTTTAAGGAGCAATAATATAAGGAACTAAACAGATGAATTGAGCTAAAAGTTGTTCTACTCTGTGATTTGTTAAAGGTTTGTAATCAAACGAAATACAATGGACATGGTATAATAAGTCCAATTATATAAAAAGACTCGGTTCATAAGACTTATTTTTTTGGTCTAATGGCTTAAAACGATAGACTTTGTAAAGTGGAGGTTCAATTGATGGAAACACAAGAAAAGCTTCAAGAGGTCGTACGTAATATTGAAAAAGTTATGATAGGTAAAAAACATATTGCTGAATTGAGTGTAGTATCATTACTTGCTCAAGGGCATGTTTTATTAGAGGATGTACCTGGTGTTGGTAAAACGATGATGGTACGTGCTTTAGCAAAATCAGTAGGAGCGCAATTTAAACGTATACAATTTACACCGGATCTATTGCCTTCGGATGTTCTGGGTGTATCCATTTATAACCCAAAAGATATGGAATTCCATTTTCGACCAGGGCCAATCATGGGCAATATCGTATTGGCTGATGAAATTAATCGTACTTCTCCGAAAACGCAAGCTGCTTTACTTGAAGGTATGGAAGAGGCTGCTGTGACAATCGATGGTGAAACATATAGTATACCAAAACCTTTTTTTGTAATGGCAACACAAAATCCGATTGAATATGAGGGTACCTATCCATTGCCAGAAGCACAACTCGATCGATTTTTGTTAAAGATGAAAATGGGTTATCCATCTTATGATGATGAAATTGAAGTACTGCGTCGTGCTGAACAAGGAAAGCCAATCGATTTTTTAACATCTGTCATTACATTAGAAGAGTTAATTACTTTGCAACAACAGGTGAAAGATGTTTTTGTTGATGAAGTTGTGAAAGGTTATATTGTTGATTTATCTCGTGCAACGAGAGAAAACCAATATGTATATTTGGGTGTTAGTCCACGAGGCTCGATTGCATTGATGAAAGCTTCGCAAGCATATGCATTACTTCGTGGTCGTAGTTTTGTAACACCTGATGATGTTCAGTTTTTAGCACCATTTGTATTCTCACACCGTATAATGCTAAGGCCTGAAGCTCGTTATGATGGAGTTTCACCTGAAGAAATTATTGGACGCATTTTAATTAATACAGTTGTGCCCATTAAAAGGTCTGCAAATCAATGACAATAAGTAGGTTACGATATGTTTCAGGGAGAATCCTACGCCTGATGCTAGTCGTTTTGCTACTGCTTAGTACTTTAGCATTTAGCATCATAGAAGGCGGTTTTGTAATCTGGTTTGTCTTTTTCATGTTACTTCCTTTCTCAACGTACTCATTGCTGTTATTTTTTACACCTTTAAAAAAAATGAAAATAGAGCGTAGTATTGAACAGGAATATATGAGAAATGGTGATTCATTGAAGATGACAATGACTCTAAAACGCAATAATAGATGGCCTATTGTATATGCAGTTATTCGTGAAGCGATGCCAAGTGAAGCATTGGTAAATGCAACGACGCAACCAATGCAAAGGTTATTGTTAATTGGATTTAAAAAGGAAGTTAAGTGGACGTATGAGATTGAAGAAATACCGCGGGGGGAGCACTTTTTACAAGGCGTTGAAATAACAGTAAGTGATTTCTTTGGATGGATTAAAAAAACGCAAATCATCCCTGCGAAACGTACGGTTGTTGTGTATCCAAATGTGACGAAAATGATTTTCAGACCACTTGATATGAGCATGCAAACAGGAACTGGACCGGTATCTTCCACAATTGTACGAGATACGACGATGGTATCAGGGTTGCGCGAGTATCAATCTGGAGACCGGATGTCTTGGGTTCACTGGAAGACATTTGCGAAAACGGGAGAGCTTCGGACGAAAGAATTTGAAGATCAACAATCACAAGATTTATGCCTTGTGCTAGATTGTTCTCCATCAGCATTATTTGAAGAGCAAGTTGAGTTTGTTGCCTCTATCTTAAATGCAAGTGTTCGTCAGCAAATTACGATGGCGTTTTTGTCGGCAGGTAGAAATCGTGTGCTTTTTGAAGCTACGCAAACAGAAAGCCAATTGCAAGAGGTGATGTTCCATTTGGCGAGTGTACAAGATGATTTGGGAGATTCAGTCAATCATTTGTATGAACAAGATCGTACGTTAGCGAATGCGGCTCAAATTCTTTTTGTGACAAGTGAGCTTACAACAGAGTGGCTTGATATTTTAACAAAGGTATCAAGGTCATCTCGTGCCTGTGTATGTTTTGTTATTCGAAGTAAAGGACAAGTCATGTCTACCCAAGAGCAGGCTATGGAGAAATTGGCTCGTACACGTGGGATAAGAGTTATTACGATTGCTAAGGAACAATTTACAGAAGCTTTTACGGGGGTGTTGAAATGACACATCATCCTATTAAGCGAATGATAGGATTAGTGGCACTCTATATAGTGATTTTCTTCATGTTAAGAGAATGGCTTCTGCCCATAGTGAATTTGACCAATACTGGTCATTTAAACTTATTCTTATTATTCGTAGGTATCTGTTTACTGGCGAATATAGTCCATTTAAATGGTTGGATATCGGCCATTATAAAATCTGCCTATATACTCTGGTTTTTAATGTACGTTTATACAGGAACGAAAGTATTTTCAATTGAGAGTGTACTAACATTAAGCAGTGATCTTCAAAATAGTTGGTTAGCATTGATGCAAAAAGATTGGAACGGTGTGGAGAATTCATTTCGAAGTATCTTATTCTTTATCTTACTTTGGATGACAATTTATCTAATTCACTATTGGATAACGGTGAAGCATACTATTATTCATTTCTTATTCGTAACGATTATATTTTTAGTATTGTTAGATACTTTTAGTGAATATAATGCAAAGTTTGCCATTATAAGAGTTATGTTTTTAGGATTACTTTTACTAGGAACTTTATATGCTAATCATTTATTTGAGACAAATGCTGTAGAAAGGAAAGATATAAAGTATATCTCTGTCCTAGTTCCGTTAGCAGTTATGCTTATTGCGAGTACTGTATTTGCCTATGCGATGCCTAAAAAAGGCCCGATGGTAACTTTACCAAAATCACTTTCTACTCTAATGGACCAACAAGGTAAAGGCAGTTCTGCTATTGGGAAAATTGGTTATGTTGAGGATGATAAAAAGCTAGGCGGACCATTTAAAATGGATGCTCGAATCGTCTTTAATGCAAAGGCTGATAGTAATCAATATTGGAGAATTGAAACAAAGGATATTTATACTTCTAAGGGATGGGAACGTAAAAAGGGTGATGTCTATGTCGAAGCTTTTAATCAAAATGAGAACATTCCTTTAAGTATTAAACCAGGAAGTAAAATGGATCAAACTACTGCAGAAATTGAAATGAAGAAAGATTTCAAATTCATTATGCAGACATATGGTTTAATGAAAGTTGGTAATGTAGATCCAGGAATGTCTTTCTACCGAGAAATAGACGGTGAAAAAATTCGCTCTTTAAAGGGCGAAGATGAAATTGCGTTAGAAGCGTATACGATATCTTATAGTTCACCAAAATATAGTTTGAAGGCACTCAAGAAAACAAATGTAAACGATTTGGATAAGTTATCGAAGGATTATAATACTTATTTGCAATTACCTAAAACACTGCCGAAGCGAGTAAGAAAACTTTCAAAAGACATTACGAAAGATGAAAAGAGCTTATATGGTAAGGCTAATGCAATTGTAGATTATTTTAAATATAACGATTATGTCTATAGCCGTGATAAAGTGGCGATTCCAGGGAAAAATGACGATTATGTAGATCAATTTTTGTTCGATACAAAAATGGGTTATTGTGATAATTTCTCAAGCTCTATGGTTGTCATGTTGCGTTCTATTGGTATTCCAGCGCGCTGGGTAAAAGGTTTTTCTGAAGGTGAAGAAGTACAGAATGTTGCAGGCCAACAGAAGGAATTTGTCATCACAAATAATAATGCCCATTCATGGGTAGAAGCATATTTACCTGGAATAGGCTGGATGTCTTTTGAACCTACTATAGGCTTTGAAGGTTTTGATAATGTGTTAGATGATGTGAAAAATCAACAAGAACCTACACCAATCAATCCTAAAAAAGAAGACAAAGAAGAAAAGCAAAAACAACAAAAAGCTGATAAGAAGAAAGAAGAAAAAACAAAAGAAGAAAAGCAGAAGCAAGAAAAAGATGAAAAAAAGGCTCAAAAATCAAAAAAAGCAGAACCTGTAATGAGTAAGAAGTTTACAATGGTGATAGCGATAATTATAGGAGCTTTGATAGTACTATCTTTAATTCTAGTATTATTGCGTAGAAAGTGGATACCAAAAGCAATAATTACTTTTTATCGTATGAAAAAACCTGAGAATATTTCTTTAGACCATGCTTACCATCAATTATTAAAACAATTAGAGCATGCTGGTTTGAAAAAGGGGAATGGGCAGACCTTGCAAGACTATGCAAATTATGTAGATGAACGATTAGGTACAACGCATATGAGTAAAATAACTGCTTTATATGAGCAACAAATTTATAGTAATAATTACGCTCAATGGGATTGGTTAGATATTAAAGAAAGTTGGGAATATTTAATCAATCGTACAAGCGGTTGATTTTAAGTGTTACAACATGTAAAATTGAGAAAAATTATATATATTGATTACCCTCATATATGTTCGAAAATAAGGTTCGGATGTCTCTACCAGGTTACCGTAAATGACTTGACTATGAAGGTGAATGACAGCGTGGTTAATCCATGTACTAGCATTCACCTTTTTTGATGTAGAGCATAAGGACGCGTAGGATGTAATTTCAGACGCGTTCTTTTCGTATAGAAATGTTAAAATGAGTAGGTAAACAGTTATATTAATATTAAAAGAGGTGGAAACGTTGTCAGCTAGTTCAATTTTACAAGATCAAGAAAAGATTATCGTTCTTGACTTTGGTAGCCAATATAATCAGCTAATTACTCGTCGTATTCGTGAATTTGGAGTTTACAGCGAATTACATGCACATACTATTACTGCAGAAGAGTTAAAAGCAATGAATGCTACAGGGATTATTTTCTCTGGTGGCCCTAACTCTGTATATGATGAAAATGCATTCCATATTGATGAAGAAATCTTCAATTTAGGTCTTCCTATTTTAGGGATTTGCTACGGTATGCAATTAATGACACATGCTTTAGGTGGGAAAGTAGAAAAAGCTGCACACCGTGAGTATGGTAAAGCAGAAATTCAAGTATTGAATGACAATGCATTATTCGGCGAATTACCAAAAGAGCAAGTTGTTTGGATGAGCCATGGTGATTTAGTAACTGTTACTCCAGAAGGCTTTGAAACAATTGCGACAAGTGCTTCATGTCCAATTGCTGCAATGGCTAATGCTGAGCGTAAATTCTATGCAGTTCAATTCCACCCAGAAGTACGTCACTCAGTATACGGAAATGACTTATTACGTCAATTCGTGTTCGATGTATGTAACGCTAAAGGCGACTGGTCTATGGAAAGCTTCGTAGAAATTGAAATTCAAAAAATCCGTGAACAAGTTGGCGACAAAAAAGTTCTTTGTGCACTTTCTGGTGGCGTAGATTCATCAGTTGTTGCTGTTCTTATCCACAAAGCGATTGGTGACCAATTGACTTGTATGTTCGTTGACCACAACTTAAACCGTAAAGGTGAAGTTGAACAAGTAATGAAAACTTTCACAGAAGGTTTCAACATGAACGTTATCAAAATCGATGCTCGTGAACGCTTCATGAGTAAATTAGCTGGCGTTTCAGATCCAGAGAAGAAACGTAAAATTATCGGTAACGAATTTATCTATGTATTCGATGAAGAAGCTTCAAAACTTGAAGGTATGGATTTCCTTGCACAAGGAACTCTTTACACTGATATTATTGAGTCTGGTACAGCAACTGCACAAACAATTAAATCTCATCATAATGTAGGTGGATTACCTGAGGATATGCAGTTCGAACTTATCGAACCATTAAAAACATTATTCAAAGACGAAGTACGTGCACTAGGTTCTGAACTTGGACTAGCTGATGAAATCGTATGGCGTCAACCATTCCCAGGTCCGGGTCTTTCAATCCGCGTACTTGGTGAAGTAACAGAAGAAAAATTAAACATTGTACGTGAATCAGATGCTATCTTACGCGAAGAAATCGCTAAACATGGTTTGGATCGCGACATTTGGCAATACTTCACAGTACTTCCTGATCTGAAAAGCGTAGGTGTAATGGGTGACCAACGTACTTACGATTATGCAATCGGTATCCGTGCCGTAACGTCAATCGACGGTATGACTTCTGACTGGGCACGTATCCCATGGGAAGTTTTAGAAAAAATCTCAGTACGTCTAGTAAACGAAGTTGATCATATCAACCGCGTACTGTATGACATTACTTCTAAGCCACCAGCAACTATTGAGTGGGAATAATAATATTAAAGCTTGGAGAGCCTACATTAGTAGGTTTTCCAAGCTTTTTTTGTTTGCCTGATATCAATATACTTCATGACCTAGTCTATCTGAATAATGTTCAGAGTAGTCTTCTCAGTTAAAAGTAGAATATACTTTTTCGAATTTCTGCATTCGAATATAAATATTTTTGGTGGGCATTAAAACCTGAACGTTTCCATGACTCTATTGAATTTAAAGATGTAGTGAATGGATATGTAGAAAAAAGTATGGAAAACTATAATTGACAACGGAAGGATTTTTATAAAATAGATGAAAAATTCTATAAACTTTTAGCTTATCAAAAAAATATTAAGAAATTTGCCGAAATTACGACTGAATTGTAAATGCTGTGTAAAGAGCATGTTAAAACTCTGTGAAAAGCCAACGCAGAAAGTTAGTATTTTTTATAATAAATGTGATAAAACATGAAGGAGTGGCAGCATGGAGTTAAATTGGCAGGAAATGATTTTTCAATTCTTGGGAGGCCTAGGACTCTTTTTATTTGCAATTAAATACATGGGTGATGGTCTGCAAAAAGCAGCCGGAGACCGTTTAAGAGATTTATTAGATCGTTTTACGACAAATCCATTTATGGGTGTCTTAGTAGGGATTTTTGTCACAGTACTTATTCAGTCGAGCTCCGGGACAACCGTTATTACGGTCGGTTTAGTCAGCGCGGGCTTTATGACATTACGACAAGCGATTGGTGTCATTATGGGGGCAAATATCGGGACGACGGTTACAGCCTTCATCATTGGGATTAATATAGGGGAGTATGCATATCCTATTATGGCACTTGGGGCAGTTCTGTTATTTTTCTTTAAGAAAAGTAAGATTCAAAATATTGGTCAAGTATTATTTGGTTTCTCAGGTTTATTTATCGGACTAGAGTTGATGTCGAGTGGTATGAAGCCATTACGTGATTGGCCGGCCTTTATTGATTTAACATTAAACATGAGTGATTCTCCGATACTTGGTGTTATTGTTGGTGCAATATTTACGCTAATTGTACAATCATCTTCTGCAACAGTTGGTATTTTACAGGGCTTGTATGCAGAAAACTTAATAACGCTTCATGGTGCGTTGCCAGTACTTTTCGGTGATAATATTGGGACGACGATTACGGCGATACTGGCAGCATTAGGGGCTTCTGTTGCCGCAAGACGTGCAGCGGCAACACATGTATTATTTAATGTTTTTGGTTCAATCATTTTCTTGCTCGTGCTTGGGCTATTTACGAATTATATAGAATGGATTTCTGGTATATTAGGATTAGAACCTAAAATGCAAATTGCCTTCGCGCATGGAACGTTCAATGTTGCCAATACGCTTATTCAACTACCGTTAATTGGTGTATGGGCTTATGTCGTTACCAAGTTGATTCCGGGTGAGGATACTATAGTTGAATATAAACCGAAGTATTTAGATTACTCGTTAATTACAAAATCACCAGGTATTGCGTTAGGACAAGCAAAGCAGGAAGTGGTTCGTATGGGGGGTTTTGGTGTACAAGGATTATCAGCAGCTATGGACTATTTAAAAACGTTAGATGTGAAGCAAGCAAGTACAGCGGCACAATTAGAAGAAGCAATAAATAATCTCGATCAAAAAACAACGGATTATTTAGTAAGTTTATCAAAACAATCATTATCAGGTGTAAATTCTCATATCCATCATGCGCTTCTTGAAAATATTCGTGATATTGAACGTGTTGGTGATCATGTAGAAAACCTAATTGAGCTTATTGATTATAAAGAATCGAATCGCATAAAACTTAGTCAAGAAGCGACGCAAGAGCTAGAAGGAATGTTTGAGCTTGTCATTGAAACAGTAAAAATAGCAATGCATGCGCTTGATACACGTGATGTGTCGTTGGCACAGCAGGTAAGAGCTCAAGAAGAACGTATTGACGAAATGGAACGTAGTTTACGTAAACATCATATTCGTCGATTGAATGAAGGTATTTGCTCGGGTTCAGCAGGCATTGTATTTGCGGATATTATTAGCAATCTTGAACGTATTGGCGACCACGCCAACAACATTGCTGATACGATTTACGAACAAGATTAAGGTAATGAGCATTCTTTCGGGAATGCTTATTTTTTTACCTCAATTTTCAAATGATTCATTAGGTGTATTTTCGTAAACAATTAGAAGACATAAGACATCTAATTGAAGAGCAAATGATGAGGATATCAACAGTCACCCTCAATTTGAAGATAAACGAAATGCTAAAATCGATAACTTGTTTTATAGGATAGATGATCTCATTTGTAAAGTAAGATACGAGATTGACAATTTACTTAATTAAATGATTTAATTTACTTAACGATAGGTAAATAAGAGGTGTAATATGAATAAAGGGAAAGAAACGTATCAACGTGTATTGGATGTAGCTATTTATTTTTTTGCTAAAGAAGGAATTCATAAAACAAGCTTTGCAATGATTGCTAAAGAGTTGGGAATGTCAAAGCCTTCTCTTTATTATTATGTGGAGTCGAAAGATGAACTAATCAAAAGGGTTTTTGATTATATATTTGAAGATTATACATTCGAAAGGTACTTTCAAATAGAAGGCATGACTAAAGAAGATTTGATTGAACAGCTTTATTCAGGTGGTATGAAGTATATAAATGAGATTCAAGAACAGGATATATTGCTGAATTTATTGAGTGAATTTACTTTGTATGCTAATCGAATTAAAGAAGAGGATGAAACTTTTATCGATAAGATAAAGGAAGTACAACAAATGTTTATTGATGGCTTTGTCCAAATTCTACAGAAAGCTACAGAGTTTGGATTAATTGAAAAAAATAATATTCAGGCGAAAGCTGGAGTGTTGGCTTTAATGTTGGATAACATTCTGAATTATAAAATGCTATATATGAAAATAGAAGAGGCTGCTATTTGGCGGCAAACAATTACAGATGTAATAAAGTAATAGGAGTGTAAAAGGGATGAATCATACAACCGTGCATTTGAATTTTTCTAAGGCGGATAAATTATTTTTATGGTTGATTTTGCCGCTCATTGGTTTAGTAATAGGTTATTTTTTGCCTCAAATTTCAGAATGGGCAAGTAAGTTAGATTGGATTCCATTCCAAGGGCCATTTAAGTTGGTCGCTAGTCTAAATGCGGGGTGGGTTATTTTTGCTACGATGGCATTTGGATTGGTAGCGGGTATAATTTTGACTCTAATTATTTATGATGAAATATTGAATATTTACATTAGTGAGGATGCATTAGCCTTTAAAATTGGGAAAGTTGAATTGAGTTATGTCAAAGATGATATTAGCTATATTTATATAGATCATAAAGATTTAGTTCTGATTGGGCATGAAGGTCAGGAACTTTTCAGATATAAAAAAGAAATTAGCACTAAAATATTAAAAGAAGAACTTGGTGAACTGGGTTATCTTTTGAAAGATGGAAATCCGTATAAGGAACAGTTTAAGAAATGGGTACCTGGGTTAACCGATTTATCACTTGAAGCAAATGCATTGTTAAAGGCAAGGGAAATTACGCTTAAAAATGATGCTAGTGAAGAGGCTTTACAAATTGCAGTTGAATTGTGGAAGCTCCATGTTTCGGTAAAAGAGATTGAATCGAAGCAATATTATAGAGTCGTGTAAGGGAAATAACCGAACCTCCTAATCGAAGGAGGACGGTTATTTGCAATTCTTATTGAATATTAATGCCAAGGATAGCGACGATTGCAGTAGCCTGATCATGACGAATAGATAAACCCTTCGCTAATGTTGGATCTAAGTTGATTTGTTCGAAATAACAAGACGATAAATCGATTCCTTTTAAATTTGTATCAGAAAAATCAGCTGCGTTTAGTTCCATTCCTTGAAACGTGACTTGAGTTAATTTTACATCTTGTAAAGTGCTTTCGTTTAATTGGCCATCTTTAAAGGCAACTGCATTCATTTTTGATTCTGAAAATGTACCATAGTTTAAAAGACAATCAACTAATTCAACATTTTTAAGCTGTGTACGGAAGAAGCTGGAACCAATTAGTTTACATGTATCAAATTTGGCGCGATAAAAAACAGATTCTGCAAAATTACAATTTGATAAATCACATTTAGCGAAAATGACATCCAAAAACTCCATTTTAGTAAAATCATCTGTTAGGAATACGCAATTCTCGAATTTAACTTCGCTTAATTGGCGAGTACCAAAGCGACAATCGATTTGACATCCTTTAAGTAAAGAGTTCGCTTCAATTTCTTCTAGCATCATTTCTTCGTTTTCGATAATTGTTAAATAATGTTGCGAAGGTTCTATGATTTTAGGCATATTATAAATCCTCTCCAATCCACTTTGTATCATTTTATCAATAATACGCTAGATACACACTTAATAAATCGCTAAAACATGTATTGTAATAATCTAGTATATCGAGACAAAATAGCTTATTCACGAACTATAATAAAGAAAAATATAAAAACGTTCGGAAAAACTATTGAAAATGAAAACCAAGAATGATATATTATCTAATATAAATAAATAACGTCGTCGTATAATGTCGGGGATATGGCCCGAGAGTATCTACCAAGTTACCTTAAATAACTTGACTACGATTAAAAGAATTGGCTTTGCTGATTCTTTTATAAACTTGTGAGTATGAGTACTTAGCAAGGAATCGTAGACATTCGACTATTTCTATTTAGTTGCATGTCTTTTTTATTCTCTAAGATGTATAAGACGACATACGGAGGATTATCATGAAAAAGTATTTCCAGTTTGAAGAACTTGGAACAAATTATCGTCGTGAGATCATAGGTGGTATTACAACATTCTTAGCGATGGCCTATATTTTAGCGGTGAACCCAGGGATTTTAGGGGACGCTGGTATGGATAAAGGTGCTGTGTTCGTAGCTACAGCATTAGCAGCGGCGGCTGGTTCATTGGTGATGGGGATTTTTGCGAAGTTTCCGATTGCATTAGCACCGGGCATGGGGCTTAACGCATTCTTTGCTTACACAGTAGTATTAACATATGGTATTCCATGGCAAACAGGTTTAACTGGTGTATTCTTCTCAGGAATTATTTTCATTATCTTATCTTTAACAGGTGTTCGTGAAACAGTTATTAATGCTATTCCAACACAATTAAAATATGCAGTATCAGCAGGTATCGGATTATTTGTAACATTTGTTGGTTTAAAAGGTGCAGGAATCATTGTTGCTAATGAAGCAACACTTGTTACTTTAGGAGAGTTTAAAGGTGCAACATTATTAGCAGTTTTCGGTATCGTTATTACAGTCATCTTAATGGCTAGAAATATTAAAGGGTCAATTTTCCTAGGAATTATTATTACTGCAATTGTTGGTATGATTTTTAACTTAATCGCTGTACCAACTGCTATTGTATCAAGTATTCCTGATGTATCTTCAACATTCGGGGTAGCGTTAGATCCTATTAAAGAAGGATTCTCAAATGGATTTAAAGAATTACTCAATGTTCAATTCTTAATCGTTGTACTTACATTTTTATTCGTAGATTTCTTTGATACAGCTGGTACATTAATGGCTGTAGCAAATCAAGCAGGTTTAGTTAAAGACGATAAGTTACCACGTGCAGGCCGTGCTTTAATGGCAGATGCAATTGCAACAACAATCGGTTCTTTATTTGGTACATCAACAACAACTGCTTATGTTGAGTCTTCATCAGGTGTAGCTGCTGGAGCAAGATCAGGTTTTTCTGCAGTTGTCACAGCAGTATTATTTTTACTGGCAATGTTTTTCTTCCCACTTTTAGATGTAATTACTTCGGCAGTAACCGCGCCGGCGTTGGTGATTGTTGGGGTGTTGATGGTTTCATCATTACGTTTAATTGAATGGAATAAATTCGAAATTGCTGTGCCGGCATTCTTAACAATGATCATGATGCCATTAGGTTATAGTATTGCAACTGGTATTGCAGTAGGATTCATCTTCTACCCAATCACAATGTTACTAGCAGGTAGAAAGAAAGAAATTCATCCTTTGATGTATGTATTGTTTTTTGTCTTCCTTGCTTACTTTATCTGGGTACGATAATTAAAACGCTATTATATAGAAGAAGCTCCCTCCAAATGGTAGGGAGCTTCTTCTATATATAAAGAGAGTTAAAGAGTCTTATACTAATTAATAAAACTTTTTAACGGAAAACTATTGCAACATATCACTTAGGGTGATATAGTAAGTAACGTTGTCACCGAGACAATGAAATTACAACTTAATTCCCTAGTTAAAACACTTTTGTATAAAGGTGTTGACAACAAAGTATTAAGTTGTTATGATATAAAAGTTGCTGATTGAGCAACAATATTATATTAAGAGAAACAACTTAAAAGAAATTTTAAAATAGTTGTTGACAACGAAAAGTTATTTTGATATAATAAGTGAGTCGCTGATGAAGTGGCGAACATAATGAACCTTGAAAACTGAACATGCAAGACGTTAATCAATAAATGTTTTTGAACATCAACTCTGTTGGTGGATCAAAACAAAAATAGATATCATCTTCGGATGATACGCTAGCAAAGCTAATGAGCTTTCAAACTACTTTTATGGAGAGTTTGATCCTGGCTCAGGACGAACGCTGGCGGCGTGCCTAATACATGCAAGTCGAGCGAATGATGAAGAAGCTTGCTTCTTCTGATTTAGCGGCGGACGGGTGAGTAACACGTGGGCAACCTACCTAGTAGATTGGGATAACTCCGGGAAACCGGGGCTAATACCGAATAATCCATTTTGTCACATGGCAAAATGCTGAAAGGCGGTTTCGGCTGTCACTACTAGATGGGCCCGCGGTGCATTAGCTAGTTGGTGGGGTAACGGCCTACCAAGGCAACGATGCATAGCCGACCTGAGAGGGTGATCGGCCACATTGGGACTGAGACACGGCCCAAACTCCTACGGGAGGCAGCAGTAGGGAATCTTCCACAATGGACGAAAGTCTGATGGAGCAACGCCGCGTGAGTGATGAAGGTTTTCGGATCGTAAAACTCTGTTGTAAGGGAAGAACAAGTACGTTAGTAACTGAACGTACCTTGACGGTACCTTATTAGAAAGCCACGGCTAACTACGTGCCAGCAGCCGCGGTAATACGTAGGTGGCAAGCGTTGTCCGGATTTATTGGGCGTAAAGCGCGCGCAGGTGGTTTCTTAAGTCTGATGTGAAAGCCCACGGCTCAACCGTGGAGGGTCATTGGAAACTGGGAGACTTGAGTGCAGAAGAGGAAAGTGGAATTCCAAGTGTAGCGGTGAAATGCGTAGAGATTTGGAGGAACACCAGTGGCGAAGGCGACTTTCTGGTCTGTAACTGACACTGAGGCGCGAAAGCGTGGGGAGCAAACAGGATTAGATACCCTGGTAGTCCACGCCGTAAACGATGAGTGCTAAGTGTTAGGGGGTTTCCGCCCCTTAGTGCTGCAGCTAACGCATTAAGCACTCCGCCTGGGGAGTACGGCCGCAAGGTTGAAACTCAAAGGAATTGACGGGGGCCCGCACAAGCGGTGGAGCATGTGGTTTAATTCGAAGCAACGCGAAGAACCTTACCAGGTCTTGACATCCCAATGACCGCTCTAGAGATAGAGTTTTCCCTTCGGGGACATTGGTGACAGGTGGTGCATGGTTGTCGTCAGCTCGTGTCGTGAGATGTTGGGTTAAGTCCCGCAACGAGCGCAACCCTTGATCTTAGTTGCCATCATTTAGTTGGGCACTCTAAGGTGACTGCCGGTGACAAACCGGAGGAAGGTGGGGATGACGTCAAATCATCATGCCCCTTATGACCTGGGCTACACACGTGCTACAATGGACGATACAAAGAGTCGCTAACTCGCGAGGGTATGCTAATCTCATAAAATCGTTCTCAGTTCGGATTGTAGGCTGCAACTCGCCTACATGAAGCCGGAATCGCTAGTAATCGTGGATCAGCATGCCACGGTGAATACGTTCCCGGGCCTTGTACACACCGCCCGTCACACCACGAGAGTTTGTAACACCCGAAGTCGGTGAGGTAACCTTTATGGAGCCAGCCGCCGAAGGTGGGATAGATGATTGGGGTGAAGTCGTAACAAGGTAGCCGTATCGGAAGGTGCGGCTGGATCACCTCCTTTCTAAGGATAATTACGGAAACAGATCTTGGATCTGTCGATTAACGTCTTGCGTTCAGTTTTGAAGGCTCATTGTAAAATGATCTTCAAAACCTTGTTCTTTGAAAACTGGATAAAACGACATTGAAGCAAATTAAGTAACACATTTTTTATTATTAAGTTTTTTAGGCTTAATAACTAACTTTTAGGTTAAGTTATTAAGGGCGCATGGCGGATGCCTTGGCACTAGGAGCCGAAGAAGGACGGCACTAACACCGATATGCTTCGGGGAGCTGTAAGTGAGCTTTGATCCGGAGATTTCCGAATGGGGGAACCCACTGTTCGTAATGGAGCAGTATCTTGACGTGAATACATAGCGTCTTGATGGCAGACCCAGGGAACTGAAACATCTAAGTACCTGGAGGAAGAGAAAGAAAAATCGATTCCCTGAGTAGCGGCGAGCGAAACGGGAATAGCCCAAACCAAGAGGCTTGCCTCTTGGGGTTGTAGGACACTCTATATGGAGTTACAAAGGAATGAGTTAAACGAAGCGGTCTGGAAAGGCCCGCCAGAGCAGGTAACAGCCCTGTAGTTGAAAGTTCATTCTCTCTTGAGTGTATCCTGAGTACGGCGGAACACGTGAAATTCCGTCGGAATCTGGGAGGACCATCTCCCAAGGCTAAATACTACCTAGTGACCGATAGTGAACCAGTACCGTGAGGGAAAGGTGAAAAGCACCCCGGAAGGGGAGTGAAATAGATCCTGAAACCATGTGCCTACAAGTAGTTAGAGCCCGTTAATGGGTGATAGCGTGCCTTTTGTAGAATGAACCGGCGAGTTACGATTACATGCGAGGTTAAGTTTTAGAAGACGGAGCCGCAGCGAAAGCGAGTCTGAATAGGGCGAATGAGTATGTGGTTGTAGACCCGAAACCAGGTGATCTACCCATGTCCAGGGTGAAGGTAAGGTAACACTTACTGGAGGCCCGAACCCACGTACGTTGAAAAGTGCGGGGATGAGGTGTGGGTAGCGGAGAAATTCCAATCGAACCTGGAGATAGCTGGTTCTCTCCGAAATAGCTTTAGGGCTAGCCTCGTGATAAAGAATCCTGGAGGTAGAGCACTGTTTGAACTAGGGGTCCATCCCGGATTACCGAATTCAGACAAACTCCGAATGCCAGTGATTTATGCACGGGAGTCAGACTGCGAGTGATAAGATCCGTAGTCAAGAGGGAAACAGCCCAGACCACCAGCTAAGGTCCCAAAGTAATTGTTAAGTGGAAAAGGATGTGACGTTGCTTAGACAACCAGGATGTTGGCTCAGAAGCAGCCATCATTTAAAGAGTGCGTAATAGCTCACTGGTCGAGTGACGCTGCGCCGAAAATGTATCGGGGCTAAACAATTCACCGAAGCTGTGGATGGACATCTTAGATGTCCGTGGTAGGAGAGCGTTCTAAGTGCTGTGAAGTCAGACCGGAAGGACTGGTGGAGCGCTTAGAAGTGAGAATGCCGGTATGAGTAGCGAAAGACGGGTGAGAATCCCGTCCACCGAATGACTAAGGTTTCCTGAGGAAGGCTCGTCCGCTCAGGGTTAGTCGGGACCTAAGCCGAGGCCGATAGGCGTAGGCGATGGACAACAGGTTGATATTCCTGTACCACCTATTTACCATTTGAGCAATGGGGGGACGCAGTAGGATAGGGTAAGCATGCTGTTGGTTATGCATGTTCAAGCAGTGAGGCGTGAAATGAGGCAAATCCCATTTCTATAACGTTGAGCTGTGATGACGAGGACGTATGTCCGGAGTTCCTGATTTCACACTGCCAAGAAAAGCCTCTAGCGAGGTAAAAGGTGCCCGTACCGCAAACCGACACAGGTAGTCGAGGAGAGAATCCTAAGGTGTGCGAGAGAACTCTCGTTAAGGAACTCGGCAAAATGACCCCGTAACTTCGGGAGAAGGGGTGCTCTAGTAGGGTGAAAGCCCGAGAGAGCCGCAGTGAATAGGCCCAGGCGACTGTTTAGCAAAAACACAGGTCTCTGCAAAACCGTAAGGTGACGTATAGGGGCTGACGCCTGCCCGGTGCTGGAAGGTTAAGAGGAGTGCTTAGCGCAAGCGAAGGTGCGAATTGAAGCCCCAGTAAACGGCGGCCGTAACTATAACGGTCCTAAGGTAGCGAAATTCCTTGTCGGGTAAGTTCCGACCCGCACGAAAGGCGTAACGATCTGGGCACTGTCTCAACGAGAGACTCGGTGAAATTATAGTACCTGTGAAGATGCAGGTTACCCGCGACAGGACGGAAAGACCCCGTGGAGCTTTACTGTAGCCTGATATTGAATTTTGATACATCTTGTACAGGATAGGTAGGAGCCAGAGATTCCGGAGCGCCAGCTTCGGAGGAGGCGTTGGTGGGATACTACCCTAGATGTATTGAACTTCTAACCCATGCCCCTTAGCGGGGTAGGAGACAGTGTCAGGCGGGCAGTTTGACTGGGGCGGTCGCCTCCTAAAGAGTAACGGAGGCGCCCAAAGGTTCCCTCAGAATGGTTGGAAATCATTCGTAGAGTGTAAAGGCATAAGGGAGCTTGACTGCGAGACCTACAAGTCGAGCAGGGTCGAAAGACGGGCTTAGTGATCCGGTGGTTCCGCATGGAAGGGCCATCGCTCAACGGATAAAAGCTACCCCGGGGATAACAGGCTTATCTCCCCCAAGAGTCCACATCGACGGGGAGGTTTGGCACCTCGATGTCGGCTCATCGCATCCTGGGGCTGTAGTCGGTCCCAAGGGTTGGGCTGTTCGCCCATTAAAGCGGTACGCGAGCTGGGTTCAGAACGTCGTGAGACAGTTCGGTCCCTATCCGTCGTGGGCGTAGGAAATTTGAGAGGAGCTGTCCTTAGTACGAGAGGACCGGGATGGACACACCGCTGGTGTACCAGTTGTTCTGCCAAGGGCATCGCTGGGTAGCTATGTGTGGACGGGATAAGTGCTGAAAGCATCTAAGCATGAAGCCCCCCTCAAGATGAGATTTCCCATTACGCAAGTAAGTAAGATCCCTCAAAGACGATGAGGTAGATAGGTTCGAGGTGGAAGTGTGGCGACATACGGAGCTGACGAATACTAATAGATCGAGGACTTAACCAAATTTTACTTAACAAACTTCAATGTGATTTATCCAGTTTTGAGAGAACAAGTTCTCTAAAAGAGAGTTTCAAGACACAAGTAGTACAAGGAAATGAACGAATGATAACCGGAATGTACTTTAGTACATGAGGATTTGAATGAGTGAAATTGACGCAGTAATACGATGTGTATTGGAAGTCTAATATAGTCTAGTGATGATGGCAAAGAGGTCACACCCGTTCCCATGCCGAACACGGAAGTTAAGCTCTTTAGCGCCGATGGTAGTTGGGGGTTTCCCCCTGTGAGAGTAGGACGTTGCTAGGCATACTAAGGCACAACTGATTTTATCGGTTGTGTCTTTTTTATTTGTCCTTTTAAAACCAAAAGCTATGACTATTTGAAATTCCAAGAGAAAAAACTCCAATTGTTATAATAGTAGAAGGCCATTAAACCATCTTCAGAAACGATTGGAGTTTTTTACAGGTATCGAGCGACAATGGTTTATCATATACATGATGAAAAGTAAGTATCACATCTTGTTCTTACATAAATACATAAGCAAAATAATTTACGGTAAATTAAGAAAAGCTATCGATGTCATTTTAGAATCAAAATTCCACCAAAAATGTCTGTATTGATATTTGAAAGAGGAAAGTTCCTAATCGACATGCTAATCTGAAATATATCCATGAAAACTAAGCATTTTGGACAAACGGATATTATGTTAGTACCGTTGGTTTAAATGAAAAAATAATTACCAAGTATATTAGAAATCAAGAAACTAAAGATCGCTTCCAGATAGTACGAGCAAAGAAGAATACCGCGATTTGTTTAAAAAGATCTTGAGACAAAATGATTGAAGGTCAATTGAGAGGTTGCCTTTAGGTATTTGTAAGCAAAGAGGGTGAAATAAAAACCACCTGTTCTACAGGTGGTTTTTATTTGTTTATTATGATTTTGCAATTATTATCGAAATATAGTATAAGATAAAGGATTATGCAAATAATAGGGATATATAGTCCAAAAAGAAGATATTAAACTTATATACTTTAGGCAGTTAGATTATAATAATCGACGTTTAAAAATCAAGTAACGACAATTCTTTCGAGAAGTTCACCTTAAATATTTTCAGCGTTAGTATATTAATAAATAATAACTAGGAAAAATATAAAAATAAATTGACTGAATTTTCAGAATGAATTACTATATATTCTTATAACGCTTAAATAGAAATCTATAAATAATCTAAGTTATGCATGAAATTTTTTGTTTTGTGTTAATATAGAAAATGAAAAATATGCTTAGTTATGTATTATATTTTCTATTTTGTGTTAAAAAATGAATCGGGGGAAGAGTATGAGTGAATTAAAAAATAATGCGTTAGCAATGCATAAAAAAAATAGAGGTAAGATTGAAGTGATTTCCAAAGTGGAGATTAATACTATAGATGATTTAAGCTTAGCTTATTCTCCAGGAGTTGCTGCACCTTGCTTGGAGATAGTGAAGGATCCAACTACAGTTTATGAATATACGGCAAAAGGTAATTTAGTGGCTGTAGTGACAGATGGTACGGCTGTTTTAGGGCTAGGTAATATCGGTTCTGAAGCTGCCTTACCTGTTATGGAAGGTAAGGCAGTCCTTTTTAAAAAGATGGCTAACATTGATGCTGTTCCTATCTGCTTAGATACTACAAATGTAGATGAAATAGTGCGAATTGTAAAAGGTATAAGCCCAACATTTGGAGGCATTAATTTAGAAGATATAGCAGCTCCTAGATGTTTTGAAATTGAAGAAAGACTGCGTAAAGAATGTTCTATACCTGTATTTCATGATGATCAGCATGGTACAGCGATTGTAGTTGGTGCTGGTCTAAGTAATGCCTTGAAGGTTATTAATAAGGATAAGAGCACTGTACGTATTGTTATAAACGGTGCTGGAGCTGCAGGTGTAGCTATCTTGAAAATCTTGAAACAAATTGGCTACGAACATATAATAATCTGTGACTCAACAGGTATTATCTATGAAGGTCGCGAAAATGGGATGAATTCGGTAAAACATGACCTTGCTAAAGTGACGAATAGTGAAGGACGAAAAGGATCATTAAGCGAAGCACTTATTGGTGCAGATATTTTTATCGGAGTATCTGTTGCAAACATTTTGGATGAAGAAATGATACAGAGTATGAATCATGACCCTATCATTTTTGCACTTGCTAATCCAAATCCAGAAGTATCTTATGAGAATGCTATGCGATGGGGTGTGCGTATTTTCGCAACAGGTCGTTCGGATTATCCTAATCAGGTAAATAATATGTTAGCATTCCCTGGGATTTTCCGTGGTGCATTGGATGTTCATGCTTCAGAGATTAATGAGGAAATGAAATTAGCGGCTGTTTTTGCAATTGCCTCTTTAATTGATGGAAATGATTTAGCACAAGGTACAATTATTCCAGATGCTTTAGATGAACGTGTTACTCCTATAGTTGCGAAGGCCGTTAGTGAAGCTGCAATCAAGACTGGTGTTGCTAAAAAGCCTGTAGCTATCGAAAATAAATAAAGTAAAGTAAAGTAAAAGGGCTGTCCAAAGAGTCGATAAAACGACTTTTGTAGGATATCCCTTTTTCATTGATTTAAAAAGAAAAGATATCATAAATTCTTAAAGATTTACGAGTAAGAAATGAAGAAAGCAAGCTATAATAAGGATAATGTTATTTAAGGAAGTGAAAGTGTGAGTAAAAAGCAAGTATGGTTCGAAGTGGAAGAGAACGAAACGATTGATGCGTGTTTGCAACGTATGAAAGAGGCTGGATATATGCCGATTGCACGAAAAGAGGAACCTCTTTTTGAAATGAAAGACGGAAATCCTGTTCCAGTTCGTCAAATAATACGGTTTAAAGGTATGTTATGTGAAGAATAACTAGAAAATGAATCTAAATACGAACATTATCTATTTACTAAAATTTATTGTTCGTATTTTTGCATTGACTTGTACTCGTTCAATTGTTAAAATGTGAGAAGGAAAACATCGAATCCCCATATATGCTAAGGAATTGGCCTTAGTGTCTCTACCCGACACCGTAAATGTCGGACTATGCGGGAAAGCAACTTTTGGAATGAGAGTGAAAGGTGTGACACAATTGCGTACAGCTAATGTTTCTAAGCCAAACTCTTTTGTTATGTCCTCAAGTAAATTGCTTTCACGCATGGCTGTGTGAAGTATTTTATTTGGGGACTTTTATTTGTTTAAAGGAGCGGAATGTATGAGTTCAAAAATTGGCGTGATCATGGGAAGTTCAAGTGATTGGGAAACAATGAAACATGCGTGTGATGTATTAGATGAATTGCAGATTCCATATGAAAAAAAAGTGGTTTCGGCACATAGAACACCAGATTTGATGTTTGAATATGCACAGGAAGCTCGTACAAGAGGCCTTCATGTCATTATTGCTGGAGCAGGTGGTGCAGCGCATTTACCAGGTATGGTAGCTGCAAAAACAACTCTACCGGTTATTGGTGTACCTGTTCAATCAAAAGCATTAAATGGGCTAGATTCTTTATTATCTATCGTGCAAATGCCTGGTGGTGTTCCTGTAGCGACTGTTGCTATCGGCAAAGCTGGTGCGACAAACGCAGGATTACTAGCAGCACAAATTTTATCTACAACAGATTCTGAAATCACAGAAAAAATAGAAGCACGACGCCAAGCTATGAAAATGAAAGCTCTAGAAAGTTCAGGTGAGTTAGAGTGACGAAAATTTATCCTGGTCAAACTATTGGAATAATCGGTGGCGGTCAACTTGGTCGTATGATGGCAATGGCAGCAAAGGAAGCTGGTTTTAAAATTGCTGTTCTTGAGCCAACAATGGATTCACCATGTGGTCAAGTTGCAGATATTCGTATCGTTGCCCCGTATAACGACGAAGCTGCATTAGAAGAGCTTGCAGAAGTAAGTGACGTTATTACATTCGAATTTGAAAACATCGATTATGCTGGTTTGAAAAGATTATCTGAGATTGCCTATGTACCTCAAGGTGCTGAACTTGTACGTATTACGCAGAACCGAATTCTTGAAAAATCTGCGATTAATGAGGCTGGTTGTCCAGTTGCAACATACATAAATGCTGATAGCTTCGAGGAACTTCAGAGTAAAATCGAAATTGTTGGTTACCCTTGCGTCGTGAAAACTGCAAGAGGTGGTTATGATGGGAAAGGCCAACAGACGTTACGATCAGAAAAGGATATGTCTTTAGCGAAATCTTTATTTGAACATTCTGCTTGTGTAGCTGAAGCATTCGTACCATTCGAGAAAGAAATTTCTGTCATTGTACAACGTAATGTTCAGGGAGAAACGTATTGTCTTCCTATTGGAGAAAATATTCATGTGAATCATATTTTACACGAAACGATTGTACCCGCACGTATTACAGAAGAAACTGCTAAACGAGCTACTGAAGAAGCGAAAAAAATTGCGAATCATCTTAAATTAGTGGGTACACTAGCTGTAGAACTATTTGTTTTAGAGAATGGACAAGTTATTATTAATGAGTTAGCACCACGTCCACACAACTCAGGACACTATTCGATTGAGGCCTGCAACATTTCACAATTCCATCAGCATATTCGTGCTGTATGTGGTTGGCCATTACGTGAACCACAATTATGGGCGCCTTCGATTATGGTTAATGTCCTTGGACAACATGTCGTACCACTGAGTAACTCTATTTCAAAATACTCTGACTGGTCTATTCATTTATATGGTAAACAAGAAGCAAAACATAATCGTAAAATGGGCCACGTTACGATTATGACAAACGACATTCAAAAAACGTTAACAGAAATTAATGATTCCCACATTTGGTCGGAATAGAAGGAGAACAATATGATAACACGCTATACTCGTCCTGAAATGGGCGCAATTTGGACAGAAGAAAACAGATATCAAGCTTGGTTGGAGGTTGAAATCTTATCATGTGAGGCTTGGGCAGAACTTGGTGATATCCCTAAAGAGGATGTTGTGAAAATCCGTGAGGGTGCAAGTTTTGATATCGACCGTATTTTAGAAATTGAAAAAGATACTCGACATGATGTAGTTGCATTTACTCGTGCTGTTTCTGAAACTCTAGGGGAAGAACGTAAATGGGTACATTACGGTTTAACTTCTACGGATGTTGTAGATACTGCTCTTTCTTATTTAATTAAACAAGCTAACGAAATTTTACGTAAAGATATTAAAAACTTTATCGAAATTTTAGAGAATAAAGCGAAAGAACATAAATACACAGTTATGATGGGCCGTACACACGGTGTTCATGCTGAACCAACTACATTTGGTTTAAAACTCGCATTATGGTTAGAAGAAATGAAACGAAATTTAGAACGCTTCGAAGCATCTGCTCAAGTAATAGAAACAGGTAAAATTTCTGGAGCAGTTGGTACTTATGCTAATATTGATCCATTTGTTGAAAAATACGTTTGCGAAAAATTGGGCCTTCAAGCAGCTCCTATCTCTACACAAACGTTACAACGTGACCGTCACGCACAATACATGGCAACGTTAGCTTTAATCGGATCTTCAATTGAGAAATTCGCAACTGAAATTCGCGGTTTACAAAAATCAGAAACACGTGAAGTAGAAGAGTTCTTCGCAAAAGGTCAAAAAGGCTCTTCTGCAATGCCTCACAAACGTAATCCAATTGGTTCTGAGAATATGGTTGGTATGGCTCGTTTACTTCGCGGCTATATGATGACAGCTTATGAAAACGTGTCATTATGGCATGAACGTGATATCTCACATTCATCAGCAGAGCGTGTAATCTTACCGGACGGTACAATTGCTCTAAATTACATGTTAAATCGT
Organism: Viridibacillus sp. FSL R5-0888; assembly: GCF_038009105.1. Classification (NCBI taxonomy): domain Bacteria; kingdom Bacillati; phylum Bacillota; class Bacilli; order Caryophanales; family Caryophanaceae; genus Viridibacillus; species Viridibacillus sp. FSL R5-0888. Next base: position 479,578 of record NZ_JBBPAU010000001.1, read on the forward strand.
TTCGCAAACATTGTGAAAAACTTAACAGTATTCCCTGACAATATGAAACGCAATATGGGTCGCACATTTGGCCTTATCTATTCACAACGTGTATTACTTGCTTTGATCGACAAAGGCCTTGCACGTGAAGAAGCGTACGATACAGTACAGCCCCTAACTGCTAAAGCTTGGGACGAACAAGTGCAGTTCCGTGGACTAGTTGATGCTAGTGAGAAAATCACTGCTCATTTATCAAAAGAAGAGTTAGATGATTGCTTTGATTACAATCATCATCTACAACATGTAGATACAATTTTTGAACGTCTAGGATTAAACTAAACCGGGGGAATTAACAGTGGAAAAAGGTCAACTTTTGTATGAAGGAAAAGCTAAAAGATTGTACTCAACAGCAGAAGAAAATATTCTGTTTGTTGAGTACAAAGATAGTGCTACAGCATTCAATGGTGAGAAAAAAGAGGAAATCGCAGGTAAGGGAATTTTAAATAATAAAATTACAACTTTAATTTTCGATAAATTAAAGTCAGCGGGAATCGAATCTCACTTTGTTGAACAAATTTCAGAAAACGAACAGCTTGTAAAAAAAGTAGACATTATTCCAATTGAATTGGTTGTCCGCAATATTGCAGCAGGTAGCCTTGCAAAACGACTTGGATACGAAGAGGGTACAACTCTTCGTCGTCCAATCGTTGAATTTTATTACAAAAACGATGATCTTGGAGATCCACTCATCACAACAGAGCATATTGAAATATTGAATATTGCTACACCAGAAGAAGTACAAGCTCTTTACGACAATGGCTTAAAGGTGAATGAAGTTCTCCGTCCATTATTCCAAGAAATCGGCGTAACTCTAGTAGACTTCAAACTAGAGTTTGGTCGTGACGCTAATGGGCAAGTGCTATTAGCAGATGAAGTTTCACCAGATACTTGCCGTCTTTGGGACATAGAAACAAATCAAAAACTTGATAAAGACGTTTTTCGTCGTGATCTTGGTAATTTAACAGATGTTTATAAAATCATATTAGCTCGCCTAGGAGGACTATCAAAATGAAAAAGGTAAAAGTTTATGTAACATTACGTGAAAGTGTATTAGACCCACAAGGTTCTGCAGTGAAAGGTTCATTACACACAATGGGCTACAAAGAAGTTGCAGACGTTCGTATTGGTAAGTATTTAGAATTACAAATCGAACCATCTGATCGTGATTTAAATGTAGTGGTAAAAGAAATGTGCGAAAAACTACTTACAAATACTGTTATAGAAGACTACCGTTTTGAAGTCGAGGAGGCTAACTAACTATGAAGTTCGCAGTACTCGTTTTCCCAGGATCGAACTGTGATTTAGATATGTATCACGCAATTAAGGACGAGCTTGGTGAAGAAGCAGAATATGTATGGCACGATACAAAAGATTTAAGTAGCTATGACGGTATCTTATTACCAGGTGGATTCTCTTACGGAGATTACCTGCGTTGTGGTGCAATCGCTCGCTCTTCAAATGTTATGACTGAAGTAGTAAAAGCTGCTGAGGCAGGTAAGCCAATTCTTGGCGTTTGTAATGGATTCCAAATTTTAACGGAGGCAGGCTTACTTCCGGGTGCCCTTCTACGCAATAAAAACTTGAAATTCATGTGTCGTACAGTTGACTTAAAAGTAGTTAACAATAATACACAATTTACAAATCAATATGCAAAAGATGAAATTATTAAAGTACCTATCGCCCATGGTGAAGGAAATTATTACTGTGATGAAGATACTTTGCAATCATTAAAGGACAATAACCAAATTGTTTTCACTTATTCTAGCGAAAATCCAAATGGTAGTTTAGAAGATATTGCAGGAATCGTCAATGAACGCGGTAATGTACTTGGTATGATGCCTCACCCAGAGCGCGCAGTAAATGAATTAATCGGTGGCGCAGATGGACTTGCAGTATTTAAATCAATCGTCAAACAGTGGAGGGAAACACATGTCAATCAAGCTTGAACCAACACAAGAGCAAATTAAAGAGCAAAAACTCTATGCACAAATGGGCTTGTCCGATGAAGAATTTGCGCTAGTTGAAAGTATTCTAGGACGTCTACCGAACTGGACTGAAACAGGTTTGTTCTCAGTAATGTGGTCAGAGCACTGCTCATATAAAAACTCTAAACCGGTGCTACGTAAATTCCCAACTACAGGACCTCGAGTATTACAAGGCCCTGGTGAAGGTGCAGGAATCGTCGATATCGGCGATGACCAAGCCGTTGTGTTCAAAATGGAATCACATAATCACCCGTCTGCAATTGAACCTTACCAAGGTGCAGCGACAGGTGTAGGCGGTATTATCCGTGATGTGTTCTCAATGGGTGCACGCCCGATTGCTATGTTAAACTCTCTACGCTTTGGTGAGTTGAAAACTCCACGCGTAAAATATTTATTTGAAGAAGTGGTAGCAGGAATTGCAGGCTACGGTAACTGTATCGGTATTCCAACAGTTGGTGGCGAAATTCAATTTGATGATTGTTACGAAGGCAATCCACTAGTAAATGCAATGTGTGTCGGTTTAATCGATCATAAAGACATTCAAAAAGGTATTGCTTCAGGTGTGGGTAACCCAGTAATGTATGTTGGTGCTAAAACAGGTCGTGATGGTATTCACGGTGCTACATTTGCTTCTGAGGAATTAAGTGAGTCATCAGAGGAAAAACGCCCAGCTGTACAAGTTGGCGATCCATTCATGGAGAAATTGCTTCTTGAAGCTTGCCTAGAATTAGTGAAATTTGATTCACTAGTTGGAATTCAAGATATGGGTGCTGCAGGCTTAACTTCATCATCTGCCGAAATGGCTTCTAAAGCAGGTTACGGTATTGAGATGAACTTAGATTTAGTACCTCAACGTGAAACAGGTATGACAGCTTATGAAATGATGCTTTCAGAATCTCAAGAGCGTATGTTAATCGTTGTGAAAAAAGGACATGAAGCTGAAATCGTTACTTTATTCGAGAAGTATGGTTTAGATGCTGTAACTATCGGTCATGTAACTGACGATAAAATGCTTCGCCTTATACATAAAGGAGAAGTAGTAGCAAACGTACCTGCAGATGCTCTTGCAGAGGAAGCACCTGTTTATAACAAACCATCAGCAGTACCAGCTTACTACAATGAATTCCAAGCAATGGAAAACGTAGAGCCTACAGTTGCTGACTATAAAGAAACTTTAATCTCACTATTAAAACAATCTACAATTGCTTCTAAAGAGTGGGTTTATGACCAGTATGATTATCAAGTACGTACATCAACAGTTGTAGCACCAGGATCTGATGCAGCAGTAGTACGTGTACGTGGTACGAACAAAGGTCTTGCTATGACAACTGACTGTAACTCTCGTTATATTTACTTAAATCCAGAAGTTGGCGGGAAAATTGCGGTTGCAGAAGCTGCCCGTAATATCGTTTGTTCTGGTGGTAAACCACTTGCAATTACAGACTGCTTGAACTTTGGTAACCCAGAAAAGCCAGAAATCTTCTGGCAAATCGAAAAATCAGCTGATGGTATTTCAGAGGCTTGTTTAGCACTAGAATCACCAGTAATCGGTGGTAATGTTTCTCTTTACAATGAGCGTAGTGGTGTAGCAGTTTATCCAACACCAACAATTGGTATGGTTGGTTTAGTAGAAGACTTAGCTCATGTTACAACACAACAAGTTAAAGAAGCTGGAGACTATATTTACTTAATCGGCGATACAAAAACTGAATTTGGTGGATCTGAACTTCAAAAAATGCAAAATGATGGACGTATTTTCGGTCTAGCACCAGAAATCGATTTAACTGTAGAAGCAACACGTCAAGATGCGTTATTAAATGCTATTCAACAAGGTTTAGTAGCATCTGCACATGATGTTGCTGAAGGTGGAGTAGCTGTTGCATTAGCAGAAAAAACATTCGGTACAAAATTCGGAGCAGAAATCATCTTAGAAGGTTCGGCAGTGACTGCTTTATTTAGTGAATCGCAATCACGTTTCTTAGTATCAGTTAAAGCTGAAAATGCACAAGCATTTGAAGTAGCTGTTAAAGATGCTCATAAAATTGGTGTTGTTTCAGCAGATGCCACATTGAGTGTTCGCGGTGAAGACGGTTCTACATTAATCGAAGGTCCAGTAGCAGAATTCCAAGATGCTTGGAAAGGGGCAATACCATGTTTGGTGAACTCAGAGGCTTAAATGAAGAATGTGGCGTGTTTGGGATTTGGGGTAATGAAAACCCAGCGCAGCTTAGTTATTACGGTTTACATGCATTACAACATCGTGGTCAAGAAGGTGCAGGGATTGTTGTCAAAGATGGCAAGCAATTTCGCGCTGTAAAAGGTGAAGGCCTTGTAAATGATGTATTCAGTGAAGGTAAATTAGAAGGCTTAAAAGGACAAGCAGCAATAGCTCATGCACGTTATACGACAGCAGGAGGCGGCGGAATTGAAAATGTTCAGCCGCTGCTGTTCCGCTCATCAACAGGCAGTTTATCAATCGCGCATAATGGTAATTTAGTTAATGCAAATCACTTAAAGCAACATTTAGAACGTCAAGGTAGTATTTTTAACTCAACTTCTGATACAGAAGTACTTGCTCATTTAATTAAAAAAAGTACGTATCCGACATTTCTTTCAAAAGTGAAAAATGCGCTTACTTTGTTAAAAGGTGCATTTTCAATCTTAATGTTATCTGAAGAAGGTTTAATCGTGGCTCGAGACCAGAACGGTTTACGTCCCTTAGCACTTGGTAAATTAGGTGACAGTTGGGTTGTTGCTTCTGAAACTTGTGCGTTCGATTTAATTGGCGCAGAATTCGTTCGTTCAGTCGAACCAGGAGAATTAATTGTTATTAATGATAGTGGTGTGAAAAGCGACCGTTTTGTAGAACCAGCTAAACGTGCAATGTGTGCAATGGAATATGTATATTTAGCAAGACCAGATTCAGAAATTGGTGGCATAAACGTGCATATGGCACGTAAACGTATGGGTAAAACACTTGCTAAAGAATGTGCTCATATTGAGGCAGATGTTGTAACAGGTGTTCCAGATTCAAGTATTTCCGCCGCGATTGGTTTTGCAGAAGAAAGTGGGATTCCTTACGAATTAGGCCTTATTAAAAACCGTTATGTTGGTCGTACTTTCATCCAACCGACACAAGAGTTACGTGAACGTGGTGTGAAAATGAAATTATCTCCAGTACGTCAAGTAGTTCAAGGAAAACGTGTTGTAATGGTAGATGATTCAATTGTTCGTGGTACAACCTCAAGACGTATAGTGAAAATGTTGAAGGAAGCTGGAGCAGCAGAAGTACATGTTGTCATCAGTTCTCCGCCAATGACAGATCCATGCTACTACGGTATTGATACATCTTCATCAGAAGAACTTATAGCTTCTAGTCATAGTGTTGAAGAAATCCGTGATGCAATTGGTGCTGATACGGTAACATTTTTATCTGTTGAAGGCATGGTAGAATCTATTGCTCGTCAACACGAAGGTCCGGAACGTGGTCTATGCTTAGCATGTTTTACCGGAAAATATCCAACTGAGATTTTCCCGGATACTATCTTGCCACATGAAAAAGAACTTATACGTTAAGGAGACGATCTACATGTCAAAAGCATATGAACAAGCAGGCGTTAATATTGAAGCAGGCTATGAAGCAGTCCAAAGAATGAAATCACATGTTGAACGTACAGCAAGAAAAGGCATCATGGGTTCATTTGGTGGCTTTGGCGGCATGTTCGATTTATCTGAATTAAACTTGAAGGAACCAGTTCTTATTTCTGGTACTGATGGTGTTGGGACAAAATTAAAACTAGCGTTTATGACTGATAAACACGATACAATCGGAGTAGACTGCGTAGCAATGTGTGTAAACGATATCGTTGCACAAGGTGCAGAGCCATTATACTTTTTAGATTACGTAGCAGTTGGTAAAGCTGAGCCTGCTAAAATCGAGCAAATTGTTAAAGGTGTTGCTGATGGTTGTGTCCAAGCTGGTGCTGCGTTAATCGGTGGCGAAACAGCTGAAATGCCTGGTCTGTATGAAGAGGACGAATATGATTTAGCGGGCTTTGCGGTTGGTGCTGCTGAAAAAGCAAACATCGTAACAGGCGAGAAAATTTCAGAAGGTGACGTACTAGTAGGCCTAGCTTCTAGTGGTATTCACTCAAATGGTTATTCACTTGTCCGTAAAGTCGTTTTTGCTGATAATGGCTTTACACCTGAAACAATTGTTGAAGGCTATGAGAACCTTGGCCCGATTGGGGAAGCTTTATTAGTACCAACAAAAATTTATGCAAAACCTGTTTTAGCAATGCTAAAAGAGTGTGAAGTGCATGGTATGGCACACGTTACAGGTGGTGGTTTCTACGAAAACCTACCTCGTATGATGCCGGAAGGACTAGCAACAGAAATTGATTTAGGCACTTGGCCAGTATTACCTGTCTTTGAATTCTTAAAAGAGAAAGGTAATCTACAAGAGCGTGATTTATATAATGTTTTCAATATGGGGATTGGATACGTACTTTCAGTACCAGCTTCTGAAGCAGTTCGTATTATAGAGATTGCTGAACAGCATGGTGAAAAAGCGTATGAAATTGGTCGCGTTGTGAAAGGTGAAGGGGTTCTTTTCAAAGGTAATCATGATGGGAGCCTAACTCATGAGTAATATCGTTTCCATCGCAGTTTTCGCATCAGGTAGCGGTTCTAACTTTCAAGCTATTCAAGAAGCAATTGAACGTGGTGAACTAAATGCGAAAATTGAGCTCGTTGTCACAGATAAGCCTGGTGCTTACGTTGTAGAACGTGCTAAAGCAAAGAGTATCCCTGTATTAGCTCTAAGTCCTAAGGATTTTGGTTCTAAGGAAGCTTATGAACAAGCTATTTTAGCTAAGCTACAAGAGTGTGAAGTGAGATGGATCGTTCTTGCGGGATATATGCGTTTAATCGGTGAAACATTATTAAATTCCTATACTTCTAAAATTGTTAATATTCACCCATCTCTATTACCTTCGTTTCCAGGGAAAGATGCCATTGGACAAGCAATGGAACATCGTGTGAAAGTAACGGGTGTAACAGTTCATTTTGTAGATGCGGGAATGGATACAGGTCCAATTATTGCGCAACGTGCTGTAGCAGTCACTGACGGTGATCGCGAGGCAACAGAACAAGCAATTCATGCAATTGAGCATGACCTTTATAAAGAAGCATTACAGGCAACTTTAAAATAAATAATTAATTGGAGCCAGAGCTTCGTGCTTTGGTTCTGATCATGTACTACATAAGAATTACAACTTGCTTTCAAATCTAAGGAGGAAATAATCGTGACGAAACGTGCGTTAATCAGTGTCTCTGATAAATCAGGTGTTTTAGAATTTGCTAAGGAATTAGAGGCATTAGGCTATGAAATTTTATCAACAGGCGGTACAAAAAAACATTTACAAGAAAATGGTGTAGCAGTAACTGCTGTTGACCAAGTAACAAACTTCCCAGAAATTTTAGGTGGACGTGTTAAAACATTGAACCCGCTTATTCATGGTGGATTACTTGCAAAACATGATGATCCTGAACACCAAGCGCAAATGGCCGAACATGGTATTCAACCGATCGAAATCGTTTGTGTAAATCTATATCCATTCGTTGAAACAATTTCAAAGCCTAATGTAACAATCGTTGATGCTATTGAAAATATTGATATTGGTGGTCCAACAATGCTTCGTTCAGCCGCTAAAAATCAAAAATATGTAACAGTTATCGTCGATTCAAATGATTATGCAATTGTATTAGCAGAGCTAAAAGCAGAAGGTCAAACAACACTTGAAACACGTCGTCGTTTAGGTGCAAAAGTATTCCGTCATACAGCGGCTTACGATTCTTATATTTCTAACTACTTGACAGAATACACTGGGGAAGAGTTCCCAGAACAAATGACTTTAACATACGAATTAAAACAACCACTTCGTTACGGTGAAAATCCACATCAAAAAGCAGCTTTCTATCAAAAGCACTTAGGCTCAGATTTCTCAATCGCATCAGCTGAACAATTACACGGTAAAGAACTTTCTTATAATAATATTCAAGATGCAAATGCTGCACTTCAAATTATCAAAGAATTTGACGCACCAGCTGCAGTAGCAGTAAAGCATATGAATCCTTGTGGCGTTGGTACAGCTGAAACAATATCTGAAGCATTCGCTAAAGCATATGAAGCAGATTCAACTTCAATCTTCGGCGGTATCATTGCGTTGAACCGTGAAGTAGATTTAGCAACAGCAGAACAACTTGCTGGAATCTTCCTAGAAATTATCATCGCTCCTGCATTCACTGCTGAAGCACTTGAAAAATTATCTGCGAAGAAAAATATTCGCTTACTAACAATTTCATTTGCACAAGAAAAACGTGATGCATTCAACATAGTATCTGTTGAGGGTGGCTTACTTGTTCAAGAGCCAGATCGTTTCGGCTTAAAAGACGGAGAAGTAAAAGTAGTAACAGACCGCGAACCAACTGAAGAAGAATGGGCAGCAATGAAACTTGGCTGGTCAGTAGTAAAACACGTTAAATCGAATGCCATCGTTGTTACAGATGACAAAATGACATTAGGTGTTGGTGCTGGTCAAATGAACCGTGTAGGCTCAGCAAAAATTGCATTAGAGCAAGCTGGTGAAAAAGCAAAAGGTGCAGCACTTGCATCAGATGCATTCTTCCCAATGAATGATACTGTAGAAACTGCTGCTAAAGCAGGCATCACAGCAATCATCCAAACAGGCGGCTCAATCAAAGACCAAGACTCAATCGACAAAGCAAACGAATACGGCATCACAATGGTATTCACAGGAGTAAGGCACTTTAAACACTAAGTGTGGAAGGCGCTCGCTCATCGGCGACAAGCACTGGAAGGCTCGAATCAAAGGCGCATTTGCCTTTGACCGAGAGACTGAAGTGACCTCGAGCCGATAGCGCCTGGAACCGGATATGCTAGATAATGAAGGCAACCTAAAAGCGCGACGTCGTGTCGCAACGGTTGCATGACAGCATCCTGCTTGCCCAAGGCGCTCGTCCAGCTGCGAGGTCGTTGGAGGGTGGAAGCCAAAGTCGCTCTTAGACTTTGAGCGCCTGAAGCTGGATATGCTAAATAAGGAACACACCGATTAAACATCGGCGTGTTCCATAATTTATAAGTAGGAGGAAACCTCAATGAAAGTACTAGTTATTGGTAGTGGCGGTCGCGAGCATGCAATTGCTAAACAATTTGCAAATGCAGCATCCGTTAAGAAAGTATTTGTAGCTCCAGGTAACGATGGTATGAAAAATGATGCAGAGTGTGTTGCAATTGACGTTTTCAACTTTGCGGAACTTATAGCATTTGCTAAAGAGCAGTCAATCGACTTAACATTTGTCGGACCTGAACAGCCTTTAGTAGCTGGTATCGTGGATGCTTTTCAAGAGGAAGGTTTGCGCATTTTTGGCCCAACTAAGGAAGCAGCTAAAATAGAAGGTAGTAAATCATTTGCAAAAGAACTAATGCAAAAATATAATATCCCAACAGCCGCTTCTGCAACATTTACTGAAGCAGAAGCGGCAATTGCATACGTGCAAAAAATGGGAGCACCAATTGTTGTAAAAGCAGATGGTCTAGCTGCCGGAAAAGGTGTAATCGTTGCATTAACTGAGGAGGAAGCGATTGAAGGTATCAAAGACATGATTGGTAATCAACGCTTTGGCGATTCTTCTTCTCGTGTAGTGATTGAAGATTTCCTTGATGGGGAAGAGTTCTCTTACATGTCATTTGTACATAATGGTCAAATTTATCCAATGGTTATTGCACAAGATCATAAACGTGCATATGACGGTGATAAAGGTCCAAATACAGGTGGAATGGGTGCTTACTCTCCAGTACCTCAAATTTCTGATGCGGTTGTTAAACGTGCATATGATGAAGTAGTCGTACCAACCGTTCAAGCGATGACAACTGAAGGTACACCATTCACAGGGATTTTATATGCAGGACTTATTTTAACTGCTGAAGGTCCAAAGGTAATTGAATTTAATGCACGCTTTGGTGATCCTGAGACACAAGTTGTATTACCACGTATGGCTTCTGACTTTGGAGAATTCATGATGGCGTTAATGAATGAAGAACCTTATAAATTGGAATGGTCGAACGATGCAATGCTAGGTGTAGTAATTGCATCTGAAGGATATCCAGGCGATGTAAAAAAAGGTGCGAAATTACCGTCACTTGAAAAATTATCGGCAAACTTTGATGTATTTCATGCCGGAACAAAGTTAGTAGGAGAAGACTTTGTAGGTAATGGTGGACGTGTACTACTAGTTACTACAAAGGCTACATCTTTAAAAGACGCACAACAAAAAGTATACGAAGGTTTATCTAAAGAATCGTGGACAGGCTTTTTCCACCGTTCAGATATAGGTTGGCGTACAATGAAGTAAAACGAAAAGCTGCCCGATTGTAAGGTCGGACAGCTTTTTGTCTAGTATGGGGAATTATGAATTAGTTGAGTTAGATTGACTGTTATTATTGTTCTTTTTTTGATCATTAGACTGATTTTTTGAGTTGCTGTTTTGAGAGTTATTCTTTTCATTATTATTATTGGAGTTACTATTCGAATTACTATTGGAATTAGTATTCGTATCAGCATTCGAATTTCCACCAGCAAAATCTTTCATCAATTGATCAATATTCGGAATAATACTCGCAGCTTGGCCACCAAAAGCACTTGTCATAGAACTATCCACCACGGATTTCATAGTGGAGTTCATCATTGCTTTTGTTGGGCAATACTTTAAAATACCTTCCGCTGTTTTCATAGCACCGATAATAATCATCAATCGACCACCAGTACAATTAGAATCGCGCGAAATTCTACCGATACCAAATGCTGTCATAGTTATACCACATGTTAACCGCATAAAAGCATTCTTCGTACTTAAGTTTTCTGATTGTGTCAATTTAGTCAACCTCCTATACAAATTTTCCCACAAAATACTACTAAAAACTTTGCTTTCCTAAAGTGCTGTGATACGATAATTCAATAATGACAAAACAGTATTAAATCCTATTTTTGACATAAATTAAATAATCACATTAATGAGCATATAAATAATAAAGAAAAGCGAAAGGAGATGGATGTAATGCCAGAGCCTTCATGGAAAATCAGTCAAATCCGTCAACAAATAGCCATCATTGATGGTAAAGAAGCACCTAATTTAGTAATTAAAAACGCGCGTTATTTACATGGCATATATAAACAATGGATCCAGGGGAATATTTGGATTGATAAAGATCGTATTATATACGCAGGGTCTAAAATGCCTCCAAACACAGCGACAACAGAGATTGTTGATGCTGAGGGACAGACGATTGTTCCAGGTTACATTGAACCACATGTTCATCCATTTCAGCTTTATAATCCCCAATCCTTTGCGGATTATGCAGCGCAACGTGGAACGACGACGTTTCTATCCGACAACTTAATGCTATTTTTAGCAATTAAAAACAAGAAAGCGTTTTCAATTTTAGAACAATTAAAGCAGCTACCGTTCTCATTTTACTGGTGGGCGCGATTTGATTCGCAAACGGAGCTTGAAAATGAACATGATTTATTTACGACAAAAGCAATTAATGATTGGCTTGAACGAACAGATGTCATGCTAGGTGGGGAGTTAACAGGCTGGCCAAGATTACTTGCAGGCGATGACCAAATGCTGTATTGGCTAAAACTCGCAAAAGCACATGGCAAAAAAATTGAAGCACATTTACCGGGTGCATCTGAAAGAACATTGGCTCGTATGAAACTATTTGGTGCTGATGGGGACCATGAATCAATGACTTTAAAAGAAGTGGAAAATCGCATTTTACATGGATATGCAGTGACTTTACGTCATTCATCCATCCGTCCAGATTTACCAATACTTTTGAATGATATTGTTGAGAAGAAATTGAATATTTTTGATCACTTAATGATGACAACAGATGGTGCTACACCTTCATTCCATAGAGATGGTGTGATGGACAAATGCATTCAAGTAGCCCTTGATGCGGGTGTGGCACCGATTGATGCCTATCAAATGGCATCTTACAATGTTGCGCGCTACTATAATATGAGTAATTTACACGGACTTATTGCAACAGGACGGTATGCTACTCTGAACTTTTTAGAAAATGAATTTAATCCAGTACCAGTCAGTGTATTATCAAAAGGTGTTTGGTTAAAACGAGACAATAAAAAGGAATTCACTCTACCAACTATCGATTGGACGGCAATGGGCACTCTCGACTTGAAATTTGACTTATCTGATGATGACTTCCAATTTTCGATGCCATTTGGAATTCAATTGGTAAATGATGTTATTACAAAACCATATAGCGTATCAGTTCATACGAATGAAGGTAAACTTCACACGGACCACGATGAATGCTATTTAATGTTAGTGGATAAAAATGGAAAATGGCGTGTAAATACTTTGATAAAAGGTTTCGCGACACATCTCCAAGGATTTGCATCCTCTTATTCAAGTACTGGCGATATAATTTTAATAGGAAAAGATACAAAAGATATGTTAATAGCCTTTAATGAAATGAAAAAAATGAAGGGCGGTATCGTAATTGTTGAAAATGGACGAGTTTTAGAAAGCTTACCACTTTCAATTGGAGGAGGATTATCCGCTGAGCCTGTTGAAGTATTAATAGAGCAAGAATTAGCTCTAAAGAAGGCATTACAAGAGCGAGGCTATCATCTTGGTGATGCTATTTATACTTTGCTATTTTTACAATCTACACATTTACCTTATATTCGGATTACTCAACGCGGTATTTTCGATGTGATGAAGAAAACCGTTCTATTCCCGTCCGTTATGAGATAGGAGGAAGTCTTTTGAAAAAGAAGTTGATGGTGGGATTACTAGTACTAGGCGTTTTATTGGTTGGATGTTCTAAAGAGAAAGAAGAAAAAGAAGTAAAGAAGGAACCAGAAAAAACAGAAGTACAAGCGGAAGTAGAAGTTGAGAAAAAGACTTATTTCACACCGTTTACTGGATTAGAAGTAGAGCAAAAACCAAAGATGCGTCCTGTGATGGTGACGATTAATAATCATCCGCAAGCACGTCCTCAATCTGGTCTAACATCGGCTGACCTAGTTTATGAGATGGTAGCTGAAGGAAATATTACACGTTTGCTTGCAGTATTCCAAAGTGAGTTGCCTGAGAATATGGGGCCGATAAGAAGTGCAAGAGATTATTTTGTGGATCTAGCAAAAGGTTTAGATGCATTTTATATTGCACATGGATATAGTCCAGAGGCGAGAAGGATGCTAAGTGCTGGTGTAGTAGATAATATTAATGGGATGCAATATGATGGTTCATTATTTAAACGTTCAACTGATCGAGTAGCACCACACAACTCCTATATTTCAGAAAAAAATGTAAAGTTAGGATTTGAAAAGGTAGGGGCTGCATTAAAAATGCACAAAAAAGTACCTTTCTCTTTTTATGAGTCTGCTGAAGATGTTAAAATAGAAAAGTATATTGCAAAAGTAGATATTCGTTTTGGTGTTGATGAACAATTCCATAACACATATACTTTTAATGAAGACAGTAAATTATATGAACGTCAATCTGGCGGCGTTGTTACAAAGGATTTATTAAACGATGAATCTGTACAAGTTGCCAATGTATTATTCTTTGAAGTGAATCAAAGTACTGTTGATCAAAAGGGACGTCAAGCGCTAGATTTAACTTCAGGTGGAAATGGTTATGTCTTTCAAGCTGGGCAAAAGTTAGATATCGAATGGCGAAATGTAGATGGTGTATTAGCGCCATATGCAGATGATCAGCCTGTCAAATTAGTGCCTGGTAAGTCATGGATTCATCTCGTACCTTCCAATCCTGGATTAGCAAAAGCGGTCACATATGAACCTTAATGAGGAAAGGGGGAATGAAGCATGCAAATTGAAAAAATTAAAGGTCATCAAACAGAACAACTATTTAAAGCGGTTTTGGAGTTAAATGACATAGAAGAATGCTATAAATTCTTTGATGATTTATGTACAATAAGTGAAATCCAATCTCTAGCACAACGTTTTGAAGTAGCGCATTTATTACGCTTGAAAAAAACGTATGAAACAATCAAAAAGGAAACAGGTGCTTCTACAGCAACAATTTCTCGTGTACGTCGTTGTTTCGATTACGGAAATGATACATACGATGAAATGCTTGGTCGCCTTTATCCAGATGAAAAACCTTTTCTAGCTCCTAAAGACTGAGAAGTTGTTTAGCAAATATAATGAAACCGACTGAGCAGATGTCTGTTCAGTTTTTTTCTTGTGAAATAAATTCCAGATAAATTCTTTCTAGCCTTTACGAATATTCAATGGAGAGCACGTTTGACTAATGTATACTGGTAATTAGAGAAAAACTTGGTTGCTCTTTGATTAAATCAAATAGATATTAATATTACAGATAGGTGGGTTAAAATGGAGTTTCAAAATTGGCGTCATGTATTTAAAGTTGATCCGGCAAAACCAATGACAGATGAAGTGCTAGAGCAGATATGCGAATCAGGCACAGATGCAATAATTGTTGGTGGTACAGATAATGTGACAATCGATAATGTATTAGATTTATTGGTAAGAATACGTCGTTTTACAGTGCCAGTTGTTTTAGAAATTTCTAATTTAGAATCTGTTACACCAGGCTTTGATTATTACTTTATACCAACAGTATTAAATAGTAGTAACACCACATGGGTAAAAGATTTACATCATCAAGCGATTAAAGAATACGGCGATATCATGATGTGGGATGAGCTTTTTGCAGAAGGCTATTGCATATTAAATGCAGATTGTAAAGCTGCAAAAGTGACGGAGGCAAATACTGAGTTAGATGCAGAAGACGTAGTTGCTTATGCAAGAATGGCTGAAAATCTGTTCAATTTACCTATTTTTTATCTAGAATATAGTGGCATTTACGGGAATCCTAATATAGTAAAAGATGTTCAAGCAGTTCTAGAAAATACACGATTATTTTACGGTGGAGGGATTTCCAACGCTGAACAAGCAAAGGAAATGGCTCAATCAGCTAATACCGTCGTAATTGGCAATATTATTTATGAAGATTTAAAAGCGGCGCTTAGTACAGTAAAAGCCGTGAAAGAATTATAAAACTATAGTATAATCAAGAACAAATGTTTGTATTGTAAAAAGGTGGTGCGTTATGGAACAACTAACGAATAATTTATTAAAAGGAATGAACCCTGAACAGGCAGAAGCTGTGAAAACAACAGAAGGTCCATTGCTAATAATGGCCGGAGCTGGATCAGGGAAAACGCGAGTACTAACTCATCGTATTGCGTATTTAGTAATTGAAAAAAAGGTGTATCCTTCGAAAATATTAGCCATCACATTCACGAATAAAGCAGCTCGTGAAATGAGAGAACGTATCGATGGTTTACTAGGCAACGGCACGGGTGCTCAAATGTGGGTATCTACATTCCACTCAATGTGTGTTCGAATTTTGCGCCGTGATATCGATCGTATTGGCTACAACAAAAACTTCTCCATTCTAGATACAACGGATCAATTAACGGTAATTAAAAACGTTTTGAAAGAGTTAAACATAGATCCTAAACGTCATGATCCACGCTCTATGTTAAATGCGATTAGTTCTGCGAAAAACGAATGTATCGATGTTGAAACATATAAAGCGCAAGTGAGCTCAACAAACCCATATGAAAAAACTGTGGCAGATGTATATGAAAGTTATCAAAGACGCTTGCGAAAAAACCAATCGTTAGATTTTGATGATTTAATTATGATTACTATTCGTCTATTCCAACAGGTACCTGAAGTACTAGAATATTACCAAAATCGATTCCAATATATTCACGTGGATGAATATCAAGATACGAACCATTCTCAATATCAATTAGTTCAAATGCTAGCGAAGAAATTCCAAAACATTTGTGTTGTTGGTGACTCTGACCAATCCATTTATCGTTGGCGCGGAGCAGATATTCAAAATATTTTATCTTTTGAAAAGGACTACCCTAAAGCAAAAGCAATCATGTTAGAGCAGAATTACCGCTCATCTGCACGCATCCTTCAAGCGGCTAATGACGTCATAAAAAATAACTCAAGCCGCTATCCAAAAGAACTTCGTACGGAAAATGCTGAAGGTGAGAAAATTGCTATTTCTCGTTCTTATGACGAAAAACAAGAAGCACAATTTGTCGTGCAAACAATTCAAGAAATAATGTTAAAAGAGAATCGTTCACTCGATGATTTTGCAATTCTTTACCGCACAAATGCACAATCACGTGCAATGGAAGAAGTACTTGTGAAGTCGAACATGGCTTATACAATTGTTGGTGGTACGAAGTTCTATGATCGAAAAGAGATAAAGGATTTACTAGCATACTTACGTTTAATTGCTAATAATGATGATGATTTATCTTTAGCGCGAATTATTAACGAACCAAAGCGTAGTATTGGTGCGACTTCTTTTGATCGTATGGCACAATTTGCATTCGAACAAGATCGTTCTATTTTTGATGCATTAAGAGAAGTTGATTTTATGGGCTTGCCTGCAAGAGCAGCTAACGCAGCAGCAAAATTCCATGCTATGATTTCGGACTTTACGAGAATGCAGGAATTTTTGTCTGTGACAGAACTAGTTGAGCAAGTACTCGAAAAGTCAGGCTATCGTGAGATGCTCAAAACGGAAAAAACGATTGAAGCAGAAAGCCGCTTAGAGAATATCGATGAATTCTTAACAGTTACAAAAGCATTTGAAGCTCAAAGTGATGATAAAACGCTTGTTGCCTTTTTAACTGATTTAGCACTTATAGCAGACATTGATTCACTTGATAAAGAGGATGAGTCTAAAGGTAGCATCGTATTAATGACAATGCACTCTGCAAAAGGTTTAGAATTCCCAGTCGTGTTCATTATCGGAATGGAAGAAAATATTTTCCCACACTCACGTTCATTGCAAGATGAAGATGAAATGGAAGAGGAGCGTCGACTTGCTTATGTAGGTATCACACGTGCTGAGCAGAAACTATTCTTAACTTGTGCACAATCGCGTACTATTTTCGGACGTAGCAGCTATAACAATCCATCGCGATTCTTACAGGAAATTGATAATGGAATTATTGAAGATGTTTCTGCTAACAATAGCAATAGTAGTGCAAGTGCTGGACGTTCACCACGTCAGTCTGGATTTGTTACATCAACAGCACAGACAACTCGTACAGTAGTGACAAAACCTGCTTATACACAATCTGGTGGAGAAAAGCTTGGCTGGGCTTCTGGCGACAAAGCATCTCATAAAAAATGGGGTGTAGGTACAGTTGTTAGTGTCCGTGGTGAAGGAGAAAATGTTGAGTTAGATATTGCATTCCCAAGCCCAACAGGTATTAAACGATTATTAGCAAAATTTGCGCCTATCGAAAAAGTATAGGAGCAGTTGCGGAGGAGAATGAATGGACAAAATACAACTGGAAAAGCGTGTAGCTGAACTCAATGATCTTCTTCATGAATATGGACATGCCTATTATGTGCTGGATAAACCGGTTGTTCCAGATGCAATTTACGATCAATTATTAAATGAACTAATTGCAATTGAACAAGAAAATCCGGATTTAATCTATCCGGACTCACCTACACAACGAGTAGGAGGGGAAATATTACAAGGTTTCCGCAAGGTTACACATGACTATCCAATGCTTAGTCTTTCGAATGCTTTTAACGAAGCAGACTTGAATGACTTCGATCGTAGAGCTCGCACTATTATCGGTGACAATTTTAATTATATTTGTGAATTGAAAATCGATGGTTTAGCGATTTCGCTTCGGTACGAAAATGGCGTTTTTGTTGTAGGGTCAACACGTGGTGATGGTCAAATTGGTGAGGATATTACAGAAAACTTAAAAACGGTTCGTTCTATTCCGTTGCGTTTAAAAGAATCCGTTTCCATTGAAGCACGTGGAGAATGTTATATGCCAAAACGCTCTTTCACAAATTTAAATAAAGCACGTGCTGAAAAGGGCGAAGAATTATTTGCAAACCCTCGTAATGCAGCTGCTGGATCACTTCGTCAACTAGATCCTAAAATTGCAGCGAGTCGTAATTTATCGACCTTCATTTATGCTATTGGAGGTAGCGGTGAGGCTTACAATTTAGACAGTCATAGTGAAGCATTAGATTACATGGATACATTAGGATTCCATACAAATCATGAACGCAGAGCATGCAAGGATATTAAAGAAGTAATGGCTTATATCGAAGAGTGGACTGAAAAACGTCCAGAATTACCTTACGAAATTGATGGAATCGTTATTAAAGTAAACCGTTATGACCAGCAAGAGGAGTTAGGTTACACAGCGAAAAGTCCACGTTGGTCTATCGCATATAAATTCCCAGCTGAAGAGGTAGTCACTAAAGTTTTAGACGTAGATTTGACTATTGGTCGTACAGGTGTTGTTACCCCTACAGCTATACTAGAACCAGTTCTTGTAGCAGGGACAACTGTTGGGCGTGCAACATTGCATAATGAGGATATTATTCGCGAAAAGGATATCCGAATCGGAGATCAAGTTATTATCCGTAAAGCCGGTGATATCATCCCTGAGGTTGTATCCGTATTGTTTGATCAACGTAGTGAAGATTCGGTTCCTTATGAAATGCCAACACATTGCCCAGCTTGTGATAGTGAGCTTATACGTTTAGAAGGTGAAGTAGCACTTCGCTGTGTAAACCCACAATGTTTCGCTCAAATTTCAGAAGGTATGGCTCATTTTGTCTCACGAAATGCCATGAATATCGATGGTTGCGGTGAAAAAGTTGTAGAGCAATTATTAAAATCTGATCTCGTAAAAGATGTATCAGACCTATATAAATTAAAAGTAGAAGATTTAGTTCAATTAGAGCGTATGGGCGAAAAATCAGCAAATAATCTAGTGACAGCTATTGAAAACTCGAAAGAAAATTCAATGGAGCGCTTATTATTTGGCTTAGGTATTCGGCACGTTGGTGCAAAAGCAGCGCGCGTATTATCTGAAGAATTTGGTTCTATGCAGAATTTAATGAAAGCAACAACAAACGAACTTGTGAATGTAAATGATATTGGTGAGAAAATGGCCGAATCATTGCTTTCTTATTTTGAGAATGAAGAAGTTCAAGCATTGATACAAAGGCTTTCTGATGCAGGTGTGAACATGGACTTTAAAGGTAAAAAAGTAAATGTTACTGACATAGAGAGTATATTTTCAGGAAAAACAGTTGTTTTAACCGGTAAATTAGAACAATTGACACGACAAGATGCAAAAGAGAAAATAGAACAGTTAGGCGGTACAGTTACTGGAAGTGTAAGTAAAAAAACAGACCTAGTAATCGCCGGAGAAGAAGCAGGCTCCAAACTAGCAAAAGCCGAACAACTTGGCATTGAAGTTTGGGATGAAAACCGCCTTCTTCAAGAATTAACTGTGTAAAGGAGATCAAGATCATGAAACGACTTCGCTGGATACCGGCGATGATTGTTGTCACCATGCTTGCAGGTTGCGTTCCATCATTAAAGAATGACACGGAAGTAGTACAAAGCGATGCTAAAGACAAGGAAGAAGCAACGATCATTCCTAATATGCAAATTGATGACCAATACTATCGTACTCTTTTACCTTATAAAGCAAGTGCAAGTAGAGGTTTGATTGTTTCAAACATTTATTCGAAATATGATATTACTGAAGCAGAAAGTGGACTATTACGCTTATCTCAAAACGCATTTGACCCAGGAAAGTACTTTTTCCAAGAGGGGCAGTATATTGATAAGGAAACTGCCTCTTCATGGCTTGCGCGTAGTTCCCAAACAGATGATGGTTTAAACCCTGCTACTAACAAGAGTATGTCGCCAACAGAACGTGCTAAAAAGGCTCCTATCTATTTGGCGCATATCGTAGAACAAAACTATCTTGAAAAAGCAGGGAAAAATAAAGTGAAGCTTGCTGGTGTTTCAATCGGTTTGGCTCTTAACTCTATTTACTATTATCAAAAAGAAGATTATGGTGCAACATATGAAGAACAAATACCTGAACAGGCATTAACAAAACAGGGTGAAAAAATTGCTGCTCAAATCATCCAACGATTACGTCAAAAAGAGGGACTAGAAAATGTGCCAATGGTTGTTGGACTATTTAAACAGCAAAGTCGTAGCTCCATTGTTCCAGGTACATATATCTCTTACGGTATTGTAGATGAGGGATCTAATAAAATCTCAGAGTGGAAATCGATTAAAGAGGAATATGTGTTGTTCCCAACAAATGATAGTGAAGAAAATTACCGTGAAATGAATCAATATTTTAAATTCTTTAAACAAGATATTGAAAAGTACTTCTCTAACTATACAAATGTTATTGGAACAGGCTTCTATCAAGATAATAAAATTAAAAAGTTAAACATAGATATTCCAATTAAATTTTACGGTACTTCTGAAATTGTTGGTTTCACACAATTCATGGCTGGTGCAGTAATTGATCAATTCCCTAAAGGATTAAAGGTCGAAGTTAATGTAACTTCTGTCAACGGACCAGAGGCATTAGTAGTAAAAGAAGCTAATTCAAGTGAGCCATATGTTCATATATATAATGATTAGTTTTTAATAGAAAGAGTGCGACAAATCTGTCGCACTCTTTTACTTTAGTAGAAAGTATGAAAATCATACTTATTTGTGTCGATAAATTGTATAATCTGAAGGTAGTCAATTATCTCTATTCATTTTGCTATAATGAATTATGAGGATAGTAAGGTTGATAATAAAGGAAAGAAAAGCCTTTATTTTCAAGCGTTTGGCGTCACTTTAGCGAAAAGTATCGCCTTGCATAAATATTACTAAAAATGATATTATTATCGGTATGGTTATTGAATTCGGAGGTGTGAAGAATGGCGAATATTACAAAAGAAGAAGTTAAGCACGTTGCTAACTTAGCTCGTCTAGCTATTACAGAAGCTGAAGCTGAAAAGTTTGCACAACAATTAGGTGCGATTACTAAATTTGCAGAGCAACTTAATGAATTAGATACTACTAATGTTGAACCAACAACACATGTCTTACCACTTGTAAACGTTTTACGTGAAGACGTTGCAGTGAAAGGTTTAGATCGTGAAGTTATGATGTTAAACGTAAAAGAACATGTAGACGGTTTAGTTAAAGTACCACCAATCATTACAGAATAATAGTCAGTAAGGAGGGCCACATATGACATTGTTTACAAAATCAGCACAAGAGTTACAAGAACTTTTAAAAACAAAAGAAATCTCAATCGCTGACTTAACAGAAGAAGCTTACAAACGTGTAGCTGCACTAGATGGTGAAGTAGGCGCGTTTTTAGCATTAAATGAAGAAAAAGCAACAGCACAAGCAAAAGAAATGGATGTAGTTCCTTTTGAAGAAAGAGGACCACTATTCGGTCTACCTATCGGTGTTAAAGACAATATCGTTACTGAAGGCTTAGAAACAACTTGTGCAAGTAAAATTCTAGAAGGCTTCAACCCAATCTATGACGCAACGGTTGTCAATAAATTACGTGAAGCTGGAATGGTAACAATCGGTAAATTGAACATGGATGAATTTGCAATGGGTTCTTCAAATGAAAACTCAGGCATCAAACCAGTTCGTAACCCATGGAGTCTTGACCGCGTACCTGGTGGATCTTCAGGTGGTTCAGCAGCAGCTGTAGCAGCAGGAGAAGTACCATTTTCATTAGGTTCTGATACAGGTGGTTCAATTCGTCAACCAGCTTCATTCTGTGGTGTTGTTGGGATGAAACCAACTTATGGTCGTGTATCTCGTTACGGTTTAGTAGCATTCGCTTCTTCACTTGATCAAATCGGTCCAATTACTCGTAATGTACGAGACAATGCATTATTACTTGAAGCAATCTCAGGTGTGGATGCTAACGATTCAACTTCAGCAAACGTTGAAGTACCAAGCTTTGTAGAAGCTCTTACTGGTGATGTGAAAGGTCTTCGTATCGCTGTACCTAAAGAATATTTAGGTGAAGGTGTTGGAGAAGCGGCACGTCAATCAGTTCTTGATGCACTTAAAGTATTAGAAGCTCAAGGCGCAACTTGGGAAGAAGTATCACTTCCTCACTCAAAATATGCATTAGCAGCATATTACATCCTTTCTTCTTCTGAAGCATCTTCAAACTTATCACGTTTTGACGGTATCCGTTTCGGTTTCCGCGCTGAAAACGTTACAAACCTAGAAGAACTTTACAAAGAAACTCGTGCTCAAGGTTTCGGAGATGAAGTAAAACGTCGTATCATGCTTGGAACGTATTCATTAAGTGCAGGTACTTATGATGCTTACTACAAAAAAGCACAACAAGCTCGTACATTAATCAAAGAAGATTTCGATAAAGTTTTCGAAGAATTTGATGTAATTCTAGGGCCTACAACTCCAACTCCAGCATTCAAAATTGGAGAAAATGTTGAAGATCCTATGACAATGTACGCTAACGATATTTTAACGATTCCTATTAACTTAGCAGGTGTACCAGCTATCTCAATTCCATGTGGATTTGAAGATGGTCTACCACTTGGTTTACAAATTATTGGTAAATACTTCGACGAAACTACAATTTACCGTGTGGCAGATGCTTTCGAAAAAGCAACTGAATTCCACAAAGAAACTCCTCAAATTTGGGAGGTAAAATAACATGAACTTTGAAACAGTCATTGGTTTAGAAGTACACGTAGAGTTAAAAACAAACTCTAAAATCTTTTCTGGTTCACCAAACCACTTTGGTGCTGAACCAAATACAAACACAACAGTAATTGACCTAGGTTACCCAGGTGTTTTACCAGTTGTAAACAAAAACGTTGTAGATTACGCAATTCGTGCATCTCTAGCACTTAATATGGAAATCGAACAACATACTAAATTCGACCGTAAAAACTATTTCTACCCTGATAATCCGAAAGCTTACCAAATTTCACAATTTGATAAACCAATCGGTAAAAACGGATGGGTTGATATTGAAGTAAACGGTGAGAAAAAACGTATTGGTATTACTCGTCTTCATATGGAAGAAGATGCGGGTAAACTTACTCATGGTAAAAACAGCTCTCTAGTTGACTTTAACCGTCAAGGTACACCACTTGTGGAAATCGTATCTGAACCAGATATCCGTACTCCAGAAGAGGCATACGCTTACCTTGAGCAAATCAAATCAATCATCCAATATACAGGTGTATCTGACTGTAAAATGGAAGAAGGCTCACTTCGTTGTGATGCCAATATCTCAATCCGTCCATACGGCCGAGATGAATTCGGTACAAAAACTGAATTGAAAAACTTAAATTCATTCAACTTCGTTCGCCGTGGTCTTGAGTTTGAAGAAAAACGCCAAGCAGCTGTATTAAATGCCGGCGGTGTCATCGAGCAAGAAACTCGTCGTTTCGATGAAAAAACAGGTAAAACAATCCTTATGCGTGTAAAAGAAGGCGCGGACGATTACCGTTACTTCCCAGAGCCAGACTTAGTTGATATCGTAATCGACGATGCATGGTTACAACGCGTAAAAGATGAAATCCCTGAATTACCAGCAGCTCGTAAAGTTCGATATGTTGAAGAACTAGGCTTAACAGCATATGATGCAGGCGTTTTAACATTGCAAAAAGACATCGCAGATTTCTTTGAAGCAACAGTAGCGGCTGGAGCAGACGCTAAACTTGCTTCTAACTGGTTAATGGGTGAAGTATCTGCTTACTTAAATGCAGAACAAAAAGAATTAAAAGATACTGCTTTAACACCAGAAGGACTAGCAGGTATGGTTAAATTAATCTCTGCAGGTACAATTTCTTCTAAAATCGCTAAAAAAGTTTTCAAAGAGCTAGTTGAAAACGGTGGCGATGCAGAAAAAATCGTTAAAGATAAAGGTCTTGTTCAACTTTCTGATCCAACAGCTTTACTTAAAATTGTTACAGAAACTTTGGACAACAACCAACAATCAATTGAAGACTTCAAAAACGGTAAAGATCGTGCAATTGGCTTCTTAGTAGGTCAAATCATGAAAGCAACTAAAGGACAAGCTAACCCACCAATGGTTAACAAAATCCTTCTTGAAGAAATCAACAAACGCTAATTTAAAACTTTCAAAGACTGCTTGGGCATCCGTGCCTCAAGCAGTCTTTTTTTGCTATAGTAGAGAAAAAGTAAGGGGGCATTCATATGGAAACACTTAGTCGTTCTGAAAGCATCATTTATGCTTTTGATAAAAATCACGAGCCTATTAAAATGATTTCATCAGGTACAACAATTCGTATCGAAACTTTCGATTGCTTTCAAAATCAAGTGACATCTGAGGCGGATAAGATAGAACAATTAGCATGGGATCAAACGAATCCTGCAACTGGGCCTATTTATATTGAAGAAGCGATGCCTGGGGACATTTTAAAAGTCAAAATTGATAAAATTGAAATCGGCTCACAAGGTGTGATGATGACCTTGCCAAATGAAGGTACATTAGGACATCGTTTGACTGAATCGACGATCAAAATTTTGCCGATAAAAGATGACCATGTGTTCTTAAACGACATTAAATTACCTATTAATAAGATGATTGGCGTTATCGGTGTTGCACCTAAAGAAGAAGCAATTAATTGTGGCACACCTGGCCCACATGGGGGGAATATGGATAATAAAATGATTACAGAGGGCGCAATTTTATATCTCCCTGTTTTCGTTGAAGGTGCATTATTTGGTCTTGGTGATTTCCATGCTGCAATGGGTGATGGGGAAATTGGTGTTACGGGTGTTGAAGTAGAAGGAGCAGCGACAGTTACATTAGAGGTGTTAAAAGGAGAGACAATAGAACAACCTTTACTAGAAAATGAAGAAGTGTTTACACAAATTGCTTCTGCCAAAACATTAGATGAAGCAAGCAGACTTGCAACGGAGTTAATGGCTAATAGAATTGTACAAAAAACAGGACGATCACTAGCCGAAGTTACCATGTTATTAAGTGCGGCTGGTCAAATTGAAATTTGCCAGATAGTCGATCCACTCATGACAGTGCGCTTCGTTTTATCAAAATCAATACTAACTCAATATAATACAAAGTTAATTTAAAACGAGTAGTAGCGGAGTAACAACATCTTATTTGAGATATGCATGTTTAGAACTTTGCCAAAAATTCATAAAACATTTACACTATTTTCAAGGAGGTTTTACATATGAAAACTGAACAACAATATTTTGACGAAGCAATTTCAATTCAAGATTATATGGATAGTATGACAACGCATAAGGATAACAGCTTTAAAGTTTATAATAATTACCAACTGCCTGAGGATGAAGAGTTTATTTCATTACTTGCATCTAAAAAACCACATATTCTAACGATAACTGAAGACTGGTGTGGTGATGCGATGATGAACAATCCAATCATCCGTAAAATTGCAGAGGCAGCTAATTTAGAAATGCGTTGTGTTTACCGTGATCAAAATTTAGAGTTAATGGATCAATATTTAACAAATGGTGGTCGCTCTATTCCTGTTTATATTATTTTAAGTGAAGCAGGAGAAGTGATTGGAAAATGGGGACCTCGTGCACCACAATTACAAGAATATGTGTTAGCAAACAAAGCCAAACTACCTTCACAGGATGATCCAACATTTACAGAGAAACAAAAGGAATTATTCGCAGGTATTACTGAAGAGAATGCTTCAAATGAAGAGTTTTGGGGCTGGGTGTATGATGATTTCCGTAAAGTTATAACAGACACTTTAAAATAAAACCGTCATTTGCACAATAAGGATGATTCTGTATAATGGGATTGAAAGCTTTTCATATTTGGATGGCATCAAATTGGAATTTTGATATCACATTACAAAAAATAAAGGGCTGCCTAACGTATTTAATATAAACGTTGAGACAGCCTATTTTGAGCCTTAAGTACTTTTGGGAACATTCCACAGAATTTTTCCGTTAACATAATTAGAAAATTGTAGAGCAAAGAAGGTAATGATATGAAACGAGCACGAATCATTTATAATCCCACATCGGGTAGAGAAATTTTCAAAAAGCATCTACCTGAAGTATTAGAAAAATTAGAAGTCGCCGGCTATGAAGCCTCTTGTCATGCTACTACCTGTGCAGGCGATGCAACTACTGCTGCAAAGGCAGCGGTTGAGCGTAAATTTGATGTGATCATTGCTGTAGGTGGAGATGGGACATTAAACGAAGTTGTCGCCGGGGTTAGTGAGTTTGAAGAGAGACCTAAAATTGGGTTAATACCGATGGGGACAACAAATGACTTTGCACGTGCGGTACATATTCCACGAGATATAAAGCAAGCTGTAGATATTATTATTAAAGGTGATACTATTCCAGTGGATGTAGGATTAGTGAATGATCGTCATTTTATCAATATTGCTGGCGGCGGTCGTATTACTGAACTGACTTACGAAGTACCTAGTAAGCTAAAAACAATTATTGGACAACTGGCTTATTATTTAAAAGGAATAGAGATGCTACCGTCTATAAAAGCTTCTAAAATGCGTATTGAATACGATGGAGAAGTATTTGAAGATGAAGCAATGATGTTCTTAATCGGCTTAACAAACTCAGTAGGCGGATTTGAAAAATTATCACCAAACTCAAGTATTAATGATGGCTACTTCTCCATGTTTATTTTGAAAAAATGTAATATCGCTGATTTTATCAAACTTGTTTCACTTGCAGTTCGTGGGGAACATTTTAAAGACCCACATGTTATCCATGCAAAGGCTAGTCATGTGAAAGTGACTTCGGATGAAGTAGTACAGTTAAATTTAGATGGTGAATACGGTGGAGATATTCCTGCTGAATTTAGAAATTTAAAAAGACATATTGAAGTCTTTGTACCAATTGATGATATTAGAGAACAAGATAGACCATAATATAATGAATGTTTTAAGACTAGAAGCCATGCTGCTTTCTAGTCTTTTCTTTTATTTAAAACGTGAAATGCAAATTCTTTGCTCAAGATAAATATCAATTCACATTTTGAACATTCTTTTATCATATTTTGAACATGAATACGTGATAAATCTGTCACGTTCGGAAGTTAGAATACCGGTTGCTATGGGTATAATAATAAGTAAGGGAGAGTGCGCTATGTATAAAACACATGAGAAGAAACTAATCTGGTTAAGCTTTATCGTAGCAGGTATTATGCTGCTGTCACTCGTCGGACGTATTTTCGGAAGCTGAGGAGGAACAATCATGGAAAATGAAAGTGCTGTATTTTTTAGCCGTGTCTTAACGGAGCTTACATTATCTTTCCATATCATTTACGCTACGATTGGCGTAGGTGTCCCATTGATGATTATGATTGCACAATGGGTAGGGATTAAGAAGAATGATGAGCATTATATTTTACTGGCAAGGCGTTGGGCGCGTGGATTCGTTATTACCGTTGCAGTTGGTGTAGTAACAGGTACCGCTATCGGTTTGCAGTTATCGCTACTATGGCCTAACTTCATGCAGCTAGCAGGTAATGTTATTGCATTACCACTCTTTATGGAGACATTTGCGTTTTTCTTTGAAGCAATTTTCTTAGGTATTTATTTATACACTTGGGACCGTTTTGAAAATCAAAAGAAACATTTACTATTATTAATTCCTGTTGCAATTGGTGCATCGATGTCAGCAGTCTTTATAACAATTGTGAATGCATTTATGAACGCACCACAAGGCTTTGATGTCGTAGATGGTCAGCTCGTTAATATACAACCAATTTTAGCGATGTTAAACCCAGCAATGCCAACTAAAGTAGCACATGTTGTCGTAACAGCCTACATGACAGCAGCTTTTGTTTTAGCAGCTATTGCAGCATTTAAAATGCTTAAAGGTTCAACGCACGTTTATCACAAAAAAGCATTGTTCTTATTAATGAAAGTTGGTTTAGTATTTGCTGTTGCATCAGCAATCATTGGAGATTTCTCTGCAAAATACTTAGTAGAATATCAACCAGAAAAATTAGCAGCAGCAGAGTGGCATTTTGAAACTGAGAAAAATGCTCCACTTGTTCTATTTGGTGTAACCGATGGTGAAGAAGTGAAGTATGCCATTAAAGTGCCTTATGCTTTAAGCTTTTTAGCACATTCAAATCCTACAGCTGAGGTTATTGGGTTAAATGAATTTCCAGAAGATGAAACACCACCACTTTACATTCACTACTTGTTCGATACGATGGTCATGATCGGTATGTTCATGGTATTAGTGTCAGCAGCGTATGTATTAGGTAAAATTCGTGGCTGGTCATTTGTAAGTACTAAATGGTTCCGCTGGGTCATTGTTGCAGGTGGGCCGTTATCTATTATTGCCATTGAAGCTGGCTGGTGGCTTGCAGAAGTTGGTCGCCAACCATGGATTTTAAGAAAGTATATGAAGGTAGCAGAAGCTGCAACAACAAGTGATCATGTGGACATTATGTTGATATTATTCTGTGGCTTATATATTGTTTTAGGTGTTGGTAGCGTCGTTGTACTTCGTCGTATGTTCCGTCACAATCCAATTGAACAAGAAATTGAAGATCGCAAAGCTGAAAAAGGCGGTGACTTCTCATGACATTAGAAATTCTAGGGATTTCCGTATTGTGGCTGTTTTTATTAGGCTATTTAATAATCGGTTCGATTGACTTTGGTGCAGGATTTTTCAATGCTTATGGTGTATTAACAGGGCGACAACATATTTTAACGAATATTATTCAACGTTATTTGTCACCAGTCTGGGAAGTAACGAATGTATTCTTAGTATTCTTTTTCGTAGGAGTTGTTGGTTTCTTCCCGAAAACAGCTTTTTATTACGGAACAACATTACTCGTACCAGCAAGTATTGCGATTATTCTCCTTGCCATTCGTGGTAGTTATTACGCTTTTGAATCGTATGGGTCACGGGGACATAAAGGTTATTCGTTTATGTACGGAGCGGCAGGATTGTTAATCCCAGCTTCATTATCAGTAGTGTTAACGATTTCTGAAGGGGGCTTTGTATCGATGGTGAATGATAATCCAGTGCTAGATTATCATGCATTATTCACAAGCCCATTAACTTGGAGTATAGTCGTGTTGGCAATAGCGGCTGTTCTATATATATCAGCGGTATTTTTAACTTGGTATGCAGATAAAGCTGGAGATCGAAAAGCTACAAAGCTTCTAAGAAAATACGCGCTCATTTGGGCAGGTCCATTAGCAATTTCTGTTATTGGGATTATGTTTGAGTTAAGTAAACATAACGTCGAACATTTTAATCGCATGATTGATATTGGCTGGATGTTCGGCCTGTCAGCAATCATGTTTGTCATTACAGTATGGTTTATTTGGAAGCAACAGCATTATAGCTGGGCACTAGGCTTACTTATTGGTCAATTTGCTTTAGCATTTTTTGCATACGGTATCTCACATTACCCATATTTACTTTACCCATACTTGACTATATATGATAGCTTTACGAATCCAGCAATGGCAACCGCTTTAGTAGTTGCTTTCGTGCTAGGATTATTACTGTTAATCCCATCAATATATTTACTCATGAAGTTATTCTTATTCAACAAAGATTATATTCGAGGGAAAAAAGACCATCATGCATAAGGGAGGATTTTCAGAATGGTTAATTTTCTAATTTTCTATGCACCATTTATTGTTTTAGCAGCATCCATTGCCGTAGCCTTCTTTGTAGCATTAAAAGATGGGCCAGTTACGAAAGGTGAATAATTAACTTTTTAAATCCAAGTGTCGATTTTGGCATTTGGATTTTTTCTGCATCTAGCTTCGTGTACCACACCATCGAGGTCGCTTCGAACACTCATATGAAGTCAAAAAGCAACTTCATATGAGTGTCCTCCACCGCTTGACGGCACTCTGCGCTTTTGTTCCTTCTAAGAGGTCATGGTACAATAGAAGAACTGAAATGGAGGAAGTACGAAAATGACAGCACCAGTAAAGAAAAATGACCGTTTGACGGTTTATATAGAAGACTTAACACATGACGGAGCAGGCGTTGCGAAAATCGATGGTTACCCACTTTTTATACAAGGTGGGCTGCCTGATGAAACTGCTGAAGTCCATGTATTAAAAACATTAAAAAACTACGGCTTCGCAAAAATTATCGACATTACAGAACCTTCACCTGATCGCGTCGCAGCACCATGCCCTGTATTTGCACAATGTGGGGGTTGTCAGCTACAGCACTTATCATACGAAGGTCAATTGAAATGGAAAGAAAAAATGGTCCGTAATGTTATGACACGTATCGGTAAGATTGACGCACCAGTGTTATCTGTTAAAGGTATGGACAATCCATGGAATTATCGCAATAAAGCTCAGATTCCATTTGGCTTAAACGGCGAAGCACCGATTGCAGGTTTTTACAAAACAAAATCACATGATATCGTTGATACAGATCGTTGCCTAATCCAAACAGCAGAAGCAGACGCCATTTTAGAAGGCTTAAAACCACGCCTTTGGAAGTTAGGTATCAAACCATATGATGAGCACACAGGACAAGGTATGCTACGCCATGTAGTAGTACGCAAAGGCCGTGCAACAAATGAAGTAATGGTAGTACTTGTAACGAAAAAGCGCAAATTCCCGCAAGCTGAAGCAGCAGTGGAACTGATCAAGCAACTCGTACCAAATGTAACATCAATTATGCAAAATATTAATGGTGAAAAAACAAACGTTATCTTCGGTAATGAAACGTTGAAACTTTGGGGCAATGACACCATTGAAGATACAATTGGCGACGTACGCTTCGAAATTTCAGCGCGTTCATTCTATCAAGTAAACCCAGAGCAAACAGAAGTGCTTTATAAGCAAGCTTTAGATTACGCAGACCTAAAAGGGGACGAAACAGTGATCGATGCTTACTGTGGCATTGGTTCAATTTCATTATTCCTAGCACAAAAAGCGAAATCTGTAATGGGTGTGGAAATTGTACCGCAAGCAATTGAAGATGCAAAACGTAACGCTGAACTGAATGGCTTTACAAATACGTATTTCGAGGCAGGTCCAGCAGAAGAAGTCATTCCACGCTGGTACAAAGAAGGCAAAACAGCAGACGTTTTAGTAGTCGATCCACCACGCAAAGGTTGCGACGAAGCATTGTTAAATACAATTTTAGAGCAACGTCCAAAACGTGTTGTGTATGTATCTTGTAACCCAGCTACATTGGCAAGAGATTTAAGGATCTTAGAAGATGGTGGCTATAAAACACAGGAAGTGCAACCTGTGGATATGTTCCCACATACGGCTCATTGCGAAGCTGTTGCGTGGTTGGAATTAGTATAGTAAAGCAAAAATAGACTCTTGCTACATGAAATAAAGTTGTGCAAACCATGTGGATAAAGAATGGATAGAAAAGGGGGTATCCCTATCTCTCCATCCTTTATCCACTTTTTTGTAAGTGAAGTGCAGATTGAGAAGAAGATGAGAAATATCATATATGAGACGTGATAAAATCCAAGATTCAAACTTTATATTGGATTTATTGAATAAAAAACCTCTGACCAAATTCAAATCATAAAACTATTCTGAAAAACAGGGTTTACCGTTACATGAAAATCATATACATAGAGTAAAAGCTAATAGGAGTAGAAATCATTGGAAAAACAAAATAGCAGATACAGATGGGTTGTATTTGTTGCTGTATTATTTACTTATTTGTTAATGGCAAGCCAACGAACTGCTCCAGGATTGATTACAGACCAATTAATGAGGGATTTTAATGTAACTGCATCAACGATTGGCTTATTGACGAGTATACAATTTTTTGTGTATACGAGTTTGCAAATTCCAATGGGGATTTTGGCTGATCGTTATGGTCCAAACTTTTTTCTAATTATCGGGGCCTTACTTACAGGTTTAGGTACAATCATTTATAGTCTTGGTACACATGAATTGGTCTTGTTTTTTTCTAGAATATTAACTGGGATAGGGGATGCGACCATATGGGTTAATATGGTGCTAATTTTGGCCCAATGGTTTCATACAAAGGAATTTGTTCGATTAATTGGCCTGGCGGGCATGACAGGAAGTCTGGGTTTCTTGTTGGCGACAGTCCCTTTCTCCGAATGGATAATTTTACTTGGTTGGAGGGCGGCATTTTTCTCAGCAGGACTACTATTATGTTTATGTGGCTTTCTCCTTTATTTTGTACTTGTAAAAAAACCTAAAAGAATTTTTTGGGATGAACCGGTAGTAGTAACAGTAGAAGTACAACGCGAAAAAACAGTAGTTTTATTACGAAGAATTTTTTCAAATCGTCAAGCATGGGCTCTATTCTTTTGTCATTTTGGAGTAGTCGGAGGTTATGTAGGGTTTATCAGTTCTTGGGCAGTACCATATGGAATGAATATGTATGAAATGACACGCTCAGATGCAAGCCAGCTGATTATGATTGGTCTCATCGGGGCACTTATTGGAGCTCCTCTAACTAGTTGGATTTCAAGCCGGTTAGAAACAATAAAACGGCCATATATTGTCGTTCATATCACTGTTTTATTGGGATGGTTTTCTTTCCTTTTATTTAATGGACATCCGTCATTTTTCTTGTTAATTATACTTTTCTTTATCATTGGTTTTGGATATGGGTCAAGTGCATTAACCTTTGCAGCTGTACGCCAATCTTTCCCTATAAAAGAATCTGGCATTGTTTCTGGAGTTGCGAATACGGGTGGCTTTCTAAGTGCTGTCTTGCTACCAATCATTTTTGGATTTATATTGGATTATTTTCAAGCTACTTCAGGTAATCAAGTTGATGGATACTACTATGGTTTCATCACGCCAGTGATATTCTCCATAATTGGCTTGATTGGAGTGATTTCATATAAGGAAAAGCGTCAGGTAACAGGAGATAAAACGAATATCCGCCTGTCTTAACCTAGCATAATATAAAATGCATGATTCTAAGTTGACCAATCCCTTTTGCATAAACTCACCAAAACCTCTTTGTTACGCCATACACGCCGTACATTGTGAAGCTGTGGAAAGCTAGTAATAAAAGATACAGGTAACCAAATTGCACTTTAATGTAGCACATTATTTTTCTATAATATGACATGGTAAAACAAATTATAGTTTGATAGAATAAGTAACAAGATAATTATCCTTTAATATAGCCCAGAGAGGCTAAAAAGGGCTACTTGATATTTTATACGTTATTATATCTTTGCTTTTTCATGCCCTTTTGTCCTCTCTGACGGAAGGGTATTTTATTTTGCTTTAATGTTGTGAGTAGACATAACTTTAGTACCTCTTTTAAAGTAAGTCCTGTGAGGCTTAAAAGGAAAATGGAAAAGTTTCATTTAATAGATTGATACATCCATTCCTCTTGAAATAAAAGAGATTATTTGCATTAAGAAAATATTGGAGGATCGTAAAATGGATTATCGAAAAAAAACGGTGGTAGCATCGGTAGCTGGTTTAACATTAGAGGGTATGGACATCATGTTTATTTCTTTTGCGATGACAATGATTATTTCGGAATTTAACATTGATTTAGCAACTGGTGGACTTATTTCTTCTATAACAAATATAGGTATGTTATTAGGTGGAATTATTTTTGGAATTCTAGCAGATAAGTATGGTCGAGTAAAAGTTTTTACCTATACTGTTTTGCTGTTTGCAATAGGCACAGCATTCACAGGATTAGCAACAAATATTGAGCAAGTATATATATATAGATTTATTGCAGGATTAGGTGCTGGTGGTGAATATGGAATCGGTATGGCGCTTGTTGCAGAAGCCTGGCCGAAGAATAAACAAGGGAGAGCATCTTCTTATGTAAGTGTAGGTGCTCAATACGGTGTCATTATCGCGGCGTTGCTTAGTGCAATTATTCTTCCTACTTTAGGGTGGAGAGCATTATTTTTCGTTGGTGTGGTGCCTGTTATTTTTGCCGTTATTGTACGTAAGAATCTAGACGAATCACCTGAGTGGCTAGCTGCTCAGAAGAATAAGAAAATCGGTAATAAAGATGAAAAGAGTAAGTTATTTCAATTGTTTGAAACCCCTCGAACTACAATGACGACAATCTCTTTAATCATAATGGCAACTGTTCAAATTGCTGGTTATAATGGCTTGATGATTTGGCTTCCATCTATGCTACAAAAATCACAAGGCTTATCTATTTCAAGCTCTGCACTTTGGACAATCAGTACAGCAGTAGGAATGATTATTGGTATGTTAACCTTCGGAAGATTCATGGATCGATTTGGAGCAAAGCGTACCTTTGGAATCTTTCTTCTTGCCTCTGCATGTGCTGTGTTTTTATACTCATATGCAACTGGAAGTGTGGGCGTATTATTAGGTGGTGCAATCGTTGGATTCTTCTCAAATGGAATGTTTGCCGGATATGGTGCATTAATTAGTAGCTTTTATCCCGTTCAGATTCGAAGTACGGCTACAAACACAATCTTTAACTTCGGTAGAGCTATTGGAGGATTTTCACCAATCCTTGTAGGATATATTCTACAGAGTTATGACATGACAGTTGCGATGGTCTATTTAGCTGTTCTATATTGCATTTCCTTTATTGTCATGCTTACTTTGAAAAAAAGTACATGGAAGCCTATGCAATCAATTGAAAAATACTAAATATTACTGATAAGAAAATGTTAATTTAACGATCAATTGAAATGAAATGTATTCCCGTTTTGATTGATGGATTATTAATCTTATGACTTTAGTCAGCTTGTCTTGAGTAAGTCTATATACAAAAACACATACAGTGCGATGCTAAAGAAGACCATGGATTTGAAAATATTCTATGGTCTTTTTTAAATTATTGTTCAATTATTAAAATCACTAAAGAGTAGTATAGATTAGTTAGTAAGCGAGAAAATAAAGATGT
The DNA here is from genome assembly GCF_038009105.1 of Viridibacillus sp. FSL R5-0888. Taxonomy (NCBI): domain Bacteria; kingdom Bacillati; phylum Bacillota; class Bacilli; order Caryophanales; family Caryophanaceae; genus Viridibacillus; species Viridibacillus sp. FSL R5-0888. The sequence goes on from NZ_JBBPAU010000001.1 coordinate 514,497, forward strand.
GTGAGTACTAAGTTATATTCCGTTTTATGGAAGTTTAAAAGAGAATGCGACATAACTTGAAAAAAACGTTAGTTCTTGTGAAAATGGAGATTGTAAGAGTGTTTACACATATTTGGAGAGTTATCGCCATTTGAATAATGTAGGTGATGTAAATATATAGATGTCGACTCCTAAAGCTAATTGATAGAAATAGAATTTTTTTAAGGTACTACTAACAACGTTGTGTATATACGTGTTAAGATTCTTAAAGGACAATCAAACTGCTGAAGCGACGAAGAAAATAAGCAATAGTATGAGGTGCATTATAAATGGATAACAATGATATTTTAATTAGAACAAGATACGCTCTAGATATAAAAAATAGAGATATGGTAGAGATATTTAAACTTGGTGGTATGGAAGTAACAAGAGAAGAAGTACCAAAAATATTGACAAAATCAAAAGATGAATTTGATGATGAAGCTAGCGTAGAAGAAAATGACGATCAGATAAAATGTGATTATAAAATGTTAGAGTCATTTTTAAATGGTTTCATTACTTTCAAAAGAGGAAAACAAGATACAAAACAAGGACAACCAAAAGCTCCTGAAACTACTAAGGACCATGTGAATAATATGCTTCTTAAGAAATTGAAAGTAGCACTACAACTAACAACGGAAGATATGTTGGATATCCTTGATGATGGCGGTATAGCCGTTTCAAAAGGTGAATTAGGCGCTATTTTAAGAAAGCCAGGGCATAGAAATTATAAAGATTGTGGCGATAATTTCGCACGTAAATTCTTAAAAGGTTTGGCTGTAAGATATAGAGCGTAAGGGAATAGTATACTTAATTTTCACAAAAGCCTCTTTCTTTGGAAAGGGGTTTTTCAAATGTATGGTTATTTATGTTTAGATAAATTTATTTCTTATGTAGTAAGTTCTCGCATGCGACACATTGCGAAGTGGTCGCGAGGTTGGAGATGGTATAGAAAAAATCTATACCATCTGCTTTTTTGTGTGTAAAATAACATTCAGGATCAATTTTGGTTAAAATAAATATTGCAGATTTTCACAATAGTTTTTCATAAATTATAAATGTCCAAATGTACTTGTGTTTGATAATAAGTTATTAAACATGATATAAGTGTAAAAGAAGTGGAACATTAGGCTTTATATTTTTTGACCGAGAGTTTGAAGTTGTATCCATAGTGAGAGGATTTGAGTTTGAAATGATAGATAATTTTTGGCGTGATTTACCACGACCATTTTTTGTACTTGCACCAATGGAAGATGTGACAGATGTTGTTTTTCGTCACGTTGTAAGTGAAGCCGGTCGACCGGATGTATTTTTCACAGAGTTTACAAACTCGGATAGCTATTGTCATCCAGAGGGCATGAAAAGTGTGCGTGGCCGTTTGACTTTTACAGAAGATGAACAGCCAATGGTGGCACATATTTGGGGGGATAATCCCGAATATTTCCGTCAAATGAGTATTGGCATGGCAGAGCTAGGATTTAAAGGCATCGATATTAATATGGGCTGCCCTGTACCGAATGTGGCATCGAGAGGGAAAGGTAGTGGTCTTATTCTGCGTCCAGATGTTGCGGCAGAACTTATTCAAGCAGCAAAAGAGGGCGGACTGCCTGTCAGCGTGAAAACACGAATTGGCTATAACGATATAAATGAGTGGGAGGAGTGGCTAACGCATATTTTAAAACAGGATATTGCGAACCTTTCTATTCATTTACGTACAAGAAAGGAAATGAGCCAAGTAGATGCGCATTGGGAGCTAATTCCGGAAATCAAAAAATTACGTGACCGTATCGCACCAAATACGCTACTAACAATCAATGGAGACATTCCTGACCGTCAAACTGGGCAGCAGCTTGCTGAACAATATGGTATTGATGGCGTTATGATCGGGCGAGGTATTTTTAAAAATCCTTTTGCTTTTGAAAAAGAGCCAAAAGAGCATAGCAGTAAAGAGTATCTTGATCTTTTAAGACTGCAGCTTGATCTTCAAGATCAATATGCGGAAGTACTACCACGATCAATGACAGGGCTTCATCGCTTTTTTAAAATTTATGTCAAAGGATTCCCTGGAGCTGCTGAATTAAGAAATCAATTGATGAACACGAAATCAACAGATGAAGTGCGTGCATTGCTTGATAACTTTGGAAAAGAATGTTGACGGGACAGTGAAATGATGAAACTCTTAAAAAGTTAGAGAAAAAATGAATCACATCAACTCATGTGTACTTATTTTATTTAGTTTCAAGTTCCTTTGCGGCCGCACCTTTTATTTTGATAAAGTCTGTTTTCTGAAAGAAAAAGGTCTTAAGAATGGAATAAACCTACCAGCACCCTTGTGTTGCCACATACACTCTGTACATTCTGAAGCAGTATGTGGTAGAAGTTACTATAATCATTTAAGAACGAATTCCAATTAGAAGAATTCGATTAGACTGTGATTATTTAAATTAAAGTTTTTAAATCCAAAGTAAAAAGGTAGAGCATAATAACTCTACCTTCTTACTTTGGATTTTTATTTCCCGGAATTTCCTTTTACTTGGTTTTCAGCCATTTGAACTAATCGTTTAGTAATTTCTCCACCAACTGAACCGTTTGCACGAGAAGAAGCCTCTCCTCCAAGTTGTACACCAAACTCTTGAGCAATTTCATATTTCATTTGATCAATCGCTTGTTGAACACCAGGTACTTCAAGTTTATTTGAACTTCGGTTATTTGAAGCCATAACTTTCACCTCCTTGTGATATTAGAATGGACAAAGATTTGTTTTTAATACATTTAGTTAAGAGGTGAAAAGTTCATCCTACAAATATTTTTAGGCTGCAATAGCGACAGAAAAGCCTCATTGGATTGTCTTAAAAAAAATTTTTTAATGTAGCTTTTAATGAAAGGGATTGTAAATAGTATTTTTGAAATAAAAATATAGTAATTACAAAAAGGTTATTCTGTGAAACAAACGGAGAAATAATAATGCAGGCAGAATAAGTGTGGGGAATTTAGTAGCTTAGAGTGTAGAATATCCAATTGAATTACAGATTAAAACTGATCTACATTTTAATTTATACTAATTTCAAATGCTTACTGTTTATGAATGAGGTTTATGAGGAAGTGAATCAGTAGTTATAAAGAAACGTATCCAAAATACTTTAGGATATATGGATACGTTCTTTTGTCTATCTTTTATTAACAAACCTTATTGATTCAGTTGTTTAATGAATTCCCTCATAAATCCGGGTAGATCAGGCCAAGCATGTCCGGAAATGAGGTTTCCTTGAACATGGAGAGGATCTTCAATATAAGTTGCACCCGCAGCTTCTACATCTGGTTTACATGCGATATAAGCCGTTAATTCGCGACCTATTAAGTATTGAGAAACAGTTGTTAAAATGAGACTAGCGTGGCAAATTGCTGCAACAGGTTTATTTGCCTCAAAGAAATGAGCAACGATTTTTGGAACATTTTCATTTAATCGAATGTATTCAGGAGCTCTACCTCCAGGGATAATCAATCCATCATACTCTTCAGGATGTACATCCTCAAACGCCAAATGAGATTCAATTAAGTATCCTTTACTCTCTGTATAAGTATCCCAACCAATAAAATCATGAACGACCGTCTGTAAGTTTTTCTTCGATGGAGCAGCTATTTGCACATCATAGCCCTCTTCAAGACAACGATAATAAGGATAATAAATCTCCAAAGCCTCAACGGCATCTCCAGCTAACAATAATACTTTCTTTGACATTACTCATTTCCTCCTCTCAAAAATGGTCTTTCGCCTTCACTTGTATATTCTGAATATATTATCAATTCCCTCTATTACGATAGATTTTTTTAAAAAATCTAATTGTGCCAGTCACGGATACTATTTAAGTTATTAGTATTAAATTGGAAATATTGTTGATATTAAAAAATATAGCGGAATACTGGCGCCAAAAATTAAATTTGATATAATAAAGTATAGTATTTATTAGGAGGAAATGGATTGTCAGTAGAAATTGGTAGCAAGGTACAAGGTAAGGTTACAGGAATCACAAATTTTGGTGCGTTTGTTGAGTTGCCAGATAAGGTCACAGGACTTGTGCACATTAGTGAAGTTGCAGAAGCTTACGTAAAAGATATTAATGACCATCTGAAAGTTGGGGATCAAGTAGAAGTTAAGGTCCTAAGCGAAAAAGAAGGAAAAATTGCCTTATCCATTAAAAAAGCGATTGATAAACCTGTTGAAAATACGTCTTCATATACGAAGCGTCCATATCGCCAGAAAGATAGTCGTCCACGAGGCAATTTCCAACCGAAGGAAACCTTTGAAGATAAGATGGCTAAATTCTTAAAATCAAGTGAAGATAACTTATCTACTCTAAAACGCAGCACCGAGTCTAAACGTGGTGGAAGAGGCGGACGAAGAGGATAATTATAGATAGCAGAAGAAACGCACATCTTTTAAGATGTGCGTTTCTTTAATTTTATGGACCATAGTCACAGACACTACTTTAGTCATTAGAATTAAATAAAGTATATGATCGATATCAAATCTACGAATTAATAAATATTTAATAAGATAAAACTTGAATTGAACAGGTAAATAGTTCTGATTATTGACATTCTATGGATATACATGTAGATTGTTAACTAGTAATTAAATATGTAACTTTCTTATTTAGAGAGATGGAGGGACTGGCCCTTTGATATCTCAGCAACAGACTTTTTTTGCACTGTGCTAATTCCAGAAGCGTAACGCTTGAAGATAAGAAGAGTAAATAGCCATGAAGCCAATCTCTTCTTTCTTTTAAGAAGGGGTTTTTTTGTACCTCGAAAAGCTCAATAAAAAATACAAATTTAACTTCAGAGGGGTTGTCTAATTTGACTAATACAGTAACTAAAGCACCATTTCGAGCAGACCATGTAGGGAGCTTTCTTCGCCCACAAGTACTTAAAGATGCAAGAGCACAATATCAACAAGGTCAGATCACTAAAGAAGAATTACGATTAGTTGAGGATATAGAAATTGCTAAGCTTGTTGAAAAACAAAAAGAAGTTGGTCTATCTGCTGTAACAGATGGTGAATTTAGAAGAAGATGGTGGCATTTAGACTTTATCAGAGCGATTGAAGGGATTCGTGTTTATGAAATAGACCTTTCGGGTGCTTTTAATGGAGCGATGAAAAAAGCGGAGGCATACATGGTCGATTCGAAATTAAAGTTCCCTAAAGAACATCCATTTTTAGAAGACTTTAAGTATTTGAAAAGTATTGCCGGTGAGCATGTTGCTAAAATTACAATCCCAGGACCTAATATGATTTTTTACTCGGGTGTAGTTGGAAGCGAACCGTATTTAAGCAATCCTACATATGCTTCACTCGATGAGGTAGCTAAAGATATTAGTAAAGTATATCAAGATGCGATTCAAGCTTTTTATGAAGCAGGGTGCCGCTACTTACAATTAGATGATACAAGCTGGGGAGCTTTGTTCAGTGATGTTTTCCGAGATAAGATAAAAGAGCAGGGATTTGATCCAGATGAATTAGTAAAAAAGTTTGCTGATATTACTGTTGAAGCAGTAGCAAATAAACCGGAAGATATGACGGTTACGATCCATATTTGTCGAGGGAATTTTAAATCATCATGGTTATATCAAGGTGCGTATGAGCCGATCGCAAAAGAACTATTCTCACGTGTGAATGTGGATGCCTTTTTCTTAGAATTTGATAATGAACGATCAGGAGATTTTAATCCATTACGATTCATTAAAGATCAACATGTCGTTTTGGGATTGATTACTTCCAAGACTTCTGAACTCGAAGATGAAGATGAAATTAAAGGAAGAATCGAAGAAGCAACGAAATATGTGAATATCGATCAACTTTGTTTAAGTCCACAATGTGGTTTTGCCTCTACTGAAGAAGGCAATCTATTAACTGAAGAACAGCAATGGGAAAAATTACGTCATGTTGTACGTATCGCTAAAGACGTTTGGAATAAATAGATTTTAAAATAAGGACTATCTACAAAAGTCAGCTATCAGACTATTGTGGGTAGTCCTATTTACCATTATGGATGTATAAAAACCGGAGTTCCTATTGGAATAATACTTGCTAACTCTTCTACATCCTCATTATGCATACGAATACAGCCGTGAGATACGGCCTTACCGATTGAGCTTGGATCATTTGTGCCGTGAATTCCATACGTATCTTTTGATAAGCTCATCCACATTGTTCCAAATGGGCCTCCTGGGTTAGGTGCTTTATTAATGATAATAAAATTTCCTACAGGTGTATTGGTTAACATTTTTCCAACCGCAATAGGATATTGCTTTTGTAAAATACCATCTTTATATAATCTAAGCCAACGATTGTTGAGTGAAACATCAATTTGATATGGAATTGTATTAGGATCAGGAAAACCTGGAATAACAATAGGTTGGCCAATATAAAGTACATTTGGATTGATAGATGGGTTCGCGCTTATAATTGCGGATAGCGGTGTGCGATAATCTCTAGAAAGTTGAAACAGTGTTTCACCTGGTTTAACCGTATGAATCAGTGTAATCACCTCCGAAGTTGTTACAGTACATTATATGTTTGTTATATAGGGAGTTTCATAATGACATATTGACATTCACAATTTTTTTAGAAGGAATGGCAGAAAAGGTAAAACTGCTGACAACTATAAAATTGGTCTTTAGTAGGATTAATGACACTTTAACCAGTTGAATGCATGCTCCATGAGCTACTTCAAGATTTCCTCAAAGAAGAATCCTCAACAATGACTCATTATTGGGTATCATTATTTCTCTAATTTCATACTATGTTATAAATCAGGCTAAGAATGGAGGGAAGGCTATAGACATTTTAAGTAAGTTTAAAGTTTATCGTGAAGAAGAAAACAGACTGAAATGGGAAGGCTCGTTTGCGGATTACTTAAACATTGTAAAGGAAAGGCCGGAAGTTGCTCAAACAGCCCATTCACGTGTGTACAATATGATTAAAAGCTCTGGATTAGAAGAAAGAGATGGGCAAAAATTATTTAACTTTTTTGGACAAGAAATTTTCGGGCTCGAATCGGCAATTGAAAGATTGGTAGAGGAATACTTTCATCCTGCAGCAAGAAGATTAGATGTTCGCAAGCGGATTTTATTATTAATGGGACCCGTGAGTGGAGGGAAATCTACAATTGTGACATTGCTAAAACGAGGGCTTGAGCAATATTCACGAACAGATGAAGGAGCGGTATACGCAATAAAAGGATGTCCGATGCATGAAGACCCACTCCACCTTATTCCTCACCATTTGCGTAAAGATTTTTATGAAGAGTATGGTTTGCGCATAGAGGGTAATTTATCTCCTTTAAACACGATGAGACTCGAAAAAGAATATGATGGCCTTATTGAAAATGTCATGATTGAACGGATTACATTTTCAGAAGATAAACGTGTGGGGATTGGGACATTTACACCTTCTGATCCAAAATCACAGGACATTGCTGATTTAACTGGTAGTATTGATTTTTCAACGATTGCGGAATTTGGTTCTGAATCAGATCCACGTGCTTACCGTTTTGACGGAGAACTTAACAAAGCAAACCGTGGCATGATGGAGTTTCAGGAAATGCTTAAATTAGATGAAAAGTTTTTGTGGAACTTATTGTCATTAACACAAGAAGGCAATTTTAAAGCAGGCAGATTTGCATTAATAAGTGCTGACGAGTTAATTGTTGCTCATACGAACGAAACTGAATACCGATCTTTTATTTCAAATAAAAAGAACGAGGCACTTCACTCAAGAATTATTGTGATGCCTATTCCTTATAATTTAAAAGTAAGTCAGGAAGAGCGAATTTACGAGAAAATGATTAATGAAAGTGATATGGCGCATGTTCATATTGCCCCTCATGCATTAAAAGTAGCTGCAATCTTTTCTGTTTTAACTAGGTTAGAAACACCTAAAAAGCAAAGTATTGATCTTGTGAAAAAGATGCGTATGTACGATGGGGAAAGTGTAGAAGGATATAACTCAATTGATGTAGAGGAATTGAAAAAAGAATATCCAAATGAGGGCATGAATGGTATCGATCCTCGTTATATAATAAATCGAATTTCATCTGCCATTATTCGAAAAGAAGTGCCATCTATTAATGCATTAGATGTTTTACGCTCGCTTAAAGATGGGCTTGACCAACATGCCTCGATTTCCCAAGAAGATAGGGAAAAATTTATAAATTATATTGCAGTTGCAAGAAGAGAATACGATGATATTGCTAAGAATGAAGTTCAAAAAGCATTTGTTTATTCGTATGAAGAATCTGCAAAAACGCTAATGAACAATTACCTCGATAATGTTGAAGCATACTGTAATAAAAATAAAATTCGAGATTTCCTTACAGGAGAAGAAATGAATCCAGATGAAAAACTAATGCGATCCATAGAAGAACAAATAGGAATTTCGGAGAATGCGAAGAGGGGATTCCGAGAAGAAATTTTGATTCGTATTTCGGCTTATGCAAGAAATGGAAAGAGATTCGAATATCATTCTCATGAAAGATTACGTGAAGCAATTCAAAAGAAACTGTTTGCTGATTTAAAAGATGTTGTGAAAATTACAACGTCCTCAAAAATGCCTGACGAATCTCAGCTTAAAAAGATTAACGAAGTTGTTGCAAGGCTTATAGATGAACATGGATATAATTCAACTTCAGCAAATGAATTATTGCAATATGTAGGCAGCTTACTGAATCGTTAAAGTTAAGAAAAGCGTCTAGTTACCCCGAAAAGAGCTGGACGGATGCCCTTTAGCGATTTGAAGGGAGCATGGCGCATTCTTCTAGACAGCTATTACAAAACGTATATTATCTTTTCTTTTTAAATAAGGGGTGTCCAGATAAACTTTAGGGCACTCTTTTTTTTTTACAAAAAGAAGTTAAACAATTCTAAAAACTAACATATTATAAGAAAAGTGCCTTTCAATTTTAAGGGGTTTCATATAAGAAGTAAAACTTACAGGGAGCCGTACTTAATAATGCAATATCAAGAAATAACGGTCTTTTGATTATGATGTAAAGTCGGTTGCTAATAGTCTTAGGCGAATTTGATTTTATAGATGGGTGAGGATAAAAATGAGCGAAAACCAGGATAAGCGCTTTGTCATCTCTCAGGAAAATTGGTCCCTCCATCGCAAAGGGTACCAAGATCAACAACGCCACATGGAAAAAGTAAAAGATGCAATTAAAAATAATTTACCAGATTTAATAAGCGAAGAAAGTATTGTTATGTCAAATGGTCGTGAGGTTATTAAAATTCCTATACGATCTCTAGATGAATATAAAATTCGTTATAACTACGATAAGTCAAAACATGTTGGTCAAGGACAAGGTGATAGTCAGGTAGGCGATGTAGTAGCAAGAGCTCCAAGTCAAGGGGATAAAGGTAAAGGTGCAGGAAACGGTAAAGAAGCAGGTGACAAACCTGGAGAAGATTACTATGAGGCAGAAGTAAGTCTTGAAGAAATAGAGAGCGCCTTATTTAAAGAGTTAGAGTTACCTAATTTGAAAGAAAAAGAAATGGCAGATATCACAACCGAAAAAATTGAATTTAACGATATTCGGAAAAAAGGTCTTATGGGTAATATCGATAAGAAGCGTACAATCTTAAATGCGATTAAACGTAATGCCATAAAAGGAAAAGCAGAGATTACACCAATCCATAATGACGACTTACGTTTTAAAACATGGGATGAAGTGACAAACCCTGAATCAAAGGCAGTAGTCCTAGCGATGATGGATACAAGTGCCTCGATGGGCAATTTTGAAAAGTATTGTGCAAGGAGTTTTTTCTTTTGGATGACAAGATTTTTACGTTCCAAATACGAAACAGTTGAAATTGAATTTATTGCTCATCATACAGAAGCAAAAGTAGTATCAGAGGAAGATTTCTTTTCAAAAGGAGAAAGTGGAGGAACACTTTGTTCATCCGCCTATATAAAAGCTTTAGAACTGATTAAACAGAAATATAATCCAACAAGATATAATATTTATCCTGTTCATTTTTCAGATGGAGAAAATATGTCGACTGATAATGAAAAGTGTATGAAATTAGTTCAGGATCTAATGAAAGTATCCAGTATGTTCGGGTACGGAGAAGTAAATCAACATAATCGTTTTTCGACATTAATGTATAACTATAAAAAAATTGAAGATCAGAAATTTCGCCACTATATATTGAGACATAAAAGTGACGTTTATGAAGCATTAAAAAGCTTTTTCCAAAAAGTTGAGTCTTAAGCGAGAGACGGATGGTGCCAAGCACTCATTTCCTAATAATAGACACGGGGGGATTTAGATAAATGGAAAAAGAGCTTCACCAAGCGATTGATGAAATTACGGAAATTGCGACTGGGTTTGGTCTAGACTTTTACCCGATGCGTTATGAAATATGCCCTGCAGATATTATTTATACATTTGGAGCATACGGTATGCCTACTCGTTTTTCCCATTGGAGTTTCGGTAAACAATTTCACAAAATGAAGCTGCAGTACGATTTAGGTTTAAGTCAAATTTATGAGCTTGTCATTAACTCCAACCCTTGTTATGCATTCTTACTAGATACAAATAAGTTAACACAAAATAAGCTGATCATTGCGCACGTTTTAGCGCACTGTGACTTTTTCAAGAATAACGTTCGCTTCTCTAATACAAGACGAGATATGGTTGAGAGTATGACAGCTACGGCTGAACGAATAGCCAACTATGAAATGCTCTACGGAAAAGAGGAAGTTGAAGAGTTTTTAGATGCTGTATTAGCTATTCAAGAGCATATTGATCCATCTATACAACGACCCAAGTTGTTAACGTATGAGAACGATATAGATGAAGATGAGGATGTTGCCCGTAAAACGCCTTATGATGATCTTTGGAGAATAGACGAAAAAGAAAAAGAAGAGAAGATCATACGACAAAAAAAGAAACAGTTTCCGCCATATCCAGAAAAAGATCTACTATTATTCATTGAGCAATATAGTCGTGAATTAGAGGAATGGCAAAGAGATATATTAACGATGATGCGTGAGGAAATGCTCTATTTCTGGCCCCAATTAGAAACTAAAATTATGAATGAGGGCTGGGCTTCCTTCTGGCACCAACGTATTATGAGAGAGCTAAATTTAACAACGGATGAATCGATAGAATATGCGAAGTTAAACGCAGGTGTTGTTCAACCTTCAAAGACGACGATTAATCCATATTATCTAGGACTGAAAATTTTCGAAGATATTGAGAAACGATATGATTCCCCAACGGATGAGATGCGGAAATTAGGTGTGAAGCGGCACTCCGGTCGAGAGAAAATGTTTGAAGTACGAGAAGTTGAATCAGATATTTCCTTTATCCGAAACTATTTAACCAAAGACTTAGTGAAGCATGAAGATCTTTATTTATTTGAAAAAAAGGGCAATGAATATAAAATTACAGATAAGGATTATGAAAATGTACGTGATCAACTCGTATCAATGCGTGTGAATGGCGGGTTCCCATATATTCTTGTGAAAGATGGGGATTACTTACGAAATGGTGAATTATATTTAGTCCACGGATTTGAAGGAATGGAACTTGATACTCGCTATTTAGAAAATGTTCTAAGGTATATTTATCAGCTGTGGGGGCGCCCTGTTCATGTAGAAACGCATAGTGAAGAAAAAAAAGTTCTATATTCATATGATGGTAAAAAGAATTCACGGAGATTTTTATAAAACAAGATATGCAACGATTGAGCCCTTGAATTGCTCCATTTAAGGGCTTTATTAGTTGCATAAGTAAATATAGAAAGCTAGGCATACAAATAGTGAATTAATTAAAGAACATGCGGAATAACTCGAACAACTTTTTACCCAGTTTCATATGTATATAGAGGAAGGGGCGAATTAGATGGTTTCAACTGAAACAATTAATATTGAAGGTTCTATATTTAAGGCAGTTACTGTAAGTTTGCCTAAAACAACGTTATTAACGGTTTCGAATGATGTAGGTTATATTATGTGTGGTGCGTTAGACGTCGGACTTTTGAATACAAAATTAGCTGATCGTAAAATAGTTGCAGGTCGAGCAGTTGGTGTGAAGACAATTGAACAATTGTTGAATGCACCTCTTGAGTCCGTTACCCTTGAAGCAGAGCAATTTGGCATTGTTAAAGGAATGATTGGATCAGATGCATTGTTAAAAATGACTTAAAAGCTCCTAACACTAAGCAATGAATAGTAGCAATGATGTAAAGTTAAGGTAGAAATCATAATAATAATTGATCTAATGGGTCAGTCTTCATTACGTAAAGTAATAGGAGGCTGACCCATTTATTTTTATATGAAAAATTTTTGTAACAAGCTTTTCTTATAATACGGAAGTTAATGGAGATAATAAGAAAACTAAAAGGATTGAGAGGATGTGTCACTATGGACTTTTTTCATGCACAAGAAACGCTTACGGCAATTCAATGGTTTCTCCGAGCAATTGTTGCTTTTCTTTTTTTACTCATTGCAGCGAAAGTTATGGGGCAACGTTCTATCTCTCAATTGAGATTACTCGATTTTGCAATGGCAATATCTGTAGGTAATATCATCGCCCATCCCTTGTCTGATGAAGGGTTAGGGATGAAGGGCTCCATTATTACCATGTCAACTTTAGTTGTTTTATATTCAGTAGCTGTATATTTGAGCCTTAAATGGGTCCCGTTTCGACATATAATAGACTCCTCACCATTTCCACTTATTATGAATGGACAAATTGTTTCTAAAAATTTGTCGAAGGCTAGGATTTCCGTAGATTTACTTTTATCTGAATTAAGAAAAGAGAAAATAGAAGATATTCAAATGGTTGCTCTAGCTTTATGGGAGCCAGACGGAACTATTTCAAGCTTTTTATACCCTCAATACCAAACAATAACGCGAGCAGATATGAAGTTAGCACCTGAAGCTTTTTCTTTACCTACTGTACTTATTAAAGAGGGCAAAATTGATTACTTTGAATTGAAGAACTCAAATATTAATGAGGGTTGGCTTAAAGACAGAGTCATTTCCATGTATAAAGTGGATGTTAAAGATGTATTATTAGCAACATTAGACCAAAACAATAATTTGCAAGTATATCTGTATAACTAAAGAAGGTCTATCAAGTAATTTTCTTTGTGTTTAAAATAGATAGGATTTCATACGAAATTTAGTGAAAGTCCTATCTATTAAGATAAACATTGGAACTAAATTTGGAACAGTTACTATTAAAAGAAAATAAATTTCAAAATAATGTATATTAATTGGTATAAATGATGCTCCTCGTTAAATAGAATATAAGGATTGCTATTTAAGGAGGGTTATTGTGAAATCTATTATAAAAAAAGTAGTAGTAGTTTTAGCAAGCTTTGCATTGCTATTTTCACTAGTTAGTAGTTTAAAAGTAGACGCGAAAACTAAATCTATTGCAGCTAAATTGCACTCGCTTAGCCAAAATGAACGAACGTCCAAAATTGAAAAGACTGCGAATTATAGTGACGACACAATTATTATTAAATATTCAAGTTCACTAAGCGCTAGTGATCATCGCAAGGCTGGCGGAACAGTTGTAAACCAAATCAAAGGACTTAACTATGTAGCTGTTAAAGTTAGTAATAAAAATAAACTACAGCAAACTATTAAAAACTATCAAAAAAACAGTAAGGTAGTTTCTGTTGGTCTTAGTCCAAAGTACCAGCATGCGGGCTCAGTTGACCCGAAAATAAATGAACAATATATGCATAGCATACTAAAAACAGCAGATGCTCAAAAGTTGGCAGGGAATAATCAAGTAAAGGTAGCGGTTATTGATACGGGTATTGACCGAAATCATCCAGAGCTAAAAGGATCCATTCTTTCAAGTACAAACATTATAAATCCAATGAATCCGGCAACTACTGATATACATGGGACTCACGTGGCTGGTATTATTGCTGCTAAAAAAGATAACGGTATCGGTGGATATGGCATAAATCCGAATGTGAAGATTCTTTCATATGATATCTTTGACGGAGATATGTGGACATTTGACTATACAATTGCAAATGCTATTTTAAAAGCTGTAGACCAAGGCGCAGACGTCATTAACATGAGTTTGCAGGGCTCTATGCCATCTACTGTTTTAGAAGAGGCTGTGACAAAGGCAATTAGTAGTGGTGTTGTTATCGTTGCAGCAGCGGGAAATCAGGGATCTGATATGCCCATTTATCCTGCTAAGTATGAAGGAGTAATTAGTGTAGGCTCTATTAATAGCGAAAAAAAATTAAGTGAATTTTCATCTTACGGTACATCCACTGATGTGGTAGCACCTGGAGAAAATATTTATGCACCTTTTTATGATGCACAAAAAGGATCAACTTTTGCCAAACTAAGTGGAACATCTATGGCTTCGCCTGTAGTTGCTGGAGCAGCAGCATTGCTGCTATCCAAATATCCAAATTTAAAGCCGGCTGAAATAGAATATATCTTAGAGAAAACAGCGACAGATATAGGGGAGAAAGGGTTCGATCATAAATATGGAAATGGACTCATCAACCCAGTTGCCGCGATGAAATTTGATGTAAAAAAGATCCCTTCTTTAGTGAAAGAGAAGTGGGGTGAAAAAGAGATATTAAAAAATGCAGAGGTCATTTCAATCCCTGCACAAGTAAAGCACTCTTTTACAAAACCTTCAGAACAAAAGTGGGTTAAAATCCCTGTAGAAAAGGGCGAATATATCCAAGCTTCACTGGAGGGCTCATCTCAATATGATTATAAAATGAGTATAAATTTTTATGGTAAAGACCAAAAACAATTGTTAGATGTCAATGATGTAACGGAAGGAAAAAAAGAAGGAAAACTAATCCAAGCTCCATTTAGTGGAACAGTATCTATTGGTGTAAAAGATGTGAATGGCAATTTTGATGATTCAGGTCAGAAGCAGTCAACATTTACGTTAAAAGTAGATAAAGTATCTGAACTTCCAAAAGACGAGTCAGCATTAGAGCATCCAATAAAAATTGAAAAATGGCCATTTAGCAAAGATAAACTATATATAACGGGTGAAAATGGCGATGAAGACTATTTCTACTTTACATCAAAAGAAGCACAATTTATGAACTTTGAAGTTACAGGTATTCCAGGAGTAGATATAAGTGCTGCTGTGTATGAAAAAGAACAGCTATTCCCTGCAACATCTGAAGAATTAAGCACAGAAGATATGCCAGCTTTATATACAAGTAATACACACGGTATAGGAGAAGGAGAAACGCTATTATTCCAAACTGAACCTGAAAAAGAATATTATTTAAAAGTAACAAATAAAGGAACTTTCGGTTACGTTACTTTAGAACAATTACTATTAGGTTTAGTAGGAGGACTGGAAGAAAAAGAACCTGCGGGGTCTATTCTCTCATATAGCGTGAGCTTAGTCGGAAAGAGTATTCCAGAAGATGAAGATAACTATAGTTCTATGGATGATTCCACAATGATGAATGTACTAACAGAAGATGACTCAGAACGAATTAACCTATTAGAATCGGTAGCAATACCATATGAATTAGGTGGAACAATTCAAGGGTATCTACAAAATACAATGGACCAAGACTGGTATAAATTAAACACTTCAAGTGCGGGCATTTATCAATTTCAATTACCAACACCAAAAGAGAATATTCCAAATCTAGGATTGTATGAAGTAATAAAAGATAAAGATGAAAATGGTAAGGCATATCAACTTTTATCTCTTGTCTCAACTAATGAGGACTGGTCTTCTTATGATGATTGGGTCAAAGGGAAATTTTTCGCTAGTTTAAAAGCAAATAAAACGTATTACTTATCCATCAATCCAAACTATAATACAAATCAAATCCCGTATGATGGATATCAAGTGACTTCAAAACTTGTTGTTAAAGATGCTGGTGATAGCTATGAAGAAAATGATAAACCAGAACAGGCAAAGAATATACCTGCTACTGGTGTGACGGCCAACTTCTCTACAGCGAATGATGTTGATTCGTACTATTTCACTGCAAAAGAAAATTCAGTATACGGTGTGAAATTCTCCCGTACACCTCTTACTTCAAAGCTAAAAGCGAAGTATCCTAAAGAGTTGTTGAGTCCGTATTTAGGATATATGGAAATTACAAGGGATGTTAATAAAAATCATAAAATAGATGATAGAGATACTGAATACAGAACATACCTTTTGAAAAATACTGAAGATGGAACGACAACAGGATCTTTTGAAGCGAAAAAAGGTCAATCGTATTTTGTCACCGTATTTGGTTCGGTTGACTCAAGTACAGCACTTTCTCTATGGCCATATCAACTAAAAGTAAACTCTGTGAATAAAAAAGATGAAGATGCAGGATCTAAAGTGAAAAATAACAAACCTTCTAAACCTATCAAGCTACAGAAGAAAAGTAGCAAATTGTATTCAACGACAGGGTACTTTAATACAGGATATGAAAATGGTGATGAAGATTGGTATATTTACCAACCAACTAAATCAGAGCAAGTAACGTTGACACTCAGTGCCAGCCAAGAATTAGATGGTGTTTTTGAAGTCTATCGTAATGGAAAAAGAGTATCAAAATCTGATATTTATGGGCAAGGGGATAATGAGATTTTATCCTTAAAAATGACCAAAGGAACTTATTATGTGAAGGTTCGAGATGGTAAAGGACGTGCTTCAATTGACCCGTATACTTTGTCATTAAAAGTGAAGTAAGAAAAGGTTGGGGTGATTCTAAAGGTCGTTACCAAGCGACTTTTAGGAGTCACCTTTTTTATGTTATTGCTACAATATAACTCATTATAGAATAGAAAAAGTATGCATTCACTCCATCTTAGTTGTTGAAAAACTGTTCTTTATCATTGATTTTGATTAAAATAATTATAGTCCCTTAATATATACAGAACTGGAATGGTGAACAAGTCTTGAAAACATTTAAAAAAGTCTATGTAGAAATTACAAGCGTCTGTAATCTGGCGTGTAGCTTCTGCCCGCCTACGAGTCGTAAGGCAAATATAATCAAACTAGATGCATTTAACAATATACTTGATCAGATCAGACCGCATACGAAATATATTTACCTACATGTGAAAGGAGAACCTCTTTTACATAACAAAATCGACCAATTACTTGATGCAGCACATGCTAAAGGGTTTAAAGTAAATATCACGACAAATGGTACATTGATTAAAAAGAATCGAGAGAAATTATTAGGAAAGCCCGCGCTACGTCAAATCAATTTTTCATTACATAGTTTTGACGGCCATGAGGGGTCAGAGAATCGTGAAAAATACTTAGGAGATATTCTTGAATTTGTACGTGATGCGGCAGAACATAACATCATTATTTCGTACCGATTATGGAATTTACAAAAAGATCAGGTTACCGATTTAGAGAAGAGAAGAAACCGTGAAACGTTAGATATATTGGAGCAGGAATACAATTTAGACTTTAGAATTGAAGAAAAAGTACAGCCAGGAAAAGGCGTTAAAATTACAGATCGTGTTTATTTAAACCAAGATCATGAATTTCAATGGCCGAGCTTGCAAGCCCCTGAGGATGAAGGAAAAGGATTTTGTCATGCACTGCGCAGTCAAGCAGCGATTCTTGTTGACGGTACCGTAGTCCCATGTTGCCTAGATGGAGAAGGTGTCATCAATTTAGGAAATATTAATAACAAATCATTCTCTGAAATTGTAGAGAGTGAAAGAGCCAATAACCTCTTTGATGGATTTACTAGAAGAGAAGCGGTTGAAGAATTATGCAGGAAGTGCGGCTTTAGACAGAAATTTGGGATGTAAAAGCAATTAGTTCCAATAGATTTTAAGTTTATATGGTGTCAGCTACAGGCAATATTAAAAAGCATCTCTTGTAAGATGCTTTTTTGTTTTGGTATTAGAATGAGTTAAAAGGGAGCTCAAGTGAGTCAAATGAAAGCCCGATTAGATTAATTAAAAGAGCGAGTAAGTTAAAAGTAATCACAAGTAAGTCCATTATGATAATAAAATAGAATTTTTCCCGTTCGGTTAATATACTGCCACTATGCATCCAATCTAATTAGACTGTAAATCCACCTTAATTTAAGAGAAAATATTGACAATTCCTAATGTTGTGTGATTTGCTATAATAATATAAAAAAATAAACGGAATATAGTAGAAGTAGTTTAGAAGGAGAATTGATGATGGTGCAAATTTATTCAGATAGAGTATTACAAGCAGATAGTTCTTTTATAAAAGATATTTTAAGTTTGACTGAGGTAGAAGATATTATTTCATTTGCAGGAGGTCTACCAAATCCTATTTCATTCCCAATGAAAGAGTTCCAAGAATCGATTAATCGAGTTTTACAAAATTCTGGTGACAAGGTATTCCAGTATTCAGGGACACAGGGTTATTTGCCATTACGCCAATGGGTTGCGGACCGTTATAAAAAACGATTTGGTATGGATGTTACAGCAGATGATATTTTAATTACAACTGGCTCTCAACAAGGACTAGATTTAATGGGGAAAGCTTTAGTTAATAAGGGGGATAAAGTAGCTGTAGAAAGCCCTTGTTATCTTGCTGCTATTCAAACATTTGCACTTTTTGAGCCTGAGTTTTTGCCAATTAGCCTTGAAGATGACGGCTTAAATTTAGAAGAGCTTGAAGCAACTTTAAAAAATAATGATGTGAAATTATTGTATACAGTCCCTAATTTCCAAAATCCTACAGGCTTAACTTACTCGAAAGAGAAACGTGAGGCAATTTTTGAAATCATTAAGAAGACGAATACAGTATTAATTGAAGATGATCCGTATGGTGAACTTCGCTTTGAAGGAGAATCATTGCCTTACATTGCAGGTGGTAAATCGGAAAATAGTGTACTATTTGGTTCTTTCTCTAAAACGTTATCACCGGGAATGCGTATTGGTTATTTATGTACAAAAAGTAAAGAGCTAATGGGGCATTTAATAGGAGCTAAACAATCATCTGACTTACATACGAATGTACTTGCACAATATGCTATTTATGATTATTTAACAAATAATGATTACGAAGCGCATATAAGCAAAATTACAGCACTATATAAGCAGCAGTGTGACGCTATGATAGCGGCGATGGAAAAATATTTACCTGCTCATGTTACGTTCACAAAACCAGAGGGCGGTATGTTTTTATGGGCAGATTTGGGAGAAGGGATTTCTTCAGTAGAAGTCTTTAAACGAGCAACTGAGAAGAAAGTGGCTTTCGTTCCTGGCGATCCGTTCTATACGAATATTAAAGGAGCAGGAACTTTGCGCCTTAATTATACGAATTCTGATCCAGAAACAATTGTAGAAGGTATCAAAAGACTGGCTTCCGTTTTATAAAGAAGACAAGAATTTTAATAAGGCAATTAGTATTAGCCAAATAGAAGAAGGTAGAACCTCAGGAGATAAATCTGGTTCTACCTTCTTTTTTTGGTTCAAATAAAGAAAGATAGAAAAGTATGGTAAAATTCATTGACAATTTGTGACGAAATTGTGTACAATGAATTAAGACACATTTTCGTCACAATTATAATTAAGATGTTAGCAAATTGGGGGATGCACAATGAACTTTTCAGATGTGATTTTAATTGCTATTGCATGTATGAGTATTCCACTCGTCGTTGCTATTTTTACGGACATTTTTTATGCACAGAAGAAACAACGTCAATTTTCGTTACGACGTATGTCTCTATGGTACATTTTGTTTTTTGGCATTTCTTTCATACCATCCATTTTTTTAGTTATACCGAACTCATAATTTATTTCAAAGCCTTCCGATTGGAAGGCTTTTTTTATGTAACTGAATGATGGCGAGGTAAGTGATTTAGTTGGATAACGTGGAAGTTAATTCGATAATCAGTATAGAACTGAAGAAGTGAATACAAAAAAAGGGTGTTTAGCTTCACAAGAATAAACTTCCTTTTTAATATAAATTATGAATTAACTTTCAATAGCCGATTTTATAAATCCATTGTTTGTTTTGACAACTGTGAAATATACTTCAGCACCAGAATCTTCGTTTTCTTCGATTAGCAAGGTAAGAATCCAATAGCTCCATTTACCATCATAATTAAACCATTCTATATGAACTTCATAAATAATGTTTGAATTGATTTCTGAAACGATTGGTATAGGACTTTGACCATCCTTAAGATTTTCTTTTTGTAGTGTATTAACTTTCTTTTCTAGCGTATCGATATCGCTTCCACAACTCGATAGTAATGCTGCCCCTAATACTATAGGAATCAATTTTCTTTTCATTATTAAAATCTCTGTTCATTGCATACATAGTTGTTCTTCTGTAAACAAGGATTTATTTATGTTTTCACCTTGTAGTAAAAATTCACTTAACATATAGGGACCTCGGATAATCTTATCAATCTAACTACACTCGCGGAAAAATATTACATAATATTTCCATATTTTATTTGAAATTACCGGTTTAATTTGTGATACTAAAGATAGAACAGATTGAACGAAGGTTTAGCTTGTGTATTTTTTATTTGAACTACGCAGAAAAGGGGTTTTAAAATGAAGAAATATGTAATGTGGCTTTGCGTGCTAATGTTTTTAGTAGCTTGTTCTAAGGAAGAAAGTCCAGAGGTTAAGAAAGGTGTGAATGATGATATGTTAGGACAATGGCAAGGGAATATTGAGCTTCCGCAATCACAATTAGAAATTATTTTATCGCTTACAGAAAAAAGTGGCACTTTATCAGTACCGGCTCAAGGGTTAAAGGACTATCCATTTAAAGAAGTCTCATATGATGGCAATAAAGTTTCGATTACAATCGATTTACAAGGTTCGAATGTCGTAATAGAAGGTAAGTTACAAGATAATTTAATAACAGGAACATTTAAGCAGAATGGTAATGTACTATCATTTAAATTAACTCCCTATGAAGAAGAGAAGGCAAATTATGAATCCATTAAGATCCCAGTTAATGAAGGGAATCTAAAGGTAGCTTTACAACATCCTGAAAAGGGAGGTTCATATCCGCTGGCGATTATAATAGCAGGGTCTGGTCCGACCGACAAAGATGGAAATACTATAGGTGCTGGCAAAAATAATAGCTTGAAAATGCTAGCTGAAGACTTAGCTAAACAAGGGATTGCATCTATTCGTTATGATAAAAGAGGAATTGGCGATAATGCGCCATTAATAACAAAAGAAGAAGATTTATCAATAGAACAATATGTAGAAGACGTTAATCAAGTTATTAAATACGCAATATCAGAAAATAAATTTAAAAGCATTCATATTATTGGTCATAGTGAAGGGTCTTTAATTGGCATGTTAGCAGCACAGAATAGCGACATTGCTTCGTTTACTTCACTAGCAGGAGCAGGGCGTCCAGCAGATGAGATATTACTTGAGCAATTAGAAGGCAAATTAACACCGGATCTTACGAAAGAAACTACTGGAATCTTAGCATCATTAAAAGAAGGTAAATCTGTTGCAACCATAACAACAGAATTACAAACATTATTTAGACCGTCTGTACAGCCATATCTTATGTCTTGGCTAAAGTATGATCCAGCTAAGAGCATTCAAAAAGTAACAGCACCTGTCTTAATCATTCAAGGAGCACACGATATTCAAGTTCCAGTAAGTGATGCAAAAATATTAAAGGCGAATAAAGAAGAAGCTAAACTAATGATTGTAAACAAGATGAATCATATTCTAAAAGATGCACCAGAGGAGATAAAGGGAAATTTGGCTACTTATTCAGATCCAACACTTCCGCTATCTACAGAATTAGTTGAGGCGATTACAGAATTTATACAGAAGTAGATGTACAGCTTTATAGAAATAAAGTATGGAATGGCATTTGTAGAGATTTAAACTACAGAATTGTATTATTACGATAGTAAAACATAATATAAAAAGACTGAACGCTGCGAACGTTCAGTCTAGTGGCTAGTAACCGCAGATGAAGCGGTTGGTCCGAGGTCAATAATAACCGTCAAACCTTATGTGGAGGGGACGGTTATTTCTTTTTTAATAGAAAAAAGAGTACCGACAACAAAACTGAAAGGAATGCTATCCATCCAACTGAGAGTTGAATCAATAAGCTTATTATTTCGTAAGTTGTCAATAGTATCACCCCCAATCCCTTGGAAGTGACCAACCGCCCAACCTGCACAACTAGTTATCATTATTTTACCAGATTAGGAATTCGTATTCTATTATTTCCCCTGAATATATATATAATGGTATAATTTAGGTGTATAGGTGTGGTAAATGAACATTATTATTGTGATATAAGGTTTCCTTGAAATAGAAATGAAATTACAAGTGGATTTAAATGATGTGAATAAATTTAATATTTAATACTCTTTATACGTACTGCGAGTTAATCCAATCAGGTCAATTTGTTGCAAATTGTGTAGTGAATGAAGATAGGCTTTAAATGTACGGAGTAAAAATACTATTTCTTTAATTGGAGGAATATAAAATGAAAAAAGTGTTATTAACAGCATCTATTCTATTGATAACAGCGCTCCCGGCAACAGCAAATGCACAGAGCGTTCAAGCTAAGCCAATTTATAATGGCCAAGAGCTTGCTCAGAATAAAGTGAAAACTTCTCCAGGTACAATCGGTCAAATTACAAATTACTTAAACGATAAGACTGGCAAATTCATTACTGTAACAGGACATGGGCTTGCTAAAACAGATCAAAGTGAAATAATTCTATCCATTACCAAAAGTACTAAAATTATTGATTCCAAAGGTAAAAAAGTGTCGTTGAAAAAAATTATCGAAGACAAGAAGACTGTTAAGGCATTCTATGATCCTAAAATTACGAAGAGCCTTCCTGCGCATGGTGAAGCACTAAAGCTAGTTGTTCAAAAACAGGACTTTACAGGAATTAATGGCACAATATCAGAAGTGAATGAAAGTGGAATTGTCGTAGAAGGTACAGATATCTACACAACGCATAAGGATAAGATTGTTTTGCATTTCGCTGATAAAGCACAGATATTAGACCAAAATGGAAATGCGATAAAGGTAAGTGCTATCAAACCAGGCATGACGGTCAAAGCTTTCTATGGACCTGCTGTTACGATGAGTATTCCAGCTCAATCGACAACGAATTATGTCGTTGTTAATTTGGCAACAAAAGAGGTGGTTCAAGAAGAGGCTGTAGGTACAAACGGTATTATTACAAATGTAGCAGATAAAAAGTTCACCGTGATTGGAAATTCGATGAAAAAAGGCGGAGTGGATTATGTTATTCTATCGGTAGATGAGAACACTCAAATAGTTGATCAAGCAGGAAAATCATTATCGTTAGAATCTTTAAAGTCTGATGTTCGCGTTGAGGCATACTACGGTGAAATGATGACCATGATATATCCAGCTCAAACACATGCAGAGAAAATTATTGTGAAAGAAACAGAACACAATAAAGTTGAAGGTACAATTGTTTCATTGAATAGTACGAAGAAAGATCAGTTGTATATCAATGTCAGCTCTGACCAAAATGCAAACAATGATGTAATTCTGAACATCTTGAAGGACACAAAAGTAGTCTCATTACTAGGATTGGGAACGGAATTACGAGCAGGTATGAAAATTACGGCATACCATTCCCCAATGATGACGAAATCATTGCCCGGCATCACGAATGCTGAGATTGTGATTGTAACTTTTGATGACAAAGTAGTAACTCCTTAATAATTGAGTATGTCGATTATATAAAATAAGGGAATACAATCCATTTATTGAAAATTCCCTACTAGAATTGTATAATAGGGGTAGAAAAGCATACCATAATAAGACCGAACGCTGCGAACGTTCAGTCTAGTGACTAGGCACCTCAGAAAAGTTGTTGGTCCGAGGTCAAGAATAACCGTCAAACCTTTTGTGGAGGGGACGGTTATTTTTATTTTTTTTGAAAAAAATAAAATAAAATCTAATTTATCTAATTGAAAGTAGATTATATAAATTGATAACAATAGTGAACTTACATATTAAATCGAGCATCTCTCAGATGCTCGATTTTTCTTATGAAAAAGGTGGACTAATTACCTCGAGAAAAGAATAATTTGTGAACATTTCAATGAATCATTGATTAATTGGTAGTTTTTGCTATATGTTAATCATGGGTTGTATAGCCTATATTTTTAAAAATAAGTAGTATTAATATACTGCTTATTTAACTCGTGGAAATAGTGAAAACTTAACATCATGTACAAAAGAAGGTTTTATTAGTCGAAATGTCGTTGTAGATTATGAAAAAAATAAAGTACTAAGGGGATATGTATGTTTGGTAAAACGAAAGGTCATTATCAATATTTTTCAACTACACCTGGTTCAGATATTACTTCCAATGAACGTTTTCAGGAAAAATTGAATTTTTTAGGATTATCACAAGTGGGTCGGGGATCTGTCGCGGAGTTAAAGGAGATTTATGAGAAAAACCACGAAATGATTTTAGACAAGTTTTACGATCGTTTAATGCAAATTGATGAATTTAAAGAAGTAATCGATCAACATTCATCTGTAGTTAAACTGAAAAAGTTAATTCATAAGCATTTTATGAGTATTTTCCAAGATGAGTTAGATTTAAATTATATTTTCCGTAGAAGGAAAATTGCTTATACCCATGCCAAAATAGGTGTACTACCAAACTGGATGATTTCAGCATACACGCTTATCAACCAATTTATAATTCCTTTAATCGTTGAAGCTTTTCCTAAAGACCGTAAGAAAATGATGGATGTGTTACTTGCTTACGATAGTATTGTTACGATTGATCAACAGCTAATTGTTGAAACTTATATAGAAATTCAAGCAGGATCAATTATAAATGGATTGGGTGAAATTATTAAATATAATGTGCAACTAGATCAGATTAAAAATCTAATTCAATTCCAAGAAAGACAAGAGCAAGACGTTTTGTCTGTGAAATCATCTATGGAACAACTAGATGAAAGTGTCGATGAAATTGCCGCATCTGTGGGGGAAGTCTCACAGCATACACAATCTTCATTGAAAGAATTACATAATGGTATAGATGCCTTGCAAAATGTAACGCAATTATTGAAATCTACTGATGGGGGGCATCATCAAGTACAGGATAATGTAACAGAGTTAGTTGAGCGTGTGAAAAGTGTTTCGCAATTAATGGAATTCATAAAGGGGATCGCAGAACAAACAAATCTGTTAGCGTTAAATGCTTCAATTGAAGCGGCACGTGCTGGCGAAGCCGGTAAAGGTTTTGCTGTTGTTGCGGAAGAGGTTCGTAAACTAGCGGATAATACGAAATCCTCGGTACAATCCATTCATAATGATATTAAGAAGCTCTTAGAAATCACAAATAATATTGATGCGCTTACGAAGAAGTCAGCAGAGGATTTGCATCGAGGTGTAAATGAAACTGCGAATATCTCAAGTGCTTTAGCAGATCTTAACATTGCTTTACAACAGCAGGGTATGCATTTTAAAGAAATCGCTAGTACTACGCATCAACAAGCAGCAGCTGCAAATGAAATTACAATCCGTAATAAAAACATTGCCGAAAATTCAAGTCGTAGTAAAGATATTTCCTATAAAACAGGTGAAGAAATTTATGAATTAAGTAAAATGATTAATCATTATCGTACAGAAACTATTTCGAAAAACTTTATAATTAGTCAAGAAGATATTATAGAATTAACTATTACAGATCATTTATTATGGCGTTGGAGAATTTATAATTTAATGCTCGGTTTTGAACAGATGAGTGAACATGATATTTCTTCTCACAAAGATTCTCGTCTTGGAGTCTGGTACTACGGAAAAGGAAGAGAATTGTTAGGTACAGAGCCTGCTTATAAAGAGTTAGAAAAGCCTCATGCGCTAGTACATGAAGTTGCCAAAAAAGCTGTACATGCGTATAACGCTGGTAATCAAGCTCTTGCTGAAGAGTACTTAGTGGAGCTTGCAGATATATCACAAATCGTCATTGGTAAACTAACAATTTTAAAACAAATAATAGTGAATAGTAAAAAACAATATACTCATTAATAAGTATGTAGGCTGATTAAATTATTCTCTATTGAAGAGTTAATTTAATTGGCTTTTTTACTTTCTAACTTACTCAGTAAAATTAATCTAGGGGATATTTTCCTGTTAGTAAAACTAATCGGATACTACATTAGAGAAATATAGAGGGAGAGATAGCAAATTATTATGGCATATAATTACATTAAGTCATGGTGAATGGACTTAATTAATTGAATAATAATGAGATAAATAACTTATAAAAAATTTGAACATTTTATAGATGAAAGTATACAGTTTTTATAAGATCGAATCTTACATATCCTTGTCAGCACTGAATTAACAAAGAGATAAAAGACTTTTGAATTTAACGTTTATTGCACACAAGAAAAAGAATATTATGCTATAGTTAAGTTAATTGATATTGTTTAAATATGGTATTTGTATAAGGCGATACCCCTGTCTAAAGGTGAGCAAATTAATATTAAACTATTTCGATATAAGATTGTAATTGAATTTTAATATTTTCTTGCAACTAAATCCTATATAATTTGTCCTGTTAAATAGAAAGTATGAAATGAGTGAAAAGGTTGTCAGATATACTGTATTACCTACTTGAAATGATCCCTGTTATGATTGTGGCGATTCCTTTTGTCGTTTATTTACGATTCAAGTCTCGCAAAAGAAAAGGGAATCCTCCGACTAATAGGTGGCATGAAATAGGGTTATTGTTCTTTTCTGTGTATGTAATTGGTTTGTTCTATGAAACAATCGTACCTAGAAATGGCATGAGTCTACAGCATCTTCAAATGCGCTTCCAAGAGGATATGATTTTAGGTGTGAATTTAAAATTGTTCCAAGTGTTCACGGATGTGTATAACGCTATTCATTATTTAGATTTATGGCAGCCATTTTTCATTAACTTTCTTGGTAATATAGCCATTTTCATGCCAATTGGTTTTTTACTACCACTGTTATGGCGCAAGATGGAGATGTTTCCTTATGTTTTTATTACAGCTTTGAGTTTATCTTTCTTTATCGAAACAATGCAACTACCACAAATGCGTAGTACTGATGTAGATGATCTTTGGTTAAATACATTGGGTGCGATATTAGGCTATCTTGTATACAAAGGGATGAAAAAGGGGTTGCCAAGTATCGGGTCAAAATGTAAGCAAATTGTTTAATTTACGAACTTTCGGGTATGGATAATGGAGCAATTTATGTAAGAAAGGGTTTTTTAAATGATTGAACAACGAGAACAATTAGAAGAAAATAAAAAGATGCATATTATAGATGATTTAATGGCGTTAGGTGTTTTTAAAGTTAATGATCAACAGCTTTATCAAGTATCTATAGAGGAGCTTGTGGAAGAATATCAAAAGCATTGTCAATAAAAGATTGCTACTTGGTGGCAATCTTTTTCGATTTTGCGAGGAAATAGTATAATAATCGTGGATACTAGGCGATAAAATGACTTTGTTATCATAGACAAACATTGGAGAAATAGAGAAAATAGCGTATAATTACTATGTGATTTTTTATTATAAAGCAAACTAGTGCGTGTTAAAATATATGACTGAATGTAACAAGATAGGAGAATTTAAATATATGTGTGGATTTACAGGATTTATAGGTGAGGTTTCAAACCCTGACGTAGTGTTAGAGAATATGATGAATCAAATTATTCACCGTGGACCAGACTCTGCAGGTACTTTTACAGATGGTGAAGCTGCACTTGGTTTCCGTCGTTTAAGTATTATTGACTTAGAAAATGGTAGCCAACCTTTGTATAATGAAGACCAATCTTTAGTATTAATTTTCAATGGTGAAATTTATAACTATCAAGATATCCGTAAAGACCTAATAGAAAAAGGGCATACATTTACAACTGAAACAGATAGTGAAGTTTTAATTCATGGTTATGAAGAATACGGTACTAAATTAGTAACTAAATTACGTGGTATGTTCGCATTCGTTATTTGGGATCGTAACAAAAAACGAGCATTTGCTGCACGTGATATGTTCGGTATTAAACCATTTTATTATGCCCATATGAATGGTACTTTAATGTTCGGTTCAGAAATTAAAACCTTCTTGCCACATCCACATTTCGATAAAGTATTAAATGAAAAAGCGTTAAAGCCTTATTTAACATTCCAATTCCCAGTGTTAAACGAGACATTCTTTAAGGGTGTTTTCAAATTGCCAGCAGCTCACTATATGACGTACGAAAACGGCAAAGTGACAACTACTCGCTACTGGGAACCAAAATTTAATCCTGAAGAGCGTCCACTTGATGAAATCGTTGAAGAGATCGATAGTGTCGTGCGTGACTCAATTAAAGCACACCAAATCTCAGATGTTAAAGTTGGTTCATTCCTATCAAGTGGTGTTGACTCAAGCTATGTAGCCTCTGTTTTAAAACCAGATAAAACTTTCACGGTAGGTTTTAGCGCTCAAAACTTCTCTGAAATTGACACTGCAAAAGAGTTATCTAAAGAGCTCGGTATTGAAAATGTCAATGAAGTACTTGATCCAGAAGAATGCTTTAACAAAATCGATGAGATTCAATATATTATGGATGAACCACATTCAAACCCATCAATCGTACCACTTTACTTCTTAGCTGAGCTTGCACGCAAACATGTAACAGTAGTGTTATCTGGTGAAGGTGCCGATGAATTATTTGGTGGTTATGAAGAATACGACGAATCATCGTCTATGAAAAAATATAAAAAAGTACCGGGCTTCATCCGTCGTCCAGTATCTGAAGTTGCCAAAATGCTTCCAGAAGTAAGAGGTAAACACTTCTTGATGAAAGGTGGCTTACCAGTAGAGGAAACATTTATTGGACAAGCACACATCTTCGAAGAGCAAGAAGCAGCTAATATTTTAACAGCAAAATATAACGATGCACCATCTGTCAAAGATATCGTAATGCCTGTTTATAAAAAGGCTGCAGGCGAAGACGATTTAACGAAAAAACAAATCTTAGACTTAAACTTATGGTTAGTCGACGATATTTTATTAAAAGCAGATAAAATGAGTATGGCGCACTCAATTGAATTGCGCGTACCATTCCTTGATAAAGAAGTAATGAAAGTGGCTTCGAAAGTACCGACTCGCTACCGAGTTAATGATGTTGATACGAAATATGCATTCCGTGTAGCTTCTAAACGCGCATTGCCTGAAGCATGGGCAAATCGTAAAAAAATCGGTTTCCCAGTACCAATTCGTTTATGGATACAAGAAGAAAAATACTTCAACAAGATTAAAGAATCATTTGAATCTCCAGAAGCAGCACAATTCTTTGACCAACAAGCAATTGTTAAATTATTAACAGACCATTACGAAGGCAAAGCGAAAAATCAACGTAAAATCTGGACAATTTATATGTTCTTAGTTTGGTACAAAAAATATTTCAGCTAAAAACAAGTGATAAGTAGAAGGGATCATCAGCATTGGATATGAGAGGTAAAATGCCAATGAGGCTGCTCCTCTTTTGCTTTGTACTGCTGGTAGCAGTGAGCGGTTGCAGCAGCATTTCCCCAGCAAAAGAAAAGCAGCTAGATGAGGGCATAAAAGTACTCATTGTTGAATTCGGTAGCCGCACGCCGATACCTGATATGAAAGTGACCGTCCGAGATATGGAGACGAATGAGGATGTAACGACAGCGACTGGGGATATAGAAGGAGAAGCTATCATTACTGACTTACAAGAAGGGCATCAATATTTGTTTGTCCCTTCATCAATTTATACAGATGATAGTGAACAGGAAAAAAGTGTCGGTAAAGTTGTGACGATTCAAGAAGATATGGGCTATGTAGTGTTGGAGACGTATTTTGAACGTGAGGAACAGCAATTAGATGTGCCGATCATAATGCAAAATCCTGAACTACCCCATGGCTGTGAAATCACAGCTTTAACTGCAGCACTTAATTATTACGGGTTAAATTTATCAAAAACAGATTTGGCTAAAAACTATTTACCAAAACAAGAGATTGTTGAAAAAGGGAATAAACGCATAGGTCCTGATCCAGCAAAAGCGTATGCGGGTGATCCATTTAACAAACTTACAGGTACCTATGTCTTTGCGCCAGTGATTGAAAAGGTAGCAAAGAAAATAGCAAAAGACAAGGACGTATCGTTGAAAGTAGAAAATGTAAGTGGTCAAAGTGCAGAGGAAATAGTCTCGCTTGTTCAAGAGGGAGTACCTGTTGTAGTTTGGGTTACACTTGATCTATCTAAGCCTACTTTTAAAGAAGGCTGGTGGGTTAAGGGAACAAATAGAAAACTGGATATGTATCGTAATCTTCATGCTGTTGTTCTAACTGGGCATATGGATGATAAAGTAATTGTAATGGATCCGTTACACGGCTATGTTTCTCACGACGAAACTAGCTTTTTCAAAAGTTATAAGAAACTCGGATCACAAGCTGTTGCAATTTGGAAGTAATCATCACAGGGGGATTAACCTCTGTGATTTTTTGATAAGGGTATACAAGTCGTATATGAACATTCAAAAAGAATTTACGAAATATGTTACACTAATGGCAAAACAATAGACTATAAGTGAGATGATATACAATGGCAGAACAACCATTTTTACCAATATTAATCGGATCAGATATGAATGCATACGGAATGGCTCGTTCATTTTATGAAGCATACGGCATTAAACCAATCGTTATCGGTCGTTCACATTTAACTGCAACGCAAAATAGTAGTATTCTACACTTTGAACAAGTACCCAATTTAAACGAGCAAGAAACTTTCGTAGATGAAATGGTGAAAGTAGCAAAGAAATATTCTCATAAAAAATTATTGCTACTAGCTTGTGGCGATGATTATGCGAAACTAATTATTAAAAACAAACCAGAGCTAATCAAATATTTCACAGTGCCATATATCGATGAATCATTAATGGATCAAATTTTGTTGAAAGAAAACTTTTACAAAATGTGTGAGAAATATAATTTCAGCTATCCAAAAACTGATACTTGCACGTATGAAACATATGAAAGCTTTGATGTGAAATTTAAATACCCTATTATTATTAAAGCGTCTAACTCAGTTGAATACTGGGCATGTAGTTTCCCAGGTAAGAAAAAAGTATTCGTTGCACATGATGAAGCTGAGAAAACTGCAATATTAAAAGCTATTTATAGCTCAACATATAAAGACCATCTAATCATCCAAGAATTCATCCCTGGTGATGATTCGTATATGCGAGTATTGAATGCTTATGTTGGACAAGATGGTAAAGTGAAATTGATGTCTCTTGGTAATCCAATCCTTGAAGAGCATTCACCAGAAGGAATTGGTAGCTATGCAGCTATCATTAACACATATGATAAAGAAATTATGGACCGAGTACGTATCTTCCTAGAGGATATCGGTTATACAGGTTTTGCTAACTTCGATATGAAGTACGATTCTCGTGATGGTGAATATAAATTATTCGAAATCAATTTACGTAACGGTCGTAGTAGCTACTACGTAACAGCAAGCGGACATAACTTGATGAAGTATGTAGCAGATGATCGTATGTTAGGTAAAGATTTAGGATTAACGTATGCGAAGGAAAAGCATTTATGGATGATTATCCCCAAAGGCGTTCTATTCAAATATGCTCAAAATGAGGAACTTAAAGCAGAAGCCAAACGTTTAATCAGAGCGGGTAAAATGACGAATTCGTTATTTTATAAAAAGGATTTTAACATTAAACGTTGGTTTAAATTAACGCTTAACAATTTAAACTACTACCGTAAATATAAAAAATATTTTAATAACAAAGGTTTGTCTTAAGTCATGAATAAAAAAACATTAGGTATTATTGGTGGAGTAGGACCACTTGCAACAATGCTTGTAGGAGAAATGATTGTCCGTAGAACGAAAGCTTTCAAAGATCAGGAACATGTGCATTTCATTATAGATAATGATACGCGTATTCCTGACAGAACAGCTCATATTCTGAATCCATCTGAACCAAGTCCGGTACCTTTAATGGTTGAGGATACGCATAAGCTAGCGACTGCTGGAGCAGAGCTAATTGCAATTCCTTGTAACACAGCACATACATTTTATGATGAGCTACAAGAAAACTCACCGGTACCAGTACTGCATATGATTCGAGAAACAGCTAATAAAGCAAAACAACTCGGTGCAAAACGAGTAGGAGTATTAGCAACAACCGGTACCCTTACCTCAGGTGTATATCAACATGCATTGGAAGAGGTTGGGTTAGAACCAGTTATCCCAAATGAACAACTGCAAAAGCAAGTCATGTCAATCATTTATGACTATGTGAAAGCAGGAAAAGCCGTTACACATAACGAATGGAATATGATTGAAGAAGCGATAAAAGCTGAAGGCTGTGATCGTATTATTTTAGGATGTACAGAGCTCTCAATTGTAAATCGTGAGCTTGCTCTTGATGATTCTTATATTGATTCGTTACTTGTACTTGCTGATTGTGCTATTGTTAGTTGTGGATATGAATTACTAGATTAGAGCGCAAAAACCTGTCCTTCATCTCAATTAAAGGGCAGGTTTTTATATAAAAACTATATTTCACATTACATATATGTGAATGGGAGAAGGTGGAACAGCAATGTCTTTTTTAACTTTATTAAACGAAGATTTACAAAAAAAATGGACTTTTGAACATACAATGCCAATCCAAGATGAAATGATTCCCGCATTACTTGAGGGCAAAGACGTCGTAGCAGAATCTCCGACAGGAACGGGTAAAACACTTGCGTATCTTTTACCAATTTTACAATCAGTTGACGGTACTAAAAAAGCAACACAAGCATTAATTATCGCTCCATCACAAGAGTTATGTATGCAAATTGTTGAAGTTATCCGTACGTGGGTTGCAGGAACGAACATTACAGTCGTTCCATTAATAGGTGGCGCGAATCCACAACGTCAAATTGATAAACTAAAGAAAAAACCAACAATCGTTGTCGGCACACCTGGACGTCTAAACGAATTAGTAAAAGCAAAAAAACTAAAGCTTCATGAACTAACGAAAATTGTCCTTGATGAAGGGGACCAACTTCTTAGTCGTGACTATCGCGTATTAGTAAAATCATTTATCGATGGAGCAAGTCATGGTCGCCAAGTAGCTGTTGTTTCTGCAACAATTACTGAGGAAATCGAGCTAGTCGCTGCACGTATGATGAATGAGCCTGTACGCTTCAAAGTTAGCTTAGATGAAATGCCAAACCAAGGAAAGGTAACGCATTCATTTATGAAAATCGAAGAGAGAAATAAAACAGAAATGTTACGTAAGCTTTCAAATGTAGAAGGTTTACGTGGTTTAGCATTTGTAAATAATTTAGATCAATTATTGATGAAAGAAACAAAATTATCATACCGTGCTGCACCAATTGTTGTTTTACACTCAGAAATGAAAAAAGAAGAGCGTAAAAAGGCACTAGATTCGTTCCGTAAAGGCGAAGCACGTATTTTAATTGCGACAGATGTAGCTGCACGTGGATTAGATATTGAAGGTCTAACACATGTAATACATGTAGATGTACCACATACAATGGAGCAATACTTACATCGTTCAGGCCGTACAGGACGCGCAGGAGCAGATGGTGAAGTATTAACATTACTTGCACACCATGAAGAGCATACGTATCGTAAATGGACTCGTGAGCTGCCATCAAAACCCGTTGAAAAAACGTGGACAGCTGGAAAATTAATCGAAGGAACAAC
Organism: Viridibacillus sp. FSL R5-0888; assembly: GCF_038009105.1. Lineage (NCBI taxonomy): Bacteria > Bacillati > Bacillota > Bacilli > Caryophanales > Caryophanaceae > Viridibacillus > Viridibacillus sp. FSL R5-0888. The sequence continues at coordinate 548,271 of NZ_JBBPAU010000001.1, forward strand.
AAAACCTACTGTGAAAAGGGGCAAATAAGAATGACATTCCAGGAGAAATTAGCACAATTTGCTGAGCTTGCTGTAAAAGTAGGCGTTAATATTCAAAAAGGTCAAACACTTCTAATTAACACAACTACAGATACAATTGAGTTTACACGTTTAGTTGTAAAAGAAGCATATGCAGCAGGAGCAGGTCGCGTTACTGTCAATTTTTCTGATGGAGAGATTGACCGCGCTTTTTTTGATAATGCTCCTGAGGATGAATTTGCAAAATACCCCCGTTGGATTAGTGAACAGCGTGACGAACTAATCGAACGAAAAGGTGCCTTATTATGGATTGATGCCGCAGATCCAGATTTACTATCAGGTGTCCCTGTGTCTAAGTTATCTGCACAACAAAAAGCAGCGGGTAAAGCATTAGCGAATTACCGTAATGCTGTTATGAACGATAAAGTTGCATGGGCAATCATTGCTGTTCCGTCGAAGCAATGGGCAGCGAAAGTATTCCCAAATTTAGAAGCTGACAAACAAGTGGAAGCCTTATGGGAAGCGATTTTCAAAACAGTTCGTATTGGCGAAGGAAATGCAGTTGAAAACTGGCAAGGTCATTTAGAAAACCTAGATACTCGTGCGGCTATACTGAATGCTAAACGCTTTGTAAAACTTCACTACACAGCTCCAGGAACTGATTTGACAATCGAATTGCCTGACAAACATATTTGGCAAACTGGTGCTAGTAAAACACCAGAGAATACTTCATTTGTGGCTAATATGCCGACGGAAGAAGTATATACAATGCCATCAAAATATGGAGTAGACGGATTTGTATCAAATACAAAACCTCTTGTCTTCCAAGGCAATATCATTGATGATTTCAAATTAACGTTTGAAAATGGTAAAATCGTCAAAGCTGAAGCTGGCGTGGGCAATGATTTATTACAAGAATTGATCAAAGCTGATGAAGGTTCAAAATACCTTGGTGAAGTAGCATTAGTGCCACATGAATCACCAATTTCTGCATCAAATATTCTTTACTACAACACATTATTTGATGAAAATGCTTCTAATCACTTAGCTATCGGTGAAGCATATCCAACGTGCTATGAAGATGGTAGTGAGTTATCTCCCGAACAACTAGAAGAGCACGGTATTAATACTTCTATTACACATGAGGATTTCATGATTGGTAGTGCCGACATGAATATTGACGGTGTTTTAGAAGATGGTACAATAGAACCGATCTTCCGTAATGGTAGTTGGGCATTTTAATTAATTGAGTAAAACTGGTACGTCTCCTTGGAGGGCGTTCCAGTTTTTTTATTGTTATAGAAGAATATAACTGGGTGATGTTTAGCTTTTATTTGGAATGAAAAGGACGTGAATATTCTGCTGAATTACAAACAGATGACTTAGTGCAACAAATCCTAAAGTTAAAGCAACAATCACAATTCCATAAAAAAACCCCTATGCATGGATTTATCCGCATAGGAGTAATTAATACTATGGTTTATATCTTGTTGTGGGTGCTTGTTTTGCTTTTGATTTTGCTTTACGAGAATCAATAACTTTAATAACGATTGGATAAACAATTGGTGCTAATTTAATTGCAGTTTTTACTACGTTTCTTACCTTCATTTAGTCGCACTCCATTTCTTATAAGCTAATAATAATTTATTCCCATTGATGCTTCATCTTAAACGCGTAGTACACGAACACCTTGGATGATATTCCAAATGATTACTGCTACAGATATTAGAATTTCTAAAATGATAAACGAGATAATTAAAATTGGCCCTGTACTTATAAAATTATCAGAACCACTGCCATAAAATCCAAACACGACAAAGAAAATAATGAAACCGATAATGGATGGGATAATGAGTAAAAGATGTGATATGAATGCTCGTTTCGCATGGTTTTTTACATTCGAATCAGCACTGACAAAATAAACAATCACTGGCAAAATAAATCCGGCAAAAAATATACTAAAGTAACACAATGCAGACAATACTCGATTGTTATCCAGCCCAAGCACCTCCAGTCATATTATTATCTACGCTACAAAGCCCAAAAAGATTCAACTCAATGCATGTACTTTTATTATATCTGCGTAACGGTATACAGATGAAATACTGACATATTCAGTGGGACCATGCCAATCTGCTCCAGTCGGTCCGAATTCGATGGCTCCTACACCATCTGCAGCATAAAATCGAGTATCAGCAGATCCATGTTGTCCAAATAGCATGTCCTGTTTGTCGCAAACTGTTGTCATTGTTTTTATTAATGATAAAACAAATGGATCATCAGCATCTGTTTTAACTGCAGGAGCAATACTGTGAATAATTATTTCAGCTGATATTTTTTCATCATCGAGAATTTTTTGAATTTCATTTAGAATATCTTCTGCTGATTGTCCTCGGACGTATCGAATATAATAGCGTACATTGCACTGATCTGGGACGACATTAAAACGTTCACCTGCTTGTATTGTTGCCAAATTAATTGATGGAGAATCATAAAATACATTACGAGCATTTGTTATTGGTGATTCTAACAGTTTGAGTGGAATTGCAGGGCTTGTAAAACGGCATTTAACCCCTCCCAAGGAAGACTACCATGTGATGCTTTACCTTTAAATTGAAGTTCGAATTGAAGAATGCCTTTTGCTTGTAAACCAATCTGCATTTGTGTAGGTACACCACAAATTGGCCATTGTAGCCATTACGAGCAAGCGTACCAGAGGTATTTTCACCGCCAATTTCTTCGTCTGTCACCAGATGAAGTTGAAGGCGTCTAGGCAGCTTGTCAGCTGATTAGATAACTCTACAAAGCTGAACATCATCGCCGCAACTCCGGCTTTCATTTCAGCAGCTCCACGTCCGTATAAAAGATCACCATCTACAAAGGGGGTATATTGTTCAATTGCTGCTGGGACGACATCAACATGGCCGTTCCAGATAAGACAATCTGCACCTTGTCCAATTTCAGCTGTTAAAATATCAAATCCATTATTTTGATGTAGGTTAACATCTATACCTTGTTTCTCAAGCCAATTAGCACAAAATTGTAATGCTTCATTTGCGCCAGTAGGAGTATCACTTTTATATATGATTAGCTTTTTAAGTAAACTAATCATCTAATTGTAATCACTTCAATTAAATTCCATTTTGTTTATTATATACGTTTTGAAAGAAATCTCTCATTCATTTCAGAGTAATCTATTGAAATAAAAGAATTGTTTGAGTACAATAGGGGTGTTCTACAATTACAATTAAATGATGTATTTACCACAAGGGGAGCCGAAATGGTCGGCTGAGAGTGAACCCAAAGTTCTAACCCTTTGAACCTGTAAGTTAATGCTTGCGTAGGAATGTGGATAGAAACCGACATATAACCGATGTCAGGACCTGTCCTGATGTCGTTTTTTTGTTGCCAAAAGTTTTACTATCTAGAGCCCATTTACAAATGGGATACGTTTAGGTCTTGTGTGTTCTACATCAGAACTACGGGAGGATATTTATTTTGAACAAAAAGAGATTGTTGTTTTTAATCGAGATTGCAATTTTTTCTGCAATCGGCTTAATTTTGGATCAGTTATCATTTAAGCTATGGGCTCAAGGTGGTTCTATTAGTCTTGTTATGGTACCAATTGTATTAATGGCATTCCGATGGGGTGTATCGGGTGGTTTAATTACCGGGTTTTTAATTGGTTTATTGCAAGTGGCGATGGGTGCTTCAATTTTCACACCTGTTCAGGGATTTATCGATTACTTTATAGCATTTACTGTAGTCGGTCTAGCTGGTGTTGTGAGACATCTAGTTTTTGCAGCGAGTAAGCAATTAAACAAAAAAGCAATGACTTTGTATATTGTGCTCGGTACAACTCTAGGTGGTTTATTGAGGTATATTGCTCATACTACAGCAGGGATTGTCTTCTTTAGCGAATATGCAGGTGACCAAAATGTTTATTTGTATTCTATAATTTATAATGGTACGTATATGTTGCCAGCTACTATACTAACAGCGGTTGTAGCTGTACTTTTATTTACTTCAGCACCGCGATTATTACAACAAAAAAATTAAAAAAAAAGAGGATTCCTTATAGATGGAGTCCTCTTTTAGTACTTTCAGTTATGTAATTTCATATGTTAAACATAAGAACTAAATAAAATTATTCTAAATATATAGACATTTGAAATAGCTATATACGCGATTTTCATGTTCTTCATTTTGCGAAAAAAGTGTTATAGTAGAGAGTAGACATATGAGAAGAAGGGATCGTATAAAATGATAGCTATAACTCAAGAGGATATTGCAGGATTGAAAAAAGCTGGACGTGTGATGGCCCAAATCCGTGAAGCGATGAAGGCAGCAACAAAACCAGGAATTACAACTAAAGAATTAGATGAAATTGGTGGCCGTTTATTTGAAGAAAATGGAGCCGTTTCAGGACCTAAAAGTGAATATGATTTTCCAGGATATACATGCATAAGTGTGAACGAACAAGTTGCACACGGCATTCCAGGGAACCTTACTCTAAAAGAGGGAGACCTTATTAATATTGACGTTTCAGGTCATGTTAATGGCTATTTTGCAGATACTGGCGTGTCATTTGTTGTAGGTGAAGGATCTTACCCAGAAATCGATAAACTTTGTCAAGTTGCAGAAAGCGCATTTGATCGTGCGATGACGAAAGTAAAACCAGGTGCACGTTTAAACCAAATTGGTAAAGCGGTCGAACGTGAAGCGAAGGCAAACGGTTTAGCAGTTATTATGAACTTAACAGGTCATGGCATTGGCCGTTCACTTCATGAAGATCCACAACATGTATTAAATTATTTTGATGCATGGGATCGCACCATTTTAAAAGAAGGTATGGTTTTAGCTGTTGAACCGTTCATCTCTCAAAAAGCAGAACATATCGTTGAAGCAGGTGATGGTTGGACATTTATAACGCCTGACAAATCACTAGTTGCTCAATATGAACATACAATCATCGTAACAGATGGTGAACCTATTATTACAACTAAATTAGACTAAAATAATGAAAAAGCCTCCCTTGAATTTTCTTCAAGGGAGGCTTTTTGTTTTCTACAGTTATTTAGAAGGCTTTTGTTTTTTTATAAATAAGATTCCTGCCAATAAGACGCCACTTAAAAAAAGTGCTGCGGTCGTTACTAGTAATTCCTCAAAGCCATTTTTTATCGCAATCCCTATATAAGCCCAAATGAAGACGATAGGAAAATAAATATCATAATGGTGGAAACGAATATGAAGTGCAATAGCGGTACCTAGAGTAAGCATAATAACAGCCCACAAAGGATTACTTAAACCTAAGCCATTCCAATGATTAGACGTTAAAACGAAAGAGATATTTGTTATTGTTGCTACGCAAATCCAAGCAAAGTAAATGGAAATGGGTATGGCCTTTGACCATGTTTGTTCATCATTACTATATGAGAAATATAGAAGTGCTAAACAAGATAATAATAGTAGCATTACAACAACAGTAAGTTGGAAGTAATTATAATGCCACAGGAAAATCCACAAAACATTAAGTAGTGAACTGGCTGTAAATAACAATGTTTGTTGAATAGAAATCGTGTTCTTTATCTGATGATTGAACCAATGTTTATAAATCCAGTAAGCTAAAGTTATGTATATAAAGCCCCAAATAGTAAAAACATATCGTGCTGGAGTGAAAAGAACCGTATAACTGTCGGAGATTTCGCCAGTAGTTTGACCATTTAGTGGAAGAATATTAGCAGCTAAGTTTACGGTTACCATTGCAATATAAGCGATGGTAATAATAATCAATCTCCCCAATAAAATCTCCTCCTTCATGTTGGGAATAGTATAAAAATCTGAATGTTGTTGCACTCTGAAGTAGAAAAGAATCTCGATAAAATTGCGTATATATACAAACAATATCTTCCGATTTTAATGTATATGTATAAAGTATACATTCGATTAGTTAGAACAACAAATATCATTTCAGTACAATTTGCTGTAAAATAATAGTATAAAAGTAAAAGGAGTGGTTAAAGTGAGTAAACGCATTGAAGATATAAAATTAGACAAACATCTAAACGATAAACCTTCCTACAAAAAGGAACTAAAAAAATTACAATTTGAACTATTAAATATTCAACAGTTCTTGTTCAATCATAATATAGGGCTTGTGTTAGCCTTTGAAGGGATGGACGCAGCTGGTAAAGGTGGAGCGATTAAACGTTTAACACAACGACTGGATCCTCGTGGATATATCGTACATCCAATTGCCGCACCGCAACCCTTCGAACTAAAATATAACTATCTACATCGCTTTTGGACGCGCCTACCTTACAAAGGGCAAATCGGCATTTTCGATCGTTCATGGTATGGACGAGTACTAGTAGAACGTATTGAAGGCTTTGCTAAACAAGAAGAATGGCAACGTGCCTACGAAGAAATTAACCGATTTGAAAAACTACTTACAGATGATAACTATATCGTAGCGAAATTCTGGATTCAAGTGTCAAATGAAGAACAATTAAATCGATTTAAAGAACGACAAGAAGATCCCTATAAAAAATGGAAGCTTACAGATGAAGATTGGCGCAATCGTGACAAGTGGCCACTTTATGTTGAAGCAGCAAATGATATGTTCAAGAAGACCGATAAACCTCATGCACCATGGATTTTAATATCAGGTGATGATAAAAATTACGCACGAATTCAAGTGTTAAAAGAAATAATCGCACATGTTACAAGAGAATGTGAACTTAGAGGATTAAAAATTACTGATCCCTCGGAAACTATTAGCGAAGAAGTCTAACTATTTCGTGTCCAGAAGTATTATACTGAATATGTAAGATAATTTAGTAATGGAGGTCGGAATATGACAAACAAAAAATTCCCAGAAGTATGGGATTTAGAGTCCGTATTTACAGGAGGTAGCAATTCAGAAGAATTAAGAATCCAATTAGACAGAATCCAAGTTGAATTAGAAGAACTTCAAAATGCAGTTTCAAGTATTGTGGCAGAAGATGCAAAATCCATTTTAAATGTTCTAGAACTAATGAAAGAAGTATATATTAATATGGGGCAAGCAGGTTCATTTGTATCTTGTTTACAAGCGCAAGATATGACTGATAAAAAAGCATCTTTACTACGTGGTGAAATTTCATCATTAGCTGCGAATTTTGCACCGATTAAATTGCAATTTCAACAAGTATTAAGTGGCATAGAAGAAGAAAAGTGGACAGATTTACTAACTACTGAGGAGTTATCACAATTCAATTTCACTTTAAATGAATGGCGAGATGAAACTAAATTAAAACTTTCTGAGCAGGAAGAGAATATTATTTCTGCATTAAAAGTAGATGGTTATAATGCTTGGGGAGAAATGTATGATCTATTGATTAGCGATATTAAAATTCCTTTTACAATTGATGGTGAGGAAAAAGAGCTTTCGGTAGGCCAAGCGAATAACTTAAGTTCACATCCAGATGCTACAGTGCGTCAAGCTGCTTATGAAGCGCTTGAAAAAACATGGACTGAAAAAGAGGAATTCTTTGCAAAAACGTTGAATCATATAGCAGGGTTCCGATTAGCTACATACAAAAAAAGAGGTTGGGATTCGGTATTACAAGAGCCACTTCAAACTAACCGTATGCAACCTGAAACGATTGATGCAATGTGGGGTGCAATTACAGATCATAAAGCACCTTTCGTTGAATATTTAAAGCGTAAGGCAGAGCTGTTAAATACAAGTACAATGGATTGGTTTAACTTAGATGCCCCAATTACTGCATCAACTGAGACGATTTCTTATCAAGAAGGCGCAGCATTTGTCATTAAAAATTTCGGACGTTTCGGCAAGAAGCTAGAAACCTTCGCTACAAATGCAATTGAAAACGGATGGATTGAAGCAGAAAATCGCCCAAATAAACGTCCAGGTGGATTTTGTACTGGTTTACCATTAACGAAAGAATCACGAATTTTCATGACTTATAGTGGTACTATGTCTAATGTTGCAACATTAGCACATGAATTAGGTCATGCATTCCATTCGTATGCATTACGTCCGATTCATACTTTGAATACTGGCTATGCAATGGGTGTAGCAGAAACAGCTTCTACATTTGCTGAAATGATTGTTGCAGATGCAGCTGTTCAAGAAGCAAACTCGGTAGATGAAAAAATAGCATTACTTGAAGATAAAATTCAGCGCAGTGTCGCATTCTTCATGAATATTCATGCTCGATTCTTATTCGAAACACGTTTTTATGAAGAACGTAAAGAAGGAATTGTACCAGCTCAACGCTTGAATGAAATAATGGAAGAAGCACAAAAAGAAGCTTATGCAGGTGCGCTAAATGTTGCTCATCCCCATTTCTGGGCTTCAAAATTGCACTTCTATATGACAAGCGTGCCATTTTATAATTTCCCATATACATTTGGCTATTTATTCTCATTAAGTATTTATGCTAAGGCGAAAGAAGAAGGTAGTAGTTTTGAAGATAAATATATCGCTTTATTACAAGATACAGCTGTTATGTCTGTAGAAGATTTAGCGATGAAACATTTAGGTGAGGATATTACAGAAAAGGCATTCTGGGAAAAGGGAATTCGTATATGTGAACAGGATGTTGAACAGTTTTTAGAATTAACCACTCAAAAAGGGTGATCTGACATGGTGTTTCTTGAAGGAAATCGCTGCTATTTACGAACATTAGAGGAAGCCGATGTTTCGGCATTCACAAATCTAGTTAAGCGTAATAAGCGCTATTGGTCGATCTATGAGCCATTACATGAGGATGAGTTTTATACAGAACACACTCAAAGAAAGAAGATTATTGAGTCTATTCAGCGTATGAGACTCAACCGTGAGTATAGTTTTGCAATATTTGCAATGGGAACGTCGGATCTTGTAGGACATATATCGATTTATTCTATCAAGAGATTACCATTTGCAAGTGCTTTTGTCGGTTATTCAGTAGATAAACGTTATATTGGACAAGGAATTGCATCTGAGGCGCTAGAGCTAGTAGTTAAATTTGGCTTTGAAGATTTGTCGCTACATCGAGTAGAAGCTTACGTATCGCCTAAGAACATTGGCTCTGTCCGCGTTTTAGAGAAAACAGGATTCCAGCGAGAAGGATTATTAAGAAAGCTACTGTACATTAACGGAAACTGGGAAGATCATTATTTGTATTCTTATATAGATGATGAATTTTGAAAGGGTAAGGCCGTCTGGCGGAGATGGAAAAGTACTGTCAGAGGGATGCTGTACGGAATGAAATAATTAGCGAATCATTTCCTGGGAAATACGTCGATTTCTGTTCGAAAAAGAAGAAGCGAGGGTCACTTAACAGGTGACTCTCGCTTTTTGTCATATCAATTATTTTGAACCGTCTTCAACTACATCAAGACGTCCTGTACTTGGGTCAATTACTAAACCGTGAACGGGAATAGAGTCGATAACTAAAGGATGACTTCGAATCATCTCAACACTATTTCGTACGTTTTCAGTTACATCATCAAAGCCTCTTAACCAGTCATGTAAGTTTGCACCAGAGTAATTTAGAAGATCAATGGTATCTTGAGAAACACCACGATCAACCATTTTAGCTAACATGTTGTCAGGGTTAACTGCACTCATACCACAATCGTAGTGCCCAATGACAAAAATCTCATCTGCTTGTAACTCATAAATTGCAACAAGTAGACTGCGCATAATACCACCAAATGGATGGTTTAATGTTGCACCTGCACTTTTAACGATTTTGACATCGCCATTACGTAAATTCATTGCTTTTGGTAATAGTTCCACAAGGCGAGTATCCATGCATGTTAAAATAACAAAATGCTTATCTGGAAATTTACTTGTAATAAAAGGCTCATATTGCTTTTCTTCTACAAAGGCTTCATTGAATGTAAGAATCTCATTTATTATAGACATTAAAAAGTTCCCCTTTCCTTACATACTTATTTTAGAATAACTATTCAGAAAAGAGAATAAGTTTTCACGAATTTAAGAATTCAATTTTTGTAAAAGGTTCATTGTATCTAGAGAACGTCCAGTACCAATTGCAACAGATTCTAATGGTGATGGAGCTAGAATAACAGGAACAAGTAGTTCATCTGAAAGCCATTCAGGCATACCTTTTAATAGAGAACCGCCACCTGTTAACACAACACCTCGGTCTACAATATCTCCGGATAACTCTGGTGGGCAGCTTTCTAATGTTCTACGAATAACCTCTAAGATTGAAAGAAGAGATTCTTTAAGGCAACCTTGAATTTCTTCTGAATTTAAAGTGATCGTTTTTGGTAAACCAGTTACTATATCTCTACCACGTACTTCCATGAACTCTTTATCATGTTGAATTAAAGCATAACCAATTTCTTTCTTAATATTCTCAGCAGTATGTTCACCGATTAGCACGCTATATTCCTTACGTGCAAAATGAATAATCTCATCATTCATTCGGTCGCCACCTAGTTTCATAGTGTTTGAAGTAACAACACCACCAAATGAAATGATTCCGACCTCTGTTGTTCCTCCACCGATATCAACGATGACACTTGCGATAGGTTCACTAACGGGAAGATCAGCACCAATTGCAGCAGCAACTGGTTCCTCGATTAAGAAGACTTCTTTAGCTCCACATTGTTTAACAGCATCTTTTATAGCTAAGCGCTCAACTGAAGTAGCTCCTGAGGGAGTGCAGACAATTACACTTGGTTTACGGATTGAGCCACCTATAATTTTTCCGACCTTTTGCATAATGACTTTAATCATTTCGGTAGTCATATCAAAGTCGGCAATGACACCATCGCGAAGGGGACGGATTGCTTGAATATTCGCGGGCGTTTTACCGATCATATTCTTCGCTTCAGTACCGATTGCGATAACTTCATTTGTAGTTGTATTTACTGAAATAACTGATGGTTCATTTAATAAAATTCCTTTGTTTTTTGTATATACTAACGTATTGGCTGTGCCAAGATCGATTCCAATTGCAGTTGTTGAAAACATTGTATACTTCCTCCCTTATAACATTGCCTCATAAGTATAGAGGAAAAACGATAAAACACATATGTTACATTTTGGAAGTTGTAAATCGTATTAAGGAAATATGTGAAATTAGTATTTTTTAATAATCATTTTTTGGTAAAAATATAGGTAATTAGTTTTATTATGTCACAAGTTTGTTACAAAATTGTGAGGAAAATATAAAAAAACAGTTACTTATTAGTAACTGTTTTGGATTAAAAGTTAGTTTTTTGGTTTTGGATCAACAAGAGTTGCAGTTGAAGTATCTAATCCTACTAGTAAATAGTGAATAAGGATTCCACCAGTGATTAGGATAAGTGCTGAAAATCCTAATACTGTTACTATAAATGTACCCATGATAAAACTCCTCTCTACCATTATTAAAGATTCATTAACTACCAGTATACATGATATTTTGCTTCAACATAAGTCTAATTTATGGATTACCATTTTACCAATGCATTATATGTACGTAAGTTGTACACTTCAGTAGGATTTAGAGTGCAAAATAATAGTTACATTATTATTTGTAGTAAACTTGCTGGAATATTAAAATGCCCAGCTTCCTTGGCGGAATATTGGTTCTACGTTGTTATCTTCTGTAATACCGTCTATATCCATCTTGTCAGAACCAATCATAAAATCTACATGTGTTAGACTTTGGTTTAAGCCGTTCTCGGCAATATCTTCACGGGACATGGTTTTACCACCTTCTATGCTGAATGCGTAAGCACTACCAATAGCTAAATGGTTGGAAGCATTTTCGTCAAACAGTGTGTTATAGAATAATAGACCCGATTGCGAAATAGGTGAATTGTGTGGAACTAAAGCAACTTCACCTAAATAATGTGAACCTTCGTCAGTAGCTACAAGTTGTTTAAGTACTTCCTCACCTTGCTCAGCAGATACGTCCACGATTCGACCATTTTCAAAGGTAATTTTAAATTGATCAATAATATTGCCACCATAGCTTAATGGTTTAGTACTAGAAACAAAACCGTTAACGCCGGTTTTAAAAGGTGCAGTAAAGACTTCTTCTGTAGGCATGTTAGCCATAAACTCTTTACCATTCACATTGACACTTCCGCCACCACACCATAAATGGTTTTTAGGAAGCTCGATTGTAAGGTCTGTTCCAGGTGCACGGTAATGCAATTTATGGTATTTTTTTTCGTTTAAATAGGATACTTTATCGTGTAGTGATTCATCAAGTGTTTTCCAGGCTTGGATTGGATCTGCTACATCGACTCTTACAGCTTTGAAAATTGCGTTCCAAAGTTGCTCAACTTGTTGGTCTTGAGGTAGTTCAGGGAAAACTTTGGCAGCCCAATCTTTAGAAGATGCTGCAATAACATTCCAACTAATTTTATCAGATTGTGCATATTCTCTATATTTACTCAAGGCTTTACCGGTAGCTTTTTGGAATGCAGAGATACGGCTAGATTCAATCCCCGCTAGTAAATCTGGACTTTGGGAAACAATGCTTATGAAAGCAGCACCTTGTTCTGCTAACCAATTGCGTTCTTCCGTTTTCCAATGTGGGTAAAAGTCAAAAGAGTCTGCGGGAGCTAACTCATAACGTAAACGGTTAATTTGATCATCTGCGAAATCAACAAATACTTGTTTAGCGCCAGCTTCATAAGCTTTTTTAGTAATTAAGCGGACTAACTCTACATTATCAGTAGAAGTGCTGATGTAAAGAAATTGATTGGGTTGGATGTTGACACCTATTTTAACAGCAAGTTCAGCATAACGATCTAATTTCTCATTGAATGAAATCATGACGACATTCCTCCTTAATTTAAGTTAATTGTAACAATTTTTGAAAGATTATAAAAGAAAAAGTGAAGGACCATAATTTTGTCCTTTTCACGAAATTTCAGCAAATATCTTCTATTGTTTACAATAGATTATTAAAATAATGAAATATAAACCGAAATAAAAAAAAGAATGACGATTTTGGGGGTACTAAAATGGATTTATCATCGATTATTGGTTTAATAATAGCTTTTGTTTCGCTATTAGCAGGAATGTATTTTAAAGGTGTTACTCCTGATGCATTACTGAATCCAGCAGCGATACTTATTATCATCTTCGGTACGATCGCAGCGATTACGATCGCATTTCCTAAGAATGAACTAAAACGTATACCTAAGCTGTTTGGTCTTATCTTCAAGGAGCAAAAGTTAGTAAGTGATGTAGAGATTATTAAAATGTTTTCGCAATGGGCAGATTTAGCTCGTCGTGAAGGGCTACTTGCACTTGAAAGTAAAGTATCGGAAATTGATGATCCATTTTTGAAAAATGGATTGACTTTGGCTATTGATGGTCAAAATGCAGATTATATCCGCGACGTCTTAAATGAAGAAGTGGAAGCGATGGAAGATCGCCATGCAAGTGGAGCTTTGATTTTCTCACAAGCAGGTACATATGCCCCAACTTTAGGGGTACTTGGTGCAGTAATTGGTCTTATCGCAGCACTAAGAGATTTAAACGATATTGAAAAATTGGGACATGCTATTTCAGCAGCGTTCGTAGCGACACTTCTAGGTATCTTCACAGGATATGTATTATGGCATCCATTTGCAAATAAGTTAAAACGTAAATCTAGCCAAGAAATTCGTCAAAAAACAATGATGATTGAAGGTATTTTATCGGTTCTAGAAGGTGAAGCTCCTCGCGTAATCGAACAGAAATTGGCATCTTATTTAACCAAAGAAGATCGCTCTCAAATAATGGACGAAAGCGGGGCGAGTGGCCTTGGCAAAGAGATCTAAAAGAAGAAAAAAGCATGAAGAACATACAGATGAATCTTGGCTAATTCCATATGCCGATATCCTAACATTATTATTAGCGCTCTTTATTGTCTTATTTGCTTCTAGTACTGTCGATGTACAAAAAATGCAACAGCTTTCTACAGTTTTTAGCTCTATTTTCGATTCAGGTGAGGGCGTATTTGAGCAGCCCTCACCAGTTGAACCACAAAAACCAGAAAGTACTGAAAAAGATAGCAACTCAGCATATTTAGAAGATCAAGAAGCCTTATCACAGATAAAAGGGAATGTAGATGAATTTATTGCTGTGAATGAGCTTGAAAAGCAATTCGCAACAAAGCTGACAGATGAAGGATTACTCGTAACAATTCGTGATAGTATTCTCTTTGATCCAGGTAAAGCTAATGTAAAAGATGAATATCAAAATATTGCGAAAGAATTATCCAAGTTACTTGTATTCGATCCACCACGTCATGTAATTATTACAGGTTATACAGATGATGTACCAATGAACAATGCAGAATTTGCTTCGAATTGGGAGCTAAGTGTTATGCGTGCAGTTAATTTCTTGAAATTAGTTGTAGATGAAAATGTTAAACTTGATCCAGCATTTTTTAGTGCAAAAGGATATGGGGAAAATGAACCTGTTGCATCTAATAAGACAGATGAAGGTCGTGCGAAAAATAGACGTGTAGAAGTACTTATTCAGCCTTTAGTGAAAAAAGAAGATACAAATACAAACGAAAAAGAAACATCAGCAAAATCAGAATAAGAAAAAACGATATGTATTTTACATATCGTTTTTTTTTTTTTGACATTATAAAAACAAAAGTTTATAATCTAAACAAAAGTAATAAGGGTGATGACATGAATGAAAAAGAGTTAATGATCCTAAAGCTTATTCGCCAAAACCCTTTTTTGTCCCAACAAGAAATGGCCGAAGAGTTAAATATGTCTAGACCCGCTTTAGCGAATATTATCTCAGGGTTAACACGTCAAGGTAAAATTGTCGGGAGGGCGTATATATTGCCGGAAGAAAATGAAGTAATTTGTATCGGTGGAGCTAATATGGACCGTAAGTTTCATATTAAAGGTAAAGCTCAGTTGGGAACCTCTAATCCAGCTGCCGTTACACAAAGTATCGGTGGTGTAACTCGAAACATTGCTGAAAATTTAGGGCGCCTAGGACACCATGTTTCACTTTTAACAGGTGCAGGCAAGGATTCAGATTGGAATGCTATTAAAGAAGCTTCAGCAAGCTATATGAATGTTTCTAACGTAGAACAATTCCAAAGCGCTTCAACTGGCTCTTATACGGCAGTTTTAGATGAGCAAGGAGAAATGCTTTTAGCTGTAGCGAATATGGATGTGTATGATCTATTAGTACCAGAGTTGCTGATGAAGCACGAGGCAACGATGTCAAATGCAGCATGTATCGTTATGGATTTGAATTGTCCTAAAGAAACAATCGAGAGTATTAAAGAACTTGCATTGGTTAGACAAATTCCATTTGTATTAATTCCAGTATCGTCACCGAAGATGGATCGTATGCCAAAAGATTTAAATGGCGTAACATGGTTTATCTGTAATCGCGATGAAGCAGAAACGTATTTGGATAGTACGATTACCTCAGAGGAAGACTGGAAAAAAGCAGTACAAGCTTTATTGGAAAAAGGTGCAGAAAATGTTGTTATTACAGCAGGCAGTAAAGGCGTCTACGCAGCGTCTAAAGATTTGCCTGTGAAGAGCTATGCTGCAATTCAAATTGATCATGTTGAAGATGTGACTGGTGCTGGAGATGCTTTTGTAGGAGCATTGCTACATAGTTGGATTCTACAAGAACCTTTCGCTGAAAATATTCAAAATGGTTTGATGAACGCAGCAAAAACTTTACAAAGTGCATTTACAGTAAGACCAGAGTTATCTGCAAATAAACTAAAAAATGAGCTGGAGGAATAATTCATGAAACAATATTTATCATTCTCAGAAGAAGTAAAAGCTGCACAAGAAAAAGGGCTACCAATCGTAGCGTTAGAATCTACAATCATTTCACATGGTATGCCATATCCACAAAACGTTGTTACAGCACGTGAAGTAGAACAAATCATCCGCGATAACGGTGCAGTACCAGCAACAATTGCTATTTTAGATGGTAAAATCAAAATCGGTCTTTCTGATGAAGAGTTAGAAGTACTAGGTAACTCACCAGACGTTGCAAAAACATCTCGTCGTGACCTTGCTTATTTACTAGCAACAAAACAAAAAGGTGCTACTACAGTGGCTGCAACAATGATCTGTGCAGAATTAGCTGGCATCGAAATGTTCGTAACAGGTGGTATCGGTGGTGTTCACCGTGGCGCTGAAACAACAATGGATATTTCAGCTGACTTAGAAGAACTTTCACAAACAAATGTAGCTGTAGTATGTGCGGGTGCAAAATCTATTCTAGATATCGGATTGACATTAGAGTACCTTGAAACAAAGGGTGTTCCAGTAATCGGTTATGAAACAGACTTAGTACCAGCATTCTATACACGTGAAAGTGATTTCGCTGTAAACTTCCGTGCAGATAACCCTGAAACGGTAGCAGAAACATTACGTGCAAAATGGGATCTTGGACTTAAGGGTGGAGCAGTAATTGCTAATCCAATTCCAGAAGCTGATGCAATGGATCATGAATTCATCACTAACATCATTGAAACAGCATTGCAAGAAGCTAAAGAAAATGGTATTAGTGGTAAAAAAGTAACTCCATTCTTATTAGGTAAAGTGAAAGAATTAACAGAGGGCAAGAGCTTAGTAGCTAATATCGCATTAGTAAAACATAATGCTGTAATAGGTTCTAAAATTGCTGTAGCTTTAAATAAATAATTGGATGAAAAAAGCTAGGAACATAGCCGTTACATTATGGCTGTTCCTAGCTTTTTTATGATTTTCGGAGTGAGCCTAACTCACTTACAATTGCTTGCATTTCACTTGGGCTAAATGCATCACGTTTCATTACCATTTCATAAAGATAGACAAGGTCCTCGTATTGCTCGGTATCAAAATGCTCTGGTTTCATTGCGTCGGCATTAACCATACGAAGTTTATCTTTGATCATATCAATCATATAGATGACATTCTCAGTAGAGGGTTCAGTTAAATTCATAGGATTCCCTACCTTTCGTTACATACATAGTATCATTTCATGCAATGTATTGAATGTCAATTAAAAATTGATTAAGCTTTTGCAGATTGCTCAGCTTTGTTATTTAATTTTTCTTTTTTCTCTTCTTTTAGCTTTTCTTTAATACGTTTTGTTTCAAAAACAACTATCCCTGATAGGCCAATAAGACCGATTAAGTTTGGAATGGCCATTAAGCCATTTGCAACATCAGAGAATGTCCAAACGATATTAAGTGGAATAGTTGCACCGATAAATACGAAAGCTACGAAAATAATACGATAAACTAAAAGAGCAAACGGATTTTTAAATAAGTACTGGAAGCATTTTTCACCATAATATGCCCATCCTAAAATAGTTGAAGAAGCAAAGAAAATTAACCCGATTGCTACAACAATTGGTCCCCAACTACCTAAGAAGTGACCAAATGCTTGAGTTGTTAGTGCATTTGCTTCTAGTTTTGGATTTGTATAAACACCGGACATAACGATAGTTAAGCCAGTAATTGAGCAGATTAAGAATGTATCAAAGAAAACTTGTGTCATTGAAATAAGTGCTTGTCGTCCAGGTAAATCTGTTTTCGCAGCAGCAGCAGCTATTGGAGCAGAGCCTAGACCAGCTTCATTAGAGAATACTCCTCGAGCAACACCATAGCGAATTGCTGCACCAATTGCTCCACCTGCAGCAGCTTCTCCAGAGAATGCCATTTTAATAATTGTCATAAATGCTTCAGGTACAGCAGTAATATTCATAATAATAATGATTAACCCAGAAGCTAAATAAAAAATAGCCATAACTGGAACAAAAACTGCAGTTACTTTACCAATAGATTGAATTCCACCTAAAATAACAAGGCCAACAAAAATAGTTAAAATAATACCAGTAATCCATGGATCAATTTTAAAAGTAGAATTTACAACCCCGGCAACTGAGTTAGATTGTGTACCATTTCCGATACCAAATGAAGCTAAAACACCAAATAATGCGAATAATACAGCTAGCCATTTCTGTTTAAGACCATGCTCAAGATAGTACATCGGTCCACCAGCCATTTGCCCCTTGGAATCTTTTACGCGGAAGCGAACTGCTAAAATAGCCTCACTATACTTGGTTGCCATACCAAAGAATGCAGAGAACCACATCCAGAATATTGCACCAGGTCCACCGAGAATAACCGCTGTTGCTACACCAACGATATTACCGGTACCAACTGTAGCAGCAAGTGCTGTTGTTAAAGCTTGGAATTGTGAAATATCGCCTTCAGCATCTGTTGCATGTTTTTTAGAGAATACGAGTCTAAGAGCTGTTGGTAATAGTCTAAGTTGTAACACACCCACTCGAATAGTGAGATAAATCCCTGAACCGACAATTAGGACGATTAAGGGGATTCCCCATAGTACGCCTGATATTGATCCTAAAATCTCATTTAACTTATCCATTCAACAATTCCTCCTCATCCACTTTTTGTAAAACATTCCTCCTATTTCTATTAATTTCCCTACTACATACTATTATTCTTAATTTTCTGTCTATAAGTCAAGAAATATTTTTTAAAGAGATTACATTGTATAGCCATCACTTTAGTTTTATTGTTAAAGTATAAGGGCATACTATTTCAAAGGGATTAAATGCAAGGAGGAATTTATAATGTCGAATAAGTTATTTGTAGGAATCGCAATTGGTGCAATTGCTGGAGCAGCAATTAGTATGTTGGATAGGAGTACTCGTGAGAGCACGTGTAGAAAAGCGAAAAGTATTTCAAGTGATGTTAAATACTATGCAAAGAATCGCGATGAATTCGTGGAAAAAGTACAAAATAAAGTGGAAAAGTATCAAACTTTATACGATTCATTTTCAACAGAAAAAGATTATTTAATGGAAAAAGTTGATGAGATTAGAACATATACACCACAAGTGAAAAATCTACTAGCGGATACTAAAAATGCATTTGTATCTTCAACAGAAAAAGAGGAAGAGGAAGATCCTAACATAATTCATCTTTGATCTGAACAAAGGGGGAGAGATCAATGAGTAGAAACAATCGTGATGATTTAAAGTCTTCAACAGTATTTGATAAGATGAAGATGATGCAAATAGAGAAAAAGGGTAAGGATGGGAGAGTTAATGATATAACGACATCTAAAGGTTTTATGATGGAGTTTATACAAAGGATAAAAGATGGAGACATTTCAGGCTTTAGTGCGCAATTAGCGTATTTCTTCCTATTATCTTTTTTCCCATTACTCATTTTTTTAGTGACATTACTGCCGTTTTTAAATATTGATCCAGATCAAATTTATTTGTTTTTGAATGCCATTTTACCTGATCAAGTGTACTCATTGATAAATGGGACAATTAGTGAAGTTTTAGAAAATAGGAATGGTGGATTATTGTCGATAGGTATCATTGGTACGATTTGGTCAGCATCTAAAGGTGTAGATGCGTTGATCAAATCTATAAACCGTTCATATGATAAAAACGAAACAAGGCCCTTCATCATAGCGAGATTTGTGTCTGTTATTTTCACATTTTTATTAGTTGGATTAATCATTGTGGCATTGCTACTATCGGTCTTTGGTAGACAAATCGGTGTTATACTATTCTCTTACTTTGGATTAGCAGTAGATTTCTTAAAGATATGGAATAGCATTCGTTCGATCATACCGCCACTATTGATTTTCACAGTATTAACGACAATGTATTGGATTGTACCTAATATAAAGTTGTATTTACGCAGTGTATTACTCGGTTCGGCTGTTGCGACGGTTGCATGGATAGTATTATCTTACGGATTTTCTTACTATATTAGTAATTTTGCGAATTACTCTGCAACGTATGGTAGTATCGGGGGAATTATCATATTAATGTTATGGTTATATTTCACAGGCATGATTTTAATGGCCAGTGGACAAATTAATGCCATTATGCAAAATAGACTAGAAATATTGGAAGTACGAAAAAAAGAGTGACCTTAAATGGTCACTCTCTTTTTTTATATGTTTTTATTTAATAGTCTCAAACCGTTTAAAATCACTAGAATTGTACTACCTTCATGCCCAATAACACCTAAAGGTAAATCTACTGCTTGTAGGAAGTTTGAGATAATAAGTAAGGCAATGACTGAAATAGAAAATGCAATATTCTGCTTAACAGTTTTCTGCATTTTACGCGACAGTTTAATTGCATAAGCAATTTTAGAAAGGTCATTTTTCATTAATACAACATCAGCTGTCTCTAATGCAACATCTGTTCCTTCACCCATCGCAATCCCTGTAGTAGCTGTTGCTAGTGCAGGTGCATCATTAATACCGTCACCAACCATTCCAACATGTTTGTACTTAGCCATTAAATCCTTCATATGTTGTACTTTTGTTTCAGGCAAACACTCTGCAATATAAGCATCAACACCTGCTTCTTTAGCGATTACTTTAGCGGTATTCTCATTATCCCCAGTTAACATAATTGTGTGAATACCTAGCTCTTTTAGAAGAGCAATTGCGCGTTTTGCTTCTTCACGAACTGTATCTTTCATCGCAGCGATGGCAACAATTCCTTCTTCATCACGTACGAAAATAACCGTTTTGCCTTCATCCGCTAATGTAAGTGCAACCCCATTAGCAAAACGCATTGCGTCTTCACGACCTACGAAATCAGTTTTCCCTACTTTATAAGAAGTGTTATCTACAATTGCTTTCATACCCCAACCAGGAACATCTTCAATTTGAGCTTTATGGAAGGATGTCAGTCCTTGTTGTTTCGCATAAGCTGTAATCGATTGAGCAAGTGGGTGATTGGATTGTGATTCAATACCAGCGACTATAGAGAGCATGTGTTGTTGATCAATACCTTCACGAACTATAAACTCAGTGACAATTGGTTTACCTCGTGTAAGTGTTCCTGTTTTATCAAATGCGATAGCGTTTAATACACTTAAATTTTCTAAGTGAACGCCACCTTTAAATAGAATACCGCTTTTTGCACCATTAGAAATGGCCGAAAGTGTAGCTGGCATTATTGATGCCACAAGAGCACAAGGTGATGCAACAACTAGTAATACCATTGCGCGATAAAAAGTAGTTGTCCAATCCCAATCAAGTAAGAAGTGGGGGATGAACATCATTAGCAAAACAGCGATTAATACAAATTTTACATAAGTACCTTCAAATCGTTCAATAAATTGCTGAGAGGGAGATTTTTCATCTTGAGCAGATTGTACAAGGTCAATGATTTTCTGGAATAGTGATTCGGAGTTTGGTTTCGTCATTTCCATAGTCACTGCACCACTCATATTGACAGTCCCTGCAAATACTTCGTCACCTTCAAGCTTTGTAACAGGTATTGCTTCGCCGCTAATAGCAGCCTCATCAATTGCGGTAGTACCTTCAAAAATCACTCCATCAGCTGGAACTCTTTCACCTGGTTTAATAAAGAGATGGTCACCTTTTTTTAAAGTAGAAACAGAGACGCGAGTTAGTTCTCCTTGTTCATTTACTAACCATGCTTCTTCAGGTTGTAAATTCATAAGTGCTGAAATTTCCTTATGACTTTTATTCATTGCGTATGTTTCAAGTGCACCACTTACTGCGAA
Source organism: Viridibacillus sp. FSL R5-0888 (assembly GCF_038009105.1). Taxonomy (NCBI): domain Bacteria; kingdom Bacillati; phylum Bacillota; class Bacilli; order Caryophanales; family Caryophanaceae; genus Viridibacillus; species Viridibacillus sp. FSL R5-0888. Next base: position 569,837 of record NZ_JBBPAU010000001.1, read on the forward strand.
TATAAAGATTAAAATTGCGCCTTCAGTCCAATAACCAATAATTGCTGAACCGATTGCTGCTAAAATCATAAGGAATTCTACATTTAGTTCCTTATTAGCAATTGTTTCTTCAACACCTTCTTTTGCTTTTGCGAAGCCACCAATTATAAATGCAAGAACATAAACAAGTATGGATAAAGTGTTCAGATCATTTTTACCTAGTAGCCAAGCAATTAAAATGAAGACTCCTGAAGCTAGAGCTGCGATTAGTTCAGCGTGTTCTTTCGTATTCTCAATTAGCGGGTACTTTTGTTGTTTTATAGATTCCATTGTTATACCTCCTGATAATGAATATCAATATCAAAACCTTTATTAATCAACAAAACTGGCTTACCACAAGGGATTACCAGTTACTTTTACAATCATTTTTAATTTAGAATTATTATAACATAGAGATGATAATTGGGGAAGTGGATTGTTTAATAAATGTTAGTTTAAGAGAAAATGTACATGTAGAAAATAAAAAAACTCTCGAAAACTATAAATAGTCTTCGAGAGTTTCATAAAGATTCTATTAAAATACGCGTTCAGCGTGTAGTGCTAATTTATCAAGAGATGATTTTTGAACATCTGCGTGTAATGAGTTACCGTGAGAATCCATTGTTACGACAGCTGTGAAACCTTCAACTGATAAGTGCCACATTGCTTCTGGAATACCGAACTCCATTAAGTCTACACCATCGACTGATTTGATACAGTCAGCATAGTATTGTGCAGCACCACCGATTGCATTTAAGTAAACGCCACCGTGTTCAGCTAAAGCAGCAAGTGTTTTTGGTCCCATACCGCCTTTACCCATAACTGCGCGGATACCGAATTTTTTCATAATATCGCCTTGGTAAGGTTCTTCACGGATAGAAGTTGTTGGACCAGCAGCTTTTACTGTCCAGTGATCATTTTCATCTTTTGCCATTACAGGACCACAGTGATATACGATTTGTCCGTTTAAATCGACTGGAGCGTCATGACTCATTAAGTGATGGTGGATAGCGTCACGGCCAGTATACATACGACCAGTGATTTTAACTACATCACCAACGTTTAATGAACGAATTTGTTCTTCAGAGATTGGTGCTGTTAATTCAACAACTTTTTTCTCCGATTTTGGTTCTTCTGTTTGTGGTTCTTCTTTGAACGAGATTTTCTCGCCGTCTTGGTAATGCCAGTTTTTGATTTCACCAGTAGTAGCATCAACATCGATTGCCATACGACGGTAAGCCCAACAGTTATAAGCTACAGATACGTAGAATGATGCTGGGATACGGTTCATAACGCCAACTTTACAGCCAAGTAATGTTGCTTCACCACCGAAGCCCATTGTACCGATACCTAATGTATTAGCTTTTTCAAGTATGTAATCTTCTAATTTAGCTAAATCAGGATTTGGATTTGTATCATCAACATGACGGAATAGTTGTTCTTTTGCTAAATCATATCCAGATGAGCGGTCTCCACCAATCCCAACACCGATGAATCCAGCTGAACAGCCTTGTCCTTGTGCTTGGTATACAGAGTGAAGAACACATTTACGGATACCATCTAAGTCACGACCAGCGCGTCCAAGTCCTTCTAATTCAGTTGGTAAGCTGTATTGAATATTTTTGTTTTCACAGCCGCCACCTTTTAAGATTAACTTAATTTCGATGAAGTCATTTTCCCATTGTTCAAATTTCATAACAGGAAGACCTTCACCTAAGTTATCACCACTGTTTGCGCCAGTTAATGAGTCTACTGAGTTTGGACGAAGTTTAGCATCAGCAGTAGCACTAGCGATTGCTTTTTTGATGACCTTTTTAATTTCAATTTGGTTTACACCAACAGGAGTTTTTATCTTGAATGTTGGAAGTCCAGTATCTTGACAGATAGGTGAAATATTATCGTCAGCCATATGAATGTTAGTAGCGATTGTATCTAAACTCATAGCAGCGCGAGTACCAGCATTTTCAGCATCTTTCGCTTTTTTTATTGCGCGGCGTACATCTTTTGGTAAGTTTGTAGATGTTTCAGTTACTAAATCATAAATGCTTTGTTCAAGCTTTTCTAAATTCATGTGAATTGCCCCCTCAAATAAGGAAATGTTTTAATTCCATACTCATTATACCCTTTTCAAAATATGAAAAAAAGAGCGTGAATTCACGCTCTTTTTTAAACTGATAAAAATGATAGAAATTATTCGTTTTCACTGATTAGTTTTCAGGTCTGTCATTGAATTGATCCATTTTTTCTTCTAAATCGTCCATCATCTGAATAAGGCGATCGATATCTTCTAATTCAGTAGTTTCAGGGTCAATTGCGTCTAGAACTTCTAAAAAGATTTGAAGACGTTCTTTTAGGTAGGTCACTTGCTGATCTTTATCTGTAATTGATTTACCCATCATTACACCTCATTTCTTCTACCCAATAGTAGCTGATTTGTATAGTTTTTTCAATTGAATTACGGAAATACTAGGACTTATTAAATGTTTTAATGTTATTTGTATTTAGAAAATTTACATTATTTAAGTATTATGATAAAGTGAATATAAGAATAGGAAAGGAGAATAATTAGTAAAGCAAATTGAAAATCTTGTAGTAGAGGGAGGGAGATAGCAGTTAACGGCGAACTACCGCTAAGGATTTAAAGGCAACTGCAAATTAAATGAATATTAGTCATTGTTAGAGGGCTCAGTACACATGTTATCAATGTGAACTGGGCCTTCATTTTTTATGGAAAAAATCATATCAGCTTCCAACTGAATTATGATAATATTGTACAAGAATTAAGTAGTACTTAAATTGATATAAATTCGCAAGGAGGAAGAAATGGAGCATAGTATTAATTTTGAAAAGAGAAGATTTTGGATTTTGGTAATTATGGTCTCCATTTCGGGCTTCTCTCAAGGTATGTTATTGCCGCTTGTGTCGGTAATTTTTGAGCAGGATGGTGTTTCTTCTGCTTTGAATGGTTTGAATGCAACAGGTTTATATATCGGAACATTATTAATAGCTCCTTTTATCGAACAACCGTTACGCAAGTTTGGGTATAAACCAATTATTGTGATAGGTGGAGCACTTGTCTTTTTATCTTTACTCATGTTTCCGTTATGGAAAAGTATAACGTTCTGGTTTATATTACGATTGCTGATCGGTATTGGGGATCACGCATTGCATTATGCAACACAAACGTGGATTACAAGTACGGCACCAGCAAATCGACTTGGTAAAAGCATCGCTATTTATGGCTTATCTTTTGGTCTAGGTTTTGCAGTCGGACCTTTATTTGTACCATTGATGAACGTTTTCGAGGCACTACCATTTATCGTGTCATCGGCTCTTTGTTTAGTAGCATGGTCACTTATTTTCTTATTGAAAAATGAGCGTCCAGAGTCAATTCAAATGACAAATGTAGATGAAAAAGCATGGGGACGTTATGTATCGACCATGAGATATGCTTGGGTAGCATTTTTACCACCATTTTGTTATGGCTTTTTAGAATCATCATTAAATGCATTGTTCCCGGTTTATGCACTACGACTATCATTTGATGTATCAATGTTATCTTTTATTTTAGCAGCTTTCTCAGCGGGGGGGATTATTTCTCAAGTCCCATTAGGTATGCTTGGAGATAAGATTGGACGTCGTAGAATCCTATTAATTGCCTTAGCGGGTGGGGGAATGATTTTCGGAATCGGCAGCTTTCTTGAGGGATCTGAAATTTTGGTAGCTGTTGTCTTTTTATGTGCAGGGTTATTTGCAGGGTCATTATTCTCATTAGGAATTACATATATGACAGATTTAACTCCAAAAGAATTGTTGCCAACTGGCAATTTACTATGTGGTATATTTTTTAGCTTAGGTAGCTTGAGTGGGCCATTTTTAGGCGGACTTTATTTACAATTTGTAACGCAATATAGCTTCCTTTTACTTGTATCAATCATGTTACTCAGTGTGTTTTTCATTTCTTTAATTGGTGGAAGAACTGTAAAGTGAGTTATATAGTTGCGGGTCTTTGTTATTTTTTATGTAACAAAGACTTTTTGCTTGAAAAATTAAGAAAAAAATCAGAATTCCTTTATGCTTCCTTCATTTCTATTTGGTTTAATAGAAGTGAAAGGAGATGTTGCATGTGAAGAAAAGAAAGTTGAATTTAAGAGTTAAATTAGTGATGGCTCTATTAGTATTATGTTTATTATGGATTGCTAATTTATTTATAAATGATGATAGGCAACAAGTAACACAGGCAGAACCGGGGCTATTTAGTGAAAATGCCATTTTAGTTGATTTAAATAGTGGAAAGGTTTTGCTTGATAAACAAAGTGAAATGGAAATTTATCCTGCATCTTTAACGAAAATGATGACCGCCATTGTAGCAATAGAGAACTTACCTGATTTAGAACAACGGATTACCATTCCGAGTGCGATGTTCGATAAGATTCGTGCTGAAAATGCCTCTGTAGCAGGGTTTGTTGCACAAGAACAGGTTACAGTACGTGATTTATTATACGGTAATTTGTTACCTTCTGGAGCAGATGCGTCGATTAGCTTAGCTATTGCTGTTTCAGGTTCAGAGAAAGGCTTTGTAAAGTTAATGAATGACAAGGCAAATAAACTTGGAATGAATGATACGCACTTTATGAATGCAACAGGTTTACAAGATAATAAGCACTTTTCGACTGTTAAGGATTTATCGAAATTACTACGTTATGCTTTACAGGATGAAACATTCTATAAGGTGTTTACGGCAAAGCATTATACTACTTCGGCAACAAATGTACATCCAGATGGCATTACTTTTAATAGCTCAATGTTTGAAAAGCTACCCTCCACCACTATTGAAGGTGGAACGATTTTAGGTGGCAAAACAGGCTATACAGATAAAGCAGGGCTTTGTTTGGCGAGTTTAGCTGAGAAAGATGGTAAGCAGTATATATTCATTACTACGGGAGCACCTGGAGATCATAATACGGAGCAGTTTCATATGACGGATGCTCTATCAGTTTATAATCAAATATTCTAATGATTCGGATTGTACTTGTGAGTGCGATCCTTTTTTCGTTGCGGCAGTGATGTTGTCACTATATGATGAAGATAGTGAATAATTTGAATATAGTGGAATAGGAAGTGTGTAATGATTATTGAGACAAGAGAAAAAGTTGATTTCGAAAAAGTTTGGCAAGAAGGGATGAAAGATTGGTCAGGGAAGATGCCAGAGCGCATGGTCAATGATGCTTTAGAAGAGCAGTTTTGGGCTCAATATATTGAAAAAAATGCTGGTAAAGAGACAGATCCTTATGCAGAGGGTATCTTTCAAACCATTGCAAAGTTCATTGAGCAAACTGATACGGTTCTAGAAATTGGACCTGGATGGGGGAATTATACATTTCCACTTGCTAACCACGTTGAGAAGCTTACTTGTGTAGATAGTTCTGCAAGTATGATTCATTATTTGCAAAACAAATGTGATTCCGATAATTATAACAATATTTCCTTTATTCATGAGAAGTGGGAGGATTATAATAGAACTGAGCAATATGATATTGTTTTTGGAATGAATTGTTTTTATCGCATATATGAAATAAAGAGAGCGCTACAACAAATACATAATAGTGCCAAGAAGTTAGCCATCATTGGTGTGACTTTTGCACCGATGCGGCCGCATTATATAGATTTACAAAATAACTTTGGTTATTCGCTGAAGTATCCAAGAAGAGACTATATAGATTTGATGAATATTCTTTATGAATTGGATATTCATGCAAATTGTCAAATAGTAGATTTGGAGAAAACGTATACGTATAATTCTTATGACGAGATGATTGATGCCAACAGTGTAAAGTTATTGACGCCAAATGTTGGGCGGTCGCAAGTTGAGGAAGCTGTGCAGAAGTATGTTGAATACAATAAAGGTAAATATATTTATAAGCATCAATTTAAAGCTGCTCTTTTATATTGGAGTCCTAGTAGTCTATAAAGAAGAAAGCCGTCCTCATTAAATTGAGGACGGCTTTTGTCTGTTTATTTTAGCTTGAATTGTGCAATCGATGATTTTAATGAATTAATTTCATTCGATAACTGCGCTGCAGATTTAGCTACAATATCCATGACATGTTGCTGTTCATCAACTGAAGCAAATACCTCTGTAGAAGCTTTGGCATTTTGATCACTTATTTCAGCAATGCTTTCAATTGCAAAAGTGAACATCTCAGTAGAAGCCATTAATATATTGACGCTCTCTGTGACGTTTTCGATGGATGTAATGATAGTACCTACATTCGATTTAATATCTTCAAATGACATTTCTGTATTTGAAACAGCTACATTTTGTTCTTTGACAATCAAAGATGTTTTGTCAATTTCTTGGTTTGCAAGTAAGGTTTCCTGTTCAATACCACGTAACGTTTGTTGAACACTTTCCGTGGATGCTGCAGTCTGTTCAGCTAGTTTTCTGACTTCGTTTGCTACAACAGCAAACCCTTTACCATGTTCACCAGCTCTAGCAGCTTCAATGCTTGCATTAAGAGCTAGTAAATTTGTTTGAGCAGAGATTTGATTAATCGTTTGTATAATATTTTCAATATCCTTCATTTTAGAAGATAGGGATTGGAATACTTTTTGTACATGTTCTACTAGGTCAGCTGATTTTGTCGATTTCTCTTTTAATAATGATAAATTATTAAGCCCTTGCTCATTGGAGTGTTGCATCTGTTCTGAAGATTGCTGCATAAACTCGTTTTTTTGATATAGATTTTTTATTTGTTCTGAGATACCAATAATGACTCGTTTTGTTTCCTCTGCGTCTCTTGCTTGCTGTAATGATCCAGCTGAGACATCCGATACAGCACGTGTAATTTCTGTTGTAGAGGCAGTTGCCTCTTCGGATACAGCGGTTAATGTTGATGAGGCATCTTGTATATCATTTGTTGTGGTATTTACTTCACTTATTAATGTTTTTAGTTGTGTTACCATCACATCAAAATGAGTATTCAATTGCCCTAACTCATCTCCGCGATTTACTTCATGTAATTGGACAGTTAAGTCACCAGTAGAAATTTTCTTTACCTTATTTGTTAGTCTTAAAATGGGAGTACCAAAATGTTTAGCTAATAAGTACATAATAATAGTCGCGATGATAAGTGACACCGCAAAGGATACACCCATGACGACAAGTAAATTTTGTGCGGATGAGTTAAAGTCTTTTTTGTAGCTTCCGGCACTTACAACCCAACCCCAGTGTGGGTCGATATCAGCATATGTAATTTTTTCAGCAAGCTTTTTTTCATCATCAGGTAGATGGAATGGATATTCTACAAAACCACCACCGTCTTTTGCATTTTTAATGATTTTTTGAATAAAATATTGTCCACTACTATCTTTTAACTCCCACGATTGTTGATTTTCAATATTAGGATGGGCAAGCATTAAGCCATCTTCTTGCAAAATGAAATTATAACCACTTTCTCCTAAGTTACCAGGATATGTAATCTCTCTATGTCCATCCGCTGTCTTTTTACCGATGATTTGAACCTTAACAGCTTCTTGCGCATCCTCTAGGGACAAGTTTCCTTTTTGTACTTCAGCATCTAGTGAAGCAATTAACTGCATCGTCGATTGGACACTGTTTTTAACAATCGTTTCACCTAATTTATCCATATTAGATTTTGCGCTTTGATAACTGAAAAAACCAATAATAATACATGGTATTGCGACAAGAAGTAACGAATTTAACATGAGCTTCCATTGAATAGAGTTACGTATCCTTTGCATTGAGAACCCTCCTGCATTGTAAAAAATCTGTTAATACTATTATGGATTCGTAAACTATGATAATCAATGAGAAAAAATGCAGAAAAATGTAATAATTTGTCGAAAAGTAGATATAAATGTGTTATTTTAGTAAATTGTACTGTGTTGTAAGTAGGGAAATGGACTTTTTTTATTAAAATGATTTAGGAGTTTAAATCTATGGAAGGGGGTAATAAGTAATGATAAAAAAGATTGAAGCTCATAAGAACTTCAATCTTTTTAATGGATTATTTCAATGTTAATAATGTGACTGATTCAACATGCGCTGTTTGGGGAAACATGTCAATCGGTTGAATATATTGAATGTCATATACTTTTGTAAGCTCCTGTAAGTCCTTTGCTAAAGTCGATGGATTACAAGAAGTATATACAAATCGTTTTGGTTTAACTTGTAAAATTGTATTTAGAAGGCTTGGTGCTAGACCTGTTCTTGGAGGATCTACTGTCAGTACATCTGGCACGAACTTTTCTTTGCGCCATTTGGCTAACCATTCTTCAGCAGAGCCTGTCACGTATTTAACATGGTCAAAACCATGCTTTTTCGCGTTCAGCTTAGCATCTTGAATACTTTCAGGAATAATATCCATCCCACGTACTTCTTTTGCGTCCTTTGCCAACCAAAGGCCGATTGTACCAACGCCGCAATAAGCGTCAACAACAGTTTCTTTGCCTGTTAAAGCAGCTGCTTTTTTAATCTCATTATAGAGATGAACAGTTTGTGTAGGGTTAAGTTGGAAGAATGCACGTGCTGATAAATCAAAAGCAAGTTCACCAAGTTCTTCATGAATTGTATCTTTTCCAGTTAGTGTATATGTCTCGTCACCGAATATTAATGAAGTTTTTTCAGCATTAATATTTTGTACGATGGATACGACAGCTGGATCAATTTGTTTTAATCGTTCAACAAGCACTTCTTTTTTAGGGAAGTTTTTTCGCGTAGTAATAAGCACGAGTTGAACTTCACCGGTCTTTATTCCAGTACGAACAACAATTGTACGTACAATTCCTTTTGAGCGACCATCGTAAATGGGGATGTTAAGTTCATCTAAAATACGTTTTGTAGCCGTTGTGACTTTCGTTGTTGCAGGATGTTGTACAACGCACTCTTCTATGTTCAATAGTTTATGGCTATTGGCAGAATACAAACCAGCTAGTACTTTATTTCCAGGCTTCCGTACTTGGAATTGGCTTTTATTTCGGTAATGCCAAGGATCTTCCATGCCCATTGTAGGACGCACATTGATTTTGTTTGCTTGTGATTTTACATACTTTGTTAGAGCTTGAACGATGACATCTCGTTTTGCTGCTAACTGTCCTTTGTATGTTATATGTTGTAATTGGCAACCGCCACATTCCTCATAAACTGGACATGGTGGTGTTTGGCGTATCGGTGATTTTTTGTGAATTTTCACAACTTCCGCTTCTGCAAAGTTTCGATTTACTTTTGTCACTTGTGCAATGACGTCCTCACCAGGAAGAGCGCCTTTGACGAAAACTACGTTCCGCTTATAATAGCCGATTCCTTCACCATTAATGCCGAGCCTTTTAATTGTTATATTAAGTTTTTGTCCCATTTCCATAATTGATTGTTGCGTCAAAAATTACACGTCCTTTTTCGCTATGTCCATTCATTATAACGAACGGTCGTGTGTTTTGAAAGAACCAGCTAAACCAGCTTCTTTGTTTACAAGATTATTAATGGAATCAAATCGATAGCCTTTCTTGCGTGCAGCTTCGATGAATTTTGGTAAAGCTTCCGCATTATCAGGCGACACTGTATGCATGAGGACGATGGCACCAGGATGTAGCTGTGACATAAGGTTATCATATGAATATTTCCAGCCTTGAGGTTTGTCAGCAAGCCAGTCTTTAAAGGCAACTGACCAGAAAATGTGTCGGTAGCCAGCATCATTTCCTACTTGAAGTAGTTTTTCGTTAAATGAGCCTTCAGGTGGTCTTGCAAAAATAGTTCGTTCAACTTTTGTAATCTCTCTTAGCTTATCATCGAATTTCTTCCATTCCTTTAATATTTCTTCTTCACTTATTCTGGCCATATTTGGGTGCCCATATGAGTGGTTACCAATATCATGACCTTCTTCAATCATGCGCTTAACAAGTGGGGTAGCACTCGTTAAATAATGACCTGTCAGGAAAAATGTCGCTTGAATTTTTTCCTTTTTTAAAGTGTCCAGTATGCTTGCTGTATAGCCATTTTCATAGCCGTTATCGAAAGTTAGATAAATAACCTTTTCATCAGGACTTCCTTTATAAAGGGCGCCGTATTTCTCTAAGGTTTGATCAAATGCTGCTCCAGCTTCTGCTGGTTGTTCGTTTTGAGCTTTTTTAAAACCCCAATGAAGTTCATCTGCAAAAGCGCTAAATGGATTGACGATGGCACCAATAAAAACAATAGCACTTGCAATGACGACTCCGAGCAAATGGTTTTTCCACATATTTAACGCAACCTTTCTATTTTTAAGGTAGGTTGCGCCAAGGAACGTTCTTTATGCGTACAAATTTTCTAAGGCCGCTTCAAGTGTTGGGTATTCAAAATGAAAGTTTTCTGTTAGTAAAACTTTCGGTAAAACCTGCTGTCCTTCTAAAACGAGATTACTTTTTTCCCCTAATGCAATTTTTAGTAAAAATGACGGAGTAGGAAACCAATGTGGTCTACTTAGAACAGAGGCTATCATTTCTCCTACTTGCTTCATCCGAATTGGATTAGGTGATGTTATGTTAAATGGGCCAACAATTTGGTCATTTTCTAATGCAAAACATAATGCAGATGCAACATCTTTGACATGAACCCAAGATACCCATTGTGAGCCAGAACCAACTGTACCACCTACATAAAGTTTATAAGGTAAAACCATTAGAGAAAGTGCACTAGAATCTTTACCTAAGATGACACCGAAACGTGCCATTGCTACACGGACTCCAAAGTTTTCGGCTTTTTTTGCTTCTTGCTCCCAGTGTTTGACTGTTTTACCTAAAAAGTCTTTTGCGACTTGAGATGAGCCTTCTGTGTAGGTTGCAGCTTTTGAAGATGGATAGATGCCAATTGCACTAGCATTAATCAGTACTTTAGGTTTCACATCAAGTGTTTCAATAATACGTAGAACTTCTTTTGTAGCAGAGATGCGACTGTCGTAAATGTCCTTTTTACGCTTATCTGTCCAACGACCTTCATTTAATGAAGTACCAGCTAGATTAATAAAGGCATCTATACTTTGTAAATGTTCTTCAGGCATTGCATTTTCTGTTAGCCATTGTATATAGTGAATACCATTTGCTTCATAGCTTTTTTTTCGCGTTAAGATAAAAACGTCATGACCTTGTTGTTGTAAAAGTTTTGTAAGCTCACGACCTACAAAACCTGTGCCACCTGCAATTGCAATTTTCATAATTTTGTCGTCCCTCCATGTATGATTGGTCAGTGAAAAAACATGAACTATTTGAATGCTCTAATCAGATCAAGTGTATTAGCTTTCCATACATATGTATGCTTTCATTATATGTAAGTATAGATGAAATGAAGGTAACTTAGAAAAGATGTATACTATATTTAAGTGAAGGAGTGTTTCGATGACTCGAGTAATCACAAAAATTACGCGCCAAAAGAAAAATCAAGAGCGCTATAATATCTTTTTAAATGAAGAATACGCTTTTAGTGTTGATGAAACCATTTTAATTCAGTTTGGCCTGACAAAAGGAAAAGTGATTGAAGGGCTCGAGCTAGATGAGATTGCCTTTGATGATGAAATTCAAAGAGCATATAATCGTGCACTGGGCTTTTTGAGTTATCAAATGCGCAGTGAATATGAAGTAAGAAAGAAGCTTCTTGACTTAGAATTTGGAGAGGCTGTTATTCAAGAGGCAATTCAAAAATTAAATAAACATGGCTTCTTAAATGATGCCACATATACAAAAGCACTTCTTGAAACGAAGAAGAAGACTGCAAAAAAAGGTCCTCGTGCAATTAGACAAGATATGCAGAAAAAAGGTATAGATAAAAAGTTACAGGAAGAAGTACTTGAAACCTTTTCTGAGGAAGAGCAGCTTAGCATTGCCTTGAAGCTAGGAGAGAAGGTAGCTTTTTCTGAACGACGTAAAACACCGACTCAAGTAAAACAGAAAATTCAAGATAACTTAATGCGAAAAGGCTATTCCTTTGCGATAATAGAGCAAGTGCTTGAACAAATTGAATTTTCACGAGAAGATGATGAATGGCAACAAATGATTCAAGTACAAGGTGACAAAGCATGGCGTAAATATGCTACGAAATATAGCGGATATGATCTGCATATGCGTGTAAAGCAAACTCTATATCAAAAAGGCTTTCCTGCTAATATTATAGAAACTTTCATAGAAGAGAAGGAGCAAGAAAATGGATAAAAAATATAGCGATATGACACCATCAGAATTACGAACAGAAATCGCAACATTAAAAGAAAAGGCGAGAAAAGCAGAGCAACTAGGCATTCTCAATGAATTTGCCGTTTATGAACGAAAAGCATTGATGGCGCAAGCATTTTTATTGAACCCAGATGATTTCAAACCAGGCGAAATGTATCGTATTGAAGGTGATCCAGGAGTGTTCTTCCAATTGGAATACTTAAAAGGACGCTTTGGATGGGGATATCGACTTGGTGGTGATCATTATGAAGAAGCATTACCAATCTCAATGTTAACACCAGTAAAGGAAGGTATGTAAATTGGAATCAATAGTAGATCAACTTGTATTGGAACTAAAAGATAGTAATGAATTATTAACAGAAGAACGTGCACGCGTGTGGATTGAATTATTATGGTCTGATTTTGAAGCGACATATGCAAAAGCAGGTTATGATTATCAAGGTGCTGAAATGACGGAGAAAATTATTCGCCAATGGATTCAAGGCTATGGTCATCAACTACATGAATTCGCAGGACGTAATCCAAAATACGCTCACTTACTAGACGCAACTGACAACTGATTACAATAAACTGACCGCTACGTTATTATGTAGCGGTCAGTTTATTGAGGGTGTTTATTAGTTGATAGCATTTTTAAAATGAGATGCTTGATTGAAAATTGATAAGCTTATATTTATAATGCTCATCAAGCAATTTCATTAGAAACAATAAAAGCTGCCGATTTCGGCAGCTTTTCTAAAGGTTTGATAAGTTAGTGCAACAGTTGGATTGCTGAACGGGCCGCTTCAGCATTTAAGTTAATCCACAACCAGTTTTTTCCGTAGTTTGTCTTCGCTAAATATCCAGCCTGTGTAGGATTGGATAACATCATGATTGTCGTTTAGTAGTGCGACGGCTACGAATGGATAATGATTTTCGCTTCGATAACGTAGATCGATTAACCGTACTTCATGGTAATTATTTTCAAGCTCACTTACTTCCCAACGATATAACGGAGAGAATGATACGAATGCAGCTAAATTGGAATCTTCTAACGCTGCGTGGAATAATGGAGTGTCTGGTAGTGGTTCTATTGGGAATTTATCATATACGGTGATAGACCGCCCATAAGCTCGTCCGACATAGTGAGTGGAGCTTGAGTTTACTGCAACACGCCATTGGAAAAAGCGCATTGTTGGTGAAAGTATTATTTTCTCGGCATCTGGAATGGTATTTTTAACAGCATGCTTAACTGCTTGCTGTAAGGTAAAGCGGATTAAATAGTAAATCACAATAATGCAATACAAACTGGTTATTGTCCAAACGGGATCAGAACCAAACGCCCATAGCATTAGTGCTATTACATGTAATCCGAAAATTATAGGATCGAATGTATTAATAACACCGAGCGCAATCCATTTCTTTGATAGTGGCCGAAATGCTTGTGTTCCATAAGCGTTAAAAATATCAACAAAAACGTGAAGAAAAACAGCCAAAAATGTCCAAAGCCATAGATGTAATATATTGGCACCTTGAAATAACAAAGATAACACGCCTGTGATTAGAATAGGCCATAATATAACAGCGGGAATTGAATGTGTAATCCCTCGATGGTGCCGAATATAGACAGCATTATTACGCAGTTTTAAAACTGTATCGATATCGGGTGCTTGTGATCCAATGATTGTTGCTGTAATAACTGCAGCTGTTGTCATGGAACTACCTGCTACTACTGGGTCAGCTAATGCTAAACCACCTAGTGCAATACCCATTACTAAATGTGTACCTGAATCCAAAAATAATCAGCTCCTTAAATATTGGGAGAGAAATTGTTTCAATTTTATTAGATAAAATTATCAGTTGGTTTACATTTTATAGCTTTATGCATTTTTAAAATAAATCGAAAATACCTAGGAGGAAAAAGTGTACTATCAATATAAACATCAATTCCAACAAGCATTAGTCGAGTGGTTTAAAAAAGAAAAACGGGATTTACCGTGGAGAAAAACGAAAGACCCTTATAAAATTTGGGTATCAGAAGTAATGCTTCAACAGACAAGAGTCGACACGGTTATCCCATATTATGAACGATTTTTAAGTGAATTTCCAACAATTCGACATTTGGCAGATGCTCCAGAGGAGAAGTTGTTGAAGCAATGGGAAGGATTAGGATATTATTCACGTGCACGCAATTTACAAGCTGGTGTTCGAGAAGTAGTCGAAAATTATAACAGCAAAGTACCTGACAATCGACCAGAAATTTCTAAACTAAAAGGTGTTGGGCCATATACTGCAGGAGCGGTTCTTAGTATTGCCTATAATAAAGCAGAGCATGCTGTTGATGGCAATGTTATGCGTGTTCTAAGCAGAGTTTTACTAATTGAAGAAGATATTGCACTTCCCAAGACTAAAAAAACGTTTGAAAATGCTGTTATGGAACTCATTGATCCAATTCATCCATCCGAATTTAATCAAGGGTTAATGGAGTTAGGTGCGATGATTTGTACTCCGACCTCTCCAAAGTGTTTATTATGCCCAGTACGAGAATTTTGTACAGCTTTCAATGAGGGCAATCCGGAGAAGCTACCTATTAAAACGAAAAAAATAAAGATGAAGCACATTCCATATGACGTGTATGTTGTGAGAAATACTAAAGGCCAATTTTTAATCGAAAAGCGTCCTGAAAAAGGACTACTAGCGAATATGTGGCAATTTCCAATGATTGAGCAAAAAAATGATACCGATACTACAAACGAAACGACATTAGCAGAACAATATAGCTTAAACTTATTATCACGCGAAAAATTAACTTCATTCAAACATATTTTTTCACATTTAACTTGGCATATAGAAAGTTACTTTGTTAGTTGTGAGGAGCAACAAATCATACCTAATAATTGCCAATGGTTTACGGTTGAAGAGATGGCTGCTTTGCCAATGCCAGTACCAATGCAAAAAGTGTGGCAAAGATATCAAATCGAATCATCAAATTTATAAAGGAAATATTACCAAGAATAAATATCTCCAAGCTACGCAAATTAGATAGCACGGAGGTGATTTCCATGAAAAAGAATCAAAACAGTGCAAACAAGTCACAAAATAATGCGCAAAACAACGCGCAAAACATGTTTGAGGAGTTTGGAGCTGAAACTGATTTCAGCGAAGTAGCAAAGCAAAATAATAAAGCTGAGCAAAACAAGCAAAAAGCTTCGGGTAAATTTGCTAAGAATAATCAAAATAACTCGAACTAATCATGGGACACACCCTAATGAGCGAAGGCTTTTGGCCTTCGCTTATTTTTTGCTACAAGTTTTTATTCATGATTGTTATAATGTTAAGCAAAGAGCGCTTTTCCAATAAGTGTTTATCGAAAAGGTGGGCATTAGCATGGCGATTCCATTAGAAGGTGAAACAATACAAATACATAGTTATAAACACAATGGCCGTATCCACCGTGTCTGGCAAGAAACGATGGTATTGAAAGGCACAAAAAATATAGTCATCGGAGCGAATGAACGTACACTCGTAACGGAGGCGGATGGTAGAACATGGTTAACACGTGAACCGTCCATTTGTTACTTTCATGCAGAGCACTGGTTTAATATTATTTGTATGTTGAGAGAAGATGGAGTATATTACTACTGTAATATGAGCTCTCCATTTGTTTTTGATAATAACGCTATTAAGTATATTGACTATGACCTAGATGTAAAAGTGTTTCCCGATATGTCTTATACTTTACTTGATGAAGATGAGTATGAACAACATAAAAAGGAAATGAGTTATCCATCTGTAATTGATCAAATATTGAAATCAAATGTTGATAAGTTACTTAGTTGGATTCACCAAAGACGTGGACCATTTGCGCCTGACTTTATAGAGGCTTGGACGAGCCGTTATCAATTTCAAAGAAAGCTTCATGATAATGACTAATAAATGCCTGTTGGTGAAAACCAGCAGGCTTTTCGCTTGAAAAGGGAGTGACTTTTTGGACAGTATTAAACGCTATATGCGATTCGTAAAGCCTTATAATTGGGAGATTCTATTAACACTTGTTATAGGAATTGTTAAATTCGCAATCCCATTATTTATTCCGATATTAATCAAAATTGTAATTGATGATATTGTGATGGCCGAAAATTTAACAAACGATGAAAAAACGTTACAGCTTTTCTATTGGCTTGGCGGGACAGCTGTTGTATTTTTTGTTTTAAGACCACCGATAGAATATTATCGTCAGTATTTTGCTCAGCATGTGAGTAATAAGATATTATATGATATTCGCAAAGAATTGTATGGACATCTCCAAAAACTAAGCATGAACTATTATGCAAATTCACGTGCTGGTGAAATTATTTCCCGTGTCATTAATGATGTGGAGCAAACTAAGAATTTTATCATGACTGGTCTGATGAATGTTTGGCTGGATTTAGCAACAATTCTAATCGCTATTGGGATTATGCTAACATTAGATGTGAAATTGACGTTAGTAACGTTAATCGTCTTTCCATTCTACGCGTTTTGTGTAAAATATTTTTTCGGTAGATTACGTGATTTAACACGCAAACGCTCACAAGCATTAGCAGGAGTACAAAGCTATTTACATGAACGTGTTCAAGGAATGAGCATTATAAAAAGCTTCACATTAGAGAAGCATGAACAGAAAATTTTCGATGAGACAAACGGGGAGTTTTTAGACAAGGCACTTGATCAAACCAAATGGAATGCTAAAGCTTTTGCTGTGATTAATACGATTACTGAAGTAGCTCCGTTACTCGTTATTGGTTTTGCAGGTTATATGGTTATTCAAGGCCCCCTTTCTGTTGGTGCGATGGTAGCGTTTGTTGCTTATATCGATCGCCTATATGGACCATTACGTAGACTTGTAACTTCTTCAACGACATTAACTCAATCAATCGCCTCGATGGATCGTGTATTTGAGTTGATAGATGAGAAATACGATGTAGAAAACCAACCAAATGCCGCTGCACTACCTCCACTAAAAGGGGAAGTACAATTTGAAAAAGTATCATTCCGATATACTGAAGATGAACAGAAAGTATTGAACAATGTAAGCTTTAACATTCAAGCAGGTCAAACAATTGCGCTAGTTGGAATGAGTGGTGGAGGTAAATCCACGATAGTCGGACTAATACCTCGATTTTACGACGTGGTGGAAGGTGCTATAAAAGTTGACGGAATTGATATTAGAGAGGCAACAATCCATTCGTTACGCTCACAAATTGGAATCGTACTCCAAGATAATATTTTATTTAGCGATTCTGTTAAATCAAATATTTTAATGGGACGTCCAGATGCATCTAATGAGGAAGTAATTGCAGCAGCCAAGGCAGCTAATGCTCATGACTTCATCATGTCACTACCAGAAGGGTACGATACGAAAGTTGGAGAACGTGGTGTTAAATTATCTGGTGGACAAAAACAACGAGTTGCTATAGCCAGAGTCTTTTTGAAAAATCCACCGATTCTTATTCTGGATGAAGCCACATCAGCTTTAGATTTAGAAAGTGAATCACTAATTCAAGAATCGTTAGACAAGTTAGCTCATGATAGAACAACAATCGTTGTAGCTCACCGCTTATCAACAATCACACATGCCGATCAGATTCTAGTTATAGATCATGGTGAACTAAAAGAACAAGGTACACATGAGCAACTGATAGAACAACAAGGAATTTATCATAACCTGTTCCATATGCAAAGACTAGATGCATAATGAAGATGAAAAAAAGACTTCTCATTTATGGGAAGTCTTTTTTTGTTATAAAAATACTTAAATATGAAAAGTATTGCAATTTTTCAAATTAACAGTATAAAATAGATAAAAAGAATTGAATATTTAGAAAATATCGAATTATCGAATTAAAAAGGAGGGACTAAATGAGTGATCGTAAAGAATTACTACGAGTGAGAGGACTTCAGACGACATTTTTCACAGATGATGGTGAAATCCCTGCAGTAGATAATATTAATTTTTCGGTAAGAGAAGGTGAAATACTTGGCATTGTAGGAGAGTCGGGCTGTGGTAAGAGTGTAAGCGCTTTATCAATTATGGGGCTTGTACCATCTCCGCCAGGTAAAATTACAGATGGACAAATAGAATTTGATGGCAAGGATTTAACTAAGCTTTCTCAAAAAGAAATGCGTAAAGTACGAGGGAAAGATATAGCGATGATTTTCCAAGAACCAATGACGTCACTGAATCCGCTATTTACAATAGGGAATCAATTGATGGAAGCAATTTTAATCCATCATAAAGATTGGTCAAAAAAACAGGCTAGAAATCGTGCTATTGAAATGATGAAGTTAGTAGGTTTACCAAGAGCTGAAGAGTTAATAAAGGAATACCCACATCAATTATCTGGTGGTATGCGCCAACGTGTGATGATAGCGATGGCACTTGTCTGTGATCCAAAAGTACTTATTGCAGATGAACCAACGACAGCGTTAGACGTAACTATTCAAGCACAAATTTTACAATTAATGAAAGACCTAAATGAGAGATTGAATACAGCAGTTATTATGATTACACATGATTTAGGTGTTGTCGCAGAAACGTGTGAACGAGTTGTCGTTATGTATGGAGGGCAAGTAGTAGAAGAGGGTCCCGTCAAATTATTATTCAACGACCCACAACATCCGTATACAAAAGGACTTATTCAATCTGTGCCAGATATGCGCTTTAAAAAACAACGATTATATTCCATACCTGGAAACGTGCCAAAACCGGGATCTGTTCGTACTGGTTGTCGTTTTGCTGCTCGTTGTGAATTTGCATTTGAACAATGCCGTGTAGAAAATCCGAATTTATATCAAACAAGCCCAGAACATAAGACGAGATGCTTCTTGCACGAAAGAAAGGAGGTGTCCGCAGTTGACAGAGCCGTTGTTGAAAGTTAAAGGGTTGAAGAAATACTTTCCGATTCGCCAAGGTACACTTGGAAAAGTATCAGGTCAGGTCAAAGCGGTTGATGATGTTTCCTTTTATGTGAATGAAGGTGAAACGCTTGGGATTGTAGGGGAATCCGGCTGTGGTAAATCTACTACGGGTCGTATGCTTATGAGATTGCTAGAGCCAACAGAAGGAAGCATTGAATTTGACGGTAAATTACTATCCGATTTAACAAAAGAGGAAATGCGTAAAGCTCGCCGTGAAATTCAAATGGTTTTCCAAGATCCTTATGCCTCACTAAATCCTCGACATTCAATAGGCAAAATTCTAGAGGAGCCTCTAATTGTTCATGGTATTGGAGATGCAAAAGAACGTAAGAAAAGGGTCAATGAGCTCCTAGAAATTGTTGGTCTCAGTAGCTACCATGCCAGACGATACCCACATCAATTTAGTGGGGGACAAAGACAACGTATTGGTATAGCAAGAGCGTTAATGACAAATCCGAAATTGATTATTGCAGATGAACCTGTTTCAGCTTTAGACGTTTCGATTCAAGCTCAAGTTTTAAATTTAATGCAAGATTTGCAAAAGGATTTAAAGCTTACTTATATATTTATAGCGCATGATCTAGGTGTTGTTCGTCACATCAGTGACCGTGTAGGGGTCATGTATTTAGGGAAGATGGTTGAGCTAGCAGATAGTGAGTCTTTATATAGTAAACCATTGCATCCTTATTCAAAGGCTTTATTATCAGCAGTTCCTGTACCAGATCCGAACTTTACACGGGAGCAAATATTGATAACAGGGGACATTCCAAGTCCTTCAAATCCTCCTGCGGGATGTACATTCCATACAAGATGTCCATTTAAAATGGATATTTGTTCGAAAACAGTACCTGTATTAAAGGAAGTTGAGAAAGGTCATTCTGTTGCTTGTCATTTATATAATGAGCAAGGTCAACAATGATAATAGAGCAAAGTGTGGAGGGGTTATGTATATGAGGAAAAAGAGATGGTTAGCGCTAGGCTTGATGTTATTACTAGTGTTGTCTACAGCATTAGCAGCATGTTCATCCGATGAAAAGGATGATGTTAAGGGCGATGATAAAGGCGGCGGAGAGAAAAAAGAAAAAACGTTAGTCTTTGGTCGTGGGGGAGATTCTGTATCACTTGATCCTATTGCTACAACAGAGGGAGAGACTTACAAAGTAACAGAGAACTTATATGAAAAACTAATCAACTTTGGTGAACAAGATACAACATTAAACCCTGGTTTAGCTAAGTCTTGGGAGGCTGCTAAAGATGGTTTAAGCTACACATTTGACTTACAAGAAGGCGTAAAATTCCATGATGGCACTGATTTTAACGCTGATGCAGTAGTGAAAAACTTTGAACGCTGGATGAACGGCGATGCAGAGAAATTCCCTTACTTTAAATCAGTATTTGGTGGCTTTAAAGATGATAAAAGTCTAGTAATCAAATCTGTGAAAGCTGACGGTGATTTAAAAGTAGTTATCACTTTAAAACAACCTCAAGCTCCATTCTTGAAAAACCTTGCAATGAGTCCATTCGCTATTGCGAGTCCGACAGCATTTGAAAAGTTTGGTGATAAATTTGGGGAAAATCCAGTAGGTACTGGACCATTCAAATTTGTCTCTTGGAAACGTAATGACTCAATTACAATTGAAAAGAATCCAGATTATTGGCAAGAAGGATTACCGAAACTAGATAAAGTGGTATTCCGTTCTATGCCTGATAACTCTGCTCGTTTAAATGCTTTAACAACAGGTGAAATCGATTTAGCAGATGGTATTAGTCCATCGGATGCTGCATCGATTGAAGGTAATGCTGATTTACAATTACTTAAACGTCCATCTATGAACATTGGTTATCTTGGTTTAACTGTAACGAGACCACCTTTTGATAATGTAAAAGTTCGTCAAGCGATGAACTATGCAATTGATAAGCAAGCGATTGTTGATGCTTTCTTCGAAGGTCAAGCTGAAGTTGCGAAAAACCAAATGCCGCCAGTAATTGGTGGTTACAATGACGATGTTAAAGGCTATGAATATGATCCAGAAAAAGCTAAGGCTCTATTAAAAGAAGCTGGCTATGATGGTAAACAAATCGAATTATGGGCTATGCCTGTGCCACGTCCGTATATGCCAGATGGCCAAAAAATTGCTGAAGCAATTCAAAAGAACCTAGCTGACGTTGGTATGAAGAGCAAAATCGTTTCATATGAATGGGGCGTATATTTAGATAAAGCTGAAAAAGGGGAAGCAGATGCATTCTTACTTGGCTGGACTGGCGATAACGGAGATGCTGATAACTTCTTATATGCCCTTCTTGATGAGGATAGCATCGGCAGTAACAACTACTCTTACTACAAAAATTCTAAAACACACAAATTATTAATTGAAGCTCAAACAGAAGTAGATGAAGAGAAGCGTAATGCGATATACAAAGAAGTTCAAGAAATCTTTAATGAAGAAGCACCTTGGGTTCCGCTGGCTCACTCTACACCACTATTAGCTAGTAAATCAGATGTCATTAACTTATTACCACACCCAACTGGTTCTGACAGATTAGAAAAAGTAGATTTTAAATAAGCTAGACAACTAAACTACGCCTTTCGCTTATTTGGCGGAAGGCGAGTTTTTTCAAACGAGAATTATTCAACACGATTGAGATGGAGAGGTGAAGAAAATGCTTCACTATATTGGAAAAAGACTACTACAGTTAATCCCGGTTTTGCTCGGAATGACCTTTATTGTATTTTTAATAATACGTGCAATTCCAGGTGATCCTGCTCAAGTAATTTTAGGACAGCAGGCTACAAAAGAAGCGAAAGCGGCATTGCGAGCAAGCCTAGGATTGGATAACCCTTGGTATATTCAGTACGTTAATTATTTAGGTGATCTATTGACAGGTGATTTAGGTGAGTCGATGCGTACGAAAGCAACGGTATCAAGTGAATTGTGGCCGTATTTAGCAGCGACATTTGAATTGGCTCTTTTTGCAATGATTTTAGCAGTAATCATTGGTGTGAATGCAGGAATTGTTTCAGCATGGTTCCAAAATTCTTGGTTTGATTATTTTGCAATGATTTTAGCACTTATCGGTGTATCTATGCCTATTTTCTGGTTAGGTTTAATGGGGCAGTGGGTATTTGGTATTCAAATGGATTTACTCCCTACATCAGGTAGAGAGGATGCCAGGAATCCTGTCGATCCTATTACATACTTGTATGTTGTAGATACGATTATTCATGGTCGATTTGATCAGCTTTGGGATGTATTAAAACATTTAATATTACCAGCAATTGCATTAGCGACAATCCCGATGGCAATTATTGCGAGAATGACACGTTCGAGTATGCTTGAAGTGATGCGTTCTGATTATGTTCGAACAGCACGAGCTAAAGGGCAAAATATGTTCTGGGTTGTTTACAAACATGCTCTCAAAAATGCCATCATTCCTGTATTAACAGTAATTGGTTTGCAAATGGGACTATTATTAGGTGGTGCTATCCTTACTGAGACTATCTTTAGTTGGCCTGGTATTGGTC
Source organism: Viridibacillus sp. FSL R5-0888 (assembly GCF_038009105.1). Classification (NCBI taxonomy): domain Bacteria; kingdom Bacillati; phylum Bacillota; class Bacilli; order Caryophanales; family Caryophanaceae; genus Viridibacillus; species Viridibacillus sp. FSL R5-0888. The sequence goes on from NZ_JBBPAU010000001.1 coordinate 592,536, forward strand.
GCTACATTTACGATGCTATTGGATTCCGTGATTATCCGGTTATACAATCTGGTATATTAGTGATCGCTTTTGTTTTTGTTATGATCAATTTAATCGTAGATATTTTATATAGTTTTATTGATCCGAGGATTAAATATGACTAAGGAGGGGGGAGTCCGATATGTCTGAAATGGCACCGAATGCAACTATAGATGTAGTTATTAAACAAGATCAATCGGTTGGTCCATGGAAAGAAGCATGGCGTAGCTTTAAGAAAAGTAAAGCTGCGCTTGTAGGGGCAGTAATTGTTGCATTCTTCATCCTTCTAGCTATTATTGGTCCATTGTTAGTTACAGAGGGAATTAATGATCAAGTGTTAAAGGACCGTTTACAGCCACCATCAGCTGATCATTGGTTTGGTACAGATGATTTTGGTCGGGATATTTTTTCACGGGTCGTTCACGGCGCCAGAATATCACTATGGGTTGGTTTTTCTTCAGTTATTGGTTCAGTTGTAGTAGGAAGTATATTGGGGATTATTGCTGGTTATTATGGTCGCTGGATTGATACCATCATCTCACGAATTTTTGATATTATGTTAGCATTTCCAAGTATATTACTTGCGATTGCAGTTGTATCAATACTTGGTCCATCTTTGCAAAATGCTTTAATTGCTATTGCAATTATTAATGTTCCGAACTTTGGAAGACTCATTCGTTCAAAGGTATTGAGTATAAAGCAAGAAGAGTATATTACTTCTGCAAAAGCGATTGGTATGAAAGATGCGCGGATTCTTTTTTCGCATATATTACCGAATTCGATGACACCGGTCATTGTGCAAGGAACACTTGCCATCGCATCTGCAATTATTGAAGCGGCTGCACTTGGTTTTCTTGGACTTGGAGCAGAAGCACCTACACCAGAGTGGGGTAAAATGCTAGCTGATGCACGTATCTATTTAATCAATGCTCCTTGGACTATGATTTTCCCAGGTTTAGCGATTATGCTAACTGTTCTAGGGTTTAACTTAATGGGGGATGGTTTAAGAGATGCTCTTGATCCTAAAATGAAAAATTAAATGATAAAAGCATCCAATGTATCGAGTAAAACGATACATTGGATGCTTTTTTAGAATATGCTGTCTTCAATTTCAAGTTTAATTTCATCACCATGGTGATTTTGATATGACATAATAAGAGTATCTAAATGCTCTAAGTTTTCTTCGTAATCTAAAATACGAGAGAGTATATGCAGTAAATGATAGCTTGAAAATTCTTCGTCCTCATCATTTTCGCGTGAAATTGCAATTTGTTCTGCGAAAATATCCATTACTTCGTTTCTTTGTAAATATTCCTCTTGACCAATCCAAGCCTTATGATCAGGCTTTAGTTTCCCAGAATATTTCAAAAAGAGTTGTTCGTGATAAGTAAGTAGGAAATCTAAACGTTCTTGAATCATAATATGAAACTGCTCAGGAAGTTTTGATAACTCGTTCTCATGTAAATGTAGTCTTTGTAAAACTTCTAAACTTTTCTTCGATGTTGTAATCATTTGTCTATAAACAACAAGCTTTCTTGCTTTTACATGCTTTTCATTTTTTATATATCTACGTTCTTCCTTATAAAATAAATATAACTGGTTGAGTTTCAAATGATGCTCTTTTAATTTCCGCAAAGACTGTTTTGTTGATGTATGTTCAGATGCTTGACGAACTGCAAGACGAGTCCAGCGAATAATTTCATCCTGCAACAGATGGATGGATTGAAATAATCTTGTTTCATAACGAGGTGGTAAAAATACTAGGTTGACGATGAATGCTGCAAGTACCCCGATGAGTACTGTAACAAATCTAATCAAACCGAAAGTAAGAAAATCATCACCTTGAACTTCTAAAATCGCGATGACGGTTACAAGAGATAAGGAAATACAATTTTCCAAACCAAGTCGAATGACGATAGAAATAGTTATGATAGCAGCTAATCCAACGGCTACATATTGATGGCCGAATAGTAGACCAAATGAAACAGCTATTGCAGCACCGATTAGATTCGATTGTACTTGTTCTAAAATTGTTAAATAAGAGCGATAAATAGATGGTTGGATTGCGAAAATAGCAGCAATGCCGGCAAAGACGGGTGATGGTAAGTTAAGCAAATTTGCAATATATAGTGCAAATACAATAGCTAAACCTGTTTTTAAAATACGGGCACCTAATTTCATTTGAAATGGGTAACCTCTCTTTCTGTATACTAGTATTCCGCTACTTTAACCGATTACCTCAAGATGGTCAACAACGGATTATTCATGAGCTTAATTAACTTATGACAGTAACCTATAGTGTAGACAAAAAAACGACGTTTCTTCAAAAAATTGATACAATTATTGTAAAAGTGAATAGGAGGATTAAATATGACTGTACTAGAAGGACAACAAGCACCAAATTTCACTCTGAAAAATGAACAGGGTGAACTGGTATCGCTCGCAGATTATAATGGAAAGAAATCGGTAGTGCTCTATTTTTACCCAAAAGATATGACACCTGGTTGTACAACAGAGGCATGTGAATTTAGAGACTTTCATAGTGATTTCTCTGATTTAAATACTGTTATTTTAGGAGTAAGCCCTGATGATGAAAAAAGACATGAGAAATTTATAGAAAAGCATGGTTTACCATTTTCGCTATTAGTAGATGAGGATCATGCAGTTGCGGAAAAATACGGCGTTTGGAAATTGAAGAAAATGTACGGACGTGAATATATGGGTATCGAACGCTCTACTTTTATGATAGACGAAAATGGGGTAATTATTAAAGAGTGGCGCAAAGTCCGGGTGAAGGGACATATTGAAGATGTGCTAACTTATATACGGGAGAAGGGGGAATAGTTATGATAGTATATTTTACTTTTGATCCAAGACCAGATTTAAAAGAGGGACTAATACAAGATTTCCCTACGATTGATTTTATCTTCCATGACAATATGGATCATACTGTATTAAAAGAGGCAGAAGTTATAGTTACTTATGGTGAAGATATTGAAGCGGAGCAAATAAGGTTAGCGAAGAAGCTAAAATGGATAATGGTTGCTTCGGCAGGGATAGAGAAAATGCCTCAAAAGGAAATTGCTGAACGTGGTATTGTTGTTTCTAATGTACGTGGCATTCATAAAGTCCCGATGGCAGAATCTGTACTTGCCCACATTCTATCATATAAACGTGGACTCGCATGGATCTATGAACAAGAGCAAAAAACTGAATGGAACCGTAAGTCTAAAGCAACGGAACTTCATGGTTCTACCGCTCTTATTTTAGGACCGGGTGCAATTGGTTCCGAGATTGGCCGATTGTTGCAAGCTTTTGGCGTACATACTATAGGGTGTAATCGCTCAGGAAATACGGCAGATTATATGGATGATATGATTTCTTTTAGTGCATTGCTAAAGGAATTACCAAGTGCTGATATAGTTATTTCGGTCTTACCAAGTACTCCAGATACACAACATTTATTAAATAGTGAACATTTCAAAGCGATGAAAGGTAGTGCATTATTCATGAACTTTGGCCGCGGCGATTTAGTATCCACAGATGTATTGATAAACGCATTGAATGCAGGAGAAATCCCACATGCAGTTTTAGATGTATATGAAGAAGAACCGTTACCAGCAGATCATCCTTTTTGGCAGATGAGTACTGTTACTGTTTCGCCTCATGTCTCAAGTCATTCTTCTAGGTATTTGGAGCGTAGTTTAGAGATTTTCAAACCTAACTTAACAAAGTGGCTAGAGGGAGATACAGACCTTATTAACAAAATGGATATTACCAGAGGTTATTAGTCAGGAACTTTTATAGTTGTAGGTGAAAGTATCATTAACTAGGAGCAATTGAGAATGATACAAGGAATAAAATGATATATTTTTGATAATTAGAGCTAATTTTTGATGCTTAGTAAATTATCCTTATTAAAAACCAGAACAAAAAGGTGACTCATAGATGGATATGTTGACATTTGCCCTAGTTTTTAAGTAAACTAATTATAACAATTATAAACTAATAATTTTTATGAATTGAGGTGCATGGCGATGACTGAAGTGCAATTGAAAAGCGCTCTAGACACGCTAAAGACAACAGGCGTAAGGATCACCCCCCAACGTCATGCTATTTTAGAGTACTTAATCGAAACAATGTCACATCCAACAGCTGATGAAATATACAAAGCACTTGAAGGGAAATTCCCTAATATGAGTGTAGCAACGGTTTATAATAATCTTCGTGTATTCCGAGAATCAGGTTTAGTGAAAGAATTAACATATGGTGATAGCGCAAGTCGTTTTGATTTTGTTACAAATAAGCACTATCACATTATTTGTGAAGGTTGTGGGAAGATTGTAGATTTCCATTACCCAGGACTTGATGAGGTTGAACATTTCGCCGCTCATGTCACTGGCTTCAAAATCAACTCGCACAGAATGGAAATTTACGGAACTTGTCCGACGTGTTCTGAGCAAGCTACGAAAGTTCAATAAGTAAGGGAGCTACTTAACTGTCAAGAATGACACATAGGTAGCTTCTTTTTATGGTAAACTATTTAATGTTTTTTCAATAAAAAACCCCCGTTACAATTTAGTAACGGGGTGAAGGCATTAATCATTACGCTTTGTGCGATTGTTTAATGATTGATCAAACTCTTGTCCTTCTAATGAAGGATCTAAAGTAAGTGGTTCATTGCAATACATACACATATCTACACGTCCAAGCACTTTTGTGTGTTTATGGCACCCCGGACATTCTACTAATACCGCTCGGGTTGAAAGGAATCCAATCCATCCATATACAAAAGTACTTCCAAGAATACAGAGGATACCTAGTGTCATGAAGATAATAACTAACCATTGGTGTTCTCTGAAGAAAATGGCGCCGTACATGATGATAAAGCCTATAAATATGAGAGATAAAGCAAATGAACGGATTTTATTTATCTTATTTTTATATGGTTTCATTTGTAAGCCTCCTAATCTACAACATACTATAACACAAAATGATATCGTAATATGAAGTGAAAATTTTATGCAGGAATCTTATTATTTTTGTCGAACGTTTAAGACAGAGTAAATTGACTATTGACTATAGGAGGATCATTATGGAGCAGCTACTACGACCCATATACCAAGAACGAGCAAGTCACCCGAATACAATAGGTGTAATTTTAATAGAAAAAAGGGAAGAAGTTAGCCCGATAACAGATACATTTGATACGGTACTTCTTATTATTACAAAACAAAGTGACCGACCAGTCTTTACGAAACATTATACATTTAAAGATAAAAAAGCTGCTATGCACATTATTACGGAGAAGCAGTTAAACAAATGGTTATTAGTAGGAACTAATAAGAAGATAGTCGACTGGCTATTCTTTGGAAAAGTATTATTCGATCGTAATGAGTATCTTTTTAATTTAAAAAAGGAACTGAAGGAGTTCCCTTTTTATGGTCGGAAAATTAAAATGGGTATTGAGTTTGCAAAGCTTATACGAAGATACTTAGAAGGTAAAGTATGTTTCGAAGAGAAAAATTACTTAGATGCCTATAATCATGTTGTTGAATCATTGCATCATTTAGCTCGACTTGCTGTAATGGATAAAGGAATGTACCCTGAGGTTACAGTGTGGTCGCAAGTAAAACAAATTGATCCAGCCATTTATAAATTATATGAAGAACTTATTACAAGTGAAGAATCGTTGGATAAACGATTAGAGTTATTATTTTTAGCAAGCGAGTTCTTTATTCATTCTCGTACTGCAGATGGAGCAACACATGTAATAGAAGTAATGTCTAAGAAAGACTTTTGGACAATTCAAGAATTGCATGAACAAGAGGAGCTGAAAAACTATTCAGTTAACCTTGAAGTTTTCATCGAATACTTAATAGATAAAGGCTACATCTCTGTAGAGCGTGTAGAGACTAAAGGAAATAACATATATCATAGAGATTATAAGGTTGAAGAAATCGCTGAATAGTTGTATATTAATTGAGGCGTTTAAAACGCCTCGGATTTTTTTAGAAAAAGTGTTGACATGAGTATCGACACTATTGTATTATATTAATTGTCGCTAAGACGTGTTGTTAAAACTTAAAACTTTCACTCAAAAAACTTTTTCAAAAAAGTTATTGACATCAAAAATGAAAGATGTTAAGATATTAAAGTCGCTGCAACAAGCGATTACAATAACAACAAAATGAACCTTGAAAACTGAACATGCAAGACGTTAATCAATAAATGTTTTTGAACATCAACTCTGTTGGTGTTCAAAACGAAAATAGATATCATCTTCGGATGATACGCTAGCAAAGCTAATGAGCTTTCAAACTACTTTTATGGAGAGTTTGATCCTGGCTCAGGACGAACGCTGGCGGCGTGCCTAATACATGCAAGTCGAGCGAATGATGAAGAAGCTTGCTTCTTCTGATTTAGCGGCGGACGGGTGAGTAACACGTGGGCAACCTACCTAGTAGATTGGGATAACTCCGGGAAACCGGGGCTAATACCGAATAATCCATTTTGTCACATGGCAAAATGCTGAAAGGCGGTTTCGGCTGTCACTACTAGATGGGCCCGCGGTGCATTAGCTAGTTGGTGGGGTAACGGCCTACCAAGGCAACGATGCATAGCCGACCTGAGAGGGTGATCGGCCACATTGGGACTGAGACACGGCCCAAACTCCTACGGGAGGCAGCAGTAGGGAATCTTCCACAATGGACGAAAGTCTGATGGAGCAACGCCGCGTGAGTGATGAAGGTTTTCGGATCGTAAAACTCTGTTGTAAGGGAAGAACAAGTACGTTAGTAACTGAACGTACCTTGACGGTACCTTATTAGAAAGCCACGGCTAACTACGTGCCAGCAGCCGCGGTAATACGTAGGTGGCAAGCGTTGTCCGGATTTATTGGGCGTAAAGCGCGCGCAGGTGGTTTCTTAAGTCTGATGTGAAAGCCCACGGCTCAACCGTGGAGGGTCATTGGAAACTGGGAGACTTGAGTGCAGAAGAGGAAAGTGGAATTCCAAGTGTAGCGGTGAAATGCGTAGAGATTTGGAGGAACACCAGTGGCGAAGGCGACTTTCTGGTCTGTAACTGACACTGAGGCGCGAAAGCGTGGGGAGCAAACAGGATTAGATACCCTGGTAGTCCACGCCGTAAACGATGAGTGCTAAGTGTTAGGGGGTTTCCGCCCCTTAGTGCTGCAGCTAACGCATTAAGCACTCCGCCTGGGGAGTACGGCCGCAAGGTTGAAACTCAAAGGAATTGACGGGGGCCCGCACAAGCGGTGGAGCATGTGGTTTAATTCGAAGCAACGCGAAGAACCTTACCAGGTCTTGACATCCCAATGACCGCTCTAGAGATAGAGTTTTCCCTTCGGGGACATTGGTGACAGGTGGTGCATGGTTGTCGTCAGCTCGTGTCGTGAGATGTTGGGTTAAGTCCCGCAACGAGCGCAACCCTTGATCTTAGTTGCCATCATTTAGTTGGGCACTCTAAGGTGACTGCCGGTGACAAACCGGAGGAAGGTGGGGATGACGTCAAATCATCATGCCCCTTATGACCTGGGCTACACACGTGCTACAATGGACGATACAAAGAGTCGCTAACTCGCGAGGGTATGCTAATCTCATAAAATCGTTCTCAGTTCGGATTGTAGGCTGCAACTCGCCTACATGAAGCCGGAATCGCTAGTAATCGTGGATCAGCATGCCACGGTGAATACGTTCCCGGGCCTTGTACACACCGCCCGTCACACCACGAGAGTTTGTAACACCCGAAGTCGGTGAGGTAACCTTTATGGAGCCAGCCGCCGAAGGTGGGATAGATGATTGGGGTGAAGTCGTAACAAGGTAGCCGTATCGGAAGGTGCGGCTGGATCACCTCCTTTCTAAGGATAATTACGGAAACAGATCTTGGATCTGTCGATTAACGTCTTGCGTTCAGTTTTGAAGGTTCATACTTCAATTATATATTTTCCCAAAAGGGGCCTATAGCTCAGCTGGTTAGAGCGCACGCCTGATAAGCGTGAGGTCGATGGTTCGAGTCCATTTAGGCCCACCATATTTTCTTTTTTTGGGGCCTTAGCTCAGCTGGGAGAGCGCCTGCCTTGCACGCAGGAGGTCAGCGGTTCGATCCCGCTAGGCTCCACCAATATTGTTCTTTGAAAACTGGATAAAACGACATTGAAGCAAATTAAGTAACACATTTTTTATTATTAAGTTTTTTAGGCTTAATAACTAACTTTTAGGTTAAGTTATTAAGGGCGCATGGCGGATGCCTTGGCACTAGGAGCCGAAGAAGGACGGCACTAACACCGATATGCTTCGGGGAGCTGTAAGTGAGCTTTGATCCGGAGATTTCCGAATGGGGGAACCCACTGTTCGTAATGGAGCAGTATCTTGACGTGAATACATAGCGTCTTGATGGCAGACCCAGGGAACTGAAACATCTAAGTACCTGGAGGAAGAGAAAGAAAAATCGATTCCCTGAGTAGCGGCGAGCGAAACGGGAATAGCCCAAACCAAGAGGCTTGCCTCTTGGGGTTGTAGGACACTCTATATGGAGTTACAAAGGAATGAGTTAAACGAAGCGGTCTGGAAAGGCCCGCCAGAGCAGGTAACAGCCCTGTAGTTGAAAGTTCATTCTCTCTTGAGTGTATCCTGAGTACGGCGGAACACGTGAAATTCCGTCGGAATCTGGGAGGACCATCTCCCAAGGCTAAATACTACCTAGTGACCGATAGTGAACCAGTACCGTGAGGGAAAGGTGAAAAGCACCCCGGAAGGGGAGTGAAATAGATCCTGAAACCATGTGCCTACAAGTAGTTAGAGCCCGTTAATGGGTGATAGCGTGCCTTTTGTAGAATGAACCGGCGAGTTACGATTACATGCGAGGTTAAGTTTTAGAAGACGGAGCCGCAGCGAAAGCGAGTCTGAATAGGGCGAATGAGTATGTGGTTGTAGACCCGAAACCAGGTGATCTACCCATGTCCAGGGTGAAGGTAAGGTAACACTTACTGGAGGCCCGAACCCACGTACGTTGAAAAGTGCGGGGATGAGGTGTGGGTAGCGGAGAAATTCCAATCGAACCTGGAGATAGCTGGTTCTCTCCGAAATAGCTTTAGGGCTAGCCTCGTGATAAAGAATCCTGGAGGTAGAGCACTGTTTGAACTAGGGGTCCATCCCGGATTACCGAATTCAGACAAACTCCGAATGCCAGTGATTTATGCACGGGAGTCAGACTGCGAGTGATAAGATCCGTAGTCAAGAGGGAAACAGCCCAGACCACCAGCTAAGGTCCCAAAGTAATTGTTAAGTGGAAAAGGATGTGACGTTGCTTAGACAACCAGGATGTTGGCTCAGAAGCAGCCATCATTTAAAGAGTGCGTAATAGCTCACTGGTCGAGTGACGCTGCGCCGAAAATGTATCGGGGCTAAACAATTCACCGAAGCTGTGGATGGACATCTTAGATGTCCGTGGTAGGAGAGCGTTCTAAGTGCTGTGAAGTCAGACCGGAAGGACTGGTGGAGCGCTTAGAAGTGAGAATGCCGGTATGAGTAGCGAAAGACGGGTGAGAATCCCGTCCACCGAATGACTAAGGTTTCCTGAGGAAGGCTCGTCCGCTCAGGGTTAGTCGGGACCTAAGCCGAGGCCGATAGGCGTAGGCGATGGACAACAGGTTGATATTCCTGTACCACCTATTTACCATTTGAGCAATGGGGGGACGCAGTAGGATAGGGTAAGCATGCTGTTGGTTATGCATGTTCAAGCAGTGAGGCGTGAAATGAGGCAAATCCCATTTCTATAACGTTGAGCTGTGATGACGAGGACGTATGTCCGGAGTTCCTGATTTCACACTGCCAAGAAAAGCCTCTAGCGAGGTAAAAGGTGCCCGTACCGCAAACCGACACAGGTAGTCGAGGAGAGAATCCTAAGGTGTGCGAGAGAACTCTCGTTAAGGAACTCGGCAAAATGACCCCGTAACTTCGGGAGAAGGGGTGCTCTAGTAGGGTGAAAGCCCGAGAGAGCCGCAGTGAATAGGCCCAGGCGACTGTTTAGCAAAAACACAGGTCTCTGCAAAACCGTAAGGTGACGTATAGGGGCTGACGCCTGCCCGGTGCTGGAAGGTTAAGAGGAGTGCTTAGCGCAAGCGAAGGTGCGAATTGAAGCCCCAGTAAACGGCGGCCGTAACTATAACGGTCCTAAGGTAGCGAAATTCCTTGTCGGGTAAGTTCCGACCCGCACGAAAGGCGTAACGATCTGGGCACTGTCTCAACGAGAGACTCGGTGAAATTATAGTACCTGTGAAGATGCAGGTTACCCGCGACAGGACGGAAAGACCCCGTGGAGCTTTACTGTAGCCTGATATTGAATTTTGATACATCTTGTACAGGATAGGTAGGAGCCAGAGATTCCGGAGCGCCAGCTTCGGAGGAGGCGTTGGTGGGATACTACCCTAGATGTATTGAACTTCTAACCCATGCCCCTTAGCGGGGTAGGAGACAGTGTCAGGCGGGCAGTTTGACTGGGGCGGTCGCCTCCTAAAGAGTAACGGAGGCGCCCAAAGGTTCCCTCAGAATGGTTGGAAATCATTCGTAGAGTGTAAAGGCATAAGGGAGCTTGACTGCGAGACCTACAAGTCGAGCAGGGTCGAAAGACGGGCTTAGTGATCCGGTGGTTCCGCATGGAAGGGCCATCGCTCAACGGATAAAAGCTACCCCGGGGATAACAGGCTTATCTCCCCCAAGAGTCCACATCGACGGGGAGGTTTGGCACCTCGATGTCGGCTCATCGCATCCTGGGGCTGTAGTCGGTCCCAAGGGTTGGGCTGTTCGCCCATTAAAGCGGTACGCGAGCTGGGTTCAGAACGTCGTGAGACAGTTCGGTCCCTATCCGTCGTGGGCGTAGGAAATTTGAGAGGAGCTGTCCTTAGTACGAGAGGACCGGGATGGACACACCGCTGGTGTACCAGTTGTTCTGCCAAGGGCATCGCTGGGTAGCTATGTGTGGACGGGATAAGTGCTGAAAGCATCTAAGCATGAAGCCCCCCTCAAGATGAGATTTCCCATTACGCAAGTAAGTAAGATCCCTCAAAGACGATGAGGTAGATAGGTTCGAGGTGGAAGTGTGGCGACATACGGAGCTGACGAATACTAATAGATCGAGGACTTAACCAAATTTTACTTAACAAACTTCAATGTAATTTATCCAGTTTTGAGAGAATAATAAAAAACTTTTCTAAAATAGCAAAAAACACTTGCTAAAATTTAAAAAAGATGATATAATTATTCTTGTCCTTAGGTAATACAATAGTCTAGTGATGATGGCAAAGAGGTCACACCCGTTCCCATGCCGAACACGGAAGTTAAGCTCTTTAGCGCCGATGGTAGTTGGGGGTTTCCCCCTGTGAGAGTAGGACGTTGCTAGGCGATCATATTATTCCGAAGTAGCTCAGTGGTAGAGCATCCGGCTGTTAACCGGACGGTCGTAGGTTCGAGTCCTACCTTCGGAGCCATTTTTGGAGAGCTGTCCGAGTGGCCGAAGGAGCACGATTGGAAATCGTGTAGGCGAGTAACCTTGTCTCAAGGGTTCAAATCCCTTGCTCTCCGCCATACACATTCTCATTTATTAAATGGCCCCTTGGTCAAGCGGTTAAGACACCGCCCTTTCACGGCGGTAACACGGGTTCGAATCCCGTAGGGGTCACCATTTATAACGTTATACGGAGGATTAGCTCAGCTGGGAGAGCACCTGCCTTACAAGCAGGGGGTCGGCGGTTCGATCCCGTCATCCTCCACCATTTAAGTCAATAATACCATTATCGCGGGGTGGAGCAGTTCGGTAGCTCGTCGGGCTCATAACCCGAAGGTCACAGGTTCAAATCCTGTCCCCGCAACCAAATGGTCCGGTAGTTCAGTTGGTTAGAATGCCTGCCTGTCACGCAGGAGGTCGCGGGTTCGAGTCCCGTCCGGACCGCCATTTTTTAAAAAAGAATATTAAATTATTATGGGTCAGTAGCTCAGTTGGTAGAGCATTAGATTGAAGCTCTAAGTGTCGGCGGTTCGATTCCGTCCTGACCCACCATAATAATGCCGGTGTAGCTCAGTTGGTAGAGCAACTGACTTGTAATCAGTAGGTCGAGGGTTCGACTCCTTTCGCCGGCACCATGTTTTTCTGGAGGGGTAGCGAAGAGGCTAAACGCGGCGGACTGTAAATCCGCTCCTTCGGGTTCGGCGGTTCGAATCCGTCCCCCTCCACCATTTTTTTATTTTAGGGGCATAGTTTAACGGTAGAATAGAGGTCTCCAAAACCTTTGATGTGGGTTCGATTCCTACTGCCCCTGCCAATTTAAATTATATTATGGCGGTTGTGGCGAAGTGGTTAACGCACCTGATTGTGGTTCAGGCATTCGTGGGTTCGATTCCCATCAGTCGCCCCATTTAATTTTTGACAATAAAATAATTTAGATATAATAATAATATTATGGCGGTTGTGGCGAAGTGGTTAACGCACCTGATTGTGGTTCAGGCATTCGTGGGTTCGATTCCCATCAGTCGCCCCATATTATTGGGGTATAGCCAAGCGGTAAGGCAACGGATTTTGATTCCGTCATGCCCTGGTTCGAATCCAGGTACCCCAGTTAAATTTGCGGAAGTAGTTCAGTGGTAGAACACCACCTTGCCAAGGTGGGGGTCGCGAGTTCGAACCTCGTCTTCCGCTCCATTTTCTATTTACGGCGGCATAGCCAAGTGGTAAGGCACAGGTCTGCAACACCTCTACCACCGGTTCAAATCCGGTTGCCGCCTCCAATTATTTTTAAAATAACTACATATAATCTATAATAATATTATGCCGGTGTGGCGGAATTGGCAGACGCGCACGACTCAAAATCGTGTTCTTTCGAGAGTGTCGGTTCGACCCCGACCACCGGTATCCTAAATATAAATTTTCTTAAGAGTTCTCATTATGAGAGCTCTTTTTTGTTGTCAAAATTTCTTTCATTAAGGGAAGAACCCTGGTGGAATTTAAGGTGCAAAATATTCTAGAACCACAGTCGTTCAATGTTAGCTATGAAGGTGCTGGCTTTCTAAATTAGATATTGCAAACTTGGTAGAGGAATTATCTATAATTGAGATTGATGAGGGGTTTGAGTAGGTATCTACAAATTTTAAAGAAGAGGGTAAAGTCCTAAAAGAGAGGAGGGAAATTTCCCTCCTCTTTTTTAGTATTAGTAATTATAGAAACAAAATTTGGATTTATTTATTTTCATTCTGAAGAAACACATAAAAATTTAACAGGTGTACTTGTGAGATTCAACCAATAATGTGGACTACTAGAGTCGATGATAATGGAGTCATGTTCGTTTAAATGATATTCTTCATCATTTATTTGTACAGTCAGTATGCCGTCTAAAACATACAGAAATTCTTTTCCGTGATGAGTAAATTGATTCCCCTTGTTTTCTCCGGGATTTAGAATTATAAAAAGTGGGTTAAAGCCAAGTCCTGTATGATTGCCGGACAAGTCCTTGTAAATGAATTGGTTGACGGTCAAATCCGCACTGCTATTAATTCCACGAATGACAGTTGGCTGCTTTTGTTTTGTTTCTGTGCTGAAAAAGTAACTAGGATTTACTTGAAGTACTTCAGATATTTTCTTAAGCGATTCTAGTGTTAGAGATGATTTCATACGCTCAACTTGTGATAAAAAACTGATGGATAGATCAGTCTTGTCTGCAATTTCCTTAAGGGTCAATTTTCTTTCTTTTCGTAGGCTTTTAATTTTATCTCCAATTGTTTTGTCCATAACAATACCTCATCTCAATTTATGTAAAGTATACATCATTATATATTTTAAAAAATAAAGTTGACAGAATATTACCTCTAATCTAATATTAGGTTATTGTAATTTAAGTAATACTTCAAATATATTGAACTTTCACTTAAATTATAAAACATATGTTAATAAATAACTAGAGTCTCTTTTTATAAGTCATTTTGAAATAGTATTTTAAAAATTGGATTGGAGAGATTTAAATGATCATTAAAAAAGTATATACAACAGTTGATGTACATGTTGCAGGCGAACCATTACGAATTATAACGGATGGGCTACCCGAGATAAAAGGTGATACTCAATTGGAAAGACGTGCTTACTGCATGGAACATCTTGATTACATAAGAGAAGTACTGATGCTTGAACCAAGGGGGCATCACGGTATGTATGGATGTATTATTACGCCCCCTGCGAGCCCTCATGCAGATTTTGGAGTACTGTTTATGCACAATGAAGGTTGGAGCACGATGTGTGGACATGGAATTGTTGGTGTAATCACGATGGGGATAGAAACAGGTCGTTTCATCGTGACAGAAGAAAATCAGAAATTTATCATCGATAGTCCTGCAGGTGAAATAGTAGCCTATGCAAAATGCAATGGTTCTATTGTAGAAGCGGTTTCTTTTGAAAATGTTCCGTCATTTGTATTGGAAAAGGATATGCCTGTAAGTATTGATGGTTATGAATTCAATGTTGATATCTCATTTGGAGGTGCTTTCTACGCAGTTGTTAAAAGCAAAGAGATGAGTTTGAAAGTAAATACCAAAGATTTACCTGCAATTCAAAAATGGGGAACGAAAATCAAACGATATATCGAAGATAAAATAGATGTAGTTCATCCACTTGAAAGTGGCCTTCGTGGCATTTATGGTGTTATTTTCTCAGATGATCCAGTAGGAGAGAATGCAAATTTGCGTAATGTTACAATTTTTGCTGATGAACAAATCGACCGTTCACCTTGTGGTACAGGTACGTGCGCAAGACTGGCAAGCCTTTATGCACATGGTGAATTGGAAGATAAGGGAAGCTTTGTTCACGAAAGCATCACAGATGGCCAATTCATTGGTGAGATATTATCGATTAGCAATGTAGCGGGGTATGAAGCGGTTATTCCAAAAGTTACAGGAGAAGCTTTCCTGACAGGTTTCCACCAATTTTTAGTTGATCCACGCGACACTTTGCCAAGAGGATTCTTATTGGAAGAGATTTGATAGTTTCGTAGCTTTAAAGAAAGAAGGGGTGGTGCAAAAAGAAGAATAATTTTATTCAATTAACTATTTATGTTGCTGTATCATCACTTATTGATACTGGAAACATAGTAAATAATATTGAGGATGATTTAACGGGAACCGCAATTGTGCATTCACGTTTTGGTGATGAAATAGAATCTCTTGAAGAAGCTAAGGATGCATCCTTTCCAGAATCAAATATGGTGGTTCAATAATCTCGCAGAGCAACATGTATTTGTTAGGTAGTTCAGTACTGGAGGAAAAGATATGTTGATTTTAAGTGCACGTGAACAAAAGAATTTGATGGATATGAATGAGGTAATGGACTGTGTTGCGCAAGCATTAAATGAGTTTTCCGCCTCGAGAACAGAGACACCAATTCGGTTGTCACTTCCTTTTGGCCTAGCAAATACAGGGCTTGTCATGCCTTCCGTTGCCAAAGAGTTGCAAACAATGGGTGTTAAATATGTAACGGTGGTTCCCGATAATAAGAAAACTGGCAAAACCATTCAGGGTGTTGTTTTATTATCTGATATTGAAACTGGTGAACCGTTAGCTTTGCTTGAAGGCTCTTTTTTAACTCTTATTCGAACAGGTGCTTTATCAGGTGTTGCGACAAAGTATTTTGCACGTGAGAATGCGAAAGTATTAGGTGTTATTGGAACTGGTGAGCAAGCAAAAGGTTTGTGTGAAGCAGTTTTAGCTGCAAGAGATATAGAAGAAATTCATTTATTTAATCGTAGCGATTCAAAAGCAAAAGAGTTTGCTCAATTCTTAGAAGAAAAGTTTAAAGTAAAAACAGTTCTTTGTGATAATCCTAATGAAGTGGTACGAAAAGCAGATATTCTAGTGACTGCAACGAGCTCGACAATCCCGGTCTTCACCGAAGCATTGAAACCAGGTACGCACGTAAACGCGGTGGGCTCATTCCGTCCAACGATGCAGGAATTACCGTCAAGTGCAATTGCTTCAGCACATAAAGTTATTGTAGAAGCAAAAGACGCAGCTCTGGAAGAAACAGGAGATTTACATGTGCCGATTCAAGAAGGAGTATTTTCTGAAACTGGTATTCATGCAGAGCTTGGAAAAGTGGTAAGTGGGGAGCGGCCAGGTAGAGAAAAGGATGAGGAAATTACCATTTTTAAATCTGTGGGTCTTGCGATTGCGGATATAGTTGTCGCTAAATATTTGTATGATAAGGCCATTGCGAATAAAGCAGGGGTACATGTGGAATTATAAGCAAATTTATAATCGCGAGTAATGAGGAATTTGAGAAGGTTCCTGTAACATTTTAAGAAATAGATGTTTAGAAGAGAGAGGGGAAAGAGTGCTCCTCTTTTTTTGTGCATTTCTACATATAGAACCCCTAGCAATTTACTAGATGGTAGAAGTTCTGGGGTTAACAGTTCTCAATGGAATTAAAGTATTATATTGTAACTTAATTAAAGTGTACTTCCAGCAGACTTATAATACTTCGTGAATAAGTAAATCAAGGAATGCTTCTTTATTCGCTTTTCATATATAGAGTTTGATAAAGTAGAGATAAGAAACAGAATATATTATTAGGAGTTTTAAGAAATGAAAATACGTCCAAAGAGATTGCAGGTTGGAGATACGGTTGGGATTATTGCACCTGCTAGTCCACCAAATTTTGAGAAGTTAACAAAGTCATTCGCTTTTTTAGAGGAGCTTGGCCTGAAATATGTTATTGGAAAGTCTGTACAACTGCAGAATGGTTATTTGGCAGGAACTGATGAGGAGCGTTTATCTGATTTACACGAAATGATTGAAGATCCTAATATTGCTGCTATTCTCTGTGCTAGTGGTGGGTATGGTGCTGCACGTATTGCAGAACGCATTGATTATCAATTATTAGAGGAGAATCCTAAAATCTTCTGGGGATTTTCAGATATTACGTATTTACATACCGCTTTTGGTTTGTATTCTGATATTGTAACTTTCCATGGTCCAACTTTATCAAGTATGGGGCGAGAAGATGTAGCAGAACGTTCTAAGCATATGTTTAAGCAGTTGTTTGAACCTGCTGAGATTCACTATGAAGAAGATATCTCTATGCTTACAACAGTATCTGGTGGGGCTGTAAGAGGGGAACTAACAGGAGGAAATCTAACACTAATTGTCAGCAGTATTGGTACTAAGTATGAAATCGATACTAAAGGAAAAATATTGCTTATTGAAGATATTGGTTTAGAGCCGGCTCAAATTGATGGTCTTCTCAATCAGTTAAAGCTTTCACGCAAGTTAGATGAAGTAGCAGGTGTTATTATCGGAGAGTTTACGAACGCAGAGCCTAAAGAATACGTAGATTCACTCACAATAGATGAAGTATTTACTCATTATTTTGGCAAGTTAGGTAAACCAGTTGTGAAAGGCTTCAAAATTGGACATTGTGAACCAAATGTAGCAATTCCATTAGGTGTGGATGCTATTTTAGATGCAGATCGTAAGCATTTAGCTATTTTACCGGGTGTTCAGTGATACCTTACAATTAAATAATTTCACAGCTTAGATAATAGTTGGAAATTCAATGCTCTTAGGCATAATTCTTTAATCGTTACCTTATAATACAATAACTTCTTGTTAATAAAATTCGATTTACACAATAAACATTTACAATATAACTCATCTCTCATAGAGGTGAGTTTTTTTATTTGTTTCTATTAGTATATCCAGTTAATGATTGAATGCAAAAGTAAATACATTAATTTTTAAATAATTGATATTAAAGTAAAAATCTGTTAATGTATTTTTATAATATTATCAGAATATTATAAAAATAATAGGGGTGATAGAGTGAAGTATTTTTTATCAGTAGACATGGAAGGGATTACGGGTTTACCGGATTACACGTTTGTATCTCAATCAGAAAATAATTATGAACACTCTAGAAAAATTATGACAGATGAGGCCAATGCGATAATTGGTGCTGCTTTTAAAAGTGGAGCGAAAGAAGTGCTAGTAAACGATAGCCATTCCAAAATGAATAATTTGTTAGTTGAGGAATTGCATGAGGATGCAGATTTGATCACGGGAGATTTAAAGCCGCTCTCAATGGTTCAAAACGTAGATAAAACATTTGATGGTGTAATGTTTGCAGGATATCATGCGAGAGCAGGACAACCTGGAGTAATGAGCCATTCAATGACATTTAGTATTCGAACAATTTTCATTGATGATGTGGAAATTGGTGAAATTGGCTTTAATTCATATGTGGCTGGTTATTTTGGAGTGCCAGTTATTTTTCTAGCTGGTGATGATTGTGCTTGTCGTGAGATTGAGGCACTTATTCCTGGTGTTGTAACTGCAGCAGTAAAAGAATCAATTTCAAGGTCGGCTGTGAAGACATTACATCCTAAAAAAGCACGAGCATTGTTAGCTGAAAAAACGGCTGAAGCGATTGCGAAAAAAGATTCAATTAAACCACTTGTACCACCAGCTACACCAACATTACGCATTGAATTTACAAATTATGGACAGGTCGAATGGGCAGCGTTAATGCCAGGAACGAGGATTATTGAAGGAACAACAATGGTGGAGTTTAAGGCAAAAGATATTCTAGAGGCATATAGAGCAATGCTAGTAATGGCAGAGTTGGCATACCAAACACGTTATTGCTGACAAGGAGGAGGTGGGTTTGAATGATTCAATATATAATAAAGCGCTTCTTCATGATGATTTTAACAGTGTTGCTTATTGCGACATTGACGTTTTTTTTAATGCATGCAATTCCAGGGTCACCATTTGATGATGATCGTACTTCAAATCCTACAATTCAAGAAAATCTAGAAAAATACTATAAGCTAGATCAGCCATTGCCGGTGCAATATGCGAACTATTTAAAGGCTATTGTTACCTTTGATTTTGGTCCTTCGATTAAGAAACCAAATGACTCAGTTAATAGCTTATTGGCCAGGGGATTCCCTATTTCATTTGAGCTAGGAATCATAACGATACTAGTAGCGGTTATATCAGGGGTAACGTTAGGCACTTTAGCAGCACTCCGGCATAACGGAATAATTGATTATCTTGCGATGACTTTTGCGGTTATAGGTATTTCTATTCCAAACTTTATTTTAGCAACTTTACTTATTCAAATTTTTGCAGGTGAACTGAAGTGGTTACCCGCGGCAACTTGGCAAAGCCCGCTTCATATGATATTGCCTACTTTAGCATTAGCAACAGGACCTATGGCGATTATTGCAAGGCTTACTCGCTCTAGCATGTTAGAGGTACTAACACAGGATTATATAAAGATGGCGAGAGCAAAAGGTTTGAAACCCTCTAGAATTATTATCCGGCATGCACTACGAAATGCCATGATGCCTGTCGTGACAATTATGGGGACGATGCTAGCAGGAATATTAACAGGTACCTTCGTTATTGAACGTATTTTCGCAATTCCAGGTATGGGAAAATACTTCGTTGAAAGTATTAATAATCGTGACTATCCCGTAATTATGGGCTCAACTGTTTTTTATAGTGCATTTTTAGTATTCATGCTATTCCTAGTC
The DNA here is from genome assembly GCF_038009105.1 of Viridibacillus sp. FSL R5-0888. Lineage (NCBI taxonomy): Bacteria > Bacillati > Bacillota > Bacilli > Caryophanales > Caryophanaceae > Viridibacillus > Viridibacillus sp. FSL R5-0888. The sequence continues at coordinate 612,142 of NZ_JBBPAU010000001.1, forward strand.
GATATTGTATATGGCATATTAGATCCGCGTATTAAATTGCACAAAAAAGAAGGTGAATCATCATGACCAATGTAAAAGACATTGAAATAAAAGACGAGTGGTTTAAGCCTAAAGCGAAGAACTTGGAAAACGCTGAAATGGTTGTAAGGCCGTCATTATCGTATTGGGCAGATGCTTGGCGTAAGCTAAAAAAGAATAAGCTAGCAATGTTAGGGATGTTTTTTTTAATATTTCTTGCCATTATGGCGATATTTGTTCCGATATTTTCTCCGTATTTAGTTACAGCAACTGATTACCCTAGTCAAAATAAAGCGCCTTCTATGACGCATTGGTTTGGAACGGATGAAGCAGGTCGAGATGTGTTTACAAGAACATGGTACGGCGCACGAATTTCTTTGTTTGTAGGTTTGATGGCAGCACTTATAGATTTTTTTATAGGTATTATTTATGGAGGTATTAGTGGTTACAAGGGCGGCAAAGTGGATTTAATTATGATGCGTATCATTGAAGTTTTATATGGTCTTCCACATTTACTTGTAGTTATTTTGTTAATGGTCGTAATGGGATCTAGCTTAACGACAATTATTGTTGCCTTAACAATTACAGGATGGGTAGGAATGGCACGTATTGTACGTGGTCAAGTGTTGCAATTAAAGAATTATGAATTTGTAACAGCTTCTAAGTCTTTTGGGGCTAAGACTTCACGCATCATACGAAAAAATCTGTTACCAAACACTATGGGACCAATTATTGTACAGATGACACTGACAGTGCCGAGTGCAATTTTTGCAGAAGCATTTCTAAGCTTTTTAGGCTTAGGCATTAGTGCGCCATTTGCCAGCTGGGGTGTAATGGCAAACGATGCATTGCCTGTTATTTTGTCGGGACATTGGTGGAGATTATTTTTCCCAGCACTATTTATTTCATTAACAATGTTTGCATTTAATGTTCTTGGTGATGGGCTACAAGATGCACTTGATCCAAAATTAAGGGGGTGAGTGGCATGGTACGTGAACAAGCGCTGCACAACAATTCTATGGGGCAGCCAACATTCGAGGGAAAAGAGAGATTGAAAGAAAAAATCTTACAAGTGGAAGATTTACAAGTGACTTTTACTACATTTGGCGGCGTAGTTCAGGCTGTAAGGGGTGTCACATTTGATTTGCATAAAGGTGAGACACTTGCCATTGTAGGAGAATCTGGTTGTGGTAAAAGCGTTACATCAAATGCGATTATGGGATTAATTCCACAACCCCCCGGGAAAATTACAAACGGCAAAGTAATCTTTAAAGGAAAAGATTTAACTTCTTTTAAAAAATCTGATCTTCGTAAAATCCAAGGGCTAGATGTGTCTATGATTTTTCAAGATCCAATGACCGCATTAAATCCAACGATGACAATTGGAGAACAATTGACTGAAGGGCTACGTACGCATCATAAGATAAGTAAGGCGGAAGCTAAAACTAAGGCTATTGAAATGCTCTTACTTGTAGGAATATCAAACCCTAGTGAACGATTAAATCAGTACCCCCATCAGTTTTCTGGTGGTATGAGGCAGAGAATTGTTATAGCAATCGCATTAATTTGTGAACCTACCTTATTAATAGCGGATGAACCAACAACAGCTTTAGATGTAACCATTCAAGCACAAATTTTGGAACTGTTTGAAGAGATTCAAAAGAAAACAGGCGTCTCCATTATCTTAATAACACATGACTTGGGTGTGGTTGCTAAAATAGCCGATCGGATTGCAGTTATGTACGCAGGCAAGATTATTGAAATAGGTACGAAGCGAGAAATCTTTTATGAACCTACACACCCTTATACAAAAGGATTATTAAATTCAGTTCCTAGACTAGATTTAGTAGAGGAAGAATTAGAGCCGATTGAAGGAACACCACCTGATTTATTTGCACCACCAGCAGGCTGTGCTTTTACAGCGAGATGTCCATATGCGATGGAAGTATGTAATCATGTATATCCAGTGGCAACATCGCTATCTGAGAAGCATAAGGTAGATTGTTGGTTACAAGATGAACGTGCAAAAGGATTATTTAACTGAAAATGGTGAGGGGCACATTGTGCTTAATATATTTCACAAAAGAGTTAAAGGGGGATTATTTATGAAAAAGTGGTTAACAGTTTTACTCGTAGCAGTATTTGCAATTGTTTTATCAGCTTGTACGGCAAATAAAGAAGCAGGCAAAGAACCGTCATCCACTGAGGGTGGGGGAGATGCCAAGGAAAAAGTACTTTACTTAAATAACGGTAGTGAACCAACTTCTTTCGATCCGTCTGTCGGTTTTAATGCAGTATCTTGGAATGCATTAAATAACTTGATGGAAGGTTTAGTTCGCTTTAATGACAAAGATCAACCTGTAGAAGCGACAGCTGAAAAGATTGCTGTTTCTGATGATGGATTAACTTATACTTTTACAATCCGAGATGGAGCAAAATGGTCAAATGGCGATGCAGTAACAGCGGGAGATTTTGTTTTTGGATGGCTACATATGCTTGATCCAGAAACAGCTTCACCAGCCGCATTCTTAGCTTATCCAATTGATGGCGCTGAAGCTTATAACACTGGAAAGGGTAAAGCGGAGGAAGTAGCTATTAAAGCGACTGATGATAAGACATTTGAAGTGAAGCTGAATGCACCAACTGATGCGTTCTTGAGCATAATTACTAATCCAAGTTTCTTCCCGGTAAATGAGAAAGTTGCAAAGGAAAATCCAAAATGGTTTGCAGAAGCAGATTCATTTGTCGGTAATGGACCATTCAATTTATCAGAATGGGAGCATGATGTGAAATTTGTATTTAAAAAGAATGATCATTATTGGGATAAAGACACTGTAAAGCTTGATAAAGTTGATTGGGCAATGGTGAATGATACGAATACTGAATATCAAATGTACAAATCAGATGAGCTAGATGTATCGAGTGTACCTGCTGAGCTAGCAGAACAGTTAAAAAACGATAAAGAGTTACATGTAGAAGACCAAGCAGGCATATACTTCTACCGATTTAATGTAGAGAAAAAGCCATTTACTAACAAAAAAATTCGCCAAGCTTTTGCTAAGGCAGTAGACCAAGAAAATATCGTGCAATATGTAACGAAAAATGGTGAGAAAGCAGCGCATGGTTTTGTAACATATGGCTTCACAGGTCCAGACGGTAAAGAATTCCGAGAATCAGTTGGAGACCTAGTCTCTTTAGATAAAGAAGAGGCAAAGAAATTATTACAAGAAGGTATGAAAGAAGAAGGCTGGTCTAAGCTTCCAAAAGTGACATTAACGTATTCAACAAGCCCAGAACATCAAAATATTGCGGTAGCTTTACAAAGTCAAATTAAAGATGCACTAGGTGTAGATGCAAAACTACAAAACGTAGAAGCTAGTGTATTCTTAGCTGAACAAAAAGAGCTGAAGCATCAAACATCTCGTTCATCATTCTTATATGACTATGCAGATCCAATCAATGCAATTGAAAGTTTTATTACAGATTCCCCTATGAACCGTACAGCATGGTCAAACAAAAAATTTGATAGCTTGATTAAATCTGCTAAACAAGAAACAGATGCAACAAAACGATGGGAAACTCTACAAGAAGCAGAGCGTGTGTTAATCGACGAAGCGCCAATTGTACCATTATATTTCTATAATCAAGTGTCATTAGAGAAATCTAATGTATCAGGTATTGTTCGCCATCCAGTTGGATATACGGAACTGAAATGGGCAGACAAAAACTAAAGAGTAGCGGTGCCTATTATAGGCACTGCACTTTCTTGAATAAGTGAGGGAGTGTATATATTACATTCCTTGATTTATTTTAGAAAGGGAGGAAATGATGATGAAAAATAGACCTATGAGACTTCAAAAGGGTGACACGATCGGAATTATAGCGCCATCAAGTCCACCAAACCTGGAAAGTTTACAACATTCACTCACATTTCTTGAAGGGCTTGGGTTGCATTATAAATTTGGTCCATCCGTAGAGAATACTCATGGTTATTTAGCAGGTACTGATGAAGAGAGACTAAATGATCTACATGCTATGTTCGCGGACCCTACAATTGCTGGCATCATTTGTGCAGGTGGTGGTTACGGCTCAGCACGTTATACGGATAAAATAGACTTTCAGCTCCTTGCAAATAATCCTAAAATCCTCTGGGGTTATTCGGATATTACATTTCTACATACAGCGATAGGAAAGTACTCTAATTTCATTACCTTTCATGGCCCAATGCTAGCTTCGGATGTTGGAAGACATACATTCCAAGAAAAGTCAGGTCAAATGTTCAAACAACTTTTCCAACCAATGGAGTTACAGTATACAGAGGATTACTCACCATTAGAGACAATGGTTGCAGGAGTGGCAAAAGGAGAAATTACAGGTGGTAACTTAAGTCTTTTATCAAACGGACTTGGAACAGAATTTGAAGTCGATACGAAAGGAAAACTTCTATTAATTGAGGATGTAGATGAAGAACCTTATAGAATAGATTGTATGCTAAATCAATTACGACAAGCGGGTAAATTGCAAGATGCAGCAGGCATTATTGTAGGTGATTTTAGCAATACTGAGCCGAAAAAGAGAAAAGTCTCATTGAATCTGGAGGAAGTGTTAACTCACTATTTAGGCGCTTTAAATGTACCAGTAGTAAAGGGCTTTAAAATTGGGCATTGTGAACCTCATTTTGCAATACCACTAGGCGCAGAAGCTATTTTGAATGCGAATGATAAAACACTGACCATTTTACCAGGGGTCCAATAAGTGAAGGGGTGACACGTCATGATTATCCAAGCTATTGATGTATTTCAAGTTGCGGTACCATTAAAAAAACCATTTAAAACTGCGTTACGCACAGTAACGGTCGCAGAATCCATTTATGTACGTGTAACAGTAGAAGATGGGCGGGTAGGTTGGGGAGAGGCACCACCAACATTTGTCATCACAGGTGAAACTTTAGCTAGTATTCAATATGCAATTGAAGAGGTGTTTGCACCATTATTAAACGGGCAGGATCTCCGATTTTATGAGCAGGTTTTTAAAAAGCTTCATACTGCTTTGGTTGGAAATACAAGTGCTAAGGCGGCAATTGATATGGCATTGTATGATCTAATTGCACAACGATCAGATCTACCCCTATATCAATTCTTGGGTGGAAATAAAAAGGAGATAGAAACCGATTATACAGTAAGCGTAAATGCTCCGGAGGAAATGTCAGCTGATGCAGCAAAATATATCGCTAATGGATTTCAAGTATTGAAAGTAAAAGTGGGTATCGGTGAAATAACTGATGATATTGCTAGGATAAAAGCAATTCGAGATGAAATTGGCTATACAACGAAACTTCGACTAGATGCCAATCAAGGTTGGAATGCAAAGGAAGCTGTGTACGCCATTTCTAAAATGGAAGACTTAGGTCTAGATATAGAATTGATTGAACAACCCGTAATAGCACATGATGTGCATGGGTTAAAATTTGTAACGGATCATACATTAACACCGATTATGGCTGATGAAAGTGTCTTTTCAGTTCATGATGCAAAAACTATTTTAGAAATGCGTGCAGCAGATTTAATTAATATTAAATTGATGAAAGCAGGAGGGATTTATCAAGCCCTGAAAATCAATGCATTAGCTGAAAGCTATGGGGTGCAATGTATGACAGGGAGTATGATAGAAACCAAAATTGGTATTACCGCCGCAGCACATTTTGCTGCTAGTCAACCAAATATACAATATTACGATTTTGATGCCCCTCTAATGTTGAAATTTGAAACAATCAAGGGCGGCGTAACATATAAAGAAAGAAATATTAGCTTCTCAGAACGTAGTGGATTAGGCATTGAAGAAGTATATACAGGGGGGACTAAATGACCACATTACATAATATTTGGCATTGCTCAGTTGCAGTAGCATCTATTTGGACGAAACCAGAATCAGCTCGAGATATTGATCAACCAGCTATTACAAACCCCGTACATCTGGTTAAATGGTTAGAAGCGCTTCCTTATAAAGAACGTTTAGACTTATGTGACAGTAATAGAGTTCAAACGCAGCTATTGTTTGGAGAACCTGTAATAGTAGAGGAAATTCAAGGAGAATGGGCAAAAGTGATTGCCATCTTACAACCTACTCATAAGGATGAAAGAGGCTATCCAGGTTGGGTACCTTTGGCGCAATTATCTAAACAAAAACTTTTGGATTCAACGGAAAGTATTATTGTGAATGTGGACAAAACACAATTATGGTCTGAAGATGGTACACCACAAATTGTCTTAACTTTTAATACAATATTGCCTGTATTAGACGAGAAAGCACAATATTTTATCGTTGATACACCAATAGGAAGAGGAAAAGTATTAAAATCGAGTGCAGTAAAATATACAGGAGACATTGTACAGTCGATGAATAAGGCTGTACAGTTTGGTCTTTACTATTTGGACTTACCGTATATTTGGAGTGGTATGTCATCGTATGGATATGATTGCTCTGGCTTTACTTATAATATGGCAAAAGCTTGCGGTCTACGAATTCCGAGGGATGCAGGTGACCAAGCTACATATGGTATGGCTATATCAAAGGACAATGAAGAGGAATGGCGAGTTGGAGATTTATTATTCTTTGCAGATGAAAAGGGTACCAAGCCGGTGAGGCATGTTGGTTTTTACTACGGTGAAGGACAAATGCTTCATTCTCCACAAACCGGTAAATCGGTTGAACTATTAAAACTTGCAGGCACAATATTCGAGGAAGAAATCTGTGCTGTTAGACGCTATGGACCGGGAGTGAAAACAACATGACAGAAAAAGTGATTTTATCGGTGCAAAATTTGAAAAAACATTTTGATTTAGGCAAAGGTACCACATTAAAGGCGGTAAATGGTATAAGCTTTGACGTGATGGAAGGTGAGACATTTGGGTTAGTTGGCGAGTCTGGGTGTGGCAAATCTACAGCAGGAAGAACAATTTTAGGGCTGTATAATCGTACAGATGGGAAAGTCTTATTCGAAGATCAAGATGTCCATTCAATGACAGAGAAGGAGCGCAACAACTTCTTGAAAAAGATGCAAATGATTTTCCAAGATCCATATGCATCATTAAATCCGCGTTCTACTGTCTTTGAAATAATTGCAGAACCAATAGAAATTCATCATTTAAATAAATCGAAAGAAGAACTAAAAGAGAGAGTATATGAGTTACTAGAGGATGTTGGTCTGAATCGTGATCATGCCAATCGTTATCCTCATGAATTCTCAGGTGGTCAACGTCAAAGAATCGGAATTGCCAGGGCATTAGCACTTGAACCTCAGTTTATAATTGCCGATGAACCGATTTCAGCTTTGGACGTATCTGTCCAAGCCTCAGTAGTAAAACTATTGCAGAAGCTCCAAAAGGAAAAAGGTTTGACGTATTTATTTATTGCACATGATTTATCGATGGTAAAATATATTTCAAAACGAATTGGCGTTATGTATTTAGGGCAAATGGTAGAATTGACGACAAGTAAACAATTGTACAATGAACCTCTACATCCATACACACAAGCTTTATTATCAGCTATCCCTATACCTGATCCGGATATAGAGGAGAAAAGGGAACGTATTATTCTTGAAGGGGAATTGCCAAGCCCTATCAATCCACCAACAGGCTGTGTTTTCCATACCCGCTGTCCAATGGCAAAAGCAGTTTGTTCACAACTACAACCAAAATGGTTAGAAAAAAGTGAAGGGCATTATGTAGCTTGCCATTTATATGATGAAGAAGTGCTTGCGATGGAGCAATTAGAGAAGATTGCCCACTAAATAACATATAAAAAACGCGCTCTCCACGAAGGAGAAGCGCGTTTTTTCGTAACGGCAGATCGGGTGATACTTAACTAATAATTTGTGGGCCTTTGCATTGGTTGGTCATTGGTCACGGTTAATATGTTAAATGGTCATCGGTCATCGGTTTGAATTCAACTAATGAATGAGGTGATCATGCCAGTTACGCCTCGAGGAAGAGTCTCACTGCCTCAAGGTTAGAAATACTTGCTATCATCAAAATCGATTTCGATTGTATAGTTTTTTGCATTAATTAAATTAGATAACTTATGCGCGTCCTTCTCAAGTTCTATTGCCTTCAAACGGTATTCCTCAGGGTCAAATAAGGCAACACGGTAAACAGTTGTACCGTCAGAATAGCCATATTGAATTTCTTCTTTTTCTGATTGAGCAAACTCTTTATAGGTAGCTGCTCTAGCACGAAGTTGTGTTGCAAATTCTATTGCTTCAACAATTGTATAATCTTCACCTTTAAATGGAAGAGTATGATCAATATTCGCACGGTATACTAATTTATCTAGTAAGCGAATATCTTTGCGAACATCTTCAAGTTCAGTATCTACTTCTGTAAGTAAACGCTTAGAAGGTTTTGGTTCTTCACCTTTTTCCACTTGAACAAAAGCTACACGTTGTAATTCAGAGGATAGCTCATGTACTTTTTTCGTTAATATGCTTTTCAGTTTTACTGCTTCTGCTAATGTAATAGTACCCACTATAGAACCTCCTTAAATTTCAAGTGATTGTTGAGTATTGAATAATAGACCCGTTGTGAAGTCGCCACCATGCACTTGTGAGAACATTTTGCCTGCAGCCGCTAATAATGCATTGCTATTTTCAATAGACAAAGATGGACGTAAATAGAACACTTGAAGTGCTTTGGTCGTGTTCTCTGTCACAGCTGTCCGTTTCGAATCAACAAAGGGGCTACCAAAAGGTCCTTTTGCATCTGACGTAACAATAATATTATGTAACGAATTAAAGCGGCCATTTAATCCTTCATAGCCCGTTTCCTCATCACCAAGAGATACGGTCACATTACCATCTAAATTTTCAATATCATATATTCCAACTGGCATTTCGTATTGTAATGAAAAGAAATTATTTAAATCTACCGCTGAGTGAAATGGCGCTATATAGTTCTGCTTGGCAATACGACGCATCAAACTTTCAGCGGAGTGACGGTAGCGATTTGGATCAGCACCAAGCGATTTCCAAAGCTTACGCCATTCAGAAATGCCAGCACGCTCAGTTACAGGGCTGACCTGTAATTCTAGAAATAAGTTTTCTTGATATAACTGTGTACGTCCTTTAATCATTTGAGGAGATTCAGACACAACAATTTTGGTATAATGGATAATGCCGATTTTAAAGTCTGGTACTTTGTTAAGTAAAGTAGAATCTAATGCAACTTTTATCATGAACATCACCTATATCTTGTATTTTCACAAGTGTAACATATAGAAAGGAGTAGAACCAAGTGATTGTCAACGTCTTGCAAGAAGAGCTGATTGAGTACGCAAAAACCATTGGCATAGATAAAATTGGTTTTACATCCGCTGCACCATTTATTGAGTTAAAGAACTTGTTACGTCGCCAGCAGGAGCTCAATTTTCAATCGGGCTTTGAAGAATCTGATATTGAAAAACGTACTGAACCAACCCTTTTACTAGAAGAGGCACAGAGTATTATTGCTATCGCAATTGCTTATCCATCACGAATGAAAAATGCACCTAAAGGTAAGCGAGGTGAGCGCAGAGGTATTTTCTGCCGAGCATCATGGGGAATGGATTATCATACAGTGCTTCGCGAAAAATTAGCGTTACTTGAAGCATTTCTACAGGAAAAAGTTCCGCACGCTAAAATGCGTTCAATGGTTGATACGGGAGAGTTATCTGATCGTGCTGTAGCCGAACGAGCTGGCATTGGATGGAGTGCAAAAAACTGCTCAATCATAACTCCAGAATTCGGTTCTTACGTTTATCTAGGAGAAATGATTACGAATATCCCATTCGCTCCAGATGAACCAATCACTGACCAATGTGGGGATTGTACGCTGTGTATTGATGTATGCCCAACAGGTGCCATAGTACAAGCAGGTCAATTGAACTCGAACCGCTGTGTAGCATTTTTGACGCAAACAAAAGGGTTTTTACCTGACGAGTTTCGTACAAAAATCGGTAATCGAATTTATGGCTGTGATACTTGCCAAACGGTTTGTCCAAAAAACAAAGGTAAACTAAATTGGCTACACGATTCCTTTAAGCCAGATCCTGAAATTGCGAAACCTCTACTGGAACCGTTATTGACTATTTCAAATAAGGATTTCAAAGCGAAATTCGGCTATATTTCTGGTTCTTGGAGAGGGAAGAAGCCAATTCAGCGTAATGCTATTATTGCCCTCGCTCATTTCAAAGAAGAGTCAGCCCTGCCAAAACTGATTGAGGTTTTACAGAATGACGAACGTCCAGTAATTCGAGGAACAGCTGCATGGGCTATTGGTAAAATGGGTGTAGTAGATGCAAAAGAAATTTTACAAGTAGCATTACAAAAAGAACAGGATCCTGAGGTTATAATAGAAATAGAAAAAGGATTAGCCTTTTTAGCACAAAAATAAAGGAAGTGTCAAAGTTGTCTTTGCATATCGTTTTATATCAACCAGAAATCCCTGCCAACACTGGTAATATCGCCAGAACTTGCGCAGGTACAAATACAAGCTTACATTTAATTCGACCATTAGGGTTTTCAACGGACGACAAAATGTTGAAAAGAGCTGGATTAGATTATTGGCATAGCGTAAATATTACGTATTATGATTCAGCAGATGAATTTTTTGAAAAGAATGATGGTGGATCATTTTATTATATTGAAACATATGGTGATAAAGCCTATTCAGATTTTAATTTTAGTAACCAAGATGAAGAGATTTTCTTTATTTTTGGAAAGGAAACGACAGGAATTCCGATGGAGTTAATAGAAGGAAACCAAGATCGTTGCTTGCGTATTCCACAAAGTGATAATATACGCTCATTAAATCTTTCAAATACTGCAGCTATTTTAATCTATGAAGCAATGCGCCAACAAAATTTCCCTGGATTAAAATAAAAAAAGGACAGCCTGTAAGTAGGTTGTCCTTTTTTATACGATGGATTACTTTTCAGAAGTGCCTTGTTTGTCTTCATATCCACCAGTGAAGATTGCAGTTAAAAATGCTACACAAACACCAAGAATTAAAATTAATTTCATGGAAGTACCCTCCTCATGGTTATAAAAAGTTCTTTATCAAGTATAGCCTACTTTATATAAAAATGAAATATTAGCAGTTATAAAATTATGGCAGAAATCGTTCTTTATTATTTGCAATGTACATATTAATCGAATAGGATGAAAGAAAGGTGCTAATAATTCCTAAGTAATGCATTTTTGTTAAAGGAGCGGATAATATGGATAACAATGAAAAGCAACCAGAAAACGGCTCAATGGCAACTTCTATGGAGGAGCTAAAACAATTAGGCAAGCAGATGGATAAAATGCGTGATGGTGAGGAGCTTGAGCGTGATGGTCGCGTACAAGATCCTGTACAATCAGATAAAGCACCATCAATTCATCCACGTGATTAAAAAATGCCCATTGCATCTAAATATGCAGTGGGCATTTTTTTGTATGATTAAGATAAGAAAGTTAATTGGAATGCAAACAAAATAGCAAATACATAAAGTAAAGGATGTACTTTTTTTGCCTCGCCTTTCGCTATTTTTAGAATAGGGTAAGAGATAAATCCGAAGGCAATTCCTGTCGCAATACTTGAAGTAAGCGGCATGATTAAAATAATTAAAAATGCAGGGAAAGCCTCTTCGAATTTCTCCCATTCGATTTCTTTAATAGAACCAATCATCAACGTACCAACGATGATTAATATTGGTGAAGTAATCGCAGAAACCCCTGATATAGCACTAACTAAAGGTCCAAAGAATGAAGCAGCGACAAATAGAATAGCGACAGTTAAACTCGTTAAACCTGTACGGCCACCAGCAGCAACCCCGGCAGAAGATTCAATAAATGCCGTAGTTGGACTTGTCCCAAACATAGCACCAAAAGTTGTAGCAACTGAGTCGGCTAACAATGCTTTGCGAGCGCGTGGTAATTTACCATCTTTCATTAAACCCGCTTGTTTCGCAACCCCAATCATAGTCCCAGTCGTATCAAATAGTGTAACTAAAATGAACGAAAATACAACGCCGTATAATCCATAAGAAATAACCTGGCCGATTGCTTCAATCGGGTTCCAGACTAATATGCCTTCAGGAAGATGAGGAACTGCAACCACCTTTTCAATATGCAATTGATTTGTTAAAGTTGCAACAATACCTGTAATAAACATACCAATAAATAGGGCGCCACTAACATTTCGTACCATTAATATTACTGTAACAAATAAACCGAATAATGTTAGTAGCACGCCTGGAGAAGTTAAATCACCTAGCATCACTAAGTTACTTTCACTATCGACAATAATATTCCCCATACGCAAGCCTAGGAAAGCAATAAATAAACCAATACCAGCAGCAATTGCACGTTTTAAATTCTCAGGAATTGCTAAAATTAATTTTTCACGTAGTGGTGTTAGTGATAACAGAACGAAAATAATACCAGATACAAACACAGCAGCAAACCCGGTTAAATAATCAATGTTGCCTTCTGATGATACGACGATTGAGTAAGTAAAATATGCATTTAACCCAATACTTGGCCCGATAACGAGTGGATAATTCGCAAATAGTGACATCCATAAAGTACCTATAACGATGGCAATTATTGTCGCTATGAAAACTTGGTCAAGTGGAACCCCAGATGCAGATAACATACTTGGATTCACAACAACAATGTATATCATAGTAAAGAATGTGGTTATTCCTGCTATAAGTTCCGTCTTAACATTCGTTCCATTTTCCTTTAAACGAAACATTTTAATACCCTCTTCCTTGGAAAAAAACAATTTTTATGACATTAAATATGATATTTATGCATTTTAGAGAAATAACAAGAATATATTAATGATTTCTATATGAGAAATCAACTGTTTTCCCAAAGTCTTTATTCTCGAAATAATTTGATTACATTTGTATAATGAAATTATCAATTAGAAGGAGTTGTGCGATGTGTTGAATATTACATCTACAAAAACACTACATAACGGCGTGGAAATGCCACGTTTTGGACTTGGTGTGTACAAAATGACTGATCGCGAAGAAGCGATTCAAGCGATGACCACTGCAATTGATACAGGGTATATTGCAATTGACACAGCTTCACTATATAACAATGAAGTAGAAGTAGGGGAAGCAGTCAAAGCTTCTAATGTGAAACGTGAAGATTTATTCATTACATCAAAAGTTTGGAACGCTGATCAGGGATATGATGAAACTTTACGCGCTTTCGAGACTTCATTAAAGAAATTAGATATGGATTACTTAGATTTATATTTAACTCACTGGGCAGTACCTGATAAATTCAAAGACACATATCGTGCAATTGAACGCTTATATGATGAAAAACTACTTCGCGCAACGGGTGTTTCTAACCATCAGATTCACCATCTAGAAGAAATATTTGCTACAGCTAATGTTAAACCAATGGTCAACCAAATTGAAGTGCACCCATACTTAACACAAGTAGAAGTACGTAACTTCTGTACATCAAATGACATCGCCGTTACAGCATGGTCTCCATTAGCTAGAGGTAAAATTATAGATGATACAACTATCACTAGTATTGGCCAAAAATACGGAAAATCTTCAGCACAAGTAGTAATTCGTTGGCATTTACAACTGGGTAATATTGTTATTCCGAAATCAGTAACACCAAGTCGTATAAAAGCAAATGCTCAAGTATTCGATTTCGAACTTACAAACGAAGACATGCAATTAATCAGCGCACTAAACAAAGACGAAAGAACAGGAGCAGATCCAGATAACTTTAGTTTTAAATTTTAATGTTGAAGGCGTTCGCCAAGTTGAAACATGGGAAAACGTATATTTAGCATGAATTCTAAAGAGGTATGTTTTAGGAAATGTGCTAGAAGAATAAAAAACGCGAGAAGAAAATGTTGTGTTTTCTTCTCGCGTTTTTTTATTTTATTGCTTGAGAAGCGCTAAAGAAAGAGCGAGTAGTGGCAAAGCTAGAGTGAGTAGCGCCAAAGCTAGAGTGAGTAGAGCCAAAGCTAGAGTGAGAAGCGCCAAAGCTAGAGTGAGTAGAGCTAAAGCCAGTGAGTAGCGCCAAAGCTAGAGTGAGTAGAGCTAAAGAAAGAGCGAGTAGCGCCAAAGCTAGAGTGAGTAGAGCTAAAGCCAGTGAGTAGCGCCAAAGCTAGGGTGAGTAGAGCTAAAGCATGAGTGAGTAGCGCCAAAGCGGGAGCGAGTAGAGCTAAAGCCAGAACGAGAAGCGCCAAAGCTAAAGCAAGTAACACCAATCCCTACCGAAATCTCCAAATAAAAAAGCATCTCCGAGCAATAAACTGCTCAGAGATACTATGTAAATATTTATTGATCAATAATCTCCATTTTCTTATCTGTGAATGGATGAGTAAATTGGAGTTTTCTTGCGTGTAAAGAATAATCGCCAGAAGCAGTTTCTCTTGCATCATATAAAGTATCTCCTACAATTGGATGACCGATATGTGAAAGGTGTACACGAATTTGATGAGTACGTCCAGTTTCTAATACAAGGTTGACGATTGTTGAGTATTGCAGATGACGTACGACTTCAAAATTAGTTATAGCCATTTGACCTTCGGGAGCTACGCGTCGGCGGGTACCGTGGTGGCGATCTTTGGCAATTGCTTCACGAATTGTCCCTTTGCGTTCTTTCATATGACCTTGAACTTCTGCTTCATATACGCGAAGGATTTTCTTCTCTTCTAGTAAGCGATCGAAAATAGATTTTGCGATTGGGTGTTTTGCAACAAGTAAAAGTCCAGCTGTACCTTGGTCTAGTCGATGCACATGCTCTGCGTATACTCCGCCTTGTTCTTGTATATATTTCATAACATGATTCATGCAAGTAAAACGATCCCAAACGTCATTTGGATGTGTAGCCATACCTTTTGGTTTAGAAACGATTAAGCAATGTGGATCTTCGTATACTACTTTAACTTCGCATTCACGAGTTGCTTCATATGAAGATTCTGGTACATCCATAGTTATGACAATTTCCATACCTTTTGGACGAGGGTCTTTCCATTGTAGAAGTTCGCCGTTTGTGTCTGAAATGGCTTTTGTCATGCGTAATTCATGTACAGTTTTTTTGCCTAGCTTCCATTGTTCACGTAGTAGTTCTTCGATAGTTTGGTTATCTTGTAGAATAGTGAATGTCCAAGATTGTTTCATTAATATTCCTCCATTAAAAAGAAGGATTATGTTGTTTGTACAACATAATCCTTTCTAGTTGTATTATTTCACGAGATCAGTTTGTTTTAGGAATGCTTCGAAAGTAGCCTCGTCTGCATCGCCTGCCATACGTTGAATCTCCTTACCATCTTTAAAATAAGAAAGTGTAGGTGTGCCTTCGATGCCGTACTTGTCAAATAAGTTTTCATACTCCAGTAAATTCAATTGATCGATGTGTACACCTAATTTTTTTGCTAATGGCATTAATTTAGGTGTTGCAGCTCTACAATGTGTACACTCTGGACTGAAGAAGTATACCACTGTTGGGTCGCCTTTAGATAGCTTTTTCTCAAGTTCTGTCGGTGTAATGATGTTTTGATAGTTTTTATCGCTAAGTAAATCAATTGTTGATTGTTTTAAATCATTAGTACCGTAAGGATTATCTTTTAATTTTGCTTCGTTTCCTTGGTTGTTTAAGACGATGATTAGTCCAAATAAGACAACAATTACGCCGGCAATGATTAGTAGCTTTTTCAATTATTTTTCCTCCTTAGATGCTTTTAACATGTAAAAGCTTGCTCCTGCGATTAAGACGAATGCTGTTAAAGCAAGGAATGGTATGGTGATGAAGCCAAACCAATTGATGTATTCCCCTGTGCAAGGTACACGGCCACATGTTATTGCAGAGCTAGTTAAAAATTCGAATTTTTGAATACCGTAATGGTAGATGGAAATACAGCCACCGATTATAGAAAAAACAGCTAAAGTTACAGCAATACGTGCATTTTTTTGAATATAAGCTACTGTTGTGATGAGGACAATTGGGTACATTAAAATACGTTGATACCAACAAAGCTTACAAGGTTCGTACTGTTGAATTTCTGAAAAAAATAGGGAGCCAAGCATTGCGACCAATGAGACGATCCATATGAATAGTAAACTATTCTCAACTTTTTTTGTCATAAAAAAATCTCCTAGTATTAGAGTATTTCCCTTTGAATTATAGAGGGAATGAATATACATGTAAAATATTTTATCCTTGACAAAAACTTCTCTTTTATAAAAAAGGCAATCTTGTGAAAGAGGCATTTCAACTTCTGAACAACTAGATCGGTTGTTACTATTTAAAAAAAGTGTGATTATTCGTCCAATGACACAGTATGACTACATTTCAAGAGAAATTAAACAAAGATCATTTCTCGGAATGGAACCATGGGGCATGAACAATTAAATAGGAACTTATGCATTTTTCCTAAAAGCGCTCCGGAATTAGAAGTTAACATAATTGGTTCTTGCTCAAGTCTCATAATTAACCTTGATGAATATGATGACCGGCATACAAGGATTATTATTATATTAACAATGATAATCCATTTGGCTATAATTTATACGGAATAGAAGTTATAGTAGACGACCCCGATTATTACCGCATAAAGGTAGTACAACGTCTTTATGATGCACGAAAAGATTCGGCTCGTCAATTTAATTTGACATCCATCATTATTGGTACTAATTATTATAAGCATGAGGCTGAGTGTTCATCGATGATGTCGATTTCGAAGTTTTGCGTCGTCAAAACCAAGATAGTATTGTTGCTCATATGTAAGACCTTCCTCATGATGTATATCGTTAACAATATTCAAAAGAATAATAAATTTATACCACTTTATTTCATGAATAGAAAAGGTGCTTTTTTTATTTTCTCGGTCAAAAGAATGAGAGCTATTTCATGCGAATGTATGACAGGCAGTGGTATCATAGTAGGTACAATATATTTATAGATGAAAAAAGGAAGGCGGCAATTACATGCAGCAAAATGATCATTCGAACATTAGTTTACTCAAGGAAATTGCCGAACTTCTAAATGAAGAAACTGAAATTCAAGCAATGTTACAAGGTGCTCTGAGAAAGTTTTTAGCAGGTACGAATTTTGAAACAGGTTGGGTATTTTTTATCAATAAAAAAGGTAGACATGAGCTCATAGCGCATGAAAATTTGCCACAAGCTTTAAAGCATAATAACTGTCACTTTTTAGAAAAAGGCGGTTGTTGGTGCGTATCACGTTATCGAAATAATGAATTAAAAAAAGCTTCGAATATTATTGAATGTCAGCGCATTGAAAGCGCCAATGCTGCTGAACTAGAGGGTGATGGGGGCATTACCCATCATGCCACAGTACCCTTGCAATCTGGACAAGAGCGTTTTGGGCTATTAAATGTAGCTACGCCAAATACTGTCAGTTTTTCTGATGACGAGCTAGCTCTTTTAGAATCAGTTGCCTTCCAAATGGGATCCGCAATAAAACGAATTTTACTAACAAAACAAGAACAGCAGATGGCACTAGTTGAAGAGAGAAATCGATTGGCGAGAGATTTACATGATTCAGTGAATCAATTATTATTCTCTGTTACGTTAACATCTCGTGCCGGAATTGAAATGGCTGAGCAACCAGAAATGAAGGAAACGTTTAAGGAAATTCAGAATTTAACACAAGAAGCCTTAACAGAAATGCGTGCTTTAATTTGGCAGTTACGCCCTAAAGGTTTAGAGAGTGGTCTAATGGAGGCGATTAAAGGTTATGCTGAAATGTTAGGTATAAACCTTTCTGTGAATGTATCGGGTGTTTTACAATTACCTTCCCGGGTGGAAGAAACGTTATTTCGTATTACACAGGAAGCACTAAATAACGTGCGTAAGCATTCGGGTGTTAAGGACGCAGAGATTTTTGTCATTATTACACAGTCAGATGTGCTATTAGTTATTAAAGATGAAGGTAGAGGATTCCAAGTTGACTCTCTTGTGAAATTGCCATCAATCGGTTTGCAAAGCATGCGAGATCGTGCAAAGGCACTTGGCGGTAAAGTTGATTGGGTGAGTAATATTGGAAGAGGAACGGAAATTTTAATCCGTCTACCATATTAAGGGGGATTTCGATGATTAGAGTATTAATCGCAGACGATCACCATGTTGTAAGAAGAGGATTATTATTTTTTCTGAAAACGCAAAAGGACATCGAGGTTATTGGTGAAGCACAAAATGGTAAAGAAGCAGTAGCATTAACGTCGGAATTAAAGCCAGATATCGTTTTAATGGATTTAGTTATGCCTGAATTAGATGGTATCCAAGCTACAAAACGTATTAAGGCAAAATTTCCTGACACACAGGTACTAATGCTGACGAGTTTTTCGGATAGTGACCATGTCATTCCTGCAATTGAAGCAGGGGCTGCAGGTTACCAGTTAAAAGATATTGAACCAGATGAACTGGTGACATCAATCCGTAGAATAATGGCAGGAGAAAATACATTGCATCCACAAGCGACAACTCAACTTATTAAAAGTCGAGAGATGCAAGAAGATTTGCCACATATGAAGCATACTTTGACACCTCGAGAACGTGATGTTCTAGCTGAATTAACAAAAGGAAAGAGTAATAGAGAAATTGCATCCTCACTTTTTGTTACAGAAAAAACTGTGAAGACACATATTTCGAATATTTTTTCAAAATTGGAAGTACAAGATCGTACTCAAGCTGCACTTTATGCAGTCAAACATGGGTTAACTGAATCGAGTGAGCAACAATAAGAGAAAAAGCTGTCCCTTAGTCATTGAAATGACTGATAGGACAGCTTTTTTTAACGTTTTTTCTGTGGTTTTTGGCGTAAGGTTTTTGAAACCTGTTTCCATTTATTACGTTCAGCAATTTGTGCTTGAGCGTTAGTCTTTCTTTCGATATAAGCTAATTCTCGCTTTAACTTTATATAGCTATTGTATCGTTCGTTAGTTAGTGTACCCTCATGAATTGCATTTTGTACTGCGCATCCAGGTTCACGCTTGTGTTCACAATCTCTAAAGCGGCACTGAGATGAAAGTTCTTCTATATCTTTAAAACTGCTATCTAAGCTTTCACTTTGATCCCATAATTGGAATTCACGCATTCCCGGGGTATCAATTAATAAGCCGCCACCTGGAATTTTGAATAGTTCTCGGTGTGTTGTCGTATGGCGACCTTTATCATCATCCTCACGAACTTCTTGGACAAACATTACTTCAGTGCCACATAGTGCATTGGTTAAAGATGATTTACCAACACCAGATGAACCTAAAAGTGCAGCTGTCTTACCATCAACTAATAATTGTTGAAGCTCATTAATGCCTTCACCAGTAAAACTACTTACTGTATAGATGGGTACGCCAAAAGCAACAGATTCTGCTTCTTGAATAAAGGGTGTGACATCTTCACATAAATCTTTTTTCGTTAATACGATGATTGGTGTGGCACCTGAGTCCCAAGCAGCGATTAAATAGCGCTCTAAACGTCGAAGATTAAAATCTAAGTTCAAACTCATGATTAAAAAAACGATGTCAACATTGACCGCTATTAATTGTTCCGCAGTAGTTAATCCTGCAGCTTTGCGGGAGAACAAAGAGGTACGCGGTAATACGGCATGAATAATCGCTTTTTCTTCACCGGGCATTTGCTCAACTAAAACCCAATCACCAACTGCAGGGAAGTCACGACGTTCAAAAGCAGTATGTTGGAAGCTGCCAGATGGAGTAGAAAGCCATTCACCTTGTTCTGTGATAACACGGTAGGAGTGCTTATGCTCTAGCAATACACGTCCGGGAATTGTTTTTGCTAATTTATTTGAAGCTTGGGCAATTTTATATTTTTCTTCCCAAGTTGTATTCCAACCGAAATCTTGTAATTTTGTCATTTGTAAATCCTCCTATTGTGTGTGTAGAGATATTGAGCTGAGGCGATTAATTTTCTTGAAAGGGTCCTCAGCATTTAATCTAGTTATCCAGCTTCAGGCGCTAACTGCTCGGGTCGTTTCAGTCGGGTACTCAAAGTCAAAGAACGACTTTGGTTTCCGCCTTCCAACGACCTCGCCGCTAAACGAGCGCCTTCAGCATTAAAAATAAAAAAACTGTAGCTGCAAATCGGCAGCTACAGTTTATACACGCACAATAAAAGAAAGTATCCTTAAAAAGCATACGGATGGCGAGTATTTTGTAACAAACCGATTTGCGTTGATGCAATGCTCATTAAATTTGTCATAAAACCTCACCTGCTTTCCTTAAAGTTGTTATTAGATTAACAAAATGGAAAAATAAAGTCAACATAAATATTCAATTATTATCAAAAAATTACATTAAACCAGTATTATGCTCATGTACTAAACCATCTGGTTCAATATGAACAAGTACTACTGTCAATGGTTTTACTAGACGTATCGTATTTTCAATATCTTCGGTAATTTGATGGCTTTTCCAAACATTTAGCTCAGGATTAACAGTGACCGTTAAATCTACAAACACCATATTCCCATGATTACGTCCTTTTAAATCTATGAGATGAATAACACCATCAACATTACGGACAAGAGTGGATAACGTTTCAACCTCTTCTTCGTCAAAGCCGTCAGTTAATGTATGAACAGCTTCAAAAAATATTTCATAGGCTGTTTTAATTATGATAATACCAACGATAATGGCGGTAATGGAATCAATTATCGGAAACCCAACGATAGCACCTAAAATACCAATTGCAGTACCAAAACTGACAAGCGCATCTGAACGGTTATCAAGAGCAGCTGCTTTTACAGCTGAACTTTTAGTGCGTTCAGATAACTTTAAATTATATCGATAAACAATGTACATAATAATACCACTAATAATAGCGACAACTGCTGTTAGCAGGGAAGGGGAAGAGTGGTTGTTTTCGATAAAGCTTTTGCCTGAATTGAATAACACTTGTAGTCCAACGACTGCCATGATGAATGATGCTACAAGGGAAGCTACCGTTTCGGCTCTTAAATGACCGTAGTGGTGATCCCCATCTGGTGGCTTTTGTGAAATACGTAATCCAATCAGAACGGCAACAGAAGCGATTATATCTGTAGTATTATTTAGTCCATCAGCTTTTAATGCAGTGGATGCACCGATAAAACCAATGGTAAGCTTCGCGGTGCTGAGTATGAGATAAGTGGCAATACTTAGCCAAGCGCCTCTTTCCCCTTGTCTTAAATTTGTGTATAACTCCACAATGTTTCCCCCCTGCAAAATTTCTAGGCAATACAAAACGACGCACACTTATAGTAGTGTGCGTCGTTTCTTGTTAAATTTTCATAAATATTATTCAGAAGATGAATTTTCATCTTCTAGTGATTCGTTGTTGGATTCATCTGGTAACTTAATAACTTCTAAGTATAAGATATGATGACCATCTACTTCTTTTACGATAAATTCATAACCTTGTTCAGTAATTGCTTCGCCTTTAACGGCATCGAAGTTTTTGGTCATAAACCAACCGCCGATAGTATCGATATCATCTTCATTGATGTCAATTTTAAGGAAATCATTTACGTTTTCAATTAACATTTTGGCATCAAAGATAAAATGGTTCTCATCTACTTTACGAACTTCAGGAATCTCGTCTGCATCAAACTCGTCTCGAATATCACCGACAATTTCTTCGATAATATCTTCGATTGTTACAAGACCAGATGTACCACCGTATTCATCCATTAAAATGGCCATATGAATACGTTCTCGTTGAATTTTCAACAATAAGTCACTAACTGGGATTGTTTCGATGACGCGAATGATAGGTTGCATATATTCCGTTACTAATTTTGAACCATTAGTTGGGTCTTTAATGTAAGCAGTTAAAAGGTGCTTCATATTGACGAGACCTATAATATGGTCTTTGTCTCCATCAATAATAGGGTAGCGTGTATACTGCTCAACACCCATCACTTCGAAGACTTCTCTAAGAGTCATTTCTTTTTCAATACCAATGATTTCAGTACGAGGTACCATAATTTCTTTGGCAATACGATCGTCGAATTCAAAAATGCTATTCACATATTTATATTCAGACTGATTTATTTCACCGCTTTTCAAACTATCCGATAAAATCATACGTAATTCTTCTTCTGTCATTGCCACTTCTGATTCAGATACATCCTTTAAACCGAAAAGTGAAGACAATGAACGAGCAGAGAAGTTTAATGCTTTAATAAATGGATACATGATGTTGTGGAATGTAATTAAAGGACCAGCTGTTGCTAATGCTACAGATTCTGCCTTCTGAATGGCTAGTGTTTTTGGTGCTAATTCACCAACTACAACGTGAACAAATGTCACGATAGAGAATGACAACACGAAGGATAGAACGGATGTCACACTTCCTTCAAGTGCGAACAAATCAAATATCGGTCTCAATAAAATCGAGACTGTTTCTTCACCGAGCCAACCAAGCCCTAAAGAAGTAATCGTAATTCCCAACTGACAAGCGGATAAATATTCATCCAAATTAGATACTACTTTTTTTGCTTTTAATGCTTTTTTGTTACCCTCAGCTATAAGCTGATCAATTCGAGTTGTTCTGACTTTAACGATAGAAAATTCAGTTGCTACGAAAAAAGCCGAACATGCGATCAAGACAGCAAATGCTGTCAACCGTATGGCTATGTCCAAAGACTTCCTTTGTTCCAGACCCAAATGAGGGGAGAGAACAAAGTGTACACCTCCTGTAATATAAAAAATAGTTAAGTAATACAATGATATGACAACTAAGTTGAAAAAACAAATCATCTACATGATTTGTTTTGACTATTAATAATAATTGTTTATTGAAGTAAGAAATATCGTCAAAAGTAAGAATATAATTAAATTACTCAATTTATTCTAAAAGTATTGACAATTCAAAATTCGGAGTGCTAATATTGAGAGGCACTAAATAATTTATGGAAAAGGAGGTATGGATTATGAAAAAGTTAAGAAGTTTATTTAAACAATTAAATAATGAATCCACACCTACCTATTCAGCAATTAAGTCTGTAATTTAACTTTTATAACTAATTGGTATGGGTGTAGATACCTGTATCTTTTTTAAAGCGTATGCTCTGAAAGGGGTGTGCGCTTTTTTTGTTGCCTTTTTAAGTGAATTACGAGTGCCAAATTATAAAAGGAGAGCTGAATATGTTTATTCAAAAGCGGAAAAAGAAATTTAATAAGGATTCGATTGAAGACGGTTAGTGTAAAAACAGAATAAGAAAGTAGGAATAATAAATGTTTGAGGTCTTATTTAAATTAAAATGGTTTTTTAAAGAAAATCGAAAGCGGTACGCAATAGCCATCGCATTGTTACTAGTGGCTAATGTAATTGAAGTGACGCCACCGTGGATTATTGGTCAATCGATTGATGCTATCCACTCAGAAACATTAACAAGTCATTCCCTTATGTTTTATATTGCTGCTATGCTAGTCATTTTGGTATTGTCATATGTCGTCAACTTTATATGGCAATATCAATTGTTTGGTGGAGCGAATGTAATTGAACGTAAGCTGAGATCAAAGCTCATGACAAAGTTTTTGAAAATGTCTCCACCTTTTTATGAACGAAATCGTACAGGAGATTTGATGGCGAGAGCGACAAATGATTTACGTGCTGTCTCAGAAACAGCTGGTTTTGGTATTATGACGTTAATTGATTCGACTTTATACTTATTAACAATTTTACTAACAATGGGATTCCTTGTTTCATGGAAGCTAACAATAGCAGCTATATTGCCATTACCGATATTAGCAGTCGTTATGCAAATTCTTGGTAAGAGAATTCATGAGCGTTATATGAAAGCCCAAGACGTGTTTGGTGAAATGAATGATAGCGTACTTGAAGCTGTAGAGGGTGTCCGTGTTGTTCGTGCATACGTTCAAGAACGTGCTACAGAGCAACAATTTAGTGAAATGACAGAAGACGTTTACAAAAAAAATATGCATGTTGAGAAAATTGATGCATTATTTAATCCAATTACAAAAATTTTAACTGGACTTAGCTATATGATTGGTCTTGGTTTTGGTGCTTATTTAGTGTCTAAGCAAGAAATGACTTTAGGTGAGCTAGTTACATTTAATGTATATCTAGGTATGATCGTATGGCCAATGTTTGCGATTGGAGAACTCATCAATGTTATGCAACGTGGGAATGCATCACTTGATCGTGTACAAGAAACATTAGACGAGAAAGAAGATGTTGTTGATCCAAAAACGCCAACAATCATTCAAAATCCGGAGTCTATTGTATTCAAAGATGTGACATTCCAATATCCACAATCATCTTCTATTAACCTGGCAAACCTTGAAGTTTCTTTGAAAAAGGGGCAAACGCTAGGAATTGT
Source organism: Viridibacillus sp. FSL R5-0888 (assembly GCF_038009105.1). Classification (NCBI taxonomy): domain Bacteria; kingdom Bacillati; phylum Bacillota; class Bacilli; order Caryophanales; family Caryophanaceae; genus Viridibacillus; species Viridibacillus sp. FSL R5-0888. Next base: position 636,539 of record NZ_JBBPAU010000001.1, read on the forward strand.
TGGGAAAACAGGTAGTGGAAAGACGACTGTCGTTAAACAGCTATTACGTGAATATCCAAATGGTGAAGGAGATCTATTTGTCTCAAATAGTCCTATTCATGATCAAACAAAGGAACAGGTTCGTAACTGGATAGGCTATGTACCTCAAGACCACGTACTATTTTCTAGAACAGTGAAAGAGAATATTTTGTTTGGTAAATCAGATGCGACAGAGGACGAATTACATGAAGCAATCCGTTTAGCAAACTTCGAGCGTGATTTAGAAATGCTACCACTCGGTTTGCAAACATTAGTTGGAGAAAAAGGGGTTTCGTTATCGGGAGGGCAAAAGCAACGTATTTCAATTGCTCGCGCATTAATTCGTGATCCAGAAATATTAATTTTAGATGATTCCTTGTCAGCAGTGGATGCTAAAACAGAAGCAACAATTATTCAAAATATCCAAACAGCTAGAAGTGACAAAACGACCATAATTGTGACACACCGCTTATCGGCAATTCAACATGCGGATTGGGTCATTGTATTAGAGGATGGTCGCATCGTTGAAGAAGGTACACATCAAACATTGCTTGAAGAAGAGGGCTGGTACAAAGAACAGCATGACCGTCAGCAAGTTGAGGGGGTGAAATAATGGGTACTGGTAAACGATTATTTCAATATGCTTTAATGTACAAAAAGCTACTTATTTCAGGCCTGTTATTATTAGCTATTGCAGTTGCCGCAGATTTAGCGGGACCATTAGTAGCAAAGAAAATTATTGATGATCATATTGCAAAAGCAGAAGTCGCAGGTATTGATTTTCAGCCGATTGCAATTTTATTGGCTGTATTCTTCGGATTAGCAGTTGTTGCCGCTATTTTTAGATACGGTCAGTATCTTTTACTTCAAATGGGTGCAAATCGTATAATTCAAAAAATGCGCAATGAAGTCTATGAGCATATCCAAACATTGCCGATTCGTTATTTTGATAATTTGCCTGCCGGAAAAGTGGTTGCGCGTGTTACAAATGATACGGAAGCTATTCGTGATTTGTTTGTAACGGTAGTCTCACAGTTTGCAGCGAGCTTTATGACGATCTTCGGGATTTATATCGCGTTATTCTTCCTTGATTGGAAGATGGCATTAATCGCATTATTTGTTATTCCAATTTTAATTGTTTGGACGATTGTGTATCGTAAGTATGCTTCTAAGTACAATCATATTGTACGAGGAAAAGTATCTGATATGAACGGTATGATCAACGAATCGATTAATGGGATGACTATTATTCAAGCTTTTAGTCGCGAAAAACAAATTGAAGATGAATTTGCGGCACTAAATGAAGAGCATTATCGTTATCAAAATAAGCTGCTTATATTAGATGCAGCTACATCTCACAATTTAGTAGGCGTTATTCGTTCGCTTACATTTGTACTTTTTATCTGGTATTTTGGCAGTGCTGAAATGAATGGTGCAGCTGCTATTTCAGTCGGTATGCTATACGCTTTTGTTGATTATATTACACGATTATTTAATCCTGTAACTGGTATCGTCAATCAGTTGGCTCGCTTAGAAAGAGCAAACGTTGCAGCAGAGCGTGTCTTTGAACTATTAGATCAACCAGGGGAGCCTGTAGTCGATAAACGTATACCACGATATAAAGGAAATGTTCGCTTCGAGCATGTGTGGTTTGCTTATAAGGAGCAAGAATATGTGCTGAAGGATATTGATTTTGAAGCGAAGCAAGGAGAGACAGTCGCGCTTGTTGGTCATACGGGCTCTGGGAAAAGTTCTATCATGAATTTACTTTTCAGTTTTTATGACGTTTCAAAAGGTGCGATTACAATTGACGGTATCAATATTAAAGAGCATTCTCGTCAAACCATTCGAGAGCATATGGGAATTGTATTGCAAGATCCTTATTTATTTACAGGTACGATTGAATCGAATGTTAGTTTAGGAGATCCTAGAATTACGCGTGATACAGTACAGAAAGCATTGGATGCAGTTGGTGGTGAACGCGTTTTGAAAAATTTACCGAAGGGTTTAGATGAACCTGTGATTGAGAAAGGTAGTACATTATCTTCGGGACAACGTCAGTTAATTTCATTTGCCAGAGCGCTTGCCTTTGACCCTGCGATATTAATCCTTGATGAAGCAACTTCCAATATAGATACGGAAACTGAAGAAATCATTCAGCACGCAATGGATGTATTGAAAAAAGGACGTACGACATTTATCATCGCACATAGACTTTCTACTATTAAAAATGCAGATCGCATTTTAGTATTAGACCGTGGTGAAATTGTAGAACAGGGTACTCATGATGAGCTACTGAAACAAGGTGGACGTTATGAACAAATGTATAAACTACAATCAGGTGAAAAAAATATTAGTTAATATGAAGACCCTTCAAATGCTCAAGCAATTGAAGGGTCTCTTTTAATGGAAAAATCAGTGCATTATAGTGGCGATGAAAATAGAAAGAACGGCGCAAAAGGTAATAGAGGTAAGCCAGTTCAATTTTGAAGTGGTTTCCAAAAATACATTTAATATGCCACTAATAAGTAGTGACACGAAAAAGGAGAAGAATAAATAATAAACTACTTCTGGCATACAAACGTTTCCTCCGATTCAAGAACTGTAATAAGTACTTTTATTAAGATTAGTGTATTTGAAGCATGTAGCTATTGCAAATGTTTGCCGATACTCGTATATTTAGGGAGACGAATTAATTAGCTATGTGAAAGTAGGTGTCAATCCTGAGCTGGTGGCAAGATTGGTTACATAGTATCAAATCTTTTAATCGAAATATTAAGTTGTTCATGGTTGGGAATATACTAATCCAAATAGGAATGGGCATATTCAGTGTAATGTACAATTTATATATTAAGGAATTAGGTATGAAGGAAGCTGTTAATGGAAATGTTATTGCGATGACAGCGTTAGCAACAGCTATTATGCTAATTCCAGCTGGTCTCCTAAGTGATCGATTTGGACGTAAGTGGGCGCTTATTATCGGAACAGGATTAACAGCAATTACATTTTTCTATAGAAGCATTGTCACTGTTGAACAACCGATGCTTTGGTCAGCATTCGCTACAGGCATTGTGTGGGCTGTAGCTCAAGTTTCAGGGGTACCATTTTTAGCTGAAAACTCCAAGGCTTCAGAAAGAATGAAATTATTTAGTATTCACTTTTCAATCATGACAATTGCAGGTTTTATTGGGAATTTACTTGGTGGAGTTGTAGCTGACTGCGCAAGTTTTCTTATGGAATTGTCTGCTGTTGAAGGAATTCGGGTATCGCTTTATAGTGGTGTCGCATTCTTCGTCATTGGATTATTTCCATTGTTCCGCTTGAAGATGGAAAGTAAAGTTGTTATAGAATCAACATCTATTAATAAAAATATAGTAAAAGTATCAGAAAAAAGCGCGAGCTTCAAAGAAAATATAAGAATCATTGTACTATTTGGGATAGCTCAATTGATTATTGGTATAGGATCAGGGCTGGTCATTCCATATTTAAATTTGTATTTCGCTAATCGTTTTAATGCATCCAATACATACATAGGACTTATTTTAGCATTAGGATCAGCAATGACAGCTGTTGCAATGTTGATAGGACCTGCATTAGTTAAACGTGTAGGTGAAGTTAGAGCTATTATCATATTTCAGTTTTTATCCATTCCATTTTTATTTTTAACTGCGTTTACAAATTCTTTATTTGTAGCATCGATTGGTTTTTTATTCCGCCAAGCATTGATGAATGCAGCGAACCCGATCCAATCAGCCATTGCTATGGAAATTGTGCATGATAAATATAAAGGGTTAGGGAATTCAGTCAATCAGATGGTATTCCAAGTTGGCTGGGCATCAATGGGTCTGCCAGCTGCATTTTTTGTTACGAAGTTTGGGCATTATTGGGGATATGCTTATACCTTTACGATTACAGGCATATTGTATCTGATTGCTTCTACCTATTTTTATTTGGTGTTTGGACGCAAAAAAAAACTCTCAGTGGCATGAGGAAAACATAAGAATAAGAACATCTACTTGTTGTGCTTGATATAAAAACAACATGTAGGTGTTTTTTATAGTTCTTTCATTAATTTTTCTTTAATACATCAATTACCATCGCCTTTCTAACATTCGAAAATTCAAATACGATGGCAAAACTGCTATTATAGAAATTAGTGTTTTTAAAAAGGGACCAATTTCGAAGAGAGGAAGATATGTTCATGGGACAAGTAGTAGCTAAAATTGAAACGGTGCGCACAAACCTAATCATGACAAACAAAGCACGTGAAGGAATTTTAGCATGGTCAAAAGATGAGCATGCTTTTTTTCATATTCAAAAATCGTTTTTAGTACATATTGAAAGAATGAGTAATTCTGCACAAGGAGAGACAGCGATTACAATCTATTTTGACAATGTAGCCAACACGAACCTTGCCGAAAAGCTAGATAGTCAAGTTGTAGTGATGAATTGTATTGTGAAATATGAAGGACTACTGGCAACTAATTTCCGTGTTATCAGTTCAAGAGTCCCTGTTCGTACAAATAGAAGATTTGCAACACAGTTAGAGTTCGTGACAGCCCCTAAGAATACCGTAGGATTACCAATTGAACTCCATTCTAAAATTCGCCAGTTGCCAATAGCAGAAGAACGTTCAGAATATGTTAGAAAACGTATTTCTAGCTGGGAAGGTTATTTGAAAATACAAGAGCGTGATGCCACGATTGAGGATATGACAGCATCATTCTCAAAGCTTTCGGTCAATGAAGACTTCAGTCGAATGACATTAAATTGTAGTGGTTTAAAGGATAATGAATGGAATAAAGCTAAAGGATTAAGTGCGAAATTTAAAGGCTCTCGAGATGAACTTGGTGAAGTATTGAAAGTGAATCGCGCGAATAGAACAGTAGAAATTGAGCTACGTCCATATATAAGGGAGCAACTGCGCAAAAATCAGCTAAAACCAAAAACAAAGGAAGTCATCTTTAGTAATTTTGCTACTTTAAGTCAGATTCGTAGACTACGTAGAGGGTTTGCAGATTTAGAAAAAGGATTAGCTGCAAATGCCAATCTAGAAAAGATTTTATTTGAAGATCGACCTCGTATTCAAGCACCGAAGAAGCGAGCTAAACTAGAGTTTCATAACCGGTTAAATGAATTTCAACAAGAAGCTGTGATTGGAGCAATGTCAGCTGAAGATTTATTTGTTATTCAAGGTCCACCAGGAACTGGTAAAACAACGGTTATCTCAGAAATATGCCAGCAAAATGCGAAGGCAGGTTTGCGTACATTAGTAGCTTCTCAGTCTAACTTAGCTGTTGATAATGCATTAAGTCGACTGCTTTCAAATAAAGACATTCGCATTTTACGCTTTGGTCGAACAGAAAGTATTGAAGAAGAAGGCAAAAAATTTATTGAAGAAAATGTGGCTGAGTATTGGAGAGAGCAAACGTTACAAGATATCGAGCAGGAGCTAACGTTGCATGCTAGTCAAGAATCGGAGCTTACTGCAACATTAGAGAAATGTGAGGAAGAACTTCAAAAATTCAAAGCCCAGCTAATATTTATAAAGGAAAAAATAGTAGAACAACAACAGGCAAAACTCGATTATGAAGTAATAACTAACGAAATTCAAAAACTAAAAAAAATGTTGGGTATTTATAGAAGAGAACTTCGGGACCTTGAAGAACATTTTGGAGAAGTAGCAAATAAATATGAGCATGTTTTATTGAAGGTAGAGGAGTTAGAGCGTTTCATTGAAGCAAATGAATCCAGTGAAAAATTACTTGAGCGAACTAATCGATTAGCGGATGAAATAGGGCTTACTAGAAATCAATTGCTTTATCGTCAAGCTGAAGAAGAATTGAATGCAGTTAACGAAGAGTTAAACAATTCTCGTAAAGAATACATGACTTGGCAAAAAAACATTTTAGAACTACATCAATTGCAACATGAGTTGAAAGACTTTACTAAAGTTGATGAACTCACTGATTTTATGCAACAGTACGACATTCCAATGGGTTTTATCATTGAACGCCAGATTAATGCATTAGAGAAAATTAAAAATCAAATGGTAAGTTATCATGATTGGATGGCTGTAAATAATAAGTTGAAAGCAGCGATTGACTATGTAGAGAAGCAAATGGGGCAAGCTTCTCAAATTATTTTGCAACAAGTTAACGCACGTCCAGAAGATAGCTATTCATCCTATTCGATTCGAGAAGTGCATGAAGCGATAGATTATATGAAGCAATTTTTAATAACACAAAAAGTTGTTAACCCTGTACAGTTAAAACCGCATTTAGAAAGACTTTATTTAAGAAGAAAGTTTGTATGGGAACAAGGTACAATTCTACAACAACTAAAACAAGAAGCAGTCAGATTATTTGAGATGATCAAGCGAGAAGTGATTAAACAAACAACTGAAGTATTAGCTAACGCACAGCAAAAGAAAAGTACTTTAACGAATAAAGGGATGCTACTAAAAGATAAGCAAACTCAGCTCCAAAAAAGATATGAACAATTAAAGTTAAGTTTGTCTGATGTACCTATCTCTAGCCATTCAGAGCAACTAACAGCAATATTACACAAGTTAGAAATAGAGGAGCAGCATGTTAAATCAACCTACCAAGCAGTTTTACAAACCATCCCTCAATTAGAGCAAATGCAGCAACAGCACCAAAAGTTAATGGAAGAAAGAACTTCTTTAGCTAGTGACATTGAAGAAAAGAAACTAGCAATTCAAGAGATTAATTCACAAGGCTTACAGCAGGAAAAGGATTTAAAAGCTTTGGAAGAAATCCTGGATCAAGATTATGAAGACCAACAATTACAAGCAGACTATGCTATTAAAAAGCTTACAGAGAAAAAAACAAAACTCCAGCATAACAAAGCACAGCTACCTATTAAACAAGCGCTACAAAAACAATGGTATACATTACTACAAGAAGCCAATGAACATGATTTAGATGAAATTCGAAAAATGTATGTACGACATGCCAATGTTATTGGGACAACATGTGTAGCTTCAGCTCGAAAAGAATTCATGGATAATTATCCAACATTTGATGTCGTTATTATCGATGAGGTGTCTAAAGCAACACCACCAGAATTGTTGCTGCCAATGTTAAAAGGGAAAAAAATTATTCTCGTAGGAGATCATCATCAGCTACCGCCATTAGTTGGAGACGATACATTAGAGGAAACGTTAAAAGCGATTATCGAAGAAAGTGACGCACTAGAAGAAAGTGCTGAACTAAAAAAATTATTAAAAGAGTCTTTATTCGAACGCCTTTTCAAAAACCTCCCTAGAGATAATAAACAAATGCTAGCGATACAATATCGTATGCACGAGGATATAATGAAGACAATCACCCCTTTTTATGAAAATGAAGATGACCAACTGCAATGTGGTCTAATCAATTCAGATACCGTTCGAGATCATTTCCTAGAGGGGCATTATGTAAAACGGTCTGATCACTTATTATGGCTAGATATGCCAAATGAAAAGCCTTATTTTGAAGAACAAATGAAAAATGGTAAAAGTCGTTTCAATCAAGGTGAATTAGATACAATTCGCCATATGCTATTAGATTTAGACCATGCAACTGAAATGGCTAAAGCGGCAGGGAAAATAAAACAAGATGAACGCAAAAGCATAGGTGTTATAAGTTTTTACGGGGAGCAAGTTAAGAAAATTGACCGCCTTATTCAGCAAGAGCTAAATCTACAACATTTACATCTACGCACCGGTACTGTTGATAAGTTCCAAGGGATGGAAATGGACGTTATTATCGTAAGTATGGTTCGTAATACGCAACATAAAGGTGGAGATATCGGTTTCGCCAATGATTATCGTCGATTAAATGTAGCGCTATCGCGTGCGAGGGAGCTACTTATTCTTGTAGGTAGTACAGAAATGTTTACACAAAGAGCGAAGCAGAAAAATGCGCGAGAAATGTATAGTCAATTATTAATAACAGTGAGAGAACAAAATGGCCTCCGTGACCAAGACGGCAATGTAAAACAGTAAAGTGGAAAGGAGAGCCAAGTATGAAAGCGTTAGAAAAACGATTGAAAAGAGAAGTTTTACAAAATGGCAAAGTAGAGATTTTAAAAACCTCAATCTGGTGCGTGCCAGTGCAATCAATTGATGTCACTTATCAACCAGTAAAGCGATTGAAGATGGATATATTGATGAAAATGATGCTACTCACTTTCCAACAAGCTGAAATTTCAAATGCTAGCGAATTGGGTGAATTACTATTAGTAGAGGATCTCTTCATTCAAGACCTTCTCATAAATTTAACGAAAACAGGGCTAATTGAAAGAGGAGAGAAATACTATCATTTAACATCTAAAGGTAAAATCCAACTTGAAAATGGCGTGTTTGAAGAAGAGCAAGAAATAGAAACACAGCAGTTGCTTTACAGTGCTTGCCACGAAGCATTCTTGCCTGCGGAAATTGATCAGATGGATGAGTATGACGAGTTACCAGATCTGTTTCGTTATGCTTTAGAGGAACCAGAGGAGACATTAAAGTTTGTAGAGGAAGAGTTAATAGAAGTTCTGCAAAATAGCCGTACATCTGAAGACGAAGGTGAAGAACAAACAGTCATTACTGATATCTTATCAAAAGAAGCACGCCAGATTAATGATGTGCCTTGTCTTGAATATATCTTATACAACCGTGAACAGGACCTTCTTTTTGTTCGAGTATGGAATACATTATTATCTCAATGGGATGATAAGTTGGAGAAGCTACTAGTTGAAAAAGAAGTTGTTATGTGGCGAGAAGAGTATTTGAAAGTTTAGTTACAAGTTAGCCTTATTAAAGGTATTATTATTTGGGGCTCCTTGGAGGAGTTCTCTATTAATAATGCTTTTTTTTGTGGCATAAATATTTAATTGTAGTTAAGTAATCGATGATTTTATTAGCCTATTTAAATATCAATAAATTAAATGAAATATTTACCTTTTATGTACTTTGGTGGAGAATTAAGGAAGGCTATTCAATGAACTGGGGGTTATATTTATGAAACAGATACTATTAGTATTAGCTGCTTGTTTGTCTGTTTTTGTATTAACGGGGTGTAGTGAGAAAGTAGATAAAGAATTAAGCGAGAACTATATTCAACATTTAGAGCTCTCAAAACGTGAAAAAAGTTTAATTCAAGCCGTCACTGGTGATGGTGATAATCCAACATTTATACATGAATTTAAAGTTGATGAGAAGTGGAAGTCAGTAAAATTATGGGTAGAGAAATATGAATATGGTCAACTAAAAGAAAAGGATGCAGTAGCTATTAGCGTGGGAATTGAAGAAAAAGGGAAGTTTGTCGTAAGTTTCAGGAGACTTCCAAATGGAAAACCTAACGCCATTGTTAGAGTCGCTTTAATAGATGATAAAGCGATTTATTCTAGTGAAGGTAATATCAAACTGCCAAAAACAGGCTCTTCTGGTTCAGCAAATATTGTTTCAGAAAAAGTAAAGGTAGGGCAAGATATGGTGTTAGCACAAGTGATTTATTCTAAGCAAGATCAAAATATTTCTATTGGTGATTGGAATTTATATAATAATCCTAATGAATTAGCAGAAAAAACGTCAAAGTATCCTGCTGTCTATTTTGTACTCTGCTCATTTTCTGAAAAAAATATGTAGGAGAAATTAGTCTGAGGTCAGTTTGGATTTTGTCATTTTGCTCTGCGTAGTATCGATTTTTCTTATTTAAATAGATATGAGAAGTAACGACCTCGCAGCTGAACGAGCGCCTGAAGCATTTAGTTAGATATCCAGCTTCAGGCGCTAGCGGCTCGGGTCGTTTCAGTCGGGCGATCAAAGTCAAAGAGCGACTTTGGCTTCCGCCTTCCAACGACCTCGCAGCTGAACGAGCGCCTGAAGCATTTAGTTAGATATCCAGCTTCAGGCGCTAGCGGCTCGGGTCGTTTCAGTCGGGCGATCAAAGTCAAAGAGCGACTTTGGCTTCCGCCTTCCAACGACCTCGCAGCTGAACGAGCGCCTGAAGCATTTAGTTAGATATCCAGCTTCAGCGGCCAGCCCTTCGAGGTCACTTCAGTCTCTCGGTCAAAAGTTAAAGTGATGCTTTTGATTCGAGCCTTCCAGTGCTTGTCAGGGGCCAACAGGAAGTTGGTTATGTAGCCGTTGCCACAGGACGTGGCGAACTTAGGCTATCTTCCATTAAACGGGCCGCTTCAGCATTTAATTAGTCATATACATGATAAAGCATTAGTTCATGGATCATTTTTTTTACGGTTTCTTCATTTGGTGGTATTGACCCGGACCAGATGATGGAGCCGTCTTTTTTATATTCGCCTTCGTATCGTTGATGCTTGTAGAAGAAGGCGATTTGCCAGCCTGGTAATTTTGTATTTTCGAACAAAGGTTTGAAACTGAAATGTTGAATCATATGTATACCCCTTTTCATAGTGCCGGTCCCGTTCGCATATAGTGTGAAAAAGCGTATAGGAGATGGCGGTATGTTTGAAGAACAGCTAAAGAAAGCGATTCAAGATAAATATCAGATGTATTTTTGGTACAAATCGATGCTTGGGCTGACGAAGGATCCTACATGGAAATCTTATATCGAGCATGCAATAACAGACGAGAAATGTCATTATGAGATGTTCCAACAACTTTATTATATGATGACTGGAGAATATGTACAAAATTTAACGAAAAGACCACCATGCAAAAATCTTAAGGCTTGTGCGAAAGAGGCTATCGGTGAAGAACTTGAGGCGACGGATTTATATAAAGAAATGTTCTTAAATACTCCACTTCAACAAGGGCAATACCCATTCTTTATTGCTATGCAAGATGATATGGAACATGCAATACGCTTTTCAACAATTTACAATTCCCTATAAATTGAATGAAATCCCTAACTTCAATAGCTATTAATTCTCACCTACTTGACTGTCTGTTATAATGTAGGAGAGTTTTTGAAGAAATGGGTGAAGAATATGGGTGTGTTCGTAACAATACTATTCATGGCTGTCATTGGAGCAGTTATTGGTGGATTTACGAATCATTTAGCGATTAAAATGCTCTTTAGACCTTATAAAGCAATTTATATTGGTTCTTGGCGTGTACCATTTACACCAGGTTTAATTCCAAAACGCCGAGATGATTTAGCAAAACAACTAGGAAAAACAGTAGTGAATTATTTACTCACACCTGAGACATTCCGTAAAAAGTTCTTTTCAAATGATATTCGATTGAAAATTGAACAATGGTTAAATGAAAAAATAGAAACAACTTTGTTTACAGACGATAAAACAATCAATGACTGGCTGAAGCAAGCGGGTGTTGAAAACATCCACTTAGCGATTGAAGAAAAAGTTGATGCTTTAATCATTGATCAAGTAGATAAAGTACAAAATGTCCTATCTACAAAAACGGTTCGCGAGCTTTTACCTGAAAGATGGCAAGATAAGGCGAATACGAAAATTCCAGATATCGCTCGCTATATTTTAAATAAAGGCGATGTTTATTTTGAATCAGAAGAAGGCAATCAAACGATTAAACGATTAATTGATGATTTCCTTGATACAAAAGGAACGCTTGGTGGTATGATTCAAATGTTCTTAGGCGATTCTTCATCAATAGTTAACAAAGCTCAAAAAGAAATTAAAAAATTTCTTAATGCAGATGGCACATTTGTGCTCGTTTCGAATATGTTAACGAATGAATGGGTTAAATTACAAGATCAAACGGTTACTCAACTAGTTGGCGATTTAGATTTTAATTCGACAACAAAAGCGGTTCAAAACTATGTGAAGAATGAATTGAGAATTGAAAATCGTTTAGACCAGCCAATTGTACATTATTGGGCACATGGTGCTGAGTGGATGCAACAAAATGTTGTACCACAGGTAGTTGACAATGCTTTTGTACAAGCAGAAGCGAAACTGGAAGATGTCTTAAAACGATTAAATTTAGAAGAAGTAGTACGTGAACAAGTAGATACATTCCCTGTTGAAGTACTTGAAGATTTAGTACTGGGCATTTCAAAAAAAGAATTTAAAATGATTACAGTATTAGGTTTCGTTCTTGGTGGTATTATTGGTGTTATTCAAGGGATTATTATGACGCTGATTAATTAAAATTGAAAGTAGGGTATCAAAATGATTAATATTTATAATGACATTAACAAATTAGAAGCAACATTCCGCCAAACGGCAGAATTTGACACATTAAAAGCTGCTGTTGAAGAAGTGAAAAACGATTCAGAGGCACTGACGTTGTTTCAAAACTTCCGTAAAGTCCAATTGAATTTACAAGAAAAACAAGCAAAAGGTGAACAAATCCAAGAAGATGAATTAACTTATGCTGGAAAAACTGCTCAACTTGCTCAACAAAATAGTAAGATAGAAAAAATGCTTCAAGCCGAAATGGCTCTAAGTGGTTTAATTGAAGAAGTAAATCGTATTCTAATTAAACCAGTTCAAGAACTATACGCTGAAATCTAATCACAAATATAATTTGTGAAGAATACATCAATACATTAGATCATGCAAAATAATAAAGAAAATTGAGAAGGAGATACTACAAGAATTGTAGTATCTCCTTTTTTTATTTTTAAGTAAATTTAATTGACTTAGTAATTTCAATTTATTAAGAAAGCTACAAACAACAAGATATTAATAGGTTTCTCTTTTTAGATGTGACAATGAATGTACTTAAATATTTAGTTTCAGGCTGAAGGAATTACATATGTATAGTGTCCAAAAAATATATAATTGCAATTTTAAAAAGACTTAGTTATTAGGTGCAATGATTATAATTAGCATGATTTTTTAATCAATTAATATAGTGAGAGTATTCAAATGTATTATATTATGTATTATTTGTAAAATAAATAGCCGTGTTGGATGGGTTTTGTAAAATATGTAAATGTTGCCGAGGTAATATAGAATCTATGAGAGGCATACCATATAATCGAAGTGGTTGAACTTAATAGATTTTCTATTAGGCAAATACAACCCTAAAAATAGAGAGGTGTGGGATAGTGAGGAATTACAGTTATAAATTTGTAAAACCTTTAACATCATTAGTGTTAGGAGCAACTTTATTAACAAGCGCCGTCATTGCTCCGATAACCAGTGCGGAGGCAGCAGTGTCTTCTAGCTACAAAATTATCAAAGGGAAGCTAGTTTCAAAATCAACTAGCAAAATAGTAAAAGGGATTAAGACTTACAAAGGTAAAGTTTACAAAGATGGCAAGTTACTAACAGGTTTAAAATCAGGGGTTTATTACAAAAAAGGTGTTAAATGGACTGGTTGGTATAAAGGCAAATGGTACGAAAAAGGTAAAGCATTAACGGGGTTTGGTAAAAACACTAGTAAATTATATATTAATGGAAAGCTCGCAATGGGTAATTGGTATAAAGGTAAATGGTATGAGAACGGAAAAGCTTTAACTGGACTAGGGAAAAATACAGGAAATTTATACGTTAATGGTGTTATAAACACTGGAAAGTATTTATACAAAAATAAATTATACGATGGTGCAGTTTTAAACAAAGGTCTAAAGCTATATGGAGACAAACTATATAGTGGTGCAGCCTTAAATCAAGGTCTAATATTTTTTGAAGGTAAACTATACAATGGCACGGCATTAAATCAAGGTTTAGCACTATTTGAAAGTAAACTATATAACAGTGCAGCGTTAAATGTAGGCATCGTACAGTATGGAGGTAAATGGTACAACGGCTCTGGCTTAGCGTCTGGAACTATTACAACCCCAGACGGAAAAACAATACAGGTTGAGAATGGTGTTGAAAGTTCACCAGGTAACGGATCGTCATCAGGGAATAATGGCGGAACAAGTGATCATGCCCCAACTGCATCAAGTGTCAAGATTGTTGGAGCTGCAAAAGTAGGTGTAACATTAGAAGTTACTTATACTTATACAGATATAGATAAAGATGTAGAAAAGGGTACAACATTCCAGTGGTATGCAGATGGAAAAGCAATTACTGGCGCAACAACTTCGACATTTAAACTGACAACAGATCAAGTAGGTAAAGTAATCTCTGTACAAGTGACACCCAAAAATGATAAAGCGATAGGAAATGCCGTAACAGCAACTTTACCAAATGTAGTAGTAACTCCTCAATAAAATTAAACGAAACGTTACTTTATAAGCTAGAGAAATATCTAGTGAAATAAGTAGAAATAATCATTCATGAATAGAATATTTAATAAGAAAAAACCTTCATAATGAATGTTTCTAACTGTTATTTTCCAATTGGTAGGTGTAATTCCTACTCTTGCACAACAGTCTTTTGAAGCAAGTGCCTAATCCTCCTGGACCCAGTGATGCGCTGATCAGCAGAAGGGGTTAAGTCAGGTGAAGTCGTACTCGAAAAAAACGAGGCGGGGCTCTTTAAAAGACAGCTATGGTTAGGCAGACGAATCCATGTAGGCAGTGTGAGGTAGTGAATGTTGCGAAACGCTAGGAGTTCAACATTCATCCTTATAGATGAAATGATGTAATGGGGGTTAGTAAAATTGACTGTTAAACTAACCATTCTCACAACTGAATAGTGGAGACCTAAGGCTGTCAAAATAAGGGATGGATATAACGGAACGTTTGAAGTTCTTCTTGACGAGGTGAATCAGCACTGAAGAAGCAAGAAGAACGGCAGCGGGTTCGTAGTAGTGATGATTGCTGGCCGTTTGGATTTGTATGGTAACATACGAAAAGGATAAAACCAGCTGGAGCGAAGGAACCCAGTCAGCAGAGTATTCTCTAAATTGCTAATCTCCTCAATAAATAATTCAGAATGTTCAGTTTTCATGAGTATTTAATGAGGTAGAAAAAAAGTGAAAAGACAATCATTCTACTGATAGCACGCCGTATGCGATGAAAGTCGCCTGTACGGTGTAGGCCCGAAACGAAATCCACAAGATGTGGTATAAGACGGGAATAGCGAAGAAAACTTTACTTTATCATTAATGCATACCAACGACACACATGCACATTTAGATAATATAGCGAAAAGAACAACTGCCATCAAAAATGTTAGAGCTAAAAAGCCAAATTCATTATTACTAGATGCAGGTGATGTTTTTAGTGGCACGCTATATTTCAATGAATTCCAAGGAAAAGCAGATTTGGAATTCATGAATTTATTACGTTATGATGCAATGACCTTTGGTAATCATGAATTCGACTTAGGCTCAAGTAAAGAAGGGCATCAGGCTTTAGCTGATTTCATCAAAGGTGCAAATTTCCCATTCATTAGTGCCAATGTAGACTTTTCTGCAGATGATCGCTTTAAAGGTCTGTTTACAGATCTAATCTCGAGTAAGCCTGAAAAAGGTAAAATTTATAATGGAATTATTAAAGAAATCAATGGCGAAAAAGTAGGGATTTTTGGTTTAACAACGGAAGAAACTAAGGATATTTCAAGCCCTGGCAGTATAGTATTTGAAAATTATATTAAAGAGGCTGAAAAAGCAGTTAAAGCGTTTGAAGGGCAAGGCGTCGATAAAATTATTGCTTTGACACATATCGGTTATGATGACAATGCGAAAATCGATAATGATTTAACATTAGCTTCAACAGTTAAGGGCATTGACGTGATTGTTGGTGGGCATAGTCATACACAGTTAGATGAGCCAGTCGTTATAGATCAAGATAATAACAATAAAACAAAAGATCCAACTGTTATTGTTCAGGCGTATCAATATAGTGATTATTTAGGCAATGTTGATGTTGAGTTTGATAGTAAAGGTAAAGTTATTACAACAAATGGAGAATTGATTAAACTTAGCAGCCTTGCAGACGACGTAGAAGCGGCTAACATACTTAAGAAATATTCTGATCAGATTAAAGAAGTATCTAATAAACCAATCGGAGCAGAAGCGTTAAGTGAACTGAGTAACCCAAGAACATCAGACACGGGTCCAAGTGTCCGTAATAGTGAAACAGCACTTGGAAATATCATTACAGATGGTATGTTAGCAAAGGCAAGAGCACAAACCAAAAATAATAATATCATTATGGCACTACAAAATGGTGGAGGTATTCGATCAGGCATTAATGCAGGTGAGATCACTGTTGGAGAAGTTATAACAGTACTACCATTTGGAAACACATTAGCAACAATGAAGCTTACAGGAGCTGAATTAAAGCAAGCATTTGAAATAAGCTTTAAGGAATCTCCAAAAGAAAGTGGAGGCTTCCTTCACGTATCTGGTGCAAAAGTTGAATTTGATTCATTAAAACCAGTGGGCGAACGAGTTGTATCGATCAAGTACAAAGATACAAATGAAACTTACGTGGATATAAAAGACCAAGAGAGTTATACAGTAGCAACAAATGCCTTCACTGCAAAGGGTGGAGATAAGTATGATGTCTTTAAAAAAGCCTATGAAGAAGGTCGTGTAACAGACTTGGGACTTTCGGATTGGGAAAATTTAGCGGAACATTTAGCGTCTCTTAAAAAAATCAAACCTACACTAGAAGGACGTATTGTAGACGTGAAAAAGGGTGAAGATCCAGATATTAGAATACCAGGTGCGGAATTCTCTGGTACTACTGAATCTCCAAAAGTTTACAATGGGAATGTGATCGTTGATATTACAGATGTTGCTTCTATATCCAATGCGATAATTAAAGGAAACTTAATCATCACTGGCACAGTATCTGAAGATATTATCATTTCTAATATTAAAGTGGAAGGTAACTTAGATTTATCCGCTGTTAAAGGGGATAGTGATAATAGTTTTGAAAATATCGAAGTAACTGGTGAAACAAACATATGATTTTTTAACGAAATCGTCAGTAAGTGAACGATTTGGCTTCCCCCATTTAATACATGTTAGCGCTACAAATAAACTCTATAAGTGTAGAAGGAGACTGACTCTATGAGTAAAGGGAACTGGAAAAAGACATTTAATGCTTTGTTGTCGGTAAGTTTAGTGACAAGTTTCATATTGCCTTCACTGTCAACACCTGTAAAAGCTGCAACTACTTCGACGGATTTAATTATTTCTGAGTATATTGAAGGAAGTGGTTTTAACAAAGCAGTTGAAATTTACAATGGTACCGGTGCTACAGTTAATTTAAATGACTATACGTTAGAGCTTCATATTAATGGAGCTGCGGCGGCAGCTCAAAAAGTGGAATTGGTAGGAACTTTGGAAAATAACGATACGTATGTTGTATATCATAAAGATGCAAATACGGCTATAAAGAGTAATGGGGATCTTGAAAACTCTTCTGTTGTTAATTTTAATGGTGATGATCCAATTGTTTTAAAAAAATCTAGTGAAATCGTTGATTCGATCGGACAAGTTGGTTCACAAATTAAATTTGGAGAGAACATGACACTTGTACGGAAGAGCTCCGTAACGACTGGGGACAAGATTATCAATGATACCTTTAATAGAGATGCAGAGTGGTCAACTTATCCAATTGATACAACTGAGTATTTAGGCTCTCATACAATGGGGGATACTCCAGTAGAGCCTGGAGAACCAGGAAATCCAGGGGAAAATACAGTCATTTCAATTGCTGATGCACATGCTAAAGCAATGGGAGAAACTGTAATGATTAAAGGTATCGTCGCTGCAAAGTTAAAGAATACTATTTCAGTTCAAGATGCGACTGGTGGTATTGCAGTTCGTCCGGTAAGTTTAAATGCAGTGGTTGGAGATGAAGTTACATTAACAGGTAAATTAGCAGATTATCGTGGATTGCTTCAATTAGATGGAGCAACCATTGTAGAAAATAAGGAAAATGTAGGAGAACCTCAACCAAAAGTAATTACAGGTGCAGATGTTAAGGAAGAAAACGAATCACAACTTGTGACAGTGAAGAACGTTTCACTTACCACAGTACAAGATGGAGGTAGTTGGGCAAACTTTACTGGGAATGATGGAACAGAATTCATCGTACGGGACGAAACGAATGCTCTAGGTTTAACAGCCAATACGAAATATGAGTCTATTACAGGGATTGTTCAACAATTCGATAATGACTACCAAATTATCCCGCGTTCTACAACAGATATCGTTGTTGATAGTACAACATTAGCGCCTGCTGTCGCTACTCCAGGAAGTGGGACATATGTTAAAGATACAGCTGTCACTTTATCTACAACTAGTGCAAATGCAGAGATGTATTACACGCTAGATGGTACTGATCCAACTATTACTAGTACCAAATATGAAAAGCCAATCCAAATTACTAAAACTACAACACTTAAAGCCATTGTGAAAGATCAAGATGGTAAATTAAGTGAAGTGTCGACTTTCAATTATACAATCGCAGATCGGTTTGAAATTCATGATATTCAAGGAGATAAACATGTTACTCCATTTAATAATCAAATTGTGGAGGGTATTGAAGGTGTTGTAACTTATTCATTTAAGCTAGGCACTGCAAATTATTATTCGATCCAAACGCCAGATGATATGGCGGATAACAATCCGAATACATCAGAAGCTATTTTACTTTATAGCGGTAACAAAGCTTGGCCGATCAAAGTGGGTGATTTAGTATCTGTTACAGGAAAAGTAAGTGAATATGCATACGATGGATATAGTGATCGTCAAGATACAGACTTGAAAACAACTCAAATAAATGTTCGTGATGATCAGGGTGGAAAGGTTACAGTCATTAAAAGCGGTATTAAGCTGCCAGCGCCAATCACTATTGATGAGGATAAGATGTCATTAAAAGCAATCGATAGTGATAATTTATCCGTTTTTAATCCAACAGTAGATGCAATTGACTTCTGGGAAAGTATTGAGGGTATGCGTGTACAAATCGGAAACGTGAAAGCTGTAGCTCCACAAGATAATGGTGACTTGGTGACGGTTCTTGAAAGTGCAAAAACAAATTCACTTCACGGCGGAGTTTTATTTGAGGAAAAGAACCAAAATCCAAATCGTATCCAATTCCGTTTAGAGCCAAATGGAACTGCACGTGATTTTGAAGTAGCGACAGGAGATCGATTTAATGGTCCGATTACGGGTATAGTTGGTTATTCATATCAAAACTTTAAAATTTATGCTTCTTTAGAGGAAATGAAAGCAGCACATAAAAAAGGAAATGCAACACCTGAAAAAACAACGATTGTCAAAGCAGATGACAAGTTAACGGTTGCTTCCTATAACTTGGAAAACTTCTCTAATAATAAGACATCAACTTCTGATAGCAAAGCTAGTAAATTAGCTAGAGCAATTGGTATTGATATGCAGAGCCCTGATATCGTTGGTGTGACTGAAGTACAAGATAATAATGGTGAAACTGCAGGAGATAGCAAGGCAGATCAAAGTTATGCAAGATTGATTACAGCTATAAAAGCTGCAAGTGGTGTGGAATATAAATATGTAAACATTGACCCAGTAAACAATCAAGATGGTGGAGCGCCAAATGCTAATATACGTGTCGGATTCTTATATAATCCAAGTCGTGTGACATTAACTCAGGGGAATCCACAAGGGGATGCAGCGACTGCAGTAGGTTATGAAAATGGAAAGCTTACGTTGAATCCAGGTCGAATTGATCCAACAAATGAGGCATTTAATAGTAGTCGTAAACCATTAGCAGCACAATTTAATTTCCAAGGTGAGAATGTAGTGGTCATTGCAAACCATTGGAATTCTAAATCAGGTGACACACCATTATTTGGTTCTATTCAACCACCTGTTTATAAAAGTGAAATTCAACGTAAAAAAATTGCACAAATTGTTTCAAATTTTATAAATGATATTAAGGCAAAAAATCCAAAAGAAAATATTATTTCTCTTGGGGATTTCAATGATTACCAATTTACTGAATCTCTAAAAATTCATGAAGGTAAGAATATGACCAATATGATTAATAAAGTAGAAGAATCCGATCGTTACACATATCTTTACCAAGGGAATTCCCAAGTGTTAGATCATATTCTAGTTTCTAACAACTTAGCAAGCAAAACCGCAATTGATATCCTTCATATCAATGCTGATTTTACAGATATGGCTGGTCGGGCAAGTGATCATGACCCTGTTTTGGTACAAGTAGATTTCGATGAAGAATCAGAAGTTGAACCAGTGAAACCAGAAAAAACGTATGATTTGGTTAATTTTAAAACAAAGAAATTGACTATTACGAAACCAAGTGTTGCCGTAAATTTAGATGGGGCATCTATCATCACAGAAGGTGTCTTATTAAAAAGTAATTATGCAGAACTGAATGGTGCTGGATTCAAAACAACAAAAGTCATAATAGCCCCTAACAAAGAAGGGACTATAATAGATTTAAAAGGTACAGAAATGAAAGAGATAATTATTGATGGACAAAACGTTAGCGAAATAAGAGGTGCAGAAAATATTCAAAGCATTGAGTTTATTAACGGTGCCAAAGCAGAACAAATTAAATTTACAAATACAAAAGGGGAACCCATTGAGGTTCCTTCTTTCCCTTCTGAAAATAAAGCACCAGTTGTAACGAGTAAAATTCCAAACAAAACGTTAAAGACTGGGGAAATTGTGTCGGTGTTACTTACAGACCACTTCTCTGATCCTGATGGTGACAAACTAACATTCACTGCAACAAAAGGTACTGTCAATCAAGCGACTGCCACGTTGACACTTTCACTTGAAGAAGGAAGCTATATTATTGGTGTTACAGCTACTGATGGTAAAAAAGAAGTAACAACCAATTTCTCAGTAACAGTTACTGCAGCCGATGTTCCAACTGACGATTATTATAAAGACGCAATGGGGAAAACTGGTCAAGCTTTAAAAACAGCATTACATGACATTATAGATGAGCATAAACAATTGACTTACGACCAAGCATGGGAAGCGTTAAGAGAAACAGATGAAGATCCAAATAACTCAAATAATGTGATTTTGTTTTATTCAGGAGAATCACGCTCTAAAACCCGTAACGGAGGAAATGTTGGTGACTGGAACCGAGAACATACATGGGCAAAATCACATGGAAACTTTGGTACAACTAAAGGTCCCGGTACAGATATCCACCATTTACGTCCAACTGACGTTAAAGTTAACAGTAGCCGAGGTAATCTAGATTTTGATAACGGCGGTAGTCCAGTTGCAGGGTGTAATGGTTGTTTTAAGACTTCTAATTCATTCGAACCACCTAATAGAGTAAAAGGTGACGTTGCCAGAATACTATTATATATGGCAACACGCTATGAACAAGGTGATAAAGTAGATCTCGAATTAAATGAAAAATTGAATAATGGAACTGCCCCATATCATGGCAAGCTTTCTGTATTGTTACAATGGCATTTACAAGATCCAGTTGATGAGTTTGAAATGAACCGAAATAATGTCATTCAAGAATGGCAAGGCAACCGTAATCCATTCATTGATCATCCTGAATGGGTAAAGCTCATTTGGGGAACACAAAGCAACAGCAAAATAAGCACAGTCAACTTAGCATCTTAAGTACTACAGGTCAGTAAAATAACCGTTATATAGACATTTGTGTATATTTCTTTATGGATATTAATAAAACATAAATTATCTTGTGGAAGTTGATTTCTGCATTATTCAGAAATAATTTTTCTTCGATTTGCAGTTTTAGATGTATCTCTTAAAGGGGAAAATATATATAACTAAAACCATGTACTGACAATTGTCAGTACATGGTTTTAATTTTACATAGCAGTTAAATTTTTAGTCGCGTTATGGATGCGTTCAGAATTCTTCTGAATAGAATTTAGGTTTCCGTTTATATCTCGCACGCCTATAAATAATTCGTTATTCAGAAATTTTATAGTATTCATAAGTCCAACAATTTTCTCGAAGGATGAATCTGTTGCTAAAACTTGAGTACAAGATTCATCAACAAGATGCTGTAATTTTTGTGAAGTCATTTTTTTAGTGCTTCTTGATGGTGCTTTTCATAGGCTTCTAATACAATTTGTTGTTCAAAGTTAATAATTTTGCCTATAGCATTAATAATTTTGAGTTGTTCCTCATGATTAAAATGAGTCTGTTGTACAATTGAGAAAAAGCCATTGAGTAAATCTTGGAAAGCACTCTTATACCACTTAGGTTCGAGCCCAACTTTTGCATGGACAAAAGCAATTATTAACGTTTTATCAAAAATCTTCATCAATGTGTCCATTGAACATTGATGAAATATGTCCCTTCAAAGCAGTTCTTAAACTGCTAATGGAACTGTTTTGATTATTTTTGATTAATATTTTTACCTAATGAATTTTCTTTTTCGAGATTTTCATAAAACTTTGCTACAATGGATTCAATGTTTTTGACTAGAGTAGGTTTCATAATGCGTAAAGTAGCTATTAGTTAGCTGAATCATATCCATCTGTATATAAATGGATCGGTTGAGCGAATTAGATATAACGATGTTATAAAGTTCTTGAAAAACTAATATTTCTAGAGATGTATTTATAGGCTTTGACTTTCTTGTGAGAAAAGACAATTTACTCGCTCCTTTAACATTGTAATAAGAATGGTATAAAGTTTTTCCATTGTATATGAAAGTAAAAACGAAAGAAGTGAATAGTTGATATGAAAGTCCTTGGAATTAATGGAAATTACCCTCAGGATTGGGTGCGAGTCTTCAATCATATTACAAATTTGTTTTTTGAGGATTCGAAAGTTTCGAAAACGGATAAAGACACTGATTTAAATGTTTATTTTGAATGGCATATAGACGCCAATCATACAGTAACAACAACCGCTGAATTACATTCAGATGGTGAAACGTATATAAGTAAATTTGTTCAAGAGTACGCTGATGAAGCTAATGAAAAGGAACAAAACATTCGACTGAAGAGAGCATTATCTCATGTACTTTTAGACACACTTGAAAAACTGACGGGTATTCACCAGAAATGGGGTATCTTAACGGGTATACGTCCTACAAAGCTGTATCATAAATTTAGAAAAAGTGGATTAACTGATTTAGAAATTCATACTAAGTTAAAAGAAGAATTTAGACTATCAGATGAAAAAATAACTCTAATGAAAAAAATAGTAGATCGTCAGCTCACGACTATTCCAGATTTAGATACAATAGGTAATGAAGTGAGTATTTATATTGGTATTCCATTTTGTCCTACAAAATGTGCTTACTGTACATTCCCTGCGTATGCTATCCATCGTAAAAATGGCCGAGTAGAGTCGTTCTTAGATGGGCTTCATATTGAGATTCGTGAAATGGGGAAATGGTTAAAGGAACGTGATATGAAAATTACATCTATTTATTGGGGTGGAGGAACACCAACATCTATAGAAGCTGATGAGATGGATGCATTATATCAAACGATGTATGATTCATTTCCACACGCTGAATCAATTCGTGAAGTGACCGTGGAGGCAGGACGGCCAGATACAATTACGCCTGCAAAATTAGAAGTCTTGAAAAAATGGGGAATTGACCGTATTAGTGTCAATCCACAATCCTACACAGATGAAACGTTAAAGGCGATTGGACGTCACCATACAGTTCAGGAGACTATTGATAAGTTCTGGCTTTCTCGTAATATGGGAATGAATAATATTAATATGGATTTAATTATAGGCTTACCAAATGAAGGTCTAGAAGAATTTGAGAATTCACTAGTTGAAACAGAAAAAATGCAACCGGAATCACTAACTGTTCATACATTATCATTTAAACGTGCTTCAGAAATGACACATAACAAACAGAAATATAAAGTTGCGGACCGTGAAACAGCTGAGAAAATGATGCATCGTGCTCATGAATGGACTACAGATAATAACTATGAGCCGTATTACTTATATCGTCAAAAAAATATTTTAGGGAATCTTGAAAACGTTGGATATTCTAAAAAAGGTGAAGAAAGTATATATAATATCGTGATTATGGAAGAAGTTCAAACGATTATAGGACTTGGTTGTGGAGCTTCAAGTAAATTCGTTAATGCAGAAACAGGGAAGATTACACAATTCCATAATCCTAAAGATCCTGCAGCTTATATTATGACATTTGAAGATGCTATTGATAAAAAGCTAGAAATTCTTGATGAACTATATAAAGAAGAACCTAAATTAATATAAAAAAATAGGTGAACATCTCTAATCAAGTGATGTTCACCTATTTTTTATTTATTTCTTAACCAAAGGGCGATTTGAAGAATGATTGCCTCTTGGAATATGGCAGGATTATAACCGGTTATTTCATGGATTTGATTTAAGCGATATGTCAGTGTATGTCGGTGAATACCTAATTCTTCAGAACAAACTGTGAGTTGTTGATTATGTGAAAAATAGACAACCAACGTATGTATAAGTTTATTATTTAAATCTTTTAATGTACGATTCGTGAAGAGCAAAGCTTCCTGAGAATCACTTTTTTTTAGCAAAGAAAAAACTTCAACTTCTTCAAAAAAGTTGATCGTTTTTGTTTTGTCACCGTACTCAATGGCGTTTCTTGCTGTTTCATAAGAGTTAAATACTTTTTCTAATGTTTGAACTGGTTGACCGATGCCTATTTTAACAATGAAATATTTTTTTACTTGAGTTAACAACAGCGTTAGTTTGTCTACAATCGCTTTAGCATCCATACCAGATAATAAAATGAAATGCTCATTTAATTGATATCTACCAAAGATGACAGATTCATGGATGAAAAAATCCTCCATATGTTCGACAAAAGATTGGTATGCTGTTAGTTTTGGTTCGATGTCCAATGTAATTCCATAAAAGGGCGGTGCATGAAAGAAGCCAATTTTAGATAAACGTTCTTTCATTACTTTTTGCAAAGGCTGTTGAGTCATCAAATCTTCGAAAATAGTTTCACGCAATTTACGTTTCCATTCGCTTTGTGAGGCTATAAGTGCTTGGTGCACCATCATTTCAGTTGTTAACTGAACAAGCGGGGCCCATTCTGCAATATCATCTGGATTACCAGTAATACCAATTACACCTACAAGCTCATTTTGAAAGAAGATGGGTAAGTTAATACCAGGCTTTGCATTTTGAAAAAGATGAGCGTTTTCCTCTGTAATAATGAGCGTTTTTTCTGTTTCCGCAACAATTCTAGCCCCTCCATGTATACTTTCTACACGTAACCGATCTCCTGAAGCCAAAATTCTACCATTTGTATGTACAACGTTTATATTACGGTGCAAACGTAGCATGGTCTGTTCTACTATTTGGTTTGCTAATTGTTTTGAGATCATAATTTTCCTCCGAAGTGTATAAAAACTAGTTGTTATAATACAGGGAATTTATACGTTAAGTATAATGTAAAATACTAAATTTATCACTATAATTATTGTAAGCGTTTTATTTTAGGGGGGATTGTTGTGAAAATCGTTGTTAGTCCTGATTCTTTTAAGGGTTCACTTACAGCTATAGATGCCGCAAAAGCAATGGTAGCTGCTATTCATGAAATAGATCCAGAAATTGAAACTGTACTATTACCTGTAGCAGATGGGGGGGAGGGAACACTAGAGCCACTAGTGGAAGCTACAAATGGCCAAATTATTAGTGTAAAGGTACAAGATCCAATAGGTCGACTTGTTGAAGCTGAATACGGCATTTTAGGGGATGGAGTGACTTGTGTCATTGAAATGGCAAAGGCGTCTGGTTTAACACTTTTGACGAATGACGAAAGAAATCCACTTATCGCTTCAACTTATGGAACTGGACAGTTAATCCGTCATGCATTAAATGCTGGGTTCCGTAAATTCATTATTGGTATTGGGGGAAGTGCTACTAACGATGGCGGTACTGGTATGCTTAATGCACTTGGTATGAGGTTTTTAGATGTTGAAGGAAAGGAATTAGAACTTGGTGCAGAAGCACTTAGTACGCTACATAAAATTGATAATTCCTCTTTCGATGAACGCATAAAAGTATCTGAGTTTGTTATCGCATGTGACGTTGATAATCCATTTGTTGGGACAAATGGGGCGACTACTATTTTTGGACCACAAAAAGGGGTAACACCAGAAATGGTGCAACGAATTGATCATAATTTAACGATATTAGCAAATAAAATCGAAGCTATGACAGGTGTTGCACTGCATGATGAACCCGGTGCAGGCGCTGCAGGCGGACTAGGTGGAGCGTTTTTAGCATTTTTTTCAGTAGTATTAAAACCAGGGATTGAAGTCGTTATGAAAGCAATTGATTTTCATGGTGAAACTTTAGGAGCATCATTGATTATAACTGGAGAGGGAAAATCAGATTCTCAAACACTTTCGGGGAAAGCACCCATCGGCATCGCAAATGCAGCAAAAAAATTGCAAATACCAGTTGCCTTAATTTCGGGTTATGTTGATGAGGATAGTCGCGCACAGCTATCTGAACATTTCTTAGCAATCGTAAGCGTAGCAAATGAAACAGTAACACAGCAAGAATCAATTCAAAATGCAGCGATTCATTTAAGAAGGAGGACGTTTGAAACGGTGCAACAAATCATAAAAGAAATATAGGGTGTAATACAGATTATTTCTAGTAATTTTTTTAGGTATTCTCTTTATCTTACTTAAGATTATTTTCTGTCTTATAAAATTTAATGGTATATAGATATTGGAATAAAAAAGATTAATCATGAATAGCGCCGCCAGTGAATATGTTAATGAAAGAGAATTATCACTAAAGGTGGTGTAGCTATGAATGAGGAAGAAGTAAAGAGTCTACTATTAGAGTTGCAAAGTGGTCAGAAGAGTTGGGCAGAAGTGGCTGAGCATCGTTATGTGTTTTCGATGATGGAGCATATTGGGTCAATAGATGTAGAACTTCGTGATGACTTAATTTATCAAGCATTTTGGAGACTAATTCATAACAGGCATTTATCAAACGAGCTAATGATAGATATGCTTAATACTGCTCTAAGTGACATTTATTTATTTGATGAAATTGGTGGAAATGGTGTGGATAGTGTATTTAAACGCTCCTACACAGCATTATTAATTGCTTTACTATTAAATCAAGATTTACAGCATCCATTTTTGACAGAAGAAATGATTGGAAAAGTGAAGGACAAGTTAGTTACATATTTAGATTTGGAAGAAGATATAAGGGGCTATGTTACAGATAAGGGGTGGGCTCATAGTGTTGTAAATACTGCATATGCAGTTGATGAATTAGTAAAGAACCCAAAATTAAAAGTAGCAGATTATGATGAAATCTTTCAGTCATTAGTGAATAAAATTTTTACTTCAAAAGCAGTGTATCTTTCGAGTGAGGATGAGCGAGTAATCATGCCCATACTTACGATGCTTGAAAATGGATTATCTATTGATATAGCAAAAGGATTTTTTGAGAGGATTCCTCCTTTTTTAGCCAAACAAAAAGAGAAAGCATCTACTAAAAAGTTTGTTATTCTACAAGCCAATTGCAAGATGTTTTTAAAAAGCTTCTATTATATAGCGTCTACAGATAAAAAGTATGCTTTTATCGAAAGAAAGATTGAACGCTGTTTGACAGAAATTAGTTGAGTAATTTTTCATGTAGTAGTTTGTATTGTATTTTAAGTAGAATAAAAACTGCATAAATGGTTTGAACAGAAAGCTACTACCTTACATGAACATTTTTCTTATGTGAGATAAAATGCCCATAAGTAAGCGAATACTATCAAAATTAATATAATTAACCTAAAATGCCTACCTGTAATATGGTACAATTATTGAGAAATATATGTTCGGAAGGTAGGGAGTTATGGATTTCAAAGTTTTACTAGCAGGCGGAATAATCGCTAGTACATTAGTGATTTCAGGCTGCTCATCTGGTGAGATAGCAGAGAATAAACAGCAAGATAAAAGTGACGTTGCAGTAAATCGAGACTTAATGAATATCGAAATAAAAGTCCCAGCTTCATTTTATGAAGGTGAAGATATAGATGCAATTATTGCAGATGCAAAGGAAAAAAAGAAATATATAAAAGTTGAAAAGAACGGTGATGGTTCTGTGACCTACATTATGTCACATGAGCAGCACGATACTTTGATGAAGGAAATGAAGGAGAATACAGCTTCAAATGTAAAAGAAATTGAAGAAGATTCGGAAATACCTTCAGTTCTTAAAATTAGCTATAACAGTAATTTCTCTGAGTATATAGTAACAGTAGATAAAAAAGAGTTTGAAAATAGCTTCGATGGTTTTGCGGTATTCTCTTTAGGGATTGCGAGTATGTTCTATCAAGTCTTTGACGGAACAGCCGAGGAAGATTTGAAGGTTACTGTCAAAATGAAAGATGCTAAAAATGGTAAAATATTTAATGAAACAATTTATCCAGATGCATTAGATGATATCGGTGAAGAAAATTGAAACCCTTTATAATAGGTCATTAGCAAAGAATTTCAAGCTAATGATCTTTTTGTATTATTGAGATGGAAATGTCGACTTATTTTG
Organism: Viridibacillus sp. FSL R5-0888; assembly: GCF_038009105.1. Classification (NCBI taxonomy): domain Bacteria; kingdom Bacillati; phylum Bacillota; class Bacilli; order Caryophanales; family Caryophanaceae; genus Viridibacillus; species Viridibacillus sp. FSL R5-0888. The sequence goes on from NZ_JBBPAU010000001.1 coordinate 664,896, forward strand.
AAGAATTCTCATTGGATGTAGTTTGAAATATGCTAGGATAGTAATAATACATAAACTTTTTTTGTGAAAAGGGAGACGATTATTTTGACGATTCGAACGGTAATATTTGATTTAGATGATACTTTACTTTGGGATAAGAAAAGTATTGCGACTGCATTTGAACTTACTTGTAAAAAGGCAGCAGATCAAGTGACTGTAAATCCTTTTGAGCTTGAAGAAACAGTGAGAGAAGCCGCACGTAATTTCTATGCATCTTATCCTACATATGAATATACACAAATGATTGGCATTAACCCATTTGAAGGTCTTTGGGGGACATTTGATGATCCAACAGATGAATTTCAACAATTAAAAAGAGTAGTTTCAACTTATCGTAAAGATTCTTGGACAATAGGTTTAGCTAAATTAGGTATAGATAATGAGGAACTTGGTGCAGAATTAGGGGATTATTTTATCGATGCGCGTAAGCAAAGTCCTTATGTTTATGAAGAAACATTTGAAGTACTGGATACATTAAAAGGGAAATTTAAATTAATTTTATTAACAAACGGTTCACCTAGTTTACAGCACACAAAATTGGAAATCACACCTGAAATCGCTCCTTACTTTGATCATATTGTTATTTCTGGTGATTTTGGTCGTGGCAAACCGGATGCTTCTATTTTTGAACATGTCTTAAAAGTTGCTAACATTCAAGCGGATGAAGCTATTATGGTTGGTGATAATTTGATGACCGACATTTTAGGCTCATCGCGTGTTAATATGCGTTCAGCTTGGATTAATCGTGAAGAAAAAACACCAATCGAAGGCGTTACACCAAACTATGAGATTAAATCATTACGTGAATTAATACCTCTAATTAAAACAATCTAATACTTCAAAAAAGCTGTCTATATTTTATATTAGACAGCTTTTTTGAAGTCCTTTTTAAATAAACAAGTAAAAAAACAACCTGATCCTTTAAAGGATCAGGTTGTTTTTGAGTTACATGTGAAGTGATTAAATAAGATATAGGAACAAGTGTATCTATGTTTTAAATGTGGATTTCTTTAAAGTAAGAAGTTCAGTTGCAGCCGCTAGACTCTCGGATCGTCTCAGTCTCTCGGCACAAGACAAAAAGCGTCTTGTGTGCGAGCCCTCCAACGACCTCGCAGCTGGACGAGCGCCTTCAGCATTAAGAATATCCAGCTTCAGGCGCTAGCGGCTCGGGTCGTTTCAGTTGGGCGCACAAAGTCAAAGAGCGACTTTGGCTTCCGTCTTCCAACGACCTCGCAGCTAGACGAGCGTCTTCAGCATTTATTATAAATCAATAGTTTTCGCGTCAAAGATGTTGTCTTGTGCTTTTAGGAAGTCTACGTTTTCGATGTGATTATCTACTGATAACATCATGATGGCATCTCCACCTTGGTTTGAACGACCAACTTGCATTGTTGCGATGTTGATATTTTTTTCTGCTAATAGTGTTCCAACACGGCCAATGGCACCTGGTTTATCAGTATGTTTGATAAATAGTAAGTGGCCTTCTGGTACTACATCGATTACATAATCATCTACTTTTACTATACGAGCACCAAGGCCGTTTAATAGAGTTCCTGTTACTTTATGCGTTTCAGTAGCAGTAACTAATTCCACAGCGATTGAGTTTAAGAAGCCCTTTGCTGTAGTAGTTTTATGTTCGTTAATTTTAATTGTGTTACGTTCCGCTAAGTAACGAGCATTTACGTTATTTACGTGGTTACCTAAATTACGTTTTAATAATCCTTTAATAGTATTATTTGTTAATGGACGAACGTCGAAGTTAGCTAACTCACCAGCGTAGTATAGATTGATCTCTTCAACTGCCGCATCTGATAGGCGAGACACGAAAGCACCTAATTTTTCACCAAGATCGAAGAAAGGCTCGATTTTAGCAATAATGTCTTTAGGAATAGAAGGCATGTTTACTGGATTACGAACTGTACCAATGTTGAAGTAGCTTAAGATATCATGACTTACGTCAACTGCAACTGATTCTTGTGCTTCAATAGTCGATGCGCCTAAGTGTGGTGTTGCAATGACTTGTGGTAATTTTAACAGGCGGTTTCCTACAAATGGTTCTTCCTCCATTACGTCAAGAGCAGCACCAGCTACTTTACCTTCAACGATTGCATCATAGAGGGCTATTTCATCAATGATTCCACCACGAGCACAGTTGATGATACGAACGCCGTCTTTCATTAATGAAAAGATTTCTTTGTTGATCATATGTTTTGTTTCTTTTAATAGGGGTGTATGGACTGTGATAAAGTCAGCTACTTTAACTACATCTTCAACTGAACCGAAGTCTACTCCTAGTTTTTCAGCTTTTTCAGCAGTTAAGAATGGGTCGTAAGCAATAACATCCATGCGATTACCTTTTGCACGGTGCGCCACTTCTTGCCCGATACGTCCGAAACCGATAACACCTAATGTTTTATTTTTTAATTCAACGCCTACGAATTTTTTTCGATCCCAGCGACCCTCTTGTAATGACATATGTGCATGTGGGATATGACGAGCAAGAGCCATAATCATTGCAGTTGTATGTTCAGCAGCAGAGTTAGTATTACCATCTGGTGCATTTACTACGATTATTCCCTTTTCTGTAGCAGCATCAAGGTCTATGTTATCTACGCCAACACCAGCACGGCCGATTAATTTTAAATTATCAGCAGCTTCTATGATGTCACGAGTAACCTTTGTTTGGCTACGAACTAATAATACATCGAAGTCTTTAATTTTAGCTTTTAACTCGTCTGGAGTTAAGCCAGTATCAATAACGATATTTAAATCTAATTTTCTTTCTTGGCGAAGAGGGTAAATACCATCTTCGCTTAGTGGATCACTGATTAAAATGTTAATAGCCATAATTAGTTGTTCGCTCCTTCAAGATAAACTTTTTGTGCTGCTGCTATACCTTTTCCAAGCTCAATCTCTTTACCAACTTTAACAAGTGCAATTTCGATTGCTGCCAATGTTTGTAGAACATCTGTTGGTGCACAGTAGCCCATATGACCAACACGGAAGATTTGCCCTTTTAAGTGTTGTTGACCGCCTGCTACAGATAGATTGAAATCAGTTTTTAGTACTTTACGGAATGCTTCAGCATCAAAATCAACTGGTTTCACTGCTGTTACTGTTGGAGAAGCATCAGCATCTGTTGTAAATAATGGAATATCGAGTGCTTTAAATGCTGCACGTGTCATATCACGCATTAATGCATGGCGTTTATATACTTCTTCAAATCCTTCAGCTTCAAGGTTTTTAAGTACTTGTTCAAGACCAAATAGTAAAGATAAAGCAGGTGTGAACGGCGTTGTATCTTTTTCTAAGTTGTCGCGGTATTTTGTTAAGTCTAAGTAGAAGCCCTTTTTAGGGTTAGCTTCGATGACTTTCCAAGCGCGATCACTCACACCGATAAAGTTTAAGCCTGCAGGAAGCATAAATGCTTTTTGTGAACCGGTTACTAGAACATCAATACCCCATTCGTCCATTTTTGTTTCAATGCCGCCCATGCAAGATACACCATCAACGATTACTAGCGCTTCAGATACTTCATGAACTGCTTTTGCTAATTCGTCAACTGGGTTGATAACACCTGTTGATGTTTCACAATAAGTAGAGAATACAGCAGTAATATCTTGGTGTTCTTTTAAGTAATCTTTTACTGCAGTTGGATTTAACGATGTGCCCCATTCAACTGCAAATTCTTCAACATCAATTTGATATGCTTGGCAAATTTTTGTGAAACGTTGACCGAATACACCAGTTGTTACGACTAACACTTTATCACCAGGTTTTACAACATTAACGATTGCAGCTTCTAAACCAGATGTACCGCTACCTGTAATCATAAGAACATCTTGTTCTGTACCGAATACTTTTTTCAAACCCGGTTTAATGTTTTGGATCATTTTAGATGTTTCTGAACCTCGGTGACCAATCATAGGCTGTGCCATAGCGCGCTCTACGCTTGGTGGAATTGGAGTTGGACCTGGAATTCTTAATAATTGATAATCTTGTAACATGTTAAATCTCCTCTCTTATTTGAAAAACAATTAAAGTATTTGAAAATATAAAAAGCCTTCCGTCCCTTACATAAGATTATGTAAGGGGCGAAAGGCTAAATTAACAGACGCGGTACCACCCTTGGGTTACTGTCCACTCTAAAAGGACAGTCTTTGCTATATGCGTAACGTGCATGATTCGTATAGGCATACTTTGGAATGTTCAACCTATCTATTCGGGAGTGGAACCTGCCGCTGAAACCGCTAATTTTCACCAACCATTAGCTCTCTAAAGATTTCAAAATCGGGAAGCATGTCTCCGTCATTATATTTTTGCTGTGTTTTAAATTTAAATCAATATTAATGCTATATTCGGGTAATGTCAACATTGTTTTGAAAAATTAATATAAAATCGATTTAAATGAGGTATAAATTAACCTAAAACCGAATAAATTATAAATATAATAAAGAAAAAGTTCGTGTTACTGGAGAGGACATATTGATGTGAGAAATTGTGTTTTTGGAACTGATTATAGTGGGGATTCATTTTAATATGGCGAAGTCATTTTTTTATAAATCTTTACAGAATGCATATTCTAGAAGATTTATGATAGTAGTGTAATAAAGTGAAGCGTTTTCATGAAAAGACATGTCTTTTTAAATTATTGTTCAAAAATAGTGAACTATAGTTTGAAAATTAATTTCTGAAATAGTCAATCGTTCGGAATAGAGTTAATAAAGAAAATCATGAAACTTATAAAATAGGGTGATAGAAACAGCGGATTTATAAAATGATTCTTGACTTTAGTTTTTTGGAATTCTAATTTCTAAGCAATATCTATTGTAAATAGAGGTGTTTAAACATTAGGTGAAGAAATACAATGAAACGAAATATTATTTACTTTATCAGTGGGGGAGGGTGAGAATTATGACTTATGATGTAATAGTCATAGGAGCAGGATTGGCTGGACTCGTTGCTACAGCAGAATTATCGGATCAAGGAAAGAAAGTATTATTACTTGATCAAGAGCCAAAAGCTTCTCTTGGCGGTCAAGCTTGGTGGTCTTTTGGTGGATTATTTCTTGTTGATTCACCGGAACAAAGGCGACTTGGTGTAGAGGATTCAAAAGATTTAGCCTGGAGAGATTGGCTAGGCTTTGCAAAGTTTGACAGAGAGAAAGACGAAGATTACTGGGCTATAAAATGGGCAAAAGCGTATGTTGATTTTGCATCAGGGGAGAAACGCGAATGGTTGCATAGTTTAGGTATAAGATTTTTTCCTGTTGTAGGGTGGGCAGAACGTCAAGGTAACTCAGTTCCTCGCTTTCATATAACATGGGGAACTGGCCCCGGGTTAGTGAAGCCATTTGAGAAGAAGTTAAGGGCCGCTATTAAAGCTGGGCTCGTAGACTATAAACCACGTCATCAAGTAGATGAATTGATAACTTCTATAAATGCTGTAACTGGAGTAAGGGGAAAGATTTTAGTACCTAGTAGTGCTAAACGTGGAGAAGAAAGTGCACGAGATTCAATAGGCGATTTTGAATATAAAGCGAAAGCAACCATTGTCACGAGTGGTGGAATTGGGGCCAATATCGAGTTGGTACGCAAAAATTGGCCCCAACGTTTAGGGAAGGCTCCTGAACGAATGATTTCTGGAGTACCCGCACATGTAGATGGGAGAATGTTAGGCATTTCTGAACGTGTGGGAGGTCGCATCGTCAACAAAGATAGAATGTGGCATTATACAGAAGGAATTCAAAATTGGAATCCCATTTGGAATAACCATGGAATTCGTATTCTACCAGGTCCGTCATCACTTTGGTTAGATGCTGAGGGGAACCGTTTTAAGGCTCCGAATTTCCCGGGTTTTGATACCCTTGGTACGTTGGAAGCTATTCAAAAAACAGGCTATGATTATTCATGGTTTATATTGACAGAGAAGATTATTGAAAAGGAATTTGCATTGTCAGGTTCAGAGCAAAATCCAGATTTAACTGAGAAAAGTGTAAGGAAAGTGCTCCAACGTATATTACCTGGTCCGACAAAACCTGTAAAAGCATTTATGGAGAATGGAGCAGATTTTGTGGTAGCTAATAATTTAAGAGAATTAGTGGATGGTATGAATAAAATTGCAGGAAATGATCTAATCCAGTATGAACATATTGAAGAACAAATTAAAGAACGAGATGACGAGATAAAAAAGAAATTTACGATGGATTTGCAAGCAAAGGCAATTCAAGGAGCTAGAAATTATATAGGGGATAAAGTCGTTCGTGTTGCTAAACCACATAAACTATTAGACGCCAGTAAGGGGCCGTTGATAGCGGTGCGGCTAAATATTCTAACACGTAAAACATTAGGCGGTTTACAGACAGATTTAGATGGCCAAGTATTAGATGAATCGATGAAGCCGATTGAAGGGTTGTATGCCGCTGGGGAAGTGGCTGGATTTGGTGGCGGAGGCGTTCATGGCTATAGAGCATTAGAAGGGACCTTTTTAGGGAGCTGCTTATTTAGCGGTAGACAGGCAGGGCGTGGAGTTTTGAAAGATATAAAAAATAATAATTTTTCAAAAAATAAAGGTGTTCTGGAGGAAGTAGAGAATATTACTATATGAATAACTGTTCATTTTTAAACAAAGGGGTGTTTTTAATGACATTTGAAACATTAAAACTAGAGAAGAATGGTAGATTGGCGACGTTGACTTTGAACAGGCCAGCCGCTATGAATTCTATGAATGAAGTGATGATGAGAGAATTAGCTGATTGCTTTGAAGCGTTAAATGATGATGGGAATATACAAGTACTTATTATTAAAGGGGAAGGGAAAGTATTTTCAGCTGGTGGAGATATTAAAGCGATGCTGAATGAGGACAACCCGATGGATATTGATGAAGTTATGGTTGATATTACACGCTTTGTGAAGGCAATATATATGTTGCCAATGATAACAATTGCAGCAGTTCACGGGGCATCTGCAGGATTAGGCTTTAGTTTAACACTGGCTAGTGACATTATTATTGCTGAAGAAACTAGTAAACTAGCGATGAATTTCATTGGGATTGGTCTTATACCAGATGGTGCAGGGCATTTCTTCATGAAGGAGCGTTTAGGCACTCCGCTTGCTAAACAGATGATTTGGTCAGGTGACGTATTGACAGGCACTGGAGCAAAAAAACTAGGCTTGGTAGATGAAGTAGTACCTGAAGGGAAAGCTTCTGAACAGGCAAATTTATTAGCACAAAAATTGTTACAATCACCAGTTGCTGCAATGATTGCATCAAAGGAGATCTTGCATACGCAAAAGTGTACAGAGCTAACGAATGTTCTCAAAATGGAAGCAGTTGCTCAATCTAAAATGCGTAAAACAGTAGATCATTTAGAAGGTATTCAAGCATTCGTACAGAAACGTACACCCGCTTTCAATGGACAGTAAAAAAATGCCTTTCACAATTTAACTTTTGTGAAAGGCATTTTCATTATGAATGGAACAATATTAATTTGCCAGCAGCATTTACTAAGCGATGTGTTTGATCTGCCAAACCTTTTTCTTCAACTTGTTGTTGCCCTTGAGTTTTGGCAGTTACATCATCAGCAAATTCCCATGCTTCGTCAAAAAGTGTTTTACCTGATTTTTCGAACGCTGTAAATCGATACGTTTTCATATTCATCACCCTTTTTTATGAATGTGTATTCATTATACTAGAAAAGTCAGAAAAAACATACAAATCAGTAATGGGATTTTAATAGTAATCTATGAGTTATGTTAGAGCTTTTGCTATAAATTACCGGAATTTTGTGATAAAATAAGAACAAATATTCGTATCTGTTGAAGGAGGAAATCATGTCTACTATTCGATTTTTTCATACTGCCGATTTACATTTAGATAGCCCATTTAAAGGGATGTCGGCACTCCCAAAGGAGCGTTTACAGGAACTTCGTAATAGCACATTTGCAGCATTTGATCGATTCATCCAATATGCAGTAAAAGAACGGCCAGATTTTATTGTCATTGTTGGAGATATATATGATGGAGAAGACCGTAGTTTACGTGCACAAGCTCATTTCCAAAAAGGTATGGAACTACTTTGTGACAAGAATATACCAGTCATTTTGAGTTATGGAAATCATGATCATTTGAATGGAAAATGGACACGCTTCGAATTACCTCCCAATGTCTATGTACTACCTAAGCAAACAAAGCAAGTGACTTTACAAATTCGCGAAACTGAGGTTCATATATATGGCTTTAGTTATCCTAATCGGCATGTGACAGAGCCTATGATAAATACATACCCAGTTGCTACAGATAAGGATGCCTTTCATATTGGTATGCTCCATGGAAGCTTGATGGGAAATACAACTCATGATGTCTATGCACCTTTTACAAAAGAAGCTTTACTTTCGAAACAATATGATTATTGGGCACTAGGGCATATTCACTTACGTCAAATAATAAATGTACATCCACCGATTGTTTATTCAGGTAATATTCAAAGCCGCCATCGTAAAGAGCAAGGTATAAAAGGGTTTTATGATGTAGAGATGGAAAAGCATAGCACAAATCTGGATTTTGTACCGACATCGGTGATTGTTTATGATGAATTTGAAGTTAATTGTGAGGGTCTTATACATGCCAATGAAATTTTACAAGCATGTGAAATGGTGTTGCAGCAATTTCGCGATATTAATGGTGCAGGAGTTGTAGAATTAAAGCTTGAGCAATTAGAGCCTAGCGCTAAGATGTTATTTGAAGAGAGTACTATAGAAGAATGGCTTGAACTGATACGAGAGAAAGAAGAGGTGAAATCTCCTTCCATCTGGGTACAGTCTGTTCACGTCAATTGGCAAGACTTCATAGAATATGAACCAACTGTTGCGACAGAAGCAGTACTTCATGTTATTGATAATTGGGACGAAATGCAATGGAAGGAAAAGCTAAAAGATCTCTATCAGCATCCTAAAGGAGGCCGTTATTTAAAACCTCTATCTGATTTAGATTTAGAGCAAATCTCAGCGCAAACAAAAGACTTATTTAAAAACTTAGTATCAAAGAAACTTTAACTTTGAAGTAAAGAAGGGAGTGAACAATATGTATATCCATAAATTGGTTATTTTTGGATTCGGGCAACATGAGAATGTAACGATTAATTTGAAACAAGGTATCAATGTATTCTATGGGCTCAATGAAGCGGGGAAAACGACGATTCAGCAATTTATACTTCATATATTATTTGGTTTTCCTCAAAAGAATGCGCAACAGCTCCGCTACGAACCGAAAGCAGGCGGTAAATATGGTGGCCAAGTGCATATAATAGACGATGAATTTGGAAATTGTATTATTGAACGTGTGAAGGGGAAAGCAATAGGGGATGTTACGGTCTATTTTGAAGATGGTACAAGAGGGTATGAGGAGGCGCTAGCGAAAATAGTACATGGCTATAATCGCGAAGGCTTTGAAGCCATTTTTTCATTTTCTGTTCATCAATTGCAACAGCTAGAGCATATGTCTGAGGATGAATTGAGCAAAGTATTATTAGCTTCAGGAACAACAGGTGTTGATCAATTAACTAAACTTGAAAAGGATCTAGATAAGAAAATTGGAGAGCTCTTTAAGAAATCTGGTAAAAACCCAACGATAAATAAGCAGATTGAAGAACTTCGTGAAAGTGATCAAATTCTAAAAGAAGAGCGTAAAAAACTTGAGGAATATGATCCTACTATTTTAAGATTACAGCAAATTACAGCAGAATTAGATGATATTAAATCAACCGAATCTATGCAATTGAAAGAACAGCAGAATTTACATATATTCCGTCAACTCTATCCTCTACTACAAAAGAAGGAACAGTTAGAACAAGAGCTTCAATCTATTTTACAGAAAGGATTTCCGACAAATGGAGTGCATCGTTATGAGTTGTACAAAGACAAAAAAATCGAAGTACAAGCTATATTAAACCAAGTTCAGCAAGAAAAAGAAATAATCCAAAAGCAACTCAAAGTAGGTTTTGATGATGAACGATACCAAAGATTAAAGAACCTCAATGATCAAGACAGTGAATGGCGTGAGTGGAACTCTAAGGTGAAAAGTTTAGAAAATGATATTGAAATACTACAACAAGAAAAAATAGCTCAATATCGATTATTGGGCATTACGGATTATGAACAGCAACAAGCTTTAGAGCAAACGGAAGTTTCTCTTGAACAGGAAGATTATTTTCGTCAATTGGTAAAGCAATTGGAAGAAAACGAAGAACAGTATCGATTTGGTCAACGTACTTTAGAACAGCTTCAAAAGGAGTTAGCAACAGATGAACAAAAATTAGATAATCTTTTTGAACAGCAACCGTCTGACTATGAGATAGAACGAGCAGCCAATTGGTCAGCAAAAATACAAAGAATAGCTGAAGTGAAGGCTACCTTAAATCATGAAGTAAAAGTAACTAAAAGTACAAAATCAGTAAAACTCTTCAGTGTAGCGATTGCAATAATAGCTATTCTAATTGGCATTAGTCAATCTAATTGGCTTGTAATCGCAATAGGTATTATTGTAGCTTTTGCACTATGGTTTATTTTGGACAATGGTACAGTGCCAAATGAAGATAATTCTGTAAATAAAGAAGCTCTGCTACGTGAAATTCGCGAATTTGAATCACAGCAATCTGAGATGGAACAACTACTGACAAAAATTCGCCAATTTGAAGATCGTATTACTCTGTTACAAGAACAGTATGATGATAAAAAAGTACAAATGAAAGAAGCTCAACAAGCTGTATCTAAATTCAATATGTATGTCGAACAAAGTGAAGAGCAACTTCAACTTTTTTTAAAGCGTTTTCAAATAAGCGGCTCATTACAACCCGAACTTCTAACAGAGTTATTCAGGCAAGTACGTGAGTTCCAACAAAAAAGCTCAAGTATAATGATGAAAGAACATCAATTAGAGCAACTTTCTGCGCTAGTAAATGAGCGTATAAAGGATGCCTCAGCAGCTTGCGAAATAATCTGTACGAGAGAAAATTTATCAGCTACCGTTCAATCAGTCTATTTCAATATGACTGAACAACAGCAGCTTGTTGTAACGGCTAAAGAAAAACTACAACAATTAGAAAATATTATTGATGAGAAGACGAATTTGCATAAATCTTATACGAATGAAATCTTACATTTATTTGAAGAAGCTGATGTTGAAACAGCCGAGGATTTCTATAGGGCTGACGAACAATTTCAACTTTATAAAGACAATTTCCTATCATTAAAACAAGTAGAGGAACAATTGGCAATGTTCGATGAGGCATCAGTCAACGTTCAATTAAACGATATAGAATCTCAAAATCTACTTGAGCAGATATCAGCTACGCTGCTATCTTTACAAGAGAAAAAAGATAAGTTACTCAGTGAACATGCGGAGCTACAAGCGAAAACAATAGGTCTATTATCAGATGAGAAATATGGTATTCAGATTCAAAGGTTTGAAGAGCAAAAAGCCGCTTTAGCGGAGCAAGCTCGTGAATGGGCTATTAATCAAGCAATTGCAACAGCAATACAAGAAACTATGCGTAACTTAAAGGAAAAAAGACTGCCAGCAGTTTTGCAAAATGCAGAACGATATTTTATACAGTTAACAGGTGGCCGCTATGATACATTAGAGATAAACTCAGAAAGTATTTTTGAAGCAGTTGCTGAGGATGGTATGCGTTATACAATAGATGAATTGAGCCAAGCGACGAAAGAGCAAGCCTATATAGCATTACGATTTGCATTGGCGGATTCATTACAACAATCTGCACCATTTCCGATTATTATGGATGATCCTTTTGTTCATTTTGATCGTTTGCGTATTGGTAACATGGTACAATTAGTTGATAGTATTCAAACGAAACACCAGATACTTTATTTTACATGTCATGAAAATATGATAGATCAATGGTCAAAATCATTCGTCATTCATGTTTCAAATTTAAAAAGTGAAAGGAGATTGACTTCCATATGAATGGTATAGCATCACTTCAAGTCGGAGAGCCAGTCGATCATTATTTATTAATTAAGCAAGCTACAAAAGGCGTTACAACAATGGGGAAACCATTTATGACGTTAATTTTACAAGACAAGAGCGGTAGTATTGAAGCAAAATTATGGGATACAGGCGAAGAACATGAACAACTATATCAATCTGAGGGCATTGTACGTGTTGGTGGAGAGATCCATGATTACCGTGGTAAAGCTCAACTACGTATAAAAGCAATCCGTCCAGTAGCGAATGATGAGGGAGTTTCAGTAGTGGATTTAGTACCATCTGCAGAAACACCAAAAGAGGAATTATTTGAGCAATTGATGCAGTTCTTCTTCGAAATTAAAAATCCACAAATTTCACGCATTACTAGACATATATTAAAAGAAAACCAAGATGAGGTTATGACGTTCCCAGCTGCGACAAAAAATCACCATGATTATGCATCTGGTTTACTAGATCACGTTGTATCGATGTTGAAATTAGGTCGAGCAATTGCTGATTTATATCCGACGTTAAATAAGGATTTATTATATGCAGGTATTATTTTACATGATATCGGTAAAGTAGTTGAGTTATCTGGACCAGTTGCAACATCATATACTGTCACGGGTAATATGCTAGGGCATATCTCGATTATGGTGACAGAAATTGCGAAAGCCGCAGATACACTTCAAATCGAAGGTGAAGAAGTCATGTTGTTGCAACATATGGTATTATCTCATCACGGTAAAGAAGAATGGGGAAGCCCTAAAAAGCCAATGTTGCAAGAAGCGGAGATGCTTCACTACATCGATAATATCGATGCCAAAATGAATATGCTAAAACGTGCATTAGGTAAGACAGCATCTGGTGAATTCACAGAAAGATTATTCCCATTAGATAATCGTGCATTCTATAAACCAACAATTGATTAATAAAATAAAGAAAAAGGACCTTTCAGCGATGCTGAGAGGTCCTTTTTACATACTAAAGAGTATTACTGTTAACAGTTACGGAACAGTCCATGGAATGGTTTATGACATGGCTTATTCATATTGCAGTGACCTGGTCTACCTGGATCACCTGGATCAACTACTACGTTTTCAGTAGATTGTGTGTAGTAATGACGCGGTACATTAACAATGTGTTTTCTGTTTACAGTAACTATTGGATGAATAACGGGAACTTCTCTCTCAACGTAGCAATCATTGAACTGATATTGTGTAGGGCATACGATGGGTTGTTGGCCGTGATTGTGGCAATGACCATGACCGTGGCCGTGGCCGTGACCGTGACCAAAACCATGTCTGTGGTGATGGTTGTGACATTTCAAAGGAATCACCTCCGTTCTAACTTGTTAACTCTATAACATGCGACAAAGTAAAACATTAAGAGGACAGAGGCCCGTAAAAATAAAAAAATACCTGATCCATCGTAATGGATCAAGTACTTAAATGTTGCTACTTATTTTTCAGTAGTAGTATTTTCATTTAAAAATTGGCTTAGTGCGTCTTTTAGATCTTTGTCTTTAATCTTCACGTCAGCTTCTTTAATTAATTTAGTAGTTGTTTCAATGAATTTATTTTGAGCTGCCTCAGTTGCAGCAATTTTTTGTTTAATATCATTTTTGCTATCTTCTAGAGAAGGAAGGTCTTTAACATCACGCTTGTCCTCTAATTTAATAATGTGATAGCCATGAGTAGATTTAACTGGTTCACTGATTTCGCCTTTTTTAAGAGCGTATGAAGCATCTGTAAATTCAGCAACCATTTTATCTGGGCCGAACCAACCTAGTTCACCGCCAGCTTCTTTAGAACCTGGATCTGTAGAGTACTTTTTAGCAAGTTTAGCGAAATCTTCACCTTTATCTAGTTTAGATTTTACTTCTTTAGCTGTTTCTTCATCAGCAACTAGGATATGGCTTGCTTTTACTTCTGTTTTCATACGATCGTAGTATGCTTCGATTTCTTTTTCAGAAATATTCATAGCTTTTTCTTGTAATAAAAGAATACGGATATAATCTTCTTTGAAATCTTTTTCAGTTAAGCCTTGAGCAGCTAGAGTTTGTTCGTAGCTTTCACCCATTGCTTCTTTTTGCTTTTTGAATTCTGCATCTACTTCTTTATCAGTTATTTTGTATTTATCTTCTAATACACTTTTGATAACTAATGTTTGAAGTGTTTGTGTACCAGCCGCACTCTTCATTTCCTGGTACAGTTGTTCTTTTGTAATATTACCTGCTTTTGATTCTACTACTACTTCGTCACTTGAATTATTTCCACATGCAGCAAGAGCAAGAACAGATGCTGCTAGTGTAAGTGATAATACTGTTTTCTTCATCTTTAAAATCTCTCCCAACTTTAGTTACTTCTAACTAATGTATTTGTAACTATAACACAAAACGATAAAAAAAGAAAAAGGTTCCATATTCATTTAGCCTAAAACCCTAAAACATATATGCATAAGATAGCAAAGAGAAGGGAGGTGTGGGTAATGGGTAATGGTGGTGGATATTCTAATGGTTCAGGATTTGCTTTAATTGTCGTGTTATTTATTTTGTTAATTATTGTTGGCACGGCATTTATTTGCTGAATTTTGGCAATAAGAAAGTCCATTTGCAGTCATGCGAATGGACTTTTTTATTTATTAAATTCATTAATTTGAGGACGGAAGAACTAACTTAATGTTGATAGAACTTAACTTATCCAACAAGCTATTTTCAATGATATAAAATGAATATTGCTTACACAGTGAACAGAATCTCCAAGTAAAATGAGATTAACAAAATAGTAATCAATACATTTATAGTTCGATATATTTTTGGTTGTTTTTCTTCAGGAATTTCTTTTTGCGCACAAAGTGCATACGTCATCCGGTTGATTTGAAATAAATAAAACACCGAGAATAGGACGACAATGGCAATCATCAAGTCTTTTCCTCCCCTCTATCTACATCATAAGCATAACAAACAAAGAACAGAAATGACAAGTTAATCATCATTGGTTAGATGATGGAACTAAAATTTCAAACCCCTTATCTGTTTCTTCAATTAATGCCGTTTTAGGCGAATGTATAAGATGTTTGACATACAATAGGTCAATTAAGCAAAGTCCACAGTGATAAGCCAACAAAATCGAAAAGTAATGTCTAAAGGGTGGAAACATTATTGCGCCAATTATTAAAACTAAGTTCAGTAGAATAAATGGTACGAGCAATGCAAAAACATAACGACTTTTTAAAATGGGCTCATGGATACGCATCGACAATACAGGTAAAAAGCTATATTGTTTCTCAATGGAAAAGCGCAAACTTTTACGATAACTAAATAATGGCATAAAATGTAGCAGCTTATGAGCAGGGTAAATCATAAAAAAGACCAGTAAAAAGAGCGGGAATAAGTGATCTGATAACGGATCTTCTTTAAATATATTTAAAACTATATAAAAAACAGAAAATACGCTAATGACGATTATAGTAGACAATAAAAAAATACGATCATGGCCGTATTGTTTCTGTACATTAATTGTTTTCCAGCAATGCAAGGTTTAGCATCTCCAATTTCAAAATATGATAATCTTCGAAACCTAACATTAATGCTTTTCATAAGGAAAATCAAGTCATTTTATATTAAAAAAAAGATAGCGTTTTCATCCCTGAGTATTGAACATTTGGAGCAATACTCAGGTTGAACTCGTTTTGAATATTATTCAATTTTACGTAATGAACCTTCGAAAATATCCATGAAATCATCCCCATAGATATTACGAATAATAGCCATAAGGTCTAACAATTCAGGGAATTTACCATACATTTCTTTTAAAGGAAGCGAACCTTCAAGAACACTATGCTTCGATTGGTTGTAATTTTCTGTCAATTCAACAAGTAATGACTTACCTTTTTCGGTGAGCTCAACATATGTATTTCGCTTATCGTCATTACGTTTAGAAAATGCAAGCAATCCACGCTCCTCTAAATTTTTAGAGAAATTAAATGCGGTCGATACGTGCATTACACCAAATTTTGCTATATCAGAAATCGATGCGCCTTCAAGATTAGAAGCAATCCATAATACATGGTGCTCATTGATATTCAAATCATATGGTTTAATCCATGCTTGCCAATCTTTTTCAGCAGCTTTCCAAAGGGCCTTCGATAGCTGGGCGATTCTTTGGCTGTAAAGCATAGCTTCACGAACCGTATATAAGTCTTCAGACATAGCTATCACCAACTTTCGCAATTTTCTAACATTATAACATTATTTGTAAATAATAAACAATCGTTTTCCAATATAAAATAGTACAAAAAATATATTTTTATAATAGTTTAATTATTTTTCTCGAAAAATATACTTCTATCGTATAATTTTATTCATTATTTTTTGGATTCTTACGATTTTGGAATTCTGCTAGATGTTTTTCGATTTCTTCAACAGAGCTTTGTAAAGAAGCAATTTCTTGTTGTAGATTCTCTTGAATAGGCGCTGTCTCAGCTTGCCAAGAAGCAAAAGATTCCTTTGATTCTTCAATAACTTTAGGAATGGTTTGTTGAGCTTCATTTTTTATGTTCTCAATAGACCCTTTAATATCAGCTATTCTATTTTGAAGATCCTCTTTAGTAGTTTGCAGTGATGATCTAAATTCTTTACCTGATTGTGGTGTAGATAAAAGAACAGCTACCATACCCCCAATTGCTCCAGTTGTTAAGCCGAGTAAAAATGTAGACGTTTTCATAATATCGTTTCTCCTTCCTAGTTTAAACTATGTATATCCTTCTTTTACTATAATAAAACATGATATCCAATAAAAGAAATTAAAACAAAAATTATTTATTATTTGTAGCTATTAAAAAGAAGGTCATTATCTATAGTATTGTAGATAGTGACCTTCTGAATATATTATTTTTAATATTAATGTTTAGGCATGTGTTAAAGATGTATTAAATTTCGAACGTTTAACCAAATTAATGATGATTGGGTAAATAATAATAAATGCTACGACGTTAATGGCAACAGCAGGTAGTACTACTGTTATGAATAATGCTGTAAATGGAATTTTCGCACCAACAACTAATATTGCTGAGCCTAAGAAAACACTTCCTGAAATTATCGTACCTACACCGGCAAGAACAGCCGATACTGCAATTTTCTGAGCAAACTTTTGTAATAATACAACTGCTGCATAGAAAATAAATGCTGTGACTAATTTGTCGATAATGTTCGGTACAAAACCAGCTGGGAATGTTGAAAATAGGCCTGAAATCACGCCTGTTGTTATTGATAGTAAGAAAACTTCTTTAATACCAGGGAATAATAAGATGCCGATAAACATCATAGTTAGCATGAAGTCTGGCTTCATACCACCATTAATTCCTGGAATCACGACATATAATGCCGCACCTACACCAACTAAAAGTGCCATCAAAACTAAATTCTTCGTATTCATTTCTCATCTCTCCTATAGCTACACTGAGCTCAACTTTTGTTATTTCCTTCCGTATCCTCGTGATCGGAAGCGAAACTTATACATGATATTACAGGTAAATTATCGGGAAATCAATACTATTATATAATAGTATTAATAAGAAAGTTAACCCTTCTTATTTAGATTTTCAATAATTTGTTCAGCTAAATCAGCTAAAATTACTGGCGTATATTCATCTGGTTTTGTGGTCCAAGTAGGTTTAAATCCGTCAGTTTCATCATATCTTGGTATGAAGTGTAAATGAAAGTGAAATACAGTTTGGCCAGCCGCTTCTCCGTTATTATTTACTAAGTTCATGCCAGCTGGGTTGAAGGTATTTTTAATAGCATTAGCAATTTTAGGTGCAACAGCAAAGAGATTCGAAGCTACTTCAGAAGACATTTCAAAAATGTTTGCCACATGCTCTTTAGGAATTAATAATGTATGACCTTTTGATAGGGGACCAATATCCATAAAGGCATAGACAAATTCGTCTTCGTAAACTTTCATACTAGGAATTGAACCATCGATAATTTTACAAAATAAACAATCGCTCATAAAATACACACCTTTCATCATTTTGCTTTTTATTTTACCATATTGGTAACTGCTAGTTTGCGAAAATTTTGATAAACTGTAAGAAGAATAGGAGTGACGAGGAATGACAGTATTAGAATTACAATCCGTAACAGGTGGTTATACGAGAAAACCTGTTATTCATGATTTATCCTTTACAATTCAACCTGGAGAACTAGTCGGACTAATTGGACTGAATGGGGCAGGGAAAAGTACTACAATTAAACACATTATCGGATTAATGACTCAAAAAAGTGGAGACATTCTTCTAAACGGGATCACAATAAAGGAAAATATGGATCAATATCGTTCCTCATTTTCATATATTCCAGAAACTCCTGTATTATATGATGAGTTAACTTTGAAAGAACATTTAGAATTAACTGCAATGGCATATGGTTTGGATGAACAAACATTAAAAGAACGCTCTGAACCATTATTAAAAGAATTCCGAATGGAAAAGCGATTAAACTGGTTTCCGTCTCATTTCTCAAAAGGAATGCGTCAAAAAGTGATGATTATGTGTGCATTTTTAGTTAATCCATCATTATATATTATTGATGAGCCATTTTTAGGGCTAGATCCACTAGGGATTCAATCATTATTAGATCACATGGATGAAAAGAAAAAAGACGGAGCATCTATTTTGATGTCTACACATATTTTATCGACGGCTGAAAAACATTGTGACCGTATTTTATTGTTACATAATGGCCGACTTCGCGCACAAGGGACGATGAATGACTTACGCCAAGCATTCAATATGCCAGGTGCAACTTTGGACGACCTATACATCGCGATGACAAAGGAGCAAGATCATGAATAACTTGCATGATGTGTGGCGTACACGCTTCTTTCATTATATAAATGAAGTGCAAAAGTATATGAAATATGTCTTTACGGGGCATATGGCAATCGTACTTGTATTCATCATCGGCGCAGGTGGCTTTCAATATAGTGAGTGGCTGAAAACAAATCCAATTGATTTTCCTTCTATATTAGTAACTGCAATCGTAATAGGTTTTCTATTAGCATTCAGTAGTCCTACGACTTTAATCCGTGAGCCTGACCAAGTTTACTTATTGCCACTTGAGACAAAGCTTCCAATTTATTTTAAGAAGGCTCTAAATTGGACATTTTGGTCACAGATTCTTGTCGTTGTTTTACCGTTTATCATAGCCCTACCTATGCTAAAACAAATAGGAAAAGTATCTACAGTGACAATTGGATTAACATTTGTAGTTGTTGTGTTGATGAAATGGTGGAATGTACAAGTCGATTTTGCATTTCGTTGGGCTAATCGAGGACAAGCAGTATGGGGAGATCGCCTTGTAAGAATATTAATTTCTATTATTGTTTTGGCATCAGTGTTATTGATGAACATATGGATGATGATTATTGTTGCTATTCCAGTAATCTATTATGGTTTTACTTGGATGAAACAAAAGACTATGCATCCCTTTCCTTATGAGCATTTCGTAAAACTAGAGCAAAATCGTATGTTGCGTCTTTATCGTTTTGCTAATTATTTTACAGACGTACCTCATATACATGGTAGCATTAAAAGACGTCAGTGGTTGGATGCGCTATATAAAATGGTAGCGTTTAAAAAAGAAAACACACAAGCCTATTTAGTGTTCCGCACTTTTGTCCGTACAGATGACCATTTCTATTTATGGGTGCGTTTAACGGCGATAGCGGGCATAGGTGCTTTTATCATTAATATGCCTGTTGCTGTTGGCGTCTTTTTAGCAGCGCTAGCATTTGCGACGACAATTCAGTTGAAGCAAGCATTAATTTCTTCAACAGATTTTAGTATGTATATGTTATATCCATTACCAACAGTTTATCGTAAACTAGCAGTTCATAAAATTGTTCGAGTGGTAAATATTGTACAAGCAATTATCGTGTTAATTTGTGGCATAGGTAACCCATTATTTTATGTCGGACCTGTGATTATGTTAATCGTTGGCGAGCTTACATTACGAATGACGAAATAAAGAAAATCCTGAGACAGTGTGAATGTCTCAGGATTTTTTTATATATTTTGATAATCAAGTACTGCTGCACCTAACGTTTTAGCAGCAATCAACATTGCTTCTTCACGGAAATCGAATTTTGCATGATGATGAGCATATGCAGTTCCTTCAGGCATTGCACCTGTAAAGAAGAATACACCAGGTACCTTTTCTAGGTAGTATGAAAAATCTTCCCCAACCATAAGTGGAGCGCATTCAAGTACTTCATTAACACCAGGAATATCCTTCGCGATGTCAAAAAGGAAAGCAGACTCTTTCTCATGATTGACAACAGCTGGATAGCCCCTAATGTATTCGAATGTGTAGGCGCAATCAGCGGCAAGGCAAGTACCTTTAATAATACGTTCAATTTCAGCTTCCACTAAATCACGGACTTCAGGTAAAAATGTACGGACAGTACCTGACATTTTAGCTTCCCCAGCAATAACATTAAAAGTATCTCCAGCGTGGAAGGAACCAATTGTTACTACAGCCGATTTAATAGGATCAACTCTGCGAGAGACGATATGCTGTAAATTTGTAACGAGTTGTGCACCAATTGTTACTGTATCAATCGTATCTTGTGGCATTGCACCATGTCCACCGCGGCCTTGTATAGAAATTTCGAAGCGATCTGCTGAAGCCATCATAGGTCCTGAGCGATGTTCAATAGTGCCAAACGGTGTTTGTGACCATAGATGTGTACCAAAAACAGCATCGACACCATCCAAGCAGCCCGCTTCCACCATAGGTTTTGCTCCACCAGGCGCTATTTCTTCAGCATGTTGATGAATGATGACATATTCACCAGCTAGCTGATCGCGCATTTCATGAAGTGCTTTTGCAAGTTGTAGTAATGTGGCAGTATGACCATCATGACCACAAGCATGCATAACACCAGCGACAGTTGATTTATAGGGAACATCGTTTAATTCTTGAATAGGAAGTGCATCAAAGTCTGCTCTTAATGCAATTGTTTTACCAGTTTTTCCGCCTTTAATACGTGCAACAACCCCGTTGCCACCAACATTAGCTTCATAAACAACGCCGAGCTGATCGTAAAATTTTTGTATATACTTAGCTGTTTCAGTCTCATTAAAAGAAACTTCAGGATGCATATGTAAATGGCGGCGAATTTGTACCATGTCTTTATAAGAAGCATCTAGTTTATCAAAAAGTTGTAGTTTCATCTGCTATACCTCACTCATAGTTAGTATTATTGATTTGCTTTTATTATAACAAAAAAAGCCGAGCGCTTGACTCGACTTTACTAATTAATCTTCAGTTTCTTCATTTTTTGCAGTGGTATAAGTTGTTACATATGCTTTACTTGTGAAAATGTTACGATTTTCAATACCTACTGCAGCAACTTGATTATCAAAAGCTTCTTTATATGCTTTTGATACTTTCCAAGCTTCAAATGAAGTTGGACCAGTCCATTCTGTTAAGACAATATAAGTTTCGGAATTGAGCGGTTTAAGTAAGCGATATGCTTTGAAACCAGGATCCGAATCAATTACATGCGAACGACTTAAAAAACGATGTTCAAATATAGGACGACCTTCATCTGAAACAGGTAGATGATTCAATACAAAGAAACCTTTGTCTTCTAATTCATTAATTGAATCGATTACTTCGTAGCTTCGAGGGGTTTGAAAAACAGATTTTCCCTCTGTCTCATGTAGCAACATAGAGTTGCCAGAGCCATGTAATACAATCATTTTTTCGTTGGGATATTTTTTTCGTAAGCTTACCATAAATTCTGGAGTTCCAGATGTTAAATAAATATTCAATAATAACGCCTCCTATTTAATTTATATGTTCTTAAATATAACCAGTTTCAGTGGCTAGTTGCTCGAGCCGGCGCTTTTATCATTCCTTTGTATATAATATTTAGCCATAGTTTATATCAATTAAACATTATAATGTGCACAATTAATAATTGTATGTTTGATATATCGATAATAAGTAAAATATATTAAAAGAATTTGAGGGTTTTTAGATTGTCAGACATCTTTGTCGAAAAGATGTCAACATTACAAACAATTTCATGACATTTCGGGCGGAAAACTATACAATAACATGGGAAACGACTATAGTGAAAACGGATACGAAAGTCGAAACGAATAACTTTTATATATGAAGGGAATGAATCTATTCATGAGAAAGATTAATGATACGCTTTTACGCGCAGCACGTGGAGAGAGGACAGCCTATACTCCGGTTTGGTATATGCGTCAAGCAGGACGTTCACAGCCTGAATACCGTAAGATTAAAGAGAAATACTCATTAGAGGAAATTACACATCAACCAGAATTGTGTGCTTATGTGACACATTTACCGGTACAAAATTATAATGTTGATGCAGCCATTTTATATAAAGATATCGTAACACCACTACCAGGTATGGGTGTTGATGTGAAAATAAAAGCAGGTATTGGTCCAGTGATTTCAAACCCAATTCGCTCTGTAAAAGATGTAGAAGCTTTACGCGAATTTAATCCTGAAGAACATGTACCATTCGTGCTTGATACAATAAAACTTTTAACTGAAGAACAATTAGATGTACCTTTAATCGGCTTTGCCGGCGCTCCATTTACACTTGCGAGCTATATGATTGAAGGTGGTCCTTCTAAAAGTTACAGCTTAACAAAATCATTCATGGTATCTGAGCCACAAGCTTGGTTCATGTTAATGGACAAGTTAGCGGATATGATTATTGTGGATATTAAAGCTCAAGTTGGAGCAGGAGCTAAGGCATTCCAAATTTTTGACTCATGGGTTGGAGCACTAAGCAAAGAAGATTACCGTATCTTCATTAAACCAGTTATGACAAGAATTTTTAGTGAGCTAAAAGAGTTAGATGTTCCGATGATCACATTCGGCGTAGGTGCAAGCCACTTAGCAATGGAATGGCATGATTTACCGGTAGATGTTGTCGGCTTAGATTGGCGTTTGCCGATTAAAGAAGCGCGCGCTATGGGGATGACTAAACCAGTTCAAGGTAACTTAGATCCAACATTATTATTAGCTGATTGGTCTGTTATTGAAGAACGCACAAAAGCAATTATTGACCAGGGCTTAGAAGTACCGGGTCATATTTTCAACTTAGGACACGGCGTTTTCCCTTCAGTAGATCCAGATGTTTTAAAACGTTTAACAACACTTATTCATGAATACAGTGCAGAGCAAGTTAAAGTACGTTCTTAATAAGTAGTAAATAATTTTTTGAGGTGAATTTACAATGAAAAAAACAATGGGCTTATTAGTTATGGCTTATGGTACACCAAACAACGAAGATGAAATTGAGGCATACTATACACATATTCGCCATGGTCGCAAACCTAGCGAAGAGTTAATCGAAGACCTACGTAGCCGTTATCAAGCTATCGGTGGTATTTCTCCTCTTGCAGAAACAACTCGTAAACAAGCAGCAGCATTATGTGCTCGTTTAAATGAAGTTCAAGATGAAGTAGAGTACAAACTTTATATTGGTTTAAAACATATTGCACCATTCGTAGAAGATGCAGTAGAAGCAATGCATAAAGACGGTATTACTGAAGCAGTTTCCATCGTACTTGCCCCTCACTTCTCAACATTCTCTATTAAATCGTACAATGGCCGTGCGAAAGAAAAAGCAGAAGAATTAGGTGGTTTAACAATCACTTCAGTTGAAAGCTGGTACAAAGAGCCAAAATTCATCCAATATTGGACTGAAAAAATCAATGAAGCGTTTGCTGACATGTCAGAAGAAGAACGTAACACAGCTTGTCTAATTGTTTCTAACCACTCATTACCTGAAAAGATTGTTAAATTAGGTGACCCTTATGCAGATCAACTACATGAAACAGCTGAAATTCTTCAGAAAGAAACAGGAGTAGAACATATGGAAGTGGGCTGGCAAAGTGCTGGTCAAACACCGGAACCTTGGCTTGGACCAGATGTTCAAGATTTAACCCGCGAACTATACAACGAAAAAGGCTACCGTTCATTTGTTTATACACCAGTAGGCTTTACTGCGGAACATTTAGAGGTATTGTATGACAATGACTATGAATGTCGTATAGTTTGTGAAGAATTAGGAGCTAACTATCGTCGTCCAGCTATGCCAAACGATGATCCATTATTCATCGATGCAATGGTTGATGTTATTAATAAAACGTTATCTCAAGCCTAATAGAAAGTGATGATTGATGTGACTGAACAAAAGCAAAGAGTAGCCGTTATCGGTGGTGGGATTTCAGGCTTAGCTGCTGCGTTCTATTTGCAACAAGAGGCTAAAGAGAAAAAACTTCCATTAGAAATAGTACTGATTGAATCTTCTCATCGTTTAGGTGGCAAGATTCAAACTGTACGCAAGGAAAATTTTATCATTGAACGTGGTCCAAACTCATTTATTGATAACAATAATAGTATGGCCAAATTAGTAAAAGACTTAGGTATCGAAGACCAGCTCATTCGAAGTGAAGCAGGTCAAACGTACATTACTGTCAATGAAAAACTATATCCAGTACCAGCAGGGTCAATTTTAGGGATTCCCACAAAGTTATCTTCATTTTTAGCTTCTGATATTGTGTCTTGGAGCGGTAAAGTGCGTGCTACATGTGACCTATGGTTTCCTCGTTCTCGAGTACAAGAAGATCAGCCTTTAGGGAAATTTATACGTAGAAGATTCGGTAAGGAAACTGTTGAGAATATTATAGAGCCGCTTTTATTAGGTATTTCTGCTGGAGATATAGAACAGCTTAGTTTACAAGCAACTTTTCCAGAACTAATTGAAATGGAAAAAGAATATAGAAGTTTAATGACAGGTATGAAAAAGGCACTTTCTGAGACCTCTCATGATGACTCAAAGAGCATTGAAGAGCGTTCATTCCAAACTTTTATAAATGGTCTTGAAACGTTGATAGAGGCATTAGAGGGACGACTAATAGATACGACTATTTTAAAAAGTGTCAAAGTTGAATCGATTGCAAAAGCAGCGCATCAAGTCACATTGTCTTTGAATAATAAGACCTCAATTGCCGCAGACGCAGTAATTTTAGCTACACCACATCTTATAACTCAAAAAATGTTTGCCAAACAAGGTTTATTACAAAATTTACAAGATATCCCACTAGCAACTGTTGCTACTGTATCGATGGCATTTCCCATAGAAGCAATGGATGAAAGTTTTAATGGCTCTGGATTCACTGTTGCGCGTAATAGCGATTTCTCAATTACATCTTGTTCATGGATACATCGAAAATGGCCGGCATTTGTTCCAGAGGGCTATGCTTTATTGGAAGTTTATGTAGGACGTTCAGGTGATGAAGCGATTGTCGATTTATCGGATGGTGAGATTGAAAAGATTGTCTTACAAGATTTAAATAGAGTGACCCCGCTAAAAGGGAGTCCATTATTTACCGTTGTTTCGAGATGGAAAGAAGCTATGCCTCAGTATACAGTTGGTCACACTCAACGTGTAGAATTAGTTAAACAAGAATTATATGAACACTTCCCTACGATGAAGTTGGTAGGAAGTTCTTATGAAGGAACAAGTTTACCTAATTGTGTTGACCAGGCTCGAAGCGCAGTGGATGAGTTATTAATAAAATTATTTGAATAATGGAGTCGTTCTTTTCGTTGGTTTAAAGATACCTACAGAAGAGCGATTTTTTTTGCCATTTTATCAATATATTTATGTAATTCTTGAGGCATACATGACGTCGCGAACTCTGGTTATGTTCCCTTAGAAGAGCGCTTTTGTCATTTCAGAGTGTCCAGTCTCAAGCTCAAGCCCCTCGAGTTCAATTTATCGTGTAGTGAACTTAGGTTATATTTCTTTAGACGATTCTATTCCACATTTCTAATTGTTCACAATTTACTTCCCTTTCTTTCATTATTATTTCACATTTATACAGTATGATGAAAAGGGAAGGGGTGATGGAGTTGAGAAAGCGTGTTACGGTCATCATATTATTTTTCTTATTACTCCTTTTTGGATGTGGAAAG
The DNA here is from genome assembly GCF_038009105.1 of Viridibacillus sp. FSL R5-0888. Classification (NCBI taxonomy): domain Bacteria; kingdom Bacillati; phylum Bacillota; class Bacilli; order Caryophanales; family Caryophanaceae; genus Viridibacillus; species Viridibacillus sp. FSL R5-0888. The sequence continues at coordinate 690,964 of NZ_JBBPAU010000001.1, forward strand.
GATGCGTACCCAGCAATTCCAGCAGATACTTCCTTTATCGCAGCAGTCAATATACAGCAGCCTTCAGTCACTTTTGTAAATAAAGATTTAAAGGTTTTTGCTACTTGGCAATTAGAGAAAGCATACACAGGTGCCACTTTGATTGGTCAGCAATATTTACTGCTTTATGGTAACCAGCTAGAGAGTGCGGACGTTTATAATTTAAGTACCGGTGAAGTGGCGTATTCCATTGCAACTGGTGCTGGAGTAACGAATGCCATCTATGCACCAAATAAGAAAATTCTCTACATATCAAATGGCAAAACGAATCGCGTTACGGCTTATACTAGTAAAGGCGAGCAAATCGCTGAGCAGAAGGTAGGTAATTATCCGATGTCGATGGTTACCCACGGACAAAATTTATATGTAGTTAATTATAAAGATACAAAACTTTCTGTCCTTGATGCAGAGTCTCTTAAAGTGAAAGATAAGTGGCAAATTCCAAAATCCTCTCACGGGATGATTATTTTAGAAAAAAGAAAAGAACTATGGCTTGGTGGACACGGAGCGGGTATGAAACCGAATACGACTGTCGATATTTTTGATATAAATAAGGGGCAGAAGGATCGTGAACTTTCACTACCAATGATGCCAATTAGTTTTGCGATTGACAATGACCGAATATATGTTGTCAGTCATGGGCAAAGTCAATTATATGAAGTAAATGATGAAGGTCGTGTATTGAGTGCACAAGAAATTGGCGCTAATCCATTTGCAGTGCAACTTTTTGAGCAATATGTCGTAGTAGCAGGGTACGATGATCAAACATTATACTTTATGAAAAATAATGATGTTACAAAAAAAGTGAAAGTTGATAAAGGACCATTTCAATTGATTGTAAGGGAGATGAGCGAATGACATCCATTCTAATTGTAGATGATGAACAAGATATGAGGAATTTAATCCATATGATGTTAAAAAAGTCAGGATTTCAAACACTACAAGCTGAAAATGGCTACGTTGCTATAACAACCCTCGCTCAAGCGAAAGTCGATTTAGTATTGCTCGATGTTATGATGCCAGGTATAAATGGCTTTCAAGTATGCGAAGAAATTCGTAAAACTTCGAATGTACCAATCATTTTCCTAACTGCAAAGGATGCAAATGAGGACAAGGTAAAAGGTTTAACGATTGGTGCAGATGATTACATTGTAAAGCCATTTACATCAACAGAACTTGTGGCTCGAATAATAGCCGTGTTACGTCGCACGGGAAATGCTCCAGTGGAGGTGCAAGTAAAGCATTTATGTAAAGGGACAATTGATTTGGATGAGGTATCTAGAAAAGTATTTGTAGCAGGAAGTGTAATTCCCCTAACGTTAAAAGAATTTGACTTATTACATTTATTTATGACAAATGAAAATACGGTTTATACACGTGAACAATTATTAGAGAAATTATGGGGTCTAGATTATGCAGGGGGAACCAGAACGGTAGATACGCATATTAAAACACTTCGATTAAAATTAGGAAAAGAAGCTGGTCAATTTATTCACACCGTATGGGGGCTAGGCTATCGCTTTGAGGTAAGGATATGAAAAAACTGTCTTCACGAATTTGGGCAATGATTTTAATTTTCTTAACACTAACCGTTCTTTTTATGTACATACTAACCCATTTTTTATATGAACGATTGTATGTTAAAGATGCGGAACAGTCGATGATTGAAGTTGGGGAGAAATTGGCAACGATTTATGAAGGCGGTAAAGTAACCGAAGATTTGATCGCGCAAATTGATAATTATAATAATTACTCAGATGTCTCTGTATTTGCTGTTAAGAATCCACGTGAACTAAGTGCTTGTGTACCATTTGATATTGATTACAAAACATTGATTGGTGCAGAGGAGCGGCAGAAACTTTTACAAGAACAAACTGTCACCAAGATGGGATATGAGGAGCGCTTTGATCGGCAAATTATTTCTGTTATTATTCCGCTGACAGATCAAAACCGTTTAGAAGGTATTATTTATATATATTTCCCGTTAGCGAAAATATCGGAATTGGCATCTAAAGAAGTTATTTTTTTATTAGGTAGTGCAGCAGTATTTTTAATAATTGTAGGTTTTGGTATTTATAAGGGAATAGGTCATATTATGAAACCTCTAAATGCATTGCAAAATGCTGCAGAGAAAATGGCTGAAGGAAATTATGAAATGAGAGTCCAAGTTACATCAAAGGACGAAATTGGCCAGTTATCAAAAACCTTTAACAAAATGGCGACCGCTATTCAACAAAATGATGAGAAGCAAAAGAGTTTTTTAGCTACCGTGTCACATGAATTACGAACTCCTATTAGTTATGTGAAGGGATACGGAGAAGCTATACAAGAAGGGGTAATTCCAGAACAAGAACAGCATGAAACGATTTCCTTAATCGTCCGAGAAGCTAATCGTATGGAAAAGCTGACAAATGAATTGTTACAATTATCACGAGCAACTAACTTATATGAACCGATTGCATTATTTCCGTTACCACTTGCAGAAACAATTCGTGAGGTAGTGTTATTAACAGAGCAACAAGCGCTTAAAAGGGACATAAAAGTGAATATTGATGTTAGTGAGGATATTATAGTTAATGCAGATGAAGAGAAATTAAAGCAAATTTTCATAAACTTAATTGAAAATGCATTACGTTATTCTAATGAGAAGACATCAATAGAAATAACTGCAGAAACAAATGGACGTTTTGTAAACATTGAAATAGAAGATCATGGCATCGGGATTCCGGCGGAGGATCTACCTCATGTAACAGAGAGGTTTTATAGAGTAAATAAAGCGAGAAGCCGTAGTGATGGCGGAAGTGGATTAGGTCTTTCAATAGTTGATCAGCTTGTTAAATTGCATGAAGGTACTTGGCAAATTGATAGTGAGTTTGGAAAAGGAACAACAATTACAATACAAATACCAATGGTAGAGGAGTTTTAATAATGAAGAAATGGATGATGAGTTTATTAGTAATTATAGGTTTACTTGCAGGATGTAATAATGATGAAAAGAAAGAAGACCATGTGTCAAATAATGAAGGAACAACTGTCGAAGTAAAAGTTGATATTTTAACACCAGAAAAAGTGGAGGCAAATAAAGAGATTGAATTAGCTGCACATGTAACACAAGGTGGAGAAGATGTGAACGATGCAGATGACGTGAAATTTGAAGTATGGGAATCAGGTATGCGTGAAGATGGGCAAATGATCGAAGGTAAACTGGATGAAAAAGGTAATTACAAAGCGACTATCACTTTTGAACATGATGGAGTTTACTACATGCATGCTCACACAAATGCAAGAGGTCTACATGTTATGCCGAAACAAAAAATAATTGTGGGTAATCCAGATATGAGTAAAGTGAAAGAAGAATCAAATGACGGATCAAAAGGTATGGATCACATGAATAAGAATGATGAAGAAGATGAAGAATCGTCTAATGATTCATCAAAATAAAATAGCTCGTTATTTTGTATGGAAAACACTTGCAACTTTCAATTGTTGCGTGTAGAATAAATGACCAGATGACTAAATTAGTTTTCTGGTCATTTTTATTCAAAATGAAAGTTGGTGAGAAACAAATTGGACCGCAGACAAGAAATACTTGAAGCGGCTTCGAAGTCATTTTCTCTTTTTGGGTATAAAGCTACAACAATGGATCAAGTAGCGAAAATCGCGAACGTAGGGAAAGGAACAATTTATACTTTTTTTAGTAATAAAGAAATCCTTTTTCAAGAGATTGTCGTGAAAATGATTCAAGAGATGAAAACGGCAGCAGACGAAGCAATCTCAGCAGAACAACCATTCCAGCAAAATGCACACGCGGTGTTGATGAAAGTATTAGAGTTTCGAGAAGTACATCTTCTGTATGCAAAATTGATAGAAGAAGAAAAGGAACTTAGAACACCTGCAGTGAAACATGTGCTCATTCGAATTGAACAAGAAATTGTTAACTTTGTTGGTGACAAAATTAAAACAGCCATTAGCAAAGGTGAAATTCGGGAATGTGAACCAGATCTAGTTGCATACTTATTATTAAAAGCTTATTTTGGTTTTGTTGCTGACTGGGGAGAAACGCATGATTTTGAACTGTCAGAAGAGAAAATAGCTTCACTGTTTCGAGATACCATTTTTCGAGGTCTCTTACCGTGAGACTCTTTTTTTGAATAAAAATGACTGATTGAGAGATTCGGTCACACAGTTTTGTAGGAGGAATGAAGAATGATTAAGGCAGAGTTTGCGAAAATTCTCCGCACGAAAAAAATGCTGATTGCTATTATCGCAGTTCTTTTCGTTCCTGTACTTTATGCAGGTATGTTCCTATGGGCTTTCTGGGATCCATACGCACATTTACAGGATTTGCCAGTTGCTCTTGTCAACAATGACGAAGGCGCTGAAATAGAAGGAGAAGAACAGCAATTAGGTAATGAGTTAGTCGATAATTTACGAGATAGTAAAGAATTTAAATTTGTTGAAGTATCTAAGGCAAAAGGAGAGGAAGGATTAAAGAATCGCGATTATTATATTTTAATTGAAATTCCTGAAAACTTCTCAGAAAATGCTGGTACTTTATTAGAAGATAATCCTGAACAAATGAAAATCATTTATCGACCAAATGAAGGATACAACTTCTTAGGTGGACAAATCGGTAATACAGCAATGGAGCTTGTGCGTGCTGAAGTAAATAAAAAAGTTTCTGCTACTTATGCTGAAACGCTATTTAATAATATTGCAAAATTAGGAGACGGTTTCGGTGAAGCAGCAGATGGTGCTGTAAAACTTGAAAAGGGCTCTAACAAATTAAAAGATGGTGCTAGTCAATTAAAAGACGGTATTGGAAGTGCAGCAGATGGTGCTACTCAATTAAATGATGGTGCTAAAACAGCAGCAAAAGGATCGACAGATTTAAAAAATGGTATTGATTCAGCAGCAGATGGTGCAGGTACTTTAAACCAAGGTGCTTTATCTTTAGCAAAAGGATCTGCAGATTTGAATGCAGGTATTCTATCTGCTAAAGACGGTTCAAGCCAATTACAATCTGGTTCAACAGAATTGAAAAAAGGTACCGAAACTTTAGTGCAAGGTTTAGAAGGAAATACAGCAAATATTAATGCACTAAACGACGGTGCACAAAAAGTAAATACAGGTGTCGGTACGTTAAGTGCAGGATTAGGTCAATTAGCACCAGGTGCACAAAATGTTTCTGCAGGAGTTACGCAACTTGTAGATAGTCTAGGTACTATGACTGAAAAAGTGCCAGCCTTGCAACAGGGCGTTAAGGATACAAAAGATGGAGCTGCTGGTTTAAATGCAGGATCACAAGTTTTAGCAGCGGATACAAAAGAGCTAGTTAATCAAATTAAGGCTATGAATATTTCTGAAGAACAAAAAAGTGCTTTACTTCAATCAGCAGGAAAGATCAATGCAACTGCTACTAAAGTCAGTGAAAATGCTGCTGCGTTAAGTGAGGGAACAGCACAACTAAATAATCAAGTTTCTACTATGAAAATACCTACGTCTGATAAGGCAGTAGAATTAAAACAAGGTGCAGCAACAGTTGCAGCTGGTTTAGATAAAATGAATAAAACAGTTAGTGGAGAATTAGCTCCTGGTACAAAACAATTAGCAGCAGGCACTAATCAATTGGCTTCTAATTGGAGTACATCAATTGCTGGCGCTAAAAAACTAGATGCTGGAGCAGGCCAATTACAAGTTGGCTTAACTGATCTAACTGGTGGTTTCAATAAATTACAATCAGGTTCATCACAATTAGCTGATGGTTCATCACAACTTGCAAATGGTACACAATCATTAACAAGTGGTATGGGTCAATTACAAGATGGTTCTAGTAAACTATCAACAGGTTTAGTCACATTAAGCGGTGGTACTACATCACTTATAACAGGCTTAGATAAACTACAAGATGGCTCAAGTCAATTAAAAGACGGAACATCTGAACTAAAAGATGGTTCTAACACATTACAAGGAAAATTAAAAGAAGCGAATGAACAAGCTGCTGAAGTAAGTGCAACGCAAAAAACTTATGACATGGTCGGTGAACCAGTAGCGGTTGAGAAACAAGAAATTAACGCAGTACCTAACTACGGTACAGGTTTCGCGCCATACTTCTTAGCACTTGGTCTATTTGTAGGTGCGCTATTAATCACAATCGTCTTCCCATTAGTTGAACCAGCGATAAAACCGATTAACGGTGTTTCATGGTTTACTAGTAAAGTAGCTGTTTTGGCAGTTGTTGGATTAATTCAATCATTGGCTGCTGTTGCGATAGTCGTTTGGGGTCTAAAACTTGAACCGGTTAATATGGGTGCGTTCATTTTAATGGCGATAGTTACAAGTTATACATTCCTATCATTAACTCAAATGTTAGTATCAATTTTCTCAGATCCAGGTCGTTTTGTAGCTATCCTAATCTTGATCCTACAATTGACAACTAGTGCAGGTACATTCCCATTAGAATTAGTGCCGAAACCATTGCACATTTTCAATACATTATTACCAATGACATACTCTGTCCAAGGATTTAAAGCTGCGATTTCTACTGGAGATATGAGCTTCTTCTGGACAAATGGAGGTATTCTAGTAGGTTTCATGGTTGTTTGCTTAGCCATTACTTTTGGATACTTTGCATTAATATTTAAAAAACGTCATTCAAATACTGATGCAGTAACTGAATAATATTGAAAAAGGTTAAAGAGCAATATGCTCTTTAACCTTTTTTTGTGAAGTATTTTATGTAAAAAGAAAAAACGAAGAGAGTGGTTCAGGCTCTCTTCGCTTTTCAAAAGTAAGCGATTTAATATAGGTTCATCTCTAAGGTTCAATTAGTGATGAATGTGAGCTATCAATCGAATGGGGAATTCGGTTGATCAATAATTAACGATTAAAGAGAATTGCAATGTTCACAAGTGTTTGAATAGCACTCGCTTTGTTCTTCTATTTTCTCACCGCATACAGTGCATTGTTTTGCGGGTAAATTTTTGAAAAATTCAACGACATTTTCTAACATTGTGTTTCGCCTCCTAAGTAATCTGTTATATTACTGTTTTGTTATTATGTATTGTATTATAACAGAGACATTTATGTCAATACAAAAACCTAATTTTAAGTTAAAATAATTGTTGAGACACGAAAGAGGAGTGAAATGAATGTTTTTTATAGATAATAAAGGTATTACAGATCCACGCATTAACTTAGCCATTGAGGAGTATGCGTTAAAAACGATGGATGTAGAGAAAGATTCTTTTTTACTGTTCTATATCAATCAACCCTCAATTATTATTGGTCGAAATCAAAATACAGTAGAAGAGATAAATACTGATTATGTTGAAGACAATGGCATTATCGTTGTACGTCGATTATCTGGTGGTGGTGCCGTGTATCATGATTTAGGAAATTTAAACTTCAGTTTCTTAACAAAAGATGACGGAGATAGCTTCCAAAACTTTAAAAAATTCACTCAGCCAGTAGTGGATGCATTACAAAAAATGGGTATTAACTCGGAATTGTCAGGTCGTAATGATATTATGGCTGAAGGTCGTAAAATATCAGGTAACGCTCAATTCTCAACAAAAGGTCGTATGTTCAGCCATGGGACATTATTGTTTGATACAGAAATTGATGCAGTTGTTTCAGCTTTAAAAGTGAAAAAAGAGAAAATCGAATCAAAAGGAATCAAATCGATTCGATCACGTGTAGCGAATATTACAGAATTTATGAATGAACCAATGACAGTTGAAGAATTCCGCCTGGAAATCTTAAAATCAATTTTCGGTGGCGAAGAGAACATACAATATTATGAGCTAACTGATGAAGACTGGGCTAATATCTACAAATTATCTGAAGAACGTTACCAACAATGGGATTGGAACTACGGTCAATCTCCAAAATTCAACCTACAACGCTCTCAACGTTTCCCTTCAGGAAGTATTGATGTGCGTTTAGAAGTGAAAAAAGGCGTTATGGAGGAAGTGCATATTTTCGGCGATTTCTTTGGCGTTGGTGATATGGCAGATGTAGAACAAGCATTAGTAGGGAAAAATTATGAACGCAATGTTATTGAGGAAGCACTAAATGCTATCGATGTACCAACATACTTTGGTGGTGTTACGAAAGAACAATTTATACAATTAATTTATTAATTAAATTTGACAGCATAATGTTTGAAATTGCGGTCAAGATGAAGGGGAGAGTGGAATGAATACTCATCGTATATTAATCGTAGAGGATGATTTGAAAATTGCTTCGTTACTTGCTGATACTTTGCGCAAATATCATTATGAAGTAAAAACTGTAGAATCTTTTGATAGCATCCTTGAAGAGTTTACGGCGTTCGATCCTCATCTTGTTTTGCTTGATATTAATTTACCTTCTTATGATGGATATTATTGGTGTCGTCAGCTTAGACAGTTGACGACTTGTCCAATTATTTTTATATCAGCTCGTTCAGGCGAAATGGACCAAATTTTTGCACTTGAAAATGGTGGAGATGATTTCATTACGAAACCGTTCCATTACGAAATCGTGCTAGCAAAAATAAAGAGTCATTTACGTCGGTCATATGGAGAATATGCTACTAAGCAAGAAGAGAGAACTGTAAAACAAGGTCAGCTGCATCTATTTTTAGAACGTATGGAATTGCATACAAAACAAGCTCAAATTCCATTACAAAAAAAAGAATGTGTAATTCTAGAATTGTTGATGGGACAAGCTCCTAAAGTTGTTTCTCGAGAGCAGTTACTAGAAGAGCTGTGGGACGATCAAGCATTTGTAGATGAGAATACGTTAAATGTGAACATGACACGTGTACGAAAGAAGTTGTCAGATTATGAAGTTCAGTCGACGATTGAAACAGTTAGAGGCGCGGGATATAGGTTTGTATTACACTCAGAGGAGTCTTAATAATGCCGAATGTCAGATTATTTCTGAAGGATAATATTACATTAGTCTTTTTTGAAGTGCTATTAGTGTTATTTATTTTAGTGTTATATTGGCTAGACGGCTTCCGAAATGTAGATACAGCAGTGTATTCCATTGTGATTACATTAATATTAACGTTCACATATTTAGCGACTCGTTATATTATGCGTCAATCTTTCTATAAAAAGATATCTGTTAAGCCTAGAGCAATGGAAGATGCATTACAAAAAAATGCAAAAACACCAGAGCATTTGCAAACAGAGATTTTCATCCATACACTTTATAAAATATATCAACTAGAAGTACAGGCTTTATATGCAAAACAAAATCGACATTTACAATTCATGAATCAATGGGTACATCAAATGAAAACACCTCTTGCTGTATTAGAATTACTATTGCAAGAAGATGGTGAATTAGATAAGAAGAGTGTGCAAGAAGAAGTTGATCGTATGAAACGTAGTCTTGAAACAGTATTGATGAATGCGAGAATCGATACGTTTGAAGAGGATATGAAAATCGAACAGGTTGAACTTCGTCAAATGGTGATTGAGGCAGTTAATGAGCATAAACGGTTATTTATTGCGCATCGTGTTTATCCTGATATTGCGATAGATGAAAAACTTATGGTTCCAACTGATTCAAAATGGATGAAATTTATTATTGGTCAATTTATTACAAATGCAGTTAAATATACGTTTGAAGAGGGTAAAAAAATATATTTATCCACGGAAGTTGTAGAAAACCATATTGAACTGACAATTAGAGATGAAGGAATAGGTATACCTTCATCAGATTTGAAGCGTGTAACACGTGCATTTTTTACAGGTGAGAATGGACGTAAAACAGGTGAATCAACAGGAATGGGTTTGTATTTAGCCCAAGAGGTTTGTGATAAATTGGGACACCAGTTATTAATCGAATCTGAGGTTGGGAAAGGGACGAAGATGAAGGTTTTGTTTAACCGTTCGTAGGGCGTTTTCAGTATTTCAAAGGGTTCGGCTTCGGACGCCAGTTGCTCGAGTCCTCGGCATAAGACTGATATAGCGTCTTGTATTCGAGCCTTCCACGCTTGGCGCGCGCCAAAGGGTGTGGATCACGTAACCGTTGTGTCAGGACGACACGAACTTTGGTTACGGAAGGGAGCCGGCCACATTTCATAGAAGGTGAGGTGGATTTGTGTCTATCTTGAAAATTGATGAAGTTACAAAAGTTTATGAAGGAAAAGTTACGCATCGAGCGCTTAATCAGCTGAGTTTTGAAGTAGAGAAAGGCGAATTTTTGGCTGTCATGGGTCCTTCAGGCAGCGGCAAAACGACGTTGTTAAATGTTGTCTCAACGATAGATACACCTACGTCAGGTGAAATCACCGTAGATGGCATTAAGCCTCATGAGTTGAAAAAAAACGAACTGGCTTATTTTCGACGTCGTCAACTTGGCTTCGTGTTTCAAGATTTCAACTTATTACAGATGCTAACGGTTGAGGAGAATATGGTATTACCTTTGACTTTGGATAATATGGATGTTGAGCTAATGGAAGAGCGGGTGCAGAATGTATCCAAGCAGTTAGGCATTCAGTCTATTTTAGAGAAACGTCCAAACGAAATTTCTGGTGGACAAGCCCAAAAGACGGCAATTGGACGAGCTCTTATTCATAAACCATCTCTAATTTTAGCAGATGAACCAACTGGAAATTTAGATTCCAATTCTTCAAGAGATGTGTTAGAGCTGTTAGGCAGAATAAATAAAAAAGAGGGTACGACAATCGTAATGGTGACGCATGATCCAATTGCAGCAAGTTATTGTGATCGTGTGTTATTTATCAAAGATGGTGAGTATTTCAATGAAATCTATAAAGATGATCATCGTCAGACATTTTTCCAAGGAATTTTGAATGTGCTCAGTCTATTGGGAGGTCATGTCGGTGACTTTTCGACAGTTCGCCTACCGTAATGTTATAAGAAATTATCGAGTTTATGCAGCGTTTTTTATGTCGAGCGTATCGTCAGTTATGGTGTTTTTTATTTACTCGATGCTTATGTTTCATCCGAAGGTAGAGGATGAGTTTCTACGGGAAATTGCGTTCCAAGGAATGTTTATCGCTGAAGTCATTTTAGTGCTATTTATGATGTTCTTTTTATTCTACTCGATGCGTGCATTTCTTCAGGCACGTTCCAAGGAATTTGGTTTACTCATGCATCTAGGAATGGAAAAACGTCAGCTAAATAAGTTGGTATTACTTGAGACGATAATTATTGGAGTAACTTCCATTATTCTAGGGATTGTATTTGGTTATGCCTTTGCGAAATTCTTTTTTATGATTGTTCGTGAAATATTACAAATTGATAGCCTTCCTTTGTATTTTTCTTGGGAGCCATTTGCATTAACAATTGGAACGTTTACAAGTTTATTTGTAATCATTACGTTTGTTAGTGTGATGTTCATACGAGATCGTGATGTTATCGATTTACTAAAAGGTTACTGGGGTAATGAACAGACAGCTTCTTATTCAAAATGGCGAGCTATTTTAGGTGTGTTGATATTAATTCTTTCTTATGTGCTAGCTTCATTAACGACACAAGAACGGTTAATGGTTTTATCAGCAATATTACCACCTTTAGCAAGTTTGGGGACGTATTTGTTTTTCACGGATACACTGCAGTGGCTTATGTCTTTTGTACGTGCTCGAAAGAAAATGTATTGGCATAAGTATCGTTTAATAACTGTTTCGGAAGTGTCTGTTATTATGCGAGAAAATGCGCGTATGTTTTTTATCTCTTGCATGGTTTCCACCTTGGCTTTTTTAGCTATGGGTACTCTAATCTCTATGTCGACATTTACTCATCAGTTTCATCGGCTAAATCCATTAGGCCTCGTCTATTCCAGTAAAATAGACAACCCTTATGAAGAAGCACATATTAATGGTTTGACGAAAGAATTAGAAGCTAAAGGACTTTCTTATCATTTAAATAAGTTTACTGTTAAACGTCAAACATCTTCTAATACTCAACAACCGGTAAAAATTATTCGACAATCAGATATTAATCGACTGGCACTTGTATTTGGTTATCCTGTTGTCAATTTGGATCAAGGGGAGGCCATCTTTTTAGCTTACTCTGAGAAGTCTCTGGAAGAATTAAAGAACAAAAAGGTCAGGACAGTTTTACAAGAAAATAGTATTCCACTCTACATCAATTCAGTTTATCCACGTGTTCTTTTTTCCCCTACTGAGCTTGGAACGAATGTCATTGTGATAAATGATGATGATTTCAATTTAATTGATGAAGCAATGGTTGGAGCAAATGCCGAACAGTCCACAAATCACTTGTATGTATTTCATGTACCACAGTGGACAGCTACTAAGAACATTGGAGTAGAGTTAGATGCGATGGTGACAGATGCTTACCTGAATAATCATCAAGGAGAATTACCATTTTACTTTGAGAATTCCGGCTTAGATTATTCATTCATTCGTTCGACTTTTGCATTGTTATTGTTTATTGGCTTATTGGCAGCTTCTGTGTTTTTCTTAGCATCTGGTAGTTTTATTTACTTTAAGTTATATACGGGTTTAGAGCGAGATAAGCAGCAATTTAATGCACTCAGGAGAATGGGGATTACGGAAAGAGAACTACGGAAAATTGTGAATAGACAGTTGATACCACAGTTCTTTTTACCTTGGGGTCTAGCAATGTTGCACAGTACATTTGCATTTATGTCATTACAGGCATTTTGGATAGGTATTGCAGAGCTTTCAATATTGAGGGAAATATTAATCGTTTTAATAGCTATCACTTGTGTTCAATTTTTATATTTCTATTTAATTCGCTGGCGTTATTTATCCCATATTCGCTAATGCTAATTACCTCTAATGTTATAGAACTACGCAAGTCTATCAATTACCTCTGGTGATTGATAGGCTTTTTTGGTGGTGAAAATTCTAAATACTACTTTTCGCTAAAATTAGCTGTTTGTTGTTTTATTTTGTAAATTTTTATATAATGAAGACAGAAATGAATGACTATTCATTCTATTCTAACAAAGGGGAGATGAGTATATGAATTTAGTTTCGGCAGTTCATAAAACATCAAAAGAGCAACCAGAAAAGATTGCGTATCATTTTATGGGGAAAGATACGAATTATGGTGAATTTGAAGAATCAGTTGCACGCTTTGCTTCAGCTTTAAAGGGATTAGGGGTAGGAAATGGGGATCATGTTGCGTTTTTACTTGGCAATACACCTCATTTTTTAATTTCTTTATATGCAACAATGCGCGTAGGGGCAACTGTAATTCCGATTAATCCAATTTACACACCAGATGAGATTACGTATATTGTACGTAATGGAGATGCAAAAGTAGTTATTGCATTAGATTCTTTATTGCCATTAGTTAAAGTAGGCGTAACTGCATTTCCGAATGTAGAAGCATTCATTGTATGTGAAACTGCTCCTGAAACAGCAGCTAAGTTGACAGAGTTAGAAAGCCCTGTAAAAGAAAAAGTAAGATCATTTTCAATGTTGCTTGCTTCATCTTCAGCAGATTTTGAACCTACAGAATTAAATCCAGAAGATACAGCTATTATTTTGTATACTTCAGGAACGACAGGACAACCCAAGGGTGCTATGTTAACACATAAAAACCTTTTTTCAAATGCGCGTGATGTAGCGGAGTATTTGACTATTTCTCCTGAAGATCGTGTGATTACGGCTTTACCGGTCTTTCATGTGTTTGCCCTTACGGTAGTAGTGAATGCACCACTATTAAATGCGGCAACATTATTGATTGTACCTAGGTTCAGTCCAAAAGATGTATTCGAAATTGCAAGAGAGCATAAGGCTACTGTTTTTGCGGGAGTACCAACAATGTACAATTTCTTATATCAATTCCCAAACGGTAATCCAGAAGATTTCTCATCAATTCGTTTAGCTATATCTGGAGGTTCTTCTTTACCGGTAGCATTGCTACATAACTTTGAAGACAAGTTTAACGTGAATATTTCCGAAGGCTATGGCTTATCTGAGGCATCACCAGTAACAAGTTTTAACCCACTAGATCGTGAGAGAAAGCCTGGTTCAATTGGTACCAACATCGTCAATGTAGAAAACAAAGTATTCAACCAATTAGGAGAGGAATTACCTGTTGGTGAAGTAGGCGAACTTGTTGTCAAAGGTCCTAATGTGATGAAAGGCTATTATAAAATGCCAGAAGAAACAGCAGTAACTATTCGTGATGGTTGGTTATATACAGGAGACCTTGCGAAAATGGACGAGGAAGGTTACTTCTATATTGTTGATCGAAAGAAAGATATGATCATAGTCGGTGGCTATAATGTCTATCCGCGTGAGGTGGAAGAAGTACTATATGCACACCCAGGTATCGTGGAAGCTGCAGTAATAGGTTTACCGGATCTCAATTTTGGTGAAGAAGTCTTTGCGTATGTGGTGTTGAAAGACCTGAATCTAACTACTGAAGATATCTATGAATATTGTCAAGAAAAGCTAGTGAAATATAAAATACCAAAGCAAATTGAAATTATTGAAGAGCTACCTAAAAATACGACGGGGAAAATTTTGCGTCGTTCTTTGAAGGAACATGCTCTAAATAAATAATAAAAAGGAGATGCCTATAAGGCATCTCCTTTCTTTACTTTTTATTTTTATAAATTACCTGATACATAATATAGACAAATAAAATCCATATCGGACCGACAATAAGTGCGATTCGAGTATCTGGGAAGTAAGCCATTAAAATCATGACGAGTGATAAAAAGGCAAGAGCTAAATATGGTCCGACTGGATACATAAATGCTTTATATTTTAGTTTAGATACTTGTGCTTTTGATAATGATTTCCGGAATTTTAATTGAGTAATTAAAATAATTGCCCATGTCCAGATGGCTCCGAAAGTAGATATACTAGTCACCCATACGAATACTTTTTCAGCGACAAAATAGTTCAGCGCCACACCGATTAATAATACGAATGCAGATGCCATAATGGCTGTAGCCGGTACGCCACCTTTACTAATTTTCGCAAATAATTTTGGTGCTTGTTTTTGTTCAGCCAAGTTAAATAGCATACGGCCAGTACTGAAAATACCACCATTACAGCTAGATAATGCGGCTGTTAAAACAACAAAGTTAATAATCCCTGCAGCATAACGTAAACCAATTTTATCAAACATTAAAACGAACGGACTACCTGTAGAGCCTACTTCGTTCCATGGATAAATCGACATGATTACAAGTAATGCACCTACGTAGAATAATAAAATACGCCAAAGAACAGTATCGATTGCTTTAGGAATAACTTTTTCAGGGTTTTTAGCTTCACCAGCCGTAATCCCGATCATTTCGATACCTAGATAAGCGAACATTACTATTGGTAAGGACATGAAAACACCTTGTATACCATTCGGGAAAAATCCACCATGGCTCCATAAATTACTAAAGCCAACAGCAATACCACCATTGCCAATACCAAATAAAATAACACCTAATCCAAGTACAATCATTGAAATAATGGCAAGGATTTTAATGAGTGCAAACCAAAATTCAAATTCACCATAAGCTTTTACAGCAATTAAATTTACCATAACCATGACAATTAACGCTGCTAAAGCCCATAACCATTTTGGAGAATCTGGGAACCAAAGTTGCATATACACGCCAACTGCTGTAATTTCTGCCATACAAGTAACAATCCACAAGAACCAATAGTTCCAGCCTGTTATAAATCCAGCTAGAGGACCTAAATAATCTCTAGCATAGCGACTAAATGAACCGGCAACTGGATTGTTTACGGCCATTTCGCCAAGCGAACGCATAATAATGAAAATAACAGCGCCACCAAGTGCATAAGCAATTAAAATAGCTGGTCCAGCTAATTTTATTGCTCCTGCAGAACCTAAAAATAGACCGACTCCTATGGCGGCACCGAGCGACATCAACGTAATGTGTCGTTGCTCCAACCCACGTTGGAGCTCTGGTTTCTTGTTCATAATGTAAGACTCCTTCGATGCTAATGATAACTCCCCTATATTATCATAAAATTTAATGAATAAAAATCCAGACGCCATGGTAATAAGAAAAAATATGTAAACTCTTTGTCTTTATAAGTAATTTATGGTTACAATACATATATATGTTTGATTAATGCAAATATATTGAAAATTAAAGAGGTTTTCATATAAATGAAAGGGGAGTTTTTTTATGTCAAAGCGTTTATTGAAAGCAGAGGATTTATATGTCTTGCACTCTATCACAAATCCACAATTATCTCCAAGTGGTGAAGAGGCAGTTTTTGTTCGTACAAGTATTGATGAAGAAAAAAACAAATATATAGCGCATTTATTTCATTTAGATATTAAAAGTGGAGCAGTAACGCAGTGGTCGTATGGGGAAGATCGTATTTCATCGCCCACTTGGTCAGCGGATGGGCGAAATGTTGCATTTTTATCGAATCGCAATGAAAAAAATCAAATTTACATTATTTCTAAACATGGTGGAGAGGCGCGTCAGCTTACAACATTAGAAAATGGTGTTTCACAATTCAAATGGTCACCGTGCGGTCAGAGTATTTGGTTTAGTGGCCGACTTAAGGAAGGTAAAAACTTCTCAGATGTAGCTGAAAAAGAAGAAAAGAAAAAGCCAACTGCTTATGTAGTAGAAGGTATGAAATATAAAGCTGATAGTATAGGGTTACTACCTCAAGATAGTTATAATCATATTGGTAAAATTGAAGTAGCATCTGCTGATATTGAATTGTTTACTGAAGGCAATCATAATTACAGCATTGAAGCAGTATCCCATGATGGTAAAAAGTTAGTTTTATCAGTGAATCGTGCAGAAAATAAAGATTTTGATTTCAGTCGGCACCTGCTATTAGTTGATATTGAAACAAAGGAAGAGACGACCATTCTAAATGAAGAAGGTTCTTATGGAGATGCATATTTTTCATATGATGATCGGTACATAGCATTTTATGGTGGTAATCATTCATACAAAAACGCGACACATGGTGCAATTTATATTTACGATACAGAAGAGCAGTATTATAGAAACTTAACTGAAGGTTTTGATGCGCCAATTGGAGATCTTGCTGTTGCGGATCATCAGCAAGGAGCTACTGCACCAACTGTTGTGTGGACGAAAGCGAATGACCTTTATTTCCAAGTCTCTACTATGGGAGATATTCGAGTATATTATGCAACATTGGATGGTGCGATTTATCCAGCAAGTCCTGAAAATGAACATGTTTATGGCTACGATGTTGAGCGTGATGGTTCGTTCGCGCTGTTAGCGATTAGCAATCCTATAATGCCAGGTGAACTTTTTAAATATGATGTGACTACAGGTGAAAGACAGCAAATGACTCATTTCAATGATGCTTTTGTGAACGAGGTTGAACTTGTTCAACCTGAAGCAATTTCTTATAAAAGTTCAGATGGATTTGATGTATACGGTTGGTTGATGAAGCCGGCTCAGTATGTAGAAGGTAATAAATATCCACTAATCGTTGAAATTCACGGTGGACCGCATGCGATGTATGCTAATACATTTTTCCATGAGTTGCAGTTGCTTGCAGCGCAAGGTTATGGCGTCCTTTATGTAAATCCAAGAGGAAGCCACGGTTATAGCCAAGAATTTGTAGATGCCGTACGTGGTGACTATGGTGGTGGAGATTATGCAGACATTATGGCTGGATTAGATGCGGTTATTGCGGATCAGGATTGGATTGATACAGATCGACTTGGAGTTACTGGTGGTAGCTACGGTGGTTTTATGACAAACTGGATTGTAGGTCATACAAATCGCTTTAAGGCAGCTGTTACACAGCGCTCAATCTCGAACTGGATTAGCTTCTATGGTGTATCAGATATTGGTTACTATTTCAGTGATTGGCAAATCGGTACAGATATGAAAGATGTAGAAAAGCTATGGCAACATTCACCGCTTAAATATGCAGAAAATGTGGAGACGCCATTATTAATCTTGCATAGTGAAAAGGATTTCCGTTGTCCAATAGAACAAG
Organism: Viridibacillus sp. FSL R5-0888; assembly: GCF_038009105.1. Lineage (NCBI taxonomy): Bacteria > Bacillati > Bacillota > Bacilli > Caryophanales > Caryophanaceae > Viridibacillus > Viridibacillus sp. FSL R5-0888. The sequence goes on from NZ_JBBPAU010000001.1 coordinate 708,959, forward strand.
CAGAACAACTGTATATTACGTTAAAGTCTATGGGGAAGGAAACCCAGTTTGTGAGATTCCCAGACGCAGATCATAACTTATCTCGAGCAGGATTACCGAATCTACGTATAGAAAGACTTGAGCAAATTACAGGCTGGTTCGAGAAATATTTATAATATTAACGTTTTAGGGTTATATTTGATTTGATGACAAGTCTACAAAGTAAGAATAAGGGTAGTAATTTCTATAAACTAAGTTGTTATGAGTACATTACTTAAAGTAAACAAATAACTTCATAACGAGTGCATAATAAATATAAAAGTTCCGCACGATTTGCGGAACTTTTTATATTTCACAACGTTTATTAAAAGCATACATATTTATAAATCCGTGACAGTATAGTGAGAAAACAGTATGATAAACAAGTGAGAAAAAAAGATTGTGAGTGAATTGAATGATTGAACTTATACAGAACTTATTTAGCTTTATAATGCATATTGATCAACATCTCGTTGAAATAATTCAACAATTTGGTGTTTGGTCATATGGTATTATCTTTTCCATTGTTTTTGTAGAAACGGGTGTTGTAATATTCCCGTTCTTACCAGGTGATTCATTACTATTTGCCAGCGGAGCATTTGCTGCACTTGGAGCATTTAATTTACCGATTCTTCTTTTAGTTTTTTTCGTAGCAGCTGTATTTGGAGATTCGGTAAACTATGAGATTGGACAAAAAGTTGGAACGGCTATTTCACCTAAGAGCTTTTTAGGACGTATTATTAATCAAGACCGTATGCAAAAAGCACAGGATTTCTTTAATAAGCATGGTGGGAAAACGATTATCTTCGCTCGTTTCATGCCATTTATTCGAACGTTCATCCCATTTGTAGCCGGTGCTAGCCGAATGCATTATCGTCAATTTTTAATGTATAACATTATAGGTGCATTCTTATGGGTAGGTATTTGTACATTAGCAGGTTACTTCTTTGGTAATATCCCAATAGTTAAAGACAACTTCTCAAAAGTAATATTAATTATTATTTTTGTTTCAGTTTTACCAGCAATCATTGGTTTATTGAAATCCAGAGTAAAGAAATAAATAATAGTAGTAGAACACTTTAGTTAATTGGCTAAAGTGTTTTTTTATGAAAACCAATTAAAATAGTAAGAATTGTTGGAATTTTTAATGAAAAAGTATTTGGAAGATGGTAATATTGATTTATCTAGAAGACTAATAGTTAAAGGAGTTTGATATCATGGAGAAAATGAATGTTGAAAGCTTTAATTTAGACCATACAAAAGTCGTCGCACCATTTGTTCGATTAGCGGGGCTTAAAAAAGGTGTAAATGGTGATGAAGTTTATAAATATGATATTCGATTTAAACAACCAAACAAAGAGCATATGGAAATGCCTGCGTTGCATTCAATAGAGCATTTAATGGCTGAGAACATTCGTAATCATACGGACCATGTTGTCGATCTTAGTCCAATGGGATGCCAAACGGGCTTTTATTTATCAATGATTAATCATAATAACTTTGATGAGGTACTAGATATTTTAGATAAAACTTTTAATGATGTCTTGGCAGCAACAGAAGTACCAGCATGCAACGAAGTACAATGCGGTTGGGCTGCGAGTCATAGTTTAGAAGGTGCGAAGGAGCTTGCAAAAGAAATGCTAGCGAAACGTGATGAGTGGACACAAATTTTCATAGAAGAATAAACAGAAAGAGGCTGCGTATACTAGCAGCCTCTTTATTATTATTTTCCTGTAAAATTGGGTTTTCGTTTTTCAGAGAATGCATTGAGTGCTTCAATACGATCTTCAGTAGGAATGGTAATTTCATATGCTTTTCGCTCAATATGAAGACCTGTTTGTAAGTCGGTATTCATCCCATGCTTGATAGCAAATTTTGCTTGTTGTAATGCAATTGGACCGTTAGCTAGCATTAACTCTGCGAAGGCGATTGTTTTTGCAAGAAGTTCCTCACGCTTTTCGACTTTAGTCAGAAGACCGTATGCTAGAGCTTCTTTAGCCTGTAATCTTTTTGCAGTTAAAATCAGTTCTAGTGCTTTTGCTTCTCCTATGAGTCTAGGAAGTCGTTGAGTTCCACCAGCCCCTGGAATTATACCAAGGCTCGTTTCTGTTAGGCCGAGTGAAATATCATCTGCGGCAAAACGGAAGTCACATGCTAATGCTAATTCGGTACCCCCACCGAAAGCATAGCCATTAATCATTGCAATAGTCGGTTGTGGTAAATTTTCAATAGCTGAAAAAACCTCACCTATCTTATAGAGATTACGTTTTACACGTTGCTCAGTTAATGTTTTTCGTTCTTTTAAGTCAGCACCTACACTAAAAGCTTTATCACCTGCGCCTGTAAAAATGACTACACGAATATCGGGATTAATACGAATAGATTCAACAACTTGTCCTAATTCAGCTAGTAAATCATAATTGAACGCATTCATAGCCAGTGGTCTATTCAATGTTACAAATGCCAAATGCTCCTGTTGTTTATAAATAAGTGTATCCAATAGAAATTCCCCCTTATAGTGAAAAAATTACTCCCAAATAAACGATAGCATGTCTATGATTTTTCGTCATCTTTGAATTATCATTTCCAGCTATTAACCTTTACTTATTTTATTTATATTTCCAATAAAACGAATAATTTCATTATAAAATACGTATCTTTTTGGAATTAAAGGTAAAATTAAAGGATGAAAGTAATGTGTTGAACTAAATACTTTAAGTAAAATTGCTGATATAATGAAATGGAAATAGATTTTAAAGGAGAAACCATATGGAAGTATTTATTGGTCGTCAACCTATATTTAATAAGCAAAAGCAAGTTTTCGCATATGAATTATTATATCGAAACGGGGCTGTCATGAACGAGTTTCCAGCTATTGATTCGGATAAGGCAACTGTCGAAGTACTGATCAATTCATTATTTTCAATTGGTTTTGATGAGCTTACAAATGGCAAACCATGCTTTATAAACTTTACTGAAAACCTTTTAATGAGTAACATATTTGATCATTTACAACCAGATCAAGTAGTAATAGAAATTTTGGAAGATGTTCCCATTACAGAGAAACTGGTCAAGAAAATCAAGCAATTAAAAAGTCAAGGCTATAAAATTGCTCTTGATGATTTTGAATTGCAAAAAGATGTGACATTATATAATGAATTATTTACATATACCGATTACATAAAAGTAGACTTTCTTCTTACTTCAGAAGAGGAGAGAAAAGAGATAGAGAAGCGCATTAGAAATGATTTCCCCAAAATCATTTTATTAGCTGAAAAGGTAGAGACACTTTCACAATGTCAGATAGCAAAAGATAATGGATATCAACTTTTTCAAGGTTATTTCTTCAAACAACCTCAAATTATCCGAGGTAATGATATTCCAACCAATGTATTACAATATTATCGTGTGATTTCTTTATTACGTGGGAAAGATCCGGATATAGATGATATTACTAAGCAAATTGAGCATGACGTCGCGATGTCATTCAAGTTGTTAAAATTAATCAACTCATCATCTAAACGTAGAAAATCCAAAATTCGTTCAATTAAACAAGCTATTTTATTATTAGGCTTAGCGGATTTACGTAAATGGATATATATTTTAGCGTATCGTGAATCGCAGAAGGATGCCGAGGCAGATATGTATGATGAGCTGATGAAGGCGTCATTATGTAGAGCGAAAATTTGCGAAATGTTAGCCCGTTTTAAACATAAAGAGAATTATTCCGAATATTTCTTAGTTGGAATGTTTTCATTAATTGACGCAATTTTGCAGAGATCTATGAACAGTATTTTATTGCAACTTCCTTTATCAGATAATATTATTGAAACCATTTTAGAAGGTGAAACAGAGATGGCACCATATTTACAAATGGCTATTGCCTTGGATAAGCTAAATTGGGATAAAGTTGCAGAATTAGCGGTTGAAATAGGGATTAGAGGAAAAGATTTATATGCTATATACCAAGAAGCAAATAAATGGTCAGATAATATTCTTTAATGTGAACGAGACAAGTGTGTTAAGAAAAGATGCAACAGTAAAATGAAGATTAAAACAGTTGAATAAGCTTTTTATTTTGGGGAATGCTGAAATAGTGAAATTCACAAAGATGAAACAACTAGACGAAAGCATTGCTGTCTATGTGTTTACAGAGCTTTTTAACGGGTATACCTGTTTGTGTAAGGTTTTAAAAACGTTTTTATTCGGTATAATTAATCTGTAAGCAATACAATGAATGAGGAGGTCTTCAAATGAAAAAAACTCTACTTGCTATGCTATTCGGTTCGGCCCTTGTACTTGGTGCATGTGGTGGTAACGATAAAGCAAAAGAAGAAACTACAAATGAAAAAAATGGTTCGGAAACAGCAGCCGTTGATGCACAACAAATTATCCAATCAAAATGTATTTCTTGTCACGGTGAAAATCTTGAAGGACAAGGTAATTTCCCTAACATTTCAAAAATTGGTGCTACGCTTTCCAAAAAAGAAATTTTAGATGTAATTAATAACGGTAAAAATGGAATGCCTGGGGGACTCATAACAGGTGACGATGCTGATGCAGTAGCTCAATGGTTATCTAAACAAAAATAATATCTATATCAAAACTAGCTTTCTTTAGAGGAAAGCTGGTTTTTTTGTGGATAATACAGAAAGAATAAGAGCAACCCATGGAGCATATGGATTGCTTTTTTTATAAAATTTAGTTGAGGTAAGAGAAGTAATTTTTAACTTCATGGGTAAACGAGCATTTTCTTCGATTACTTCAGTACTTGCCGTAGCTTGACGAACGCACTCAGCAATTAAATTTATGTTAAAATATATTCCAAGTGTTGTTATATTGAAGGGTAGTTTTATGGGAGGAAGTGTTAGTTTTGGATCAAGTATGTACGAAAGATGTTATTAAGATGTTTGACTTGAAGCTTATCAGTGGTCATGAGGGAATTGGTCGACATATATTAACAAGTGATATTTCTAGACCAGGCCTTGAGATGGCAGGCTATTTTACGCATTATCCAGCTCAACGTGTTCAGCTATTAGGAAAAACTGAGCTGTCATTTTTTGATATGTTGCCAAGGGATGTGCAGTTTGATCGAATGAACAAACTTTGTTCACAAGATACACCTGCTATTATTATTTCGCATGACATGGAAGTACCTGAAGCGTTATTTGTTGCTTCTAATGAGCACCATGTACCTGTATTATCAACAAAAATGGCAACAACTCGTTTCTCTAGTATGTTAACGAATTATCTTGAAAGTCAATTGGCTCCTACGACTGCTGTTCATGGTGTCTTGGCTGATATATATGGTATTGGAGTTTTGATTACAGGGAAAAGCGGTGTAGGTAAAAGTGAGACTGCGCTTGAGCTTGTGAAAAAAGGACACCGTCTTGTTGCGGATGACTGTGTGGAAATTCGTCAAGAAGGAGAAAATACATTAATAGGGAATGCACCTGCATTAATACAACATTTACTTGAAATTCGTGGTATAGGTATTATTGATATTATGACCTTATTTGGAGCTAGTGCAGTTAGAAGTCATAAACGCATTTCACTTGTTATTGATTTAGAAGTATGGGATTCTGATAAAACCTATGATCGTTTAGGTTTAGAAGAAGAGACGATGAAAATTATTGATACGGAATTGACGAAGTTAACAATCCCAGTTAAACCAGGACGAAATTTATCTGTTATCATCGAAGTAGCAGCAATGAATTATCGATTGAAAAAACTTGGTGTTAACGCAGCAGAAGAGTTTTCTAAAAGGCTTGATAGTGTGATTGAGTCTAAAGAAAATTGATGTAGGCGAACTTCGTAATTTGGAAGGAGAAGAGTATGGATTCAATATTATTACAAATTAACCCAGTAGCACTTGAGTTAGGACCAATTTCAATTAGATGGTACGGTGTTATTATTGCGACAGGCATTATTATTGCCTTTTTGATTGGGCAACGAGAAATGGTGAAACGTGGATTTCATAATGATTTTTTAACAGATTTATTGATTTGGGCAGTACCAATTTCTATTATTTGTGCCAGAATTTACTACGTGATATTTAAATGGGATTTCTATAGTGCAAATCCTGGTGAGATTATTCAGATTTGGCATGGTGGGATTGCCATACACGGTGCACTAATCGGTGCATTTATTACTACATATATTTTTGCTAAAAAGCATGGGGTTAGTTTTTGGAAGATTGCAGATGTATTAGCACCAAGCTTAATAGTAGGTCAAATTATTGGTCGTTGGGGTAATTTTATAAACCAAGAGGCTTTTGGCGATGCTGTGACACGCGATTTCTTAGAAGGATTGTATTTGCCAAATTGGATTATTGAGCAGATGAATGTGAACGGTATTTACCATCATCCTACTTTCTTATATGAATCACTATGGAATGTAGTTGGTCTCGTATTGTTACTAGCCTTACGAAAAGTGAACTTACGACGTGGTGAAATATTCTTAACTTATATTATTTGGTATTCGTTTGGTCGTTTCTTCGTAGAAGGATTACGTACTGATAGTTTATTAATAGGTGATTTGCGCATGGCACAAATTGTATCATTAATCGGTTTAGTGATAGGTGTTGCACTTTTCATCTACAGAAGAATGAAAGTAAAACCAGTTGTAAAGTATTTAGATAAGTAATATTGAAGAGTAGCGAATGGAACGCTAAAAGAGTTTTAATGGCCAGGCTGAAATTAGCTTGGTCATTAATGCTTATCAGATAGTTGATGAAGCTATATACATTTTTGGGCGGGGCGTTAGAATCCCTAAATTGTCGTTATTTTTAATCGTATTACGACCCCATTCGTTTTTTTGTAGCTGTAACAACACTTTGACGAAGAAATGAAGAAAAGAAAGAAAAAGGAGCCGCATTCGTATGACAAATAGAAAAATTAAAGCACTATTATTCGACTTTGACGGTACTTTATTAGATACAAATGAGCTTATCATACAAACTTTTTTACATGTATTAGAGACTAAATTCCCCGGGAAATATAGCAGAGAAGATGTTTTACCATTTTTAGGGCCATCTTTAAAAGAAACATTTTCAAATGTCGATTTAGAGCGTGTAGATGAGCTAGTACAAGATTATCGAAAATGGAATATTGCTCATCATGATGAACTTGTAAGAGAATTTGACGGTGTTTTAGAAACATTACTAGCACTGAAAGAAGCTGGAATTCGACTTGCGATTGTCTCAACAAAACGACAAGATATGCTATCAAGAGGACTTCGTGTTTTAAAAGCAGAAGGACTATTTGAAGTCATTATTGGTTTAGATGATGTGAAAAATGTGAAGCCAGATCCAGAACCAATTTTATTAGCACTTGAGAAGATGGGTTTACAAAAAGATGAAGTGATAATGATAGGCGATAATACTCACGATATTGAAGGTGGTAAAAACGCTGGAGTAAAAACAGCGGGCGTTGCATGGTCATTGAAGGGTGAAGCATTCTTGGCACAATTCAAACCTGATTATATGTTGCATCATTTGAGTGACTTACTAGAGATTGTTGAGGAAGTCACCTATGAGGAGAACTGAGAGATATCCTGTTGAAGGTGCAAGTTCTCTTTGGCAAATTTATAAAACAGTTTCCTTTTGGAAGGTAGCAAAAACATTCATCGTTATTCAAATAGCGCGTTATACGCCATTTTTATCGATGAAAAACTGGCTGTATCGTACATTTTTGAAAATGAAAATAGGAGATAAGACGGCTTTTGCTTTAATGGTAATGCCAGATACGATGTTTCCCGAACGCATTCAAGTTGGAAGTAATACGATCATTGGCTATAATACGACGATTTTAGCGCATGAATATTTAATAGAAGAATATAGATTAGGCGATGTCATTATTGGGGATCGTGTAATGATTGGTGCAAATTCAACAATATTGCCTGGCATTAGCATTGGAGATGACGCAATTGTCTCTGCTGCAACATTAGTGAATAGAGATGTTCCAACTGGCGCTTTTGTTGGAGGGAATCCGATGCAAATCATTTACACGAAGGAACAAATGGATGTCAAAAAGTCAGTGAATTCTAAAAACTCATAAAGTTTGTATACTTTATGAGTTTTTTCTATTGACGGCATGTAAGAATTGAGATAAAATACTTTCATGCATCATCACTCTATCACTCTAGTGAACTAAAGTATATAGATTAGGAAGTGTCATTATGTCACCGATTCGAATGTTTGAAAAACCACTTGGAATGCGCGATACGTTTCCAAAGATTTTTGAAAAAAAAGAAGTTGTCAGACAGACCGGTCGAGACTTTCTACAACTGAGAGGTTTTGACTTTATAAAAACACCAACGCTTGAATATTACGATACGGTTGGTAAAGCCTCTGCAATCGTTGAGTCTTCTTTATTTAAGCTAGTAGATAGTCAAGGTAATACATTAGTGCTTCGTCCAGATATGACAACACCAATTGCACGTGTTGCATCATCGAAGTTATTAAAAGAAAAGATTCCATTACGTTTAGCTTATTTTTCAAATGTATTCCGCGCTCAAGAAACAGAAGGTGGACGCCCAGCAGAATTTGAACAAATGGGTGTTGAAATTATTGGAGATCCTTCTGTATATGCTGACGCTGAAGTTTTATTGACGGTGATTGAACTACTAAAAGCATTAGAAGTAAAACAATTTAAGTTAACAATCGGAAATGTAGGTATTCTAAATGCTATTCTAACTCAAAATGTCAGAACAGAAGAGCAATTCAAAGAATTACATAAACTACTTGTAGAAAAGAATATTGTAGGTTTTGAAGAAGCGGTTAAGTTTTTTGAGTTGCCTCAGAAAAACAAACAAACATTATTAACTTTTATTGAAGAAGCGACAGATCTAAATAACATTAACCAAATTGATAAATACTTAATAGAAAAAGATGATTTTATATATATGGAAAGATTGCAAAAGATTTTAGCTATTTCTGAAGTGGAAAAGTACATTTATTTTGATTTCACATTAGCGAGTCATATGAATTACTACAGTGGCATGCTATTTGAAGTATTTGCTACAGGAGCAGGTTTTCCGTTAGGAAATGGTGGACGCTACGATGGATTACTTGATGAATTTGGATCACAGGTTGGAGCAATTGGTTTTGGGTTACGTGTCGATCAACTGTTGGAAGTCATGCCTTCATTTCAAAAGGATCAAGAAGAGGTGCTCGTATTATTTGCGCAGAATGAGTTTCCAAAAGCAGTAGCAAAGGCAGCTACTCTTCGTAAAGAAGGTAAACGCACGACATTGCAATCGATTGAAGGTATAGAGAATATAGCAGTATTTGAGCAACTCTTTTCAAAAGTTGTACGTATTGGGTAAGGAGGAATCGAACATGACTGAATTGACAATCGCAATGCCTAAAGGGCGCATTTTCGAAGAAGCATATGAAATGCTCATTCAAGCAGGTTTTGACTTGCCAGAAGATGTTGAAATATCACGTAAATTAATGATTGAAATTCCATCTGAAAAAATTCGCTTCATACTAGCAAAGCCAATGGACGTACCTACATATGTTGAACATGGTGTAGCTGATATTGGTATAGCAGGAAAAGATGTTTTGCTAGAACAAGGAAGAGCGGTACATGAATTACTTGATTTGAAAATTAGTAAATGTTATATCGCTTCTGCGGGATTACCAAATACTAAGTTAAATGATATTGCGCCACGTATAGCGACGAAATATCCAGCAGTTGCCTCCCACTATTACCGTGAAAAAGGAGAACAAGTTGAAATTATTGGACTAAACGGTTCGATTGAATTAGCTCCAATGATAGGACTTGCTGACCGCATTGTGGATATTGTTTCAACTGGTCAAACCTTAAAAGAAAATGGGCTAGTTGAATATGAACACATTACGGATGTTTCCTCTCGATTGATCGCCAATCCTGTGAGCTATCGCATGAAGAATGAGCGTATTCAAGATCTCGTAAAACGTTTAAAAAAATGTGTGAAATGAGAGAAGGTTTAAACGATGAAGATTCAAAACTTAACAAATAATATAACCTTAAAACGTCCATTAGAGAGCGGCAACGAGGAGCAATTACAAACAGTAAGGGAAGTACTTGCCAATGTTCGTCAAAATGGCGATGCTGCTGTCAAAGGATATGGTGCCAAATGGGACGGTGTTTTGCTCAATGAATTGCGCGTGTCACCAGAAGAAATGTCCGAAGCAGTCAGCAGTATGGATGCACAATTAGTTGAGGATTTAAAAGAAGCTGCATTGAATATTCGAGCATACCATGACAAGCAAAAGCGCCAAGGTTATCAACTAAATCTGGAAAATAATTCATGGTTAGGTCAACGTATTACAGCGTTAGCGTCTGTTGGTCTTTATGTGCCAGGAGGTTCAGCTGCTTACCCATCATCTGTTTTAATGAATGTTATTCCAGCTCAAGTAGCTGGTGTTGAGCGCATCGTTTTAGTTTCACCTCCAGGAAAAGACGGTAAGCTACCAGCTGCTGTTCTAACTGCTGCATCCATTTTAGGGATTACAGAGATTTATAAAATTGGTGGTGCACAGGCAATTGGTGCTCTTGCTTACGGTACAGAATCGATTCAAGCAGTTGATAAAATTACAGGGCCAGGAAATATTTTTGTTGCATTAGCTAAACGTGAAGTGTTTGGTGAAGTAGCCATTGATATGATCGCTGGACCAAGTGAAATTGCTATTATTGCAGATGAAAATGCATATGCAGATGAGATTGCAGCAGACTTATTATCTCAAGCCGAACATGACCCTATGGCATGTGCGATATTAGTTACAACGAGTGAAAGGTTTGCTGAAGAAGTAGCGGAGGAAGTTGAAAATCAGCTAACATCATTACCGCGAGAAGCAATTGCGCGTAAGGCAATTGAAAACTTTGGCAGTATTTATATAGCTGAAACGCTCGCTGAAGCAGTACAAGCGATCAATCAATTAGCACCAGAACATTTAGAAATTGTTACTGACAATGCGGAAGCTGTTGCTGAGCAAATTCGTAATGCAGGCGCTATTTTTATTGGACGCTATAGTTCAGAACCAGTAGGAGATTATTTTGCGGGCACAAATCACGTGTTACCAACAAATAGTACTGCGCGTTTTGCTAGTGGCTTGAATGTTGATGATTTTATTAAAAAAACAAGTGTTGTTTATTATACAAAAGAAACTTGGGCACAAAATTCACCGAAAATAGCTAGGCTTGCCAGATTAGAAGGGTTAGAAGCTCATGCCAGAGCAGTGGAGTCTAGAGGTTGGGATAAAGGAGACGAATCAAGTGGAAGCAACTAAAAAACGTTTTGCAAAAATCGAACGAAAAACAAATGAAACTCAGATTGCAGTAGAAATTAATTTAGATGGTGAAGGGAAATCTACTATTTCAACGGGTGTTCCTTTTATGGACCATATGTTAGATCTATTTATGAAACATGGTTTATTTGACGGTTCTATTACTGCAAATGGTGATACATATATTGATGATCACCATACAACAGAGGATTTAGGAATTGTGTTAGGTCAAGCAATTAAAGAAGCGTTAGGTGATAAAAAAGGTATTAAGCGCTATGGTAACGCATTTGTGCCAATGGATGATGCATTAGCACAAGTTGTTATTGATTGTTCAAATCGTCCACACTTAGAATTCCGAGTAGATATCCCGACAGAGAAAGTTGGTACATTTGATACGGAGCTAGTACATGAATTTTTATGGAAATTTGCATTAGAGGCTCGTATGAATGTTCATGTTATTGTTCCTTATGGACACAATGCTCATCATATTATCGAAGCAATCTTCAAAGCGCTAGCTAGAGCGATTGATGATGCGGTATCGATTGATCCACGTGTGAAAGGTGTACCTTCAACTAAGGGGCTGTTAACATGAAAATTGGCATAATCGATTATGGTATGGGGAATTTATTTAGCGTTGAACAGGCTATTAAACGCCTAGGTTATGAAGTTATAGTATCTGCTGACAAAGAAGAGCTATTAGCAACAGATGCCCTTATTTTACCTGGGGTAGGTGCTTTTAAAGATGCTATGAAACGACTACAAGAAACGAATTTAGTTTCACTAATAAATGAGGTGGAAAAAAGCAATATACCCTTATTAGGTATTTGTTTAGGTATGCAGTTATTATTTCAAGGAAGCGCGGAGAATGGCAGTGGTAAAGGACTAGGTATTTTCAATGGGGAGATTGAGCGCTTTGCTGGAATTAATGATGATGGTAGTGCCTATCGAGTACCACATATGGGATGGAATGAACTACAATTTGCTCAACGTCCAGAATGGTTACAAGAAGATGAAATGACAGACAATCGTTTCGTCTATTTTGTTCATTCATACTTCGCAACTAATATGGATCGAGCGGATCTAGTTGCTTTTGCTCATTATGGCAATGAACAAGTGCCAGGTATTGTACAAAAAGGTTCTATTACAGGTATGCAATTTCACCCTGAAAAATCAAGTGAATTCGGTGTACTACTATTGAAGCGGTGGTTAGATGGTGTAAAAAAAGGAGTTGTATTGTAATGAGTTCAATTCAAGTTTTCCCAGCAATCGATATGAGAGGTGGCAAATGCGTACGCCTATTTAAAGGCGATTACGCACAAGAAACAGTGTACGCAGACTCTCCTTTTGAAATGGCAAAAAGCTTTGTAGAAGAAGGTGCAAGCTTTATACATATGGTCGATTTAGATGGTGCTAAAGACGGTGAACGTACACATGCAGCTGAAGTTATACGTGTTGCAAAAAAATTACCAGTGAAAGTGCAAATAGGTGGTGGTATTCGTTCTGAGGAGGATGTACGCTACTATCTTGAAAATGGGGTTCATCGGGTGATTATTGGCAGCCTAGCCATTCGTGAACCAGAGCTTGTTGCAAACTTTATAGAAGAATTTGGTGCAGAACGCATAGTAATTGGACTAGATGCAAAGGATGGCATGGTAGCGACACATGGTTGGCTTGAGACGTCTAATAAGTCTGCAATAGAAGTAGGAAAATATTTTGCTAAGGCAGGCGCAAAATATTTTGTTTTCACTGATATTGCAACAGATGGTACTTTAGCTGGTCCGAATATTCCAGCGAATGTGAAATTAGCTGAGGCAACAAATGCCGAGATTATCGTATCTGGTGGAATCAGTTCACTTGTAGATATTCAGCGAGTAAAAGAAGCTGCACAAAATTCGTCAGTTGCAGGTGTGATTATTGGTAAAGCTCTTTACGCAGGTCGATTTACATTGCCAGAGGCACTTAAGGAGGCGGAATAATGCTTACAAAACGAATTATTCCATGTCTTGATGTGAAGGAAGGACGCGTTGTAAAAGGCGTTCAATTCGTCTCATTACGAGATGCTGGTGATCCTGTAGAGCTTGCTAAGTTTTATAATGAACAAGGCGCGGATGAGCTTGTTTTTTTAGATATTTCTGCTTCGCATGAAGGACGTGAAACGATGGTTGATGTCGTACGACAAACAGCTTCTACATTAGCGATTCCTTTTACAGTAGGAGGCGGTATTCGAACACTTGAAGATATGAAACGACTGCTTCGTGCTGGTGCAGATAAAGTATCAGTTAATTCGTCTGCTTTGCAACGTCCAGAACTTATTAAAGAAGGCTCCGATTACTTCGGAGCACAATGTATCGTGGTGGCAATCGATGCTAAGTGGAGCGAAGAAGACGGTACTTGGATGGTCTATACGCATGGTGGACGCAACAAAACGGATTGGCAAGCAGTGGCTTGGGCGAAAGAAGCAGTAAGACTGGGAGCAGGTGAATTATTAGTTACAAGTATGGATCAAGATGGAGAGAAAAGTGGCTTTGATTTACCTTTAACAAAAGCAATCCGTGAAGCTGTCAACGTACCAATTATTGCGAGTGGTGGGGCTGGAAACGCGGATCACTTTTATGATGTTTTACAACATGTAGATGCAGATGCTGCACTAGCGGCTTCTATATTTCACTATAAAGAAACAAGTGTCGCAGAAGTGAAAAATGAATTGCGACAAAAGGGAGTGTTTGTGAGATGATAGAAAATCTCCAATTTAACGAAAAAGGTTTGATTACTACAGTAGTACAAGATGCACAAACGAAAGAAGTACTAACTGTTGCATACATGAACAAAGAATCTTTAGAAAAAACATTAGCGACAGGTGAAACGTGGTTTTATAGCCGTTCTCGTGAAGAACTTTGGCATAAAGGAGCCACAAGTGGTAACACACAAAAAGTGATAGCTATTCGTGCTGACTGCGACAAAGATGCTCTGGTTGTAGAAGTCTTACCAACAGGACCTGCTTGTCATAATGGTACGACAAGTTGCTTTACAGAAACCATAAAAGAAAAAACGGAAAATTTGGGTTCTTTAGAAATTATTACTGAGCTTCGTAGTGTTATTCAAAACCGCGAAAAGGAAATGCCAGAGGGTGCATATACAACTTATCTATTTAATGAAGGTATCGATAAAATTTGTAAAAAAGTTGGTGAGGAAGCAACAGAGGTTGTTATAGCTTCAAAAAACCGCGATGCCGAAGAATTGAAATGGGAAACAGCAGATTTAATTTATCACTTATTGGTTCTATTACAAGAACAAAAGATGGATGTATTTGAAGTTTTAGGTGTACTTCAAAAACGGCATGAGCAACATTAAATATGTTATAATGAAGGATACTAGAGTATAAGGGACGTTTCTATACGTTCCTTATTTTTTTCGGAGGAATTTTTTTGGAGAAAAAACGTAAACTAAAACCGCGAGAAAATGTCGTATCTTTTATTCCAGATGGGAATTTTTATTATAATAAAGCATTACAAGCGTTAGATCGAGAGCAGTTTGATAAGGCGCATAAATACTTACAAAGAGCAGTGGAACTTAGTCCTGAAGATTCACTTATACTTATGCAATATGGTGTTATAAAAATGGAGCTTGAACAGCATGATCATGCTTTAGAGCTATTAAGAAAAGCTCATTCAATTGACCCTGATGAACCGGAAATAGTATTGTTTTTAGCTGAAGTCTCTGCTCATCTAGGTATGTCAGATGAAGCAGGAAAATACGCAAAGCTTTATCTAGAGTTAGATCAACAAGGTGTTTATGCTGAAGAAGCGCTTGAAATTATTGATTTCTCTGAACAGATGAAAGAGCAACCAACATCTGATGAACCGCAAGATTCAGAAGCTGTGTATTTACAAGAAAAAGCTCGCCGTATGATGGAAGAGGGAAATTTTAAAGAGGCCATTGAGCAATTTGAAGAGATTATTCAAGATAACCCTGATTTCTGGGCAGCCTATAATAACTTATCACTTGCTTATTTTTATCTAGGAGAATCTGAACAAGCAAGAGCGTTATTGCATCAAGTGTTAAAAGGGAATTTTGGTAATTTACATGCCCTTTGTAATTTAACGGTCATGGCTTACTACGAAAAAAATAAAGAAGAGTTGGACGAGCTACTTGAGTTATTAGTAAAAATCCAACCATACTCATTTGACCACCGTTATAAATTAGGGGCTACATTAGCTCTCGTTGGTCGTTATGAAGAAGCTTATAAATGGTTACGTAGTTTGCAAAAACGTGGGTTTGAAGGCGATCCTGGATTTTACTTTTGGCTATCCCATGCAGCTTATTTCTCAGGTAGAAAAGCTGTTGGGAAAAGTGCTTGGAAAAAACTATTGGAAATCGATCCTGATAAGGACGGCTTTGAGCCATGGGCACATGAGAGCCGTGTGACAAATCCAAATGCTATCGAGCAAAATCGAGAATTTATCGTTGAAAAGCTTGAAAGTAAATACCGTAGTGACCGATTATTTGGTCTATATTTATTAGGTAAAACAGTACACAAGCAGGAAATTATTGCACATCCAGGTTGGATTGATGTCGATGAATATTCTTCGATGGAAAAACTATTTCTAGCATATGCACTTGAGCATGAATTTGATGCGCAGGATAAAAGTATTCTACCGTTTTTAAGAGCTATGGAAGCTTCAGATATTTTATATATGCAATCGATGCCTATTTCAATGCCTAACACATTTCTATTTCAAATGTGGTTCGTATTATGCGAAAGAGCGTTGGAGGAAAATTATCAATTCAAGAATCCAAAGGCACTTGTAGCAGCAGTGGATTATATGTATAAATCCTCTCGAATGAAAAGTGTTACTAAAAAGTCAGTTGCAGAAGCGTATGGGGTTACAACAACTACTTTGACGAAATATGTGAACGAATTAATACATTTTTTACCTGGATTCGACGCTTAAATGTCGAAATGGTAAGCAGAAATATTGAACGTACACCAGTTATCCTCTACCATGGATATTGAATATAATGAAATGCTTTATACAGATCTAGGAGGAACAGATATGTCAGAAGAGAAAATTTATGATGTAGTTATTATCGGTGCAGGTCCAGCAGGGATGACAGCTGCCGTTTATACTTCACGTGCCAACTTATCTACATTAATGCTAGAACGTGGTATTCCAGGTGGACAAATGGCTAATACAGAAGAAGTTGAAAACTATCCTGGTTTCGATTCTATTTTAGGACCTGAATTATCTACTAAAATGTTTGACCACGCGAAAAAATTCGGTGCTGAATATGCTTATGGCGATGTTACTGAAATTATCGATGGTGAAGAATATAAAACAATTAAAGCAGGCTCAAAAGAATTTAAAACACGTGCCATCATTATTACAACTGGTGCTGAATACAAAAAAATGGGCGTACCTGGTGAAAAAGAACTTGGTGGCCGTGGTGTAAGTTATTGTGCAGTATGTGATGGGGCATTCTTCAAAAATAAAAACCTAGTTGTTGTTGGTGGAGGAGACTCTGCTGTTGAAGAAGGAATTTACTTAACTCGCTTTGCGGAAAAAGTAACAATCGTTCACCGTCGTGATAAATTACGTGCCCAAAAAATCATTCAAGATCGTGCATTTGCTAACGAGAAAATTGATTTTATTTGGAACAACACTGTTAAACAAGTGAATGAAGAGAACGGAAAAGTAGGCAGTGTAACGCTTGTTTCTACTGTGGATGGTACTGAACAAGAATTTGCTGCTGATGGTGTATTCGTATATATTGGCATGTTACCATTAACAAAACCATTTGAGGGTCTAGGAATCTTAAATGAAGCTGGATATATCCCAACAAATGAAGAGATGGAAACAAGTATTCCTGGTATCTTCGCTGCTGGTGACGTACGTGAAAAAACATTACGTCAAATCGTAACTGCAACTGGTGATGGTAGTATCGCAGCTCAAGCGGTTCAACATTATGTTGAAATGTTAAAAGAAAAAATTAGTAATTAATTGCTGATTTTAACGTCTTCTTAACATAGCTGTAACTCATTTGCAATATAATAAGGGTATAGTTGTAAGTGCAATAACCCCCTATTAAGATAGATATATTGGTAAGGCTGTTTCGCGGTAATTTGCCGTTTGAAGCAGCCTCTTTTTTATATATGGAGGCTATATTGTTATTGAAAAGGGACTAGATTAGTGAAATCACTGTCCTTTCGGACATATTTTTGTACGCTAAAGGTGTAACAATGTATAATAATGATTATAAGTTTACAATGATTTGGAGTGTCGTGTGTGCAGAGAATAGCAAATTTGATTGTTAGAAAAGATAACAAAGTTCTTTTACTAAAAAAACCACGACGAGGCTGGTATGTTGCGCCGGGTGGTAAAATAGAGAGTGGGGAGTCTATTTTTACAGCTGCTAACCGGGAATTCAGGGAAGAAACGGGGACAATCCCTTTAAACCCGCATTTAAAAGGTATATATACAATGGTGATAAAAAATGATCAAGATATTGTAAATGAGTGGATGCTCTTTACATTTGTTGCAGATGGCTTAGAAGGTACGCCTTATGAAGATACAGTTGAAGGTGTTCTGGAATGGCATCCAATTGAAAGCTTGAACCATTTACCGATGGCTGAAGGAGATCGTACTAATTTATTGTTTGCCGTAAACGAAAAAGGCATGCAATACGGTACTTTTACTTATACAGAAGATTTTGAACTATTAAATGAAACAATTCAAATTTCAACTGAAGGAGATGGCATCAATGCCTAGCACTCAACCGGTTAACGAATTGATCATTATTACAGGGATGTCTGGAGCAGGAAAAACTGTCGTAATCCAAAGTTTTGAAGACTTAGGTTTTTACTGCATCGATAATTTACCACCTGCATTACTACCAACTTTCTTAACTCTAATGAAAGAATCTAAAAAAGAATTTTCTCGTATCGCAGCTGTGATGGATTTACGAGGTGGTGATTTCTTTTCATCACTAATTGATGCATTAGAACAAATCGAGAAGCAAGATTTAGTTGCGACAAAAATTTTGTTCTTAGATGCAGATAACGAAACATTAGTGAGACGATATAAAGAAACACGCCGCTCACACCCACTTGCTCCTGCTGGTGGATTGCCGTTAGAAGGAATTCATCACGAAAGAGAATTACTTGCTGAAGTGAAACAAAAAGCACAATTTATATATAATACATCAAGTATGAAACCTCGAGAGTTACGCGAGCGAATTATTGCGCAATTTTCAGGTGTAAATTCTCGAAGATTCACAGTCAATGTTATGTCATTCGGCTTTAAGCATGGCCTTCCAATTGACGCAGACTTAGTATTTGATGTGCGTTTTTTACCGAATCCTTATTATGTGGAGAGTTTACGCCCTAAAACAGGATTAGAGAAGGACGTATCATCATATGTTCTAAAATATGATGAAGCACAGACATTAATAAAAAAACTGACGGATTTATTTGAATTTATGTTGCCTCTATATAAAAAAGAGGGTAAAACACAACTCATTATTGCATTTGGTTGCACGGGGGGGCAGCACCGCTCTGTTACATTAGCCGAATATTTTGGTGATTATTTGAATAAAGATGTGCCAACGGTTATTACGCATCGCGATATTGCAAAAAGAAAGGGCTAATTCTATGGGGAAACGAAATACGCGTATCGTCATTCTTGGTGGAGGGACTGGATTATCTACTCTTTTACGAGGTTTGAAAAAGTTCCCTATTGATATAACTGCCATTGTGACGGTAGCGGATGATGGGGGGAGCTCGGGTAGATTAAGAGATGACTACGAAATACCGCCACCAGGCGATGTACGAAATGTCATCGCTGCACTATCTGAAGTCGAACCTCTGGTAGAAGAAATGTTCCAATATCGATTTTCAGCATCTGAAGATTTAAGTGGTCATTCACTAGGTAACTTGATGTTAACCGCATTAACTGAGATTACTGGCGATTTTTCGCATGCAATTCGAGAAATGAGTCGTGTCTTAAATGTGCACGGTAAAGTATTGCCAGCAGCAAATCAAAGAATTACCCTTTTTGCCGAGCTAATTGATGGTACAATTGTAAAAGGTGAATCTAAAATTCCGACATTCAATACAGGCATCAAAAGAATCTTTTTATCGCCTGAGGATGTGAAACCGCTACCAGAATCTGTAAGCGCAATCAAAAAAGCGGATATTATTATTATAGGACCTGGAAGTTTATATACGAGTATTTTACCGAATCTGTTAGTGGATGATATTCAAGAGGCCATTATTAGTGCTAAAGGAAAGAAAGTGTATATATGTAATCTTATGACGCAAGCAGGAGAAACACAAAACTTTGCAGCATCAGACCATGTAAAAGCATTAAACGATCATTTAGGGCAACCTTTTATCGAAACGATATTAATTAATAAAGAAGAGGTACCAGCATCTGTAAGAGCGGCTTATAAAGAAGAAGAAGCAGAGCCAGTTTTTTTTGATGTTGGAGTATTAGAAAAAATGGGTATCCAAGTAGTGAAAAAAGAAATTGCTACAACTCATGATGGCGTTGTACGTCATGAAGCCTCAAAGGTTGCTGAATGGTTAGTAGAGTATGCTCATTCTTTTAACAGTGACATAAAAATGATATAAAATCCGTTGTTTTATATAAATCATGATAGAGAGGGGGGTTAATATGTCATTTGCTTCAGAAACAAAAAAAGAATTAACACAAGTTGAAGCAGGCGATACAGGCTTAAAAGCAGAATTATCTGCCCTCATCAGAATGAATGGCTCTCTGTCATTTGCAAACCGTCAACTTAGTCTTGATATTCAAACTGAAAATGCAGCAATCGCACGAAGAATCTATACAGTAATGAAGAGGTTCTATAGTTATAGAGTGGAGCTTCTTGTGCGAAAGAAAATGCGTTTAAAGAAGAATAATGTTTATATCTGCCGTGTGAGAGAAGGGGCAAAAGAAATTTTAGAGGATTTAGAAATTGTCTCTGGAAACTTTTTGTTCAATCATACAATTGCAGAAGGTTTAGTCGATACAACTAGTAGTAAGCGTTCATATTTAAGAGGCGCATTTTTAGCTGGTGGATCTGTCAATAATCCGGAAACTTCCGCGTATCATTTAGAAGTGTATTCGTTATATAAAGAGCATGGTGAGGCACTGGCTGATTTAATGAATAAATTCGATTTAAATGCAAAAACAATCGAAAGAAAAAAAGGATTTGTCACATACTTAAAAGAAGCTGAGAAAATTTCAGACTTTTTAAGTTTAGTAGGTGCACATCAAGCCATGATGAAATTTGAAGATGTGCGTATTGTACGTGATATGAGAAATAGCGTGAATCGACTTGTGAACTGTGAGACGGCTAATTTAAACAAAACGATTGGAGCAGCTGTTCGTCAAGTAGAAAATATCCGATATATCGATCATAGTATTGGGATTGATCAACTACCTGAGAAGCTTAGAGAGATTGCTCGATTACGTGTGGAGTATCAAGAAGTGACATTAAAAGAACTTGGTGAAATGGTATCAGCAGGTACTGTTAGTAAATCAGGTGTCAATCATCGCCTACGTAAAATTGATGATATTGCTGAATCATTGCGTAGAGGCGAAGTGGTTAAACTTTAATGGAATGAAGACGCACGGATAATGAATATATAAGTAATTATAGGAGGAGTAAAACGAATGGCAGAACAACAAGTAGAAGTAAAACTTAAATCAGGACTACAAGCAAGACAGGCGGCTTTGTTCGTACAAGAAGCAAATCGCTACTCTGCGGATGTATTTTTGACGAAAGATAATAAAAAAGTAAATGCTAAAAGTATTATGGGTATTATGAGTTTGGCTGTTGCAAAAGGATCTAAAGTCATTTTAACTGCAGATGGTGCCGATGAAGCACTTGCATTAAATGGTCTAGTAAAACTAATTCAATCTGAGGATTAAATGAATAAAATATAAAAACCGCTATTCTCATCTTACGAGAATAGCGGTTTTTTAGATGTTTATTTAATTTCGTTACGTTCAAAAATTTGATCGATTAGACCATATTCTTTCGCACGCTCAGCTGTCATGAAGTTATCACGATCTGTGTCTTTTGCTATAACTTCGATTGGTTGACCTGTACGTTCAGATAAAATACTGTTTAGTTTTTCACGAAGGAATAAAATGCGTTTTGCAGCAATTTCAATTTCAGTCGCTTGACCTTGTGCGCCACCAAGTGGTTGGTGAATCATCACTTCAGCATTCGGTAATGCAAAGCGTTTCCCTTTTTCACCAGCGGCAAGTAAGAAAGCACCCATAGATGCAGCCATACCGATACAAATTGTTTGTACATTTGGTTTGATGAATTGCATAGTATCGTAGATTGCCATACCAGCTGTAATGCTACCACCAGGACTGTTAATGTATATAGAGATATCTTTCTCTGGATCTTCAGCTTCTAGGAATAAAAGTTGAGCAACAATAGCGTTTGCAACGTTGTCATCGATAGCGCTACCTAACATAATAATACGGTCTTTCAATAAGCGTGAGTAAATGTCATAAGCACGTTCACCGCGGTTTGTCTGTTCAATAACTGTAGGGATTAAGTTCATAAGAATATCCTCCTCAAAAGGTAAATTCAATTTTCCTGTATAAAAGCAATTTGCTTCTATTGCACCTTTATCATACACATTATGGTCAAGGAAGGTCAAATGATTCGAATCCAATAATCCTATGGTTGAATTGTTTTGGTTTCCTTTGTATAATAGAAAAGTCGCAATTGATGAATTGCCCTCGTAGTGTAATGGATAACACATAAGATTCCGGTTCTTAGGCTGGGGGTTCGATTCCCTCCGAGGGCGTATATAACTGCACTTTAAACATCTATGTCGTTATTTAAATAGCGACATAGATGTTTTTGTATGATGGGCTCCAATAATGATAATATGCCCAAATCAATAGAATAATAAACTGTCATATAGAAATTAAAAGTCGCTTTAATATTGAAAAGCGACTTTTTGTGTCCAATTAATTACTATTTAATATGTCTAGGTTGTTATTTTGTTTTATAAATAGCCATATAAGATTTGCAATTTCTTGGGCTTCTGCAGCATGTTTAGTACCTTTAAAGCTAGTGTTAAAGGGTAATACAATTGCTTCAATTATATAGTATGGGGTAGTTTCTTCTTGTAAAGATTTTATAAGGCAGGTTGTATATTCTTTACCAGCTTGTAAATCATCTTCAATAAGGCCTTCTGAAAATCCAGTTAGCTGTTCTGCTAAATACTCTTTCGTTACATATTTATGTTTGAAATTCTCATGTAAGTACTTTGCTAAATCACAGCCTAAGAAATGTTCACCTCTCTCAATTTGAGCAGGTAAAACGGCATCTAGCTGTTGAATTACGTATTTCACAATCTGTACTGGGTCTAGAGCATCTTCACGTGTAATTTTCCAAATATGCAACATATGTTGTATCATACCAAAAGTTAGGATGGCAGCATCGTAACAGTGCGGCTTTGATTCTTCTCCATAAATATCGACAATTCTTTTTGCGAGCCAATTTAACTCGTTTAGATGAAATCGCATTACTACTTCTTTAAGTTCTGGTTCACCCGAATGGAAAATCGATTCAAAGATAGGGATTAAATTTTGATCACGGTTTATTTGCATCAATACAGCAATTTGCTTAGCTAGTAAGTCTTTATCTTTTGGATCCTGTCCTATAAGCATCTCATGCTTGCGAACATCCGCTTCTTCGCGACCTTTAGCTATTATTGCGATTAAGCATTCGTTTTTTGAAGCAAAATAATTATAAAAAGTGCCTTTAGAAATATGCGATTCATCTAGAATATCTTGGATGGAGGTATTTTGAAAACCTTTTTCCACGAAGAGCTTTTGAGAGGCAACGATAACTTGACGTTTACGATTGTTCATAACATCACCTATTTTTTCAATTAGTGTACTATCATTCTAACTTGGAAACGCTTTAATATCAATGTTTATAAAATGACAAAATTTTTTAGTTGAAAAAGTTGTACCATGAGTATAAAATAAATCAAGTAAACTTCTATATACGAAATATAATGAAAGTAGAGAGGATATAATATGAATAGTAACGCATTACAGAAAAAGCCACCTTACGCAATGATAGTAATCTTGTTTATAGGTGCTTTTGTTTCTTTTCTTAACAACACATTATTAAATGTGGCATTACCAACGATAATGAAGGAGTTTGATGTAGCGGCTTCTCAAGTTCAATGGCTATCAACGGGTTATATGCTTGTCGGAGGTATTCTAGTTCCAGCAAGTGCCTTTTTTATCACTCGATTTAAAAACCGTCATTTATTTATTACATCAATGACATTATTTTCTATAGGTACAGCATTAGCTATATTCGCTCCAGAGTTTTGGGTACTTATTGCAGCTCGTATGATTCAAGCAGCAGGTGCAGCAGTATTAGGACCGTTATTAATGAATGTTATGTTAACAAGTTTCCCAATTGAAAAACGTGGATCTGTTATGGGTATCTTTGGTCTAGTAATGATTTCTGCTCCAGCTATCGGACCAACATTATCAGGCTGGATTGTAGAGCACTATGATTGGCGTATGTTATTTGAAATCATCTTGCCTTTCGCAATTCTTGTATTATTGCTAGCAATCTTTAAACTAGGCAATGTAATGGAAACAAGAAAAGTAAGCCTAGATGTCTTTTCATTGATCTTATCTACTATTGGATTTGGTTCTTTACTTTATGGCTTCAGTTCAGCTGGAGATAAAGGATGGGATAGCCCAATCGTTTACGGTACAATTATTGTCGGTGTCTTAGGTGTTGCTGCATTTGTTATTAGACAGCTGTTCTTAGAACAACCTTTGCTAGATGTTAGAATCTACAAACACCCGATGTTTGCGCTATCTTCAGCGATTTCAATCGTCGTTTCTATGGCAATGTTCTCAGGTATGATTATTACACCAATTTATGTTCAAACAGTTCGTGGTATTTCGCCTTTAGATGCAGGATTATTAATGCTACCAGGTGCACTTGTGATGGGAATTATGTCACCAATTACAGGTAAGTTATTTGATAAATTTGGACCTAAAGCATTGGCTCTTACTGGGTTAACAATTACTACGATTGCAACATACGAGTTAACAAAATTAACTGCCGATACTAGTTATGGTTACTTAATGTTTGCATATACAATTCGTATGTTCGGTATGTCTATGGTTATGATGCCGATTATGACAAATGGCTTAAACCAATTACCAATGAAGATGAATCCACACGGTACTGCCATGAATAATACGCTACAACAAGTTTCTGGCGCAATTGGTTCAGCTGTATTAATCACAATTATGACAAAGCATACAGCTACTCGTGCAAAAGAGATAGGTTTAGAAATGAAAGAAAAAATGGCTTCAGCTGCGCAATCTGGTAATGTACCAAGTGCAACAGAAATTGCTCAAATGAAAGCTCAAGTTGGTCAACAAGCGTTGATTGATGGTATTAACTTCTCATTCTTTGTTGCAATGGGTATTACGATAGTTGCTCTTATCTTAGCGCTATTTGTTAAACGTGTTCCTGTTAATGGAAAATCAATGAACCCAACTGAAAACACTCAAGAACAAAAAGAAGAAGTTAAAGCATAATAAAAGAAAACGCTCAGTCATGACGTAAAGTCATAACTGAGCGTTTTTTTGTTATTGTAGGCGGGAATTTGGAGCGGGGGCAAAAGCATTTAATAACTCTTGCATATCTTTTCCATCTAATTGAGGTACTTGATAATATTTATGTTTGTTTTGATACAGGGATAATTCGTAAGCCATTTCAATACAGTTCGGTACTGAATCGGCTAGTACACGTCTTACCACCGGGTTAGTTGTTTCGAGGGCAGTCGTTACCTTACATGAAGCGAGCTGTTTATGCCCACCTAGTAAGTAACCTGAAATCATTTCGTCATTCAGCTCAGAAGCGTTTGACATTGGCTTTTTTGGTTGAGATGGTTCTAACCCGTAGATGAAATCATGGTTAAGTTTCATCTGATAACTACCAGTCGGGTGAGATGGGTCACGTCCTGTCCTAAATGACTCAACTGTAATATTGTACTCATCTAAGCTGAAATTGTACTGGCGGTCTAAAATATCCAGTAATTCTGGGTCTTGTACGTGTGGACGCAAAAGTACAGCGTGATTAAGCATAGCAACTGTTTCAGATAATGTTTCGTGCATATCTAAAACTTCGTGGCCACCATGGTTCATCATCGCAGACTGTGGTTGATACATATTACCGGATTCAGTTTGTCCAAATTGGTTATTAGTCAATTGTTTGGCCTCCTTAATGAAATAGCGTTTACCGCAACTGTAGTATGGATTTAAAGCAAAACATTATACGATGAAAATGAAACTTCCAAATGTTTGAAGCGTATAATAAGTCGTATGTTTTTTCATAAGGAAGTAAGGGAAGAATAATTAAAAAATGAGGAGGTCTTTCATTTTGAAAAAATTGGTCACACCCTTAATAATAATTGCCGTAATTATTGGTGTTTTAGCGATGATGATTGTGCCACGCTATAACAAGTTAGTGAATGCGGATGAGCAAGTGGATTCGAAGTATGCTCAAATTGAAAATCAATTACAAAGACGTTTAGATTTAATACCTAATTTAGTGAATACAGTTAAAGGATATGCAAATCATGAAAAAGAGATTATGACGGACATTGCTGAATCTCGATCGAAATTAGCTGGGGCGAATACACCACAAGATCAAGCTATCGCAAATGATGAATTGACTGGTGCATTAAATCGATTATTAGTTGTTGTAGAAAAGTATCCTGACTTAAAAGCAGACGCGAATTTCCGTCAATTGATGGATGAACTCTCTGGAACGGAAAATCGTATTGCTGTCGCGCGTGAAGATTATAATGAAGAGGTAAATAGTTATAATAAATTAAGAAGAGCATTTCCAGGGAACCTTATTGCTGGAATGTTCAATTTTGAGAAAAAAGAATATTTTAAAGCAAATCCTAATGCCAAAGATGCTCCAGCAGTAGACTTTGGTGGAAATGATTCAAAATGAAAAAAATCACTCTTGTACTAGGTGTATTATTTACTTTGGGGTTATTTTTTATAACTTCTGCAACGACTCAAGCCGCAAGTTTACCGAAACCTGAGCAGGATGGGTACGTACAGGATTTTGCAAATGTTGTATCAAAAGACACCAAAGAAGAATTGAATGAGCTATCCAAAAATCTAGAGATTGCAACCGGTGCACAAATTTATATTTTAACTGTAGATACTTTAGGTGGTTTGGATGCTGCATCGTATGGTACAAAAATTGTGCGTGCATGGGGAATTGGAAGCAAAGAAAAGAATAATGGCGTGCTTATTTTAGCAAGCTTTGGTGACGCTGAAGGTGATCGGGATTTACATATTACTGTTGGTCAAGGTCTGGAAGGCGCATTACCTGATGCTAAAATTGGACGGATTTTAGATGAATATATGGTACCGAATTTAAAAGCTGGAAATTATGACGCCGCCTTTAGTTCTGCATATAAACTTATATATAATATCGTTGCAGAGGAATATAACTGGGATGGGACAGTAGACAATCCTGTAAAGCCTGAAGAAGAAGGCTTATCGCCAATAACGATTGTTATCATCGTTATCCTTTTTTTAATCGTATATAGTATGTTTTCAAAAGGTGGAGGTGGATCTGGTGGTTCACGAGGTCGCCGAAGAAGTATATATGATTATGGTGGTGGCTGGGGGAGTTTTAATTCCGGTGGTAGTGGTAGATCTAGTGGCAGAAGTTTTGGTGGATTCAACGGTGGTGGAGGCTCATCAGCTGGTGGAGGAGCAGGGCGTAAATGGTAGATGAAATGGTTTCGCAAAATTGCGGAACCATTTTTTGTATATGAGTTTTCGATTGGCATGCTCATCGCATAAACTTTATAATTGAGGTGGGGGTGTTGAGAAATGTCATTTCGCTTTGAGCAATCGCAAACACAAATTCAAAAGCTAGCGCTAACGCAGGAAATGCGGCAATCATTAGATTTACTGCAATATTCCTCTGAAGAATTACACGCTTTTCTACAAGAAAAACAAGTGGAAAATCCCTTTTTAAAAATAAAAGTAAAATCATCAAAGAATCAACAAACTAAAGATTGGGCAGAATGGACAGCGTCAGCAGAATCAGATTCAATTCAAAGTTCTATTATGGATCAGTTATTAAACCAATCCTTATCTCCTGAATGTAAAAAAGCTATCAATTGGTTAATTAATGATTTAGATGATTTTGGCTTCTTAACAAGTACAGATGAAGAATATTCTAAATGGCTAGGTCTGAATATTCCTACTATAAAACAGGCTAGACAATACATATTACAGTGCGAACCAACTGGCATTGGCGCTTGTTCGATGTCGAAATGTTTATTATTACAAGCAGAAAAAGGGCAAATGGATGAGGTCGTTTGCAATATTTTATCCAATTATTACACATTATTTATTGAGAAAAGGTGGCAGGAGTTAGGGCGTATTTCTAACTATTCTTTAAAACAAATCCAACAAGCAGCTGATGCAATTAGTACGTTGAATCCATCACCTATAGACTATTTAAGAACACCTAAAACAGAATATATAATTTCAGAAGCAGACGTTTTTATGGAAAATGGTAAATTGTTAATACGATATTCCAAAGAAGCATTTCCTTCTGTCGAGTTAGATGAAGAGTATGTTAAGCAAATCCAGGGAGATCAAGATTCATTTGCTTATATTAATGGAATGAAGGAACAGGTACGTATTATAGATAAGCAATTATTGCTAAGAAAAGAAACTCTGCGCCTAGTTATTCAAGAAATCGTTAAAAAGCAATCAGCATTTTTTTCAAAAGGCTACGACGCCATTGTTCCTTACACAATGACAGAATTAGCTACAAAGCTAGAGTTACATGAGTCGACGATTAGCAGGACAATTAAAGAAAAATATATTCATACTGCATTGGGTACATTACCATTACGTAGATTTTTTTCACAGCGGTCAACGATGGTCAAGGACGAAGATGTTTCTGTAGATCGTGTCAAAACACAGTTACAACAATTAATTCAAGCTGAAGATAAAACAAAGCCATTATCTGATCAAGCAATAAAAAGTTTGCTCGAGCAACAGGGATGGGTATTATCAAGACGTGTCATAGCGAAGTATCGGGAGCAATTAGGTATACTTGCTTCAACGAAACGAAAAAGGTTTGAGTAATGAGGTGAGTAGATGAACATTAAATATTATAGTCGTCCGGGTTGTGGGCTTTGTGAAGAAGGGATAGAACTATTAAAGATAGTACAAGAAGATGTTCCGTTTACAATAGAAGAAATTAATATTGAAACAGATGATTCATTGCATGAGCGATTTATGTTAATGATACCGGTTGTTGAAAAGAACGGAGAAATTGTTCAATATGGATTGCTCGATTATGTAACTTTATTAGAGGGATTAGCTATTGAAGAGGGGTAGTTACCCTCTTTTTTAGCAAAAAAAGTTGATTTATAATTCACTTTTTAGTTGCGAATTTTGAAAGGCAATTGTATACTATGTGCAGGAAATAAATTTTTTTACCCCAAGTGGGACAAAATTATAACCAGTGGGACAATAATTAACCCACCGCTGATGGAGGACGTAATAATATGTATACATTATCGGAGGCACAATTAAAATTACTACCCGAAATGTCAGACATCCTTCAAATCAGATATCGACTTCTTCAAACGATTCAGATGATGGGTCCGATTGGCCGTAGAGCATTAGCTGAGCAGCTATCAGTTACTGAGCGTGAAGTGCGTAAGGAAACTGATTTGTTAAATGAGCAAGGATTGATATTTACGAGCCGTTTAGGTATGAGTATTTCGGATAGTGGGCAACATGTACTCAGTAAACTAAAATCTCTCGTACATGAATGGTCAGGAATATCATCATTAGAAACTATACTCACAAGACAATTCAAAATTCAAAAAGTAATCATTGTACCGGGCAATAATGATATTGAGCCTTCTGTCAAAACATTAATGGGTACGGAAGCTGCGAATGAGCTAGAACGTCTAGCGAATGGTAAAAAAACTGTAGCTGTCACTGGTGGAAGTACTGTTAGTGCAATTGCTGAAAGTTTAACTCCATCGAATAAATTTTCACAATTACAGTTTATAGCAGCTAGAGGCGGTATTGGTGAAGAAATGCAGTTACAAGCAAACACCATTGCATCTGTATTTGCTAGTAAAACAGGTGGTACTTATCGTACGTTGTATTTACCGGAATATTTAAGTGAAAATGCTTATTCTACAATGATGCAAGAACCTATTGTGAGAGAAATGATGGATCTATATGAACAGACTGATATTGTCATACATGGTATCGGTTCTGCAGAGGAAATGGCTGTTCGCAGAAATTCATCACCTGAAGATTTACAAGCGCTACAAAGTTTTGGAGCAGTCGGTGAAGCTTTTGGTTATTATTTTGATGAAACGGGTAAAGCAGTACATAGAATTCGTACTGTTGGTATCCAGCTGGAACAAGTTCACAAATGCCCGTCTATTTTAGCTGTAGCGGGAGGAACTTCAAAGGCTAAAGCAATTCTTTCGTATATTAAAAACCCTGCAGCGCAAACTATTCTTATTACGGATTTAGGCGCAGCAGAAGAAATGATTAAATTACTTAAGTAATTACAAAAATGGAGGAATAGAACATGACTTTAAAATTAGCTATTAACGGATTTGGACGTATTGGACGATTAGTATTTCGAAATGCGGTACAGCATGAGAATATTGAGGTAGTAGCAGTAAACGATTTAACAGACGCAGCGATGTTAGCTCATTTGTTAAAATATGATTCCGTACACGGTATTTTAGATGCAGAAGTATCTTCTGAAGGCGAATACCTAATTGTTAATGGTAAGAGAGTACGTGTTTATGCTGAAAAAGATCCAGCAGTTTTACCTTGGAAAGAACTTGGAGTCGATATTGTTATCGAGTCTACAGGACATTTTGTTAAAACAGAATTAGCAAGCAAACATCTTGAAGCAGGTGCTAAAAAAGTTATCGTTTCTGCACCGGGTAAAGGTAGTATGCCAACATTTGTTATGGGTGTAAACCATAAAGAATACAATGCTTCAGAGCATAATGTTGTTTCAAATGCATCTTGTACTACAAACTGCTTAGCACCAGTAGCAAAAGTATTAGATGAGAAGTTTGGTATTAAACGTGGAATGATGACTACAATTCACTCATATACAAATGACCAACGCATTTTAGACTTACCACATTCTGATTACCGTCGTGCACGTGCAGCTGGTGAATCAATGATTCCTACAACAACAGGTGCTGCAGTAGCAGTTGCAAAAGTTTTACCTAATTTAAAAGGCAAACTAGACGGTATGGCTGTACGCGTACCAACTCCTAATGTATCTTTAGTTGACTTAGTAGCTGAATTAGACAAATCGGTATCAGTAGAAGAAATTAATGCTGTATTAAAAGAAGCTTCAGAAAACGAACTAAAAGGTATTTTAAATTTCACAGATTTACCACTAGTTTCAATTGATTATAATGGTAATAAAGCATCATCAACAATTGATAGCTTATCAACAATGGTCCTTGAAGATAACCTAGTTAAAGTACTATCTTGGTATGACAATGAGTCAGGATATTCTGCTCGTTGTATCGACTTAGCGCTTTACATGTACGATCAAGGTTTGTAATAGAAAAACCGTAGCCTTTATGAACCCGAGCGTTTATAATGTATTAGGGTAAAAGGAGAAGGGTTTACTCTTCTCCTTCTTTTATTCCTATAAAGAGTAAGCGCTTGCCTACTAGTACTATTGGAATGAATTTTTCGAAGGTATTGTCGAATAGCCTATTGTATTATCAAAAAATTATAAATAAGATGCTTGTTTCACATAGTTGGAAAAGCAATATAAACAATTGGAGGAGGCTCTCTTCATGTATCAGAAGAAGACGATGAATGATGTAGAAGTAAACGGAAAGCGTGTTTTTGTGCGCGTAGATTTTAATGTGCCTATGGAAGATGGTAAAATCACCGACGACACTCGTATTAGAGCAGCACTTCCTACAATTTCTAGCCTAGTTGAAAAAGGTGCTAAAGTAATTTTAGCTAGTCATCTTGGACGTCCAAAAGGTGAAGTGAAAGAAGAGTTACGTCTAACTGCAGTTGGTAAACACCTAGCTGAATTGCTAGGAAAACCTGTTACAAAATTAGACGAATCAATTGGTGAAACGGTAGAAAAAACGGTAGCAGAAATGGAAAATGGTGACGTTGTATTACTTGAAAACGTTCGTTTCCATGCTGGAGAAGAAAAAAATGATGCCGACCTTGCAGCAAGCTTTGCTAAATTAGCAGATATTTATGTGAACGATGCATTTGGAGCAGCTCACCGTGCACATGCAACGACTGCGGGAATCGCTGAATATATCCCATCTGTTTCGGGCTTATTAATGGAGAAAGAGCTTGATGTATTAGGTAAAGCTTTATCTACTCCAGAACGTCCATTCACGGCGATTATTGGCGGAGCGAAAGTAAAAGACAAGATTGGTGTAATTGAAAATCTTTTAGAAAAAGTAGATCACTTAATCATTGGTGGCGGTCTGTCGTATACCTTCTCTAAAGCACAAGGTTATGATATCGGACAATCTTTACTAGAAGAAGATAAAATTGAGTTAGCTAAATCATTCATCGAAAAAGCGCAAGCTAAAGGTGTGAAATTGCATATGCCTGTCGATGTAGTAGTTGCGGATACATTCTCTAAAGACGCAAATACAAAAGTAGTTGATATCGATCAAATTCCTTCTGATTGGATGGGGCTTGATATTGGTCCTAAAACAACAGCAAACTATGCAGATGTTATTAAAAACTCTAAGTTAGTTATTTGGAATGGACCAATGGGTGTATTTGAAATGGACGCTTTTGCGAACGGAACAATGGGTGTGGCACAAGCTATGGCAGATACTGATGCCTACACTATTATCGGTGGAGGAGATTCAGCCGCAGCAGTCGAAAAATTCCATGTAGCAGATAAGATGAACCACATCTCAACAGGTGGCGGTGCATCACTTGAATTTATGGAAGGCAAAGCCCTACCAGGCGTTGTCGCATTAAACGATAAATAATGGAGGATGATTCACATGCGTAAACCAATTATTGCAGGTAACTGGAAAATGTATAAACACTTAAGCGAAGCTGTAGAATTTGTAGAGGCAGTAAAATCATCAATCCCAAACAAAGAAAAAGTGGACTCAGTTATTTGCGCTCCAGCTTTATTTTTGCCAACACTTGTCGAACAAGCTAAAGGCTCTAATATGGCGATTGGTGCTCAAACAATGCACTTTGAAAAAGAGGGCGCCTTTACAGGTGAAGTAAGTCCTTCTCAACTATCAGACATTGCTGTTTCTTATGTAGTTTTAGGCCACTCTGAGCGCCGTGAGTATTATAACGAAACGGATGCAGCAGTTAACAAAAAAGCTCATGCAGCATTTGAATATAGCTTAACTCCAATTGTATGTGTTGGTGAAACTCTAGAAGAGCGTGAAGCTGGAAATACAGTTAAAAAAGTAGCTGGTCAAGTACGTGTAGCGCTTGAAGGATTATCAACAGAGCAAGTAAAACAAACTGTTATCGCTTATGAACCAATTTGGGCAATCGGTACAGGTAAAACGGCAACTGCAGAAGATGCAAATGAAGTTTGTGGAGCGATTCGTGCTACTGTTGAAGAAATTGCTGGCGCAGAAGCTGCTGCTGCAATTCGCATTCAATATGGTGGAAGTGTGAAACCTGAAAATATTGTGGAACTACTAACAATGGAGCATATTGACGGGGCTCTTGTAGGTGGAGCAAGCTTACAATCAGATTCATATTTGAAACTTTTGGAGGCGGGCGCAAATGCCTAAAAAACCTGTAGCACTTATTATTTTAGACGGTTTAGGTTTACGTAGTGAAGTGTTCGGAAATGCTGTAGCACAAGCGAAAAAACCAACATTCGATCGTTTATGGAATACGTACCCTCACTCAACTCTAATTGCTTCAGGTGAAGCAGTCGGATTACCAGATGGCCAAATGGGTAACTCAGAGGTTGGCCATTTGAATATTGGTGCTGGTCGTATTGTGTATCAAAGTTTAACGAGAATCCACAAGTCTATTAAAGATGGTGACTTCTTCGAAAACGATGCATTAGTGCAAGCAGTAAAACATGCAAAAGAGAATAATACAAAACTACATTTAATGGGCTTACTTTCTGATGGCGGTGTACATAGTCATTATGAGCACTTATTCGCGCTATTAAAGCTAGCTAAGAAATATGGTTTAGATGAAGTTTATATTCATGGTTTCTTAGATGGTCGTGACGTAGCACCAACATCAGCAGTTTCTTATATTGAAGAAACTGAACGTCAAATAGCTGAAATCGGTGTAGGGAAATTTGCATCAATTAGTGGCCGTTACTATGCAATGGATCGTGACAATCGTTGGGATCGTATAGAAAAAGTGTATCAAGCACTTGTCGATGCTAAAGGAGAAGAAGCAAGTTCTGCAAAAACTGGTGTGCAAAATTCATATGCAAAAGATATTAAAGATGAATTTGTTGTACCTTTTGTCGTGAAAGAAAACGGCAAACCTGTTGCAACGATTGAATCAAATGATTCAGTCATTTTCTTCAACTTCCGCCCTGACCGAGCGATTGAACTTTCAAAAGCATTTACGAATCCTGCATTTAGTGGTTTTGAATTAAGTGGAAAACATCCTACTGATATCGTATATGTAACGTTCAAGCATTATAGTGATGAAGTAAATGCTAAGGTTGCGTTTGAAAATGATAACTTGGTCAATACTATTGGCGAAGTCATAGCAAATGAAGGTTTAACTCAACTGCGTATTGCTGAAACTGAGAAGTATCCTCATGTCACATTCTTTATGAGTGGTGGACGTGAAGAGAAATTTGCAGGTGAAGAGCGTATTTTGATAAACTCGCCAAAAGTAGCGACATACGATTTAAAACCTGAAATGAGCGCTTATGAAGTAACTGATGCATTGCTAGCAGCGATTGAATCTGATGCATTTGATGGCATTATTCTCAACTTTGCTAATCCTGACATGGTTGGACATAGCGGTATGCTAGAACCAACGATTAAGGCAATTGAAGTCGTTGATGAGTGTTTAGGTAAAATTGTAGATGCAATCATTGCAAAAGGCGGCGCAGCAATTGTAACTGCTGATCATGGGAATTCTGACGAGGTTACTACTTTGGAAGGTCAACCGATGACAGCTCATACAACAAACCCTGTTCCAGTAATCGTCACAAAAGAGAATATCGTTTTACGAGATGGTGGAATTTTAGCCGATTTGGCTCCAACCATGTTAAAATTACTTGGAGTGGAACAACCACTTGAAATGACAGGAAAACCATTATTTTAAAACTGAGGAGAGTTAAAACAATGCCAATTATTACAGACGTACAAGCTCGTGAAGTATTAGATTCACGCGGTAACCCAACAATAGAAGTAGAAGTATTCACAGAAAGCGGTGCATTTGGTCGTGCAATCGTACCATCTGGTGCATCTACAGGGGAATATGAAGCAGTAGAATTGCGCGATGGCGATAAAGGTCGCTACCTTGGAAAAGGTGTTTTAAAAGCAGTTGATAATGTAAATAACGTCATTGCACCTGAATTAATCGGTAACTATGCTGTACTTGATCAAGTATCAATTGATAACAGCATGATTGAATTAGATGGTACTGAAAACAAAGGTAAACTTGGAGCAAATGCTATTCTTGGTGTATCTTTAGCAGTTGCACATGCAGCAGCAGATTATTTAGGAGTTCCTCTTTATCAATATATCGGTGGTGTGAATGCAAAACAATTGCCAGTACCGATGATGAACATTTTAAATGGTGGCGAACACGCTGATAACAACGTAGATATTCAAGAATTTATGGTAATGCCTGTAGGCGCTGAATCTTTCCGTCA
Organism: Viridibacillus sp. FSL R5-0888; assembly: GCF_038009105.1. Lineage (NCBI taxonomy): Bacteria > Bacillati > Bacillota > Bacilli > Caryophanales > Caryophanaceae > Viridibacillus > Viridibacillus sp. FSL R5-0888. The sequence continues at coordinate 744,231 of NZ_JBBPAU010000001.1, forward strand.
CGCATTACGTATGGGTACTGAAATCTTCCACAACTTAAAAGCTGTATTAAAAGAATCTGGACATAATACTGCAGTGGGTGATGAAGGTGGCTTCGCGCCAAACCTTTCTTCTAACGAGGAAGCACTTGCTACAATTATGACAGCAATCGAACGCGCTGGTTACAAACCAGGAGAAGAAGTATTCTTAGCAATGGACGTTGCATCTTCTGAACTTTACAGCAAAGAAGATGGTAAATACCACTTAGATGGTGAAGGTGTTGTTAAAACTTCTGAAGAGATGGTTGCATGGTACGAAGAAATGACAAATAAATATCCAATCATCTCAATTGAAGACGGCTTAGATGAAAATGACTGGGCTGGTCATAAATTATTAACAGAACGTATTGGAGAGAAAGTACAACTTGTTGGTGATGACTTATTCGTAACAAATACGAAAAAATTATCACGTGGTATCGAAGAAGGCGTTGGTAACTCAATCCTAATTAAAGTTAACCAAATTGGTACTTTAACAGAAACTTTAGATGCTATTGAAATGGCTAAACAAGCAGGCTACACAGCTGTTATCTCTCACCGCTCAGGTGAATCTGAAGATGCAACTATTGCTGACATCGCAGTAGCTGTAAATGCTGGTCAAATCAAAACAGGTGCACCTTCACGTACTGACCGCGTTGCGAAATATAACCAATTACTTCGCATCGAAGATCAACTACACTCAACAGCAAGATATAATGGCTTAAAATCTTTCTACAACTTAAAAAAATAAGTTAGAAATTTACTTAAGCCCTAAATAACAGAGAGCTATTTCACTGTCGCAATTAGGACAGTAGAAATAGCTCTATTTTTTCATAAGGTAGTCGTCAAAATTGTATGGAAATGTTAGAATATAACTTAAGCGCTAGTCTATATACAGGCTACATAGCATGATTGAATTAGAACAACGTTGTCATTACGTACAGTTTTTGGTAAGATAAGACTGTTGTGATGTTTCGAATCAGGAGGTGGAACATATGCATACTGTGATTATGACACTATTAATCATTGTTTCTCTTGCATTAGTTGTCTTAGTATTATTACAATCAAGTAAAAGTGCAGGTCTTTCGGGAGCCATCTCTGGTGGAGCTGAGCAACTTTTTGGTAAGCAAAAAGCTCGAGGCATGGACCTTATTTTGCACCGCATTACGGTAGTATTATCAATTTTATTTTTTGTACTAGCTTTAGCTATTGCGAAAATTTAATGAGCGATATTTGAACCGCCTGACCACCATATGGTTAGGCGTTTTCTTTTATAAAAGCATATAATTAATAATAGAACACTTACATACATGAATTGTATTATTAATGGAGGTTTGCTTCATGGAAGTTTTAATGTCACAGCCTTTCTTTTTTAAAGCAGGTCCACGTGCAGTTTTACTGTTGCATGGATTTACTGGGAATTCTTCTGATGTGCGAATGTTAGGGAGATTTTTGGAGAAAAAGGGCTATACTACGTTTGCTCCTCATTATAAAGGCCACGGTGTACCACCAGAGGAACTAATCCATACAAGACCATCAGATTGGTGGGAAGACGTTCTACAGGGATATAATACTTTAAAAGAAGCTGGTTATGAAGAAATTGCAGTTGCTGGTTTATCTTTAGGTGGTGTATTTTCACTGCGTTTAGGGTATACACTACCTATTAAGGGGATTGCGACAATGTGTGCACCAATGTCAATGCACACTACGGATTTAATGTTCGAAGGTGTGTTGAAATATGCACGTGACTTTAAAAAGTTTATTGGAAAAAAACCAGATGAAATCGAGCAAGAGATATCTGAACTGAAGCAACAAGGGATGCCTTCACTTTCAGAATTACGAGAACTTGTTTATCAGGTTCGTAATCAGATTGATCTAATCTATGCTCCAATATTCGTTGCCCAAGGATTATTAGATGACGTGATTGATAAAAATTCAGCACAAATCATTTATGATCAGGTGGAGTCCAATGATAAAGCTATAAAATGGTATAAAGAGTCTGGGCACGTTATTACTCTTGACAAAGAGAAAAAACAATTACATGAAGATATATATGCTTTTTTAGAAAAACTCGATTGGCAAGAGTAAAAATGGCATTCTTCGCAAACGCTATTAGAAGGAGGGAAGAAAGATGAACAATCAAGAATTATCATTACAAGAACGATTATTAAGTTTCATGAAGGAAGAACAATATAAGCCGCTTACTGTTGCCGAATTGGAACAACAATTTGGTTTTAAAGATGCGGATGAATTTAAAGAACTAGTGAAAACACTAGTAAGAATGGAACAGCAAGGGCAGGTAGTACGTTCTAATACGAATCGTTATGGTACGCCAGATCGTATGAATTTGTTAAAAGGACGCTTCATCGGTCATGCAAAGGGGTTTGGCTTTGTTGCACCTGAAGAAGCAGGAATGGATGATGTGTTTATACCGCCAGATGCCCTTAATGGTGCATTAAATGGTGATACGGTATTAATCCGTGTATCTAAAACAACTTCTGGAGATCGACGAGAAGGTAAAATCATTCAAATTGTAGAAAGAGGAACAACGAAGGTTGTCGGCGTCTTTCAAGCAAATCGTGGTTTTGGCTTTGTAGTACCAGATGATAAGAAATTATCAATCGATTTCTTTATCGCAAAAGGAGACACTCTCGGCGCGATGGACGGCCATAAAGTAGTCATTGAAATTACTGGATGGCCTGATGATAATCGTTCAGCAACAGGAATTGTAACGCAAATTTTAGGTCACAAAAATGACCCAGGTGTTGATATCTTATCGATTATCCATAAACATGGTATCGCTATCGACTTCCCAAAAGAAGTGATTGATGCTGCATCAGCTATTCCTGATGAAGTAACACAAGCAGATTTAGAAGGTCGTATTGATTTACGTGATCAAATGATTGTCACAATTGACGGTGAAACTGCAAAAGATTTAGATGATGCTGTTACTGTGACAAAAAATGATGATGGTACGTATAAGCTAGGCGTCCATATCGCTGACGTAAGCTACTATGTAACAGAGGGTTCAGATCTTGATGAAGAAGCGTATGATCGTGCTACTAGTGTGTATTTAACAGACCGCGTTATTCCGATGATTCCGCATCGTCTATCAAACGGTATTTGTTCATTAAATCCACAAGTTGACCGACTAACGTTATCTTGTGAGATGACGATTAATGGTAGTGGCGAAGTAATAGGACACGAAATTTTCCAAAGTGTCATTAATACGACTGAGCGTATGACTTATACAGATGTTTATAAGATTTTAGAAGAAGATGATGAAGAGTTAAAAGAACGTTATGCAAATCTTGTTCCTATGTTTAAGGATATGGGTGAATTAGCGCAAATTCTACGCAATAAACGTATGGATCGTGGTGCTGTAGACTTTGACTTTAAAGAATCTCAAGTACTGGTAGATGAAAATGGTTGGCCTACAGATGTTGTATTACGTGAACGTACAGTCGCAGAGCGTCTAATCGAAGAGTTTATGTTAGCAGCCAATGAGACAGTTGCAGAACATTTCAAATGGATGGATGTACCTTTCATTTATCGTATTCACGAAGATCCTAAGCCAGAAAAACTTCAACGATTCTTTGAATTTGTAACAAACTTTGGGTTAGTGATTAAAGGTACTGGTAACACAGTCCACCCACGTGCATTACAAGAGATTTTAGAATCAGTTGATGGATTACCTGAAGAACCTGTTATTTCGACTATGATGCTTCGTTCTATGCAACAAGCAAAATATAGTGCGGAATGTTTAGGACACTTTGGTTTATCTACAGAGTTTTACACACACTTTACATCTCCAATCCGTCGTTACCCGGACTTAATTGTTCACAGATTGATCCGTACGTACTTAATAAACGGTGACGTTTCATCTGCTACAATTGCACACTGGAATGCTATAATGGATGAAATTGCACAGCATACGTCTGAGCGCGAACGTCGTGCAGTCGATGCAGAGCGTGATACAGATGCACTGAAAAAAGCACAATATATGGCTGATAAAATTGGTGATGAATTTGAAGGTATCATTAGTTCAATTACAAACTTTGGTATGTTCATCGAATTAGAAAACACAATTGAAGGTCTTGTTCATATAAGTAATATGACAGATGATTACTACCGTTTTGACGACCGTCAAATGGTGATGATTGGCGAACGTACCGGTCGTATTTTCCGTATTGGTGATGGTGTAGAAATTAAAGTTAAGGCTGTCAACGTTGAAGAATCAGCTGTTGATTTTGAAATCGTCGGTATGAAACGCGAATTCGGCCGTACTCGTAAAGAAGCACCACGTGTCATTCATGCGAAGAAAAAAGAGGGCACTAGAGGTGGCAGAGGAAAAGGCAGAAGCGAAAGTGGAAGCGGGAGCGGAACTCGAAAACCAAGTGGTGCAAAAGTGAATGGTAAAACACGCAAGGAAGAGCGTAAAGCTTCCGGTAAAAGTGGTAGCCAAAAGAAAAAGTTCTACGAAGGTATTGCTAAAAAGAAAAAAGGCAGCAATGGTAAAAAGAAAAATAAAGAGAAGCGCTAGTCGCTTCTCCTCTATTTAATGAGGTGAATGATAATGGCTAAAGGGTCAGGAAAAGTTCTGGCACAAAATAAAAAGGCAGGACATGATTTCTTTATAGAGGAAACGATCGAAGCAGGAATGGTATTACAAGGAACAGAGATTAAGTCAATTCGTAACGGTAGAGTGCAATTGAGAGACTCATACGTCCGCGTCAGTGGTAATGAAGCTTGGATCTCAAACATGCACGTTAGTCCATATGAACAAGGAAATCGTTTTAATCATGATCCATTACGTTCACGTAAATTATTGCTTCATAAAAGACAAATTGCTGAGCTAATTGGTAGAGTTAAACGTGACGGTTATACTATCGTACCGCTGAAAATGTACATAAAAGACGGTTATGCGAAATTATTAATCGGTGTCGGTAAAGGTAAGAAAAACTACGATAAACGTGATGACCTACGTAAAAAAGAAGCAAAACGTGATATGGAACGTACATTCAAGGCAAAAAATCAAATCTAATTGAGATGCTCAAACTTGAAGTTTCACCAATTTTGCCTTATAATTTATAAAGTAAACAAGCCAGTATAAATACTTTTTCTAAAAGTATTTCCGAACGGCCTTAAGACATTTATTGTCATAAGGATCTCTAAGGCATTTAACTACAAGTAGTAGAAATACCTTGTAAAGCCTATATTAAGGGGACGTTACGGATTCGACAGGGATGGTCTGAGCTTGAGTTGCGCGTCGGAGGTCTCGGCTTCGTCATCAACGGAAGTTATATAATAACTGGCAAACAACAAAACAACTTAGCTTTCGCAGCGTAAGCTGATGAAACTGCCTGTCTATTCTATCGCCCATGTAGCATAGCTCAGGCTCACTTATAGTGGGATACGGTTACTAGTGCCACTTGAGCTAGTAACAAGAGCTTCCCAAGTTAGCGCTCACGATGCCTGCTTGCTGGCTAATGATGCGTGAATCCTAAATAGGCAAGATACACGCGTAGAAGCTTGAGTATTGGAGTTTCTGGACGCGGGTTCGACTCCCGCCGTCTCCATATTTAAAGTGGCTGTAAATGCAGTCATATCAACGATTTTCAGAATTAGGGATATTGAACGAGAGTTGAACTCCTGTTGAATGTCCCTTTTTTAATCCCTAGAGATTCTTCTTATATTTTTACTTGTTCAAGACCTTCTAATACAACAAATAGGAGGTTTTTTTGTATGGGTTCAAGAAATCGTAAACATGGAGTATTTGAAGTACCAGAGGGAGCGGGAATACTCACATACATCAATGACAAGAAACGTGAAGCAATGACAATTCAGTATGCACTCGATACAGCGTTTCAACAAATGCGAGTCGGTGGCAATCGTGAACGAACAATTAACAGCTATGAATATATCTTTCGGCAGTTTGCAGAAGTCACGCAGCTTAAATATATAGAGGACATAACTGTTAATAGCATATACTTATATTTAGACTCATTGAAAGTTTCGAGAGAGACGAAACTAATTCGCCTCAAATCCGTTAAAGCGGTGTTATCTCGCTTTCACAATAATGGATGGATACAGCGCAAATTCTGGGCAGGTATTCAAATCAAGATTGATAAGAAGGTCAAAACAGAAGCGGCGGAGGGTGATATAGATAAGCTGATTAGCCTAGTCGACCAGAGTACATTTATAGGCTTCCGTGACATTGTTGCTATTGTAACCATGTACAAGACAGGCATCCGCATTAGAACGCTTGGAGAGCTACAGGAGCATCATATAGACATCGATAACATGTACTTGAACATAGACGGTTCAGCAATGAAGAATCACAAAAATCTAAAGTTACCAATTGATGATGATTTAGCGCAATTGTTCAAGACACTTATTCATATGAACAATGGTATCCGCTCCTACTATGATATAGAGAACAGATATATCTTTATTACACAGAATGGCAGCCCCCTCAATAATAGCAAATCATCAAACAATGCCATTTCAAAGCAACTTAATAAATATAGTAAACGCTTTGGGCTTGAGAACATTAACGCACACGCTATAAGAAGGGCATATGCAAAAAATCTGCTTAAGAAGGGAGCGAGTGTACCTCTTATTAGTAAAGCTCTAGGGCACTCTGATATAGCTGTTACTACGCAATATTTAGATTTAGATGTGGATGAAGTTGCGAAAGATTTACGAAATTATTTATGAAACATTTGACGGTTTAAAGTTAAGATTAATGTTCTCAAAATGTATTAGAATTTCCCTGTAATATTCCGTTGCTACAACTAGCGATTATTGCTAACAATGAACAGTTTGAAATGAACCTCTTGATAAAAAAATCAGGAGGTTTTTGTATTTATATAAAATCGAGTCAATGGCATTTTGTTTTAAGGAGGATTGGGTGTAGTTCGTATAATTTACTAGAATAAACTAAAGTTATTAACGATAAATTTAGTAATAAGTGGGTAAAATTAGGTTTTTATATATTGATAGTCTTATTAGTTATTTGAAATTTCTTGTAGGTGGTAATTAATTAATTAATTACCTTTTGGTATGAGGTGTTTTTTGAATTGAGATGAATGGGGGGTACTTTTAACAAAAGTTAGGTAGGAGTATCTTGTAAATACTATTAGCACTCCCATTCCTGCAATCAGGGTGTTTTATAGACGAATATTTGGTGAGAATTAGAGAGTTAAATTCGATAAATTAAATCAAAAACTGTAACAATTAATTGATTGGTATATGCTAATTTTTATTCTGAAAGTGGTGAAATGATTACGATAGGATTAGTTTAGTTGAACGTAATTATGATTTGGAAAAGGTGATTGGGCAAGGGTGAAATAATATATTTATAGCTATGTAGAGGGGATGGGTAAAAAATATATTGATTAAAATAAGATAAGGTGCTATAATCAGAACACTCCTATTTTAAAAATATAATATACCTATATTATCATAGTACACGAAAAGTATATCTGTTGTCAACAGAATTTTAAAGTTGGAGAAAAAAATAATGGAGATGAAAATAATGGAAATGAATCAAGTGGAAGTTGTAGTGGATGAATCTAGCATTAGTTTACAAATTGTTTATGATTGGGTAAAAGGAGAGAGAAAGGTATCGAATGAACTAACAACACGATTATCTCAAATTCCGCAGTTTAAAGGTTTGATTAAGGAGGATATTAATGAGATTGATATTCAGTTAGCTTATTATGAATATCGTTCATCAATTGATTCATATGTGGAATATGATGCGTACGAATTACCTAAGGTGATTGACCCTCACGAGGATGAAATACGAGTATTGCTTGAAATAAAGAATAGAGAACGAGAAATTAATGAAGCGATTGGCATCTTATATGCAACAAGCGATGATAACTATATTTAAATGCTTTGCACTCTTCGAACAGTATATTTTCTCAGGAGAATCCTAGTAAAAAACAAGTGATATGGATTTGAAAGTAGTGGAAGTAAAATTAAAAAGGGGTGTTCCTAAACATAAAGAATTGAAGTATTAAGCGAGAAGTAAACATAAAAATATAACATAAATAAATACATACATATGGAATTACCTCTTTATCTTTTTTAGAGAAAAGAGGAGTACTATGGTCAATAAAGACCAGGAAATAATAGATAAAATAAATGAACTATATATTATGTCGAGATATCAGTATTTGATTTTAAGTGAAGGTGGTAAATATCAAACATTTAACTCTTATAAAAATGACAAGGTATATAAGCTAAATGATTATGTAATTCAAAGGCATTTAGATGGAAAAGCAACATTAGGTATTTTCTCTTCCACCAATCAAACAAAGTTTATATGTTTCGATGTAGATGTAAAGGACAAGAGTAAAGCTAAGTGGACTGTTTATCGTCTAGTAGATGTTCTAATGGAGCTGGGTATATCTAGTGAGCATATTCATATTTCTATAAGTGGAAATAAAGGCTATCATGTAGAATTATATTTCAATGAACCAATCAAAAACGAAATGGCGCATGAGTTGTATCTTATGGCAATGAATAAATCGGATTTGTTAAATATTGATTATGGAGATGTAGAATACAGACCTAATGCAATGAAACAGGGTGTGAAAATTCCATTAGGTATTAATTTTAAAAATAAGCGTAAACCTCGTTGTTGGTATGTAGATTATTACCAAGGATTAAAGCCTATTCGAAATAAGCGATATATTCTAAAAATTAAACAAATTGATGTTGAGATTATTTACAATATTTTAGAGCGTGAACGAGATACCTTAGAGGAAGAAGAGGTAAGCAAGGTTGAAGAAGCAAGAGGATTCATTGAAGGTAAGTATACTCCCTTAAAAATATATAAGGAAAATATAGGGGAACAAGAAACAATTGAATTCATTGAAAAATTGATACATATAGGATTAACCAGAACAGGCATGAGACATAATTCATTATTTAAAGTAGCAAAATACTTTCGTCATCAAGGGTTTACGAAAGAGGAATGTGACACCGCGTTAGTGGAATGGATGGGCGAGCAAGATACAAGGTGTTATACAACCAAATGGGAAGAATGTATTAAAGATATTCAATTAATCGTCAAGTACATATATGAAAACGAAGTTAGTTTAACGGTGCAACAAAAGGACTTATTTGTCACTTACGAGGAAATGAGACAGATTTTAAAATTGAATAGTAAAAACGAAAAGCTATTGGCTTATTGCTTGCTCATACATAGTAAAAGGTATGCAATAAAGAACGGTCATTTTTATATGGTTTATAGGCAAATGAGCGAAGCGAGCGGTTTAGCTGAAAAAACGACAAGAACTCTAATAAATAAACTAGAGCAAAGTGGAATTTTAGAAATTATTGAACGTAATCGTCAAGTGAAAGATGAGAATGGAAAGGTTAGGAAAAAAGAAAAAAGACCAAACATTTATAAAATGAATGTTGAGTGCAACAAAGAAGTGAAATCTACATTCAAAGTAGAATTCAATGGCTTGAACTATGCACATTCATTTAATTCTTGTATCCTACACTTCTTTGATGGTAATGATTTACATAGGATGTTACCTAGAAGACAATATGAAAGTATTGTAAAGATAATAAATTAATTAATTAATATGTCGTTGCTTACGCACTCCCATATATTAAATAATCTATTATAGGTAAAAACGTACATATGAAATACTGGGTAAACATTTGATTTAGAAACAAAATATCATATTCCCATAGGGAAACAAAATGGTTATCTAGTATTTTAAACATAAGGAAAATTACAATTAATAATCTTATAGCTTATATGGGATTTATGAATATCAATCATACTCAAGAGATAAATGCGTAATGGGGTTTGCTTACGCACTCCCATATATTAAATAATCTATTATAGGTAAAAACGTACAATTATTTTATAAGAAGGATTTTATCTATGGAAAATCAAATGGTGCAATTTTGTTTGTGAAAATTATAAAGGATGATAATAAATGAACGGTTTATTGAGTGAAAAACTAATTGAAGATAAGAAGCAGGAAATATTAGATTATTTGGATAAATATCCTGTAACCTCTATTAATGGAGTAAATAATAAAAATCAAACGAAATATATAATATCAAACAAATATGAAGATGAATATGTGATAAATCATGGGAAAGGTTCAAAAAGTAAAGGGAGTAAAAAATGGAAAGATGACCCTAGAGTATGGATTAACATCCATACAAGATATGAAAAAGATGAATTAAAAGGATTATTAATACAAATAAAATGTAAAAGTTTTCGATGGCTAGGTGGTAAGAATAACGACAAAAAGAAATTTTCAGAAAAATGGGGTTTTCCCATTAATAATACCAATATAGACTACAGTGTGTGGAATGGTGAAATATTGAATTTTAAGGTAATGGACGATGCTATCTTAACATTTAAACCATCAGAAGACTATTTCAATGATTTTTTGGAAGAGTGTTACAACGTGTACGAGGCAAATAGAGTAAAATTGGGAATCGAACATCTAAATGAACCTACAGTCCTAATTGCTGAAACAAATGTGGATGTAAATAAGCAAGAGGAGATAGAAGATTATCTTTATCAAATAGAAGTGCATGAATTATCAAGATTGAGTAAAAGAGTAGAAATTGTTGATATACGAGTAGAAAAACCATTAAAGAGTGATAAAGCAATCTCTGAAAAGTATAAGAGAAATGTGCAAAAAGGTAAAAATGCAATAGTAGATGCTGATTTCCTTTGTGAGGTAAATACTAATCACAAAGTTTTCGTTTCTAAAGTTACAGGTAAGAACTATGTCGAAGCACATCATCTAATACCTATGGAATTTCAAGATAAATTTGCTGCTAGTGTTGATGTTGAAGCAAATATAGTTAGCTTATGTGTTACTTGTCATAAAAAATTGCATCATGCTGTATTTGAAGAAAAAGAAGAAACTTTAAATATGCTTTATAAAAAAAGAGTTTCAAGACTTCTAAAATGTGGAATTAAAATTTCAAAGAAAATTCTATTTAGTTGGTATGAATAAGTATTTAATGATTGTGTGAATCGTATTCATTTTAGGGAGTGTGATGAGCACTTTCTTTTTTTTTGTATAAATTCAATTGGTCAATATAGTACTCCTGCCCCGCAATCTGGATTAAAATATTTTTTCCGTATGAGATTGTAAAAAATTATCAAGAATTATGTTTATAGAGGCATTTCTTTCGTACGAGAATGTACGTCTACCATACGAAATTATATGTATAGAAAACTCCAAAGAATTGTGTTAATAAAGGTAATTCTCTCACTGAAAATGTATATGTACCGTATGAATATCCCATCGGCATATCGAGTGAGAAAAGAACGGTTAAATGGTATTAATAGAGCTTTTTTTGAAATATTATTTTTACTAGTGAAACATTAATATGTGTATAATGGTGATATATAACAATTTGCGGAGGGAATTATGAAGGATATTCGTGAAGGTCTAAAGATTTATAAGGGACAAAATGATATTTTACAACAATTTCGCACTAACGTAGTAAATGAGCATGAGTATTATAGATTCACAATACACAATGAAAGGGAAAGTATAGATATTTCAGATTGGTACGGAATGGAAAATTATGATTATCTTAATTATCATGTAGGGTTATCTGAAGTGGTTGATATTTTCAATGCATTGGATTTACCAATTGCACGTATAGAGGTAAAAGAAAGTAAAGATGGAATGACTGAAGGAAGATATCAGTATTGTGATTATATTGTATTGTGGGATATTTTGAGTGGTAGAGAAGATTTTGAGTTCTTAGTTGCTATGGTATGTATTTCACAGCTAGAATTTTGGAACGATAATCTAAAAGAACTTCAAAACATCGTTAAAAGAGCTTTAAAAAACAAAGGGTTCAAAATACCAAATTTCAAACCAACTGTTTTTGTTGCAATGTCTTTTGATGAAGATTTGAAGGTAGTAAGAGAATACATTTCTAAGGTCATAAAAGATGAAGGACTAACGCCATTATTAATTGATTCTAAGGAGCACAATAACCAAATAGTACCTGAGATTTTCAGTGAAATTGATAAAGCGAAATTTGTTATAGCGGATTTAACGCACCATAAAACAGGTGTTTACTATGAAGCAGGTTACGCTAAAGGGAAGGGTAAAGAAGTAATCTTTACATGTAGTAGAGCAGATTTTGAGAATAGACATTTCGATGTTGCACAAACCAATACTATTGTATGGGAAACACCCGTGGAACTTAGTGAGCGTCTAGCAAAACGAATTGAAGCAATGACTTTACTGTCGGTTTAAATATATATAGAGTTTTATGTATAGTTCTTCTACATATTAATTTTAGTTCGTTTCTTATACCTATTTTGCCATTTAATTTTTTATGAAAGACTGATAAACAAGTTTAATCTTTCATGTATGAGAGCGAGTAATAGGCTCTCTTTTTTTATGTTGAAACTTGATTAATCATTTGTATTCACCCTGAAAAATAAAATCATTTAAAAAGTCTCATTCCTAGATAGTTTATAAGTTTATCTGTAAGAGATTCTATATACGTTTATGTATAAAATTCATATTTTAACCATTTTAGAAAAGTCATTTATTATTTGATTGTTACAGTTGAGACTATCATGGCTGTTCTGTATTCTAAGTTAAATAAAAATTATAAAGGATTATAATACAATGAACCATTTTAATCTAAGTGTAAGCCTAATCGATTATAGTGGGAGCTATTCAATAAATCCTTTAGAAAAATTATCAGGAAATTTACCTTCATGGTTAGAGAATATTTTTATACCGTGAACTACCGATAATAAGGATTTTCTTTTTAGTAAGTCGGATGAACCAAGACCAAAAGGCTGAATTTTATTGATGATATAAACAATTTTCAAAAATAAAAAACCACACCATCTTGGGTCAGTCCCTCTTAATGGTGTGAGGTTTTTATACATAGCAATAGAGCGGAGTTTGAAAAGGTATACCTTTAGGGAGCTTTACAAATGGCATTACAGTATGTTTATAAAGTACTTTTAAATGTAATATAAACGTTTATATAATGCGCTAGCTTTTATAAACGTTTTGATATTATAAGAATATCAAATATAATCTTGAAAAGGAATGGAACATAATGTCTACTAAAACATGCGTATTTGAGGGTTTCAAGCAGAGACCAAAATGAATCCTGCTAATTAAAGGAAATGCTTGATTTAGGGATTGATGAAAGAGATGTTTTTATTGATAAGGAGAGTGGGAAAGACTTCAATAGACCGCAATATCAGACATTAAAAGCTCGTTTGCGTGAAGGAGAATTAGTTTATATTAAGTCTATAGACCGCTTCGGAAGGAATTCAAAAGAAATAAAGAAGGAATGGCAAGAAATAACCCAAGATATTAAAGCCGATATTAGAGTCTTGGACATGCCGTTACTGGATACAACACTGTATAGAGACCAATTAGGAATGTTTGTAAGTGAATTGGTACTCCAAGTGTTATCATTTGTTGCAGAGCGGGAAAGAAATAATATCAGACAAAGACAAGCAGAAGGAATTACAATTGCAAAAGCACAGGGGAAACATTTAGGTAGACCAAAGTTTAATTTAGAGTCGCTTTCAAAAGAACAGCCCAGATGCTTAAAGAATATTATTCCCGATGGGAGAATAAGAACATAACTGGTGTACAGTTTGCAGGAATGCTCCAATTGAAAAAGAATACATTTTACAAGATTATGAAGGAATATGAAACTAATTAAAAAAGGAAAGATAGTCTTCTTTTGATAGACTCAATACACTGTAAATATTAAATCGGTATTAACAGTTAAAGCAGCGACAATTGACAGATAAAATATAGATAGGAGTTTAGAAATAATATCCAAGTATTATCTTGAAATGAATGAGAAAACCTTTATTTGAGCAAAGAAAAATACCTGTTATTTAATTAACAGGTATAATTATAAATTTATAGAGTGAATAGATTTGAGTAGACTAAACAAGAATCTAATTTAATTATAATTCTTACTTGTTGTTTTTTTTCAAGGAATTTTAACATATTAAATGATTGAGTATGAGTTGGTAGAGTAAAGTCCTTATTAATGTAGTGACATATTACATTGCCATTTAAATCTAACCAATTTACTTCCAAGTTGTATTTGGATTGACTAGGTTTATTGAAATTAATGGAACTTCTATGATTATCAATTGAAACCTTTACAATTTGCAAACGGGGTGGTTTAAATAAAGAAAAGTAATCTTTAGTATCAAATTCATCAACCCCAATTACGCAAATTTTATCATGGTATAAAGCTTTAGCGTTTGGAGTTAATAAATCTAATAATGTTTCAGCTTCAGCAGAATTCCTACAAACAATTTTTTGTAAATATTTTAAATCACATTGTTTTTTAGTTACTACTTCAGCATGTCGTCTTTTTCTAATAGTTGAACCATCAAGATTGACAGTACTTTGATTGTGATATATGTGATTGAAGGGAGCATCTTTTAAAGCTTCCATACCTTGATAAAGCGGAACGTCATAATGAGATGCTAAACTTTCATAGCTGAAAAAAAATTTTTTATCGTCAAGCATAATTGTATTAAAAAGTAAGAATATTGGAACAGGACAATGAGCACCTAGTTCTGTAATTTCCTCTTTAGCTCTGATTCCTTCATTGTGATGTTGAGTGGGTGTTAATGGTCTAAAATAGAAACGAACATAGTCTTTATATTTATCATCTGTACCATTTATGACTTCTTGGCTTGCATTATCATTAAGATTAGAATTACTAAATTTTTCTAGTTCTTCTCTTGAAAGTAGCATACTATTATTTAGTATAGAAGCAACATTGGTAATATGACTAAAATGGAAAATATAATTAGACCACCATCTATTTGAATTAGTTAAGTGGGCTTGGACTACAGAAGTTTTAAAAACTTGTTTACAACTTATAAGACTTTTCATAGAAACGTATACCCCCGTTAAAAAATATATATAAATATACTAAATTGTACCATATAATAGTCTTAAAGGAGTGTTTTTTCTTGATTGAATTTAAAAGAGGCAATTTATTTGATGATTTTAATAAAGTAGAAGCGATTGTAAATACAGTTAATTGTGTAGGAGTTATGGGAAAGGGGGTAGCTAAAGAATTTAGTAAAAGGTTTCCGAGTTTATTACCTAAGTATAAATTGAAATGTTCTAACAAAGAGCTAATAATTGGGAAAAATTTTGTTTATACAATTCCAAATTATAAAGAAACAAGATATATAATTAATTTTCCAACTAAAAAGCACTGGAGAAATGATTCAAAGCTTGAGTATATAAAAGATGGGTTAGATGATTTAGCGAAAGTATTAAAAGACCATAAAATTAAATCTATTGCAATGCCAGCATTAGGTTGTGGTAATGGTAATTTAGAATGGGATATAGTGAAACCTTTAATTATAGATAAATTGGCGCAGTTAAATGATTTGAAAGTTATTGTTTATGAGCCAGCTCTAAAAGAGAATGCTAATAAACAAAGGATAAATCCAAAACCAAAATTAACAAAGGATAGAAAAAAATTATTATTGCTTATGAATGATTATAATAATGTTGAAAATAATCCAAAAATAACTTATAGAGAAGTTAATGCTTTAAGTTATTTAATGCAATATGATAATCCAAAAATAAAATTTGAACTAAGAGAATTTGGTCCCTATAGTACAAGTATTAATCCAATTATAACTAGTTTAGCGCAATATTATATTAATCCTTTAAAGAAGAAAGAGAATGAGACAGTAACACCAATAGAGGTTATTACAGTTGATTTTCCGCAAAAAAATAATATTCTAAATGACCAAGATTTCAAAAGAGTAAAAAATTTATTTAAGGGGTTTGAACAAAAAAATAATTTGTTAATTTTAGTTATGACATTATGGATGTATAAAAATTATCAAATTGTCGGGGGCGTTTTGGAGAAAAAGGTCCTAAATTGGCTTGAAGATAATTCCTATGATTTTGATAGTTATTATGTTAGTAAAGCGGTTTCTCATATTGAAATTAATTTTAACCAAACAGAAAATCTATCACTTGACTTGTAATTTAATTCGCTTGAAAAATGACAGGAGATTGGATTTTGTGTAATTAATTGCATAGTGTAAAATTATAGGGTAATACCCAATTAACGACATTAATAATTGAGTTGGCTTGCGATTAACAATCGTGCTTGCAATTCATAATCCATAAAAATAGCTTGAAACTTTGATATATCAACCATTACAAAGAATCATTAATGGGTGGCGCATTTCCCACAATTTTGAAGGGTTAATGTACGGTATAACACTTTAGTTGGTTCATCCACACGTCACAAAGTTTTATAATGAAATCATATAATTGAATGTTCGAAGTGTTCGTTGGCAAAAAGGCTTAAATCACGCAATTGAATTGAACTCTTTAAGAATCGTGATGAGAACAAATTGAAAGTAAGTGAAATTGCAGAGATGACAAATGTGAACAGAGCCAAATTATATAGTAAGGTAAAGAAGTAATAATAATGAAAAGAGGAAAATACCTGCGCTATCAATTATGAGATAGGGAGTATTTCCTCTTTTTTATCTTTTCTGGAGACCTAGTTGAAATAAAATGAAACCATATCGAATTATTACCACCATCACAATTACAATATTGCTCTACCGTCCCCAAAATCTAAAATAAAATATTCATGATTTTCATTTACAGTAGAGTCTATAATGATAAAATTAAAGTGCTACTAAATATCTAATTAATTCCTAGGTATTACTAATTAAGAGTGTTGAAATTAATGGGGATTATTAGATATGGATTGTTTAAATGAAAAATTTTATTTTTGAAACATTGACCAATTAGATTCAATTTATAACAAGCGGGGGTATTTAGATGATAAAGAGTAATGGCTTGGAAATAGATTTAATAACTAAAGGTAGTTGGGCAGTTAACACAGCGAAACATATAGTAGATATAAAACTAGTATAATAGAAATGATTTAATGGTAAAATTTATATATTATAAGTTGTTGGGATGGTGAGATTATGGCTATTGCAAGAGAAGTAGGGCAACAAAGCAAAGGATTTACATTACAAAGACTAAGAGCTGTCAAACTTTTAATTGAAAATATGTTAAAAAAAGAAGATACATACTTGTATGCAGCTACAGAATATTTTGATGACGTTTACTTTAAATCGGTAGATGGTGAAGAAGTAAGTGAAGTCTCAGAAGGGGATAAGAGTTATGCTTCTGTAAAAGGTTTTTCATTTATGTCTGTTGAAGTAAAAAATAGTTTAGTTAGTTTTTTTGATTATTGGTTCAAGAATGTTGAAAATGATAATTTAATATTTTGTTTCTATACTAATGTTGGAATTTCAAAAGAAAGAACAAGTGAGTTAACAAGAGCTCTAAATATTGAACTACCTGACAAACCAATTCTTGAAAAAATTATTAACAAGAGGTATGAGCATGATTCAGAATTTTTATTAATAATAAAAAAAGTAATAATAGATGAGTATGAGAAGCAATATATCTCCAAGGAAGATAAGGGATTTACTGATGAAATAAAAAAGTTATCAGATGGTTTGTGGAAGGATTTCCTAAATAAAATTGACTGGAAATTTAATGAAGAAGATGAAAAAGAGCTGAGACAGTCCTTAGAAAAGGATATTTCAAAATTCTCGAATGACAAAAGAAATTTAATTGGAAAAGAGAAGTTCGTAATATCTGCTTTACTAGTCGAGCTAGAAGAAAGGCAGACCTCAACAGATTTAGTAAGTCGATTGCTTACTAATGATAGAGTGGAAAGAATTATGTACGAAATTGCAGTAGAGCAAAGAAAAATAGACGACCCAATATATGATGTTTGGGAAGAAATGGAGTCCAACGATAAAAGAAATTTAAATGATAAAATTAAAGCAGTATATCCAGAATTTAGTGATAAATTAATTGGGATTTATTCAAGAAGAATAGGGAATATAAGAGCAGAGTATAAAACGGTTCTTAGTAAGCATAAGGCAGCATACCAATATCGAATTTTTGATGTGTGTGATGAAAAATTATTTGAATTAATAGAAGAAAATGAACTTGCTATTAATCAAGATTTATTAAAGAAGTGGATTGAAGAATTAAAGAAATGTGCAGAAGAACACATAGAGGAAATGTCTAAAGATTTTTATTACCCATTTAAAAATAACAAGAGTATTGAAGGCGCAGTTTTAGAACTGTTTGATAGTTGCTACCTATCATTTGAAATGGGGGATTAAATTGAAAAACAATATAAATATAAAAAAAGAAATTATGTTTTCAAAAGAAGATGACTATAATTATATAGCTTATCATATTTTAATTATTCTAGATTTTTTTGAATGTAAAAGTAATGAAAAAAAATGGGTTGATTATAAAAAAATCATTTATTTATATCAATTTATTTCTAATGAATCTTTATTTGAGTTAATGCAACGAGCAGTTAATCAAGATTTCAAAATAGATAATGTAGATTACGAAATTTTAAAAGATAGCTATACTAATAGCTTTCTAAAAAAACAGCTCGTTTTATTAGTTATTATAAATTTAGAAAGAAATGGTCTTATTTCAATTGAGAAGAATGTTACAAGGCTGACGTTAGATATATATATAAATGATTATGAAAAACTACATAGTTTAATTAGTAATCCGCTCTTTGAAGAGGAGAGAGAAAATTTAAAAGAAATCAAGAAAATATTTCCTCAGTTAAGAACTATGACATTAAAAACATTTCTAGAAAAAATTTATAAAAGAAATGGAGTGCAGTTGTGGGAAGTTTAATTATAGAGCAATTAATTTATAGTGGAGAAAAGTATCATTACACTTCGCCAATATTGAAAAAAGGTATTCAAATTATTGAAGGTGCAAACGGCGGAGGAAAAACTACTTTTAGTTCATTAATTTGTTATAGTTTCGGTATGTACATAAAACAGTTTGATTTTAAAGAATCTGAATATCATGAACAAATAAAAGAAGATACAAATAATTATGTGATACTAAAAATTAAAATTAACGAAGTAAGCTATGAATTAAAAAGATACTTTAGTGAAAAAAATAGTAACGTTATCTTTGTTAGTGGTAAAGAAATAAGTGAGTTTTATTTTATAAATAGAAATGCATTAACAAATCCAACAGATATAATATTTTCTGATTGGATTCTAAATAAGTTAGATATAAAAGTTTTTGATATATTTCAAGGTACAAAACAATTTAAAATAGGCTTATCAGATTTATTCAGATTAATTCATTATGACCAAGCTACTACTCCTAGTAAAATTTATAAAGAACATAGAACTGATAATAATTTTGTTTCCGATTCAGAAAATATAAGAAAAGTCATTTTTGAAATATTGATGGGGTACGGCTTCGCGGATTATTATCAACAAATAGGGGAATATAAAAAAATTGAGAAAGAAAGGAATGTTAAAAAGACTTTATATGAAAACTATAAACAATTGAATTTTAAAGGTGAAGAGCCTGATTTGAACTATAATGACATTCCAGAAACTTTGGGTAGTTTAAACAAACAATTGGATAAGATTGAATTATATAGAGATAGTATAAATAAGCCTAAAGCTAAACTAATTGGATTAGATTTGTTTTTACAAGAGAAGAGAGCTGAACTATATAAAATAGAACATGAAATATTAGAAATTGCTCATTATCATGACAATTTAATAGAGGAATTAGGGAAATTAAAAAAAGTTAATGAAGATTTAATAAGAGATGTTATACAAATTAAGAAAATAATTATTACAAATGATAAGCTAAGTATTTTCTCTAATAATAAATGCCCCTGTTGTTTGAAAGAAATTATAAGGGAAGAAAATCAATGTGTTTGTGGTGAAAACTTAGAAGATGAGTTCAAAAAATACTTCTATACTTCAGATGAATATTTGAGCATATTAAAATCTAAGCAAAAATCAATAGAAACTATTGATATTGCGATAGAATCTGTTGTACTTGAAATTCAAGAGAATGTAGTGAAGTTGAGATTAACAAAAGTACATAAAGAATCTTTACTTCATGATATTACCCAGTTAGAAAAAGATTCTATTGGTTTAGGTGATGTGAGTTCGGTAATAGAAATTAATGAATTGAATAATTTAATATTAAATATCAAGAAAAAAATACAACAAACTGAACAATTTGAATTGCAAGTGCTACAACTAGAGAAATTATTAGAGGATTTTAAAAAAGTTGAACTTAGATTTTCGAGAATGAAATCCAAAATAAATGCTATGGAAAAAAGCCTTTTCAAAAATATGCAAGAAAAATTAGGTGAGTTTTCTGAAATCTATTTAGAATTAATAAAATCAGTTGACGATAATATAAATAAAGTTGAGATGGAAGAAGATTATTTACCAATATTGAATAATGGCGTCTACATGCAAGCGAGTTCATATGTTTTGAGACGCATGGTATTTTACTATACTATGTTATATTTTAGTATAAAGGATGAAAATATTAAGTTTCCTAAATTTATAATAATGGATACACCAGAAAACTTAGGAATTGATGAACCAAAATTAATAAGTTGCATTAAATTATTGGATAAAATAAATGAATTAAGTTTAGATAAGTATGGTGAATTTAATTACCAAATAATACTAACTACTGGGATTGATAAATACCCTAAAGAATATAAAAATTATGTTGTTGATACTTTATTAAAGCATGATAAATTATTGAAAATAGTCGAATAGTTTAATTGTGAATAATTGGATAGTTTAAAAAATTCTATTAACAATGTTTTCTGCTTTTATTTTTACTGTGTATTTTATTAATTGAAAATGAAAAAATGGTCACCTAAAAACAGGTGACCAAAATATCAACAAAAATAGGTGGATTGCTATACAACGTTTGATTTTTTTATTTGAAAAGTTTGATAGTGAAAGTGCCTTTAACCCAGTCATATCAAGCACTTTCTATCCTTACAGCAAGTGACCATATCATTACTGGCGAAGTAACATCATCTGAAGAACGTCAATTAACGTTTAACGTTTAACGATATGATGATTGCGAAAAAAGGGCAATACACCCTTAACACTGTATGTTAAACAAATCAAAATAGTGAAAGTAAAGAAAATAATCACTGTAAAGTAACAAGGGTATACCACAAGCTCTTAAAAGTGTCCATCTGTGTGTTTGCGTCAAGGAGTAAAATCATCGTTTAGTGGACTTATAGTAATCGTTTACATGGAATTAATTATCGAGATAGTTGTAGTTGAAAATAGAAAAGCGTTAGCTGAATACATTAGAAAAGAATTAACAAGTCGAAATAAAGATTTGAACGAAGTTCAAAATAAAAAATATCAAGATGAAATTCAGTTGAGAATTTGGTGTCCTTAATGGAGGGGGAAAACTTGAAATTTGTATATTATAACGATACTGGAAGAGAAGTAAGCATACATCCAGCAACCGAGGTACATGGCACAAAATGTGATATGTCAACAATTCAACCATTAGAAATGCGGACTTTTATTCTACCTGAAAACACATATCCTTGGGTGAAAATGTGGGATTATGGAGAAGCAGATGGTCTTAGTATTTTAGTCTCTCCTGAAAGTGAGGAGTAAAATTTTCATGTTATTAAAAGTTAATAATGAAGGTCGGATTGTGGATGAGAGTCATACATGAAGTCACAGGAGTACCACGGGACGTTCGTAAAAGCTGTGTTAAAATCATTTTAATGGTAATGTTGACCTGTAAATCTCATACGAATTGAGGTTGCTTATGAAACAATTCCTTTTAATAACTAATTGATATACAATGGAATCAATAAGGTCTTTGAACCTAGTTCGTAAATATGTAGTACTCTCTAGTGGAGAAAATCGTTAAGTATTTAATTATGAAAAGCTCTCAATTGCTTGTGGCTCTAAGGTCTGGCTATTGAAGCGTGAATCCTAAATAGGCAAGATACACGCGTAGAAGCTTGAGTATTGGAGTTTCTGGACGCGGGTTCGACTCCCGCCGTCTCCATAAGACGAAATCATACGATTTCAATGAGTGTCAAAATCCTTGATAAATAAGGGTTTTGGCACTTTTTATATTTCAATGAATTTCAATGAATATCATTCGAACGTAGTCAAAAACGTAGTCAAACGTATTCAATTTTAAAAGTTGATATAACTTTCAAATTTTTGAATAGCAGCTTCCTTTGCTTTTTCTGTTACATGTGCGTAAATGTTCATAGTTGTTTGAACGTCACTATGTCCTAAACGATCTTGAACTTCTTTAATACTTGCACCTGCTTCAAATAGAAGGGAACAGTGTGTATGACGTAAACCATGTGTGGTGATAGTATCAAGGTTGTATTTAGTTTGAACTTGAACAATCCATTTGCGAGTTTTTGTAGGCTGTAAAAAATCGTTTGTTTCATTGCTGAAAACAAGTTGTCCTGATTTCATGGTATTAAATCCAAGCATTAGGTAATCTTGCTTTTGCTTTTTACGCCACTCTTTTAGAATCACCATTGTACGCTCATCCATTTTAACCGTACGTGCAACGCCAGTTTTTGTTGATTTTACATATAATTTATTGTCTTTACCACGTGAAAGAGCTTTTTTAATACGAATTTCATTTGTGTTAAAGTCTAAATCATTCCAAGTAAGAGCCAACGCTTCACCTTTACGCATACCGCTAAAGGCAAGTAGACGAAATAGGGTATAGGCTTTTACGTTATTTTCTTTTTCAAAACATGATAAAAATTCGATTAATTGTTCACGTGTATAAAAGTTTTCTTTCTTTTCTTCTATACTTGCTTGTTTCTTTTTTAAAGCAGTTGGCATATCAACAAGTGCAAATGGATTTGTTTGAATATAACCACGTTTAATAGCAAAGTCTAACACTTTAGCAGCGTAAGATTTAACCATACGGAATTTTTTCAACTTATTAGACCATTCATATACATGACGTTGACAAACATCAATCGAAATTTTTTCGATTTTATAGCAACTCATAGCAGGTAAAATATGATTTTTGAAAATTCCAGTTGTTTTTACAAATGTACTTTCTTCAACTGTATTTTCATATTGTTTAACCCATAAGTTATATATGTCTTGATACGTTTCTGGTTGTTGCTTTTGATAGATACCTTTATCAATTTCTAATTTAATACGTGCAAGTGCTAACTCCGCTTCTTTAAAAGTTTTAAAACCACGTTTTGTAGTTCGTTTTTGTTTTCCAGTAAGTGAATCAGTACCGATATAAATTTGAAATTGATAACGTTTTTCTCCATTTATTAATTTATAGCTTTCAATTGTAGATGATTTTTTCTTTGGCATGATAATTCTCCTTCTATATAACGTTGCAGGGGCAAGAAATAAAAGAAGAGGAATTACCTCTATTGCCATTATACCCGGACATTAAAGGCAAAACCTCTTTAAAATTTAATTAGAAGCTATGAGTTTCTAAAAAATTATCAATTTCTTTACGAGATACTCGCTTTATTCCTTCAACTTGACATATTTTCAATCCCATTTCTCGGAATTTCGTAAAAGTATTATGAGATACACCTGCATATTTAGCTGCTTCAGCAAGAGACATCCATTCTTTATTAGATGATAAACCTTCTTTGATAGCAGTTATAATTGTTTCTTTAGAAATATAGAAATCGTTCTTATTAGTTTGAGTGTTTGAATTCATACAAATTATTCCTTTCAATTTAATCTGTTTTCCTGTTTGTATTGATTAAATACTTCTTTGGCCTTTTACTAATATAGTTATAGGCATTTAAACCAAAAGTGTAAAAAGAATTTAAAAAAATCTAAAATTAGGGTGCATTATTAGAAGTTTTAGCTATATAAAACTCTTTAATAATTTCAAACGAAAAACGGAGTGGATGTAGGTATTTATAACTGTCATTAAGTGTTGAAATTGATTCAACTTTAGAAGTAGTCCTTAAATAAATTAATTAATAAAACACCTTATAATGTTAAAATATACAAAAATTGACAAGTTATTACTAATTTAGTATAATTGTTTTATTATTATAAGAAAGGATACATCAAAGTGAAAAAAAAGTATTATACTCAGGAATTTAAAGATATGATAGTAAATCGACATTTTTTAGGAGCAACAGTAAAGCAACTTTCAGAGGAATTTGGTACTACTGAACGATCAATCTATAACTGGCTTAAAAAAAAAGAATCACCAATTAGAAATGTTCAACTTTCAATTGATAAAATTAGTGAGGATAAAATCACGGTTTCTAATAAAGATAAAGAATATCTCAAATTAAGACAAGAAAATGAGATATTAATTAGTGCAATTAAGGCGCTTATTCAAGGTGGAAATATAAAAATAAGTATTTAAAGAATAAATTATTGTTTTACTTAACAGTAAATCCTAGTTGTACAGCTATTTGTTTAGCATTAAATAATTTCCCACTTCCCATAAATATTTCTTCTTCTTTATAAATTGAAAAAGAGTTTTACAGTAATTATAAATGGTCTATTGCAGCATTCTAACTACTGTTGAATTTGAACTGGTGAATTTCAACAGCTCAAAAACAGCAACTACAAAGGAATATATATATAAAGAATATCTAAAAAATAATCTTCTATAAATTTTATAATTTATAGAAGATATTTTTACTTTAGTTGAAACATGTGTAACAAAGAGTTTCAGCTAAAAGAAAAGATAATATTTATCCATTTAAAATAAGATATGAATATTATTTTTATTATATTCTCTCTAATTAAGTGGCATTGTGTTGAAAGATAAAGTGTTAAAAGCAACATTTTAACGATGCACAGAAGGTATAAATATAAAGCCATTTAAGGCCTTTTTAATCGTTTTTAACATTACAACTATGCTATAATTTTTGGAACTTCTGGAATGTAACGTTATACGGTATGTTTTTCTTGGAATAAAAAAACACTCAAGTTAATGAGTGCTTACACTAATAATTTCAAATTTTTGTGCTTCCATATCTATTATTAAGGCCAAAATTGCAAATAGATTTTTTTTGCTATCCTCTAATTTCAAAAATGGTAAAAGGATAATCAAGCCATCTTTCAATATATATTTTTCATCATTAATATCAATAATAAATTCTTCAATACGAGGATCAATTCCAATTAATTGATTTAATTTTTGCAAAATAAAATCAAACTCTATGTTAAATGATCCGGCCAATTTTTTTAAACTAATTTTAATTTCTTCCATAATAAAAAATCTCCCTTTTACTTTTCAATTTTGATTTACACATAGGTTATAGGCACTCAAAACAAATTTGTAAAAGAGATTTTAAAAAATATTTAATATAGGATTCGGCACAAATGGCGAATCTTTAAAACTACCATTTTAATGATAGGGAATTTAACTATTCCTTTTTTGCTTTCTTGAAATCATCACAAAGATAAATAACGAACAAAAATCAGTATGATTCAGTATGACAGAGTAAAACTTTAAATAAGATATGAAAAAAATTCCTTAATTATGATAATATGTACTCATCTAATGATAGGGGGAAATTATCTAATGAAGAATAAATCATTCATATTTTCAATTGTGTTAATTGTAGCTTTTATTTCATTTTTACCAATTAATTCAAATTCTTACGTTCAAGCGAAAAGTGAAATCGGGAAAATATCTACTTACGTTGATTTTGGAGGTGTAGAAAATTCAGGAATTTACAAAAAAAACCAAATATATAATCTGAATAATGGGTTAAAAATTAATACGAAGGCGAGTAATGAGCAACAAATTTTCGTGAAAAAAAATAATAAAACGGTTTGGAAAGAACTATTTGTTTGTGGTGGTGTTAGTTGTTCTTTTCAATATGCACAAGCAAGTAATGGTAATTTAATATTAGCGTATACAACATCTTACCGTGCAATTGGACAAGGTATCGTTGGAACAGACGTTTCGATAGTGGGTATTGATAAAAATGGGAAAGTGAAATTTAAGAAAGATTTTGGTAAAGATGGAGAAGTTGTAGTTGAATTTAATTCTACATCTAAGGTAGCTATAAAAAGAAAATATAAAAAGAAAACTATGTCTATTTATGGAATGACTACCAAAGGTGAGTTTAAAAAATATTAATAGAAATGATTAAAAATCATAAATGAATCAGGTTTATATTCATTGGTACTAGGTTCAAAACTTCCTTAAGCACAACAATTTAAACGCTGGGTTACAAAAGCAACGAGAGTATACTTTTCTGTACACTCTCGTTTTTATGTATTATTTTAGTTGTTTCATAATTTCTGCAATTGGAAAATATGGGAGGCCAATCTCATTTTCTTCTGCTTGGTCTCGATTAAATGATACAGTTCCAACATCTTCAAACTTGATTGTCAGCGTATCCCAACCATCTTTTTGTAGTAATGCATCCGAAATAGAAGAATAGCGAGATTCAGCTACATCTTGTGTAGATAATCCATTTCCTCCTACTACTTTGACAGTTGCTTTAATTTCATTTTCTGTACGCTTGTAATCTATTAATTCATCATCGAAACCAATGTTGTCATCAATAATTGTTTTTTCATTTTCCTTTGTTACTTTCACTTTTTGCTTTGTTACTTCATTAGTTGTTTCAGTTGAAGTATCTTCTGACTGCACAGTTGCTTTGTCTTTTGAAGTATTTTCTGCATCATCACTACAACCATATAAAGCAAATGCAGCAAAAACAGGAATTACTAATGCTAGTTTTCTTTTAATCATAATTACCCACCTTTTCCTTAATTGTTACTATTTTACCATCAATAATAGCTTTATGTATCGCTTTTAACTGCACAACTATACGCAAAGGCATTTTAAAAGGCCTTATAAACGCAATCTCAATCATTGAAAATAAAAAACACTCATGAATTTGAGTGTTTTAATTTATCAAACAAATTTAATTTCAATATTTTCAAGAGATTCATCTTTTATATCTTCAAAATATTCTTTAACAATTACTTCATTACTTTTTAAAGTAACTAACTTTATTAAAGTGAAATATC
Organism: Viridibacillus sp. FSL R5-0888; assembly: GCF_038009105.1. Taxonomy (NCBI): domain Bacteria; kingdom Bacillati; phylum Bacillota; class Bacilli; order Caryophanales; family Caryophanaceae; genus Viridibacillus; species Viridibacillus sp. FSL R5-0888. Next base: position 771,193 of record NZ_JBBPAU010000001.1, read on the forward strand.
AAAAGTCTTTCGTTGTTGAGATGTCATAAATTGTGCCACGAATTCTAAATCAATTGGACGAAGTGTAGCAATTTGTTCTTTTTCACGTTCTTTTCGTAAACTAACCGAAATAACACTCTTGAATGCTTGTTTTCCCATTTTATCAAGGGTTGGGTAAAAATTATATAGACTTTTTAATTGTCTAGGCGTTAATTTTCCATCTTTTTTAATTTTTGCAGCAATGTCTTTATAAAACTGATTATTTGAATTAGCTAACCTCTTATCTAATGATTCATTAAGAATTTTTTTAAAATATTCTTTTTTATCTTTTGATAAACGTTTTTCATTAACAAGATTACCCTCTGTATCGTAAAAATCTGTTTTAAAATCGTCTGTAAATTTCTTAATACATTCGGAGCCGACAACCATTATATTTTTGTTTAGTTTATTTATAATAGTATATTCATAACGAATTTCCTCATGGTTACACAATTCACATTCGGCTTCACAATATTGATTATCCTCTAACCCTTTATATAACCATTCTTGACGTGCCTTTTGGAAATTCTCTTTTTCCTCACTCTTTTTAAAAAGGTTTTCCATTGCACGTTTTACCCAACTAGTATCCATTGTTATTCCTCCTTTTATATTATGTTTTTTACTATTATATAAAATTTTACATATAAAAGTCGGAAAAGCAATTATCATGTAATCTATTGCAATTAAAAAAGGCAGCATGAAAGCTACCTTAAAAAATATATATTATCTTTTAAATATTGTTCTTCTAATTGCTTTTCTAATTCATTTATCCTGTCAAATCCTAGAAACTCAATACATATTCTACTTAACAGTATTGAAGTTTCCTCTAATTCTCTAATTTCTTTCATAATTTCTTCAATTTTCATTGTGCTTCAATCCCTTCTAATTATCGAGCGTGTTAAACGCTCACTAACTGAAGCCATTTAATTTAATTAAATCTTAAAAAGGATTATCAATGAAACATTAATATTATAGCATAGTTTTACTCCAAAACTTCAATTTTCAAGTCTTTAGGATTAAGAATATATTCAAGATTTTTATATTTTTCATGTGTATTAACGTTCATAGCTTCAACTTGAAAGATAGATAATATATCATTCTTTGTTGCAATTGTTTTATATACATGCGAGCCTTCAAATTGATTAGCATATAAACCAGCAATTTCAATATCGTTAGTCCAACTCATAGCATCTTCCAATCCTTCAATACAGCCTCTATAAAGCTTTATAGGTTCTTCAGGTTGTTTTATATCACAATTGCTTAAATAGCCTGTTTCAATGAATCTATCAATCCAAAAAGCCATACCATGAATAAAAATACTATCATTATGAAGCCAACAATAAATTAGATATTCTTGTTTTTCATCTATTGATAATGTATTCCACCATTTTTCTAAAAAATATGGTTTATCAATATCAAAGGCTATAGTGATTGCATCATATGGCGTTGTAGCTGCAGTAGCACGCTCTCTAGCACGTTTAAATCTAATCCAGTACATATTTTCCTTAATAGTCATAGGCTTGCTAATATCAAACCCTAGCTTACTTCTATAGTAGTTATGAAATTCTTGTAATTGTTCATCCATAATAAAAAAAATCTCCTTTTACTTCAATTACTATAGTTATAGGCAATCAAAGTAATTTTATAAAAAGGATTAAGAAAATTTCTTATGAAAATAAAAAAGGCAGCAAATGCCACCCTTTAAATTACATATACACGAAAAATATTATTCAATATTTCCTAACTTTTTAGCAATTTTAGCTGTCGGGAAAAATGAGCCGAGAATATCATTTGTTTCAGCTTCATCACGATTAAATGATACTTCTCCTACATCTACAAAGTTAACAGTAAGTGTTTGCCAATCCTCAACTTCTAATAATCCACCACTAATACTTGAATATCTACTTTCAGCCATATCATTAGGTGTTAGTAAATTATTTTTATCCAATTCAATAGTAGCTTTAATTTCACTACCTTTATTTGAAAAGGCTACTAATTTATCTTTTTCACCAATATTTTCTTTAATGATAGATTTAAAATCAACATCATTAGATTTCTTTGTAGTTGTTTCAACTTTAGGTTTTTCAGATTTACTTTCAGTCTGTTGTGTTGTTTCTGGTGCTTTATTTGTTTCAGTAGTTTTTTCAGTTTCGCCACATGCAGTTAGTAATGAAACAGCTAATAGACTACTAAGTAGTATGTATTTTTTCACATTTTCACCCCGTTATTTAACATATAATAAACATAATAGCATACATAAATAAAGAAAATAATAGCTTTGGCTGATGTAGCGATAGCTGCATTAGACAAAGACAGTGAGCATTAGTGTTACTTGTAACACGTTGAGAAACTATTATTACTAATAAATAGTAAGTCCATGCTATCGCATGTCCTGTTCACAAACTAAAGTTTGCTCACCATAAGTAATTTTTAATCTGAACAATATAAGACAATATAAGATTGAATTAATTAATATGAATTAACTCAAAAATAGTTCATTATAATAAGTCATAAATTGTTGTTGCTACTTTATATACACCATCCACAAAAAGTGTCCATTTTCTTTTACATTTAAATTTCGCATGCCTATAACTCTTTTATCAATATTGAAATGGAGATAGGTTTATTATGAAATATCTAACAGAAGAATTTAAAGAAGAACATTTTAAGGAATGGAACAAACAATATAACTGGGGAATTTTTAGCGAGTGCGGAAGCGGTAAAACATCACTTATTTTAGATTCATACCTTCCATTTGCAGCACAGGAAGGATTAACTGTGCTTTACTTATATAATCGTAAATTATTGGGGAATCAATTAAAAAATAAATATGAGCACATATATAAAAATCTGAAATTCATGTCATATCAAGAATTAAATATGTTAATAAAAAACGAAACAATTAATGCATATATCCCAATTGAATATGATGTTTTAATTTTAGACGAATCGCATTATTTTGTAATGGATGCCTCATTCTCTTTTGAAACTATGTATAGCTGGAACTATATAAATGAATGTGATTCTTTAAAGATTTTTTTAACAGCTACACCTGAACCCTTGAAGGCTATTCAACATCTAATGACAAGACCATTAAAAACATTACGTGAAGTCGATAAAATGAATAATAATATTGAAAAAATCCTTTTAACTATTGATGATGATGTGATTAAGAATCAAGAAGAACAATTTTTGAAAAATAGTTTTAACGTTGTTGAGTGGCAAAATGACGTTGAAAAAGTGAAAAAATCCAAAAAAATGTTTATTGAACTAGGGTATAAATCAGTTGCAATTATTTCTGAATATCATAAGCAATCTGAAATAACCGATATTGATATAAAACACCAATTAGAACATGAATATAAAGATAATGAAGGGAATTTGTTACCTAATATGAATTTTGATTTTCTCGCATGTACAAAAGCAATTGATAATGGCATAAGCATGTATAGCGATAAAAACACTCTTAGCGTTCATTATGGTGGTGTTATTGATTTTACTACATTGGAACAAAGTCGTTCACGTTGTCGTGAAATGAAAGGCAGCAAAGTAACAATACTTATTAAGATTCCTAATAGAAAGCATGTTGTAGCGAAAATTAATCACTATGAAGATGAATTAAGCTGGTTGAAAAATCATAAAGAATGGTACAAAAAACATGGCAAAGAAAACCAACCTTCATACGTTTATTTTGAAGTTGATGAAAACAACAATTCTAAACTATGTATAAATCATATGAAATTGGCTTATATCGAATTTTTCTTAAATGAATATAAATATTTATATCAAAACTTTGATAGCATTATTAACGGCTATATTGATGTTTTAAGCGATAAATATCCTAATAAGGAAATACAAGTGCTAAATCGTTCAGATGCATATAATATTGATGAAGTATTAGAACGATATATAAAGAATGATGATAGTGTTCTATTAACTGAAGATCAAATGAAAAATTTACGATTGCAATTGAAAAACTATAAATTAGATAAGCAAAACCCTAACCGTATTCCTAGTTTGAAAACAATTAGAGATGAAGTTAAGAAAAGTAAAAAGTATACTATATCAGCTAAGAGAATTACCGAAAACGAGAGAAAAGTAACAAGGTGGTGCATCAAAAGAAAGGAAACTTAAGTCGTTAAATAAAATATTTATTTTAATTGGAAAAGGCAGTTATTAAATTGTCTTTTCTTTTTTACTGACTGTAATAGTAAGTAATTGGTAGTCGCTCTTAACTCCATAATTAATATTATATTTACCAAAACAATCAGGGCAGTTTTTCGTGCCCCTTAAAAAATTATTAGGAATAGCTTCAAAATGACAACCGCAACTGTGTTTCATATCAATTTTTGTATGATTATTTTTATATTTACCTAAAACTTCTTAATCATCACCATACATATTAAATACATCTAGTTTAGTTATTTTTTTAAAACCTGATTTATGACATTCGGGGCAATGAATATTTTTCTTTCTTAAAATTACTTGGAACTGCTCCCCATTTATAGCTACATACATTATGTTTTATTTCGACTCTTGTTAAAATATTTATATATTTTTAGATTACATAAGTATATTTCAATATTCACCGAATTTTCGAGTTTTGGGAGGATGACTATGAAAGTAGATATGTCTGCTATCCGCAAATGAAGAGTGTTTTTTTCTTTCTAAATAAAGGGGGATATAAAAAATATTATTAGTTTGTATTTTTTCACCATATAATTTCTTTGAAAACATTACGAAGAAGCATTTGTAGGGATAAAAAAATAATGCAATAATTAGGATAAGAGATGATGGAAGTAACTTTAGCACTTACACAGGAAAATAAGTTTAGATAGTTATTATAATGAACGTAGTTAGAGGACGAGTCAAAAGTTAATGTTAGTGCATCGATTGTAACATTAGAATGGTGTGACATTAAATATAATAACAATTATGTACTCATACAAAAAGAGCAATAAGCAATCTAATAGTGCTTATTATAGCTGTTGATCTCAGAACGAAATCAATTAATTTAGTTCATTGTAAAAATCTGCAAAGGAAGGTGACTTTCAACAAAGCTGTATACGTAAATGTCTTTCTGGAATACCAAAAATGCATAAAATTATTTTGTAGAAGCGTCTTAAATTTCATTAAATTGTAATTGGTAAGCCGCCAACAACTATTGAGTGGGAATAGAATTCAAAAAGCTAGGAAAGCCTATTTTATAGGTTTTTCCATGCTTTATTTATTTTATAATACCCAAAATGATACCTCTAAATAAAATATAGAAATAATATAAGTGGAAAGTGGTTATTTAAATACAATTATTGTTAATGTTGTGTGGAATAAGTGGTAGAATATAATATAAAATGATATTAATTAATTTTAATTTTCGTTAAAGAATCGTGAATAGAGGTAGAAACATTGTGAGTAATTATCAAATAACTGGAAAAGAAGTAGATACAGATTTTATGGTTAAAGATTTTCTTGATTCAATAGGAGTTTCTTATTCATATCAAAAATCAACAATAATAGAAGTAGATCAGGCATTAGTAGGAGCTAGTAAATCTCAAAAAGGTGAAGGGAAAGGAAATCCGGAATATATTTTCATTTCTGGAGGACATCTATTTATTATAGAAAATAAAACAGATATAAAGCAATTAGAGTATACGAATAAAAATAATGTTGTTATTACAGAATATCCATATCGTAATGATTATGCAGTAAACGGGGCTGTTCATTATTCTAAACATGTTGTAGATAAGACTAGTTTTAAAGAAGTTATTGCAATAGGTGTTGTAGGTAATAAACATTACTATGAGATTCAACCCTATTATGTATCGAAGGATGAAATCAGAAAATTAAATAGGATAAAAAGCTTTGAAGATTTCTCACCAGAAAATATTGAAGAATATTGGCGAGTAGCAATTAAAGGCGAATTACCTAAAGAGGAACGAGAACTTCAAGAGGTTACGAAAGTAGCAGTAGACTTGCATGAAGATCTAAGGAATTTTGGGAATTTGTCAAATGATTACAAAGCAACTGTAGTGTCTGGAATTCTTTTAGCATTAGAACAAAAAACATTTTCAATTGAAGACTTGAAGGGCTTTGAAGATGATGGTGCCAAAGATGGTGATAAAATTTATAATGCTATTGAGATGTATTTAAAAAGCATAGATTATAATGGAAGACCGGCCAAATACGGAATTTTGTTAGAAAACTTTCTCTATATAAAAAATGACAAAACTTTAAATAGAGTTAATCCAAGTTTAGGGAAAACACCACTAAAGTATTTTGTAGAACAAATTGAAAAAAAGGTATACCATCATGTTAAAAGCCAAAATCATGATATAGATATTCTGGGGAAATTTTATGGGGAATTTGTTAAATATGGAGGTTCAGACGGGAACTCACTTGGGATCGTTTTAACACCTCGTCACATCACTTCTTTAATGTCAGAGCTTATTGATATTGAACCAGATGATTATGTTTTGGATCCATCTTGTGGAAGTGGTGCGTTTTTAATTAGTGCAATGCAGCGTATGATTTCTCAAGTACAAAATAAACAAAGTTTAAATTCCAAACAAAAGAAGGAACTGATAGAGGGAATTAAACAAAACCAGCTATATGGAGTAGAATTACAAGGGAAATTATTTACGATTGCTACTACTAATATGATTTTAAGAGGAGACGGAAAATCAAATCTATATAATGGAGATATGTTCCATCTACCAGATGATGTTTATAAAAAAGATATAATTAATGATAGAGAGAAAGAGAAATACAATTTTATTACTAAGGTTTTAATGAATCCACCATATAGCCAAGCCAAGACTAAAGATCTATCACACCTTTCTGAAATTAGTTTTATTAATACAGCTTTAAAAATGATGGTTAAAGGTGGCAAATTAGCTGCCATTGTTCCTATAAGTACAATGGTTGGGAAAACAAAAGAAGAAAAAGTATATAAAAAGGAAGTTTTAGATAATAATACTTTAGAGACTGTGATTACTTTGAATACAGACACTTTTCATGGTGTAGGTGTTAATCCTTGCATTTGCATTTTTACTGCTGGTATTCCTCATAACTTGAAAAAGAAACGTGTAAACTTTGTAGATTTTACTGATGATGGATATGAGGTTAGAAAACATATTGGATTGATTAGTAACGGTACTGAAAAATCAAAGAGAGAACATTTAATTGATGTATTAAATGGTAATGCAGATGATGGAACTAAATTTATTGTGAAAACTACTATTGCATCTGAAGACGAATGGTTGCATAGCTTTTATTATTTTAATGAAGAAGCTCCCCAAGAAGAGGATTTCGAAAAAACTTTGGCAGATTATTTAACCTTCCAAGTCGATATGTATAGTCATGGTAAAAGCTATTTATTTGAAGAGGGTGAGTAAATGTCGAATGAAATATTGGAATCTAAAAATTGGCGATCATTTTTCTTGAATGAAATCTTTACTATTATTAAACGAGGAAAACGATTGACAAAGGCTAATCAGCTTCCGGGAAATATACCCTATGTTTCAAGTACCGCTTTTTCAAATGGCATAGATGGATTTATTGGCAATCGAAAAAATGTACGTAAATTTTCTAACTGTATAACTATTGCTAATAGTGGTAGTGTAGGTAGTGTTTTTTATCACGACTATGAATTTATTGCTTCTGATCATGTAACGGTACTTAGTAATCCGACCCTTACTAAAAATCACTATTTATTTTTGGTAACAGTTTTAAGTAAAATTGGTGATAAATATTCTTTCAATAGAGAAATTAATGATTATAGAATAAAACGAGAAAAAATCATGTTACCGGTTGATGAAAATGAAAATCCAGATTGGGATTTTATTGATGAATATACTCGTATGAAAAATCAAAAAATGAAAAATAAATTTGAATTTCCGGAATTAAATGTTGTAAATGACTTTAAAGAATTAAAAGATGTTAAATGGGGAGAGTTCTCATTAAATGAAATCGCTAAAGTAAAAGGTGGTAAAGACTGGCCGGAGAAAGATAGAAAGAAAGGTATTGTTCCGTTTGTTGGATCTGCTTCTGTAGGGAATGGGATAACAGACTTTGTTAATCCTACAGATCGTGAGAAGCAAGTAGATTCTAATGTTATCGGCGTGAATCGAAATGGTTCTGTTGGATATACCTTTTATCATAGTTATGCTGCTTATTTTTCAGGAGATACTAGATTTTTAAAATTGAATATTCATAGTGACGATAAGTATATTAATTTGTTTGTTAAAACGATGATTCAAGCTCAAAAAGATAAGTATGCATGGGGATATAAAATGGGTACAGAAAGAATAAAAAGACAAATAATTCTTTTACCAGTTATGGAAGATGGTAAAATTGATTATGGTTTTATGAGAGAATATATGAAACGAATAGAGAATAAGGTTCTTTTAAAATGTAAAAACCTAGAGGTTTAAAATCAATGTTCAAAGAGACAGAAAAGGTTCATAAGAACTCTTTCTGTCTCTATTTATATAAAAAATTTAATTTTAATATTTAAATTATATATTTCCGTGAAATTTAGTTTTCTTTGGATGTCTCATATTTAATTGATCCACTCATATTAGCAATTTCAAAGTTTAGGATATAAATGCGAATAGGTACTTAATGTTGTTTTAATATCTTCGTGTCCTAAACGATCTTTAATAATAAGAGGATTAGCATTATAACCATTAATTAAGAATAAAGCGTGTGAATGAAGATATGGTTAAATAAAAAATTTAGTATTATAAAATCTTGCCCCCGCAACAAATTTTTATCAAACGTAGTCAAAAGCGTATTCAAATATTTTATACTGCAGTTAAAACCTCTTATAATAACTGATATTGTAGTACTTTATAGAGAAACGGGTTCGACTCCCGCCGTCTCCATATTTAAATTTAGCAGTAGAAATGCTGTTAAATCAACGTTTAAACAAAGTTAGGGTGATTTGATAGGAGTTATACTCTTATTGAATTGCCCTTTTTTGTTACTAAAGGAAATTACATTATTTATATGAAATCTGTTTATAAACCTTCTGATTCCAATTTGAATTAGGGGGTTTTTTATTGTCTAAAAATAGGAAGCACGGCGTTATGCTATTGAAGAAATACAATCGAGAGTCATTAAGGGTAATAAAAGTTGGACGCCTATAAGCTTTGGAATGGAAGTTGTATTTAAACAAATGCAGTTAACGGTTAATAGACCGCGGACAATTCCTGTATTTCAACAATTGGATAAAGGATAACTTTTTAAGGTGAAAGCCTTCTACGAAACAAGACGACTAGAAACCTCGTCAAGCACTACGACGCTGAATGATCGTAGTTACTTATTGTCTATTACTCTTTTTTTGAGTTTTAGACAGTAGGTAACAACTCTGAGCCTATTTCCTGTTTGCGCAGCTATTCTGCAGAATGGGGTTTATTTGTCAACCTATAAATATTCGAAGAGTAAAAGATTTTTTAGCAATTGGATAATAAGAGATGTATGTGACTTAGTCTTAGACAAACTTACTTACTAAGTTAAAATTTAAATAAATGAGCCAAACGAAATAACTTAAAATTATAGCCCATTTCAGATTGTATAGGATTTCAAACAATATAATATAATATTACATTTATACTAAATATTTACAAATTCGTTATTATGATATAAAATGTAAGATGTAATAAAAATTAGGGGGTATAAAATTGAAAAAATTAATTAGTATTTTATCTATCTTTTCTATTTTTTCTTTACTTGTGTTATTAATCCCAACGCAAGCTGATGCTGCATCAACTGGTACGGGACCATACAGAAAGGCATTATCAAATTCAGGTTATTCGTGGATGTCTACAAATGTTTACATACCTGGTGGGAATGACGTACGTTATGGTAATACTACTGACACAGGTTATATTTATTTAGGTGGACATAATGGTTCGGTAGAAGTAGATGCGGGATTACAACATAGTCCAACACTAGATAATTGGGCCCCGTTTATTTCTGTGAATGGTACTCGCCCTTCAAGTGGTACGTCAACAACTCGTTTTAAAAGTGGACAAACTGTTTTTATGAAGTTTTATGTAACATCTGATAATACTGTGGAGCTTAGTGTAAGTGGAATTGCTACAGATGGGGTTAAGCGTACAGTTGTGTTAAATGCTACTGCAAAAGGATGGAAAAAAAGTGGAACAGGCAATTCATTAAAACGTGTAACGTCAATTGCACAAATTGGTGGAGATAATTTTGCTTCTAAATCTTATATGAAAAATGTGTATTGGTCAGACGCTACAATAGGAACAAGTTCTACTTCAAATGCAGTTTGGTCTGGAGTACATACGAATTCTTTCAATAGCTATCAAGCACCTTATGTATCAGTTCAATATGTAAATCAAAGTCAAGAAACTGTAAACATAAATTTAAACTAGAAAATTATTAATCATGCTAATGAGGCTGGTATTCCACTGCAGAAAAAGAAATCGCATAAAAAAGCGAAGTAAATAAAAAGAGCGCCTAGCTTTATGCGAAGGCACTGAAAAAGTCCATAAAATGAATTTTAGCCATGGCGGAAACGATTAATCGTTTCTGCCATGGCTTTTTCTTCGAGGCCGTTAATTTCACTACGAGGAAAAGATCAAGTTGGTCATAGCGATGCCACTGGAAAAGTCCATTTAGTATATAGAAGATAGCCCATTCTCGCTAAAGTCGAGGATGAGCTATCTGTTTTTCTGTATAATAGATGTACTAATTCCAGGTAGTGTTTTCGACGAAATATTGTTTCTATAGCGGTAGCAATGTATTGTTATACGTTTGCATGTCCAAATAATTACTACTCTCTATTTTTGACTTATCAGATGTCGAAGTTGTTGAACGCTTTAAATATGACATTATCTTTAAATATTCCTGAGATATGGCGTCAGAAGACCCCGCCAATTAATAAAACTTCACAACATCTTCAAAAGGTAAGAATGTTCTTTCTCCTGGTTGTTCGTTTGGTTCACCAAATGGCATTTGTGCTACTAAGCTCCATTCTGCTGGGATATCCCAAGTTTGTTTTACTTCTTCATCAATAATTGGGTTATAGTGCTGCAATGATGCACCGATTCCTTCAGAAGTTAATGACATCCATGTTGCGTATTGCAACATTGCACTGCCTTGATGAGACCAAAATGGGAATTGTTCTTTATAAGATGGTGCATTTTCTTGCATTGTTTGTATTGTTTTTTGGTTTTCGAAGAATAGTACTGTTCCTACTCCATCGCGGAACCCTTGTAATCTTTCTGCAGTTGCCTCAAAATTCTCTGCTGGTACACGAGAGCGTAGTGTTTCTTTTACGATATCCCAAAATTTGTCATGTTCATTTTCCATTACTACAACGATACGTCCACTTTGCATATTAAATGATGTCGGAGCATATAAAGCTGTTTTTAATAGTTCACTGATTCTTTCTTTTGTAATGTTTTCATTTTTTTTCACCTTACGAATAGAACGGCGGTTAATAATTGCTTCTTTTAAGTTTGTTGTAGATAATGACATATTAATTCCTCCAAATAAGTTTAATTTTAAAATAATATAAAAACACATAGATTTTTCTGACAGAGCAAGCTGTTATTTAAAGTAAGGAAATACTTACAAAACTCCACTGTAGTTTAAATCTAGTATTAGCAATTCCCATTTATATCGCATTGCATGCCATCAAAGTCACTTGTTTGCTTTTTTTTTAATTCCTTATCAATGACTTGAGCTAATCTTCCTTTGCTGGCTAATCCTTGAATCACTTCATCACCAATAATAAACGTTGGCACAGCCATAATTTGCGCTTCTTCATAAGCGTGAGTTAGAGCTTTTTGATGAACCTCGCGATATTTGCGTGATACTAAAGCGTCCTTAAAATCATCCATAGACAAACCAACTTCACCTGCTAAATTTGTTAATACTTCTACGTTCTCTATGTTTTGTTCCTCTTGGAAAAACGCAGTAAATACTCTATGGTGAAATTCATTTCCTTTTCCATGTTCTTTTGCGAAATGACATCCTTCAAATGCCAAGTTGGTATATGGGTGTGGAGAAACACGTGGTAAACGCATGTCAACTCCTAGTTTTTTTGCAGTAGGTAGGATAAAGGAATCCCATGAACTTAATTTATCAGGTTCTTTCCATGGATCGATTTTAGAATGTGGACTTGGACGTAATTCAAATGGCATCCATTCTACTTCTACGTCTTTTTCCTTTACAATCTCATCTAAAGGACCTTTACCTAAAAAACAAAATGGGCATATAAAATCCGAATAAGCTTTAATTTTTACAGTCATCGTATATTACCTTCCTTTTTTAGTAGTAATAGTACAACGTTGTAACAGACTAAGTTACAACATCTTTAAAAAAATATAGAAATCATAAATATTCTTACACTTTTACAGAGTATAATGTATTTTATTTTGTAGTGAGGTTTCTATTTAAGATAAATAAAATATGAACAGCAATTGAAAATCGACTACTATAAAAAAATTTAACCTCTCTGTTGTAACTATTATAGTTACAGCTTTAACAAATGTCAATTATTTATTTTTGTGTCTATATAGTTGTTAGTGATATATCTCTTATTGTAGGTTTTAAAAAAGAATGATTCGATATGGAGAAAATAAAAAAGTATCCATTAGCGAGATTAAATAGAGCACAAATAGAGAAAGCTGTAGCCACAATTAAAACCAACGAACAAGGAAGGTTAGGTGGCTACCGATGGAATTAGAGAAAAAACTATATTGCTACAACTGCAAGGAAGAAACAGTGTATCAAAAAAGACGTAATAATAACACGTATATGGAAAGTCATTGCAGGGAATGTGGTTGTTTTGAATGGCAGAATAGAGCAGTAGAAAGTGAAGTAAAGAAATGGGCAGAGTATAATTTAGTAAAAGGAATACCGAACTTTGAAGAAGTACAGAGAATTATTTAATCGAATAGCTTAAATCCAGGACAGCATGTTTTTTATCTTTAAAATATATCTGCTAAATAAACATCCCACTTAAATTAATACTTTTAAGAAGGCTCAGAGTGTACAAAAGGCATCGAGAAGTCAATTCTCATTGCCTTTTGTCTTTTTTACATTCTTTTTTTAGGTTTAAACAATAGGATAATTCATTTAATTAACCGTACTTTTCAATAACCTTCCCACTATTAAGCTGCTCGCCATGTCTAAGTGACGAGCTTAATTATTTTCCTTATCTCAAAAATACTGTTTATAGTAGGCTGTCATAGTTACACATTCAGTTGATTGGAGCGGAGTGCCGCGACTCCAGCGGGAAAAGCGGGATAGTCGAGACCCTAGACTAAGCGTAGCGAAGGAAGCGGCTCGGCCCCGCCCGCGGAAAGCGTCCGCACGCAGCGGAAATCAACGGCCTTATTCATACATATGTATTGTAAAAAGAAAAAGGCTGTAGACAAACTCTAAATTCTTCGAGTTTGTCTACAGTATGAGCCTTCCTAAATTAACTTTTAAGAGGGCTTAAAGTCCTTGGGTAATTGGAAGCGCTATTATGAAAATACTTATTGTCAATGGGTGAAAAAATACATACAATTAGACAGAACGGAGGTATTTCTACATGAAAAAAGCTTATTTAGCCAACGGTCTGTTCAGTTTAGGCAATCTATTTGTTAATGGACTTAATATCCAGAATGGTGTAATTGCTACTACGAAGCAAGAAGTAACCGAGGCTTTCAAAATGCATTACTCTCCATAATTTTAATGGTTATTTACCTTATTATTCTTTCAAAATTACTAGGTTACCATTAAAAAGGAGTTTATTTAGATTATGTGGTTTTTATTTGCAATATTAACATGGCTCTCATGGGGAGCAGCGAACTTATTTTACAAAAAGGGCTCAGATACAAATGACAAAAATAGTCATATCAAAATAACGATTATGGTTGGTCTTGTTATGGGGATTCACGCAACGGTCTATATGTTCGTGAAAGGTTTAGAATTCCATCCACAAGATATGTTAACGTATTTGCCCGTTTCAACATTGTACATTGTTTCAATGGTTTTCGGTTATATTGGTTTACGTTATTTAGAGTTATCCATTGCAGCACCAGTGCAAAATGCTTCAGGTGCGGTTACAACGATTTTACTATATATGTTCTTTCCACAAGAAGTTACTTGGATACATTTTGCAGGTATCATTGCTATTACAGCCGGCGTTATTTGGATTGCTGTTATTGAAAAACAACAGGACGATGCATTATTACGTTCTCAAAAAGTTAAAATTGAACGTAAATATCAATTTGGATTTTTCGCATTGTTATTCCCGATTTTATACGCATTAATAGATGGGGTAGGAACTTTTGCTGATGGTATCTACTTAGATGAGTTAACAATTATGACTGAAGATGCAGCGCTACTAGCATATGAATATACATTCTTTATCGTAGCAGTTGTATGCTTTATCTATCTTCGCTTTTATAAAAAAGTGAAATTCAATGTATTTAAAGAGCGTGATCGCACGTACGCAGCAGTTTTAGAAACGATTGGTCAGTTCTTCTATGTGTATGCAATTTCAGCATATGCGTTTATTTCCGCGCCAATTATTTCATCATACTGTATTTTCTCAATTATATTATCGCGTATTTTCTTAAAAGAAAAACTAACAAAGAAACAATACTTCGTCATTGCAATTATTATGCTAGGTATTGTCATCCTTGGTCTTGCTGACGAATTATAATTGTAAAACGTCAATCGAAAAATCGATTGGCGTTTTTTTGTTTTGAACAATAATAAGAATAATTTTTTGTCCTAAAACCATAGTTATAAATCCTTTCTATTTTCGCTTACTAAAATTAATAACGAATGCACCGATGCATCGCCATGAATTTAAAATTACGGGTACATGTTCTGACGTGTCTTTGGGAACAATGATATCAAGGTAACCGTCTTTATACTTAGAATCATAATCGATAGTATTCCAGTTCTTTGTTTTTTTTCTCGATGGCATTATATTTTTTAGGCTAAACTGCAACGCCACCATCAAACATCTTTTTCATTAGATAAGCAATTGATTTAGGCGAAAAGAGTACATAGAGTGTAAATAGAAATAGGATCGTTGTGAAAACGAAAATGCCTGTCCGATGTTTCTTCAATAGAGTGACCGGTTTTCCTTCTATCAATCTGCAATCTATTATGGCATAATTTGTCGTGGGCTTCGAATGCTGTTCTATTGAAAATAGGATTTATAAATTTTTTGAGGTGAAACATAAATGTATAAGAGAAAACGACTTTTACAAGGAATACTTGTAATTTCAGCATTAGAGATGCTGTATTATTATTTTATAGGGAAACAATATCTTTTCATAAATGGTCTTGGGGATATGCCTTTTTACATTATTGGCGGTAATGCATTATTATTTGTAGCTTACTTTATATTGGTTGAGAAAAGTAACATTAGAAAAAAGAATGCACTTATCATTATTGCCTATGCACTTTTAATCATAGCTCCGTTCTATTTCCAAAAGCATGTACCGAGTTTTAATGTAGATGATGCAACGCAAATTATTTCGCGAACTGAGGGCGGGAAAGTTGTGAAAGACCGCAAATTTAGCGGGACGATTGTCGACTATTCTGGACTAGAAGTATATATTATTACGCTTGAAAAGGATAAAGAAGTTTCGCGTTATGCATTTGATCCATATACTGAAAAATATTATGCATTTGCGAATTAGAAATGAGGTTTGACAGTGGCAGAACATAGTTTTCATTTGACTGCAAATTGGCCAGGTGGTCGTAATGATGTCGGCACAATCGCATCAGGTCAATTACAAACAAAAGTATCTATTCCCCATGAAATGGACGGGCCAGGAATTGGCACTAATCCTGATGAGATGCTGTTAGGCGCTGCTGCGACTTGTTATATTATTACATTAGCTGCAATGCTTGAACGATCAAGTATTAATGTAGAGAGCCTATCGATGCAATCTGAAGGAATCGTTGATGTAACGAATGGCGTCTTTACGTATAAGAAGATTATTCACAAACCAGAAATCACCTTATCAAGCGGCACAACGGTACGAGATGCTAGTTTAACGCAAAAGCTTGCAGAAAAAGCAGAAAAAACATGTATGATCAGTAAGGCAATACAAGGGAATGTTGCACTTGAATTGCAAGTGCATTTAAAAATAGAAGAGTAAGATGAGCTGCTAAGTATTCGTTAAAAATCGATTACTTAGCAGTTTTTTTATGAATTGAAAACATATCAGCTTAATTTACTTTTGTTTAGGCAAATCCCATGAGGTCTTTCACATGATGAGTATTTTCTTTTGTCGTTAGCATTTCAAGCAATAGGAACGCGACATCAAAAGCAGTACCTGGGTTTGATGATGTTATGATATGGCCATCTTGAACAATTCTCTCATTTTGTACATTTACGCCAAAATTCTTTAACTGTTCTTTTCTTATACTTGTTGGGTGATCGTAAGTTGTAGCTTTTCTATTTGTTAAAATGCCACTTTTACCAAGTGCTAACGATGCTACACAAATACTAGCGATAGGCTTTTGTCTTGCATCAAAATGACGGATTATGTTAGAAAATGATTCACTAAATGCATCGTTATAAAAGCCTGCCTCTTCAAATCCTCCTGGAATAGCTAATGCGTCAAATTCGTCTAATTGAATGTCATGAATCGTTTTTTCAGGGACGACATTGAAATTCCATGTGCAAGTTAATTTATCTCGAAGACCGACTGTCACAACCTCAGTCGAGCCGTCGCCTTCCCATTTGTTCCAACCAAGCACATCTGTAAATACGCTAGCCTCTACTGCTTCAAAGCCATCTGCTAATAACAATAATATTTTTTTCATTTCTTAAATCCCTCCAATACCTTTATTTTAATTGACCAAAGAAGTGGATTACATGAGTTGAAAAAGGATATATCTTTAAATGGATTTATATTATAAGGATTTTGAGTTATTCTATTTAATAAAAAAAGGTGAGTGGAAAAATGGATCAAATAGATAAAAAGATAGTAAGGGAATTACAGTTAAATGCCAAAATTTCTATGAAAGAATTAGCAGAAATCGTTCATTTATCGGCTCCGGCAGTTATAGAGAGAGTTCGAAAGTTGGAAGAACAGCAAATAATTGAGGGTTATCATGCGAGTGTTGCATTGAAAAAAATAAATCGTCCAATGCGTGCAATTATTTTGTTCGAGTCAAAGGACTGTAAAGCATTAGCGAATTTTTGTCATAATCATCCTGATGTACTTGAGTGTTACAGAGTGGCGGGCGAGATTAGTTATATTGTCAAAATAGCAACGCATTCTGTAGAGAGTTTAGAGCAATTTATTGATGACTCCATGCAATATGGTACACCTTCAACAAATATTGTATTATCATCGCATGAAAAGAAGGTAATAGAACCATTTATAGTGGAAGAGAAATAATTAAAGGAGTGTCATCGTAAGTAAATTTTTCTTGAAGTTTTAAGCATTCGGTAAAAAAGGTACTATTTAGTCTCTATCATAATCCTGTATAAAAAATAAAGAAACTAGATAAAAGTTTATTGTTATTCAGCAACTTTATCCTGCTAAAATACTACATTGATAGCACATGAGAAATTTTTACTTTTTTACAAAAAGTACTTAATTTCAGTCTGATTTTATGTAGAATGAATGTAGTATATTAGGAAAATTTCAGATTCGGTTCGTCTTCTTGAAGTGGTACATAAAAGGCGAAAAGCTTACTGGGATTTTCACGATGATAAAGAGGATGTGACTGTTGAATGATTACATTAGACGGAAAGAACCTATCATTGGCGGATTTAAATGTCATTCTAAATGATAACGTCAAAGTTGAATTAGATAAAGATGCGATAGAACTTGTTAAGAAAAGCCGGTTAGCTGTTGAGAAAATTGTACGTGAAGATCAAACTGTCTATGGTATCAATACAGGTTTCGGTAAGTTTAGTGATGTGAAAATTGCAGAAGAAGATACACGACATCTTCAACTCCATTTAATCCGTTCACATGCTTGTGGTATAGGTGCGCCTTTTGCTGAAGTCGTTTCTCGAGCAATGGTCGTTCTTCGTTTGAATGCATTGTTAAAAGGTTTTTCAGGTATTCGAATAGAAGTTCTAGAACGTCTTGCGTATATGGTAAATAACCGAATTCATCCCGTCATTCCACAGCAAGGGTCGCTTGGTGCATCGGGTGATTTGGCGCCATTATCACATTTAGCTTTAGTACTAATTGGTGAAGGTTATGTTTGGCAAAAGAATGAGCAAGTACCAGCGGCTGATGTTTGGCAAACTCATAATTTGGAACCGATTACATTAGAGGCGAAAGAGGGATTAGCATTAATAAATGGTACCCAAGCAATGACAGCTCAAGGCGTTGTCAATTATTTAGCAGCAAGTAAATTGGCTTATGACAGCGAATGGATTGCAGCAATGACGATGGAGTCTTTATTTGGAATTGTCGATGCCTTCCATCCAGCGGTTCATGAGGCGCGTGGCTATCAGGAACAAATGGACGTTGCAGAACGTATGCGTAATTGGTTAGCTGGTAGTCAATTAGCGACTAAACAAGGGGAGAAGCGAGTGCAAGATGCTTATTCTCTACGTTGCATTCCGCAAATTCACGGGGCTAGCTGGCAAGTACTCAACTATGTGAAAGAGAAGCTTGAAATTGAAATAAATGCAGCTACGGATAATCCGCTTATTTTCGATGATGGTGATACAATTATTTCAGGTGGGAATTTTCACGGTCAACCCATCGCGTTTGCTATGGATTTCTTGAAAATAGGTATGGCCGAAATAGCAAACGTTTCTGAACGTCGAATTGAACGTCTCGTAAATCCTCAGTTAAGCGAAGGGTTACCGGCATTTTTAAGCCCACAACCAGGTTTGCAATCTGGAGCAATGATTTTACAATATGCAGCAGCAAGTCTTGTATCTGAAAATAAAACATTGGCGCATCCAGCATCCGTAGATTCTATTCCATCTTCAGCCAATCAAGAAGATCATGTCAGTATGGGAACAATAGGTTCAAGACATGCTTATCAAATAATTGAAAATGCTAGAAGAGTGTTAGCAATAGAAGCTATTTGTGCAGCACAAGCAGTTGAATATAGAGGCGTAGAGAAAATGTCTAAAGCGCTTTATACTAAATGGCAAGAAGTGCGCGCAGTTGTTCCTACAATTAATGAGGATCGAATTTTTAGCGAAGATGTAGAAAAGCTCTCTGATTGGTTATCACCAATCAATCATTAAACAAACATAAAAACGCGTCTATTTAGTAGCTATTAGTTGCTAATAATAGACGCGTTTTTATATATGTATATTCATTTAATACTCCTTACAAATCTATTCATATTTACCCATAGAACGCGCAACATAATCATTCTATCTAGATATTTGTTATAATGAATGCTTGATAGATATTAAAGTGAATAGATTGAGAGGATATATATATAATGAATGAGCAACCACATATTTTAGTAGTAGATGGAATGGCACTGTTATTCCGTTCGTTTTTTGCAACAGCCCCGATGAACCAATTTTTTAGAAAAGAAGACGGTACACCGACAAATGGAGTACAAGGTTTTGCACGTCATGTTTTGACTGCACAATCGATGATGAAACCGACTCATTTGGCAGTATGTTGGGATATGGGAGTACACACTTTCCGAAATGAGCTATTTGATGGCTATAAAGCAAATCGTCCGAGTCCACCAGATGAATTGAAGCCACAGTTTGATATGGCGAAGGAAGTATCCGAAATGATTGGCTGGAAAAATTTTGGTGAAGTAGGAATGGAAGCAGACGATACAATTGGTTCAATCGTTGAAAAATGGAAGAATGATGCGAAGATAACAGTTGTCAGTGGCGATAAGGATTTATTACAGTTATTAAATCCTTCAACTACTATTGCCTTAACGAAAAAAGGTTATACAGAATACAATGTCTATGATGTTCAACGTTTTGAGGAAGAATATGCAATTGCACCTGCATTATTTGCTGATGTTAAAGCATTTATGGGCGATTCAAGTGACGGTTATCCAGGGGTTAAAGGTATTGGTCCTAAAACTGCTTTGAGCCTCATCCAAAAATATGGAACAGTGGATGGTGTTTTAGCTGCGATTGATGAGCTTAAACCAGCACAACGTTCGAAAATCACAGAGTATGAAGAAATGTTAAGGTTGTCACATCAACTAGCAAAAATTCATACAGAAGTACCTATTCATGCAACAATTGATGATTTATCATTGCCGTCACTAACGCAAGAGAAGCTTGATCAATTAACGATGGACGGTTATTCACTGATTTCACGCCATGCAAAATCATTATTCCCGAACGGTTAAAGGCGTCATTTTTACAAAGTTAAGTACTTTTTGATTGGCTTTATAAGAGACTTCGCTTATTTGACTATCACGATTTTGCCCACCATTATCATGGATAATGAGAATGACATCGTTCTCAACCTCTTCATAACCAATGAGCGGTACCCAGTGATAGGCGTATTTGGGCTTTAAGCAAAAATGAAAAGAAAAATATTTATCAAACTTCATTGCAACCGGTCTTCCCGCGCGCAATTCAAACAAAGCATCATGAAAGCTACAGCTTTGAATAGACCAATCTGGCCCAACTATTTTCCGCATATTATGAATGAAGCGGTATTTAAAAAGGCCAATTGGTGTTGTTCCTAGCTGTTTATAAAGCTGATTGATGCTTTTTGTTTTTTCATGAGGTAATAGATAATCTAACATGATAGCAGCGGTTGTTGGTCCACATGCAGAATTTCGGAATTTTTTAAGCACATTATCGGCATGTTGGGATTGCCCATTTACAGGTAATTGAATGCGCATATAATTCGCCTCCATAAAAAGAATGTATGAATCTATACGAGATAGGATTCCGCTTGTAGATACCCATAAGAAAAATACAAACCTATCTCTAGTTACAATATATGAAGCGTTAGTTTAATCATTAATATAACAATCATGGATATGGGTATGTAATTGTTAGAACTTTTCATGAATAGAATACATAGTATATTACAAAATGTATAAGAAAAAACGGATAGACACTAACTTGCTTTCCATTTTTGAACTTGCCAAGTACAATTGGCGAGTTTCTTTAAATTCACAACAGCAAAAGTAAGCATCTTCTGCATGGACACTTTTTAAGACCTCTTAAGGTTGGCCACCGCAACCTCAATTTTCCCCATAAGATGTTCTTGGGTACTAGTTGATACAAAGCAATCATTTCAATTTGATTTCTTTCGAGATTTTTTTATTTCCCATCATCTCAAAAGATTTATGTATATTACATGTGTAGTTGATTGGAGCGGAGGTGGCGACTCCTGGGGGAAAAGCGGGGCGACGAAGCGACATGGCGCCCGCCCGCGGAAAGCGTCCACCGTAGCGGAAATCAACAGTCCTATCTATTTATTTTTTAAAACAAAAAGACTGTAGACAAACTCGAAATTCTTCGAGTTGTCTACAGTCTATCTGTTAAAAAATGTTACGCATTTGCCTTTTGTGCTTCTAAGAATTCAGTTACTTGAGCTGGTGATTTAGCATTTGCACTGTGAAGGTGCGCTAACTTTTCGCCTTCTTTGAAGATCAGTAAGCTAGGAATACCCATAACATCATACTTTTCAGCAAGTTCTGGAAGCTCATCGCGGTTCAATTCATACCAATCATATTGATTGTATTCTTCGATAATAGGGTCGATGAACATGTCCATGCGTGTGCAATCAGGGCACCAGCCAGCGTGGAATTTTACGATAACAGGTTTTGCTGTCGAAGTAGTTTCAGTAAATTGTTCAATAGTTGTAATTGGTTTCATAAGTAAATCCCTCCTATAAAAATAGTGTACACGTTTTTTGGTGACGCTGAAAGCAACTTGTTTTAAAAAAGGTGATGATAGTATTTTTAAGGGATTAAAACAAAATTTAATCCATATATTTGTAAAATATGTGAATTTGATTATTGCGAAAAAACAGAAAATAGTCTAAACTAAGAAGCAGATAAGGAAGTTTTATTTTTTTTATTCTTAAAATGAATGAGCATTCATTCAAAAAAGGGGAAAAGGGAGGATTTGCTCATGGCTTATCAAATAAAAAAAGCAGCTGTATTAGGTTCGGGGGTAATGGGTTCGGGGATCGCAGCCCATTTAGCAAACATTGGTATTCCAACAATTTTGCTTGATATCGTACCAATGGAATTGACTAAAGAGGAAGAAGCAAAGGGGCTTACTTTAGATAGTTCGGTCGTACGTAATCGATTCGCAGATACGGCATTACAAAAGCTTTTGAAACAAAAACCAGCACCATTAACTGCAAAGAAAAACTTAGCGTTATTATCAGTTGGGAACTTCGAGGATGATCTTGAAAAACTAAAAGAAGTGGACTGGATTATAGAAGTTGTCGTTGAAAACTTAGCTATTAAAAAGAGTTTATATGAAAAAATTGATATAGTTCGTCAACCTGGCACAATTATTAGTTCAAATACATCTGGCATTAGTATTGATGCAATGGCTGAAGGTCTTTCAGAAGACTTCCAAAAGCATTTCCTAGGCACTCATTTCTTCAATCCACCACGCTATTTGAAACTGCTTGAAGTAATTCCGGCAAAGAATACTTGTCCTGATGTAGTGGCATTTATGAAGGAATTTGGAGAAGACAAACTAGGAAAAGGTGTCGTTCTAGCAAAAGACACACCAAACTTCATCGCTAATCGGATTGGTACATATGGCTTGCTTGTTACTTTACGTGAAATGCAAGAACGTGGTTATTCGGTTGGTGAAGTAGATTCTGTTACAGGACCTTTAATTGGCCGTCCAAAATCAGCAACTCTTCGCACATTAGATGTTGTCGGCTTAGATACTTTCGTTCACGTCGCAAAAAACGTTTATGATCAAACAACGGGTGAAGAGCAACGAGTATTCGAAGTACCAGCTTATATTCAGAAGATGGTTGATAATGGCTGGTTTGGAGCCAAGTCAGGTCAAGGGTTCTTCATTAAAAAGGGAAAAGAGATATTAGAGTTAAATACAGATACATTTGAATATGAACCAGTAAAAAAACTCCGCACTCCTTCAATTGAAATGGCAAAGCAACAAAAAGCATTAGCAGCGAAAGTGAAGTTGTTAACATATGCTGATGACCGTACAGGAGAACTATTGTGGAATGTGCTAGCACCAACTTTACTTTACTCAGCGCAGTTACATGGTGAAATTGCCGATGATATTGTAGCAATCGATAACGCCATGAAATGGGGCTTCGGCTGGGCACAAGGACCATTTGAAATTTGGGATGCAATAGGTGTAAAGAAATCAGTTGAGAAGATGACTGCTGAAGGTAAAGAGATTCCTAGCTTCGTAGAAGGTTTACTAGCTAAAGGCTATGAAACTTTTTATAAAGAACTAGAGGATGGATTAGCTTACTTCGACGGTGAAGATTACAAGCTAGTACCGGTTAATGAAAAAGCAATCGATTTAAAGCGCTATAAGAAAAAACACGGTGTTATTAAATCGAACTCAGGAGCTAGCTTAATCGATATGGGGGATGGCATTGCGTTACTGGAATTCCATTCACAAGCAAATGCTATCGGTTTAGATGTTATACAAATGATTAATTATGCCATTGATGAGGTTGAAGCAAATTACAAAGGGCTTGTTATTGGTAACCAAGGGAAGAACTTTTGTGTTGGTGCCAATTTAGGAATGATTCTTATGGAAGCCCAAGATGACAACATTTTCGAATTAGACTTCACGATTCGTGGTTTCCAAAATGCGATGACGAAAATTAAGTACAGTTCAAAACCAGTAGTAGCAGCACCATTTGCAATGACGCTTGGTGGCGGTTCTGAAGTTTGTTTACCAGCAGCTCATATTCAAGCAACAATGGAAACGTATATGGGCCTAGTGGAAGTAGGCGTAGGTCTAATTCCTGGCGGTGGTGGTAATAAAGAATTGTACTTAAAGCATTTAAAAGGATTACCAAATGGAGTACAAGTCGATTATCAAAATATCGCAAACAAAGTATTTGAATCTATCGCAATGGCCAAAGTTTCAACATCTGCTGAGGAAGCGAGAGAAAATAATTTCTTAAACTTTGCAGATGGTATTAGTGTTAACTCTGATCACCAACTATATGACGCCAAACAAGCAGCATTGGCATTATATGAAGGTGGTTATACAGCGCCAATTAGAACTAAGGTGCCGGTTGTAGGTGAAACTGGTTATGCAACATTATTGTTAGGAGCACAAGGAATGTATCAATCAGGCTTCATTAGTGAGCATGATTTGAAAATAGCGAAAAAGCTTGCCTATGTTTTGGCGGGTGGCAAAGTTCCATACGGCACATTAGTGGATGAACAGTACTTACTAGATTTAGAGCGTGAAGCGTTCTTAAGCCTTGTTGCAGAGCCAAAGTCGCAAGCTAGAATGCAACATATGTTAGTGAAAGGGAAACCACTTCGCAACTAATTTTAGAGAAGTGATTAAGGGGGAATCTACTATGCGTGAAGCTGTTATTGTAGCAGGTGCAAGAACACCTATTGGAAAAGCAAAAAAAGGATCTTTAGCAACTATTCGTCCTGATGATCTTGGAGCATTAGTTGTAAAAGAGACATTACAAAGAGCAGGTTATGAAGGGGACATAGATGATTTAATTCTTGGCTGCGCTATGCCAGAAGCAGAACAAGGGATGAATATTGCGCGTAATATAGGAGCGCTTGCTGGGCTACCTGATACAACACCAGCTGTAACAGTTAATCGATTCTGTTCATCAGGTTTACAATCAATCGCTTATGCTGCAGAACGTATTATGCTTGGACATTCAAAGGCTATTATTGCAGGCGGTATTGAATCTATGAGTCTAGTACCAATGATGGGTAATGTGATTAGACCTAATGCGACTTTAGCGGAAACTGCCCCTCAATATTATATGAGTATGGGGCATACAGCGGAAGAAGTGGCTAAGAAATATGATGTTAGTCGTGAGGATCAAGATGCCTTTGCTGTTCGTTCACATGAATTAGCGGCAAAAGCAATTCAAGAAGGTAAATTCGTCGATGAAATCGTTCCAGTGGAAGTCGTGCAACGATACGTGGATGCGGGGAATAATTTGCAAGAGAGAAAATTCACTTTTGATATGGATGAGGGTGTACGTGTTGGTACATCTCAAGAAACACTTGCGAAATTACGCCCAGCGTTTTCAGTAACTGGAAGTGTAACAGCAGGTAATGCTTCACAAACTTCAGATGGTGCAGCAGCAGTACTTGTTATGGACCGTGAAGAGGCAGAAGCACAAGGTTTAAAGCCAATGGCGAAATTTTTATCCTTTGCCGTAGGTGGAGTGCCTCCTGAAATTATGGGGATTGGCCCAACAGTTGCTGTACCGAAGGCGCTGAAAATTGCTGGCCTATCTATTGAAGATATTGACCTATGGGAAATTAACGAAGCTTTTGCTTCACAATCAATTCAAGTGGTGCGTGAACTGGGTATCGACCTTGAAAAAGTTAATGTTAATGGTGGTGCAATTGCATTAGGGCATCCGCTTGGTGCTACAGGTTCCATCCTAACACTGAAATTAATTCATGAGTTAAAACGTCAAGGTAAAAAGTACGGTGTAGTAACAATGTGTATCGGTGGCGGTATGGGAGCTGCTGGCGTATTTGAAATTCTATAAATAACACACAAAAGGGGAGCGATTATTATGACAGAGAAATTAGCGAATATCATTAGAGGCGGTAGCTTTTTAACTGAAGATGTAGAACTTGATCGTGTATTTACGCCAGAAGATTTCACTGAAGAGCATAAAATGATTGCGAAAACGACAGAGGACTATGTGCAAAATGAAGTATTACCAGTCGTTGAGAACTTAGAAAATCATGAGTTTGATCATTCTGTACGATTATTGAAAAAAGCTGGTGAACTTGGTCTTTTAGCTGCAGATGTTCCTGAAGAATATGAAGGTCTTGGCTTAGACAAAGTAACATCAGCATTAATCGCTGAGAAAATGTCAGTAGCTGGCGGATTCTCTATTACACACGGTGCACATGTTGGAATTGGTTCATTACCAATCGTATTATTTGGTAATGAAGAGCAAAAACAACAGTACTTACCTAAGCTTGCATCTGGAGAGCTAATTGCAGCTTATGCATTAACAGAGCCAGGTTCTGGGTCGGATGCATTAGGTGCTAAAACAGTAGCCAAATTAAATGCAGAAGGTACACATTATGTATTAAACGGTGAAAAACAATGGATTACAAACGCTGGTTTTGCTGATGTATTCGTCGTATATGCGAAAATTGATGGCGATAAATTTTCAGCATTCATAGTAGAACGCAACTATCCAGGTGTTTCTGTCGGTGCAGAAGAAAAGAAAATGGGGATTAAATCTTCTTCAACTCGTACACTAATTCTAGAAGATGTAAAAGTACCAGTTGAAAACCTACTTGGTGAAGTAGGGCGCGGTCACATTATTGCGTTTAACATTTTGAATATCGGTCGTTACAAATTAGGTGTTGGCTCAATTGGTGCATCAAAGCGTGCTCTTGAATTAGCGATTTCGTATACGAACCAGCGTCAACAATTTAAAACACCTATTTCATCTTTCAATTTAACGAAAGAAAAACTATCAACAATGGCTTCAAAATTATACGCTACTGAAAGTTTAATCTACCGTACAGTAGGATACTTTGAAGATCGTATGGGCCAATTAAGTGAAGACGAACAAAAAGACGGCAAAGCGATTGCAGCATCAATTGCAGAATATGCTATTGAATGTTCTATCAATAAAGTTTTTGGTTCTGAAACACTTGACTATATCGCTGATGAAGCAGTGCAATTACATGGTGGATATGGTTTCATGCAAGAGTATGAAGTAGAGCGTATTTACCGTGACTCACGTATTAATCGAATTTTTGAAGGAACAAACGAAATTAACCGTTTCATCATACCTGGCACGTTTATGAAAAAAGCAATGAAAGGTGAGTTACCTTTATTGCAACAAGCGCAGAGCCTACAACAAGAGCTTTTAATGCTAATGCCTGAAGAAATTGGTGATGAGCCATTAGCACAAGAAAAGCATCTTGTGAAAAATGCGAAAAAAATCGCTCTATTAGCAGCTGGTCTTGCTGCACAAAAATATGGCCCGAAATTAGATGCCGAACAAGAATTACTAGTGAACATTGCGAATATCGCTAACCAATTATTTGCAATGGAATCTACTGTGTTACGTACAGAAAAAGCTATTGCTCGTGATGGGGTAGACAAAGCAAGCCAAAAATTACTATATACTCAAATCTTCTGCCAAGAAGCGTTTGAAGAAATCGAAAAAGAAGCAAAAGAAACAATCATTACAGCTGTAGACGGAGACAATGCTCGTATGATGTTATCTGCGCTTCGCAAACTTACTCGTAACAATCCTTACAATGTTATTGCCAAGAAACGTGAAGCATCAGTTAAACTAATTGCTGCTGAGAAATTTGTTGTCTAAAATAAGCTAGTTGAGAATCCGAACACAACTTTTGTGTTCGGATTTCTTGCTTGTAGACTATACTCCCACTACAATAGAATTAAATAGTTTGGAAAAAGGAGCATGTATATGTCTATTTTATTCATTCAATATCCAAAATGTACAACTTGTCGTAAAGCAAAAGCATGGTTAGACGAAAATGGGGTAAACTATACAGATAAGCACATCGTTGAAGAAACACCTTCTAAAGAGAAATTAAAACAATATTTAGATGCTAGTGGTTTACCATTAAAGAAATTTTTTAATACTTCAGGAATGAAGTATAGAGAGCTACAATTGAAAGATCGACTTGCTGATATGACGGAAGATGAGCAATTAGAATTGCTTGCTTCGGATGGTATGTTAATCAAGCGTCCAATCGTTACAGACGGTAAAAAAGTGACGTTAGGATTTAAAGAATCAGACTTTGAACAGACATGGAAATAACACAGACATATGCTTGTTTTTACAATGGAAATATGTCAAACTTAAAGTGAATTTAATTACATATTTGGAGGGGTATTCATGAGCACACCAAAAGACTTACGCTATTCTGAAGAACATGAATGGGTAAAAACTGAAGACGGAAAAGTACGTATCGGTATTACACATTTCGCACAATCTGAACTAGGCGATATCGTTTTTGTTGAACTTCCACAGGTTGGCGACGAATTAGTAGCAGACGAACCATTCGGCAGTGTTGAATCTGTAAAAACTGTATCAGAACTTTACGCACCGATTTCTGGTAAAGTTGTTGAAATTAACGAAGAGCTTGAAGAAAGCCCAGAGTTCGTTAACGAATCTCCATACGATAAAGCATGGATGGTTGTAGTTGAACCAGCTGATAACGCTCAAGTTGATGCATTATTAACTGCAGAACAATACGAAGCAATTATCGAAGAATAAGATCTGAAAACGCCGTGCATTTGCT
Organism: Viridibacillus sp. FSL R5-0888; assembly: GCF_038009105.1. NCBI lineage: Bacteria > Bacillati > Bacillota > Bacilli > Caryophanales > Caryophanaceae > Viridibacillus > Viridibacillus sp. FSL R5-0888. The sequence goes on from NZ_JBBPAU010000001.1 coordinate 799,630, forward strand.
CGGCGTTTTTTTAAACTTGGTAAACGGCAAAAAGTATTTGTTAGGAGGGTATATATGACTTTTAACAAGCTGATTATCGTGGAAGGGCGCCAAGATAAGTTGCGAATTGCGCCAATACTAGCAGAGAACATTCCGATAATATGTACGAATGGAACAGTTAGTGCAAGCCGATTAGAAGAAATCTTGGCACCATATGAGGACTGCGAATTGTATGCATTCTTTGATGCTGACTCATCGGGTGATAAGCTCCGTGCTCTTTTTAAAAGAGAGTTCCCAAATGCTCGTCATCTACACACCTCCTCTACTTATAAACAAGTAGAAGCTACTCCTAGAAGACATTTAGCTAGAATATTATTGGCGGCAAATTTTACAGTTCATAAAGAATATCTAATAGTATAGGAATGAAGAAGATGGAAGAATGGTCACGTGAACAATGGGAAGAAACTATGAAAAACTCCTCGCTTTCGGCTTTTTATTTGTATACACCATTATGTGGGACGTGTGCAGTTGCGTCGAAAATGATGGAAGTAGTAGAACATGTCGTTAGCGATATTCCTATTGGTAAAGCGAACTTGAATTATATACAAGATGTAGCGTTTGATTATGAAATAGAAAGTGTCCCATGCTTGATTATTTCGAAGAATGGGAAAATTCATGATAAAATCTATGCCTTTCAATCAGTACCTTTTTTGTTTGAAAAATTACGTCAAAACGATTGACGTTGAAGCAATAGCGTGATAAAGTAGCAAACATAACTAATTAAATATAGTCGTTACTCTTATTTAGAGAGGTGGAGGGAAGTGCCCAATGAAGCCCGGCAACCGTCATATTTATATGGCACGGTGCCAAATCACACAAAGTATTTACTTTGGAAGATGAGAGAACGGTTTTACGTATATAGCTTTGCGTTGAACCCTTCTGTTAATCTGCAGAAGGGTTTTTTTAGTTTCTAAGAGATGCCAGTAGAAAGTGCATACTTTTTAGTTTTAAAATAAAGGTGGTATGACAGTGATTCAGTTAGAAAATGTTGTGAAAAAATATAAAACCGCTAACGGAGAGTTAACCGCTGTCAAAAATGTGAATTTATCTGTTGAAGACGGAGAAATATTCGGCATTATTGGATACAGCGGAGCAGGCAAGAGTACGCTCATTCGTTTATTAAATGGTTTGGAGCAACCGACGACCGGTAAAGTTGTTGTGAATGGTCAGGAAGTTTCGTCGATTAAAGGAAGTGCGTTACGTAATGCGCGTCAAAAAATCAGTATGATCTTCCAACATTTCAATTTACTTTGGTCACGTACTGTAGAAGAGAATATAGCATTTCCATTAGAAATTGCAGGTTTATCTAAGGCAGAACGTCAGAAAAAGGTATTAGATCTTATTGAATTAGTTGGTTTAAAAGGCAGAGAAAAGGCGTATCCTTCTCAATTATCAGGTGGTCAAAAGCAACGTGTAGGTATTGCTAGAGCACTGGCAAATAACCCAGAAGTACTGCTTTGTGATGAAGCTACTTCAGCACTTGATCCTGAAACAACGGATTCAATTTTAGATTTACTAGTCGATATCAATGAGAAATTAGGCTTAACTATTGTACTTATCACGCATGAGATGCATGTCATTCGTAAAATTTGTCATCGCGTGGCAGTAATGGAAGCTGGACAAGTTGTTGAAAATGGTGATGTTCTAGAAGTATTCCAATCACCACAAGCAGACGTTACAAAACGATTTGTTTCTCAAATTACAGATACGAATGAACGTAAAGAATCAATTGAACAAATTATTGAAAACTACCCATCAGGAACACTTGTAAAATTAATGTTTGTAGGCTCTTCAACTGGTCAGCCAGTTATTTCACATTTAAGCCGTGAACTTAATTTGGACGTGAATATTGTCCATGGTAATATTTCGCAAACGAAAAGTGGACCATATGGCACGCTGATTATACAGTTAGATGGCAATAATGATAATGTACAAAAAGCAGTCACATATATGAATGAACATGGAGTAAAAACGGAGGTGATCGAAAATGCTTAATGATCTCTTCCCGAATGTACAATGGGACAGAATGTGGGAAGCAACGATAGAAACACTGTATATGACAGGTGTTGCTACAATTTTCACTTTTGTCATTGGTTTAGCTTTAGGTATTTTGCTGTTTTTGACGAGCCCTCAGCAATTATGGGCAAATAAATTAGTAAGTTGGTTAACAGGTTCGATCGTGAATATTTTCCGTTCGATTCCATTCATTATTTTAGTGATTCTATTAATACCATTTACGAAACTATTATTAGGCTCAATTCGAGGTCCCAATGCCGCATTACCAGCATTAATCATTGGAGCAGCACCGTTTTATGCGCGTATGGTTTTAATTGCGTTAAAAGAAATTGATAAAGGTGTCATCGAAGCGGCACGTTCAATGGGCGCAAAAACTTCTACGATTATCGGTAAAGTGTTAATCCCAGAGTCATTACCCGCATTAGTTTCGGGTATTACTGTAACAGCTATCGCACTTGTTGGATACACAGCAATGGCAGGTGTTATTGGGGCAGGTGGACTAGGGACATTAGCATTCTTAGACGGTTTCCAAAGAAGTCAAAGCGATGTAACTTTCGTTGCAACAATCCTTATTTTAGTAGTGGTATTTGTTATTCAATTCGTCGGAGATCTTATTACGACGAAGATTGATAAAAGATAATTTGGGCTTATACGGTATAACCGATCACATATAACTAAACAGTATAAAAGGAGCGTTAAGAACATGAAGAAATTTGTAGCAGGAATCCTTACGGGAGTATTAGCCCTAAGCTTAGCAGCTTGTGGTAAATCAGAAGAGAAATTAGTAATCGGTGCAGCTAATACACCACATGCAGAAATTTTAGAAAAAGCAGAGCCATTACTTGAAAAAGAAGGTATCAAGCTGGAAATCGAAAGATATCAAGATTTTGTTTTACCGAACAAAGATCTGGCGAATAAGGATTTAGATGCTAACTTTTTCCAACACGTCCCTTACTTGGAACTTCAAAATAAGAAAAATGGATATGATTTTGTAAATGTTGGTGGAGTGCACGTCGAGCCAATCGGTATCTATTCTAAAAAATATAAAAAACTCGAAGATCTTCCAGAAGGCGCGACAATTCTTCTAAGTAACTCAGTTTCAGACCATGGTCGTATGTTATCCCTACTTGAAGCAAAAGGACTTATCACGTTAAAAGAAGGCGTAGATAAAACTGCAGCTGAAATTAAGGATATTACTAAGAATCCAAAAAACTTTAAATTCGATGCAAACACTGCACCCGAAATGCTTGTACAAATGTATAAAAATGACGAAGGTGACGCAGTATTAATCAACTCTAACTTCGCTATTGATGCCGGTATAAGCCCAGGGAAAGACGCAATTGCATTAGAAGATAAAGAATCAGAGTACATTAATGTGATTGCTGTTCGTAAAGAAGATGAGAATAACGAAAAGATTAAAAAATTAGTTAAAGTGCTCCATTCAAAAGAAATGCAAGACTATATATTAAAAGAATGGAACGGGGATATTGTTCCTGTATCTGAATAAGAAAGAATTGAAACACCCAAGCTGAATAAGCTTGGGTGTTTTTATGTATTTATAAGTTAATAACAATATTTAGGTAATTATGCTACGTGAATATTGTAAACCTTGAAATTAGTTGATTAACACAATCTAATTATAATAATTTGAAAATACTTAATATTCCGGATTATTGTTGTGCTATTCACTTTAATAAGTGGGTGTGATAGAGTGTGCATATACTTTTAGAAAAGACATATGTATTTATCAGGAGGACATTTTATGAAGATCAAGTTTGGTTTATTGCCACGAATTATCGTCGCGATTATTTTGGCAGCGTTACTAGGTACTATTATGCCGAAAGATGGCGTTCGTATATTTGCAACATTCAATGGTATATTCGGAAATTTCTTAAACTTCGTTGTACCGTTATTAATCGTCGCATTTATTGCACCGGGAATTGCACAATTAGGTAAAGGGTCTGGAAAACTGTTAGGGTTAGCTACTTTCTTTGCTTACTTTTCTACTTTAATAGCTGGATTCTTTGCATTCTTTGTTGCTTCAAATGTTTTACCGAATTTAATTTCAACTTCTGGAAGTGAGCAATTTTCTAACCCAGAGAAATTTTTAGCGAAATCATTTGTAGTAATCGATATGCCACCATTGATGGACGTTATGACGGCTCTATTATTAGCCTTCATCCTAGGGATTGGAATGGCATCTATCAATAGTGAATTTATGAAAAAATTCTTTGATGAGTTTAATTTAATTATTGATAAAGTAATTTCGAAAATTATTATTCCGTTATTACCTATTCATATTTTTGGTATTTTCTTAAATATGACTTTTGCTGGTCAAGTAGCAAAAATTCTATCAGTTTTTGCATTAGTATTTTTATTAATTATTTTAATGCATTTATGTATCTTGGTATTACAATATGTAGTAGCAGGCGCTATTAATAAGAAAAATCCGTTCTATCTTTTGAAAACAATGGCACCTGCATATTTTACAGCTCTTGGAACACAGTCATCAGCTGCGACGATTCCGATTACATTAAAGCAAGCACGTAAGACAGGTGCTTCTGATCGAGTAACAGGTTTCACTGTCCCACTATTTGCAACAATTCATTTATCAGGCAGTACAATTACTTTAACAACATGTTCAATTGCTGTAATGATGTTAAATAATCATGCGTATTCATTAACTGAAATGATACCTTTCATTTTCATGTTAGGTATTGTAATGGTTGCAGCACCTGGTGTACCGGGTGGCGCAGTAATGGCAGCGACAGGTATTCTTCAATCAATGTTAGGTTTTGATGAAACTATGGTGGCGTTAATGATAGCTCTATATCTCGCGCAAGATAGTTTTGGTACAGCTACAAACGTAACAGGTGACGGTGCACTTTCAATGATCGTTGATCGCTTCAGTAAAAAAGAACAAGCGTAGTTAGAAAATAACCATGCACTATAAAAAGGCCTTCCGAATATTTCGGAGGGCTTTTTATTATTTAAACTGAGTCAATAATGAGAAGAAGTTATTTACAAAGCTTAAGAAAACTTGTTCAGAAGGAGCTAAATCACGATTAGTAGGTGAAATAATACCGACCGTTCTTGTAAACTCTGGTGAAACTAGCGGTAACTTTACAGTGCGTCTAGGTGTGGAGTCATAAAAGGCGCTTTCAGGTAATAAGCTTATGCCGATTCCAGCAGCTACTAAACCTTTTAAAGCATCCATATCTTCACCCTCTGAAGTGATTTTAGGTGTGAAGCCAACAGATTTACAAGCTTCAACAGCCACTTTATTGAGAATATAACCTTCGGGGAAAAGAACAAAATCCTCATTCCGTAAATCAGATAAATGAATGGATTCCTTTTGTGCTAAAGAATGAGTGGCTGGTAATAAGGCTGCAATATTTTCTGTAAATAAAATCGTCGTATTGATGGCATCGTCTTTTTGTGGAAGTGGACCAAGGAACGCTAGGTTTAGTTCTCTGTTCTTCACTGCATTTATTAAATATCGGTAAGAGCCTTGGCGCAAGTGGAATGATACATTAGGGTGCTCTTTTTTAAATGCTGAAATAACAGTAGGCAACAAAAAACTCGCTAAGCTCGTAGGAAAGCCGATTTTGATCGTTCCCTTTTCTGGGTCCAAGTATTCGTCGATTTGCTTTTTGGCAAAATCGATTGCTTGTAAGGCAGCAATGCTATGTTCGAGAAATGTTTTACCAATTGGCGTCAGTTTGACATTTCGTCCAACTCGCTCAAATAGCTTTGTACCTAGTTCTTCTTCTAAATTAGCTATTTGGCGACTTATCGCAGATTGAGCAACGTGTAAGTTTTCAGCAGCTTCAGAAATATGTTCAAGCTCCGCAACCGCAACAAAATAGCGTAATTGGCGTAATTCCATCGTATGTCATCTCCCATTCATCTAATTTATAGATTAATAATATATAAATTATATATTGTTTATATCAATTTGAAAAACTAAAATAAATTTAAGTCACTTTTTAAGTGAAGAGGGAGGGATTTACATGACATTTCATCAACTTCCAACAGCACAGGGATTATACTCCCCACAATTTGAGCATGATGCCTGTGGTATTGGTTTATATGCTCATTTAAAAGGTAAAGCCACACATGACATCGTAATGAAGGGGTTAGAAATGCTATGCCGTTTGGATCATCGTGCAGGGCGAGGTAGTGACGGCAAAACGGGTGATGGGGCAGGATTAATGGTCCAAATTCCGGATGCATTTTTCAGAGCGATTTGTACTGAGTGGACTTTACCTGATCAAGGACGCTACGGTGTCGGGATGTTATTTTTCACTCAAGATAATACTGAACGACAAGATATAGAGAATAAGATGAATGCATTGATTGCTGAGGAAGGCCAAGAGTTATTAGGCTGGAGGACAGTACCAATCAACACAGATCCTTTAAGTGACACTGCTAAGGAAACAGCGCCAGTTGTACGCCAAGTGTTCATTAAAGCGGCTAATGTCAGTAATTCCCTCGCCTTCGAGCGTAAGTTGTATCTAGTTCGTAAGCAAACAGAGCACTGGGCAACAAAAAATGACAAAAAGTTTTATTGTGCAAGTTTTTCGAGCCAAACAATGGTTTTCAAAGGATTACTGACACCTCAAGAGGTGGATGAATTTTACATGGATTTGCAAGATGAGCGATTTGCATCGGCATTTTCATTAGTTCATTCACGTTACAGCACGAATACATTCCCAAGCTGGGAACGTGCACATCCGAATCGCTACATTATTCACAATGGTGAAATTAATACATTACGTGGCAATATTAACTGGATGAAAGCACGTGAACAACAATTTGTTTCAGAAGCATTTGGGGATGATTTAGAAAAGCTTTTACCGATTGTTGACCAAAGTGGTAGTGATTCATCAATGCTTGATAACGCTTTTGAGTTTTTCGTTTTAGCAGGGCGCACGCCGGCTCATACGGCAATGATGATGATACCGGAACCTTGGACTGAGAATCCGCATATTTCAGAAGAGAAAAAAGCGTTTTATGCGTACCATAGCTGTTTAATGGAACCTTGGGATGGGCCCACAGCGATTTGCTTTACTGATGGTAAACAAATTGGTGCGATTTTGGATCGTAATGGTTTACGACCAGCACGCTATTATGTCACAAAGGACGACTACATCATTTTCTCATCAGAAGTTGGTGTAGTGGATATAGAGGAAGAAAATATTGCTTACAAAGAACGTTTAAGCCCGGGGAAAATGTTGCTTGTTGATTTAGAACAAGGACGGATTATTTCAGATGAAGAATTAAAATCAGATATGGCAGGGGAAAAGCCATACGCACAATGGTTAGAAGAAAACCTTGTGACTGTGAAGACGAAAGAAGATCAACCTGAGGACATGATGGATTTACTATTCCGTCAAAAGGTCAATGGTTACACTTACGAAGATATTCACAAATATATCGTACCAATGGTAGCTGAGGGGAAAGACCCCCTTGGCTCAATGGGGAATGATACACCGCTAGCGGTATTATCAGATCGCCCACAATCATTATTTAATTATTTTAAACAGCTTTTTGCACAAGTGACAAATCCACCAATCGATTCGATTCGTGAGCATATTGTTACGTCTACAATGACGGTTTTAGGGGCAGAAGGTGACTTGCTACATCCAACAGAAAAAAATAGCCGTCGAATTTTCTTAGAAACGCCGGTCCTTACGAACAGTCAACTACAGCAATTAATAGTAAATGATGATGAAAATTTCAAAAGTGCATTATTGCACCTTGATTTTTCAGAAGAATTAGAAAATGAATTGGCTAGATTAACAAAAGATGCAGATGAAGCGATTGCAAAAGGTGCTCAACTACTCGTGTTATCAGACCGACTTTTACATGCTGAGACACCGACTATACCAGTACTACTAGCTGCTAGCTGTTTACATCAATATTTAGTGGAAACGGGAAATCGTACAAAGGTGAGTATTATTGTAGAGTCTGCTGAAGTACGTGAAGTGCATCACTTTGCAACTTTAATCGGCTACGGTGTAGATGCGATTAATCCGTATTTAACATTTGCTTCAATTTATCAAGCGATTAAAGATGGTCATCTGTCACAAACATATGATGAGGCTGTTGCCAAATATACAAAAGCTATTGCAGATGGTGTTGTTAAAGTTATGTCTAAGATGGGCATTTCAACTGTTCAGAGTTACCGTGGTGCTCAAGTCTTTGAAGCGGTAGGTATTAGTAAAGAAGTTATTGCTAAATATTTCACAGGAACAGCTTCACAATTAAGCGGCATTGATTTAGAAACAATCGGTAAAGAGGCACTTCGTAAGCATACTGAAGCAGTGAACTCTACTGAGCAAGTGTTGCAATCGGGCAGTGATTTCCAGTGGAGAAGCACGGGTGAGCATCATGCCTTTAATCCGAAAACGATCCATACATTGCAATGGGCAGCACGTAAAGGGGATATCGGTCTTTACAGACAATATGCTGAAATGGCAAATGAAGAGCGAATTGGTTTCTTGCGTAATTTATTTGCATTCAAAAAAGCACAACGACGTATTCCTATAGAAGAGGTAGAATCTGTTGCATCAATAGTAAAACGCTTTAAAACAGGTGCCATGTCATTTGGGTCATTAAGTCAGGAAGCGCATGAAACATTAGCTATTGCGATGAACAGATTGGGCGGTAGAAGTAACAGTGGAGAAGGGGGGGAACACCCTAGCCGTTATGAGATTGATGCTAATGGAGATAATCGTCGAAGTGGAATTAAACAAATTGCTTCAGGTCGTTTTGGTGTGAAAAGCCATTACTTAGTGAATGCAGATGAGTTGCAAATTAAAATGGCACAAGGGGCAAAGCCTGGTGAGGGTGGTCAGTTACCTGGCAACAAAGTATACCCATGGGTAGCTGATGTTCGTGGTTCAACTACAGGTGTTGGATTAATCTCGCCTCCACCACATCATGATATCTACTCTATTGAAGATATGGCTGAGTTGATTCATGATTTGAAAAACGCTAATCGTCATGCACGTATTAGTGTGAAACTTGTTTCAAAAGCTGGGGTTGGTACCATTGCCGCTGGTGTTGCGAAAGGTGCAGCTGACGTAATTGTTGTTAGTGGATATGACGGTGGTACAGGAGCTTCACCAAAAACGAGCATTAAGCATACCGGATTACCATGGGAGCTTGGTCTTGCGGAGGCGCATCAAACGCTGATGTTAAATGGACTACGTGATCGCGTCATTTTAGAAACGGATGGTAAATTGATGACAGGAAAAGACGTCGTGATGGCGGCTTTACTCGGAGCTGAAGAATATGGTTTTGCAACAGCCCCATTAATCGTTCTTGGTTGTGTAATGATGAGAGCGTGTCATTTAGATACATGCCCAGTTGGGGTAGCTACTCAAAATCCTGAGTTAAGAGCGAAATTCATGGGGAATGCGGATCACCTCGTAAATTTCATGCAATTTGTTGCTGAAGAAGTACGAGAACATATGTCTATGCTCGGTTTCCGTTCAATGGATGAGATGATTGGTCGCACAGATGTTTTAGAAATTAGTGACCGAGCTATGAATCATTGGAAAGCAAGCCAATTAGATCTTTCAGCTTTATTATATCAACCTAAAGGACCTCGTACTCAGCAAGTGATGCAAGATCATAAAATTGAAGAATCTCTTGATATGCGTGAAATTCTTGGCGCGGTTGAGAAAGCAATAATGGATGAAAGTCCTATTAAACTGCACTATCCGATTAAAAACACAGACCGAGTTGTTGGCACTATTATCGGGAGTGAAATATCCAAACGTTATGGTGAAAGAGGTTTAGTTGACGATACAATTTCACTTCAATTCACGGGTTCAGCAGGGCAAAGTTTTGGTGCGTTTATTCCTAGTGGAATGTCTATGTATGTAAATGGCGATGCGAATGATTACTTCGGTAAAGGGTTATCAGGAGGGAAAGTTGTCGTTTCCGCACCAATAAAAGGCGATGTTGAGAAGAACGTCATTGCCGGAAACGTTTGTTTATACGGCGCTACGAGTGGTAAAGCATTTATCAATGGCCGTGCAGGAGAACGTTTTGCAGTCCGTAATAGTGGTGCGGATATCGTTGTTGAAGGAATAGGAGATCATGGTTGTGAGTACATGACAGGAGGCCATGTTGTTATTTTAGGTGATGTAGGTAAGAACTTTGGTGCTGGTATGTCCGGTGGTATTGCGTACGTATTAGTAGAAGATGAAAAATCTTTCAAAGAAAAGTGCAACATGGAAATGATAGGATTTGAAGATTTAGAAAATGAGGAAGAAACTAAATTTGTCCGCGCATTAATTGAAGAACATATTTTGAACACAGATAGTTCAAAAGCTAAAACGCTCTTAACTGATTGGTCGCAGTCAGTTGTTAAATTCTTAAAAGTTGTTCCAGCAGACTACAAGAAAATGATTGATCGTATTAGTGATTTCAAGGCTGAAGGTTTATCTGCTGATGATGCAGCGATGAAAGCATTTTTAGCTACTTCTAAAAAAAAGGAAGTAGTGCTTTCCAATAAATAATGGAGGAGTGGTTCTAGATGGGGAAACCAACTGGATTTATGGAATATAGTCGAGAAAAGGCAAAAGAACAACCACCACTAGAGCGCATTAAGAATTGGAAAGAATATGCTTCAAGATTAACCGATGAAGCTCTTCAAATCCAAGGTGCTAGATGTATGGATTGTGGGACACCTTTTTGTCATATGGGAATTGAGATTCGCGGTACAGCTGCAGGTTGTCCGATTAATAATGTTATCCCCGAGTGGAATGACTTAGTGTATAAAGGTAAATGGAAGGAAGCGTTAGAACGTTTATTGCTTACAAATAACTTTCCGGAATTCACAGGACGCGTTTGCCCCGCGCCTTGTGAAGGTTCTTGTACATTAGCAATTACAGACCCAGCAGTTGCAATTAAAAGTATTGAACGAACTATTATAGATAAAGGGTTCGAAAATGGGTGGATTCAACCACGTATGCCTAAACTACGTACAGGTAAAAAAATTGCTGTCATTGGTTCAGGACCAGCAGGACTTGCTGCAGCGGATCAATTAAACCAATCGGGGCACTCGGTTACTATTTACGAGCGAGCTGACCGAGCTGGTGGCTTACTTATGTACGGAATTCCGAATATGAAGCTCGAAAAAGATGTTGTAGAACGCAGAATTCAATTGTTAATGGAAGAAGGCATAGAGTTTGTATTAAATACCGAAGTAGGTAAGGATATTACGGCTGAACAGTTAAAAGCCGAGTATGATGCAATCATCTTGTGTACAGGGGCAACTAAACAACGTGCGCTTTATATGAAAGGAAGCGACTCAGAAGGGGTTCATTTAGCAATGGACTATTTAACTTCAACATCTAAGAGTTTGCTAGATTCTAACTTTGAAGATGATAAGTATATTAATACAAAAGGTAAGGATGTCATTGTTATTGGTGGTGGTGATACAGGGGCTGACTGTGTAGCTACGGCAATTCGTCAAAATTGTAAAAGCATTGTACAATTCGGTAAACATCCTCAGTTACCAATCAATCGAGCTGACGATAATTTATGGCCAACTGATCCTCATATTTATAAATTAGATTATGCCTATGCTGAAGCGGACGAAAAGTATGGTAAAGACCCTCGAGAATATTGCATCCAAACAAAGAAAATTGTGGCGGATAAAAAAGGTCATGTGAAAGAATTACACACAATCCAAATGAATAAAGTTATTAATGATGAAGGGTACGCTTATTTTGAAGAAGTACCTGGTACTGAAAGGGTATGGCCTGCACAACATGTATTCGTTGCAATCGGCTTTGAAGGTGTGGAGCACGCTTTACCAGAACAATTTGGAGTTAAAATAACGAATAACAAAATTGCGTCAGTCGGGAAAAAATATGCTACTAATGTAAATGGTGTTTTTACAGCAGGTGATGCCCGTAAAGGTCAAAGTTTAATCGTATGGGCGATTAAAGAAGGTCGTGGTGTAGCAGAAACTGTCGATGCATATTTGACAGAATACGCTTCCTTATAAGTAAAGAATGTCTAAAAAGCCTGTACAGCAGGCTTTTTTTTATGGAGAAAAAATGGTGTGTTGGAATAAAATAGTAAGAAAAGGATAATATTTGTATAATGGAGATGTTTGAAAATACATTAATTTTCAGAAAAATAAGGTTATCACTACACTGGGAGTGAAATCGATTCTCAATTAGAGTATCTGTATTGAAAATGAATTAATTTTTTACAAATAACAAAGAATTGCTAGAATAGTTGATATAAAGCTAGTGGATATCTACTGTTTAAAGGGGAAGTGAGAATAATTTTCAAAAGATTTGCAAGCCACTTCTTTTTCAGTTAAGATTAGAATGATATTAAATTAGAAATGGGAAACCATTCATTGAACTTTAAATGGAGGTAATGAAATGTCAACATTAGTAATCACAGATCTTCATGTCGAAATTGACGGAAAAGAGATTTTAAAGGGTGTAAATTTAACACTTAATACAAACGAAATCCATGCTATCATGGGTCCAAATGGTACGGGTAAATCTACTTTAGCTTCTGCTATTATGGGTCACCCAAAATATGAAGTAACTTCAGGTTCAATCATGCTAGATGGTGAAGACGTACTTGAAATGGAAGTAGACGAACGCGCAAAAGCGGGTCTTTTCCTTGGTATGCAATACCCATCAGAAATTTCTGGTGTAACAAACGCTGACTTCTTACGTTCTGCTATTAACGCACGTCGTGAAGAAGGTGACGAGATTTCATTGATGAAATTCATCCGTGAATTAGATAAAAAAATGGAATTCCTAGAAATGGATTTAGATATGGCTCAACGCTACTTAAACGAAGGTTTCTCTGGCGGTGAGAAAAAGCGTAACGAAATTCTACAATTAATGATGATCAAACCTAAATTCGCTATTTTAGACGAAATTGACTCTGGTCTTGATATTGATGCATTAAAAGTTGTTTCTAAAGGTATCAACGAAATGCGCGGCGAAGGCTTTGGCTGCTTAATGATCACTCACTACCAACGTCTACTTAACTACATCACTCCAGATAAAGTACATGTTATGATGCAAGGTAAAGTTGTAAAATCGGGTGGAGCTGAATTAGCTCATAAACTTGAAGCTGAAGGTTATGACTGGATTAAACAAGAATTAGGTATTGAAGACGAAGAAACTGCTGAACAAGAAGCATAAGAAGGAGGACGAGCAGAATGACGGTTGAAACAAAATTGGCGGTAACCGCTCAAGACGTACGCTCCTTCTCTGAAGCGAACAATGAACCAAGCTGGTTAACAGAGCTTCGTGAAAGTGCACTAGCGAACGTAGAAACGCTACCATTGCCAAAACCAGATAAAACTAATATTACAAAATGGAATTTCACAGAATTCCCAGCACATGTTGTAGAAAGTACAACATATGCATCACTAGCTGAACTTCCAGAAGAAGTGAAGTCAATTGTAGATGTTGAAAACCAACATAACATCTATATCCAACACAATAATACACCTGCATATTTGGAGCTTTCAGAAGAGCTAAAAGCACAAGGTGTTATTTTGACTGATATTATCACTGCAAGTCGCGAACATAGTGACCTAGTGAAAAAATATTATATGACAGAAGGCGTAAAAGCTGATGCTCATAAATTAGCTGCATTACATGCTGCATTAGTAAACGGCGGAGTCTTCGTTTATGTTCCAAAAAACGTCATCATTGAAGAACCTCTTCAAGTTGTGTTCTTACATGACAATCCAGAAGCTTCATTATTCAATCATGTATTAATTGTTGCTGAAGCAAACAGTTCAGTTACATATGTAGAAAACTATCTTTCTACTGTTGACGAAGCAACTGGACAAGCAAATATTATTGCAGAAGTGATCGTAAATGATAATGCAAAAGTAATTTTTGGAGCGGTAGATGTACTTGCGAAAGGTTTAACAACTTATGTTAACCGCCGCGGTATTTTACACCGTGATGCAACTATCGAATGGGCTGCAGGTTTAATGAATGACTGTGATACAATCTCTGAAAATATTTCGCATTTAATTGGTGACGGTTCAAATGCTGATAGTAAATCAGTAGTTGTTGGTCGCGGAAATCAAAGTCAAAACTTCACAACTGAAGTTCGCCATTGGGGTAAAGCATCTACTGGATACATCCTTACACACGGTGTTATGAAAGATGCTTCTCGTGCTATTTTCAATGGCATTGGCAAAATCGAACACGGTGCTACTAAAGCAGATGCTGTACAAGAATCACGTGTGTTAATGTTTAGCGAAGATGCTCGTGGTGACGCTAACCCAATCCTATTAATTGAAGAAGACGATGTAACTGCTGGACACGCAGCTTCTGTTGGACGCGTTGACCCAATTCAACTGTATTACTTAATGAGTCGCGGTATTGCAAAAAAAGAAGCTGAACGTTTAGTTATTCACGGATTCCTTGCGCCAGTTGTAAACAAATTGCCTATCGAGGGTGTTAAAAAGCAACTGACGGAGGTTATCGAAAGGAAAGTTCGCTAATGATCAAAGATGACATTCGAAGCTATTTCCCGATATTAAATCAAGAAATAAATGGGCATCCGCTTGTTTATCTTGATAGTGCTGCAACTTCTCAAAAGCCAATTCAAGTAATTGAAGCAATCAAAAATTATTATGAATTTGAAAATTCAAATGTTCACCGTGGTGTTCACACACTTGGGAACAGAGCAACAGATTCTTATGAAGGTGCTCGTGAAAAAATTCGTAAATTTATCAATGCAAACTCGACTGAAGAAATCATCTTCACAAGAGGTACTACAACTGCATTAAATATAGTTGCACAAAGTTATGGTCGTACACATGTAGGTGAAGGCGATGAAATCGTCATCACTTATATGGAACACCATTCTAACTTAATACCTTGGCAACAACTTGCTAAGGAAAAAGGCGCGACATTAAAATATATCGATTTAGAGTCAGATGGTACTTTATCATTAGAAAAAGTGCGTGCAACAATTACTGACAAAACAAAAATTGTCTCAATGGCATATGCTTCAAATGTCTTGGGTACGATCAACCCAATTAAAGAAATTACCGCTATAGCTCATGAGCATGGTGCTGTAATGGTCGTTGATGGGGCACAAGGTGTACCTCATTTTAAAACAGATGTGCAAGATTTAGATTGTGATTTCTTAGCATTCTCTGGGCACAAAATGTGCGGACCAACTGGTATTGGTGTATTATATGGTAAAAAAGCGCTTCTCGAAAACATGGAGCC
Organism: Viridibacillus sp. FSL R5-0888; assembly: GCF_038009105.1. Taxonomy (NCBI): domain Bacteria; kingdom Bacillati; phylum Bacillota; class Bacilli; order Caryophanales; family Caryophanaceae; genus Viridibacillus; species Viridibacillus sp. FSL R5-0888. The sequence goes on from NZ_JBBPAU010000001.1 coordinate 814,950, forward strand.
GGTTGAATTTGGTGGCGAAATGATCGATTTTGTAGGTCTTCATGAATCTACATGGAAGGAGCTACCTTGGAAATTTGAAGGTGGTACTCCAATCATTGCTGGAGCTATTGGATTAGGTGCAGCTATTGATTTCCTTCAAGAAATCGGCATGGACACGATTGAAAAACACGAACATGATTTATCGCGTTATGCAATAGACCAAATGCAAACAATTAAAGGTTTATCAATTTATGGACCACAAGATCCTGCAAAGCGTTCAGGTCTTGTAACATTTAATTTAGATGATGTTCATCCACATGATGTAGCAACTGTTCTAGATATGAACGGAATTGCTGTACGCGCTGGGCATCATTGTGCACAGCCGCTTATGAAATGGTTACAATGTACTGCAACTGCACGTGCTAGCTTCTATATTTATAACAATGAGGAAGATATTGACCGTCTTGTTGCAGGGTTGCGCACTGCGAAGGAGTATTTTGCTGATGTCTTTGAATAATTTAGATCAACTTTACCGCTCAGTTATTATGGATCACTATAAAAAGCCAAGAAACAAAGGGGCTCTTGAAGGTAGTAATGTCACTATCGATATGAATAACCCTACATGTGGCGACCGTATCCGTTTAACTTTACAAGTAAATAATGGCATCGTTGAAGATGCTAAATTTGATGGAGAAGGTTGTTCCATCTCAATGTCCTCTGCATCCATGATGACTCAAACGGTCAAAGGGAAAACAGTTGAGGAAGCTCAAAACCTAGCACATATTTTCTCTGATATGATGCTTGGAAAAGAATATGACGATTCGATCGATTTAGGTGATGTAGAAGCACTTTCAGGTGTTTCGAAATTCCCTGCTCGTATTAAATGTGCAACTTTAGCTTGGAAAGCAATGGAAAAAGGTGTGCAAAACGAATCTGAAAATAAATAAATTATTGAACTCTGAACGGAGGAGAAACGATGGCTAAAAAAATGCCTGAAATTGGCGATTACAAGTATGGGTTCCATGACAAGGACGTATCTATTTTCCGTTCAAAACGTGGATTAACTGCTGATATCGTTAAAGAAATTTCTAAAATGAAAAACGAGCCTCAATGGATGTTAGATTTCCGTCTAAAATCACTTGAGATTTTCTATGAAAAACCAATGCCTCAATGGGGTGGTGATCTTTCTGAGTTAAACTTCGATGAGATTACGTATTATGTAAAACCTTCAGAAGCAACTCAAAAATCTTGGGATGAAGTACCAGCTGAAATCAAAGAAACATTTGATAAGCTTGGTATTCCTGAAGCAGAACAAAAATACCTTGCGGGTGTTTCTGCACAATATGAATCTGAAGTTGTTTACCATAACATGAAGGAAGAACTTGAAGACATGGGCGTTGTGTTTAAAGACACAGACTCAGCACTTCGTGAAAACGAAGAACTTTTCAGAGAGTACTTCGGTAAAACAATTCCACCACAAGACAACAAATTCTCTGCACTAAACTCAGCAGTATGGTCTGGTGGTTCGTTCATCTATGTACCAAAAGGTGTTAAACTTGAAACACCTCTACAAGCGTACTTCCGTATTAACTCTGAAAACATGGGTCAATTCGAACGTACATTGATCATTGTTGATGAAGGTGCAAGTGTACACTACGTTGAAGGATGTACAGCTCCAGTTTATACAACAAGCTCTCTACACAGTGCTGTTGTAGAAATCATCATCAAAAAAGACGCATATTGCCGTTATACAACGATTCAAAACTGGGCTAATAATGTTTATAACCTAGTAACGAAACGTGCTGTATGTGATGCTAATGCTACAATGGAATGGATTGATGGTAACATCGGTTCTAAATTAACTATGAAATACCCAGCATGTATCCTTAAAGGTGAAGGTGCTCGTGGTATGACATTATCAATTGCCATTGCAGGTCGTGGACAAAACCAAGATACTGGTGCGAAAATGATTCACTTAGCACCAAACACATCTTCTACAATCGTATCAAAATCCATTTCTAAACATGGTGGTAACGTAACATATCGCGGTATTGTTCGCTTTGGTAAAAAAGCAATCAACGCTCGTGCAAATATTGAATGCGATACTTTAATCATGGATAATGAATCGACTTCTGATACAATTCCATACAACGAAGTAATGAATGATCAAATCTCTTTAGAGCATGAAGCAAAAGTTTCAAAAGTATCTGAAGAGCAATTGTTCTACTTAATGAGCCGAGGTGTTTCTGAGCAAGAAGCTACTGAAATGATCGTAATGGGCTTCATCGAGCCGTTCACTAAGGAACTTCCAATGGAATATGCTGTAGAAATGAACCGTCTAATCAAATTCGAAATGGAAGGCTCTATCGGTTAATTAGAGCTAACTATAAAGCTTCGGCAACTCAATTTGGATTTCCAAATTGGTGCCGAAGCTTTTTTTATACATTTAGAGAAGGTTTTTGTAATAGAAGGATGGGGTGAATCTGTTCTAACACAGTTGAATGTTATGCTATCATTAACTATATGTCTGTTAATGGGGGATATGAGATGATACACATTGGTTTAACTGGATGGGGAGATCATCCAGATCTTTATAGTCCATTGTCTACAGCACGTAATAAATTATTTGATTACAGTGGACACTTTCCTGTTGTTGAAGTGGATACATCATTCTATTCTATTCCATCTGAAGCTAATGTGCGGAAGTGGATTGCAGAAGTACCTGATCATTTTCAGTTTGTTGTAAAGGCTTATCAAGGTATGACAGGTCATTTGAGGCAGGATAATCCTTATGAGACTAGGGAAGATATGTTTGAGGCATTTAAAGGTGCGATTACACCTTTTCAACAAGCAGGTAAGCTTGCAATGATATTAGTACAGTTCCCACCGTGGTTTGACTGTCAATCAAAAAATGTTACTTATATTCGCTATGTGAAGCAACAATTAAAGAATTTTCCTATCGCAATTGAATTCCGAAATCGCACTTGGTATAGTGAAAAATTCTTGGATGGTACATTGAATTTTTTACGTCAAGAGGGTTTAATACATACAGTTTGTGATGAGCCACAGGCAGGAGAAGGGTCAGTTCCGCTAGTACCAAAGGCGACAAATGAACGTGTCCTTGTTCGTATTCACGGTCGTAATGTGCATGGCTGGCGTAATCCCGGAAATAATGAAGAATGGCGTAAAATTCGTTTTTTGTATAACTATAATGAAGAAGAATTAAAGGGACTACAAAAACATATTGTATCGTTACAACAGCAGGTAAAAGATGTGTTTGTATTATTTAATAATAACTCAGGAAATGATGCAGCAAAAAATGCAAAACAACTGCAAAAAATGCTGGGAGTACAATATGAAGGATTATCTCCTAAACAATTAGAATTTTTTGAAGGAGAATCGTAATGGAATTTATATTAATTGCTGTAATTGGGCTATGTTCAGGTCTAGTTGGCGCTTTAGTAGGCCTAGGTGGAGGCGTGATATTAGTACCAGCTACACTATTTGTAGGGCTCACACTCGGTTTAATCCCAGATATAACACCACAAAAAGTAGTAGGCTTATCTGTAGTTATGATGATTTTCACTGGACTAGCATCTACTCTGTCATATATGAAATCTAAAACAGTTGATTATAAAAGTGGCGTAATTTTCTTTGCAGGGAGTATACCTGGGACGATTCTTGGTGCTTGGGTGAACAAAGGATTAGATTTGCCTTCATTTAATTTATACTTTGGTATTTTACTAATTATATTAGCGACAATCTTAATCGTGAAGGATAAATTAAAACCAGTAAAATGGTTTGTTGAGAATGGACTGAAGCGAACTTTTGTCGACCAGGAAGGTAAAAGTTTTGTTTATGGCTATCCGATTTGGTTTGCATTATTATTAACTTTTGCAATTGGCTTTGCATCAGGGTTATTTGGGATTGGTGGAGGATCGATGATTGTTCCTGCAATGATATTATTATTCTTGTTCCCTCCCCATGTGGCTGTGGCAACATCCATGTTCATGGTGTTTTTATCGTCTATCGTCAACTCAGCTAGCCATATTTATTTAGGAAATGTTCCATGGATGTATACGATTCCGGTAATTCCAGGGGCTTATATAGGGGCGAAAATAGGAGCAGCACTTAATAAGCGTATTAAATCAGATACATTAGTGCTCTTTTTACGAATAATTTTATTACTTCTCGGAATCCGTTCAATCATAGATGGACTAATCTGAATGTAAAGAGGGGATATTATGCTAGAAACAATCCATTTTTATCATACAAATGATGTCCATAGCCATTTTGAACATTGGCCTCGTACTCACGAATTTCTTGTGACACGAAAGAAGTGGCATAAAGAAGTAGGTGATAGTTGCTTTGTTCTTGATATAGGAGACTTTATGGATCGTTCGAATGTTTATACTGAGGCGACGTTGGGTAAAGGAAATGTGAAATTATTAAATGATGCAAATTATGATGCTGTAACGATTGGTAATAATGAAGGTATTACTTTATCGAATAGCGAATTGAATACATTATATAAAGATGCGAAATTCGATGTCTTAGTAGCTAATTTGCACAATATTAATGGTGACGTACCAAGTTGGGCAAAATCATATCAGATTTATAACACAGCTGCCGGTGTAAAAGTAGGAATTATTGCAGCTACAGCACCTTTTTATTTATTTTATGAGCAACTTGAATGGCAAGTATTAGAACCACTCGCAGTATTGAAAAAACAAGTAGATGAGCTACGAGATCAAGTGGATGTGCTTGTTTGTATGTCGCATCTAGGTTTGTCTGAGGATACATTGTTAGCAGAACAGTGCCCTGAAATCGATGTTATTTTCGGAGCACATACGCATCATATTTTGCACGAAGGTAAAATAGTGAATGATGTGCTGTTAACTGGTGGAGGGAAATTTGGCTTATTTGTAGGGCATACTGAAATACTATTTGATATGGATTTAAAAAAAGTTGTGAAGAAAAAAACGATGCTTCACAGAACGATAGATCTTGCATCTGTAGACAAGGAGAAAGAGATAGTAGTAAGTCTTGAACAACGAGGGCGTGAACTACTTGATGTACCTGTATTTTACACAGACCGTTACTATAATAAGGAATGGTACCATCATTCAAATCTGTCACGACTATTTGCAAAAGCGTTATTAAAATTTTCAAATGCTGATTGTGCTCTGTTCAATGCAGGAATCTTTTTAAGTGGACTTCCAAAAGGTAGAGTGACAGCTAATGACATTCACGGTATGCTTCCACACCCAATCAACGCTTGTGTAGTTGAGCTTACTGGTGAGTGTTTAAAAGAAATTTACATGGAAGCACAAAATGTAGATTGGCCAAGGAGAGAAGTGAAGGGCTTAGGGTTTAGAGGCGTAGTGATGGGTAAGATGCTAAACTATCAATTTGAAGTGGATGATATGGGGAGGTTAGTAATAGGAGGTAGTATTGCAGATTTGAAAAAAAGTTACAAACTTGTGACTTTAGATATGTATACTTTTGGGTATTTCTTTCCCGATTTCAAAAATACACCAAAAACATACTTGTTACCTCAATTTTTACGTGATATTCTAATTCTGTATGGACTTGAATTTTTCAAAGGGGAAAATTCAGAAAGACCTGATTAAAGTTTTATATGAGTCAATATATAGAGAATAGATTATGTTTATGAATGGGGAAATAGTATGAGGCTGATTTCAACTAAAGTGTTGCAACCTGGAATGGTGATCGGCAGAACAATTTGGAATGAGGCTGGAAGACCTTTGCTACATGAAGGGGTCGTAGCATCAAATCAAATAGCCAACCGACTTTTACAATTAAATGTTCAATATGTATATATTAACGATAAAATTTCTCATGATATTAATATAGTTGAAGCTGTGCCAATACATGTAAGAAGAAAAGCTGTAGATAAAATTACAGAATCCTTCAAAATGTTAAAAAATCAAAAAAATGCTGATTTAACTTATTGTTTAGATCAACAGTCCAAACATTTTGGATGTATTATAGAGCAGTTACTTGAAAGTATTGTAAATAGTGAAGAAATGATTACAGTTTTGAGTGATGCATTTATATATGATGAATATATTTATCAACACTCACTACAAGTGGCCATTTATTCTATTGCGATTGCTAGAGAGATGAAATATACATCGGATGAAATACGCCAAATTGGGATTGGTGCCATGTTACATGACGTAGGTAAGATGCTAATCCCACTTGAGATTTTAAATAAACCTGGGCGCTTAACAAATGAAGAATACGATACAATGAAACTTCATGCAAAGTATGGCTTTGATTTATTAAGAAACTTACATACTATTTCTTTATTATCAGCACATTGTGCATTCCAACATCACGAAAGACTTGATGGTAGTGGGTATCCACGTGGATTGATTGATTTTGAAATTCATCCATATGCTAAAATTATTGCTGTCGCCGATGTATTTGATGCTGTGACATCTAATCGCGTATATCGAAAGAAAATGTTGCCATCGCATGGAATGGAAATAATAAAGCAAGGTATAGGTACGTTATACGATGAGAAAGTTGTAAAAGCATTTCAAAAATGCATTGCCATATATCCAAATGGAACTGTCGTTTTACTTTCTGATGGTCGACGAGGCATCGTCTCAAAACAAAATCATAAATCAACAGATAAACCTTGGATTCGCATTTTTGAGGAGGATGGTGAAATATTGCAAGCAACATATGAATGTTGCTTGGAAAATGAACCAGCTACTTACATCCATCAGGTTGAGGTGGAATACCTCGTACATAGTGAATAAATAATGCCCCTTAGTCATAGCCTATGATTAGGGGGAATTTTTTTGCGTTTACCAAAACAAAGACGTAGATTGTTAGTGCAAAAACGACAAAAACGCTCTCGATTATTACCACTTTTTATCGTAAGCTTTTTTGGGATGATTGCTCTCTTATTTTACTTAGTGAATATAAGACTGATGCCAACATATTTGGATTATGCGGAAGTCCAAACGAATCGAATAGCATCTGAAGTTATTAGTAAGGCTATTAACTCTAGAACTGCGAATGTCCTTGATGTTAATGATATAATAGAAGAAGTTCCAGGCGAAGATACTAAAATGACAAAGTTTAATTCAGAAATTATTAATCGTGTTATGGCGGAAACATATACGCTCGTACAAGATCATCTTGAAGAAGCAGAGTCAGGAAATTTAAGTAAACTGCCGAAATACGACGATATTGAATATGATGCCAATGCAATGCAAGAAGATGGTGGTGTTGTCTTTTATGTCCCAATTGGGCAGGTAACAAAATTACCCTTGTTAGGGAATTTAGGACCGAAAATACCTATTCGTTTTCATGTTATAGGCAAGATCAATACAAATGTCGAAACGGATATTGAGGAGTTTGGTATTAATAATGCACTCGTGAAAGTGCAAATTCATTTATCAGTAAATGTTCAAGTCATCGTTCCATTTGCTAGTAAATCAACCACTGTGGAGCAAAGAATTCCAGTTGCTATTGGTATGCTTAAGGGGACAGTACCTAATATTTATACGACAGGTGGAGGTACGCAACCATCAGTCGAGGTACCTATTAAAATGAACTAAGAGATATTTAATTTCCCTTTTCATTTCATTTAAATTAATATTTACTTAGTGCAGGGTATAGCAAAATATTTTGACAATATTAGTAATCGAAGGTTGTTTGAAACTATTTATTATGTTACATTGACAAAAGTACTACAATATATAAATAAGCCTTGTGATGGGAGACGAATCTTCAATGACATCATGTAAACCAACTAAAGTAGAACATATAAGAAAACCGGATTGGCTAAAAATTAAACTAAATACTAACGACGACTATAAGGGCCTAAAGAAACTGATGCGAGAAAAGAACTTACATACAGTTTGTGAGGAAGCCAGATGCCCAAATATTCATGAATGCTGGGGTGAAAGACGTACAGCGACATTTATGATATTAGGAGCTGTATGTACACGCGCATGTCGCTTCTGTGCAGTAAAAACAGGCCTTCCAAATGAATTAGATACAGCAGAACCAGAACGCGTAGCAGATTCAGTTGAAATTATGAACTTAAAGCATGTCGTTGTAACTGCAGTAGCACGTGATGACTTAAAAGACGGAGGAGCAGAAGTTTTTGCAGAAACTGTTCGTGCAATTCGTCGTAAAAATCCATTTACATCAATTGAGGTATTACCTTCAGATATGGGTGGAATTGAAGAAAATTTACGTATATTAATGGATACGAAACCTGATATTTTAAATCATAATATCGAGACAGTAAAACGTTTAACACCTAGAGTTCGCGCTCGAGCAAAATACGATCGCTCATTAGAGTTTTTACGTCGTGCAAAAGAAATGCAACCTGATATTCCTACAAAGTCATCATTAATGTTGGGACTTGGAGAAACAGAAGAAGAAATTATTGAAGTAATGGATGATTTACGCGCAAATAATGTAGATATAATGACAATAGGTCAATATTTACAACCGTCAAAAAAACATTTACCGGTGAAAAAATATTACTCACCTTTAGAATTCGGTAAACTGCGCAAGATTGCGATGAGTAAAGGATTCTCTCATTGTGAAGCTGGTCCACTTGTGCGTAGTAGTTATCATGCCGATGAACAAGTAAATGCCGCAGCTAAACAAAAACAACTGCTTGGCGAAGAAAAAAGCGCTATCGCGAATAACTAACGGATGGTGGTAACATGGTCATTGCAGAACGAATGGCGTATGATGTATTAACAGATTATCGTGAAGGTTTCCAAGAAGAGGCTTTTCTTGGACGATTTAGCGATATTTTAACAAAGTATGACTATATTGTTGGTGATTGGGGCTATGGCCAATTACGTTTAAAAGGCTTTTTTGATGACAAAAATCAAAAGGCTTCTTTCGATACGAGAATAAGTACATTACAAGATTATTTATATGAATATTGTAACTTTGGATGTGCTTATTTCGTACTAAAAAAAACCGGTAAAGCGCCGATTCCTGTAAAAGAGGAAGTACTTGAAGAAGTAGATTCTGAGGCTGTAGATGAGCCTGAAATCGTTATCACTGAAACATTTCAAGAAGAACAAAAAAACATCAATTCCGAGCTGTAAAAGCCGGAATTGATGTTTTTTTTTAGTATTTTTTTGATTTAAAGTGGTTAAATTAGAGTTGGGTAAGGGGGTATCCAGCTTCAGGCGCTAGATTCTCGGGTCGTTTCGGTCTCTCGGCACAAGACGAAAAGCGTCTTGTGTTCGAGCCCTCCAACGCCTGTCTAGTCTGAACGAGCGCCTTGGGCTAACAGGATGTTAGTCATGCATCGATTGCGACAGGACGTCGCGAACTTAGGTTGCCTTCCTAAAGTTAGATATCCAGCTTCAGGCGCTAACGGCTCGAGGTCGTTTCCGTTCTCTCGGTCAAAAGCGGGAGTGATGCTTTTGATTCGAGAACTCCAACGCTTGTCGCCGTTGGACGAGCGCCTTCAGCATTAAGGTTTATCCAGCTTCAGGCGCTAGCTGCTCGGGTCGTTTCAGTCGGGCGCTCAAAGTCAAAGAGCGACTTTGGCTTCCGCCTTCCAACGACCTCGCAGCAAAACGAGCGCCTTGGGCTAACAGGATGTTAGTCATGCAACCGTTGCGACAGGACGTCGCGGACTTAGGTTGCCTTCCTAAAGTTAGATATCCAGCTTCAGCGGCCAGCCCCTCGAGGTCACTTCCACTTTCTCGGTCGAAAATTGAAAAGATATTTTCGATTCGAAAGTTCCAGTGCTTGTCGGGGCTGAACGGGCCGCTTCAGCATTTAGGTTACCCAATTAATTCATGTAGGTAGTCTCGTAGTTCTTGTGCTTCGTCTTCGGGACGGTTGTATACTTGTTCTAAGTATCCTGGCTCTTCTAGGTCGTCTGAGCCGAGAATAGCAAAGCGGCCGAGTTGCATATCTAAAACGAGCACTTTTCCAAAAAAGCGTCCGCTTTGTAAAATTGCTAAATCATAGCGTTGCGATTCGCCTGTGAAGCTAACAAAACGAGTCTTTGTATCTTCAACATCGTCGTATAAGAAAAATCTTTCCATTGCGTGTGCAACTCCTTCCGATTCTAAAGATATGGTACTATAGAAAGGAGTAGACTATCAACTTTTATAATTTGAATGGAGGAAGTACTGTGTATTTCGTTGATCGTAAAAAAATAATAAAAAATCTTGAATATATGAATTCATTAATAGTGGTTTTTGAAGGCCAAAAAGACTGGTTATCAGATGATATCCGTAAATTGGCTGTGGAGCGTATTGCGAATACATTAATCGAAGCAATAATTGATGTGGGTAACTCTATGATTGATGGTTTTATTATGCGTGATCCTGGAAGTTATGAAGATATAATTGATATTTTAGTCGATGAAAAAGTCATTACACTTGAGATGGATCAACCATTAAAAGAGCTAATTGGATTAAGACGCGCACTTGTGCGTGATATTTTAGAAGTAAATGATGAAGAGTTAGTAGTTGTATTAAATAATAATATGGATGCTATTAAAGCATTTGCACCAAAAGTAGAGCATTATTTAGTGAATGAGCTAGGTCCAGTATCTGCGTTCATTCCAGAGGAACAAAAATGAAATCATACAAAGCCTATTGTTTCGATTTAGATGGGACTGTGTATAAGGGAACTGAACCTATTCCTACTGCTGTAGCTTTTATACATGCATTACAAAAGAAAGGAATTGAGCCTTTCTATATCACCAATAATGCACGTATGACGCAAAATCAAGTACAGCAGAAATTACTGAAAATGGGGATATGTGCACCTGAAGCGCATATTTTAACTTCAGCTATCGCAACTGCAAAATATATCAGCAATCAATATCCAAATGCAACAGTGCAAATGATAGGTGGAGATGGCTTAAGAGAAGCTCTTCTTGCTGAAAATATAAGGTTCACTTCTGAACAACCGGATGTGTTAGTGCAAGGTATTGATCTGGAATTAAATTATTCTAAAATAGAAAATGCTTGCTATGCTATACAAAATGGTGCAGATTTTGTAGCGACCAATGGTGATATTAAATTTCCAAGTGAAAAAGGCTTTGCACCAGGAAATGGATCGATTGCTGAGCTAATTCATAATGTGACAGGTGTGGAACCTACGTATATCGGAAAACCACATCCTCATATGCTAGCAATTTTACAGCAGATGAATGGGTTTGAAAAAGAAGATATGCTTATGATTGGTGATAATTATGATACGGATATATTAGCAGGTATCGGCTTTGGTATAGATACATTACATGTGAATACTGGAGTAACACCTACTGAATCTGTGTTGAAAAAGGATATCCAACCAACTTACAGCATTAATAGTTTACTCGATTGGCAATTGTAAAATAAAAGTCGCAAACTATGTTGTTCATTCACATAGCTTGCGACTTTTTTGGTTAAAATAAAGGATTCTCTTCAATAAATTGATAGACTTTTTTTGTTAATTCTTCCGGCGTTTCAGCTTCAACCATTTCGCCGTTTACTAGAGCATATAAAGAATTAGAGCATTTAGTACAATAGCTTAAACAGCCATATTCTAAAACATCTATATTAGGATCCATTTCTAGCACTTCAAATGTATCTTGGGAGCCATTTGCTAAATTACTAACACAAAACTCAACAAGCGGATTCATGTGCGCTTCACCTCACTACTCGAAATGCTACTATTTTTTTTTTCATTCGTCAATTTTCGAGTCTATATTGTGAAACTTCTCACAATCGTTTATACTCTTAGTGGACAGTTTTGAAATGAAACGGTATGTAATATTGTAAGAAGAAGGAGATTACTATGAGAAAATTAGTCTTATTAGGCGGTGGCTACGGTAATATGCGTATTCTTTTGCGTTTATTACCAAATAATTTACCAGAAGATGTACAAATCACTCTAGTAGACCGTGCACCATTCCATAGCTTGAAAACCGATTTTTATGCTTTAGCTGCAGGTACAACACCTGAGAAACATATTCGTGTAAGTTTCCCTGAAAATGAGCGGTTATCGATCGTTTATGGCGAAATTGAAAAAATTGATACAGTTAACAAAGCTGTACTATTAGAAGGTGGTAATAGCGTAGCGTATGATGATTTAGTTATTGGTCTAGGTTGTGAAGATAAGTATCACGGTGTACCTGGTGCGGATGAATTCTCGTACAGCATCCAAACAATGGCTAAATCACGTGAAGCTTATAACGCTCTTTGTGGCCTTCCATCTGGTTCTGTCGTAGGAATCGTTGGTGCAGGATTAAGTGGTATTGAATTGGCAAGTGAATTACGAGAAAGTCGTGCAGATCTTAAAATTAAATTATTTGATCGTGGCTCTCGTATTCTAAAAGATTTCCCAGAACGTTTAAGTAACTATGTTAAAAAGTGGTTCGATAATAATGATGTTGAAGTTATTGCGAACTCGAATATTACAAAAGTAGAACAACATATGCTACATAATCATGAAGAGCAGATTCCAGTAGATGCAGTTGTTTGGACAGCGGGTATTCAACCAGTTAAGGTAGTCCGTGACTTAGGTCTAGAATCTGATCGAACTGGTCGAGTAGTTATAACTCAATATATGAATATACCAAATGATGAACATGTCTATGTGGTTGGAGACTGCGCAGCTTCACAATTTGGTCCGAGTGCACAGTTAGCTGAAGAGCAAGCTGAACATATTGTTCGTATATTAAAATTGCGTTGGAAAAATGAAGCACTTCCGGAGAAAATGCCAGAAATTAAGCTAAAAGGCTTTATGGGTTCTTTAGGAAAGAAACAAGGCTTCGTCTATTTAGCAGATAAGACTGTAACAGGTCGAATTGCTCGCTTGATGAAATCAGGCTTGCTGTGGATGTACAAACGTCAAAATGGTTAAAAAAAAGCTGTCTCACGTACAATGATGAAACATTGTACAGTGAGACAGCTTTTTATTATATTTATTTATCGATTGGTTCAAAGCCTAATTTCTCAAGCTCCTTAAAAACAGGCTTTAACTGAATGTAGCCTTCTCCAATAATTTCATTATTAATTAATACTAATGGATAGAAAAACTCATCATCTCTTACTCGTTCTGCCCATTGTTTATGGCGTTCATTTTCAATAGGATTTTCTATATCAATATATGTGATTTGATAAGGTTGTTCCGGATATTTGCGATCTATTGCAGCTTGTAACCACTCATAAGTATCCTTGGAAGACGGTGCATTAACACAGCTTGCACACATGACACTAGCCCCGTATATTTCGATTGCAATTGTCTTTTCTGTCACTTACAATTCATCCTCTCGTTTACAATACTAAAATTTTTCCATATGTACTCACATATAAATATAAAGATAAACGGTAAGATTGTCACTTACAATTTTAAACTATTAAAAATTAGCTATTATTAACAAACACTGAAATCGCTCGGTAGATTAGACGAGAAAAATAGTTAAATAATTAATAGAACATAGCTATAAAAGATGAGGGATAGAATAGCATTTTTGGAGTGGATAGTAATTATAATATTGTTATACCATTAATTGAGCATTTTAATTACTTTCCTTTGTGTTCGTCTGATATTATAATAATTATAAGGAAAGGAGTCGATTGAAAATGCAAGAACAAGTACAAGAAGTTTTAGATAAATTACGCCCATTCCTTCTTCGTGATGGAGGAGACTGTGAATTAGTTGATATAGAAGATGGTATCGTAAAATTACGTTTACTAGGCGCATGCGGAAGCTGCCCAAGTTCTACAATCACTTTAAAAGCAGGGATTGAACGTGCGTTATTAGAAGAAGTACCAGGTGTTATTGAGGTAGAACAAGTATTCTAAACAACAACCGTATAGAGAAAAAAAAGAGCCAGTTTTTAAAAGGCTCTTTTTTTCTTATAGATAAGTGTAAATCACAAAAGGAATCATAGAACTTTGGTGTGTTCAGTCATTTCCTTTTCAAGTCTCATTGTTTGCCATTGTTCCTTGGCCATTTCAATAATTTTCGTCTCATTTGAACTACGTTGCTTTTCTATAACACGAGAGAAGTAGCGAATGGCTTCTTCGCGTTCTCCTAATCTTCTCGATAATTCGGCTATTAAGTAGATAACACGAACTTCCGACATAGAAGTACCGTTATGATCGCCATTGGAGAAAGCATCTATATATTGATTTCGAGCAATAAACATAAATCGATTTTCTAGCTCTTTGTTATCAAGCGTACGGTATAGCCAAGCTGTTCTTAATGCAAGTCCCGCTAGTGTAATATGCTTTTCTTTTTTTATATGTCCACAAACTAGTGCTAATTTATATACTTGAAGTGCATCATCTATAGTTCGTTCTTTATCAAATGAATGTTTTTTCCAATGCAAGCTGATTTTTTGATCGATCTCTTCTGATATGCCTGGTCCAAAATATTTTGTAAAGTCTTCCGTGAAAGAAAATCCACAGTGCTCACAAACAAATGCATTATATAAAAGAGGGTTAACATCATTTTCGTATAACGGATGAAAATCACTTTCATTATTACTAACCTTAATAAATTTTGATCGCACTTTTATTGTTTTAAATTTCTTTTTACAATGAATGCAGTCTATTTGCTTCTCGTAATAAGGTGGAATTTCCATAATGTAGTCCTCATTCCCTATTTGTATATATGAATCAATTATACCAGATGAAAAGCCTTTAGATGTGTCAAATTTCCGAGTATGAGATGTTTTACTCCAACATAAATTATTGTTATGATAGAAATATGAAAGAAGGTGACACAGATGACGCAAGTAATTGAAATTACTGAAGCTGCTGCTATCCATGTAAAAGAAATGATGCAGCACAATGAAGAAGAAGGCTCTTTTTTACGCATTGCTGTAAAAGGTGGCGGCTGTAGTGGTCTGTCATACGGTATGGGATTCGAAAACGAAAAGGCAGAAAATGATTTTATACAAGAAGAACATGGTTTACAAATTCTTGTTTCCAGTGAAGATGCACCAATCTTAAAAGGAACTAAAATCGATTATAAAGAATCACTAATGGGTGGCGGATTTACAATTGATAATCCAAATGCTATCGCATCATGTGGTTGTGGAACTTCGTTTAGAACAGCCAAAACAGAAGGTACTCCTGAAAGTTGTTAATCTAAAAACTATATAAAAAAACCTTCTCATTTCGATAACTTTGAGAAGGTTTTTATTTTTTTATGGATACTTTATTTTTTTAGGGGAATAAATAAACTAATATTTAGCATCTAATTAGTTGCTTATGAACGAATATTATGCATGTATTTATCATAATGATAAATTGACAAAAATTAATAAATTATACTAAAAGGGATAAATAGAAAAAAAACAACCCTGAAATAGTAACTTAATTAGCTCGTTTTTTCAACATTACTCTATTGAAATCAGTTAACAAAAGGTCTAATATAGTATGTAGGTATTTTGTCGAAAAATAGACACACTGATGGTAGAGATGAAGTATGTAAAATACTTCTTTTTTATTGGTCAGAGAATATAAAATTTTAAAGGTGGTTTCGATTCTAGTGAATAGACCGAAAATATTAATATTGGGTGCAGGATATGGTGGCTTAACAACAGCTGTTAACTTGCAAAAGAAAATTGGTTCTAATGTAGCCGATATTACAATTGTAAACAAAAACTCATACCACTATGAGTCAACTTGGTTACACGAAGCTTCAGCAGGAACTCTATCTCCAGAGAAAGTACGTTATGACATTCAAAGTGTGTTAAATAACAAAGTTAACTTTGTACAAGCAGCTGTTGAATCTATTGACGCTACAAATAAAAAAGTAATTACTGATGCTGGTGAAATGTCATACGATTACCTAGTAGTAGGTCTTGGTTTTGAAGGTGAGACTTTTGGTATCGAAGGTTTAGATAAATTTGCATTCGGTATTTCTGATGTAAACGAAGCTCGTAAACTTCGCGATCATATTAACTCTCAGTTCGCTGAATGGGCATCACAAGCTCCTGCTGAAAAAGATGATACCTTATTAACAATCGTAGTTGGTGGCGCAGGATTTACAGGTATCGAATTCCTTGGTGAATTAGCTAACCGTATTCCAGAGCTTTGCAAAGAATATGATGCACCGCAAGAAAAAGTACGAGTTGTCTGTGTAGAAGCAGCTCCAACTGTATTACCTATGTTCTCTCGTGAATTAGTAGAATACGCTGTTGGTTATCTAACTAAAAAAGGTATCGAATTCTCAATCGGTACTCCAGTAGTTCAAGCTACTCCTGAAGGCGTTAAAATTAAAAAAGGCGAAGAAGAATTCGAATTCATCAAAGCTGGTACTGTAGTATGGGCTGCCGGTGTTCGTGGTTCTCGCATTGTTGAAGAATCAGATATCCCATCTAAACGTGCTCGCGTTGCAGTTGATAAAGACTTACGTGTACCTGGATTCCCTGAAGTATTCATCGTTGGTGACTGTGCATTCTTAATGAATGAAGAAGCTGGTCGTCCTTACCCAACAACAGCTCAAATCGCTATGCAACAAGCAATCACTGTTGCTGAAAACCTTATTGCTTTAATCGAAGGCAAAGACACTAAAGAATTCGTACCAGCACTTAAAGGTACTGTATGTTCTCTAGGTGATTCTGATGCAATCGGTGAAGTTTTCGGTAAAGAAATCACAGGTAAATCGGCTTCATTCATGAAAAAAGTAATCGATAACCGTGCACTTTACATGGTTGGTGGCGCTGGCTTAGTTCTTAAAAAAGGTAAATTTAACGTACTATAATTATACCTTTCACACTCCCTTCAGTTATTATAACTGTAGGGAGTTTTTTATTGGGAGGTAATGTCATTGAATAAACAAGACCGTATGAAAGTTTGGTTAGGTGTATCAGGTTTAGTAGAGAATAATAATGGTGAATGGCTTGTAGTGATGAAGCGCTATGGTGGTCTTGATGGTAAATGGTCATTACCTGCTGGTTTTGTACAGCCAGCTGAAACTGCAGATCAAGCTGTAATTAGAGAAATAAAAGAAGAAACAGGAATTGACGCTACCATTCTAGGCTTAATTGGTTTGCGGACAGGCGTACTAAAAAATGATATAAGTGATAATTTAGCCGTTTTTCATTTAATAGCGAATGATCCATTACAGCCAGTTGTTGCACAATTAGAGGAATTATATGAGGCATGTTGGATGTCTCCATTAGCTTTAAAAGAGGACGAGCGTACGTCGTTAATGATACTAGAGTTATTAAAAACAGAAATTAATGCTCGTAAAAGTGCATTAGATAATTTAGAGCCAGATAATATATTTGGCTATACCGCATATAAATTGTTTTTCTAGTAATATTTGAATTATGACAAAGCTTTGAAATTACTTACTAGTCGTTGAAAGCATTGTTCCAATCATGTACACTTATGAGAGGAAAAATGGAGGTTTCGAATATATGGCTGGTTCATTTTCAATTGTACAATTGGTATTATCAATGATATTATTCCTCGTTATGTTCTTTGGTATCGGGTTCTTAATCAATATGTTACTCCGTGCTACTTGGTTCATGGCGATTGTCTACCCAATAGTAGTCATCTTCATTGTTGATGAAGTGGGTTTTTTCGATTATTTCTTTAAGCCAGGAACGGCATTCCCGGCATTAGGGGATAAACTAGTATCATTACAATTAGTTGATATTCTTATTCTAGCAAGTGGACTTGCAGGCGCTATTATTGCAGGTTTAGTAATGAAAGCACTACGAAGAAATGGCTATCGTATGTTCTAACTTGAATATTCGATTCACAAAAAAAGCAGTGTCACGATTTTATATCGGACACTGCTTTTTTACATTTTAAAAGATTGTATAGACGAAAACTGAAATGAGTATGCCAGTTAAACTTCCGAAGAATACTTCGCTTGGTCTATGACCTAGTAGTGTTTTTAGCTCTTGCATTTTCTCTTCTTCTTTTTTGTTTATCCAGCCTTTCGCTTCATTGACGAAGACTTGGAAATCTTTGCGCAGTTGATTAATAATGACTGCTTGTTGTCCTGCTTGATAACGTATTCCAGTTGCATCAAACATAACGATTATAGCAAATACCGTGGAAGCAGCAAACAAAGGTGAATCCACACCACTTTCAAAGCCAATAGCTGTTGTAAGGGCTGATACAGCCGCAGAATGTGAGCTTGGCATGCCGCCAGTAGATGTGAAAAGTGACCAATCGATTTTCTTAGTTGCAATGAAATGAATAGGAATTTTAACAAATTGTGCAAAGATAATTGCAAAAAGTGAGGAGAGCAGGGGAATATTGTGAAGAAGCTCCATTAAATCAGCACCTTTCTAGCCTAAAATAAGTTAGTAATACTATAACATAGGACAGAACATTGAAAAAACTCTAAGGAAATTCGGAATCCGAACATTTCGTATGATGTAATATTTTTGATATAATAGAATTGATAATATAGGAATGGAGGATTCAAATGAACATTATTAAAGAAAGTCAAACATTTCAATCTGCACAAGCAGATATATTAATTGTTGGTGTATCTAAAAATCAAGAACAGTTAGTAGGGTGGGGAGATTTCGTAGAAGTCTTTGGAAATCCAATTACAGAATGGATTAAAGAAGGGGATATTGCTACGGATCTAAAAAAACTAACGAAAATCCCATGCTTTATACCATCAACTCAAGTGAAGCGTATACTATTTGTTGGACTTGGAGACCGCAAAATGTTAAGCACAGATGAATTACGCGAATCATTCGGCTTAGTTGGAAAAGAACTACATAAACTAAATGTTAAAACAGTTTCAATATGGTTAGATTCATTTGTAACTGCTGACATTGACCCGACTGAAGTATCAATTATTGCAGCTGAAGGCACGGGTTTAGGTTATTATAACGTACAAAATTACAAAACGACGTCTAATGCAATTGATGTGAAAATAGAAGAAGTCAGTTTCATTACGACAGCAGATACGCAAGAAATAGTGGCTGGTTTTGAAGTAGGACAAATATATGCTGAAGCTGTAAATGAAGCACGTACTTTAGTGAACTTACCAGGTAATATATTAACTTCTGCAAAATTAGCAGATTATGCGGAAGAACTTGCTAAACAATATGATTTCGAAATTGAAATTTTAAACAAAGTTCAATTAGAAGAGCTAGGAATGGGTGCTATTTTAGCTGTCAATAAAGGTTCAGTAGAAGAACCGCGTGTTATTACGATTAAATACCAAGCAACCGAGAAATGGGAAGATGTCATTGGACTAGTTGGTAAAGGTGTTACATTTGATACAGGTGGCTATTCTATTAAAACTAAAACGGGACTAGTTGGTATGAAAGGCGATATGGGTGGAGCTGCTGCTGTACTTGGCGCAATGAAAATAATTGGCGAATTACGTCCAAACAAAAACGTCATCGCTGTTATTGGTTCAACAGACAATATGATCTCAGGTGAAGCTTTTAAACCAGATGATGTTATTACAACATATAGTGGGAAAACTGTAGAGATATTAAACACGGATGCGGAAGGTCGTCTCGTATTAGCAGATGCTGTAACTTATGCAAAACAACAAGGTGCAAATTATATCATCGATGTGGCAACATTAACAGGAGGCGTCATTACAGCTCTTGGTTATGATAAAACTGGTGCTTTAACAAATGATGAGACATTATTTGAAACATTCCTTGAAGCTGCTGAAGAATCAGGAGAATTCGTATGGCGTTTACCTTTAACAGAAAACGATAAGAAACGAATTCGTAAAAGTGATGTAGCAGATTTAAATAACTCTCCTGGTTCTGATGGGCATATGATTTTCGGAGGAGGATTTGTAGGAGAATTCGTTGGTGATATACCTTGGATTCATTTAGATATAGCTGGAACTTCAGATGCTCATGGTGCACATGATTTAGGACCTAAAGGTGGCACCGGCGTAATGGTGCGTACTCTGGCAACATTTATCGAGCGTTTAGCAGAGGAAGATATATAGTGAAATAGGCCAAGACCTAGCTGTTCTTTTCTATGATACATAGGATAGAAAAGAAAGGAGGAGGCTTATGTTTCCATTTCGCGGCGGATTTTTCGGCGGACCATTTTTTGGTGGTTTTCTTGGTGGTTTAGTTGGATCATCCATTAGACCACATCAACATTACAATCGTTTTTATGGACCAAACTATGGACCAAACTTTGGGCCAAATTATGGACCAAATTACGGACCGAATTTTGGACCGAACTTCGGGCCACAATGCGGACCACCGTTTGGACCTCCATGTGGTAGACCTTACTGGTAAAATAAAAGCTTTTGTCCCATTTGTATGGAGACAAAAGCCTTTTTTCATTCTTTTTCTTTTATAGAAGCTTCTTTCATTTTGCGTTCATATTCTGGTTTTAATTCATCCTTTACAGTACCTTTCCATGCTTTTACACCTGAAAAGTATGCTGCACGAGCTATAACATGGCCACCAACAGGACCTGTGATGAACAAAAATAAAATACCGAGTAAAATACGAGGATTAAAATGATCTTCTATTAACCAAAAGTGTAAGAATACGCCGATTAAAATACTCATAACACCTAATGTAGCACTCTTAGAAGCCGCATGAGACCGCGAATATACATCAGGTAGTCTAATTAGGCCAATCGCTGTAACCATGATAAATATCGCTCCAAAAGAGATTGTTAAAACGATTAATATATTAGCGAGAATTGTCACGTTCTATGATCTCTCCTTTCTCTATAAACTTAGAGAAAGCTACAGTACCGATAAAAGATAGAATCGCTAACAGTAAAATAATATCTAAATAGAAACTTGTTTTGATGAAAATGGAAAATAGGCCAACTAGAGATATGATAGAAACACCTATTGAGTCAAGTGCTATCACACGATCTGGAACAGAAGGCCCTTTCACAAGGCGGTAAACTATACCGACTAGTGATAGTGTCACAATGACAATAATAGCCCAAATAAAGTACGTCATGAACGACTCACCTCCAGGATGGCCTTTTCAAAGGAATTTTTGATAGAGTCAACTGCTGAATCAACATCATCAATATCAATTGCATGTATATAAAGTGTTTTTGAATCATCCGACAGATGGACAACGATCGTGCCAGGAGTCAAAGTTATCAAACTGGATAACAACGTAATTTCCCAGTCTTGTTCTAGTTCAGTTTGCATAGCGAAAAATGCTGGATTCATATCAAGCTTAGGCTTAATGATAACCATAAATACTTGGAAATTAGCGAGTATCAGCTCTTTCATAAACAGAACTACCAGTTTAATTACTGCCCAAAATCGACTAATATATAGACGACTAGTGAAGAAATTTCGCATAATATAAATCATGATCATACCTAAGATGAAACCTACTACAAAGTTACTTGAAGCGAAGTTAGTAGACAAGAACATCCATATAAATGCGATAAAGAAGTTTAATAAGATTTGAAATGCCATCGTCATCTACTCCTTTAACACGGCATCTGTATACACAGATGGATTATTTAATATATTTCCTGCATCTTGCATAAATGGTGTAATCCACTCTGAACCAACGCCATAAAATACCGTCAGCACTACTAGAATAACAGTGGGGATAAACATCATTCGATAGTAACCTTTTTCCACAGGTTGTAATGGACTTTTCTCTTTGCCCCAAAATGCATAGATGAAAATGCGAATTACAGATAGTAAAACGACTAAGCTGGATAATAAAATCCATAAACTTCCCCATAGATTACCTGCTTCAAAACCTCCACGAACGATTAAAAGTTTACCTATAAAACCGCTTAATGGTGGGATACCAGCAAGTCCAAATGCTGCGATTAAGTAAAACCATCCTAAAGCAGGATGAGTTTTCATAAGACCGCCCATTTTCCGTAAATCTGAGGTACCTGTAACAGCAATGACGATACCAACTAAGAAGAATAGTGCTGCTTTAATTAGCATGTCATGGATCAAATAAAACATTGCGCCCATTAAAGAATTGTCATTCATTTGAGATACCCCAAATAAAATAACACCGACTGCAATAATAATGTTATAAATAATGATTTTCTTTACATCGAAGTATGCTAATGCTCCAATACATCCGGCGAGAATCGTTAGCACTGATAAAATCATTAATAGTTCATGCGTAAAGCCCATATCATGTACGAAGAATAGCGTATATGTACGAGTAATAGCATAAACGCCAACCTTAGTTAATAACGCTCCAAATAGTGCAAGCACAGGAATAGGAGGAGCGGCATATGAAGAAGGTAACCAGAAAAACAGTGGGAAAATGGCTGCTTTTAATCCAAATACAATTAAGAATAAAACAGCAATGACGGTAATAATACCGGGTTGCTGAATGTCTGCAATTTTCACAGCGATATCAGCCATATTTAGCGTGCCTACAACCGAATATAGATAAGCTACTGTAATAACAAAAATAGCAGATGAAATTACATTGACTAAAATATACTTAATGGACTCTCGTAATTGTGCCTTTTCGCCACCAAGAACGATTAACAGGTATGATGACATTAACAACACTTCGAAGAAAACGAATAGGTTGAAGATATCACCTGTAGTAAAGGCACCATTCACACCGGTCAGCATAAATAAAATACCTGGGTAGTAGAAGTACGATTCACGTTCTTTACCTATAGCTGCAATGCTATACCATACAGTAAAGAAAGCAAGTATAACAGATGTTAGAACTAGCAATGCAGATACCATATCTGAAACCATCGTAATCCCAAATGGAACAGGCCAGTCCCCAAATGTTACAACTTGCGGGCCTTCGTTTTTCACTTTAAATAACAATACAATAGCAGCAACTACAGCAATTGATAAACCTGTCATTGCTCCAGTTCGTTGAAAACGAATATTTTTTGGTGCAAACATCAACAACATTCCAAAGAAGAACGGGATGATGATTGGCAACAATAGGAAATTACTCATCATCTTCATCAGTTCCTCTCATTAAATTCATATCATCCGTGCCAAGCTCTTGATAAGCTCTATAAGCTAGTACTAAGAAGAAAGCAGTAACACCAAAGCTAATAACAATTGCTGTTAAGATTAACGCTTGTGGGATGGCATCAGCCATATTTGTAACGCCTTCTGATAACACTGGAGGTGCACTGCCGCCTAAACCACCCATTGTTAAAATAAGTAGGTGAGCACCGTGGCTAAGAAGGCCAGTACCAATAATAATGCGAAGTAAACTTTTAGATAGCATTAAGTAGACAGCTGCCATGAATAGAAAACCAATGGCAATGGCCATTATGACTTCCATCAATCATCCCCTCCAATCGATTGAATGATTGTTAACGTAACACCAACAACTACTAGATAAACACCTGTATCAAAAAGCATTGCAGTATGCAATTCAGTATCACCAATTAACGGTAGATAGAAATGGTCAAAATAATGCTTGAAGAAAGGTTTACCCAAAAACATACCTATAGAAGCAGTTCCGAGTGCTAAAACTAAACCACTAGCAGTCATAATTGTATAGTTGATCGGTAATAATTTTTGAACAGTTTTTAAATCATAAACCAACAGTAAAAGTACGATGGCGCTTGAAGTAAGTAAACCTCCAACAAATCCGCCACCAGGTGCAAAGTGACCTGCTAAAAAGACATGAATTGAAAAGAGAAAGATGATAAAAAATACGACATGTGAAGTCGTTTTTAATATGACATCATTTGTTTTCATGCTCATTCTCCTTTCTACTTAGGCGGAGTTTAATCATACCTAAGATAGCCATACCAGCAATAGATAACACCGTAATTTCAAATAATGTATCGAATCCACGGTAGTCTACTAAGATTACGTTTACGATATTACCACCACCGGCTAATGTATTGACGGTTTCTTTGTAATACTCCGTAATAGAAGGTACAAGCTTTTGAGATTGTGCAGACAAAGCAACGAGTGTCACCATTACACCAACACCTAATGAGATGATAAAGTTGTTTAAGCGGAATCGAATCCGCTCTTCATGTCGACTAAGTTTCGGTAAATGATAAAACGCAAGTAAGAATAGTGCTACCGACACCGTTTCAATAACGAGTTGTGTTAAAGCTAAGTCTGGCGCGTTAAAGATAACAAAGAACAGCGCTACTGTATAACCTACGGCTCCTAACGCAATGATGGCTGTTAAGCGTGATTTTGAGAGCAAAACAGTTATAGTGCTAATAATCAGGACGAGAATTAAAATAATCTCATACACATGAATTGGTGCTGTACCCTCCATCGAGAAACTAAAAGCATCTTTTACAAATAAAGTACTAATAGTAATGACAACGATGAAAGAGAACATATAGACTAAGTAATTGCGAATTGAACCAGTCATATATAGTTTTGAAATAAAATTTAAATCCTTATCTAAGAATGTCATGAATCGGTCGTATAAACGATTGAGTGACAACCAATCTGGTGCGATTTTGTATAACTTTTGCCATTTTGGAATCGTTAAGAATAGCAAGAAGCCAACAATGAAAATACCGATTGTCATAAATAACTCAGTATTAAAGCCATGCCAAGCAGAGACATGAATTGGAATAGCACTAGCTGAGTCATATAAGAATGGTTGAATAGCTAGAACAGCTGGTTTTACAAAAACGTCTCCAATTATATTGGGGATAAAGAATATGATTACCACAAGTGCAGCTAAAATTATTGGTGAAATAAGCATACCAATAGGTGCTTCATGGGCTTTTTTCGGTAATAATTCAGGTTTATATTTACCGGTAAATGTTTTGAATACAAAATAGAAGCTATAAACGAATGTAAAGACGCTTGCTATCCAAGCGACGATAGGGAAGATAGTTCCCCATGTATCCATTGCAAAAAGATTAAAATCCTTTATAGCAAGCATAGATGTTAAGAACATTTCTTTACTTAAAAATCCGTTAAATGGTGGAACACCAGCCATTGAGAAACTGCCGATTGCTGCAACTGTAAAGCTGATTGGCATAAGACTCATTAATCCACCGAGCTTGCGAATATCACGTGTACCGGTTTCATGATCAACGATACCTGCAATCATAAATAGACTACCTTTAAATGTCGCGTGATTTATAAGGTGAAAGATAGCTGCAAAGGCAGCAAATTTAAATACAGTATCCTGCGCTTGGTCAACATGGAATGCAACAGCTCCTGCACCAAGCAAAGACATAATTAGTCCTAATTGACTGACAGTTGAAAAAGCTAATATGCCTTTTAAATCTGTTTGCTTTACAGCAAAGAAAGAACCCCAGAATAATGTAAATAAACCGACTCCCATAACTAGCCACACCCAAATTTCTGAGCTAGCATAGATAGGTGTTAAACGTGCTACTAAATAGATACCGGCTTTAACCATCGTCGCAGAGTGAAGATATGCACTAACTGGTGTAGGCGCTTCCATCGCATCAGGTAACCAAATGTAGAATGGGAACTGTGCAGACTTTGTGAATGCCCCTAAAAGAATAAGTACTAGTGATAGGGTGAACCAATCATGTGAAACAAGTGTTGGAGCTTGTGCGATGAGTTCGCGTATAGAGTACGTTTCACCCATAATGGATAAAAGAATGAAACCTCCTAGCATCATGAGGCCACCAAATATAGTAATCATCATCGATTTTAATGCACCAAATCTAGAGCGATCACGGTCATACCAATAGCCGATTAATAAGAAGGAAGAAATAGATGTTAACTCCCAAAATAGATATAAACTAATTAAATGGTCTGATTGTACAACGCCCAGCATGGCACTCATGAACATTAACAAATAGACATAGAAATTATGTAATTGTTCACGTGTACGATCTAAGTAGAAGATAGAATAAAGAACGACTAAGGCACCTATTCCCGTAATCAGAAGCGAAAATAACAGGCTTAAGCCATCAATATAGGAGATAAATGAGATATCAAGTGATGGAACCCAATTGACCTTTGAAACAATGGTTTCTCCATGCATCACTCTCGAAATATAAGAGGCATAAATGGCTGCTAACACAACTGGAACAATTAATACAAACCAGCCAGTATGGATTCCTCTTACCTTCTTAAAAAGAACAGGTATAAAGATTGCAGCGATAATTGGTATGAATATAAATAATACTTGTACCAAATAAATCCTCCTTTCAAAAAAACTTAATATGCAGTCAACAAATCATATTATAGCTCATTATACATACATTTGCATGGCATAATCTTTATTGTTTCCCTTGATAGTAAGGGTATTTGTTCGATATTATAAATAGGAAATAAATAATAAAATAATCGAGGAATTTAGATGAAAAACCCTTATGTTTATGGATATTTACCGCTGATTACGATCATACTTTTTAGTTTAACTTTTGGATTGTATACGGTAACAGAATCCATTGAAGTCTTCAAATCTATTGGTGTATACACAGGTATGCGCGAGTTTTTATCAGAAATACAGTTACGTGTATTTTTATTAATTGTTTTTGCACTTTGCTATTTTATGTTGTTCTCTGCATTAAAGTTGATAGGAGAGACAATTCATGAATTAGCAATGCTGTTCTTTTCAAAAGATATTGATGGTAAAACAGTCGCTGAAGCACGGGGAGGAAATGTTATTTTCTTCTTTGGAGCCATAGCTTCTGCTTTCGGCATTCAATCGTTCATGTTATTAATGATTATTTTCTTACTGACGGTCCTTACATACTTTATTTATGTCATTTATAAAATTAGTAATCATATGACGTTAGGTGCTACGATTGGTGTTTTAATATTTGATATTTTACTTTGGAGTATCTTAATAACATTAATTGTTTATGTCATTTTTAAATTGTATAACGGTATTTTAGCAAGTTTACCAATTTAAATGTTGGGAACATAAAAAGCTGTCAGGGGATATAACTCACCCACGACAGCTTTTTGTTTTATTGCATAATATTAGAGAATATACGATGATGTATTTTAGCATTTTCAAGCCAGTACATATTTCTAGGGCGGTCAAATCCAATCCATACTGCAGAAGTATAGCGATCTGTTAAGCCTGCAAGCCAATAATCACGATAATCATTAGTAGTCCCCGTTTTTGCACCTACATAAGGAGAGTTAATATGAATACCAACTCCCGTTCCATTTTGAACAACATCCGTTAATAATGTTCGCATATGCTGGATGGTACTAGGTGACCAAACTTGTTTTTGCTTTTGCTCCCATTCATATCGAAGCTTGCCATCGCGACTTTGTACTTGACGAATGGCATGAACTGGCTCGTAATCCCCGTTAATAAAGCTAGTATAGGCATCAGCTAATTCTAATGTCGTAACACCATGTGTTAATCCACCTATAGCGGCAGGATAGATGTGATCAGCGTTTGATAATGAATCAAATTGAAATGGCTTCAAGAAGGAAAATGCTTTGTTAGCACCAATTTGATGAAACAAACGCATAGCAACAGTATTGTAACTATTTCGGAAACCTTGTTGAAGCGTTACATTGCCAATCACTTGTCCACCATAGTTTTGAGGGCAGTAAGAGCCAATGCAGAAAGGCTGACCGCTCACAATCGTATTAGGAGTTGCTGATGTGGTTTCAAAATAAGGTGCATAATCAATTAATGGCTTAAATGCAGAACCTGGCTGACGTACTCCCTGAAATGCTCGATTATAATCAAATTTCTCATACTCCTTACCTCCATAAATACTAACAATTTCACGATTGTTATTATCAATAACAACGGCTGCTGCTTGTAAATCTTGAGTATAGGAAATGGCTTGATCGATTGCATTCTGGTCAGCTCTTTGCTTAATAGGAGATAGGGCAGTATCGATAATCAGACCATCATTTAGCAAAGTATTAACCCTTTTAGTCAGCTTTTTATTAATGCCTCTTTTTTCAGAAGTTGTTTTAGCTGCTTTAAGTTGCTTTGTAAATCCTTCTTTGTCGGCGATTAATGATCGTAATTCACTTAATACATACGTACTATAGGCAGGGTAAAGTTGTTTTTTCTGCTTGATAGTAAGTGTTATTTTTTCTTTTTTAATTTTCTTTCCTTGTTTCTTTGTTAGAATTTCCTTATCCACTAGTTTGTTGATAAGGCGTTCCTGTCTTTTTTTTGTATTAACAAAATGTTTGACAGGGTCATATAAAGAGGGGTTATTTGGAATGGCCGCTAAAAATGCCATCTCAGCTTTTGTTAGTTTATTTACTGGGCGTTGAAAGTAATAAGTTGATGCACCACCAATACCATAAACGCCATTACTAAAGTACATTTCATTCAAATACATATTTAAAATTTCGTCTTTAGAAGCTTTTCTTTCTAACTCATATGAATAGAAAATTTCAAGTACTTTTCGCTCATAAGATTTTTCCTCTGATAAATAACGCATGCGAACAAGTTGTTGCGTGATGGTACTCCCACCTTGGGAAGATTCACCACTTGATGAGTTTGCAACAATAGCACGCGCAATGGCACTTAAGTCAAAGCCGATATGTTCATAAAAATGCTCATCTTCACTATATAAAAATAGTTCTTGAACAAACTCTGGAATATCCGCAAGCTTCATAGGTTTGCGCCATTCTGTATATTCCTCTGAAAAGGTATCCTTATTTTGATCTCTTATGACAGTTGGAATGAGTGAGTTTGTCGCATCTAACTGAATGGAAGATGTGAATTTTTTATCCAAAGTATTAGCTGTATTCTTTTCTATTGAAATTTGTTCGAATAGAAAAAACAGTAAAGGAATACAGAGGATAATAATAAGACTACCAACTACTTTTCTCAATGATACCCCCCTCAATTAAATGTTTCTATATGTATAGTAAGGTTAAAGAAATGAAAACGCTCATAAAAAAGAATAGCACATTTTACAAGAAGGCTGTAAAAAAATAAAGTATTTCTCAGCCGTAATCTAATAAAAATATGCTATCCCAATTTACGATTCTAAAATGTCTTCTAAATGCTGTTTTGGATATTTACGTGTCCACTTTAATAAAATGAAAGCTATTAAAAATAATGAGCCTGTTACGTAGAAAACGGAAGAAATTCCGATAAATCCACTGACGATTCCCCCAAATGTAGGACCGATTATATTCCCTAGGAAACGAAAGCTTGTATTATAGCCCATGACTTCACCTTGGATATCTATAGGTGCTTCGCGACGTATTAGAGCCGTAGTAGTAGGAATTAGACCACCAACTGCAATACCGAACAACAATCTAAGTCCCATCAATTGCCAAAGTGATGTCACAAATGCTTGTGGAATAATGAAAACAACAGCTATTGCTAAAAGAATTGTTAACACCTTTTCATAACCTATTTGGTCACCAAGCCTGCCCCAGAACCTTGCGAATAATAAGTTCCCAACACCTGCAGCACTAAAGGTCAGTCCAGCTAGAAAGGCAACCTGCCCACTAGTTGTTAAATCGGATACATAAAGAGAAAGTAAAGGTTGAATACTGAAATTTCCGATTTGAATAAGACTTGTAATCATCATGACATTAAATAATAAACGATGATGGAATATGCCTTTTAATACTGCTATTCGAGAGTATACAATCGCATTTTTCTTTTTCACTTTTTGGATTTCACGGACACCGAAAATGATAAGTAGGGCAGCAGTTGCAATGGAAATCGCAGTAATAATAAACGTATACTGAAAACCGAATTCATCTGCCAACAAACCACCGACAACTGGACCAAAAAGTGTCCCTGTTACACTCCCCATTTGTAGAGTTCCTAGGGTTTTTCCTGCAATTTCTTTTGGTGTTTGTCTACTTATAAACGCAAGAGATGTCGGGATGAATCCCGTTACAATACCCATGAATAAGCGTAATAAGAAAAACTGTTCTACACTTTGTACATGTCCCATAAAGAAAATACTGATCGATATGCCAAAGCCATTAATAATTAAGATTGGTTTATAGCCATATTTATCTGCAACTCGTCCCCAGATAGGTGACATTAGAAAAGCAGACACAAATGTGGCACCAAAGATTAAACCTGCCCATTTTTGGACATAACTTTCGGTGAAATTGCCCATCGTTTCAATGTATAATGATAGAAAGGGCATAATCATAGTAGTTGTTCCTGCAACTAACAAGTTAGCAAACCAGATAATGATAAAATTGCGTTTTTGCTGTGGGTTCATATGAGCACTTTCTTTCGCTGTATTATTTGGTCTATTCGTAGTATAAAGCATTATGAATTTTGAATGAAGCTCTTCAAATGCTAATGATGGAGTTTTTAACTGAAAAATAGTGTGAATTGTGATAGACTATGACGAGGTATCCAAGTAGTATACGCAACCTCAAAGTGTTGAAGTTATTAAGGTTGCGATGGTGGGATAAACCCACTTTAAAAATTACTTTTATTTTCCCCGTAAAAAGGGTAACTAAACATTCACGATTTTAAAGGAGAGTATATTATGTATCCACAATTAACAACTGAAGTACAAGCAAACGAAGCATTAGTAGAAATGAAAACGACTTTAGGTTCAATCAAGATTAAATTATTCCCAGAGCATGCACCTAAAACAGTTCAAAACTTTTTAACTCACGCTGAAAATGGTTATTATGACGGTATCATTTTCCACCGTATTATTAAAGACTTCATGATTCAAGGTGGAGATCCAACTGGTACAGGTATGGGTGGAGAAAGCATTTATGGATCAACTTTTGAAGATGAATTTTCAAATGACTTATTCAACATTCGTGGTGCTTTATCAATGGCTAACGCTGGTCCAGGTACAAACGGAAGCCAATTCTTCATCGTTCAAATGCCATCAGTTCCAGCTAACATGATCGGACAAATGAAAGATGCTGGCTATCCAGAAGAAATTATCGCAGCATATACAGAAAACGGCGGTACACCTTGGTTAGACCACAAACATACTGTATTCGGTCAAGTTGTAGAAGGTATGGACATCGTTGATAAAATGGCTGATGTAGAAAAAGACATGCGTGACAAACCACTTGAAGACATTTCAATTCAATCAATTGAAATTCTTCAAAAATAATAATTGGAGTGTTCTCAGATGAAAACTTGGGTATTAAATGAGTTTCTCTATTTTCCTGAAGACAAATCGGAATATCTTCCAGCAGCAATTGAATTAGCAATTATTTTAGTTCTATGTGTCGCTGTGTTTTTTACTGTTAAAAAAATGGCCAAAAAACAAGAGCTTAAAACAAAAATGCTAGAGGAAGAAATTCTTCAAAATCGTCAACAAGATGCAAAACAAAACCAGTCGAATTAGATTCGACTGGTTTTTCTTTGCTTATTTAAATGCTTTTATAAATCTTTCAATGCCGTCCTGTACAGTTGCTTTTGAACAGGCTACATTCATACGAACGAATCCGAGACCTGATTCCCCGTATTTAGAACCTGGATCTAAAGCGAGTTTCCCAGTATGTAACAAGCGTTCCATCACTTCTTCTTCTTCTTCTAAACCAGTTCCACGGTAGTCAATCCATAATAAGTATGTACCCTGAGGTTTTACAATTTTAATGCCAGGAACAGCAGCAGGAATCTGCTCAATAACAAGGTCCATATTAGCTGACACATATGACAATAACTCAGTTAACCATTCTTCACCTTCAGTATATACGGCTCTCATTGCATCAATAGCAAAAATGTTAGGTCCCATTTGACCATGCGAAGCAGCATTTTGTAAAAGTTTATCACGCATAGAATCGTCAGTAACAATCATCATAGCTACTTGTACACCTGCTAAGTTAAATGTTTTCGTTGGTGCCATACAAGTAATAACACGAGCAGCCTCTTCACCAGCAATTTTTGCGAGAGGGATATGCTTTTTACCATCAAGTATTAAGTCTGCGTGAATTTCATCTGATAAAATCAGTACATCGTGTTTTGCACAAATTCGAAGCATTTCACGTAAATCGTCCTCACTCCAGACGATTCCCCCTGGATTGTGTGGGTTACATAAAATGAATAACTTCACTGCTTCTTTTGCTGCACTTTTTTCAAACGCTTCAAAGTTTAGTGAATAATGACCATCTTTTTCTACCATTACACACTCTTCCATCTCACGTTTTAACGCAATCGGAACATTAGTGAATGGAGGATAAACAGGCGGGGTGATTAAAATCTTGTCTTTTGGCTTTGTATAAGCTTCAACAATAGATGCAATGGCAGGGACAACACCACTATGATAGAGAACCCAATCCTTTTCGATTGTCCAATTATGGCGCTTTTCAACCCAATTGACGAACGTTGCTGTTGTTGCATTATCTGCAACTGCATAACCTAGCACAGGGTGTTCTAAACGCTCACGGATGGCTTTAGTTACTACTTCAGGAGCAGCAAAATCCATATCTGCAATCCACATTGGTAAGATATCTGATGTATCTTCAATTTGGTAAATTGCCTTCATCATATCCCATTTTACTGAGTTTGTATCTCGTCTATTAATCACTTGGTCAAATCTACTCAAGTATATCCCTCTTTTCTTTTTTTATATCTATGTTATCATAACCATTAAAGATGAAAAGTAAATAGGTGAAAAAATATGGAGAATATTGCAATGAATAGAAAGGCTATACATATCCTTTCTGAGTGGGATCCTTTTGAAATGGGGAATTTCACATATGATACGGAAGCAGCCGATGTCGTAGCGGAATTACAGCATATTGATGATCCAACTGTGTTAGGTAAGAAAATTCAAGGAATTTACGAGCAGTCATTCGAAAGATGGATTCCTATAGAAGAATGTATCGGAATTTCATATAAGCTATTAGCCGTAAAATTTGAAGCCAAATGTATCGTATAAATGAAAAAGCCTTATTGCTCGATGAAACTCGAGCAATAAGGCTTTTTTTACTTAATGTAATTGTAAACCGTCCGTTAAGTTAGACAATGGAACTTCTAATGCATTTGAAAGCTTGAAAATCGTCTCTTTTGAAGGAATATCTTCTCCAGATTCATAGCGCCCTAGTTTCCCTGCACTAACACAAACTTGTAAAGATAATTCCTCGAGTGAAATATTACGTTCACCACGAAGTTGGCGAAGCTGAGTATGAAAATCTTGAATCATCATAATAAATAAAGCACTCCTTTCAAATCGTCTACAATAATAATAATTAAATTATATCACGGCTTGAGTGAAGAAATTTCTAACTTAAGTGACAGAAAAATGACGTTATCTAAAGAACACACTTTGAATAAAGACGATAATAATTGCAATTGGAGCGACGAAACGAACAAGAATACGCCAAGTTTGGAAGATCCAATCTTTTGTGTTCAATTCAGCAGCAGCGTCTGCTTTCGAAATTTTATAACCTGAGAAAATAGCAACAAGTAGTGCACCTATTGGCATACCAATATTATTCGTAAGGAAATCAGCTGAATCAAAAATCGATAGACCGAAAATTTTAATATCGGACAATGCACCAAAAGATAATGCACTAGGAATACCAACGATGAAAATCCCAAAGCCGCATAGCCATGAATATTGCTTACGTTTATCATATTTTGGACCCATCGCAGTTGCTACAACAATTTCTAACATAGCAATAGCAGATGTCACTGTTGCAAATAATAATAAGATAAAGAAAATGATCATAAACACTGAACCAAAAGGAATTTGCTGGAACACAGCAGGTATAATAATAAAGACTAGCCCTGGACCTTGGTCAGGAGAGTAACCTAATGCAAATACAGCAGGGAATATTACCAAACCAGCTAATAAAGAAATACCAATATTCATCCAAGCAACATTCATTGCAGAGCTACCTATTTTCGTTTCTTTTGATAAGTAAGAAGCATAAGTCAGCATAGCCGAAACCCCAACACTTAAGGAGAAGAATGCTTGTCCTAAAGCCATCAATAACGTTTTACCTGTGAAATATGACCAATCAGGTACGAACATAAATTTAATGCCCTCAATTGCACCATCTAAAGTTAAAGAACGGATAACTAATACGATAAAGAAAATAAATAGTAATGGCATCATCCATTTGCTTGCTTTTTCAATCCCGTTTTTTACTCCACCCTGTACAATCCAGACAGTGAGAAATAAGAATACAGCTTGGGCAATGACAACTTCCCAAGGATTTGATGTAATAGAGGCAAAAAGCTCACCATAATAATCTTCGCCACTACCAGATAATTGAAATGAAATTGCACGAACAATATAACTTAATATCCATCCACCAACAACACTGTAGAAGGATAAGATAATAGCAGACAATATAAAACCTGCCCAACCAGTTAAAAACCAACGTGTACCTGGAGCTTGTTTTTTAAATGAGGAAACAGCATCTGTTTGACCACGTCGTCCAATCATAAATTCAGCCACTAATATAGGCAGTCCAATAAATAATGTACATATAATAAATAGCAATATAAAGACACTACCACCATTAGTACCAGCCATATACGGAAACTTCCAAATAGCCCCTAAACCAATGGCGCTACCAGCTGCCGCTAAAATAAATCCTATCCTTGACGCAAATTGATCCCTATTTGACACTTTTTATGTCCTCCTTTTAGTAAGGATTGTTTTATTCTACCTCAATCAATTAGAAAAAAGTATAGGATTTTGTGAAACAAAATTGAAACTTCTATCGTATCACCAACAGAACAACAGAGAGCGAGGGGGGACAATGCCAGTTAAGGAACTAATCGCCAAAGCTCAAAGTGAGGATTTAGAATCATATAGCCTACTTATACAGCTTCATCATAGAACAGTTGAAAAGTTTACTTTTCAGTGTGGAGTTCATGTGCATGACATACCAGATGTCACTCAAGAAGTATTTATAAAGCTTTACCGTTTTTTACACCAATTTAATCATGAGAGATTTACAACCTGCTATATAAAATTACCTTAAATGCAACGCGCGACTATTATCGCAAGGAAACGAGTGAAGTAGCGAAGGAACATAGATTGATACAAAACAGTTCAAAACATACATTTACACCTTCAGCTGAAGAATGAATTTTAGTCTTTGAGGAGGATCAAGAACTACCTCAAGCTATTTTGCAACTTGATGAATTCCGCCATCCTATTGTGCTCTATTACTTTCGTGAACTAACATACGAGCAAATAGCAGATGTATTAAATATATCGCTACCATCAGTTAAAACACGTCTTCTGATTGTTAGGAAGAAAGAAGACCAAATAGATTTACTTAATGTAAGTGAGTTCAGACTAATCAAAGAAGAAAATGGTTGGCTTATCCCATTAAATCCAACAAAGTGATTTTTTGCCCGTACTATACCACTATGTTATAATTTAACATGAATATAGTGTATATATAGCTACAGAAGGTAGGAAGGGCTTATGGCAGACAAATATGTAGTAGGAGATGTGTTAACTGGTAAGATAACAGGAATACAACCCTATGGTGCTTTCGTTGCTCTTGACGAAGATACCCAAGGACTTGTGCATATTTCTGAAATTACGTACGGCTTCGTAAAAAACATTGCAGATCTTTTATCGGTTGGTCAGGAAGTACAAGTAAAGGTACTTGAAATCGATGAAAATGCGAGCAAAATCAGCTTATCTATTCGTGCACTGCAGGAACGCCCCCCGATGAAACGTAAAGAAAACGCGCCAAGAAAATCTTTACAAGCGCGTGTTGACGAAAAAGATGCAGTTGGTTTCAATTCATTAAAAGAAAAGTTACAAGATTGGATCGATCAATCAGGTATAAAAGGTTAATAAAAAGAGGGTTCACATTAATGTGAACCCTCTTTTTATTTCTTCATTTTTCGAATACGGTATTGCAAATTTTGTCTGCTCATCCCAAGTGCATTAGCTGTTTTCGTGATATTTCCTTCATACATATTCAATGCTTTTTGCAAATAATATTCTTCTGCCTCACGTAAATACTCATCAAGCGGTAATAGTTCCTTCGTATTTTGTACAACAAAATAGGATGCATCGTGTGATGAGTCCCGCAATGCTTGCACCTTCCATTTGAAATGGAGTGGCAGCATTTCAAATGTTATCAATTCCTCTGTCGTTACCATTGAGACAATTTCCTCAAGCAGAATTTCTAATTCCTTTAAATTACCCGGCCAATCATATAGATGGAAAAGTTCATTTACTTCACTAGACAAGTCTTGAATATTAGAACCGAAACGTTGACGATGACGTTTCAGAAAGTTCTCTATAAATGGTTTAATATCTTCTCTTCTTGAATGTAATGGTGGCACATTAATCGTGACGGATGCGAAAAAATAATAGAGTTCTTTTAACAGTTGGCCAGAAGCAATTAAATCTATTGGATCTCCACCAATACTAGCGATAAACATATGGTTTTTCATATGGTTCTCTTCTAATAATTGTAATAACTTCTCCTGTAACGTTAAAGACAAAAATTCAATACGTTCGCAGAATATCGTGCAATTTTGAAGTGAGTTTGTACTTTCATATAGTTTTTCTAAAATGGCTGAATCTGAACGCTGACAGAATATCGTGATGAAATGTTGATTTACAGGATCTAAATTATGATGGATGCCTTCAGCAATTAAGTCTTTACCAGTACCAGATTCCCCGATTAAAAGTACTGGGAGTCTTGCTGTTGCAGCTTTTTCAGCTGTTTGAATAACTGCCTTCATAGGTGGAGAAACAGCGGTAATACTTGAAAAAGTAATTGGTTCACCATAACGTCTTAGTGGTTGGTAAACGAGCTTTTCAAGTGTAGTAATATCACGAGCGAACTCAATAGCCCCAATTAGTGCATCATTTTCAAAAACGGGAAATGTATCATTAATTGTCGTAATTTCCTGACCATTATGATTCCAATAGGTTTGTTTTACATTGAGTACTTTTTCGCCAGTTTGTAGAACTTGAAGTAATGTACTTTCTTCTTGCTCAAATTGAAAGAGTTCTAAAATAGAACGATCTATAACATCCTTTAAATTCAAACCCTCAATATCTTTCATTTTATCGTTATAAATAACCGTTTGCCCTTGGGCATTTACTGCATGAATGCCAACAGAAGCATGTTCTGTAGCGTGGCGGTAAAAGG
Source organism: Viridibacillus sp. FSL R5-0888 (assembly GCF_038009105.1). Taxonomy (NCBI): domain Bacteria; kingdom Bacillati; phylum Bacillota; class Bacilli; order Caryophanales; family Caryophanaceae; genus Viridibacillus; species Viridibacillus sp. FSL R5-0888. Next base: position 851,838 of record NZ_JBBPAU010000001.1, read on the forward strand.
GGGTTAAATCGTTGTCAATTGGTTTCATATTTTATCACCTTGAAATTTTTTTATAATTTTAAATATTTTTTACTTGAAAAACGCAATAATCTTTTGCATTATTATAAGTGTAAACAATTTATAAATGCAAATATTTTTTGCACTTACATCACAAAGGAGGATTACAAATGATTCCGTACAAACATGAACCATTTACAGATTTCTCTAAAGAAGAGAACAACACAGCATATTTAGAGGCTTTAAAAAAGGTGGAAGGATATCTTGGGGAAGAATATCCGTTAATCATCGGTGGAGAACGTATTACAACGAATGATCAAATCATTTCATATAATCCAGCAAATAAAGAAGAAGTTATCGGCTCAGTTTCAAAGGCTAACAAAGAATTAGCTGAGAAAGCGATGCAAGTAGCAGATGAAACTTTTCATACATGGAAGAAAGTAAAACCTGAAATTCGTGCAGATGTATTATTCAAAGCAGCAGCGATTATTCGTCGCCGTAAGCATGAGATTTCTGCGCTATTAACAAAAGAAGCAGGTAAGCCTTGGAATGAGGCTGATGCTGATACAGCGGAAGCAATTGACTTCTTAGAATATTACGGTCGACAAATGTTACGTTTAAAAGACGGTCAACCAGTTGAAAGTCGTCCAGGTGAATTCAACCGTTATGACTATATTCCATTAGGCGTTGGAGTAGTAATTTCGCCTTGGAACTTCCCGTTCGCAATTATGGCAGGTACAACAGTAGCTGCTGTAGTAACAGGAAATACAGTACTTTTAAAACCAGCATCTACGACGCCAGTAGTTGCTTATAAATTCGTAGAAATTCTTGAAGAAGCTGGATTACCAGCAGGCGTTGTTAACTATATTCCGGGCTCAGGGGCAGAGGTAGGAGACTATTTAGTAGATCATCCGAAAACACGCTTCATTAGTTTTACTGGTTCACGTGATGTGGGCTTACGTATCAACGAACGCGCTTCAAAATTAAATGAAGGTCAAATTTGGCTGAAACGTGTAATCGCTGAAATGGGCGGTAAAGATACTATTGTAGTTGATAAAGAAGCAGATTTAGAACTTGCTGCACAATCAATCGTAAAATCAGCATTTGGGTTTAGCGGTCAAAAATGTTCAGCATGTTCAAGAGCTGTCATTGTAGAAGATGTTTACGATGAAGTAGTAGCTCGTGTCGAAGAATTGACAAAAGGCTTATCAGTTGGGGACCCAACTGACTTATCAAATTTCACTGGACCAGTAATCGATGCTGCTGCATTCAAAAAAATTACTAGCTACATTGAAATTGGTAAAGAAGAAGGCCGAATTGTTGCAGGAGGCACTGCAGATGATTCAAAAGGATTCTTCGTAAATCCAACAGTAATCGTTGATGTGACTCCAGAAGCACGTGTGATGAAGGAAGAAATATTTGGACCAGTAGTAGCTATTGCAAAAGCTAAAGATTTCGATGAAGCATTAGCTATTGCAAATAATACTGAATATGGTTTAACAGGTGCAGTTATTACAAAAAATCGTATGAATCAAGAAAAAGCGCGCGAAGATTTCCATGTAGGTAATTTATACTTCAACCGTGGGTGCACAGGAGCAATCGTAGGTTACCAACCATTCGGAGGCTTTAACATGTCCGGAACAGATTCTAAAGCAGGCGGTCCAGACTATTTACAATTGCATATGCAAGCAAAAACAACTTCAGAGACGCTTTAATCAGTCTGTATCAAAAAAGATTTAATGAGAAAAAACAAAAAGGCAGACTATATTGCATATGTCTGTCTTCTATAAAGAAAATAGTGGACGTTAGAAAGCTTGCGTTTACATTTTAGGGGGAAATATAATGACAAAGACACATGAGATTATTAAGCAAACAGAAACATTTGGTGCACCAAACTATTTACCACTGCCAATCGTTATTTCAGAAGCAGAGGGAGTATGGGTAAAGGATCCAGAAGGAAATAAATTTATGGATATGCTTTCAGCTTATTCTGCTGTAAACCAAGGACATCGCCATCCAAAAATCATTCAAGCATTAAAAGATCAAGCAGACCGTGTGACATTAACGTCTCGTGCTTTCCATAGTGATCAACTTGGACCATGGTATGAGTTAGTTTGTGAAGTAACTGGAAAAGAAATGGCACTACCTATGAATACAGGTGCTGAAGCTGTAGAAACTGCATTTAAAGCAGCAAGACGTTGGGCTTACGATGTAAAAGGTGTAGCAGAGGGTCAAGCAGAAATCATAGCATGTAATGGGAACTTCCATGGCCGTACAATGACTGCGGTATCTCTGTCTTCAGAAGCAGAGTATAAAAGAGGTTTCGGACCAATGTTACCTGGTATTAAATTAGTAGATTACGGTGATTTAGATGCTCTAAAAGCAGCTATTACACCAAATACTGCTGCGTTTTTAGTTGAACCGATTCAAGGAGAAGCGGGTATTGTTATTCCACCAGCGGGTTATTTAAAAGCAGCACGAGATTTATGTCGTGAAAATAACGTATTATTTATCGCTGATGAAATCCAAGCAGGTTTAGCTCGTACAGGGAAAATGTTTGCATGTGAATGGGAAGATGTAAATCCTGACATGTACATTTTAGGTAAAGCTTTAGGTGGGGGAGTTTTCCCGATTTCATGTGTTGTCGCTAGTAAAGAGATTTTAGGTGTCTACAATCCAGGATCGCACGGATCGACTTTTGGCGGTAATCCAATTGCATGTGCAGTTTCAATTGCAGCATTAAATGTGCTAAAAGAAGAAAAGCTTGCTGAACGTTCATTAGAGCTAGGAAATTATTTCATGGATGAGCTGAAGAAAATTGATAATGATGCGGTAAAAGAAGTGAGAGGTCGCGGTTTATTCATTGGAATGGAGTTAAATGAATTAGCACGTCCATACTGTGAGAAGTTGATGACACTAGGTTTATTATGCAAAGAGACACATGATACAGTGATTCGTTTTGCACCACCACTAATTATTTCTAAAGAAGAATTAGATTGGGCAATTGAAAAAATCAAAAAAGTCTTTACAAAATAAACTGAAATATATCCCACAATCTCTGGAACTATGTTACAATGTTTGCGATATACAGTAAAAAAACATTACGAATAAAGAGGCGAGAAAATCAAATGGCAGAAAATCTTAACCTGTTTACATCAACACAGGCGGTTATTCACGAAGCTCTTCACAAGCTAGGCTACGATGAGGGAATGTATGAACTTTTAAAAGAGCCACTACGCATGCTAGAAGTACGTATTCCAATTAAAATGGATGATGGAAAAGTGAAAGTATTCACAGGCTACCGTGCACAACATAATGATGCAGTAGGTCCTACAAAAGGTGGCGTGCGCTTCCATCCGCAAGTTTCTGAAGATGAAGTTAAAGCGCTTTCAATGTGGATGACTTTAAAAGCAGGTATTGTTGATTTACCTTATGGCGGTGGTAAAGGTGGTATCATCTGTGATCCACGTCAAATGTCTATGGGGGAAATTGAAAGACTAAGTCGTGGCTATGTTCGTGCTATTAGCCAATTCGTTGGACCAACAAAAGATATTCCTGCTCCAGACGTTTTCACGAACTCACAAATCATGGCGTGGATGATGGATGAATACAGTCGTATTGATGAATTCAACTCTCCAGGTTTCATCACTGGTAAACCTATTGTTTTAGGTGGTTCACAAGGTCGTGACCGCGCAACTGCACAAGGTGTTACAATTGTGATTGAAGAAGCAGCTAAACGTCGTAATATTGACATTAAAGGTGCACGTGTCGTTATCCAAGGATTTGGTAACGCAGGTAGTTTCCTAGCTAAATTCATGAGTGATTTAGGTGCTAAAGTTATTGGTATCTCTGATGCTCACGGAGCTTTGCATGATCCAGAAGGTCTGGACATTGATTATTTACTAGATCGTCGTGACAGTTTTGGTACTGTTACAACTCTTTTTGAAAATACAATCTCCAATAAAGAACTGCTTGAATTAGATTGTGATATTTTAGTTCCTGCTGCGATTGAAAATCAAATTACTGCGGACAATGCACATAATATACGTGCAAGTATTGTAGTAGAAGCAGCAAATGGCCCGACAACTTCAGAAGCGACTAAAATTTTAAATGACCGTGGCATTCTACTAGTACCAGACGTACTAGCAAGTGCTGGAGGCGTTACAGTTTCTTACTTTGAATGGGTTCAAAACAACCAAGGCTATTACTGGTCAGAAGACGAAGTAAATGAAAAACTTCTTAAGAAAATGGTTGATGCATTTGATAATGTCTATACAGTTGCAACAACACGTGGTATCGATATGCGTTTAGCAGCTTATATGGTAGGTGTACGCAAAACAGCTGAGGCTTCTCGCTTCAGAGGCTGGGTATAATCGTTAATCTAAAAAGTAACCCCCAAGAACATAAAAGTGTTCTTGGGGGTTTTTACATATTAGGCATTACATCGTACGCGCAACTTGAGGTTCTGAACGCTCTATTTCTTCTGAAGGTCTAAAGAGTATCCACAAATTCACTAGACCAGCAATTCCTACAATAGTATAGATGATTCTCGATACCACACTAGCTTGTCCACCAAAAAGACTTGCGACAACATCAAATTGAAATAAGCCAATAACACCCCAATTTAAAGCACCGATAATAGTGAAAAATAAGGCCGTTCTTTGTATAACGCTCATCATAACACCTCCTCATACAGCTAGAGTGTGTTGTGATGTCGAAAATCATACGAGTTTTTATTTAATAAAGCAAATCCTCTTACTAGGTAGTTCTAGACAATTCAATTGACCGCCAAAAACGGCGCCTCCATCAATACCAATAATATTATTTTGTCCAAAATAAACATTATGGTTATTTTCACTTTGGTGTAAATTAGAAGTTGGAGTATGTCCAAATACTATTGTTTTACTGCCAGTATAACCGTTATAAAATTCTTCGCGAATCCAAATAAGTGTTTCTTTTTCCGTTTCGCTTACAGGGATATGAGGATCAATTCCTGCATGCACGAATATATAATCTTCGTCTTCTATATATATATGTAAATTTTTTATGAATGCTAAATGCTCATCAAGCTTTTTAGATTGTAATTGTGGAACAGTGAACTGTTCACCTTCCCCAATTCCTTGAATCTCTTCCTTAGAAAAGCCGTAGCTAAGTAAGGTTTCTTTACCTCCACACCGTTCGGTCCAATGTTTCCAAGCGTATTCCGTTTTTTCCGTAAATGCTTTTTCCATTAAATTTTCGTGATTGCCAATTAAAACAATCGCTCCGTTTTGCTGTAACTTCATGATTAAATCTAACACATCAGCAGAATTAGGTCCTCGATCAATATAATCACCCAGTAAAACTAATCTGTCTTCATCTGGTGAATAATTTGCTAGAGTTAAGAGTTCTTGGAATTTTTTTAATTCACCGTGTATATCGCTAATTAATATTGTTTTTTGCATTTTCATCTCTCTTTTCAATTGGTTATGTATGAAAGGGAAGCATGTTATTGAAATACAGATAACAATGCGTCCCAATCTTTTATTTACTTCATATTGTTAAGGTTATCGTCAAGGTGATTCCAGTTTGTAATACCATCATCTTCGTCAAAAGCAACTGTTACTTTTGAAACTTTAGTTTGCGATAATAAAATCTTCATCAAATGATCCCTAATATCATCAACCTCAGCAAAAGTAAGCGTAGGATCTATTTCAGCAAGAACCTCTACGTGTAAAAATTCACCTTCTTTTACCACTTCTAATTTTTGTATATCACGCACATTTTTATCTTCCCATAATAAACGTGCGATATGATTTAGCATTTCTTCATCGGTTTCACCAATGACTCCACGAGCATTTTCTAGGAATACGACACCAACTACGTAGAACATCATGAGACCAATTAGAATAGATGCAATACCCTCTACTTGTAAGAATCCAGTGAAATGTGCGATTATCACAGCTACAAAAGCTAAAACGCCACCTAAAGTTGCTACTAAATCTTCCATAAAGACAAGCTTTGTTGCAGGTTTTGCTCGGTTTAAATTGGCAAAGGCCCTCGGTAGGGCTGAAAAGAAAGTGGCTGACTCATTTGAATCATGAAGAATTTCTTTCGCTGCCTTCATTAACACAATACCTTCTAATACAATACCAATTCCTAAAACGCTCAAACTAATCCACATACCATTCGAAGTAGCGGGGTGAGTAATTTGATGCCAGCCTTCTTTAATTGTTTCGTAAGATAATATTCCTACAATAATAACGGCACCTAAACACACTAAATTAACAACACGGCCGAAACCTTTTGGGAATTGTCGAGTGGGTGCTTTTTTAGATAAAGCAGAGCCTATAAAAACAAAGAATTGGTTGGCGGAGTCTCCTAATGAGTGCATCATTTCTGCAAACATTGCAATGTTCCCTGTAAAGAAGAAAGCGACTCCTTTTAATACACCTAAAAATAAATTGACAAAAGCCGCTAATAGCGAGGGTTTATTTCCTTTTTTTAACAAACTCCAAACATTACTCATAAAATGCCTCCTCTAAGACAGGATTTCAATTTCTATTTCTTCTATATAAGGTTGTTCGCGAATGCTGTTATATAATGAAATAGTATCTTTTTTGGGAAGAGAAGAAAAACGTAAATCAACTTCATGCTTAAATTCATTATTCTCTAGACGAATGTCTTTAATACGCATATTATCTACATCCATATCATTCTTCTGTAAAAATAGTAAAATATCATTGATATCTTGTGTATTTTTAACGCCTATCTTTAATGATACTTCACGCATACGAAGTCGCTTAGGTCCAAATTTCATGAAAATTGGAGCAAGAATTTCTACACCAATCATAATAATAACTACAGCAATAATAGCTTGCCCATAAAAACCTGCACCAACTGCAATACCAATTCCTGCAGCTCCCCAAATCATAGCGGCAGTTGTTAAGCCGCTTATATTGTCATTACCTCTACGTAAGATTACTCCAGCACCCAAAAAACCAATTCCACTGACTATTTGTGCAGCTAAGCGGAGTGGATCCATTGTGACATTTATGCCGGGTACTGGTTTAGCGTTATAAACCGATTCTATTGAAATGATTGTTAACAAACAGCTGAACGTGGCAATGACTAAACTTGTTTTCAATCCAACAGGTTTTCTTTTCAACTCTCTTTCAATACCGATGACTAAACTCAACGTAGCTGCAACAATCAACTTAATAAACATTTCATGAGTTAAAGTGTTATCCAGTAAGAAATTCAATATAGTATTCCTCCTTAGTTTCATTTTTTTTATTTCGAACGCCGTTTGCTCAAGTTAAAATTATGTACATCTAGTATTCGTATTGTACACTATGTGGTTGGGGAATTTACCCTTTTCTGCTATTTAAGTTACACTTGCAGGCTGTACAGATTCCAACGTCATAACTTTTTTATTGAATGCTTTTTTGATTTTATTTATTTCTTCAATATTCTTTATGAAATTTAAGAATAAAATAGGCCAATTTAAAAAAGTAATTGGCTGTATTCAATTGATGTGAGTTAATTTTTAATGATTCAATTCATTCTATGGTTTGAATCATTAAGTTACATCTCGGTAGTAAGTTCAACAGTTCTTTTTACATTACAGCCTGTGCTTTTGTAGGAATGTAATTCTTCCATAAAAAAAACTTTATTCTAAAACACTATTTATCCGGTTGTATTGCAAACAAAAAGAGTGTACTAATAAGTAGGGGAGTGAGACTTAATGGTAAATGGTTCAACTTTTTTGTTATTTGTAGCTTACGCATTAGCAACCGGTTATTAGTTATATGAGCAAGAGTTCCGAAAAAGTTTAGCATTAATGACATATACAATGAATATTAGGTTCGTACAATTACTTAATTTTTCTAATTTCCTATTTAAGAGGAATCATATTGACTAGATTCTTCTATTGAATTGTTTTACTATACTAGCTATAGTACCCAATTTGTTAGGACATAATCTTTTAAGGAGTCTTTATAATGAGTGAGTATGAAAGTGTGCTCAATAGCGGATCTATTTGAAACAATTGGAGCGGTAATGTGTGGTAAACTTAAAGTATATTCTATTTCATGAAAAACTAATGCATACTCAAGTAATAGGTGTGATTGTAACATCCTATATTATGCTGTATATAATTAATGAAAAAAGAATATAAAGTTATTTTAAAAAAACTGTTGATTTTTAAAATAGCATGCTGTATAGTAATAAATGTCGTTAAGACGTGCTACAAAATATGAATACAACATCTTAAAAAACTTTTTCAAAAAAGTATTTGACAAAGAAAACAGATGATGATAAGATATTGAAGTCGCTTACGAAACGACAACAAAATGAACCTTGAAAACTGAACATGCAAGACGTTAATCAATAAATGTTTTTGAACATCAACTCTGTTGGTGGATCAAAACAAAAATAGATATCATCTTCGGATGATACGCTAGCAAAGCTAATGAGCTTTCAAACTACTTTTATGGAGAGTTTGATCCTGGCTCAGGACGAACGCTGGCGGCGTGCCTAATACATGCAAGTCGAGCGAATGATGAAGAAGCTTGCTTCTTCTGATTTAGCGGCGGACGGGTGAGTAACACGTGGGCAACCTACCTAGTAGATTGGGATAACTCCGGGAAACCGGGGCTAATACCGAATAATCCATTTTGTCACATGGCAAAATGCTGAAAGGCGGTTTCGGCTGTCACTACTAGATGGGCCCGCGGTGCATTAGCTAGTTGGTGGGGTAACGGCCTACCAAGGCAACGATGCATAGCCGACCTGAGAGGGTGATCGGCCACATTGGGACTGAGACACGGCCCAAACTCCTACGGGAGGCAGCAGTAGGGAATCTTCCACAATGGACGAAAGTCTGATGGAGCAACGCCGCGTGAGTGATGAAGGTTTTCGGATCGTAAAACTCTGTTGTAAGGGAAGAACAAGTACGTTAGTAACTGAACGTACCTTGACGGTACCTTATTAGAAAGCCACGGCTAACTACGTGCCAGCAGCCGCGGTAATACGTAGGTGGCAAGCGTTGTCCGGATTTATTGGGCGTAAAGCGCGCGCAGGTGGTTTCTTAAGTCTGATGTGAAAGCCCACGGCTCAACCGTGGAGGGTCATTGGAAACTGGGAGACTTGAGTGCAGAAGAGGAAAGTGGAATTCCAAGTGTAGCGGTGAAATGCGTAGAGATTTGGAGGAACACCAGTGGCGAAGGCGACTTTCTGGTCTGTAACTGACACTGAGGCGCGAAAGCGTGGGGAGCAAACAGGATTAGATACCCTGGTAGTCCACGCCGTAAACGATGAGTGCTAAGTGTTAGGGGGTTTCCGCCCCTTAGTGCTGCAGCTAACGCATTAAGCACTCCGCCTGGGGAGTACGGCCGCAAGGTTGAAACTCAAAGGAATTGACGGGGGCCCGCACAAGCGGTGGAGCATGTGGTTTAATTCGAAGCAACGCGAAGAACCTTACCAGGTCTTGACATCCCAATGACCGCTCTAGAGATAGAGTTTTCCCTTCGGGGACATTGGTGACAGGTGGTGCATGGTTGTCGTCAGCTCGTGTCGTGAGATGTTGGGTTAAGTCCCGCAACGAGCGCAACCCTTGATCTTAGTTGCCATCATTTAGTTGGGCACTCTAAGGTGACTGCCGGTGACAAACCGGAGGAAGGTGGGGATGACGTCAAATCATCATGCCCCTTATGACCTGGGCTACACACGTGCTACAATGGACGATACAAAGAGTCGCTAACTCGCGAGGGTATGCTAATCTCATAAAATCGTTCTCAGTTCGGATTGTAGGCTGCAACTCGCCTACATGAAGCCGGAATCGCTAGTAATCGTGGATCAGCATGCCACGGTGAATACGTTCCCGGGCCTTGTACACACCGCCCGTCACACCACGAGAGTTTGTAACACCCGAAGTCGGTGAGGTAACCTTTATGGAGCCAGCCGCCGAAGGTGGGATAGATGATTGGGGTGAAGTCGTAACAAGGTAGCCGTATCGGAAGGTGCGGCTGGATCACCTCCTTTCTAAGGATAATTACGGAAACAGATCTTGGATCTGTCGATTAACGTCTTGCGTTCAGTTTTGAAGGCTCATTGTAAAATGATCTTCAAAACCTTGTTCTTTGAAAACTGGATAAAACGACATTGAAGCAAATTAAGTAACACATTTTTTATTATTAAGTTTTTTAGGCTTAATAACTAACTTTTAGGTTAAGTTATTAAGGGCGCATGGCGGATGCCTTGGCACTAGGAGCCGAAGAAGGACGGCACTAACACCGATATGCTTCGGGGAGCTGTAAGTGAGCTTTGATCCGGAGATTTCCGAATGGGGGAACCCACTGTTCGTAATGGAGCAGTATCTTGACGTGAATACATAGCGTCTTGATGGCAGACCCAGGGAACTGAAACATCTAAGTACCTGGAGGAAGAGAAAGAAAAATCGATTCCCTGAGTAGCGGCGAGCGAAACGGGAATAGCCCAAACCAAGAGGCTTGCCTCTTGGGGTTGTAGGACACTCTATATGGAGTTACAAAGGAATGAGTTAAACGAAGCGGTCTGGAAAGGCCCGCCAGAGCAGGTAACAGCCCTGTAGTTGAAAGTTCATTCTCTCTTGAGTGTATCCTGAGTACGGCGGAACACGTGAAATTCCGTCGGAATCTGGGAGGACCATCTCCCAAGGCTAAATACTACCTAGTGACCGATAGTGAACCAGTACCGTGAGGGAAAGGTGAAAAGCACCCCGGAAGGGGAGTGAAATAGATCCTGAAACCATGTGCCTACAAGTAGTTAGAGCCCGTTAATGGGTGATAGCGTGCCTTTTGTAGAATGAACCGGCGAGTTACGATTACATGCGAGGTTAAGTTTTAGAAGACGGAGCCGCAGCGAAAGCGAGTCTGAATAGGGCGAATGAGTATGTGGTTGTAGACCCGAAACCAGGTGATCTACCCATGTCCAGGGTGAAGGTAAGGTAACACTTACTGGAGGCCCGAACCCACGTACGTTGAAAAGTGCGGGGATGAGGTGTGGGTAGCGGAGAAATTCCAATCGAACCTGGAGATAGCTGGTTCTCTCCGAAATAGCTTTAGGGCTAGCCTCGTGATAAAGAATCCTGGAGGTAGAGCACTGTTTGAACTAGGGGTCCATCCCGGATTACCGAATTCAGACAAACTCCGAATGCCAGTGATTTATGCACGGGAGTCAGACTGCGAGTGATAAGATCCGTAGTCAAGAGGGAAACAGCCCAGACCACCAGCTAAGGTCCCAAAGTAATTGTTAAGTGGAAAAGGATGTGACGTTGCTTAGACAACCAGGATGTTGGCTCAGAAGCAGCCATCATTTAAAGAGTGCGTAATAGCTCACTGGTCGAGTGACGCTGCGCCGAAAATGTATCGGGGCTAAACAATTCACCGAAGCTGTGGATGGACATCTTAGATGTCCGTGGTAGGAGAGCGTTCTAAGTGCTGTGAAGTCAGACCGGAAGGACTGGTGGAGCGCTTAGAAGTGAGAATGCCGGTATGAGTAGCGAAAGACGGGTGAGAATCCCGTCCACCGAATGACTAAGGTTTCCTGAGGAAGGCTCGTCCGCTCAGGGTTAGTCGGGACCTAAGCCGAGGCCGATAGGCGTAGGCGATGGACAACAGGTTGATATTCCTGTACCACCTATTTACCATTTGAGCAATGGGGGGACGCAGTAGGATAGGGTAAGCATGCTGTTGGTTATGCATGTTCAAGCAGTGAGGCGTGAAATGAGGCAAATCCCATTTCTATAACGTTGAGCTGTGATGACGAGGACGTATGTCCGGAGTTCCTGATTTCACACTGCCAAGAAAAGCCTCTAGCGAGGTAAAAGGTGCCCGTACCGCAAACCGACACAGGTAGTCGAGGAGAGAATCCTAAGGTGTGCGAGAGAACTCTCGTTAAGGAACTCGGCAAAATGACCCCGTAACTTCGGGAGAAGGGGTGCTCTAGTAGGGTGAAAGCCCGAGAGAGCCGCAGTGAATAGGCCCAGGCGACTGTTTAGCAAAAACACAGGTCTCTGCAAAACCGTAAGGTGACGTATAGGGGCTGACGCCTGCCCGGTGCTGGAAGGTTAAGAGGAGTGCTTAGCGCAAGCGAAGGTGCGAATTGAAGCCCCAGTAAACGGCGGCCGTAACTATAACGGTCCTAAGGTAGCGAAATTCCTTGTCGGGTAAGTTCCGACCCGCACGAAAGGCGTAACGATCTGGGCACTGTCTCAACGAGAGACTCGGTGAAATTATAGTACCTGTGAAGATGCAGGTTACCCGCGACAGGACGGAAAGACCCCGTGGAGCTTTACTGTAGCCTGATATTGAATTTTGATACATCTTGTACAGGATAGGTAGGAGCCAGAGATTCCGGAGCGCCAGCTTCGGAGGAGGCGTTGGTGGGATACTACCCTAGATGTATTGAACTTCTAACCCATGCCCCTTAGCGGGGTAGGAGACAGTGTCAGGCGGGCAGTTTGACTGGGGCGGTCGCCTCCTAAAGAGTAACGGAGGCGCCCAAAGGTTCCCTCAGAATGGTTGGAAATCATTCGTAGAGTGTAAAGGCATAAGGGAGCTTGACTGCGAGACCTACAAGTCGAGCAGGGTCGAAAGACGGGCTTAGTGATCCGGTGGTTCCGCATGGAAGGGCCATCGCTCAACGGATAAAAGCTACCCCGGGGATAACAGGCTTATCTCCCCCAAGAGTCCACATCGACGGGGAGGTTTGGCACCTCGATGTCGGCTCATCGCATCCTGGGGCTGTAGTCGGTCCCAAGGGTTGGGCTGTTCGCCCATTAAAGCGGTACGCGAGCTGGGTTCAGAACGTCGTGAGACAGTTCGGTCCCTATCCGTCGTGGGCGTAGGAAATTTGAGAGGAGCTGTCCTTAGTACGAGAGGACCGGGATGGACACACCGCTGGTGTACCAGTTGTTCTGCCAAGGGCATCGCTGGGTAGCTATGTGTGGACGGGATAAGTGCTGAAAGCATCTAAGCATGAAGCCCCCCTCAAGATGAGATTTCCCATTACGCAAGTAAGTAAGATCCCTCAAAGACGATGAGGTAGATAGGTTCGAGGTGGAAGTGTGGCGACATACGGAGCTGACGAATACTAATAGATCGAGGACTTAACCAAATTTTACTTAACGAACTTCAATGTAATTTATCCAGTTTTGAGAGAATAAGAAAAAAACTTTTCTAAAATAGCAAAAAACACTTGCTAAACTTTAAAAAAGATGTTATAATAATTCTTGTCCTTAAGAAAATAGTCTAGTGACGATGGCAAAGAGGTCACACCCGTTCCCATGCCGAACACGGAAGTTAAGCTCTTTAGCGCCGATGGTAGTTGGGGGTTTCCCCCTGTGAGAGTAGGACGTTGCTAGGCGAACAATATGGAGGATTAGCTCAGCTGGGAGAGCACCTGCCTTACAAGCAGGGGGTCGGCGGTTCGATCCCGTCATCCTCCACCATTATTTTAAATAAACAATGCCGGTGTAGCTCAGTTGGTAGAGCAACTGACTTGTAATCAGTAGGTCGAGGGTTCGACTCCTTTCGCCGGCACCATTCATTTTATATGAGCCATTAGCTCAGTTGGTAGAGCATCTGACTTTTAATCAGAGGGTCGTAGGTTCGAATCCTACATGGCTCACCATTTTTAAAAAACATTATATGCGGGTGTGGCGGAACTGGCAGACGCACTAGACTTAGGATCTAGCGCCGCAAGGCGTGGGGGTTCGACTCCCTTCACCCGCACCATAATTTTTAAGTTTATCAGCATATTGCGGAAGTAGTTCAGTGGTAGAACACCACCTTGCCAAGGTGGGGGTCGCGAGTTCGAACCTCGTCTTCCGCTCCAAAATATGCCGGGGTGGCGGAACTGGCAGACGCACAGGACTTAAAATCCTGCGGTAGGTGACTACCGTACCGGTTCGATTCCGGTCCTCGGCACCATATTTTAATATAATATAAGTGATATAAATGCGCCCGTAGCTCAATTGGATAGAGCGTCTGACTACGGATCAGAAGGTTGTGGATTCGACTTCTGCCGGGCGCGCCATTAACGGGAAGTAGCTCAGCTTGGTAGAGCACTTGGTTTGGGACCAAGGGGTCGCAGGTTCGAATCCTGTCTTCCCGACCATTAATACTTTCAACCCTATGGGGCCTTAGCTCAGCTGGGAGAGCGCCTGCCTTGCACGCAGGAGGTCAGCGGTTCGATCCCGCTAGGCTCCACCAATTTATTACTAAATTTAATACCATCATGGCGGCGTAGCTCAGCTGGCTAGAGCGTACGGTTCATACCCGTGAGGTCGGGGGTTCGATCCCCTCTGCCGCCATACTAACCAAACTAAAGGACCTTTAGCTCAGTTGGTTAGAGCAGACGGCTCATAACCGTCCGGTCGCAGGTTCGAGTCCTGCAAGGTCCACCATCTACACAACGTTATATTTTTTGGAGGAATACCCAAGTCTGGCTGAAGGGATCGGTCTTGAAAACCGACAGGCGGGTCATACCGCGCGGGGGTTCGAATCCCTCTTCCTCCTCCATTTTTTAAAATTTAATTTCATAATATCATTATCGCGGGGTGGAGCAGTTCGGTAGCTCGTCGGGCTCATAACCCGAAGGTCACAGGTTCAAATCCTGTCCCCGCAACCAAATGGTCCGGTAGTTCAGTTGGTTAGAATGCCTGCCTGTCACGCAGGAGGTCGCGGGTTCGAGTCCCGTCCGGACCGCCATTTTTTAAAAATATTGTATTAATCATCATGGGTCAGTAGCTCAGTTGGTAGAGCATTAGATTGAAGCTCTAAGTGTCGGCGGTTCGATTCCGTCCTGACCCACCATGATGCGGGTGTAGTTTAGTGGTAAAACCACAGCCTTCCAAGCTGTTGTCGAGAGTTCGATTCTCTTCACCCGCTCCAATTTTATGGGCCTATAGCTCAGCTGGTTAGAGCGCACGCCTGATAAGCGTGAGGTCGATGGTTCGAGTCCATTTAGGCCCACCATTAAAATTTTTCCGAAGTAGCTCAGTGGTAGAGCATCCGGCTGTTAACCGGACGGTCGTAGGTTCGAGTCCTACCTTCGGAGCCATATATGGGGAAGTACTCAAGTGGCTGAAGAGGCGCCCCTGCTAAGGGTGTAGGTCGCGTAAGCGGCGCGAGGGTTCAAATCCCTCCTTCTCCGCCATATAGGCCCCTTGGTCAAGCGGTTAAGACACCGCCCTTTCACGGCGGTAACACGGGTTCGAATCCCGTAGGGGTCATACTTTAAAAACCATTAGAATCAAATATGATTCTAATGGTTTTTTTGCGTTTGGAAAGTAAATTGAAAAGGCATTTTTTTAATGAGTTAAAGCTATTTTTGCAGATAATGAAAGTAACATACTAAGTAAAGGCTGATTGCCGATACTTAGATTTTTTATTTTAAATACTGTTGACCTTAACGTTACGTCAAACTATATAGTAGAAACATGGAGGTGAAAGAAGATGGAAATGACAATTCAAAAACTTGCTCAGCTGTCAGGAGTTAGTTCAAGAACATTGCGTTATTATGATGATCTAGGCTTGTTAAAACCTGCACGTGTAAATTCTTCAGGTTATCGTATTTATGGGCAAGAAGAGATTGATTTGTTACAGCAAATATTATTTTATCGTGAATTAGGCTTTAAGTTAGAAGTCATTAAAGAAATCATAACAGTCGAGAATTTTGACTATAAGAATGCCTTAATGGAGCATTATAAGGCATTAATGGAGAAACGCCACCAATTAGATGTCATGATAACAACGGTAACTAAAACGATCAGTGCTATGAATGGAGGAATTCAAATGTCGAATGAAGAAAAGTTTGAAGGTTTAAAGGAAAAAATGATTTTAGATAATGAAAAACAATATGGTCAAGAGATACGTCAAAATTACGGAGATACTACAGTTGATGCTTCCAATAATAAAGTGCAACAAATGACTGAGCAGCAATATGAAGAAGTGCAAGCATTAGAGCAAGACGTGAAGAGATTATTAAAGCAAGCAATGGAAACTGGTCAAGCTGATAGTGATGTTGCTCAGCGTGCTGCCGAAGCACATAAGCGATGGTTAATGTATTATTGGCCAAAGTATAGTAAAGAAGCACATGCAGGACTTGCAGAAATGTATACAGCAGATGAACGTTTCACGAGCTATTATGATAAAGAGCAAAATGGTACAGCACAACTTTTAAGAGATGCTATATTAATCTATACTGGAATGGATATTTAGAGTACTGCAAAAAGCAGTACTCTTTTTTATGTTTGATTTAAAAAATATAGGAAATAATAAAAATAGGTTATATTAATGGAGGAATAAAATGACGAACACAAAATATCAAAATTTAAAAAATCAAATGATACAAGAATTATTTGTGTTGCAGGGAAGAAAATATACACATGAGCCCCCAGACTCAACAGAGTTATCCAATTATGACAACCATCCTGCAGATCAAGCAACTGATTTAACAGATCAAGTAACAGAAATGGCGATAGGCGAGCATAATGAACAAGAAATTGAAAAACTTGAGGCTGCGTTGCGAGCTATTGATGATGGTTCTTATGGAAAATGTAGTGAATGTGGAGAAGACATTCCATTTGGTCGATTAGAGGCTATTCCAACAGCACTGACATGTGTTGAACATGTACCAGAAAATAAGGTACCTACTGACAGACCTGTTGAGGAGGAACTATTAAATGCATCAACAGAGAGACCTATACAGGATGAAAGATCGATTGTTGATAATGAGGACAGTTTTCTAGAAGTAGAAGCATACGGTTCCTCAGATTCACCTAGCGATCAAATAGAATAAAGTAAAAATGGGACTGTGGGGATACAGTTCCATTTTTGTTGTGCTCAATATTAATGACAACTATGTGAAATTAGAAAGATATTTTATGGAATCTTCAGAAATTTATATACATATTAAATTTACATAATTATAAAATGGAAATATATAGATTTTATTGTATGTAGAAGGGGGAAATACAATTTCATCAATCGATTGACAAATAAGGGGTGAAAATTGGGATGTGGAAAAGATATTCTTTATTACTTAGTGGAATTGGCGTTTCGTTTTTTGGGAATTGGATTTACATAATCGCGTTGAATGTCTTGGTTCTTGATATGACCAAATCAGCAGCAGCAGTTGCAGGTATTTATATTGTAGGTCCTGTTGCAAAGTTACTAACAAATTTCTTTGCCGGCTCCATAATTGATAGGCAGAATAAGAGAAGATTAATGATAATTTCTGATGTGATAAGAGGTTTACTTGTGCTACTTGTACCTTTTATGGGATCGATTTGGATTATTTATACCATAATCTTTGTTGCAAATATGGCAGGTTCTTTTTTTGGGCCCAGCTCTACTTTTTATATTACGAAATTTGTAAAGGAAACCGATCGACGACGATTTAATTCAATTATGAGTATGATGAATTCAGGTTCGTTTTTAATCGGCCCAGCGCTTGCGGGTATACTAATTGCAACAGTAGGTACAACGATATGTGTCGTGATTAACGCAGTTACATTCTTTTGTTGTGCGATTTGTATTTACCTGTTACCAAATATCGAAGATGAAACAATATTAAAGCGTGAACCAATTTCTTTAAAAATGATGTTAGTAGATTGGCAAGTTGTTAAGTCATATATAAAACAAGATCATTATTTTATAAAAGTATATTTATTATTCCAAGTTGCTTTAATGATTGCTTTTTCTCTAGATTCACAAGAGGTGACATTTATTAAGCAAAACTTAGGATTATCTAATCAAATGTATGGAGTAATCGTTAGCATTACGGGGATAGGCTCAATTATTGGGGCATCAATATCAGCAATGTTTGTGAAAAAAATATCATTACAAATATACTTTGCCGTAGGTATGTTGATGACCACAGTTGGCTATTTATTATTTTACAGCTCTGTAGGGTTTTGGACAGCAACTGCAGCATTTATCTTTTTAGGGTTCTTTATGTCATTCTCCAACTCAGGATATGATACTTTCTATCAAAAAAATGTGCCAACAGAAATTATGGGGCGGTTTGGTAGTGTAACAGCAATGTTCTTAAGTATAATACAAATTTCATTTACTTTTATTATCGGTGCTCTAGCTGAATGGTTTTCTTTACAAATGGTGGCTGTAGGATTTTCGGCAATAGCAGTGCTACTATCGGTCATATTGTGCACACAAGTATTTCAAAAATCAAACAAGCGATATTATGCTGAAACATCGTAACCATGTATAATATGTGCAGTAAGATAGCTAATGGGGGTACAACATATGAATATTATCGATTTGCATTGTGATGTGTTATGGAAATTGTCCATAGCCGAAGAACCACTTAATTTTAGAAATGCACCACAATTACAAGCAAATTTAGAACGCTTAAAGCAAGGAAAAGTGAAGGTACAATTTTTTGCGATTTTCGTAGATGAAGATATACCTCAAGGAAGAAAATATTTAGAGGCACTCCGCCAAATTGAATTATTCCAAACACAAGTGCTTGCTCCAAATCCGGAGATCGTACATATTACAGATTGGCATCAACTAGAAACGCTACAAGAAGGTGAAATTGGAGCGGTTTTAACATTAGAAGGTTGTGATGCCATCGGAGCCGATCTATTCAAATTACAGGCTATATTAGATGCAGGAGTGAAACTAGTTGGCCTCACTTGGAATAATGAGAATGCTGTTGCCTATGGTGCACAAAATGACCCTAATTTAGGTTTGAAAGATTTTGCAAAAGAGGTTGTGGCATTATTAAATGAACGTGACATACTCATAGATGTATCACATTTAAACATGCAAGGATTTTGGGATGTACTACCGATAGCTAAACATATTATTGCTAGTCACTCGAATGCACGTGCATTATGTGACCATCCTCGTAATTTAACGGATGAGCAGGCAAAGGCTCTTGTAGAACATGGTGGTCATATTCATCTAGTTTATTATCCAGAGTTTATTGTCAATCATACTGAATCTGCTACAATGCAGGTATTGATTCAACATTTTATGCATTTAGCAAATGTAGTGGGTGTAGAGAATTTAGGGTTAGGATCAGATTTTGACGGCATTCACCAGTTTGTTGAGAATTTACAGAATGCATCTCAAACTCAAAATTTGTTAGAGAAATTGCAAGACCATTTTACTGAGGATGAAGTGAAAGGTATCGCGAGTAATAACTTCTTATCTTATGTGAAAAAAATATAAATTTAAGTATAAAAAAAACGTCATGACGTAGGTTGTCATAACGTTTTTTTGCAGTGAAGTTAATTCTTTGTTATTTTCACTAATACTTGCTTACTTTTGCCGTAAATGATTAATTCGTAAGCATCTTTCTTTATCTGGGTTTTAGTGGATTCTAATGTGAAAAATTTCTTGAAAGTCTCTTTTAAATAAGTGACATTTTCGGACTTAGACTTGTCTAACCCCGTGTTTAAAGAAATATAGGTTTTTCCATTCTTTATTTGATAACTTATACCTTTCAGCATGTAATCACTTTTCCCAATAAGATTATCTGAAATAGTGCTAATAATTGGACTCCATCTATAATCTTGAAGTCTTTTCGATTTGTTATACAGTTTAAATTCAACTTTTTTTATTTTAAACTTTTCCTTCTTTAAAGCCTTTTCCACAGCTTGCTTTATAGTCTTTTTTCTTTTTTCAGTATTAGGTAATTCTATAATGAGGATTCCAAATTTTATATCGTTATATGCTATGCTTGGCGGTGTATCATATCCGAATTTTTTCATGGTTTTTGAAATGATAGGGAAGAGGTTCAGCATTTCTTTATGGATTTCTTCACTTTTAGATGGCAACTCATTAGGCGGAACATTTTCGAATTTCTCGATTTTGATTTTATAATCGTCAATATAGCGGGCTGCCAAAATTTCTTCAACTTTCTTTGTCACTATTGGTTTTTCTTTTTCCAATTCTTCATTGGTTAGATGGAGAGAAATAGTTATGGTATAAGGATATGGTATTAATCCGACACTCATAATTTCATAGTCTGCGCGGTTTAAAGTATCAAAAACTTCCCGAGCCACAGAATTCCCACCAATATCTAATCGAATCGGTGCTAACTTCTTTCCATTACTAGCCATTACAACTGAAATGGTGGTATTACTTATAAAAAGGAAAAAGAAAGCAATTGCAAAGCTTACAATGATATGTGGCTTTTTCAATAGGTTTCGTTTTACTTTCATAAATGCTGACTTTATTTGCTTAGCATCAGACTTTTTTCTCGTAGTGATAACCCCTTTTCTGGACTCTCTTCTAGTATTTTTAAAACTTTTATTACGATCGATTTCAGTTCTTATTCAAATAAGGTTGTTCATAAGTAGAATATATGTTGTTAGACAAAATGTCATGACATAATCTATCATGACGTTTATATTTTAGCTGTATTAGAATTTTTTAGTAAATTACTAGCGGGAATACATAGAAATTGCGAGTGAACTTTGCAAATGAAGTGCCGAATTGCCAATAAAGATGTATGATAGTATAGGATATTTAAGTATGTACGAGTGGATTCCATTAATTGGTGGGATCCGTTGACGGAGGGAATTTTCATGAATCGGAAGTTGTCAGCAACAACCGGCGACCGAATTGAAACGGAGCAATCGACATTATATTTTCATACAGAAACAATAGAAGTAAGTCGATTGTCAGCGCTCGCTTTTTTTGAAGCAGGTGAGCAATCATTTGCTGGACAACGATTTTTTTGGCAAAATCGTGAAAAAACATTTACGCTTGCAGGTTTGGGTCATGCTCATACAATTACAAGCGATGCAAAAGAACATAGATTTGATGACGTTGAACAACAATGGAAAAAGATAACGCAAAATGTTGTGAATGATGAAAATGATATACAACCAATTTTGTTTGGTGGATTTACATTTGATACGGAAAATGAAGTGTCAGGTGAATGGACAGGTTTCCCTGAAGCTTTTTTTGCTGTTGCAACATATCAACTTGTGATAAAGAATGATCAAGCTTATGTGAGTATTCATTTGATCACTGAAGAAGAGAATACGACAGAAGCACTTAATGCTTTACGCAAAGAATGTGATGAATTAATTCATACAGCGCAAGTAAAGGCATTAAAAACCTATCCTAAACCTCAAATAAAGAGCAGTTATGAACCTTATAAAGAAGAATACTTGGAATCAATCAGCAAGGTCACGTCTTTAATACGTCAGAAAGAAGCGGACAAAGTTGTTATTGCAAGATCGCTCGCTTTGCAATTTGAAGAACAAGTAACATCTCCGAATGTGTTATCACAAGTAATGATGGAGCAGCCAGAAAGCTATTTATTTGGCCTAGAAGAGCAAGGTAAATTGTTTTTTGGAGCATCACCTGAGCGTTTAGTAAAGGTTTCCGATAAATATGCTTACTCTTCGTGTATTGCGGGTTCTATCAAACGTGGGAAAACGGCTGAAGAAGATGACTTGCTAGGACAAAGCTTATTAAATGATACGAAGAACCTTTCCGAGCATCAATATGTGGTGGATATGATCTTACAGACATTTAAAGAAAACTGTGCAAGCTATCAAATTCCAAACGCGCCACAGTTGCTGAAAATTAGAGATATACAACATTTGTTTACACCAGTTGAAGGTCCATTGAAAGAAGGAGCGACTGTTTTACAATTAGTAAAAACATTGCACCCAACACCGGCTTTAGGGGGCGTACCTCGTATGAAGGCAATGGAAGTAATACGAGAATATGAACCAATGAATCGCGGTCTCTATGCAGCTCCAATTGGGTGGCTAGATGCTCAAGGTAACGGGGAATTTGCTGTAGCTATTCGTTCGGCTCTTTTAGCTAAAGATCAAGCATTTTTATATGCTGGTGGTGGCATAGTGGCTGATTCACAACCAAGCAGTGAATACGATGAAACTTTAGTGAAATTCCGTCCGATGTTACGAGCTTTAGGAGGACAATTACATGAGTGAGAAAGAGACTTTAACGAGCTATGTTTATAAGCTCGTTGCGTCATTATATAAAGCAGGTGCACGAGATGTAGTTGTGAGTCCAGGCTCACGCTCAACTCCACTTGCTTATGCTTTTGCTTCTTCAAAGGAATTTAATTTATACCGTCAAGTAGATGAGCGTTCTGCAGCATTTTTGGCATTAGGTATTGCAAAGGCAAGTGTGCGACCGGTTGTACTAGTTTGTACATCAGGAACAGCGGCAGCGAATTACTTCCCTGCAATCGTAGAAGCGAGCTATGCGCGTGTACCATTGATCATATTAACGGCGGATCGTCCACATGAATTACGTGAAGTCGGAGCACCACAAGCAATCGCTCAAGTGAATTTATACGGTACGCATGTAAAATGGTCAGTGGACTTTCCACTACCAGATACATCAACAGGGACAATGTCATTTATCGAACGTCATATAGCACGTGCGATGTCGATTGCGACGACTGCACCTGCTGGCCCTGTACAAATTAATGTACCGTTCCGTGAACCACTACTGATCAATTTCCAAGAAACGTTACCAGGTGGGACCTTTGTGGAAAGTTACGGAGCTGAATTACGTCCTTCGACAAAAGCATTTAATACATTAGAAATAGCAATTAACAAAGCTGAAAAAGGATTATTAATCTTTGGTGAGATGAATCCAGGAACGGAATTAAAAGCTGTTTGGGATTTTATTCGAAAGGTGAAATGGCCAGTTCTTGTGGAGAGCCTATCTCATTTACGTTCGAATATTCCCGAAGATTGTATGGATTATATCATTGATCAGTATGATGCTATTTTGAAAAACGAGGCTTTTAAAAATTCGATGGCACCTGATACTGTTATTCGCTTTGGCGCACAGTTAGTATCTAAACCTCTTTCATTATTTTTAACCTTGGTTAAACCTAATACGTTTATAGTAATAGATGAAGATCCGATGTTCCGTGATTCTTTAGCAATTGCAACACATCACGTACATGCAAGTGTCAGTGACTGGTTAGAAGATGTCACTGTTGAGTCAACAATCGATGCTATTTATAGATCTAATTGGATTGCTGCAAATGGTATTGCAACAAAACATATTGAGCAGTATTTACAAGAGCAATCTGATGAGGGTGCAATGGCAGCGACGCTCTTTACAAATTTACCTGAAGCAAGTGATTTATTTTCTAGTAGTAGTATGCCAATCAGGGATGTAGATACATTTTTCAACAAAACGGCAAAAGATGTGAAGATTTTTGCGAATCGCGGTGCAAATGGCATTGACGGTGTTGTATCTACTGCTTTTGGTGTGCAACTTGCAAGACAGCGTGAAACGTATTTATTGATTGGTGATTTAGCGTTCCTACATGATGTGAATGGGTTAATCACGACACGATATCAAGAGTGTAATATGACAATCATTGTGATGAATAATGATGGCGGTGGTATTTTCTCATATTTAGCACAAGCTACAGAAGAAGCACATTATGAAGAATTATTCGGAACGCCATCAGGACTTAACTTTAAAGAAATCGCAGTAATGTATGGAGCAGAATATCAGGCTGTAGAAACAAAAGAGGCATTTGTAGAAGTGTTACAAACATCAAAACAAAAACCGCTACGCTTGATTGAAGTATTTACGAATCGTCAAGTAAATGTTGAGACACATCGTAAATTATGGAAAGCGATTGGTGAGGAGTTAGATGCGAAATGGCAAGCGTAATGATGACAGTAAACGGCTTAAACTTGCATTATGAAATTATTAATCCACGTGTCAAAAAAACCGTTGTATTATTACATGGGTTTACTGGTAGCTCTACAACCTGGGATAAAGTAATAAGTTCAATGAGCGATCAAGTACGTATCATTGCAATTGATTTGATTGGTCATGGCTACACAGATAGCCCGAAAAACGTAGAGCATTATTCTATGGAGAAGCAAGTTTCAGTCTTACATGGATTGTTGGCACAACGTGGTATCAATAAATTCACGTTAGTAGGTTATTCTATGGGGGGGCGCATTGCATTAGCTTATGCTTTGCAATACCCTGAAACAATAGAGCAACTTATTTTGGAAAGTGCTTCACCAGGTTTGCAAACGATTGAAGAACGGACTGTCAGAGTAAAAGCTGATAATATTCTTGCAGAGCGTCTTGAAAAAGAGGGTATACAAGCATTTGTGGATTATTGGGAGAACATACCCTTATTTGAATCGCAAAAAAACTTACCTCAAGAAATTCAAGAGGAAATTCGTGCAGGCCGCTTATTGCAAAATGAAAGAGGTTTAGCAAATAGTTTAAGAGGCATAGGTACAGGACAACAAAATTCATATTGGGATGAGCTGACAAGCTTTACTAAGCCAGTTGTTTTAGTAACAGGGGAGTTAGATAAAAAGTTTTATCAAAAAGCTGTCGATATGAAGAATTTATTCCAAAATTGTAAGCATGTAGTCGTATCAAAAGCTGGACATGCAATTCATGTGGAAAATCCTAAAACTTTTGCTACAATAATAGAGGAACAAAATTAAAAATTTCAAGTAGGAGGATTATATATATGACTCGTCAATGGGTAACAGAGCGTACATACGAAGATATTAAGTATGAATCTTATAATGGTATCGCGAAAATTACAATTAATCGTCCGGAAGTGCGCAATGCATTCCGACCAAAAACAACTTCAGAATTAATCGACGCATTTACACGTGCACGTGATAATGCAAATATCGGTGTAATTATTTTAACTGGGGAAGGCGATCAAGCATTCTGCGCAGGTGGAGACCAAAAAGTTCGTGGAAACGGTGGCTATGTTGGAGATGACAACATTCCTCGTTTAAACGTATTAGACTTACAACATTTAATCCGTATCACGCCAAAACCTGTAGTAGCAATGGTTGCTGGTTACGCAATTGGTGGCGGACATGTGTTACACATCGTTTGTGATTTAACAATCGCAGCAGAAAACGCTCGCTTCGGACAAACTGGACCTAAAGTAGGTTCATTTGACGCTGGTTACGGTGCAGGTTATTTAGCACGTATCGTTGGCCATAAAAAAGCGCGTGAAATTTGGTACCTATGCCGTCAATACGATGCACAAGAAGCATTGGATATGGGCTTAGTAAATACAGTTGTTCCTCTAGAAAGATTAGAAGACGAAACTGTTCAATGGTGTGAAGAAATGCTTTCTAAATCACCTACTGCATTACGCTTCTTAAAAGCGTCATTCAACGCAGACACAGATGGTTTAGCAGGTCTTCAACAATTCGCTGGAGATGCAACTTTACTTTACTACACAACAGATGAAGCAAAAGAAGGTCGCGACGCATTCAAAGAAAAACGCGAACCAGACTTTGGGCAGTTCCCACGTTTCCCGTAAGTGCTGGATATGCAAAATAAATACTTCAAGTAATCGTCAACAAAAGACAGCTCAAAAAAGTTGTCATTCTAAGCTGTCCTCCAAGGGCAGCTTTTTTTATCAACATATACAACCAGGGGGTGAAAAAATGATACCAAACTGGCTTTTACAACGTAGCCTATTAACACCTGAGCGGATTGCACTTAGCTTTGAAGAAGAACAGTGGACGTTTAAAGAAGCGAATGATAAAGCACATATTTTAGCGAAAAAGTTAACTGCAAATGGCGTAAAGCCGCGATCAAGGGTAGCTATTTATGCACCATCCCATCCCGATATTATTTGGATGATGTATGCTTGTATGCATTTGCAATGTGAAATGGTACTATTAAATTTACGATTAACAGACAAAGAACTAGCTTATCAAATTGATGATGCGGCAGTTGATTTTATTTTAGTAGAGGACTTACTAGTGGGGAAATTGCCAGTAAATAAAGTGCCATCATTGACTTTTAATGAAATTTATACAAGTCATGAAGAGGGATTCATTCTTGCAAACGAGTGGGATGATGATCAAACGATGACAATCATGTATACATCGGGTACAACTGGATATCCAAAAGGAGTTCGTCAAACGGTAGGGAATCACGTTTCAAGTGCTACTTCCTCCGTTTATAATATGGGTTTAGTAGAAGATGATTGTTGGCTTTGTACAATGCCATTATTTCATATTAGTGGATTTTCCATGCTAGCTAAATCATTATTGCATGGTGTCGAAATTAAACTCTATCCTAAATTTAGTGTTAAAGAAATAGTAAACGAATTATTAGCAGGTACTGTAACAAGAATGTCTGTTGTTTCTGTCACTTTAGAAAGAATTATATCGGAGTTGGAAGCTAGAAATGCTAAAGTTTCTCCAAAGTTTTTAACAATGCTTGCAGGAGGCGGGCCGGTTCCAATCGATTATTTGAAGAGGGCGGAACAACTTGGGCTTAATGTTTCCCAAACATACGGAATGACAGAAACATCTTCACAAACAGCAACTTTATCAAGTACAGATGCATTGCGTAAATTAGGATCTGCGGGTAAAGCACTCTTTTTCAATCAAATCCGTATCGATGGTGCAGAGAAAGCTTTTGATCAAGGTGAGATTTTAATTCGTGGTCCTCATGTAACACCTGGATATATAGGCAGATTTTCAGATAAGTCTTCTCAGGAAAATGGCTGGTTACACTCAGGAGATATTGGTTATTTAGACGATGAGGGTTATTTGTATGTCGTTGATCGCCGTTCAGATTTAATCATTTCTGGTGGTGAGAATATATATCCTGCGGAGATTGAAAATGTGCTCGTCTCACATGATGCTGTGCGTGAAGCTGGTGTATGTGGAGTAGAGAATGAAAAATGGGGGCAAGTACCAAATGCATTTGTTGTTTTAAAAGAAAGAGTAAATGTAGATGAATTGCTCGCGTTTTGCAGGGGACATTTAGCCAATTATAAAGTACCACATCAAATTTATATCGTTAGTGAATTACCTCGTAATGGTTCAAATAAGTTATTGCGAAGAAAATTAAAAGAATTATTAAACAAAGAATAAACTCAAGATTGAAATTAATTAAACCATCTATGATGATTAATATCATAGATGGTTTAATTTTTATTAATAGCATTGATTTTAGGCGAATTCAGCAGTTTTCATATGTATTTTAATTGGTTTAAATGAATTAATTTCCATTATGTTGTATAATTTTATTATTTGTGAGAGGAAGTTAATAAATATGACAAAAGATTTTCAACAGATTGTTATTCCTGAGTCTGTTATTGGTGGTGTCACAATTTGTCCTTCGTTCAAATTGCCATTTAATGAGGGTGCTGTAACTGGCATATACTCTGATGTAGAACAAATAGGATATATTGTACAACAACTCCAATACAATAATCAAATAAACTTTCATTTTAGAAAAGAAGGGTGCTACGAACGATTAACAGTAATGGAAAGCCTGAAGTTTGAAAGGGCTTTATATAATTCAAATGCGGTACTCGAGGATGTTCTTAAAATTACTGGTTTGATGGATAAAGAAAGTGTGAAAATCAAGGATTTAAATGATGTACAAGTTCAAAGAGTTCGGTTTGCCAAATTATTAATGCATGAGCAACCTATACATATTTTAGAAGAGCCTTTTCAAAATCTAGATGTAGAAACTAAACGTATTGTCGAAATTGTCATTACAACATTAAAGGAAAAAGGATATATTGTATATTTATTGGCGAATAACTTAGAAGATCTGCTGAGTTCATCAGATCAACTATATCGTCTGGATACAACGGGATTAGAACCATTGGATTTACAAGAGGAGAGAAAAGAATTCGAGAAAACACCTGAAACTGAAAATCAGCTAATTAAATTAGAGAAAATTCCTACCAAGCTGAATGATAAATTCATATTATTTAATCCACCTGAAATTGACTATATTGAAAGTGTAGATGGAGTAGTGAATGTATATGTCAGTGGAGATGCATTTCCATGTACCTTAACACTTAATGATCTCGAACACCGTCTAGTTCCATTTGGTTTCTTCCGTTGTCATCGGTCATATATTGTAAACTTACAAAAGGTTAGAGAAATTGTTACATGGACTAAAAATAGCTATAGCTTAATTTTATCTGGTAATGAAAGAACACATGTTCCTTTATCTAAAAGTAAGTTAGTCGAATTAAAGAAAATAGTCGGAATATAAATTATTTCTCAGGAAATAATCGTCCTCCATTCACACATAATTTGATATCATTCACCATCATATAACTCCATTCACCCGATATATAATGCACGATCATGAAGCCTCTTGTATTCTTAGGTCAAGATCGAATACAGGGGGAATACTAATGGAAACGATAATTGAAGTAAAACATTTAGAAAAGAGCTTTCAAAAGGAGAAGGCAATCCGAGATGTTTCTTTTGAAATTAAAAAGGGGGAAATATTTGGTTTCCTTGGACCAAGTGGGTCGGGTAAAACAACGACGATAAAAATTTTAACTGGGCAACTTACTGCATCTGGAGGAGATGTACGCGTCTTTAATAGTGATGCGAAAGCATTGCAACAACCTGCAGCACGTAGTCGATTTGGAATCTTAACAGATAATAGTGGTTTATATACGAGGATTTCAATTGAAGAAAACCTCCTATTATATAGTAAATTATATAATTTACCTGATTCATCAGTTGAAGAGGCGCTCAAGTTTGTTAATTTATATGAAGAACGTAAGAAACGTGTTAATACTTTATCAAAAGGGATGATACAACGCGTTACATTAGCACGTGCTATTCTACATAAACCAGAATTGTTATTTTTAGATGAGCCAACTTCTGCGCTGGATCCAGTGAACACTAATCATATTTATGCTGGATTACGTAAATTAAATGAGATGGGAACGACAATTTTCTTAACGACGCATGATATGACAGAAGCTGAGGTACTTTGTAATCGTGTAGCTTTTTTGGATAAAGGGACTATACGTGCAATTGGATCACCAACCGACTTAAAACGCCAATTTGGAGATGACTCGTTAACAGTTGAACTATTAAATGGTAAAAAGGAAATAATTGGTAAAGGAGCGGAAGATGCTAAACAAATGTTTGAATGGATGCAAAATAATCAAGTAGAACGTATATCTACTAATGAACCGAGTTTAGGGGATATTTTCGTACAAGTAACGGGGAGGGAACTACTATGAACACATCAGTTAAAAGAATCCAAGCAATATTAGTGAAAGACTACAAGGAGTTTTCGCGTAATATAGCGGTATCATCAATGATCTTTTTACCGCTAATTTTAGCAGCTATGTATGCTCGAATGGGTGTCGATACAATTCAAGGGTACTTTATGTCGATTAACATTACATTTTCAATGGTAGCCACTTACGTCCAATGTTGCTTGATTGCTGAAGAGAAAGAGAAGAATACGCTGAGGAGTTTAATGTTATCTCCAGCATCGACTTCTGAAATCCTAATTGGTAAAAGTACATTAACATTTATATCAACTATGCTTATTGTAGGGGGATGTATGTATTTCTCAGGGTATATGCCAGGGAATTTAGTAGTGATGGCATTAGCACTAATGTTATCAGCAGTATTTTATATAGCTGTCGGAACATTTTTAGGCCTTTTTGCTAAGTCTGTAATGGAATCGTCTGTGATTGTATTACCCGTACTAGCTATATTTTCATTAGGACCTATGGGGATGGCGTTCATTGAAAATTATCCTATATTGAAAGTTGTCGAATGGCTTCCAAGTGTTCAAATTATTCTTTTGGGAGAGCTACTTGAAAAAAGTTATGCTTTAGGGGATTTGATTAAGCCATTTGCAGTGATTATTGGATGGATTATAGTAGCAGCTATAGCTACAGTGGTTACCTTTAAAAAACGAATGGTGGATTAGTTGGGTAAATACTTGGTAATAAAGTGAAAATTAAAAACCCGTGCATAGAGCCATTATACGGACTCTTTGTACGGGTTTATTTTTTGTTTAACACATATTATTTTGATTCATGCAAAGCCTTTTTTAATGTCTCGATATCTTTTTTCATTAAAGTAAAGTATGTTTCATCGTTTTTAATGTCCTCATCTGTAAGAACACTTAAATTGTGAAGAGTAAGTGGTTCTGCACCTACTTCTTTTTGGATGACTTCTGCTAACTTAGAAGAAACATTTTGTTCAAACAGGATATAGTGAATATGATTCTCTTTTGCTTGATCTACAATTTTCGTTAATTCTTTTTGAGAGGGTTCGTCTTGGGAATTCAACCCGGCTACGGAAATTTGAGTTAATCCGTATGTCCCAGCAATGTAGCCAAATGCAGAATGAGATACAAAGAATGTTTTAGAAGGGGCATTATCTGCCATTTCTTTGAATTCTTTATCTAAATCTTGAAGCTCTGAGATTAAAGACTTGTAATTTTTTTCAAATTCTTCTTTATGATTTGGTTGAGTTTTTACTAAAGCGTCTTTAATAGAAAGTGCTAAATCTTGGCTGATGATAGGTGAAAGCCATACGTGAGGGTCAATATCACCATGTGCATGATCATGATCTTCTTCTTCAGCTTCATGTTCATGTGCAACACTTGTACTAATGTCTAGTTTTTCTTCGGATACATTAGCGGCAGTTTCAATAAGTTCTACATTTTCATTTTTTAATGTTTTTTGGGCATTTTCAACGAAGCCTTCTAAACCTAAACCAACATAGAAAAATAAATCCGCATCTGCTAAATTCATCATATCCTTTTGAGTTGGGTCAAATGAATGTTCATTTGATCCAGGAGGATAAATTGAATTAACTTCAACACGACTACCGCCAATCCGTTCTGCAAAGTAAGTTAAAGGATAAACAGTTGTGTAAATAGAAAGTACGTCTTTATTACTTTTATCCTGATTTACTTGGTCATCTGCATTACAGGCAACGGTAAATAAAGCGAGTATAGCAATTAAAAATATAGATAGAGTCTTTTTCATATAAGCACCCCTTAAATAGTAATCATTACGATTTGTTCTTTCGACATGTTTTATCATACAAGAGTTTATAAAAAAACACAATAAAAAAAGCCCCGAAATTAATCTTTTTTCGGTGGCCATTCTTCTGGTACAGGGTCATATCCACCTGGATGTAGTGGATTACAGCGTAAAATGCGACGGATTGCTAGGTAAGCGCCTTTAAAAGCACCGTGTTTTTCAATCGCTTCCAACCCGTAATTTGAGCATGTTGGGTAGAAGCGACAAGATGGTGGAGTCAAAGGTGAAATCGCTTTTTGATAAATGCGAATAAGGAATTTGAAAATATACTTCATTTACTTTTCTTCTTTCTCGGCAGTATAAAAAGGCTGCGTTGGTTTAGGATCAATCGTTTTATGTGAATCTTTTTGGTTGTTTTTTGCGATATAGTAAATTAAATAACTTGCTAAAGCTACTGTCAAAATAACAACAGGCATTATGGCAATCCAAGCAATCGACATTTATTTCACCTCAATGATTTCTTCATGTTTATTTTACTTAAAATAGCGGTATATTAACAGTATAGTGCTTAAAACAGAAAGAGGAGTGTGAAAGTTTTATGTCAGCTTTACAAAATGAATTAAATCAACTAGTAGCTTCATGGTCGGTGCTTTATACAAAATTACATAACTACCATTGGTATGTGAAAGGACCATCTTTCTTTACGCTACATGAGAAATTTGAGGAATTGTACAATGAAGCCGCAACTCATTTAGATGAAATCGCTGAACGAATATTAACTTTAGGTGGACAGCCTGTAGCAACATTAAAAGAGCATTTGGAAATTTCGAATGTAAAAGAAGCGACTGGTAACGAATCAACAAACGAAATGGTTGAAACTGTTATTAGCGATTTTGAGATCATGATGAAATCCTTAAAATCAGGAATGGATGAAGCTGCAAAAGAAGAAGATGACATGACGGAAGATTTATTAAATGCTACCTATCAAAGTCTTGATAAACATGTTTGGATGTTAAAAGCATTCTTGGGTTAATCTAAACAATATTAAAGTAAAGTCAGTAGTTTTTGCTATTGGCTTTTTCTTTTGCCTACAAAATGAAATAACATATTTTGTGTCGAATAACTGACATTTACTAAAAATACCCATTTTATTCACTGGCAATTACTGATTACATTTTCTATTTAAGTTAATATAAGGGTAACAAACGCAATGGAGATGATTTTATGAAATCAGGCACAGGAATAGCCGTTGGCCTTTTGTTTATTGGAGCAATACTTGGGGGAGTATGGCTTACAAAAGCATTCTTTGTTGAAGGTTTAGATGCAACAGAAATGGTAACAGCGAGTGCGAAAAGTTCAAATGATAAAAATCTTTCTTATAATCCTCCAAGTTTAGACGATGTACCAGAGGGAGAGATGGGTGAGTCCATTCTCTTTGGATATGAATTAGTAAATGATACTAACAACAAAGCAGAGCAATATGTAGGAAACAATTTAACTTGTACAAGTTGTCATGCTGGAGCGGGATTAGATGAGAACTCTTCTTCATTAGTTGGAATGACTGCTGTTTATCCGCAGTATATCGAACGTTCTGGAGGTATTGTAACGATAGAAGAACGTATTAATGGTTGCATGGTCAGAAGTATGAATGGGAAGAAGTTTGAAGCAAATAGTGATGAACTTGAAGCAATTGTATCTTATTTTAAATATATTTCTAAAGATATTCCAGTAGGTGCAGATATGCCTTGGCGTATGAACAATTCAATGGAAAATGTACCTGTTCCAAGTGTTGCTAATGGTGAAGAAATCTATCAAAAATCATGTATTACATGTCATGCTGCAGATGGAGCTGGCACTGGTCCAAATACTGGCCCTGCATTATGGGGAGAAGATTCTTTTAATGATGGAGCGGGTTTAGCACGTCTTTCAAAACTTGCAGGATATGTAAAAAATAACATGCCAGCTGGTGGTGAAGGAACTCTAACTGATCAAGATGCATCAGATTTAGCGGCATTCATCTTATCTCAAGACCGTCCAGTATGGGCTAATCACGATAAAGACTGGCCAAAAGGTAATCGACCAAAAGATATTATGGATAAAGAAAATCGTCAAAAAGTGAAAGATGGTACGATTGATTGGAAAGCTATCCTAACAACTAAACAATAAATCTTAGTTGCTCACATGGGGTTGACGACAAAAGGAACAATTGGAGCACATACCGCATTAACATTGGATTGTGAGGAACGAACAAAAAATAATTGAAGCTGGTCGTTTTATCAATCCAGATATTTTAGTTATTTGCCATGGTGGACCAATTGCTGAACCAGCAGATGCTGAATATGTGATCAACAAAGTGGAAGGTATTTGTGGTTTCTTTGGAGCTTCAAGCATTGAACGTTTTGCTGTTGAAAAAGGAATTAGAGAACAATCAGAAGCTTTCAAGAATATTCGTTCTTAATTTGTCATGAAAGTTAATGACAGTATTTAAATGACGTCTTGTTAATAATTAATTCTGGTTAAGTTCTTTTTCATAAAAGCTAATTAGAAACTGAACTTACTATTGCTAAAAATCAAAAGCAACCTTTCTCGAGTTTAATCCTGAAGTAGCTATTTTAAATGCCTTTTTGAGGACTAATAAGAGCATGTTTTGAACAATCTACGTTCATAACATGCTCTTTTTTAGTTCGTTTAGGGGTTTCTCCAGTGATTAACTATAAACTTATGCAGATGGTTATTATCTAATTGCTTTTCATGTTTTTGTTTATTCTAAATTTCGGATTCAATTCACTCCACACATCAAATTTATTTCCATCTAAATCAGCAAAGACAAAGTTTCTACGTGTATGTCCTTTATTTGCATATATTACCGACTTCCATTTTACTGTTCTATAAAAACGCTATGAATTTTTTCTAATGCAGTTAATCCATTATGAGTTTATAAAAAATAGGTTCAATTAGATAAAAGGATTAGAAATAGAAAAAAGTGAAAGAATAGTAAGGTGGAATGAAATTCATCAATAAAGGAGACAAAAAATGCAAGATATAAAATTAGCAGTAATTTATTACAGTATGGATGGCACTAACTAGCGATGGGCTGAAGAAGGTGCAAACAGCAGTGAATTCAAGCAAAGCATACAGTAACAGTTGCAGAATGGGTAAAGAAAGCAAATCAAAAAGGGCGTTGAACCAAAAATCCAACATTTTGTTGGAGAAGGATTTAGATCTTTGTACTAAAATTTTACTCGTATCAATATGAAATTTAATATAGAAAGGCTTAAAAAATGGATATCTTCCTAGCAATTTTACCTGCTTTATTTTGGGGAAGCATTGTGTTATTTAATGTTAAACTTGGCGGAGGACCTTATAGTCAAGTACTAGGGACAACCCTAGGTGCACTTCTTTTCTCCATAGGTATTTATATTTTTGTGAAACCGGTGTTAACACCGGTAGTTATCGGTGTAGGAATTGTATCAGGTTTATTTTGGGCATTAGGACAAGTAAATCAATTAAAAAGTATTGATATAATGGGCGTTTCTAAAACAATGCCCATTTCTACAGGGTTGCAATTAGTTTCCACTACTTTGTTTGGAGTAATTGTGTTTCATGAATGGTCCACTACGATGTCGATTGTATTAGGTGTTCTTGCACTTATTTGTATCATTACTGGAGTCGTTCTCACATCACTTCAAAACGAGGAAGAGAAACAAAAAGCAGAAGCAGGGAATTTTAAAAAGGGAATATTGATTTTACTTGTTTCAACCTTTGGTTATTTAGTTTATGTAGTAGTGATACGCTTATTTGATATAAATGGATGGTCTGCTTTATTTCCTCAAGCAATTGGAATGGTTCTAGGTGGTATTTTATTGACATTTAAGCATAAACCATTTAACAAATATGCAATTCGCAATATTATTCCAGGTTTAATCTGGGCAGCTGGAAATATGTTTTTATTTATTTCTCAACCCCGCGTAGGTGTAGCAACAAGTTTTTCCCTTTCTCAAATGGGAATTGTAATTTCGACGTTAGGTGGAATATTTATATTAGGTGAGAAGAAAACAAAACGTCAATTCATTGCTATTATCATTGGGATTGTTTTAATTATCGCGGCTGGAATTATTTTAGGAATTGCAAAAGGATAGGAGAGCTAAGTTATGTATCCAGATTTAAAAGGAAAAGTTGTTGTCATTACAGGTGCCTCAACGGGACTGGGAAAAGCGATGGCAATTCGCTTTGGAGAAGAAAAAGCGAAAGTTGTGATTAATTATCGCTCTAATGAAGCAGATGTAAATTCTGTAGTGGAAGAGATTAAAAAAGCAGATGGAGAAGCCATTGCGATAAAAGGTGATGTTACAGTTGAATCGGATGTTATAAATTTAATTCAGTCAGCTGTGAAAGAGTTTGGTACGCTCGATGTGATGATTAATAATGCAGGTATAGAAAATCCAGTAGCTTCACATGAGATGCCCTTAAATGATTGGAATAAAGTAATCAATACGAATTTAACAGGTGCATTTTTAGGAAGCCGAGAAGCAATCAAATATTTTGTCGAGCATGATATTAAAGGTACCGTTATCAATATGTCTAGTGTTCATGAGAAAATTCCTTGGCCCTTGTTTGTGCACTATGCTGCTAGTAAAGGTGGTATTAAGTTAATGACAGAAACATTAGCTTTAGAATATGCCCCAAAGGGAATTCGTGTAAATAATATTGGGCCAGGAGCTATCAATACGCCAATTAATGCTGAAAAATTTGCTGACCCAGAAAAACGTGCTGATGTTGAAAGTATGATTCCGATGGGGTATATTGGAAAACCGGAAGAAATTGCAGCGGCAGCAGCATGGCTTGCCTCCTCCCAAGCAAGCTATGTAACAGGGATTACATTATTTGCTGATGGTGGGATGACTTTATACCCATCCTTCCAAGCTGGACGTGGATAAAGTAGTTAATTAAAGATTCAGTACTATTGAATAAGTGCGGTTACCTTATAAGCTCTTATTGTAGATTAAGTAGTGTGCACAGAATAATTATTCAATACGCAGGCAGAACTAGACAAGGACGAATTGTAACGTGGACTCTAAAAAATCGCGCCAAGTATAGGATTCTTCAGCTGTTCATTCAACTAAACATGACATGGTCAAAGATGTACGGAAAAAGACCTGCCCAGGTATACTTTTCATTTAAAGGGTTAGGTGTGAATCGGAAAGAATGGAAAACTCAGAAAAACGATCAAACTAGTTGATTGGAGTGCAGGCGGAGACCCCTTGGGGAACTAGCGAACATCTTGAGACCTCGTAGGAGCGTTAGTGACGAGGAGGCTCAAGGTCCGTCCCCAGGAAAGCATCCGCCGGAATGGAAATTAACGGGATCGAAGAAAAAGCCATGTCAGAAACGATTAATCGTTTCCGCCATGGCTAAAATTCATTTTACGGACTTTTTCAGTGCCCTCCGAAATGATGGGAGCTAATTCGTACTTTTATTAATGTTAGGAGAAGTCATTTTTCTTTTCACAAAGAAGTAAACTGACCTTATCATTTTATCCAATATTGGTCCTTTTAATATAATCATATATTAAGGTACAATAGCGAATAATTCTGAAAATATTTGTGAAAAGAATAGAGGCTAACATGAATAATACATATAATACAACGACCATTAGCCAATTCTTTCTTTGGGTTGGAGCTTCTGTATCGATTGCAGAAATTGTTACAGGCTCACTATTAGCCCCACTAGGTTTAACGAAAGGGATTCAGGCAATTATTCTGGGTCATGTAATCGGGGCAACTATATTATTTTTATCCGCGTGGATTAGTGCGAATAGTCGTGTAACAGCTTTACAAGCAACGCGTATTTCCTTTGGTACATATGGCTCTTATGGTTTAACAATTTTGAATATGCTACAACTTGTTGGCTGGGCTTCGGTAATGATTGCAACAGGTTCAATTGCATTAAATGGTATTTCTAAAGAGTTATTTGCATTTGATTTTCAAGCACTGTGGAGTATTTTAATCGGTACTATTCTTGTGATGTGGGTATTATTTGGTTTGAAGAAAATTTCAAGGCTGAATATTGTTGCAGTGACGATATTATTTGGTTTTACGATTATTTTAACTTCCGTTATTTTTGGTGGAGGAGGAGTTGGGACAGTACCCGATGCAACGATGAAATTCAGTACAGCTGTAGAGTTGAGTGCAGTTATGTCTCTTTCATGGTTACCTTTGATTGGAGACTATACACGCCATGTGAAACATCAGAAAATGGGTACAATAATGAGCGTACTAGGTTACAGTCTAGGAAGTACATTTATGTTTATCATCGGACTTGGTGGTAGTCTTTACGTTGGTTCATCTGATATTAGTGAGATTTTGATGGCGAGCGGTCTAGGTGTAGTCGCACTATTGATTGTGTTATTATCTACTGTCTTAACAACATTTTTAGATTCGTATTCTGCAGGTATTAATTTTAAAAA
The DNA here is from genome assembly GCF_038009105.1 of Viridibacillus sp. FSL R5-0888. Classification (NCBI taxonomy): domain Bacteria; kingdom Bacillati; phylum Bacillota; class Bacilli; order Caryophanales; family Caryophanaceae; genus Viridibacillus; species Viridibacillus sp. FSL R5-0888. The sequence goes on from NZ_JBBPAU010000001.1 coordinate 889,114, forward strand.
TTTTGTTCCAAGAGCCAATGAGCGTTATGTTTCGGTTCTATTCACGGTTCTAGCAGTGGTAATTGCAATTGCCTCAAGTGTATCTGCATATGAGAACTTTTTGTATTTCATAGGTTCTGTCTTTGCACCGCTATATGGTATTTTGTTTGCTGATTATTATTTATTAAAGCGTCGACATATTGATCCACAAAAGAAATGGTCTTGGCAAAGTTCACTTCTTTGGTTAGCGGGTGTAGTAGTTTACCATGCTTCACTAAAGTATCCAATTCTTCTAGGACACACACTTTGGGTATTAGTTGGAATCTTTGCCATAAGAATAATCATGATGACAATTACAGAGAGAGTTAAAGGTACTAGTAAAGCACAATTAATAGAAAGATAAATGAAGGGATAGAATCAATATGATAGTTTCCAGAGCATTAACAATCGCAGGATCAGCAGCGCGCGGTGGAGCAGGGATTCAAGCAGATATCAAAACTTTTCAGGAGCTAGATGTGTTTGGTACATCAGCTATTACGGCTATTGTGGCAAAAAATCCTCACACAGGACAAGGGATTTTCCCGCAATCAGTTGAAGCGATTGAGGCACAAATTCACACGATTTTAGAAGATATCGGTGCAGATGCAATTAAAACAGGAATGCTTTTCACACATGAAATAATAATAAATGTGGTTAAGTGGATTCAACGATCCGGTGTGAAAAAAATTGTTGTAGACCCTGTAATGATTGGGAAAATCGGTTCCGCATTATTAAAAGAAGATGCTATGGAAGCGATGCGTACGCAACTAATTCCTCTAGCAACGATCATCACACCGAATATGCCAGAAGCTTCTTATTTACTAGACGGCATGGAGTTAAATTCTGTAGAAGATTTAAAAGTAGCGGCAAAGAAATTACACGAATTAGGACCACGATATGTACTTGTAAAAGGCGGGCGATTAGAAGGCCCTGCAATTGATGTATTATATGATGGTGAACAATTCTATTTGTTGGAGGCGCCACGATTCGATACAATCCATACAAATGGTGCGGGCTGTACATACTCCGCAGCAATCACAGCGGGTTTAGCAAAAGGTCAAGCTGTACCAGAAGCTGTTATTGAGGCGAAAAAATTCATCTCAGCAGGCATCCGCCATTCATTTGGTTTTAAACAAGGTGTAGGTCCTACTTATCATGCGGCTTATGGCAAATATGGTGAAACGGACTGCACGGTTACAATTGAAAGTTCAGAGCTTTCTACGAATTACGATGAAAGATAGTTCCCTTGGATATGTAAATATTACAATGGATTTTTTGCATGCATTTAATAATATCTTGGAATTTCCGATACTATTAAAGATAAGGGAGTGATACTAATGGATATTAACTCTATGATGTCAATGGATCTTGCACAGCTTCAACAAACCGTACAAATGAGCGTTTTGCAAAATTCGATGAATATGCAAGCGACAGCAGCTGTACAGCTATTAGAAGCAATGCCAGAGCCTGCTCAAGCGGCGCACCCTTATAAAGGGGCAACTATTGACGTCCAAGTCTGATTTGCTTATGCCGCGTACTTCAACTTTGTGGTACGTGGTTTTTTTTATTGGGTTGAAAAAATTCTAATTACGAGTTATATAACTGAAAAATTTGACTACTATATGTTGGAAATATAAAATTAGAATGTAATTATGTTTGAAACAATATAAAGTGAAAAGAGGAGTGTGCTAAATGGCTATTAATGTGTATCTTAATTTTAATGGAAATTGTCGCGAAGCAGCGGAGTTTTATGCAGAGGTTTTTAACACAGAGAAACCAGAAATTATGACTTTTGGTGATTCGCCACAAAATCCTGAATATACTTTACCAGAGGAAGCAAAAGATTTAGTCATGCATACTCGACTAAACATACTTGGAAGTAATGTTATGTTTTCGGATGTTTTCCCTGGTTCTCCTTTTATATTAGGGAATAATGTTAGCTTAGCCGCTGTTAGTGACAATGAAGAAGAACTTAAATCTGCTTTTGAAGCACTAAAAGTTGGCGGTAAAGTTGGTATGGAGCTACAAGAAACATTTTGGAGCAAATGCTATGGAAGTTTAAAGGATAAGTTTGGTATCGAATGGCAATTTAGCCATGAGGGTGAAGAAGCTTAATATATTGGTATTAGATAAAACTTTTTGCAGTACTGTCCAGGCCTTAATAAGATGAATAAAAGAACATTGTATAAACAACAGCAACTGTTTGAATTTTAGAACAGTTGCTTGCTCTTTATAAAATATATTTTGGCACATTAATATGGTTTATCTAAATAATATCAAATTTTTTTGAAATAGTAGTTGAAAATAGAACCCCTCCATTTTAAACACCCCATTGAATAAATCATTTATATCTATAATAAGAAGCATACACTTTGCTATTAGTATACAGAAATACTAATATTCTATCGAAAATTCAATCAATAATTTATATTCAACATAAATCCTTTTTTAAATTACATGTAAATAATATTATGAATATTTGTATTACATTATGGTAAGATGGTGATACAACTGAATAATGTGTAGAATTGGGTGCACTATTTTCAATAGATAGCTGCTTAAAAGGGAAATCGGTTAGAATCCGATGCTGTCCCGCAACTGTATGTAGGAGCAAACTTTTAGATCCACTGTTAGAACTGTAATGGGAAGGGAAAAGTGAGCGATGATGACAAGCCAGGAGACCTGCCTAGTTTAGTACACACCAAAAACCTACGTGGATAGGAGGTGTTATGTGATAATGAATAGAAACCCTATTTATATGATCACTGTACGACAGCGTATTAGAGAAAGCGTTTGGACTAATGAGGATTTAGAAGCGATTAAAACTTCTGTTTTTCTGTTTAGAAACGTTTATTCTAGTATGTATTGTCGAAACAGGGAACATATTAATTAATCATAAAAACATCTTTTATTAATTGATAAAAGGTGTTTTTTTATTGAACAGATAAGGGGAATATGAATGAATATTGAAGAGTTTAAATTACAGTTAAAATCGATGGTGATGCTCTCACAAGTAACAGATACAGTTTGTACTTTATTACAGGCGAAGAACGTGATTGAAAGCTCCATTGAAAATTGTGAAATTGAAAATATTGAAGAAGAATTAGGAAAGCTAGAAAAGGCTTATACAAGTGTATATAACGAACTTGTATATTACCCACATGATTTGATTGAAGCTAGTATTGATTAAAAGATGAAAGTGTAACTAATAATTATACTAAAAAAACTGTATTTAACGGTTTGGTAATCATATAAAATATAATTATTTTTATATTTAGAATATACTGAACAATTTATAGTTTGTGTGTTATAGTAAGTGAACAATTGAATATCGTGTAGGCTAAGGTGCGCTATCTTAAATAGATAGTCGCTTAAAAGGGAAATCGGTTAGAATCCGATGCTGTCCCGCAACTGTATGTTGGAGCAAACTTTAAAATCCACTGTTAGATTTGTGATGGGAAGGAAAAGTAAGCGATGATGACAAGCCAGGAGACCTGCCTTAGTTTAGTACACACCAAAAAACCTACGCGGATAGGAGGTGTTAGAGAGATTTTTTCAAGGATTATTATATCCTAGTACGATAAGCGAATTTGAAAGGGAATAGTGTGTCATTTTTTATTATTCCTGATTTTTTTCGATATTTACTATATTAAAAATCATCAACCACCTTTTAATGTTTTTCATTAATTGGTGGTTTTTTATTGAATTGGAGGATTGAAAGATGAAAAGTACAGTTATTGGATATCCATATATCGGGCCTAATCGTGAATGGAAAAAAACTATCGAAGCTTTTTGGTCAAAAGAAATAAGTGAACAACAATTCGAAGCTCAGATGAAAGAGTATAGATTAGCAAATATTCAAGTTCAGCTAGATGCAAAGATTGACTTAGTAACCGTAGGTGATTTTACATACTACGATCGTATGTTAGATTTAGCAGCAATGTTTGGAATTATTCCTGCACGTTATAAATGGAATTCAGATTTAGTATCTCTAGAAACTTACTACGCTATGGCACGTGGAAATCAATCTGCTCCTGCAAGTGAAATGACAAAGTGGTTTAATACGAACTATCACTATATTGTACCTGAGTATGAAGGACAAACTTTAAAATTATTGAACAATAAACCATTGCGCTATTATTTAGAAGCGAAGGAAAACTTTAATACAGAGCTAAAGCCTACAATTATAGGCCCAGGGACATTTTATTTTTTAACAAAAGAAGTTGCAACGCTGAATAAGCCGTCATATTTACTTCAGTTAATCAAAGTCTATAGTCAACTATTGAGTGAACTTTCTGCAGCAGGTGCAAAATGGATTCAAATAGAAGAACCGATTCTATCAACTTCTTTATCTAAGGATGATATGGAACTAATCTCAGAAATATATGAACAACTAAACACTGTAAATTACTCTAGTAAATTGCTGCTGCAAACATATTTCGAGTCAGTAGAATGGTATGAAGAATTGATTAAATTACCTGTAGAAGGCATCGGGCTAGACTTTGTACATGGTCTAGAAGAGAATATTTCTAATATCAAAAAAATTGGATTTCCAAAAGATAAGGTTCTAGCAGCGGGAATTATTAATGGTCGTGACATTTGGATTACTCCTTTACAACAATCATCTGAAATGCTAATTGAATTAGAAAGTTTAGTTTCCCCTAATCATCTGTGGATTCAGCCATCATGTAGCCTAATGCATGTGCCAGTAAGTCTAACAGCAGAAACGAAATTATCAAAAGAGTTATATGAAAACTTAGCATTTGCTAATGAAAAGTTACAAGAGTTGGCTATTTTGAAAAACGCTTTGACAAATAATCGTGCGGATCAAGAGGCCTTCGAACAAAACAGATTAACTAGAGAATTGCTAAATAGCAGCTCAGTACGTCAACAAGGAGAAGTCCAGAAGAATATTAAAAGGTTGAGTGAAATTCAAATAACTCGTCAATCATCATATGCTATTCGAAAAGATCGTCAGCAAAAGATTTTACAATTACCAGACTTTCCGACAACAACAATTGGTAGCTTTCCGCAAACAGCTGAAGTGAAGCGCAATCGTTCACAGTTGAAAAAAGGACTAATTGATAAGGAACAACATGATGATTTCATAAAAAAAGAAATAAATAAATGGATTACGTACCAAGAAGAACTAGAACTTGATGTTTTAGTTCATGGTGAATTTGAAAGAACAGATATGGTTGAATACTTTGGAGAAAAGCTTGTTGGATTTGCATTTACAGAAAAAGCATGGGTCGTTTCATATGGATCACGTTGCGTTAAACCACCAATTATTTATGGAGATGTTAAGTGGGAAAAACCAATGACGCTCGATGAAACAGTGTACGCACAATCGTTAACAACTAAACCTGTTAAAGGTATGTTGACAGGGCCAATTACGATTTTAAATTGGTCATTTGTTCGTGATGATGTTCCACGTAGTATTGTAGCTCAACAAATTGCCTTGGCACTACGTCAGGAAATTGAAGCATTAGAGACTGCTGGTATTCGTATTATTCAAGTCGACGAACCTGCACTTAGAGAGGGTTTACCATTAAAGTCCTCAAAACATGATGCTTATTTGGACTGGTCAGTGGATGCCTTTAAATTAGCTACATCAGGAGTTGAAGATGAGACGCAAATTCATACGCATATGTGCTATTGTGAATTTAATGATTTTATTGAACCAATCCATGCGCTTGATGCGGATGTTATTTCAATTGAAACATCGAAAAGTCACGGTGAAATTATTGGGGCTTTCAAAAATGCAACATATACAAATAGTATTGGTTTAGGTGTGTACGATATTCATAGTCCAAGAATTCCTGAAATAGATGAAATGGTTGCTGTAGTAAATGACAGTCTTGAAGTTATCTCACCAGAACAGTGCTGGATTAATCCGGATTGTGGTTTAAAAACACGAAAAACCGATGAAACTTTAGCAGCGCTTGAGATAATGGTAAAAACCGCTCAATTGTTAAGAAAACGAAGTGTACAACGTGTAAACTAAAAAAGTATCATACAAGCCTATAATCCAATTAAAATTGAATTTTGTTATAACATTGATTATTAAAAAATAAAATTGATATAAGTTACTTTAGAAAGAAAATCAAAATTTTGAATCCGCCTTTACTTAAAGATTAGTAGAGGTGGATTTTTAGGTGCTATTCATATTATTTTATCAGTGAAGAGCGTTAAGGATATTCGATGAAACAAAGTTAACCGAGGTGCTATTGATAAAAGGGTAGAAGTTACCAAGGTCATTTAAAAGGTTATTGAATGAATAAATTTAAGTGAAAAGGTATCCTCTATTATCAACAAGTGAATATTGCTATGTTTACTGGGGCGTCAAAGTATAATTGATTTAGATTAGGTTATCCTATATAAAAAAAAGGATGATATGATGAATAAACCCATTACACTTTACGTTTCGATTGCAAATCAGCGTTACTATACTTCTCCTGACGAATCACCATGGGAATTTAAACTTCAGATTGAACCACAGTATATAAAAGTTTTTGACCAACTATTTAATCAAGCGGAATATTTTGATGGGAAGAGTATATGGAGAGCTCAATTACCTTACATTCCATACCATTTAGATCAGGAAAACGATGAAGTTGATCTACGTTTAAAGAAACTATATGCACTTGTTCATGAATTTGGTGATACTGAAACGAAGCAATTAATTGAGCAAATGCCGTATTATAGTTGATTGAAAAACATACCTTCGTTACACTTAGAGCAATAGGGAGTGATCGAAGGTATGTTTACATTTACAGATTTAAACGGCAATGGTGTTGAATTATCTTTTAAAAAAAATGCTTTTAAAATAGCGCCTAAGCATGTATTAGTCTTGGCTAAATATCATAAACAGTGGTTATTAACGGATCATCCAAACCGTGGCCTTGAATTTCCAGGTGGCAAAGTAGAAGGAGACGAAACGTTAGAACAAGCTGCTGAAAGGGAAGTATATGAAGAAACAGGTGCTATCATTCATGAAATAGAATGGTTAGCAACATACTATGTTCATGATGATCGTCCATTTAGTAAAGCAGTATATGTGGCAAATGTATTGAAAATCGATGACATTCAGCAAAAATTTGAAACGAATGGAGCTGTACTGCTATCGGATGAAGAGTTACATAATTGTGATCGACTAAGCTTCTACATGAAAGATGCAGGGATGAAAAAAATGTTGGAGAAGGTGAGTGAACGTGAAGATAAATGGCTTCGTTGAAAGTAGTCGTAGTTATCCGTCTCCAAATCCACAAGTTCGTCTAACTGAAATTACATATTGGTCTGAAGGTTTGCGAGTGAAAGGATTACTTGCAGAGCCCGTAGCAAAGGGTATTTATGAAGGACTACTTTATCTAAGGGGCGGTATGCAGGGTATTGGAATGGTGCGACCTGCTCGTATTGCGCAATTTGCATCGCAAGGATTAGTTGTTTTTGCGCCGTATTACCGAGGAAATCGTGGGGGAGAAGGGCGAGATGAATTTGGTGGAAATGACCGTTATGATGCAGTGAATGGTGTCGATGTATTAAAACAATTTTGTCGTTCACATCGTATTCATATTTTCGCATTTTCTAGAGGTGGTTTGATGGCGCTTTGGACTGGAATTTTGCGAAATGATATTACCTCGATTGTGACTTGGGCAGGCGTTTCTAATCCTAAATTTACTTATGAAGAACGTATAGATATGCGTAGAATGATGAAAAGGGTAATAGGCGGATCACCTACTAAGATGCCTGAGGCTTATGAAGAACGTTCACCAATTGCGAAGATAAAGCAATTAAATGCACCAATATTAATTATTCATGGTAAAAAAGATGAAAACGTTGGAATGCATCATGCATTATTGCTTGAAGAAAGCTTAAAGGCATTTAATAAGCATGTTGAAACATGGTATTATAATGACTTTACACATTTTTTCCCTAGTGCAGTCAATCACAAAATAGTTAAGAGCGCATGTAATTGGATGAAACTCCAAAAGGGGTGAACTAATGCTAGGTTATGTAAAAATAACAGTCGACCCGGAAAAATTGAAAGTGGGAGCAAGTTTTGAGGAAACATATCTATTTTGGCAAATTCTTTGCGATGTATTTGTAAAAGAGTGTGTAGAAGTAGAGATTCAAAGTTGGCAAGAAGAAAATGGTGTCATTGAAGAGTTGGAAAAAATATCGGATGTCTCTAAAGATGAAGGTCTAATAAAAATTCAAAGAATTCCTCTAACAGATGCTAATCGTGCATTTTTTAATAATCATGCTGCTAATAAAGAGGGGAAATTAAAATGGTTCTCTATGCGCTTTTACGATGAAAATGGGAAAGGCAGAATAGAGGTTAGGGATTATGGCTTTGAGGTACGCTTTAATAAGGTCACAGGAGCACAATCTGAAGAAGTGATACAACAATTTTCTAATCCTCATACAGAGGCGGTATTTTATGATGATGATGTTGAATAAGTTGATTGGAGCGTAGCGACGAAGCAGCTTTGAGCCCGCCCGAGGAAAGCGTCCACCGTAGTGGAAATCAACGGTCTTAACAATTTGTATATATTGTAAAATAAAAAGACCACTCAGAGAGTGGTCTTTTCTAATTTGTTCGATTTTGTTCGATTGATTTAAGCGATAGGACCGCCGTTTTTCACGATATCTTCTGAAACAACACCGAATTTTTTGAAGTTTTCGCGGAACATGTTAGCAAGTGCAGAAGCTTTTTGATCATAAGCTTCTTTATCTTCCCAAGCGTTACGTGGATTTAATACTTCAGTTGGGACACCTTCAATTGCTACAGGCATTTCTAAACCGAAGATAGCATCTTTTTCAGTAAAGACGTTATTTAGTTTACCATCGATTGCAGCGCGAACCATTGTACGAGTGTAAGAAAGTTTCATACGGTTACCAACACCGTACTCGCCACCAGTCCAACCAGTGTTTACTAAGAAAACGTTTACTTCGTGTTCGTCGATTTTGTTACCTAACATCTCAGCATAAACTGTTGCTGGAAGTGGTAGGAATGGAGAACCGAAGCATGTTGAGAATACTGGTTCAGGTGAAGTAACACCACGTTCAGTACCTGCTAGTTTAGATGTGAAACCACTTAAGAAGTGATACATTGCTTGTTCTTTTGATAACTTACTGATTGGAGGCAATACACCAAAAGCATCTGCAGTTAAGAAGATGATTGTTTTAGGATGGCCTGCAACAGATGGATCAACAATATTTTCGATATTTTGGATTGGGTAAGCAACACGAGTATTTTCTGTTAGCGAAACATCATCATAGTTAGGTATGCGTGTTTCCTCATCCACTACTACGTTTTCTAATACAGTACCAAAACTAATTGCATTGTAAATTTCAGGTTCTTTCTCTTTAGAAAGGTTGATAGTTTTAGCGTAGCAACCGCCTTCGATATTGAATACACCGTTGTCAGACCAACCATGTTCATCATCACCGATTAGTTTACGATCTGCATCTGCAGATAACGTTGTTTTACCAGTTCCAGATAATCCGAAGAACAATGCTACATCGCCTGCTTCACCAACGTTTGCTGAACAGTGCATTGAAAGAATACCTTGTTGTGGTAATAAGTAATTCATGATACCGAAAATTGATTTTTTCATTTCTCCTGCGTATTCAGTTCCACCAATTAGGATGATACGTTTTTCAAGCGAAACGATAATGAAAGTTTCTGAGTCAGTACCGTCTACTGCTGGATCCGCTTTGAAAGTTGGAGCAGAAACGATTGTGAAGTCAGCTTCATGAGTTTCTAACTCCTCTTCAGTAGGACGAATGAATAATTGGTGTGCAAATAAGTTATGCCAAGCGTATTCATTTACTACACGAATAGCTAAACGAGATGATGGGTCTGCACCTGCAAAACCTTTAAATACAAACAATTCTTCTTTTTCTTTTAAGTAGTTTACTACTTTAGTGTATAATGAGTCGAAGATATCTGACGAAATTGGTCTGTTTACTTTACCCCAATCAATTTTGTCTTTCGAACTATCTTCTTCAACCATATATTTATCTTTAGGAGAACGACCTGTATATTTTCCTGTGACTGCCCTTACAGCACCATCAACAGTTAGGATTGCCTCACCGCGTGAAGTAGCTTTTTCTGTTAATTGTGGTACTGAAAGTTGTTCCAGAATATTATCACCTTTCAATAATTCCTTCAGTTCATTCGTAATCTCTACTGAATTCATCGTTTTACGTACCATCCTTTTTATATTATTCCTCGTATTAGAGGGGATTTATAATTCATTTCGGAAATTAGTATAACACATTTAGTTAAATAATCTATACTAATTACCATTTAATTTTCATGAAAGTTGTACTTTTTTTTAGAAATAAAAAAGGTGTTGACAACTAAGGTATAATGTTCTAATATGAGAAATTGAACGGATACTCTTATCCCGAGCTGGTGGAGGGTCAGGCCCTATGAAACCCGGCAACCTGCATTGTGATTTTATGTGATGCGCTGGTGCTCAATCTGATGCAAGGATTTGATCCTTGAACGATAAGAGTGAAAGGTGCTTATGAATTATTCCCTTCCACTCATTAGTAATAATGGGGGGAAGGGTTTTTTTATTTAAAATAGACCAATTCCTAAATTTTTTATAAGTATGTGTAATTTATGCGGTTCTATTTATATATAGTGGCACTTTCTAGAATCCTCGTGTTAAAGGCAGCAACGGCTTGGCGTTCAATCCTACTGGAAAGAACTAACATGGGTAATGAGTACCGTATCATTTCCGAGGCAATCTCGCAGATAATAGGAGGAAACCAAATGACAAACCGTCGACTGTTTACATCTGAGAGTGTAACAGAAGGACATCCAGATAAAATTTGTGATCAAATTTCGGATGCCATTTTAGATGAAATCGTTTCAAAAGACCCGAATGCACGTGTAGCGTGTGAAACTACAGTTACAACTGGTCTTGTATTAGTAGCAGGAGAAATTACAACATCAACTTATGTTGATATTCCTAAAATCGTTCGTGAAACGGTAATGGAAATCGGTTATACACGTGGTAAATATGGCTTTGATGGCGAAAACGTAGCTGTTTTAACAGCAATCGGTGAGCAATCAGCTGATATCGCATTGGGCGTTGACCAAGCACTTGAAGCACGCGAAGGTTCAATGACAGATGAAGATATTGAAGCAATTGGTGCAGGTGACCAAGGTTTAATGTTTGGATATGCATGTAACGAGACACCTGAGTTAATGCCTCTACCTATTAGCTTGGCACATAAATTAGCAAGACGTTTAACTGAAGTTCGTAAAACAAACGAGTTACCTTATTTACGTCCAGATGGTAAAACACAAGTAACAATCGAATATGATGAAAATAATCATCCAGTTCGTGTGGATACAATTGTTATTTCAACTCAACATGATCCAGAAGTAACGTTAGAGCAAATTAAAGAGGATTTACAAGCACGTGTAATTGCTCCAGTTGTACCTACTGAATTACTAGACGAGAAAACAAAATACTTCATCAACCCAACAGGTCGTTTTGTAATAGGTGGACCAAAAGGTGATGCAGGCTTAACGGGACGCAAAATTATTGTAGATACTTATGGTGGATATGCTCGTCATGGTGGCGGTGCTTTCTCTGGTAAGGATGCGACTAAGGTTGACCGTTCTGCAGCTTATGCAGCGCGTTATGTTGCAAAAAATATCGTAGCAGCTGAACTTGCTGAGCGTTGTGAAGTACAACTGGCTTATGCAATTGGTGTTGCACAACCGGTTTCAATTGCAATCGATACTTTCGGTACTGGTAAAGTAAAAGAAACAAATTTAGTTGAATGGGTTCGTGAATTATTTGATTTACGCCCAGCTGGAATCATTAAAATGCTTGATTTACGTCGCCCTATCTACAAACAAACAGCTGCTTATGGTCACTTCGGCCGTACAGATTTGAATGTTCCTTGGGAAGCTACAGATAAAGCTGCCGTTTTAAAAGAAAAAGCTGGACTTTAATTCAATCTGAAAAATTACAATAACATAAAATATCCCGAGTTACATGTTGATTATTAAGTAATCAATTGTAGTTCGGGATGTTTTTTATTATATTATAGAAGAAACTCATAGCAAGAGATTAAAAAAACCTGAGAATTCGTTTGAAAAACGATACTCAGGCATCTTGATTGAATTATTTTTGAAGTGATTTATAATATTGTCCTTTTTCGTAATACTCGTTGACAATACGGTCCATATCTTTTTTATCTTCCTCTGTTAACTCTCTAATAACTTTTGCAGGGCGTCCAAATGCTAATGTGTTTGGAGGAATTTTCTTACCTTGCGAAACGAGACTACCGGCACCTATAAATGCACCTTCGCCAATCTCAGCACCATCTAGGATAATTGAAGCCATTCCTACAAGAGCGCCTCTTTTTATAGTACAGCTATGTAATGTTACTTGATGTCCAATTGTCACATCGTCTTCTAAAATAAGTGGATATGCAGGACTTTGATGTAAACAACATAAATCTTGGATATTTACTTTGCGTCCGATAATCGTAGGTGAAACATCTCCGCGAATAACTGTATTGTAAAAAATAGATGAATCAGGTCCAATAGTAACATCGCCAGTGATAATTACGTTATCACCGATAAAAACGGATGGGTCAATAGATGGTTTTTTGTCTCTAAATGGATAAATCATCGAAAAACGCCTCATTTCAAGTTATTATGTATTATTATCGTAACAAAAGGAAGCTATGAATGGAACTGAAATCGTCAGAATACGTTAATATATACGTAGGAATTTATGAGGTGAGATAGTAATGTGGAAATGGGAAACGGATGGCCAAGCAAGAGCTGTCGCTGTAATTATACATAGTGCATACGAACATCATCGTCGTTATGCATGGTTAATCGAAAATTTAAGAACATCTGGTATTCATGTTATTTCAGGAGATTTACCTGGACATGGTGAAGAGAGTAGACATAAACGTGTGCATAGTGAAGAGTTTAAAAGTTACGAAACATTTGTTAAACAACTTATGCAAGCAGCTTTAACATATAACTTACCTGTATTTGTTGTGGGACATGGTTTAGGAGCTATATTAGGGATCCATGTTGTTGAAAAATTCAAATACGAATGTACAGGTATTATAATAACATCACCTTGGATGCATTTAAAACACCAACCATCAAAGTTATCAAATGCTTTAACAGGTCTAAGTAAACTGACAGGCAATCTGAAAATCAATCACGAAATCAATATTAAACACTTAACGAGAAGCTATGAATTTTATAAAGAGGAAAAAGATGATATTTACTATAATGATGTCATAACTGTCAATTGGTATCGTGAACTTCATGGTTTCATGAAGGGAATATCACAACAAACGGTATTTCCAAATATCCCGATTTTATTAATGACTGGTGGCAACGATAAAATAGCGGATGTATCGTATGGTAAAAAATGGCTTTCTCAACAAAGTTTATCAGAGTATCAGTATAAGGAATGGAAAGCCTGTTATCATGATTTGTTCCAAGAACCTGAACGCGAAGATATTTATGCTTATATGGAGAGCTTTATCTTTAATACATTAAAATCAGTTGGATACATCATTTAAATTTTGACGGAATTTTACAAAATTCCGTCTTTTTTTATTTGTAACCGATTTCAATTGTCATATAACACATAAGGGATATTCCAAACTTTATTGTTTTGATATATAATACATAACAATTGCTATTTCGATAGAATGAATTTTCCTTTATTAGAAACTGGCAATATATATTATTCATGGAATAACTTATTATGATCAATGGGGGACAATAGATGGAAGCCATTATTACCAGTGTTTATGAAATTTTATGGGGACCGTGGATGATCTACGGTATTCTACTTGTCGGATTATTATTTACTATATTAACAAAAGGTGTACAAGTCCGTTTATTGAAAGACATGTTTAAACAAATCTTCAGTGGGAAAGAATCTGAAGCAGGTGTATCATCTTTTCAAGCACTATCCATGGCACTATCTGGTCGTGTTGGGACAGGGAATATTGCAGGTACTGCTACTGCAATTGCATTTGGTGGACCGGGTGCAATTTTCTGGATGTGGGTAATAGCCTTCATCGGATCTGCAACCGCTTATGTAGAATCAACTTTAGCACAAATATATAAAGAGAAAAGAAATGGTGTTTATCGTGGTGGTCCTGCATTTTATATAGAGAAAAGTACAGGGAAGCGTTGGTTAGGAATGATTTTTGCGGTAGCAGCAGTTGTAGCAATGTCATTTTTACAACCAACTGTGCAGTCAAATGCTATTGCTGACTCGATGTATACTGCATTTGGTATAGAACACTGGATTTCAGGTTTAGTCGTTTGTGTTATTTTGGGTGCTATTATTTTAGGTGGCGTAAAACGTATAGCTTCAGTAGCTTCTTTTATCGTACCGTTTATGGCACTAGGGTATCTTCTTGTTGCAGCCATTATTATTGTTATTAATATTGAGAAGGTACCTGAAGTACTTTCTTTAATAATTCGAAGTGCGTTTGGTCTAGATTCTACTTTTGGTGGGATGATAGGTGCTGCAATAGCATGGGGAGTAAAACGTGGTGTTTATGCAAGTGAAGCTGGACAAGGTACAGGGCCTCACCCAGCTGCTGCTGCTGAAATATCTCACCCAGTAAAACAAGGTCTAGTACAGACGGCTTCTGTATACTTAGCTGTATTTTTAGTTTGTACTGCAACAGCATTTATGATTCTATTCTCAGGTATGTATAATGTCCAATTAGATGATGGTAAAGGTGAATATTTAGTTGAAAATGCCCCAGGGGTTATCGCAGGGACAGCCTATACGCAAGCAGCTGTAGATAGTGCATTCCCTGGTGCTGGAGTAGGCTCGGGCTTTGTTGCCATTGCATTATTCTTCTTTGCTTTTACAACGACAATGGCTTATTATTACATTGCTGAAACGAATATTGCTTATATGTTTGAAGGGAAGCGGCAGAAAGTCGGCATACGCATCGTGCAAATTATTATTCTTGCTACTACTTTCTATGGTGCCGTTCGAACATCGGATTTAGCTTGGGTTTTAGGTGACATTGGTCTTGGTCTAATGGTTTGGGTCAATATCATAGCACTATTGTTCTTGGTGAAACCGTCTATAATAGCATTAAAAGATTATGAAGAGCAGAAAAAGCAGGGAATCGATCCTCAATTTGATCCCGTTAAATTAGGTATTAAAAATGCTGAGTTTTGGGAACAAAGAAATAAAGAAAGAAAATAAGAGTTTAACTGATATCTGACTCGATTTGTCCGATAATGAAATTATGTATGCATATAAAAATGTCAAAGTTTTATAATATAGTAGAGCGTCTCTTAGTCTGACAACGACTTAAGAGGCGCTTTTTTAGGTTTACATACAATAAAAAGCACTAAAGGTACCTCAAATGCCCTTAGTACTTTTTATTGGTGTTATTTTATAAGATTCGGTAATCTTTAGCTAGGAGGCGATTTTTTGGACATTCGATTAAGTATATTAGACCAGTCACCCATTTCTGAAGGTTCCAATGCTGTCGAGGCATTGCGACAAACAACTGTTTTAGCGCAAAAGGCTGAAGAATGGGGATATTCAAGATTCTGGGTTTCAGAACATCATGATACAACAACTTTAGCGGGTTCATCGCCTGAAATATTAATATCTCATTTAGCGTCAGTAACTAAGAGCATTCGCATTGGATCAGGTGGTGTAATGCTACCACATTACTCAGCGTATAAAGTTGCAGAGAATTTTAAGTTATTAGAAGCCTTATACCCAGGGCGTATAGATGCAGGGATGGGAAGAGCACCAGGAGGAATGCCACGTGCAACTCATGCTTTACATGATGGGAATTTTCGTGATGTCAATCAGTTCCCTAATCAGATTGATGATTTACTTATGTATTTGCATGATGCAGTACCAGAAGGTCATCAATTCCAAGGCTTAAAAGCAACACCAGTGACCAATAGTGCTCCACCTGTTTGGATGCTTGGTTCAAGCGCTAATTCAGCATTTTTAGCTGCGGAAAAAGGATTACCATATATGTTCGCTCAATTTATTAATGGTGATGGTGGCCCATCATATGCTAAGTCATATAGAGATCGCTTTAAACCATCTCAATATTTGCAACAGCCTAAGCAAGCAGTTGCCGTCTTTGTTGTTTGTGCAGAGACTGAAGAAGTTGCTAAGCGAATTGCATCATCAAAGGAACTGACTATGCTACGTTTAGTACAAGGGAAGCCATCAGCTGGAACACCATCTATTGAAACAGCTATGAATTATCCATATACCATTTATGATTTGCAAAGTATTGAAGAATTCCGTAAAAGATTAGTAGTAGGAAATCCTCAACAAGTAAAAGAGCAGATTGAAAATTTAGCAGAAGTATACCAAGCTGAGGAAGTGATGCTTGTAACGATTGCTTATAATTTTGAAGACAAATTAAAGTCCTTTGAACTAATCGCAAAGGAAATACTATAAAAATAACCTCTACTTAGCAAATTTAGCTATGTAGAGGTTATTTATTTTAATTAGAAATTTTATCAGGTTTATTAGATGTGTGATTGCTATATTGTGAAAGTGCTTCTTCTTCTATCGGAATACGTATAAGCATCATGCCATAATTAAGTAATGTAAAAATAATAGCAGTAAAATATGCCTGGAAAATAAGTGGTATAATGGCGATTTCAAGAGCGACAATTGCGTAATTAGGATGTGGCATCCATTTATACGGCCCTTGCTTTACTAGTTTAGCTCCGGGTAAAATAATGATTTTTGTATTCCAAAAACGACCAAGTGATTGAATAGCCCAAACACGTGCAAATTGAAGAGTTATGAAGGCTATTAGTAGATATGGCCAAAGTGGGCTCAGTGTAGGTTTAAGCCATAAGTATTCAAAAAGTAGGCTGCATAAAAAGAGCGTATGCATTATCACCATGAGTGGGTAGTGTCCCTGACCAGCCTCAATAGCTCCCTGTGTTTTTTGGTAGCGCTCATTTGATCGTGCAACCATTAATTCACCTAAGCGCTGTAAACAAATTAGTATGAAGACGATAGAAAACAGCAATTCATCACTTCCATTCCAAGAGTAATAGTTCACCACTAAAACCAGGTCCTAAAGCAGCCATTAAGCCAACATCTCCTTTATTAGCATACTCTGTCATTGTTTTTTCTAATACATATAAAACAGTTGGAGAAGACATATTGCCATGATCTTGTAATACGGTTTTACTTGGTATAAGCAATTGCGAATCTATTCGTAGAGCTGTTTCATAAGCAGCCAATACTTTCTTTCCGCCCGGATGTGCTACAAAATGATTGATGTTCGAAAGCCCTATTTTGTTAGCTTTTAAAAATTCTTCTACAAAAGGGGCTAGCCAATTTTCGATAACACTAGGAATACTTTTGGCGAATATGACATGAAAGCCTGTATTTTCAACAGCCCATCCCATGACATCCTCTGAGTTCGGAAGCCATTTGGAAGCAGTAGCTTTAATAGCGGGTAGTGGCTGGCGAGATGATGCCATGACAGCATCCCCACAAACGAGCGCACAAGCGACACCATCTCCGAAAAGCGACGTGCCTATAAGGTTACTTTTAGTTAAATCATTCGCTTGGAAAGTAAGACTACAAAGCTCCACACATAGTACTAAAACTTTTGAAGCAGGGTGGGCAATACAGTAATCATTAGCCCGACTAATTCCTGCGGCACCACCTCCACAACCTAGTCCCCAAATAGGAATCCGTACAACATGTTCAGAAAAAGGGAGTTTGTTCATAATTCGAGCATCAATACTTGGTGTGGAAATGCCTGTACTAGAGATGAATACAATGGCATCAATATCCTTCGTACTCACACCTCCAGCCTTTTCTAAACAGCGCTCAATAGCAGTAACGCCAAAAGAGACAGCGTATTCAATGTATAGCCGGTTACGTTCGGCGAAATCGTGGTCTTGTTTATACCAATCAATTGGCATAGTAAGATGGCGATTAAGAATTTCACCATTTTCAAAAACACGTAAATAGCGTTCCAGTTGAGTTATTTTTTTTGAAAAAAGAGTGCGAACAAAATGTTCAGCCTGAGTTTGTACTAATGTAAAGGGTGGATTATATGTACTAACTGCATGAATTTTTGGCATACTGATTCTCCTTATAAAAATAGAATATTATCAGTATCACTATGTGCAATGGCTTTTATTCATGTATTTTTTGTAGGTAATAAGGTGGAAGGTATAAAAAAGACTTCCATCACCTTTATAAACGGTAATAGAAGTCTTGTATTGTAGTAAATAGTTTATGGTAGGTCCTTCATTTTCTCTAGAGCAATGATAAAAGGAGGATCATTTTTTTGGTTGATAAATTCATAACGTAAAACATGAACATATTTCTGTGGTAAGTCACTAACATAAGCTAATAATTTATCGCGTTCATCCTTGCCACCTTCATGCCCATGGTAAACAACGAGAATAATCATACCGCCCACATGTAATAGGTCTAGTAAGTCAGAGACTGCTTCGATTGTTGTGCCAGGCTTTGTGACAATTGAGTGCTCACTGCCAGGTAAATAACCGAGATTGAAAATAGCTGCTTTAATAGGCTCTGATACATATTTTTTAACGTTTTGATGACCATCTAAAATAACAGTAGCTTGCTTGTCTAATTGGTTCTCCGCCAGACGTAACTTTGTTGCTTCAACTGCTTGCTGCTGCACATCGAAAGCATAGACATGCCCTTTAGAGCCTACAAGCTCTGCTAGAAAGGCTGTATCATGTCCATTGCCGGCTGTCGCATCAACCACAGAATCACCAGCTACTACTGTATCTGCTAGTAAAGCTTTTGTGTATTGTAATACTCGCTGCAGCTTCATTTAGTTGATACTTCCGCATGGTAATACTTCCCTTGCCAGCTACCTCGTCTTTCAAGTTCAGCATCAATACCATTTAAAACTTCCCACTTGTTAACACTCCACATTGGTCCAATCATTAAGTCGATAGGTCCATCACCTGTTATTCGGTGTACGATCATTTCAGGAGGGATGATTTCTAGTTGGTCAGCTACCAGCTTGATATATTCATCCTTATCTAGAAATTCAAGAATGCCTTTTTCATATTGTTTAACCATCGGTGTACCTTTTAATAAATGAAGTAGATGAATCTTAATCCCTTGTACGTCAAGATTAGCGACAGCTCGTGCAGTCTCCATCATCATTTCATTTGTTTCAAGAGGTAAGCCGTTAATGATATGACTACATACTCGTATATTGTGCTTGCGTAATTTTTCGACGCCTTCAACATAAGTCGCGAAATCATGTGCACGGTTAATCATTGTTGCTGTTTTTTCATGGACAGTTTGTAAACCTAGCTCTACCCATAAATAAGTTCTTTCGTTAAGTTCAGCTAAATATTCAACAACGTCGTCAGGCAAGCAATCAGGTCGGGTAGCAATACTAATACCCATAACACCTTCTTGAGCTAATGCCGCCTCAAATTTCTCTTTTAAGATTGGTAATGGGGCATGTGTATTTGTATACGCTTGAAAATAGGCCATCGTTTTGCCGTTTTTCCATTTTTGCTCCATTTTATGTTTGATTTTTTCGAATTGAACTGGAATTGGATCTACTCGATCACCAGCAAAGTCACCTGAGCCGGCTGCACTACAAAATGTACACCCGCCAAAAGCTACAGTACCATCACGGTTTGGACAGTCAAAACCAGCATCCAAAGCTACTTTATATACTTTGTGACCAAACTCATCACGTAAATATCGATTCCATGTATAATAACGTTTCCCATCAGAAGGGAACGGAAATAAATTTTCAGTCATGCGTTTTCACTCCTCTAACGAACTATTTTAACATGGGAATGGCCTATTCATCGAATCATTTTGTTTGAAGTGAAAAAAATTAATAGAAAAAAGCTTAATGGGGTTGTTGAAACAGTGGAAATGAAATAAGATTATTTAGTTATACGAAACAATGGGGGTAAGGGGATGCCGAAAAGTGTCTGGCTTTTAATAATTGGTATGCTTGTAAATGTTACAGGTAGTTCATTTTTATGGCCTTTAAATACAATTTATATGCATGATCATCTAGGCCAATCACTTTCTGTAGCGGGGCTTGTGTTAATGGCAAATGCTGCTGCAGGTGTTGTTGGTAACTTACTAGGTGGTTATTTATTTGACCGTTATGGCGGCTATAAGGCGATAATGTTCGGAATTATCGTGACAATTTTAGGTCTAATCTGTTTAACGATTTGGCATGGATGGCCACATTACGTGTGGTTTTTAACGCTAATCGGTTTTAGTGGTGGGGTAGTATTCCCAAGTATGTTCGCAATGGTAGGTACTGCTTGGCCTGAAGGAGGGCGACGTGGATTTAACGCCATTTACTTAGCTCAAAACTTAGGTGTAGCGATTGGTCCCGCTCTTGCAGGAGTTGTAGCGTCGTATAGCTTTGACTATTTATTTAGTGCGAATTTACTAATGTACGTAGTGTTCTTTTTCATTGCCTTTTTTGGTTTCAGGTCCATGGGTGAACAATCAATGGGGCCAACATCTGTTGTGAGTGAAAGTAAGCGTGTGAAGGATAAATCCTCTTTTATCGCACTATTAATAATATCATCAGGTTTCCTATTCAGTTGGATTGCCTATTCACAATGGACGACAACAATTTCATCGTATACACAAGATTTAGGTATTTCATTGAAGCAATATAGTTTGCTTTGGACTGTAAATGGTTTACTGATTGTAATTGGGCAACCACTGATTAATCCGATTGTAAAAAAATTGGAACATCTTATGAAAGCGCAACTAGTGTTAGGGATTTCCATCTACATCGTATCTTTTATTGTAGTGAGCTTTGCAGAATCATTCCAAATGTTCATGGTCGCAATTATCATTTTGACTTTTGGTGAAATGTTCGTATGGCCAGCAATTCCTACAATTGCTAGTACGTTAGCGCCCAAAGGACGAGATGGATTTTATCAAGGTGTTGTAAATAGTGCTGCAATGATAGGACGAATGGTCGGCCCCTTTATAGGTGGTGTGCTGGCTGATCAATTAGGGATGCATATTATGTTCATTGTTTTAACAATTTTCCTTGCGATTGCTATAGTACCTTACGTCATGTATGATCGACCACTAAAAGAGAAAAAAACTGAGAGTCTTTGAGATTCTCAGTTTTTTTATTTACATAAAATACTACAAAAATATATATTTCTGCTAGAATTTGAATATTTATTACTTGTTTGAGAAAATGAAAGAGGGAGAAATTTTAAGTGAAGAAAGGGGTAGTGAAGATGAAGCCTATTTATACTTCTGCAAATGAAGCGATTGCTGATATTCAAGATGGTATGACACTTATGGTGGGTGGGTTTGGCTTAGTTGGTATTCCAGAGCAACTCATTCTAGCTTTAGTTGAAAAAGAAGTGAAAGACTTAACAATCATTTCTAACAATTGTGGCATTGATGATTGGGGACTTGGATTACTGCTACATAAAAAACAAATAAAGAAAATGATCGGTTCTTATGTAGGAGAGAATAAGGAATTCGAGCGTCAGGTACTATCTGGTGAAATTGAGGTAGAACTGACACCACAAGGCACACTAGCCGAGAAAATTCGTGCTGGTGGAGCAGGGATTCCAGCATTTTATACACCTGCGGGAGTGGGGACTCCTATTGCAGAAGGGAAGGAAACACGCATATTCGATGGTAAGGAATATGTCTTAGAAGAAGCCTTACGTGCAGACTTTTCATTAATAAGAGCAGCTAAGGCAGATCGTTTTGGTAATTTAATTTATAACAAAACAGCACAAAACTTTAATCCAATCATGGCTGCGGCAGGACTTTTTACGATTGCAGAAATAGAGGAATTAGTGGAGCCGGGGGATATTGACCCGAACCAAGTTCAGACGCCGAGCATTTACGTACAAGGCCTAGTTCAGGCGAAGCAGGAAAAAAGAATTGAACGCTTAATGATTCGTTCTTAAAGAAAGGGGACTTTGAGATATGAATGTAAGAGAAATAATAGCACGTCGTGCGGAGCAGGAAATTGCTGACGGGAATTATGTCAATTTAGGAATTGGTATGCCAACATTAGTGGCTAATTATATAGCTCCAAATAAACAAGTAATTTTACAATCAGAAAATGGATTATTAGGAATTGGGCCATATCCAACAAAGGATGAGGTAGATCCTGATTTGATAAATGCAGGGAAAGAAACGGTAACAACTATTCCTGGCTCTGCTTTTTTTAGCAATGCTGAATCATTTGCTATGATCCGCGGAGGGCATATTGATGTAGCCATTTTAGGTGGAATGGAAGTATCTGAAACAGGTGACTTAGCTAATTGGATGATTCCAGGTAAAATGATTAAAGGTATGGGCGGAGCAATGGACTTAGTACATGGCGCGAAGAAAATTATCGTAATAATGGAGCATGTAGCAAAGGATGGCTCTGCTAAGATTAAAAAGACTTGTGAGCTACCGTTAACAGGAAAGTCCGTTGTCGACAAAATCATTACTGATCGAGCTGTCATTGATGTAACACCTACAGGACTGGTATTAAGAGAAGTATTTGAAGGGTATACAGTAGAAGAAGTTGTTGCGGCTACTGGGGCCAATCTAAATATTGAAAATGTTCAGGAAAATGTAGTAGTAAGATAAGTATATTCTAAATAAAAAAGAAAGGCATAAGTAGGGTATGCCTTTCTTTTTTTACTTTAAAATAAAACGCGTATTATTGATATTCTTTTCTTTACATATATATATAGTAGAAATCGAACCTTTTACATATTATAAAAAACACTCATATTGAATATCTTAAACCTTTTATTTACAATGATTTTTAAATTGCTTGTCATTTTGGCTCAATTCGATTAGAATTAGATTCAATATAACAAGACTATGATAAGGAATAGTAAATTTATTTGATTTTCAAGAGAGCTAGCGGGTGGTGTGAGCTAGTAAATGGATAAATTGAACTCGCCTTGGAGTCTGCAATGGTGAATACAAGTGTAACCAAAGCCGTTTTCCGCGTTAAGGAGTCAAGTTGAGTGTAATACACTAATTTGGGTGGTACCGCGGGAACCTTTTTAAGCTCTCGTCCCTTTTTCTAGGGACGGGAGTTTTTATTTTGTCTAAAATATAGGAATATTATGACAATGTAATAGGCGAAACTTGTTTTATTATTTTAAGGAGGAGAAATCATTGAATTTCAATCATCAAGAGATCGAAAAGAAATGGCAATCGTATTGGGCAGAACATAATACATTTAAAACTGTCAATGATGAATCAAAGCCAAAATTTTATGCACTAGATATGTTCCCTTATCCATCAGGAGCGGGTCTACATGTTGGACACCCTGAAGGATATACAGCAACAGATATTTTAAGTCGTTTCAAGCGTATGCAAGGCTATAATGTCCTTCACCCAATCGGTTGGGATGCATTCGGACTACCTGCTGAACAATATGCTTTAGACACGGGTAATGATCCTGCTGAATTTACAGCAAAAAATATTGCGACATTTAAACGTCAAATTCAAGAACTTGGCTTTTCATATGACTGGGATCGTGAAATCAATACAACAGATCCAAGCTACTATAAATGGACTCAATGGATTTTCGTCCAATTATACAAAAAAGGCTTAGCTTATATTGATGAGGTAGCTGTTAACTGGTGCCCAGCACTTGGTACAGTACTTGCCAATGAAGAAGTAATTGATGGTAAATCAGAACGTGGTGGACACCCTGTTGAACGCCGTCCTATGAAACAATGGATGCTGAAAATTACTGCTTATGCTGATCGTTTAGTCGACGATTTAGAAGAAGTAGATTGGCCAGAAAATATTAAAGATATGCAACGTCACTGGATTGGTCGCTCTGAAGGTGCAGAAGTGGCATTCACAGTAGATGGTACAAATCAATCGTTCCGTGTATTCACAACACGCCCGGACACATTATTTGGTGCTACTTATGCAGTACTTGCCCCTGAACATAAACTAGTAGCTGAAATTACAACAGATGCACAAAAAGCAGCAGTTGAAGCATACTTAGACGAAGTGAAAATGAAATCAGATCTTGAACGTACTGATCTTGCAAAAGAAAAAACTGGTGTCTTCACAGGCGCTTATGCAGTTAATCCGATTAATGGTGAAAAAATGCCGATTTGGATCGCGGACTATGTACTTGCAACATATGGTACAGGAGCAATCATGGCTGTTCCTGCTCACGATGAACGTGACTACGAATTTGCAAAACAATTCGATTTACCAATCGTTGAAGTTGTAGCTGGTGGAGATATCGAAAAAGAAGCTTACGCTGGAGAAGGTAAACATGTTAACTCTGGATTCCTTGATGGTTTAGGCAAAGAAGAAGCTATTGCTAAAGCGATTGAATGGTTAGAAGAAAAAGGCGTAGGTGAAAAGAAAATTTCTTATCGTTTACGCGACTGGTTATTTAGCCGTCAACGTTATTGGGGAGAGCCGATTCCAGTTATCCATTGGGAAGATGGCGAAGTAACAACGCTTGATGAATCAGAACTACCACTTATTTTACCTAAAACAGATGATATCCGCCCAAGTGGAACAGGAGAATCACCACTTGCGAATATTGAAGAGTGGGTAAATGTAGTTGACCCTGTAACAGGTAAAAAAGGTCGTAGAGAAACAAATACTATGCCACAATGGGCTGGTTCAAGTTGGTACTTCCTGCGTTATATCGATCCAACAAATGATGAAATGCTAGCGGATCCAGAATTATTAAAACGCTGGTTACCAGTTGATATTTACATTGGTGGTCAAGAGCACGCTGTTCTGCATTTACTATATGCTCGTTTCTGGCATAAAGTATTGTACGATCTAGGTGTTGTACCAACTAAAGAGCCTTTCCAAAAATTATTTAACCAAGGGATGATTTTAGGAGAAGGTAATGAAAAAATGTCTAAATCAAAAGGGAATGTAGTAAACCCTGATGATATCATTGCGAGCCACGGTGCAGATACACTTCGACTTTACGAAATGTTCATGGGCCCACTTGAAGCATCTATTCCATGGTCTGAAAATGGCCTTGATGGAGCGCGACGCTTCTTAGATCGTATCTGGCGTTTATTTATCAATGAAGATGGATCATTATCAGATAAAATCCAAGCTTCAGAAGATACTACTTTAGAAAAAGTGTATAACCAAACAGTGAAAAAAGTAACTGAAAACTACGAGCATATTCGTTTCAACACGGCTATTTCACAAATGATGGTATTCATCAATGATTGCTACAAAGCAGATGTCGTGCCAACAGCTTATGCTGAAGGCTTCGTTAAAATGTTAGCGCCAATTGCTCCTCACATTGCAGAAGAATTATGGGCGAAATTTGGTAAAGAAGAAACATTAACATACGCTGCATGGCCAACATTTGATGAGTCAAAATTAACTGACGATGAAATCGAAGTAGTAGTGCAAGTAAATGGTAAAGTAAAAAACAAAATTTTAGTAGCAAAAGACGCATCTCGTGAGGACTTACAAGAAATTGCATTAGCAGATGAAAAAATTGCAGAACTACTTGTAGGTAAAGAAATTAAGAAAATTATCGCTGTTCCTGGGAAACTTGTGAATATTGTAGCGATTTAAGCTTCACCAATTAATACTTCTGCTATTTAGCAGTTTAACCATATCTTCTCTTTAAAATGGAGAGAAGATGTGGTTTTTTCTTTTTTTAATAGCGCAAGGAGTACTGGGGTTTCAAATTTAGTCCGCACAAAAATACACAGTTTCAATTTTGCGAAATTGAAGCTGTGTATTATTAATTGATTAATTTACAAATCTCTCTGAATCGAACTTTTTCCTAAACCCATAAAAAAATCAATGAAATAAGCGATAGCGATTAAAATATGAATGGCCCACCCAAGGATAGGAATCCACGTCAGTAAAGTTAAGATAATCGCTAAAATTGGTACAACTTTTGAGTGACCAGTAACAAAGCGAAGGACAAGAACGATGACGTGAATAACTAGCGCAGTCGTTAAAGCTGAGTATCCAGAACCAATCATAATAGCTCCACCTAAAATAGGTATAGCTAATAATAGTTCATATAAAAAAGCAATAATAGTTGGGATTATAAACATATACAAAACCTCCTGATTAGATATCATACCCTATATACGTTTGAAAACAACAATAGTTGCAAAGATAATTAATTTATAAATAAATGACTTAGAATATTAGTGTCTAAAGGTAAAGTGGGATAAATTTCAAGGGTTATTCCACTATCGCTACTTAGGGTGTTTAATAAGAAACGATGATAAAGCTGAGCAAAGTTCTTTGGAAAGTGATAATGGCAAAATGGAAGTTGATGTTCAAATAAGATTCAACGTATTTGGTGCATATTGTAAGTATTCTATACTTTGACTATAATCGAAATATGGAATGCGGAAAGGGTGTTTGAAATGAGTATAAATCCAAATGTGGCTGAGGTTGCCGCTCTCCTTGGAGAAACATCAAGAGCAACTATTCTTACAAGTTTAATGGATGGGCGTTTTCATACAGCCAGTGAATTAGCTTATATGGCAGCTGTAACACCACAAACTGCGAGCTTTCACCTTGCGAAATTAGTAGAAGGTAATTTGGTGAAAGTAGAGAAACAGGGACGTCATCGCTATTTTCAGCTAGAGGGTGGAGAAGTCGCCCGTATTTTAGAATCTTTTCTGGCCATCTCGCCACCTCCTGAAGTGCGCTCATTAAAACAATCTAACCAAGTGAAATTACTTCAGGAAGCTAGAACTTGTTATGACCATTTAGCCGGTAAGTTAGGTATAAATTTAACCGAGTCAATGTTGCATTCAGGTTATCTAAAAAAAGAAGAGAGAGAATTTATAGTTACTCCTACTGGAGAACAATTCTTTACTGAATTAGGCATTGATATAGGTAAACTAAAAAGAAAACGCCGCTCATTTTCACATGCTTGCTTAGACTGGAGTGAGCGTCAACATCATCTTGCAGGTGCTTTAGGAAATGGACTAATGACACACTTTTTTGATTTAGGATGGATAGTTAGAGTGCCATCTATACGTGCTGTTAAAATTACAGACAAAGGAAAAATAGGTTTCAAACAGAAATTTAATATTAATATGTAATGATGAAATGAAAAACCCTCGCCTAATTATATAGATAAGGCGAGGGTTATTCGATTAAACAAAAGCTATTCATTTACTTTTACAGTACTTTGAACTAGATTTTTTTTGAAATTACTATTGACCAAATAAATACCAATAATTATAAAGAGGCCACCAACTATAAGAGAAGGGTATAACGGTTCATCTAATAATAACCAGCCAGTTAATACCCCAAAGAAAGGTGCTAAAAATAAAAAGGCACTCGTTTTTCCTGGATCACCTTTTTGTAAAAGATAATACCATACGGCAAATTGAACAATGGATGACATAATACTTAGCCATAATAAAATGAGTATTGAGTTACCATTCAAAATAAAAAATGACTTTTCAAGAGTAAAACTACCAAGTAATAATATTAATCCACCGAACAGCATTTGATAGGCAGATAAAACCCAGTTATCAAAAAAGGCTCCCCATTTTTTAGCTAATAATGTGGCCATCGCCCAAAATACAGCAGACAGAATACCAAAAAGAATACCAATCTTAAATTCAATTTGCGCTCCCATTGTTATACTTACGCCTACTAAACCTAAAAGAACGCCAATCCATTGATAATATTTATAGCGTATTTGAGAAAAAATAGTACCGAATACCACTACGAGTAGTGGGTTTGTGAAAGTGAGAATTGAGGACTCACTAGCCGTAATTGTTCGTAAACTTAAAAAGATACAACCCATAACACCAGCTGTTTGCAAACTCCCAATTATCAGCAACTTTACCCAACTTTCCTTTGAAGTTGGATGAGGTCTTTTTAAAATAATCACGATTATTGCCATGATGATTCCCGCAAGTGTAAAGCGTAATGCTGCTAATAACAATGGTGAAGAATAAGGCAAACCAATTTTAACGACTGCAAAAGAAGACCCCATTAAAAATGTTGTTAAAACTATCAGCGGTATAAATTTGAAAGTATTCATATTCAATCTCCCTACATATTATAATGACTAATCTATATAAAGTATAAATGCTGGATATTTCAACTGTTATCGAAGTATGGAATGCGAAAATGCGAGATAAACATATAGTGGTAAATAACTAGATATTATGAATTAGGCTCATTATTGTTATAGATTTTTTAGCTAAAGAAGAATTTCATAATTGTTTGAAAGGGGGAAAGAAGTCTGATAAATCCATACTATTAAACATTTCTTCAAAAAAGATTTATACTGGAAGTAGCTTAATAATATAGGAGAGATAAATTTAATGGAATCACAATTTCCGAAGGTTCTTCGGTTCTTTACCTTGCTGTGGGTAGTCACAGCAATCGGGCTATTTGCTGGGATATTTGTTCCCGTATCACTAGTAATGCCTATTAGTATTGCAACGGTTGTTTTGCTGTTAATCGTTATGTTTAGTCGAGCTGCAAGAAAAGCGAGTAAAATGATCTCCATCCTTTTTGCTTTCTTAACAGGTGTGACATTATATAGCTTGCTCCAATTTTACATCGGTGCATTAGGCGGAAGTCTAGTACTGGTTATCTTCGGTACAACTGCAGCGATCTTCATCGTAGCAGGAATTATTGGCTATAATACTAAACGCAATTTAGGTAACTGGGGCAAATTTTTGTTCATCG
Source organism: Viridibacillus sp. FSL R5-0888 (assembly GCF_038009105.1). Classification (NCBI taxonomy): domain Bacteria; kingdom Bacillati; phylum Bacillota; class Bacilli; order Caryophanales; family Caryophanaceae; genus Viridibacillus; species Viridibacillus sp. FSL R5-0888. The sequence continues at coordinate 917,874 of NZ_JBBPAU010000001.1, forward strand.
TATTAATCGGTGTCATCATTTTTTCTATCATTACAATTTTCGTTGGTTTTAGTGATATTGTTATGGTCTTTGCAAGTGCAATTGGTGTTTTGCTGTTTGTAGGTTATACGTTGTACGATATGAATCAAATTGCCCGAAGTTATATTAGTGATGAGGAAGTGCCACTCGTTGCATTAAATCTATACTTAGATTTTATCAACCTATTCACAGAACTACTAAAACTCATTTACCATTTAAAAAACATAATAAATAGAGATTAACTGATGAAGAGATAGGTAAAGTATGGATGAGATGCTTTCCTTATCTTTTTATTATGGAGAATAATACAAATTAACTGAGTAATTTATTTTAAAATGTAATTTGAGTTTTATTAAATTATCCATTTTTTTGATAAGAAATTGTACTTCTTGTCCTTTTAAACTATTTTTAACTATATTACTATAATAGAGTTATACATGAAAGTTTAGGTAATTTAAGCAACAGAAGGGAAGTAAGCACGATGTATAAGAAGATATTTTCATGTTTGATTGCTATCCTCTTAATGGTAGGAACGTTATCGACAACAGGATTCGCGGCAACTAGTGTTAAGTTTAAAGACGTTTCTAAAACTCATTCAAACAAAAAAGCAATTGAGTATGTAGTTTCAAAAAAAATAATGACGGGGTATAAAGGTAGCAAATTTAAACCATCTAGTTATGTAACTCGTGAGGATGCGGCTAAAGCAATTGTGAAAGCTTTAAAACTTTCTACTAAGAACCGTCCTAATCCGAAATTTACGGATTTAAAGAAATCGAGTAAGGCATATCCATATGCCGCAACTTTAGTAGACGAAAAAATTTGGAAGAAATCCAAAAAATTCAATCCAAAAGGTAAAATAACGAAAATTGAAATGGCAACTATGTTAACAAAGGCGTATAAACTAAAATCCGTAAAAAATCTGTCCTACTCAGATGTATCTAAGAAAAACAAAGCATATAAAGATGTACAAGCATTTGTCACAACAGGTGTTGGGAAACGAAAAACATCAACAAAGTTTGGTGCAAGTGATTTAGTTAAACGAGGAGCATTTGCTCAGTACATATACAATGGGAACCTTTATAAAAAAGGTAAATTAAAATCACCATTTAAAAAAGAACCTGTAAAGAAACCAGAAACAAAACCTTTAACTTTTAGCGAACAAGTAGTTAATCTTATGAATGTAGAAAGAAAAAAAGTTGGAGTGGAACCACTTAAAATAGACAAAAGGCTAGAGAAAACAGCTACTCTTAAATCAGAAGACATGCGTGATCTTCAATACTTTAGCCACACGAGTCCTACATACGGTTCTCCGTTTGATATGATGCGTAAATACGGAATCAGTTATTACTATGCAGGTGAAAATATTGCGGCTGGCAAATCAACTCCAGAAGCAGTTATGAATTCTTGGATGAATAGTCCCGGTCATAAAGCAAACATGCTAAATAGCCGTTTTACTCATATTGGGGTGGGTTATGCCAACGGTGGTCCTTATAGACATTACTGGACACAACAGTTTATTGCAGTAAGTTATTAAGTTATATGTATTTTTAATAAAAAAGCGAGGAGAAAACATTATGTTTTCTCCTCGCTTTTTACTTTAGGGACTTAAGAATATTTCTTGATTTATCAAAAAAAATATATTATTGCCTCTTTTATTTTAACAAGGAAGTATGATTGATTTTCTCTTTTGTATACCTATTATATTGGTAGTATGCTCGAAATAGATTATATTGTAATGACCTTTATTTACTTATATTATATTTTTTTATCTTTTCGTAAAGCCAAGTGCGACTGATACCCAATAATCTACTTGCTTTTGCTTTATTTCCATTTGTTTCTTTAAGTGCAGCAAGTATGAGTTCTTTTTCTTTAAGATCAATAGCATTCCAGTATGGCTTATTATTATGTTCCTCCGAATATGATAGAAGTGTATTTGTTTGATCTATTCTTATACTTTCAGTTGTTGTAAGAATATTAGCATTAAACGATTCTGGAAGGTGTTGAGCATCTATATATCCATCACTTGTTAGATTTGCTGCTCTTTCTAAAATATTATGTAGCTCACGAATATTACCTGGCCAGTTATAGTTTAATAACTTTGTTAATGCAGAATGTGTGATTCCTTCTAAATGAAATCCTGAAAGTTTTAGTTGTGAAATAATGGATTCTGCAATATCAGGTATATCCTCGATCCGGTCTCGTAAAGGTGGAATGTTAATCCTCATTATATTTAAACGATAGTATAAATCTTCTCTGAATTTCCCCTCTTTAATAAGTATTTCAAGGTTTTGATTTGTTGCAGCAATAATTTTAGTTTGGAGTTTAATAATACGATTGCTCCCTATTGGTTCAAACTCCTTTTCTTGTAAAACTCGCAATAGTTTTGATTGGAGGGAAAGAGGCATATCACCGATTTCATCTAAAAATAATGTTCCATTTTGAGCCATTTCAAATTTCCCTTTTTTCCCACCCTTTTTTGCACCAGTAAATGAGCCTTCAGCATAACCGAAGAACTCTGATTCCATTAACTCTGGAGGAATTGCTGCACAGTTCACTTGAATAAACATACCGGTCTGAGAAGAAGAGGCATGAATTCCATGTGCAAATAATTCTTTTCCAGTACCACTTTCCCCTAAAAGTAAAACCGTTGATAAACTATGAGAAGCAGCTAAGGCCTCTTTTTTTATCCTTTTAATATTAGAAGATTCCCCAATAATATTAGCAAAAGAGTATTTTGTTCCTTTAAGTTCATTCAATTCTTTTTGATAGTAAGTGACTTGTTGTTCCAAGTTATTTACCTTTTTAATAGCTTCTTGCAAATGCTTTAAACCACGGTATGTAATTTTACAAATTGCTCCGATAATTTCTTCATTGTTTTTTATAGGTAAGATTGTAATAAGACATTGTGTCTTACCAATTAATTTTGCAACATTCGTTATTCTGACACCGGTTTGTAGAGCTTCATCTAATCCTAAATCAGGGTACATGTTCAAAATGGATTGCCCTAAAAGTTCATTACTTTGAACATTATATAATTCACAAAAGCCATTATTGACCATCGTTATTTCTGCCTTTTGATCAACTAAAATTATGCCATCATAAGCTAGCTCAATAACGCTTCTTAACTTTTCCTCCCATTCCTTAGAAAAACGTAGTTCACTGGCCATTTTTTCAATATTAGTGAAATCATCCATTATGACCATGGAACCAACTAGTTTATTTTTTTCTATCAATGGATAACTCTGTACGACAAGGCTATGCCCATTTAAATGCATCTTCTTTTTCATTATTTGTTCTTTGTGATGCAATATCCCAGTTAATAGATTAGTAATCTCCTCAAGTCCGTTTAATTCATTGAATATATGTTGTTTATTGGGTAATAATTGAAGGATTTTTTCTGCTACAGGATTGATGGCGTTAACCTTAAACTTAGTATCAACGGAAAATAATCCGAAATTTAAGTTTTCAAATAGTAAGGATTGTTGGGTTTGCAATCGATCATATACTAAGTCGTATGCAAATAATATTTGTGATGTAGATAGAATACCAATAGGATGCAATTGTCGATTGACGACTGGAGCATGTCCAATTTGATGTTTAAGCAGTAATTTTCGAGTCTCATTAATATCTTGATCTGGATATAAAAAAATGGGATTAAAATTAATAAAAGATGTGATTGGGCACTGAAATGAATAACCTTCTGCTAGTATTTGAATAATTTTATTTTTTGTTAATAAACCTATTAACCTTTTATCATCGTTAACTACCGGAATAATTTGCGAGTTTATTTTAGCGAAAATTTCCAATGTATCTTGAATTGTGTAATGTACTGTACAAGTAGGCGAATCTTTCATCATGATATCCTCGACACGCATTATAAAATTCCTCCACTTATAAAATTCTGATTATTATAAATATTATAACAAAACAGTGTGCAGTTAACACTTATTTGTTAACATGCATCATTTATTTACGGAAATGTGTTCACGACTATGTACATATGTATTTTACAAATCACTCAATATTCATGGGATATCAATGAAAAATAAAGTTGGCATGGGTCTTGCTTATATAAAGTAAAGCCAAAGTTTTATCGGAAGAAGGTGGTTTTGTTGAGATTAAATGAATTCGTAGTCAGGCAGAAATTTCAATCAGAGCCAATTGAAATTCTTCATATGGTTCAAGACAAAGAAGAGGAGAAATTATTACGATCTCATTAACAACATACAATCAAAATGAAAAAAGCGTACTAAAGGTCGAGGTGTCTGGCATCGTCAAAGTGTAAAGGAGAATTATATATGACAATGAGTGAGTTATATCAAGCAGATGAATTGTTTTTATTTCGTAAATCCATTCAATCCATAGCAAAGAAAGTGATTGAACCTGACTATAGTAAGTGGGAAGAAAGTGGATCAATCCCTCGTGAATTATGGAGAAAGCTAGGGGATGAAGGGCTGTTATGTATAGATATTCCAGAAAGATACGGTGGGTCAGGAGCGCCCTTCGCTTATTCTGTAACAGTGATCGATGAGTTGAATCGTTTAGGTTATGCAGCAATTGCTGTTAATTTATCGGTCCATTCTAATATTATTGCTCATTACATATTGAGCTCAGGAAATGAAGAGCAAAAAAATTACTACCTACCAAAAATGGCTACTGGTGAACTTGTCGGTGCAATTGCAATGACTGAACCCGGAGCTGGAAGTGATCTTCAAGGAATTCAAACAACAGCCCGGTTTGATGAAGTTCAATCAACTTACGTTATAAATGGTTCGAAAACATTTGTTAGTAATGGCCAACTTTGTGATTTCGTGATTGTTGTTGCTAAAACAGATTTCCAAGTACCTGCATCAAAAGGAACAACATTATTTATTGTAGATTTATCAATTTCAGGTATAAGCCGAGGGAAAAACCTTCAAAAAATAGGATTACATGCATGTGACACATCTGAAATGTTTCTAGAAGACGTATTAGTTCCGGAGGAAGCAATTTTAGGAGAATTAAATAGAGGATTTATAACATTAATGAAGGAACTTCCAAGGGAGAGGTTAACAATCGCAATAGGAGCCCAAGGAGCAATGGAAGGAGTACTAGATTTAACCATCACTTATGTAAGTGAACGCAATGCATTTGGAAAACCAATTAGTCAATTTCAAAATACTAAATTTCGCATTGCAGAAATGAAGACGGAGGCAAGAGTGAATCGTTCGTTTGTTAATGAATGTCTGTATTTATTAGAAAGAGGAGAACTTGATACTGAGACAGCAAGTATGGCTAAACTTACATGCACTGAAGCACAAGGGAAAATCGTAGACGGTTGCCTACAATTATTCGGAGGATACGGGTATATGCGGGAATATCCAATCTCTAGAGCTTTTGTGGATGCTAGAATTCAAAGGATTTTTGGAGGTACCTCTGAAATTATGAAAGAGATTATTAGTAGAGGTATTTTTGGAAAATAAGAAAAGAAGGGGAGTTAATCGATAATGGGCATATTAAATGGATTGAAAATATTAGACTTTTCAACCTTATTGCCGGGACCGTATGCCACGATGATGCTCGCTGATTTAGGTGCTGAAGTAATTCGGGTAGAGTCCTCAACAAGAGTCGATTTAATCAGAGTTACACCACCTTTTGACAAAGATGATTTGTCTGCTGCCCACGGGTATTTAAATCGCTCAAAACGATCGTTGACATTAAATTTGAAGCAGGCGGCATCAGTGGAAATCATTAAAACGTTAGTGGCCGAATACGATATCGTTATTGAACAATTTAGGCCGGGTGTTATGGAGCGTTTAGGTCTTGATTATGAATCACTAAAGAAGGTGAATTCTAAACTCATTTACTGTTCGCTGACAGGATACGGTCAAACAGGTCCTTACCGCAATCGACCAGGGCATGATAATAACTATTTGTCAGTGGCTGGTGTAATGGACTACTCACGTCGTAAAGGAAAAGTTCCGACAACGATGGGTATCCAAATTGCGGATATAGCGGGTGGGTCATTGCATTCGGTTATTGGAATATTGGCAGCTGTTGTTCATCGGGAGAAGACTGGAGAAGGGCAATACATCGACGTAAGTATGACAGATGCTGCTTTTTCAATGAATGCGGTATATGGATCGGGATATCTCGTCGGAGGAATCGAGCCACAACCAGAAGAAATGCAGTTAAATGGTGGCACATTTTATGATTTCTATGAAACGAAAGACGGACGATATTTTTCCGTTGGTAGCATTGAGCCACCCTTTAAAAAAATACTTTGCGAGGCTCTTGGGAAATCGGAATTATTTGAATTGGGGATGAGTGAACAAGCAGAGGACCAAGGCATGTTTAAGAAAGAAATTAAAGCAGTCTTTTTAACAAAGAATTATGAAGAATGGCTTACCGTGTTTGATGAAGATTTAGAGGCATGCGTGGAACCAGTATTAACGTTTGCTGAAGCGTGCGATCATCCACAACTCCAAGCAAGGGGAATGATTGTAGATGTCCCGAAAGCAGATGGCTCTAGTCAAAAACAAATGGCTACTCCAATCAAATTTTCATCAGCTAAACCAATTTATCAGCATGTAGGTACAGCTGTCGGTGAAAATACAGCAGAAATTTTAGAAGGACAAGGATTTAGTGAGCATCAAATTAGAGAATGGAAAGAACAAGGCGTATTTAAATAAAGGGGGGCAATTTACAATGAGCAATCAACCAATTATTTATGAAAAACGTAAACAAACAGCATGGATTTACTTAAACCGCCCAGACGAAATGAACTCAATAGGAAAAGCTTTATTGCTGGCTTTGAAGGAGGCAATTGTCCAAGCGGAAAACGATGATGACATCCGTGTTGTTGTACTTTCAGGCAAGGGGAAAGCATTTTGTGCAGGAGCAAATTTAAAGGAACTACTGGAAGACCTTGAGGTGAAGTATCAAAAGGAACCTGGCTTATTAGATTTAAGTGAAGAGCTTTTTGGGAAGTTAGAAAAGTTGAGTAAACCTTTAATTGCTGCATTAAACGGTATTACATTGGCGGGCGGTCTAGAGCTTGCGATGACGGCCGATTTTGTGATTGCGTCTGAAAAAGCGAAAATCGGAGATGCTCATGCTAATTTCGGTGTGTTACCTGGAGCAGGTGGCGCTGTAAAGTTGCCACGAAAAATTGGTGTTAACCGTGCGAAGTACTTACTGTTCACTGGAGAATTTATTAGTGCAGCTGAAATGAAGGAATACGGACTTGTCCAAGAAGTAGTTAGTTCTGAGGAATTGGAAATTACTGTACAAGAGATTGCAGACAAAATTACGGAGAAAAGTCCTTTGGTCCTTCGCAAGATGAAACAACTTGTAACGGATGGATTGGAGCAACCTGTAGAAATCGCATTGAAACAAGAATTGCTATCGTTGAAAGCGCATACAAAGTCATACGATATGGCAGAAGGATTAGCTGCTTTCACAGAAAAACGAAAACCAGTTTTTGAAGGATATTAACCTCAATCAGTAGTAGTTCAAACTATTGCTTTATAAAAGGAATTCTATCGGTGAAGGCAGCAAATTTTGATCAATAAAAGAATTGGAGTGGAGAACATGAATATAAAAGATAAAGTAGCAATTGTTACAGGTGGAGCTTCTGGTTTAGGACTTGGTACGGTTACAAGTTTAGTAGAAAGAGGAGCAAAAGTAGTCATTTTTGATTTGAATGAAGAAAAAGCACAACAGGCTTGTGAACAATTGGGTGAAAACGTTGTTTACGCGCTTGTAAATGTTATGGACGATGCATCTGTACAGGCTGGAATTGTGAAAGTCATTGAGACATTTGGAGGGGTGCATATTTGTGTGAACTGCGCAGGTGTCGGAACTCCTCAAAAGACATTAGGCCGTTCTGGAGCAATGCCTTTAGAAAACTTTAAACAAGTGATAGATATCAATTTGAATGGGACTTTTAATGTACTGAGATTAGCAGCGACAGAAATGGCGAAAAATGAACCTCTTACAGATGCAGGCGAACGTGGGATTATTATTAACACGGCATCAGTAGCTGCTTTTGACGGGCAAATGGGGCAGGCAGCTTATGGTGCAAGTAAAGCTGGAGTCGCAGGAATGACTTTGCCAGTTGCGCGCGACCTATCTTCTTTTGGCATTCGTATTAATACGATTGCGCCTGGTTTGTTCCGTACACCAATGGCAGAGACCTTGTCAGAAAAAGTGGTTGAGAAATTGGAAAGCATGGTCGAGTTTCCAAAACGTCTTGGAAAACCGACTGAATACGCATCATTGGTACTATTCATGATTGAAAATGAGTATATAAACGGTGAAGTGATTCGTCTAGATGGTGGAATTCGAATGTCACCACGTTAAGCGATGAATCAGTAGGAACAGAGCGGACATCATTGCCTTATCTCATAATGACTAATCAAATTTCTGAATGTTCAATTATATTGTATTGGAGGATTTAATAGATGAACATTGTAAATATTTTAGCGCAAAATGCCGTAAGACACCCGCATAAAATGGCAGTTGTTTATGAAGACCGTTCATATACTTATGGCGAGTTTAATGAAACTGTGAACCGCTTTGCCAACGGTTTACTTGACTTAGGAGTGAACAAGGGAGAAAAAGTGGCTCTTATGATGAAAAACTCCGATTTTTTCGCTATTTCTTATTATGCATGCGCCAAAATAGGGGCAGTCATTGTGCCGATGAATTTTCGGTTAGTTGAAAGAGAAGCGAATTACATCTTGAATCAGTCTGACAGTGTCCTTGTCATTTGTGATCAAGACTATGAAGAGTTAATTCAAGCATCTAAAAATGGCATCCCTGCTATCCGCCAAGTGATTACTGTTGAAACGCCAAGCATCGAAGGAAACTTGTCAATTGAAGCTATCTTATCTAAGGATACTTCTGAGCCATCTATTGAAATTAACGGTACGGACGACCTTCATATTTTGTATACTTCAGGAACTACGGGTAATCCAAAGGGTGCACTATTTGACCATCAACGTGTGACAAATGTAAATGTGGGGATGATTGGAACGTTTGGTTACAACGCGCAGGAAAAATTTATTCATATTGCACCGTTATATCATGCGGCGCAGCTAGTAATATGTTTAACAAGTAGTTTTTTCGTAGGTGGATTTAACGTGATACACCGAGAATTTAACCCTGCAGCTATATTTAGAGACATTGAGAAATATAAAATCACGAACTTTTTCGCAGTTCCAACAATGTATAAATTAATGCTTGAATATACGGATAAAGATCAATATGATGTTTCATCTATAAACCGTTTTTCTTATGGTGCAGCACCTATGTCTGCTGAACAAGTCAATCAATGTATCAAATTTTTCAAAACGCATAATTTTTACAGCTTATGTGGATTAACAGAGGGAGGTCCTACAGGTGTTTTCTTATCTCCGGAGGAACATAAGACAAAAGTTGGGTCAGCTGGTAAGGACGGCTTGTTGTTAACGGAAGTGAAAGTCGTTGCACCTAATGGACTTGAAACAAAGGCAGGTGAAGTTGGAGAACTTATTCTTAAAGGTAGTACGATTATGAAAGAATATTATAAAAAGCCTAAGGAAACGGCAAGCACGTTAAGAGATGGTTGGTTATACACCGGGGATTTAGGCGTAAAAGATGACGAAGGATACATTTCTATAGTTGATAGAAGTAAAGACATGATTATTTCAGGTGGAGAAAATGTCTACTCTGTTGAGGTTGAGAACGTGTTAAGCGCACATCCACAAATTGCAGATATCGCAATCATTGGAACACCCGATCCGCAGTGGGGAGAAGTCGTGACGGCTGTTATTGTACAAAAAAATGGAGAGACGATAGATCTTGTAGAGTTGGAAGCTTATTGTAGAAAGAATTTATCGGGTTATAAAATTCCAAGAAAAGTGCTATTTGAAAACGAATTGCCTCGCAATACTTCTGGGAAATTGATGAAGTTTCAACTGCGAGAGACAGTTAAAAGTAATTAATGAATAAATAACTATATAAATTGAGTATAGGCGCCTATCAAGTGGCAGCCGGAGCGGATTTGAAGGGACTCTTTTTTTCAACAATTAGATGTTAAAAAAACTTATACCGAGGTGAAAGATAATGATTCTAACAAAAAGTCTACTTAGTACGGTTAGAAATTGTCCAGAGAAACTGGCTGTTGTCGACGGGCATCATCGATATAGTTATAAGGAATTAGAGGGACGGACTGCGAAACTGAAAGAATCTCTAAAAAAATTGGGCGTGAAAAAAGGAGAGCGTATCGCCTTACTTCTGCTGAACGATTTTCGCTATCTTGAATTGATATACGGTATAACAGCAATGGGCGGAATCGTTGTGCCGCTGAATACGCGTTTTAGTTTAGAAGAGAACGCCTATGTACTAAATGATGCAGGGGTAGAGATTTTATACGTCAACAAAGAATTTTTACCTATTGTTGACGAGCTGAAAAAGCGAGTATCTGGTATCAAACATGTAATTTTGTCTGAAAATCGAGATGCCTCAGAGCTAAATGAGTACTTAGATATACTCTCGTATGAGGTCTTGCTTGATGAGGAGTCCGTAGAAGAGCTTGTCTACGAAGACGTACAGGAAGAGGATGTAGCTGGTTTGTTCTATACAGGAGGGACAACTGGACGCTCCAAAGGCGTCATGTTAACACATAAAAATTTGCTGTCAAATGCACTTCATGTTGCTTTGAATTTTGAATATATGGAAAGTGATATTTATCTGCATGCGGCACCTATGTTTCATCTTGCGGACCAAGCATCTACTTTTGCGGTAACGTTAGCCGGAGGAGCACACACGGTGGTGCGCCAGTTTACACCGAAAGATGTATTGCATGTCATCGAAAAAGAACAGGTGACAGCTGTTATGTTAGTGCCCACGATGGTTAATATGCTACTTCATTCAGCAGATTTCGAGAAATATGATACGTCTTCACTTAGGTTAATGTTATATGGTGCTTCACCTATGGTTACGGGACTATTAAAAAAAACCATGACAATGTTGCCTAACGCGCAGTTGTTTCAGGCATATGGCATGACCGAGGCATCTCCGGTTCTGACTCTCTTGAAGCCGAAAGATCATATTATTAATGGGACGAAGGAAGAGGAAAAGCGTCTTGCTTCATGTGGGAAACCTGTTCAGTTCATCGAAATGAAGGTAGTGGATGACGAAGGTAATGAGGTACCAATTGGTCAAGTGGGCGAATTTATCGCAAGGGGTCCCAATGTCATGAAGGGCTATTGGAATTTGCCTGAGGAAACGTCGCAAGCTCTTCGGAATGGATGGTATTTTACTGGAGACATGGGATATAAAGAAGAAAAAGGATTTTTCTATGTAGTTGACCGAGCAAAAGACATGATTATTACGGGTGGAGAAAATGTGTATTCAGTGGAAGTAGAGCAAGCACTATCAAGCCATCCGGCTGTGTTAGAATGCGCGGTATTTGGTGTACCTCACGAGCAGTGGGGAGAAGTTGTCAGAGCTGCTGTTGTATTAAAACAAGATACTGTTGCGACAGAAGAGGAGATTCTTACTTCCATTCGTCCAATAGTTTCAAATTATAAAGTACCAAAATCAATTGAATTTCTATCGGAGTTGCCAAAAAGCGGAGCAGGTAAAATATTGAAGCGCGTGATACGTGATGAATATTTAAATCAACAAACTACAACATGACTCAGTATGGTAAACGTGTCTTAGCATTAGACCTCGTTAAAGGAGGAACAATTTGGTGTCTACAGTTATTACTAGATTTAAAGATGGGGTTTATGAAATTGAGTTAAATCGGCCAGATCAGTTAAACGCTGTAAATTATGAATTAGTATCAGATTTAGCCGCAGCGGTAACGGAGGCAAAAAATGATCAGAATATACGAGCAGTCTTACTATATGGAAACGGAAGGGGTTTCTGTTCGGGTGGTGATTTGAAAGACTTTGGAATCGACACCACTGATACAGTTGCAGTTAAAGAGTTTTTGCAAAAAGGGCATGAGGCAATTACGGGTATTTATAATATGGAAAAGCCTGTTGTTGCAGCGATTCATGGTCCAGCAGTTGGAGCAGGGTGTAATATTGCTTTTTGCTGTGATTTGATCGTTGCGGATGAAAGTGCCATATTTTCAGAGATTTTCGCAAAAGTAGGAGCAATCCCTGATATGGGGGGATTATATTTCCTTCCACAAAAGATTGGCATGCATAAAGCCGCGGAATTAGTGTTCACTGGCAAAAAAATAACGGCCCATGAAGCGCTGGAATATGGCTTGATCAACGAAGTTGTTGCAGATGGAACAGCTGTGAAAAAAGGTAGAGCACTTGCAGTTTCATTGGCAGAAGGTCCTACAAAGTCATTTGGTATTGCTAAAAGAATCATGCATCAAGCTACACACGTATCCTTGGAAAATATTTTAGAAATGGAAGCATATGGCCAATCTATTGTGTTTCAAACAAGAGATTTCAGAGAAGGAAAAGCAGCTTTTGTAGAAAAACGAAAAGCTGAGTTTCTTGGTTATTAATAAATAGAAAAGGTGGGGTTTGAAATGACAGAAGTTGTAATTGTAGATGGAGTACGGACAGCGGTAGGCAGAAGAAAGGGGTTTCTATCTGGCTATAGATCAGACGAGCTGGCAGCAGTTTTGCTTGATGAACTTGTGAAACGTACAGGTATAAAAAAAGCTGAAGTCGATGATGTTATTTTAGGGTGCGTAACACAATCAGGGGAACAAGCTGGTAATATTGCGCGAACAGCGGCACTAATTGCTGGGTTCCCAATTCACGTGCCGGGTGTCACGATTGATCGACAATGTGGGTCAAGCCAGCAGGCAGTTCATTTTGCTTCACAAGCTATTGCTTCAGGCGATATGGATATCGTCATTGCTGGAGGAGTAGAAAGTATGTCACGAGAACCTATGTTTTCGAATATAAGAGAAGCAAAACCAAGCGAGAAATTAACTGCAAAATACGAGATTATAAATCAGGGATTGTCCTCGGAACGAATGGTTGAAAAATGGAATTTAACACGTGAGGAGCTTGATCAATATTCATCAGAAAGTCATAAAAAAGCATTTGAGGCAATAGAAAATGGGCATTTTACAAAAGAAATTGTGCCGGTAGATGTTCAATTAGAAAATGGAGATACAAAGAGTTTTGCGATTGATGAAGGGCCTCGTGAAGGGTCTACTGTGGAAGTTTTAGGTGAGTTGAAGACTGTTTTTGATGAGAATGGAACTATCACTGCAGGTAATGCAAGTCAGATGAGTGATGGAGCTTCAGCTGTTCTTCTGATGTCTCGCGAAAAAGCAGATATGCTTGGTTTGAAGCCAAAAGCCCGTATAGTTGCTAGAAGTGTTACAGGATCAGATCCAACACTAATGTTAACTGGACCAATTGAGGCGACCAAGAAAGTGCTTTTAAAAGCAGGTCTTACAATAGATGAAATAGACACATATGAAGTAAACGAAGCATTTGCGCAAGTTCCATTAGTTTGGTTGAAAGAGGTAGGTGCCAACCCTGAAAAGTTAAATCCTGATGGTGGGGCAATTGCACTTGGTCATCCATTAGGAGCTACTGGAACGAAGCTTTTAGTGACTTTAATGAATCGATTAGAACGCACAGGTGGTCGCTACGGGTTACTTTCCATTTGTGAAGGAATGGGTATGGCAAATGCGACTATTATTGAACGTATAGAGTAAGGAGGGATATTTATGAAGAGATATAGATTTGAAACAGAAGAGCACGAGATGTTCAGAGAATCGCTTCGAAAGTTTCTACAAAAAGAAGCTGCACCTTTTTATGATACGTGGGAGAAAAATCGAATAATTCCAATTGCATTTTGGAAGAGTCTTGCTGAGATGGGCTTTCTATGTCCCCAAGTAGAAGAGGAATTTGGTGGTCTTGGTTTAGATTTTAGCTTTAATGTTATTATTTCAGAAGAGTTAGAACGTGTAGGAACTAGTTTAGTAGGAGTTGGCCTACATAATGATATTGTTGTTCCGTATATTGAGTCATTTGCTTCAAAGGAACAAAAAAAGCGGTGGTTGCCGAATTGTGTGACGGGCGATACTATTACGGCGATTGCAATGACAGAGCCAGGAACTGGATCAGACTTAGCAAATATTCAAACGACAGCTACACGAGAAGGTGATTATTATGTGTTGAATGGCCAAAAGACGTTTATTACAAATGGTATTAATGGAAATTTATTTGTTGTAGTTGTTAAAACAAATCCTCACGCTGAGCCAAAACATAGAGGTATTAGTTTAGTAGTTGTTGAAGAAGGAACACCTGGTTTTACTAAAGGTCGTAAATTAGATAAGGTCGGACTTCATGCACAAGACACAGCTGAATTATATTTTGAAGATTGTAGAGTCCCTGTAAGTAATTTATTAGGTGAAGAAGGGAGAGGTTTTAGTTATCTAATGGAAAAACTGCAGCAAGAAAGACTAGTTGTTGCTATTTCAGCACAAATAGCTGCAGAGGATATGTTGGAGACAACTTTGGAGTATATAAAGTCACGTAAAGCCTTTGGAAAATCAATATCATCTTTCCAAAACACACAATTTAAAATTGCTGAGATTGCGACAAAAATTGAACTAGGAAAATCATTCCTCGATGCTCTTATTGAAGATCATATAGCTGGAAAAGATATTGTTACAAAAGTATCGATGGCGAAATACTGGTTAACAGAATCTGCTCGGCAAATCTCCAGTGATTGTATGCAATTACATGGCGGATATGGTTATATGGAGGAGTATAAGATTGCTAGAAGATATCGAGATATACCTGTCGCATCTGTATATGCAGGAACAAATGAAATTATGAAAGTAATCATTGCTAAAAATTTAGGTTTGTAAAGTCTATACTTATTCTTTTCCATAAAAAAGCGATTTATAAAAAATTCGTATAAATAACATAAAAAGCCATTATTTCGTGTGAAATCGAAATAATGGCTTTAATAATGGAAGAATAAAAAAATTGGAGCTAGTTCATAATTGAGCAGCACTCATACCAGCAATTCGCCCAGTTACAAGTGCAGAAGTAATATTGTATCCGCCTGTATATCCATGGACATCTAAAATTTCACCACAGAAATAAAGACCGGTTTTCTTTTTGGAAGCCATTGTTTTAGGTTCAATCTCTTTTACTGAAACGCCACCACCAGTAACGAAAGCTTTTTCTAATGGTTGTGTACCATTCACAGTCATTTCAAATGAGACCAATTCTTTTGCAAATAAACGTGTTTTTTCTGCTGCAAGATCAGCTCCAATAGATTGTGGATCTAGACCAGCACGCTCAAGTAGGAATAATAGCCAGCGCTCAAGTACAATACCTTTCCACACGTTTTTTAATGCTTTTTTCGGCTCATCTTTTGCCAGTTTAAAGAGCATTTGGAATGCAGATTCTTCGTTGTAATCCATTAATGATTGAATGCGTATAGTAACTGGGTTACCACCGTTTTTCTTCATTTCTTTTACGACGAATTGGCTACAGCGTAAAATGGCAGGTCCACTTAAACCGAAGTGGGTAAAAAGCATGTCCATTTGATGTGTTACTAAAGGTTTGCCTTTTTTGTTTAGCACGGAAACAGCTACATCACGTAATGCTAATCCTTGTAGTTCGCGAAGGCGGATGAAGTTTTCGTTTGAAAGTAGAGGAACTTCTGTTGGATAGAGATCTGTTACAGTATGACCGGCCTTCTCAGCCCAAGGATAGCCATCCCCTGTCGAACCTGTTTGTGGTACAGCTTTACCACCAACTGCTACTACGACTGCATTTGAAAGTATTTCTTCACCATTTGCTAAGCGTACGCCTAGAATTTTGTTCTCATCCATTAATAATTTATTAACGGTTGTACTTAATCGAACATCTACTTTTAAGCGATGTAATTCGTTAATCATAGCATCTACAACGTCTTGCGCACGATTGGAGACAGGGAACATACGCCCATGATCTTCTTCTTTTAGAGCGACGCCTAAGCCTTCAAAAAAGGCAATGATATCTTCGTTGTTATAAACAGTAAAAGGGCTGTATAAGAATCGACCATTTCCTGGAATATGTTTGACGATTTCTTCAACAGGTAGGCGATTTGTGACATTACAGCGACCGCCTCCTGAGATAGCTAATTTCTTACCTAATTTTGTTCCTTTTTCAAGCAGTAATACTTTTTTTCTTTCAGTGCCAGCAGCGATTGCGGCCATTAGGCCCGAGGGACCCCCACCGATTATTATGACGTCATACATATATGTGAACTCACTTTCTTTTTTTATTTATTATACATGATTTAAATAAACTATTTGAGTAATTGTTCTTTGAGTTGTAAACTATCATTTAGGTTCATTAGATTTACGAAGAATGGAAGGGTTGTATGTCATCATTAATGAAAAGCACTGCCATTTTGACCATTGGCATGTTTTTATCGAAATTACTTGGCCTCGTTTACGTATTCCCGTTTTACGCCATCATAGGGCAAGAAAATGTTGCGTTATATTCGTATGCCTACATTCCATATACAATAATGCTTTCGGTGGCGATTTCAGGCGCACCAATTGCAGTTTCAAAATTTGTATCGAAATACAATAGTATAGGTGATTATGAGTCAGGGCGAAAACTTGTGAAGTCTGGTTTAATCATCATGACAATCACTGGTTTTTTATCCTTTTTAGTCCTTTATTTATTAGCAACGCCGATTGCACATTTAGTTATTAAAGATGAAGAGCAAGTTTTTTCTGTTGCTCAAATAGCATCAGTTATTCGCTGGGTTAGTTTCGCGCTTATTGTTGTACCATTTATGAGTTTAGTTCGTGGTTTTTTCCAAGGTTATGACCATATGAAACCAACTGCTATTTCACAATTGATTGAGCAAATTGTGCGTATTATTGCGCTATTAATAGGATCTTTTTTAATAGTGAAAGTATTTGGAGGATTAGCAGAGACAGCTATTTCATTTGCGGTGTTTTCTGCATTTATCGGAGCACTGGGAGGACTATTGATTCTCTATTATTATTGGAAACGATTAAAACCGGAGTTTGATTTGAAGCTTTCTCAAAGTGTTTCTTCTGGTAAGTTATCGTATAAAGAAATTTATTCCGAAGTCATTCGTTATTCCATTCCATTTGTATTTGTTGGGGTGGCAAACCCACTATTCCAGTTAGTTGATATGCTAACATTTAATACAGCTATGGGGAACATTGGTTTATCGAGTGTAACGGATTTATATTTGAGTATGCTGAATTTTACAACGCATAAAATTGTTATTATTCCAGTCATGCTTGCAACAGGTTTTTCGATGGCTTTAATACCAACAATTACAAAGTATTTCACAAACAGAGAGCATACACAACTTATTCAAGCGATGGATAAAACGTATCAAATTTTATTATTTGTCACTTTACCAGCTGTAGTTGGAATCTCTATACTGTCTAAAGATATTTATCATTTGTTATATTCAAATGATGCAATGGGTGCGAGTATTTTAGCAGCATACGCACCAGTAGCGATTTTATTTGCCTTTTTCCAAGTGACAGCAGCCTTATTACAAGGAATCGATTATCAAAAGTGGATTGTCTTCAGTTTATTAACAGGGATATTAGTAAAACTTATCGTCAATATACCACTGATTGAAGCATTCCAAGCAAAAGGTGCAATCATAGCGACAGCGATTGGCTATACTGTATCAATCGGCATCAATATGGTCGTCCTGAAAAAAGCGTTAAATTACAAATCATTTGTTGTTATTAGACGATCAATCTTAATCACCCTTTTAACTGCCATAATGGCTGCTACTGTTATCATCGTCCATAAATTATTATTGTTAATGGGTGTAGCAGAAACTAAATGGCAAGCACTACTATACTTAACGATTTGTGCAACAGTTGGAATTGTTGTATACGGATATTGTTCTCTAAGAGTGGGCCTAGCCCAAAAATTATTAGGGGAACGAATTACAAGAATTTCACGCAAGCTTGGCATGTAGGAGGAAAAAATGCGCTTAGATAAATTACTATCCAATATGGGCTACGGCTCGCGTAAAGAAGTTAAACAGTTACTGAAAATGAAAGCAGTAACTGTTGACGGCGAAGTAGCAAAAGATGTATCAAAACATGTAGACCCTGTAAAACAAAATGTGTCAGTATTAGGAGAGCGTGTGCATTATCAAGAATTCATTTATTTAATGATGCACAAGCCACCTGGTGTTATTTCAGCAACAGAAGACTTGCATGATCAGACGGTTATCGATTTACTAGACCCCTTTCATGCACATTTTGAACCGTTCCCTGTAGGACGTTTAGATAAAAATACAGAAGGTTTACTGTTGATCACAAATGATGGTGGATTGACACATAATTTATTGTCACCGAAAAAGCATGTTCCAAAAGTGTATTATGCGCAAATTGATGGTGAAGTAACTGAGGCGGATATTGAAGCATTTTCTAGAGGAGTAATGCTAGAAGATGGCTATATGACAAAACCTGGCGAACTAGTTATATTAAATGCTGGTCCTACATCTGAAATTGAATTGACAATTTCAGAAGGAAAATTTCATCAGGTGAAGCGTATGTTTGAGTCGGTTGGGAAAAAAGTGACGTATTTAAAGCGTCTTTCAATGGGGTCATTAAAATTAGATGAGCAATTAGAACTTGGTGAATACCGCGAGTTAACTGAGGAAGAATTAAATAACCTAAAATCTTAAAACAAAAAGAATGACCAAGCGACGCAGCATGGTCATTCTTTTTTTACATGTAATTAATTTAGTAGTAATTTTGAAAAGACGTTTTTGCGATCAGCATGATAAATCTAAATAAAGGCAAATGTTAACGTCTTGTTCAACGAAAAGCGTGAGATCTAACTCGTCGAATGGTTCTATGATGTCATTTTCACTTTTTTACGCGTCGTTGTCCAGTTACCTCGACTTGGGCTTTCCACCAAGTCATTAAAGGCTAACACATTCAAATCTCTTTGAATGGTGCGAGGAGTGATGCCGAATTCATCGACTAAATCTTGCGTAGTTACAGTCCCATTGCTAAGAATGTACATATACACATCTTTAATACGATTGAGCATCCGATCAGTAGTTGGTTTCAAAGTTGAACCACTCCTTCATCTTAATTCTCATGGCAAAGACTAGCGGACGACAATATTTGCGAGGTATTTCAGGCTTTTTTTCTTTTGCCTTAGACATCCCCTTCTCTTAGTTGATCGTCAGAATATGATTATCTGACAATTCGATTATAACGAAAAACTTAATACTTTTCCAACATTTTGTTTGGATTTACAAAGTTGTAACAGTATGTTCATAGTTATATACGAATTATTTTATGGTTTAGTTGGAAAAATGTTCGTGTATTGCCAAGTGCTATGTTATTTCTATCATAGAAGTAAGTAACCGTGTAAAATGGATTTATGAAAAGTGTAAGGAGGAACGAATTTGAATTGGTTAAAACAAGCTCAAGAAAGACAAGACGAATTGATTAAAGAATTGCAGGAATTAGTACAAATTGAAAGTGTTTTAGATGAAACAACAATTACAGCAGAAGCACCATTTGGCGAAGGTCCATTAAAAGCTATGGAATGGTTATTACAAAAAGGTGAAGAGCAAGGGTTGACGGCAAAAAATATCGATAATATGGCAGGACATATTGAAATGGGACAAGGTGAAGAGCTAGTCGGAATTCTTTGTCATGTTGATGTAGTGCCTGCAGGTAGTGATTGGCAACACCCTCCATTTGGTGGTGTTGTAGAGGACGGCAAATTATTTGGACGAGGGGCAATTGACGATAAAGGTCCAACAATGGCTGCTTGGCTCGCTATGAAAATGGTGAAGGATGCAGGTGTTCAACTAGATCGTCGAGTAAGATTAATTATTGGATCTGATGAAGAAACTGGATTCCGTTGCGTAACTCGCTATTTTGAAAAAGAAGAAATGCCTACTTTAGGATTTGCCCCAGATGCTGATTTTCCAATTATTAATGCTGAAAAAGGGATTGCTGTATTAGTATTTAGCCAACAGCAAAAAATGGCTGAAAACGAACAATTAATTTCTTTCAAAGCTGGTCATCGTACGAATATGGTACCTGATTTTGCAGAAGCCAAAATTCAAATTGTATCTGCTGATTTTGAAGCAGCATTCCAAGCATATTTACAACAAGAGAGCTTACAAGGTGCGATTGAAAAGGTATCTAATGTGTTTACAGTATCAGTTAAAGGTAAGTCTGCTCACGCAATGGAGCCAAATGCTGGTGTGAATGCAGCAGTAAAATTAGCAGCATTTTTGAATACACAATTATCCACTTCAGGATCAAAAGAATTTGTACAGTTCTTAGTAACTTCATTTGGTGAAGAAACACGCGGTCATGCTTTAGGACTGGCTTTCAATGATGAGATGTCTGGTGATACTACACTTAACGCAGGCGTAGTATCATTTGAAGCGGGGAAAGGTGGAGAAGTACAAGTAAGTTTGCGCTATTCTGTCACATATCCATATGATGAAAAAATAACTGCCGCTCAACAACAGCTTGCTAAAAATGGATTTGCCTTAGATATAGCAGAAAACTCAGCTCCCCATTATGTAGATGAGAAAGAAGAGTTAATCCAGAAACTAATTAAAGTTTATGAGCGTAATACCGGGGAAAAAGCCGAGCTATTATCAATTGGTGGCGGTACTTACGCACGTGAATTAAAAACAGGTGTAGCTTTTGGTATGTTATTCCCAGGTGAGCCTGATATCGCGCACCAGGCAGATGAGTTTGTTGTAGTTGAAAACTTAGTGAAGGCTGCTGCTATTTATGCAGATGCCATTGTCGAACTAGCAACTAAATAAGATTTACCTTTTTTGAGATTGAAAAGTATAGTACACTAATTATTAACCCCCTTTCTAATATTTGGATGGGGGTTTATTATATATTATACTCAACATAAAGGAGATTTTAGATCAATGCTTAATGTTAAGAGAATAAGTATTTTATTTGGAGCAACAGTTCTGTTTTTTAGTCTACTATTATACATATCTACAGATGCAGCACATGCAGAGGATAAGCCTTTATACACAGTTACTCCTTTATCAGATCCAATCAATGAAAATTATATGAACTATTCCACATATACTAGTGAAACAATGCAATATTATATGTTACGTTCATATCTAGAGAAACTGGAAAGTACGGGTGGCGGAACACTGATTTTGAATGAAGGTACATATACAGTTACAAACGCACTTTATGTACCATCTAATGTAACGATTGAATTTGAAGATGGTGTTAGAATAATTAAAGGAACAGATACGGGTTCTAGCATGAAACCAGCCAAATCAATATTCCAATTTGTGAGACCTTCTAAAGCAAAAGAGGATGATGCTTTTGGCAAATTTAAAGGGGAAAAGAATATTTCCTTAATAGGTCATGGTGAAGTAACAATCGATATGGATTATGATCTTGCTGCTATTTCCATTATTATGGGACATAACCAAAACATAGTTGTAGATAATATTACATTCTTAAATATGTACTCAGGACATTTTATTGAATTGGATGCTTCAAAAAACGTTGTTGTAAAAAACTGTACATTTGACGGCTCTAGAAACTATCTAGGCTACAATAAAGAAGCCATCAACATTGATACACCAGATGCAAAAACGAGTGGTTGGAGCCAAATTTGGAGTAAATTTGACGCTCAACCAAATTTCAATGTAGTCATAGAAAACAATAAATTTAACCTACTTGACCGAGCGGTTGGAACACATAAATATTCAGGCGGGAAATACCATGATCGTATTATTATTCGAAACAATGAAATTTCCAATACACGATCAGATGCAATCCGTGTGATGAACTGGTCAAATTCAGTTATTGAAAATAATACAATCACTAATGTAAATGAAGGCAATTTACGTGGTATTCTAGCAAGTGGTGCGGTAAATCCTACTTTCCAAAATAATGTGTTTACTAACGTTAGCCGTGCAATGCAATTTATTGTTTGGCAGAATAATGGGCCAGGGGAAGAATATGAACCTATTTTCAATGATTTAAGTGAAACAAATAAAAAAGCATTAGCTATGAACAATGGACATAACATGAAAGAAGACTTTATCCGAATATCTAACGAAGAATTTAAAAATTACTTAAAGCCAGAAAAGGTATATCTAAAAAAATAATAACACTAATTAATTTTCACCAAAAAAGTGCAATGAAGTATATTTATTCATTGCGCTTTTTTGATGATTGTGATAAAAATGAGGCAGATAACTAAGAGTAAAATATGTGTAGAAACAACTTGAGGAGATGCTTGAATGACAACAATGCTTTGGAATGACCGTTTGGTAAAAAAGGAAGAAATCAAACTCTCTATAGAAGACCGTGGCTATCAATTTGGTGATGGCGTCTATGAAGTTATTAAAGTTTATAATGGCTCAATGTTCACAGTAACTGAGCATATTGACCGTTTTTATGAAAGTGCTGAAAAAATTAATATTGTGATTCCATATACAAAAGATGTTCTTCATAAAATGGTATATGATTTGATTGAAGCCAACGAAATTGTAAATGGCTATGTCTATTTTCAAATTACTCGTGGTTCTTCACCTCGTGCTCATGCATTCCCACAGCCAACGACTGAACCAGTTTTCATCGCTTATACAATGAAAGGTGAGCGTTCAATTGAGAACTTTGAAAAGGGCGTAAAAGCTAAATTTGTAGAAGATATTCGCTGGTTACGTTGTGATATTAAAAGTTTAAACTTACTTGGAAATGTGTTAGCAAAAGAAGCAGCACAACAAGCAGGGTGCTACGAAGCAATACAACATCGTGGAGAAATTGTAACGGAAGGTTCTTCTTCAAATATGTATGGTATAAAAGATGGTGTACTCTATACACATCCAACTAATAATTTAATCTTACATGGGATTACAAGAAGAGTTATAATGTCCCTTTGTGAAGAAATTGGATTATCTGTTATAGAAGAAGCATTCACAACAGAGCAAGCAATAGACATGGATGAATTCTTTATGTCTTCAACAAGTTCTGAAATTACGCCTATTATTCAAATTGATGACAGCATTATTGGCAATGGGAAACCAGGCGAATGGACTAGAAAATTACAAGCTGCTTTTGATGCACGTGTACAGCAGTTAGGGTCCTTATAATTTTACAAAATATAGAGATAGAGGGGGCGAAATCAACGCCTTCTCTATTTTTTTTTCTTTACGTCATGTAGAATGGATAGATAAAGCAGTAGAAATAACCCTACTTTTGAACGAATTTATTTTTATTTTAGAAGGGAAGCTTATAATGGCGCAATTAGTTAAGCTACAAGATTATATTTCACGCTACCAAATTGATTTGAAACGCTATCCGTCTCAATTTGTAAGATTAAAACAAATCCAGTGGGAACGTATGAAAAAGGAATGGGAAACTGGTGCTGAAATAGAGCAATGGGAGCACGAGTCTGAAGAATTAGAAAAAAAGCAACGTAATCCATTTTTTAAAAAGGTATTCTCTTTCTCTCTTAAAAAGAAAGATGAAGCTTTTGAGCAAGAGGAACTTGTGCACAATGACGAAGTACAAGATGAAACTAGTTTAATTCATGGCGTAACAGATGAAGAAGACATGCCAGAGGAAATAATGACTTTAGATTTTGAACCGAATATACTTTATCGACCACAAACGGCTGAAGAATTAAAGCGAATGTATATTGACCAACTATTTCAATTTCAATTAAAGTGGGCTAGTTCAACTTTAAGGGAAAAATCATATGTTGAACCAAGATATCAACGTGATTCGTTATTACGAGCATTGACACAAAACCTTCCAGATAGTTATTTGTTATTCTACTATCCTATTCTACAATTGAAAAAAGCACCTATTGAGATGGGGATTATTTTATTTACACCAACAAGTTGTCTTTGTATTCAAGTTCTTGAAGAGGAAGAACGAGCTTCATTTATTGGTAGTGGAGAACGCTTTTGGGTGAAAAAAGTAGGTACAACAGACAAAAAAGTGTTAAGTCCATTGATTAGTTTAAATCGTATGGAATCTATATTGAAACAATTGTTTACAAATGATCAAATTGATATACCAATCCATAAAATTGTCTTATCACGAAATGGCTATATCGACTATCCTGGTTCAGCATATGGTGTTCAATTTATCGATAAACGTAAATTTCCAGAATGGTTTTCAAATTTAAAAAAGAACCCATCTCCTATGAAGCATATGCAGTTTAAAGCTGCACAGTCGGTATTAAATACAGGCCAAACAACATCATTCCATCGTACGAATTGGGATACAAAGACAGAGGAAAAGGATATGGATCAGTGAAAGTTGTTTTTATTATTAATGAAAAAGCGGGAAATGGATCTGCTAAGAGGAAATGGAGCTATCTAGAAAAGTCCTTGCAAATCCCGTATCAAATAGAGTTTACAGCTTACCCGGGCCATGCAACTGAGATTGCAAAACGATACGCCAACTCAGCTATAGTGCAATCTGAAAAGTATTTATTGATCGCAATTGGTGGAGATGGAACAGTCCATGAAGTAGTACAAGGAATTTTAGAGAATGAAGAAGTCTGTATTGGCGTAATTGGTGCAGGTTCTGGAAATGACTTCGGAAGAGGATATGAAACGTTTAAAACGGCAGCAGAAATAAAAGCGTATGTTGAGCAATGTAGTGGTGGTCAATTAATGGATGTCGGAAATATGCAAAGAAATGGTGTTACATATTATTTTGTTAATAACGCAGGAATTGGCATCGATGCATATATAGCAAAAGTGGCGAATGAATCGAAGCTTAAGCAATACTTTAATATTTTTCGTTTGGGGAAACTGACATATATTTATTTTTTACTTAAGGCATTAATGAATTTTAAAACATTTTCGGCTAAAGTTGTACATAATGGACAAGAAAAAGTTTTTGAAAAAGTATGGCTTGTAGTAGCTAGTAATCAGCCATACTTTGGTGGTGGAATGAAAGTCTCGCCATACTCTATCCCAAATGATCACAATATCGAATTGACAGTTGTTTATGAAATCTCTCGTATAAAATTATTGTTTCTGTTTAGTACCGTCTTTTTTGGTAAACATACTGGATTAAAAGCAGTTCACCAATATTCTGCTAAAGAATTCGAAGTTGAAATTCATAATGAGGTTATGGCTCATACAGATGGAGAATTTGCTGGTGAGACAAAGGAATATGAGTCGATTCACTTTGGTGTAATCCATCAAGCTTGGCAATTGGCAAGAAAGTCTTCTTGACGAATGGAAAGCTTTCTTTAATAATGAGAAGTTGAATAGTAGAAATAACAGAAATGAGGAAAAGAATTGAGACTTCGACATAAACCATGGGCTGAAGAATTTATCGCTAGTCACCCAGACATCGTCGTTCCAAATCCTGAAGAGCAAAAAGGTAAATGGAATGAAGTATTCAAAAACGACAATCCATTGCATATTGAAGTAGGAACAGGTAAAGGACAATTTATCACTGGTATGGCGCTTGCTAATCCAGAGATTAACTATATCGGTATTGAGCTTTTTGACAGTGTTATAGTAAAGGCGGTTGAAAAAGTACAAGCTGCTGGTCAGCCAACTAATTTACGATTATTAAAAGTAAATGGTTCGGATTTAGAAAAGTTTTTTGAGAAAAACGATGTTGACCGTTTATACTTAAATTTCTCTGATCCATGGCCAAAAACACGTCATGCAAAAAGAAGATTAACGCATGCTGGTTTCTTAAGTATCTATGAGAATATCTTACCTGATTTCGGTGAAGTACACTTCAAAACCGATAACCGTGGCCTATTTGAATACTCTTTAGTGAGCATGTCACAATATGGTATGAAACTTGTTTATGTCTCTTTAGACTTACACAAAGAAATGCTTGAAGATAATATTATGACTGAATACGAAGAGAAATTCTCTGCAAAAGGTCAACCAATTTATCGGGTGGAAGCACAATTCCAGTTACCAGAAGTGAAATGAAGAGATTTGAAAATGCAGGAGCTTACATAAGCTACTGCATTTTTTGTTTGTAAAAATGGAAATGGATAGAAAAAAATAGAACAACCTTTTTGTACATGTTACAATTTATATGAGGGAATATTCATTTTTATATAAAAATAAAAATGTTTGAACTCTAAGTTTTAAAACAAGGGGGAAAAGAAAATGGATCAATTTAAATTTCATGATATGACATTAACATGGCTCAAAGGGGGAACCACTTTTTTAGATGGTGGAGCAATGTTTGGGGTAGTGCCAAAGCCACTTTGGTCACGCAAGTATCCGGTCAATGAAAATAACCAAATTGAACTACCGACAGATCCAATTCTTATTCAATATCAAGGCAAGAATATGTTAGTCGATACAGGTGTTGGAAACAATAAGTTTACTGAGAAGCAATTGCGAAATTTCGGTGTGACAGAGCAATCATTTATCGATGATGGCTTAGTCGAAATGGGATTACTATCGGAAGACATCGATTATATTCTTATGACACATTTACATTTTGACCATGCTTGTGGTTTAACAAAATGGGAACAGGACAAGCTGGTACCAACTTTCCCAAATGCTAAAATCTTTGTATCACAAGTTGAATGGGATGAAATGCGAGAACCAAATATTCGTTCAGCAAATACGTATTGGAAAGAAAATTGGGAGCCGGTGCAACATTTAGTAGCTCCATTCATTGGTAAATTAGACGTATTTCCTGGTATTGAAATGATTCATACAGGTGGGCATAGTAATGGGCACAGTATTATTAAGTTAACGCAAAATGGGGAGACTATTCTACATATGGCGGACATTATGCCAACACATGCTCACCAAAATCCATTATGGGTCCTTGCGTACGATGACTATCCAATGACATCAGTTTTCGCTAAAGAAAAGTTAATGAAGGAAGCATTAGAAAACGGCTATTGGTTTAGCTTCTATCATGATGCACACTATCGTCTCATTAAATGGAACGAGACAGGTAAAGAAGTAATCGGAGAATTGAAACGTACAAGAGAAGAGATGAAAGAAGAGACTGTCCCTAAAGGATAATTCTTTTCCTTTTCATTATAGTAGGTATCTCTGAGCTGGAAAGTTGGCTCTTGAGATACTTTTTTTATGTGAATTTGAGAGTAGTCCACTACGGAAGAGAAAATTACGTTTGTTTTTTTGTTTAAAAATAAAAAAACTCCTCTATAACGAGGAGTTTTAGAAAAACGTAAGGATTAAACACGTACTAAGTCAATAATCGAGCCTGTTTTCGCATCAGCAGCAAATTCAAAACTTTGTGTTTCACCATTATGAACGCGAGAAATACCGCCTTTATACACAGGGATTTCGATGTTTTCTTTTTTGAAAACTTCTGGTTCCATGAATATCCATGATCCATCGATAGGACCTTCTTGTTTAAATAAGTTTTTAATGTCAGACAATACTGAATTAGCTGGTTTGTTTGGATAAATTTTTTCGCTAGCTTCTTTAATTACATAAGCTGCAGCAAGTCCTGTTGCAACACCAAGTAGGAAATCACGTAATTTCATAGATCATTGCCTCCCTAAATTTCATATGAAGCTAGTGTACCACATCCATTATATGGAGTGAAAATGTGAGGGTGGTACTTTTGAGTATACTAGTTCAAATGAGGAAAGTTTTATACATGGAGATCACACTGTTAGTTGAAATGGCGCTATCCACATTTCGGTTGCCGAAATAAAGTGCTAGTAATAAAAGCATTTTTTGGATAAAATAAAAGATATAGTGGCTCATTAAAGGAGGCTTTTCAATTGAATCAAGAAACTTTAGATATGTTTAAAACACTAACTGAACTACCGGGGGCACCAGGTGATGAACGTGCCGTACGCGCTTTTATGCGACAAGAGTTATCTAAGTATGCTGATGAGATTGTGCAGGATAATTTAGGTGGCATTTTCGGATTAAAAAAAGGTGACGAAAATGGTCCCCGTATTCTAGTTGCAGGTCATATGGATGAAGTTGCTTTAATGGTAACTTCAATTACTGATAATGGTATGCTTCGTTTCCAACCTCTAGGTGGATGGTGGAATCAAGTAATGCTTGCGCAACGTGTTGAAGTATATGCAACAAATGGTCCAATACCAGGTGTTATTGCTTCTGTTCCAAAACACTTATTAACAACAGAAATGCAGTCAAAACCAATGGAAATTAGCAATATGTTAATTGATGTTGGTGCTGACGATAAGGTAGATGCTGAAAAAATGGGTATCATTCCAGGCCAATCAATTATTCCAGTTTGTCCATTTACACCGATGGCAAACCCGAAAAAAATTATGGCTAAAGCATGGGATAATCGTTATGGCTGTGGATTAGCAATTGAACTATTAAAAGAACTGAAAGACGAAAAACTACCGAATACATTATATTCAGGTGCGAATGTTATGGAAGAGGTTGGACTACGCGGAGCTAAAGTGTCAGCTAATTTGATTAAACCTGATCTTTTCTTTGCATTAGATGCCAGCCCAGCTAATGATACTTCAGGTGATAAAACGCAATTCGGTCAACTTGGTAAAGGTCCTTTACTTCGTATTTTGGACCGCACAATGATTACTCATAGAGGAATGCGTGAATACATTCTAGATACAGCTGAATCTAATAATATTCCATATCAATACTTCGTCTCACCAGGTGGCACAGATGCAGGAAATGTACATATTTCTAATGATGGTGTACCAAGTTCTGTTATCGGTATTTGTTCACGCTATATCCACACACATGCTTCAATCATTCATACGGATGATTTAGATGCAGCGAAGGAATTGATCGTGAAGCTGGTCAAAAATGCAGACCGTACAACGTTAGAAACAATCCGTGCAAACGGCTAATTTGTTATACTATTAAGGGGGTTCCGACAAGGGCCCTCTTTTTCTGTACATAAATAATTATTTAAAGGAGTATGAAAATGCTAATAGCAATAGGAACAAAAAATAAAGCTAAGACAGGTGCTGTTGAAGCAGTTGTAAAACAATGTATAAATGAAGAATTAGTATTCGAACATATTGAAGTTGCATCTGGCGTATCCGTACAACCGATGACAGATGCTGAAACAAGAGAAGGTGCAATTAATCGTGCTAAGAATACTAGTAATGTTTCCAATGCAGATTTTTCATTTGGATTAGAAGGTGGAGTTAAAGAAATTGATGGGGTTATGTATGTTTGCAATTGGGGAGCTCTTGTCTTAAAAAATGGACATGTTATTACAGCTGCGGGGGCTCAGATTCCATTGCCAGAAACAGTTGCAGAAGCGGTGAAAAGTGGCAGAGAGCTAGGTCCTGTAATGGATGAATACACTCAACAAAACGATATTCGACAACATTCTGGAGCAATTGGTATTTTCACTCAGGATTTTGTTGATCGAAAAGAAATGTTTGAACATGTTATAAAATTGTTAATTGGGCAATACTTCTTCCAAAAAGCATGACTTTTCCCTCTTTATTAGCAGTTTAGTGGGAAGAGCACTAAAGTTGCATGGACTCTATAACATCTTTAAAATAGAATGGAGTTCAAGCAAGGATGGAGGATGGCATGTCACGATATACTATTGTATTGTTACTAATCATTTCTGTACTGGCAAGTCTGGCAGGTTGCGGACAAACTATTGAAGAACAAATGGATCAGGGAATGGAGAATGCCAAAAGTGTATTTAACGCCAAACCTGAGAAAAGTACAGAGCAAACCAATAAAATCAATTTCTATCTACCTTCAGAATTTACTATAGAAACTTCATCTGATGATACAAATATTATATTGTCTAAAGATGAAAATGCATTTGTTCTATTTATTAATCCTAATGAAAGTAATGATAGTGAAAGATTTTATAAAGCTTTGAAAGCTGATAAAAAAGCTAATATAGTAAAAGAACAAACTTTTAAAAAGAAGAACCGATTTGGATTTGCAAGTGTTTTAAAGAAAGAAGACAAACAATATGAGATTCTTGTAAGTAGTGGTGGTGTTAAATTGACGACCATTACAAATGGTGAAAATATTGATGAACTAATAGAACAAATGATGCAAATTGTTCGATCAGTGAAGATTACTAATAAGTGAGGTTAAGAACATGCAAAGTTTACAAACTATTGAACAATTTTCAGACTTAAAATCACAAGGAAAAACAGTCTTTCTATTTACAGCAGGCTGGTGTCCAGATTGTCATTTTATCGATCCGTTTATGCCAGAAATAGAAGAAAAATTCGAAGATATTCAATTTGTATCAGTTAATCGTGATGATTTTATCGATTTATGTGGAGACTTAAACATTTTCGGTATACCTAGCTTCGTCGCATTTGAAAATGGTGAAGAAAGTGGTCGGTTTGTAAGTAAAGATCGTAAAACACAAATTGAGATTGAAGAGTTTTTAGAATCATTATAAGTCTTTGGAGATAGTGAAAGAAAAACTGTCTGATACGGTTCACAAAAAAGTGAACCGTTTGTTTATTTGAAAATAAAGGGAGTTGAAGCAGTTGAAATCTAAAGAGCTAGTCAAAAAGCTACAAGAACGATTGAGTGATACTCACTTTGAATGGCAATTTGATGAAAAACACAACAAATTAAGATTAGATCATAAAGAGCTAGGTAAAGGAATGGACATATCTTTACCAGGTATCCTCTCTAAATATGAAACGAAAAAAGAACTTGCAATTGATGAAGTAATTTACACAATTCAAGAGACATTTTCAGCAATGGAAAAAGAGCATGCAGAAGGATTTGAGAACATAGATAATATTTTCCCAATCATTCGCTCCACATCTTTTCCGAAAAAATCAAAAGATGGTCATGCTTTCGTTACTACTGATCACACAGCAGAGACACGTATTTACTATGCTCTTGACCTTGGCAATACTTACCGCCTAATCGATGTCGATATGCTAGACAAGCTAAATGTATCAACAGAGCAAATAACAGAAGCTGCACGCTTTCAAATAAGAAAGCTGAATACGAAAGTTAAAAAAGACGTAGTAGCTGAAAATGTTTTCTATTTTTTAAATGAAAATGATGGTTATGATGCAAGTCGTATTTTAAATGATACCTTTTTAAAGGAAATGCGTGGTAAGATTGAAGGGGATATGACTGTGTCAGTACCGCATCAAGACGTGCTAATCATAGGAGATATTCGTAATGAAGCAGGATATGATGTACTAGCACAAATGACTATGCATTTCTTTACAGTAGGCACTGTCCCAATTACATCACTGTCATTTATTTATGAAGATGGCGATTTAGAACCCATCTTTATATTAGCTAAAAACAGAGTGAAAAAGGAGCAAGAGAAAAAATGATCGTATCATACAACAAAGCTTATGTTGGAGACGTTTTACTCGTTCAATTATCGACAGAAGCAATCGTAAAAACTGTGTTAGAAAAGCACGGAGATTTAGTTCTATTAAAAGAAGAATCTACTGGCGAAGTAAAAGGGTTTAACCTTTTTAATGCAAGTGAATATTTGCAAATCGAACAACAAGGTAACGTTGAAATTACGGAAGAGCTAGTAGCAGCAATTGATGCAGCTATCATTAAGAATGGCGCAACATTAAATTTAGATGTTGACCTAACACCTAAATTTGTCGTTGGTCTTGTTGAAGAAAAAGAAAAACACCCGAATGCAGATAAATTAAATATTTGTAAAGTAAATGTTGGAGATGAAACATTACAGATTGTATGTGGTGCTCCAAATGTTGAAGCAGGTCAAAAAGTGGTTGTAGCTAAAGTGGGAGCAGTAATGCCTTCAGGTATGTTAATCAAAGATGCTGAGCTACGTGGCGTTCCTTCTTCTGGAATGATTTGTTCAGCTCGCGAATTAGCAATACCAAACGCTCCGCAAGTAAAAGGTATTTTAGTGCTTGAAGATGATGCAATTGTAGGTACACCTTTTCAAGCTTAAATAAAATATTATTAAATCGACATACCGAATTATAGGTATGTCGATTTTTTATTTTGTAACAAAAAAGAAATAATTATATTAATATACGAAATGAATTTGAGAAAAATGGTAATTTTCTAGTGCATTCTTTCGCTTCTCATTGCATACTTGGCGTTATTACTGATAAAATGAATGCAACGATTTGGAAAAGAGTGATTCTTATGAAGTGGTTTAAAAATGTAGTTGCTCGTATTATGGGTGACGAAATCGAAGAATATGATAATGAAAAAAAGATTAATAATGACAGAATTAAAATACAAGATACATATGAAGACTATATAGAACAAGAGTTTGAAACAGTACAACAAGAAGATTCTATACCCGCATTTTTACGTAAAAGAGATGCTTTCCGTTTCCCGGTTATATCTGATTCAGAGCGCTCGCAAATGATAAAGAAGGAAACTCCAAGCAAGCAAGCGCCACTACCATCGAATAAGCAAGTTAGACCAAAGCCACAATCCGTTCAACCAGATCAATGGCAAGAACAGAGACAAAAGCAAAAACGAGATCGTTTCCAACCGTCTTCTCAAAATCAAACAACAACGCAAAATAGAAGGTCACCATTTGAAAATCAGGTACAGCAATATCAGGAGCCAGCTCGATTCGAAACACGAGAGCAGCGGAGACCAATAGTGAAGAATGGGTATAACGAGGTGCCATCAAAACAAGAGCGTATTAATCCATTTAACCCAAAGCCAAATTATGATACAACCGCTTCTTATAGGGAACGACCAAGTTCTTCACTAGGTCGTAGATCGGTTGAGAGTGAAACTGAAACTGTGACTACCACAAAGCCAGAGCAAGTAAAAAAGCAAAAGTTCAAACCTACAAATGTACCTTCACCCGTTTATGGTTTTCAAAAGCCACCTTTGCGTTCTACTCATGACCAGCTAGAGGGCCATGAATCCAATGAACTAAAACAGACTGATGATCATTTAGAAGCAACAAAACAGGTTACTGTAGAAGTAATGGAGTCACTACACACCGCTGCTACAGAAGAACATGCCATTGTTGAAACAAAACTAGAGGAAGCTCAAGTTATTACTGAAACAGAAATGAATGCAGCCCAAGCAATTCCTGAAACAGAAATGAATGCAGCCCAAGCAATTCCTGAAACAGAAGTAGAAGAAGTTCAAGCTACTGTTGAAACAAAAGTAGAAGAAGTTCAAGCTACTGTTGAAACAAAAGTAGAGGAAGTTCAAGCTACTGTTGAAACAAAAGTAGAGGAAGTTCAAGCTACTATTGAAACAAAAGTAGAGGAAGTTCAAGCTACTGTTGAAACAAAAGTAGAGGAAGTTCAAGCTACTGTTGAAACAAAAGTAGAGGAAGTTCAAGCTACTGTTGAAACAAAAGTAGAGGAAGTTCAAGCTACTGTTGAAACAAAAGTAGAGGAAGTTCAAGCTACTGTTGAAACAAAAGTAGAAGAAGCCCAAGCTACTGTTGAAACAGAAGTAGAAGAAGTTCAAGCTACTGTTGAAACAGAAGTAGAAGAAGTTCAAGCAACTGTTGAAACAGAAACAGCAGAGGCCCAAACAGTTGTTGAAACGATAGTAGAGGAAGTCCAAAAAATTGTTGAAGCAGAAGTAGAAGAAACTCAAGTAATTGCTGAAACAGAAGTAGAGGAAGTTCAAGCTACTGTTGAAACAAAAGTAGAAGAAGCCCAAGCAATTGCTGAAACAGAAGTAGAGGAAGTTCAAGCTACTGTTGAAACAAAAGTAGAAGAAGCCCAAACAGTTGTTGAAACAATAGTAGAAGAAGTCCAAAAAATTGTTGAAGCAGAAATAGAAGAAACTCAAGTAATTGCTGAAACAGAAGTGAATGTAGACCAAGCTATTGATGAAATAATAGTAATGGAAGAACAGCCTCTTGAAGTTGCTATTGAAGAGGGTATAACTGAATCGACTATAAAAATGGAAGAAGTAAATGATCAATATAGTGATTGTGAGGAAATTGCCTCTCCAACTACTGGTGAAGAGCCAATCCAACAACAGCTAATACCTGTTGCAATTAAAGAGCTGAATGAAATCGTAGATCAAAATCTAGAAGTAAAATTAGTTGGGCAGGCACAAACTTCCATAGAGGAGATTACTATAGAAGAAAAACCTGCCATTGTCGAAGAACTTATTCGCCGAGCGGAAGATCCTGAAGATGAGCTTTTAAAATCAGAAGATATAATTGTAGAAGCAACTATAAAGCCATCTGAAAAAGTAGAACAAATAGAGGAACCATCTTCAAAAGAGGAAGAGTACCAAGAGCCAGTAAAAAAAGAAGAAAGTAAACTTCCATTTAATGTTCTTATGTTAAAAACAGATAAAGAGAAATGGGCACTGAAAGAAGCAAAGACTAAGCAATTATTAAATACGAGCGTAGAAGAAACTGTTCTCCCTTTAGTCGTAAAAGAGCAGCCTGTTGCAACGAGTATTACAGAGAACCCTATACAACAACCCATATTAGAAACATATACGGTGTCTGATAATCAAGAAGTTGCGGCGACAACAGTAGAGCCAGTCATCGAACCTGAAATTGAAGAGCCTATGCCATCACGCATTAACGAAAACCTTGACGAATCTCTAAAATATTTAGAGTCACCAGAGGAAAAGACAGAGGATTTTGAATGGATGGATATGCAAGGTGAGAAACTAATTGAGGCACTCTCATATTTTCAAGTAAAAGGAGAGATTGTTCAAATTGTGCAAGGACCTGCAGTAACGCAATTTGAAATTACAGTTGGTCATGGTACCAAGGTGAGTAAAATACGTAATTTAGCAGATGATTTGAAACTGGCTCTAGCTGCTAGGGATATACGTATTCAAGCTCCGATTCCAGGTAAGAGCTCAATCGGAATTGAAATTCCAAACCAAAAATCACGACCAGTGCGTATTTCTGAGATTGTTGGTGACCAGTTATTTATTGATTCAGATTCGCCTCTTGAAGCAGCGTTGGGTTTAGATTTAACAGGAAAACCGGTAACGCTTGATCTTCGTAAAATGCCTCATGGATTAATTGCAGGGGCAACTGGATCTGGTAAATCTGTTTGTATTAACTCAATTTTGGTTAGTCTATTATTAAAAGCTAGCCCACAAGATGTGAAGCTGCTTTTAATTGACCCTAAAATGGTGGAATTGGCTGCATTTAATCATATTCCTCATTTAGTGAGCCCGGTGATTACCGATGTCAAGGCAGCTACTGCAGCTTTAAAATGGGCTGTAGAGGAAATGGAAAGACGTTATCAGTTGTTTGCACATGTTGGCGCGCGAGATATTACTCGATACAATGCAATGGTTGAAGAAGAACGAAAATTTTCATTAAAAATGCCATATTTAGTGATTGTCATCGATGAATTAGCAGATTTAATGATGATGGCTCCTACTGATGTGGAAGAAGCTATTTGTAGAATTGCTCAAAAAGCAAGAGCTTGTGGTATACATTTAGTACTTGCAACTCAACGCCCATCTGTAGACGTTATTACGGGGCTAATTAAGTCTAATATTCCGACACGTATTGCTTTCTCTGTATCATCTCAAATTGATTCACGTACAATATTAGATAGCCAAGGAGCGGAGCGATTATTAGGTCGTGGTGATATGCTGTACTTAGGTAATGGAATGTCTGGGCCTATTCGTGTGCAAGGTACATTCGTAACGGATGAAGAAATAGAAGCTGTGACAGACTATATGCGATCGCTAGGCGAGCCGGAATATATTTTTGAACAAGAAGAATTGTTGAGAAAAGCTGAGGCTATTGAGGAACAAGATGAGTTATTTGAAGAAGCATGCCGACACATTTGTGAGCAAGGTACAGTTTCTACATCTTCTTTACAACGAAAATTCCATATCGGTTATAATCGAGCAGCCAGATTAGTAGACATGATGGAAGCTCAAGGATTTATCTCAGAGTCAAAAGGTACAAAACCACGTGATGTTTTTTTGAAAACACAAGATTTAGAGAATCTCTTTAATAACGGATATGATGAAATGTAAATTATTTATGACTAATGTCTTATTACTTATAAATAATAAAAGTGAAAGAGTGGGAATTATCGTTTATTTTAGAAGTGTAGTAATCCATGCTATAATGTAATATGTTTTAAAGATTTGATTAATCAAGGGTAAGGAAACTTTCCCGGGAGGTTTCAACATGACAGTTTATCATTTTACAGGAATTAAAGGATCAGGAATGAGTTCACTTGCACAAATTCTATTTGATTCAGGTGAGACGGTTCAAGGTTCCGATATCGAAACATACTTTTTTACAGAGGATCCTCTAAGAGAGCGCAATATTACCATCTTGCCTTTTGATGAGAACAACATTCAACCAGGAATGATTGTAATTGCGGGTAATGCTTTTACGGACGAGCACCCAGAGTTAGTAAAAGCCCGTGAAATCGGTGTAGAAGTAATTCGTTATCATACATTCCTAGGGAAATATTTAGAACAATATACATCAGTCGCTATTACAGGAGCCCATGGTAAAACTTCAACAACAGGTTTAATGTCTCATGTGTTAGAAGGAGACAAGCCGACTTCTTTTTTAATTGGTGATGGTACTGGTGGCGGGGCAGTAGGCGCTCAAAACTTCGTAATGGAAGCATGCGAATACCGCCGTCATTTCTTAGCATATCATCCAGATTATGCAGTGATGACGAATATTGATTTTGATCACCCTGACTATTATAAAGACATAGAAGATGTGTTTGATGCGTTTCAATCAATGGCATTACAAGTGAAAAAAGCTATTATTGCTTGTGGTGACGATGAACACTTACAAAAAATTCAAGCTAATGTACCAGTAGTATTTTACGGCTTTGGTTCTGAAAATGATTTTGAAGCGCGTAATGTAGAAAAAACAACTGAAGGGTCTACCTTCGATGTTTTCGTACGCAACGAATTTTATAGTAAATTCCATATTCCAATGTTTGGAGATCATAATGTATTAAATACACTTGCCGTGATTTCTTTATGCCATTATGAAGGAGTTCCAGCGGAAACGATTCAAGCTCGCCTAAGTACTTACGATGGTGTTAAACGTCGTTTTACTGAGACAGCAATTGGCGCTCGTACATTAATTGATGATTATGCTCACCATCCTACAGAGATTAGAGCAACGATTCAATCTGCACGACAAAAATACCCGAATCGCGAAGTTGTAGCTATTTTCCAACCACATACATTTACACGTACTCAAGCTTTTTTACAAGATTTTGCGGATAGTTTAAGTGAAGCAGATAGTGTTTATCTTTGTGATATTTTCAGCTCTGCGCGTGAAAAATCAGGTGCTCTGTCTATACAAGATTTAGTAGATCTAATTGAAGGCAGTAAATTATTGAAGTTAGAAAATATACCTTCTTTAATAGAGCATAAAGAATCTGTATTCTTGTTTATGGGTGCAGGCGATGTGCACAAATTCCAAGAAGCATTTGAAGCTCATTTATTAGAAAAAGACGCATAATACAAGTGAAAATATATAAAAAAACAGTTTAACCTCTTCTTGAGGCTGAGCTGTTTTTTTAATGGAAAATTCTTTATTTTTGTAGTATAGTGATGATGATTAGCAGGATTTAGCAATGTTTTGTTGAATGTATTGTAATATGTTATGTTTAAATACATTCATTTTGTGGGAACTTAAATGTATATAGTTAGGAGGGTGTAAGATGATAGTTATTTTGTATATAGCAGCACTAGTTGCGGCTATAGGGTTCCTTGTTTTATGTATTGGTTTAACAATGACATTAAATTCGTTGAAAACAACGTTGAATAATGTAGCGAATACAATGGCTGGAATTGAAGGTCAAATGCAAGGAATTACACGTGAGACAACAGGCTTGTTAGAAAAAACAAATAGTTTGGCAGAGGATATTCAGGATAAATCTAAACAACTGAATACCGTAGTTCAAGCCGTTAAAGGTTTTGGTGATTCAGTAAATGGATTGAATAATTCAGTACAACAAGTAACATCTTCTATTTATTCAAACGTTTCGAAAAACAGCGATCAGATTGCTCAAGTTATTCAATGGAGTAACGCTTTTATGGGAATACGTGGTAAGATGAAAGAGCGTAAAGCAAACGGTGAAACAGTTACGGTGAATACACTAGATGAAACTGTTAAGCGAAAAAGAAGAAAATAAGATTTTGGGAGGCGCTAGGTATGTCAGAACAAAAACCGAATTACAATGATGTGAGAAATAATTATGATGTTTATGGTAACCAAGGAATTGAGGGTTCGGAAGTGAATGCTTACTTACCACAACCTTATGAACATAAAACTGAATCTCTCTATGACGAATCAAATGTAAATGTAAAAGATTTTGTGATTGGCGCATTTGTCGGTGGTATTGTTGGGGCTGCTGCAGCGTTATTTTTAGCTCCTAAAACAGGTAAAGAATTGCGTGATGATGTGGCAACACAAGCTAGCCAAATTAAAGAAAAAAGCATTGAGCTTTCTTCCACTGCAAAGGAAAAATCAGCTCAAATTTCAAAAACACTACAAGAACAATCAGGTCAATTAGTTGATAAAGTAAAATCAATCAAATCTAAAACAACTCAGCCATTGGATGATGGAACGGCTTCTTCTGAAGGCGAAGAGCCGATAGATATCATGGAAACTATGGAAAAAACGATTGCAGAATACGAAGCAGAAACTAATGAGCCGACGGCGGTAAGTTTGGCTCTTGAAGAAGCAGTAGAAGTAGTCGAGTCTGTAACGAAAGAAGCAAAAGCTGAAGCGTCAAAAAACAGATAATGTATTCATAAGTAAAAAGCTATCTCAAAGTTCGTTATTAGAACATTTGAGACAGCTTTTTTTCGTAATTTATAAGATTTCTTGCTCTACTTTATTTAATGTAATAGAAAGTCGATCGCCACCGAAGATTTCTGCATCGAATTTTGAAGGTTTTTCATTACGTAATATTGAAAATGAGCCTTTGAAATCTGCAGGTAATTGCCAATTGGAAAAACGGAATACATCTTGGTAAATCCAGTTACTAGTATCTTTTGTTACAAATTGAATTTTAGCACCGTTTGGTATGACGTCTGATTTATGTGCAATTTCTCCGTTGATATAAACGGTTATGCAATTTTTATTCAACTCTAATGTTTCATCTTGGAATGTTACAATTATACGATCTTCTATTTGGATATTAAGGCGCTTAGCGATTAGTTCAACTGTCGGCAATTCGGTCATTTGGATGGTTATGCGGTCATTGTGCTTCATAGCATAGTGAAGTTTTGTCGGAAGACTATTAAGCGATAAACTACTCGCGAATTCAGGTAAATTTACTGGCTTGTTGTCAATGAAAATTGTAAATGGTGTTATTCGTTTAATAAAGGCTTGATTGTTAGTCCAATACAAAATTTCTTCTATGGTATCGGCTGTTTTAATAGAAACAATGTCTCGATCTTTCAATTGCGTATCCGAGGAGACTGATTGGCCATTTACCGTGATTTTCGGTTGTATTTCGTATGATAAATCTTGGATGTATACTTTTTTAACACCAGCATCATCTAATATATCTTTTACCGAAGCTTGAGCAGGTGCTCCGTTTTCGCCTTCTTTTAACTCGATGATATCACCATTTTGTATGAGGTGTTTGGTGTTTGCTTTATTACCGTTGACGAAAATTTCAGTTGGACTACCATGACCACCAGGTATAAAGATATCCTGATCGTTTACTTTAATTGAAAGAGCTAGACCTGGTTTACCGTATAATTTTGTAGCTAAAACATTGGCTGCAAGTAATGCGTCTGACACAGTCATCTCTTTTAATTCAAATAAACGGATGATTTGTTTATTTACTTCGACCGTCATATATTTTATTGGTGCTCGTTTTGCGGCAATGGCAATACCAATAGGTGTTACAAGTTCAGGAGAGGCAGGCACATGATCCTCCCTTGTGAGTTGTTGAATGGCATCAATCCCTCGAACTGCCACCCTATTTTCTGGTAACTCTAAAACTCTGCAAAGTTCCATTGGTAAATCCGGTGTTAAACTGCCACCACCTACTAGTAAAACGGCTTTTGGAGCAATTTGGTTATTTAATCGTAAAATTTCAGTGCCAATCGCTGTAGCAAGTTGTACGACTGCTGGACGTAATTTTTCCATTATTTCAGAGCGTGGGTAAAACTGATCGAAGCCTAATATATCTTGAATATTAATCTCTTCTTGCATAGCCATTTCTTTTTTTGCTTTTTCAGCAACTGGGAAGTCTAGTAAGTAATGGTCACTTAACGCCTCTGTAATTTCATCACCAGCTGTAGGTACCATTCCATAAGCTACAACTGTACTTTTATCTGTAATGGCGATATCTGACGTACCTGCACCTATATCCACTAGAGCGACATTTAATCGGCGCATTGTGGGAGGAATTAACGCATTGATGGCTGCAATTGGTTCAAGGGTTAATGCTTCCATTTCTAAATTTGCACGTTTAAGAGCAGCTAACAGCGATTCTACGACGACTCTTGGTAAGAAGGTGGCAATTACTTCAACTGAAGCTTCCTCGCCTTGTTGGTCAATTAAACTGCCAATTTCTTCTTGGTCTAAACGGTAGTATAAAACTGAATAGCCAACACAATAATAATGACTAGTATTATTTTTATCTTCTTTATTTTGTAATAGTTGTTGCTGGGCTTGTTGAACAGCAGCTAATTCTAAACGGCTGATATCATCTTCAGTGAAAGCAAGTCGGTTTTTTATATTAATAGTGACAGCAGCTTGTTCAGTTTTTAAGGCTCGACCGGCAGCAGCAACACTTACTTTATGAAGAGGGCCGTGTTTCTCTTCAAGTTGAGTTTTAATTTTCTCTATTAAAGTAGCTACATGTAATACATTATGTATTTGACCATCTACCATAGCACGTTCCTTGTGTTCTTCAATCATTAAGTCGACAACGTGGAAATTTTCACCTTGTTCTTCTATAATTATTCCAACTACAGATCGTGTACCTATATCTAATGCAAATAGCTTAGACATCGTGTTTTGCCACGTCCTTTCATGTGCATTTAAAGCAATATACTTCGCCGCGTTGAAGCGTTAAAGAAATATTGCGTGACTTTTGTAAAAATATTGATTATAATATTCATATTATCTAAAAATGTATCACAGTTTTCAGTCTACTGAAAGTACCTGATACGAGGAAGTGAGGAGAAACGCAATGAGTCATCAAAATTTAGATCACTTACGTGACCGCGTAGACGCATTAAACCTTGAAATTTTAAGTTTAATTAACGAACGTGCAGAAGTCGTACAAGAAATTGGTAAGATTAAAGAAAAACAAGGTGTTAATCGTTATGATCCTCTTCGTGAGAGACATATGTTGAACCTTTTGAAAGAAAATCATGAAGGTCCACTTAGTCAAGGTACGATTGAACATATTTTCAAAGAAATCTTTAAATCAGCATTAAAATTACAAGAAACAGATCATAAAAAAGAATTATTAGTATCTCGTAAACGGAAACCAGAGGATACAATTGTGAATATTAACGGAGAAGCAATTGGTTCTGGAGAACCAACATTCGTATTTGGTCCATGTGCGGTAGAATCTTACGAACAAGTAGCAGCAGTTGCTGAATCGATTCAATCAAAAGGTCTGAAAATGATTCGTGGCGGAGCTTACAAACCACGTACATCTCCATATGACTTCCAAGGACTAGGTCTTGAAGGTTTGAAAATTTTAAAACAAATTTCAAAGGAATTCGGTTTAGCTGTAGTTTCTGAAATTGTTACACCATCACATTTGGATGAAGCGCTAGATCATATCGATGTTATCCAAATAGGTGCACGTAATATGCAAAACTTCGAATTATTAAAAGCTGCGGGAGCGACAAATAAACCTGTACTTTTAAAACGTGGTTTAGCAGCAACAATTGATGAATTCATCAATGCTGCAGAATACATTATCTCAAAAGGTAATGATCAAATTATTCTATGTGAACGTGGTATTCGCACATATGAAAAAGCGACACGTAACACATTAGATATTTCAGCTGTTCCGATTTTAAAACAAGAAACACATTTACCAGTATTTGTAGATGTAACGCACTCAACTGGTCGTCGTGATTTACTATTACCATGTGCTAAAGCGGCCATTGCTATTGGAGCAGATGGTGTTATGGCAGAAGTTCATCCAGATCCAGCAGTAGCATTATCGGATGCTCAACAACAAATGAGCATTCCACAATTCGATGAATTCTACGAAACTCTACAAAAGTTCATGAAATCTTACGAAATACAAGCATAATAGGGGGTGACGATTCGAATTACTAGAATCGTCACCTTTCTTTTGTTGAAAAATCTTTGCTAATTGTCGTATCATAAAAAGAAGAAAAGAAAAGGAGGTCATCAAGTGACCGTTACAATTTATGATGTTGCACGTGAAGCAAATGTTTCTATGGCGACAGTTTCACGTGTCGTCAATGGCAACCCAAACGTTAAGCCGTCAACTAGAAAAAAAGTTCTTGATGTAATTGAACGCTTAGAATATAGACCAAATGCGGTTGCTCGTGGCTTAGCAAGTAAAAAAACAACGACAGTAGGCGTTATCATTCCGGATATATCCAATATTTTCTATGCTGAACTTGCTAGAGGTATTGAAGATATCGCGACAATGTATCGCTATAATATTATTTTATCCAATTCTGATCAACGAGAAGAGAAGGAACTTCAGTTATTAGATAATATGTATGGTAAGCAAGTTGATGGAATTGTTTTGATGAGCGAGCAAGTCACAGAAGAGTTATTAGATAAAATGGGACATTCCCCTGTACCAATCGTTTTGGCAGGTTCAATTGACCGAACACAAGAAATACCATCTGTAAATATAGATTATTTACAAGCCGCTTATGAAGCTGTTAGCCGACTAATAGATAATGGCCATAAACGAATTGCTTTCGTGTCAGGACCATTCACTTCTACGATAAACCGAGAATATAAATTTGCTGGCTACAAAAGAGCATTAGAAGAAGCCGGAATTGAATTAGCTGACAATCTTGTTATAGCTAATGAAGATTCTTATGATAGTGGTATCGAAGATTGGTCAGAGTTAAGCAAGCTTGAAAATGCACCAACAGCCTTCTTTGCAGGTAGTGACGAGCTAGCCATAGGAATTATCCATGGTGCACAAGATGCAGGTAAGAAAGTACCGGACGATATTGAAGTAATTAGTTTTGAAAATTCGAAGCTAGCACGTATGGTACGTCCTCAATTAACAAGTGTTGTATTACCGCTGTATGATATAGGTGCGGTTTCAATGCGCCTTTTAACTAAATTTATGAACAAAGAAACAGTGGAAGAAGGAATTGTTATACTTCCACACCGCATTGAAGAACGAGATTCAGTAAAATAAAAACTTAAATAAAAAAGGATCGCTCTAGCATCGTGTGAAAGACGATAGGAGCGATCCTTTTTATGTACGTTTAGCTTTTGATAGAACGAATCAGGTACAATGCTTTTTCTAAAATTTGATGATTTTTTTCGGTGATTTCTACTTTTCGTGGCACTTCATTATACATATTAATTGGATCCATCCAAGTAGGAATTAGGGTGACTGGAGATTCGGTCTGCCACTTCTCTAACCAAGCAGACGGAAGCGGCCCATCAGGAGCTTTTTGGTCAGTCATTTCTGTCCAAATAAGTGACCATGCTCTTGGAACTACACGCCAAATATCATAGCCGCCACCACCTACTGCAATCCAGCGGCCATCACAATATTCATGAGCTAGCTCATGAGCGATTCGTGGAATTTCTTTATAAATCTTCATCGAACCATACAGATGAGTTAAGGGAT
This sequence comes from Viridibacillus sp. FSL R5-0888, assembly GCF_038009105.1. Lineage (NCBI taxonomy): Bacteria > Bacillati > Bacillota > Bacilli > Caryophanales > Caryophanaceae > Viridibacillus > Viridibacillus sp. FSL R5-0888. The sequence continues at coordinate 961,577 of NZ_JBBPAU010000001.1, forward strand.
CAAAATAATGAGCATCTGCACCATTTTGTGTCAAAATCACATCTGGTTTGAAATGATCGACTATTTCTCTAAAGGCTGTTTCATAGATGTCCAAAAATGACTCATCTTCTGTAAAAGCATCAATTGGTAAATTGAAGGAAGTACCATGACCCTCACCAGTTCCTCTTTCTGTAACGTTTCCAGTGCCAGGAAATAGATAACGACCTGTTTCGTGAATAGAAATAGTGCACACATTTGGATCATCGTAGAAGCTCCACTGAACACCGTCACCATGATGTGCGTCTGTATCGATATAGAGTACTCTAGCATTGTATTTTTGTTGCATATACTTAATGGCTACAGTGCTGTCATTATAGATACAAAATCCCGATGCACGACCTTTAAAGCCGTGATGAAGTCCACCACCTAAATTAGCAGCATGCTTTGCCTTTCCTTGCATCACATAATCGCATGCAGTTAATGTACCACCAACGATATGAGCACTCGCTTCATGCATAAATGGAAAGATGGGAGTATCCTCTGTGCCGATGCCATACTGCTCACCCTGTTCATTTGTTATTTCACCGTGGCCAGCTTTTTTTACTATATCCATATACTTTGAATCGTGACCGAGAAGAATTTCTTCATCTGTTGCGATACGTGGTTCAACAATATCGGCTTTATTTAAGGCACCAAGTTCATTTAGTAAATCAACTGTTAAAGTTAGTCTTTTTTGATTAAAAGGATGAGTGTCTGAAAATTTATATCCAAGCTGATTATCTGAGTAGATGAATACGGCGTTTTTTTCTACATTTTCATGCCCGGCATATTTGGCCATAGCACCTCAAACCCTTCTTTTCGTAAATCCTCAATGATGGAAAGAGGATTCATGATTTTTACTCGAATAGATAGTATTTTCATCTCATCAAACTCTTTATCTGGATATACTAAGACACTTAATACACTCGCGTGGTGCTTATGGAATACTTTTGTTACTTCAAATAATATGCCAACGATATCTGGTACACGAATTTCAATATGTGAACTTGGTTTGTTTGCTCCAGTTAACTCAATATAGTTATAGAGTAAGTCTGTTCCTGTTACGATTCCTACTAATTTACCACCGCTGATGATAGGTAAACAACCGATGCGATGTTCATAGAAAATAATGGCGATTTCTTCGACGAAATCAAGTGGATGACCAACAATTATATTCTTTGTCATAATATTTTCTAATGGTTGGTCATAGATACCTTCGTCTGGTATTTTGAGCAGGGAAGAAGGAAGCGCGTTTTTTATATCCCTTTCTGTCACTAGGCCAATAACTTCATTAGCTACATTTGTAATAGGTAAATGACGAATCTGTTCTTTTTTTAGTAGTTGAACAGCCTCCTTAATAGTGTTGGATGGCTTTAAGGAGAACACAGTTGTATTCATGATTTCTTCAACAATCATAGACAAAATCCCCTTTGTTTAGTTGTTTAGTACATGAAACGGCTTTTAAAACGTAGCTGATCAAACCTTTGAATTGATTCACTATCAACTCTACTACCAATACGTGCCATTAGGCAATTCGCAGGGTGTGAAGAGATTTCAGGTTCATCCGTGGCGAAATTCTCCAGACCTCCCGCATTCATCATTTTCTCCATGATTTTACGATATTCCCAAACATTTAGTCCGGTTCTTTTTAAATCCCAGTGCCAATAATATTCGGTTGTAATAACGATATAGTCTTCCATCGCATCATCCATCATAGATACGCGAAGTATTTGTTTACCTACACCTGTTCCGCGAAAATCTGGTATGACTTCAATTGCTCCAAGCTCAATTAAATTTTCCATTTTCCCTTCTGACCAACGTTCTAATGGATCAGGGTATAAAAAGGTAGCATAACCGACGATGGTATCCTCATTACGTGCAATAATAATACGTCCTTCAGGTAATTTGGCTATTCCTATTAACGCTTTAAATTGTTGTTTAGCAACACGAAAAGCTGTTAAATCCTCATGGAATTTTAGTTTTTCTAATTGCTCAGGTGGGATAGGACCTTCAACTACAATTTGACCTGATTTAGTTTCCATATTAACGCCGTAATAAGTTTTAATAAATTCCATTATTTCACCACCTTACTAAGATATTGTATTTCAATTATACATGAATGAAAAAGAGAATAATCACATAAATGAGAAAATTATATGTCTAGTGTCGTAAGTTTGTGAGGTGATAAAAGGTGTAATCAATGAGATTTAAATGTAATTAATAAGTATAAAAAAGGAGCATTCTACAAGTGTGTAGAATGCTCCTTGATAAGGGTTAATTATTGTTACTAGTACCATTGTTTTCAGTACTATTATCTTTATCTTTATCTTTATCTTTATCTTTATCCTTGTCCTTATCGGTACTTGGGTCCTTGTCTTTATCTTGCTCTGTTGTATTGTCTTTGTCTGTTGTCGGTTTATTATTATCTGAATTAGGTTTCTGGTTCTTATCTTTGTCTTTGTCAGTATTTACGTTTGAATTTGAAGAATTGTTATTCGGTTGTTTATCTTTATCTTTATTCTTATCTTTATCCTGGTCTTTCTCATCATCAGGTTTGTTCGCAGCATCTAATTTCTCTTTCTCTTTTGGTGATAGAATACCTGCAGGATCTCCACCTAGGATACCTAACATACGAGAGATAAAGTCAGGATTTAAGCCACCACTTGAGTTGAAACTATCATCTGGACTAGTAGGTAGCATCACTTGAGAGTTAAATAAATCAGTACGTGAAAAGCCTGCTTTTGAACATGCTGAAGATAATGCTCGACCAGACAAACCACAGAATGTTTGACTTACTACACCTGCAGGAGCAGAGAAGCGTTTGCCAGATGCTGTAGCTAATTTTGGATTAGAATCATAAACAGAGTTCATCAGTTTAGCCCATAACAAATTAATACGAGTACTTGGTTGCAAGTAAGTCTCATTGTATTGATAAAGTGTTTGTGGTGTATCATAACCCATCCATACACCTAGTGAAATGTCAGGATTGTATCCAACCAACCAAACGTCTTTATATTCTTGAGATGTACCTGTTTTAGCCGCGAAGTCTGCACTAAATTTCAGGCCAGCATTTGCTGTTGTACCAGTTCCTTGTTTCAATACATCACGCATCATATCCGTAATGATATATGAAGTTTGAGGACTATATACTTGTTTCGCTTTAGATTTGTGTTTATATACTGTTTTGCCATCCGAGTCAACAATTTTAGAAATCATATAACCATCTACGAATTTACCTCCATTTGCAAATGTTGCAAATGCATTCGTATTTTCTTCCACAGTTACACCGTATTTTAGCGCTCCAATAGAAGTTGAGTAGTTCGTGTAATCATCTGCATCCAAATTTGAGAATCCGTTTTTAACTAATAAATCAGCAGGTCTACGGTTCATAATTTGGCTGTACAGTCGGATTGCTGGTAAGTTTTGAGAGTCTTTTAATGCTTCACGTGCCGAAATAATACCTCGGTTATCACTTTCAGTATAGTTGGATGGAGACCATCCGTTAATATTGAATTTCACATCGACTACAGGACTACCTGCCCCGATTAATCCATATTCAATCGCTGGTGCATAAACTAGAAGTGGCTTCATAGTAGAACCATTTGAACGTTTGGCTTGAGTCGCATGATTTAGTTCTTCTAATTTAAAGTCACGACCACCGATAAAGCTTAAAATTTTACCTGTTTTGTTTTCCATGACAATACTACCAACTTGTACAGGCACATCAACTTGTTTGCTTTTTCCAGTCTCTGAATCTGTAACAGTCTTTTTAAATGTAGCACCGTAATAGGTAAAGTTATCTTTTACATTTTGCATATTATCATACATTTTCTTATCAATCGTAGAGTAAATCTTGTAACCTTTTGATCGCAATTCACGATCTGCTAAGATTGTATATTTTTCTTTTAATTTCTTTTCATTTTTTAATCGTTTTGGATCTAATCCATCTTTTTTAGCTAAAATAGTAGCCATTATATCTTTTGCACGGCTTTCAATTTCGTATGTTACATATGGATACTTTTCTTCTGGGCGAAGTTCTGGTTTACGGAAATCTTTTTTAATTTTGTATTTCAAGGCTTTTTTATACTGCTTGTCCGTAATATAGCCTGTTTCATGCATACGATATAGAACAGTTTTCATACGGTTAACACCAAGTGCTAATGAATCTTTATCTTTAAGCTTTCCTTGCTGTGTAAATGGTGTATAGGCATAAGGTGATTGTGGAATCCCTGCGATATAGGCAGCTTGTGCAAGGTTAAGTTCACTTGCTTTTTTATTGAAAATACCTTCAGCCGCTGTTTCGATTCCAGCAATATTGCGACCAGATGCATTTCTACCATAAGGAATAATATTTAAATAAGCTTCTAAAATTTCGTCTTTGTCCATGAATTTTTCAAGTCGCATTGCGAGTAATAGTTCCTTAGCTTTACGCTCGTATGAAACTTCGTTTGTTAAAATTTGGTTTTTAATTAATTGCTGCGTTAATGTGGAGCCACCTGTTTGAGTTGAAGAGTTCGTTACATCTTGTAACAATCCACGGAAAACTGCTTTTGGTACAATCCCGTTATGTTCATAGAAGTATTCATCCTCAGTAGCTAGTACTGCATTAATTACATTAGGCGAGACCTTATCTAGAGTTGTTTCGCGTCGTTCTAAGTCCGAACGCATTTTACCTAAATATTTTCCACCTGCGAAGTAGAGATCACTTGTTTCATCATAAGTTAAAATGTCGCTACGCATTTCAGCTTTTGCTCGCAGAGGCTCTTCTTTTACGAGGGAAGCAAAATATCCAGCGCCAATAGACCCTACAAATATAAAACCTATAACTGCTAATGTGATAAATAATAAACATAAATTCCAGATTACGCTTGATGTTATACGTAGTGTTTTCATCCATCTCATAGAAGTCATTTCTTGAAAAAGATTGTCTATTTTTTCAACCCATTTTTTAAATTGTTCTATCACTAAATCGACCTCCTAAAATCTCGTTAATTATACCATAATTGATTTATGACTAATAATATTTATTGACAATGAATCTAAATGAAGTACAATAGTCATTAATAGTTTTTCGAGCGTTGAAAAGTGCGCAGTAGTGAACATATTCCCTGTATAGAGAGCTAGCGGTTGGTGTAAGCTAGTCATAATATGGACACGAATTACACATTTGGAGCGAGAACGTAAGCGTCGCGTTAAGACGTATGAGCCGGAAGAATCATTTTTTCTTCAAGCTGGGTGGTACCGCGTTAAATTGTGATTAACGTCCCTGCATATTAATATGCAGGGACTTTTTTTATTTATATTAGGAGGTAAGGAATATGACAAATCTATTATTGGAAGATTTACAGTGGCGTGGCCTACTGTACCAACAAACAGATGCTGAAGGTATGGAAAAATTATTAAATGAGGAATCTGTTTCTTTGTATTGTGGTGTTGACCCAACTGCAGATAGCATGCATATCGGACATATCGTGCCACTACTTACTTTAAGAAGATTCCAAATTGCAGGTCACCAACCAATTCTATTAGTCGGTGGCGCTACTGGTATGATTGGTGATCCATCAGGTCGTTCTGAAGAGCGCCAATTACAAACGGTTGAACAAGTTGAGAAAAACGTACAAGGAATAAAAAAACAATTAGAGCGTATTTTTGATTTTAATTCAGAAAACGGGGCAAAACTTGCAAACAACCGCGACTGGATTGGCTCAATGAATACTATTGAATTCCTACGCGATTACGGTAAATTAATCAATGTAAACTATATGCTTGGTAAAGATACAATTTCATCTCGCCTAGATACTGGTCTTTCATTTACTGAATTTGCTTACACAATTATTCAAGGTATTGACTTTAACCACTTATACGACAACTTCAACTGCCGTATTCAAGTAGGTGGTTCTGACCAGTGGGGAAATATTACAACTGGCCTAGAAGTGATTCGTAAAACCCATGAAGAAGAAACAAAAGCATTTGGTATCACAATTCCACTTGTAACAAAAGCGGATGGTACAAAATTCGGTAAAACAGCAGGAGGAGCAGTTTGGTTAGATGCTGAAAAAACATCGCCATATGAGTTCTACCAATTCTGGATCAATGCAGCTGACTCTGATGTCGTGAAATACTTGAAAATCTTCACATTCCTATCTCGTGAAGAAATCGAAGCATTAGAGACTGCTGTAGAAACTGAGCCACATCTACGTAAAGCACAAAAAGCATTAGCTGCTGAAATGACAAAATTAATCCACGGTGAAGAAGGTTTAGAACAGGCAATTCGTATTACAGAAGCATTATTCTCAGGTGACTTAAAAGCACTTTCGGTAGAAGAAATGAAAGTAGCATTTAGTGGCGTACCTTCTGTTGAAATCGCGAAAGAAGATCAAAACATTGTCGACCTAATCGTCGAAGCTAAAATTTCATCTTCAAAACGTCAAGCGCGTGAAGATGTAACAAACGGAGCTATCTCAATCAACGGCGAAAAAATTACAGATTTAGCATACACTGTAGACGCCAAAGATCGCCTAGAAGATGCATTTGCAATCGTAAGAAGAGGTAAAAAGAAATACCACATGGTACAGTTCAATTAAATGCTGAAGGCGCTCGTTTTAAGGAACGTAACCTAAGTGCGCGGCGTCCTGCCGCAACGGTTACGTGACCCACATCCTGTGGGCCTTCGACAAGCACTGGAACTTTCGAAACAAAAGCATTTTTTCAGCTTTTGTCCGAGAAAGTGGAAGTGACCTCGAGCAGCTGAATATGTTGATTAAAGTACTAATAATTAGTCATCAAGACTACTGTTCATTCTAAAGTGAGCAGTAGTCTTTTTTGAATTTATACAAAGAAGCATAGAACTTATAAATATTATGAATATTTAAGAAAACCTTTCTATACATAGAGTAGGCTCTTTTGTAAGAAAATAACCCTATTTAATCGTAAAATATTGAAATATAAAAAGGGTTACAAAAAAAGACTTCTCACTCAATGTGAAAAGTCTTCTACTATTATTAAATTCATCTTATTTTTCAATTATCCATTCAGGTAACGCGAGACTTTCATACTCTATGGGATGTATTAAGGTTGCCAATTTCAAAGCACCTTCTAGTAACCTAGGCGAAGGACGGCAATAGAGCCATTCCTCCATTACATGTAGGCGATCTAATTTTATAGCAGTCATTTCTGATGCACCTGGTCTTTTCAGAAGGTGTCCAGGTTTAATCCGGTGGTGTTGAACACCGACCCAAGCTAAAAACGCATAATCAGGATTTCGTTTTAATACATCGTTCCATTCAGTCTGTACACTAGCTAATTCAACATCAGCAAAGAGGTTTACACCACCCGCAATTTCACTTACTTCAGTCAACCAGTTAATACCGCCTGGTGTGAAAATGGGGTTTGGCCACCATTCCCAATATAATGAAGGTTTAATTTCGCAACTTTCGCCTATTTTCTTCATGCTAGAAACAAAGCTCTCAAATTCAGCAGCTCTTATCTCAGCATGTTCCAGTACGCCACATGCTTTACCTAGTATACGTAAATCGTCAGCAATTTCTTGTAGACTATTAGGATTTAGAACGAGATGTGGGATTTTACGACGCTCGAGTTCCTCAATATTCTTCTCCATTCCAGGAACGCTAAGCGAAGCAATGACGAGCTCGGGCTCCATGCTTTCAAGCAAATCCATATTAATAGAAAGATCCGGACCAAGGCGTGGTAAATGCTGAATAGAAGATGGCCAATCAGAAAAATCATCTATAGCAATTAACTGATGCTCAAGTTGTAAATAGGTGAGTAGTTCAGTATTACTAGGGCAAATTGATATGATTTTCATTAATAAAAGACCTCCTTTAAAAAAATAGCCATTCGTTAAGTGTCATTATAACATAACGAATGGCTATTTTTGGTTATAGATGAAAAGGCGAGTAGTAATGCTATGTTATGACCATCGACTCATACCACCTTTGACATTATAAACAGAAGTAAAGCCTGCTTTTGAAAGAATACTAGCAGCTCGAGCACTTCGCATACCACTTTGGCAGATAACGATGATTTCCCTGTTGGCGTCGAGTTTACTTACTTTGCTAGGTAGTTGATCTAGTGGGATATTTTGAAACTGTACAATATGTTGGGTATTATATTCACCAGGTGTACGGACATCGATAAGTTGCTTAGATTTGTCATTTAGCATATTTTTTAAATCGGCTGTAGAAATATTTTTTACACCTTTTGCTGTTTTGGTGCGGAAGTAAATAAAAATAGCGATTGCAAGTAGTAAGATAATCCATTCCATTATTGTAGTTCTCCGTTTCTATTAGTTGTTGTTAGTTGCTGGATAATTTTCATAGCAGAAATTGGGTCATAACCAAGCACCCAATTACTATTAATATTGGTTTGGGGGACTCCGAGACGACCTGTTGCTGCCATTAGTTCTTGCACAATTTCAGGCTTTTCTTGAATATTTACTTCTTTATAGAGAATGTTTTGTTCGTTTAGAAAATTTTTCATTAATACGCAGTAACCACAATTTGTGGATGAATAAACGGTCACGTCCAATTTCATTTCGTTATTGCCTCCTTTCGATAGCTACTTCTATATACCCTGGTAGGTATTTTTAATATACTATGGAGGGTATGAGTTTTCAACTAATTTGTTTATAACATCTTTACTTGACACAATACCTTTAGGGGTATAGTATCTATAAATGTTACACGATATGCTTGAATTGAGGTGACGATAATATGGAGTATAATGATCAAATTAAGAATCGTTTGAAACGAATAGAAGGCCAGTTAAAAGGTATTATCCGCATGATTGAAGAAGAAAAAGAATGTAAAGATGTCATCACACAGTTATCTGCCTCTCGCTCAGCAATTGATCGCGCGATCGGACTTATTGTAAGTACTAATTTAGTACGTTGCATGGAAGATGAAAATGAGCTTAAGGGGAAAGATAAAGAAACTTTAATAAAAGAAGCTGTAGATCTATTAGTGAAGAGTCGATAATCGTCTCTTCCTTATTTTCAATATTTTATATACCAGGTGGGGTAAGGGAGATAATAAAAATGAAATCAATTTCAGTAGAAGAAGTACAACAATTATTAGAATCGGGTAAAGAATTGAATTTAATCGATGTTCGTGAAGTGGATGAAGTAGCAGCAGGTATAATTCCAACAGCCATCAATATCCCTTTAGGTTTAATTGAATTTCGTATGAATGAATTAGATAAAACAAAAGAGTACATTATGGTTTGCCGTTCAGGTGGCCGTAGTGGCAACGCAACAATGTTTTTAGAAAATCAAGGCTTTAATGTAGTTAATATGGATGGTGGCATGTTAGCTTGGACAGGTGATGTCGAATAAATTATAGCTATAAGAATCGTATTAAAGAGTATGCATTTCGCATACTCTTTTTTATGTGGCTAAACACTAAAAAAATCAAGGTGTTTTATCGACCAATATGATTATTGGGTGGAAGCGTAATTGTAAAATCAAAAATTTCGGTTTTAAGGATTGCTGAAAAAAAGCTTAAGGACTTGATTAAACAGCGTTATTGTTGTGTTTTTCATATTTTCCATAAATATGTTTTCAATACAATATACCTATCTAATATTTGGTATGCTTTAAACAGAAAACTAGAAGGGAAGAATAATAAATGAATGAATTACAAGAAACAAAGCAGCAAGAGGTGTTACATCCATTTTTCTCTATTTGGTTGCATCCTAAAAAAACGGCCAGGTATATTCTTGATTATAAAGGATTAGGTTACGCTATCATGTTCATATTGCTCGGAGGAATGGCGGGCGTACTCTTCGGTGCTATGGATTCGAAATTACCTTTAGATATTCCAACTTGGGGTATACTATTAATTTGTGTAATTGGTGGACCATTTATTGGATTGTTTTCATCTGCTATTGGGGCAGGGGTAATATTACTAATAGGAAAGTTATTTAAAGGCAAGGCAACTTATAATGAGATGTTCAAAGTAATGGGGTTATCTTCAATTCCTCATATTTGGTTAGCACCCATTTTATTATTATGGATGGCATTTTCACCAGAAACTTTCTTTCGGATGGATAGCGATTATCTTGAAGTGAAGAATCTTATAGTAACTCTAGTTTCGAGTCTAATCACGTTTTGTGTTACTATTTGGGCGGTTGTTATTAACGTAGGGGTAGTTGCAGAGACACATCGCTTTTCTAATTGGCGTGCATTTTTCACGATTTTCATTCCGGGCTTCCTTGCTTTTATCGTTTTACTTATTATTGTTATTATTTTTACGTTCTCATTTATTGGGCAAATGTAGAGTTTTAATTAGTAAATAATCTAGTTCTTTTCCACTCGAGGCTAATTGAACATCCAAATTTTTTGGATGTTCGTTAGTCTTTTTTTATACTACTTTTCTAAAGGTAGCTTAAAAAGGAATTAGTTTTAATTTAGTGGATAATATGTAATAAAAAAACCTTGTACCCGATAAAACGGGTACAAGGTTTTGGAAAGAACAAAGATTAACGAGAGTAGTACTCTACGATATAAGCTTCGTTGATTTCAGCTGATAATTCGCTGCGTTCTGGAAGACGTACAAAAGTACCTTCTTTTTTGTCTGCATCGAATGATAGGTATTCTGGTACGAAGTTGTTTACTTCGATTGCTTCATTAACTGCAGTAAGGTTTTGAGATTTTTCACGAAGAGAAATCACTTGACCTGGTTTTACGCGGAATGAAGGGATATCAACGCGTTTACCATCAACCAAAATGTGGCCGTGGTTTACTAATTGACGAGATCCACGACGAGTGCGTGAAAGACCTAAACGGTAAACTAAGTTATCAAGGCGAGTTTCAAGAAGGATCATGAAGTTTTCACCGTGGATACCTTGCATTTTACCAGCTTTGTCGAATAGAGTACGGAATTGACGTTCGTTCATACCATACATATGACGAAGTTTTTGTTTTTCTTGTAATTGTAAACCGTATTCTGATAATTTTTTACGTTGGTTAGGACCGTGTTGTCCTGGTGCGTAAGGGCGTTTTTCGATTTCTTTACCTGTGCCGCTTAGTGAAATACCAAGACGACGAGACAGTTTCCATGATGGACCTGTATAACGAGACATAGAGAGTCTCCTCCTTTAATTGGTTTTATTTTGTTGTAAAATAAAAACCAGATGTATCCAGAATTATTGACATTTTATTTTCATGCAACTTCGCCCATGCAGCCAAAGGGTTACGTGTTACACCATCCATTTCTGGAGGAATAAAATGAAAGCAATAAAACCATACAACTGCTGCGTTTATTTTACACAAAGACCATTGTAACTTTTACATAGTAATGTGTCAAGGTAAATGAGAGATTGTAGAACAGATAAAACAAGTAGATAAACGATAAAACAAGGAGTTTTGATACGATTTCTCGAATTCAAGAAGTTTTTTCCAAAAGAACTATAGTTGAAAAGACTTATTTTATGTATAATAGAATTAGACAAGATCATATATAGCATGTTTTGAAGGAAAAGGTGATTGCATGGCAGATTATCAACAAACAATGCAAAATGTAAAATGTCAGATCCTAGACTTGTGGATGGATTTAATAGATGAAAAACTTAATAGTAGTGAATATTTCGAACTATTAAAAGGAATCCTATTACAATACTTCGGTATTTCAAAAAGTGAATACTTACATTTAGATAAAGATAACTTCTACCCTGTCTCAATCGATGCAGCACATGAGAATATAACGCAAGGTATTCCGAGTAAATTATTAGAGCAGCATCTTCATCAAGATTATCCATTCCCAAGCGCATTTGTTGATATTTTGAAAAAGAAATATGATTTTGCCGATGATGTAATAGTTTTACGGGAAGTAAATCAGAAACCGTTTGGCATTATCATTGTGCAAGAAACTGTGGATTGGAAAGAGTTTGCGAAGACAAAGTATATTTATGATTTTGAAATACTAATCTCGCGTGTGATTCAGTTAATACAAAAAAATATTAGAGCCACATATGAACAAAAGATGAATCTTGAATTAGTTAGAATGACTAGTATTTTCCATTCATCTATGGATATTGATCGAATACTGAAAGCACTTCTTCATGGTGTCAGAAGTGCCCTCCCAAAGTTTGAATCAAAACTTATTTTATCAAATGACCAAGATCGTCATTTAACTGTTGATACACATACATTTGATTATATGTCAGAGCGTTCTTCTACTATAGAAGCATTTGTCTCTGGTGATTTGAAAATTGAACAGGCAACAGACATAGAATGGTGTGTATTAAATGCACCTATAAAGGGCCGTCAAGGAATTTATGGGGTGTTACAAATTTTTGCACCGCTAAATTATGTTTTTGGTAAACAAGAGAAAGACCTTATTATGCATATAGCTGAAACATCAGGGAATGCATTAGAAAATGCAAAACTATATCATCAATCACATCGTCTAGTTTCAGATCTCCAACTTATAAATGAAACTTCGCACCGTTTAAATATGAAATTGAATCAAGAAGAAATGTTATTGTTTCTGGCAAAACAGTTAACAAAGTCGTTCAATCCTGATGAGATTTGCTTTGTTTTAAAAGAAAATGATGTGTATCAAGTAACAACGGGGAGTACAGACTTTTTCTTTGAAAATGAATCTATGCCATATTTGAAATATGTCGGTGATCATTTTGATGAATCGACAGATGCGTTATTTGTAGCAGATTTCAGCAAATTAGTGGTTGATAAAGTTTCGCTTATGTCAATGATGGCTATACCTATTATTATTCGAGAAAAAGTACATGGTTTTAGTATTGTCTTACATAATAATCCGTATTTCTTTTCGTTTGATAGTTTTAAACTAATGCAATCTTTAATACGTCATTCTTCGTTGGCGATTTCTAATACAATTTTACGTGATCAACTTCAAGAAATGGTCGATCGAGATCATTTAACTAAATTATTTGCTAGAAAATATTTGGATCGATATGTTGAAATTTCGATGGATAAGGATGAAGGTGGTGTCTTTATTCTATTAGATATTGATGATTTTAAAATGATCAATGATACATATGGACACCAAAAAGGTGATGCGATTTTAGTAACGATTGCGCAACATTTGATAGACACGGTGCAGGAGCAAGGCATTTGTGCTAGATGGGGTGGCGAAGAAATTGCTATCTATTTACCTAACCAAACATTATTGGCATCAATTGATCTAGTTGATAAGATTGTTGCATCTGTACCTGAAGTAACAACGCCATCTGTAACTGTATCTTCGGGTGTAGCTGCTTGGCAAAAAAATCTTAATCACAATTTTCATAGCGTATTTCAAAATGCTGATATTGCATTATATGAAGCGAAAAATAACGGCAAAAATCAATTTCGTTTATTTGAGATGGATGATGTCACAAATTAAAATCTTAAAAAAGAGTTACGCCCAATACAATTGTGAGCGTAACTCTTTTGGTATTTTAGAATGAAAGATGTTTCGTTAATACGTGCACAAAGTGTTCTATACCTTTACGATCATCATCTGAAAAGCGATTTTGAATAGGGCTATCGATATCAAGTACACCAAAAAGTTTACCTTCAACGATGATTGGGACAACAATTTCTGATTGAGAAGCCGCATCACAAGCAATATGACCTGGAAATGCATGCACATTTTCGACGACGATCGTTTCTTGTTTCGCTGCTGCAGTACCACAAACTCCACGTCCAATTGCGATATGGACACAGGCAGGTAACCCTTGGAATGGTCCTAACAATAATTCTTCGTTTTTATGTAAGTAAAATCCACACCAGTTAATGGTGTCTAAAAATTGATTTAATAATGCGGAGGCATTGCTTAAATTAGCAATTGTATCTGTTTCGCCTTCTAATAAAGCATCAAGTTGCTTCGCTAATAATGCATATTGTTCTGCTGAGTTGCCAGTATAAGAAGATTGTGTAAACATTTCATCTCTCCATTCTATATTATCTTAAAGGGAAAATTTTATCATAGTGTTGATGTAAATCCGTAACTTGATGAGCGTCAGAGCCAAAAACAATTGGGATTTTTAGTGCGTCAGCAAGTTTAACATATTGTAATGGAGGATAAGGTTCTTTACAATCTTTTTTTGACAAGCCGGCTCCGTTGACATCTAGTTCATAGTCCTTAACGGCCATCAGTTGTAAAATCTCTTCGATTTGTTTATGATCATCGATTTTTTGTTGATGTGCTAATTGGAATTTATGAACGAGTGTCGGGTGACCGATTCGCTTTGGTTTGTAAGGTCCTAAATCAGCAGAAATAGATTCTTTTACTGTTTCATAATATAAATTGTAAATTTCTTTAACTGTTCCAACTGCTTCTGCAAATTCCAGGAACGTCTCACTTGAAAAATCAATACATGTATAGGTATTGTCATGTTTTAAAAAATGAACTGATAGAATAGCATCGTCCAACTGCGGACCGATAACATTTAAAAAGTCCCGTGTTTGTTGTTCATAACCGGAAATAAAATCGACTTCTAAGCCAATACGGATACGAATTTGTGAGGCATATTGTTTTTTTAATTCCTTTAACTTCTCTATGTATGGAATTAAATGTTCGGCTTCCATACCACTATCCTTCATAGGTGTAGGGTCAATAAAGCCACTAGGAAGAGGTGCGTGTTCTGTAAATGTAATGTCGGTAAATCCGAAATTGATTGCTTTTTTTATGTATTTCTCAAAATCATCAGTCGTTCCGTGAGGGCAAAAAGGTGAGTGAATGTGAGCATCTCGTTTCATGAAATATTCCTCCAACTTGTATAATATAGTGAAATGGCAGATATTTTTTTAAAATACGTGCAAACGGTAAACAAATTCACCGAAAACATGGTAATATTAAGGTTAATTAATTGGCTGAAATAGTGATTTAGGAACAGGGGGTCTTACGATGCAGTATATCATTCCCGTTATAATCGTACTATGTATTATAGTAGCATTCATTTTTATTTTGCGTCGAAAACATAATAAAGAAATTCAGAGGTTGGATCAGAAAAAACTTCAAATTCAAAACAAACCCGTTTTGGAAGAGTTAACAAAAGTGAAAGCTCTGAATATGAATGGTCAAACAGAAGAGATGTTTGAGCGCTGGCGCAATAAATGGACGGAGCTTATGGACGTTGAAATGCCTAAAATCGACGTGCTATTATTTGATGCTGAAGAACTTGTGGATAAATTCCAGTTTGGCAAAGCGACTGACATTGAAAAAGAAATTGAATCACGTATTAATGAGTACGATCAAGAGATGATCCAAATTTTAAAAGAACTTGGTGAATTAATCGGTAGTGAAGAGAAAAACAGAATTGAAATTGAACAGCTGAAGGATCAGTATCGTTCAGCTAGAAAAACGTTGTTAGCTCATCAGTATTCATATGGTCCTGCTGCAGGTCCGTTAGAAAAACGTCTGGAGACATTTAATCCGAAATTTGAAGAATATGAAGTACTAACAGAATCAGGTAACTATTTACAAGCAAGAGAAATTGTTATTACGTTAGATGAAGAAGGTCAACATATTTTCAAATTGATAAATGAAATTCCAGCATTATTAACGGATATTCAGCATAAGATTCCATCTCATATTCATGAACTACGCAATGGTCAACGCGAAATGGAAGAGCAATCTTTCTTCTTAAAACATTTAGAACTGAATGGAAAGTTAGATGTAATGGAAGAAAGTATTGATGAATTTAAACAACAAATTGCTGATTTGAACATAACTTCAGTACAGCATCGAGTAAATGAAATCAAAGATGAAATCGATTCATTTTATGATGCATTAGAAAAAGAAGTGATGGCTAAGCGATTTGTTGATGAAAACTTTGAACAAATTGGTACACGATTAGAAAATGTTATTGTATCAACTGATGAAACAGCAAAAGAAGCAGAAGAAGTTCAAAAAGGATATCATTTATCAGAAAAAGATGCTGCACTTCCTTCAAATTGTAAACAACAATTGATGTCAGTTCGTCAGAGATATGAATTACTATCTATTCAAGTAAAAGAAGAGCAATCTGCCTATTCTAGCTTACAAGAGGAGTTAAAGGGAGTTAAAGAAGAGACAGAACGTTTATTTGAAGAGCAAGATCGATTTGCTGATCGTTTAAAGAGTCTAAGAATTGATGAAAATAAAGCAAGAGCTACACTTGGAAATCTAAAGCAGTTATTGCATGAAACAGATCGCATGTTAAATAAGGCAAATATTCCAGGAATTCCAGAAGAAATGGATATCCGTTTAGAAGAAGCGGAAGAACAGTTATTTATAGTTGTTCAAAGCTTAAAAGAAGTTCCATTAAATATGGTAGCCGTACATAAGAATTTGGATACCGCTGAAAAATGTATTCAAGATGTACATAATACAGCAACAGAAATGCTTGAAAACGTATTATTAATTGAAAGAATTATTCAATATGGTAACCGTTATCGTGCATCCAATCCAACGATGCACCAACGATTATTAGAGGCTGAGCAGGCATTCCGGGAATTCCGATATGCAAAAGCGCTAGAAAATGCTGCAACAGCCGTAGAAGCAGCCGAACCAGGTGCTATGAAAAAAATTCAAGTACTTGCCAAAGACGACAATTGACGTTCATAATAAGAGAAGCATAAAGCCACCGCACGGTAGAGTGCAGGTGGCTTTCTTTTGGAAGGAAGGTTACACAATTGATTTATCTCGATCATAGCGCGACGACAAAACCAGATTCAGCCGTATTGCAAACTTTTATACAAGCGAATGAACGATATTACGCAAATCCAGCTTCCCTTCATCAAATGGGTACAGAAGCCAATACATTATTAATGAAAGCAAGAGAGCAAATCGCACAAATTTTAAAAACAGAGCCTGAGCATATAATTTTCACATCAGGTGGAACAGAATCAAATAATTTTGCTATTAAAGGTCTTGCTAGAGCCAATCAGCATCGTGGCAAACATATTCTAATCTCCGCTATCGAACATCCATCTATCATCGAAAGTGCTCGTCATTTAACAAATGAAGGCTTCGAATTAGAATTTATTGACGTCGATAATAACGGAGGGATTATACTATCGGATCTGCGAAGTAAAATTCGTAAAGATACGGTGCTCGTTAGTATAATGCATGTAAATAATGAAATGGGAGCTATTCAACCGATTTCGGAAATTGCAAAGATTATACGCCCAAATAGCCGTGCGTTTTTCCATGTGGATGCAGTACAAAGCTTCGGAAAATTGCCAGTGCAATTTCAAGGAGATAATGGTCCAGATGCTTTAACTATTTCTGGTCATAAAATAAATGGCTTAAAAGGAACAGGGTTATTAGCTTTTTCAAAGCGCATTAAAATTCAACCGATACTACATGGTGGCGGACAAGAATTAGGCTACCGTAGTGGAACTGTTGCAGTGCCACAAAATGTTGCATTAGCAAAAGCCATGCGCCTAGCTGTGGAGCAAATGGCAGAGAATACAACGAAATTTAGAAAGTGGCGCGAGGATCTACATGTATTTTTAAATAAAATTTATCATGTCCATGTTATTTCAAGTAACGATGGTGCACCACATATTATAAGTTGCAGCGTAAGAGGCTTAAAAGGTGAAGTTGTTGTCAATGCATTGCAAAGTGAAGGCTTTATCGTTTCCACATCTAGTGCGTGTTCCTCAAAAGATTCAAGTATTAGTCATGTTATAGAAGCACTTCAAATAGAAGAAAGTTTTGAAAAGGGTGTTATTCGTATAAGTCTTGGCAATGGCTTAACCAATTCAGATATCGAACAATTTAAAGTAGTATTTGCGAAAATGATGAAACAATTAAAAGGAGAGACAATTCAACTATGAAATGGCATGAAATACTAATACGTTACGGTGAATTAACAACAAAAGGACGTAATCGAAAACAATTTATCACACGTTTAAGAGAAAATTTACGATTTTCATTTGCAGATATACCAGATATGAAAATTCGTGCAGAACGAGATCGTATGTATATTAGCAGTGATAATGACGAAGATATGGAAGAACTGATTAAACGCTTACCAACAGTTTTTGGCATTCATTCTTTTAGTCCAGTTGCAAAATGCGAACCGACTTTGGACGCAATGAAAGAACTTGCGATTAATATTATGAAATCAATCAATACAGATGGTAAAACGTTTAAAGTAAATGCAAAACGTTCAGATAAAAGATTTCCATTAGACACTTATGAGTTACAACTTGAAATGGGTGGACATGTTCTAAGTAATATTCCAAATTTACATGTTCAAATGAAAGAACCTGAAATCGAACTTCGTATTGAAGTACGTGAACATGCAGTATATATGATGGTAGAAGTAATTCCTGGAGCAGGTGGTTTACCAGTCGGTGCAAACGGAAAGGCATTGCTATTATTATCTGGAGGTATCGACAGTCCAGTTGCAGGCTATTATATGATGAAACGCGGAGTGCGAATTGAGGCAATTCATTTCTTTAGCCCACCATATACAAGTGATCGTTCACTTGAAAAAGTTAAAGATTTAGCTGAAAAAATGAGTCGCTTAGGCGCGAATGTACGTCTGCATATCATTCCATTCACTGAAATTCAACAAGTAATCCAACAACAAGTTCCAGAAAATGTAACTATGACATCGACACGTCGTATGATGATGAAGATTTCAGATGCAGTACGTGAAGAAATAGGTGCAACTGCAATTGTAACGGGTGAAAACTTAGGACAAGTAGCAAGCCAGACTTTAGAAAGCTTAGCTGCTATTAATGAAGTAACTTCAACGCCTATTTTACGTCCATTAATCACATACGATAAATTAGAAATTATCGATGTAGCAAGAAAAATTGACACATACGATATTTCAATACGTCCATATGAGGACTGCTGTACGGTATTTACACCAGCAAGTCCAAAAACAAAACCGAAATTAGAGAAAGTTGTATATTACGAAAGCTTTACTGACTTCGATGAAATGATTCAAAAAGCGGTGAAAAACCGCGAAATTCATACGTTTCCGAAGCAGAAGCAAGATGAATTTGCAGATTTACTCTAATAGAAGAAAGAATTTCCTGTAATTTGCCCGTATGAAATCCCTCCTTCAGCGCATTCTATATTCACAAGGAGGTGATACACATGGCAAATTCAAATTCAAATCCACTTGAAGTAGCAGGTGCTAAACAAGCGATCGACCAAATGAAATACGAAATCGCACAAGAATTCGGAGTGCAACTTGGTCCAGACGCATCATCGCGTGCTAACGGTTCCGTTGGCGGAGAAATCACTAAGCGATTAGTGCAAATGGCAGAGCAACAATTAAAAGGTTACAACAAATAATCAAATGATTATGTAACCAAAGGAGAAGCCGGTGGCAGATTTGTCATCGGCTTCTTTTTATGTTATTTTTGTTACCTAGTACTAAGACTTGATGGTGTATGTGAGTTGTACAAATTTTGAATTTTCTGTATAATATAAATGTTCTTAATATGAGCATCTTAAGGGGGAGTTTTTCATGAAACGCGAAGATTTACTTGCGCCAGAAGACTATAATTTAGTTGTGGAATTTGAAAAGTATATACATGATGAGGCAAGGAAAGCCATTGTTTATGAAAACGAAAACGGTAATACAGATGAAATCACTTATGCTGGTTTAATAAAAAAGGCAAATAAAGTGGCGAATGTATTTACTAACCATGGCTTAAAAAAAGGTGATGTAATCCTTATTATGGTGCCTCGTTTAATCGAAGCATATGTTACTTATGTAGCTGCACTAAAAGCAGGATTAGTTGTCATTCCTAGTTCTGAAATGTTACGTGCTAAGGATATCGATTATCGCCTTGTACATAGTGAAGCCAAAGCCATTGTTTCTTATGAGCCATATATTGAACAATTTGATGAAGTAAAACATTTAGAAGGCTTAAAACTTTTTGTTATTGGTCAAGCACATAAACCATGGATTGAACTTATTCAAGAAGCAGAAACAACATCTGAACAATTTGAAATGGCACCGACAAAAAATACAGATATGGCGTTTTTATCATATACAAGTGGTACTACAGGGAATCCTAAAGGTGTTGTCCATACGCACGGTTGGGCTTACGCACATTTAAAAACAGCGGCAGCTCATTGGCTTGGTATTGAAGATGGTGATCTAGTATGGGCAACTGCAAGTCCTGGTTGGCAAAAATGGATTTGGAGCCCGTTTCTATCGGTATTAGGAAGTGGAGCTACTGGTTTTGTTTATAATGGCAAATTTGAAGCAACAAAATACCTGCAACTATTAGAAAAATATAAAGTAAATGCATTATGCTGTACACCAACGGAATATCGTATTATGGCGAAAGTGGACGGTTTAGGAGAATATAATCTAACTGCATTACACAGTGCCGTTTCTGCAGGAGAACCGTTAAATCGCGAGGTAATCGATGTGTTTGCCAGACTTTTTGACTTAGAAGTGAGAGATGGCTATGGGCAAACAGAAAATACATTATTAGTCGGTACGATGAAGGGAATGGAAGCAAGATCAGGTTCAATGGGGAAACCAACACCAGGCAATATCGTTGATGTTGTTGATGAATATGGTAAACCATGCGAGGCTGGCGAAGTTGGCGATATCGCTGTTCATGTATCAACGCCTGCCCTTTTTAAAGAGTATTTAAAAGATCCGGAAAGAACTAGCATGCAATTCCGTGGTGATTATTACATTACAGGAGATCAAGCTAAAAAGGATGAAGATGGATATTTCTGGTTTGAAGGGCGTTCTGACGATATTATTATTAGTTCAGGATATACAATTGGACCATTTGAAGTAGAGGATGCTTTAGTTAAACACCCTGCAGTACAAGAGTGCGCGGTGATTGCAAGTCCAGATGAGATTCGCGGTAATATCGTAAAAGCATTTGTCGTTTTAAAAAATAAAGAAGATAAAGGTTCAACTACTCTTATTCAAGAGTTACAAGACCATGTGAAACAGCTAACAGCTCCTTATAAATATCCGAGAGCGATTGAGTTTATAGATGAATTACCTAAGACAACTTCGGGTAAAATCCGTCGTGTTGAATTAAGAAATCTAGAATTAAATAAAGCATAATGGTTGCGAATTAGAAGGTCTATAGTCACTGCAATATCGCAGAGGGATAGGCCTTCTTTTTTATGTTACGTTTACTTTCGCACACTAAAGTCATATAATTATAGCGGTAATCTATAAACTTAATATAGAAAGAGGTGTTACTATGCATGAAGAAAAGAAAGGTATACTTTCTGCCTTAGGAGCTTATATAATATGGGGGATCTTTCCACTTTATTGGAAAGGGTTACAACATGTTGCAAGCGAAGAGGTTTTAGCAGGACGAGTAATTTGGTCATTTATTTTAACGTTATTATTTGTGGTCATCATGAAGCAAGGAAAAACGTTATTATTGGATTTTAAACAGTTATGGCAACAACCAAAATCATTTTGGTTACTCGTTACTGCAGCTTATTTAATTTCACTAAATTGGTTTTTATACATATGGGCTGTTAATAATAATCATATCGTGGAGTCAAGCTTAGGTTACTATATGAATCCATTAGTATCTGTCTTATTAGGGATATTCTTTTTAAAAGAAAAACTATCTAAAGCACAAGTATTGTCTTTCATAATTGCCGCAATTGGCGTTTTAATATTAGTTATTTCATATGGTCAGATTCCTTGGCTGTCATTCGGTTTAGCATTGACATTTGGTGTGTATGGTTTACTGAAAAAGAAAGTGTTAGTTGATGCCACAAGGGGATTAGTTTTAGAGACATTCTTTATATTACCTGTCGCCGTGGCATATTATGTTTATGTTTATTTCCACGGAAATATTTCATTTTTACATACTGATTTGAAAACGGATGTACTTATTATTGGAACGGGTATTGTAACTGCGGTGCCATTAATATTATTTGCTACTGGAGCGCAGAAGATTCCATTATATTTAGTTGGATTTATCCAATATGTATCACCAACTATAATGTTATTTTTAGGTGTAATTGTTTATGGGGAATCATTTAGTGGAATAGATTTATTATCATTTTCATTCATTTGGGTAGCATTAATATTATTTTCAATTACTAAAATTATAGAAGTAAGAAAATCTAAAAATTAGTAATTTGAAAAAAATCGAAACATTTAGAAGTTTGGTTCGTAAGTTAATAGAAGGCAAAAGGAGGAAAAGAGAAGATGAATACAAAAAGATGGATCGCTTTAGGAGCAGCTGCATTATTATTCGTTACTTCGATTGGTGTAAATACTGTATTAAAAGTTGCTACGACGGATTTTACATCAAAATTCGATAACGTGCTTAATATGTCTAATGGTACTACATACAGTGAAATGCCAATCGAATCAGGTGACTTAAATAAAAGAATTGCTGTTTTATCCGTAAACGGTACAATTCAAGACAACGGAGGTTCTGGTTCTTTACTAGGCGGAGCTGCAAGCTATAATCATCAGTTCTTTATGAATCAATTAGAGTCGATTATAGATGATAAATCTGTTAAAGGTGTAGTATTAAAAGTAAACTCACCAGGTGGTACTGTTATTGAATCGAAACAGATTTATGACAAGATAAAAGAACTTCAACAGAATCGTGAAATTCCATTGTATGTATCTATGGGATCAATGGCTGCTTCAGGTGGTTATTATATTTCAGCACCAGCTGATAAAATCTTTTTAGATGAAGAGACGATGACTGGATCAATTGGTGTAATCATGCAAGGCTTGAATTACGGTAAATTAGCAGAAAAATATGGAATTGAATTTCAAACAATCAAAACAGGTAAGTACAAAGATATAATGAGCTCTACACGTGAAATGACGTCTGATGAGCGCGATATGTTACAGGAAATGATTAATGATTCTTATGAACGTTTTGTTGATGTTATTGAAGATGGCCGTGGCATGAGTGAAAAAGATGTTAAGAAAGTTGCTGATGGTCGAGTATTAAATGGTACACAGGCTATTAAAGCTGGCTTAGCTGATGAATTTGGTTATGCAGAAGATACGATTGAAGCGATGAAAAAGGATCATAAACTAGAAGGTGCTGAAGTTTTTGAATATGCTACTTCAGAAGATTGGACTTCACTATTCTCTGTGAAAATGAACAATCTATTTGGCGCCTCTGCTGAAACACAAGCAATTAGTAAAATTCTTTCTAACTACAATTCTGCACCACGTATGATGTATATGTACGGTGATGAGTAAGGGGCGATGAAAATTGACGGAATTTGTTGAGGTACACACGATTAGTCAAGAGCCGGTACAGGTTAGAAAAATAGAGCAATATCAGTTAAAACCAGCAGGCTTCTGGGTGAGGTTTTGGGCTTATTTATTAGATTTAGCTATCATTAGTGCAATTTCTGGCTTAACAGTGAATCCGATTGTGACTATACTTGGAATCGATACTGATAATGCGCCATGGTATGCACCTGTAGCAATTGTTTCTAGTGTTATTTTCTATTTATATTTTGTTATTATGACGAAATTTTGGAATCAAACAGTAGGGAAAATGGTCTTTGGACTGAAAGTGGTCCATGTAAAGGAAGAAAAGTTAAAGTGGGGTACGGTTATTTTCCGAGAATGGATTGGGCGATTCTTTTCTGCTACTTTACCAGTCATCTACTGGATGGTAGCTTTTACACCAAATAAAAAAGGATTACATGATTATATTGCAGATACAATTGTAGTTCATGAAAATACTTATGAAAAACATGATAAGATGGTACGAGTGGAACATAAAAAAACTACTGTTGCTGAATCAAAAGAAGAGGAAAATCTATCAATTAATAAAGAAGCAGTCGATTCTGAGGTTTCTCAGTTGCAAGAGCCTAAAAGCTTCGAGTAAGATTAAATACAAGGAGGCGTTGAAATGGTACAAGTAACATTTAAAAATAACCCTGTAACATTAGTAGGTAACGAAGTAAAAGCAGGTGATCAAGCACCTGCTTTTACAGTGGTAGCTCCAGATCTTTCTGAAAAAACATTACAAGATTATGAAGGTAAAATTCGTTTAATAAGCGTAGTACCTTCAATTGACACAGGTGTTTGTGATGCACAAACACGTCGTTTCAATGAAGCTGCTTCTGAGTTAGGCGAAGACGTAGCCATTTTAACAATTTCATGTGACTTACCATTCGCTCAAAAACGCTGGTGCGGTGCGAACGGAATCGAAAATGTTTATACACTATCGGATCACCGTAATATGTCATTCGGTGATGCTTATGGTGTACATATGAAAGAACTTCGTTTATTAGCGCGTTCTGTTTTCGTTGTAGACCAAGATGGAAAAGTTGTTTATGCAGAGTATGTATCAGAAGGTACAAACCACCCAGATTATGAAGGTGCATTAGCAGCTGTTAAAGAACTAGTGAAATAAGGATTCTAATAATTAAAACAACATGAAACCCACTCTGTCTTTTATGAGTGGGTTTCACGTTTGAAGGAGTATATATGGAAACAATTGAAAAACTCTTTTCTTTTATTAATGACAATGCTCAGAAGATAGAGAAAGAACAAGAATTAACCTATTTAGATAGTGTTTTAGAAGTATTGAATGCATGGTTAGATGGCGATAATGTACCGGCTGGAAAAGTGGCTTCAAAAGAAGATATTCGTAAGGCGATTCAACTGGCTATTTTAAAAGGGATGCGTGAAAACGCACAACCTAATCACCAAATGACTCCAGATGCATTGGGGTTATTAGTTGGTTATTTCGTGGAACAATTTATGGATAGTGAAGAGAATGATGGTGCTAAAATCAAACTTCTTGATCCAGCAGTTGGTACGGGGAATTTGCTATTAACCGTGATGAATTTATTACAAGACCGTGCAGATGGAGTTGGAGTAGATATTGACGAGCTACTAATTCAATTAGCGGCCGCGGCAGCTGATTTAACAGAGCAGCCAGTTTCACTTTTCCGTCAAGACGCATTGCAAAATTTAATGATAGATCCGGTTGATGCAGTAGTCTGTGATTTACCAGTAGGGTATTATCCAAATGAAGAAGTAGCAAAAGAATTTGAATTGAAGTCTACTGAAGGTATGACATATGCGCATCACTTATTTATCGAGCAGTCGTTAAAATATTCGAAGGATGGCGGATATTTATTCTTCTTAGTACCAGAGAATATTTTTGAATCAGAACAAGCACAAGGTTTGTATAAATATTTACAAAAAACAGTGTGGATTCAAGCAGTAATTCAATTACCGAGTTCACTTTTTTCAAATAAAGCACATTCGAAGAGTTTATTTATCTTACAAAAGAAAAGTACTGATGGAAAGCCTGTGAAAGAAGTACTACTTGCTAAAGTGCCTAGTATGACGAATAAGCAAGCGTTAGAAATGTTCTTTACAAAAGTACAAATTTGGAAAAAAGAGCAGAAATAATACGTAAAAAAGAGGCCCTAATTATTATTAGGAGCCTCTTTTTATTTAATAACTATTCAGCGTCAGGTTCTGGTGTACGTACTACAAGTACATCACATTTAGCAGAGCGAACGATGTTTTCAGAAACACTACCGATTAGGAAGCGTTCAACAGCATTTAAACCTGTTGCACCACAAATGATTAAATCTACTTCGTATTTTTTAGAGATTTCTTTTGTAATAATTGTTTTTGGGGAACCGTATTCGATTAAAACTTTAACATTTTCTACACCAGCTGTTTCAGCATCTTTTTTATAGCCAGCAAGCAATTCTTGAGCAAAAGTTTGAGCGCGTTCAGCAATTGAACGGTCATATGCTTCAACAGCAGCAAAAGAACGAGTGTCGATTACGTTTACTAAATTTAACGTTGCGTTGTTACGTTTAGCAATTCCAACAGCTTTTTTGAACGCCCATTTTGCTTCTGCAGAACCGTCTACAGCCACGATGATATTGTTATAAGATAATGTCATATGTAATTCCTCCTTTATATTTAATATTATTATACCACCCAATAGAAACAAATAAACACCATAATATTGAAGTTATTGTGAAGGCTTTCCAAAAAAAGTGTGAACAATTGGGTATGAATATTGAATTTTACAAAAGACTTATATTGATAGAATTATTAAAAAATATAATTTTCTAAATTAATACACAAATGAGTGTTAAAATCTGTTAGAATGAACTTGTTTTTAAGTAGAGTTACTTGTTCATTTTATTAATACAACAAGAGTTAATATCTTTTCACAATTAGGAGGATGGATTATGAAGATTGGTATTCCAAAAGAGATTAAAAACAATGAAAACCGTGTTGCTATGACACCTGCTGGGGTGGTCAACTTAACAGTTTTCGGACATGAAGTATTCATCGAAAAGGGAGCCGGTCTAGGATCTGGTTTTGGAGATGAAGATTATTTAGCTGCTGGGGCACATATTGTAGGGACAGCTGAAGAAGCTTGGTCTCAAGAAATGGTGATGAAGGTAAAGGAACCAGTTGCATCTGAATATGGTTATTTCCATGAAGGACTTATTCTGTTTACTTATTTACACTTAGCACCAGAGCCAGAATTAACACAAGCATTGCTTGATAAAAAAGTTGTAGGGATTGCTTACGAAACAGTGCAACTTCCAAATAGATCATTGCCTTTATTAACACCGATGAGTGAAGTTGCAGGACGCATGGCAACTCAAATTGGTGCTCAGTATCTTGAGAAAATGGAAGGCGGTAAAGGTATTCTTCTTGGTGGTGTACCAGGAGTAACACGTGGTAAAGTCACTATTATTGGTGGAGGAATGGCTGGTGCAAACGCAGCGCAAATTGCAATTGGTATGGGTGCTGACGTAACAATAATCGACCTAAGCCCAGAACGTTTACGCGTATTAGATGACCAATTTGGTCGTGATGTTCAAACTCTTATTTCAAATCCATTCAATATTGCTGAGTCTGTAAAAAATTCAGATTTAGTAATTGGAGCAGTGCTTATTCCAGGTGCAAAAGCGCCTAAGCTTGTAACAGAAGAAATGATCAAGTCAATGTCACCTGGTTCTGTAGTAGTTGATATTGCAATTGACCAAGGTGGTATTTTCGAAACTTCTGATCGTATTACTACCCATGATAATCCTACTTATGTGAAACATGGAGTAGTGCATTATGCAGTAGCAAATATGCCAGGAGCTGTGCCACGTACTTCAACAATGGCTCTTACAAACAATACTGTTCCTTACGCTTTGCAAATTGCAAACAAAGGCTATCAACAAGCTTGCTTAGACAATGAAGCATTGAAAAAAGGATTAAATACGCTAGATGGTCATGTCACTTTTGCAGCTGTTGCAGAAGCATTAAACCATCCTTATGTAGATGCAAATACATTATTAAGATAATGAAAGCAAGAGTCACTTAGTAATTTTACTAAGTGGCTTTTATATGAAAAAGGACTACTCAATAGATGAGTAGTCCTTTTTGTTACTAAAGAATGATTAGTTCTTTTGGATATTTCGTTAGAACTTCCACGCCATCTTTTGTTACATATACGTCGTCTTCGATACGAACACCAGTAACATCCCCTTTGTAAATACCAGGTTCGATTGTAAATACCATTCCTTCTTGAAGAGCCATTTCGTTTGCACCGTGAACAGATGGGAATTCATGTACAGAAATGCCCAAACCGTGACCTAGACGGTGTGTGAAATATTCGCCGTAGCCAGCATCAGTAATCACGTCACGAGAAATCTTATCTAAATCCATCGCACGAACGCCAGGTTTAACAGCTTCAATAGCAGATTCGTTGGCGTTGCGAACAGCTTCATAAATTTCTTTTTGAGCGGATGTTGGCTCACCAAATGACACTGTACGTGTAATATCAGAGCAATAGCCATTATAGACAACACCTAGATCAAATAAGATGAAATCGCCTTTTTCAATTTTACGTTCACCAGGATTACCATGTGGAGAAGCAGTTTTCTTACCACTTAAAACCATTGTGTCGAATGACATATACACGCCTTTTTTCTTCATAGCTAGTTCAATGGCAGATAATATTTCAAGTTCAGTTTTACCTTCAGCAATTTCACTACAACCTACTTCAATAGCATAATCTGCAAGAGCAGCTGCTTGTCGTAAGTTTTCAAGCTCTTCTTCTGATTTCACTAAACGCATGTTGTTTAGTTGGTCATCAAAACCAACAAATTTTGTGGCAGGGAAAAAGTCATTAAGAGCTTCTAAACGTTCAACAGTTAAATGTGATTTTTCGATTGCAATATTTTGTAATGAAAGTCCACGTGCTTCTGCTGCTTGATGTAATAGTGCCCATGCATTATCAGTGTCTTCATGACCAACTACTTCATGAGACCAGCCTGCAGCTTTAGCATCAGGTACTTCCATTTTAGGGCAAATTAAAAATGGTTCAGCATCTTGGAAAATCATTACTCCAAGTAGTCTTTCGTGTGGATTACTTTTAAATCCAGATACATAAAACACATTATCAGGTGTTGTTACAAATGCAGCGTCAATACTTTGTTCTTTTAAATAGTTTGAAATAGTTTGTATTTTACCCATTATTAATCCCCCTTGGATTGATTTAATAGACCATGGCTAAACGAGCGCCTAAGGTACTATATTATTAGAATACCAAAAAAGAAGGAGAAAACGTATTGATAACGAATATTTTTTGTAAGTCGAAATATTAGGAGGATTTAATTATGAAAGTTTCATATCACGGGCATTCAATTGTGAAGATTCAGGTGAATGGTTATACGATTTTAATCGATCCTTTTATTAAAGGTAACAAATTAACAGATTTAAAAGTGGAAGACCAAAAGCCGGATGTGATTTTACTGACGCATGGACATAATGACCATGTCGGGGATACGGTGGAGATTGCAAAAGCAGTTGATGCTTTAGTAGTCGCACCTGATGAACTAGCGAGTTATTTGTCCTGGCAAGGCGTTAGAACGCATCCACTACATATAGGGGGCTCTCATGTATTTGATTTTGGAAAAGTTAAATTGACACAAGCATTCCACGGCTCTTCCTATACGACAGAGAATCGTGAAATTATTTATACAGGTATGCCATCTGGTATTTTATTTTTTGCAGAGGGTAAGACAGTTTATCATGCAGGAGATACAGCGTTATTTAGCGATATGAAATTAATAGGGGAGCGCCATCCAATTGACCTAGCATTTTTGCCAATTGGAGATAATTTTACAATGGGACCTGAAGATGCAGCATATGCGGTCTCATTTTTGAAACCGAAAGTTGTCGTTCCCGTGCATTATAATACATTCCCGGTTATCGAACAGGATCCAAATAACTTTGCTGAAATGGTGTCGATAACTGAAGTGAAAGTATTGAATCCAGGAGAAGAACTGGAGATTTGATTAAAAAACCTGAAAGAATATGTCTTTATTGGTTTTTCAACTAATGAATATGACCAGAATGTGGTACACTTAAGCAACAATGATGTTGGAAAATAGGTGATTTTATGGCTACAAAACATGAGAAGATTCTTCAATATATAGAATCACTTCCTGTAGGGGATAAAATTTCTGTGCGACAAATCGCAAAGGATATTTCCGTGAGTGAAGGAACTGCTTATCGTGCAATTAAAGAAGCAGAAACGAGAAGACTCGTTAGCACGATTGAGCGTGTTGGAACGATTCGAATAGAGAAGAAGAAAAAAGAGAATATTGAAAGACTTACTTTTGCTGAAATCGTTAATATAGTGGATGGACAAGTTCTAGGCGGTAAAGATGGTTTGCATAAAACACTGACGAAATTTGTCATCGGTGCGATGAAGCTTGAGGATATGATGCGTTATACCGATGCAGGTAGTCTTTTAATTGTTGGGAACCGTGGTCGTACGCATGAAAACGCCCTAAAAGAAGGTGCGGCTGTTTTGATAACAGGCGGCTTTGATACGGCGGAAGAAACAAAAAGACTTGCTGACGAGTTAGAATTACCAATTATTTCGACTAGTTACGATACGTTTACTGTAGCAACAATGATTAACCGTGCTATTTATGACCAATTGATTAAGAAAGAGATTTTATTAATTGAAGATATTTTCGTCTCAATGAAAGATACTGCTTTCTTAAAATCGACGGATACGGTTCGCGAGTATCATTTATTAAATGCTTCAACGACTCATGGAGGATTTCCGGTAGTGGATAAGCATCATAAAATTGTTGGTATCGTGACCTCACGTGATGTAATTGGTAAACAAGATGATGACCCTATTGATCGACTAATGACACGTAATCCTATTACAGTGTCGATGAAAACTAGTGTTGCAACGGCAGGGCATCGAATGATCTGGGAAGGCATTGATTTACTACCGGTAGTCAATGATCAAGGATTGTTACAAGGTGTGATTAGCCGTCAGGATGTTTTAAAGGCGTTACAAATGGCGCAAAGGCAGCCTCAACATGGTGAAACAATAGATGACCTAGTAAAAAATGAAATCAAGATGGCGCGAGACACTGAGGAAACTACAGTAGAGTTTACCGTAACACCTCAAATGACAAACCAATTTGGTGCCATTTCGTACGGTGCATTTACTACTTTACTAGTAGAAGCAGGTTCTAGTGCGCTTAAAAAATTTAAGCGCGGTGAAAGTGTCGTAGAGAATATGACAATTTATCATATGAAACCGGTTCAAATGGAGACATCATTAGTCGTAAAACCACGCATTTTGGATATGAGTCGTAAATTTGTAAAAATGGATTTCGAAGTTTATAGTGAAGCTATCTTAGTTGGTAAAGCGATGATGACCTTCCAATTATTAGAGCGCTAAACGTATTGAATTCGACAAAAAAAGTGATGCACAGTACTGTGCATCACTTTTTATTCAAACGGTATTCTTCTTCAACAAATTGTCCATAGTGGCGAACTCGTTTATTATAATTAAACGCAGTAAATAGGCCGAAAATAACTAAAACTGCACATACAATATACGTTAAAGTAGTGTGGTAAATAATAATTTGGTTGATACCAAAAATAACTAATAAGCCACCTAAAGCTACACCCGCACGACTCGAATACCATTTTTTGCGAATAGGTAAATCAGAACGGAATTGTTTTGTTTTAAGGTAAAAATAAAAAACAACTGTAATAGCAATTAAAATTGCTAGAACAACATT
The DNA here is from genome assembly GCF_038009105.1 of Viridibacillus sp. FSL R5-0888. NCBI lineage: Bacteria > Bacillati > Bacillota > Bacilli > Caryophanales > Caryophanaceae > Viridibacillus > Viridibacillus sp. FSL R5-0888. Next base: position 992,629 of record NZ_JBBPAU010000001.1, read on the forward strand.
CAAAATATTAGACATGGTGTTCCTCCTATAAAAGCAAAGCTGACTCTAGTTTAACGATAAATACAGGAAAAAGCGAGTAGAAAAACAAAGGAAACTTGTTATATAGAGAGACTATGAGAGATTAAATTTTTCAGTATATATCCTTTGATAAAATCTATTAAGCAAACCTTTGTATAGCTGGGATTTAGAGGGTTCACAATCATTTAAAGGAGAATCAAAATGAAACGACAAATTATTGACACAATTAAACAATATGACACAATTATTATTCATCGTCACGTTAGACCAGATCCAGACGCGTACGGCTCACAAATGGGTCTGCAAGCTATTTTACAAGCGACTTATCCGGAAAAAACAGTATATACAACGGGTGAACATGAAGAATCACTTTCATTTCTTGGAGAGCCTCAGGTTGTTGCTGATAAAGAGTTTGAAAATGCTCTTGTCATTGTTACTGACACAGCTAATACTGAGCGTGTCGATGATCAACGTTACAAACAAGGGAAGTTTTTAATTAAAATAGACCATCATCCAAATGATGATGCATATGGAGATATGCTGTGGGTCAACACAAATGCAAGCTCTTGCAGTGAGATGATCTATGATCTATTCACAGAGGGTAGAAAAGTAGCGGATTGGAAAATGGATAGTAAAGCAGCTCGATTCTTATTTGCGGGAATCGTTGGTGATACTGGACGTTTTATCTATCCGAGTACAACAGAAACGACATTTAATACTGTTGGGGAACTAATCAAATATAATTTTGATCGTACAGAATTATTTGATGGTATGTATGAATTGAGCCGAGAATTGCTGCATATGCAAGGTTATATGTTCCAAAATTTTGTGATGGATGATAATGGTGCAGCTTATATTAAATTAACAATTGAAGTTTTAGAGCAATTTGGCGTGACTGCTTCCGATACTTCTCTTTTAGTAGGATCATTAGGTAATGTTAAAGGGATTAAGTCTTGGGTGATTTTTGTTGAAGAGGCAGATCAAATTCGTGTTCGCTTACGTTCAAAAGGACCAATTATTAATACTCTTGCAAAACAATATAATGGTGGAGGCCATCCAATGGCATCTGGCGCTACTATTTATAAATGGGAAGAATCAGAAGAGGTTATCTCGAAATTAAAAGAACTTTGTGCAAAATACTAACTATCGAAAGGAAGAGATGAAGTTGCAAAATGTATATCCACAAATTGTGACGGCTGCGGATATGTTAAAAAGTACGATTCGCATTGAGGAGCTCATTTCTTTCTTACAGCAAGAACATGCGAAGGCAGCAGCAATCGTCAATTCTAAATTGTACGGCTTGTTGCCTTTTTGGCGTGCATTAAAAAAAGCCGAGATTCATCCAGTTATTGGTTTAACCGTTCGTGTGCAATTTAGAGAACATCAAGTACGATCTGTCGTTTTGTATGCGGCTACTCAGCAAGGTTATCAACATTTGCTGAAAGTAACTTCCGCTATGTCTATTCGGGAAGGAGAAGTATTACCATTACGCTGGCTTGAGGGGTATCAAGAGGGTTGCATACTGATGGTACCTATGACTTCACCAGACTGGATAGCTGAAGGTTCGTTTGAAGATGTACAAGCACTACAAGGTATTTTTGGTAAAGGTAGATTATATGTTGGGATCGACAGACCTGGTGGTTTGAAGTCTGATATAGAACAGGATATTATTAGCTATTGCCACGAACAAGAATTACCTATTTGTGCGACTCATCTATGTACATTTATGCGTGAGGAACATGCTTTTTCTTTTGAAGTAGCTAAAGCTATTGAACAAGGGATGAAGATGAACATTAGCGATCAATTAACTGCACGCGAGCGCCAACAGTTTGTACCTTTTAACAGGCAATGGCAGGATTGGTTTGCAGATTATCCTGAGTGGCTTTTGTCGTCTGAGGAAATGTTACTTAGTTGTCAGGTTGATCTAGCATTCGACAAATTTTTGATGCCTAAGTTTCCAACGCCAAATAATGAGACAGCTTTTTCATTACTTGAAGCGAATAGCTTGAGAGGACTACAAGAACGGGTACCAAATGCCAGTGCAGATTATATAGAGAGACTGCATTATGAATTAGGAATCATTCAAGAAATGGGCTATGCAGATTACTTTTTAATCGTTTCAGACTATATTCAATACGCGAAAAGTAAGCAAATTTTAACGGGACCAGGTCGTGGTTCGTCAGCGAGTTCACTTGTTGCCTATACTTTACGTATTACAGATGTTGATCCACTACAGTATGGTTTATTATTCGAACGTTTCTTAAATCCAGAGCGAATTACCATGCCAGATATTGACGTTGATTTCGCAGATCATCGTCGGCAAGAAGTGATTCAATATGTTGCTGATAAATATGGGAAAACATATACATCACAAATCATTACATTCGGTACGTTATCTGCTAAAGCAGTTGCAAGAGATGTTGCACGCGTATTTGGCTTCACCAGTGAAGAGTTGTCAAAAATTTCCTCACTTATTCCTAATAAGGTAGGTATTACCTTGAGAGAAGCTTTAGCGGAATCTATATCATTACGTGATTGGATTGCAGCTTCAGATATACGTCAAAAATGGATTGAAGTTGCTTTAAATCTAGAGGGATTGCCACGTAATGCGTCGACTCATGCCGCGGGTGTTGTACTTTCTCCAGAGCCTTTAGTAAGTATTGTTCCTATTGAGCCAGGTAACGATGGGCTCTATATAACGCAGTGGCCGATGCAAGAAGTAGAATCCATCGGCTTATTAAAAATGGATTTCCTAGGTTTACGTAATTTGACCATTTTAGAGCGTATTCGTTCAATGATTTACTACGATACACGGAAGTTTCTTGACTTTGAAAAAATTCCATTACATGACCCCTCGACCTTCAAGTTGTTGCAACAAGGCGATACAACAGGTGTTTTCCAATTAGAGTCAGATGGTATGCGCCAAGCATTACGTGACATAACGCCAACTGCTTTTCAAGATATCGTGGCAATCATTGCGCTGTATCGTCCAGGTCCAATGGATTTTATTCCTGTTTATAGTAAAAGGAAGCACGGTGGCGAAGCTGTAATCATGCCACATCCAGTACTTGAACCTATTTTAAGAGAGACGTATGGTGTCATTGTGTATCAGGAACAAATCATGCAAATTGCTTCAGTGATGGCAGGATTTACGATGGGAGAAGCAGATATTTTACGTCGAGCAGTTAGTAAAAAGAAGAAGGAAATATTAGATGCTGAACAACAACATTTCGTGAAAAACTCTGTAGCAAAAGGGTTTACTGAGCAAGTAGCTGTGGAAGTTTACGATTTAATTGTTCGTTTTGCAAATTACGGTTTCCCAAAAAGTCATGCAGTTGCATATAGTGTCATTACTTATCATATGGCGTATCTAAAAGCGAATTTTCCTACGTATTTTTACGCTGCACTTTTGACAAGTACTATAGGAAATCAAGATCGTCTTATGCGCTTATTGCAAGAGGTAAAACAAAAAGGAATAACTGTATTGCCACCATCTGTTCATCATAGCGGCCGTACATTTCGAGTGGAAAATGGTGCTATTCGTTTTGCGCTTTCTGCAATAAAAGGTGTCCCACAATCATTTTTAACAAAACTTTTAAGCCTACGTAAAAACGGTCATTCCAACTGGGCTGATTTATTTGATTTTGCGCTTGATATGACAGGTGTTCATTTCACTAGAAAAGCATTGGAACCATTAATAAAAGCCGGAGCGCTGGATGACTTTGGTAGAAATCGTGGACAACTGTTAGCTTCTATTGAAGCGGTGGTCAAACATGCGAATTTATATCGACCAAATGATGAAGAGAGTCTATTAAGCGATGGCGATTTTTTATTCGGTAAACCCAAATATGCAGACGCAAGCTTGATGCCAGAAAAGTTATTGTTGCAATATGAAAAAGAGGTGCTTGGATTTTATATGTCAGAGCATCCAATTTTGAAATTAAAGAAAGAGTTGCAAATAGATTCAATGTCTGCTGCAAATATTTTAGAAATACAAGGTCGAAAATATGTGAAAATGCTCGGAATCGTTTCTGGGATTAAGCAAATTCGCACGAAAAAAGGCGAACAAATGGCGTTTATCGACCTAGAAGATGAATCTGGTATGCTTTCAATAACGATCTTTCCTCGTGAATATATCCATATTCAAGAATGGTTACAAGAGGAGCAAATCGTTTTGGCAGAAGGTTTTGTTGAGCCACGCAACGGTAAGGCGCAGATGATTGTAAAAAAATTAATAACGGAACTAACTGAAAAATAGATTAAACGACTAAAACTGTGTGATTTTCGCACAGTTTTTTTATTTTTACTTTACTCTTCGAAAGATTTTATGTATGCTATTATCAAAAGTGGTCAGACCACTTTTTTTACAACTTATATTGTCCAAGGAGAAATTCGATGAGTGCAGAAAAACCAACTTCTAAAATGTTTTTACAAATTGTCAGTGAACTACGAGCTTTAATACGTGATGAAAATATTCCGGCAGGTGGTAAAATTCCATCAGAGCGTGTACTAGCTGAGCGTTTGAATGTTGGAAGGTCATCTGTAAGAGAAGCACTACGCAGTTTAGAGCTACTTGGACTCATTGAAACGCGTAGAGGCGAAGGAACATTCTTAACCGATTTTCGAAATCATAAACTAGTAGAAGTATTGTCTACCTTCATTTTGCAAGAAGGAACAGATCTAGAAAATGTGAACGAAACACGAAAAATTCTTGAACGTGATGCAATTCGTATCGTGTCTTCAAATGAAACATTACGAAAGTTACCAGTATGGGAAAGTTTGTGGCGTAATCTTGAAACTGAAGGTGTAATTGCGCGCGAAGATGTTATGAGGGAAATCGTTATCGCATCAGAAAATCGCCTTGTACTGAAAATGTGGATTCTGTTAAAGCAATATGGAAAAGAGATGTATAGTGGACTTTCTACCGAGCATGAACAGCCTATGTTACAAACCTTTATAAGTGAATTAATGATAGGAAATACTGCTGAAGCAATAAGCTGGTTTGAAAAATGGACCGAATTGCTACATAAGGGGAGAGATATTTTATGAGTATAAAAGATTTATTTAAAACCAATAAAATTAAAAATAAAGCACGTATTTCTATAAAACGTGAAGAAAATGATGTGCCAGAAGGAATCATGACAAAATGTCCTGACTGTCGTCATGTAGAGTTAACAAAAGATTTAGTGAAAGGGTTAAAAGTTTGTTCAAAGTGCGACCATCACTACAAAATGACAGCATATGAGCGTGTTGATATTTTCTTCGATGAAGGCACATTTAAATCATTGGATGATCACTTACATTCTATTAATCCATTAGAGTTTCCTAGCTATATAGAAAAGATTCAATCAGATATAAAGAAAACAGGATTAAATGAAGCAGTATTAACGGGTGTTGGTGAGTTAGATGGCGAACAGATCGTAGTAGCGATTATGGATTCGCATTTCCGTATGGGTTCAATGGGTTCTGTAGTTGGTGAGAAGATCACCCGTGCAATTGAAAAGGCCACTGAATTAAGTGCACCATTTATCATTTTCACAGCGAGCGGTGGCGCTCGTATGCAAGAAGGCGTGTTATCTCTTATGCAAATGGCGAAAACGAGTGTTGCCTTACAACGTCATAGTGCGGAAGGCAATTTATTTATTTCAATCATGACACACCCAACAACTGGTGGAGTTTCTGCAAGTTTTGCATCTCTTGGAGATATCAATTTAGCTGAGCCAAAAGCGTTGATTGGCTTTGCGGGACGTCGTGTTATTGAACAGACAGTTCGCGAAAAGTTACCAGAGGATTTCCAAACTGCAGAATTTCTATTGGCACACGGTCAGTTAGATGCGGTGGTAAATCGTAAAGATATGCGCAAAACAGTTTCAACAATCGTTAAGCTTCACGTAAAGGAGGCGCAATAATAATGGTGAAATACTTACCGTTCGAAGCACCACTTATGCAGCTTCGTGAAAAAATTAATGAATTAAAAGAATTCACTGCTAATGCAGATGTTGATATGTCGAAAGAAATTAGTCAGCTTGAGGACCGTTTTAGTAAATTAGCTAAAGAAATTTATGATAATATCCAACCTTGGGACCGAGTGCAAATTGCTAGACATCCTGAACGCCCAACTACAAAAGATTATATAAATGCTATTTTTGATGATTTTATCGAGTTTCATGGTGATCGAAACTTTGGTGATGATGAGGCGATTATCGGAGGTATTGCCTCTTTTGAAGGCCGACCAATTACAATTATTGGCCATCAAAGAGGGAAGGATACAAAAGAGAATATTCGACGTAACTTCGGTATGCCACATCCGGAAGGCTATAGAAAGGCACTACGCCTAATGAAGCAAGCTGAGAAATTTTCAAGACCAATTATATGTATGATTGATACAAAAGGTGCGTATCCTGGTAAAGCCGCAGAACAACGTGGACAAAGTGAAGCTATAGCACGCAATCTATTCGAAATGGCGGGGCTAAAAGTTCCAGTCATCAGTATAGTTATAGGTGAAGGTGGTAGTGGTGGTGCACTTGCTCTTTGTGTAGCTAACCAAATCCACATGTTGGAAAATGCAACTTTGTCTGTTATTTCACCAGAAGGAGCTGCTTCAATTTTGTGGAAGGATGCGACTTTAGCACAAAAAGCTGCAGAAGCTATGCGTATTACTGCACCGAACTTAAAGGAAATGGCAATTATAGATGAAATTATCCCTGAGGTGTTAGGTGGGGCGCATAATGATGTAGCACAACAAGCTCTCAATATGAAGACAGTTCTAAGGGATTCATTAGAACAGATGAAAAATTTAACAGCTGATGAATTGATACAAAATCGTTATAATAAATTCAGAACTATTGGGGTTTACGCTGAATAGTAACAATTAAATTTTGGGGTGGGCTGAATCTGTATCGATATATTCGATACACGAAACAGCCTATTTCTTTCGACGCAATACTGACACAGAATACTATTTCGTGTTAATGTCTTAATAGTGACGCTTGTAGGAGGAATGAATCATATGAAAAAAATTGGTGTTTTAACAAGTGGTGGAGATGCACCAGGCATGAATGCAGCTGTCCGCGCAGTTGTCAGGAAAGCTTTATATCATGATTTAGAAGTTGCAGGTATTTACTATGGCTATCAAGGGCTGATAGAAGGACAAATTGAAAGTTTAGATCGCGGTTCTGTAGGGGATATTATTCAACGTGGAGGTACGAAATTACATTCTGCACGTTGTCTAGAATTCAAAACAGAAGAAGGACAACTTAAAGCAATTGAACAGTTGAAAAAGCATGGTATCGAAGGGTTAGTTGTTATCGGCGGGGACGGTTCTTATCGAGGGGCTTTGGAGTTAACGAAGCGTGGTTTCCCTTGTGTAGGCGTGCCGGGAACAATTGATAATGATATTCCAGGAACAGATTATACAATAGGTTTTGATACAGCTTTGAATACTGTAATTGATTGTATTGATAAAATTCGTGATACAGCAACATCTCATGAACGAACATTTATCATTGAAGTAATGGGTCGTGATGCAGGTGATTTAGCTTTATGGGCTGGTCTAGCTGGTGGTGCTGAAACGATTTTGATTCCTGAAGTACAACATGATTTAGACGAACTTGTCACTCGTTTAGAACAAGGTTATGACAGAGGGAAAAAGCACAGTATTATTATTGTTGCTGAAGGTGTTATGTCTGCGAGTGATTTGGCAAAAAAACTTTCGGAAAAAAATATTGAAACAAGAGTTTCAGTTTTAGGTCATATCCAACGTGGCGGATCGCCGACAGCACGCGACCGTGTACTAGCAAGTACTTTTGCTGCGAGAGCGGTAGAATTATTAATTGAGCACCGTGGCGGTCTTGCAGTTGGCATGAGAAACCATGTGGTGGTAGACTATGACTTAGCAGAGGCATTTAAGAAAGAACGTAATACAGACTTGTCAATGTACACTTTATCAAAAGAATTATCGATTTAATTAAATTGGAGTGGTCGAGAAAATGAGAAAAACAAAAATTGTATGTACTATTGGTCCCGCTAGTGAATCGCAAGAAATTTTAGTGCAATTAATCGAAGCAGGTATGAACGTAGCTCGTTTGAATTTTTCGCATGGTAGTCATGAAGAACACGCAGCAAGAATCGAGAGCATTCGTGAAGCAGCGAAAAAGACTGGACAGGTTGTGGCTATTTTGCTTGATACAAAAGGTCCTGAAATTCGTACGCATTCAATGGAAAATGACGCTGTAGAATTAGTAACAGGTCAAACAATTGATATTTCAATGACAGAAGTACTTGGCAATAAAGAAATTTTCTCTATTACGTACGAAAAACTTATCGATGATGTTGAAGAAGGTTCAATCATTTTATTAGATGATGGCCTAATTGAATTACGTGTTACTGGTAAAGATACTGAGGCTGGAATAATTCATACTGTAGTTGAAAACGCAGGCCAACTTAAAAACAAAAAAGGCGTGAATGTACCGGGCGTTTCAGTACAATTACCAGGTATTACAGAAAAGGATGCACAAGATATTCTATTTGGTATCGAACAAGGTGTAGACTTTATCGCTGCTTCATTTGTGCGTCGTTCATCAGATGTATTGGAAATACGTGAATTGTTAGAAAATAATAATGGTGGACATATCCAAATTATTCCGAAAATCGAGAATCAAGAAGGTGTCGATAATATCGATGAAATCATTCAAGTTTCCGACGGTTTAATGGTTGCTCGTGGTGACCTTGGAGTTGAAATTCCAGCAGAAGAAGTACCTATTGTTCAAAAAAATCTAATCCAAAAATGTAACACAGTAGGAAAACCGGTTATTACAGCAACGCAAATGCTGGATTCAATGCAGCGTAATCCTCGCCCTACTCGAGCTGAAGCAAGTGACGTAGCGAATGCTATTTTAGATGGTACAGATGCAATCATGCTTTCTGGTGAAACAGCAGCTGGACTTTATCCGGTAGAATCTGTAAAAACGATGTATAAAATTGCTAATCGCATAGAGGATTCATTGGATCACCGTGCGATCGTTAGTAAACGTAGCCGTGAGAAAGGTGCTAGCATGACTGAGGCAATTAGCCAAGCAGTTGCATACACTTCTCTCAATTTACAAGTTTCAGCTATTTTAGCACCAACTGAGAGTGGCCATACAGCACGTATGATTGCCAAATATCGTCCAGGTGTACCGATTATTTCAGTTACATCATCAGAACAAACATGTCGTAAACTAGCGCTTGTATGGGGTGTATTCCCTATCGTTGGACCAAAAGTAAGTTCTACGGATGAAATTTTAGAGCTAACTGTCCAAGAAAGTTTGAACAAAGGATACGTTCACCACGGTGATTTAGTTGTAATTACAGCTGGTGTACCAGTAGGTGAAGCGGGTACTACAAACTTGATGAAAGTGCATGTAATTGGCGATATGCTTACTAAAGGTCAAGGCATTGGTAAATCTGCTGCTATTGGTAAAGCCTTAGTTGTCAGAAATGCTGAGCAAGCACTAGCGCAAGATACTGAAGGTAAAATTATTGTAACGATTGGTTCTGATCGTGATATGATGCCAGCGATCTCTAAATGCGCAGGGTTAATTACTGAAGAAGGTGGACTAACAAGTCATGCTGCAGTTGTTGGCTTAAGTCTAGGTATTCCTGTTATTGTGGGTGTGAAAGACGCTACAACAATGATTAGCGATGGACAAGAGTTATCAATCGATGCAGTATCTGGAGTTATCTACTACGGACGTTCAAGCATTTTGTAATAAATAAACAAACAACCTCAGCGCATTTGAGCTGAGGTTGTTTTTTAAAAAGAGGTGAATAAATTGCGTAAAATTCTACTATTTCTTTTACTGATTCCTATAATTGAAATCGCGGTTGTATTAATATCCGGAAAACTAATTGGTGCCATGTATACACTAGTCTTAATTATTGTCACTGGTATTTTAGGAATCTATTTAGCTAAAACGCAAGGAGTTAAAGCTTTTAAGGATATTCAACAAGCGATACAAAATGGACAACCACCAGGTAATGCCATGATTAATGGCTTACTTATATTTATTGGGGGAATGTTCTTAGTCTTACCAGGCTTTGTATCTGATATTATTGGTCTTCTTTTAGTCTTTGGCCCCACAAGAAATCTCTTTAAACCACTTCTTTATTATTGGCTACGTAAAAAGATGAAAAACGGCCAAGTTATTTTGATACAAAAATAGGATGGTTTCTTAATTTAACAGCTAGTAATAATAAGAATGGACTAATTAAAATACCTGCAATGCCAAAAAGCAATAAACTAATGGCACTTATCATAAAAGCGTGAACGGATCGGATATGTAAAGTTGACGCCCACATATACGATTCAGCGAATTGTCTTGAAAGCTGAATTACCGCATAGAGAATCAATAGATATATGCAAAGTAATTGATTACCAGTTATAAAAAAATATATGCTCATTGGAATAAGGAAGATACCAATTCCTAAAAAGGGGAGACTATCTGCCACAGAGATGAGTAATGCTTTTCCAACAGGAAATGAAAAACCAAGTATCATTAAACCAACGGATAAAAGAGCAAATGTCATGAGTAACAAACGTAATTCTACTGACAGGAAATAGCCGAACAATTGAGAAGCTTCTTCATAAACTCGTTGAATAGGCTTTCTAAATCGAGCAGGTAAATAGATAAAGAACCATAGTCTATTCCTGCTTGTTTCATATAAAGCAAAATATAAGGCTACTAGATAAAAAGTAAAATTAATTAGATTATGGAAGGTGGATTGCACAATATTTACGAGCGATTCCATAGCCATATCTACTAGGGAAACAAATTTCTCTTGCAGATTCAGAAGTAGCATTGATTGCATATTAGAGAAAAACTCAACTTGGGTAATTATGCGTTTAATCTCTGGTAAAGTTTCGATTAAAACAGAAGTTAAAAATAGTATAGTTGCGATAAAAGTGGATAAAATAATAACTTCAGTAGTTAATGCTGCAAGCCATTTAGGCAGTTTTAATATTGTGATCAAATACTTTAGTAATGGATATGCGAAATAAGCAGTTAAAATCGCAAGAGCTACAGGTAAAACTAACCAACACAACACTAATAGTAGAGCAATTAGTACGAATAATTGGATTCGGTACATGGTAGATTTTTTGATTTTTTCTTGTAACAAAACATCATCCTTTAAAAAATGTGATTTTTTCATCCTAGTTAATGTTAATTTTTTTCTACAAAATGCGATATTTCTGTCTAAATTTTGTTTTTTAAACGAAATACGGCCTTTTCATTCACAAAGCCGTCAAAATTTATTATAATAGCAATGTAAGCGATTTACTTATAGGTTCATATCGAAAAAACGTAGGTTGCATTTATGTAATTTTGTGAATGCTATCTAATACATTTGGAGAAGGAGCGATATATTATGACAGCAACACGCGGATTAGAAGGTGTCGTAGCAGCAGAGACTAAAATCAGTTCTATAATTGATGATACTCTTACATATGTTGGCTACAATATTGATGACTTAGCAGACAATGCATCTTTTGAAGAGGTAGTTTACTTACTATGGCACACACGTCTTCCTAAAGCAGACGAATTAGCTGAATTGAAACAACAATTAGCTGACAATATGGAAGTGCCACAAGCGGTATTGGATCACTTTAAAACTTATGACATCAAATCTGTTCACCCAATGGCTGCATTACGCACAGCAGTTTCTTTACTAGCTTTATATGATGAAGATGCTGAGGATATGTCTGACGAAGCAAACTATCGTAAAGCAATCAAGTTGCAAGCTAGAATTTCTACTGTTGTAACTGCGTTCTCTCGTATTCGCGCAGGTTTAGAACCAGTAGCACCTAAAAAAGAGCTAAGCTACGCTGCAAACTTCCTTTATATGTTATCTGGTAAAGAACCAGAAGCTATCGCTGTTGAAGCATTCAACAAAGCATTAGTATTACATGCTGACCACGAATTAAACGCATCTACATTTACTGCTCGTGTATGTGTAGCAACATTATCTGATGTATATTCAGGTGTTACAGCTGCAATTGGCGCACTTAAAGGTCCTTTACATGGTGGCGCTAACGAACAAGTAATGAAAATGCTTTCTGAAATTGGTTCAGTTGATAAAGTTGAAGATTATATCAACGATAAATTAGCTAACAAAGTTAAAATCATGGGCTTCGGACACCGCGTATACCGCAAAGGTGACCCACGTGCTCCACACTTAAAAGTTATGTCTGAAAAGTTAACTAAATTAACTGGACAGCCTGAATATTATGAAATGTCAGTGAAAATCCACGAAATGGTGACTGGACAAAAAAATCTACCACCAAACGTAGATTTCTATTCAGCATCTGTATACCATTCATTAGGTATCGATCACGATTTATTCACTCCAATCTTCGCAGTTTCACGCGTATCTGGATGGGTAGCTCATATCTTCGAACAATATGCTAACAATCGTTTAATTCGTCCACGTGCAGAGTATGTTGGACCAGGAATGCAAAAATATGTACCTGTAAACGAAAGATAATTGGTATAATAAAAAAGTCAAGGGCGGTGCTAGGTTTTGGCACCTGCCCTTTGATTATGAATATTAGGAGGCAATAAGTTCATGTCTAACGGTAAAATCGTAGTTGAAAATGGCGTACTTAAAGTACCAAACAATCCAATCATCCCATTCATCGAAGGTGACGGAATCGGTCCAGATATTTGGGCAGCAGCATCACGCGTAATCGATGCAGCAGTAAAACAAGCTTACAATGGCGAAAAATCTATCGAGTGGAAAGAAGTACTTGCTGGACAAAAAGCATTCGACCAAACTGGCGAATGGTTACCACAAGCAACTCTTGACGCTATCAATGAATACTTAATCGCAATTAAAGGACCTCTTACTACACCAATCGGTGGCGGTATCCGTTCTCTAAACGTAGCATTACGTCAACAACTTGACCTTTATGTTTGTTTACGTCCTGTACGTTACTTCGAAGGTGTTCCTTCTCCAGTTAAACGTCCTGAAGACACTGATATGGTTATTTTCCGTGAAAATACAGAAGATATCTATGCTGGTATTGAATATGCTGAAGGTTCAGATGAAGTTAAAAAACTTATCAACTTCCTTCAAACTGAAATGGGTGTTAACAAAATCCGTTTCCCAGAAACTTCAGGTATCGGTATTAAACCAATATCTAAAGAAGGTACACAACGTTTAGTTCGCGCAGCTATTAACTATGCTATTACTGAAAAACGCGAATCTTTAACTTTAGTACACAAAGGTAACATCATGAAGTTCACTGAAGGTGGATTCAAAACTTGGGGTTACGAATTAGCTGAAACTGAATTTGCTGACCAAACATTCACTTGGAATCAATATGATGCAATCAAAGAAGCTGAAGGCGCTGAAGCTGCTGATAAAGCACAAGCAGAAGCACTTGCTGCTGGTAAAATCTTAGTAAAAGATTCGATTGCTGATATCTTCTTACAACAAATCTTAACTCGTCCAAAAGAGTTTGATGTTGTAGCAACTATGAACTTAAACGGTGACTACATCTCTGACGCATTAGCTGCTCAAGTTGGTGGTATCGGTATCGCTCCAGGAGCTAACATTAACTATGTTAGTGGACATGCGATCTTTGAAGCTACTCACGGAACAGCACCAAAATATGCTGGACAAGATAAAGTAAATCCATCTTCAGTATTACTTTCTGGCGTTCTTATGCTTGAACACCTAGGCTGGAAAGAAGCTGCAGATTTAGTAACTGCTTCAGTAGAAAAAACAATTGCTTCTAAAGTTGTAACTTACGACTTTGCTCGTCTAATGGACGGCGCTACAGAAGTAAAATGTTCTGCATTTGCTGACGAATTAATTAAAAACCTGTAATAATTAGATTCGATGAATGAGGGGATTGGGAATTTTTTCCCTTTTCCCTCTTTATATTTATTATCAAAGGAGTGTATTCGAATGACTTTGAAACGTAGTAAAATTTCTGTAATTGGCGGGGGCTTCACTGGCGCTACATCTGCTTTCTTAGCTGCACAAAAAGAACTTGGTGATGTTGTATTAGTAGATATTCCACAAGCTGAAAACCCAACAAAAGGTAAAGCTCTAGACATGTTCGAAGCTTCTCCGGTACAAGGTTTTGACGCACGTGTAAAGGGTACTTCTGATTATGCTGATACTGCTGATTCTGACGTAGTAATCATTACTGCTGGTGTTGCTCGTAAGCCAGGAATGAGTCGTGATGATTTAGTTCTAATCAATCAAGGCGTTATGAAAGCAGTAACAAAAGAAATTGTAAAATACTCTCCAAAAGCAACAATTATCGTTTTAACAAATCCAGTTGATGCAATGACTTACACAGTTTACAAAGAATCTGGGTTCCCTAAAAACCGCGTAATCGGTCAATCGGGTGTTCTTGATTCAGCTCGTTTCCGTTCATTCATCGCTGAAGAGCTAAACATCTCAGTAAAAGATATTACTGGTGTTGTACTTGGTGGTCATGGTGACACTATGGTTCCACTTACTCGCTACTCATTTGCAGGTGGTATTCCACTAGAAAAACTAATCGCTCCTGAGCGTTTAGAAGAGATCGTTGATCGTACTCGTAACGGTGGTGCTGAAATCGTAAACCTTCTTGGTAATGGTTCTGCTTACTATGCTCCAGCTGCAGCTTTAATTGAAATGGCTGAAGCAATAATTAAAGACCAACGTCGTGTATTACCATCAATCGCTTACTTAGAAGGCGAATATGGTTACAATGATATCTACCTTGGTGTACCAACTATTCTTGGTGCTAACGGTATCGAGAGAATTATTGAATTGGACTTAACAACTGAAGAAAAAGCAGCTTTAGATAACTCTGCAGAAGCAGTTAAAAACGTTATGAAAGTTCTTGCTTAACATACTTTTATTAACGAGCAGGTTGTTACCTACTCGTTTTTTTTCTGGTATAAAAAAGTTCAGATAATATGATATATGTATGCAATCACACTGTCTTTTTTTACTGATTATTGATACTATTGAAATAACAAATTATTTAAGGGGGAATATTGTGTTACTTGGCAAGAAGGGAAAGTTAGGTAAAAAAATTGAAGAGTTGTCTGTTGGCGAATCATTACAGCTAACGGAGAAAATCGAAGATAAAGACTTACTATTATATCTCGGCTTAACCAATGACAGTAATCCTCTATACATACAACATGACTTTACCTCACAGACTAGTTTTCAAAAACCTGTAGTACCTACAATCATGTTGAATGGTGT
Organism: Viridibacillus sp. FSL R5-0888; assembly: GCF_038009105.1. Classification (NCBI taxonomy): domain Bacteria; kingdom Bacillati; phylum Bacillota; class Bacilli; order Caryophanales; family Caryophanaceae; genus Viridibacillus; species Viridibacillus sp. FSL R5-0888. Next base: position 1,007,899 of record NZ_JBBPAU010000001.1, read on the forward strand.
GGTAACATCAGCTATTTCAAAATATATTCCAGGTCCTGGTTCTTATATTACTTCGCAACAATTTGAATATCCGCAACCGGTATATCATTATGATACGATTCATATTTTACTTGAAGTAACCGAAGTGAATGTAAAGCTTAACGAAGTAACTGTGAATATTGAAGGACGTAATGATGAAGACCTGATAGTGATGCAAGGTAGAGTGACAGTAAATCCGCCGAATCGTGAACAAGATGATTCTGCAAATAAGAAAGAAGAAATCTAGTAGCGAAGGTTTGAAATGGGGGTTTCAAATCAATTGCGGGGGAAAAAACATGACATATAAAATACTTGTAGTAGAAGATGAAATTTCAATAGCAACATTATTACAATACAATCTCCAACAGGCAGGATATGAAGTTGTAATTGCAAATGATGGGAAAGACGGCTTACACAAAGCAATTTTGGAAAAGCCGGATTTACTATTGTTAGACTTAATGTTACCTAAAATGGACGGCATGGAAGTTTGCAAAGAGCTACGTATTAAAAAAATTAATACACCAATTATTATGTTAACAGCAAAAGACGATGAGTTTGATAAAGTACTTGGTCTTGAGCTTGGAGCAGATGATTATATGACAAAGCCATTCAGTCCACGTGAAGTAATGGCAAGGGTTAAAGCGGTATTACGCCGTTCTAAAGTGACAGAAGTAGTGAAGGAAGAAGAAGAGCATATTGAACAAACATATTCATTTGGACAACTGCAAGTACTCCCTGATCGGTTTGAAGCTTTTTTAGGAGAGGAAGTGTTAGAATTCACTCCAAAAGAATTTGAACTACTTGTCTATTTATTAGAAAATAAAAATCGTGTGTTAACACGCGATCAGTTATTAAGTGCTGTATGGAATTATGATTTTGCAGGAGATACGCGGATTGTTGATGTGCACATTAGCCACTTACGTGAACAAATTGAAGAAAATAGTCGCAAACCAAAATTCATTAAAACAATAAGAGGTTTAGGCTATAAATTTGAGGAGCCGAAGCTATGATGAAATCTCTTAAAGCTAGGTTGCTCATTGCTTTTGGATTTCTGTATGGTACAGCTCTAGCTGGTCTTGGTTTTATACTAGGCCAGCTTTTTCCTGTATATGTAGAGGATTCTATACGCTCTAATTCTATCCGATCACATGACAATATTTTACGTGCAATAGAAAAGCAAAGAATTGATTTAACTGCAGATCAAGAACAGGCTATAATAAATGCCCTACCGCTTGATTTTGGCGGAAATGAATTTTCGGATATAAGGATTCGCCTATGGATTATGCTTATTATCACTTTGATTATAACCTTCATACTACTTATGGTTGTTACTTCGCGCTTGATAAAGAATTTGGCTCAGCCTATAGATAATGTAACAAATACAGCGTTAGAGTTAGCAAAAGGAAATTATCGTGCAAGGGCATTTGAAAATGTAGAATCACCAACAATACAACTAAGTAATGCGGTTAATGTCCTTGCCCGAAACTTGCAAGATATTATGATGATTCGCGAGATGGAGCAAGAGCGTCTAAAGACGCTGATAGAAAATATGGGTAGTGCACTTATAATGATTGGGAAAGAAGGGCATGTATCTATTGTGAATAAAGCGTTTTTAGAATTATTCGATGTGCCCTATAGTACAGTCTATAAACAGGTTTTCCGTGAGTTAGGATTACCAAATGAGCTAGAACAATTTGTTGACCACGTCTTTATGACAGAAATAACATACCGTAAACAAATGCAAATAGAGATTCAACAAGAATTCCACCATATGGAAGTATATGGAGCCCCTGTAATAGGAGAGCACGGTCACTGGCTAGGGATTGTAATTATCATGCACGATATTTCAGAATTGAAAAAGCTAGAGCAAATACGTAAGGACTTTGTAGCAAATGTATCGCATGAATTACGTACTCCTATTACATCGATAAAAGGCTTTTCTGAAACATTATTAGACGGTGCTTACAAAGAACAAGGTACATTATTATCCTTTTTAGAAATTATTAATAAAGAGAGTAATCGCCTACAGATGCTTATTTTAGATTTGCTAGAGTTATCGAAAATTGAAAAGCACGGTTTTACAGTTAATATTGAACGTACAAGTTTAAAGGATGTAATTGTAAGGGCGTCTGAAATGACAGTGCCACGTCTTGAGGAAAAAAACATATCTTTCGAAGCGGAAATTGAGCAGGATGTTGTAGTTGAAGGTGATGCAAACCGGCTAATCCAGGTTGTGATGAATTTAATGACAAATGCGACTACTTACTCACCAGAGAATACGAAAATCAAAGTAAAATTATATGAACAAAACAAAAGTGGCGTCATTGAAATAATCGATGAGGGAATTGGAATTGAAAAACCTGAAATTCCAAGAATTTTTGAACGTTTCTACCGTGTTGATCGAGCACGTAGTCGCAATTCTGGTGGAACAGGTCTTGGTCTTGCAATTGTGAAGCATTTAATAGAGGCGCACCATGGTAAAATTCAAGTGGAGAGTGAAGTTGGTAAAGGAACGACAATGCGTGTTATTTTGCCGACAAAACAACCAAATTAACACAACATTTACAATTTATATATATACTCTTCATAATCCTTTGTTAATATAATATTCGAAGCCCCCTTCAACCAGTGTTTATGGAAGTGAGAATCTAGGTTTTCCTAGATTCTTTTTTTAGGATTTAAAGAGCTGAATACAGTAATTATAAAATACGAACATTTTTTCGTATTTGCATCAGTCGTCATTTTCCTTTCTACTTACACGCGTGGTAAGATAGAAGGGAGAGACGGCTTTTTGACGTTTAGGAAAAAAGAAATTCCGTGCATAATAACATATAAAGCAAATAGCTCAAAATAGAGAAAAAGTAAGAGGAGAGAGTATTTATGACAAAGGAAAAGCTACTACTTTTAGATGGCAATAGCTTAGCATATCGAGCATTTTTTGCTTTACCACTATTAACAAATGATAGCGGTATTCATACAAATGCCGTTTATGGCTTTACTACGATGTTACAGAAAATATTAGAAGAGGAAAAACCAACGAAAATGCTTGTGGCATTTGATGCTGGTAAGACAACATTCCGTCATTCTACTTACGGGGAATATAAAGGTGGCCGTCAGAAAACACCACCTGAATTATCGGAGCAATTCCCGTATTTGCGAAAATTATTAGATGCGTATTGTATTAAGCAATATGAACTGGAAATGTACGAAGCGGATGATATTATCGGTACTTTGAGTAAACAAGCTGAAGAACAAAAGCTACAAGTAATCGTTGTTAGTGGAGATAAAGACTTAACGCAGCTTGCATCAGATAATACAACTGTCTATATTACACGTAAAGGCATGACGGATATTGAAAAATATACACCGGATCATATTCAAGAAAAGTATGGCTTAACGCCAGAGCAAATTATTGATATGAAAGGTCTAATGGGTGATGCATCAGATAATATACCAGGAGTACCTGGTGTCGGTGAAAAAACAGCTATCAAATTATTAAAACAATATCCAACAATCGAAGAACTATATGAAAATGTAGAACAAGTGAGTGGTGCAAAGTTAAAAGAAAAACTTACGACCAATGAAGAGCAAGCGAAAATGAGTAAACAGTTAGCGACGATTGATCGTCAATCACCTATTACTATTACACTGGATGAATTAGTGTATGATGGTCCAAATGTAGATGAGTTGTTTTCTTTATGGCAAGATTTATCTTTTAAATCATTAATCGAAAAAAGTGAATTTCAATCAGAAGCAACAACAACAAAGGAACTAACTTTTTCTATATTAGAAGATGTATCAGCAGAGCAGTTACAAGATGCGATGGCTGTACATATTGAACTTGCTGATGAGCACTATCATACTTGCGACAGATTTGGTATTGCATTAGTTGATGACAAGCAAGCTTATTATATTCCTTACGACAAAGCAATGGCTTCAATATCATTAAAAGAATGGTTAGAAGATGCTTCAAAGCAGAAGTTTATGGTTGATTCAAAAGCCGCACAAGCCGCATTATTACGTGATGGTATTAAATTAGCAGGGGTGGAATTCGATATGCTCTTAGCTGCATATATTGTAAATCCCGCTATTCCTTCCGATGATGTTGCAACGATTTCAAAAGAATTTGGTTATACTGATGTTCTATCAAATGACAATGTATATGGTAAAGGTGCTAAGAAAGCGACTCCGGCAATAGAAGCTGTGGCGGAGCATGCTTGTCGTAAAGCCAATGCGGTATTCAGCTTGCAGCCAAAATTAGAACAACTTCTTCGAGAAAATGAACAATTTGAGCTGTATAAACAGTTAGAGTTACCACTTGCTGCGATATTAAGTGAAATGGAAAGCGAAGGTATCACAGTTGATCGTGAACGACTTGTTGAAATGGGGCATGATCTAACAACGAAACTAAAAACAATTGAAGAAGATATTTATTCAATTGCTGGCCAAGCCTTCAATATAAATTCACCGAAACAACTGGGGGTTATTCTGTTCGAAAAATTGGGCTTACCTGTTATTAAGAAAACAAAAACAGGCTATTCAACTGCAGCGGATGTATTAGAAAAATTAGAGCCAGAACACGAAATTATTCGTCATATTTTACAGTACCGTCAGCTTGGGAAGTTACAATCAACCTATATAGAAGGATTATTAAAAGAAATCCACGAAGAAGATCAAAAAATTCATACAAGATTCCAGCAAGCGTTAACATCAACAGGGCGCTTAAGTTCTACAGATCCGAATTTGCAAAACATTCCTGTAAGACTTGAAGAGGGCCGTAAAATTCGCCAAGCATTTGTTCCTTCAAATCCAGAATGGCTTCTTTTTGCAGCAGATTATTCGCAAATTGAGTTACGTGTATTAGCTCATATGTGTGGTGACGAAAACTTAATCAATGCATTCCAAAATGGTTTAGATATTCATACGAATACAGCAATGAATGTATTCCACGTAGCAGAAGAGGAAGTAACATCGGATATGCGTCGTGCAGCAAAAGCAGTTAACTTTGGAATTGTTTATGGAATTAGTGATTACGGTCTATCTCAAAACTTAGATATTACACGTAAAGAGGCGGCAGATTTCATTGAACGTTATTTCGCTAGCTTTCCAGGTGTACAGGACTATATGAAAAATATCGTGGAAGAAGCGAAGCAACAGGGCTATGTGACGACTATGTTAAATCGACGTCGCTATTTGCCAGACCTGAAAAGTTCAAACTTCAATTTGCGTAGCTTTGCTGAACGTACTGCTATGAATACCCCAATTCAAGGTAGTGCTGCCGATATTATAAAAAAAGCAATGATAGATATGGCAGCAGCATTAAAAGAACAAAATTTACAAACGAAAATGCTTCTGCAAGTACATGATGAGTTAATTTTCGAAGCACCAAAAGAGGAAATTGCTATTCTTGAAAAACTAGTTCCAGAAGTGATGGGGAAAGCATTTGAACTAAATGTACCATTGAGAGCCGATTTTGCATTTGGCCCAACTTGGTATGATACAAAATAAAGGAGTGATCGCATGCCAGAATTACCAGAAGTAGAAGGTGTTGTGCGTTCATTACAACCGGTCGTTACCGGTAAAACGATTCATCATGTGACGATTTCAAAGATTATTAAACAAGCGAAAGAGCAAGGTAAAGAGTGTATTATAAAAGCAGTTGATCCTGATTCTTTCCAACAAGCAATTGAAGGAATGACTATTAAAAGCATTGAACGTCGCTCAAAATATATTTTTTTTCATCTGGAGAAAGAAGGGAATCCATATTTGCTCGTCAACCATTTAGGGATGACGGGCGCATGGTTCCATGTATCGCAACTTAGTGATATTACAGAAGAGAAATTTCTAAAGCATGCGCATGTCTTAATCCAATTCGATGATGACAATTGGCTTGTTTATTCGGATATTCGTCGTTTTGGTGAAATGCGCTTTTTGCATGAGCTAGCAGAGCATCCGCCACTACTTGAAATGGCACCTGAACCTTTTTCAGATGAAGCACTACCTCATTTTCTTGAGAGAGCAAATCTGCCGAAGTATGCAAATAAGGCAGTTAAAGAAGTAATTATGGATGGGCATGTGATTGCAGGTTGCGGGAATATATATGCGACAGAAGTGCTGTTTAAGATGAATATTCATCCAGCTCGTAAATTGTCACGAATTAGTCAACAACGTAAAATCGAACTTTTTGAGACAATTGTTCATGTTTTGCAAGAAAGTATTGATGTTGGCGGCTCGACCATTTCAGATTACAGAAATATTAATGGTGAAGCAGGCAGTATGCAACATCGTTTGAAAATGTATGGGAAAAAGACTTGTCCGACTTGTAATGGAGATACTAAACAAAAGATAATTAGTGGCAGAAACTCAGTTTATTGCCCAAATTGCCAACATTAAAGGTGTGATATAGATGATTATTGGATTAACTGGAAGTATTGCGAGTGGTAAAAGTACAGTGGCAGAAATGCTAAAAGAGTTACATTTACCAATTATTGATGCTGATTTAGTAGCCCGAGTAGTAGTTGAACCTGGAACAGAAACGCTAAAACAAATAGTAGAAGCATTTGGCGAAGAAGTGTTGCTGGATGATGGTACTCTAGATCGTCCTAAACTAGGGAGTATTATCTTCCATGAACCTGCAGCACGTAAAACGTTAAATGATATTATACATCCGGCTATTCGCCAAGAAATGCTTCGTCAACGTGATGAGTTATTAGAAAACGGTTCAAAAGATATAGTGATGGATATTCCATTATTATTTGAAAGTCGCCTTCAACATTTCGTAGAGAAGATTTTAGTTGTAACTGTCACAGAAGAAACACAATTAAAACGTTTAATGGAACGTAATAATTTATCTGAAAAAGAAGCTATGGCGAGAATTAGTTCTCAACTACCGTTATCTGAAAAAGAAAAAGGCGCTGATGCAGTTATATATAACAATAACTCGCTTGAATCAACGAGGGAGCAATTGTATAAAATATTAGGTAAGTGGAATGTACTCAAATAGGGTATTTTAGAAAAATCAGAATTCACTAACTTTTAAATGTTCATCATAATAGGTTTTACTTTCCTTAAAATGTGTTATACTAATTTTCGAATTAATAAAATAAGTATAACGCAATTACAGGAGGATATTATTCATGACAGTTTCTATTGCTATTAACGGATTTGGCCGTATTGGTCGCATGGTGTTCCGTCAAGCGATACTTCAAGATGATTTAAATATTGTTGCAATTAATGCTAGTTACCCAGCTGAAACGTTAGCACATTTGATTAAGTATGACACAAATCACGGGAAATTTGATGGGGATGTTCAATTTGAAGAAAAAGCCCTAATCATAAACGGCAAACGTGTTGAACTTATTAGTGAACGTGATCCTTTGAACTTACCTTGGAAAGAAATGAATATTGATATCGTTATCGAAGCAACAGGTAAATTCAATGCTCGTGAAAAAGCAGCATTGCATCTAGAAGCAGGAGCTAATAAAGTTATTTTAACAGCACCTGGGAAAAATGAAGATGTAACAATTGTAATGGGTGTTAATGATGAAAAATTAGACCTTTCAAAACATGATGTAATATCAAATGCAAGTTGTACTACAAACTGTCTTGCACCAGTTGCAAAAGTATTAAATGATACTTTTGGTATTGAAAATGGCTTAATGACAACTGTTCATTCATATACAAATGATCAAAAAAATATTGATAATCCACATAAAGACTTACGTCGTGCTCGTGCATGTGCGGCTTCAATTATTCCTACTTCAACAGGAGCTGCCAAAGCTCTAACTCTAGTATTACCAGAACTAGAAGGCAAGTTACATGGTATGGCACTTCGTGTTCCAACACCAAACGTTTCGTTAGTAGATTTAGTAGTAGATTTAAACAAAGATGTTACGGTTGAAGAAGTGAATGAAGCGTTCAAAGCAGCATCAGCGGGTTCTCTAAAAGGAATCTTAGACTTCACAATGGAACCATTGGTATCAGTGGATTTTAATACAAACCCAGCATCAGCTACAATCGATGGCCTAACTACAATGGTAATTGGTAGTCGTAAAGTGAAGGTACTTGCTTGGTACGATAACGAGTGGGGATATTCAACTCGTGTTGTAGATTTAACGAAAAAAGTTGCATCTGCTCTTAAGGCTTCTGTAAACGCTTAATTTTAATATAATATTCCCCTTTCTAGTAGTGTACTAGAAAGGGTTTTTTTGTTTAAGAGTAGAAAAAACTGCAATTAATTGTGAATATATGTCTGTTTTTTCTGTTAGTAACGCCCTTATATTGGCCAAAAACAGTATCTTTATCATACATCTGAGAATTTCCACTGCATTTTTTCGATTTTTTAAGGCATTATTTGATATAATAGATAAACTAAAATGTTTTGCAATCAGGAGAGAAAAAATATGAAATGTCCAGCATGTCAGTTTAATGGAACAAAGGTTATTGATTCAAGACCAGTAGATGACAATAAAGCAATCCGTAGACGCCGAGAATGTGAATCATGTGCATATCGTTTTACTACGTTTGAAAAAGTAGAAGAAATGCCGTTGATCGTCGTGAAGAAAGACGGCTCACGTGAGGAATTTAGCCGTGAAAAAGTTTTGCGAGGTCTTATCCGAGCGTGCGAAAAGCGTCCAGTAGCACTTAATCAATTAGAGGAATTAGTATTTGCTATTGAACAAGATCTACGTAGAATTGGTAACTCAGAAGTGAAGACAGAAGATGTCGGGGAAATGATTATGGATCGTCTTGCGAAAATTGACGAAGTATCTTATGTAAGATTTGCTTCTGTATATCGTCAATTTAAAGATATTAATGTCTTTATTGAAGAATTAAAGGAATTAATAGAAAGACAATCCGATGACAAATAAATGCGATATGAAGGACGGTGATCGTGGTGCATTTATATAAAGAACTACAGCCCGTTGATCGATTGTCCATTCGAATGCCATTTCCCGTATCTAGCTACGATCGCCAACTTATTACTCTGCTTTATCAGCCGTTAATAGGTGCGGAGCCCATTAGCTTATACTTTATGCTTTGGGCTGAAGGAGAAAGTACGACTGAAGCTGAATTATCACATTACCATTTGATGAACTCACTTGATATGCCGATTGCAAAGATTTTCGAGTCGCGCATCGCATTAGAAGCTATTGGTTTAATGCGCACTTGGCGTAAAGATTCTGAGGATGTACGCTCATTTATGTACGACGTGATGCCTCCTTTAGAAGCATCAGCTTTTTTTAATGATCCCTTACTATCCATGTTTTTATTTAGCAAAATTGGTGAACAAGCCTATAGACAGTTGCGCCAACGTTTCGTTCAGAAGGGTCCATCAAATGATGGCTATCAGGAAGTGTCAAGAACATTTACAGATGTCTATCGTCCTGTGCAGCATCATTTACCATCCTTTGCGAATGAGCAGACAGTTGAGGAAAGAGAGAAACCTAAAGAACTACCATTTAACTACGAGGACTTCGATTTTTCTTTACTTAGAGCTGGATTGTCAGAACAACTTGTACCATCTTCAGCACTTACTGCTGAAGCGAATGCAACAATTGCAAAGTTAGCTTTTTTATATCATTTAACACCATTAGATATGCAAAAAGTTGTTATGCTCGCTCTAGATGATCATATGATGTTATCCGAGTCAAGGTTAAAGAAATCGGCAGCTGATTATTACAAATTGACTGTTTCAACAGAACCACCTGCTATGCAACAAGCTTTCCAATCGGCAGTTAATGAGGCAGAGAAAAAGACTACAAAAGAGCAAGCTTTGCAGACGAAGGAAGAGTTATTGATTCATTACCTAGAAACAACTGCTCCAATTGATGTCTTGCGTGATATCGCTGATGGGAAAGAACCAATCCCTGCTGACATTCAGCTTGCTCAAAATCTTGTCCTACAATATCAAATGCCAATTGGTGTTGTAAATGCCTTACTTCAGTATGTTCTTTTACGTACAGACATGAAGTTAACTAAAAACTATGTCGAAAAGATTGCCTCACATTGGATTCGAAAAGGTGTGAAAACGACGAAAGAAGCAATGGACTTAGCGCGCAAAGAGCATAAGCAGTATATGGAATGGAAAACAGCTGAGCAAAAACCTGCAACGAAAAAACGTTACACCGGTGGTCGAGAAGAAAAAGTCCCTGACTGGTTTAAGAAAAATAAAGAAAAGAAACCTCAGAAAGAAGATACTATAAAAGAAACTTCAAAAGAAGCAGCTAAGAGTGATACCGATTTTGAAGAGGAAAGACGTAAAATTCTAGAGAAACTAGGAATAGAGGAAGGGCAGGTGGATTCACATGGAACCGATTAATAATCAACTTAGAAAAGTGATGGATTCACAAACTTTTCAAGAACGATACGAGCAAATGAAGCGAGAAATTCTTGAAAATAAAGGTGTCCAGCAATTTCTAGCTGACAACGATCAAGAAGTAAACAAAGATATGGTAGACCGTGGTCTAGGTAAATTATATGAATATACAGGACAGAAACATGATTGTGACGAATGTGTATCCGTTGCAAAATGTCAAAATGCATTAAAGGGCTTTGTGCCAATATTATCAATTATCCGCGATTCAATAGAAGTCGAATATACACCGTGTCAACAAAAACGCATGGAGGATGAGCGTCGTCAAGCTGCCTCTATGATTTCGAGTATGCATATGCCAAAAGACGTGTTAAGAGCGACGATCAAAGATTTAATGATTGATGATCATTCACGTGTGAATATCGCTAATCGCGCAGCGGATTTCGTTCGTGAATTTAAAGAAACGGGTGAACTTCCTCACAAAGGCTTTTATTTATATGGTGAATTTGGTGTCGGTAAATCTTTTGTATTAGGGGCTATTGCCAATGAATTGGCGACTTTACAAATCAAATCGGTTGTAGTATTTGTACCCGAGTTTTTACGTGAAATGAAAGGTTCAATCCAAGATCAATCTTTACAAGAGAAAATAGATTTTGTGAAAAAGGCGCCTGTTTTAATGCTAGATGACTTAGGCGCTGAAACGTTGTCGAGTTGGACACGTGACGAAATTTTGGGAACGATTTTTCATTACCGAATGGCGGAACAATTGCCGACATTCATCACTTCGAATCTTGGATATGATGAATTAGAAGACCATTTAGCTTATAACCAAAAAGGTGATCGTGATATGTTAAAAGCTTCACGAATTATGGAGCGTATTAAAGCTGTGACGACACCAATCCGAATGAGTGGGCAAAACCGAAGAGATCAGAAATAGTTGCATTTTTTTGATTGACTTTTTTTCCTACTTGATTTTAAACTTAATCGAGCGTATACTTTCAGTCATAATATAAAAAATGCTTTGAAAAGGACAACAATTTTTTGTACGACTTTTAGAGAGAGAAGCCTAGGCTGGAAGCTTCTTAGTACGGCAAATTATTTACCCCCTTGGAGCAGCGACAGTGAATGTACTAGTAATTGTCGACGGTAACGGCCCGTTAGCCGATCGAGAGCTTCGTCTATACCTGCACTCTTTTTAAGTGTTGGCAGTAGAAGGAAGAAGGGTGGAACCACGAGAATACAGCCTCGTCCCTTTTGGGATGGGGCTTTTTTGCGTTTTTATCTAAATGCTAAAGCGGCCCGTTCAGACTCGACAAGCACTGAAACTTTCGAAACAAAAGCGTTTTTTAGCTTTTGTCCGAGAAAGTGGAAGTGACCTCGAGAGTCTGGCCGCTGAAGCTAGAAATTTATCTAAATGCTGAAGCGACCCACTTAAAGGAAAAAAGTCTAAAAACGCCACGTCCTGTGGCAACGACAGCGTGACCCGCATCGTGCGGCCCTAAACCTCTCGTAAGGCTAAAATAAATAAAACTAAAAGGAGATTACAAAATGGCAGACATGATTAATTTAAAATTCCCAGATGGCGCAGTAAAGGAATTTTCAAAAGGTACAACAACTGAAGAAATTGCACAATCAATTAGCCCGGGACTTCGTAAAAAAGCAATCGTTGGTAAATTCAACGGACAATTAGTAGATTTAACAACACCTTTAGAAGAAGACGGTGACATTGCAATCGTAACACCTTCTGATTCTGAAGCATTAGAAGTAATGCGTCATTCTACAGCTCACCTTTTAGCGCAAGCTGTTAAACGTATGTTCCCTGGTGTAAAACTTGGAGTAGGTCCAGTAATTGAAGGTGGTTTCTACTACGATATCGACTCACCAGAACCAATCACTGCTGATGATCTTCTGAAAATCGAAAAAGAAATGAAAAAAATCATTTCTGAAAATATCGTCATCACTCGCCAAGACATATCACGTGCTGAAGCAATCGAACGCTTCACTGCAATTGATGATGAATATAAATTAGAACTTATCGAAGCTATTCCTGCAGATGAGCAAGTATCAATCTACGAACAAGGCGATTTCTTCGACCTTTGCCGTGGTGTACACGTTCCATCTACAGGTAAGATTAAAGAATTTAAATTGTTATCAATCGCTGGTGCATACTGGAGAGGTAATTCAGATAACAAAATGCTACAACGTATTTACGGAACAGCATTCTTTACAAAAGACGATCTAAAAGCACATCTTCAAATGCTAGAAGAAGCAAAAGAACGTGATCACCGTAAAATTGGTAAAGAACTTGAATTATTCACTACTTCTCAAAAAGTAGGTCAAGGTCTACCGTTATGGTTACCAAATGGTGCGACAATTCGTCGTACAATTGAACGTTATATCGTAGACAAAGAATTGTCTCTTGGTTATAAACATGTTTATACTCCTGTATTGGGTTCAAAAGAGTTATATGAAACTTCAGGACACTGGGCACACTATCAAGATGATATGTTCCCACCAATGGAAGTGGATAACGAAACATTTGTATTACGCCCGATGAACTGTCCACACCATATGATGGTTTACAAATCGTCAATGCACTCATATCGTAACCTGCCATTACGTATTGCTGAACTTGGTACAATGCACCGTTACGAAATGTCAGGTGCTGTATCAGGACTTCAACGTGTACGTGGTATGACTCTAAATGATGCGCATATTTTCGTTCGTCCAGACCAAATTAAAGAAGAATTTAAACGTGTAGTAGAATTAGTGCTTGGAGTTTATAAAGACTTTGATTTAAATGATTACTCATTCCGTCTGTCTTACCGTGACCCAGCTGATACTGAAAAATACTTCGATGATGATGCAATGTGGGAAAAAGCGCAAGGTATGCTAAAAGAAGCAATGGATGAACTAGGCTTAGATTACTTCGAAGCTGAAGGCGAAGCAGCATTCTATGGTCCAAAACTTGACGTTCAAGTAAAAACTGCAATTGGTAAAGAAGAAACTTTATCAACAGTTCAACTTGACTTCTTATTACCAGAACGCTTTGATCTAAGCTATGTTGGTGAAGATGGTAAACCACATCGTCCTGTTGTTATCCACCGTGGTGTTGTATCAACAATGGAACGTTTTGTAGCTTTCTTGATAGAAGAATACAAAGGTGCATTCCCAACTTGGTTAGCGCCAGTGCAAGTAGAAATCATCCCTGTATCAAACGAAGTTCACTTCGACTATGCAAAACAAGTAGAAGAAAAACTTCAAGCAGCAGGCTTCCGTGTTGAAATGGATGATCGTGAAGAAAAACTTGGCTACAAAATCCGTGAAGCACAAATGAAGAAAATTCCTTACATGCTTGTATTAGGTGATAAAGAATTAGAAGCAGGTAGTGTAAACGTACGTCGCTATGGCTCTCAAGATTCTGAAAGCATTGCGATTGAAGATTTCTTAGTGAATTTAAAAGCTGACGTTTCTTTTGAATAAGTAATTTCTAATAATAGAAAGGTGACTGAGACATTAATGTCTCAGTCACCTTTTTCGTATACTCCTAATCCTAAAAAAATATCATCTTGCTATTTTTTGATAAAACATTTGCTTTAAGTTACCTTATTTCCTTATTTAATTACAAAATATGTCAAAATTAGAAGTTGAGAATACTTGATGTATAGATGATACTAGAAAAGTAGTTATTGCATGTAATTACAAACCATTTGAGTCTAAGGAGGAATTTATCCATGGGTGTACAAAGCGAATTTAATATGCCGTCTATTAATTTATTTGGAGCTGGGACAATTCAAGAAGTAGGTAGTCGTTTAAAGGGCTACAACGTAAAAAAAGCACTTCTTGTTACAGATGAGGGATTGCACAAATTAGGTTTATCCGAAACACTAGCAACAATTATTCGAGATGCTGGTGTGGATGTAGCAATTTTCCCTAAAGTCGTACCAAACCCAACGGATATTAATGTAGCAGAAGGATTGGAAGTATACCAAAACGAACGCTGTGATGCGATTGTGTCATTAGGTGGCGGTAGTGCACATGATGCGGCTAAAGGCATTGGCATTGTAGCAACGAATGGTGGTAAAATTTCGGATTATGAAGGTGTCAATTTATCAAGTAATCCTTTACCAACATTTATTGCTGTTAATACAACTGCTGGAACGGCGAGCGAAATGACAAAGTTCACCATTATTACTGATACAACAAGAAAAGTAAAAATGGCGATTGTCGATAAGCATGTTACTGCACTTGCATCGATTAATGATCCTGAGTTAATGGTTGGTATGCCGCCACAATTAACTGCGGCTACTGGTCTGGATGCACTGACTCATGCGATTGAATCCTTTGTTTCTACTGCAGCTACACCAATTACCGATGCGTGTGCAGTGAAGACGATGCAGTTAGTAGTAGAATATTTACCACGTGCTGTAGCAAATGGTGAAGACATGGAAGCTCGTGAACAAATGGTTTATGCACAATTTTTAGCAGGTATGGCATTTAACAATGGTTTACTTGGTTATGTCCATGCGATTGCACACCAATTCGGAGGTTTTTATGACCTACCACATGGTGTATGTAATGCGATTTTATTACCGCATGTATGTCGTTTCAACCTAGTGGCAAAAGTAGATCGTTTTGCGGAAATTGCTAAACACTTAGGTGAAAATGTAGAAGGCTTAAGCCAACGTGATGCAGCCGATCTTGCTATTGCTGCGATTGAACGTTTATCAAAAGACTTAGGGATTCCAGCTGGTTTTGCGGAACTTGGTGCGAAAGATGAAGACATCGAAACATTAGCAAAAAATGCAATGTTAGATGTTTGCGCTGCATCGAATCCACGTAAACCAACATTAGACCAAGTCCAAGAGATTATTCGTAATGCATGCAAATTCCCAGTAAAAGAAAAAACTTTAGTGAATGTATAATAAAAACTAAACGAAAGTATCTACGCTCATATTAAGCGTAGATACTTTTTCTTTTGAAAAAATGTCGAGTGAAATCATTGACAACATAGAATAGGTATGATAAATTTATAAAGGTTAATGAATACAAAGTTTGTGGTTGAAGAAGAGGCTGCCCGCTTCTCACCTGTTTGACTCATCAGTTGATGTTTACAGGTTACATGATAGAACGGATCACGCATTAAGGCGTGTACATATATCGGCGGGCGGACATTTCGACTATGTCCGCTCGTTTTTTTGTGGACATCGAAATATTCGTACCGATCATCGGGCAACTAGCCCAAACCATGTATTCGCGACACTATTTGGAGGTGGATTGTTATTAGCAAAGACATGTATGTAAACGAAGGTATTCGCGCACGTGAACTTCGTGTTATCGACCATAACGGTGATCAGCTAGGAGTTAAGACACGTAACGAAGCTTTGGAGATTGCCGAACGCGCCAATCTGGATCTTGTCCTTGTGGCTCCTCAGGCCAAACCGCCAGTCGCTCGTATTATGGACCATGGTAAATTTAAATTCGAGCAACAAAAGAAAGACCGTGAAGTACGTAAAAATCAAAAAGTTATCGTAATGAAAGAGGTTCGCTTGAGCCCATCTATCGATGAACACGATTTCCAAACGAAATTACGTAACGGCATTAAGTTCCTTGAAAAAGGAGACAAAGTTAAAGCATCTATTCGCTTTAAAGGTCGTGCAATTACGCACAAAGAAATTGGCCAACGTGTATTAGACCGCTTTGCTGCAGCTTGTGCCGAAGTATCTACGGTTGAATCTAAACCGAAGATGGAAGGCCGTAGCATGTTCTTAGTTTTACAACCAAAGAACGAAAAAGAGTAATTTTATAGTTACACGAACAGTTTAGGAGGAATTCGACATGCCAAAAATGAAAACTCACCGTGGTGCTGCGAAACGTTTTAAAAGAACGGGTACTGGTAAATTAAAACGTGACCGCGCATTTGGTAGCCACTTATTCGCGAACAAATCAACTAAAGCGAAACGTCACCTACGTAAAGGTCAATTAGTTTCTTCAGGAGACTACAAACGTATCAAGTCTCTACTTGCTTACATGAAATAATTCGATTCGAAAACATACAAATTCATACTATATGAATAGCAGGAGGTAATCACTATGCCACGCGTAAAAGGCGGTACAGTAACGCGCAAGCGTCGTAAAAAAGTTTTAAAATTAGCTAAAGGGTACTACGGTTCTAAACATACTCTTTATAAAGTAGCTAACCAAGCAGTAATGAAATCAGGTCAATATGCATATCGTGACCGTCGTCAAAAGAAACGTGATTTCCGTAAATTATGGATCACACGTATCAATGCAGCAGCTCGTGTAAACGGTCTTTCATACAGCCGTTTAATGCACGGTTTAAAACTTGCTGAAATCGAAGTTAACCGTAAAATGTTAGCTGATTTAGCAGTAACTGATGCACAAGCATTCGCTCAATTAGCAGATGCTGCTAAACAAGCAATCGCAAAATAATTCATGCTTACTAGCATGATTGTAAGAAACTCATGAATCTTAGATTCATGAGTTTTTTGTTGGATAAAAATAAGCATAAGTACAGTATGCTTATTTATATGTATTTTTTGCAAATAAAAAAGAGATAATCTTTAATCACCTTTGATTAAGAGATTATCTCTTTTTATTTTTGGTTAGGAAATAACAATGCAGCCAATTCCTCTTTGGAGTGAAGAAAATCATCTAATGTATAGGTATCCAGAACAGCAATATATGCATGTAATGCTTTATTCAGGGCACCCTTTAAACTGCAGACAGGTGAAATAATACAGCCCACAGATTCTGGATTAAAACAATCTACAAGGTAGAAGTCCTCCTCGGTTTGCCGGACTAATTTTCCTATGACAATATCTTTTGGTTTTAAAGCTAATCTGATACCCCCACCTCTACCTCGAACAGTTTCAATGTAACCTAATTTCCCGAGTTCGTGCGTAACTTTCATCAAATGGTTTTTAGAAATACCATAAGCATCTGAGATTTCTTTAATTGTAGAGAGATCTTCAATATTTTTCGCGCCAAGATACAATAAGACCCGTAGAGAATAATCTGTATACAAAGTTAAACGCATTTGATTCACCACCATTTCTGTTTACATTATAACACGGCATTGAATTGTGTCTAAAAATTTAAAAGATGTATTTTAAATGTGTCTTTTATGTTAAAGATGTATTTTAGATATTGCTTTAAAGTAGAAATAGGCGTAAATTATAGACAGTTAAGAAAAGGAGTGTTTGATATGTTATCTAAGTCAACAATGGAAATTGTGAAATCAACAGCACCAGTATTGGAAGTCCATGGTAAGGCCATTACAACAGTGTTTTACCGTAATCTATTTGAAGCACATCCTGAACTATTGAATATATTTAATCATGCAAATCAAGCGAAAGGGCGTCAACAAACTGCTTTAGCAAACACTGTTTATGCAGCAGCAGTGCATATTGAAAACCTAGAAGCCATTTTACCCGTAGTAAAACAAATTGCTCATAAACACCGTAGCTTAGGCATAAAAGCAGAGCATTATCCAATTGTCGGAGAGTTTTTATTAAAAGCTATTAAAGAAGTTCTTGGTGATGCGGCAACAGATGAAATTATCCAAGCGTGGGGAGAAGCATACGGCGTAATTGCTGATGCATTTATCCAAACAGAAGAAGCAATGTACAAAGAAGCGGAAGCTCAAGAAGGTGGCTGGCGCTACTTTAAAGAATTCGTGGTAGCGAATAAAATACAAGAAAACGAGAAAATCGTTTCAATTTACTTAAAACCTGCGGATGGAAAGAAACTACCTGTATACAAACCAGGTCAATATATTACTGTGCAAATTGAAATCCCAGGAGAAAAATACTTGCATAACCGTCAATATAGCTTATCACAAGCACCTGGTGACGATGCATACCGAATTTCAGTTAAACGTGAAGATGAAGGACATCCAAATGGAATCGTATCTGTTTATTTACATGACCAGTTAAAAGAAGGCGATACATTGCAAGTAAGTGCTCCAGCTGGTGATTTCCAACTAGATACGACTTCAACAGCACCAGTAGCATTCATTAGTGGTGGTGTTGGTATCACACCATTAATGAGTATGTTTGAAACGCTTGCGACTATAAATGCTGATCGTCAGACAGCATTCATCCATTGTGCTCGCTCAGAAAATTACCATGCATTTGGACAAGAAATTGATGCTGTATTAGCGAAAATGCCAAATGCTAAATATTTCAAGTTAAATTCTGATGAGCCTAATGGTATTATCAATCGTGAATTTATACAACAACAAGTAGTTGAAGGTAGTAACGTTTATGTATGTGGTCCAGTTAACTTTATGGAAGCAGTTATTAATGACTTATATGCATTAGGCTTCACAGAACCACAAGTACATTTTGAATTTTTCGGACCAGCAATGCAATTAGAAATAAAAGCATAGAACGTCAAACGCCATTAGTAGTGTAAAAACTTCTAGTGGCGTTTTATTGTGAAAAAACAACAAAATATTAAAAAAGTCATATGAATTATACTTTTACGGAAAAATAATTGTGATTTATAGGCCTAAAGTTTTTTTAGAATAATAATTCAGATTGTATTGAACTAGTGAAAGAAATAAAATTCGTCTTAATAGTGGATGTTAGAAAACGTTTGAATTTGTTAAACTCATAGAGTTCAAAGTCTAGAAACATAGTAGGATGACTTTAGAAGAAGGGATAAGGGGATTTAAACATTGAAAATGAAACAGTTTTTACTTGCACTTGTTTGCATGACAGTAATTTGTTCTATTAGTATAACAACATTTGCAGAGGAAAATTTAGAGCCAGCTAACCCAGATAGTACAACTGAATGGGATAAAGAAGAAAAAGCACCATATAAAATGAATGCTAGGATACAGTCCGCTGAGCCGGTAATTGCTGATATTTCGAAATGGCAATATTCAATTGATTGGGCAACAGCTAGTAAAGTGCTAGATTTAGCGATTATTCGTACTCAATATGGTAGTGGTTTGGAAGATACATATCATAAAATATATGAAGCAGGAGCATTGCAATACGGTGTGCCATTCGGTGTATATTCATATAGTGTAGCTAGATCTACTGCAGCAGCGAGAATTGAAGCAAATACTTTTTATGATCGTGCCAATAAAAACGCAAAATTTTATGTAATTGATATTGAAGAAACAGCAACTGATGGAGAAAGTGTACGTGATATCATCAATGCTTATGTAGCAGAATTACGTAAGAAAACAGATAAGAAAATAGGCGTCTACATTGCTCATCATTTATACAATCAATTAAATATTGATACATCAAAATTTGATTTTGTGTGGATACCTAGATACAGCAATACCAATACACCACCGGATTATGAGTATCACTTATGGCAATATACGGACCAAGGAAAAGTGGCTGGAATTAATACAAATGTAGATTTAAATAGATTAAATCCAAATGTGTCATTAGATTTCTTTACAAAAGATAGTAGCGAAAATAATAAACCTATTGATCTATCAAATTACTATACTAAGAACCCTAAAAAAGTTGCTATAAGAAAAAAAGTGAACCAATACAATAATAAAAATTTCACTACTTCACGAAAAACAGGTTCATTAAGCAAAAATACAATTGTTGAAGTAAAAGGTATGGATTACTCTAGTAAAGGAATTCCAAGATTGATGTTAGCTAATGGGATGTATATTACAGCTAGTAAAAGCTATGTCACAAAATTAATTTCAAATATTGACGATTATTATACGGCTGTTCCAAAGAATGTCGTTCTAAAGAAAGCAGTAAGAACTTATAGCAGTACAAGTTTTACAGCTGCTAAAGAAGTATCTAAGATAAATAAAGATAAGATTGTTAGTATTGCGGATATTGATTATACAACGGGTGGTGCACCACGTTTGAAGACCACTTCGGGAACCTATATAACTGCAAATAAAAAGTATGTATTAAAAACGACAGCGAAAATTTCGAATTATATTACTGTTAAACCTAGTAAAGTAAAAACAGTAAAGAAAATTTATCAATATAAAAGTACTTCCTTAACTACTGCAAATAGAGATATAGCAATAGCAAAAGGGAAATCATTAAAAGTATCTGCTATTGTCTATACAAATGGTGGTACACCAAGATTAAAATTATCAAATGGCTACTATATAACTGCTAATAAAAAATACGTGCAGTAATAGTAGATAGGAGAAAACAATGGATGGGAAGTCTAGCTCCCATTCATTGTTTTTCTTTTATTTTCATTTTTGATTTGTGGAATATAACATTTTGCAACTGCTGTGATATATAACTGTTAGAGGAATTTAAAGTTCGTAAAGGAAATGATTTGAAGTTGTGTTCAATTTGTTATATAGACTTTGTTATGCTTATGTAGGCTATTACTAGATTGTTTCAAACATATTGAAATAGCAATAAAATACATAAGGAGATACATAAATATGAAAAGACTGCGTTACATGACAGCACTATTATGTTTAGTCGCTGTGAGTTTTTTTGCCGTGCAATTTGCTTCGGCAGATGAATTGAGACCTGCTAATCCAGATAGCAAAACAAAGTGGGAAACCGAACCTGAATTGAAAGCCAATTCCACTATGAGCTTACGCTCTGCAGAGCCGGTTATTGCAGATATTTCTAAATGGCAAGGGACTATTGATTGGGCAACAGCAAGTAAGAATTTAGATCTTGTTATTATTCGCACACAATACGGTTCAATCTTAGAGGATATTAAACATAAGGAATATGAAGCTGGTGCTCTCAAATACGGCGTACCTTTTGGAGTATATTCATATAGCCTAGCAGAATCTACTGCGGATGCGAAAGAAGAGGCAAATTCTTTTTACAACCGCGCTAGTAAAGATGCTAAATTTTATGTATTAGATGTTGAAGAAAATACGAGTAAATCAGGCGAAAGTATGCGTACAATTATCAATGCATACGTGAAGCAACTGCGTACTAAAACAGATAAAAAGATAGGTGTATACATTGCGCACCATTTATATGAAGATTTAAATATTGATACATCGAAATTTGATTTTGTGTGGATTCCACGTTACAACAATACGAATACTGCCCCAGCTTATAATTATAATTTATGGCAATATACAGATAAGGGAATCGTACCTGGTATTTCAACCTATGTAGATCTAAATCGTTTAAACCCAAATACGCCACTGCATTTCTTTACTGAAGAAGCTGATGCTGAAACAGCGGGGAATGATGATTATTATACAACTAACCCCAAAAAAGTAGTTGTTAAGAAAACAGTTTATCAATACAGTTCGCCAAGTTTTTCCACTGGAAATAAAGGAGCGGCATTGAAAAAGAATTCTATAGTGTCAGTTTCAGGAATCGTGAATACTGCAAATGGAACTCCACGATTAAAATTAACAAATGGTCAATATATTTCGGCAAATAAAAAATTTGTTCAAAAAGTAACAAGTAAAATTGATCAATACTACACAACGGTGCCAAAAAATATTGTCGTGAAAAAAGGGTTAAATGCATATAAGAGTGTAAATCTTACAACTAGTAATAAAATATCAGGTGTCAAAAAAAATACTATCTTAACTATTAAAGATATTGAATATACGAAGAATGGTACACCGAGATTAAAAACGACATCGGGTTCATATATCACTGCGAATAAAGATTATGTATTGAAATTACCTACTAACTATTATGATTACTGGACGATTAACCCTGGCCAAGTGAAAATTGCTAAGAAAGTCTACCAATATAAAGGTACTTCTTTCACTACTGCTAATAGAGGGAAAGCAATTGCAGTAGGATCTACTGTCAAAGTAAGTAGTATTGCATATGGAACAAATGGTACACCACGATTAAAATTAACGAATGGTTATTATATTACAGCGAAGAAAACTTATGTAAAAGCAAAATAAATAGTATAGTATTCGTATAAGTATATATAATTGTAATAATAAGTAAAAACACACAGCAATTGGACTGTGTGTTTTTTATAATAAAATATCTCTTTGGAAGGAGAATAAGATGAGTGCAATTATACTTTATTGGATATTATTAATGTCTGCGATCGGCTTTATTTTAATGGGTTATGATAAGCGAAAGGCTATTAACCATGAATGGCGTATTAGAGAAAGGACATTATGGCTTGTTGCGCTTTTTGGAGGAGGAATAGGTTCGTATATAGGTATGCGTATTTTTCGTCATAAAACGCAACATACCTCCTTTGTCTTTGGATTACCAGCAATCGCGGTAATTTATGCTGTCATTTCGTTAGCTATTTATTAATGAAAAAGTATCGTCATAAAAAGAAGGTACATTTCCGACTGTAGACAAACTCGAAGAAATTCGAGTTTATCTACGTTTTTTTTTTCTTTTGAAAAATAAATAAGACTGTTGATTTCCACTACGGTGGACGCTTTCCATGGACGGGCGCTTAGTCGCTTCGTAGCTACGCTCCAATCAACTACACATGTAATATAAAAAAATCTTTTGAAGTTAGGAAAATGATGATTAGAAAAAATGAGCATTCTGAATACCTTTTGTCTACATACTGAAAAGTACCGTCTTAAAAAGACGGTACTTTTTTACTTCATCAATTGTTCGATTGGGTTTTTCCAGCTAATTGTTGCGTTTGGATAGTGACGACGGATTTCGCTTTCTAAAAATAGAATATCTTCTTTCTTTAAACCTTGAAGTTCCATTTCATTTTTCGTATCAATGAAAATGGATACGACTTCTAATATGTCGTTAGCTGATCCTAGATATTTTTCACCTTCAAACATAGCGCCTTTATAAGATATAAAAAAGTTCTTTCGTGCATTTTTGGAATCATCATAGAAGTAATAACTTCTACGTTGTACCGCATCATTGAATTTTCGCCTTGGATTAAAAAAGTAGCGAATGACTTTATACATGACATATAAAATGAGTACGACTAATAAAACACGAATGAGAACAAGCATCTACAGTTCCCCCTTGTACAAACATTATCCTTTCCTATACGATAGAAGAGATTGAAAAGTTTCAAAAATGTTAGGAGAATTATAATGAATTTACAAAAACTTTTTACAATGCAGCAACAACTTGATGCATTTATTGAAGAAACACAACAAATTACAAAGGATGTATTCCGTGAAAAAGGACTAGCATTACTTGTTGAGTTAGGTGAACTAGCAAATGAAACGCGTTGCTTTAAATTTTGGAGCACAAAAGGACCATCTGAGCGTTCGGTAATTTTAGAAGAGTTCGTGGATTCTATTCACTTTTTATTGTCATTAGGTATTATGAAAGGTTTCGATGATTTAAAAGAGTGGCCAATATCTAACCGCGATGGAGATTTGACGGATCTCTTCATCCAGACAGAAGGTGCGGTTTTAAACTTCATCCTTAAGCCAGAGAGAGCGCAGTATGAAGAAGCATGGATATTGTACGGTGCACTGGCGAATGCACTAGATTTTACAGCCGAAGATATCGTGCGAGCGTATGTATCAAAAAACGAAAAAAATTATGAGCGTCAACGTAACGGATACTAAAATATTTTTTGAAAATTGCCTATTATTGCATTATAATAGTTAAAGATTCGAATATTTAGGAGGTCGAAATAATGCAACAATTGGATGAGACTTTAACAATGTTAAAAGAACTAACTGACGCACGTGCTGCTTCAGGTAACGAACGTGAAGCGCGCGAGGTAATGAAAAAGTACATCGCACCTTTCGCAGACAGAATGGATAGTGATAATTTAGGTGGAGTAATCGCTGAAAGAGTGGGCGATGCAAACGGCCCTAAAGTTATGATAGCTGGCCATTTAGATGAGGTTGGCTTCATGGTCACTCAAATTGACGATAAAGGCTTCTTAAAATTCCAAACAATCGGTGGCTGGTGGTCACAAGTAATGTTAGCACAACGGGTGCAAGTTATTACGCGTAAAGGTGAAACGATTATTGGTGTAATTGGTTCTAAACCACCGCATATTTTACCAGCAGAAGTACGCAACAAACCTTTCCAAATTACAGATATGTTCATCGACGTCGGCGCTACTTCTAAAGATGAAGCAGAAGGATGGGGTATCTTACCTGGCGATATGGTCGTACCTTATTTTGAATTTACAGTGATGAAAAACGAAAAACATTTACTTGCTAAAGCATGGGATAATCGCATCGGCTGTGCGATAGCAATTGAAGTATTAAAAGGGCTAAAAGACGAAAAACATCCTAACATCGTTTACGGATGTGGTGTTGTCCAAGAAGAGGTTGGTTTACGTGGAGCTAAAGTAGCGACGCATAAAATTCAACCTGACATCGGTTTTGCAGTTGATGTAGGTATTGCTGGTGACACACCAGGAATTACATCAAAAGAATCGACAAGTAAGATCGGTGCTGGCCCACAAATTATTATTTATGATGCTTCGATGATTGCACATAAAGGTATACGTGATCTTGTGGTGGATACTGCAAATGAAAATGGCATCCCGTTCCAATATGAAGCCATTCCAGGAGGAGGTACAGACGCAGGTGCAATACACATAACTGCAAACGGTGTACCATCTTTATCTATCGGTATTGCAACGCGCTATATTCATTCACATGCAGGTATTTTACATCGTGACGACTTTGAAAACACGGTCAAATTAATCATTGAAGTGATTAAGAAACTAGACCGTGATACAGTGAATAAAATTATCTTTGAATAAGACTTATATTAAACTCCTTTGCTCACATGAGTAAAGGAGTTTAATTTTTTTGAAAAAACATAAAAATGCATTTGATTTAATATTTATGCATATGTATAATGGTCATTAACAATAAAAACAAAAGGGAGCGGATCATATATGAAACTTTTAGAATTAGTGCAGTTAAAATTAGTAGAAAGCTTAAAAGGTAAAGATTTAATTTCACTTATAGATTATACAAGTGAGGAAGTACAAGGCTTACTGGACTTATCCATTCAATTGAAAACAATAACTAAAGAAGGTAAATGTCCTCCGTTATTAGAAGGAAAAACGTTGGGAATGATTTTCGAAAAGCATTCTACACGCACGCGTATTTCGTTTGAAGTTGGTATGAATCAACTAGGTGGGAAAGGTATGTTCATGCATGCTCGCGATTTACAAATCGGTCGTGGGGAATCTGTTTATGATACAGGGCATGTACTATCCGGTTATTTAGATGGTATTATGATCCGTGCAAATTCACATGAAATGGTAAAAGAACTGGCTGAACACGCATCAATTCCTGTTATTAACGGTTTGACAGACCTTGCTCACCCATGCCAAGCGCTTGCTGATCTTGAAACAATTGCTGAAGAAAAAGGTCATGTGAAGGGCTTAAAGCTAGCATATATTGGTGATGGAAACAATGTAGCGCACTCATTAGTAGTAGCAGCAGCACATGTAGGAATGGATGTTGTCGTAGCGACACCTAAAGCGTATGAACCAAGCGAAGCGGTCATGAAAAAAGCAGCTGAAATTGCAGCTACAAATGGCAGTACGGTTTCATTCACATATGACCCAGCAGAAGCAGCAAAAGATGCTGATGTCATTTATACAGATGTATGGACTTCAATGGGGCAAGAAGAGGAAGCTGCAAAACGATTAGCAGACTTTAAAGACTACCAAATTAACGATGCATTAGTAGCGAACGCGAAAGCAGATTATATGTTCTTACACTGCTTGCCAGCACATCGTGAAGAAGAAGTAGCTACATCTGTTATTGATGGACCAAACTCATTTATCTTCGAACAAGCTGAAAACCGTCTTCACGCTCAAAAAGCTGTATTGGCTTCGGTTTTAGGATAATTATTCATTTCGAAATATAACAATAGTTTACGAACGCAATTTTGTTATCAAAAATTAAGGATAGGTAAGGCAAAGAGTATTTGCCTTACCTATCTTTTTTTGTTTCAGGATGGGTTAAGGGATTGTATTAATAAAATACAGTATTCTGTAACATTCACGTAACAGACTTGGCTTAGTCTAGTCCAAGATAGCTTTTCGGGGTATAGAAAATAGAATTAAATTGCGGATAGCATTCAAAACTGTTAACTCTGAATAGACCATGATTAGAAGCTAATAATTCCAAGTTAGAATGGTAGTGTAAAAGTGAAAAGGATAATTATTAATATCATAAAATGGCTAATTATATTAAGTATAGTTGTGGCGGGAATGGTTATATATTCATTTAAAATAGAACCGAAACGCCTTGTTACAAAGGAGTATGAACTTGAACTTACGTCAGGAGGAGAAAGTTCGCTAAGGGTAGTGCAATTTTCGGATGTACATTTAGGTCCGAATTATTCGCTAGAGCAGCTTGAGAAGCTTGTAGTGAAAATTAACGGACTTCAACCTGATGTAATAGCTTTTACTGGAGATTTAATGGATGTACCATCTCAATTTGAAGACAGGTCAAAAATAAGTGCGATTTTGGGTAAACTAAGTAGTAAATATGGAAATTATGCAGTATGGGGAAACCATGACCGTGGAGGCGGTGGAGTCAGGTTTTATGAAGATATAATGAATACCTCTGGATTTAAGCTACTAACAAATGAAAGTAGTACAATAGAGCTTGAAAATGGAAAGATAGTAAATATTATAGGGTTGGATGAAGCAATGCTTGGAAATCCTGATATTCCAAAAGCGTATTCAGGTACTAGTAATCAGGGAATGAATCTCCTTATACTACATCAGCCTGACCTTATAGAAGACGTAGGGTATGACAATATTGATGTAGCACTTGCAGGACATAGTCATGGAGGACAAGTTGATGTGCCATTGATTGGTCCTATATATACGCCCCCTCTTGCAGAGAAATACACTAAAGGGTTATACGAGCTTGGCATTCATAAGTATCTATATGTAAATAGTGGAATCGGAACGACGAGGATTCCAGTTCGGTTTTGGAATCCTGCAGAAATATCGGTGTTTAACATAACTCTATGAAATGAATATAAAATGTAAAGCGTCAAATAATGTCCCCGTCCCCTGGATTGTGCATTATTTGGCGCTTCCCTTTATATTTGTAATCGGAAAGGAGAGCAGAAAATGAATATTCTAATTGCCGATGATGAACAGCATATGGTTAAAATACTTTCAGCCTATTTAAAAGATGAAGGCTTCAATATTCTAGAGGCAAGGGATGGACAGGAAGCATTGGAGATTTTTGAAACAACTAAGATTGAATTGGCAATTTTAGATTGGATGATGCCTAAAATTGATGGAATAGAGGCATGTAAATATATAAAGGAAAACAGTCAAACAAAAGTTCTAATACTAACAGCAAAAGGTCAAAATGAAGACGAATTACACGCTTTCCATGGTGGAGCAGATGAATACATAAAGAAACCATTTGATCCACGAATATTAATATTAAGAATAAAAAAGCTATTAAATATGAGTGAAGAAATAAAAGTGAAAGATATTCTGATCAAAGAGAACGAAAAGAAAGCATATAAACAAAAAGAACCTATCCAACTAACAAAAATAGAATATGATTTATTGCTTATCTTTATAAAAAATAGAGGTGTGATTTTATCGAGGGATAAGTTGATTGATTTAGTTTGGGGCTTGGATTATGAGGGAGATCATAGAACTGTAGATACTCATATCAGAAGATTAAGAACTAAAATTGGGGATGACCTGATTAAAACCTATAGAGGCATTGGATACTGCCTGGAGGTGAAGGAAGATTAAAATTAGGAACAAGTTTTCCATTGGTATATCATCCGTTGTAATTTGCATCTTTATATTCTCAATACTTGCGAATATATTTTTGGTAGACAGATATTACATTCATGAGCAAAGAAAGATTTTGGATAAGGCGGCAAGCGATATACTCAAGGTGTCTAATAAGACCATTTTAATTGATTTGAATGAGATAGAAGAGAAATACGCTATAACTATTGTCTATTCAGAAGCAAGTGGAAGTTTGGATCAAATTAATGAAAGAATGATTCTGGAGTTTGAAAAGAAAAAAATAAAGCTAAATAAATTTTGGCTTACTGAACAAACGTTGGATAAGTTGCAGGAAAAAAGCGTTAATAAGATATACGACCAAGGGGTAAGTAAATATAAAGTTTTGACTAAATTTATGAAAATAGATAATTATATAATCGCTATTGGATTGCCGTTGCCACATATGGAAGATACTATTTCTATAATAAATAGATTTAATATTGTTTTGATGTCCATTTCTGTCATTTTTATTGTCTTTTTAGTAGTGATGATATCCAAAAAAATCACAAGACCATTAGAATCTTTGAAAAATTTATCTCAAGATATTGCCAATTTAAATTTTAGGAAAGAAGAGATAATGACAAATGATGAAGTAGGAGAACTAGCAAAAAGTATAAACATTATGAGTGGGAAATTAGAAAAAGCCCATGAGGAAATTAATAGTCAAAATAAGCGTTTGAAAGAACTAATGTCAGATATATCCCATGAGTTGAAAACGCCACTATCATTAGTGAAAATATATGAACAAGGAATTTCGGACGGTCTGGATGACGGTACTTACAGAGACACCATTGAAGAACAGATTGAAAAAATGAATGCACTAATAGAGAAGCTATTATTTTGGACAGCGTTAGAGAATGGTTCATTAAACAAATCTATTTTTGATATTGGAAAAATAATTATTGAAATGACAAAGAAGTACAAGCTAATCCTACAGGAATACGATATTAATTTATCCTTAAGTATTGATGAGAGCAAAGAATATTTGATTCAAGCTGAAAAAGAAGGAATTGATATTGTACTCGATAATTTAATTACCAATGCTATTAAATATTCCTATGATAAGAATATTGAAATTCATTTAACGAAAAACAACAATGCAGTGAAGCTTACGATTGCTAATGGAATAGGGGAAATGAATGAAAATGATTTAGAAAATATTTGGAGACCCTTTTATGTACTTGAAAAATCAAGAAGTAAGGAGCTTTCAGGAACAGGGTTGGGCTTACCTATCATCAAGACAATTTTAGATAATCACAATTTGGATTATGGATTTGAATTGAAAAATAGTAAGTTAGAGTTTTTTGTCACATTCGTGTAACAAGCCTAGGTTAGTCTAAGACTAGGAGGTGCGATACATGAAAAAAATAATATCTATCGTGTTAATTGTAGTCCTTGCTACTAGTGTTCTTACAGGATGTGTTGGCAACGAAAAAAGGCCAAGCAAAGAGGTCTACACGCAAAAAGATAATTTAGATTTTAACTTTAGTGTAGATCCTGAAACCTTTACGTTTGAGGTGGAATCCAATGGAACTACGGAGAAGGCTTCAGAACCATTGGAGAAAATGAAAGTTTCAAATTTAAAAGACGATGGGGATAACATTAGCTGGACCTATGCAGAGCAGAATCTAGATATAGATATCGAAAAGAAAGATAAGTATGTTGATATTACTGTCAAATCCAATAAAGATGAAGAAAATATGTTTTCTTGGCCAAAAGTGAAAGGTAATGGATACTTACTCCCATTAAATCAAGGAAAGTACATTCCAAGCGATGATTCAGTTTGGAAATACTATCTAAATGAAGAAAAAATGAAAGTGATTGAATCTTTCTCCATGCAGTTTTTTGCAGTTGATAAAGATGAATATTCGTTAGTATATATTATTAAAAACCCCTACAATAATGAAATTGCTTTTGATACAATAAAAAACATAGAGTTTACTTTTAATCATGAGTTTCCATCTATCAATCAACAGAAGGAATATGGTTTTAGAATTTATTTAACGAAAAAAAATCCAGTACATGTTGCCAAAACTTATAAAAATTATTTAATTGAGCAAGGTGACTTTAAATCTTTAAAGGAAAAGGCTGAAGAAAATAATAATATTGAAAAACTTTATGGTGCCCCTCATATTTATTTTTGGGACAGAACTGTAATTTCAGAAGAAAATATACAATGGGCAAAATTGAAAAGTAGTTTCCCCGATAAGTTGAAATTATGGATTCAGGAGTTATTAGCTACTAAAGTTGAAGATGGGGCAGAGCTTGCAGCCGCATATGAGGATTTAAATAATTACGATTACGTAGACAAATATACTAAAAATAGAATAGTAAAAAGCCTAAGTGCTGTCATGCAACTAAAAGAATTCTATAATACGGAAGTATTTACTAAAGAGGATAAAGAAATTCAAAAGCTAATAAATAAGAAAATAGACAAATTAAATCCAGTAGAATTAATTGAACTTAATAAGAGATTATTAAAAAGCGAGCTTGGTAACGTAGTGGACCCAATAGAAAAGTGGGCAGATGCAAATACTATAGATGTCATAAAAGATATGAAGCATTCAGGGTTAGCGAATTTATGGATAGGTTTAGATGACTGGCAAGAAGGGTTTATTAAAGCAGAGTTAGTAATAGAAGCAGAGAATCAGGGATATTTAATCGGCACTTACGATTCGTATCATTCAATCCATGAACCAGGTAAAGAGCAGTGGGAAACGGCTAAGTTTAAGGATACTTCATTGTTTGAAGAAGCAACGGTAACGAATAAAGATGGAAGAAAAATTGAAGGATTTCAAGGCGTAGGTAGAAAGTTGAATCCGACATTAGCAATGCCGAGTGTGAAAGAAAGAGTAACGTCAATTTTAAATACTGGTTTACCATTTAACTCATGGTTTTTAGATACAGATGGCACTGGAGAAATCTTTGATGACTACTCACCAGAACATACTACTACTGAAGCGGAGGATGTCCAAGCTCGAATTAAGAGAATGGAGTATCTACAAAAAGAATGGGGAATGGTAGTCGGAACTGAGGGCGGTAATGATTTTGCTAACAAAACGATTGCTTTTGCACATGGAATAGAAACTCCCTCATTTTCCTGGATGGATGAGGATATGGGCAAAAATAAAGAGAGTAATTATTATGTAGGAAGATACTATTCAAGTACTGGCGGAGTCCCTGAGCTATTTTCTAAACAAATACCAGTGAAGGATAAATATAAGAAACTATTTTTGGATTCAAACTATACCATACCGTTATATAAATTAGTTTACAATAACTCTGTAATCACGACTTATTGGTGGGGATGGGGAACACTAAAAATAGCAGATGAAATTGAAAATAGAATGTTGTATGAAGTACTTTACAATGTACCTCCTCTTTATCACATTGATAAATACGAGTGGAAAAAGTACAAAGATACAATAATAAACCATTCTAAAGTGTGGTCAAGTTTCAGCAAAAAGGCAATAAAGGAAGAAATGACAGATTATAAAATTCTATCAGATGACAGATTAGTCCAAATGACTGAATATGGTAAATCATTAAGCGTGGTAGCAAATTTCTCTGAAAGTGAATTTGCTGTTCAAGGTGAGAAAGTACCTGGGAAATCAGTGTTAATCATTGATGGAAATAGTAAAACAATTTATACACCAGAGAAGTAAGTGTAAAATAAAGTGTATTGTAACCAATCAATTTAAGGTGAAGACTATTCTTGCCAAAACATATTTAATCCCCACCTGAAAGATGAACAGGTGGGGATAATTTTGAATTCGGACAAGAATTCTTATCTCATTTTATGCTTTTTGTGTAACCGTGGAAGTAGCCTTCTCAACCTCAACTTGATCTACAGGGCGTTTTGACCAATATGTTGCAAGAATTGGTCCGGAGATATTATGCCATACAGCACCGAATGTACTTGGTAAGGCAGCTAGTGGACCAAAGTGTGCTGCAGCAAGTGCTACACCTAATCCAGAGTTTTGCATACCAACTTCAATAGAAATGGCACGTTGGTCTTGTAAAGAAAGGCCACATAATTTCCCTGCATAGTAACCTAATAATAAACCTGCTCCGTTGTGTAAAAATACAGCAAAGAATACTAGTAAACCAGCAGAAGCGATTTTATCTTGGTTACCTGAAACTACTGCAGATACTATAATAATGATAGCGAAAACGGAAATTAAAGGCACAATTGAAATACTTTTATCAACGATAGTTGGCAAGAATTTGCGAACAAGTATACCAAGTGCGATCGGAACGATAATAACTTGGATAATAGACATAAACATAGATTTTGCATCTACAGGCATCCATTGACCAGCTAATAACAATAATAATAATGGTGTCAAAATAGGTGCAAGTAATGTAGAGACAGAAGTCATTGTAATCGATAAAGGCACGTTACCTTTTGCTAAATACACCATAACATTAGAAGCAGTACCACCTGGAACAGAACCTAGTAATACAAGACCCGCAGCTAGTTCTGAAGGTAATTGCAAAATGTAAGCGATCGCAAGTGCTGTAAGTGGCATAATCGTAAACTGTGCTACGATTCCGATGAGTACGGGTAATGGTTTTGTCAAAACGAGTTTAAAATCATTAGCCTTAAGTGTAAGTCCCATTCCAAACATAACGACTCCAAGTAATATCGTAATATATTGGCCGAATCCTAAAAAAGGTGTAGGTGCTAAATAAGCTATTACGGCAATCAGCATTACCCACAGAGCAAAGTATTTTCCGATAAATGTGCTAAACGTTTCAAGTATTTTCATTTGTGCAACATCCTTTCTTTATCTCTCTAATAAATTTTTAAAAGAGGATAGACATAAAATACAAAAGTAAGTATTACATCATAATAAATTCAAATAAATATATTATTCTGAAAATTTATAATAATACATTTATTATAATGGTGATTAAGCAGATTACAAGAGAATTTTAAAAAAACTAGTAAAAACCCCGCTCCTAATATTAAATAGTAGCGGGGTATCACATTATATATCTTATTCTTCGATACGAACGATTTTACCTGGATTCAAAATATTGTTTGGATCAAGTGAGATTTTAATAGCTTTCATGACATTATATGATTCGCCATGCTCTTTAGCTTGGTATTTTTGTTTCCCGATTCCAACGCCGTGTTCTCCAGTACAAGTACCGTTTCGATCTAATGCAAATTGTACGATAGCTTCATTAAAAGCATCGGCTCTCTTAACTTCCTCTGCATCTTTCATATCAATCATAACTATCGCGTGGAAATTACCATCACCGACATGACCTAATACTCCACCTGGAAGATTAGCTGCATTTAGTTGTTCACGTGCAAAATGAACAGCATCAGCTAAGTCTGAGATGGCTACGCAAACATCTGTTACCATTTGTTTTTTACCAGGATGACCGTGTGTATAAGCGTAAGCTAAGTTATGACGAGCATCCCAAAGTTTTGTACGAGCAGTATTATCAGATTCGAACTGTACTTCTACACAACCATGATCCTCCATAATTTCACGTGTAAATATCACATCTTGTGCTAAACCTGCTTCATTACCGTGAAATTCGATAAATAGAGTTGGTTTTTCAGGATAATCAGTGTCGCTGTAATGATTTACTTGGCGAATAGACTCTTCGTCGACTAATTCAACTCGTGCAATCGGAACGCCGACTTGTAAAATAGAAGTAACAGCAGCAATTGCATCTTCAACTGTCGGGAAGACAGCACGAGCAGCCGTTTCAAATTCAGGAATACCATAAACCTTTAATGTAAGTTCTGTGAAGCAACCAAGGGTACCTTCAGAGCCTACAAATAAACCATTTAAATGATAGCCAGATGATGATTTTGCAGCTAAATTACCAGTGTGAATAATTCTGCCGTCTGCTAAAACAACTTCTAAGTCACGTACTTGGTCGCGCATGACGCCATATCGTACAGCCGTTGTGCCGCTCGCGTTTGTCGCAGCCATCCCGCCTAAAGTAGCATCTGCACCAGGATCTACTGAGAAAAAGAGACCGTGTTTTTTAAGTTCTTTATTTAACTGCATTCTTGTGACACCAGGTTGTACTTTTACAAGTAAATCATCTTGACGAATTTCTAAAATTTTATCCATTAAAGAAAAGTCAATCGTAATACCATTTTGATAAGGAATAACATGACCTTCTAAACTAGAACCTCTCCCAAAAGGTACTACAGGAACTACTAGCTCGTTTGCCAGTTTCATAATTTCACTTACTTGTTCCTTCGTTTTAGGGAAAACAACGATGTCTGGAAGGGAAGCCACATGATATGATTCGTCTTGACCGTGTAGCTCTCTCACTGTCTCGTTAACAGAAACTTGATCTCCGTCTAGGAATTGTTTTAACGCTTCTACAATGTTATCAACTGCTACTGTCATTTCAATTCGCCTCACTTTAAATTTTTGAAGAATCCGAAATATGATTATTTTCGGATAATTAACGATGTAATAGAATTTATTATAATATGGCCACGATATTACGCAAGACAAAATATGGATAGAGCTGTTTTTATAGAATGTTAGTTAGGAATAGCTAAATTCCATACACTAAAGATTACATTTATGTTACAGTACATGTCGAAATATTGTTTTTCATATAGCAGAAGTATAGACTGGAAAATAGTCAAGTAAAAAAACATAGCAAAACACCCATAATATTACATAGAAAAGTAGATGATAATTAATGAAGAAGATATTCAAAAATGTTTTAGCAATAACCGTTTTAGCGGCTGCTCTATTACAAGTATCCCCTTCTTACGCTAGTCCTTCAAATGGCTCAGCTCAAACAAAAGCTGAACAAAAAGCCTTAAAGCTTGAACAAAAAATCCAAAAGATTGATAACAGTATTATTGAGGCAATGGATAAGGTTGATCGACTAAATAAGAAAATTAAAAACTCGAACGAAAAAATTACTCAAACAAAAAAAGACATTAAACAAACGCAAACAGAATATGAATTCCGTAAAACATTATATGAAGAGCGATTAAGAGATATCCAAGGTGAAAGCAAGAGTGAATGGATGTTATATGCAGATGTCTTACTATCATCTGAAGGTATGTCTGATTTCATCGACCGTACAACAGCCGTAACTCAAATTTTAAATAGTGATCAATCATTAATGACAGAGCTAAATGAAAAAGAAGATAAGCTAATCACTTCAAAAACATCTCTTGATAAAATTAATAAAGAATTGAAAAAAGATAAGAAAGATTTAGCTAAAGAAATGAAGCAAATCAAAAAAGATAAAAAGAAAGTTGTATCTAAACTAAAAGCAACGAAAAAAACAATTAAAGAAGAAAAGGCCGCTAAAAAAGCTGAAAAGGCTGCTCAAAAACGTGCAGAGAAAGCAGTAAGAGAAGCAGTAAAAACAGCTTCTAATGACGATGAAAAAACAGTGAGCTTACCACCAGTAGTGAATATCACAAAAACATCAAACAAAAATGATGCCCTAAACCTAACAAATCAAAAACCTTCAGGCGGAGATGCATCTGGTCTAATTGGTTATGCGAAGAATTTCCTTGGCGTACCATATGTATGGGGTGGTACTTCACCATCAGGCTTTGATTGTTCAGGTTTAATGCAATATGTTTACCGTTCTGAAGGCATTAGTCTTCCGAGAACGTCTAGTCAACAACAAAATGCAGGTACTCGTATTTCACCTAATGATGTCCAAGCTGGCGATTTAGTGTTCTTTGGTAGCCCTGCGTACCACGTTGGTATGTATATCGGTAATGGCCAATGGTTACATGCACCTCAAACTGGTGATGTCGTGAAAATCGCATCTTACAATCCATCTAGTTTCTCGAGTGCAGCACGCGTAAGATAATTAAAAATTAATAAGAAAAATAGTTATGAATAATGTGTAACAAGCTGAACTAAGCAATTTTATTAGTTCAGCTTTTTATATATTGAAAAGGTGAAATTTGTTGAAATTTCATTCGCTAAGATATAAGTTAAGGGTGAAAATGAGTATTAACTAGGTGGGAATATCATTGTCTCTAAATGAAAAACTGCCCAAGCGAAGTTGACATCGTTTGGACAGTTTTTTTATTAGGCCATTGCTTTGGATAAATCTTGCATAAAATTTTGTCTTTTTTGTTGATCTGCATTATTCCACCATGCTTCTAGAAAGACGCCAAGTCCAGGGAGTAAATGCTCCTCACCGCGTTTAATCGCATCTTCAACAACATTCTCCAGTTCGTCGGCGCTTTGACCTTGAACATTAGCTTTAACGGCTTGTCGTATTTGAAAATTCATACTTCATCCCTCCTATTATCATTTTTGCCGTTAGGCTCGATAGTTATACATTCATTTGTTAAAATTAGAATGGTTGATATTATTTACTATTGTGAATTTTATGAAAAAATATTACATAACTAAGGGGTTGTTTTATCATGAGAGCATTTGTTTTTGAAAAAGGATCTTTTAAAGTAACTGAATTACCTAACCCACAAGCTGGCGCTTTAGAAGCAGTAGTTGCGATTAAAGCTTCAGGATTAAATCGTCGAGATTTGTATACACCAGGACGTTTAGGAAATGATAGCGAGGCGCTTATTTTAGGTTCTGATGCAGCCGGTGTTATTGAAGCAATAGGTGAGGGTGTGACAGATTGGCAAGTAGGAGATGAAGTCATTATTAATCCTTCATTGCGTTGGTATGAAAATTCTGATGTACCCCCTGCTGATTTTGATATCTTAAGTTTTCCTGACAACGGAACATTCGCGGAGAAAATTGCTATTTCAGTGGAACAACTAGAGCGAAAGCCAGCACATCTTTCATTTGAAGAGGCTTCTGTTATTGGTATTTCACCATTAACAGGTTATCGTGCCTTATTTACAAAAGGGCAAATAGAAGCGGGGCAAACAATATTTATCCCAGGAGCAGGTAGCGGTGTTGCGACGTTTTTAATCCAAATGGCTAAAAATGTTGGAGCTAGAGTCATAGTCTCTTCTCGTAGTGAAGAAAAACGAAATGCAGCACTTAAAATTGGTGCTGACATTGCGATTGATACGCACGCTGACTGGGTAGAATTATTAAAAGAGGAACAAATCGATGTTGTTATTGAAAGTGTTGGACGTGCCACTTTTAATCGCTCTTTGGATGTTTTAAAAAAGGGTGGTAAAATAGTATTGTTCGGTGCAACAACAGAAGACGTTGTCGATTTTGACTTACGAAAATTTTTCTATGGACAATATACATTGTATGGGACTACAATGGGAAGTCGCGAGGAATTCCGTGCATGCCTTGAGCATTTAGCGAAATTTAACACGCATCCAGTGATGGACCGAACTTTCTCATTAGATGAAGCGGAACAAGCGCTTGAATATTTAAAAGAAAATCATCAGTTTGGCAAAATAACTATAACGATTTAAAAATTAAAGGCGGTATACATTTTATGAAAAGAATAGAATCACCACAAAATTCACTAGTGAAGTATTGGAAAAAACTGGTGACAACTAGAAAAGAACGTGAACGCTCTGGCGAATTTATCGTTGAAGGATTCCATTTAGTTGAAGAAGCAATTAAAAACAATGGTGAGGTATTAACAATTATCGTCCGTGAAGGTGTGGACATTCCACATACATGGAATATTGATGACATTTTTGTTGTAGAAGTAACACAAGCAATTGCAAAAGAATTGTCTGAAACAGAACATCCTCAGGGTATCTTCGCACAATGTAAACAACGTGAAGTAACAGAGGAAGAACAAGTAGGCTGGACAAAATTATTATTAATTGATGCAGTTCAAGATCCAGGTAATGTGGGTACAATGATTCGTACGGCAGATGCAGCAGGTATTGATGCGGTTATTCTTGGTAAAGGCTCAGCGGATGCTTTCAATCCAAAAACAGTCCGCTCTGCTCAAGGATCGCATTTCCATATTCCTGTGGTGAAAGGGGATCTTGGAGACTGGATTGACAGTTTACAAGACAGATTAATCCCTGTTATCGGGACAGCTTTAGATAATGCAGTAGTATATTCTGAAGTGAAAAAAGGCGATAAATTTGCACTTATTATGGGCAATGAAGGCAATGGTATTCACCCAGACTTACTTGCAAAAACAGATGCCAATGTAATCATTCCAATTTTAGGGCAAGCTGAATCTTTAAATGTAGCAGTAGCTTCTGGTATTTTGTTATATAACTTCGCAGTTTCAGCAAAGTGACCTTGAAGAAAACAATTTAGTTGCGTATAATGTTTATTATTGCATACAATAATTTATAAAAATTAAATGCTTTGATCGGAAAAAGTATATGTTTCTACACTTTTTAGGGAGTGCTCGCCAAAGACTGCAAGCGTGCATAAAGTTGTGTTACATGGAAGTTCACTCCGTTAGCAGCCACCGGGACCAGCAATTGCTGTAAAGGTAGGCCGGTTTAGAGCCGTTATGTCAATGAAGTGATTGTACTTAAGTACAATAACTAGGGTGGTACCGCGAACTATGTCCTCGTCCCTTTTTAGGGGGCGAGTTTTTTTGTGCAGATTTTTTACATTCTACATGAAAAGAAGGTTTGCATGTTTAGTAAAAACAATTTGTTTTTTACTATTCGATATTGGAAGGAGGAATTTAAATGGCAATGGAAGAACAATTAAATCAGCTAAAGGAAGAAGCTTTAGCGAAAATTGCAGCGGCATCGAACTCTAAAGAGTTGAATGATGTGCGTGTTGCTTATTTAGGTAAAAAAGGTCCAATCACGGATTTATTAAAAGGGATGGGTAAACTGCCTGCAGAGGAACGTCCTAAAATGGGTGCTCTAGTAAACGTTGTACGTCAAGAAGTGACTGAGGTGCTTGAAGTACGTGCGCAATTACTAGAGGAAAAAGCGGTTCAGGAACAACTTGAAAAAGAATCAATTGACGTGACTTTACCAGGTCGTCCTATAAAAGTTGGTAGTAAACATCCGTTAACAAAGGTTGTTGAAGAAATAGAAGACTTATTCATCAGCATGGGATATGAAATTGCGGAAGGACCAGAAGTTGAAAAAGACTATTATAACTTCGAAGCATTAAACCTGCCAAAAGGTCACCCTGCTCGTGATATGCAAGATACATTCTATATTTCTGAAGAGATTTTACTTCGTACACAAACTTCTCCTGTACAAGCTCGTACTATGGAAGAAAAACAAGGTGCTTCTGTGAAAATTATCTGTCCAGGTAAAGTATTCCGCCGTGACAATGATGATGCTACACATTCGCATCAATTCAATCAAATTGAAGGACTTGTAATAAGCGAGAACATTACAATGAGCGATTTAAAAGGTACTTTGGATCTTTTCGCGAAAAAAATGTTTGGCCAAGAACGTGAAATTCGTTTACGCCCAAGTTTCTTCCCATTCACTGAGCCTTCAGTAGAAATGGATATCTCTTGTTTCAAATGTGGTGGATCTGGCTGTAGT
Organism: Viridibacillus sp. FSL R5-0888; assembly: GCF_038009105.1. Classification (NCBI taxonomy): domain Bacteria; kingdom Bacillati; phylum Bacillota; class Bacilli; order Caryophanales; family Caryophanaceae; genus Viridibacillus; species Viridibacillus sp. FSL R5-0888. The sequence continues at coordinate 1,047,336 of NZ_JBBPAU010000001.1, forward strand.
TTATGTAAACAAACTGGTTGGATTGAAATTCTAGGTGCCGGTATGGTACATCCAAACGTTCTTGAGATGGCTGGTTATGATCCTAAAAAAGTTTCAGGCTTCGCATTTGGTATGGGGCAAGAACGTATTGCAATGTTGAAATATGGGGTGGACGATATCCGTCATTTCTATACGAATGACATCCGATTCTTATCACAATTCCACCGCACAGAAGAGTAAGGAGGGGTAAACATGCTAGTATCGTTAAAATGGTTAGAACAATATGTTGATTTACAAGGCCTAGAGCCAGCAGTTTTAGCAGAAAAAATTACACGTTCTGGGATTGAAGTGGACGGCGTTGCAAACCTAGCTGAAGGTATGAAAAAGCTAATGGTTGGCGAAGTGAAAGAAAAAGTAAAACACCCAGAAGCGGATAAATTAAATATTTGCCAAGTAGATTTTGGTGAAGAAGAATTATCACAAATCGTATGTGGAGCTCCAAACGTAGCAGTTGGTCAAAAAGTGATCGTTGCTCGTCCAGGTGCCCATTTACCGGGTGGCAAAATCAAAAAAGCCAAACTTCGTGGTGAAGTATCTAACGGCATGATTTGTTCACTACAAGAGCTTGGTATCGAAGGTAAATTAGTACCGAAAGCTTACAGTGAAGGTATTTTCGTATTACCTGCGGAAACGCCAGTAGGGGCAGATCCACTTGAAGTACTTGGCCTATATGATACAGTGCTTGAACTTGGTTTAACACCAAACCGTTCAGATGCTATGAGTATGTTAGGTGTAGCTTATGAAGTAGGAGCAATCCTTTCTGAGGATGTTAAATTACCGGAACTAGATTATACAGAATCAACTGAAAAAGCTTCTGATTATTTAAAACTTCGTGTAGATGCACCGGTAGAAAACCCTATGTACGTAGCAAAAGTTGTGAAAAACGTTAAAGTAGCTGAGTCTCCATTATGGTTGCAACAGCGTTTAATGGCGGCTGGCGTACGTCCGCATAACAATGTTGTCGATGTTACTAACTACATCTTAATGGAATATGGTCAACCGCTTCACGCATTTGACTATGACCGTTTAGGAACAGGGGAAATTGTAGTTCGTTTAGCTAATGAAGGCGAAAAAATAACGACTCTTGATGATAAAGAACGTACATTAAATGCGAGTAATCTTGTTATTACTAATGCTAAAGAACCAGTAGCTGTAGCTGGTGTTATGGGCGGATTAAACTCAGAAGTGCATGAAGGGACAACGACTGTTGTCATTGAATCAGCATACTTTGAAGGTTTATCAGTACGCTATACATCAAAAGACTTAGGTTTACGTAGTGATGCAAGTGCCCGTTTTGAAAAAGGTCTTGATCCAAACCGTGTTATTCCAGCAGCTGAACGTGCAGCTAAATTATTAGCAGAACTAGCTGGTGGGGAAGTATTAGCTGGCTCAGTAATGTTTGATGAATTAGATAAAACTCCTGCAAAAGTAATCGTTTCTCCTGACTTTATCAATGCTCGTCTTGGTATGAAGATTTCTTTAGATGATATGGTGTCAATTTTAAAACGTTTAAAATTTGATGTTGAAACTGCGAATGGCATGCTCTATGTAGATGCACCAACTCGTCGTCAAGATATTAAAATTGAGGAAGATATCGTCGAAGAAATTGCACGAATTTATGGCTACGATGAAATTCCAACAACACTTCCTGTAAGTGAAACAACACCTGGTGGTTTAACACCTTATCAAGCAAAACGTCGTATCGTACGTGCATATTTAGAAGGTGCAGGTCTTCACCAAGCGATTACTTACTCATTAACATCTGATGCACTTTCACAAAAATTTGCATTAGAAACGGCGCCTGTTACAAAACTGTTAATGCCAATGAGTGAAGAACGTAGCACATTACGTCAAAGCTTAATCCCACATTTAGTGGAAGCAGCGTCTTATAATGTCGCACGTCAAGCAGACTTAGTAGCACTTTATGAAGTAGATTCTGTATTCTTAGGTTTAACTGAAGAAAGTCTTCCACATGAAGAAGAACATGTAGCTGCAGTTATCACGGGTAAATGGTTAGATCACGCTTGGCAAGGTGAACATAAACAGGTTGATTTCTTTGTATTAAAAGGAATCGTTGAGGGTCTATTTGATCGCCTAGGTTTAGCAGATGCAGTAACATTTGAACGCGCTACTTTAGATGGTTTACACCCAGGACGTACGGCTAACGTATTATTAAATGGCAACCGTATTGGTTTAATCGCGCAATTGCACCCAACAGAACAAAAAGCAAATGGCTTAAAAGAAACATACGTAATGGAAATGAACTTAGCAGCTATTTTAGAAGCGTCTACTGAAGCACTAGTTTACGTTCCAGTTCCACGTTTCCCTTCGATGTCGCGTGATATCGCTTTAGTTGTTGATAGAAGCGTAGCGGCAGCGGATCTTGAAGTAATTATCCGTCAAGCAGGTGGTACTTTATTGAAAGATGTTCGTGTCTTCGATTTATATGAAGGAGACAAAATGGAAGAAGGTAAAAAATCAGTAGCCTTCTCACTACAATACTTCGAACCTGAGCGTACTTTAACAGATGAAGAAGTAGTAGCAGCACATGACGAAGTGTTAAAAGCATTAGCAGAAGCAAATGCACAAATTCGTTAATTAAATAGATTTTTAAACTAAATACCTGATCAGACATTATGTCTTGGTCAGGTATTTTTTTAATATCCTTTTCATGGAAAAGATTATCTGTTATATTTATTGTATAACAAAGAAGAGGTGAACAAGATGAGTTCATTATTATTGATGCTATTACCGATAATAATCATTCAGTTTATTTTAATGATTGTTGCTTTAATTGATCTAGTGAAAATTCCGCAAACAAATGGGCCGAAATGGCTGTGGGCTATTGTGATTGTTTTTGCGAACATTTTAGGACCTATTATTTACTTTATCTTCGGGAGAAAACAAGTATGAGCCAGTTATTAAAAGTTTCAGCGTTGCAAAAGAATTATGGACAGCATGAAGTGATTAAAAATATATCTTTTGAGTTAATACAAGGAACAGCAACGGCTTTAATTGGACCAAATGGAGCAGGTAAAACAACTATATTATCGATGCTTGCTGGGCTATTGAAACCAACAAATGGGCAAATTCAATTCGACGGAATAGCAGGGGACCCGAGAGATGCGATTGGGTTTTTACCACAATATCCACAGTTTAATACTTGGCTAACAGCGAGTGAATTTTTAATAATGGCAGCGAGATTAAGTGGATTGACTGCTCAAACTGCGAAGGAAGAGTCAGAGAAAATGCTTCAATTCGTTGGCTTAAAAGATGCAGTAAATAAAAAGATTGGTACGTTCTCTGGTGGTATGAAACAAAGATTGGGTCTAGCACAAGCCATTATACATAAACCCAAACTCCTCTTATTGGATGAGCCAGTATCAGCTCTTGATCCAGCAGGTCGCTTAGATATGATGAATTTGATGAAGTCGTTACAACAAGAAATGACGATTTTGTATTCAACACATATTTTGAATGATGCTGAGCAAATGACGGATCAGCTATTATTCTTGAAAGCTGGTAAATTAGTTGAGCAAGGTTCATTACAAGATGTCAAAGCAAAATACGAACATCGTCAAATTGTAGTGGAATTTAAAGTAGTAGAAGAGGCTGCTCAATTTGTAGTGAATAGTACATTAAGTGCTGAGCAACAAGGTAACATTGTGATTTTACAGACAGATGATATGCAACAAGTTATTCAGGAGTTAGCGAAGGAGACCTTTGAAATCCGGAAAGTTGAGCAGCAATCTGCTAGCTTGGAGGAAATCTTCATGAAGGTGGCAAAACTATGATACAATGGCGTGTACTTTTACAAAAAGAATGGCGTGATCATGTACGTAGCTTGAAGATATTATGGATTCCTCTTGTATTTGTATTATATGGTGTTATGCAGCCGGTAACACTATATTATATGGAAGATATTATGAAGGCTGTCGGCAATATGCCTGAGGGATTTGATATGGGTATAGCAGATATGACATCGGTTGAAGTAATAGCTTCTACAGTCGGACAGTTCCATCTCATTGTTTCACTTATTATTGTTTTAAGCTTTATGGGGATTATTAGTAAGGAAAGAAAAAATCGTACAGCCGCACTATTGTATGTACGACCAATTTCTTTTGCTTCTTATTACTTCAGTAAGTGGTCTGGAGCAACAATTGTTGCGCTCTTTAGTACAATAATAGGCTTATTAGCAAGCTATTACTATACGGTGATTTTATATAATGAGGTAGAAGTTTGGCGGATAGCAGCCCTCATTGGCACTTATAGTCTATGGGTATTGTTCGTCGTGACGGTGACAGTCACAGCGAGTGCATTATTCTCTACGGGTGTTGCGGGTACTCTAGCAATTCTTCTGACGTATTTTCTACAGCTAATCGATAGCATTATCGGACAGTTCTGGACAGTGTCTCCTTGGAAATTGGGCACATACGCAGTAACGTGGCTTGGGTCAAAACCAGATAGTAGTGATTTTTGGTTATCGGTCGTCGTGACGGTTGTTGCCATAATAGTGTTAATGTTAGTCGGAGTATTTGGTGCAAGAAAGAATATGGAGAATATAAAAATATAAAAAACAAGCTATTCCTTCTCTTCATGTAAAGAGAGAGGAATAGCTTGTTTTTATTTAGATCGTTTTTTAGTCGCTATAGAGTGGGCTTTTTGAGTATTTGCAAAATGCCATTTCGTCATAGATTTTAATGTCGCTTCGCCTTTTGATAATAAAATACGCGCGGCCATTTCATCTACCTTATTACTAGCTCCCTTTTGCAGATCAAATCCAACTAAATCGGCGAGGCGGTCCATTTCTTTTAAGAAGGCGTATCGTGCTAGAATAGAGGCAGCGGCTACTGAAACATGTAATTGTTCTGCTTTTGTAGCAAATAGTACATTCTCTTTAACGATGATTTTTTCATTTTTTAGGTGGTTATAGTAAATGCCACGTTCCGCAAATTGGTCAATCAAAATATGTGCTGGTTTTTCTGGTGCAATTTTGCCGAGCACGTTATGAAGTGCCTGGTTGTGCATCATTGCTTTGATTTTCCCTTGAGACCAGCCTCTAGCTTGAATAGTGTTATATTTGTCGTTTCGTACCGTTAGAATGCTATGAGGTAGTGCTCGCATTAAATCAGGCGCGATTTGTCTCATAAAATCATCCGTTAGCATTTTAGAGTCTTTAACACCGAGCTCACGAACGAGTGCAATTTTATTAGCAGATACATATACGGCTGCTACCGTTACTGGGCCGAAGTAATCGCCTGTTCCTGTTTCATCAGAACCCATTACGGAGAGTTGTTCAAAATTGGAAGGCAACTTATCACCCTTTGATGACGTCTTTTTAGTCGTAGGATCATTAGGTTTCCCCCATCGACTAGACTCCCGTTCGGCTCCGTTACCTTGAAACATCACTTTGCCAGATTTATATGAAGTGATAGAAGTATCGCTTAACTTCGCAGCAAATATGACTCCTGGCGCATTGCGTTCTACTCTAGATGAGGCATAATAAGAAGCAAGTTCTCCTTGCTTTTCGGTTGTTAAAACAATTACAATATTAGACATTTTATAGTCCTTTCTACTCTCGTTATTCACATGATAAACAGTTTCATGGTATGATTAGAAATAGGATTTTAAGGAGGGGCAGCTGTGTCAGAGCAACAAAAAAATCGAATTTCAGTTGATATATATGGTCAAACATATACTATGCTTGGTACAGAGTCAACAACACATATGCGTTTAGTCGCGTCTACAGTTGACAATACTATGAGAGAGATTAAACAGGCAAACCCGAGCCTTGACAGTACAAAACTGGCCGTCCTTACAGCTGTAAATTCAGTAAATGATAGTTTGAAATTAAAAGAGCAACTTGTATTATTAGAAGAAGAACTGAAAAAACTAAAGGATTGAAGTAAATGATCGATATACTTATAATTATTTTATTAATTGCCGGCATTATCACTGGCGGAAGAAGAGGTTTAGTAGTCCAGTTGATACATATCATTGGATTTTTAATCGCGATGATTGTCGCTTATGTTTATTATAAACCTTTAGCTGAGAAATTTGTGCTTTGGATTCCATATCCAGCAGTTGACGGGAATACGACGTTAACTTATGCGATGGAACAATTAGATCTTAGTCAAACATTTTATCAGCTACTTGCCTTTGCACTTATTTTCTTTGTCGTCAAATTTGCAATGCAAATTGTGGCGTCAATTTTTGATTTCTTAAAATATGTGCCTATTATAGGTCCGTTTAATCGCTTTTTTGGCGGAATACTAGGATTTATAGAAGCTTATATATTAGTGTTTATTTTACTTTATATTTTAGCGTTGTTACCATTAGATGGTATCCAGAAGTATGTTGATAATTCAATCCTCACAAAATTAATGCTCGAATATACACCAATTATTTCGAACATGTTCAAAAATATGTGGTTTGTCTACATGAAATAACTGTTCTCAACTGAGAGCAGTTTTTTTACGAATAAGGAGGTCATTTTTTGAATAAAAAAACTATCATTCGTACATTTGAAAAAATAGCCTTGTATTTAGAATTACAAGGTGTTAACCCATTTAAAATTTCAGCATTTAGAAAAGCTGCGGCAGCACTAGAAGCAGATACAAGAAGCCTGAGCGAAATTGAAGATATTACTGCGATAAAGGGCATTGGTAAGGGTACTGCAGCAGTTATAGAAGATTTACTGGCAACGGGCGAATCTTCTGTTTTAAAAGAACTTGAAGAGGAAGTACCTAAAGGGTTACCACCATTATTAAAATTGCCTGGCCTTGGCGGGAAGAAAATTGCTAAGTTATATCAAGAGTTAGGCGTGGATTCAGCAGATACGCTAAAGGCAGCTTGTGAAGAAGGTAAAGTTTCCGCTCTCGCCGGCTTTGGCAAAAAAACTGAAGAAAAGATATTAAAAGAACTAGAGGCATTTGGCACACGTTCTGAGCGACTACCAATTTGGCAATTAGATAAAGTTGTCCAAGAAATTGAAGCTATTTTAAGCGGGATTTCTGAAGTGCAACAGTTTTCGGTCGCAGGTAGCTTTAGACGTGTAAAGGAATCGAGTAAGGACGTTGATTTCATTATTGCAACGGCAAACCGAGAAGCGGTGAAAGAACAACTTTTAGGGGCACTTGTCATTTCAGAAATCATTGCAGCAGGGGATACTAAAATTTCAGTAACTTTGGACGCCGAAGAGCCCGTTAGCGTTGACTTCCGTCTAGTGACACAAGATGAATATGCAACGGCACTTCATCACTTTACTGGGTCAAAAGAACATAATGTAAGAATGCGTCAATTGGCAAAAGACCTTGGTAAGAAAATAAGTGAATATGGTGTAGAGCAAGCGGATGGAACTGTAACAACATTTGCTTCAGAAGCTGAATTTTTTGCTCATTTTGACTTACCGTTTATCCCACCTAGTATACGAGTAGGTAATAAAGAATTTGACCGTTTGGATGAGATTAAGGAACTTGTTCAATTAGAAGGTATTCGTTCTGATTTGCATATGCATACAACATGGTCTGATGGTGCTTATGCAGTACATGAAATGGGTGAAGCACTCATTGCTAGAGGTTATGAATATGCGGTTATTACGGATCACTCACAATATTTAAAAGTTGCAAATGGTTTAACACCTGAACGATTAATCGAACAGCGCAAAGAGATTTGGGCATTCAATGAAAAGCATCCAGACTTCCGTTTGCTTGCAGGAACTGAGATGGATATCTTACCAGATGGGTCGCTTGATTTTGAAGATGATGTATTAAAGGAATTAGACTTTGTCATTGCGTCGATCCACTCCAGCTTTTCACAGCCGCAAGAGAAAATTATGGACAGGCTACATAATGCTCTAAAAAACCCATATGTTCATATGATTGCCCATCCTACTGGTCGTATAATAGGTGATCGTGAAGGCTATAACCCAGATATCTCTCAATTGATTGAATGGGCTAAAGAATATGGTAAAATTTTAGAGTTAAATGCAAATCCATATCGTCTTGATTTATGTGAAGAACATTTAGAAATGGCAGCCGCTGCGGGTGTGCCAATTGCTATAAATACAGATGCACATGCCATTGACCAACTTCGTTTTATGGAAGTTGGAACGAAATACGCACAAAAAGCATGGTTAAAGAAAAATAATATCGTGAATACGTGGACATTAGAAGATTTTGTCCACTTTATACAGAAGAAATGAAGGGGAGGTGTTTTGAATGATAGCAGAACGCGCATTGAAAACACTAGAATTTGATAAAGTACGTGCTCAAGTAGCTTCATATTGTACATGCTCTTTAGGGAAAACTGTGATCGATGAACTTGTCCCTGAAACTGATATAGAGAAAGTATTACAACTATTAGATGAAATGGATGAAGGTTTATCAATTCTACGCGTAAAAGGTAACGTGCCAATGGGCGGTATTTTCGATGTCCGCCCGCATGCTAGACGCGCGCAAATTGGTGGTGTACTTAGTCCAGTTGAATTGATGGAGATTTCGAGCACAATACGTGCTAGTCGTATACTTCGTCAGTTTATAGAAGGAATTGAAGTGGAAGAGGATATACAAATTCCATACTTCATTCAGAAAAAAGAAAGCATGCCAACATTGACAGGTTTACAGCATGAGATTAATGCTTGTATCGATGAGAACGGTGCTATTCTAGACTCTGCTAGCTCTGAGCTTCGTTCAATTCGTCAGCAATTGCGAGCACAAGAAGGTCGTGTTCGTGAAAAATTAGCGAGCTTAACACGTGGCACTAATGCAACAAAAATGCTATCTGATGCGATTGTTACAATTCGTAATGATCGATTTGTTATTCCTGTAAAATCTGAATATCGTAGTCATTATGGTGGTGTTGTACATGATCAATCTTCATCTGGTCAAACACTATATATTGAACCGGATGCTGTCGTACAAGCGAATAATGAAATCCATCAATTAAAATCAAAAGAACAAGTTGAAATTGCCCGCATTTTATTAATGTTATCTCTAAAAGTACAAGAGGTAGCACATGACATCTTTATCACTGTGCAATTACTTGGCGAAATTGACGTTATTTTAGCAAAAGCAAAATACGGACAAGCCAATAAATGTTCGAAGCCAATTATGAATAACGATGGATATATAAAATTAGGTAAAGCACGTCATCCTTTACTACCAATAGAAGAAGCAGTAGCAAACGATATTGAATTTGGTAAAGACTTCACTTCAATCGTAATTACTGGGCCTAACACAGGTGGTAAAACGGTTACGTTAAAAACAGTTGGGCTATGTACGTTGATGGCGCAGTCGGGTATTCCAGTGCCAGCTCTTGATGGTTCTCATCTCGCGGTATTTGATCAATTATTTGCTGATATTGGAGACGAACAATCAATTGAGCAAAGCTTGAGTACATTTTCATCACATATGGTGAATATTGTTGATATTTTAAATCAATTCGATGATCGTTCACTCATTCTTTTTGATGAGCTAGGTGCAGGAACTGATCCACAAGAGGGTGCAGCACTTGCCATCTCAATTTTAGATGAAGTACATGGTCGCGGAGCACGAGTAATGGCAACAACTCATTATCCTGAGTTAAAAGCATATGGCTACAATCGTCCAGGTGTTGTCAATGCAAGCGTGGAATTTGATGTGGAGACGTTGAGTCCGACTTATCGTCTATTAATTGGAGTTCCAGGACGTAGTAATGCCTTTGAAATTTCGACTCGTCTTGGACTACCAGATTCTATTATTGATCGTGCTAAGACATTCACAGGTACTGATCGTCATGAAGTCGAATCTATGATTGCCTCTCTAGAAGAAAGTCGACGCCAATCAGAAGAAGATGCTGAAAGAACACTTGTATTACGCAAAGAAGCAGAAGCACTTCAATCAGAATTAGATGAAAAATTAAAAGCTTATGAAGCGAAAAAAGAAGCATTAGAACAAAAAGCAAAAGACAAAGCACGTAAAATCGTGGATGAAGCGAAAAAAGAAGCTGAAGAGGTTATTTCAGAACTTCATAAAATGCGCTTAAATGCTAACAAGATTGTTAAAGAGCATGAAATCATTGATGCACGTAAACGTTTAGAAAAAGCTGCGCCGGAAAATAAAGTACTGAAAAAGCAACAGCAATTAAAAGCGCGCGCTCAAGAGCTATCTAAGGGTGACGAAGTAAAAGTACTAAGTTACGGTCAAAAGGGTGTGTTACTTGAAAAAGTATCAAATTCTGAATGGATTGTGCAAATTGGAATATTGAAGATGAAGCTTGATGAATCAGATTTAGAGTACGTGAAACCTGAAAAAGACAAGCAAACTGTAAATGTTTCAAGTGTTCGAAATCGAGATTCTAATGTTAAGCTAGAATTAGACCTACGTGGAGAACGTTATGAAGATGCGATTGTACGTACGGAAAAATATATTGATGATGCATTACTGTCTAATTATCAACGCGTCTCAATTATTCATGGTAAAGGAACTGGGGCTTTGCGCCAAGGAATTCAAGCTTTACTAAAGAGACATCCACGTGTAAAATCCTATCGTTTTGGCGAAGCAGGAGAAGGCGGCTATGGTGTGACAGTAGCCGAGCTAAAATAAACCTTTTAAAGTAATCAAAGATAGAGAAAAAATTTGACATTGAAAAGGGGATATTTATGTTATTAAATGGATTTTGGCAATATCCTGTTGTCGAGGCTGCTGGTAATTTCAGTGTTGTTGTCCTTTGCTTAATCCTATCAATGGTGATATTTGAAATCGTAACAAAATACAAAAATTGGGTAGAAATAAAAAAAGGTAATGTAGCAGTTGCACTTGCAACAGGTGGGAAAATATTAGGGGTGTGTAATATTTTCCGTTACTCCATTGAGAGGCATAACTCGCTCGTAGAAATGATGGGTTGGGGACTGTTTGGATTTATCTTACTAATATTTGCATATGTTTTATTTGAATTTATGACACCGACATTTAAGGTAGATGAAGAAATTGAAAAAGATAATCGATCAGTTGGTTTTATTTCGTTTACGATTTCAGTAGGTCTGTCATTTGTTATCGGTGCAAGTATTTCTTAGGGGAGAGTATATGGAAACTTTATCGAAAGTACTAATTGGCGTATGTATTGCGTTTATTTTAGTAGGAATCATCTTTTTAATAATGAACTAATTTTGAAGTCCTTTATAGGGCTTCTTTTTTTTATGTGTTTGATCAAAAGGTGCTGAAGGACTAGCTAATGATATTACTTTGTTATAGATAAATGAAAGTGAATTTTATAAACGACTTCCAGTGATTGTCGAGAAAGTTAAATTTAAATAAAGATTTATCTGGGAATGAAATACTATTGAGCTTCTAACTAAAATTAAAGAGTTACCGATAAAAGAAGATGATTATAAAAATGTTAAATAGTGTATATATTCGATACTATTTTCATGGTAAGAGAGATATAATATTAATAGTTTAGAAAAAAATGTATGGGAATATTTCTTTCCTAGAATTAATTTCTCAAACATACAGGAGGGGTCAAAATGAGTTTGTATAATAAAAAAACTTCTATATATCTAACAAATTGTGCATTCGTATCTATGGGAATTCTTTTAGCTTCAAGTGTGAGTCCATTCGAAACACCAATATCACCCAAAAAAGTTGAGGCAGCTACCATAAAAACATATAAAGTAACTTCCAATGTGAACTTACGATCTAAAGCCTCAACAAAAGGGAAAATTCTAATAACAATACCAAAGGGAAAATCTGTAACATATATTTCTAAAACCGGCAGTTGGTATAAAGTGAAATATGGTAGGGAAATTGGTTATGTTAATACAAGTTATATTAAAATCACAACTAAAACGACGACGACCTCAACTTTCGCTGCAACAAATTATCAAACAAAAGAAAAGGTGAATTTACGGTCTAGTAGCTCTACAAAAGGGAAAATACTATTGTCGATTCCAAAAGGCAAGACGGTGAAAGCTACCGCGAAATCTGGAGCAAGGTATAAAGTAACATACGGAGGCAAAACTGGTTGGGTAAGTAGTTCGTATGTGAAAGAGTATGATGCTTATAAAGAGACTACAACTACTTATTTCCTAATAAAAAAAACGGCTTCATTGCGTATAACACCTAGCACCAAGAAAGCACAAGTTTACACTATCCCAACAAATAATATCTTCACTTCTACGCAATCAGTTGTGAATAGTAAAGGAGAAACTTGGTATCGAATATCCTACAAGGGTAAGTATTATTTTGTGCAATCTACTGTAGTTAGTAAAGTAACACCAACGCAAATGACAAGTACGGATTATAAAGCTAATTCGACAACATCTTTATTTGCTGAAGCGGGAGTTTCGCATACTATACTAACTAGCATTCCAAAAGGTGCAAAAGTGACTTCGACCGATCGAGTTGGCAATTGGTATAAAGTAACCTACGAAGGTAACACAGGGTATATAGACAGTACTAAATTTAGTGTCGATACACCAATTGTCGATACGGAACCGGATGATACAGATGACGATACCTCTACATTACCAAGTGGTTCAACAATTAGTCAGATGACTATTTATAATATTGAAGATTTAAAATTACTCAAAACAAATTCTACATCATCAGATTTGTTACAAGTGATTCCTGCGAAGACAAAGCTGACGACAACTTATAAAGCAAATAATGGATGGTATCAAGTGAGTTATGAAGGTTTTACAGGTTTTGTATCTGGCACTTCTTTAATAGATGAAACAACGAAGTCCAGAATCGCTAGTTTAGAATCCAATCCAAATCGCTATTTGTTTATGGATCTTCGTACTACGTCTTCTGTGAAAGCAGATCAAATCAATACGTATATTGCTAGTAAGACTGTCGGAAAAACAAGCGTTTTAACGGGACAAGGACAAGCAATTATTAATGCTGCCAATAAGTATGGCGTAAACGCTCTATATTTTGCAGCACATGCAATTCATGAGAGTGGATTTGGAGTTTCCGACATTTCACTTGGAAGAAATAACTTGTTCGGCTTTGGAGCATATGATATTACCCCGTTCATAGGTTCTGTAAAATTTGATTCCATCGACAACAATTTGGAGTTTATTGCGCAATCAATGAAGGCTACTTATTTAAATCCTTCCAATTGGAAATACAATAGTGGGGCTTATTTAGGATACTCCGTTAAAAACGTTAATGGAGCTCGCATTGATTCCTTAAGTAAGGGGATGAATTTTTATTATGCAAGTGATACTAATTGGGGAAATGCAATCGCCAATCATATGAACGGGATTTTGGCATATGATAAAGAAGAAGCAGTTTCAAAAAAACCTAATATAGTCGTTCCTTCTGCTCCAAAGTATCCTGAGCTTAAAGACGTGTTCCCGACTGGAACGTTAGCGATTGCGAATAGTAATTTGAATGTTTACAGTGAAAAAGGAAGTACAAATAGTGTTGCAGCAACTATTTCAAAAGGTGAGTCTTTTAATTTGCTAGAAAAGCACAATGATTACTGGCTAACAGTATCCTATAAAGGGGAAAAGTATTATACAAATGTTGTAAGTTTCAGTGCTTACAATAAACATTTTACTGTGCAGAACTTAGCTCGTGTTAATACTTCTTCAGCTAATGGAATAGCACTAAATGTACGCTCAGAAGGAAACGCGTCCAGTTCTAAAGTAGGCGAATTAGCAAACTATCAATTTGTTGAACTGGAAATAGATACAAATAATAAGCCGATTATGAGTGGAACTTGGTATAAAGTAAAATTACCAAATGGAAAACAAGGCTATGCATCAGGTACCTATTTAGTTCGTGAATTAAATAAATAAGTATATATATTAAAATACAAAAATTTGACTTCGATATAAATTGAAGTCATTTTTTTGTCTAGGTGGGGTGATCTTTATTGTTGTTGTATGTTTAGCGCATTTAAGTAAATTATAATGGGGAATGTTTTTATTGCTCCTAATGGAAGGGAAAAAGATTATTTCCAATAAATTGATATTAAATTTGAAAGCGTTACCACTTTTATTTTATACTGAATTATAAGAGTATTCTTATAATTTTATAACAAAGGGGGAATGGAGCATGACTGAACAGGTTTGGCTGTCAAATTATCCGGATAATATTCCTACGTCTTTGGAATATGAAACAATTCCTTTGCAACAGTATTTGACAAGAGCGAGCAGCAAGACACCTTCCAAAGTTGCAATTCATTTTATGGGGAAGGATATTACGTACAAAGAGTTGTATGAGAGCTCATTAAAGTTCGCCAATTATTTAGTTTCCATTGGTATTGAGAAAGGTGATCGCGTAGCCATTATGCTTCCAAATTGTCCTCAAGGCGTTATAGGTTATTTTGGGGTGCTATATGCCGGAGGAATTGTCGTTCAAACAAACCCGCTTTATACAGAAAGAGAAATTGAGTATCAGATGAAAGATTCGGGCGCAAAGGTGATTTTATCTTTGGATATTTTATATCCCCGTATTGCTAAGGTCATGAAGGATACTCATCTAGAACATGTCATTATTACAGCGATTAAGGATTACTTACCTTTCCCCAAAAATTTAATTTATCCATTTATTCAGAAAAAACAATATGGCTTTAAGGTTACAGTTGAGCATAGTGGTAGCAATCATTTATTTACAGAAATTATAAGGGTAAGCACAATTGAATCAATCGTTTTAAATTTTAACATTGAAGAGGACATCGCATTATTGCAATATACAGGCGGTACAACCGGCTATCCTAAAGGAGTTATGTTAACGCATAAAAACCTAATAGCGAACGTACAAATGTGTAGTGTATGGATGTCTGAGTGTATACCAGGTGAAGAGGTAATTATGGGTGTGCTGCCATTTTTCCATGTTTACGGGATGACAACGGTATTGTTATTGTCTGTTATGCGAGGAGATAAAATGGTACTCTTACCGAAATTTGATGTTGAAACAACGTTAAAAACGATTCAAAAACAAAAAACAACGCTATTCCCAGGGGCGCCTACCCTCTATATAGGTTTATTAAATCATCCAGATATAGCGAAATATAACTTATCTTCTATCAAGGCTTGTATGAGTGGTTCAGCACCATTGCCAATTGAAGTACAAGAGAAATTCGAGAAAATTACGGGCGGCAAGCTTGTAGAAGGATACGGTTTAACAGAAACATCACCTGTAACACACTGCAATTTTATTTGGCATAATGAGCGTGTGAAAGGTTCTGTCGGCGTTCCTTGGCCGAACACAGACGCGGCTATTCTCCAAGTAGATTCAACAGAGCCACTACCAATTGGTGAAATCGGTGAGATTGCTGTGAAAGGTCCTCAAGTGATGAAAGGATACTGGAATCGCCCTGAAGACACAGAAATGGCGATGCGCGATGGTTGGCTTTTGACTGGAGATCTAGGTTATATGGATGACAAAGGCTACTTTTATGTTGTTGATAGGAAAAAGGATATTATCATTGCTGGTGGATTCAATATTTATCCTAGAGAAATTGAGGAAGTTTTATATGAGCATGAAGCCGTTCAGGAATGTGTAGCTCTTGGTGTACCAGATCCATATCGCGGTGAAACAGTAAAAGCTTTTATCGTGTTAAAAGAAGGTATGAAAGCGACAGAAGAGGAATTCAATACGTATTGCAGAGAAAACTTAGCGGCATTTAAAGTTCCGCGTATTTATGAATTCCGCGATGAACTACCAAAAACAGCTGTAGGTAAAATACTACGACGTACTCTACAAGATGAAGATAAAGAAAGAACTCAGAAAATTATGTGAAAATAATGACAAGTCCGCTTGACAAGTGTAAAATGAAATTATAAGATGAAAATATGAATGAATAGTCATTCATATTTTCATTTTTTATATGGTGGTGATCGTATTGAAGAAAGATAAACCGAAGTATAGACAAATTATCGATGCGGCCGTTATTGTAATTGCGGAAAATGGTTATCACCATGCACAAGTTTCCAAAATTGCTAAACAGGCAGGCGTCGCCGATGGAACAATCTATTTATACTTTAAAAACAAAGAAGACATATTAATTTCGGTTTTTAAGGAAAAAATGTCTGTGTTTGTAGAAAATTTACAGTGTATAATTAGAGATGGAAAGTCATCGTCTGAAAAGTTAAATGCGATGATTGAGAAACATTTCCAGGTACTAGCAGGAGATCATCATTTGGCTACAGTTACACAATTAGAGCTTCGTCAGTCTAATAAAGATGTTCGTCTCAAAATCAATACGATATTAAGAGAGTATTTAATATTACTTGATGAAATATTAGTAGAAGGTATGGAGACGAAAGAATTCAATCCAGAGATGGATCTGCGACTTGCTCGTCAGCTCATTTTTGGAACGATTGATGAGGTAACAACATCATGGGTCATGAATGATCATAAATATGATTTAACTGCGCTAGCACCGAAAGTACAACATTTAATACTCAATGGAATAAAGGCATAGGCAATTGTAAAAATCAATTGGTTGAATTGGTAGTAGCCAAACCATTGCTTCGATTCAACTAGGAAACTACTTACATAGCCAAATGCAAAGGGGGAAATGGGAGTATGGAATTTTTACGTTGGACAGTTGAAGATGGAGTTGCAATTGCAACGATTCAGCGCCCACCCGCTAATGCTTTATCGCGGGGACTAATTTTAGAAGTAAATGAACTTTTAACTGCTGTAGAGCACGATGATTCAGTTCGAGTCATTGTATTGCATGGAGAGGGAAGATTCTTCTCAGCAGGAGCAGATATTAAAGAATTTACAGATGTTACATCGGGTGCTGAATTTGTAAAATTGTCTGCTAATGGACAAGATGTCTTTGAGCGTTTAGAGAAATTCTCTAAGCCAGTTATTGCTGGAATTCACGGCGCAGCTTTAGGTGGGGGACTTGAGCTAGCGATGAGTTGTCATTTCCGCTATGTGACTGAAAATGCGAAATTAGGATTACCTGAATTACAATTAGGGTTAATTCCTGGTTTTGGCGGTACACAGCGTTTGCCTCGCTATGTTGGGGTAGCAAAAGCGGCAGAAATGATGTTTACTAGTGATCCAATTTCCGGTACGGAGGCTGTCAAGTGGGGCTTAGCAAACGCTGCCTTTTCTGATGAGGAATTACTACCTCAAACGATTGCAACAGCGAAACGTATTGCAAAAAAAAGTTCGGTTGCTTTAAAAGCCGCAATCGATATGCTGCAATATGCTAAACATACTTCATTCTACGAAGGCATTGAAGCTGAGGCAAAAGCTTTTGGTACCGTTTTCATGTCTGATGATGCCAAAGAAGGTATCCAAGCATTCATCGAAAAACGTGAACCAACTTTCACAGGAAAATAAAAATAGTATTAGGAGGTTTGTTGAATGAACATTTTTGTATTAGTAAAACGTACTTTTGACACAGAAGAAAAGATTGTTGTAACTGGTGGGGCAATCCAAGAAGATGGAGCTGAATTCATCATCAACCCATACGATGAATACGCAATCGAAGAAGCTATTCAAGTTCGTGATGCACAAGGCGGCGAAGTAACAGTTGTTACTCTCGGCGGAGAAGATGCAGAAAAACAACTCCGTACAGCTTTAGCAATGGGAGCTGATAAAGCTGTCTTAATCAACACTGAAGATGATTTAGATGAGCTTGATCAATTCTCAGCAGCATATATTTTAGCTGAATACTTAAAAGATAAAGAAGCAGATCTAATTTTAGGTGGTAACGTTGCTATCGATGGTGGCTCAGGTCAAGTAGGTCCACGTGTTGCGGAATTACTAGGTATTAACTATGTAACAACGATTACTAAACTTGATATCGATGGTAAAACTGCGAAAATTATTCGTGACGTAGAAGGGGATTCAGAAGTTCTTGAAGCACAATTACCACTTTTAGTGACAGCGCAACAAGGTTTAAACGAGCCTCGTTACCCATCATTACCTGGTATTATGAAAGCGAAGAAAAAGCCTCTTGAAGAGCTAGAATTAGATGATTTAGATATTGATGAAGATGATGTTCAAGCAAAGACTACAACAGTTGAAATTTACTTACCAGCTCAAAAAGTAGCTGGACGTGTATTAGAAGGCGATTTATCAGAACAAGTGAAAGAGCTTGTAAGTCTATTACATTCTGAAGCAAAAGTCGTTTAAGCTGATTTTAAATTGTATGGGAGGGACATAACATGTCTAAAAAAGTATTAGTATTAGGTGAAGTACGCGAAGGAAGCTTAAGAAATGTATCATTCGAAGCTATTGCAGCTGCAAAAAAAGTGTCTGGTAGCGGAGAAGTTGTAGGCGTTCTAATCGGAGACGCTGTAGCGAATCTTGCCGAGGAACTTATTCAAAACGGTGCAGACCGTGTAGTGACTGTTGAACACCCACATTTAAAACAGTATACTTCTGATGGCTTTAGCCAAGCATTTATGGCTGTTACTGAGCAAGAGCAACCAGAAGCAATCGTTTTCGGTCATACTGCTCTAGGTAAAGACCTTTCACCTAAACTAGCTAGTAAATTACAAAGCGGTTTAGTATCAGATGTTACAGATATCGAAGGGGAAGATGATTCAGTAGTTTTCATCCGTCCAATCTATTCTGGTAAAGCATTTGAAAAAGTACAAGTGAAAGAGGGACTTGTGTTTGTGACAATCCGTCCAAATAACATTGCACCTCTAGCAAAAGATGAATCTCGCTCAGGTGATGTGTCATCAATTTCTGTAGATATTACGAATCTACGTACTATTATTAAAGAAGTTGTTCGCAAATCAACAGAAGGCGTTGATTTGTCAGAAGCGAAAGTAGTAGTAGCCGGTGGTCGTGGCGTGAAAAGTGAAGAAGGTTTTGCTCCATTAAAAGAGCTTGCTAACGTACTAGGTGGCGCTGTAGGTGCTTCACGTGGAGCATGTGACGCTGATTATTGCGATTATTCATTGCAAATCGGTCAAACTGGTAAAGTTGTTACGCCTGATCTTTATATCGCTGCTGGTATTTCAGGTGCAATCCAACATTTAGCTGGTATGTCTAACTCAAAAGTAATCGTTGCGATCAATAAAGATCCAGAAGCGAATATCTTTAAAGTAGCTGACTACGGTATCGTCGGAGATCTTTTTGAAGTTATCCCAATGCTTACTGAAGAGTTCAAAAAATTATTAGTAAACGCATAATAGCTGCTTCTAAACCCTGTAAAAGGTCATACTATTTACAGGGTTTTCTTCATCCAAGCATACATACTAACGTGTGATAGACGTTTTTTACTATCGTTATTGCAAAATAATGCTGTTATAAGCATAACAGTCGCTCGTGCTTTTCATCCATGCTATACTACCGTTATACGTAAGTTGAAGGAGGATATTTAATATGGCAATCGTACACGCAACAGATGCAAGCTTTTCACATGATATCGCAGAAGGTTTAGTACTAGTTGATTTTTGGGCAACTTGGTGCGGACCTTGTAAAATGATCGCTCCTGTTTTAGAAGAACTAGATTCTGAATTAAACGGTGCAGCTAAAATTGTTAAAGTTGATGTAGACCAAAACCAAGAAACAGCAAGCAAATTCGGCATTATGTCAATTCCAACTCTATTATTATTCAAAGACGGAGAGCCAGTTGATAAAACTGTTGGTTTCCAACCGAAAGAAGCATTAGCTGAATTCATTCAAAAACACGCTTAATCTTTGAAAAAATGAATATTAAACCGGGTTCCTACAATGGTTCCCGGTTTTTTTTAGAATTAATAGAGATTAAAACTATTATGTAAAGAATATAAATACAGCGCCTAGACCTCGAGGTCAAAAGCTCAATTGACGTGGAGGTTATAGAATAACCTTTAGGTCAATTCGCCTATGATTGCCGGAACTGAACAAGGTGCCCGCACTTTTTTAAGAAGGTGATAAGATGAACGAATTAATAAAACAAAAATTGGCCATTCTACCTGACCAACCTGGATGTTATTTGATGAAGGATCGTCAAGGAACAATTATTTATGTCGGCAAAGCTAAAGTATTAAAAAATCGCGTACGTTCTTATTTCACAGGCAGCCACGATGGTAAAACGCAAAGACTTGTTAGTGAAATAGAAGACTTCGAGTACATCGTGACATCTTCGGATATAGAGGCATTTATCTTAGAGTTAAACCTCATTAAAACTCATGATCCGAAATACAACATTATGCTGAAGGATGACAAGACGTACCCATATATTAAAATAACGAATGAGAAGCACCCGCGACTGCTTATTGTCCGCAAAATAAAAAAGGATAATGGTAAATATTTTGGGCCTTATCCGAATAGCTTTGCTGCAAATGAAACGAAAAAATTACTTGATCGCTTATATCCACTAAGGAAATGCACAAATTTACCGAATCGAGTTTGCTTATACTATCATTTAGGACAATGTCTAGCTCCTTGTGTAAAAGAAGTTGAGAAAGAGCAATATCAAGAGATCATTCAAGGTATTACGAGTTTCCTAAATGGTGGGTACGGAGAAGTCAAAGAAGATTTAAATGCAAAAATGCTCGATGCAGCTGAAAAATTAGATTTCGAACGAGCAAAAGAATATCGAGATCAAATTTCACATATTGAAACTGTCATGGAACGCCAGAAGATTACGCTTACGGATTTAACGAATCGTGACGTTTTTGGTTATGCGGTTGATAAAGGTTGGATGTGTATCCAAGTATTCTTTGTAAGACAAGGAAAGTTGATTGAAAGAGATGTTTCGTTATTCCCTATTTATCGAGATCCTGAGGAAGAATTTTTAACATTTGTGGGGCGCTTTTATGAACAGGCAGAACATATCAAGCCAAAGGAAATCTTTATACCTTCCAATATTGAAGGAGACCTTCTAGCTACAGTACTTGATTTAAAAGTGACGATACCTCAAAGGGGAAAGAAAAAAGAGCTTGTTGATTTAGCGAGTAAAAATGCTCAAATTGCTATCTCTGAGAAGTTCCAGTTACTTGAGCGTCAAGAAAAAAGAACAATAGGTGCCTGCGAAGAATTGGGAAATGCGATGAATATTGCGATACCGCTTCGCATAGAATCATTTGATAATTCCCATATTTTTGGAGCGGACGCCGTCTCAGCGATGGTAGTTTTTATTGACGGTAAGCCTAGCAAAAAGGATTATCGAAAATATAAAATTCAAGTTGCAGCAAAGCACGACGATTACGGTGCAATGCGAGAAGTCATTCGCCGAAGATATACTCGTGTATTAAGAGATGGCTTACCTTTACCCGATTTAATCGTTATTGATGGTGGGAAAGGACAAATGGAAGTAGCAAGAGAAATCTTAGAAGATGAGCTTGGTTTAGATATTCCTATTGCAGGTTTGGCAAAAGATGATAAACACCAAACTTCTCAATTGCTGTATGGCTCGCCGCCAGAAATTATTCCGTTGAAGAGAACGAGTGAAGCGTTTTATCTTTTACAAAGAATTCAAGATGAAGTTCACCGTTTTGCTATTACCTTCCATCGCCAATTACATGAAAAGAATGCCATTACATCTGTTCTCGATGAAATTGAAGGAATTGGACCAAAAAGAAAGCAACAGCTTCTCAAACAATTTGGATCTGTTAAAAAAATTCGTGAGGCATCCTATGAAGAATTAGTAGCTGCGAATGTACCAAAAAAACTAGCTCAAACCATATTTACTTATTTTTCTGAAAAATAAATTGTAGTAATCTGAAAATTGTGTTAAGGTAACATTACTATTATAAATAATCACTATTTAGTGATGATAGAGGCGCGGATTTCAAGAGTAATCAGCAAGAGGATGAGTAGATCCTATGACTGCTGACGAAAGGGGAGGCCGCCGAAGTGATAAATTGACTATTTCCAATTTATTACTGGTTCTGCATTTAACAAGTGTAGAATTGTCAGATCCGTTTCGGTTCTGGAGGGCTATCTCACATGAATGTTCTTTTGAACGTGCATGCTACGAGGCGGCTTTTCACACTTAAACGTGTGAAAGGCTGCTTTTTTCATAAGATGTCATTGTGAATACGGTCGTCATAACAAATAAGGGAGAGGTTATGGGTGAGTTGTTTAGTTTTTAAATTTGGTGGTACATCAGTTGCAACGATTGAACGCGTATTGCATGTGGCAAAGCGCATTCAGAAAGAGAAAGAAAAGGGTTATGATATTGTCGTTGTTGTTTCAGCGATGGGCAAAACGACGGATAAGCTTGTAGAAATGGCACATGAAATTATGCCAAATCCATCGAAACGAGAAATGGATACGCTCTTAACAACAGGTGAGCAGGTGACTATCTCATTATTATCGATTGCATTACAAAGTTTAGGGTTATCAGCGCAGTCCTTCACTGGTTGGCAAGCTGGAATTTTAACGGAGGCAATTCCGAGTGATTCTCGCATTGTTGAAATTCAGTCTGGAAAGGTGCGAAGAACGTTGGATAAAGGCCATGTTGCAGTAGTTGCAGGCTTCCAAGGAATCGATAGTAATAACAATATTACAACCCTAGGTCGCGGAGGATCAGATACGACAGCAGTTGCTTTAGCTGCAGCATTAGGTGCTGAGCGCTGTGATATTTATACAGATGTTGATGGTGTGTACACTTCAGATCCACGTTATGTTCCTAAAGCTCGCAAACTACAAGAACTGTCATATGATGAAATGTTAGAATTAGCAAATTTAGGGGCAGGTGTCTTACATCCACGTGCCGTAGAGTTTGCAAAAAACTACAATATCCCATTAGCAGTTCGCTCTAGTTATGTAGAAGATGAAGGAACAATTATGAAGGAGGAAGTAGAAGTGGAAAAAGATTTAGTTGTACGTGGAGTAGCATTTATGTCAGATATTGTTCGAGTAACGGTAGGTTACGAGGGGAATTATAAAGGTTCTTTAGTCAATATTTTCACAGTTTTAGCTGATAATCATATTAACGTTGATATTATCGTTCAAACTATTCTCGAAGGGGTAGAGCCTTCAGTATCATTTACTATTACAAAAGAAAATTTAGCAGATACTGCTCGAGTCTTAGAAGTTAATAAATCTAAAATTGGTTATTGTCATGTGAATTATGAAGAGGACGTAGCTAAAGTATCGATTGTAGGTTCTGGTATGGTATCTAATCCTGGCGTAGCCGCAAAAATGTTCGATCGCTTACATAAAGAAAACATTACATTAAAAATGGTAAGTACTTCTGAAATTAAAATTTCTGTTGTCATTCCACAAGAGTCGATGTTGCTAACTGCAAACGCATTACATGATGAATTTGAATTGGCAGCTAGTCTAGCAATTCAAGTTTAATTAAATAAAATAAAAAGAAGCTGACTAGCCATCTTGAACAGATATTTAGTCAGCTTCTTTCTATAGTTGGTCTTTTAAATCCCATTTGACATGGAATCGTACAAGCCCACGCTTTGCTTTCTTTTCGTCGTAGCATTCTGTTAAGAAACCACTGATTTTCTCTTGTTGAGCTGCTAGGAAGCCACTTTCAAGACGGAAGCAGCGTTTTTCAAATTGCATAGCCTCAGGATCTCCAGTGAGAGTATAAAACGTTTCATCTTTAGATTGTTTTTCTATAGAAAGCTCTCCCCATCCTGCTTCTTGGAAAAATGAAACAGCTTCTTCCATACTGTATAAAGGAAACTTGCGGGCTAACTCTTTACCGCACCAATATAGGATATCTTCTTCGTTTTTTCCGAGAACAGACGAGAGAACGTGATCTCTGATTAGTTCGTAACCAAATAATGGGAAGTGTTGAGTGTTTGTAGATGACATGATTTGCCTTCTTTCATTTAATTTTGTCTAATTTTTGTCAGAGTTAGAGAATAGCGTTTTCTGGTAGAATATTTATGTATTTACGAGAAAAAAACGTGATTTAATGGTACCTAGAAATAGTGCTAGTTACCTTGACGCTCTGCCATGATGAGAGTACAATGAACTTGTCATAATATTGTACCATGATGAAATATGCAGTCAATGGATACCACGTTGGAAAGCGTTGGTAGTTGTTCGTCTGTCTATTTTCAGTATTAAGGGGGGTAACAGTTTTGTCGAAAGATCGAGAGTTTTATTGGCGTCGACTACATTCACTTCTTGGAATTATTCCAGTTGGACTGTTCTTGACGCAACACTTGTTTATTAACTTTACAGCAACAAAAGGTGCAGAATCATTTAACACAGCAAGTGAATTTATGGGGAGTCTCCCATTCTTATGGGCTCTAGAATGGATTGTAATTTACATTCCATTAATGTTCCATGCTTTTTATGGTGTGTACATAGCCTTCACTGCACAACCAAACACTAAACGTTTTAGCACTTTCCGTAACTGGATGTTCGTATTACAACGTTTCACAGGAGTATTCCTAGTTGTATTTATCGCTTGGCATATTTTCCAAACTCGTATCCAAAAAGCACTTGGAACTGAAGTTGATTACGACATGATGGCAGATGTACTATCTAATCCTTGGATGGTAGCATTCTATATCGCTGGTATTATTTCAGCAACTTTCCACTTAGCAAACGGTGTTTGGGCATTCCTAGTAAGCTGGGGAATTACTCAATCTCCAAAATCACAAAAAATCGCAACATATGTTACTGTTTTAATTTTCTTAGTGTTATCTGTAGTCGGCGTATCGGCTTTACTTGCATTCGTATAAGGCAGTGCACTTAAACTCATGAAAGCGCTTGATTACTAATTGAAAGAGGAGTGAGAAATATCATGGCTAAAAGCAAATTGATAGTCGTTGGCGGCGGTCTTGCTGGTTTAATGGCTACTATGAAAGCAGCCGAAATGGGCACAGAAGTTGAATTATTCTCATTAGTACCAGTAAAACGCTCACACTCTGTATGTGCACAGGGCGGAATCAACGGTGCTGTTAATACAAAAGGTGAAGGGGATTCTCCATGGGTCCACTTTGATGATACAGTTTACGGCGGGGACTTCTTAGCGAACCAACCACCAGTAAAAGCAATGGCTGATGCTGCACCAGGAATCATCCATTTATTTGACCGTATGGGTGTTATGTTCAACCGTACACCAGAAGGTTTATTAGATTTCCGTCGTTTCGGTGGTACTTTAATGCACCGTACAGCATTTGCTGGTGCGACAACAGGACAACAACTTCTATACGCTCTAGACGAACAAGTTCGTAAATGGGAAGTAGAAGGCTTAGTTACAAAATACGAAGGTTGGGAATTCTTAGGACTAGTTCTTGATGACGAAGGCGTTTGTAAAGGGATTAAAGCACAAAACCTTACAACTCACGAAATCAAAGCATTCCGTTCTGACGCAGTGATCATGGCAAGTGGTGGTCCTGGTATTATCTTCGGTAAATCAACAAACTCAATGATTAACACTGGTTCAGCAGCATCTATTGTTTACCAACAAGGTGCTAAATACGCGAACGGGGAGTTCATCCAAATTCACCCTACAGCAATTCCTGGTGACGATAAACTTCGTCTAATGTCAGAATCTGCTCGTGGTGAAGGTGGTCGTATTTGGACTTACAAAGACGGTAAACCTTGGTACTTCTTAGAAGAAAAATACCCTGCATACGGTAACTTAGTGCCACGTGATATTGCAACACGTGAAATCTTTGACGTTTGTATTAACCAAAAACTTGGTGTAAACGGTGAAAACGTTGTTTATCTAGATCTTTCTCATAAAGATCCACATGAACTTGACATTAAGCTTGGTGGTATCATTGAAATCTACCAAAAATTCGTAGGTGACGATCCACATAAAGTACCTATGAAGATTTTCCCAGCAGTTCACTATTCTATGGGTGGTCTATGGGTAGATTACGATCAACATACAACAATTCCAGGCGTATTTGCTGCAGGTGAATGTGATTACTCTCAACACGGTGGTAACCGTCTAGGAGCTAACTCATTACTATCAGCTATCTATGGTGGTAGTATTGCAGGACCAAACGCTGTTAACTACATTAAAGGTCTAGAAAAACATGTAGAAGATCTTCCTTCTTCAATTTACGATTCCGCAGTTGCTGAAGAACAGCAAAAATGGGATGATACATTGAAATTAGACGGTAACGAAAATGCATACCTACTTCACAAAGAACTTGGTGAATGGATGACAGCTAATGCTACTGTTGTACGTTTCAACGATAAATTAAGAGCAACAGATAATAAAATCATGGAATTACAAGAACGTTATAACAACATCAACATTAACGATACTGCTAAATGGAGTAACCAAGGTGTACAATTCACTCGTCAGTTGAAAAACATGATGGCTCTTGCTCGTGTTATTACTTTAGGTGCGTTAAATCGTGATGAAAGTCGTGGAGCACACTATAAACCAGACTTCCCAGAACGTGATGATGAAAACTTCTTGAAAACGACTATCGCGGAATTCACTCCTTCTACTGAGCCTAAACTAAGCTACGAAGAAGTTGATGTTTCGTTAATTCCACCACGTAAACGTGACTATTCTGCAAAGAAAGGGGATAAATAATCATGGGACAAGCAGTTGAAACGAAATATATTACTGTAGAAATTGAACGTCAAGATACAACGGATTCACAACCATATTGGGAAAAATTCAACGTACCTTACCGTCATGGTATGAACGTAATTTCTATATTAATGGAAATTCAACGTAATCCAGTAACTGCAGATGGTAAAAATACATCTCCAGTTTCATGGGACATGAACTGCCTTGAAGAAGTTTGTGGAGCATGTTCAATGGTTATAAACGGTCGTCCTCGTCAATCATGTTCAGCGTTAGTTGACCAACTAGAACAACCTATTAAATTACAACCAATGAGCACTTTCCCTGTCGTTCGTGACCTACAAATAGACCGTAGCCGCATGTTCGATTCACTTAAAAAAGTGAAAGCATGGGTTCCAATTGATGGTTCTTATGATCTTGGTGAAGGCCCACGTATGCCAGAACGCAAACGTGAATGGGCTTATGAATTATCTAAATGTATGACTTGTGGTGTTTGTCTTGAAGCATGTCCTAACGTGAATACTCATTCTGATTTCATGGGACCAGCTCCACTTTCACAAGTACGTTTATTTAATGCTCACCCAACAGGTGCAATGAACAAAGACGAACGTCTAGCTGCAATCATGGGCGAAGGCGGTCTTGCTAACTGTGGTAACTCTCAAAACTGTGTAGTTGCATGTCCAAAAGGTATTCCTTTGACTACTTCTATCGCATCTTTGAACCGTGCTACTACAGTACAAATGTTCAAAAACTTCTTTGGTTCTGACCATATGGTTGACTAATCTATTATTGAAAAGTAACAGATTAGAAACTTTTAAAGCAGCTTCACACTTATGTGTGGAGCTGTTTTTTTGCGTCATATACAGAAGATTTGACCGTGTTAATCTTTGGAATTTTCTGTTATAATTAAATGAATAACTGTTCATTTTTTCAGAGGGGGAAATACCATGCAATCGTCATACATTAGTAATATGGAAGAATGGAAAAAAGGGTTTTCATTTTCAGTACCTGTGCAAGTGAGGTTTTCAGAGACTGATATGTTTGGGCATATGAATAATACTGTACCAATCACATATTTTGAATATGCACGAATCGAATTTTTGAAGCATCTTGGTTTTATGGAGAAATGGATGCAAGGGGACGAAGAAGCTATTCCAGTTGTGGCAGATATTCAATGTGATTATGTGAAGCAAGTGTACTTCGAGGAGCAGTTGAATATTTTTGTGAAAATAGAGAATATCGGCAACTCATCATTAGATCTACATTATTTAGCGATCAATAATAAGGAAGAGATGTGTTTTACAGGACGCGGAACAATTGTGCAAATGAACCGTCAAACAGGGAAGTCTATAAGATGGAATGAATCACAATTACAAAGTGTTCAAGCATAAAATTTGAATAGCCGTCACCGCTTTGCTACTTCCGACATAACCTACATGGAAGAGGGGATTGGAGGGCCGCGTGTGATGAGTCATTCACATCATCGTTCATTGTTAACAAAGCGTGAACGTGAAATTTTTCAATTACTTGTAAAAGACTTTTCGACAAAGGAAATAGCCACACAACTTCACATAAGTGAAAAAACTGTGCGCAATCATATTTCCAATACTATCCAGAAACTCGGTGTGTCAGGCCGTGCACAAGCGATGATAGAGCTTCTTCGTCTAGGAGAATTGTCTTTAGGATGATTGTGCTCTTGCCATTTTCGTCAAAACACTTCACAATAAAGGGATAAGTAATCCTTTTGAGGAGTGAAGGTTCACATGACAAATCAAGATCAAAAGTCCACACATGATGCTGAACAAGTAGCATTTTTGGAAAAAGAACTTCGACATATTTCGGCATTAATTAAGCAGAAGGGTCGAGAAATATTAAGTAATTATACAATTACACCTCCGCAATTCATTGCGTTACAATGGCTTCATGAGATTGGTGACATGACAATTGGAGATTTATCAAATAAAATGTATTTAGCGTTTAGCACAACGACTGATTTAGTCGATCGCATGGAAAAAAATGCGCTTGTTAAACGTATACGTGACAATGAGGATCGTCGAGTTGTTCGAATCCATCTATTAGAAGAAGGCGAACGTATAATTGAAGAAGTGATTGTAAAACGACAAAAATATTTAAACGATATCGTAACAGATTTTAGCGAAACAGAAGTACTAGAATTATCAAGACTACTACACAAACTATATAACGAAATGAACCAGGATTGAGGCGGTTAACGTGAATGCTCCCATCGGAGTGATTGATTCAGGTGTTGGTGGACTAACCGTTGTAAAAGAAATGCTACGATTACTACCGAACGAATCCATATATTATATTGGTGATACTGCAAGATGTCCGTATGGACCACGTTCACAAGAACAAGTGAGAACCTTTACATGGCAAATGGCGGACGCATTGTCGAAAATGAATATCAAAATGCTTGTCATTGCTTGCAACACTGCAACTGCAGTTGCTTTAGAAAGTTTGCAAAAGAAATGTCCGTTCCCAGTTATCGGTGTTATTAACGCAGGTGCTAGAGCAGCGATTAAAGCGACGAAAAGCCATGACATTGTAGTCCTTGGAACAGAGGGTACAGTGAAGAGTGGTGCATATGATGAGGCGCTCTATTCACTTTCTTCATCTAGTAGAGTAACATCACTAGCTTGCCCGTCATTTGTTCCTTTAGTGGAGAGTGGCGAGTACGAAGGGGAATTTGCAGACCAGTTAGTTAAAGAAAGTTTACAACCATTACATCAAACAAGTTTTGATACGGTTATTTTAGGCTGTACACATTATCCACTTATTCAGCGGAATATTGAACAGACAGTAGGTGAACACGTTCATGTTGTGTCTTCAGCAGAAGAAACAGCCAAGGACGTCCAAGATCTACTGAGTTATCATCATATCGCAAGAATGGAACAATTAGCACCAGAGCACCGTTTCTTTACGACGGGCTCGGTGCCAATGTTCCGATTAATTGCGAGCAAATGGTTACCACTTCAGAAGATACAAGTGAAAAGAATTACTTTAACAAAGTAATAGCGTAAATAATAGTATAGTAAAAGCCCGAAATGATGGACATTTCGGGGTTTTACTATGAATAAAAACAACATAATTGGAGGTACATCATGACAAGAAATGATGGACGTAAAAAAGACGAGCTAAGACCGATTCAAATGGACAAGGACTATCTAATGCACCCGGAAGGCTCTGTTTTAATAACAGTAGGGAATACGAAAGTCATTTGTAATGCAACGATTGAAGAAAAAGTACCACCATTTATGCGAGGAGAAGGAAAAGGTTGGGTAACAGCAGAGTATTCAATGTTACCAAGAGCAACTGAATCACGAACACGCCGCGAAGCATCAGCAGGTAAAATCGGCGGTCGTACAATGGAAATCCAACGTTTAATTGGACGAGCTTTACGCGCAGTTGTGGATTTAGAAAAACTTGGAGAAAGAACAATTTGGATCGACTGTGATGTCATTCAAGCAGATGGAGGCACGCGTACAGCTTCTATTACAGGTGCATTTGTAGCAATGGCAGATGCGGTGGCGAAATTACAAGACGCTGGCAAAATCACACACTACCCATTAAAAGACTTCCTAGCAGCAACAAGTGTAGGTATCGCAGCTGAAGAGGGCGCTATTTTAGATTTAAACTATCTTGAAGACTCGGCGGCAGAGGTGGATATGAATATTGTTCAAACAGGTAAAGGACAATTTGTTGAGCTACAAGGTACTGGTGAAGAATCTACATTCTCTCGTGAACAATTAAATGAGCTTTTAGAATTAGGCGAATTAGGTGTCCAACAATTAATCAATGCTCAAAAAGAAGTGTTAGGTGAAGTAGCACTACGCATTGAACGTAATATGGAGGCGGTAAAATGAAACAAGTCGTAATCGCAACGAAAAATAAAGGAAAAGCGAAGGATTTTGAAGCAATTTTCGGTCCTTTAGGCTTTGAAGTCGTAACATTATTTGATGTAGCACCTGATTTAGAAATCGAAGAAACAGGAACGACTTTCGAAGAGAATGCCATACTAAAAGCAGAAACAGTAGCTAACTTGCTTGGCAAAATTGTCATTGCTGATGATAGTGGCCTCCAAATTGATGCATTAAACGGTGAACCAGGTGTTTACTCAGCGCGTTATGCAGGCGATCATGATGATGAGGCAAATATGCAAAAAGCATTGAAAAACCTTGAAGGCGTAAAAGAAGAAGATCGTACAGCACGTTTTTGTTGTGCACTAGCTATTGCAGGACCAAATCAAGAAACAACAACTGTTTTTGGTACTTGTGAAGGCTTGATTTTAACAGAAAAACGCGGTACAAATGGTTTCGGTTATGACCCAATCTTCTTTGCTCCACAACTTAACAAAGCTATGGCAGAGCTAACACCTGCTGAAAAAGGAGCCATTTCCCACCGAGGTAATGCCATTCGCCTATTAGCGGATCAATTGCCAACTTGGGTATCAGAAGTGGAGTGATAAATGATGAGAATTCTAGTAATGAGTGACACCCACAGTGACGCTGCCGTTATAGAACAAGTCGTTTCGAATGTTCAGGATATCGATGCCGTGTTCCATTGCGGCGATAGCGAACTATCTTTTAATGCTGATGAATTACGTAATATGTACAAAGTAAGAGGGAATTGCGATTACGATAAACAATTTCCTGAAGACGTTATTGAAGAAATAGATGGGCAAAAAATATATATGACACACGGCCATTTATACAACGTCAAACTGACTCTATTACCACTTTCATATCGTGCGGCAGAAGTAGGCGCTAACCTCGTGTTATTTGGCCACTCACACGTGCTAGGAGCAGAGTTAATAGACGATAAGTTGTTTGTTAACCCAGGAAGCCTTCGCATGCCTAGAGGGCGTAAAGAAAAGAGCTATGCAATCATCGATTTTGACGGTACACAGTGGCAAGTCACATTCAAAACAGAATCAAATGAAATCATTACACAAGAGAATTTTTCTATATTAAAAAAATAATGTTGACACTTTCAAATATCTGATATATACTAAGTATTGTCTTTCCCGTTGGAACGCGGGATTGCACATTTGTCTCAGTAGCTCAGCTGGATAGAGCAGCGCCCTTCTAAGGCGTCGGTCGGGGGTTCGAATCCCTCCTGGGACGTAATAATATACACTCTGTACGTTCGTATAACAGTGTATATAAACATTAGGGATCAGGTCAGGGCTTCGGTCATTGAATCTGAATCCCTTTTTTGTTCCCACAATATTTTATGTATATGAACTAGATTATCTTTCGATTTGAATAGGTTAGAAGTTTATATAAAGTCGTTAGACACGTCTTAAGGTTAGATTCAATTGAAAAGAGCCAAGCTCATTTTTTATTATTTTCATTGCTGAATATAGGGTATACTTTTATAGTCCTATAATTTGCAGATAAAGTAGGAACTTAAAATTAATTGAAAGTTTTATTGGAGGTTTATTATGAATTACATAATCAGTAACAAACAAGTATTTGAACAGGCGCAGCTACGTCCGGTTTCAGACGTTCCATTTAGTGAAGAAGAACTTCAAAACGGTATGAAGTTAGCTGTCTCTAAGGTTGATGAGACCCTCTCTTTGTATTTAGTAGATGTAGACGGGCAGAAGAAATTCGATGTCCGTTGGGATGATTCGTCCGAACTTTTCAACGGTTGGTATTCTGCTTGGGATAATTTCTCTTGGTGCCTTAATATAGTTAATGGTCAAAAATGATCGGCTGTATGTTCATATTTACTACCTATAAATGATTAAGAAAGAGGTGAGGGATTACCAGTAATACAGTAATCCTTCGCCTCTTTTTCTAACTTCTTCCCTCATCCGAAATTTTATGAAAGATGAAGACATTATTCCAGGGCTCAACTATACACTGGACGAAAACGACAAGGTAAGTGCAATTATGACAGATGTTCAAACATATGTTGATGAAATGACTGCTGCTTTCATTACAGGGAAACAAGACTTTGGCAAGTGGGATGACTATAAGAAAACGCTTGATAAGATGGGCTTACAATCGTATCTTGAGATTGCTCAAGGAACATACGAACGTATGCAAAAACAAAAATAAGAGTAAAACTCATACTAAGGTTTCCTTCGTATGAGTTTTATTTTTTAGAAAAGGATGATTTATGGAGTCTAAAAAATATGAATATTTACAATATAATAATATTTTGTTAACAATATCAATAAATTACGATGCTATACTCAAATAGCTATCTGAAAGGGTGGTAATAGTTTAATATACTGGAGGATGAAATTCATTGCATAAAATCACAAAGCAAGTAATATCAACTGCCCTAGCATTATCTATTGTGGGTGGAGTTGGCGGTAATCTGTATTCTGCTGCAGAAGAATCAAATTCCACTACT
Source organism: Viridibacillus sp. FSL R5-0888 (assembly GCF_038009105.1). Lineage (NCBI taxonomy): Bacteria > Bacillati > Bacillota > Bacilli > Caryophanales > Caryophanaceae > Viridibacillus > Viridibacillus sp. FSL R5-0888. The sequence goes on from NZ_JBBPAU010000001.1 coordinate 1,080,144, forward strand.
GTTAGTAAGGTAACTGTCTCATTTAATGGTGATTCTAAAAGTTCGAAAGGATTTACTTGGTATACATCCCTAGCTTCAAAAAATAGTGATTTGCAAGTAGTTAAAAAAACAGGGAAGAAGTCAAACTTTAAAAAAGCTATGACATTTAAAGGAACAAAGAATATCTCTACTAATTCTAAGAAAGAATATGTACATAAAGCAAAAGCGACTGGTCTTAAGGCTGATACCGAATACTATTTCCGTGTCGGAGATGCTTCTAAGAATAGTTGGAGTGAAGTGGGAACATTCGAAACAGCGCCAAGTAAGGGTGCATTTACGTTTATTGACTTAGCTGATACGCAGGCCAAAACAGAACAGGAAGCCATTCTTTCTGCAGAAACAATTTCAAAAGCCATGGATAAGGTTCCAAATGCAGAGTTCATTGTTCACAATGGAGACTTACTTGACGACGGCGTAAAAGAGGAACAGTGGGATTGGCTATTAGGACACTCACAGAAAAGCCTGTTAAATACGACATTGGTTCCATCAGTAGGAAATCATGAAGATGAAAATTATGCTTTTATTGACCACTTTAATCTTGATACACCTAAAAAATCAGCAACTAAAACAGGTGCTTATTATTCATATGATTATAGTAACGCTCACTTTGTTGTACTGAATAGCAATGAAAACTCTGCAAAATACGCAAACTTTTCAGAAAAACAAGTGGAATGGTTGAAAAAAGATGTGAAAGCAGCAAAAGCAAAAGGTGCTAAATGGATTATTGTTAATATTCACAAAGGGCCGTACACAACTTCCAACCATGCAACTGATGATGATATTATGGGTCCAAATGGTGTAAGAAATCAGATTGCACCACTTATGGCTAAACTTGATATCGACTTTGTTCTTCAAGGCCATGATCATATTTATGCACGAACAAAACCGATCAATAGTAAAGGGACAGTTTCAAAAATCCAAAAAATTAGTGAAACTAAAAAGGGACAGAAAATTGAGTATGCTGTAAATCCAGATGGTTCAATTTATTTAATTCCTGCAACTGCTGGACCAAAAGTATATTACAAAAATCAAGATCCAGTGCTTGGAAATGCATTTTATAAACTGTTTGAAGTAGCAGATGAGAATCATGCAGCAATCTACGGCCCAGATCCAGACAACAATGATCGTCCAGCCCGCAGCCAAATTCAAAACTTCGTCGGTGTCACTATTGATAAAAATAAGCTGACTGCCGTAAGTTATGAAATCGATCAAAATAAGAATAACGCTAAACCTTATATTATTGATCAATTTGGTATTATTAAGAAATAATAGCGATTTAGGAAACAATGAAAAAATGGTTTTGGTGAGGGGGAATATTGAGTTAAATATACTTATGCGACCTTTACTAATACGCGAATAATTATCAACCATATACAACCGTGGAGGATTTAGTGAAGTCCAACTTATACAAAATTAGGGAGATCTCCAAGGTCTCCCTTTTTCATTGTTCACCATCAGTATGTTTGAAAGCTACCCCCTTTTAGGACAAGAAGAACTAACAATAATGAGCCATCAACCGGTCTCAGTAGAACGTAAGGTCACGATTTCCAAGCAGTGAAAATTTACTTAAGACGATTTTGTTTATGTGTTTAGTTAATCCTTGTTGCTCTAAAAAACACATATTTTCAATCTTTCGGTGACGAAAAATATGTTTAATTTGTAATAAAGTCGTTTAAAGATAAATAAAAAGAGCTCAATGTTCAAATTAATGTTACAGTTAGAAAGAATAATTTAAAAGTGAGTAGGCGAAAACATGATAGAAGTAAAAACATCTCCATTAAGTGACGGAGAATTCAATAGAGGGGTATTTGCTACATGCGATATCCAAAAAGGAGAGCTATTACATGAGGCACCTGTAATTTCTTATCCAAACGAACAACATCAATACATTGAGCAAACTATACTCGCTGATTACGCTTTTGAGTATGGAATTGGCCAATCAGCTATCCTTCTTGGTTATGGAATGTTATTTAATCATTCTTATGAACCTAATGCGATGTATGAGATTAATTTTAAAAATCACACATTTGATTTCTTTGCTTATACAGACATAAAAGCAGGAGATGAAATTCTTATTAATTATAATGGCGACGTTGATGACAAAGATCAGCTGTGGTTTAATGAGGAATAAAAGGATGTATTGACGATTTCTTAGGGAATTTAGATTTGAAGAAAACTAATTTTTTAAAACATCTTTAATAACCATCTATCAAAGTAACTGATAGATGGTTATTGTGTTTTTAGGAACAAAATGAACCACTTTAATGAATATCTTCAAACTAACTGCCAGTTAACTTAAGTACATATCTTTACAAACGCTCATTATTTACTTGTTTTTATATAGAAACTGTTTTTTCTGTATTGTTTGGAAAATTGAGTAGTTTATGACAGGGAAAGAGGAGGTAAAACATGCTGTTATCAAGGGGCGACTTGATGCGAGATTATCTTCAGAAATTAACTTATTAACTAAGAACATACTGTTGATAATTGATAAGTTTTCTTTTGCACTAGACAAATAGGAATTTTTATTATATAATAAATGTAATAAGATCGATTGCAAGAATAAAACTAATTCACATATTACAAAGAGTAATCGTGTTTTGTTTGATACTTTTTGTAATATGTGAATTTTTTCTTTTTCAAGAAATATGATATTATTTAATACAATTAATGGAGGTCATTTAAATGACACAACAAGGTACAGTAAAATGGTTTAATGCAGAAAAAGGTTTTGGTTTCATCGAAGTAGAAGGCGGAAACGACGTATTCGCTCACTTCTCAGCTATCCAAGGTGAAGGTTTCAAATCACTTGACGAAGGTCAAAAAGTTGAATTTTCAGTAGAAGATGGCCAACGTGGACCACAAGCTACAAACATCGTAAAACTTTAATTTTAATGATGTAAACAAAAAAAGAGGCTTCCTTTCATTAGGAAGCCTCTTTTTTATGTGTGAAGTTTATAATAATGTAATGTAGATACTGCTATTGATAGGCCCTTCTACGATATAGCAGTAGGTGTGATCATATAGATATAGTTGCTTTTAATTTTATTATAATTATATTTATTTATTTATTTATTTATTTATTTATTTTTTGTTCATATAAGAGTAATCCTCATCATCTTCTTGGAATTCATCTTCATCGTCCGAATTAGGTCCTCCCAAGTAATAATACAATAGAGCCATGAAGGCTGTTCCACCTACCATATTCCCTAGTGTTACAGGAATGAGGTTATGAAGAGCTTTGCCAATTGAAATTGCATCAGGATGATCTAATACTAGAGCTATCGAGAATGTACTCATATTCGCGATAGAATGTTCATATCCCGAAATGAAGAAGCCGAATACTAAAAAGATCATTGTAAATAGCTTAGGACCATCGCCTTTTAATGCCATCGGTACGTAGAAAGCTAAACAAACAAGCCAGTTACAAAGAATAGCACGGAAGAAAAGTTCTGACGCTGGTGTATTCATTTTTCCTTCAACTACACTCATTAAGAATCCATTCACTTCATGTGAAGCGAATAAACCTGTTAAGGAGATTAAACCAGCGAAAAAAAAAGCACCAATTATATTGCCGCTATATGAAGAAATCCACATTTGAATGACTCTCTTCCATGACATATTGCCACGAAGAGCAGTGTAAGTAAAATAAAATGTATTTCCCGTAAATAAATCACCACCAGCATAAGCAATTAGAACAATTGCTATACCGAATGTTAAAGCAGTAATTGGATAAGCTACCGGAGAATGTTCAGCATAGAATAAGTTCCCTGTTTTAAATGCGACGATTACACCGAATCCGATAAATGCACTTGCAAGCATGGCCCGTAACAGATATTTTATAATGCTTTGATCAAATACTTTTTGTTTTTTGAGTGCCAATTTCTCAACATTACGTAGAGCTGTATTTTCCATAATTCCTCCTATTAGCTTGTGTTACTGATCTCAACATGTAACACATTGATATAATATCGTTAAGCTAAGATTACAAAAGTAGAAACTTCCATTTGTATTCATGAATTTGAAGAAAAGGGCCGATTGGATTCGGCAAAAGCCATAAAAAACTACAACAAAAAAGAAAAGGGTTTCGGAATGATGACATGCCGAAACCCTTTTCTCTACAACATGAAACAGCTTTTCAATTATGATAAGCCGTTTTCTCTGTTGGTATTCGTTCCTAAACGATTCGGCAAGATCAAATGTAATATAACCATATAAATGGGATGCGCTGGTGAATCTCCAGGCGTATATTTTAATATATTAAAACTGCTAAAATCAATAAGATATTTTTGGAAATTGATATTTTTTTGTTATGTATAGCTATGTTATATCACTATTATATTGCGACTATGCATGATAGATAGTAAGTCTATCTAATGAAGAGTTAGCTCTCAAAAAACACTTCGAATTTAAAAAATATTATGAATAAATGAGTGATTTTATTATGAAGCAGTTGAATTTAATTTATGAAGTTTTTAATAGTCGTTAAAATAATACCAATTGAAAAATGCCAATACTTATAATTAATTTTTCTGGAAGTTAATATACAGGTTTTAAGGATATAAATTTTCATTTTTTATGCAGGAAAATTATGATGAGGAAGAAGTGTGGTATTATTTACCTCATATATTTTGCAACCAATTTCTAGTAAGAAAAGAATGATGATACGTTTAAATATTATATTAAAATAATTTAAACTTTACTTTAAACGTTAATAATTAACATAAAATCAATGGGGAATTACAATATTAGGTATATATAAAGCAAATATTCCAAAAATAAATTTAAATTTGGTGAATATTTATTTTCTAAGTATAATGTTATAATGCTGAAGGAGATACTTTACATATCAGATTTATTTTGATAGTATTCGTAGTGGAAAATTTGAAAAGAATGACTTAAATTGATTTATTTCATTTAGATTTAGTTCTTATTTTAACTAAAAAAATTTCAAATATGTAGGAGGATAAATATGAACTTTGTTTTTTTAGTTACAGGTTTGCTGTTCGTATTTGTATTGGGTTATATATTCAGTTATAACCGTAAAAATATACGGATACGTCCAATTGCTATGATGTTAATAGCGCAGTTAGTGCTAAGTTTCTTTATTCTTAACACAACTATTGGTTTGAGCATCATTAGTGCTATATCAAAACTATTTGATACATTAATGGGCTATGGTGTTGAAGGTGTAAACTTTGTATTTGGCGGAATGGAAAATGAGCCAGGAGCTGTATTTTTCTTAAACGTACTGCTACCAATTGTTTTCATCTCTGTCCTTATTGGAATATTAAATTTCATTAAGGTACTCCCGTTCTTTATTAAATATGTAGGTATGGGTATGAGTAAACTAAATGGTATGGGTAAATTAGAAAACTATGTAGCTGTATCATCTGCTTTGTTTGGACAATCAGAGGTATTTTTAACTACAAAAGAGCAACTAAATAAGATTTCTAAACGACGTTTATATACGTTGTGTACTTCTGCGATGAGTGCTGTAAGCGTTTCCGTAATTGGCGCATACATGACAATGTTAGAACCTAAATACGTTGTTGTAGGGATTATCATCAATATTTTCTCAGCATTGATTGTAGCAAATTTATTGAATCCATATGAGTTAAAACCAGAAGAAGATTATACAGTAATCAACGATGAAGCTCATCATAAAGAAAAAGAATCTTTCTTCCAAATGATTAGTGAAGCCATCATGGATGGTTTTAAAGTAGCGGTTATTGTAGGCGCTATGTTGATTGGATTTATTGCTTTAATGGCAATGATTAATAATCTATTTGAAATAGTATTCCAAATTTCATTCCAAGAAATCCTTGGGTATGTGTTTGCTCCAATTGCTTTCATCATGGGTGTTCCTTGGTCTGAAGCTGTTGCAGCAGGTGGTATTATGGCGACAAAACTTGTAACAAACGAGTTCGTAGCGATTCTAAGTTTCCAAGACATTGCTGCAGGTCTTTCAGCTAAAACAGAAGCGATAGTTTCTGTATTCTTAATAAGTTTCGCAAACTTCAGTTCAATCGGAATTATTACAGGTGCCGTTAAAGCCCTAAATGATAAACGAGGATCAGAAGTTGCATCATTTGGTTTGAAATTACTCTTCGGATCAACGCTTGCATCTATCCTATCAGCTACATTAGTTGGTTTATTTATGTAATTAGCTTTGATAATTACTGTTGCGAATTTGCATCTATTTTAATGACAGGTTCGCACATATTAAAAGTCCATCCAGAGTTTTCTGGTTGGACTTTTTTGTTTTGAATTAATAATGAAAGTCTCCAAGTTATACCAACTGGTGTGTTTTATATATAATGGAGATAATACTCAAAAAGGGGGACTGAAAATGACACAATATCAATCAAGAGCAGACGTGAAGATTGAAGAAACATGGGATCTCCAACATATTTACCCTAATATGGAGGAATGGGAGCAAGATTTTCAATCAGTTTTGAAGGATACGGAAAAATTAAAGCAATTCGATGGCAACATCAATAATGCACAGTCACTTTACGATTATTTAACTTTAAGTGAGATGGTCGGCTCCAAGTATAGAAAGCTGTATGCATATGCAATGCTTCAATCAGACCTGGATACAAGAGTACCAACTTCACAAGCTTTGGTAGATCGCTCTAGTCAATTAGGACAAAAAATAAGTAGTGCGACTTCATTTTTCATGCCGTTTTTATTAAGTCTTGAGGAAGACAAACTGAAATCCTACATACAAGAGATTGAAGGGCTTCGCTATTTCGAAGATGATTTATTAGAGTCATATCGATATAAGGCACATGTACTGAATAAAGATCAAGAAGCGATTTTATCTCAGCTTGGAGAAGCGCTTTCTTCCCCACAAAAGACGTTTGGGATGATTAATAATGCCGACATCAAGTTTGGTACCGTTACAAATGATGAGGGTAAAAGTATTGAACTTACCCGTGGCATGTACAGCAAATTGATGGAAGACTCAAATCGCGATAAACGAAAAGAAGCATATAAATCGTATTATCAGCCATATGTGCAAATGCAAAATACGATTGCCAGTACATTGTCATCAGCTATTAAAAACAATGTGACACTTGCCAAAACAAGGAATTATCCATCAGCACTTGAGAAGTCGTTGTTTTCAGACGAAGTACCGATTGAAGTTTATGAGAATCTAATTGCAGCTACAAAAGCAAACATTCAGCCGATGTATGACTATGTAAAACTACGTAAACAAATCTTAGGTGTTGATGAGCTGCGTGCTTATGATTTAAGCGTGCCGCTAGTCCAAGAGGCGAAAGAGGAAATTTCCTATGATGAAGCATTTTCAATCATGCTTGAAGCACTTAAGCCGCTTGGTGATGATTATGTATCTACTCTAGCTGATTTCAAGAAAAATCGCTATTACGATGTAAGGGAAACACCTGGAAAACGTTCGGGAGCTTATAATATGGGTTTATACAGTGTACACCCATTTGTTCTTCTCAATCATCGAGATGACTTAAACAGCTTATTCACACTTGCCCATGAATCAGGGCATGCGATGCATTCTTATTATAGTTCAAAATATCAGCCTCAAATCAGTGCGGGATATTCTATCTTCGTAGCAGAGGTTGCTTCAACTGTTAATGAAATTCTGTTGATTCGCTACTTATTAAAAACAACTACAGATGAAAATAAGAAGAAGTATCTTTTGAACCACTTCATTGATTCCTTTAAAGGTACGTTTTTTACACAAGTCATGTTTGGCGAGTTCGAAAAAATAACGCATGAAAAAGCGGAAAATGATGAGCCATTAAATGCAGAAACTTTTAATACCGTTTATGAAAAGATTTTCCGTGAATATAATGGCGAGGATCTTGTTTTTGATGAAGAGGTGAAGTATGGCTGGTCACGTATTCCTCATTTCTATCGTCCTTTCTATGTGTACAAATATGCGACTGGCTATGCTTCTGCAATCGATATTGCAGATCGAATTTTATCTGGTGAAGAGGGAGCACTTGAAAACTACTTAAACTTCCTAAAAAGCGGTAGCTCCGAGTATCCACTAGAATTATTGAAGAAAACAGGCGTGGATCTTACGAAACCAGAACCAATTGAAAATGCATTAAAGATATTCAGTGAGCTTGTGGAAGAATTCGGTGGATTGTTTCAACAATAATAGAAAATAGATAGCCATAAATGAAATCGACAGTCTTTAATTAGAGAGCAGTTACATTAACTTGTAACTGTTCTTTTTGTTTATTATTTTATACGCAGTTGAAGATAGCGTAAATTTCTATTCCAGAACTTAATAACATGTCCGCGTCACAATCCGAAGATTACCCCCCTTTTTCCAAAAGATAACTCCTTACAATGAATATTCAGAAAATATAAAATTAAATAAATGGAAGGCGGTGGTGAAATTTATGGGAGAAACAGTATTGGAATTGAGAGGGATTACAAAAAAATTCCCTGGTGTCACTGCGCTAAATAATGTCTCATTTGTGTTGGAAAAAGGGCAAATTCATGCGCTGATGGGAGAGAATGGTGCAGGGAAATCGACCTTCATCAAAGTAATCACAGGTGTACATAAACCAGATGAGGGTGAAATGATCTTAGATGGAAAGGCAGTTTCTTTTTCAAATCCTAATGAGGCAAAGGCAGCAGGGATTGCCGCCATTTATCAGCACGTAACAAATTATCCAGATTTGAATGTTACAGAAAATATCTTCATGGGACATGAGAAAGTAAGTCCAACTACAAAGCGTCTACTTTGGAAAGAAATGCACGAAGAAGCTAAAAGAATATTACAGTCTTTAGGCTCCTCTATAAATCCGAAGCAAGATATGGGGACACTTAGTGTAGCGCAACAGCAAATTGTCGAGATTGCGAAGGCAATATCGACAAATGCAAGAATAATCATTATGGATGAACCGACAGCGGCCTTGACGGCACGAGAAAGTGAAGAGTTGTACCGTATTGCTGAAGATTTGAGAGATCAAGGAACAGCTATCATTTTCATTTCTCATCGTTTTGAAGATATGTATCGATTGGCATCACAGGTAACAGTATTACGAGATGCAAATTATATAGGGACATGGGCAGTAAATGATATTTCAAATGACAACTTAATCGTCGCTATGGTTGGGCGCGAGATCAATCAAGTATTCCCACATAAAACACATGACATCGGTAAAGAAATCTTTCGTGTAGAAAGTTTAGGGAAGATTGGCTATTTTGCAGACGTTTCCTTTACGTTAAGGAAAGGTGAAATACTTGGTATGACAGGCTTAGTTGGTGCAGGTAGAACAGAATTGTGCGAAACATTATTTGGTATAGAAAAATATGATAGCGGTTTCATTTATCTGCATGGCAAGGAAATAAAGTTTAAAAATCCAAAAGATGCGATGAAACAAGGCGTTGGTTACCTGCCAGAGGACCGTCAGAAGCAAGGTCTCATTCTTCCTTGGGGAATTGGTAGAAATATTACACTACCAACATTGGAGAGCTTTACTAAAAGTGGCTGGCTTCATGAAAAAAGTGAATCACTTAAAGCAAAAGAGCTAGCAGAAAAATTAAATGTGAAAGCACAAAGTGTATTTGATCTTGTCAGCTCATTATCTGGTGGAAATCAGCAGAAGGTTTCGGTAGCGAAATTATTGATGACAGATTTAGATATCATCATTTTAGATGAGCCGACTAAGGGCGTAGATATTGGTGCGAAATCAGCTATATACGAAATTATTAATGAGCTGGCACATCAAGGTTATGGCGTGATATTAGTTTCTTCCGAAATGCCTGAGGTAATTGGTCTAAGTGATCGTGTAGCCGTAATGAGAGAAGGACGTATGGTGAAGATAATGGACCTTCATGAAATATCACAAGAATCAATTCTTGCTGCGGCAATGGGTGAGATGCCACAAGGAGGGGAAACAATTTGTCTACCAGTATGATGGATGAGACATTGCCAACTAATATTGAGAAAAAGGAATCGAAGCTAGCAAAGATAGGGCAATTTCGAGAAATTGGACTTCTTGTTTTCATTGTTATTTTAGTAATTGCTGTGCAGCTTCGAAATAGTAGTTTTTTAACTTTAGAGAATATTAGTGATATGGCAACGAATACAGCGATATTATCAATTCTTGCTGTTGGAATGATGCTAGTTCTTGTGACAAGAGGAATTGATCTTTCCATAGGGGCCACCTTGGCTTTGTCAGGCATGATTGTGGCACAGTTTGTGAGTAATCATCCAGGTACATCTCCAGTTATAGCTATTTTAATGGGGATCGGTATCGGCATTGTCTGTGGGCTTGTAATAGGTGGATTAGTGTCCTATTTAGGCGTGTTACCGATTATTGCGACTTTGGCGATGATGAACATATTCCGCGGGCTAACGTATATGGTCAGCGATGGTAAGTGGATTAGCTCTTATCAAATGTCAGAAAGTTTTGTTGGTATTGCTACGAGTAAGTTGTTAGGTGTTAATACGTTAATCATTATTGCATTAATTGTCTATGCTTTTGCGATTTATTTTATAGGACACACTCGTACAGGTAGACAAATTTATGCGGTTGGTAGTAATCCTGAATCTGCTAAGGTAACTGGGATTAGCGAGAAGAAAGTCTTCATTATTGTTTATACATTAATGGGCGGATTATCAGGTTTAAGTGGTGTCCTTTGGGTATCGAAATTTGCTTCAGCACAGGGTGATACAGCTACTGGCTATGAACTTAGTGTGATAGCGGCTTGTATTTTAGGTGGTGTCAGTATTGCTGGTGGAGCAGGGAAATTAAGTGGCGTCATTTTAGGAGCATTTTTAATCGGAATTTTAAATAATGCATTGCCACTTTTGAATGTATCTCCATTTTGGCAAAAGGGAATAGAAGGTTCGATTATTTTAGCAGCTGTTTTGCTTAATGTCATGGTGAAACGCGGTGTAGAGCGGAATAATTTGTTGAAGAGGAGGGTGTGATTTATGGCGTCTAAAATGGAAGAAACCTATGTTCATAGAAAACTTGAGGCACATAAGCCCTTTTCGACGAAGCAATTTTTTCTACAGTGGGAATGGTTACTTGTATTAATTTTAATTGGAGTAATGGTACTGAATACATTGTTATCACCCTACTTTCTAAATGTAACGAGTTTAAGAGATGCGACGATGATCTTTTTAGATAAATCCTTCATCGTGTTTCCGATGGCCTTCATTATGATTATGAGAGAGATTGATATTTCGGTAGGATCGTCTGTGGCTCTTTCTTCGGTCGTAATGGCAACTGCTTATAATGTACTAGGCATGCCAATGGAAGTAGCAGTTATCATTTGTCTTTTGGTTGGTGCCCTATGTGGATTGTTAAATGGGCTATTAATAACGAAGTTTCCTGAATTGTCAGCAGTTATTGTTACGCTGGCGACGATGATTTTATATCGAGGAATTGCCTATATCATTTTGGAGGATCAGGCATCTGGGAATTTTCCTGAATGGTTTGGCTTCTTTGGATGGGGTTATATATTCGGGATTCCATTTATCTTAATTGTTTTTGTAATTATTGCTGTCATGTTCGGATTATTACTCCATAAAACTTCTTTTGGTCGAAGAGTATTTGCGATTGGCCATAATGATGTCGCTAGCAAGTTTTCAGGTGTAAATGTCAATCGTACAAAGTTAATTGTTTATACATTAGCGGGGGTGATGGCAGCACTTACAGCAGTTTTTTTAGCATCTCGAATGGGCAGTACTCGGCCAAATATTGCAAATGGCTATGAGCTCGATGTCATAGCGATGGCCGCACTTGGTGGTATTAGTACTGCTGGAGGAAAAGGGAGATTAATCGGGACAGTTATTGCCATCTTTATCATTGGTTATTTGCAATATGGGCTAGGTTTGATCAATATCCCATCTCAAACTTTAATGATTATTATTGGAGCCTTATTACTATTCGCAGTTATAGTGCCAAAGGTCAAAGAAATGCGTAGATAGAGGAAATCATGTTTTATCAAATATAAAAATTTAAAGGGGTGTTCTTATGAAGAAGTTGTTCATGTTAATCGTGACATCAGTACTGCTACTTGGTGTTTTAGCTGCTTGTAGCCAAGGTAGTAGTTCAGGAGATAGTCAAAAGCCAAGCAAGGATAAGGAAGACGACGGTGGTCAAAAGAAATACGCATTTATTTTTAAAAATACAGGAAATCCTTACGGTGAGAAAATGATGGACGGTTTTGAGGAGGCGATAAAGGAGTTAAATGGTGAGGCTATTTTACGTGCACCAGATCAGCCTACTGCAGAAGCGCAAATTCAAATTATTGAGCAACTTATTACACAAAAAGTAGATTCAATTACGATTACAGGGAATGACCCAGATGCATTGCAACCAGCTTTAACAAAAGCAATGGATGCAGGAATTAAAGTTATTTCAGTTGACTCAGCAGTTAATGCTAAGAGTCGTATTACACACGTCAATCAAGCGGATCCAGAAGCAATTGGCCGTGTACAAATTGAAGCAATTTCAGAAATGATTGGTGGCAAAGGTCAAATTGCAATTTTAAGTGCAACCTCTCAAGCAACAAACCAAAATTTATGGATTGAATACATGCAAAAAGAGCTTGAAAAAGATGAGTACAAAGATATTGAGTTAGTAAAAGTAGCATATGGTGACGACTTACGAGATAAGAGTGTTTCAGAAACAGAAGCGTTGTTAAAAACCTATCCAAAGCTGAAAGGAATTATTGCGCCAACTACTGTTGGTATTGCGGCAGCAGGTAAAGTTTTAACGGATAAAGGCTTAAAAGAAAAAGTGATGTTAACTGGCTTAGGTCTTCCAAGTGAGATGGCAAGCTATATTGAAAGTGGCGTTTGTCCATGGATGTATCTGTGGAATCCAATTGATGTAGGCTATGCGGCAGGTTATACAGCTTCAGCTCTAATTAAAGGGGATATTGAAGGGGAAGTTGGAGATAAATTTGAAGCAGGCCGTACAGGTGCAAAAGAAGTTGTTGAGGACGGCGATGGTACACAAATTATGTTAGGTGAACCATTCAAATTTGAGAAGAGCAATATTGCAGAGTGGAAAGAAGTTTACTAATCAGAAATTGTCCTCAGTCCTGATGTAGACTGAGGATATTTTTCTTCATTAAAAAAACATAGCAGGAGGTAATGACATGATACAAAATACATGGGTGCAAGAAAAAGCAGAGAAGAAGCAAGGATTAGAAGAGTTGGTGTATCGCTCCAATCTAATTGGAAGTGATCGATCTGTTTGTAACTGGGGTGGCGGAAATACCTCGATGAAAACGATCGAAAAAGATTTTCGTGGACGTGATATAGAAGTGATGTGGGTAAAAGGTAGTGGCTCGGATCTCGCTACAATGGGTGCCGGCAACTTCACAGGACTTCGTCTCGACGACATCAGACCACTTATTGAACGCGATGAAATGTCAGATGAGGAAATGGTGGAATATTTAACGCATTGTATGCTAGATGCTAAGCATCCGAGGATGTCGATTGAAACACTCTTACATGCTTTCTTGCCATTTAAACACGTGGATCATACGCATCCTGATGCAATTATTAGTCTTTGCTGTGCTGATAATGGAAAGAAAATAGCCGATGAAATTTTTGGTGATCGCTATGTTTGGGTTCCGTATGTACGACCAGGATTCACTTTATCGAAAATGATTGCAGAAGGTGTAGTACAAAATCCAAATGCAGAACTTGTATTGATGGAAAAACACGGCCTTGTTACTTGGGGAGATACTTCTGAGGAGACATATGAACAAACCATTAAAATTATCAACGAAGCAGAAAACTATATTCATAGACTTCAAACACGCGCACCATTTGGCGGAGCCAAGGTGGGTTATCAGCAAGAAAATAAGCGAAAAGAAATAGCCGCCTCAATTATGCCAGTTATACGAGGTGCAGTTAGTACGGAACGCAGTATGATATTAGATTTTGATGATGCAGCGGATATTTTAGAATTTGTTAATAGTCATGACGCGAGCAAGCTATCTAAAATTGGAGCTGCATGTCCTGACCACCTTGTGCATACAAAGATGAGGCCATTATTTATAGAATGGGATCCTGCAAGTGGTGATACCGAGTCGTTGAAAACACTTATAAAAGAGGGCATTACACAATATAAAGAGGATTATGAAGATTATTTTAATCGACATAAAAAAGACGGAGACATTATGTTTGAGCCAGCACCTCGTGTGATTTTAATTCCTGGTGTAGGTATGGTCAATACAGGTAAAAATAAGAACAATGCCAAAGTTAGTGGAGCGTTATATCACCGTGCTGTATCGGTGATGAAAGGCGCTACAACACTCGGTAACTTTGTGTCACTTAGTGAAAATGAGTCTTATAACGTTGAATATTGGCCACTGGAATTATATAAATTATCATTAGCTCCAAAAGAAAAAGATTTTTCTCGTAAAGTAGCCTTCATTACCGGAGGAGCGGGCGGTATTGGTAGTGCGACTGCACGTAAACTCGCAGAGGAGGGCGCGCATGTCGTATTAGCAGATTTGAATTTAGAAGGTGCTGAAAAGTTAGCAACTGAACTAAATGAAATATCGAAAGAACAACGTGCCATCGCTATTCAAATGAATGTCACGAAAGAGGATCACGTACAAATAGCATTTCAGGAAGCGGCACTTGCATATGGTGGTGTAGATATTATTGTGAATAATGCTGGCTTAGCAACTTCCAGCCCATTTGATGAAACGACTTTGCAAGAATGGAATTTAAATATGGATGTTCTAGGCACTGGCTATTTCTTAGTGGCAAGAGAAGCCTTTAAGCAAATGAAGACACAGGAAACTGGCGGTAGCATGGTATTTGTCGGATCTAAAAACTCCATCTATGCAGGCAAAAACGCTGCCGCTTATAGTGCGATAAAAGCACTAGAAACGCATTTAGCGAGATGTATTGCAGCTGAAGGTGGCGAATATGGGATTCGAGTTAACTCCGTATTACCTGATGCCGTACTACAAGGTTCTGCGATTTGGGGTTCTAGATGGCGTGAAGAGCGTGCGGCAGCTTACGGCATTGAACCAGATCAATTAGAAGAACATTATAAAAAACGCAATACATTATTAGTAAATATATATCCTTCTGATATTGCTGAGGCCATAGCGTATTTTGCTTCTTCGAAATCTGAAAAAACAACTGGTTGTATGATGACAGTCGATGGTGGAGTACCAGCAGCCTTTACGCGATAACACCTTTGGGAGATGGGAGTGAAGGTCATGACACATATTGCGATTGATATTGGTGCTTCAAGTGGGCGTTTTGTTATGGGGACTTTACAAAATGATCAATTACAAATAGAAGAAATGCATCGCTTTTCGAATGGTTTTACAGAAGTAGATGGTCGCTCTTTATGGAATATGGACCATTTACTTAAGGAAATCTTAGTTGGTCTTGAGAAGGTGAAAAAGCGTGGCTTTCATAATGTGACAGTGGGGATAGATACATGGGCTGTGGATTATGTGCTAGTAAGCGAGGACGGTGAACGCTTGCAGGAGGCATATTGTTATAGAGATCGCCGCACAACCAATACGATGGGGAAAATAGAGTCACATTTACCACTAGAGGATATATATTTGAAAACGGGTATTCAGTTACAGCACTTTAATACGCTTTACCAACTATATGAAGAGGATCAGAAATTACTGCAACAAACAAAATATGTTCTATTAATACCAGATTATTTAGCGTATAGGCTGACAGGTGTAGCGGTTCTTGAGATGACGAATGCATCAACCATGCAGCTACTTAATCCAGAGAATCGTAATTTTGATGAAAATTTATTAAAGATTATAGGATTAGAGAAATCACAATTTGCACCTTTTATTGAGCCGGGGCAAGTAATTGGGGAATTAAAACGAGATCAATTTCCTACGTATGATCTACCGGAGTGCGAGTTTGTTGCTGTGGCTTCCCATGATACGGCTTCGGCCATTGCAGGGACACCAGGGGGAGATGGACAGTGGGCTTACTTAAGTAGTGGTACTTGGTCATTATTAGGTGTTGAAAAAAAGGAACCAATTATAAATCTACAAGCTTATCAAGATAACTATACGAATGAATGGGGCGTTTCAAATACGTATCGTTTTTTGAAAAATATCATGGGAATGTGGATTTTACAGGAAATCATTCGGCATTACCCGGGCCAATACTCTGTTGAACATGTTATTAAAGAAGCGGCAACAGTTTCTCCGTATTTACAATATATTAATTTTAATGAAGAGCGTTTTTTAAACCCGCTTAATATGATTGAAGAAATTAAGCAGTATTGCCAGGAAACGGAGCAACCAATTCCACATACGATTGGTGAACTAACAGCATGTGTATTTTCTAATTTATCAATTATTTATGCTATTGAAATGGAGCGTTTAGAGGCAATTACGCATGAACCAATCGACAAGCTACATATTGTTGGGGGTGGCTCCAAAAATGATTTACTTAATCAATTGACCGCTAACTTAAGTGGTGTAACTATTTATACAGGCCCATCAGAAGCGACAGCTATTGGCAATTTACTAGTTCAAATGATTGCACAAGGGACATTAAAATCCATAGCAGAGGGGCGAGAGCTTGTCCAATCATCTTTTACAATTCAAAAGTTTGAGCCACATGTAGTAGATGCAAAAGAAATTATCAATAACTTTACTGCAGTAACTACAAAGGAGAGATGGCGTGTATGATTCGTAAGGCGTCGAAAATGTTTCTCTATAAAGATTGCTATGGGGAATATAAAAAGAGACATGACGAGCTGTGGGATGACATGAAGGTAGAATTGAAAGAGCATGGTGCACATAATTATTCCATTTTTTTAGATGAAGAAACGGGGCAATTATTTGCTTATGTTGAAATTGAGAGTGAAGAGAAGTGGGCTACTATGGCTGACACTGCGATTTGCCAAAAATGGTGGACGTATATGGAGCCATTAATGGAAACAAATGAAGACCTCAGTCCAGTAGCGGTAGAGTTGAAGTCAGTTTTTTACTTAGCATAAAGCCATTTTCATAGGGAGGTATTTTAATGACAGTTGAACAGAGTTATGCTTTAGCAAAAGAAGCTTATGGTAAATGGGATGTTGATACGGATGCTGCACTAGAAATTTTAAAAACAATTCCTGTCTCGATTCATTGCTGGCAAGGCGATGATATCGGTGGCTTTGAAGTGAATAAAAGTGAATTATCAGGTGGTATTGATGTAACAGGGAATTATCCTGGAAAGGCACGTACGCCAGAGGAGTTACGTGCGGATTTAGAACTCGCGATGTCTTTAATTCCAGGTCGTCATCGCGTGAATTTACATGCTCTTTATGCAGAAACGAATGGCCAGGTAGTCGACCGTGATGAACTAGAACCGGTGCATTTTAAAAACTGGGTCGAGTGGGCAAAAACGCAGCAAATTGGTTTAGATTTTAATCCTACGCTATTCTCACATCCGAAAGCGGAAGATGGCTTAACATTAGCAAGCCCAGATGCAACAGTTCGTGAATTCTGGATTGAACATTGTGTGAAGTGCCGAAAGATAGCGGAGTATTTCGGTAAAGCATTAGGAACGCCTTCCTTGATGAATATATGGATTCCTGATGGTTACAAAGATATCCCAGCAGACCGGCTGACGCCAAGAAAACGCCTAAAGGATTCACTAGATGCTATTTATGCGGAGGAAATAAGCGGAAAATATTTAATTGATGCAGTGGAAAGTAAAGTATTTGGTATTGGATCGGAATCTTATGTAGTTGGGTCGCATGAATTTTACATGGGCTATGCATTAACAAATAAAAAGACTTACCTGATGGATACTGGGCATTATCATCCAACTGAAACAGTATCCAATAAAATTTCATCCATGCTCCTTTTTTCAGACAAATTAGCTTTACATGTATCAAGACCTGTTCGCTGGGATAGTGATCACGTCGTTATTTTAGATGATGAACTAAAAGAAATCGCAATTGAAATTGTACGTAATGATGCACTTGATAAGGTTGCTATTGGATTAGATTTCTTTGATGCGAGTATTAACCGAGTAGCTGCTTGGACAATTGGTACGCGAAATATGATAAAGGCGCTGCTATATGCACTATTAATGCCGCATGATTTATTGAAACGTTATCAAGATGAGGGGAATTATACTGCTCGATTAGCATTATTAGAAGAATTTAAAACATATCCATTTGGTGCCGTATGGGATCAATATTGTGCGAAGATGAATGTGCCAGTTGGTGAAAAATGGCTAGCAGAAGTTGAAAAATATGAGCGTGAGGAATTATTCAAACGTACTCAAGAGGTTTTATCAGTAGATTGAGTAGTACATGTTTTATGAATGTAAGGCAACTAGTTGCTCCTGACTAGTTGCTTTTTCTGCTGTTCATAACAAATTGAAAGCTGTCTCATAGGGTGAAAACCGACTGGTGAGGCAGCTTCATTTCTTTACTATACGACTTTATATTCAGTGCCCATAAGTTTTGCCATTTTCGTGAATACACTAGCATTATGCCCTATTGCCATTGCACAATGATGTGTTGGTGCTTCTTTAAAGAGCGTATCAAAATATTCATCCGGATGTAGAGAAAATTTAACCGGCGTTTGCGTGTTTCCTATTGTCATAATTCGGCCATCTGTAGATTCTGCTTCACTAATGATCCATTTTAAGCGGCCCTCTACAGTTTGCGTTAGATAGAGTAAAGTAATTGGCCCTGTTTTTACTTTAGCCTCTACAGAAATGCCACTCCCTTGCTTACCGTGATAGACGCCCATTCCACGAAGCGCAGGTTTTCCTTCAGCTATGTCGATGTGGAAAGGTCCATCATGTCCAAACAGGATTGTGCCTTCTTTGTAATCAGTTACGACAATTTCACAAAAACTACCGCCGACACCAATTGTATCGCATACTTTCATTGCAACAGCAGTTTTTAAATCACCTTCACCCGCACAAGAAATACCGTTAGCTGTTAATAGAGAGTGTCCTAAAATAAAGTCGCTTTGCAGCTGTTCATAGGCATTTCCTGGAGACCCGTGATAATAGTAAGCAAGAGCATCTAATCCATGCTCTTTCACTAATTTTTGCTGTGTGGCAGCTACCTTATAGGCTTGTGTAAGTTGTTCTTTGCTTGGCTTTTTAGCGAGTTTTTCAGAGGGAGAATCTTCAGCAATGTTAAACATTTCTTGTGTGATTTGCTCGATTTCAGCAACATCTGAAGTTGTCACATATTCTTGTAAAGCCTGTAAATCGCACATTTCCAGTACTTCTATATGAATTCCTGTTTGTGCTTGGAGCATCGTGAAATCACTATAAAGGTCAAGCATACCACTATAAGTGTTACCTAAAAAACCAAAAGTAGCCTGCTGTAAATTATGCTTAATCCTTGCTGCTTGTACCCATTCATTAATAGTTTTCCATGCTTTTTGTGCTTCGGGCATGTGTGAGGTATTTTCGTTAGATCTTGTGCCGACTGGTGTTTCCGAAAGTCCTAGTAAACCATTAATCACATCATATGAAATATTCGATCGATGGAGAGCATTAGCGAATTCAGGTACAGGACATGCGCCGCAGTTTGCTAGCCACTCAGCTGTATTCGTTTCATCATAATTAAGCTGTGGACTTGGTTGTAAATTCAATAATATCACTTTTGCTGAGCAATGCTGGTGAACAGGTAATACTGTAGCGCTTGTTGCATACGTTGCAGCGTGGACAAAAATAATATCTACTTGTTGTCCATTAAACCAATCACCTGCTTTACGGGCTTTTTGAACAGTATCAACTAGACCAAAATTCGATACATCACAAGATTTGGCTAAATTGCTTTCGATAAAGCGATTATAAGTGAGTAAACGTTCGCGTAAGCCAGGGAATTGAGCCCAATAAGCCTCCAATCCAGTAGAATATAGGCCGATTCGTGGTTTCTTATATTGAACACGTTTCATATTTGTTTCCTCCTTGTAAAAACTGTATGATTATTGAAAATAATACTAATATCTATAACTAAAAGCATTAGAGTATATTGTCTTTTTATATGATTATCTTGACTAGCGGGGGAGCAGCATGAAATTGTGGCAGCAATATAGAGACAATTGGTCTGAGGACTCCATTTGGATTACTGATAGTCCTTCTATTAAAGCGAAAGAGCATTTAAACACGCTACATGAGTTTGGCTATTTTAAAACATATGCACCTTATTTCACAGAGAGAAGTGGGCTTGATTTATATTTAATTGTATTGACGTTAGAAGGGGAGGGATTCCTGCAGTACAAGGACAAAACGTATACATTACATAAAGGAAGCTTGTTTTTAATACATTGTCGAGAGTATCAAAGATATTGGACAGCAGAAAAAGGGACATGGAATTTCCTTTGGATGCATGTAAATGGATCAGCTGTTTCTTCTTATTTCAATCTACTAAAAGAGGCTGAGGGACTAGTTGTAAAGGTTAAGTCACTAGATTTCTTTGAACAAATAATGTGGTCAATAAGGCCACTACTAAACCAACATCAGTTTTATTATGAAGTCGAAATATCACAACGAATTCAGCACATTTTGGGTGAGCAATTGAAACTTTCACTGCATCAGCCAGAGAATACGGAAGTGATGCCAACATATGTAATTGAACTACAGGAGGTTTTAACGACAGATTTTGAACGAAAATGGACACTTGACCAACTGGCAAAGCGTGTAGCTGTAAACAAGTATCAAATGGCTAAACAGTTTAAAAAATATACAGGTCTATCCCCAAATGAGTTTTTAATCGTCCAACGAATGAATGCCGCAAAATATAAATTAAGAATTGGCAATGACGCCATATCTCAAATTTCTCGAGATGTAGGTATAGAGGATGTTAGTCATTTTATAGAGTTATTTAAAAAACGAGAGGGTATTACTCCGTTGAATTATCGGAAGATTTGGTCTCTTAATTTAATTGAAGAGTAGGTGATTATATGAATAAAAGTTGGTTCTTAATGATTCTTTATGTAATCGCTATCATTTCTTTGGTTATTGGATGTACAAGTCCAGAAAAATACCATGTATTATATGAAGCCGACAAGGTTAAACAGGAACAAACTGAAAAAAAGCCCAAGACTAAAAAACATTATCGCATTGCTTACATACCGAAAGTAGGTAATATACCATATTTTGAATCTGTTTATGAAGGCGTTAAAGAAGCAGCTGAACAATTGGAAATAGAGATAGTATATGAGGGGCCATTAAAAGCGGAAGCGGAACTACAACGTGATATTGTGGAGAAAATGATGGATAAGAAAGTGGATGCTATTGCAGTCTCAGTGATTGATAGTAAAAGTCTATCTTCAGTATTGAAGGAGGCTAAAAAGCGAGGCATCAAGATTGTGACATGGGATGCTGATAGCCAACCAGAAGCCCGAGATCTATTTGTGGATATGGTTGACTCTGAAATTCTTGGACGTCATTTAATGGACCAGCTAGCACTTCATACAGGAGAAGAAGGAGAGTTTGCGATAATGACAGGCTCATTTTCAGCAATTAACCATAACTCTTGGGTCAAATGGATTCAAGCACAATGGCAACAATATTATCCGAATATGAAGTTGGTAGAGGTCGTTGCAACTAATGATGATCCAGAAATTGCGTATGAAGCAGCAAAGACATTATTAAAAAAGTACCCAAATTTACAGGGGATTATCGGCAATTCTTCTGTTGGACCTCCTGCTGCAGCACAGGCTGTGAAAGAACAAAATAAGGTTGGACAGGTTGCAGTAGTTGGTCTATCGACACCAAATTTAATGAGGGATTATTTACTGGATGGATCAGCACAGACAGTTACTTTATGGAGTCCGAAAAAGTTGGGCTATTTAACGATCATTTTAACTGAGAAGATACTTGCAGGAGAACATATTCAAGATTATGAAGTCATTCCAGGTGTGGGCATTGTGCGTTTCTATAATAATGAGCAACGTGTTGTTATGGGAGAAGCCATCGATTTCACAAAGGAGAATGTAAATCAATATGACTTTTAAGCGAAGGCGATTTAAAAACTATACGTTAAAAACAAAGCTATTATTGACCTATATTATTATTACTATTATTCCAACTGCTTTATTAGGGTACGTGGCTTATAGTCAATACGTTTTATCAGTAGAGAGACAAGTAGGTACATATATTCCGAGGTTATTAAACCAAGCTAATAATAATATGGAGCGACAAATTGAACAGTATTTTGATGAAATGAATCAAATAAATAACAACAAAGAAGTAATGAATATTTTGAGAAAGTCCACTTTTCAAAATGTATCAAATATGAAACAGGATGAACATGTAGTTGAAAATTATTTGGCAAGTTCCTTTATGCAAGGTAGTAGGGAGCATATTATTAGTGTGTTTGTTTCTTCAAAGGATCGTCTGTTTCAAAATTCACGACTTTCATATGATTCTGGATTCTCAACAAGTCAGTCTATCGGATTATACGGAAATTCCTTTAAATTAAAAGAGGAGGAAAGGGTGTTTTTTCCGCATGAGACCTCTCTTTTCTTCAAAGAGGGCAAACCATTTGTGCTACTAGTAAAACAAATTATTGACTATGAAAACAGGCACAATTTAGGCACCGTATTTGTGGCACTTGATTTAGCCTTTATCGAGCAAACAATACGTACTGTCGATGAGCAAGATGATGCGAAAATGTGGATGATAGATGATCGAGGTTATATTATTTATCATTCCATACCGTCTCTAATCGGTACCCTTGATAAAGATAAGGTAGATTATCCAATAGCTAATGGTAGTTTTCAATCAGATCAAACATTATATAGTAGCGCCAATAGTGTTAAAAACCGGTGGACCTTTATGCATGCTATTCCCGTGAGTCACTTAACTGAAGAGTCTGATTTTGTACGCAATATAACAATCATATCATTCTTCATTATTGTAGTTTTGGCAATAGGCAGTTCGATCATTCTTGCGTGGGGCGTAGCAAAACCAATTCAACGTTTAGCGGGTGAGATGAAGCGAGCGGAAAAAGGAGATTTTGATATCCAGCTCACGAATGAGTCGAATGATGAAGTAGGTATGCTTTCAAAAGCATTCACGAAAATGCTAAGAGAAATTGAGGAATTAATAAATGAAAAGTATGAAATTGAACTGAAGCAAAAGGAAGCAGAGCTATATGCACTTCAGTCGCAGATCAATCCGCATTTTATGTACAATACGTTAGAAAATATCGCCATTATGGTGGAAGAGGATGAAAAAACGAACGTGGTAGAGATGGTCACAAATTTAGGTCGCATGCTGCACTATTCATTGGGCAATAAAGACCAATTCGTTCCCTTATATTTAGAGCTTCAACATATTCAAGATTACCTAGTGATTCAGAAAGCACGCTTTGAAGAAACGTTAGCATATTCGGTCGTAGCTGCACATACATTGCACGACAAAATGACACCAAAATTTATCCTCCAGCCACTGATTGAAAATGCATTTGAGCATGCGTACATACCTGGGCAGACGTTAGAAATCAATGTCACGGTTACAGAAGAAGAAAACGTGATGCAGCTTGTCATTCAAGACAATGGTAAAGGAATTAGTACTGAAAAATTAACTTTAATCAAACAGCAGTTAACTGACAATCAGATATTTAAAAAGGATGATAGCTTTGGCTTATCCAATGTAAACGGTAGACTTGTACTCCATTTTGGTAATGAGTATCATCTACGTATTCAAAGTGAAGAGGGCATCGGCACCAAAATTTTCATGCATATACCTATTCTAGATAGAGGAAGTGTTTACAATCATGACAGAGAAAATTAAAGTCATCGTTGTTGACGATGAAAGTCGTCTAAGAAGGGGCATTGAAAAACTAATTACAAGTAACGGTGAAGAATGGGAAATTGTTGGCTCATATGTAACGGGCCAAAGTTGTCTCGATGATGTTATAACACATGACCTTCCATTTGATGTGCTGTTTACCGATGTGAAAATGCCCTTGATGAGTGGTTTGGAATTGTTAACTCGTTTAAATGAAAGGACCTCAAAAGCTTATTATGCAGTGATAATTAGCGGTTACGATGATTTTGAATTTATTCAAAAAGCAATGCGTGAAGGGGCCCTCGACTATTTATTAAAACCCATTGATAGGCTGGAAATGCAAGTGTGTCTCGATAAAATTAAAGCTAAATTCCACAAGAATGAAGTGCTAGCGGAGCCTGAATCGAAGAATGTGTCGATTGAAATCGCGACCCAGTGGATTCATGAGCATTTACATGAAACGTTAACGATTGAGAAAATAGCAGGTAAGGTTTTTATGAACGCCACCTATTTTAGTGAATACTTCAAACGAAAAACTGGCGAAACCGTCTTGGATTACATCACTAAAAAACGAATGGAAAAGGCGATCACCCTGCTCAAAACAACGAATATGAAAATATATGAAATATCACTTGCGACAGGCTACACAGATACAAAATACTTTAGTAAATTATTTAAAAAGCATTACGGCATGTTACCCTCGCAAATTCGTCATGGAGAATAGGCGGAATATGAGGTGTAGTATTGTTAATTGATGTCAAATAGGAAAAGAGATGCCTGAAGCCCTTTTACATTAAGGGTTTTGGGCGTTTTTTTTTTTTGCAGTATTAGGCTTTTAATTAGATATGTTCTGATTGATTTTAAATTGAGTAAAAATCATTCACCTATTGTTTTAAGGTTTTTGTAAGGTTGGCATTAATATCACGTAAGATTAGCAAGTTATACTGACTATTATTCAAAATAAAGAACTCAAAGGAGATATATATGAATCCATCCATATCACAAAAGGAAAGAATTATTTCATTAGACATTATACGTGGGCTTGCTCTTTTTGGCATACTTCTTATAAACGTTGGAGCATTTAAAGTTATTATAGAAGGTGACCCCTTACCAGATTACAGTGGGTTTAATGGAATTATTAGCCTATTGATAACAATCATAGTTGAAAAAAAATTCTTTTCTATTTTTTCTTTCTTATTTGGAATAGGCTTATATATTTTCGCTTCAAGAGCGGAACGTCGTGGAGATAAACCTAAATTACGTATGGTACGACGATTACTAGTACTCTTACTTCTTGGAATCGTCCATGTATTTATTTTTTGGGGAACAATTTTACCAATATACGCAATTGTAGGATTGTTTTTAATCCCATTTTACGGTGCGGAAATTACTACAGTAAAGAAATGGTTAGTTAGTTTTGTAACTATTTATGTAGTTTCTTTAATAGTTAAGTTTTTTTTGCCTACTATTATAATAGTCTCATCTATCCTTGATTTCTTTTCTAATGATATTATACTAATCTTTATAATGTTTTTAGCTGGCTTTTTAACCGCTAAAGCAGGGTGGTTATTACAAATAAAAGAATTGTCAAAACAGATTAAATGGATTCAAATTGTAACTTTTGTATTGTTCATTGTTTCCTCTTTATGCATTTGGTACGCTCATCTAAGCGATTATAATAATGAAAAACTAGTTGTTGAATTAGGAGTAATTCCAACAACAATGTTTTACTTATCAACATTATTTTTATTGTTAGAAAATAAGCGTATAGAGAAATTAATGAAACCTATTGCGCGTGTGGGACAAATGGCATTTACAAATTACATTGCACAAAGCATTATAGGAACGATGATTATTTCACTAATTGGCCTTGATGTTGTATCTCCAAAGGATGTTGTATATATCGCAATCCTGATTTTTGTTATCCAAATTATTTTTAGTAATATCTGGTTTAAGTTCTTTCCTATTGGACCATTAGAGAAAGTATGGCGTTATATGACTTATGGAAAGAAGAAATACAATAACAAAGTTTAATTTAGACATACATTATAAATTAGTATTTTAATAGATTTTGCTACAATAAAAAAAGCCACTCAAAATGAAGTGGCATTTTTTTATTGTTACATAACTTTGACTGATTCAATGATGTTAAGCAATTTTAATAGTCCACTAACAGAATATCGTATATATGTTTATTTTGAAGGATTATCCTTAGTATAAGGTTCTTATATACTCTCGTCCTTTCCAATAATCCATTTTTTCTTCAGTTTGTATATCTTTATTGACTACACATTCAGTAAGACTAGTTTTTTCTTCATTGTTTAATTTTATAAGTAAACCGTCTATTCCATTTCCATTAACTTCATCATCACGGTCAACAATACCCTTTATATTTTCGTTATTTTTAACAATTTTGTATTTCACGGCTATTACTCCCTTCCGACAAACCTGATTTACCAGGCGATTTTAAGAGTTCAGTTGAGCAAAGCTTTTCCGTACATTACTAGGTTTTATACTATATTGCCTAAGAATTTTTTTTGGAAAATCCCTGATTTGTCGTTGCCATATTTGCTTGTAAGATCAATTATTCAGCAGTTTGTATTAGCTAACTATTCCGATTCTAAAAGTTATTTTTATCCTCTAAACTACTCATTAACATACATAACGTTTAAAACAATAAAAGGTAGTTCAAGATGAAATCCCAAAACGACTGCTTGCTATTCTATACTATTAATTGCCGACTTTAATGTTCAATATCTCTCACTCCTTATACGAATAATAACAGCCTTGTTTAACTAAATCCTGTCCATCTATGCTTTGTTTAGACACATTTTGTAATTGCAATAAAAGTAAATACACCTCTTGCTATGAAAAATTCTAGAACAAATAAATAGAAGAAAATGCCTTTTTTAATGCAAAGTGAAATGGAATCTATGATGTAAGGCAAATAAAAAGACCATTCAATTGAATGGTCTAACATAAATAATCCAGCCTAAATATTCATCATCTTTAAAACAATTCTTGTTCAGTTGTCAGAAATAGAAACATATGTTCTTTTTGTGGTTAAAAAAAATCCCTTTCAATATTCAGAGGATCAAAAAATATACGATAGCCATTATAGATGGTCGATAAGCCATAGCGCTGTCGATACCTTTCTATAGCGCAATATAAGTATTGTGGGGTTATTTCTAGGTACGTGCAAATGTCTTCTTCAGTTCTTTGATCAGCAACATAGCATTCAATTAGTTTGTCCAAGGAAACAATCTTTTCATAACCCCATCTTCTAGCTGTAAGTTCTAATTTTTGATTGCGGACACTTTCTAAATTCGTAATGTCTCCGTAAGTTGTTTCATAATGCCCAATCTCTTCTGCTAAAACACAATGTTTTTCGTAAAGGCTTAATCGTTTATTCACAATGATTTGATGGTCTACATAAAGTCCAGATAACCCTTTTGGCATTAACAAGGATTCTTTAAATGTTAAGTGCTTATATTGAGACATAAGAGCTTCGTATAACATAAATTCACCTCACTTTTTACGTTGCGATTTTATAAAGTCTATGTAGTTTTTAATAACCTCCATTTCTTCCTCTGTTACATCATCATCTATATGTGCTGCAATGGTTTCAATCGTTTTTTCTTTAATGGATAATTCTTTTTGAGTTTCAAATGAAGGATCAATCCTTGATTTTTCAACGTTTAAGGCAGCAGCCATTTTCTCTACATTGCTAATATTAATGAGCGTTTTACAATTTAAATAATCAGATAGAGTACTTTTTGATATACCAGTTAACTCACTAAGTTTGATTTGATTTAAATCGTTTTTTTTTAGTAACTCTTTAATATTTTTGGCAATCTCCTTTTTGAGAGGTAAATCCCTATCTATCATGCTCATTTCCTCCAATCACCTAAAATAGTTAAATTAATCATAATCGATTACTCCATTATGTGCAATTAAAAATCCGGGAATATTCGGAAATATTATGAAGAAATTGAAATTAATCGTTTTACAATCCGAAAAAATTCGGATAATATACAACTAATAGAAATAATGAAATGGTGGAAGCATACTAACCAAACCTTATTGGAATAATAGATGAAGCTATGCATTTTGTAATCGGCAACTTTTCAAAACACTTATAACAAAATACATTTGGGAGGTAGTAGTATGAAACAATTTAATCGTTTAGCAAATATGGACATTAAAGAAAAAGAGATGCATGAAAAAGAGGATGAAATAATTCATCACAAAGGGAAGCTATTATGCAAAGTATCTCGTAAAGCTAAAGTTGGCGACTATGTTCGTTTCCATAACCTACACCGCTCATATGAAATGAAAGAAAATACAATCAACGGGAAATTGTATAAAGTGTTCAAGCAAGGTGGATATGAAGATGGGGGCGTGTATTTTGATGAGGAGGGTAATGAAAGAGATGTCCTTGGTTGGGAGATAGATCCGATTCCAGATGTATTTGAAGTATGTGGTGTTTATGACCGTGCTCCATACAATGCTTCTGAAACTGCTCAAAATGAACAAGAATCGTTAAGCATAAATAACCTGAAGACGATTGCAAAAAGAGTACAACAACTTCAAGTGGATAGAGTAATCCATCAACAACAAATAATCAATTATTACTTTGGATTTGAAACTGTAAGTATACATCTAACAGAAGATGCTTTTCTGTCTATTTTTACGAGCTACACACATGAAAATTACGATGGACAATATACGAAACTAAGCGCTGTGATGAATGAGGTCGAATTTTTTTGCTTGCAAGAAAAACAGACTTAAATGATATTTCAAATCAGAAAGGTGAAATTTTATTATTTGCGTACAACATTTATTAGATAAATAGATATGAAATTAAACAGATGAATGAACTTGTAAATGAAAACGAAAAATTCAACTAAAAAATCAAGGTTTTTTATTTGCGAAACGTTTTTCTACGTGAAAAAAAAGAGAAGAAATATTTCTTCTCTTTTTTTATTGATGATTTTAAGGGTGGTTCTACATAGCAAATAAGAGACAGGAACAGAGAGGCTTGTCTTTATGAAAGAGAATAAAATTATGCCTATTACTTGGAAGTACACGATGCATGAGTAAAAACTTGTAATGATTTTTATTTGAATCAAGCAATTATCAAGAATTATTGAGGAAGGATCTAATTGATTTCTACTAGCAAGACCCTTACCTCTATTGAAAAAAGATTCAGCGTGTCATGAATGTAGAATGAATTAATTGTTTCACTTTTTTCTACGGTCCATTTTTGACATTTGATATGTTAAAAGATCAATTTGCTTTTGCATCTGTTCTAACTGTCTTGATTGTTCTTTAAGCAAATGTGACTGTATGTTACTCAATCTTTGTTCTTCTTCTAATTCTTGTAACTCTGCCAATGCCGCAATAGTTAATATTGCCTCACCTAGTGTTGTAATAGAAGCACCGATTACATGAAGTTTGGCGGGATGATTTTCTGGTGATTCAAAACCTTTTTCGAAGTGTTGTTTGCGATTAGATTAGGATTATTTTCTTTCATTGTCATGCCTCCCCTTGGCTATTTTATGTTTTTTAAACAAGTCATGAAACTCGTCCATGGATTGTTTATGAAAATGAGGAACTTTAAATTGAGAAATAACGGAAGGTAATAAATCATGTAATGAATACTTGGATATTAGGTATTATTAACCAATTTTTACAAAAGTTTAAATAAGTATTTGATTTAGAACATTTGTTCGTATATTATTGAGTTGTAAGTACTTACTAATAACAAACAAAGGGGATGTTAGAATGGTAAAAATCTTTATTGATCCAGGACATGGTGGGAGCGATCCAGGGGCTATTGGAAATGGAATTCAGGAAAAGGATATTACTTTAAAAATTGGCGCAAAGATTAGAGACATTCTTACGGCAGAATATAATAATGTAACAATTTTAATGTCTCGTACAGGTGACTCGTTTCCAAGTTTAACGGATCGTACGAATGCGGCAAATGCATGGGGTGCAGATTTTTTCTTATCAGTCCACATTAACGCTGGTGGGGGAACTGGTTTTGAAAGTTTTGTATATCCAGGGGTTGGGGTACCCTCTACAACTTATCAAACTAATATTCACACAGAGATTATGAACGTGAATCAGTTAACGGATCGTGGTAAAAAACAATCCAATCTACATGTTTTACGCGAATCGAACATGCCTGCACTTTTAACTGAAAATGGGTTTATTGATAGTGTAAGTGATGCTACAAAGATGAAAAATGAAACGTGGCTTACAAATGTAGCGCGTGGACATGTGAATGGATTAGTTAAGTGCTTTAATCTACCTAAGAAGGACTCTGCGATTTATCATACAGTTATTTCGGGTGATACGGTTTATTCAT
Organism: Viridibacillus sp. FSL R5-0888; assembly: GCF_038009105.1. NCBI lineage: Bacteria > Bacillati > Bacillota > Bacilli > Caryophanales > Caryophanaceae > Viridibacillus > Viridibacillus sp. FSL R5-0888. The sequence continues at coordinate 1,110,314 of NZ_JBBPAU010000001.1, forward strand.
TGAGTGTAAAATACGGTAGCACAGTTACTCAAATTAAGACGTGGAATAATCTTGATAGTAATTATACAATTTATTTAGGACAAGTATTGAGAGTGAAATAGCAAAAAAATATCATAAAAAGCGCATCCAATAGGGTGTGCTTTTTACCTACTCGGGAAAGGTGGAGACTAAACATTGGAGAAAATAGTAGAGGTCGATCATCTTTTAGATAATCATGAGGGGCGTATAAAACAGTTAGAAGTGAATGACTTAGACAAAGAAAAACGATTGCGTGCAGTGGAGCAATCTTATCTGAAATTAGAAAATACGATACTACAAGAAAATCGAGATACACGTCTGTTATTTCAAAATACTATTCAAAATCAGTGGGAACTTATTAAATCTCGTGACATAGCAGTTGAAAATGATAAAAGTCGAAATTATGATCTAGCTAAGAGTAATTTAGAAAGACGAACAGAATTGGCTATGAAGTTACTCGGTACAGGAGGATTATTATATTTATGCATTCAATCCCTACTTGAGTGGATGTCTAAATGAGAAGTAGTGATGATTTAAGAATTAATAGAAAAACAGATTATAGTGCTAATCATTTTGGCCGTGATGGAGGGAATAAAACGAATAATGAACATAATGAAGAATTTTATGATACTCACTGCGTTAGCTGTGAGTATTTTTGTTTACTACCTAAGAATAATTCATAAACCCCAGCATTGTGGTCGTTATCTGTTAAATATACATAATTTGCCGAATAGTGCTAGTGAGTTGCGTTTAAAGCATTTAGGTTGGGCAAATGAGCAAGAGCGTTTGCAAAAACTTGAACGGTATAAAGCTTTGGATCCCGGGGCTAAGTATGGTGATATTAGGCAATACACTTCTATATTAGATGAAAATCCTAATTTGATTGAGTGGCAAGGTTTGAAAAGGAGTGAACGCAATTTATAACTAAAGTAAACAGAATGTAACAATGGCGAAAAATGAGAATTGACAGGGAAAATACAGCATATACTAGTGGACTAATACGATATTTACAAAACTTTAACATAAGAGAAAAGGGGGATAAGTATGCAAAGTAGGCTTTCTTTATTTGTGAAAGTATTTATGCTAATGGTTAGTTTTTTATTATTTGGCCAGACGATTGATGCTGGTACTCAGGACTTAAATCCATTAAGAGAAGATATTGAAAAGATTGTAAGGGAACAGCTTGACGGAGCAGAAGTGAGTATTTCCGTTCGGCAAAAAAATTCTGGGCATCTGATCTATTCATACCATGGTGGTCAAGTGATCAAACCAGCATCGAATATGAAGTTGCTGACCTCAGCAGCTGCTTTAGAAACACTTGGTAATAATTATCAGTTTAAAACACAATTGTTTACGAACGGTAAGATTACAAATGGTCTTTTAGAGGGGGATCTGTACATAAGAGGAGAAGGGGATCCGACTTTAATGAAAGAAGATTTGGAGCAGTTTGCAGGGGAATTGAAAGCTAAAGGTGTTCATACAGTGGATGGTCATTTGATCGGTGATGATACTTGGTTTGATAGTGAATTATTAACGCCAGGTATTGTATGGGATGATGAACCGTATTATTACGCTGCTCCGATTACTGCATTAACAACTTCGCCCAATACTGACTATGATACGGGGACTGTTATCGTAGATGTGTCGACAGAGTCAGTTGATACTCCACCTACTATTAAAGTCACACCTTATATTGGTGAAATGGAAATAATTAATAAAGCAAAGACAGTCAAAGAAACTGATGCGTACACATTAGATATTACGAGACTATACAAATCCAATCAAATTGTCATTAGTGGAAATTTGCCAATAGGTAAAACGGGGCGAGAGTGGATTACAGTAAAAAATCCGACCATACACACATTATCTTTGTTTCAATCAGTTTTAGAAGAAGCGGGCATCCAATTTATAAGTGGTCATACGCTTAAAGTGATGAAGACGCCTAAAAAAGCTACTTTGCTAGTTGAAAAAAGGTCAATGCCATTAAAAGATATTATGATTCCATATATGAAACTTAGTAATAATGGAATCGCCGATATTTTAGTTAAAACAATGGGGCGAGTTGAGAAGCATGATGGAAGCACTAAAGCGGGTTTAAAAGTTGTAAGATCTTACGGCAAATCATTAAAACTTGATATGAAAACATGGAACTTTGAAGACGGTTCAGGTATGTCCCATAAGAATAGTGTATCTAGCAATGCATTAACGGATATGCTTTACAAAGTTCAAAAAGAGAAAAATTGGTACAAAACTTATTATTCTAGTTTACCTGTAGCTGCAAATGCTGAACGAATGATAGGAGGTTCGTTGCGTAATCGTTTTAAAGACCCATTAACGGCAGGTAAGGTTATTGCCAAAACAGGTTCTCTAAATGGGGTCAATACTTTAAGTGGATATGTGCAAGCAGATAGCGGCAAGTGGTACATTTTTAGTGTTCTTGTACAAAATAAGGAAGACACCATTCCGGTCATTGATAAAATAGTAACTACTATGGCGAAAGAATTATAATAAAATTTAGCACCTTCTAAAGCGTTTTTTATCCTTTAGAAGGTGCTTACGTATGTATTTATTTTTCTCTAGTTTTACTACTAATGAAAAAAACACCTGCATAGAGTATAGATGAGGTGGTTTTTTGAAAAATAATAATAACGATAAGATGGATAAGAAAGAACAGCAACTCCAGCAGTTTGTACGTCAAAACGAAGGGAAAATCATGACGTCAAATGAAGGTGTGAAAATCTCCAATGATGAAGATTCGTTAAAAGCAGGGGACCGAGGTCCAACGCTAATTGAAGATTTTCTTTTCCGTGAAAAAATGGCGCATTTTGATCGAGAGCGAATTCCTGAAAGAGTTGTGCATGCACGTGGATATGGGGCGTATGGTGAATTTGAATTGTATGAGTCACTTGAAGAATTAACAATGGCTAAATTCCTTAATGATACTGCTGTCAAAACGCCATTATTTATACGTTTTTCACAAGTGGCAGGTTCTAAAGGTGTAAATGAAACGAATCGAGATGTCCGTGGTTTTGCTACGAAATTTTATACTGAAGAAGGTAATTTTGATTTAGTCGGCAACAATATTCCTGTGTTTTTCATTCAGGATAGTATTAAGTTCCCGGATTTAATCCACGCAGTTAAACCGGAGCCTAATAATGAGATTCCTCAAGGGCAAACAGCGCATGATACATTCTGGGATTTCATAGCAAATAATCAGGAGTCAGCTCATATGGCAATGTGGATTATGAGTGATAGAACCATTCCAAGAAGTTTCCGAATGATGCAAGGCTTTGGAGTTCATACATTTCGATTCGTCAATAAGCATGGCAAATCCCGTTTTGTGAAATTTCATATAAAGCCCGTACTAGGCTTACGGTCACTCATTTGGGATGAGGCGCAGAAGTTAGGTGGGGCTGATGCAGATTACCATAGAAGAGATCTATGGGAAAATATAGAAAATGGAAATTATGCAGAATATGAACTTGGTATTCAAGTGCTAGAAGAGGCAGATGAATTTAAATTTGACTTTGATATATTAGACTCTACTAAATTATGGCCTGAAGAAGATATACCAGTTAGAATGATTGGGAAAATTACCTTAAATCGAAATGTTGATAATGTATTTGCTGAAACTGAGCAAGTCGCATTGCATCCTGGAAATATTGTTCGAGGTATTGATTTTACGAATGATCCACTTCTACAAGGCCGACTATTTTCTTATTCGGATACTCAGTTGTATCGCGTAGGTACGAATCATCAAGAATTGCCGATTAATCGCCCTGTTTGTCCTTTTCATAATAATCAACGTGATGGAGCTTCTCGCTACATCATCGACAAAGATCGAATTGCTTACCATAAAAACTCATTAGCAGATAATACACCATACACAGTGCCAGGTTCAAAAGGGGGCTTTGTCACATATCCTTCTTTGGTAGATGGGAGAAAAGTAAGAGAAACAGCAGAAAGTTTTGAAGATCACTTTTCGCAAGCGCGCTTGTTTTGGAATAGCATGTCACCAGTAGAAAAAGACCATATTATGCAAGCTTTTAGCTTTGAATTAGGAAAGGTGCAAAGTATTTCCGTAAGGCAACAAGTAGTGAATATGCTAGGTCATATTAGTACAGAATTAGCAACAGTAGTTGCTACTGCATTAGGTGTTGAGGTTCCGAAAGTGCCAGAATCTCAGGTGAAAAAGTCATCTCCAGCTTTAAGTCTATTTAATACTAAACATTCACCAAAAACGCTAAAAGTGGGTGTTATTTTAGAAAGTGGTTTTAATGGTAGGGAAACTAATTATTTATTAGAACAGTGGAAAAAAGTCGGACTCCAACCTGTCATTGTTCATGATGAATTAGGTGTAGTGAAAGGTACTGACGGCATAGAATTAAAAGTAGACCAAAGTTTTCTAACGGGTTCACCTTTACTTTATGACGGGCTTTATGTAGGTGTAAGTCCAAATGCAAATGAAAATTTCCTATGGAAAACAAAGTCCTTTTTAATAGATACGTATAATCATTTCAAACCAATTGGTGCTTCTGAAGCGGCTGCGCCAATTTTAGAGTCGATTGGAATTTTAGGGAAGCCAGGTGTATTAGTAGATCAAAATCCGCAAACTTTTTCGAAGGAATTTATAGATGCAATGACCATTCAACGTTTCTGGCAACGTGTATGAAATGAATAGGGAAAGATTCCAGGGAACCCTCAATTTAAAGGGTTCTTTTTTGTATAGGCATTTGTCACGCATTTTTGTTATTTGCATAAAATACGATGAGACGAATCATTTAATGAAAAGAGGTTTTTAATCAATGTCTATTTCTTACATGGATTTTACACAACCGAATGTAGAATTCTTTTTTGATTTAAATAAAAACAGATTATTTACGCGTAATAATGAAAATTTTATTAATAGTCTAGGTAGAAATAATTTAAATACGCTAGGGAATGTATCGCTTTTTGATATATTTTTAAGTAAAGATCGTATTATTGAACCGCATTATCATCAAAATGCTTCGGAGTTAGTATATTGTATTTCAGGATCTGCAGTCGTTTCTTTGATTAACCCATTTACTAATAAAGTGTCACATATACCGATTACCCCTGGGCAAGTTGCGAACATACCTCAAGGTTGGTGGCATTGGGAAATAGCGACAAAAGAAAAAACGCATTTACTTGCTATTTTTGATGCCCCGTATCCAGAATCTATATTAGGGTCGGATCTCCTTACAAAAACACCTACTGAAGTACTTGCTTATGCTTATTGTTTAGATCCTAACCAATTGAAAAAAACGCTTGCACCTTTAAATAATGAAACAATACTCATTGGACCAACTGACAATTGTTTGAAACAGCCAAAGAACACCAACATAGAACAACCTAGCATACCTATGACAAACTATCATCCATATTATAACGCTGTACAGAATCCTTATTATTATGGAGGAGGGCATTGATCATACTTTGCATGTTGTTCGTATATAGGGCTAGAAGTTTTTTGATGAATATGATGAATAAAGGACAACATCGAAAAAAAGTAAAGTTAACTAGGTCGATAAATAAGGTTCCTTTGTGTCTTTTTTAGAATCTCTTCTTAATGAATCGATGAGCCTAACGAAAAACTGGGTCATACAAGAAAAAGTCAAAAAGACCGTCATCCAAATGGATAACGGTCCTATTATTATTTGAATAGATTAATGGTAGTGATAATGATTGGTATTGCAAAAACATCAATTAAAAATGCGCCAACGATTGGTACGATTAAAAATGCTTTACGAGATGGTCCGAAACGGTTTACAACAGCTGACATGTTAGCCATTGCATTTGGTGTTGCACCTAATCCGTGTCCAGCAAAACCAGCAACCATTACAGCAGCGTCGTAGTTTTTTCCAAGGATACGGAATAACACGAAGATACTAAATACGACGATAAATAATACTTGAACAAATACGATAGCAAATAATGGTAATGCTAAATCTGCGATTTCCCAAAGTTTAATACTCATTAATGCCATTGATAGGAAGATACCTAATGTCACGTCACCAATTAAGTTAACACTCTTCATATGAACTGAATGTGGTTTAATTTTATCTAAAACATTTCGTACAATGACAGCAGTAAACATAGCACCTACATATCCTGGAAGAACAAATCCTGTAGCTTCTGAGAATAATGTGCCTAAATATGTACCAACCGCCATACAGAATGTAATGATAAACACTTGGAATAGAAAAGATTCAGAAGTAATTGGATAGTCATCATCCTCGTGGCTAGCAACTTCCTCTTCTTCTGCAGGTTTCAAGTCGTGTTTAGTGATTAAATATTTAACAATCGGACCACCAATAAGACCGCCTGCTACAAGACCACATGTTGCAGCCGCAGCGCCAATTGTCATCGCTGAGGAAATTCCGAGATCCTCTAATGTTTGTCCGAACGCAGCGGCAGAACCATGTCCACCTTCCATTGATACAGCTCCAGCCATCATGCCAATTAGAGGGTCGATGCCAAATAATGATGCAAGTGAGACACCGATTACATTTTGCATAAGTGCTAAAAAGCCACAAGCTAGCCAATAAATGATTAGTAATTTCCCGCCAAGCTTTACTAATTTAAAACTTGCCCCTAAACCAACAGTCGTGAAAAAAGTAATCATAAACAAACTTTGTAAAGAGGTATCTAATGAAATTTCTAAAGTGCCCGTTGCTTGTAAAATAGTCGCAAGTGCTGCGAATATTAAGCCCCCAACAACCGGTGCTGGAATACAAAAACGCTGTAAAACCCCTATTTTTTTAATGATAAAGCTACCTAAAGTTAATAGAGCAACCGCTAAAAAGACGGTTGTTATTTGATTGATTTCTAACATCTACCATACCCCTTTATAAAAGAAACTATTGCTTCGTTGACGAAATATGCCCCTAATTTTGTCGTTCTTCCCCCTTCGTCTAACGATGGATTCACTTCACAAATATCAAATGACACCGTTTTGTCATCACTTGTCACAAATTGAATAATAGAACGTACAATTTGTGGAGATAAGCCAAACGGAGAAGGTGCACTAACACCAGGTGCAAATGCAGCGTTCAATACATCTGTACAAAGTGTTAGCAACACTGCGTCATGGTTATCGATAAATTCTTGTAACTCGCTTTTATAAAGTTGAGATGAATCAGTAATTAGCTCATCTTCATAGATGTAGTGAACACCAAGTTCATCTGCTTTTTCGAATAATTCCATTGTATTGCCATAACGTTGAATACCAAGTACAAAATAGCTAGCATTCATATCTTTTTCTAAAATTTGACGGAACATCGTACCAGATGATGGCTCAATTTCATATGAGCGCAAGTCAAAATGCGCATCAATATTGATTATGCCGAGTTTTTTATCCGGTCCAATCGCTTCTCTAATTCCTAAGTAATGGCCATATAGAGTTTCGTGACCTCCTCCGAGCACGATACACTTAGATTTAGAATTTAAAATTTTAGTAACAGCTTTACCTAGTTCAATTTGAGCTTCTTCAAGATGCGAACCTTTACATGCTATATTTCCAGCGTCCTGTAATTTACTTTCAGAAGGCAGTATCCAAGGCAAACTTGATAATGAGGATCTTATAGCATTAGGAGCAGCAGCTGCGCCAAGACGTCCTTGATTTCTTCTAACGCCTTCTTCACATTCAAAGCCAATAATGGTTGAAGTGGAAGTTGTACTTTCCTTGATTTCTTGAATATTAATTGGTTCGACTGCTTGATGGTATCGAAAACTCACTCGATTTGTCGGATGGTCTATACGACCTTGCCATTGTTCTTTAGTAATCATTGTATACATATATTTCACCTCAACGTTTAGAATAATTAAAATTGATTGTAAATTCATTATATATTTCATTAATTATAATTTCTAATATATAATTATTATAAAATAATAGTTAAAAACTATAAGTGGAGAGAGATAATAATTATGGATTTAAAAAGATTATATTATTTCATCACAATTGTGAATAATAAAAGTTACTCTAAAGCAGCTGAAAAACTACATATATCGCAACCTTCCTTAAGCAATGCAGTAAAGAAGCTAGAACATGAAGTTGGAGCACCTTTACTTGAAAGAAGTACTCGAAAATTTGTATTAACGGATGCAGGTGAATTGCTATATACGAGAGCAACTATCATGTTATCTCAAATGGATATTATGAATAAAGAAATGAAGGAAGTAATAGTTGGAGGAAAAGGTGAAATTGTACTTGGTATAATTGAATCACTTAAGACTTGGCTACCTAATTTGATCTATACCTATAAACAAAGTTACCCGGCTATGGTATTTAAGCTTTTTGATGTACTAAGCGTAGAGCATGTTAAACACTCTCTTCAAACATATAAATCACATGCAATCATTACGAATCAATTGATTTATGAGGAGGATATAGAATCGATTCCACTTTATAAGGAACGATTAGTAGCTGTGTTGCCTCAAGGACATCCACTAACAAAAAAAGCTAGTTTGAGCTTAGCTGATTTAGAGCAGGAATCATTCATTATTAGTACAGAAGGTTTTCAAACACGAATAGATATTATAAATGCCTTTAAAGTTGGGCAATTAAACTTAAACATTCAATTTGAGATAGAGCGTTTTGAAACAGCAGTTTCTTTAGTGAGAAATAATTTAGGGGTTACAATTGTCCCTGAAAATTATGTTATGGAGCCAATCGACAAAACAGTTGTCCAAAGACCGATTGATCATCCTTCCCTTGAAAGAACAGTCTATCTAGCATATATGAAAAATCGTCATCTTCCAGTAGCGATACAACACTTTTTACAGTCAGTTGAGCAGCATTTTCCAGCCAATTAACCTGTGTAGTATATTTTGGAAGGTGACTTCGATTATATACGATAGAAGACGGTTATAATGGGAGAAAGTCGCCTTTGTTACTATGTGAGATATAGAGTTTCTACCTATATAAACATTGGAAGTAAAATCCTTTTTATTGAACTTGTTGCTTTGAACTTCCACTATCTAAGAGGGAATATGGGTGTGTAAAATGTTTTTGTGTATATGCAAAATATGATAAAATAGAGTGGGAGAGTGAGCACACATGCGAAAAAAACGACACAATATTCTAAAACAAGATAATGTCATTGTGTTTCCTGGAGCTATTAATAAACTAATAGCTGATGGGCATCACTATGCAGAGCATTATCAATATGACTTAGCTGTGCAAGCTCTTAGTGAAGCATTGCAGTATACTGAAGGCGATGAAAGTACGCTTAGTGTATATGCTTTCTCCTTATATGAAATACGAAATTTTGAAAAAGCGAAAGAGGCATGTGAGAAATTACTCGCGATAGGTCCTCATAAATACATAGAAGCGATGGAGTTATATCTCACTGTCTGCATGGAATTGAAAGAGTTCAATCAGGTAGAGGAATTAATCAGATCATTACTTGAAGAACAAGTCATTCCAGAGGAATCAATTCCTAAGTTTATTCGCTTGCAAGAACTTAATGCTCGTATAGCAGAGAATCTTATTCAGGCAGATGAGCCGGTAGTCGATCAGGAGATTGATAGTACAGCGTTACAACCAGATCATTTTTTCTCTTTATCTTATATGAAACAGTTTCAATTATTGCAGAGTATTCGACATGTTAATATTCGTCATATAAAAGAGGAAATTGTAGCCATTATCGAAGATGACCGAATCCACCCCTTACTTCAAAGTGAGGCATTGTTATTGCTAGTAAATCAACAAGTTGATACAACGGTGAAGGTTACAAAATTCAATGTTCTGTGTACGGTTAATCCTGTCGAGTTAGCAGAACCATCTGCCTTACCTGTTACAGAAGCGGTCTTGGCAATTGTTGAAGATGAGCTACAGCAAGAACCATCGGCATTAGATATGGTACAATATTTGATACAACGACATATTGTCGTAACTTATCCATTTGAATGGTTCGATTATGAAGCACGGGAAATAGCGGATGGCTACGTTGACTTTGTACATGCAATGTTCGGAGAAGTAAAGGAAACTGATTACGACTTGATGGACTTTTTCCACAAGCTTGAGCAACTTTCTGAACTGCCTGACGTATGAAATAAGTTGAAAGTATAGCTATCTATGATATACTAAAATGGTTGTCAAAATCGTAAAAACGAATGAATTGTCTAACATTTGAAATTATTTTTGGAGGTAGAATAAATGTCAGTGAAATGGGAAAAACAAGAAGGTAATACTGGATTATTAACAGTAGAAGTATCTGCTGAAAAAGTAAACGAAGCTTTAGATCAAGCTTTCAAAAAAGTAGTAAAACAAATTAACGTACCGGGCTTCCGTAAAGGTAAAATGCCTCGTCAAATGTTCGAACAACGTTTTGGTGTTGAATCATTATACCAAGATGCATTAGAAATCTTAGTAAATGGTAACTATCCATTAGCTCTTGATGAAGCTGGAGTAGAACCAGTTGATCAACCAGAAATCGACTTCGAAGCTATTAATAAAAACGAAGCGTTCACGTTCACAGCGAAAGTAACTGTTCGCCCAGAAGTAACTCTTGGTGACTACAAAGGTTTAGAAGTGACTAAACAAGACACTGCTGTAACTGATGAAGAAATTGAAGCTCAATTAAAAGAACAACAAGAACGTCTAGCTGAGCTAGTTGTTAAAGAAGATCAAGCAATCGTAACTGGCGATACTGCTGTTATCGATTTCGAAGGTTTCGTTGATGGCGAAGCATTCGAAGGCGGAAAAGGCGACAACTACTCACTTGAAATCGGTTCTGGTTCATTCATCCCAGGATTCGAAGAACAATTAGTAGGTGCAAAAACTGGCGAAGCTAAAGAAGTTGAAGTAACTTTCCCAGAAGAATACCATGCAGCTGAATTAGCTGGTAAAAAAGCTACTTTCAAAGTAACTATTAATGAAGTTAAAGGTAAAGAACTTCCTGAGCTAAACGATGATCTTGCAAAAGAAATCGATAGCGAAGTTGAAGGTTTAGATGCTCTACGTACTAAACTAAAAGAAAAAACTGCAGCTGAAAAAGCAACTGCTTCTGAAACAGCTTTACGTGATGAATTAGTAGAAAAAGCAGCAACTAACGCTTCTATGGATATTCCAGAAGCTATGATTAACACTGAAATTGATCGTATGATGCAAGAATTCACTCAACGCCTTCAAATGCAAGGTATGAATCTTGATCTTTACTACCAATTCTCAGGACAAGACGAAGCAGCTCTTCGTGGACAAATGAAAACTGACGCTGAAAGCCGCGTTCGTGTATCATTAGTTTTAGAAGCAATTGCTGAAGCAGAGAAAATCGAAGTAACTGAAGAAGATTTAACTGCTGAATTAGAAAAAATGTCTGCACAATTCGGTATGGATGCAGAACAAATTAAAACTGCTTTAGGTGGTACTCATGTTTTAGAACACGATATCAAAATCCAAAAAACAGTTGAGTTCCTAGCTGAAAACGCAAAAATTACTGAGTAATATTTAAATAGCATCATGAATTGATAGGACAAGGTACGTGGTTTTTAGCGTACCTTGTTTTATCACATACATAATTAGCACTTTGTAATACATAGAGAGAATTATAAAGCAAAGTGTTACAAGCTATACAAAATCATTATATTTGATAATGTTAACGTAATCTTGTAACATTATTGCTTGAATAGGGGTGAAATAATTGTTCAAATTTAATGACGAAAAAGGCAACTTAAAATGCTCATTCTGTGGCAAACCACAAGAACAAGTTCGTAAACTGGTTGCAGGACCAGGTGTATATATTTGTGATGAATGTATCGAGTTGTGTTCTGAAATCGTAGTTGAAGAACTAGGTACAGAAGAAGAAGTAGAATTAAAAGATATTCCGAAACCGAAAGAGATACTTGCAATTTTGGATGATTATGTCATCGGTCAAGAGCGTGCGAAAAAAGCCCTATCTGTTGCAGTGTATAATCACTATAAACGTGTAAACTCAAACAGTGTAATTGACGATGTAGAACTTTCAAAATCTAATATCGTGTTAATCGGCCCAACTGGTAGTGGTAAAACATTACTAGCCCAAACATTAGCGCGTATTATTGATGTACCGTTTGCTATTGCAGATGCTACATCCTTAACAGAAGCTGGTTATGTTGGTGAGGATGTAGAGAATATTCTACTTAAACTGATTCAATCTGCTGATTACGATATCGAACGTGCTGAAAAAGGGATTATTTATATTGATGAAATCGATAAAGTAGCCCGTAAATCAGAAAATCCATCGATTACACGTGATGTATCTGGTGAAGGTGTACAACAAGCGCTTCTGAAAATTTTAGAAGGCACAGTTGCTAGCGTTCCTCCTCAAGGTGGACGTAAACACCCACATCAAGAATTTATCCAAATCGATACAACTAATATTCTATTCATCGTTGGTGGAGCATTCGACGGAATTGAATCTATTATTAAGCGTCGTTTAGGTCAAAAAGTAATTGGCTTCGGTTCGAATGGTAAGAAAGACGAACTTGAAGATAATAACTTGATGAAATATTTAATCCCAGAAGATCTATTAAAATTCGGATTAATTCCTGAATTTATTGGTCGTCTTCCGGTTTTAGCAAGTCTTGAACAACTAGATGCGGAAACACTTGTTCAAATTTTAACTGAGCCTAAAAACGCGCTTTCTAAGCAATATCAAAAAATGCTAGCTCTTGATGACGTTGAACTTGAATTCAATCAAGATGCATTATTGGAAATTGCTAAAGAAGCAATCGAACGCAAAACAGGTGCTCGTGGTTTACGCTCAATTATTGAAAACATTATGTTAGATGTTATGTTTGAACTACCTTCTCGCGATGATATTGCAAAATGTATCATTACGAAAGAAACGATTACAGAAAAAGCTCGTCCAAAACTTTTACTTGAAGATGGAACTGAGTTAAAATCAGACAGCGAAAAAACATCTGCTTAATAACTGATTGAAAAGCTGGCTTCGAAAAAGTGCCAATCAGCACTACTCGAAAGCTGGCTTTTTTTAAAATTAATTTCAGTCGATAAACACTTATGAAGAGTGAAATTGAAATGGTAATCATTTCTGTAATTAATAATGTTTGATTTGCGGGTAAATCGGACAAAATCTAATGGAGGTGATCACCCGCATGACTGAAGTAAAAAGAACAAAAAATATCCCATTATTACCCTTAAGAGGTTTACTAGTTTATCCCACGATGGTATTACATATCGATGTAGGTCGAGAGCGCTCTGTTGCAGCTCTTGAACATGCAATGCTGGAAGATAATCTTATTTTCTTAGTCACTCAAAAAGAGATGAGCATTGAAAATCCTACGCTGGATGATTTATATACAGTCGGGACAGTCGCATATGTAAAACAAATGCTAAAGTTACCCAATGGAACAATTCGTGTTCTAGTTGAAGGTCTAAATCGTGCGAAAGTCGTTGATTATCGTGATGGAGAAGAATTTGCAGTTGTAGAAATTGAAAACTTTGAAGATTCAAAAACTGTAGATGCTGAAACAGAAGCCTTAATGCGTACTCTTTTAACTTATTTTGAAAAGTACTCGAAAGCTTCGAGTAAAGTAACAACAGAAACATATGATACTGTTGCTGATATTGAAGAACCAGGACGCTTTGCAGATATGGTTGCTTCTTATTTGCCGTTGAAAATTAATGGCAAACAAGAGATTCTTAAAATCATCGACGTAAAGGAGCGTTTGGAAATATTAATCCAACGTTTACATGATGAGCAAGAAGTATTGAATCTTGAGAAAAAGATTGGCTCTAAAGTAAAACGTGCAATGGAAAAAGCGCAAAAGGAATTCTATTTACGTGAACAAATGAAGGCTATTCAAACGGAACTTGGTGATCGTGAAGGCAAAACAGGTGAAGTATCTGAATTGAAAAAGAAAATTCAAGAATCAGGAATGCCTGAATCTACATTAAAAGCTGCGTATAAAGAATTGGATAGATACGAAAAATTGCCTGCAGCAGCAGCTGAAAGTGGCGTTATCCGTAGTTATATTGATTGGCTTGTTGCTTTACCATGGAAGGAAAAAACCGAAGATAGACATGATATTAAAATGGCAGAAAAAGTTTTAAATCGTGATCATGAAGGACTTGATAAAGTCAAAGAACGTATTCTTGAGTATTTATCAGTTCGACAATTAAAACAATCTTTACGTGGTCCTATTTTATGTTTGGCGGGACCTCCTGGAGTAGGTAAAACTTCTTTGGCAAAATCGATTGCAGAAGCTTTAAATCGTAAATTTGTCCGTATTTCACTTGGTGGTGTACGTGATGAGTCTGAAATTCGTGGGCACAGAAGAACTTACGTGGGTGCGATGCCAGGACGTATCATACAAGGTATGAAAAAGGCCGGTACAGTAAACCCTGTATTTTTACTTGATGAAATCGATAAGATGTCGAATGATTTCCGAGGAGATCCTTCAGCCGCTATGCTTGAAGTATTAGACCCAGAACAAAACAATTCATTTAGTGATCATTACATTGAAGAAACTTATGATTTATCAAATGTATTATTTGTTGCGACAGCAAATGATTTAAGTACGATTCCTGGTCCATTGCTTGATCGTATGGAGATTATAACTATCGCAGGTTATACAGAGCAAGAAAAGCATGAAATTTCGAAAAAACATCTTATTCCGAAACAACTGAAAGAGCATGGTATGTCAAAGACACAATTGCAAATTCGCGATGATGCTATTATTGATCTAATTCGATATTATACTCGCGAAGCAGGTGTTCGAGGATTAGAACGTCAAATTGCAACATTATGCCGTAAAGCAGCAATGCAAATTGTTGCGGGTGATAAAAAACGTGTGGTAATGGCGGCTAAGAATCTTGAAGATATTCTTGGGAAACATCGTTTCCATTACGGCCAAGCTGAAACAGAAAATCAAATAGGTGTGGCCACTGGGTTAGCGTATACAACAGTTGGTGGTGATACTTTACAGATTGAAGTGTCATTAACACCTGGTAAAGGCAAATTGCAGTTAACTGGTAAACTTGGAGACGTGATGAAGGAATCTGCTCAAACGGCTTTATCTTATGTCCGTTCAAAATCAGAGGACCTTAATATTGACCCGGAATTTTTTGACAAACATGATATTCACATTCATGTACCAGAAGGAGCCGTACCAAAAGATGGTCCATCAGCGGGGATTACAATGGTTACAGCTATAACTTCTGCAATAACGAAACGTCCAATCCGACGAGAAATTGGGATGACCGGTGAAGTGACGTTGCGTGGACGAGTATTACCAATTGGTGGTTTGAAAGAAAAAACGTTAGGGGCGCATCGTGCAGGCTTAACGACAATTATTTTACCGAAAGACAATGAACGCGATATTGATGATATACCAGATAGTGTTCGTGAACAGCTTTCATTTAAGATAGTGTCAAACGCAGATGAAGTACTGGAAATAGCGTTAGACGGAGGAGAAATATGAAAGTTAATAATGTAGAGATGGTCATTAGTGCAGTACGACCAGCACAATATCCAGAGGATGGTCTGCCAGAGTTCGCTTTGGCAGGACGTTCAAATGTAGGTAAGTCATCTTTTATCAATCGAATGATTGGACGTAAAAGTATGGCGCGTATTTCATCTAAACCAGGAAAAACTCAAACACTAAATTTTTATAAAATTGAAGAGCAATTGTTCTTTGTGGATGTTCCAGGTTATGGTTATGCGAAAGTTTCAAAATCTGAGCGTGAAGCTTGGGGACGAATGATCGAACAATATTTCACAAGCAGATCTCTATTAAAAGCGGTTGTGTTAATTGTGGATATTCGTCATAAACCAACAGTTGATGACTGTATGATGTATGATTTCTTGAAGCATTACAATATCCCATGTATCGTCGTTGCAACGAAAGCGGATAAAATTGTAAAAGGTAAATGGGAAAAGCATAAAAAAGTCGTGAAAGATGTATTGGACATGGATCCAAATGATCCGCTTATCTTATTTTCTTCTGAAAAAAGCATGGGTATGGACCAAGCTTGGGCAGAAATCGAAAAAAGAATGTAACAGTTTAATAGGAAGAGCGCGAGTGATAGTTGCTTGCGCTCTTTTGTTATGTAGTGAATAGTTATGTGCTCGTTTGGGGAAAATAATATATAAAGCAATAAGGTTGTTGTTCGACAAATTTTTTGATACACTTACATTATAATTATTCTAAATAAGACGCGTGCTATTATCATTCATATACCGTTCACAATTAAAACTAGCTGTGACGGACATTTATGCTATAATAGAAATCGTGAATTAGATGAACGTGAGAGGTGTATGATTTCATGCATACCATCGTAGTAGGCTTGAATTATAAGACAGCTCCAGTAGAGATTCGTGAAAAATTCTCATTTATTGAGAGTGAAATACCGAATGCTATGAGAGCTCTTCAAAGTGAAAAAAGCATATTAGAGAACGTAATTGTATCTACATGTAACCGAACAGAAGTGTATGCTGTTGTCGATCAATTGCATACCGGACGACACTATATAAAACAATTCCTGGCAGATTGGTTTAAAGTTCCTGTTGAAACTTTTTCTGCTCATTTATATATTCGTGAAGATGAACAGTCGATGGAGCATTTGTTCCGCGTAACTGCAGGGATAGATTCAATGGTACTTGGAGAAACGCAAATCCTTGGACAAGTGCGTACAAGCTTCTTGAATGGGCAAGAAATCGGTGCAACTGGTACTGTTTACAATAAACTATTTAAGCAAGCTATTACATTTGCAAAACGCGCGCATGGTGAAACAGCTATCGGCGAAAATGCAGTGTCTGTTTCTTATGCGGCAGTAGAACTTGCTAAGAAAATCTTCGGCTCATTACAACAAAAACATGTTGCTATTTTAGGCGCAGGTAAAATGGGTGAGTTAGCTACTCAAAATTTGTATGGTAGTGGTGTTGGTAAAGTAACGGTGATTAACCGTACATTTGAGAAGGCGGAATTACTTGCCTCTAAATTTGAAGGAACAGCAAAATCAATGCAAGAGCTACAATGCACACTTCTTGAAGCTGATATTTTAATCAGTTCAACTGGTGCGACAGACTATGTTATTGATTTTGAATTAATGCAATTTGTAGAACGTTTAAGAAAAGGAAAACCATTATTTATGGTAGATATCGCTGTACCTCGTGACTTAGATCCGCGTATTGGCGATTTACCAAATGTTTTCCTATATGATATTGATGATTTACAAGGCATAGTTGAGGCGAACCTAGCTGAGCGTGAACGTGCTGCTAAGCAAATTTCGTCAATGATTGACACTGAAATTCATGAATTCCAAGACTGGTTATCAACACTTGGTGTTGTACCTGTAATTGCTGCGCTTCGTAAAAAAGCAGCAACAATTCAAGAGGAAACAATGCAAAGTATTGAAAACAAAATGCCTGATTTAACAGAACGTGAGAAAAAAGTGTTAAGTAAACATACGAAATCAATTATCAATCAATTATTAAAAGAACCAATTTTGCAAGCTAAGGAAATGGCTAGTTCAGCAAAAGCAAATGAACAATTACAGCTTTTCCAACAAATTTTCGGAATTGAGAATGATGTGCAAGATGAAGTGAAAAAACACCAATTAGAAGAAAAAAATCGAATGCAAAAAATAGCAGAAGAAGCACAATCTTCTAGTCCTGGATTATCATATTAATGAAATTTGTTTAGGAGGCGTTTTCGTATCTGTATGGTAAACTAATAGATGCGAAATCGTCTTTTTTTCGAGATAAAGTTAAAAATAAAGGAGTAAGTTATGGCTGATTTGACGATGACAAGACTACATGAAGCGATGGTCGTCTTATATGCAATCAGTCTTGTATTCTATTTTATAGATTATTTAAATAAGGATGCAAAAGCTCACCGTGTTGCATTTTGGCTACTTTCCATCGTATGGATTTTACAATCAGTTTTTTTAGTAATGTATATAGTGGAGACACATCGTTTCCCTATACTATCGTTGTTTGAAGGAATCTATCTATACGCTTGGTTATTAATAACCATTTCGATTCTTTTACATTGCGTATATCGAGTAGATTTACCAGTATTCTTCATCAACGTAATTGGATTCATCTTCATGACGATACATACATTTGCACCATCGCAAATTACACAGTCGCCAGTAGGTGAGGCACTAAGCTCTGAGCTTTTATTTATCCATATTACGTTTGCAATACTTTCGTACGTGGCATTCTCACTATCGTTTGTTTTTTCGACATTATATTTGATTTTATATAATGTATTAAAGAAAAAGAAATGGACTAAGCAATGGACGAGACTTCCATCATTACAGCAAACTGAGCAAGGAATGACGGCTTCATTATTAACGGGTATACCGTTATTATTAATAAGTTTAATTTTAGGACTACAATGGGCATATTTAACATTAGATAACATATCTGTATTTGATGTGAAAATTGTTGGTTCATTTGTTTCGTTGTTAATATATTGTTTCATCATTTATGGAAATCGAAAAAGGAGATTACATTCGACAAGTTATGCGTGGGCTCATGTGTATGCATTTCTATTTGTAATCATTAACTTCTTTTTAGGAAGTAAGTTATCTGATTTTCATCTCTGGTATTAATAGAAAGGTTGGATTATTGTGAGAAAAATAGTAGTAGGTTCAAGAAGAAGTAAACTGGCTTTAACGCAAACTAATTGGTTTATCAATCAAATGAAACAGGCGGGTGCTCCGTTTGAATTTGAAGTCAAAGAAATCGTGACTAAAGGTGACCAAATTTTAGATGTCCAACTTTCTAAAGTCGGCGGTAAAGGACTTTTTGTAAAAGAAATCGAACAAGAACTCTTTGATAAAGGAATTGATTTTGCTGTCCATAGTATGAAGGACATGCCTGCAGTTCTGCCCGAAGGTCTTGTAATCGGCTGTATCCCTCCACGTGAAGATGCACGTGATGCTTTCATTTCAAAAGGTCATGTGAAATTTGCTGATCTACCAAAAGGTGCTGTTGTTGGAACAAGTAGCTTACGCCGCAGTGCACAATTATTAGTCCAACGTCCAGATATCGAAATCAAATGGATTCGTGGAAACGTAGATACGCGTTTAGCGAAACTTGAAACGGGCGAATATGATGCGATTATTTTAGCAGCAGCAGGTCTTAAACGACTAGGCTGGAGTCAAGATGTCGTAACAGAATACTTATCTGCTGAAATGTGTATCCCTGCTGTTGGGCAAGGTTCTCTTGGTATTGAGTGTCGTAGTGATGATGCTGAATTATTAGCCGAGCTTGCTAAATTAACAGACAAAGCAACTTGGGAAGAAGCACATGCAGAGCGCGCATATCTTGCAGCAATGGATGGCGGTTGCCAAGTACCAATCGCAGGTTACGCAAAATATGATGGAAAACAAATTGAACTAACAGGTTTAGTAGCAGCCCCAGATGCGTCTGTTATTTATAAAGAAACAGTGACAATGGAAGATGCTAAAGCAGCTGGTGAAGAAGTTGCTCGTATTTTAACAGAGCAAGGAGCCTTTGATTTAATTCAAAAAGTAAAGGCTGAGCAAGATGCTGAATGATTTATCTCTTAATGGAGACAAAATCGTATTAACAGGCACACATGTTACAGCAGCTGTGAAAAAGCAAATTGAACAATTAGGCGGTCAGGCTATACACCTACCGCTTATTACTGTTAATGAGATTAAAAGTGACATGGACCGACAACGACTTGAAAAAAGTAAGCAGTATGATTGGCTTATTTTCACAAGTCAAAATGCGGTCCTTGCTTTTATAAGTAAAATACAGCGTTTTCATTTCCAGGCATCTGAGTGGTCATGTAAAGTGGCTGCTGTTGGTACAAAAACAGCCGAAGCTCTTGAAGAAATAGGTTTTGAGATTAAATTTATGCCATCAACTTTTAGTGCAGATGTATTTGTACAAGAGTTTCCTACAATTGCAGGAGACAATGTATCCTGTCAATTTTTTAAGGGTTCGATGGCAAAGGATACTATAGTAAAAGGTTTATCTTGTCATGTCGATGAATGGACTGTCTATGAAACCGTTCAAACGACAGAACATACTACAGAACTGCTAACACTTTTAAAAGAATCGACAAATGTAAGTATTGCCTTTGCAAGTCCATCTGCAGTAGAGGTTTTTTCTGAGCATGTAGCAAAGGTAATCGGTTGGCATTCATTTATGGTTCTATCCATTGGACATATCACGGAGCGAGCGCTAATTAAGGCGGGAGCTAAAGTTGATATAATGCCACCGACCTATACAATGAAAGCTTTGATTCAAGAGTTAGCTAATAGAAAGGAACATCTAAAATGAAAGATTTAACATTTAAAAGACACAGACGTTTACGTCAATCTGCTACTATGCGTTCAATGGTAAAAGAAACATATTTGCATAAAGAAGATTTCATCTATCCCATTTTCGTCATGGATGGCGAAAATATTAAAAATGAAGTATCTTCTATGCCAGGCGTTTTCCAATTTTCAATTGATCGTTTAGGTGAGGAAATGGATGAAGTAGTATCACTAGGTATTCCTTCGGTTATTCTTTTTGGCTTACCTGCCGAAAAAGACGAAGTAGGTACTCAAGCTTTCCACAATCACGGTATTGTTCAAGAAGCAACTCGTTTTGTGAAAAAAAATTACCCAGAAATCGTTGTTATTGCAGACACATGCCTATGTGAATTTACTTCTCATGGTCACTGTGGCGTCGTTAATGACAAAGAACAAATTTTAAATGATCCTTCACTAGATTTATTAGCAAAAACGGCAGTTTCTCAAGCAGAAGCAGGAGCAGACATTATTGCACCATCTAATATGATGGACGGTTTTGTAGCAGCGATTCGTAAAGGCTTAGATGATGCTGGATTTGAAGATGTTCCAATCATGTCTTATGCAGTAAAATATGCCTCAGCATACTATGGGCCATTCCGAGATGCGGCTGATGGCGCACCTAAATTTGGTGATCGTAAAACATATCAAATGGATCCTGCAAATCGTATGGAAGCAATGCGTGAAGCTACTTCAGACGTAGAAGAAGGAGCAGATTTCTTAATCGTTAAACCAGCATTAGCTTACTTAGATATTGTACGTGATGTACGTAATAACTATGATTTACCGATTGTTGCTTACAATGTAAGTGGCGAATATGCGATGGTAAAAGCGGCATCTATTAATGGCTGGATTGACGAAAAACAAACGGTCCTAGAAACACTGCTAGGTATGAAACGCGCAGGAGCAGACTTAATCATTACTTATCATGCAAAAGATGCAGTTCGTTGGATGGAGGGAAAATAATTCATGACACGTTCATATGAAAAATCAAAACAAGCTTTTCAAGAAGCAGTAAACTTAATGCCAGGTGGCGTAAATAGTCCAGTTCGTGCATTTAAAGCAGTGGATATGGATCCCATTTTCATGGCTAGTGGTAAAGGAGCAATCATTACGGATATCGATGGTAATGATTATATTGACTATGTATTATCATGGGGTCCACTAATTATTGGTCACACGCATCCTGATGTTGTAGCTGCTATTCAAAAAGTAGCTGAAACAGGAACGAGCTTCGGTGCTTCTTCACTAGTAGAAAATGAACTAGCAAAAGTAGTAATAGATCGTATTCCTTCAATCGAAATGATTCGTATGGTATCTTCAGGTACGGAAGCAACAATGAGTGCAATCCGTGCAGCACGTGGCTTTACAGGAAGAGATAAAATTTTGAAGTTCGAAGGTAGCTATCACGGACATGGTGATAGCTTACTGATTAAAGCTGGTTCGGGTGTCGCAACACTTGGTTTACCAGACAGCCCAGGTGTACCATTGGGAATTGCTCAAAACACATTAACTGTTCCTTATAATGATTTAGAATCTGCTAAACTTGTCTTCGAAAAATTCGGCGAAGAAATTGCTGCAGTAATCGTTGAGCCAGTTTGCGGTAATATGGGTGTCGTTCCTCCGTTACCAGGATTCCTTGAGGGATTACGTGAACTAACAACAAACGCTGGCTCACTATTAATCTTTGATGAAGTAATGACTGGTTTCCGTGTAGGGTATCATAGTGCTCAAGGTCACTTTGGTGTAACACCAGATTTAACTTGTCTTGGTAAAGTAATCGGTGGTGGACTACCTGTAGGTGCATTCGGTGGTAAGCGTGAAATTATGGAGAAAATTGCTCCGGCAGGTCCAATCTATCAAGCGGGTACATTATCAGGTAACCCACTTGCAATGTCTGCTGGTTTAGCAACAATAAGTCATTTAAAACCTGAAACATATGATTATTTCACAAAATTAGGGGATCAATTAGAAGCAGGTTTCCGCGAAGCTGCAGAAACTTACAATATCCCGCACACAGTAAATCGTGCAGGTTCAATGATTGGTTATTTCTTAACTAATGAGAATGTCATTAACTTTGAAACGGCGAAAACTTCTGATTTACAATTGTTTGCTGAATACTACGGTTTAATGGCGAATGAAGGAATCTTCTTGCCGCCGTCACAATTTGAAGGTGTATTTGTTTCTACAGAGCACACTGAAGAACATATTGCAAAGACAGTTCAAGCTTTCCAAAAAGTATTTAAACAACTTGCACGCTAATATAATAGTAAAAGAAAAAGGCTTTCTCCATTTAGAGAAGGCCTTTTTTTATGCATGTAAATACATTGATAATGTACCTAATATAAATAATCTTTATCATAGAGCATCAATGACTTTAATGGATCCGAACAACAAACGAATAACTAAAACCGTTTGCTCTAAGGACATAACATAATGCATATTCACGATACTATCAAGCATATAATCTATTAGATATATGAAGGAGGTCAAGCTATGCAACATATTTCCTGGGAAATCGCAGAAGGATTTAACTTCCCTGAAAGTTTTGGTAAACCGCAAGATACGTCGAATGTGAAAATTACACCTCGTTGGACACAAGAAGAGTCAGGTGAATCAGTATTCTTAACAGGTATTTATCATATTTCTGCCAATGTAGCATTTGCAGAAGGAGAAACACCACATCATGGGACTTCAACTTGGACAACAATAGAGGATTTAGACATGCAAGGAGAATCGGGTTATTTTGAATATGCTGTGCCGTTACATGTAAATTTGCCGCGAGATCGAGTGAATAAAGACGTCCCTGTAGAAATAAAAGTAGACTATATTACGACAACATTCCAAGATGATGGTAGCTGTCATTTTAGCTGGCAAGCGACATGTAATTATGAGGAGCCGCAAGCTGCTACTGCACAAGTAGAAGCAGAAGTAGTAGAAAGTTCTTCTACCACTACTGCTGAGGCAAGTGCTCAAGAAATACCAGAATCTGATGCGCTCTTATGGGATTTAGAAGAAGCATATACGATTAAAACGTATAATTTAAAGGAAATCCGTAAACAGTAAGTACCACAATAAGGCTAATACCAAAAGTAATATAATGTCTCCTGTTGTCGGGATGATGATTACACGAATACCTTGGAAGCAACAAAGAGGAATGATAATACTTCTACAGTAAAACCTTGTTTTCCGTAGCCAAGGTGGTAGAAAATAAGGGTTATATTTTCGACGTGACATGAAATGTAGTCCTCCTTTCTAAAAAACTTGAAAATGCATCTTTTTTTCGATACAATAAGGTCATCTTAATATAGATGCATAGATAGGGAAGAGTAGAATGCATTGTGTTTGCCAAAGAGAGGAAACGTTAGGTGCGAGTTTCCGCTTACACACATTTGAAGGTCGCCCTGGAGCAGTTTCTGTGAACCTGATAAAGCTTAGCAGAAGCCGGTTAGAAGCCGTTATACAATGAAGTGTCAGCACGTTTTTTGTGTTGAAATAAAGGTGGTACCGCGAATTCAACTCCTTCGTCCTTTTTAGGCGATAGGAGTTTTTTATTTGCAAAAAACTACAAGTTACTTCGTTGTTAACAAAAAATTAAAAGGAGGTCGTCAAATTGACAGAACAACAAACGACATCAATGCCAACGAAATATGATCCACAGTCAATCGAACAAGGGCGTTATGAATGGTGGCTAAA
Source organism: Viridibacillus sp. FSL R5-0888 (assembly GCF_038009105.1). Taxonomy (NCBI): domain Bacteria; kingdom Bacillati; phylum Bacillota; class Bacilli; order Caryophanales; family Caryophanaceae; genus Viridibacillus; species Viridibacillus sp. FSL R5-0888. Next base: position 1,134,336 of record NZ_JBBPAU010000001.1, read on the forward strand.
AGGCGAATTTTTTAAAGCACAACCTGAAAGTGGTAAAGAGCCATATTCAATTGTAATTCCACCACCAAACGTAACAGGTAAACTACACTTAGGGCATGCTTGGGATACAACATTACAAGATATTCTAATTCGTATGAAACGTATGCAAGGATACGATGCACTTTGGTTACCGGGTATGGACCATGCGGGTATCGCAACACAAGCAAAGGTAGAAGCGAAACTTCGTGAAGAAGGCATTACTCGTTATGACTTAGGTCGCGAAAAGTTCGTAGAAAAAACATGGGAATGGAAAGAAGAGTATGCAGGTCATATTCGTCAGCAATGGGCAAAAATGGGTCTAGCGCTAGATTATTCTCGTGAACGTTTCACATTAGATTCAGGACTTTCTGATGCAGTAAAAGAAGTATTCGTAAAACTTTATGAAAAAGATTTAATCTACCGTGGCGAATATATCATCAACTGGGATCCTGCGACAAAAACAGCGTTATCTGATATCGAAGTTATTTACAAAGATATACCAGGTGCTTTTTATCACTTCAAATATCCATTAACTGAAGGAACTGGAACAATTGAAATTGCTACAACTCGCCCTGAAACAATGCTAGGTGATACTGCAATCGCTGTTCACCCTAAAGATGAACGTTACCAACATCTAATCGGCAAAACAGTGACATTACCAATTGTAGGTCGCGAAATTCCAATCATAGCAGATGAGTACGTTGAAATGGAATTTGGTACGGGTGTTGTGAAAATTACACCAGCTCATGACCCGAATGACTTTGAAGTAGGTAACCGCCATGACTTACCACGTATTCTTGTAATGAATGAAGATGGTTCAATGAATGATAATGCTGGTAAATACAAAGGTATGGATCGCTTTGAATGCCGTAAAGCAATCGTGAAAGATTTACAAGACATGGGTGTTTGCTTCAAAATTGAGGATCATATGCACTCAGTAGGACACTCTGAACGTTCTGGTGCTGTTGTTGAGCCGTATCTTTCAACACAATGGTTCGTTAAAATGCAACCACTTGCAGATGCATCATTAGAGCTTCAAAAAGATGAAGAAGGCAAAGTGAACTTTGTACCTTCGCGTTTTGAAAATACGTATTCCCGTTGGATGGAGAATATCCGTGATTGGTGTATTTCACGTCAACTTTGGTGGGGTCACCGAATTCCAGCTTGGTACCATAAAGAAACTGGTGAAATTTACGTAGGTACGGATGCTCCAGCTGATGCTGAAAACTGGAATCAAGATACTGATGTATTAGATACTTGGTTCTCATCTGCATTATGGCCGTTTTCAACGATGGGCTGGCCAGATGAAGCCAACGAAGAATTTAAACGTTATTACCCAACAAGTACATTAGTAACGGGTTATGATATTATATTCTTCTGGGTTTCTCGTATGATTTTCCAAGGCATTGAATTTACTGGAACACGTCCATTCGAGGATGTATTAATTCATGGTTTAGTTCGTGATGAACAAGGACGCAAAATGTCTAAATCACTTGGTAACGGCGTTGATCCAATGGATGTTATCGAAAAATACGGTGCTGACTCATTACGTTATTTCTTAGCAACTGGTTCTTCTCCAGGTCAAGATTTACGTTATTCAAATGAAAAAGTAGAAGCTGTTTGGAACTTCTCAAACAAAATTTGGAATGCTTCACGCTTTGCTTTGATGAACATGGAAGGCATGACTTACGATGAAATCGATTTAACTGGTAAAAAATCAGTAGCAGACCAATGGATTCTAACTCGTCTGAACGAAACAATCGAACAAGTGACAACTTTAGCCGAGAAATTTGAATTTGGTGAAGTAGGTCGTCAATTATACAACTTCATCTGGGATGATTTCTGTGATTGGTACATCGAAATGGCGAAATTGCCATTATACGGTGAAGATGAAGCAGCGAAGAAAACAACGCGCTCCGTACTAGCATATGTTTTAGATAATACAATGCGCCTGTTACATCCATTTATGCCATTTATCACAGAAGAAATTTGGCAAAACCTTCCGCATGAAGGCGAATCAATTACAGTAGCTGCTTGGCCGACAGTTGATGAAACATTAACTTCACAAGCACAATCGAATAACATGAAATTACTAATGGACATTATCCGTGCTGTTCGTAACATTCGTGCTGAAGTACAAACACCAATGAGCAAAAAAGTACCTTTATATGTTTCAGCTAAAGATGCTGAAACGCTTGCAGTACTAGAAGATAACAAAGCGTATCTAGAAAAATTCTGTAACCCAGAGCCGTTAACACTTGGCGAAGGCATTGAAGCTCCTGGACAATGCATGTCAGCTGTTGTATCTGGTGCAGAACTATTCTTACCACTTGAAGGATTAATCGATGTAGCGGCTGAAATTGAGCGCTTATCGCATGAACTTGAGAAATGGGATAAAGAAGTGAAACGTGTTCAAGGTAAACTGAACAATGAACGTTTCGTATCTAAAGCTCCAGATGATGTTGTAGCTGCTGAACGTGCAAAAGAAGCGGACTATATTGAAAAATATGCTACAGTGGAGAAACGTATTAACGAATTGAAAAATATGTAATCAAAAAAATCGCTCAAGTATTTTACTTGAGCGATTTTTTTGATATTAAAACGAACAATTTTCGGTAAAATATGAGAAATTATTGTAATTTAATTCTCAACAGATATAAGTTGAAAGATATTTTAGTTCTATTGAAATTAATCCTGCAAGGAAAAGTCAAGTGGTAATTATAACTAAAATGTAATGTAGTTATTGTTCTTTATAATGGCTTATAATAAGAAGGTAATTGATTAAATAACAAGCACAATATACATACCAGGAGTGTTGAATAGTGTTTACAAATATAGAACAGTGCGTCGAGTTTTTAACCTCATTAAAAAAAGGTAGTAGTACTTCGATTCCATTAGAAGTCGTTACTTCATTATTACATGAGTTTGGCGACCCCCAACATACTTTTAAAACAATCCATTTAGCAGGTTCAAACGGCAAAGGCTCTACTTTAAATGCATTAAAGGAAATATTAAAATACAGTCAAGTAGAAAAAGTAGGCTGCTTTGTTTCTCCACACTTAGAGCGCATAAATGAGCGTATTACAATTAGTGACAAGCAAATTACGGATGAGCAATTCCTGTTATACGTCAATAAGGTGTTTGCTGCAATAGATGAAAAGGACGGAGTATACCCAAGTTTTTTTGAAATTATGACAATTGTTGCTTTCCTCTATTTTGCAGATGAGAAAGTAGATGTTGCTCTAATTGAAACAGGTATTGGTGGCAAATTAGATTCAACTAATGTGATTGATCCCGTCATTTCAATAATTACAACGATTTCTTTAGAACATACAGCGATTTTAGGTGATACTTATGATGAAATTGCTTATCAAAAGGGTGGCATTATTAAAGAAAATAGACCTGTAGTGACAACGGTAGAGAATGAAGATGCAATAGAAGTTCTTCGGAAAATAGCAGAAGAGAAGCATGCACCTATAGCTATTTTTAACGAGGATTTTACGGCAACAAAAGTCACTCAAAAGGAACATACACAGATGTTTAATTACTCTAAAGGTGATTATGCCATAAATGATGTTGAATTACTTATGGCAGGTCCTCATCAAATTAACAATGCTTCATTAGCTATTACAACGGCATTATTGTTAAAAGATGCTGGATACTTTGATATTACAGAAGAAGCTATTCGAAAAGCTTTAAAAGAAGCTAAATGGGCGGGACGTTTTGAAGAGTATGGTCATCTTATCGTAATTGATGGAGCGCATAATCCTGAAGGAACAGAAGCACTAATTGCAACATTAAAAGCGAAATATCCGACGAGGGAATACGATTTTATCTACGCCGCGCTACAGGACAAAGATCATCTAAAAAGTATTAAGATGATGGCGGAAGTGGCAGCATCTATGACATTTACGCAAATAAGTATGCCTAATGCCGCACCAGCTGCAGAATTAGCAGCATTATCACAGCACCACCATACTTATTTTGATGCAGATTGGGAATGTGTAGTGAAACGAGCAGTTGAGGAAAAAGAGGACGAGCATGTATTGGTCATAACAGGATCTCTTTATTTTATTTCTGAAGTACGTGCATTTTTAAACAATAAAGTGAAGCAGTAAACGGGGTGCCGACATGATTCCTAAATTAGATCATTATAAAGAAAAGTGGGGTGTCCGTAGTGATGCCTCTATAAAGCCAGGGTTAACAGCTATTACTGAAGCATTGCAATTAGTAGGGAACCCACAAGAAAAATTATCCGCAGTCCATGTAGCAGGTACAAATGGCAAAGGCTCAACAATTACTTTTATAGAACATATAAGTAAGGCTCATGGACTGTCAACCGCTACATTTATGTCTCCGTGTATTGAAGATGTACACGATCAAATTCAGCTAAATGAACAACCCATTAAACCAGAAGAAATGGATGTAGTATTTAGTATCATGGCGGATGCGGGATTAGATGGAAAGCTAACAGATTTCGAACTGTTAACAGTAGCAGCCTTTTTAGCTTTCGAGCGCTTAGCACCTGATATTACTATTATCGAATGTGGTATGGGGGGACGCTTTGATAGTACTAATGTTGTGACGCCAATCGTGTCAGTTGTACCTAGTATTGCTATAGAGCATACAAATTTTTTAGGCTCGACTATAGAAAGTATTGCTATGCATAAAGCAGGTATTATTAAAAAACAAAGGCCTGTGGTGACAGGTGTGTTACCAACTGAAGCGATGGCTATATTTACACAAGAAGCGGAAAAACTTCGCTCACCATTACTTGTCTACAATGAAAATTTCACCGTTACAGAGGAAAACTCGACGGAAATATACATGGCTAATGATGTACGAATCACGAACTTAACACGTACAATGCCAGGGCTGCATCAGCGTAGTAATATGGCTCTAGCAATTACAGCATTTAATATCGTTGCACAAGTAAATGGAGTAAAAACAAATGTCGAGGCATTTCGAAATGGGATTCAAAGTGCTCAGTTAGCATGTCGCTTTGAACAACTTGCACCGAATCTCTATATTGACGGGGCACATAATCCAGCGAGTGCTAAAAGTTTGGTCGATGCGATTCAAGAGCGATTTCCTAATGAACCCATTCACTTTATCGTGGGCATGCTTGGGGATAAGGATATACGTGGAGTTTTAGCAGAATTAGAAAAAGTAGGTACTACCTTTACTTTTGTAAATATAGCGAATGATCGTGCGATGGCTGCTGATGAGATTATGAAAATGAGTTATGCGGAAAATAAATCGACAACATATGACATTTTGACTACTGTTCAACAAAAGTTGCTGTTGAATGAAGTAATTATCATGACTGGTTCCTTATATTTGTTAGCAAAATGGCGAAAAATATTGCATGAAACATTTAATTGAATTTCTTTAAATGGATGACTTTGGTAAAACGATTTGCTATAATTGCTTAAAAGTAGGCATAAATACTCACGATGAGAGGTGTGAGAAGTGAATTTGTCACTAAAGTTCAGATGGGCCGTATTTATAGTATGGTTGGCAACTGTACCAATTGGTTTAAATTTGGTATACCACTATTTTCCTCCACCAACTTATATTAATTGGTCTGAGTTAATAGGTTTCATAGTATTGGCGATCATTACAGCCATTTTCCCTTTTGTTATAAACGGGGTCCCTTTATTTTTTATGCAATGGGTAAACTTAGCGGTCTTTTTGAAATATGGTTTATTTATAGAATTAATTGTATTCCAAATTGCACTGATTCCCTTTTTATATCGTGCAAAGTTACTTAAGTTAAGTCTATATCGTATACCTTGGAATTCGATAATGTTTTTCCTCGTCTCTTTCATCAGTGGTTTACTTTTTATCTTAATTGGTGGAGAATTTGGTTCGCTTAACATTCCTCATATTGTCTTATTCGGAATGTTTTACTTATTTATGAATACATTTGTGAATCATGTATTACTGAAATTGAGCTTAATCGTTATGAAGAAAAGAGCTCCATTTCTAACAAAAGATGATTATTGGGACTATAATAGTATGCTATTTACTTTTCCTATGGGGTTAACACTATATCTACTGTCGGAATATGTGGGTCCTATATCATTTGTTTTACTTGGATTGCCATTCTTGATAGTGACTCAGATTTTAAGAATGTATAGTACATCAGAAAGAGTAAATGAATACTTATCGTTGGCTGCCCATTTTGGCCATCAGTTAGGGGATCGCTTAACGAGTGATGAAGTTGTGGATTTATTTATGGGTAAAACAATTGAAATCATGCCTGTAGATCATGCTTACATTATCGATATAGTGAATGGTCAGCTACAATTCCTTAGATCACATGAAAATGGAGTATGTACAGCAGTTAATATCTCTCATGAAAATATTTTAAAAACACCTATCAAAGAAATAATGAATACTGAACAAACAATTGTCTACAATCAACAGACCGAATGGATAGGAATGGGGATAGGTTTTTTACCTTTTGCTACACAAAGTATAGTAATGATGCCAATCTCGAGAAATCAAAAAATGGTAGGAGTTTTCTTATTAGCTTCTAATAAGAAAAAGTTCTTTGAAGAATATAAAATTCGTATATTAGATATACTATGTTCTTATTTTGCTGTTTCAGTGGAGCGGTCGCGTTACATTGAGGCGACAATAAACAAAAGTGAGCGCTGTGGTTTAACTGGGTTATATAATTACAGATATTTCGAAGAACAACTTACAGTTAAAATGCAACAATTAATGGACGGAGAAATACGTCAACTTTCGTTAATAATGCTTGATATTGATCATTTCAAACTTATTAATGATACGTATGGTCATCAAAGTGGCAATAGCATTTTATGTGACTTCGCTCGTACTTTAGAGGGAGAAGTGGGAAGTAAAGGACTATTAGCTAGATTTGGTGGTGAGGAATTCGTTATTTTACTTCCCAATATGTCTAAAAGTGAGGCACTGCACTTAGCTGAAGATATTCGTATGAATGTGCAACATAAGTTATTTGAAATTGGATCCGATTTGAGTTTGAGCCATATAAAAGAACATGTCACAATCACGACAAGTGTTGGTGTCTCAACTGCTCCTGAAGATTGTGATAAACCAATGGCATTAATACGAAACGCTGATAGGGCTTTGTATGTAGGAGCTAAACAAAAAGGGCGTAATCGAGTAGCGGAGTATCTAAAAACCTAATTAATAGCTAAGAGATTCCTAGAATTCTCTTAGCTATTGCAACATATAATGATTAGCAGAATACATATCAGTTAAATATTTTTTACTTATGAATGCCTGCATTTCTACACTATTTAAAAATAAGCAATGAAAACTTGAAATATAAAAGAGAGGATGTACTAAAATCAATCAATTTGAATTTTTAAACAAAGATCCTGGAAGTAGACAGTTAGATAAGGTTCTTCGTGCACTCCAGAATATTGAACAGCTAACTATCACGAAGATTGATCATATTGTGATTAAAAATGATGTAGACATTTCATTAAATAATTTGTCAGGAAAAGAATTAGTAGATGGAATAACGAATCATAGTAGTGAATCAATAATTACTGATGAAAACCTGTCCTTTAATCATTCATCAGTAAATCAACAAGTAGAAGAAATTCAGTATGCAACTCCCGTGTGTTCAAATGCATCTGTAAAGTCCTCACTTAAGCCCGAATGTATAACATTTGATGCAATGCTAATCTCTCCAAATTATGACGATGTCTATGATTTTATAAAAGAAGTAGAAAGATTAAATCGTATCGTCCGTATAGACAAAGTAAACTTTTCAGTTCCAAACGGAGATCAAGTTTTAAATGGTTTGAAAGAAACCATTCAAACGACATTAAAGCTCACGACTTTTTATTGTAGGGATAAGTCTTATTAATTTTAATTACTGAAGTTGGTTGTAGAATACTTTTTCTATGTGGTTAGTATTCTTTTTTAGTTGAGACGAGGAACATTTAGGTTATAGAAGATTCCTTAAATGGATTCCAAATGAGTTTTTAGTTCAAGAGACCAATAAATTTTTCTGTAGAAAATGTGCGAAAGAATAATTAAAAAGGCGTTTCAAAGTTAATTCTTCAACTTTGAAACGCCTTTTTGTGTTTAACAATATCCTTAATTTTTTTAGTTATTTATTAAAAGAATTAATACTATTATATTACTATTATATTACTCTTCTATTAAAGCTCCTTGAGATGATAATTGTTTAGGGTCATCATAAGACGGAACTGTTTCAATAGGTATAGGGTTAGAGGAAGCATATTGAACATATGATCCACCTGAAGCAGTAAAAGATTTTGCAATAACTGCTCCTGTAATATTTCCACTACCTGATAAAGTAACATCTGCGTTTGGTGCGAAAAATACTTTAGTAATGGCTGAAGAAGCTCCATCTAATTCAACTTTACTTCCTCCAGAATAAATATCCCCTTGGAATCCTCCGCTACCTCCAAATTTAATATTGGCGTTTTTTGCATATAGTGATCCAAAGATCCTTTGATCACCAGCCATGTTTATTGCATTATTTCCTTTGTAATACACTTTTAGTTTGGATATACTCCCATTGTTGTTTACTGTACTTGAAGAGTTTGTAGTTATTTTATCTTTCACATAAATAGTTAATTTTCCAGAACCTATTATGTTTATATGTCCATTATCAATATTTAAGTGGTCTACTAAGAGGGACTTGTCTGTATTACCAACATTGATCGTTAATGAATAGTTACTAGATAGTATGATATTTTTAAATTTCATATTATTTGTCATATTAAGTGTGTATTTGTTAGTAAGGTAGTGATTAATTAATAAATCGCCATTTTGTATGACATTTGTCTTTTCGGAGTCATTTTTTTTGACTAGCTCATTATTAGGGTATTTCAATTGCTCTAAATTTTTAAAATCATCCTCTGGGAAAGAAGGTAACTCGATATCAATAGGAGTGCTAAGATCTGCTTTAGGTTTATGTCCATAATACGCAGGAATATCTATACTCCCGGGATTAGATGATTCGGTTGCAATATCTGCCCCATAAATATTAGCGCTTCCTGATAATGAGATAGTATTTTTAACATGGACTGCATATTTAGGTGTATATGTCTCGGGTGTTGGAGTCGTTTCAACAACTAAATATACAATATATTCTTGTGTTACTGTTCTTTTTTTGCCTCCAATTTCACCTGTTGATTTTATATAGTATTTGTTAGAGTCATCTTTATCTTTTGTTAATATTATTGTTGATTTCGGTTTTTTGCCAAAATGTTCTTCATAATTACTAAACTGATTGACTGTTGAGCTTGCAATATTTTGCTCAGCTTGAGTGTAAAAATAGTCTGTGAAATTAAACTTTAATTTTTCTTTAGTAGTTAAAGTTTCATAGTGATTTTTAGTGGAAATGAAAGCATCGTTTACCTTGTTATTAAGTTCTTCTCTTTTTTGTACAATACCTGCTTCTGCAATATAGTATACCGATTGATCTGTACGTTCACCTGAAGATTGCTTCATTGTTGTTGCAGTAACGCTCATCAATGAAACACCAAGTATCGACATAACAACCAGTACCATAAGGACGATAATTAGTGTATAGCCATTTTCATTTTTTAAAGTGTGGTTATGTTTATATAATTTTCTCATTAGTTTCCACTCCTAACGACTATGTTTGTTTCAACAGTTTTGCCATCAAGATTTGTTATTTTTATATTCCATGAATTTTCTTTGTATTCAACCAAGAATTCTTCAATATTAGTAGCGAATGGTACACTGTTTTTCGTGATGCCATTTGTACTTTTATCGAATCTATATTCTTCATTTTTTACTTTTATCCCATCTTTAATAGAGACAATATCAGTTGTTTTTCTCATTTCTTTTGTAATGACTTTTAAGACATATGAAACCTCATGAAGCTGCTGATTTTTATTTAATTGTTTGTCGTATTGTTTAGAACTAGACAATTGAACGTTGAATATTAAAGTAGCAACTAAAGCGGATATAACGATAACTGCGAGTGTCTCTACTAATGTAATTCCCTTTTCGTTGTTTGCTATATTCTTCATTGTTTGCCTCACTTCCATACGAATACATTTTCCATTTGTGCTTTCGGAGTAACCTCTTTGTTCTCATAGACAGTAATAACTATGTTCGTTAAATTAGGTGCATTTGTGTTTTTTTTAAGCTTTAATTTAATAGTATTTTTAGCTTCTGTTTTAATGAATTCAACCCCATTAGCTTCAAGCGTATAGCCTAAACTTTTTAAGGCTTTTTCTTGATTGCTCTCCTTTTTACTCACTGCATAGGCCTTTTCCATTTCTGACTGTGCGATATAAGTCGCATCTACTATATTTTCTGAGCTCTTTCCTGTTTTTGCTGTTTGGATAAAGAAGGTAAAAAATGTTGTTAGTAGAATTACTAATATAACGAAAGATGCCAAAACTTCAATAAGTGTGAATCCTTTTTCATTTGAATGAAACATCTTATAGAATTTCTTCATTTTTAAAACCTCTTTCGTAAGATTGATGGAATATATTTTTCAACAATATGAGGTGATAGATAAAATAAAATATTAAAAGAGAAATTATATGAAAATGCAAGTGGTTCAAATAACCTGTTTTATATATTAAACTATACACTTATATCATACCTTCTTCTGTGATATATAGCATATGTTTTCATTAATTATTCACAAAAAACATTTTAAATTGTGATAAAAGTCGTATCTTTTAGGATAATTTTTATTTATAATCTAGTTTATAGATGAGGATATACGAATATACAAAAAAATATAATAGGAGAATTAGAATATGAGGTTATTTACGAAATTTACAATAATTACACTGCTAGTATTCGGTTTTCTTGTTTCATTTGAATATAACGGGGATAAAGCATTAGCTGCTCCAAAAGGTTCTACTATAGGTAATGTATCTATAGAGAATTTGTCTAAGGAAGAGATGAAAAAACAGTTAAATGCAGCCGTTGATACATGGCAAAGTAGCGAAATATTGATAATGGTTGGGGAAAAAGAGATTTTATTGACCGGGGAAGATTTCAAATTCGATATAAATGCCTCTATTAGACAATATGAACTTAGTATTGAGAAACCTTGGTATGCGTTTTGGGAAAAGAAACGTATTGTACATGAGTCTTTGATTGTAGAAGCAAATCCTACTTTAAAAGAGAAAATTGAAAACCAAACAAATTTAAAAGATGAAAATTTAATTACTCAAATTCTTGAAGCGGCATCTTATCTGAAGAGTTCTCCGATTAAGGTTGCAGTTAAAGATATATCAATCGATCAAGCTGAACGAATTTCATTTGAAACGATAGCTTTGAGTGAAAGCCAAACCGCAGAAATTTCGAAAATTGTTGCTCAATTAAATGGTTTTATAATTGAGCCGGAAAATGAAGTTTCATTTAATGAACTAATAGCCAATGCTTCTAACAATGAAAGTGTAATGACGATTGTAGCATCGGCTTTATATAGTGCAGTAGTACAAAGTAGCTTTGAAATTTTGGAAAGACATCAAGCTAATGAAATTCCAACCTATGTGAATCCAGGGTATGAAGCTGTTGTTAATCCAATATTTAAAAAAGATTTGCGATTTGTATCCCATAGTAAAGTACCAGCAAAAATTGTTGCTACAGTAAATTCAGGTGAATTAAAAATTGAACTATATTCTCTACGAGGCAATCCAAAAGTGTCAGTCTTTGAAGAGGATAAAAAAAATGTTAAGCCTCGAACTATTTATCGATATTCTTCTTATTTAGAAGAAGGAGAAAGAGAGATAGCTCAACAATCAGAATCAGGTCTACAACTAGTAATTTATCGTACAGTCACTAATGATGATGGAAATGAAAAGACAGAATTAATAAGTCAGAATTACTATGCTCCACAAAATGAAATTATTGAGCTTTCATCAAAACAAACACCGGTTGATTTGAATTCTGCAAGTGGAGAAGAAGTTTCAGAAGAATGTAATGAGGATGATACCTCAGATGTTTGCAAACCAACAACTACTAAACGAAAAAAGGCAACTAAAAGTAAAAATGGTGGTCCTGTTCCCGAAGGAAGCTACTATACCGAAACAGGGGATATTGTAACACCTGGTGATTCTAAATAAGGTTGCAAAGAGGTGAAGGAGAAATGAGTAAGGTAAAAAGAAAAAGACTCGGGGATTTATTAGTTGAAGCTAACGCAATTACTCAGGAGCAGTTAGATTATGCTCTAAAGAGTAGAAATATAAATGAAAGACTTGGAGATTTTCTAATCAGAGAAAATTTACTAACAGAGCAATTATTAATTGAAGTACTAGAATTCCAATTAGGCGTACCTCATATTAGTATCAGTCAATATGCAATTGAACCGGAACTCATTCAACTAGTACCAAAAGAATTAGCTAAACGTTCGTTATTAATGCCTTTGACGCGTGAAAAGAATAAATTACTCATTGCTATGGCTGATCCTATGGATTATTTCGCCATAGAAGAAGTTCGTATGGTGACGGGCTGCCAAATAGAAACGAGTATTGCAACGAAGGATGATTTATACCGTTCTATTTCTAAATACTATGATTTACAGGAGACAATGGATGCGGCGTTGAATGATTTTATCCCACTAGAAAAGGATGAAGAAGTAGAAATTTTTGATGATGATTCTCCTATTGTTAAGTTAGTTAACCAAATTATCTCGAATGCTGTTGTTCAAAGAGCGAGTGATATTCACTTTGACCCACATGAAACTGAACTACGTATTCGATTACGTATAGATGGTGTATTAAAAACAGAGCGTTCCCTTCCGAAACATATGCAAAATATGATCATCGCTCGTATTAAGATAATGGGGAATTTGAATATTACAGAAAATCGTTTACCACAGGATGGGCGAATAAAGGCAAATATTAATCTTCACCCGATTGATATTCGATTATCTACGTTACCTACAATTTATGGTGAAAAAGTTGTTATGCGTGTTTTGGATTTGAATAATTCACACGGAGATATTCGAAAGCTTGGGTTTTCAGATAATAACTTAGTGCATTTTAAAAAAATAATTTCTAAACCGAATGGAATCGTACTTATTACAGGTCCAACGGGTTCCGGTAAATCTTCTACATTATCTGCGACATTACATCATCTAAATGGTGAAGATGTCAATATCGTGACAGTTGAGGATCCAGTTGAATATCAAATGGATGGTGTAAATCAAATTCAAGTTCGTGAAGAAATAGGATTGACGTTTGCTACTGGTTTAAGATCTATTTTACGTCAAGATCCAGACATCGTCATGATAGGTGAAATCCGAGATTTAGAAACAGCGCAAATTGCGACTCGTGCATCTCTAACTGGGCACCTAGTATTAAGTACATTACATACGAATAGTGCGGTTGAATCTATTTCTAGATTGATTGATATGGGAATTGAGCCGTTTTTAATTTCATCATCAGTTGTCGGAGTAGTGGCGCAGCGTCTTGTTAGACGAGTCTGCCGTGATTGTGGTGAGTATCATGACTTATCTATACAGGAACAGGAGATTTTTGTGAAACATAATGTCCACGTTGAAAAAGTAAAGCGTGGTAAAGGATGCCCGTCATGCAATAAGACGGGATATAGAGGGCGACTTGCAATTCATGAAATACTCGTAGTCGATGATTATATAAAAGAATTGATACTAAATAAAGCAGGAATTGCAACGATTAAAAAGCAAATGTATAACAAAGGCTATCGAACATTATTAGAAGATGGACTGTTAAAGGTAGCGGAGGGTATTACAACGACAGAAGAAATATTACGTGTAGCGACTGATAACTAGGATGTGAGGAAATGGCAAAATCTATTATAGAATTACTAATTTATGCGGACGACAGTGACGCTTCGGATTTACATGTAACTGTAGGTGTACCTCCGCATTATCGGATTAACGGACAATTGCAACCGTATGGAGAAGAGAATCTGACACCTGATGATTTAGAGCTGATGATAAAAGAAATTCTGCCTCCGCATCGTCAGGAGGAATATGAAATAAAAGGTGAAGTTGATTTCAACTACTCACTCCCTGGAAGATGTCGGTTCCGTATGAACGCCTATCATCAGCGCAATAGCTGTACATTAGCAGCACGTAAAATTACATCTGAAATTCCAACAATCGATCAATTAGGCATGCCGGAAGTATTGAAAAATTTATGTAGTAAACCCCAGGGGCTCATTCTTGTAACAGGACCAACAGGCTCAGGTAAATCTACAACTTTAGCCGCAATGATTGACTATATTAACACCAATAATGCGAAACATATTATTACGCTAGAAGATCCTATTGAATATTTGCATAAACATAAAATGTCGATTGTAAACCAACGAGAAGTAGGAACAGATACGAATAGCTTTGCAAACGGTTTACGTTCAGCTCTTCGTCAAGATCCAGATATTATTCTAGTAGGAGAAATGCGTGATCATGAGACGATTTCAACAGCAATTACAGCTGCTGAAACAGGACATTTAGTCATGGCGACATTACATACAAGTAGTGCTCCAACGACAATTGACCGTATTATCGACGTATTCCCACCTCATCAGCAAAGTCAAATTCGTATTCAGCTAGCGAATGTGTTACAAGGAATTATTTCACAGCGACTGTTTAAACGAATAGACAAGCCAGGTAGAGTAGCAGCAACAGAAATTTTAGTACATACTCCATCTGTTTCTAATTTAATAAGAAATGATAAAGTACATCAAATTCCGAATATCATGCAAACAAATCGAGCAGTTGGCATGCATACGATTGATAGTTCTATTCAACATCTTTTAGCGAAGAAAATAATAGATTTTGAAATTGCCAAAACGTATTTGAATGCAGGTGAATTTGGATGACAGTTTATCGCTATAGTGGTCGGTCATCAAAGGGATCTACGGAGAAGGGAACTATTGAAGCTGGCACCAAGCAATTAGCCGTTAAAAAATTGCGAGATCAAGGCATTAATCCTAGACAAATTGAAGAATCCAAAAGTATTTTGCACAAAGATTTATCGCTTGGTAGTGGAGTGAAAAATGAGGACTTTGTTATTTATTGTCGCCAATTTGCAACGCTGATTCGAGCAGGTATATCGATCGTAGAAGCAACACGGATTCTTAGTGCGCAAACGTCTAGTAAGGCGCTAAAAAAAGTTTTAGTTAGTGTGGAAGAGGATATACGCTCCGGTATTGCTTTTTCTGCCTCAGCAGCAAAATATCCTAAGATTTTTCCGACGCTCTTTATCAATATGATGAAAGCTGGGGAAGCAACAGGTAATTTAGATGACACATTAGATAGAATGGCTTTTAGCTATGAGAAATCGTTTAAATTACAGAAGAAGATTCAATCGGCTATGACTTACCCGATTGTGTTAGTTATATTAATCGTTTTTGTGGCCGTTTTTATGCTGCTATGGCTTGTCCCAAGATTTACAGCGTCCTTTGCTAGTTTTGGTGCTGAACTACCAGCCATTACATTGGTTGTCCTGGCATTTAGCGATGCTTTGAAAAAATTCTGGTGGCTATTTTTACTCGTAGCTATAGTTGCAATCGGAGGATTTGCTTTTCTATTTAAGAAGAATGAAAAATTTAATTTTATGACGCACTATATCCTACTGAAAATGCCGATTTTCGGAAAAGTACTGCAAAAATCGGCTATTGCTCGTATGACTAGAACGTTATCAACCTTATTTAGTAGTTCAGTCCCCATATTAAGTGCTTTAGCTATTGTTGAGAAAATTATCGGTAACCCTGTAATAGAAGAAGTGATTAGTGAATCTAAAAGTTCATTAGAAAAAGGGAGTCCACTATCCCAGCCGTTAGAGAAAAGCTGGGTATTCCCACCACTTGTAACGCAAATGGTTGCTATCGGAGAGCAAACGGGTTCTTTAGATTATATGCTAGAAAAAATAGCGGAGTTTTACGAGGATGACGTCGATCGTACAGTCGATTCGCTGAAATCCTTAATTGAACCATTAATGATTTTGCTATTAGCAGCTATTGTTGGATTTATAGTAGCAGCCATTATGCTACCGATGTTTAATTTATATGAACAAATCTAGTGAATTTTTAATTGGAAGGAGGTGAAAGGAAAAATGACAACCGAGCAAGTACAACTAACATCTAAGGATCAACTTACATATACGAAAAAAGGAGGTTTTATCATGAATAAGATCAAAAAAATGATAAAAAATGAAAGAGGTATGACTTTAATCGAACTATTAGCGGTAATCGTTATTATCGCGATTATCGCTGCTATCGCAATTCCTGCCATTGGTAATATAATTAATAATCAAAAAGACAAGGCAATTTTAGCGGATGCTTCCACAATTTTAGCTGGGGCAAAATTAGCAATGGCTGATGGGGCGTGTGGAGCTGATAATTCATGTAGTAACGTTGAATTAGAAGGTTTTGTAGATGAGTTAAAATATCCTCTTGTTGCAGCAGATAAAGTTGATAAAACTACAAATGGTTACTCTATTACGTATACTGCTTTAGAAAAAATAAATAATAATAAATATAAAGATGGTGTTGCTACAGGAAATGTAATAACGAGCGACAAATTAATTGAAAATATGGGAAATAAATAACTGATATACAGCAGCCTCCACTGCTGTATTCCCTTTAATCTTTCGTTGAAGAAAGCCATAGCATTTCTAATGCATTCCCGGCTTTCTCCACCGAAGTATTAAAGCTTTTCGATGTGGGAGGTACTCTGATGATATTTAAGAAGAAAAAGCGACAACTGTCATTTATATATAATGATTATGCAATGCATATGTTAGCAGTCAGTTCAAATGATTTAGAGCAGGCTACAATAGAAGGTATTCCTTTAGATGAAGGTATTGTGGTGGATGGTGTCATTGAAGATGAGCTTTCTTTTTTTGAGCTACTAAAGGAGCAAGTAAAAAAATATGGACTTAAAGGTCAGAATGTACGCTTTTTTGTGCCTGATAGTACAGTCATGATGAAGGCAATTGAGCATCCACAGGAATTAAAGGGAGAAGAAGCGATTAAAGAGTATGTAGAGATGGAGCTAGGTCGTTCAATTCATCTACCATTTGAAGATGCACTTATTGATATTTATGATGCACAGGCTGGGGATGGAAAGGCGACTTTATTTGCTACGAGTGCAGATGAGATTCAGAAGTTGACGGGGCTATTAGCTGATGCTGGCTTATCACCTGTTGTAGCGGATATTAAAGCGATTTCTAATCTACGTTTGCTTGAAATGGTTATGCCGAATATACATAACAGCATTACGCTAATTACAGATTGGTCTATTAATGAGCTCTCAATAACAATTTATTCGCAAGGGGAAGTCGAATTTTTACGCTATCAAACGATTAATACAGAGCGTAGTAAATGGTACCCGAAACACACGGAAGATGCTTTTGATTATGCTTACAGTGATGATGTGATGAATTATAAAACAGCATTAATGGAGCCGTTATCTGAAATTGATCGTATTTTAAACTTTTATCACTATTCTTTAAATAAAGGTGAAAAGAGCGTAGGGAATATTGTTGTTATAGGAGATTCTCCTGAGCTGCCATACATCATTGACATGCTAGAAAGTCAATTAACTTTGCCGGTACATACTTTAACAGATTCAGTGATTACTAGTAAGTTTCCTAACTTTAAGGCATCACAATCAAGTTTAATTGGACTAGCCTTAAAGGAGGTAGAGTAGGGTATGATTCCAGATATTAATCTCTTACCTAAGATAGAAAGAAAAAAGACAAATAGTCTACTTTTTTGGTTATTTGTAGCTGTCATTTGCTTGTTATTTATTGCTATTGGGGTGAAATATTTCTCGTTAAAAAGTGAGGTTGAATCTTTGTCCTCAGAGCAACAAGGTTTATCAACAGAAATTGATCGTTATAAAGACCAAATCGCGAATATTCAGAAGCAATCACAAGGTACACTTGCACAATCTGTACAATTTGTTGAATCGGTTTCATACCCGGTTACACCGATTATTGATAGTTTAGAAGGGCATCTTGAATCGTACGAAAAGCTTACGGATATTAAATACGGTGCTGAAGGTATTGCGGTGACAATCGACTTTGAAACGCTTAACGACGTATCTCTGTATGTTCAAAAATTATTAATGGATCATTTATATACAGATGTCCAAATTGAAAAAGTAACTTCTTTCAAACCAGAAAAAAACGAGTATAATGACGCCGATTCAGATGAGGATTTAGTACCCCGCTATACAGCAGAGTTTAAATTGGCTATTAGTAATTCAGATTTACTTGCGGAGGTAGAACGTCCATGAATTCTTTAGGGAGTAATGAGAAATCAGCATATATTCTTATCGGAATACTTGTTATCACAATCTTAGGCGCTATCTTTTATTACGCGGTATATCCAAAAATGGAGGAAAGTAATTCATTGAAATATCAAATCGCGGATATGAAGAAAGAGGCAGCCACACTAGATGAACAGCTTGATATAATGAAGGAAGAACAAAAAGCTAATGAGAAAAGTATGAGTGAATTAAAAACGAAAGTACCGTTAGATCGTGATTTAAGTAATGTGATTAATGCTATTGAACAAGTGGAATTAGTAAGTGAAACGAATGTAATTGATATTACATTTAATAATTATGATGAGACAGTTAAAGAGACAATCCAAATGGAAGAAACCTCAACAAATAAGGAGCCACAAAATCAAGCAAGTAGTGATAATGTGAATGGTAATGATGAGAGCGAAACGTCGGTTACTCCTGTTTCGCCGATTGCATCTAGTAGTCTACCAGAAAAATTAAAGCTAATATCAATGACGCTATCAATTAATGCAAAGGATAAAAAAGAAATAAGAGCTTTTTTAAAGGAAGTTGAAGTATTGCCTCGTATTATGCGTATTGACTCTGTTGAGTACGAAATACCAAATACAGATGTACAAAGTTCAGGGGCAGATGAAGCGCTTGAAGCTACCGTTCAACTCACAGTATTCTACTACGAGGGTTCAGTAGAAGAATAAACTATAATAAGAGGGATATAAATGATAATTGTTTATGCACTATTCTTTTTTATATTTGGTCTAGTTTTTGGTTCGTTTTTTAATGTAGTTGGGTTAAGAGTACCTAAGGGAGAGTCTATTGTTAGCCCGCCTTCACATTGTACAAATTGTCAAAGGCGGTTAACAACTAGGGACTTAGTACCTGTGTTATCTTTTTTGTTTTTGAAGGGTAAATGTAGAAACTGTGAAACGAAAATTCATTGGGTATATCCGTTAACGGAATTTGTGACAGCTTTTCTTTTTACATTGGCGTATTTGGAATTGGGATTAAATCCTGAATTGATTATTGCACTATTATTTATTTCCTTATTAATCATTATTACAGTTTCAGATATTGCGTATATGTTGATTCCTAATAAGATTTTATTGGTTTTTGGAGTGCTCTTAGTGGTTGGACGTTTTTTCATCCAGTCGAACCCATGGTGGGACAGTATTGTTGGAGCATTTGGTGGATTTTTAATATTATTACTCGTTGCGATCCTGTCGAAAGGTGGGATAGGGGGCGGGGATATTAAATTATTCTTCATCATTGGACTAGTACTTGGTATTTATTCGACATTACTTGCGTTATTTTTGGCGTCGGTTATTGGTTTAATAGTAGGCGTTGTACTATTAAACTACCGAAAGCAAGGGCGTAAAACTCCGATTCCTTTTGGTCCATCGATTGCATTGGCAAGTATCATTACTTATTTTTATGGCGAACAAATTCTCGAATGGTATATGAATTTGTTATTTTAACAAGATAAATTTTATGGACAAGACGACAAGAGTCTTGTCTTTTTTTATGGTCATCATGCTACGGTTAATAGAGGGGTGATGACATGAAATTTGAATCTAGAAATAATAAAAAAATGCTGCTCTTGTCTATGGTGCATGGTGTGATTATTGGTGTGGCAGGAGTATTTCTATTTTTCATTGCATTGCATTTTTTTGATGGACAGGCAGAAAAGCAAGTTACTAATGATAAGAAAACTGCATCTAAAACGACAACAACTGCTAAGGCTGATGACAAAGCATATACCTTTTATGCACAACAGTATGGTGTTTTTTCAAGTGAGCAATCCGCGACAGAATTTTTAGGTACTAATCCGAAACTATATACTAGTGCGATCGTTTCATTTGGCGGTCAATATTTTGTATGGTCTGCAGTTGGAACGAAGGAAAAAGAAATTAAAGAAAGAGTAGATAAAGATTCTTTCGTAAAAAAGATTAGCTTTAGCGGTGCTAAATGTGAAAGTCCGGCACTTGTCGAAATGCCCAAAGTACTGAGTGCATCAAAAGTGTCAAAGTTTACTTTTGAAGGCGGTAAGAAAAAGATTGATCCACCTTCTAAATGGGCTTCTAACATTGAAGCAGTGTCAAAGGTTTCGGACGATATTCTAGTAATCAGATTGCAGCTAATTAGCCATTATACAGCTCAAAACAAATGTCTCAAAATTGGATTTTAAGGTGTTAAAACCCATCAAATCTCGATTTTAACACTTTTGAAAAAAATGTCATTTCAATTATGATGTCAAAAAAGGAGGGAATTGAAATGACTTTAAATCCAGTAACGACTATTGTTTTAGTGAGCCCGAAAGGCAATGCTGAGGATATTTTTGCTCGCATTAAAATACCTTATGAGGTTGAGTATCATCATGTAGCCATTGATTATCCTTCAACTACATCACCTTTGGATTTTACTGTGTACTGTTCTTTTGTGACTTTGTGGCGTCAATTTATGGTAGAGCATAATAAGGCATATATTTCTACGAAAAGAACCGTTAGCATCAATGGTGAAATTATGAGCCCCCCTACAACTAGACAAGCTGCATATCGTTATTTAGCTAAACTATCAAATCGTCAACATATTGTAACGACTGCGATCGCAGTTAGATATCTTGGACAGCTAACAATGGTTGTAGTTGAGTCCAAAGTAACGATGAAAAAATTATCTCAAAAAATAATTGAACATTATGTTGAAACAGGGGAACCTTTTGAACATGATATTGGTTATAATATACAAGGATTAGGGGCAAATTTATCGGAATCTATCGAGGGTGATTTTGATAATGTCGCGGGATTACCAATTGACTCTTTGCAAGAGCATCTAATTAACAAAAAGATTCTCGATGTAAAGGAAGGGGAGATAGTCGATGTCTACTGACACTATTAAACCAATGATGATCCGTGATGTGCACCAAGATGACCGCCCAAGGGAACGATTAAAGCGACAAGGAGCAGAGAGTTTATCGAACCAGGAGCTTATCGCAATATTATTACGGACAGGAACGAAGGAAGAATCTGTTTTACATATTGCAAATCGAGTTTTAACTTCTTTCGAACAGCTTCACGAATTAAAGCATGCAGCCATTGAGGAAATCATGACTGTAAAAGGAATCGGGGAGGCAAAAGCGATTCAACTGCTAGCTGCCATTGAGCTCGGCAGAAGAATTTCGCAACAGCGAATAGAAGATCGCTATACTATTCGATCTCCTCAAGATGCAGCTACATACTTAATGGCTGATATGACTGCTTTACTACAAGAGCATTTCGTAGTGTTGTTTTTGAATGTTAAAAATCAAATTATTCATAAGCAAACGATCTTCATTGGTAGTTTAAATGCTAGTATCGTTCACCCACGTGAAATTTTTCGTGAAGCTGTTAAACGCTCTGCTGCTTCGCTTGTTTGTGCGCATAATCATCCCTCAGGCAACCCCGCTCCTTCACCAGAAGATATTGAAGTTACAAAACGAATCCAGGAAGCCGGCTATATAATAGGTATAGAGCTTTTAGACCATGTCATAATTGGGGACCACCAATTTATAAGTTTAAAGGAGAAAGGGTACATGTAACACTGTAATTTTTCATTCCTTTCCGTTATAATAAAACTTATGATTTTATGACAGCTAAGAAAGTTATGGCTATAGAGAAAGGAAGAACATAATAGTGTTTGGATTAGGTGGGAAAGATGTCGGGATTGACCTCGGCACAGCAAATACATTGGTATTTATTAAAGGAAAAGGAATCGTACTCAGAGAGCCTTCTGTAGTTGCGAAAAATACAAAAACAGGTGAAATCGTAGCAGTAGGTAACGATGCAAAAAATATGATCGGACGTACTCCAGGTTCAATCGTAGCAATCCGCCCAATGAAAGATGGCGTAATTGCTGATTTTGATATTACTACTACTATGATTCAATATTATTTACGTGAGGCTATGAAATCTTCTGGTGGTAACTGGAAAAAGCCGAATGTGATGATTTGTGTACCTTATGGTATTACATCTGTTGAACAACGTGCTGTTATAGATGCATCTCGTCAAGCAGGCGCGAAAGATGCTTTCACAATTGAAGAACCATTTGCAGCGGCGATTGGTGCTAACTTACCAGTATGGGAACCAACAGGTAGTATGGTTGTTGATATCGGTGGTGGTACTACTGAGGTTGCTGTTATCTCATTAGGTGGTATTGTGACAAGTGAATCTGTACGTGTTGCGGGTGACGCAATGGATCAAGCCATTACAGCTTATATTCGTAAATCATATAATTTAACAATTGGTGAACGTACTTCTGAATCTATTAAAATGGAAATTGGTTCTGCAAGCACTGAAGGTCCAGAAGAGCGCATGGAAATTCGTGGTCGTGATTTAGTAACTGGTTTACCAAAAACAATTGAAATTTCTTCTATCGAAATTGCTGAAGCATTACGTGAATCTATCTCTGCTATTATCGACGGCGTGAAGAAAACATTAGAGCAAACTCCTCCAGAGCTTTCTGCTGATGTTATGGAACGCGGTATTGTATTAACTGGTGGTGGAGCTCTACTGAAAAGCTTAGATAAAGTTATCAGTAGCGAAACAAATATGCCGGTATTTATTGCTGAAAACCCGCTAGATTGTGTTGCGATTGGTACTGGTATGGCGTTAGATCATATTGATTTAGTACGTCGTCAACAAACGAAAGGTTAAGGAGGTTTAGGCAATGCCACAGTTTTTCTCGAATAAGCGATTAATTTTGCTGCTTGTCGGCGTAATTTTCCTAGTGGCATTGATTAGCTTCTCCTTACGCGATCGTCAAAACGCCTCGCTTCCTGAACAAATTATTAAAGATACAGTCGGTTTTGGACAATCTCTAGTGACCAAACCGGCTCACTACATAACAGGAATCTTTAATAATGTCGATGCATTATTAAACACGTATGATGAAAATAAAAGATTAAAATCGCGTTTGGAAGAATTTGCAGTACTGCAGGGCGAAGTCAATGATTTGAAGATTGAAAACGACAAGCTAAGAGCTATAATTGACAAAAAAGAGGATTTAAAGAAATTTAATCCGATTCAAGCAACTGTTATTGCACGAAATCCAGATCAATGGGAAGAAAAGTTAATTTTGGACCAAGGTACGATGGATGGGATTAAAGTCAACATGGCAGTTAGAACATCTGAAGGCTTAATTGGTAAAATCGTGCAAACGACACCGTATACATCAGAAGTAGAGTTATTGACTACCAATAATCCGAACTATCGTGTATCAGCGGTTGTTGCAAATAAAAAACAAGTATTTGGTCTAATAGAAGGTTTTGATGAGAAACGTAACGAATTAATACTAAAACGTATTGACTCTAGTTTGAAAGTGAAAAAGGGCGATAAAGTTATGACATCTGGTTTAGGTGGTATTTTCCCGAAAGGTATTTTAATTGGGGAAGTAACAAAAGTTACTACAGATGATTATGGTTTAACAAAACTTGCTTATGTGAAACCAGCTGCTAACTTTTCTATGCTTGATCATGTCATTATTGCGAAAAGAGATTCTATTAATATTGATGGTTCTGATGGTAATAGTACAAACAATGACGAAACAAATAAAACTACTACTAACACGACTGGGGATGGAGAATGATGGTACGTTTTCTAATTCCTCTAGTCGCTGTTGTTTTGTTCTTTTTGGAAACTGAATTCGCCCTATTCTCACCGATTAAATGGAATGGTGAATTAGCTTATTTAGTACCAAGATTTTTGATATTATATTTGATATTTCTTTCGATATACTACAATCGAAAACGAGCTATGCTATATGGATTAATTTTTGGCCTCTTGTATGATATCTTCTACATTGATATTATTGGATTATATTCATTTTTGTACCCATTTATTTGTTTTATAGCAGGTTCTACAGTAAAATATATCCATCAGCATTTGTTTGTAACAACAACATTATCGCTACTATTAGTCGCGTTATTAGAGATTATCTTACATCAATTTTTCTTATTAATTTCATTTACGACTATTCCATTTTCAGAATTTTTAAATCAGCGTTTAATACCAACAATGATAGCGAACTCGATTTTCCTAATTATGCTTGGTTGGACGTTTAGATATTTAATACAAGCGCGCGTATTGCAAAAAGCAAATCAATCCATTTTATAAAAAATCGTGAGGTGACGCATTTGTCGACAAAGCAGCTAGTCTATATTAAAGGTACGAAGGATGGACTTGTGCTTCGACTAGACGATCAATGCGCTTACTCAGAGTTAATCGATGAACTTAAGCGTAAGGTGTCCGAAGAAGGTATGGAAGGTCAAGCTGAAGTACAGATTCAATTAGGAAATCGTTATTGTGATGAAGAACAATTAAAAGAAATATTGCATATTGTTCAGAAATCCGAGCATTTAAAAGTTTCAAAGATTAAGAGCGATGTAATTTCTGTAGAGGAAAGTAATCGTAGAGTGGTAGAAAGCAGATCAGCTACTTATGTTGGTATCGTACGATCGGGACAAACGATTCGTGCAGAAGGTGACTTAGTAGTTGTTGGAGATGTTAATCCTAACGCTAGAGTTGAAGCAGGCGGTAGTATTTTCGTCTTAGGGCGTTTGAAAGGAATTGCTCATGCTGGTTCAAAAGGCAACCGCGAAGCAGTTATAGCAGCGTCTTGGCTTGAAGCAACCCATCTACTGATTGCTGACTTGATGGAACTTATGACAAATGAATTAGCCGTTTTGTCCGAAACACCTGAAATGGAATGTGCGTACATACATTCAAATGGTCATATTACGATTGACCGCTTGCAAGATTTGCGTTTATTTAGACCAAATCTGTCAACGTTTAAAGGAGGAAGCTAATGTGGGAGAAGCAATTGTAATAACTTCTGGTAAGGGAGGCGTTGGTAAAACAACGACTACTGCAAATCTAGGAACTGCATTGGCCCTTCAAGGAAAAAAAGTATGCTTAGTTGATACAGACATCGGTTTACGCAACCTTGATGTTATCCTTGGATTAGAAAACCGCATTATTTATGATTTAGTAGATGCTATTGAAGGACGATGTAAAATTCACCAAGCGCTTGTTAAAGATAAACGCTTTGATGAATTATTGTTTTTATTACCAGCTGCTCAAACGACAGACAAGACAGCAGTAACACCACAACAAATGAAGCAGTTAATTGGTGAATTAAAAAGAGATTATGATTTTGTGTTAATTGACTGTCCAGCTGGAATTGAACAAGGTTATAAAAACGCTGTTGCGGGTGCAGACAAAGCAATAGTTGTAACAACACCTGAGATTTCAGCGGTACGTGATGCAGATCGCATTATTGGTCTGTTAGAACAAGAAGAAATAGAACCGCCTAAATTAATTATTAATCGGATTCGTCCACATTTAATGAATCGAGGCGATACATTAGATGTGAACGAGATTACTACACACTTATCAATTGATTTGGTAGGAATTATCCCGGATGATGAAAATGTGATTAGCTCATCTAATAAAGGTGAGCCGATTGTGATGGAGCCAACTACGCAAGCGGCTTTAGCATATCGCAATATCGTGCGAAGAATCCTAGGTGAATCAGTTCCACTTATGACTTTAGAAGGTGAGAGTAAAGGCGTTTTCGCTAAACTCAAATCACTATTTTCTAAGTAAGTTCTGAAGATGCTCGTCCATAATAGACAAGCCTTGAAGCCTGGTAAATAATGTTCTCGATTAGTTAGACTACTCAACACATAAAATGTGATGAGTAGTCTTTTTGTTTGGTAGGGAATATGTAAGGTGGAAATAGAACTTGAATTTCAGAGATAGTACAAAAAAGTACTATTAATTTAATTTATTTCTCTCTCTAATTAAAGTTAATATATTACATGTAAATGAATGAAGTACCTTCTCTACTCATATATTGCAATAAAGAATACTATGAGGTGAAGAGTTTGAAGAATAAATTGAAGTGGATTTTGGCATTCCTCATTACACTTTGTGTTGTCATGATTTCAACACTTGAAAAAAACGGCACGATGCAGACGAATATTAAGCAAATTACAAGTACTGGTGAAGATTTTGTAGTGCTACGAAATTGGACAAAGGGTTTGCTTAATCCAGATGCTAAAGAAGTTGATTCAATAACTGTTACAGCTCCTTTATATGAGGGAGAGCTCGCTACATTTTCCACTTTACAGCCGTTCTCGAACGGTACTTTACTGTCTTATAAAGAGAATATAAGTATACGTGCCAAACAAGATGGACTTGTCATTTTCACTGGCCATACGCAATCACTTGGGAAAACGATGACAGTTATTTATGAGAATGGAGAAAATGTTACGTATGGCTTTTTAGACGAATTGACAATATTACCGTATACCTCAGTTAAGGAGGGAGAAACAATTTCGAATTTAACATCAGGGCGTCTTTATTTACAAGTTGAGAAAAAAGGAACTATGCTTGATTCAACCGCGATAAAAGAGTGGTTGAAGTGAGAGAGAAATTAAGCGTATTGAAATTTCGGATACATCCTACAATGATACCGATAATCATTATATTATTGTTATCAGGCAATGTAGCACATTATGCCATGATTCTCGGTTCATTGCTTTGGCATGAATGCGGACATTTAATAGCAGCTAACAAATATAAGCTTAAAATTGAAGGCTGCACGATCATGCCTTATGGAGGGGAAATTAGACTTGCAAAAACACAGCTGATTCGTAAAAAGTATAGGTTGGTTGTTGCGGCTGCAGGGCCGATAGCTACTTCTTTTCTCTTGATTTTAGCTCTGTTCATGCCAGGGGCGATTCAAGAACCGCTGGTATACATACAGTTCTTTATTTTATTTATTAATCTATTGCCTATTTGGCCGTTGGATGGTGGTCGTATAATCGAAATCTTATTAAGTGGAAAACGACCTCTATATGAAATACATGAGTTTTTTTTAAAGTATTCGATTATTACGTGTTTAGCGGTTTTACTGTGCTGTATATTATTATTACCAAAATCGGTATTTTTGCTCTTTTTATTTCTTTTTATTTTATTTCAAAATATAAAAGAATGGCGATATCGGAAATATACTAAAGCATTTGAAAAGTATGCGTTGAATATATTGACGTAATAGTTTCTATGTGGTAGTATTTTAATGTTATTGTTTGTAGCACCCGTGCTACTACAACCGCGCTGAAAAGGTTTTAAGTATCTTTCGGGATCACCTGATTGAGGGCGAGTCTGAGTTATAAGAGGAGGTGCAGATATGTACGCAATTATCGAAACTGGTGGTAAACAAATCAAAGTTGAAGCTGGCCAAGAAATCTACGTTGAGAAATTAAACGCAGAAGATGGTGAAGTGGTTACTTTTGACAAAGTTTTATTCGTAGGTGGCGAAGCAGTTAAAGTTGGTGCTCCATTCGTGGAAGGCGCTACTGTAACAGCTAAAGTTGAAAAACACGGTCGTCAAAAGAAAATCGTTGTTTTCAAACTTAAAGCTAAGAAAAACTACCGTCGTAAACAAGGTCACCGTCAACCTTATACTAAATTAGTAGTTGAAGCTATCAACGCTTAATAGTGAGGTGATTAAATGATCCAAGTAACAATTAATCACGATGAAAAAAGACATGTATCTTCATTTGAAATGAAAGGTCACGCAGATTTTGATGAATCAGGGAAAGATTTAGTGTGTGCAGGCGCATCAGCAATTGCTTTCGGCACTGTTAATGCCATGTACCAACTATTAAATGTGGAACCTACAATTCAGCAAGAGGGTGAAGGTGGATATCTCCACGTCACATTGCCAGCCAATCTAGATGAAGAATTAGACAGTCGCTTACAATTAGTTGTTCAAACAATGGTTGCACAGTTGTATACAATTGTGCAAAGTTACGGACAATATATTCAGATATCATATTCCCAAATGTAGGAGGTGGAACAGATGATGTTATTAACTTTAGATCTTCAGTTTTTCGCTTCGAAAAAAGGGGTAGGTTCTACTAAGAACGGTCGTGACTCTGAGTCAAAACGCCTTGGAGCTAAACGTGCCGATGGTCAATTCGTTTCTGGTGGATCAATTCTTTACCGTCAACGCGGTACTAAAATTTATCCAGGTGAAAACGTTGGCCGCGGTGGAGACGATACACTTTTCGCAAAAGTTGACGGCGTAGTTAAATTTGAACGCTACGGTCGCGACAAGAAAAAAGTAAGTGTATACCCTGTCGCTCAAGAAGCTTAATTTCAAAAGCTAAGGACTGCATTTATTGCAGTCCTTTTTTAAATGAATAAGCAAGTATATATCTTTTAATCATGTCCAGGCATTCGCGCCACCCTCGAGGTCGTTTCAATTCCTCTAATGAAAGTAGGAAAGACAATTTCGTTTTCGGGCGTTCCAACGCTTCTCGGAGGTGAACGGGCACGATTGCGCTTTTATTATTCACTGGTAAAAAGTATGTTTTTAGTAACCAGTTCCTGTTCTAAATCGGCTTTCGCTCAAGTTAGCGGAAGCCTTGTTTTTCTAATGCGAGAAAAACCGATGAAAAATTGGTATACTGAAGACTGAACATCTTATTGGAGGAGTGTGTACAATGACTGAAAAGCCTCTCACCGTAAATGAAGTGCTACGCTTTGCACACCATGATTTTTTAAATCAGCTTCAACTAATAAAGATTAATTTGGATATGGGTCGTGTAGAGGATTCGAAGGAAGTAATTTCTGGAGTGGCCGAACAATGTCGTATCTTTTTCAATATTAATCAATTAGGATTACCAAAAACGATTGAATGGTTACACACATTGAAATGGCGTTATCCGTCCTATCAAGTAACTATTCAAAGTAACGTTGATTCTGAGGTGGATATAGCATTAGATGGACCGATCAAAGAACATTTAGAGCGGACTGTCTCCTATGTATACTCTTCATTAAACCCATATATAGAGCAAAATCTATCACTTCATATCAACTCAACGCAAGAACAATTAGAAATTTCATTTCATTTAAAAGGCTTATGGGATATGGAGCCATTCAAAGAAAAATTAGATCATCAATCCATAATGATTAAAAATAATCATTATACAAATGAAGATTGGTGTTATTGCATAGAAGCAAGCAAGGAGGGTATTTAAATGTTTGTAGATCACGTTAAAGTGTTTGTTAAAGGTGGAGACGGCGGAGATGGTATGGTGGCTTTCCGTCGCGAAAAATTTATACCAAATGGTGGCCCAGCAGGTGGCGATGGTGGTAACGGTGGAGACTTAATCTTTATCGTTGAAGAAGGACTACGTACATTAATGGATTTCCGCTATAAACGTCATTTTAAAGCAGAACGCGGTAATCATGGTATGAGTAAAAACCAACACGGTAAAAATGCGGAAGATTATTATGTAAAAGTGCCACCTGGTACAATCGTAACTTCTGAAGAAGATGGTAGAGTAATTGCTGATTTAGTAGAGCATGGTCAAACGGCAGTTATTGCTCGTGGTGGACGTGGAGGACGAGGAAACTCTCGTTTTGCTACACCTTCAAATCCAGCGCCAGAACTTTCTGAAAAAGGCGAGCCAGGACAAGAACTTAATGTTATATTAGAGTTAAAGGTATTAGCAGATGTAGGTTTAGTCGGTTTCCCAAGTGTAGGTAAATCAACATTACTGTCAGTTGTTACTGCAGCAAAACCGAAAATTGGTGCATATCATTTCACAACAATTGTGCCGAACTTAGGTATGGTTGAAACAGAGGACGGCCGTAGTTTCGCTATGGCAGATTTACCAGGATTAATCGAAGGAGCTCATCAAGGTGTAGGATTAGGACATCAATTCCTACGTCATATTGAACGTACGCGCGTAATCGTGCATGTGATTGATATGTCTGGTATGGAAGGTCGCGATCCTTACGACGACTACTTAACGATTAACAAAGAATTAGAACAATATAATCTACGTTTAACAGAGCGTCCACAAATTATTGTTGCCAATAAAATGGACATGCCTGATGCGGAAGAAAACTTACAAGCTTTCCGTGAAAAAGTTGGAGAAGATGCGAGAATTTTCGCGATTTCTGCTGTTTCACGTAAAGGATTGAAAGAATTACTATTCGCTGTAGCAGACTTATTAGAAGTAACACCTGAATTTGCATTGAACGATGTGGAAGAAGAAGAAACGGATGCGACTGTTTTATACAAACATGAATCACAAGGTCCGGACTTCGAAGTTTCACGTGATGATGATGGTTCTTACGTATTAAGCGGCTCTTCTATCGAAAGATTATTCAAAATGACTGACTTTAGTCGTGAAGATTCAATTCGACGCTTTGCTCGTCAATTACGCGGAATGGGCGTTGACGAAGCATTAAGAGAACGTGGCGCTGAAAATGGCGATATTGTTCGATTACTTGAATTCGAATTTGAATTTATAGAGTAAGAATTTAGGGGGAAAAGAGATGAAAAATGTAGCAGATCAACGCTATTATTTAGTACGCGAAGATGTTCTGACAGATGCCATGCAAAAGACACTTGATGCAAAGTATTTATTACAGACAGGTGCCGTTTCATCAATATGGGATGCTGTTAAGCAAGTAGATTTATCTCGTAGTGCATTTTATAAATATCGAGATGCTGTTTTCCCCTTCCACTCTATCGTTCAAGAACGTATTTTAACTGTTTTTTTACAGCTAGAAGACCGTAAAGGGACATTAGCACGTCTATTATCGACTGTTACAGAAACACATTGTAATATCTTAACTATTCACCAAACGATTCCGATTCAAGGAAGAGCGAACGTGACATTATCGTTAGATGTGACAGCGATGGATATAGAGTTAGATGATTTAATACAGCAACTAAAAAAATTAGATTTTGTAGAGTCAGCAGAGGTAATTAGTTCAGGAGCATTATAAGGGGGCTTTTTTGAATTGACATCAAAAGAGTGGGAAAATAGAGTGGCTTATTTAGGCCCAACAGGCACGTTTACGTATTTAGCTACGCAAGAGTTATTTCCAAACGAATGGCTTATTCCTTACAAAACAATTCCAGAGTGCATTGAAGCGGTCGCATCCAATCAAGTGGATTTAGCAGTAGTACCTGTAGAAAATGCGCTTGAGGGATCTGTACCGTTAACGATTGACTATTTATATCATGAAGCGGATTTATATGTAGTTGGAGAAGTTTTATCTCCAATTGCACAACATTTAATGGTAAATCCAAAATTTGCTGATCATTGGGAAGGTATTGAGGGTATATATTCACACCCTCATGCACTTGCTCAATGTCATAAATATTTGTACTACAGATTTAGAGGAATTCAGTTAAATCCAACGACATCGACGGCAGCGGCAGCACAGTATATAGCTGAAAACCCCGATCAATGTATTGCTGCAATTGGTAACAGTTCGGCAGCAGAAACTTATGGCTTAAAAATTGTTCAAGATAATATTCATGATTTCCATTTTAATCATACACGCTTTTTTGTTTTATCTAGAACCAATCAACGGATTGAAAGAGATCATCGTGATGAACAGATAAAAACAACGGTAATGATTACATTACCTAATGACCGTTCAGGAGCATTACATCAAGTACTATCCGTATTTGCATGGCGTCAAATCAACTTAAGTAAAATCGAGTCAAGGCCGTTAAAAACAGGACTGGGTGACTATTTCTTTATCGTTGACGTGTTAGAAGATGAAAATGCACCAATGATGAGAGGTGCGATGGATGAGCTATCTGCATTAGGATGCTCAGTGAAATCACTCGGCACTTATTATACATACCAAAATAGCCATGACTGATATACGAGAAAAAACTCTTAGCATCTTTGCTAAGAGTTTTTTTGTATGCTGGTATTTAATTTGTCGTAATTAAAAAGCCTTTCGATTGTAATTGCTGTATAGCAAAATCTATTTTTTCTTCAGAGGAAGCAGAAATAAGATGGATATGAATTCCTTCTGTTAATTCCAATAGAAGATTCGAATTTGTATCGGCAAGCTTTTGCATAAATTGTTGAACGTCATGACGACTAGAGACCATAATGGAAGCGGTAATCTCTCCATATACGGCATGTTCTACAGTAACGTTTTTCACTGTGACTCCCGCATCGACAAATATATTTAATTCTTCTTCTGTATCGGCAGATGTATGACGACATGCAATCTGACGTTCACTGCAGTTTGTATCTTCATTAGAAGTAAATAGTATATACCCTTGGCTTGTCGCCATAATCGGTATGTTACGTGCTTTTAATAAGGCCATATCACTGACAATTACTTGTCTCGAAACGCTGGTGCGTTTAGCAAGTTCAGTACCGGTAATTGGTTGTCCCTCTTGCTTTAACATGTCTAAAAGAATATCTCTACGTTCTTCTCCTAATAATTTTTTCATCTAAATCACCTCGAATACAAGCATAAATTGCCCTTCTCAACTCATAGTGTAACATGAAAGGCACTCACTGAAATATAAAATCGGGTGACCAATTGTGAAAGCTTTTCATATGATAGAAAGACGGAAGGAGGAAAAAAATGCGCACTCATACGGTCCAAAAAGGCGATACTTTATGGAAAATCGCAAGACAGTATGGCATTTCTTTTGAAGATTTGAAACGCTTAAATGCTCATTTGGCGAATCCGGATTATATCGTACCGGGTATGGAAATTTTCTTGCCTGCTGTACCAAAGAAGGAAGCGCCGAATCACTCACATAAGGAGCACCCAGTGAAAGAAGCACCAATACATCAGCCAGTAAAAGAAGCACCGATACACCATCCGGTGAAAGAGGCACCGATACACCATCCAGTGAAAGAGGCACCGAAACATCACCCGGTGAAAGAAGCACCAAAACACCAACCGGTGAAGGAAGCACCAAAACATTATCCTGTAAAAGAAGCACCAAAACATGTACCAGTAAAAGAAGCGCCGAAACATGTCCCAGTAAAAGAAGCACCTATTGTAGAGCCGGCACCAATTCCACATATGCATCCACATGTGCAACAACGTCCAGTCAAAACACGTATAGAGTTTGTTGAACAACATGAGGAGGAAATAATTATTCAACCGTTAGTAGAAACTAAACCAACAAAACCTATACAAACAAGCCCATCAGGGGAGATGCCACCAAGTCCACCACCACCAATTCCGCCAATGGGAATGCAGCCATGTCCACCGGAAATGCCGTCATGGCCACAGATGGGGATGCCACCATGTCCACCGGAAATGCCGTCATGGCCACAGATGGGGATGCCATCGTGTCCGCCGTCAGGAATGCCGCAGTGGGGTGGTGCAGAACAAATGCCGATGCCAATGCCAATGCCAATGCCGCAAGTACCAAATTGGCAAAATCAACAGCCTTGGCCACCAATGGGAATGCAACCAAGCCCACCGATGGGAATGCAACCAAGCCCACCGATGGGAATGCAGCCAAGTCCACCGATGGGAATGCAGCCAAGTCCACCGATGGGAATGCAGCCAAGTCCACCATCCGGAATGCCACCAAGTCCCCCATCAGGTTGGCAAATGCCTGAATCAACTAGAGATTGTGGATTTGATGAGTCTCCATTTATGGGACATCATCATGGTCCGCTACAACCAATGCAGCCGCAATGGCAACAACCAATGCAACCAGAATGGCAGCAACCAATGCAGCCACAGTGGCAACAATCAATGCAACCGCAGTGGCCGGTTCAGGGACAACAATGGCAGCAACCTGACATGATGATGCCAAGTATGCCAATGCAATTCTATCCAACGCCAATGCCGATGCCGATGCCAACGCCAATGCCAATGCCAATGCCAAATTGGAATACTTCTCCGTGCGGTTGTCAGCAACCACAACCACAACCGTACCCGCAGCCGAGAACCTCTGTAGACTATAATTGATGTGAATCAAAGCGGTATTTTCAGGAGGGTTAAGCCAAACGTTTGGCAATGGACTATTAATGGGCATAATTATTCGATTAAACGCTACACGAATAAAGGGACGGCTGACAAGGTTCGTATTGTTCATCAACAATTAAAAAAGGCTAAATTTCCGAATATATTACCGGTTATTGCAAGTGATGATCCTACTGCTATTGTGCAACCGTGGGCATCTAATGTGCGAGCGGTAAAATTTAATCGTATGGAAGAACGTACTAAGACGTTAGAATTATTATATAAATTACATGCAACAAATAGTGACATTAATTGGCCTGAGTTTGGGGTATTTTTGCCACAATATGATTTACAGTTAAAATGGCAGGATCGTTTATCAAAATTCAAGGCTAAAAAAGAACAAATAGCCCAGTTTTTGGGCGTCCCAGCTGTAGATCAGCTTATTATTTATGCGGAACAAGCTTTAAAAAGTATGCAACTAGTAAAAAATAAAAAAACAACAATTTTGCATGGAGATGTTGTGCATCATAATTTTCTAATGACGGAGAAAGGCAAGGTGTATTTGATTGATTTTGATTTAGCAGCAGTTGGTCATGCTGAAGATGAAATCATCATGTGGATGCATCGTGTACTTCCTCATGTAGATTATAATTTGCCTAAACTTTTAGAGGAGCAGCCACTTTTGCAGGGATTTCCGAAAGAACAATTACTGGCGATTCGTTATCCTAATGAGCTGTTAAGAGAATGGTTATATGTTGATGTCATTGCTACACAGCGCAAAGCGGCTTTCATCGAAGAACTTGTGGCATTTACGAATGTGGCGCTCTCATCTTGGCCAAAATTATGGTATGATAGTGGAAGTCTGGAATAGAATAGGTGTTTGTCTTTTTTGAGAAAAGAAAATGACAAATAAAGCTTCAGATAGGTCGTTTAGGCGATCTATCTTTTTCTACTGCCATTTGGACAAAGGTCCGACATCCTAATGTAACAAATAATATGCTATAATCATAGCGTTGAATATAAGGGGAATTGCCATGTATGACTACATAATTGGACAAGTAACAAGAGTTACTCCAGAATATATTGTCATGGAGCAGCAAGGGATTGGCTGGCAATTATATACGCCAAATCCGTTTGCGTTTCATGTTCAAGAGGAATCACTGCAAGTCTATACGCATCATCACGTAAGAGAAGATGCACATCTACTATTTGCTTTTAAATCGTTAGAGCAACGTGAACTATTCCGCAAACTGATACAAGTATCAGGTATTGGACCTAAAGGAGCAATGGCCATTTTAGCAAGTGGCAACCCATCTCAAGTTATTCAAGCAATTGAGCAAGAAGATGAAGTTTTCCTTGTAAAGTTCCCGGGTGTCGGAAAGAAAACTGCTCGCCAAATGATTCTAGATTTAAAAGGAAAACTAGATGCTTTACTTGAAAATGTTGAGTTACCAAGTGGAGAAGATGAATTGCCGCTATTCGGAGTGAATCCGAATAAACATGAATTAGAGGAAGCTTTACTAGCGTTAACGGCATTGGGATATTCGGAGCGTGAGTTAACGAAAATTCGACCGCAACTTGATGAAGATAATCAACTTTCATCAACTGACGCCTATATGAAGAAAGCCTTACAACTATTATTAAAACAAAAATAAAAGAAAGGAGGAATAGTTATGGACGAGCGTGTTGTATCGAGTGAAGTATCCAATTTTGATGAACAATTTGAACAGTCATTAAGACCTCAAAATTTGGTTCAGTATATAGGTCAGCAAAAAGTAAAAGACAATTTGAAGATATTTATCGAAGCAGCGAGAATGAGGGAAGAAAGTCTTGATCATGTGCTTTTATACGGACCTCCAGGGCTCGGTAAAACGACTTTAGCGGCTGTTATTGCTAATGAGATGAATGTCCAAATTCGCATGACGAGCGGACCAGCAATTGAGCGTCCAGGAGATTTAGCTGCAATCGTCAGTTCTCTTGAGCCAGGGGATGTCCTATTTATCGATGAAATTCATCGTCTACCCCGAGCGATTGAGGAAGTATTGTACCCCGCAATGGAAGACTTTTGTTTAGATATTGTCGTAGGGAAAGGTCCTGCAGCGCGCTCTGTTCGACTTGACTTACCTCCTTTTACATTAGTAGGAGCAACTACAAGGGCAGGCGCATTATCAGCTCCCCTTCGAGATCGCTTCGGCGTGTTGTTAAGATTGGAATATTATGACGAGCTTTCATTAACAGAAATTGTTTGTAGAAGTGCTGTGCTATTTGATGTGAACATTGATAAAATAGCAGCAAGAGAAATTGCTCGCCGGTCCCGTGGGACACCCCGTGTCGCAAACCGATTACTAAAAAGAGTTAGAGACTATGCTCAAGTTATTGGAGACGGGGATATTACACTAGAAATGGCACAAGCTGCACTAGAGTTGTTACAAGTCGATCCGTTAGGTTTAGATCATATCGATCACAAATTAATTTCTACGATGATTGAACGTTTCCGAGGCGGTCCTGTTGGTTTAGATACGATTGCAGCAAGTATTGGGGAAGAATCAATGACAATTGAAGATGTCTATGAGCCCTATTTAATGCAGATTGGTTTCATCCAGCGAACACCAAGAGGACGCTTAGCGACTACATTAGCTTATGAGCATTTTGGCTATCCATTGCCATCACAAACATAAAACAAAAGGAAGTTAACAATGAAATTAGAAGACTTTGATTTTGAATTACCAGAAGAGTTAATCGCACAAACACCACTAGAAGACCGCACCTCAAGCCGTTTAATGGTAGTAGATCGTGATTCAGGTGAAGTGACACATCATACTTTCCGTGATATTATCGAAGAACTACACGAAGGTGATTGCCTTGTCTTAAATGATACACGTGTATTACCTGCACGTTTAATGGGTGTGAAAGAAGAAACAGGCGCGCATGTTGAAATATTACTATTAAAACAAACGTCAAATGAAGATGAATGGGAAACGCTAGTGAAACCTGCAAAACGTGTGAAAGTAGGAACTGAAATTACTTTCGGTGAAGGCCTGCTAAAAGCGACGTGTACAGGTGAGTTAGATCATGGTGGAAGACTATTTAAATTCAACTACGAAGGAATCTTCTATGAAATCTTAGACCAACTTGGAGAAATGCCTCTACCACCATATATTCGTGAAAAATTAGATGATCAAGATCGTTATCAAACGGTTTTTGCGAAAGAACGTGGTTCAGCAGCGGCTCCTACAGCAGGTTTACACTTCACAACAGACTTATTAGATGAAATTCGTGCAAAAGGTGTTAAAGTTGCTTTCTTAACATTGCATGTTGGATTAGGAACATTCCGTCCTGTTAATGTTGAGACAATAGAAACACATGCAATGCACTCTGAATTTTATAATCTAACAGAAGAAACAGCAACTATTATCAATGATACAAAAAGAAATGGTGGTCGTGTAATTGCAGTAGGTACAACATCTACTCGTACACTTGAAACAATAGCAGAACGCCATGATGGTAACATTGTAGCTGATAGTGGTTGGACTTCGATTTTCATCTACCCAGGTTTTGAATACAAATCAATTGATGGTTTAATCACAAACTTCCATTTACCAAAATCAACGCTAGTTATGTTAGTAAGTGCATTAACAACCCGTGAAATAATATTAAATGCTTACAATATCGCAGTACAAGAACGCTATCGCTTTTTTAGCTTTGGCGATGCGATGTTTATCCGTCCAAAAGCAAAGAAAGGAAATTAATCAATGTCTCAAGCAATCAGATATGAGCTAATTAAAACAGATAAGCAAACAGGCGCACGCCTTGGTATCGTGCATACTCCGCACGGTTCATTCGAGACACCAGCATTTATGCCGGTAGGTACTCAAGCTTCTGTTAAAACAATGTCTCCAGAAGAAGTAAAAGATATGGGAGCAGGAATTATTTTAAGCAATACGTACCATCTATGGCTTCGTCCAGGTCACGAAATTGTTCGTGAAGCAGGAGGTCTCCATAAATTTATGAACTGGGATCGTCCAATTTTGACAGATTCGGGTGGCTTCCAAGTATTTAGCTTAAGCCATATTCGTAAAATTGAAGAAGAAGGCGTTCATTTCCGTAATCACTTAAATGGTGATAAACTATTCTTAAGCCCTGAAAAAGCGATGGAAATTCAAAATGCACTGGGCGCAGATATTATGATGGCATTTGATGAATGTCCTCCGTTCCCAGCTACTTTTGAATATATGAAAGCTAGTGTGGAACGTACTTCTCGCTGGGCAGAGCGTTGTTTAGAAGCTCATGCCCGTCCACAAGACCAAGGTCTATTTGGTATCGTCCAGGGTGGAGAATTTGAAGAGCTACGTAAGCAATCTGCAAAGGATCTTGTATCTATGGATTTCCCGGGCTACGCTATCGGTGGTCTATCAGTAGGGGAACCAAAAGATATCATGAACCGTATGCTTGAATATACAACACCGTTATTACCGGCAGAAAAACCTCGTTATTTAATGGGAGTAGGTTCTCCTGACTCATTAATCGATGGTGCAATTCGCGGAATTGACATGTTTGACTGCGTATTACCAACACGTATTGCTCGTAATGGTACATGCATGACAAGCGAAGGTCGATTAGTGATCAAAAATGCGAAATTCGCAAGAGACTTTGGTCCACTTGATCCGAACTGTGATTGCTACACTTGTCGCAATTATTCACGTGCGTATATTCGTCACTTGTTGAAAGCGGAAGAAACATTTGGAATCCGATTAACTTCTTATCATAATTTATATTTCTTGCAAGATTTAATGAGAAACGTAAGACAAGCGATCCGTGAAGATCGACTTGGTGATTTCCGAGAAGAGTTTTTTGAAGCATATGGTTTCAACAAACCAAATGCAAAAAATTTCTGATTCTTGTATACTATTGAAAGAAATAGAAAGGGGGATTTTATTCAATGGAATTTTTAACAGGTATTGGCCCGATTATTCTTATGTTTGGTGTGATGTATTTACTATTAATCCGTCCAGCACAAAAACAACGTAAGAAAACATCTCAAATGCAAAATAGTTTATCACGTGGCAATCAAATCGTGACAATCGGTGGATTGCACGGTGAAGTTGACGCAGTTGACGATACAACAGTTGTCATCAAAGTTGCTGATGGCACAAAACTTCGTTTCGAGCGCGCGGCTGTAGGTCGCATCGTTGAAGATGCAACTAACTAATAAATGCGTTCAAAAGGACTATTCCACACTTATGTTGTGGAGTAGTCTTTTTTTATACACAATATTTAAATAAGTATGTAACTGAAATTTGTAATAAGAGATTTTAAAGATAGTATAGAACAATTAATTTTTTTAAATTAACTAGACGATAGTTTAAAAAGTAACATTTTAGATACTAATGTTTTTTGTATAAATCGTTCAATCTTACACATTCTATATTAAAAAAGGAGTCGTGTATGAACGATTTATTGATTATCGGATTTCGTACCGTCTTTTTATATTTTGTTATTTTGATTATTTTTCGCCTCATGGGGAAACGAGAGGTTGGCGAGCTAAGCATGATTGATCTCGTCATATTCGTACTCATCGCTGAAGTTGCAGCATTTGCTATTGATGATCCGCAACGTAAGTTATTTGAATCTGTTCTGCCGATGATTATGCTGCTCGTTATCCAAGTTGTTTTGTCATTTATAACTTTAAAAAATAAAAAGATTCGTGATTTAATTGATGGTGGCCCGGTTACGATTATTCGAGATGGCGTTATTATGGAAAAGGAAATGAGGAGGTTGCGATATAATCTAAATGATTTATTCCAACAGTTAAGAGAACAGCAGGTAGGATCTGTTCAGCAAGTTGCTTACGCATTTTTAGAGCCATCTGGTAATCTTTCTGTTTTCGTAAAAAATGAGGACACCCCTGTTCTACCATATATTGTTGATGGGGAAGTACAAAATCGCAATCTCCAGTTAACACAAAGAACGGAAGAATGGTTAAGGGAAAAACTATTAGAGCAAGGTATTACTGACATTACGGAAATATTTTATTGCTGTTTTGAGGAGAATGAATTGCACATACAAAAAAAGGAAGCGGCATCATAGCCGTTTCCTAATTGTTCTTGTTAAATACATAAAGTCACGCCATCTAATTTGATTGAAAAGCATTAAAAGTACAGAAAGTATACCTAAGGTTATAGCACTATTCCAGATAACAGAAAGACCTGCAGTAGGCATTAGAATGGTACGAAATACTACTACGAAAATGAATATGCCATATGGGACGACAAATAATCGGAAGCCGGTATGCAAATATTTCTTCTGACGAATAGTTGCGATATGTAAAAAGGATGTGACGAGAACGCCGAAACCAATCGCAATGACCGCACCTTTTTCCTGTAAACCTGATTGAGAAGCAAGGACGAACATAATAAACAATTTACCAATACCGCCATACACAGCATTCATCATAGCTGCATTCGCCTCATCTACTGCTTGTAAAATTGAATTTAGTGGACTTTGAATATAATAAAAGAAAAAGACAGGAGATAATAATTTCACATAGCCACGATTTTCTTGTAGGTGAAAAAGTTTCATCGCAAGTTCATCACCGTGAATGAAAAAATATGTAGCCGCAAAACAGCCTACAAGCGTCGATAATCGAAGTGAAATTTGGACACGATCTTTTAATAACCGGTGATTGCCACGAGCAACAGCATCACTTACAGCAGGAATGAGCACAACTGATAGAGCAAATGGTACAAAAGCTGGGAATAATAATAATGGAACAAGTACACCAGAAATGACCCCATATAATTTTGTTGCAACGACGGTTGTCATTCCGGCTAAGGTTAGCGCCTTTAAAAAGATAATGGGCTCTAAAAACCATGTAAATGTACCAAAAATTTTACTACCAGTTGAAGGAAGAGCTACTTTTAATATTGGATTTGGTGGATAATACTCTTTTGATGGCTGTAGAACATCAGAACGCTTTACTTTTCGATAATGCCAATACAGATAGAGGAAAGCGACGGCTTCAGCAATTGCTGTAATGACCATAGCAAACCCTGCAGTTAGTGCTGGCTCTTCTACATTTACACCATAAGGTAATAAAAAAGTAATAAGAATAATACGGATAACCTGTTCCATTGTTTGAGACCAAGCCGTTTCAGCAATGCGTGCTAGTCCTTGAAAGAAAGATTTGAGCAGTGCGGATGCTGCGGCAACTGGAACCGTTGCCAAGCCAACATATAAAATAAGCATGGTCTGTCCGTCATGAAGTAAATTGTTGGACAAATACGGAATGAAAAGCATTATCAAAGGAAATAAGATAATACCTGCAAGAAAGGTCAATAAAGTAGCTGTTCTCATTACAGCACTTAATTGTTCTTTCTTTTTTTTCGCGTGCAGTTCAGCGATGATTTTCGCTACAGCAATTGGAATGCCGAGTTGGACTAGGGATAGGAAGAAAATAAAAGCCGGATATGCAGCCATATATGTGCCGACTGCCTCTTCGCCCGCAACCCTCATAAATTGCATTCGATACAAGAAACCCAAGAGCTTAGATAAGAACACAGCACCCATTAATAAAAAAGTGCCATGAAAAAAAGAAGTCAATACTATCCCTTCCTTCTCAATTCAAGAAAATTCGTATACAATTATCCTATGCAAGAACAGAAGCGGATAAAACTACCATAAAGGAAGTGAAATGATGGCAATCGAGTACGAGGCTTTATTTCAAAAGTTTTTACCAGCTTTAATTAGTAAAAGAAATGAATTTATCATGCAAGGTTTTAAAACGGTAACAGTGGAGGATATATGGGATGTATGTGTAAAAAAGAAATGGCGCAAGCGCAATATTCAGACATTGCGTCCTTATGAAATGGTTGAGGATTTATTTTCTTTAAGTACTGCACAATATATGACCTATACTCAAATCGAAGAATCAAAGACATCTAATTGGTTCTCAGAATTAAATCAAGACGAATTACAACTGCTATTACATGGGAATGGTAGTGAAGAACCTTAAATAAAAGTAAGAAAAGTTTTAAATAAATAATAAAAGGGTCAATTTGACAGTGGAGTCTACCTGTTTCATAATAGACCTGTTAAGTTTTAAAATTTGATGTTGTACGAATGAAACAAATTTTTTTACTAAAAAGCATTTTACGATACTTTTTATATCAGTTTTCATAAGGTATGAGCATTTAGTCTCGAAGTTTTTACAAGCTTTATGAATAAATTCGTGTCATAATATAGATTATTAAGTAAAATGTTTTATAAGTCATACCGCTGTATTTGTTTGAGGAGGAAGTTTGAATGAAATTAAGAAGCCGTATCGTTGCTTTTTTACTACTAGTAGTTGTTTTAGGTGCAACGATGAGTACGACTGTTCAAGGAGTCTTGAACAATATTAAACTAGGCCTTGATTTACAAGGTGGTTTTGAAGTTCTTTATCAAGTTGAGCCGTTAAGTGGTGGTCCGGAAATTACAGAAAATGATGTAAAGGATACAGCACAAGCACTATCACGACGTGTAAACGCACTGGGTGTTAGTGAACCGAGCATTCAAATTGAAGGTAAGGACCGCATTCGTGTTCAGTTAGCAGGTGTGGACGATCAAGAATCTGCTCGTGAATTACTTTCAACTGAGGCTAATTTAACATTCCGTGATGTTAACGATAACATCTTGTTAGACGGAAATGATTTGAAACAAGGCGGTGCATCTGGTTCCTTTGACGATAAGAATCGTCCTATTGTTACTTTGAAATTAAAAGATCCAGCAAAATTTGCTGAAGTAACAGGGAAAATTGCAGCTATGGGAGAACCAAATAACTTATTAGTCATTTGGTTAGACTTTGAAGAAGGTAAAGACTCCTACGCAGAAGAAGTTAAAAAGGCAAAACCTAAATTTGTTTCTGCCCCAGGAGTATCGCAAGTCATCAATTCATCAGACGTTCAAATTTCAGGCGCATTTACTGTTCAGGAAACAAAAGATTTATCTGGTATTTTAAATGCTGGTGCATTACCTGTTAAATTAGTTGAGAAATATTCAACTTCAGTAGGAGCACAATTCGGTGACCAAGCGCTGAAAAGTACGGTTTTTGCAAGTCTAGTTGGTATTGGGTTAATCTTTATCTTTATGCTTGTATATTATCGTCTACCAGGATTGGTAGCGAATTTAACATTAGTTGTTTTCACATTTTTAGTACTTGTTATCTTTGACTGGATTAATGCAGTTCTTACGCTACCAGGTATCGCAGCAATTGTACTGGGGGTAGGTATGGCCGTAGATGCCAATATCTTAATGTACGAGCGTATTCGTGAGGAATTACGAGTTGGTAAGTCCATTAAGGCAGCGTTTAACTCAGGTTCGAAATCTTCATTCTCAGCTATTTTCGATGCCAATATTACAACGCTTCTTGCGGCAGCTGTATTATTTATCTTCGGGACAAGCTCTGTTAAAGGTTTCGCAACAACATTAATGATTAGTATTTTAGTCAGCTTTATCACAGCTGTTTGGGGAACTCGTATTTTACTAGGCTTACTAGTAAACAGCGGATACTTCGATGGGAAAACAGGTTGGTTTGGCGTAAGTAAAAAGAAAGTACACAAAATTGAAGAAGGCGTAGATACATTAGATTTAACAACACGCTTTGATAAATTAGATTTTGTTCATAATCGTAAAAAATATTACGCAGCTTCGTTAATCTTTATTATTGTAGGGTTTACCATTTTAGGAATCTTCAAGCTGAACTTAGGAATTGATTTCTCAAGTGGTACTCGTGTGGAAGTTAAAGCTGAGCAACAGTTAACGAAAGAAGAAGT
The DNA here is from genome assembly GCF_038009105.1 of Viridibacillus sp. FSL R5-0888. Lineage (NCBI taxonomy): Bacteria > Bacillati > Bacillota > Bacilli > Caryophanales > Caryophanaceae > Viridibacillus > Viridibacillus sp. FSL R5-0888. The sequence goes on from NZ_JBBPAU010000001.1 coordinate 1,178,249, forward strand.
TTCTGATTTCATCAAAAAAGCTGGATTTGAATCAGAGGATATTGTAATTTCTGGTGAAAACAAAGACATTGGTGTTATTCGATATAAAGAAGACTTCTCAAAAGAAGAAATTAAAACAGTTAAAGCTGAATTTAAAAAAGAATTTGGTCACGAACCAAGTATTAGCACAGTATCTCCAACAGTTGGACAAGAGTTAGTAAAAAGTGCAATCAAAGCATTATCAATTGCAGCTCTTGGAATCATCATATATGTTGCCTTCCGTTTCGAATGGCGTATGGGTGTAGGTGCGATTGTATCATTACTGCATGACGTATTCTTTATGGTCGCGTTATTTAGTTTCTTCCGTCTCGAAGTAGATATTACATTTATTGCGGCTGTATTAACGATTGTTGGTTATTCAATAAACGATACAATTGTAACGTTTGACCGTATTCGTGAAAACTTACATCGTGTTGGTAAAATTAAAGATTCTGAAGACCTTGCCAACATTGTTAATAAATCGCTTCGTCAAACTTTAGGACGATCTGTAAATACAGTATTAACAGTAATTATTGTGGTAGTTGCATTATTGTTCTTAGGTGCACCTTCAATCCAAAACTTCTCGATTGCATTACTAATCGGGTTAATTACAGGTATGTATTCGTCAATCTTTATCGCAGCTCAAGTTTGGTTCTCGTTGAAAAAACGCCAAATGAAAAAGCAAGGTAATTTAGACGTTGGTAAAAAGAAAAAACAATGGGGCACTGACGAACCAGTCGTATAATTGAATACGAAAATGTTCAGCTCACTTAAACTACTCTGCACTTTAAAAGTGTAGAGTAGTTTTTTTGGATTTATAGCTATAGTTAAAGCTTGTTTTATCAATATCGAAAGTAAATGATTTAATATGTTTGGACATGTAGGCTTAATTATTTCATCGACTAACCTAACAGCTTCTTTGTCTAAAGGTTTTTTTCGTAAGTTAAATTAGGTATAATGAAACGCGTGAGGAAGTGACGTAAATGGTAATGACAACAAAAAGATGGCGAATCGAAAGACCAGATGAAATGCTTGTAAAAACATTTCAAAATGAACTAGGTATACCTGCAATTTCAGCCAAAATATTAGTGGCACGTGGTTTTGATACAGTCGAATCTGCACGTGCTTTTTTAAATATTGACCATCAATCTTTAAACGATCCATTCCTAATGCATGGGATGCAACTAGCGGTCGATCGAATTCATAAAGCAATCAATAACGATGAGAAAATACTTGTTTACGGCGATTACGACGCTGATGGCATAACGAGTACAGCTGTTATGATGACCGTTTTGAGAGACTTAGGTGCAAAAGTAGAGCACAAAATTCCTAATCGATTTACTGATGGGTATGGACCTAGTGAACGATTATTCCGCGAAGCTCATGAGCAAGGTTTTAAGTTAATTATCACAGTTGATAATGGTATTTCAGGTAATCATGAAGTACAAGTGGCAAAAGAGCTTGGTATGGATGTCATTGTGACAGATCACCATGAAATTGGAGAGGAATTGCCCTCAGCCGATGTCATCATTCACCCGAGACATCCAGAAGGGGAGTATCCTTTTGGCGAGCTTGCAGGTGTTGGTGTAGCATTTAAAGTGGCACATGCTTTGTACGGTGAATTTCCAAAACATCTGCTGGAATTTGTAGCCATTGGAACAATAGCTGATTTAGTGCCTTTATTAGATGAAAACCGTTATTTAGTAAAGCAAGGTATTCAAGCCTTGCAGAAATCACCAAGACCTTCGATAAAGGCATTATGTACAGTAGCGGGAACAAAGCAAAATGACATTACAGAAGAGACTATTGGTTTTGGGTTTGGACCAAGATTAAATGCATTAGGACGCCTTGGTGATGCCAATCCTGGTGTGGATTTCTTACTTGAAGAAGACGAGGCAAGTGCAGCGACAATGGCGAGCCTTTTAAATGATAAAAACAAAGAGCGCCAAGGAATTGTTTCAGATATTACTGAGCAAGCAGTTGCTATGGTTGAAAATATAGATGAAATCCGTAATTCACAAGTACTTGTTATAGCCGAAGAAGGCTGGAATCCAGGAGTAGTTGGAATTGTAGCTTCAAGACTTGTAGAAAAATATTATAAGCCGACAATAATATTGTGCATTGATATTGAAAAAGGGATAGCAAAAGGCTCAGCACGTAGTATAGAAGGCTTTAATATGTATCAAGAGCTTGCAAAAAACCGTGACATCTTACCAGCATTCGGTGGGCATCCAATGGCAGCCGGTATGACATTAGCAATGGAAGATGTAGATGAATTGCGAGAACGATTAGATATACAAGCTAGAGAGTGCTTGACAGAAGAAGACCTAATTCCAATTCTTCAAGTAGATATTCCTCTGAAAATAGATGAGATAGATACCGATTCAATTGCAGAAGTAAGAGAATTAGCCCCGTTTGGAATGAGTTTTCCAAAACCCATTTATGGTATTGAAAATGAACACATTCAATCGATGCGAAAAATAGGTGCCAATGAAGATCATTTGAAGATGGAAATTGGCCAACCCGATACTACCATCGATGCAGTTGGATTCCATAAAGGATACCTTGCTGATGAGCTAACATATGGTATAAATGTTTCTTTTGCAGGTGATTTACAAATTAATGAATGGAATGGAAGAAAGAAGCCACAGTTTATGATTTCAGATGTACGTACGGATGAATGGCAGCTATTCGACTTAAGAGGAATACGACAAGTTGCTAGATGGTTGCAAACGATACCTGTAGAGGAATCTACATTTATAGCGTTTAAGCCTGATACAATGCAGTACTATGAATCTTTAATTCCGAAAAAAATAATGCCATACAATGAAAAACTTTCACTAGAACAGGTTAGCCCGTATGTCGTCTTATTAGATATGCCGCAAGATGTTCAAATGTTAGAGGACCTTTTAACGAAAGTGAAACCGACTCGAATATATGCTCATTTTTATATTCCAGATTCGCATTATTTTGATGGTATGCCAACGCGTGAACAATTTGGTTGGTACTATACGTTTTTAAATAAACGACGTGAATTCCATCTGAGACAGCATTTGAATGATTTAGCAAAGCATAAAGGATGGAGTCGTGATATGTTAATTTTCATGACCCAGGTGTTTTTTGAACTTGGATTTGTTACAATAGAAAACGGACTTGCAAAAATTGTAGAAGGTGCTCCTAAAAAACAATTATCAAGTGCAAATGTTTATAAAACACGCGCACAACAAATGGATTTGGAACAGACTTTGTTGTATGCACCATATAAAGATTTAAGACAGTGGTTTGATGCGAGATTATCCGCTCAAACAGTTTCTGAGGAGGAACAGTAATGGATTTAAAACAATATGTAACTATCGTTGAAAACTGGCCGAAAGAGGGCATTTCTTTCAAAGATATTACGACAATTATGGATAATGGAAAAGCATATAAATATGCAACAGATCAAATCGTGGAGTATGCAAAAAAAGTAGGCGCTGAATTAATCGTTGGTCCCGAAGCACGTGGGTTCATTACTGGATGCCCTGTTGCTTATGCTTTAGAAATCGGTTTTGCACCTGTTCGCAAACCAGGTAAATTACCTCGTGAAGTAATTAGTGCTGATTACGGTTTGGAATATGGTAAAGACACATTAACAATGCACAAAGATGCTGTTAAACCTGGTCAAAAAGTATTGATCGTGGATGATTTACTTGCAACTGGTGGAACTGTAGAAGCAGCTATCCAACTTATTGAAGAATTAGGCGGAGAAGTAGTAGGTTGTGCATTCTTAATCGAATTAGAAGAGCTTAACGGCCGTGATAAGATTAAAGGGCATGATATATTTACATTAATGCAATACTAATAAATTGACCTCTTTGTTTTTAACAAAGAGGTTTTTTATCATATAAATGGAGTTATTATGATTGCCAACCGCTTTTGACGCAAATAGCCTTTACAACAAGGCTGTTTTTTTTATACAATAAAAGTTAAATCTAATCGGAAAAATTATGGAATAGGGTGGCTAACATGGCGAAGGATCAAGTGATGACAGTAGAAGACGTTTTTGCAACTCTTTCTTCTTATATGAATACCGAACATGTTGCTTTTGTACAAAAAGCATATGAGGTTGCGAGAGAAGCGCATAAAGAACAGTTTCGAAGCTCGGGGGAGCCTTATATTTTACATCCCATTCAAGTAGCAGGTATTTTAGCTGAACTTCAAATGGATCCAGAAACAGTATCAGCAGGCTTTCTACATGACGTTGTAGAAGATACGCCCGTAACACGTGAAGATCTTGTAGAAGCGTTCAGTGAAGATGTTGCTATGCTTGTGGATGGTGTTACAAAGCTAGGTAAGATTAAATATAAATCGAAAGCAGAACAGCAAGCTGAAAATCATCGCAAAATGTTTGTCGCAATGGCGCAAGATATCCGTGTAATTTTAATTAAATTAGCGGATCGCTTACATAATATGCGTACATTAAAGCATTTACCTGTTGAAAAGCAGCGACGTATTGCAAAAGAAACGCTTGAAATTTTCGCTCCATTAGCTCATCGCTTAGGGATATCAGCTATTAAATGGGAGTTAGAAGATACTGCACTTCGTTATTTAAACCCACAGCAATATTACCGTATCGTTAACTTGATGAAGAAAAAGCGTGTAGAACGTGAAGCTTATTTATCATCTGTTATGGGGGAAATCCATACACAGCTAGATGATATTGAAATTAAGGCTGATCTATCAGGACGACCAAAACATATATATAGCATTTACCGTAAAATGGTTATGCAAAATAAGCAATTTAGTGAAATTTATGATTTGCTTGCTGTCCGTGTGATCGTCGATAGTATAAAAGACTGTTATGCTGTTTTAGGTATAGTGCATACTCTTTGGAAGCCGATGCCTGGTCGGTTTAAAGACTATATCGCAATGCCAAAACAAAACTTATATCAATCGTTGCATACGACAGTAATTGGACCTTACGGTGACCCATTAGAGGTGCAAATTCGTACGATGGACATGCATAATATTGCAGAATACGGGGTTGCTGCACACTGGGCTTATAAAGAAGGTAAGAATATCGATATGAGTAATTCGAATATCGATAGCAAACTAACATGGTTCCGAGAAATTTTAGAGTTCCAAAACGAATCTTCTGATGCAGAAGAATTTATGGAATCATTAAAATTTGATTTATTTTCTGATATGGTCTATGTTTTTTCTCCAAAAGGTGACGTCATGGAATTACCTGCAGGATCTGTACCGATTGACTTTGCGTATCGCGTACACTCTGAAATAGGTAATAAAACTATCGGATCAAAAGTAAATGGAAAAATGGTGCCGCTCGATACACCTTTAAAAACTGGCGATATTATTGAAATCATGACATCAAAGCAATCATTTGGTCCAAGCCGTGATTGGCTGAAAATTGCACAATCTTCACAAGCTAAGCATAAAATCAAACAGTTCTTTAAAAAGCAATTGCGTGAAGATAATGTTGTAAAAGGTCGCGAATTAATTGAAAAGGAAATTAAAGAGCAAAACTTTGATCCTAAGGAAGTCTTAACTACTGAAAACTTTAAACGCGTTTGTGAAAAGATGAATTTTGCCAGCGAAGACGATTTAGTTGCAGCAGTAGGCTTTAATGGTATGACGGCACAACAAGTTGTAAATCGTCTTGCGGAAAAAATTCGTAAACAGCGCGATCATGAAGAAGCGTTAGTTAAAATTAACAAGGAAATGAATTCACCTGAAAAGAGAAAATCTACGGAGTCAGGCGTCGTTGTAAAAGGGTTAGAGAATCTACTAATTCGTCTTTCACGTTGCTGTAGCCCAGTGCCAGGTGATGATATTGTTGGTTTTATCACAAAAGGTCGAGGTGTTTCTGTTCACCGTGCAGATTGTCCAAATGTGCAATCGAACGAAGAACAAGAGCGCTTAATCGATGTTGAATGGGACTCTGCTTTTGCTGATGAGAAGAAAGAGTATTCTGTTGATATCGAAGTATCAGGCTATGATCGTCCAGGCTTATTGAATGAAGTGATGCAAGTTGTGAATGAAGCTAAAACGAATATAAGCGCTGTGAGTGGTAGAGCTGATAGAGATAAACTAGCAACTATTAACTTAACAATTCGTATTCGTGATATTGCTCATTTATATAAAGTTGTAGATCGTATTAAACAAATTCCTGATATTTATTCTGTACAACGTGTGACAAACTAAGATAGGAGTTTTCATTTTGAAGGTAATACTGCAACGTAGTAAAAAAGCAACTGTCACTGTAGATGGACAAGTTACAGGTGCCATTGAGCAAGGATATGTATTGTTAGTTGGACTTACACATGGTGATACAAAAGCCGATGCTGACTATATCGCAAATAAAATTGCGAAAATGCGTCTATGGGAAGATACTGATGGCAAAATGAATCATTCAATTTTAGATCACAGTGGAGCTATTTTATCTGTATCGCAATTTACTTTGTATGCCGATATACGCAAAGGAAATCGTCCTAGCTTTATTGAAGCTGCACGACCTGAGGAAGCAGAGCCTTTGTGGGAGTATTTCAATGAAACACTTCGTAACTTAGGTTTACATGTTGAAACAGGGGTTTTTGGTGCTATGATGGATGTCCAATTAACAAACGATGGACCAGTTACGATAATCATTGAATCAAAATAATAATGGTCATAATATAAGAAATTATTCACTTAGAATATGGGGATGAAAGAATACACATCACATATTTTCTTATTGTGAAAGTAATAAAACCTCGGATTCTCTCATACAATTTTGTATGGAAGCATCCGAGGTTTTTTTCAATTGAATGGATTAGTTAGATTTTGATTCAAAAAACAGCCTTACTCTAGTTTTCTTGCAAAAAACTAATAAGGCTGTTAATGGTTAATAGTTATTGCATTTGGAAGTAATTGTGGATACCTTGTGCAATGCTCCTGCTGACATTATTTTGGTGAGTAGCATTGATAAGTTTACTACGATCCTCAACATTTGAAATAAAGCCGACTTCTAAAAGAATAGAAGGAACAGTCGCCATTCTATTTACATAAAAGACATTCGTTTTAACGCCCCTATTGGTACTACCCATTGTAGGTTGATAAGCGTTATGAACAGCACTTGCTAATTGTCTGCTTCTTGTTGGATATGGATTACCTGAAGCAGCGTAATATGTTTCAGTTCCTTTTGCAGTAGAAGTTGCAGAGTTCATATGGATACTAACAAAAATATCTGCTTTTTTCGTTTTCGCAACATTTACTCGACATTGTAAATCTACTGTTTTATTAGTAGATGAAGAGCAAGCGGAATATTGACCACGTGTTGTATATACGGTATAGCCCATACTCTCAAGATGGCTCTTTGTCTTTAAAGTAAAAGCGTATGTGAGTGCGGCTTCATTGTAGCCTCCGCCACCTGAACCAGGGTCTGAACCGCCGTGCCCAGCATCTAATACAATCGTTTTATTTGATTCAGCAGGAGGATTAGTAGCTGGATTTGTTAATGTTATATAACTATTAGACGTATTATTTGAAACCCAACCTGTTTTTCCAGTAGCATACATTACTTCAACCCATTCATTTGATGGATAAGTTGCATATTGCAGCACCGTATAGTAATCTCCAGCAGAGGCTTCAGACAATATATTTCCTTTTGTATTTGGTTTTGAACGGATATTCAAGTAACCAGATTGTATAACGATATATTCTGTTTTTGAAGGTTTAGTATAAACGACATTATCTTCAGGCGTATCAGTTGGTTCCTCAGGTGTTGGATTTTCGGGCTCTGAAGGGTCCGGTGTCGGTTCAACTTCTGTATCTTCATCTTCTTCATCTGGTTTGTTTGGGTTTGATGTTTGTGAAGTATGTTTTTTTGAACTAATTTTCCCATATACTGACTTGGCAGAAACCCAACCTTTTTTAGTAGTCGTATATTGAATTTGTACCCATGTACCAGATTCCTTTAAAATTTTAAATTCATTACCTTTTTTTACTGTGCCAATAATAGCAGTGCTAGTTGATGAAGAGGCTTTTTCTCGTACATTTAAACTAGCAATTGTAATGTAGTAATATTTCCCAACATTACTAGCTGTATTGGAAGAAGTAGTTGATTTAAACGTTACATAACTTTTAGAAACCCAGCCTGTATATTTGGTTGTTTTAATCTTCACCCAACCACTTTTTTCATCTAAAACTGTGCCTTTTGTGCCTTTTGCTAATTTACCAAGACTTTTATAGCTAACTGCAGCACCGGAGCGAATATTAAGATTACTAACATTTGTCGTTACTGTTTTCGAAGTAGCAGCAGTATTAACTTTTGTAGTTACTTTAGATAAATATTGTGAAGAAACCCAACCTGTCTTCCCGCTGTATTTTACTTTAATCCAAGAGCCTTTAGATGAGATTTTTGTTAATTTTGTGCTCTTTGGAATTAACGTAATTTTTTTTGTACTTGTACTAGGACCTTCACGTAAAGTAAGTTGACTAGCCGTTACTTTATATGATATTGAAGAAGATGCCTCCGTATGTATAGGTTGGTAAAAATATGAGCATATAAGCGTGGTGCAAAGCAAAAAAATACTAAACATTTTAACTAATTTTGTTTTCATGCTAATCCTCCTTTTTATCTATTGTAAAAGGAAATGACATGAAAAATCTATAGTTTTTCAAAATAGTTGACATATTTGTTTGTAGTGGGTAAGATATTTAGTAATCTGAATTTATTTATGATCACCTATGACCGAGCAAGTAACTATATTTTTAAGGCTGATAAGAGAGGAAAAGACGAGGCTGAAATCTTTTCTACAGTACAGTATAGTGAATAACACTCGAGAGGTTTTTCTTCGAAAGGCATTGGCTTATTAGGAGAAAACGGAATCGGCCGTTATCCGACATGAGAGGATTTAGTTATACTAGATCAACTAGGGTGGAACCGCGGAAGCTTATACAGCTCTCGTCCCTTGCATTTATTGCAAGGGGCGAGAGCTTTTTTAGTTTCATCATAGAAAATCGTGAGATAAAGGACAGCGTTTGTCCACAGTTAATCTGAATTTTTGAAAGGAGTAAATGTGATGAATTATAAAGTACCTAGAGGCACTCAAGATATATTACCTGGACAGTCTGAAAAATGGCAAAAGGTTGAGGAAATCATTCGTCAGCTTTGCCAAGTATATAGATATCAAGAAATTCGCACTCCAATTTTCGAGCAGACGGAATTATTCCAACGTAGTGTTGGTGATACGACTGATATCGTGCAAAAAGAAATGTACACATTCAAAGATAGAGGAGATCGTTCTTTAACACTTCGTCCAGAAGGTACAGCGGCTGTTGTACGTTCTTACGTTGAACACAAAATGTTCGGTCAACCTGATCAACCAGTAAAATTATCTTACATTGGTCCTATGTTCCGCTATGAACGCCAACAAGCTGGGCGTTACCGCCAATTTGTCCAATTCGGAGTAGAAGCAATTGGTAGTAAAGATCCTGCGATTGATGCAGAAGTAATTGCACTTGCAATGGATGTGTATGAAACAGCTGGATTGAAAAACTTAAAATTAGTGATTAACTCTTTAGGTGATGCAGATGTTCGTGCAGCTCACCGTGATGCATTAATAAAACATTTCGAACCACATATCGATGATTTCTGTTCAGATTGTCAAAATCGTCTAGAAAAAAATCCATTACGTATTTTAGATTGTAAAGTAGATCGCGAAAATCCTTTAATGGCTACTGCGCCAGCACTAACAGATTACTTAAATGAGGAATCTGCAGCATATTTTGAAGCAGTTAAAAAATACTTAGATGTGTTAGGCATTACCTATGAAGTAGATCCAAACTTAGTACGTGGCTTGGATTATTATAACCACACGACTTTTGAAATTATGAGTACAGCAACGGACCTAGGTGCAATTACTACTTTATGTGGTGGTGGTCGCTATAACGGTTTAGTTGAACAAATCGGTGGTCCAGAATCACCTGGTATTGGATTTGCAATGAGTATCGAACGTCTATTACTTGCGCTTGAAGCAGAAGGACGTTCACTTGATACAGACAATGCACTTGATATGTATATTGTTGCAATGGACGATCAAGCGAAGTTGAAAGCAGTAGAATTAGCAAGTTCATTTAGAGCAAAAGGTATTTCAACTGAGCTTGATTATGCGAGTCGTAAAGTGAAAGCGCAGATGAAATCAGCAGATCGTTTAGGTGCTAAGTGGGTCATCGTACTGGGTGAGTCAGAATTAGAAGAACAAGCTGCTAATGTGAAAAACATGGAATTGGGTAGCCAAGAAAAAGTACCATTCCATGACTTAGTGAACTATTTAACAAAACATAAGGTACAATAATTGGAGGAAATAATCATGGCAAAAAGAACGCATGAATGTGGTATTTTACGTGGCGCTCATGAAGGCGAACGCGTTGTATTAAAAGGATGGGTACAACGTCGTCGCGATTTCGGCGGACTAATTTTCGTTGACCTACGTGATCGTACAGGACTTGTACAAATCGTTTTCAACCCAGAAAATTCTCAAGAAGCACTAGATATTGCGGATTCTCTTCGTAGCGAATTCGTTGTAGAAGTAGAAGGTGCTGTAGCATTACGTGATCCGGAAATGATCAATCCAAACATGGAAACTGGTATGGTTGAAGTTTTAATTGATCAAATAACAATCATTAACAAAGCTAAAACACCACCGTTTGCAATTGAGGATCGCACTGAAGTAAACGAAGATCTTCGTTTAAAATACCGCTACTTAGACTTACGTCGTCCAGTAATGTTCGATACATTCAAACTTCGCTCTGACGTGACAAAAGTAATTCGTAATTTTTTACAAGATGAAGGCTTCCTAGAAGTTGAAACACCAATCTTAACAAAGTCAACTCCAGAAGGCGCACGTGACTATTTAGTTCCTTCACGTGTACATGAAGGTGAATTTTACGCTTTACCACAATCACCACAATTATTTAAACAATTATTAATGGTTGGTGGATTTGAGCGCTACTTCCAAATCGCACGCTGCTTCCGTGATGAAGATTTACGTGCTGATCGTCAACCTGAATTCACTCAAATTGATATGGAAATGAGTTTCATGTCACAAGATGAAATCATCGAATTAAACGAAAAATTAATTCAAAAAGTTATGAAAGAAGTTAAAGGAATTGATATTCCAGCTCCATTCCAACGTATGACTTATAAAGATGCAATGTCTCGTTACGGTTCTGATAAGCCTGATGTTCGCTTTGACTTAGAACTTATTGAATTAAGCGATGTTGTTGCAGGTTGTAACTTTAAAGTATTTGCAAGTACTGTTGAAAACGGAGGCCAAGTAAAAGGTCTTAATATCAAAGGTGCAAACGACAAATACTCTCGTAAAGATCTTGATGAACTAACAAAATTTGTTGGTCGTTACGGTGCGAAAGGTCTTGCGTGGATTAAAGTAACTGAAGAAGGATTAACTGGTCCAATCGGTAAGTTCTTTGATGATGAATTTGGTGAAAAACTTGTTGAACGTATGCAAGCTGAACCAGGTGATACATTAGTATTCGTAGCTGATAAAAAATCAGTTGTTGCTGATTCACTAGGTGCTTTACGTAAAAAACTTGGAAAAGACCTTGGATTAATTGATGAATCTCGTTTTGCATTCCTATGGATTACAGAGTGGCCATTACTTGAATACAGCGAAGATGATGACCGTTACTATGCAGCACATCACCCATTCACTCGTCCATTTGATGAAGATCTTGAAAAAATGGTTACTGAACCGGGTGCAGTTAAAGCACAAGCGTATGACATCGTATTAAATGGCTACGAACTTGGTGGCGGATCATTACGTATTCACGAAAAAGATTTACAAGAAAAAATGTTCAAAACACTTGGTTTCACTGATGAAGAAGCAAAAGAACAATTTGGTTTCTTAATGAATGCGTTTGAGTATGGAACTCCTCCACACGGTGGTTTAGCATTCGGTCTCGACCGTTTCATTATGTTACTGGCTGGTCGTGACAACTTACGTGATACAATTGCATTCCCTAAAACTGCAAGTGCAAGTTGTGTTTTAACAAATGCGCCAAGTACAGTATCATTAGCGCAATTAGATGAGTTAAATATCCGCACAAAAACATTGGCTGACGAGAAGTAAATCTTTTGAATTGTCAGAATTAATATGGTAATATGTATTTAAAGCGAATCCTGATGTGTTCGTTATAAGCTTATCAGTTTTGACCGAACATTTTATCGTTGGGAGTTCACATTTTGAAATGGCGAACATGCCTGTCATGGGACGTTTAAAATTTCGAAGAGAACACCCACCTGCTTATTGCGGGTTCAAAACGATTAGATTTTTAGACGGCACAATCGGGATTCGTTAACTATTAAATCACCCCCCTCTCAAAGAAAATTGAGAGGGGTTTTATTTTACTTTCAAACATTAATTTTCGATTTAAATACTATAAAATTGATTTTATTGTAAAATTTATATAATTATATTAATTCGTTTGAATTATTTTTTCGACTAAGGATATTAAAGTGTGAAATCGATCATTTTTTCATTACTATTGGTATAATATTGGGAAAATAAACATTTTTTTATTTTTTTGTTGGCTTCCATAGAAATAATGGTTTAAAGTGTAAGTAAATAAATTGAAATGAGAAGGTGTATTAATGGAGATGAGTAATCACATAAAAACAGCATTAAAGGTTGAAACGATTATTGATTTAGATACATTATATGATCGAGCATTTAACGTTCTAAAAGAGGCGGTACATAACGGTTCCAAAAACTTTGGTTTGGCTACAGGTGGAACTATGCTTCCTCTTTATGAGCGGATTCGTAATAGTGAACTTGATTTTACTCAGTGTGAAAGTGTTAACTTAGACGAGTATGTCGGACTTCCGAAAGCGCATCCTGAAAGTTATATATCGTTTATGAAACAACAGCTCTTCAATGAAAAGCCATTTAAAAAATCTAATTTACCTAATGGAGAGGCACAAGATCCACATGAAGAAGCTGCTCGTTATGAAGCGCTTTTACAAAAAATGAAGTTAGATTTCCAATTACTTGGAATTGGAGAAAATGGGCATATAGGTTTTAATGAACCTGGCACAGCGTTTGATAGTGAAACACATGTTGTTGAACTTGAAGAATCGACTAGAATAGCAAATGCAAGATTTTTTAATTCTCTAGATGAAGTACCTACTAAGGCAATTACAATGGGTATTTCTTCAATCATGCGTGCAGAACAAATTTTATTAATTGCGGTTGGCGAGAAGAAACGTACTGCTTTAGAAGCGTTGTTAAAAGGTGAAGTGACTGAAGAAATACCAGTAACAATCTTGAAAAAACATCCGAATGTTACTGTGTTAACTGATTTAGTAATCTAAATAGAATGTTTAAATGAAGCTTTCAAGTGAATGGGCGTTGTTTCCTATGGGCTCTTGAAAGTTTTTTGTAAAACGAATATGAAAAAAGTGTAGGTAAGAGTAGTAATTGTTCCTGAAAGAGAATATATTTTAAATATAAGAGAATCATTTTTGATGAAATGCTGTATGATTCAACTTATTATTTAAGAGTTTGAATTAAGAAAAGAAGCTATTAAACAACTTGTTATACCTTTAAAAGATTTACTATTCTATTTATTCAATAAATTAAAGGAATTAAGAACTTTTGCTTTTCATTTATATGGAAACGTTTTATAATTGGTATAGACAACTATACCATATAGTAATTTGGGAGATATATAGGGAAGGTTTTAAATTAGAGTTCCTGCATAAAAATGGATAAGTCTTCGAAGTTCTCAATTCAATATATTCTTTTGTAATGATCGGTTTCCGCTATAGGAAGCTCTTTCAGATCGAGATGGTTATTATCAAAGAACAAAAAATGCATAAAATATGCATTGAAATACTTCGATTAATTAATAGCTAGCTGAGGTAAGGTAGGATACTGAAAATCAGAAAGAAGGGATGATTTTTTCTGGTTTTAATTAGGAGATATTGTACATGAGTGAAACAATTCTAATTTCAAATGTAACGATCGTTAACTATGACCAAGATGCATTTGTAGGTGATATTTACCTGGAAGAAGGTAAAATTACGAAAGTAGGTAAGGGATTAAGTATTCAAGCACAGCATACTATTGATGGGACCTCTAAAGGATGGATTGTTTTCCCCGGATATATTGATATGCATATACACGGATCAGCTGGTTTTGACGCCATGGACGCAACAGAAGAAGCATTGCGAGGCATAGCTCGTTCGTTACCTAAAGAGGGGACGACAAGTTTTCTTGCAACGACTATGACGCAGTCAGTAGATGCGATTGAAGCAACTTTAAAAAATGCTGCAACTTTTAAAGGGACTTTAAATGAGGCGGAAATGTTAGGGATACATGTTGAAGGTCCATATATATCAAAGGAAAGAGCCGGGGCACAACCGATACAATATATTATTGAACCGTCTATTCAGCAGTTTCATCACTGGCAAGAACTTAGTGAAGGTCGCATAAAACAAATTACAGTAGCTCCCGAAGTAAATAATGGTTTTGAATTTATCGAGAAAATTAGTAAAGAAAGAATCGTTGTATCATTAGGTCATTCAGATGCTATATCTGATGAAATAGAGCATGCCGTTGGAATCGGCGCAAAACAAGCAACTCACTTATATAACCAAATGCGTCCTTTTCATCATCGAGAACCAGGTGTTGTTGGAGATGTATTACTAGAAGATGATTTGAAGGTAGAAATTATAGCAGATTTCATCCATAGTCACCCTAAATCTGTTATATTCGCTTATCGATTAAAGGGAGCATCTCGAGTTATTTTGATAACTGATGCCATGAGGGCGAAAGGTCTGGATTATGGTGTTTATGATTTAGGCGGCCAAGCGGTACATGTAACTGAAACTGGTGCACATTTATCCGATGGTACGTTAGCTGGAAGTGTACTAACAATGGAACAAGCTGTAAAAAATATACATGCTGTCACGAAATGTACATTGCAGGAATTAGTAGCTATGTCTTCCAACAATGCTGCTAATCAGCTTGAATTACCATCCAAAGGGTATATCGGTAAAGGGATGGATGCAGATCTAGTTATTTTAGATGAAGAATTAAATGTACAAAAGACTATCTGTCGCGGTAAAGTTGTATATGAAAAAAATAACAAGCTGTAGTTTTGGTAGGGGCTACATGAAAGGTGGGGAAATGCTTGTTAGATAAAAATTCACCAGTTCCAATGTATATACAAATTGAAGAATTTTTAAAAGGTAAAATTTTCGAAGAGGAATATAAGATAGGTGAGAATATTCCTTCTGAAAGAGAGTTTTCTGAACAGTTAGGTGTAAGCCGTATGACCGTAAGGCATGCCATCACAAATTTAGTAAATAGTGGCTTGCTTTATAGAGAAAAAGGACGCGGTACATACGTAGCGAATCCAAAATTAGAGCAACCATTAAGCGGATTGACAAGTTTTACAGAAGATATGCGTTCAAGAGGCTATGAGCCAAGTAATAAACTTATTCGCTTTGAGAAAATTATACCTCCAATTGATATTGCAAAGGCATTGCAAATGAAAACGGGAGATGAAGTATTTTCAGTTGTCCGAATTCGTAACGCAGATCAGCTACCAATGGCTATTGAACGAACGTATATACCAGTAGAAATCATTCCTGACTTAGATAAAAGTATGGTTTTGGGTTCGTTATACTCTCTAATAGAAGAAAGACATCATCAAAAGATTGGTCATGCTTCGCAGTTAATGGAAGCGGCACTAGTAACAAAAGAAGATAGTAAGCTATTGAATATTGAGCAACCATCAGCTGTATTAATTATTGAACGAAAAAGTTATTTAAGTACTGGAATACCGTTTGAATTAGTGCGTAGTACATATCGTGCAGATCGCTATAAATTTATTAGTGAAATACAGAGGTGATAACATGCATCAATATTTTCAAGAGGTTCAACAATTATTAAATGTAATAGTAGAAGAAGAACAATCAAATATGACAAAAGCAGCCGAATTGATAGCTGAGCGTATCCAAAACGGAGGTATATTACAACTATTCGGTTGTGGTCATTCCCATATTCTAGCACAAGAAGCTTTTTATCGTGCTGGTGGATTAGTACCAGTACGTCCCATATTCATTGAGCCATTGATGTTACATAAAGGTGCACTGACCTCTTCTGCAAATGAGAAGGATCCAAATTTCGTTTCGCAACATCGTCATCAATTTGAATTCAATCCACATGATGTATTAATAATTGTTTCCACATCAGGAAGAAATGTTGTACCTATTGATGTTGCATTACTAGCAAAAGAAGCTGGGGTGCGTGTTATTTCATTACAGTCACTTCATTATAAAGAGCAAGTTTCAAAACATAGTACAGGAAAACGCCTAGAAGAAATGGCAGACTTCGTATTAGATACGCATATCCCAATAGGTGATGGGTTATTGTGGAAAAATAGCGTGCAGTATGGTCCCGCATCTACGACTATCGGTTCTGCTATCTTGAATACTACACTATCTCAAGTGATTGAAATTTTAGCTAGTGAAGGAGTCGAGCCGCCAGTATTTGAAAGTGCAAATCTAGACGGTAGTAAAGAAAAAAATGATTGTATGATAGCGAAGTATAGTAGAAGAATAAACTTCGAATAAATATTAGTATGGGGGAGATTAATATGGAAAAAACTTATAAAATTACTAGTTCAGTAGGATTACATGCACGTCCATCAACGGTATTGGTTGCAGGTGTAACACCTTTCGCATCAGATATACAACTTGAGTACAAAGGAAAAACAGTCAATTTAAAATCTATTTTGGGTGTTATGTCATTAGGTGTTCCAACCGGTGAAGTTGTTACTATTAAAGCAGAAGGTTCAGATGCAGAAGCAGCAATCGCAAAAGTTTCAGAATTAATGATTTCAGAAGGCCTAGGACAAGAATGTTAGAGATTAAAGGTATTGCTGTCTCAAACGGAATTGCTATTGCGAATGCGTACTGCTTAGTAGAACCGGATCTAACCTTTGACAAATTGACTATTACTGATATAGAAGCGGAAAAATTACGCTTTAAAGAAATTGTTTCTAAAACGAAAATTGAACTTGAAGCAATTCGTGAAGCAGCGGAAAAAAAATTTGGGCACGATAAAGCAGAAATTTTCTCTGCGCATTTATTAGTGCTGCAAGACCCTGAGATGTTAAATGCAATTGATGTTCAGCTAAGTGAAGGTGTAAATGCTGAATTTGCTTTGCAAGAAACAACAACTATGTTTATCGAGTTATTTGAATCTATGGACAATGAATACATGCAAGAACGTGCAGCTGATATTCGTGATGTAGCAAAGCGATTATTAGCGAACTTATTGGACATTGAATTACCTGATTATAGTCGTTTATCAAAGGATGTTATTATTGTTGCTGATGATTTGACACCATCGATGACTGCACAGCTTGATAAAACTCATGTGAAAGGCTTTGTGACAAATATCGGGGGACGTACATCTCACTCGGCTATTTTAGCAAGAACTATGGAAATACCCGCTGTTGTAGGGACAAAAATAGCAACTACAGATATACCCCACGGAGCTAAGATCATATTAGATGGTACAAAGGGAACAGTTTTATTAGATGCTAATGAAGAAATAATTGCTGAGTATTTATTAGCTCAAGAAGAGCAAGCAGCAGAGAGTGCAATGTTCCAGCAATTTGTAACCGCGGAAAGTATAAGTGCTGATGGATTTCATGTAGAATTAGCGGGCAATATTGGTAAGCCAGAGGATGTAGACAATATTTTAGCTAACGGCGGTGACGGCATTGGCTTATTCCGTACAGAGTTTTTATATATGGATCGTCAAGAATTGCCGTCAGAAGAAGAGCAATATATTGCTTATAAAACAGTACTTGAAAAAATGGGCCAAAAACCAACTGTTGTTAGAACGTTGGATATAGGTGGAGATAAAGAATTACCGTATTTGAAATTGGAGCCAGAAATGAATCCCTTCTTAGGGCATAGAGCTATAAGACTTTGTTTGGAACAACAAGATATTTTCCGTACACAGTTACGTGCACTTCTCCGTGCAAGTGTCTACGGTAATTTGAAGATTATGTTCCCTATGATTGCAACACTTGATGAATTCCGTAAAGCAAAAGCTTTATTGGAAGAAGAAAAAGAGAAGTTGTTAAGAGAAGGAATTGAAGTTTCAAGAGAAATTGAGATTGGCATGATGGTAGAAATCCCTTCAGCTGCGCTTATTGCAGATTTATTTGCTAAAGAGGCAGATTTCCTTTCTATTGGTACAAATGATTTAATCCAATATACTTTAGCAGCAGATCGTATGAATGAAAAAGTTGCCTATTTATACCAACCATTCCATCCTGCCATTTTACGTCTTGTGAAAATGGTCATTGATGCTGGCCATGCGAATGGTAAATGGGTAGGTATGTGTGGAGAAATGGCCGGAGATGAAATAGCTATACCTATTTTACTCGCTTTAGGTTTAGATGAATTTTCAATGAGTGCCTCTTCTATTTTGCGCGCACGTGCGCAAATTTCAGACCTTTCAAAATTAGAATTAACGCAACATTTAGATAAGATACTATCACTTTCAACTTCCTTGGAAGTAGAACAATATATGACAAAACTATTAAACACGAACAATTAATCTGGCTATTACAAGAAAGCAATTTCTTAGTCGCCAATAGAATGTCGGCAACCCCTAAAGATTGGAATTGTCGGCATTTTTTATACAAAAAATGTAAAATAAATAATATTTATTCTTAAAATTAAAAGATTTAACATAGTTGTGCTCTTAAGGGGGAGAAGCTGATGATTCAATTAGTACCACTAGAAGACAGTGAACAAGTTCATCGTTTACGAGATTATAGTTTTTCGAATAAATATATTGGTGAAAAAAGAGATGATTTTCAATATTGGGTAGAATATAGTACAACAATTGGAGCATATGATGGAAGAAAATTAGTTGGTCAATTGCTTGTGCTACCCCTAAACATGACAATCCACCAAACCACATACAAAATGGGCGGTATTGGATTTGTATGCACTTATCCTGAGTATCGAAATAGAGGAATTATGAAAAAATTGATGATTCGTGCTTTGGAAGAAATGCGAGAAAATGGTCAATGTATCTCTGTATTAGCACCATTTTCTGTCTCCTTTTATCGTTATTTCGGTTGGGAATTATTTTTTGATAAGCTGAATTATTCAATACCTACTGAAGCCTTCCCTAATTTCGGTAATCAGTTAGATGTTGTAAAAAGATTTAGTTTTGAATGGCTTGATGAACAGCTTTTTGATGAGGTATGTACTTTTTATAATGACAATGCAGGGATAATGAATGGCTTTATGAAGCGTGATACAGCTTGGTGGAAAAGAATTCAGCGTAGAGAGCCCGACAGTCATTTTGCAGCTTATTATAAAGACGATGAAATCCAAGGTTTCGTACGCTATCAAATTCAAAATCTCACTTTTATTATTAAAGACTTTGTTGTAAAGGATCATTTTGCTGAGAAGGCAATGTGGCGCTATATTTCGTCTCATAGTGCAAGTGTTTATCACATTACTGGTAATACAGCAGGAACAAGTCATTTCGGATTCCACTTTAACCAACCACAATTTAAGAAAGAGCTTGTTCAAGATTGTATGGTGAGAATTGTTGATGTTGAAGCATTTTTAAAAGAATACAATTGGGCAGAGTTAACGGAAAAGTTGTATTTACGTATTCAGGACCCGTTTGCCCAGTGGAATGAGAAGCTTTACTGTATCAATCGAGAAGGTCAAACAGAAGTAATTGAAATGGATAGCATACCTAATGGCCAAATTCTATCTTTGTCGATTAATATTTTTTCAGCTCTAATAGTTGGATATTTAAGCATAGCAGAATCAATGCTATACGCTGATCATCAACTTGATGATTCAGCCTTAATGCTTTGGAACAAAGCGTTAAGAACAGAAAAACCGGCATTTTATGAATATTTTTAATGTGTTTTTAAACGAATATAAAGTTTATCAAAAAAATTTTGAAAAAAACTTTGGACTATACCAGTTATTAGAAAAATCAGTGAATTCAAGCTATTTATGAATATGCCAATAATAAAATGCGAATAAAAGGAAAATAAAGCGCGTTTAAGGTATTGTGGTATAGACCAATTTCTGCTATTCTCAATTTAGGAGTTAAATTACAAAAAAGGGGTGCTCTTCATGAAGAATATTATGCTCGTTTGTGTGGCAGGTATGAGTACTAGTTTACTAGTAACTAAAATGCAAAAAGCTGCTGAGGGACAAAATTTAGCTGCTGATATTTTCGCAATTTCAGAAAGTGAAGTTGATTCTACATTAGCAAATAAAAATATCGATGTCTTATTATTGGGACCTCAAGTACGCTATTTAAAGGGACCATTTGAAGCGAAATATAAAGCTAAAAACTTCCCAATCGAAGTAATTAATATGAGTGATTATGGCATGATGGACGGCGAAAAAGTGTTGCAACATGCACTTAATTTAATTGGATAATCAAGGAGGTTTACGGTCATGCAAGAAACAGATTTATTACAGTCAATTATGGGGCTGATTTTACACAGCGGTAACGTAAAAAGTGATTGTATGGAAGCGATTCAACTGGCTAAACAAGGAAATGTAAGCGCTGCTAAAGAGAAAATTACATTAGCTAATAAATCTTTAATAGAAGCACATCACTCTCAAACAGCGTTATTAACACAAGAAGCTAGAGGAGAAAAAGTAGAGGTTTCTATCATGTTAGTCCATGCACAGGATCACTTGATGAACGCTATTACTTTTAAAGATTTAGCAATTGAAATTATTGATTTATATGACCGTCTACAAGGGGCTTAACATCAGTTTTGATGTTTACCATATAAATAATCTATAACACAAGGGAGTGTGGAGAGGGATGTTTCGTTTTTTAGAGGAGAAGTTCGTTCCAGTAGCAGCAAGGGTTGGGAATCAGCGACATTTAGTTGCAATCCGTGACGGCTTTATTACAATCATGCCACTGACAATTATCGGTTCATTAGCGGTATTATTCAATGGTTTACCAATTAAAGCATATCAAAAACTAATGGACTCTATTTGGGATCATGGAACATGGACGCAATGGGGCGGCAATATGTGGAATGCTACATTTGCTATTATGTCCTTGCTTCTTGCCTTTACAGTTTCATATCACTTAGCTAAGAGCTATGGTAAAGATGGATTGACTGCAGGGGTAATCAGTTTATCTTGTTATATGACTTTCGGAACATTCGGTGAAGGCGGCCTAAGTGGATTAACCACCGGGACCGGGGGGATATTCGTCGCATTAATAGTTTCTCTGTTATCTTCAGAACTATTTTCAAGGTTATCAGGTAACAAACGTTTATTGATTAAAATGCCAGATGGTGTTCCACCTGCAGTTTCAAAATCTTTTGCAGCTTTATTACCTGCTATTATTACAATTGCAACATTTGCGTTGGTAAGAACAGTTATTTCAACAAGCTTTGATATTCCAGATATTATATCTTCATTCTATACAACGATTCAAGAACCATTTATGGGTCTAACAAATACATGGGCTGCAGGTTTGCTATTAGCTTTCGTACCTGTATTCTTATGGTCATTCGGTATTCACGGGGCGAACATTATCGACCCATTCATGCAAACTATTAATCTTCCAGCTATTGCTGAAAACCTTAAAGCAATAAATGCGGGTGAAGCTGCACCATATATTATTAACAAGCCATTCTTTGATGCTTTCGTTAATATGGGTGGATCAGGAACAACAATTGCTTTAGTAATCGCAATAATTCTTTTTGCTAGAAAGAATAAGCAATATAGTACGGTAGGTAGGATAGGTGCAGCACCAGCATTATTTAATATTAATGAGCCTTTAATGTTCGGTCTACCTATTATTTTAAATCCAATTTTAGTTATTCCATTTATTCTTACTCCAATGGTCAATGTAACAATTGCCTATTTCGCAACAAAATGGGGCTTCGTACCAGCTGCGACAATTGCAACACCTTGGACAACACCACCAATTATTAATGGTTGGTTAGCAACACAATCATGGACTGGTGGATTACTGAGTGTAGTATTAATAACAATCTCAGTATGTATTTATCTACCATTTGTAATGATGTCATCAAAAGCTGCTAAATTAGATAAAACAGAAGCCACACAAGAAACGAAAAAAAATCAATCAGTAGTAATGAAAAAAGAAGTAGCAGAAAAAGTAGAAGTTTAATAGATGGTAAGCGGAGGTATTCAAATGAGAAGATTAGGAATTTCAATTTATCCTCAACATAGCACACTAGAGGAAATGCAAAACTATATCCAGCTAGCTCATGATCACGGTTTTAGTCGGATATTCACTTGTCTAATGTCTATGAAAAATAATGAGGAAAAAGAAAAGTTACAACAAATCAATCAATTTGCGCAACAGCTTGGCTTTGATATTTCCGCTGACATCGCTCCGCAAGTTTTTGAGGAATTAGGCTTAACTTATAGAGATATCGCATTCTTGAAAGAGCAATATCACTTAGCCGCTTTACGCTTAGATATGGGATTTTCAGGACAGGAGGAAGCGTTCATGTCATTGGACGCTTCTAACTTAAAAGTCGAGCTTAATATTAGTAACGGTACAAAATATGTAGAAAATATTTTGTCTTATCAACCAAATCGTGAAAATATTATTGGCTGCCATAATTTCTATCCAAGAAAGTATACAGGCCTTTCGAGAGAACATTTTGTTAAATCTTCAAAGTTATTCAAAGATAATCATATTCGTACTGCGGCGATGATTTCTTCGAATTATGCGCAGTATGGACCTTGGGAGGAAACACCGTACGGCTTACCTACATTAGAAGAGCATCGCGGTTTACCTATCACAGTTCAAGCAAAAGATCTTTGGCATACTGGCTTAATTGATGATTTGATCATTGGGAATATGTATGCAACTGAAGAAGAACTACAAGCATTAGGAAAACTGAATCGTCAAAAATTAGAACTTGATATTGTACCATCATCGGAAAATTCAGAGGTGGAAAATAAAATCATCTTTGAAGAACCTCACTTTAACCGTGGTGATGTCTCTGAATATGTGATTCGCAGTACACAATCTCGAGTTAAATATAAAGCGGAGCAATTCAAACCGCATGATGTATTTGATATTCAAACAGGAGATATCACGATAGATAATGATGAGGATATCCGTTACAAAGGTGAGTTACAGTTAGTGCTAAAGGATATACCGAATTCAGGAAGTACGAATATTGTAGCCAAAGTAGTACAGGAAGAAATTTATTTGCTTGAGAAAATACAACCATGGGAATCATTTGGATTTAATATGGTAGAGAAAAAAAGTTAGAATGAGTAAAAGGGTTGAGTGCTATGTTCTATAGTTCTCAATCCTTTTTACTTATCTTTGATGAAGTAAGTAGCTAGGGGGATAAAGATGTTTGTATTAGCGATTGATGGCGGCGGCACCAAAACATGTGCTGTTATTAGTGACGAAAGCGGACATATACATGCAATGGTGACAGTCGGTAAAAGTAATCCAACGACAATGAGTCAAAAAGAGTTTGAACAGGTAATCGATCAAGTATTAATAATATTAAAATCACAAAATCCAATAGCTTTTGCGCAAATTGCAAGTTGCTTTGCAGGTATGGCTGGGGTGAAAGAAAAACAATATGATTCAATACTAATAGATGTTTTACATAGTCACTTACCAAAAGAGGCGACGATTGAAATAGCAAATGATGCAACTAATGCATTATATGCTGGCACTTTAGGTTCTGAAGGAATTGTGCAAATTGCAGGAACTGGAGCCATTACATTAGGGTTAGATGAACAACACCACATTATACGTACATCTGGGTGGGGGTATTTGTTTGATGATGAAGGAAGTGGCTATGATTTAGGGGTACAGGCTTTAAAAGCTGTATTTAAAGCTTATGATGGCAGGGGATATCAAACCAATCTAACAGCTAGGTTGTGTCAGCACTTTCAAGTAGACGCGGTTCCTCAAATAATTGACCAAGTCTACGGAGAAAGGCATCCAAGAACCGTTATTTCTCCACTTAGTAAGTATGTAAGCGAAGAAGCACTTAAAGGAGATATAGTAGCTCGCATTATTATTCAAAAGGCATGCGAGAAATACTTCCAATCCATTAAAGCATGTTTAGATCAAATGGTTTGGTCTAAAGAAAAAATTCCTGTTGTGTTGGCAGGTGGT
The DNA here is from genome assembly GCF_038009105.1 of Viridibacillus sp. FSL R5-0888. Lineage (NCBI taxonomy): Bacteria > Bacillati > Bacillota > Bacilli > Caryophanales > Caryophanaceae > Viridibacillus > Viridibacillus sp. FSL R5-0888. The sequence goes on from NZ_JBBPAU010000001.1 coordinate 1,202,500, forward strand.
GTGTTCTCGAATATAGAACTTTTCATTCCGCTTCTTCAAAAATTGGCACAAAAAGAAGTTATAGAAATTCAGTTTTACCCTTCGCTTATGCCACCAATTGGTGGAGCAGTTGTAGGTGGCTTGAAAAAATGTGGACAATACATAGACCCACGTTTTGTCGAGATATTTAATGAACAAATGTTGAAATCTGGTAGTGAAGTTTAAGTATTATTTATCCCGTAAATTGGCTATTTTTCTCTAGCAGCGAATTTACGGGATTTGTTTGTTATTTGTTTTTGAATTTATCGAATTTCAAATTTACTATGAACTTTCCATACGTCAACCCTTGCAATCGCTTAGGTTTTTGTATATATTTTTCACGATACCTATTTTCTTACTAATAGGATAGGATTACTTACAAAATATAAATTAAACGGAGTGAAAGGTATATGTTACATCAATTTTCACGTAATGAATTAGCCATTGGAACAGATGGAATAGATAAACTAAAAAATACTACTGTAGCGATTTTAGGTATTGGCGGTGTTGGATCATTTGCTGCTGAAGCTTGTGCAAGAAGTGGTGTTGGTCGCATCATCTTAGTAGATAAAGACGATGTAGATATTACGAACATTAACCGTCAACTAGTTGCTTATATGTCGACAATTGGTCGCTCTAAATCAGCCGTTATGAAGGAGCGAATTGCTGATATTAACCCTGATTGTGAAGTCATAGATTTGCATATGTTCTACACAGAAGAAACGTATGAAAAGTTCTTCAGTTATGAACCAGATTATGTGATTGATGCGTCAGATACAGTGATTTATAAAATTCATATTATGAAAGAGTGCTTAAAACGTGGTGTTAAAATAATTGCAAGTATGGGTGCAGCAAATAAAATGGATCCAACACGTTTCCAAATTGCTGATATTTCCAAAACACATACTGATCCATTAGCGAAAGTAATTCGTGTGAAATTACGTAAAGAAGGTATTAAAAAAGGGATTCCTGTAATCTTCTCTGATGAGAGCCCGATTGTCGTGCGCCCAGATGTTGTACAAACAGTTGGTAAACCAGAAGCAGAAATTCGTAAAGCGCAATTGCCACCATCATCAAATGCGTTCGTACCATCTTCAGTGGGATTAATCGCGGCTAGTTGGGTAGTACGAGATATTTTGAGTGATATTGAGATTAAAACGGTAAGAGATTAATTTAGCTCGTCAAATGAAATAATAGCGAAAAAACTATTGTCTAATTGCCCGAGTTGTAATGATAAATGTTTAGAAACTAATTTCGGTAATGAAAATGATAAAGTTAGCTATGGTTTAAAGGTTGATATAGGTTCTAAATTGAAATTAAAAAACTTCATGTGAATATGGAGAGATTAAAATGCAAAAGCTTATGAGCTTTTGCTTTTTTTGTTAAAAGGGATGAAAATTAATAAATGGATAAAAATGTTTAAAATTCAATTGAAAAGTATATCGACTGCTGATATAATTTATGTATCGGCTAGCGATATAATTGCTGTTGATGTAAAGAGGTGATTTTATATGCAACAACATGGACCTTTAACAGAAGGTGTGTATTATATTTTGCTGGCGTTATATGAACCAAGGCATGGATATGGCATTATGCAATTGGTAGAATCATTGAGCAAGGGGCGTGTACAGCTTGGACCAGGCACTTTATACGGAGCTCTTAAGTCCTTGGTTGAGAGAGGTTGGATTGAAACTGTTGAGGCTGAAGAGTCAACCAGAAAGAAACAATATATGATTACTGCTCAAGGAAAAAGTGAAGTGGAAGCTGAAATAATTAGGATGAAAGAATTAATAATGAATGGAGAATTGATGATAAAAGGAGGGATTGAATAGGTGAAGGGCGCATATAATTGTTTTTGGGACTTTGAAAAGGAAGAACAATGGTTAAACTCACAATCTAAAAAAGGTCTACAACTAAAAAAAGTGAATTATTTTCGATATACGTTTGAAGAGGATGCAACCGTAAATTATAACTATAGGCTAGAAAAACTTAAAGACAAAACAAATCATCGAGATAATAAAGAGTATATCGAGTTTTTACAAGATAGTGGTATAGAACATGTAGATACTTACTTTGGATGGGTCTATTTAAGAAAAGATGCGAGTGAAGAACCTTTTGAACTTTATACTGATACGGCATCTAAAATGGCTCATTATAATCGAATTATCGCAATTCCAAGTGCTATTATCGTATTTAATGTACTCATATTTTTCACCAATCTTTTCTTGAGTAAAGAATCGGATGTTACAAATTTTATTATTGGTATTAATCTGGGTATGGCAGTTACCTTATTTACTTTTATTCTATATACATTTAATAAAATCAGGAAACTAAAAAAATCTCAGATATTGTTTCATATTTGAAAAAAATGTAAAACTAGATTGCTAGTAAAATGTAAATGCATTTAGAAAAGGAGACTTTCAATGGCATTAGTAATTAAAGAAGTAACGAAGAGATATCAGAATTTTGTGGCGGTGGATAATCTTTCTTTTACAATTGAAAAAGGTGAGATTTTCGGTCTGATTGGCCAAAATGGTGCAGGGAAAACGACTACTTTCCGTATGATTTTAGATTTGCAGGAAACAACAGCTGGGACAATTTCATGGAATGGTGAGTCAATACACGCAATAGACCGTGATTTACTTGGTTATTTACCAGAAGAGCGCGGTATTTTCCCAACGATGACAGTGGAGGATCAGTTATATTTCTTTGGCGAACTAAGAGGACGTAAGAAAAAAGAGTTAAAAGAAGATGTGAACTATTGGATTGAACGTTTTGAGCTAGAGGAAAAACGTAAGGCTAAAGCAGAGACGCTATCAAAAGGAAATCAACAGAAAGTTCAGCTTATCGCAAGTTTCATACATAAGCCGGAGTTTTTGATTTTAGACGAACCGTTCAGTGGATTAGACCCTGTGAACAAAGATTTATTAAAAGAAGCGATCTTATTTTTGAAGGAAAATGGTACGACGATTCTATTTTCAAGTCATCAGATGGAAAACGTCGAAGAGTTATGTGATCATCTGTGTTTGTTAAAACGAGGAGTATCATTGTTTTCTGGTAGTTTGTTAGATTTGAAGAAACAATATGGTAAAACGAAGTTAACAGTGAGAACACATATGGCAGTAGAGGAACTTACGGCTTTACCAGGAGTGAAAGATGTATCTATTGGCAAAGAACAATACACGCTTACATTAGAGGATGAATCATATGCAAAAGGAATCTTCGATATCGTGTCAAATGGTAGTTACATCGAAAAATTCAGCCTGGATTATTTATCATTGGATGAAATTTTCAAAGATAAGGTAGGTGGCGGCAATGTCTAAGTTTTGGATATTAGTAAAGCAACTTTATACGCAAAAGATTAAAGCAAAGTCATTTATTTTCTCTATTCTGTTATATCTTGTCGTCATTAGTTGTGTGATGTTCTGGTCAGATATTAAAGAGGCACTGTTTTCGGAAGAGCCTTTAAAAGTTGCAGTTTTAAACGATACGGATGCAGATTTCAAAGCACTTTTTACTTCCAGTGCAGATGTTGAATTTTCATTCCCAAAAGAGGATGAAAGCAAAGTTGAGAAAAAGGTGAAAGACGGAGATTTAGATGCTGCGATTTTCATTCAAGATAAGGCAGGATCATTAGTAGCTGAAATCGCAACATTTAATCCGCTTAAGTTTAATGATCAGCAAAGTTTATCGTCTAGTATCCAATATGCAGGGAAGCTTTATGAAGTGCAACAGCTCAATTTAACTGCAGAGCAAGCAGATAAGATTTTACAATCTGAGACAATGATTACAACGAAAAACTTGAATGAAGAAGCTGCTGGTGGTAAAAGTGAAGATGAGAAGTCCGCGGGTATAGGCGCATCAATGATAGTTGGATTCATCATCTACGGGTTTGTAATGTCGTTCTTATCGATGATTACGACGGATGTAGCTTCTGAGAAAGGGTCACGTGTTCTAGAAGTACTTCTTGCGAGTATTAAACCAGTGACACATTTCCTGGCGAAATTAACAGGAACATTTTTACTTGCGGTAACGCAAATTGTTATATTATTTGTAGTACAGTCGTTACTATTTATATTAGTAGATGGCGGTGAAAAATGGGATACAGTAATTGAAGTAATCAATAGTCTGTCAGCTGGATATGTCGCATATGTACTGGCGTTTTTAATATTAACCATATTATTATTCCTAATTATGGGTGCGTTACTTGGATCACTTGTGTCAAAAGTAGAAGAGTCAGGTCAAGCGATGATGCCTGCAATGATGGTTGGTGTTGGTGGATTTTACGTCCTATTATCAGGAATGTATAGTCCAGATACAATATTAGTAAAAGTGTGTTCTTATATTCCGTTTACTTCAGGAATGGTAATGCCGCTTCGAATTGGTGCAACCGATATTGCAGCTTCAGAACCGATTATTTCACTAGGTATACTTATTGTGACTGTAGTTTTGTTATTCATGCTAAGTCTATCATTCTACAAACGTAGCGTATTAACTTATAGCACGGGTGGTATTATCCAAAAAATTAAAACAGTATTAAAAGTTACGACATAATAAGCTGCTAATAAGTTTAGAAATTTTGTAGGTGGATAAAAATAATTTATAGGAGTAGCCCCCTTAAGCTTTAATTACTAAAGTAAGGGGGTTCCTTTGTTTATATAACTATATCTGCATTTTTAATTGGATTTTCTGTGTTCAAGTAATGTTCTTCTCCTAACCAGTATCTCCTTTTATATTTTAAAAGTATTGCTTGTTTATCCCCAATATAAGAATCCCGATTTAAAACTCTTTCATACCTTAATTCACGAGGACAATCTAAAAATATAGTATAGTCATAAAACTCTCGCCATTCTTTTCTTTGAAGAAATATACCTTCTATAAGAATGATACTATCAACTGCAACAGTAATTTGTTTAGCTGAGATGGTATCGGAAGATTTATCATAGAATGGTAAAGTGATGTTCTTTTTATTGTTCCTTAATCCTTCGAATAAACTTGTAGTTAACATCTTAATGTCCCATTGTAAGTAGTAATATTCATACCATTCCTCACGTCCTGTTTCATACCTCTTATGCTTTTTCTCAATATGATCATCAATATGTAAAATGACTACTGAGCTGTTATTGTTACTCAATTCCTGTTCAATTTTTTTTACTAATGTGGATTTACCTGCTCCACTTAACCCGTCAATTGCGACTATAAAAGGACGGTTTTTATATGTACGTGTAGCAAATTGAAGTAATATTTTTTTTGCTAATTCTTTAATGGTCATATATTCCATTCTCCCTAATCTGAGTATTTATTAAATAGAAGTGTTCTCTAGTTGAATAAGAAAAGCTCCTTCAATTTTATGTTAATTATTTCTATTAATAAAACGATTTCCTTGCATGCATCGACAAAACTTCCTTAATAATTGTGCGTGAAAAAGTGATCATTAATTTAGAAAAACTGAATTTAACAACAAAAGGGTTACCTTACAAGTACTAGACAAGTAGGTAACCCTTTGCGCTATTTTTTAAAAGATTTCAGTTTATCATAAATTCCAGCCATGCGCTTTTCTTCCCCAGCAATAACGGGTTTATAGTACTCAATGCCGACAAGTTCTTCTGGTAAATATTCTTGGTCGACCCATCCACCAAAAGTGCCGATAGGTGTGTTATGTGGATATTGATATCCTTCTACGCCCAATGTTTTTGCACCAGCATAATGAGAATCCCGTAAATGCATAGGAATATCTCCTGTTTTTCCTGCTCGAATATCAGCGATGGCAGCGTCAATTGCTGATATCGCAGAATTTGATTTGGATGCTAAGCACATCTCAATTACGGCTTGTGCTAATGGGATACGTGCTTCAGGTAAGCCAAGGCGCTCTGCTGCTTGTACTGCAGCTAGAACATGTCCACCTATTTCAGGGTTTGCAAGACCAATATCTTCATAGCCCATAACGAGCAATCTACGAGCAACGGCGACTAAGTCCCCATTTTCTAAACAATGGGCTAAATAGTAGAGTGCAGCGTTCGTATCACTACCTCTTACTGATTTTTGTAATGCAGATAATAGATTATAAAAATGTGAACCTTTTTTGTCTCCAAAAACTCCGATACGTTCTGCTAGATTTTTGACCGTATCATCCTGTACAATCGTTTCATTATTCACTTCATCAGAAGCGTAATAAATGGACTCTAACAATGTTAATGCTTTTCGCGCATCTCCGTGTGCTGCAACCACTATTTTATCACGTTGTGAATCGCTTAATCTTATTGTATAACGACCAAGTCCACGTTCTTTATCTTCTAGAGCGCGTAATACAAGTGCGTCAATATCTTCATATGTTAATCTTTTAAGCTGCTTAATCTCGCCGCAGCGTGAGCGAATGGCGGGGTTCACATCATGATATGGATTTTCAGTTGTTGCACCTATTAATACAATAGAGCCATTTTCAACATGGGGTAATAATGTGTCTTGTTGTAATTTGTTGAAACGATGTATTTCATCTAAAAACAGCAACACTTTACCTGTTATCTGTGCTTCTGCTACTACATCTTCAACATCTTTCTTTCCTGCGCGTGTCGCATTGAGTGCAAAGAATGGAAGATGAGAAGTACCTGCAATAGCATAGGCAATCGATGTTTTCCCGATACCGGGTTCACCGTATAGTAATATGGAAGGGACATGCCCATTTGAAATCATTTTATATAATGTAGTATTTTTTCCTATAATGGATTGTTGACCGACGACTTCATCTAAGTTACGTGGCCGCATGCGGAATGCGAGTGGTTCATTTGGCAAAATAATTGCCTCCTCTCGTACGTTTGTTCTGTTTTTCTACTTGTAACATTTATGATAAAGCATTCCCGAGTAGAATGGAAGGAAATATGCTATACTTTAACGTATAAATGTAAGCTACTATATAGAGGTGTATACTTTGAAAATCTCAACTAAAGGCCGTTATGGTCTAACAATTATGATCGAATTAGCCAAACAATACGGGCAAGGTCCAATTCCTTTGCGACAAATTGCAGCAGATAATGATTTGTCAGAAGCTTATTTGGAACAGCTTGTTTCCCCCCTAAGAAACTCAGGTTTAGTAAAGAGTGTTCGTGGGGCTTATGGTGGCTATATGTTATCAAAACCACCGCATTTAATTTCAGCAGCTGATGTCATTCGAGTGCTTGAAGGACCGATTCAACCAGTTGAAGGAATAGAAAACGAAGCTCCACCTCAGCGACAGCTATGGATGGGAATTCGTGATGCAGTGAAGAATGTATTAGATACAACTTCATTAGAGGATTTAGCTGCTTATAAAGAACAAGATTCTGATGACGGCTATATGTTTTATATTTAAATGAATTAATCTCATTGTTTTTATGTGATGAGATAAATTTAGTCGATGTATATAATTCAATTGGGATATAAAACCCAGTTGAATAAAGTTAAAGCCTTGGGCAAGCGTCCGCGCTTTATCTCGAGGAATATTTTCTAAGACGAAAACAAAGCGTCAGAAATAAATCTCCCAAGGCGAATTTGATAGGAGTTTTTTACGATGAAAGAAATTTATCTAGACCATGCAGCCACTTCTCCTATGCATCCAGAAGTTATTGCAAAAATGACTGAGCTTATGGGTTCTGTATACGGGAATGCATCTAGTATTCATAGTATTGGACGTCATGCAAGAAAATATTTGGACGAAGCCAAAATGCTACTTGCACAATCAATTGGTGCTAAAGATCAAGAAATCATTATGACAAGTGGTGGTTCTGAAGCAGATAATTTAGCTATTTTCGGTACGGCATATGCGCGCCGTAATGAAGGTCGTCATATTATTACGTCTCAAATTGAACATCATGCAGTATTGCATACGTGTGAGCGTCTTGAAAAAGAAGGTTTTAAAGTAACGTATTTACCTGTCAATGCACAGGGGGTTGTTTCTGTCCAAGATGTCCAACAGGCATTAACGGATGAAACGATCTTAGTAACAATTATGTATGGTAATAATGAGGTAGGATCTATTCAGCCGATTAAAGAAATCGGATCACTATTAAAAAACCACAAAGCATCATTCCATACTGATGCAGTACAAGCTTATGGTATAGAGAAATTTGATGTGGAAGATTTACAAGTAGATTTACTTTCGGTTTCTGCTCATAAATTGAATGGACCAAAAGGGATAGGTTTCCTATATCACCGTGAAAATACACCATTACAATCTACCTTGCTTGGTGGAGAACAAGAGCGTAAACGTCGAGCAGGAACTGAGAATATTCCTGCAATTGGTGCGTTTGCAGAAGCAGTAAGAATTGCACAAGCAAATTTTGAAGCGAAACAGCAAGAATTTATTAGCTTCCAAGAATTATTTTTAAATACATTAGACAAAGATAAAATTTCTTATCATATTAATGGTGATACAATTAACTCTTTACCACATGTATTGAATATTAGTTTTACAGGTATGGATGTTGAATCCTTCCTAGTAAATTTAGATATGGCAGGTATCGCAGCTTCAAGTGGTTCTGCATGTACGGCTGGATTAATAGATCCATCGCATGTGTTGGTTGCAATGTACGGAAAAGGTGCACCAGAACTACGCAATTCAATTCGTTTTAGCTTCGGACTTGGGCTCTCTTTAGAGGATGTTCAATTAGCTGCTGACAAAACAGTTGAAATTGTTGAGCGCTTAGCGAAATAAAAGAAAAAAGGTGAATGTTATGAACGCAACAAAAGACCCCTCAAAAACACGCGTTGTTGTCGGCATGTCTGGAGGAGTCGATTCTTCAGTTGCTGCGTATTTATTGAAAAAACAAGGCTATGATGTAATTGGCATCTTCATGAAAAACTGGGACGATACAGACGAGTTTGGTGTTTGTACTGCAACGGAAGATTATGATGATGTTATTAAAGTATGTAACCAAATCGGAATCCCTTATTATGCTGTAAACTTTGAAAAGCAATATTGGGATAAAGTTTTCACGTACTTCTTAGATGAATATAAAGCAGGACGCACACCAAACCCAGACGTGATGTGTAACAAAGAAATCAAATTCAAGGCATTCCTTGAACACGCATTAAAACTGGGCGCTGACTATCTAGCAACAGGTCATTATGCTCAAGTAGCGGAGCGCGACGGTGAAACAATCATGTTACGCGGAAAAGATAATAATAAAGACCAAACATATTTCTTGAACCAACTATCACAGGAACAACTTTCAAAAGTAATGTTCCCAATTGGTCATTTAGAGAAACCAAAAGTACGTGAAATCGCACTTGAAGCAGGATTAGCAACTGCTACGAAAAAAGATTCAACAGGTATTTGCTTCATTGGTGAACGTAATTTCAAACAATTCTTAAGCCAATACTTACCAGCTCAACCAGGCAATATGGAAACAATGGATGGGAAGGTTATGGGTAAACACGACGGTTTAATGTACTATACAATTGGACAACGTCACGGCTTAGGTATTGGTGGCGACGGTGAACCTTGGTTTGTACTTGGTAAAGATTTAGAAAAAAACGTGTTACTAGTTGGACAAAACTTCCATAATGACAAACTGTATTCTCATAGCTTAACAGCAGTGAAATTAGGTTTTACTTCAAATAAGCCAAAACAAGAGAAATTTAGTTGTACAGCTAAATTCCGTTATCGCCAACAAGATACACCGGTAGAGGTTGAAATGTTAGGTGATGATAAAGTGCGTGTTACTTTTGAAGAACCAATACGTGCTATCACACCAGGACAATCTGTCGTATTTTATGATGGTGATGAATGTCTAGGTGGCGCAACGATTGATGAAGTCTTTAAAGACGGTAAAAAATTAACGTATGTAGGTTAATAGGAGTGGAAATATTGGATTTTAACGAACAAGGTATAAAAGCTATTCAAGAAAAGCGTTACGAAGACGCTGTCAAAGCTTTTACACAAGCAATAGAAGAAGAACCAAATAACACAGTAGGTTACATCAATTTTGGTAACCTACTTGCTTCTATGGATGAAACTGAAAGAGCTGAGCGTTTTTTTCAAAAAGCAATTACGTTAGATGAAAAAGCAGCAACAGCTTATTACGGGTTAGCTAATTTATATTACAATAGCGAGCGTTTTATGGAAGCAGCTAAATTATATGAAATTGCCATTCGCCTAGGTATTGAAGGTGAAGATGCATTCTATATGCTTGGAAAAAGCTTTGAACGCGCTGGTGAAACAAAATTAGCGTTACCTTATTTACAAAGAGCAGCAGAGTTGGCTCCTGAAGACGTACAAGTTCGTCTAGCATACGGGATCTTACTTTGCTCATTAGAAATGTTTGATGTAGCACAAAAAGAATTACAATATGTTATCGATCAAGACTGGAATAATGCTGATGCTCACTATAACTTAGGTGTACTATTTGCAGTGTCAACTGAGCGTACTGAAGATGCCTTATACCATTTGAAACAAGCATTTACATTACAACCTGAGTTTGAACAAGCGCGTTATATTCACGATATGATTGCTATGAAGCACCAATAAAAAGGAGGGGACAGCGTTGACTGAAAATGTATCATTGTTTCAAGAAGAACAGCTATTTATAGTCGGTCGGCCTGTCGTCTCTATCTTCCATAATCCTCAGAATTTATTTTCCATCATTAAGTTGAAAATTCAAGAAACGAATACAACATATCAAGAAAAAGAAATTATCGTGACAGGTTTTTTTCCGTCTGTCGTTCAAGAAACGTTGTATCGTTTTACTGGACAATTGAAACAGCATCCTAAATACGGCATACAATTTCAAGCTAATACTTTTGTTAAAGAGATTCCTGGTACTGAACAAGGTGTCGTACATTACTTATCGAGTGATTTATTCCCAGGAATAGGTCATAAAACCGCTGAGACAATCGTTAAAAAGCTAGGAAAAGACGCCATTAAAATTATTATCAATAATCCAGATGCGCTTGATGAAATTCCAAGACTTACAGAAGATAAAAAAGAGACATTACGCTCCGTACTAGAGCAAAATCTAGGGTTGGATCGTATTATGATCCAATTAAATGACTGGGGCTTTGGCCCACAACTAGCAGTGCGTATATACCAAATGTATGAAAATGAAACAATTCAACTGTTAACAGAAAATCCTTACAGACTTATTGAAGAAGTTGAAGGTGTAGGTTTTCAACGTGCAGATGAATTAGGGGCTAAACTACATATTACAGGGGATCATCCAGATCGTATTAAAGCTGCAGTGTTACACCTTTTAAATGCTGGTGCTTTGTCAGAGGGACATGTATATATGGAAGCGAAGGATATTTTGCCACAAGCGAAAAGCCTACTTGAAATGAGTCAGGCATATGAAATTCCTTTTGAGGCGATTTCAAAAGCCTGTATCGAACTTCGTGAGGATAATAAAATTTGTGGTGAAGAAACACGACTCTATATGCCATCTCTGTATTTTTCTGAGATTGGTATTGCTTCAAAAATTACAGAGTTAGTTCAAAAAAATGCTGAACAATCCGCGTTCCCTACATCTGAAATCCGAAAATTCATCGGTGATGCTGAGGAACGTTTTGGTGTTTCATACGCAGAAACGCAAGTGGACGCCATTGAGAAGGCGATTAACTCAGCGGTTATGATATTAACAGGTGGACCTGGTACAGGGAAAACGACGGTAGTTCGGGGAATTGTAGACGTTTATGCAGAGCTTCATGGCTTAACTTTGAATCCAAAAGACTATGTAGAAAAAGACGAGCCTTTTCCAATCGTGTTAGTGGCACCAACAGGAAGAGCTGCAAAACGTCTTAGTGAATCAACTGAATTACCGGCGATGACTATCCACCGTTTACTTGGCTTCACGGGGCAAGAAAAGGAAGAGGAAACGGAGAAGGAAGTTGGAGGGCGGCTCATCATAGTTGACGAAATGTCGATGGTTGATACTTGGCTCGCTCACCAGTTGTTGAAATCGTTGAACGATGATTGCCAAGTTATTTTTGTTGGTGACCAAGATCAATTACCACCTGTAGGTCCTGGACAAGTGCTAAAAGATTTACTCGCTTCTAAAGCAATTCCAACTGTTGAGTTAACAGATGTTTATAGACAAGCGGACGGCTCATCTATTATTGAACTTGCCCATCAAATGAAAAAAGGCGAGATGCCGCAAAATATGCTTGCTAAAACATCCGATCGGTCTTTTATCCAAGCTAGCTCCGACCAAGTAGCTGATGTCATCAAACAAGTTGTATCAAGTGCTGTGAAAAAAGGTTTCTCCATTCATGATGTGCAAATTTTAGCACCTATGTATAGAGGTCCTGCAGGTATTGATGCTATTAATAAAATGATTCAAGAACTTGTTAATCCGAAGAAAACTGAAAAGAGTAAGGAAATAACATTTGGTGATGTGACGTATCGTATTGGAGATAAAATTTTACAGCTTGTCAATCAACCTAATAGCAATGTCTTTAACGGTGATATGGGGGAAGTAATTAGCATTATCAAAGCGAATGAGACAATTGAGAAACAAGACTTACTTGTAGCTTCATATGATGGCATTGAAGTAACTTATCAACGCGGTGATTTGAATCAGATCACTCTTGCTTACTGTTGTTCAATTCATAAATCACAAGGCAGTGAATTCCAAACAGTTATTATGCCAGTAGTACGTGGTTATTCTAAAATGTTGCGTAAAAACTTGTTGTATACAGGAATTACGAGGGCAAAAAACTTCCTCATACTTTGTGGTGAAATTGATGTGTTTAAATATGGTATGCTAAGAACAGATGATCTTCAAAGAAACACTACTTTAGCACAGCGCCTTCAAATAGAAGAAGTACTAGAAGCGGTTAAAGATTCTGTTGAGCCAGAATTGACGCAAGTGTCAGAATCAACTGATTCATCAACTTTCATACCACAAGAAGAGCAACTATCCATGGAATCTCAATCTCTGAATACTGAAAATTATTTAGATATTCACCCATTAATCGGCATGAAGGGAATTAGTCCTTATGATTTTATTGAAGAAGAGATTTGACAGATACAAAGACCTTTTTTAAAATAAGATTGAGTCGATATTTGAAGACAATCGTGTTTTCGAATATTTGTAACTAACAATATATATATCGCTTAAAACTACGAAGGATAAAAGTACATTATGTAATGTGCACAGAAAGAGGTTCCTAGGCTGCAAGAACCTTCACAAAACATTTTGGAAAGCTCATCCCGAGTACAGCTAATCCCTGTCGTTTGCCGCGTTAAGGCTTAATGAAGAGACAATAGACGCAAGACCGGTCTATTGTAACTAGGGTGGTACCGCGAATTTTCAACCTTCGTCCCTTTTATAGTGGATGAAGGTTTTTTATTGTCTAAAGGAGGAATAAGCAAATGCAAACAGCAGCAGAAATTCGTCGTAAATATATTGAGTTCTTTGAAGAAAAAGGACATAAACAAGAGCCAAGTGCACCACTTGTGCCTATTAATGACCCATCATTATTATGGATAAACTCAGGAGTAGCAACATTAAAGAAATACTTTGATGGACGTGTTATTCCTGACAATCCACGTATCGTAAATGCACAAAAGTCTATCCGGACAAACGATATCGAAAACGTGGGTAAAACAGCACGTCACCATACATTCTTTGAAATGTTAGGAAACTTCTCTATCGGTGATTACTTCAAAAAAGAAGCTATCCACTATGCTTGGGAGTTCTTAACTGATGCAAAATGGATGGGCTTTGAACCTGAAAAACTTTCAATTACTATTCACCCTGAAGATACTGAAGCATATACAATCTGGAAAGATGAAATCGGCATTCCTGAGGAGCGCTTAATTCGTCTTGAAGGAAACTTCTGGGATATCGGTGAAGGTCCAAGTGGTCCAAACTCAGAAATTTTCTATGACCGTGGAGAATCATACGGTGCAGACGAATCAGACCCTGAACTATATCCAGGTGGAGAAAATGAACGTTACTTAGAAATCTGGAATCTTGTATTCTCAGAGTTCAACCATAATCCTGATGGCACATACACACCGCTACCAAAACAAAATATTGATACTGGTATGGGGCTAGAACGTATGGCTTCGGTTGTACAAAATGTACCGACAAACTTTGATACGGATTTATTTATACCAATTATCGAGCATACAGAACGTATTTCTGGTGAAAAATATCATGTTGATGTAAACAAAGATGAAGCGTTTAAAGTAATCGCTGATCATATTCGTACAGTAGCATTTGCTATAGGTGATGGAGCACTTCCATCAAACGAAGGACGTGGTTATGTATTACGTCGCTTACTACGCCGTGCCGTTCGTTACGCAAAACAATTAGGTATCGAAAAACCATTCATGTATGATTTAGTACCAACTGTGGGCGAAATTATGGTGGACTTCTATCCAGAAGTAAAAGAAAAACAAGATTTCATCCAACGTGTTATTAAAAATGAGGAAGTTCGTTTCCACGAAACATTAGACGGTGGTTTAGCTATTTTTAATGAAGTAGTTGAAACACAAAAAGCTGCAAACTCAACTATCGTGCCAGGTAAAGACGCTTTCCGCCTTTATGATACTTATGGTTTCCCTGTTGAATTAACAGAAGAATATGCTGAAGAAGTAAATATGACTGTAGACCACGAAGGTTTTGAAAAAGAGATGGAAGCACAACGTAACCGTGCTCGCGCAGCTCGTCAAGACGTCGATTCAATGCATGTTCAATCTGAGGTATTAGCTAATTTAAACCAAGAAAGTACATTTGTTGGTTATGAAACATTAACAACTCATTCAAAAGTAGTTGCAATAGTAGCAAATGGACAAGAAGTGAAAGAAGCTTCTGAAGGTGAAGAAGTTCTAGTTATTCTTTCGGAAACGCCATTTTATGCAGAGTCAGGTGGTCAAATTGCTGACCTTGGTACGATCTCAAATGACTCATTCACTGCTTCAATTAAAGATGTACAAAAATCACCGAACGGTCAAAATTTGCATACAGTTATTGTAGAAACTGGAGAAATGCATATTGAAGATGCTGTTCATGCAGTTGTGAATCGCGATGCGCGCAATCAAACGATTAAAAACCATACAGCGACTCACCTTTTACAACGTGCATTAAAAGACACATTAGGTGATCATGTAAACCAAGCAGGTTCTTATGTAGGACCAGATCGTTTACGTTTTGACTTCTCTCACTTCGGTCAAGTAACAAAAGAAGAGTTAGAAACAATTGAGCAAATTGTGAACGAAAAAATTTGGGACGATATCGCTGTTATTATTGAAAACAAAGCAATCGATGAAGCAAAAGCAATGGGTGCAATGGCTTTATTCGGTGAAAAATATGGTGATGTAGTTCGTGTTGTACAAGTGGGTGACTATTCATTAGAACTTTGCGGTGGTATTCACGTAGACCGTACATCACAAATTGGTTTCTTTAAAATTGTTTCTGAGAGCGGAATTGGAGCAGGTACTCGTCGTCTTGAAGCCGTAACAGGTAAAGCAGCTTTCGTTGCAGCAAAAGAAGAGCAACATATTCTAGAGCAAGCAGCTGCACTATTAAAAGCTAATCCAAAAGATCTAGTTGCTCGTGTTGAAGGTTTACAACATGATTACAAAGAACAACAACGCGAAAATGCAGCACTATCTTCTAAAATTGCAAACGCTCAAGCGTCTAACATTTTATCTGCTGCAAAAGAAATCGGTGAAGTCACAGTTCTTGCTACTAAAGTAGAAGCAAAAGACAACAATCAATTACGACAACTAATGGATGATCTAAAAGAAAAAATGACGAACAGCGTTATTGTTTTAGGTGCAACTGAAGGCGATAAAGTAATGCTTATTGCAGGTGTTACAAAAGACATAGCTGGTGGGAACTATCACGCTGGAAATATCGTTAAACAAGTAGCAGAACAATGCGGTGGTAAAGGTGGCGGTCGCCCAGATATGGCGATGGCTGGGGCAAAAGATGGCTCTAAACTTGCAGAAGCGCTTGAATCTGTTTATGATTATGTAAAATCTATTTAAAAGGTAGCTCTAATACGTTATACTTACTATGAATAGAAGATTTTTTATACTTTCAAAAACTTAAAGTGAGGTGCTGAGCATGAGTTCGTTCGATCAAACGATGAAATTTAATTTTCCCGAAGAATCTATGGAACAAGAAGTAAAGCAAACTATGCTTCATGTTCATGCGGCACTAGAAGAAAAAGGGTATAATCCGATTAATCAGATTGTTGGTTACCTGCTGTCAGGTGATCCGGCATATATTCCTCGTCATCAAGAGGCTCGTAACAAAATTCGCAAGCTTGAGCGTGACGAAATACTAGAAGAACTTGTGAAGTTCTACATTAAAAAGAATAACGAGGCATAATGATGAGAATAATGGGTTTAGATGTTGGTTCTAAAACAGTTGGAGTAGCAATTAGTGATGCACTAGGTTGGACTGCTCAAGGAATTGAAACTGTAAAAATCGACGAAGAAAACGAAGAATTTGGTATTGACCGAATTCGTGAACTTGTCCAATCATATGGAGTAACGGAATTCGTTGTTGGATTCCCCAAAAATATGAACAATACTGTCGGCCCTAGAGGAGAAGCTTCTCAACGCTATAAAGAGCTGTTAGAGGATACCTTCTCTTTAAAGGTAACATTATGGGATGAGCGTCTAACAACGATGGCTGCGGAGCGCTTGCTGATTGAAGCAGATGTCCGTCGCAAGGATCGAAAAAAAGTTATTGATAAGATGGCTGCGGTTATGATCCTTCAAGGGTATTTAGACCGAAAATAATTATGAGGTGAATATATTATGACAAACGAAAACGAACAAGAACAACGCAATATCACAGTGGTAGATGAAGAGGGCAACGAACAATTGTGTGAAGTACTTCATACATTTGACTCAGAAGAATTCGGTAAATCTTACGTACTTTACTACGTAATTGGTACTGAAGATGAAGAAGGCGAAGTAGAAATCTTTGCATCAGCATTCACACCTTCTGAAGATGGTCAAGACGGTGAATTAGCACCAATCGAAACTGAAGCTGAATGGGATTTAATCGAGCAAGTTGTAAATGAGCTTGATGAAGATATCGACGCTGAATAATTTTTAATTTAAACAAGAGGTGAAAAGCATGTCAAATGAACAAGAACACGATCACAAACATATCCATCTAATCGATGAAGAAGGCAACGAACACACATATGCCGTGCTTTATGAATTTTCAGTAGATGCTACTGAACAATCATACGTTCTTTATTATGAAGAGGGCGTTGCAGAAGGTGAACAAGTAGAAGTTTTCGCTGCTAAAACTATATTATCAGAAGACGGTGAACTTGAATCGATTGAAGAAATTGAAACAGATGAAGAGTGGGATATGGTTGAAGAAGTATTGAACACGCTTGACGCTGAATTCGGTGAAGAGTAATCTGTAAGCCTTTATGAAAGCGGAATGGTTTTTTTCATTCCGCTTTTTATTTATGATAATAGTTTAGATAGGTAATAGGAGGACAGCTAGTGGACCAGGAATCTCAAAAAAAAGCAATGTTAGAGAAAATGAAAGAACATAAAAAAGAAGTAAAAACCGTTCGGAAAATTGTTTTCATTATTGCTTTAATCGTTATTATTGTTACAGCCATAATTGGTACGAGCGTGTATTTTTATGTATCTAGTGCATTAAAACCTGTTGATCCTGATTCTAACAAGACAGTGAAGGTTGAAGTGCCAATTGGTTCTAATCTCGATTCTATCGCTACCACGCTTGAGAAAAAGAACATCATTAAAGATGCTAAAGTTTTTAAATACTACACAAAGTTTAAAAATGAATCAGAGTTCCAAGCAGGGTCGTATAAATTAACAAAATCAATGACAATCGATGAAATTATTCAAAGTTTGAAAACAGGTAAGGTATATCGTCAGCCAGCTTTCTCTCTTATCATTCCAGAAGGCTTGACAATAGATCAAATTGGTAATCGCGTTGCTAAAAGTACACAGTACTCATCAGATGAATTTATGAAGCTTGTAACAAGCAAATCTTTCGTTAAGAAGATGAAAGCTAAGTATCCAGAACTGATTACGAAAAAAGTAAGTAACAAAAAGATTCGTTACGCGTTAGAAGGATATTTATATCCAGCGACCTACGCATTCTTTGAAGAAGAACCTACTTTAGAAGAAATTGTAGATCAAATGATTGCTCAAACAAATACGGTTGTAACGCAATATAGTGAACAGTTAAAAGAAAAAGGTATGTCTGTTCATGAATTTTTAACATTTGCTTCATTACTTGAACGTGAAGCTACTGCTAAAACTGACCGAGAAACAATCGCAAGTGTTTTCAATAACCGACTTGAAGCGGGTATGCCTTTACAAACAGACCCGACAGTTTTGTATGCATTAGGTGAGCATAAGGATCGTGTCTTATATAAAGACTTAGAGGTAGATAATCCTTATAACACTTATAAAGTGAAGGGATTACCACCAGGACCGATAGCCAATGCAGGTAAAGAATCATTAGATGCGGCAATTAGCCCTGCTGAAACGCCATATTTGTATTTCTTAGCGGATAAAAATGGTATCAATCATTTCGCTGAAAAGTACGAAGAACATCTAAAGAATGTTGACAAATATATTAAGTAACAAACTGTAGAAGAAAAGCACTACTCGCTTTTCTTCTATTTTCATGATAATATAAAGTGTATTTTTGATACTTAAGGAGCTATGAAAGTATGAACATTTCGGATTCATATATTCAAACCTTCATCCAACCAAGATCAGAATTGCTAATGGAAATGGAACGCTTCGCTGAAGAGAACCATGTACCAATTATGCAATTACCTGCAATCGAGATATTGCTTCAAATGCTGCGTATACAACAGCCATCATCTATATTAGAAATAGGGTCAGCCATTGGCTATTCCGCTATTCGTATGGCAGAGACATTACCACAATGCCAGGTTGTGACGATTGAACGTGATGCCCTACGCATTCAACATGCAAAACAATTTATCGCACAATCGGTTGCTAAAGAGAATATTGAGTTACTTGAAGGGGATGCGTTAGAAGTGGATGTGGAAAGTAATCATCCGACTTTTGATGCTGTTTTTATTGATGCGGCAAAAGGTCAGTACCAACGCTTTTTCGACAAATATAGTCCCCTAGTTCGTTCTGGCGGTATACTATATATCGATAATATGTACATGCATGGCCTATCAGATTTAGATATGAAAGAAGTACCAAGACGAAAAAGAACAATGATCCGTAACCTACATCATTTTGCAGACTGGATTATTAATCATCCTGATTACAAATCCACATTCTTCCCAGTAGGGGACGGTTTATTGATATGTATAAAGAGGTGACCATTCATGAAGAAACCTGAATTACTCGTTACACCACAATCTGTTGAGCATGTTGAAGCACTCATCCAAGCTGGAGCGGATGCTTTTTTAATAGGTGAACAACAATTCGGTCTACGTTTAGCAGGTGAATTTTCAATAGAACAAGTAGCTGCAGCAACTGAGAAAATTCATGCAGCAGGAAAAAAAGTATATGTAGCGATGAATGCTATTTTCCATAATGACAGAGTAGACGCACTTGCACCATATATGCGAAAATTAGCGGAAATTGGCGTAGATGCAATCGTTTTTGGCGATCCTGCTATGATTATTGCGCGACGTGAAGCAGAAGTGACGATTCCGCTACATTGGAGTCCGGAAACTATTGCAACAAACTGGTTCCAAGCTGACTATTGGGGCAAACGTGGAGCAACGCGTACAGTTTTAGCTCGAGAGTTAAGCATGGATGAAGTAATTGAAATTAAAGAAAACACAAAATTTGAAATCGAAGTACAAGTTCATGGTATGACTTGTATGTTCCAATCAAAACGTTCATTACTGGGTAACTATTTCTTATATCAAGATAAAGCAATGGAAGTTGAAAACCGTAAAGAAAATCGTAATATGTTTTTACATGATGACGAACGTAATAACAAATATCCAATTTATGAAGATTTAAATGGTACGCACATTTTCAGTCCGAATGATTTATGTATTATTGATGAATTAGATGAGTTATTTGAAGCGGGAATTGATTCATTTAAAATTGAAGGTGTGCTACAATCACCTGAATATGTTGTTACTGTGACAAAATGTTACCGTAAAGCAATCGATGCTTATGCGGAATCAGCTGACAGTTATTTCGATATTAAAAATGACTTATTAGCAAAAATTGAAGAAATTCAACCAGCAATTCGTCCATTAGATACTGGATTCTACTTTAAGGAAACAGTCTATTAAGAAAGGAGAGGTTCACTTTGACAATAATACAAAATGATCGCATCAGCGAAATCATTGATGGCAAAAGAGTCATCGTGCGAAAACCTGAATTATTGGCACCAGCAGGTAGCTTAGAGAAATTAAAAATAGCTGTACACTACGGTGCAGATGCTGTTTTCATCGGCGGACGCGAATTTGGTTTACGTTCAAATGCAGGCAACTTCTCCATTGACGAAATGCGTGAAGGTGTTGAATTTGCAAAGAAATATGGCGCTAAAATTTATGTCACAACAAATATCTTTGCTCATAATGAAAACATGGACGGTCTTGAAGAATACTTACGTGACCTGGAATCAGCAGGTATTACAGGTATCATCGTGGCAGATCCACTCATTATTGAAACATGTCGTGAAGTGGCACCAAAGATTGAAATTCATTTAAGTACACAGCAATCTCTATCCAACTGGAAGGCAGTACAGTATTGGAAAGAAGAAGGTTTACACCGAGTTGTATTGGCTCGTGAAACAAGTGCTGAGGAAATCAAACTTATGAAAGAAAAAGTGGATATCGAAATCGAGTCGTTCGTTCATGGTGCGATGTGTATCGCCTATAGTGGACGTTGTGTGTTATCTAACCATATGACAGCACGGGATTCTAACCGCGGTGGTTGTTGTCAATCATGCCGTTGGGATTATGACTTATATGAAGTAGAAGATGGCGTTGAAAAACCATTATTTACTGAAGACGATGAAGCATTTGCCATGAGTCCAAAAGACTTAAAACTAATCGAATCTATTCCTAAAATTATTGAGCTTGGTATCGATTCATTAAAAGTAGAAGGTCGTATGAAATCCATTCATTACGTAGCAACCGTGGTAAGCGTATATCGTAAAGTTATGGACGCATACTGTGCAGACCCAGATAACTTCAAAATCGATAAAGCTTGGTTAGAAGAATTAGATAAATGTGCAAATCGTGAAACGGCCTCATCTTTCTTTGAAGGAGAGCCAAGTTACGAGCAACAAATGTTTGGAGAGCATGGTAAACAAACGAAATATGATTTCGTCGGTATGGTGCTTGATTATGATAAAGAAACAAAAATGGTTACATTGCAACAACGTAACTTCTTCAAACCAGGTGAAGAAGTGGAATTTTTCGGTCCTGAAATTGAAAATTTCCGAGTAACACTAGATGAAGTTTGGGATGAGGACGGCAATGCACTAGACGCAGCACGTCATCCGTTACAAATTGTTCGCTTTAAATGTGAACAAGAATTATTCCCACATAATATGATGCGTAAGGAGACCCGATAATGAGTAAAAAACGTCCTGTTGTAATTGGGATTGCCGGTGGTTC
This sequence comes from Viridibacillus sp. FSL R5-0888, assembly GCF_038009105.1. Lineage (NCBI taxonomy): Bacteria > Bacillati > Bacillota > Bacilli > Caryophanales > Caryophanaceae > Viridibacillus > Viridibacillus sp. FSL R5-0888. The sequence continues at coordinate 1,224,085 of NZ_JBBPAU010000001.1, forward strand.
GGGTTCAGGTAAAACGAGTGTTACACATGCTATCCATGATGTATTTAAAGAACACTCAGTTGTTGTTATTGAACAAGACTATTATTATAAAGATCAAAGTCATTTAGAGTTTGAGCAACGTTTATCTACAAACTATGATCATCCAAATGCCTTTGACACAGATTTATTAATTGAAGATGTCAAACGTCTTTTAAATAGACAAGCTATAGAAAAACCAGTGTATGACTATGCTCTACATACACGTGCAAAAGAAACAATTCACATCGAACCACAGGATGTAATTATTTTAGAAGGAATTTTAGTTTTAGAAGATGAACGTCTACGTGATTTAATGGATATTAAATTATTTGTGGATACTGATTCTGACTTACGTATTATCCGTCGAATAGTTCGTGATATAAATGAGCGTGGCCGCTCAATCGATTCTGTCGTTGACCAATACTTATCTGTTGTTCGTCCAATGCACAATCAATTCATCGAACCTACAAAACGATATGCTGATATTATCATCCCTGAGGGTGGTCAAAATGAAGTGGCAATCGATTTAATGGTTACAAAAATTAAAACAATTCTTGAATCTGAAACTATTGTGTAATATGATATTTATGGATTGGCAATATTTTCATAAAAACTATGTCGCATTCTTTTCATAGAAGCGGCATAGTATTTTTATTAAGTAGTGAATTATCTAAGGAGTGAAATACTTTGTCAAATGAAAAACAATACCCAATGACAACAGCGGGTAAACAGAAATTACAAGATGAACTAGAGTACTTAATCTCAACGAAACGTAAAGAAGTAGTAGAGCGTATTAAAATAGCTCGTAGTTTCGGTGACCTTTCTGAAAACTCTGAGTATGATGCAGCGAAGGATGAACAAGGATTTGTTGAAGGTCGTATTACGATTCTTGAAGCAATGATTCGTAATGCTGTTATCATCACAGAAGACCAATTAAGTAATGACTTTGTTGCAATTGGTAAAACGGTTACATTTTTAGAACTTCCAGATGGCGATGAAGAAACTTACACAATCGTAGGTTCAGCAGAAGCAGATCCTATCGAAGGTCTTATTTCAAATGACTCACCAATTGCTAAAGGTCTTCTAGGCCGTAAAGTTGGAGAAGAGTTAAAAGTTACTACGCCTGGTGGAGACATGGACGTACGTATCATCACAATCAAATAAAATGATTATGCAAAAAGGCTTATTCTAAATGGATAAGCTTTTTTTGTTTGGGACAATGAAACAATTCGTGTTACTCTATAATAGAGATTTTATATAGGGGGAATCAAAATGGCTGAGACGAAACGTCGATACAACCCACAACCTAATCGACCACAAGATAAAAAGAAAAAAATGGATAAATTATTAAATGGACTAATAGGAGTCGTTGTACTACTTATACTTGTAGTAGCGACTATGATAATACTAGGTGACAAATCCGACGACAAAGACACTGCAAAAGAGACGGATAAAATACAGCAAGAAAAACCTGTTATTAAACAACCTGCAGAAGAAGAGGAAGATGAGTCAGACGAACCGGAAGAACCGGAAGAACCAACTGAAACGGAAGACAATGACGAAGAGAATAATAATGTAGATGATACTACTAGTACGGAAGAAGATACAGAGAGTAATAACTCAGTAGATCAAACACAAACTGATAGTAGCACTTCTACAGATAACAACTCAAATTCATCAGAAGATAAAACAAATAGCTCAACAGCGAAAAAAGAAGATTCGGATGATCCTATTGTCAAAGAAGTCATCAAAGACTCTAACTGGAAACCAACTGCTACAGCTCAAAAGGAATCAGGTGCACAGCATAATTCTAGTTACGATTCTAATTCAATAGACTGGAAAGAGAAGGTCACAACACTGGCTTCAACAACTGGTCTAAATGAAGATGATATGATTGTTTGGTTTATTAAAAATGGTGGGAGTCCAGATACGGCAATAGGGACTGTTTCTTCAAAGGATAAAAAAGATAAGTACCGTGTGTATATGAAATGGGTAAAAAACAAAGGATGGAAACCAACGAAAATGGAAGTTCTAAAGACTTTACCAAGTGCAAATCAATAAACTCTTTTAAGAAAATGAAAAGGCGTCATCCTCGTTCTTGACGGATGGACGCCTTTTGTTTTATGTTTAAAGAAGTGTCGAAAAAAGAAAGGCGGAGAAATATGAAAATCGCAGTTATTGGTGCAATGGAAGAGGAAGTAGAACTTCTACGTGCAACTCTTGAAAATACAACTTCAACAACAATCGCAAATAGTGAATATACAACAGGTACATATAAAGGGCATGATGTTATTTTACTTAAAAGTGGAATTGGTAAAGTCAATGCAGGGATGTCTACGACAATTTTGTTACACCAATTTAAACCTGATGTTGTGATTAACACAGGTTCAGCAGGTGGCTTTGATGAGAACTTAGAAGTTGGAGCTGTTGTTATCTCTGATGAGGTACGTCATCATGATGTAGATGCTACTATCTTCGGTTATGAAATGGGTCAAGTACCACAAATGCCTGCTGCTTTTAAATCGGATGAGATGCTACGTAAAGTAGCTGAGGAAGCCGTAGCAGAGCTTGGAGAGCATCAATTTGCAACTGGGCTTATTTCAACAGGAGATTCATTTATGAACGATCCTGAACGTGTAGCGCTTGTTAGAAGCCATTTCCCACAAATGAAGGCTGCTGAAATGGAAGCGGCAGCAGTAGCGCAAGTATGTCATCAATTCGGTACACCATTCGTCGTTATTCGAGCGTTATCTGATATTGCAGGTAAAGAATCGAATATTAGTTTTGAGGAATTCTTACCAGTGGCTGCAAAACATTCAACTGAAATCGTTTTACGTGTTATTGAAAAACTTTAATGTTCACAATTACGCCTATTATTTGACAGAAGTTGTTCATATATCATCTGATCTAAATAACATCCTAATGGTAAAATAGTTGTAGGGATGCTACACATTAATCTAGGGATGTTAGGGGGACTTGGCATGGTATTTTTAATGGCAGGAGCAATGGCGATTACAGCAATTGCTAGTTTAATTATTACAGCTGAAACAACTGACTAACTTAAATAACTAGTAAGCTCTCTCTGAGATGCCTCTCAGAGGGAGTTTTTTTCATGTTTAAAATATTGATAGAGTTTTATTAATGCTCGTTTTTCAATACGAGAAACGTAACTTCTCGAAATACTTAGTTTTTTTGCGATTTCTTTTTGAGTCAAAGGTTCAAAGGTACCTAGTCCATATCGATTTTGAATAATTTCAAGTTCCCGTTCATCCAATTTATCGAGATGTCTATATAAATGCTGTTCTTCCTCCTGTTGCTCAATCTGTACATCAGTTGGTCGTTCATCACTTTGCAGTAAGTCTGTAATTTCTAATGCATTCCCGTCTTTATCTGTACCGATTGGTTCATATAAAGAAACATCCTTCTGTACTTTTTTCTGAGCTCTTAAGAACATCAGTATTTCATTTTCAATACAGCGTGCGGCATAAGTAGCTAGGCGTGTTTTCTTATCCGGTGTAAAGCTACTAACAGCTTTCATTAAACCAATAGTACCGATAGAAATGTAATCATCAAGTTGCTCGTGTTTCGGATGAAATTTTTTCACGACATGGGCGACAAGACGCATATTTCTTTCGACAAGCTCGAGCTTCGCTTGTTCATCGCCTGCTAAATAGCGTTCCAAACAAAGGGCCTCTTCTTCCTTTGAAAATGGTTGAGGGAACGCCTGACCTTTCAAATAGCCGACAATTGAGGGAATCTCCATCCAAAATTGGATGATGGCTGTTAATAATGTACTCATTTCAGACATCCTTTCTGTCATCGTTCATCAATATATGACAGCTTGTGGTTGTCTAAGTACGTAAAAAAGCGCCCAATTTAATTGGACGCTTTAGACATTTCAATTTCATTAAACTTTTTTCAAAGAAAAGGTACTAATCATTAAAATAGATAAAATCGGGAACAAAAACATGTAAAATACCGTTGAAAGTATAGATATAAAAAAGAATGAGGCAGTTAAGATAGCACCTGCAGCTGTAATAGGCAGGCCAGTGAAAAAGCCATTTGATTCTGTAATGTTAAAACGGGCTAGTCTAAATGCGCCGCAAGCCATGTACATGACAGTCACTACCATTCCTACTGTACCAAATTGGCTTAACACCACTTCGTACATTAATAACGCAGGGGCAACGCCGAATGATATAATATCACTCATCGAGTCAAGTTGTTTACCTAATGCCGATTCCTGGTTATATTTTCGTGCTACTTTTCCATCGTAGCGATCTAGCAGGGCAGCTATAAAAATAAATAACACACTGTATTCGTATGATTCATTGATGGTAGCCATAATTGACGCACCACCAAAAGATAGATTTCCAATAGTGATTAAGTTTGCTAAATGTGATTTCATTTTTTTAACTGTGGTATCCACCATGTGAAGTAAAAACAATGGACAACACTCCTTTGTTATTCAGTATTAGAACATTATACTTCTTTTATAAGTTTCCGTAAATCTTTTTTGGAATGGAGGACAATGCATGATGAAAGAAAAACTTTATCAAAAAGCGATTGAACTAACGAATGGTAAATGGTCTTCGGTGCTTTTAAAACGCTTTACCACATCGGCTATAAGTAAGAAGATAATACCGTCCTATATTGATATATACGATATTGAAACGGGCGAGGTTTCAAAAAACATGCAATCTTTTACGAGTTTACATGATTTCTTCACACGTAAGCTCGTATCAGAAGCAAGACCAATTGATCATAATCCAGAAATGTATGTAAGTCCTGTTGATGCAAAAATTGAATCGTTTGGAACGATAGAAAATAATACATCGTTTTTTGTAAAAGGGAAAACCTATGATTTAGTTGATCTTTTAGGTAAGGAAGAGCATGCGAAAACATTTGAAAATGGTCAATACATTGTCTTTTACTTAAGTCCTAGAGATTATCACCGTATTCATAGTCCGATTGATGGGAAAGTTGTTCGCCAATATACACTTGGTGCGAAGTCATATCCAGTTAACGGCACTGGTCTTACATATGGTAATAAACCGATTTCTGGCAATTACCGTAGTGTTACAGAGCTAAAAACGAGTAGTGGCGTACATTGCGAAGTGATAAAAGTTGGCGCAATGTTCGTAAATTCTATTCAATTGACGAATACGTCTGACACTTGGGAAAAAGGCGAGGAAGTTGGTTATTTCACTTTCGGTTCGACTGTTGTCATGATTTTTGAAAAGAATCGTGCGGCATTCCTTGAAAATGTTGTGAAAGATGGACGGATTCGTGTGGGAGAAGCGTTCGCACATATGTTATAATCGATAAAGTGAATTAAAGAGAATACGTCTAGTTTAGTGAGCAAACACTAAATAACGTTGACTATGATAGATAAGGGGAACATGATTTGTATAACTTTTTAATGCCAAAAGAATTTGTCACATCGATTTATCAAATTACACCTGACAAACTAAAGCAACTTGGTGTTCGCGGAATTATTACAGATTTGGATAATACACTTGTCGAATGGGATCGTCCAGATGCGACTGAAAAGCTAATCGAATGGTTGAAAACTATTCGTGAAGCGGGTATTCAAGTAATGATCGTTTCAAATAACAAAGAGCTTCGTGTAAAAGCATTTGCAGATCCTTTAGAGCTACCATATATCTTCAATGCTCGTAAGCCTATGGGTAATGCATTTAAGCGAGCTTTAAAAAGACTGAATATGCAGCGACATGAAGTTGTCATGGTAGGCGATCAAATGCTGACGGATGTCCTTGGTGGAAATCGTCTTCGCATACACACTATTCTTGTGAAGCCAGTTGCACTATCTGATGGCTTTGTCACACGCTTTAATCGCATGGTCGAAAGACGTGTCTTTAATTATTTGAAAAAACATGGTGTCAAAACTTGGGAGGAATAAATAAATGAATGAAATGCCAAATTGTATCGGCTGTGGAACAATTATTCAAACAGACGATTCAAAAGCGCCAGGTTATGCACCGGCTTCATCTCTTGAAAAGGAAAGTATCATCTGTCAACGATGCTTCCGTTTGAAAAATTATAATGAATTACAACCGGTAGCATTAACAGATGATGATTTCTTACGTATTTTAAACGGTTTAGGTCAACAAAATGGCTTAATCGTTAAAATTGTAGATATTTTTGATTTCAATGGAAGCTGGTTACCGGGCTTACACCGTTTTGTAGGCAATAACCCTGTATTATTAATTGCAAACAAAGCAGATTTACTACCAAAGTCAGTGAAAAAACAAAAAGTTGTTAACTGGCTAAAGCAAGAGGCAAAGAAATTAGGTTTAAAACCAATTGACGTTATGCTTGTTAGTGCACATAAAGGAATGGGCATGCAAGAAGCAATGGCTGCTATCGATGAATATCGTCGTGGACAAGACGTATATGTAGTTGGGTGTACGAATGTTGGTAAATCAACTTTTATCAACCGTATTATTAAACAAGCAACAGGTGAAAAAGAAGTGATTACAACATCTTATTTCCCTGGGACAACTTTAGATATGATTGAAATTCCTTTAGAGGATGGTAAAGCAATCTTTGATACTCCAGGAATTATTAATCATCATCAAATGGCACATTATTTAGACCCGTCTGAACTTAAATATATTATGCCGAAAAAAGAAATAAAACCAAAAGTATTCCAATTGAACGAAGGCCAAACACTATTTGTTGGAGCATTAGCACGCTTTGATTTTATACAAGGTGCTCGTGCTGCATTCACTGTTCATATTGCAAATGATTTACAGATTCATCGTACAAAATTAGAAAAAGCAGATGACTTATATGAAACCCATAGAGGTGAGTTATTAGCTCCACCTTCTGAAAAGTATATCGATCAATTGCCAGAATTAGTGCGTTATGAATTCTCTATTAAAGAAGCAAAAACAGATATCGTCTTTTCTGGTTTAGGTTGGATTACCGTTCAAAATGCAAATGTTGTCATTGCAGCATATGCTCCTAAAGGTGTGGAAGTTCAAATTCGTCCATCTCTTATTTAGGAGGATTTTGATATGAAAAAATGGTTTGCAGTTATTGGAGACCCTATCGAGCATTCGATGTCTCCAGCAATGCACAATCAGTGGTTCTCAGCAGAAAATTTAGATGCAGCTTATTTACCAATCCATGTGTTATCTGAGCAATTAGAAGAAGCTATAAGTTCTTTGAAAATGCTTGGAGCAAGTGGCTGGAATGTGACGATCCCACATAAAACTTCGATTATCCCATATCTAGATGAGCTTGATACAATGGCGGAAAAAATGGGTGCTGTGAATACGGTTGTTCGACAAGCGGATGGCAAGTTAAAAGGCTATAATACAGATGGTCTTGGCTTTGTGCGTTCATTAGAAGAGGCAATTGGAGACGCCCACCGTGATGGCCGTGTGCTATTAATTGGAGCTGGTGGAGCAGCGAGAGGTATTGCCTTTGCGCTGAAACACACTGGTTATCAAACGATTACGATTGCCAACCGCACTGTAGCGAATGCAGAACTAATCTGTAAGGAGTTAGGTAGTAGTGCAAATGCAATTTCACTGAAGGAAGCAGAAGCAACTTTAGGTGATTATGATATTTTAATTCAAACAACACCAGCTGGTCTAAAAAATGGTACATTACAACTGCCATTTGAACTAGATCAGCTCTCAACTAAAGCAATTGTTGCGGATATTGTGTATAATCCTTTAATGACGCCTTTTTTACAGGCGGCAGAACAACGTGGGGCAACCGTGGTGACAGGATTAGGAATGTTCGTTCATCAAGGTGCTTTAGCATTTAATTATTGGTTAGGACAGTTCCCTAATACGACTTCTATGAAAGAGTCGTTAACGGAACAATTAGGAGGAAATAATGTTAACAGGTAAACAAAAACGTTTTTTACGTGCGGAAGCACATCACTTAAATCCAATTTTCCAAGTAGGTAAAGGCGGAGTGAATGACGCATTAATCAAACATATTAAAGAAGCAATTGAAGTACGCGAATTAATGAAAATTCGTATTTTAGATAACTGTGAAGAAGATAAACATGAAGTAGCAGAAGCATTAGCAAAAGGTGCTCGTGCAGAACTTGTGCAATTAATTGGATTAACAGTTGTATTATATAAAGAATCTCGTGATAACAAACGTATTGAATTACCAAAATCTAAATAAGGATTTGGTTTTATGCGACGAATTGGATTATTAGGTGGTACGTTTAATCCACCTCATATTGGACATTTAATAATGGCAAATGAAGTATATGATGCACTTGGTCTGGATGAAGTAAGGTTCATGCCTAATGCCATACCACCTCATAAGCAAACGACTAACGATGCCACTGCTGAAGACCGTCTGAAAATGACGGAGCTTTCTATTGCTTCGAATAAGCACTTTAAACTTGAGCCTTTTGAGATAGAGAGTGGTGGCATTTCATATACGTATGAAACGATGAGGAAGCTCACTGCAAGTGAACCAGACTGTGAATTTTATTTTATTATCGGTGGCGACATGATAGATATGCTTGATCACTGGTATAAAATTGATGAACTACTGGAGCTTGTGAAGTTCGTTGGTGTTAAACGTCCTCATTCGAAAGCAGAAACAACATACCCCGTGCAAATAATAGATGCGCCACTTATTGAGTTATCTTCAACTATAGTTCGTGAGCGGGTGCAGACAAATCGCACAATTACTTTTTTAGTACCAACAGAAGTTGAACAGTATATACGAGAGGAAGGGTTATATGGAACGCGATGAATTATTATTAGCGATGAAAGACCGTATGCCCGAAAAACGTTATATCCATACAATTGGTGTTACTGAAACGGCAATTACATTGGCAGAACGCTTTGGGAGCGATCCGAGAAAAGCAGAAACTGCAGCAATTCTTCATGATTCATGCAAGTATGCTGATCGAGATTGGATGAAATCGAAAATTATCGATAAAGAGATGGATCCGACTCTATTGAAATACCATCATGAACTTTGGCACGCACCAATGGGAGCTTATGTTGCGAAAAAAGAATTTAATATAGATGATCAAGACATACTAAACGCTATCTGCTACCATACAACAGGACGTAAAGGGATGAGCGATTTAGAGAAGATTGTCTATATTGCAGATATGATAGAACCAAATCGTCGATATCCTGGTGTAGAAGACTTACGTGCTGCTGCAAAAGATGAGGATTTAAACGAAGTGATGATTGCGTGTATACGTCATTCCATCATGTTTTTAATAAATAAAAATCAACCGGTATTTCCGGATTCATTCAAATGTTATAACGATTTGATGTTAAAGAGAGGACAAGTGAAAGAATGACTAAAACTTTACTACAGCTTGCATATAAAGCGGCAGACGATAAACGTGCGGAGGATATCATCGTAATGAATATGCAAGGAATTTCACCATTAGCAGATCATTTTATCGTTTGTCATGCCAATTCTGATCGTCAAGTGCAAGCAATTGCACGTGAAATGGTAGATGTAGCACATAAAGAAGGCTATGAAGTAAAACGTATAGAAGGTTTTGACGCAGCTCGTTGGGTATTAGTAGATATGGGTGATGTTGTGGCACACGTATTCCACCGTGATGAACGTACTTTTTATAACTTGGAACGCTTATGGGGAGATGCTCCATTCGTCGATGTTGATGAGCTATGAGTAGTTACCAGCGTTTTGCCGAAGTATACGATACATTAATGACAGATATCCCGTATGATCAGTATGTAGATTGGGTAGTGAAACATGCACCGAGCACAACTGCACCAAAATTATTAGATGTTGGTTGTGGTACGGGCGTAACGGCTGCAAAATTTGCACGACAAGGATATGCTGTTAGTGGTGTCGATTTATCGGAAGAAATGCTAGCGATTGCAAGTGAACGCTTTATGGAAGAACAACTAACTATTCCATTGTTTTGTCAATCAATGGACGAGCTAGATGGGTTTTCTGATTTAAATGTTGTTACGATTCCAATTGATTCCTTGAACTATTTAAAAGATGAAGAGGCTGTGGTAGCTACATTTGAACGCATTTATGAGTCACTTTGTGATGGTGGTCATTTATTCTTTGATGTTCATTCTTTATTCAAAATGGATGTCATTTTCTTAGATGGTCCATTTACGTATGATGACGGAGAAATTACTTATATTTGGGAAACAGAATCAGGGGAAGCTACGCATTCAGTGCACCATGATATGACGTTTTACGTACAAGCAAATGAGCAACTTTTCGAACGATTTGAAGAGTACCATTACCAACGTACATTTCCTGTTGAGCAATACGTTAAATGGCTTAGTGACGCTGGATTTTCTAATGTGTCAATTACAGCAGATTTTACGGAAGAAGCACCAGAAGCAGAATCTGAACGATTATTCTTCCACGCTGTGAAATAATCTCTTTTCAATTACTAAAAAATACTATAATATGGAATTAGCTTCGTATGTTATGCCTTCTGAAAAGAAAGGATGGTGCGGACTAATTCCTTCTTTTTTGAAGCAGTATGGCAAAAAGTATCTCCTCCCAGGGATCTTGATTTTGTCGTGCTTTTTTTATTTCTACTTCTCCCAAAACCAGTCGGACACTCCCCAAACCGACATTTTCGAAACAATCCCAGAAAAAACAAAAGTGGAAGAACCATTAAATACAGAGCAACAAGAGTCACAAGGTATTATTGCGGATACATCCATAATTGTGGATGTCAAAGGTGCAGTCAAAAACCCTGGTGTTTACTCATTATCTGCAGACAGTCGAGTGATTGACGCAATTTTACTTGCTGGAGGCTATTCAAAAAATGCTAATTCAGTAAGTATCAACCATGCTCAAAGGTTGCAAGATGAAATGGTTATTTATGTACCCAAAATAGGTGAAGAACCTTCGGAAATACAAGCCATTGCTAGTGATCAACAATCGACTCCCACCCCTTCTACTCAAACAGGTAGTGGTAGTCAAACTGGCAGTCAGTCAGATAAGGTCAATTTAAATACGGCTGATGAAGCAACACTAATGACTTTAAATGGTGTCGGACCTTCAAAAGCAAAAGCGATTTTAAGTTATCGTGATGACAGCGGTCCTTTCAAAACGATAGAAGATTTAAAAAATGTCACGGGAATAGGCGATAAAACGTTCGAAAATTTACGAGACTTTATTACCGTTCAATAAATGATCCATTGACGGTTCTAGTTGGTTATGGCTAAATTTATAGTAGAACGATTTATTCAGGAGGCATTCATATGGAGCGTATTACTTGGGATCAATTTTTCATGGCACAAAGCCATTTATTAGCATTAAGAAGTACATGTACAAGATTAGCTGTTGGTGCGACAATCGTGCGTGATAAACGTATTATTGCAGGGGGCTATAACGGTTCGATTTCTGGAGATGATCATTGTATCGACAAAGGATGTTACGTTGTGGACAACCATTGTGTTCGTACAGTACATGCAGAGACAAATGCATTATTGCAATGTGCAAAATATGGCACATCAACAAATGGAGCAGATTTATATGTGACACATTTTCCTTGTTTACCTTGTACAAAATCTATTATTCAATCAGGAATTCATAATTTATATTACGCAACGGATTACAAAAACAACGAGTATGCTATTGAATTGTTTAAGCAAGCTGGTGTTAATGTTGTACATGTTCCTTTTGATGATCGTAAGATTGACTTCTTAAGCAATGAGAAAATGGCGCTGTACGTCGAATTATTAAATAAGCTACGTGACAGCGGTGCTTCCAATGAGGAATTGGCCCCTTTTGAAGAGAAGGTGAAAGAGCTATTTGGCTTACAAATATCCGACATAAAATAATCTATTTTGCTTTGCCGGTTCTATTAGCAACGATAGCTGCTCATGAATCGGCAAAGTTACTATTTATACTAATCCCCTATAGTATTTGGCTATATTTAAAAAAAGAAAAAGTAGCCATAATGTTATGTATCGCTATTGTTACTCTCTCCTCTTATAGTTATTTCTCACATGTTTTATCTACAAGACTTACCCCTATTCCACACGTTACAAATATTACTTGGACTGATCAATATAAGGTGAATGGACAAAAGCTAAGAGGCTTTGCGAAATTGCCGAATGGTCAAAGAGTATATATTATTTTCACTATCCAATCAGAACAGCAAAAGAAGAAATTTGAAGGACAATCATTAAGTGGCTCAGTTTTTCAAGTTTCAGGCGAATTAGTCCAACCCTCGATGCCTGCACATCGTTACGCTTTTTCTATGGCAAACTATATTGAAAGTAATGGTGCGCAAGGTATTTTTGAAGTGAGAAGTTTTCAATTTGTGAAAAAAGAAAAATCACTCTCTACATTTTTTGCAGAACAAAGGTTCAAAGTGAAAAAACATATAGAAAATACATTTCCAGAAAGTTTAGTAGCTGAAGCACAGTCTCTAATAATTGGTGAACGTGAAAATGTCGAGACAGATGTTGAGCGAGCATATCAGAAACTTGGTATAACACACCTCTTTGCCATCTCAGGCTTGCACGTTGGGCTCGTTTCGGTGCTTGTGTATGAATTATTGCTGAGGTTTCATATACGTAGAGAACATGCGACATGGGTTCTTATCATTGCGTTACCTATTTATGCTTGTTTAGCGGGTGGTGCACCGTCTGTATGGCGAGCGGTGTCTGTCGTAGAACTAGTAATGCTAAGTAGAATTGTCTCGAATCGCTTAGCAATTGATGATGCGCTAGCGTTGAGTTTTATTGGGTTTGTGCTATTACAGCCAAGTGTTGTGTTTCAAATTGGCTTTCAGTTATCTTATTTGGCTACTGTGTCGTTATTGTTTTCGGGGAAGATATTTTCATTAGCGAGAAATACCTGGCAACAATCATTTGCGATTACTTTTGTTTGTCAGCTACTCGTCTATCCCTTACTTTTGTATCATTTCTTTGAAATCAGCTTGTCTTCATTCATTGCAAATATCTTTTTTGTTCCGTTATTTTCATTTGTCGTGTTGCCTGCAAATTTATTATTGTTACTGCTAACATATGTGGCGAATCCATTGGCGTGGCTTTGTTTTTTCATTTATGAACCTGTTCGTGAGTTATTGTCCGTATGTATTATGTCGTTACAGGCTATTCCGTATCAAATGTGGACGCCTGGAAGACCCTCATTGTGGCTCCTACTTCTAGCATTTGTTAGTGTCATTGTAGTATTACTGCAAGTAGAACAGAAGAAACATTGGTTCCTGATTACCTTGACACTTTTAATTCCTGCTTTTTTTATTCATGAAAGTCCTTCTTGGCATCAGAATTTGAAAATTACATTTTTAAGTGTCGGACAAGGAGACTGTAATATAATTGAATTACCATTTCGTAAGGGAATTTATGTAATAGACACAGGAGGAGTATTGAGGTTCGATCAGGAGGCGTGGAAAGAGTCTAGAAAGCCTTATGAAGTTGGCAGAGGTATTGTTGTTCCTTATTTAAAAGGAAGTGGTATAGGAGCAGTAGATAAGCTTATATTGACACATGCTGATGCAGACCATGCTGAAGGTGCCGAAGAGGTTATGGAGGAAATTCGAGTTAAGGAAATTCATGTGTCCCCAAACTCTTGGCAAATGTCAGTTATGAAAGATGTTGTAGACTTCGCACAAAAGAAGAGAATCCCAATTCGTGAACAGATTGCAGGGAGGAGTTGGAAACACGGGGACACTACATTATCTTATTTATCTCCAACTGATTTGATTTATGAAGGCAATGATGACTCACTAGTTTTAATATTACAACATTCTGGTTTTCAAGCTTTGTTCACAGGTGATTTAGAACAATCAGGGGAATTGACCTTGGTAGATAATTATACTGAGGCTATTTCGGATATGGACATTTTGAAGGTGGGACATCATGGCAGCAAAACGTCTTCAACTAAACCTTTCTTAAATTTAGTACAGCCTCGATTATCGATATTTTCTAGTGGGTTAAATAATCGATACGGTCATCCGAATAAGGATGTTGTTGCGAGGTTTGAGGAGATGAAGTTACCAACTTTAAATACGGCTGAGGTGGGAACAATTGAAGTAACGGTTACAAAGAATGGGTTTAAAGTGTTTAAGACAATTAATCTGCACAAACAGAAAAAGACATCATCAAAATGACAATGTCTTTTTAACTGTATCTTATAAAGCTGCGTAATCGATGACAGTCGCAATGATGAAAATAAGTGCGAAAAATACGAATGATACGCCAAAACCTACTCCTGAATCGATTGCGTCGTTACGCTTTGATTGTACATTTTCTTCAAATGGATTCATTGCTACCCCTCCTAATTCTCATTAATTATACGGTATGCCTATTAAAAAAGCTATATTGAAAAGGTAAAAATAGATGCCTGCTCTAGATTGACACAATTTGTTCAAACTCACAAAATGAGAAAATTACGGTATACTATAATCAATGTCAATTTGAGGTGAGACTATGTTTTCAACATTATGGAAAAGTATAAAAAAGGGAGATTTACAGCCAGTCTATTTACTTGCGGGCGCAGAGTCTTATTTTATAGATGAAACAATCAGGCGTATTAAAACGAGACTTGAAGAAGATGGAGATATTGAAACAATCACTATTGATTTAGATGAACAACCAGTTGATTATGTGATTGATGAATCTGATACGATCCCATTTTTCTCAAGCCAAAAACTAATCATTGCAAAAAATGCATCGTTCTTAAAAGCAACGGAAAAGGGTAAAGAGAAAATTGACCATGATCTAAAACGCTTAGAAAAATGGTTAGATCACCCGTCAGATACATCGATCACAATTTTCATTGCCCCTTATGAAAAGCTTGATGAGCGTAAAAAAGTTACAAAGTTAATGAAAGATAGAGCTGTTTATATGCTTGCTGAAACACCGAAAGAAAATGATTTAATGGTTTGGGTGCAAAATGAAGTAAGCCAGCAACAAAAAACTATTGAACAAAATGCCATTAGTAAATTAATTGAGCTAGTAGGTATGGACATGCTTCATTTACAATCAGAGATAGAAAAGCTGAGCTTATATTTAGGTGATGAAAATACAATTACGCAAGCTCTTGTTGAAGAAATGGTTGCGAAAACGCTAGAGCAAGATGCTTTTAAGATGCTCAATGCATATTTACACAGAGATGTTTCTAGCGCTTTAACGATTTACCATGATCTTATTCGTCAAAAGCAAGAGCCCATTGCGCTAGTAGCGTTACTTGCATCTCAGATTCGTTTAATGTCGAATGTTTATTATTTACTGAAAAAGGGATATCATTCGCAACAAATTGCAAAACAACTAAAGGTTAATCCTTATCGAGTAAAACGAATTGTTGAAGAGCGTCGTAAAATTTCAGAGGATAGTTTACTAAAAGCATTATTTGGATTAAGTGAAGTTGATTATCAGTTAAAAACAATGAGCGGTAGAAGAGAGCGTTATTTAGAATTATTTATGATGAAACCAATATAAGAGGAAAGCACTCTTTGTTGTAAGTGCATCAGTTTGTAGTCAAAAGGCATTCAGAATAGTCATATTCTGAATGTCTTTTGTTATTTTTATATATTTTGGTAATTAAGAACTTCTTTTTCTTTTTGGATTTTTTACATCCATTATTTTCTATATAGTTATTTTTATTACATGTGTAGTTGATTGGAGCGGAGGTGGTGACTCCTGCGGGAAAAGCGGACAGTCCAAGACCCTGCAGGAGCATAGCGACGAAGCGACTTGGCGCCAGCCCGCGGAAAGCGTCCACCGTAGCGGAAATCAACGGTCTTATCTGATTAGAATGGAAAATGGACCGTTGATGACGTGAATTTCTTCAAGTTTATCTATTTTCTGAAGCACTTACAGATAGGAGTTTATAAGTCTTAATTGCTATTTTCTATAAAAAGAATAAATCGTTAAATTTTATAAGAACTTTTTTGCTAAATAATCCTTATGTACCTAATATAGCTGTTACTGCAATACTCCATACAATCAAAAGAAATGATGTTGTAAGCCAAAATGTATTCGTAGCAGTTTTTTCATCTCTCTTTATTTTTTTTAGGATTGCCACGAGATTTAGACAAAAAATAATGCTTAAAATTGGAGTTAAGTAAAAACTAATGAAGATAAATGTTATATCCATGCACAACACCTTCTTTCCAAATAAGTCCCTAAAACCGTACGAAGTACCTTTTGGTAATGAATTATAGTTTTTATTATAACAATATTTCCTTATATTGAAAGATTTATGGAAAATGGTTAATTAGAGTTTATTTGAATAAAATAATGCGAAGGTGATTACATGAATCCAAATAGCAACAAATAGTGTTGAAGATCTTTCGGTATACTAATACGAAATCACTTTATGTCGCCAAGTTGTACGGAGTTGTTCGTATTTCGTTAATAACAATATGCTTTAATGTAACTCTTGAAAAATATAAAAATTTAAACACAAAAAAAGACTAGAGAATTATCTCTAGTCCCTTTGAATCCATAATGGATTAAGCTTTTTTCATTAAACGAGCTTTTTGACGAGAAGCTGCGTTTTTGTGGATTAAGCCTTTAGATGCTGCTTTATCTAATGATTTAACAGCTACGCTTAAAAGTTCTTTTGCGTTATCTTCTTTAGCAACTAAAGCAGTTTCAGCTTTTTTCACAGCAGTACGCATAGCAGATTTCACTTGCGAATTTTGTGCATTAACTTTTGCGTTAGTTTTTACGCGTTTGATAGCAGATTTAATATTTGGCATTAACTTTCACCTCCTAAAAAGGATCGAGATGAGTAAATTCTCAACTGTTTCAAGTGTCTATACAACAGTCATCATTTTAGCAAATCATAGTATAAAAATCAAGCATCAAATGCAAAGAATATTTACTTGACAGTTAGAGCAAAATAAAAAGTGAGGTGATTAGTTTGGAAAATAATAAATGGTATCGAACAGATTTAGTAGATGAGACGGAAGAATTTATTAATCATAAGACCGCAGAAGAGCGTGAAACATTACGTGAATCTACAGGTATTAAGGTATTAGAGGAAGAGCGCGGACGCGTTAAAATTACACGTGTAGATGTTGATTCGAGTGGCGCAGAAGAAATAGGAAAGAAAGAAGGGACTTATTTTACTTTTACCGTTCCGACATTAACACCAGATGATGAGGAAGGGTTCAAGCAACTGGGAGAAGTTTTAGCAGAGGAATTGACAACACTTCATCCTTTTATTAAAGATAACAAGGATGGCAAAGTGCTTATCATCGGACTAGGGAATAAGACGATTACACCCGATGCAGTAGGGCCGCTAGCTATTGATGAGTTACAAAATAGTGCAACATCCATTCAAGAGCGTTGTATTATTTATGCTCCCGGAGTAACAGGACAGACTGGCTATGAAACGAGTTCATTTATAAAAGCATTAGCTGAGCAAATAAAACCTGAACTAGTTATTGTTGTAGACGCACTTGCAACAAGAGCAAGTAACCGACTTTGTAAAACCATTCAAATGACAGATACGGGAATTCATCCTGGATCTGGTGTAGGTAATATGCGTAAAGAAATTTCAAAAGAAACAATTGGTTGTCCTGTAACTGCAATAGGCCTACCGACTGTTGTCGATGGGCCAGTACTTATCGCAGATGCTGTCGATACACTTTTCCAATCTATTGCAGCCAAAATACAGGAAAAAAATAGTCCATCCTCCGCTTTGTCCGTAACACCATGGAGACCATCAGACACGTCAAAAGTAGATTTAGAAGTGATTAAACCAATTTTTGGTGAATGGTCGACTTGGCCGAAAGAAGAACGTCTACAGCTATTTGAAGAGTCTCTCGTAGGGCACGACCGATTATTCGTAACACCGAAAAACATAGATGAGTGGGTACACAACTATGCATATCTGATTTCTGATACGTTAACGGAATGGATTGAAAGTACGTAGAATGTTCTAATTAGCTCCCCTCCTCCATACATTGATAGGAGGAGGGGGATGTTATATGCGACGGAAAATGCAAATGTGGATTGGTCTTCTATGCTTTTTCTTTATGCTTCCAATTATTACTGTGAAGTTACCAATCTGGCCACAACAAGAGGCAACAACAACATCATCAAAACAAGATACGAAAATAGTCTATGCTGCCAATACTGCCACTGAAAAAAATGCTTTGATAAATAATAAGGACGCTTCATTTAAAACACTAATATATTTCACACATTCCCATGAAGCTTACTATCCTATTTTGAAAAGCCAAAAACAGAAAATAACAGCCTATCATAACGCAACTAATGTTTTACAACTAGGTTCAGTCATTGAAGCTCATTTTAAACAAAATGATCTCTCAACTGATATTTTAGAAGTTGATACGATGACAGAAATGCAGAAGAAAAATATATCATTATATAAAGCGTATGATGCTGTAAGGCCATATGTGAAAAAACAATTAGATAAAAAAGAATATGATTTGGTGCTAGATATCCATCGTGATTCAGCAAATAAAAAAGCTACAACCACAACCTTAGATGGCGAAAAGTACGCACGTATCGCTATTGTTCTTGGTGCTGAAAATAAACAATACAAATTTAATGAAGCCTACGCGGACCAATTATCTGCGCAATTAAATCAACTAGTTCCTAATATCTCTAGAGGTGTTATGAAAAAAGAAGGTTCGGGTGTAAATGGTATATATAACCAAGATCTTTCGAAAAACCTGCTAGTCGTTGAATTAGGTGGAGTAGATAATACAGAAGACGAATTAAACCGTACTATTGCTATTTTAGCAAGAGCAATTTCGGAAGCATTTTCAAATCAAACTTCATCATAATATTGCATAAAATAGCTGTTCACTGCTATAATTCAAAATAGTTTATATAGGAGTGGACACGCATGAACAGAGAAGAACGTTTGAAACGACAAGAAAATATTAGAAATTTCTCCATTATTGCTCATATTGACCACGGGAAATCAACATTAGCAGACCGTATATTGGAAACTACCAAAAGTTTAACTTCCCGTGAGATGAAAAATCAGCTTCTAGATTCTATGGATTTAGAAAGAGAACGTGGCATTACCATCAAATTAAATGCAGTTCAATTACATTATCAAGCTAGAGATGGAGAGATTTATACATTCCATTTAATCGATACCCCTGGACACGTCGATTTCACATACGAAGTATCTCGTAGTCTTGCAGCTTGTGAAGGTGCTATTTTAGTTGTCGATGCAGCTCAAGGTATTGAAGCACAGACACTTGCGAACGTATATTTAGCATTAGACAATGATCTTGAAATTCTTCCTGTTATTAATAAAATCGATTTACCTTCGGCAGATCCAGAACGTGTACGTCAAGAAGTAGAAGATGTCATCGGGTTAGATGCATCTGAAGCAGTACTTGCTTCTGCTAAAGCAGGTATCGGTATTGAAGATATTTTAGAACAAATTGTTGAAAAAGTACCAGCACCTACAGGCGATCCTGATGCACCTCTAAAAGCTTTGATTTTCGATTCTTTATATGATTCATATCGAGGTGTAATTACTTACATCCGAGTTGTAGACGGAACAGTTAAAGCAGGCGATAAAATTCGTATGATGGCAACTGGAAAAGAATTTGAAGTTGTTGAAGTTGGAGTATCAACACCTAAGCCAACACTATGCAAAGAGCTAACTGTCGGTGATGTAGGTTTCTTAACTGCATCTATCAAAAACGTAGGGGATACGCGCGTAGGGGATACAATTACTTTAGCAAACAATCCTGCAACGGAACCATTAGCTGGTTATCGTAAGTTAAATCCTATGGTTTACTGTGGTTTATACCCAATCGATACTGCTAAGTACAATGATCTTCGTGATGCATTAGAAAAGCTAGAGCTAAACGACTCAGCATTACAATATGAACCTGAAACTTCACAAGCTTTAGGCTTCGGATTCCGATGCGGTTTCTTAGGTTTACTTCATATGGAAATCATTCAAGAGCGTATTGAACGTGAATTCAAAATCGATCTGATCACTACTGCACCTAGCGTAATTTACCATGTGCAGATGACAGACGGTTCTGAAGTTCAAGTGGACAATCCGTCAATGATGCCAGATCCACAAAAAATCGACCGTATTGAAGAACCATATGTAAAAGCAACAATTATGGTACCTAACGATTATGTTGGAGCTGTTATGGAAATTTGCCAACGCAAACGTGGTAATTTTATGACAATGGATTATATTGATTCAACTCGTGTAAGCATTTACTATGAGATTCCACTTTCTGAAATCGTTTATGATTTCTTTGATCAATTAAAATCAAGTACGAAAGGCTATGCTTCTTTCGACTACGAATTAATAGGCTATCAGCCATCTAAATTGATGAAAATGGATATCCTTTTAAATGGTGAACAAGTCGATGCACTTAGCTTTATTGTACACAACGATTTTGCATATGAACGAGGTAAGGTCATCGTTGAAAAGTTAAAAAATCTTATTCCACGTCAACAATTTGAAGTGCCAATTCAAGCTGCAATAGGACAAAAAATTGTGGCGCGATCAACTATTAAAGCGATGCGTAAAAACGTTTTAGCTAAATGTTACGGTGGCGATATTTCTCGTAAACGTAAACTTTTAGATAAACAAAAAGAAGGTAAAAAACGTATGAAACAAGTAGGTTCAGTTGAAGTACCTCAAGAAGCATTCATGGCTGTACTTAAAATGGACGATGACGCACCTAAAAAATAATATTAATTTATCAGCATGATGAATGAACATTAAGCGGTTATGCAGCATGGAGGTTTAATCCACCATATTGCATAACCGCTTTATTTATTTAAAACTGAAACTAAGATATTTTTTCTTAAAGAACAATTTTTAGGTTTAATGTGGGTTTAAAAGGGTAAATACATAATAAGAGTAAGAAAGTAAAACAATATCTGGATAAATTTCGACATTATTCGCTAAAAAGTGATATTTGAGGTATTCAAAATACAAAAGATTTGATAAGCTTAGTAAACACTATATATATAGTGAATTTATGAATTAATAAATGTAAGGAGTGAGTTCAAATCGAATATCGTGATGGAAACGACCGTTTGGATCGCTTAATGGCAACGTTAGAAGCTGAACTTTTGGCTTTTGAGGCGCGAGTGGCACATATGCAAGATAAATTGAATGAACTTAAACAAGTAGAACCAAATATACAGCAAGAGCTTATTAAATATAAAAAAGCAGTGTAGAGAAGTTACAGTGGGTATTATTATCGCTGTAACTTTTTTTATGTTTAAAAGAGATATTAATTCCATTGTTTTGCGTTTTAACTTAAATACTATAGAATGAAGCTACGTGTTTAATGAGTTAAATTACAAAAAAACGGACAGTTTTCGACAAGAAAGAAGGAATCAAATTGGCTAGAGGCGTTTATATACACATTCCATTTTGCCATCAAATTTGCAATTATTGCGATTTTAATAAAGTATTTTTCAAAAACCAGCCGGTGGATGAATATATAGAAGCATTAGGTATGGAGATGAAATTATGGTCTGAAGACAAAAAAGCTTTCAGTCATATAGAAACAATTTTTTTAGGTGGAGGAACGCCAACATCTTTATCACCAGTTCAACTCTCAAGACTTTTAACATTGATCAAGATGTACATTCCAATGGAACATGTAACAGAATTCACATCGGAGGCAAATCCCGATGAATTAACGAAAGAAAAATTAGAAGTGCTTTTTAACGGTGGTGTAAATCGACTAAGTCTTGGTGTACAAGCGTTTCAACCAGAGTTATTGAAAAAACTAGGGCGTACTCATTCCAATGATGATGTTTTTGAAACAATTAAGGCAGCAAAAAAAGTAGGTTTCAATAACATCAGCATTGATTTAATGTACGGACTACCTGGTCAAACGATGGATGAATGGAAAGAAACACTAAAAATTGCTTTTGACTTAAATCTCCCACATTACTCAGCCTATTCGCTTATTGTAGAATCTAAAACGATTTTTTATAACTTGATGAACAAAGGGAAATTGAGTTTACCAGGTGAAGATAAAGAGGCAGATATGTATGAAGAATTGATGCAACAAATGGAAGCACACGGCTGGCATCAATACGAAATAAGTAATTTCGCCAAAGATGGACATTCTTCTATCCATAATCGTATTTATTGGGACAATGATGAATACGCTGGTTTTGGTGCAGGAGCTCATGGTTATGTCAATGGCATTCGTTATTCAAATCATGCACCATTAAAAAAATATATAAGTACATTAGAATCCGGTGAAAAACCCATACTAAAAACGCATGAAGTGACACATAACGAAAAAATTGAGGAAGAACTGTTTTTAGGTTTACGTAAAACAGCTGGAATTTCGAAATCTCATTTTGAAGAGAAGTTTGGCTGTACGATTGAAAGCGTTTATAGTGAAAAACTGCAATTGCTTGTTTCAGCAGGTCTTATTTCGAATGATGAAGTAGCTGTAAAGTTAACGAAAAAAGGTCGTTTTGTTGGAAATGAAGTTTTTGAAGAATTTTTATTATAAACACATGCGTTTCCGTTGACATAAAATAATAGATTTGATAAGTTAATTATAGTATTAGCACTCTTCTTGAGTGAGTGCTAACAGAGGTGATGATCATGCTAACAAATCGGCAGTTACAAGTATTGCAAGTAATCGTAGATGACTTCATTATGTCAGCTCAACCAGTTGGCTCTCGACAAATCTCGAAGAAGGAAGGCATTACTTTTAGTCCGGCAACCATTCGTAATGAAATGGCGGATTTAGAAGAACTAGGTTACCTAGAAAAAACGCATACTTCATCGGGACGAGTTCCGTCTGAAAAAGGTTACAGATTTTATGTGGATCACTTGCTAAAACCTCAAATAATTACAACAAATGAGATTCACAAAATCCAATCTGTTTTCCAAGATCGGATTATGGAAACTGAACAAGTCATTCGGAAGTCAGCTACGATTTTATCTGAATTGACGTCGTACACATCTATATTATTAGGACCAGATGTGCAGTTGCACAAAGTTAAACGATTTTCAATTGTACCTTTAACAGCTGATTCAGCAGTCGCTATTATCGTTACTGATAATGGACATGTTGAAAACCGTATTTTCTCTTTACCTTCGGATTTTTCACCGTCGGATATTGAGAAGGTTGTCAACATTTTAAACGAACGACTGATTGGCGTTCCGTTAGAGCAATTACAAATGAAGCTCGAACTTGAAACAGCAGCGGTTATAAAACAACATCTTGGGACGTATGACGGATTACTTTCGTCATTAATAGACGTGACAGCACATCAATCAGAAGGTAAAATTTTCTATGGTGGCAAAACGAATATGTTCAATCAACCTGAGTTTCATGACATAAACAAAGTACGAATGCTTATGGAACTAATGGAAAAAACTACTCAAATCCAATCCATTTTCCCGTTGAACCAATCTGGGATTCAAATCCGTATTGGTTCTGAAAATAATCATTTAGCTATGGAAGATTGCAGTGTTATCACAGCATCTTACTCGGTAGGTGAGGGACAAAGTGGTTCAATAGCTATTATCGGGCCAACAAGGATGGATTATCGACGTGTCGTTGCATTACTCGACTTTATGAGTGGCGATTTAACGCGCCAACTGACACAAAAACCGAGGTAGAGAGCGACATTATAGGAGGATGAAAAGTGTCTAAAGCAAATGAATTTAAAAAGCAAGCAGTAGAAGAAAACACAGTTGTAGAAGAACAATTAAATGAACAAGAAGAAAACGTACTAGACGCTGAAGCTGAAGAAGTTATACCTGAACTAACAGTTGAGGAACAACATCAGGCGGAAATCACAGCTCTAGAGCAAAAGTTGGACGAATCAGAAAGTCGTTTCCTTCGATTACGTGCTGACTTTGACAATTTAAAACGTCGCGCACAAACTGAGCGCGTAGCACAAGAAAAGTATCGTGCGCAAAATTTGTTAACGGAATTACTTCCGGTATTAGACAATTTCGAACGAGCTTTACAAGTTGAGGCAACAACGGAAGATGCCGAATCCATGAAAAAAGGGATTGAAATGGTATACCGTTCACTAATAGAAGCAACAACAAAAGAAGGCTTAGAACCTGTAGCATCTGAAGGCGAAGCGTTTGATCCAAACATTCACCACGCAGTTATGCAAGAACAAGATGATTCTAAAGAGCAAGGAATCGTTTTACAAGAGCTCCAAAAGGGGTATAAGTTGAAAGACCGTATCTTACGACCAGCAATGGTTAAAGTTAATGAATAAAAAAATAAAATGAAAAAATGAATCAAATCTAGGAGGACTATGAAATGAGCAAAATTATCGGTATTGACTTAGGTACTACAAACTCATGTGTATCAGTATTAGAAGGTGGCGAACCAATCGTTATCGCTAACAAAGAAGGCGCACGTACTACACCATCAGTTGTAGCATTCAAAAACGGCGAACGTCAAGTTGGTGAAGTAGCAAAACGCCAATCAATTACAAACCCAAACACAATCATGTCTATTAAACGTCATATGGGTACTGACTACAAAGTAGATGTGGAAGGTACGGAATATACTCCTCAACAAGTTTCAGCAATGATCTTACAACATTTAAAAGACTTTGCTGAAGACTATTTAGGTGAAAAAGTAACACAAGCTGTTATTACAGTTCCTGCTTACTTCAACGATGCGCAACGTCAAGCTACAAAAGACGCTGGGAAAATTGCTGGTCTTGAAGTTGAACGTATTATCAACGAACCAACAGCAGCAGCACTTGCTTACGGCTTAGAAAAAACAGATGTAGATCAAACTGTTTTAGTATTTGACCTTGGTGGTGGTACATTCGACGTATCAATCCTTGAATTAGGTGATGGCGTATTTGAAGTAAAAGCAACAGCTGGTGATAATGCTCTTGGTGGAGATGACTTTGACCAAAAAATCATCGATTTCTTAGTTGCTGAATTCAAAAAAGAAAACGGTATTGATTTAGCTAAAGATAAAATGGCGTTACAACGTTTGAAAGACGCTGCTGAAAAAGCGAAAAAAGAATTATCTGGTGTAACAACAACTCAAATTTCACTACCATTCATCACTGCTGGTGAAGCTGGTCCATTACACTTAGAAGTTTCTTTATCTCGTGCAAAATTCAATGAAATTACTGCTGACTTAGTTGAACGTACTATGATCCCAACTCGTCAAGCATTAAAAGATGCTGGATTATCTGCTTCAGAAATCGATCAAGTAATCCTTGTTGGTGGTTCAACTCGTATTCCTGCAGTACAAGAAGCAGTGAAAAAAGAAACAGGTAAAGAGCCGCATAAAGGTGTAAACCCAGATGAAGTAGTAGCTATGGGTGCTGCAGTACAAGGTGGCGTATTAACTGGTGATGTAAAAGACGTTGTACTTCTTGACGTAACTCCATTATCACTTGGTATCGAAACAATGGGTGGCGTGTTCACTAAATTAATCGATCGTAATACAACAATCCCAACTTCTAAATCACAAACTTTCTCAACAGCTGCAGATAACCAACCTGCTGTAGATATTCACGTATTACAAGGTGAACGTCCAATGGCTGCTGATAACAAAACTTTAGGTCGCTTCCAACTTTCTGATATCCCTGCTGCACCACGTGGCATCCCTCAAATCGAAGTAACATTCGATATTGATAAAAACGGTATCGTAAACGTTAAAGCTAAAGACCTAGGAACTCAAAAAGAACAAACAATTACTATCCAATCTGATAGCTCATTATCTGATGAAGATATCGAACGTATGGTAAAAGAAGCTGAATTACATGCTGAAGAAGATAAAAAACGTAAAGAAGAAGCTGAACTTCGCAATGAAGCAGATCAACTTGTTTTCCAAGTAGATAAAACAATCGCTGACCTTGGTGAACAAATTACTGAAGATGAGAAAAAATCAGTAGAAGATGCTAAAGAAGAGCTAACAAAAGCAATTGAACTTGGTGAAATCGAAGGCATCAAAACTTCTAAAGAAAAATTAGAAGGTATTCTTCAACCACTTGTGATGAAAGTGTATGAGCAAGCAGCTCAACAACAACAAGCTGCACAAGGCGAACAAGGCCCAACAGCTGATAAGAAAGATGACGGTGTAGTTGATGCAGACTTCACTGAAGTTGACGATAACAAATAATGCTAAAAAATAGAGCGCATCTTTAATGGCGCTTGAATAGTGTATATTAATGTATGCATTGTTGTTTTGAAAGAAGCCAAAGACCGCCTCGGGCTTTGGCTTTTTTCAATGTTTTTTGCCATTTGTTCTTTCCATGTTACAATATATTTTATGCAAACGGAGCGGAGTGTGAAAAATGAATAAACGAGATTATTATGAAGTCTTAGGCCTTCAAAAATCAGCATCAAAAGACGAAATTAAAAAAGCTTATCGTAAATTATCTAAACAATATCACCCTGACTTGAATAAAGAGGCTGGGGCAGAAGAAAAATTTAAAGAAATTGCTGAAGCTTATGAAGTATTAAGTGATGACCAGAAAAAAGCACGCTATGACCAGTTCGGACATCAAGATCCAAACCAAGGATTTGGTGGCGGTGGCGGAGATGGCTTCGGTTTCGAAGACATTTTTAGTTCATTCTTTGGCGGTGGTGGCGGAAGTCGTCGTCGTGATCCGAATGCACCAACAAAAGGCGATGATCTGCAATATCGCATGACAATTAGTTTTGAAGAAGCAGTATTTGGTAAAGAAACTGAAATCGAAATCCCTCGTGATGAAACTTGTGATACTTGTCATGGATCTGGTGCAAAACCAGGTACTTCAAAAGACACATGTTCTCACTGTAATGGCCAAGGTCAAATAAATGAGACAGTTTCAACACCATTTGGTCAAATGGTAAACCGTCGTACTTGTGGTTACTGTAAAGGTACTGGCCAAATTATCAAAGATAAATGTTCAACTTGTCACGGTGCAGGAACAGTTAAAAAACGTAAAAAAATCAAAGTTACGATTCCAGCAGGTGTTGATGATGGTCAACAATTGCGCGTGAGTGGTCAAGGTGAAGCGGGTACTAACGGTGGTCCAGCAGGTGACTTATACATCGTATTCCATGTTCGTGCACATGATAAATTTGAACGTGATGGTGATGATATTTATTTAGAATTACCAATTACATTCGCTCAAGCGGCTCTTGGTGATGAAATCGAAGTACCAACAGTTCATGGTAAAGTGAAGATGAAGATTCCTACAGGTACACAATCTGGTGACAGATTCCGCTTAAAAGGAAAAGGTGTCAAAAACGTTCATGGTTATGGCACTGGCGATCAACATGTAATCGTAAGCGTTGTAACACCGAAGAAATTAACTGAGAAACAAAAACAATTATTGCGCGAATTTGCTAGTATTTCTGGAGATATTCCAGAAGAGCAAGGTAGCACATTGTTTGATAAAATTAAAAACAAATTTAAAGGTGAATAAGGGAGTTGGCTACAAGTGAAATGGTCGGAGGTATCCATCCATACAACGAGTGAAGCGGTTGAAGCGATTTCGAATATTCTACACGAAGCTGGAGCAAGTGGTGTCGTAATAGAGGATTCAGAGGATTATGGTAAAGAACGTGCAGATCAATTTGGTGAGATTTACGCTTTAAATCCAAAAGATTTTCCTAAGGATGGTGTCATTGTAAAAGCTTATTTAGCTGAAACAAGTTTTTTAGGTGAAACTGTTGAAGAAATTAAAGTTGCTATTAATAATCTGGTAAACTATGACATTAATATTGGTCACAACGAAGTGACAATCAATGAAGTGAATGAGGAAGATTGGGCAACTGCATGGAAAAAGTATTATCATCCGGTGAAAATTTCTAACCGTTTCACAATTGTACCAACTTGGGAAGAGTATGAACCTGTAAACAGTGATGAGCTAATCATTGAACTTGATCCTGGTATGGCCTTTGGTACAGGAACTCATCCTACAACTGTATTATGTTTACAAGCATTAGAAAAAACAATAAAAGATACGGATTCAGTAGTAGACGTTGGTACTGGCTCTGGTGTTTTAGCTATCGGAGCAGCTTTGCTTGGAGCAAAGAATGTTCATGCACTTGATTTAGATGAAGTAGCGGTACGCTCTGCAATTGAAAATGTTCAGCTAAATAAGGTTGAAGACTCTATTGATGTTATGCAAGGGAATCTATTAGATACTGTAAAAGAACCTGCGGACGTTGTAGTTGCGAATATCTTAGCTGAAGTAATTATGACCTTCACAGATGATGCCTATACAATTGTTAAACCAGGCGGCCTATTTATTACTTCAGGAATAATTGAACCGAAGAAGGATGATGTGAAAGCATCTCTTGAAAAAGCAGGCTTTATTATCGAAGAAGTAATGATGATGGAAGATTGGGTAGCAATTATATCACGAAAATCAGTAAATTGATGGAGTGTTACTATGCAACGATATTTTATAAATGAATCCTTTGACAATCAATTAGCCATAATTAGTGGTGAAGATGCGCATCATATAACAAAAGTAATGCGCATGCGTGTAGGCGATGAAATCATTGTAGTTCATAATGGTGAGGCAACAATTAGTCGTATTTTGGACTTTACTGAAGATGGTGTTCAGGTAGAAAAAACCGACAATGTATTGCCTTCACCAGAACTACCTATTCAAGTGACGATCGCTTGTGGTTTACCAAAGGGCGATAAGCTAGATTTAATTGTCCAAAAGGCAACTGAGCTTGGTATGTATGCTTTACTTCCTTTTGAAGCAGAACGATCAATCGTCAAATGGGATGGGAAAAAAGGTAAAAAGAAGCAAGAGCGCTTACAGAAAATTGCGAAGGAAGCAGCTGAGCAATCGCATCGTACGCATATCCCGACAATTGAAGAGCCAGTGAACTTCACGCAGTTACTAAAAAAAGTACCTGAATTTGACGTTGTCTTTTTAGCCGATGAAGAGGATGCAAAGCAACTAGAACGAACTCGGTTTGCTGATCAATTAAAAAAGGTATATGATAATAAGTCAATCCTTGTAATATTTGGTCCTGAAGGCGGTATTTCTCGAAAAGAGGCTAGCGCTTTACAAGGATTAGGATGTCAATGTATTTCACTAGGACCAAGAATTTTACGTGCGGAAACAGCACCACTGTATGTTCTTTCCGCAATTTCTTATGAATTTGAATGAAAGAGGTGACGAGCCTTGTCTTCAGTGGCTTTTCATACATTAGGATGTAAAGTGAATCACTATGAAACAGAGGCAATTTGGCAACTGTTTAAAGATGAAGGTTATGAACGCAAAGAATTTGATCATCAGGCAGATGTCTATGTAATTAATACTTGTACAGTTACGAATACAGGAGATAAGAAAAGTCGCCAAGTTATTCGTCGTGCAATAAGACAAAACCCAGATGCCGTTATTTGCGTAACAGGATGTTATGCTCAAACTTCTCCAGCAGAAATTATGGCTATTCCCGGTGTAGATATTGTAGTTGGGACGCAAGACCGTACGAAAATGATTGGCTATATTGAACAATACAAAAATGAACGTCAGCCTATCAATGCTGTACGTAACATTATGAAAAACCGAGTATATGAAGAGCTAGACGTTCCTTATTTCACTGACCGCACTCGTGCGTCATTGAAAATCCAAGAAGGTTGTAATAACTTCTGTACATTCTGTATAATCCCTTGGGCGCGTGGTCTAATGCGATCTCGTGATCCACAAGAAGTCGTGCATCAAGCACAACAACTTGTAGATGCAGGTTATTTAGAAATTGTTTTAACAGGTATCCACACAGGTGGTTATGGACAAGATTTAAAAGATTATAATCTAGCGCAACTATTACGTGACTTAGAAGAGAATGTAAAAGGCTTAAAACGTTTACGTATTAGTTCGATTGAAGCAAGTCAGTTAACCGATGAAGTGATAGAAGTTTTACGCGATTCTAATATCGTCGTAAATCATTTACATATTCCTATTCAATCGGGCTCTGACACTGTACTTAAGCGTATGCGACGCAAATACACGATGGAATTCTTCGGTGAGCGTTTAGACCGTTTACGTGAAGTGTTACCGCATTTAGCAGTTACTTCTGATGTAATCGTTGGTTTTCCTGGTGAGACAGAAGAAGAATTTATGGAAACATATAACTTCATCAATAATCACAAATTCGCTGAACTGCATGTTTTCCCATACTCTAAACGTACTGGAACACCAGCAGCCCGCATGGAAGATCAGGTAGACGAAGAAGTGAAAAATGAACGTGTACACCGCTTATTAACACTAAACGATCAACTAGCTAAAGAATATGCTTCTCAATTTGAAAATGAAGTATTAGAAATCATTCCTGAAGAACGCATTAAAGAGGGAAAAGATGCAGGGCTTTACGCTGGTTATTCAGACAATTATTTAAAAGTTATCTTTGAGGGCAATGAAGACATGATCGGTAAACTAGTAAAAGTGAAAGTAACAAAAGCTGGTTATCCGTCTTCTGAAGGTCAATTTGTGCGTGTATTAGAAGAAGTACAAGCAAACTAAACTAGATAAATAACTATAAAATTGATAAACCCCAAAAACGGAATGTAATTTCGTTTTCGGGGTTTTACTTTTGAGAAAAACTAAAAATAATAAACGCATATTGTTTTAATTATGAATATTATAGTGTTAAAATAAATAGTGTTAGGTTATAATATAACGATAAATTAAGAGTATGATAGGCTTTTGTTATTACATACTTATATTTTCGCTTATTACAGGAGGAATTTTTCATGAAACGTGTAGAAGGTAAAGTAGCTCTTATCACAGGTGGAGCATCAGGAATTGGTTTATCAGCAGCAACATTAATGGCTAAAGAAGGCGCAAAAGTAGTTATTGCTGACTTTAATATAGAAGGTGCAAAAGAGCATGCAGCTGCTTTAGTAAAAGAAGGATATGAAGCTTCAGCAGTATTCCTGGATGCAGGTAATGCAAAATCAGTAGAAGAAGCAGTGGATTTCACTGTTGAGCAATACGGTACAATTACAGTACTATTTAATAACGTTGGTTTAACAAATATTCATAAAGATTTAGATGTTGTTAATATTGACCTAGATGAATGGGATCGTTTAGTTAACGTGAACTTAAAATCAGTATTACTTGGTAGCCGTTATGCAATTCCTCATATGCAAAAAGCAGGTGGAGGTTCTATTATCAACACAGCTTCAATGGCTGCATTTGCTAGTGACCAAATCCGTACAGCTTATGGCGCTACTAAAGCAGGCGTTGTGAACATGACTAAATATATTGCAACTCAGTATGGTAAAGATAAAATTCGTTGTAACGCAATTGCACCAGGTCTTATTTTAACTCCAGCTGCAAAAAATAATATGCCTGCTGAATTGTTAGATATCTATACAAAATATCATGCACTACCATATCACGGCGAAGCAGACGATATCGGTTATGCAGTAGTATACTTAGCTTCTGAAGAATCAAAATTCATGACTGGTCAAACACTTCAAATTGAAGGTGGGCATTATATTGCAAACCCAACAATCGAAGATCAAAATGCTTGGGCAGCTTCACAAAAATAATTTTAACATAGGGGATGTTAAAATAAGTAAGGTTACTTACTTTCCTTGTACTAAATTTTAAACGATATAGTATAAAACTGTACTTGTGGAGATAATATATATAATGATTAAAAAAGTCATGCCATTTAATATAATGGCATGACTTTTTTGTATCAAAATCAATTGATTTATAGCAGTTGGCTAATGTTTCACATAACAGTGGAAAGAAAACTATAATCCGTGGTAAAATAAAGAGGTACGTACATCTATTAAATAAAAGGAGTTTTCATTCATGACTAAAGACTACGCGTTATTAATTGACCATACACTATTAAAGCCTGAAGCGACAAAAGAACAAATTGCAACACTTTGTCAAGAAGCTAAAAAATATGATTTTGCTTCGGTTTGTGTCAATCCTACATGGGTAGCAGATGCAGCAAAACATCTTGAAGGCGCTAAATCAGTTGTTTGTACTGTTATCGGTTTCCCATTAGGAGCTCAAACAAGCGCTACAAAAGCATTTGAAACAAAAGATGCTATTGCAAATGGTGCTAGTGAAATCGATATGGTGATTAATATAGGTGCCCTTAAATCAGGTCAACTTGATGTTGTTAAATCTGATATTCAAGCTGTTGTTGATGCAGCTAACGGTACTTTAGTAAAAGTTATCATCGAAACTTGCTTGCTAACGGACGAAGAAAAAGTAGTTGCTTGCCAACTATCTAAAGAAGCAGGCGCTGATTTTGTGAAAACTTCTACTGGATTTTCAACTGGTGGAGCAACTGCAGCTGATATAGCATTAATGCGCAAAACTGTTGGACCAGAAATGGGTGTAAAGGCTTCAGGTGGTGTTCGCAGTCTGGAAGATCTAGAAGCTATGGTTGAAGCTGGGGCTACTAGAATCGGTGCAAGCTCTGGTGTGAAAATTATGAACGGATTAAAATCAGATTCTGAATATTAATTCGAGCATGAGTATTGACCAATTTGTATCAATAAGGTATAATTTTTTAGTACACAGCATTAACATATTTGCTTATGATAATGTTCGTATTTGATGTGTGTTCGGAGGGAGGGAAAGAGAGATGTCAAAAACTGTCGTTAGAAAAAACGAATCGCTTGAAGATGCTCTTCGCCGCTTCAAACGTACTGTTTCTAAAAGTGGTACAATTCAAGAGGTTAGAAAACGCGAATTCTATGAAAAACCTAGCGTAAAACGCAAAAAGAAATCAGAAGCTGCACGTAAACGTAAGTGGTAATTTAATTTCCTAGACAATCCCTACGTTCAAAACACGCAACATCATGATTGATTTAAATTGCAAATGACCTAAACCGAGAAATCCTTGTGATTTCTCGGTTTATTTTTGTGCATTTTTTTAGAGTGTAATCGTTAGTAAAGTAAAGACATGATCGTGAAAATGGTTGTACACTTTGATTGCTAGTTTAGAGGAATCTGCTATTTAAGAAACTAAAAGAGATATGCATGTCAAAATAGATATCTAGTATTGAGATTCAAATTATTATAATAGGAACAAATAAATAACATGAAGCAAATATATAAAAGGATCTTGAAAGAGTTGTAACTAAATTACAAATGTTATAAGACTCTTTTTTTATTAATTTCATATTTTTGTATTTTTTGTTTGAATTGTTGAAAATATTTGGTATTATCAAATAAAACAAAAAAATAGGACATAAACAAAGGAGAAACCACATGTTAAAATATATAAAATCCTGTATTTCGCCTGAACTATTAAAAGTTTTGATGGAAATGGGGCATAGTGATGAAATAGTTCTAGCGGATGGAAATTTTCCAGCAGCCTCACATAATGATAAAATAGTGCGATTAGATGGAAATGACATACCATCCATTTTGGAAGGGATATTGTTCTTAATGCCATTAGACACTTATGTTGAAAATCCGATTTGCTTAATGATGCATGGTGAAGAAGTTGAACGTCCACAAATTTGGAAGGAATACGAAGAACTTGTAACAAAAAGTGAGAATGTCTTTAAAGCAGAATATTTATCAAGGGAATCATTTTATGAACGTGCGAAAACAGCGTATGCAATTGTGACTACAAGTGAAAAAGCATTATATGCCAATATCATATTAAAAAAAGGTGTCATTGTTGAAGGATAGGAGTGTTGAATATGTTAGTGCCTGAAAGACATAAAAAAATTGTTCAAATTATTAATGATAAGAAAAACGTAAGAGTAAATGAATTGAGTAAGCTATTTGCTGTAACAGAGGAAACAATTCGCCGAGATTTAGAGAAGCTTGAAGCAAAAAATAAACTTCAGCGGACTCATGGTGGTGCTGTAGCCATGGATGATTCAGATGATGATGAAATTCCTTTTAATGATCGTCAAGTATTGAATAGAAATGAGAAAATGGATGTTGCCAAAGTAGCAGTGTCTCTTATTGATGAACAGGATATTATTTTTTTAGATGCAAGTACAACAGCTCTATATTTAGCGAAGCTACTTCCAAATATGGAACTTACGGTACTTACAAACTCATTATTAGTTGCAAGTGAATTGGCGAATAGATCCAAAATTCAAGTCATCATGACAGGTGGTACTTTATCGAAAACGTCCTTATCACTAGTAGGACCAACAGCTATCCGTTCAATTGAACATTTCTATGTAGATAAAGTGTTTTTCTCATGCAAAGGTTTCCATAAGGACTGGGGCATCAGTGATTCGAATGAGCAACAGGCTAACGTCAAACGAGAGATGATTAAAATGTCCGAGCAAGTCATTTTATTACTCGATTTTTCAAAGATTAATCAAAAATCATTTGCTTATATCGAAGATAAATCAGTGTTGGATTGCTTAATTGTAGATCAAAAAGCAAATGTAGACTATTTGCAATCGATTGTAGATGAACGTACTAGAGTAATAATTGGATAAAAATATTTTCTGAATATTCATTATTTTTGTTGATTTCGAATAAAATGTCTCTTATAATCAACATAAACAAAGAAAAACAAATACAAATACAAATAAAAGAGGTGAATGAATGAGTAAGCTGTTGGAGATGCAGAATATTTCAAAGAGCTTTCCAGGAGTTAAAGCTCTTTCGAATGTATCACTTGATTTACATCATGGTGAAGTATTGGCTTTAGTCGGAGAAAATGGTGCTGGAAAGTCAACGCTGATGAAGATTCTAACGGGGATATATGAAAAAGATGATGGTGAAGTTTTTCTAGAAGGTCAGAAGATTAATGTTACATCTACTAAGCAAGCACAAGAATTAGGTATTTCGATCATTCATCAAGAACTAAATTTAATGAAAGATTTATCTATCGCTGAAAATATTTTTATCGGTAGAGAACCAAGAGGGTTGTTAAACTTCTTTATAAAGGATCATGAATTACATAATAAGACGAGGGAATTATTTAAACGACTCTCCATAGATTTAAATGGGAAAACAAAAGTAAAGGATTTAACAGTTGCAAAACAGCAAATGGTTGAAATTGCGAAAGCGCTATCATTCGATTCGAAAATTTTAATTATGGATGAGCCCACTACTGCATTAACAGATGCGGAAATAGATGTACTGTTTGAAATTATTGATAATTTAAAAGCCAGTGGTGTTGGAATTATTTATATATCCCATAGGATGGATGAGTTAAAACGAATCTCAGATCGGATTACGATAATGCGAGATGGAGAGTATATCACAACGCTAAATACGAAGGAAACGGAAATGAGTAAAGTGATTCAATTGATGGTAGGAAGAGAGCTTTATATTGAATCAAAACCAACTATTTCAGATAGTAATAGAGATACTGTTCTAGAATTAAAGAATGTTAGTACCAATACAAATTTAAAGGATATTTCTTTTGAACTCAAAAAAGGAGAAATTCTTGGCTTTGCAGGCTTAATGGGTGCTGGTAGAACAGAAGTGGCAAATGCTATTTTCGGAGTTGATAAGATAAGGACTGGGGAGATTATTTTACATGGGAAAAAGGTGCAAATAACATCACCTAGTCGCGCTGTTAAACAAGGTATTGGCTATTTATCTGAAGATCGGAAACATTTAGGTCTTGTTGTTGATATGGATGTAAAGACAAATATAGTCATGTCTACGATAAATGATTATCAAACACTTGGGTTTGTTAATGATCAGAATATAGCAAAGGTATCAGAGGAGTATGTCGAGCGCTTAAAAGTGAAAACGCCTTCAATTAATCAACAGATAAAATTTTTATCTGGGGGGAATCAGCAAAAGGTTGTAATTGCAAAATGGCTACTACGTGATTGTGATATTTTAATTTTTGATGAACCAACAAGAGGTATCGATGTTGGAGCCAAAGGTGAGATTTATAAATTACTAGATGAGCTAGCGGAAAAAGGGAAGTCCATTATTATGATTTCATCTGAATTGCCAGAAGTATTAAGAATGAGTCATCGTATTGTCGTTATGTCAGAAGGCCGAGTTACGGGGATTTTAAATTCAGAGGAAGCGAACCAGGAGAAAATCATGGAGTTAGCTACAGCATACCGTGAAGGTTAGGGAGGGATAATATGAAAGCGGATACATTAGATCAAATAACAGTGACTAAGAAAAAGAATAAGGGAATTCCATCCAATACATTACAACAAGTTCTAGCTTTTAGTAGTTTAGTAGTATTGGTTATTTTTTTCTCGTTTGCATCATCCAGTTTCATGCAATGGAGTAATATAGTGGGAATATTGTTATCTACGGCAGTTATAGGGATATTAGCACTAGGTGCAACCTTTGTCATTATTACAGGAGGAATTGACTTATCTGTAGGAACTGTCATGACCTTGTCATCTGTGATTACGGGTATAATTGTCGTCAATTCAGATCTGCCAATTGTAGTCGGTGTCATTGGTGGTATTTTAACAGGTGCACTTTGTGGTTTGTTGTGTGGTATTGCCATTACTAAATTAAAAATACCACCATTTGTTGCAACATTGGCGATGATGATGATAGCGAAAGGATTAGCGTTAGTTATATCAAAGGCTGCGCCAATCTACTTTACAGATAAGCCTATGTTTACAAAAATTGCTTTAGGTTCAATTATTCCAGGCGTCAATATTCCAAATGCTGTATTAATATTCTTTGTCCTTGGCATTATAGCAGCAATTATCTTATCTAAAACTATATTGGGGCGTTTTAATTTAGCCATTGGTAGTAATGAGGATGCAACAAAGCTTTCTGGCGTGAATGTAGATTACTGGAAAATGACGATTTATACACTAGCGGGTGCTTTTACAGGTATCGCAGGCGTGTTAATGGCATCACGATTAAATTCTGCTCAACCTGCATTAGGTCAAGGGTATGAATTAGAAGCAATTGCTGCTGTTGTAATTGGTGGTACTTCGCTTAGTGGAGGAAAAGGAACTATTATCGGAACTATTATCGGTGCATTAATTATGAGTGTCTTGACGAATGGATTACGAGTATTATCAATTCCACAAGAATGGCAAACAGTAGTGATTGGTTTTGTTATTATCTTAGCGGTATACATGGATATATTACGTAGGGGTAAAAGCTAAGTGTGATATGAGGTCGTTCTAGACTTGATATAAATTAAACAAAGGGGGCAAAGAAATGAAAAAGAAATCGATTTTTCTAGGTGGATTATTAGCAGTATCGATGTTACTTGGTGCATGTAATGATAAAGAGGGAGCGACAAGTGAAGGTGAAAAAGAACCAGTAAGCTCTGATAAACCTTATGTAGCGATTGTATCAAAAGGTTTCCAACATCAATTTTGGCAAGCTGTAAAACAGGGTGCTGAAAAGGCTGCTGATGAGTTTGATGTAAAAATTACATTTGAAGGTCCCGAAACTGAAGCGCAAGTTGATAAACAAATTGAAATGTTACGTGCAGTTTTAGATAAAAAACCAGCTGCTATAGGCTTTGCGGCATTGGATTCTAAAGCATCAGTGCCGTTATTAGATGAAGCTAAGGAAAAAAATATTCCGATTGTTGCGTTTGACTCAGGTGTGGAAAGTGAAATCCCTGTTGCAACTGCATCTACGGACAATAAAGCAGCTGCAGCATTAGCAGCTGATAAGATGGCCGAGTTTATAGGTGGCAAAGGGAAAATTGCCCTAATCGTACAAGATCAAACTTCATTAACTGGTAAAGGTCGTAGAGATGGCTTTAAAGAGCAAATTGAAAGTAAATATCCAGATATTAAAATAGTTGATATTCAATATGGTGATGGTGATCATTTGAAATCAACTGACTTGGCAAAAGCTATTATGCAAGCACATCCGGATTTAAAAGGCATTTTCGGCTCTAATGAAGGTTCTGCAATTGGAGTAGTAAACGCAGTACAAGAGATGAATAAAGTAGGCAAAATTGTCGTTGTTGGTTTTGACTCAGGTAAACAGCAAATTGATGCGATTAAGAGTGGATTAATGGCAGGAGCTGTAACTCAAAATCCAGTTGGTATTGGTTATGAAACTGTTAAAGCTGCAGTTGCTTCAATCAAAGGCGAGAGTGTTGAAAAATCAATCGATACTGGTTTCTATTGGTACGACAAAGACAATATTGACACGGATGAAATTAAAGCAGCGATTTACGAATAATTATTGGTGTTTCTAAATAAATCTACTTTTCTTATAAATTAGTTGAAGAAAAATCTATTTATTAAAGGTTAATAAGGGCTGTAAAAACAGCCCTTTTCTAAAGGGGGCATACAATTGACGATTAAATGGGGCATTTTAAGTGCAGCGACTATTGCTAAAAACTATGTTATGCCAGCAATCCAAGAAGCAGGGGGAAATATTCTTGCAATCGCAAGCCGTAGCCAAGATTTAACTGAAATCCAACAAGCATTTCAGATACCCTATACACTGAATGATTACAATCAGCTCCTTGATATGGACGAAATTGATGCAGTTTATATTGCATTACCTAATAGTTTTCATTTCGAATGGATTATGAAAGCAATTGAGCATGGCAAGCATGTATTATGCGAAAAGCCAATAGTCTTGTCGCTAGAAGAACTTCAAATAATTCAACAAAAAAGTATCGAGAAAAAAGTAAAAGTGATGGAAGCTTTTATGTATCGTTTTCATCCACAAATTATAGAGACTAAAAAGCTATTAGAAGAAGGCGCAATAGGCGAAGTATTAACTATTAGAAGTCAATTTCATTTTACATTAGAAAATTGGACAGATGATATACGTGTAAATCCCAATCTTGGTGGTGGTGCTTTGTATGATATCGGCTGTTATTGTATAAATGTCCAACAATTTTTACTTGATAAAAAGGTAGTTACATACCATGTACTGCAAGGGCGTAAAAGTAATGTGGATGTCCATTTAACAATTCAAGTGCAATATGAAGATGGCATTCTTGGACTAATCGACTGCAGTTTTTTAGGTGAGTTTTCACAATCAGTCGATCTAATTGGAACAGAAGGTAGTCTCAGATTACCCTTTGCCTTTCGTACAGATTTAAATCAGGATTTTGGAGTTATTCAATTGATTCAAAATGGGCAACTAAGCTCGCAACATATTGAGGGGAATGCCTATAAAAATCAAATTGAACATTTCCAAAAAAGCATTGAGCAAAGGGAGTTTCAGCCCTATCCTTTCGATTCCATGCTAGAACAAGTAGCGATTCTAGAAGAATTCCAAACAACATTAAAAAGGGAGGGCGTGATTGGATGACTAGTGTAATTCAAGATCTACAAAAGTACGCAACAGAATTAGTGCAAAGTGGTTTAGTGGTTGGTGCGGGTGGCAATTTAAGTATGAGAGATGGGGAGTATATGTATATTTCTCC
This sequence comes from Viridibacillus sp. FSL R5-0888, assembly GCF_038009105.1. Lineage (NCBI taxonomy): Bacteria > Bacillati > Bacillota > Bacilli > Caryophanales > Caryophanaceae > Viridibacillus > Viridibacillus sp. FSL R5-0888. The sequence goes on from NZ_JBBPAU010000001.1 coordinate 1,263,337, forward strand.
AAGTGGTTATGACTTAAAAGAAATAGCAGATGAAGAATGGGTTAAGGTTCATATTGAGTCCGGTGAAATCGAGGGAGATTTGCGCCCTTCATCAGAAGTTTTAATGCATTTAACATGCTTTAGAGATAATCATGAGATTCAAGCTGTTCTACATGCACATCCAACTTACTCGGTAGGCGTATCCTCAGCAGGACAAAACATTCCACCACTCTTTCCGGATTTCCCTGCTATGGTGAAAAAGGTTGGTTATATCGATTACGTCATTCCAACTACTCATGAATTGGCTGAGAAAGTATCTGAACTTGTTTTGGATCATGATGTGATGATTATGAGGAATCATGGTGTACTAACTGTCGGGAAAACAATGAAGGAAGCGTATTTTTTCATGCAACTAACAGAGGAATCGGCCAAAGTATTTACCATTAGTACAATTTTTGGTGGCCCTAGAATTTTAACGGACGAAGAATGCTTGGAGTTAAGAAATCTATCTTCAGAGAAATATCGCTCGAAATTACTTCGAGAATAGAGGTGATTGTTTATGACTACAGTTCTTGCATATGACTTAGGCTCTTCAAGTGGAAGATTAATAGCTGGAAAATTTGATGGTAATACGATTTCTATTAAGGAGATTCACAGATTTAACAATAAGCCACAAATAGTTCAAGGCCATTATTATTGGGATTACCCTGCACTTATAAAGGAATTAAAAACGGGTTTGCAAAAGGTTGATTTTCCAGCTGCTTCAGTTGGTATCGATACATGGGGTGTCGATATAGGCTTACTAAATAACGAGTATGCACTGTTATCATTGCCCTTTTCATATAGAGATACACATTCTGAGCCACAGCTTCAGAAGTTGAAACAACTAATAGATCCTTTTGAGTTATTTAAAAAAACAGGAAATGAAATCTCCACTATTAATACCCTATTTCAACTTATGGCTATTTACGAAAAATCCCCTAACTATAGAGAGCATTGTAAGTCTATCTTGATGATGCCTAATTTATTGTTGTACGGATTATCGAATGTAGCGTTAAACGAGTATTCTATATCTTCTACGTCACAGTTAGTGAATCATGAGAGCAAGCAATGGGATGAAGGACTTATGCAACTTGTTTTTCAACAACAACTACCTTTAGCATCCATTGAAATGCCACATCAAATGATAGGAAATGTACTAGATTTTCCGTCAATAAAAATGGCTTTAGTACCAGGTCATGATACAGCTTGTGCATTATCAGCATTGCCAATAAATCGTAGAAATGCTGTTTTCATGAGTATTGGTACTTGGTGCTTAGTTGGCAAAGAAGTCGACAAACCGATAGTTAGTTTAGCTGCATTTGAAGCAGGCTTTACTAATGAGGGTACGAGTGAAGGAGCAATTCGTTTTCAAAAGAATGGAATGGGTTTTTGGATTTTACAAAAGTTGCGTGAGGAATGGAATGCATCAGGAATGAAAGTATCATATGACATTGAGCGTCAAGGATTTTTGGAAGCAGCAGCTTTTAAAACAATTATCGATCCAGAAGATCCTCTATTCTTTAATCCTAAATCGATGACCTTAGCAATCGAAACGTATTGTGCGAAAACGGCCCAAGAGACACCTAGTACAATTGGAGAATATGTACGTTGCTTTACTGAAAGTGTAGCTATTAGTTATGCGAAAGTGATTAAAAACATAGAGCAATTATCATCTCAACCTACATCGGAAATTTATATTGGCGGAGGTGGAGCTCAAAACGAAACACTATGTCAATTGATTGCCAATGCAACAGGGAAGGTTGTATTGGCAGGGCCCATTGAAGCGAGTTCAATTGGTAATGGTCTATCACAGTTAAGAGCTTTAGGAGAATTAAATTCGATAGAAGAAGGAAGAAATCTTGTCTCACGCTCATTTCATCCGGATGAATTTATACCACAGGATCAAGCACGCTGGCAGGAGATACTAGAACAATATAAAACTTTCATTTAGGAGGTAATAGAAATGATGAGTAACAGATATATTGGAGATTTACCTAAGATTGGCATTCGGCCAGCAATTGATGGGCGAAGAAGAGGGGTAAGGGAATCACTTGAGGAAACAACAATGGGTATGGCTAAAGCTGTAGCAAAGTTGCTAAGTGAAAATTTATCTTACTATAATGGGCAACCAGTAGAATGCGTCATCGCAGATAGTTGTATAGGAGGCGTAGCAGAGGCAGCGAGAGCAGCAGAAAAGTTTAAAAAAGAAGGTGTCGGTATATCGATTACTGTCACGCCATGTTGGTGTTATGGTAGTGAAACAATGGACATGGATCCACATCTCCCAAAAGCTGTTTGGGGTTTTAATGGAACTGAAAGACCCGGAGCAGTGTATCTAGCTGCAGTCTTAGCTGCATACAATCAAAAAGGGCTACCGGCTTATGGCATATATGGTGAAGACGTGCAAGATGCAGGAGATTCAGAGATTCCTAAAGATGTACAACAAAAATTATTGAAATTTACAAAGGCTGCAATAGTAGTTGCAACCTTAAAAGGAAAATCGTATTTAGCAATGGGTTCTGTGTCTATGGGGATTGCAGGAAGTATTGTAAAGGATGATTTCTTCCAAGAGTATTTAGGTATGCGCAACGAATACATTGATATGAGTGAGTTTGTTAGAAGATTGGATTTAAATATTTTTGACGAAGAAGAATACAATAGAGCTTTTAAATGGGTTAAGGAAAAATTCATTTTCGGTCAAGATAATAATAAAGAAGAGTTTAAGCGTACAGATGAACAATTAGCAAAGGATTTAGAAACGTCGATAAAAATGACATTAATCACGAAAGATTTAATGGTTGGTAATGACAAAATTGCTGCAAAAGGTTGGGAAGAAGAAGCTTTAGGTAGAAATGCATTAATAGCAGGTTTCCAAGGGCAACGTCAATGGACAGATCATTTCCCTAACGGTGATTTTATGGAAACGATTTTAAATTCGTCATTTGATTGGAATGGTAAGCGGGCACCCTATCTACTTGCAACTGAAAATGATAGTTTGAATGGGGTAACGATGGCTTTGGGGCATTTATTGACGAATACGGCACAAGTATTTGCAGATGTCCGGACGTATTGGAGTCCTTCAGCAGTTAAACGTGTGACAGGTAAAGAGCCGGTTGGAAAAGCGGCAAATGGTTTTATTCATCTGATTAACTCAGGTTCAGCAGCACTCGATGGAACTGGCCATCAACAAATAGATGGTAAGCCTGCGATTAAACCATTCTGGGAAGTAACGGATGAAGAAATCGAACAATGTATAAAAAATACAAAGTGGAGACCAGCTTCAACAGAATATTTCCGTGGCGGTGGTTACTCGACCGATTTTACAACAAAGGGTGAAATGCCTGTAACGATTGCACGATTAAATTATGTCAAAGGGCTTGGTCCAGTGTTGCAACTAGCGGAAGGTCATACTGTCGAGCTTGAAGAAGATATGCACGATACATTGGATCTTCGTACAGATCCAACTTGGCCAACGACATGGTTTGTACCAAATATTACGGGTGAAGGTGCGTTCACAGATGTGTATTCAGTGATGAATAATTGGGGAGCAAACCATTGTGTTTTAACATACGGCCATGTAGGTGCCGAATTTATCACATTAGCATCGATGCTTCGTATTCCAGTCAACATGCACAATGTAGCTAATGATAAATTGTTTAGACCGAGTGCTTGGAATATGTTTGGTACACAGGAAAGCGAACAAGCAGATTTTAGAGCATGTCAAAATTTTGGACCTCTTTATAAATAAAGGAGGAGCTGAAGATGAACTATGTAATTGGTATAGATTTTGGCTCAGAATCTGGTAGAGCCGTCTTAGTGGATAGTGAAAATGGAGACATCATTAAAGTAGCTGAAATGACTTATCCAAATGGGGTTTTGACGAAATCATTAAATGGCAAACCCATTAAAGCTAACATGGTGCTACAAAATCCTAATGACTATGTAGAAGTGTTAAATGCAACTATAAAGACCTTACTAAAAGAAACGAAAGTGGATCCTAACAATATTAAGGGAATGGGCGTCGCTTTTACAAGCTGTACTTGTTTACCAGTGGATCAGCAGTTAACTCCATTATGTAATAAGGAGATGTATGTAGATCAACCTCATGCATTTGCAAAGTTGTGGAAGAGTCATAGTGCAGAGAAAGAGGCGCAGTTTATAACTGAGAAGCTGGCCGACCATCCTTATCTCGGAAAATATGGTGGAGTCATTTCTTCTGAGTGGTTACTTCCAAAATTGTTAGAGATTTTAAATGATACACCTGCCCTTTTTGAGAATATGGATTATTTTTTAGAAGCTGGTGATTGGATTGTTTCGCTATTAACGGGGAAAGTATCTAGAAGTACTTGTTCTGCAGGATATAAAGGAACTTGGCAAAAAAAAGATGGGTATTTAGATAAAGAGATACTTCATTCTATCCATCCGAGCTTAGCAGACGTCTACACCCGCCAACTAAAAGGTGAAATTATCTCAGTAGGCTGTTCTGCAGGAACGTTAACACCTTATTTTGCTAATTTACTTGGCTTATCAGAAAATACAGCTGTTGGTGCAAGTATTATTGATGCGCATGCGGCAGTACCTGGAGCTGGCATCTATAAACCTGGAATTCTCCAAATCGTTATGGGTACATCTAGCTGCCATTTACTATTAAGTGAACAAGAGATTACTATACCAGGTATCTCAGGAGTCGTGGAAGATGGTATTCTCCCGGGTTTATATGCATATGAGGCAGGGCAAGTAGCAGTTGGAGATATTTTTGCAAGTTTTATAAAAAACCAAGTACCGACAAATTATATACAGGAATCGAATGAGAGAAATTTAACTGTCTTTCAGTTATTAAACGAAAAGGCGGAAACACTAGATGTAGGTGAAACAGGGATGGTAGCACTTGATTGGCATAATGGAAATCGCACACCGTATGTTAATTCAAATTTTTCGAGTGTATTCGTGGGTGAAACATTGCAAACAGAAGCTCACGAGAAATATCGTACCTTACTTGAAGCAACAGCTTTTGGTACAAAAGTGATTGTCGATTTATTCGAAGAAAAAAATATAGACATTCATCAAATAGTCGTAACTGGTGGGATTCCAAAAAAGAATCCATTCCTTATGCAAATATATGCAGATGTCTTACAAAAGGAAATCTTAGTTGTTGATCATCACCAAATACCGGCTCTAGGAGCGGCTATTTTAGGTGCAGCAGCAGCCCATGACAAAGCTGATGAAAAGTATTCTCTAAATAGTGCAATTCAAAAGATAGGTTTTAAAGATTATATACAATATTCACCGAATAAAAAACATGAAAAGATCTACAACAAACTATATGGCATATATAGAAACCTTAGCCATTATTTTAGCAGCAATGATGATCTTTTAACTTTACACACATTAAAGACGGGGAGGGAAATGAATAATGGTGCAAAATTTATGGAGTCAATTAAATAGACCTGCTGTCAATGAGGTTGAGGAATTAACATACCGCTCCAATTTATTAGGAAGCGATCGACGTGTATGTAACTGGGGGGGAGGAAATACTTCCTTTAAAACAACGGCAAAAGATTTTAAGGGTGAGGAAGTAGAAGTCATGTGGGTAAAAGGGAGTGGATCTGACCTAGCAACTATGGGTGATCAAAACTTCACAGCTTTAAAACTTTCGGATATGCAACAACTAATTGAACGAGAGGCAATGACAGATGAAGAAATGGTCGCGTACTTAGAGCATTGTATGCTGTCTAAAAAGCAACCAAGACCTTCTATTGAAACACTTTTACATGCCTTTTTACCATATAAGCACATTGACCATACACATCCAGATGCAATCATTAGCATATGCTGTGCCCCTAATGGTAAAGAGATTGCTAAAAAGATATTTGGAGATAGCTTTGTTTGGGTTCCTTATTTAAGACCAGGATTTTTGTTGTCTAAAATAATTGCTGAAGGCGTGCAAAACAACCTAAATGCCGAACTTGTTTTAATGGAAAAGCATGGTTTGGTTGTATGGGGAAATACCGCGGAAGAAAGCTATACAAGAACAATTGATGTGATTAACAAAGCAGAAGCTTATATCGACTCAATTGCTGCCACTCAGGAGCCATTTGGAGGGCAACTTATAGAGCCTATAGAAGCGGAAACTAGACAACGGTTACTAAGCAAGGTTTTACCTGGTATACGTGGAATAGCTTCGAAATTTGAAAAAGTGATTACAAGCATCGATCAGTCTGAAGAGGTCCTTACCTTTGTTAATAGTCGGAAAATTGAGATATTGTCTAATGTAGGAGCAGCATGCCCAGACCATTTAGTACATACGAAGCGTGTACCGTTATTTATTGAATGGGATGGCAACGAAGATACTTTAGAGGTGGTAATTCAAGAAAAGATTGCTGCTTATCAATCTGAATACAAAGAGTATTTTAACCGCTTTGCAAATGCTGATGACAAAATGTTTAATCCATCTCCAAGAGTAATTTTGATTCGCGGGCTTGGGATGATTACAACAGGGAAAGATATACAAGCTGCCGAGTTAAGTCAGGCCTTGTATCATCGTGCAATTTCAGTGATGAAAGGGGCAGATGCTATAGGTGGATTTACTTCACTATCGGATGAAGAGTCATTTGCCGTTGAGTATTGGCCATTAGAACTTTATAAACTGAGTTTAGCACCAGCGGAAGCCGAGTTTTCAAGACACGTGGCCTTAATTACAGGAGGCGCAGGGGGAATTGGTAGTGCTACATGCCGATTACTTGCCTCTCAAGGTGCACATATCGTAATTGCTGATCTAAATAAAGAAGGTGCTGAGAAAGTAGCATCAGAGTTGAATCAGAAATACGGTGAAGGACGTGCATTTTCGGTAGTGATGGATGTTACGGATGAAACCCAAATCAAAGAAGCATTCGAACAAACTGTTTTGAAGTATGGAGGCGTAGATATTCTTGTGAATAATGCTGGATTAGCAACTTCTAGTCCATTAGAGGAAACAACTTTACAAGAATGGAACCTTAATATGAATGTATTAGGAACGGGATATTTCTTAGTTTCCCGCGAGGCGTTTACAATTATGAAAAAGCAGTTACTAGGGGGCAGTATGATTTTTATTGGCTCTAAAAACTCAGTTTATGCAGGTAAAAACGTTTCAGCGTATAGTTCTGTAAAAGCGTTAGAAGTACATTTAGCTCGTTGTATAGCAGCAGAGGGTGGCGACTTTGGTATTCGTGCTAATTCAGTGTTACCAGATGCTGTACTACAAGGATCTGCAATTTGGGGGTCGAAGTGGCGTGAGGAACGTGCAGCGGCTTACAACATTCATCCAGATGAGCTAGAAAATCATTATAAGGATCGCACAGTATTAAAAGAGAATATTTATCCAATAGATATTGCTGAAGCAATTGCCTTTTTCGCATCGAAGAAAGCAGCAAAAACAACAGGATGTATGGTAACTGTTGATGGGGGAGTAGCTGCAGCATTCACTAGATAAAAAATTTAAAGCTAGATCATTCAAAAAAAGAATGTGCTAGCTTTTTATTTTTTTAAAAAACGTATTTTTTGATGTGCTTTACAAGCTATCGTGAGGCGATTTGTGATTTAATAATAGACATCATACAAGATATGTAGGTGAAGCTATGCATTATATTTGGACTGTATTACAACTCTTAATAGTCGGTTTAATTATCTATTTTGTCAGTGGTCGCTTGATCGGTACGAAATTGAATTTTATGAAGCGCATTTTATCAGCAGTATTTAGTTTAACTTTCACAACGTTTGTTTATTGGTATTCATATTTACGTCACACCGATTATAAAAACGAAGACATGGTGCAAGCAGTAACAAATGTCAGTACACTGGTGTGGATCGGCAGTATGTTATTAATCGCAATGTTATTTTATTTAATATTAGAACTTTTTGACCCTATTCAACTAGGAGCGAAGGGTGAAAGATTAACAGGGCAGAAAAATATCGTCACAAGATTTCGCAGTCGATTTCATAGACAAAAGAGATTAGTGGAAGTATTTCGAATCGCTTTTAAACACGGTATTGGAAAGGCACTGAAGTATAAGCGTACGTATGAAAATGATCGCTATTTATCTATAGCACTGCGTAATATGCTAGAAGAATGCGGTGGTATTTTTATTAAATTCGGTCAGGTGTTATCAGCACGCAAAGATATTTTTCCTGCAGTTTTTATAGAAGAGTTATCTACGTTACAGCAAAACGTTAAACCAATGACAGCTGAGCAAGTAGAAAAGAGACTGGAACAAGATTTATCAAAGCCGATGTCGGAAGTATTTCGTAGTTTTAATATGCAGCCTATTGCTTCAGGTTCCATAGGTCAAGTACATAAGGCTATCTTGAGAGAGAATGGCAAAGAGGTTGTTGTAAAATTACTAAGACCTAATATAACTTCGGTTATGCAAAAAGACTTAGATATTTTATTGCACTTTTCAAGTTGGCTAGTTGAAGAGTCAACTTGGGCTGAAAATTTAGGTTTCCATCAGCTTGCGACTGGCTTTGCTAATAGTTTACTTGAAGAGATTAATTTCGAAATGGAAGTTCGCAATATGGAACAAGTTTCAAATGCACTTTCTAAAAGCAAAAACAAAGTTAAAATTCCATATGTTTATAAAAAATATAGCAATGAGTATTTACTCGTCTTGGAGTACATACATGGCGTGAGTATATATAACTACCAACAAGGTTTTGAAAAAACAAACGAAAAAAGCCAGGAATTACTAAGTTCGATTTATGATAGTTTTTTAGAACAGTTACTTATAGCAGGAGTATTTCATGCAGATCCTCATCCAGGAAATTTATATGTCATGAATAATGGTAAGGCAGCGTTTTTAGATTTCGGAGCAGTCGGTAGACTAGGACCGGTGCAACAAAAAGGATTAAGGACGCTATTTATTGGTATAGAACGCAATGATCCAGAAATTGTGTTAGAAGGTTTGAAGAATTTACTTGTGGATACGAACGGAATGGATGAAGAGGGATTATTACAAGCATTAAGTCAGCTACTGATTCAATTACAATATTTAGATAAAGTATCAACTGAGGAACTTGTACAAACGTTATTTACCATTATTCAGCATTATGAGTTGAAGCTTTATCCAATGGTAGGTGTAGCATTACGCGCGTTAATCACTTTAGAGGGTACGCTTAATGGAGTAGACCCTACTTTTGATTTGTTCTCAGAAGCAAAGCGTTTTACGGCAAAGAATAAACGATCCTTTGTGACGATTTCAAGCCCTACAGAGTTAAAAGACCATTTACAACAAGAACTGATTATGATGTTACCAATGCTCAAACAGATGCCTAAAAAAATTGACCATATTACAACAAGGTTAGAAAAAGGTGAGATGAAGGTCAAGCTAGATATGTTCTCAGGAAAGGAGAATACTTTGTTCATCTCGCAATGGTTCTCGCTTTTCATCTTATTAATGGTCGGTATTACGTTTGGGATTATCTCAGTTGCTCTTTTAGCCATTTCACAATTTATAAATACTGCTTATGCCGTTTATCTAAATACGGTGTCATTTTTAGGTTTATTTTTAAGTGCGGTGTTACTTGTTAGATTGTCTGTTCAAGCAATTAGAAATTCAAAACGCGCATTATAAGAATCTTGTTATCCACCTTCAATTAGATGGTGGATATAAAATTAAAAAAAATTGAAACCTTTTAGTAGTTCAACCGTAGATTAATTAGGCATACTTCATAGTAGAAAGGTGGGGTGAAGTTGCAGCAATCTAAAAAGGTTAGCTTGTTATTTTTAATGCTCATGTCATTCATGCTGCTTTTACCATTAGCTTCTGTTTTCGCTAAGACAGAAGTGTATCATGTGCCAGTGGAAAAAGAAGTTGAGAAAGGCTTGTATGCTTTCTTACAAAGAGCTTTTGAAGAAGCTGAAGAAAGTGGTGCCAAGGCAATTGTTTTAGATATTCATACACCAGGTGGATTTGTCAATGCAGCAGGAGATATTGCAAAGCTCATGGATGAAACACCAGTTAGAACAATTGCATTTATAAATAAAGATGCTCATTCAGCAGGTGCATTTATAGCATTGCATGCAGATGAAATTTATATGGTGCCTAATGGAACAATTGGGGCTGCGGCAGTTATTGATTCTAATGGTAATATGGCCGGTCAAAAAGCAAATAGTGCATGGCTAGCTCAAATGCAAGCAGCAGCAGAAACCTCAAATCGCAACCCTAAATATGCCCTAGCAATGGCCGATATATCCTATGCTTTACCAGAGTTTAGAGCGGCAGAAGGGAATTTACTAACACTTACTGCTAATGAAGCGTTAAAAGTTGGGTATTCTGAAGGAACTGTTTCTTCGTTTCAAGAACTACTTGAGAAAACGGATTTAGATGGTGCGGAGATTGTAAATGTAAATGAATCCTTGGCAGAGCAAATTGCACGGTTTATTACTAATCCCATTATTGTCCCTATACTTTTATCAATTGCTAGTTTAGGATTAGTAATAGAGTTATATTCACCTGGCTTTGGTGTAGCAGGGACTATGAGTATTATATCCATCATTCTATTTTTCTTTGGCCATCTAGTTGCTGGATTTGCCGGATATGAATCCATCATATTATTGATTGTCGGGATTATACTAATAGTGGCGGAGTTTTTCTTGCCAGGTGGTATTAGTGGCATTATTGGTTTTGGCGCAATAGTTTTAAGTCTATTATTAGCTGGTGCTAATGTGACCTACATGGCTTATTCAATTCTTACGGCTCTGTTAGTAGCAGTAATAGGAATGGTGATCATAATGAAATTTTTCGGTAAAAAAATGACGATGCTTAACAAAATGGTGTTAAAAGACGCAACAGATACAGAGAGTGGCTATGTATCAAATAAAAATCGTCTAGAGCTTCTTGGAAAAGAAGCTATAACTTCAACACCTCTAAGACCTGCTGGCGCGATTATGCTAGATGGTGAAAGAATTGATGTCGTCTCTGAAGGCGGTTACATTGATGCAAGAAAAACAGTCATAATTATTAAAGTTGAAGGGCCTCGTATCGTAGTAAGAGAGGTACTCTAAACTAAAGGAGGAAGTTTTACATGGCATTAACAGGTAGTGCAATTACAGCCATTATCGCTATTGTAGTCGTATTTATAGTATTGGCAGTTCTATTTACATTCGTCCCTGTAGCATTGTGGATTTCGGCATTAGCGGCTGGGGTAAGAGTTAGTATTTTCACTTTAATTGGTATGCGTTTACGTCGAGTTATTCCATCACGTATCGTCAATCCATTAATTAAAGCACATAAAGCTGGTTTACCAGTAACGATTAATCAATTAGAAAGTCATTATCTTGCAGGTGGTAACGTGGACCGTGTTGTCAATGCGTTAATCGCAGCACATCGTGCGAATATCGAGTTAACTTTTGAACGCTGTGCAGCAATCGATCTTGCAGGTCGTGACGTGTTAGAAGCTGTCCAAATGTCGGTTAACCCGAAAGTAATTGAAACACCATTTATCGCGGGTGTAGCAATGAATGGTATTGAAGTTAAAGCGAAAGCTCGTATTACAGTGCGTGCGAATATCGAACGTCTTGTTGGTGGTGCTGGTGAAGAAACAATCGTTGCCCGTGTAGGTGAAGGTATTGTTAGTACAATTGGTAGCTCTAAAAACCATTCAACAGTATTAGAAAATCCAGATTCAATTTCTCAAACAGTATTATCAAAAGGATTAGACTCTGGTACAGCGTTTGAAATTCTTTCGATTGATATTGCAGACGTTGATGTCGGCAAAAATATTGGTGCAGAACTTCAAATTGAGCAAGCGCAAGCTGACAAAAATATCGCACAAGCAAAAGCAGAAGAACGTCGTGCAATGGCTGTAGCCAACGAACAAGAAATGGTTGCTAAAGTGCAAGAAATGAAAGCGAAAGTAGTAGAAGCAGAAGCTGAAGTTCCTTTAGCAATGGCGGAAGCACTACGTACCGGTAATATTGGTATTATGGATTATATGAACTACAAAAACGTGCAGGCTGATACAAGCATGCGTGATTCAATTAGTAAAATTAATCAAGACTCACATGATAACACCAATGACAATCAATAAGTAATCGTCAACCATTAGGAGGGAGGCACTTCCATTGGAAGTAATCATCCTGTTCATAATATCAGCTATCATAAGTGCTTTTTTCAAGGACAAAAAGTCAGGGAATAAGCAAGCACCAAATAAGGGACCCGTTCAAAGATCTCAGCATTCGGAACACCGTAAACCGATGCCACAAAGAACAGGTCAAACGCGTAGTTTAGAAGATTACGCGAAAGAAGTTTTCCGTGATCTTGAAAACAAATTTGGTGAACAACCGAAAGCTGAAGTTGAAAAAGCGAAAGAAATTATCGAAGAAAAAGTTGCACCTATATTAGAGAGAAGCAGTGTTTCAGAGGGTACACGTAGTTTTGAAAACTCAAGATCGACCCGTCCTGCTATGTCTCGCGGAGCAGAAATTCAGAAAAAAGTGAAACAAACTGAAAATAGTACGTTTAATTTTCCAAAAACAAAAAATCAATTAGCGCAATCAATTATAATGGCCGAAATATTAGGTCCACCAAAATCGAAACGCTAATACATGACCCCCGCTCTCTTTGCATATGCTATAGAGAAGGGGGTTTTTGTATGTCGAAACGGCTATTTCAGCTACTGCCTCTTATCGAAATTGAAAACTTCCAAACGATCCAGTTAAGAGGGAAAATTACAATTCAAAAGATTTCTGAGAAGCAAGTGGAATTTTTGCACGAAGAGTTTATCATTCATATCGAAGCGAAAGAGCTGCAAATCCAAGTGCTAAAGGACGAGCTGGTAGCTTTGAAATTGAATCAATTAGAAAAAATGACAATTGAAAAATGGCAGGAGAGTTAATTTGCAAAGGCATGGATGGAATAATCGTAAACTGGAGTTAGAAGTGACGCAAAATGATCGCCTACCTGGATTTTTAAGGGCATTAGCAAAGGCGAACATTCCTCTAAAGAAAGTGAAAACGACAAAAAATTATGTTACATTCCAAACAACTCGGAAGCATTTACCAATGATTCGTAAACTCAGACGCAAGTATCATATGAGAATTACAATAGACTGGCTAGACGAGGAAGTTATTTTACGTAATGAGTGGATCGTGCATATAGGATTATTATTGTTATTTCTCGTCCCATTATGCGCCTCACAATTTATTTGGTCTGTAGATATCGATGCATCCACTCCAGAGCAGGAGGAAGAGCTGCAAAAGAGTTTATATATATTGCAAATTTCACCGCCATTTCTTAAGCGTAAGTTACCTGACGAAACAGTGATTAGACAGCAAATTTTACAAGATCAGCGAGATTTATCTTGGGTGCATATTAATCAGCAAGGAAGTCATCTCACCTTTTCATCAATCCCTTCGCCTAAGCTAGATATTGAAAATGAAAAAAAAGAACAACCTAGCCACTTAATAGCTAAAAAGAGTGGTGTCATAACGCATTTTAATTTAACGAAAGGTGAACGCGTTGTAGAGGAGAATAAGGCCGTTTATAAGGGTGATTTGCTCGTCACCGGTATATTAAAACAAGGTGAGAAAGAAATCGTCTACGGGGCTGAAGGAGAGGTATTTGCGGACTACTGGATTGAGGCGTCGTTCTCGCTACCAAAAAAGATTGAATATGAGGTACCAGGTGAACGACACTATGAGTTGAAGTGGAAAAAGGACAAGAAAAAAAAGGACGGTGACTGGCAAACAGTAAAATTACCTAAATGGTTAGCCAAGTATGTTGACTTATCTGTCACACAGCAAGGTATAACAAGAGAACTTGTATTAGATGAGAAATCGGTTGAAAAGGTACTGTTGCCACTACTTCATCAAAAATATGTCAATGAATTGCCATCTAAAACAGTTATGAAACGGGAAAAACTTTTGCAGGTTGCTATTGATAATGATACAGTAAAAGGGAAAGTATTGTTTTTGGTAAATGAAAACATTGCAGTTAAACAAGCGATTTATCAAGGAGATTGAGCATGCTAGAACAACAACCAACCCAATTAAACGTGCAAGATCCTAACGAAGCGGTAATGCTTTTAGGTATATCAGATGTAAATATGAAATTGATTGAAACGGCTTTTAATGTGCAAATCATTACGCGTGGCGAAACAATTCATATTGTCGGTAATGAAAGCCAAAAAGACGATGCAACGAAATTATTAGAACAATTATTAAAAGTTATTCGTAAGGGAATCAATATCAATCAACGCGACGTTGCTACAGCAGTTGAAATGGCTAAAAACGGTACAATTGAGTATTTTGCAGAACTTTATGATGAAGTCATCGCCCGTAATACAAAAGGGAAGATGATTCGGGCCAAAACGATTGGTCAACGTGAATACATTCAAGCAATTAGACACCGTGATTTAACATTTTGTATCGGACCTGCAGGAACAGGGAAAACGTACTTAGCTGTAGTAATGGCTACACAAGCACTAAAGAACGGCAATGTGAAACGAATTATTTTAACACGTCCTGCAGTAGAAGCTGGAGAAAGTCTAGGTTTCTTGCCGGGCGATTTAAAAGAAAAAGTCGACCCGTATCTACGTCCTTTATATGATGCACTTCATGATATTTTGGGCGCTGAACAAACGACACGACTAATTGACCGAGGTACGATTGAAATTGCGCCACTAGCTTATATGCGTGGACGTACGTTAGATGATGCCTTTGTTATTTTAGACGAAGCTCAAAATACAACAAAAGCACAAATGAAGATGTTCTTAACACGTCTTGGCTTTGGATCGAAAATGGTTATTACAGGCGATAAAACCCAAATTGACCTACCAAAAGGTGCAATATCAGGGCTAACAAATGCTGAACAAACTTTACAGAATGTGAAGGATATCCATTTTCAAATTCTTGAACAAGCGGATGTGGTTCGTCATCCACTTGTAGCAAAAATTATACAAGCTTATGAAGAAGAGCAATAGTGAACTAAATGACGCAATACTCATTTTATGGGTGTTGCGTTTTATTTTTGTATAAATATTTTCGTGTCGATTTTGTGTTGGTATTATTAATTATTTATAAATTTATTATTATTTATAGCGAAATCCGTTATATTTTTTGTGAAAAAAATGTCAATTGTTGATATGATAGTCTATAGATAGGAGGTGGCTGTATGGATGCTTTTTTAAAAAAGCTAATGCAGTACTTTCGTTTTCCGGTATTACTTGCCGTCATATTAACTGTCACGGGCATTTTGCAATTTTCACTGATGCTCGGGAATGTGAGGGGCGAACATTTCGACTTAAAACTTTTTCAATTATCGCCGGATACGATACGTTCGATGAAGACAGTGGAGGACACCGTAAAAACCGAGGAAGATAGAGAGCAAGCAGCTAGTGCGGTTAAGCCTGTCTATCAATATTCTGAAGAGATTGCGAAAAATCGTGCATCAATGATTAAGTCCATTTTTGATTATGTTTTAGAAGTGAAGACTTCAATTGAAGAAGGAAAAACTAAAAAAGAAAAAGAAGCTGTTATGCAAGATCGTGTAGCAGAACTACGAGAAAAATTAAACGCTTTAAAAACAGATGGTCAAGGACTTCGGTTTACTGATCAAGAATTGACAGCATTACTTGAACAAGATAATGATTCTTTGCGAATAACGCGTGATGAGTTAACAGAACTTGTGAAGAAGCAGCTATCTGAACCTATTCGAACTGATCATGTAGCAGAAATAAAGGCGAAAATTGATAAAGAAATTAGAGAAAAACCTGAATTTCCAGAAGAAATTCGAGCAACACTCGTTTCAATTGGAAGGTTCTCTATAACAGAAACTGAAAAGGAAAATCCAGATTTAACAAAGGAACAAATTGAACAAGCAAAGGCTAGTGTTGATCCAACACGTATATTACAAGGTCAAATTATTGTACAAGAAGGACAAGTGATCGATCGTGATGTTTTCCGAGAATTAGAGTTAGCAGGGATGCTTGCTGATCATACATCAAGTAAGCCGATATTAGGATTATTCTTATTGATCACTTTACAGATGGCATTCTTTTTTGCTCTTTTCCGTAATTGGAAAACCGAAGAAAAAACAAAAGTCCGTGATTTAATCATTACAGTGACAATATATTTGCTATCTATTGTCGTGATGGAATTGCTGAGTCTCATCAAGAACGAATTCGAAGTAATGATAGGGTTTCTTTACCCTGTAGCGATGGCACCTATGCTTATTAGGTTACTAGTTAATGAGCGTATCGCAATCATCATTACGATTATGACAGGGGTTGCAGCAGGCGTCATTTTCCAAGAGGGTTACGCTACTGTAATTCAAATGGAAGTATCTTTATATATTATTTTCGGTGGGTTAAGTAGTTTATTTTTCAATAAAGGGATTGAAAAACGTTCGCGTATTTTACAAACAAGTATGGGTATTGCTTTAGTTAATGCAACTTTTATTGGATTTTATTTACTATTGACTCAATCTACATATGGTATGACCGAACTTGCGTATTATTTAGTCGCATCCATAGTTTCTGCCTTATTGTCAGGTGCACTTACATTAGGGATATTACCGTTTATCGAATCGGCATTCGGTATTCTGTCATCCTTTAGATTAATAGAGTTATCAAGCCCAAATCATCCATTATTAAAAAAGATTTTAGTAGAAACACCTGGTACTTATCATCACAGTGTGATGGTTGCAAACCTTGCTGATGCTGCCTGTGAAGCTATTGGAGCAGATGGCTTGCTTGCAAGAGTTGGTTGCTATTATCATGATATTGGAAAGACAAAAAGGCCGGGATTTTTCGTTGAAAATCAAATAGGGGCGATCAATCCTCATGATAGCCTGCCAGCAGAAACGAGTCGAGATATTATTATCGCGCATGCTGAAGATGGAGCTAAGATGTTAGAAGCTCATAAAATGCCAAAAGAAATTATAGACATTGCAAGACAACATCATGGGACAAGTCTTTTGAAATTCTTTTATTATAAAGAGAAGGAAAAAAATCCGGCTGTAATTGAATCTAATTATCGTTACCCTGGACCGAAGCCACAAACGAAAGAAGTTGCTATAATAAGTGTAGCGGACAGCGTAGAGGCTGCTGTTCGTTCGATGAAAGAACCAAATGCTGAGAAAATTCAAAAGCTGGTTCATGCCATTGCACAAGATAAATTACAGGATGGACAATTTGATGAATGCGATCTTTCCGTACGGGAATTAAAAAAGATTGAAGCAGTTTTTTGTGAAACGCTAAATGGTATCTTCCATTCACGTATCGAATATCCGAAGCCAAAATAAGCCTAGGAGGCAACTATATGAGTTTAAACATTGATTTTTTAGATGAAACATCCAAAGTAAAGGATTCTGATATCGAGCTAGTAGAAAAATTACTACAACACGCTGCGACAGTTGAAAATATTGAAGATGAAACAGAATTATCCGTGACGTTTGTAACAAATGAAGCAATTCATGAAATTAACCGACAATATCGCCAAAAAGATGCGCCAACAGATGTCATTTCATTTGCCCTTGAAGAAATGGGAGAAGGCGAAGTGGAAATTATTGCTGAAGGTATGCCGCGTATTTTAGGTGATATTATTATTTCAATCGATCGTACAAAAGAACAAGCGGATGAATACGGACATTCATTTGAACGAGAATTAGGATTTTTAGCTGTACATGGCTTTTTACATTTGCTTGGCTATGACCATATAGTGCCTGAAGATGAAAAAGTAATGTTCGGCAAACAAGATGAAATTCTTGAATCATACGGCCTAAGCCGTGATGCTAATGAACGTCAGTAAATTTTTAAAATCATTTCAATATGCGTTTCAAGGGATATTATATGCATTTAGAGAACAGAACTTCCGTTTCCATTTGTTAGCGGCAGTTGTTGTTATTAGCGCGGGTTTGCTAACTGGATTATCGCTAATGGAATGGTTAGTGATTATTATTGTCATTGCTATTATGCTGACCCTTGAAATGATTAATACGGCAATTGAGAGAGTAGTGGATCTTACTACAACAGAAATACACCCTCTTGCCAAACAGTCAAAAGATCTGGCTGCAGGTGCCGTACTTGTATTTGCTTGTGCAAGTGCTATAATCGGGATACTCATCTTTTTGCCTAAGTGGATGAATTAATTAATTTACATGAGGTGATTCTAATGGACAAACATCAATTAATGGAAGAGTCAAAACTAGGACGCGAAAATGCCCATGTCCCTTATTCAAAATTTAAAGTCGGTGCATCTCTACTAACAAAAGACGGTAAAGTTTACCGTGGATGCAATATTGAAAATGCGAGTTACAGTATGACGAACTGTGCAGAGCGTACTGCCATTTTCAAGGCTGTTTCAGAAGGCGAAAAAGAATTTACTGCGCTAGCTGTTGTTGCAGATACAGAAGGGCCATGCTCACCATGTGGAGCATGTCGCCAAGTTATTGCTGAATTTTGCGCACCAGATATGCCAGTTTACTTAACAAATTTAAAAGGCGATGTTCAAGAGACAACAGTTCGTGAACTTTTACCAGGTGCCTTTACACCGGAGGATTTAAGGAATGCAGGAAAATAATCAATTCAAATCAGGCTTTATTTCAATTATTGGTAGACCAAACGTAGGTAAATCAACGTTTCTAAACCGTGTTATCGGTCAGAAAATCGCCATTATGAGTGATAAACCACAAACAACACGAAACAAAGTACAAGGTGTTTTAACACAAGATAATAGCCAAATGGTTTTCATCGATACACCAGGAATTCATAAACCAAAACATAAATTGGGAGAATTCATGTTAAAAGTGTCTAAAAACACTTTGCGAGAAGTTGATGTCATTATGTTCATGGTTAACGCAACTCAAAAGTTAGGCAAAGGGGATCAGTTCATTTTAGAAATGCTTGAAGGCAATAAGACACCTGTCTTCTTAGTAATCAATAAAATTGACCAAGTGCACCCTGATAACTTATTGCACACAATTGAAGATTATAAAGCTGAATATGATTTTGCTGAGATTATTCCAATTTCTGCTCTTGATGGTAATAATGTTGATCGTTTGCTTGAAACTATCGAAAATTATTTACCTGAAGGCCCTCAATATTACCCAGCTGACCAAGTAACAGACCATCCTGAGCGCTTCATTATTTCAGAGTTAGTACGTGAAAAAGTGTTGCACTTAACACGTGAAGAGATTCCACATTCAATTGCAGTACAAGTGGACAAAATTGCAAAAGATGAAGATAAAGATATGATTCGTGTAATGGCTACAATTATTGTAGAACGTGATTCACAAAAAGGGATTGTCATCGGTAAACGAGGTGCCCTATTGAAAGAAGTTGGAATCCGCGCACGTAAAGACATTGAGATGCTTTTAGGCAGTAAAGTATACTTAGAACTTTGGGTCAAAGTACAAAAAGACTGGCGTAACAAATCTTCTCAATTACGTGACTTTGGTTTCAGAGAAGACGAATATTAAGTTAGGGATGTGAAGACAATTGCTGAATAAATGGGAAGGCATTGTCTTAAAAACACAACCATATGGCGAGACCAATAAAATAGTCACGTTTATGACGCGAGAAGCTGGAAAGGTAACGGCGATGGCTCGCGGTGCGAAAAAACCATCTAGTCGTTTAGCTTCAGTTACGCAACCATTCACATATGGTTCCTTTTTAATTCAACAAGGACGTGGTATGGGCACTGTGCAACAAGGCGAACCTCTTGAGTCGATGCGTCATATTCGTGAAGATATTGTAGCAACCGCTTATGCAAGTTATGCAGTTGAACTTGTCGATCGTTTAATTGAATCAGAAAAAGCGGAGCCTTATGCTTTTGAAGTGTTAGTGCAAGCATTACGTGCCATTGAAGAAGGTTACGACCCTGAAGCTATCGCATTGTTTGTTGAATGGAAAATGCTTCCTTTTACTGGTGTACAACCAATATTGCATGAATGTGCAAGTTGTAGTGCTGTTGATGGAGAATTTGCTTTTTCTTTTACGCAAGGGGGCTTCCTTTGTCATCGATGCTTCCACCAAGATCCGTATATAATACGCCTAACACCAACTCAGTTAAAGCTTATCAGAATGTTTTATAGTGTACCTATTGAAAAAATAGGGAAGCTGACGCTTAAGAAAGAAACAAAAAAGTTTATAAAAAAAATTAGTACAACGATTTATGAAGAACAAACGGGCATGCGTTTAAAGTCAAAATCATTTATTGAGCAGCTTGAAAGAGCACCTCAATTATTCGGAGCTAATTTCGAATCTAAAAAAGAAGCAACCGAAGAAACAGAAAACCCACAAGCTGACGAAGATTAGTCAGTTTGTGGGTTTTTGTTTTACTTAAATAATAATAATTTTGTTCCCTGTTTTATTACGAGATGAAAATATTCATACTAGTAATATGATAACTAAGCTAAAGTCTTACTTTGAAAAGAAAACTCGACTCAATCGAGAGACTGATTAGTAAGAAGGTTTTTCTTCTGTAGAAGTAATTATATTAGAAGGTGTTTTGAAACCTATTATTATAGCAGAAAGCAATGGTTGCCCGACTTGTTTTAAAGAAGTGATATTATCATTTATACCCCAATGATAGATAATTCCCATAATTCCTTGAATTAAAGTAGTATATACTTCGTCTAGAGAATAACCATTCTTAATTTCATTGTTGGAGAATGCTTTTTCAATATATGTTCTTATTATTTTAAATAACGGTCGATTTGCATTAATGAAGAAAGTATGTTCATTTGATTCAATCGCTGAACTGTATATAACTCTCATTAATTCTTTTCCCATGTCTTTATCTAAAAAATCTAATACCTCAAGAGAAAAATATTCAATTTTTGTTAATTCTAAAAGATCATTTTGAATATTTTTTGATATTTCAGTATAATATTCATCCGCTTTTGAAAATTGATATAAAAAAATAGAAGCTTTAGAAGGGAAATGTTGATAAAAAGAACCTTTTGAAGTTTCGCTTGCTAGAATAATTTCATCAACAGTTACTTTATTGTATCCTCTTTTTTTAAATAATTCTAATGCAGTGGTTAAAATTTTTTCTCTTGTTATTACTCCTCTAAGTTGTTTATTCTCTTTTTTATTCATTTTTTCTCTCCCATTAGCGATTGACTATAGAAATTCTGTGTATTAATATTAGACCACAGTCTAGTATTTTATTCCAATAAATTGAACTAGATATAATTATTACTATAAAAGGAGGGTGAATGATGGGAACAATAGTTTCATTAGAGGAGATACGTCATATTTTAAAGAGCGATATGAGAATTCTTGTAGGTGGATTTGGTATTTCTGGAACACCATTAAGTGTGTTAGATCAAGTATTGCATACTGACATTGAGAACTTAGAAATAGTTAGTAATAATCTTGGGGATAGTGGTATGGGACTTCATAAGGTTTTTATGGAAGGAAAAATTAAAAAAGCGATTGGCTCTTTCTTTACTATAAATAAAGAAGCTGTGATGGCTTGGTCTAAAGGAGAACTAGAAATAGAACTTTTACCACAGGGAACCTTAGCAGAGGCAATTCGTTGTGGTGGTGCAGGAATTGGTGGTTTTTATACAAAGACAGCAGTTGGTACAGCACTAACAAAAGATAAAGAAATTCGTGAAATAGATGGGCAACGTTATGTATTTGAAAAGGGCATTAGAGGGGATGTAGCTCTCATAAAAGCAGCTAAAGCCGATAGACTTGGAAATTTGGTATATCATACAACTGCACGTAATTTTAATCCAGTGATGGCAACTGCAGCCGATTTTGTCATTGCAGAGGTAGATGAAATTGTAGAAGTAGGTGAGTTAGACCCTGAGCATATCGTTACACCACATATCTATGTTGATTATGTTGTTCAAAGTACTTACATAAAAGAAGGGAGTGAGTACGTTGAAGTTAAATAAACGAGAAATTATTGCAAAACGCATAGCTCAAGAGCTTGAAGCAGGTGATGTAGTAAACCTCGGAGTAGGTATTCCGACTTTAGTCTCCTCATTTTTAGAAGGAAAGAAAGTATATCTACAATCAGAAAATGGGCTTATTGGAATGGGACCCCCTCCTGAAGAGAATGCCGTAGATATTGATCTAATCGATGCCGGTAAGACACCAGTATCTATTACGAAAGGCGCCTCATTTTTTGATAGTGCAGATTCATTTGGAATGATTAGAGGTGGGCATTTAAATGTCGCAATATTAGGAATATTACAAATAGATAAAAGTGGTGAAATTGCTAACTGGGCAGTTCCTAACCAACCAATTTTGGGTGTTGGAGGAGCTATGGATTTGGTTGCAGGTGCTAAGAAGGTAATAGTTGCATCAACTTTATTTGCAAAAGACGGCTCTTCAAAATTAGTAGATCAACTTACTTATGAATCTAGCGGTGAAAGAAAAGTAGATTTGTTTGTTTCGGAGTATGCAACATTTATGTTTACTTCGGAAGGTGTAAAAGTTGTTGATTTATACGGAGACTTAACTATTGAGGCGTTAATTGAAAAGGTTGGATTACCATTATTATATGAAGTCGAGATAGCTAAATAGGAGGTGTTTACATGTGGAGTTTAATCACTATTATTGTTTCACTGATATTATTAATTATTTTAGCACTTCGAGGCTTTAGTATCATTATTATAGCTCCAGTGGTAAGTCTGTTTGTGATGGTATGCAATCAAATGCCTATTTTGGAAACCTACCAAACTGAATATATGGGTGGTTTTGTTAATTATGTTAAGAACTATTACCTTATTTTCTTGTTCGCCGCTATGTTTGGCAAGCTAATGGATGATAGTGGAGCAGCACGAAAAATTGCTGAGGCTTTACTTCGTATTTTAGGTAAAAATAGCAAAATGAAAGTTTTGGTTTCAATTATGCTAATCTGTGCTTTTTTAACATACGGTGGAATTAGCTTATTTGTTGTCATTTTTGCTGTGTTACCAATCGCTAAACCTTTATTTAAAGAACTTGAGATTCCTTGGCATCTATTTATACCAGCATTCTTTACTGGAATTGGCACTTTTACAATGACAATGTTGCCAGGAACACCGTCTATTCAAAATATCATTCCTACAAAATATTTAGGTACTACAGTTACATCTGGGGCCGCTATAGGTTTAGTAGCAACTGTATTTGTTATTGCCATTAACCTATGGTACATGAAATTTGTTTTAAAAAGATCTGAGAAACGACAAGAAACATATTTGAATATGAAAAACCCTGATCATAGCGAAGAACAAATTGTAGATATATATGTCGATAAAAAATTACCAAGTATTATACTAAGTGTTTTACCTCCAATTCTTCTGTTGTTCTTATTAAATATTATAAAGCTTGAAATTGTATATACATTAATGATTGCTGTAGTAACTTCTGTTGTTCTATTTTGGAAGTACATCGAAGTGAAACGAGATACTCTAAATCTTGGGGCAACATCAGCTGTACTACCGATAATTAACACTAGTGCAGATGTCGGTTATGGTGCAGTTATAGCTGCAACAACAGGCTTTGCTTTCTTCACGGATGCCATGACTAATATTCCGGGTAGTCCATTGATTTCATTATTCATAGCTACTACAGCATTAGCGGGTATAACAGGTTCATCTTCTGGTGGTTTAGCGATAGCAATGGAAGCGCTATCAAAGGTTTATCTAGATATGGGCGTTAACCCTGATGCAATACACCGAATTGCAGCGATAGCGTCTGGTGGTTTAGATTCATTACCACATAATGGTGCAGTTATTACAATTTTAGTTGTTTCTAAATTAACCCATAAAGATGCATATAAGCATATATTTGCAACTTCGGTCATTGCGCCACTTTTGGCAAGTATTCCGGCTTTGATTGTAGCAATCTTATTCTATTAAAAAGGAGTGTGTTTCATATGATTAAAACAGTAGGGATAATAGGTGCAGGAACGATGGGATTTGGTATTGCTTTTCAATTTGCTATCAATGGTACGAAAGTTATTTTAAATGATTTGTCTGAAGAGATATTGCAAGTTACTATGAATAAATTTGACACGTATTTGGATATTTTTCGCAGACAAGGTTTCGACATTACATTGACAAATGAAGAAGTATATAAAAATGTTCAACTAACTACTAGCTTAATGGATTTAAAAGATTGTCATTTAATCATCGAAACGGCTAGTGAGAATTTGGAAGTAAAACAAGCTATTTTTAAAGAACTAGATAATATTTGCTCAGAAAATACAATATTAGCATCTAATACATCAAGTTTACGATTATCAGATATTGTCGTTCATGTTGAAAAACATAGAAGCAAAGTGTTGTTAACACATTTCTTCAATCCCGCTCATATAGTACCACTTGTAGAGATGTTAAAAAATAATGAAACAGATGAAAAAGTATATACAGATGTTAAAACATTTTTAGAAAGTCAAAATAAAGTGACGATTGAAGTGAAACGAGAAGTTGCAGGTTTAGTGGCAAACCGTATTCAAGTCGCATTAGCAAGAGAAGCTTTAGCATTATTAGAAGATGGAGTAGTTAGTAAAGAGGATTTAGAGACAGCCTTATTTGCTGGTCCAGGTTTCCGTTTTTCATCAAGTGGGTTATTAAAAATTATCGATTTTGGTGGACTAGATATTTGGAATATAGTGTTAGATCAATTACAACCGAAAGTCGAATCTTCTGTACGAGATTTTTGTGTCATTAAAGATCGTGTACAAGCTGGGAATATTGGTGTGAAGTCAGGAAAGGGTTTCTTTGAGTATCCTGGAAAAGGTGTCGATAGGTATGTAGTAGAGCGCGATGAATCTTTAGTACGCCATTTGTTAAATACAAACCCTCATTTGGGTATTAAATCATTGGAGGTAAAATAATGAGAAATATTATTATTACTGGAGCTGCAGGTGGACTTGGACAAGCGATGGTGAAAAAATTTGTTGACCAAGGAGATTTTGTATTTGCAGCAGATCTCCATTTAGATAGAGTATTAGAATTACAAAATCAATATAGTAATCAAGTGAAAGCGATAGTACTTGATGTGACAAATGAAGATTCAGTTCGTGAAGCATTACAGCAAGTCGCTTCTAGAGGGAATGTAGATGTTCTGGTAAATAATGCAGGATTACAATATCGTGAAAAAATTGAAAACTTCCCAACAGAACAGTGGGATTTATTAATTAATGTCATGCTTACTGGGTCTTTTCTTATGACTAAGCATGCTATTCCTTATATGAAAGAGCAACAGTATGGACGTATAGTGAATATTTCCTCTGTACATGGAGAAATGGCTACACCTGAAAAAGTCGCTTATGTTGCAGCAAAACACGGTGTAATTGGTCTGACAAGAGTAACTGCATTAGAAGGTGCTGAATTTGGTATTACAGCCAACGCTGTTTTACCTGGACCAGTAAAAACGCCATTGCTAGTAAAACAAATACAAGATTTAGAAGGTAAAGGGATGACTGAAGCTGAAGCATTAGCTGAAATTATGTATCCAAAGCAAGCGATGAAACGATTCATAAGCACAGAAGAAATTGCCGATGGTGTTTACTTCTTATCATCAAATGAAGCTTCAGGTATTACAGGGGAAAATTTAAATATTTCTGGTGGTATGTAAATTTAAATCATTATGGGGAGTGATGAAAATGGAAGCATATATTTTAAACGGTTCTAGAACAGCATTTGGAACATTTGGCGGCTCATTTAAAAATACTAGTGATATAGACTTAGCGGTAGCAACAGTTAAAGAAACGATAAAACGTAGTGGAGTAGAGGTAGAATCTATCGACGAAATTATTTTTGGGAATATTATTCATACAACGAGTAATTCCGCATATTTAGCAAGACATATTGGGTTAAAGAGCGGGATGACAGAGTATTCAACAGCATTGACAGTTAATCGTCTATGTGGTTCTGGTCTACAGGCAATAGTTTCTGCTGCGAAAAATATTATTTTAGGTGAAACCGATGCAGCTATTGCAGGGGGGACTGAAAATATGAGTTTAGCACCTCATGTATTACGGGGCACTCGTTTTGGTTCTCCTAATAAAGCACCTGAAATTGACGACATGCTTTGGGAGACATTATATGATCAATATGCAGGTTGTGGCATGGGAATGACGGCTGAAAATCTAGCGGATAAGTATGGAATTACTAGAGAAGAACAAGATGCTTTCTCTATGAACTCACACAAAAAGGCATCTATCGCTCGTGAAAGTGGCCGCTTTGCAGAAGAAATTGTTCCAGTTGTGCTAAAAGGAAAAAAAGGCAAAGAAATTATTATTAATCAAGATGAGCATATTCGTACTGACATTTCTGCTGAAAGATTAGGAAAACTTAATCCAGCCTTCAAAGAAACTGGAACCGTGACAGCAGGAAATGCCAGTGGTATTAATGATGGTGCTGCTTCAGTTTTAGTTGTATCAAGTGATTACTTAGAAAAGAATAAATTACAACCATTAGCGAAAATTGTTTCTTGGGGGATAGCTGGTGTAGATCCTAAATATATGGGAATTGGGCCAGTACCAGCGATTCGAAAAGCATTACAAAAAGCAAAGTTAGAAATTAATCAAATTGACTTGTTTGAATTGAATGAAGCATTTGCAGCGCAGTCTTTAGCAGTCGTGAAAGAACTTGAAATCGATGAAGAAAAGGTGAACGTCAATGGTGGTGCTGTAGCACTAGGCCATCCAGTTGGAGCTAGTGGAGCGCGCATTAGTTATTCGTTAGCAGTTGAAATGAATAAAAGAAATGTTCGATATGGTGTTGCGAGTTTATGTATTGGTGGTGGGCAAGGCATTGCAATTATATTGGAAAATCCAAACTATTAATTATGGGGGTTAGTTTATGAATGCTATTTCACGTATAGAAAAGTCTACTCTTAGAAAAACGATGACTCGAATTTTGCCTTTCATATTGATTTTATACACAATTGCTTATTTAGATAGAGTTAACTTAGGTTTTGCAGCTTTAGAAATGAATGCTGACTTAGCTTTAAGTGCTGAAGTATTCGGATTGCTGTCAGGTATCTTTTTTATAGGATATTTCTTCTTTGAAGTTCCAAGTAATATGATTATGCATAAAGTTGGTGCGAAAGTTTGGATTGCTCGAATTATGATTTCCTGGGGGATTTTAGTAATATTAACTGGTTTTGCTCAGAGTGCTACGCATTTATATATTTTAAGATTCCTATTGGGGGTCGCAGAAGCTGGATTCTTCCCAGGTATTATTTTATACCTGACTTATTGGTTCCGCTCTAGAGAACGCGGTAAAGCAACAGCTGTCTTATTATTAGCATTACCGATTGGTGGTTTAATAGGAGCGCCACTTTCGGCTTGGATTATTGATAATGTTGTTTGGTTTAATCTCCAAGGTTGGCGTTGGATGTTTATTCTTGAGGGGATTCCAGCAATTATTTTAGGTGTGATAGTTGTCTTTTATTTAGTAAATCGACCTAAAGAGGCGAAGTGGTTAACTACCGAGGAGAAGGATTGGCTTGAGGGTGAGTTGAAAGAGGAACGAAGAGCAAGTGAAAAGGTCAACAAAGTATCTAAGAAAGAGATGCTTAAGGACTCTAAAGTTTGGAAGTTAGCATTTTTTTATTTTGCTGGTTATACAGGCATCTATGGTTTGTCTTTCTGGATTCCAACAATAATAAAAAACCTATCAGTTGTAGATACATCTAACATGCAAATCGGTTGGCTTGCAATGATTCCTTCATTAGTAGGAATTCCGGCAATTATTTTTACAGGTTGGAATACGGATCGAACTGATACTTATAAATCACATCTTATCGTATGTTTAATAATTGCAATTTTAGGATTCATAGGATGTGGTTTTGTAACAACACCTTTATCAATGGTTGCTATGCTTACTATTACATCTGCTGGGCTTTATGGATTTACTGGATGTTTCTTTGCTTATATGACATTCTTTTTCACTGAATCAACAGCACCTGTTGGTATTGCACTTGTAAACTCATTTGCGGCTTTAGGTGGCTTCGTTGGCCCAATGATTCTAGGATCTTTAACGTTAACTTCAGGAATGCTTCTCATTGCATTTTTACTTTTTGCAGGCTTATTAACTTTACTTTCTTTAAAACAAGTAAGAGATAATTCAGTTGTTGAAATTGGAGCATTAGAGATAGATTAGAGAATTAGAAAAGACTACTAAAATTAATCTATAAGGGCTGTAGAGCGGGTTTGAATTGCTCCCTATTTAATAACTTTATCCCTATTTTGGGATTAATCAATTTGGTTCTATTAATGGAAGAAACAATATTTCAACTACAAATTACAGAAGTATATATGGTTTGCTTTTTATTATGTAGAAAATTTTATTATTCAATGTTAAATTGCTGACGAGGAACATTTATAAGGGGTATAAAAAGAGCCGTGATAGAATATCCCATCACGACTCTTTTTGGTTTGATAATGTTACTGTTTATTAAGTTCAGTTTAGCTTAGCTGTTAGAACTCAAGATGTTTAGCAATATAAGCTTTAACATCTGCAATCGGCATACGAACTTGTTCCATTGAGTCGCGGTGACGTACTGTTACTTGGCCGTCTTCTACTGAGTCAAAATCGTATGTGATACAGAATGGTGTACCAATTTCATCTTGGCGACGGTAGCGTTTACCGATTGATTGAGATTCGTCATAATCCACTGGGAATTCTTTACGAAGATCAGCCCAAACGTCATTCGCTTGCTCTGCTAATTTTTTTGAAAGTGGTAATACAGCTGCTTTGAAAGGTGCTAAAGCAGGGTGGAAGCGAAGAACTGTACGTTTGTCGTCGTTCTCTAATTCTTCCTCGTCATATGCATCACATAAGAATGCTAGAGTTACACGGTCTGCTCCTAATGATGGTTCGATGCAATATGGTACATAGCGTTCATTTGTAACTGGATCGATATAAGTGAAATCTTCACCTGAATGTTCCATATGACGTTTTAAATCGAAGTCTGTACGAGACGCTACGCCCCAAAGTTCGCCCCAACCGAATGGGAATTGGAATTCGATATCTGTTGTAGCATTTGAGTAGTGAGAAAGTTCATCGTCCGCGTGATCACGTAGGCGCATACTGCTTTCAGACATACTTAAATTTAATAACCAGTTTTTACAGAAGTCTTTCCAGTAAGCATGCCACTCTAATTCAGTACCTGGTTTACAGAAGAATTCAAGTTCCATTTGTTCGAATTCACGTGTACGGAAAGTGAAGTTTCCTGGAGTGATTTCGTTACGGAAAGATTTACCAACCTGTGCGATACCGAATGGTGTACGTTTACGCATTGAACGTTGAACGTTTTTGAAATTCACGAAAATACCTTGTGCTGTTTCAGGACGTAGGAAAATTTCATTTGTTGAAGATTCCGTTACGCCTTGGAAAGTTTTGAACATTAAGTTGAATTGGCGGATTTCTGTGAAATCTTGTTCGCCGCAATCTGGGCATTTTACGTCATATTCACTCATAACTTCAGCCATTTTATCTAATGGTAAACCATCTACGATAATTTCTTGACCTTGTGCTAATGCTGCATCTTCGATTAATTTATCTGCACGATGGCGTGATTTACATTTTTTACAGTCAACCATTGGGTCATTGAAGTTACCGACGTGACCAGATGCTACCCAAGTTTTTGGATTCATTAGAATAGCTGCATCAAGACCAACATTATATTGTGATTCTTGAACGAACTTTTTCCACCATGCTTTTTTTACGTTGTTTTTTAGTTCTACACCAAGTGGGCCGTAATCCCAAGTGTTTGCTAAACCTCCGTAGATTTCAGATCCTGGGAATACGAATCCACGATGTTTTGCTAAGCTAACGATATTTTCCATTGATTTTGCCATGAAAATCCCTCCAAAAAGTAATTGAAAATAAGAAAGCACCCGTCTCCGGGCACTAATGCCCGGGGACGAGTGCGTAATGACCCGCGGTTCCACCCCGATTGACTAAGAACAAACTTAGTCCTCTTTGAAAAAAATAGCTCCCGGTTGCCGTTTCTCATTTCCTGTAGGCTTTCACTTTCCCCACTCGCTATGTTTTGAAATGATACTTATTTTCCGTTCATCGCCTATATGATTTGAACACATTGTAACACGCGTTTCTTTTCTTAGCAATATACAGTGAAATAGTATATAATTATTAAGTATTGAGTATAACACTTTTTGAGGCGGTGAGTCCAATAGAACTCAACAAACGTCAGGAAGAGATCTTAGAAATTGTTAAAGGAAATGGCCCTATAACGGGGGAACAAATTGCTGAGCGTCTTTCACTGACTAGAGCAACACTAAGACCAGATCTAGCCATACTTACAATGGCAGGTTATTTAGATGCTAGACCACGTGTGGGTTATTTTTATTCTGGTAAAAAGACAGGTCAAGCTGTTATAGATAGCATGATGAATATGAAAGTGAAAGATTTTCAATCAATTCCGGTTGTGGTATCTGAGAATATATCAGTATATGATGCCATCTGTCAGATGTTTCTAGAAGACGTTGGAACTCTTTTTGTTGTAGACAAAAACGCATACTTGACAGGTGTCCTATCAAGGAAAGATTTGCTTCGCACAAGTATTGGAAATCAGGACTTAAATCACATCCCAGTGCATATTATAATGACTAGAATGCCTAATATTGCATTCTGTATGAAGACAGACGGATTGATTCAAGCAGCCCAAAAGCTTATTGAAAGACAAATTGATGCGCTACCTGTCGTCCTTGAACATCCTGATGGCTACGAAGTCATAGGTCGGCTAACAAAAACAAATATTACGCGGGCATTTTTATCGCTTGCGGATAACCATGATTTGTGAGGTGATGCATTCAATGAATAAATTAGCCGTATTTATCGTTTCTGATTCAGTTGGAGAGACAGGAGAACTTGTCACGAAAGCTGCAATCAGTCAGTTTAGACCAGGAATGCAAGATACATTTTTGAAGCGTTTCCCTCATGTGGAGAGTTTGGAACAGTTAAATGAGATCGTTCATTTAGCTACTGAACAAGGTGCTATAATCGTCTATACACTAGTAAAAGAAGAAATGCGTTCTTATATACAACACTTAAGTGATAACATGATTGTTCCAGCTATTGATTTGATGGGACCACTAATGGGGAAATTGGAAGAAACTTTAAAAATAGAGCCTGTAGAAGAGCCTGGGTTAGTAAGAAAATTAGATGATGATTATTTTAAAAAGATTGAAGCAATTGAATTTGCAGTTAAATACGATGATGGTCGCGACCCTAGAGGCTTATTACTAGCAGATATAGTGTTAGTAGGAGTTTCACGTACTTCAAAAACACCATTATCGCAATATTTAGCGCATAAGCGTTATAAGGTTGCAAACGTACCACTTGTTCCCGAGGTGGAACCACCAGAAGAATTATTTTTAGTGGATTCTCAAAAATGCTTTGGGCTTGTAATTTCACCTGAAAAGTTGAATAATATAAGAAAAGAGCGTTTGATTGCACTTGGATTAAACGACGGTGCGAATTACGCGAAACTTGATCGAATCAATGAAGAAATTGTACATTTCCGAAAAGTTGTCGATCGCATCGGTTGTCATGTCATTGATGTGACGAATCGTGCAGTGGAAGAAACTGCAAATGATATACTGCATCGTATTCAATTATCAAAACAATGAGATAAGTATGCTAACCGCCCCGTTCCTGGGGAGGTTTTTTTGTGTGTTTTATAAAAAAGTGATAGATTTTTCAGACAAAATGTTTTATAATAAAAAATTGTGGTAAAAATGTATATAAGCATTTTTACCTTTCCATAATAAAATATAAATTTTTATGTCGAAATATGCAGGACTTTTAAATGATTATCTCGAATTCAGTTATTAGCAAGTAAAGATGGTGATGGAATGGCTCAAAGAATACCTGAAGAAATTATTGAACAAATTCGTTCTCAGGCAGATATAGTTGATGTCATCAATGATTATGTTCAATTGACGAAGCGAGGCAGAAACTGGTTTGGTTTATGTCCGTTTCATGGTGAATCGACACCTTCTTTTTCTGTATCTACAGATAAACAAATATTCCATTGCTTTGGTTGCGGAGCTGGAGGGAACGCTATTACATTCTTGATGGATATCGATCATATTCCATTCCAAGAGGCGGTTGCTAAGTTAGGTGATCGTGTGGGCGTTCATGTAGAGGTATCAACTTCTGAAGAACAAACGCACCCTATTTCTAAAGAAGAAGGGCGGATGAAAGAAGCTCATGCTTTTGCGGCTGAGTATTATCAGCACCTCCTCCTTAATACGGAGGAAGGAGAAAAAGCTCTTATATATTTGCAACAAAGAGGATTTACGAAGGAACTTATCGAATCTTATGGCATTGGCTGGTCCTTACCCCATTGGGATTCACTGACTCAACTGTTAAAACGAAAAGGTTTCGAATTAGCAGAAATGGAACAATGTGGACTCATTATTCAAAAGGAAGATGGCTCTGGATGGTTTGACCGCTTTCGGGAAAGAATAATGTTTCCAATCAAAGATGAAGGTGGGAGAATAATTGCTTTCTCAGGTCGGATAATTGACAATACTGGAGAAGACGCTAAGTATTTGAATAGTCCAGAATCACCAATTTTCCATAAAGGGCAAGTCCTCTATAATTTGGATCAAGCTCGACCGGTTATTCGTAAAGAGAGAAAGATTGTATTATTTGAAGGTTTTATGGATGTTCTGTCAGGTAAAAAGGCAAATGTTCATAATTCTGTTGCTACAATGGGAACAGCACTTACGATGCAACATTTGAACAAGATAAAACGTCTAGCTGAACGTATCATTGTTTGTTATGACGGAGATAAAGCCGGCTGGGAGGCTGCAAAGCGAGCTGCGGAAATGTTACACGCAGAAAAGATGAAAGTAGATGTTGCAGTACTCCCAACAGGACTTGATCCGGATGACTATATAAAGCAGTTTGGAGAAGAATCTTTTAAAGCTAAGATTATTGAAGAACCACACAGTTATATAGCATTTATGCTGATGTTTGCACGCAGAAACAAAAACTTCCAATTTAATAATGATATATTGCAGTATGTGGATGAAGCCTTGAACTATTTAGTTGGAGGAATATCACCAATCGAGAAGGAATTATATATAAAGCAAATATCAACAGAAACAAGTATTTCAGAAGACACGCTAAATATGCAACTGCGCCAAAAGGAAGGACAGCTTGCTCAAAACTCAAAAAGTCAAGAGCAACAACAGTCTCCTGCGCCGCAAATGAGGCTCCCTAAAAAGAAGATCACAGCGATAGATCGTGCTGAAAGATTACTTCTAGCACACATGTTACATAACATTGACGTTGTTGATCGTGTACGTTTAGCGGAGCAAGAACCATTTGTTAGAGATGACTATTTAGCGGTCTATGTACATCTCATAGGTTTCTATGAAAACCACCAGAAAGCAGATTATCAGCGATTCGCTGAAGTTCTAGAAGATAGTGAATTACGAAAAATTGCAATGGAAGCAGCTTTAGCAGATCGTGATCCTGAGCATCTCGAAGAAGAGATCTCGGATTGCTTGAAACAAGTTCAAAAGTATAAAATTGAGCAGCAAATTCAAGATAAGAATCACGCATTAAAAGAAGCGGAGAAAATGCATGATTTCGGAAGTGCATTAAAGCTTTCACAAGAAGTAATTGATTTAAGAAAATCGTTATCGGCAATGTGATGCGGATTCGGTTGTTGAAGGAGGAAACACCTATGGCAGACAAGTCTAAAAATATTAAACCAGTAGTTGAACATGAACACACTCTAGAAGAAGCAAAAAAACTTTTAGTAGATTCAGGTAAAAAGAATGGTGAATTAACTTACCTAGAGATTGCAGATAAACTACAATCCTACGAAATGGAAGCAGACCAAGTAGAAGAATTTATCGAGCAATTAGAATCGAAAGGTATTGAGCTTGGTGGAAAAGACGGTGATGAGGAAAATCTTGATCGTCTATTAAAAGGTAGTGCAGCTGAAGAGACGTTTGACTTAAATGATTTAAGCGTACCTCCAGGTGTTAAAATTAATGACCCTGTAAGAATGTACCTAAAAGAAATTGGTCGCGTAGATTTATTAAGTGCAAAAGAAGAAATTGCACTTGCTGAACGCATCGAGCAAGGTGATGACGAAGCGCGTAAGAGATTAGCAGAAGCCAACTTACGACTTGTAGTAAGTATCGCGAAACGTTATGTTGGTCGTGGTATGCTATTCCTTGATTTAATCCAAGAAGGTAATATGGGGCTTATTAAAGCAGTTGAAAAATTTGACTATCGCAAAGGATTCAAATTTAGTACGTATGCAACTTGGTGGATTCGCCAAGCCATTACACGTGCGATTGCTGACCAAGCGAGAACAATCCGTATTCCTGTACACATGGTTGAAACAATTAATAAACTAATCCGTGTACAACGTCAACTTTTACAAGATTTAGGTCGTGAACCATCTCCTGAAGAAATCGGAGAAGAAATGGACTTAACTCCTGAAAAAGTTCGTGAAATCTTAAAAATAGCACAAGAGCCAGTTTCTCTAGAAACGCCAATTGGTGAAGAAGATGATTCACACTTAGGAGACTTTATCGAAGACTCAGAAGCACAATCACCATCTGATCATGCAGCGTATGAGCTACTAAAAGAACAATTAGAAGATGTACTTGATACATTAACTGATCGTGAAGAAAATGTGTTACGTTTGCGTTTTGGTTTAGATGACGGACGTACGCGTACACTGGAAGAAGTAGGGAAAGTATTTGGCGTTACACGTGAGCGTATTCGTCAAATCGAGGCGAAAGCACTAAGAAAATTGCGCCATCCATCTCGTAGCAAACGTTTAAAAGACTTTTTAGAATAGTCCTTAAGGCACTCCTTTACAGGGGTGCCTTTTTTATATAAATAAGGTAAAATTATGGATGAAATTGGTTTTTTAGTTGGGGGACTACTAGATGAAGAATCAACGAAAAGAAACAATCCTAAATGAAATCTTATTTTGGAAGGAAAACAACTTATTACCAGCGCATTATTGTGATTTTTTATCCACTTTATATGCAGAAGGGGAGGAGTTAGCTACTACCGAACTCGAAATTAGCTCGAAAAATGCTATTCTTTCAAAAGAGCGCTCAAAAAAACTATGGATAATGGCATTATTAGGTGTGAGTACAATCTCCCTACTCGTATTTTTATTTTTAATAAGCGTGAAATTTGTCGTTTTTCCTATTATTATCGTATCTATTACAATCATTAGTTTACTATTCTACGTCTTTAAGTTTGCAACGCAAAAAGATATTTTAACCACACTTGCATATACTGCGGCTGCCCTTCTATTACTCGGAATCTCAGTCAGAGTTATTGAAGTCTATTTACCTGATAGTCCACTAGCGATGCATATTGTAATTATAGCGAATTGTTTTTTATGGCTAGTTTCGGGTATATGGATGAAACTAATCTACTTTATGATTTCAGGAGCAGGTGGATTATTAATTATTTTCACATACATACTTTTCTTCTAATATTTTCATATTTTCTCGTTAAATGCGTTTTATTCTATGAATATACAATTTGTTTCTGTATAATCTAATGTGTAAGCGTATTCACAAAGGGGAGTGATTGTATGAATTTTGATCTTACATCAGAACAGCAAATGATTCGCAAAACAATGAAGGAGTTTGCTGATGAAGTAGTAGCACCAGGAGCAATTGAACGCGATCGCACGAAAGCTTTTCCAAAGGAGATTTTCAAACAGCTTGCTGACATGGGGATGATGGGCTTGCCGTTTGAAGAAGAGTACGGCGGAGCAGGAGCAGACACAACGAGTTTTGCCATTGTGACTGAAGAATTGAGCCGAGCATGTGCCTCTACAGGTATTACATATTCCGCTCATATTTCACTTGGGGGAGCTCCACTGCACTTATTTGGTACTAAAGAGCAAAAGGAAAAATATTTAACACCTATTTGTACTGGTGAATCATTCGGGGCATTCGGATTAACAGAACCAAACGCTGGATCTGATGCTGGGGGTACCGAAACACAAGCAAAAGAAGATGGGCAAGATTTCGTTATTAATGGTAGCAAAGTGTATATTACCAATGCTAGCTATGCCAAACATCTAGCATTAACAGCTATTACAGATATAAAAGATGGAAAAAAAGAAATTAGCGCCATAATTGTTCCTACAGATGCGGAAGGTTTTACCGTTTTAGATCGTTACGAAAAAATGGGCTTAAATGCATCTAATACAACAGAACTAATTCTTGAAAATGTACGTGTGCCACAAGAGAATTTACTTGGTAAAAAGGGAAATGGTTTCCGTCAATTCCTTGTCACTCTAGATGGTGGACGAATTGGTATTGCAGCTATGGCGGTCGGTATTGCACAGGCTGCTTTCGAGCGAGCGCTCAGTTACTCAAAAGAACGCAAGCAATTCGGCCAAACATTATCATCTTTCCAAGTAACACAATTTAAATTAGCAGATATGGCAATGAAAATAGAATTGGCAAGAAATATGGTATACAAAGCATCATGGTTAAAAGACGAAGGCAAGCCTTTTACAAAAGAGGCAGCAATGGCAAAATTATATGCGTCAGAAATTGCTATGGAAATTGCTGATCAAGCCATTCAAATTCACGGCGGCTACGGTTACATGAAAGAATATGAAGTGGAGCGCTATATGAGGGATGCAAAATTGCTAGAAATTGGAGAAGGAACCTCTGAAGTACAAAGAATGGTAATTGCTCGTCAAATTGGATGTTAATGTGACGAATATGGCAAATTAGACACATTCCGCCGAAAAACTCCCCAATAAGTCTTTTCGTTTTCAATAGAATGAAGTACAATATTAAGTGTTGACTGATTCTATTTATTTAGAAATAAGACTGAACTTATGAGGAGGGTTAATTGATGAAAAAGAATCCGATTATTCCGTATATCCTAATTATGGCTTTTGGTATCGGTTTGATTTTCTTCATGTCTCTTGATGGAGCAGACAAAAAAGAAGAAATCGCAAAAGGCGATGAAACTAAAACTGAAGAATCTGCTAAAGGTGAAGAAGCAGCAGGTGAATTTGATCCTGAAGCATTCGCTGCTAGTAAATGTATCTCTTGCCACGGTGAAAACCTAGAAGGCAGCATGGGACCAAACCTACACGGTACAGGTTTATCAGCTGATGAGGCTAAAGATATTCTTCAAAATGGTAAAGGCGGCATGCCTGGTGGTTTAGTACCAGCAGATAACCTTGACGCTATGGCTAAATATATCGCTGATTTGAAATAATTAAATCACTATATATGCATGAGCCCTTATTCTCCTTAGAGGATAAGGGTTTTTCTATGCAAAAAAGTATATTTTCGATACAATACAAAATGAAAGGAGGCTTCTGCCATGAATGCACAAAAACTATCAAAACGACTAGAAACCGTTGCGAAATTCGTTCCACAAGACGCTATTGTCGCAGATATTGGGAGTGATCATGCTTATTTACCTTGCTATCTCGTACATAACAATATCGCAAAGAGCGCTATTGCTGGCGAAGTAGTAAAGGGGCCTTATGATTCAGCATGCCACGAAGTCCAAAAAGAACAACTAACAAATAAAATTACTGTAAGACTTGCAGACGGCCTTGCAGCTATCCAACCAGGGGACGAGGTTACTGCCATTACAATTGCAGGTATGGGTGGACCACTAATCACGTCTATTTTAGAAAAGCATCCCTTAGCATTAGAAGGTGTCGAGCGCCTAATTCTACAGCCAAATATACATGCAAAAGTCATCCGTGAATGGGCATTACAAAATAGTTGGAAAATTATCGATGAGGTTATCCTATTAGAGGATGAGAAAATTTATGAAATCCTTGTACTAGAACGAGGAGAGATGAATTTAAGTGAACTTGAAAAGTTATTAGGTCCAGTATTGAAACAACAACACTCTGATGTATTCCATAGTAAATGGACAAGAGAAGTTGAACAATGGGGACACGTACGCGAAGCCTTACAAAAAGCTGAGCAAACACCCGAAATATTAGCAAAATCAGATGAGCTAGCAAATTTGATTGAAGCAGTTGGGGAGGTACTGAAGCGATGAAAAAAACCAATGGACAAGAAATCATTCAGCTGTTCGAAAGTTGGTCTCCAAAAAAATTAGCTGCAATGGACAATGATCCAATCGGTCTTCACGTCGGTAACCTAAACAAACCTGTCACAAAAGTATTAGTGACACTTGATGTCAACGATGTAGTTGTAGATGAAGCTATTGCAGCTGGTTGTGAACTGATCATCGCCCATCACCCACCTATTTTCCGAAAGCTCTCAACTCTCCGAACAGACACACCACAAGGAAAGCTTTTCGAAAAATTAATCAAAAATGATATTGCAGTTTATGCTGCCCACACGAATTTGGATGTCGCTGAAGGCGGTGTAAACGATTTACTTGCTGAAGCGCTATGCTTACAAAATTATGAGGTACTAGTACCAACGTATAGTGAAGAAATGTTTAAACTAGCAGTCTTTGTGCCAGTTGATCAAGCAGACCAACTACGCGAAGCACTTGCTAAAGCTGGTGCAGGACAAATTGGAAACTACGACTCATGTAGCTACACAATGCAAGGAGAAGGACGTTTCCGAGCACTTGCAGGAGCAACACCTTTCACGGGTGAAGTAGGCGAACTACACGTCGAACAAGAAGTGAAAGTCGAAGTCGTTGTGCCTAAGTCTATCAAAAGCAAAGTACTACGTGCGATGCTCAACAGCCATCCATATGAAGAACCAGCGTATGATATCATTCCACTAGAGACAGCAGCAAAAGAAATGGGACTTGGTCGTATAGGTAAACTACCATCATCGATGTCACTTAAACAATTTGCTGAGCATGTGAAAGTATCCTTACAAGTTCCTGCTGTTCGAGTAGTAGGAGACCTTACTTCAACTGTTTCGAAAATTGCCGTACTAGGTGGAGATGGTAACAAATACATCCATACAGCTAAACGTGCTGGAGCAGATGTTTATGTAACGGGTGACATGTACTTCCACGTCGCACAAGATGCAGAAGCAATAGGGCTTCAAATAGTAGATCCCGGTCATCATGTCGAAAGCGTTATGAAGGTAGGCGTAGCCAATAAAATGCAAAACCTATGCCAACTACAAAAACTAAACTGTGAATTTATCCCTTCTAAAATCTCGACAGAACCATTCCAATTCGTTTGATTTTAGTTGCAAAATGAATTGTAACTCCTGCCAAAAGTAAATTTGGCAGGGGTTTTTTGTGAGATTAAAAGGGGAGAGTAGAGTTGAAATTTGCCTTAGAAGTGCCTAAGAGGACACGAGTATGGCCAAAGATTCCGTGAGTAGTGCCAAAGCCGAAGTGAGTAGGGCCAAAGCCCGCGAATAGCGCCAAAAATCGCGTTAGTAGGGCTAAAGCTCTCGTGAGTAGAGCCAAAGCCGAAGTGAGTAGGGCCAAAGCCCGCGAGTAGCGCCAAAAACCGCGTGAGTAGGGCTAAAGCTTTCGAGTAGCGCCAAAAGCCACGCGAGTAGGGCCAAAGCCCGCGAGTAGCGCCAAAAGCCGCGTGAGTAGGGCTAAAGCTTTCGTGAGTAGAGCCAAAGCCAACGCGAGCAGCGCCAAAGCCCGCGTGAGTAGAGCCAAAGCCAACGCAAGCAGCGCCAAAGTCGCATGAGTAACACTCTCACACTACAACGCACCCAATAAAAAAAGCCCCTGATGCAATCTTTCAACATCAGGGGCTTATCAATTTTATTTCGAAGCCGGGTATGGATCGATTTTGACAACCGGCTTTGGCGTTTTAATTTTAGGTAAGATTTTATCAATTGTGACAGAGCGTTCCATATTATGAGTCTCTGGATCCGCAGGGTCGTATTGGTCTAAAAACTTGATTACTTCTTTAACAATTGGTGTTGGTGTAGAGGCACCAGCTGTGACACCAACAGTATTAACACCTTCTAACCATTCTAATTTCAATTCAGAAAGATCTGCGATACGATATGATCTTGTATGCGCAATTTCTTCAGAAACTTGAGTTAGACGGTTAGAGTTATTACTTTTTGGATCTCCAACAACAATTAATAAATCTGTTGCACCAGCTTGCTTAGCGACAGCTTCTTGGCGAACTTGAGTTGCTAGACAAATTTCTTTGTGCACTTCGATATTTGGGAATTTTTCTTCCAAACGTTTCATTAAATGCGCAACATCCCATTGACTCATTGTCGTTTGGTTCGTTACAAGTAATTTTTCGCGATTTAATTGTAATTGTTCGATATCTTCAATAGATTGCACTAAATGTACATGATCAGGAGCAACACCAATGGCACCTTCTGGCTCTGGATGTCCTTTTTTCCCAATATAAATAATGTCATAGCCTTCTTGTGATTTTTCGGCTATTAAGTCATGGGTTACAGTTACGTCAGGGCATGTAGCATCAATTGACACTAAGCCTTTTTGACGTGCAATTTCACGAATTTCGGGCGATACGCCGTGAGCTGTGAAAATGACTGTTCCTTTATCGACTTTTTCTAAAATATCTTTACGGTTTTCACCATCAAGAGTAATAATTCCATCTTGTTCAAATGCGTCCGTTACATGTTTATTATGAACGATCATTCCGAGAATATAGATAGGTCTAGGTAATGTTTTGTCTAATGCAGCGTTGCGCGCGATGACCATGGCATCAACAACACCATAGCAATATCCTCGTGGCGTGATTTTAGTTACTTGCATGATCCGAACTCCCTTCATTGCTCGTTAAATACCATTATAACGGACAGCCCACCTTAATACAAAGAATCGGTTACGATTTTACTGTATAAATGGTGGTTGGAATATTCGAGGTGTCGAAGGTCTAGGTGTGGTAGGGATTGATGTTCTTGGTTCTGGCGTATCATTATCAAAATCTAAGTCACTATCAGAAGAGCGTGACTCCTGGCGAGTGGTAGCTCCTCCTGTATTATCCCGAGCTCCGGCCCCATCAGATGAAGGGATTGATTTAAAACCTTTGTATAATCTATAAAGTGCAGGTAAGTTTTGGAACATTGGCGACATTTGCTTGAAAATTGGAGTGAATTGTTGTGCGGTGGACATAAATTTGTCAGCAGTTGCCAAATATTGATCCATCCTCGCCAAACCGCCAACAGCTCCAGCGGCGTTTGCAACACCAGCAGCCCCAGGACCAGCAGCAGCAGCGGCCCTACCAAACATACCAGCAGCTCCAGGTCCAGCAGATGCCGCAGCTCTACCGAACATGCCAGCAGCCCCAGGACCAGCAGATGCCGCAGCTCTACCGAACATGTCAGCAGCCCCAGGACCAGCAGATGCCGCAGCCCTACCGAACATACCAGCAGCGCTAGGCCCAGCTGCAGCAGCACCCCCACCAAACATGTTAGCAGCGCCCTGGGCTACGCCACCTAATGCACCCCCAGATTGCGATAAACCTTGCGCAAATGGATAAAATGATGAATAGCGCATTAATGATCTCCTTTCTCCTTGAAATTTGCACATTTTTGTCAAGAACCACCATTATTTTATAAAATAATGGTCACCTTGAATTGACGTACGTACTATTAATAGATATCATATGCAAATGGTCTACTAAATGTACGAATCATGTTACAATAAGGTAAGTAAGTTAGGAGGGACAATTATGTCCAAATATACAGATTACAATTTTCAACCTTTTTTGCAAGATGCAATTAAGAAATTAGGTTTCACAGAACCAACGCCTATCCAAAAGGAAATAATTCCTTTGGTGTTAAAAGGAAAGAGTGCTATCGGTCAAGCGCATACAGGTACGGGGAAAACACATAGTTTCCTTATTCCAATCGTAGAGCGAATCCGTGCAGATAAAGAGGAAGTGCAAGCGGTAATTGCTGCACCAACTCGTGAACTTGCAACACAAATTTATGCAGAGTTGCAAAAACTAATCGAAGAAACATCGATCCAAGCCAAATTGTTCATCGGGGGTACAGACAAACAACGCTCAATCGATAAACTAAAAACACAACCGCAAATTGTTGTCGGTACACCAGGACGAATCCGTGATTTAGTTGATGAAAAAGCTTTGTTATTATATACGGCGCCAATGCTTGTGGTAGATGAAGCAGACCTTGCATTCGACATGGGCTTCATCGAGGATATCGATAAATTTGCTTCTCAAATGCCCGAAACACTTGAAATGTTCGTATTCTCAGCAACAGTTCCTGAGAAATTACAACCATTCTTGAAAAAATATATGTCTTCACCGGTCCATATTAAAATGGATGATAAACGACCAGTAGCGGATAATTTAGATTTCTATTTAGTATCAACTCGTAGTAAATCAAAAAACAGTCGTTTACTTGAAGTGATGAAAACAATCAACCCTTATTTAGCTATTATATTCACTAACACGCGTTCACAAGCGAATTATGTTGCTGATTTCTTAGCAAATAATGGCGTCAAAGCAGGACGTATTCACGGTGACCTATCTCCACGTGATCGTAAAAAAGTGATGAAACAAGTACGTGACTTGGAATTCCAATACATCGTTGCAACAGACCTTGCTGCACGTGGAATCGATATTCCGGGAGTCAGCCATGTTATTAACTACGAATTACCTTCGGATTTAGAATTCTTCATTCACCGTGTAGGACGTACAGCTCGTGCTGGGAACAAAGGGACATCTATCACAATATTCGAACCTTCAGAAGAAGATGCAATCGTACGCGTTGAGAAAATGGGTATTCCATTCCAACCAAAAGACATTAAAAACGGTGAACTAATCGACATGAAAGAACGTAATGCACGTCAAAACCGTGAGAAAAAAGAAAACGAAATTGACAAAAAAGCGAAATCTCTTGTCCGTAAACCTAAGAAGGTTAAACCTGGCTATAAACGTAATATGAAATGGGAAATGGATAAAGTTAAAAAACGTGAACGTCGTTTAAAAAACCGTCAGAAATAGTTAGGAGGACCTCAGACCATGCTTATTGGCTCACACGTATCTATGAGCGGCAAAAAAATGCTGCTAGCTTCAAGTGAAGAAGCAGCATCCTACGGGGCATCCACTTTCATGATCTATACAGGTGCTCCTCAAAACACACGCAGAAAAC
The DNA here is from genome assembly GCF_038009105.1 of Viridibacillus sp. FSL R5-0888. Classification (NCBI taxonomy): domain Bacteria; kingdom Bacillati; phylum Bacillota; class Bacilli; order Caryophanales; family Caryophanaceae; genus Viridibacillus; species Viridibacillus sp. FSL R5-0888. The sequence goes on from NZ_JBBPAU010000001.1 coordinate 1,306,385, forward strand.
CAATTGAAGAGTTGAATATTGACGCAGGATTATTGCATATGAAGGAGCATGGTCTATCTAATATTGTTGTCCATGCACCGTATATTATTAATATTGCCAATACAACAAAACCTGAAGTATTTGCACTTGGTGTCGACTTCTTACAAAAAGAGATTGAAAGAACAGCAGCAATCGGTGCAAAACAAATTGTTTTACACCCAGGTGCTCATGTTGGTGCAGGAACTGAAGTTGGTATAGCGAGAATCATTGAAGGTCTTAATGAAGTACTTTCACAAGATTATCCAGTACAAATCGCTCTTGAAACGATGGCTGGTAAAGGTTCTGAATGTGGTCGTACTTTTGAAGAGCTTGCTCAGATTTTCGATGGTGTAAAAAACAACGAACGTCTATCTGTATGCTTTGACACTTGTCATACACATGATGCAGGCTATGATATCATCAATGATTTTGATGGAGTTCTAGAAAACTTTGATAAAACGATTGGTATCGATCGTATCAAGGTGCTTCATATCAATGATAGTAAAAATGTTTGTGGTGCAGCGAAGGACCGTCACGAAAATATTGGCTTTGGTCATATTGGCTTTGATGCACTAAATCGTATTGTCCATCATGAAGCATTCCAGAATGTACCTAAAATTTTAGAAACACCATTTGTTGGTACAGATGCAAAAAATAAAAAAGCACCATACAAATATGAAATAGAAATGTTCCGTAACCAAACTTTTATGCCTGAGAAAATCGATGCATTAAGAGGGGAATAATTTCGAATGCTTAAGACTTCTCGCCTAAAAAGGTGAGAAGCCTTTTTTTTGCAGTTATCTTGAAGTTGTTAAAAATTTAGCGACCAAACTGTTTTAATAAATCTGCTGTTTTCTGTTTGCCAATGGCTTTTTCAATATCCCTCATTACTTGATCAGGTATCCCCATTAGCACCCATTGAATGGAAAAGGACGATAATAGTGGGCGCAACTTTTGAATTTCTTTTTTCGATAATGGAATCTTGTAATTTTTTGCATAGAGGGCGAGCTCCTCATCCGATTTGCCTTGGAATTCCTGTATTATTGACATATAATCCATACTTCCACCCCTTCAAGTATTCATTCTTTACAAAGTTCTATCTTTCACTTATACTAATTCTTTGTAAATCGTAATGATTCTGAATTAGAAAGAAGCGAAGAATATGGCGCAAGTGCCTTTAATTGAACTTAAAAATGTTTCATTCCAATATGAATATACTCAAGTGTTATCAAATATTTCTTTAAAAGTAGAGCAAGGCGATTTTCTCGCATTACTCGGACCAAATGGCTCGGGGAAATCAACAATGTTAAAACTGATCTTAGGATTGATGAGACCAACTTCCGGTCAAATTGAATTATTTGGACAGCCGGCAAACACATTTAAAAAACGTGAGTTGATTGGTTATGTTTCTCAAAAATCAAACTCGTTTAACTCGGGTTTCCCAGCTACAGTCAAGGAAGTTGTTGCAAGTGGCTTAACAAAGAAGATTGGTCTTTTCAAGCGCCACTTAGCTGATCAAAATGATAAAGTGATGCAAGCATTACAAGATGTCGGGATGGATGGCTTTGCGAATCGAAATATCGGTGAGTTGTCAGGCGGGCAACAGCAGCGTGTCTTTATAGCGAGAGCGCTTGTCGCAGAGCCGAAGTTATTAATCTTAGATGAGCCGACAGTCGGGATTGACCACGAAAATGTGCAGTCATTTTATGATATGCTCGCAAATTTAAATGAGCACCATAAAATGACAATGATTTTAGTAACACATGATGTCGATACGGTTTCAAATCGCATAAGTCATGTTGCTTGTTTAAATCAAACAATCCATTTTCATGGCTTCAAGAACGATTATGATTCTCTATCAGACGATCAGTTGAATGCTTGGTATGGTCACGCAGTCCGTAAAATTCATCATACCAAAGAGGAGAAGACACAATGATTTCATCTATATTACATTATGAATTTTTACAAAATGCATTCTTATCTGGCATTATTATAGGAATCATTGCTCCGTTACTTGGCGTTTTCATCGTCGTTAGAAGATTATCGTTAATTGCGGATGCACTAAGCCATGTAACCCTTGCAGGGATAGCTGGTAGCCTTTATCTAAGCCAAACATTCACAGGGCTAGCATTACTTAATCCCCTTTATTTAGGGATTGTGGCATCTGTCAGTGGTTCTGTACTTATTGAACGATTGCGTCGCCTGTATAAGCATTACGAGGAGTTAGCAATACCAATTATTATGTCAGGTGGTATAGGGATTAGTGCAATTTTTATCTCACTTGCAAAAGGATTTAGTACCGATTTATTTAGTTATTTATTTGGCTCAGTATCAGCTGTAAGCAGACAGGATTTATTTATTGTCGTAGTAATAGCTTTACTAGTGATAGCGTTTATTTATTTATTTTATAAAGAATTGTTTGTTTTATCTTTTGATGACGAATATGCAAAAGCGAGTGGTTTGCCTGCAAAATGGATTCACTTATTATTTATGATTGTGACAGCTCTAGTTATTGCTGCTAGTATGCGAATTGTTGGGATTTTATTAGTTTCATCATTAATGACGTTACCAGTGGCTGCAAGTATTCGTATTGCGAAAGGCTTTAAACAAGCGATATTATATGCGATTGTTTTTGGTGAAACGGCTGTTATAGCAGGTCTTGTATCTGCCTTTTACTTAGACTTAGCACCTGGTGGAACAATCGTTATGATCTCTATTTTGATTTTATTAATCGTTATTGTGGGTAAGAAGATTGCAATGAGCGTGCGTGCTTAATTTACAAGGAGGAGTTTGGGTATGAATATTTCTAGAGCATGGGAAATTTTAAAAGAGAATGGCTATAAAAAAACGGACAAACGAGAGCAAATTTTAGATATGTTCGCGGCTACTGAAAAATATTTAACCGCACGTGACCTACTGCTTGTTATGAAAAAAGATTATCCTGGTATGAGTTACGACACAATCTATCGTAATCTTGCTACATTTGTACAGCTAGGAATTCTTGAAGAAACTGAACTTTCCAGCGAACGCCATTTCCGCATGCAATGTGAAACGGAACATCATCATCACCATTTCATTTGTATGGCGTGTGGCAACATTAAAGAAATTCATCTCTGCCCAATGGACCTCCTGCAAGAGCAACTACCATCATACGAAATTGATGATCACAAATTTGAAATCTACGGCAAATGTCCAGATTGCAAAAAATGTGAGCAATTACAAAGTATAAGTAAATAAAAACAAGCATCTTTCACAAAGGGAAGATGCTTGTTTTGTTATGAAGAGGAATTATCTTTCACATGCAATGCCATCTTTATCGCGGTCTTTGGATTTATTGGCTGCGTAAAGTTTAGCAGATACTTTAGGTTTATATTTAGTTTTACCGCCTTTATTTTTCACTTTACTATTTTTGGCGATGCCACCCTTGTATGTTTTGTTAAGTTCAGTACAGTTTTTAAATGTTTTAGCAGCGGCGTCTGTTTCTAACGGGGGAACAGATAACCCGAGTAGTAATGTTGATGCGAATGTTGCAAAAATGATTTTTTTCATTGCAGTACCTCCATAGTGTAAATGTTGTAAATATAACAGTACTTACCTTATCATATATTTTCTTAGAATAACTAAAAAATTATTAAGACTTAAAAATAGTGAGACGGGTAGAAGTGTATTATAGTGGTATATATGACTGAATGAACGGGTGATTGAAGATGAAAAAAAGTAGGGTTTTAGTATTAGTTACGTCTGTTTTAGGTTTAGCAATTTTCAGCTTTGCTATATATACACTCATTGCTAAAATAACAGATACATCAGCTATTCAAATTGACGAAGTGGAAGTATTTGATGGACAAACTTTGCATATAAAAGGAGACTTTACAGGTAGCAATCAAAAGTATGCTGGTTATACTTTTGATATTATTGAAGATAAATTTTATTTAAGAATGAAAACTGTACTGTTAGGTGGTAAAGCGGGTGGTTTTGATTTTGAAATAAAAGATTCAAATTTAGCGAATGTAAAAGCCGTTTATTTGCAAGGAGAAAGCAAGCAGGATCAAGTATTACTTTGGACTCCAAAAGAGTAAAGTGGATAGTTGAAAATTTTTTTATAGGTACATACTAGTTAATGAGGCAAATGAAAATTAGAAAGTAAAAGGTTTATAAATTTAAGGATGAGGGTGCAGAGGTTCAATGAGTTGTAATTGTGGGTCAGATATTCCAAATATATTAATTGTTGAAGCGGATTATGCTGATCCTATTTGGTGTGGAGAATGCCGTTTTAATCTTGATCTTGATGATTTTAATTTACCAAAAGATTTACTAAATAAATTGTCTAACTGGTCTGAAGATTACGGTGATTGGATTGATTGGGAGACTGATAAGCGATTTAGTAACGCCAATACATTAATTTCACAACATAATATAGTAGGTTTAAAACTAACAGAAAAGATACGAGTCGAACTTGGCGAAAATTATACAATTACATTTTCACCTACAAAATAATGTGTGCACTTTACTACAATCTGTTGAGATTTGTAAAGAAACGTATAATTTCATTACTTTTTTTCTTTTGAACTTTAAACAATGATCCCAAATACTAGTTATCTACCACTATAATTCGGATAGAAAGTAGGGAAATACCCACTAGATTCATTGTGGTAAGATGTAATTGAGAGTATAAACAGTTAGTATTTAAAGGGGTATTTAGATGAACAAACGAAAAAAGCAAGTCATTGAAAAAACTCATGAATTATTTATAGAAAAGGGTTATCATTCTACATCGATACAAGATATTCTAAATCACTGTGGTATTTCTAAAGGGTCATTTTATAATTACTTTCCTTCTAAGGCAGATCTTTTTAAATCTGTGTTTAAATTAATGTTAGATGAGCTGAAAGAAGAAAGAGATAAATTAATGATAGGAAAAGATATCTCAGATGTGAATGTATTTATAGAACAAGTGAGTTTAATGATTAGGGAAAATCGAAAAAATAAATTACAACAGCTTTTAGATGATGTGATTGTTTCTAGTGATCAAGATTTAATTAAATTCATCAAGAATTTTAAATTTATGTTTTTACAGTGGGTACATGGTCGTTTTCTAAATATACTTCCAAATGATAAACAACCATATTCATTTGATTGTGCCGTTATTTTCATAGGTATTTTACAAAGTTTTCTTCAAACGACCAAAGTTCTACATGAAAGCATTACAGATCAGCAGATTGCCAAGTACTGTACAGATCGTATAATAAATATTATAGAAGATGTTAGTAAAGAAGGGGTTAGGATTTTCACCTCTGAACATGTAAATAAACTTTTCCCACAGCCGAATAACGACGATTTCTTTGATAATGAATTGTCGTTTACAACGCTTACTTTAAGAAGAGAAATTGAAAATGTGTTTGATCATGATGTACACAGAAGGGATATTTATATAAAGCTTCTTTATTTTATCCAACAAGAATTATTGAATAAGGAAGAACCAAGAGCATTTCTAATTGAAAGCGCATTTTCTACATTAAATAATTGTACTGAATTGAATTCGTCTTCGCATTTTAAGAATTACTATACACTATTAACAAAAATGGATTACAAAACAATTGAATAAAAAATAAGGTAGTAAAAGCATCTGCTCTTACTACCTTATTTAATGTCAAAATACCAAAGTATCCAAACGATTATGAAACAAATTACGCCAACAGCTAAACTATATGTACTTATTTTCATCCTTAGAGCACGATCTTCGGGTGTAATGTTTTGAACGGTTCGTCGGTCTCTTTCGCCCGTTTGCCATGCACCTATAACTAGGCCAGCAATGAGAACCGCTATAACACTAATAGTGAAAAAGATGTTAATCATTAAATCATTTCTCTCCATAACTTAGTATATGAAACTTATAGAAGAGTTGTTTAAATATTTTAGAATTATTATCTTTTCTCTATTTACAATACAATAAAGTGTAGTTACTATTAAAGTAGTAACGTTATTTATCTTGTAGTTGAAAGTTAGGGAGATGGTTTGCATGATGGATTTGGACTTGTATACACTTTTATTGTTAGTTGCATTTGGTTTTTTAGCAGCATTTATTGATTCGGTTGTTGGTGGGGGCGGTTTGATTTCTATTCCTGCTTTAATGTTTACTGGCTTATCACCGTCTACAGCGATTGCGACGAATAAGCTAGCAGGGTCTATGGGGTCCCTTACTAGTACTATTTCATTTTTTCGTTCTGGAAACATCGATTTTAAAATAGTCGGTAAATACTTCCCACTTGTGTTCTTTGGTTCGATGTTAGGTGCATGGTTTGTACACTTTATATCGCCAGAAGTACTGAAGCCACTTGTGCTAATACTTTTAATTGCAGTAGCGACATATACCATCTTCAAAAAAAACTGGGGTCAAAAGTCGACTTATGTGAAATTAGATAAGAAGAAGGCGCTAATATTTATAGCTGTAATGACAATAATCGGTTTTTACGATGGCTTTTTAGGACCCGGGACTGGTTCGTTTTTTATCTTTGCATTTTTAATGATTGGTTTTGATTTTTTACAAGCTGCGGGAAGTGCGAAGTTTTTGAATTTTGCTAGTAATATTGCTGCACTTATAATGTTCTTATTTCTCGGAGCTGTTAATTTTTCTTATGGTATTCCAATGGGGCTTGCAATGATTGTTGGAGCAATTGTTGGTTCGAAATTTGCTATTAAAAAGGGTGCGAGTTATGTACGTGTATTATTCATTTTTGTTACAGTTATTCTAATCCTTAAAAACGTACTAGATTACTTACATATCTTATAAAAAAATGACCTTCGCAAAATAAAAAGCGAAGGTCATTTTCTGTTTACATTGAAAAAAAATCATCTCTCTCAGTTGCAATCCATTTTTCTACTGTATCGTTTTGTTTTTTGACTAATCGATTGACTAGAATATCATGCCATATATAGTTTTCTAACAAATAAATATGGACTGGATCGTCGGTATAAAAAGCAGTCTCTCTTTCTAAAATGGAGGGGCCGTAAATCAACTCTTTACTATCAATGGACAAGATAAACCATTTTTGATGACCGATATTTTCAGTATATGAAGTTGTGCGGTGATGATCTAAACCTTGTAATGGCTGTTCAATTTCAAAGACGATACCTTTTAGTCTACAGTACTCTGAAGTTACTTTTAAATCAGCTAGTAGTTCGTCATACATATCTCCCCAAAATGAAATCACCACTTTTTTCTCCGCTTTTTTCAATAAAGTACGACAGAAGGAAAGAATATGTTCGGCACCTTTTAATGTTGCTACACGATTATCCGGTGTCAGTTCTGTTTTTTCAAGTTCTTTTAACGACTTGCTAATGGACTCAAAATTAGAGCGCCAATTCGACTGCATCGATTCTAAAAAAACATCAACAGGGAGCGGAGAATATTGCGCAGCTTCATTTATTTCTTCTTTCAAGACAAGCCCTTGTTTTTCAAGTCCGTTTAAAATTTCATATATGCGTGCACGTGGTATGCCTGAGTCCTTACTTACTTGATAAGCACTGGCAGAGCCAAGTCGCACTAATGCCAAATATGCTTTGGCTTCATATTGATTAAAGCCAAGCGATTGCATTTTTTGTATAATGTCTTGCACAAGACCACCTCAGTACATTTGTCATTCTGTTACTATCATATCAAATAGTCCGTAGACTTGCTTGCACTAACATGAATAGGTGGTTTTACAATGGAGGGGATGTACAGTTGAACTATCGTCCACAACTAGATAGCTCTCTTTCTATAGATAACATCGAAGAAAAATAATAAGTCGTCTAAATGCTAATTACCTTGCCATTCAAGAAAAAAGTAAATCTGTCATTGTAATTAGTAAATATAAAACAAAATGAATGCAGGTTGGTTTAGCATAAATTAAAAATCACGAATAAAGAATTAAAATAGCCTGTTTTGATTCTTTTTCCGGAATACTTCGACATGGATAAAATATAATAGGGAATGGGGACTTTCTGTAATGTCCTTCTTTTTATTTATCCGATATAAGAATTGAAGATAATGTACATTGACTGTAGACTTATAAAGTAGAGGATGTGATGATGACTTGAGAAAGGTAAATTGGTACCTATCGATTTTCAGTTTAATATTGATATTGGCCTTAACAAGTAGTAGTGATAGGGTCTTGGAAGTATCAGCTGCGAAAGATGCTGTCACTGTTTCCTCTGTTAAAGGTCTTAAAACGGCCGTATCTAGAGCTATGCATAATTATGAAGGGAAGTTAATCATCTCTTATAAGGGCAATATTACGCCAAAAATGGAACAAATAAATAGAGTCGTGGAGCAACTCTTAGCAGATGATGATTATCTCGCAGGTAGTTTTAAAGAGAGTAATATTCATTATCAATATAATTCAAGTTCAGCTATTATAAATTATACGTTTTCTTATCATACGTCGAAGAGTCAAGAGCAATATGTAGATGCACAAGTAAAACGTTTCATAAATGAAGAGATATCTGAAAAGATGAGTGATTTTGACAAAGTAAAAGCGATTAATAATTATATCGTATTAAATACAAAGTACGGGTCGGATACAAAATCAAGCGCCCACTCAGCCTATGCAGTTTTTAAAGAAGGTATAGCAGTTTGCCAAGGCTATACATTAGCGGCTTATAAATTATATCAAGCAGCAGGGATTGATGTGAGATATGTTGTAGGATATGTTGATCAAGTTGCGCATTCATGGAATCTAGTGAAAGTAGATGGCAAGTGGTATCATGTCGATTCTACTTTTAATGACCCAACACCAGATCGTGCAGGTAAAGTAAGTAGCAAATATTTCTTGTTATCTGATTCAGCACTAGCAGAAGATCATAGATGGGTGACAAAAGATTATCAAAAGGCTTCTGATACAACATATAACTTTATAAGAGATACCGAAGATTTTGTGAAGTCTGGAGACGAGGTTTTCTATACAAAAGCAGATGGTAGTAGGGGTATTCATAAAAGAGATACAAAGTTAGGAACTGAAAAGAAAGTAACAAATACAAACGCAAAGTACTTAGTAAAAGCTGGAGATTGGTTGTATTTTAGTAACAAAGATAAAAATGGTTATTTAAATAGAATTCATATGGATGGTTCAAACCAGATGAAGATAAATGAGCAAGAGTCGAGTGATTTAAAAGTACTTGATCGAATACTCTATTTTAATGGTGATGGGAAAGAGCAAACACTTAATTTAGAGGGAATTGTAAAAGGAGAGCAAAAAAAGGATTACGACAATCTATTTTCTTATATTGAACATTTTTTCTTTCAACTATTTCCTGGGAAATTCCGCGAATAATACGAAATAGTAAGAGAAATAATAAAAAAAGGGAGATTTCTTAATCGACAGCAGGTTAAGAAATCTCCTTATTTATTTGTCTATGATTTGAAAAAAAAAATGAAACCATTTAAAGTTATAATCGTATATAGTATTAAGCGTATAAGCTAATTGCTATAAGGCGTAATTCTTTACATAACAAGGTGAATTTGTGGCAGAAGCAATAGCCCAATAATAAATCTATTACTGGGGATACAATTTAATTTGATTCAAAGAAAATATTACTAATATTCTTAATATTTGTTATATAATAACAAATAATAAGGGGTTTATATTCTATGATGATTTTCTTTTCAAATTAAGGCTGAAATATGTGAGGATTTTTAAAAATAAGGAGTGAATGACTATGGGCATTAATTTACAAAAAGGTCAAAGAGTCGATTTAACAAAGGGTAAAGCGGATTTAAATCGCGTAATGGTTGGTTTAGGTTGGGACCCAGTTAGCCAAGGGAAAAGCGGCGGTCTATTAGGTGGACTATTTGGTGGTGGCGGGGGTAACGGTAGTAATGTTGACTGTGACGCCTCAGTATTAATGCTAAAAGATGGTCATTTAAAAGATGGTCAAGATGTCGTTTATTTCGGCAAGTTAAAAAGTAAATGTGGATCTGTTCAACACTCTGGAGATAATTTAACAGGTGATGGAGACGGTGATGATGAAGTTATTACAATCGATTTGAAATCTGTGCCAGCAGATTACGATAAACTTGTATTTGTTGTTAATATTTACGATTGTGTAAAACGTAAGCAACATTTCGGTATGATACAAAATGCATATATTCGTGTATTTGAACCTAATACTGGGAATGAATTGATTCGTTATAATTTATCTGATAACTATGCTGATTTAACAACGTTAGTAACTGGTGAAATTTATCGCCATAATGGTGAGTGGAAATTTGGTGCTATTGGTGATGGTACAACTGATGCTAAATTAGGCGAAGTTTGTACTAGATTTCAGTAATATAAAACATTAAAACTTAGGAGGAATTTCAAATGGCTTCAATTTCATTACAAAAAGGACAAAAAGTAGATTTAACAAAAACAAACCCTGGTTTAACTAATCTAATCGTTGGATTAGGATGGGATACAAACAAGTATGATGGTGGTGGAGACTTTGACTTAGACTCTTCAGTGTTTTTATTAGGTGCTAATGGCAAAGTGACTGCTCCAGAAGATTTTGTCTTCTATAATAATACAAAAGGTGCTGGCGGTGCTGTTGAGCATTCTGGCGATAACTTAACAGGTGCTGGAGATGGCGATGATGAAACGTCGAAAGTAGCATTAAATCAAATCCCAGCATCTATCGAAAGAGTTGCGTTTACAGTTACAATTCACGATGCTGAAGCGCGTCGTCAAAATTTTGGTATGGTATCAAATGCATTTATTCGTGTAGTGAATGCTGATACAAAAGAAGAAATCGTACGTTATGATTTAGGCGAAGATTTCAGTATAGAAACAGCGGTTGTTGTTGGTGAAATTTATCGTCACGGCGCAGAGTGGAAATTCAATGCGATTGGTGCAGGATACCAAGGCGGATTATCAGCACTTTGCAATGATTACGGTTTAGATGTGAACTAATCTTCTTTTAATTAAACTTAGAAAGGGTGTCTAGTGTGGTTATTCAACTAAGTAAAGGACAACGAATTGATTTAACAAAAAATGATCCTAGTTTAAAAAACATTGGAATCGGATTAGGCTGGGATGTAAAACAGTTTGATGGCGGACAAGATTTTGACCTAGATGCATCTGTGTTTTTATTAGATGCATCTGGCAAATGCCGTAACGAACAAGATTTTATCTTTTATAATAACCTAGTTAGTGCAGATCAATCCGTTACACATACAGGAGATAATCGTACAGGTGCAGGTGATGGTGACGATGAGAAAATACTAGTAGACTTAAGCAAAATCTCACCTCAAATCGATAAAATCGTAGTAACTGTTACAATTCATGAAGCAGACACTCGTCGCCAAAACTTTGGACAAGTATTAAATGCTTATGTTCGTTTATTAAATGAAGATTCGCAAAGTGAAGTACTGCGATATGATTTAGGTGAAGACTTCAGTATTGAAACAGCAGTAGTATTCTGTGAATTATACCGTCATAATAATGATTGGAAGTTTGCAGCAGTAGGTTCAGGATACCAAGGTGGCTTAGGAGCTTTAGTAAACGCATATGGACTACAATAAGTTCTGCTAATCGACATACAATTTAATATGTTTTTAACGGAGGAAGTCACTTGGAAATAATCAACGAAATATTGGGTACATACGCTCAATTCTTCAACTGGGAAATGTGGGGGGAAGTATTAAAAAGCCCTGAAGCATGGGGTTTAATCGGCTCTCTAGTTGTGATGGAGGGTTTATTGTCCGCAGATAATGCACTTGTATTAGCTGTACTAGTAAAGCATTTGCCTCCAGAACAAAGAAAAAAAGCACTTCTTTATGGAATGTTTGGTGCTTATATTTTCCGATTTTTATTTATAGGAATTGGTGTTTACCTTGTTAAATTCTCACTTGTTAAAGTTCTAGGTGCCTTGTATTTAGGGTGGATCGTCTATTCTCACTTCAAAAATAAAGGTGGAGAAGATGACGAGGCAAAAGAGTTTAAAAAGGAAAGCTGGACTGTACGTGTGTTTGGGTTATTCTGGGCAACAGTCATTTCAGTAGAGTTAATGGATATTGCATTCTCTATCGACTCAATTTTAGCTGCTTTTGCGATTTCTGACCAAGTATGGGTCCTATTACTAGGCGGTATTCTTGGAATTATAATGATGAGAACGATTGCTGGTGTATTCCTTACATTAATTGAAAAAGTTCCAGAGATGGAGACGACAGCCTTTGTATTAATCGCTATTATTGCGATTAAAATGTTTGCAGGAGTATTTGGTTTCCACATGGAGAATACAACTTTCTTCCTTATCTTAATTGTTGCTTTCTTAGGCACATTCATTGTACATTTCAGAAATAAGAAAAAGCTTGAAAATATGTAACACTAAGCATGAAGGCGTTCTATTAGTCGACTAATTTTAGACTCATAGAATGCCTTTTTCTATTAATTTGTAAGGCCATTTTAAATCGTTGGAGAGAACAATATGAGACATTTTGAAAATATGTTAGATACAATTTTCTATAGAGCACCAGAACATTTTACGAAATGGGACAATCCACAAGAGTTAGCCTATTCATTAGGTGCAACTTTATATATGCCCGGGACTTTACCGAAACTAGATGAAGTAATTCAAAATCGTAAATACAATGATTTAACTTCTCTAGTAATAGATTTAGAAGATGCTGTTGGTGACCATGATGTTGAAGATGCTGAAAAATTAGTTGTGTTGGCTTTGGATAGACTTTATGAAAAGTATTTACATGATACTTCTACAATAGAGAATATCCCTCTTGTTTTTATAAGAGTAAGAGATCCTAAGCAATTGCGCCGCTTAATGCAAGCAATGGGTCATAAACAAGTGGTATTAACAGGTTATGTTTTCCCTAAGTTTACTGTCGAAGTAGGACAAGAATTTTTTGCTTTATTAGCTGAAGCAAAGCAGCAACATAATCTAAAAATTTACGGTATGCCGATATTAGAAACACCAGATATTATTTATAAGGAACAAAGAGTAGAAAAATTGCTAGCGATTAAACAGTTATTAGATCAGTATCGTGAGCTCGTTTTAAATGTACGCATTGGTGCAACAGATTTCTGTGGTATTTATGGTATTCGTCGAAGTGCAGATTCGACGATTTATGATGTTTCAATAATCCGTGATTGTATGGCTGACATCGTCAATGTGTTTAAGAGACAACCAGATCCTTATGTAATTTCTGGGCCTGTATGGGAATACTTTAGTCATGAGCGTGTCCTAAAACCATCGTTAAGGCAAACGCCTTTTATCAAAAACGATGCTGTAAGTGAGCGTCAGGCAATTTTAGATAAATATATAGATGGTTTAGTAAAAGAGGTATTGTTAGATAAACAAAATGGCATAGTAGGTAAGACGATTATCCACCCATCACATATTCGATATGTCCATGCTCTTTATGCTGTGACACATGAAGAATATTTGGATGCACTTAGTATCAAGAAGCATAATGATGGTTCTAAAGGAGTACTGAAGAGTCAATATGCTAATAAGATGAATGAGATGAAACCACATAGTTTTTGGGCAGAAGAAATTTTTATGAGAGCTAAATTCTTTGGTGTTTTAAATGAATCAGCTGATTTTGCAACATTTCTAATAAGTATGGATGGTGAATGAATTGATAAAGGATCAATATGAGCAACGATTACCTATTTTAGGTGACTATGAAATTACCGTAACATTAGATCATAATCCCTATCAATTTAAAGTAGAGGATTTATTTCAAATGGCGACACGCATTAATAAAAAGAGAGGCTTTCTTTTTGTCAGTAAAGTACTCGGAAAGCATTTGGCAGTTGAACCTCAAATGCCGTTATTAGTAGGTACATTACTAAGTATGCGATACATGAAAGAGACTTATGGTGAAATGCATGAGTTAGAAAATCTAGTAGTTCGTGCATTACGAGGTGAAGTAGATGTACAAGAAACGCTTGAGCAAGTGACAAAACTGCCGGTAAACTTACAACATCAGACACTTTTCATCGGTTTTGCTGAAACTGCTACGGCTTTAGGACATGCCGTTTTCCGTAACTTTAATTCAAATGCTACTTATATTCACACGACAAGAGAATTGATTAATGAACTTGAGCCGATTATCTGTTTTGAGGAGGAACACTCGCATGCAACAAGTCACCGAGTTTATTCCACAAACGAAGCGGTTTTTGAGCAAGCACAACGTATTGTTTTAGTGGATGATGAAATTACGACAGGTAATACAGTGATTAATATTATTAAGACATTAAATGAGCGCTTTCCACATATTAAGCATTACACGATTATGTCTATTTTAGATTGGCGTCCACAAGAAAAACAGGACATTTTTAATCAGTTAGAGCATGAGTGGGGCATTTCTATTCAGTTTATATCCATTGTGCAAGGTCACTTTACGTTACACGGAGCACCAGAACAAGTGGATAAAAAGCTAGAAAATGCAACACAAAATAAAGCTCGTATTCAAGTACTAGATACTAAATCGAATAATATCCTCCCATATACATCAACGGACGAGCGACAAAAAGTGAATAATGCGTCTTATTTACAAGGTACAGGTCGTTTTAGCTTAACTGCTGAAATGCACCATGAGCTTGATAGCCAATTACTACAAATGGCAAAACAACTCACTACATTACGTACAACAGGTCCAGCTCTTGTAGTAGGAACCGGAGAATTTATGTATATCCCAATGCGAATAGCATCATTTATGGGGGCAGATGTTTATTTCCAATCATCGACACGTAGCCCAATTTACCCTTCTTTAGATGAAGGTTATACAATTTCGCAAAAATGGGCATTTGATAGCCCAGAAAATAATGGGGTTGTAAACTTCTTATATAATTTAGATACCTATCCATACACTGAACTTTTCCTTGTAGTAGAAAGAATAGTAAATAAAGCTGCTTTATCAGAGCTAATAGAGCAACTGGAAACCGTGAATATTGACCAAATATATATCCTCGTGTTGAACTATGGGGAGGATACTGAATGAGTAACGTAAAATATATACCAGATCCAATAGGTAGCTATCAACCGGATGACTGTGTCTTTTTATTACGCGATTTAAGTAAGCAATCACTGGAAATGAGTAATGAGGAGCGTGAACGATTAATTCAATCAGGGACACACTATTCAGAAATGTTGCCTATTGAATATCAGCCTTCTAAAGAGTACTTAAAATTATTTCATCAAACGTTAGCAGCATATGCAAAGCGTATTGCTATTGCAGTAGGTGTTGTAGCAGAGCAAATAAATATGCAAAAAGGCCTTGAGAATTTAGTCCTTGTTAGTTTAGCAAGAGCGGGTACTCCTATTGGTGTATTGATTAAGCGTTATTTGCAAGAACATTATCATGAGAATATCCCGCATTATTCGATTTCAATTATACGTGGTAAAGGTTTCGATGAGACAGCCATCAGCTATATTTTAGAAAAGCATCCTGATGCTAATATTCAGTTTATCGATGGTTGGACAGGAAAAGGGGCGATCACAAAAGAGTTAGACCAATCATGTATGATTTATAACGAAAAGCATGGCACTCTAATTGAAAGTGACTTAGCGGTTCTGGCAGATCCAGGTCATTGTTCTTCATTATACGGGACAAGAGAGGACTTTTTGATTCCATCTGCTTGTTTAAACTCTACAGTTTCAGGATTGGTTAGTCGTACTATTTCAAATGACAATCTTTTGGAAAAAGAGGATTTTCATGGGGCTAAATTTTACCAAGAGTTGCAAGACGATGATGTTTCCAATTTATATGTTGATGAAATATCGGTATATTTTCAGCATATAGCTGATGAAGTACGAAGCATTCTGGTAGAGCGTCTGTTGGAAGATACAACGCCTACATGGCTTGGGATGAAAGCTGTTGAAGCTATTCAAAAAGAAATGGAAATACCTGATGTCAATCTCATAAAGCCTGGAATTGGAGAAACAACTAGAGTATTACTACGTCGTGTACCATGGAAAATTCTGATTAACCCCACATGTATTGATGATTTAGAACATGTATTATTATTAGCAAAAGACAAAAACATTCCAATTGAAGAATACCCTAATATGTCCTATTCATGTTGTGGACTCATTAAAAGGGTATAGAGGAGTTAATATGAAGATACTATTTACATCTGACTTAGACCGTACACTCATTTACTCAAATCATATGATGTCACTTTATCCTACTAACAAATCGAAAACGGCAGTAGAACGTAAAGCTGATGTAGAGACTAGTTGGATGTGTGACGAGACGATGGAGTTACTAAAAGAAGTAAGAGAAAAGACATTATTTGTTCCAGTTACTACTCGTGCAAGGCACCAATATGAACGGATTCATTTCATACAAGAATTACATCCGCTTGTTGCGGTTACAAGTAATGGGGGGACTATATTAGAGAACGGTAAACCTGATCTCGTATGGGCAAAGCAGTTAAGGAAATCCATTGAAGATTCTTCGGTTCCAGATGAACAAATGCTACAAATTATGAATGATATAAAGTATGCCAATTGGATGGAGCGATCTTTATATATTGATGATTTATTTTATGTTAATCATGTTCATCTAGAAAATGTCCAACCGGTTGCTTTGCAACAACTAAAAGAGGAATTACATGAACTTGGATGGCATGTACTGTTACAAAAGAAAAAACTCTATATGATACCTAATGTCCTAACGAAAGAAGCAGCTGTGACGTATATCAAGAATAAATATAGCTTTGACTTTCATTTTGCAGCGGGCGACTCTATATTGGACTATAATATGCTAGCAATGGCAGACAGATCTTACACACCACTTCACGGTGATATGAAGGATAAAGAGCCCAAAAAACTAACTCAAACTCACTATTCAAACGAAAATGGAACAGCATTCACGAAAGAGCTATTACATGATGTTCTAGAGCATGTAAATCGTGTTACACTATAAGAGAAAATGAAATGCTATAAGTTCAAACACACTCTTTAAGGAAGGAGGAGTTTGTATGCGTAATATGCAAATTGAGCCTATATTACATAAGGATACAACAGATTGGCAAGCGCATTTTTTGGCGCCTTGCAAAGATAGAGCACTTTATGAATTGGATGATACTAGGTTTCGTTTTAGTCGAATTGCTGTACGTGTATTGGGTGTTCCTGTAGAGGAAGATGATTATTTTAATGCTCTATTTGATATGGCGAAAAATGACTCAGTCCATGTATTAAGCGAGAAATTAGATAAATATATTGATCCAAAGGACTTTCAAGCTGTGCAATCAATCTTAAAAACACATCAGGAAACGCCTAAAGGATTGTCTATTAATCGATTAGTTGCCTTGATGTATGGGCATCAATTAATCCCACAACATCCAAATGCATTCATCAATAAGCATTTACAGTTAACCATGATTAACATCATTGAATTATTCAAAGAACAGCAAGCAGCGGGTTTACTATCAAATGAATTTAGACGGTTCTTAATCGATATGATTAAATGGCTTAAAAACCACTGGGCAAAATGGTCACAGTCATTAGATATCGGTGATGAATTTCCTAAAGTGGTTTGGTACGGGGAGTCGACTATTAGCCAGCGCTACTTTTTATTATTATTAATGGAGCTGGGTTGCGATGTTTTAGTTTTTTCTCCTACTGGGACAGATGAGTTTTCTGCGTTAGATCCTGATGAGAAGCTGTCTGTTGTCTATCGTTATGCGACGACAACAACATTGCAACCTTTTCCAGAGAAATTACGTGAACGACAAGCAACTGTTGGTTATCGCTCAAGTAAACATTTTGATAAGTTAATGCATGACCAACAATCTGGTGTATTTAAACCATGGCAGTTCAAAGAACATTTACCACGTTCTATTACATTGCGTACGACATATGATGATATTTTTATTTATGGCAATGAAAAAGCGATGGTGCGACCAGAGTTCAAAGTTGTAGGAGAGCAAATATATATTCCGGTTATTTTTGCGAAAATTGCTGGTATTTCAGTGGATCGTGAAGAATATTGGGAGAATATGCACAAGCTTATACAAGGTCCGAATAGCCAATTTGTTAAAGCATTCCCATATATGAAGAGCAGTAAAGCTAATTTTCAATTCCATTACAATCATTGTTTGGAGAATAATGAATTGTCGCCTGCGAAAATGATGGCGAGTGATTGGTGGCAATATGGTCAATTGCAGGAATCCATTCAGGTGGCAATTGCACATACTATCAAAGATTGCTGTGAAAATCCTTCGCTTCTACCTCTTGCGCATGAGAAAGAGATAGATTTACAGCTCTTTATGTTTAAAACAGCTACAATGATTCCGATTGAACTGTTACGATTACTCCAGAACTTTGATTATTCACAGGAAATTCCTCGACTCGTATTATACCTCTCTCAAATGGACGGGGAACTATCTCGAGAAGATGCAGCATTACTAGTCTTTTTAAATCGATTTGGTGTAGATATCATACTATATAATCCGACTGGTAAATTAGATATGGAAATGTATATGGAAAAAGATGTATTTGACATTCACTTACTTGAACATATGGTTTTTGACCAACCATATCAAGAGCCAAAATCTAAACCAAATTCAATAATAAAAAAATTCATCCATAAGTTTTTATAGCTTATGAGTAGGGAGAGAAAAAATGTCTGATTTAGTTGCCATTGAAAAAGATGGATTAAACGAACAAACAGCAAATGAAATGAAATTGCAATTACGTCAAGAACCTGAAGTCCAAAAAATCGTGAAGATGATAGACATTAGAAATCAAATCGATTTATTATCATTAGGTAAAGAACCGGCAATCAAACTGTCACGTTTCTCTGACCGAATTCTAGATACAATGACCGTATCTAAACTAGATCAATCGAGTGAATTGTTGAATCAGTTAGAAAAGCTAATGAATAAATTCGACAAAAATGAGTTAACAAAAGAGCCAGGCATGTTAGATAAAATTTTCAAACGTGCTAAGCAAAAAGTAGAAGCTCTTTTCAGTAAGTACAATACGCTTGGTAAAGAAATTGAAAAAATCCATGCGCAGTTTATGATTATTGAAGAGGAATTGAAAAGTAATAACCGTGATTTGGAAGGACTATATCAAGAAGATATAGAATATTACTTCGAGTTAGAGAAGTATATTGTGGCAGCTGAAATGAAGCTAGATGAAGTAAAAACGGCGTTAATTCCTGAATGTGAAGCACGTGTAAGTGGTGGAAACCAAATGGCGCGTATTGAGCTTGAAAACTTAAGAACAGTACAGGAATTATTAGAACGCAAAGTAGATGACCTTGAAAAAGCACGTATGGTAGCGGTTATCGCAGCACCTCAAATCAAAACAATGCAACGCGGAAATAATGATCTAATTGCTAAGATTAACAGTGCTTTTGTAACAACAATCCCAGTTTTCAAAATGGGTATTATAAATGCAGTCAATGCACGTCGTCAAAAGTTACATGCAGACTCTTTAAATGCATTTGAAGATCGCGCAAACCAAATGCTACAAGATGTAACAAGTGACATTATGCAACAAAGTGTAGACATCGCTCGTCGTTCTGGTAGCTCAAGTATCAAAATGGAAACGATTGAGAACATGTGGGATACTATTGTTACAGGTATTGACGAATACAAAGCAGTTAAACAAGAACAAGCAGTTCAGCGTGTAGAAGATAAAAAACGTCTAGAAGCTATTCGCGAAGATGCTAAGCGCGTTCTATCTAATGGCTAAACGTAAAAAAATAATAAAAAGCATTTCCGAAGAGACTAATATCTCAAAGGAAATGCTTTTTTATTTTCCGGGAAATATTCAGTGCAATATTCGTCAAAATTTTCAATATAGCTGTTTTATATGTTAGAAAATCATTATATATGCTAATCGACTAATTAATAGTATTAATAAGAAACTTACTAAACTAAATAGTACAAGTATCCTTTTATCTGGAGTATTTTGCATCAAATTGCACTTCCACTTCATTTGTATTTTGGAACAAATAGCCGCTATAAGATTTTTTTATAACATGAATTAGACCAATAAGCATCATATTCGATAATAATGAACTACCACCATAACTAAGGAAAGGTAGTGTTACACCTGTCACAGGTAACAAACCAATCGTCATGCCGATATTTTGAAATACTTGAAACGTGAATAAGCCGATAATACCGGAAGCTAGTAGAAAGGTATATTGCTTTTTAGCATGTAAAGCATGAAAAACCATGCGATAAATTAATAAAAAGAACAATACAATTACAATGGATCCTCCGATAAACCCCATTTCTTCAGCAATTGTAGAGAATATAAAATCTGTATGTTTTTCAGGTACGTAGACGTTATTCTCTAAGTATCCTTTTCCGCCAAATAATCCAGAGCCGATCGCTAATAATCCCTGTTTTGTTTGAAAGGCAGAGTCACTATATTCAAATGGATGAAGCCAGCCGTTAATCCGAGAAACTTGGTGAGGTGACAAGTTACCTAAGATTTGTTCTGTATAGAAGCTATTAAATTTAAAGTAAATAATCACTAGAGCACTAATAATGATAGTAGGAATCAGTGTAATGACTACTAACAGTTGTTTTTTTATACCCGAAAAATAAATCATTGGAATTAGCATAGCCATATAAAGCATAATCATGCCTGTATCGGGTTGTTTATAAACGATTAGCATGGGTGGTATGACGACAATGCAGATTTTGACCAACAGCCATAGGTCAGTTATGTATGTTTGTTTAAATGCCTTTGTGTTATGTTTTTCAATTATTTGAGCGACGACGAGTAAAAATGCAAATTTTAAAAACTCAGAAGGTTGAAAAGTACCGATAAATTTTATTTGATACCATGATTTTGCTTTATTAATAGGTGCAGCTATACTGTCAGGTGCAAAAATTAACACAATTAATAATAGTACAATCAGAGCATAAAAATACCAAGAAATTTTCCTTAATTGTTCGAAATCTAAACTAGCAATTATGTACATGATTGCAAAGCCAATACAAAAGAAAATAATTTGCTTCACTATAAACGAACCACTATATTGGCCGAAATTAGTATTACTTGAATAGATAAATAAGCAACTAATAAACGCTAGTATTAATAAATATATATTTAATTGCCAATCCATTTGATTTTTCATTTCGCCCTCCTATTTTCCTTATTATGTAGAATTTAGAACGGTTACTAAGTTAAAAAGTTCCTAAAAATTACAATTATAGGTAGTAAGTGATTTTGATATATTAAACCATTTCTCATTTAACATTAATAGAGAAACGTTTGCCAATCTTGTTACAACTTTTGTGACTTTAAGACAGCACTTCTAATCCGTAGTATAATAATGGAAATAGAATCGTAGGAGTATTGTTGCAACTAGAGGAGGGGAACTACTTGAAGACATGGAAGATAGTATTGTTGTTATTGATAACTTTAGTAGTTGTAAGTGCTTGTGGCAAAGAAGATAAGGCAAATGAGAATAAGAAAATAAAGATTCCAGATACCGAAGATTATCAATCACTATATGTTCAAGGTGTAAATAATGAGGGAGTTGGTACAGATTCCACTAGAAAAATAATTACGGACAAGAAAATAATTCAATCATTTATAGAAAAAGTAAATCTAATGGAAGTAATTGTGCCGAAATTAGAAGAGGATACTGAAAATGTAAAAGAACTTCATAATCAGGGGAACTATATTATTGCACTTTCTAAATCAACAGATTTGAGTGGGAAAACGTATAAATTATATGTATTAAAGGATGGAACTGTGTTTTTCCAAGATCCTGTTAAAAAAGAAATGACTTATATGTCTGCAAAGAAAAACACTGCACTCTATAAAGAAGTGAAAGAATTATTAGCTATTGACTTTTAATAATAGGAACCAAAAAAGCTAGTACGCAATTTACGTACTAGCTTTTAGTCTTTAAATACCGAATTCTTTTTTGATCCAGTGATTTGCTTCTTGCCAGTTACTTACACGAATCACGCCATTTGGAATGGGTTCGCGGTTATAAGGAGCGTCGAATAATAGCACAGGGATGTCTAATTCCTCGTGAAGCTGAACAGCATTTGCATGCTTGTCCTCGAAAAAGGCATGTACATCGTATTCACGAGCTTTAATTGCTTTATTGACAGGTCCAACGATATCAATTTTGTCATATGGTACATTGAATTGTTTAAACCATTCGTAAGTGACATCTGTTGAATTGTCCTCGCGGGCTGTAATGTAATAAAGCTCAACATCTTTTTGCCAAGCAGATAAAATTGCTTGTGCATCTTGTTGAATAGGTGAAGCCATATAAATTTCTGGCTCATTTTCTCTAAACCACTTGAAAAACTCAACACTATCAACAGGGAACGCAGCCGTTAAGTCATATTGCGTTATATCAGTTAAGGCTAAATTGACATTAAAGGCTTTGTTGATATGAGGCAGAAGTGATTCTGGAGTCGTAACAGTACCGTCAATATCGATACCAAAACGGTAGTTTTTCTTCATTTCATTGCCCCCTGTATACTATGCTTTTGCGTTTTCAGCTTTTTCAGCATCTCTTTTTTTATAATATTCTTCAGCTAGTTTATCGATTTCGATTTTCAGCTCTTCAACCATCGTTTCTTCAGGTACTTTACGAACAGTTTTACCTTTCATAAATAGTAAACCTTCTCCGCGAGCACCAGCGATACCGATATCGGCTTCACGAGCTTCACCAGGGCCATTTACAGCGCAGCCTAGAACAGAAACTTTAAGTGGTGCTTTAATTGTTTGAAGATATTCTTCTACTTCGTTAGCAATTGAAATTAAGTCTATTTCAATACGACCACAAGTTGGGCATGAAATAAGTGTCGGAATGTCAGAAGCTAAACCGAATGTTTTTAATAGTTCACGTGCTACTTTTATTTCTTCAACAGGATCAGCGCTTAATGAAATACGCATTGTATTCCCGATACCCATGCTTAATATTGCGCCTAAACCAGCTGCTGATTTAATCGTACCAGAGAATAGTGTACCTGATTCAGTAATACCTAAGTGAAGTGGATAGTCAAATGCACGGGATGCTTTTTCATATGCTTCAATTGCTAGGTTTACATCAGATGCTTTCATAGAAACGATAATATCATGGAAATCTAAGTCTTCTAAGATTTTAATATGGTGTAAGGCACTTTCAACCATACCATCTGCAGTAGGGTAGCCATATTTTTCAAGGATTTTACGCTCTAATGAACCAGCGTTTACACCGATACGAATTGGTACGCCTTTTGCTTTAGCTGCATTTACAACAGCTTCTACTTTTTCTTTACGTCCAATGTTACCCGGGTTAATACGAATTTTATCAACACCAGCGTCGATTGCTTTTAAGGCTAATTTGTAGTCAAAGTGAATATCCGCTACTAATGGGATATGGATACGTTTCTTGATTTCAGCTAATGCATCAGCTGCTCGTTCATCTGGGCAAGCGACACGAACGATTTGACATCCAGCTTCTTCTAAACGAAGAATTTCTGCCACAGTTGCTTCTACATCATGTGTTTTAGTTGTTGTCATACTTTGTATAATTACTTCATTGCTTCCGCCAATTGTTAAGTCACCTACGCGAACTTTACGCGTTTTCGAACGGTGAACGATTTCATTCATGAAAACTCTCTCCTTCATAGGCTCAAAAATAAAGCCTTCACTGTACACTATTTTAGCAGTGTTCCAAAGAAAATGACAAGGAAGAAACATTAATTGTTTAATTTGTACATGAATGAGCGTTTTTTGTGCTGAATGGTAGTTGAATCAACTCACCAGGCTTAAAGGATTGTTTTAGTAAATGTGGATTTAGTTCATAAAAAAGTTCCAAGCGTTCTGAGAAGCTCATCGAACTTTCAGATGGATAAAGCGCAAACAGTGATTGTAGGTTATCACCGGGTATTGTACGAACCGTGATTGTTTTAATATCTGGAACATCAACACATGTTTCTTCAACAACTGGTTCTTTATAAAAAGCTGCTAGTGGAATTGTACCCTCTAGAAGATCGATTTTCAGGATAAAAGCAATAAATAGAATACCAAGTGCAGAAAAGAATATCTTCAAAAAAATCTCCCCCTTCGTTCAATATATGAACAAGAGAGAGATTCATTCGTATCAATTCTATTATTTTTTTATTTTTGGGTATTTCGTTATCGCACTTGCGATATAGGCTACGGTAATCACCATAGAGATGATGGTCATAAATGTGCCATTTAAAGAAGTGAAAGATAGTATACTTGTTAGTATAGTAGAAAGAGTAGTAGCGAGTGCAGTTGTACGCCAAATATGGCGATATTCACCTCGATGTCCCATCATTTTCAATAATATAAATCCTATAAAGCCATAAATACTTATTCGTAGAAAAGTTAAAAAAGTAGTAATGGTGAATAAGAAGACGAAAGCAAACGGATATATTAACCATTTAATATCATCTAGGTATTCTTTTAGACCTTCAAGCTGCGATGTGTCAACGCTTGAACCCACACCCGTTAGGAACTGGATAAAAGAAATTACAGTGATAAAAGTGATTAATATAAAGACGTATTGAATCAATTTACCAATAGGTAGCATTCGGTATGCAGCTAGTTTTTTGGGATGTAATATACTGTCTAGAAATAATTGATAATGTTTAATTTTCATAATATGATATGCTCCTTCTATGTTATATTACCATGAGTTAGTAACACTTAGTAATTGTCGGCATTGTGAACAATTACACTTTATTGAAAGTGGCTATATTAAACGATTGTAAATTTTTTATAGAATAACTTACAATTTGATTACATTTTCTTCATAATAAAGCTGAGCTTAATAGTAATGCAGGGAGTTGACAGCAGTTGAGTCTGAATTGGCAAGATATGCTCTTCCAGTTCTTTGGGGGATTAGGACTATTTTTATTTTCTATTAAATATATGGGTGACGGCTTACAAAAATTAACAGGAGATCGCCTTCGTGATATATTAGATCGCTATACAACAAATCCAATGATGGGCGTACTAGTCGGCATATTAGTAACTGTACTTATTCAATCAAGCTCTGGTACAACTGTCATTACAGTTGGACTTGTTAGCGCAGGCTTTATGACGCTACGTCAAGCAATAGGCGTTATTATGGGTGCCAACATAGGAACGACATTTACTGCATTTATCATTGGCTTTGATATTGGTCAATTTGCATATCCAGTCTTAGCTATTGGCGCATTTCTATTATTTTTCTTTAAGAAAAATAGTATTCAAAATATCGGACAAATTGTCTTTGGTCTGGGAGGATTATTTGTTGGCTTGGAACTTATGAGTAAGGGGATGAAACCTTTACAAGAGCTACCATCATTTATCGATATGGCTTTACGTATTAGCGAACATTCTTTACTAGGGGTCATTTTAGGTGCATTGGTAACATTAATCATTCAGAGCTCTAGTGCCACAGTTGGTATTTTGCAAGGGTTGTACGGAGAAGGATTGATGCCGCTTCACGGGGCGTTACCGATTTTGTTTGGTGATAATATCGGAACGACAATAACGGCTGTATTAGCATCTATTGGTGCATCAGTAGCCGCACGTCGAGCAGCAGCGATGCATGTATTATTCAATGTCGTTGGAACGATTATTTTCCTATTAATTTTACCTCAATTTACGCTTTATATAGAATGGTTAGCAGGCGTCGCAGGATTAGAACCAAAAATGCAGATTGCATTTGCACACGGCTCATTTAATGTAGTGAATACAATGATTCAATTACCGTTAATTGGTTTGTGGGCATATGTTGTGACGAAGCTCATACCTGGTGAGGATTCTCCTATTGAATATAAACCAAGAAGTTTAGATCCGCATTTTATTGAAGCATCACCTGCTATTGCTATTGGACAAGCGAAAGAAGAAGTTTTACGCATGGGTGAATATAGTATTCGAGGGTTAGAAGAGACATTCGAATATTTGAAAACAAATGATAAAAAGAATGCTACAAAGGTTTTACATTATGAAGAAGCAATCAATAGCTTAGATCAGAAAATCACTGATTATTTAGTGAAAGTTTCTGTACAACCATTGTCAGATACAGATTCTACTAGACACCATATTTTACTAGAAAATGTCCGCGATATTGAGAGAATTGGAGATCATTTTGAGAATATCGTGGAGTTAATAGACTACAAAGCCGTGAATGGGGTACAGTTGAGTGAACCTGCTATAAACGATTTAAGTGAAATGTTTACATTAACAATTGAAACAGTTCAAAAGGCTATTCTGACATTGGATACAACTGACCATGGAATGGCAATTGAAGTGACAAAAAAGGAAGAGCTTATTGATCAAATGGAGCGAACTTTTAGGAAAAAACATATTCATCGATTAAATCTTGGCCAATGTTCAGCACATTCGGGTATAGTCTTTACAGATATCGTTAGTAACTTAGAACGTATAGGGGATCACGCTGTTAATATCGCAGAAGCTATTTTACAAAAACATTAAGGAGGGATTCTATGGATGTAATCGCATGGATACTAATAATTTTAAGTTTTATTATTGCGTTTGTTGGGCTTGTATATCCTATTATTCCGTCAGTACTATTTATATTGCTAGGGTTTATCCTATATGGAGCATTTTATAGCTTTGGAGATTTACCTTGGTGGTTCTGGGTAATTCAAATTTTATTTGTTGCATTATTATTCGGAGCAGATACATTAGCAAATGCTTTTGGCGTGAAAAAATTTGGTGGTTCAAATGCAGGGATGTGGGGAAGTACAATAGGTTTATTAATCGGACCATTTGTCATTCCTATTGCTGGCATACTGCTCGGACCTTTTTTGGGAGCAGTGCTAGCAGAGTTAATAGTTAATAGAAGTAGTGTAAAACAAGCGATTCGAACTGGAATCGGTTCACTCGTCGGGTTCTTAACTTCTATTATTACGAAGGGAATTATCCAAATAATAATGATTGTTATATTTGTTATTGTGATATAAATTGCTTGATAAATTAATAGATTTTCAGTCAAAAGGCTGAAATCCAGTGATTTAGTTAATAATGTTTGAATGAATGCTGTTATTTTGATAACCTAAGAATGTAATTAATACTTATTAATCCTGAGGAGGAAAATTAATCATGGCTTTTGAATTACCAAAATTACCTTATGCATATGATGCACTAGAACCACATATCGACGCAACTACAATGGAAATTCACCACACTAAACATCACAATACTTATGTTCAAGGCATAAATGCTGCTCTAGAAGGCAAATCAGAATTCGAAGGGAAATCAGTTGAAGAAATTATTGCTAATTTAGATGCTGTTCCTGAAGAAATTCGTACTGCTGTACGCAACCACGGTGGCGGTCACTCTAACCACTCATTATTCTGGGAATCTTTAGCTGCAAATGCAGGTGGAGCTCCAACTGGCGAATTAGCAGCTGCAATTGATGCTAAATTCGGTAGCTTTGACGCTTTCAAAGAACAATTCGATAATGCTGCTAAAACTCGCTTCGGTTCAGGCTGGGCTTGGTTATCAGTTGCTAACGGCGAATTAGAAATCTCTTCAACTCCAAACCAAGATTCACCGATCATGGAAGGTAAAACTCCATTATTAGGTCTAGATGTTTGGGAGCATGCTTACTACTTAAACTACCAAAACCGTCGTCCTGACTACATCGGCGCTTTCTGGAATGTAGTAAACTGGGATAAAGTTGCAGAACGTTTTGCAGCTGCAAAATAATCTATTTTAAATGCAACAAAGCACGTACCTTTGACGTCAAAAAGGTACGTGCTTTTTTTATGGTAAAAGAATACATAAGTTGACCTGTAAAGTTTGTAATTTGTACTTTTATTCTCTTTTTCCAAAAATAGAGCACTTCATTATTTTCGTATAAAATAGAAATCAATTAGACTATTTTTCGACATGACTACGGTGTGTTTTTGTGCTGAAAATGATATACTACTAATTGTGAATAAAGCGGAAGGGGGGACATTGCATGCGCAAAAAAAATCCATCTAAAAAGAAACGTGCAGCTAGTGTCAAAGCAAAACAGCGTGCAAATCTTTCGTTTCGAATGAATATACTTTTCTTTTCAATTTTCCTTTTGTTTTCTCTTTTGATTTTGCGTTTAGGGTATATGCAAATCGTTAAAGGTGAAGAATATGTGAGAGAATTAGCGCGAACTGACGAAGTAACGGTAAATTCTAGCGTTCCTCGTGGCCGTATTTATGATAGACAGGGCCGAGTTTTAGTTGATAATGAACCAAAGAATGCGATTACTTATACAAAACTACAATCGACAACAACGAAAGAGATGTTGGAAACTGCAAATAAACTCGCAAAACTCATTAAAATGGATACGAAACCTATCACGGATCGAGATAAAAGAGACTTTTGGATAACGCTCAACAAAGAAAAGGCTTATGCAAAAGTAAGTGAAAAAGAACAGAAAGACATTAACAATGATTCAGAACTAGAACAGAAAGAAAAGCAGGCAGAGCTAGATAAATTAGTGCGTGACCGAATTACTAATGATGAATTAAGAGAATTAACAAAGAAAGATTTACAAGTGTTAGCTATTTATCGATTAATGGCTGCAGGTTATTATTTATCACCACAAATTATTAAAAGTGATAATGTAACGAATAAAGAATTTGCAATCGTATCAGAGAATTTAACAGAGCTACCTGGTGTAAATACTACTACAGATTGGGCTCGTGTGAAAAAATCTGCATTAAGTATTTTAGGTTCAACGACAACACCAAGGGAAGGAATTCCAAAAAATTTGGTGGACTATTATTTGGCACGTGATTATTCTCGAAATGATCGTGTCGGTAAAAGTTATATTGAACAACAGTATGAAGAGATATTACAAGGCCAAAAAGCCGTTGTCAAAAATGCTACAAACGGCAAAGGGCAAGTTGTAGATACAGTAACTACATCTGAAGGTTCTCCTGGAAAAGAATTAATTCTTACGATTGACAGTGAATTACAAGAAAGCCTTGATAAGATTGTGGAAGAACAATTGCTATTTGCTAAATCACAAGCAGGTTCTTCGTTACTAGATCGAGCTTTTCTTGTTATGATGAATCCAAACACAGGTGAAATTTTATCGATGGTTGGTAAAAAACTCGACACAGATGATAATGGGAAAATGACAATTAATGACTACGCTATTGGTTCATTTACATCTGCTTATGAAGCAGGTTCTGTTATTAAACCAGCAACACTTTTAACGGGTTATTCGTTAAATGCAATTACTCCAAATGAAGTTCTAATAGACGAACCAATCAAAATTTTAGGTACTGAACCCAAAAAATCCATTTTTAATCCAGGTGGTAGAATTTCAATGGATGGTTTAACTGCTTTAGAGAGATCTTCCAACGTATATATGTTTAAAACAGCGATGAAAATTGCAGGTGTAAACTATGTGCCAAATGCGGGATTACGAGT
Organism: Viridibacillus sp. FSL R5-0888; assembly: GCF_038009105.1. Lineage (NCBI taxonomy): Bacteria > Bacillati > Bacillota > Bacilli > Caryophanales > Caryophanaceae > Viridibacillus > Viridibacillus sp. FSL R5-0888. The sequence goes on from NZ_JBBPAU010000001.1 coordinate 1,335,776, forward strand.
GACATTAGAGGATTTTACAAAAATTCGTAATTCATATGCACAGTTTGGCTTAGGAGTAAAAACAGGTATAGATTTACCTGGAGAATTTGAAGGATTTAAAGGAAATGAAACAATTTCAGGTAAATTACTTGACTTAGTAATTGGTCAGTATGATACTTTTACTCCCCTTCAATTAGCTCAATATGTCTCAACTATTGCTAATGGTGGTAAACGAATTCAACCACATTTGGCGAAAGAAATTCGAGAGCCATCTGTTGATGGTAAAACATTAGGGCCAATCGTAACAGAACTTGGACCTACAATTTTAAATACGATTGACAATACTAAATCAGAAATAGATTATGTTAAGAGCGGAATGCATCGTGTTTATTTTGGAAATCAAGGGACAGGAGCTTCTTACTTCCGGGATGCGAAGTTTAATGCGGCAGGTAAAACAGGTACGGCAGAGGCTGTCTATTATGGGCCAAAGAAAAGTGCATACGGAACACAAACGTTAAGTATCACTCATGTTGGCTTTGCTCCTTATGATAATCCTGAAATTGCATATGCAGTAGTTGTACCGTGGGTTACAACAGGTACAAACTATACAGCTATCAATAACATCATTGCTCGCCAGGCTGTTGACAAATACTTTGAAATCCAAAAGAAAAATACGAAAAAGGCAAAACAAAAAGTAGGAGAAAAAATTAAAAAGCCTATTACAAAAGAGCAGATCGATGAAGAAGATGCGCAAAAAATGGGTACTCAATAAAATGACTTTCTTCTATTAAAATAGTTAAACGCCTCACATTGTACAAAATACAATGTGAGGCGTTTTTTGTATACATTATTACAGAAAACGACAGCGATTTACAAAGCATTTACAATACCTTTATATAACCTTACATTACATTTATATGTCCTCAACATGTCTACTTTATAGTTAACAGTGTAGTAAACAAACACAAAAACCTTAGGGGGAACAAACAGATGAAAAACTGGAAGTACTTCATGATGACATCAATCGTAGGCTCGGCACTTTTGTTAGGAGCATGTGGCAGTGACACAGAAGAAGGTAGCAAAACGTCAAGCAGCGGTGCATCTAGCCAAGAAACAAATGCTGGTGCAAGTGAGCAACTAGAAGGAAAAATCGCAGGAGATGGTTCTTCAACTGTAGCACCAATCATGGAAGCAATTGTAGAGGAATATACAGCTGTTCAACCTAAAGTACAAGTTTCAGTAGGTGTCTCTGGAACTGGTGGCGGATTTGAGAAATTCATAGCAGGTGAGACGGCATTTGCAAACGCATCTCGTGAAATTAAAGAAGAAGAGGCTGCTAAGTTAAAAGAAGCAGGCATTGACTATACAGAAATGAAAATTGGGTATGATGGTTTATCTATCGTAGTAAATAAAGAGAATGATTGGATAGAAGATTTAACAGTAGATCAATTAAAACAAATTTGGACTGAAGATGGTAAAGAAAAGAAATGGTCTGATATCGACCCATCTTGGCCAAAAGAAAAAATTACCTATTACTCTCCTGGTACTGACTCAGGAACATATGACTACTTCGATGAAGTTATTTTAGACGGTAAAGATTTAGCGAAAAAAGCAACTCTATCAGAAGATGATAACGTACTAGTACAAGGTGTTGAAGGCGATAAAAACGCTATCGGATACTTCGGTTACGCATACTACGTAGCAAATAAAGATAATCTTAAAATTGTTAAAGTCGGCGGAATTGAGCCAACAAATGAAACAATTAAATCAGGTGAATATTCACCGCTCTCTAGACCACTATTCATCTACGTGAAGAATAGCGAAGTAAAAGAAAATGCAGCATTCTATAACTTTATGAAATATGCTCTTGAAAATGCAGGCGATATGGCAGAAGCTGTAGGCTATGTTAGAACACCAGATGAAGATTACAAAAAAGACTTAGATGCTTTAGAAGGCTTGAAATAATCACTGGCTAGGGGAGCGAGTAGCAAAACGCTACCTGCTCCCTTTTTACTGAAGGGGGACTTCAACTTGGCTGTAAAAGAATCGACGGATAAGCTGTCTGTTCAAGATTTAATTGCACAATCACGTGGTAAGGGATCTAAAAAGGTAGTAGAAAAAGTAATGCCAATCTTATTGTTTACCACTGCTTTAATCTCGGTATTAACAACGTTTGGAATAGTTTTCACACTTATTTTTGAAACATTTGAATTCTTTAAGGAAGTACCTTTCATTGATTTCTTATTTGGTACCGAATGGCTTCCATTCTCAAGTAAGGAGCCAATGTACGGAATTTTACCACTAATCTTAGGAACGTTAAAGGTAACAGTTATTGCAGTTTTAGTAGCAGTTCCACTCGGTATTGCTGCAGCAATTTACCTTAGTGAATATGCAAGTGATCGTACACGACGTTTGATCAAACCAGTTCTAGAAGTATTAGCAGGTATTCCGACAATTGTTTATGGATTCTTTGCACTGACTTTTGTCACTCCGATGTTACAAGAATTGATTCCAGGGTTGAAAATCTTTAATGCATTGAGTCCGGGGATTGTCGTAGGGATCATGATATTACCGATGATTGCCTCGCTTTCTGAGGATGCAATGACTTCAGTACCAAATGCAATGCGAGAAGGTGCTTTGGCACTTGGTTCAACAAAACTGGAAGTAGCAATCAAAATTGTGTTACCAGCAGCTTTATCAGGGATATTGGCTTCGGTAGTACTTGCGGTGTCTCGTGCAATTGGTGAAACCATGATCGTATCTCTTGCTGGAGGAGCGACACCAACATTTGACTTTAGCGTGACGGATTCAATCCAAACGATGACGGCATATATTGTTCAAGTTTCAACAGGTGATGCAGGCTATGGAACAACCATTTACTACTCAATTTACTCAGTTGGATTTACACTATTCATCTTCACATTGCTGATGAATTTACTTGCACATTTCATTTCAAAACGCTTTAGGGAGGAATATTGATAGTGAAATATGTTGATCATACGCAAGTTGTGAAGCGCATGAATGGACGACTAGTTGTAAATAAGCTGTTGAAAACAGTCTTCCTATTAGCAACACTTTTTGCCTTAGCAATGCTTGGTATATTAGTTTACCGCATGTTTGATCAAGGTTGGGGTTATTTATCGGTAGACTTTTTATCAAACTTTGCTTCTAGGTTCCCAGAAAAAGCAGGGATTAAAGCTGCACTCGTTGGTTCCGTCTTTCTAATGTTAGTTGTGGCACCAGTATCCCTATTTCTGGGGGTAGGAACGGCTATTTATTTAGAAGAGTATGCGAAGCAAAATAAAATAAATGCTTTTATCCGCATGAATATCTCGAATTTAGCAGGTGTTCCTTCTATAGTATTTGGATTACTTGGTTTAACGATATTCGTTCGTTCGCTAGCATTAGGGAAAAGTGTACTAGCAGCAGGACTTACAATGAGTTTGCTGATCTTACCCGTTATTATAGTGGCTGCACAAGAAGCGATTCGTTCTGTACCAAAGGAATTAAGGGAAGCATCATACGGTATGGGTGCGACAAAATGGCAAACTATATTAAAAGTTGTCTTGCCATCAGCGGTACCAGGAATTTTAACAGGAAGTATTTTAGCGCTGTCGCGAGCTATAGGTGAGACTGCACCGCTTGTTGTATTAGGGATTCCGGTGATTGTACATTTCTTACCAGATGGCATTTTGAGCGAATTCACAGCTTTACCAATGCAAATCTTTGACTGGGCAAAACGCCCGCAAGAGGAATTTCAATATGTTGCAGCGGCCGGAATTCTAGTCTTGATGACATTCTTAGTTATCTTAAACTCCATTGCCGTCATAATTCGAAATAAATTTCAGCGTCGTTATTAAAAACTAGGGGGCTTCAATGATGGTTAAACTTCCAGTAAATGAAGTATATGAAACAAAGGGACAAAACTTAAAAGTAATTTCAAATGAAGACAAACGAACAGTGTATCATTCGAAAAACTTGAATTTATGGTACGGGGAACATCATGCCTTAAAAGATATAAATCTAGAAATGAAAGAAAACGAAGTAACGGCAATTATTGGTCCATCTGGTTGTGGTAAATCGACGTATATCAAAACATTAAATCGAATGGTCGAGCTAATACCATCTGTTCGTACAGAAGGTGAAATTTTATACCGTGAGCGTAATATTCTAGATAACAAATACCAAGTTGAAGAATTGCGCACTAAAGTAGGTATGGTATTTCAAAAACCAAATCCATTCCCAAAATCTATTTACGATAACATCGCTTATGGTCCGCGTATACATGGTATTAAAAATAAGAAAATTCTCGATGAAATCGTGGAAAAAAGTTTACGCGGAGCAGCGATATGGGATGAAGTTAAAGATCGACTAAACCAAAATGCATATGGATTATCAGGTGGACAGCAACAACGTATCTGTATTGCTAGATGCCTTGCCATTGAACCAGATGTCATATTAATGGATGAGCCAACTTCAGCATTAGATCCAATTTCTACATTAAAAGTTGAAGAGTTAGTCCAAGAATTAAAAGAAAACTATTCAATTATTATTGTGACACATAATATGCAACAAGCAGCGCGTATTTCTGATAAAACGGCATTCTTCCTAAATGGAGAAGTGATAGAGTATGCGGCAACGAACCATATTTTCTCTACACCAACGGATAAAAGAACAGAAGATTATATTTCCGGTCGATTCGGTTAAGGAGGAATATAGAGATGACGGTTCGTGAAAAATTTGAAAATGATTTAAAGCGAGTGCAAGGGCTAATGTTAGATTTATGTCATATGTCTATTCAGGCATTAGAGAAATCAGTTGAGGCACTTTTCGATCAAGATATTGATGCGGCACTATTATTAATAGATCAAGATCGTTTTATCAACAGGTTAGAAGAGCATTTAAATGATGAGGTCATTTTATTGATCGCCAAACAACAACCTGTTGCGACTGATTTACGTCGCTTAATCGTCATGATTAAAGCTGCCTCAGATATGGAGAGAATTGGGGATTATGCTGTAAACATCGCCAAAGAGACGATTCGTCTTGGTGAAACGAAAGTGGTCTATCCTACGGAGAAAATTGCACAAATGCGAGATCAAGCAATCGCAATGTTAAAAAATATGGTACAGGCATTTATCGAAGAAGATATGAATAAAGCGAAGGAAATTGCGCTCTTAGATGATCAAATTGATACTTTATATGGAGAAGCAATTGTTGAAATATTAAATACACCGACAGAAAATATGAAAGATATTGGCCAAGTGGCGCAATTATCTTTTGTTTGTCGGTATTTAGAGCGTTCGGCGGATCATGCCACAAATTTGGCTGAGCTGTTATTTTACTTAGTGAAGGGTAAGCATTATGAGTTGAATCAATAGCCTTTCTATAGAAGAAAGAAAGCTGACTAATGAGCCAGCTTTCTTTTTGTTGTTCAAATTGGAGAACAGATTTAATAACAGTGATGTGCTTTCAACTTAGCTGAGTTTAACTGAAAAACGTCCAATGAGTATATTAAATACTCATTGGACGTTTAAGTTTTTCAGAACTAAATGCTCTAAATGCATTTCAATTATTTACTACGCGTAATTTTCTTAACAATTTCAGCGGTAGTCATTTTGATATTTAAATCGTATGTGCCAATTTGAAGACTAGAAGCTTTGTCATTTTTGATGACGTAAAGCTCGAAGTCACCAGCATCTTTAATTATACCGGCTTTCTCCAGAGCTAAACTTACTTCTGAAGTACCCATACCCTTTTTAATAACAAGTGTATACGACTTTACAGTTTTTCTAGCTGAGGAATTTACCGATACTGTGTTATTTTTTAATGCGCTGTAGTCTGTTTGAATTTTAGCAAGCTGCTCTTTTGCTTCAGCTGCTTCCGCGTTAATTGCTTCTAGTTCAGTCTTTTTGATAAGGACTGTACCTTTAGGCACATTAAAATTTGCTGCTTCAATGTCAGCGTCACTTGTTATGAAATCCACGAATGTGAAGCTAGCACCCGCAAGAAAAAGAGCGATGCCAAATGCTCGGATGGATGATTTTCTCATACGCGGCTGCCTCCACTTTGAAGGACTTCTTGCACCTGCTCTACTGATAGAGAAGATCGCTTACTAATTTCAGGGATAGTATAGCCCTGCTTATGTAGCGTTTGCACTTGACTGATAATAATTTGGTGAACACCTTTAGTGGATGCAGTTACAGGAGAGGCTGCTTTTTTAGGTTTTCCTATCAATTTGGGCTCTAATAATAATTCTTCCTCAATTACTTTTAAGCGACGCTTTAGTTGATGCGTTTCTTGGTAAAAATTAAGAGAAAGTTCTTCAACATCTCCCTCGATTTGTGTCGAATGATCTTTGATGAAAAACGAAGTAATTATTACGATAATCCCAACAATCATTAATATAGATGATAATTCCAAATTCTTTCACCTCAATAGGTTTAAATAGTTGTGATACCATTTTATCATAAAGTAGGACATAATACTCCTGCTCATCAAACAGTATCCCACGTTTAGCCACGTATTAGACGAAATTTCCAGAAGAAATGACAGTAGATTTTTTTCGAAGTTATGATATAATGAGTTAGTCGTATAAATCATGCTCACTAAAGACATTTTATTCTTGATATAGAGTGGGAGGGGTAAAGATGCGCGTTAATATTACATTAGCTTGCACTGAATGTGGCGAACGTAACTACATTTCTAAGAAAAACAAGCGTAACAATCCAGAACGTCTTGAATTGAAAAAATATTGCTCTCGTGATAAGAAGAACACTCTTCACCGTGAAACGAAGTAATAACTGTTGCCAAAACCACGAGTGGTTTTGGCTTTTTCCGTTCTTTGGACTAAAAGGAGTGAACCCCTTGGATAAAAAAACACTACGTCAAGATATGAGAGTAAAGCTTGCTCAAATGTCAGAGGCGCAATATGATGCATACTCATTGCAAATTCATGAACAACTATTAAGAGAATCTTCTATTAAAAAAGCGAATATAATTGGTTTAACCATATCAGCCTTTCCAGAAGTGAATACAATCACTTTAATTGAAAAACTCTGGTCACAAGGCAAACGAGTAGCTGTTCCTAAATGCGAACCTAAAACACGTGCTATGATATTCTATGAAATTACATCATTCGATCAATTAGAAACGGTCTATATGCAACTGAAAGAACCTATTCCTGCATTAACAAAAGAAGTGCCAAAGAAAGAAATCGATTGTTTGATTGTTCCAGGTGTTGTATTTGATCAGTTTGGTTTTCGCGTAGGCTTTGGGGGCGGCTACTATGATCGGTATTTAGCCAGTTACAACGGAGAACGAATCACCTTAGCTTTTGGAGTACAGCTCATACATAAAGTACCGACAGATCAATATGATTTACCGGTTCATAAAATAATTACAGAGACAAGCGTGATTAATTGTCTTGAAAATCGAAAGGAGTCACAATCAGTCGATGAAAACAGTATATGATGTAATGCAATTTTTGAAACGCTTTGGTACATTTATTTATACAAAAGATCGAGTTGCGGATTTAGAACTGATGGAGGATGAGATCCGAGAACTCTACTCTTCACATTTAATAGACATACAAGATTATCAAATGGCTTTGATGATCTTACGCCAAGAAATTTCGAAAGAGAAAAGGAATAGACAACAAATGTAAAGAAGTGGTAGAATTTATTTTCTACTACTTTTTTTAAAGATTAATGAAACTTTTACATGACTCATCCGTCTAATAAAGAGTCTGTAATAAAAACGGAAGATTGAATATATAATATGTGATGTAACATTTTTGTTGCGTTGTTGTAAAAAAAGGATTATGATATATTTTGTTTCTTTCATATATGAAACTAAAATTGTAAAGAACGAAGGAAAGTAGGAGGATGTTAGGAATGAATTTTAAAAAAGCACCTAAACATTCAATTTTGGCTTTAGCAATAATAGCCACTTGGATCAAGACTTATATAACATATCAAACAGCCTTTGATATGAAAATTGAAAATACAATGCAACAATTGATTCTGTTTATCAACCCACTTAGCTTCTTGCTATTTATTTTTGGGTTGTCGTTATTCTTTAAAACTGCAAAAGCGCGTAATCGTTATATAATTATCACAAGTAGTATTCTAGCAATTGTTTTATATGCTAACGTTGCTGTGTATCGCTTCTTCGATGATTTTATAACATTACCGATGTTGTTCCAAACAAGTAACTTCGGTGACCTTGGAAACTCTGCATTATCTTCGATGTACTTTACAGATGTTTTCTACTTTACAGACGTTATTTTGTTAATACTAGCAGTTAAGTTTTTACCTGTTGCAAAAGAAATTTTCGTAGTTAAACCGAAAATGCGTCGTACGTATTTTGTGTTATCATGTGCAATGTTATTCTTGAATCTTGGTTTAGCTGAAACAGAACGTCCACAGTTATTAACTCGTAGCTTTGACCGTGAAATTTTAGTGAAGAACATTGGTACTTACAATTACCATCTATATGATATTTACATTCAATCAAAATCGCATGCTCAGCGTGCATTAGCTGATGGTAGTGCGTTAACAGAGGTTACAAACTACGTAAAATCTAATCCAGCTAAAGCTGATGATAAAATGTTTGGTGTTGCTAAAGACCGCAACGTTATTATTATCTCCCTTGAATCAACTCAAGACTTTGTCATTAATAATGAAGTGAATGGTCAAGAAATCACACCATTCTTAAATTCTTTAACAAAAGATAAAGATACATTCTACTTCGATAATTTCTATCACCAAACTGGTCTTGGAAAAACATCGGATGCTGAATTTATTGTTGAAAACTCATTATTCGGAACAGGACGAGGAGCTGTCTTCTTCACTAACAGTGGGAACACATACAATTCGATGGCTGAACGTTTAAATGGTGAAGGCTACTATACTTCAGTACTACACTCAAATAATAAGAGTTTCTGGAACCGTGATATGATGTATCATGCATTTGATATTAAGAAGTTCTATGATATTGATTCATTTGATGTAAATGAAGAAAACTCAGTTAACTGGGGATTAAAAGATATTCCGTTTATGGAACAATCAGTGGATATTATGAAAACAATGCCACAACCTTTTTACACACGTATGTTATCTTTAACAAACCACTATCCATTCACTTCTGATGAAGAGGATCAATTCATTGAACCTTATACATCTGAAGATGGTACAGTGAACCGTTATTTCCAAACTGTCCGTTATACAGACGAAGCAATTAAAAAACTGTTTGCTGATTTAAAAGAAAAAGGTTTATATGATAATTCGATTATTGTAATGTATGGTGACCACTATGGTATTTCAGAAAACCATAACAAAGCAATGGAACAATATTTGGGTAAAGAAATCACATCACTTGAAACAGCTCAGCTACAACAAGTGCCGTTCTTCGTGCATATTCCTAACTCAGGCGTAGGTAAAGAAATGCATGAAGTATCGGGTCAAATGGATATTCGCCCAACAGTATTGCACTTATTAGGTGTTGATACATCTAATGACTTACAATTAGGTGCAGATTTATTCTCTAAAGACCATGAAGACTTCGTTACATTCCGTGATGGTCGTTTTGTAACTGATAAACTAGTTTATGCTGGTGAAGTTTGTTACGATAAAGAAACAGGTGAGAAAACGGATCAAGCGAAGTGTGAACCGTTTATTGAAAGAGCCAATAAAAAACTAGAATACTCTGACCGTATTATTAACGGTGATTTACTCCGCTTTTATGATGAAAAAACTGGAGCTGTAAAATCAAATTCAGAAGAAACTAAATAAATTCTTTTTGAAAACCTACATGAATCTATTCATGTAGGTTTTTTTATGAAAATCCATAATTTTCTACTTATAACGAAACCTTTTTAGTTTATAATCGTATAATAGATGTGGGTGAAGAGGAGGCACAATATGAAAAAATTTATGATGTATCTAGTCCTCACTTGTGCCATTTTCTTAGTTGGGTGTAATAAAGAATCTTCACAACCAAATTTAGATGCGGATTCAAATAACCCTGAAGCGGTTGAACAAAAAAGGGTTGCAACAGAAGTTCTTGATTATTCTATGAAGACAGAAGATTTACATAGTATTGTTGGGTTTCTATCTGAAACAACAATTTTGTATGTTGCTTATGAATCAGACCGCTTCCACCTATTAACTTATAATTTAATTACAGGTGAAAAAGAGACGATTTTTTCAGAAAAGGACCAAATTATTCAAGTGATGATCCATCCTTCTAAAAAGCAAATTATCGTTCAATCTTCCGCAAACTCCTCATCTGCAACGGTTAAGATTATTTCGCTAAAAGGGGAAATTCTTCATAGTGTCGATATTCTATCATCGGAATTATCAATTATGTGGAATCCTAAAAACCCTCAATTAGTTGCCTTCACAGCATTTCAAGGAGATTTTTCATACCAATGTTATGTCTTTGATGGTGAACAAGAAAAATTGCATGAGATTAATCCTAGTAATCCATTTTTAGTTTGGCAATCCGAAGATATTTTACTGTATAACCGTTGGACAGCTCGTCAGCTTAATGGTGGCAAAATAGTAGAATTGAATTGGAAGACTGGTCAGGAACAACTAACTGATTTAAAAAAGGTTGTATATTTGGATACAGAGAAGGATGCTAGATTAACAGTTCAAATTGATTTCGAAACAGAACAGTTTTCTTATTTATTAAAGAACAAAAATAAGGAAATCACTTGGCAAGCACCTGCATTAAGTAATTATTCTCAATGGTTTGTTCCGGATTTAGTTTGGTTAGAGGATCAATCAGTGATCGCTATTGTACCAACTGAAGGTGGTTTGTTGGATGATTATTCAGGTAAATTTAAATTGATGAAAATTTCAGATGAAAAAGTAGAAGAGTTAGTAACGCTAGATGAGTATACAATGATTACTTGCTCTCCAAAAGGCTCACTTTGTTTATATGGCAATGATTTGGAGCAAGTTATGTCATTTGAACCTTACAAAAAGAAAAAATGGTTAACCCTTGAATAGAAGACAAAAAAAAGCTGTGGTATAAAAACCACAGCTTTTATTGTCCCACTTTGTATTAGTGAAGAGATGGTGGGAATCCTTGATTTAAGATAGTCATAAATACGAACCATCCAAACACTGCAAATGTAACAAAGTTAAAAGCCATTCCTAGAATGCTTTTTTCTTTGAGAGACTGTACAGTGCCAATTAGACCTAGAATTGCGACTAGGCCAAAAATAACCATTAATAAGTTCAATATAGACACTCCTTTCGACATCCGAAAATGAATGCCGCAAACGATATTCCTCTTCTATTGTAAAGCTAATTAGTACGTTTGTCGAGATTAAAAAGTGACGGATATTTGAACGAGGGATGTTATCATAGATATATCATTTCTTGACGGAATCTGTATAATATAGTGGAGGTGAAAAGAATGTTAAATATTCGAACATATACATTAGGACCAGTTCAAACAAATTGCTATATTATTTCAAATAAAAAGAAAGAATGTCTTGTGATTGATCCAGGTAGTGAAGGAGAGAGACTTATACAGCAATTAAGAGCCTTAAATTTGCGTCCGTTAGCTATTTTGTTAACACATGCTCATTTCGATCATATTGGAGCAGTAGATGAAGTGAGAGATGCTTTTAAAGTACCTGTTTATTTACATAAGGCGGAAACGGATTGGTTAATTGATCCAATGAAAAATGGTTCAGGTAAATATGCGGAATTACCAAATATAACAACACAACCAGCAGATCATGTGATTGATCAACCACAAGAATTGACTATAGGACCTTTCGAATTTGAAATTGTACACACTCCAGGTCATTCTCCTGGTAGTATTTCATTTATATTCGAAGATGAAGGATTTGCTGTGGTTGGTGATACTCTATTTCAAGGTAGTGTAGGCCGCACAGATTTAGTAGGTGGCAATGAAAAACTGTTATTAAAATCTATCCATGATAAGCTCTTATCGTTAGATGAGAACCTAATTGTTTACCCAGGTCATGGAGATGCAACTACTATTGGGACGGAAATGGAGCAAAATCCTTTTTTGAACGGATTTTTGTAAGATTTAAGGATAAAAATGAAGAAAAAACCGATAAGTGAGTGAAATCTTACTAGTCGGTTTTTTTTATGTAATTTAACAGAACATATTAACTTAAACCATGTTTCTTTTTATATTTTCTGGAATCATTACAACTTCGGTAGATAGATTAACGGGTTTAAAAGTTGGATCAATGCATTCATCCCAATAGTCTAAATGCTTTTTATCAATCCAATGTGTTGAGTCCTCTACAGCATTTCCACCTTTTCCTTGTACAGAGTACCAATACAAATACTCCTCATTATTCCAAACTTCACGGAAGATTGTTTCAACGTACATCTTTTCTCCTTCTAATGTAACAAGAACATCCTGCATGTAATCATTTAAAAACTTTAACCATTCCGTAACTTTTTCTGATTTTCCTTGTTGAACTCGAAATCTCGTGCATTCAATTTCTAGCATTTACTATTCCTCCAGCCGGTAATATGACGCCTCGTTGATAAGAGAGAATTCTGATGTTTTTTGAATATAATAAATTGTAAATATAATATTTATTTTAAATATTCAAACAAAAGTAAGATATGTTTAATTATAGATAAACGAAATGGGGATTACAACCATTTATTATTTAGGGTTTTGTAGCGATAGCTTATGTGGATTTAAATTATTGGAAATGGATAGATAGTTGGAAAACACTTTTAGATATAGAGTGTTTTGAAGACAAAGGTAAGGAGGGTGATAGCGTGAATGATACATGACTTTTTAATCCTGATTGGAATGAAGCGGTGAATACTGCAAAAATTATTTTGTAGCATAAAGATCATGTAGGGTCAAAGAAAAAGGTTATTGAAGGCAGGGCTATTTGATTTACGAGTAAGGATTACAAGCCGTGGTTTTTACGAACTATCGCTAGAACGAGTTGAGGATGTAATTTCGAGACTATTTTTATTAATCGAGGGAAATATCGAATATAAAGACGTGAAAATTCTTCTAAATAACAATGGAGCGAGTTAGCGCAACAAACAAATTAATACGCAAAAAAAGAGGCTATGGAGGCCTCTTAAATAGAAGATATTAATCTTCTTCATCTAGGGGATGTTTCTCACCATATAGAATGGAGAGGGTTAAAGTTAAGCTACAATTACAATTATAACAATCATTAATAAGGTGTCAATAGTGGAAAATACACAAAATAAAAAAGACAGCTTTGGACTGTCTTTTTTACTTACTATTAATGTCCTGCGCCTGCAACGTGAATGAATGTAGTATAGTACGTGAAGCCTGCGAAGAAAACTGTTAAGTAAGCACCGAAGATGTACATATACATACGTTCCGTTAGGTTTAAGTATCCTAATAGAAGGAAAAACCCTGTATTAGCTAAGAATAATAGCGAAACTTCTGTCATATCACCTAAATAAAACATAACTGCGAAAATCCCTGTCCAGAAGCCCATTACTTTATACATATTATCCATATATGATTCCCTCCTTTTGCGACGACACAATAATCTCTTATCCATTATAAATGATTTGAAACCAACATGTAAACCGCTACTTAGGTTAACTTTGTGACAAAGCAGTGTAAAAAATTAAATATCAATTCGATAAGTGCAGTATTTACAGCTTTCAACCATGCTATCAATTTGAACAAATTCTTGTACATCAAATAAGTATTCAAATTGGCCTTTTAAGAAAGATTCATGCAAGTCACAAACGAGTGATGCGTGTTTCTCGATTTGACTATGGAAAGGACAATTATAAACAGCAAAGCGGATTGTTTTTCCTTCTGGCTTATCGAGAATTACAGGAACATAACCAATTAATGAGGCTGCTTCTGTAATGATTTCTACACGTTCATCAAATGAAATGAGCGCTTTATCCTTTTGACGTTTAGATAAGATTGATTGAATTTGTGCAACACCTTTTTTGTAACAAATCTTTTTACCGATAGTATTAGCATCTTCACCAAGTTCTATAATGATTTCTAGAACCCAACTTAATAATTCCTCATAATTTCGTTGAGGGAATGTTAGAGCAATGCCATTTGCAACCGCTTTATATTTTCTTCCAGGTCGGCCGCCTTTTCCTGTTTTTTCATATTCAGACGTAATTACATCAATTTCGTTTAATTTAGTTAAATGAAGACGTGCAACGTTTGGATGAATTTGAAACTTATCGGCAATGTTTTGGACTGAGAAAGAATCTTTTTCTTGTAACATATATTGATAAATTGAAAATCTTGTTTCATCTGCTAGAGTACTTGTGATTTTTAATGGATGTAACATGAAAAGGTTCCACCTCCTGTATATTTATCTTTATTATAAAACAATATAAAATATCTATCAGTATAAAAACTGATATATTCAAAAAAAATAAGTAGAATAATGTAAAAAAGTGAAAGATTACTAGTCTTTTTTCATTGAAAATCTATTTTTACATAGTAGAAAAGCTTTAAAATTACATTATATTCCTTTTCTAAAGCATATAACATTAATTTGCATTATTGTATGTATTTTCTTGTTTTTGCAGTGTATAATTTCGCTAACGGATAAGGAGCGGTCGTTATTCGTCGTGGTAGAAAGGGGGCAATATGACATTTACTGAGACAGTTGTGGAGCAAAAAAGTGAGCATCTATTATTGAAGGCAATACATTTTGGCGCATCTGACTTACATTTAATGCCTAGTGAAAACGACTATTTACTATACTTTCGAAAATATGGGCAGCTCGTGTCTGCTGGTCAACTTCCCCTAGAGTTGGGTGATCGTATGATTTCCTACTTTAAATTTCTCTCCTCTTTAGATATTAGTGATAAGCGTAGACCTCAAAGTGGTTCGTTTCAGCAAGTTTTAAATGAACAGCCAATTGCTTTTCGCGTATCCACCTTACCTTCGATTTTCTTAAAGGAAAGCTTGGTCATTCGTATAATGTTGCAGGATCATGCTATGCCAATTTCTTCCCTATGTTTATTCACTGAATCAGCTAAGCATTTATTGCAATTAGTGAAAAAGAGACAAGGCATCTTATTTTTAACCGGTCCAACTGGATGCGGCAAATCTACATCATTATACTCCCTTATACATTATTGCTCTAATGAACTAAAAAAGCACGTCATATCCTTAGAGGATCCAGTGG
This sequence comes from Viridibacillus sp. FSL R5-0888, assembly GCF_038009105.1. NCBI lineage: Bacteria > Bacillati > Bacillota > Bacilli > Caryophanales > Caryophanaceae > Viridibacillus > Viridibacillus sp. FSL R5-0888. Next base: position 1,350,936 of record NZ_JBBPAU010000001.1, read on the forward strand.
AAAATAGTCAATCGAATTTATTGCAAATTCAAGTAAATGAAAGAGCCGGTGTTTCATACGCAACCGGATTAAAAGCTATTTTAAGACATTCTCCGGATATTATTATGATTGGAGAAATTCGTGATCAAGAAACGGCTAAGATTGCAATAGAGGCTGCATTAACAGGGCATCTCGTTTTAACTACGATTCATTCAATGGATACAATTGGCTGTTTATTCCGTTTACTAGATTTGGGCGTCTCCTTAGAAGAGTTAAGGCAAACAGTAATTGGAGTGGTTGCACAGCGATTAGTAAAGAAAGTAAATTATCAAGATGAAGAAAGATTATCGGCCATTTATGAGATTTTAGCAGATAGATATCTAGCAGAAGCTATAGAACACGTGAAGAGTGATGAAAAATTCATACTGCCATTAGACCTCTCATTAGAAGGACAGATAGAAAAAGGGGTGAGTTTGGGTGCAATTAAAGCTCAACCTTCACCGATTTAGTAAAAAGATTAAAACTTTACCTAAGATGAGAGATAAGGCGAGCTTTTTGAAAAAGATGAGTGTACTGCTAGAGGAAGGCTATACATTTAGAGATTCATTATCAATGTTACTACCCCATCATGTTGAAGAATTATCAGAAGTGGAATCTTTGGTAGAAGAAAAATTTCGAAGTGGATCTAATATGAGCGAAATTCTGCAATTGCTTGGCTTTCAAAAAAGCTATTTAATGACTATTCATGTGGCAGAGCAACATGGAAGAGTTGTAAGAGCCCTTGATTCTATAGCAAGTCAAATGATAACGAAGGAAGAAACGCAAAAAAGACTACAAAAGCTAATGGCCTATCCTGCGATTTTGTTTGTCTTTTTAGTGCTGCTCTTTTTTGGATTTCGGACCTACTTTTTACCCAATATGTCTTCAATGATGCTTTCTAGAGAAGGTGATGCAAGTGTATCTAAATTAACACTATCCTCTTTTTTCTTGCATATTCCAGATGCCTTGATCATTGCAGCCTGTGGGAGTATCTTATTTGCTTTTGTGGCTTGGAGGATAATAAGCAAGAAAGAGATTGCTCACCAAATGATAGTGTATTTGAAAATTCCAGTTCTCTGTCGATTTTTTCGTCTTCAATTGACACGCCAATTTGCTTATGAGTTAGGTGGGCTTTTAGAAAGTGGTCTTTCAATGCAAGAAAGTTTGATTATTTTACAGCGACAAGAGTTACAACCATTTATGGCGAAAATAGCAGGTGAATTACGTAATCGAGTTATTTTTGGTGATTCACTTTCTACTGCGGTAAATCATATGAAGTTTTTTCAGAAAGGATTTAATGCACATATACTACATGGCGAGGAAGGTGGAAATCTAGGTAGAGAACTTCAAATCTATAGTGATTTTTTGACAGATAAAACAGAAGCGAATATGACTAGAGTGCTAGCTATAATTCAACCATTACTTTTTTGTATTATCGCGGTTTGCATACTCGGAGCCTATTTAGCTATTTTATTACCCATGTACGAAATGATAGAAATGGTTTAAGAAAGGAGAACCAACATGCAATTATTAAAACAACAGAAGGGCTTTACTTTAATTGAAATGCTCATTGTTTTGTTTATCATTACAGTGTTGATTTTGATTGCAATACCAAATGTAACAAAGCACTTTAGTACAGTGGATGATAAAGGATGTAAAGCATATGTCAGTATGGTACAAGGACAAGTTGAAGCTTATCGTATTGACGAAAAAAAGTATCCAACAACAATTGAAATGTTGGAGGACGCAAAGTATTTAAAGCAAGATACAAATGCGTGTACCGGAAAAAAGATTCAAATCTCGGATGGAGAAGTTTCTACAATAGATGAATAACAAAGAAGCTGGATTTACGTTCGTCGAATTGTTACTAGTACTTACTGTTACGATGATAATTTGTTCTTTAAGCTTGGTACTAGGCAAAGCAAAGTTGGATGAACGAATGGCTAATCAGTTTTTATATCAATTAATGCTTGATATTGAACAGGTGCAGAGTGAGTCGATTGGTAGCGGGATTATTTCATATCTGGAATTTATAGATGATGGAAAGAAATACAGGGCATATACGTTGGTAGATTCAGAAGGGGGAGGTAATTCCCCCCTTAATACTAGACGATATTATCTTACACGAGAACTACCAGAGGGAGTTACTTATAGTTACAACAGTCCATTACGTCAGATTAAAATTGATTCTCAAGGTACATTCTCAAGTTTTGGTACATTGGTTTTTTTAACACCAACTGGGAATAAATCACTTATTATTAATATCGTTAAAGGGAGGATGAAAATTGTGGAATGACAAAGGGAACTCATTACCAGAAACATTACTAACTCTAGTTATTATTTTGACGATATTCGGAACTCTTTTACCAGCATTGCAAATGATGAAAGTTACTTTAAGTGATAAGAAAATGGCGCTGTACGCAGCTGAAACAGCTTACCAAGCTTCTCAACGTGTCGAGCAGGAGGAGCAGCTCCAAGGTAGTCGAACTGTAGAAAATATTAACTATCGATGGTATTTCACGAATAATGAAGTATGCGTATTTTATGAAAACTTAAAAGGACAACAGCAAAAATGTATTCGGCCATAAAAAGTCTGATAGAAAATCGCTCTGGCTATACATTAGCGGATGCCCTTTTGCAACTGATGGTCCTTATACTTTTTTCGCAGTTATTTATGATCTTCTATCCTTGGTATGAAGAGTCAAATAGATCTTTTCATCAACGTCAGGAAATTGAATGGGAGCTATTTACGTATGATTTGCAATCGTATTTGTTGGATATAAAAACTATTGGCATAGGTGCAAATGCAAACTTACACATTGGAAAGGATAATCGAAGTCTCGCTATTAATAGGTCTAGTGCTGTAGTACGTATGCAAAAGGAAGGGCAAGGAAGTGAGCCTATGCTGATGAATGTTTATGAAATACAGTTTTTTATTGATGTAAATCGTACAACTCTAACAACAAAAGTATTGTTTACTAATGGCTTAAGGAAGGAGAAAGACTTTGTTATTTCGTATGTTAAAGAGTGAAAAAGGAATGCTTCTTCCAATAGCGATGATTCTATTGTTTTTTTGTACGAGTTACCTTTTGAGCACTGTGATGTCTTATGAATCTCATTTTCGAACGTATAATTCATTGGAATCGGCGTATGTTCGTGCTACTATAAATAAAATACAAGAAATTGAAAATAGCACAGAGTAACAGTCGTCGTTGATGAGAAGGTGAAAAAATGAGAAAAGTATATTTAGTAGGGTTTATGGGTTGTGGTAAAAGCGCAATTGGTAGACGTTTAAGCTACTATCTGAAAATGCCCTACTATGATATGGACCAAGAAATTGTAAGAAGAGAGAAAATGACGATTCCTGAAATATTTGAAAAATATGGAGAAGAGCACTTTCGTCAACTGGAGACGGATTTTTTACGGAATTTCCGAGATGAGTTTTGCATCATTTCAACAGGTGGTGGTGTAGCGATGAATCCTCAAAATCGTAGAATAATGCGTCAAACTGGACTAGTCCTTTTTTTAGATGCGACATTTCCAGATATTTGGAAGAGAATCCATAAAGATAAAAACCGTCCAATCGTCCAACGTTCTACAAAACAAGAATTAGAAGATTTATTTTATAAACGCCGAAAATTTTATAGAGAAGCTACACATATCACAATTCGAACAGAAAACCGTTCACTAAAACAGATTGTTGAATATACTGCTTTTCAAATAAAACGTCTGAAAGGCGAATGAAATACGTAATCTTTCTAGTTAATGTTCGTCTATAAAGTATTTTATAAAAGTTATTGCATGATACCCCTATTCAATGTTAGGATATAGACGAGACGTATTGTTATAGAACAATGACATGGAAATACTACCAAGATTCCATCTTGGGCGGATGATTGTACGGGGAGAGAACGTCTGGAGACGTCGCCGAAGGAGCAAATAACAAAAGTTATGAATCTCTCAGGCAAAAAGACTCGTACGGGACGCAACTCTGGAGAGAGCTGTATGGATTACAGCCACCAAAGAGGACAGCCGTAATGGTAAAACTTTCAGGTGCATGGACAGAGAATCCTAATTATAGGATTTCTCTGTCCATTTTTTTATGTCCTGAACAAATGAGGAGGAAGATTAGTGGCTAATGAATTAAAAAGAACGCCGTTATTCGAAGAGTATTCGAAGTATGGTGGGAAAACAATTGATTTTGGTGGTTGGGAATTGCCTGTTCAATTTTCTTCTATTAAAGCCGAGCATGAAGCAGTTCGAACAAAAGCTGGACTATTTGATGTATCTCATATGGGTGAAATCTTCGTTGAAGGTTCAGAAAGTTTAGCTTATTTGCAAAAGCTTGTTACTAATGATGTATCGAAAATTGCCATTAACCAAACGCAGTATACTGCAATGTGCTATGAAAATGGTGGCGTTGTAGATGACTTACTCACTTATAAATTAGCAGAAGATCGTTATTTATTAATCGTTAATGCGTCGAATATTGAAAAAGACTTTGAGTGGATGAAAACGTTAGTGTCAGGTGATGTGAAGTTAACAAATGCATCAGATGAATACGGTCAATTAGCATTACAAGGGCCACTTGCAGAAAAAGTATTACAAACATTAACTGAAACACCGTTACAAGACATTAGACCATTCCGTTTAGAACAAAATGTAACGATTGCGGGTTATGACACACTTATATCACGCACTGGTTACACAGGTGAAGACGGCTTTGAGATTTATGCAGCACCTGAAGCAATCATTGCTTTATGGGGCAAAATCTTAACAGCAGGAGAAGCTGATGGCGTTGTTCCTTGTGGTTTAGGTTCACGTGATACATTACGCTTTGAATCTTGTTTACCGCTATACGGTCAAGAATTATCAAAAGATATTTCACCACTTGAAGCGGGCATTAATTTCGTTGTGAAATTAAATAAAGAAGTAGATTTCGTTGGTAAATCGACATTACAAGCTCAAAAGGAAAATGGCGTACCACGTAAAAGTATCGGTATCGAAATGATTGATAAAGGTATTCCACGTCACGGTTATCCAGTCTTTAAAGGTGATACTCAAATTGGTGAAGTAACAACTGGTACACAATCACCATTAACAAAACGTAATATCGGTTTAGCACTAATCGATAGTGAGTATGCGGAGCTTGGGCAAGAGCTTGAGATTGAAATCCGTAACCGTCGCTTAAAAGTGGTTACTACTGCAACACCATTTTATAAACGCCAAAAATAATTTTCATGAAGAGAGGGTTTTTTCGAATGAAGCATCGGTACTTACCTATGACTGAGCAAGATCAAAAAGAAATGCTAAATGTAATTGGCGTCTCTAATGTTGATGAATTATTCTCAGACATCCCAGAAAAAGTTCGTTTTAAAGGAAACTACAACATTAAACCTGCAAAATCTGAATCAGCATTATTAAAAGAGTTAGCACAACTTTCTAAACAAAATGCAAATAGCGATGAATATGCATCATTCTTAGGTGCTGGAGTTTATGATCACTATAAACCAGTCATTGTTGACCACGTTATTTCACGTTCAGAATTCTATACGGCTTACACACCTTACCAACCAGAAATTTCACAAGGTGAATTACAAGCTATTTTCGAATTTCAAACAATGATTGCAGAACTAACAGGTATGGATTTAGCAAACTCATCTATGTATGATGGTGGGACAGCTCTTGCTGAAGCTGGTATGCTTGCAGCAGCACATACTCGTCGTAAAAAGCTATTAGTTTCTGGTGCGGTTCATCCAGTTTCACATGATGTAGTTAAAACATATGCTCTTGGTCAATCGATTGAAGTAGTAAATGTTCCTTTAAAAGATGGTGTCACTGATCTTGATGCGTTAAAAGAATTAATCGATGCAGATACAGCTGCCGTGATGGTTCAATATCCTAACTTCTACGGTCAAGTAGAGAACGTACAAGCAATTGCAGACTTAATCCACGATGCAAAAGGCTTATGTATCGTATCTTCTAACCCATTAGCACTTGGTATTCTAACACCTCCAGGTAAAATGGGTGCGGATATTACTGTCGGGGATGCTCAACCTTTCGGTATTCCAGAAAGCTTTGGCGGACCACACTGTGGTTACTTCGCTGTTACAAAAAAATTAATGCGAAAAGTACCTGGTCGTTTAATTGGTGAAACAATTGATGACGAAGGTCGTCGCGGTTATGTATTAACTTTACAAGCACGTGAGCAACATATTCGTCGTGAAAAAGCGACTTCTAATATTTGTTCAAACCAAGCTTTAAATGCACTTGCAGCTTCAGTTGCAATGACAGCTCTAGGTAAAAAAGGTGTGCAAGAAATTGCTACTCAAAACATTTTAAAAACACACTATGCTAAAGAAGCTTTTGAAAAAGCAGGTTTCACTGTAGCTTATAAAGGCGCACATTTCAACGAGATCGTTGTGAAGTGTAATACATCTGTTTCTACTATTAATAAGGAACTTTTTGAAAAAGGCATTATTGGCGGCTTTGATTTAGGTAAAGTAGATGCAGCACTTGAAAACCATGCACTAATTGCTGTTACTGAACAACGTACGAAAGAAGAAATCGATGCACTTGTGCAAGAAATGGGGGCTCTCCATGCATAACGACAATCAACCACTTATTTTTGAACTTTCAACAGAAGGTCGCGTAGGATATAGTTTATCAGAGCTTGATGTACCAGCAGTAGATTTAGCTGCTATCTTACCAAACGAATTTATTCGTACAGAAGAAGCGGGACTACCTGAAGTATCAGAACTTGATATTATGCGTCATTATACTGCGCTCTCTCGCCGTAATCACGGTGTAGATTCAGGTTTCTACCCACTTGGTTCTTGTACAATGAAATATAACCCGAAAATTAATGAATCAGTTGCACGTTTTGCAGGATTTGCTAATATTCACCCTTTACAAGATGAGTCCACTGTTCAAGGTGCACTTGAGTTAATGTATGATTTACAAGAGCATTTAATCGAGATTACTGGTATGGATGAAGTAACGCTTCAACCAGCTGCTGGTGCACATGGTGAATGGACTGCATTAATGATGATTCGTGCATTCCACGAAGCAAACGGTGACTTCCAACGTACGAAAGTACTTGTGCCAGACTCTGCTCACGGTACTAACCCAGCATCAGCAACAGTTGCAGGTTTTGATACAGTAACTGTGAAGTCTGATGAAAACGGTCTTGTAGATTTAGAGGATTTACGCCGCCTAGTTGGGGATGATACAGCAGCGCTTATGTTGACTAACCCAAATACATTAGGTCTTTTTGAAGAACATATTCTAGATATCGCTGAAATCGTTCACTCGGTTGGCGGTAAAGTATATTATGATGGTGCAAACTTAAATGCGGTTATGTCTAAAGCACGTCCTGGTGATATGGGCTTTGACTGCGTTCACTTAAACTTACACAAAACTTTCACTGGTCCTCACGGTGGTGGTGGTCCTGGTTCAGGTCCAGTTGGCGTAAAGGCAGACTTGATTCCGTACCTTCCAAAACCTGTTTTAGTGAAAACAGAAGAAGGTTATCATTTCGATTACGACCGTCCACAATCAATTGGTCGCGTGAAGCCATTCTATGGTAACTTTGGTATTAATGTTCGTGCATATACTTATATCCGTTCAATGGGTCCAGATGGTCTTAAAGCAGTAACTGAAAATGCAGTAATTAATGCAAACTATATGATGAGAAGATTAGAGCCATACTTTGATCTACCTTACAACCGTCATTGCAAGCATGAATTTGTATTAAGTGGAAGCCGCCAGAAAAAACTAGGCGCTCGTACACTTGATATGGCAAAACGACTGTTAGACTTTGGCTACCATCCACCAACAACTTACTTCCCATTAAATGTGGAAGAAGGTTTAATGATTGAACCAACTGAAACAGAATCAAAAGAAACATTAGACGCTTTCTGTGACGCAATGATTCAAATTGCTAAAGAAGTAGAAGAAACACCAGAAGTAGTACAAAATGCACCACATACAACAGTTATTGGCCGTCTTGATGAAACAAGAGCAGCACGTAACCCAGTTTTACGATACGAAAGAGAAACAGTAGAAGTATAATATATTCGTATATTGAAAACCTCTAGCACTTTGCTAGAGGTTTTCTCATGATTTGTATATAAATAGCTTAATGAAAAGATCATGTTAGTTATGGAAAAAATCGCTTGGACATAGACAGATGACTTTAAAATTGCTATGCTAACATAAATGCAGTATGAATCAATGTGTGAAAAAAGGGGAGTTTTCATGGCTTACTTTAAAAGTATCAATGATACAACTAATGATCAAAATGACTTACTAAAATCCTTAAAAGAGGATTATCAAGAATATACGGTTGACGAATTAATTTCTGAATTGTACATAAAGCAACAAAAAGAACAAAGTACGTTAATCTATTTCACTCCAGATGCGCATACAAAGGCGCTAATGGAATACGAAAAGAAAATCATTTATGATTTGCTACATAAACATGGTTTAACAAATCTACAAATTTTACAAGAAATCAATAAGCAAAAAACTGTTATAGATTAAAACAGTAAGTATAGAATTCAAACCTGTTTACTGCATATGAAACCTCTTATATTAAGTAATGCAATATAATTATCTCATTACTAATATAGGAGGACTTGACATGAAATAATAGATTAAAAGAATTAGATACTTATGGATTTTGATTGTAAGGGGGAAGCACCTAATGTCAATCAATAAAATAGATGAATATTGGCATACATATGCTAAAGAAAATGAATTAGATATGACGACTCCAGAGTCATGGATGTTTGGAGATGGTTCCAAAGAAATGGCGGATGATTTAGGGAGTTTAGTTGTGAATGGTAGCAAAACAGCAACATGTGCTGCTCATTGTGTATATGAACTTGAAAAAGAAAAAATTCAAAAAGTTGGACAGTACGATATTGTATTAGATGGTAACAATGAACCTCTAGCAATAATAAAATATACAAAAATCGAATTGGTGAAAATGAATGAAGTAACAAGTGATTTTGCAAAGGCTGAAGGTGAAGGAGATTTATCCTATGATTATTGGTATCGGGAGCATGTAAAATTTTTCACTTGGGAGCTCAATCAGTATGATCTTACCTTTAACTCTGACCTATTGCTTGTTTGTCAAACTTTTAAGGTAATGGATGTTTATCAAAATCAGGTATAAATAAGAAAAATTAGAACTATTTTGCGAAGATATTAAATGTTATTTTAAAAAAATACACTCCCAGAGATTGAGTCAACCAATCTCTAGGAGTGTATTTTTTTAGAACCCTATATTTACTTCATTTCTTTCCCATTCATTTCGGAAGGCTTTTTTACGTTGTTTTTGTAAATCTTTAATACATTTCTCGTAATCGAGTTTTTTATCATAATGCCAATTTAGAGCAACTGACATATATAACTCATTAAGTTGTGACATAGAAAGTTCTTTTGAAAGTTTAGCAGCATCTATTAGCTCGTCTTCTGAGAATATATGCTGAATATCTAATTTGCGTAAATATGTAGCACGTATTTCAGTTGTAGGATTCATAATCTCGTATGCTCGATCAAACCTTCCTGCACGGTTGATTAAAGCTGGATCGATGCGGTCAGGATAATTGGTCGTACCAATTAAAAAAATACCTTCACGTGATTGAGCGCCGTCTAGTGTATTTAAAAATAATGAACGTGTATATTCGGGCATAGAATCTATATCTTCAATAACGAGTATTGCTGGAGCTAAACTTGTTACCATACGGAAGACCTCTTCAATGGACTCGCTTGATGTATGCTCAGTAATTTGCCAATATACAACAGGAGCTGTTACAGAACCTGTAATGGACTTTACAAGCGTAGTCTTTCCGTTTCCTGGTGAGCCATATAATAAGATTCCTCTTTTATAAGGAAGGCCGTAATGTTTAAAGAAATTGCCACCCTCCTTGAAAAACTCATCAATCGAACGGAAAATCTCTTGCTTAAGTGAAGGTTCTAAGAAAACATCTTCTCGTGTAATTTGCTTACCTTCGCCGTAACTCCGTCGTTTAATACCATCATGAACATCAACTAAGTAGGTAACAGTTTCCATCAACATTTGACGTAACTGTTCTTGAACAGCTTCGATAAAATTCATCATTTTCTCCGCACTTGTTGTAAAATAGAAAAACTCTGGCCATTCTGAATCGGAGCGGAATACAGGGATTTGTGTAATGGCTACTTCATAATCAGGAAAGTAGATTAAAGAATTACTAAATGTCTTAATTGATTTTAGCTGATTATCTAATTGATCTTCTGAGACAGAATTTAAAACAATGCTAGGTAATGAGGCATATATATAACTCAAATTTTCATAGCGGATTAATTCCTTTTCCATCATTTCTAGTAAATGATGATGAAATTGTGAATTATTTAGTTCGACAGTCACACCACGAAAATTAGCAGGGTGTACTTCATTTAGTTTTTTTGAGATGCGCTCAAAGACCGCTGATACATCTGCATAGTTAGGGATGTCTTGTCGCAAATCTTCGTGAAATGTATATAAGAATTTTGGCATTATATCCTCCTTTATGGACGTTATTAATTTATAGAATATATAATTAAGAAAAAATAGAGTCATTTCTGTTATAAATAGAAATGACTCTTTTTTATTTGCAACGCAATCAAATTATTTCACTTTGATTTTGCCTGTCCAATTTTTGTATCCACCTTGTAATTGGTATACTTGATCGTAGCCTTTTTTCTTTAATAACATAGCAGCACGTGCACTACGTCCAGCATTTTGGCAGTACAAGTAAACAGGTTTGTCTGGGCGAATTTCTTTATAGCGTTGACGAAGTTGTGAGGTTGGGACGTTACGAGCGCCTAGAATATGACCACCGTCAAATTCTTTTGGCTCACGCACATCTATTAATTGTGCTTTACGATAACCTTCAATAAATTCTTCTTGTGTTAAAGTTGTAACTGCTTTTTTGAAACGAAGAGCGTTTACTAAAGCGTATACAATCACCACAAATAAAACAATTGCTAATGTATATAACCAACTCAAATCGTCTTACCCCTTTCTATCTACAGTAATATTATAAAAGAACATGTAGCGATAGTCCAATGAGTTTGTTAAAATAGATAAGTTGATTATAAGGAGGAGACCAAATGAAAACAACATGGTATTTTATTAATTCAGGTCCTTGTAGCCCTGCATTCAATATGGCATTAGATGAAGCGCTCCTACATTGGCATAGTAAAGGTTTAATTCCACCAGTAATACGATTTTACGAATGGAATCCAGCAACACTTTCTATTGGATATTTTCAACGTGCTGAAAAAGATATTGATTTTGAACAATTACATAAATTAAATTTAGGATTTGTACGCCGTCCTACTGGCGGTCGTGCAGTCTTACATGAACATGAACTAACATATAGCATCATTGTTAATGAAGACTACCCAGACATGCCTAAAACGGTGACTGAAGCTTATAGAGTATTAAGCGAAGGCTTATTACTAGGTTTCCGAAACTTAGGGTTAGATGCTTATTTTTCAGTTCCTGATTCAGAAGAAAAACGAGCAGATTTGAAAACTCCGAAGAGCGCGGTTTGTTTTGATGCGCCAAGTTGGTATGAATTAGTAGTAGAAGGTAAAAAGGTAGCAGGTAGTGCACAAACGCGACAAGAAGGTGTCATTTTACAACATGGAGCGATATTAATCGATCTCGATGATGAAAAATTGATTTCTCTTTTTAAATTTCCATCGGAAGCTTCAAGAGAGCGTATGCGCAAACATTTACCACAAAAAGCGGTAGCTATTAATCAGTTAGCACAAAAACCTGTCGATGTTGAGACATGTATATCTGCTTTCCGCAAAGGATTTGAGGACGGGTTAGACATTGAACTTGTACCGTACACGTTAACGAAGGAACAAATGGATTTTGTTAATAATTTAGCAAAAACTCGTTATGAAAGTGATGAATGGAATTTTAGAAAATAGTAGTCTTTTTGACTTATTTTAGCTTTGCAAAAATCGAAAAATCGCTTCCAATGTTGTTAAATCAACATTTTGCTCAAAATCACCCTATTTGCTTTTCTTATCAATATATAGTATCGTAATGTCTTGAACAAACACTATATATAGTGTTTAGAGCGCGATCTAAATAGGGAGGCGAATGATAATGGTACTTGCTTCACAGCATCATAATCAGACGATTAATGTACAACAATTAAATAATGATATTCAACAATTTCCACAAGTTCATGCCATCACAGAGGACATGCATATAACACATAAAGGTGTGTCTCGCTTAGTCATGATCGACCGTTATTCTTTTAAAGATACGGAAAAGAAAACGCTAAAAGCAGGGGATTTTGTTGTTTTAACGGTCAAAGCTGACCCTAAATTCCCAGCACGTGGTCTTGGTTATATCGTTTCAATTAATGCAGAAAAGAAAACAGCAGAAGTGCTGATTGAAGCAGATTATAGAAGTGCTATTGATGATGATTCTGAACAACAAACAGGAATTGTCACACGTTCTTTAGACGTTATTGAGAAGCCTCTTGAAGTCTTTTACGAACAAATTGCAAAACGTAATGCAACTGGCCTAGCAGCCGTTGAAAAAACAGAAGAAAAACGCCAAGAATGGTATGAAAAATTCTACGAACAATTAGTGAAGTTAAACTTTATTCCAGCGGGACGTGTTATTTACGGAGCAGGCGCAGGAACAGATGTTACTTACTTTAACTGTTACGTAATGCCATTTGTTGCAGACTCTCGTGAAGGCATTAGTGATCACCGTAAACAAGTAATGGAAATTATGAGTCGCGGTGGTGGTGTAGGTACTAATGGTTCTACATTACGTCCACGAAACACACTTGCTCGTGGTGTCAATGGTAAATCATCAGGATCTGTTTCATGGTTAGATGATATTGCTAAGCTGACTCATCTTGTTGAACAAGGTGGATCACGTCGTGGTGCACAAATGATTATGTTGGCAGATTGGCATCCGGATATTATTGAATTTATTATTTCAAAAATGCAAAACCCTCGTATTTTACGTTTCTTAATCGAAAATACAACGGATGAAACAATCCAACGTCTAGCAAAAGAAAAACTAAAATTCAAACCTTTAACGCAACAAGAAGAAGCGATGTATCAAGGTATTATTAATTATAAAACTATCCCTGGTGTCGGTGGTTTTAATGAAGCCATTATTCGTGATGCTGAGGCGAAATTACGTGACGGTGGAACATACAGCGTGCATAACGCTGAATTCCTAACTGGTGCGAATATTTCTGTTACAATCACAAATGAATTCATGGAAGCTGTAGAAGCTGATGCTGAATTTGATTTACGATTCCCAGCTGTCGAATCATATAATGCTGAAGAAATGAAAATCTATAACGATACATGGCATGAAGTTGGCGATGTTCGTGAATGGGCTGAAATGGGCCATGCTGTACGTACTTACCGTAAAGTAAAAGCACGTGAACTTTGGAACTTAATCAATATCTGTGCAACTTACTCAGCAGAACCAGGTATTTTCTTCATCGACAACGCAAACGATATGACAAATGCAAAAGCATACGGTCAAAAAGTTGTAGCAACAAACCCATGTGGAGAACAACCACTTGCGCCGTATTCAGTTTGTAACTTAGCAGCTGTAAACTTAGCGCAATTTGCTCAAAAAGATACGAAAACAGTGGACTTTGAAGCGTTGAAAGAAACAGTTCGTGTCGGAGTACGTATGCAAGATAACGTAATCGATGCTACTCCTTATTTCCTTGAAGACAACAAAGTACAAGCATTAGGCGAACGCCGTGTTGGACTAGGTGTTATGGGAATGGCTGATTTACTTATCTACTGTGAAAAAGAATATGGCTCTGAAGAAGGTAACATCCTTGTTGATGAAATCTTTAAGACGATTGCGACAACAGCATACGAAGCATCTACTGAACTTGCAAAAGAACGAGGTAGTTTCCCATTCCTAACAGGAGAAACAGAATCTGAAACATTAGCACTTCGCAAACGCTTTACAGAAACAGGCTTCATGCAAAAAATGCCTGAACATATCCGTGAAGCAGTACTTGAAGGCGGTATTCGTAACTCGCACCTACTAACTGTAGCTCCTACAGGTTCAACAGGAACAATGGTTGGGGTTTCTACTGGATTAGAACCATACTTCTCATTTACTTACTACCGTAGTGGTCGTCTTGGTAAATTCATTGAAGTAAAAGCTGATATTGTACAAGAATATTTAGCTGCTAACCCAGGTGCAGATGAAGCAAATCTTCCTGAATGGTTTGTAACTGCTATGGAATTAGCTCCAGAAGCACACGCAGATGTACAATGTATTATCCAACGCTGGATTGATAGCTCAATCTCTAAAACAGTAAATGCACCACGTGGTTACACTGTAGATCAAGTACAAAAAGTGTACGAACGCTTATACAATGGTGGCGCTAAAGGCGGTACAGTTTATGTTGATGGTAGCCGTGATTCACAAGTATTAACTCTAAAAGCAGAAGAAAACGTTATGGACGAGGACACTCTACAAGAAGAACAAGTAGCAGAAAAACGTCCAGTTGTTTTAATCGATACTATTCAAGACTTACGCTCAACAAACGTAACAATCGGCTCTGAAGTCGGTAACACATGCCCAGTATGTCGCAAAGGAACAGTCGAAGAACTAGGTGGCTGTAACACATGCACAAATTGCGGTGCACAACTTAAATGTGGTCTTTAATATACTGACTTCTAGCTACTAACGAGCGCAAAGATGGTTATCTAAAATAAAACCATAACAACCATTAAGGACTCCCCTTTCATTAATAGATGAAGAGGGAGTCCTTTCCTTTTGAATGAGGTTTAGTTTTATGAATAGTTCTAGTAATACTTTGACAATAAACTACCTAATGTAAACTTGAAAGAAAGTCGTACCGTTTTAAAGAAAGATATACTGTTTTGAAGAAAGTTATACTGTTTAAAAAAAAGTTGAACCGAAATGTAATTATTTCGGCTTTCCTTATTGAACTAACGGGGCAGAATAGTTGAACAAGGAGGTAATACTTTTTCTGTTTTGAACATCTCTTAATATGGGGGCATATTTAAAAGATGGAGGTTGTTGTGATTTTGAAACTGTTTCAATATAACTGGCAAGTTCGTAATGATTGGTTTACATGGTGCGAAGGCATACCTGATGAAGAACTATTAAAGAAACGGATCGGTGGGTTCGGCAGTATCCTACATACCCTGTTTCACATTGTAGATGTGGAATATATGTGGATCTTAGGTTTGCGAGGTGAACCAGTACCTGAGGAGCCATTGTTTGAGGATTATGCTAGCTTACAAAAAGTGAAAAATCTTTCAGCTCAATACCATGAGAAAGTGAAGCCATTTGTGACATCTTGGACAAATGAAATGGATTCTCGGAAACTTTCAGAAACTGATTTCAATGAAGAACCGATTAGCTCTAGAGACACACCAATCAGGAGCAGAGTCATTGAATGTACACACGGAGAGATCATACGTCATGTCATTGTTCACGAAATCCACCATATCGGCCAGTTATCTATATGGGCACGTGAAATAGGAAAGGAGCCTGTTTCCGCAAACCTGAGAGGAAGGGGGCTATTCGACAATTAGACTACCTTTTCACAAACGGGGGTGATAATTCAATTGTTACTGCAGGTTCTGTTGGTATGAAAATGTTTCTGCTAATACAATAGTGGCGGGAAATCCAGCAAAAGTTCTAAAAAGTATTTAATTCGAGATTTGTTTCTTCTTTAACTAAAGGGTGCTTTAGTAGAAGATCATTGAGCTGTCCATACAGCTCTTTTTTATTCAACTAACGGGGCAGGTTAACGAAAGAAGGAAATTTAAAAAAAGTAAAGAATTTTTATAAAAGGGGTGAAATTATATGGATATACTACTTCAAAAATTACAAAGATTTGGCGTGCATTACATAAAAGGTGATAATGTAATCATTTTAGAAATTTTAGAGAATAGACATAATCAAGCTACTGAAATAGATACGCTTATAAACGAGCTTTTAACTCAACTAAAAAGCAGTAAACTGAAAAAAGTAAAGTTTGAGTGTCCTAAAACTTTTTTGGATAGCTTAAATTGTACTAGAACTAAAATGGAAATTATTGGTGAAAGGGTTATGTATACGAGATCTTTTACAACACCATTAGATGTATCGATACCAAATTATGAGGTATGGTCAATTTCTGAGAATAACTCTATCTCTTTTTTATCTGAAGTAATGGGTAAAAATTATATTGATACAGAGAAGTTTTTAACCGGAATGAGGATTGAGCTTCCATCACAAGTAGAGAAAATGTATACAGTGTATTTAGTTAATAATGAACCAGTTGGTGTAGTTTTTCCTCATATAGAGCCAAATACAGAAAAAGAAGGTCGCATTTTTTGGATAGGCATTCATCCTGATTTTCTAGGGAAAAGGCTGGGCAAAAACTTACACTTAATAGGATTACACAGATTGAAAGATGAATTTAAGGCAAAGTCTTATCTAGGGATGACTCAAGTTGATAATACTCAAATGAGAAATATAATGGTTTCAAACGGTTGCATTCAAAATAAAAATTCAGTAATTTCATTACAACATTCTATTAAAGAATAGATAAGTAGTAATAAGTATGGAGCAGAATTAAAATGAAATTTGTGGAAAAATGCACTTAAACTAACGAACGCTTTTGTAAGAAAATCTCTGAGCTGTTCTGATAGCTCTTTTTCTTATTCAACTAAAGGGGCAGTTAGAAAGGTCCTGGAGGATAAAAATTAGGTAGATTAAGTTTAGAAAAAAGAAGAAAGTAAATACTATTTCTATAGTATTAGAAGAAATTTATACATGAATATTTCCGTGGTAAAATAAAGGCGATACATTATGTGAAATTACAACAACTTTTACGAGGACATACTAAATAAATTTGTAGAAATCAGGAGGGTTTATGTGAATATCTTATGGGATTTTGACGGTACTTTATTTGATACATATCCAGCATACACAGAAAATTTGTATAAAGTACTAAATGGCACAGTTGCTCGAGAAGATATTTATCGTGAATTGAAGATTTCAGCGACACATGCATTTAATCATTTTAAATTAACAGATGAACAAATAAAAGAAGTTAAAAAGCTTAATCTAGAGTTACCACCAACTAGTATAAAGCCGTTTCCTGATGTTGAGAAAATTTTGCGATTTGCAAACAAAAATGTCATTATGACACATAAGGAGAGACAACCTGTTCTGGATATTCTCCAATACTATGGTTTTGAAAAATACTTCGTTGAAATTGTGACTGTTGAAAATGGCTATCCACGCAAGCCTGACCCAACTTCGTATCAATATTTACATGATAAATATGATTTAGATATCGCGATTGGAGATAGAGAACTCGATTTAATCCCGGCAAAGAAAATTGGACTGGTGAGTTGTATGTATCAGGGGAATTGTGAAGTGGCAGATTTTCAAATAAATGATTATGATGATTTTTTTAAAGTAGTAAAATTAAATAGATAAACGTAATTTTTTATTCCTCACCTATGTGAACATTCATGATAAAATGAAGACAATTTGTTAGGAGTGATCATGTGAGTAATAAAATTGCGGGTATTTTCTTCCCGGCGTTTGCGATGTTAGGTGTTATCGCGATGACATTGACAGGGGCTTTTGGAAATGATGAAGCAAATAAATCCTATTTTCTACTTAGCTTAGTCCTTATTTTCCCATTAACTTTTTTAGTGCAGGGAATTTCATGTGCTTTAAATAATATTAATCCATGGATTGCATTAGCAGTTTCTTATATTGCTTTTATCATTATCCTGTTTACGGTATTAAACAGCTCTGCATGGGGATATGGCTTATATTTTCTTGTATTTTGGATTATTGGTTACTTTGGAGCAAAAGGCATTCAAAAGCTTCGCGCTAATAAAAACAAATAAATCTGTGCAATTTCTGCACAGATTTTTTTAGTTTTTATAGGCATTTGCACAAATTTCTTCACTATGTTTCGCCTTTTTAAAGGTGCGTACAACTAACGGATTCTCTTCGCAAAATTGAATGATTGCTTTATTTTCTTTATGTAGTCCGTAATAATAAGTAATTTGCGGTTCATCTTTAAATCGTAATTGAAATAAGCCGCGATAATAATCTTTGTGTACTACTTGTTTAGGTTCTATGTAACCAGATTTATCGAGAATTAACATTTCTGTCGTAATGTCGTTTCTTTCCATATGTTTTTTCATATGATATTGAACTAAAAGCATCGTATAAGGATTGCCATTTTTAATAATATAAAAATATAAAAAAGACAGACTACTAATAAGTAACAAAAAAGCAGAAATAAGAAAAAGTCTCTTCTTCAATAGAAAGAACCTCCTTTATTAAAATATACCAATTAAAACCATTTGTGTAAATTGTCATTTTGGGAACAACAATAAAAACGCAGAAGAGCTCCTGAGTTCTTCTGCGTTTCTATTAGTTTACTGATATATTTTTTGGGTCTTTCTCGATTTCTAATAATTTATTAAACGAAGCGATAGCGACTTCTACTTGGTCGTCTTTGGGTTCTTTTGTTGTAAGTAATTGAAGCCATAAACCAGGATAACCTAAATAGCGCAGTACTGGTACATTCCGACAAGCATTAGTCCATTGCAATACTTCAAAAGCCACTCCAAGTACAACTGGGATTAATAAGATACGATCCACAATGCGTAACCAAAACGGATCTGTTGGTACTAAGAAGTAGATGAACATACCTACGATAACTGTAAATAACATAAAACTACTACCACATCTGTAGTGTAAACGTGATTGAGCTTGTACATTTTCTACTGTTAAAGGTAGACCGTTTTCATAACAATTTATAACCTTATGTTCAGAGCCGTGGTACTGGAAAACACGTTTAATAAGTGGAGTCAGTGATACAAAATAAATATAACTGAGTAGCAATATTAGTTTGAAACCACTCTCTAACAAAATTTGTGCAGTTTTTCCTGGAAGCCATGTATGGAAAAGCTGTGCCAAGAATACAGGAATCAATGTGAAAATAAATTTACCGAAAAGGAATGAAAGTACGCCAATTGCAGCTACTCCTAAAATCATTTGGAGCTTCGAACCTTCTTCAGTGGATTCTTCAACTTCTTCACCTGGATTGACATCATAGCGATCACCTGCAAATTGTAAATGCTTGGAGCCGTTTGCAGCTGATTCAATAATAGCAACTATCCCTCTAATAAAAGGGATCTTTTTCAGCCTTTGAAGCGCTGGCTTTTTTTCTTTTTTAACATAGAAATACTCTATTGAGTCATCATTACGGCGAATAGCGGATACAGTATGTTCTTTACCGCCCATCATTACGCCCTCAATCAATGCTTGCCCCCCATAAATTGGAGTCTGAGGTTGATCCTTCACTTGCCACACCGCTCTCTTTTTGTATATTCAACTGTTCTTATTGTACTAAAAATTATAAAAAAGCTCTAGGAAAAGAATAGCTTTTGAAAATGAGGCAATGCTTGTAAAAAAGGAGTGTTGTGTTTTGAAAATACATGTCTTGTTTTGGACATCCATTTTAAGTGCCGTGTCGTTCACGGTTTGTTTACGATTACTACAATTATTTTCAATCATTCATTGGAGTCCAATCGGGTGGTCTAAGAGATGGCATTTATTCAGTGGACATATGCCATTATTTAAATGGACAACATTAGCGGTCATGTTGTTTGTTTTAGCAATAGTGATTTATTATTTAAGTGAACTCTGCATTGCTATTCGTGCAGATATAGCGGCGATGGGATTGAGTGTTATTTTTCTATTTGGATTACAGTGGTGGATGTTCGGTACGGTAGAGTTAAAAAAAGTATCGATCCCTATCTTCGTTTTAATCGCCATGCATTTACGTTTTATAGTAGAAACTGCAATGTTCCATAAAAAAGCAGAAAGTTTAGACACCCGAAGTAAAATGCCTTATAATACTGATGTGGTAAAATAAATTCATTCAAATCGGAGGGGGAGAGATATGAAGTACTTATGTTTAAATGGGCCTAATTTAAATCGATTAGGTAAAAGAGAGCCAGGAATATATGGCTCGGAAACTCTTCAAGATATAGATAAAGCCCTTCAAAAGCTAGCTGGTGAGTTTGGTGCCACAATTGAATTAAAGCAGTCTAATCACGAAGGCCAGTTGATAGACTGGATTCATGACGCTGAAGACAATGAAATTGTTGGCATTGTCTTTAATCCAGGTGCATATACACATACAAGTGTTGCGATACGTGATGCTATCGCTTCCGTAAATGTACCTGTTATCGAGGTGCATATCTCGAATATACATAAACGTGAAGAATTCCGTCACCACTCATATTTAGCACCAGAGTGTGTGGGACAAATTTCTGGATTAGGGACTAAGGGGTACCAACTTGCATTACGCATGTTTTTAGAACAATAACAGGGGGAATTGATTATTATGGAAAAACTAAAAAAATTAAGAGCAGCATTACAAGAACAAGGGCTTGATGCAATGCTTATTACAAATGACTATAATCGTCGTTACATGACTGATTTTACTGGAACTTCTGGGGTAGCAATTGTTTCACAAAATGATGCAGTCTTTATTACAGATTTCCGTTATACAGAACAAGCTGCTAAGCAAGTGCAAAATTATCGAATTGTACAACACCAAGCTACAATCATTGAAGAAATAGCTAATCAAGTACAAGAGATGGGTATCAAAACATTAGCATTTGAGAAAGAAGATGTTAGTTATAGCACATTTGAAATATATTCGAAACATCTAAAAACTGATTTAGTCGGAGTTTCAGGTTTAGTAGAAAAAATCCGCTTGATTAAGACGGAACAAGAGATTAATATAATAAAGGTCGCTTGTGAAATAGCAGATGCTGCATTCGAGCATATACTAACATTTATTAAAGCTGGCAAAACAGAATTAGAAGTATCAAATGAATTGGAATTCTTCATGCGCAAACAAGGAGCAACTTCATCTTCTTTTGATACAATTGTTGCATCAGGTGTACGCTCGGCATTGCCACATGGCGTTGCAACTGATAAAATAATAGAAACTGGTGATTTTGTCACCTTAGATTTTGGTGCGCTCTATAACGGCTATATCTCTGATACAACACGTACAGTTGCAGTTGGAGAGCCTTCAGATCAATTGAAGGAAATTTACAACATTGTATTAAATGCTGAATTACTTGGATTAGAGCAGTTTAAACCAGGTATGACAGGTATTGAAGCTGATGCAGTAACACGTGATTATATTAAAGCACATGGATATGGTGAGGCATTTGGCCACTCAACAGGTCATGGAATTGGTTTAGAAGTACATGAAGGTCCTGGATTATCATTCCGTTCACCTACTGTATTAGAACCAGGTATGGTCGTGACATGTGAACCTGGTATTTATCTACCAGGAATCGGTGGTGTCCGTATTGAGGACGATACATTAATCACAGAGACAGGTAATGAAAAACTAACTCATTCCACAAAAGAACTAATCATTTTATAAAGTAATATTGGAGGAACATTCATGATTTCAGTAAACGATTTTCGTACAGGCCTAACAATCGTAGTAGACGGTGGACTTTTCCGTGTACTAGATTTCCAACACGTAAAACCTGGTAAAGGTGCAGCTTTTGTACGATCAAAACTTCGTAACCTACGTAACGGTTCAGTAATGGAAAAAACTTTCCGTGCAGGTGAAAAAGTAGAGAAAGCTCAAATTGACAATAACAAAATGCAATATCTATATGCTTCAGGTGATAATCATGTGTTCATGAACACTGAAACTTATGACCAAATTGAATTATCTGAAAACCAACTTAAAGACGAATTGAAATTCTTATTAGAGAACATGGAAGTTTCAATCATGTCTTACGAAGGAGAAATCCTTGGTGTTGATCTTCCAAATACAGTTCTTCTAGAAGTAATTGAGACTGAACCAGGTATTAAAGGTGATACAGCTTCAGGTGGCTCTAAACCAGCAACAGTTCAAACTGGATTAGTTGTACAAGTACCATTCTTTGTTAATGTTGGTGACAAATTAGTTATTAACACTGAAGAAGGCACTTACGTATCTCGTGGATAATTAAGTCATTCTTTAAAATCGACCCTTATAGCTTATGCTATAAGGGTCGATTTTTTTGTCTAATTCGATGTTTGTATGATTGGAAATCATAACTCTTTCTAACTTTGCATAGATTAGATTATACAAGAGGAGGGGCAGCTACGGAACTTCAAGACATTCTACGCATCGCCGGTATTGGACTTGTGATTGCGCTTTTACATATCTTCTTTGAACAAACCGGTAAAAAGGAATTTTCTTTTTTTCTTTATTTTCTAGCCTATATGTATATCGCAGCGGAACTACTTCATTTTTTGCGTTTGTTCTTTGATGAAATTCTCACCTTCTTCCAATGGTTAACGGCTACCTGAGCTTATGACGATATTATTTTACGCTGTGATTATGCTTATTCTTTTAATGTTCATTCAAATGGCAATTCCTGCTTTGCATCGTGTCTTTTATACGGTGTTTTTTTTCTTATTAATGAGCTTTTTATTAATGCGTTTATTCATCCCGTTTCTTCAAAGGTTATTGCATGCATTTCCAATTGAGATCCCATATTTATCGCTTATCCTAGGCAGTGCATTTATATATTTCGTTTCAACAGCCGTGTCACAACATTTAAATGACCAGGATTATGAAGCACTTGCCTTTTTATCACATACAGCGGTAAAGCTTGTTATTTTATCGCTTTGGCTAAAAGAGATAATTGAATTATTTTCAATTTGGCAACGTTTGATCGAACCATAGTAGATAAAGGTTGTCATTTTTATGGACAAACTCAATTTAATAGAAGAGATTTTTGGGTAAACGTCAAAAAAAGATAGGAGGGCAAGATTGGACTGGTTACAGGAGATTTTGGTCGCCCCCTTCAAGGACACATTATTTACACTCGTTTCATTACTTTTTTATGCACTACTCTTTTTATTATTAAATTTTATAATGCCTCAATTTAAAGAGTGGACAAGGGTTTTCTTTTTTATCGCTATACTTACTACGACATTAAAGCCAGTTTATCAATCATTTACTATGATGCAGGCATTATCTGAGAATATGATTGCATTCTTTAGTGCCCTTTATCCAATATTAATGTCTGCAATGGCCATCTCAGCAGGAGCTATGTCATTAATGGCGTGGCATCCTATGTTATTACTACTCATTCAATTTGCTGTATTTTTAACGGGGAGATGGCTAATTCCTCTGTTGACGGCATCTTTGATTTTTGATTTTCTATCTCGTTTCATGCCAGAAATATCTTTTGCTCGAATGGCTGACTTTATACGAGTACTTGTATTAAGCGTCGTTTCTGCTACAGTCATGTGCTATTCGATGTTTCTAGTTATGAATAGTGTAGTTTCAGTATCTTTTACCGGAGCTGCACTAGGACCATTGAAAAAGATGATCCAACAAAACATTCCATTCATAGGTTCTTTTATAACTGAGAGTTTAAGTACATTTAGAAAATATTCATCAACTACTGCAACGGTAACGAGTACAGGTTTAATGATAGGTATATTTACTGCTGCTATTATCCCGACATTGAAAATTTTAATGACAGGATTAAGTTTTCGTTTCTTGGCAGCATTGATGGAACCTTTTTCTGATAAAGATATTGCGAGTTTTTTAGATGATATAGGCAAAACATTATTTGTTTTGTGTGCAGTATCTTTTATTATTGCATTTGCCTTCTTTTTCACAGCGATATTAGCCGTTATACTTCTGAAACTACAAATACAAGAAGGATAGGATTGGGGTTGTGGAAGCATTTTTACTTGGTTTAGTCGTCATTATATTCGTTGGCAAAATTGTAAGTTTACTATTGGAGGACCCAGAAGAGTGGGTTATTCTATTGAAAATAATCGTTGCAATATGGATTTTAAAGTTTGTTTTTAATTTTTGGCATTAGTATCTCATAGATTAGAGTTATGCTTCATACAATGATGTAGATAACAGGAAAGATGTGAAGAGGGGGATGACTAGCTCGGGCGGTGCAGAATATGAAAAAAACGTCAATTTACTATGTAGGAATATTGATGGCAATTGTCATCATTATTGTGGCCATGTTTTCATACAATAATGAAAATCCTATGAAAACATCGTCTAAAGGAGAGAATGTATCTACTAATGAAGCGGAACAGCTAGCAGTCATTTTATCTAGGATTGACAAAGTCGGGAAAGTTGAGCTTTATTTTTATGCAGGTGGACAAACGGCACAAGATGTAAAAAAAGATTCTTCATCCTTAGAGAATTATTTCAGCTGGTCTAATACAACTGGACAAGAAAGTGGGCAAGTAACTGGAGTATTAGTTGTTGCGGAAGGGGCGAATGACATCGCGGTAAAGAATGAATTAGTAACTACGCTGACAAAAGTGCTGGAAATTCCTGCACACAGAATTGTTGTAATGCCTATGGAAAAGAGAGGGGAAATAAAATGAGAGTAAAAAAGAGAGCAGTTTGGTTTTTAACATTATTGAGTTTAGCAGCAGTTATTTCAGTGTACTATCTTATGAATCCAGCACAACCATTTAATGGTCTTAAAATCTTCTCAGATAGCACATTAAATAGCACAGCAGTTGATGATATTGCTAAACTAACAGGCAATGATAAAACACCTGTCACAGCACAAAGTGACTTATTTGAAGAAATGCGTATGGAGTTAATAAATGAACGTAGTCAATTGAAAACAACTCTAACGCAAAAAATAGCTTCAGATAAGTATACAGCTGAAGAAAAGAATGAAGCATTTAACGAGATGGATGTTATTGTTAAGAAAGAATCTAATGAAGCGATGCTAGAATTGCTCATTAAAACTTTAGGTTATTCAGATGCATTTGTACGAGCTGAAAATGATCAAATTCGTGTTACAGTACAATCTGCTGAATTATCAAAATCAAAAGCAGATGAAATCGTATACACGGTTAAAAAAGAGGTACCTACAGCTGGTAAAATAGTAGTCGACTTTAAATCTGAGTCTTTTTAACGAAAAAATAACGATATTGTCTTGAATAATTCCTATTTTCAATTATCTATTTAAAAATACCCCAAAACACGATAGAATAAGTAGTGTATTATATTTCACAAAATTAAGGGGAGTAATTTATGTTGAAAATTCAGGAAATTCGAGAAATTATTAAATTAGTAGATTCATCTTCAATCGACGAGTTCGTTTATGAGGTAGCAGATACAAAAGTGAAACTTAAAAAACATGGTGGTGTGGCAGTTGTAACTGAAGCGCCAGTAGTTAAAGTAGCTCCAGTTGCAGCGCCAGCACCAGTTGCGGCTCCTGCAGCACCAGTTGCAGCACCAGTTGTAGCTGAAGCAGCGCCAGCAGCACCAGCAGTGGATGCATCATTATACAAAATCACTTCACCGATGGTAGGAACTTTCTATCAAGCTCCAAACCCTGAATCACCAGCTTTCGTAAAAGTTGGAGATAAAGTAGGCGAAGAAGCAGTAGTATGTATCGTTGAAGCTATGAAATTATTTAATGAAATCGAAGCAGAAGTTAGTGGCGAAATCGTTGAAATTCTTGTTAAAGATGGCGATCTAGTTGAATATGGTCAACCTCTGTTCCTAGTAAAAGAGAACTAAGGGAGGCCTATCCAAATGAAAAAAGTATTAATTGCAAACCGTGGAGAAATAGCGGTACGTATTATTCGCGCTTGTAAAGAATTAGATATTCAGTCTGTAGCTGTGTACTCAGAAGCAGATCGTGATGCACTTCACGTTCAATTAGCTGACGAAGCATATTGCATCGGACCAAAACTTTCTAGTGAGAGTTATTTGAAAATTAGTAGTATACTAAGTGTTGCTCAAAAAACTGGCTGTGATGGAATTCACCCAGGATATGGCTTCTTAGCAGAGAATGCTAGCTTTGCAGAAGCATGTGAAGATGCTGGTATTACTT
The DNA here is from genome assembly GCF_038009105.1 of Viridibacillus sp. FSL R5-0888. NCBI lineage: Bacteria > Bacillati > Bacillota > Bacilli > Caryophanales > Caryophanaceae > Viridibacillus > Viridibacillus sp. FSL R5-0888. Next base: position 1,376,943 of record NZ_JBBPAU010000001.1, read on the forward strand.
TCATTGGACCAACTTCAGATGCCATCAAAATGATGGGTATTAAAGATATAGCAAAAGACTCAATGATTAAAGCCGGTGTACCTACAGTTCCAGGTTCAGTTGGTATCGTTGCAGATGCAGCTGAAGCAGCCGAAGTTGCGAAAGGTATTGGTTACCCAGTAATCATTAAAGCAACTGCCGGTGGTGGTGGTAAAGGGATCCGTGTAGCACGCACTGAGGAAGAATTGATTAAAGGTGTTCAAATCACTCAAAAAGAAGCTGCTGCAGCATTCGGTAACCCTGGCGTATACTTAGAAAAATTCATCGAGGATTTCCGTCACTGTGAAATACAAATACTAGCGGACAACTATGGCAATACAATTCACCTAGGTGAACGTGATTGTACAGTTCAACGTCGTATGCAAAAACTTGTTGAAGAAGCTCCGTCTCCTGCACTTTCTGAGGAACGTCGCGTTGAGATGGGTGAGGCTGCAGTTAAAGCTGCGTTAGCTTGTGGATACCGCGGTGCTGGTACGGTAGAATTCATCTTTGACTACCATGAAGACAAGTTTTACTTCATGGAAATGAATACACGTATTCAAGTAGAACATCCAGTAACTGAAATGATTACAGGTATTGATCTTGTTCAACAACAGCTTAAGATTGCTTCTGGCGAGAAATTAGTGTATAAACAAGAAGATGTGAAAGTGAATGGTTGGGCGATGGAATGTCGTATCAATGCTGAGAATCCATCTAAAAACTTTATGCCTTCACCGGGTAAAGTAGAAGATTATATAGCTCCGGGTGGTTACGGTGTCCGTATCGACTCTGCTATGTATCCAGGATATAGTATTCCTCCGTTCTACGATTCAATGGTTGCAAAATTGATTGTACATGCAGATACACGTGAAGAAGCAATTGCTAAGATGAAACGCGCATTAGGTGAATTCATTGTTGAAGGACCAGGCATTCAAACAACAATTCCTTTCCACGCTAAATTAATGGATCATGAGGTATTCAAAAAAGGTGATTTCAATACGAAGTTCCTTGAAGAAAATGACGTCATGAATTCATAAGAAAGGGGCGAATTCTATGGCTGAAAAAGTGATACAATCTTTACCTCAAAGCACTCCTGCTGGTAAGGAAGAGCTAGGTAAGATTGAAGTAGCGCCTGAAGTTATTGAAGTTATTGCAGGAATTGCTACTACAGAAGTGGAAGGCGTTTCTGGTACAAGAGGAAACTTCGCTACAGGCGTAGTAGAAAAATTCGGTAAAAAGGTTCATGGGAAAGGTATTAAAACCGAATGGACTGAAGCGGGCTTAATCGTAGATGTATATTGCTTCGTGCAATATGGAGCATCTGTTGCGAAAGTAGCTCATCAAGTTCAAACCCAGATTCGTGAAGCTATCTTTAATATGACATCTCTTGCAACGCAAGAGGTAAATGTACATATTACCGGCATCCAATTTGATCAAATGAACGATGCAAAAACTGAATAATGTAAAAAAACACCACTTCCAATGAAGTGGTGTTTTTTTATTGTGTTGAAAATCAAACTCGTCATTAGAAAGAATCAAATAATTTCGTTAAAAACTCTTTGGTATAAATAAATGAGAGGTTTTTATTTGTTTAAAGATATCCCACAATCAATTACTAATGAATCTATGATCCAAATAATAAAATAATTTTGCTATAGCTAGCAATTTAAACGATTTAAAGTTAATGCTCATAACTACTAGAGGATAATGAATAGTTTAGGAGTTTTTTCTTATAGTTTAATGAATGTATAGTGATATAGGTAAAAAATTTAAAGGTAAAATATTTAATGCGATACATTATTACTATATAAGAAAAAACACAATTCAAGTAAAGTTTAAGTAATGCGACTTTTTCGATAATGAAAATGATATTTTTATTATAAAACCAATAAATAGGAGATAAGTTTTAGGTTGTAATAACTAGAGTGAGGGAAATAAATTGGAACTTATTAGATGTAAAACAATTCATATGATTCATGATGTAGTGTAAGATATCATGGTACTTTAGATTTATAAAAATTGAATAGGCAAACCTAGAGAAATTTAGGGACGCAAAGCTAGAGGGGCTAAGGTTGAAAAACTATGCCAGCCAGTTGCCAAAGAGTACATTATACTTTTTGTTATTTTGGGTTAAATAAAAATGTCTTAATCATTTTTATTTAGACGTTATCAAAAGTTAGCTACTCTCTTATAGAGTAGCTTTTTTAATGAACTTCTTAGGGTTTTATTCATCTGGAGGAGAAAGCATATGTCAAAGAAAATGTCTAAATTAATTGCTATTGCAACATCAACAGCGTTGTTAGCAAGTTATTCGGGGAGTGCTGTGAATGTTTTGGCAGCACCGAATACCAATGCTAATAAAACGGCATTAGAAAGCAAGATCAATGAGGCAATAAATGCTACAGTTAGTAAATTTGATTTATACGGAAATAGTAGTTTAAGTGAGTATAATGAAGTCTTCAAAATGAATAATACAAACATTAAATCGATAACAAACAACGGGGGAAATTATTCAGGCTCTCCTATTAATAAAGCAATAGATGGTGATATGAATACACATTGGGAGACTGGAAGAGCGAATACTGCGCAGTTTACTAACGAGGTAGTATTCAATTTAAATGAATCGACTGAATTAAATAGAATTGTTTATGCTGCTAGACAAACCAGTGCTAAAGGCAAAGGATTTGCGGAAGAGTTTGAAATTTATAGCTCTATCTCGGATGAAGGTGATGATTATACTTTAGTATCTCCTGGAGAATATAAAGGTTCAACCAGTGATGTTGTTGAAATTCAATTTAAACCAACTGAATTCAAAAGAATCAAATTTGTGTTCAAAAAGGCCAATCAAGATTGGGCAAGTGCAGCAGAATTTAGTTTTTATAAAGAAGACCAAGTAAAAGAGAGTATGAAAAAACTATTTACTGATGAAAACCATAATAAAGTATCTGATGAGTTCAATACAGTAGAAAAGTTAGAAGCATTAGAGAAAAAGGTTCAATCACACCCTTTATATGATGAATTTATAGAAGATATAGAAGATGCATTAGTATTAATAAATGAATCAAACATAGAAGCAACTAAAGCCAAAACAAAACCTTTTGAGTATTATTCTAATGAGGAATATTCTAAGTTGTTTAGAATGGATATTGAAAATATTAAGAGTATCCGAAATAATGCTGGTCAGTATCTTAGTCAAGTAATCGGGAATGCCGTCGATGGCAACCTAGATACTTACTGGGAAACGAATAAAAGTAATTCAAATGACTTCACAAATGAAGTAGAAGTAGAAGTAGAATTTAAAAAATCAGTGGAATTAAATAGAATCATGTATGGAGCAAGAAAATCTGATCGCAAAGGATTCGCTGAAGAGTTTGAAATTTATGCTTCTCAAACGTCTAAAGGAGATACATATCAACTAGTTACAACAGGTAAACATAATATGGTAGAAGGATTAGTCGAAGCTAAATTCGAATCTACTAAATTTAAAAGAATTAAATTTAAGTTCAAGAAATCAAATCAAAATTGGGCAACTTTATCGGAATTAGCTTTCTATACTGAAGATGTCATAGAAGATAAGGTGAATAGTATTTTCACTGATGGAACAATGAGTAAGGTAGTGCCAGAATTCAATAGTGTAGATAAAATCAACGCACTGGAGAAGGAAGCGAAAGGACACCCACTATATTCTATTCTAAAAGATCGACTAGATTTAGCTAAATCTATTGTGAATGGAGTTCAAATCGAAGGAACTCTAGTTGTAGCAGAACAACATGGAGATATGGTGAAACATGCAAATCAAAACCTGAAGTTTGGCTTTGGTAACAATCTGCAGCCTACAGGCTTCGCTGCTCAACCAGGAGATCAAATTACTGTTTATGTTGATGCGGATGCAACAGGACCATTACCTAAGTTATCTTTTGCCCAGCAAGAAGGTTCTTGGTCTAGTTGGAGAAAAGATGTCAGCCTAGTACCTGGTAAAAATGAAATCACTGTACCAAAGGTTAATAAAGATAGCTGGTATAACAAGGCTGTCACTCCTGGTGGAAGTATTTATATCATTAATCCATATACGAAAGAACAACAAGAAAAAGCGCCGACAATCCGATTTGAAGGTGTGAAAAAAATTCCTTTCGCAACAGCAGATACTAATGTAAAAGAGTTCAAATCATTCTTAATTGATTACAAGAAAAAATTAGATGAAGATAAAGCAAAACATCCAAATGTTGAAGATAGAGAAATGCTAGACGTATTCGAATTCGTGAGTGACCATATTTTCTGGACGGGTACAGCAACAGGTGCGTACAAAACGTATATAGAAGATGGCTATAGCCCACTTGAAACAATCAAGTCGTACAATACACATATGAAAGAAATATTTAAATATTATGGACTGGATGCTAGTAGTGAAAGTCATGACCCTAAATATATTCGAGATAATGTACGTCTTGCTCAACCATATGCGTATATGTATGCAGCTGGCGACCATATCGGTACTTTAGATGATGTTGTTGCTAATCACTTAATTCCATTTGAAGTAAGAGGCCCATCATGGGGCTTAACACATGAGATAGGTCATAGAATGGATGTAAGTGTTAGGTTATACGGTGAAACAACGAACAATATGTTACCACAATACATGTCTGGCTATTACGGTAAGTTAGATAATAGAATCCCATATGAAGCAAACATTTATAAAAATGTAATAAAAGAAAATTTAAAAGATTATAATGATCAAGGAGTTTTCGAGAAGTTAGGTGTGTATTGGCAATTAGAGATGTATAGCCCTGGCTATTGGGGGAAATTAAATAGACTTTATAGAGAAAGAGATGTAAAGCTTACAGATGGAGAAAGCTCTAAACAACAATATTTGGTTGAATTCTCTTCTGAAGTATTGGAGTTGGATTTAAGTGAACATTTTGCTAGACATGGATTTGTGGTTAATGAAAAAACAAGAGAGAAAACTGCCAAGTATAAGAAACCAAAGAAATCGTGGTATTTAAATGACTCTGTAGTAGGCTATGAAGGAAGAGTAATAGAAGACAAAAATGCTTCGGTTAAAGTTAGCATTGCTTCGAATGCTTCCGCTAAATCAAAGACGTTAAGTTTCAAAATGGATAAGAAATATAAGGACGATTTCTTAGGCTTTGAAATTTATAGAGACGGTGAATTAGTTGGATTTACTAGTACTGATCAATTTGTAGACCAAAAATTAGACATGGATCAAAACTATACTTACAAAATTATTGGCTATGATAAGAAACTAAATAGTTTAAAACCAGTAGAAGTGAAGGCGTATCAGCCAACTCTGTCAGCTGAGGAACATGTAACCCTAAAATTACGCCAAGAATTTGATCCAATGGATTACGTAAAAGCGGCTACATATCAAGGTGATGATATAACGAAAGATGTAGTTGTAAAATCGAGTAACGTCGATGTAACAAAAAAAGGGAAATATGAAATTATTTATGAAGTGAAGAATGCTGGGACTACAGAAACAAAAACAACAAAATTTACTGTGGCAAGTGATTTCACATTTATCTCTGATTTGGATGCTAAATCAGCTAATATTGCATGGGGAGGACTAAAGAAAGATTTAGCACCTGCTGGTGGAGCAATTACATTAGTTAGACAAGGCTTAGATACTACCTATGCAAAGGGAATCGGCGCACACGCAAATTCTGAAGTGGTTTATGACATTGAGGGCAAAGACTTTGACGTCTTCGAAAGCTATATAGGAATTGATCAAGCTATGAAAGGTAAAGCTTCAACTGCAACATTTGAAGTATGGGTTGATGGCGAAAAGAAATTCGAAAGTGACGTATTCAATGCGAACACAGAACATGAATTTGTAAAGGTTCCTGTTACTGGTGCTAAAGAGATAAAACTAGTGACAACAGATGCCAAAAATAACGGTAACACAGCAGATCATACAGTATGGGCAGATGCTAAGTTCACGAAAAATTCTAGTAAACCTTCATTAGCTGTACCGAAAGAAATAGTGACAGTTAAATTAAACGAAGACTTTAATGTATTAAAAGATGTAGAAGCATTTGATACTGAAGATGGCGATTTAATAGAGCAAGTTGAGGTTAAAATAAACGGCTTTAACTCAAATAAAACAGGTACTTACAATGTAGAATATTCGGTAACAGATAGTGATGGGAATACAATCTCTAAAACTAGAACAATAGTTGTTTATAGTGCGGCTTCTTACTTAAGTGATATCGATTGGGAATCAGCACGAACTGATTATGGAACAGTTCGAAAAGATAAATCTAGCACAAATAACAATATTAAATTACTAGTGAATGGTAAAAACAAAGAATTTGAAAAAGGTATTGGAACACATGCAAATGCTGAAGTGGTTTATAACCTTGCTAATTCTAACTACGAATATTTTGAAACATTTATAGGTGTGGATAGAAATATACAAGAACAAAATAATTCAAGTATTAAGTTTAAAGTTCTAGCTGATGGAAAAGAAGTTTATGACAGTGGGCTAATGAAATATAATACAGAAGCAAAACTAGTAAGAATACCTGTAAAAGATGTAAATGAATTAAAACTAGTTTTAAATGATGCAGGTAATGGAATTTCTTCAGATCATGGTAGTTTCGGTGACGCAAAATTCTTAACTTTAAATAATGCACCAAAAATGACAATAGCTAAATCCATTTCAACTAAAGTAGGACAAAAAATCGATTTAAATGAAAGCTATTCAGCAATTGATGCAGAGGACGGGGACTTAACATCTGAAGTAAAAGTTACAGGAACAGATCAAGTAAACTTTGATAGAGCCGGCAAGTATAAAATTGCGTACACAGTTACAGATAGCGATGGAAATACAGTGACAAAAACTAGAACAATCGCAGTGGTGGATATGGATGATTATAAGTACTTAACGGATTACGATTGGAAGTCAGCAAATACAGGTTGGGGAACACTTACGAAGGATAAGTCTATAAGTGGTAACGCATTAAGACTTACAGATGATTCTGATGAAGTAGTATCATATGAAAGAGGTATCGGTACTCACGCGACATCAACAATCGTCTACGATTTAACGGACAAAGACTCTGCATATTTCAGTTCATTTGTTGGAGTCGATAGACAAATGTTTGGATCTGTAGGAGCAGTAAGTTTTGAAGTATATGTAGATGGTGAAAAGAAATTTGATAGTGGCGTAATGAATTCAAGAGACCCACAAAAATTTGTAGAAGTAGATATAAACGGAGCGAAGGAACTTAAACTAGTAGTTAAAGACGGTGGAAATGGTAATGGATCTGACCATGCTACTTGGGGAGATGCTAAATTACATTTCGCAAATGCAGAAAGACTATTCACGAAAGATCTAGAAAAAGCAATTGAAGAGGCAAAAGGAATTGATAAAGATGATTATACCTTTGAAAGTATGGAAATTCTAAAAACTACGCTAACTAAAGCAGAAGAGATTCTAGCTAATAAAAAATCGACTCAACAAGAAGTAGATGAAGGGTTAGCTTTATTAAAAGCTGCTAAAGAAGGTTTAGTTGAAATAGATTTAACTCAAGTGATTACTATAAAAGATAAATATTTAAGTAATTCTATCAAGAAAACGTTAGGATTAACTGGAGATATTACGCTTGGTGATATGTATAAACTGACAACTTTAACAAGTGAATCAAGAAGAGCTAGATCTCTTGAAGGTTTAGAACATGCTAAAAACTTAGTAACGCTAAATATTACAGAAAATGAAATAACAGATTTCTCTCCATTAAAAGGTTTAACTAAATTAGAAAATTTAATAGCTGATCCACAATATGTTGAAGTAGGAGAATTAAAAGGGTCAGTAATTGAAGTAGAGAATCTTGTTTTAGGAATAGATGGAAAGAAAGTCAAACCGCATTTAGCTGGGGTTAGAAACACTAAAACCTTTAAAGAAACAGAGATTGATATCAGTGAGTGGGAGCAAAATCCTGATAAGCTAATGATAGATATTTCAAAAGAGGATAAAGGAATCTACATGATGACATTAGTCTATAAAGTAGAAGACAACCCTATATATTTAATTTATGTTATTGATAATAATTAGTTTAAAAATTTTTATGGTAGAAATATTATTGGATAATAACAGGGAAATTTAATTTTGTCTATTGTATTATTTTGTAATTTAACAATATGAAAATGGGCTGTTCTAAAAGTCGGAGAAAACCGTCTTTTGGTGCGGCTTTTTTTCTTTATATTTGTGATATGTTAAATAACTCTGTTTAGTGGTGGCACCTATTTACTAACGGGGCGGGTTACTTCAAGAAGAAGATATTGTGTATTTGGCATTTTTTTGGGGGTAGGGGACATACCTTCTTAACAGGAGGGATAAACCGAGCAGGGGGTATTGAACCAGTTAATATGGACTTTATTACATTTGATTTGTGAGATAGGTGAAAGGTGTAGCCTTGTTTAATAACTATTATATATATGCATCTATGTTTTAAAAATGGTGGATTAGTTGAAACCTAGGTGTACATTTTTACGTATATGTAAAAAAATGAAAGGTTGTGTGGCATGAATAAATACTCGATTACTGAATTTGTTAAAAATACGGAGCAAGAGGACAAAGGAGAAGGATTTTTTGAATTAGAGACGCCTCGTTTGCTGGAGGTAAATCTTGATGGACTCGTTTGGGCAAAGGCAGGTTCAATGGTCGCTTACAATGGAAAGATAAAGTTTGAGCGAGAAGGTATTTTAGAACATGGAATCGGGGCTATGTTCAAAAAGGCTTTGACTGGTGAAGGTGCTGCCCTCATGAAAGCAAATGGGCAAGGAAAGTTATATCTTGCTGACAGTGGGAAAAAAATCATAATTCTTTATTTACAGAACGAAGCAATTTATGTAAATGGAAATGATCTACTTGCATTCGAACACTCTATCAATCACAATATCAAGCTTATGAGAAAAGTAGCAGGTATGATGGCAGGTGGTTTGTTTAATGTTCGGTGCGAAGGGACTGGTATGATTGCCATTACAGTCCACTATGAACCACTCACATTACGTGTAACACCTGGGAAACCAATTATTACAGATCCAAATGCAACTGTAGCGTGGTCGGGGAACCTTCAACCAGAATTTCAAACGGATGTTTCACTAAAAACTTTCATTGGAAGAGGTAGTGGAGAATCGATCCAAATGAGGTTTGAAGGAGACGGTTTTGTCATTGTTCAGCCTTATGAAGAAGTTTATATGCAGGAAAAGAGTTAATAGTATTTAAGCACATAAAAGCCTTCATTGAGCTACCAAAAGAGGCATTAATGATTCCAAAACTCCCGAATCAAGAATCGAATTGAAATAAGGTTAATTCTCTAAAGCGATGTCTAGATAAAGCTAATAAAAGTAAGTGTAGTTTAGTTTTATAAAAAATAAAGTTTGCTTAAAATCATCTCACCTCTTCAGATTTAGGTTGAGGTGATTTTTCATTGGAAATGTATGTTAAATTTATTATAAAGATTGTGAAGAAATGTACTACATTAACGAGGCAGTATAGTTGAATAATAAAAAGGGAATTTCAGGTATTTTGTCGAAATAGTTCACTAACGATTAAAATGAGGTGGATTTTATTATGGAATTTATAATAGATAATAAATGTTTTAACAAAGCAATTTCAGATGTTAATAAAGCAGTCTCATTAAAAACACCTTTTCCTATTTTGTCAGGTATTAAGATAACTGCTAATAATAATTGTATAATCCTTGTCGGCAGCAATTCTGATATTGTTATTGAAAAAGTTATTCCTTTAACGATTGATGGTGTAAAAGTATTGGAAGTTTATCACGAGGGTAGTGTTGTTATTTCTGCAAAACATTTAAGTGAAATTGTTAAGAAACTACCAGATAAAATACATATAAAAGTAAGCGAAAAACAATTAGTTACCATTCAATCCGATGAAATTGTGACCAAAGTATACGGATTTAATGCTGAAGAATACCCAAGTCTTCCTCAAATTGAAGAAGTTAAATTCATTAAAATCCCCAGTGTTGAATTAATAGATATTATTAAACAAACTGTATTTGCAGTCTCAAAGAGTGAATCTAAACCTGTCTTGACAGGCGTAAATATGTCATTCAAAGATAACCACCTTTCGTGTGTTGCAACAAATTCCCATCGTTTAGCGTTAAGAGAGCTTGCAGTAGAATCAAATGTAAGTGGTTCATTCATTGTTCCAAGTACAAGCTTAAATGAGCTTATCAAGTTGATTGATAAGGAAACTGGTGTCATACATATATTTGTAACAGATAGCTATATTGTATTTAAATCAAATACTAGCTCACTTTTTTCAAGGTTAATTGATGGTAATTATCCTAACATTTCAGGATTATTGCCAAATGATTCGAAGACAATAATTACTCTCAACACAAATCAGCTATTAAAGGGTATTGATAGAGCTTGTCTTTTTGCAAGCGAATGGAAAAATAACAATGTTCATTTAGAAATTAAAAATGATACAAAAATAAGAATTTCCTCAAACTCATCAGAAATAGGGAAAATAGAAGAAACTCAAAATATTAAAATGATTAATGGTGAGACCAATTTAAGTATTTCAATTGATGGAAGCTTTTTAATGGACGCCTTAAAAGTAATAAAAGAAGAAGAAATCAGAATAAGTTTCGGTGGTTCAATGAGGCCAGTCTTAATTGAACCTATTGACAATTCTTCTTATCTTCATCTTATTTCACCAGTACGTTCATATTAAATAGACCAGGTTCTTATTGCACTAACGTGGCAGGAGAAGATCTTTGAGTTGTTTAAATGGCTCTCTTTTCTTTGTCAACTAAATGGGCAGGTTAGTGGAAGAAGGAAATAACAATGGAGAAATAATAAAACAAATAGAAATAGATATATATATAGAAAAAAGGAGGGATTTCTTTGGGAGATTTCCAAATGGTTGAACTAGATACCGAAATTCTCGAAGGAATGGGGAGTTATTGTCTTAGAAGTAAAAAAAAATCACTTGGATACATAAACAAAAATAAGTGGCTAAACGAAAGTTTTGAGAGAGGTTTAAAGTATATTCAATTACTAGAAAATAAAAAACAAGTAGGTTTTATTGAATATACTGACGCAGAGTTTTCCTCTAGGGTGGTTCACGCTAATAATTATTTGGTAATCCATTGTCTATGGGTAAGTCAAACTGGAAAAGGATACGGGACTAAACTGATTAATAAATGTCTTCAAGATGCAAAAAGCCATTCTAAGCGAGGTGTAGTAGTGGTTACAAATCCTGAAACTTCTTGGACACCAAGTAAGGATATCTTTTTAAAGAATCATTTTAAACTGGTAGATACAGCACCTTATAATTTTGAATTACTTGTTTATCAGTTTGAAAATAGCAGCTTACTACCAGTCTTTCCTGCTAATTGGGATGAAAGAATTAATAAATTTGAAAACCTTACTATACTACGCTCCTTTCAATGTCCTTACGTAGAAGTCGCAACTGAAAATATAATTATGGGTGCAAATGAATTAGGTATAGATGTCAAAATCATTGATTTGAAAAGTAGAGAAGAACTGATGGAGTTATCCCCAACTCCTTATGGAATATTTTCAGTCGTTTTCGAGGGGAAACTTATCTCATTTCACAGATTAACAGTTCATTCGGTAATGAAACAGCTGAAAGCGCTTATGAAATATGAGACCGTGAAGGATTAATACCTAAACTAACGGGGGTACTTTAGAAGAAGAGCATTGAACTGTTCAGGCAGCTCTTTTTTTATTCTAGTAACGGCGCACTAAATTTCTCAAAAAAAGTACTGAAGAGATTACTTTTTGGATGGAAAAATATGATTATCATGCCTGGAAGCTTTAAAGAAAAACTATACTAGTTTCTCCCTTGAAGATAAACTAAACATAATCAATTATACGAAAGAGAATGGCGAAGTAGTTTTAGGAACGATGAAATAGACGCCGTAGTTGGGGGATATAAAAGTATGAGAGCAGTAATGGATCAAAGGAAATGGCATTGGTTGGACTATGTTCTATTTCTCATTCGTACAATATGGATTACGAATATTGGCTACGTGATATTCATAGGTACGACAGGTTTGAACAAGTGGATTTTACTTTTGTGGGCTATTAGTTTATACATAATACCTCACCTATTTTATAGGCCTGGGCTTATAAAATTCCCAAAGTATGTATTTGCCGAGGTATTGCTAACGGGTTCAGCGTTTATTTACCTATCGATCCAATATGAAATATCAGAGACTTACGGTTTTCTATTCTTGCCTATGCTTACTGTAGCTTATGCTTGTCAAGTGAAGCCGTTAATTTGGTTAGGACCTTTCTTATATATTTCTATTTTTTTTGCTGGCACATTGGCCGGCGATCTCTTCGCTGATGAGGGTTTCTTTGCTCGCTTCATTGATACAACTATTTTTTATGGTATCGGGTTATGTTTAGGAAGGATGACCATTGTCAATAACGCCAATAAAACGTTAATTGCTTCTATTGAGGAAAAAAACGAGGACTTGGAATATTACTCAAAAAAGATTGAGGAACTGACGATTAAGGAAGAACGAAATAGAGTTTCACAAGATTTGCATGATACAGTAGGCCATATTTTCACATCAGTCATAACGAGTTTAGATGCTCTTCCTTTTCTATATCGGGCAGATAAAATAGAAGCAGAAAAAAATATAAAAGAGATTTCGGATTTAGCACGAGATGGATTGCATGATGTGAGAAAGACAATTCACCAGATGTCGCCCATGACTCATCAAACACTTATTGAATCTGTACAAGAATTGATTGTTGATTTTATGAAACATACATCAACGGATATAAAACTGATTGTAGAAGGAGAAGCGACCAAAGTCGGCGAAAGGATAAAGTTTGCCATTATTCGTTGTATACAAGAAGGGCTTACAAATGCGAAAAAACATGGGCAGGCTACCATTATTAATGTAACTATTTCGTTTAATCAAAAAGAATTGATTGTTCTCATTGAAGATAATGGAATGGGCTTTAGTGAATTGCATTTAGGGTTTGGCTTACGTTCAATGAAAGATCGAATATCGGCATTGGCAGGTACAGTGGAATTTTATTCGAAATTGAATGCTGGTATGAGGATAACGTGTCACATACCTACGGCAAAGGAAGTGTCATTATCATGATAAAAGCGGCAATCGTCGAAGATCAAGAGATTTTAAGAAAGAGCTTAAAAATTGTGATTGAAAGCATTTCTGACATTGAGATTATTGGAACTGCGGAAAATGGAGAGAAGGCCATTGCTTTATGTGAAAGGGAAAATATTGATATTCTTCTAATGGATATTCAAATGCCGGTGATGGATGGTGTAAAGGCGACAGAAGAAATTAAAAAACGATGGCCCAATATAAAAATTATTATACTTACTACTTTTCAAGATGTTACACACGTTTTGAATGCCTTAAATGCTGGTGCAGAGGGTTACATATTAAAGGCTGTTGATCCTGAATTTTTGGTTCAGGGAATTAAAATGGTGTATCACGGAGGTTCCCTCATTCCTCAACAATTAGCAAAAGAGGTGTTTGGTCAGATACAATCAACTAAAAACGAACACTCGAAACAACTTGACCATAACTCTATGAAAAACCCATATGAATTAAATAATCAAGAATTAAAAGTATTAAAATGTTTAACTCAAAGATTATCCAATAAAGACATTTCAGAAAAGATGTTTCTTTCAGTCGGAACTGTGAAAAATTATGTCTCTAACATTTATTCGAAATTAAATGTAAAAAACAGATCCTCAGCTATTATGAAAGCAATAGAAGAGAGTCTTATAGAAGATAAGAAATATTGAAGTAAGAGAGTGAAGACAAAGTTAAATTAACTTTGTCTTCACTCTTTTTTAATCGCAACGAACTGAAACGTTATTTTGAATTTGTTTACTTCATGGGCAATTCATAAGGTCCACCATTCAAAAAAGCTTACGTGTATCGCCTATTAGATTATAGCCAATCGTCATAATTAGTCATTTTTTTTAAATAGTTATGACTTATTAATGACTTATTGACACTACAGTATATGACCTTTCATCTGTAGAGTAGAAATATGAAATGAAACAGGCATGTTAGTTAGGGAAATCAACTTTCTACTTTAATAGTAATGGTGAAAATCAGTTAATCAACACGTCTGGAAATGAAATTAATAATAGAGGTCAAAAAGCATGCTCAAATCAATACAGTATGTATTTTTGATGAAGTTGGAGAAGACGTAAATAAAGATTCGACAATTCAACTTACAAAAAAATGAGAAGAAAGGGAAGAACAGATGAAAACCATAAAGAAGCTAATAAAATATATCGGAGCCATTATTATAATAGGACTAATCATTGCACTTTTTTGCCCTACTTGGACTTCGCATATAAAAGGTGATAACAGTATAAGTGCATTAGAACAAGTAGAGATAAATGGAAGTAATCATGAAATAATGATACGTGGCACTGATAAGGACAATCCTGTTATTATTTTTGTACATGGAGGACCTGGGTGTTCGGAAATACCATATGCAGAAAAATACCAAGACTTACTGGAAACTAAATTTACGGTTGTTAATTACGATCAACGAGCAAGTGGAAAATCTTATCATTTTTTTGATGACTATTCTAATCTTTCTTCAGACTTACTGGTGGAGGACTTATTGGCTTTGACGGATTATATATCAGAACGGCTCGGAAAAGAAAAGGTAATACTAATTGGTCATTCTTATGGTACATATATTGGCACGCAGGCTGCTCATAAAGCTCCTGATAAGTATGAAGCGTATATTGGTATTGGACAGATGAGTAATCAAGTAGAAAGCGAGATTGAAAGTTTGAACTACGTTATAAATCAGGCTCGAAAAGCTGGCAATACGGATGATGTTTTGTATTTACAAGGGTTAACTGAAAAAATTGAAAAGGGCGACATGTTTACCCCACGAAATTCTGTTATGAAATATGACGGAAGTGTAAGACTCATTGATAACCCCGATGGAGATAACTTAGGTATATTACTCAGTAGCGAGTATAACTTATTAGATCTAATCCGTTATAACTGTGGGGTGTCCTATTCTCAAAAGGTTTTGGTAGAGGATATATTTAAAAATCCATTACCAACTATCGTAAAGAAACTTGAATTACCTTTTTATTTTGTCATGGGTAAACATGATTATATGACTACATCAAATCAAGCAAAAAAATATTTTGATATGATTGAAGCTAATAAAAAAGAATTTATTGCTTTTGAGCAATCGGCTCATTATCCACAATTTGAGGAGAAGGAAGAATTTTATGAATGGATGTGCGATACATTTTTAAAATAAATAGTATAGTTTTTTCTTGAATCGGAAGAGATTGTAAATAATTGTACTTAAGCTAACGGGGGATTTAGTCAAGTAGAGCAACGCCTTTAAGATGTTGCTTACTTTTACATTTAAAAGTAAAGGAATTATTGCCAACTTAATAGAATTATAGACATAAGGGGTGTTTTTACTAAAGCAGCAGTTTAGTTGAAGAAGGAACTTAACAATAATCGAAAAACAAAAAATTTAAAGACAGACAGGAGTTAGATACGATGATAAAAGGTTTTGGAGGAATATTTTGGAGAACTAAGGACCTTGAGGTTATAAAAAAATGGTACAGTGAAGTGTTGAAGATTGAAATAGAAAATTGGAATGGGACTGTGATTAAACCCCAATTAGGAAATGAGACTATCTTTTCTTTCTTTACCGAAAATGACAGTTATTTTCCGACAGAACAACAAGTGATGTTAAATTTCCAAGTACATGATATAAACGAGACTATTAAGCATCTTGAACATATTGGTGTACCTCTTGTAAAGAAAAAAGAGATTAGTGAATTTGGAAAGTTTATTTGGATTAAAGATCCTGAAGGTCGACTGATCGAGCTTTGGGAGAAATAGCGGGTTGTAATCATTTGCTATTAAACTGACGGGTGCTTTAGTAGAAGATCTTGGAGCTGTTCAGACAGCTCTTTTTTCTTCTTCAACTAAAGGGGCTGGTTAGTTGAAGAAGAGAAGGGGAGTTTTTAAGTCGCATTTGAACATTTAAAGTGTATTAAACAAAAATTGTAAGATAAGAACGAAAGGAATGGAATATAAAAGACTTTTACTAAATTACATGTAATACAAGCTGATATTATCTTTAATCATCAAAATTATTGATTATCCTTTGAATTAATCTGTTTTGCACAATCTTTGATAGTATTTATGACGACTGTAGGCTCTGTTAATTGAGGAAAATGTCCGCTTTTTTCAGCGACAATATGTTTGCTATTTTTAGACAATGAAAGATATTCCAATTGATTCTCTACTCGTTTTGTTCGAACTTCCTCTGGTATCATTCGATTTTCCTTTCCACCTGTGACAATAAATACAGGTATTTCGGGAAAAATCTTTATTTGTTGTATTTGATTCACAGTATCTTTCACATAATTAACTTCATCAAATTGTTTATGTGAAGACAACGAATCAAACATTTTGAACAATTTGTTTATAGTTTTTACTGTATTACCTTGGTATTCATTTAGGCTTAAATCTTTAGGATGGCTAGATTCTAAAAAAACTACTCCAGCTACCTCGTTCGGATAAAGTCGAGCAAACAAATTTACATATAATCCGCCTAATGAATGTCCAACTAATAATAATGGAGGTTCAATCCCCGCTATAGTAAGTGCTTCATGAAGAGTTTTTACTATCGTTGTACCATCTTGTGATTCGTTTGGTTTATCACTGCCACCAACTCCAAACCGATTATAAGAAAATACAGTAAAATATTCTGAAATTTCTGTTAGTATTTTCATCCAACCTTCAATAGGACCTGCCCCACCATTGATTAAAACTATATTTGGTTTACCATTTCCACTAATATTATATTGTAACTTCCCTTTTGATGTTTTCATTTCATATTTCTCTATTTTCAATAATTACACCACACTTCATCAAATTATTCTTTTAACTTTATTTTAATAATTGGTTTATTAACATATTCTCGTTGGATTTCTATAATTCCTTCTCCCACTAACTGTGGATTGAAAATAAAGTTCTTAGTATGTCAAGGGGTGCTGTGGTTAAAGATTATTAAGTTGCATAGGCAATTCTTTTTTCCTTTCTTGAACTAGCGGGGGCTTTAGTAGAAGATCTTTGAGCTGTTCAGACAGCTCTTTTTTTATTCAACTAACGGGGCAGATTAGTTTAACAAAAAAGGCTATTGAATGACGTTCTTTTTTGTATAGGAACCGGAACAGGGGACATTTAAGCGTAGATAGGATGTAAGAGTGATAAAACATCGGGGGTTGTTAAGACGCTAACGAAAGAGTTATTGAAAAGAATTTGAAAAACTATTGATGTTGCCAAAATAAAAATTCCCATATTATACATATTTATTTTCATCTTATTTCACATTTATCTTGTAAAATTATCTCTAATTGGAGGGAGAGAATAAAATATGAAAAAACAATTAGCCTTAACAGTTGTCATTGCGGCAGCCCTACTTGGTGCATGTGGTCAAGAAGACAATAAAACTACAGGTAAAAGTACCACATCAGAAAGTATATCAACAAAACAAAGCACTGTGGATTCTGAAACTACTACCAATGCAGTAGAAGATCATTTGCATGAACCAACAAAAGATACGGTATGTGAATTTTGCAATATGAAAGTTTATGAAATAGATCATGAAATGGGAGCATTTTCAGCACAAGGCATTAAAGAAGATGGATCAGGTGTTTTCTTTGATGATGTGGGTTGTATGCTAAATCAAGAACGTAAAGATGGATTAGAGTTAGAAAAGTTTGTACGTGATAATAATTCAAAAGATTGGTTAAAACTAGAGGATGCCGTTATTGTGAAAGCGGACATTAAAACACCAATGAATTATGGTTACGCCTATTTCAAAGATCAAGAAAGTGCGGATATCTTTATCGCAGGAAATGATAGCTCAAAAGTAGTAGCGCTATCAGATGTTGATAAAGTTTCAAATGATCGTTACAAGAAAATGAAAGATCGTCATTCTAGTAAATCGAAGAATATGGATATGGATTCAGAATCAGGAGATAGTGAATCGATGGATATGGACATGAAATCAGAGGATAGTCACTAACCGTATGCATAAAGGGCTGGAGGAGACTCTAGCCTTTTTGTTGTTAAATGGAGGTGGAAAGATGAAACATCTGTGTACAATACTATACTATTTTGTTTTGTTATGGCTCATTTTCGCAATGCCTGCTAAAGCAGATCAGCTAACTTTACAGGAACAAATCGATGGGACACCAGCCGGTAGCGTGCTAGTACTTGAGGATGGTGTTTATACAGGACAGATTACTATTACAAAACCAATTACATTAAGGGGTTCCAAACATACCATGCTAGAGGGCAATGGGAAAGAATCATTAATGAAGATTGAAAATGTGCAAAATGTAACGTTAGAAAATATTAATATTGCCGATGCCCATGTAGGCATTGTCGTGAAAAATACTTCGCAAGTAAATTTACACAATGTACAGCTTCAAAATGTTTGGAGCGGTGTACAAATTTATAATTCTAAGCACGTGGTAGTAAATAATTTAAAAATTAAAGGAATTAATGGGCATTATTCGAAAAAAGGAAATGGTCTGGATGTGTTTAACAGTAACGATTTAACTATTTCAAATAACAAAGTGCAAGACGTACAGGATGGTTTTTATATTGAAAAGGCTCAGGCAATCAAACTGACAGATAACGCTATTAAAAATAGTCGCTATGGCATCCACTTTATGTATACTGAAGATGCACTTGCCGAACAGAACGATTTCAATCAAAATGTGACGGGTATTATGCTCATGATGACGGAAGATGCGCAGTTACAAAACAATTATGTGACAGAGCAAAATGGCTTGAATGGTTCTGGAATGGTGCTGTTTGAAGCAAAAAATATCGACGTTCTTTATAACCATTTCCAGAATAATAGAACAGCCCTATCTACACAAAAACTAGTGACTTCAACGGTGGAGTATAATACATTCCAGATGAATCAAACCGCAATTGAACTCCTTCGTTCTAACAAGGAGAACACCGTATATGCAAATGACTTTGTGGGTAATATTGTTAATTTACGGTCCGATGGAACCAGTAGTAGCATTTCTCAAAATTACTACGATGATTATGATGGCATAGATTTTGACGACAATGGTATTGGTGATAGTCCTTATGTGGCATTGCAAAGCTTTGGGCAATGGATGGTGCGCAAGCCCAGTTATCAATATTTCATCGAATCACCAAGTGTAGTGCTATTAAATAAAATGGATCGCCAAACCAATGCAATAGAAACTGAGCAATTAGTAGATAAAGAACCGATGATGTATAGTGCTCAAAAAGCGACAACTGAAGGGAATATACAACTGTGGCAAGTAGTTACCGGTCTTACAGGACTAGTGCTCGGATTATGGTTATGGAGAAAGGAAGCAAGTGTATGAAGAAAAGAGGGTTAGTTGTCTTATTAGCTGCAGTCTTATTATTACAAGCTTGTAGTAATAAAGACTTTAAACCGCGTGGAATCGTTAGTGAAACGGATGTCTGTAAGGTGTGCAATATGAGTATTGTGCATGAAGAATATGCCGGACAAATTGCCTTATCGAATGGGGACTATGAAATGTTTGATGATCTAGGTTGTTTGATTGAATATATGAAGAATCTGAACAAAGGCGATGTTGGTAAAGCCTTTATCAAAGATGAGGGCGAAAAGAATTGGGTCGATGTTAAAACAGCTTCATACGTGTATGACAAAGATATTTGGACACCGATGTCATATGGCGTCATTGCCTTTGAATCTAAAGATTCAGCACAACAATATATCGATAAAGTAGGCAAAGGGCAATTGCTGAGCTACTCTGATTTAGATTCATTTAAATGGGGTGTCCATCATTGATTAACGGACTTTTCATACGTCTTGAATGGAAGCAAATGCTCCGAAGTCGTTGGATGCAACTAGTGGCTGTATTATTTGTTTTTGTCTTCGCAGCGATATCGATAATACAGCAAATTGCTTTACCTGATATGAATAATTTCACCAGACAAACAGCTAGCTTCTTAAATTTACTCCTATTCCTATTGCCTCTGTTCATCTTAACAATTGGAAGTATGGGGATAGCGAATGATTTGGAATCAGGCTGGTTCTCATTATTAAAAACATATCCAATGACAATAAAGAATTATATTTTTGGGAAGTATGTGGCACTACTATTATCCTTCATGCTCATTTTACTATTGGCTTTTAGCATTGTATTAGGCATGAGTAGTTTAGCAGGTCAAGTTCATTTGCCACTTGTCTTCGTTGGCTTATCCAGTGTAACAATCCTAATTTTTTCAGCGTTAGCGATTGTTTGCGGGGTTGTGGCCAAAAGTCGTCTACATGCGTTAGCGTTGTCGCTTCTAGCTTGGGCATTTGCATTGTTACTGTTGTCTTATGCGTTAATGGCAGTGGGTACAGTAGTAGCTGGTCATACTTTACAAAAGTTAACAATTGTAATGATTCATTTAAATCCAGCCGAATGGATTCGTTTTGGCTATTTCATCTTTTCTGGACAACATTCAGTTCTTGGTCCTTCTTTTTATGAATTCACTGAATTTTATAGCTCGCTGGCAGGTCTTGTTGTATATGTCCTAGTAACGATTTGTTGGATCGTATTGCCTTTATTGTTTGCTGGGTTTTTATTACGTAGAAAGGGGGACCAAGTATGATTGTAGAAGGTAAGTCTTTAGTAAAAAAATATTCCGAGCATCAAGGCTTGTTAGATGCGTCTTTTACCTTAAGTGAAGGACGTATTATTGCGTTAGCTGGTGGTAATGGTGCAGGAAAAAGTACGTTAATCCGATTACTCATTGGTGAAGAACAGCCAAATGGCGGAGAACTTCATTGGGCTAGTGTGCCTTCTATTCGTTATATGCCAGATGATGTGAATTTTCCCCCAGCACTCACTGCTGAGGAAATTTTACAATTACTAGGCAGTTTGAAAAAGGAGTCAGCAAAAGAGCGTGAAAAAGTGTTGAAACGAGTAGGACTGTGGGATTTTCGTAAGCAAAGAGTGAGCCAATTTTCAAAAGGGATGCGCCAGCGTTTAAATTTGGCACAAAGCTTATTAGGTAAAGAACAGTTACTTATTATGGATGAACCGACAAATGGTTTGGATATACTGTGGATTGCTGAGCTAAAACAAATTTTACAAGAACAAAAAGAACAAGGTAAAACGGTACTTTTTTCAACGCATTTATTGTCATTCGCAGAGGAGCTAGCTGATGATATACTTCTCTTACATAATGGAAGAGTGCTTATGAATGGAGCTATTCAAGATGTTCTGTCAGAAACATCTTGTGAACATTTAGAGGAGCTATTTATGCAGAGAATTGGGCTAGATAAAGCCACGAAACGTTGATTTAACAACATTCGTGGCTTTTTGGTGTATTTCCAAACTTTGATTTGTGAACATTTTTTCAGCTGCGTATGTATAATTATTCTTCTTATTTTTTCAATAAGCTACTCACCTGTGTGTGAATCCATAAGCTTTCCTGTCTTTAAATCGTAAATTTTATAATCCATTTCCCACATATGGTCTTTGGTCACCGTAATCTCACAGTAATAAGGAATTGACTTGCCATAAGCATCAAGTTCAGGAATCTCATTGAAACTAAATTGTTCGTCTGTATTAAGCATATTAAAAGTCGAATCAGAAGAACGACCAGATGAAGATATTTCTATCGTGCATTTTCCATTAACAACATCAAAATCTTTCGTTATTACAGATTTTAGACTTGGAATGGTCATCCATAAAAGTAGGAGTCCCATTAGAAAACCGCCCAGCATTTTAATAGTCGGCCAAAACTCAATTTCTCTCTCTATACACATTAGAATAAAAATAATCACTGTGCCTATAACTAAAAGCCCACCTAAACCAAATAACAAATAATAAATTAAAATAATAATCCCTTCCCTACAATAAATAATTACTATATTTACGTTAATTCAATTAAAAAAGTTTCAAAAGTTATCATTATAACCTTTCCAAAGCGAGATTTAGGGGCTTTTTATGCTTAACGTTGTAAATCCGCATAAATCTGACGCCATCCCTAATAGAAAGGCTATTTTCTCAAATGTTGTTGCTATTCAACTAACGGGGCAGTTTAGTTCAATAACAAATGGAAGTTATACTAGGAATCCTATTTACACGTCTTTGAACCAAGAAAAACATTAAATGTAGAAGAGGATTAATCTGATCTGATTTTAAACATGAGTTCATAGGACTCGCACAAAAATAGGTAGTCGCTTTTTTGATTCATGACTTTTATTAACTAAATCGGGTTCATGATGCGAAATAAGTATTTCAAGCAATACAAGCAGCTCAACTTGAAGATTTATTCTATAACTTACCAGATGGGCTAAAACAGTAATTGGGAGTCACTTTGTTAATTTTATGATCCATTTTTTAATGTCAACAAGTCTATTGTATTCAGGTTTTTCTTGTGTACCAGCGATTATGAGCGGAACAAGAGAATCGACTTTGTGTAAAGAACCATGTGCTCCTCCACCAGCATGGTTGTGACTATGTTTTTCTATGAATTCAAAGTGTGGTTTGGCATCTACAATAATAAATTGACCTTCATGTGAATGCAGAGCACCATTAAGTCTTGCGAGAGCATCTGGATAATCGCCATATTCGATAAGCCCTTGATTATCAATTTCCAAATTTAAAATAGAATGATCACCTTCTAACTTCCATGATTGGTTATACAGATCCTTATAGTGACCGTTTGGTGAAAATGTAAAAATCTTATCGGATTCTGGAGAAGTAACATAGTTTGTTCCTCCCTCTTTCCATGCAATAATACTAATTCGGTTATCTTTTTTTAATGTCTTTATTATTTTTGAAATTTCAATGTTTTCTTTAATTAAGTTAATGTACGCCATTCTCTCGTTTATCGCGATTGCAATTTCGCCATTCTTCTTCTTACGTTCCCAAAAAGTATAGCTTTTTAAAACATCATTTAAATCAATTAGGGAAGTGTTCTTATCTTTAATAATCTTAGATTGGGCACTATCTCCATGCACAATCCAAATTGCCTGTTTAATCGCTTCCTCCCAAGTCGAATAGGAATTGAGTAGCTCTTGAAGATATTGATCTGCTTTTTCAATTGGCTCTATATCCTCTGGCCCGTTTTTGTGTAAATCTTTATCTGCATCTGGAAGATAGGCCAGAGTAAATGCAGGTACTTTATTATGTTTAATTAAAAATTTTAACTCGTTAACGGTAAATTGATTATTTACGCCCATACTTCTCCACGCAAACTTTTGACGATCATTATTGGGATCATATTGAGACAATGTTCCCAAAGAAAGTAGTGATGGTCCGTTGATATCTATTTCATTTGGTAGAAGTCCCACTGCTGATATTAGTTTTGGGACATTTAATTGATGGTGAAAAGTTCCACGATATAAAAGTCCGTTGATAGAGGCAGATTGAATGTTATCCTTTGAGAGTTCTTCATGAATGGTCTGAACATTTTTGCTTAAATGCTCTTTGTTTAAATTTACAATACCATCAAAGGCAACATTTTTAACTCCAAGGCTCCATATTTCACTAATCCCACTTCCATAACTAACAATGCGATTTTCATCTTTCTTAAACCAAATGAGACCTGGAATCTTATGTTGATCAGCATAAGTCCCAGTCAACAAAGTGCTGTCAATCGCAACGGACATTGTAGGATAAGAGCTAATTACTTCTGGGTTGAATTGTCCGTTTTTTATTAAAAATGATAAGGCAGGTGCTTTTCTTTCTTGAATAGCTTTTTGAATGGACTGACTCATAAGAGAGTCTACAGTAATGAGTATGACTGGTTTTTGCTTTTGATTGATAACAGTGTTTTTAATATCTTTGGTAGGAGACATTGAAAAGGCAAATGTAAGGCTAACTATTAAGAAAATGAATACGATAACGGATACCACTATTTTATTTACCATGTTTTCACCCTTTTTCTATAATGGACAGTTAGTGTGGTTTATATTGGAAGGAAGATACGTCAAATTAAAAAAATTAAAATTTAGTGTTATTAAGATGGTGACAGGTTAAGTTTCTACTCAAAAAGTTAGGTTTTGTTACCTTACCAATTTCTTTATATTCTTTTTCAGGAGAACCTCCTATACAGTTTGTCGGGCTCCTTTTAATAATTTGGTTTGCCACAGCATAGATAATATTTTTACTAGATTATGTTAAATAACTCTGTAGGATAATTAATGACAGCTTAAAAGTGGTTTGGTGATATTTGTATAAATGGTGTTTTAATAATATGGCAGGTTTGTTTGAAAGGGAGGTTGATACGATGAGAAGATACTTGAGTATGATTTCATTGGTGTTGTTAATCACTTTTATCATTTTAGGTTTTATTATCCCGCAAGTATTGAATCCCTTACCTGATTCATGGGACATATTGATACTATTATTACTACTAATCGGTTCATTTTTTACTGCCTTATTTAGTGTAAAAGGACTTTTGAAAATAATTACTTTACTTATTTCTTCTCTTGGTATGTTAGCTTTATTAGTCATAACTATTTTCGCTATCTGTATGATGTTGTTTGGTAACTTTGGGACTTAGAGATAGTCATTTTACTCAGAGGAAGTCTATTAAATAATTTATAGAATGTGAGTCTTCTTTTTTCGTAACTCGAAAGAATAGACGTATTCGAGATTTTTTCGTATTTTACTTATTCAACTAAAGGGGCAGTTTAGTGAATAAAGGTATTAGGGAAATTGTGATAAAACTAATTGATTGAGAGGTGTGTTTTCTGTCAAAAAATTAACTTTAGCAACTATATTTTTGGTAATCCTATTATTGTTTGCATGCCAAGTAAATGAGAGTGACTTAATGTTTGTTGGAGAGGGTGAAAATTGGTCCTCTAAAGTAACTGTTAATCAGACTGACGGAGACGAAACATATCACATTCAAATAAACTACAAAGGGCATAGCATTCAGGATATTGAAGCTTTTAGTTACGATGTTGAAACAAAAAATAACGGAGAATTTGATTTTAGTCAGAATGATGCTTTTTTAAATAAAGAAGGCATATATAAAAAAAAATTATCGGTTTCGAATAGCCCATCTACAACTGTAAAAGATGAGTTAGTAATAAAAGTACTTTGGAATGGAAATAGCGAAGATTTTACTTTAATAAACAAATGATTTTTTACTAAAGGGGGCTTTAGTAGAAGATCTATGAGCTGTTCAGTCAGCTCTTTTTTTATTCAACTAACGGGGCAGGATGGTTCAACAAGGGGATAGATTGATTAATTAATAAGATGGGACTTGAACTTAATCGAACAATAAACCACCACCCGAAAGTGGAGGTTTATTATTAAATCGAGGGAATTACTGTTCTTTTAAGCTGGTTATAGAAACACTTTGTTTTTTATTTGGTTCATCAAGGGGATGGATTGTAGCTGTTCCATTTTGTTTATCCACGTGCTCAATGTAGATACTTTCCTCATTATAGGTTACATTAGCCATAATTGGTGAAGAAGCAATTTCTTCTGCTCGTTGTGCGTTCATTTTATCCACCTCCTTTGGGTTTGCAACAGGTATAATATTTGTTCCAAATTACTTAAATATACTTGTTGTAAATAAAATACTTCCTAGAATCACTAACACCTTTACTGAACTTACAGGTGCGTTTGAAGATCGGCAGTTTTTTTAGGCAGCTTTTAATTATTTCCACTATCGGGGCAAGTTAGCGAAAATTGTAAATAAATGTTCTTATGCTAACGGGGGCTTTACTTGAAGATCATTGAACTACTTAGGCAGCTCTTTTTTCTTATTGAACTAACTGGGCAGTTTAGTTCAATAAGCATAAAATGTTCACTCTTTATAAAAAAAATACAACGACCACCCAATAAATTATAGGTGGTCGTTTTTCAAGGTGGAGCAAGTTACTTGGTAAATGAAAAATGGAATGTCACTTTTGAACACTCAAAAGGTGTTATGTTGTTAATAAGAATACTTGGTGGCTAAGTAGAAGAGCAGATAGCAGGGTTATTACATGATGTTTCCATAAAATAAAGGAGATATTCCTCTCATTTCAAACCTTACAACAAATGTAAGAGTAAATTACTAATTTTTTATTGTATGGTATTACTATAGAAAATTTACGTGGGAGAGAATTATATGAATATTTCAGATAAACTACTTCAAGTCAAAGAAGTACATAAGATATTTGGTGAGGGACAAAGTGAAACTGTTGCGTTGCAGGGGGTTTCCTTTGATGTTCTGCCAGGAGAGTTTCTTGGAATCATGGGAACCAGTGGATCGGGCAAGACAACATTGCTTAATTCCATTGCCACTATGCTAAAGCCAACAGCTGGACAAATCTTATTAGAGGGTCAGAATATATCATCATTTAAAGGGTCAAAACTAGCAAAATATAGAGGAAGTAAGATAGGATACTTATTCCAAGAATTTGAATTGATTGATAACTTAACAGCTAGAGAAAATATCATTCTACCGTTGTCCATACATGGTGTAAATCCTAAAGAGCAAGAAGCGCAACTTCAAAAATTAACTAAACAATTCGATATAGATCCTGTATTGGATAAATTTCCGTCTCAGTTGTCAGGAGGTCAGAAGCAGAGAGTTGCTGCAGCCAGGGCTTTGATTTCAAATCCGAGCATTTTATTAGCAGACGAGCCAACAGGAGCCTTGGATACAAGAAATGCAAAAACCTTAATGGATAAATTATATGCTAACAATCAGGAAGAGGGGTCCACAATTTTGATGGTTACGCATGATGCAAATGCAGCAAGCTATTGTTCTAGAATTTTATTTATCCAAGATGGGGTGATTTTTCATGAGCTTCGAAAGAAAGTGCCTGGAGAAACCCAAAATGCTTTTTATGAGCGTATCCTAACTGTTTTGGCGCAGCTAGGAGGAGGTAGTAGCAATGTTCTTTGATTTTATCAAGCGTAATAGTCGTAAAACGCGAAAAGAAAATGGGGTTTACTTCGCCTCACTCGTTATTTCGATTGTTGCTTTTTATGTCATCCTGTCACTTGGTGAGCAAGATGTGCTTGTATATTTGAAAACCGTTGAGAGTGATGCGGTAGATCGGCTATTGTTAATGATTCCGATCCTCTATGGCGTCTCACTGTTCTTCGTATTTTTCTTAGTTTATTTTGCAAATAGATACCAACTCCAACAACGTAGTCATGAATTTGGCATGTATTTGATGATGGGAATGAGGCAAAGTAAGCTGTTCTCCATGATTATGGGAGAAACATTGTGGAATAGCTTAGTTGCTCTATGCATTGGCGTTCCCATTTCGTTATTTTTAACAGAGCTAATTAGTCTGGCAACTTCAAGGCTTATTGGCATGGGGATAATTGGTCACGAATTTCGCATTTCCTGGGTGGGGCTAGGATTAACGGTATTTGGATTTATTGTCGTGCAATTATTGGCTGTGTTTGTTCTTAGCTTAACAATGAGCAGGAAGGAACCAGTAGATTTGCTGAATGACCAAAAGGAAAAATCGCAACGAGTACTTTCACCTGTGTGGAGTAAGGTTAGCTTCCTGACTGGAGCAGCATTACTCCTTGGAACCATTTTCTTATGTGTAGCTTATGGATTAGCCGTATTATATTTGCGTAGCCTGGATTATAGGCTATTTGCGTTAATACTACTAATAGGAATCTGTGGAACTTTTATCCTGTTTCGTGGCTTGGGAAGTTTAATTGGAGCATCGGTAAAACGTAAAAGCAGTTCTTCTACCGGTTTATTTGTATTTACAGCTAGACAACTTCAAGAGAATGTTTTGCATCAATGGAGCTCCCTTGCCATATCATCACTGTTAATTTTAATGGCGATGGTTTGTTTTGCTTTTGGAACTTCTACTGCTTTAAATAATAGTACTACATTTAGTAGAACTGCTGACTTTACGTTTAAAGGATCAGAAGAAGAAATTGTTGCTGCACTCGTATCTGATCAAGTGACGCCATACGTCAACAGCTATTACGAGATGAAAATAGGGAATTTTGATCCTACAGATGCAGAAATGTCTGCAAATACAGCTGCACATACTTTTTCTTGGTCTGGATTAGAAGAAACCATCTCCAAAGAAAAAAGTTCAGAAGAAAAAGAGCGTTTATTAAGTAATTTATCTTATCAAGATGAGCCTTATTTCATTGCACTTTCTAGTTATAATGCAATGCTAACATCTATTAACAAAGCTCCTATTATATTAGGAGACGATGAAGTTGCCCTGTATTCTGATGAAGAATTCTCGCACTCTTATGATATATTAAGAAGGGCACTCCAGGATAATCCAACAGTTAGTATAGGTGATCGACAATATGAATTAATCTCGACATTATACACAAGCAATGTCGTTGCAGATAGAGCGATTACGCTTTCCTATGCATTGATTGTACCTGATGATATTTATCATCGATTCGTTAGAAGTTCTCAAGATTCATGGCTATGGAATATGGTGCTAAAACCTGAATTTGTTCAGGAAAAAGGGTTAATGCAGGCGACCTATGAAGTAGATCAGTTGATGAATACTTACGGTTTAGACTATGAAAGCTATCTTTCTAGCATGGGAAGACAGTTGTTTTATACAGTTGCAGGAAGCTATACAACATTTTATCTAGGCGTTATGTTTCTTATTATTGCAAATACGGTACTGGGTTTAAACTTTCTTATGCAACAACGGAGTACAAGACATAGATACTATACATTAGCTATGCTAGGGGCAAATATTGAATCACTTTGTTCATCAGCAAGGAATCAAATTTGGTTGTATTTTGGTTTAGTTATTTCGGTAGCATTAGTCAGCAGCATTTTTGGTATTTGGTCCCTGTTGACTACCTTTCCTTCAATGACCCTGAGCTTAGAAAATAGTATGGTGATAGCCATTATTCTTATTGCGTTTATCGTTTTTGAACTTTGTTATATATGGATGATTCAACGAAAGAGTAATGAAGAAATAAAGAAATTAAAAGAGATTGAGTAGGAGTGAAATCATGGCAAAGATCGTCATTGTTGAGGACGACGTTTTCCTACGTGAAGAGTTACAAAGTATTTTAGAAAAAGAGGGATACTCTGTAGAGAGTATCTCTTCTTTTGATACGGCTTTGGAAGATATTATTTCAGCTTCTCCAGCGCTCATACTACTAGATTTAAATTTACCAAATCTATCTGGATTCCAAATTTGCCGCGCATTAAAGGCTAGAGGAATAGGCCCCATTTTAGTGCTAACCTCACGCAATCAACTTCGTGATGAGCTACATGCATTGGAATTAGGTGCAGATGATTATTTAACAAAGCCATGCCATCCGAAACGGCTAATTGCTAGAATTCAAAAACTGCAGCACCTCTATGCAAATATGCATATTCTTTTAGATGCTGGTGATTTTCAACTCGATGAGAAGACAAATGTGTTGTATGTTGGCGACAATTCGATTTCATTATCGGAGAATGAAGGAATGATTATGAAGCTCTTAGTGAAATGCGCACCTTCAGTGGTAAATAAAGAACAGTTATTTAATCAGTTATGGGGAAGTAGCGAATATTTAGATGAAAACATATTGCAAGTGAATATGACCAGATTACGTAAGACGCTTGATGAAGCTGGCTTGTCAAATCGAATCAAAACGGTCAGAGGAGTAGGTTATCAATTATTAGTGGGGGCTTACAAATGAAACTAAGGGATTGGCTAACTCTGGTCAAACTATCACGTGCTTGGATAGTACTTCTTTGTATAAATAATGCTTTTTTTATTTTTCTAGCGTGGGTAGCGTATCCTGAAACATTCAAGCTTTTAGTGGGCATTATGATTGTTTTTTCAATCGCGAGTATTGTGTTGGCCATATTCCGTGTTTGGAAAGGACAGACGAAGCAATACAAAGTATTTTATAAATTTCTAAGAGAACCTTCACCGGAGCAAGAATCTGCATTGATACAATCGATTGGCGAAATACATAAGGAAAAGGTCAATGATTTAGCCAATAAATTACGGATGCTCAATGACCAAATAGATGAGGTTAAATTACGGTCACTAGATTATGAAGATTTTATCGAAAGCTGGGTACATGAGATAAAGACTCCGATTTCTTTATTAAACTTTGTTTTACATAATCGCAAAGAAGAAATGTCAGAATTAGTATATCAAAGGCTTGAACATGCAAAAATTAATATAAATGATAATGTAGAACAAATACTATTTTATGCAAGATTACATGCAGCGCATGTTGATTATAAGCTAGAGAGAGTCTCAATCAATCACTACTTTGAAGATGTACTGTTGGAGCTACAATCATTACTGGATGAAAAAGATGTGAAAGTTATATCTCAGATAGAAGATGTATCAATCGTGTCAGATGAAAGAGCACTCCAGTTTATTTTCAAGCAAATACTTGTGAATGCAGTTAAATACTCTAATGAAAAAATTGAAAGCTTTATCTGGTTAAAAACTGGTTTTGATATCGTGAAAAATCAGTATTATCTAAGAATATGTGATAATGGTATTGGAGTGCTTAATTCTGATCTTCCTTTCATTTTTGATAAAGGATTTACAGGAGATAATACTAAAAGAAAGCAGTCTACAGGGATAGGTTTGTATCTAGTAAAGAAATTATGCGATGAATTGCAGATTGAAATTGATGTTGAGTCTAAATATGAGGATGGCTTTGTCATTCAATTTCTATTTCCTGAAATTTAGGTTTGATAGACATTAAATCATTTTATTTTAGATATTGTAAAAACTTACACTTAAACTAACGGGTGCTTTAGTAGAAGAACGTAGAGCTGTTCAGGCAGCTCTTTTTTCTTATTCAACTAACAAGGAGGTTAGTTGAAAATCAATTACGGTGCGACGTACCATGTTGGGGTTGAGGCAGGGGTTAAAACAATTGCCTTTTATACATATCATAATTATAACTTTTATCTTTTGGAATCAGTACGGGTATTTCAGTTTCTCAGCCGTTCTCTCTTGCGACTTTGTTTGGGCGGGTTAATTGTGTGAACCACTTAATCGCAGTAGGCATAAACTGAAAATATATGTTGATTTGAAAGGAAGTCATGTACATGTTTCCTTATCTCCAAGAAATTTATAAATTCCCATACCACGATTATAGGATTATGCCCCACGGGTGTTATTACTCTCCTGCCCTAGTATCGGATGAAAGATATCGTTTACCCGCACAACAACGGCTTACCTTCGTACTTGTGCATGGTTCTTGGGCTGACGCTCACTTCTGGGACGGCGTAGCGGCGGTGCTGCGCAGTCACGGGCATGCCGTCTATACACCAGAGTACGCAGGTCATGGCATTGATCCGAACAAAGATGTAACGCATGCGATGATCACTAAGTCCGTCGTTGATTTTATAATGAAACTGAACCTATGCAACTTTGTTCTCGTCGGGCACAGCTTTGGCGGAACTGTCATCCAAAAGGTTGCAGAACAGATACCGGATCGCATAAAGCGCCTTGTCTTCTGGGACGCGTTCGTACTGAAAGACGGCGAATCGGTTGTCGATGAGTTCCCGGCTCAAATGAGGAAAAGTTTCGAGCTACTCAGGGCCGGCTCAATGGACGATACGATCATGCTTCCATTTCCACTGTTTCGAGATTTTTTCGTCAATACGGCCACTTTAGAGGAAGCGAAACAGATGTATGCGAGCGTCACTCCGGAACCGGCTAAGCCTCTTTTCGAGAAGCTGAATCTTAAAGCATTCTACGCGCTGTCTACGCCCAAAAGCTATCTCTATTTCTACCAAGACAACGCATTGCCTCAAGGAGAGGGCTTCGGCTGGCATCCTCATATGTCAATACGTCTTGGTCAGTCCCGTCTAATCGTCGGCGACGGTGATCACTTTACGGATTCGCGTACAAGACCGGCTATGCTGGCGCAGAAGTTTTACGAGGCGGGCAGGGACTGAAGTGCTCTTATTGTATGTCAAGCGCAAGATCGATCCCTAATCAGCCAAGATTTGAAAAAATAGCTACTGAGGGCGATAAATTTGAAATGAATGATAAGAAGTTAAATTTTGCTTATTATATATAGAAAATTTGACTACATTATTGAACTAATGGTTGCTTTAGTTGAACAAACAAGTTAGAAAAACACCTTATTTAAGATGTTTTTTATTTTTAAATGTATAGAAACGAATATTTAAAGTAAAAGGTCGATTCCTTAAAGGATTCGATCTTTTTTTGTTTTTTTAATACTTGACGTTTGTCTTGTAATAGAATAATATGAAATTAACTTCACATGAAGTTAGTTTCACGTGAAGTTAGTTTCACTGTAGGAAAATAAGTTGTTTAGGAGAGGGATTTTTGAAAAATCTATTCATACAGCGTTTTTTATTCTCAACCTTGGTAATTATAGTGGGAATCATTCAAATCATTCTCGATACATCAGTAGGATTTAATTTTGGCTATATCATAGTATTCCTAGGTGGAATACTTTTGTTGTACTCAACAATTTCTTACATTACATCCCGAAAGAATAAATCACTAGAAAAGGAATTAGCAAAGGAATATGACGAAAGAGATGCATTAATTGATGGAAAAGTTGCTCGCTTTTCCATGTATATTCTGATATCCGAAATATTAATTCTTATGTTTTTAACTAATTTTGTGGTAATCCCGATAAATACTGCATTATTTATTGTCTTAATATCTTTAATAATTATTGAATTTGGGTCTAGAAAATATTACAATCATTTTCTTTAATCAGGAGGATCTATGGAAAATAGAGTAAAAGAATTGAGAATAGAATATGAGATAACGCAACAAGAATTAGCTGATAAAGTAAGTGTATCTTCTAGAACAATCATCTCATTAGAAAAACAAAAGTATAATCCATCTGTGCTACTTGCGTATAAAATAGCTTCTGTTTTTAATTTATCAATTGAAGAAACTTTTATTTTCGATGAGGATGACAAATAATCCATTTCATTAAGATACACATATTAAACAAACAACGGAGGAATGAAAATGCAATTTATATTATTTATTTTTGGGATAGTTTTAACGGTTTGGGGTATTTATCGTATGAGAACAGATGATGGCTTATTTGGAAAAAATCAAAGAAACAAAAACTTATTCAATTTACTGTTAACGGGACAAGCTTCGGGTTTAGGACAATTTTTAAGTGGAATTCTGTGTATTATAGTAGGAGTTATCGTAATTATTATGCAGTAGTAATAAACAAGAATTTCAATTTTCCACTGAAATATTATGAATGAAATCACTTAAAAAACGGGTGCTTTAGTGCAACAAACAAGTTAGAAAAAACATCTTATCTAAGATGTTTTTTTATTTTCAAAACGTAGAAAAATAGATAGAAACGAACATTTGAAGTAAAAGTTTGTTCATTTATAATAAAGTTTGATTAAAATCATCGCTCCTCTATAGATTTCTTAGGGGTGAGATGATTTTTTTATTTGGATATGTATGTTAATTTGACAATAAGTTTTGTGGGAAAATGTACTTAAACTAACGGGTTAGCTTAAATATACGAGTTTTAGAACAAATAGTAGGATCTTTTAATTAATCGACAGGGTGTTTTTAGCATCAGTTTATGGAACTTTCTTCATGAAGAAAAATAACAGAGAGCTAAAGAATGATTATTTAATTTTGTTTAGTAATCGGGCCATATTTTTGAAGATCAGCAGGAACTTTTGAGAAGGAAGCCGAAGTTAATATTATGTTTGTGTTATTCAATTAACTTGTAGGTTATTGTGATAATGAATAATTATTGATACTTCGTAATAATATTATACGTACAAATTTAGCTTTATTCTTTCAAATTTCTTGTGTAACCAAAACTATTTTTTTACATAAATAAAATTTAATTATGAAGGAGATCGAAGTTATGGAAATTTTTAAGGGAGTAGAAATGCTTCATCTTGAATTTAATGGGATTATTATTCATCCAACTCTTTTATGGAATCAAGAAATGGCTGTTTTAATAGACACTGGATTTCCTGGACAAATTGAAGATATACGAGTGGCAATGGAAAAGGTGGGAATATCGTTTGATAAACTAAAAGTCATAATATTGACGCATCAGGATATAGATCATATAGGTAGTATTCCTGAGATATTACAGGAGTGTGGAAGTAATATTAAAGTATATGCTCACGATCTGGATAAGCCTTATATTCAAGGGGATTTATCTCTTTTAAAAGACGGGCATCTAGAGAACCCCCCTAAGGGCAAAGTGGACGATACCTTGAAAGACGGTCAAGAATTGCCGTATTGTGGTGGAATTCGTATCATCCATACTCCAGGGCATACACCTGGCCATATCAGCCTATATTTGGAACAAAGTAAAACACTGAATGCTGGGGATTCAATGTACAGTGAAAACGGAATAATTAAAGGGATTCATGCCCCGACAGTCCTGGATATAAAAGAAGCTCGTCTCTCTTTGAAGAAATACTTAGACCTCGACATTGAATCAGTGGTTTGTTACCACGGAGGGTTAAGTAAGGGAAATATTCATGACCAGATTCAAGAAGTAATTTGATATTAAAATTCTAGAACTTTCTTCAGCAATCGAGCACTTTACTTGAAGATTATTGAGCTGTTTAGACATTAGACAGCTCTTTTTTTATTCAACTAAAGAGGCAGTTTAGTGGAATAAGGTGTCTTTAGAAACAAAATGCTCCTTAGTAGAAGGGGCATTTAATCTTTTACTAAATTCAGTTTTCCAATTTTATAATAAAGTCAGGTTCTTTTTTTATTAAATTAACTAAAATCATAGAAATGTATAAAGGAGAGATACTTAAGGTCAGGTAAGTTCAATGAGAATCAAATTAAACATCTCCTTTTTCGATAAGAATCATTACGAGACTTTATTTATATGGAAAATAATTATTTTTTTTGAAACAAATTCAAGTCATTTGCGTATAAACAGGTAATACATAATGAAAGGTTTGATAATTTAATGTTAATTGAAATGAAAGAGGCTTTCCTTTTCTTATTGGACATCTATAAAGGAAAATTACCTCAAGCTGATTTGTATTTACTTGGATTAATTATGGTCATTATGCCTCTTGCTGAATCTATACAAGAAAGAAGAAAGAAATCAAGTAAAAGTAAAAAATGGGGTATTATATATTTGAAATGGATTCCTATCTCATTTTTAGTTAGTTCTATCTATTTATCTGGGTTTTATTTTATTACAAATATGTTTAATAATTTCTTTTCTACGCCTGAAGTTTTTCATCAGCAACAAAGTTTACGCTCAATTGCGATAATGTCTTTGACTATGGCGAGCATTGCTTCTTTAATTGTTTCTATTTGGAATTTAAACACCTTGTTTGTAGCTAAAAAAGTCTTATTTACCTTTATTATTAATTCATTGTTTATAGTTATCGGTATGTACCTAATAAATATAACTTGGTATGAAATTATTAAATTACCATTATGGTGTTATGTATTAATTGGAGTGATAAATACAATATTTATGTCCTTTTTATTGTGGGAGGAAAAAGAAGACTTGGTGCAAATGCAAAGTAATGAAATACGATAATTCGCATATGATTTCGGTAATAGAAGAGTATGAACAAACATCGGAGCAACTAAGAAACTGGATCGAGGAAATTTTAGAGAATAATAAAGAAAAGCTAATCGTGGCGGAAAGCAGAGGGCAGATTGTTGGGACGATTGTTTTTCGCTCAAAAAGTACTAAAAGGCTTTCTCACACTGGTTCTTTTACGGCAATGGTCAAAAAAGAGTATCGCAATCAGGGCATTGGTAAACTGCTAATAAAAGAACTTTTAAACTGGGCGGAACATAACACATTAATAGAGAAAGTTAGTTTAGGTGTATTATCAACAAACCAAAGAGCTATCGAATTGTACAAAAGTATGGGATTTGTTGAAGAAGGACGTAAAATTAAAGAAGTTAAGTTAAGTTTAGTGATGACTTATATGTGGATGATATACTTATGTATAAACTGGTTTAACCCTTTTTTCGTTCAACCTTTTTATCAAACGGAGTGCTACTATATAAGGTTATATTTTTGTTTGTGAAGAAATGCACTTAAACTAACGGGTGCTTTATTTCAGTAAGGAGTAGAGCCTTTTTCTTATTGAACTAACGGGGCAGGTTAGTTGAAGAGTATTGTTGAATTGTTATAGGTAAACAGATAATTGTGTGCGTTATACAAGGGGGTTTTGAGGTGAATGTAATTGCGTGGCTGATCGTTGCTTGTGAAATAGGGTTTTGGGTTATTATCGCTTTAGGTCTATTCACACGATATATTCTAAAAAGAAATAAATTAGGATTATTTTTCCTAGCTTTAACACCTGTTATTGATTTAATTTTATTAGTTGCCACGGGTATTGACTTGTATCGTGGTGCGACTGCTACCCAAGTGCATGCAATTTCTGCTGTATATATTGGAATCTCAATCGCATTCGGTAGGAGTATGATTGAATGGGCTGATATACGTTTTCAATATTATGTGATGAAACAAGGAGCGAAACCATTTAAGAGATTTGGCATCGATTATGCGAAACACTATTTTAAAAGCTGGGGACAACATGTGCTTGCTTTTCTAATAGGTGCCGGGGTTTTATTCACCTTAATCTATTTAATTAACGATTCAGCTCGAACAGAAGTGTTGGCTGGATTTTTAAAAATATGGACACTTGTGTTAGGCATCGATTTTTTGATTGCCATAAGCAATTTTATTTGGCCGAAAAGGGCAAAGGGATAACAATATTATAATACCGCAATCCAATCGGGCGCGATTGTTTAATAAGCGTCGCTGTTCTAATTCAACTAACGGGTGCAAGAGTTTAAGATCCAGATGCCGAATTAAAAAGCAGCTTTTCCTATCGAGCTAACGCCGCAGGTTACTTTACTAAAGGGAGACGAAAAAATAAAATGGTAGATTTATGTAGTTGTAATAAATATTTAAAAGTTGAAGCCGATATAGGTGCAGACGCTATATGGTGTAATAAATGTTTTAGTAACTTTGATATAGAAGACGTTCCGATTTCAATCAAGTTGAAGGCTGAATTACAGGAGTGGATTTTACAGTATGGAAAATGGATTGATTGGGAAAATGATGGAATAGTCCCTAACGGGGTAGAACTTGAAGAAATACATAATAAAGAAGGTTTGATATTAACTGAAAAAGTACAAAAAGAACTAGCAGGAAAATTTAAAGTTTCGTTTTCACCTTCTACATATGCAAAAAGAAATGCAAATAGAATACAGTAACCCTTATTGAACTAACGGGTGCTTTACTTGAAGATCATTGAGTTGCATAGGCAGCTCTTTTTTCTTATTGAACTAACGGGGCAGTTTAGTTCAAGAGAGGTTTTAACTTGTATTCAACAATCGGGCCATCTAGTTGAAGAGGAAAAGTGAGGGAGAACTTGTATGATCTATGTAAATGTTAGAGCAATAATTGAAAGAAATGGACCAAATGGAACTGAAATCGTTATACAAAAAAGGGTTAAATCTAATGAGAATAAAACACCTTATGAGCTACCTGGAGGAAGGTTAGAGGAATTCGAGTCATTTATGGAAGGACTTAAAAGAGAAGTGCACGAAGAAACAGGACTTCATATAACAAAGATTTTTGGGGAAGAAACTAGAATTGAAACTAATGATGTGGACTCAAATGTTGAAGCTATGAAGCCTTTTGCTGTATATCAAACGACAAATGGTCCAGTAGATTCATTAGGCGCTTATTTTCGATGTCAAGCCTCTGGTAATTTAGTTAAAGAAGGCGACGGTACTATGGATATAAAGTGGATTCCAGTAGATGAGCTACACCATTCACTAGAGAAGGATCTAATAGATTTTAGCTGGGTCGATAAGTCTGGAATAATGTATTATTTAAAATGGTATTACGCAGAAAAACAACAAATTGATTAGTATGATGCCTATTTTATTCTGGAAAAGCATTCATTAAATTTCCGATAATAACTTTACGGGACCTTTGTATAATATTGGAGTGGTTATATTGAAAAAATTGTTTTTGAAATGGATTGTGAAAGAAAGTACTTAAAGTAACGGGTGCTTTACTTGAAGATCATCGAGTTGCATATGCAGCTCTTTTTTCTTTATTGAACTAACGGGGCAGTATACTTGAATAAGGATCGCTAACCTATTTAGAAGATCGTAACTTTTTGTTGTTATAAAAGTATAGAAAAGTGATTAAATGAATTTTAGGGGGTTTTTTTGTGAGTGTGAATATTGGCGATGTTATAGTGACTTTAATATATTTTGTCTTTCTTATTTTAGTTATTGCTATAATTTTTATTGCTTTTAAACGATTAAAAGATTCAACTAAAGAAAAACAGATAATTAACCAAAAATTAGACACTATTTTACAAAAGTTAGATGAGCAAAATAAACATTAATACTTGGTTTTTTACTCTCTACGCTATTCAACTAACGAAGTTGGTAAAAAGGATTTTAGTGGAGGTGTAGCAATGAAACGTTGGTGGTATTGGTTGTTTAGTACGATACTTTTCGGTTTCATCCTTATAACCCAAGGCTTATTTTCCTCTTATAAATTGGAGGGTGAACATCCAGGTTCATTAAATGAATCATTATTAAGCATTTGGTGGGGCTGTATTGCAATTTTGGTAGTGTTATTATTCATTAAACGGATTAGCGAAAAAGGGGATTGTTAAGATTATTCATTTGTTAAGAATGGTTCTTAAAGTAACGGGGAGCTTTAGTAAAGATCTTTGAGCTGTTCAGACAGCTCTTTTTTCTTATTCAATTAAAGGAGCAGTTTTGTTGAAGAAGATATATACTGAAAAAAGTCCCTTCAGATAGTTTGAGGGACATTCCTATATAATTAGTGTATAAATCCAAAATGATTATTTGTATTTTTTGGCTAGAGATTCGCTGCCAATCGCTCCAATGATAGTCATAAAAAACGGTCCAATTTGAAATAACAGAGAATCCTGTAAGAACACAATATTTAAATCAAATAACTTATTCCCTATTACAATAATAATCTTAGCTAGTATGATTAAAAATCCAATCATTAGAAGAATATCAAAAAACAATTTCCACCTTGGATAGACTAATTTTTGGCTATCTTTTATGAGTTTCTCTTTCAAAGAATTATCCTCCTTTACTAATTCATCAAGAGTAATATCAAATATGTCACTTATCTTAATTAACAATTCAATACTAGGGTAACTTTCTCCACGTTCCCATTTGGAAATAGCTTGTCTACTAATATTAAGTTTTTCACCAAGCTGTTGTTGTGACATATTATGCTTTTGACGTTCTTCTTTTATTTTTGAAGAAAAATACATATGATCAACTCCTATCCTCAGTATATTTATTTGCATTAAAAAACAAAAGAACCGCATCGTTGCAAAGGTGTAAACTATTAGTTTCCCCTTGGAAACAGCGTTTATTTTTGTTTATAGACCTTCATTCACCTATTAATTATTACAAAAAAGAAGTATTTAGTGATCTTTACCTAAATGAAGGAAAGTCTTTTTATGTTGTTAAAGTGGCAGTTAAGTCAATTTCTTTTTTGGGGTTTTCTTAATAATAAGAGTTCTTTTTGTTATTTCGCTAAGAGCAACATTCTTTTTGTAACTGAAAGGAAATCTAGAGTTTGAACGGGGACTTTAGTAGAAGAGCATTGAGCTGTTAAGCCAGCTCTTTTTTTCTTCTTCAACTAAAGTGGCGGGTTAATGTAAAGTTAGTAGGGCGATGAGTAATTGAAAAATTAATAAAATTGAATAAGTTGCTTAAAAAGTATTATCAAGATCAAATTAGAAAAATCCTAAATACTCATCAATATATAATAGTCATGTCTTATATATTGATGGGCTTTTCATACATTACATACGCGTGCAAACTTTATTATTTTCCTTATAAATTTATAAGAGGAACCAAGATATTTATTTTTTGAAAAATAAAATGAGAGTATTCTTTCATTTACTCGTTATTACAAGTAGAAAGAAAGGAGGAGGTATCACTTCATGTTTGCATTAATTGATAGGCTACAAAAAAAGGATGAATTAGCTTTAAGAGAAGTGGTTCACACATATGGAGGTTATGTTAAAGCCATTGTTTTAAAAGTGTTACAGCCTAACCATACAGCTATTGAAGAATGTATAAATGATGTGTTTCTTATCATTTGGCAAAAGAGCAATCAATTTACTGGCAATGAGGCTGATTTCAAAAAATGGATTGGTGTTATCGCAAAGTATAAAGCAATTGATACATACCGTAGTCTTCAAAATAAGCCTGAAACTGTCGAATTATTCCCTTCAATTTCGAGTACAAGGGGTTTACCTGAAAGAATCGTAGAGCAGAAATCATTAAAAGAGCAACTGTTTATCAATATTTTAGGCTTAAATAAAACCGATCAGGAAATCTTTTTATTGAAATATTACTTGGGGTATTCAAATGGAGAAATTGCAGAGATATTCGCTATATCTAAGTCAGCCGTTGAAAACCGCTTATATCGTGGCAAGTTAAAGTTAACAGATGAGATGCGATGGGAGGTATCTAAATGAATGAAAAGGATTTTATCAAAATAGATATTGAAAAGATTGAACCTGTTGAATTATCAGATTGGGAAAAGAAAAACATAGCGAAAAGTATTTTATGTTCTTCAAAGAAGCATTCCAATAAAAAATTCAAATGGATAAGTGCTATAGCAATGACGACACTAATTGTTACTAGTAGTACAATTTGGCTACCCGCAGTTGCTGACCGCTTACCGATCGTTCAGCAACTAATACAAGTAAAAGACAATCCACAATTACAAGTATTTAGTGACTACGCAACAATTATTAATCAAATTGATGAAAGTAATGGTTCTACCATTGAATTAGCTGAGGCTTTTTTTGATGGCAGTATCATATCGGTAAGCTATGAAATGAAGCATGATAAACCGATAAATGGAGACCCATTATTTTGGATTGATCACTTAGAAGTAAACGGGAATACATTAAGCACACTAAGTCAGCAAATAAATAAAAAAGATGAATATACTTGGATTGGCATGTTTACAGCAAGAGTTTCAGACGAGGTCATCGATGAGACGATTAATGTACAATGGAGCCCAAAAGAACTTAAAGGGATTGAATATACAACCCTTGTTGAAGGGGACTGGAACTATCAATTAGAGCTTACACCAACTCAAGCCAATTCAAAAAAGATAAACATTCCATTTGGTGACGAACAATATCAGTTGGTGTTTAACCAAATAACAAGTGGGAAATTTGCAACGACTCTTTATTTTGAGGGAAACTTAGATTGGAATACGGAGTTTTTAATGATTGAAATAAAAGATAATCTAGGAAATGTATATGAGAATGTAGGAACATCAAGCTTTAAAAGTGAACCTGAGCGAGTAAATGGCTATATTGATTTTTTTGTCCCTGATACAGGTATTCAAACATTAATTTTTACACCAACGATACGAGTCGTTGATGAAAAAACATTAGCACCAAAGGAACTTATTCAACTACCAATTATTCAACTACCACTTGAGTAAATTATATTTTTAAAAATTGCATAGGAACAAAGCTAAACGATATAGAAAGGGGAAAATAGAAAGAGTGCGAAGGTTGCAAAAGTAATCAAAGGTAACTTTTTTTTTGAAAGAATGTGAAGAAATACACTTAAACTAACGGGTGCTTTAGTTCAATAAGGCTCATTAAAATGAACTAACTCTTTTATATAAATCCTATAGATTAACATCATTTTAATCAATATTCTAAAATAAAGAGAGAGGAAGTGTTACCGCCCTCTCTATATTTGATTTAAGAAAGATAACCCCAATACAGTAATAAAAATATAGAATTAGTACAAAGCAATAAAATAATAATTTAGGAGGGTTAATATGAAGAAATTATTTTTAACGGTTGCTTCCATTTTACTTCTTGCAACTACAGGTAACGTAGCAAATGCAAGTGAGTTAAAATCGGAAAATAAACAAAAACTAATAAGTAATATATAGTAACTGGAGCTGTTACAAAAGTAAACTTCTGTTAAGGGGAGCTTTTGAAACAGCTCTGTTGTTCGTGAGAAGAGAAAAAAATATAGTGATCAAGAGTATAAACTAGCCGTTAGCGGTTTTAATAATTCGGGGTTTGATGATTTCTTTGATTAGCAAGAAAGTCATGGATCCCATACGGTTATTGACCATGAAAATTAGCTAGATAATAGTAAAAAGAATGCCTCAGGACTTTTAGAGGTGCAATTTGAAGTCTAACTAAAAAATAATTCCAGCTCGATAAACCCTACTCTATCTAATGGAGTCGGGTTTTGTTCTACGTAGATAAGGAATAGAAAGTGGATGAAGTCAAGAGTGTGTTTTGAATTGTTCAATAAAATGGGTATTATAGGAACAGGACTTCTGAAGAAAGTGTGGGTAGTTTTGTATATAGCCTGATTGTTAGTAGTTCACCGCCCTACACCGCAAATATCAAAGGAGGAAAAACAGTATGAAAATTATTGTTACCAGTTTATTCGTAAAAGATCAAGACAAGGCACTGAAGTTTTATTCTGAAACCTTGGGTTTTGTAAAAAAGCATGACGTTCCCCAAGGGAAATTTAGGTGGATAACGCTTGTTTCTTCTGATGACCAAGACGGAACAGAGATAGTTCTAGAACCTAATGAGAATCCGACCGCCAAAGAATATCAAAAGAATTTATTTGCACAAGGTATCCCAGCAACAATGTTTGGCGTTGCAGATATTCGTAAAGAGTATGAACGATTATTGAAAAACGGCGTGAAGTTTACTATGGAGCCTACAAAAATGGGCGAAGTCACAATAGCTGTCTTCGACGATACATGTGGCAACCTTATTCAGATAATACAGCAGTAACTATATGTAAAGCCTGTCCTAATTTTAGGGCAGGGTTTACGCTTATATCTTCACGAAACTCATTAGTATGATTATGTTAATCTTCAACTATAGTAGCAGGTTAATTAAATCAGGAATGATATAATAGACACTACAAAAGAAGGTGGTCATTCAAATGAAAAACTGGCTTGAACTAACCAATGCAGAGGATGAAAAAGTGTGGAATAAAATATATGACGAATTGAAGTTTGAACCAAGTACTACCAATCTCCCATCTTTTAAAGTACCAACCCCTTTTATTACCTACGATATCTCACTATACTTTGGCAAATATAAAGGTTTGGATGCCTATGATGACTTGGAAGAAAAAGCATTACTTGTTTTTCAAGAATGTACGTCAGTAGATGAATTTATTTATGCACTAGATTGGCAGCATGAATGTTATTGGATAAATCCCTATCTAGAATTTCAAAAAAACGAATTCGATGAATGGACAGTACCGATTTTCCCAAATGGCGATTATTACTTCTTTATTCATAAAGATTTTGAATGGGGATATTTAGGACACCCTTGGGAAAGAACTATAACTGTTTTTGGAAAAGAATTGATAAAGGGTTTTGAAAAACATCGACCAAGAATGTTTCAAAAAATATTAAGGCAGGGATAACGAGACTTTGTTCATCGAGCTAACAGGTGCTATAGTAGAAGTTTATTGAGCCCTTCAGACGGCTCATTTTTTTATTCAACTAAAGGAGCAGGTTAGTTGAAAAGGGTAATGAAGTTTTTAAGCAAAATCTAATTAGGATAGAGTGAATTTAAATGATAAGGGATCAGGATTGTCATAAAAATGTTTATCACTTAATGATGTGTTCGACGACAGAAGAAGACGACGAAATTCTAACCAAACAAAATAATGAAAAAGAAATGGTGAAGCTATGATTCGATATGCTGTAGGAGGCATTATTAAATCGGAAGATACCATCCTGTTAGTGAAAAAAAGAAAAGTAATGGACATGGAAAAACCGATGGAAGTCAAACCTGAATGGGATTTTCCAAAGGGAGGCATAAAAAGAGATGACCTGAATATTCAGGAAGCGTTATTCAGGGAGCTCGATGAGGAAACCGGGACGAGCGATTTTCGGATTATAGACGAACTAGGCACGCTTGAATTTGAATTTCCAGCTGCTATGAAAGAAAAGCTAGGTTTTGAACGGCAAGTCACATATATGTTTATCTTGGAGTTTTTAGGTGATAGGGCTCAGTTGCAACCAAAAACGGAGGAAATTAGTGAAGTTGTGTTTGTAAAGATTGATGAAGTGGATGAACTTCTGAAGCTAGCAGAGACGAAGGAGTTTTTTCTGAATAATTTAGATGAGATAAAATCATGGATTGTTTTGAGGTAGAGAGTGAGTGAGTTAAGAAGAAAGAAACTAAATTAAGGTTATTAGAGAAAGGTATGTGGGGAACTTATGTTTAAGTATGTTGATAATAGTTAGTTATAGCACTATTTAAAATGAGGGATTAGCTAACATAAGTGTTATCATTGCGGGAAAAGATAGATTGGTGCCCAATAGCGAGGCTCCGCGATGCAGGCTTTAGTCAGTCATAGAGTAGAAAGAGTTTTGAATGCCAAAATCATTACATAATACACTATTTATTCTATTAATAATAGTAAGTATGGGATGTATTTCTCATAGTATTGAATGG
This sequence comes from Viridibacillus sp. FSL R5-0888, assembly GCF_038009105.1. NCBI lineage: Bacteria > Bacillati > Bacillota > Bacilli > Caryophanales > Caryophanaceae > Viridibacillus > Viridibacillus sp. FSL R5-0888. Next base: position 1,421,525 of record NZ_JBBPAU010000001.1, read on the forward strand.
AATTCTAACAAGATAGATTTTGAATTAATGTACTTAAACTAACAGCTGTTTTGAATAAGAAACTGTATAGAATCGACTAATAAATAAAGGCTCTTTTCTTTATAAATAGGTGCGAATCTTCAGTATTAACCTTACCAAAACAACTATCTTACCACATACATTCCCTACATTTTGAGGAGATGGTTTTGATGACAAATAGTAAGTTTTGTTATAGGATAAATGTAATGGATTCGAAGGGATTAAGTATCAAGGGGGTAAATCTCCAAAAAGAAGGAGGTGCTAAACGATGAATCTACAAACTGTTATGCAGGAGCTTGAAGCCCTCAGCAAGGAACGAACAAAAAAAATGTATATATCTAATGGTGCGCACGAACCTCTATTTGGCGTGGCTACAGGTGCAATGAAGCCAATTGCAAAGAAAATAAAAATAAATCAATCTTTAGCTGAAGAGCTTTATGCCACAGGAAACTACGACGCAATGTACTTTGCAGGCATTATTGCAGATCCTAAAGCAATGACTGAGTCAGATTTTGACCGTTGGATAGATGAGGCATATTTTTATATGTTGTCAGATTATGTTGTAGCAGTAACTTTAGCCGAAGCAGATATTGCACAAGTCGTAGCTGATAAATGGATTGCAAGCGGTGAAGAGCTTAGAATGTCAGCGGGCTGGAGTTGCTACTGTTGGCTTTTAGGGAATCGCTTAGACGTTGAATTTTCGGAAAGTAAGATTGCCAATATGATTGAAATTGTGAAAAATACGATTCATGTTTCACCAGAACGAACGAAATCTGCTATGAATAATTTCCTATATACCGTAGGGGTTTCATATTTGCCCCTCCATGAAATGGCAGTCGAAACTGCAAAGACAGTAGGTCCAGTAGAAGTCAAACGGGACAAGAAAAAAAGTAGTTTCCTACACGCTTTCGAAAGTATTCAAAAGGAAGTAGGTAGAGGAAGGCTTGGTTTCAAACGCAAATATGTAAGATGTTAAACAATAATTTTGCATCACGAACAATCTTTAATTTTCAAGGGCGTTAATCCAAGGAGGATTAACGTTTTTTTTGTCGAAATAATTAAAGTAACATAGCAGTTTAGTAAAACAAGGTTTATTTAATTGAAAATAAGGAATTAGGATAATTTTAATAGATTATTTAAAAGTGCGAAAAGGGCAATTGTTCATTTGATATATATATTATTGGATTTAGGCATGGCCATTATTTTGGCATTTCCTTATCGGGTTTTCAGCCTAAATATCCGATTAGTTAGGAGTGACTATGAATGCGTATCGAAAACGAGAAAATATACCCTGATTGCCCGGTTCTCGCCAGAACAGTAGAGGTTGGAGGAATTACGAAATCGCAGCTTATCCAGAAATTGCAACAACACTCTATTTTGATGAATGAGTATGGAGAGAGGCTAATAGCTGATGAAAAATTTACGACCTCTGATACAAAGTACAGCCTGCAGACTGTTGAACTAACTGTTAGCAACCTTGGCTTTCCTGATGGAGCTAGTACGACTCAGATTTTTAAAAGAGCGAGCGATCTTGGTTTGGAATTGTGTCCACTTGAGTTAGGAGCTCACTTAAGACTCGAGTATCTGGATCAGCCTGAAGGTTATTCGGGGAGTCCTATACAGCGACATCAAGCTCCTTCCGGCTCCATCACAATTGCATCGGAAATACTAAAAGAAGACGATGATTTTCCGAAAGGCTTTTATCTTAGACGAATAAACGGCGTGTTGTGGCTTCGCGGATACCGTGCTGATCATCTGCACATTTGGAATCATGATGATCATTTTATCTTTTGTCAAACAAAAAAGACCTTAAAGAGATGAGGAATGATCAGGGTGAAAAAATTGGTAGCTAACATGGCGAACCACTAATGGACTTATGTTAGAAAAAGTATTACCCACTTTTATTCAACTAAAGAAGCAGTTTAATTAAAGAAGAATTGAAAAAAGAAAATAATTTAAAAGCATTCAGGGAAGGGTTCCTTGAATGCTTTTTCACTTCTTTTATATAGAGCGAATTTCATGTACAGCTCTAATCTGACCATCGATTATCTTGACTTTGATATCGTGGCGAAAGATGCCCGATTTTGTCAGCTCATTAGACACCCATTTTTCTACGGGTATTGCTAGTCTTTTTCGTTTGCTGACTTTTCATTTTTTTTGTTGATAGGTCGGCATTCTTTGTCCCCTTATTAGGAGAAGACTGGTTCTTTTTGTTTTCAAGCTGCTGCTTCACTGCCTCTTTTAGGCTGATTTTCTTTTTTGGTGCTTCGGATTGATTATTCTCGGTCATAGGAAATTCCTCCTTTTTAAATATGATAGTCAGTTCAGTATAATCTATTTTCCCTTATTTGTGAAACATTGCCCTTAAACTAACGAGAGCAATAGTAAAAAGGTCAACGGTTTTAAGATACTACTCTTTACATTGGTTAAACGAATTTCTGATAAACTTCTTTTCTATGCCTCCCACTTAATTGACCATAGATTCAAGTTGTTTCCCTTTTTACGTTTCCCATTAAACTTTGTATGACTTCAATTGGTGCTCCATTATATAATAATAGAGTCGCATAGTTATATCTTAATTAATGTTATTCTTTTTTAAGAAACTAATTTTCAGATCCTAAACCCTGGATGGAGAGTATTTTGACCATAACAAGGTAAGTCATTTCGCCAATTCCCATTTCTATGACGAAGAAATGAGGATAGAGTACTGCATAGCGGCGAAGACCGGCTATTTACATCAAACAGAGCAAATGAAAAAGATCCAAAGAAAAACAATTCATTTTTCTTTGGATTATTTATTTTAGAGTTTTTGTCTGAGTGGTTAACTAGTGGCTGATACTTGTATCAGCTTCATTTTTTAAGCATTTGTTCTTGTGCCAATCTTACCAATTCTTTAACCATATTGCCGCCAATCGGTCCACCTATTTTTCCGGCCTCTTCAGAAGTAAGTTTTCCGTTATATCCCTTATTCAGTGGAATATTTAACTCATCTGCAATTTCGTATTTTACATTATTAGGATTGTTGCTATCTACAACATAACCCATGTCTTTCATAACTCGAGATTTTAATTTGTCTAATTCTTCGCGAGCGTCAGGTACTAATATTTTCTTTTTCGCCACTTTTCTTCACTCCTTTGTAATGTAGTCTTTCCCGTTAGTGAAACATTACTCGTGCAATTCTGTGTTGATTTAGAAACGTTGGGAATGAAAAGGGATTTGAGCGCTACATTTTAACTATCCAATTTTATCAAATTGTTCCAATGACTATGCATTATCCTATCAATATGATTAACTATTTACATAGACATTGTTTTTACTTTGAAAATAATGTCTTTAATAGGAAGAAAAAAATATACAAATACCTAAGAAGGAGAGTGCGTTATGTCAAAAACTACTTTTGCATTAATTGGTACTGGAGTTGTAGGAGAGCGAATTATTAATCAAATTTTGGCGCATCCTAATTGTGAAATCGTGTCTGTATTCGATGAAAATAAAACAAGACTAGAAGAAGTTTCAACAAAATATCAGCTTCCAGTTGCAGAAACATTAGATGAGCTTTTACAATTAGATCCAAACTGGGTTTATATCGGGACGCCCCCAGTAAGTCATGCTCCTTTGGCAGAACAAATAGCTAAACGTGGTTTGAATATTCTTTCCGAAAAGCCTCTTGCTCACGATGCACAAGATAGCGTGAGAATGGTAAATGCAGCTGCAGAAGCAAATGTCAAAACAGCAATGCATTTCCCATTAATGTACAGTCAGGCTATACATAGTCTTAAAGAAGCGATAAATACAGCATCACTTGGCGATATTGTTCGTATTGAATTACATACATACTTCCCACATTGGCCAAGGAAATGGCAACAAAATCCGTGGATTGCCTCTAGAGAACAAGGAGGTTTCATAAGAGAGATATTTCCACATTATTTTCAACTTACGCATCATCTATTTGGTGATTTTTCGATTACTTCTCACGAGACGACATATCCAGCAAATGAGGATTTATGCGAAACAGGTGTGACTGCTTTGGCTAAAACAGATAGTGGAATACCAATTGTATTGAATAGCTTGTCCGGGATTGGGCAAGAAGAACGTCTAGAGTATAAGGTTTTTGGAACAAAAAAAGTGATAACGCTCCGCAATTGGTCAGAACTATGGGTTAGTGAAACGGATCAGGAAGAAGTGGTAATTGTTCCAGAATCTCAGCCGGAAAGCCTAATGGACGCGTGTCATAATTCGATCATTGGTAGGGAGTCTCTTATTGTATCGTTTGAAGAAGGTTTGAAAGTACAAGAGTGGATTGATCAGTTGTTAAAATAGGGACGAGATTAAAAAGTAAATAAATATTCAATATTTTTATTGACGATTTTATGAAACAATACTAAGAAAAGCATCACTTCATATGAGGTGGTGCTTTTTCTGACTATTTAAAAGTTAAAGGAATCGATGAATTGAATCGAAAAATGTGATAAGATAATGCTACATGCATATTTAATGAAACACTTTACATTTCGGGTTTATTTTGTACATTTTATCCCGTTTTACTTAGGGAATATGTCAGAATCTCCCCAATGTAGTAGTATAAAGGAGAACTATATAAATGAAGCGACGAGAAGCGCGTGAAAAAGCGATACAAGTACTTTTTCAACTAGAAAATACAGAATTAACAGTTACAGAAGCAATTGAACATATTGTAGGTGAGGAGAGTTCACCATTCTTCGAGCAAATAGTACAAGGTACTGTTTTACACATGGAAGAAATCGATAAGTCATTAGTTGAGAAATTAGAAAATTGGTCATTACCTCGCTTAGCGAAAATTGAACGTACAATTTTACGTTTAGCGGTTTATGAAATTTTATATACACCAGAAACACCTAAGAATGTTGTTTTAAACGAAGCAATTGAGTTGAGTAAAACATATGGTGATGAGAAATCTAGCCGCTTCGTAAACGGCGTATTATCAAAATACGCAAAATAATAAATTCTAAGTTAAATTTGGGAGTGTTACTAATAATGTCAGGTAAGCTAATTAATGGTAAAGAAATCGGAGATTTGATTCGACAATCTATTCAACATGAAGTGAATGATTTACAAGAACACGGTATTACACCAGGACTAGCAGTTATATTAGTAGGGGACAATCCTGCTTCTAAAACATATGTTTCTAACAAACAGAAATCATGCGAACAAATGGGTATTTACTCACAACTTATCGAGTTATCAGCAGATATTTCAGAAGAAACATTATTAAGCGAAATTGACAAACTAAATGCTGATTCTGCAATTGACGGCATTTTAGTTCAATTACCACTTCCAAAACACATTGATGAACAAAACGTCATCGCGGCTATCTCTCCTGAGAAGGATGTAGATGGCTTCCATCCAGAAAGCGTAGGAAAAATGATGCTAGGTCAACCAACATATTTACCTTGTACGCCTTTTGGTGTGATGAAGTTATTAGAATATGCGAATATTGATGTAGCAGGTAAACATGCTGTCATCATTGGACGTAGCCATATTGTAGGTGTTCCAATGGGACAACTACTATTACAAAAAGACGCTACAGTGACTTATTGTCACTCTAAAACTCCTAATTTAGCTGCCATGACAACACAAGCTGATATTTTAGTAGTAGCAACAGGCCGTGCGAAAATGATCGGTGCTGAGCATGTAAAAGAAGGCGCTGTTATAATTGATGTAGGTATTAACCGCGACGAAAACAATAAACTTTGCGGCGATGTTGATTTTGATTCAGTTATTGATAAAGTATCAGCAATCACTCCTGTACCTAAAGGTGTTGGCCCAATGACGATTACAATGTTGCTATTCAATACATTGCAATCAGCGAAAAAGAAGGTTTCCTCAAGACAAATGAGCTCAAAACAGGTAAAATAGTAACGCAGAAGCTGTTTTTCTGATGAAAGACAGCTTTTTTTATGAAATTAAATTTCTTATAAAACGTTCGGATAAGGAGTCTGAGGCTTTTGACAAGTACACCTTATTTATCTGTCCAAGCATTAACAAAATATATTAAAAAGAAGTTTGATGCTGATCCTCATTTACGTGATGTATTTGTAAAAGGAGAGCTTTCAAATGTCAAAAAACATACGGGTTCTGGCCATATTTATTTCACATTGAAAGATGAAAAAACACAAATTGCAGCAGTCATGTTTGCGAAGAGTGCTAGTCGTCTGAAATTTGTTCCTGAAAATGGCATGAAGGTTTTTATTCGTGGAGATATTAACGTCTATGAAGGTAGTGGACGTTATCAGTTATATGCAGTAGCAATGGAACCGGACGGTGTAGGTAGTTTACATATCGCCTTTGAACAATTACAAGCAAAACTTTTAAAAGAAGGATTGTTTGATGAAAGATATAAAAAAGCGATACCAACATTCCCTCGTAAAATTGGTGTTGTTACAGCACCAACTGGAGCAGCCATAAGAGATATCTGTACAACTATTACGCAGCATTACGCTCTTGCAGATGTTTTGATTTTCCCTGCACTCGTGCAAGGAGAACAAGCAGCGCCTAGTATTGTAAAAGCAATACAGCAAGCAAACAGTATGGACGAAATTGATGTTTTAATTGTCGGACGTGGTGGAGGTTCCATTGAGGACCTTTGGGCGTTCAATGAAGAAATTGTTGCCAGAGCTATTTTTGAAAGTGACATACCTGTTATTAGTGGTGTCGGACATGAGACAGATACTACGATAGCAGACCATGTTTCGGACTGGCGGGCAGCGACTCCTACAGCCGCTGCGAAAAAGGCTGTACCGAATAGCGAAGATTTAATGAAGCATTTATTGACGCGTAGGTCGCAAATATTTCAACTGACACAATCGCGTATTCGACATGAAAGAAGTCAATTAGAGGGGTTACAGAAATCCTATCCGATTGCATATCCAGACCGTCTATTTCGTCCATTTGTCGAGAAGTTAAGTCGTACAGATGAACAGTTACAAACACAAATGACTAATTATATCAAAGACAAGCAGGCGGTATTGCAACAATTAGCAAATCGTGTACAAATGAATACGCCTCTTCAAGAAGTGAGATATAAACAGCAACACGTTGCGAGATTAAGTACGCAACTTGATAAAAGTGTTGTGCAATCAATCAATAAGCACCAAGATGCATTCAGGTCCATCATTCGTACTTTAGAAGCATTAAATCCTTTAACAATCATGAGCCGTGGATATAGCATCGTTTATCAAGAAGGAAAAGTAATAAAATCAATACAACAAGTAGAAGAGAAACAAAATTTGACTATTCATTTTCCAGATGGTCAGGCGAATGCTGAAATTACGTCCATAACAATGAAAGCGAGGGGAGAAGAATAATGGCTGAAAAGAAACAATCCTTTGCAAAATCAATTGAAGAACTAGAAGAAATCGTTCATCAACTTGAACAAGGGGAAGTACCTTTAGAAGATGCTATAGATTTATATAAAAAAGGGATGAAATTATCCCAGTTTTGCCACGATCAATTACAAAATGCAGAGCAGCAACTGATCTCGATTATGGATGACAATGGCAACGAAAAGCCTTTTAATCCAACAGGGGAAGAGGGACAAGGTAAATGACTGAGCTTCTAAAAGAATTTATGGCAAACAATATTCCGACAGTCGAAAAACGTATGCAAGAACTCGTTGAGAATATTGAAGCCCCAGCAGTATTAAAAGAATCTATGTTGTATTCATTAAACGCAGGCGGTAAAAGAGTAAGACCACTATTTGTGCTTGCAGTTATGGACCATTTCAATGTTCGCAATGATGATGGATTTACGGTAGCTGCTGTCATTGAAATGATTCATACTTATTCATTGATTCATGACGATCTACCAAGCATGGACAATGATGATTACCGCAGAGGCAAACTAACTAATCATAAAGTGTACGGAGATGCATTTGCCACACTTGCAGGAGATGCACTTAATACACTTGCATTTGGTATCCTTGCTCGCATGCAACAAATTCCACCGGTATCACGTTTATTATTAGTAGATAAATTAAGTGAAGCGGCTGGAGCTGAAGGTATGGTTGGAGGACAGATCCTAGATATCGAAGGCGAAACAAAACAGTTAACATTATCAGAACTAGAAAACGTTCATGTCAATAAAACAGGAGCGCTTCTTCGTTTTAGTATTGAGTCAGGTGCCATTATTGCAAATGCCACAGAAGCAGAACGTGCAATCTTAGTGGAATATGCGCATCATATCGGTCTTGCATTCCAAATTCAGGACGATATTTTAGACATTGAAGGTACAACAGAACAATTAGGGAAAACAGCCGGTAAAGACGTTGCCAGCGATAAGAGCACTTACCCCGCACTCCTTACATTAGTAGGCGCTAAAGAAAAGTTGCAAGATCATTACTACCTTGCGATAAAAGCGCTTGAAAAACTGCCCTCAGAAAGCAGTCTACTAAAAGACTTAGCTGATTATATTGTTCATCGTAACAAGTAATGGCCGTTTTAGTTTGTACAATTGATTAACACTGTTATAATGGGTGAAACATTGTACGATGAATATTTTAATGAAAAGGTGTGTGATGGCGATGGATTTAAACAAAATATCTAGTCCATCCTTTTTGAAAGAATTAAATACGAAACAACTTCAAGATTTAAGTGAAGATGTTCGAAAGTTTTTAATCCAAAAGCTATCTGTAACAGGTGGTCATATTGGACCGAATCTTGGTGTAGTTGAGTTAACTATTGCTTTGCATCGAGCGTTTAATAGTCCTCAAGATAAGTTTATTTGGGATGTAGGACATCAAGCATATGTCCACAAGATTTTAACAGGCCGTGCAGATCAATTCGATACGCTACGTCAATATAAAGGGTTATGTGGATTCCCAAAACGCATTGAAAGTGAACATGATGTTTGGGAAACAGGACATAGCTCAACCTCGCTGTCAGCAGCGATGGGTATGGCAGCAGCAAGAGATATTAAAGGCGATAAAAACTTTGTTGTACCTATTATTGGTGACGGTGCTTTAACAGGCGGTATGGCATTAGAGGCACTAAATCATATTGGTCATGAGAAAACAAACATGATCGTTATTTTAAATGATAATGAAATGTCAATTGCCCCAAATGTAGGTGCATTGCATAATGTCTTAGGTCGCTTACGTACGGCAAATAATTACAACAAAGCAAAAGATGAATTAGAACAGCTATTGAAAAAGATCCCTGCAGTTGGTGGTAAATTAGCTTCCACAGCAGAACGTGTAAAAGATAGCTTGAAATATTTACTCGTGTCAGGTGTATTCTTTGAGGAACTAGGTTTCACTTACCTTGGTCCAATTGACGGTCATAACTTTGAGACATTAGAAGAAACATTACAAAACGCAAAAAGAATGCAAGGTCCTGTTTTAATCCATGTTATTACGAAAAAAGGGAAAGGCTACTTGCCAGCTGAAAACGATACAGTTGGAACTTGGCATGGTACCGGACCTTATAAAATGGAAACTGGCGATCTTGTAAAACCAAAAACAACTGCTCCAGGGTGGTCTAGCTTAATTGCTGAAACTGTTCGTAAATTAGCTCGTGTCGATGAACGAATCGTAGCAATTACACCTGCCATGCCGGTTGGTTCAAAATTAGAAGGTTTTGCTAGTGAATTCCCTAATCGTATGTTTGATGTTGGTATCGCTGAGCAACATGCAGCTACTATGGCTGCAGGTATGGCAGCAGATGGCACGAAGCCGTTTTTAGCGATATACTCTACATTCCTTCAACGTGCTTATGACCAAGTATTACATGATATTTGTCGTCAAAACTTGAATGTGTTTATCGGAATTGACCGTGCTGGTTTAGTAGGTGCTGATGGCGAAACGCATCAAGGTGTCTTTGATATTGCCTTTTTACGTCATATGCCGAATATAGTAATTATGATGCCAAAAGACGAAAATGAAGGCCAACACATGGTGAAAACAGCTATTGACTATAATGAAGGCCCGATCGCTCTTCGTTACCCGCGAGGTAATGGCTTAGGAGTACCTATGGACACTGAGCTTAAAGCTCTTCCAATCGGTAGTTGGGAAGTACTTCGTGAAGGTAAAGATGCAACAATATTAACATTCGGTACCACTATTCCAATGGCACAAGAAGCAGCTGAAGTATTAGCAGATCAAGGCATACAAGTTGAAATCGTCAATGCACGCTTTATTAAACCAATGGATGAGGCAATGTTACATCGTTTAATGCAAAGTAAAAAGCCAATCCTTACAATTGAAGAAGGCGTATTGCAAGGCGGCTTTGGTAGCGCAGTGTTAGAATTTGCGAATGACAATCATTATTCTACAATTCAAATTGATCGAATCGGTATACCTGATATGTTCATTGAACATGGTAGTGTTGATATGTTACTTCAAGAAATTAACTTAACTGCAGAAGAAACTGTATTACGTATTCAAGAATTAGTAAATAAAGACAATAAAGAGCAAGCAGGTTTAAAAGCATAATGACAACAAAAATTCAAAAAGAGCGTGTCGATATTCTTCTTGTTGAAAGAGGACTGTGTGAAACACGCGAAAAGGCAAAACGTACAATCATGGCAGGGCAAGTGTATTCAAATGAAGTACGCCTAGATAAACCGGGTGAGAAAATACCGATGGACTCTGAGCTTACTATTAAAGGATCACAGCTACGCTACGTAAGTCGTGGAGGCTTAAAACTAGAAAAAGCATTAGATATTTTTGATGTTGCTGTACAAGATAAATTAATGTTAGATATCGGTTCATCTACTGGTGGATTTACTGACTGTGCCCTACAAAATGGTGCGAAGCATTGCTACGCACTAGATGTAGGCTACAATCAGCTTGCATGGAAAATCCGTCAAGACGAACGTGTAACTGTTATGGAACGTACAAATTTCCGTTATGTCACAGCACCTGACTTGGCAGAAGGTTTACCTGAATTTGCAACAATTGACGTATCCTTCATTTCTCTAAAACTGATTTTACCTGTATTAAAAACGTTGTTAGTACCTGGTGGAGATGTTATTGCACTAGTGAAACCTCAGTTTGAAGCAGGGAAAGACAAAGTTGGGAAAAAAGGTGTCGTTCGTGAACCGAAAATACATTTAGAAGTATTAGAATCTATTGCAACATTCGCTGAATCAGTTGGATTTGTGGTAAAAGATGCTTCCTATTCTCCAATTACAGGCGGAGAAGGGAATATTGAGTTTCTATTCCATCTGTACAACCCACACCAAGGAGAAGAGCTGCAATCATTTACAGACTTCAATACCTTGGTGAGTGAGGCACATCAACAACTTAAATGACGCGGCCCATTCTTTTGGGTCGTTTTTTTTCTTGTGATTTTACATAATCGATGTTACGGTTATAAAAAAGAAGAGCATAATTATTCATAGAGGTGAAAAAAATTGAATAAAAGCCAACGCCATATTCGAATACGCGACATGATCGCTAATAATGATATTGAAACACAGGATGATTTGGTCGATTTACTAAAAGAAGCAGGATATCATGTAACGCAAGCGACAATCTCTAGAGATATTAAAGAATTACATTTAATCAAAGTACCTCTTCAAGATGGTCGTTATAAGTACAGTTTGCCAGCAGATCAACGCTTCAATCCAATTCAAAAACTGCATCGTGCTTTAGCAGATGCGTTTGTGAGCATTGATGGTGCTAGTCACTTCTTAGTGATGAAGACTTTACCGGGAAATGCACATGCAATTGGATCATTACTTGACCATTTAGATTGGACTGAAATATTAGGTACTATTTGTGGAGACGACACGATTATGATTTTATGTCGTGAAGATTCTCAACGCGAATCAGTGAAAAATCGCTTACTTGAAATGTTGTAATCCGAGGTGAGTTGTCTTGTTACGAGAACTATCGATTAAAAATTTTGCAATTATTGAAGACTTAACAGTAGGTTTTGTTGAAGGTTTAACGGTTTTAACAGGTGAAACAGGTGCCGGGAAATCAATTATTATTGATGCGGTACAGCTATTAGCTGGTGGTCGAGGTTCTCAGGAATTCATCCGTCACGGTGCAAAAAAAGCCGAACTTGAAGGACTCTTTGCGATTTCTTCTGAAAACCACTCTGCTTATCAAAAATGTGCAGAAGCTGGGATTGAAATTGAAGAGGGAATGGTTATTTTACGCCGTGATTTAAATGACAATGGAAAAAGCGTTTGTCGTGTTAACGGGAAACTTGTTCCACTTTCTCTTTTGCGTGAAATAGGTGCAACATTAATCGATGTTCACGGCCAGCATGAGAGCCAAGAGTTAATGGATGATAAGAGACATATCTCCTTGTTGGATCAGTTTGCAGGTGAAGACATTGATCCATTGAAAGAACGTTATAGTAAGGAATACTCTGCTTATCGTGAATTGAAAAAGGAACTTGCTGCAATTTCTCTTGGTGAACAGCAAGTAGCCCAAAAAATTGATCTTTTTTCATTTCAAATTAAAGAAATTGACGCTTGCCAATTTCGAGCAGGAGAAGAAGAGGAACTAGCTGAGGAACGTCGCAGGTTGATGAACTTCAACAAGATCTATGAACGATCCAACACGGCACACGAAGCCATTCTGGGTGAATCTAGAGGACTTGATTGGATTGGTCAAGCTATGACCGATTTAGAAGAAGTTGCAACATTAGATCAAGATTTTAGAGAGCATTCAGATAATGTATCAGCTGCCTTTTATTCTTTACAAGAAGCAGCATTTCAAATCAAAAACATATTAGATGACCTTGAATTTAACCCAGAGCGTTTGAATGAAGTAGAGCAACGTTTAGCTCTAATCCAATCGATGAAGCGTAAATATGGTGCTACACTTGAGGACATACTAACATATCGTGAAAAAATTGGAGAAGAACTGGAATCTCTAATCAATCGCGACGAAAATATGCAAAAAAACGAACAACAATTAAATGTACTGAAAGAAAAATTACTACAAACAGCAGAGAAATTAACTGCAGTTCGAAAAAAAGCCGGTCGTAAGCTAAGCGATGCCATTATGCAACAACTTCGAGCGTTATATATGGAAAAAGCAGACTTTAGTGTGCATTTTGAACCTATAGCTGCCGATCAATTTGATCATAATGGGTTGGATCGCATTGTATTCTATATTGCAACCAATGTTGGTGAACCACCGAAACCATTAACGAAAATTGCTTCAGGCGGGGAATTATCTCGTATGATGCTGGCATTAAAAACCATCTTTTCTTCAACAAATGGTATTACATCAATTATTTTTGATGAAGTAGATACAGGTGTCAGTGGACGTGTGGCTCAGGCAATTGCTGAAAAAATTTCAGCTATTTCGATGCATTCTCAAGTGCTTTGTATTTCACACTTACCACAAGTTGCAGCAATGGCAGATCATCATTATTATATTAAGAAACAAGAAGAAGCACATCGAACAGTTACGTCACTCACTGAAATTTTCGATAATGCGCGAATCGATGAAATTAGCAGAATGATGTCTGGCGCAGAAGTGACGGACTTAACATTCCAACATGCAAAAGAATTGGTAGAAATAGCTAACGGTCGCAAAAAAGCAATGACCATATAATTAGAAAACTGTCTGTCCCAACCAATTGGACGGGCAGTTTTTTACGTATGTATTGTTTTGAAAAAAACTTCAATGTAAAACCTTCCACCTTCTCCAATCATCCAATTCAACTCAAATATTTACCGTACATAACATGCTAAAACAAAGCCATAGTAAAAGGACGATGAGGAGGTGAAAAATGAAAAATCAAATGCGTTATGTCATGCAGTTTGTCGCATTATTATTTGCCATTTTGCTACTACCATTTGGTGTTTCTGCCAAAAGCTTAATTCCGATGGGACATTCAATAGGTGTAGAACTTCAGCTTCAAAATGTCTATTTAACAAATGATGTGCTCCTGAAAAACGGTACTTGGTTGAAGGCTGGAGATACTATTCAAGCAATTAATTCTCAACAAGTTAAAACGCTTGAAGAAGTTAAATCCCTATTTATCAGTTCTTCAGGTAAATTAATGGATGTGAAGCTAAAGCGTCAGCAAAAAACACAACACATTAAGATCATGAAGGAAGAGCTTGAACCGATGTTATCTTTCTTTAGAGATCAAACTGACGGTATTGGTACATTAACCTTTATTGACCCAGAAACAAAGGAATATGGAGCATTAGGTCATCAAATTATCGACTCGGTTGTTTCAGCACCGCCTAAATTTTCGTCCGGATCAATTTTCTATGCATCCATCGAACAAATAAAAAAGAGTGTACCTGGAGAACCAGGTTATAAAATTTCATCAATTGAACATAATGCTGGACAGTTAGGAAGTATAGCCGAAAATAATGTGTACGGTATATTTGGAAAATGGTCGAATACTTTAGAACAAGGTTTACCTAAACCTATGGAAATCATGCAACCTTCTGAAATAAAAGTCGGAAAAGCACAATTGCTAACGACTATTGAAGGGAAAAAAGTAGAGGCATTTGATGTCAAAATTACCAAAGTTGATGACAAGACAATGCAATTTGAAGTGACAGATGCGCAGTTGAAAAAGAAAACCGGAGGCATTTTACAAGGTATGAGCGGAAGTCCGATTATACAAAACGGACGATTTGTAGGAGCTGTTACACATATGTATATCGAAAGTCCTGAAAAGGGAGCAGCGATTCCTCTAACTGAGATGTTGAAAAGGCAACCATCTTAAAGAAAGGGATTTGCTTTTATAAATCCATTAAAATTACGCTGCACCGGGGAAGCTGGTGCAGCATTTTCTTGAGGAATTTTCAGATTGAAAAGAATATGTGATAAAAAGCATTCTTTTTCTCTGTTACTTTTGTTACAATAAAAGTGACAAATAATCGACAAATTGTTTAGAATGAATGAATACTGTCGAAATACATAGTATCTCTATGTCTACATACTTATTTTTTTAAGAATAAAAGGTATTCATGCAAAAAAGTCGAATTATCCACTTTGTATCAAAAACGAGTTTACTTTAATTCATCTTGTCGGTTTTGATCGTGTTTAACGGAAGCGCAAGCACAAAGGAGGAAATAATAATGCGAAAAGTAAAAGTTGCAATTGCAGATGATAATCGGGAACTAGTTCGTACATTAGAGATGTATCTACAAAATAGCCCAGAGATTGAAGTAATCGGAACTGCCCCTAACGGCAAACTTTGTTTGAAAATGTTAGAGGAACAAGTACCAGATGTTCTATTATTAGATATTATCATGCCTCACCTGGATGGTTTAGCGGTTTTGGAAGTTATGCATGAAAACGAAATTTATAATGATGTTCAAGTGATAATGTTAACGGCATTTGGACAAGAAGATGTTATGAAACAAGCAGTGGACTTAGGGGCATCTTATTTCATGTTAAAACCTTTTGAATTCGATCGCCTTGTTTCAAAAGTTTTACAATGTGCAGGTCATAAAACAGAAAAAACAAAACGTGTAAGCGTTCTGCAAGGGTCACAGCCACAACAAATGGATCAACGTCAACTTGATGCAACGATTACAGGTATTATAAAAGAAATTGGTGTGCCAGCTCATATTAAAGGGTACGCATACTTAAGAGAAGCTATTCAAATGGTATATATGGATGTCGAGTTACTTGGTTCGATTACTAAGATTTTATATCCAGATATAGCGAAAAAATTCGATACAACATCATCACGTGTTGAACGTGCAATTCGTCATGCCATTGAAGTCGCTTGGAACCGAGGAAACTATGAATCTATTTCGAAAATGTTCGGTTATACTGTCCATCACTTAAAGAGCAAACCAACAAATAGCGAATTCATCGCCATGATTGCCGATAAAATTCGTATTGAAACGGTTGCTAGCTGAAAGGGTTAGGACATTGATAACTCCACAGATTGCTCATATTTTAAGTAGTATGTTTACAGGAAATGTGAGCAATAATCAGGGGGTTATGAACAATATATAATATGGGAATTTTCAATGAAAAGAGACACCTCTAAGTTTATTGTGCTCGAACACAATTATCTTGGAGGTGTCTTTTTCGTATGATCAATTTGAGTTATAGGTGGACTTATTTCGGCTGCAAATTGATTATGACTGAAAATAAATATATTCGTATCACTAAATCTGACAAAATTTAATGCGTCTCGAAGATAAATGGAAATCAGTTTAATTTCTGATATAGGAGTGAGTGTTGGCGAATGCTGTTTTATGATGCTGGGATACATTGATTTTAATAAAAAATCAAATTTAAAATAAATCCTAAGAATGGCAATTAACAAAGATGAGAGGAACACGATTTAAAAGACTTCACAGTGTATATGTAAGTGAGTTCCCGGTTAAATGGAGTACTTTCACTCATTTCAGTGCAGGCGCTTATAGAGGGCATAAATGAGCGATTTGCAGTTGGAGTAAATGGTAGAAGAATTAGGACGAAAATCATGTAACCGATTGCGAAATACAATATTTGTTCAGTGCGAAAAGCACTATGTTCAGTTAATACTGACTTGCGATTTAACCTTGGACAAATTCAGCCTTGTTAAGGCCGACTTTACAAGTATTACGACTTAGTTGCTTTTTAACAACTACACTGTTATTAATTTCGAAAACTACCTTTTTAAACTCTGACTGTTTGTATAAGTTATAGCAATCTTCCAACGCTGGAACTAATTCTGGTGTTACAACTGCTAAGTCTTTACAGTCTAATCTCAATATATAATCGGAACAATTAATTGAAGCGACATTACGATTGTAGTCACTTCTATTGAATTGAAAAGTAATTGTAGATATATTAATAATTTGTAAAATGATAAGCGAATATTCTAAAAACATGGTACTATTACACTATGTATATCTATTTCCCTAATTATCTACTGGTCTACCTTCGCAACTTTCTTTTGGATATATTATAAATGTATAGAGAGTCTATTTATTTTCCTGATATAATAAAAACCAGGATAGGGTCTATTTATCTAGTATATTAAAACGATTCTAACGAACGTATACCTATAAAATGATTATTATGCTATCAAGCTTAGTTTTGAAAGCGGTTTTTTTTGCTTTATTCTGTAAAAAAACAATTTGAAATCGATAATAAGTATAGACATTTATTATCGATTTGAAGGATGGGGAGAAAATGTGCTGATTTTTGAAAATGATTATATTGTTTTAAAAGAAGAAAATGAAAAAGTATATTTAAAGACCATAGGGGAAGGATTCCCGCTAAAGGAATTCGACAGTATTTTGAAAAAATATCCACGTATTAAACTGTCGAGCTTTGCTATTTTAAGAAAAGTGACTGCCACAGTGACAGAGCAATTTGAGGAAATTGGTATTTGGCTACCACCTATAGAAATTGTGACTTCTCGTGATCGCATGACAGCAACCATGTATGTCCACGAAGATCCGAAAACTGTGTTTACAGATGGTACTAAAATGCAGGAACAAATCAAAGAATTTGCTAATAATATAGGAATAGTGCATGGTTTTGTAGATTTGACTCTAGATACTGTATTAACAGGAAAACCGACTGTAGTTGCAATAGGAACGCCAGCTAAACCAGGGAAAAACGCAAAAATTACATATATAGAACAGGCAGAGAGAAAACCATTAATTCGTGATGATGGTAAAGCGGATTATTTTGATATGAATTTTATCACTGAAATAGAAGCCCATGAATGGTTGGGAGAGAAAATACCAGCAGATTCAGGCGAGCCAGGGAAAAATGTATTTGGTGAAAGTATTCCTGCTTTACCTGGTAAAGACTCGCCAATAAAATATGATCAGAAAACTGTGTATGAAAAAGTTGATGAAGACGGAAAAGTAACCATCTATGCAACTGAGGGTGGAGTTTTGGATGATTCAGATGGATTCTTGTCAGTTCAAAAACATCTACCTGTTCCAAATGATGTTGGAGTCGGAACAGGAAATCTAAATTTCGATGGATCCATTAGTATTAGAGGTACGGTACTTGCGGGCTATTCAGTAGTAGCAACAGGTGATATTTCGATTGATGGTCCCGAAGGAGTTACGAGTCCGAAATTAATCGAATCTCTAAATGGTGATGTTTACATTCGTGGGGGTATCTTTGGTAACGGTGAGTCGGTCGTACGCGCAGGTGGGAATATCTTTGTTAAACATACAAATGAAAGTACGTTGACTGCAAAAGGCGACATTCAAATTGGGTCATACGCACTTGGATCCAATTTAAAAGCGAGTAGTATACTAGTTAATGAGTACAAGGGGAAAATTATTGGTGGACGTGCAGAAGCAACAAGTACTATTACTACTGCGATTTCTGGAAATCGCTTAGAGCGCAAAACGGAATTAGTTATTACAATGCCTGATCGAAAAGAGAGCATGCAAATAGTGAAAGAAAAAGCCGAAGAGATGAAATCTTTAGAAGCTGATATTGTAAATATTAAAGCTCGCATTACGCCATTATTAGATTTCGTCGATAAGATGAATGGTGCTCAGCGAAAGGCATTTGAGGATTCAAAAGTATCGTTATTAGAAAAAGAAAATGAATTAACTAAGATTGATAAAGAGGTGCAAACAATTTTGCAATCATTAAAAAGTATGGGAACGGAAAAGATTCAAATTACGAAGGAAGCTTATCCAGGAACATATATTCAACTTGGTAAAAAATCCACGACATTAAATACGCAGACTTGTGGTAATTTTAAATTGGAGCAAGGCGAAATCAATGCCTAGACCCTTAGTTTTTGCACATCGAGGCGCCTCTGCTTGTGAGATGGAAAATACACTCAATGCATTCAAAAAGGCCGTTGAACTAAATGCAGATGGTATTGAGTTAGATTTGCAAATTACTAGGGATGATGTTCCTGTTGTGACACACGATTTAGATTTACGTCGCGTTACAGGAAGACGCAGGTTAGTAACAAATGTTTCATTAGCAGAAATAAAAAGATTACGCGTAGGTAGACCATTTACTCGTAGATACTCGGGTCAAGAAATGCTGACACTGGATGAGCTAATAGCTTGGGTAGAGAAAAATCCTATCGCATTGAATATCGAATTGAAGGAATCCTTTATTGACAATCCTTTTGTATTAGAAATTGTTATAAATAAATGCGCCCACTTACCAAATGTACATTATTCATCTTTTTTCTTGGAAGTGTTGGAACAAGCTAAGAAAATAAACAAACATATTGAAACTGCACTTATTGCCACGAGAAAGCTCAATTGGCATCAGTTAAAAAACCTTCCATATATCGATGCTATTCATGCTAACAAAACATGGTATTATAAATCTGAATATTTGGATGCATGTGTAATAGCTAAAAAGAAGTGTCGGTTCTATAACATTACTGGTGATGAAGAGTATCTCAAAAATCCACATAAAGCCGTAGTTGGCTGGATTACAGATTTTCCTGGAAGAGTTAGACGTATACAAAAAAAGGACGCTGACCATTAACGGTCAGCGTTCTTTTGATTTGCAAATTTAGCTGAAACTTTCCCTTTTTTGCGATCTCGATGCAATAGAAAACCTGCAAAAAAACCAAATCCAATGACGAAAAGGGCAATACCGATAATGAATTGTAACCAAAGAAATGGTATTGGATCCACAAGCTTAGCAAATAATGTGTCGCGCATTAATTTTATTCCACCTGCAGCCATTAAACCAGGTATAAGTAATACGATAAACGCTGCAAAACGTGCCATATACTTTCACTCCTCTAATCTATACTCATTTTTACCTGTTGGGGAAGCGTTGTCAAGGAAAGAAAGTTCAGATATGATGAACCTACATTGAAATATGCAATAAATTGCACAATATTGTGAAGGGAAGTGAAGTTCCTTGCAAAGAATTCTAATTATAGGTGCAGGTGCTGGAGGTACAGCTATATTGCAACTATTAACCAAGTCTGAGCAACTGAGTACAGTAGCAATTGTAGATATACGTAAAGATGCACCTGGGCTTGAATTAGCTAAGGCAGCTGGCATTGCTACGGGACAGGATTGGCGAGCTGTTTTAACTGATGAAATTGATATGGTGGTGGATGTCACAGGAGAGTCTTCTGTATTTGAAGAATTACTATTGGCATTGCCGAAACGTACAGTACTTATCCCAGGGGCAATTGCTTACTTAATTGTTCAATTGTTGAATGAAAAAGATTTTTACATAAATAAAACACAACATGCAGCATATAAACAGCAAATCATCTTCAATTCAATAGAAGAAGGCATGATTGGCATCGACCCTCAAGGTCAGGTTATCTTCTTTAATAGAAGTGCTGCGCGAATGACAGAGGTTACTGTCAAAGAAGCGGTTGGTAAACACATTAACGATATAATAATAAATAGTGCTTTGCCACGTGTGTTTGAATCAGGTGTAGCAGAAATCAATCAAGAGCTAAAGTTGTCTAATGAGAAGAAAATTGTCACGTCTCGTTTTCCTATGATTGATGGTAGTGGGAATCGAATTGGTGCATTTGCTGTATTCAAAGATATATCAGAGGTCGTCAATTTAGCGGAAGAAATAACAAATTTAAAAGAAATTCAAATGATGTTAGAAGCGATTATTCAATCAAGTGATGATGCCATTTCTGTAGTTGATGAGGAAGGTAGAGGGATACTCGTTAACCCTGCGTATACTAGAATTACAGGATTAAAACCGGAAGAAATTTTAGGGAAACCTGCTACGATAGATATTTCTGAAGGTGAAAGTATGCATTTAAAAGTTTTACAAACAAAAAAGCCTATTCGTGGTGTGAATATGCGACTCGGTCCTAATAAACGCGAAGTTATTGTGAATGTTGCACCTGTTGTCGTAAATGATAGCTTAAAAGGTAGCGTAGGAGTTATACATGATATGACAGAAATGCGGTCCTTAACAAAAGAATTAGATCAAGCGCGCACGATTATACGAAAGCTGGAATCTAAATATACATTTGAAGATATTATTGGCGATTCAGAGGAAATGCGCATTTCACTAGAACAAGCGAAATTAGCTGCAAAAACACCAGTCACGGTATTTTTGCGCGGAGAGTCAGGGACTGGTAAAGAATTGTTTGCTCATGCTATACATTCTGCAAGTGATCGTATATACAATAAGTTCATTAGGGTAAACTGTGCGGCGATTGCTGAGCACTTACTGGAAAGTGAATTATTTGGTTATGAAGAAGGAGCTTTTACTGGAGCGAAACGTGGTGGAAAGCGCGGGTTATTTGAAGAAGCTGATAAAGGAAGTATTTTTCTTGATGAAATTGGAGAAATGTCTTTAAATACTCAGGCAAAACTATTGCGTATTTTTCAAGAAGGTGAAATTGTCAGAGTTGGTGGAACAAAGCCGATTTCGATAAATGTTCGTATTATCGCAGCTACGAATGTGAATATGGAAAAAGCATTGTCAGAAGGTACATTCCGAGAGGATTTATATTATCGATTAAATCGGATGCCTATTCATATCCCGCCATTGCGTCAAAGGAGAGAAGACATCCCTCCTTTAGTAGATCGCCTTCTTGTTAAATTGAATCAAGAATATGGACGTAATATTCATAAAGTGACCTCAAACGCATTAATGCTATTAATAGGACATGATTGGCCAGGAAATGTGAGAGAGCTTGAAAACGTCTTAAGCCGAGCAATGATTTTCATGCAATCAAACGAAACTATTTTAGATGAGAGACATTTACCCAAAACGCTTTTCCATTCCTTACATCAGGAGGTTAACGTTGAAAGGCATTCTTTTGATGGATCACTCGCCGAGCAGTTAGAACAAACAGAGAAACAAATTCTGCAACAAGTATTAACAGATAGCCGAAATAACAAAATGCAAGCTGCAAAAATATTGGGAATATCAATCCGGAGTTTGTATTATAAATTAGAAAAATACAATCTTGCATAAATTTGCGTGCAAAAAACTGCACGGTGTGCAAAATCTTGCATGGATGAAAAAGACAAAATGTTGTCAAATACAGCATTTTGTCTTTTTATATGTTGGCACGCTTTTTGCTAATAATATAGTGACCTAGAAAACTAGGGTAAAAGATGACTAAGTTCTTTTTTAAAAGATTGGTCAACATATCAAAGGGGGCACCACAATGGAAATTTTCAAATACATGGAGAAATATGATTACGAACAATTAGTGTTTTGTCAGGATAAAACTTCAGGACTAAAAGCTATAGTAGCTATACACGACACAACTTTAGGACCAGCACTTGGTGGTACTCGTATGTGGACATATGCTTCAGAGGAAGAAGCGATTGAAGATGCTTTGCGCCTAGCACGTGGCATGACTTATAAAAATGCAGCTGCGGGGTTAAATCTCGGTGGGGGAAAAACAGTAATCATCGGAGATCCTTTAAAAGATAAAAATGAAGAAATGTTCCGTGCGCTAGGAAGATTCGTCCAAGGTTTGAATGGTAGATATATTACAGCAGAAGATGTTGGTACAACTGTAGCAGATATGGATTTAATTCATGAAGAAACAAATTATGTAACAGGTATTTCTCCTGCATTTGGTTCATCGGGGAACCCATCGCCAGTAACTGCATATGGTGTATTTGTGGGTATGAAGGCAGCTGCTAAAGAGGCATTTGGTAGCGAGCACTTAGAAGGTAAGAAAATTGCTGTACAGGGCTTAGGAAACGTAGCATACACACTGTGCAAATATTTACACGAAGAAGGCGCGCAATTAATCGTCACAGATATAAATGAAAGCGCTGTAAAGAGAGTGGTAGAAGACTTTGGTGCAACTGCTGTTGACCCAACAGATATCTATGCTCAAGATGTAGACATTTTTGCACCATGTGCACTTGGTGCTATTATTAATGATGAAACTATTCCGCAACTAAGAGCAAAAGTCATTGCTGGATCAGCTAACAACCAGTTGAAAGACTCAATTCACGGAGATATTATTCATAATGAGGGAATCATTTATGCTCCGGATTATGTTATTAATGCAGGTGGAGTAATCAATGTTGCAGATGAATTGTATGGCTACAACCGTGACCGTGCGATGAAGCGTGTAGAAGGAATTTACGATAATATAGAGAAAGTAATAGATATAGCAAAACGTGATGGAATTCCAACGTATTTAGCTGCTAATCGTTTAGCAGAAGAACGTATTGAGAGAATGGCAAAATCACGTAGCACATTTTTGCAAAATGGAAAGCACATTTTAACTAATCGTTAATAAAAGGGCCGTTCAGAAATAAGGTAGGGGTACTTCATTTCTGAACGGATTTATAATGGGAGAAGAGTTTACGAACTGCAAATAAGTTTGTGAGTTTAATAGGCTGGCATTGGGGAATGTCAACTACGAAATGTTATATTATAATAGAGCTAGTTTTACATGGTGGATGAAAGGAAGTGTTCAAATGGCTAAGGACTATGATGTGGTTATTTTAGGTGGCGGTACAGGTGGCTACGTAGCAGCAATTCGAGCAGCAAAACTTGGATTAAAAACAGCCGTTGTTGAAAAAGGGAAGCTAGGGGGTACATGTTTACATAAAGGTTGTATTCCAAGTAAAGCATTACTTAGAAGTGCGGAAGTCTTTGCGACAACCAAGAATCATGCTTCTTCATTTGGAGTGAATACAGGAGAAGTAACGCTTGATTTTAGTAGAGTGCAGGAAAGAAAAGATTCCATAGTGGCACAATTACATCAAGGTGTGCAAGCATTGATGAAGAAAGGCAAGATCGACGTTTATGAAGGAACTGGTCGAATTCTTGGACCTTCTATCTTCTCGCCCATGCCAGGAACAATTTCGGTTGAACTGGTAAGCGGTGAGGAAAATGAAATGCTTATTCCTCAAAATGTTATTGTGGCTACAGGTTCTAGACCACGTACGTTACCAGGGTTAACAATTGACGGTGAATTCGTCATTACTTCTGATGAAGCGCTTGCGTTAAAAGAGCTTCCAGCATCCATTATAATTGTTGGTGGTGGTGTCATCGGGATTGAATGGGCATCAATGTTAAACGATTTTGGTGTTAAAGTAACTGTTATTGAATATGCAGATCGTATACTACCAACTGAAGATCAAGATATTTCAAAAGAAATGAAAAAGTTATTAGAGAATAAAGGGATTAAATTTGTAACTTCTGCAAAAGTATTAGCAGATACGCTGTCAATTGCAAATAATAAAGTATCAATAGAAGCAGAAGTATTGGGCGAAAATCAAAATTATAATGCAGACAAAATACTTGTTTCGGTTGGCAGACAGGCAAATGTAGAAGGTATAGGACTAGAGAACACAGAGATTGTTGTAGAAAATGGCTTTATCCAAACAAATAATCACTTTCAAACAAAGGAATCACATATATATGCCATTGGGGATGTCATTGGTGGTTTGCAGCTTGCTCATGTTGCTTCCCATGAAGGTATGCATGCTATAGAGCATATTGCAGGAATCACAACTGAAAAAGTAGATGACAAATGGATTTCTCGTTGTATTTACTCAAGTCCTGAGGCAGCAAGTGTTGGTTTAACTGAAGAACAGGCGAAGAAAGAGGGAATTCCTATTAAAGTTGGTAAGTTTCCTTTTAAAGCAATTGGCAAAGCGCTTGTTTACGGTGAATCAGAAGGCTTTGTGAAGATGATAGCGAATAGTGAGACTAACGATCTTGTGGGAGTGCACATGATTGGGCCACATGTAACAGATATGATTGCTGAAGCGGGCCTTGCAATGGTGTTAGATGCAACTCCTTGGGAAATTGCGCATAGTGTACATCCACATCCGACCTTAAGTGAGGTACTTGGAGAAGCAGCATTAGCAGTTGATGGTAATGCAATTCATATGTAAGAAGGAGCTGGGATAAATGGTTAAAAAGGTTGAAAATCGTCATGAAGCAATCGGTTTAACAAACGAAGATGTACTGAAAATGTACGAAACAATGTTACTTGCACGTAGAATCGATGAACGTATGTGGCTATTAAACCGTGCTGGAAAAATTCCGTTTGTGATTTCTTGTCAAGGGCAAGAAGCAGCGCAAGTAGGTGCGGCCTATGCACTTGATAACAAAAAAGATTATATTGCTCCATATTATCGTGATATGGGAGTTGTTCTTCACTTTGGTATGACAACAAAAGAGTTAATGCTATCTGCCTTTGCTAAGGCGGAAGATCCAAACTCAGGTGGACGTCAAATGCCGGGGCACTTCGGTCAAAAGAAAAATCGCATTTTAACAGGATCATCACCTGTTACGACACAAGTCCCTCATGCTGTTGGGGTTGCACTTGCGGGTAAAATGCAAAAGAAAGATTTCATCACATTTGTTACTCTCGGAGAAGGTTCTTCTAACCAAGGAGATTTTCATGAAGGAGCAAACTTTGCAGGAGTACACAAATTACCAGTAATTATTATGGTTGAAAACAATAAATATGCGATTTCAGTACCCGTTGAAAAACAATTAGCGTGTAAAAATGTTTCAGATCGTGCAGTTGGATACGGGATGCCAGGTGTTACTGTAGATGGTAAAGATCCAATTGAAGTATATAAGGTGGTTAAAGAAGCAGCTGACCGTGCTCGTAATGGGGAAGGACCTAGCTTAATTGAAACGGTAACTTATCGCTTAACTGCTCACTCTTCTGATGATGATGATCGTCAATATCGTACGGCAGAAGACTTAGCAGAAGGCCGTGCTACAGATCCAATCATTACATTTGCAAAATACTTGCATGAGCAAGGGATTTTAACAGATGCTCTCGAAATAGAGATCAATGAACGCATTATGACAGAAGTAAACGAAGCGACGGATTATGCAGAGCAAGCTCCATATGCTGCTCCAGAAGATGCGCTAAAATTCGTCTATGCTGAAGATGGAGGGAGTATCTAATGGCAGTTTTATCCTATATTGATGCAATTACTCTTGCGATGAAAGAAGAAATGGAACGCGATGAGCGTGTTTTTATATTAGGTGAAGACGTTGGCCGAAAAGGTGGCGTTTTTAAAGCAACTCAAGGATTATACGATCAGTTTGGCGAAGACCGAGTGTTAGATACACCGCTTGCAGAATCTGCGATTGCGGGTGTCGGAATCGGTGCTGCAATGTACGGTTTAAGACCTATTGCTGAAATGCAATTTGCGGATTTTATTATGCCAGCAGTCAATCAAATTATTTCAGAAGCATCACGTATTCGTTACCGTTCAAACAATGATTGGACTTGTCCGATAGTAATTCGCGCACCATTCGGAGGCGGAATTCACGGTGCTCTTTATCATTCACAATCAGTAGAGGCTGTATTTGCGAATCAGCCTGGTTTGAAAATTGTTATTCCATCTACTCCCTACGATGCGAAAGGTTTGTTAAAAGCAGCTATTCGTGATGAGGATCCTGTGTTATTTTTTGAACATAAACGAGCGTATCGCCTTATTAAAGGTATGGTTCCTGAAGAGGATTATACGATCGAAATAGGTAAGGCGGATGTAAAACGTGAAGGGGAAGATATTACTGTAATTACTTACGGTCTTGCAGTACACTTCGCATTACAAGCAGCTGAACGTTTGGCGCAAGACGGTATTTCTGCTCACATTCTAGATTTGCGCACGATCTATCCATTAGATAAAGAGGCAATTATTGAAGCGGCATCTAAAACAGGAAAAGTGCTACTTGTTACCGAAGACAACAAAGAAGGTAGTATTATTGGCGAAGTGGCAGCAATCATTGCAGAAAACTGCTTATTCGATTTAGATGCACCAATAAAAAGACTTGCTGGACCAGACATACCGGCAATGCCATATGCACCGACGATGGAAAAATATTTCATGATTAATCCAGAAAAAGTTGAAAAGGCAATGCGCGAATTAGCGGCGTTCTGATGTAAAGGGGGAGATATTCATGGCAATTCAAACAATTAAGATGCCTCAACTTGGGGAAAGTGTTACGGAAGGTACAATTGAGAAGTGGTTAGTAAAACCTGGTGATACAGTGCAGAAATACGATTCTTTGGCGGAAGTGAATACGGATAAAGTCACAGCAGATTTGCCGTCATCTTTCTCAGGTGTCATTAAGGAATTAATCGTTGGCGAAGGCAATACACTAGCTGTTGGTGAAAGCGTCTGCACAATTGAAACAGAAGAGGTAATAGAGCAACAACCTACTTCACAACGGGCAGAGCAAATCTCACAGCCAGCATCAGTACCAGCTCCAGCTCCTCAACAAACTATAAATGTGCCAGTAGTGAATCGTGGTGCGGGTAAGGCTCGCTATTCACCAGCTGTATTAAAGCTTGCGCAAGAACATAATATAGATCTTCAATTAGTAGAAGGTACAGGTGCTGAAGGGCGAATAACACGAAAAGACATTCAAAAACTTGTGGATAGTGGAAACATTCCTACAAGTAGTCCAGCAGTGCAACAACCACAGGAGGCAATTGTTGAACAAGTAACGCAGGCTCCTGAACCACAAAAGTCACAACCTGTTCCAGCAGTACAAACAGCTCCAGGTGATATTGAAATCCCTGTAACTAATATTCGAAAAGCAATCGCAAATAATATGTTACGTAGTAAACATGAAGCACCACATGCTTGGATGATGGTTGAAGCAGACGTTACGAACTTGGTTAATTACCGTGACTCCATTAAAACTGAATTCAAACAATCTGAAGGTTACAACATTACGTACTTTGCCTTTTTCGTGAAAGCTATTGCGCAAGCTCTAAAGGAATTCCCGATGATGAATTCAATGTGGGCAGGCGATAAAATTATTCAGAAAAAAGATATTCATATCTCTATTGCAGTCGCAACTGAAGATGCACTTTTTGTTCCGGTGATCAAACACGCCGATGAAAAGTCAATAAAAGGCATTGCTAGAGAGATTAATGATCTTGCAGGAAAAGTTCGTGCTGGTAAATTGAAATCTGAAGATATGCAAGGTGGAACATTTACTGTAAATAATACGGGATCATTTGGCTCGGTGCAGTCTATGGGAATTATTAATTACCCACAAGCAGCGATTATTCAAGTCGAGTCAATTGTTAAACGTCCAGTAATTATGAATGGTGGAATGTTTGCTGCAAGAGATATAGTAAATTTATGTTTATCTTTAGATCATAGAGTTTTAGACGGATTGATTTGCGGGAAATTTCTTGCTAGAGTTAAAGAAATTCTCGAAAATACATCGAAAGACAACACTTCTATTTATTGACAGTAATCTGAAAATCGCAATATTGCGATTTTCAGATTTTTTTATACTTTTGCGATTCGATATACTTGTGTAAAATAGGAATAGAATTACCGAAGGGGGGAAGCTAGTTAGCGTCCACATGAAGAACAATATGAAAGAAATTGAATTCTCACAAGCTAATTACGATCAATGGCAAGAATCTGCTGTTAAGGCTTTAAAAGGTAAACCGTTCGAATCTTTAATTACAAAAACAATCGAGGGTATTTCATTTGAGCCAATTTATACACAAGACCAACTAGTTGAGAAATTAGATGGAAAATTAGCAGAACAAGTTTCGACTATTCGTTCACTAAAAACAGGGGAAGAATGCTTAGCAGCACAACAAACATTTGCAGATTCACCTGAAGCTTTACTTCAAGGGGTTAAAGAATCCTTGGCAAAAGGAAACGATATTATTAATATTGATAGTCGTGTGAATTTTGCATGGGATGAACAAACTTTGAAAGAATTGTCAGTACTTATTACTGAAAATTCATTCAAACTGAATATACAAAACAATCAAGATGCTTTATTACAAGTATTTAACTATATCAACGAAGACCAAAAAGAAGCTGTTAAAGGATTCATATCTAGTACAGATACTATCAATTTAGACGGGTTCCATAACGTACGTACACGCAACGCTAATGTACTAGAAGCTCACTATGATGGTGCGCATGCAGTACAAGAATTGGCTATCGCATTACTACAAGCTGCCGGGTACATGGAAACAGAAGAAGATATCGAATCATTTGCTGAGAAATTCTTTGTTACCTTTGCAGTAGATACTCAGTTCTTCGTTGAAATTGCTAAACTCCGTGCTTTCAGAGTACTTTGGAAAGCGTTTACATCAGCTTATGGTACTAATAAAGACGTACCAGTAGCAATTGTTACTGAAACATCTTTACGTAGCTTCTCTAAATTAGATGTGTACGTGAACCTTTTACGTGCAGGTAATGAAGCGTTTTCAGCCATTCTTGGTGGCGCTGACGTTTGTACAGTACATCCACATGATGTTTTATCTGCTCCAGATGACAAATCTATCCGTATTGCACGAAACGTACAATTAGTTGTTAAAGAAGAAACACATGTAGAACATATCATTGATCCATCTGGTGGTTCATATTTCATCGAGACTTTAACTGCCGAATTAGTTAAAGAAGCATGGGCATTATTTAATGAATTACAAGAAGCAGGCGGATACAATGCTGTAAAATCAAATGGACAATTAGATGCTTTATTAAAAGAAACAATGGATCAGCGTATGAAAGAAGTAGAAACACGTAAAAAATCGCTAATCGGTACGAATATATACGCAAACCCAGCAGATGAAATTGATGAGCGCAATAATCCGTTATTCGCAGATTACAATCGCCTAGCAAAACCATTTGAAGAGCTTTGCTTAAACTATGCTAAAAACCAACCTAAAGTTGCACTACTAACAATAGGTCAATTAAAACAATTCAAACCACGTGCAGATTTCGTCTCTGGCTTCTTTGCAACAGCTGGTATTGTCCCAGAGAAAAGCCCTGAAATTCAATCGGTGGATGGAGCGAAGGATTGGTTATCTACAACAGATGCGAAATTTGTCGTAGTTTGTGGGCAAGATGAAGCGATGAAAGAATATATTCCAGCACTATTAGAAGTTAAGCCAGCACATATCTCACTAGATGTAGCAGGTAAGTTCAAAGAAGAGCAAAATGAGTGGATTGAAGCAGGCTTAAATGGTTTCATCTTCGCAGGTCAAAATATCATCGAAAAATTGACGAGCTTAACAGCAGATGTGAAGGGGGTCCAACTATGAGTAAGCCAAATTTCAAAGAGATAGATATCGATGCCATATTAACAGCTAATCAAGCAGTAAAAGAAGACAAAAATTTCATGACTAATGAAGGCATAGAGATCAAATCTACTTATACTGAGCAAGATTTAGATAACTTAAAACACTTAAAAGACTGGCCAGGTATTGCACCAAATACACGCGGACCATATCCAACGATGTATGTAGGTCGTCCATGGACAGTTCGCCAATATGCAGGTTTTTCTACTGCTGAAGAAAGTAATGCTTTTTACCGCCGTAACTTAGCGATGGGACAAAAAGGTCTGTCAGTAGCATTTGACTTAGCCACTCACCGTGGTTATGACTCAGATCACCCTCGTGTAACAGGGGATGTAGGTAAAGCAGGTGTTGCCATTGACTCTATTGAAGATATGAAAATCTTATTTGATGGTATTCCACTAGATCAAATGTCAGTATCAATGACAATGAATGGTGCAGTATTACCAATTTTAGCTTTTTATATTGTAGCGGCCGAAGAACAAGGTGTAACACCTGAAAAACTTGCTGGGACAATACAAAATGATATTTTGAAAGAGTACATGGTGCGTAATACATATATTTACCCACCAGCTGTTTCTATGAAAATTATTGCCGATATTTTCGAATATACTTCAAACTTCATGCCTAAATTTAATTCAATTTCTATTTCTGGTTACCACTTACAAGAAGCAGGTGCAACAGCAGATATTGAGCTTGGCTACACTTTAGTAGATGGTCTTGAATATGTACGTACTGGTTTAAAAGCAGGAATCGATATCGATTCATTTGCACCGCGCCTGTCGTTCTTTTGGGCAATCGGTATGAATTACTATATGGAAGTGGCTAAAATGCGTGCTGGACGTCGTATTTGGGCTCAAATGATGAGCACATTCAATCCCAAGAACCCAAAAACATTAGCATTACGTACACACTCACAAACTTCTGGATGGTCTTTAACAGAGCAGGATCCTTTTAATAACGTAACTCGAACTTTGATCGAGGCAAATGCATCTTCAATGGGGCATACACAATCATTGCACACAAATGCGCTAGATGAAGCTATCGCACTACCAACGGATTTCTCAGCTCGTATTGCACGTAATACGCAACTATTCTTACAAGAAGAAACGTTAATGACGAAAGTAATCGATCCATGGGGCGGTTCATTCTACGTTGAAAAATTAACAGATGAACTGATGAAAAAAGCATGGGAACATATCGAAGAAATCGAAGAACTAGGTGGCATGGCGAAAGCGATTGAAACAGGCCTTCCGAAAATGAAAATTGAAGAAGCGGCTGCAAAACGACAAGCGAAAATTGACTCTAAAGCTGAAACAATTGTCGGTGTTAACAAATTCCGTCTAACAGAGGAAGAACCAATCGACATTTTGAATATTGATAACACAATCGTGCGTCAAAAACAAATTGACCGTATTAAGGCGATGCGTGACAAACGTGATGATAAAGAAGTACAACGCTTACTTGCACGTATTACAAATGCAACTGAAACAGGCGGTGAAAATTTATTAGCTTGTGCAGTAGATGCAGCACGTGCTCGCGCAACGCTAGGTGAAATTTCGGATGCGATTGAGGTTGTTTCGGGTCGTCATAAGGCAATTATTCGCTCAATTAGTGGCGTTTATAGTGCAAACTTCTCAAATGAAGAAGAGATTCGAGAAGTACAAGATATGGCTGAAGGCTTCTTAGAAAACGAAGGCCGTCGTCCACGTATCCTAATTGCGAAAATGGGACAAGATGGTCATGACCGTGGAGCAAAAGTAATTGCAACAGCATTTGCAGACCTTGGTTTTGATGTTGATATCAGTCCATTATTCCAAACACCAGCTGAAACTGCAGCAATGGCTGTAGAAAATGATGTTCATGTTGTTGGTGTAAGTTCACTTGCAGCTGGTCATAGAACTCTAGTGCCTGAACTGCGAGAAGAGTTAAAGAAAATTGGGCGCGAAGACATTTTAATTGTTGTTGGCGGGGTCATCCCAGCACAAGACTATCAATTCTTATACGATAATGGCGCTTGTGCTATTTTCGGACCAGGTACAGTAATCCCTGTTAGTGCACAAAAAGTAATTGAAGAAATCTATAGAAAATTAGGTTACGAGGAAGTGGTAGAGTAATGGACCACAACAAAGGGATGGACGATGGTGCATTATTTGTAATGGATGGTATCGCCGCATCTCATGATGGAATGGCGCCCTCAGGTCGAAAAAAATTCCGTAAAAAGAATAATGACGATATTAATATCTCAGAGCTCGCGAAGCAAGTTCTGGCTGGTTCTAGACTCCATTTATCAAAAGCCATTACTCTTTTAGAAAGTACGAATAAGTACCATAAAGAGAAGGGCCAAGAATTATTACAAGAACTATTGCCTCATACTGGGAATAGTATACGTGTTGGTATTACAGGTGTCCCTGGTGCTGGTAAAAGTACATTTATCGAAGCATTTGGTGGCAAATTATGTGATATGGGACATCGAGTGGCTGTACTTGCCATCGATCCGAGTTCTAGCCTGACTGGTGGGAGCATTCTCGGAGATAAAACAAGAATGGAAGAGCTAACGCGAAATCCACGTGCTTTTATCAGGCCTTCTCCATCTGCAGGAACTCTCGGTGGAGTGCATAAAAAATCACGAGAAACAATGCTGTTATGTGAGGCAGCAGGTTATGATATTATTTTGATTGAAACAGTTGGTGTTGGACAAAGTGAAACGATCGTCCGTGGCATGGTAGACTTCTTCCTTTTACTCGTTTTAACAGGGGCTGGAGATGAACTACAAGGCATGAAGAAAGGCATTATGGAACTTGCTGACACAATTGTTGTTCATAAAGCTGATGGTGACAATGTCCGTTCTGCTAAAAAAACAGTTGCTGAATATAAACAATTTATACACTTCCTACAACAAGCGACACCAGGCTGGACGACACAATCTATGGCTGTTTCATCGTATGAAAATAAAGGCTTAGATAAAGTTTGGGATACGATTTTACAGTTTAAAGAGATTGGTGAGGAATCGAATTATTGGTACAATAGGCGAAATGAACAAACAACTGAATGGTTCCGCTCAATGATTACGGATCATTTAATCGATTCTTTTTACGGAGTGCCAGAACGCAAGCAACAAGTAAAAAGCTTAGAAGAGCAGATTCTACTAGGCCGATTAACTGTCACTCAAGGCGTCGATCAATTATTTAATAAAGAATAAATATTAACATTTGTATAAAAAGGAAAGGGCCATCTTTGTTAATCGATGGTCCTTTTTGATTTCTAACTGGTGGAACATTTCAATACTGTACTTATGACTTAAATTGATTTATCATAAAAATATCATTTTTTTAGAAAGTAGGTACATTCATGAAAAGAAAATTGATGTGGGGTGCCTTAGTAGCATTTAGTGTTTGTTTTGTAGGATGTTATTTAGCATTGCAAACAAAACCATTATCTGCATCTGCTATTGAAATTCATCAGGCAAGTATTTTTCGTTCAATTGATGATTCACAGTTGAATATTGATGGGTCTGTAAAGAATTCTTTTTATACATACGAAGGTAAGCATATGACAATTATTGATAATAAATTGTATATACAAGTTGAAGGCAAAATTGGTATGAATAACAATCCTAGATTTGAAATTGTTGAAGATAAAGGGGATTGGGCAAGTATTAGCGAAATATATATCTATAAAGAAGATATGAAGGAAGGCACTCTTATTTGGCCAACGAATAATTTGTGCGGAGACCCGGAATACTATCAAAACTTGTGATAGTATCGGAAATCGCTTTGTTTTTGAACAAGTGCTTTGTAATGCATGTATTCACCTGTTATAGTTAAAGAGAATTTGAAAGGAGCGTTACAACATGAATATGGATTATGATTTGTTTATGACAGATATGCTACGCCAAGCGCGTGGAGAAATGGTCTCTAGTGGCTATGAAGAATTAACTACACCTGAGGCAGTAGATGAGGCAATTAAACGCCCTGGTACAACTCTAGTAATGGTAAACTCTGTGTGCGGTTGTGCAGGTGGTATCGCACGCCCAGCAGCAGCGCATGCTGTACATTATGATAAACGACCTACACATTTGGTAACCGTTTTCGCTGGACAAGATAAAGAAGCAACTGCTCAAGCACGTATGCACTTCGGAGAAGATCATTTACCATCATCTCCATCATTTGTTTTACTAAAAGATGGCCAAGCTGTAGCTGAAATTGGACGTCACGAAATTGAAGGACATGATCCAATGTCAGTTATTACTAGTATTCAAGCACTATTTGAAGAATACTGCGAAGAAGTATAATAGAAATAGGCTGTCTCTAATGTCATATTTGACTAGAGATGGCCTTTTTATCGCTTAAAATGACAAGGAGGTTATTCAGTGAAGGGATTTTCAATAGGCTATCGTACGCTGAAAACGGCAATAGGTGCAGCGATTTCAATTGGATTAGCAGAATACTTCGGCTTAGATTTTTTTACCTCTGCAGGCATTTTAACGATTTTAAGTATTCAAACTACGAAAAGAAAGTCACTCCATGAAGTTTATACACGTGTTTTAGCGAGCATTATTGGCATGATGATGGCATTTCTATTTTTTGAAGGTGTCGCATATCATCCGATTGTACTAGGCTGTATGATACTGGTATTCTTGCCGGTTTTAGTAATGTTGAAGATAACCCCCGCTTTTGTCTCCAGTGTCGTTATAATTTTACACATTTTTCATACAGGGAATTTTACAACTGGACTTTTAATGAATGAATTATCATTAATGTTAATTGGATTCGGAACAGGTTTAGCATTGAATATTTATATGCCAGATATAAAACACAGACTAGAGAAATATCGCATACGAATTGAAGAGCTTTATACTGCAATATTTGTTGAGATAGAGAAGTATTTACGCAATGGTGACACCAGTTGGGATGGTAAAGAACTAGTAGAAGCTGTTGAAGTGTTAAACCGAGCAAAATCTTTAGCCTTTCAGGATGTTGAAAATCACTTAACTAGACGAGAAAATTTATACTATATGTATTTTGATATCCGTGAACAACAATTAGAAATAATTGAACGTGTGTTACCTAAAATCACAGATCTTCCGGTCATTGTAGATCAAGCTGAACTTGTAGCGGATTTTCTAGCGGATATGTCACAAAATATTAATTCAGGAAATACAGCTAATAAATATAGGGAAAAGTTGGGGGTAGTGAAAGCAGAGTTTGCAAAATTACCATTACCAACAACTCATGAAGCTTTCGTTGCGATGGCGTCCTTATATCAATTCATCGAGGAAATGGATCTCTACCTTGCTAAAAAGCGAGATTTTAAAGGACTAAGCCCGTCACGTAAGCATTTTAAAAAGAAATCAAATGCTGAAAACTGACTAGTCCCTCAAAAAGTACCCCATTTTTAACGAAAAATGAAAATGTATCAAATTTGAAGTGCATCTTTGAATACTTCAAGTGATACATTTTTGTTTTCATCAGAAGCATGAGTATATACTTTTAAGACCATTTCGGATGATTCACCTAGTTGATTTGCAACAGTCACTACATCAGTTCCACACCAATTCCATCTAAGCGTTGCGATGAATCCAAAAACAATGAAATTTAAGTGTGTTAAAATAAATATAAATGAGTAACCTCTTACGAGAACAACTCGGAGCACTGAATTTACGCATTAACTGCGTATAATTGGTGCTCCTTTTTATTTATATAAAGATGAGATATACATGAAGAGAGCAAGAGGTGCATCTTTAAACCACGCCTACCATTCCTAGACTTTTACTTCGGAAATTAGAAATATATCACAGGTTAGAAAATTCACTATGGACTCTATATATTTTTAAATTACGTTGAGGCAAGCGAATGATTCGGACCAAATACGGTTGTTTAGGGTTATCGATATAGTTCGTTTGAATGAGTGGAAGTTGATAGATTAGTAATACTGCTAATCAGATTACTATTAATAAACCAGTCTAAAAATAAGCTATATGTAATGACTATAGATATTCCCATTCGTGCTATAATAATCGAAAAAAGTTTGGTTTTTATGGGGAAAAATATAAACAAAGAATTATTAGATGAGCATACTAAGAAGTCTCGCGAATTAATAGACCTAGCTAAGGCAGAATTAGAGTTAATCGATAATAAACAATTAATTGAATTAGAAAAGGTAAGAGAAGTAAAGATTAAACTACAACAAGAAATTACAGAGATTGAAAAAGAGATATTTTAATTAACAAAGTCACATCTAACCGGTGTGGCTTTTTTTCTCTAACACAAACGAATGCCTAGGCGACCAAAACCCCTTAAAGGATGACGTTCGTTTGTCAGTGAGTAAAATAAAAAAGTTGTTTAAAAAATGGTTTGAATATAACTTTATACCATCTTTTTCTATTATTAAGTATAATATACAAAATGATATATGAATATTTGTATAGTTAAGAAAAGGGCAGTTATTAGGAGGAAGGTAAGATGTATTTAGAAAATGAAAGAATTTATTTAAGAAATCTTCAGGTATCAGACGCACCAATAATGCTAGAAAATACAACAGATGAAGAAATACGTTATATGACAGGTACAAAACCTAACTTTACGTTAAATCAGATTAAAGCTCATATAAATAATGTAAATAATGATTCATCACGTTATGATTTTGCCATCTGTTTAAAAAATAATGACCAAATGATCGGCGAATTATCTATCTTTGAAATTGATGAAGAAAATAATAAAGCAGGTTTTAGAATATCAATGAGTTCTATTGAATTAACTGGAAAAGGATATGGGACTGAAGCTATAATAATTGTATTGCGCTTTGTTTTTGAAGAATTGAAATTGAATCGTTTGCAACTAGAGGTATTCAGTCATAATCTGCGAGGAATAAGAGTATATGAAAAAGTTGGATTTGTAAAAGAGGGTGTTTTACGTGAATCTTTATATTATAACGGGACTTACTCGGATGCAGTTATCATGGCTATACTCAGAAAAGATTATGAAAATTTGCCATTAAAATAATCTTTTTTTAGAAGTTGTGTGTCTTTGTGAAAGTGATCTTAATTTTAAAATATTCTTTCTCTGAAATTTAAACAACTTGGAAACAACTTTATTTTTTGGCCGAAGTGCGTATGGCTAGGTACGGCATGGGCATGCGATTACTAAAATTATAATAGAGATAAGTCTCTGTATATTTAGTAGTCCCCTAAAAAGTGATGAGTGCCCCACATCTCTCGAATGTAATATTGATATAATAGTAAAGATATGAAAGTTAGATTTTTAAGGTTTGTATATAAAAAAACAGCGTACACCGGTTTAACCTGGTATAACGCTGTTTTTTTAGTTTGTATGGTTGTAGATTACAATAGTAAATTTCAGACGCGCAAAGTAGATTATAACATTGCTAAGCCGAAAGCTAATGTAGAAATAACCATAATAGTAATCATTGCATAAACAACAATTTTTTGAAATTTCTTATTACTCATTTCTCGTTCGCTCCTTCTTTTCCTACAAATATTCTATCAAATTTGAAAAATTACACAAGTGCTAGAGTTTTTATTATAAATTATGTACAATTGTGTTATACAACAAAGAAGGAGTTGGGGAGAAGTGGAGAACGTTGACCACATCGGTATTGCAGTACGTAATCTTGATGAACAAATTACATATTACACAGATGTGTTGGGCTTACCTTTGTTAAAAATAGAAGAAGTAGTGACTGAGCAAGTTCGTGTAGCATTTATAGATGCGGGGAATACACATATTGAATTGCTTGAACCGATGAGTGAAGAAAGCGCTATCTTTAAGTTTATTGAAAAAAGAGGAGAAGGTATTCATCACGTTGCTCTAGGGGTAAAGGGTATTGAAGGGAAGATGGCAGACCTTCGCGAACAAGGTGTTCGCCTACTATCAGATGAACCACGTCCAGGCGCTGGTGGCTCAAAAATGGCCTTTATTCATCCAAAGTCATCTAATGGAGTGCTTTACGAGTTATACGATAAAAGTGAGTCGGGGGAGTAATCATCTATGGATATGTTCGATAAAATCAATGAGTTATATGATAGAAAACGTGAAATTGAATTAGGTGGCGGTGATGACCGCATCGTAAAACAACATGAAAAAGGTAAATTAACTGCACGTGAACGTATTAACTTACTAGTAGACGAAGGTACTTTCGTTGAGATTAATCCTTTCGTAAAACATCGAACTACAGACTTTGGTATGGATACAAAAGAAGGACCTGGAGACGGCGTTGTTACAGGTTACGGTAAAGTAAACGGTCGTCCAATCTACCTGTTCTCACAAGACTTTACAGTTTTCGGCGGTGCACTTGGGGAAATGCATGCAATGAAAATTGCGAATGTTATGGATTTAGCGGCTAAAAACGGTACGCCTTTCGTTGGCTTAAACGATTCTGGTGGTGCTCGTATCCAAGAGGGTGTTGTATCTCTTGATGGATATGGTCATATATTCTACCGAAACTCAATCTATTCTGGTGTGATTCCACAAATCTCAGTTATTATGGGACCTTGTGCAGGAGGAGCAGTATATTCACCAGCAATTACTGACTTCGTATTCATGGTAGATAAGACAAGCCAAATGTTCATCACAGGACCAAAAGTAATCGAAACAGTAACAGGGGAGAAAATTTCTTCTGAAGATTTAGGTGGCTCAAAAGTTCATAACTCAATCAGTGGAGCTGCACACTTCCGCGGGCCATCTGAAGAAGAGGTAT
Source organism: Viridibacillus sp. FSL R5-0888 (assembly GCF_038009105.1). Taxonomy (NCBI): domain Bacteria; kingdom Bacillati; phylum Bacillota; class Bacilli; order Caryophanales; family Caryophanaceae; genus Viridibacillus; species Viridibacillus sp. FSL R5-0888. The sequence continues at coordinate 1,460,203 of NZ_JBBPAU010000001.1, forward strand.
TACAACAAGTACGTGATTTACTTGCTTACCTACCTCAAAATAATGAACAAAAACCACCAAGTATTGAACCACAAGATAATGACGATTATTTAGAAAATATTATTGAATTAGTTCCAGTAGAAGCAACGCGTCCATACGATATTCGCAAAGTTATTGAAGAAATCGTTGATCCAAGTTCTTTTATGGAAGTACATAAAGAATTTGCGAAAAATGTCGTAGTGGGGCTTGCGCGTATTAAAGGGGACGTAGTAGGTCTAGTATGTAACCAACCAAAAGTAATGGCTGGTGGACTGGATATTGACTCATCAGATAAAGCATCTCGCTTCATCCGTTTCTGTGACTCATTCAATATTCCAATCATCACATTTGAAGACGTTACTGGCTTCTTCCCGGGCATTAAACAAGAGCATGGTGGGATTATCCGTCACGGCGCGAAAATCTTATATGCATACTCAGAAGCAACTGTACCGAAAATTACAGTAATCCTTCGTAAAGCATACGGTGGTGCATACGTAGCACTTAATTCTAAAGCAATTGGTGCTGATATGGTATACGCTTGGCCAAACGCTGAAATTGCCGTTATGGGACCAAATGGAGCAGCGAACATTATCTTCGCTCGCGAAATTGATAACAGCGATGATCCAGAGGCAACACGTGCAGCGAAAATTGAAGAATACCGCGAAAAATTCGCAAATCCATATGTAGCAGCATCTCATGGCTTAGTAGACGATGTAATCGACCCACGTGAAACACGTATCAAACTTATCCAAGCTCTTGATATGATGAAAACGAAAAAAGAAACAAGACCAGCTAAGAAACATGGGAATATTCCTCTTTAATGTTGAGGATGTCCGACGTCCTGTCGCAACGGTTGCATGACTAACATCCTGTTAGCCCAAAGCGCTTATTAATACAAGACAAGCAAGAAAAACAGTCAAGACCAACATTTATGAAAAGCACCTCCCATCGTTAGTTAAAACTAACAATAGGAGGTGCTTTTATGACCAGACATAAATTTGGTAATTAATCAGTTGTAGTTAAACATTATTTTTTAAGGAACAGCACCATATACTCTGAATCATAATAATCATTATTGATTTTAAGTGCGCGTTCTTCGAGTCCATATGTTTTGAAACCCATTTTAATATAGAGATTTTTCGCTCTATCATTAGTTGTTATCACTTCTAGATTAATTTTTTCTATTGCTTCAATTGACTTTGCATGATTGATTGCCGTTAATAGGAGTGCTTTACCAACGCTTAATCTACGAAATTTAGGACTTACATACATGGCAAAAATATTAGCTCTATGATGAAGTTTTGAAGTGAATTCTTGAACCAAAGTTACAACACCTATTAGTTCTTGATCATTGAAAGCCCCAAATGTGAAAGTTCCTTCGGTCGATAAATTTTTCAACACAGTTTCAACAGGGAATTCTCTTTTAATAGCTTCTTCATAGCTTGAAGAAAATGCTTCTGGGTTATTTTTTAATGCTTCTAATCTCAAAACCCAATAACTTTTTGCATCTGATGATTCTAACAATCTAATATCCATGAGTGCTCCTTTCAAATAGCAAAAATGACAATTAAAGGAAATTGAAAATTTAAATTATCCATTTTTACTTTAAGTAAATTCTCCTCACATCAATAAAAATCCTTCATATTAATAGTTTGAATATACAATTAATATCGCTGCGCATGAAGAAAAATATGTGTAGAGGCCAATATTAATACAAAGTCGATACATTTAATCTATCAAACTAAATTAGAAATTAGAGAATGCCTAAGTAAATTACAGGAGTTCACTTAAATTCTATGCTAAAATAAGGGAATAAGAAGATAGTAAAATCTAGTTAATAAAGGGGTTCTTTCATAATGACAAGTCGTATCGTAGAAGAATTTTTGGAACTCGTACAAATTGATTCTGAAACATTCCATGAAGAGAAAATTTCACCTGTATTAAAAACTAAATTAGAAGCATTAGGCTTTGAAGTTGAAGAAGATGATGCGGCAAGCCGTAATGGCCATGCTTCAGGTAACTTAATCTGTACCCTACGCGGGACTGTAGATGCACAACCAATTTACTTTACATCACATATGGACACTGTAGTACCTGGTAAAGGAATTAAACCAATCCTCAAAGAAGATGGCTATATCCATTCTGATGGTACTACGATTTTAGGAGCGGATGATAAAGCTGGAATAGCAGCTCTTCTTGAGTTACCAAAACGCTTAAAAGAACAAAATATTACTCATGGTGATATTCAGTACATTATTACTGCTGGCGAAGAGAGTGGTTTAGCAGGAGCGAAAGAGCTAGACCCATCTAAAATCTTTGCTAAATATGGTTTCGCCGTTGATAGTGACTGTAAAGTAGGTGGCATCGTAACTGCAGCACCTTTCCAAGCGAAAGTAGAAGCTGTTATCTATGGTAAAACAGCTCACGCTGGTGTTGCACCTGAGAAAGGAATTTCAGCTATTACAGTTGCAGCAAAATCAATTGCAGCGATGAAATTAGGTCGTTTAGATGCTGAAACAACAGCAAACATTGGTCGCTTTGAAGGTGGACAAGCAACGAATATCGTTTGTGATGAAGTGCATATTTTAGCTGAAGCCCGTTCAATTAATGAAGCGAAATTAGAGGCACAAACTGTCCATATGAAAGAAGTTTTCGAACAAACTGCTGAAAAAATGGGTGGTAAAGCCGAAGTAACTATTAAGCGCATGTACCCAGGTTTTCGTTTCACTGAGGAAGATTTAGTTGTGAAAGTGGCTCAAGAAGCAGTTCGTAAAATTGGTCGTACACCAGAAATTTTGACAAGTGGTGGGGGTAGTGATGCAAATGTGATCGCTGGATTTGGCATTCCTACAGTCAATCTTGCTGTCGGTTATGAAGACATCCACACGACAAAAGAACGTATCCCAGTTGAAGAATTAGAAAAACTTGCGGACTTATTAGTGGAAATTGTAAAATGCGCAGCTGAAGTTAAATAACACATATTACAAGAAGAGGTAGAAGCCAATGTCTAGTAGTAAAGTAGTCGTTTTCCGTTGTGGTCAAGAAGAATATGCGGTTCCTATCGATCACGTCGTATCGATCGAGAAAATGGAACATGTTAATCCCATTCCACACTTACCAAGCTATGTAACGGGTTTAATGAGAATGCGCGGAGAACTAATGCCGATATTAGATTTCGAGCAAATCTTATACAGAGGTCAAGCAACGGGAGATCAAGTGCGAATAGTTGTTTTACAAACAGGTGATTTCCTATTTGGTCTACTCGTTGTCGAAGCAAAAGAAATTCTCGATATTCCAGCTGAACATTTGCAACAAATAGGTCTAGTGAATTATTCCAAAACAAAATATTTCACAGCAGTTGCCAATCTAGAAGAACGAATAATTACAATCGTTTCGCCTACAGTACTGGTTGACTCGCTTGAAGGTATTAAAGAACTCAAAGCCTATATGCAAAAATTAAAAGAAGACGAAAGAGCAGCAAAAGCCTAGTTCGTTAGTAAATAAGGTATCCTTAGTCAAAGACTGAGGATGCTTTTTTATGTGGTTTTAAAGTCTTGTGATCGAATTAGAAATTAACTTAGGATTGCGGCGAAGGGGCAGTACCATTAAATGAAATGGCGTGAAGCTATTAATATGCGAAAAGGAAGAAGTTAGAAGGTATCACTAGATCTTATAAGAACAAAAATACCAACATCTGTTCGTTATTTTTGCTATAATATTCATAATAAAAGAAGCAGGAGAGATGTGTGATGGCAGAGCTGAAACAAAAAGGGAGAATAATTTTTCATATCGATATGAACTGTTTCTATGCCTCTGTAGAGCAATCACATGATCCAACACTTAAAGGTAAAGCAATAGCCATTGCGGGTAACCCGAAGGAGCGACGTGGCATTCTCGTCACTTGTTCGTATGAAGCGCGTGCAAAAGGGGTTTATACGACGATGGCTGTGTGGGAAGCAAAGCGAAAATGTCCTGAGCTCATTTTGTTGCCACCGAATTTTGAACGCTATCGTATTGCTTCAAAAGCGATATTTGACATACTTCGAACATATACCGAACTTGTAGAGCCCGTATCAATCGATGAAGGTTATATTGATGTTACGGAACTTGTAAATGGAAGAGAAGCGATAGAGCTCGCAGAAAGCATTCAAAAACGGATTTTAAATGAACTGGATTTGCCATCATCTATTGGAATTGCACCCAATAAGTTTTTAGCTAAAACAGCTTCTGACATGAAAAAGCCTATGGGTATTACCGTTTTAAGAAAACGTGAACTATCAAATATTTTATGGTCATTACCAGTTATTGAAATGCATGGCGTGGGTGAGAGTACAGCAAAAAAACTAAACGAACTAAAAATCAACACAATTGGTGATCTAGCACAAGCCTCTGAAGCCTTTTTAAAAAGTAACTTAGGAAAAAATGGTGCAAGGTTAAAAGACAGAGCAAATGGTATTGATAACAGGGAAGTCGATCCAAATTCGATTTATGATACCAAGAGCGTAGGTAATTCTACAACTTTGCCAATCGATTTAGTCGAATGGGATGAAGTTCGTAAAACAATCGATGGTCTTTGTGAAAGAGTGGCAAAACGTCTTTCAGCTAAAAATTTAGCAGGCCATACGTTATCCATTCAAATTCGAGATGCAGATTGGCATAACTCAAGTCGTAGCAAAACCTTTTCCAATGCTATTTATAAAAAATCAGATATTCTTGAAATAGCCGTTGATTTGACTAGAAAACATTGGCATGGTGAACCTGTTCGATTACTCGGCGTGACGGTGAGTAATGTGATTGACCGCAAGGAAACAGCAGAGCAGTTATCTATTTTCAACTATGAACAACATGCCAAAGAGGAACCAATTATCCAAGTAGTGGAGCAGCTCCAAAAGAAATTCGGTAAAGAAATCATCTCAAAAGGTATGAAAGAAAAGAAAAAGCCCAATTATGAATCACAAACGAGTTTTAGCAAAGACTTTTTGGAAGATCATAAGGATTAATAAAAAAATCTTTAGGGGGAACATTATGAATAAGTTAAATGAAGAGTATGGAAGTCTAAAAGTAGTCTGCCCTTACGATTGCGGAAATGCACCTAAAAAGAAGTTACTTCAAGAACTTACTATTGCTATTGCAAAAAATGATCAAAGTTTCATTCTTGAGCATTTGAAGGATGATGTATGTTGGGATATCGTTGGTAATAAGCAGATCCAAGGCAATAATCATGTTGTTGAAATATTGTCAAAAAAGGAGAAAGACAGAGCAACAGAGTTACATATTAATAACATTATTACGCATGGGAGTACTGGTTCTATTAATGGCATTATAATTTTAGAAAGTAAGAAGCGTTATGCTTTCTGTGATATCTATAATTTCACAAGTGCCGGAAAAACCTCAAAGATAAAAGAAATAACTTCTTTTTTAATTGAAGTAAAATAAATTAAATTTAGCTCTCATTAGAAATAATAGTAACAATCATAAACCTAACTAAAGAGTATGTATTGCATATTAAAGGTGTGTATCAATGTCCATTTGGTGATTGATGAGCATCTTTTTTTGTTATACTAGTTATAAGACATTAGCAATACCGAAGCATAAATAGCAAGGAATCATTATGAGGATTCTTCATATGTTGATCATTGTATATTTCGTAAGGAGGACTTCATTTGCATATACAATTTTTAGGTACAGGTGCTGGAATGCCGTCAAAAACACGGAATACAAGTGCACTAGCCGTTAAATTATTAGAAGAACGTGGTACATTTTGGCTGTTTGATTGTGGTGAAGCGACGCAGCACCAAATTTTACATACAACATTAAAGCCAAGAAAATTAGAAAAAATATTTATCACTCATTTACACGGAGATCATATATTTGGGCTCCCTGGCTTACTTAGTTCTCGCTCTTTCCAAGGGGGAGAAGAACTACTTACCATCTATGGACCAGCAGGATTAAAGAATTGGGTAGAATTAACCTTACAGCTGTCACAAACCCATCTTAATTATCCTATTGAATTTGTTGAGGTTACTGAAGGCGTGGTCTTTGAAGATGATGATTTTGTCGTTACAGCAAAACCATTACAGCATGTCATATCTTGCTTTGGCTACCGGATTGAACAAAAGCCTCTACCAGGAACATTGCAAATTGAAAAAGCTATAGCGTTGGGAGTTCCTAAGGGCTCACTATTGGGTCAATTGAAAAATGGCTATGACATTACTTTAGAAGATGGTCGAATAGTGAAAAGTAGTGACGTCACAGATCCACCTAAAGATGGCTTTATCGTTTCGATTTTAGGAGACACACGCTCGTGTGAAAATGCTATTTTACTTAGTGAAAATGCGGATATTGTCGTGCATGAATCAACATTTGATCATGCAACGGAAGCACTAGCTGCCAATTACGGTCACTCCACAAATATGGATGCAGCAAACATAGCTATTAAAGCAGGAGCAAAATATTTATTGCTAAATCATTTAAGCGCAAGATTTTTCCCTCAAGATATAAAAAACATGTTACAAGAAGTACATGAAGTGTTTGAAAATGCCTATATCGTAGCCGATTTCGAGGAATATGAGTGGCATCAAGAAAAGTTAGCTCCTTTTAGTCAGTAATAGAATTGAGAAAAAGCTATCCATTTAATTTTGGATAGCTTTTTTACAATGAATATAGAGTAACAACCAAGCTGTTAAATTCATACACAGTTTTATCAAATTCTCATGTTAACCTTCAGTAATTATTAACATATCATTCTCATCGAACTCCCAGTTCTCTCCGTAAGCAACTTCCCAGTAATAGCCGTTTGGGTCTTGGAAATAGCCACTATATCCACCCCAAAAAACTGTTTCAGGTTCTTTCACAATTTTCGCACCAGCTTTTTTTGCTAATACAAATATTTCATCAACCTCTTCTTTTGACTTTCCATTATAAGCAAGGGTAAATCCACTAAAGCCATGGTTGATTGCAGGTGGATTATCTTCATCAATATCTTGTGCTAAGCGATCAATTGGAAATAGTGAAATTTTTGTTCCTCCATTATTAAAGAAAATTACATCTGGATCGGCGTCGTTCCCGTATACAAATGCTTCAAATCCAAGTCCATCGCGATAAAAACGTAATGACTTTAACATATCTTTAACACCCAAAGTAACTAAATTTAAACGATTCATGCTCCAATCCCCTTTAAGATACTCTATTTTTTAAAGCCTTATTGATGTAATTCTATTTAAGTTTCAAATAACCTTCTTTTATTAGATGTTTGACCTTTTTACATATTGAAAAAAGCATGGTTTGAAAAAATTCTTTCAAAACATGCTCAGGACTTTATAGAAATTGACAATCAAAAAATCACTTAGAATAACTACTTAGCGATATTTTTTAGAGCCATATAACTTTCTGGTACTTCTTTTTCCGTTGTCCTCCATCTCCCAAACAACATGAGACAAAGTGCAATTGCTACTACACTTCCAGCAAAAATGAGAGCAACATTATAACTCTTATAATAAGCGGCAAGTTTGCCAGCAATTAATGGGCCAATAATTTGCCCAAGCGCATAGAGGGTCGTTAGAGCAGATACAACACTAGCACTCTTTGCTGGAAATAATTGTCTTGCATAAGACGTGGTCATCGTCACGATTCCAACAAACGTCATACCGAATAAAAATGCCGATGTCATTACACCGAAAATAGTCGGAGAGACGATTGGAAGTAAAATACCAATGACTTGTAAAATATACGCAATCGAAATGATACGAACAGGTGAATATTTTGACATCAACATAATCCAAAGTGGAGCAGATGGAATGGCACCAATACCGACAACAACCCAGCTATAGGATGCATACTCTCTTAAATTAGGAATTTCATGAATTATATCAACTAAAAACGTGCCGGTCACAATATAGCCAAGACCTTCTAATCCGTAAGCAAGTGCCATCCAAGGCATAAATCCTTTCCAAACCTTCTCGGAGACTACTGCTTTCTTATCCTGTTCATGAGCTGTCAGCTTACGCCACAAGAACATCGTCGTTAATACGAACAACACGGATAACATACCAAGCCCTATCCAAGCACCTTGCCAAGAAAAAGCCGATTCTAAAATAGGGACAAAAATGCCCGAAAGAGCAATTCCTAAACCAATACCGCTAAAAATATAGCCTGACCATTTCGTCAACAAATGACCAGCAAGATAATCCATCAACATACTAGAAGTTAATACAAACATCAAGCCACCTGTAATCCCCGCAATCAAGCGTAAAATCAACCAAATCCATAAACTATCAAGCAACCCCATACCAAAAACAGAAAGTACATTGATGAATGCGCACCATCCGAGGATTCCTTTTGGATGGCGGGTTATAAAACCAGCCCAAAGTGCCCCAATGAAATATCCTACATAATTTGCAGAAGCCAGCATCCCCGCAGTTTCTACAGATAATCCAACATCTTGTCGCATAAATGGCAAAATCGGTGTAAGTGCAAAGCGGCTAATCCCCATCGCCACTACTAAAAACAAAATTCCCCCAATAATCATCCCAGCATGTCTTCGATTCACCAAAGCACCCCCATATGTAGAAAAAAAGACCAAAAACCTTAATAACAGTATAAATTAGTAAAAGTGTTTTGGATATAGATGAAAATGTAAAATGATTGGAGGGCTAAGGGGGAATGAGCGGTTGGAGATGGAGGTTGTGAGTAGTGTTAAAGATAGGGAGAGTAGCGCTAAAGAGAGAGCGAGTAGCGCCAAAGGAGAGCGAGTAGCGCCAAAAGGAGAGTGAGTAGTGCCAAAGGGAGAGCGAGTAGCGCCAAAAGGAGAGTGAGTAGCGCCAAAGGGAGCGAGTAGCGCCAAAAGGAGAGTGAGTATCGCCAAAGGGAGAGCGAGTAGCGCCAAAGGGAGAGCGAGTAGCGCCAAAGGGAGAGCGAGTAGCGCCAAAAGGAGAGTGAGTAGCGCCAAAGGGAGAGCGAGTAGCGCCAAAGGGAGCCCGAGTAGCGCCAAAGTAAATACGAGCAACCCAAAAACCAACCAAACACTCCACAATTATCATACTTCTAAGCAAGAAAGCATCAACCGTAACATATGTATAACTATCTAAAGGGGGGATGAAAATGAGGATAAACTGGAAAATTCGATTAAAAAACCCGCAATTTTGGTTTCATATGTTTTTGGCAGTTACATCATCTATAGGGGGATATCTCGGTATTACAGGGGAGGATGTCAGTACTTGGCCAAAATTATTTGATGTCCTACTTCAAGCTATTTCAAATCCTTTTGTTCTTTTTACGGTGATCGTTGCTGTTTATAATTCTGTTATTGATCCGACAACGAGTGGCATAAGTGATAGTAAACAAGCACTTCGATATACAAAAGTGAAATGTGATGAAAAATAATATTCATGAAAAAAATCGGTACAAGTTGACCACACAAAATAAGATTTATTTAATACATTAAACTGAGGAGGAAATAGAACCTTTAAAGTAACAATACCTCTAATAATTAAAGCATTATTTATAGATGGGAGGGGTACTATGAATGTAACAGAATTTGTTGCTGCGTTAATTGATGATATGATTTGGCCAATTGTTATACTACTAGCTATCCTATTATTTAGAAAGCAAATAGGATTTATACTAACGAATCTCACCAAATTTTCTTTCAACAATATAGAGTTGGATTTTGGAAAAAAACTAGATGTTTTAGAAAAGAAATTAAATAACTCTAACCTAATTGAGAACAAAATTTTTGAACTTGATAGTATGGATTATGAAATTCTCAAAATTGCAAAAGAATCACCAGGCGAGTCGATTTCAATGATCTGGGGAATGGTAGAAAACGAACTAAAAACTACAGTACACCGACTTGGTATCAACCAGTTAAATGATGAAGTAACATTTTCACATGAAGACATTCGCCTATTAAAAGAATATAACTTAATAGATGGAGAAATATTTACAACTTTTAATGAACTTCGAAACATGAAAATTCAGCTATCAAGAGGCCAATTTATAAAAAAAGCACCAACATATACAGATGCTTTAAAATACTACGACCTTTCAAATAAAATCATCATTATCTTTAATGATGTAAATATTTCGGTACTTTTGTCAAAAAAGTAGAAATAGATTAGTAGAATTCCTCCTTGCTTAATATGTAAAAAAGCGCTGATTTAAGCGCTTTTTTATATGAGAATAGTTATTTAATTCAATTTAAAGTCATCCACCAAAAGGGTTAGGAGTATCAGGAAATCCAAAAAGATCCTATAGCTCAATATGTACAAAATCTTGATGATTCTTTAGTAAATTTAGTCACTACAATGGCTATTGAATTACTTAGTATACTCGCGCTCAACTTTGCAAATCTTTACACTGTAATTTTGATACCAATCGTTTATCCCTTTTTGCTGGGCAATTTGATGTGCTTGATTATTTTTCCAATTGCTGATTGCCTCTAAGCTATCCCAATAGGAAATGGTAATGCCGTAACCTAAAGAATCCCGAACACTTTCTACTCCTAAGAAACCAGGCTGTTTACTAGCTAGTTGATCCATTTTTTCTGCCATAATACCATAGCCTTTATCACCCTCAGTTCTTTGGCTTGAAAAAATAACTGCATAATGCGAACCCTTTGATTCATGAACCATGATCATCAGTCTCCCTCATATATTACATTCTATTTTTAAATAGATTATACTATTGAGATCTAAAAAGAGGAATAAAATTCACACATTGGAACCTATGACACAGCATCATATACGCCTACATACACTATTCAAAAAGGAGATTTTCGCCTAATGAATAGTAATTGTCCTTTAAGTTTAAGTATTGTGACGAAAAAATATTTGAGAGCGTACTATAAGATCTTGGATACGATGATAAAAGATATGACTAGTGTAATACTTACGAAGAGTATTTCAGATAATTTTATTATGCAGATGATCCCACATCATAGAGCAGCAATCGAAATGTCTAAGAATATTTTACGATACACTACAAATCTTGAATTACAAAGTATTGCTACAAATATTATTTCTGAACAAACGAAAAGTATCACGAATATGCAAGCTATACAGAATAAGTGTAGTAAAATAACTAATACAGATTATGAAAATACTTACTATATGAATGAGTTTAAAGTAATTTCAGATATGATGTTTAACGAAATGTGCTCAGCCCAAATTACAAACGACGTAAATGCAAATTTTGTTAGGGAAATGATTCCACATCATGAAGGCGCTGTCCGCATGTCCTATAACGTACTTATGTTCAATATTTGTCCAGAACTAAAGCCAATTCTCTATGCTATCATCAGTTCTCAATGTAAAGGTATCCAACAAATGCAACAACTACTATGGCATCTTGATCGATGTTGAAACTATTGAGATAGTAAATGAAAACGCCATTAAGGTTAATGGCGTTTTTTGATGAGGTTTTTTTTCATATCTTTAATTGTTTTAGAACGAAAAAGTGATAACCATAAAAAGTAACAATATTAGGTGTATTAATCAATTGAATAAGGACAACTTCCTAATTATGTATATAAGAATATTTTACAATATTGAACGAAGAAAGGAGAGATAGAAAGATGTTCTATTATGATCCATATGGCAATAAAGTGGCAATCAATACCTTTTTGAATCCAGTTCAACTTACAAGATTTGTAGGTTTTATGGTGGATATCCAGATGAACAACGGACAACTGTATTGTAATGTTCGATTGGATTCTGTTAGTGAATGGGGAAATGAATTGACAAATCCTAATTTTGGCGGAGTACAAATTACAAGATTTGTTAACGGCATTCCACAACAACTACCCCTGCATTCAAGAGATATACAAACAATTACTCAAGCCGGCCAGTTATGCCAAAATACGCGACCTCCATTTCCACCACAACCACCAAATCCTCCGAGACCACCAAGGCCACCAAGACCGCCATGGTGTAGGTTCGCTCCCCCGGGATTCCCAGGTTGTTAAGAGGGTGAGTAATGAGCTGAAAACAGGGTTTATATGCAAATATAAGCCTGTTTTTTTATTGAAATTAAACTAATAAACAGACAATTTAATTTTGTAATGGACAAGTAATTTACTATTCTATTGACTATTGGACTAATATTGCTATAAGAGTGAAAAAAATTAGAGTCGATTCTTAATGGAAGTCGACTTTTTTTATATGGTAAAATACAGTAATTGCCGTAGTTGAAGGTAGTGGGATAGTGAATGTACAAAGTCTATAAAATCATATCAACTATTACATTAATCTTTGCAGTAATTATGAGTGTATGATCTATTACTGAATGCATGAAACGTAAATCATTTGGATTTTCATAAGCTGGTTATACAATTTATAAATCAATTGGCATAAAAATAAATTATCTTCATATTAATTTAGAGAAAAAACAAGTTATTGGGACAGTGGAATATAAAAATAGAATTTACATGACTGTATTGGTCAATGTTCAATCTGATACGAATACGATAGAAGGTAGTGTTAAAAATATTTTGCCGTTAACAAAAGACAAAGAGTATGAACATTTGTCTGATAGCGGGTATATAGATCACATAAAATACATGGCGTATTTTTTTATGCAAAACAAAATTTGTGATTTTAATAAGTATCATCAGGAATCCTCTTAAAAATGTTAATTGTTGAATTATATTGTGAAATAGACAGGGGGGAGAAAATTGACTGTAAAACATTGTCCTTTATGTGGTGAGGAAAACAAATGTATGGCAGGAATAGAAGGGCAAAATGAATGCTGGTGTTATATGGAGAAATTTCCTAAAGGGATTTTTGATTTAGTTCCTCAGGAGAGCAAGGGGAAGCAATGTATTTGCAAAAACTGTGTAGATACATATAGAGAAGAAGGTAAGACAAAATAGGAATTCAACTTTGTAAAATCTATAAGCATAGATGGAGGGATCAATTTGAATAAAAAGACTGTGAAAATAAACAAAATACGTATTGTGATTTTATTATCTATGTTGTTTATTAGTGTTTTGATTTATCCCATTGATAAAAGTTATGCTTGTTCATGTGCTCAGCCGGATCCGCCAAAAGAAGCTTTAAAAAGTAGTTCGGCAGTTTTCTCTGGTAAAGTTATTGAAATTGTTGATAGAAACAAAAATAATGAAATACAATCTTCTGCAGATCCAATTGCTATACTATTTAGCGTAGATAAATCATGGAAAGGTGTTGACCAAACACAAGTCATTGTTTATACAGAAAGGAGTTCAGCCAGTTGTGGCTATGGATTCTCTTTAAAAGAGGAGTATTTAATATATGCATATGAGGACAATGGAGAACTAAGAGTTAACGCTTGTTCAAGAACTGCGCCTTTATCCGGAGCTAAAGAGGATATTCAAGCTTTAGGAAAAGGTCAGACGCCTACTGAACAAGTAACATTAGTTTTGGAAAACATTAAAGGGCAAGAAAAAACACCTTCTGTAAACGTAACAAATAATAAACAAATATATATTGCTTTAATAATGTTAGTACTTTTGATAGCTGTTGTAATCATTAGAAGACGTCGAAAAAAATAACTATGATATTGATACAAAAATAGGTACTTTGAATGCAAAAGAAAAGTCGATTCCTTCACTTAATAGGAATTCGACTTTTTTTATTTTTCATATAGTATTCAAAATAATTATTTTCTAGATAACTTTTCTAATTGTGAAGCTTACATGAGTAATTAGAAAAAATCAACTAACTTACTATAATTTTCTATATCGTATAAAATAAAGGTAATATAGTTTTAATGAAATTATAGAATTGAGGGGAAGTTAGATGAAACGAAACTCTATTGAGCAATCTTCAAATAACTATAATGAACAGCTTTTCTCGATTGATGAACAAATTTGTACTTTATTAAAGCAACGCAAGGACCTTTCAATGGATCATCCAGTTTTTCCACCTGATGAAGTGCTTTCAAAATGGGCAACAAAATATGATTTGTATGAAGAATATTTAAGTTCGTTATTTGGAACTGTTAGAATGCATGACTTTTTTAAACCTCAAGTTGAGCCTAGTGGGTTTAGAAAGCATCTACCAGTTTTAAAATCAGTTGAAGTTGATGAAAAATTTTACACTGTCACATTTATAAGACAGTACGAAAATGCCAGTATTGTCCATCTTAATATCGATTGGAATGAAACAATAGATACACGAAAGAATCATCAATTAAATCATAATCATTTTGCATTGTCTATTGGACAAGCTTATGATTGTCGAAATGACAGAGCGTCAGGATCGACTGGGAACTTCATGCATTCATTCATTGTTTCTCCACCAGTACCTGACGATATTTCGGGGATGACTTTAGTGTTTACAGAATACAGCGATATCTTTAATGATAAAGCAACGGGACTGGAGATTGCTATGCATTTGGAGTAGTGCAAATGTATAAAAGAAATAATGTTGTTTAATTCGTTTGGCAAATCCTTAATTTTCGCTTTCGATAGTTAACACAGTTAAGTGTTGTATCAAATTTGAGCAAGATCAACAATTTTTCGGATAACCGATTCAACTTCAGTGGAGTTTTTAATGACAAATAAATGGTCTGCCTCTCCTTTAATCGGTGCGACTACATCATCTTGATTCGTTTCATTGTGCTGTCGACTAAGCACTTCAGCAAAAGTTGATGCGGTTCTTAGTATGGAAGTATCACGCTGACTTTTCGCAACACGATTTTTAAGAACATGTTCAGGAATATCAAAATCCACAAGAATACTCTTAAATCCTTTGTTATGGAATTGTTCGAGTAGCTTCAAACGTCCTTTTTGATTACGATTTGAGTTGCACAAAATAAGATGGCAATTCGTCTCAGTAGTAGCATAATTAACAATGGTTTGTGTCAGAGCGTATTTAATTGTATTCTTTCCTTGTTCCGGTAATATTGTTTGGTAATTCATTTGAAGGAATTCAGCATGCTTATCTTGATCAATGACAACAGAGTTAAACATCTGATTTTCTAAAGCTTTTGCAAATGTAGTTTTACCGCTATGAGTTTTACCAACAGTCATAATTACTAGTCTATTCATAAACGTAACTCCAATCTTAAAAATTCAAGGTAATCTGCACTTTTCTTGAATATTGATATATTAATTGTACAGTAAAAAATGTAAAATATATAACAAATATTGGATTTAACGCAGTTTTTGAAAATAAAGAATAGGGTGGGATAAATAGATGATGAATGAAAGATTTCCTATAGGAGAATTCGTTTGTACAGAACACATTTCAACAGAAGAAATAAAGTCTTGGGAAAATGAAATTCGTACGTTACCAATAAGATTAAAGGATGTAGTCAATCATTTAACTGACGAAGCACTAGAGAATACATATCGAGAAGGTAGTTGGACTATTCGACAAATTGTCCATCACATTGCAGATAGTCATATGAATGCTTATATCCGTTTCAAACTAGCATTAACAGAAGAAACTCCAACAATTAAACCGTATTCTGAAGATAAATGGGCAGAGTTGCCGGATTCAAAATTACCCATCGCCACTTCTTTGAAAATCATTGAATCCTTACATGAGCGTTGGATTTATTTAATTGAAAATTTAACTGATGAACAACTAAAAAGAACATTTATCCATCCTGATTCTGGTGCTGTATCGCTCGAAAAAAACATTGGTATTTATGCATGGCATGGTAATCATCACTTAGCTCATATAAAAAATGCTTTAAAGTAATAAAAAAATTAAATTTTCCTGAAAGATAAAGAATCCATTTTGAACATACTTGTTTTCAAAATGGATTCGTTTTGTTTGCAGTTAATAAATGAGCAGCTGTTTCTTTTTTTAAAACTATACTTTAAATCTACATGGTGACTGAAAGGTAGGGAGGAATAGCATATTACATATGCTATTCAATTTTCCCAGTAATCTTCACTAGGCATTCACCTATATCTCTTCTTTCGCATACCTTACATCTATAGAAAAACTTCCAGTTAGAGAGGAGATTTTTTTGGTGAGCGGAAAAGCGTTACATTATTTTTTTGGGGGAAATACGGCAAGAGGTTTCTTTAGCCTATACGATTCTATTTATGCGGGATTAGAGAAGATCTTCATATTAAAAGGTGGTCCAGGGACTGGGAAGTCGACTTTAATGAAGAATATTGCGAGTGACTGGCAGGAAAAAGGGTATGATGTAGAATTCATCCATTGTGCTTCTGATTCAGATTCTATTGATGGTGTTATTTTTCCTACATTAAAGATAGGGATTGTTGATGGAACGGAACCGCATGTCATAGAACCTAAAGCTCCTGGTGCTATTGAGGAGTATGTGAATCTAGGGAATGCGTGGAATTCACAACAACTTGGCACCAAAACGGATGACATTATTCAATTAATGAAGGAAAAAGAAGAAGCGTATGGGCAAGCTTATCATTCTTATGCAGAAGCGTTAGCCGTTCATGATGAATGGGAAGCAATCTATATTGCCAATATGGATTTTGAAAAGTTAAATGTATTGACTGAGGAGATAAAAGTAACATTTTTTGGGGAAATTCATTTAAATAAGGAAGCAGATGTCCGACATCGTTTTTTAGGAGCAGCTACGCCAATAGGAGCAGTAGATTATGTTCCAAATCTAACTGAGAACATTCGTAAGCGTTACTTTTTAAAAGGCAGACCTGGTTCAGGAAAATCAACTCTTCTGAAGAAATTAGCTTCTACAGCTGAAGAAAGAGGCTTAGATGTTGAGATCTATCACTGCGGATTTGATCCAAATAGTTTGGATATGGTCATCCTCAGAGAACTTGGAATCGCGATTTTTGACAGTACAGCACCTCATGAATATTTTCCATCTCGTGAAGGCGACGAAATAATTGATTTATACAATGTTGCCGTTTTCCCAAGAACGGATGAAATTTATGAAGAGCAAATTTTGGAGATTTCCAAACGATATCGAAATAAAATGAATGAGGGAACAGCAAGTTTAGCTGAAGCAAAAATATCGCACGATAAGTTAGAAGCGATTTATTACGAAGCAGTTGATTTCTCTATTGTTGAAGGTATACAAAAAGAAATTGAAAACACAATAGTTGAGCTATTAAAAGGCTCAACTGTAAATGAGTTTAGGTAACGTATTATAAGAAAGATATAGTCTATTAGCGCAAATCTTAATTGTACATCAGATGTATATCTGTTAATAATATTTAAGTTTTTAGTGAAAAAATATATAAGATTAAGTTACTGGAGAAATTCAGTAACTTTTTTTATAGGCTATTCAAATTTATAAAAGTATAGATTATTAATCCAATGAGAATTTAAACATAATACAATAGCTTACTTTTAAAACGTAAAACAACTTACATAATTAGTTAACTAGAAAAAGGGAGACCGTTACTTTCAAGATTGGCTTGCTACACAACAATCTTAAAAATAGTCTCCCTATAAATACATGTACCATGTTAGTGCATATTTAGATAGTATTTCACAATGTATATTTCAGATATTCGGAGCAACGTTATTTTTCAATAGTCTCCTTAGACGATTTTCTTTGTGATTTTAACTTTCTAATTTCCACTTTAATATTCTGTATAGAATGCTCTGTTAGTTCTACTTTTCCATCTTTCTGAAGCTTTTTCCAGGCTTTGAATTCTTTACGGTATAGGTACTCAGATAATCGATAGATATCCGTATTATGATTTAATGCTTCTTCATATGTGCCTCTTATTTCTTTTTCTACTTCTTTAATTACCTCTCTTCGAATTTCATTAGACGATAAATCTCCATGAAATTCACTAACAGTGACGTTCATTTTTATAGCAATATCGAATTTCACATCATTCTTTCTAACAATTGGTTTTACTTTCAATTTTAATTTATCGACAACTACAGTGAATTCTACTGAATCATTAGAATCTAGTTGGACTGTAACTTCCCCACGTTTCGTTTCTTTTGTCATCCACTGTAATCCACGTATTTTGTCTGCAGGCAGATACCCTTTAAATTCTTTTGGGGAGAGTAATCCTACTCCAGATAAAGAAATGGTATTGGTTTCGTTTTGTTCCGTTTCCCAATGTTTATTGACAGATATAAATGGTATAGCCATTTCGTGATTTGGTTCGTTTAGTCCAATGATTAACTCGCGGAAATTGATGGGTTTTATAAAGGATTCTTGTTCATATGAATTTTCTGGGTCACCCAACTTTGACAATATTAGAGATTTATTTATGATGGGTGTTGTTAACAATAAATCCTTAATCGGATCATTAGTACCGTACATCCAGATTTGATATCTAGTTTCTCTATAACGAAGGAAATTATCTATAATAGGATTTGCTCGCCCATCCTTTAAGGCTTCTTCCGAGAAAATGATAAATGTAAAGAAACCCCAAAAAACTTTTTGATCAATGGAATGATATAATTTGAAAATTGCTTCATCAATCGTTTTCCCTTTGGCATAACCGACTTCGGACTGTACGGGGTTATTAGTAGGTTGTTCGGTTTTTGCAGTATTGGTAAAATCAATAATCTGAGTGTAGACTTCGTATTCACCATCCTTGAAATCTACGCCCACCCCGTGCACATATAGCATCCTTTCAGGCTCGTCTACATCCCAACAACCAGAAAGAAGAGTCGAGAGTAAAAGTACAATAATCCAAATTCTCTTATTCATTTTTTTTCTCTTTTGTCCGTGTTTTATCCAGTGGGTCTAACATATTAGGACGCTTAGAATAGTTTTTTGGAGAAAGTCTAAAGAGCGATTTTTTGATTGTCGACCAATTTAAATCTGAGGAAATATTCATGTATGGAACTCCGAATGTTCGAATATTTGTTAAGTAAAATAAGGTGAAGTAAAGAGACATAAAGAAGCCGAATAAACCAAAAAATGCAGTAGCGACTATAAAACAAATACGTAACACACTTACTGCAGTAACAAGGGATTGATTGATTAGCGTAAAAGTTGCAATGGTTGAAATCGCTATAATGACGATCATCGCAGGACTGGTTACGCCTGCTCGGATTGCTGCATCTCCAATAATTAATCCACCAACAACACTAATAGTTCCTCCAATGGCAGATGGAAGACGTAAGCCCGCCTCTCTGAATAATTCAAACATGAGGAGCATAAGGAGCATTTCTATTGCGGATGGAAGAGGAAGTCCTGTATTCAATTGTACAATGGTCGCTAGTAATTGAAGTGGCATTTGATTTTGATGAAAAGTAGTTAAAGCGAGCCAAAATGCAGGAAGGAGTAAACCAATTAATATACTAAACACACGAAGTATCCGTTCAAATGAACTGAAAACGATGGTATTTTCATTATCCTCACCCGATTTTAAGAGTAAAAACAAATTCACTGGCGTGATAACAACGTAGGCTACCCCTTCAACTAGTATAAGAAAACGCCCCCTGACAAGGGATTGAATGGCATGATCTGGCCTTCCCGTATAATCAGTCCTTGGAAATAGCATGCCACTTTTAATAATGCGTTCCATTAATAAGTCTCCACTAAAAACAATATCAGTATCGACTTTATTTAATTCCTTTTTGATTTCGCTCAATATTTCCTTATTAGCAATATCGTCAAAATAGAGAATGGCTACTGAAGTTTTTGAACGCTCTCCTAGTACAAATTTTTCCACACACAATGAATTTGTCGGTAATCTCTTTCTAATTAATGCAATATTAACTGAAATATCTTCGATAAAGTTATCCCTTGGTCCTTTAATAACCATTTCCATTCGAGTTTCTTCAGGATTTCGATTAGGCATTTTAGCAATATTACTTGAATATAGGAGAAGTTCATCTTCAAAAAAAAGAAGTAAGTGTCCTGTAAATACGAGTGATATAGCTTCTTCTTTATCTTCAACTTTTATTAAATCAGGAATGATTAATTGTGTTTTTATGGCTTCTTCCAAAGTTTGCTCTATATTGTTAGATAATAATTGTTGCACTCTTTGGATAATAACTTCATTTAAAAGCTGTTGATCTACCATTGCATCACAAGTAATAAATTGTACTTTATGTTGATTGAATGTATATGCTTGAAAATGAACATCCGCAGACTTTTGAAATAACTGCCTCAAGGCATTGATATCTATTGGCTCTTTAGCAGATTCCATCGATTTTCACTACTTTCTAAGTAATTATTTTGCTTGAGCTTTTTTGGCTGCTCTTCCTGAAAAGAAAGCTACAATACCAAGAAAAAGGGAAAGTGTTAAAAAGAAGTAAAAGGTAACAGTTAATAAATAATGCCCCTTTATTTCAAGAAACATACTGTCGCTCAATAGAAATAATGATAAGGAAGCAAAGAAGAAAGCAGGAGATAGTGTTAACCAAATACGCTTTTTCTTTCCGTTCATATTGAAAATATCTACAACGACGTATAGTAATAATCCAACTCTTATAAATGCACCCGTAAGCCATTGATAAATTGAAAGAAAATCAAGATGTTCAATAAAACGACCTATTGATATGAGTCCCCACTCTTCATAAGCAGGATAGGTTTGTTTTGCAGCCTCAGTTGGTCCAAATTCAATGATAGCTCCAACGAGTGGACCAAGTGTTAATCCCATTAAAATTAGAAGCATTACTGTGAAATGATACCACCGAATTTTGCCTTTAATTTGATGTTGAAGGAATAAAACCAGCACTAACTCGATAAATCCGGATGCTGGGTACACCATTCCTTTCAAAATTGGTGGTAATCCATGTTCAAAAAAAGGACGCAATAACTCAGGTTCCTTTACTTGAATGTTCGTAAATGCTACAAAAAAACCAAAAACGACTACTCCAAAAAGTACCATAACATTAATCATAGCAATGGTTTGTAAATTCGATGTGACAAGTAAAATGCATAGAATAGTGTAAACAATCAACATTATTAACATTGGTGTTTTAGGTAGAAAAGTAGTAGTAATCCATTGCAAAGTTTCTCTCATTGTAAAAGCAGCGATAATAATAAGATAAATAGCTATAATATATAACACAATGGAAGAGCCCACTTTGCCTATCTTATTTTTTAGCCAATCTTTTATGGGTTCTTGTTTTGATTTTTTATGAATATAAACTAAGAGAAACAGCCAAGGAAATAGTGCTACTGTCGCTAATATTATAGAAGCCCATCCATCCCTCTCAGCAACTTTTAATAATGACGGAATAATGGTTACATGATTTTTTAAACCGATGACGGTCATCGACAAGAATATGACGTGTAATATACTAATTGAACCGATGTTTTTCACATTGCACCCTCTAACATCTATTGGTATCTGTTAGTTTTGCCAATAATGCAGGAGTTTATAATGTGATTTTGGGAAGTTGTAGAAGTATCTAATATTCAGGAGCTATAGAGTAAAAAATAAAACCGCTTGAATCTATATATTCAAGCGGTTTTAACAGTTTACAAATCTAATCAGGAACTTAATGGCTCTTCGAGAGAATACAATAATTTCTCTATTTTATTTTCGCTGGCTTGTACCCATCTACTTTTATCTTCGATATGACCGTCTTTATCCAAAGGCTTTTGAAATTGACTAATCCCAGCTACGGTAGCTAATGCATTTTCATCACGGTCTAAACCAATATTCACAACATGTTTAATGACATAAGGGGAACCGAATGCAATTAAAGCTTCGTAGTGGTCTAATTCTCCCTCTAATACTATAAAGGGAAGTCTTAAATAGATCGTCTCTCCAGCGTCTCGCCATAAAATGCTATCAAATTGCCCTTGGTCATACTCAAAATTTGAAGAAAAATCACAACCATATTCTTCGAAAATATCACGAATATATCCAAAATGAGTTTTTCTTCCTTCAATGGGGGATTGTAGTTTTATCATTATTATTCACTCCAGTTAAAAAAGAATATTACTATTCTTTACAAAATGAAGAATCTCATACAAAAAAGTAACAGGAGTTGAATAAAGTTGATCAATATAAATTGAAAGAATATGCGAAAAAACATGAGATTAAAACTTTTAGGTACGTGTATTTTCCTTTCTATTCACATATTAATAAACTTATACGAGTTTATTTTTAAATAAATAATCATAGGTATTTCTTTTTGGGACAACATAAGTAAGAAAAAATCTCAAGAGGTGATGATCATGATTATTGAAAGGTCGTCTAAGTGGGAAGAAGACTTCATAAACAAGCTGGAGAGTAATGGTGAATGGGATAGTTGGAAACTCTACAATATGAGTTACGACGTAGTAAAAACAAATCTTATTACTGACTTTTCTGGTCTCCAATCTCCTAAATACTTACCAAACCTAACACCCCTTACTCATCAATTAGAAGCAGCTAAAACAGTCATCGAAAGGATGAATGGAAAAGCGATTCTTGCAGACGAAGTAGGTCTTGGTAAAACGATAGAAGCAGGTCTAATACTGAAAGAATATTTAATAAGAGGGCTTGTCAAAAAAGCATTAATATTAGCTCCAGCTTCTCTTATTAATCAATGGGTCGAGGAATTAAATTATAAATTTTATATTCCTGTAATTGCGTATAAGAAAAATATTCAGTTAGATCAATACGATATAGTAGTTATGAGCATGGATACGGCAAAAAAGAGTCCTCATAGAGAGGCAATATATGCTCAGGATTATGACATGATTATTATTGATGAGGCACATAAACTAAAAAATCATAAAACGAAAATCTACGAGTTTGTCCAAAGTTTAAAGAAGAAGTTTTGTCTATTATTAACTGCTACGCCTATTCAAAACGATGTATTTGAATTGTTTTATCTCATTTCTTTATTAAAGCCTGGACATTTAGGTAATTATGAAATGTTTCAGTCCTCGTTTTCAGCAAGCAAACATAATTTAGAGCACGATGAGTATTTAAGAGAATTAGTTAATCAAGTGATGGTCAGAAATAGAAGGCAGGATACAGGGATTGAATGGACAAATCGACAAGTACAAATTATCCCAATTCAATTTACTGATGAGGAAAGAGAAGTTTACAATTTGATTTTGGATTTAAAAGATGTTTCGTCTGCGTTTTCTGGCGCATTTTCAATGATTACTTTACAAAAGGAAATGTGTAGTAGCAAGGAAGCTACTTACTTAACCTTAAATAATATGCGTCAAAATTGTGGTGACCAAGAAGAGGAAGATTACGTTGAAGGAGTCATTCAAAAACTAATGGCATTGGAAGTAAACTCGAAAGCGGAGAAGACTTATGAGATTATTTCCAAGACAACTGACAAGGTTATTATTTTTACCGAATATCGAGCAAGTCAAGCTTATTTGCAGTGGTATTTAAATTCAAAAGGTATTACAAGTGTTCTTTTTAATGGGAAATTCAAGAAAAGTAAACGTGATTACATGAAGCACTTATTCAAGGAACATGCACAAGTCCTCATTGCAACGGAAGCAGGTGGGGAAGGGATAAACCTGCAATTCTGTCATCATGTCATAAACTATGATTTACCATGGAACCCGATGAAGTTAGAGCAACGAATTGGCCGTGTCCATCGTTTAGGACAAGAACATGACGTTCAAATTTATAATCTAGTGACAGATAACACTATTGAAAAAGATATACTGGACATGCTCTACGTTAAAATTGATGTCTTTGAAAAAGTAGTCGGAGAATTAGACGACATTTTATCTGCTTTATAAAAGTACAATTAAAACAAAAAGTAACGGTGGTATATGTTTTTTGCCCGAAAAAGATGCGCCAGGAGAATTCAGAGGAGGGTTTACATGTTCCCACAACAAGTTCATGGGTACTTACGGAATTTTTTTCTAGAGAACGATTGTCATATTGTAAATGAAAGTGACCATTACATCACTGTGCAATTAACGATTGATATGGATAAACGGATTATGAACCGTCCTTTTTATTGGAGATATTTAGAAAGTACGAACGGTGTACCATGTCCAGCTCAATTAACTTTAATTACAGATCAAACAAAGCTTGATGACAATATCAAAGGAGAAGTTGTGCATTTCGGTTCTCCTCGACTCAGTCAATTGTTTCAAGCAACTAAAGAGTTAGGTGCATTTGTACAAATGTTTGAGAATGTAAATCATCTTGAAACAAAAACCATTTTAACCCCATGGCTTGCTGTAAATTATAAAGTGTCATATTACAGCGATCAAACAAAAGAAATGCTGAATTCTTTTGGCTTAAATTTAATGACTGGCCAACTTTTAGATGGCTTTCAAGAATCTTTAAGTGAAGTGGATTTAGTACCAACCATGCCAGACAATGCATTTGAGCTCCCTTATATTATAAAACCAATTCGCGCATTAGAACGATTAAATGTAGCAATAGAAACTATCGTTCAACAAGATGACCATACTTGGGCTGAAGAAGCGAACAAAAGGTGGCAAAAGGCACAACAAGTATTAGAGTACTTTTATGATGGGGTTGAAGATAAGCCGGAAAGTTACGAAATGGAGAAGCAAGCACTAGAAGAACAATACGACCCTAGAATTAAAATCGAAGTAATTAATGGTGGATTGTTTTATTTGAAATGATTATGCAGCTGACTTTAAGTGCTGATAAGAGTTAAATAAGAAAAAACTTGCTTTAAAACTGCAAGTAATATAAATGAAAGTACATTACTAAGAACTTGTAGTAATGTACTTTTTTTGATTAAAGAGAGAAGGATAGGGAATTGAAAAACTAACCCATTTTATTAAGCTCTAAATTTCGAATTTAATGTTCAATTCTTTCGTTGCTTCCAATTATACAAAAGTGTAGAGAAAAGGTTTGCTCCCAAAAACAATAAATTTCCTTGTGCATTAAAAGTTAACACTTGCGTTTCGAAACTCATCTTCTCATAGTATTCATCTTTCGTTAAACCCAATTCCTTTATTTTCTTATCGGTTTCTTTTAAATGTGTAATGTACTTATATTGCATAGGCATTAAAATGAACGATAATAAAATATAAGCGGCAACAATCCATAATGTTATATTTAACCCCATTTTAAAAATCCCCCTTTCATAAATGTTTATTGAAAAAGGTCGGTTTCTCTCCACTTATACATATATATACGCATTCATTCTATTTCTGATGCACTTTATTACTAACTATCCGGTTTTCAGTTTAATTAATTTCAAATAAATTGAAGTATCGTGGTGCTATTAGGCTATATTGCTGCATTTTTGGTCATAGCACTGATAGTATTCTTACTAAGCAATAAGCAGGGCAAACTTACAGAACTAGGTTCCTAAAGAGAGTCTTACAATTTTTAGGAACCTTTAAAATGATGCTTGAAGATGAGAATTTATTGTAGCCACAGTTCATGTGGGAGCCTTTCTAAGGAAATATCTTTCTCAAAGGTTTTGCATAGTATGTTACATGTGCACTATCTTCTTTGAGAAAGGAGTTATGAGTTGGCTAATACTGAGCTCACAGGCCGAATTGTTACCCCTGATGATCCTGACTATGAACAGGCAAGAATAAATAACAACTTAAGCATTCCAAAATTCCCGAGTAAAATCGTATTCTGTCAAAAGACGGCAGACGTATTAAATGCATTGAGGTGGGTAAGAGAAAATAACGAACCATTCCGGATACGAAGTGGTCGACATAGTTATGAGAATTTTTCATTAATCAATAATGGCTTGATCATTGATGTCAGTGAAATGAATAAAATTAAGGTTGACCAGGAAGCAATGACGGCAAAAATAGCTGCCGGTGCTGATTTAGGAAAAGTATATAAAAAACTATGGAAATACGGCCTGACCATACCTGCAGGGACAGAAGGTAGTGTGGGCATCGTTGGCCTGACACTCGGTGGAGGAATAGGTATGTTATCACGCCCATTCGGACTTACTTGTGATAATCTGATTGAAATTGAAATGGTAAGAGCAGATGGACATAAAGGCGCAGAACTGATTAAAGCAAATAAAAATGAAAACAGGGATCTATTTTGGGCTTGTCGCGGGGGAGGAGGGGGTAACTTTGGTATTGTCACGTCCCTTACATTTAAACTGCATCCTATTTCAAATGTATCTCTCTTCTCTGTTTCATGGAAGTGGGAGGATCTTGAAGTTGCCTTTGATGCTTGGCAAAAGTGGGCACACCAAACGGACGAAAAATTAACTTCGCAGATTGAATTAAAATCAAAAGAAGCGGGAGAAATCATTTCTCAAGGCATATTTGTTGGTTCTGCCTCCAAGTTAAAGAAATTATTAAAGCCTATTACCTCTGCCGGCTCACCAACAAATGTATGGGTAAAGGAAGTTCCATATATTGAAGCGGTCAGATTCTTTGACGTACCAAGTGGAAACCAACCAGCACTTCGTAAGAGATCAGGTTCCTTTATTAAAAAACCTTTTCCACTTAGAGCAATCAATAGGATGAAGCATTTATTAGCAAACGCTCCAAATAGAAATTCGAGCATTTGGCATCAATCTCTGGGTGGAGCAGTAGGCAAAATCGCTTCATATGATACGGCTTATTTTTATAGGAATGCGATCATTGCTCAAGAGTACCTTACTACATGGGAAAATCCAGAAGAAGAAAAGCAAAATATTAGGTGGGTAGAAGAAGTAAGAAACACATTATCTCCCTTTACAGATGGCGACTATGTAAATTTTCCAGATCTATATATTAAAAATTGGCCGATAACGTACTATGGAAATAATTTTAGACGCCTTCGAGAAGTAAAAACAAAATATGATGCATTCAATGTATTTAATTTCCCTCAAAGTATCCCTCCTTATAAGAGGTGGATATAAAAGAGAGTACACATCAATTAACCCTAAATCTAAGAAATGGCGTCGAAATAACCAATTGGGTAGAGTCGACATTTTGATCTTCCCAATTAAAAACCCCAACTCTATGAGAAGGGGTTTTTAATATATATTATTCTATTATTTTAATAAAAATTGTGCTTTCATTTGTAATTTCCCGCCTTGAAATGTAAAGTTAGCATTTGATATTCCATCTTTACCATAATACATTATCATATAAGTATAATATGGCTCTCCTTTTTGGCCAACCTCGGAAATTAATTCTCCTTTACCACCAACGATTTTCTTTACACTCTTATAAGACATGCCATTTCTAATTTTATTGAATTCTTTTTTTGTTATTGTTACTTTTGATTTCGCGTATGCTACATTTTGTCCATTAATTGAAATGGGTGTAACTACTCCGAATGTTAATACGCTTGCCACTAAAAGACCAATAATAATTTTCTTCATCTAATTACCCTCACATAAGTTATATTTTACTTATTATACATAATTATGCAATATATTAATAGTTATTAATGAAAAAACTGTGTTTTAAAATTTCATCAAATAATACGTTCTCTTTAAAAGTTTTACTTGCTTCTATACTAATAGAAGATTGCGCCAATCCATATGCATAATCCCATTCAGAGTGCTAACAATAAGGAAGATATGTACAAAAGGGAGTGGATCCACATGTTATCATTTCAACCTAATTGTTGGTCAGAGCATGAAGAGCTTGAAGTTGTTTTGCTTTGTTCACCATCTAAGTTAGAGGTACCAAAATTAAAAACTGCTGAGTATGTAGGGTGGAGCTCTTCTGTTAATCATGCAAAAGCACAACAAAATTTCATGGAGTTCAAATATACCTTAGAGAATAGAGGAATTAAGGTCATCGATTATTCAGAGGAGCTATCGCAAGATGAACGAAACTTAAGTGATCAGCTGCTTAATCGTTATTTTGTACGGGATCTTGCATGTGTGTTTGGAGATATCATTTTACCAGGAGAAGCAGGGGTATCGATGAGGCGTCCAGAGTATGTACAAGCACATTCGCTAATGGAAAAATGGTTTCCAAAAACCTTTTTATTACATGAAAATGATAATGTGAGAGCACTAGAATTTGGCGATGTTCTAATTCTTAATCGAGATGCTGTGTTAATAAATATTGGGATGCGGACAAGTAAAGAAAGTGTGGAAAAAATTAAGGGAAAGATTTTTAGTGCTGGTTTTTCTGAAATAGGAATAATTGATTTGCCTCGTAGGTCCGATACGCTTCATTTGGATATGAATTGTAATGTAGCAAACGAGGATTTACTCATAGCAAAGAGCTTCGTGTGCTATTTACCTATAAATGTTTTGACAGAGAATTCATCTCGATTTGAAATGCCAGAACAATTTTTAAAACGTCATGGATTTGAGGTGAACTGGCTAGATAAATATAACACTATTCCTGATATTAATTTTCTTAACATAGATCCAGAAACATTATTAATAAGCAAACAAGCACATAAGCAGATGATCAAAAATCATCCTAAATTGCAAAAGAAGAAAATTATTGAAATTGAGGTAACAGAGTTAGAGAAAGGTGGAGGAGGCATTCGCTGTATGACACTGCCTCTTAGACGGAAATCATTAAAATAATACACTTAGCAATAAATGTATAGGGGTGACCCTGATGGGATCAAAAATAAAGAAAGACCTTATGTCATGGTGGCAGTTATCTCTTCTTGGAGTAGGATGTACGATAGGAACAGGTTTTTTTCTTGGTTCAAGTATAGCCATTGAGAAAAGTGGACCTGCTGTATTAATTCCCTTTATTTTAGCTGCAATCGGAACTTACATCGTTTACGATGCACTATCGAAAATGTCTGTAGTGCATCTTGATAAAGGATCTTTCCAATCATATGCTAAGAAAGCTTTTGGAAGGTGGGCTGGCTTTAGTAATGGATGGGTATATTTACTTTCAGAAATGCTCATTATGGGAAGTCAACTTATGGCGTTAGGGATATTTACGCAGTTTTGGTTTACATCTTTACCTCTTTGGATCGGAACATCCATTTACGCTGTACTAGGGTTATTGGTTATTCTTACAGGCATGAAAGGGTTTGAAAAATTTCAAAACATTTTTGGAGTGATGAAAATGGCAGCTATAGTCATGTTCATCATTGTTGCCGTGATCCTTTTGAGCAGAGGGATGACTAGTCAAACGGGTGACGTTAATTTGTTTTTAGATAACTATAAGAACTTCTTTTCAGAGGGCTATAGAGGGATTTGGCTTGCGCTGCTCTATACATTTTATGCTTACGGTGGAATTGAAGTAATGGGCCTTTTAGCTATTGATTTAAAAGATTCCAAAGAAGCACCTAAAGCCGGAAAAATTATGATAATTGTACTGACCGTCATCTATATTTTGTCCATTGCTCTTGCTTTGACACTCATTTCTTGGGAAAAATTCAAAGTAGAAGAAAGTCCATTTATTACAGCTCTTGAAAATTTTCAGCTCCCATATGTGATGGACGTCTTCAATGGAATTCTGATAATAGCTGGTTTTTCAACGATGGTTGCCTCATTGTACGGAGTACTGACAATATTAACTTCGCTTGCAGAAGATCATGATGCACCTGCTTTCCTAGCGAAAAAAGGGAAAATGAAAATACCGTTACCTGCATTTCTTTTTTTAGCTGGTGGCTTGCTCATAACCATTATCATTGGCTTTTTGCTGCCAGAGAAGATTTTTGAATACATGATAACAGCTGCTGGTTTGATGCTCCTGTATAATTGGTTATTCATTTTAGTGACTTATACGAAGCTAATGAAAGTGTCGCTATGGGAACGAGTGAAAACAATTATAGGAATGCTGTTGATCGTTATAACAATATCAGGTACGTTAGGTGAAAAAACAAGCAGACTCGGATTATATGTGAGTCTGCTCTTCATAGTCATAATAGGAGTTTGTACATTTATAATGGCGAAAAAATGGAGTAGTAAAAAGAGTGGTTGATAAAAGGTACTTATTTAGGGCGAATTCACAATTTGCCTTTTAAACTCATAAAAGGACATTTGGATTCGCTAGTATCATCATTGCTTAAAAAATATTGCTTCCATTCAAGGTTGTCTTCTTTTCCATACCATTTTAGATCAGGATGAACTGAAATGCCATCATATGCAACAAGGCGTTTACGTATCAACTTTCTCATTTTGAGTCCATTATCAGTAGAGTTGTGAATTTCATCGAACACCCAACGTGGCTGAAATACTATGAGAAGAGATGGGAAATGACGACTCTTTCGTAATCTATGAGCAGGTGTGGCACAGAAAATAAAATAAGGTTCTCCTTCAAAACAAAATGCCCATTTATGATGAGAGGGATCTATTGGCATATCTGTTGGCCAATCTTTTTCATCAAATGTTGTCAGCTGATTTAAAATGGACCAAAATAATTTGCGATAGTCCTCCCAGTCATAGTCCTCAATAATTTCCTCTGGTGTTTCCAAGAAAATAGCTAAAGCGGTATTTTTCCCTGAATCGCGTGAACATTTTCCATACGTCCTCAAGCAGTTTGCAAGATCATTTAGAGAACTTAGTTCCCGAGGATCTCCTACAAAACTAAATCTAAGGTAATTCGATAAAAATGCATGTCTTGCTGGGAAACACGGATACGTATTGTCTTCATCTGCAATCATGGAAGAGAAGGATGTAAAAGCTGATTGTTGCCATAATGGAAGTGTTTCAAAATGTACATCTATCCAGCGTTTTTCTAAAAGACCTTTCACTTCAGAAGCCTCCTTCTATACTTAACTACTTTATTAAAGGAGGTACAAATGGGTGACTATCGGTCTGGAGCTATTTGAAAATCAGCAGATATGCTTCATAAACTTTTCTAAAATTGCTAACGGGGTTTATGGAATTATCCCTCAAGAAGATGCTTAGAAATATGTCAATACTGTAGAATAATAGTTGCACTAAGCTATACATATCAGATGTTTTGATAATACTGCCCCATATATTCCTAACCTAAAAATAGTATTAAGTAGCTAAGGGGATTAAATAATTTTAAGATAGTTCAATATTCCGAAATGAATAAGAACCACGGTTAATCAAGCTAGACTCTTTCAAGATATTTTAGTTGACTGTTTACCCATGGGGGTATAATATGGTGTTTGTAAGAAAGTTGTCAGCGATTTGCGAAAGTATGAGTATTTGAATTTGAACTATGATACAAAGTGAGTAATCGGTTAAAACTTATTGAAGTGAAGTAGTTCAAGTGCTTGCATTTCTTCGAACGTTGGAAGAAGGAAAGAGTTATAAGTAGGTAATCGTACAGCATACGGCAGTACATTCTGGTTTCTAGTGAAAATTTGTGTAATAGTTACAGAGACAGATAATCTTCTGAAATGTATTAAAAGAGCAGATAAAGACAACTCAAAAAAATCAAGTGTTTAAGGAAGCAGTAAATGTAGTCGGGAAAAGTCACTTAGGCTTGCGACTATTTATTTTTTAAAAGAAATAATACCCCTGGTGGTATAAAGGAGTTTGGAATGGAGAAGAAAAGAACGACAATCGTATTATTTAGCGGTGATTATGACAAGGCGATGGCAGCTTATATTATTGCAAATGGGGCAGCCGCATATGATCATGAAGTAACAATCTTCCACACCTTTTGGGGAATTAATGCACTTCGTAAACAAGAAGGTGTAAAAGTGAAGAAAGGTTTCCTTGAAAAAATGTTTGGCAAAATGATGCCACGAGGTGCAGAACAACTCGGTTTATCAAAAATGCAAATGATGGGTATGGGTCCAAAAATGATTAAGCACGTTATGAACAAACATAATGCCTTAACATTGACGCAATTGATTAATATGGCACTGGAACAAGATATTAAATTAGTATCCTGTACGATGACAATGGATCTACTCGGACTTCAACAAGAGGAATTAATAGATGGAATACATTATGCAGGCGTTGCAGCGTACCTAGCAGATGCTGAAGACGGCAATGTTAACTTATTCATCTAAAATATATTTTTTTATTATAAATAATACCCCTATGGGTATGGAGGTATAAGAGATGTTAAAAGCAGACATAAAATTAGATGCTAAAGGCCTTGCTTGCCCTATGCCAATCGTCAAAACGAAAAAAGCAATGGCTGACTTAGTAGATGGTGAAATTCTTGAGGTACAAGCAACAGATAAAGGATCAAAGGCAGATTTAGCTGCATGGGCAAGAAATATTGGACATCAGTATATTGGTACTATTGAAGAGAATGAAATCTTATATCACTATATTCGTAAATGTTCAAATGACATAAATGTGGAAAAAATATTTGAATATACCATTTCAAATGAAGAAATCACAGAGCGACCTGGAGTAATCCTAGATGTTCGTGAAGAAGTTGAATACGCATTCGGTCACATAGAAGGTGCAATATCGATTCCATTTGGAGAGCTTGATGCACGGTTAAAAGAATTAGATATGGATAATGAAATTTATGTGATTTGCCGAACAGGTAAACGTAGTAATATGGCTGCACAAAAGTTAGCAAACGCTGGATTTGATAAAGTGTACAACGTACTACCTGGGATGACAGCATGGACAGGTGAATTAACAAAAAATATATAATTTGTGGAGGGAAAATCAATGTCAAACAAAGTAGCTATTATCGCAAGTAATGGTAGTCTTTTCGATGCTTATAAAGTATTTAATATTGCAACAGCTGCAGCTGCTTCTGAGAAAGAAGTCACGATTTTTTTTACATTTGAAGGCTTAAATTTAATTCATAAACAAGCAATGCAAGCTTTATCAATGCCAGAAGGAAAAGAGTTCATGGCTGAAGGTTTTGCAAAAGCAAACGTTCCGACAATTCCTCAATTAGTGGAAATGGCACAAGAGTTAGGTGTGAAATTCATAGGGTGTCAAATGACAATGGATGTTATGGGCTTAACAATCGTAGATTTCGTTGAGGGGATTGAAGTGGGTGGAGCTGTTACATTCTTAGAATTTGCAAAAGATGCTTCTCCAACATTAACATTTTAGATTAATGTATTAAATACTACTTGTAATCCGTGCAGTAGGAGCACTTTCTACTGCATAAAAAATCGGAAAAATAATACCTGTGGGGGTAAGTTGGATATGACAGTAAATACATGTACTGCAGCAGACGTTGCACGTAAGGTTATCGAAAAGAAGGAATTATTCATTTTAGATGTACGAAATTCAGATGCATTTGAAGATTGGAAAATTGAAGGTCAGAAATTTGAGTACTTAAATATACCTTATTTCGAGCTACTTGATGGTGTGGAAGAAATCCTTCCAAAAATTCCAACGGATAAAGATGTATTAATCGTTTGTGCAAAAGAAGGTTCATCAATTATGATCGCTGAAATGCTTTCAGACGAAGGACTTGACGTTTGTTATCTTGTAGGAGGTATGAAATCTTGGAGTATGTACTTAGAGCCAATTAAAGTAGGTGAACTTCCGAACTGCGGTGAAATATACCAATTTGTTCGTCTGGGTAAAGGATGTCTTTCATACATGGTGGTTTCTGATGGAGAAGCAGCTTTAATTGATGCGGTACGTTTTACAGAAGTATTTACAAACTTTGCTCATGAAAAAGGTGTTGAAATAAAACATGTTTTTGATACACATTTACATGCTGATCATATTTCAGGTGGTCGTACCATAGCAACTGCGACTGGCGCTAAGTATTACTTACCAAAAGCGGATGCTACAGAAGTTGTTTTCGAGTATACAGAACTTGCAGACGGTTTAACAGTAAAACTAGGTAGCTCAAAAATTGATGTTGGTGCGCTATATTCACCAGGTCATACAATTGGATCAACTTCTTTAGTAGTCGACGGTCAATATTTATTTACTGGTGATATTTTATTTATCGATTCAATTGGCCGTCCTGACCTAGCTGGCCTTGCAGAGGACTGGGTAGGTGACTTACGTGAAACGCTTTATAGACGTTACCGTGATTTAGCAGAGGACCTAATCGTTCATCCTTCGCACTTTATGAACATTGATGAATTAAATGAAGATGGTACAGTCGCTAAACGCTTAGGTGATTTATTTGTAGAAAACCACGGTTTGAATATCGAAGAAGAAGATGAATTTCGTACGCTTGTAACCGAGAATTTACCACCACAGCCAAACGCATACCAAGAAATTCGACGAGTGAACATGGGTAAAATCACACCAGATAATGAGGCACAAACGGAGATGGAAATTGGACCAAACCGTTGTGCTGTAAGATGATTTTTAGAACTTAGAAATAGAAGATAGAAATGTCATGTATATGTTTGCATATTACTTACATGCAATTTTAATAAGGAAAGGTAAAGATCTTTTCCAACAAAAATAATAAAACGAATTGAAAAGGAGAAACAAAGATGAATATCATAAAAACTTTAGACGTAAAAGGGTTAGCCTGTCCAATGCCAATAGTAAAAACTAAAAAAGCAATCGATACTATTGCTTCTGGCGAAGTACTAGAAGTATTGGTAACGGATAAAGGCGCATTGAATGATTTTACAGCTTGGGCAAAATCTGGAGGTCACAATATTGTAGAACAGAAAGAAGATGCAGGTGTATTAAGCTTCTTCATAGAAAAAGCATAAAAGAATAAATGGGCGAGTACTCGAGCAATCGATGCTCGCTTTTTTAGATAGGAAGAAGGAGAAAAAATGAGTTTTTCATTAGTAATTGTCTTATTTCTCATTGGTTTTGTAGGTTCATTTATTTCTGGAATGCTTGGTATTGGTGGCGCTATTATTAAATTTCCGATGCTGTTATATATTCCAGCATTACTTAGTTTAACAAGTTTTACTTCACACGAAGTTGCGGGTATTAGTGCAGTTGAAATACTGGTGACATCTATTGCTGGTGTATGGGCGTATCGTAAAGGCGGGTATTTAAATAAATCATTGATCTTTATAATGGGCATAGCAGTATTAGCAGGTAGCTTACTTGGTAGCTTAGTGTCGAAAGAGCTATCTGCGGAAAGTATTAACGTTGTGTACGGAATGTTTGCATTACTTGCAGCAATTTTGATGTTTATTACTCGAAAACAAATTCCTGATGTGCAAGTGCATCAAGTGCAGTTTAATAAATCTCTTGCTGCTGGC
The DNA here is from genome assembly GCF_038009105.1 of Viridibacillus sp. FSL R5-0888. Lineage (NCBI taxonomy): Bacteria > Bacillati > Bacillota > Bacilli > Caryophanales > Caryophanaceae > Viridibacillus > Viridibacillus sp. FSL R5-0888. The sequence continues at coordinate 1,494,998 of NZ_JBBPAU010000001.1, forward strand.
TTAGCGTTTATCGTTGGCATAGGTTCCGGTATTGTCGGAGCAGGAGATGGTTTCATTTTAGTACCTATCATGCTTGTCATTTTAAAAATCCCGACCCGTATAACAATCGCCTCTAGTTTAGCAATTACGTTTATTTCTTCCATAGGTGGATCAATTGGGAAAATTACAACTGGACAAGTAGAATGGGGGCCAGTGTTAGTGCTGGTAACGGCAAGTTTGATTGCAGCGCCAATTGGAGCCAAGGTCGGTAAATCAATGAATACAAAATTATTACAGATGATTCTAGCAGTGCTCATTGGTGCAACTGCTATAAAAATCTGGGTGGACATATTAATGTAGAAGAAGTTGTAGATGCAGGATATGCAAATATATCCTGCATTTTAATATTGAATGTAAGAAATAGATGATAACTAAGGTGTAAGAATGGTTATTTTTATGACTTTTTATTGCTTATATCAACAATTAGAGCAAAGTCTTTTAGCTAATTTGCTGTATCCGAACAGCTTTATAGGAGAGGTAGATGGAAATACTTTGTTTGTTGGTACTTTTTAATTCTTGTATAATGTAAAGTGAACTTGACTTTCAATAAATTGTAAATTAATATAAATGTAAAGGTAACTTTACTAAGAAGATGGAGATAAAATGAAAAATAACATTAAAGCATTTCGGGTAAAACATCATTACACGCAAGATGATCTTGCGGAAAAATTAGAGGTATCTAGACAGACAATTATTTCTTTGGAGAAGGAACGATACAATCCTTCAATTACTTTAGCCTTTAAGATCTCTCGACTATTCAACTGTTCAATTGAAGATGTTTTTATTTATGAGGAGGAATAAGAATGGAAAGAATGTGGATTGGGATTGGAATGATTACTTTTATAGTGGCAACTGTATTATTATCATTTGTAGGACCCCATATGTACTTGAGAAAGAAGAAAATTGTTGATGAGCGGTTTAATCGTATCCATCATCTAGGTCGTTCATATTCATGGTTTGCGTCAACAGGGATTATTGTCATTGTATGGCTATTAGCGCTTATTGTCTTTGATTCATTACTGTCCTTTTTCTTAATTACAGCAATATTTGTAGGTCACATGGTATCCTACATCATTGGAGCAGCAGTTGCCCAAAGTCAAAATTAGTATCATTTAATTTATATTTATATTTAACTCTATTTATGGTACAATTTAACATCTCGAGTTACATTAAATTTATGTTATCTAGTAGAATGTGTGGTGATAATTCTTTTAAAGAGAAGTGAAATAAATTCGTCTACTTAGTATTTACTTATTTCTAATTTTAATTATCTAAATAATCACTTTATTATAGAGGGTTCAAAGGAAATATGCTTATTCTAAAGTGCATCCAAGTGATTTAATCTACTTGGATTTTTTTTTAGTATATTCTCACTCTAGTAAACGCCAAATGGCAACTAATAAATCTCTAATAAAAACTGAATTTATAATAGGGGGAAACGTATTGAAACGTCTGTTCGTTAATTATGTTCGACCATTATGGAAACCCATTATAATAGGATTAGCTTTATCTTTAGTATCGACACTACTTATGGTTTCACAGCCACTCGTCATGAAGAATCTTATTAATACACTTACTGGTGGACAAACGACTTCTTTCATTAGGAATGTTACTCTACTTATTTCTATTCCTATATTAGCTACTGTAATCTCCTATATTCAAACATATTTCCTATCTGGTATTGGCCAAAAAATTTCACAAAAACTCCGTGAAGATACATTTCAAAGTATGTTAAATCAACCAACAGAGTATCTGGACAAAAATTCAGCTGGCAGCATGTATCAAAATGTACAAGACTCTATAATAGTTGGCGATGGCTATATTGATTACGAGCTGGTTCCAGCCATATTATCTGTTTTTACGTTACTCTTAACTTTTGGATCCATGCTGTTGCTTGATATACCTATTAGCCTAATAATATTAGCATTTTCACTACTAACAGTTTTCTTAACAGCGATGACAGGGACGAAGGTTAAGGAGGTTGAAAGTAAATATAGAGGTGCAAGAATAGGTAGTGCGGATTTTCTTCAAGAAGTGTTGGCAAACGTTAGAACAGTGCGTCTTTTTACTAATAGAGATAGAGAAATTGCAAATTGGAAGAAGTGGTTGGAAATAGATCGTGGTTTCTGGATGAAAAGACGACTAATTTCAGATTTAAATGTAAATGGTATATTGATTTTTATTCAATCGCTCTGTTTAAGTATTGTCATTATTTATGGATACATAAGAGTTCAAAATGATTTGCTAAGCCTCGGCAGTATCGTTGCTTTTATAGCATATGTCCCTATGGTTTTTCAATCTGTGTCAAGTTTACAAAGAGCTCAACTCGGCACAAAAAAGGTGAAAATTGTACTCAATCAAATTTATACTTTACTTGATTCGCAGTCAGAGCATCCTAAAAACAAAGGAAAAAATATGGAAGATAAAGCTTTAGAAATCGAGTTTAAAAAAGTGGATTTTCATTATCCTGACCGCCAAGAAGGGTTAATAGATATAAATTTTACCGCAAAACAAAATTCGACTACCTTGATTGTTGGCCCAAGTGGAGTAGGGAAAAGTACAATAATTGATTTACTAACTTGTTTGTACTATCCAAACAAAGGTGAAGTAAGCATTGCAGGTATACCTACTGTTGATTGGAACAAAGACGAATTACGTAAACAAATTGGAATCGTACCCCAAAACGTTGTCATTTGGAACCGTACTTTAAGAGAAAATCTCTTGTATGGCATATCAAATGCGCATCAAATATCTTCCGAACGAATTGATGAAGTAATAAGAATCACTCGATTAGAGTCATTTGTGAAAAAATTGCCTGATGGATTAGAAGAGGTTCTTGGCCCTAACGCTGTTCAAGCCTCGGGTGGGGAACGGCAGCGGATTGCACTGGCACGTGCATTGTTGAGAAATCCGGCTATTCTTATATTTGATGAGGTAACATCGGCATTAGACCCTATACTAAGCGCCGAAATCACGGAGTTGATTTGGAGTAAAGAATTGGTTTCAACTAAAATTATTGTCAGCCATCGACTATCTTTTGCTTCACGAGTGGATCAAATTCTTGTCGTAGACACTGATGGAACCATTACATGTGGTAAACACAATGACTTAAAAAACAATCACTCGCTTTACAGTCAATTAGTAATGGCAGATGAGTTTCAAGATATTCAAGAAATAGAAAGACATGGTTTTAGTAAATGAATATGATAAGTTGTTATAAATAATGTAGTTGCTAACAAGGTATCTTGAGTTCAAATACTTTAAGGTAGATATGCTATTTTCGTATTATGAAAGTTAAATAAAATAATTTTAAGAGCTGTCCTATGTAAATCCATAGGGCGGCTTTTTTCTATTCATTTACTTTTCAAAAGTTAAATTTGTTTTGTTCTTTTTACTCTAAAAGTCGAATAAACTCTTAGCAAGCTCATATATATTAATATTCAAGGAATTAGGCGTTTTATTAGATTTTAGATGAAAAATAGTAATTACAAGAACTATATTTTGATGAATGATTCAATAAAAAATAGGTTTTACTGTTGGTTTCATTAAATAAACTATTAACGACATTAGTTTAGTCAACACAATCATATTGGAGGAGCGGAGCAATTGCTTGTAGATATTCATAATCATATTTTACCTGGACTTGATGATGGCCCTAAGTCAATAGAAGAGGCCTTGTTACTTGCCACAGATGCAGTAGAAAACGGGATAACACACATAATTGCCACCCCTCATCATCATGACGGTAAATACATGAACTCATCCTCTGTAGTTGAAGAGGCTGTGTTCAATTTTAATAAGGAACTTTATGAAAGATCCATTCCATTGGAAATTCTACCAGGTCAAGAAACGCATATATACAATAGCTTGATATCTGATTTAAATAAGGATCTATTAACACTAGCTAATAGTGGCAAATATATATTAATAGAACTACCGATAAACCATATTCCTACCTATACTTTTGATATCCTTTTCCAAATACAGTTAAAAGGTTATATTCCCATAATAGTTCATCCTGAAAGGAATATGGTATTTAGAAAAGACAAGCAGAAGCTATATGACATAGTGAATAAAGGATCTCTCGTACAAGTAACAGCTTCAAGTTTGATCGGGGTAAATGGTAGAGCTATAAAAAGATACATTAAGTATTTGGTTAAACATAATATAGTCCATTTTATATCTTCAGATTCACATCATCATATAAAGCGACCATTTTTATTGAAAGCTGCATATCAATACGTAAGAGAAAAATTCTCCGAGGGACTTGTTTCTTATTATAGTGAAAATGCAAAGCACGTTATAAATGGCACTAGTTTTCAACCTAAACGTCCAATCAGTTTCAAAAAAGGTCGAGATTAATGTACTGAATAACTTTCAAAAAGAAAGGTAAAAAAGGAGGGAACAACTCTTATGGAAGAAACGATTAGTCTGCACGATATATTCAAAACTTTAAAGAAAAGACTTTTACTCATTATCACTACATTCGTATTAGCAATTTCGATTGCAGGGGGAGTTAGTTACTTCTTGTTAACACCGGTGTACGAAGCGTCTACACAAATTCTGATTAGTCAAAAGGAGATTGAGAATAACCAATTTATCGCACAGGACGTCCAGACGAACCTTCAATTAATTAATACTTATAGTGTCATTATAAAAAGTCCTGTTATTCTTTCAAAAGTAGTTGATAATCTTAACCTGAATACAAGGTTAGAGGTACTCAATAACAATATTAACGTTAGTAGTGAGCAAGACTCGCAAGTTATTAATATCAGTGTTCAAGATCCTGATTTGCAAAAAGCAGTCGAAATAGCAAATATGACTGCAGAAGTATTTCAGAAAGACATCCCTACACTTATGAATGTAGATAACGTTAAAATACTCTCACCTGCAGTTGATGAAAAAAATGTTAAACCGATTCGACCTAACCCAATTCTTAATATGGCTATTGCAGCTCTTATTGGATTAATGATTGGAGTAGGAATAGCATTTCTTATTGAATACTTAGATAAAACTATCAAAACAGAGCAGGATGTTAGTGAATTATTAGAGTTACAGATACTTGGTCTCATTAGCCCAATTTCCCAAAAGAAATTCAAAAAATCAAAAAAAAATAACAAGAAAAGAGGGGAGTTGGATGTTTAAAAAGAAGCGGAAGGAACTTCGAAGAAAACTTGTAACTAGTACTGACCCAAGATCAATCGTTTCAGAGCAATTTAGAATGATCCGAGAGAATATCAAATTTTCCATGAAGGACAAGCAACTAAATACATTGCTTTTCACTTCAGCTGCAAAAGGTGAGGGTAAGTCAACAATCGCAGCAAATACTGCTATTGCATTTGCACAAGAGGGTAAGAAGGTACTTCTTGTAGATGCAGATTTGAGAAAACCTACTATACATCATACGTTTAATAAGCTACTCTCTCCGGGATTTACCAACTTGCTAATGATTCAATGGAAGATTCAAGATGTGGTTAAAGAATCTGGCATTAAGGGGTTAGATATAATCACTTGCGGACCAATTCCCTCGAATCCTGCTGAACTCCTTGGATCTAATTCGATGGACGGTTTTATTAGAGAGGCGAAAGATAAATATGACATTGTAATCTTCGATGCCCCACCAGTTCTTTCAGTAGCAGACGCACAAATTTTATCTGAAAAGTGTGATGGTACGATTCTAGTGATCAGTTCGGGGACAACAGAGAAAAGATTTGCTATAAAAGCTAAGGAAGTTCTTCAAGCATCCAAAGCAAACATGGTTGGAACAGTTCTTAACAATTTTAAACTTGAAAAGAATCATTATTATTACCAGTATTATTAGGGAATAGAGTAGATAACTTAGTGCGGATTTTCAAATTGAGTAATGGAAGGAGAAGATGATGAAACGAAGAGTTTTACATATTCTAAGCTCTGATGGACTTGCTGGTGCTGAAAATGTAGCCATCTGTATTATAAATAATTTATCTGAATTCTCCGAATCTGTTTACTCTTCACCAATGGGGAGTATTGAAAAAATACTGGATAGTAGAGGGATAACTTATTTACCTATGAATAAGTTATCAATTATGCAAATAAGAAAAGTAATGAAAAAATGGAAGCCTGATATAATCCATGCACATGATTTCACTGCGACGCTTTTAAGTTTAGTAGCAACCTTTAATACGCCTGTAGTATCACATATTCATCAATTTCCAGAATGGTTGAAAAGCGTAAATAAATTATCAATTCTATTTTTCTTAGCATGTATAAAAATCAAAAAAATAATAGTAGTTACACCTGCAATTAAAGAATCTACATTTTTGTCTCGAATATATAATGAAAAATCAATTGTCATAAAAAATATTGTAGATGTAAATTGGATAGCAGAAAAAGCTTCTCTACCTACTGAGAAAAGTTATGACGTAGCATTTGTAGGAAGATTGGAAGATGTGAAGGATCCAATTCGATTTATTAATATTATCTCAGAATTAGTTAAAGAGTTCCCGATCGTTTCTGTAGTTATTATGGGGGAAGGAAGGCTAGAAGGACAATGTAGAGATTTAATAAAAAAATTAGATTTAGAGAAGAATATTGATCTAATAGGATTTATGAATAATCCATATCCTGTATTACAAAACTCTAAAATTCTAGTAATGACATCTAAATCTGAAGGATTACCAATGGTCGCGATTGAAGCGTTGTCTATGGGCAAGCCTATAGTAGTTCCTAACCTTGAAGGAATAGAGAGCATTGTTAATAGTAATTGTGGAGTTATTTGCAATGAAGATCAAGAATTTATTACTGCGATATTGAAACTTTTACTATCAGAGAAAGAATATGAAGAGATGTCTTTAAGTGCTTCTAAAAAAGCGGAAGAAATGTTTAATATGGCAGACTATAAGAATCAGTTGCAGCAGGTGTATAGTAGTGTCCTTTGAACATCAAAAAGAAAATGCTACCCATACCTTTAAAAAAACTGGTCCATTCTTCCGTCGAAGTTTAGGGTATTTAGACTTATATATCATCGGATTTTGTATTCTAAGTGATAAGTTATTAAATATTAATTTACTGGTTTATTGCTTAGGTATTTATTTGGCTTTCCGTATATTATTCATATCACCAGACCATGCATTTGCAGTATTAATCTCGTTAGTACCAAACTTAGCGGTAATGTTTATCCCAATTCCAGGTTTATCTGTGCCAATAATAAATGTCTTAATTGGTATTGCTCTTTTTAAAGTATTGATTTCAAATTTTAAGAAGCCCATTAATAAGAGTTATCTTTTTATTATTGGATTGTTTATTGCTTATGAATGGAGTCATATTTTTTATTATGATATCAAATCGATTATTTTGCTATTTAGTTGGAGTTTTGCAATTTTATATGTTTCTTTATATTTCTTTTATTCTCTGAAGTCATATAATCATAAAGTTGTAATTATATATTCTATCGCGGGTGTATTGATTTCTATATTCTATGGGACGTTAGATTTTTTTGAGAATTACGGAACTCTGATGTCGAATAATGCGACTATTAGATTTAAAGGAGGAGCTGGAGATCCAAATTATTTTTCAATGTATGTAATGATTTCGTTGTTTCTACTTTTATATCTCGTAAAACGTGAGACAAATAAGTTTTATAAATTCCTTTATCCATTGTTATTTGTCTTTTTAGTTGCGTTCGGTGTACTCAGCTTATCGAGAATGTTTTTATTAGTTATTTCACTGTTATTAGTGTTACTACTTATTAAGATTATTTTTAGATTGAAAAAAAATAAAAAGATATTGTTTTTTATTATGTCGGTAATTGGTTTTCTTGTTTTGTTTTCTATTTTCTTTATTTCGGAATTTACATCCATCTTAAATTTACTACTTTCAAGATTTACAGATTTTATTGATGATCCATCTGCTCTTACTAGTAATAGAAATGTACTAGCTGAACAATATATTGAATTATTAATGTCGGATACAAAAGACATGATTTTCGGAATGGGAATTCAAGATTATCACCTCAGATCAGGCATTCAACTTCAAGCGCATAATATCATTTTAGAACTTCTTGTAGTATGGGGATTAGTAGGATTTTTAGTTTTTATCTTGTTTATAGCAACATTTTTGAAATTTAGCAATGTTAGCAGATTTAATGTGAAAAACGATTTTATTAGTTGGCTACCTATTATTTGTATGGGGATCAGTTATTTGTCTCTAAATGCAATGTCTAACGAAAGTTTTTTCCTGTTACTACTTTTCGCTATAAAAAACCTTCAGGAATTTGATTCACTGGAGCACGATTTGATGATGAACGAGTATGGATAATAATAAATATAGCATGGCAACATAAATAAAAAGAAAAGAAGGACAAATCATAGAAACTATAAAAAAAACAGCTGTTCTTTTGATGGTCATTACAATTCTATCAAAAGTTACCGGATTTCTACGGGATATCACACTATCCTACTTTTATGGTGCTACTTCAACGAGTGATGCATATATTATTTCCATTACGATTACATCTGTATTATTTAGTCTTATTATTTCAGGGATATCCACTGCATATATTCCTATGTTTAAACAAATCGAACATAGTAAAGGGCAGCGATCTGCGACATACTTTACAAATAACCTCATCAACATTGTATTGATAGTTACAACTGCGGTCATAGTAATTGGTCTTCTTTTTTCTGACGTGTTGGTGAAATTATTTGCTTTAGGATTTGATGGAGAAACATTAAGAATTGCTGTTCTTTTTACTCGAATAGGTTTAGTAGGCATATATTTTACTAGTGTAACTCAGATTTTCAGTGGTTATCTACAGTTGTATGGAAAATTCACAGTACCAGCTATGGTTGGGCTGCCTTTTAATTTTATTATTATCATTTCAATTATAGTAAGTACTCAAACGAATATTATTGCATTAGCGATTGGCAGTGTTCTAGCTGCGTTTATTCAACTAATATTCTTATTCCCCTCATTAAAGAAGACAAATTATAGATACGTTCCAATTGTGCAGTTCAACGACGAGAAAATAAAGAAAATGGCAGTTATTGTTTTCCCTATTATGATAGGAATATCTATTGACCAAATCAACTTGATGGTTGATAAAACTCTTGCTTCTACTTTAGTGGAGGGGGGAGTTTCTGCTTTGACATATGCTAGTCGATTAAATGATTTTGTACAAGGTATATTTGTTCTGTCATTCGTGACTGTCATGTTTCCACTCATCTCAAAAATGGCTGTACAAAAAAATAAAGAAGACTTCAAACAATCAATTAGTGAGGTTATTTCGGTTGTCATTTTGATCGTAGTTCCTGCTAGTGTCGGAATAATGATTTTGGCAGAGCCTATTATAAGGTTACTTTTTGGACATGGACATTTTGACGAACGTGCAATAGAAATGACAACTCATGCACTCTTCTTCTATTCAATAGGTATGATAGGGTATGGTATCCGCGAAATTTTAAATCGCACTTTTTATTCTCTACAGGATACAAAAACCCCTATGTACAATGCTTCTATGGCCGTTATATTGAACATTATATTAAGTATTATTTTATCTTACTTTATGGGAATCAGTGGGATCGCTTTAGCTACGAGTATTTCTGCACTTTTCTGCTCAACATTGTTAGTTATCAAGCTTCGAAAAAAAATTGGAGCGTTCGGTTTGAAAGGGAATTTCATCACCTTTATGAAAGTAACATTTGCTTCCAGTGTAATGGGTGGGGGAGTATATATTTTTAACAACTATATACTAACAGATTGGAATGTTTTTTTGAAAATGAGTGTAGTCATCCTGATAGGTAGCAGTATCTATTTCCTATTAATTACACTATTAAAGGTGAAAGAGTCAAAACTACTTGTAAATTTCCTTGTGGATAAAATTCGTCCAAAACAAACCTAACCCGAATGGAGGATAATTTGGAGCTCATTCAGATTACTACGTATATGGACTTGGGAAGATATGAGAAAGAATGGTCTGCTATTTTAGAAGAAAATGATAATACGAATCCATTTATCGAATTTGAATTTGTTTATAATTGGTGGAGATTTTTAGGGAAGGAAGAAAAAGTAGAAATATATGCAGTAAAAGAAAATAATCGCACGATTGCATTTTTTCCATTTCAATCAGAAAAAACTTGGTATGGATATATTCTTCGTTTTTTAGCACTTGGAGATGCGAATTATATGGATATTATTGCAAGGGAAAGAGATATAGACCGAGTCATCATGTTTGTATTTGATGCTTTAATAAAGAAGAAAAAGAGCGTAGTTTTTTATCTACACGGATTATTAGAAAGTGTAGAAACACATAGTAAACTTTCGAATTATTTGAAAGCTAGAAATATGAAGGAACGATATTCTCGTATTGTCACTCCTTATATTGATTTGGATAATATTTCGTATGAAGAGTACATGAAACCTCGTCATAAGTTGCATGGATTAGATCGAAGGGAAAAAAGGTTGAGGGCACTTGGTGATGTTCAACTACAAATTTCACCTGCGACGGAGATCAATCAAGTATTTAAGGTGCATCAAAAGCGATGGGAAAAGAAAAATGATACGAGTGGGTTTTCTAGTAATCGAAAACAAGCTTTCTTTAAATACTTAGCTGAACAGAATGATGGGAAGTTGAGTGTACGCTTATCTACATTAACATTACAAAATGAAATGGTTGCTTTTACGTATGGTTTTGCATGTAGAGGAAGGTATTTGGGATATGTATTAGGACATGATTCAGATTTTGATGTATACGGTCCTGGTAGAATTTTAGTAAAAGAGAAGATTAAACGAAACATGGACGATGGATTTCATAAACTCGATATGAGCATCGGATATGAACCATATAAGCTGGAATGGAATACAAATTTTGATTATACGAGAAAAACAGTTTTCTCTACAAATACGTTTAGGGCTAGTATGTTTCGGAATTTTCTTTGGCTAAAAGAAAAAGCGTTTTCTAAGATTAGAAAACACTATTCTGTTGTTATTTTTCGACGAAACACAATTGGTAAGTTGAAATATTACCTTCGAAATAAAGAGAAATTTCGTTTCTGGAAAGATATTTGGAAGAATAGACTGCAACCTTTTGTATATGAGCAAAAACAATATTTAATAGCAAAGTTGACAGTTAACGAAATGAGATTAAACAGTCATTTTGAACAAATAACGCCTGAAATGGCACTTTCAATGAAGGATGATAGAAAAGAAATACTTCAAAAAATATATAATGGATATAAAGGTTATTACTCAACTGACGTCAATAAAGTATTTTGGGTAAATGAAAATGTCATTAGACTAGACGATATTGAAGTCGTTGAAAACTTAAAGAAAAAAAGCATTTATATTAGAGATTGGGAGAATGAAAACTTAAAGCAAATTCTTTCATTTGTTCAGGCTAAATATCGTCCAAAGTACATTTTTGTACATGTAAATAAGCGTGATAAAAAAAGTATTCAATTACTCCAATCAAATGAATTTGATATCACTGAAAGGCTTTCTTACTCAAGAGTTTTAGGGAAGAGAAAAGTGAAAAAAGAAGTAGAAATTTAAAAGAGAAGGTGCCTTTTATTATTCTATTAGAGAGAAAGTTTTTTAATATAAAAATGCATAGTTATTATTTTTTGAATGAGATCGTTTCAACTGGAAAGTTAACAGATATAGAAGGGTTTACACATTCTTTAGTCCCTAAAAAGCAACTACAGCAGTTTGAAACACTTTATATCGATTTAACTAAAAGTGAACAAGAATTATTTGAGAACTTGCATCGAACAAATAGAAAGCAGATAAAAAAAGCAGAGGGTTACCATTTTCAAATAGAAGTGCTAGAAGAACCGTCAATAATGGATATTAAAGCATTTCAGAAGTTTTATAATCTTTTTTCAGCATTTGTAAACACATACTCATGTAATTCCTTTCATGTAAATACGATGAATAAGCTAAAAGACAAGAATGCACTTGTAATCACGAAAGTTTTGAATGAAGCAAATGAAGTGCTTTGTTATCGAGTATATATTTCGGATGATAATATAGCTTTTTGTTTATATTCTGCCTCTCATTTTCGGATGAAAGAAAAAACTGAAGAAAAAAGATTATTAAGTGAAGCAAATAGATATTTGATTTGGAGAAATATATTATATTTTAAATCAAGAAACCACACAATTTTTGATATGGGTGGACTTACAAAGAATCCAAATATTCGTAGTTTCAAAATGGAATTCGGTGGAGAAATAGCTCATGTTTATTCTGGCTATGAAGCAAATTCAAAAATCGGTCAATTCATACTTTGGTTACGTGCAAAAAAAATCAAGAAAGGATGAAGAGCTGGGGGCACTTATAATTTCATTAGATTTTGAGCTGAATTGGGGAGTACATGATGTTTTTACTATTGAAAATTACGGGGAAAATATTTTAGGTGCACGATTAGCAATACCTAAAATTCTTCAGTTATTTCAGAAGTATGATATTCATGCTACTTGGGCTATTGTTGGAATGCTTTATTGTAAAGATAAACAGGAACTCTTAAGTTTCTTGGAAAGTATAGAAATTCCATATGAAAATGAAACTTTATCAGCTAAATATAACCTTTCGAATGTAGGTGCAAATGAACAAGAGGATTTATATCATTATGGAGATTCACTAATTAATATGATTAAAAAAATTCCAAACCAAGAGATTGGAACGCATACTTTCAGTCATTATTATTGTCTTGAAAAGGGGCAGCGAATCGAACATTTTGAAAAGGATTTGCAGGCAATGGTTGAATTGAATGAAGGAGTTACATCGTTAGTATTTCCGAGAAATCAAGTTAATTTAGATTATTTACAGCTATGTGATGAATATGGCATAACTGCTTATCGAGGAAATGAAAATAGCTGGATTTACGGCCCGTACATTAAAGAAATGAATACCACTATAAAGCGAATGCTCCGATTAGCTGATCATTATATAAATATTACAGGTCATAATAGCTACAAGTTAGAGAAAGTAAGCACTCACCCGATTATCAATGTACCATCTAGCCGGTTTTTAAGACCATATAGCAGTAAATTGAGAATATTAGAGAGACTTCGTTTACAACGCATTAAACACAGCTTAACGGAAGCTGCTAAAAATAATGAGTATTATCATTTATGGTGGCATCCACATAATTTCGGCAAGAACACGGAAAAAAATCTTCAGTTTCTTGAGGAAATATTACAGCATGTAGAATATTTAAAGGGAAAATATAAATTTCAAAGCATGCATATGAGAGATGTGGTTGGTTTGATCAATTTGAATAAGACAAATTAAAAGTCCGGAGAGAACAGGTAGTTTCTCATCGGACTTTGTTTTATTTATAGTCAACTTTACCTTATGCATAACCTCATTTTTTATATTTAAGTAATGATACTTCGGTGAAAATATGTAGAATAACTTTAAATCTAGTAAGTTGAAATGTAGCTATTAACGCATACTCTGATAATCTATTTTCATAAAATAAAAGGATTTAGGAAATTTAGCCGAGAAGGGAGATAGCGATATGTATAAAAAAATTGTCTTTAAAATTGTTGGTTTGGAATTGCTTTTAATATTCTTCTATACGGTAAATGGCGCCTTTGTAACAATTAAAGAACCTACTAGTCCATATTTACAATTTGTTATGCTGGTTCCATTAGCAATCATTCTCTTCCTATATATTGCTTTCAAAAAGAAATGGCGTCAATACTTCTTTGTGAAGGTTCATCTTAATAAAGAAAGTCTGTTGCTATACGCACCACTTATTCTCGTATTATGTATCATTCTATTTAGCACCAACGGCTTAAATTTTGTATCTGTACCTAACTTATTTGCTATGTTTATCATGCAGTTACTAATCGTCGCTTTTATCGAGGAAACGGTCTTTAGAGGAATGATGCTGCGAATAATATCTGCAAAGGGTACTTTTACAGCTGTTTGGATTTCGAGCATACTGTTCGGAGTGACACACTCATTGCAGTTAATAGGTGGACAATCAGTTGAAGATACGATTATTCAAATTTTATATGCACTTGTTGTAGGATTAGTGCTAGCATTGCTTGTAATGGATGGGCAGTCGATTATCATTACGATATTGTTCCACGGCTTGAATAACTTTTTCAACTTTATGGGAAATATCGAAAGCTCGATCACATCAGCATATATCATCTTTTTCGTATTATTAGTATATTCAATTTTCCTGTGGAAACGAGTAAAGAACAAGGAAAAACATAGTCTTCATTCTCTTTAGGATATTTATCCAAATAACTAAAAAGCCAAGACTACAATTTGTAGCTCTTGGCTTTTTATTTGAAGCGATTTATAATAACGATGGTCATCAATATCAAAAAAATAATGACAGCTGAGATTGGAGAAAATAGCTTGTTCGCTAACGTGTTGATTGCAGTGGACTGCTGCTCATGCTTCATAACTGCCTTCAAGAACTGGTCATCCTTTATTTGGACAGCAATTGCTTGCTCCGTACTAATACCTTTAATAGAGAAGTACTTAGTTCCATTTTTATAAGTATTCGAAAAGTTTCCGCCAAGTTGCTCCATATCTGAATAACTTGTAACTTGACCAATTTCTTTGTCTATTTCAGTGACAAGTTCATCAATTACTTCATAAACGTAGCCATCCCAAGTAACGAGTGAATACACCCAATCAGTAGCAGAGGAATGATTAGGTAAGGTCATAAAACAAATGAAAATCAAGAGAGCAATAATCTGTTTTAATGTCAAAAAAATTCCTCCTCCAAGGGTTTTTCGTAGTTTAACATAATATAATATGAAAATTAGAGCAAAATGAAGAAAACTTGGTTATATTTTAAATAAGAATAAAAGAGAAAAGGGGCTTTAAAATGGGAAGATCCAAAGAATTAGTAATGCGGGAAATTCCACAATCTGAAATTGGTCAGTCGATTGAATTATTAAACTATGTGTTTCAAATTTCCTTATCTATTAATAAGGATCGATTATTCGTAAATGCCAAAAGTAAACAGTTCGATGAGGGATTAGCTCTTGGTTGGTTTGATCGAGAGCAACTTGTCGCCCAAATATTAAATTTACCGTTTCAAGTGAATATTCATGGGACCATTTATGATATGAGTGGCATGACAGCGGTGGGTACTTATCCTGAATATTCAAGCCATGGTTTGATGCATACACTTATGGTTGAGAGTATGAAAAGGATGCGTCAAGAAGGGCGCTATATAGCCTATCTATTCCCGTATTCAATTCCTTATTATCGCAAAAAGGGATTTGAAATTATGAGCGACATCCTAGAGTATCAAGTGAAAGATACACAACTACCCTTTTATAGAAATATTCCCGGACAAGTAAGACGTATGAAGGATGACTTTTCAGATCTTCGTGATGTATACAACAGGTATGCTCATAATACGCATGGTGCGATGAAACGAAATGCAATAGCTTGGAATGAGAAATTCCAAGAATCGTATTGGGAAGAGAAATTTGAAGGTAGCGATACGAAATTGCAAGCTGCCGTGTATTATGATGATGACGGTTTAGCGCTTGGCTATATGTTCTACCGCATTATGGAAGAGGATTTTTATATTGATGAGCTTGTATATTTGAAGGAAGTTGCTCGTAAAGCATTATGGAACTTTGTACATGCCCATCGTTCGATGATTTACCATGTGTATGGTAAAACTTCTGGCAATGATGCGATAGCTTTCTTAATGGAGGATAGTGAAATCAAACAAAATGTTTCCCCGTACTTCATGGCAAGAATTATTGATGTCCAAAAGTTTCTTGAGCGGTTCCCTTTTGCAAGAACGAACTTCCACATTCGGTTAGCTTTAACGGACACTCTCCTAGAATGGAATCATGGAACCTTTGAAATTACTGTTCAATCAGGAGAAGTAACAGTTGAAAAGGTAAGTAATGAAATTGAGTCAAATACTGTACAAATGACGATTCAAACGTTTGTCACAATGTTCCTAGGATATAAGCGTCCAACGTATTTGCATAGTATAGAAAGGTTAAAAGGTGATACTGCATCTGTTGCTTTACTTGAAGCGATCTTGCCAAATGAGGTACCAAGTTTTATCGATTATTTCTAGTGAATTAGAATAGACAATATGAGCGGAATTCTGTATATTAAATATAACTAAAAACGAAAGGGTGACCCAATTACATGAAGTACTAATCCTATTTTTTCGAAAGCTAAGAATGAATCGTATTTTAAATCAGATGAAATACTCTGTTTTTTCAAGATGCCTTCATTCCAGTGTTTTCAGAATAGGATTGTCATTCATGTGTTGGACAAAAAAGAGACGTCTCTTTTTGCTGTGCACCCATGCCTCCTATTCTGATTGTAGATAGGGGGCATTTTTTTGCCCCGATACATGAGGGGAGAGATTTTTTATGATGTTATTAGAAGCAAATGGACTGCAGTATTCAATTAGAAATAGAGAAGTTTTTAATATAGAGAAGTTGCAAATCAATGACCATGACCGCATTGGTTTAATCGGGAAAAATGGCTCTGGAAAAACGACATTGCTTGAAGTTTTAGCGGCATTGAAAGAACCAGAGAGTGGACATGTGAAAACTTACAGTCCGCTAGAACTTGTACCGCAGTTAAAGGAATCGACATCCTACAAGAGTGGTGGGGAAGTCACAAAGGCGTATATACAAGGTGCATTAGCAAAGAGTGCCCGTCTATTAATAACTGATGAACCGACAACTCATTTAGACACGCATCATGTGGAATGGCTTGAAGGAGAATTATTAAAAAGAGGTGGCGCGTTACTAATCGTATCCCATGACCGTGCATTTCTAGATGCAGTATGTACGAAAATTTGGGAGCTCGAAGACGGCGGATTAAAAGAATATAGAGGGAATTATTCCGACTATACTGAGCAAAAGAAAATTGAAAAAAAACAGCAAGAAGCATCCTACGAAAAATATACAACTAGGAAAAATCAGTTAGAGGAAGCCTTAGTTTTGAAAGAAAAGAAAGCAGCGAGAGCAGCAAAAGTACCGAAATCAGTGAGTAAATTGGAAGCATCCAAAACAAAACCTTATTTTGCAAAAAAACAAAAGAAATTACAAAAAACAGCGAAAGCAATTGAAACGAGATTAGAGCAATTAGAAAAAGTGGAGAAAGTAAAAAATCCAGTAGCGATTAAAATGGATTTACCAAACGCTGAAACAGTGAAAGGCAAAATTATTATACGCATAGAAGATGTTGAAGGTCGTGTAGGAGAGCGTTTTCTTTGGCAAAAAAGCAGTTTTCAAATACGCGGAGGAGATAAAATCGCTATTACTGGGAATAACGGTAGTGGAAAAACGACTTTGCTAAAAAAGATCGTTGAATATGAAAAAGGTATTACCATTTCACCAGCAGTGAAAGTCGGTTATTTTAGTCAAAACTTGAACGTGTTAAATGTTGAAAAAACTATTTTAGAAAATGTTAGAGAACTATCGATACAAGATGAGACATTTATTAGAACCGTACTTGCAAGACTCCATTTTTATCGAGATGATGTATATAAAAAAGTCGGAGTACTCAGTGGCGGTGAGCGTGTGAAAGTAGCGCTTGCTAAAATTTTCGTTAGCGATGTAAATACGTTGATATTAGATGAACCGACGAATTTTCTTGATATAGATGCAGTCGAAGCATTTGAATCGCTCCTAAAAGAATACGAAGGAACAATCATCTTCGTATCTCATGATCGACGTTTTGTAGAAAATATTGCTACTCGGCAGTTAAAAATTGAAAAGGGAAAACTTCAATTATTTGAAGGAACGTTAAAAGAAAGAGTGCAAACAAAGAAAAAGAAAGCACCTGATAACAAGGAAAATGAGTTATTAATTTTAAATTTAAAGATATCTGAAGTGTTAGGACGACTTAGTATAGAACCTACAAAGGAACTTGAAAGTGAATTTCAACGATTAATAGAAGAAAAACGTAAATTATAATAGTAAAACCTCAAAAAGGGTGAAAGACTTCTTTTTTGAGGTTTTATTTATACTTTCTATTTAAGGTTGATTTTGGAACTTGAAAATCTATAAGTTCAACAAAAAATGCTAACAGAGATGAATGAGCGCATTATGAATATAGAAAAATTGTTAAAAGAGGTTAAATAAATAAAAACTGGACATACTAATATTGAAAGAACTTAAGATGATTTAAAAATATTCCAAGAAGTTTTCAAATTAGGCGTCATAAAATAGAAGGGCAAGATCGTCATTTTGAACAAATTTAAATATTAGGAAATAATTTATAAAATAGTCATTATTTAAAATATTTTCAAAATAATTTAAAATATTGAAATTGAATGAAAAGCCCTATTTGACAATGTTTGTGAGCTATTTGAGAGGAAAAATGTATTGTGGAATTCAGTTCTTTTGTTTTTTATTCGTTACAACACTTGCATATCTCGGAAATGCATGGTATTATGAAGTTAGTTATTTTTGTTCGGTGCAAAGGGCAGTATAAGTTTGACTTGTCGTCTGGACCATCACTTTGGACAAGGATAGTAATACAATGTGTGGATATCACACTAGGAGGCAACAATAATGGAACAAGGTACAGTAAAATGGTTTAACGCAGAAAAAGGATTTGGATTTATCGAACGCGAAAACGGAGATGACGTATTCGTACACTTCTCAGCAATCCAAAGTGAAGGATTCAAATCTTTAGACGAAGGTCAAAAAGTTACTTTTGACGTTGAGCAAGGCGCACGTGGCGCTCAAGCTGCTAACGTTCAAAAAGCTTAATTTGAACTAGCTGTAGAAAAAACCGATTCTCTTTTGAGAGTCGGTTTTTTTATTGTCTTTTTTATTTTCCATAGTGTGGCGAACAATGGTGCATTTACTAGATAGCACATAAACTCATATTGCGATGATGAGAGTATGTCAAATTGCTTCAACACGTTTACGTATAATACTGTGGGGAAAAGTGAAACATATGATTAGCGCAATATAGTGAAGCTTCATATTCTTTAACTTCTGCAATTGAACTATTTCAACTTCAAATTGAAGAAAACTTAATTATGAAGGTGTTGAAAAAAAGTGAAGGAATTTTACGCAGATTTACATATTCATATTGGTCGTACCAAAAGTGGTAGACCTGTAAAAATTACAGGAAGCAAAAGGTTAACTTTAAGACGTATTTTAGAAGCGGCGAGTGAACGAAAGGGTATTGATCTAATAGGTATTATAGATTGTCATTCGCCAGAGGTCATTGAAGAAATTGAAGAGATGATACAAGATGGAGAGATGGTGGAAATTGCTGATGGAGGGTTATTGTTCGGAAACTCTACCTTGATACTTGGTTCAGAAATTGAAATATACGATGAGCACTGCCACGGACCAATTCATGTCCTTGCTTATTTTCCAACTATTGAAATCATGAAAATTTTTTCGATGTGGATGAGTGGCTATGTGAAGAATATCAATTTAAGTTCTCAACGTGTTTATTGTGATGGTATTACACTTCAAAAGAAAGTGCGTTCACTTGGAGGTTTATTTATTCCTGCTCATGTGTTTACTCCTTTTAAAAGCCTATACGGTAAAGGTGTATTATTTAGTTTAAGTGAGGTGTTTGATCCATCTATGATAGACGGAATTGAGCTTGGTTTAAGCTCAGATACGTATATGGTGAGAGGTATAAAAGAGTTAGAGCAATATACCTTTTTAACGAATTCAGACGCCCATTCTGTCGGTAAAATTGCAAGAGAATATCAAAAAATGAGACTTGATCATGCAAGCTTTACTGAATTACAAAAAGCCCTTCAAGAAAAAGACGGGCGAGCTATTGTCGCTAATTATGGTTTAAACCCTTTGCTTGGAAAATACCATCAAACGGTTTGTGGTGGCTGTTCTGCAAAAGTAGATAAGGGTTTATCTGAATGCCCTGTATGTCACAAACATAATATCATTAAAGGTGTTGCCACTAGAGTTAAGGAGCTATCTGAAAGTGAAGAGAGCAAGCGACCTAGACCGCCATATATTCATCAAATTCCACTAGATTTCATACCAGGACTCGGACCAAAATCACTAGATCGTTTACTTCTTGCAGTTGGGACAGAAATGAATATTTTGCATAAAGCAACTTATCAAGAGTTAACGGCAGTAGTACCAGAAAAATTAGTTCGTTATATTGATCAATCCCGAAAAGGTGAGTTATTAATAGAAGTTGGTGGTGGAGGTAAGTATGGCAAGGTACAAAAAGAAGAGTCTTAATAGTTTTCAGTGTGAAAAGCTTTCGGCGAATGGATCAGTCATTTGCAGAAAGCTTTTTTGTTTATTTATTAATGTTACTTTGACTGATGAGATATTGATATTCTTCATCAATTAGTGCAATGTCCAAACGCTCAAACAAGGGCTCTACATATTGAATGAATGTCGGTAATTCTACTAATTCATGCCATGAGATATCAGTAATTCCAAGCATGTCGCGTATTTTCTTTGTTGAGAACGGAATAAAGGGTTCTAGTAATTGTGATAAATTCGCAATGATGTAGATGCATGTAGCAAGTGTATTTGCACAACCAACTTCATCATCTTTTACTTGTAACCAGGGTTGTTGTTCGTCAAAGTATTTATTAGCCGATCGGATGTAAGAGAAAATTTCTTCAAGTGGTGCTTTGAAATGCCCTTGTTCAATCGCGATAGCTACTTCATCATAGAGTTTTTGCGTTTGAAGTTTAATTGAAGCATTCAGTATGCCTTTAGGAATTTGTTTATTGAATGATTTTTCGATAAATTTTAATGTCCTGTTAACGAAATTTCCGTATGCACCTAGAAGCTCGCTATTATGACTATAAATAAATTCGCGCCAAGAAAAATCTGTGTCGCGATTTTCTGGTGCATTGATCGTCAAGAAATATCGAATTGTATCTACATCGTATTTTTCAATAATATAGGGTACCCATACTGCCCAGTTTAAACTAGTAGAGAGTTTCCGTTTCTCAAGTGTTAAGTATTCATTTGAAACAATATGTGTAGGGAGGGCAGGGCTATTTAATCCCATTAAAATAGCTGGCCAAATGATTGTATGAAAAGGGATATTATCTTTCCCGTGAATGTAATAAGAAATTGTGTCGTTACTCCAGAAATCTTGAACGTTTTTCTGATGTTGTTTTGCCCATTCTAAAGTAGCGGTGTAATACCCTGATACAGCTTCAATCCAAACATATATTTTCTTTCCGTCAAAACCGTCTATTGGTACATCAATTCCGTTTGGTAAATCTCTCGTAACGGCTCTATCGGGTACGCCCTCTGCTAAGTATCGTTCGGATAAGTCGATTGCATTTTGGCGCCATGCTTTTTGTTCCTTTGCATTTTGCACATATTGTTCTAAAGAATTTTGCATCTTACTGAATGCAAAGTAAAAATGCTCCGTTTCTTTCACGATGGGTTGATTGCCACAAATTTTACATCTTCGATCAATTAAATCCAGTGGATCTAATATTGTTGAGCAATAATCACATTGATCCCCTCGTGCCTTGCTACCGCATACTGGACAGATTCCTTCGACAAAACGGTCCGGCAAAAACTGTTTGTCATGTTCACAATACGTTTGTTCAATTGTTTTTTTATATAAAAAACCATTATCTAGTAGCTTCAAGAAGATATTCTTAACGCTTTGATGGTGGTGTTCAGCATCTGTACGCGTATATAAATCGTAAGTAAAACCCAGCTTTTTAAAACAGGCTGTAAATTCTTCATGATATCGATCTGCAATTTCCTTTACAGTAACACCTTCTTGATTTGCTCTGATAGAAATAGGCGTACCGTTACAGTCGCTACCTGATACATAAAGAACGCTCTCTTTCTTTAATCGATAATATCTAGCTGAAATATCTCCTGGTAATAATGCAGCAATATGTCCCAAATGTAATGATCCGTTTGCATAAGGCCAAGCTCCGCCAATAACAATACTCATTTTAAAAAAATCCCTCCTAAAATAAAAAAACTCGCCCCAATCAAATTAAATTGATCAGGACGAGATTATATACCCGTGTTACCACCTTCGTTTGCAAATAGCTTACACCATTTGCCTTCATCAGTACGCCAATTAGGGATACTGTTGCTGTTATAACGAGTGCCTTTCTCGTCGTAGCCTACTAAAAAAATCGTTCGGTACGAAGCTCAGAGGTCATTTTCAAATAGTTAAGTTCACTTCATTTCCACCGACAGAAGCTCTCTTGACAACTTAAGTTATTTTACTTTTCCTCATCAACGCGTGTTTCTATATGTTGAAAAGAAGTATAAAACACTATTAATGGAAAAGCAAGTATATTTCGAATAAAAAATCAGCGGTTGAATGAGTTTGCATTAAATACTATGTTATAATTATCTAATTTACAAAATTGGAGGAAGACGATGCAAGCTGTTAAAAGAATTCTACAGTTTTTAAAACCGTATAAATGGTTGGCCATTTTAGGGCCGTTATTGATGGTAGTCGAAGTAACGATGGACTTAATCCAACCAACTATTATGCAACATATTATTGATACAGGTATTGCTAATCAGGATCATACATATGTAGTGAAAATGGGCATTCTAATGATTGTCAGTGCATTAGTCGGACTTATTGGTGGAGTAGGGTGTTCCATCTTTAGTGCTAAGACGGCTGTCCATTTTGCAACGGATATTCGGAAGGATTTATTTGATACAATTTCTTATTTTTCGAGTAGTAATAGAGACGAGTTTGGAACCGGTAAGCTCATTACAATAATGACGAGCGATGTAGAGGCTTTACAACGTGCGTTAATGATGACTTTGAAAATTTTTGTACGTGGTCCTTTATTATTTGTCGGGAGTATTGTCATAGTATTTATGACTGCTAGACAGCTATTTCCAGTACTACTCATAGTAGTTCCAGTCTTGATCATCTGTATCTACTTTTTCACGAAATTATCAGGTACTATGTTTGGTAAAGTACAGCTAGCGATAGATGCAGTGAATACAAAATTGCAGGAAAATTTAGCTGGAATTCGAGTGATTAAAGCATTTAATCGAAAACGCCATCAAATTGAACAGTTTACGGATGTTAATGATCAATTAACAAAACGAACAATCACTGCGGACCAAGTCGTAGCGGTTTTGATGCCTTTAACAATGTTTGTCATTAATATGGGGATTATTGCTGCACTTTGGTTTGGAGCAATTAAGGTGGATAATGGCACGCTGCAAGTAGGTGTTATTTTAGCATTTATAAATTATTTAACGATTATTATGAATGGTCTAATTTCTAGTAGTATGGTGTTAATGCAAATTGCCCGCGCTTTTCCCTCTGCAAATCGAGTGCATAAAATACTTGCAACATCAATTGACATTCAAAATACAGAAAAACCTATCCAACTAGAAGAAGTAAGAGGTGCTGTTACTTTTCGAAATGTCAGCTTTAGCTATAGTAAAAATGGCGAGCAAGTGTTGAAAAACATTTCATTTACTGCGCATCCAGGAGATTTCATAGGCATTATTGGAACAACGGGCAGCGGGAAGTCAACGCTTGTTAAAATGATTCCTAGACTTTTTGATGTGGATCAAGGACAAATCTTCATAGATGATATACCGCTTAAGCATTATGATTTAGAAATGCTTAGAGAAAACATCGGATTTACACCACAAAAGGCAACGCTGTTTTCGGGGTCAATAAAAGAAAATTTACAATATGGAAATCAAAAAAGTTTAGAAAAAGATATGTATAAAGCACTTGATGCTGCTAGTGCTACGGAATTTGTTGAGAAATTAAAAGATGATTTACAGCACAATTTAACACAAGGTGCAACAAACTTATCAGGTGGACAAAGACAGCGTCTAGCTTTAGCAAGAGCTTTTATCAGAAAGCCATCCATCCTTATCCTAGATGATACTACTTCTGCAGTAGATAGTATTTCAGAAAAAAATATACAACAGGCAATTGCAACAGATTATCAAAACACGACAACCTTTATCGTGGCTTCCAAAATATCCTCCATTATCAATGCCAATAAAATTTTAGTAATGGAAGACGGAGCAATTGTTGGTATGGGAACTCATGAAGAATTGCTTGAAAATAATAAAGTCTATCAAGAAATCTATGATACCCAAGTGGAAAAAGGAGGGGTATTAAGTGAATAAAGAACAGACTAATCAACCCCGTAATGGATTAGAACGTGGACCACATTTTCGTGGGCCAGTTGTGAAACCGAAAAACCAAAAACAAACGTTAAAGCGAATTTGGGATTATGTAAAACAGCAAAGATTGCAACTCATAGGAGCCATTTTCCTCGTTATATTAACAACGGTTTTAAGTTTAGCGGGACCGCTTCTAATTGGTGTAATCGTAGATGATTATATTATTACAAAAGATTTAAGTGGCACGACCAAAATGTTATTTATTTTGGCGGGTGTATATGTATTAACGTCAATTTTCACTTGGCTTCAAACATATGTCATGATCAATGCAGCGTTAAAAACGATTCAAAAGTTAAGATTAGATCTATTTGAAAAGTTGCATTCACTTTCACTACGTTTCTTTGACAAAAGTTCACAAGGGGAATTAATGAGTCGTGTAACAAATGATATTGATAACTTAAATGTTGCGTTGAGCCAAAGTGTCGTTCAAATTGTTTCATCAATACTAACGTTGATTGGCACGAGCATTGCAATGTTCATACTAAGCTGGCAGTTAGCGATTGTCACTTTAACCATTATTCCGCTAATTGTATTTGTATCGAAACAAATTATTAAAAAGAGTAGTGTGAACTATTCTGAAAGACAGCGTGATTTAGGGGCATTAAACGGGTATATAGAAGAGACTATAACTGGCTCTGAAGTAATTACTCTGTTTGGTCAAGAAAAAATGACGACTACACATTTTGCAAAGGTCAATGAAAGTTTGAGAACATCCGCTATGAAAGCTGAAATTACTTCGGGCTTCCTTGGCCCCATTAATAACTTTATGAACAATTTTGGTTTAGGGTTAGTGATTGGGACAGGGGCACTGATGGCGGTAAGTGGTCATACATCAATCGGCGTCATTGCGGCATTTGTAACGTATACACGTCAATTTTTCCGACCAATTAATCAGCTATCTAATTTGTTGAATACTTTTCAATCTGCCATTGCAGGAGCAGAGCGTGTGTTTGAGATAATGGATGAAAAACCAGAACGAACTGATGGACAAAATGCAATTGTAAAGGAACAGCTTAAAGGGGATGTTTCATTCCGCGATGTTACTTTTTCGTATGATACAGGTAAACCAGTCTTAAAGAATATTTCATTTCAAGCAAAAGCAGGTGAAACAATTGCGCTTGTGGGTCCTACAGGGTCAGGGAAGACAACGATTATTAATTTACTAACAAGATTTTATGATATTGATCAAGGTGAAATATTACTAGATAACGAAGATATTCGTTCTTATAAAATAGCCAATGTCCGTGAAAAGGTTGGCGTTGTATTGCAAGATACGTATTTGTTTTCTGGAACAATTATGGATAATATCCGCTATGGTCGACTTGATGCATCAGACGATGAAGTCATTCAAGCTGCGAAGGTGGCATATGCTCATTCGTTTATAAAATATTTACCAGATCAATATCAAACGGAGATTAAGTCAGGTGGAGTGAATTTAAGTCAAGGACAGCGCCAACTGCTGGCAATTGCAAGAGCCATTTTAGAAGATGCGGATATTCTTATTCTTGATGAGGCCACTTCTAGTGTAGATACACGTACGGAGGTGCAGATTCAAAAAGGCCTGAAACATTTAATGACTGGTCGAACGAGTTTTGTCATAGCACACCGTTTAAAAACGATAGAAAATGCCGATAAAATACTTGTTATTAGAGACGGAGAAATAATAGAGCGTGGCAATCATAAAGAACTCATAGAGCAACAAGGATTTTATTCTGAATTACAAAGGAAATTAGATATTCTACCAATATCATCTTAAATTGAAAAAGGTGATAGTTATTATTACCTATCATCTTATTCATTTGATATATCATTTAAAGAGATTTGAGTTTTTTGGTAAAAATATATCTGAAAATAATATTTAAATAAAATATATACTATTATAGGTTTTATTTCTTTGTTCAATAGTCTTGGTTATAGCGGTGTGTGGACGATGTTTTGCCCTATTTTTTCATTGGTTTTACTTTCTTTAATTATTAAAATATTGTTTTACTGTATAATTAGAACTATTAGAAATGGGGTTTGGTTAATATGGATAAGGACCTAAGAAAAATACATCATCTAGAAGATACACCGCTTATTCGTTGGAACAAAAATGAACCTAATGAGTTTTTACAACAATTCGTTACTAAGCTAAAAAGTTTGAATATGATTCTTTCAACAAATACATATGTTAAAGGTACAAATAAAGTACTGACACGAATTATTGAAGATGCTCAAAATCAGACTATGATTTTACTTATAGGCATGACTGGCGCAGGGAAAACAAGTTTAGTAAATGCACTGCTTAAAAGAACCGTTCTATCAACGAAATTGGCGAAAGCAACAGCGATAAATACCATTATTCGATACGGTCAAACAGAAGAAGTGAAGGCTTATTTTCTTGATGGACAAGTAGCTAGTTTTGATCTTGATAAAGTGGAACTATTTACAACATCGGACACTTTTAGTGCTGAAATCTTACGTGAAAACTTGGACTATATTGAAGTCTATGTTAATAATGAACTACTAAAGAAAGTTACATTTATCGATACAACACCGCTAGAGCCGAGTGGTGATGAGTCAGTGTATGTAAAGGAATCGATATTAAACCGCGCGGATGATTTGTATTGGATTTTTAACTGTAATTCAAAACCAACACAAGGTGAATTGAAGCTACTCGGAAAATTTCATGAACGTAATGTAAAACCATTAGCAATTATTAATGCAATTGATATTCATGAAACAGCTTATGAACAATTCATAGCTGAACAAAATAAATTGCTATCGCCTTATTTCCGTAAAATAATGGGGATCTCTGTTAGAAATGCCGAGGTAGCTGTGGCAACCGGAGATGATGATAAGTGGAATCAAAGTAAGTTTGAATTGTTATTAGAGGAAATTGAGAATTCCCATGCTAACCAATCAGACCGTGTATACCTCATCATGGAACGCTTTATTAAATGGCTTAAGAGGTTCCAAACTGAGATGGAACTAATACCACAAAGAGAGCCTTATATAACAGCTTATAATCTATTAATCCAGTATCAAATAGGGAAACAAAAAGCATCTGAAAGAACAGAAATTGAAAATCAAAAGCTCATCACATATGAAAAGGAATATCATAAGGCAAGCGTGGTTTTTAAAGATGTGCAAACGTTGTATCAATTGCTACAAGTAATATCGAATAATAAGCATTTTAAAACCTATGACGTCATGGTCTTTGTTGAGTATTCAAAAGATTATTTGAAGGCTGTAAGGGAATACCGTACAATGCTTCAATCGTACAAAAACGAGTCTAATAGAAACGATGGAAAACAGCGTCATTCAACAGGGAAGGGCCTGTTAAAAACAATGTTTGTTAACGAGCAACAAAGTATAAAGCAGAGTAAATCAAACGAACCTTCGGAAGTTTTACAAGCAACACTTGAGCAACAATACAAGAAAGTTCTCGCGTTAGAAATGCAATTATTTAACGAATATCCAGCGGTATTGAAGAATTTAAATGATATCGCTCACGATCAAATAGAGCGAATTATTAATCGAGTTAGTCTGATTAGCACTGAGCGAATGAAAAAGAAACAACAGTTAATCAACGCAATTAGACAGCTGAATGGATTTAATAATATTTTGGAGGCAAAAGACTTTGTCGAAACATTTGTGGAGCAGCTTATTGATCAAAAGGATCTCGTTGTGACAAAAAAGGAAAAATTGTCACTGAGTGAAACATTAGTAAAGATTAAAAGTATTAAATTATCACATGAAACGTTAATTGCAAGTACACATATCGATGAACAAGATGACGAAATCTCAAAAATGCAAAAAAGATTATATGAAAAATATCATTTACTGCCACTTCGATTGACAATAGATGATATGAAATCAGAAATTGAAAAACCGCCTATTTATAGCGGTATTAGCGATTAAGTAAGGATACTTACCCCGGTAACAGGGTGTAAGTATCTTTTTTTGTAGTAACGATAATTCCAATATGTTACAATAAAGGGATTAAAAAAGAAGGACTGATTTCACATGGGGATTAGGAATTTAATTCATTAACACACCTTTCAGATACTAAAAAAGGAGTGTTATTTAATGAACAAGAATGAACAATTTTATGACAAACAATACGAATGGATGACTCAAATATTTGATGCAAAAGTAGATGATTACCATCAAGAACTAGTCGAGTTAGTTGAGAAAAAAGGCTTAAAGAGAAATTTAAACATTCTAGAGCTGGGGAGTAGCAACGGAGAATTCGCAGTAGCAGCAGCGATGCATGAACATCACGTTTCAACAGTTGAAATCATTCCACATGCCATTAGTAAAATGTTTGAGCTTGCCGAGGAGAATAACGTAACGAGAAGAATTAAGGCTCATCAAGGCAGCTTTTATACCATTTCGCTTGCTGATAAATTCGATGCTATATGTTATTGGGATGGTTTTGGGGTTGGGACAGATGCGGATCAACAATTATTACTTCACAATATTGATTATTGGCTAAAACCTGATGGTACAGTATTCATAGATGTTTACGCACCCGCGTATTGGGCCAAAACAGCAGGGCAATTTATGGAGCTTTCTCAGACAGTTTGTCGACAATATGATTTTGATATAGAAACTAATAGAATGTTAGATAATTGGTGGTTGACAGATAACCCGGATGAAAAAAGGCAACAATCGTTGCGCTGTTATGAAGTAGCTGATTTCGAAAAAATGTTAGTAAATACTTCATTAGCTATTGAAGAGATTATTCCAGGTGGCAAAATGGACTATGATAGTTGGATTTTTCATAAGCAAGTACCAATTGAAGAAGCAATGATATATACAGTAATTCTACGGAAAAAGTGAGGTCTAGACTATGACGTATTTTATCCGTCCTGCAACAAACGAAGATATAGCAGGTATAGCGAAAGTACATGTAGACAGTTGGCGCACAACGTACAAAGGAATTGTAAAGCAAGATTACTTAGACAAACTAACATATAGCAGTAGAGAAGCATCATGGAAGCGTAATATTGAAAGCGAACAGAATCTTATTCTTGTTGCAGTGAATGAAGAAGAACAAATTGTAGGTTTTATAAGTGGCTCTAAAACACAAGAAGGTGAATATCCAACATATGATGCGGATCTTACAGCTATCTACTTATTTGAGCATGAGCAAGGAAAAGGAATAGGCAAAGCTATGTTAAAACAATTATTTGCAGAGTTTAAAAAACTCAATTACAAATCATCAATTGTGAAAGTATTAGAAGACAATTCATCTTGTCGCTTTTATGAAGCGATGGGTGCAAAATTTATCGACTCAAATCCAATTCAAATTGGTGGTGAACAATTAGCAATACTTACGTATGGTTGGCAAGAAATTTAGTGTTTTGTAAAAATGAAAGCAGCCGATTGTAATGATCGGCTGCTTTCTATCTTTATTTCTAATAGTCAATTGAAAATCAAATTAGTCACCAAATGCGAATATTAATTCTGTCTCGCAAACAATTTCCCCATCTACAGTAGCGATTCCTTTGCCTTTCCCAATAGCACCTATTACTCGAGTGATTTCAACTTCAAGGCGTAGCTGGTCTCCAGGTATTACTTGGCGTTTAAAACGGCATTTATCTATTCCAGCTAAAAGCCCTAAACGTCCTGCATTGCCTTCTTTTGTAAGCATAACGATAGCACTTACTTGAGCTAATGCTTCTACAATTAATACACCTGGCATAATGGGATAGCCAGGGAAGTGCCCATTAAAAAATTCTTCATTTGCACTTACGTTTTTTATGGCTACTGCTTTTTTGCCTTCTTCTAATTCCAGGACTCTGTCTACTAATAGAAAAGGGTAGCGATGTTTAATGATTTCTTTTATCTTTTGTGTGTCTAACAATATGTTTTCCTCCAAGATCATAAATTGATACCTCTTTATATTAACACCTGGTACTAATGGTTGGTAATGTTTTTTATAAATTATTAGAAAAACGTATGAAATGGAGTTTTATTAATTATATTTTTAAGTTATTAAATTCTGCACATATGGCACACTAGTTTCCTATTATTTATGGGCACATATTTTAAGAGCATAAAAAAAGCGTTCAACAAGTGCTATTGCACAGGCTGAACGCTTTTTGTTTTTAGAAAAATACTTTTTCAGTATTGTATTTCGCACGGAAATGGTTGATAGCAAATGTTTCATAAATTTCACGTTCCATTTGATCTTCAACAACGAATACTTCAATTTTATGAACTTCGTTACGGTGATCTTTAATAGGTGAAACGTTATCTTCAAAGTGCTTTTTCACACGTTGGCGGATTTTACGTGCTTTACCTACGAATAAAAGCTCATTTTCTTTGTTAAAGAACATGAAAAAGCCACCTTTATCACGAGGGATTTCATGAAAATCAATAAATCCATAGATTGAAGGGATAATCGCGTCACCTTCTTTAATTTTTTGTTCGCGTTGACGAATTACTACATCTGGTTTTGGCATTTCAATTTTGATCAAAAAAATTCACGTCCTCATTATCATATAGTAGTTAATGCTACCATAATTGTGTTAGAAAAGCTATTGGATTTAGTAGTTGACGAAATACACGTCTATTATAAAAAAAATTGAATTGCCATCATAAAACTAATATTTGTTTATTTATCTGAAAAATCTATCCGTATCAATCATTATCAACATTCAGTTCAAGTTGTGCAGTGATGTCGATACCATTTAGCGCTTGTGTGGCAAGACGGTCCGCCTCAGCATTCGATTTTCTTGGAACGAGCTCGTATTTAGGACGAATACTAAGCTTTTTTAATTTCTCGTCAATTCGATCTGCCCAGCTCGATAAATCTTTTTCTAGTAAAGCCCATTCTCCGCTCATCTGGTTGATGACAACTTGTGAGTCTCCAATGAAAACGACAGGTAGATGGTGAACATTTAATCGCTCGAGCTCCACAAGACTCAAATGAAGTGCGGCATATTCAGCCTCGTTATTTGATTTCAGCAATTCGGAAGGAGCATTCTTCCTCACCCTGTACGATTTTCCACTCTGTTCAAAATAAATAACGCAGCCTAAACCAGCAGTGCTAGTCGTACGATCAAAGCCACCATCGAAATACACTGTAATATTATGAGGTTCAGTTTCAATTTCTTTAATGTAACGTTTCAATTCCTTGATTGTCCAAGTGCTGTCAAACGAGTCAGTAAAGATTATACTTTTGGCGCGTCCTGTCCGCTCAAGATCCTCTGCTATTAACAGTCCTTTAGCTGCAGGCATCCCCTCGGAGCGGAATGTAGTTTCCGCTCCTCTTGGTGTTTTGTAAATCCATTCGATTGAGATGTTCATCGTCATTCCTCCTATGCCTTTGATTTAATAATCTAAGATTAAAAACACACCATTAATTAAGGCATATTAACAATAGCTTATTGTGGTTAGTCTTATTTGAATTATGAGATTTTAAGATTTTAGTGGTGAGTGTAATATTATTTTTATTTGACCAGTATTTGAAGGTGAATCGAAACAAATTGAAAAATATAAGCAAAGACTTCTTTGAAGTATAATTCTGAAATCGCCTTTATAACGTTGTTTTGTATATAAATATTAGTATTAATTTTTCCTTAGTACAGCATAATTATACCCGAAAAAATCCTAGAGCTTACATTACAGGAGTAAAGAAATTACGCTGCAAAAATTAAGTGTCCGAGCTAGTAGTTAATACATTTTATGGACGGAAGTTGAACCTTTCACAAAGTATAATTTATCGCATTCGGTAAATATTAAGACAACGGCGTTTTTGTAATAATTATTAAGCTTGGTAGGTGATGTATTGACTCGTAAGAATATATTATTTCTGACTGTTTGTGCTTTAATCATCTCAGTATTTTATGCTGGTTTTAGTATTGCTGAAGAAAAGGGACGTAGATACTACGAAGAATCTGGACAAATGCTTTGGGATATAAAAACTGAGGAGAAGATTATCGCTATTACATTTGACGATGGACCACATCCAAAATATACAGGACAAGTTTTAGATATACTTGCTAAGTACAAAGCTAAAGCTACTTTCTTTGTCATTGGAGAAATGGCAGAAAAACATCCTGAATTGGTTTTAAGGGAATATAATGAAGGACATGAATTAGCTAATCACACATATTCTCATCCTTATAAGACGTCACCAAAGGATTTTGAAGAAGAATTAAAAAAGACAAATGAAATAATATACAGTATTACTGGCTTTTCTCCAGTGTTATTTCGTCCTGTTGGTGGACAATTTGATGAAAAAATGATCAATATTGCGACTGAAAATGGGTATAAAGTTGTAATATGGTCCTGGCACCAAGATACGGAAGATTGGAAAGGGATTTGGTCCCAAAAGATAATAAATAAAGTACTTCAAGGTTCGAAACCAGGTAATGTGATACTGTTTCACGATGGTGGAGGAAATCGGACTCAAACGTTAAAGGCACTTGAGAAAATAATACCTGAGCTTCAAAAGCAAGGGTATAAATTTGTTACAGTTTCTGAGCTTATTGCTAGTGTAAATGGAAAAGTGAGTAAATAATGGGTTTCGATAGCTTATAATTGATATGGAAAAACGCCAAACGAAAATTGATTAATCAAAAAGTGAAATCCTACTCTTTCTAAAATTAACAATGCAAATATTACAAAAGCGTTTGGCGATGCTGTTAGCAAATGCCGAACGCTTTTATACATTTTGAATTGAAAGATGCGACTAGAGAAGTTTTAAAAAAAGTATGGGAATCGCATTGGATATGCTTTTCGTATAGTCTTTTTGTATAACATATCCCAATAATGTAGTATTTTCATATCATTGAATAATCATTTACTTATTATATAATAAGTAATGGTTGCGATTATTAATAAAATAATAGGACTATATATTTATTTATTTAGGTTGGTGAGATGTTTTAGCATGTCTGAAAATCGTTGTTACATACATAAAGTGAAAGCTGCCGAGGTGTTAGTAGACGAGAAAATTGTTGTGTACTGTCCAAAATGTGCTGAAGCTAATATACATAAAATTGTTTTACAAGAAGAGAAGATATCAAAATCTGAAGAATTATCGGACATAAGAAAGAGACGCCATGTTGCAATGAAAGAGCTGTGGAAGAGCCTGGTGTTTGCATTTTACTTAGAATGTTTACCTATATTCATCACTTTGTTTACGCATTCGCCCAAAAGTTTATCCGAATATATCTCTGGAGTAAAAGAACTGTATAGTCAGTTCCTATTCCAACCTATTATTCAACTCATTGCCATTGGTTTTATTGCACTTGGAGGGTATTTCTGGATTGCTGCTATTAAAAGTCTGAAAGAGTTAAAAAAAGAGGAAGCTATTTTATTGAAACCTTTTGCAAATGAAAATGAAGTCCATGAGAAATTCCAAACGCCAACTAAGATCAATCAAGTGAATGAATTTGTGAGAAATGTTAAAAAGAAATACGATAGTAATTTTTTTAGTCAACGAAAAATGTATCAAATGAGTCCATACGATTTCAAATTGTATATGGCGAAACAATTGCAAAAACTTGATTTTGAAAATGTTCGTTTAGCTAGGGACGATAGTGACTTTAAAGTGGATATATTTGCTGATGGGCCAAACGGCAAAGTGGCGTTCCGTTGCATAAATAATGTCAATTTAGTCAAAATGGAAGATGTACATAAAATTGCAGTTGAGAAGGTATATTATGATTGCGAATCATCTATCTTAGTAACCACTTCATCTATAACGAAGGATGCAATGGAGTTAGCTGAGACATTGCGAGTGACAATATGGAATGATCAAGTTTTGAAAGAGAAAATAATCTCTATTGAAAATGAACAATGGAGCGATCATTTACAAGACTTTTATGATTACTCTGATCAAAATTTGAAAAAATATACGGAATTTGAAATGAGAAGATTAGCTCAGTCATAATATTTTTTTAAAAAACTATTCGACAAAAAAAGATAATGGGTTCAGTTTTAAATAACAACATTAAATAGTATTACAAGAGGGTAAGGAATCTCGTATGATTTCTTATCCTTTTTTAGTTGTTAAACCTATTTTAGTTACACTATAGGGAGTGAAAATCCAGTTAAAAATAGTGAAGGATATCAGGTTGAAATGTTAAAGGTCAAGAAAAATTGGTTAAATTAGTAGGTTATTATAATTTAGGAATGGAAATGGTTATATTGATAGGTGCTTTCATTGGCATTGCAGAAATATTATTTCCAATTTTGGAGATTGGATATGTCATTTTACAAGGTTATGTAAATACAAAAGTGGTTGAATAAGATGAACAAATAGCAAAAGGTGGCTACAAAGCTAAGCTGTCACTGTGACACATGTAGATACGTCTACAGGCGTTGAAGCTAATTTTGAAGAGTTAAGTTCCAGTTGTGAAAAAGCAGTTGCAGAATGACATTTTAAACACATTGGAGGGATTGGAGAATGAGCGAGATTGAACAGGCAGTAAATCACAGAACAATCATCGTGGGTACGATTAAAAGATTTGGTTATACGACAGCACTCGAAAAACAATTCGAATCACATTTAAGTACAATCATGAGCCTTACAGGGCTTTGCAGAGGTAAAGCGGCAGATTATGCCATTGAAGTTGATGGACGGTTGAATGTGCAGGGAAAGGGGTGAGTGGCGTGATGGAAATCATTATGGAACGTGAACGCGAATTAGTTTTATTGTCCTGGAGACAGTATGCACGAATGGCGAAAATTTTTTATGTAGGGTCGATAGCCTAAGCTTAAAGAAATTTCGATGATTCTCTTGCGGATTAGAAAGGCCACTTCCATCAAGAAAGAGACCCTCTTATTACTTAGTAATCTGCTTCAATACGAATAGCTTGAATTGCTTGGCAGTCTCCGATAAGTGTTGAACCAGGTTCAGTTTCTGGATCACTAAAGAATGCGCAACAATTTTTCTGGTCTAAGTTAATAAAAACGACAACTTCTATCACTTGACCACCTTTTAAGAAAACATCTACTTCAGTCTGCGTTTGTAATCGTCTTAATTGATCATATGCGCAACAATTACACCGATGTGCTTCTTTCTCTTGGTGAGATTGCTAATGACACTTACAACACATACAACAATTACAACACATACAACACATACAACGATGTTCATCTTTCTCATGGTGATGTTGTTTCTGACACTTACAACAATGTTCATCTTTCTCATGGTGATGTTGTTTCTGACACTTACAACAATGTTCATCTTTCTCATGGTGATGCTGTTTCTGACATTTACAACACTTACAACGATGTTCATCTTTCTCGTGGTGATGTTGTTTCTGACACTTACAACACTTACAACGATGTTCATCTTTCTCATGGTGATGTTGCTTATGACACATACAACACATACAACGATGTTCATCTTTTTCATGGTGATGTTGCTTCTGACACTTCTGACACTTACAACCATCTTTCATAATACTCATTTTCAAGACCTCCTTCCCGATTCGAATGACTTTCATAGATAACATATGGCTTAAAATGAAAAGAGGTTGTGCAATTTGTCCAAATAAAAAAAATTTAATTTTAAGCTCTTAAATCCATCACATTCTTTCGTTTTCAAATTAT
Source organism: Viridibacillus sp. FSL R5-0888 (assembly GCF_038009105.1). Classification (NCBI taxonomy): domain Bacteria; kingdom Bacillati; phylum Bacillota; class Bacilli; order Caryophanales; family Caryophanaceae; genus Viridibacillus; species Viridibacillus sp. FSL R5-0888. Next base: position 1,530,727 of record NZ_JBBPAU010000001.1, read on the forward strand.
CTTGTTCTTAAACTGAAAAAGTAACATTTTGATAATACACATTATGAGCACTATCAAAACCGGGAGATTAGCATGACCATCTATTCATGTACAAAAGAGAAACTGTATTATGGACGGAACGATAAATGAGATATAGGAACGACGTGGTGTTAAACCCGAAACAATAAGGTTTTATCAAACACCAACATTTCATAGAAAATCGAAGAATGTCCGAAACTGTTTGGTGCTTGTAAAATTGGAGGATTGAACAGGGAACTAACAGTAGATGAACGTGAAGGAATATTAAATACACTAGAAGTTTTTGGAGAGTATCCTGGTGGTGTTTACAAAAGCAGCTATATCGAAACTAAACAGGCAAAAGAGCAAGAGCGCATCACTGTTTTTTTCGATTCTTTTTCTTGGTCGATGTTACAGCTGCATTTAAACTGCCGACAACATTTACACTCTTTTGTTTCTTCTTTATTTATATTCTCGTGCTCATCACATCTTATTTGCCTGTGTATACGCGCCTGCCAGTTACCAACTCTTATAATTTTAGGAGTCCCCCAAAAAGTCACCCAAGTTTCCCACTGGTAAAGATGGGGAATGAAAGAGGTGGTTATTCAGAAAGTATCACCCATCGTTGATATATAGCTATTCATGATTTAACGTGAGGGGAGTTGAAGTAAGGCAACTATTTAGTTAATAGATATCTGGCTTTTTTATCAATTGGATATTTTAAGAAAATACATATTTCATATGATTCAGTATGAATGTCCGTCTAAAATGTTAATTATCCACCTAAATAACCATATACCTGTCAAAAAATTATGTATATAATTTTAGTATATTTATAAATTTGGAGGATAATTATGAAAAAAAATCAATTAAATTTCTTTAAAATGATGTTAGCACTAGTAGTTGCTTTCGCGTTTGCATTTGGCGCATCAACAAATAAAACGGAAGCCGCAACAACTACTCAGGTAGATACGATTACTTTAACAAAAGACAAATCAAAAACGCTTGATAGAAAATTTAGCAGTATGGGCACGGATGTTATAAAAGTAACAGTACCAGCTGATGGCTTACTTACGATGAAACTAAATAATCCTAAAGAACGTGAAATAGCTCTTCTACTACTAAATGAATTTGATACTAGTCAATTAGAAGATATCGAAGATTTTGATCTATCCGCATTAGAAAAATTGGAAGGTACATTTAATGATGTAGAATTATTCGGTTATGCTATAAATTCAGAACTTACTTGGTATGATCCATCAATGCATTCCATTTCTGTTGGTTTGAAGAAAGGTACATATTATCTTGTAGCATATAAGTTAGACTTTGGAAAAAATAAAAGCTACAGTACTAAATTAACTTTTAAAGCAGGTAGCAACTATGAAAAAGAATCAAATAATACAGCTTCAAAAGCAACACCAATCAATTTAAACAAATCATATAATGCATCATTTAATCTTTTTGATGAAGATGATTATTACAAAGTAACTGTTCCACAAGCAGGTTTCTTGAAAGTTTATGCGGACCAAAAACATAGTACGAAGTTTAGAATGAAAGTTTTAGATGATAAAAAGAAAACGGTTAAAGGTTTCAAAGTAACAAAAGATAAACGAAAATATACTGGTTCTGTATATTTACCAAAGGGTACTTATTATGTGAAAGTAAGTTCAGATATGATGGATTCAATGTATGACAGTGTATCATACACGTTAAAAACTTCAGTAAAATCAACTAAGCTTAAAAGTTCAGCTGTAAAAGTGATTAATAAAAAAGGTACTAAAAACGATAAAGTACAAGTTTCAAACTTAAAAGCTGGATCAACAGTAAAAGTTTATGCTGATGCTAGCAAGAAAAAACTATTAGCTTCAACAGTAAGTACTACTGATAAAGCTTCAATGAGTCTAAAAACATTAAGTAGCAAAGGCGGTAAATTATATATTACCGTTAAAAAACCTAGTATTTCTGAAAGCATCGTATTAAAAGTGAACTATTAATAAGTAAAGCCACTAGCGAAGTGAGAAACGCTAGTGGCTTTTTATGAATTTAGGTAATTTTGTAATGACATTTAAAATTAGTAGGAGAATTTGAATATATAAACGACATATTCTCCTATATAAAACCTTATGATAGCAAGGGGTTAATCAAGTATAATAAGATAGAGGTACGTTTGAATTACTGATGTAAACTAATTATTTAACTTGATGTATGAAGTATAGAAAAGTAGTGATTTTGATTATAAAGTCATCACACTATGTTAACGAAAAAATAAAATATATAATAGGTAAAGCTATCTATTATCAAAAATGAATAGAAATTGGTTTTTAGTTATACATATTACGTTATTTGGCAAATATGTGTGTAAAGGATATAAACGATTTTCAATATAGATGAGGTGTTTTATATAGAAAAGCAATTGGCAAAGAGGATGATCGCATTAATGGCAGTATTAAATGAAGATATACAAAATATTGATTTTAATGTATCTACTCAAATAGCAGCGTATATGCAGGAAGGGTTGTTGGGTGACTTTGCAACAGCTACGACCGGGATTGGCTATTTTTACAATAATATAAAAGAATATGACAAAGCGGTCCAATGGTATAAATTAGCTACTGAATTAAATGTCGCAGAAGGACAGTTCTGTTTAGCTAATTACTATTATGAAGGGCTTGGCGTTCAGGAAGATATAGAAAAAGCCTTTCAACTCTATGAACGAGCAGCATTACAAGGTCATGCAGACGCAGCCAATAATTTAGCGGATATGTACTTTAATGGTGAATATGTTAAAGAAAACATGGATGAAGCCTTTAAATGGTTTACAATAGCATCGAATGCTGGTGTAAAAGAAGCTCAATTTACTCTAGGCATTATGTATGAACAAGGTCTTAGTGTAAAAGAGAATATGGGGCAAGCATTGTTATTATATAAAACTTCAGCAGAAAATGGCTATACAGAAGCGCAATATCGACTAGGAAATATGTATGATCAAGGCATTGGGGTAAAAGAGAATAAGGAGCTAGCTTTTCAGTGGTATAAAAAAGCCGCGGAAGAAGGCAACGTAGATGCTGAATATAATGTTGGCTATATGTTTCAAAATGGAATTGGAACAACCGTAGATTACGATTTAGCACTAATATGGTATAAGTGTGCAGCAATGCAAGATGATGCAAGTGCGAATGTGCGCATTGGAGAAATGTACGAATTTGCATTGGGCGTCCCGATGGATATTAATCGTGCAATTGTTTGGTATGAACGTGCCATCAGTGCGGGAGATGAGTTAGCTAAAAAGCATCTCGAACGTTTAGGGAGTTATTAATAGTTGGTAAACCTGATGAGTAGAACAGCACTCATCAGGTTTTTTCGTTTTTGGAATGAGGGTAAATATAGAAAGGTGAATAATACCGTGTGAATATTGTACTCTTTATTTTCTTTTTGATAATATCATACAATTAAAAATGGCAATAGATCATCAACTTCTATCTGTTAATGATTTAGCAAAGTATCATGAAAAAGCACATCCAAAGGGATCATCATCACCTTAGATGCGTTTTTATGTTTTAAAGAATAAACTTAGTTTTATATTACACACGGACAAATCTATATCGATCTTTTATATACCGTTTAAAGTAGATACCTTTTGAATCTGCTTCCATTAATTCGTTATAAATTCGTTCAGGAACGCCGAAATATTCAAACACACCATCTTTAAACTCAATTCTTAAAATCATTGCACTAGGGTCGAAGCCCACATTTACTAATTTTGATGAAGTAACAGAAACCATATTCATAACGATCCCCTCCTAATTTCAGTATAAGCGAAAGCGCTTTCAAAAGATAGTTAATTGTTTTATATTGTAATATTATATTGACTTTTCCAATTCAAATAAATTACTGTTTAAGTATGGAATACTATATTTTTTTAATTCGATATTAATGTAAAAAAATATTTATTATTAGGAGAAGGAATAATGATTAGAATGGCTACAACACTAGACTTTGAGGAGCTTGCTTACTTTTTGTCCAGCTGCAATGCAAATTCAAGACGACATATTGGTTACTGTGGTCAAGGTGAGCAAGAAATAAGGTCTACATTACGACAAGAATTTTCAGACTTACCCTTTGAAAATTCTATGATTATTGCAGTTGAAAATGAACAGATTGTTGCAGCAATAGGGCTTGATTTCGATAAGGATGACCAATCTGCTGAAGTATGGGGACCGTTTGTTCAAAATGATGAAACAGAAGTACTGTTACCTGAAATGTGGATGAAGTTATGTCAACAGCTGCCAATAGCCTTGGAACACCCTCAATTTTTTATCAATATTGAAAATGAAGTCGCGATAGCTTTTACAAAAAACATCGGAGCAAAAATGTCAGGGCATCATTATATATTACATATAGAACGTCTAAACCATAAATTTGAAAGCTCGAAACATATTCATAAATTAGACTCAACCAATGTAGAAGGCTTTCAAAACTTACATGACTTAGCATTTCCGAAAACGTATTATAATGCACAAACGATATTGTCTCGTCTGAATGAGAATCGAGTTGTGTTTTGTTATGTTGATCATGAAGAAATAAAGGGATATGTCTATGTAGAAGCAGATGCCGAAAATGGAGAAGGTACGATTGAGTATATTGCCGTGGATGTTCGGTTTCGGAAGCAAGGTATCGGAAGAAAATTGCTATTGCATGGATTAGATTTTTTATTTACATACGATTCGATTGCTGAAATTTCTTTAACTGTTCAACGAAATGAAAGTGGCGCAATTCATTTATACGAATCAGCCGGCTTCGACATTGTACATGAACTTGTATTTATGAAGTGAATTTTTAAATAACAGGGGGCATCACTATGTGGGAACAACGATTAATTGAAACATCTCGTGGAATGTTTGAAATTTTTGTAAAGGGAAGTGGCTCGCCGCTTTGTGTAACACATTTATATAGCGAATTTAACAGTAATGGCAACACAGTAGCGAACCCTTTTACTGAGTATCATACTGTATATTTAGTGAATCTAAGAGGGGCAGGACAATCTGCACCATCTCTCACAGAGCATGATTTAAACATGAGAGAATCAGTAAAGGACTTAGAGGCCATTCGAGAAGCGCTACATCATGAAAAATGGGCTTTTGCAGGGCATTCAACAGGAGGCATGTTAGCGCTAGTATATGCTATTTTAGCAGAGCAATCTTTAACGAAAGTCATCTCAGGAGGAGCGGCAGCGTCTAACGAATATATGCGACATAAAGGTAGCATATACTGTAAAGACAATGAAAATAATGAACGCATCAGAGAAATTATGCAACAGTTAAATGATTCTCAAATGCCTCTGGAAGAGCGTCGAAAGTTAAATCGTGAGTGGACTGAGATGTCTATCTTTTATAAAGATCGCTATGATGAATACTTTAACCGTCCAAATAGCGGGAAAGTAGTAAGTGATCGTCTAAACTACTATTCGTATGTTGAATTAAAGAACTATGATTTGAGAACACAGCTACCAGAAATCACTGTTCCGACATACATATACTGCGGATTATATGATACACAATGCCCTTATGATTTTTCACGAGAAATGGCGGAGCTAATACCAAATGCGAAGCTGTTTACGTTCGATGAAAGCAACCATTATCCATTCGTTGAGGAAGAGGAGAAGTTTGCTGAATTTGTTAAGGCTACACTTTAGATTTATAAGAAAGCTGCTGCTGGAGTTTAGAATTGACTTTCTCCAGCAGCAGCTTTCTATATTTCAGCAAAAGAGAGATTATACTTATTAAACATATTAAGGAAGTAAAGTGCTGTATCAAAAGCTTTTTGCTTATAGGCAGTAAGCGCGCCTCGAATAAACCACAATGATATAAAGTCTTTTAATAAAGAGATATTAATAGATTCAACTTTAGAATAATATGAGATAAAACGATTGATATAGTGTCTAATCTCATTAGCATTTAAGTTTGCTGGTACATTTGATGTGAGGATTGCAGCTAAATCAAAATAAGGGTGCCCGATTCTAGCCTCACCAAAATCGATAATAAATACTTCTTTGTTAAAAAGAGTATTCCAAATACCCAAATCGGCGTGAATCCATTGTTTTTCAATCGAAGTTCTAATCACTAATTTTGTTATTTTCTTTTCCATTTCTAACACTGGAGGGAAGCGTTTATCTTGACTCCAATTTTCTTTAATAGCTTCCCAAGTAGTTAAAGTATTAAAGCGATCATTTTTCACTTTATTGCTTTTAAAAGAGCCCATAGTATTTCTAAGTTCAAAGAACACGTTAATCCATTTTTCCATTGGTACATCACTTTTAATGGAAGCAATGAATGATTGCAAATGGAAAACCTGACCATCAATTTGAATAAATGAATTACCTTCATAAGTAGGATGAATTGTGGGTACTATTTCTCTAGAACAATTTGTATTCAAATGCTGATGTAATAAAAATTCAAATTCTGCATCTGAAATGCTCTTTAGAGAACGCAAAATAAAACAATCAGAAAGCGTGTTAATTTTAAAAGTCAGGGAGGTTTGACCTTGATGTATTTGTTCAAAGGATTCGATTTTATCTAACGTGTATTGATATTCAATCTTTTGTAAATGTTCATATAAATGCATATACGACCTCGGATTCTTTTGACATTAATGTACATTATAATTGATTATTAGCTAAATATCTTAGGGATTAATGTAAATTACTAATAAAAAAACCAGGCGTATAAAGAGCGCCTGGTAAACCGGTATTAATCTTCAAATAAATCATCCATTAATTCATGGATTTCCTTATCTCGTGTATGTCTAGCTGCAGGGTCAATTGTGACTTTTCCTTGGTGAAAGATTAATACATCACCAGGTTGTGCACCATTTGGTAATTCAGTGATGGCGATATCCTGCATTCCTTCTTCAAACTCTATGACGGCTATTTGGTTTTCAAAACGATCAATTATCCCAGTTTTCATCATTGATTTTCCTTTACAGATATTTCTGAACCTGTTGATTTGAATACTATATTGCCCTGTTTATCAGTTCTATATACTTTTGCGCCAACTTTTTTTAGTCGATTTAATGTAACAGCAGTAGGGTGACCATAGCCATTTGTAGCACTTACACTAATGGCAGCATATGTTGGTTTCGCTTTTGCTAAAAATGCGTCAGATGTCGCTTCCTCAGCTCCGTGATGACTTACTTTTAGAACGTCTACTTGTGGTATCAAATTTTTTGCTAACATGTCATCTTCAGCAGGGAATTCAGCATCACCAGTGAATAGGAATTTATTATTACCATTCTGTAAAAGTAAAACAGCACTCCAGTCATTTAAATCACTTTGACTATATGTAGTAACGGGTGCGATAAATTTTAGTGATAAATTTTCTTCCGTCGTCGGTATTTCCACTCCTGTTTTTGCTTGTGTAATTTTCAAACCCTGGTTCTTCACAGCAGTTAAGAAATTTTTGTAAGCAATTGTAGTATGACTAACTTTTGGTGCGTACACTTTCTTTACTTCTATAGAATTTATGACTTCAGCAAGGCCACCAACGTGGTCAGCATCCGGGTGAGTAGAGACGACAGCATCTAATGTTGTCACATTGTTCTTTTGTAAGTAAGCAATGACTTCATCGCCAGCCCCTTTATTACCCGCATCAATTAAAATATTTTCTTTTTTGGACTGTATTAAAATAGAATCCCCTTGGCCAATGTCGATTATATGTACTAATACATCGGATGCTTTACCTGTAAAAGTCTGGTCTGTTGATTTGTTTGAATCATTTGAGTCAGTAAGTTCAAAAATTAATCCAATAGCAATTAATAAAACTATAAATATACTTGTTTTTTTCATATAAAAACCTCCATTTACCACTTTAACATTGTTAGTACCTGATTTGTAGGGAGGTGAGAATTATTTAATAAACGATTACTTTAAAAACAATTACAAATAATTTGAAATAAATACAAATTTTAATGACTTATCAGTAAGTAACGAAAAGAGGTGATGTGTTGAGCAACTTACAACTTAATATAGAAGAGCTATATGATGAGTATTACTACTATGTGCAACATAAAAATAAAATCGTAAAACATAGACCAATGACTTCCAAACACTTTATGATGAAAAAAATCAATATGGAGTGGAAGATTTCGCAGGCTATAAAATAGGCGATACCATTACAATTCGTGATGTAGTAAAAGATATCATCTATGACGGTGACCAGAATTTATCTACAGTGAAATTTAATACGCATCAAAATGCTTATACTTTGCTGGTATTTAAAGGAGATGTACGTAGCCGAATAGAAGTTAATAATAGAGTCACATTGCATTTCAAAGTTGTAACACTTATAGACTCTTTCGAGTATGAAACACTTGAAATAGTAAGGAAATGGGAAGAGGGTGTGTATCCTACTATCGATGATTATTTAATTAAATAGAAGTGAGAGGGGTATCTTAAATGCACTATCAAATGTATGAAACACGTCATATTTACATGGTACTAGCCAGTTGTACTTTATTAATTTCTCCTTTATTTGTATTGCTGGTACCATTTGGGGTTGCAGAAACAATCTATTATCAATATGGTGTTCATCTTGTGTATGCACCGTCTATCAATTATTGGGTGTATGGAGCGGGATTGTTTTTAATCATTTTGGGATTTTCCATATTATTTTTATTAAAAATAAATAAAACTTCAATCGTGGTTGCCTTCGTTTGTTTGATTGGTAGCGGTGTTCTTTTTTACGGTGCAGCAAAGTCTTTTGTCACGATAACTGACGATACTATTACTTATCGAGGAGTTTTTGCAACAGAGGAAAGTAAATATGAATGGAATGAAGTAAGTAAGGTCACTTATTATAGAATGAGCGAAATGGATCCAGAAGCTTCATATTATGAATTTCAATTTAAAGACGGAGAGGTGCTTACATTAAAAGAGAATGGAAAAGTACGTGAGGTTAAAGGTTTGATAGAATATAGCGTCATGAATGCGGATGGGGAATTTAAAGTAATTGAAAAAGAAGAAGAATAATACACAAAAACCAGCTCCGAGAATAATTTCTCGTTAGCTGGTTTTGTTGTGGAGGCTTTAAAAATTAAAGAAAATCCCGATTAGAGAGTATATGATAATAGTAGAGAACAAAATAGTCATATGGTATAGAGAAAAAATAAACATTGATTTTGCCCATTTCTCTGGGTTCTCTTTTTTAGTCCCTGAAATACTAATTAGCAGCCACCAAATACTTAGAATAAGCGCAACTAACATAAGACCAATACTTAAAGTACCAAGTAAAAGGCTAACTCCTATTAATAAAACTAAATAGATATTTGTTTGAATATACGTACGGCGCATCCCTTTTACTACAGGAAGCATTGGTACGTTTGCTGCTTTATAATCGTCATGCTTGCGAATGGCAATCGCATAGAAGTGAGGCATTTGCCATAACACAGTTAATACAAATAGCCCTATAATAGCAGGGTGTGTTATATCTTGAGAAATTGCTGCCCAACCAATTAGAGGGGGCATTGCTCCTGAAATACTACCGATTTCTGTATTATATATAGTTCTACGTTTGCTCCACATTGTATAAGGAACCACATAAACAAATAAACCTATGAATCCCATAAGTGCAGCCATCGGTGTTGCATACGCAAGAGCACCTAAGCCAATAATCGTCATCGCAATAGCTAAAACAAGGACAGTTTTAGCACTGATCGTACCAGTTACAGTTGGTCTACTTTTTGTTCTTTGCATGACAGCATCGATATCACGGTCATATAAATTATTAAATGCACCAGCTGCACCAATTACTAGAGCAGAACCAAATAACGCGCAAATAATCTCTAGAGTTTTGTCAAAAGGGCTTATTTGATTTTTATATAAAGCTAATGTTAATCCTGCAATCATAGGGATCAAATTTGATTTGATAATTCCAGTCTTAACCGTTTGGGCTAATATTTTTGATAGAGGTTGTTTCGGCATCGTTTCGGACGATGATTCTACACTCTGATCAACTTTTACATCACTTTGCATTGTAAACCTCTTTCCTATTAATCATAAATAATAATACTTTTTAAGCTCTATATTATAGTATCTCTTAAAAACTGCAAAAGTTCCAGTAAATCAGAGCATAATTCTACGCAGATAGTACTTTTTAGACACAAAAATAGTAATAAATTCTTCACATTATTCATTGTTAGAAGTTGTATCATTTTTATTAGAATATTGAAACGATATAATTCGTAATTTTTCGTATAATAGTGAATAACTTGTTTTTGCTAGATTAAACTAAAAATTAATTCGAATAATCTAGTGTGAAATTAATGAATGTATTTGGAATTCTCCTTTAATACTATTAAAGTTAGATTAATACCTGTTTGGAGGAGACATAGACCATGAAAACAGAGAGAATGCTCTCGATTTTGATTTATTTATTACAGAAAAAGAAAGTTTCTGCTGAAGAATTAGCAATTAAATTTGAAGTAAGTAAAAGAACGATATATCGGGATATGGATGCATTATCATCAATCGGTATTCCTATTATTTCATATTTAGGGAAGAATGGTGGTTTTACCTTAATCGATACTTACCAATTAGATAAATTCACCTTTAATGATGTTGAAAAAAAGTTCTTATTGGAAGGATTATCATTGAAAAACGAATTATTTAATAGTCATCAATTATCAATCTTACAAAGGAAAATAGAGCTATTGCAAGAAAATAATGAAGACTATCATCCGCCAATTACGGTACTATCATCCACATTACATCGAGAAACAATAGAAGAAGAAACAAAAGTAAAGGTAAAAAACATACTTTCTGTAATTGAAGACGGACATAAAATTTGCATCTCATATGTATCACAAACTGCGAATTTATCTAATCGTATTATTCAGCCATTAAAACTAAATTTTATGAATGGTAGCTGGTATTTAGAGGCTTATTGTGAAGATAAAGAGGCTTTAAGATTATTCAAGTTAACTAGAATAAGAAATATGGAACTCATAAAGGACAAAGCTAGATCCGTTTATAGTCATAGCAATTGTTATTTAGCGAATAGCGATTCGAATATGGAGCAGATTATATTATTGTTTTCAAAAAGTGAACTAGGAAAATTATATGATTTTTTTACTGATGATGAAATATCAATACTTGAAGATAGACGTCTTAAGGTAACCTTTAATTACGACGTTAACAAAAATATACTGCCATTTATAATGATGTTTGGTAGACATGTAAAAATTCTTTCTCCACAATGGCTGAAAGATGAATATATGAATGAAATAGAATTTATTTATAAAAGATGACAGACAGTTGTCATATTATGAATGATATTCTTCTAGTATAAACGAGTAGGAGGAATTGCAATGCATACAGCAATTAGTAAAAAACAGATTTTTGGGAAAAGTGTTAGAACAAATAATCAAAATACAGACGCAATAGTTAGACTGTGGGAGGAGTTTCTACGTTTAAATTTAACGGGTGAAATCTATGCAGTTTATAGTAATTATGCAAGTGATTTTACAGACGATTACGATCTACATATTGGTACTGAAGAGCCAAATACAAATGATGTTAGTACCATAATTCCAGAAGATAACTACCTTGCCATAGAAGTAGATCACAAGGATCCAAAAGGTGTTTTCAAAGCTTGGGAGAAAATCTGGAAAAGTGATATCAACAGAGCTTATAAAACGGATTTTGAGCATTACTGTGAAGACGGTAGCATTAAGATCTATCTATCGGTCAATTCATGACTAGTAAGTTTGATCACTACCAGGAGAATGAACATATAAATAAAAAAAACCGACAATTATCAGTTACTGAACCTAGCTGTCAACATTCTTGGACTGATTCTGTCACAATTCATGATAACCTTATTGCAACGAGGGAACTAGTCTATAACCCATGTGGATTTGTATTTTCTCACCCCAAAATTGAACCACAAAACGCGGCATATGGAGCATATGTATTTAAGTTAAATGATCTCTCGATTAGATTTCGCGTCGCTAAAATAACACCTACAAAAATCGGTCAATTTGTGACGCTATGGGAGAGGGTTGGGGATGGATCAATTCAACCTTATGACCTATCAGATTCAATCGAATTCTTTGTCATTAGTGTCAAAAAAGATGATCAATTTGGCCAGTTTGTCTTTCCGAAAGCTGTTTTATATAAGCAAGATATAATATCCAATAAAGGACAAGGGGGTAAACGTGCATTTCGCGTTTATCCACCTTGGGATAACCCCAAAAGCAAACAAGCTAAAAAAACACAAGAATGGCAACTAAAATATTTCTTAGAAATTCCTAAGGATACAGTAGTAGACCGTGTTCGTGCGAAGATCCTTTATAGTATAAAATATTAGACATACTTAACATATGGACTTTTGTATCGTATTCTAGGCAACCGTTTTGATCATTCTAGGCCAAATTGTATACGCCCATTATAACTTAATAATTATTCTAAAATAAAATGTTGACAAAAATGAAACAAGACCGTATAGTATGGGATATTGATTTAAAATTTTCTGAAATAATGTTTCAAAACGCATTGATTAGGAGTAGTAAAAGCTCATTATTTGGTCTAGAGAGCTGCGGGGTGGTGCAACGCAGTCCAATAATACTTTGAACTTGCCTATGAGTGGTAAAGTGAAATGAATAGACAGACTATTCTTTTTACTTTAACGTTTAACCTTCGTTACCAGGTTTTTAAAGTTGGGTTCATGAATTAGAACCAATAAGAGTGGTACCGCGGTTTGCATAAGGCATATCGTCTCTTCTTTCATTTGATGATGAAGGAAGAGACGATATGCTTTTTTTGATTATTGGAGGTAAGGATATGGAAAGTGACAAACAAAAATTACAAAGAACAATGACTTCACGACATATTACGATGATGGCATTAGGTGGAGCAATTGGCGCAGGATTATTTAAAGGGAGTAGTGCAGCCATTGATATGGCAGGACCAAGCGTACTACTTGCTTACCTAATTGGTGGTATCATTCTATTATTTGTTATGCAAGGATTAGCTGAAATGGCAGTCCGAAATAGCGATGCAAGGACATTTAGAGATCTAGTTCAATCTATTTTAGGAAAGTACCCAGCATATTTTTTAGACTGGATTTACTGGAAAATGTGGGTATTAAACATTACCGCAGAGTCTATTGTTGCTGCAATCTTCATTCAATATTGGCTACCAGATTACCCAATTTGGATACTTGCTTTGTCAGTGTCAGTGTTAGTTACAGTTATCAACTTACTATCAGTAAAAGCTTTCGCTGAAACGGAGTACTGGCTTGCGTTAATTAAAATCACTGTAATCATTGTGTTTATCATAGCAGGGTTTATCTTACTGCTCGTTACTTTTGGTGATCATACAGCTGTTGGATTTTCTAATCTAACGAGTCACGGTGGTTTCTTCCCGAATGGCCCGAAAGGTTTAATTACGGCAATGCTTGTAGTTATTTATTCTTACGGAGGAACAGAAATTATTGGTGTCACATTAGCTGAAACGAAAAATCCTGAAAAAGTGGTACCAAAAGCAGTTCGCAGTACATTAGTACGAATCATTTCTTTCTATTTAGTACCATTTTTAATTATCGTCAGCTTGATTCCTTGGAATGAAGTTAACGGAGTACCAGAAAGTCCGTTTGTGATGGTATTCAAAATGATCGGTATCCCAGGGGCAGACCATATTATGAATGCGGTTGTGTTACTTGCGATTATTTCATCGATGAATTCTGGATTATATGGTTCATCACGCGTTCTATATACTCAAGCTATGGACGGGCGTATTCCTAAAGTATTTTCAAAATTATCGAAAAAGAAAGTGCCAGTATATTCAATACTATTATGTACATCTGTCTTATATATTGGCGTGTTAATTTCATTATTTGCTGGGAGCAAGACTTTTGATTTTCTAATGGGTTCCCTAGGATATACGGTATTATGTATTTGGTTAATCATTGCAATTGCTCATGTGAAGTCTCGAAAAAAACAGCCTGGGCAAACGAGTGCTTATGCCGTAAAATGGTTCCCATATACAACTTGGTTTGCCATCATTGCTTTAAGTGCGATTCTGATTGGTATTATTTTCACAACATCAATTATCGTTACTAGTATTACACTAGCAATCTATATTTTTATTACTATAACTTATGTTTATAAGGGTCGTTTACATCAAAATGAAGCATAATATTTAATAGAGAAAACGCTTGGAAGATAAATGATCCAAGCGTTTTTTTTATTTTTTTATAAAATCAGCAATTAGCTGAACGGTCTGTCTAGTCTCATCTTCAAAAAATTCCATCTTACTAAAGTAGCTATGAATTAATCCAGGCATAACCACATGGTGTGTTGGAACACCTGCTTCGTTTAAACGGTTTGCATAGGAAACGCCTTCGTCAAAAAGAACATCATATTCAGCTGCAATAACAATAGCCCTTGGTAAATAGCTTAAATCATCTTGTAGGAGAGGAGAAACGGCACTGTTTCGATAATCTTCTTCATTATAAACATAATGCTCTCCAAACCATTTCATACCGTCACGATCTAATCCTAGATCATTAGCATAGTTTTCATAAGAAGTAGTGGTCATATCCATATTCGTCACTGGATAGATTAGTGCTTGTGCAGTGATGAGTGGACCATTTTGCTCTTTTGCCATATGTGTAACAACTGTTGCTAGGTTGCCACCGGCACTATCTCCTGCAACGATAATATTCGTAGAATCTCCATTTAAATCAGCAGCAAACTCATAGACCCATAAAAGTGCATCGAAGGCGTCATTTAAAGGAATTGGGAATTTAAATTCTGGTGCAAGGCGGTAGTCGACAGAAACAACTATGGCATTTACTTCAGCTGCTAATAAGTGACAACCTGCATCCGCCGTTTCTAAATTACCGAAAACCCATCCTCCTCCATGATAATAAACAATGATAGGGAAAGGACCTTTACCGTTTGGCGTGTATATACGAACATTAATTTCACTACCATCTCGAACAGGTATTTTACGATTTATTATTTGTTTTAGTAAAGGTAAATCTATCAATGGTTTTGGACATTGAGCTCTTGCTGCTCGAACCTCCGCTGGTTGATGAGTATAGTATTTGGGTGATTTATTAGCGTCTGCGATATATTGTTTAGATGTATTTGTTAGGTTAAACATTAAATTATTCATCAAATCATCCTTTCAAGTTCAAAGTTAGATTAATTTGATTATACACTATTCCTATAAGAAAGGTAGGTATTTGTTTTTAGCTAATAAAAAAGACAGAATTTAACGCTATGTAGCGAAAAGTTCTGTCCGAGAAGATTTTATGATAAAGTTTCATCTTTTTTGATAACAGCCGTTACGGCATCGTAAATGGTACTAGCGAAATGGTCATTTTGCAAGGAGGTGACACCTTGGATGGTAGTACCCCCAGGTGAACAAACTTGATCGACAAGTTCCCATGGGTGTTCGTCAGACTCTAATATCATTTTAGCACTGCCTAGTACGGAGCTGGCGGCAATTTCTAATGCCATTTTCTTATCCATACCCTCACGCACAGCAGCTCTAGCTAATGAGTCAATATATAAATAAGTAAAGGCAGGGGATGCACCACCAATAGCCGAGAAAATTGTAAATAGATTTTCTGGTAATTCTATAATAGAGCCAATAGTTCCAAATAGAGATTCTACGACTTCTTTGTGCTGTTCATTAACAGTTGAAGAAATGGAGTAGCATGTTGTGGAAGCACCAACGATGGCATTTATATTGGGCATAACGCGGACTATGGGTGTGTCTGTTTGTATATTTTGTTGTAAATATTCAATTGATTTTCCTGCTGCGACTGAAATAATAAGATGATTTTCTTGGATATATTTTTGCACCTCTGATAATATTTCAGGTAATACTTGGGGTTGTACTGCTAATACAATGACATCAGCATTTATCATAATATCTTTAATAGAGTCACTTGCAATTAGCCCATAGTTGCCCACAAGATGATTTGTTTTAGCAACTGTTCGGTTATAACCATAAATGTCTATGGCTGAAAATTGTTTACTATTGTGCATGCCTTTAATAATGGCAGAAGCCATACTACCAAGGCCGATAAATCCATACTTCATTCTTACACTCTCCTAACATATTCTATCAGTATAGTACAGACTGTTAGTGTTGGATAGTGTTTGATATTAACAACTCATATGTAATTTATTTATCGATATTTGACTTATCAAAAAACAAAAAAACATCGTAGTCAAATGCACTACGATGTTTTTTTGTTTATAGGTTTATTCAGTAGCAAGCATTTCAACTTTTGCTAACAATTCTTCTCTTTTTTCTTTCAGCTTTGGAGATTTGCTTACTTCGAGTGCTTTATTGACTGCTTCAAGTGCTTCTTTCCACTGATTTTGTTGTTCGAATAGACTGATTAACAGTAAATGTAATCTTGTGTATTTAGGGAACAGTTCAAGTCCCTCATATGCAGCTTCGAAAGCTTCGTCCATTCGGCCTAAATCACGTAAAAGTTCACCCTTCAATAAGCGTGGTCTGTCATAAGTTGGTGATAATCTGATGGATTCTTCTGCTAACTGAAGTGCCCAATTCTTTTTGTTTGTCTTAGAGCAATGTATTGCTAAAATACGATGATACTCAGTTGATTTTGAACGTAGTGTTCGTTCATAATTAGGGATAGGCTGCTCTGCCATGAATCTTTTTACTATATCCTTTAATACACCTATTTGAGATAAATAAATTGAAATACGGTGTCCAGCATATGGGTAGTAAATGTACTTAGCATTTGGATAAGCTTTCTTAATTACCTTTTTCATGTATTTACTATCAATAGCATCCTTAGGGTCGTAAATAATCGTCGGAGTAATCCTAGGATTATAAGGATGCTGTAGTTCGTGTTGGAAAACCGTTTCAACTCTCATTTTAGTACCATGGTTAGGATGCGCAGAGTTTCTTGGACTGAGTGCTAGAATATTACAATCAATTGTTGAACCAAAGTACAATGCACTATAGCCACCTAGGCTAGTACCATAAGCGAATTTTTTATCATAACCAGCTGCTAATTTTGCAACGGTCTCGTAATATTCTTCTCTTGAGATGTCTTGATGATAGTTTTTAGTTGTTCTTCGTCTTAAAGAGATAAGATCGACTCTTTTTTTCTTCAATAAGTTGAAGGCAAATGGTGTTCTTTCCCATGTTTTATCAATGGAATCAAAGGTTGCAAATACAGTATTCGTCGGTTCTATGAATTTATAGAATTCAATTCTACTCTCGCCATTATCAAATAACGTGACTTTTCGATACCCATCTACAAAAATTTCAGGCAACTCATCAACATACTTTGTCAAACATTCAGCGAATAATGATCTAGCTTTTTCATGCTCGCCTACAATTTGATAGGCAATACTTAAGTCAACGAGCACCGAAGCTGGTACCTTTTCACCTAAAAATTGCACGAGTTCTTCAACTCTTTGAATTGCTATTGGCCAGTTTTTTGAGGCAAATGCCAATTCGACGTATTTATAATGAAGTGTTTCATCCGCAGGGTTCTCTTTCACAAGCAGTTCAAGTATTTCACCTGCTTCTGAATAGTGTCTGTTATTAATCAAATATTTATATAGTTTATAAGTTAGGGTCGAGTCTGTTTTTCGTGAAATATTAACTAAAATTCTTGGTAAATGCTTCGCCACATCGCTCCAATTTTTTTGGCGAGCATAAATTTTCATCAATTCAGTATGAACAGATAGATTCAGTGGATATATTTTTGAACCTTCTTCTAACAACTTTTTCGCTTGGGCAACCTTATTATCACGTTTCAGTTGTTTGGCAAAATCAATATAGATAGATTTGCTTGGGACAGCTTCATTTTGCGCTAAAATGTTTTCGGCAATTTGAGTGATAGCATCCTTATTTTCATTTTGAGTAGATATAAACATGATAATCTCCTTTTTAAGTTTCAAAGCTAGTACAGTTTAAGCTTTTTTAAATCAATTCTGAGTAAGGAATAGGAAACTAGTGCTCATTTCCCGTGTCAAATTACATTAACTCTATCAATTAAATCATGAAAATCATTGGTAATGGGACAAATCAATGAATTTGTTATAAAACTGTTACAAGTGTTACGAAACTTATATATAATTGTAACCTAAATGATACTTAATTGGTTGTGGAAATGGTATTTTTATGCCTATATTGACCAAATTCATACTAATATAACAAATACATATGAAGAATATGGGTTGAGGGTGAACCTATTCTATTATTTTCTTTAAAAATCGTGTGCAAATTACCTTAACAAAGAATGGAGAATGTATATGATATTACAAAATGAACAATTAGTAGTTCGGAAGTTAGAAAGAAAAGATGATATTTATCTTGCGAAATGGCTTTCAGACGCAAATATTTTAACATATTACGAAGGAAAAGATAATCCATTTGACATTGAAAAAGTACATGAAAAATTTTACGATGTTAACGAAGAAGAAACTAGATGTATTATTGAATACGATGGCGCGAGTATTGGTTATATTCAGTTTTATCCTATAGAGCATGAGAGTAGGGTCGCTTATGAATACAATAACGACGCTGAAGTTATTTATGGGTTAGATCAATTTATCGGTGAATCGAGTTATTGGGATAAAGGTATTGGCACCAAGCTTATTTTAGCGATGAAGGAATACTTAGTCAACGAGAAAAAGGCTGATATCCTTGTTATGGATCCGCAAGCTTGGAATGAAAGAGCCATTCATTGCTATGAAAAATGTGGTTTTAAGAAAGTACGATATTTACCAAAGCAAGAGATGCATGAAGGTGAATTAAGAGATTGCTGGTTAGTGGAGTTTAGAGCACGTTAGAGATAAAACAAATAAAAAGGACGGGAGCAGAAAGTATGCTGTCGTCCTTTTTATATTTTAAAATTGACTTACTTTTCGCCCTTTCCCAAAAGGAATACACATTGGTGTACCGAAAATCGGGTCAGCTGTAATTTCACAATCGAGATCAAAGACATCTTTAATAAGGGTTTCGTTTATGATGTCCTCAGGCTTGCCTTTTTTATAAACAGTTTGGTTAGCTACTGTAATAATATGATGAGCATAACGGCAAGCTAAATTAATGTCATGTAAGACCATGATGATTGTCCGGTTTTCTTGAATATTCAACTCATATAGTAAATCGAGAATTTCGATTTGATGCGTTAAATCTAAATAAGTAGTCGGTTCATCTAATAAAATTATATCTGTATCTTGCGCCAATGTCATAGCAATCCAGGCGCGTTGTCGTTGCCCACCTGATAGTTCGTCAACAGGTTTGTCTTTCAATTCTGCAACACCTGTAGCATTAAGTGCATTCATGACGATTTCTTCATCTTCTTTAGTCCATTGCTTACGCCAACTTTGGTAAGGATAACGTCCTTGCTTCACAAGTTGCAGTACAGTTAACCCCTCTGGTGCGGTAGGGGATTGTGGTAAAATAGAGAGCTTTTTAGCCACTTGCTTAGTTGATAGTTTAAAGACATCTTCTGCTTCTAATAATACAGTGCCATTCGTTGGTTTTAATAATCTTGCAATAGAGCGCAAAAGAGTAGATTTACCACAACCATTTCCACCGATTAACACGGTGATTTCACCCTTTGGAATTGTAATATTTAAATCTTTTATAATAACGGAATCTCCATAACCTAAAGTAAGTGATTTCGTTTCAATCGTTTCTGTCAAAGGTTTCGACTCCTTTAGTTCTTCGGATTTCTAAATAGTAAATAAATAAAATAAGGGGCACCAATTGCTGCTGTAAAAACACCAGCAGGTACTTCTAGTGGACTAAATGCCGTTCTACCTATGACGTCAGCAGCCATAACTAGTAATGCGCCTATACTTGCAGCAGTTGGGATTAACACGCCAAAAGACGAACCAACTAAGCGACGTGCGATATGTGGTGCCATTAAACCGACAAAACCAATAGCACCAGCAAAAGCAATAGCGCCAGCAACTAGGCACGTACTAAGCAATAATAAAAGAAAACGCATCTTTTGAACAGGTTGTCCTAAATTTGAAGCCGTATCATCACCTAATTCTTGTACATTTAAATGTCGTGTGATGAAGAAGGAAATCACAAGCAAAAGAATAGTCCAAGGTACGACCATTTTCACTTGTTCCCAACTTGCACCGCTAACGCTACCTGTAATCCAAATATTCGCTTCACTTGCTCTATATATCGGACCTAGTAACATGAGCATCGTTGTCATTGCCTGCATAAATGCTGAAACTCCAATCCCAATAAGGACAAGGCGAATCGGTGTAATACCATCTTTCCAAGCTAAAAAGTATACGACAAATCCAATAACCGTAGCTCCAATAAAACCAGCAATAGGAAGCCACTGAATACTAACTGTTAAGGAGTGGTTTTGATCACTAAAGATGGCTAAGAAAGCTACAACTGCGGCACCGCCACCAGCCGAAATCCCTATAATATCAGGGGAAGCAAGGGGGTTTTTAATCATCCCTTGTAAAATAGCACCAGCAACCGCTAATGCCATACCAGCAAATGCTGCGATTAGAATACGAGGTAATCTAAAATCAACTACTACAAGGCGATCAAAATCATTACCACCACCAAATAGAATTTGGAAAACGTTTAACGGATTGATAAAAGAATCGCCTACAGATGCACTTAGTATAAATGTTGCCATTACTAAGCAGAATAAGAATGAGATTTTCCTAGTTGCTTTTATATCAAGTAAAAACGAAATTTTTTGTTGTAATAGTCTAATAGTTCTGTACTGCTTCACGCTTTTCTGAACCCCTTTCTAGCAATATAAACAAAGAATGGTGTTCCGATAAACGCTGTCATGACACCAACAGGAACTTCCTGAGGCATGATAATATAACGAGCACTCACGTCTGCTAATAGTAGTAGAATACCACCTAGTAATGCTGACATAGGAATTAACCACCTATGGTCATTCCCAACACATTTGCGAGCTAGATGGGGAATGACTATACCGATAAAACCGATTGGACCAGCCACAGCTACAGATCCACCTGCTAACATAATAACGATAAATCCAACAGCTAATTGAATCAAGCCGACAGGTAAACCTAACCCTTTTGCGACATCATCACCTAGTGCTAGAACATTCATCTTCGGTGCAATTAGCAATGCGCCAATCCAACCTATAATAAGATAAGGAAGAACAGCAATTAATAATTCCAATTTACGACCTTCTACAGAACCTGCTAACCAAAATAGCACTTGATCTAATTCAGCCTCATTAGTGGCCAATAATCCTTGAGTAAAAGAAGAGAAGAGGGCGCTCATGGCTGCTCCAGCTAATGTAATTTTAATAGGAGACATAGCATCTCGACCTGTAGAACTAATCCCATAAACTGCCGCAGTTGCAACTGTTGCACCTAAAAATGCAATCCATGCGAATGATTGCAAGCTAGCAGATTGGAAGAAAACCATGGCAAACACAACCGCAAATCCAGCGCCAGCATTAATCCCTAAAATACCTGGTGAAGCTAATGGGTTTTTTGTTAACGTTTGCATTAAAACGCCAGCAATTGCTAATGAAGCTCCGACGCTTGCTGCGATTAATGCACGAGGAAGTCGTACGTTTTGAATGATTAAATGTTCATTCGAGTCATTAAACTGTGTAAATGCTTGATAAGCCGTCTGAAAGGATGTATCTGCATAACCGTAAACGATACTAATGACCATACATACGAGTAATAGAATGATACTGCTTATTAGTGCAAGAATTTTTGTAAGATTATTATTAAATAACATGTGGTATTCAAAACTCTTTTCTAAAATAGAATAAAATTACGTTTTTAATGTAAATTAAAAAATATATTGACTTCTCTTTTACCGTGGAATAATATTAATCTTGCATTAAATGAAAATGATTATCATTATTGCTTTCATATTTTATCATATACATAGGAGGATTTAAAGAGATGAAAAATACTTTACGTAAAATCGTCGCATTATTTGCAGTTATCGCTGTATTTGCATTAGCAGCTTGCGGTAATACAAAAGAAGATGATAAACAAAAAGATGCATCAAAAGAAAAGGAAACAACATATTCTGTTGAGCATGCAATGGGTACTACTGAAATTAAAGGCACACCAAAACGTATTGTTGTATTAACGAATGAAGGAACAGAAGCATTACTTGCTTTAGGTATTCAACCAGTAGGCGCAGTACAATCATGGGTAGGAAATCCTTGGTATGATCATATTAAAGACGATATGGGAGATGCAGAAGTTGTCGGTGTTGAACATGAAGTGAATATCGAGAAAATCGCTGCACTTAAACCAGATTTAATCATTGGTAGTAAGATAAGACAAGAAAAAGTCTATGACAAGTTAACTAAAATTGCCCCAACTGTTTTCTCTGAAACATTACGTGGGGATTGGAAAGAAAACTTTGCTTTATACGCAAAAGCAGTGAATAAAGATGCTGAAGGTAAAGACATTTTAAAACAATATGACGAAAAAGTAGCAGCATTAAAAACAACATTAGGTGATAAAACAGATCAACAAGTATCATTCGTACGCTTTATGACTGGTATAACACGTATTTACTATACAGATTCATTTTCTGGTGTCATTTTTAACGAATTAGGTTTTAAACGTGTATCAGCCCAAGAAAAACTATTTACAGCTGATAATAAACTAGGTAACTTAGCAATTGAAGTAGGTAAAGAAGCCATTCCTGAAATGGACGGAGACGTGTTATTCTACTTCACATATATGCCAACAGGTGATGATTCTGCATTAGCAACTGAAAAAGAGTGGACAGAAGATCCACTATGGCAAAAACTATCTGCAGTTAAAGCAGGAAATGTTCATAAAGTAGATGATGTCATTTGGAATACTGCAGGTGGCGTATTAGCAGCTAACTTAATGCTAGATCAAATTGAAGAAGTATTCTCTAAATAAAATGTAATGATAAAACGTTTATTAGGATATCCTAATAAACGTTTTTATTTTCCAGGAAATAATTTATTAGTTAAATATGTGATTTTGAATGCTTTATTGAATTACTTGAAGAAGAATAACTAAATCATTAAATACGTCTTTTAAAGGAAAGAAGGGATAACAATAGCACATACAATGAGTCATTAGATAAAAAAAGACCGCTCAAAAATGAACGATCTTCTTGATGGTTTTTATAATTTTTTTAACTGTTTGTTTAATAGGTTAGCTTGCTCTACAGCTTGTTGATCTTGTAAAATGTCACCTGGTTTATTTCCTTCACCTATAATATAAGATGAGAACCGCATATTTAAGAAATCAAAAGTGTATTTAAATTGCTGAATAAGAGGCAGCCCTTTTATTTTCGGGTCATCACCACCGACAGCTACTACAATGGCATCTACGGATTTTATTTTTTCTTTAAATTGTGGGAATCGTTCATCTCGTATAGCGTGGCTTAATCGGTCAATCATGTTTTTCATAATACCCGACATCGTATACCAATAAATTGGAGTAGAAAAGATAATCAGATCACTTTCTAAGAAAGCATTTATGATTGTGTCATAATCATCGTCTACTAATTGAAAACCGCCATCCGCATGACGTAAATCATGAATAGGTTGTATAGATAAGTTTTTCAAATCAATTTTAGTATGATTTATATCCTTCGTCACCAAATCTGCCAGTATCTCGCTGTTACTTTCTTCTCTAGAACTACCAATAAATGTTGTAATCTTCATATATGTCAATCCTCTCTATACTTTCTTCTATAAAAAGCTTAAACTTAAATTCATTATTAATAAAGATGAATAATTCGATTAAATTAATCGGTAAAAACGATTTAGGAGTGTGAGATATGGATATTAAGCACTTACATACATTTTTAACTGCTGCTAAAACATTGAATTTTACACAAACAGCGGAAATATTGGATTATGCACAATCTAGTATTACCGCTCAAATCAAGTCTTTAGAAGGTGAATTAGGGGTTCCTTTATTTGAGCGTCTAGGAAAACGAATTTATTTAACAGATGCTGGTATCCAATTAAAACAATATGCACAAAAGATGGTAGATCTAGATGAAAACATGAGAGAAGCAATAACTAATCAAGATGAAACGAATGTGACTTTAACAATTGGGGCACAGGAAAGTCAATGCACTTATCGATTACCTAAAATTTTGCAATTGTTCAGAAGCCGACATCCGAAAGTGAAAATAGTTTTTAAGCCAGTCCATACAATTGATGTTGCCAAGGATTTATTGCAATCAGGTAATCTCGATTTGGCTTTTATTACGGATACACGTAAAGACACACCAATGCTTTGTAAAAAGGAATTAATCGAGGAAGATTTGGTATTTGTAGTAGCACCAACACATCATATAACTCAAAATAATATTTTAGCCATACAGAACGTAGCCCAAGAAACGATATTATTAACGGAGGAAGGCTGCTCATATCGAAATCAATTCGAATATCAATGTCATTTAAAAGGTATTTATCCGGATCAAATAATAGAGTTTTCTAGTATTGAAGCAATCAAGAAGTGTGTGATTGCTGGATTAGGAATGACATTGTTACCGAAAATGACAGTTGAAAAAGAGTTAGAAAATGGAGTACTAAAAAATCTAGAGACAACTATTACAATGGAATCCGTATTTACTGAGCTTGCGTGGCATAAGGATAAATATATCTTCTCTTATTTAGAAGATTTCATACAGATTGCTTGTGAACAGTATAAATTATTTAATAGACATTCTAGTATTGAGTAGATGAGTAGAGAGGTTAAGGAGGATATAAAGAACATAAAAAGTCCACACTACGATTAAGTAGTATGGACTTTAGTATTTTAAAGGGTTTTTATTACTGTACATTACTTAGTAATATGAATAAGAAGTGGATATTCATTTGAAAAACGGCATAAAAAAAGCAGGCGCTCATCTGCCTGCTAGAAAAAAGAAAAAGATTCCCGACAATCCGAGTCGTTATGGAATCTTAGTTTGTAACGAAAGTTCGAAAACAATCATTACGTAGGTTTGGCACCTAAATATATATTATACGCTATTAAATCAGAAATGCAAGGAAAATATCAAATAAAATAAGAGCTTATCAATATTTGATATAGAAATGGTTATTTAGAAGTTTTAATATAGGTTTAAAGAAGATATAAACGAGGTATTCATATATGCATATAACTCCGTATTCACCTTTTGTATTTTATTTATTCAATACGAGTATATAAAATGTGAAATACAAGTAATCTGAATAATATGGATTGTCGGTAGGAATGTGCAAAACAACTTGAATCGATGAGACCGAGTTAGAAACCACTACGGTACTAGAAGGAGGTAATGAAATGATTGTATTTGAGAATGTATCTAAAAGGTATGATGACAATCAACCAGCAGTTAACTATCTCAATTTGGAAATAAAGAAAGGTGAATTCTTTGTCATTATAGGTCCAAGTGGCTGTGGGAAAACGACATTACTAAAAATGATCAATCGATTAATTCGTTTGACAGAAGGAACTATTAAAATTGAAGGAAAAAGAATAAGTGATTATAACATAAATGAGTTACGTTGGAATATCGGATATGTTCTCCAACAAATTGCACTTTTTCCACATATGACGATAGAAGAGAATATTGCCATTGTTCCAGAACTGAAGAAATGGCGTAGAGAACAAATTCAGCAGCGAGTTCACGAGTTATTAAATATGGTCGGTCTTGAAGCAGATAAATATAGTCAGCGAAAACCTGCAGAGCTTTCAGGTGGAGAACAACAAAGAGTGGGAGTTGTTCGTGCATTAGCAGCAGATCCTGAAATCATTCTTATGGATGAACCATTTAGTGCATTGGATCCGATTAGTCGTACTAAGTTACAAGATGACTTGCTCGATCTACAACAAACAATTAAAAAAACAATTGTCTTTGTATCACACGATATGCAAGAAGCACTAAAACTAGGAGATAGAATATGTGTGATGAAGGATGGAGAAATTGTACAGCTCGGTACACCCCAAGAAATTATGCAAAGTCCGGCCAATGATTTTGTTAGAGAATTTATTGGCCTTAATCAAGATTTTAAAGATACATTCAATATAGAAAGTATTATCCAACCCATATCAAAAGAAAATGTCTATTTGCAAGTATTACACAAAGTTTCCGTAAATGATTCACTACAAGAAATACTTAATAATTTGGTAGATCATGAAGCAATATCGGTAAATCAGAACGGTGAAATTATAGGTATTATAACGAGAGAATCGATTATAAGGTATTTAGCTATAGATTCTTCAGGAAGAGGTTAAGCATATGACGAATTTAGTAGATGTTTTTAATGAACGTAAAGGACAGCTCTTTGCCTCTTTACTTGAACATATTCAAATATCTTTTATTGCTCTCTTTTTTGCGGTTGTTATTGCGATACCTTTAGGCATTTACTTAACAAATAAGAAAAAAATAGCAGAAAGTATAATTGGCATAAGTGCGGTTCTGCAAACAATCCCTTCCTTAGCATTGCTAGGCTTGTTAATTCCGCTGTTTGGTATAGGTAAGATACCAGCAATAATAGCATTAGTTGTTTATGCACTTTTACCAATCCTACGTAATACATACACAGGGATAAATGAGGTAGATGCGTCACTAAAAGAAGCAGCAATGGCAATGGGTATGAACACTCGAAAGAGGTTAATGAAAGTAGAACTTCCTCTCGCCATGCCTGTTATGATGGCAGGGATCAGGACCGCCATGGTCTTAATAGTAGGGACAGCTACATTGGCGGCATTAATTGGTGCAGGGGGTCTAGGAGATATTATTTTACTAGGTATTGACCGAAATAATACAGCATTAATCGTCTTAGGAGCTGCACCAGCTGCACTATTAGCGTTAGCATTTGACTTTTTACTAAAAAAACTTGAATCACTTTCATTTAAAAAAACAGTAATAGCATTGAGCGCTATTAGTATTACGGCATTATTAATGATTTTCCTTCCTCTAATGAATATCAATGAAAAAGAAGAGATAGTCATTGCGGGTAAACTTGGATCAGAGCCTGAAATTCTTATCAATATGTATAAATTACTTATTGAAGACGAGACCGATTTGAATGTTCAATTAAAGCCTGGTTTAGGTAAGACTTCATTTGTGTTTAATGCATTGAAATCGGGAAGTGTCGACATTTATCCCGAATTTACTGGTACAGCCATTTCAGAATTTTTGAAAGAGAAAGCGATAAATAACAACCAAGATGATGTTTATAGGCAAGCACAAGAAGGTATGCTGAAAAAATTTGACATGGTAATGCTTAGTCCTATGAAGTACAACAATACTTATGCATTGGCTGTTTCGGAAGAGGCAGCAAAAACATACGATTTGAAGAACATTTCAGATGTAAAGGTAGCTGAAGAAAATATAAAAGCAGGGTTTACAATGGAGTTTAATGATCGGGAAGATGGTTATCGAGGTATTCAAAAGCTATATAATCTCTCTCTTTCCAATATTACTACAATGGAACCAAAGCTGAGATATCAGGCTGTAAAATCTGGAGATATAGATTTACTAGATGCCTATTCAACCGATAGTGATATTAGACAATACAATTTAATTGTTTTAGAAGACGACAAGCATTTGTTTCCTCCTTATCAAGGTGCACCATTATTAAAACAAGAAACAATAAAAAAACATCCTGAAATTGAAAGAGCATTAAATAAACTGGCCGATCAAATAACTGAGGATGAAATGCGTCAAATGAATTATCAAGTAAATGTAGAAGGTAGAAAGGCATCAGAAGTAGCACATGAATTTTTAAAAAAAGCGGGTTTATTGTAAGTAGATATATTCATTTCCCACAAAAAATGAGAGGTAGCTGTATCTTTGTAAAAAAGTTTGATAATTTGTAATAAAGTTTGATTATAAACATCTCACCTCTATAGATTTTTAGAGGTGGGTTTTTTGTTGGGAATTTATGATAATATCACTATGGAGATTGTGATGAAACAGATAAAAATGAATATATATCAATGTACGAAAGATTTTTTATTCTATTTGTAGATTTAATCAGTGAAGAATGAAAAAAATATTGTTTTGAAGGATGACTGTATTTTGAAAAAGAAATTTCTTTTGATTTTTACATTTCTACTATGCGGCAGTTTATTATTTGTATGGTCGGAGAGTGAAATAAAAGCAACTTTTACAGGAGTGATTGAAGAGATTAATGGACAGAGTGCCGTAGTCTATGTATCTGAAGATGAAGAGTATGCAGTTTATGGAATAATTGCTGTAAATTTTGCAAAGAATCCTGACGAAACATTTCAGGTTGGTGATAAGGTGAAAGTCGGTTACGATGGTACTATACGAGAAACAGCACCAATTGGTATTTCTACTCTTACTGTTGAATTAGTTGAGTAATATCTTATAGTGAAGTTGTGCAATGTACTATTCGTTTCCTAACATCAACTAACGAGTGCTTTAGTACAATATAGTTGAGCTGTTCAGAGAACTCTTTTTTTATTCAACAAACGGGGCAGTTTAGTTTAATAAGGAATATATTGTTAATTATGGTAGAGTTAGATTAGAAATGTTTAGGGAGGAGAAATATCGTATGATTTCTGAATTAAATAAAAGTGATTTTTATAAGTGTAGAGGTATAGTTAATGAGAAGGGGCAATTGGAAATAATAGCGGTAATCGAAGGAGTTAATCCTGGTCGTGTATTTGTAGATGATAGCGTTTCCCCTACCTCTGGATTCGTTTGGTTAGGGAATAATGATGGATTTCTCTTTATTGGAAATGCAGAAAATGAAGCGTTTAATAATGAATTAAACAATTTTATTGATAGAGTAATCATACCAGAAGCAAAGAAAGTCCGATTAAATTGCTTTGAAGGAATTGGTAACCACATAAAATGGAATAAGACTATCGAAAAAGTGTTTGAACATCGTAAGTTAGGAAGCTGGAATCAGAGGGTTTATGAGGTACATAAAGTTGATTATAAAGCTAGCAATGAACCTGCTATTGAACAAGGATATGAAGTTGTAAAAATCTCCGATACTTTCTTTGATAATAATGATGGTCCAATAATAAACATTGAATTTTTACACTCCAAAATTTTAGAGTTTTGGGCTTCACCTGAGAGTTTCTTTGGTGATGGTATTGGTTATTGTATTGTTTACAAAAATGAAATTGTAAGTGTTTGTTTTTCAGGTTTTGTTGTTGGAAATGTACACTGTATAGGTATTGAAACCTTAGAGGAGCATCAAGGAAAAAAATTAGCTCAAAAATTAGCCCATAGTGTTGTAAAAGATTGCTTGGAGAGTAATCTGGTTCCGTATTGGGATTGTATGGAAGTGAATAAGCCGTCTATTGCAGTTGCAGAAAATATAGGATTCAGAAATGTATTTAATTATATAGGGTATTATTTCCTTTTTGAGTGATTTTTTATTGAACTAACGGGGTAGGTTAGTTGAACAAAAGATATGAGAACTCCATTCTTTTTATGGCGCATTGAAACAAATCACATATCAATTCATACGTCAAAAATCAAAAAAGAACTGTCCTAAAAAGGAACAGTTAATTTATAAAAGTTTATTTGACAGCTTTAAAAAGAGCTTTTCCTTTGTTGTAGACAAATCTTTCCCATTTAGCTAACAACCCGTTCCCATTTTCACTATGTTCTAATTCTAACGCGTGATTTTTATGGAAATCTATTACCCGTTTATTATGGTCTTTTTGCCATTGATGCAAAGGATTATGTTTCATTTTTTTAACCTCCTTTTCAAATAGTTTCTTAATTATACGGTTAGTAAGGATAAATTAAAAGCAATCTATATCTAGTCGATTGAGGATAGGAATTGATAGTCAATTCGGACATTTTGCGTAACAAATTGGATAGATAACATATGAAAACGGCAAGTAGACTTTTAGTGGTAAAGATGAAATTTTTATAAGTGGTGAATATTACGACCCAAATTTGCAATAAAAGAAAAGGTGATTATTCAACTAACGGGGGCTTTACTTCAAGAAGGAGTGAAGCTTTTTTCTTATTGAACTAACGGGGCAGTTTAGTTGAAGTATATGTTATGATGAAAAAAAGATTTAAGGAGGGAAAAAATGGTTACATGTTATTTGAAGTATGTTATTGACCCTTATAAAGTAAATGAATTTGAAGAATACGGTAAGATGTGGATTCCACTTGTAAATAAATTAGGTGGTACACATCATGGCTATTTTCTTCCGCATGAGGGTGCTAATAATATTGCTTATGCCTTCTTCACTTTCCCAAGTTTAACAGCATACGAAGAGTACCGGGTGAAAATGGCATTGGATGAAGAATGTCAAGTAGCATTTAAATTTGTAGAAGATACTAAATGTATTTTAAGTTATGAGAGAAGTTTTATGCGCCCAGTATTTAAGTGAATATACGTTAAAGCTAAAGGAGTTGCTTAGGCAACTCTTTTTCTTCTTCAACTAAAGGGGCATGATATATGAAGAAAGTGTATGTTCTATCATTTAACAATAGAGATAGATGGTCAAGGAAAAAGCAGTACTACAGTTTAATATTAGTTTAGGTGAACTGTATCATAAGTACGTGTGGTTTTTTTACTTCGGATGCTTATTGATATGCGATAAATTCTCATGTGCTACGTTTACCCCAGTTCTTTATGAATTCTAGTTCATGTATTCTTTTTCTAGTCTTCTATGATATAGTTTTTAAGAAAAGAATCATGTGACTGGGGGATATAGAGAGATGGTTGCAAAGTCGAAATTAGCGTATATAGTGCTTAGCGTATTAGCTGTAGTTGCTTTAACAGGCTGTGGTGCATCAAAAGATGTTGAAAAGAAGAAGGATACACCGAACTATGCTTCTGAGGTAAAGGAAAAACCTATTGTGACAATTACGATGGAAAATGATAAAAAAATCGTCATGGAATTATATCCAGAAGTAGCACCAAATACGGTTGCGAATTTTGTATCATTAGTAAAAGAAGGTTTCTATGATGGCTTGATTTTCCATCGAGTTATCCCTGGATTTATGGTGCAAGGTGGCGACCCAACTGGAAATGGTACGGGAGGGCCTGATTATGCGATTAAAGGCGAATTCTTATCAAATGGCTTTGAAAATAATTTAAAGCACGATCGTGGTGTCGTATCAATGGCACGTTCACAGGATCCAAACTCTGCAGGCTCACAATTCTTCATCATGGTAGATACTTCTGAACAATTGGATGGCGAGTATGCGGCATTTGGTAAGGTAACAGAAGGTATGGACGTTGTTGATGAAATCGTTAATGCGGAGCGCAATGAATCCGATAAACCATTGAAAGAACAAAAAATGAAAAAGGTTGAAGTGGATACGAAAGGCTTCGATTATCCAAAGCCAGAAGTGCAAAAATAATAAATTGAATAGATTTCCCTCCCTGAATTAGGCTATTCTGCTGTAAACAATTGTATGGGAGGGTTTTCTTTTGAGTGAAACAAGATTTGTGAAATTAACAAAGATAGATTCGATTAACCTATTTCGAATTTTGATAGGAGAAGAATTAATAAAATAGTTCCATTTATTCTTATTGTACTAAACGGTACTTTAGTAGAAGATCTTTGAGTTGTTTAGACAGCTCTTTTTTTATTCAACTAACGGGGCAGGTTAGCTGAAGAAGGATTCTTTGTAGGGAGAGCGAATATTAGATAAGCAACTACTATTATAGAACTTTATAGGGAGATTTTTAGGGGTTATAAAAGTTGTAAAATTGTTTTTTTCGATGTCGAAGGGACTATTACAAATCATGAAGATGGTAGCATTCGATAATGACCACTGCTGATAATTGGAGGTACAAAACATTGTTAATAAAAAGTCAAACGGAGATTCAAGCCCCTATTGAGGTAGTATTCTCTTACTTAGAAGATAATGATAAACAAAAAGAATGGATGACAGGATTAGAAGGAACTGAGTATTTAACGAAGTTTGATATTAGTAATCCGGTTGGTGTGAAGTTTAAACAAAAGTTAAGAGAAGGAAACCGTATTCAAGAGTATGAAGGACAAGTTACTGAATACAATAAAAATAATAGAATAAGTATTCAAATGAATCATCCTACTTTCTTAATCAATGTTTCATATAACCTTCAAAAAATTAGTCCTAATTCCAGTATTCTTTATATTTCAGAAGAATTAACAGCTAAGACTGTTTCAGGAAAGATATTAAGTATCCTTTTTCGTGTATTTATGAAAAAAGGTTTAGAGAAACAAATGAAGGCATTGAAACAGTGCGCTGAAAAACAATTATAATGTTTTTAGTATGTTCACTTAAAGCAAAGGGAGCTTTAGGTGAAATTTTCAAAAAGAAAAAACCGTTTCAGTTAAGCTGTTCCGTTTGAATCACGCAATCAAATACTCAAATAGCTCCGCATTTAGCGGGGTTATTTTCATTTACCACAGATAAAATATTCATATTTTCCAAACTGTTAGGTGGATAATAATGGTAAAATAAAACTTAGTTATTCAACTAAAGGGGCAGGTTAGTTGAACAAGTAAAACGATAGAATCTGCATTACTTCTCCCATATACTGTATAATTCAATTTGGATAATGCCGTTATCTGAATCTTCAACTCTGGGGCAGTTTAAAAATATTAAGGAGGGAAAAGTTTGTTATATTTAGCTTTAATTATGGGTCTGGTATTAATTGTAATTACAACTAAGCTCACTCAAGCATTAAAATTATCAAGCATTTGGATGTTGCTTGGTCAAATTGGTGCGGCACTTGTAATAATAATAGTCGGTAAACTTGAGATTAGTTATTTTAATCTAATTTATGGTAATTATATAGAATTAGGGTATTTGACTATCCCATTTTCCTTATTATTTCTTGTAGGTTTTACAAATGTAATGAATATGGGAAAAGAGCAAAATCCTTTAATATTGCTGTTTCCTTGTATTTCGTTAGTTTGTCTTTCCATATCGGCTTTCATCATGGGATATTCATTTGTTTCAATAACGGGAATTTGTGGTATTTTATCAATTATGTTTGTACTACTATATGGCTACTTTTCGGGTAAAGCATTTGTAGGAAGAACACTTTCTACGTCAATAGGTTTTATAATAGCAGTACTTTCAATATGCTTATTTAAAACATCTATAGTAACAATTTATATTCCTATATTTACGTTAGCACTACCACTTACTTTATATTATTTAATTCAAGATAAAATTACGAGTGTACAATCAATTACAGTTAGCTCTTTAACAGCTATTTTATTTGGTGTATTAATGTTCATTTTTCCTTCTAATATAATTTGGTATCTCATTGTTGGGTTAACGATTCTTTTGGTTATCACGCAATCTTCACGTAAATATCGCTTTATTTAGAAACAAAAGTTCTTCTTGAACTAACGGGGCAGGTTAGTTGAACAAGTATGTTATGGGAGTTTAATAATGTTGTCTATATCTCTATATATAAGCATTTAAAAAATTAAAGGTGGTTTTCAAGTTGAAATGCAATCAATGTCAAAGTGAAATGGTTAAAGATTGTGGCGTTAATGTTGAAGGTGTTATGTATGGAATAAAAATATTTAAAAAGGGTAAAGGACTGTTCAACAAAGTGTCTGAAAAACCAAAAGCGTCTGTTTGTCCGAATTGCGGTTATGTTGCGTTCTATATAGATAATTATAAAGAATTCAAATAAACGGCTAATAAAGTAAATTTCTTATTGTACTAACGGGTGCTTTAGTAGAAGCTCTATGAGCTGTTCAGAAAGCTCTTTTTTCTTCTTCAACTAACGAAGCAGGATAGTTGAAGAAGGAAATGTAATTTACAACAATAATTATCCGTAGTCAAATTAAGTGGGATATGTCGAATTTACACTTAACAACCTGTAATTTATGGTATTATTATAACAATTAACCATTCGAATAGGAGAAGTTATGAGAAATTATAAAATAGCTTGTATAAGTACTTGTATTATACTTTTATCAGGGTGTAATGCATTTTCCTCTCAAACAGAAGAACCATCTTTAAAAGTAGCGTCAGAAGAAATAACAAAAGTTGTAAAAAAGGAACCTGTTATTTTAGATGTTACGGATATGGAGAAAGAAGAACCAATAAGAGGTTTTTATCCTCTTGCGATTGATGAAGAGATAGCGTCTCCTATAGGTGAAAGTAAATCTTATTTTACTCATTCTGGTGATAGTCCATTTAAAATAACCTTATTAAATACTGGTACTGAAAGCTTTTTATACAAAATTCAAAATCTAGATAAAGAAACAACTGTAGCAAATGGTGTTTTAAAAAGTAATGAAAGTTATGAGAAGGTATTTGACGGATTCCCTGAAGGCGCTTATGTCATATCTTACCTAGTAGAAGAAGAAGGGCTTCCTGTGGATATAAAACTAAAGGTAAAGGTAGAGGAACTTCGCTAAATAATTGGATTTTTAGGCGGAAACCACAAAAACGTGTTCAACTAACGGGGTGCTTTAGTGAAAGTTCGTTGAGCTGCTTATGCGGCTTTTTTTTTATTCAACTAACGGGGCAGTTTAGTTGAATAAGGGTTAGTAACATATATGATAATAAAGAGGAGAGAAATTATGAAATTTTATATTGCATCAAGCTTAAAAAATATAGATCAGGTTAGATATGTTAGTAAAAGGTTAAAAAATAAAGGATTTATCCATACATATGACTGGACTGTAAATGAGAACGTAACAACATTGGAAGAACTAAAGGTAATAGGTCAAAAGGAGAAAAATGCTGTAATAGAATCGGATTTTGTTGTTGTTTTATTACCAGCAGGAAAAGGAAGCCATATTGAATTAGGTATTGCTATGGGAAATGACAAAAATATTTATCTTTACTCACCGAACAAAGAAGTAGATAACATTGAAACAACCAGTACATTTTATCATTTACCAAAAATCGAAAAGTGCTTTGGAACAATAGATGAGTTAGTAGATATTATAGATTTAAAATCAAAAAGTTTTTTAAGCTAACGAGTGCTTTAGTGGAATAAGGAGATTAAAATAATCAAGCTTTTTTATATACAGTAAAATCAAGGAGTTAGAGTGATTTATAATCAAACTTTATTCTAAATCAACAAAAAGAAGGAAATCACTTCATTGAAGTTTAGAACGAATCGGTTCCTCAGGATAGTATAGATCTATACGTAGGCAGACATGATGTGTAAGTGTTTCACCTTTAAAACGAATCCAAATCTCATCATCTGCCATGACTCCATGTGTTTTTCGTACAATGTCCCAGCGAAGCCAGTAATTCTTTTGCGTTGACCCGAGTAGGAGGGAAGGCACGCCATTTTAGCCAACGTTCTATTTCATCTAAGCAAATATGCCCTTCCATATTCGGTGAAAATTGTTTGTTAAAATCATCAATATTGTTAATTACATATGGGGTGCCACCATTAGCTGGTTTTAAATCGACATGGGCAATAATGTCATCCATCCACATTACGTCAAAAGTCATGTAATCAATCAATGGATTCACTTCCTTCTCTCTTCAATGAATAAGTGTTTCAATGCTGGATCTCACAATTGTGAAAGTAGTACGTCCTTAGCACGTCCAAAATCGTATTAAGATTTTTCGATTGCAGTTTCTAATTTCTCTTTATCAATAAATGCTGGTCCTTCGTAAAGGCTAAGTTGCTTTGTGAAGGTTGAATTCAGTGGTTTTGCCTTTACTCTTCGCTTTAAAATCGTTAATGGTTTGCTAGTTGGATAGTCTTTTTCATCAGATAATAAGATAAGTCCGTTATCAAAAACCGGTGCCAGCTCCCATGTTTTTTCTTTTGGGTCATATAAGAAGAAAATGTTATTCGTGTGCCGATCTTCATTTAGAATAAGTGCATCGAAAGCGTATAACTGTTCGATTTGATGATTTAAAACGAGCCCTGTATACTGCTCCACCTGCTTCATCAATAGCTCGAACTTTTCTATGGTAGAAAGTGTTTTGTCACTTGTAATCGAATCAGTAAAGCTGAAATTTGCTTCAAATAAGCGTTCTAGTGTCACTTCTTGTTTTGTACCACGAAAATCGAGTGAATAGCAGCCTTCAAATTGTTCACCGTCAGTTAATTGAATGTTACATGGCTGATAGACGACATATTTAGAGCGGTCAAGAGTTGAGCATTCAAGAACGAGTGAAGCCAATACTTCTGCTTGTCCCTCATAACCTCGCGCATTTTGTTTGACCCACTTGTTACCGATACACCATTTCGATTGATTGCCCTTACTAGAAGTACTAATAATACGTTCAGCGTCGATAGGAATATGAATTGTTTCTATTTCATCACATCCAATTTTATTTGAGTTTAGTTTATTATATAGTGCAGCATCGATTACCGCACGGAAAGTTGTTCTTCTTATGGCGTTATCTTTTATAGAAGTGAAAAGAAAAGACAAAATTACTGAAGCACTTATTCTGTTAGAAAAGACAATTAATGAGTAAGAACAAAAAAGAACACAAGCTTTGAACATCTGACGTTCATAACTTGTGTTCTTTTATTTTCCCTAGGTGTTGCTCTATCAAAATTTTACGTTTCAATTACTTTCTGCATATTAACTATATATTCACTATTATTGAAATGTTTTAAAAAACATCTTTTTTGATGAAAAATGGGAAAAATTACACTTTGTATGGAGTATTGTGGTAATATAATGATACGTATATTCTATTTGTAATAAAAATGTAATATTATATACTTCTTTTTGTAAAAAAGGAGGAGTATTTTTGAATATTAAGAAGTATATAGCACAATTGCTTATTTTTTCTATGATTGTTAGCTTGGTTCCTGAATATGTTGGTGCTGCATTAAATGAAAACCAACAAAATTCAAAGGAAGCTCAATCATCAGAACAATTAGAAGTGACAAAAGAATTTGATGAAGTAATTAAGGAACGTTCAGCTAATTCAAAGACGTTTACAAACGGAACAGGAGACTTTCTTAAGGAAGTGTACCCAGAAGAAGTTCATAATAAAGTAAATGGACAATACCAAGAAATTTCTGAGGAATTGGTATATGGCCAAGATGGTTATATGACTCCTGAAGAAACCAATTTGGAATCAATGTTCCCAGATAAACTTTCTGATGATGAACCATTAATCTATCGATTTGGTAATAATGAATTAGCAATTAACATAACTAATGCATCAGATGGTGATAATTCCATTGAACCATTAGAGAATCCAAATCTAGAAAAAGAAAATAACAATTTATATTACAAAGAAATTTATCCAAATATTGATTTGCGTCACATAGCATTAAATAATGAGGTGAAAGAAGATTGGATCGTAAATGAATTTACAGGAATTAATGAATTTAATTATTCAATAAAGACAGACTTGTATGGTGAAGTAAAAGCAGATGGCTCAGTTGGTTTCTATGAAGATACAACTAAGTCTTCACTAGTCTTCTCCTTACCGAAACCTGTGATGGTTGATTCTAATTATAATGAAACTTTAGGGGATGGTACTCGTTCTACAAAAATACATTATGACTTAAAATTAATTGAAAAGGGATTATACGAACTGAAGTTAACTGCAGATAAAGAATGGTTAGCTTCATCAAAACGAGTGTTCCCAATTTATATTGATCCATCAGTTTCAATAAATGTCCTTGGTGATACTTATGTCGCAAGTGCTTATCCAAATGCAAATTTCAACAAGCAATGGGATCCGAGTCAAGGTGAATACGTCCTTCAAACCGGATATTATGACAGTACATCGGGCACTAATTATCCTTTCATGAAGTTCAGCATTCAAGGTGATTTTAAAGGTGCTGTGATTGATTCTGCACAATTAGCTGCGTATGTTACACACTCTTATTATGCAACTGAAAAAACTGGCCTTTGGGTTGATGAAGTTAAAAGTAAATGGTTAGCAGATGATTTAACATGGAACAACAAACCAACATCTAAGAAAATAACAAGTACAACGGTTGCCAGAGATCAATGGGCATATTTCGATGTTACGGATACTGTGCAAGCGTGGACAAATGGAACGCGTAATAATTATGGATTTAAATTTCATACAAATGGTAATGGAAAAACTTACTGGAAAAAAATCACCGCAGGGGAAAGTACGAATAAAGCTAAAATGGTTATAAGCTATCATTATGAAAAGATGGCAAATCCAACAATTACAGCTACTGCTTATGAAGACGATTTAACTGCTGGTTATGTAAATGTGAAATGGCCAAGTGTATATGGGGCAGATTCATACGAATTACAAATGTATGATGGAAAAGATTTTCAGTCTGTATATTCTGGAACAGCTACAACCTGGACAGCTAAAGGCAAAAAATTATTCCCTAAAAAACCGTATGCAGCTAGTAACACTTATAAAGAAGGTAAAGGTGTAGAGTTACCAATAGATCCAAGCGAGTACTATAGTAAACGAAGCGGGACAACTATTACAGATAAAAAGTATAGTTTCCGGGTACTTACAAAATTCCCTAAAGGAGATAGTCCGGTCTCGAACACTGTCTCAAAAGCAATACCTTCCATTCAAGTTGGAACTCCTGATTTGCCTAAGGTTACAGCTCATGCTTATCCAGAATCAGATACAGCTAATAAAGACAGAGGTTGGCTAGATATTTCTTGGAAAGCAGTTCCTAATGCAACAGGTTATAAAGTACGGATATGGAACGGTACGAAATACGAAGATTTTGAAGTCGGTAAAATTACTTCTGTAAGTACGAAAGGGAAAAAAATCTGGCCTACTGATAAAGAAATAGAGGCTGGGAATAAAGATTTACACATAACAGATTTGAGCTCTCCAAATAGTGTTGGCAAGGGAGCAGAATTACCGATAGATCCAAGTAATACCTATGGAAACTCGTCTACTAGATATAGTATCCGAGTAATAGCACTATCAGCTACAGGGAATTCACCATCTTCTGATGTAAATTATGGGTACATTCCTTTAATGGCTCCTAAAAATATTAAAGTTGAAGGTGCTTTAATAGATACCTTTAATAATAAAGGAAACCTAAAGATAAACTGGGACGCTGTAACAGGCGCTAAGTATTATCAAGTAGAAATAAATAATGGTAGTAAATTCGAAAAGTACCAAGTTAAGGGAAAAACAAATTTTGATACGACTGGTATCACTTTGTTTGACAAAATGGAAACAACAGAGGGAGAAGAAAAAGACAAAGAAATAAATCTCCCTGCATATCCATCTAATTATTATAAAAGTGCACCTTTAGAAAAGAATAAAGATGCCTACGAAGTACGAGTTAGTGCTTATCGCTTTGGTGACGAAGGAGCTCCTGCAACAGAGGAAGATAGAGAAGATTTAGGCTTACGTGGCTTAAGTGATCCTTCAGCTAGTGCATATGGTCATATTCCATTACATGAAGAACTAAATGGGATAGAAGATTACTTTACTTACGGCAGTCACTCTTTTGGGAATGCAGAAGCTTCCGTAAATGTAACAACAGGGAATATGGCATTACAATTTAATGACGAATCATTATTTACTCGTGGTACATTAGGTTTTGGCTTTACACGTACCTATAACTCCCGCTCTCAAAAAGATTCCCCACTTGGAAAAGGATGGTCTTATACAGGTGGGCAATACCTGACAGTAACTGATAATAAGGATGTTCAGTATTTTGATGAAGATGGTACATTACATTTGTTCAAATATGACACAGATACTCAAACGTATATATCTCCAAAAGGGAAATACTTGAAGTTAGAACAACAAGACGCAGATACATTTGAAATAAAAGATCCCGATGATTTTGTAGAAATTTACGAAAAAGATTCGAAAGATGATAATCGATACCACATCTTATCTTATACAGATGGTAATAATAATAAAATACAATTCTCCTATATAGATAACCAATTGAAAAAAATTGCTGAGGTCAATCAAAAAGGTGAAATAATACGTAACACGATTGACATCGACTATAATACTGATAATCGTATTGAGAAAATTTCATATAGTAGTCATTGGACTGAGTATCATTATGATGAGAATGGCTATTTAAAGTCTACTACTATAAAAAGTAAAGATACAGAAGAAAAGATAATAGAAGGTTTCGCCTATTACAAAAACGGTCAAATGAAACTCTATATTGACGGCAAAAAAGCAGAAACGAAGTTTTTATTTGATGATCAAGAGTTGACAGTGTTTGATAAACAAGATACGGATGCTGAAATTTCTGTATCTACAACTTATCATTACGATGCCGATAATAACGTATTTAAGGTTACCGACACAGATGGTAACGAAACGTTTTATAGTATCGGTACATCGAAGGACAAATATTTAGTTACAAAAATAGTGAATAGTGACGATACGACGTCTACTATAGAGTATGATGATCAATTTAACATAAAGAAGTCAACAGATGCGGATGGCAATACGACGAGTGCAGTATACGACCCAACTAGTGGTAAACTAACTAAGGAAACAAGCACAGAAGGGACATCCATTTACGAATATAATAGCAAAAACCAATTGATTCATAGTGCAGATGCAAAAGGTGTAGAAACGACAAATACGTACAAAGGAGTAAACCTAGAAGCGTCAAAAGTTGGTGAAGAATTAACTAGTTATCTTTACGATGATTATGGACGTATAGTAAAAACGACATACGCAAATGGAACATTTGAAGAAACCGCCTATAATGATACGGATGATTCAGAAACTAAAACAGATGCGAAAAACAACGTTAATACTACACAATACAATGAATTTGGACAGACGAAGAAATTAACAGATGGCACAGGTAGAAGCAAATCTTACGAGTATCACCCTTTACATTTAAATAGAATCTCATCTGTAATAGATGGAAAAGGGAATAAAACCTCTTATGAGTATGATGGCAATGGAAATTTAAAAAAACTAACGGATGCTTTCAAACATGTGAAACAATATCAATTTAATGATAATGATCAATTAGAAAAAATCATTTTTCCAGGTCTTTCAGGTTTACCAGACATGATTTTCGATTATGTATATAATTTGAATGGCAATCTCGATACAGAAAAGAAACCATCAGGTATAAATACAAAATATGAGTATAACGAAGTCGATGAAGTCGATAAGATAACAGTTAAATCAAATAATGGTGCTAACTTATTATACTGGGATCCAGAATATGAAAATGGTTTAATAAAATCAAGTAAATTCTTTAACGAACAAACCAACACAGATATTGTCAACAAAGAATTTAAATATGATGATAATGGGAAATTAAGAAAGTATACAGAAGGTTCATTTGATTCGAGTTATGGATACGATGAGAAGGAACGTATTAATAAAATAAAAACAGAGTTTAAGCAAGATGAAAATACATGGGACATTTCTCAATCAACCGAATACAAAGTTAATGAAGATAAAATTCATGTAATAAAAGTACTTAGTGGTGAGAAAATATTACAAAGTTACAAATTTGATGAAGATGTTGCGGATAATAAAATCTCTATCATGGTCAATACAAACTTATTTGAACGTATCAACCAGTTCAACAAAGCGAATCTTTTAACAACGATTCAGTATAAACAAGGAGATCAAGTTACAAATCAATTTAACTATATGTATGATCAATCCGGCAACATTACAAAAGAAGAAAGTAATCAAGGAAAATCTATATATGAATATGATGCTAATAACCAATTAACAAATGAAACCTTACCTGACGGTTCGACGAATATATATGACTATGATGTAGTTGGAAATCGTAAAGAGCGGAAATCTGGTAAACAAACGGATAGCTTCGAATACAACGAAGCCAATCAAGTTAAAACAAAAAACGGACAAGCCTACTCTTATGATGCAGATGGAAATCTCACACAAGATGAAAACTTTAAGTATGAATACAATGGATTGGGGCAACAGGTCCTTGTGACAGACTTAGCTGATAAAGAGGTTGCTAGGTATAATTATGATGAAAATGGACTTCGCACGAAAAAGATAGTAGGCTCTAAAACATATGAATACCATTATGAAAATGAAAATCTAGCAATGGAAGTTGTAAAAAACAATGGTACAATCTCGGAATACAGATACTATCAATGGGATGGAACTACTCCGTTAGGTAGCAGTATCAACACAAGAGAGTCAAATGGAGATTGGAAAGAAATTACTTATCATTATTGGACAAATCAACGAGGTGATGTCCTTTCGATTCGAAATGATGTTGGGGAAGAAATTGGCTCATACGAATATGATGCTTATGGTAATATTCTTGAAGTAAATAGTAAGGTCGCGAAAGAAAATCCAATTCGTTATGCAGGATATTATTACGATGAGGAAACAAGTCACTATTACTTACAAGCACGTTATTATAATCCGGAAAATGGTGCTTTCATGGCGTTAGATCCACATCCTGGTGATGATAATGATCCCCTTACGCAAAATGGGTATACGTATGCGAATAATAATCCAGTGATTTTTATTGACTATAATGGACAAAAATCCTTTAAGAAAAAAGTGAGAAGCCAAATTAATAAAGCTCCAAAATGGGTGAAAGATACACTAAAAAAAGCTTTCCCTAATAAAACAGGTTTTGTATATCAAAATATCTCATTTAATGCTGTGAAGTGGGGGGTTGTTGGTGGTTTTACAGGTGAAGTTATTGTAAGTATTTCTATGTTTGGTAGAGTAAAAAAGGCTAAAGCCTACGGAACTATAGGTTTATATTCAGGATTTCTTGTTGGAGCTCATATGGGTGCAATTACATCGGCATTTCCAGCGTATGCTAGATATCAAATAGGAGTATTTCTATTCGGAAAATAAAGAGGTGAAACACAAAATGATTAAATTAATTGGTTTAATACTTATATTATTTTTCATTGCTAATATGATTGGGGCATTTATTTATATTTCTAAAGAATCCCAGAAAAGAGATATGTCCATTCTAAAATCTATATTATATATATTTTTAGATTTATTATTAGGAACATTTGGATTATATGTAGCAATAGTCTTAGGTTCACTGATATTAGGAATATACTTTATTTTTTATTTTTAATAGTTCGCCAAATTCAGTGCAAGTGTATGGGAGTTGATAAGAAAGCTCGTAATGCAATTTTAGCTGCTATGGTCAATACATTTGCCGTTCTACGAGTATATGAAATTATGGTGAGGATAAATAAAAAATGATAATACGAATACTTTTTCTTGTTTTAGGAACACTATCACTAATAGGGTTATATAATGTATTTTTAATATATGGTGGGAAGAAGAAGAG
Organism: Viridibacillus sp. FSL R5-0888; assembly: GCF_038009105.1. NCBI lineage: Bacteria > Bacillati > Bacillota > Bacilli > Caryophanales > Caryophanaceae > Viridibacillus > Viridibacillus sp. FSL R5-0888. The sequence goes on from NZ_JBBPAU010000001.1 coordinate 1,573,905, forward strand.
TAGTAGATTTGTTTCTGTACTATTATTAATAGCTACAATTATCGGTGGTGTTGCTACATTCATCTTATATGTCTTCTTTTTCCCTTATGAACCGCTTTTTTCATTCTAAATAAATAGAATAACAAGTTTTCATGAGTAATTTAAAAATATAACATGTAGTTTTATGTTCTAACAAAATAAGTCCTGGTCTTATGTAAATTATAAGAACCAGGACTATTTTTGTCTTTATTAATACTAATCATATGATAGTTTTGAGAAACTAATTGTTCGAAAATAGATGGATGCCAGGATTAAATGAAGAATCAATATTTCATGTTACGTTTGAGTTAAGCAAATCTAATTGCATATTTTTCCCCATGTCTCTTATATGCTTTAAATAATGGACTAAAAAAGAAGCTGCAAGAGGGACAGGACCATCATGGACAATTAGTGGTGGTACAGCTGTAGATTTGTAAAAAAGATAGATTATTTATTATAAAGTTATTTCGATTGTAATATTGATTAATAATTTGTAATAAAGTTTGATAAAAATCATCTAGCATATATATATTTCTTAGGAGTGAGATGATTTTTTATTTGGATATGTAAGTAAATCACGATAAAGATTGTGAAAAAATGCACTTAAACTAACGGGGCAGTTTAGTTGAAGATGAGGTAATTGCAAATTAAGGGAGTTGAAGTTAGAGAATGAGTAGTAAAACTAACATTCAAAAACAGTTTTATAACATTTATAAAGGACAGATTAGTATTTCAGAATTTGAAGAATGGCTTTATAAAACACAAGAAATTGAAAGTGTTTATGGCAATGATTTTTACTTCAACTTACTTGATTTGGATTATAGAAAGAAACATATAAAAAATGAATTACAGAAACTTATTGAGACGAAAATACCATTTAATGAATTTGAACAGACACGAATTATTTCACTTTTGGAAAACATAAAGTATGAAAAAGGTGACATAGTAGAGATATTAGAACAATTATACGACGATTATTGCAATGGATACTCATTTCTACGATATTTAGGGCTTACCTATATTACTGGAATTGATGCACTTCCTAAACTACAACAAAAAGATGAATGGGATAAAAGCGAATTTGATAGTAAAAGAGAAATACTAAATAGTATTAAACCTAAGATTATAAATGAAGCTTTGCGGTTATTGTCTTTTTTTCAAAAAGGACTAATAAAGATAATTGAGAAAAGTGATTATAGCGATTATCGAAAAGAAGAAGAAAAAATAGAACTTAATGATATTGAAAGAATGTTTAAAGAGTAAATCCTTATTGTACTAACGGGTGCTTTACTTCATTAAGGAGTAGAGCCTTTTTCTTATTGAACTATCGGGGCAGTTTAATTGAATAAAACAAGCTCTTTGGGAATACTTATAAAGAGGTGATTAGTTTGAAAAAAAAGTGTTTCCGTTAATTTTATTACTATTTTTGTTTAGCAGTAATGAGGTATTATACGCAAAAACTATAAATGAGGCTGATACGGAATCATGCGAAACGGTTAAAATGGCACTCATAAGTAGCAATAGAGGACCAGTAGATAAAGCAATTTCTCAAATTTATAAGAATGACAAAAATGCACCAGAAGGTCTTACCTGGGCTTCTTGGCAAACTAATATCCTAAAGGTAAAGCAGGTATATGGAATTGGTGGATTATATGAGATAACGTTGAAAGTGTATCCTTACTATGGTGCTCATAATGGATATGGGGAAGATAAAGTTGTGATAAATACACATGGTGAATTAATAAGTTTTAAACATTTGAAAACATATCCTTGAATTAGCTTATTAAACTAACGGGGAGCGTTGATCCAAGATGGATTAACGCTTTTTTTGTTGAACTTATTGTACTAACGGCAACCGTACTATCGAAGCTTTTTAAATGTTGGACATAGTATATCCAAAAACTCACACAATAAAGAATGAAAAAAGGAGGTTCTATTTATATGTTGAAATCTGTTTTTAAAGGAGTACTACTTTTCTTTACTATAGCTTTATCGTGTTCAATAGTTGTCAATGCGGAAAAACAAGAACAAGGGGAAAAAGACAATGGAACCGTAGTTTACCATATAAAATACGATTATGATGCAATATCTAATTTTTTGGGAATGAGTCGTGATGAATATGAACAACATTGGAAAGAAGGGCTTTCTATTGCAGATATGGGAAAGACGCAGGGGATTTCAAGAAGGGATATAGAGGGCTACTTTGTAAGCCTTCACTATAGAGAGTTGCAAAAATGGAGAACTAAAGGCGTTCTTTTAGAAAAACATTATTTCGACATTGTCTATAGGTTAGCTGATGAAGTGGAGGATTTTATTGATCGCAATCCGAATCGTAAAATCAACTAACGGTCGCTTTGATAGAAGGTCGTTGAGCTGTTCAGACAGCTCTTTTTTTATTCAATTGAAGGGGCAATTTACTTGAATAAGGATAGTACGAATAGACATGGGTAAAATAATACAAAAAATTAATTAAGGGAGATTTAAATGAACAGGTTTATTCTACTTGTACTTATGTATACCGTGATTTGTGGAGTATTTAACGGAAAAGTATATGCAAGCTCTAACTGCCAACCTCGAACTATTGAAGAAAGTTATCTTGAAATTGGATATAAATCTGTCGATGCAGCTTTAAGAGATTTTGAACACCATTATAAACAGGATTTACAGCTACCATTAAGAGTCCCTCCTGTTGTCTTTACTCACGTATTTGCACGATCTTATAATGGAGACAGTGGTAGTGACCTTTTTGAAATGGAGTACATCAATGAGCAATCATCAGAGAACAGTTTCCTGATGATTGTAGGAGAAAAGGATAAATTCAAGATAACGGAAAAAGAATTGATAAAGGAATTTAGGCTCAAGGATGGAAACACTGCATACTTCTTGAGTATAAGAGGTCCAGACAGTGTAAGAGGTTCAAACTTATTGGTTTTTGAAAAAGATAATTTGCAATATAGGTTTAGTATAGATAAAAGAATATCCGATAAGATTACTCCTGAAATTTTAGTTCAGATAGCTAATTCTATTGACTATTGAATCGAATTAAAAATTTCGCTTATTCGACTAACGGGTGCTTTACTTGAAGTTCATTGAATTGCACAGGCAGCTCTTTTATTTCTTAGCTGTTTCAACAGGTAATGTATCTCAATCTCAAAAAGAGAAATTGAAGCACTAATTAAAGAGCAGGCAGAATATAATCAATCTTTTATCTATCTCCGATAAATGCGCCTATTGAGATAAGTACACCAACTACAATTATAATTAAAAGTGTTTCAATGAAATTCTTTTCTTTTTCTCGTTTTTCCGTTATTTGTTTTCGGTAAAGGTTTTGGATTTTCTTTTTATCTACTGACTTCATAGTATCACCTCTATATATAATAAATTTAATTATATGTAAGCGTACTATTTTTTGAAAAATTTATCTATTTTTTCAATTTTCCGAAGGAAGAAAAAGATGCCAACACCTGCACTTCAATTGAATGGTTTCTAATAGAAAAGCCAAAAAAATTTCACAAAAACTTGATGGAATTCTGGGAAGAAAAATGTGAATTGCAAAAATTGAGATAAACTCCTTCTTCAGCTAACGGGTGCTTTACTTGAAGATCATTGAGTTGCATATGCAGCTCTTTTTTTTATTGAACTAACGGGGCAGGTTAGTTCAATAAGAAATGTTATAATAGACGCTACTAAAGAAGGTGGACATTCAAATGAAAAACTGGCTTGAACTATCCAATGCAGAGGATGAAAAAGTGTGGAATAAAATATATGACGAATTGAAGTTTGAACCAAGCATAGCCAATTTCCCATCTTTTAAAGTACCAACCCCTTTTATTACCTACGATATCTCACTATACTTTGGCAAATATAAAGGCTTGGATGCCTATGATGACTTGGAAGAAAAAGCATTACTTGTTTTTCAAGAATTTACGTCAGTAGATGAATTGTTTTTTATGTTGACAAGGAGGTGAAATATTTGGAAAGGGACTGTGTGTTTATAAGATTCAGTATAGTAGCTGATGTATGGCCAATTGAGGCATTTACAAATGAAATTGGAATCAATCCAACAGAAGCCTATAAAATTGGAGATAGTTATATTCGTGGGACAAGACAAAGTAAGCGATTTGAAACAGTATGGAGCTTGGAATCTGGAGAAATGAAGTTACATTATGAAGTAAATATGGATAGTGAATTTGAATCTCTGATTGCTCCGTTAAGACCACATATCAAATTAATTAATGAATACAAAGAAAAATATCAACTGACTTGTATTTTTTTCGTCCATTATAATTTTTATAACGCTCAAACACCGGGAATGCGTTTAGATCCAAGCATAATCGCTTTTGCACATAGTATCGGTGCTATAATCGACATTTATATTGATAACGAAACGGACTGGGATGACAAGGAATGATTTTGATGAAGTGTGTAATTAGTTTGTGAAGTATTGTACTTTAAGTAACGGGTGCATTAGTAAAAAGGGCAACGTCATATATACGTTGCCCTTTATTAATTAAAAGTACCTTTGATAAAACTCTTTTCTATGTCTCCCACTTAATTGTGCATAAATCCGGGTGGTTTCGCTTTTCTCATGTCCCATCAGACTTTGAATAACTTCAATAGGTGCACCATTGTTTAATAAATGAGTGGCGTAACTATGCCTGAGTTGATGTGGGTGTATCTCTTTATTAATTCTTGCACGATTTGAGATTCGCTTGATGATATATCTCATTTGAGCGACGCTCATTCTATGAGGATGTCTTTCAGTCACGAAGATGGCTGGATCAGTGTCAGTTCGATTATCAATATAGCGTTTAAGCCATATTTCGCTCCTTATATTAAAATAAACTTCCCTCTCCTTATCACCTTTTCCTCTTACTATCGCAGATCGATTGGACCAATTAATGTCGTTCTTTTCCAACGAAACAATTTCTCCAATTCGGCAACCTGTAGAGAACATAAACTCAAACATCGCTTTCTCCATTTCTGTATGACAAGCTTCACGGAGAAGTTCAATTTCCTTTTCAGATAAATACTTTGGTATTCGTTTTCCCACTTTAGGTTCTTTAATTTTGGAGGCGGGATTCATCTGTAGGTAACCTTCTTCATGAGACCAACGAAACAAAGACTTCATAAAGCGAATTCTATGTGAAAGGCTAGATGGTTTTAAATGCTTCCCTGAAACCGAAAGATATTCTTTCAGTAGATTTGTTTCTATATTTGTTATTTCTATATCCTTAAAATATTTAATTAGTAATGATGCTTGGAGTCGATAAGCTTTCAATGTCTGTGGGGAAAAACCTTCAATTCGTTTGTCTGATTCAAATGCTTCCCATGCTTTTGAAAGTAACATTGTTTCTACCTCCTAAAAAGTTATTAATAAAGGGATTATTGCCAACTCTATTGAAATATAGACATATTGATATTTTACTAACGGGCTAGTTTAGTTGAAAAAGAAGTTGGGGGGATAGTATGAAAGAATGGTTTGGTTCTGCAGCAATTTGTATTAATGAGAACAAAGAAGTTTTGATGGTAAAAGGTAGTAACTCTGATTCTTGGGCTATTCCTTCGGGTGGTATTGAACAAGGAGAAACACCAGAAGAATGTTGTATTAGAGAAGTTAAAGAAGAAACAGGATATGATATTGTCATTGAGGATAGCCTGTTTATTAAAGAAACTGAAATTAAAGGTTATAAAGTAAAAACTTATTACTTCAAAGTGAAAAATACTGGAGAAAGTGAAGGGATTAACGACCCCGATAACATTATTGTAGATGCTGATTGGAAGTCACTGAGAGATATACGAAATATACAACACGCATATCCCGAGGACTTGGAAGTTTTAGAGGAATTTTTGAAATAGAGATTATTATTTTGTATGTAATATTTTTACTAACGGAGGGCTTTACTTGAAGATCATTGAGTCGCATATGCAGCTCTTTTTTCTTATTGAACTAACGGGGCAGGATAGTTTAAGAAGCAAATAAAAGGAGGGGAATTATGAAGAATATAATTAGGTACGGGTTTTTCATGTTTACAATAGTCCTTACCGTAATAGGATTTTCAAAACTAATCAATAGTGTCGATAATGGTACAGACTCGGCAAACAAGTATCTACGTATATCAATGGGTGGAAGTATGGATGCAGACGATTTCCGAATTATTACGGAAGGATATATTTTATCTAACATCATATTAGGTGGGATTATGTTTTTAGTAGGACTTGTATTTTTTTGTTTTTGTGTTTATAAACTCCTTAAGAAATTTAACTAACGGGTGCTTTACTTGAAGATCATTGAGTTGCATATGCAGCTCTTTTTTCATTATTGAACTAACGAGGCAGTTTAGTGGAATAAGCAGATATATTTGAAAGAACATCGAATTAGTTGATATATAGAGTTATTTAAATAATATGGCAAGTTCACATATTTTTTAATGAAATATATTTCGCTTCATCGGGTAGTCTTCTGTAGAAGGCTATCTATTTTTGCGAAAAATATTATTTGTTGTTTACTTTTTAAATACTTAATCGTTATTTGTGTAGGAGGGTGATTATGGATGAAGAATTAGGATTGTACTTAAATAATAAATTGAAGGCTGTGTATTTTCTTTTGCTAAAAATGGGGGCAATCAAAGAAGACGCGGAAGACATCGTCCAGGAAACTGCTTTTCAATTTGTGCAACATTTAGATACGCTTCAGGAAGAGTATGTCGATGCGTGGCTTTACAGAGTTGCGATTAATAAACATTATGATAGTTTAAGAAAACTTAAGTATAAAAACAATTATGTAAAGACGTTTAATATCGAAGATTTAATGGATTGGATAACCCCAGAGCAAATTATTATAGGAAATGAATTACATACTTTACTGTCAGAGTGTTTAACTAAAATACCACAAAAAGATGCAGAACTACTGCTCCTCAAATATAGCGGAGATTTGTCCTTAAAGGATATAGCTATTATTTATTGTACAACCGATAAATCAATTAAAACACAGTTAGCCAGAGCAAAGAAAAAAATGAAAAAGATAATTGAGGAGGTACAACCGTTTGGATAAAGATTCAATTTTTAATACCAAGGATGGGTTTCAACCACTTGTTAAAAAAGCGAAAAAGAAATCATTAATGAAGACAATTATTGTATCCACCATTGTGACGATAAGTACCCTAATAGTTTTAGGAATTATTTTCATCATAATGTATCTTCAAATGCAACATTCAATGTCAGAGTATTTTTCAGTGAAGATGGAACAAAGCGAAGTTTATGGTGCGAATATCCATTACGATAAATCTACAAAAAGTGACAGTATTGATTCCGCTATTAATCAGGACCAATATGTAAAAGATATTGGAGGAATTCCATACACATGGTACAACGAACAAACTTGGTTTAAAATTTATGATTCCCCCACAAGTATTTATGATAGTTCGATCACACGTTCAATATCTACAGATAGTCAGCAGTTTTATCGAAATGGACAAAGGGTGGTTAATTTTTATATTCCTGGTGGAAAAAATGTAGAAGATGACAGTAAGTTACTTCAATCCTTAACTCCATCTAATATGGTAGAAATAGCTATTTCATTTAAGGAAGAAATGAATGCAAATCAAATACTAAAACATTTTCCAACTGCACAATGGGCCTGGGTGCAAAACCCTGATGCAGATATATCAATCATTCCTGGATATGTAATCGGAGAATATGCATATGGTTTTACAATTACATCTCCTGAAGAAGGTGCTGTAAGTTTAGCAAAAGACGTGAAAAATTTTGAAACGGGATTATCAAATTTATCTCGACAAGAAGAGAAAGATACTTATGTAGAGCCACTTATAAAAACAATCCAACAAGATGGTATCGTTCAGGTGAGCGGAATCATTATAACAGGGAAGGTAAAAGATTTATTACCACTAATTGAACAAGATTCAGTAAATTATGTGAGCGTAGGAGTTATCATGCCTTATTAAGAGCAAAGAACAAGAGGTGGAAATTTTAAGTTTAGTCGAATAAAGGTTGTAACATTCTTACCTACTAGTCATCTTAATGACTAGTAGGTAAGAATGAGTGATGTTCTTTTTATTAAATTATTGAGCTAGCGTAGTAGGTTAGGTTTATGAAAGATAGCCACATTAACTAATTTCATTAGAAACACCGTAAGCTATATTGAAATGAAAAATAATTTACGACGTCTTAATAAAATTACTGGGAGGATAAAATTGTTTAAGTATATGTTACAACTCATCATTGGAATTTTCATTTTAGCGGTATCAACAATTATAGCTTGGTATGAGGGGAGTACGATTATAGAAAATTCGTTGGAATGGAAGTATTCATCACCGTTTACCGAATTATTTAACATTGAGATCACGAATGGGCGTGATATTAGCCAACTCGATTATTTTGTTTATGCAGCTAAATTTCAACCATTATTTCCTGCTATTATGATAATTAGTTTACTCTATATTTTGAGTGTAATTGGCTATTATCTAATAAAACAGCATTCTAAATGGGCTATAGGCTTTTGGGGATTAACAGGTTGTATATGTATATTACTTAGTGGTAGAATTTTTAATTCGCCAACGATTGGAGGAAGGATCTTTTTCTGGATGACTGCAATAAGTGGAATTATAAGTATGACAGTTTCAGTTATAGTTTGGTTAAGGAATTACAAGAAAAAACTAACTGTTAATACAAATAAAATATAAACTAAAAGTTTGTGAATAAATGTACTTAAACTAACGGGTGCTTTAGTAAAAGAAGAAAGGGTTCTACATATTAGTCATATCTAATATGTAGAACCCTTTAATTTTTCTATTTTTTAAAAAATTAGGTCTTTATAAAATTTATCCCCCTCTTCTTTTTGTTTTACTAAATAACCTATTTCTTTAGTTGAATCTGTTTATACTTATTGAAGTTCAGAACGAATCGGTTCTTCAGGATAGTATAAATCTTTGCGTAAGCAGACATCTCTATGGGTGAGTGTTTCACCTTTAAAACGAATCCAAATTTCATCATCTGCCATGACTCCATGTGTTTTTCGTACAATGCCCCAGCGAATATTAGATTGCATATCCAGTGAAGCCAGTAATTCTTTTGCGTTGACCCGAGTAGGAGGGAAGGTACGCCATTTTAGCCAATGTTCTATTTCTTCTAAGCTAATATGCCCTTCCATATTCGGTGAAAATTGTTTGTTAAAATCATCAATAGGCTAAGTCCGTTATCAAAAATCGGTGCCAGCTCCCATGTTTTTTATTTTGGGTCATATAAGAATAAAATGTTATTCGTGTGCCGATCTTCATTTAGAATAAGTGCATCGAAAGCATGTTTTGTTACTTGTAATAGAATCAGTAGAGCTGAAATTTGCTTCAAATAAGCGCTCAATTGTAACTTCCTGTTTTGTACCACGAAAATCGAGTGAATAGCAGCCGTCAAATTGTTCACCGTCAGCTAATTGAATGATACATGGGTAATAGACGACAAATTTAGAGGGGGTAAGAGTTGAGCATTCAAGTACGAGTGAAGTCAATACTTCTGCTTGTCCCTCATAACCTCGCGCATTTTGTTTGACCCACTTGTTTCCGATACGCCATTTCGATTGATCGATCGCCCTTACTAGAAGTACTAATAATACGTTCAGCGTCGATAGGAATATGAATTGTTTCCATTTCATCACATCCAATTTAATATGAGTTTATTTTATTATATAGTGCATAAACGTTTACCGCACGGAAAGTTGTTCATAGTGTTGCTTCTAAAATTATTGTCTGTTCTTTAAAGTATCAAGATATGTTTTTGGAATAATAGAGGCTACCAAAAAACTGAATATTCATTTATAATTAACAATATGAAAATATTGTAAAATTATACAATATTTTATTTAAGGGTACCTATTAGAAAAATGTATTAAATACTGATTGGGATTTAATAATTTAAGAAACAAAAAGAAATTGGAGGGGAACTACCATGATAGAAATCAGAGACTTAAGCAAAACATATACCCACCTTTCGGATAAAGTGAAAATACTTAATAACATATCATTAAGTATTGATAAAGGTCAGTGGTATACGATAATTGGTCCTTCCGGCACCGGAAAATCGACATTTTTAAATTGTGTCGCGGGGCTCTTACAACCCGATGAAGGTGAAATTATTTACGAAGGAGTAAATATTTATAGTCTAAAGGATAAAGTGAAAAGTGAGTATAGGAGACTTAATATTGGGTTTATATTTCAAGATTTTAAACTATTACCACATTACTCAGTATTGGATAATGTAGCATTACCGTTAATTTATGATGAGCCAAAAAAATCCCTATACACTAAAGCAAAGAGTCAATTAGAAATGGTAGGAATTAAAGAACAAATGTTTAATAGATTACCCGAAGCCTTATCTGGAGGTGAAAAGCAAAGAATTGCGATAGCACGGGCGCTAATTGCCAATCCTAAAGTGCTCATTTGTGATGAACCAACAGGGAATTTAGATATTAATAATCGTAATATAATTCTAGACTTATTAAGTGAATTTAAAAATTCTGGAAAGACAATCATAATGGTGACGCATGATGAAGAGGTGGCAAATCGAGGAGATATAATCTACAAGTTATCTAATGGGATATTGGAAGAGAGGATGAAAAAAAATGATGCGTTTAGTTTGGAATCGAATAATTAGTAGAAAGTTGGTTTCCTTTACAATCATTTTAGCTCTTTTTGGAATTTTTCTACTGATACCAATAGGTTTTCAAAATACTAATGAAACAAAATTAGCTGTTGATAATTCAATTGCAGAACAAGGTAGAGGCACTTATGATATTTTAGTAAGACCAAATCATTCAAGAACAAAAGTAGAAAAAGAAGTTGGTATGGTAGAAGAAAATTACATAGGGGATAGCCAAGGTGGTATATCCATTCAGGAATGGGAAAAAATCAAACAGAACCCCGCCATTGAAGTTGCAGCACCTGTCGCATCAATCGGATATTTTAGCGGTAAAAAAACATCAGTCGAACTACCACAATTAGATGAATCCACTAGATTTACATGGGAATTCTATACTTCAGATGGACAAAAAGAATATTCACTTAGCGAACCTCAAAGCTTAGTATACTTCAAAGAATCGGAACCTGGGAATACTCAGTATTTAAAGGTTCTTCATAATGAAACTGCGTCTGGCGCTACGCTGGATGTTATGCTTCCACAAACTTATCATTTATTAGCAGCCATAGATATTGAAAGTGAGCAGAATCTAACGAATGTTGACTACTCAGAATTGAAAAATGAGTTTGATTCATTTTCACTTGATGTAATAATTAAAACCTTTGGAAATATTCCTGTTATTAAAGTCATTCAAAGGGAAGATATTAATATTCCAATTAAGATGAAATTAAAAGCAGATACAATCGAGCTTGATATTTCTGACTACCGTAAAAAGCTTTCATTAACAGAAGAAGATTGGCTTATGTCAGCTGAGAGAAATAAAATTAAACAGGTAATTGGAGAATTAAATAAGAAAAAAACCGCCTCTACTTCTGAACATGAAATAGATCTTACTTCTTTTCAAAAACCATTTGATGGAACTGCTGTTAAAATAAATAATCAATTTAAAGTAGATTTGGCTTCTGACTTTGCTTCAGATAGAGGAGAAACTACTGTTTATTATACGGCTGAAAAACTGGATTATAATAGTGAAAATGATATTTTAAACATAAAAATAATTGAAAATGGGCAACCTCCATCCTATAAAAAGATAGTGAAAAAAGGAGAAAGTTTATACAATGGGGTGAAACCTAAATTCCTTATTGAGCAAGTAGGGACATTTTCACCAAAAGTTGATAAAGAAAGTAAACTCTCATCAAGCCCTATGGGAATTTATGCAACTTCTGAAATAAAGACGGAGAAAGGACAAGTACTAAAACCTACTACTGTACCTGGAAGCTTCATTCCTCAACCTGCTGGTGGTTTGATTACGCTTAAATCGGCGGAGATTCTTAAAGGGTCAAAGCCTATAGACGCAATAAGAGTACGAGTCGCAGGTATTTCTAAATATAATAAACAAGCACAGCAAAAAATAGAAAAGATAGCAACTGAACTACTCCAAGATGGTTATGAAGTAGATATTGTTGCGGGCTCTTCTTTTAAAAATGCGACATTAGATGTTGAAGGAATAGGAAAGGTAGTAGCTCCGTGGACTACTTTAGGAGTTGCCCAAGAATTAGAAGAGAATTGGAATGGTTTAATACTATTAACTACAATATTATTTGTTACTTTTGTTCTTGTATGGTTTGTATCCCGTCTTCTATTTGAAAAGAATTCTTTGGAAAAAGAAGATGAATTATTAACTATAATAGGTTGGCCACGTGAAAAAATTATCCGAAGAAATTACCTTGAACAATATTTTTTACTTTTCATAGCATATATGTTAAGTGTTTCATTTATGGCAATAATAAAGTTAGAAGTAAGTGCATATTTCATTTCTTCAGGTATCTTAATTATAGCTTTTCTGCTGATAAATATTATATTTACAATTAAGAAAAACAGAATGAAACGTTTGGAAGCTTATAAACATTCACCATCTCTTTTCTATTATAGGGATATTATTATGCCTACTATGGTAATTCTATTTATTTCTACAATGTTAATAGTAGTTCAAATAGCGAGTTTTGGAAGTACAATAAATAAATCGCAAGAATCTACATTAGGGCAATTTACTGTTGATGGTATTTTTGGATTCCAACTATTAGTTTTAATTTCTGCCTTTATTCTATCTATTTTAGGATTAAGTGAATGCTTAAATACTTTATTTTATACACGAAAATCAGAATTTAACATGTATCATATTATTGGGTGGTCTGAGAGGAGAATACTACTTCATTTATCAAAAGAAACCTTAGTGTGGACGAGCTTCTCTATATGTTTAGGCTTAATCACTAGCTGTATTATCTTATTTAACACTGAGGCTACGATAGGCTGGATTGTAGTAGGGATATTATCCTCTTCAGTAATATTGATTTTTGTAATTTTCATTGTTCTAATTTCTAAAAATTTCATTATTATTCCTAAGGGTGAAAAAAATATTAACGTCTAACATATTGACGATTGCCTAAGTTTTTTGACCTTGAATAAGTATATTATTAGATATTTTTTCTTTACAATTATCGACAACTGAAGCGGAAATTTAAAATTATATTTAGACAGTGCTGTGGGCCCGAGTCCGTTTTTCCATACTCGGGCCTATTAATTTAGCTTTAATTAGTTTTTGATCTCAGTATTTATATTGTTGAATATCTTGTTAGAAATATCCCATAATTTTAAAGATGGCTAAGGAGAATCATCATTTCTTATTCTATTATCTATAACTGTAAATTACCTAAAAAAACAACAATACCCAGTCTATATAATTAATAGAGACTGGGTATTGTGTATTCTTAATTTATATTATCTAGTTAAAATGACGCTAGCAGATGCCGTAGCAGAAGAGCCATTGGTAACTCTTAGATAGTTATTCCATGTATACGTACTGTAAGGTCCTAAATCATATTGTGCTGTTGCTGAAGTACTGTAGTAGTTTGCAGTGAAACTACGTGACGTGATTCCGTCTTCATAATAAGCGTTATAATATGGAGTAGTTCCGCCCCCCCAAGATAGGTTTTTAGTAACGGATTTAGAAGAAACACCTTTAAAATTGTCGCGAAGCGGACTAATGCTTGCATCAACGGGAACAGCAAAAGGTGTAATTCCTTCAGAGCTCTCAGCTGTTTCAGCTGAAGTACTTGTGTAACCAACCCCTAATATAAAGGTACTTGCAAGTGCACTTACTAATAGTTTCTTCATTTTCATAAAATATACCTCCCTAATGTTTTTGGTAATCCAATTATTGCTAAATATAGTTATAATTACCAATTACTATTATATCCAATATATAGAAAATTGTAAACTATTAAACTATTTTGTTTGTGATTAATTAACATATATCTCTAAAATGTAATAAAAAATTACAGAAAAATCTGGAATTATAGCTTTTTCTAACGTTTCTGGAGTTGGGTATCTATTTACAAGAATGGATTATTTATATAAAAATCTGTCTTAAGGAATGGAGAAAACCTTATTTATATACGATTTCATTCCTATTATCATTGCATGTTTTTACGCTTTAGTTCCATCTTGTCCAAAACTTTTTGACTATCTGTATTTGCCATGTTGGTATAAAGAGAAGTTGTTTTAATATCATTATGGCCGAGTTGATCAACAAGAAGAATATTAACTTGATATTTTCAATTGAAGATAATGCGCTTAAACTCATGTATATCAAGGGTTTAGACGCTTTTTGTTTTTTTGTAATGACACTGAACGTGTTATTAACGAAACTACAATCACATTTACAGGGGTTGCTCTTGGCAAAATTAGATATGTAAGTAATTCACGATAAAGATTGTGAAAAAATGTACTTAAACTAACGGGGCAGTTTAGTTGAAGATACGGAATTCGTAATAATGAGAACGTGAACTCAGTTTCTAATAGAAATGCTTAGCTTTAAGTTATATAGAGTTACAAAAGAATTATAAATAAATCGCTTTAAATAATACATAATGCAATTTAATGGTGTTAGTCGTTTAAATACGTCATAATGTTCACCCTCGAATAATTGTTTGATTTCACCGTATCGAAGAAATCGACCTACTTTCTTTGTTTGCAAGTCTACAATTTGTTGTTTATACTTTACTTTAATTGGAAAAGGAGGGATGTAAATGAAATTGAAATTTTTACTTGCCTCAACAATTGTTGTTATTATCATTGCAATTTTCGGGGTTCGTGAATTCGTTGATTTCACACATGTAAGCTACGGCGATAAATCAATAAACGATAACATTACTGAAGTCGTTGGGGAAGCAAGCGAACCCGAATTTTATGACGCAGAATTTGGAGAATGGGCTTCGAAAATGAACGCAATGCTTTCCGAACCGATGGACAACCCAAAATTGAAGGAAGCCAACAACGATGAAGGATTCGAATATTACTTGAAGGCACAAGAAGTCATTAGGAAATTTCCGAAACAATTGATTAAAGAAGGCAATGAAATCGAAAAGGAACATTCGAATTTGTTCCTTCTATCAAGTTACATTTCACATATTCAATTCGTTCGCTCGGCACATATTGGACCTAATGGTGAAGCCAAGGAATCAACAGAACTTGCTGACAAATGGAAACCGACCGATGAAAACATGCGTCAAGCATTCGAATATATGAAGCAAATTGTGAATGATATTGACGTTGCGGTCAACCATAACGGAGAAGGCGAAATATATGGTGTTTCGTATCTATTGAACGGCGAAAAAGTTTCCGAAGTTGAAAAATTTATCAATGGGATGTAATAGCTAAGACGACGAAAACTATTAGTCGTCTTTTTTTAAGGCTGTTTTCGTAAAGATTGTTGCTATTCAACTAACGGGGCAGATTAGTTGAATAGCGTTGTTTAACTTTTGTTCAACAATCGGGCCAGATTATGGAGTGACTTTATTAATTGTTTCGTTAAGATTGTGAAGAAGTGTACTTATGCCAACGTGGCAGTTTAGTTGAATGAAAAATGTTATAATATTATTAAAATTCAAAAAATGGAGTTTGGAAAATGAAGAGTATTAAAAGATTGATTCAAGTCATCTTAGCAAGTACATCAATCCTAATTCTTAGTGGATGTTTCTCTAAAGATGATCTGAATCAACCAATACAAGAATATTTAGAAACAAACTATGGAATACAAGGTGAGTTTTCTGTTATTCAGACAAGTAATAATTGGTTTGAAGGGATTGACCATCAAACTTATATAGAAATGAAAAAGCCATATCGTGCTTATCCGTACCTAATGATTAATAGAGATACTTTGAAGATTTTAGAAAAAGAAAGTCGTGACGATATTTACCTTTCACAATTCAAGGGTGCATATATTGAGCAACATCCAAAGGTAGTTCAAGTAGTTGAACAGATAATAACAAAATATGGTTTAGTGAAATACCCTAATGAATATGCACCAGTAAGAAATGCCCCAGTTTCAATATTTCCCTACGACAATATTGAGATAGGTGTAGCTAATTATCAAGAGCTACTTGACGATTTTAAAACGACACAAAAGATAGATACTGCTAAACTTTTACCTACACTGATACCAAGTGACCCAAGAAATAATATTCCTGATGGTGAGCATGTCAGGTTTGCAACGGAACTAGGAGTGGTGAATTTTTATTTTGAATTTGACATAAACGAAAATAAACACCCTATTCCAAACGCCAAAGAATTAATTGAGGACTTCCAAAAAAGTGAAGTATTAGCAAAGGGAATATACAGTATCTATATGCTCGTAGATGACTCAAAACATTATGTGGGAGGGGAACATAATAGTGTAGTTTTGTTTGAAGTTGACGAAAATCGGGTATATACAATAATTGCCACTCCTAAATATGGTGATTTTTGGGACACTTACTTTTATGGTGATTACGCAGCTAAAAAAAATATAGAATAGAATTTTAGGTTGAATTACTTAATTGGAATTGACTAAAAATACACATGGTGCTACCCCTATTAGTAATATTTTGTAATTAGGATTAGCGCTTGTTTTCATTAAAGGGGAAGATTAATTTAATATAAAACTGAGTATGAAAACTGCGCTTATATTCGTTATGGAGAACTGTATGTAATTAAATGTCGAGTCTATATGGTACCAAGATTTAATATTCGTTATTCAACAATCGGGCGCGATTGTTGTACAAGCATCTCTGTTCTTATTCAACTAACGGGGTGCTTTAGCAAAAGATTATTGAGCTGTTCATACAGCTCATTTTTTCTTGTTCGACTAAACGGGCAGGTTAATGGAAGAAATAGCAAGTGGGTTTAACTAGGAGAAGTGTCGATGACATTAAAGAAGACACCGAGGTGTCTTCTGTTTTTTAAATTAAGAATATTGATAAATTGAAATTTAATTACTTAACATTATACTTATTTTCGGAGCGAGGCATCTTATTGGTGAGTATATACCAAGTAATGCTTGCTGTTAATAATGTTGACGAAATCAAAGCTGTAAGAACACTATATGTTTGCCAAATAAGTATCGTTGACCAATCGAAGGCAAAAAACATTATACACTGGGCAATCGTAGCGATTAGGAAAATAATTGTTACGATTGTTCTCTTTTTTGTCATTGGCTGCTGCTCATTCGTTTTCCTTTTTCTTAATCCTAAGAGAAGTAAAAGAACGGCCAATAGGCAAAGAATAATTGTGGTAGACGACAAAATGATGTCCAAAAGCTGTGTGCTGCTTATCTCATATGACTGAGTTAGATTGCCGTTTAATATATTTTTAACTTTTAGTACCAGGTTTATATTGGTATTTGCGCCGTTGCTCAGTAAGCAGATGGCTGTTCGTTCATTTGGCAGTATGGCTACTTCGGTTCTAAAATTCGGATTACCCCCAGTGTGTTCTATAAACGTTTGTTCGGCGTTTACCGACCAACCTGCCGCATAATACATATCGTTGACAGCCGAAACAGACATATCACCCCTATGTGATTTTTCGATAACCCTGTGAAATATTTCGGGTATGTCCTGCACGATACCCATCTGTATGCCCATCCAACGCGCCATATCTTTTGTATTAGAAATGATATAGCCGGCAGGTTTATTCCCAGCATAATCAGGAGCGTTAAATGGAGTTGTTATGAAAAAGGAAGAACGGTAGCCCTGCGCGAACTGTCCAGTGGCTTGAGCATCTTCTTTATAAACATACGTCTGGTGAAGACCTAAGGGTAGAAATACCTGTTCCCTCATAAAGTCTTCATAGCTTTGTCGTGATACAATCTCAATAACCAAACCCAATACGTCATAATTAACGGTTCCATAGTTATATTGTTCACCGGGAGAGAACGCCAATTCAGCATCTACCAGCGTTTCCACAGTCTTTTGCAACATATCAGGCGTATTGCCTTGTGGAATATTTTGAGTATGTCTAATATTTGTTAGGCCGCTGGTATGGTGAAGGAAGTTATTTAGTGTAAGGCTTTGCATATCAACAGGTTTACCTTGATACTTTAACGTAAACCAAGGTAAATATTTTTGGATAGGGTCAGTCATTGATAGCAGCCCTTGCTCTTCCAATAGCAGAATCCCCATACCAGTAAAAGCTTTACTCACCGAGGCCAACTCATAGAGTGTATTTTCACTTGCAGACAACCCCTTTTCAAGATCTGCATACCCAGAAGAAAAGTAGAACACTTCATCATTAGCAAGTATTGAGATTGACATTCCAGGCACACCTGATGTACGAGAGGCATCATCTAGCAACGCTTGTATTGCCACAGATTTCGAATCTGACAACGCATAACTTTGTGTTGCGAATCCTGAGAATAATATAAGTATCGTTAATACAAAAACAATAGTCTTTTTCATAAACTCTCCTTTTTGAAGAATTATAAGAGTATAAAAAACTTATTTTTATAACTATAAACTAAATTCTAATTTATATTTATATTTCTACTTACCTATATAATATCAAGTAATTGTGAAGAGTTACACTTAAACTAACGAGTGCTTTACTTCAATAAGGAGTAGAGCCTTTTTGGTGCTTTACTTGAAGATCATTGAGTTGCATATGTAGCTCTTTTTTTCTTTATTGAACTAACGGGGCAGGTTAGTTTAATAAGAGACAATACTTAGATTTTATAATTAAATATCACTTCACAACTTATATTGAGGAGAATGTATGAAAATATTCTTGATTAGTATTTGTGCAAAATAGATTCAGATATGTGCATTGAGGCGGTTCTGTGTAAGGAATATAATGAAAAGTGATAATGATTATCATTTAGTGGCTACTAATATTAAATAAAGGAGTGAGCATTTAATATGGCGATGCGAAAAATAGGAAACATTCGTTGGTTGATCGTCCTACTGGTTATTATAGTAAGTTTAACAGGCTGTAACGGTGAAAAGGAAACATTGACGAATGATGAAGACAATAAGCAAATAAGCACTAAGGAAGAGGGTAATGATACAAGGAAGGTTAAAGATGCTTTTGGCGAAGTAGAAATTCCTGTCAAGCCGAAGAGAGTAGCAGGGATTTATTTAGAGGATTATATGTTGGCGCTAGGAGTGGAACCGATTGTGCAATGGTATCATCCAAGCTGGGGTAAACAAGAGTATTTAGGACTGACAGATGTTCCATTATTCGATATAACAGGAAGTTTGGAAGCTATGCTAGAAAAAAAACCTGACTTAATAATATTGCCCGGGGCAATGGATGAATCTTATCAATTGTATTCTAAAATCGCGCCTACATATCGCGTGCCTGATGAAGTGCTTGGGGATGCAGAAGAAACTCTCAAAATAGTTGCTGATTTATTAGGTATTCCAGAAAAGGCTACTAGTGTACTAACAGATTACAAACAGAAGATTGCCGACACCAAAGTGAAGTTGGAAGAGGTTATTGGCCGCGAGACGGTTGCTGTCGTACGTCTCGATGTCGGGGACAAGCCAGAGTTGCGTTTATTCGGTCTGAATAATGCATATACGGGCATGATTTACAAAGACCTTGGTTTGGAGCCGTTCAAGTGGGTGAAAAACATTAAGGCACATGATGTTATCTCACAAGAAAAAATCCCAGAGTTTAGCGCCGATCATATTATCATCTTCCCATCTAATGGTACGTGGGACTCCGAGTCCAATGAGAAGGCGGTTGCCCTGCTTGACGATCCGTTATGGAAAGGTATTCCCGCTGTCAAAAACGGACATGTTTATCAACTGGAACGATCTCATTGGCAATCAGGGGCGATTACAGCGAATTCTATGAAAATGGAAGATTTGCTAAATTTGATAGTGAAGTAATAGCTTTAGTAATAGGGTATCGAGAAACAAATGAGAAAGCTCTTTCGGTTTCATTGAAGAGCTTTCTTTTTAAGATTATAATAAAGATTATCATAATCGAAAGGGCGATGTATGATGTATAGTGGAGTGGTGCCTCCTTGTTATCCGTCAGTCTTTTATATTATGGTTGGTATCAGGTATATCAATTTGAATATGTTGAGCAGTGAAGAATTTAGTGATGCTGAAGAACACATGCTATTTGCAATAACGGACGGCGAGGCAAACATGGATATTGGATATGGTGCTCAAAGAATTGGAAGAGGGAGTCTAGCTATAGTGAAACCAAATCAAGCCGTTCACATCGATCCTTTTAAAAATAGTATTTCTTTTTATGTTATTACATTCAAAGAGATTCTAATTCCAAATTCGAATACTTCTAATCATAAGCGCAAATCTTCAATTTTCCCAGACACTGGTCTGTGGAATTGTGTTCCATTTTCAAAATGCATTGATTTGTTAGCGGATATTGAACGGCATAGTCATGAGAAAGACGAATTGATGCAATTTTACAATCATGTACGATTCGAGGAATTACTTAGTTTAGTGCTTCAGCAAAGTGTAAGTTTTGCCCCCGCACCAGATTTACGGAGTGCTGTTAAAGGCTCGATTGATTATTTAAAAGACAATTTTGCTGAGCAAGTGACAGTGGCTAAGCTTGCAGAAGAAGTGAACATGTTTCCATGGCAATACTCGCAAATATTCAAAGAGCTTACTGGACAAATCCCACTTAGTTTTGTAAATAATCTGAGAATCGATCAAGCGAAGCATTTACTACTAAAAACAGAGGATCGTATACATGAGATAGCCCATCATGTTGGTTTCAACAATGAGTTTTATTTTAATAGGCGCTTTAGTAAGGCGGTAGGTGTAGCTCCGGGACAGTATCGTAAACAAAACAGAAGTACGATTCGTGTTGTTTCTTTATTTATGGAGGATTTACTAGTAACATTAGGCATTACGCCCGTTGTTCAGTGGTTTCACCCAGCATGGGGGCAGCAAGATTATCTTGGACTAATGCATGTTCCGACATTTAATGTTTTGCAAGAAAGCTACGAATCACTTTCTAAATATGAGCCCGATTTAATTATTGCACGTGGAAGTGATTACGAGTACCGTACCAACCAATATGAGCAATGTAAGCAATTTGCAAATACCGATATTATCACACAAGATGGCGCAGACTGGCGTTTAACATTACGAACTCTAGCTGAGCGATTGGGACGGGTCGATCAGGCCGAGAAAGCCATTCAGCAATATGAAGATAAATTAACCAGTGCTAGGAATTTGTTGATCCATTCAAAGAAAAACCAAACGTATGCCTTCATAAGATTTAAGGTCGATTGCATCGTTATCGATCAACAATATACTAAGCCATTTCTTTCAGAGGATTTAGGTATTACTCTTCATCCGATGGCTCAGAAGCTAACTCTTGAGGAGAGTAGAGCAGGCGTATCATGGGAATGGTTAAAATCGCTAGATGCAGATTATATTTTCTTCGTGTTTGATAAATGGCATGAGGAAGAAATAGGGGCAGAAAGACTTCAGATTAATCATCCGTATTGGAAAGAAATCCCTGCTGTTAGAAATTGCTGTGCATTTGAAGTCGACTTTATGACATGGATGAACCATGGACATCTAGCCAGTAGTAAAAAACTAGATGATGTACTGAAAATGTTAATTTAATATTGAAATAATGCCATAGAACACTTGTAGGAAGGTCTATAGCCCCTGCAATTGATATGTTCAGAGAAGGTAATGTGTTGGACAAGATGGTTTCAAAATAATTTTATATACATCATTTTAATAAAAGACGCTATCTCTAAATATGGACTGAACACTATTTGAATAATATAAATAATACCGATGATATATTTGTTGGAACGATGATGACTAGCAATGAATCTAATCCCGAAATACAATGGTCAACTATCAAAGAGACCGTTGGTTTTTAATCCTAACTAGTTATATAGAAACTTGTTTTTTTCAACTACTGAAGTGTTATTTTCAATAGTTCAACATAAAGGATCTCCCGTAAAAGGAAGCTTTAATGGAAGAAAGAAGCGTCCTGATCTGCAATATCGGGCCATTTTATTGAAGATCAAAAGAAATTAAAAGGATGATAATTATGAAAGAGGTTCATTCGGAAAGCCACTTTCAAGAGAGCTGTTATCTTATTAAGCAAAAGGGTGATTTAGTGGAAGATTGTTGAGCTGTTCAGACAGCTCTTTTTTTATTGAACTAATGGGGCAGGATAGGGCTGTCATTCGTGCAGCCTACTCTTATTGATCTAACGGGGGCTTTAGCAGAACAGGGCTTGGTTTTAACCCTTTAGATAAGATTGTCTAAAGGGGTGTTTATTATGTTGAAAAGGAAAAGAACATCTGTGGAACTAGTGGTGACAATAGAGTTGTTCCACAAATGAGACAGATGAATAGTGTGCTTTATCTGGGAAAATCAGAATATTTTTTGATTATAGAAACTGTAGCTATTGAAAATGGAACAAATAAAAGCTAAATAACAATAATATAATCTCTTTTCTAGATATGCCTTTTTCAAGAATCAAAGAACTTAATACCACTTAGTACAAAAGCATCAGAACTTGGGCTATAACCAACTAACTTTCTTGTTCCTTCAATATCAATTCGTTTAAACCTGTTGTTAGATACACCATGTAAAATTGAAAATGGAGGTAAGTTCTTTGCCGTCATCGACTTTAAGAGAAGGTCCATAAAATCTTCTGGGCTTAAGTATGCACTCATATCTCTAGCTGTTAGTGGTTTACCATATGGATTATAATCATCATATGCACCTATACGAATAGCAAGACTTTGTAACCCTTCTTCATAAGCAAAATAAGAAGCAACAGCCTCTGCAAAACACTTACTTACCCCGTACATATTTTTGGGTCTCGTGGGTGAATAAGCATGTGGTTGATAATCCAAAGGATAGCCTTCAATTGTTTGAGCACTTGAAGCAACTATCACTTTGGATACATTATTATCACTAGCAGCTCTAAAAATATTATAGGTTCCCTTTATATGATTTTCTAATAAGGAGCCATAAAAATCAGCATTTGGTGAAGGATTACCTGCCAAGTGTATAACTATATCTATACCTTTCGTAAATTCTTGACAAGCAGCTAAATCAGAAACATCTAAATATATGATTTCATGATTTGTATCTTTAAAAGTTTCTAAAGCAGATAAGTTAATATCTGCTAGCCGTAACTGGTAATTCCCTTGCTTATCTAGGAACCTTGTAACATCTTGGCCAATCTTACCTGCAGCACCTGTAACTAAAATTTTTTGCATTTCACTTCATCCTTCCATGAAAAATACATCCTTTGTCAAGGGTCATATAATAGAGCATGGACTTATTATAAGTTGGTTATGGCATTAAATAAAACGAAGAAATATAATGGAAACATGAATAAAATTCATAAGGAGGACCATAGTGACTTTAACAAAATATGAAATATTTAACAAAGTGGCAGAACTCAATAGTTTTACAAAAGCTGCAGAAGTGTTAGGTTTCACCCAATCTGCTGTAAGTCATGCAATTAGCAGTTTGGAAAAAGAGTTTTCCTTTCCTTTATTTATTCGCAATCACTCTACTTTAACATTGACCAAAAATGCAGAGGAGCTTTTAATTACCGTTCGGAAAATTTTATACTATAACAACATGCTGAAGCAGGAAGTAGCGGCTATCAATGGGTTCCAAAAAGGAATAGTAAGAGTGGGGGTTTTTTCGAGTATTTCTAAAAACTGGATTCCTGGTATTCTTAAAAAAATGGAGGAAAAGTTTCCAAATATTGAAATCGAATTACTGGAAGGAAACTATGCTGAGGTTGAGAATTGGTTACAAAACGGGAGATTAGATTGTGGGTTTATTAATAATGATACTTACTTTGAATCATTTGAAAAATCCTTTGAAATTGTACGATTGAAGAGGGATCGACTTTTGTGTGTTGTATCTAACCAATCCCCATTATGTAAGGAAAACCAAGTATCAATGCAACAAATAGAAAATGTACCTTTTATTATGCCAACATATCAGTGTTATGATGATATTCAAAAAATATTTAGGGAGAATAAAGTTAGCCCCAATATTCGATTCGAAAATATGAATGAATACTCGGTGATCTCCATGGTGGAGAATAATCTAGGAATTAGTATATTGCCAGAAATGATTATACCGAAATCAAAAATTTCTTTTACAGCCATTCCACTTGAAAGTGATAGCTATCGAACTATTGGATTAGCTATAAGAAAACCAACCTCACCCGCGACTAAGAAATTTTCTGAGATTACTAAAAGGTGGGTTTCATTTGAATCAATTTAATTTTGCCAAAATATGAGCTATTTATATTGATATGGTTCTTCTTGAACTAACGGGAACTAAAGGGGCAGGTTAGTTTAAGAAGAAAGACAATTAATCTACCTTTTTTCTTGATTTGGAAAATGGTATTTTATATTAAATCGAGTTTGTGTAATTACTTATTGGTTTTTTAGAAGGGGTGCATGAAAATAGATATTAGGAAAATTCGATATTTCATAATGGTGGCAGAAGAATTGAATTTTAGTCGTGCAGCAGAACGTCTTAGGATGGCACAACCTCCTCTAAGCCAAGAAATTCGTAAATTAGAAGAAGAATTGGGAGTTCAACTTTTTCATCGAACAAAAAGAATGGTTGAACTTACAGATGCTGGGAAGATATTTTTGGAAGGATCTCAACAAACACTGTTTCAATTAGAAAGAGCCATAAAAGAAACACAACTTGCAGCTGAAGGCAAAATAGGGAACTTAATAATCGGTTTTGTCGATTCCACAGAAATCGTTATAGAAGTTCTTAATAAATTTCGAGAACGCTTTCCTAAAATCCATCTTATATTACTTGAAATGACAACGGAGCAGCAACTAAAAGCACTCTATGAGAAACAAATTCATATTGGATTTATTCGTTCTAAACAGAACAACCAGATACTATCTTCTGAAGTTTGTTCTGAAGAATCTTTAAGATTGGTTTTACATCAAGATCACCCTTTCGCCTCATTGTCCGAAATTCCACTCCAATTGTTAATTGATGAACCATTTATTTTGTTTCCGCGTCATATGGGTTCAAATTTTTATGATTTAATTATTAGCTACTTTTGGGATCATGGTGTAAGTTTAAATGTTGTTCAAGAAGCTATTCAAATGCATACTATTGTTAATTTAGTTGCAGCAGGAATGGGAGTTTCTGTCGTTCCATCGTCGGTGGAAAGGTATAAACGTCCTGGAGTTATCTACAAAAAAATCCAAGAGTCTACACCAAAAGTAAATCTATATGTTGGATGGAGGAAAGATGAAAAATCTTCAGTAGTAGATCATTTCTTAACAGTTGTTAGAGAGGTGTATTCTATTTTACAACTTGATCATCAAGAATAAAAGCCCATCCTGATGGGATGGGTAGTAAAATATCACAAAGGAAGAATTCTAATTAACTTAAGCGTTAAAGTAAGACTACAAAGATTTTGTATATATTTATGGTTAAGTCACGTGCAAAAACTTAACCTGTTTTACTCGGATCGTACTCAACTAAACCATCTAGTACTTTGTCAATCTGCTGCATTATTTCAGGCTCTATTTTGACACCAGAAGCGAACGCATTCTCTCTTACCTGTTCCGGGCTCGAGGCCCCGATAATTGCTGAGGAAACATTCTGGTTTTGTAGTACCCAAGCTACTGCGAGTTGAGCGAGGGTAAGATCAATCTCTTGTGCGAGGGGTTTTAGCTTCTGTATAGCAGTGAGAACATTGTCGTTCATCCAACGTTGTGCAAGTTTATGAAAAAATGGTTTGCCAGCAGGAGAATTAGCACGAGATTGAGTTGGTACGGGTTTTTGGGGTAGATATTTTCCAGTGAGAACACCTTGTGCTACAGGCGACCATACTACTTGTCCGAGGCCCTCACGTTGACAGGTTGGTATCACATCGGTTTCGATAACTCTCCACAACATTGAATACTGGGGTTGGCTAGCGATGAGCGGAATATTCAATTCCCGTGAAAGTGCTGCACCACGGGTGATTTGTTCTGCTGTCCACTCACTTACACCGATATAAAGCACTTTACCTTGTCTTACAAGATCTGCGAAAGCTAACATCGTCTCTTCAAGAGGAGTAGTTGGATCAAACCTGTGTGCATAATAGACATCAATATAGTCGGTCTGTAACCTACGCAATGATGCATTACAATTTTCTAGAATATGCTTTCGTGATAAACCTTTATCGTTTTGCCCATTCCCAGTCGGGTGGCACACCTTTGTACATAGTTCAATGCTCTCCCGTCGTATACCTTGTAAAGACCGGCCGAGTATTTCTTCAGCTATAGTGTCTGAATAAACATCAGCAGTATCGAATGTTGTTATACCAACATCTAGTGCTGCTTTAACACACTCATTTGCAGTATCTTCATCTACTTTACCCCCATGATTTATCCAGTTTCCGTATGCAATCTTGCTTATTGTTAATCCACTATTGCCAAGTTTATTAAACTCCATTTTAGTTCCTCCTTTAAAAGTGATATCTTCATTATAAAGACTAGATTTTAATATGGATAATATAATATTAATAATGAATTAATATAAAATATATATAAGTCGTAGTTTATAAAAAATAACCCCTTTTGTTTGACTAACCTGCCCCTTTAGTAGAATAAGAAAATAGAGTTGTGACGTATAAAATATACATTGAAACGATGTAGGATTTATATTTAATAATTTTTAAACAACCGGTGCAAGAGTTGCTGAACAAACATGGTTTGGAAGCTTTTTATCTTATTGTAGTAAGTCTTATTGACCTATCAGGGCAGAAATTACAAAAGAGGTATTTGCGATTTTATGTATAATTAGTATATATATAGGGCTATTTAGTTTTTATAGCCGAAACTTAAGGAAGGGGTGACATATTGAAAATGATAGAATTTCAAAATAGCATGCTAATGAGAGGGATTACTTCTTAACTAAGGTTTAATCCTCTCAAAGGTAATGGGAGGAAAAATAAAAGATGATGAATTTAGGAAACATGGTAAGAGGAGTGGCTTCTGATGCAGTCGCTCAGAGTCTCGTTCAATTCTGGGAATATGACGAGGGAACTTTGGAGTTGTGGCGTGCAAGTTCAAACTTTGTGTATGCTTTTGAACGTAATCAAGTTCAATATTTTTTGAGATTTAGTTTTGAGCAGGATAAATCTATTGAACAAATAAAAGCTGAGTTAGAGTTTATACATTATTTACAATTAAATGGATTTCCATCGGTAACACCAATTCAATCAATAAGTGGAGAACTAATTGAAACACTAAAAACACCAGAAGGAACGTATAATGCCGTTGTCTTTAGTGCAGCAAACGGAATCAATTTGGATGCCGATACAATTACTGCAAAACAGATGGAGGAATGGGGTAGATCACTTGCCTCACTTCATTTTTTGTCAAAAACTTTTGAGCCAGTGTCTGAAAGAAGAAAGAGTTGGCTGGACACAGTACAATTCATGGAAAGTGTATTTAAAAAGCATCCAGGAGAACAAATAGCCCTTCAAGAGCTAAGTAGGGTGACGAATTGGCTTAAATCGTTACCTACTAACAAAGATGTGTTCGGATTGATACACTATGATTTTCAATTGGATAATATCTTTTTTGAAGAGGATAAGGACCATAGTTTCAATATAATCGACTTTGATGATACAATATATCACTGGTATGCACTTGATATTGTAACAGCACTTGGTGATTTTATTGACGATGACAATCCTCATTCAAAATTACTGATTCAATCTTTTTTGAACGGATATCGTTCCAAAATGGATTTAGAAAATGATGCAGTGGCTCAATTTCCGCAGTTTCAAAGATATGCAAACTTATATAAGTTCTCCAAAATATTAAAGTCTTTGGATTATGGTGAAATAACTGAAACGCCATCTTGGTTTGTTGGATTGAGGGGTAAATTAGTTCGTGTTGCAGATGAATTAAGACAAAGCTTTCAAAAACCATGGCAAAAGGATAACATGAAATAAATAAATAAATAAATAAATAAATAAATATATAAGCCATTCCAAACTTTTGGAGTGGCTTTTACTTTTATCTTATAAATAACTGTACAGCTAGAAAAATAGGAATTGAGTCCTCTTAATAAAATGAATTATAAAGTAGAATTATTTTATTTAGATAATTATGTTAATTTTATTATAGAGATTGTGAAAAGATGTACTTAAACTAACAGGGCAGATTAGTTGAATAAGAGCTTCAACTGTCATGGTTATTTCTCCTTTTATTTATTAATAACTACATTGGTTGTTTGTTTTATTTTAAAATGTGTAAGATTCGCCGTCATCTGGCACTAAAACATTAGAACTGATTCCTTTTTCTTCAATAAAGCTTTTTAATTCTTCTCTGGATAATCCCCAATGGTTTACAGCTTCCATGTGAACAGCAATAATTTTTGCGTCTGGAGCAACCTTAACTACCTCATAGACATCATCTTTCCCCATGATGAGAGAACCGCCCTCAAAGAATTGATTATCTCCAGCATTTACCACGATGATTTCTGGTTTAATTATCAATTGTTATTAATAAGTATTAATGCTAGATTTATGAAGAAATATACTTCAACTAATGGGTGCTTTAGTAGAATATCTTGGAGCTGTAGGTTTGAAATAAAGTCGAGACGTTTGTAAAAAAGTTGCGATGTTTTTCCCCTTTGGATATGGTTATCTAAAGGGGATTTTTATAATGAAGGGAAAGAACATCTGAATTAAAAGGTGGATTAATGAATTGTTAATTGAAAATAAATTGTTCCGTTAAAGGGACAGTTTGTTGAATAAAGAGGAAAAGCTATTTAGCAATCGAGAAGAAATCTTTAGGAGACATATGTGATGAAATTAGGGAAAAGGTGGTATGAGATATGAAAATCCATAGAATAGATCATGTAGGTATAATCGTCAATGATCTTCCTGCCGCGAAAGCGTTTTTTCTTGACTTTGGCCTTGAAATGCTGGGTGAAGGAAAAGTGGAAGGCGAGTGGGTGGAGCGGATGGAGCGATTAATAGGGCTTCAAGACGTTAAAGAGGAAGTTACAACGTTGCGAACGTCAGAAGGTGACGCAAATATAGAACTAGTAGTGTTGCGAACGCCAGAAGGTGACGCAAATATAGAACTAGTAAAATTTCACACACCATCAGATGAAAATGGCATACAGCGTCCTTTAGCAAATACTCTGGGTATCCGGCATATTGCCTTTGCTGTTGAAGATATTGAAGCCCTTGTTACCAAATTGACAAAGATAGGCGCAGAACTTATTGGTGAGATACAAAACTATGAAAACGCTTATAAATTATGCTACGTTCGTGGGCCAGAAGGAATTATTTTGGAGCTGGCTGAGGAAATCAAATAAAACATCCAATCTTTTTTATCAAAACAGCAATTATACCGTTTTAAAAAAAAGTTGAATGTTTATTCAGCCGACTATTCAAACCGTTTTTTGAGGGACTTCTATGAGTTTTACTCAAACTTATTATAAAAACACAATCTGCATTTACAAATGAAGAATCCATTTTGATCAATCTTTTATCAAAATGGATTGGATTCAAGGAACATTTTTGAACAAATTTTATTTCTTCGCTACAGGAGCTGTTCAGACAGCTCTTTTTTTATTCAACTAACGGGGCAGTTTAGTTGAATAAGCTCAGTTCTGGTTTATTTGTATTAAATTTCAAACAAAGTAAATTAGTGTTAATATTAAAGTAAAGTATCGTCAATAATCCAAATAGTCAAAGAACAGGACTGCTATTAAGGTTTTAATGAGGAGGAATAACTTATGAAATACATTAAAGGCTTATATGTATCACTTGTACTAATGATGTTAGTTATTTTGGTTAACACAACAGTATTTGAAGATGAATATTCAGGGATTGCTATGTTCATTTGTTTAGGCATATTTTTAACGGGAACAACCTTTTTTATAAATGCCAAACAAATAAAAAATTAGAATGGGTAAAGCACGTATAATTAATAGTTAATAGTATATAAAGGAAGTGGAATTAAAATTGTTTAATGTAAATAAAAAAATTTATTGGCCACTCTTAATACCTTTCATAATTTTAATGTTTATTTTACTTTATGTATTACCTGCTGACCAAAGGGTTTTCATAGTATCTTTACCTCTACCATTTTGGATAATATACCATATTCTCAATAAAATTTATCCTAAAAAAAATAAGTAATTCAAAACTAACAGGTGCTTTAGTAGAAGATCTTGGAGCTATTTAGACAGCTCTTTTTTTATTCAAACTAACGAGGCAGTTTAGTTGAACAAGGAATTTGTTACATCACGTGTTGAAAAATCATCTTACGTATCAACTCCTTAAATACATTCCGCTAATGCTACTGTTGACGCATTAAACGGAATTTTTTATTATTCAACTAACGGGTGCTTTACTACAATAAGGAGTAGGACCATTAATGTGTTCCCATCCTAATGGAGAAATAATGTTTCAATAATTTTTCATTAGGATGGGAATTAAATAACTATAAAACTAATCTTTTTTAACTGTATATCTAACTTGTTTAAAGGTAACTATGTCCCCATCTTCAGTATCATCTATAGTTTGCAAAAGTTGAACTTTTGGCTTGTAGTCAGTCCTATGAGCATCTTTGATACCATTAATGTCAAGTTTGTAGGATTCATCATTTTTTATTTTTTGTTCAAATACTTTTTTATTGGCAACAAAAATAAAAGTCACTTTATTTTCATCAATTCCCTCAGTCATAAATTCTAATTGATTATCTTTAGTTGTAATCGTGGGTGTTAATAATTCAATACTTCCGTTTCCAGTTTCTCGTTTAGTAGCAATTTCAATAGCGGCTCTATCACTTGAATCTAAAGAATCTTCTATTATATCTGAACATCCGGATAATATGATTCCAGCAAATAGAATAAAACTTAATCCAATTATCTTTTTCATAAGAACATCCTCCCCCCAAAAAATAGTTTTCGTCAGTCGTCAGTAAGGGAATGAATTGTCATACCCAACACGTTAACATAGAATATAGATAATAAAATGTAATCTTCTAACAATTATACCGTAATGAGGGGTATCTTATTTTTGCATTTTGACGGGCCCCTATATAGATAATTCTTATGATCAAATTATAAAAAAATGTACTTAAAACAAGGATGGAGAATTATATCATAAGTAAATACGATTCTTTAGTAAGATTTTCTTTTCTTCTTCAACTAGCGGGGGCTTAATTGGAAGATAGTTAAGCTGTTCAGAAGGCTCATTTTTCTTCTTCAACTAAAGAAGCAGGATAGTAAGGAGTTACGTTTATTATAAATAAAATTTAAACAATAGTAATTTGTACGTCTATTGTGCTAATAATTTTGGGGTGCATTAGTGGAATAAGGAGATATAAAATAATCAATCTTTTTTATGCTGTAGATTTATACAAAACTAAAAATGTTCATGATAATGTTACAATATTTTGAAAAATATTAAATAGTATTTTATAAAATTGAAGGCATATTAATAGTTAGACAATTCTCCAATGTGATAGAATAAATCATACTTTGAAAGAGGTGAGACTATTGGGAAGGCGATATTTAATAT
Organism: Viridibacillus sp. FSL R5-0888; assembly: GCF_038009105.1. Taxonomy (NCBI): domain Bacteria; kingdom Bacillati; phylum Bacillota; class Bacilli; order Caryophanales; family Caryophanaceae; genus Viridibacillus; species Viridibacillus sp. FSL R5-0888. The sequence continues at coordinate 1,605,453 of NZ_JBBPAU010000001.1, forward strand.
TATCCACGTTGCTAAACTAAAAAAACTGTCCCTGAATACGATGGATTACAACGCTCGCTTTCTTTATATTGTCTATATTCTAAGTATACATTTAAAAACATGTAAACTATTAGGTAAAAAACAATACTCTATAATATAAAGAATAAGTAATATAAAAAAAGCATAAAGTAGCCTTAATACTTGAAACGACAATTCAAAATCAGAAATGTAGTTTTACTTAGTATTGGCTATTAGTTAGTGTCCATTGTTCAAAATTATCTTAGTCATATATCATCACGGAGGTGAATCCCTTTTTAAAGGGAAATAATTGGACATAACAATCATTACGAATTTAATATTTATAACCATCTTAATCATACTAACGGCTTTCTTTGTAGCTTCAGAGTTTGCTGTTATTAAAGTACGAATGTCAAGAATTGATCAGCTAATTGAAGAAGGAAATAAAAAAGCAATCGCTGCTAAAAAAATAGTTTCAGATTTAGATTATTATTTATCGGCCTGTCAGCTTGGTATAACTGTAACAGCTTTAGGGTTAGGTACTCTCGGAGAGCCTACAGTAGAGAAACTTCTGCATCCAGTCTTTGATTACTTCGGGATACCAGCAGCTATGTCAACTGTAGCTTCTTACGCTCTTGCGCTAATGATTATGACGTTACTTCATGTTGTATTAGGGGAGCTTGCTCCAAAAACATTGGCGATTCAGTATGCTGAACGTTTGACGTTACTACTAGCGCCAGCATTAGTAGCTTTTGGTAAAATATTCTTCCCACTTATCTGGTTCATGAATGGAACATCTCGTGCGTTACTTCGCTTAGTCGGTGTTAAACCTGCAAGTCATGAACAGGCCCATTCTGAAGAAGAACTGCAGATTATTATGACGCAGAGCTTCCAGAGTGGAGAAATCAATCAAACTGAACTAACATACTTGCAGAACATTTTTGCATTTGATGAGCGCGTAGCAAAAGATATCATGATTCCTCGTACTCAGATGGTTGTTTTAGATAGTGTAATGGAAAAAGAAGAAATTCTACAAATAATTGATGAGCATCACTTTACGAGATACCCTATAACAGAAAATGGGGATAAAGATAAAATTATTGGCGTAGTAAATACAAAAGAAATGGTAACGAAATATGCACTTGGTAAGGAAACAACATTACAAGAGCATATTCATAAAATACCGTTTATTCTTGAAACCGCGCGATTACAAGATGTACTATTGAAAATGAAGAAGGATCAAATTCATATAGTAATAGTTATTGATGAGTTTGGCGGAACTTCGGGTATTATTTCAATGGAAGATATTCTAGAGGAAATCGTTGGTGAAATCCGCGATGAATTTGATGATGATGAAATTCCAGATATTATCGAAAATAGCAGAAATGAATATTTAATTAATGGCCGCGTCCTGTTGGATGAATTAGAGAATCGATTTAATATCACATTTGAAAATACGTTTAATGTTGATACAATCGGTGGATGGATACAAGCAGAAATGTTGCAAGCAGACGGTAAGCAAGTACCAATACATCGAGAAAATCAGCAATGGAAAATCGCAAAAAGCGATAATCATCAGATATTGCAAGTATCTTTAAAATTACAAAGTGAAGTTACTACTTAATGAATATAATAAACAGTAGTTGTTAAACTAGCTCTTAGAATTTTATATTGAAGAGTAGAACAATCAATACCATTAGAAAAACTAAATACAAATATTAAGAAAAAAGAATCCATTTTGGTCACTAGTTTATGCCAAAATGGATTCTTTTTATTTGTAGTCGAATATTAGAAGAAAAAAAATCTAAAGATAGTCATTTTATTTAATATGAAGTTTTAAAACCAAATTTTATAATCAATTGCTGCAAAAAACACTGTTAAAAGTATAGGTAATATTATTGTAATTTTGAAAGTTTTGGTAGTGTAATGGGCCCTAACCATTGTCATAATCATATTTACAAAAAATGATCTATTCCTCTAGATTTACATTTTTAGTTAGATTTTCGCATAAAGTATTTACATGTTCAATTTTTGGGGGAATTCTATGTATTTTATAAAAAAAAGTATTGTTATAGTTGTTGGGAGTATTTTAGTATCCTTAGGAATTAATCTATTCTTAGCTCCATATGAGGTATTAGATGGTGGAATTATTGGAATAGGTTTAATATCTAATTATTTATGGGGACTACAAACTGGATTCATCATAATACTTTTAAGTATTCCAATATTTATTATTGCATGGATTTACTATAGAGATTACTTTTATAATAGTTTGCATGGTCTGCTTGTTTCCTCCTTTTTTATAGATATTTTAGAGCCCTTTGATTATCTTGTACATATTGAGCCCATTTACAGTTCGATAATAGGGGGAGTTTTTATAGGTCTTGGTATTGGTCTAATGTTAAGGTATAAGACAAGTACAGGTGGTACAGATTTAATAGCTCAGTTTTTAAGTGATAAAACGGGAGTCAATGTTGGGATACTAATATTCATCATTGATTCATTCGTTATCTTAATGGGGGGCCTCTTACTATCTTATGATACTTTTTTCTTGTCTATCATCACGATACTTGTTGTTGGGATGACTACTAGTTTTTTTACAAGAACAATGGTACAAACTTGAAATGTTGTAGAAGGATATCTCTCCTCCGTACAATTGGCTTACGAGAATTACTTAACTGTTTAAATAACTTATGGTATTAGTCATAAAAAATGTTAAAAGTAAAAAATCCATGTTGACAGTTGTTATAGTCAAAATGGATTTTTTTGTTTGTTATATAATTTTCATATAATAATTTTTGATTTCTACTGTATTATGGAAGGTTTCACTTTAAAATGGAAATAGTTGTGTTTTTGTAATTATAAAGAATTTATTAAGTTTCAAAAAAAGAGATTTGGCTATGATACATTGTTTTCAGGAGGAATCATTATGAAATGGCAGTTATTACTTGTGGAAGATGACATTGAAATTGCACGTGTTGTACGTGATACATTTTTGCGAGAAGGATACGGTATTGCTTGGGCAACGACGGGGTTAGAAGGCTGGGAAGATTTTCAGAGCAACACGTATGACCTTGTATTGGTTGATCTAATGCTACCAGAAATGGATGGACTAACACTATGTCAAAATATCCGTTGGAAAAGCGATGTTCCAATCATCATTATTAGCGCTCGTAAAGAGGATGAGGATAAAGTAGAGGGCCTACATTTAGGAGCAGATGATTATTTAGCGAAACCTTTTAGTTTGGCAGAGTTAAAGGCAAGAGTTGAATCCCAACTTCGTCGTTGGCGACGCTATCAAGGAGTTCCAGAAACTAATGTTATAACAACATTTTCGAATGGTTTAACAATCGATTTAAAAAACGAGAAAATTTACCGCCATAACGAGGAAATCCATTTAACACAAAAAGAGTTCGCGTTACTCACTGTAATGGTACAAAATCCACAACGAGTTTTCTCGAAAAGTGAGTTGTATCAGCATATATGGCAACAAGTAGATGCAGACGGTTTACAAACCGTTACCGTTCACGTCAAAGGCTTGCGTGAAAAGTTAAACGATCCTGTCAAAAATCCCTATTTTATTCAAACCGTGTGGGGGAAAGGCTATCGTTTTATAGGTGAACCATTATGAAGCTGAAAACTTGGTTATTGCTGTCTTATTTTATCGTCATGATCCTCCCTTTAGCTGCAGCCTACGCACTTTTTGCATCGGTTAACGCTTATCATGAAGATCGCAACGTAGAAGAGTATTTTGAAAAGTGGACAGAGCTTCAGCAAATATCGACTGTATTAAAAGATCCGAAACTGTATGAACAACGGATTGAAAGACCACAAGTTGAGGAAATAGCGAATGCACAAACTGCTATTATTCTATACCGTAATGATGGACTTCCATTGTATAATTCAGACCCTCTTGTGAACTCAGTGAGCATGTCAGAATCTAAAGAATCACTGTATAAAAACTTATTTCAATTTGAAAATAATTATCGTAATTACTCGTATAAGGAACCTGTTTTTTCAGGAAATGAATTAGTCGGTTTTTTTGAAGTCAGTTTAGCAAGAGATGAGTGGATTGATGGTGTTAATAATCGTACTTGGACTGTCATTGCTATTTTTATCGGTATTTTCTTTATCATTTTCATAAGTGTTTCAGTCCTAGTTAATCGCAAGTTAAACAAAAGACTAACGCTATTGATGAAACAAATGACGGCATTTGCTAGTAGTGAAAAGGTTGAAGATATGCAAACCACAAACGATGAAATAGGCGAGCTAACGTCGAGCTTTTACAGTATGCGTAAGCAAATTGAAGAAGCGAGAGAGAGAATTGCTAAAGAGCAACAGGAAAAAGAATATATGATTGCGACTATTTCACACGATTTAAAAACACCTTTAACTTCCATTCGAGCGTATGCAGAATCATTGTCAGCAGAACGAAATTTAGTAGATGAAGAGCGTGAGGAATACAGGGAAATCATCATAAACAAAGCAAATTATATGCAGCAAATGTTAGATGATTTACTTATGTATACCTTATTACAATCGTCAACATATGAAATGGATCTTGTTCAAGTAGAAGGCAGTGAGTTTTTTGACATGTTGTTATCTGATTATGAACCATTATGCTATGACAAAAACATTACATTAGAAGTGCAAAGTGAAATAGAAGGCATTTTTAATGTTAATCCAAAGCAGCTTATGCGTGTAACAGATAATCTAATGAGTAATGCGATTCAACATACACCAAAAGAAGGAGCTATTTGGCTAGCAGCGGTATCTTCAGAAAACTTACCTAAGTGGGTTTTCCCTTATGTTACACAAGAGCTGAAGTTAGATGGACCACTACTAATCGTTCAAAATAGTGGTGAAGGAATTGACAAAGAAGCGCTTAATCACGTGTTTGAACCATTATTTCAAGCAGATGTAGCGAGAAGTAAAAAAGGTGTAAGTGGTACAGGACTTGGACTTAGTATCACGAAACAAATAATTGAAAAGCATGGTGGCAGAGTGCAAATGATGTCCCATAAAACAATAGGAAGTTGTGTCATATGCAAGTTCCCTACATTAGAAGGAAAAGGTGATAATAATGAAAACGATATTAAAAACGTTTAGTTTAATAGGTGTCATGACAATTGGTTTAGTTGGTTGCACTACAGAAGAAAGTCAGTATTCACCGGAGCAAGTAATTCAAAACACATTAAAGGACTCCAAACCAGTAGGTCCTTACTACGGAGAATATGACATGACAATTTCAAATGAAAAAATGCATGTTAAAGAATGGATTGGCGAAGATAGCAAACGACGCATTGAAATTAGTGATGAAAAAGGTAAACAACAATCACTTTCAGTAAATGACGGTGAAAACATGACAAGTTATGATCAAGCTCAAAATACAGCTATTGTAATGTCGATAACAGATGAATTAAAAGATATTTCTCAATCTTCACCAAAGGAACAAGCTGAACTATTGTTAAAAGCAGTCAAGGATACGCATGATATAGCACTTAAAGGAGAAGAGAAAATCTTAGATCGCAAGACATATCATTTAGTTGCTAAAGGAAAAGGAGAAAAAACGCTTTTCGGTGATATAGAAATGTGGGTTGATAAAGAAAATTGGATGGTGTTAAAAACCAACATTTCAACTGTTGGTGGAGATACACAAATGGAATACACAAAAATCGATTTTGATGCAAAAATACCTGACAGTAAATTTAAACTTGAATTGCCAAAGGATGTAAAAATACAAAAACTTGATAGTACGATGAAATCAGAACAAATAACATCTGATGAACTTCCTTCTGTATTCAAAAAAGCATATCTCTATTTTCCGGAAAAAGGTAAATTAAAGATAGCTAAAATTGAAGTAATGGATGTGGTTGATCATAAGGAGTTAGCTATTGAGTATGAAAAGGATGGAGTAGTTTACTTCTCGCTTTCAGTTTTCCCAACACAAAAAGATATGGGAGAAAAAACAGAAACAATTCCTGGAGAAAAACAAGTGAAAGTTCGTGGACAAAAAGGTTCTATCATGGAAATGAAAACTTTCCGAAGCGTTTCTTGGTCAGAAAAGGGTTTTAACTACACAATCATGCCAACGAATCCGGATTTAAAAATGAAAGAAATCTTGAAAATGGTTGAAGATATGAAATTAGTAAAATAGATAAATCTATTAAACCGTTAGCAGCTGAAGTTGCTAACGGTTTTAAAGGGGTTTTTAAGTTGAGTTATGACTTTATTTGGCTAGGCTTCTGTATTTTAATAGCTAGTTATTTAATAGGGAATGGTTTGAAAAACTTCGGCAATCCAAATGCAAAGAGTTTACTGGATATACTGAATGATGAAGAAGAAATTGAATTAGTCTCTGCAAAGGAATTACACGTATTTTTAAATGTACCAAAAGAAGCGACAAGTAATTTTATTTACGAGCATCCAGAGGTACCATTTATTGAAATGAATGGACATATCTTTTTCCAGAAAAAAAGGATATGTGAATGGTTGGAGAAGCAATAACTTTGTATGTATTGAAGAGAATTTATAGACCTTTCATGAGCAAGAGATTATAATAGATGATTCATTATCATGTAATTTACATATGAGCACCAAAGGAAACAAATTAGGTTCCTTTTTAGTTGGTTAAAGAAAATATTAGGAAAAATTTTACATCGTTCTGTTATAATTAAATTGAATACTTTGAACATAGTGAGAGTTGGAGTGGTTTTATTAAATACATGTATAAAAGTGAGCGTGCGTTCTAGGGGACGATGCCTTTGTCAGTGATTGAAAAAGAACACCTACTAGTGGAGGGTGGCGTTGACTGTCCTACAGTGGTTGATACAAATACATAAAGTCAATCGAGGTCCGGATCTTGAGATGAAAAAAGCTCAAGTGAAGCAGGAACTAGAAGTAATCGCTTCGTAAATCGAGGCGGTGAATGGGTCCATTTTTTTCAAAAGCCTGAAGCTACAATTTGTAGTAAAAACGAACGGAACCCTTTCTCCATAGATGAAAATAACATCTTGGAGGAATGGCACGTGAGCAGAAAAACAGAAAATACAGCATTTCAATGTGAGCAATGTGGCGCGCAAATTGAACCATTAACAAATGGAAGCTTTCGCAATCATTGTCCTTACTGCTTATATTCAAAGCATATGGATGAAAAGCCAGGTGACCGTGCAAGTGTATGTAGGGGGTTAATGGCCCCTATCGGTATGGAATACTCGAGTAAGAAAGGGTACCAACTGATTCATGAATGTCTACAATGTGGCAAGGTAGGTAAAAATAAAGTAGCAATAAATACGACTCAAGAAGATCAGCTTATTTCTTTTATGAAATCGGTGGTTTAATAAATCTACTGTGTTCAAAGTTTTTTTATCATTATAAATAATACTGGGCATATAAAAGGATATTCCGAATAGGGAATCCTTTTATTTATTTGTTAAGAAGGGTGATAAAAATGATAAACGAAAATGAAATTATTGTAGCCGTTAAAGGCATTATTTTAAATGAAGGAAAATTATTAATTGTCCAACGAGATCATAATGATGAAATTGGTGGGGGTACTTGGGAATGCGTTGGGGGAGAAGTAGAGTTCGAAGAAGATTTAGAAGCGGCATTAGTACGAGAAATTAAAGAAGAAGTAGGTATAAATGCCACTGTCTTGAATATTTTATATGCCACTACTTTTAACACCATTGCAACAAGACAAGTCGTTATTTTAGCTTACTTATGTAAAGCCATAGATAAAAAAATAGTTTTGTCCAAAGAACATATTGCATATCAGTGGTCAACAAAAGAGCAAGCGAGGTTGTTATTAGCACCCGAAATCATTAGTGATTTTGAGAAAAATAGTGTTTTTTCTTTGAATGAATGGCATTGATACATATTGTTAAATTATGCCTATCTTTAGACTGCTAGATATTTATAGGTTGCAGCTCTAACTAATTGTTCTAGAGCAAAATTCAAAATAATAAATGGTGATCCAATAAGCGTGACCGTGACATAATCTTTCGTATAGTCAAATGAAAGACTACTTGCTCCGCGCCAAGTAATGATTGTGTTAACTAATGGGAAGCCCAAGATAATTACAAATACCCCTAATAATAAACAACCATAAAAAGAAAGTGAAGATACATGTTTAATTTGCTTATAATCTTATTCCCCTAAAAGTCTTGATATATAAGTAGCTCCACCAACCCCAATTAGACTACCAAATGCCATAAGAATGGCGAAAACAGGTAACGTTAATGTTATCGCTGCAAGCATTTATGAGTTATTGAGCATGCCAATGAAATATGCGTTTTGAATGGAATACACAGCATCATAGGTACGGAGAAGTGAGCAACTGCTTTATGGATCGAAGCCTTTTCAAAATAGTAGATGTTTTCGTTGTCCATCTATAATCACCTCGTTCTAAATTAGTATATCGTTTGAATTCTAATTAATTAGATATCTAACTAATTAATTATAAAAACTGACATTAATCAGCTTTTATAATCAAGATTATTGATTACTTTATCTAACATGTTGGATAAAGCATCTTTTTCCTTATCATCAAGACCGTTTACCATAGTAGTTTCCATTTCTTTGAAAAAATCATTGAAATCTTCAACCAGATTTTTACCTTTAGGCAGTACATGAATGATTCTTCTACGTTCATCCTTCATATCTACTTTTCTTTCGATAAAACCCTTTTTTTCTAAATTGTGTACAATACTACTAATGGTTGATCCTTTTCGTTGGAAAGCACGTTCCATATCCTTTTGTGAGATACCTTCATCTTCATGCTGGAATAGATAACCGATGAAACGAGCCTGCTCTAACGTTAAATTATAAGTTTCTAGTTTTTTATCCCCAATTGTTTTCATTCTATGGCCAATTGTAATGAATTGATGTTGAAATGTTACGTCTTTAATAATTAATCACTCCAATTAATTAGAATTCTAACTAATATTATATTAGTTGATTTGCAGTGTCAAATATTGATGATTTAGATTTAAAAATCAAGGGGGAATAATGGGGAATTATAGATTTAACATTATTAAGATGGTTAGTAAAAAAGAATATGTATTTTTAATTTTAAATTATTCATTTCAAATTTAAAACTACATCCACAGGTACAGAAAGTGTGGAAATTACAATTAGTTAAATAAAGATAAATATTAATAGGTGAATTTCCAGTTTGTTTAGTTACAACTGAGAAATCGCCTATTTTTTATTGAGAATTCGGTAATTGGGTAATAAGGTTATCAAAAACTGGAGCTTATTAATTTTACATATAAATTTTAATTAGCTCCGTTTGTCTGCAGGTTATTTAAACCACTTTTAAGAAATATTAATATGAAAAAACTCTATTTATAAGTGAATTTCTATACAGTGAAAAATTTTCTTTAAAACAAGTAGTGAATATACTAAATGCTGCATAGAATATATTAAGGATAAACTTAATGTGAGATTATGAACTGGTGGGGGATGATAGAAAATGAGATTATCATCGTATGAAGCTGCTAAAGAGTTAATATTAGCTGAACAAGAAATAGCTAGTTTTGTAGGACCTCAGCCGAGCAATTTACTTGAGCAAATAGAGAAAGTCTTGGGATTAGAAATAATAGGTTCATATAGAAGTTTCTTGGAAACGTTTGGTGCGGGAATCTTTGCAGGTGTTAAAATTTTGGGTATTTCCAGTGATGATTTCGAGATTCCTTCCATGTTAAATGGTATTAATTATACATTAACATTGAGAAAAGAAGTTGGCTTGCCTAGTAATCTCTTAGTTATTTATAATCCGGGAAATGGCGAACTATTCTGTTTAGATTTCAATCAAATAAAGGCAGGGGAACCAGAGATTGTTTCTTATATGCCAGCTTTAAGCATGGGTCTAGAATACGATGCGATTGCAGATAATTTTGGTGAGTTTTTATATGAAATAGTCTGTGATGAGTTGTAAAACAAGAAATAATCGAATATTTAATACTCTCTATTAATGAGAAATTAAGTATACCATTACGCATTATTTAAGGATTAATTATAGATAAAACTAAAATTTACGGAAAAAGAGGAACTGTCTAATCACACAGTTCCTCTTTTTTGTATTTAGCCCCATACAAACCAACGTGCATGTCCATCAGGACGTTCAAATATATGTTCATCACAGATTTCTTTATAAAAATAATCACGGTGCAAATCTGCATCAAATAGATTGTTGTAGATATGATAAATCTCTCTTTCAGTACTAATTGTCTGCAAATTTTTCACCAATTGCTCTTTTTGAACTAAAGGTATTTGATTTGCAACATGGGTGTGGAACACGCATATAATAGAATCTTTATTTACTTGCTTTACAATGTCTTCTAATAATTCCACGGCATTACCGTCTATTAGTTCAATTTCTAAATTTTGAATAACATTTGTCGCTGCATTAAATAATTTACGGCGATCTGTATGTTCCGGCCAAATTAGAGCATTTAACCAGGCCACATCGTCTGCATTTTTCACGTTATTTGTGTGTAAATCGATGCCAACTCTTTTACTAATAATTGGAGGTGTTTTAATGGACTCTGGTAATGCTTTCCCCTTATTAGTAGATTCTATAAGTACGCTAGATTCGATTTTTCCGATAAGGTTACCTTCATTATATTGATAAGCATATTGGTCTAATCCAAGTTGAAGGCCTGCACTTGTACCTATTTCAATCAGTGTTAACGGTTTGTTGTGCTTAGCAAAAATTTCGGTAAAAATGGGATAAAGGTAAGCACATCGTCTGACTTCATTGGTTTGTACCAGTTTTGTTTGAAACAACGATATTAATGAATCCCAGTGTTCTAGGCAAAAAGCTTTGAAATGTGGAAAAGCCTCTTCTGGATTTTTTGCGTTCGATACAAAGCTTGGATAATAAGTGCGTAACTCTACCGAATTTGAATTATTTAGTAAATATTGTACACTAGCAAAAAGTAAATTTGGCTTCGGTTGATCTTGTGGGATATGACTAGACAATTCTAATATAGCGTCATCTTTAGCAATTTCATAAGATAAACATTCATATAAACGACTAGACCCAGCACATTCCTTTTCAGCAAATATAGTAAAATTACGACTGATTTTTTCTGAAACGATCATATTTTCACCGTCCAATCTTAATAGTTAATAGCTTATTCTGTTATAATAAATATACATAATATTCATATTTTAGTAAATTAAATCATGTGAAAGAATTATATATATAAATGAAAAGGGTGAAAATTATGAGGAAAATTTCAGACATTGTTATGCAAAGTGAAAATAATACGTTAATTTCTCGATTAAATACGTTTAAGTCCAAAAATAATAATGAATTGGGTTCTCAAATGAAACAGTTTGGCTCGACTATTGCTTTTCAAGTACCACGTATATCTGGAACAGCATTTAATACTGTAAGAAATTTAAATGAGGAAGATTATATTTACTTAAATGAAATAGTAGATTGGTATAAACAACAAAATATGGACTTTCAAATTGAGGTAGCACCGCAAAATGCGAGTAAAGAGTTGTTTCATGAGTTACGTAAACATGAATTTATTCAAACGGGTTTTCATGCATCTTTCATTGGAGATGTTAAGGAAATAGCAAATAGTTCATGTCAAATAAATTGCGAAATTCAGTTCTTACAGAAAGAGGACTTTGATGATTTTGCAGAAGTCTATGTTAAAGGTTATGGATTACCTGAATTCATCGCGGATGGTGTTAAACAAAATAATGAGAGTTTGTATGAGATTGAAGGCTGGCAATTCTTTAAAGCCGTCAAAGATGACAAAATGGTTGGAATTGCAGTGCTATATATACAGGATGATATCGCTACATTAGCAGCTGCAACAACATTGCCAGAATATCGTGGACAAGGAATTCAAAAAGCGCTCATTAAAGCAAGAGCACAGTACGCCTTAAAGCAAGGGACTATATATATGACAAGTGAAGCAAAATTCGAAAGTATTAGTCATGCTAATATGGTGAAAAGTACGATGGATGTAGTATATACAAAGGCGATTTACAATAAGTACAATTAGTAATGTTACAGGTAGGTGATTGTTTGAAAAAGTACTTCTTAATGGTTGTTTCAATAACAGTATTCCTGACAATAGTATAGCAATTTTGGTATATCTATCAGCCTAGAACTGGACCGCTTGGAGAAAAACTATTACCTGAGTTAAGTAGTCCGGTCTTTTGGTCTGGAATCTTCTGTAGCTTTTTAGTGTCTGCTTATGCATTTTCACATGCTATCGATTTATTTAAACGTGGTAAGTAGAAAGGTGAGTATAGGGTAACTTTTTTATCAACTATATCTTCTAGGAGGTATATATGAAAGCTATACTTTTTGATCTAGATGAGTCGATACTAAATCGAGAATCATCGTTGCTTGCGTTTTTGAACGACCAATATGAAAGGTTTCACTCAGTGTGGGGTCATATAGAAAAGAGTCAATTGATTAAGAGAATTGTAGAGCTAGATGCTAGAGGATATGTTTGGAAAGATAAAGTATATGCTCAGTTAATTGAAGAATATAAGTTGGATATCTCTGTTGAAGAATTATTAAACGATTATACGGAACGATTTCAATATTTTGTAATTGGATTTCCAAAATATAAAGAAGTATTAATTGAAATAAAGAGACAGGGGTATATGCTAGGTATGATCACGAATGGTAAAGATGGCTTTCAACGAGCGAATATCAGGGGTCTCGGAATCGAGAATCTTTTTGATGTCATTGTTGTGTCTGAAGAAGTGGGGATGAAAAAGCCAGATAAGAACATTTTTGAATACGCATTAGCTAAATTACAGGTTTCTCCGAAAGAGGCGCTTTTTATTGGTGATAACCCAACAAATGATGTGGAGGCTGCAATTAATGTTGGGATGATAGGCATTTGGAAGCGAGATTATCTGATAGAGTCATATAAATCCAAGTATATTATTGATAAACTAGAGGAAGTTTTCGATTTGCTTAAGCAATTGGAAAAGAATTGATTTAATGCATTTATTTATTGTAAGGAAGTGGGTAAGGAAATGATTATTTATTTTATTATTGGAGCAGAAATTGCTTTTTGGCTATTAATTGTAGCTGGATTAGTATTACGCTACATTTTGAAATTAAAGCGTATAAGCATTTGGGTATTAGCTGCAACACCCTTAATCGATCTCGTACTGATAGTACTGACGGCGTTAGATTTAAAAAATGGAGCAACCGCAAATACTTTTCACGGACTATCAGCTATTTATATAGGTGTATCTATTGCCTATGGAAAGCAAATGATCGAGTGGGCAGATCAACAATTTAAAAGGTATATATTAAAAACTGGCGAACGACCTAAAAAATTATATGGGAAAGAAAAGGGAAAGCGTGAAGCGAAAGGGTTTGTACAGCATATTATTGCCTATGTTATAGGGTCTTTAATTTTATGGGGTATGCTGCTAATACTAGGGAAAGACGAGCAGACAATAGCACTTTATCAAGTTTGGAAATTATGGTCGGTTGTCTTAGTAATAGACGGGCTGATTAGCATCTCTTACGTGTTCTTTCCAACAAAGAAAAAGTAAACTTTAATTATCGAAGCTATATTAAATGAGAGGAAGTGGATTGTATGAGCTATGTAAGTGAAATAAGAAAACTAGTTGGAAATCATCCATTAATCTTACCAGGGTCTGTTGTACTTATAGTGAATGAAATGAATGAGCTATTATTGCAACACAGATCGGACGGTGTCTGGGAATTGCCCGGTGGTTTAATGGAGCAGGGTGAAAGTTTAGAAGAAACAGCGAAAAGAGCAGTGTTAGAGGAGACAGGTTTTATTATTGATGATTTACAATTGTTAGGTGTATTTTCTGGTGAAAGTTATGATAGTAAAGTAGTAAATAGTGATGAAGTATATTCAGTAACCGCAGTTTATATAACGAGAAATATTACAGGTAAAATGAAAAAAGACCAAGAAGAAACTGGCGATTTAAAATATTTTAATATCAACCAAATACCAGATTCTTTAAATGAAGAGTATAGAGGATATATTATGCCTTTCAAGGAATCTATCTTAGGAGTAATTGAAGTATAAGGGGTGGCTGTAGTGGCTTTTATTCGGTATGCAAATGTAAAGGATTTAGCTGATATAACTGAGTTCGATTATTTAATAATAAGGAGAAAAGAGTGAGCTCACTTTGTTAAAAAAACGATTTGTTACTAGAGAAGATTGGACTAGAATCTTAGAGCGTGAATTCAAACAATTATATATTTCTGATACAAGTTTTTCAGGGTATATTTCTTTATTAACTTTAAACAAAGTAAAAGAACAGTTATGGACGTACCATTGTAACAAGAAAATATGTATTGTCGACAATGGTTATTCTTGGCTTCAACAGCTTCCTGAGAAAGAACACTTTGCAATTACTACAATGTTCAACGAATCGAATGAAATTATTCAATGGTATATAGATATTACAACTCATAATGGTATCGAGAATGGTGTACCTTATATGGAGGACCTATTTTTAGATTTAATTGTCTTACCTACAGGGGAAATAATAAAAAAAGATTTAGAAGAAATTGAAGAGGCTTTAGATAAAGGTTGGATTACCAAAGAACAATATAATTTAGCATTCTCTACTTTTAATACAATCTATGAAGAGTTACAGAATGATACGTTTAAATATATAAAATTAAGTAATGTACATAGAGAGCGTTTATTAAGAGGAAATCTATAATAGAGAGCTGTATCATATATTCAGCTTTAGGTTAAAAGATGTTAACATCTCATTTTTGATAAGTTATAGTTTTAATAATCCAAAACTAAATAACAAATAAGAGCCTTGCTACATGAAAAGAGTAGCAAGGCTCTTATTGTTGGGATAAAAATAATCATACTTTATGATCTCTGTTATATTATGATTAATACAATTTGTCTTTTTATGGACTTCTAGTTAGAGAGTTTACTAAACCGTATATACCCTAAGAGAATCATCAAACATCCAACCCCAAGTAATACAAATATGCCATTTTGCAAATCAATTGCTGGATTAAAGGCCAACGTTGCCGTTTCTCCATTCAATACTTTATGAATATCAACATATGTGAAAGGGTTATAAGCTGCTGGATACTTCATCCCCAAAAAAGTAATGATACCAACAAGGATTGCCGTTACAATTGGATTCCTTACAAATAGTGATAGAACATAATAAATCGAATACAAAAAAATGACCAAGACAATAGACAGTAATAACGCTTGCAATAAATAACTACTTAAGTTAATAAAATGAAACTGATCTTTTAAAGGATCTAATGTATTATACTCGCTATTAAACGGATTCGGTTCTGAACCTTCATAAATAAGTACAGGGTGTTTCCGAACTGACTATCTCTTTTTGAACGTCTAAAATATCGATTTTTTCCTTTTTTAATAAGTCAAATAAATGTTGTAGTAAATGGCTTCCAAGCACTACTTTAAATCCGTGTTCAGTTTGTCCAATTTGATAATTCTCTGCAGTTAGTAGTTTAACTGCCCTTACTAAATCAGAAACAATAAAATGATAGTATGTCGTTTCGTGTTGGTTCATATCTTCTTCTATTATTTGTCCATCTTTTAAGAACAATATTTGCTTTGTCACACGATCAATCTCGGATAAGTTGTGAGAAGATAGGATGATCGTTGTACCTTGATCAGCTAGTTCAAGCAAAATTTTACGCATTAAAATAGCGCTAGTAGGGTCTAAGCCATTTAATGGTTCATCAAGTAACAACAACTTTGGTTTATTTATGATGGTCATTGCCAAAAGCAGATGCTGTTTCATACCTAATGAATAGTTTCCGACCGTTTTCTTTAGATACTTTTCCATTCCTACATATTTAGCTACTTCTTGAATACGATTTTTATTAATTTTTTGTACCTCACATATGTATTTGAGATGATCATAGCCATTCAAATAATCAAAGAGAACCGTATTATCTTGCAAGAAAGCGACTTCTTTAAAGACAGAAGTATCAGTATTTGGCTTCCCTACCAATGTTACTTTTCCTGAAGTGGCGGGAATTAGATTCGTAACTGTATTTAAAAAAGTAGTTTTTCCTGTTCCATTCGGACCCACTAAAGCCCATATACCGGGTGAGTTAATAGTAAGATTTATGTTATCTAGTACTTTATGTTTTTTATAGCTCATGGAAAGATTGTTAATAGAAAGAATCGTCATTGAAAGCCCTCCTTTTACAAAATAATAAGGTATATATTTCCTTTTGTAAATAATATTGTAAAAAAGTGGGTTTTAATACCATGGAATCGCCTAATGAATTTGAGTGAAGTTTAAAGTATTCAGCTAACTATTTTAGTATGGTGCCAATTTGATTTTGCCCAGCCAATTGTATTACAGTAAGCCGATATTGTTATTTACCATTTACTCTGAACTAACTTCAATTGAGAAGTCAGTGGTTTGATTGAATGTCTTGATTTCCATGAACAATAGAATTTACAATTTTCTATTTGTGTTAACTAACTAATTTTTGTATAATAAAACCAGATTTTACACTGAAGGGACTGAACTATGCGCAGATATCAATAACTTTAACCCAATTACAAAAACATAATGGAGGGAAAAGTATTGATTACAGAACTACACACAAAAAGATTATTATTAAGAAAAATGAGGGTATCGGATTCTCCTAGATTATTTAGGATTTGGTCTGACCCAGACGTTGCTAAATTCATGAATATCAGCAGTTTTACTGATGAAAACCAAGCAAAAGATATGATAGAACTATTAGATGAATTGGCTCAAGAAGACAAAGCTGTGCGTTACGCGATCATTGAGTTGGAATCTAACGAAATTATCGGTTCATGTGGTTTTAACTCCATAGATTTTGAAAATGCCAAAGTGGAAATCGGTTATGACCTCGCTAAATCATTTTGGGGTAAGGGATATGCCACTGAAGCAATCAGTGCTTTGTTAGATTATGCATTTAGGTCTTTAGAGTTAAATAGAATCGAAGCAAAAGTAGAACCTGAAAATATAAATTCCATAAAGGTTTTGCAAAAGTTAAACTTTGTATTCGAAGGAACACTAAGACAATCAGAAAAATCTAATGGAAAATTTATCGACCTTAATTTATATTCTAAATTGAAAACAGATTGAGTTGATTTCAATAGCCTATACTTTTTAAAAGTATAGGCTATTTTTTATACCTATTTATTACATGCCTTTTTTGTTAACATTAACCTAATCACCAAAAATTGAGGTAAGTTATGGGTTTTTATTTACCTATAATTATTACTATGGTATTTTTTGGTCTTCAAGCAAGGGGAATTCAAAAAGGCATTTTGTGGGCTAGTTTTTCTGTAGCATTACTATATATGATTTTGGTGTTTAAGATAGTTCTGAAGTATGATTGGGCAGTTATATTAGGATTGTGTTGCATATGCTTTTGGGCGATGTTTAGAGCAGCTTGGGCAACGCAGCCAAAGTATTAAAGTAGAGGTGTTGTAGAATGATGAATAAACCAATTTATGTAGAAATACCTATTCAAGCAAATATAGATGAAGTCTGGGAGTTTACACAAAAACCTGAACTCCATGAACAATGGGATTTACGCTTTTCTACCATTACATATTTACCGAAAGTAAAAGAAAAAGATCCGCAGTCTTTTCTATATGAAACGAAAATCGGGTTCGGCTTAAAGGTAGTGGGTTGGGGTAAAAGTAATGGTATACATAACAAGAATGATGGCACTAGAACCTCCTCGCTTCATTTTGGGACTGACCAGAAAATCACACCAATTAGTGAAGGTAGAGGCTATTGGCAATATGTACAGACAGAAAAGGGACTGACATTTTTAACGCAATATGACTATAAAGTACGTTATGGAATGCTAGGACGGCTACTAGATCTATTTTTCCGTCCGGTTATGGGCTGGGCAACAGCCCTTAGTTTTGATGTTCTGAAGCGTTGGGTTGAAAAGGGAGAAGTCCCTAGAACACAATATTTACGTTTTTTTGGAAGCTCTGTTATAACTCTTTTGTTTATTTTCGTTTGGCTGTATCAAGGGTTTATACCGAAACTGGTTGCTAAGCATCCTGAGGAGGTGGCTATGTTATCGAGTTTAACGGCAATAGATGGAACAGCTGCTATAAAAGCGGTAAGCATAATCGGAATACTTGAGATTTTATTTGCACTTGTCTGGCTACTATATCGTAACAAAATGCGATTATTTGCATTTCAAATTATAGTGTTCCCTATGTTAACAATTAGTGCTTTACTTGCAGATCCTGCAATCGCAACACATCCATTCAATCCGGTTACATTTAATATGAGCCTATGGGTTCTATCTATTATAGGTTTCTATATGTCAAAAGATTTGCCAACTGCGTCAAGCTGTATTCGTAAAAGAGGGAGGGGGTAGGATGACAATTTATCAAAACCTTTTGGGGGAAGAATTCCACAAACTCCATCCTAAACTACAAGCACGTTATGCACTACCAATAGATGTACCATTTTTCGCGATCGGTAAGATGTCAAAAATAGAAACGGGCGCTAGATGGTTAACTCCATTCTTAAAGTTTGCTAGTAACTGGAAATTTTTGTTCCCTGAAAACGGTCAAGACGTGCCATTTACGATTAAAAATACATGTAAATTATCCCCGAATGGTGAAGTAGAAGTATATTGGGAACGTACCTTCTATTTTGAAGAGAGGACAAGATGTTTTAATGCATTTATGTCTATTGATACTAGGCGCAAAGTTGTAAAGGATTATTTAGGAGATCCAAGTCTTTTATATTCAGATTTAAAATTTAATGTGACAAATGAAGGTCGATTACTTATTCGGTCAGGTTTTCAGCGCGTAGTTATAGGGAAGTTAGAAGTGCCAATTCCACGAGTATTAGAAGGTCGTGTCATAGTGGAAGAAGGTTATGATGAAGTACGTGAATTATTTTCGATTCATGTATTTATTCATAACCCAATTATAGGAAAGGTGATGGCTTACGCAGGTGAATTCAAGGAACACACTTTTTAGTTCAATAACGATGATAGGTTTCATTCTTTTTATCGCAAGCAGTCTGTTCACAAAGCAACAGCCTTTTTTTCTAATGTTAACAGCAGCACAGTTAATATTTGTGCCTGTAATACTTCAACTAATCATAAAAATAAAAAGGTTACATCGCTTTATTATTTTCACAGGAATGGTTTCTATATTTATTTTACATATTATTTCATCTAGCACCTGGTCAATCATACTTGCATTAATTTACGTCGCATTTACTTTATTTGTGGCATTACTTGGAGCGAAGCGATTCTTGCGACGAGGCTTTGTAAACTGGGCAGAAATTTCAATAGATATTGGCATGATGTATTTATTTGTCGGGGGACTTTGGTTCTTTTCCTATATAGCAGGAGTAAATACAGGGTTTAGTCCACTGATAACTTGGTTGACGGGCATTCATTTTCATTATTCCGCGTTTTTATTGTGTATTTCTCTTGGCCTTTTTGGCAGATTGCATGATTCAAAGTTGTATAGATGGATTGCCCCGATGATTTTGTCAGGACCTATGCTTGTTGCAATAGGTATTACATTTTGGCCAATACTCGAAGTGATCTCGGTTTTAATGTATATATTCGCTATTTATAGTCTTGTTTTACTGGCATTTCAAACCCATTTTGCAACGCGTATACAAGCTGTATGTATCCGTCTTTCTTTTAGTGCTCTAGCTGTGACGATTATATTTTCATTCCTTTATGCATTAGGAAATGCATTTGGTGAATGGATAATTCGTATTGACTTTATGCTTGCTTTTCACGGCTTTTTTAACTGTATTATCTTCGGGCTACTCGGTGTAGTTGGATGGGCGATGTCTCCACCAAAAACAAAACAGCTTTCATGGGAATTTCCAATAAGCCAAGTTCGTGGGAAATTGATAGTAACCGGTGACTCACATCCAGGCCTTGTGGATGACTTGAGTGCTTTCGTTGATACAAAAGCATTAACAAAAACAATTATAGAGTTTTATGAGCAAACGGATCGATATCAACTAATTGCTTCTATTAAATGGGCGACTTGGTTTAAACCGTTTGCTATGTGTTATAAGTTAATTAGCAAACAAATGCAACAATTAAACTTACCGATTTCAAGTAAAGAAACTGAAATGACGGGGGAAATAAAAAAAATTGATACGGGAGTGGATGGTAGAGTTAAACCACGTGCTTGGATTCGTAAAGTGGGGGAGCAAACCGCCTTTGTGGCCATCTATTCGCAGCATAATACAGCAGGTAGAACATATATGAATATTGCATTGCCTTTACCGCATTCCTCCATGATCGGTATTTTACAACTTGAGGAAATAGACGGGCGACTAATATTAAAGAGTGAAGGTAGTGGGGATGAAGGAATTTATTTAGGAGCAGGAAAATTTCTATTCAAGCTGCCATTATCCGAACATTTTACAATTACAGAAACGCATACAGGCCATCTAACAGCACTTCATAAGATGAAGATTTTTGGTATTCCATTTTTAGAAATTGATTATAGAATTGTTGAAAGGTAAAGGGTGTAGGTTAAGTGGAATTTTATAAATCTAATAAAACACTAGGGGAAATTGTTTTCACCACCAACATCTAAATAATTTTCATAATAAGATTGCTAATTATGGCCGTTTTTACTATTGATTGATTAACCATCTTGCTAATGAAACGTTATGTAATATTGAAAAACTGCTTGAAAGAAATTAGTGAAAAAATGTACTTGGGCCTATACCTTTAGAAGAAAGCATATCCCAGCATACAATAATATAAGTAATTCAAAAAATTATAGATAAAAATTAATGAAATGGTATTATAAGTAATAAATAGATAATAAGTCCGTGGATTATTATAACAGTTATACATGAATACACATTATGATTGGTTGGGGGAATATTGATGAAGTTTGCGAATAAAAAACAAATTCAACGGCTTTATCGAGAACAAATCCGTAATAAAAAAGACCAGGATTATAATTTTCTTGAAACAATCATTTTAATCGTAATTGTAGCATTCTTCATCTATTTTAACTTATAATTCGATAGTTCTCGGACGTCCGTTGAAAATTCTTCATCGTAATAATAAATTTTTACACTTGAATAAGGTTGATTCTTATAAGCGGGTTTTTGAATGGATAGGTACGAAACTAAATAATATTTATTAACTTTTCGTGGAGTAAAAGAATAGAAAATAGAATGCTTAAAAAAGAAACGTCCACTCAGTTCATATTTTGAACAAGAATGGACGTTTTTTTAATTCTTATTAAGTAATGCTATATATTTACTATTAGATTATTCAATATCGACGCTTTGATTCGTATCAACTACTAAGTGTTTTTTCTTAATCAAAAGAATCAAAAATGACAACAATAAAACAATTGAAGAAACCATATATACAGCAACGATATTATAACGTTCTCCTATGACACCCATGATCAGAGTGGAGACAGCAAAAGTAGCCATAGTTATAGAACTTTGTGCAGCATATACTTTTGCTAGAAGTTTTTCTTTGACCCTACCTTGAATGAGTGTATTAATGGCGATCATACTTAATTCGTAAAATAAACCATAGATACAACTCACTAAAAGAGCGAGTAATGGGGAACTATTGATCCCAAACAAAAGAGTCATTAAAAAGCCAACAAAGCTACATATCAATATGACAATATGGATGTTTCGGTCAATTAAAACAGACTTCTTATACCCGATCAAACCACCAAAAAATAAACCTAAAAAGAAAGCTGCATTAATATAGCCCCACCATTCAGTACCTTCATGCAGTCGTAACTCTATAAAGGGGTAAATGATTGAAGATACCCAGACAGGACCTGCAATTGAACCTAAAAACAGAGTGATTTGAAGAATACGCAACTTATTATCTACCAATATTAATTTCCATCCCTCTAAAAAGGAATGCAGATTACTTTCTTTATTAGTTGATGTTGTAGCATCTTTCTTATCTTCGACTTTAATAAATGATAATAAGAATGTGGACAATACATACAAGATAAACGTTAAAATTAACAATCCACTCGAATGCAAAAGCACTGCCAAAATGCCACCAACTGCCCATCCAGCCATATTAATGAACTGATAAACAGATGACATGAGACTATTTGCTTTTAACAAGTAAGTCTCTTCAATAAGCTCTGGAATAATCGCACTACTAGTGGGATAGGCGAAGCCATCCAAAAAATTAGTACAAAAAATAAGTAGATAAATGATCACAAACGTATCAATTGATAGGAATAGTGATACATACAGTGATAACAAAAGTAATAGACAGGTCTTCAATAATTGAGAATTTAATAAAATTGATCTTAATTTATGTCGGTCAATTAAAAGCGGTGCAACCAATCCACCCAAGAATCCGCCAGATAAATTAATGACAGGAACTAAAGAAACATAAAACAAAGAATCTGTCACACTAAAAACAGTTGTAATGAGAGCCACAATGTAAAATGTATCTCCTGCATTGGCTAAAGACTCTCCTGCCAGCAATGCACGAAATGATTTATTTTTCAACACAAACAACCCCTCTTATTTAATTGTTCAAGAGAAGATTGTTGTCTACATTGGCGTCACTCCTTAACTTGTTTTAGAATTTCATGGATGAATTTGATAATCGAATCCAAATTAGCAGAGGGGTGTTTGCTAATAATGGGAATATTTATAATAAATGATAACATAAATAAATGGTGATGGTGATAAGCTGCACTTTTTTTTGATATTTCTCCAAAAAATCAATCAAAAATGACTGCCTTATATAACAGTCATTACATAAACTTACTATCCAAAATCATAATCAACATTCGGATAGATCAATTAATTCATCCATAATACTCCCTTGAGTAACGTATTTAATAATTTTATTTGCTTCCATTTCTACTCTTTTTCTACCATAAGGATTTTCAAACCAGTTAGTAGCCTTAGTAGTATTGTCATCTACAGCACATATTGAATAGTGGATCCAATTAGGCATAAAGGTTTTGAGATTTAAAAGCGTTCTTCGCATGTGATATCTAGTAGTAACAACTATAATTCTCTTAATGTTATGTAGTTCAAATGCACGATCTAGTATGAGTAAGGAAGCAAGGACGTTTTCTTTCGTATGAAGTGATAGGTCTTCTGTTAAAATATCCTCTTCGGGGATTCCCAATTCAATCGCCCTTTGTTTTAATAATTGTGCCTCAGTAAAGTTTGTGCCTTCCCAAATTACTCCACCAGAAAATAATATTTTCTTTGCTCTACCTTCGTTATATAGTTGTATGGCCTTTGGTAAGCGGTATATTACAGCTTTACTACTACCCGGAACAAAAATCACATCTCCTACCTCATTATCATCTTCTAGATTTTTGAACAGAAGATCTGTGAGTTGAGAGTCTGATAGTTTATCAGGTTGCAACTGAGAAATATTTGTTTTCATAAATCACCTCGACCGTTTAGTAACCAATCCACAGCATTTATAAATCTTTAGCTATTTAGTCTGGTCCTGTACTTACTCAATTTACTTTAAGACAATGCACTTATATGAATAACTATATACAACATACTTAATATGTTGCTATAAATATAGTATAGCTAATCTGCATATAATTTCACCAACAGTAACAATTTTTGCAACTTAATATAATGTATTTGAAAAAGGAGTAGGGGAAAGTGACGAAGACTTTACAGCTATGTTACTCACTTTAAGCCTATCGCTCTTACTTATCTTCATCATCGGAATAGGTAATCTGCTCGATATAAAAATTATCATCGTTAAATAAAAGGATCATAATTAGGAGCTTTTCAAGGTCTTTTTTTATTTCGTTCTAAGTTCTTTAATTGATGAACATTAATCTTTACACAATAGTTAAGAAATCAGGCAATTTATAAAAAAACTAATAATTAATTTTAATTTTCAAGTAAGTATGGGACAATACGTATAACATTATTTCCAAAATAAGGGGTGTAATAAATGTCTAAGCAAATTACTTTAAGAGAAGCGACAAACAAAGACCTTATAGCATTACATAAAATCCAAGTAGCCGCTTTTATGCCTCTATTAATAAAATACAATGACCTTAAAACCAACCCGGCGAATGAACCAATTGAAAAGTTAGCAAATAGAATAGCTGAAACGTATTCAGATTACTATGTAATTTACTTTGGACAAAATATAGCTGGAGGGATTAGGATTGTTCCAAAAGAAAATAACCGAACAAGAATAAGTCCGGTATATATTCATCCGATTTTTCAAGGCAAAGGAATCGCTCAAGAAGTTTTTAAACAAGTAGAACAAAAATACAATAAAACACTTCAATGGGAACTTGATACGATAAAACAAGAGAAGCGGAATTGCTATTTTTATGAAAAATTAGGTTATTGTAAAACTGGAGTAGAAGTAGAAATCAATAGCGAGATGACGTTAGTTCGTTATTCGAAAAGGATGATGAAAGACTAGGGTTGTAAAAAAGAAGCTATTTAATATTTTTTGTAGAATTCTGGACAACCACTATTTTTGCAACTTCACTTGGAGTGTAGCATGTTTAACTTATCCCTCTTTTAATATTCATTATATTGCATAATAATTCAATTTATATTAATATATATAAATATATAAATGCAATATGAAGGGGGTTATTAGTTGGTTACACTATTTTTAACAAATATTTTACTAGGGCTTTCCATTGCACTCCCTGTTGGAACAATTACAATAGAGATGACGAAGCAGGGGCTTAAAAACGGTTTTATGCATGGTTGGGTTGTTGGACTAGGTGGAATGACAGTAGATTTAGTACTTATTTTATTATTGTATTTTGGTTTAGCTTCAGTACTAGCTGTTCCTATAATTCAAACCTTCTTGTGGTTGCTCGGTGCATTATTCTTACTTTATGTCGGCTATGATAGTATAAAAAACGCAGGTCATGGTATTTCACTATCAGGTGAAAAATCGACAAAATCACTAAAATCATCATATTTTAATGGCTTACTTGTAGCGGTTTCACCAGGGAACTTAGTATTTTGGGTTAGTATTTTTGGACCGATTTTGATTAATTCTTTTGATGCATCAAATACGATTAACTTTCTAGTAATAGGATCTGGCATATTAATTGGGATTTTGATACATGATATTGGCTTAATGACAATAATTGCTGGTACTAGGAAGGTATTAAACACTAGATATATTCAATGGGCTTCTGTTCTTGCAGGGGTAATACTAATTGGCTTTAGTGTCTATTTCTTTATTGAATTTTATAGGAGTGTAGGAACACTA
Organism: Viridibacillus sp. FSL R5-0888; assembly: GCF_038009105.1. Lineage (NCBI taxonomy): Bacteria > Bacillati > Bacillota > Bacilli > Caryophanales > Caryophanaceae > Viridibacillus > Viridibacillus sp. FSL R5-0888. The sequence continues at coordinate 1,630,711 of NZ_JBBPAU010000001.1, forward strand.
AGAGGTTAATTCAAGGCCAGTAGTTATACATAGACCGAACCTTATTACTAATATGTCTAAAAGGTAGTTGAAAGAGACTTGACTGAAGTCAAGTCTCTTTAATTATTTTTTTAAATTTCTAATAATTGTTCTATATGATCCAACTTACCGATATAAACATTAATAACTAATGGTAATAGGATTATTAGGATTATGGAAGTTATATAAAATACGATTTTTTCTTTTCTATGCAGTAGATTTACTAAATTAATTAACAATGAAGATACACTAAAAATGATTACTAACCACATAGTAAGTAATTGTTTGACATCATTTTTTATTAAGAAGATTATTAGTTCGTTTTCTTCTGAAATCTCAAAAGTATGTTTATCTTTTTCGGAAAAATTCTTTTTTATTACAGTTACTTCTTCTGAATTCTCCTTTATTGAATAACCCCCAGGATAAATATTAAAAGAGTAAGCTAGAATTCCAGCTATTAAACAGAATAAGACCATGAAAATAGAAAAAAAACTGAGTTTTTTCCTAGTTAGATTTACCTTGAACAAAAAACCCCTCCCTTTTCTAAAAGGATATATCCATTATAATACAAAATTTGGAATTAAGGGGGTTCTGTTTTTCGCAAACCTAAAGAGTTATATCTGCGCATAAGAGATGTTAAAGTGTTGCCAAAGAAAGAGAAGTCGTCATCGATTTTGACAAAAAAGAAGTATTTTCTTAATCTAAACAGTATCCACTTCATATTGAAAATATAAAGAAGAAGAGCTTTAAAGTAAGCTTAAATCTGATAGATCTTCATCATATACTTTCTTTTCATCTGGAGTGGATGTTAACTAAAAGAAAATATCTATTGCTTTAGTTCAGATAATCATTTCATTGATGGGGGACGCAATTTTTTTGATTCCATCTTTAGGATTCCGGAAGATACATTACAAAATCCAATTACCTTAAAACTACAGGCCTATCCAAATTATTTAGAAGGTAGTGCTAAGATTAAACGCATTAAATAACTGGTTTTATTTAAAAGATGACATCATGAACTTACTCACAAAGGAAGGGACATCTCTAATTTAGAGATGCCCCTATTATTGTAAAACAAAGTATCAGCATGCGTTAAAATAATGTTTTGGTTTTATGAAATATCAAATAGGCTATATAACGATGGACTTTAAACATCTTTTACCTCCGACTTATTATTCTGATTCTCGTTCTGGACTTGCTAATTTAATCACTGTGTCTGCTAGTGATAATATGGCTATAATACGTAACAGTAAAAAGAGGTATTCTTTTTTTTCTGTTGTTGATTGAAATAGAATAGGTAATTGCTGTGTAATATTATAGATTAAAAAGAGTGCAAAAATTGTACAAATACATGCCAGTATAGCTCTTTTCATTTAACTTACATCCTTTTATTTTGTTTTATACGACCATTCCAAGAGAAATTTGTCACGATGCGTAGCAATAACTCTAATGGACCACGCTTGAATTTTTTCAAATACATTGTACTGATAAAGCATTGAACGGCAAAGATAACGACACCAAGTAAAATACTATTGAATGTACCGAAGTTACCGAATAGACCAAGTCCATAGCCGTAGAAAATAGTCGTACAAATAACAGATTGCATTATATAGTTTGTAAGGGATAGCTTTCCAACGCTCTCAAATGCTCGGAAGGGTATAGCTTGTGCATGGTTAGAAAATAGATAAGCAAAAGCAGCCATATATCCTAATGCCAGAAATGGCCCACCGCTCATTATACCAATGTTCGCCCAATCACTTTTCTCCGCTAAATGCCCTACGATTTTTAAAAATAGGCCGAGTGGAATGAAAATAATCATGTATTTAAAGTATGAATTTTGTTCTTCCTTAGGTTTTGTAAATATGTTTAATTTTGCAGCAGCCATACCAAACAAAAATAATGGAGCTATAATAAATGGAAGTATAAGTATGATGAAAAATGAATAAAATGGATCTTCATCAAACATAGCAGTCATAGGATCTATCCCGTTATTACGGTGATCTTTAATTTCTAAATAAGTCCCGTTTTTATATATGGATGTAGTCTTTTCAACATAGCTTGCAGTTATAGTTTTTTCTTTTTCAGTTTCTTCATATTTTCCGAAGCCTGTTGCAGTGATTAATAACAGCAATACAATGCCCCAAATAATAAGTGTTTTGGGTTTACGATTGATAAAGAAAAACAAAAAGAATCCAATACCACCGTAAAAAGCGAGGATATCACCTTCCCAAATATAAGTACTATGTAGTAAACCTAAAATTAAAAGCATTAAAAAACGTCTTATTAAAAACCAACGAGACTTTCTTCCCTTTTCTCTTATGGATTCGACTAATTTAATAAGTGAATAGCCAAATAAAAAAGTAAAGATGGGCATAAATGTACCTTCTACAAACACTTGGATAAATTTATAAGAGCCGAAATTGAAATCGGATAAATTATAAAATGAAATATGGTCCTTTCCAAACATGCCATATTGAAAAATAAGCAAATTGGCCAGTAAAATACCAAATAAACTAAATCCTCTTAAACTATCTACTAATCGAACACGCTGTCGTTCCAAAAAAAAATTCCTCCTTAAATACTCTCTATTTGTTAGTATAAATAGAGATTCTTATGCTGAACTGAAATAAATCTTAAAATTACCTTAAATTGGAGAGTGCATTGAAAATGAATGCTAAAATATTGGTCGTAGATGATGAACAAGCAATTGCAGACATGGTAGATATTATATTACGTAAAGAAGGTTTTTCACATGTGGATATTTGTGGAAGTGTGAATGAGGCCACTAAACAAATTGAAAAAGTTAAATACGACTTTTTCATTTTAGATATTATGTTGCCAGATGGGACTGGGCTTGAACTTGCAGAGAGAATACGTCCTACTAATAATGCCCCGATTTTCTTTTTAACGGCAAAAGTTTCAGATGCAGATATACTACGGGGGTTTATGTCTGGTGCAGATGATTATATTACAAAACCATTTAATCCGTTAGAATTAGCAGCTCGTGTGAAAGTACATAGCAAGCGGTACAATGCATTAAGAAATGTAACAATTCCTGAAGAAACATTTGACTATGGACGTTTTCAACTAAATATTTCAGCTGCAGAGTTAATAATAGACGGGGAGAAAACAATTTTATCTGGCAAGCTATTTCATTTATTACAATTATTTTGCGAGCATCCTGGACAAGTTCTGTCAAAGGAACAAATTTACGAACAAGTCTGGGGCGATGATTATTATGTTGATGATAATACCATTATGGTCCATATTCGAAAACTGCGTGAAAAAATAGAAGTTGACCCAGGTCGCCCTGCACTTATAACAACAGTAAGAGGAGTTGGCTATAAATTAGTTAAGGGGGAGTAAGAAGTGCGTTTATCTAGCAAGATGACTTTAAGATTTATTAGCTACTTTGCGGTATTTTATATTGTTTTACTCTTATCAGTTATGTCTCTTATTTTTTATGCAGTGTATGAAAATGAAAAAGCATCTAGTTATGTAAACTTAATGACAATGGATAAAATGGACGTTGAGATGGATATAGAAGAGAAGAATGGTTCTTACAAACTAACTCAGAAGTTGATTAATTCAGCTGAAAAAAGTGGTGGAGTTATCCATTTACTTGATGAGAATGGACAATTACTTGCAAGCTCAGAAAAACAAGCCGTATCCTACACAATGAAGGAATTGGTGGAAATAGAGAAGCATGAGCAAGGACATATTTGGCGAATTAAAAATGATCAATACCTTGTTTTTATACAGAATAATACAGCCAAAAATTTACTTGAGGTTATCTCAGACAAGGGTATTCAACATATATCTAGTACAACAAATCAACATCTCAGTAAATCGGATGCGATAGTAGAACAATATAGTGCAAATGGCCAACGACAGAAAATACTATTTGGTAAAGAAACAAAAGAACTTGAACCAATTAAAATTTTGATGGGGAGTGGGAATTTAACAGAGACGAAAGAGCTTGTAGCTTCAGAAATATTAAAAGATGGCTCATTACTAGTCGTCCGTATGAAAAATCCTCATTATAATCCAAGTGAACCTATTTTTATGAATGGTTTGAAAAAGGCATTAATAGTGATTGCAGTTTTCCATGTGTATCTATTAATCCTCATCGTTATTTTTTCAGCTTTTATAGGCAATCGTTTTGGAAGACCTGTTTTACATTTTTTAAAGAGAATTGAAAAATTAGCAGGACAAGATTTTGGCTTTGTAAACGATCATAAGTTAAGACGAAAAGGAAACGGACGCTTAAAGAGAAAATATCGTATTTTTGATGAAGTGGATCAATCACTAACTCAATTGTCTACTAAATTAGCGGATAATGAATGCAAAATACAGCAGAGTGAAAAGTTACGAGAAGAATGGATTACAGGTCTTTCTCATGATTTGAAAACACCACTTAGCTCTATTTATGGCTATTCTAAAATGTTATCTTCTAAGGACTATGAATGGTCACAAAATGATGTGTTGAAATTTGCGGAAACGATGCAGGAAAAAGCTGAGTATATGGATGCTTTAATTGAAGATTTAACATATACGTATCAACTAAAAAACAATGCGATTGTTATTTCTAGGGGAAAAGTGTACTTGAATGCATTTTTAAATGAGTATGTAAAAAACACCACCTCTGAAAATGTCAAGATTGAACAGATGAATAGTGAAATACATATATTAGCTGATTCAATTTTGCTAAAGCGCATACTCGATAATATTGTAGGAAACGCGGAAAAACATACATCTGAAGGAACGTCAATTTATTTGCAAATGACTGAGTTAAATAATAAGGTGCAATTGCAAATTCGAGATGAAGGACAGGGCATTCCTAAAGAAGAACTAGATAATCTGTTCAATCGTTATTATCGAGGAACAAATACGACTTCAGAGGCTTCGGGTACAGGACTTGGACTTGCGATTACAAAGCAACTTGTAGAAGCAATGGATGGGGAGATTACCGTACAGTCCAATTCAACTGGTACAGTAGTGATCGTTGTTTTTCCAAAGTTAAGGGGGTAGGGGGAGTATAGTGATTAATGTAATATTCCAAGAAACCTTCATCCTCTACATTTGGTTTTGAGCTCTCCGCACACTTCCAAATAACATTATGAAAAGTAAAATCACGAGTAATAGTGACTTCATACAAACTATAAATGATATAAATATGCTTTGCGGCATTATTTATATCATTTTTTCTATTATAAAAGGTTGTCGAATGCGTCATTAGCATTGTTTTATAATCTTATTTCTTCTCCAGTTCTTATCATCTTCACATCCAAATAGATGTACCCTTGACTTGTCGCTATAATGGGTCATTTTTTGCCTTGAGTAATGTAATATCACTGACAATCACTTGTCGAGTCACATTTGTTATTCCTCCATGTGCTCTTCCCGTCAATGGTTCGGTGGATGAGCGCAATGTGTCAACAATAAATTGACGGCGTTCCTTGCGAGCATTTTTTTGTTTGCATTCATATTCATTCCTCCAAGTGCAGTTAGTTTACTTTAATTGGTGTCCGTGTTTTGATTGCAATTTCAATGAGTCGATCAGCTAATTTTTTAACACTATCTAAAGTTGTATCTTGTCCAAAAGAGATACGGATGAACTCTCTCGCTTGTTGTGAAGGTACTTTTAGTGCCATCATAGCTTTTGATGTATGTTGTTTACCGACTTGGCACGCGCTACCAGTTGAAATGGCAAAACCAAGACGATTTAATTCGAGCATGATTAGTTGGCCTTCAACATTTCTTACCCCAAGCCCAATAATGTTTTGAAATTGTAAATCTCTATTACATGATTGATAGATAGTAAATAGTTCATGATGCTTTTGAATTTTGTTTAGAAATGCATCTCGGAATGATTTATCTTGATGTTCTATTTTGAGTAAATGGTCAGCAGCAGTGGTAAATGCCGCGATGCCAGGGACATTAACGGTACCACCTCTAAATCCTGATTCATGTAAGAGTCCAGGGAAAACAGGAACAAGTCGATGACGAGGGTGAATATATGTAGCGCCAACACCTTTAGGGCCATACACTTTATGACTTGAAATTGTTAAGCCATCGACAATAGACCCAATCGATTTTAAATCTATCTTCCCGAACGACTGAACACAATCACTATGTAGTAGAATGGCGCGTTCTTTTAAAATTTCAGCGATTTTATTTAGCGGCTGTATCGTACCAATCTCAGGATTAACATGTTGGATACTTGCTAGAACTGTTTCGCTAGTTAATGCATTTTCGAACAATTCTAGGTTAACAATACCTTCCTTAGTAAAGGGGATTGTGGTTACGATGAATCCATCTTCTTTTAAATACTCCAAAGCAGAATCAATAGATGGGTGTTCGCCCATAGTCGTAATGATATGATTCCCTTTATGCCGATTCGCTTTCGCAAGTGAAATGATAGAAAGTAAATTACTTTCTGTACCCCCAGCAGTGAAATATACACCTGCAGAATCAACGCCAAGCATCTTTGCAAGTTCCTCACGACAGAATGACAGCATATTCTGTGCTTCAGTTCCTACTTCATGTAAGCTACTCGTATTGCCATAGCATAATTGTGAAAGTTCACCGTATACATGTGCCGCACTCGGATGTAATGGCGTTGTTGCCGCATAATCAAAATAATGCAAAGTTCTTTCCCTCCAGTTACATAATAATTTCATCTTGCCATAGTTTCTCTTTTGTGTAAAGATAGGTGACAAGACACCTATCAAGATATAAAAAGATTTGGAGAGGATACAATTGAAGATGTACAACTGCATCATTGTCGGTAGCGGAATCGCTGCCATGCAACTAGCCAATCATCTAAGCGATCAATTTCGTATACTCGTTATAACAAAATCCACAAAAAGAGCCAATAATTCTTATCGAGCACAAGGTGGCATCGCATCAGCTATAGGAGAAGGGGATAAACCAGCATTTCACTTTCAAGATACGATTAAAGCAGGTTGCGAATTTCAAAATGAAAAGGAAGTACATAATCTCGTTGAACACGGCCCTAAACTAATAGAACAGTTGAAAAAAAGTGGACTTGATTTTGATAAAGATGACAAAGGTCAATTAGCTTTAGGAATGGAAGGCGCTCATGGGCAGAAAAGGATTGTCCACTGTGGCGGTGATGCAACTGGGAAATACATAATGGAACATCTTAATTCAACACTAAGGACCGATATTGATATCGTAGAAAATCGGTTTGTTTATGAACTGATTATTCATCCTACTACGAAAAAGTGTATCGGTATTAAAGCCAAGGACGAAAATGGACATAATGAATCTTATTTTGGTCATCAAGTAATTTTAGCTATGGGGGGCATTGGCGGATTATTTTCTATTACATCAAATGATCCTTCAGTAGCTGGTGATGGAATTGCTTTAGCTTATCGAGCAGGTGCAGATATTGTAGATATGGAATTCATTCAATTTCATCCTACACTTCTCTATTTTAAAGGGAAAACAGCGGGTTTGATTTCTGAAGCAGTAAGGGGAGAGGGTGCCCGTCTAATAGAGGAATCAGGACAGTCCATAATGGCTGGTAAACATCTTATGGAAGACTTAGCCCCAAGACATATCGTCGCCAAAGAACTATTTCAACAGCGACTGGCTAAAAAAGAAGTCTATTTGGACATATCGATGATTGATCGATTCGAAGAGCAATTCCCAACAATTACAGCAATGTGTCAGTCTAATGGCGTGTCATTAAAGGAAAAAAGAATTCCGGTTGCACCGGGATGCCATTTTTTGATGGGAGGAATTGTTGTTAATTCGGTAGGGCAAACGTCGGTTGACGGGTTGTATGCAATTGGTGAAACAGCTTCTACAGGTGTTCATGGCGCCAACCGACTTGCAAGTAATTCCTTGTTGGAGGGATTGCATTATGGCAAAATGTTAGCTAATCATTTGAATGAACAATTGATTCAAAAAGAAATGGAAATCCCTTTTTATAATCCTTCGAATAGTACCACGGTTAATGTACCACTGTTACCTGACAAAGAAGAACTGCGTGCAAAAATGATGGCGTATGCAGGGATTATTCGGACTAGTTCAGAACTTAAAATACTTAATGATTGGTTAAGTAAATATGACGAATCGATATTAAATGACTTGTCATTGGATGAGTATAGTAACGAAACTTTACAACTATTGTTTATGCTGCAAGTTGCGAAATTGATAACAACTTCTGCACAGCTGAGGAAAGAAAGCAGAGGAGCTCACAATCGAGAAGATTATCCTTCTGAGGATGAACGATGGGGACAAATTCATATTGTCCAATCAAAAAAAGGAACCGAAATGAGGGAACGACAAAATGAATACCATCAAGTTGAAGTCAATGCTTGAGCAATTTTATATTGAGGATATAGGAGATTGTGATCTATCAAGTGAATTTTTATTTCCTGAAACGATGATTGGAGAACTGGATATTGTTGCAAAAACGGACGGTATTTTTTGTGGGAAAAAGGTGATTGAAGAGGGGTTACGTATTGTAAATCAAAATTTGACAGTAAATTGTTATGTAGAAGACGGTCATTCAATTGGAAAAGGAACTGTCATTGCAACGGCAAAAGGACCTATACATAGTTTGTTGAAAAGCGAACGTGTCATTTTAAATTTAATTCAGAGAATGAGTGCCATTGCGACTGAAACAAATCGGGTTGTGGAGAAAGTTAGAGGAACAGGAACGAAAATTTGTGATACGAGGAAAACGATGCCAGGATTACGTATGTTGGATAAATACGCTGTTCGTACAGGTGGTGGTTGTAATCATCGTAATGGATTATATGATGCAGTCATGTTAAAAGATAATCACATTGCCTTTGCCGGCTCAATTACGAAAGCAGTTGAAACTGTAAAAGCTTCACTAGGACATACGGTTAAAATTGAAGTCGAAATTGAAACGTTCGAGCAATTACAAGAAGCGATCACCTCGAAAGTAGACATTATCATGTTTGATAATTGTAAACCTGAAACCATTGCAGAATGGAGACAAATTGTACCTAATACAATCATTACAGAAGCATCTGGGATGATTACAAATGACACAATCCGAGCGTATGCGGAATCGGGTGTAGACTATATATCATTAGGTTATTTAACACATTCTGTAAAGGCGCTAGATATTAGCGCAAACATTAAGAATAGCACTAAATAATGGAGGAATCGACATGTCCATCATGCACTATTTTGAAGAGAAAAAAAGTGGAACATTACCAGAAACTTACCGGAATTTAACGACTGAGCAAATGGAAGCACGCATTATAGCAATTAAACTAAAGCTCGGGGAGAAACTTTTCATACCAGGGCATCATTATCAAAAAGACGAAGTAATACAGTTTGCAAATGTAACGGGAGACTCCCTGCAACTAGCACAACTTTGTGCAGCTAATGAACAAGCGGAGCACATTGTTTTTTGTGGTGTGCATTTCATGGCAGAAACGGCTGATATATTAACGAATGTCCATCAGAAAGTTTACATACCCGACATGCGTGCAGGCTGTTCAATGGCCGATATGGCGAACATTTTCCAGACGGATCGTGCATGGGACGCACTTACTGAGATACTTGGTGACACAATCGTACCACTTACATATGTCAACTCAACTGCAGCTATTAAAGCATTTGTTGGAAAAAATGGTGGTGCAACAGTGACGTCATCAAATGCTCATTCAATGGTAAAATGGGCATTTACACAAAAAGAGCGTATTTTGTTTTTACCAGACCAACATCTCGGTAGAAATACAGCGTACGATATCGGCATTCCACTTGAGCAAATGGCTGTTTGGAACCCGATAAACGATAAGCTTGAGTATGAAGGGGAAGTTGAAGACATCAAAGTGATTTTATGGAAAGGACATTGTTCCGTTCATGAAAAATTCACAGTCCAAAATATCGCCGATCTTCGTGAATGCGATCCAGAAATACGCATCATCGTTCATCCAGAATGTTCACGAGAGGTAGTCGAACTTGCGGATGATAACGGCTCTACAAAATACATCATAGACGCAATTGAGAATGCCAAGCCAGGTAGTAAATGGGCAATAGGTACGGAAATGAATCTTGTTAACCGACTTATTCAAAACCACCCAAACAAACAAATCGTTTCGCTCAATCCGAGCATGTGTCCTTGTTTGACTATGAATCGTATTGATCTACCACACTTACTTTGGAGCTTAGAGAGCATTGTCAATAGTGAAGATATCAATGTTATTCAGGTTGATGAAGATACGACGAAAGACGCAATCAAAGCGCTTGAACGGATGTTGGCAAGAGCGTAAGAGCTTCTTAGTCTAAAAAGATAATTACTGAAAAATACGACTGTTTATTGGGGAAATAATGAGCAGTCGTATTTGTATTGAATACTTTTACATTTTACTTTTATTGACATATATATGCGCTAAATGTAAAATACTCAATGTAGAGTATAAATTTTTGGGGGTGTCTATTATGACTCAATTACTAGTTTTAGGTATGTTAGATATCCGACCTATGTCTGGTTATGATATTCAAATGATGCTACAAGAAAATGATGTGGAGCGATGGTCAGGTGTACTCGTTGGATCAATTTATCATGCACTAAAAAAACTTGAAAAAGATAAATATATTGAAATAGAACGAATGGAACAAACAGGTTTGCGACAAAAAGCAATATATAAAATAACTGATAAAGGTCAATCATATCTGCAAGACTTGATTTTCAAAGCCATTAAAACATCTTCAATACCATATCCAACAGCACTATATTCTGGATTATCATTTATAGATAAATTACCTACTGAGAAATCACGGGAAGCATTAGAGCAACAATTACAAAAATTAGTTAACGAGTTAGAGTCATTAGAAATTGGTCTAGAAGTTAAGGAAAAATATTTAGATGGTGAACTACCTGCAATGATCCAATTGGTTTCTAATAATATGATTAAAATTGTCAAACAGCAAATTACATTAGTTGAAGATATCTTAAAGCTTTTTGATGAATAAATGCTCCTCCTTTTTGGAGAGGAAAAAAAATAATCATATAGTCAATGTTGAATATTTAATTTTGAGTGTATAATTTTCTGCTTATTAATTTTCTTGAAAAGGAGAATGTTGGATGAAAATTGATCATTTAGTTATTAATATAGATAGCAAATATCAGGAAGAAGGAGAACAGGTAACTGCCATTCGTAGTATAGGTTTACCTTACAATCCAAATAAAGGGAAGGGGACGAAAGGTTTTAAAGTATCGAATATTTGGATAGGAAAAGAATATTTCGAAATGGTTAACCTATTGCGAGAAGATGGAGGAGGATGGAAAGAAGAATGGGTCAATGCCTATAACCAAGGTGAGCGAGGGCTCATTTGTTTAATGATTGATGTAGCAGATATAGATTTATTATGTGAAGACATGCAAAGTAAAGGGATATCTATTACAAATCCAGAAAGTATTAAAATAAAATTTCTTTTCAATCTATTCTCAAAAACGCTACCATGGCAAAATAGTTATTTAAACTTCTTTGAAGGAGTTCCATTGCAAATTGGTTTTCAACAAATGATAAATCAAAAAACAAGAGATTTTATGGGTAAATACATGGTGCCAAATGCGTTAGAAAATAATATTGAGGGTATCAATAGAATTAAGATTAGTGGTAACTTTTCGAACAATGATTTTGAACTGATTAAGAAGGTTTTTGACTTTGTTATGATAACAGAGGACAGTCTACAAATAAGATTACAACATTCTCAAGAAATAATTTTTGAAAAAGCCAAAGAGTATAAAGTAATGGTTAGTTTAAAAGGAAAATATAATAAGTTGAAGGTAGAAAACTGTTGGATAGAGAACACTAAGATAAGTCTTGAGTAAAGAAAATCTTTTTGAGTAGAATGATTATTTAAATTGAAACCAGTTGACTAGCTAATAGGCTAGTTTTTTTAAAGTAGTTATTGTAATTTACATTTCTATGATAAGGACAGGCACTCCTACATAAACTACTGTATATTACAAAAGCTCGTACTCAATTTTTGCTAGTATAAATAGAGCACGAAGTATCTAAGTAATTCAATACTTTATTAAAGAGGGAGGTCGTTTTTATACAAAATAAGAATGAGAATAAGTTAAAAATTGAGTTCACTACTAATGGAAAGAAAAATAGAAAGTCCATGAAATTTTACATAAGCGGAGCAGTTCTAGCCGGTGTATTGCTATTTGGTTCAGCATCTATTTCTCCAACTATAAATAATGCTTTTGCCAAGACACCTTTCTTAAATTTAATATATGAACCAACACTTTTAAATAAAGATATAGTCAAAATAATAACAGAAAGATTGCTTTCTAAAAACTATCCATTCGAAAATGTTTCGATAGTTGCGCCTAAGAAAAACATTGTTATTAATATAGATAAATCAGAACAAAATCCTTTGAAAGTGGAAAAAGCGATAGAAAAGGAAGTTAATTCACTGTTAAGCTCATTTGATCTTACAGATTATAAACTAAAAATTGTTCAAGATCTTCAGAATGTATCTCTGAATACAATGATTTATCAAGAAACCAATTTGATGGCAAAACAATTACAGAATAATATAAAGAATGACGCAAGGTTACAAGATTATAAGCTGATATCGGTATCTGTTAATAATAATGATGTTCAGAATATGATTATATTGGTTGCATCAGATAAGGAAACAAGAACTGGTGTAATGAAAAAAATAGTGCAAAGCATTGTAAAGGAAAATAATTTCGAGCCCTATTTGATTAAAACATATTCAATAGATGCTCAAGAAGAAGAAATTGCCCTTAAATGGCAAGCTATAATAAATAAAATAAACACTGAATTCATTGGTAAAGACGAAATGAAAATAAAAGATATTCGTTATTCTTTATTTGAACCACCATCATCTTTTCTCATAAATACGTCTATTAACCCTACAGATGAGGCGGCTATAGAAGAAGCTCAAAAAATTGAGAAGGCTATTAAGATGTTTATAACAACTCAAGGAGACACTAGCTCTATTAATCAAGAACCATATAATATTGTTATTTATGGTAGTGATAATAAAGAAATAAATATAGCCACTCAAAATTAATATACCAGCCATTTATATTATTTACGAGCGCTTAAATAATATGAATGGCTGGCATCCGTTCGTCAGGATTAAATCAAAAACATTGCCACAATGGTTGTGACGACTAATCCAGTAATAACAGGCACTAAATTTCTACGTGCAAGTTCGAATGGACTAACATTACAAATTGCTGCAGCGGGGATAAGTGCCCAAGGGATAAGTGTTCCGCCACCGATCCAGATTGCTGTAATCTGTCCGAGCGCAGTTAAAGTATCGGCGCCACTTCCAATTGCATTGCCAAACAAGCTTCCGACGGAACCTGCTAATGAAATACCTGAGAATCCTGAACCATCTAATCCAGTAATTGCGCCAACGACTGATAAAGTAACGGCTGCAATTTCCTTCGTTAAAGGAACTACGGAAGCTAATCCAACACCTAAATCATTAACAATACCGTGAGAGGCATTCGGTAAAAAGTCACCGATGATTTTTGTGAAACCCGAATCACCTAGATAGAAGAAGGCAGCAATAGGAATAACAGGTCCAAATACTTTAAAACCAAATTGGAAGCCATGTATTAGATAGCTTGTAGTCTTTTCAAGTCCTTGTTTTTTGTGGGCTAGAACGGATAGAATGAGTAAAATAAAGACGGCAGTACCGCCGATTAATGCTGTCGCATCCCCACCTTGCAACTTTAAAATGGACATTGCTACGACATCTGCTAAGAAAGCAATTGGAATGATAATTGCAAAGAACTGCTTTTGTCTAAGAGTGAGCAATTTTTCATCTTTTTCCTGTTCTTCATTTGAATCGTTTGTTCCAGTTAATTCGATTGTACCGCGCTTCATATCACGTTTTAATAATATAAACGCAGTAATAGTCGTAACAAGACCCATTACAATGACGAGTGGAATACTTGCGGAAATGACATCTCCGACTGGTAACCCAGCTGCATCAGCAGTAAGCTTAGGAGCACCTTGAATGACAAAATCACTTGATAAAGCAATACCATGACCAAATAAGTTCATCGCCATCGCTACACCTAGTGTGACTAAAAGAACCTTTTAAATGAAATGTAATATTTAAGAGGTTCTTTATGTATCATCGTAATTTAACTTCTTTAATATCCACGGAAGGAGAATTTCCTCTGCCACGTCTATAATCACTTGGAACATCCACTACTATTTCCTCAAAAAGTATATTGATAAAGTTCTTTTTATCGTTATCACTAGCTCTATCCCACATTGCAGAAATGTTTTTTGCATGTTCGATTATTTGCGATGTATCTTTTACATTTTTTTTAGACGAAAGATTTTTCACTTGTTCTATTAATAGGTTTTCTTCTTTAAGTACTTGTGACATCATCTCAGAATAGTCTTTATGGGTCATTATCCCATCGCCAAGAGCTAGCATCCAATTTTTCTTTCTTTTTTTGATTATATTGAGTTGTTTTTCAATTTCAGCAATTATTAAATCATTATTTTGTACTGAGACTGATTCTTCCAGATTAGGTACTATTGAATTAATGAAACTTTCTGGATTATCAGTAGATAATCCTTTAAGAAATTCACTAATAAGTGCTTTTTCGGTGAATATTGGCAAATCACATGTTCCCTTATTTTTTTTCCCGATACAAATGTAGTGTTTTGTACCTCTTTCTTTTTTAAATTGTCCAGACAACGCTGAACCACATCTAGCACATCGTAAAACACCACTAAATGGGTAAGGTGAGGTTGCTTTTTTTCCTTCTTTTGTATTAGCTATTCTTCGGTTTTGTGCTTCATCATAGGTTTCTTCCCTTATAATCGCTGGTATGTGTTCACTTTTAATAATAATTGTTTCGATTCTATTCGAATTATGTCCCCATCTTACTTTTCCACAATATATGGGGTTTTCAAGCATTCTAGAAATTGTTCGAATATCCTTATCAATATTAAGTTGTTGTAAATATTTTGCGATTGAGCGTAAGCCTTTACCATCATTATAAAGTCGGAATATTTCTTTTACTAAAATGGCTTCTTCCTCGTGTATTTCCAATTTTGAATTTATACTCTTATACCCAAAAGGAGCTTTTGCACCATTTCTTTCTCCAACTTCCGCTTTTTTCCCCATATTTAATAATACACGTTCAGATATTGTTTCGCGTTCCCATTCAGCCATTGCAGCCACAAGAGTCAAAAAGAATCTTCCTAACGCCGAAGTGGTATCAAATACTTCAGTAACACTCTTTATCATAACTCCATTTTCTTCAAATGTTTTGAGAAGTGTATGAAGACTACTAACTGATCTAACTAGGCGATCGAGTTTATAGAAGACTACTACATCAAATTTCCCCATTTTAGCATCTTCGATTAATTTTTGCATAGCAGGACGATTTAAATCTTTGGCACTATATCCATCATCGATATATGTGTCAACTAAATCCCAGTTTCCTTGGGATTCTATAAATTTTCTTATTTTTTCTTGCTGAGAGGTTAAACTGTATCCTTCTACCGCTTGTTCATCAGTAGAAACTCGTTCATATTCTACTGTTCTTAAATTATTTTCCATTAAAAAATTCACCTCAGAAAAAAATTATAAAAGGTATTCGAATAGCCGGAACTTGAAGCTATTATTTTTCAAATCCAGTTTTGGTTAACAATCACAACATCAGGGACCTTTTAACAATCCATTACATAAAATAAAATGGTACATTTCGAAAAGTGGGGGGAGAAAAATGGAGATAGTAGTTCCAGCAGAAAAGCTTGCTGCTGCGGTGAATAAATACCTCTTACCAGCAACAATTAGATATTTAGCACAAGAACAAGAAGAATCCGAAGAAGTTACAATATCTAAGAAAACCGAGTTTACACAAATACAAGAGTGTTAAAATCAGAATGTTTTATAATACGATTATATAATGATTAAAATGCATGCTCTTTTGGATTATTATCAGAGTTTAATATAACAAAATCGTGGCACGGTAATAAAAGTAAAAGTGATGTGAAATGATGTATGAAATCCAATTAAATACAATTAAACAGACTTGATTTGAAGTGATCAAAGTCTGTTTTTTTATGTATCTTTTTATTAGGGTGAAAAGCTAAATTATTATTATTGAAATTTAAATAACTAGCGTAATATAGATGAAATGTTTACATATAATCCCTGGAAAATCTTCATTTAGTTGGAGTATAATAAACTGCTCAAATAGGCTTGGAGGGTCACTTGGGTAAAAGTGACCTTAAGCATTAAAAATAGAAGAAAGGCTAGAAAGCTTACACAATTAAAACTTATGATTTGGTTGTTAATTATTAATCACTAAGTTTGTGTAACTAATTCTACAGCTTTTACTACCAATGGAGTTCCTGCTGTAATTGTGCCAGTAACACCGTTAAAAGTTAACTCTGTAGTAGAAACAGTATACGAATCGCCTACCTGTAGTACACCATTTATATAAAAATTATAGTAACCATTTGTTACTACCGGAAAAGCAGTAGCTGCATTCTCGCTATCATCTAGAAAGGCAGTTGCAAGAACTGTAGTACCGTCAGCAACTGTTAAATTTGCTGCTAACACATTAAAAAATCTTGTGGAAGTACCATTAGTTTAGAAGATTTTATATCACATTTGTTGGAATCCCAATGATTCTATAATGATGGGAGTTCCAGCAAAAATTGTTCCATTAAATGGGTTAATGATAAGTGAATCTGGGGTTACTTTATACGCACCGCCCTCTTGCATCACAGCGTTGATGTAAAGATTGACATATCCATTGGGATTAAAAAGTTTGAATTCTGTTAATGGATTGTTATTATCATCTGTAAATAAATTTGCAGGAATGGTTGCTCCGTTTGTTAAATCAATATCTTCTGTAACAATAAAGAAATATCTATTTATTATTGGAATAATAGTTCCTTCAGGGATAACAACTGGAGGAGGTTGAATAGAACCTATATCAATGGCTTTAATACGGGGCCAAAGAACTTGGTTATTTTCACAGCAACTGTCACAAATCAATTTTTCTGGATCCATTTTTTTGTCACCTCCATTCCGTAATATTTTAGTTTTCCGTAAGTTATAGGCGTTTGTTACTTATAAATTAAGAAAGCTGTTCATTCACTAATATTCTATGAATTAATGTCGGAAGGTGATTGGGAGTACAGAGGAGATAGTGCTGAACATTTTGAGAAAAAAAGACATTAAAAAGCCACTCTATCGGAAGTGACCAATTATATAATTTATATTTTGAGTTGTAAAAAGTTTGTATAGTTCATATTCTTTGGAAATGAAAAAAGAGCAATTAAAACATCGCTCTAAAAAACTCATAAAATCCCATGTTCATTGGAATAACCCAGATAATGAATCCTAAAAGTACAACAGGTATCAAAAGAATTTTAAATATTTTAGGTGAAAAAGAGTCTTTATGAATTTTAAAACGTAGATTCTTACACATATTACAATAAAAACTATTAATAAATTCATCAAAGGTAAAAAATAAAACAAACTTGTTCCATTTAATAACCATGAAAATATGTCCATAACAATACCTCGAAATTTTATTAATGGAACAGTTAAAAATCCCCAGCATTAAACTGGAGAACGGTTTGTCAGTTTTAAAAAATATTATTTTTCTGGATAGTCCACATGCATTGGCGGTGGAACTAACCAACCTTTAGTTTTACTAAGACGTAACAATTTTGTTTTTGCTCATTTTATTTAAAGATAAGAATTTGAAGAAATGTACTTAACCTAACGGGTGCTTTAGTATGAAGATCATTGAGCTGTTCAGACAGCACTTTTTTCTTATTCAACTAAATGGGCAGTTTAGTTGAGTAAGTGGAAGGTTATTTTAAACAGGACCAAAGTTGAATTTTAAATTTCATCAATATATTGAATGAATATTTGAAAGACTTTGTTCAGGGAGGGTGAATAAATCTGAAAAGAAAAGAGGAGAGGAGTAATTCCTGCGCTTAAGGATTATCACTCCTAACTAATGGAGAATCTATTCTTTTGAAGTATTGAAATGAAGAAAATCATACCGAGTATTTTATCTCTAGATAATTGGACTTAACAATTTAAGTACAATAGAAGCATTTACGTTTATTTGTGTGCCTCCTGCCAAAGTCTGCAGAGTAACTGCTGCAGCAGAAGAATGATTTCTAAGTGTAAGACTACTACCGGATGCTAAAGAAATTATTGCTTGACCAGTGTTTTGTTGAGTGCCAGCCCCTGAACCATAGGTTGTTCCCGTAACCGGTGAGCCATTTAAAAATAGTGTGAACTGGTTAGACTGAACACCTGATACGACGAAATTAATCTCGTAGATTCCCGGTGTGGTAACAATAATTTGAGAGGTTCCTGGAACGTGGGTAATTCCAGGTGTAACTATGCCTGTTGAATCAAAAATAATATCAGCATCTATAGCTACAACCTCAGCACCTAGATTATATATATATCCGTATTCACATAAACCACTACATGTTGTTGTTATTGGTATAGGAGACACGCCAGGAATTCCACAGAGTTCAACAGCTCTGAAAGGGCCTATTTGTCTTCCACATAAGCAGGATTGTTTATTGCAGTTATTACAGTTATCCATTTTTTCACCCCCATTTGTAATATATTATTCATTCAAAAAATGGAGAGAAGGGCAATTGGCTAACAATCTTACTATTAATTAAATCGTTCATTTTTGATGTTATATTTATAAAGATAGGGGGTTACATGATTAAACATTTAAATAAATGTAAAGTTACTGCACACTTTGAGGAAACTAAGATTGGAATAAGGATCGATAACTACTTTATCATCTTATTTCAAATCAAGCATTATTCAATAATAGAAAGGCTTAGGAGATATTCCTAAGCCTTTGTTGGGGGCAATGAAAGAAATGTTATAAAACTAGCATTGGTTTTCTATGTATTCAAAAAGATTCCTTTCTGTAGCCCTATATACTTGGCACGGAAAGCATCATCTCGCTCATATTCAAATTGCTTTGGCGAAATTATAACTATTTATTTTAGAGAGAAAAGCAGGCGATTTCCCGATTTTGGGGAAATCGCCTACTTTACTTATTACTTTTGTTTGCAAGTAATTATCGTATTTTACAAAGATAATAATCCTGTATGGTAGGTTTAATCTAACTTACGAACATCATCTTTTATTCAACATTAATTCCTGCACTTGCATTACCAAGAATAGTAGTAGCAAACCCTGAGGTAGTAACCGAGAACACCATTAATAAACGATCACCAGCAGCTACTGGCACTGGTGCAACGTTTGCGGTACCAGATGTAATAGTGCCTATTGCGATTGTTGTGAGTGGTGTTAAATTGACAAATGCTGGTGTAGGGTTGAAAACATTAGTTCCAGCAACCGCGCGGTAAATTTGTGCTCTGACTTGTGCTGTTCCTGTAACGGTTGCAGTAGCTGTTGCAGACAAGGATGCAGATATAGCTGTAATACTACCATCAAGTGGAACTGAAAAGGCTTCCGTTCCAGTAACAGCTGTTAAGTCTATATTAGTCCCAGCAAGAGATATTGCTGAAATAGCCGAGCCAAATCCTACCATACTTGTTGTACTGACTAAGCCACTAGCAAGTGATACTAAAGAAACAGGAACACCCCCTGAGGAAAATGGGTACATAGTGCCTTTTCTTGGTGCTGGTGTAGTAATACATGCAGCGTCAACAGCTATAAAAGGACCAAGTGAAGTACAATTATTATTATTTGCGTTGCCGCACATTGAATTATTCATACACATTTTTACACCCCCTTTCTCCTTTATTCTATTCCGTTAAGATTAGGGGGAAAGGGCAGTTTCCTAAATGGTCCACAATTTTAAACTAACTCCATTTTCGAAAGAAATTGAAAAACAAAGAGTTCTTTTCTTTTTTTTGTCTTTCTTCAGTTGATTCTTCTTTTACCTCAGGTTGCTTGTTTAACTCTTTAATTTGTATATGGGTTTCAAATTTATTCTTTGGCGTAACTTCAAAGACTTCAAATTCGTCACTTTTTAAAGTAGGGGATGTATTTGTGTTGTCTTGCTCATGAACCACTTTAGAAGCTTCAAGAATGGAAGGCTCATGAACCACTTTAGAAGCTTCAAGAATGGAAGGCTCATGAACCACTTTAGAATCTTCAAGAATGGAAGGCTCATGAACCACTTTAGAATCTTCAAGAATGGAAGGCTCATGAACCACTTTAGAATCTTCAAGAACGGCAGGCTCATGAACCACTTTAGAATCTTCAAGAATGGAAGGCTCATTTGTTATTACAGAGCTCGTTTTATCTATAGTGATGACAGTGTTATTAATTTTTTCGGGTTCTCCGTAATTATCTAAATCTTCCGTTTTAAGTTCATTATCAATGGAATTATGGATTTCAGCATGCGGTAAAATATTAGATTCATAAACTCTGATTGGTGTTTCCTGTGGGTTCATAGCATTTTTAAAATGAAAGGTGGATTCGGTGGTGGTATTTCTATATAAACCATTATATATTTGGCTTGGATGAGTATTTGTTGATTGAAAGTATTGTTGATTAAAATGGCGTTCTTCGGGTACATTTCTTTGATTTTCATTGCGAGCGAAGGGTATACCATTGTTTGTATCTAATTGCCCATTTGTAGCTTTACCTGCCAGACTTTGTAACATTTTATAAGATGGCTGTTTAGATGTAATCACCGATTGGCTTGTTGTCTGTGTAATTATCGGATCTCTCTGTGCACCATTAGAAATAAATTTAGATGTGTTTTCAGTTTTAGCTGTAGTGGTTGGAGTTTCAGTCTTTTCAATCGTGAGTAATTTGTTTAGAGCCCTTAGTATTTCTTGGTTCATTTTCTCATTCATTTGATTCAGAGACTCAATTTGTGTAGATAGAAGTTTTATCTGTTCCTCATGGCCACTGATTTGAGAATTCTGCTTATCTTCTATTGTTTCAGTTAGCCCTTCTATAAGTGCCATTTGCGTTTTAATCCCATTAAAATCCTTTTTTATAAAAAGATAATCATCATTTAAAGTCCCCATTTTTAATGAAGTTAACGTTTCCTTATAGGCATCTATTTTATTCTTCCAATTTTCAATGTCTTGAGTGGAGTACAATTTTGAATCTTCCATTATATTTCACTCCTTTCAGTCCATTAATATTTTATTAAAAATATTTACTTTCTGTTACAAATATACCGGTCCTTTCAAATATTTTAGTTTTTCCATAAGAAGAGGAGATGTAAGTAAAAACGATACATACTGATACTTAAGCATTTTAATAAAAATCAGAACGAATTTTTTATTAGCCCATGCACTTATAGGTATAAAACATATGATACAACGAAAGCTAAAATTTTTTGGAGGTGTCAAAAGGATGCAAGAGAATATGCCATCCCAGGCGCAGGAGCCGGAATTAATTTGTATTAACGTTGATAAGGTATTTGACTGGGTTGTAAAAGAAATGTCATTTGATATTTCCCCTACAGGAGCAGTTGCTTTTACAGGAGTAACACCAACTACTAGCTTAACGGGTGCAGTAGTAACAGGCAAAGTAGTTCCAGCAACAAATAATCCTATAGTAATTTTAAACCGTGAGAATCGCCAATACTCCATTGATGGTTCAACGGTATGTCTTCAACATCTAACTATTCAAAAGAATTTTATTCTTACGATAGTTGTTACTTTACCGAATGGAACTATGTTCACAAGCAATAATATTCCAGTTTCGCGTAGTGAACAAGTTACATTATGTGCGCCTAAAGGAACAGATGTAGAGATTTTATTCACAGATTTAGATTCTTTCGTTAGTACAACAGGAACATTAACAGCTGGAGACGGCACAATTACGTTTTCTGCACTAACAATTAATGTATCAGTATGTCAAAGTATTCAATCTACATTCCCAGTCACTGTGGAATTCTTAGCAACATTCTGCGAACCAAGAGCAGATTTACCATACACATGTCCGGGTGTAGTTCGTCCTCAGCCGTGTTCCGCTATTTTCCCAACTCTTGGCTAGGGGTACTAACACATAGAAGAAAATCATATCGTAAAGAGAGGTTAATCCTCTCTTTTTTTTTATGAAAGAATTCAAATATAGCTATCTCCAAAAAATGTGAATTCTTTAGTTAATTTAATACTATTGGTAAGGGGGACTAATTATGACTGCTCGTATTGTTCATGTGGAAGAAAAGATAAATGAACTAAAAAAACAAACGGATTTTTATGTTCATGAAATTAAACAATTGGTTGGTAAACTAATTATCCCGGATAGTGTCAACGTCATTAGTTATTTCACATCCACGTTCAATATTGCTTATAATCCGGATGAGGAGAGCTTATGCTTGGGCTCTTATCATATTCGCAATATAGGTAATCAGCCAATAACAAACCCGTATCTATGTATAAAACTGCCTGAAGACTCTCCATTCTCTTTCTCAGGAAGGTATGTCTATGAACATTTTGCACCGAAATTAAAAGGAAACAGTAGCTGGGAGCGAATCAATGATCAATCAAGCAAGGAGGAGTTCTGGCTTAGACCTATAGGAAAAACAACGTTAGAGCCAAACGAAACACTATCATTTCCTAATTTTCAGATCAAATGGGGTCATAACTTATCTTATTCAGGAAGTATCATAGGGTTTACATATTGTGATCAGCTAAAAGATGGTGTCGTCGTCTTAAATCCTATTAATCTCAATGGAATTAGTTATACACAGGGGGATGAAAATGAGTGAGTATGAAAATATGAATCAAAAAATAGATAGTGTTATCCATCAACTTATGAAGGAACAGCTTACGAATTTACCTAGCTATAGTAATAAAGAAAATAATAGCTTTGCTTATCTCGAAAAAGACACATTGAATCTACTTATTAATTATTTAATATCAGGAGAAAAGATAAAAGCTGAAGAAATGGGCGATGAAGAATTAGAAATTAATCTTATTAAACAGCTTGACGAGATGTTAGAGGAAAGTAAGAAGCAATTTGAAGAAGTGATTGGTTTACTTGAAAAATTGTCGTGATAGGAGGATCAAGTGTGGATAATGATATTGTTGAAAATAATGATCCTGTTCAGCTTCAGCAAATGATCATATTATTAAGAGCTGAATTAGAGAAATATAAAAATGAAGTTAAAAGGCTCAGAGATAGTGATTATTATTCACTAGTACTGAGAGTAGAGAGAGAAAATGTTCAATTAACAAAACAGAAAAAGGAGCTTTCGATGGAGCTTTTAAAGCAGAAGAGAGACCATGAAAAAAAAATAAAAACTTACTATGATGATATACAAGCAAGAGAAATCCAGCAGAAA
Organism: Viridibacillus sp. FSL R5-0888; assembly: GCF_038009105.1. Taxonomy (NCBI): domain Bacteria; kingdom Bacillati; phylum Bacillota; class Bacilli; order Caryophanales; family Caryophanaceae; genus Viridibacillus; species Viridibacillus sp. FSL R5-0888. The sequence continues at coordinate 1,654,064 of NZ_JBBPAU010000001.1, forward strand.
AAACAACTTTCTTCGATAGAGGGTTTATTAAAAGTAGTAGAAGAACTGCGTGCAGAAAATGAGCTAATAAAGGAAACGTTAAAATCCACTAAAGATGAATTTCTTACTGTGAGTTCAGATGCTAATTATAGGACTTTAGTGGATGGCCTTGAAAATAAGTTGAATGTTTTTACAAGGGATATAAGCCAACAAATGAAGACTATAATTGAAGCCGTTGAAAGATCTCGTGTAGAACAAACTAATTCAGACAATCTTAATGAGCATTTAGCCATAGAAATAGAGGGGAAAAGCACTGAGATAGAAAAATTATCGAAAGAATTAGCGGATGTAAAAAAACATAGCTTTTCTCTAAGTGGAAAAATGATGATGAATCCAGAGGTCCTTACACAATTAGATTCTCAAGTAAATAAGGTATTGGCTCAATCAATGGATTTTGAAAAGCAGTTGAATCATAAATTACGCTTGCTTGATGACTTGGACCATAAATTGAACGAGCTTACTATAGAAATAACTACTGATAAAACTGTATAAAAGTATGTTGAAGAAGGCTGTTTCAAAAGAAAGACAAGACACATTTTTGAAGCAACAATTTTTATGTTTTTAGGATTCTACTTGTTGTTTCGTTTTTCGCCAATCAGGTTTTTACGGGCAGTTAATGCGAAATAAACATATGAGATTTCGGCTGATATGTAACATTAAGGACAAGTAATGGAATATTTCAACTATACTTGTTTAATATGTTACACAAAAAGAGACTGTTACAAATTTAGAGGCTCGATAAGCTGGTACAGATTTAGCTAATGAAAAACAGTGGGCTTGCTATCAGCACTACAAGATAATTATGACTTTTGACGCCTTTTTAAGTTTGAATTTAGTAGAAAGTATGAGTAGATTTACACTCTAACACCTAAATTCGTCTGTATAAGTAATCGCTTTCTCATTAACTGCTTTTACATTCGGAGTATATTTGAGCTGTTTTTGTTCATTTTTCGTAAAATCGCTACCATTATACCGAATCTGGGGGAGTGTCTGTTTTATTATTCATTTGAAACCCTTGAGCTCTTAGGACTCTGGATTATGAAATTAACTCGTTTGTATAAAAAGTTTATCTTCTATTGGCAGATTGTTCCGGTTTTTATACCAGTAGGACCGTTAAACCCTGAAATTGTATCGATTACAAAATTTGTTGCTATATCTATGACAGACACAGTATTGTCAAGTTGATTTGTGACATAAGCAAGTGTTCCATCCGGCAAGATGGTTACTTGGTCAGGAGATAGTCCTACAGGGATTGTAGCAATCACCGTATTTGTTGCTGTATTTATGACGGATACAGTATTACTACCTTTATTTACGATATAAACAAGTGTTCCATCAGGTGTAATTGCTGTTCCAACAGGTCCTGTTCCCACAGGGATTGTATCGACTACGGTATTTGTTACTGCAACAATTAAAGATACTGTGTTACTATTTTCATTTGTAACGTAAGCAAATTGTCCGTTTGGTGTGAAAACAATTGATCTAGGGCGAATTCCCAAAGGGATTGTTGTAACCACCGTATTTGTTGCAGTATTTATGACGGATACATTATTTGAGTTTTCATTTGCTACGTAAGCAAACGCACCATTCGGAGTAAAAGCTATACCTTGAGGTTGGAGCCCTACTGGAATTGTAGCAGTTACGGTATTTGTTGCTGTATTTATGACAGATACAGTGTTATCTCCATGATTTGCTACATAAGCAAGTGTTCCATTCGGTGAAATTGCTACACCAAGAGGATTAACTCCTACCAGAATAGTAGCGATTGGCGTGTTTGTTGCAGTATTAAAAACCGTTACATTATTCGATAAGAAAGCTGGAACATAACCAAGTGTTCCATTTGGTGAAATCGCTACTTCTAGTGGACCAGTTCCTACTGGAATAGTAGCGATTATAGTATTTGTCCCTGTATCAATCACTGATACTCTATTATCAGGAGTAGCTAGCTGACCAGCGTCTGTAACATATACGAGAAAGTTACAATTTGGTGGTACAGGTATAAATGGTGGGTTACAACTACAAGGGCAACAAAAGCCACAACAATGACAACGACAACTTGGATTTGATTTAAACTTGAACTTTTTAAAATTTTCCACATTGCACCTCCTTACTCTCATATATTGATACTATATGCAAACAGAATTATGTTTCTTGTACGATTACCTAGACCAAATACTTCTGGAAAGTATCTTGGAAGTGTTATTTAATAATAGAGATCTCAAAATAAATAAAGAATCGTAGCAAATGTCTCAGCCTTCACAACAAATGAATCAATGCTTCCAAAATATAGCCATTAACTCTTCAACAGGTAATTCATCAAAATAATAGTGATGAAATTTATTCATTAGAATATACTTATAGCAATTGATTTTACATGTTTTGGTATTTACTCAAAGGCTTAATTTAGACAGTAGATTATTTTAATGGCTAAGTTATCAATTTTCGATATATTTTCAGTTCAAGAATCAGAAAAAAAATAGATAATGAACACCTGTTTAAAAAGATTCCTTTGTTTGCGTTCGCTACACCGAGAGCAGGCAACCCAGCTCGTAACGCGGCTGGAAGTAGAACTGCACCAAGTAATGCAACCGCTGGAGATGGCCAGAAGAACCATGAAATGATCATCATTAAAATTCCAATAATCCAGAAGGCAAGAGTCGGGTTTTTGAAGAATTTTGTAAAAGGTGCAATCATGACATCATTAATGCCGGACTTAGATAACACAGAGCTCATAGCGACAATAATAGAAATGATTAATATGGTCGACATTAATTCGGTAATTGCATAGATAAAACTATTAAAAACGCCACTTATGGAGGCAGTTAAACTCCCTGTTGCAAAAATTGCTAGCATGAAAATGCCAATAATACAAATGAGGGTAGTATCTCGACGCTTCACCATAAACCCAATAATCAATACAATGAAAACAACATAAATCCAATGGAGAGCTGTAAATTCTATTCCCATACTTTTCCCCCTCTAATAGGTCTGATTATAGAATATGAAGGGTTATAAATATGTTGCCTACTGCCCAGAACTAAATTTTTTGTATGGGCTAAATGGATGGAATGTATATTTTTTATAAATAAATTTGAGAAATACTTTAGTGTAAAGTCACATAAAGTGCATTAATTGACGTTTGGCTAACGAACATCTATAATGAAAATAATAAGAAAATTGAATATAATAATCCTCCGTTTAAGGGGAGTAGCTATACAATAAAATCGTCAATACAGGATGAATATCCTCGGTTTTATTGGCAACTTTTGATAGTTGTTTGCGAGACCTTACCGATTTTTTGGTAAGGTCTTTTTTAAGAAAAGGCGTTATAACCAACAAATCGGTTATAACGCCTTTTCTTATTGCTAAAATAATGAATACTACAGAACGGAGTTGCTATTATTCTTATATTCCACGAGCTTGCTGCAAGTGTGAAAATTGAATCTGACAATCAACATACGCTACTTGACTATGATAAATCATTAACATTAATTGGTCAGGGGAGAAGTGCCTATGTATTTAGAATTAAACAAACAGGAAAAGCGATGAAAGTATTTTTTCCGGAATATATGTATATTGCTGAGGAAGAAGCAGAAATCTATAAAGTAGTTCAGGAAATCACTTATTATCCAACTCTTTATGATGCAGGGTCAAATTATTTAGTTATTGATTATATAGAAGGAACTACGCTTTTTGACTGTCTAACAAATGGTATTCCAATCTCACAAGAAGTCGTTCGAGATATTGATATCGCTTTACAATTAGCAAAGCAAGAAGGATTAAATCCATCTGACGTTCATTTAAGAAACATCTTAATTACATCAGATTTGCAAGTAAAGATTATAGACGTGGCTAGATTTAGACAAACGAAGGACTGTAACCAATGGCTCGACTTGAAAAAGGCATTTTACTGTTATTATGAAAAACGCTATTTTCCAAAGAAGATTCCAGAATTCATGTTAAATGGTATTGCTATGCTCTATAAAAAGAATCTTCTTAAATAAGAGTCAAATAATTGACAACAAAGAGTAAAGGGCTATCCAATAACTGATAGCCCTATCCCATATCTATTTTACTGACGAAAACCAACTGTTCCACTTATCCTGTGTGGTTTCGTAAACACCATCTTGTTTTGTTTTAAGATAATAAGTTGTTCCTATTTCCGCTTCGGATAAATCTTTGTAGGCAACAATTTTTTTGTATTCTATTCTCTTCCCAATATAAGCTTGTACTGTTGATGGTAAGCCAATTGTTTGGGAGACCTTGAAAGCTGAGCCAAATTCATCAACTTTAAACGCAACAAGTTTTGTTGTTGTTTTAACTTTCCCATTTATTTTCGTTTTCACCGTGACGATTTTGTACACTTTGGCTTGACCTTCTGCTGTGTAATAGTCATAAGTCGTAATAGGTGGCTTAGGTGATAGCGGAATGATTGATGTCTCTGCATGTACTATATCAATTTCGCTATTAGGTGCTGAAACGCCTGTTAGAACAATACCACTTGCTAATAATCCAGTAACGAGTGTTTTGACAACTTTCATTTCAATACCAACTCCTTGTGTGAGTATGACTTTTTAAGTGAATACTTTGAATTCAAAAATATTATACCCAAAAAAGTTTTTAATAACCTAAGTGGCAGACACTTATTAATCTTTTATAGCTTTCCAAATAGTCCATCTATCTTTTTCGGTAATGATCTTGTTATCATTTGAAGCCAGCTGTTCTTTAATATACGATACGAGTTCTTCAAGTTGCTTGTCACTCAAGTCATGTAGAATGGATCTTCCAGTTCTATTTAATAAATCTGTTTCTAGATCAGTTAGCACTTTATATGTCTTTCTTGTTTCCCAAAACGAAAAACCTTGTGGATCTTTGAATCCTTCTACTAGTAATGTTTGAATGACTTTTTCACTTGAATGTCTTCTTACAGTTTCTTTACTCACTAAGGATGGATATTTGGAGAAAAAATAACCTCTTATGTGAGTAGAACTTCCTTCAAGTATGCAATCTTCAGGTGTTCTATCTTGAATAATGAAAATACCGCCTGGTTTTAACAATTGATAAGCTTCTTTAAAACAACTGTCCAAATCATTAATATGATGGATGATTGCTCTTTCTAAAATAATGTCATATTGTTCTTTTTTTAGTTGAGAATTTAAGGCATTACCTAAATGGAAATTGATGTTGGTATAACTTTTGCAGTTCTCTTTGGCTGAAGACAATATTTGCTCGGAAAAATCTAATCCCGTAACAAAAGAAGCGCCCATTTCTGCAAATGCTTTTGTGTAAATACCTCCACCACATCCAATATCTAAAACGTTTTTACCTTCAATCACACAAATTGACTGGATCATATTCACCCAAGTATCATCTGCTTGTCGCTTGGCATAAGTAGAACGGTTATCCTGACTATGAAAATCAATCGCCATAAAATGACCTCCTTTTCTTAATAACGTTAAGATAATTGTGAATCTAAATTAGAAATAAGTAAATGTTATTAATATTATAATAATCGATCAATATTTCTTATATGTAAGTTTCAAGCATTTATGATTAAACCCCATAAAAAAATGCTCACTCTAAATGAGTGAGCGAAACTAAAAATAAGGGCTATAAAAGGAAGATTTCTCCTTAACTATATACTTAATTAACAGAAAAGTCTATCATTTAACATCGATTTTTTAAAAAATGTTTCGTAAGGCAAAATAAATGTGAATAGAACATTCAAATAAGTAAGTAAAGGCTTTAAGCTTTGTCAATTTCGTACCAAGGATTTAGGTGAATAAGAACTTCATCGACATCAGGTTGATTTTCCATTATAGTTTTTTTGATTTTGCGAATAATATCATGACCTTCTTGAATTGTTAATTCACCTTGCACACCTACTCTAAGATCCACCAATACATAATGTCCATGTTCTCTAGCTCGTAGACGATCTATTCGTTTCACTTCTGGAATAGTAAGTATTAAAGTCATAAAGTTATCCAATCTTTCCTTGCTAACACTTTTTTCCATAAGAGTATCTATCGCTTCTATTATCATGCCATATGCAAGTTTAAAAACTAAAATGGTTACAATGATACCCGCAATTGGATCTCCGTAAGTAAGGATTTGAATATGATAAATCTCTCCAACTAGTGCAAGGCCAATTCCCAATACGGCTGCTAATGAAGCATACACATCTGCTAGATGATCATAGGCAGTTGCAATTAAGCCTTTACTATTCGTTCTTTTACCAATTCTAATCGTATATACGTATAAAACTTGCTTCCATACGAGTGAAATAATTGCAGTAATAAAAGCTATTACACTTGCTTTCTCAGGTTCATGAAAGAATGCTGAAAAAGATTCAAAGGCAATATAAATTGCTGCTAGTAATAAAATTATACCAACAATGGCAGAGCTGATTACTTCAGCTTTACCGTGGCCATAAGGATGGTCTTCATCTGCAGGACGTTTTGAAATACGCATTGAAGTTAAAGCAGCACCACTTGCAATAACATCACCAGCGTTATGATAACCATCTGCAAGAAGAACAGGGCTATTGAAGAGAGTACCTACAACAATTTTAAGAATTGTTAAAATAATATTGCTTATTAAACTAATCCACCCAGCAAGTATTGAACCATTTGAATTTGTGACTTGATTCATAAATTTGCACCCCCAATAAAAATCTTTCCCAAGAGCAACAAAAACCCTCGACTGGTTTTAGTCGAGGGTTTTTGTTGTTGAAATATATAGTTTTCGTGAATTTGTAGTTTGAATCATATTTATCACTCACTATTTTTAGGCATTTTATAATTTTACCATGAAATTTTTGGAGGAGCAATATGAATTATTTTTATTTCTTCCACTGTTCATGCATATTGCTAGTAAAGTAATTTCGGAAATTAAAGCAAAGCCACTAATGGATTATCTAACCGGTTTAAGGCAATAGCTGAACTTCAGAAGTTCTAGCAGGGGAGGGAGTCTATAAACTAACGAGAGCTTTTCTTAATAAGAAAAAGAAAATCATTTATTTTCTAACGATAATTTTAAACCTGTTTGATAGTATTGCGTCATCATTTCTTCAGGAACCATGCTTCCACCAGTTCCCCAAATAATATGTGTACCTTTACTCATCTTTTCCTTTAAATTATGGTTCTGTAAATAATCGATGCCCTCTTTGCATAATTTACTTGGTCCTATCATGCCTGCTAATGCAGAAGGTTCTAAATGAATGCCCTCAGTATCGACTAGTTCTTTTAGTAACATATACAACTGTTCATCGCTAACCGTATAATTACCACTTAAAAAAGGCTCCATAGTTTTACCGACAAACCCAGATGGCTTTCCTACAGCAAGCCCATCTGCATCTGTAACATTATCTATACCAAAATCTTGTACAGAAACTTGATCATGAAGTCCAGTCATTAAACCAAGTAACATACAAGGTGAGTGGGTAGGTTCTGCAAAGAAACAGTGAACATGATCTTGATACAATAATTTTAAACCAAAAGCTACGCCTCCAGGACCACCACCTACTCCACATGGAAGGTAAACAAATAAAGGATGATTTTCGTCTATTGTTACCTCTAGCTCTTCCAATTGTTTCTTCAATCGACTTGCAGCCACTGCATAGCCTAAAAATAGGTCGTGAGAATTTTCATCATCTACAAAATAACATGTTGGGTCACTATCAGCTTGAATTCGACCTTCCTCCACTGCTTTACTATAATCAGCTTCATATTCAATAACTTTGACATTTTTACTTCTAAGCAAGTCTTTTTTCCACTGTTTTGCATCAGCTGACATATGAACAGTAACATTAAACCCTAATTTTGCACTGATGATACCAATACTAAGTCCTAAATTTCCAGTCGAGCCTACAGCGATTGAATATTGTGAAAAGAACTTTCGAAATCTATCACTATCTAAAATCGAATAATCATCTTGAATTGTTAACAAATTATGCTGAAAAGCTAAGTCTTCTGCATGTTTGAGAATTTCATAAATACCACCTCGTGCTTTAATAGATCCTGAGATAGGAAGGTGACTATCACATTTAAGTAATAATTCACCTAATATAGGTTGTTGATATCCCTGTTCTAATGAACGTTTCATGTCAGGAATTCTGACTAAAGGAGACTCTATGATCCCATTCGTTTCTTTTGTTTCAGGGAAAACATTGGCGATATATGGAGCGAAACGTTTTAATCTTTCCTCTGCATCTCTTACATCTTCTTTAGTAAGAGGGGATTTATTAATTCCTGTTTGAAAATTTTTAACATTTGGATTCATCCAAAATACTTCTTCCAAAGAAATGAGTTTGTTTAGTAAAGGATATTGTTCTTTCAATTTTTGTATTTCTTTGCTTTCAATTTCTTTCATATGTTTGATCCTCCTAATTTTCTTGTAGCAAGTCGTTTTATAAATTATAATTAAATAAATTTAAATACAGTTTAACATACAATTACTGTGATATTAATTTAAATTTAATTATTTTTAATTAAATTTAACGTATTTTAAGGAGTATCGATAATGGAGAATATAGACATTGGTAAGAAAGTAGAAAAATTTAGAAAAGCTAAAGGATTAAGTAGTAGAGAATTAGCAAAATTAGCTGAAATTACACCTTCAATGTTAAGCCAGATTGAACGAGGTTTAGCTAATCCGTCAATTCAAACACTAAAAGTCTTAGCTAAAACTCTAAATGTTCCAACTTTTAGTTTTCTACTTGAAGAAATAGTTACGGAGGATTTAATCGTTAGGTCCAACAATCGTAAGAAAATAATCATTGATAATTTAACCTATGAGTTATTGTCACCTGATTTTACAGGGAATTTGGCAACAGCATTAATGAAAGTACCTTCGAATTCTTCCTCATCAGAAAATCCTTTAGAACATAGAGGAGAGGAAGTGGCATATATTTTGGAAGGAAAAATTAAGTTATATTTGGATGAAGATGAATATGTATTAGAAGCTGGTGATAGTGTGAAGATACCAGCAAATTTGAAACATAAATGGGAAAATAATTTTGTTGAAAATGCAGTTGTTTTATTTTCAGTTACCCCACCTGCGTTTTAATATAGATAAATGTAATCTGTTCTTTAAGAATGGGATGTAATTGTTGAGAATCTTTTTAAATAATGATATTTTTGTTTGTTTTGAGAAAAATGAATCTTGGATGGAGAAAAAAACACACATAACACTGTTCCATTTCTGAAAGGTGCTATGTGTGTATAGTTTATTAAAATTAAACAACTTTATTGGCATGAGAAAATCTTCTATTATCTTGCTAAAAGTTTTTTGATAAATGATTGTTTAAAAATTTATATGTTATCAACAGCAATCAAATGTTGAAAAAATAGCTATTTTATATATTCATTACTCACTAATTCATTTTGGATGACTTCAGTTGGAATTATAAACTCAACTAAACCCATATAACCAGGAGAAACTTCATATTTATCAAATGAAATTACTAATTTACCTTTGTTATTTATATAGAAATTTTGATCTTTAACTATCTTTTCAAATGGATCAAATACTAACTCTTTACCGGTTCCACTTACCCAATAAGTCAATTCCGCATCCTCTTTCATTTGTGTTCTCATTTGCTCTTGTATATTTTCACTAATAGCTTTTATATAATTTTCATTCTTAAATAAGCTTGGCAGTGTTATATAAATTTCCTTTTCTTTGTCAATTGTATCAAATTTTATTGTCGTTGATGAAGAACCAACAGTATTTACATAATATCTTCCGATTGAAAGAAGTTGTTTGGTGTCTGTTTTAATTTCATAACCACTATTTTCACCTAAATGTCCGCCTCCATTTTTCTTCAGCTCTTTCTTATCGGCTAAAAATTCTTGATATAATTGTTCATTCTCTTTTAAATATTTTTCGTTTAGACTGCTTTCTAATTCTTTGTTGTCTAAGTTAGTTATTGCTGGAACTTTATAGTCTGCTTTGTAAGTACCTTCATCAACTTTAAACTCTCTAAACGTAATTAATTTCACAACTTTATCTAAAATCGGAATATCGGAAAAAGCATAAGCAATCGTTGAACTTGTATTGACACTCGTCATAAACAAAGCTGCTGCAACTGCAATACCAAAATACAATTTTTTTAGCTTTCTTTTCCTTGGAAATAATGAGTGCTTAACTACTGATTCTATTTCTTCTGGTATTTCAATTTCTTTATATTCTTTTATCAGTTGTTTCATTCTCTTCATTCTTTTGAACCTCCTGGATTCACTCTTCTAATTCTATTTTCAATAACTTTAATGCTTTATATAATCTTGTTTTAATAGTATTAACATTTTCTTCTAATACATTGGCTATTTCATCAATTTTCATATCTTCAAAAAAGCGAAGCATAATAATGGCGCGATATGAATTGGGTAGCGATTCAATTGCTTTTTTCAAATCCATATTGGTATATTCATCAGTTACACCAGCTAAATGATATTCAATGTCATCTGTTTCCATCATAATTACTTTTTTTCGCTTTCTTATGCCATCAATTGAAGTATTGATTACTATTCGGTACATCCAACTTTTCATTACTGACTCATCTTCAAGCGTATGAAGCGAACTTAATCCTTTTCGAATAGATTCCTGGACAACATCTAAAGCATCTTGTTGATTTTTCATATAACTATAAGAAAAGCGATATAGGTTTGTATGATTTTCAGTTACAAACTTTATGTAAGCCTTCTCTAGTTTTCTTCTTTTGAACATAAAATTACTCCCTTGATACGTATCAAATTTGTATACGGTGCTAAGACGTAGGACTAATGTAAAAAGTTTTATGTAATTTAAACCTTTTTTCAGTACTATTTTTGCTCTAGTGAAGTAACAATCAAGTTGAGGGAGATATATCTTGTGTAATTGAATAAATAAAATAAGAAAGATCATTTCTTGTAGAATCAATTCACCACAATGAATTCTATAAAAAGTCTTTCCTATGAAACAAGTTACAACAGATATTTTTCAATACCCAGTAACGTGGATATTGTGAAGATATTTCGTAATTAGCTAGTATTAATCGTAAACAAGCACTAAAAGTAAGAACTTACAGCTTTTTAGACTAATGAAAGTACAATCACATGGTCTTTAGCTTCCATAACTCTAGAAATGTACATATTCACGGATCCAGTATTTATTTCAATAACTAGACGTGTGGAAGATACAGAGGGGGAGGATGAGGATCTTATAACAGAAGAAGGTTATCTTAAAGTAATTGGATAAAGCAAATATAAACTATTGTCTAAACATCTAATTAAAGGGAATAATGTTATTTCGAAAACGATTCAATTACCAACTATGAAATTGAATCGAGAATCTCGGATTGAAGATAAGGGTCCTCAAAAATATATAAGTATACAGCAAATATTTTATAGTTTATGTACTGCTAATCTAAATAGAAGAAGTGATCCTAATAGATTTTGAACTGAAACCCGAGTAGTAGACACTGAAAAAAGTGGCCCTATTCGGAGTTCAGTTTAATCATTCATGTTTAACTATTTTTTACTTTTATTTGATTTTTTACTTTTATTATTTGATTTAGCATCAAATTCAGCAGCAAATTCTTCGTTGTTGTTGGGGTCATTGTTGTTACTGTTGTAGCTACTATTACTGTTGTCGATATTCTTGTTATGATTTCTTTCGTTTTTTGTTTTGTTATTGTTCTTAGACATGGATCTTCACCTCCTAGAGTGTAAGGTGCACAGTAATAGAATGTTTTATTCTTAATTAAAATTTCTTCATATAAAACTTAACAGGGAGATTGGATACTAATTAAATCACCCTGAATTTTGTCACTTTTATCTGGAAATAAATGATAGTATCAATAATATGAGCATAGTTAATATTGCTTTAAATAACGAGGTGACTAATATGAACCAATTATTATTAAGTAAACGTGTAGACTTGGGAATATTACATCAATGTGTTTCAAAGATATTAAACGAACGAGTTAATTGTGTGAAAAGCTGGGAATTTGATTCGATCGTTTGTAAATCCCTTAATTTTACGACAGAAGGTGTTTACCGTATTCATGGGATTGCAGATATCATGGGAAAGGAAGTACCATGGGCTGTTGTGGTAAAGGTCATAAAGCCTGGACAAGTAGAAATGAATGATCCATGGTATCACAACTATTGGAGGCGTGAAGCATTGGTCAACCAGTCAGATATATTGGTTAAACTTCCTGATGTGATTAATACCTCACAATGTTTTAACGTTGAGGAAAAAACAGATGGTTCAGTGTGGATATGGATGGAAGAAATAATAGAAGATAGTATTAAGATTTGGTCTGAAAATGATTATGCATTTGTGGCTCGTCAATTGGGAATTTTCAATGGAGCTTATGTAACAGGTCATACACTTCCAGAACACAACTGGATTTGTCGTAATTGGCTTGAGTCATGGATTAATGGATGTAAAAGATATGCTAGTGACCCAACCATTTATTATCCTCAAATTCAGTTTGGGCTTAATCTCGAAAATATTTGGAATTCCTATACCTGTTTAAATAATAATATGAATAATCATCTCCAAACATTAAGTAAACTACCGCGTGTTCTTGCCCATCAAGATTTAAGCCGGCAAAATATGTTTATTAATACATATCAAGGTGCTGAAAAGGTGTTGACATTAATTGATTGGCAGTTTTTAAGCATCTCGGGGTTAGGTGAAGATTTAGGTAAATTATATGGTGTTGCGATGAGTCAAGGAAATATTGAAAGTGATCAAGGTGACTACTATCAAAATTTATTATTTAAAAACTATATTGAAGGACTTAAAGATGCTGGATGGAATGGGGACATAACATTACCAAGATACGGATTTTGCGCTTCTGTCGCTTTAAGAAGTGCTTGGGAAGTACCCAAATTAATCAAGTTAGCGACAAGTTCACAAATCGATTTGAATGTAATTGAAAATCTCACTCGAATTGTAAGTATCCAAATGGATTTGGGTGTAGAAGCGGATAGTTTAATGAGGGATGTTAATTTGTCGGAGCAAGAATTTATTAATTAAATATGGAAAGTTTAGGAATTTAAATGAATGTTTGAATGAATATTAAGCAGTGAACTATGCTTATTTGCTACTTCTATTATAACAAAAATTCACATATAATATTAGCCTGTTTTTGGGAAGTAATATACGGTAGCCTTAAATAATAAGGGAGGGATGGAAATGTCTGGATTACAAAAAGGCGAAGTATATTTAGTGGAACCTGATGATAACTGGGTGCAATCTTTCATAAATGAGAAGGATATTTTGCAAAGAGTTTTAGGGGATTTAATAATAGATATTCAGCATATAGGCAGCACAGCTATTCCAGGAATTAAAGCTAAGCCATTAGTAGATATAATTATTGGTTTAAGAAAAATAGAAGATTTTAAAATGTTTGATTTTCAGGAGCTCAAAAAGAACAGTTATTATCATTTAGCGAAAGTTAACATTGAAGGCAAGGAAGTTATTGCAAAGTTTGAAAGTTTGGAGCCTCTATTCAAAACGCATGTTGCTCACGTTGTAGAGTATGGAGAAGAATGGTGGCAAAAGCATATACTATTCCGTGATCGCTTAACAGCACAACCTGAATTGGCAAAGGAATATGAACAGTTAAAAATAAAGCTGTCTAAAGAACATCCAAACAATGAAAATGCTTATGCTAATGCGAAGTTGGAGTTTGTGGATAGAGTCATTAAGATGAATGAAGATTAGCTTTTTGGAGGTATTATCTAATGGATATTCTATCCTAAAATCAAGTTTAGTAATGCTTAATGAATTCATATACTTTGATGAAAACCAATATTTACGTGAAAAATGCAACAATTATGAAGCAATAAATGAACTGACATCTCAATTTGAAGAGGCTATAAAATCTTTAGAGCAATATTCTAAAATTGAGCAGATTTTTCTATTTGGAAATCTTGGTAATCTATATCGTATTGCAGGAGATAGTAATCAAGCCGTAAATATATTAGAAAAAAGTTTTAAGCTTGCTGAAGAAAGTGGTCTAAAAAAATTAAAGATTGCTAATCTGATTCGTTTAGGCGAAGCATATAAATATGCTGGACAATATGAAGAAGCATTAAGGTTGTTTGACTTAGCTATTCGAGCATTAACACCTACAGATGATTGTGATTTAGTGGATTTTGCTCTACAGCATAAAGGGAAGTGTCTAATGCAATTGGATGAATGGAAAATAGCACTATCTCATTTTAACGAAGCATTATCTATTCGAAAAAGAAAAAAAGAGCAATCTTTAATTCATTCAACAGAATTGGCAATACAATTTGTAAAAGAAAATAGAAACTAATAAAATCTCTTTAGAATGTGATGAATCATTCGGAGACAATCAGTAAATCATTTATCTTGCTAAAACAAACTAAGGCTACTCCAAAACTCATTTTGAAGTAGCCTTTTCTAAATTAATTATTATTAAGCGCTCATGTTACGGCAAGCATCTGCACATTTCTGGCAAGTCCGAGCACACTGTTGGCAATGTTCATGATTGTGTTTCGCGCATTCTTCAGCACAGCGTTCGCAAATGTCAGCGCAAAGATTACAAATCTCATCAATAAATGGAGAGTTTGAAACCATCGCTTGAATCGCAAACATACAAGCATCAGCACAAGCACGATCATATCGAATACATTTGGTCATCATTTTGACATCATCTTCTTTTAAACATGAATCAAAGCATGTGTTACACGCCTCCAAATATTCCATACAAATTTTAATACATTCTTCATATTGTCTATTCATGTAAACACTCCTTTAAAATAACATTAATCTTTTATGTACCCTGATGGATTGAAAATAAACAAATAGAACAATTCTTTTACTATTTATAAAAAATTTTCACAAGTTTTTGTTCTACATAACAATAGTATTAATCAAAATATAAATGGAAAATAAAATATTTTAATGTAAAATAAGTAAAGTATTAGTATTGGCATTTCTTATTAAAATCTGATTTGAGAAATGATATTTTGGAGGAGATATTAATGAACTTTAGAGCTTTGGCAAAGATTATTTCAGTTTTTATAGTTATCTTTATGATTATATTAATGATTAAAACAAATTTTATAGATAAAGATGAATCTGCTGAATCAGGACTTAAAATAAACGATGTTGCACCTGATTTTCAATTGAAAAATTTAGCCGGTGAACAAGTGAAATTATCAGATTATAGAGGACAAAAAGTACTACTCAATTTTTGGGCTTCATGGTGTCCACCTTGTAAAGAAGAAATTCCATATATGCAAAAGTACTATGAAGAGTATGGAGAAAAATCTGATATGGTAATTCTTGCAGTAAATATGACTAGGGTAGAAAAAGGCGGTAAAGAAAAAATAGAGGAATTTGTTGAGAAATATGAAATGACATTTCCAGTTCTAGTAGATGATAATGATGGTAAAGTTATGAAATTATATGATGTACGATCTTTTCCAACAACATATATCATAAATAGTGAGGGGGTAATTACTCAAAAAGTTAGAATGTCTTTAGACGATAAGAAAATCAAAGAAATTATTAATTAGAGTAATTAAATCTGTTAAAATAAACAGATTTTTTATAGATGTTATTTTCAAGCGATATTAGATTGTATTTGAATTGGAGGCATTTATAATGCAAATAGAAAACAGGACTTTTCCAATACTAGAAACTGATAGATTAATATTAAGAAAAGTTACAGAAGTTGATGCACGTAGTGTTTTAAAATATATGTCTGATAATGAAGTAGTAAAGCATATTGGAATAGAACCTTTTAACACAGTGGTGGATGCAATGGATGAGATCACTTGGTATCAAACAATATTTGAACAGGGAACAGGAATTAGATGGGGAATTACTTTGAAAGAAAATAATGAAGTAATTGGTAGCTGTGGTTTTCTTAACAGGGTCCCTAAGCATTTTCGTACAGAAATCGGTACTGAATTAAGCAAAGAATACTGGGGACAAGGTATTGCTAGCGAGGCTTTTGAAGCTGTAATTAAATACGGGTTTGAAAACTTTAAACTTCAAAGGATTGAAGCGTTAATCGAACCTGAAAATATTGCATCACAAAAATTAGTTGAAAAGCAAGGCTTTATAAAAGAAGGATTACTAAGAAATTATGAGTTTACTTGTGGTAAATTTGACGACTTATATATGTATTCACTGTTAAAGCAAGATTTTGATTTAAATGAATCACAAAGTAACGAATAAAAATCAAGCATATTGATTTCATTTTATTCAATTCACCAAAAGTCTCAATTTAATTTGCGCAACAAAAATCATTGAAATATTCTAATTATTATGTTAAGTTAATTATCAAATATGAGGTGAATTATATGTTACGAACAAAAATTTTAAGTAACACTTCACAATTCCATCATCACATGTAGTCTTGCTATCCGATTTTATAAAATCGCACATAGGAAGACTATTTATATTGAACTGCATCGATAAAGGAAATCACTTTTATCAGGTGCAGTTTTTTTATTTTCAAAAAATTAGGGGGAATATCAAATGAGAAAAATGGATTATCAAAATGTTAAAGGTACACAAGATTACTTACCTGAAGCTGAAGTGATTAGAAGGAAAATTAGAAGAACGCTTGAAGACACATTTATACAATACGGTTGTAAACCACTTGAAACGCCAATATTGAATTATACGGAGCTGATGGCTTCAAAGTACGGTGGTGGTGCAGAAATATTAGAGGAAATGTACACATTAACTGATCGGGGAGAGAGAGATTTAGCACTTCGTTATGATTTAACGATACCTTTTGCAAAAGTTGTGGCGATGAATCCCGCCATTAGAATGCCTTTTAAGCGATATGAAATTGGTAAAGTTTTTAGAGATGGGCCAATAAAGACAGGACGATTCCGTGAATTTACACAATGTGATGTAGATATCGTAGGAGTAGAATCTCAAATTGCAGAAGCAGAGCTGATGGAAATGGCACTTTCCGCCTTTACCAAGTTAGATTTGAAAATCGCCATTCAATATAACAACCGAAAATTATTATCCGGAATGTTAGAAATGTTTGAAGTACCTACTGATCAAATGAGTGCAGTAATATTAGTGTTGGATAAATTAGAGAAAGTGGGTGTTTCAACGGTAAAGAAGGAACTAAGCGAATTAGGTTTACCACAAACAATAGTAGATTCCATCGAGCGGTTTTTAACTGATGAGAAGAATAAGACGATCGATTATTTTGAGTCATATACTAAATTGAATAACAATATTGAGCAAGGAGTAAATGAATTAAAAGCATTAGAATCATTCTTAGCATATTTAAATATTTCGGAGCAATGTAT
This sequence comes from Viridibacillus sp. FSL R5-0888, assembly GCF_038009105.1. NCBI lineage: Bacteria > Bacillati > Bacillota > Bacilli > Caryophanales > Caryophanaceae > Viridibacillus > Viridibacillus sp. FSL R5-0888. Next base: position 1,671,412 of record NZ_JBBPAU010000001.1, read on the forward strand.
TTTCAACCCATTTTTAGCAAGAGGTTTGGAAATATATACAGGTACGATTTATGAACTCTTTTTAGTCGACCAGACAATTAAATCGAGCATTGGGAGTGGTGGGAGATACGATAATGTGATTGCAGGCTTACTTGGTACGAATCAGTCTTTTTCAACTGTCGGTATATCTTTTGGATTAGATGTCATTTATACGGCTATTTCCTTGAAAGATTCAGCTGTAATAGAGGCTTCATTACTCGATTATTACATCATACCAATGAATACATTAATGGAATCCTTATTAGTTGCAACACGATTAAGACAGAAGGGATACAAGGTAGAATTAGATATGAGTAACAAGAAAATTGGCAAAGCGTTAGACCGTGCGAATAGTGAAGGCATACGCAATGTAATAATAATTGGTGAGAATGAAGTAGAGCTTAATCAACTAACGGTGAAAAATATGGAGACAGGTGAAACGAGAGTAGAGCCATTTCAATTTTCAAGCTAAGAAGACTTGCTACAAAAGACTCTGTTTTACTTGATTTTTGCTTTTCATCAGAAAAATAAGCATATTCGATATTAAGTCGAATATGCTTATTTTTCGTAGGGTGAACAATCCAATATAGTCCTTAGAATATAAGGTTGTATAAAATGAAACCAAAAATTAATACTAAAATTAATATGCCTGTACCTTTCCACCCCATACCTCCTGTTAAATCAGTTAAATTCCCACTACTTCCTCTATTCAATGCATCGTGTATAGAACCAGAGGGATTATTTTTCAATTCACTTTGTCTTAAGCGTTCTCTTTTTTCTTCTGGTGTTTCTTTTAGACTCATATTCCCCTCACATTTCTGCCCCTTTCTTAACAGTGGCTATTTTTATAAATGCATTATAGATTAATATTCTACAAGTTTTCCGATAAGCCTTGTTATACAATCATTTCTTTTATTGTCATGGTAGCATTTTTTCTAAAGCGACAGGAGAATTGCTAGTAGCAAAAAGACATCTAACTTGACTAAAAAACAGAAAATAGATATGGTAGATAAATGATATCTATGATTAGGAGTGAATTATTAAGGTGAAATATTCAAAAGCAACGAATTACGCTCTTCATACCATGTTATATTTAGTCAATGTTACTCCTGAAAAGCATGTAGGTGTTCAGCAACTTGCAACACATCAAGATGTTTCAACTACGTATTTGTCAAAAATACTGACTAAACTTGCTAAGGCGGGGATGGTTGAATCAGTTTCTGGTGCCAATGGTGGATATAAATTAAAACCTAATTGGGAAGACATATCTTTTTTAGATATTATTCAAGCTATTGAAGGTCCTACATCCTTATTTGACTATTGTTTACATCATGATCCAAATTGCTTGATTCAAAAAGTTATTGTTTCAGCAGAAGAAAAGATGCTAGATGAATTAAGAAATCAAAAAATTGTAGACATAGCTAAACAAATGACAGAGGCTCATTAAGCCCTGTTTTTTTACACTAATCATAGCTATTAAAGAGTATTAATATCTGTAATTAAAAATACCAAAAAGAACAGGGTGAAGAAAATGACTATTTTTGATTGTATTATTATTGGAGCAGGTCCTGCAGGATTAAGTGCCAGTTTAACATTAGGAAGAGCTAGAAGGAACATAGCAATATTTGATAACGGTACAAATAGAAACAGAGTGACACAGGAGTCACATGGATTCATCACTCGAGATGGGATCAAGCCACAAGAGTTTAAAGAAATAGGGTTAAATGAATTGAAAAATTATCCATCCATATCTTATTTCCAAAAAACAGTTACTCAAATTATCAAAGATTCTAGTAATGACCGATTTATCGCAAAAACAGAAGATGGCCTGGAATTTGTTGCAGAAAAAGTGATTTTAGCAGCTGGGATTCAAGAAGTATTTTCATTCCAGAGTATACGCGAGTATTATGGGAAGAGCCTCTTTAGTTGTCCATACTGCGATGGATGGGAGCTACGCGATAAGCCATTAGTTGTCATGGCAGATAGTGAGGCACATATAATGCATTTGGCTAAACTAGTCTATAACTGGACGAAGGATTTAGTTGTCTTAACTAATGGAGTAGAACTATCTAAAGATGGGGCTAGTGAATTACAAAAGCGCAATATTAAGGTGAAAACGGAGCGAATTAAAAAATTAATAGGCGATGATGGTATTCTTCAAGAAATTGAATTTGTATCAGGAGAAACGATATTAAGATCAGGTGGGTTTGTTGTACCGTCTTTTTATCGACCAAATCAATTTGTTGAGCAATTAGGATGTAAAGTACAAGAAAATGGAGTAGTAGAGACAGATGGTTCAGGTCGCACATCTCAAAAAAATGTGTATATTGCTGGTGAAACCGAAAAATCAGGACCCTCTTCTTTAATGTTTGCTGCTGCAGATGGCAGTAAAGCCGCATTTTCTGTAAATATAGATTTTACTACGGAACGTTTTTAATTAAATTTACAGTAAAAATATTAAACCTCAATCTTTCAAAGAAAGAATAAGTTAATCTTATTTTCTTCTTTTTAAGATTGGGGTTTTATTATTAGGTCGTTATTAACAAATATAGTAAAATTAAATTAAGTTTGAAAAAAATGGAGGAATGTATAGGTGAGTATTAGGTTCAAAGATTTCTACCGAGATGAATTAACAATAGTCGATATACAAGATGCAATGGTAAATGGGGAAGTAACTTCAAAAGAGTTAACGATGTACTATCTTGATCGAATAGCAAAATATGATCAAGGTGGACCCAAGATTAATTCGATGCTGGAAATAAATCCTGAAGCGATTTTCATAGCAGAAGCATTAGATCATGAAAGAACGATTAATGGGGCGAGAGGACCTTTGCACGGAATTCCAGTTGTCTTAAAAGACAATATTGAAACGAATGATTATATGCATACGAGTGCAGGGACACTAGCACTCGAAAATTACTGTAGTTCATCAGATGCTTTTCTAGTAGATAAATTGCGACAAGCTGGAGCTGTTATTTTAGGCAAGGCGAATATGACAGAACTAGCAAATGCAATGTCGACGACAATGTGGGCTGGCTATAGTGCTAGAGGAGGGCAAGTATTGAATCCTTACGGTGACCCCAATCTATTTGTAGGTGGTTCAAGCTCAGGATCGGCAGTAGCTGTAGCAGCAAACTTTTCGGTTTTAGCAGTAGGTACAGAAACAGATGCATCTATTCTTAGTCCAGCAACCCTGAATTCAGTCGTAGGTATTAAACCAACTGTTGGTCTAATCAGTCGAAAAGGAATTATTCCCTTTACCTATTCGCAGGATACAGCAGGCCCCTTTGCAAGAACTGTAGGAGATGCAGCGATTTTGCTTGGAGCAATGGTCGGTGTCGACGAGCAAGATCCAGCTACACATAAATTGAAAGAAAGAGAAATCGAGGATTATACGAGTTATTTACATATCGATGGACTAAAAGATGCTAGAATAGGAGTCTTTACACATGGTTCTGACGAGTTTTATAACTCAGATGAATATGACGGTGAGTTATTTGAAAATGCAGTTCAAACATTACATGATCAAGGTGCAACAGTAGTGAAAGATATTGAAATTCCAGCGTTTCATAGAGAACGTAATGGTGCCGTTCTTTTATATGAACTAAAGCACAGCCTCGACAACTATTTATCGAAACTTCCACCACAACAACCTGTACATTCCTTTAGTGAACTAATTCAGTTCAATAAAGACCATGCAGATCGAGCGTTAAAAAATGGGCAAGACAGATTAGAACTGCGTGAACATCTACCAAATACGTTAAGTAATCCAGAATATTTAACTGCGCGCTTAGAGGATATCTATTTTTCTGAACAACAAGGAATTGGCTTTGCATTAAAAAAATACAATTTAGATGCTATTCTATTTCCATCATATTTAGGCTCTACTGTTTCAGCAAAAGCAGGTTATCCAACAATCGCAGTACCAGCGGGTTATATGGAATCGGGAAGACCATTCGGCATCACTTTTGCAAGCACATCATTTAACGAAGGAACATTAATCAAACTGGCCTATGCTTTTGAACAAGCTACTAAACATAGAAAAGTACCGAATATTTAGTTGGGTATCAAAAATAAAATCATTTAGTTTATAGATGGGAGAGATTTCAATGCAATTATTATTTCATTATAACTGGTTAATAAGAGATGAATGGTACAGCTGGTGTGAAGACTTAACAGAAGAAGAACTTTTAAAGAATCGAACTGGAGGGGTAGGCAGTATATTACAAACACTCTTTCATATAGTTGATGTGGAGTGGAGCTGGATACGTCTAATACAAGGTAAAGAGGATTTTCAAGAGAATTTTGATGATTATAAGAGTATAAGCAAGGTTCGAGAATTAGACGCTAGATTTCATAAGGAAGTAGAGGAGTTTGTAAACAACTGGGATGAAAACATGGAAATTAATAAATTTTACGATTTACAATCAGATGGCAGTCATTTAACAGACACTTGGGGTGAAGTGATGCGACATATCATTGCTCATGAAATTCATCACATCGGCCAATTGTCCGTTTGGGCTAGGGAAATTGGGAAGAAGCCCATATCAGCAAACTTTATCGGTAGAGGGCTCGGCACTCATTAAAATCATTACTCCGATACTTATTATGAAAATAAAGGAGTCTGCCACTTATGGATAAGGAAAGCGCTAAACTAGAAAAAGTATCGCACAATAGTGATAGCAGAACGACTAGAATGGAAACTAAACCTGAGTTTACAAATAATAAGGATAAATTAGATTTTAAGACAGATGCAGATGGTTGTTTTAAAGGGTCGTATATCTTAAATCATCAAACTCAAACAGGTGATAAAATCGTTTTCTATATATTAGTGGAAAATATAGACTCCCCAGTCAGCTTCATTGTAAACGGGGAAGAGAGTGAATATCACATAATACATGTTCTGAAATTAGGAGAAGTTACATTCGATTTTGAACTTTCCAATTTACCAATAGGTAAGCATATTATTCACTTAATTAATGAGCCATGTTTCGAATATGTTGAGCAAGTGCAAGAATGTAACCCAAGTATTAAGTATATTTACACTCGAATTTATTTTTCACTTGAAGTAACAAATGGAAAGATGCCATTAGAGCATAAAAAATATGAAATCATGCATGAACAGAGAGAATCAGATTTCAAAAACAGAATATCTTTAAAACTATTTGAAGATAAGAAACTTTCTATAGTGGCTGAACAAATTAAAGATGGCAGTTATTATCTGACAATTAACAACGATAAAGATTATGAGATAAAAGGTCAATTGTGTTTAATGTCAGACTACCGTTTAGAGAGCACACAGAAATTAATAGTGCGTGAAAAGACGAAAGTTATAGTTCCTGTAAAGTTTCATAGAGAAACATTAAAAAAGAGTATCCGCTTTATATTTCTTATGACTCCAACAAAAATAGAGGCAGAAGCAGGCGTTCCTATTAGAGGCGTTTTTATGAGTGAGCGCTTATTACTACAAGATGAAGTGTTGAAAAAACAGAGCCATAATAATTACTGATTGTTACATGAATCTATTGCATAAAATGTATCTCAATCCTCTAAAAAGGAAGAAGGAGATACAAAATGAAAGGTAATAGATGTTTAATATTTACTATATTCTTATTCTTTGCCCTACTTAGTACTTCAACTGTTCATGCACAAATCTTGACTTACCCATTTGTAGTATGGGATGGAAAAGTATATGAAGTGTCCGAAGTAGTTTTGCTAGATGAAAAAATCGGCAATGTCATAGGGAAAGTAAATACAAAACCAAATGACTCATCAGGAGACTATTATGGTAATGCATCAAATACGTTTGCAATTGGCACAAAATATTATGAGATAAGCGGAGTTTCAATGGCAGATGCTATTGCAGTAGAAAATGAAAGAGGGCAATTCATACAAGCTGATTATGTACAAAAAGCAACAGAGCAACCAATGAGTGTGTTGCAAAAAGGAATAGTAAATGCATCAATCTTCGCTATACTTATTATTATCCTTGGTGTTAGGTATGGGCTGAAGAGATCTAAAACAAGGGAAATAAATTAGCCTATAAAAAATTCATTTCAGTTTAGATATGAAAAATAAAGCGCATAGTGGGATTTTTCGGTTTTATCATATGCGGCATCTTTTACTTACGCTTTTTTTTTAGATAATATTTAAGGAGTGAAAAAAATGGATTTAGGACATCCGACAGCATCAGGAAACACAGCAAAAATCTATCTTTACAAAAACAAAATCGTTAAAGTATTTAATGAATATTTGCCGGATACGGAATCATCATATGAAGCAAATAAGCAAAAACATGCCTTTTTGCATGGACTTTCTGTTCCTAAAGTTTTGGATGTCACGAAAATAGATGGGAAACAAGCTATAATAATGGAGTATATTAAGGGAAGGACATTAGGAGAGCTTTTATCTGAAAATATGGATCAAGCAGAATATTACATGAATATTTCCATTGATATACAACAAAAAATCCATACGATTATTACGAATTCACTAGAACCAATGTCTGAAAAACTAAGGCGCCAAATTGAAGCAGCACACAAGTTGGATAAAAGTCATAAGGCAGATTTAATACGAAAATTGGATTCGATGACATTTGAGAATAGGTTATGTCATGGAGATTATCATCTATATAATTTAATCATGTCCGATAATAAAGTTACAATTATAGATTGGGTTGATGCCAGTTCAGGTGATATACGTGCCGACATATATCGGACTTTTCTTTTGTATTCACAATTTTCAGCGGAATTAGCTGATATGTATTTGCGACTTTATTGTGAGAAAAGTGGATTATCAAAAGAAAGTATTTTTCAATGGGCTCCAATCATTGCAGGAGCAAGGTTATCTGAAAATGTATCATCGGAAAAAACTGAACGTCTTTTGGAGATAATAAATCATTACTGTCCTAGATAGCAATAATTTGAGTAGGGAATTGTGTAAAGGATAGTGATATGTTAGAAGATCAAAAGCAAGCAATTACGATATGCAAACAGCTACTTTACATAGAATAATGCCAATACCCTTTCTAACATCAAAGCCCAGGTTCTCTATTAATTTTGAGTCTGGGCTTTCATCATATTTGGAACGTGAGCTACCGAATGGTACGACTACTTTCTTGCTTGAATCAAGGTGAACCAACTTTTTCCATTAAATGTTCCGGAAACTCTGTATACTGGCTGATAGAAATCTTTCGTGTCATACATATACGTAAGCTCAATTAATTCTAAATCAAGTTGGTCACCTTTTTTTATAATAAGTTCTTCTTCCTGTACCAGTGCATTATATTTTATTTGGGGGAATTCTCCATTCTTAATTCGCTCATACACTTCTGCAAATGACAAGATGTTCACTTCCCGTATAAATTGGTTTTTATGAAGATTATACGATAATGAATAAACACTGCCATCGGGTTTAAGCCCAAGACTTAAATCACCATACCAATAATCTTTGTTTAAATCAGTACGATCTGGAAGTTCCCATTCAAAATCTCCATTCTCTAATACAGTAAATTCTGCATCTTGGGGTAGTATAGAAAGTTCGTCCATCATTGCAAATGCCTTGTCAACCATTGGCTCTTGCTCTGCTAATGAAGTTTGCTCTGGTGTATAAAGATCCTCTGAAAATGACCCAACATTATTAATAATTTTCTTATATACTGGGGCAACTGCGGGTAATGAGCTTAATTCTAATGAAGTTGATAAATCAACCCCTGACATATTCGATTTTGTATACGCGTTTATTGCTAGATGACCAAACTCCTTTTGGGCGTAGATAATATTCATCCCAAGAAAAATCAAACCCATCAAGAGAGGTATAGCAAGATTTCTGACCAGACTTTTTATTTTTACTTTTTTGTGATGAGCAATGGAAGCCCCTAGCCTGTATAACTGGTATCCAATAATCCCACCAAGTGAATTGTTAATTAAATCATCAAGCTCAAAAATCCCTGCTCCTGAAAGTGTTTGATACGTTTCAATAGACAGTGTGGCACTTACAACTACAAAAAGAAGCCACTTAAACTCTTTAGTTTTAGCGATAATTAAAGGCAAAAAAATTCCTAATGGAACAAACATTAATATATTAAAAATACAATTTTGTAGATCACGTAAAGAGTATTTCTTCCACGCATCAATGTAACCACTGAACGGATTAAGGTTCATCTGCAAGTAGTGTGAAGTGCCACGGCCAATAATAGTTAACTCACACACAAAAACAATATATCCGATGAAAAGTGCGCCAAGAATAAGTTTCTTTATTTGAATTTTTTTTCTGTCTGTTTGTTGTTTTCTATAATAAAAGAAGTAATATAGTGCGATAAGTAAGAACTCAACTACAATAATAATGATTACTGGCAACATTAAATACCGAATATTATTAATAATTTCTGTAACTCCCAAGATAAGACGCTCCTAACTAAATTATTCTGATGATTCTCAAACACTACACTTAATGAGAGACCAACCAATGTTTTTATATTCATTTCACTTTTATTGTAACTGGAAATTATTAATAATTAATGAGAAATTTTATGAAGATTTCTTAAGAATTTGAAGTAGTTAAACAAGAATCATTGGTTAAAATATAAACATTTTAAAATTACTGATGCTGTTTTCCTTCTATTACTCTTTCTTTTTTCCACTCCTTATTTATTATACTTATATACATTTTTGATATAGAGAGTATATCAATAATTTTTTCCATATCTACCGAGAAAGAAGAAAATAAAAAAATATCTAAAATTTTAAAAAACCATGAGTCCCTTATCTTAAGAAGGCGTAAAAAGACCACTCCATGATGGGTGGACTTGAAGTTCAATCCTGTATTTTATATTTATTCAATGTAGCTCCTAGAATTGTAGCTGCTTTTTATTATAGTAAAAAGAAAAACACCTTCAGCTGCATGATAGGCTGGGAGTGTTTTTTCTTTTCTGAAAATTTCTGTGCATTAGTTATATATAAGTCTAAAGTTTCTGATTATTAAAACCCTCAATATGTTATAATTATTAACGAAAATTTTTACACTAAAAAAATAAAGGAGAGGTGTAAATGAAAAAAATTATCCGTTACTTGGTTTTGGTTGTATTGTTATTCTCTTTGGTAACTCCAGTTGCTGATGCAGCAAGTAAGATTACGCTTTCTGCAAAACTTAGTAAAAGTACGCTTAAGTACAACGGTTCTGCAAAAGTTAACTATAGTGTTAAGAAAAATGGGAAGATCGTAAAGAAACCGAAAGTGTCTTTTAGTTCCTCTAATAAGAAAATTGTGACTGTTTCTAGTAAAGGTGTAGTGAAATCTAAAAACGTCGGAAAAGCATATGTGTACGTAAAAGCATATGGTAAAAAAGTTAAATTGCCTGTCACTGTTTCTAGGAAAGTATGGAGCGTTGAGGGGAAATATAAAGGAAGAAAAGTAGATACATCCTTTGACAATAAATACGTTTCAGCTGGCTCATCTTTATATGATTTAAAAAACGGTAATCTAGTAAAATCTTTTGCTAAGAATAATAGTAAGAAGAATTCTATTTTCTTTTGGAAAGACGGTTTAGTTCATTATGACGGTAGTATTTTTGATTACTTCAATTGCAAATTTACTTCATATAATAAATTCAAATTGTTTAACCCTAACAATGATTACTTCTTCGATGTAAAAAATGGGGTATCGTATGCTAGTCAGAATAAGAGTAAAGGGAAAGTTGTAAATTCAGACTTAGATGTGGTGGAAATAGATGATGTTGAAACAGGAAGAAACGCAGCAGCACTTTCTGTAGATGGTTCAATTTTAGCTACAGCCTATGATGACACGCGTGTTGTATTAAATGATACAAAAACAGGAAATGTTATAAAAGAATTTAAAATCGATAATAAAGAAGTAAGAGGTATTACGTTTACAAAAGACAATAATAAATTATTATTAAGCGTTACAAACGTTGACGAAGAAGATTTTATGGTTTACGTGTATGATACAGATTCAAATGTAGTTCTAAAAAAATTCGGAGGACCATATGGCGTTATTGGTGAGGTTAAAATCAGTCCAGATGGAAAAAGAATTGCTCTTCTAGACATGCGAGGAGTTAAAATGTATGACAGTTCTTATAAATTATTATATGAACTTAAAATGATTGATAAAACTAGTATGAACTTCACTAAGGACAGCAAATATCTAATCGTTGCTGGCGGAGATGTTACAAAGTATTACGTTAAATAGTGATTACTATTAATCATAAGCCTAGAGAGAAAGTTTAGATTTATATATTTACTCAAGGACAGTAGAATAGACGTATTTTCGCAACTTAATAGCTGACTCCAGTGTTTTACTGGGGTCTTTTTTAATTGTACTTCTTTTATTAAGTAACCAAAGCCTAATCTCCCGGTGTATTATGCGAGAAATTAGGCTTTTTTATTATATTTTCAAAGTTTCTTCCTGGTTTTTAATTTCTTTAATGAAATAATCATAAAAAGCATTTTCCATTAGTAGCCCCTTATTATAAAGGTCTACCATACAGTTTTCCAAATCTCGAGATTCAACGTCTCCATTTTGAGAGTGTACTGCACTACTAAGTGACCTTGCTAGTCTTTTCGCAGATTCCGCCATACCAGATTGATCAATAGGTTTAATAGCGTCTTCAGGAATGTCGAAAAGCAACATATCCCCATCTTCAAAAGGCTTAATGGAGTAAGTATTCTTTCTAACACTGTAGTCCCAAATAATAGCTTTTTGTCCTTCATGTATTACTCGTTGATTTAACTCAAACTTCATTCTTAAACCACCTCCATACATATATAATAACCTTTTAAACCAATATATTACAAATTAGATAACTGATAGTATGTGAGTATTATCGTAGAATTGTGGAATTAGGGATATTGTCTAGGGAATAGATTAATTAATACATACTAATGGTGTAGGTTTTTATATTCATTAATTGTATTATTTTTAAAATATTAGGATGAGTAAATTCTGTATTTAATAATAATATAATACTTTAATAGAAGGAGATTTCTTTCGATGAGCAAAGTTAAACATGTAAGGATTCAAATGATTGAAGAGCTACTTAAAGGTACAAAAGAGAAAGAATGCTAAAATATATGAACAACAACGTGATGAATTCTTGTACTATTGAAGATGACAGTAGAATTGTGAATTTGTAATTAAGAATGAGAGGTGGCTTATTAATGAAACAAGCAATTATTTTTGATATGGATGGTACATTGTTTCAAACAAATTTGATCTTAGAACCTGCTTTGGCAGCAACATTTGATATCTTAAGAGCCAATGGATCATGGAATGAGGATACGCCAATCAATAAGTACCGGGAGATAATGGGAGTGCCTTTACCGGTTGTCTGGGAAACGTTATGCCCACAACATTCACCAGAGATGCGTGAAAGGAATAATGAGATTTTTCATGAAAAGACGATTAATCTGATTAAAGATAAACAAGGTGCCTTATATCCTCATGCAGAACTTGTCCTTGAAACACTTAGTTTGAGGTATGATTTATACATAGCGAGTAATGGCCAAGCTTCTTATTTACAAGCGATTGTTGATACTTACGAGCTACATAGATTTTTCAAGAAAGTATACAGCATTCAGACCATACCTTCTGGACATAAATCGGATTTGGTAAAGAAGATTTTACTGGAAAATAGAATTGAAAATGGGGTAGTTGTAGGGGATCGTTTATCAGATATTCTTGCTGCAAAAGATAATGAGTTAACTTCTATAGGTGTCAATTTCGATTTCGCACAGGCTACAGAACTAGAAAAAGCAGATAAAGTCATTAATGATTTAAAGGAATTAATTACGATATTATAAACTGTACCCCTTAGGGTTGACGATTTACAGTCTATCATAAGGGGTGTTTTTTTTATTTATTAAGGAACCTGAATTAATAAGTAATAAACACTAGCGTTTTTATTAGATTAAGATATAGCCATTATGAAAAAACGAGAGTAGAGTCATATGTATTCAAAATTTACGATTTTTGAATACAATAATTCAGCTTCACCAGTTTTTAGACAACTAATTCATTATTGGTAATATAAATCACAAAATCTTGTATTAATTTATATAGCATATTAATAAAAAATAATATAAAATATAAAGTGTAATAATACACTATTCATAGCGTTATTTCTCTTTTTGAATCTTATTTATTAATTTAGTTAGGAGAATATGATGAGATTTAAAAACTTAGTATTACTTAATGTAGTACCTGTATTATGCATTCATTCATTAGTGGTGTTGCTTAAAAATATAGGAAATACAAGAGAGTTGTCGACATTACAGGCAGAAATTATATTATTTACGCCGATAGTTTTATTGGCAATCAACTATAAAATAGAATCTGAAAAAAGAGGGGGATCATTTTTAAATAACTTTCTTTTCATTATTATAAGCTGTGGGGTTGGACTGGCTATTTACTTTTTGGACCTTGGATTTACATTTCGAGATTGGGGTCCATACTATCCAAAAGACTTTATACTAGAGGGGATAGGTGCACTTTTATATATGAGCAGTATAGTTCAGTGTCTAGTTGGTGGTTTTGTATGTTCAACTATATTGTTTATTAAAAATATGAGAGCCAAAAGAAAAGAGTTAATAAAAGGGTAATAAAGAACTTAGATTGGGTGAATATCCTAACTGATGGTACTAGAGATATTATTCGAAGGATCTAATAATACATATTTGCTGTCAATGTAGTAAAATATGGAGATATAAAACTTGTAAATTCGTATAATGAGTACCGTTTAAGATAGCTATTTGTGATGGAGTTCTAAGTTTTAATTTCAGCAAAAGGATTAATTATGTACCTGTGTTAGAATCTATTAATAATTGATTCTAACACAGGCAATAAAAGGAGTGATTCTACTATGAAAAACGTACATTTCGTTGCTTCCTGGAGTGGTGGGAAAGATTCAGCGCTGGCATATTATCGAGCACTGCAATTAGGGATGGTTCCGAAGAAAATTTTAACGATGTTTGAGGATGATGGGGAGATTTCTAAGTCACATGCAGTTCCTTTAGAAGTTGTACAAGCACAAGTAGATAAATTAGGGATACCCCTGTTAACTAAACCTGCAAGTTGGAGCTCATATGAGGAACAATTTATAGATGCGATGGATGCATGTCGAGCTGAAGGGATTACACACGGCGTGTTCGGAGATATTGATCTGGAAGGTCATTTAGATTGGGTCCAAACAACATGTACGAAATCGGATATTATAGCAGTCCATCCACTATGGAAAATGTCGCGGCGATCAGTGGTAGAGGAACTGTTAGAAGCTGATTTTGAGTCGTGGATTATTGTAGTGAATACAACTATGATGCCTGCTTCTTATGTTGGGAAAAGATTGACAAAAGAATTAGTGGAGGAACTAGAAGCAGCAGGCATCGATGCGTGTGGCGAGAACGGTGAATTTCACACTATTGTAGTTGATGGACCTATTTTCTCTGAGCGCGTTCCAATCTCCATTTCTGCTCCTATAGAAAAAGGAAATTATGTTTTCTCTCCAGTTTCGTTAGACGAAAAATGAAAAAGGAACCGTAAGTAAGGAGTGCAGTCCCTTTAACTCCGATTCTTCAACATAACCTTTGATCCTGTGGATTTAAAATAAAGTCACGATGTTTATAAAAAAGATGCGATGTTTTGAAGAAAGTCGCAATGTTTTACCCCTTTTGAATATAGTTACTTGGAGAAAGGAATTCCTATGTATGTCTAAAATGGTTAATATGCTTTCTATATTATGGCTCCTCAAAACGAGGAAACAATTGACTGCTAAGGAGCTAGCAGAGGAATTAGAAATCAGTATCCGTACGGTGTACCGCTATATTGATGCTCTTTGTGCAAGTGGAGTACCAATCATTTCAGATGCAGGACATAATGGTGGGTACAGTTTACTGAATGAGTTTACAAAGGCACCTTTGTTTTTTAACCTGGATGAGCAGAAAGCGCTTGTTCATGCTGCAAAATTTGCAATAGATGCAGGGTATCCCTTTAGTGAAGCGTTAGATGAAGCAATTTCTAAATTGAAAATGTATACAAACGCGGAGCAATTGAATCATATCAATCGTCATTTAAGAGGGTTTGAAGTCATCCATCCTACAGTCGAACCGTCTTTGAAATCTATTCTACAAGATTTAGAAATTGCTGTTGCCGAAAATTATAAGTTATTTATTATTTATCATAAAGATAGGGAAATCGAACCGCAATCACGCCATATTGATCCTTATGGTCTTGTTTATTGGAAAGGTAAGTGGTACACAGTTGCATATTGCCATCTGCGTAAAGAAATTCGGAGTTTTAGAATCGATCGTATTCAATCATTATCCAAAACAGATAAAAAATTTGACAGACCCTCGGGATTTTCAGCACGTTCTTTCTTCCTAAAAGACCTTTTACCTGATTCAAACCAACTTGAAAAACTCATTTCTGTCCGTATCAAAGGCAAGACACATGCGCTTGATGATTTATGTCAGCATTGGTTATTTAGTCATGCTTTAATAGAACGAAAAAACGACCAAGCTCTTTTTAAGGTTGATAAAGAGTCTATTCATACCTTTGTACCTTACTTTCTTCTTCCCTATGGTAAATCTATTACCATTTTGGAACCAACTTTATTACAAGAAAAATTGGCAACTATCAGCTTTGAGTTATTCAATCATTATAAAAAAACTTCACTTCACTGACCGTACTTGGCAGTGAAGTTTTTTTATAATGTACATGTACAGAACAAAATTTTTAGGAGGCATATAAATCATGAAGGATTTGAAGTATCAATTTTATATTGCAGGTACACCAGAGGAAGTTTGGAAGGCATTAATCTCTCCTGAGGGTACAAAACAAATTTATTATGGGTCCGTCATAAGATCTACATTTCAAGTGGGCGATCTCTTGGAGTATGTAGGTCCTGGAGTAGATGGAGATGAAACGGTGCATGTATACGGTAACGTATTGGAGTATGAACCGAATCAGTTAATTCGATTTACTCACTATACTGGAAAGTCTTATATGAAAGATGATCATGCATTTGAATCGAGAATTTCTTATCTTCTAGAGCCTATTGGCTCATGCACGAAATTGACACTCATTCATGACCAGTGGGAAGAAGATGATCCCTATTTTGAGAACAGCGACAATGCCTGGTGGATGATTTTAAATAATACAAAGACTTTAGTAGAAACAGGAAGTACTCTAGATTTTGGTGAAGGTTCATAGGTCCGTCACAAATGATTTAACAAAAAGGGAGTAGTGGAGCACAACTCCTTAACTAATTTGTATTTTAAGATTTATGTTGTTTAGTCTATCTCACTGATTGTGGAGTAAACAACTTAAATGTGTAAAAAACTTAACCATGACCTAGAATTTTTCTATATAACTGATCTCTTTGAGAGAACATATATATTTGTTCAATCAACGGGCACGATTTTGGAAGATCAAAGGTAGAAAATGATTAAACTTTTTAATAAAACCATAACTTAAAACTACTAGAGAATAATCCATTTTGATTAATCTTTTTTCAAAATGGACTATTCTTATTTACCGAAAAATACAGGTTTATTGTGTTTTTAATCAAACTTTATTTCTAAGCTGCAACTTTTATCCTAAAAGACTTAAAGAATCTACAATTAAATCAATTATTATGACCTCTTTGTCTAAAGGTACTCTTAAGGGTACTGCTAAAAATGGATATAAAACCTATACATATAAGTTAAATAAACATGGAAATAAAAATATGAAGGTTGTTGTTAATAAAGATGGTGTAATTGTAACTGCTTATCCAACTTCAGGAACATCAGTAAAAGTTAAAAAATGATAGGAGCTTTAATGACATGAAGATAGCATTTAATGTAGAAGAATACGAAGATATGATAAATTCCCCTTTTTCTGCGGAAATGATGCAGAAATAATTGAAAATACTTGTGGGAAATTGGTGATTTTTTTCATAATGTGAAGTCAAATTTGATCTTATTTCAAATACTTCATCTAGTATAAATTGAATTATCGTATTTAATTAATGCGCAATGAATTGTTATATTCTGTCATGAAGTTGTCATTGTTTTTTCCGTTTATAGCATTAGTACCTCTAGTTAATAGGGTAATATTGTAATTAGTGATATAAATCACCATGTTTTAGGTGCTCACTATTCAATATCAGCAGGAGGTATTCAATGACAACGGAATCTTTAATTGATTTAAGCAGTACAGCTATGTATATTTCTTTTCTATTATATTTAATCGCAATTGTGCCTTTAGGTTTAGCTGTTTCTTCAGAAAAAAAGCTATTTTCTACTATCGGCATAACGATCACTTGGATAGGATTTATCCTTCAAATTATTTACATTGTGACTAGATGGAATGCAATTGGCCATGCGCCTGTTAGTAATATGTATGAATTTATGACATTCTTCGGCATTATGCTCGTGGCTGGTTTTTTAATCATGTATTATATTTATCACCAATCGGTTATTGGTCTTTTTGCATTACCGATTTCCTTATTAATCCTAGGTTATGCTAATGCATTTTCAAAGGAGGTAAAGCCACTAATTCCAGCACTTCAAAGTGAGTGGCTAACAATTCACGTTATTACCGTTGCTTTCTCAAGCGCTGTCTTATCAATTTCCTTTGTAACAAGTGTAATCTATTTATTAAAAGTGATTAATACAGAAGAAAAGAATAAAAGAACGTTCTTTTTAGAGTTAGTCTTGTATTTACTTGTAGTAGTCTGTGGATTTATAGGAGCATCGACAACTTTTACTATCACAGGCTATGAAAAGGAACTTCAATTTCTAAACCAAGATAAAAAACTAGAAATATATAAATACAAGTTACCAGCCATTACGGCACCAGTAAAATCTGTAGTAGTTGAAGTTAATTCAGATAATCAATATACAGAAACGAATCAAAAAAACGGTTATTTAGAAGTTTCAAGCTTTTTAAACGCGATGAAATTAAATACACTTATTTGGTCGTTTTTAGTAGGTACTGTACTTTATCTACTCATCCGGTTGATTACAAGGCGTAAAATTATTACATTGTTAAAACCACTAACAAATCGTGTTAATGCTACAACAATGGATGAAATCTCTTACCGATCAATTGTTATCGGTTTCCCATTGTTTACACTAGGCGGACTTATTTTTGCTATGATTTGGGCGCAATATGCATGGAGCCGATTCTGGGGCTGGGACCCGAAAGAAGTATGGGCTTTAATTACTTTCTTATTTTATGCAGCTTTCCTTCATTTACGTTTAAGTAAAGGATGGGAAGGAGAAAAAACAGCTTGGTTATCCATTATCGGTTTCGGAACAATCATTTTCAACCAAGTGTTTGTTAATCTCGTTATTGCGGGACTTCATTCGTATGCTTAAATAATTACTAAGAAACTTTATTGGATGAGACTGTGCGCGACTTTGATATTATTGCTCCCCTTAGAGTAAAAGGGGGAATATCGAAAGTAAGAAAAAATTCAACGCAAATATCAAACGCCTGAACTAAAGCATCCCTTTAGTTTAGTACAATATTTCATAATCTTACTTCCTTGGATAATTACTATTGCTAAATGTTTGATATATAAAAAGGGAACACCTGTTAACCAGGAAGTTCCCTTTTTATTTCGTGAGATAAGAGTACACCATAACAACGTTTGAGAAAAGTAGACTACGGTTAGGGTTTGAAGCATTTTTAAACGGATAACTTTTACATTACCTACATGAGTTGCATTGAATGAATATTATTGGCCACCAAGCATTACCAACTACTAAAAATGTTGTATACGTATTATTAAAAAGGAGAGTTTTCAATTAAACTCCAGTATTAATAATAACTCCTAGATAATCTAACCGATATAAACACTTTCACATGTTCCAGCTGCTGGTTCATAAAAACAATGATTTTTAAATTGCCCTGTAAAAGGTTGACCGTACCATGTTGGAGGACAAGGAGCATATGGATTAAAATACCAAAGGGCGAATTTCGCTGGATGTTGTCTCCAATAATCCAAATTCTGTTTTGCTAATCTTTTTTCAGAAGATCTCGCTCTTTGATAAAATAAATTTCCTTTTTGAACAGCTTCAAAAGAAAAATTTCCACCTTGAACCTGATAAATGACATCTTCAATGGTTCTTACATCATTAAAGTCTAAACAATTTGATACAGCTCGATTAACAATTACATTGCCAACATATAACATCCCTTGGTTTCCTTCAGCCTCAGCTTCTGCGCGCATCATCCTTGCCATTAAAGCAACGTCTGCATCTCGGTATTTAATTCTTGGCATTTTTCCACCCCTATAATATAGTATGAAAAAAAACCTAAATTGATGTCATTTTTTATACCTTTATTCAACTATCATGCACCTTTAGATTAAGTACAATTCTTCACAAGTGCAACATTGATTTTAACATAAATACCCAATGGGGAAATCACCTTGAAGAATAACTAAAGAGATGATTTGTATCAAACTTTATTACAGAGCAACAAATTCTCTTCAAATTGTTGTATTAGCTGTGAAAGCAAATAGACTTTTGATATCTTATAGAAAAAAAGACTGAGCATCTTACAACTCAGTCTAGTAAATTACTATTATTTTCGTATTTTTTCAATTTCATCAGCAACAAACTGGACGTTTGTTCCTACGATTACTTGAATACTTTGCGGTCCTACTACATTAATACCAGGAACACCA
Source organism: Viridibacillus sp. FSL R5-0888 (assembly GCF_038009105.1). NCBI lineage: Bacteria > Bacillati > Bacillota > Bacilli > Caryophanales > Caryophanaceae > Viridibacillus > Viridibacillus sp. FSL R5-0888. The sequence continues at coordinate 1,690,117 of NZ_JBBPAU010000001.1, forward strand.
GTAGCCTTAATTTTCTTTTGATCAACAGCATCCATGTTTTTCACTTCTACACGTAGGCGAGTTGCACAGTGGTCTACAGAAGTTACATTTAGGTCTCCGCCTAATCCATTATAGATTTTAGCGGCCATATCTGAGAATTTATTACCTGATGTAGTTTCTCCAGCATCATCTATTTCTACATCTTCATCGTCTTCTCTACCTGGTGTTTTTAAGTTGAATTTCACGATAAAGAAACGGAATAAGAAATAGTAAATGACTGCAAATACTAAACCCTGGACGATTAACATTAAAGGTTGGTTAGCAAGTGGCAATCTTGAACTTAAGAAGAAATCGACAAAACCGGCACTAAAACCAAAACCTGCTGTCCAGTGGAATGTTGCAGCGATAAATAAAGAAATACCTGTTAAAGCAGCGTGAACTACATAAAGAGCTGGAGCTAAGAACATAAATGCAAATTCAAGTGGTTCAGTAACCCCTGTGAAGAATGCAGCGAAACCTGCAGCTAACATTAAAGATGCAGCTTGTTTTTTTCTTTTTGTTTTAGCAGTATGATACATTGCTAGAGCAGCAGCTGGTAATCCAAACATCATGATTGGGAAGAAACCTGCTTGATACATTCCGGTAACACCTTTTGTGCCAGTTCCTTTCAAGAAGTTACCTATATCATTTATGCCAGCAACGTCAAACCAAAATACTGAGTTCAATGCATGGTGTAATCCAGTTGGGATCAATAGGCGGTTAAAGAATCCGTATAACCCTGCACCAGTAGCACCTAATTCACTAATAGCTTCACCAAAACTAACTAATGCAGAATATACAACTGGCCAGATAAAGAACAATGCTGCGGAAACGACTAGCATAGAAGCAGCTGTCATTATGGGAACTAATCGTTTTCCACTAAAGAACGCTAAGAAATCTGGTAATTGTACATGGCTAAAGCGATTGTACATGATAGAAGCAATTATGCCTGATATAATACCGATAAATTGGTTTTCAATTTTGCCAAATGCGGGATTTACATTGGCGACATCTGTACTTAGTAGCATAGAGACAGTTCCTGTAGAAAGTAATGTCGTTACTACTAAGAAAGCAACTAGCCCACTTAAAGCAGCAGAGCCATCTTTATTTTTGGACATCCCCAACGCTACCCCAACTGCAAATAGAAACGACATGTTATCTATAATTGAAGATCCAGCTTTGATTAAGAAAGCAGCTAATACATTTCCAGAACCCCAGCCATCAGGGTCAATCCAATAGCCGATACCCATCAAAATAGCCGCAGCAGGTAAAACAGCTACTGGTAACATTAAAGAACGACCTAGCCGTTGTAAATATTTCTTCATATAATAATTCACTCCAATACAGAATATTTAGATAATTTTCTTAAAAAAATAAAATAATTTCGAATTTTTTATTGCTTTTGCAATCTTTCAATATGGACTGCGATGTAACCTAACTCATGATCTGGTAGGTCAATACCATGCAATTTCTTTAACTCTTTGGTCACTTCGACGGCGCAATTGTACGAATAAGGAAATTTCTTTTTAATCATGACAAGCATTTCTTCATCCATTGTATGGAGCTCATAATGATTCATCCTTGTTAAAGCAAAGCGTAAATGAGTGATAAGACGATGATAGGAAATGTCGTTTTCCTCGAGATGTATGTTTAATTTTTTTTGAATAATTTGAACCATATCACGAATAATCGTCGTTTGCTTTAACGTTTGATGTAAATCGCCTCCTTGTAATTTCATCGTATGGATATGAAGAGCGAGGTAAGCAGCTTCATCTTCCGGCATTTCAACTTGGCATCTTTCTTTTATATGTTGTATTGCCCAAAGACCAATCTCAAATTCTCTCCTATATAAGATTTTTATCTCAGGTAAAAGCTTGTTATTGAGTTGAATACCATCTTTTAATCTTTCAATAGCGAATGATACATGGTCAGTCAGTACAATATGAATACGTTCGTCTAACTTTCCACCAATATATTCCTCAGCGTACGAAATAATTTCTTCAGAGATTGTAAAATGTTCTTCAGGAATTCGACTTAACAATTGTTGAAGTTTGTCATTTTCCCTCATAACAAATATCTTTTCTATTCTGTCTAAATTAACGATGTCGTTTCGTTTCTTATTAAAAGCAACTCCGGATCCCACAGCAATCTTCTCACGCTCGTTATCTAGAACAACTACGGCATTATTATTAAGTATCTTCGTGATTTTCATCGAAAGCGAACTCTCCTTTACTTACGATAATTTAAGGATTCACTACTTAGCAGATATGGTCATTAAGATGGTTTTATCTTGGATGCATGATTTTGAATAATGGCATTGAATGTCTTTGTCAGCACTATTAGTAACAATGATTGGTGTAACTATGTTTTTTGCGTTTTCTCGAATATATTCCCAGTCCACTTCGATAAGAACTTGCCCTGTAGAAACTTTATCACCTGCACTTACAAGTACTGTAAATCCTTTCCCACCTAAAGAGACCGTTTCCAAACCAATGTGAATGAGAATCTCTGAACCATCAGTAGTGCGTATTCCAATAGCATGCTTCGTATCTGAAATGAGAACTATTTCTCCTTCTACAGGGGCATGAACACTCCCATTAGTAGGAATAATAGCGACACCTTCTCCCATCATTTTTTGGCTGAAGACGGGATCTGGAACTTCACCTAATGGAATAATCTCTCCATTTATAGGTGCCAAAACTTCTAAACTACGTTTTTTAAATAAATTTGATAGCATGAAAAAACTCCTTTGTTGAATAATGTAATAATGCTGCCGTAATAGAAAAGCGTAAAAAAGGCATGGAGGCAACAAAGCAGTTTTTTACAACTTCTTTGTTTACCACCATGCCTGATCGTATCAGTAACATGTGATTCGTTATTAAACTAATATTCAGATAATAGCATTAAATATTTTACTATTCAATAGAAATATGAAAAAAAGTTAAAAATTTGTAACAATTGTAATGAATTATATGAAGGGGATATAGTTTTAAGTACAAGTTTCAGAAAAAATAAAGCGATTTTGATCAAGCTATTTCAAGTGAAAGACAAGAAAAGAGCATACATCTTGTTTTTTAGATTTTTTTAATGAAAGATTAAGCGGAATTTCTATACTTGCATACTTTACAATATAAGAGTACTCTTATATAAGTGAACGATTATATAAAAGAGGTGGGATAGTGGATTCTTTAACAATAATGGAAAAACAGTTAAAGGCCGTAAGTGATGCTAACCGTTTAAAGTTGTTAGCCTGTTTAAAGCAAGGCGAGGTCTGTGTATGTGATTTAGTTGATGTCCTGAAGGTTTCACAGCCAGCAGTTAGCCAACAATTACGTAAATTAAAAGAGGCTGACATTATCTTAGAAAGAAAAAAAGGGACTTGGAAGCATTATCGATTACATGAAGAACAATCTCCATACATCCAAGCAATTATTGAAGAATTAGAACCTATCTCATATAAGCATTGTGGACCAACTTGTTCTTCCCAAGAAGGGGATGATTGAAGGTGGAGAAACCGTTAACAAAACAGCTATCTTTTTTAGATCGGTATTTAACGCTGTGGATTTTCATTGCAATGGGGTTAGGTGTTCTTATAAGCGTCATTGCACCAAATTTTAAAGATACATTAGATACTTTAGCGGTAGGTACTACGTCTATTCCAATTGCTATCGGATTAATTGTTATGCTCTATGCACCGCTTGCTAAAGTGAAATATGAAGAGATGTGGCGTGTATTTAAAGATTGGAAAGTTCTATTGCTCTCACTCGTACAAAACTGGCTATTAGGTCCATTTTTAATGTTTTTCCTAGCCATCATCTTCCTACATGATTATCCGGAGTATATGGCGGGGCTGATTATGATTGGCCTAGCACGATGTATTGCAATGGTCATTGTTTGGAATGATTTGGCGCGAGGTGACAACGAGTATGTGGCAGGGCTAGTTGCCTTTAACTCTGTATTCCAAATCTTATTCTATTCTGTATTTGCCTATTTCTTTTTAAATATCATGCCGGGATGGTTTGGATTAGAAAATCTAAATATATCTATTTCAATGTGGGAAATTACAAAGAGTGTGCTGATTTACTTAGGTATCCCATTTGTTGCAGGTATTTTAACGCGCATTATTGGTATTAAAGTGAAGGGGATCGAGTGGTATGAAAATCAATTCATTCCTAAGATTTCTCCATTAACATTGATTGCTTTATTGTTCACTATTGTCATGATGTTTTCTTTAAAAGGGGATAAAATTATTGAATTACCAGTAGATGTAATTCGTATAGCCATTCCTCTATTAATCTATTTCTTGATTATGTTTGTCGTGTCGTTCTTTGCTTCAAGAAAGGCAGGAGCAAATTATCCAGTTACAGCAGCACTTTCGTTTACTGCTGCCAGCAATAACTTTGAATTAGCGATAGCAGTAGCTGTTGGTGTGTTTGGTATCCATAGTGGTGCTGCGTTTACCGCTGTTATTGGCCCGCTTGTTGAAGTACCGGTGTTAATAGCTCTAGTGGGAGTAGCACTTAGATGGAAAAGGAAATATTTCGAAGTTAAATTGTAAGTATTGAATCACACGATTTACGCCTAGCATTGTCTAGGTCTTATTTTAAGTCATTATATAAGTGATCGCTTATGTATTAATGTAGACGGAGGGTATAAAAATGACAGAAATGAAAAACGATCAAATACGCCAAGGTGTGCGTGATAATTATAAACAAGTAGCATTAAAAAATATTGATACAAATAGCTGCTGTGCTCCTAGCTGTTGCACACCAGATGAAAATCAAAATATCTCTGTAAAAGAGATTTCGCAAAAAATGGGTTACACAACTGAAGAACTTACAAGCATTCCGAACGGTGCCAATATGGGATTAGGATGTGGGAATCCACAAGCAATTGCGGCTTTAAAAGAAGGTGAAACTGTATTAGATTTAGGCTCTGGTGGTGGATTCGACTGCTTTTTAGCTGCGCCTAAAGTGGGCTTAAATGGGAAAGTCATTGGTGTAGATATGACACCAGAAATGATTTCAAAAGCTCGGAAAAACGCAGAAAAACTCCAATTTAAACATGTAGAATTTCGTCTTGGTGAGATTGAAAATTTACCAGTCGCAAATCAATCTGTCGATGTCATCATGTCAAACTGTGTAATCAATTTATCACCAAATAAATTACGCGTTTTTGAAGAAGCATACCGTGTTCTAAAAGATGGCGGTCGTTTAGCCATTTCAGATGTAATTTTAACAACAACTTTACCAACTGATATGAAACAAAATATGGCGCTCTATTCAGGTTGCATCACAGGCGCCTCAACAATCGAAGAATTGACGGCTTACTTGCAAGAAGCAGGGTTTAAAAATATTCAAATCACTCCAAAAGATGAATCGAAAGAATTTATCAAGGAATGGGCACCAGAACATCAAGTGGAAGAATATATCGTATCGGCTATTATTCAAGCTGTGAAATAGAATAATCTACAGCTTTTGTTATGAAATGAATAAAAGTAGTAGTTAGAACAAATTATAGAAAACAATATAATTGAGTAAAAAATGACTTCGCTAAAGTAGCGAAGTCATTTTTTTATTCCATACACTTCTATCAGAAAATCACATTTAATAAAATTGCTTATAAAACTTGAATTTAAAATAAAAATACAGAAAAGCAAAATAATAGTTTGCGTTACTTGGTATTGATGTAAATGTAATTTCAAAGTAATGTATGATATGTAAGAAAGATTACATAATGGGACGTGGTATATATTGAAAACTCTAGCTGTATTTTGTGGATCAAGTGATGGAGCTTCGAATATTTATGTAGAAGTTGCAAAAAAATTGGGTAAAGAGTTGGCAAAACGTGATATTACCCTTGTATACGGAGGGGCAAGTGTAGGCGTCATGGGTGCAGTTGCAGATGCTGTATTAGAAGCGGGCGGAAAAGTTATTGGAGTAATGCCTAGTTTTCTAGAGAAAAGAGAAATCTCTCATAAGAATCTAACTGAACTAATTGTAGTAGACTCTATGCATGATAGAAAAGAAAAAATGGCAGAACTTGCAGATGGATTTATGGCGTTGCCAGGTGGACCAGGAACATTAGAAGAATTCTTTGAGATATTCACTTGGGCTCAGCTTGGATTACATCAAAAACCTTGTGGACTCTTAAATATTAATCATTATTATGATCCGCTTATTGCTTTATTTAATCATATGTCTGATGAACAGTTCTTACATGAAAAGTACCGTACTATGGCGCTAGTAGATATAGAACCAAGTGGACTACTCGACCAATTTAATGTATATGAAGCACCAACTGTAAAATCTTATATTACTGAAAAACAAATTTGATAGTTGAAAAACAGGCTATGGTTTTTATAGACCATGGCCAGGTATTTACGTGGCTTGATATCGTGGCCATCGCCATGAATAATGAGAAAGTTTCAGGGAACTTGCGAACTGACGAGAAAATATAGTCGTCGAGGTGGCGGAGATACAAGAAGTACAGTGAACGGAATGAATCTAACTTATAATAAAACCCGTTACTACAATGATGTGTATGAGTGCCGAGTTGAATATTTGCCATTTACAAAAACAGTGAAAGATCTTCAATTGTATGACGAAAAGTGAGTTTAAGATAGCAAAGCGATCTATAGTTACTGGACATACAATTTGAGAATAACTACAACGTATATTATATAAAATAGTAATTGATAAACAGATTCACCAAAGGAAAAGGAGCTGAATATATTGTTACTTATAAGAAATCTTGAAGAAAATGAGTATGAGTTTTTATTGGATATGTTATATGAGTCAATCCATATTCCAGAGTATAAACCGACTAGAGAAGAGTTACTAAACTTCCCACACATTAGAAAATATCATGAAGGTTGGGGAAGAGCGGGGGATAGATCACTAATTGCTATCGATGAAGAAAATCAAAAAGTAGGAGCGGTCTGGTACAGATTATTTGAAGAAAATAATCAAGGCTATGGATATGTCGATCACAACACGCCAGAATTAGGAATTGCTATTGTAGAGAATGGTAGAGGAAAGGGAATTGGAACTTTACTTATGAAGAAAATCTTGCAGCTTGCTATGGCAGAAGGGTATAAGTCAATTTCCCTAAGTGTAGATCCAGATAATAGTGACGCAGTACATATATATAATAAACTTGGGTTTCAAGAATACGGAATATCAGGCACATCTATCACAATGGTATATAGGGATGCTGAGCATTAAATACGTCAAATTAATGCTGGAAATAATATAAAGCATGTTTTGAATGATTGATCAAAACATGCTCTAATGCTCTTTTTTTATTGATAAGAAATCTGTTTATTATAATTTGGATCATGATCTATCAATTGTTAAGCACTCATATACATGCATATCTAATATCTCAAAATTTATTAGTAGATGTGTTGACAGTAGAATAAGGTTTCTCTTCATTTATTATCCCCGAAATACCCTCTTTTTCAAGTAAATCGACAATTTTTTCAATGCTTGCATGATCTTTTACTACAATGAAATTAGGTGAAAAAGGCTTGTTTTTTATGTTTAAAATAAATTTATAACCATTATTTACTTTAGGGTCAAGACCATAGAGCTCATGCCAACGACTTATTTTTTCTACTTCATAACCTTTTATATTACTGAAAGAATAGAACTTGCTATCAAAGATTATGCCATTTGCTAATATGAACAAATTACCACGATGTTTAATGACGGAAATAATCACGAAAAATAAAGAAACAATACTAAATGAAGAAGTTCCTAATACGTCAGTTAAAAGAACAATTACTAACAAAATGACTAATAGTAAAATTGCAACTACGGTTCCCCATTTAACATATTGGTATGACTTCGTATTTTTACTAAGATACTCCATTTCCCGCCACTCGTGTGGAATGAGGATGCTATTAAATTCTTCTTCCTTACTAGGGTAGAAAGCATCCTTAGAGAGCTGAACAGCTTTTCTCAATTTAATTCGATATCGAATTAAATAGTAAATACCAAATATAAAAATAATAGTGAATATAGTATTTAACATCTTTTATAGCTCCTTTCTCGATAAATAAGGATTTAAAACAATTGTGGCTTACTAATTTATTCCTATTGTTCTATATAAAAATTATACTACAAAATGGATTATTTGAGTTTATATGTTTATTTTTAGGGTTAAAGTAAGGATTTCAAAAAGCAAAGCCAACTTGAAATTAATTCGATTAATGTCTAAAATAGTGCGACATTTGTATATAAAAACTCATTTTTTTCAAAATATATGCAAATACCCTATAAAGTAAAGTAGACTTTTATAAGTGTCACTTAACTTTATAGGGTGCAATTTTTTTGGTGCAAGTGGATTTATTTAATCAATTAATTTTAATTCTTTTGCCATTAGAGCAGCTTCTGTTCGTGTTGTAACATTCAGTAAGTGATAAATTTGTGATAAATTTCGTTCAACAGTTCGTGGAGTAAGATCAATTTCTAGAGCAATAGCACTATTAGTATAGCCCTGTACGACGAATTGTAAAATTTTCTTCTCACGTTCATTTAAAAGTAGTGGTTGCTTCGAAATTTGAGGTTGATCTAATTTCTGAACGAAATCGATGAAGCTCCAAGGTAAGATAATCTCGCCATCCATTGTTAAACGAATTGTCCGAAGTATGCGCTCTTTAGTGACGGTTTTCGAAAGAAGCCCATGTATTTTTTTTTCCACGATAAGTGAGTAGTAATCTTCGATCTGATCGCCTGTATACAAAATAATCTTTGCGTCAGGTTGGAGAGAGCAAATGGTAGCTCCGACGTCAATACCACTTGTACCTGGCATATTAATGTCAATTAAATAAACATCATATGGTGTTTTTTGTACGATTTCTGGAATATTTGTCGGATTTTTTTCTGTATCCGCTCGCATATCATCGATATTATTAAATAGATTTTTACTACCTTCTAATACAATTGGATGGTCGTCGATGATTAAAATATTTATCATGGATAGTTTAGTCTCCTTTATTGACCGTAATATCAAACTGCATACCTTCATTAGGGTAAGAGTCAATAACCATAGTCCCTTTGTATGCGGCAACACGTTCCTTCATGCCAATTATCCCCATCGTCCCAGATAAATACAAATCTTCTAAGTGACAGCCAATCCCGTTATCCATATAAAATAAATGAAAACCTTGTGATAAAGCACGAAGTTCAATTTTTACATATGTTGCTTTAGAATGCGTTAATGCATTGTTTAACATTTCTTGGATTAAACGATAAATGAGTAACGACATCTCATTGTCATCTATTAGTAACGGTTCAATAGAATGCATTAAAGTAAAGTGAGCTCGTTGTTCGGTCTGATTAAATAATTTCGTCAGTGCGGCCTCCAAACCAAGTGTTTGAAGAAGCGGAGGCTTAAGTTGCTCGCAGTATAGTCGCAACTGGACATTTATTGTTATTAGTTGCTGATGAATTTGTAAAATTTTTTGTTGTACGAGATCGCGATCACGTACATAAAGTAAGTTGTCCAATTCGCGAATTAAAAAAATTTGCTCTTGTAAAATAGTATCATGGAGCTCTTGTCCAAGTTGACTTTTTACTTCTTCAAGCTGTAACCAGCAGAGCTTATGTAGCCAAGCAGGATAGTTTTGTCCTTCCTTTGCTTGCTTTAACTCAAACATTAAATCCTCTACAAGCTGTGTGTTTTCAACAAAATTATCAATGTAATGAAGCAGTAATTCTAACCAAAGAAGTTCTTCCTTCTTTAAATGAATTTTGGAGTTGGTTCTTAAAATCAAAAAGTATTTTGTTTTTATATTTCGATGTAAGCAAGCGACGTAAAACGTTTGAAATTTCTTTATTGATCCAACTTGTAGTTGATCTAAATCCTTTGGCGTTAATTGGAGTTGGTGCCTATTCTCTTCAGACTGAGCATTAGCAAGAGAAATCTGTTCAGTTTCCATATCATATTGTATGACATAAACCGTATTCATTTCTAATTGCTTCATAAGTTGATCGGAAAGTGTGTTAAATAAATCCTCCATTTTTATTTCTTTTCCGACTTTATCAATAATCGAATACAAAAAATGAATATTATTGCCGTTCGTAGAAAATAATACTTTTCTATACACATAATCAATTTTTTCTTTAACACATAACAGCACAAAAATAGAAATGAAAATAAAAAGTGCTATACCTATATTAGTACGTATTGAAATCGATAAAAACGAGTCAATTCCTATCATTAGCCAAACTGTCATACCACCAGCAAACAGCACATAGTAACGTATACGAGAAACATAATAGTCAACATCAAATAATCGTTCCGTTACTTGCATAAAGGTGAATGTAAAGGGAATGCATAGTAACGATATAGCGCAAGTCGATGGACTTAAAATTGCTTGTTGAAATAATAATTCAGGGAGTACATAAAAAATGACAAAAGGTAAAAATGGTAGAACGATAAACCAAAAAAGTATTTGGAGCTGAATGCTTCGATCACGAGTATACGAAGTTGCAAGAATGATTAAAATATAAAAAATCAGAGCCACAAATAGCAGCAATATAATGATCGTATTCAAAGTGAAAAATGCTGAATTGAAAATTTCTATCATAGACACTAGGAAAACACACACAGTAATGAGATATAAGATCCAAATCTTTTTATTAAATCTCCATGGTATACGCAAAAAAGCAAAATACTTTTGTAAAAAGTGAATGAGTAGTACAAGGCATAGGATTAAACATGTACTATTAACAATACTACCTACGGGATGTAGTTGGGTGGATGCACCAACACTACAATAGGCAAGCGATACCGTTAGCAAAAAATAAATTAAAATATTCAGTGAAGCGACATTGCCACTTTTTTGCTTATATAAATAAATTGCTAATGACAACATAAGTAAAAAGTAAATTACTGGTAAAATGAAAAAATGTGAAAATGCCTTAGGCAATTCATGATACAAAACATCAATTTCTTTAATGTTTCCTGTAGCGTCCATTACAGTTAGTGTTTTAGCAGATCGAACAATCCCGTCTGGTGCAACGTGCTCCATTTTATAAGGAGAGAAGTCATCGATTGCAATCAATATATCACCTTTACTTATTTCATGGAGTTCTGCCCAATCAGGATATTCGAAATGCTCAATTACCAATCGATCGTCTTGTTTTACAACCTCTATCCCAATAATAGGAGAACTATAGCTGATATAAAGTACATAACTCCCAACAGCGATATAAAGTGTTAACAAGGTGATGAACGAACGGAGAGGGATTAAAGTGGTCGCCAACCTAGGCTGCCTAAGCATACATCATTATCATATGCTTCCACAATTGCTTTTTGTTGTAGTGAAGTTACACCTACTAAAGAAAGCTTATTATCCTTTAAAAGTTGTATGAACGCTGGGTTTTCTTGTAAGTATTGAATGAATTTCATCATTTGACATTACCTCATTTCATTAATTTTTCTACATATAAAAGGTCTACTTCGTGCATTTTAATCTGCTTTAAAAATACTAAAGCTTCTAGCTTTAATAAGTTTTTAATCGCCAGTGCATATTGAATCGCACCACTATCAATTAATGCTTTTTGAAGTAAGGGAACATTTACTGAATGCGTATTACCTGCGTAGTAATCATTTAGATGTACCGCAACTGATGATGGCTGTGAAAATAAAAAAAGAATTGACAACGAATATTTTTTATAGATAATATCATTTTTTCCATTCCAATATTTTAAGTCTGTAATATCGTTTTTGATTTGCTGAATCATGCCAATATGTTCAGCATAACGTGCAACCGTTGAATTTATTTGGCCAGTAGCTAAGACAACACCAAGCTGACAACTTAGAGCAGTTAATGAACCAGATTTTTGGCGAATCATATTGAGATATGCTTCTTCAGTCCGTGCTGTATTAAGTAAATCTTGTTGTTGACCATTAATACAATCAAGGCCATATTCTTCTAGCAAACAAGCAACTTCCCATTTGTATCGACTTGAAGTTTTTAATACAATTTGTTTCGCAATAAACAGAAGCGCAATAGCTCCATTTAACCCGATTGCGGTATCCTGAGACCAGATTGTATCGACATCACCATCTTGTAAATCATCAATTATATCAAAGCTTAAAATAAGTAACTCAAGTGCTGCTGCAATCGACACCGCATCATCATCTAGTTCACAGCCAAATGCCTCATAATGGAAAAGGCAAAGATGAGCAAACATGAAAGAAGCGTTTGTTTTGACATTGATATATTGAATAAGTTGGTCCTGAAAAGCGAGATGTAAATGTTGATTCGTTGTAATTAGTTCTTTCATTTTAATAATTAAGACCTCATTATGTCGCATTATACAAACCACCTTTTGTTGTAACAATTACATTCAGTATACATTCATTATGAATCATATATCGACTAAATGGAATAGTAAAATGGTAAATAACGTAAAAAATGTGTGTTATATTACTGTTTTATATAGAATGTAAACTCTATCTATATAGAGTTACCTCTATATTTTTAGAGCGCTTTTAACAAATAATTACAAAATGTGTCGGGAAACCGAAATAGTAATGTCGTATTCCTTACCTTGAAATGACGGATTATATTATATTAATCTGAATATAGAAAATATAGATAAATTAAGAAGTTAGTAATACACTACTCAGACAAATTATGAAATCAAATTTGGATAACTTTTTTATTAATACTTACGATCTATTGCTATAAATACGATTTATTGTAAATTAAGCAGAATTAACAATATATATTAGTTGTTTATACCAAATAGATTTGATTTGGTATTTACCTAGTTTCCAATTGCGCCGAATATCATATCAATTCCAATAGAATGGCACACAATTAATCTAATGGTTCAGAAATAATGTTAAATAAATATTTATAGAGGCAGGTATAAGATGAAATCAATAATTCAGTTTAGTATGAAAAGTGCTTTAGCTCTGTGTTTAGTGGTACTTCTTATTGTTGCAGGAGGAATTTATTCTTTAAAAGAGTTACATATTGAGAAGTATCCAAACGTAGACATTCCATATTTGACAGTTTTTATTCCTTATCCAGGTGCTTCACCGGAACAATCAATGAATGATATTGGGGAGCAAATGGAAAGAGAATTTATAAAGCTTGAAGGCGGAAAGAATGTATATACAGGTGGCGTTGCTAATGCAGCATATTCAACGATAGAATTTGATATGTCAATTGATATGAAGCAAGCTGAACAGTTAGTAAGGGCAAGTGTTGACAAGATTCAACTTCCAGAATTGGCAGAAGAACCGAAGTTTGAATTATCTAGTCCTGATGATAATCCAATTGTTTTTTCAATGGGGATTTATGCCGATGAAAATTATGAAGAAGTTCAAAATTTTATGAAGAAACGTATTATTCCACTTATTGAAGTAATCGATGGTGTAAGTGAAATCGAGGTTGGCGGGGTTGCAGATCGGTTAGTGCTTGTTCGACTAATACCTAAACAATTAGAGGCAAGTGGAATTACTATTAATGATGTAAAAACAGCTATTTCAGCAAATAATCTTTCGATGCCGACCGGTGATATTTCTGTATCTAACGAAGTATTACCGGTGCGAATAAATAAAGAATTAAAATCAGTTGAAGATGTTAAAAAAATAAAGATTTTCACACAAGGGACAAATTCACAAACCACTAAGACTTTACCTGGAACGATTACTTTAGGTGAAATTGCTGAAGTTACATATGAAAGTGAATACACAAATAATATTACACGAATAAACGGAGAACAAGGAGTAAGTTTGGGTATTATGGCTGAAGGTGGAGCTAATGTAGTAGCTATTGTTGAACAAGTTAAGGAAGAAATGAAAAATTTGGATCTTCCTGAAGGATATAAAGTAGAAACACTGCGTGATCAATCTATTGAAATTAAGAAATCAGTCTATTCTATGCTCAAGGAGGCATTTTTAGGTGCATTAATGGCCGTTGTCGTAACCTTGTTATTTTTAAGAAATATTCGTTCGACCATTATTGCTGTTATATCCATTCCAGTATCCATATTTGCATCTTTTCTTCTGATGAAAACGATAGGATATACATTAAATATTATGACACTTGCAGGAATTGCAGTAGCTTGCGGACGGGTAGTGGATGACTCAATTGTAGTAATTGAAAATGTTTTTAGAAGGGTAAGGGCTTCAAAAGAAAGAAATGATAAGCTCATAGAACAAGCTACAAGAGAAGTCGCATCTGCTATCACCACTTCCACAATCACAACTGTAGCGGTTTTCTTGCCATTGGCTTTTGTACCAGGGATTGTAGGGGGATTTTTCAAACCACTTGCATGGACAATTGTTATTTCATTATTGATTTCATTAATTGTTGCAATAACTCTTGTTCCACTCTTATCGAGAATTTTTCTTTTAAAAACTACACTGAAGGAACCACAAGAAAATGCAATTCAAATTTGGTATCGAAAAAAATTGACTTGGGTGTTAAAACATCGATTCGTAACTTTAACTACAGCATTATTGATTCTGGTTGGTTCTGTTGCCCTAATAACACCTAGACTCGGCACAACCTTCCTTCCGCAAGAGAAAGTGAATGATTTTGATGTCGAAATTAAAATGAAAAAAGGAACTGCTCCAAAGAAAACAATTGAAGCAGCTAGTAAAGTGGAGAAAATTTTAATTGATCAAGAGGATATAACTCTGGTAAATACAAATATTGACGGAGCATCTGAAAGTGCAACAATTTCATTTGTTGTAAAAGATTCTGTAGTAAATATTAATGGATTTGTAAAAGATTTGAGATCCCAATTTACAACCATTACAGAGCCAGAGAAAATTACAGTATCTGGGGTAGGTGGAATTATTGGTGGTGCAGAAGGTAGGTACACTCTTGTTGTAAATGGGTCTAATTCTGAGGATTTAAAAAAGGCAAGCGAGCAAATCAAAACTAGTTTAAAAGAAGTAGAAGGAATGACAGATGTTACAACATCTTTAGAAGGTGAAGAGCCTGAAATAGTCATTGATTTGGACGAAGTTAAGCTTGCTGAAAAAGGACTAATGCCAGCCGTGGTAGCACAAAGTCTTCGAACACTAATTAGCGGTGATATAGTAACAACGATGAGAATGGAAGGCGAAATACGAGAAGTGAAACTTGGATTGAAGATGGACGAAATAACATCCATCGAAAAACTAGGGAATCAAAAAATTAACAATGTAATGGGTATGCCGGTTTCTCTTAAAGAGATAGGTGAATTGAAAAGAGTCGATAATATTACCGCTGTTTCTCATTTGAATGGAAATGAATATATCATGGTAAATGGTACAATCACAGATGAAAAAGTAGGGGATGTGATAGCGAAAGCAGATGAAATTATCAATGATTTAGAGTTACCAGAAAATATTAGCTACTACAAGGAAGGCGCATCTGCATCGATGTCAGATGGCTTCAAAGATCTATCCATTGCCATCGTAATCAGTATTTTCTTAGTATATTTAGTCATGGTAATTGCATTTAGAGAAGGAAAGGCTCCATTTGTTATTCTGTTTGCAATACCATTTTCTATCATTGGAGCGCTAATTGGACTTTATATAGTAAATGAACCAATTGGTATGCCTGTAATGATTGGTTTACTCATGTTGAATGGGATTGTAGTAACGAATGCTATCGTTCTAGTAGATAAGGTGAAGCAAAATGAAAGAAGTGGAATGATCAAACAAGAAGCTATAATTGAAGCCGGCGTCATACGTATTCGACCAATTTTGATGACTGCTATTGCAACAATCGGTGCTTTAATTCCGATGGCTATCTCAAATGAATCAGGAATGGTGTCAAAATCACTCTCTGTAGTCGTCATTGGAGGGCTATCAACATCTACTTTATTAACGCTGTTTATTGTACCAATACTATACAGTTTGTTTAACTTGAAAAAAAAGTAAATAATGAATCCTAATGTAGCTAAGTATTTGATAAAAAAATACTCAATATTAGTCAATTATTAAAATAAATAAGATTTAAAATTAATTATATGAAAGAGTGATACATTGTAGTGTTAGTTGGAATCGGAGTAGATATGATTGAACTAGCCAGTTTAGATAAAATGCTTAAAAGAAATGAAATTTGGATCATTGAAAAGGTTCTCTCCAAAAAAGAGAGAGACTATTGTATGGGATTAAAAGATAGTGAGCTTAGATTAGTATGGATAGCTAAATGTTTCGTTATTAAAGAAGCAGCATATAAAGCCATTAATCATCTTGTTTATGAAAAATTTAATTTTTTAAATATTGAATTTTTCATCGATGATAATGGAGAGACAAATATTTATACTTCAAAAATCAATTTAAAAGAAGAAGGAATTATTTTACATCACTCGATTAGTTATACATCAAAAAATGTCATTGCATTTGTTACTGCAGAGAAATTAAAGGAGGTGAAAACTAGTGAAAATTAAAGCGAAACCAATGCAAATTAAGAATCTTAAAAATGTAGCACGTTACGGCGGTGCATGCGGTAAATGCTAAATTGACAGGTAAAAAAATAAGGAAAACCTTATGATTGTTTACTCCAAATTAAAAGGAGGTGAAAACAAATGAAAATTAAAGCGAAACCAATGCAAATTAAGAATCTTAAAAATGTAGCACGTTACGGCGGTGCATGCGGTAAATGCTAAATTGACTGGTAAAAAAATAAGGAAAACTTTATGACGGTTTACTCCATTAAAAGGAGGTGAAAACAAATGAAAATTAAAGCGAAACCAATGCAAATTAAGAATCTTAAAAATGTAGCACGTTACGGCGGTGCATGCGGTAAATGCTAAATTGACTGGTAAAAAATAAGGAAAACTTTATGACGGTTTACTCCATTAAAAGGAGGTGAAAACAAATGAAAATTAAAGCTAAACCAATGCAAATTAAGAATCTTAAAAATGTAGCACGTTACGGCGGTGCATGCGGTAAATGCTAAATTGTCTGGTAGAAAAATAAGGAAAACTTTATGACGGTTTACTCCAAATTAAAAGGAGGTGAAAAGAAATGAAAATTAAAGCGAAACCAATGCAAATCAAGAACCTTAAAAATGTAGCACGTTACGGCGGTGCATGCGGTAAATGCTAAATTGACAGGTGAAAAAATAAGGAAAACCTTATGACGGTTTACTCCAAATTAAAAGGAGGTGAAAACAAATGAAAATTAAAGCGAAACCAATGCAAATTAAGAATCTTAAAAATGTAGCACGTTACGGCGGTTCATGTAAATGCTAAATCGATTGGTAGTTAACATGTCGAAAACTAATGAATAGTTTTCGACATGTTAAAAGGAGGTGAAAACAAATGAAAATTAAAGCGAAACCAATGCAAATTAAGAATCTTAAAAATATAGTACGTTACGGCGGTGCATGCGGTAAATGCTAAAAGTGGATATAAAAGAAATTCCCCTTCCCTAGATGGGGTTTCTTTTATAACTTAAAATAAAAGGGTGACCAATACATTGATATACATTGATTATATTGAAAACTATATTCCTGAAAAAGTAATAGACATATCAGAATTACAGGATTACTTAAATTTAAAAAATTATCAAATTAAAGTTTTTAAAAAAATCCACGGATTAAAAGAAATCAGGAAAGAAGAAGGTTCATTAACAAAATTATTAAGTACGCCAATATTAAATATATTTGAGCGAAACAGTAGTTTTAGACAGGAAATTAAATACATTATTTATTGTCATACTATTCAGAATGTTCACCCATTTCCGTTGGATATGTTTAAAGAAATAAGTGAAATTTGCAATATACATAATACGATAAATTTTTCAATAAATCAACAAAATTGCGCTTCAAGTCTAGTCGCATTAGAAATTGCAGACAGCTTATTAAATAGTACAGATAAAAATGATAAGGTGCTCTTGTTAATGGGGGAAAAGGTTTTCAATCCAATTATGCAATTAATTAATAATACCACTATTTTAGGAGAGGCATCAACAGCAGTCATCTTATCTAGAAATAGTAATAAAAATATTAAGTTTATTAAAACAAAAACTAAAATATTAGGGAAATATGCTGAAGGAATCGGCATTAGTCAGGAAGAACAAAAACAATTCGAAAAAAATTATGTACCAACCTTGTCAGCATTAATAATAGAAACGGTTAATGATCTTGATTTAGAATTGTCAAAAATATCTCTAATCTTACCGCATAATGTGAATGTATCTTCTTGGAAACAGATATCTAAATCCTTAGAGTTTCCTATCCAAAAAATATATTTAAAAAATGTGGAGAAATATGGACATTGCTTTTGCTCTGATCCATTTTTAAATTTAGATTGTGCAATCAGTGATGGCCTGTTAAAAAAAGGTGATTATTTCTTGATGGTTTCAGTTGGCTTAGGTGCAACGTTTGCTGTGAGCCTATTTCAATTTTAATGGAGGTGTGAGATGGAAAATATAGGTTGTAATTTAAGTGCTCATCTAAAAAAAGCACTAGTAGACGACGAAAAAGCAAAATTTATATATATTAATAACTTTGAAGTTGAACAGTATTGGAAACCGCCAGAAACGGTAGGTATTCCTTCGGTTTCCATTGGTAATGCAAGGTTGATGGTCAATAGATTGGAAGAACAAGGTGTATTACTTGCCAGCCCAACAGATATTGTAATTCTAAAACGACCTGTCAGTACTCACTTCTTGCAGTATTTACAAAGTTTACTAGAGTGTCCGGGTATTATCTATGTTGAGAACAGTAATCCAAACTTAAATATTACGAAGGACATTCTAAATTGCCAAAAAACAATTCAACATCTAAAAGAACTGAAAAATACGAATAATAACATTTACTTTATGCCTTATGGATGTTCTGAGTACGAAGAACAGCTCTCAGAATTAACAGGTATTCCTCTTGCAGTGCCAAGTAGTCATGTTTTTAGCAAAGTAAACACTAAAGTATATAGTCGTGTTCTGAATCAAAAAGTAAATATCAGGCAGATTCCTGGAGGGGAGTGTGATTCCGTAGATAGTTTGTTAGAGACATATCAAAACTTGAAGCATTATCTAATAAGTGGAGAAAGATTAGTCTTAAAGGAATCTCTGGGTGTGTCAGGAAAAGGATTAATTATTATTGATTCGGAAGAAAAATTTAATAAAGCAATTAAGATGATAGAAAAAGGGCTTAATAAAAAAAACAATGGAAAAGTGAGCTTTGTTTTAGAAAAATGGATTAGGAAAACAGCTGATATTAATTATCAAATACTAATTGAAAGAAACGGCAAAGTTATTTATTACGGTGCAAAGGAATGCATTGTAGAAGATGGAGTTCATCGTGGACATCTTTATCCAACTTACATCACAAGAAAGCTGGATGAAGAACTGCGTAAAGCTGGAGAAAAAATAGGTAGACAATTATATCAAGACGGTTATTACGGAATAGTTGGAATCGATGCGATATATGATCAGGAGGATATGCTTTGGCCAAACCTTGAAATCAATGCACGATTTAATATGGCCTCCTACCAAATGAGAATACAAGAAAATTTTTTACAAAATCAAGGGCACGCATTAGCAAAATATTATGAATTAAAGTTGAGTCGTCAAATATCATTTAATGAAATATTTACTTTACTTGAAAACTTTATGATTACTACCAATGGACAAGAAGGTTTCTTAATTAACAATTTTGCGACTGTTAACTCCGGTTTCAGTAAAGAAGGTAAGTTTTTCAAGGGGAGATTGTACGGAGTTTTAATGGCAAGTAATATGGGTTCACTGTTTGATTTGGATCGTAGAATACAGATTCAATTAAATAAAATTCAAGAATGAGGGGAGGAAACAAGATAAATGGTATATGAAATACAAGGAATACCTATAAGTGATTTAGCAGAAAAATATGGTACACCTCTTTATATATATGACGGGCAAGAAATTTCTAATATATTTTTAGAGTTGAAAAGCAATATTACAAAGCATCTTGAAGTATTTTTTTCTTTAAAATCGAACCCTAATATTTCTGTCTATAACTTGCTAAAATCATTGGGAGCAAAAGCTGAAGTTTCTTCATTGACAGAATTAAAAACGGTCCTAATGGCAAATACAGATCCAGAAAATATTATTTTTTTAGGGCCGGGAAAAAGTGAAGAAGAAATTACAAGTTGTATCGATCATTCTATTTATGCAATCGTATGCGAATCTTTTCAAGAATTAGAATTAATCAATAAAATTGCTTCTATTCGCAAAAAGAGAGCACGTGTGGCAATTAGAGTGAATCCAACATTTTCAATTAAAGGTTCTAGGCTTGCAATGGGAGGAAAGCCTCGGCAATTCGGAATAGATGAAGAAATAGTATTTCAAAATTTAGCCTTGCTAAAGTCATATGAAAATGTGGATATTATTGGAATTCAAGTATACATGGGGACAAGAATTTTAGATGAGAATGTGATCTGCCAAAACACAATTAACATTTTAAAGTTGGCAGTACGGTTTAGTGAACAAACGGGTCTAGCATTACAATTTGTCGATATTGGTGGAGGATTAGGCGTACCTTATTTTAGTAATGAAGAGGATCTTAATATACAAAAATTAGGTGAACAACTATCTCCTATTATTAATGATTTTAAAGACTCTTTTCCGAATACAAAGCTGGCGATGGAAGTAGGAAGATATCTCGTTGCTAAATCTGGCATGTTTGTATCCAAAGTCAATTATATAAAAAAATCTAGAGAAGAAAATTTCATTATAACAGATGGTGGAACAAATTGTCATATGGCTGCAGTCGGAGTAGGTAGTTTTGTTAAAAGAAATTTTCCTATGAAGAATTTAACGAATTTAGATGAGGCGGACATTGATACTTATAATGTAACGGGTCCACTATGTACTCCAAATGATGTGGTTGGAAAAAATGTTGAACTTTCAAAGGTCCAAAGAGGGGATCTTATTGGGATTTTACAATCAGGTGCATACGGTCCAAGTGCATCACCTGGTCTGTTTTTAAGTCATGGTTTTCCTGCTGAAGTGTTGATTCATAGTGGGAAACACTATCTGGTTAGAAGACGTGATAATTCAGAGGATATTATAGGCAAACAAATACTAGTTAATGAAAAGATATTTCATTTAGTTTAATACAATAATAGAAAGGAATTGATAAATAATGAGTAAGAATACTTTTGAGGTGGCTATAGCAGCATTAAGAGAAGTGTTGGATATTGATGAGATGGAGGAAATACTACCTGAAACAACATTAGAATCATTAAGTCTTGATTCTACATCGATTTTTGAACTTTTAATGGTTTTGGAAGACAATATTGAGGGATTATCTATAGATCCCGAAGACATTGAACCGGAATATTTTGAATCCGTAGAGACAATTGTTGATTATATTGATAAATCTTTAGTAAATGCATGAATGAATGAGTATGATAAAAATTAATTCGTATGTATGTAAACGGTTCTTGGAAAAGAGGTCATATACTCATAGTATTGGGGAAATTCAATTTCAAACAGATTTAGCAGATATGTATGGACTTAAGGTGGATGAATCTCTATTGAATTCGGGGTTGAATAATTCATTTAGTTTTATGGGAACTAGCTTAATAGATCAATTATTAAAAACCGGGAATAAAATCGATGATGTAGATTTAGTCGTTTTAGTTTATTGTATCCCTGATATCAATCCGTCCATTTCAACTGTCAATTACTTAATTGAAAAATATAATCTAAATGCAAAAGGTTTTGCTGTTTCAGCAGTAGATACTTATGCTCCTTTTGCAGCAGTAAAAATCATCAAAGAGTTATTTTTTACAAAGAAGTGTAAAAAGGCACTTTTGTTAATGCTCGATCAATCTACATTATCATATTATGCTCCAGGTGTTAAAGATATTGAAGATACAGCAATTGCTTGTCTATTTGAAAAAAATGGAACTGGTCCTTGTCTTGAACTGAATGAGTGGGGTTATGAATCCAATACTAATCTGCATGAATGGATGAAAAAAATGAATCTAAATCAAAGTGATGATCAGTATATTATTTCGTCCAATCTAGAAGAGAAATATACAGAAATGCCATCCGAAATCACCTTTATTGCTTCCTCTAAGCAATTATGCACGTCCTTGTTTGCAAAGTTATTAAAATTAATACAAAAGGGCAAGATTCAGGGAGATTCATCTATTTATTTGTTAGATGGAAGCTTAAAGGAAAATGAACTGTATTATATGAAATTTAGCATACTTGGAGGTTGAATGTGAGTTTTGGAATTGCAAAAATTGGCACATATATCCCAAGCCTAAGGCAAAAGATTGATGAAGTATTAGAGTACTCTGGCTGCAATGAAAGAGAAATAAAATTAATGAAAAGATTACACAATATCCATCAAGTTCCCATTGTTGAAAATGGACAAAGATTGGAAGAGACCCTTCGTTATGCATTACTAGACCTTCATTTAGATATAAAAGTTGATTTAGTCTTGTATGCTCATTCGTTACTGGCGCAAGTTCCACATGATTATGGGTTGTTAAATAAAGTCTTAATGCCATTTGATTTATTAAGCACAAAAAAATTCGGGATTGCTCAAGAGGCATGTGCTTCTTCCTTTTATGCAATGGAGCTCGCAGACTTGTATTTTGCAAAGAAAAAAAATGTAAATACGATTCTATTAATCTTGGGAGACCAATCCAATATGACTACTAGATTAAGATATATAGAAAATTCTACCGTTATTGGAGATTCGGCAGTGGCAGTTCTGTTACAGAAAAAAAACGAAACAAATAAAGTACTGTCCATCGGTGTTTATAGGGATACTCGTTTTAATCAAGGGTTTTACGAAAATCCCCAAAAAACAGCTTTATTTAACGAAGAATACGTTTCCATTATTATTAAGGCGATACATGAAACATTGACAAAGGCGAATGTAGTTCTCGATGAAATTCAATATATTCTTCCCTACAATGTGAATAAAATGACTTGGCGAAAGTTTTCAAAACTTACCCATTTTCCTTTAGAAAACATCATTTTGGATTTACTTCCCGAGATTGGCCATACGTATACAACAGATTGCTTTATAAATTTAGATTATTTACAATCTCAAAATAGATTAAAAAAGGGAGATAAGATTTTAATGGTAAGTGTAGGATTAGGTTGTTTTGTGGGATCTGCTGTCATTGAACATTAAGAATTTATTATAAAAGGAGATAAATAATGTCAACACTTTTATCATCAAAAAATGAGAATTTATTGAACTATATAAATCGATTTTTAGAAGAGACCCGTGGTTTGAGCCTTTTTGAAGCTTTTGAATGGATTTTCAAAGCCTTTGAAAATCCAATTATTATATCATCCAATAATTATTTTCTTGCTCCTCACTCTGTTCTAGAGAATCCGAATACGCATATTCTTAGAGGTAATAATCTCTATCAATTGACCGAACTAAAATTTAATAAGGTTAATAATCATTTCATGGAACATGAAATGATTAGCTTATTTAAAATGGATGACATACCTGAGAAGGGGTCCAACCAGATAGAAAATATTCCTTTAACAAAAAATGACTTTGCTTTATTCATGCGGACGTGGATTGCATTGGAATGCCTTGCTTATGATAAAAAGCTTTTGAGCAACCGTTATTCAGGAAAATTACCGATTATTCAATACCAAATGGTGAAAGGGCAGTTTTCGGAGGCCATTATTAAAATATATTCAATTATTAACAACTATATCAATGGAAATACCACATTAGAGAATAAGTCTTTCAATGTATTTATTCACAATGAAATAGATGATTGTATGAATACTCTGATTAACCTAACTGGTGGTCATGGTGTCCTGACGGAAACAGTGAGCAGAAAAATTTATTTGTCTTTTGTCATCAAAAACCTGTTTGTAGAATCGGAGTGAATATTTTGAATATAGAAAAATTAAATGCTTTTGAAGAAGCTATTAAATCGTACTCGCAAGAATTTCGGGATATTGGACTAATCATAGATGAACAGCCTGATCGGCTACATGAATTTACGGATTTGGCCAGTGTTCAATTGTTATCACGAATGATGATTCCTTCTGAATATAATGATCATCCATTTATCATTAATAATACAAAATTTTATGGTTTAACTTGCATTGAGAGAGTCATTGGGACTGAATGGCTTTCCTATGGGGATGCGGGAGTCGTTGTGGGGTGTCCAGGGCCTTCATTATCTGGAATCATTATTCAAGATTTTGCCGATGGGCAGCAAAAGGAACAGTATTACAGCAAATTGCTATCCAAACCTTGTTGGACTTTTTTTGCCTTAACTGAGCCTAATAAGGGATCGGATGCCATGCATATTGAAACAAATATGAAGAAAGTAAATGCATGCGATGGGCAAAGGTTATTAAACGGTGAGAAATATTTCATTGGGAACGGTACTCGGGCGGAAATCGGAGTTGTCTTTGCGCGTACCACAACCGGTCCAATAGGAATTGAAATGTGCTTGATTGAAAAGGACTCAGATGGTTTTTCTGCCGAAGCACTTGATACATTAGGTCTTCGCGCTCCGAAACTTAGTAGATTAACGTTCCAAAATGTTCGCATAAATGAAGAACAGATTATTGGAAGGCATTTAAGCCCTTTAAAAAGAGGAATGCATGGAGCCATTACTGTTTTTAATAAAATGCGTCCTACAGTAGCTGCTATGGCACTGGGTGTTTCACAAGCAACTTATGATTACATGATTACCAATAAGAAGAATTTATCCTTAGATCAACAACAGAAACTGGAGAATTTTCAAAATGAGCTAATAACTACTAGGAATCTCATTCGTCAAGCTGCATTGGAAGTGGATATTAATCCGCGGAATGGTTATGTCGGATCAATTGCAAAAGTGAGAGCTACCTCATTAGTGAAGCAGATCACTCAATATGCGCTAGATTTATTTGGTGAAGGAGCCTTTTTTGAACATCCATATTTAAACAAATGGTTCAGAGATGCATTTGCGTTTGAAAACATGGAAGGTACTTCAAATATATTAAAATTAAATATTTTTCAAAGCTACATGAATGGAAAGATTTCGTATGTATAACCTATGTGATTTAAATGTATCATTATCATCTTTGGCAATTCTACATATGGATCGAAAAAATTATTATTTAGATGGAAAAGAGCCTTCTGATTTTTTTAGGTTAGAACCACATTTGGAAATAGATGCATATTATCATAACATTCCAATAGAAACGGTCGAGTCCTATTCTATCAAAATTGACAATCAGCAAGTGACCTTGTCGGAAATGTTACACAAATGCCATACGGAACTATTACCAGTAGTGAACAACTATCAGTGTTTATTAATTTCAAATTCGTTTTCAGATCGCCAGCCGGAAATACAGCCGCTGCCAAGAATTTTAGAATGGTCCGATAAGAAACCAAAAAATTATTTTGGTGTTTCTCATTTAGGCTCATTAGCTTCTATAGATTGTCTAGAAATTCTGGAACTTTGTTTAAATGAAGGAGAAGAAGGAATTCTTCTATTAGGAGAACAATTATTTATTGAGCAAAACCGGTACAGGACAGGCTATCTTCCCTTATCAGATTTTGCAATGGGCATGCATTTTTCTAAAGGACACGGATCGATTCAAATTCTTCAAATTGGAAATTATCCCTTAGCTGAATATCAATCAAATATAGAAAGTAGTAAAATTCACTTTTCTAATATCATTAAGCAAATCTATGAATTGGTGTCACATCAACATCAACCGAAGTGGGTTATTGTCCAAAATTTATTTGGTCGAATGGATTTCCTGGAATCCGATTTGTTTTTTATCCGAAAGACAAATGTTGCTCAGAATTATCAAAGTAGTGATGTCTGGTACACGTTTACCGAATTACTGTTATCAGGAAAATTGAAAAAAGAAGAGAAGATACTTATAATATCGGCAAACCGGGATTTGAGTACTTCATTTGCAGTTCTTCAGTTTAATGGGATGCCTCTAGTTTCCAGTTTTAAGTGGTAAGGAGGAGAAATTTTGCCAAGAAATATAGATTATTTAAATGATCGAATTATTCCGTTGATTTATAAAACCTTTATTCCAATGGTATTGGCTTCTTCAGTTTCGATTGTTACGCAACTGGCCAATACTTTTTTTATGGGGCATGAGCATAAGGAAGCTCTGTATATTGTTGGTTTATATATTCCGTTTTCTTTTTTTATGACTGCATTGATTGAAGGTTTTCAAATTTCGAATGCCTCTTCCGTTGCATTTGAAAAAGGAAGGGAAAATACCGAGCAAATACCTAAGTTGATTAATAATTACCTTCTATATGGAATCTTAACCAGTTTAATTATTGCGATTTTCATTAGTTTATTAACACCGATGTTCGCCGATTATTTTAACGTTCGTAATGAATCAATCAATTTATTTAGGAAGTATACTCGGTTAATGGTCTTTCTTACAATATTCTCAGTAGTAAATGCCATACTGTTATCCAGTATAAGGGGATATGGCCTTGTAAAGATTTCTTCAGGAATAAGTACGTTTACCTCAGTGTCCAATATCTTATTAGTTTATATTTTTGTAGAATATTACCTTCTTGGCGTTTATAGTATTGTCCTTGCTAATTTTATTGTAAGTAGTATCTCAATAATCATCAGTCTATTTTTCCTATTAAAATATAAAATTGTAAAATTTCAAATTTTACCTTTTTCATTGAAAAGATTTAAATTAGAGGAAATTGCCAAACGTAAAATCTTGAATATTGGTATTCCAGTGGCTATTTCGTATATTTTAATCTTTATTAGTACATTTTTCTTCAATAAAATCCTAATGCCATTTGGAAATGAGGTGGTAGCGGGTTTTGGAGCTGCATATCGATTACAAACAATAGTCCTTCTAATCGCGATATCTTCTGGTAATACATTAGGTCTTCTTATGAATCAGAATATGGGTGGCAATAATTTAGAACGTTCCTTTGAAATCTATAAGAAAGGAATGATCAATATAGTAGGAATCTACATTATCATTGGCACGGCCATTTTTTTAGGTAAAGACCTAATCGCTTCTTTTTTAATTGCTGACGGGGAAGTGAGCGTACATACAGCAAATTATTTAAAGATTGTTGCTTTATCCTATATTATCATGGGACCCATGATGTCATCATTATTGGTGCTTGAACAAATTGGCAAAGGATTTCAGGCGTTCTTTTTAAACTTTTTATATTTCTTTTTTATCGTTGTAATCGGATGGTTTTTAACAAACCATTACCAGGAAGAGAGTTTATTCTACTGGACAATCAGCTTATTGAATGTTTTCGCCATAACCGGTATTTTATATAGTTATTTTGTCATCAGGAATAGTTTTCAATTGAAACAAACACAATTGAATAAAGAAATAAAAAGGGCAGTTGAAATGAATGGATAAAAACCTATCTTTTTATATCGTTGAACCGTATTTTGACGAGTATTTAGAGACAGACTTGTATTTCCCCAGTTTTACTAAATTTTAAATAATGAGTATTTAGCGCCGAGGTATCTAATTTTACTGTTATTAATAATTTGTTTAGCTAAATGTATAGTCGATTTAGATGGCAGTAATTTTTTAAGATTTCTATTTATGAAAGCGAGGAAAAATGATTGAATAATTTTTCAAAACAATACGAGGAATTTATATCGGAAGAAGAAATGCTAAGAAGCTACTATAAGGAGCATGGCCTAACAACGGACCAGTTTTTTCCGTTAATGAATATGGTTATGGAACTATCTCCTCTTAAAATAAATGAATCATACGAGAAAATATGGATGAAGTATTTGGCTCATAACAGAATGATTAATCGAGAAAGGGTAAATCCAAATTTTGAAATCGACAACTACGATGAAATCATCGGCGAAGAATACATGATGGAAACACTCAATGAAGGAGGCGCTTTTCTCTCCTGGCATTTTGGTGATTATCGGCATAATGTTGACCAAATCATCAAAGCTTTAAGATTTAAATTTCAAAATAAGAATCGGAAATTTTATGTTGTCGTAGACCAAGAATCCTTTGAATCAGAAGGGAAACTGGATTCTTGGGAAAAAATTAGGGAAGAAGCGGGAGTAAAGCTATTAGTCGCAGAATCAAATCTAATAGCTATCAAATTATTTTATATTTTAAAAGAAAATGACTCCTTCCTATTGTTTCTGGATGGACAAGCAGGATTTAATGAAGATAATACAGATATACGGACGAACTTTTTGTCTTCAGAAATAAAAGTGAGAAGCGGTATCTTTAGGATTCTTGAAAGGGCAAAGAAAAAAATATGTATTCTGCTTACGACTCTGTCCGAAGATGGAAAAAAGCAAATTATCTTTCATAAGCCTTTTGCAGTAGAACCCAACAAGATAGATGAAGCAGTTAACAAAGCTTTCTCCATTTTCACATCAGAACTGATGAAAAAGCCTGAATTATGGAGATTGTGGTATAGGCACGATGAACAAGTTGTAGAATGGCATCCATCTGTAAATATTCAAGATGGGAAGCCAATTCAAATTGATTGGAAAACAAAAAGTCAAAATAGTAGTCAAATATTAGGTCTGGATACCAATCATGCTCGGTTATATGAGCTTGAAACTGAAGCATTATCATTTGATATTCAGCGAAATTCTGGCATCAATTTTTTTGTTCATACTAATGATAAATACATGAATACAAGTATTAGATTAACCTTTTTATATCCATTAAGAAAAGAAATGGCATGTTCTATTGCTATCTTTTCAGAATTATTAATACCCGTCAATATACAGACGAAGTTAGATCATTTGTATGGGGCAATTTTAAAAAGCAACGTATCGAGAAAAGGGGATTATCATGTCTTAGAATTTGAAATGTCGATTATGCAAAATAATCAACTTGATTCGGATATGATTTCAAAATCTTTAAAACTATTATCAGAAATCATTAATAGTCCACTGGAAAAAGGATTTGAGTATGAGCGGATAGAAAAAGAATTTACCAGTCACTATTATCGCATTAAAGAAATGAATGAAAATGTGGAATATGCCGCCCAAGAAATTTGCTTGGCTACTATGACGGAAGGGGAACCATTCAGTATTCCGATTTATGGTGATTTGGACACTCTGGAGGAATTAAACGAAGAAATATTGTTACAACATTATCAAGAATTCATATCATCCTCTAAAAAATACATTCATGTAATTGGTCCAAACATTGATGAAGATAAGATACAAAATGATGCTTGTAGTTATTTTCAACAGGAAGAAGAAAATAATCTTTGTCCACATGGCGACATGCTTTCTCCAGTTCATCAAGAGATTAAGTATATCGAGCAAGATTTACATGCCAATCAAGGAAGATTGTTGATAGGATTTAAAACAGGTATCAACTTCTCATCATTGGAATATATTCCTTTACTTGTCTTCAATACTATATTCGGAAATTTACCCGAATCAAAATTACAAACTGAAATCAGACATAATAGAGGAATGGCCTATTATCTAAGTTCTGAAATAGATGATTTAAAGGGAATATTATTAGTTCATGTTGCTTTACAAGAAGAAAATTATGAAACAGTGACTGAGATTATCTTAAATGAACTAAACAAAATTCAAGATGGGCAAGTGAGCGAAGAAGAAATTCAAACCGGTATAAATGCAGTGAAACATTATGTGAAAACTGGCTTAGAAACTCCAGCTATCTTAATAGATATTAGCTTAACAGGGGATTTATTGGGTTTTCAAGATGATGAAGAGAAGGTTTTTTCTGTGCTGGAAAATATTTCGAAACGTGATATCGTCGATATTGCAAAAAAGATAACGTTAGATACGGTATTCAAATCGGTTAAAAAGGTGGCGAAAATATAAATGGAATGTCTTCAAAATGAAAAATTAGGCCACTCCGTTTTTTGTGAAACCTTTAGTAATGGGATGGAAGTACATATGATTCCTCTCAAAGGAATGTCGCAAACATTTGCTGTGTTAAATGTGGATTTTGGTGCTAATGATACAGCTTTTATCAGTACTACTACAAAGGAAAAGAAGGAATTGCCGTATGGGACAGCTCACTTTATGGAACATTTAATTTTCAATCAGAGAAATATGCATGACATGAAAAAAGTCTTTTCTGAAAACGGGGCATCTATTTCTGCCAAAACTGGCTATAATAATACGGATTTTCTAGTTTCTAGTTCTGGTAATATGGCAGAACTTATTTCCAAATTGCTTGCCTCCATTTTAAGTCAAGAATTTACAACAATTGAAATTGAAAATGAAAAAAAAGTGATTAGAGAAGAAATATTAATGTATCAAGATAAACCAAACTGGGTAGTTTACAGAAACCTATTAATGCAAATGTATCCTGATCTGCCAATTTGTACAGATGTGGCCGGTACGATAGAAAGTATTAACAGGATAGACAAAGGATTATTGGTGCAGGCTCATGACATTTATTATAGACCTAACAATATGAAATTGGTGGTTGTAGGTGATGTTCATCCAATTGAACTGTGTGAAAGTATCTATCATACAGTAGTCCGTGATGAAAATTATGCTGAAAAGAAAAGACATGAATTTGAACTATTTTATCCCAATGCTAAAAATCAATCCTATAAAAATATATCAATTATGAAAAATTGCTCCCATGATTTATTTTCGATTGGTTTAAGGCATGAAAAACAAGATGGGAATTATTATGAAAATCATTTAGCAAAACTCGCAATTACTGAGGCCCTTTTTGGGTTGGGATCTACATTAACAATGGATTTGTATAGGGAGAACTTAATCAATAATCAATGGGGTTATTCTAATTACAATGGTCCAAATTATGACTTTACTGTTGTCAGTGGTTCAACGGTGAATATACTTCCGGTAAAAGAAAAGCTATATGAAAAACTTCAAGAGGTAAGAAGGAGCGGTTTGAACCCATTTGAAATTGAACGTGTAACAAAAAAAATGATTGGTCAGAAAATGATGCAGATGGAAAATATGAAGGAATTCGCTTTAGCTTATTCCGAAGACTTATCCAATGGCTTGAATTACTTTAAAACCTTTGAACATTTATTAAAGATGGACGCCCATCTCGTAAATAGCAGATTAGAATCTATTATTAATTTTGATAACTTCTTAAAAACTGATCTTTCTTCGCTACCAATGATTGTGAAGAGATGAGTTTATCGTAGAATTTAGACAGTGAGTTTATAGGTATAGAAAAAGTTGCAATCATCTCATTAATTTGATTTTTATATAAATATGTATTTATCACTACATATGTATTAATTATGGAATGGTGACTTTTTTGAGTCATAGGCAACATTTCAATCCATTTTTTCAGACCTATGATTTTGAAATGGGCAGTATTGTTTTGATGATTGTTGGAGTAGTCTTATCTTTTGATTCAATGAACATTTTAAACAGAATTTCAATACCCTTTTGAGGATATCATTGGATTTAAAGGAGGACAATAGATGAAAAAAAGAATGATTGTGCGAACTTTATTTTTAGTAATTATCTTTAGTGCCATTACTTACACCGTCTATAGTAACTTCATAAAAGAAACATATGAAATGGTGAAAATAGGAGATGTTGCACCTGATTTTATTCTTGAGGATTTAAATGGGGAGAAGCATAAATTATCAGACTATAAAGGTAAAGGAGTTGTACTAAATTTTTGGGCAACTTATTGTGATCCATGTAAAGAAGAAATGCCTGATTTAGAAGAAAACTATATTAAATATAAATCTAAGGGAGTGGAAATCCTTGCAATTAATAATGCACAAACAACTTTTGAAGTTAAAAAGTTCACTAAAAACATTAGTTTTCCGATATTGATAGATCACTCAATAGTTGTTTTTAAAAGTTATAATATAGATGCTATACCAACATCGATATTCATCGACTCCGAGGGCACAGTAAAAAAAATATCAGTGGGTGGTTTGACCAATAAAGCAATTCAGGAAGATATAGAATTGATTATACCTAATATATAATCATAAGGCTGAATTTTATGAATCAAGATTAACCTAGTTAAAATCACATTTTTAAAAAGTAATAGTGCATCTATTATACTGAAGAACAGATAGCCCATTCCCCCAAAAATAGAATGGGCTAATTTATTAATTTTTATGGACTTTCAATGGCCATCTTAAAGAACGGTCTGTTAGGTATCTATGGATCAATGACTATTTCATTTTCACGATCTTTTATTAAACTATCTAATAATACGTAGCCGAAAATAATTCCACCAATTGTTATCAATAAGGTACTTTGTGAAACAATTAATTCATTTGCAAAGTAAAAATACTGGCCTATAAATGTGTAAGTCAAGAATGGGGACACAGCTATAAATAATGCTGGTAAAGCAATTACTACAATCTTAATCCAATCAAAAGTCCATTGTTTCTTTTCTTTAATTTCAATAATTAATTTAGGTAAACGAAGTAATATGCCTATAATAATAGGGAATGCGAAAGAAAACCTTATCAAGGGAAGAATAATATATGTTGTGGAAGCTTCCTTTTCTAAATGTAATTTATAACTAAGTCCAAGGTAAATCATCACACCTATAATTATTAACGAAATGAAATAACGTGAAAAGCGTTTCACCCTCAACTCCTCCTTAGAAATTTTGATATTCTCCAATTGTCTAATTATACACTTTTATAACAATATATCCTTTTTAATTGTAGTGGAAAGAAAATATATCTTTCATTACATACGGTTAAAGTGGATAACCCATTATGGACAGTATATTAACATATGCTCCGAGTTGTTATTCATGACCAAGAATACACTTGAAACAATTAATTTATTAATTAAATGAAATTCTTGTAGAGACTCGTTTATCTCAGAACAAGAAAAGGATGGTTGTTAGAACAATGAGCTTGGAAGATAATACTTAATCAACTTTAACGTGGTTCAAATCTTCTATAGGAATGGTTATAATAATTGCATAGAGTGGATAAAAATCAATTAATTGGTAGGAGTAATGAAAGATGGATGACAAATTTAACATTATGATTGTCGAAGATGAACAAAAGATTGCTCAAATGATTGAAGAAAACTTAATCAAATGGGGATATGATGTATTTTCGATAAAGGATTTTCAAAAAGTAGAAGAAGAATTCTTGTCAGTAAAACCTCATTTAGTGTTGTTAGATATTAATTTACCTTATTATGATGGATTTTATTGGTGCGAGAAAATTAGGAAGTACTCTAATGTGCCCATTGTATTTGTGTCGTCTCGTAATGAGAAGATGGATGTTATGATGGCCATAAATATGGGCGGGGATGATTTTATCCAGAAGCCATTCTCAATGGATATACTCGTGACGAAGATTAATGCGATAGTGCGTAGAACGTATACATATCTTTCACCTAGTTTAGATGTTCTCAAACATAATGATTTGACTTTAAACTTAAAGAATTCAACAGTTAAGTTTGGCGAGCAAGAAAGTGAGCTCACTAAAAATGAATTTAAAATATTGACTGTTCTTTTTGAAAATAAGAATGAAATTATTAGTCGGGATGAGCTAATGCGTGCATTATGGGAAGATGAGAGTTTTATTGATGATAATACATTGACGGTTAATATAAATCGATTACGTCGTAAACTAACAGATATGGGTGTGGAAGATTATATCCAAACGAAGAAAGGGCAAGGGTATATGCTAATATGAGTATTTGGAAGCATTTGTTCTTTCAGAGGCGACTAATCTTAACCTATATTATGATCATGTCGTTTATTACAGTAGTGATCTATATCAACCCAAGACTTTCAATCCCAATAAATAATCTACTCTACCTGTATCTTGTCTCAACTTGTTTGTTTTTCTTGTACATTTTTATAGAATACTATTTTATCAAAAAACACTTTATTGCATTGAAAAGTAGTTGTAGAGATGGTTTTTTAATCCAGGAAGAGTTACTGACGCCTAAAACATTGGAACAGCAGATGTTTCAAGAAGTATTAAAGCAAGTAATTCAACAGCATCAGCAAAAAGTCACGAATATTATAAATGATAAAAAAGAAACAATAGATTATATGACATCATGGTTCCATGAAATTAAAACACCTATATCGGTTAGTCGTTTAATTATTGAGAATGAGAAGGAAAATCCGGTTTTGAATAGTATAGAAGAAGAAGTAGATAAGATTGAGGGATACGTTGAACAGGCACTCTATTTCGTTCGAGCAGATGATTTCAATCAAGATTATTTTATTGTTCCTGTTGATTTAGACGTAGTTATTCGCTCAATTATTAAACAAAATGCCAAGATATTTATTCAAAAAAAGATAAAACTTATATTAGAAGTAGAGTCTAAAGAAATACTAACTGACCAAAAATGGCTAGCTTATATTGTGGCACAAATTCTATCTAATGCTTTGAAGTATACTTCGCCTCAAGGGGAAGTGAACATTTCTTCAGAAGAAGATGAAATAGAAAGAAGATTAATCATAAAAGACAATGGGATAGGGGTAGAACAGGCCGACATCCAGCGAGTATTTGATAAAGGCTTCACGGGGATGAATGGAAGAAGTCACGGTGGCTCAACGGGCATGGGTCTTTATCTAGCTAAGAGATTGGCAAATAAGTTAGGACATTCAATCACTATCACTTCAGAAAAGAACCACTTTACAATTGTTACTATACATTTTCCAAAACTACATGATTACTATGCATTAACATAATTCAAAATGAGAGGCAGTCACCTATTTATACCTGCCTCTCATTTTGTTTTTTAAGATTTTCTTTAAATAATAACATCTATGCTAATTATCCACTTTGCCGAGTCTTATTGATGAGTTTACAATAATTCATGGAAGCAAAAGTGAGGATCGCATGTATCGGTGCGTTTTTAAGGAGGGAAATTTAAGGATATACACCACGTCCTCAATCTTTTACTGTATCATTTTCCAAGATCACTAAAGATGCGTTTTTATTACAGGTGTAGTTGATTGGAGCGTAGCGACGAAGCGACTTGACGCTCGCCCGCGGAAAGCGTCCACCGTAGCGGAAATCAACGGTCTTATTATCTATATTAGTATTTAATAAATCCGATAGAAAAAAGACTGTTGATAAACACGAATTTCTTCGCATTTTGTCTACAGTCTAAGAGATTGAAACTCTATTAGTGTCCTTTTTATACATTTACTATTTTGTTACATGAAATAACAGTTAATACATAGTAAGAAAGATAAAGCATTGTATAAGATACGATACAAATGATTACGGGAATGATGAAGTTGATATCCATTAAATTTGAGATAGCAGTTAATATCATACAGCTATGAGTTATGCCTACGATTAAAGGTAGGAGAAAGACAACAGAATATTGTTTAGCGATAATTCGCATCACTTCGATCTTTTGAACGCCTAGTTTCTTTAATGTTGTATATCTGACTTTATCATCAGTTACTTCTGTTAGCATTTTGAAATAAATAATACTTCCTGAAGCCGCAAGGAAGACTAATCCCAAAAATCCGCTTATAAAGATCAGTAATCCATAAACAGATTGGGCTTCTTGATAGCTATCTGAAAAACTATAGAAATGTACTTCACTAGGAAGTTCTTTCATGATTTTCTTTGTTAGTGCAGAAGATTTAGCTTCGTTGGTTACTTTCAAAGCATGCACTGTAGTAGGAGTATTCTCACCTCTAAGTTGATTGTATTTTTTGTCATTTACAACTATTAAGAAAGGTTGAACAGGGTCATTCAATAATGAAAATGATTTATTACCAACAATCTTTATTTTCGAATCCACACTTGCTGAATGCAACGAAACCGATTTGTTTATATTTGATTGCTGGTCTTGTGATCCAATGAAATTGTTGATAATTGTTAGACCTTCTGTTTTCTTTAAAGGTGCAATTGTATCTAAATCTAATTTATCAGCTAGCTGATTGAAAGTTGTATTGGATATAACAGCAAATGATTCGTCAAAGTATAAGTACCCCCCAGGAACTTTCTTAAGCTCTGAAGCATCGCCTTTTACCATTGTGTACTCCCAGTCATGTTCAAAGATAAGGGAATGATCATTGTCCGTGGCAATTAATTCACGAATTTTTGCATCTACTTCAGAAGAAGTACTTTCATATTGATAACTATATGGAACAAAACTTTTCACCTGATCCAGAGTATTGTAATAAATACTATAACCAAATCCAAAAGCGATAAGTGTTACTGCGTTCAGTATAGAAATAATAGTGAACATAAAGGCGTTGCTCTTTAATCGATTTGTTAATTGCGTAAAAGTTAAAAGATTAGACCACTTAAAATAGAATGACTTATTCTTCTGTAATAATACAAAGATAAAGGCACTTAAGGAGTGGAATAACAAAAACGAACCAACAAGCATGGAGATAATTATAATAATGATAGTACGGTTAAAGTTCTGATCCCAATTTCTCGATTCTGGAGACAGTTGTAATAACCAGTAGCTACCTCCAATCATTGCAATGGCAAGAAGTGCTAACAACAAAGAAGGTTTATTTATTTTCTCGCCTTTTTTAGTGGCTTGGAATAGCTCGATTAATTTAAAACGATAAATAATAAAGTAACCTTGTAATGATGTAAGAAAAATTATTACACTGAATACAAGTAAAGTCTGTATGATTGCTCTTGAATTAAAAGTAAATGTAATAGCAATAGAAAAGCCCATTAATTTCACCAATATCATACTGAAGAAAACAGAGAATAATTCCCCGATTCCAAGCCCTATTAAGAGTGCAAGTATGCCCATAATAAAGTTCTCATAGAATAGCATTCTGCCAATTTGTTTTTTCTCGACGCCTAGTAACGAATATAAACCAATATCTTTTTTACGTCTTTTAACAAAGAAGTTATTCGAATACCAGATGAAGATGGATACAAATAGTAGTAAAAGAATAGAAGAAGCACCAAAAGCTGATGCGAGTTTTTCTGTATCCGTTAGAGCTTGGCTAATTTGTTTATTGTACTGTAGTGATGAAAAAGTAAAGTAAATCGTAATACTGAGTGTCATTGATGCAATATAAAGAAAGTACTGATAGAAATTGTGTTTGATATTTTTCCTTACAATATTAAACATGTTCATAGGTTCCACCCCCTATAGTAGAAAGCGTGTTTAATAATAGGTTAAGGAATTCTTTTCTGTCTTTGTCTCCCCGTACAATTTCTGTGAAAAGGCGTCCATCTTTCATAAATAATACTCGGTTACAATAACTAGCCGCGAAAGCATCATGTGTGACCATTAAGATAGTCGAACCGTAGTCCTTGTTCAATACATTGAATGTATTTAGAAGATCTGTCGATGATTTAGAATCTAATGCCCCAGTTGGCTCGTCTGCTAACACTAAACTTGGATTTGTAATAATTGCTCTTGCAACAGCAGCACGTTGCTTTTGTCCTCCAGAAACTTGGTAAGGGTAAGAGTTTAAGATTGTTTCAATTCCAAGAATGTTAGCAATTTCTAGAACTTTAACTTCCATCTTCTGAGCTGGCCAATTGGCTAGTGAGAGTGGTAGTAGAATATTTTCTTGTATTGTTAAGGAATCAAGCAAATTATAGTCTTGAAAGATAAAGCCCAAATGCTTTCTGCGGAATTTAGCTAAATCCTTCTCCTTCATTGAGTCTACTGATTCACCCCCAATGACAATACTGCCTGACGTTGGTTTATCAATTGTTGAAAGGATATTCAGTAATGTAGTTTTACCAGCTCCAGATGGTCCCATAATGCCAACGAATTCCCCTTTATTAATCGTTACATCTACATGTTGTAGAGCAGTATATATATTATTTTTTGCTCCAAAAACTTTATGTATCGAATTTCCTTTTAAAATTGCTGCCATGTTAAAACTCCTTTCAAGAGTTAGTTTGTACTTTAACAATACGTTGAAATCTAAGGCTACTCCATCGATTTTTCAAACAAATAGTTCCTATAACTTACATTTTTGTCACAATAGCAGCATTTAATATAGATTGACTTTGCGAGACTACATATTTATATAATAATTAGAAAGTGGAGTTAAAAATAGGTGTATGTTGAAATTAATGGTGTTATTTGAAGAATTAATACATCTACAATCCTATAGAATAGATTATAAATAATTCAAATTACAAATAAAGGCGGGGGAAATATGAAACTAATAGAAATAGATAAATCAAATTGGCTGAAAGTTATTTATTTAACAACAAATAAAGAGAGTATGCCAACAATATGCGAAGAATTCGTCGCATCAAATGCATTATCAATTGTGCAAGCGCTATTCGAGAAAACATGGATTACAAAGGCAATTGAAGTGGAAGACCAATTAATTGGTTTTACTATGTATGGTTTCTCTGAAGAGCAGAACTTTTTTGAATTATGCAGAATAATGATTGATCGAAAGTTTCAAGGAAGCGGCTATGGTCCTAAAGCAATTTTACTTGTAATAGAAGAGATGAAGAAACTAGAAGGATGCAACGAAATCTACTTATCAACTGAACCCAACAATAAGCGCGGGAAGAAAATATATGAGAAATTAGGCTTTAAGAATACGGGGCGCATTGTTGATGGTGAGGAATTGTATTGTTTGAAGCTTTGATTAAATAGTTCTAAGTTGTACTTAAAGAGAGTGTGTTACTATCAAAAAGTGAGGGGAATTGAATGAATCAATTTACACCAGTTTGGGAAAACGTTTTGAATACTTTTCAACAAGTAGATGCTTCGGGTGCTGCCTTAATAGTTATGAAAGAAGGCCAAGTTGTTGCAGAATCTTACACTGGTTTTCAAAGTGAAACCTTTGGAGCAAGAACTATGCAAAAGGATACATTCTTTCATCTAGCTTCAGTTCGAAAGACATTTATCGGTTTTTCCGCAGCTTACTTAATCCAGGAGGGGGTAATTAAATCACCTGAGCAACAGATTGCACCGATATTCCCTGAAATAGATAGTGGTATATTAAAGGGTGTAAGCATTCGCCATTTAATCACTCATACGCATGGGTTAAGACTAGTAAATGGAGAACTTGAAAAAGAGTTTCAAGCAGGGACAAGTTGGGCTTATCGAAATATTGGTGTAGATTTATTGTCTGAAATCATTAAGAAGGTTTCAGGTAGAACGATTGCTAATATTGTTGAAACTGAAGTGTTAGTTCCTTGTGGTCTGACAGAGATTGGTTGGTATGGTGAACTGGATTCTAGACATGTTGAAGTGATTCGAAAAGAAAACGATCCACATTGGTATACAAGTGACAATGTAGATGGCAGTCAAATGAATATGTATGCTTCTGTTAGAGATTTAGTTAGATGGGGAGCACTACATTTATCTAAAGGAAAAGTAGACGGTAAACAATTAATACCTCAAGAGATATTTGAGTACTGTACTTCTGTTCAAAGCCCAAATACTCTACCTTTGGACTATCCAAGGAACGGTTTCTTTTGGTTTGTCCAAGGAGCCTCTTGTGGTCGAACAGAAATAGGTGAAGTCGTATCTAATGATGCTTATCAAATTCTCGGCTATACAAATGTTACTTTGTTAGTCATTCCAGAGCATGAGATAGTTGCGGTACGTGCTTTTAATAACTTCGGTTCACCAGTTGGATATGATTACTTAAAAGACGTTCGTGGTTTTGGAAATTGTGTGATGGAATGTTTGTAATAGTGACATGATGACTAAATAGCTACTATCAAGAAAAGCAGTAATTTCTTGATAGTGACTATTTTATTCCAGAAAATCTCGAATCTATAATTAAGATTTTTCTGATTTGATCTATTCAGCTCTTTATTTGACGCACTCAGAGAATGATTTAACCTACTGAGGGGAGCATTTAACTTACTCGAGTAATGATTTAACCGATTCAAATAGTATAGGAATTTAATCTGATCAATTCATAACCGAATTTGACTCACTTAGTACGTGATTGTATTCTTATTTAGTGATAAAATAACTATTTTTAAAATTAAAGTTCTAATAAGTAAGAGCTAGCCGTCGATTTCGTATATAATGGTAAGATAGAGAAGAATTGATATTCCACAGACCAATTGTCGAAGAAAGCTTGAATCATCTCAATTATAATTTTAAAGGAGTTTGACATAACTTGAGTAAAAAGTTTGAAACAGAATTACCAGAAGACTATGCAGAACTAAAAAAAGAAGCGAATTACACGTCTAGCTGGAGAGATCGTCTTTCAGCGGTAAATGAGTTAAGCACTTGTAAACACCCTAAAGTAATCGATCTTCTTAAAAACCGTATGGAAAATGATACAGTATACAAAGTACAAGAGGCTGCTTACAAAGCACTAATTGCATTTGGTGAAAATATAGAGCCACCTAAAGTACAAAAATTTGATATTATCAAAGGTACTGATAAAATCCTAATCCGTGTGAAGAAAAGCTTACCAGCTGATCACACATTTGAAGACTTCGCTGGAAAACTTGAACGTATGCGCTTAGATGTATACGATGCATACGAAGGTCATAAAGGTAAAGAATTCAAAACATGGCTTGAACAAAAATGGACAAGCTTAAATAAATAATTTATTTAAAACCAACTAGTTGCGTAGTACATGGAAAAACTAACGCAACGAAAATTTCATACAAAAAGGCGACATGGCGTTCATTTCTAGCCATGTCGCTTTTATTGTTTTACTGCAAATTCACCATCAGCCTATAGCTCCTTCATCTTTTTGCAAAATCATAAACATAAGGTTTTTCTGTAAACTGATGATTTCCTCCCTACAAAAAACCTATAATACGGTAAATAGTTTGACTGATGCAACAACAATTGCCTCTAACATTTCTGCGGGTATTCAAACATATGTTGATAACGTTTTTCCAAGTAGCGCTATTCTTGTATATTACTACTTTATTGAAGCTACAAACGGTACCCAAATTGTCTCTTCGAATAGTATTGAGGTAAAAACTGTACCTGATATAAAGAATGCTTTTAGTGAGAATTACCGCACAGATAATACAAATAGTTTCTTGTACAATGTTGTCACGGATTCATATGAATTGGTTTGAAATTAATCCGTGAAAAGTCTAATTAATTTTGGGCTTATTAGTTGAAGAGGTGAAGATATGTTTGAAGTTTTGGAAGTAAATCATTTTAATTTTTATAGTTTTAATAAGCTTTTACTACCAGCATATTTTAAACAACTAGAAAAATTCGGAAATGATATTATGGGTGTAGGGGCCATTTCTCATACTGAACCAGTTGGTTTATTATTGGTGAATTTAGATACTAGCTCAAAAATTGCAAGCATCATTCACTTTGTAGTAAATGCGGAAAACAATGAAATAGATATTATAGAATTGTTACTGGACAAAGTAGAAGAGCTTTTAGAAGTAGGGGGTTTTTATACAACTGATTTGACGATATCCATTAATCAATCAGTAGAAGGGGTTCAAAAAATACTTTTACAAAGAGCAGAATACAAGTTCGGCAATTACCCATAAATATGTTGCTAAAACACAACGGGTACAACACAAAGATTGGACAACTCTCTTTAATAGGCAAGATAATCTAAAAGTTGTACATTATAGAAAAGATTAATTATACAATATATTAGAACCTTGTGCTAGCGGGCTGCGTTACTTCAATAATGTATAGAGCATATTTCCGCTCCAAGAAACGTGGCAGAATAGTCAATTGAAAATATTAATATGTCGGAAAATATGAAAGTGATTTAAAAAATTTAAGAATGTTATTGATTGATAGAATTAAAAATGAACTGGGAGTGTAGGGGTTTGAATAATTCTTGGAACAAATTTATTTATAAAATCGGATCGCCAATTTATGATAAGATTTTTAATTCGGGTATATTCTTAAATGCTCGAAAACAAATATTCCAATCGATACCATTCGATAGCAAACACAAAATTTTGTTTGTTGGTGTAGGGACGGGTGCTGATTTAGAGTTAATCAATTGCTCTGACGTAGATATCACTGCAATTGATTATTCACCTGATATGCTTGGAAAGGCAAAAACAAAATTCAAGGATACTAGGATTAGATTTTTAGAAATGGATGCTCAAAATATGGTTTTTGAGGATGAAACTTTCGACTATGTAGTAGCAAGTCTAATACTTTCAGTTGTACCAGATGCCAATAAATGTTTTCAAGAAATATCGAGA
This sequence comes from Viridibacillus sp. FSL R5-0888, assembly GCF_038009105.1. Taxonomy (NCBI): domain Bacteria; kingdom Bacillati; phylum Bacillota; class Bacilli; order Caryophanales; family Caryophanaceae; genus Viridibacillus; species Viridibacillus sp. FSL R5-0888. The sequence continues at coordinate 1,732,133 of NZ_JBBPAU010000001.1, forward strand.
GTTTTAAAGCACGAAGGAAAAGTAATTATTTTTGATAAATTTGCTCCTAAAAATAAAAAGCTCTCGTTACCAAAATTACTATTAAGACCAATTATTAGCGCATTAGGAACTGATATTGGCAGAAGTTTTGAAGAATTAATTCCAAAAAATAATAAACATTTAAAAATAGAAGAAGATACACCAATTATGATGAATGGAATGTATAGGAAGATAATAATTGCTAAAATTCATTAATGTTCATCAACTAGGGGGACATTAGTTGATGATAGAATGTAGAGAACTTTATCAAAATAAATTTCTCTCTATTTATTCGCAAAAATCTTTGAGTTAATAGCTTTTAAAACAAAAAACCTTCTTGAGCATCCATTAAAAACAGGTAGAAAGAAAATAAGATAGTACATAATAAAAAGCCCATAAACGTTATTAGATAACATTTATGAGCGATGATTCCTTTAATTTTCGAATCCGCGGACTCTAACTCTATCTTGTCGAGATAAATCATATTGAAAAATTCTTTTGCTTAAACCTCAATAATAACAGGCAAAATCATCGGCTTTCTTTTTGTCTCAGTATTTATATACTGTCCTACAGATTTTTTTATCTTTTTCTTCATTTTATTAATGCTACCATCTAAAGATTCATTTACTGTTGTTTTAACAATGTCATTTACGTTTCTAATAAGCTCTGCGGAATCTTTTGCATAAACGAATCCGCGGGAAATGGTGTTAGGTTCATAAACAAGTGTACCTTCTGTTTTAATAATTGTTACAACAATGACAAGCATACCGTCTTCAGATAGTTGTTTTCGATCTCGTAATACAATGTCCTCTACTTCGCCAATACCGATTCCATCAACGTAAGTATCGCCAGCAGGGACTTTTCTAGTTTGACGTGCTAGTGCGTTTTCAATATCGACCACATCTCCGTTTTTAATGATGAAGGTATTGTCTTTTTCAATGCCAACGGATTCAGCTAACAAGCGATGTAGGTATAACATCCTATATTCACCGTGAATAGGAATAAAATATTTTGGTTTCATTAATGTTAACATAAGTTTTAGGTCCTCTTGATAGCCGTGTCCCGATACGTGCATTCCCGTTTTGCTAGCGGATCCATAAATAACTTTGGCTCCCATTTGAAAGAAGCTATCTACTATCCGCGATACATCTTTTTCATTCCCAGGAATAGGGGATGCTGCAAAAATAACCGTGTCATCAGGTAACACTTTTACTTCCCGGTGATTCGAAGTCGATAAGCGAGAAAGGACCGCTAGTGGTTCTCCTTGACTGCCTGTACATAAAATCACGACATCTTCAGGAGGTAAATACTTTACGTCTCGTGACTCAATTAGCAAGCCATCTGGTAAATCTAAATATCCGCGTTCTACAGCAACTGATACGACATTCACCATGCTACGACCAAGCAATGCAAGCTTTCGATTGGTTTTTAAGGTTGCATGGACTATTTGCTGAATACGATTTACATTTGAAGCAAAGGTCGAAATAATAATCTTACGCTTAGCTTTCATAAAGGCGGCTTCAATATGTTCACCTACCAATTGCTCAGAAGGAGTAGAGCCAGGGCGTTCTGCATTTGTACTTTCGGATATGAGTAGTAATACCCCCTGTGTACCAATCTCACTCATTTTATGAATATCAGAATATTGATCATTCATTGGTGTTAGATCGAATTTAAAGTCTCCTGTATGAACGACCTTTCCTTCAGGTGTGTCAAAGACAATGCCTAAACAATCGGGTATACTGTGGCTTGTTCTAAAAAAACTTACAGCGATTTCACCAAAATCTAAATTTGAATCCGAGTTGATTTGTACCAATTCTGTAGTCCTAAATAGTTTATGTTCTTTTAATTTTAGTTCAATTAATCCGAGTGTAAAACGAGTAGCATATATCGGAACATTTAATTTCTTCAAAAAGTATGGAATTCCACCAATATGGTCTTCATGGCCATGTGTTACCACTAAAGCCCTGATTTTTTCCTTGTTTTCTTGTAAATAATCGATATCAGGGATGATAAGATCAATCCCTAATAAACTTTCATCCGGAAATTTAGCTCCACAATCGACGATTATAATATCATCTGCGTATTGTATAACATACATATTTTTACCTATTTCATTGATACCACCTAAGGCGAAAATAGATAATGTTTTATTACTTAGAGTCAAAATAATGTCCTCCTACTCGACTATTCTTTTTTATTATTGCAATGCAATTTAGGCTGTTTTGAATTCATTCTTCAGTATTGCTTTTGAGTCATCGTTCTATACGAAATCACTGAATATTGAAGGTTCTAGTAGTAGCATTAAGAAATTTACATCTGAAAGAGCAGTTTAAATAGTGGGGAGGATACTATGAAACGATTAGTACTATTGATAGTTGCTATTGCTCTCTTAGTAGGAGTAGGTGGCTTTTATTATGCAAATGTAGATAAAAATTATTTTGAGTTACAAAAATTCTATGATTTCCCTGTTCCTAATAGTGCTACATTAGAAAGTGAAAATCAGAATGCTAAAAATTATATATGGGAACCATCGACAGGTACTGATGTTCCACTTAGTTATCGGTTAATGATTAAAAAGAGTGGGTGGAAACAAGTGGAAATTGATGGGCATAGTGTTATTTACAAAAAAGGTGACGATTATATATATATCGTTCTTGCACCAGATTATATTGGTATCTTAAAAGAATAGAAATAAACTTACTTAGTATTAATTAATGTAAATATAAAGTGACAAGAGATTTGTTCAATTTACAATGAAGTCATTTGAAAAAATAGTTGTTTAAAAAGGGTAATATAACTGGGATTAATTTCAATTTCTTTATATAATAAAAAATGAACATTTCCATATTCGATTCGTTAGAAAAAAAGCAGTTAGTTAGGATGTGAAAAAATGAAATTAAAACTGAAAGGCTTTTTTGTGGGGGTTATGAGTTTTATAGTTTTAACTATTGCTTTAGTTTTTATTGGGCATGAGTTTTCGATTTCGTGGCTAACTTTAGCTTATACTCATCAAAATAGCGAAAGTGGAATTTATGTATCTATTGAACCGCTGATGCCCGTTATGATTGCTTTGTTAGCATCTTTAATTTTGGAATACGTGTATGTTAGACATAATTCTAAAAAGATAAGTAATAAAGGATTTTAGGCTTAAGGGAGGAAACACTGCATATTTCATGAGTATAAGTGGTGCAAACTTATTGGTTTTTGAAAAAGATAATTTGCAATATAGGGTTGGTGTAGATAGTTGAAGAAGAAAAATTTTTGATTCGATGCAATAATCAATAGAATTAGCTATTTGAACTAAAATTTCTGAAGTAATCTTTTCGAATGTAATACTAATGAACAGCAAATTTCTAAATCTATTCGGTGTGTTCATTGAAACAGAAGTCGGCTTTTTACTAAAAAAATTAATGAGCAAGTAGTGAATAAGATAATCGAAAAATAATGAAGGGATAGAATTTCCATATTCTCATGTACAGCTGCTGGATGGGAATGATCCAGGGTGTAATCATTGTGAAAGAAGCATAGGAGGAAGTAAAAGCACTGGTTATAGAAATATTTAGAAAATCCAGTTGAAATTCCCTCTGCTAGGTATTACGATATACCTGTAATAAGTAACACTGGATACCAACACCATTGAATAGTGAGGTCACAAAAATAATTTAAGAAAAACAGTTGACAGCCTCGCTACTCGGTGTTACGATATACCTGTAATAAGTAATACTTAATAGCTCGATTTCCTAAAAGCTATTAAGTAAAAAATTTTACTTAGTACTAAGTTATACTGAATATAAGTCAGACAAAATAGAGGAGGTAAAGGAGGCTTTGAACATGGAAAATTTAACTGAAATGCTTAAGGGTTCGCTGGAAGGCTGCGTGTTGGAAATCATCAGCCGCCATGAAACCTATGGGTACGAGATTACCCGCCGCCTGAACGAGCTTGGGTTTACCGAAGTCGTAGAAGGGACGGTCTACACCATCCTAGTGCGATTAGAAAAGAAAAAACTGGTGAACATAGAAAAGAAACCGTCAGATATGGGACCGCCCCGCAAGTTTTACTCACTTAATGAGGCTGGTCGCCAGGAACTTGTATTGTTTTGGGAAAAATGGGATTTTGTATCATCAAAAATCAATGTCTTGAAGTCAACTTAGCATCATAAGATATTCTATCCGATATTTTTGGAGTGCCTTGTTCAGCTTTATAAAAAAGGAGGAAAAATAACATGATGGAAATGTTCAAAAAAATGATTGGTGATAAAAAAGAATACAAGATGATGATGGCACGGGTTGAAGCCCTGCCAGAGGACTACCAGTTTGTATTTAAGAAAATTCAAAACTACATGTGGAATTTCTCAGCGGGAGGCAGCGGGATGGATATGCTGCACATACAGTATGAATTAATCGAGTTGTTCGAATCTAGTGCGGCGGAAGGCAGACAAGTGCTGGAAATCACTGGGGACGACGTGGCATCATTTGCTGACGAACTAGTGGCAAACGCTAAAACCTATGTCGCCAAGTATCGTGAAGATTTGAATCAGAGTATTTTGAATCGATTAGGAAAAAAATAAATTCAATAGATAATACCGACTGAATAGCTGATTACAAATGTGAAATTCCACCTTCGTTATTCAGTTTTATTTTATACCCGGTAGTAAGTAATACTTATTATCAGTCATACTATATAGAAGGGTATATGCAATCTAGCTCCGCAAGACGCTTATTAAAAGGAGGATAAAAGTATGAGCAATGCAACGATATCTGTAAAAGGGTTAAAAAAATCCTTTAAAGACAAGGAAGTCTTAATGGGGGTGGATTTTGAGGTGCGTCGTGGCGAAATTTTCGCACTGCTTGGTTCAAATGGAGCGGGCAAGACGACGACGGTCAACATCCTCTCGACACTGATGAAGGCCGATGGCGGTGAAGTAGGTATTTGCGGCTTTGACGTCAAGCGACAACCGGATCATGTTCGCCAGAGCATCAGCCTGACAGGGCAATTCTCAGCTTTAGACGGCATGCTCACCGGGCGGGAAAACCTGATGATGATCGCCAAGTTGCGGGGAGTTCCCAATCCTGCTCAAGTCGCCGACAATCTGCTTGCAAGATTCAGCCTGACCGATGCGGCCAACCGCCGGGCCGACAAATATTCCGGCGGGATGAAGCGCCGGCTTGACATCGCCATGAGCCTGATCGGTACGCCAGCAGTTATTTTTCTCGACGAACCGACGACAGGGCTTGACCCCGAAGCGCGGATTGAAGTCTGGGATACTGTCAAGGAGCTTGCCGGCGGCGGCACGACCATCTTGCTGACGACACAGTACCTGGAGGAAGCCGAACAACTGGCGGATCGTATCGCCATCCTGCATGGTGGAAAAATCATCACGACCGGTACCCTTACCGAACTTAAAGAGATGTTCCCGCCAGCGAAAGTGGAATACTTCGAGAAGCAACCGACATTGGAGGAAATTTTCCTCGCGATCATTGGCAAAAAGGAGGAGATGTAAATGAAAAGCAAAACAGGGGTATTACTAGGGCGTTTAATGCGCAACATCATGCGCAGCCCGGATACGATTATCACGGTGGCGATTACGCCGATTATGATGATGCTGCTGTTTGTCTACGTATTTGGAGGTGCAATAGAGACAGGTACGGACAACTACGTCAATTATTTATTGCCTGGAATCTTGCTGATGGCTATCGCATCCGGCGTTGCTTACACTTCCGTGCGGCTGTTTACGGATGTAAAGAGCGGGCTGATGGCGCGTTTCATTACCATGCCCATCAAGCGCTCGTCTGTATTATGGGCTCACGTTTTGACCTCGCTTGTTTCCAATGCGCTTACTGTCGTGGTGGTTATCCTCTTCGCGATCTTGATGGGCTTTCGGTCCAGCGCTGATATCCTGGATTGGCTCGCCGTAGTTGGGATCCTCGCGATGTTTACGCTAGCGCTGACATGGCTGGCTGTCATTCCAGGATTGACAGCGAAATCTATGGAAGGGGCAACAGCCTACTCGTACCCGTTGATTTTCTTACCGTTTATTAGTTCGGCCTTTGTTCCCACAGAAACCATGCCTAAAATTGTCCGTGCGTTCGCTGAGAACCAGCCCGTGACTTCAATTGTGAATGCGATTCGTGCCCTTTTGTATGAAGGGTCTGTTGGCAACGGAATCTGGATCGCGCTTGCCTGGTGCGTCGGCATCACGGTTATCTCTTACTTCTTCGCCAGTAATGCATTTAAACGTCAGTTAGGATAAGTACACCATCGGTTCGGTGTCTCGTAGCAACTAAATCTTCCGAATTAAAATATATGTTTGGAAAATGCAAGGAAAAATTTTCAGTTATTTAATTATTTGTCATGTTCTCATGGTAACTATTGTCTATAAAACACCTTCATGTTATTCAACAATCGGGCGCAATTCTGGAATAAGAATTGTGCTTTTATTTTTATATTTGACCATTTCATGAAATAGGACTTTAAAAAAAGGACTTAAAAAGGTTTATTAGTGTGAGATTGTGAAGAAATGTACTTAAACTAACGGGGGCTTTAGTTGAACAAGGAACTGACAGAGGTAGGTACTTTTTGTTGGTTGAAACTTCCTTATTAATGTAAATCCGCATTTTCATGACGCTATGCCTAAAAAAAATGGTATAAAACAAAAGGCTTCTTCTTATCGATGAAGCCTTTTTAGATTTTCAATATACTGTATACAAGATTTAAACTTCTAATCCTGCAATCCCAAATCCTCCAGGACCAGAATGAGTAGAAATCATAGCACCGGCTTGAATCCAAGTTGTATTTTTGAATCCAGTTTCATTTGCAATTTCATTTATCCGTTGCTTGATATTTCCACTGAGTCCGATTGAGTATATAAAATAAATTTGTTGTCTATCAATGTCATATTGATTTAAATAATCACGCATTAATTTTTCAGCAACATTGCTCATATTTCCACGATATTTTTTAGTTGAAACAAGCTTTCCTTCTACTAATTCAATGCATGGTTTTATTTTCAACAAAGCACCTCCGAGATAAGCTAAATTACTTACTCGTCCACCTGCTCTTAAAAAATCTAAGCTACCAGGAATGAAAGCAAGCCTTGATTTAGGAACCTTTGATTCAATTTTTTCTATTAAGTGAACAGGATCAATCCTAGGTTCTTTCTCTAGCAAAGTAACAGCATACATCACAACTGCAGTTAATCCACCTGTAACGTTCAAAGCATCAATTAAAAAAAGATCCTTTAAATCTTCCGCTGCTATTAACGCATTTTGAAAGGAAGCAGATGCCTTTGACGTATAACCAATATGAATAATGACACTATCAGGAAAATCCTTTCTAATTTTCTTGAAAAACTCATTATACTCATGGACATTAGTGGCAGATGTAGATGGTATCTTTTTTGTGCGATCATAAAAATCATAAATTTCATTTACGGATAGATGACCGTCTAAATAATCCTGACCATCCATGATTACATGCATCGGTATCACTTGTACATCATGTTTGTCCGCTAAAACTTCCGGTAAATCGGCCCCGCTCTCAGTCGATAAAATAATTCTTCTCACTGTACATCTCCTCCAACTTATATTCTATTAGTGCTTAGCTTTTAAAATTCACTCTAACTATACATTAAAAATGTAGGATATATGTTGAAATGATTTAAACTTGTAAAGTAATTGTAGATTTGAAATAATGATGCGATGGTTTTAAATAATGATTGATAATTTATATTAAAGTTTGAGTAAAACTTAAGGTTGAAATTGGCGAATACAGTATTATCAGTGGTTTGATTCGCCTTTTTAATCAATCTTTTTTATAAAGGTAAAATTTAGGTGAGTTATTAAATCAAGCTTTGCAGAATACTTTTGATCAATCTTTATTTCAAACCAACAGATAAAATTAGTAAGTGAATTAGAACGATAAAAGCCTACATCCCGATTAAGGATGTAGGCTTTTATTGAAATAAATATTATTGAATTACTTTAAATGTATAAGTTATTTTTTATCACTCGATTGAGTGGTTTAAAACATCTATTATTTATATCCCCATGGTGCCCATGACAAATCATAGGTAATTTTCTTTTTTGTTCCTTGATTCACCAGGTGAAATCTATATCCATCATTATCCGAGAATTTTGGAGACTCAAACTTGGTAGTTCCGTTTTTCTTAGCGTTAATAGTTTTGATTGTCTTCCAACTTCCCTTATTATTTTTCTTAATTTGTATGTATACTTTGTAAGTTCCACTTGCGGAGCTACTAGATTTAATAGAACCATTAAGTAAAGCAATTTTTGAAGTGCTACTCCACTTCTCGTAGTAATTTTTTGAATCTACATAGTTAGTAAAATAGCCACTTTTATATTTAAATACCTCAAAGCCAGCAGCTTCCGTTTGTTTTGGCGCTACACTTGTAGTAGTGACCCCACCTACAAGTAATACTGAAGCCATTCCCAATGACACTAGTACTTTTTTGATTCTTTTTTTCATATGTATTCCCTACCTTTCTAATTTTAGACATTATTATTCTAACACAACTACACAATATAATATATATTTCATATCTATTATAATTATTTGATGGATACAAATATTTATAAATAGTTTTTTATTGTTTTTCATAGATTTTCACAAAGTAAAAAAAGCCTCTATATAGGACGACCTTTTTGACTACATTCGATGAGTTTCTTCAATTTCATTTGTGTAATTTAGTTTAATAAACTCTTTTACATCTTAAATAATCCATCACACGGATAGTATTTTTCAAAAAAATTTATATATATATACTGTCAACAATTATTGCTTTGTTTGGAATTTTAGTGAATTACGAAACAACATGGGCTGTTGCTCTCTTTTAACTTTCACCCTTTCTTAACTATACGGACATTGGTATATTCTTACATATATTATATAGGATAAAGAAAAGATGGTATGAAAATCCAATTCAAACTATCTTTTTTAAACAAGCGGTTTGGCTTTATTTCAAAAATGCAGTGAAGGGCGAAGTGAAGCTTAAGTTTTTTCCTATATCAATAGCTAACTAAGGGGAATTAGTTTCGTAGGCTACTTATTTTTAATCTATGTGGATAGAGGGAAAGCTAAACATAAAAATTAAAAGGGGGGGAATCTTCATTATTCGCTAACCGAATTAAACAACATTATTATTTGTTAAAGTAACAATTTTAAAGCAACTAACCGATTTTTCATAAACTATAATATCCTCCTAGCGTTTAAAGAACACCGAATAATCAAATGGAAATTATTTAAAGGGAAGATAATGTTTTTATCGAATTTAGGTGTAACGGAATAATAAATTCGATAAAAACAGTCTTAATGATTTTTAAATACTGTACAATTTTTTGCTGAACAGTTAATAAACAAACGGGCAGTAAACTTTAGCAAGATTTATCAAAAAAATATTCTCTATATTCGGTATGATGATTTTGAGGTGAGCAAGATGTATTACAGCGAAGTAACTCAAAAAACAATTTCTTATATTGAAAGCAATCTGACGGAAGAGATTCAACTTGATACTTTCCCATCAGTTATCGGATATTCGAAGTATCATTTACTTCGGATTTTTAAACAAAAAACAGGGAAATCAATTGGCGAATATATCCGTTTACGTAGGACTGCGATGGCTGCATTGATACTATTGCACTCAGATGAATCAATTTTAACGATTGCTTTACTATTTCAATTTCAATCTCAAGAGGCGTTTACAAGAGCATTTAAAGATGTTTACTCTTTGCCACCAGGGAAATATCGAAAGCTTATGCAGGCTGTACGAATGATGGAGGAGGAGAAAAAAATGAATAAAAGTGAACAAATTACAGGCTGGAGCTTAAGCGGATCTAATCCAGAGTTGTATGATTTCGTAGTGGACGGAGATGTATTTCATACAGGAACAAAATCAGGTTTACTCTTTGCAATAGGGGAAGCAAACGCTCAGCAGTTTGCCACAATTATGCAAGGTTTCCAAGCAAATAATTATAAAGGGAAACGTCTAAAGCTTTCATGTTATTTAAAAACAGAAAGCGTTTTAAAATGCGGTGCATGGCTTCGGATTGATAACACTACTGGCGATACTATTCAATTTGATAATATGGATAACCGCTCCATTCAAGGCACAACAGATTGGAATCACTATTCAATTATTCTAGATGTTCCAGAAGAAAGTGCTTCTATTCACTTTGGTGTATTACTTATTGGAACGGGGAAAGTATGGGCTGATGGATTTTGTTTTGAAGAAGTGAATGAAAAAGTAGCTACGACAAATATGCTTACACAGGAGCATTTGCCAAAACAACCGAGTAATTTGGATTTTAGTGAGTAGTTCATGTTCAGCTTTTTCACTGTAAAATGTGGTATGATATGACATATACTTGAAACAGTAATGTAAGCAATACAACATAAGGAGGGATGCATTTTATGAGAAGAGGTACTATTAATTTTGCATAGTAAAGGCTATTGCAAAATATTATAAACAAAATAATAGCCTTTGCTATTCCTAAAAGAACTATTAAAATTTAGGAGTGCAAAAATGAGCTATAAAAGAGCAAATAATCTTCTGCCAGCAGAGCTAGTAGAGTTAATACAGAAATATGTCGATGGTGAATATATTTATATCCCAAGAAGAGAAGAAAATAAAAAGTCTTGGGGATCAGGTACTGCTACAAGGAGAGAATTGGATTTAAGGAATTCTAATATTTACAACGATTTCTTATCGGGAATAGATACAACTACTTTAGCAGAAAAATATTATTTATCTTCAAAAAGTATCCAAAGAATCATACTAAAAGAAAAGAAAGCAAATAATAAGTCAATGTGGTTATAAACTACATTGGCTTATTTTCATTTATGAAAAAAGGATGAGGTATTTTCCAGTTATGTAGTTAAGTTATACTTTATTTAGATAGAAATCAGGAGGAAATTCAAATGAAGAACGTAATGATTAACGGCAAAAACTATAAATTGATTTCCCGCTACCAGGATGATAATGAACTACGAAACAGTTTTAATTTGCTAACTAAACAAACTTATAATTTCGATTTTGAAAAGTGGTATAAAAGTGGTTATTGGAAAGAGAATTGTATTTTGTATTCACTGTTAGACAACGATAAAATGGTTTCTCATATTACAGTCAGTGTCATTGATTTTATCGTCTTAGGGGAGAAAAAACGATTTGTTCAGTTGGGTACAGTAATGACAGATGAACAATACCGCAACCAAGGCCTAAGCCGAGTGCTAATGGATACGGTTATAGAGGAGTGGGAAAATAAATGTGATATGTTCTATCTTTTCGCTAATGACAGTGTTCTTGATTTTTATCCTAAGTTCGGATTTATATCTGTTGATGAATATCAAGCTTCAAAACAAATTTCAATAATTGAAAGTCCTTATTCTGTCCGAAAAATGGACATCGATAATGTTATCGATCTTAATCTGCTTTATGAAACAGCAAAGAATGCTGCAGCACAATTTGCACTTTCAATGGTGGATAACGCTGGGCTAGTCATGTTCTATTGTAACTATTTTGAATTGTTCAGTTTTAAGTATAATCTTTTCTATATACAAGACTTAAATGCAATTGCTGTAGCAGATTATGAAGAAGATACATTGATTCTATATGATATTTTGGCAACCAAGAAAATAGAAATTGAAAATGTACTAAATGCCTTGGCAACAGAACAGACAAAGAGAGCTATACTGAATTTTATGCCTATCAACAGTGAAAACTATGAAGTAAGTCTTTATAAAGAAGAGGATTCTACACTTATGGTAATGGGGGATAAAGAAAAACTATTTAAAAATAACAAGTTGATGTTTCCAATGTTATCACATACATGAAAAAATGATTTGATCTACTCGGCCCTTGATTTAACGCATTCAGAAGATGATTTAACCTATTCGAACATATAGCACAAAGTTTTAACCAATTAGCATTTTATGGGGGAATAAAAATGGATTTTGCAAAAATATTAAAAGAGTTTCCAGTAATAGAAACTCAAAAAATTCGTTTAAGGAAATTAAGATTGGAAGATGCTCCTGCATTATTAAAATATTATTCAAATGAAAATGTATATCGAAATCTTGATTGGAATGGACCAGAAACAATAGAAAGAAGTTATGAAGTTATCAAACTATGGAACAAAGGTTATGATGCAGGTTGGATTATTCGTTTTGCAATTGCAGACAAAGTCACAGATGAAATTATAGGAACAATATTTTTAAGTGAATTTGAAGGGAAAAGGGCTGAAATTGGTTATGAACTATCAGAGCAATATTGGCGTCGTGGAATAATGGCCGAAGCAGTACATGAGGTTTTATCAATAGGATTTGACCATTTAGGCTTAGTAAGAATTCAAGCCTTTGTTAGTGATGAAAATATAGCATCAAAGGTGTTATTAAAAAAATTCAACTTCAAAGAAGAAGGTTACTTAAGGAAGTTTGAATGCCATAGTGTTACTGGAGAATGTAAAAACATGTGGTTATATAGTTTGTTAAATACAGAGTTTCAGAACTGAGAGGTGATTGTATATACATCTCAGCATATTTCGACTGAATTTGTTACGCAAAGACTTCAATAAAAAATTAGGAGTAGTGATAATAATGTTAGAAAAAATAACTGATAGAATCTATTATATGAAAAATAGTGATGAAACGGATAGACCCGTGTTAGGACTTGTGATAGGTGACGACTTTTGTTTAATTGTTGATGCAGGAAATTCTCCCAAACATGCAAATGAATTCAAAATAGAAATAGATAAAATGGGCCTGCCATCGGTGAAGTTTTTGGTGTTAACACATCATCACTGGGATCATACTTTTGGTTTAAAAGAATGGGATTTGATTTCAATTGCAAATATCAAAACAAGTAATTATTTGAAAATGTATCAAGGTATTAAATATGATGAAAAATCATTAGAATTAGCAAAAGCTAAAGGTGTTTTTAATGATTTTTCAATAGAATGTATTAAGGCAGAAATTACGGATAGAGAGAATTTTTCACCTAAAAATGTGAATCTATCTTTTGATGGTGAAATGAAAATTGACTTAGGTGGGGTTACATGTGAGATACGCCAAATTGTAAGTCCACATACGGATGATTCAACAATTTTATATATACCTGAAGAGAAGACTTTATTTTTAGGTGACTGTATTTATGGGCGAACAATACAGGGAAGCAACCATTTTGATGCTAAACAACTATTTCCGATGATACAAATAATCGAAGAGTATGACGCTGACTACTATATATGTTCTCATGAGTCAGTTTGCAGTAGAGAAGAAATAGTATCCTATTGGGAGCAATTAAATATTAGTTTTGCTATTTCTGAAAAATGTTCAAGCTTAGAAGAGGGAGTAGTAGCATACAAAAAGCAGTTTGATATAGAACCTTCAAATGATATGGTCTTTTTCATGAAAAGCTTCGGACTTAGATAAATCCATGTTTTCATTTACCTTTTTCCAAAACGCTTTTTTACTAACGTTTATATAGATAATTTAATCATGTTTTAAAATTTTGAATCTCTCATTATATTTCTGTATTTGACATAGAAGGATTTTATTAGCAATAATTAACTGTGTATTTCAACTGATGAAACATTCAATTAACTCATTGAAAAACTGCAATTACTAGAATAGAATATTTCCGATTATTAAAATATAGAAAGGTAGTGTATTCTCATTGGTTTTACAAAATGAACTTGGTCTTATAGAAGCGATAAAAAAAGATAAATGGATGATGGAGATTTTACAAGCTGTAGAACAGTTGAATTTGCCAGACTGTTGGGTTTGTGCTGGCTTTGTTCGGAGTAAGGCTTGGGATCTACTGCATAACTATGGTGAAAGAACGCCATTAGCAGATATTGATGTCATTTACTTCAATGCTGAAGAGGTAGATGAACAAATAGAAAAAAGTCTCGAGCAGCAATTATTAAGTATGAAGCCTGACGAGCCTTGGTCGGTGAAAAATCAAGCAAGAATGCATGTGATAAATGGAGTTGCACCTTACATTTCTTCTAAAGATGGAATCGCTCACTTTTCAGAAATTCCAACTGCTATTGGTATACGCTTAAATAATTCTAAAGTTGAGTTATGTGCTCCATACGGAGTAGAGGATTTGTTATCTTGTGTAGTAAAACCAACTCCAGAATTCAAGAAAGGCATGCCTATGCATGATATTTATGTAAGAAGAATTGAGACAAAGAACTGGGATAAGATTTGGCCTAAATTGAAGTTGAAATTCTGAATCCAACTACTTTATGAAGAATAAATATTTTATTAACGATTCCCATATTATACTGCTTCGAGCATAAGTAAAGAGTCTTCACACTATAGATGAAAATAAAATCAGATCAATAAAGAAGGTATAGGAGGTTCTAAAATGAATAAAGAAGCACAAACGTATTGGAACGAATATTGGGGAGAACAGAATAAGCCAACATCAGTAAGTACTTGGAAGTTCGGTGACACGGCTGATAGGCTAGCCGAACAAGTAGTTAGTGGAGAGAAAACAGCAACATGTTCTGGTCATGCTTTCTATGAGTTGAAAAATATGCCGTTACCTATGATTAATGACTACGGGGTTATTTTGAATAGCGAAGAGCAACCTGTTGCAATTGTCAAAACAGTTGAAGTTTCATTAGTACCTATGAATGAGGTAACTGAAGAATTTGCAATTGCTGAAGGTGATGGTACATATGAGAAATGGAAAGATATACATGTAAATTTCTTCAGTTCAGAATTACAAAAATACGGTTTAACATTTACAGAGGATATGCTTCTTGTATGTGAGAGATTTAAACTCATCGATATAAAAAATAGATTATGATGCTTCGATTTATTAGAATTTTAGATTTCGAATAAGATGTTTGGAATAGAAATTATGGTGATTCATTATTACTTTCATAATTCTTTCTATCTTTCTAAAATAAAAATGGTTATTTTCAAAAAGGAGCACATTTATATGTCCGCATTAACGATAGAAAAAGCAACAATGAATGATGCAAAGATTTTAACTGAAATTATGAAGAAAACTTTTGACAGAGAAGCGAAAAAGTGGTTGTCAGAAGAGGAAGCCTATGCAGATTATAATATTCAACCTCCAGGATATGCATCTATAGAAATGAACAAATATATGATTAAAGAGTTGAATTATTATAAGGTTATTATAGATGAAATCATTGTTGGAGGTATTATTGTTACAGTATCGGGGAGATCTTTTGGGAGAATTGACCGTATATTCATAGACCCTATTTATCAAGGTAAAGGATTTGGTTCAAGAGCGATAAGTTTAGTGGAAAAAGAGTTTTATGATGTAAGGAAATGGGAACTTGAAACGTCTAGCCGGCAAATCAATAATCATTACTTTTACAAAAAGAAGGGGTATGAAAAAACCTTCGAAACGAAAGATGAATACTATTATACAAAGCAAATAAAAATACCTGTTGAAGAAGAAAATATAGTTGAAAATAAAGAACTTTCAAGAATACAGTACGACAATTGTGATATGTCTAAAGCGGAATATTATCAAGTAAATTTAAAAGGCAGTTCATTTAGTAATAGTAATTTGATGAATAGCTATATTAGCAATTGCAATCTTAGCCATTCAAAATTTCAAAATATAAATTTTAGAAATTCACTTATTGCGGATTTAAATCTTGCAAACAGCGAAATCCTTTTGGCTTCTTTAGGAGGAGTTCATTTTAAAGACACAGATCTTGGAAAAGAAAATAATCCTATATTATTTGAGAGATGTGATTTGAAAGGAAGCAAATTGAGTCATTGCAATCTCAAAGATGTAGAAATACAGAATAGCGAAATCACAGGTATGAAAATAGATAACATCCTAGTCGAAGAACTGCTCGAAGCTTACTATCAAGTGATTAAAGGGTAATTATCAAATGGTATTGATGAAATTAAAACGAACATTTTTTAACTAATTCACATATAATGCAAAATGTGTTTTTTATAGCTGATTAAAGTGTTTTGAATTTAATACCCTTTTGTATATACACTATGTTGTAAAAAAATGAAGTTAGGCAAATAAATACTAAATTTCCAGAAGAATTTCTTTCGGTGTATGATAAACTTAATCTAACTAATGTAGAAAATTAGGCAAAATCACTCTAGAGTATGTGCCGTTTCATTAGACATTGTATTGAGTTATTTGAATATATGTCTGAAAGGAATTGATCATGATGTTGTCACAAAAACTATTCGTAGCGACTTTAACTGCCTTGTTCACTTTTTTTATTCTTCCATTATTTTTTATTGAAGTAAATGCTAATGACTATTTCATCATTGGATTTGTTGTCAGTTCAGTAACAATTCCATTCATTTTCACATTTGGATTACTTTCCTCAATGTTTATTGAAAATTTTTGTTACAAATATCATCTAAAGAAAATCATAAGTTTTCTGCTTCACATCGTTAGTGGCGTAATATGTTTAATGATTTTCGCAGTCTATAATTTCATTGCAGGTGGTTCACCTGAAGGATATATTCAAACGGGATTAATGATTGCATTGTTATGTGTAACAGTTTTCTTTTGTATTGATATTGTCATGAAGAAAATATCAAAAAGAGCGGATTCACTATAATTATACTAAAATATTCTTATATACATAAAATAGTAAAATATGAAACTTTTTATTCTTAGATTCGTACTATACTATTAATAGATAAATTTAACAAAATTTCCTTTAAGGATTAAAGTTAATATCTATTTAAAAGTTAAAAGGTGGGGTTTATTAATGAAAAAATGGTTTTTGCCATTCGTCATGCTTCTAGTAGTGGGCGTACTTGGCGCATGTAATGCAAATGAAAAGGTCGGAGATTCAGATGTAACTGCGAAAGAACTTTATGAGAAAACTTTAAAACAGCAAGAATCTCTAAAAAGCTATTCTGCAAATGGTGATATCAAGCAAAGCATGGTATTTAAAGACGGTGAAGAAGATATGTCGATTGATCTGGTTAGTGATATGAAAATGGATATCATTGCTGATCCACTAAGTTCATATTTTACTTCAACAACTAAGATGCAAGATGTTGGTGCGGAAGAAGCAATGGATATTAAAATGGAAGGGTATATGACAGATAAAGGCTTCTATATGAAAGAATCAACAGTGAATCAATGGATGAAGATGCCAAAAGAGCAATATGATCTAGTTTTAGGTTCTTATAAAGAGCAATCTGATCCTTCAGAACAACTGAAAAAACTTAGTGAATTTGTAGAGGACTTTAAAGTTGATACGGAAGGTGACAAATACGTGTTAACTTTAAAAGCTGAAGGTGAGAAATTTACAAAGTTCATTAAAACTGAAGTAGAAGCTCAACTTGAGCAAATGGCACAAGGTGCTGAAAAACCAGCAATTGATGACATGAAATTTGATGATGTTGAGTATGTAATCTACATTAACAAAGATGACTACAATATCGAGCATATGAAAACAATTATGAATATGACGATGAAAGTAGAAGGCAATGAAATGAAGATGAAAACAGACACTGACTTAAAACTGAGCAACTTCAATAGTGTTAAACCGATTACAGTACCAAAAGAAGTAACTGAAAAAGCACAAGAAATGTAATAGAAACCGGTTGTAGCTGAAAAGCTATGACCGGTTTTTTTGTCCATAGTGTCTCAATGTTAAGAATGATTTAGACAGTTCTGTTCAATTTGATTTCAAACTCAGGATCTGTGATATATTCCATATATTTAATATTTCCATCGAAATTCAAATAAGCTTCATAACGAGTTCGAAAAGCAGTTTTCGTAAAATACTCCAGTACTGTATCCTTAGCAACCCAGCAGCTTTCTGATGTTTCTTCTGAAATAGCTAACTCCCCACCAACTGGTTTGCACCTATAATCTAGCATTAATTTTGTAGGAACGTCAGTGATACCGTCGTACCATTTATGAGTGCTTGTATTTGAATAAACACCGATTAAGTTTGATACAGTAATGTCAATTCCACTTTCTTCTTTTACTACTCTAATTAATGCATCCACAGCAACAATATGAGTTGGCATTTCCATTTTTTTCGCCTCCATATGTAATAAATATAATACTTATAAATTCTACATTTTGAGTATATATGAACGTTTACATATGTGTAAAATTTTATAAAAAGTTATAAATTAGATAATATGATAAAATTATGTATAAAGCTTAAGTAATACTTCTGTTATTCTCCTTTTATATTAGTAATATCATTTAGTGAAAAACAAGATTTTAGAACTTTTAGAGAAACTTGAAAAAGAGGTGAATATTCTATGAAAAAAACGGCGGTTTTATTATATCCACAATTTAGCGAGTATGAATTGACGACTGCTTTATCCATTCTAATGCAAGGTGGAAAATCAATTTCTGTAATTGCACTAACAAAGGAAGGAGTAAAAGGGGAGGCAGGTCTAACTTGTGTTGCTGATGAAACAATAGATCAAGTAAACTACCAAGAATTTGATAGTCTATTACTTACTGGATGTATGGACATTGCAAGTGTTGTTGAAAATGAAAAATATATAGAGTTTGTTCAAAAGATTGCTAACCAAGCAAACTTTGTTATTGCAAGTATTTCAAGTTCCCCGATGTTACTAGCAAAAGCAGGATTATTAAAAGGAAAAAAATACACAGTTGGATTGTTGGCAGAACATAGAGAACAATGCGGATTATTTGATGATGCGAACTATGTAGAAGATCTAGTGGTTCAAGATGGAAATGTAATAACAGCTTGGGGTTCTGGATTTATTCAGTGGGGAGCACTATTTGGTAAGGTGGTTAAAGTTGAATTTGAAGAGGCATGGTATAGAGATTAAAATATTTTTTCAGAATATTAATTTCACATCCAATTCAAATACTATGGGGGCTAATTTATGACAACAAAAATTCTTTTCGCTTCAAATAAATTAGGTGTTATTACGAATGAGCAATTACAACAAATGCTTAATCAACACAATTTAGGTAAACTTATTTCCTCTAAAAAAACTGATAATGGTGCAATGGGTCAGACAATGTTTGTTCATTCCTCTAAAGGTGAGTTTGTTTTAAAAGGGAATCCACTATTTCCTGGGCAATTTGAGGAGGAACATTTTTTTGTGAATAACATTTCGGGAATTAGTGATGTACCTGTTCCCACGCCGTATTTCATTGGTGCAACTAATTCGTATTTTAGTTGGAGTTATGCTATTATGCCACGACTAAAAGGTAAGCATTTGAACGATATAGAAGTAGCGGATAAGTTAATGAGTGAAGATAAAATACAGATTGCAGAAAGTATGGCGAACACGCTATTGCAATTACATAGTTGGAAAGTAGATGTATGCGGAGAATTTAATCCTAACACGAAGAACTTAAGTGAATTTAAAGAGGGTTTTACAATTTGGCTTTTTAATAGAATTCGTTATTGGGTGGAGGATGCAAAAAAATATTCTAAAATAACACTAGGTGATGTGAACTGGGTAGAAAACGTCCTACAAGAATCTCTTGATGCTTTTGATCAATTTGATACACCAACATTTGTTATGGGTGATTTTAAGCCTGGTAATTTTTTGATTCTGTATGAAGGGCACGAGTGGAAAATAAGTGGAGTATTTGATTTTACCAATGCCTATTTTGGTGACCCTTTAGCTGATTTGATAAAAATGTTAACAATGTATATAGATCATAACGAATTAGATGTGGCGAAGCATTTTTTTAAGATATATATGACTAGAACTGATGAAAAAGAGCAAATCATACAACGTTTAAAAGTACATATGCTTATGCAAAGAACATTAGATTGGGGCTGTGCAAAAGCTATCGGTGCAGTTACTTGGGATGAGGATATGTCATTTTCTGTTTGGGTAGAACATTATTTGAAAACGATGGAGGAGCTTATTAGAGAGATTGAACAATGGGAGTTTATATAATCAGTATTACCAGTTACTTTTCATTGTTAGGAAGTATGATGAAAAAATTAAGAACGACGCCAAATAGCAGCAATAGTCCAATTAATAAAGTCTGCTGCTATGACAGCTTTTCTTGTTCAATTGCCGAAGGCTTTTTAGGAAAAGATCTTTAAGCTGTTCAGACGGCCCCTTTTTTTTCTACAACAAATGGGACAGGCAATTGAATAAGTATAAGTTATAATTTGTTTTATAGAATACTTTTTTAGGAAGTGGTCTAAATTTTTTATGCAATTGTTTTGTTTATACTTGCAGGTATAGCTGAAATTGGCGGAGGATATTTGATATGGCTATGGTTAAGAGAAGGTAAACCATATTATTGGGGTATAGGTGGAGGAATAGCCTTAGCCTTATACGGTGTTATTGCTACATTTCAATCGTTTCCATCGTTCGGTAGAGTATATGCTGCATACGGAGGAGTATTTATCGTTCTTTCTGTCCTGTGGGGATGGGGGATTGATAAAAAAGCACCCGATTTGTACGATTGGGTAGGTGCAGGAATTTGCTTAGTTGGTGTAGCCGTAATGTTATTAGCACCGCGTCAATAGTAATAGTAACTGTACATGGCATATTCAAGTATTGGAGGCTTTAGTTTAATAAAAAGGAAAGGGCATTACATATTAGGTAGATATAATATGTAATGCCCTTTTATTTATCCTTTTTAAATTTAAGTCTGGATAATTTAAAGGTTTAAATTTCTTTTAAATAGCTTTTTTATCAAAAATAAATTCTAAACTTTTTAGCGTTAGCAACCTTTGCTTCATTTCCATCAAATACATCACTTGTTGTAATTTCAATCCATTCAAGGTTCGTTTTTGTATCAACGATGAATCCCAAATTGCCTTTCTTAGATGCACTACCTTCAATTTCTTCGTTTAAGTTTTCTAAGTAAATGTCTTGATCCCAAGTGATTTTCTGACCAGTATTTGTTTCAATCATAGCGATTGGTGCGAAGTTTACTTTTTGGGTGGAACTGTTTTTGATTTCCACAAAGAGTTTCACATAATCAAATTCTTCGTCATGGGTGAGGCTGTGGAAATAGTCGGTTAGACTGTAATCGGGGAACAGGTGAATTAGCTTTGTATCTTTCACTGTTAATTTAATATCCCCGACTTTAACTGTTTGTTCTTTTAAGTTTATTTTCTGTAATGTTGCTTCGCCTTTCGCATCTTTGATGGATTGTCCGACAGTGAGTAATGTGCGGTCATCAGGTACTTGTGGATTTGCTCCATACCCATCGAGGTAATTGCTTTCTATTTCTTGAGCCAAAGCAGGGGAGCTAGTACTGAAATCTTTGTCGGAGCAGCCAAATAATAAGGATGGTAAAAGTAAAAAGCCGAGTGATTTTTTCATTTATTAACCTCCATTTAATAGAATAAAGGGCTAACGGTAGGAGTGTCAGCCCTTTATTAAAATTATGTTATTTATCTTTGATGACTGTTTTGTTTTTCTTTTTATTTTGCTCTAAAATTTTGAAGATGATTTTAGCGTTGTCAGTGTTGTCAATTTGGCCAGCAAATTTGCTTGATGACGGACCGTAAGCGTATACAGGAACATCTTCTCCAGTATGACCACCTGTTGTCCAACCTGTGTTTGAACGCGTATCGAAGATTTTCTCGATTGCATTGTCGATATCAATTTCTTTTTTAGCTGTTGCATCTTTTACCGATTGAATTTCTTCAGCTGTTAAATCAAGATTAATATATTGTTTTAAAGTTTGTTCAACATCGGCACCATTCGCAATTTTGTTTGCCATGAAATCGGGTGTGCGTTTAGCAGCTTTGATTGGAGTGGCAAACCAGTTGTAATCGCCATTTGCACCAATTGTGAAACCGCCAGTAGAGTGGTCAGCTGTTGCAACGACTAATGTATGCTTGTCTTTTTTAGCAAAGTCGATGGCTGCTTTGAATGCCTTTTCGAAATCTTCCATTTCACTCATTGCTCCAACGATGTCGTTGTCATGACCTGCCCAATCGATTTGGCTACCTTCAACCATTAAGAAAAATCCGTTTTTATTTTGTTTTAAGCTAGAGATGGCAGAGTTCGTCATATCTGCTAGGGAAGGTGTCTCAGCTTTGCGGTCAATCATTTTATCCATACCACCAGTTGCGAATAAGCCAAGAACCTGTTTATTTTTATTTTTATGTAACTCTTTTTTTGTTGTCACATAGTTAAAGCCATCTTTTTTAAATTCTTTCACAAGGTCTCGGTCCTCGCGGATAAATAGTGATGAACCGCCACCAAGCAGAACATCGACTTTGTGCTTGCCGTTAATGAGTTCATCGTAATAGTCATCTGCAATGCCGTTCATGTTTTTTCGACTTGGATCGTGAGCGCCAAATGCAGCTGGCGTTGCATGTGTAATCTCAGATGTTGCTACAAGTCCTGTAGCTTTGCCCATTTCTTTTGCAGATTCTAGGACAGTCTTCACTTCTGATTCATCATTATCTACTGCTATAGCATTGTTATATGTTTTAATACCTGCTGACATTGCTGTTGCAGCAGATGCAGAGTCTGTTACGTTTTCTTTTGTGTCTTCTGGATACGTCATTTGTTGCCCAACTAGATATTTATCAAACACTGTAGGACTGACAAATTTTGAGTTAGGGCTGCTTTTTAAGTAGCGATAGGCTGAAGTGTAAGAAACACCCATGCCATCTCCAATAAGGAAGATAATATTTTTAATTTCGGGTTCTTTTGGTGCTGTTGATTTTGCTTGCGCCTCAGAAAAAGGTACTCCTAGGCTACTAATCGCCAGAGTAGATACAGCTGCAAACGCAAGTAATTTCTTCTTGAAATTCTTGTTCATCAATATAATTCCTCCTAAACTTTGGTATATCTAAAATATACAGAAACAGTTTTATGGAAGTGTTATCGCCATGTAAGAGATATGTAAATCATTGTAAAGAAAAGATTAACTATCATCGCAAAACTGTTAATTTTTTTTATAGTATGTTCAAAATCGGGTTATTTATTTTTAGAAATTCAATTGTAATATCAGTGCCACATCTATTTTTAGCGTTTTTATTTTGAGAATCAACGCATAATAAAGAAATTAAATGTTAGTTTTGTAGTTGGTGCGGCAATAGCTGGCGGATTAGCGTTATACTTTGGCTGTGAATCACAAGCTCCTCATGGTGGAATGTAGTTTCACTTCTAATTGGTTGTATTGTAACAGCGTTAATGGTTGGATTCTGGAAATAACCAATTGAAGAAAAAATGTAAAGTATTACAGGGCTGCCTTATTTTGTTGAACGGTCAATCGGTCAATTTAAAAGAATTAAACAACTGGTAATTACAAATTAGAGTTATGTTGTATAATTAAGGAAGTTAGTGTGGTCTGAAGGAAGATATTTGATGCAATTTAGAATTGGAGGATGATGACAATGGAAGTGTTGATAAATACTGAAAGACTACTAATCAGAAATTTTAAAGAAGATGATTGGTTAAATTTATATGCATATACATCTAACCCAAACGTAATGGAGTATATGCCATCAGGAGTGTTAAATGAAGATGAAGCAAAGCAGTTAGTGAATAATAATTTGCACGATAAAGCTGAGAAATTTGCAATTATACTAAAAGAAGAAAATCTCCTGATAGGTCATATTGAATTTTTTAAATACTTTGGTGAACATACTTATGAAATAGGTTGGGTGTTTAATCCGGACTATTGTAATAAGGGTTTTGCTACTGAAGCGGCCAAAGCATTTGTAGACTATGGATTTATAGATTTAAAGTTACATAGAATAATTGCCACTTGTCAGCCCGAGAATATTCCATCCTATCGAGTTATGGAGAAAATAGGTATGAGAAGAGAAGGATACTTCAAAAAATGTATACCTCATGGAGATACATGGTGGGATGAATATTACTATGCAGTGTTAAGAGAAGAATATTTAAAATGAAAAATAATAGATAATTTATATGTAAATTACTTCTCAAATTTAATGTACTAATGGAGGAAGTTTAAAATGGACTGTTTAGGATGTAGTCTAGCTAATAAAAATGATCAAGTTCATGTTGTTTTCGAGGATGATTACGTATGTTGTTTCTTGGACCATGATCCATACAACGAAGGCCACGTTTTAATATTGCCTAAAAAGCACATTTATGATGTTGAAGATCTTGATGAAAATACTGCTAATGCAATAATGAAGGCATCTATGCTTTTATCTAAAGCAATAAAAAGACTGTTTAACCCTGATGGTATTACCATTTGCCAAAACGGTGGCATTTTCAATGAATTAACTCATTATCATATGCATGTTGTACCTAGATACAAAGATCAATCATTCGCCACTTTCTATTCAGGTGAGGATAATTATATAGAAGAAGATATTAATTTAGTGGAGACAAAAAGAAAACTTATCGATGTAGTTAATGAAATAATTAACTAAATAATAGTGAATGTAAAAGGAACTTCCGGTCACGTGGAGTTCCTTTATTTTTTTAAAAAACATTTTGAAAGCTTGATTAAAAAGTAAATGACTCATTTGGCACAAAAATGCTACTCAGGCATAGACTAGTGTACGGTGTAGAAAGCGTGTATGAATTAACAATGCTACATACTAAAATTCTGATTAGCAGCATTTTTTCACAATTCTAATATCAAACAAGTATTGAATGTAATATTGGGCATTTGTGAAAGGAGTAGTTCTGCAATTGCCGTTTTTTACACTGTTATTTAAGTTAATAGAAAAAGGTAAAGTACAGTTTCAATGAAGATGATATATGCTCAATTTTTGTGAAGGCGCCGTAATATAATAATAAATTTTCTGGAAAGGATGAAAAGATGAATTTCGTAAAGCAAATTGTGAGTTCAGCGTTTATAGGATTCGTCTTATTTTATTTAGCGTATGTTATAGATATGGGCAGCTTTAAAATGGAAAGTGAATTTGTCATGGTAGCTGCTATTATAAGTATTGTATTTTTAATCTTATTTATATTAGATGGAATAGTGTTCACCGATGAGACTAGTAGAATCATTCCGTATCAAACTGTATTTGGAAGCGTTTTATTTTTCCCGATTTATATAAATATCATGGATAATTTAGCGGATTCTGAAGCAAATTATGCTGTTCGTTTTATTATCAGTATGAGTGCTGTTTTTTTCATCCTCATTGTAGCTGTCTCATGCTCAATTCGCCATCATTATAATAAGAAGAAACTTATTGGTTAGAAAAAATATAGTAGCTTTGAAAAATTATATTTCATTTAAAAGAACTACCACTTCAAATGTGAAGCAGCAGTTCTTTTTTTGTTTGCTTATTATCTATCATTAATTTTAGTAATAAAAAAGTTCATAGTTGTTGAGCTTTTCTATATCAATCAGTAATATCTACAAATCTGGTGAATATTAATGGAAAGAGGTAGTAGACAAGTTTAAGGAATTTGAAACTTAATCTAGAAGGAGATGAACAGGATGAAATATATACTAGGCTTAATTTTGATCGTTTTTCCAGGCATCTATGGATACTTAGCTCATCAATCAATGATTCCATTTTATCCTCTGATCGCGCAAATTGTTTTTTTAGTATATTGGTTATGGGTTGGTTACATAATCGGGCGATTTAGTAAGAGCTCTATGAAAGGATTGATTTTAGGGAATAGTGTATGGCTGATTTCGTTGGTATTATTCATCTGGCAATTTGTCCTAACAGATGAAGTGGGGAGATTTGGAAACGTCGCTGCCATCCCACAGTACTATATTCTTCCGTTTGTATGGTTAGCGAGTAAATTAGCAGGACTATTAACTATGATTGATGGTTCAACAATTATCATTCTTACTTTTATTTGTATGTTAGTTGTATTTGTTTCCGGATTTAGACTAGGGAAAAAGTGATGTACGGTTTTCTTAGATATTATATACAATATATAGCCATTTGCTAATTGGATTTGCCACATCTACCATTCTCCTGAAAATTTACTTTATTATTAGAGTATTAAATATGATCCATTGAATATGTATTACTTTTTTCGGATAATAATAAATATTGTATCTTCCGTTTATAAGTATTAAACAACTTCCAAATGGATCATCAGAAGGAGAGACAAATGAAAAAAATTAAGAGGCTATTTAAACGTAAATCAATTTGGTTCCTTCTTGTCCTTTTTGTATTTATATATGTAAACAATAGTTCTTTGTTTGCAAAACGGGGAGAGGGAGCTCCACTACTTCTCGCGCATAGAGGACTTGCCCAAACGTTTTCGATGGAAGGTATAGAAAACGATACTTGTACAGCAGAGCGTATTAACCAACCAGAATATCCTTATTTGGAAAATACGATTCCTTCTATGGAAGCGGCAATTAAAGCTGGAGCAGATTTGGTGGAGATTGATGTGCAACCTACGAAAGATCATAATTTTGTGATTTTCCATGATTGGACACTAGATTGTCGGACAAATGGACAAGGTGTGACAAGAGATTATACAACTAGTGAATTACAGGCATTAGACATCGGATACGGTTATACGGCAGATGAAGGAAAAACATTTCCTTTCCGAGGTAAAGGAATAGATCTAATGCCAACACTTGATGAAGTATTGAATTACTTTCCAAAGACTTCTTTCCTGATTCACATCAAAAGTGATGATGAAAATGAAGGAATACAAATGGCGAATTATCTAGAAAAGCTGCCAGCGAATCGCCTCGAACAATTAACTGTGTATGGCGGCGATCAACCAATAGCTACACTAAGAGAGCGTTTACCAAGTTTACGTACAATGTCAAAAGCTACATTAAAAAAAGACCTTATAATATATATGGCTATAGGGTGGACAGGTTATTTGCCTACAAATCTTAAGCACGGTCAATTACATATTCCAGAAAAAGTAACACCGTGGCTTTGGGGATGGCCAAACCGTTTTCTAAAACGAATGGATAATGCAGATACGAGGGTTATTGTTGTTGGAGGCAATGGGTCCGGCTTTTCAAGTGGTTTTGATACGCCAGCAGATATCAAACGTCTTCCTGAAGATTATTCAGGGGGTATTTGGACGAATCGTATTGATAAAATTGCACCTTTATATAACAAGTAAAGCTTAGTAAGCAAAAAGACAAACCTGGTTCCATAGAAAAATAGGACACAGGGTTGTTTTTTAGTTAGTTTAGAATTACTATTTTTGAACACCATTTCATTAGCGAATGGTGTTTTTTGTCAGTGAATTTTTAAATTTAGAAGGAAAAGAATAGAAATTAATAGAATAGAGTTAGAGAGTGGAGAAAATGTGATGAAAAAGCATAGTTTTTTCTTAATTATAGAAGATAAATATCAATTTGGACTGTATAGGACAGAGGTGAGCGAATTGAAAGTAACGGAAGAAATGAAGAAAAGAATACAAGAAGTATTAATTCATGATCCATTATTTACGGTCGTACGTGATACACCTATGGAAGAGATATTATACAGCGATTCTTATTTAGCAGAAATAATTGAAAAGAAGTTCTATTCAATTACGGAAGTCGCTGTGTGGTTTGGCATATCGGATGCGAAGCTAAGATACTATATCAAACCATTTAAGGAATATATTTTTCTCGACCAAGAATTGACCCCCTCCACGTCAACGGTAATACGTTTATCATTCTTAGCCATATTAAAGCTGAGAATGATTATGTTGTTAAAAGATGAGTATCGAGTGAAAGGTTTAAAAGAACTTTTAGGCATAGATGATGTAGGCCGTGTAAATCCACGACCACATTTTTCTGAAGAAACAGCAGTCACAGTTCCAGACCATTTAGGTGAGAAAGTAGATATTCTTAGTAATGTACTAAATCAAATGCTTCAAACAGGCTTATTTGAATTTAAAAAGAAGGATGAATCAGAAACTCAAATAGTAGTGAATGAAGATTTCTTCAAGCAAAGATTGGTTGCTTTTCCTAATGATTCGAATGAACAGATGGAAGAGATAAAAGCACAAACAGAGAAGTTGATAAAGGACAATGAGATATTAAAAGATCAAATTCAAGACATTACGGCTCATAAAGTGAAGGATATTGCTGTGAAGTTGAGAGAACGCCACATTGAGAATGGGGTTGTTTCTGAGTTACGAGCTGAAGCATTAAGTCAGTTTGAAAGTCAAAATAAAATTGGGCTTTTCAAAAAACTCTTTTATTCATCAACAATTGAAAAAGAGAAAGAACAATTTGTATCTAATTATCTGAAAGTACATTTGTATGACAGATTAGAATTGGAGCTAGCCGATTATTATCAGGCCAATCAGCTGCAAAAAATGCAAAAATAACATCTTGAACTTTTTAAAAGTTATCTATTTTAGAATTGATTATACTAAAGAAAACCAAAACATAAGAGAAGTAATTAATGAATCTATAAGAAATTGGCACATTGATATGTATCAAACTTCATAGCCGACACTTTAGGTTTGGACTCTGTATTGCACAGGATTCAATCCTTTTGTTTGTGACTGAATGTTTTCAATGGAGGGGGAGTTTGAGAACAGATATTGATAATTGGATACTAATAATTGTTTCGTAAATATGCGAAGTGTTTTCTAGAATGCCAATAAAGTGATATAGCTGGTAGTCTATTCATTAAGTACCAAGGGGAAGGTTTAAATAGGATGATAACACTAAGTGTTAAAGATTTTGATAAAGCGATAAAAGTAATAGAAAGTAATTTGAAAACTGTACCAACTTTTGTCTATTCAATATTAAATAATTATATTAATGGAATTGTTTATGTAGACTCAAAAAATGTTGAGACATTGCTCATTGGAACAGAATCCGGTATTTATTTCATTGCTGGGGAAGAAGATAATCATCAGTTTAATGATTTTCTTTTTGAATTGTATTGTAATAGAAAAAGTGAGGGACTACGATTTACTTTATTTTCTGCATCTGAAAACTGGGATTGTGTAATTAACGTACTTTTTAAAGACAAATTAAAGCAGAGAGGCTGGTATACTTTTACGTATGACCATAAGAAACAGTTTCAAGATGAAAGTCCTCTTGCCAGTGAATATTCTATAAAAAGAATAGATGAAGAGTTAATTAATAGTAGCTCTGAATATAATGGAAATTACTATAAAGAATATTGGGGTTCTGTGTCAAACTTTATTGAAAAGGGTTTCGGTTATTGTATTCTACATAAAGGGAGAGTGGTTAGTGAATGTACTTCGATTTTTTCCTCACTTCAATTCTCAGAAATGGATATTGAAACACACGAAGATTATAGGGGACAAGGATTAGCCGCTATTAATGCAAAAGCATTTATAAATCACTGTTTAGAAAATAATATAATGCCTCGCTGGGATTGTGACATATTAAATAATGCATCTATTAAATTAGCTGGAAAATTAGGATTTAGACAACCTAATAAATATTCAATATTTATAAAAAATAGCTAAATGTTTATCAGAAAACACTAATTAAAGAGAAAAAATAAATGAAACTATAAAAAATTGGCACAAATTATTATACCTAACCAACTATCTCTTGGAGAACCACCTCTATTAGGCTTTGATTTACAGTCCTAACAGTGAAGTTATTGAATTTATAGAAGATGTTAATTTTGATTTAACTACTAAATCAGCAACTTAAGCAATAGGGGAGGATACTAAGTAAAAGAAGGAGCTGTGATTAGCTTCTTTTTTTATGCAATAAAAGTGACAGTACTCATCATACCTTCAAAAAAGGGCACGATTGTAGACTAAAATAGATAGAGAATAATGTTAATAAATATCAAAGCATTATAAAAATAGTGATATGATGGGGGTTTATACCATCTTTTTGAATTTCAAGTATAATGCAAAGAAGGAGCATTATTTCATTAGTAATAGGGGGAGAATAATGGATAAGATTTTACAAGAAATCATAAATTGGGCCAAAATGAGCGATAAACAAATTGTTATTGGTATTTCAGGACATGGTGCTGCTGGAAAAACAACATTTGCCAATAGATTTTTAAAGCTACTAGATTCAGACGAAGTGAATTATATTAATACTGATCCATATATTGTTAGTTCGAACATACGGAAGCATGCAATTATCGATTATACATATCAAAATGAAAATCATCGTTATAAAATGACTGCTTGCCATCCATCCGCGCATCATTTGTCTTCCTTAGAACGAGATGTTCAGATGGTTAGAAATGGTTTAGATTTGTATACGATAGATTCACACTATATGAAAAGTGAGTTAATTTCTTCGAAAAACAAAGTAACGATTGTAGAAGGAATGAGTGTCGCATTTATTAATGCAGATTTATTTGATTTAAAAATTTTCTTTTATACAGATAGTGAAACAGAATTAATGAGAAGATCAAGCCGTGATATTGTTGAAAGGGGAACAGATATCAATTATTTAAGGCAGTCTCATGATGAACGTCGGATTCAGTACGAAGTGTTTATGCATCCGTACAGTCAGCATTTTGATATTATTATCAAAACTTCTGATGAAACAATATGTCTAGAAAAAAATACATTTGAATTTAAAGTGAAATGAAGGGAATCCATTTTGAATAGGTATTTTTCAAAATGGATTCTTTTTTGTGTACAACCATATTCAAATAAGGTATTAAAAACTAGCACTCAATCAACTACAGATTTCATTTGCTGGCGATATGATATAGGGCTAGTCGTAAATTTCGATTTAAATACTTTTGAAAAATAATTTGCATCATTAAAGCCAGTAGTTGTGGCGATCTCACTAATTGGCAAGTTTGTTTCTCTAAGCAGTTGAATAGCATGGGTAAGACGTTTTTCATTTAAGTATTGTTTAAAAGTAACTCCTTTAGTTGTTGAAAATAACATGCTTAAGTAACTTGTGCTAATGCCTAAGAAGTCGGCGAGTATTTTAAGGTTCAACGTGTTATCGGAGTAATAAAGGTCAATGTAATCTAGTGCTCCATTTACATAATCAAACTGGCCGTGTTCTTTTTGGTGTACTGCCTGATTCATTACATCTTGGCAAAAAAGGACGAATTCTTGGATGATGGTGTAGAGTACTGGATGATTCAAAATCATATCAAACAATAAGTCGTATTTTTTTTCCACTTCAATCATTTTATCCATTTGGTATTTCAGCATAAATCGTCTTACTTGAGCTAATATGCTTGTAAGATGAATGCGGATGGCATCTGGTTGATAGTAAATCTCCAAATTAGAAATGTTATACAAAAATATCTTAATAGTTTGGACATCATTTTGCTCTAAGCTTTTAATCCAAAGGCGCTGTTGTTCAATTGTTAAAAAGTGATCGAATTTTTTGTAGACAGGCATTTGACTAACATGAAAAATTTGAGAAAACCCATTTTGAAAACGTAAACTCAATGCTTGTTTTAATGCATTATACATCGTTTTTATGGATTTATTAGGCAAATCATAAATAGCCATATTTAAATAAGCATTATTGGATTTAGTCCACTCTCGCATAATTGATTTTCCCTTTTTAATTAACTCTTCTAGATTTTTATCATTTGAAAAGCAGATAATTCTTTTGGATAATGGATAAAAGGTAAAGTGCTGTGAAAATGGTAGGGATTGTAGCCAATGAAAGAGTAACTCATTTTGCTCTGAAAACTCAGTTTCTATCATAAAGCAAAAAACATTGTCTTCTATTGGAGTAGGAGAATCATCTATAAAGAACGCTGGATACATTGATTTCTCTTGTACATAGGAAAGCGTATCGTTAAAAGTATTCAATACTTGCCTCGATGCAAGTGTTAAATACTGTTTTAACAAATTCAAATCGATTGGTTTTACTAGCAAAGTTAAAGCGCGTAAAGAAAGAGCTTCTTGTGCATTCTTAAATAAGGGTTCAGCAGTTATTGTGATTAAATGATGAGGTTGAATCGATAAAGCCCTCTTTAATCCATTTTTTTTATCTTGCATTAATATTTCAAGTTCTAGCAAAATAATTTCGGGATTCTCCATTTCAAGATAATTTATAGCATCTTCAGCAGTTCCTGCTTCGTAAACAGTTGTAATATCCAACTGATAGTGTTTTATAAACCATTGAATGCCCGTTCTTTCGGTCTGATCTCTATCGATGATTAATAGTTTCATCCTGCTCACCACCACGCCATTATTTATGATTAATACGTTATTGATATAAAATCTAATAAAAGTCCCTGTTTAATCTAATATAATTCTATACAATCTAAAATAATTCCTCTTTTTGTTATATTACCTATTCAAAGCTATTGTCTAAATGATACCTAGATTGCCAACAGTTTATTGAAATGTTTTATATGATTTAAAGACAATTATTTAAACAACTGCAAATGAATTCGTGGGATAAACTGTATTAGCATATGATGTTTTGAAACAATGATTTCTGGAAACGGCTATATGGAAATTAGTGAGATTGAAAAGACTTTAAAATTTCCATAGACCTAAGCCACCATATGGCTGAACGTTTAGAAGAAGTCATTGAACGAATCTGAGGATATTATGAGGTGATAATTGGAATTTCATAAAACATTGTCGATAAGTTTTAGAAATACAGATCACACAATAAGTGTTGAAGTAAACCATCCACTAAAAAATCAATCTAAAAGTAGGAAACCTAAATAAATGAACTAATTACTAAGATTCGTTTATTTGATGTGGGACATTTTACCACTTGATTTTGATATAGGTAAAGAGAATTAAGACCGAGAGTCTGATTATGAGGTGAAGTTCCGTTAAGGGGTTTAAAATTTAAATTAGTGGAGGTTCCGAATGAGTGAATCCAAAACACAGGTGTTTGTCAGTGACTTTACAGGGGCGACGGATGCCATCAAAATTCAAGCGGCGTTAGATTTTGCGTTTGCTAATAAGCAAAAAGTCGTCATTGCAGAAGAACGTAAATACCAACTAAACGCAACAATTAAAATCCGTGAAGGTGTAGAGTTACGAGGAGAACGTGCAACTCATTACTCATTAGATGCAAATTTGAGAGGTTTTGAGTTGGAACAAGGAGCTTCTTTTTGTGGTGGTACGATTAGTATAGGAATTAATAATTACGCGAAGGAAGTTGTCTATTTAGACGGAAAATATAGGTATGATAGTACTAGTGTCAAAACAGTTATACGTGATTTAGTCATGTGGAACTGGACGTCAACGACTAGCGGGATAGGTTTATCTTTATTCTCGGGTGGAGACACACATCAAATTCAATTTCTAAATATTGAACGACTGGTGATATGGAATTTTGACATAGGAATTCGATTAAACGCAACGGAACCAACTAAGGGCCAAACGTGGATCAATGCAAACCGATTCGATAAGATCACATTGTCAGAGTGTAATCAAATGATCGTGATTGAATCAAATATTAGTGTTCCATTTGAATGTTCAGGTAACATCTTTACTAATCTGCAGATTCAACCAAGCACAACTACGAAGCAAATTCTGAAAATTTCGGGTATGGGAAATACATTCACGGGCGTTCTATGGGATACACATATGATTCAACATCAAGGACCTATTGCGGAATTTACCTCTACCAGCTCTATGAACAATATAAATATGATGTTCTTTCCTGAGGAACGTTATGTCAACAATGGTGAGCACACTAACAGAATCGGTGTAGGTGGATTGTCCTCAGAAGGTGAATTAGTGGGGCGTGACTGGAATACGGTTCAAAAAATGGGAACGTATCGTATCATTGAGCCATCTGGATTAACAGCAGCTCTTCATCAGCCAGTAGGTGCCTATGAATATGGAATTATGACCGTTTTCACAACGGGCGACAACGTAGCGCAATTTTATGTTCCACATCAAGGAACTGAGAATTTCTATATTAGATCAAAGTTCGGTTTAACCGACTGGACACCATGGAAATTGAGTGGAAAAGGTAGTGTTAATGGTCCTGCAATCATCGAAGTATTATCAGCAGACCCAGTGAATCCTGCGATTGGTAAGGTATGGATTAGGAGTGATCTATAGATGGGTACGCCTATTGCCTATCAACGCATCCAAACAGCAAAAGGGACATTTGAAATTCCATTGTACTCAATGAAAGATGCGACTATCCTGGATAAATCTCTAAAGATGATGACGCATAAAGGTCTAGCTTGCTATGAACTAGTCGATGCGAAGGTGGGTGGGGTTGAAAATTCTTCCTTCCTTAGAATTCAAACCCACAAGGGACTGAAAGCCATTAAGGGTGTTGTGAACATCATCAAGCCGATTAACACGGCAAAAGCAAGGGCAAATGACAAGGCATCAATTATTATAGAAAATACACCAGATTATTTCCATGTTTCAACTCCTTGGGCGGGGACGGGGCTTGTTATACCGATTGGACTATTAGTTCCAAATCATTATTATGATTTTACAATGTCTATAGAAATTTCATATTCCTTAACCAAAGCAGACTTTGTACTAGTGAATGTATGGAACGCTACTCAAAAAAAGTATTTAGTTAATGGAATGGCTATTATGTTTAGCACTCCAAGCGTTGGAGTTAAACAGGATTTGAAAAGTATTCGGTTAAACACGGATTCAATCTTGGCGACAGATCAGATTGAGTTAAAAATATTTGCTGCAAATGGTGACAAAAGCACGGATGATTCGTTAAACTTTAAAGTCTATAAAGCAGGTATGACGATTAAATTAGTGTAAAAACACAAGGGGGACATACAGTGCCCCTTTTTGTTCGTTTTGTTGATAAACGTGAAGTTATGTCCCTTATCCATAACAGATAGGAAAATATGTAGTGTAGGTGTAAAGTATCTTAGTACATAGTTGAAAAATATATAATAAAAAACAAACCTAATCACCAATATAAGTTGGTAGATAGGTTTGTTTTTTTAGTTACTATAACTAATTTTTTGATCTATATATCAATCGAGTATCTATATTTCTCACATCATACTCTAAAATACTTCTTCAGATTTAACCAGACCTAATTTTTTTATGTGGTATTGTAACGATTGTCTTGAAATATTTAATTGTTTTGCTGCAACTGTTATATTCCATTTATTGCGTACAAGTATGTTTTCTATATAATTAGCTTGATTAGATTCTAGGATGGACTTAAGTGGCCTTGCTATTTCTTCGACACGATCTGTAATTGAGAGTTTTTTTCTTAGATAATGAGGTAAAAAGGATTCGATAACAGTTTCATTAGACTTAGCTTGAATTACTAAATTCTCAATTAAGTGCTGTAACTCTCTTGTATTTCCTGGCCAGTCATACGAGAGTAAAGTTTTAAAAAGTGTAGGTGAGAGTACAATGTTTTGTTTTAAATACTTTTTTTGATAAGTTGATAGGAAGTGATTGATGAAAAATAATATATCTTCAGCTCTTTCTCTTAATGGGGGAATATAAATACTTGAATGTGCGATTCGATAGAACAAATCCAATCGCATTCTACCTTCAGAAGCAAGCAGTTCTGGATCCTCATTAGATGCACTAATAACACTACAAGTAATAGGAATTAATTTATTACTACCTACTCTTCTTACTGCCCTTTCTTGTAAAATGCGCATAAGTTTAGGTTGAAGAGTTATCGGCAATGAATTTATTTCATCTAAAAACAAAGTTCCATTCTTTGCATATTCAAATAATCCTTCTTGTTCAACCGCACCAGTAAAGGCTCCCTTAACTGAACCAAATAGAGTACTCTCTAGCAAATTTTCAGGAATTGCCGCACAGTTTACAGCTACAAATGGATTGTTCGCACGTGGACTGAAATTGTGCATACTTTGAGCAAATAACTCTTTTCCTGTTCCAGTTTCACCGACAATTAGAGCATCAGTATTGTAAAGTGAAATGTTTTGTGCCTCTTCAATTGCCTTCTTTAAAACATGACTCTCGCCCTTAATATTTTCAAATGTATATAGAGTTCCATTTGTATTTCCTATCACCTGAAAATCCTTTGAAACGAGACTACGTTTTAATTCAATTGTTTCTAGAAGTTTGTTTTTTAAACTGGTTTCAGTATGGCTTATCGAAAATACTGCAATTGTTTGTCCGTCTTTTTGTATGGGAAAAGAACTATAGCCCACGTATTGTGGTCCATTATTTGTTTTAGAATGAGCTTTGTATTTTGCGTAAATGGGCTTACCCGTTTTGAAGATATGCGCATGTTCAGATTGTCTTCTATTGTACTTATAAACATCCCAAAGTTTGTTGTTTAAAACTACATTTTTTTTCATTTGTTCCATTTGTTCCTGAGCTTTATTGTAGTAGATGATACACCCATCACGATCACTAATTATTACTCCTTCATTAAGGTTTTCTAAGACTTCTTCTAAACAAAAAAGGCGATTAGTTTGATTATTTGAAAGGTCACCAATATCTTCGAATGTTAGAAATATAAAATTATACTCAAATGAGTAAGAGTCTAACTTTATTTTATAATGACGTCCATCAATTGAAATGATTGTATTATTCTCCAACTCGTTTTTATCTATCTGAAATACTTCACAAATAGAAATATTTTTTCGCAAATGTAATGAAATATTCGGATGGGTTTTCCACCATAGAATTTCAAACTGTTCGTTCATCACAATGACATTCGTACAAAGGTTATCCACTAGTCTTTTTAATTCTTCGATCAATGAAAAAGTCCCCCTTTGAAACTATTATGCTCATATATGCAAAATTTATCTGCTACATAGAATTGTAACATAAAACATTGATATTTCAGAAAAATAAGAATTTTATAGATTTATAGTTTTTTTGTGCAAAATTTATCTGCAGTTTTTAAAGAGAAATGTAATGAAAAAATTTAATTTAACTCTTATGAAAATAATTAAATTCGTTGAAAGTCCCATATCTTATTATTTAACCATTAGTGATTTGGTTTTATAAAAAAGAGTTGGCACACCTTTTGCTTATATTATTTGTATAACCTAAAAGGGGGCATTTATTTATGAAAACACCAGAAATTTTATACTCAGTAAAAGCACAAAGAGGAAATGTACTTCGTTGTAAAGGGTGGAGACAAGAAGTAATTTTAAGAATGCTTGAAAACAATATGGAAAATGCAGAAAAACCTGAGGAGTTAGTAATCTATGGAGGGATTGGGAAAGCAGCTCGAAATTGGGAATCGTACCATGCGATTGTTGATTCTCTTAAAAACTTGGAAGATGATGAAACTTTAGTCGTTCAATCAGGTATGCCGGTTGCTATTTTCAAAACACACAAATATGCTCCAACTGTTGTTATGGCAACTACAAATATCATGAAAGCTGATTGGCCAACGTTTTATGATTTACAAGATAAAAACCTGACGATGTATGCTAATTACACTGCAGCACCTTGGGAATATATCGGAACACAAGGTGTAATTCAAGGCACATTTGAAACACTTTCTGCAATTGCTCGTTTACACTACAACGATTCATTAGTAGGGAAAATTTTACTGACTGCAGGTGCAGGGGGCATGGGCGGAAATCAAACACGTGCTATGACGATGCACGGGGGTGTCGCGATTTTATGCGATTCAAATATTGAAATTATTAATCGCCGTATTGAAAAAGGATTTATAGATGTAGTTGTTGAATCGTTCGATAAAGCCGTCTCACTAGCAAAGGAGAAAGCAGAAAAGGGAGAAGCAATAGGTATTGCAGTAGTTGGAAACGCTGCAGATATTTTTGAAGAAGCTTTAGAGAAGAATTTCTTGCCAGACATTACTACTTCTATGACTCCTGCGCATGATCCATTTGCATATTTACCTGCGAATTATACAGTAGAAGAGGCTGAGGCATTACGTAAATCAGATCGCGATAAATACCTAGTAGAAGCTCGTAAAACTATGGTTCGTGAACTTAATGCACTTATAAAGTTCTTAGATTTGGGCGTAAATTCATTTGAATATGGCACGAGCATTCGTAAAGAATGTATTGATGCGGGAATGGATGCAAAAGAAGCAAAACGTTTACCTGGATTTGTTGCAGAATACATCCGTCCATTATTCTGTGAAGGACGTGGGCCATTCCGATGGATTTGTATGTCAGGTGAAGCTGAAGATTTACGTAAAATTGATGATATGATTTTAGAAAAATTTAGTGATGATTTATTAGTCACACGTTGGATTAAGTTAGCAAAAGAACATATTCCAATTGAAGCATTACCAGCTCGTATTTGTTATATGGGATTTGGCCAACGCAAAAAATTTGCACTAGAAGTAAATGACATGATCCGTAAAGGAGAATTGAGCGGACCAGTTGCATTTTCTCGCGACAATTTAGACTCTGGATCAATTGTAAATCCAACATTTGAGTCTGAAAATATGAAAGATGGTGGAGATTTAATTTCGGACTGGCCAGTATTAAATGGCTTATTGAATGCAGTTGGAATGTGTGACTTAATCGCCCTACAGGCTAATTATTCTATGGGTGAAGCTGTTCATACTGGAGTAACAATGATTGCTGATGGTACTGAAGAAGCGGATATGCGCCTTGAAGTTGCTATGACAGTCGATTCGGGTATTGGAGTAATACGCCATGCACAAGCAGGTTATGAAACTGCTAAAGAAGTAGCAAATGGGAAAGGTAAATTAACAAATGAAAGTATTCAAGTTCCATTATGGTGGGAGCCAACAGCTACATTTGGACCAAAAGATGTAAAAAAAACTAGTGTGCTGAAGTAATAAATTTTTGTGGGTCTAATCAAAAATGTTAGGCCCTTTTTAAATGAATTGAGGTGGAAAAATGCAAAAAATAGGGCAAATAGGAAATGACCAAGTTGAAAACAGGAAGTATTCAGCGACAACTATTTTAAAGTTCTTCTTATGCAGTATATTAGGCATATTTATGTTTTTCTTACCGCTTACGATTAATGGAAAAAACTCTATCCCACTAGATCACTTAGTTGGGTGGATTCGAACAACTTTTAGTTCCATTATTGTTTACTACATTTTAGTAATAGTAATTCTGGGTGCTCTTTATCCATTTTATAAAAAAACATGGAATTCTTCATGGATTGAAGTTGCTATTTCTTTCTTAAAAGTATTTGGTGCGATTGCAGCAGTTCTAGTTGTTTTTAATATTGGGCCAGCTTGGTTGATGGCTGAGGATATGGGACCATATTGGTACAACGCACTACTTACTCCAATAGGTGTTCTTGTCCCGATAGGCGCTGTTTTTTTAGCACTTCTAGTAGGATATGGTCTATTAGAATTCATTGGTATTCTAATGCAGCCTATTATGCGACCATTTTGGAAAACCCCTGGACGATCTGCTGTAGATGCTGTTGCTTCATTCGTCGGTAGTTATTCCATAGGTTTATTAATAACAAACCGTATCTTTAAGGAAGGAAAATATACGGCAAAGGAAGCAGCAATTATAGCTACAGGATTTTCAACGGTATCCGCAACTTTTATGATTGTTGTAGCTAATACACTGGATTTGATGCCTATATGGAATTTGTATTTTTGGACGACATTTTTTGTAACATTTCTTGTGACAGCAATTACAGTACGTATTTGGCCGATACGTAACATGAGTAATAACTATTATAAAAATAAGCCAGGTGATCCTGAACAAATTGTTACAAAAAATAGATTGAAGCATGCTTGGAATGAAGGTTTAACTACCGCAGAGCATGCAAAAAGTATTTGGAAAAACATAATAGAGAACGTAAAGGATGGAATAGTAATGGCAATGGGGATACTGCCAACTATTATGTCTATTGGATTAATAGGCTTGCTTCTAGTGAATAATACGCCAATTTTTGATTACCTAGCATATATCTTTTATCCACTAACTTATTTATTACAAATAGCAGAACCATTGTTAGCGGCAAAAGCTGCGGTTATTAATTTAATCGATATGTTTTTACCATCATTAGTTATTTTAGAAGCGCCATTAGAAACTAGGTTCATTATTGCAGTATTATCTATTTCGGCTATTTTGTTCTTTTCAGCGCTAATACCTTGTATTTTATCAACTGAGATTCCTATAAACGTTGGTCAAATGATAGTTATTTGGTTCATTAGAACAGTGTTGACGTTAATAATTGCCACGCCAATTGTATATTTGCTTTTGTAGAAAGGAGTAATTGATTTGACTAAGATTAGACCACAGTTAATTATTGAAAATCCTGCACAAGTAGTAAGCTGTGTAGGTGACAAAATGTCAGATATTTGTCCGTTAACTAATGTTGCAATTGTCATAAAAGATGAAGTAATTATTGAAATATGCTCCCAAAAAGAAGTGAATAAACGCTATGTTCGAGACAATCGCAATGTTATTGATGCCACTGGAAAAGTTGTAGCACCAGGCTTTGTTGATTCACATACACATTTGGTTTTTTATGGTAGCAGGGTGGAAGAATATGCAGCTAAACTTTTTGGTAATGTTGAAGAAAATGTAAAGAAATTAGAAATGAAAACCGGCCCTAATCGAACAATTGAACTGACTCGTGATCAACCTGCAAGTGAATTGTTAAACCAATCCAAAAAAAGAATGTATTCAATGCTCAAGCATGGTACAACAACAGTTGAAAGTAAAAGTGGATATGGTTTAACGATTGAAAGCGAGTTAAAGATTCTTGAAGTGGGCCGTAAATTGCAAGATGAGACACCAATAGATGTAATAAATACATTTTTAGGTGCACATGGTTTCCCAGAGGGCATGACAAAAGAACAATACTTAAAAGTTATTATTGAAGAAATGATTCCGCAAGTTGGAGAACAGAATCTAGCTGAATTTTGCGATGTATGGTGTGATGAAGGCTATTTTACTGCAGAAGAGTCTAGACAAATTTTAGAAGCGGGATTAGCAGCCGGCATGCTTCCTAAAATTCATGCTGATGCGTACTCTTATATTGGGGGTTCAGATTTAGCGGCTGATATGAAAATGGTATCAATTGATCACTTAAACTATACTCCAGATCATGTTATGAAAAGATTAGCAGATAGAAAAGTCGTTGGAGTCGTTATGCCTGCGCTTGATTTTGCAGTTGCTCACAAAAAGCCTTTTAATGCTAGACGGATGTTGGATTCTGGCATGATTGTAGCTCTTGCAACGGATATGTGTCCTGCATGTTATACAACGTCAATGCAATTTGTTATGCAATTGGCCTGCAGGCTTTATCAATTTTCAGTTGAAGAAGCGATTAAAGCTGCTACTTGGGGCGGAGCAAAGGCATTAAATTTAGAAGATCGAGGAACAATAGCTGTTGGCCAGCTTGCAGATCTTCAAATATGGGATGTACCAAATTATAAGCATGTTGCCTATGAACTTGGTTCGAATTTAGTAGATACAGTGATTAAACGTGGGGAAGTAGTTTATGAGGAAAAAGCCAAAATTTTAGAGAATGTTGAATTATAGAGGAGGAATAAAAATGAAAGTGGAATTGCATTCGAAAGCTGCTTCACAAGTAAATGAACAACGCTTACTAAAATTATTTTTAGATCTTGCAAAAATCAATGGCCCTAGCACAAAAGAGAAACTTGTTGCTGATTATTTAGCAAATGAACTTCCTAAACTTGGATTTACAATTGAATTTGATGAAGCACATAACAACTTTAACGGTGAAGTTGGGAACTTAGTAGCTTGGAAAGAAGGAACGG
Source organism: Viridibacillus sp. FSL R5-0888 (assembly GCF_038009105.1). Classification (NCBI taxonomy): domain Bacteria; kingdom Bacillati; phylum Bacillota; class Bacilli; order Caryophanales; family Caryophanaceae; genus Viridibacillus; species Viridibacillus sp. FSL R5-0888. Next base: position 1,773,577 of record NZ_JBBPAU010000001.1, read on the forward strand.
ATTCTACTATTCCACCATTGTTCTTTTCAACACATATGGATACCGTTTTACCAACGAAAAACCTTAAACCAATTATAAAAGATGGTGTCATTTATTCTGATGGCACAACTATTTTAGGAGCAGATGATCGCGCAGCACTCGCTTCTTATATCGAAGCTATCCGAGCTGTTATTGAGAGTGAGGTTCCTCATGGCCCTATTGAATTGTTGTTAACTGTAAATGAACAACCAGGTTTAGTAGGTGCTCGTTTTATGGATTATAGCAAGGTTAAAAGTAAAGTAGGTTATATTTTTGATAGTAGTGGGGATGTTGGTCAAACCATTTTAAAAGGACCTTTTAGTAGTCGCATTTATTTAAAGGTAAAAGGAAATGCGGCGCATATTGCTCTAAATGCCGAAGAAGGTAATAGTGCTTTTGTAATCGCAGCGGCTGGTTTACTAAAAATGAAGTTAGGTAAAGTAGATGAAGAGACCTTAGCAAATATTGGTCTGATAGAAGGCGGAGAATTAACATCTATTATTCCGGGTACTGTCACACTAGCTGGAGAAGTAAGAAGTTTTTCAAAAGAAAAGTTAAATGCGCAACTTCGACATATGGAACAGATGATGAAAGAAGCAGCAAAAGAACTGGGGGGAGTAGTAGAAATCACTCTAGAAAAGAAATACAGCGGTTTTGATATTCCTAAAGAACATATTCTCGTTCAAAATGTTACAGATGCATCTCGACAAATTAACATTCAGCCGTATTTAACGAATACGTTAGGAGGAGCAGATACAAATGTACTTAATGAAAATGGCTTAACATGTATTACTTTAGGTAACGGGTTCCAGAATATTCATTCATATAGAGAATGTATTAGTATAGAAAATCTAATTAATACAGGAAGATTAACAGCTTCATTAATAGAGCAATGGTATGAGAATAATAAATAATTTGTAGTGTTATTTTAGAATAAGAAAGCGATTTCTTAAATAAGGTGGGAGGGGAAATATGTTAGATAATCCGGTGTTGATATCTGTTATTATTCTAACGGTACTAAGCTTATTAAGGGTGCATGTTATCTTTGCGTTATTGATTGCTGCGATAGTAGCAGGTTTAGTTGCTGGTCTACCGCTTAATGAAACAATGACCATTTTTATAGATGGTATGGGAGCGCAATCTGGGACAGCATTAAGTTATATCTTATTAGGGATTTTTGCAGCGATGATTGCTCATTCTGGTATACCAGATGTCTTAATTAATAGATTATTAACTATTAAGAAACCTAGTAAGTACATTTTTATTTTTGGATTAGCTTTAACCGCCTGTTTGTCCGGAACATTAATACCTGTTCATATTGCTTTTATTCCCATATTAGTTCCGCCGCTTTTATACTTTTTCAATAAATTGAAAATTGATCGTCGAGCATTAGCCTCAGCTCTGACTTTTGGTTTGAAAATGCCTTATATGTGTATCCCAGTAGCATACGGTTTGATATTCCAGGGTATTATTGCAACGGAAATGACTAAGAACGGTATGGCAATAAATCAGACTAGTGTTCCATTAGCAATGATTATACCAGCTATTGGCATGTGGGTTGGTTTGTTTATAGCGATATTCATTACTTATCGAAAGCCACGAAATTATGCACAAACAAATGAAGATATTGAATTTTTAAAAGAAGCAAAAGATGAACATCCGAAACGGAAATTTGAGCTTAGAGATGGAATAACAATTTTTGCTGTAATTGTTGCATTAGCAATTCAATTAACGTTTAGTTCATTGGTGTTAGGGGCATTATCTGGAATTATTGTAATGTTTGTAGGTCGAATTGTAACGATAAAAGAGGGCGAAGATGTAGTGCAAGGTGGCGTCAAATTAATGGGGGTGATAGCCTTTATCATGCTTATAGCTTCTGGATATGCCACTATTTTAAAAGAAACGAATGCAATTAGCGAATTAGTAAATGCCGTAAATGGTGTGACAGGAGATAGTAAATTAATTACAGCAATTCTATTGTTATTTATTGGTTTACTTGTAACAATGGGAATAGGTACATCATTTGGAACTGTACCGATTCTTGCAGTTGTATTTGTTCCTTTATGTATCTCAATAGGCTTTAGTCCTTTAGCTACTGCTGCCATTATTGGTACGGCAGGTGCATTAGGAGATGCGGGGTCCCCAGCATCAGATAGTACTCTTGGACCAACATCAGGATTAAATGCAGATGGACAACATGATCATATATGGGATACATGCGTACCAACATTTATTCATTACAACATTCCGTTATTTATCTTCGGAATTATTGCAGCAATGGTTTTATAAAAATCAGAATATTCAATTTATGAGGTGGTTTTGAAATGGGAGAAACAACAGTAAAATTAAAAACGATTGAACTGGATGGTAATTCGCTTACTAGACATGATATTCAGCGAATTGTGGATGGTGAAGCGACCGTTTCTATTTCAGATAATAGTTGGAAAAGAGTTCGGGAAAGTCGGAAGCGTATTGAAAAAAGATTAGCTGAAGGTGAGACAATCTATGGTGTAAATACAGGGTTTGGAAAGTTAAGTGATGTGAAGATAGAGGATGAGGATATTGAGTTATTACAATTGAACTTACTGCGTGCTGATGCGGTAGGAGTAGGTCAGCCACTATCTAAAGAAATTGTTCGTGCAATGATGATATTACGTACAAATGCTCTAGCTAAGGGGTTCTCCGGAATTTGTGAAGATACTTTGCAACTATTAGTGGATTTGATTAATAATAAAATTCATCCTGTGGTGCCGTCACAAGGGTCAGTAGGAGCAAGTGGAGACCTAGCTCCCTTAGCGCATATTGCTCTCGTATTAATAGGTGAAGGCAAAGCCGAATTTGAAGGTGAGATTATTACTGGTGGAGAAGCTTTAGAAAAAGTAGGTTTGCAACCGGTGAGATTAAAAGCAAAAGAAGGATTGGCCTTAATAAATGGAACACAGGCAATGACAGGAATTGGTGTGATAACCTTAAATGAGGCAGAGCGAATCGGTTATGCAGCAGATATGGCCGCATGTTTAACAATGGAAGCTCTACAAGGAATTATCTCAGCATTTGATCCAGAATTACTAGCAGTTAGACCACATAAAGAACTTGAATTTGTAGCAAGTCGAATGCGCGGGTGGTTAGAAGGGAGTAAACGAGTTACTAAGCAAGGTGAGGTTCGAATGCAAGATGCCTATTCTATTCGTTGTATTCCACAAGTACACGGCGCATCTTGGCAGACATTTAATTATGTAGAAGAACGTCTATTAACAGAAATGAATGCAACTACCGATAACCCTATCGTGTTGGAAAATGGAGAAGTCATTTCTGGCGGACATTTCCATGGTCAACCAATTGCTCTAGCAATGGATTTTCTAAAAGTTAGTGTATCTGAATGGGCAAATATTTCAGAGCGGCGTACAGAACGGCTAGTTAACCCATCATTAAGTGGGTTATCGCCATTCTTGGCTACTGACCCAGGGTTAGAATGTGGCCTAATGGTATTACAATATGTTGCTGCTTCAATAGTTTCTGAAAACAAAGTACTAGCCCATCCAGCTAGTGTAGATTCTATTCCAACCTCTGGTAACCAAGAAGATCACGTGAGTATGGGAACAACAGCTGCAAGACAAGTACATCAAATTGTGCATAATGTAGCAAGGGTCATAGCAATAGAGCTAATTGCAGCCTCACAAGCAATTTATTTAGAGAAAATAGAGGATCAATTAGCTCCAGGAACAAGAGCTTACTTAGAGAAAGTGAGAGAAATTTGTCCACCACTTACTGCAGATAAAGCAATAAGTGAAGAAACAGAAGCACTTGCGAAATTTTTACTTCAAAGTAATGATTTACTTTAATTAATGAGTGATAGGATGAGATACTCTCATCCTATTCTTTTTAAAAAAAATAAAGAGAAAAGGGTGGAATCATGAGTAAGATACAAGAACAAAGTACAGCAATTCAACAAGTAATGAATGATGTTATTTCCTGGAGACAGTATTTACATGAAAACCCGGAATTATCTTTCAACGAATATGAAACATCAGCTTTTATATTTAAAACTTTATCAACTTTTCCAAATCTCGAACTTTCTAAACCTACTAAAACAAGTATCGTCGCGCGCCTAATAGGAAACGAACCTGGAAAAGTGATTGCATTTAGAGCTGATATGGATGCACTACCTATTCAAGAGGAAGTGGATCTTCCATATGCTTCAAAAGTTCCTGATGTAATGCATGCTTGTGGACATGATGCACATACGGCCATCCTACTCGGAGTAGCAAAAATACTATCAAAGCAACAGCATAAAATTAAAGGTGAGATTCGTTTCATTTTTCAGCATGCTGAGGAAGTGTTACCTGGTGGTGCGAGTGAGATGGTAGCAGCAAATGTAATGGATGGTGTTGATGGAATTTTGGGCTTACACGTTTTTAGCATGCTACCAACTGGGAAAATTGGATTTTGCCCAGGTTATTTTACAGCGAATTCTGATACATTTGAAATTGATGTTATCGGCAAAGGAGGTCATTCCTCACAGCCGGAAGATTCCATTAATCCGATTTTAATAGGTTCACAAATTGTGAATAGTTTACATCAGATTATCCCTCAAAAAATTGCTGCAAAAGAACAAGCAGTTTTAGCAGTAACAGAATTTAATGGAGGAGCAGCGAAGAATATTATTCCAGAAAGGATTGTAATCGGAGGTGGGGTTCGAACTTACTCTCGAAGCGTCCGAGAGGAAATAGCAAGACAGATTGAGGTGAATGTCAAAAATATCGTAGCGTCACATGAAGCAGATTATAATTTGGAATTTACCTATGGATATGACTCTGTATATAATGATGAGCAAATTATTGCTACTATTGAAGAAGTAGTGAAGAAAGAGATGGGCGCAGAATATATACTTCATGTACCGCCTTTTATGGGGGGAGAGGATTTCTCTGCTTACTTATCAAAAGCACCAGGAGTATTTCTTGGAATTGGAGCTGGTTTTGAAGATGAAACTTTGAATTACCCACATCATCATCCAAAGTTTCAAATAAATGAAGATGCCTTAGAGATAGGTGTTAAAGTTTTTGTTCATACGGCTAAGAAATTAAATATGTAACTTTTAATATCCTAATCATAAAAGGAGGACATTAATGTTATCAGATCCAGTAATCGCTAGTATGTTTATATTGGGATTAATAGCTTTAGGTGAAGTAATATCAATTATCACAAAGGCAAGAGTACCAATGCTTTTTGTGGCTATGGTTGGGTATTTGGTTTTACTTTGGACAGGGATTTTTCCAAAAGATTTAATAATTAATTCTTCGTTTTTAACCGTAGGAGCAGTCTTGGGTACTGCACCAATATTAGTGCATATGGGCACATTAATACCGTTGAAAATGATAAAGTCACAGTGGCAAGCTGTAATTATCGCTATCATTGGAATGATTATTGCGAGTTCATTAATTCTAGGGATAGTCACATTTATATTCGACTATGGAACAGCAGTCGCAGGAGTTGGACCATTAAATGGAGGCATAATGGCAGTATTAATAACATCGGAGGGGTTAAAAGAATTAGGGTTTGTTAGTCTTTTAACGATACCAGCATTAATATTGGCATTTCAATCATTAATAGGCATGCCGATTGCCTCGTTATTACTACGAAAACATGCTTTGAAAATACGTGGGAAAATTGAAAATGGAACTTTTGTATCGACCAATAGTGAAAAATTTGATGAAGAAAACGAAATGAAATTAGTCATTCCTAAAAAGTATCTTTCTAACTTAGTGTTATTATTTATGTTGTTTGTTGGTGGTGCATTAGCAGTTGCCCTTGCTAAAATGACAGGAATCCCTTACAGCTTATGGGCATTGTCTATAGGTATTATAGGTAGACTTGTTAAGATTTTCCCTGATCGAATTATGGAGCGTTCAAACAGTTTTACAGTTGGTATGGCAGGGATAATTGTAATGGTTATTGCTATGAGCAATGATATTACGTTTAGTATGTTTATAGATTATTTGCCAGCAGTAGCAACTATTTTAATAATTGGCGTGATAGGAATAATTGTTGGTGGATTTATAGGGGCAAAAATTTTTAAATGGGATCCTAACAAAGCTATTCCAGTCGCCTTAACATCGACATTCGGTTTTCCAGGGGATTATATTATCTGTGAAGAAGTAGGACGGAGTATTGGAAGAAACGAAGAAGAACAAGAACAAATATTCAATGAGGTATTAACACCAATGTTAGTTGGAGGATTCACCACAGTTACAATCGGCTCTGTAGTTATATCTTCTATACTAATTAACACCCTTTAAATCCAGAATATTCAATTAAATTTAATTATTTATTAAATTACAAAGAGTAGACCAATGCCATACATCTGGCATTGGTCTACTCTTTTTTATTGTTTTATATTAAATAGCAGGTTATATAAATGACAATCTTTTAGCGAATTCTAATATTAATAAATAAACAATGTAGTACTTTCTATTTAAGATGATAAATGATTTTTTATGATTAACACGATATTAATGAATATTTTAAAGAATTTCCTTGCCTAATCTAATATAATTCCATGTAATCCAAAATAATTCCTCTTTTTTAAAACTTTTTTACATATATATTTAATGGTCAGAATTTTAAAATTATAAAAAGGGGAGTGGTTGAAATGGAGGACATTCGAGAAAATGATAGTCTTTTTTCAGTTACAATTACTTCTGAATCACCTTGCTCTACAATATACTCATCTTTTAACGTGAAAGCAACGGTCGTGACAAAATTTATTGTAGCTGTTGTGTCTATTTCCGTTATTTTATTTTTCTCAGCAATTATTCCTTTAACGATACGTCAACTAATTATCATTTGGTTCCAACGTGTTGTTTTAACACTAATTCTAGTAACACCAATCGCATTTTTACTATTTTAAAGGGAGTGTGTCATGATGGAAAATGTTATGCAAAATATTAAAGCACCAACTGGCAGTGAATTAACTTGTAAAGGCTGGACGCAAGAAGCCGCTATGCGTATGTTAATGAATAATTTGGATCCTGAAGTAGCTGAAAACCCTGATGAACTTGTTGTTTACGGGGGAATAGGGAAAGCTGCTCGTAATTGGGAAAGCTACGCACAAATTATTGAGTCATTGAAAAAGCTGGAAAATGATGAAACTTTACTTGTGCAATCAGGGAAACCTGTAGCAGTATTCCGCACTTATGAGCATTCACCACGTGTATTAATCGCAAATTCAAACTTAGTTCCTGCGTGGGCAAATTGGGAGCACTTTTATGAATTAGAAGATAAAGACTTAATGATGTATGGACAAATGACAGCTGGAAGTTGGATATATATTGGTGCACAAGGCATTTTGCAAGGCACATATTTAAGCTTTGTGGAAGCGGGCAAAAAAGTATTTGGCACAGCAGATTTAAAAGGGAAATTAATCTTAACTGGTGGCATGGGTGGTATGAGTGGCGCTCAACCGCTAGCTGGTAAAATGGCTGGAGCAGTTATTTTAGTTGTTGAAGTCGATAAAAAACGTATTGAGCGTAAAATCAAGGAAGGGTATTGTGACTATTTAGCGGAAGATTTAGATGAAGCCTTGAAATTAGCTAAACAGCTTCAAGGCAAAAATGAACCTGCTTCAATAGGCCTTGTAGGTAACTGTGCGGATGTCTATCGTGAAATTTTTGACCGTGGGATTGTTCCGGATTTCGTAACGGATCAAACAAGTGCGCATGACCCATTAAATGGCTATATTCCGAATCATATGACACTTGATGAAGCACTTCAGTTACGCAAGAGTGATCCAAAAAAGTATGAGCAAAAGGCAAAGCAAGCGATGGCTGATCATGTGCAAGCCATGCTAGATTTCCAAACTGCAGGAGCAGAAGTATTTGACTACGGTAATAATATTCGCAAATACGCTCAAGAAATGGGTGTAGCAAATGCATTTGATTTCCCTGGTTTTGTTCCAGCATACATTCGTCCATTATTCTGCGAAGGAAAAGGACCATTCCGATGGGCTGCACTTTCAGGTGATCCAGAAGATATTTACAAAACAGATGCTCTTGCTAAAGAAATGTTTGCAGATGATGAAGGTCTTGTGAACTGGATTGATATGGCACAGAAAATGGTCAAATGGCAAGGTCTACCTGCACGTATTTGTTGGTTAGGATATGGAGACCGTCACCGTTTTGCTTTAAAAGTAAATGAAATGGTTGCATCTGGTGAGTTAAAAGCACCAATCGTATTCGGCCGTGATCATTTAGATTCAGGTTCAGTTGCATCACCAAACCGTGAAACTGAGGGTATGAAAGACGGTTCAGATGCAGTATCTGATTGGCCAATATTGAATGCTTTAGTCAATACTGCAGGAGGCGCGAGTTGGGTAAGTGTCCACCATGGTGGCGGAGTAGGAATGGGGTATTCACAACATGCAGGGCAAGTGCTTGTCGCAGACGGTACAGAAATGGCATCAGAAAAGATTAATAGAGTATTAATATCAGACCCTGGAATGGGCATTGTTCGTCATGCGGATGCAGGTTATGACATCGCTATCAAAACAGCACAAGAAAAGAATGTGCATATGCCAATGTTAAAAACAGAAGGGTGATCACATATGATTATACTGATTGAAAATGCAAATCAATTAATTACTTTACAGGGCACGAAGAAAAAAGCTCGCATAAAAGAAGAAATGAGCAATATACAAATCATTGAAAATGGTAGTGTATTAATAAGTGGAGATCGTATTATAGCAACAGGTACAAAAGCATCTATAAGAGCAGATTATCCAGAATTGGTATCACAAGCGAAAATAATTGATGCTACTGGTAAAGTGGTTATGCCAGGCTTAGTGGATGCACATACACATCTAGTCTTTGGTGGTACTCGAGAAAATGAATTCCAAATGCGTCTAAACGGTGCAACCTATATGGACATTATGAATGCCGGTGGTGGAATTCATGCTACGACGAAAAAAACACGAGAAGCAACATTTGAACATCTTTATGAAAAAACATATGAACATCTCAATAATTTTTTAAAACATGGTATCACAACTGTTGAGTCGAAAAGTGGCTATGGCTTAGATTGGACTACTGAGGAAAAGCAGCTCCAAGTCGCGAAAAAGCTTCAGGAAAATCATGTAGTAGATGTAGTGAGTACCTTCATGGGTGCTCATGCAGTTCCTGCTGAATATAAAAACAATCCAGATGCATTTGTAGACATTATTATCAATGACATGATTCCGAGAGTAGCGGAAGGCAATCTTGCCGAGTTTAATGATGTCTTTTGTGAAAAAGGTGTGTTCACTCCTGAGCAGTCACGCAGGATATTATTAGCTGGGAAAGAACATGGATTGATCCCTAAAATTCATGCAGATGAAATTGAGCCATATGAAGGCGCTGAGCTTGCTGCTGAAGTGGGAGCTATTTCAGCAGAGCATTTACTAGTGGCATCTGATAAAGGCATTCGTGATATGGCCGAAGCTGGTACGGTTGCGGTATTATTACCAGGGACTGCATTCTTTTTAAAAGCAGATTCCGCTAGAGGACGATTAATGATTGATGAAGGCGTTCCAGTAGCGATTTCAACTGATTTTAATCCAGGTTCTTCACCAACAATCTCTCTGCCATTTATCATGAATTTAGCATGTATGAATATGGGCATGACAATGGAGGAAGTATTAACAGCAACAACTATCAATGCAGCCTATGCGATTAATAGAGGGCATGAAATTGGCTCACTTGAAGCGAGCAAAAAAGCAGATGTACTCATCCTAGATGTTGAAAATTATCAGCAACTGCAGTACTTCTATGGTATGAATCATACACATACGGTCATTAAGAATGGTCGAGTTGTTGTTGAGAATGGCGTGCTATGTAGTGAATTACAAAACGTTACAGATTGAGCATAATATAATTATGGAAGAGCCTCTGATTGTTTACTTATCTAGGGTGAAATATTTATAATCAAACTATTAAAAGGTATTACATTTTAATGATGTAGTACCTTTTTTATTGTATTTATATAGAAATATTTATGGTATTATATGTAATATTATAATCAAAATTTAGGTATAGGTGAATATATATGGTATACGTTCAGGTATCTTCAAAAACATATAGGGATAATACAGGTAGGAGCATAAACTTTCCTACTCTTCTAGTTGAGTATAATGGAAAGACAATGTTTTTTGAGCAATTACACAGATATCAAATAAAGAATCATAGTAAAAGCAGAATTTGGCATAAGAAGTTAGTACAAGCTGTAATGAATGCTAATCCAGATTATTGGGGGTGGTGCTAAGGATGTATGTTTAAGGCAGGCACAAAAGGACGCGCCGCCTGTCGGCGCTTCGCCCTTGCCCTTGGGGACGGGAACGGCGTTACGGGCAGATGCAGCGAATTTATATTTTCGGAAGTAGGGAAGAAAAATGATTGAATTAAGAAAAATTACCCACGATAATTTTGAGGCAGTGTTGAAGTTAAGCATAACAGACGAGCAGAAAGGAAATGTGGATTCCAGCATATATTGTTTGGCTAAAGCCTATGTAAAGATACTCAACGACGAAAAACCTCCTATGATCTTCGCTATATGCAACAATGATGAAGTTATAGGATATGTCGATATTGGATTTTTCGAACTGGAGGAAAGTGCATTTTTATGTGAAAAATATGGAGATAAATCTACTTATGGACTTAATCGCTTTATGATTGATAAAAAGCATCAAGGCAAAGGATTTGGCAAACAAGCAATGATGAAAGTTATTGATTACATAAAGTCGTTTCCACAAGGAAAAGCCGATGCAGTTGCTACATCATATTGGATGGTAAACGAAGCCGTCCGGAAGTTGTTTGCGTCTGTCGGTTTCGTTGAAACAGGAGCGATATGGGACGGACAAACAGGGGGTAATTGGAATGCAGAAAGAAAAGATATAGAGTATGCTGAAGTAGGTGCCAGACTCGGATTATAAAGCTAACAATTTGAATAGTGCATCGTACAGTATAAGACCAACTATGCGAAGTCAAACGTCCGTTTGAGAATATTAAAGCCCATCTTTTAAGAGATGGGCTCATTCTGTCTGATTAATATGTTCTAACGGTTACAGGTATAAACTCTTTTATGTACTGTTCCATTTCAATCAATGAATCTGTAAATATCATCGCCTTTTGATCAGCTTCTGATAAAAAGTCACTTGTTACCAGACGTTAGTGTTGTAGCACTAATGTCTTTTTTTATGCACTCTTATTACTGCAAGTATATAACTACGCTAGATCATTTGGCAAGTTCAGGTGGCATTGTTGTAGCACTACATACTATATACATTACAAATTCAATAAACGTTCCCAAACGCAAGTTTGGTAATACACGAAAAAGCGACAAACGTTGTTAAATCAACATTTGTCGCTTTTTTAGTGGAACTTTATTTATACATACTTTTATGCACGTTTCTACAAAGCTAGTCGCAGCAACAAGTTGAGCGTGTTTTGGTGCTGGCTGCGTTCATTATGATGTTGCATAGAATCGTGCATATTTTTAACGTTTCTTAACGTTCAAAATTTCCAAAATACAGGCTGTACCCCTATACAAATAAAAAGTTTGATTATAAAGTTTGATTATATATAATCAAACCCAAAACCTCTAAATATAAGGTCTAATTTTATTTTATTATATTATTTACCCTATATTATTTTTTAATCAGAGGTTTTTTCTATGGTTTAATAGAGAAGTATATATTTTTAAAAAAATAATGAATCGGAAATGAGTCGACCGGCGTCTATAGGTTGGTTGCTTGAAAGGAGGGCGTGGATTGGCTAAACAATTGGAAGAAATTATTGAAGAGTATGGCGATTACTTACTACGTGTTGCTTACTTATATGTGAAAGATTTAACGATTGCTGAAGATATCGTGCAAGATGTTTTTATAGCATTTTATAAAAAGCAAAGTCAATTTAAAGGTAATGCATCTTTAAAAACATATTTAGTGAAAATAACAGTCAATCGCTGTCATGATTATTTACGAAGTTGGAAGCGAAAACGTCTGATTTTAATGGATAAAATGACTGGGAAGGGTGATAGTAGAACACCAGAATATCTCGTTTTAGAAGCAGCGGACCGAATGCGAGTGACAGAGGCTCTAATGCAGCTACCGATATTGTACCGAGAAGTTATCATTTTATATTATTATCAAGAAATAAATACGGTGAAAATAGCTGAAATATTAGATTGTCCAGAGGCAACGATTCGTACAAGATTGCAGCGGGCACGTAAGTTATTACATAAGCAATTAGCAGGTTATGAATGGGAGGGGTGGCAACATGAATCGTTTAAAGGATGATCTAGATCGTGAGCTTCAGCAACAAATTTTCTTAAAAAATGATGTGAAAAGAAGAATGCTTGAACAGGCGGAAAATCCAACTAAAAAATTGCACTCTAATTGGCGGTATCCCGTTGTACTCGTAGCTTGTACATCTGTTCTAATTCTTTTTGCAATACTACTATTCCAAGATGTTGGTGGATATGAAAAAGTAGTTACAGGCGCAGAAGCAGATTCAGGCTTACAGCTGGATTGGCTAATCGAATTACTGCCTTTTGTCATTTTTGGGGTTATTATTTTGAGTATGGTTAAATTCTTTCAACCATTTGAGTTACCAGTTTGTGAGAACTGTCATGAAGAGTGGAGTTGGCGAGTTTCGATTAAAAAGATGTTCATCCTCAATCGAGCAATGAGTTGTCCCAGTTGTGGGGAAAATCAATATCAGACAAGGAAATCAAGAATTCGTATGAGTCAATTAGTCTTGTTATCCAACGTAGTCTTATTGATCAATGCATTTTTTGATTTCTATTGGTGGGAAATTGTTTTAATGTATGTCGCTATTATCGCTACTGCTTTTATATTACTGCCATATAATTTGAAGCTTCAAAACGATGAGGATTTAAATTTATGGTGACTGTATTTGAATAGAAAAACAGCTAAGAAGATGATCACTTAGCTGTTTTGAATAATAGGTAATAATTAGTTCAGTTGGGTTTGATTTAATTCACTTTGAATGTATTGTTTTTCTTTTGAAAGTTCTTCTCCACGTATAATATATTCTTGGCGCATATCTACGAACTTTTGTTGAATTTCCATAAATTCAGTTTGCATACGTTCAATTGCTTTATGCATGTCCATAATCATTGGCGAAATTTTTTCTTTTTCTTCATCTAATACGATATATTCATCGTTATTTAAGAAAACTTCGATTTTAAATTGTTCATTTTCAATAGAAAGATTGAAGAACATTTCAAATAGGAAATGTTTGAAGTGTTTTTGATAAGCCTTTTTAATAGGGCTACTTTCAGGTAGCTCTTGGAATAATTTTCCGATTGTTTTACCTTCAAAAATTTCATCGAAATCAATTAAGCCATGTTTTTTAAAAAAACGAGTTACTTCAATATTATATTTTGATTGGACAACACGTAGGTCGGCATCTAAGTATTTGATTTGATCTTCATTTTTTAACATACGTTTACGTAATTCACTATGTTTCATTGTATTGACCTCCATTCGTCATTTTTATATCATATCAAAGATTTGTGATTAGTGATAGAAAGTTGATTGCGAAGGGGGGGGAGATGTTATTCGTTCATCATAAGAGTAAGAAAAAAAGGCACTCGATATCCCGAGTGCCTTTCTATATATATTAGACTTATTTTGCTCCGCTTAATTCTACTAAGATTTTAGCTTGTGATTTATCGTTTGTTAAAGCTTCAAAGCCTTTTTCTACGATATCATCCAATTGGATACGGTCTGTGATAATACCTTGTGGTTTTAATTGACCAGTACCCATTAAGTCTACTGTTTGTTGGAATGATGTTGGTGTGTAAGCAATACTTGAAGTGATTTTCACACCTGTATTTGTTAAATGGATTGGATTCCATTCAATAGGGCGAGCAAAGATAGAGACGATTACCATTGTACCCCGAGCTTTAGTTGCATCAATTGCTTGTTTAAATGTAGGTGCAACACCAGCTACTTCAAATGATACATCGACACCATCTGGTACGATAGCGTGAATAGCTTCAACACCATTTACTTCACCAGAGTTAATAACATGAGTAGCACCAAGTTCTTTTGCTTTTGCTAGGCGAGTTTCAGATAAATCTAGCACGATAATTTTACTAGCACCCGCTGCTTTTGCTGCGATAGCAGTTAATAATCCAATTGGACCTGCACCGAAAATAGCTACTGTATCACCGAAGCGTAAATTACCCTCTTTAACAGCTTGTACTGCTACAGCAGTAGGTTCAACAAGAGCACCATCTTCAAGTGTCATTGTTTCTGGAAGTAAGTAAACATTGTTTTCAGGAGCGTTTGCAAATGTTGTAAATCCACCATCACCATGTAAACCGATAAAGCTAAAGCCATCGTAAGCATCTACATCTTCAGGTTTGTTACCATGAGTAATTGTTGGGTTAATCGCTACACGATCACCAACTTTAAATTTAGTTACATTAGGACCAACTTTTTCAATAACGCCAGCGAATTCATGACCCATAATTAGAGGAGCGATTTCACCAGTTAAACCGTCTTTTTCTTTTGTTGGAACAAATACAGGGCCTTCTTGATACTCATGCAAATCACTACCACAAATACCAGCCCATGCTACACGAACTGTTACCTCATTATCTTTAAGAGCTTTTAATTCTCTTTCCTCAATGCGAATATCTTTTTCTCCATACCATACTGCAGCTTTCATAATATATTGACCTCCAGTAGAATTGATGTCTTTGAGTTACACCCCCATTCTAGCACTCTAAAAAAATGGTACAACTAATAACCCTTGGAAAAAGCTAGAATGGACTAAAGTTAGAACAAATTGTACATAAAGAAGTCTATTGAAAATATATTGAATACTAAAAAACTCTTAGTTGCTTCGCATTAAATCGGGAATATAGTAACGCTACACCTTTACTGAAAACAAGAACATATACTCACGAACTACTAATAATCTGTTCTTTTAGAAATATATTCAATTCTTTTTAAACTTATAAGCTTTTCCGGTTTCATTAAATTCAGAGTAATGGTGAGTTACACAAAGAGGTTCACCTTTTTAATAAATATTAAAAACTGAATAAATTTAAACTCACTAAAATAAAGGTTTTTTGGAATATTTGTCTAATTTATATTGGTTCGGTCAAAAAAATATGGGTAAGTGTTGTAATTTCGAAAGCGGGGTATGTAAATGGCGGATAAGAAGACAAGAGATCTTTATTTTTTTGTTTCACTAATGTTTGAAAAAAAGCGTTTGATCGTGACGGGTATATTGTTAATGATCATCGCAACTTTTATTGATTTATTATCTCCTTTAGTTATGAAGCAAATAATTGACTCAGCAATTCCTGAAAAGAATTTCAAAGCATTGTTTATTTTTATAGTGATTTTAACCATATTACCTATTCTTTCAACTATTTTAAGAACTGTAAGAATGATAATAAACGTTAAAATTGGTGGCAATGTAACCGAAAAGTTAAGAACAATGGCGTTTGAGAAGGCATTTACACTATCATCTATAAACTTAAACCAGTTGAAACTTGGAGATATAGTTGACCGCGTAACGCGCACTTCGGGTATGATAGGTGAAGTTTATATAGCAAATGAATTATTGAATGGTATTACAAGCCTATTCATGTTTATAGGAATGACTGTATTTATGCTAACAATTAGTTGGAAATTAACATTAATCGCATTTTTAGTTATTCCGCTTGTATTCATCATAACTTATATGTTAGGGAGAATATCTGAAACTAAAACAAAGCGTTATATGAAATATACAAATAATGAAATGACTTTTTTTACGGAACTAATCAGTGGCATAAAAAACGTCCAAATCTTCTCCCAACAACAAAGTGAAATGAAAAAAGTAAAGAGTTTGTTGAAAAAACATAGCGAACTGCATTTAAATACGAGTATTTATCGAAGATCATATTCAGATATATTCAATCAATTGGTAAAGTCCTTGGCATTAGGAATAGTATTTGCTGTAGGAGCTTGGGATATTAGCAATAATCAATTAACTATTGGATCACTTGTCGCTTTTACAGTATATGTACCTCAGCTATACACTTTAGTAAATGAAATACAAACTGCTTATATAGGTACTACTAATGTTAGGCCAATTATAAAGCAATTAAATAACTTTTTAGATACTCATGAACCAATTATTGAAATCCCAAATGCAATTCCTCTAAAAAATGTCAGGGGTGAAATAGAGTTTCGAAATGTGTCGTTTACATATGAAAACAATCGCGCAGGTTTAGAAAATGTCTCTTTTAAAGTACAGCCTGGAGAAACCATAGGAATAGTTGGAGGTTCAGGAGGAGGTAAAACTACAATATTAGAATTATTAATGCGTTTTTATGACCCAACTAAAGGGGCAGTATGTATTGATGGGGTTGATATTTCAAAATACAATCTTATTGATTTTAGAAATGCTATAGGATTAGTAACACAAGATCCTTTTCTTTGGAACAGAACAATAAAAGAAAATCTAATTTATGGAGTTCCTCAAGCGACTGAAGAACAAATATTACACGCGATCAAAGTAGCTCAACTAGAAGAATTTATAGACAGTTTACCAGAAGGATTTGAAACAGTGGTTGGAGAGCGTGGTGTTCGTATCTCGGGAGGAGAAAAACAACGATTAGCTATTGCTAGAGCTATTTTAAAAGATTCACCCATAATCCTTTTAGATGAACCGACATCTGCATTAGATGCAAATACTGAGTTTTTATTACAATCTAAAATGGAAGAAGTATTTAAAGGTAAAACCATCATTTTAGTAGCACACAGACTAGCTACAATACGAAAAGCTTCTAAGATTTTAGTGTTAGATAATGGCGAAATAATTGAGTTTGGTACACCTTTAGAACTGTTAAATAATAAAGGAGCTTATTATGACTTATTATCAAAACAAGTTTCAACAAATTAACTCCTAAGGTAAAACTATAATTAAATTAATTCGATTTATGGAATCCCATATAGTACTTGTTCGATTAATAAAACAGTAACAATTGATTTTTTTAATATCTACTATTGATGTCTGTGAGCAATTTCTTCATTAAACTAATACGTAGTCATAATATATAAAATAATATTCCTTTTAATAAAAAGGAGAAATGGGGTTTAATGTGAAACCAGTTATCGGTATTTCTTCAAGCCTAAATGAACAATTACTTACACTTCCAACTGATAATATTCATGCTATTTCAAAATATGGTGGTTTACCTATTGTCCTTCCTAATTATAAGGAAACTGAAGCTGATTTAATTGTAGAAATGATTGATGGGTTACTGTTAACGGGTGGAGGAGATATTGATCCAATACTTTTTGGAGAAGAGCCGCATCAAAAGCTTGGATCTATAACGCCCGAGCGAGACGCATTTGAAGTTGCTATCGTCAAGGAAATGTTACTCCAGAATAAACCGATTTTCGGAATTTGTAGGGGTGCTCAAATTCTAAATATAGCTGTAGGTGGTGACATGTTTCAGGACATTTATACTCAAACCGAAGAAAATCTTTTACAACATCAACAGCATGCACCTCGTTGGCATGCGTCCCATTTTGTACACGTAGAGGAAAATACGCTGTTAAAGTCAATTGCTCAAAAGGGAAAATTTAAAGTAAATAGTTTCCATCATCAAGCAAATAGAAAGATAGCCGGAGAATTTGTAGTATCAGCGGTAGCAAGTGATGGCGTTATTGAAGCTTTTGAAAGCAAAAATCATCACTTTGTCATGGGCGTACAATGGCATCCAGAGTGTTTGTTGTTAAATAATGATGAAATATCAGCAGAAATAATGAAGGCATTTATCAATGCTTGTAAAAAATAATATGTACAAAGCGACTGTATTTAAACAGTCGTTTTTGTTTGAAAAATATCTCATTTGGATAAGCTAAATGCTTGCGATTACAGTGTTGATCTTTTTATACAGATAAATACGCTAAAGTGAATTATTTTAGATTCATGAATCCTTTTTTTATGGGAAAACTATCGTAAGTCCAAAAAAGGAGGTATCTTAGCTTGAGTCAACGGCTTCGATTAATGCTTTTCTTAAGTACATTTTTCTTTGTTATTTCAACCAATGTTTCAGCTGCAGAAGAACCAACGAGAGAGCAAATTCTAGAACAACGCATGGAATTCTATATAAAATATTCAAATGACACATTGCCGTGGTATTACTTAGCTGCTGTTGACCAATTTGAACGAAATATTGAACAAGTACGTAATGACATACCTAAAAGAGAAGGCATACTTGCCATTCAGTTTGCAGATGACTTTTGGACAGGGATACTGAATCCTAAAAAGGATGATACAAACTTAAAGTCCATTGGTTTCTTTAATGGGAATGGTGTTGATGGAAACAATGATGGTATTGCAGATCGTCAAAATGATGATGATGTCATGTACACACTTGCTGAGTACTTAAGTGTACATGGAACTGATGAAAAAGGTTTTAAACATGCTTTAAAGGAATATTATAAGGTTGATGATACGGTAAACCAAATCATTACGAATGCAAAAATTTATGAGAAATTTAAAACGTTGAATTTAGATAAGCGAGCATTCCCACTTTCCATTAATCATGATTACAGTTATAGGAGTACTTGGGGAGCCTCGAGGGGTTGGGGCGGACGTAGGATGCATGAAGGAACTGATTTGTTTGCCTCATATGGTGTTCCAGTGAAATCTGCTACATATGGTCTCGTTGAGGTCATGGGCTGGAACGAGTTTGGAGGCTGGAGAATCGGCATACGCGATAATAATAATACTTATCATTATTATGCCCATTTATCCAGTTATGAAAAAGGGATAAAATTGGGAGACATCGTTGAGCCAGGAACAGTAGTTGGTTATGTAGGAAGTTCCGGATATGGTAAGAAAGGAACTTCAGGAAAATTCCCTCCGCATTTACACTACGGCATGTATAAATACAACGGAAGAAATGAATGGGCATTTGATCCGTTTCCTTCACTAAGACTTTGGGAGCAAGTAGAAAAAGGTACGAAAAAAATATAGAAAAAAAGAAAGTACTGAATTATGGAATAAGTAACTCCATAATCCGGTACTTTTTTATTTGTTAAATAAATTCTAGAACTAAAAGCTTTTAAAATTAAATGGAAAAAACAATCTATACATAATTTTGGAAATGAATTATAGTATTAAATAATCTCTATAATATGGGTTATTTTACAAATTGAAAGAAAGGTGATTTTCATGAGTCAAGATTGTTTTATCTGTAGTAATCATAAAGGTGAGTTTCTGACTGCTGGGACTACTATCTATGAAGATGATTTTATTTATGTAGGACATATAGATAAAGGAGCCCAACGTATCTTGGTCATATTATGATTGATTTAAAAAGACATGCTCCAGAACTTGGGGATATGACTGCTGAAGAAGCGAAAGCATTTTGTTTAATGATGGCTAGAGTTAGTAGAGCTTTAACTGAAGTTGAAGGAGCAGAACATGTCTATTCAATGGTTTCTGGCAACTCAGTTTCACATCTACATATGCATATCGTTCCGCGTTATCCGAACACACCTAGAAAATATTGGAGTCCAATGGAGTTAAACGAATGGGCAGAAGCTCCAAAAGGTATAGGAAATGAAATAACTGAAGTTTGTTTACGTATTAAAGAATACTTAGTGGTGACGCCTTATGATTAACCATGATAATTCAGAAATAAGCTGGGTAGGTAGTCAAAAAAACTATGTTGACGAAGCAAGTATTGAAAAGATAAACAAAATTGTAATTGGAAGATTCGGTGGAAATTCATCTGCTGGTCAATATAAAAACGAAGATGGTTGCTTAATTTGGATAAGTGATGATATGGACTGGGAATTTGTTATGATATTGGATGCCCATAATTCAGCGGAGAGCGCAGAGCTAATTATAAAACAGTTCGAGCAAGAAAAGTTACGAATTCAAAATGTCTTAAATTTAACTGTTAGTATCGCTTTGAAGAAGATGGATGCACTCATTTTAGACATATTTCAACAACCTAATTTCTTATCAGATTGTCGCAAAGTACGAGGGGAAACAGCCTGCCTCATTGTTATTCGAAAAGACAAATTTCTATGGTGGTTCTCTGTTGGTGATTGCATCGTACATTTGTTTAATGAAGAACTTCTTGAAATGGGAGAAAGTCAGTTAAATCAACGCAGCTTTTATGAATGGATAGGGCAAGTGAATACATTTGAATTGGATGTCCCATGTTACAGCTTGGGTAAAAAAGAACTGAGACGAGGCGTCAATCATCTATTTCTAACAACTGATGGATTAACCGAATGCCCGGGTGTAGATTTTCAAGATCCACTAATAATTAACAAGCAATTTGAAAATACATCAATTGAAGCAGGTGTATGGAAGTTATTAAAAGAAATAGAACAACACCAAGTTAGGGATAGTACAACTATTATTACTTGGAAAATTGATGTTCACAAGCAGGCTAGTTTACCAAGCAATATGAAAAGGTAGAACCAGTTATCATTGGAAATAATCTATAAACGTAAGAAGTTATATAATCTAAAGAGTTCAGTATAGGAAATCCCAAAATAGAGCTGTTTCTACTGCTTAGTAGAAACTACTCTATTTTTAATTGTCCATAAAATGAAATTAAAATCTAATCTTCATTTCTATATTCTATAATATCCCCGGGCTGGCAGTCCAAAGCTTTACAAATACCTTCTAAAGTTGAGAATCTGATTGCTTTTGCCTTACCATTTTTAAGAATAGAAAGATTTGCCATCGTTATTCCGACTCTCTCCGAAAGTTCAGTTACACTCATCTTCCTTTTTGCTAACAACACATCTATATTGATTATAATCGACATTAAATCACCTCAAACGGTCAAATCATTCTCTGATTTTATCTCTATTGCACTTTTAAGTAGTTCCTGAAGAACTGCCGTAAATAATGAAATAACAATTGTTGCAAAAATAATTACAAATCCTATAAGTGCGATTCCTGGGTGTAAAGCATTCTGTGAAACAAGGAAGATTATACCGATTACATACAAGGCAATTATTGTGAATGCACAAGTTTTAATATTTCCTAAAGAACTAACAGCTAGATGTGAAAAAGCATTTTCACATTCAATGTAGTCTAAAAGCTTTAACGCTTGATACAAAGCTAGAAAAAAAGGAATAGCAGTGATGTACAAACCTAATAGAACAGGGAATCTAAGATATGAAAATTCTGGATTCATCTCTGCTGCACTTCTTGCCAAGTCAGGTAACAAAAATAAGCACAGCGCAAGGATTGTTAACCCAATAGTACATATTGTTACCTTTAAACCAAGTTTTGTTGCTTTTTTCATAAAGCACCTCACTCTTTATTGTTATTTATATAATATGTAGTTATTTATCGATTATCAATGTTATTTTACTAAATATCAATAAAATAATAAAGTATTCCGAATCGTAAGAAAAATTAATTTTACTAATTAACCGCATAATTGTATCATTCTAAACGATACGTTAATCATGAAATTAGTTGTATATAATCAATATTTACAAATCGAGACTATATGCATATTTGCTTTACGAATAATTAGTTAATTTAGTGTAAAAAATATAAAAATATGTGATTATATTAACATATTACATTGCCAATTATTAGAATTAGTGATATATTTTTTAAGGATAATAGGCAACTGGAAAATTGAGATTGCAATAGATATGGGTCTAAAGTGATGTTGTTATGGTGACCAAGTTGCTAAAAAAATGCTAGATTAGTCTCTATTCTAGTTTTTTATTTTGCCTATTTCGTTAAGGGATAGGTTTTTTCGTTATTATAGAAATATAAAAATATAAGAGGAGGGAATTACTTATTATGCGTTATTTTAAAAACTTTTCTTTAAAGAACAAGTTACTATTAACAGTTTCGATTATTGTTTTAACTCTTTTCACTGTTATAACGATACAAAGTATTACGCAATTACATACTCAGTTAGAAAAAAATCTCGAACAGGAATTAAAAAGTGTAGGATTGTTGACATCAAAAAATCTTGCTCCTAATAAAGTGGAAAGCTTACTTACCATTAAGGGAAATGATGATCCACAGTTTAAAGAAATTCAAAGCAACTTGGATGATATAAAGGATAAACAAGGTGTTATGTATTGGAGCTATATATGGAAGATGGAGCCTGAAGGTGTTACTACTATCGGCTATACTGAAAATTTAGAAGAAGTGTATAATGCCGGTGAATTGTTTACTGATATTGCTCCAATTCATTTGAAAACTGCAAAGCTTGCAATTAAAAATGATCAACCTGAGGTAACGGAAATTTTCGAAGATTCGTTTGGTACATGGAGAACTGTTTTTAGTCCATTGAAAGACGGAAATGGAAAGACGATTGCAGTAATAGGTATCGATTATTCTGCGGATTATATTCAGACGATTATTACTAAAAGTGTAACAAAACAAATAATCACGGCAATCATCGGACTTGTCATTTTATTATTTGTATTATATTTCACTATTGATCGCCTACTTAAACCATTAAACAAAGCAGTTACTGTTGCAGATAAAGTAGCGAATGGTGACTTAAAAAATGTAGAACTTGAGACTACAAATGATGAAGTTGGGAAACTGTCTCAGTCTATAAAAACGATGGTTTCAAATTTACAGCACGTCATATTGAATATCAAAAATACGTCAAATCAAGTTGCATCATCTGCAACGCAACTAACTGCTAATGCAACAGAATCATACAAAAACTCTAGTAATGTTTCTAACGAGATGGAGAGAATGGCTCGAAATGCTGAAACGGCATTGATAATGACAGAAGAAACAGCCACAGCGATGGAAGAATCAGCTGAAGGGATACAACGAATTGCAGAATCGGCATATACCGTTTCGGAATCTTCTAACCTAACTTCAGATGCAGCTAAGCAAGGAAATGAAGTCATTCAACAAGTAATTGGTCAAATGAATTTAATTAATGAATCTGTTAATCAAATGGATCAAACAATTAAAGGTTTGAATAGTAACTCTACTAAAATCAGCGGAATAGTTAACTTTATAACTGATATAGCCGATCAAACAAACTTATTAGCATTAAACGCTGCTATTGAAGCGGCTAGAGCAGGTGAGCACGGTAAAGGATTTGCGGTAGTTGCTGGTGAGGTTAAGAAATTAGCGGAACAATCATCTCACTTTGCGGGAGAAATTTATAAGATTATTAATGAGATTCAAGTAGATTCGAATGCATCTGTAACAGTAATGGAAAAAGGAAAAGAAAATGTAAAAGTTGGATTGGATTATACGACGCAAGCAGGAGCAATATTTAAGGAAATACTCAATTCTGCAAAGCATGTAGCAGAACAAATTCAGGAAATATCTGCAGCATCGCAACAAATATCTGCTTCGTCGGAAGAAGTGGCAGCGACAGTCAATAATTTGAAAGTATCATCACAACAATCGGCTGAATTTTCTTTAAGTGTTTCCAAGTTAACGGATGAGCAACTATTAGCTATGCAGGAAGTACGGGAAGCATCTGCCTCATTAGGACAAACAGCTGAGGAATTGCAAGCACTTATTACTAAATTTGAATTAGAGGGTGACAAATAAATGATGGACTTAAAACTTACAGGTAAAAATGTTCTAGTTACAGGTTCAAGCATGGGTATAGGGCGAGCAATCGCACTAGCCTTTGCTGAACAAGGTGCAAATGTATTAATAAACTATGTCGGAGACGATCATATCGCAGAGACAGTTCGTTTGCAGGCAGAGGAAAACGGTGCAAAAGCATTAAAATACAATGCGGACGTATCAGATTCTAGCCAAGTAAGCGATATGTTTCAATACATGGATACTCAACTAGGTGAAATTGATATTCTTGTTAACAATGCAGGGATTGCGCAAAATGCTCCCATTACAGAGATGACAGATGAGCAATGGGACAAGATGATAAAAGTTCATCTCTACGGTAACTTTTACAATTGTCGTGAAGCAGCTAAGAGAATGAAGGTAAAAAATAAAGGTAAAATTATTAATATTTCTTCTGATTTAGGAAGTTTAGGCTGTGAAGAATATACACATTATTCAGCAGCAAAAGGCGGCATTAATGCTTTTACGAAATCATTGGCAAGAGAACTAGCGCCAAATATTACAGTCAATGCTGTAGCTCCTGGTGGAACACATACAGATATTCTACTAGCCTTCGGTGACAATTATATCGAAGAGGAATCAGCAAAATATCCGTTAAAGAGATTAGCGCAACCAGAAGAAATCGCCAAAAGTGTCTTATTTTTAGCTTCAGAAAATGCAGATTTTTATACGGGGCAAATACTGGGGCCAAATGGTGGCGGTGTCATGAACGGATAATGAACTAGTTGAGGAGTATTGGAATTGATGAATATTGTCGTATTTTGTTTATATTTAGTTTTTATTTATTATATTGGTTTTAAAGGCTACAAACGTGTCAAAACAGCAGAAGATTTAATTGTAGCAAGCTGGAGCATGCCATTATCTGTTGTAACAGGTAGTTTAATAGCTGCATTATTAGCAGCACCATTCTTCTTTGCAGCGGTTGGTTCAGGATATACAAGTGGTGGCTTTGAAGGATCTGCAACAATGGGTGGTTTAGGAACATGTATGATTTTAGGAGCTTTAATCTGGACTAAACCTCTTAGAAGATTAAGAGGATGGACATTAGCAGATTACTACGGGTTAAGATATGGTAGCAAAAAATTAGGTGCGTACACTGGTATAGTAATGGCCGTAGCATTTGGTGTTTTCAATGCAGGTGCCTTAACTGTAGGGGGTACTTATATTATTCAAACCCTTTTACAAATTGATTTCTTACCAGCAGCTTTATTGTTTGTTTCTTTAACAGCTCTATATTCTGTAATTGGTGGTTTATGGGCTGTAGCCTATACAGAAATCGTTCAGGGCGCATTAGCAATTGCAGGTATTTTAGGAATAACTGTATTTATCATATTCTACTACCCTGATATTACATTCAACCCTGAATGGTGGAATGTAAATGAATTGTTTAATAGAGGCGGAGTTGAATTTTGGACTCTCTATTTAGTATTGGCACTTGGTGATATCCCAGCGGTAGACTTAGGGCAACGAGTTGCAGCGGCAAAAAGTCCACGTGTAGCTCAGCTAAGTATGATTATTGCAGGTTCCGTTATTATTGCTATTAGCTGGATTCCGGGCATGTTAGGAGAAGCATTTAAAACAATTTATCCAAACAGTTCTAATCCTGAAACCCTGATGTTAGCATTTGCACAAGGTTATTTCCCTCCACTGTTATCAGCAATATTCTTAACAGCAATGGCAGCGATGGGGATGTCAACAGTAGCGGCATGTTACGTAGCAACATCAGGTATTATTACAAAGAACGTTTATTTAGATTTCATTAATAAAAATCCAGACCCAAAGAAATTATTAGTTTTCTCAAGAATTATGATTCTAGTAAGTGCGGTATTAGGTTTAGTACTAGCTATTAGTGCACAAAAAGTAATTGATTTAGCATATCTAGCTTGGGATATTGTGTTTGTAACGATATTCTGGCCAATTGTCTTAGGACCATTCTGGAAACGTGTGAGTACGCCTGCCGTATGGGCTAGTATTTCTATTGGTCTTATATATTATATTGTTACTTCACTTACTCATGTACCTGGACCAAAAATTGAATCGGATGGCTTTATTGGTTTATTGAATGAGCTATGGTTCATGCCTGGTTTCTCTGGGGTAGTGATTTCTGGTATTACCATTGTCGTCATCAGTCTCATAATCCCGCCTACACAACACGTTCTTGATATGCACAAAATCGAGAAAGATAAATCACTTGATGAAGTAGGGAGTAAAGAAGAATTATAAGGTTTTAATTCAACAAATAACTAAAGATCAGAGTCGATAGCAGGGCATGTATATGAGCATGTCCTGTCTATAATTAATTTGTTGAATTCAAATAAAGAAGTTTAATTTACAATAAAGTCGATTAAAAAATAATATAGTTGTTAAAGAAGATGGTGTGAAATTGGATTTTCATACTATCTTTTTGATTTCTCTGTATAATAAAAGAAAAAGTATTTCGATATTCGTAGTGTAAGAAGTACAGTTTAAAGAGGGTGTATTCCATGAAAAAAACAATATTAAAATCGATTATAGTTTTATCATATATATATTGTTTAGGGTATATTTTATTTGACTTTCCTAATGATACCTTTGTATTGCGTACTATTACTGGTGTAATGTCGTTTATTTTTTCTTATAGTCTATTGTTGAAAATTCTTGATAATAAAAAAGAGAAAAAACTAGCAAATAGTGAAAAATAATCGAGGATAACTATTTTTCTAGAAATAAGTAAAAAAAGACCTTTGTTAGCATCTAAACTGTAATGCTAATCACAGGTCTAATACATTTATTTTTAGCATTTCACCCAGCTAAGTCCAGTCGTACCTTCACCGGCATGTACGCCAACACATGCACTAAGTGGTAGGACTAGCACTTTAAGCTCGGGGAATTCTTGTAATAGTTCATCTCTCCAGGTTTGAGCATCCTTGTCATTGTTACAATTGATGACGGCGACTTCTTTGATATCTGCGTTCTTTATATCATTCCGAAGTAAATCAGTCACATACTTTTTCGCTCTCTTATCAGCTCGAACCTTTTCTTTCATAACCACTTTCCCGTTATCAAATGAAATAACCACTTTAATATTTAATAGATTACTTAAGAATGCTTTAGTACCAGATACACGACCGCTTTTATGCAGTTGATCTAAGCTAGATGGAATGAAAGATAGCTCAGCATTTTCTGTCATTTTTTCAATATGAGCAACAACTTCCTCTATGTCGTGCCCCTTATCAACCAGTGCAATTCCGTCTTTAATCATTTTACCCATTGGATATGAGCCAATCTTCGAATCAATTGAGTAAACTTGAAAATTTGCCAATTGTGCAGCAGTTTGTGAACTTTGGTAAGTTCCAGATAAATCGCTAGAAGTATGCACGGCCACCGCACAGTCATAGCCTTCAGCCTTTAATTTTTTGTAAAGCTCGACCATTTCGCCAATAGCTGGCTGCGATGTTTTTGGATGTACTTTAGCAGAACGGAGTTTGTCATAAAATTCATCATGTGTCATATCGACTGTTTCTCTGAAAGCGCCTTCAGAGAAAACTATATTTAATGGCAAAACATGAACATTATACTTTTTTATGAAAGTCTCGTTTAGCAGTGCAGCTGTATCAGTAACCCAAGCAATCTTCTTAGTCATTATAATATTTTCCCCTTTAGATGTAATGTAGTGGCGTGTACGTTCGCAAGAAAAGGTGGAACAAACCATCTATTAACGTTAATGTACAACAGGTTAGGAATAAGTTGATAGTGATAATTGTCATATAGAGTCGAAATTTCGGGAATTGAGACATAATTTGAACATAAATTGCTTGATGGGAAAATAATTTATTAATAAAAATTATATTCGTATATGGATAGGGTGTGACTAATAATGTGTCTTAGTGTAGCTTTGTGAATGAGATTGGTTATTTTGAAAAAATTTTGAGTGAAGATATCTTTTCTCTATAGATTTCTTAGAGTTTAGGTGATTTTTTTGTTGGATAATTATGTTAATGTAAATATTGAGATTATGAAGAAACATACTTACACTAACTAACGTAGCAATTTAGTTTAATAATATAGGATGTTTTGAGGAGGGGATGGTATAAAAGTTAGAAACTCAGTAAAGGCAATTATTTTGGATGGGGAAAAAATATTATTAACTAAAAATCAAGATGATGATGGTTATTTTTTCTTTGTCCTGGCGGGGGTCAAGATCACGGTGAAACATTTCATACCACTTTAAAAAGAGAGTGTAATGAAGAAATTGGATTCAATATTGATATCCAAGAGTTATTACATATCAGGGAGTATATAGGAAAAAATCATGAATATGCTGAAATTGATTTTGATGTTCATCAAGTAGAATATTATTTTTTGTGTCAAATAAATAGCACTGAAAAGCCAATAGAGCCAACAAATCCTGATAGCCATCAGGTAGGTATTGAGTGGGTTCGTATTGAGGATTTATTAAATTACAGGTTATACCCAAAGGAGTTGAAAAAATATATAATCGGATATTTATATGCTGAAAATTCCCCAGTTTATCTTGGTGATATAAATTAACTTTTTTACTAACAGACGCTTTAGTAGAAGACCGTTGAGCTGTTGGTATGGACGTTAGAGTAATTAAGTAACGGGGCAGTTCGTGTGTTTGGAATAGGATTATGATTTTTGTAATAAGTTAAATAAAAGAACACTTACATTTATAGGGGGATAAAATGGAGGAAACAAATAGTAAATCGATTGCATCACTCGCTTTGGGTATTTTATCCATATTTATACCTTTTGTTGGCTTAATCCTCGGCATTATTGGAATTATTTTGTCATCTAAAAGTATGAAAGAGATTGACCAAACAAGTGAAAAAGGAAAAGGGCTCGCTATTTCAGGTAAGATTTGTAGTATCGTAGGCATCTGTGTTCAGATTCTTTTAGTTTTACTTATCGTTTTATCAATTGCATCATTTTCTTTTTTTACTAATTCAGGAAGTAATTAAGAAATTATAATGTTTTTTTCTTCAAGTAACGAGGGCTTTATCTCAATATGGGGTGAAGCCTTTTTCTTATTCAAGTACTTGGTCAGGTTATTTGGACAATAGAGAAAAAGGAAGAGAGTGAAAAAATAAATAATATATACTAGTTATTATTGGGTAGTTAGTAAAATTTCAGATGAGCTATCCATCCAAAAGTTTATTCTAGAAAGGATGTTGAATATTCCATTTTTAAATTATATTAATTTGTTTTAAGAGTGAGTTTTATTACTGTAATTAAGTTTTATGGCTGTCTTTTTTAATGCAAAAAAGCCGAAAAATGTAAGCGGTAAATAAAGACTTACATATTTTCGGCTGATTAATATTATTCTTAACTAGGAATAACCTCATGTGTTTATCGTTTAAATTTCAACTAAGTCAAGCTTGGATGTAACTTTCCAGCAAGATGTTTCGCAATAATGGGGTCGGTTCACCTACACTGTAAAGTTGCAAATAATGCATAGCTCGGGTGCAAGCAGTGTAGAATGCTCTGCGAAGGCTCTCATCGCCGTATACTTGCTCTGATGCGTTATAAATGATAACAGCGTCGAATTCGATTCCTTTGGCCAAATACGACGGTATGACAACAACTCCTTGTTCATATTCAATCGAGCCGTTCTTCACGAGCTTAATATCATCGATGTGGGACAGGGCTTCGTATGCACTCTTACTTTCCTTAGCGGATTTACATATTATAGCAATACTGTTATAACGAAGACTTCTTAAATTTGCGACTTTAGATGCGATGCAGCGGTGCAGTTCAGCGTGATCGAGCAATTGTGTTAGCACGGGTCGATCGCCGTCGCGTTCGAAAGGAATAATTCGTTCACCGTTAGGTACTAGTCTCCGTGTAAATTCGATTATCGGTTTTGTGGATCGATAGCTGCGTGTCATGTTGATCACTTCCGTTTCATCCTGACCGTATAAGCTCATAAGTGTGTTAAAATCATCCATTTCGCTTGCATGGGCGAATATCGCCTGATTAAAGTCACCTAGCACAGTCATTCTTGCCGAAGGAAATAAACGCTTTAGAAACTCGAATTGAAACGGTGAATAATCCTGCGCCTCATCAACAAGTACGTGCTTTATCGAGCCGTTCGTCTGAAAGCCTTGAATCATCTCTTTCATAAATAAGAACGGAGTAGCATCTTCATAAGATAATTTGCCATCATCTAGCATTTCCGACGTCGCTTGACAAATCTCCACCCACTCCGCGGGTGTTTCCTCTTCTATCCACTTTTTGATCTGCAGGGGTTCAGCAAAAAGCTGCTTATATATCCCTTTAATGTCGATGAAACCAAATGTTCGAACTCGTTTACGTAACGGCTTTAAGTTCTGTTGAACAATCAATCGAGCAAGTACTTCAGGCTCAATCTCATAATCGGCAATAGATTCTCCTGTAAAGCCTCGTTTTTTTGCTAAGTAGGTATGGGCCTTGTGGTATTCCTCGTCACTAAGTAGCTCGATTTTTTCCTGTACCCATGGCTTAGTCAGTTCAGCCTTTTGAGTTGCGTTGATTTTCTTAACTAGCCAATCCTGTAACTTTTCAAGTCTATTATGGAAGCGGAGTGAAGTGTCGTTACTATAAAACCTTTCTGCTATTTGCCCCGCAGTAACAATCGGTTCTCCTCTGAAAATCATGTCCTTGAATTTCATTCCAGAGAACTCTAACGATTTCATATATAATTCGATCGCATTGAAAAAAAGAGGTGATGCTTTGAATCGAATGCTTGCAACCCTTGCCTTGTATGAAGGGGTATTCGTAGCAGTTAAAACATATTCCAATTGCTCGAAGGGATTTTCAACTTGAAATTCTTTACTTAGCCGATGGTCTAAGTATTCCTGGAATGTAACCTGCTGCATATTCTCTTCTCCAAGTTCTGGCAGCACATTAGACACATAACTGTTAAACATCGAATTAGGTGAAAATAGAATTATTTGATCGGCATTCATACTATCTCGATTTTTGTAGAGCAAAAAAGCAATCCGTTGCAGGGCGGCCGATGTCTTGCCACTGCCAGCTGCACCGTGTACAATAAGCAGTTTCCCACAATCATGACGAATGATTCGATTTTGCTCCTGTTGAATCGTAGCTACTATATTGTGCATATGTTTATCTGTGCCTTTGCCCAGTACCTGTTGTAAAATCTCGTCTCCAATGGTAAGACTCGTATCGAACATGGATTGAAGAACACCGTCACGGATAAGATATTGCCCCTTTTTCTCCAAAATGCCTTTGATTTCACCCTCAAGTGTTGCATACTTAGCCGGTCCAGTCTGGTACTCATAGTAGATACTTGAGATAGGTGCCCTCCAGTCATAGATAAGAAATTCTTCGCCACTCGCATCTGTAAGTGTGGAAATTCCAATATAGATTTGTTCTTGAGCAGATTCTCCTTCTTCAATGAAATCGATTCGGCCGAAGTAGGGAACATCTTGCATACGTCGAAGTGTAGACAATTGCTTAGATACATGTCTATCGGTGCTTTGACTTACAGTTAGAGCTTGAGCCTCTTGTCTCAAGCCGATGATGGTCTCAAGATAATCGTCAAAAGTATCAAGATTCACCTTGACTTCATCAAAGAAGTGTTTGCGTATATTAACCAGTTCGTTTTGACGCCGAGAAGTTTCTTCCTCTAATTTGCAGATGCGCTCCGTTATTGTCTCTATTACACTGTCCACACGTTTTTGCTCCTGCTTAAATTCTGAATTCATAGCAACCACTCCTTAAAAAAATTGGGATTGACAAACGAAAAAGTATGTTGTATAATTTAAAATAGGGATATAATGTTCACAATAATTATTAGCGTATATCTATATAAATTTACCATAGGTTCTCATTTTTTTCAATGTATTTGACATGATTTCTTTGCGTGCCGATTCTAAATGGCTAATTGCCATAACATACACTAATTAAATGTAAGAAGCACACACCCTCTAGATAAGAGGGTGTTTTTTTGACCACAATTTTAATACAAAGTATATAAATCATAAATAATATCTAGTTCTTTTTGTTGTACTATTGATTCAATAACTTCTGTAATGTCGTGTGATAGTCTTACATTTAAATTTGGATTAATTGCAACCGTGATATCAATTAGTAACAGACTTCCGTTCTAATGGTCTTTTGTTCAACTTAGATATCAAAAAGTCATTTATTCAAATTGCTTTGAATAAATTAGATATCGTTAATACAATTAGAGGAGGAATATCAAGTTCCTACATTTGTAACGCAATCGTTGGAGGAGATACGATTTTGGTCACGGATAATGAAAGAACACGCTTTCTTTTTAAGTCTTGGATTTACAGCTGATCAGACAGAACTTATTCAAGAAGCACAGAATTTTATTACAGTTTTTGAACGGATTGAAGAACAAATTAGTAGTTATAATGAAAATACAGATCCGGAAGTAATTAGGCAGTTAAACATTCAAGTGTACCAATCTACCTCTTATATTTGGGCTTATAAGCGAAAGGTACTAGGATTAATTTTAAGTTGCAAAATAATATCTAACAACATTCCATTATTAGTAGACCATACTAGTCGTGAAGCATATTATTTTGCGAAGCGATTAAAAGAATTAAATGAAGGTATACTGATACCGTTACCTGAAGCCATAATTAAAGAAAATGTATTCTTCCTGAAAATTATGGCAGACCATTCAAAATTCATTGGCCACCTGCTAGACCCTTCTGAAAGAAAATTAGTGGACCAGGCACGTGAGTTCAGTCATGATTTCGATCAACTTCTTTTCCAGGCACAAGATTTAGATCATATGCGCCCTCAATCAGAAACAACACCGCTCTTAGATCAGTTTCTTGACCAAAATCGAGTATCTGTCGTGGCGTTACGTGATTTCAAGAAAACAGCAAGAGATTTAATAGAAGCGTGTAGAATAAAAAGCAATATTCCTGCTCTTCTTGCTGACCACGTATACCGTGAAGCAGATCATTTTCTACACATTATTGATGCATTCGATGCGCATCTTACAGCGCAAAAATCTTAACTACTCTGTATGAATAGAACTCTATGAGAGCCAGGAAGTTCAATATTAATTAAGAGGCATCCACTAATCGACTTACTGGAGTGCCTCTTTTAATTATGTCAATATATAGACAACTTAGGGAACACTGAAAAATGATAGGGCCAATACTGAAATGCGATGTTGACCCTTTAAATGAATTGAAGTGTTAAAGCCTTTCTTCAACAACTGGAAGGCTTAGCAGAAGATCGTTGAGCTGTCCAGACAGCTCTTTTTTTAAAAGCTAAATGGGCAGTTTAGTAGAATAAGAAGGGTTGCTTCTTACTTTATAGAATACATATACAATGTACTATTTTAGGAGGTAAATAGATGATTTTTGAAATAACCAATCAAGTTCGTGTAACTGATTTTAAAGAAGGACATAAGTGGTATGAAGCACTACTAAACAAAAAAGCTGATTTCATACCACACGACGGATTCGCTGAATGGGAAATAATTCCTGGTTGCTGGTTGCAAGTTGCTGAAGGAACACCATCAGAAGAAAGTGGACCTTTACGTTTAGGGGTAACTGATATAATAGCTGAAAGAGATAGACTAGTAAATGAGTTGAAAATTGACGAATTTGAGATTTACTCCCGTGAAGAAGTTTCTGCAAAATGGGGAACTTTCACTGACCCTTGGGGAAATCGACTTGGACTATTTGAGTATTTGGATAAGAAAGAAGAAAATGACCGTATAAAAACAATTTTAGGAGTTTAAATATTATTAACGGGGGCTTTAGTAGAATATCTTGGAGCTGTTCAGGCAGCTCTTTTTTTATTTAACTAAAGGGGCAGTTTAGTTCAACAATAACCGTGTGGGTACCTTGGTAGTTAGCATGTAGACTGGCATTAAGGGGGATATAGATTGGTTTTATCAGATGACATTTACGGAGAATTCGAGGTAGACAAAGTATTAGAAGAATTAATATTAAGTAAACCAGTGCAAAGATTAAAGGGGGTTCATCACGGGGCAGTTTACTTGTATGGCTGGTATATCAGCTGGTGTAAGTGATTCTTCAGATTCAATTGGGGAGTGCAATTTAATCCATTAATAAATAGTTACTTCTGTAACACCATATTCGCTTGCAAGCTGATTGACGGGTGTACCAGCACGAAAGTTATACGATTGATTCTTTGAATTCTTGGTTGTAACGTTTTTGTTTCATTACGGACACGTCCTCTCTTAATTTTTAGGTTAAGGACTTAACTTCAATGTGTCCATAAATCTATACTAAATCCAAGGTGAGATAATTTTTTATTGGATATTTATGTTTATTACTATAAGAATTAAAAATTGAGTAGAAATTATTATGTTTTAGGTGAACTGTGGTTTACAACTGGTGATGTATATGAGTTTTATAAGCAATTAGATAAGTACTATCGTAAAATAAAAGGGACAGCTGTTTTTTGGAATTACAAAACCTCTCTGAAATTAGAGGTTGTATTCATTTATGAGATAAAGGGGTTAAAAATGTATAGTCCAAAATGGAGTAAAGTAAAAAAACAATTAAAAAGTTTTACGTGCGACTCATTAAAAGACCGAATCGATTTTCATATTATTAACTACCGAAAAGCCCATGATCAATTAGGTAGAGCAGTTATTACAGTGGATAAAAAAGAAATTTTTAGTATGTGTACAATCATAGCTGAAAGAGAAATGAATAGAAAAGAATGGAATATTAGAGAAGAGCAAAATGTTAAATACGATATTTATGATCATAAACATAACTTAGAAATGGGATTACAAGCTCATGAAATGATTAAAGAAGAGGGGATCTTGGCGCAGTATGACTTTTTTGATGCAGTAGAAGAATACCTTAGTTCCCCAATAGATACTTCTATAAAATCTACTGACATTATTATAAAAGTTCTATCCTTAATAGATAGACGAGTAGGAAAAAGAACATTAAAAAAACTCAATGAATCTTTTGAAACTGAACATGAGGGTATTAGATATTTTTTAAAATTAAGGTGTGATGCTGAGGGGATAAGATTTAGTTAATAAATCTCGGTATTTCCATATAAGTGCGCGATTCTTGAAGAAGCGTCTCATTTCTTATTCAACTAACCACGGGGCTTTAGTAGAATATCTTGGAGCTGTTCAGGCAGCTCTTTTTTATTTAACTAACTGGGCAGGTTAGATAAATAAGGTGTTTATTTTATCATTTAACAATAGAGTTACATGGACGAAGAAAAAGAAGTAATACAGTTTAATATTAATTATATAGAATAGTTACAGTTAATATATAAGAGAAATCGAATCAATAGGGACTCAAAAAAGTAGGTTTGGAAGAAGGAAGATTTTTGCGAAACAAATTACCGTGGTATTTAAATAAAGGATCGTTATATTTTTTCTGTATAATAACTCCTCCAATCGGTTATATAATTCTCGTTAGTAATTTAAAGAAATTTAAGTATGAGGAAAGAATTAGTTACCTTACGATTGCAACGATTATGATGTCTATATGGGTATTGAAATTTTTACCTGATAAATTAAGCTTTTATGTATGGAGCTTTATATTAGCGGTTTTAATAGGAAAATCTGTATTAAAAATAATAAAAAGGAAAGATAAATAGCTGTAGCTTTGTAAAAAAAGATTGATTATTTATTATATAGATTGATAATTTGTAAAGTTTGATTAAATCAACCCACCTCTATTGATTTCCAAGATGTGAGTTGATTTTTTTGTTGGATATTTATGTTAATATCAATATAAAGATTGTGTAGAATTTTACTTAAACTAACAGGGCAGAATAGTTTAACAAGAATTACGTAATTCGGAGGGGATACACATGGAGAAATATGAGGTAAAACAAATAAATAATCTGTTAAATTTTGATTTTGATAGTTTAGTAAAGCAAAGTAAAGAAGACGGTTTTCGTTTTGTAGAAAGATTAGTAAATGACTATAGAAATGGCAGTAATACTTTTAACCATTTTGGAGAAGGTTTATTTGGCGTGTTTAATCAAGAAGGTGTCCTTGTTGCTATTGGTGGATTAAATAAAGATCCATTTTCGAATGAACAGTCTATTGGTAGGCTGAGAAGGTTTTATGTTAGTAAAGCGTATAGGAGAAATGGTATAGGAAGCCTTTTGGTAAAAAGGATAATTGACGAAGCAAAAAAATATTATAAAATTATAGTGCTTCATACAGATACGGAACAAGCTGATAAATTTTATTCTTCTATAGGATTTTCAAAGGAAACTCTTTATCCAAATTCAAGCCACTTTATGGAGTTTAAAAGCTAAAGTGTTACCAAATTAACGTGGGCTTTACTTCAATAAGGAGTAGAGCCTTTTTCTTATTGAACTAACGGGGCAGGTTAGTTCAAGAGAGAGTGCTGTTTGATCTTTGTTCAATAATTGGGCCATTGTAATGGAAATTAGCCAATTCCAGACTTAAATCCAAAATTACAAATAAAGTTAAAAAAAATTGATAAAACAAAAACTTTTTTTCTTTTTAAAACGTTTAATAAATACTAACTATTAAATTTATTATGAAAGTAGTTGATATTTTATAGTGTTATAGATATTTGTTTAATATAGGTAGGAATAGAATTACAATTTAATCCTATTTTTAACTTTATTGTTTACAATATGAAACATCCGTAATATAAGTAAGAGGACTCTTTATTAAATTTTAAAAATTTTAAAATTAAGGTGGAATTTCAATGAATTATTTAAGTATAACAAAAAATCTGTTAATCGTTACTACAGTTTCTGTAGCACACTGTTAAATGGAGTAAGTGATGTAAGTTTTTTAGGAAAACCTGCAAAAGAAATTGAATATAAGGGATCACATCTTGTTACATATAAGCTGGAAACTATGAATTAAAGTTTGAATTCCTTAGTATATACAATGATACAAATGATAAAAATCCAAAAGTAGTTAGTTACAATGTTTATAAGTATTAATTTTTAATCAAGTGGAATGTAGCTGTGTAATAAAGTTATTAAAGTTATGAATGATTTTAATATTATTTATTTTTGGGATAGTTTTAACGGTTTGGGGTATTTATCGTATGAGAACAGATGATGGCTTATTTGGAAAAAATCAAAGAAACAAAATCTTATTCAATTTACTGTTAACG
The DNA here is from genome assembly GCF_038009105.1 of Viridibacillus sp. FSL R5-0888. NCBI lineage: Bacteria > Bacillati > Bacillota > Bacilli > Caryophanales > Caryophanaceae > Viridibacillus > Viridibacillus sp. FSL R5-0888. The sequence continues at coordinate 1,810,346 of NZ_JBBPAU010000001.1, forward strand.
GGACAAGCTTCGGGTTTAGGACAATTTTTAAGTGGAATTCTGTGTATTATAGTAGGGGTTATCGCATTTATTGTGAAGTAGTTATAAACAAGAAATTTAGAGTAAATATTAATAATTTATACTTGAGATAGTATTATACTATTTTGAAAAAGGAGATACTAACATGCAAAAGTTATTAAAAACAATTATTTTATCATTAGTAGTATTTTTATTTGTAAGTGTTATTCCCGGGAAGATATCTGCAGCAAGTAATTATCAAACTGCACAAGTAAATGTGGATGGCTTGAATATTAGAACTGGGGCAAGTAATTCTGCTGAAATTGTTGCTCATTTCGTAAAAGGCGATGTTGTGAAATATACAAATTACGATAAATATTGGGCAAAAACAATTTTCAATAAGAAGACGGTATATGTGTCTCGTAAGTATTTGCAGACAATAGAAGTTCCGTCGAAATTGAAAAAGTTAAAGAACGTTACTGTATATAAATATGCAATTGGTCAAGACCCAACAGTTGCGGTAGATCGTAAGGCGAAAGTATATGCATTAGCAAGTAACTCATCTAAGGTGATTGGTACAGTACCACCTGGGGAATTTGTCAATGCACTTGCTTATGATGGTTATTTCTCAATAATTATTTACAAAAATCAAATTGGTTTTGTAAGTCGATGGGATTTACAGCCAGTTGATTTATAAACGTGTGCCATTCAGGCGCACGTTTTTTCTTTTTAAAAAAGTCAAATGGTTAATACGTTTATTTAATAATATGAAGATTGAACTAAGCAGAGTAGGCATAAAATTGCTTGCTCTTTTTTAGTTGGGTTTTACAAAGTTTTAAGGTTTTCGGGTGTGTTTGTATTACTTAACGATTTAAAAAGCGAAAAATTCGAAATGAATGGTCAGAAGTTAAATTTGTTTATTATATTTTGAATATTTGAGTTCCTTATTGAACTAACGGGGCAGGTTAGTTTAAGAAGAATTCGAAAATAATTACCCTAAATAAATATTATGAACATTGAAAACAAAACCCACGAAAGTGTAAAACTACACATAAATAGTGGTATTATATTAATTGTAAGCTTAAGATTGTCATATTGATAGCCATTTTCTTGAAGTATAGAAGGAAATTAATTGAACATTGAACTGGGGTGAAAAAATGTATTGGGATAGTCTACCAAAGTGGTTTTGGATAATTTACTATTTATTTTTAATAGCGACATTGGGAACTGCACTATTTAATGTTATTCGAATGGAACGAGTTTGAGCATTTAGTAACTCAATTACAACAAGGTTCATTCTGGTCTATTTATGTAATCATCGCTTTCTTATATCTACTTGTTTGGTGGGTTATGTTTCTAATCAAAAATGCAAAGAAGGAAGTTTCTTATTAAGCTAACGGGCAGTTTACTTCAAGAAGGAGTTATACCCTATTTCGTAGAATTAATAGTTAAAGGGGAAATATGTATTTTAATATTTTTGATTTTGGAGGTGTTTACAATACCATACATTGATTTAAATTATTTACTAAATGCTAATATGATTTGGAACATTATTGAGCTTTTATTTGTTACTTCATGCATTTCAACTATAATATTCATTTTAACTAAGAGTCAAAACATTTCAATATTATCATCAGTCCCAGTCTTTTTTATCATTTCATTATTAGAAGATGGTGTTTCTAATATAGTTGTCCTATTAATTGTATTCTTAATGCAAGGTGTTATAGTATTTAGCATGAAGAATAAGGGAAATAGAGATGGTAGAAAAGACCATACTTAAAAATAATGAGGAATCCTCTTTGAGTTAACTTTAACAAAAGGTGGGCCCTTATTTTTTACCATTCGACTTTAGTTACCAGTTAATAGACAACCAAAATCGTTACTTAAATTGTTTGCAACCTTATTCAGCTAACGGGTGCTTTACTTGAAGATCATTGAGTTGCATATGCAACTCTTTTTTCTTTATTGAACTAACGGGCAGTTTAGTTGAAATAGTCAAAGAGATTTTTCATTTTAAATGAGGTGATTAGAATTAGAGGTTTAACTTTTGAAATTCCAAATGGTTATGGAAAATATTTGTTTGAAATTTTAAGTGATCTAGAACTTAATGGATTAAATTGGCGAATTGGAGGAGGAGAATCTTATATTATAGAAAATAACACATTAGGGGAGCCTTTATTTCCTTCTCTGTGTACAGTAAATGGGGAAACATTATCTGAGTTAATTTCAAAAGAAGAATATTATCTTATATTTGTCGATTTAAAGGCATTTGCGAATAAGTTAGATGTAAAAGAAATTGCAACTTATCAAGAATTTGTTGAAAGTGAATGTCAGTTTGTACTCTTAGTAGTGGATTCCTCATATATAACGATTTATTCAAAAAAACAAGACATAATTAAACAATTGTTTTCTAAGGGAGTAAATGCTGGTTACAAAAATGCGAAATATATTACAGATGAGAATGATAGCAGAACAACGTTGATTGCTTTCTAATACCCTATTGTAGAAGCAATTTGTAATATATTGAGTAGAGTTGTATTTAAACTATCGGCGCTTTACTTGAAGATCATTGAGTTGCATATGCAGCTCTTTTTTCTTTTTTGAACTAACGGGGCAGGATAGTTGAATAAGTGAAACCGTAAAACAATTTATAAGGTCATATAAATAAAGGGGGGAGTCTATAATAAGATATTTAAGCTTTATAACTCTCAGCGTAATGTTTTTGCTTATAGTTGGTTGTGCCAATATAGAGACGGATTCAAAAAAATTTGTTCCTTCTGATACTGATATTGTGAATAGAAATAATGGTGAAATTGAAAACGAAACCAGGTTAAAAGAATTTATCAAAAATACAGAAACAGGGCTAAAGGATAGTATTCGCGTTGTTGCTTACACGAAAGAAGGAGACCCAATACTAACTGATTTAACATATAACGGAAAGCAGCTTGAAATTACTGAGGATACCACTAGAGATGAGTACGGTAGTGGAGAAAGAAACACATTTGGATGCGAGGAAATTTTAGTTGAAGGAAACAAATACTCTATTATTGGTTGCCAAGGTTACGAAACACCTTATTACTTAGCAGAAGGTAATTAATGTGATTTTCGACTGTGTAATCCTCATCGACCTTCTATCACACCTTGATTTGAGTGCATCCTTCTTCAACTAACGGGTGCTTTAGTAGAAGATCATTGAGCTGTCCATACAGCTCTTTTTTCTTGTTCAACTAAAGGGGCATTTAGTTAAACAAAATTGTTCCAAATTGAAACTTTCCCCAATTCAAATCGTAAAAATAGTTAAATTAAACACATCCTTATTCTGTTTTACGACGCATAATCAAAAGGAGGAGAAATAAATGTATGAATACAAGTTTATTAAAATAGAGTTTAAAAGGTTATCTGGCAAACCTAATGAAGACTATCGAGAAGTAATTAAAAATCACGCAAATCAAGGCTGGCGTTTTGTTCAAATTTTCTCTCCTGACTTTGCAACTTCAGGAGTTGCAGTAGGATCATACTATGAATTGATTTTTGAAAGACCTATAAAATAATAAAAGAACAGAAATTATTCGTTATGAAAGTTTGTGAAATATTACACTTAAACTAACGGGTGCGTTGATCCAAGAAGGATTAACGCTCTTTTTGTTGAATCGATTGTACTAAAGGGGAAGTTAGTTGAATAATATTCCCTTAATTTACTGATAGAAAGGATGTTTTTATTGCCTGTTGAATCTGAAAGACTGTTATTTCGTCCGTATACGGATGATGATTTTGATTTCCTTATGTCCTTATTAACTGACCCTGAAATGGTTCGATTTATTGGAAATGGAGAGACAAGAAACATATACGGTGGGAAGAATTTTTTAAGCTGGATATATAGTACATACAAATTTGGTGATAATTTGGGATTATTGCTGTTAGTTCGAAAAGAAGACAATGTTCTTATTGGGCACGCTGGTCTCGTTCCACAAGTAATTGAAAATGAAGAGGAAATAGAAATAGGGTATTGGATCGCTCGAGATTATTGGGGACAAGGATATGCAACAGAAGCTGCGATTGCACTTTGGAAATATGGAAAAGAACATCTAAATAAACAAAGATTTATCGCTTTAATTCAGCCTGAGAATGTCGTTTCGCAAAAAGTAGCTAAAAATATAGGAATGGTAATGGAGAAGAAAATAATATTAGGAGGGAAAAGCGTAAACGTATTTTCAATATCATAACAATGTCTTATTGAACTAGCTGTCCCAATCATTAGTGTAGTTCTCCTAATATTTATTACAGATAATACCCTTCTAAAGTGGAGGCTTCTAATAGTTGGAATAGTTCTAGTTAAAAGCTTCAGGTGAGCGTTAATTTATATACTAGATGTGATTTAATATAACAATTAAAGTTTGTGAAGAATTTCACTTAAACTAACGGGGGCTTTAGTTGAAGATCTTTGAACTGTCTAGACAGCTCTTTTTTTCTTCTTACTCAACTAAAGGGACAGGTTAATGGAATAAGCAGGTTTTTTAAGAAGGTTGTAGAAGAATATAAAATATGAGATTCATATAAGTAACGGACTAAATTTAAAGGAGTTGAAAGTGTGATAAAGAATAAAATGCATGTCAGAAAAGCAAAAGAAGAAGATGCACAAGGAATTGCGAAAGTTTCTGTTGATAGTTGGAGAACGACATATAAAGGGATTATACCTGATGAATTTTTAACGAATTTATCTTATGATAAACGAACAGAAGCTTGGAAACAAAACATTGCAAAAGAAGATAACTATGTTATTGTAGCTGAAAATGAAATGGGACAAATTATTGGCTTTGCGGATGCTTGGAAAAGAGAAACGAATCTCGAAGAAAATACCGGTGATTTAACGTCTATTTATTTACTAGAAGAATATCAGGGAATGGGCATAGGTAAAAAATTATTTAAGGAGTTATTTCTCCATTACAACAAATTAGGCTATAAAAAAGTATTTGTAGAGGTATTAGAAGAAAATAAAACGCGCTATTTTTATGAGTATTATGGCGCCAAGTTGGTTAAGACAGTTCAAATAAAGATTGGCGGAAAAGTATTAAACGAATCAATATATGAATGGGATTCGATTGATAAAGTTCTCGAAAAGTGTGAATAATTATAAAGAGAGTGAGGGAGTGTTATCTATTCCTCACTCTCTTTATTTGATTTAAAGTAGAATTTTATCAACAGTAAATGAGGAAAGAAACTATTAAAAGGGTCACTCGGTGGCAAGTGACCCTCGGTGAGTAGAAAATGGGTGTGGGTGTGTAAGGCTAAATTACCTTAACAATACAATTATTATTATGGGTTAGCTATCAAAAGAGGCTGTAGATTAATGTAGGAAGCTAGCGCCGACAATAATTAGAAGAATGAATAGGACAACGATTAAAACGAATGATGAATTGTTACGTCTGCCATAGTCATTATAGTTTTGATTTCCCATAATAAATTCCCTCCTTTCTATAATATATAATATGTATTGTTATAGAAAGGAGAGATGATATTCATCTAATCAATTATAAAATCATTCCTTTTGAACAACTTTAAAGAGCGTTACTAAATAAAATGTAGCAAAGCTTTTATATTTCCATTTCAAAATTAAATACCAATATTATCACTTAACAAGTTAAGGTGAAAATTTATCTACGGTACGATTTGAGAATTTCAGATAGTGGTCATTGATTGTCTTTATAGACTTATGTCCTGTTTGCTTTGCTATTGTCGCTAAATCAGCTCCACGCTCATGCATATCTGTAACGAGTGTCTTTTGTTAAACCAGTCCATTTTTTAAAATCATTAAGGTAAGCTCTAGTTGAAATTTCTCTACTTATATACTTCTCGTGATTACCATTCGAAAGGGATACTACCAATTAAATAATCTTCATCCTGCAAGTTATATTTTTTTACATATTCCAGAATGGCCATCACAGTATCTAGTGTTAGTCTATTTTCTTCATTGACCTTTTGTTTCTTCAAATAAACATTCACCGACAAATCATCTAAATCAAAATCTTTTATCTGCATACGTACCATTTCACTAGGTAGACTTGCTGTAATTAAATTAACTAATCAAATTGCTTTTGGCCGTATTGGAAGTTCGCTGATCTTGGTGATTAGGTAATTAATTTTATAAAAAAGGGCAGTATTGTTGAAAAAGGATATTAAAAAATCTCAATAGGACTATTACTTCTCAAATATAGCGAGATAAGCAAATGAAAAACAGCACCACCACTATAAAAGTGTTGGTACTGCTAAATTTAACGATAAGTGGTTAGTTATTTAGAACGTACTTGCTAAATTATCAGCTTTTTCAAGCCCTGCGGAAATAATTTCTTCTGCTTTATCTGGGAATTGGTTGTGACCTTCAATAACTACTTTCATTATATCTTTAACACCGAAAAAGCCCATCATACTTGCTACATATTTAACAGCCATTTCTAATTCAGCCGCTGCTCCATTTGAGTACACACCGCCACTTGCATTTAATAATACAATTTTCTTATTACTAAGAAGGCCTACCGGTCCTTCTGCCGTATATTTAAATGTTTTGCCTGCGCGATTTAAGTAATCAATATATGTGTGTAGTACAGCTGGAATTGTTAAGTTCCATAATGGGAAACCAAATACAACTTTATCAGCTTCAAGGAATTGTTCTAAATATTTATCAGCAACAGCTACTGCTTTTGCTTCCTCCTCTGTTAAATCAAGTCCTCTACTAGCTTTAAATGTACCGTTAATCATATCAACGCCTACATATGGCAATTCTTCATTATACAAATCAAGCTCTACCACGGTATCATTTGGATGTGATTCTTTATAGCTCGCTAAAAAAGCGTTATATAATTTCACACTCACTGATTGGTCTGCTGGTCGATTGTTTGCTTTTACAAATAAAATTTTTGTCATTCTCTTATTCTCCTGTTGCTTCTCTTAAGTTATGATTAGCGTATTATTTTTCTTTACAATATCTGTTTGAAACTATATTCCATATCTCCGCCTAGAGCCTCGGCTGTATCACCAGTTTCCCTGAAATCGTGTGTATGAATTTCTTCAAACGGACCAAAATTTACTTGCTTATAAAATTCATAACATGGGAATCCATCATGTTCACCTTGAATATCGACAGTACCATCTATTTTGATCTGTACAGTTAATAGGTAGTCAACAGGAGGTGCAAATGAATTTAATGGGTTGCTAGCACTTGCACTCATTTGAAATCTGACGTCATCAGAACTCCATACAATATCAGTGCACAAAATATCTTTTGTACTAGCTTGCCCTGATCTTTTATTAACGGAACCATTTGGAGTTGTGATTCTTTCCGTTGTTATACCAGTATTTGCATGTGTGAAAATTTCTTTTTTATAAAAATCTACAACCACTTCTTGTTCTATTCTAGAACGCATAGCGTTTACAGCATTAGGTGTAAATTCACGTGAGTCACCTTCGAATTGAATCAAGTTTCCTGTTTTAATATCCTTCTTAGGTTCAGTCCAAGACGTAGGAATAAATACACTTGCTCTAATTTTAATAATGCTAGTAATAAGAAACACCTCTGTAATTTTAATTTTATATTGAGTAATCCATAGCATTGATTCATTCAGCAAAACAAGTCGCAATTTCTTTCGCATAATAGTCAATTGCTTTTCCTTTAATATTTGCTGCTTCTTATTCAAATAATGATACTCTTCTAATTCATATTTATATCTAGATTGCCTTTTTAAAACTGTATTCCATATCTCCATCTAGCGCTTTTGGAGTGTCACCAGTTTCTCTGAAATTATGTGTATATATATGGAGCATATACTCTCCCTCCAATTTTAACGATGTTAGGCATGAGAAACCCCCATAATTTCTTTATTTTTGTTTCGGTGAATTTTATTTCTGTTATTCTAAAATATAGTCAACTTGATTGACTTTATTTCTGATAGTACAATGGAATTTACATATAGTCAACCAGTTTGACTTTTTATAAGGAGGTTTATGTATGAATCATAGTGAATTTAGTGAATTGGATCTTACATCACTTTTATCATTATCCTATAGTGCAACGATTAATGAACTACATGAAAGATTAAGCGAATTGGGATTTGGAGATATAAGACCTGCACATGGTTTTATGTTTAAATGTATCATACCTAATGGAGCAACTGGTATAGAACTATCTGAGTATTTAGGAATTACCAAACAGGCTGTAAGTAAAATGGTAGATTATCTCGAAAAGAATGGTTATGTTATGCGTCAAACTCATCCCACTGATAAAAGAGGGAAAATTATTGTTTTGACTGAACGAGGTTGGTTAGTAGTGAAAGCAAAAGAGAAGATACTAACTGAGGTTGAGGGACGGTGGAGTGAAAATATAGGTAGTGAACGAATGCAAATGCTTAAAGGAGATTTATCAAAATTAATTTTCAAAGAAAATGAAGGTAAATTATCATCATTCTCAAGACCTATTTGGTAAAATTGAGCCTATAAAAGGGAACTTTTTTAGCATGTTTAAATTCATACTAACAGTGTAACATTCCTGTGATTATATAAATTAGCAGCAAAGCCTTTTTCTACTTCAAGTAACGGAGCAGATTTGTTCAATAAGATATAAAATCGTAATTTTCTAGTTTCAACTAACGGGGCTTTCATTGATGAAGAGCTATAAAAAATCAAACTTTTTTATCAAACCGTATATTAAATTACCAGAAAAGAAAGCATTTGATCAATTAATGCTTTCTTTTTATTTACTGTAAAAAGTTATTTTTATAGTTAAATTTAATCAAACATTATTCCAAACCAACATTCAGACTATTGAATGAACTTTGCTAAATTGTATTGCTAGTTGACTTTAGAATCTTTATATTAAACGTATCAATCAAGTAATGAATAGAAGTAGTAGCTCTTAATGATTTCAATCGTATATAAGAGAGGGGCAGGGATATGGAACCAATTAAGAAAAAGATACAATTTAACATTCTCAGTAGTGATTCAACGAATGGCGATGGTGGTTTTGGAGTAGGAACACTCGATTTAAATAATATTACACCAGTCATTATAGATGTAGAGTGTGAAGACGTTTTTATAGATATGGAAGCATTACATGGGCGAAGTAGAATAGAGAAAAAAGTACGTTTTGCACCAAACCGTGAGCATGCAGGGCAAGATTATTTTAAATATTGGATTGTCTGGATTGCTATGCAAATCTCAAGTAGTGGTGCATATTATGCAGGCTGTACGGCAAGTGAAGTATTAGTTTCGAAAGAAGAAAGGCGCATCAAATTAGGTTATAAATCCCTTCCTGAGCAAGTTAATATGCTAGATAAGGCGATGAAGGGTAATGTGATTATAGATCATCTAGATTCGAAGTCGAAACAATTACTCTGTCACTTTTTGAAAAGCTTCAATGAGGAGTACTGGGAGAAAAGTCCGCAAATATTGAAGGAAAAACTCATATAGACGAGGGGGAACACAAAATGGCTTTTGTTATAACAGAGGCGTGTCAGGATGAAAAAGCAGCATCTTGTTTAGATGTATGTCCGGTAGATTGTATAAAACCTGTAGGTAACCAGTATCTGATAGACCCTAGACTATGTATTGATTGCGGTGCTTGTGAAACAGTATGTCCGGTTGAAGCTATCTATCATGAAGATGATTTACTAGAAGCAGATCAACCTGCGAGAATAATGGCTATAAATCACTTTAGAGCATAGTATTTTAAAGTTAATAAAATTGGGAGTTAAATCAGTCGAATGAGCATTGTTACTACATTTAAAGTAAGTTTATCATTACCAAAAAAGAAGGCAGTTTATCAATTAAACCGTATCAAAACGAAAGATTACTTATTGTATATTCTACTAATGCACTCTGTAATGGCGTTACCAAATGGCATACAGATGGCGAGTGAGTTTATAGCAAAAGGTGACATTGATAAAACCTTTCTAATAGTCTGCACTTTATACCCTTTATTAGTCATCTTGACAGGTATTACAAGTATTTCAGTTCTTGCAACGACAGGATTACTAATAAGAACCATTGCAAAGAGGAAGCTAGTATATCAGCTTCTTTGGAAAATGGCCATGTATGCATGTACATACCCGGTTTTACTATATACGACAATTAATCTCTTTTACAAAACAAACTCGATGATTCATATAACATTAGTCGTGCTGTTTTTATATATTTTCACAAAAATGATTTTAGCTTATCCGAAAAAGAAGAGATGACTATATAGTGAAACATGAATTTAAGAATAAATGAAATGAGTCAGGAGATGATCTACTCTTGGCTTATTTTTTATCATTCACATTAACTTTTTAAAGGGAATGGAATTACAAAATAGAATATGTAGTAGGGGGTGAACATATTGGACAAAACTCTTCCGAAGAAAATACATATTATAGGTTCAGTAGGTAGTGGTAAAACTACTTTGGCGAAAGAGCTTTCTCGTAAATTGGAAATACCTTATTATGAGCTAGACAATGTAGTTTGGAAACGAAGTGAAACAGATGAAATTAGGAGAACGGTTGACGAGAGGAAAGATGTATTAAATGGAATTATAAAGTCTGATTCCTGGATTATAGAAGGCGTACATAACGAAGAATGGGTTGCTAATAGTTTCAAACATGCTGAAGTAATCATTTTCTTAGATATAAATTATAAGGTGAGAACATATCGAATTATTAAAAGGTTCATTTTGCAAAAGTTGAAAGTGGAGCAATCTCATTACAAACCGACATTTGAAATATTCTTGAAGATGTTTAAGTGGAATAAATATTTTGAAGATGTGGGAAAACCAAATTTCTTTACGCGATATGATGATTGTCGGGATAAGGTTCTGATTGTATCGAATTGTAAAGGTATAAAGCGCTATTTTGAACATGTTAGAAAGGAACCCTTTATGTAATGTACCTGTTTAAATTGAATATTGATTTTCTTCAAATAAAAAAGCGTATTCGAGATGAAAATCGAATACGCTTTTTACGGGAGGGTAATAAAAAAACGCTCTCTAATTTAACTTATTTAGTATTTTCCCATTCTTCTCTTAATAAACCATACGAATAGAATCATAATACTGACCATTGTAATAAAGTGCTTTGTGAATTTTCGCTTCTATTTGCATACCTAACTTTTCACCAACACGAATCATACGTTCATTCCCTGACCATGTACTAAATGCAACACGAACCAATGGTAATGTATTAAATAAGTGGTTAATCCATAACTTCAAAGTACGTGTACCGAGTCCTTTTCTCTAGGTATTTACTTCATGGAAAACTATTCCTAATTCCAGCCAGTGTGAAGGCTCGTGTTCCCAAGCGCTGTTTCATTGATGTATTCGTTTTTACGTTAGTTCCAAAAATAAATTTATATTCAATAAATTATAACGTTAATTACTTCGTTGTTTTAAAGCACTAAACATTTTTGTCATTTCCTGTACTAGCACAGCATATCACTATTATATTCCATTTGTTTAGTAGGTTATAAGTAGAGAGTTTAACTTATAAAATGTCATTTTGATAAATAGGAGATGACAGAATTATCTAACAAATGTAAAATGGTAATAATTACATAAAATAGAAGGGGTGTTTAGGAATGAATGTACCACTAGTTTTATCGGAGTTCCTTGATCGTGCTGTAACACTATACGGTGATAAGGAAGCTGTGCAATGCGAAGGGAGAGTATTTACATACCGCCAGTTGGAAGGGCGTGTAAATCAACTTTCAAGAGGATTACAATCAATTGGAGTTGTAAAGGGAGACCGAGTAGCATATCTAGCTTCTAACACAGTAGAAATGCTTGAAGGCTTTTATGGCATATACCAATTAGGCGCGATAATGGTACCTCTAAATATCCGATTAAAACCAGAAGACTATTTATTTATCTTAAATCATAGTGAATCGAAGGTGCTATTAGTAGATCAAGATTTATACGAATTAATCTTGCCAATTAAAGACCTGTTACAAACAATCGAGCATATTATTGTGCATTATAAAGAAGAAGCTACGGAGGAAATTGGTTATGATGAGTGGTTAGCAACATTTTCTCCAGAACCAGTTAAACGTGCTGAATTGGATGAAAATGATGTCTGCAGTTTACTTTATACAAGTGGTACAACTGGGGATCCAAAAGGAGTTATGCTGACGCATCGCAACAATTATTTACATGCATTAAGTTCGATGCATCATTTGCGAGTAACAGATGAGGACATTTACTTGCATGTTTTACCGATGTTCCATGTAAACGGCTGGGGTGCTCCGTTTTATTATACAGCGAATGGCGCGACTCATATTTGCTTGAAGAAGGCCACACCAGAGGCAATTTTCCGTGAAATCGAAGCGCAAAAAGTAACAATTGTCCATATGGCTCCAACTGTACTTAATTCACTATTACAATATTATGATGAGCACAAGCCTGTCGTTGACCAAAAGGTACGTGTTGTCCTTGCAGGGTCTGCGCCACCACATGCTTTTATCAAAAAAGTGGAACAAGAACTTGGCTGGGAATTTATCCAGGTTTACGGTATGACGGAATCTTCACCACTAAGTCTCGTTTCTAGAATTCTGCCACAGTTCAGTGACCTATCAGATGACGAAAAATCACGTTTAAAAGTAAAAGCAGGATATCAGATGATTGGTGCCGAAGTAAAAGTAGTGGACGAGTTCGGGGAAGAAGTGCCTCATGATGGTACAGCAACAGGAGAAATAGTCGTTCGCAGTAATGGCGTAATGAAAGGCTATTGGAAAAATGAGAAAGCAACATTAGAAACAATTCAAAATGGATGGCTCCACACGGGTGATGTGGGAACCATTGATGAAAGGGGCTATTTCGAGATTACAGACCGCAAAAAGGACATTATTATCAGTGGCGGTGAGAACATTTCTTCTATTGAAGTAGAAGGCGTACTATATGATCATCCCGCTATTTTAGAAGCAGCAGTTATTGCTATTCCTCATGAGAAATGGGGAGAAACACCACATGCGTATGTTGTTCTACGGGAAAATGCAGAAGTAACAGAACAGGAAATCATCGACTTCTCCCGTTCAAAATTAGCTCATTTTAAAGCGATTAAAAGTGTGACATTCACAGACGAATTACCAAAAACAGCATCGGGTAAAATCCAAAAAGTTCATTTACGAAATGAGCATATTGAGAGTATGAAAGTTTAAGCTCTCCAAACAGCCACCTAGATTAGGCTGTACTTTCAATGAAATGGACTCATAATTGGCGCTATTAAAAGCAAATATATTTATATAAAATTGCATATAATGAAAAAAAGTAAAGAGGTGGTCTAGTTGATCTTTATATTAGCCAGCAGCGTGCTAGCTTTTATACTCATACTTTCTGAATACTTGAAAAGCTCGAAAATCTTCAACGTATTTTATTTTATTTCATTAGTAAGCGTCATCTACACATTTGTAAGTTTCATTGATATAGGAGGATTAGAAGCTTTAAGTTATAGCATCATCTCTTTAATATTCGGCATAATTGGCGTAGGTGGTATGGTAATAACACTATGTAAACAAAAACAATTGAATATGTAAAAATTGGCCTTCACAGATTTTTTCTGTGGAGGTTTTTTGATTGTGAGACGGAATATGGGAGGTAGTTAGGACGTGAATATTTTGCTAAATAACAAAGGACCGAGTTAGTGCAACAAACGATGGAGTTAGTGCAACAAACGCCCTGGATAGTGCAACAATCAATGTACCTAGCGCAACAAACAGCTGACATAGCGCAACAAACAGCTTTTTCACTCGATCCAATCTCACAAAATATTAATACCCCTTCAAAAAGCAACTTCCAAATTAGTTTAGTGATAGTATGGTAAATGGAAATATCGACCATGTGGAAAGGTCATACTATATAGATTATTGTTACTTTTCATGTGAGTACCTTACCAAAGAAATACTGTAATCTAAAATAGAACTAATAATTTTATAGAGTAAAATAGCAAATTACTTAAAAAGGAGAAATGTAAAATGCTTCAGAATGAATATATTCATTATCACCGTAATTACGGGTGGGATATAAATGATTATAAAGCAATGCTTAAATTTGCAAACAAGGGTCGGGAGCAACTGACATTTTTTAGTTATGGCTGTAACTTGGATAATAATTCGATTCATCGGCTAATAGAAGAATATTTTTTATCAGAGGATGTTAAAAGAAACGAGGATTTTATAGAAGTTGAATTTGATTGCTACGATTCAAATTTAAGTAATCAAATAAAAAGAAAGTATACAATTCGAAAATTTAATATTGAAGAAAAAAGATTGATTGAATTTGAAAATGAGGTATCTCAACATTCCGGTAAGCATATTCGATGTGATATCAATGTACGAGGACATTTCGAGGTGAAACTTAATAACAAGCTTTATTCTACACTTGTATATAAAACATTGGATTGTTCAGCTGTATATCGAGAAGCGATAAAAGGTCAGTACTTATTTTTAATCGATACTGAATCGACCGACAATGAAGAAATGAGAAATAAAATGCATCTATTGCCTAAGAATATACAGTCACTTAATCTACCGATAAATTTTACAAAAATTCAAAAAGAGGTATATGTAAAAGATTGGATTCGTCAAATTTTAGAAGAGATGAGATTAAAATAAAAGATGAAGAATTAAATTATCAGTAGCTAATTGAATTTTCTTTAAAAATATCTCTCTATACTTTAATGGGAATATATTTTATCGTTATAATGAAGTTAAATATTATATTAAATAGAGAGGTTAAAATAGTATTAATAACTACAGAAATAAAATAGGAGATAAAGATGAAGAAAAATAAATGGTTTTACATTATCAGTGGTATTTTAATTGTGATTGTAGCAGCAGGCTATTTTTTACCACGCCTTCTTCTTAACATTGCGTATTCCCCTCAATTAGGGGAGAAAGAAGTGCCACTCGTAGAAAACTTACCCAAAGCAACTGACACATTAGAGATGAAAAATGGAAAATACTTATTAGCCTTTTCGGAATTAAAAAGTCAAAGTGATTCTGATACAGGAGCTTTTTACGTTATTGATGAAACAGGCCGTTTTTTATCGCAAAGCGTCAAGCAAGATCTATCAGAGCCAATCGGTATGACGACAGCCAACAATAAAGCGTATGTCGTTAATAACCGCTCTCTACAGCGTTCATCAATTGACTTGAAAACAGGTAAGATTGAGTCAATTAATATGAATAAACAATCAAGTAATTCCTTTTCACTTTATTCGAATAATGATTATGTTATTTATGATATTGCAGGGAGTCTAAATAACGGTCAAAAGCTTGTATATTGGCGACAAAATAAACCGAATGATAAGAAATCAATCGTTATTCCACACGGTTTTGCTCATTCCATGCATGTTGAAAAGGATGAGGCATACATTACGACGGCTGATTCGGATGCGATTACGTATATCCATCACGTCGACTTAAAAAACAATAAGGTCATTTCCTCAAAAAAATTAGATTTAGAGGATGAGGAGTATTCACAAACTGGTTTACCAAGCAATCCGACACTAGTATATTACAAAGGATATTTGTATTATACAGTCAATCAAATGAAGACTGTATCGGATACTGATGATACAATTATAAATACAGGGAAGCTTGTGAAAATTGACCCTAAAACTTTAAAAATCGTCAAAAAAATTTCGATTGGTGATGAAAATTTTAATCCAGGCTCACTAGCGGTTGTCGATGATCAAATTGTTATTTTAAGTGACTATTCAGAAGCGTATGTGATGAATGATCAAGAACAGATGAAAAAACTTACTTTCAAAATACCACAGGATCAACGTTCAGCTCTAGAACAAAAAAGTACATTTACAGAACAAATAACCGTTAAAGGAAATAAAGCGTACATTTTCACTATGTATAATCTTCGCAATAATGATAGTGATGATGCTATTGAACGTGGTGAAATAAATGCTTTTAATTTAGCAAATGGTGAGCACCTATCAAGAACGGTCGTTAAAATGCCTTTATCCACCTACTTAACGATGACCTTCGCTGTCATTCAATAAATAAAGTTATTAAAAAAATAACTATTTTGCTAATAGGGCAATAATTACTACTACATAAGTTTTTTTCTACTATATAAACAATAGCCAGCTAATTGCATTTCAACACTGCGATTAGCTGGCTATTTTATTGATCAAGCCACAAACCTAGTCTCAAGAAAATTGCACCCGTAATCATTAATGTAAGAAGAGGGACATATGCTACTCCACCAAAGTCTGCAATAGATGCAAAGTATGCAGTAATAAGAAGACCTATTCCTGATAATATGCAATATAATCCGACTTTTCTTGTGACTTTTTCTGGTTTGCCATTACTTCTTTCAGATTTATTATAAAAACCAATAAATTCAATCATGTTATACCGCCAAACTACTATACCTAAAGTAACAATGAGCAGCGCAAAAACAATCTGAAAAATGAACATAAATAGCATCATCTATCCCCCAAAACGAATCTTCAAATTATTTATTATGAGTAATTATAAATTTGAATTGTCTTATCTATAGTATTCCCCTTATATTCCAAAATACCTTTCTAATAAGAAACACCATCTATAGGACGTGAATATTCTGCTAAATAACAAAGGATCGAGTTAGCGCAACAAACGATGAAGTTAATGCAACAAACGATGAAGTTAATGCAACAAACAGCCGACTTAGTGCAACAAACAATAGAGTTAACACAACAAACAGTCAAGTTAGTGCAACAGACAATATCATCATCTATTTATATTGCCTCGATCGGCTGTAAGATTAATTAAAATCCTTGAAGGCAATGTAGCAATAGAGAGTTTCAAACGAAACAAATAGAAAAATATCGTTTTTACAAGCTTACAAATGTAAAATGAAAGGGTTTACAGTTTAGTTGTAGAATATATAGAGTTAAAGTATTTTTGTAAATATTTTTATAGAGCTAAGCGACTTTTGACTCATCCGTTGAAATTTAGGATTATTGTGAATGAATTTGGATCTTGATGGAGGAGGTACCTATGCAAATAAATGATATTCAACCCCATTTTAAGAAGGATGCATCAGATAATAGTTATATAGAAAAATTAACAAAACAATTTGCAAGCAAAATTGATAACTTTTTTGTATTGTATATACCTGAACAAAACGAGCAATCAATTGATTATGAATCTTTATTCAATCATCATCAAATGCATGGGCAAATATTTAAAATACAAGCTGAAGGCGATGCATTACTCGCAAAGACCTTTATCATAAAGGAAGCAGTATATCAAAAAAATGAAGAGGTATTTTTGAACCTAAGGCTAAAAGCTAGAGATGAAATGGTTGCAGAAATCGCAAAAAACATTATGTTTTATTTATTAGCAGAGAACGATCCATCACATATAAAAAGTCATCCTATTTTAACTAATTCTAGCTTCATTGAAGAAAAGCTTCTCCAATTACAAAATTCACTGAAAGCAAATTCATTTTTAGCAGAGTCATCTACTTGGGAGAATTTTTATAGCTGGTTTAGACTTCAATTAATTGAATGGATGCTTGAAGAAATTGAACTTTTTAGTCAGGTAGAGGAATTTTCTAAATTAGATGATAGAGAACTAAACGAAATGTTTTACAGCTATTTGAGCACTAATTTTTCTGAAAATACTGAATTTGTTGAAAGGACAGCACAAATAGTAAATGTCTATGTACAGCAATGGGCTCAAAACATCATAAATGAGATAAGGTTAGGGGAAATTGAAATTCCAGAAATAGAAAGTAGTATTCATCAACATAAAGGCGCACTGGAAGCAAAGGGTTTATTAATCTCCAAACGTAGAGATTTTGCTTATAATTTTATGATTCATAATCATCTATTTGTGATGAATTCTGCTCCGTATCAAGCTGTAAGAGAGGCTATTTTCAAAAAAGTCTTTAGAAATATGGAGCAATCACCGTGGCCAACAACGAAGATTAATAAAGGTAATACAGAAGGTGTTATTCAAATTATTCCTAAAACAGAAACAGACAATCAATTCCCTAATCCGAACGTAACAACTCTCCAAGAAGCTTGGCATGTTGCTGATTCATTGACAGACGTTGATGTTGATGTCTTTGATGCGCTTTGTGGAATCTTTTTATCAAGAGCAAAGCATAATGAGGAAATGATTGAAATTGAATTGAATGATTTATTAGCTTTGAGAGGTTTGAAGCCTAAGTTAGGTGGTGAAGGTCGCCGTGGTGGATTTGAAGCGAAACAAAAAGAGCAAATTTTGAAATCGCTTACAAATATTCAAAGCATATGGCTTAGCATTGATAAAGCGACGATTTATGAAAAAGGTAAGCCTGTACAAATAAAAATGCAAGGACGTACCTTTATTTTTAAAGATGAACATGGTGAAGAATACTCGATTTCAGAAAAGAATTGTGCAAGAAAGATTACTTTTACAATTGATCAAGTGTTTGCAAAATACTTAAATGGTTCTAGCAGGCAAGTGGCTTTGCTCTCTATGAAGGCTCTGCAATATCACCCATATAAACAACTATGGGAAAAAAGGTTATCTAGATATTTTAGCTGGCGTTGGAGAACACAAGCAAGGAAAGGTTCATTTCTGCAGCCAAATAAAATCCATACATTGCTGGAATCAATAGGGGAAAAAGTGAACGTTAAAACGCCTTCCCGAACAAGAGAGCGTTTCGAAAAAGCTTTGGATACGTTACTTGAGGATGGTGTAATTGCTTCATGGCACTATGAAAAATGGGACGAAGCAATTGCCGATTATAAAGGATGGTCGCGAATGTGGTTAAATGCATCGGTTTTAATCGAGCCACCTGAAATTATTAAGGACCATTACCGTTCAATTGAAAAAAAACAAAAAGGTCGAAATAAGGAACAGCAACTTCCGCTTATTCCAAATGGTCCAAATTCTCAACAATCACTAGGTGAAAGATTAAAAAAATGTCGCAAAAGTTTACAGCTCACCCTGTTCCAAGTTGCAGAGGCACTAGAAATATCACCTTCTTACGTCAGCAATATTGAAAGAACCATCATAACCCCTTCAGCAAAAATACGAAAAAAAATAATCAATTGGCTTGATATATATGAAACTTAATTTTAATCAGAACCTTTGGCATAATTGCAGAGGTTTTTTTATTGTTCTTAAAAATTTTTATCGATTTAACCTACTGAGGAGCAGTTTTAACCTACCAGAGAAATCATTTACCTACTTTCTGCGTTTATGTTGCATCATTGTCGGGGCTGGCATGAAGTGATGTCGGGGTTATCGAGAATAGATGATTTTTTCATCATTTGACAACCTATTATCATTCCTCACTTTTGAGGGCGTGTCAATTTTTTTCACACCCTAATAATTATATAAGTTTAGTGAATTATAATTTCTAGAATTATAAACGGTTAGCGGTACACTGATTGAACAGATACGTATCTGTTCAACTATTCAGCAGATGGGGGGATATAGATGACAGAAGTTAAGAAGAAGTATGAGGATCTTGAAGCTTTGTTTAAGCCACAGTCAATTGCAGTTCTTGGTGTTTCTGAGAACCAGTACAAAATCGGTTATTTACAAGTTAAAGCGTTGTTAGATGGTAAATTTACTGGTGATATTTATCCGATACATCCTTCTGCTAGCGAAATCGTTGGATTAACATGTTACCCAACTTTACAAGATGTTCCTTATGATATCGACTTAGTAATTTTTTGTGTATCTGCAAATCGAGTAGAAGCAGGTATTGAGGCATGTGTAGATAAGAAAGTTAAGGCAGCAATTATTTTTGCAGCTGGTTTCTCTGAAACGAGTGAAGAGGGGATAGAACTGCAAGTTCGGTTAACTGAAATTGCTAAAGAAAATGGTATTCGAATTGTTGGACCTAACTGCGTTGGGTTAGTGAACGTTTCGAACGGTTTAATCGGTACTTTTTCTCCCGCTATTTTAACAGTTCCAACAGATGGTCAAAAGGGCGTAGGTTATGTCTCTCAAAGCGGCGCATTTGGCGTGTTAACTTATATGGCAGCCGCGCAAAATGGAGTCAGTTTCAATTACTTCGTGAGTACGGGGAATGAAATGGAATCGGAATTCGCCGATTTTGCGGAATATATGATTCACGATCCCAACACAAACATTATAAGCGGTTATTTAGAAGGTGCCAAAAATCCCGAAAAACTTAAAAGCCTAGCAAAAGAAGCGCTGGATCGAAATAAGCCTATCATTATTATGAAAACAGGACGTAGCACAGCAGGTAGTAGAGCGGCTGTTTCTCATACAGGATCCCTTGCCGGTTCAGATAAAATTTATGATGCATTTTTCAAACAAGCGGGTATTGTTCGAGCAGACGACTATGAAGATATCATCTCTTTTTCTAAGCTTTTTCAAAAAGATAAACTACCAACAGGGAAAAATACAGTAATCATTACAAGCTCGGGTGGTAGAGGGATAAATGAAGCTGATCGATGTGAAGCTTATGGATTAAATATTATACCTCTTAGTAGTAAGACAACATCTGAGATTAAACGCAATGTACCTAGTTTTGCAAGCGTTTCCAATCCGATTGATCTCACAGCTGCAGCATCTGTTACGAATCCAGAGTTATTTTTAGCACCATTAAAAGCCCTTGTTGAAGATCCGGAAGTGGATAATATCGTTTTCACAGAGTTCTCACATAGTTGGAAAGCTGAATCGCCACTCTTACAAGAGTTCATTAAAATCTGTAATTGTTCTGCTAAGTATGTCTGCATTACGACGTTTACATTAGACGGAATGAGCTACCCACCAGCAACGGAGGAACTTGTGAAAAATGGTATACCCGTTGTACCAAGTCATCTGAATCCAATCAGAGGGCTATCGAAATTAGTAGAGTATGGTCAGTACTACCGTGAGAATCAGAAAAATAATGAAACGACTGATGTAGAAAGTGACAAAAAATATGATGTTGAGAGTTTATTAACACCAGGTGCAACTTTAAGTGAAGCGCAAGCGAGTGATGTGTTAGAACGTTATCAAATTCCAACGACGACTCGTATGATTGCAAAAACAGCGGAAGAAGCTGTAGAGTACGCAAATAATATCGGTTATCCAGTTGTCTTAAAAGTCGATTCACCAGATATTCCACATAAGACAGAAGCGGATGCCATTCGATTAAATTTAACGAACGATGCAGAAGTAAAACAAGCATTCCATCAAATTATTGCTAATGCTAGTCACTATAAACAGAACGCAAGTATCAATGGTGTTTCAATTCAGGAAATGTTAGCTGATGGAGTTGAACTAATTATAGGTGCCCACAATGACGCAGTATTTGGGCCAGTTGTCATGGTTGGACTAGGTGGTATTTTCGTTGAAATATATAAAGATATTTCATTTAGAGTTGCTCCTATCTTAAGAAAAGATGCACTAGAAATGATTGATGAATTAAAAGGAAAAGACATATTAAAAGGTGCAAGAGGTAAAGCCGCGCTTGATGTGGATGCGATTGTTGATGTGCTATTGAAGGTATCAGCCTTAGTAACAGATTACAAGGATTCAATTGAAGAGTTAGATATAAATCCGTTGATCGTATATGAAAATGGAGTAAAAGCGGCTGATGCCATGCTTGTTGTCAAAAATAAAACAGATTTGATAGCGACAATTAGGGGGTAGAAAGTGTATGGAATTGGCGCATTTAAAAGGTTTAACAGGAGCAGAATTCACTTTTGAAGTGGAAAAAAGACATATTCGACAATTTGCTGAGGCAATTGGAGATCCGAATCCTTTATATGTTGATGAAGCGTATGCGGCTACAACGATATATGGAGGCATTATTGCACCGCTAACTTTCCCAATCGCTATTGGTCAGGAGAGTGGGGAAAATTTTGATCTAGGACTAGATCACAAAAGAATGCTACATGGCGAACAGGAATTTATCTATCACCGCCCGATTCGTCCAGGGGATAAATTACATTGCCAACTGAAGGTGTCTGATGTGTATGAAAGGCAAGGAAAAAAGGAACTAATGGAATTTTTAGTGCTTGATACAGAAATAAAGGTTCCCTCTGGTGAACTCGTTGTCATCAGTCGTACGAATATTATTTATCGACCTTTAGCGAGCGTAACAGTTAATAAATAACTAGTATTAAGAAAATATTTGGGGGCTAAAGAGCAACTTAAAGCCCCCAAGTAAGGAGGCAGATGAATATGGTGAGTTACGTAGATTTACACGAAGGACAACAGCTTGAAACTCTTACGAAACTAGCTGTCACAAAAGTTCAATTGGTTAAATATGCAGGTGCTTCAGGAGATTTTAATCCGTTACATACGGATGACGCATTTGCGCAGAAAGTAGGTATGCCTGGTGTAATTGCACATGGCATGTTGGTAATGGGCTTTCTTAGTGAATATGTAATGAAACTAGCAGGTACTACAGCAATTCCTACTAATTTTAAAATGAGATTTGGTGCTATTACAGTTCCTGGAGATCAAATAACGTGTAAGGCACTAGTTAATCGGATGTATGAAGAAAATGGGAAGCAATTTGTCGTACTAGATCTCACTGCAGAGAAAGAAGCATCACATGTAGTCGGTACAGGTCAAGTTATATTGCAATTTTAATCATTTTTAACGGAGTGAAATGGAAAGGGGAGATAGTAAAAATGGCAAGTATAAAAGATCGCTATGCAATTGTAGGTGTTGGAGAAAGTGAACGTTCCAAAAATTCTGGCACAACGCCATTACATATGGCATTAGATGCTGCAAGAGCCGCACTAAATGATGCTGGACTAGAGGCAAAAGATATCGATGGTTTTATGAGTTATTCAGAGAATGATTCATGTACAGCTCATCAAGTAGCAACTTATCTTGGTGTTCGCCCAAAATATGTCAAGGATATTATGGGTGGTGGTAGTAGTACGGAGATGTTAATTGCGGATGCAATTGGTTTGATTGAAACAGGTCAAGTTAATACCGTGTTAATTTACCGCTCTATGAATGGCCGATCAGGCGTACGTATGGGGGGCGGTGGTTGGGATGTCGATCTTCTTCAAACAGCAATTGAAGGCGGAAGCTTCATTATACCTTATGGTGCAGGAAGCCCTTCGCAATGGTTTGGATTATTTGCGACAAGGCATATGCATGAAACAGGTTTAACAAAAGAACATCTTGGGCACGTATGTGTCAGCGCATACGAGCATGCGCAACGAAACCCTAAAGCATTCTTTTATGGCAAACCTGTATCTATGGAAGAGTATTTACAAACAGCTCCACTAAGCTATCCGTTTAATAAGCATGATTTCTGTTTGGAATCTGACGAAGCGAATGCAATCATTGTCACTTCTGCAGAGAGAGCAAAAGATTGCAAATCAAAGCCTGTTTACATTATGGGAATGGCTGCAAGACAATGTGTATCACATGCACATTACTGGAGAAACTTGGATGAAGTAGCTGCGGATTATGTTGCACCTGAGGTTTATAAAATGGCAGGAGTAAAGCCAGAAGATATTCAAGTTGCTTCAATTTATGACTGTTATAGCTGGGTAGTTTTGCGTCAGTTAGAAGCATACGGATTAGCACCCCGCGGAGAAGTAGGAGATTTTGTAGCAGCTGGAAACTTACGAATGAATGGTAAATTACCTACAAATACAGCTGGAGGAATGTTATCGGAAGGTTATACGCATGGCATGAATAACGTCCTCGAAATCGTACGACAAGTCCGTCATGAATATGAAGGAACCGAGCGTCAAGTAGAAAACTGTGAAATCGGCATTTGTACTGGATGGGCAGGTCCGGATATTGCTGGTGCAATGATTCTAAGAAAATAGGAGGAATGACAATGGGAGAGACAACAAAAGTGGGATATGAAAAGCCGATTCCATTAAAAACTCAAGACAATCATCCATATTGGGACGGAGCAGATCAACATGAGTTAGTATTACAAAAATGTAAGAGTTGCAATGAATATGCACATCCACCCGGTCCTAGCTGTACTAAATGCGGCAGTACTGACCTGTATTGGGAGAGTCAAGGTAGCACGGTTTTAGGTAAGGTCTACTCATATGTCGTTTCCTACCGTCCATTTTTGCCAGGCTTCCAAAATGATTGTCCACTCATCATAGCTGTAGTGGAATTAGAACATTTACCACAACTGAAAATAATCGGCAATGTCTTGAACTGTTCACCAGATGACATTCAAGTAGGATTACCCGTCAAAATGATATGGCAATATATTACAGAAGATAGAGCGATTCCACAGTGGGTTCAAGCTTGAATCTGATTGTTTAAAAAAGGAGGGATAGAGACTATGGACTTTTCATTTACTAAAAAGGAAGAAGAGTTTCGACAAGAGCTAAGAACATGGTTGGAGGAGAACTTACCAGAAGGTTGGATAGAGGGTACAAGTAAATTGCCTACCGATGAAGGTGAGTATGCGAAGTTTTTAAGAAACTGGCAAAGAAAGTTATATGATGGGGGCTGGGCTGCAATTGCCTGGCCAGAAAAATACGGTGGTCGAAAAGCGTCACTAATGGAAGAAATTATTTATCATCAAGAGATGGTTCGAGTGAAGGCACCACCACTTGTTAACTATGTCGGTATTCACATGGTCGGTCCAACACTAATTCAAATTGGAACAGAGGAACAACAAGAAAAGTTCATTCAAAAGATTCTCACTGGTGAAGAGGTTTGGTGCCAAGGGTATTCAGAGCCAAATGCAGGTTCTGATGTAGCGGCTATTCAAACAACGGCAGTTAAGGACGGCGACCGCTGGATTATTAATGGGCAGAAAGTATGGACTAGTTTTGGTCATATTGCTGACCGTTGTTTCTTAGTAGCGCGCACTAACCGTTTTGAAAAGAAACATCACGGAATTACTGTATTCCTTTTAGATATGAATCAACCAGGTGTAGAAACAAGACCGATTATCCAAATGGATGGACAGCATGATTTTAATGAAGTTTATTTGAACGATGCAGTCGCGTATGATGCAGAAATTATCGGTAAAGTGGATGAAGGATGGCATGTAATCATTGCACTCTTGATGCATGAAAGAACAGGTATTGGTGCACAAGTTTTCACATTGGAGCAGCAATTTAATGAGCTAGCTGCATTAGCAAAAGATTTAAAAGAAGATGGTGAACCATTAATTTCGAAACCACTTATTCGGAAATCAATGGTTGATTTATATACACGTTCCCGTGGTTCTTTATTAAATTACTATCGAAATTTAACAAAAACTATAAAAACAGGACGACCTGGTGCAGAAGGCTCAATGGATAAATTGATGGTTAGTGAGCTAACAAAAGAGCTACTTTCCCAGTCGATATCCATTCAAGGACATCAAGGGATTTTATGGAAAGAAGATGCAGTATCCGGTAATTCTTATTGGCAGGATAATTACCTATACTCCTTTGGTCAAACGATTGGCGGGGGAACGAGTGAAATTCAAAAAAATACAATTGCGGAACGCATTCTAGGGTTGCCAAAGGATATGGGACGTTAATCTAAAAAAAGGTGGGTGAGTCAAATGGACTTTTCTTTAAGCCAAGAGCAAGAAATGTTTCGAGAGTATGTAAGAAAGTATTTAGATGAAGTGGAGCAAACGAGAATTGCGCGTGAATATAGTAAAGGAAACACAGAATTACTACAGTCAACTATAGTAGGCATGGCTGAATTAGGTTGTCCGAGTATTAATATTCCAGAAGAATTCGATGGAATGGGATTAGGTGCACTTGATCTTGTACCTGTTTTAGAAGAAATAGGCCGTGTAATTTTACCAGGATTATTTGTAGAAACGAATGCTCTAGCAGTACCGTTAATAGAGAAGTTCGGAACAGATGCGCAAAAAGCAAAGTACTTACCTACTATTGCAAGCGGAGAGACGCTATTTTCTATAGCTTGGCTAGAGCCAGGGGGTAGCTATAATCCATCAGGCATTAATATGACAGCTACTAATGATAATGAAGACTTTATCCTAAGTGGTGTCAAAACATTAGTACCAGATGCTGAAATAGCTGATTATTTTATCGCACTAGTACGTACTGGTGAAGGAATTTCACTCGTTATCGTGGATAAAACGTCAGCGAACTTAACGCTCAAACCACAAAAAAATATTGATGAAACAAGACGAGTGGCAGAATTAACATTTGATAACGTCAGAATTCCAAAAGATCAATTGTTGGGACCAATCAATCAAGGGGGGGAAACACTGCAAGAAGGATTACTATCATTTAATGCAGCTTTATCAGTTGTAATCGTAGGTAGTATGGAAAAGATTGTTGAGATGGCTACGGAGTATGCTAATATCCGCGAGCAATTTGGCCAGCCAATTGGCAGATTCCAAGCGATTAAACATAGAATTGTAGATATGAAGATGGATCTTGAGACAGCTCGTTCTTTAGCACATTATGCTAATTGGGCATTAGAAAGTGATGCAGCTGATCGTGTTCAAGCTATTTCTTGTGCTCGACTTTTTGCAACGGAAGCATTTAATAATATTGCTGCTCATAATATACAGATCCATGGTGGAATAGGTTTCACTGAAGAAATCGATTGTCATTTATTTGTTAAGCGTGCAAGATACTATGAAAATTATTTAGGGAATACAGAACAGCATTACCAGCAAGCAGCAGTTGCACTTGGCTGGTAAACGATAGCGTTTCTGAACATAAATCTTTAAAAAGGTGGAGATGGACTATGAAAATAGCAAATGAAATTCGAGAATATCAAAATATCATTAATGGTAATTTGCTTTCTTCATCAGGTGGCCATTTAGATAGTATTGATCCATCAACAGGAAAGGTTTGGGCAACAATTCCTAGTGGTACAAAAGAAGATGCCGAATTAGCTGTAGTTACTGCTAGTGATGCTTTTATAGCGTGGTCTTCATTAGCTCCTACTGAACGAGCAACTTACTTGCGTAAGATAGGTGATTACATTGTTCAGCATGGTGAAGAATTAGCTGCTTTAGAAACTCAAGATAACGGCTGGGTGTTTCGGGAAACGCAATATGGGCTAATTCCTAGCTTAGCGAGCTATTGGTATAATGCAGCAGGGGCTACTGCAATAGCTAGTAAGGGGGAAACAGTCCAATTAAGCCCTACATGTGCAGGGTATACATTACGAGAACCTTTTGGTGTGGTCGTTGGAATCATTCCTTGGAATGCACCATTATTTACATTTACCGTAAAAGCTGCTTATGCACTTGCCGCCGGGAATACAGTCATTATCAAACCTTCTGAATTGGCATCTGTCGCCTCTTTACGATATGGGGAACTTATCAATGAAATTCTCCCACCTGGCGTTCTGAATGTTGTTTCAGGTTTAGGAAATAAAGTAGGGGAGACATTAGTACGTCATCCAAAAGTTAAGAAAGTCAGTCTAACAGGCTCTGGTGGAACAGCAAAGGCTATTGCGAACTCCACAGCTGAAAACCCTAAACCAATGATTTTGGAATTAGGAGGTAAATCACCGAACATCGTATTTGAGGATGCAGACCTAGATAAAGCTGCATACGGTGTAACTCTTAATGGCATATTCAGTGGCAATGCAGGTCAATTCTGTGTAGGTGGTTCAAGAATCTTAATTCAAAGATCTATCTTTGATAAAATGATCATGAAAATGAAAGCTCTATTGGCTGAACAAATACAGTTTGGCCATACAATGAATCCTGAAAGCACTATGGGACCGATTGCAAATGCGGCTCAGTATGAGAAAGTTTGCTCATATATCGCGATAGGCAAAGAAGAAGGTGGCGAAATTATCTACGGTGGCCGACAGGGAGGGAAAACACTATTGCCTGAACATCCCGAGTTAGTTGACGGTTACTGGGTAGAACCTACATTAATACAAGTAGACAATAATTCGCTTCGCATTTGCCAAGAGGAAATCTTCGGCCCAGTAGCTACTGTTATTCCATTTGATACAGAAGAGGAAGCCATTTCCATAGCAAATGACACATCCTACGGTTTAGGAGCAGGCATTTGGACATCTAATCTGAATAGAACACAAAGATTAATCCGACAAATAGAATCAGGAAATGTTTGGGTTAATACTTACCGAAGAGTAGGTCCAGAACTACCATTTGGAGGTGTAAAAGAAAGCGGCTATGGCACAGATTCTATTTTAGAATACACACGTGAGAAAACTTGTTATATCGAAAGTGAATAATGAAAGATAAACTCGCCACCTTAGTAGGAGTTCTTTTCTACGGAGGTGGTTTTTTTGTTGATTACTAACTAGAGATTTGGGGATCTTTCGCCCACACGATAACAAGGATATAGCATGCTCAGAAGACGTGAATATTCTGCTAAATAACAAAGAGGTGAGTTAGCGCAACAAACAATAGAGATAACGCAACAAACATCCAAGTTAGCGCAACAAACATCCAAGTTAGCGCAACAAACATCCAAGTTAGCGCAACAAACATCCAAGTTAGCGCAACAAACATCCAAGTTAGTGCAACAAACATCCAAGTTAGTGCAACAATCAAATTCCAAATCTTATATCTAATTTCCACCAACCTGTCCCCATATCACCCAAAAGCCTCTATATAACTAATAAAGGGAGAGGGGGACAAACTAATGACATCCAAATTACTAAACACTACAGAAACATATTCAAAACTTCAATCATTTAAGTCAATTAGTAAATTGAACGAAGCAGTTAAGATGCATCGTCAGAATTTCAGCAATCAGCTAACTAAATCAGAACAAGCCACTTTAGATTTACTTGCACGTTTTGCGTGTAAATATATTGGAGTTTGTTATTTAGCGAAATCGAAAATTGCTGATATGTTGGAGGTGAATATTCGAACCGTGCGTCGTGCTTGTAATACATTAGAATCTCTTAGCATCATTAAGCAATATCCATTAAAGCGACATAATGGGGATCGTAGGCAATCGTCAAATGCTATTGTCATTCAAGCGCCAAAAGCAGATGTCCTACCGCAATGTCCGCCCAAAGAAGCCCCTATAAAAACTAGCAATACTAAAAATACATATGATACAGAAAAACGTGAAATAACTGATCAAGTAAATGAAAGTATTGCATTAAAAGAAGGCTTGATAACAAAATTACCTTCTGCCATCAAAGCAATTGCACCATTTTTCCAGATGGAGGAGCTTTACTGCATAGCGGGTACTGTTTACAAAGCAAAAGCATCAGTCGACAGAAATATTTCTCTTGAGGAGCATGAAGACTTATATCGAAACGCTTTACTTTCAATTATTCATGCATTTAAGCGGGGAAGAATCCTGCATTTACATGGAGCAATTTATACAACAATTAAGCGTCTGACAAGGAGTATTCAAACCCAAGCATTAGCAAATGAGGTTTGGTATGACAAGGTGGTTAGCCAAATATAATTTCAACAAAAAAGCAGACTCCCAATATTGATAGGAATCTGTTTTGAGGAGAAGTTAAGTTTTAGGTTTTACATTTTTGTAGACGTTTACAATAAAGAGGACAACAGATAAAGCGAATGCTGAGCCACCACCCGATACACATAGCTCCATAATAACGCGTGGAACATCGACATAAATAAAGATCATGCCCAATAATAAGAACGGTAAACCGATATTAAATAACCAAAATTGAGCCTTAGCCAAAGTCGTCTCGCCTGCATCTTTATAAACAGAATAAATAAGTCCAATAATGGCAGCGGAAACCCATCCGACAAGGTTAATATGAGCGTGTGTTGCAGCCCACTTCAACTGAATAGTGTAATGCATAAACAGACCATAACCAATTCCTAACGCGAAGTACAGGACAGCAATCTTAATCCATTTAGCACCCAATCGATCCATCTCCTTTTTAGTATTAATACAAGTATATTCGCGAAATTCGATATCATTACTGATAATTCGAGGATTTGAAATATAATTTTGTATAAAATTGTATTTCAAAAAGTGAGGAGGTAAAGGCGCAAATATAGTAATCCATCTTAGTTGAAGACGATTCTGCGAAGTCAAATAAATTTATCTTCAAAATATTTTTATCATGCGTCATATTGAAGAAATGTACTCCTAATGTTATTGTTTTTATATTCTGAAAAATTCTCTGTGAGGATTTTACTGTTAAAAATATTTTAGTAGAGGGTGTATGACAATGGCAGTAGTAGCAATAAATATGATGAATGCTTTTACAATCGAAAAATTACGTGATAATGCCATTTCAAATGAACAAATTCTTGAGGGACTAGAAAAACAACAAATGGAAAACTGGAAAGAAAATGATCCAACGCTTAACTTAGATGATTTAGTAGCTTTATATCAAGATGATAAAAACACTCTTGAAAGTGCACTAACTCAAGGTTATTCCGTGAAATTTTTAACTTTCAATGGTCTGAAAAGCTTATTGAAATTCCGTTTTCATAAAATAGAAGGGGAAGACTATCAGCTTTGTGATTCAGGAATAATGGATTTAAATCTTTCAAAAGAAGAGCAACCTATTCTAGAGCAAATGCTTTCTATTAATTGGTATATTCAAGCACATACAAATGATTCATCAATCAATGTATTGCTTAAATAAAGGTTATAGATTGGTAGTGAATCCCCCAAAGCTGCAAGGTACATAAGGAGTTGAACTTAAAATTGAATATCAAAAAAATTTTTATAGCTAGCTCGGTGCTGGGCATACTATTTACGATTGGTATCACTGGGATGTCAAAGACAGCAGCTGCCCAAGCCTCACCAGCTGAAAAGTCCCTAAATAAAACATTAAAAGCAACAACAGCTGTGAATATGAGAAAAGGGGTCGGCACAAAATATAAAAAAATCATGACAGTTGAAAAAGGGTTGTTTGTGACTGCGAGTAAGTACTCGAAAGGTTGGTACAAAGTAAGTGCTAACGGTAAAACAGGATGGGTCTCTGGTAAATACCTAGCATCTGCACCGGCAAACTATAAGGAAGCAGGTCTTGTTGAATTATCCGAAAAAGAGGGCTTTATCATTGACTTAAAATATGCGACAAAGAAAAACTTCATGGGATATGCATTATACCCAAAAGACAGTAAAGCATTAGTGGCAAAATCAACAGCAGCAAAACTAAAAAAAGCCAATCAATTAGCACATAAAAAAGGTTATAAGATTAAGATTTGGGACGTATATAGACCTTTATCTGTGCAATGGGAAATGTACAACAAGATTCAAAACCACAACTATGTAGCTAATCCTGCGTTAGATTCCAACCATAGTAAAGGTGTTAGTGTCGATGTAACATTAGTGGATTCTAAAGGTAAAGAGCTAAAAATGCCTACCAAATTTGACTCTTTTTCTACTAAAGCAGGGCGTTCATATAAAGGGAACTCTAAAACAGCACAAAGAAACATGGACTATTTAACAAAGATTATGACACAATCTGGCTTTAAAACAATCAATTCAGAATGGTGGCACTATAACGATTTGAGTAATACGCATCCAACTTTAGATGTACCTACGAAGTGATTATATTGATAGCAGACTTTAAGAAGTTCCTGTAGAATTGAAAGAAGCTATAAAGATAAAAGAGCATTAAAAAGCACTACGCAATTTCGATTGCATAGTGCCTTTTCTTTTAAAATAACTAATTAAGTACAAAATCTACTTCTTTGTTTTCATATACATCTTCGCCATAAATAATGGTGTTTAAAATCTGAATATCTTTAATTAGAATTGGTTCGACTGATGTTAGGTCTTGATCTAAAACAACAAAATTTGAATATTTATCGACTTCAATAGTTCCTATTTTATCTTCTTCAAAAATGAGTTTCGCTCCATAGATTGTCATTGCTTTTAACGCAGTTTAAACATCAATTCTTTGATGTGGGCCAAGAACGATATCATCAATTGTAAGTCGATTTACAGCGGCCCATACAGAGAATAGTGTTGAAATAGGTGTTATTGGGCAATCTGAATGTAATTTATTGACGAGATAACTGAACCTAAATTGGAGAATAGTACAATTAGTAGGAGGAAATTACATGAAAATCAACTTACCTCATGCCGAGCTTAATGCTTTGCCAAAAATAGAATTACCATCACCTGAAATTACAGATATAAACCTATTTGATAATAGTTTAAGTACAATTCCAGAAGAAATCTATAAAATGAATAATTTAAAGGTGTTAAATATTTCTGCTAATAAGCTTAAAGAAATTTCTCCCAATATAAAAAATTTAAAAGAACTTACGATGATAGATTTAGGACACAATCAGATTGAAATAATTCCTACAGAAATAGGGAATCTTACGAATCTAGAGGGTTATTTATATCTTCACAATAATAAATTCGAAACGCTCCCGACTGAAATTAAGAATCTTAAAAAGCTAAAATATTTAAATTTAAGTGATAATAATTTCAGTGAATTACCATCAGAAATTGGTAAACTAACCAATCTAGTTGAGTTACGCATAATGAATAACAAACTTCAAAGCATTCCTGAAAGCTTTAGTATGTTAACGAATATTAGAGAGCTTCATATGAGAAATAATCAACTCAGTACTCTCCCAGAAATTTTTGAGAGTTTGATGTTATTACGAGTACTAGATATGGAAGAAAATCAATTAAAACAAGTACCGAAATCACTTGAGTATTGTAAGAAGTTAAGACGCTTGAATTTGAGACATAATCAATTGACTACTTTACCCGATGAAATTGGAAAGCTAGAAAAATTATTAGAATTAGATTTAAGAAGTAATCAATTAATTAAATTACCGGAATCTTTGATGGGCATTAAAGGGTTAGAACGTTTAGATCTAAGATGGAATCATGACTTAGAAATACCGAAATGGTTAGGGAAATTAGAAGAAAATGGTTGTATTGTTTATTTGTAAACTGACTTACATAACCATTTTTATGATTAACACGAAGAAGGTATAAAAAACTTAAGTTTTTTATAAAATGCACTTTCTTATTAATAACCCGAAATCACTCCATGATTTCGGGTTATTTTAATTGAACTAACAAGCAGGGTTAAACAATTTCTCTTAAATAGGCCAATGCGGAAGAGTAAACAAGCTTTAGCTCATATCATAGGTAAACGTGTGTGCGTGTTTAAAGAGATTGGTAGTTCATTCTAAGGAATGCTACTATACCAAACATAGGTATGACGGTTATTGATACAATTATTGTGTCAATGTACTATTTCTTTAGGGCTGTCCCAAAGTAGGTGAAAACTGACTTTTGGGAACAGCTTTTTTTGTTTAATTTATTATATTAGCCTATCCAAAGCAATCTTTTTCATCATTTGAATGATAGCTTTCGTTGATACTGTATCGTCTAAGGATAAAATATCCTGATCATCATGCTCGATTTCTTTTAGGATGTTGATCTCTTTGTTTAGTCGTTCCATTTTACGATCTAGTTCAGCTGCAGTAAAAGCGGCTTCTCTTAACTCATTTGTTAGTCGTTCAGGAACTTGTTTGTTGTACTTGTAATAGATTTTATGTTCCAAACTTGCCCAGAAATCCATAGCAATCGTACGGATTTGCATTTCTACGTACACATGCTCTTCACGATCGGACATAAAAACAGGAATCTTCAAAATGACATGAAGACTTTGATAGCCATTTGGCTTTGGATTTTGAATATAATCCTTTACATCGATGACTTCGATGTCTGATTGAGCCTGAATCATTTCACTAATGATGTAAATATCAGAAACAAAAGAGCATGTAATTCGGATACCCGCAATATCCCTCATGTTTTCACGGATACCTTCCAATGTTGTAGGGATATTCTTTTTATGCATCTTTTTCAAAATACTTTCTGGTGATTTTATACGTGTATTGACATGTTCGATTGGATTATATTCATGTATTAACCGGAATTCTTCTCTTAAAATACGAACCTTAGTCCCGATTTCATCTAATGCAAATTTATAGGCCATCATAAAACGAGTTAGCTCTACTCGAAGTTCTTTCATATTTTGTTGCTCTATTAAATGTGTCATTGTAAAATCTACACCTTTCAAAATTAAATAAAATGGTTCAATCTATTTCCGTATATATCATACACTAGCTTCAGTTGAATCCCTAAGAAAAACCGTTTAAAGGTAAATATTGTAATAGAAGTTCAAAAGTATTCAACGAAAAAGGCACAGTAAAGCTTCTATGTGTCTATTGTATTTCGTATAAATCAATCAACACTTCTAATCTAGCTTAAACTCCCCAATTCGATGCTATAATATAGTCATCTGTACTACACGAAATGAGGAACATATATGTATAAAACAATTGGGATACTTGCCCATGTAGATGCTGGCAAGACTACTTTTTCTGAGCAGTTACTGTTTCATACGAATAGTATCCGCCAGAGGGGGCGTGTCGATCACAAGGATGCCTTTTTAGACAATCATACCATTGAACGAGAGCGTGGCATTACCGTTTTTGCTGAGCAAGGCATTATTACATACAACGATCATACGTATACCATTATTGACACACCAGGGCATGTCGATTTTTCACCTGAAATGGAACGCGCTATTCAAGTGATGGATTATGCAATTTTAATTATCAGTGCAATTGATGGTGTGGAAGGACATACGGAAACGGTGTGGCAATTATTACGTAAACACAACATCCCTACCTTTTTCTTTTTAAATAAAACAGATAGAGAGGGGGTCAATACGGAATTAGTATTGAATGAAATCCGATCGAATCTGACAGAAAATGTTTGTGATATAACAACTGTTTTCCAAGATGGACAAATGCAAGAGGAGCTCATTGAATTTATAGCAGAGCGGGATGAAGAGCTGCTGGAACAGTATATGGATTCAGGTTATGACAATGCGAAATGGCTTGAAGCATTCAAAAAACTTATTGCATCTGGCGAAATCTTCCCTTCAGCAAGTGGTTCGGCATTAAAGGATATCGGAGTGCTGGAATTTTTCTTAAAATTAGACCAATTAACGGTGACTTCTTATAGTAAAGACATTGATTTTGCTGCACGGGTTTATAAAATACGACATGATGATAATGATCAACGAGTGACGTTTATGAAATGTTTAAGTGGTTATTTGCAAGTAAGGGACGAAGTGAAGTACGGAGAAACTTCAGAAAAGATCACACAAATCCGCTTGTACAATGGCAATAAATTCACAACAGTCAATGAAGTTCGAGCAGGTGAACTTTTCGCGGTTACGGGCCTAAGTGGTGTAGAAATAGGAGAAGGTCTTGGTGTGCTTAGAGAAAAAGCTGTTTTTGAACTCATTCCTACATTAAAATCGAAAGTCATTTTCGACTCTAATATTCATGTGAAAGAAATGTTCCGTTGTTTTAAGATTTTGGATGCTGAAGATCCATCTCTCCATATCTTTTGGGACGAGCATTTTCAAGAAATTCATGTTCATGTAATGGGGGTTATTCAACTTGAAGTGCTAGAACAGATTGTTAGAGAGCGTTTTTCATATAAAGTGTCATTTGGTGAACCGAAGATTTTGTATAAAGAAACGATTGGGGCAACTGTAACTGGGTATGGACATTTCGAGCCTCTACGACATTATGCAGAGGTGCATCTACAAATCGAACCAGCTGAAAGAGGTTCAGGTGTTACATTCAAGAATAAATGTCATGCAGATCATTTATCTATCGGCAATCAAAATTTAATCCATCAACATGTACTTGAAAGAAACCATCACGGCTTACTAACAGGTTCTGCAGTTACAGACGTGTTAATAACCCTACTAACAGGGCGTGGAAGTAACGAGCATACATCCGGTGGTGATTTCAGAGAAGCCACTCATAGAGCGTTACGACAAGGTTTGGAACAAGCGGAAAATATTCTACTTGAACCGTATTATGATTTTAAGATTAAAGTAGACATGGATCATATTGGACGTGTAATGTCTGATGTTCAACAGGCTCATGGTCGTTTTAATCCGCCTGAAAACATAGGGGACAAGGTTGTCATTAAAGGACGTGTTCCAGTTGCCACTTTTATGAACTACAGTACAAGCTTTGCTGCTTTTACAAACGGTAAAGGCGCACTCACACTTAACTTTGCTGGCTATGATCAATGCCATAATACTGAACAAGTGATTGAAGAAATTGGTTATGATAAGAATGCAGATCCAGAGTATACTTCTACTTCGATTTTCTGTGCCAAAGGGAAGGGGTATTCTGTTCCTTGGAAAGAAGCCAAGGCAGCGATGCATTGTTTGTAGAGTGCTAAGGGATACTTTTTTTAAGGTTTCCACGTATGAAGAAATATATATAAGCAGTGGGTTTCTAATAGGAATCCCACTGCTTTTTATTTATTGTTAGGTAAAATATGTTAAAATATTTATCGAGTTAAAAATTGGGAGTAAAAAATATTCAAATATAAGTAATAGTGAATTTACAAGCAAGGGCGATTTGTAGTAATTATTCTTTCTTAAATGAATAGATTATGGGGGAGAAAAATGAACTTACTAAACCAATTGATAGAACAAGCTAAGAACCCAAGAGGAATCATAGGTTCAATAATGTTGAGAATTATGAACTCTGCACACACTAGCATGAACCAATGGGCTTTAGAAAAGGTAAAAGTAAAAGAATCAGCAGTAATATTGGACATAGGATGTGGAGGGGGTAAAACAATACAATTATTGTCTAAGCGGAATACGTCCGGAAAAATTGTCGGTATAGATTATTCCGAACAAGCAGTAAAAGATTCAATTAGAGCAAATAAACAAGATGTGGAAAAGGGTAAAGTAAATATCCTCCAAGCAAGTGTTACTGACATGCCATTTTCAAATAATACATTTGATATAATAACAGCTTTTCAAACACATTACTTCTGGCCAGATCTAGAAAAGGGAGTAAAAGAGGCATTTAGAGTATTGAAAAAAGATGGTCACTTCCTAATTATTGCAGAATTATACAAAATAAATTATCATATGCAAACTTATAAAACGAGAGAAGAATTGGAGCAATTGTTTATTAAAACGGGGTTCAATTCAATAAAATTTTATGAGCAGAATAATGCTAAATGGCTTTGTGCTGAAGGTTTCAAAACTATTTAAAATCGCTTTTCGTTTGAAATATTTACTAGTAGAGAAAAGTATTAAATGGCTAAGCGAATACCCCAATCCATTTTAGAAAAAAGCCTTTCTATTATTTTTGAATAATTGGATAATAAAGTTTTCGGTATTGTAAAATCAAAAGATTGATCACAAGTTTAAACAATAGAATAGGAGGAGTTAAATGGAGTTGGTATTTATTCGTCACGGCCAAGGTGAACATACATTGGATGTACCTAAAAGTTTGCAAATAGAAGACCCAGCACTAACTTCTACAGGAGTAGAGCAGGCAATGTTATTAAGAAATCAATTTCCGCTAACAGATGAAGATGTAATAATTATTAGTCCGCTTAGAAGAACGCTTGAAACAGTATTCATTTGGAGTGAAAATAAAAATGTTCGTAAGATTGTAAGTCCATTAGTATCTCCAAGAATCTTTCCCATTCACTCAAGTATGAAAACA
The DNA here is from genome assembly GCF_038009105.1 of Viridibacillus sp. FSL R5-0888. Lineage (NCBI taxonomy): Bacteria > Bacillati > Bacillota > Bacilli > Caryophanales > Caryophanaceae > Viridibacillus > Viridibacillus sp. FSL R5-0888. Next base: position 1,847,730 of record NZ_JBBPAU010000001.1, read on the forward strand.
TTGCCTTGTGATAAGATAATGGATTTAGAAATTATTGAACAGGATTACCCAACTTTTGAAGTAGATAGTAAGGCGCCAATCGAACTCTGGTCGGATGGTATCAATACCCTTACAGAACAGCAATTCACAAACCTTGCTGAAAAGTTTATTAGTGATTGTAAAAAGTTACATAAAGAAAAAATTTATATAGTGTCACACGACGGTACGATTACTTCTTATCGACAAATGCTTTCTGGGCAAATGCTTACCCGAAATGATTTCCCAAAAGAAACTGGTTGGTTTTCAGTTATTTGTTAAAGCACTATCCGATAAAAGTAAGGGATTTTTATGTGTAGGGGATTAGATATGAAGATATACAGGAAAGCGTATCGTGACTTTTTAATAATAACCATCTGTGTAAAAATAGATATCGTAAAGTGAAGACAAATGATGTCGAAGTATATGAGTGGTAAATAATATTTTCTGCAACTTAAAATAAACGGATGGGGTGAAGACATGCAGATCTGGCCAAAAGGTGTATCAAAGCCAGCGGTAAGAGCACTTAATAGCGTAGGAATCACGACATTGGAGCAATTAACAACAGTTGATGAAAAGACTTTAAATGTGCTTCATGGTATGGGACCTAAATCTATAGAAGTCTTAAAAGGAGCTCTACAAGAAAAGGGGCTGCAATTTAAAGATTAATGATAGCTAATGCTAATAAGAAATAATACCGACATGGCGCTAGAAGGCTTGTGTCGGTATTTTGGTAAGATGATACAATATGTATAATTGAACCATCAGGAACGATTTAAAATCGCACCTAGATGGTTACTGACTGTCGCTTCTAGAGGATATAATCAATGAGGTAACGGTTTAGTCAATAATCTTAATATGATAATCGTAAAGCTCGGCAGGAAATTCGACGGATAGAAAAGATATTAATTTGGATTTTAAATCATGTGGAATGTTGAAATGGATGTTACTAATATGCATTTTGCGACCTAAATGAAACAAACTTTCATAGAGTGACTCAGCAGAGTGCACAGAATATTGATCGGCATTTTGGTTACTGATCCGTTTCACCACGTAATCTGAATTCTCCTTGTGAATGCGTAAAGTAATCATAAACCTTCACTTCCTTTATCTTTTTATTTACACCTAAAAGTGGGTGTCTCTCCATTATATACAAAAAAGTCTAAGATGGCATAGTAATAAGACTCGTTAACAGAATACTATAATAATTGCGATAAATAATTCCTATATAAAAAGGTATTAATGATTATAATTTTCTGATATTTAATTCATGTAAAATCGTAATAATACTAGGTTTATGCGATTTAACGATTCTTTAGAATCAATTTTTATTAGTAATGATTCCTTTAGAGTATCATTAGGTAGTTACATATTATTGTAGTCTGTAAATGATTAATGGTACTGTCATTTGTCACACTACTGTATTTGCCTACTCCCCAATCCATAGTAGCTAAATCGATTCCAGAGGAGTTAAGGGGAACGCATTTATCTATATTAGGTTTGATGAGTGTAATTGGTGGGATGATAGCTAGTTTATTTATTTGGGGTATGCAGTTTATTCCGGAAAACGGAATTACATTTATTTTTATTGTATTGGGGATTTTAATTTTATTCATTTATACTGGTGTTCATAAGTTAATGCAATTTGATAGATAGTTTAAATAAATATGCTATGATTATAGTAGACTGAATATACTGAATTTAAAAGACTGACAAAATAGAGGTGAAAAATGAGAAAGGTTGAAGTGGTAGAATACGATCGAGAATGGGTGGCATTATTCAACAAAGAACAAAAGATGATAAGAGATATTTTACGTGATGAGATTCATGATATCTTTCATATTGGTAGTACGTCCGTTGAAAACCTTCCTGCGAAACCTATTATTGATATAATGCCAGTAGTTTATCATATTGAACTAGTTGATCAATTTAATGAGAAGTTAGAAGAAATCGGTTATGTAGCTAAAGGGGAGAATGGTCTCCAAGGACGACGATATTTTACAAAAGGTGATGACAATCGCACACATCATATCCACTTTTATGAAATAGGACATGCAGGAATTAATAGACATCTAGCTTTTCGAGATTATTTAAGAAACCATCCTGCTGAAGCGACAAAATATGGCCGAATAAAGCAAGCAAATGCATCACAATATCCATTTAATATGGAGGCATATATACAAGGGAAATCGACTATTGCTATTGAAATAGAACAAAAAGCGTTACGTTGGTATGAAAACTTGAAATGAGGTGATGTAATGAAAATGGAGGATGTCTACAGCAAGCTACCTATTTTAGAAACAGATCGATTAAGTTTAAGGAAAATCTCACTTGATGACTTATACGATATGCATACATATTGTTCGAATGAGGAAGTTGCACGGTACTGTACTTGGACTAAGCATGAAAGTTTAGAGGATACAGAAGAGTTTATACGATTGATATTAAACAAATACGAGTTGGATCAATATGCTCTTTGGGGCATTGAAGAAAAAGAGACAGGTACATTAATTGGAACAATAGATTTTGTATCTTGGCAGCCAAAACAACAAATAGCTGAAATCGGTTATGCAATTTCACAGGCATATTGGGGTAGAGGCATTGTTACTGAAGCATCAAAAGCAGTAATTGCATATGGTTTCGAAGAAATGGATTTAGTTCGAATTCAAGCGAAATGTTTGATTGAGAATGTAGGTTCTGCTCGGGTTATGGAGAAAGTCGGTATGTCTTATGAAGGACTAATTCGAAAAGGGCTATTAGTTAAAGACACCCATCGTGATTTAAAAATGTATTCTATTTTGAGAGAAGAGTTTGAACAGATGATTTGAAAACCATTTTATCTACCTATATTTAAAAGTTAAACTTAATTGTAATATAATAAAACACTTCTAAGTTGTTTGTATCAACTTAAAAGTGTTCAATTTACATTGCTCAATAAGGTCTATTTATTCTCTCTATTTGTTTCAGAAGTGTTTGAAACGGAGTGAATAGAATGTGAGTTATTGTTTTCAAATTCGTTAGTAAGATTGATGAAATGGTGAAGTAAACAATTCATCAAGAAAAATTAATTTAAAGGGAAGATTTCACTTATGTTTTAAGGGAGATACATAGTGATTATTTCCAATGACCAGCTTGTACTAGTTTCTTTTTACCGATAAATGCCATAATGATTAATACTACATTAATAACTAGCATGAAGGCAATTGCGTAAAGTACAAAAGTATAGCTACCAGTTAATTGGAATACATATCCATAACCTGGTAATGCAACGATACCAGCAACTGCTAAACCGATAACTGCAGAAGCGTAAATTTGACCGTATTCTTTGTTACCAAAGATAGCTGTAGTTAATAGCGGTCCTAATGTTCCAAGTGATGCAACAACAAATCCATAAATTCCAATTGCTAAAGAGAACATAGTAGAATTGTCAGGAACAGTTAATAGAATTGCGATTGGAACTAAACCTAATAACATCGCGAAGATAGCTGTGTTTTTTGCACCAATTTTATCACTTAAAATACCGAATGCTAATGCACCGATCAGTACACCCACTTGCCAGAAGCCCATTGCACCACCAGCAAATTTAACGTCATAGCCTAAGCCCATTGCAAAAGGAGCAACGTGTTGACCAAAACTACTAATAGCAGTAATAAAGAAGAAGAATAATAATAATGCATAAAATGCACTTGATTTTTTAGCGATTGCAGCTGAAATACCTGTGTTTGTATTAGATTCAACTTTAACTGAAGAAGGATCTTCATTTTTATTAATTTCAACTTCTAAACCTAATGGTTGTAAACCTTTTTGTTTAGGAGACATTCTAATTGTTAATAATACGATAGGCACAACGATTGCTATAACAATTCCACCTAAGATGAAGTAAGTCGTTCTCCAACCTTCACTTGCGATTAAGTTACCAGCCATAGGTTGTAGGATAGCACCGAAAATACCACCAGATGCAACCATGATACCAATTGCTAAACCGTTATGTTTTTTAAACCAGTTGTTGATTAATACTGGGCCTGCGATTTGAGTGACAAAAATTGAACCGATTGACATAGGGATACAGAATAAGTACCAACCCCAAACAGAATTCATTAAACCAAACATTGCGAACGAACCCGCTTGTAAAATAATTGCTGTTACTAAAACTGTTCTAATATCATACTTAGCAATGATCTTACCAGCCAATGGTAAGAAAATCATTGTTACTATAGAGGAAATACTAAAGTAAAGTGTTAGACTTCCCATTCCAATACCTAAATCTTCTGTTACTGGAGTTAAAAATAATCCACCTGCAGTCATGATTCCGCCTTTAGCCAAACCGACCATAATAGATAAACCTAATAATAACCACCATGCGTAGTGGATTTTTTTCTTATTTGTGCTCACGTATTGTACCTCTTTTTCTTGTTTTTTTAACCTATATACTTACCTTATCAGACTGCTTATTCGGAAAAATACCTGAGCTTGTCTAATTTTACTCTCTATTCCCCAAAATCTCTTTAATGAGATTTATAGAAAGCGTTAAAATAAAATACCCTTTAAATATTTTCATGATCTAATTGTCTTCGTAAAATAATTTATAAGGACCCAAAATGATTATGTAATTTTGAGTACTTCTTGACCAATTAATTTTTACTTTGATTTGAAACTCTATTACTCATGAACTTAAATAATTAGTTCTACCTCCTGAACCGTTTAAACATGGTAACTTTTTGACTTCAAGATTACTTTACGTCTCAATAGTATACGATTAAAATATTTGTGTCAATAATATGAATTTCTTAGTTTTGAAGAAAAACAGACTTGTATTTTTTAGGAGTTTGTATGAGACCATCATTTAATTCATAGAATTTGTAGTTAGTTAATTAATGGTTGATATTATGACTAGGTTATATATTAGCTGGCTAAATTAATGGGTATGTGAAAAATGGAAGAATGTAATTTTTCTAAAGTAAAAGATAGAGAGGTTTAATCTGCTTTAAGTTGATGGTCAGTTCAACTTGAATTATTAACGTATGAAGACTTGTTATTATATATAGGAAAGAACGTAATAAATAGGAGTTTTGTAGATTTAATAAATAGGAAGGTATTATACAAAAAGTTTATCAAATAGTTGTAATTGATTTGACTATTGCCAAACATGAAGGGAAATTTTTTGGAAATACTCATCTAAAATGAAAGAATATTAAAGTGGAGAAATTCGAGGAATTCGAGTGTGTTTTTTGTGATTTTACAACAAAGTGTTATGACTAAGTACTAATTGAAATTTCTATGACAAACAGTTGAATTTTTTATTAAAATTTTGATTTATACCAAAAATTGGTTTGAAATTTTTATGTGAAAATAAATTTCTAGTTATATTTTTTTCTCAAACATTGACTTATTTACAAATTAAATATACCATAGTTACAATTTAATAAAAAAATTCTTTGATAAAGAGAGTAGTTTATGAGGATATGTCAAGCGAGTTAGGGATGGTGGGAGCCTAATACATGGAACATGAATGAAGCGCACTTTGGAGAAACTTTTTGAAATAGCAGTAGAAAAGATCGGGGAGTCACCTCGTTAACAATTGAAAGTGGTCACATATTGTGGCAACCAGAGTGGTACCACGGGATCTATGCTCTCGTCTCTTGTTTTGAGACGGGGGCTTTTTTTATGGCTTTCTGTACCATTACGGCAGAGTATCAACGGAAATTTTGTTTGGAACGAACAATGTTTTTATTATTTGAGGGGGAAATAGAATGGAAGACAAACAATTGATAATCAATACATTATTTGAAGCAGTAGAAGGTCAATTAGCAAAGAGTGATATTGAACAAACAATTGAAAAGCCAAAGTATGCACATTTAGGTGATTATGCTTTTCCTTGCTTTGCATTAGCGAAAATTTTCCGCAAATCACCAAATATAATAGCTAAAGAAATAAGTGAAAAAGTTAACAATGACATTATTGAAAAGGTTGAAGCTGTTGGTGGATATGTGAATATTTTTCTAAAGCAATCGGAAATCTCGAAAGGTGTATTATCTAGCATAGTTTCCTCTCAATCTGCATACGGACAACAAAAATTTGGAGAAGGTCAAACGATTACGATTGATTTTTCATCCCCTAATATTGCAAAGCCTTTTTCAATGGGGCATTTACGGTCAACAGTTATCGGTAATGCAGTAGCTAATATTGCAGAGAAAAATGGTTATGAAGTAGTACGCATCAATCATTTAGGAGATTGGGGTACTCAATTTGGCAAGCTGATTGTCGCTTATCATTTATGGGGGAATAAAGAGCTGATTGAGCAGTCTCCAGTACGTGAATTACTGAAGATATATGTCAAATTTCATGAAGTAGCAGATCAAGATGACTCATTGAATGATCAAGCACGTGCAGCATTTAAAAAGTTAGAGCAGGGTGATGAAGAAGCACTGCAATTATGGCAATGGTTTAGAGAAGCATCGCTAAAGGAATTTGAACAGGTCTATGCATTACTTGGCATACGTTTCGATTCGTTTGCGGGCGAAGCATTTTATAATGATAAAATGGAGAGAGTTGTTGAATTATTAGCTGAACAGGGACTTCTTGAAGTATCGGACGGTGCAATGGTTGTAAATTTAGAAGATATGCCACCATGTTTGATTAAGAAAACGGATGGCACAACTTTATATGCGACCCGTGATTTAGCTGCTGCCCTATATAGAAATGAAACTTATAATTCAACAAGATCATTTTACGTAGTGGGAAATGAACAATCTCTACATTTTAAACAGTTATTTAACGTACTAGAGAGAATGGGGTATGAGTGGGCAAAAGAGTTACAGCATATTCCGTTTGGCATGATGTTAAAAGACGGCAAAAAAATGTCTACTCGTAAGGGGAAAGTTGTATTACTTGAAGAAGTATTAAATGAGGCTATCCAATTAGCAGGCAAGAATATTGAGGAAAAAAATCCAAACCTAAAGCAAAAAGAAGAGATAGCGAAAGTGGTAGGAACAGGAGCAGTAATCTTCCACGATTTAAAAAATCATCGTATGAATGATATTGAGTTTTCGCTTGAAGAAATGTTGAATTTTGAAGGGGAGACAGGTCCTTATGTTCAATATACGTATGCACGGATTTGCTCACTTCTACGAAAAGGTCAGTATAGTACTGAGGTCAGCCAATTTGAGGGGTTATCTGATGAGGCTTGGCCAGTTGTCATCTCACTAAAAGGTTTCCCTGAAGTTGTGGCAAAAGCACTTGAACTTGCGGACCCTTCGCAAATTGCCAAGTATTTAATCGAACTTTCAAGAGCATTTAATAAGTATTATGCCCACACAAGAATACTAGAAGACAAAGCTACAATGCAGGTGAAACTAACATTATGTGCTTGTGTTGCTATCGTGATTGAAGAAGGTTTGCGTTTATTAGGAATTCAGGCACCGAAAGAGATGTAGCTAATACTAATATTCAGAGGTGAGGAACGAATGAATTACCAATATATATTATTTGATTTAGATGGCACATTAACGGATCCAAAAGTCGGAATTACAAAAAGTGTCGCATACGCATTAGAAAAGCTGAATATAGAAATAGTCGATTATTCAAAATTAGATTTTTTCATAGGACCACCTTTGCAAGAGTCTTTTCAGGCTTATTACGATTTAACTGAACAACAAGTAAATGAGGCAATCGGTTATTATCGTGAAAGATTTCAACAGCACGGCTTATATGAAAATGAAGTCTATCCAGGAATCGAAACACTTCTTGAAACTTTAAAGAAAAAAGAAAAAACACTAGCTGTTGCCACATCTAAGCCAACTATCTTTGCTGAGAAAATTTTGCAGCATTTTAAACTGGATCAATATTTTGAAGTAATAGTAGGAAGTAATTTAGATGGTACTAGAATTGCATAGGCTGATGTAATTCATGAAGTACTTTTACAACTATCTTCTCCAGATAAAAGTGAAGTCATTATGATTGGTGACCGTAAGCATGATTTAATCGGGGCGAAGAAGGAAGGCATAGCCAATATTGGTGTCCTTTATGGGTACGGTAGTAAAGAGGAATTGGCATTAGAGGAACCAACTTATATTGTAAATAATATAGAAGAACTAGACTCTATATTAAATAATTAACATATTTAACACGTAAAAACGCTTGGATAGTCTTCCAAGCGTTTTCGTGTGTTTATAAGACAACTAACTATTCATATCCACCAGTAGCTTCTGGGAGTTTTTTATATTCAACTTTGCTTTGAACTATATTACGTATGTAATTTCGTAAATCAATCAGTTTATTTTCATCATTGGCTTTTTCACAATATGCTCCAGAAATATATGGCTTTATCGTTACACCGTTTATAGTGATTTTCCATTCATCTTCACTATAAGGCTCTGTCATACACTCAGTTTTAGGGACTAATTCTTTCATGTTTATTATATTGATGTCTTTCATTTTTTTATAAATATTGGCCTTTTCTTCTATTGTAAGCGGCAGATTTATTGTTGCAGTTCCATCAGCTACTAAATCCTTTGTAACTATCCCTTCAAAAGTATTGACTTCATTCTTTTTACCAACACCGAACTTAACTGAAAAACCAAAGTCACTTGGCATTTCTTCAGGCATAACATCTTTTGTATTATTCTTTAATCCACATCCTGATAAGAATAATGTAAAAATAAATAGCAAAAACGTTACTTGCTTCACCCAATCCCTCCTCATCGAACTTTTGATTCTTTGAAATAAGAGTATTAATAAATCTAATAATTAGATTCTACAGATATTCAAGAATACCTGTAGAAAAGGGGATTCTATTATTAATGTCTGTTTTATAAAGGGGAAAACAGACAGATTAGAGATACAAAAAAATTCCATAATTATAGAAATAGTTATAAGATTGATTGATGACCTGTTTTACTTAAATGATATAGGGAGGTATTATAATGCTTGGATTACCAAAGGGAGTGGTATTTTTAGTTCCTTGGACGAGTGTGTGGGAAGTGGAGTTTTTATTGGAGAAAAGCAAGATTGAAGAGGTAATTGGTGAGCAAATTGTAGCTGTTCATCATATAGGGAGTACAGCGGTTAAACATTTAAGTGCAAAGCCAATTATTGATATTGCGATTGAAATAAAAAATTTTCAAGATGGTGAGATCTGTGTTCCTCCCTTAGAATCATTGGGGTACTCATATAAAGGGATAAATATTTTACCCAATAGACATTACTTTAATAAAGGTGAACCGAGAACCCATCAAATCCATATGTATGAAAGTGGAAATAAATATTTATTAGAACAAATTGGTTTTAGAGATTATTTAAGAAACAATGAAAATACAAGAATACAATATGAGCGGCTTAAGCAAAAATTATCTACAACAAATAAAAGTAACAAGCACAAGTACGCTGAAGATAAAACAGCTTTCGTTAGTTCAATATTAAACAAGCTAAAAAACTAATTTTATAGAATTAAAGAAATTAGTTCTAAAACGGAAAATAAAAATCACCAAATTTTTATGCAATAAATCTCTTCACAATTAATATGAGGTTCCTTTTTTGAAATAACTAAGTATCAAAGTGAATACTCCAATTAGTATTACCACTACGATTGCCAAAACCATTACAGAAAGACCAATTATTCCATATCCCATCTTACCCCAATTATCTATAGGAAGAAATCCAGTTACTACAATAAGGACTATTCCAATTTCGAATAGTATAAACGCATAAATGTACTTCCCCATTCGTTTTATGAAAAATACGCCAATTAAACTTATGGCAAATATAATGAGAGCGTAAAATTGAGCGGTTGACATATATGATGAGACCCCCTAAATTCATTTTAATGGAAAAATTAACCTTATTTAAAATTATCATATCTTAAATAAGAAAGTCAAAGTTGAAAAGATATCATTGTGGGAGGTTCTCGAGTAGATTTAAAGGAAGCTTGAGCAGAGCTAAAAAGAGTTCGAGCAGCGCCAAAGAGCACGCGAGTAACGCTAAAAGAGACCGATTAGCGCCAAAGCCCGCGGGTAGCGCTAAAGGGAGTCCGAGAAGCGCCAAAAAGCCCGCGAGCAGCGCTAAAAATAGCCTGAGTAGCGCCAAAGTCTGGAAGTAGCGCTAAAGGGAGTCCGAGAAGCGCCAAAAAGCCCGCGAGTAGCGCCAAAGCCCGCGAGTAACGCTAAAGAAAGCGTGAGTAGCGCCAAAGAGTCTGCGAGCAGCGCTAAAAAGATAGTGAGCAGCGCCAAAGCCCGCGAGTAGAGCTAAAGAAAGCCCGAGAAGCGCCAAAGAGCCCGCAAGCAGCGCCAATAATCTCTCCAATACCCCATATCTCACTTCATACAATATTGCCACTCAAAAACGATCCATACCAATACATTAACAAATTAAGATATAATGTATATGAACTAAAATATTGTTTAAATTTGTATATATCTTAACTGTACTACATTCAAAAGGAGGATTTTATGCAGAGCACACAATTACAAACTGTAATGGATCATTTCAAATTAAATGTCAAATCTATAGAAAATGTCCCGGAGTCTTTTAGTTCAGAGGTGTATAAGCTTGGTCTGTCAAATAATGAAAATGTATATATTAAAATTCCTTTTACAAAAGATAAACTGTTCCGTGAATATACAATTCTAAAAAAGCTAGAATCAGATTTACCTGTTCCTCGTGTTTTAGATTATTGGGTAGGTGATGAAACGGATTGTGGAGCTATACTACTTTCAGAGATAAACGGTGTACCTTGTACAAGCAAAGTTGACACACGGCTTGCTTATCAAATCGGCCTAAATCATGCAAAGCTTCATGAAGTGAGTTTCCAAAGCTATGGGTATGAAGAACAAAATGGCTTTCGATATCTTGAGAAAAATGACTGGAGATTATATATAAAAAATTTATTTAATCAGTATTTGGTTCAATGTGGAGCAATCTTACCTATTGAGCTAATTGATAAAAGTGAAAATAAATTCAACGAGCTATTCAAGTCATTACCTAAGCCGGATGGGCCATGCTTAGTTCATCTAGATTTTCGTCCAGGCAATATATTAATCAACGATACCGGAGTAGCCGGCATCATTGATTTCGAAAGTGCAAGAGCAGGTTCTACGGAAATAGATTTTACTAAAATAAATAGAGATATTTGGAGTAATCACCTTGGAACTCGTGATGCTTATATGCAGGGTTATGAGAGTATCCGTCCAATCATTGATTTAGACAGAATACTTCCGTTCTATTCCTTATTAGATGCTATTGGATCAATTGCTTGGTGTAGTAGGAGAGGGATAGTGAAACATAAAGATTTTTATGATGAAAGTGTCAATATATTAAAGAATTCGATGGTGTAATTATTTCAAAACCATTACGGTAATTTCTATATTTTCAGTCAATTAGATGAGGTGAAGTTCGAACTTATGATTGAATTTGAAATTGGAATTTTTCATTATAGTAAAAGTACTATATAGCTGGGGAGTATTAGATTTAACTCACTAGATAAAAGGGGTACTTTAATATGAGGGATTTATATAATGATTCTCGTTTTCGTTTGATTATTTTTGCCAATATCGCTTCTTCAATTGGTTCAGGTATTACGATGATCGCTATACCTTGGATGTTGGTGACTAGTGAAAATGGCAATACAGTATTTGGTTACATATCGATATGTATGACAATTATTAACTTTCTTATTACGCCGTTTATAGGGAACCTAGTCGACAAGATGAATCGAAAGAAAATACTGTTAATCAGTGAATTCGTATGCTTTCTATTACTAACGCTCTTCACATTAATAGGATTTATCGGTTTAACTTATGAGGTATGGCATTACACGATTATTTATATGATAGGTAGTTTATATTATACAATCTTTTTTCCTACTATGTTTGCTTTAAATCAAGAGATTTTTAATAAGGATCAATACAATGCTTTAAATGGTACGATGGAAGTTCAGAGTCAGCTTTCAAGTATGATAGCGGGAGCTTTAGCGAGCGTTTTATTATTGAAATGGGATTTGCACTATATTTTGTTACTTGATGTCCTTTCATATGCGGCAGCTATCTACTTTTATATGAAACTTCCTTATATGGGGAAACCAATTGATAAAACGGAGAAAACGGATAAAAAAAGAGTTAGTGAAGGATTAAGATATATGATGATTCGTCCTACTATGTTCTTGTTTTTACTATTCTCTATAATGCCCTTTATTGGTGTGATGGTCACAAACTATTTGTTTCCTGTTTATTTAAGAGATGTATTAAAGGCATCAGCAAGTGCTTATGGGATCGAAAGTATGATTTATGCTATTGGTGCAATTATTGCTGGGATGTTCATACCCGTACTCGCGAGAAAGATAGGAAATGAGAAGACAATCATCCTCAGTGTTATTACGTACACCATTGCTATATCATTGATTGTTCTTGTGAACCTACCCTTATATTTATCGCTTATGTTTTTTATAGCAGTAGGAAATAGTGGAGCTCGAGTTGCTAGAAACTCTTTCTTGATGGACCAAATTCCTAATGAAATCATTGGAAGAGTGGATAGTTTATTCCGCTCAATTGGATTATTATTTAGGATCGTCTTACTTGCTCTCTTTACCCAAATGATATCCTCAGATTTAATCATATATTGTTTTATTATACTTAGTGGGTTATTGATTGTAGCTTCTGGATTCGTGATTCTTTCTTGGAAAAAGGGCTTTGAATTAAAAGTGGATCGGGAGATATTTTGAAAAAGGAAGAAACAACTTAATAAGGGGAGTTATTTTACTTTATTTTTCATATTGTAGTTCAAAAACAGTTGCTAATTTTACAACTGTTTTTTTGTTTTAACGGAAACTGATTTTATAAGACATAGTAGGGATTACACCAACATTAAAAACTATTAACTTGCATCTAAACATCATGCAATCACTATTTCTCATAGCATTGTTACTTTTTCACTATTTCTATAGTAACAAAAATTATTATTTAAATTTTTACATATATCTATCTAAATAACTAAATATTAGGTTAAAATAAACTATGTATATATAAAAGTGATTACGAAAAAATAAAGGACTTATAGGTCAAATAAAGAAATAGCTGGCTAAAACAATGAACTATTGAATTAGTAGTTATTATGAAGATTAAAAAAGAGTTTAGATTATCTATACATTGAGGTGATTTCAATTGGAGTATGAACCGCCAAAACAGACTATTTCGGTTTCAGCTTTAGTAAGGAACGAGAGAAATGAGGTTTTATTGCTTAGAACTCACTGGCGTTCGGATACGTGGGAAATGCCAGGTGGAAATGTTGAAGTAGGAGAGCCATTAGATAGGGCAGTTTATAGAGAATTTTTAGAAGAGACTGGCATTGAAATACGTCCTGTTGGCATAACAGGTGTCTATTTTAATGCTACAAAGCATGTTTTATCTGTTGTTTTTAAAGCAGAGTATGTAAGCGGGGAAATAAAAATTCAACCAGAAGAAATTAAAGAAGCCAAATATATTCAGCTAAACGAATCTAATATTGATCAATATATAACCCGCCCACAACAAAAAACTCGCACTCTCGATGCAATGAGAGCGAAATCTTTTGTCCCGTATGAAACATGGGAAGTAAATCCGGAATATAACTTATTATCAAGGTTATATAGCGAATAATAGACTTATATGTTGAGTACTAGTTTTCTCGAATTTCAACGGACAGTGAGGAATGATTAAATGGTAAACAGAATAATTTCAAATTGGCAACCCTATTGTATTGAAGAAAACTGTATCGGCATCGGGTCATCAAGGAAGGTATACCGTGTGGACGAGTTTGTCATAAAAGTACATTTACATCCGATAGGGTACAAACAATCATTGAATGAGATTGAAATATATGAATATATGAAAGCTCGAAACAATGAAGATTTATTGGCGGAGATGGTTTATGTCAATGAGGATATTTGTATACAACGTTATTACGAAAATTTAGAGTTAAGAGACAATCAGACATATGAGTTAAACGTAGTTGAAGATAATAGAATGTCCCCAAGATTGAGAGGACTCTTAAGAGAACTCGATCAAAGGTTTGATAGTTTTGATTTAAAAGATAGCAGTAACTTTGGTTTAAACGCTGAAAGGAATCTAGTATTAATTGATTTTGGTATGACAAAAAGTTTGTACGAAATGGAATGGGTACCATTGGCTGAAGCAGGAGAGCTACCGCAAATCTATTTTGAGAAATGCCGAGCTTGTGGGATTGAAAAGGAACTACGCATGTATGGCCAAGCAGATAAAGATAAACGTTGTTATGCTTGTGGGAAGCAGTAGTTACACTAAACAATAAATTGAAATGAGCGGATTCATTTGGAATTCAACATGAAAAAGTACACTGGTAATCAGTTAGACGAAGTGAAAGATTTGATGAAATATAACTATGAAGAGCCCTTTGTTCATATATTAGAACAACTAAAATATGAGTTTGCTTATATGGCATATGAAGGAGAGAAATTAGTAGGACTAATAATTACTTGGAAAAGTAAAATGCATCCGTATTGCTTGTATTTTCGAGTCTATAGTAACCCGTCATCTTCTCAAAATGTAGCGCATCAATTGTTGCAATATGTGAAACAAAAAGAGGTGTTGGAGCTTCCTTTGCAAACATCTTTATGGGAAACGTCAAGAAAATTAATGGACACGTTTGAACAATTTAATATGAAAATCATTAGAAAAACATACATGCCTAAATTACATTTAGACCAACATTTTCAAACATTGAATCAGAGCAATTACGAATTGAAAACTTTAAAAGACATTAAAGATAATCAGCATCTGATGGAGCAACTAACAGTACTTGTAAAGCGCAATTATGAAGAAACGCATCTTGCAAATCCTGTAGCAGATTTGTCTCTAAAAGAATGGCAACTACTATATGAAGATGCCATTTTAGAAGGTAGCTTTTTGATGTGTTATCCTGAAAATCAAAACATTATCGCTTATTCATTTTTACACGAAACAGAAGTTGAAACGGAATTGGAAATTGGGTGGAGTGGCGTTGATCGAATAGTGCATCTACCTCTACTTCAACTACTAACCTACAACCAAATTACATATGCAAAGACAAATGGTTATGAAGCTTTAATAGGTGAATTCGATACGACAAGCCCATATGCTTTAGAAATTTTAGAGCTATTTCCTAATGAGTCGTGTCCAACGTGGATTACGTTTCAGGGGTGAGGGTGCCAGGTTACGTTTTGTAAAACAATACATAGAATACGGTCTAATCTCAGCATAAAATGACAGGATTTAGTTATTTGAGATTGTTATTATTCAATTAAGGAGTGAGCGATATGGGGTGGGTTGAATCATTACAGAAGGCAATCAACTATATGGAAGATCATTTAACGGAGAATATATCTATTGAGGATATTGCGAGGCAAGCGAATGTATCGGAATTTCATTTTCAAAGAACCTTTGCGATATTAACCGATACGTCTATAGGAGAGTATCTTCGAGGAAGGCGTTTAACTCTTGCTGCGCATGAGTTAGCAAATTCTAACTGCAAAATTATTGATGTCGCCTACAAATATGGCTATGACACTCCCGAGGCTTTTTCAAAAGCATTTCGTAGACAGCACGGTGTAACGCCTAGTGATGTACGAAAGAACATTGGAAAGCTGAAATCTTATAATCGCCTGGCTATCCAGGTAAATCTGAAGGGAGCAACACCGATGGAATATAAAATTGTTGAACGAGAAAGCTTTCAAGTTGTAGGGATTAATCGTGAATTTTCATTAAAGAATGATGAGAATCTTAAAGGCATCCCTGTATTTTGGGATGAAATCAATGCAAAAGGAACTGATCAGGAACTATTTAAGTTGAACAACGGAGAAATTACAGGTGTTCTAGGTGTATGTGTAGATAAAAGAGAGACTCAATCTGCAGAAAAAATCGACTATTGGATAGCGACAGAACATGAGGGTACTACACCTGAAGGATATTCAAAGTTAGAAATTCCTGCATCAAAATGGGGTGTATTCGAAGTTCGTGGACCTATGCCTGATGCAATGTCAAAAGCATGGAAACAAATATTCTCAGAATGGTTCCCATCAAATAATTATAAACATGCAGGTACACCAGAATTAGAAGTATACACTGACGATGACCCATTCAGTCCGGATTTGTATTCTGAGATTTGGATTCCGTTAAAGTAATTAAGTTAGTTTCAACAATAATATTTAACAGCAGAAACTGTGAAATTTCTGCTGTTTTTGTTATTAATGAGGATGAGAATCATACCAATTTGGATAACCAATTCTGCTAGTAATAATGGGATACAGGGATTCGATATAAAGGTAAACTTGTTGGAATAGTTGGACTGCATTAAATAATTTCATCATGGAAGTGAATAAAATGAATACATATTTACGAAATACATTCCATCAAATACAATTTACGATTAATAGTATTAAAGCATTAATTGAAATAGTTGATGAATCTGATTTTCAAATTGCGCCGATAGAAAAAAAGCGTACAGTGGGGGAGTTAGTGAGCCATTTAGCCATTATATGCAAGGCAGATCTTCGAATAATTGGCCAAGCATCAATGGAGGAAATGAATGCATTTTATGAACTTAATACGGTCAATAGTAAAAAGGAAATGCTGGAGCAATTGAATGAGGGGTATGAAGAATTAGTTTGTTATTATGAAAGTATTCCTGATGTTATTAATACAGTAACATCGTATTGGGGAACAACTTATAGCTATTTTGAGTGGTTACTAGAGATTTTAGCTCATCTAAATCATCACCGAGCGCAATTGCATTTGTACATAACATTATTAGGGAAAGAACAAGCTGTGATGTTATTTGAATAATAGTTGCAGCTGAATTCTATTAACTTTAGTATGGTTGGCGTTTCTAGATGTTAGTTTATAGCAGTGGGTGTTTTTTAGTTCTTAAAACCCATTTTAAAAGACGTAATAGATTAAAAAATTATGTTATAACGGCCCTTTTCTGTTAGAATGAGTAAGGATTTATAACAAAGAGGGAGTATAGGCTATATGATGAAAAAAAATCAGAAGAAGATAGTTATCATTGAATATATTCAAATCATGTTGGGAGCAGCGCTTGTTGGTCTTGCATTCAATATGTTTCTGTTGCCAGCTAGGCTTGCAGCTGGAGGAGTTTCAGGAATAAGTACTATTCTATACGAACTGTTTCAATTTAATCCCGCTTATGTACAATGGATGATTAATATTCCTTTGTTTATTTTAGGGATTTTAGTAGTGGGGAAAGATTTTAGCTGGAAAACGCTTGTCGGCACTACGTTTGTTCCACTTGTAATATGGTTAACATCTGATATCCATTTGCCTATCGATAATCCGTTGTTAAGTGCTATTTATGGAGGAATTATGTTAGGTGTTGGTCTTGGAATTGTTTATAGAGGAAATGGATCAACGGGTGGTACAGCTCTAATAGCTCAAATATTGAAGAAATTCACGGGGATTTCAAGTGGCTTTGCACAGCTACTTGTTGACGGATTAGTGGTTATTACTTCAGCACTAGTATTTGACTTTGAGTTAGCACTTTACGCCATGATTGCCATCTATGTAACAAGTAAAGTAATCGATTTTGTGCAACTACAAACATCACCAACCAAATTAGTACTGATTATTACCGATAAAGAAGAAGAAATCCAAACCATTATCAAGAATGAAATTAATAGAGGCTTAACGAAAATTAAGACGCTCGGTGGTTATTCTAACCAAGAAAAAACAATGATTTTATGTGTAGTGGAACAATCAGAAGCTGTTTATTTTAAGAAGCTTTTATTAGATAGAGAACCCAATTCATTTGTCATTTTCTTAAATGCATCTGAAATACTTGGAAGAGGATTTTCAAAAGCAAGATTTGATGAAGATGATGTAAAATAAATTAAAACATATTTTAAAATAGATTAAATTTCCACCTCTTACTGTCGTTGCTTTTTACGTCAAAAGGGGTGGTTTTTTTCATCTTAATGAAACTCACATAAACAGCTAAAATAAAATGTTTGTTTAAAATTAGTTGATATGAAAGGTTTTATATCCTCTTTTTTCTATATCTAATATAATAAATGTATAGCATATTCGGTTAGCGAATTTCACAAACATGCAGTAATGGGGGAAAGAAAATGAAGATAATAGAGCTACCAATTGAATTTGAATTTAATGGACAAAAAAATTACATTTATCCTAGCTTAATTATATTAAATGATGAACTAACTTTGGTCGATACAGGGTATACGAATTTCTTACCTTTAATTGAAAATGAAATTTTAAAAAATGGATATGAAGTGAAGAATTTAAAGAATATAATTATTACTCACTATGATGATGACCATATAGGTTCCCTTTATGATTTCAAAGAAAAGTATCCTTGGATTAACATAATAGCTAGTGAAACTGAATCAAAATACATTAGTGGTGAAATGAAGTCAGAGAGATTGATTCAAGCTGAAGAGATGCTAAAGACTATGTCGAATAACGAAGTCGATTTTGGTAAATGGTTTATACAGCAATTAAAGAATTTGAAGCATATTTCAATTGATGAAAAAGTACATGATGGTGATATGATTTTAGATAACAAATGTAGGGTAATAGCAACACCGGGGCATACTTCAGGGCATATTTCATTGTATTTCCCCTGTTTGAATAGCGTAATTACAGGTGATGCAGCTGTTAATGAAAAACAGGAATTCGTCATTGCTAATCCTAACTTTTGTCTAGATGTCGATAATGCGCAGCAGTCTTTAAGAAAGATTAAAAATCTTAAGGCTGAAACTTACTATTGTTATCATGGTGGGAAATTTACTGTATAAGAATACATTGAAAAATGGAATTACATAACTTCAATACCCTTATAAGTCATTTCATCGTTGTAAGGATATTGGATTTATTATTTAAAAATTAAACGGATTTATTATCTCTATACATATAAAACTTCCTTTTATTAATGCGATTAAATCACAGATTTTGAACTTAGAAAATACCTGTGAGCGGGAGTATATAAAAGAGGCATAGCGAACTAATTAAGTTGAATAATATTAAAAGTCTGAAAAAAAGTCTTGACCTTAATGTTTTCTCATACTATAATTTCGTTTAATATTCTAAATAGCAAATGAGCGATGACAAGAACATATTAAGCCGGGTCTCCCTGTTGACAGAGAATCAGTGGTTGGTGGAAACTGATACATAGACTTTGGTGAATTTCATTCTTAGAGCTTTTTTTATATTACATCTTAGTGATAGTAGTATAAAAACGGATTAAACCGTTATTTTACCAAGTAAGTGGGAAACTAGATTTGTTTCCAATTAGGGTGGTACCGCGTGAACAGCCACGTCCCTATCGTTAAAGATAGAGACGTGGCTTTTTTGTCTTTTCCTTAGTTTTTAATGAGGATAGGACGTAATAAATATAGATTGGATTGGTATGTATTAAAACATCAGAGCAATGGTCATCTAAGATTGGTTTTATTTTATCTGCAGCAGGATCAGCTATAGGAGTAGGCGCAATATGGAAGCTGCCTTATGTGACTGGTATCAGTGGAGGGGGAGCATTCTTTCTACTGTTTATCCTATTTTCATTATTCATAGGTTTTCCGCTGTTATTAGCAGAGTTTGTCATTGGTAGAAGCACGCAAAAAGAAGCAGTTAGTGCATATCGTACTTTAGCTCCAAATACTAATTGGCATTGGATCGGCAAGTTAGGAGTATTCACATGTTTCCTCCTATTGTCTTTTTATAGCGTAATTGGTGGCTGGATTGTTATATATTTTACAAAAGGTTTATTTGGTGGAATTATTAGTGAAGGCGCAGATTATGGATCTGTCTTTAACGACACGATTGGAAATCCAATGTTAGTTATCGGAGCTCAATTTGCATTTTTAGCTTTCACAGTTTTAGTTGTAGCAAAAGGCATTCAAAATGGAATTGAAAAAGTAAGCAAAATTTTAATGCCCGCTTTATTTATCCTATTTTTTGTTCTAATCATTCGTTCACTTACACTTGATAACGCTATGGAAGGTGTAAAATTCTTCTTAGCACCGGATTTCGCAAGTATCACATCTCAAAGTATTCTATATGCAATGGGTCAAGCTTTCTTCTCCCTAAGTGTCGGTGTATCAGTAATGGTTACTTATAGTTCATATCTTTCAAAGAAAGAAAGCTTAATTCAACCCGCTATTTCAATCGTTACAATGAATTTATTCATCGCTTTATTAGCAGGTTTAGCAATCTTCCCAGCTGTATTTTCACTCGGTTTAGAACCTGCTGAAGGACCTGGTTTGTTGTTTGTTGTATTACCTGCTGTGTTTGATCAAATCATTTTTGGAGAAGCTTTCTTATTAGGGTTTTTAGCCTTATTTTTATTTGCCACATTAACATCGGCATTTTCTATGTTAGAAATTATTGTAGCTTCTATAGTTAAAGGAAAAGAAGAGAAGAGAACAAAATATGCATATATTATTGGAGTTTTAATATTCGCTGTAGGAGTTCCATCTGCATTATCATATAGTGTTTTTGATAATATTTTAATCTTCTCTAAGAATATATTTGATTCCGCAGATTATTTAGTTAGTAATATTTTAATGCCACTTGGTGTATTTTTAATCTCTATTTTCGTTCCACTTAAGATTAAGAAAAGTAAATTGCGAGAAGAAGTATTACAGCATTCTAGTTTAGGTGCTACTGCATTTAACATATGGTTCTTTATCATGAGATATATTATTCCATTAGTAATTATCATCGTATTCCTTGATATTACTGGAATACTCGATAAAATTATTGCTATCTTTTAATAAGAAACTTTATTAATGAAAGCAACAGAAAGTGTTGAAGTTAGCAGTAATTTTGCTTAACTTCAGCACTTTTTTAGTAGAGCTTAATATCTAGTTACAATTAAGGAATCCATTATTGATTAATATTATCAAAATGGATTCTTTTAATTTGCCTTAAAAAGCAGATTAAAGAGATATATTAATTAAAACACTTTTTAAATAATATTATAGATAATTCTATTTCAAAAAAATATTGAATATTTAGAAAACTTTAATTATAATTTACCTAACTAAATTAGTTAGGTGATGAAAACATGACGAAAAACAAAATTAAAGAAGTTGCTTGTAAACAATTAGCTGAAAAAGGGTATGAACGAGCCACACTTGCAAGTATTGCTACAGAAGTAGGTATAAAAACACCATCCATTTATGCGTTTTATAAGGGGAAAGAAGATTTGTTTATGGCTGTATATAATGATTTGTTGGATGATCAATTCCAATATATTAAACTGTCGATGGCAAATTTGAAGAATGCGACTGTAAAGCAAATGCTTTATCAAATGGTAAAGGATGTTAGTGATTATCATTTGAGTAAACCTGAAAAAACAGCGGCATATATGAGGCTTGCTTTTTTCCTACCTCATGAATTAAACGATGACATAAAAAAAACCTTTAACGAAAAGGAGGAATTCTATTATGAAATTCTATTGGGAATTTTCACTAGAGGAATAGAGCAAGGTGAAATCAAAAGACAACCTATAGAAGACTTAATTGCCTCGTTTCTTTGTTTAATGGATGGTATCTTTTTGGAATTGTACTATTACGAAGAAGATAAATTCAAAAGGCGTTTTGAGCAGACGTGGAACATTTATTGGAATGGTATTTGTAAAGAATAACAGAGTGAAAAAACAAGGGGGTACATGAATGGACGAAGGTAAAAAGGTATTAGATTACGAACGAGAAGCTGTACCGGAACATTTGCGTAGATCGTGGTTTTCCATGTTCTCTGTATTAGTTGCCATAGGAGTCGATTTAGCTTCTGTTTTATTAGGCGCTGAATTAGCAAACGGAATGGCAATGAATCAAGCGATTATTTCGGTATGTGTAGGATCATTTCTTCTAGCTATTTTATGTTCTATTTGTGCAATCGTAGGTGCTTCAACCAATTTGTCCACTTCTATGATTACAAAGTATGTATTTGGAAAGTATGGAGCGCTGGCATTTTCCCTTGTTATTGGTATCTCTTTATTAGGTTGGTTTGGTGTCCAAGTAGGTTTTTTTGCTGAAAATGCCCACATTATTTTATTAGATTCGTTTGACGTATCAATAAATGTGAAAGTGCTATCTTTTATAGGTGGTATTTTGATGATGACAACTGCCATTTACGGATTCCGTGCTATTGAAAAATTAAGTATGTGGTCAGTACCGCTTTTATTGGGCATCATGTTACTAACTTTATTTTTAACTCTAAAAGATTACTCATTACCTGTTGAAATTCAAAATACTGGGGCTTTTACATTTGGTAGCGCAGTTTCCCTTGTTATCAGTATTTTTATTGTAGGTGCAACTATTTCACCTGATATTTCTAGATGGGCTAAAAGTAAAAAGGATGCTATTATCTCCACGTTTTTCGGGATTTTCATAGGTAATAGTTTTATGATCATCATAGCCATTCTGTTGACAAGATATATCGGAACAGATGATATGATGCGAATTTTTATAATATTGGGAATGGCCATACCAGGAATTTTAGTATTAACACTGGCACAATGGACAACAAATACTAGTAATCTATATTCCTCGTCTCTTGGATTTTCAATAGTATTTCCGAAGATATCAAAAAAGTTGTTAACCATTATTTTAGGATTAATAGCAACGAGCCTGGCAGTTCTCGGTATTTTTGAACAATTTATCTCTTTCCTAAATATTTTAGCCGTTGTTATTGCTCCTATAGGTGGAATCTATATTTCTGAATTCTTTATCGTAAAAACTGAATTTAACCGCTACAAGAATCAATTAGAAGAGCAGACAATTGTTGTTCGTTCCAACATTGCCTGGATTATAGGAATGGTGGTTACTTTTATGACAACAGCACAGCCCTCGGGTTTAGAATTATTTTCTCTTACAACGATTCCTTCTTTAGATGGCTTTATAACAGGGTTTGTTGTACAAACTGTAATAGGGAAGTTATCAAGTCAAAAGGCATCTATACATCAAATGAACGTCAATAAGCATATAGAAAGAGGGGAACTTTAGAAAATGAGATACATTGATGAAGAAGCTATTGAAAAGATAGCGTTAGGAGCTGCTGTATTAGGTACTGGTGGAGGCGGGGATCCTTATATTGGGAAATTGATCGCAAAAGAAGCGATACGCAAATACGGACCAGTTGCACTAATCTCATTAGAAGAGTTAAGAGATAATCAGATAGTGGTTCCTATATCTGGGATGGGGGCACCCTCTGTAACGATTGAGAAAATACCGTCAGAAATTGAATTCACTGCACCACTTGATAAGTTTGAAGAGGTAATAGGAAAAAAGGTTGACGTAGTGATGCCTATTGAGATAGGGGGTATTAACTCCTTGTTCCCTATTATTGCTGCTGCCAAAAAGGGTTTACCATTATTAGATGCAGATGCTATGGGACGTGCCTTCCCTGAAGCGCAAATGGTTACTTTTCATCTAGATGGTTTAGAATCTTCACCTGTTACAATGTCTGATGAAAAAGGAAATGTAGTCGTATTATATCCCCGAGATGGAGTTTGGCACGAAAGACTAGCACGTGTCATTACGATAGAAATGGGAGGAAGTGCTTCTGTCTGTGATTATGGTTTATTAGGAAAAGAGGTAAAGAGCAGTGCTATTCCTGGCACCCTTACATTAGCTGAAACAATTGGTGGGTATCTACTTGATAACAAAGGTAAGGAACGCCAAGGTATTAATAAAATGTTAGAGGAATTAAATGGATATCAATTGTTTGAAGCAAAAATTACAGACATAGAACGTAGATTGATTGGAGGCTTTACAAGAGGAAAGGCAATATTTGAAGGCATACGTAATGAACAAGGAAGATCGTTTAGCATCGATTTTCAAAATGAGCATCTAGTGGCCAAAGAAGCCGAGCATTTATTATGTTCAACACCAGATTTAATTGCAGTATTAGATGCAGAGACTGGTTTTCCTATTACAACAGAGAGGATGAAATACGGAGCCCGTGTAGTGGTTGTAGCCTTTCCATGTCATAGTAAATGGAGAACAAAAAAGGGTATTGAAACAGTAGGACCTTATTATTTTGGATATGATTTTGAGTATCAGCCAGTTGAAGAGTTACAAAAGGAGAGAGTATAATGTATCGCTTAGGATTGGATGTTGGTGGAACTAATACGGATGCTGCATTAATAGATGGAGATTTAAAGGTTTTTCATACGGTAAAAGTACCAACTACTAAAGAGGTGGAAAGTGGAATAATCGAAGCAATCGCAAAAGTGGTGAAAGAGAGTAAGGTGGATAGTAGCGATATTAAATATGCCATGCTTGGCACTACCCATTGTACGAATGCCATCGTAGAGCGTAAACGTTTAGATAAAGTTGGTGTTATAAGAATTGGCAGGCCAGCTACAACAGCCATTCCGCCGTTTACTAATTGGCCAAAAGACATAAGAGCAAAAATTGAAGTAGCATCCATTATTGTTTCTGGTGGATATGAATTTGATGGACGTTTAATAGCTGAGTTGGACAAAGAAGAAGTGTCTAAGTTTTGTAGAGAAATCAGAGGCAAAGCAGAAAGTATCGCAATCTCAGGTGTATATGCTCCAGTAAATAAAGAACAAGAAGAAATCGTAGCAACCTGGGTAAGAGAAGAGCTTGGAGATATTCCTATTTCTCTATCACATGCGATTGGCAGTATTGGCTTACTTGAACGTGAAAATGCGACGATATTAAATGCAGCATTGATGACTACAGGTCAAACCGTTATTAATGGCTTCTCTAAAGCTTTAAGTAGCCTAAATATCGAAGCTGAAATGTTCTTCAGTCAAAACGATGGGACTTTAATGAACGCAGCATATGCAGAACGCTATCCAATTCTTACGATGGGATGTGGGCCTACAAACTCCATTCGAGGTTCAGCTCACTTAACAGGGCTAGATAATGCGATTGTACTGGATGTTGGAGGAACAACGAGTGACATTGGTGTACTATCAAAAGGGTTTCCTAGAGAATCTTCATTGGCAGTTATCATTGGTGGAGTAAATACGAATTTCAGAATGCCAGATATTTTATCTATTGGGTTAGGTGGGGGCACTCGAATTCTTGAAAATAACGAAAAAATCATTGTTGGACCAGAGAGCGTAGGTTACGAAATTACGAAAAAGGCACTACTTTTTGGTGGAGATGTACTAACCACTTCGGATATAGTGACGCGCTTAGGCTATTCCTTTGAAGATAGAGCAAAAGAAGTAGAACATCTCTCCTTTGAATTCTGTGAAAAAGTAAATGATCAAATGACGGAGATGTTAGAAGATGCTATTGATCAAATGAAGACAAGTTCAAAAGAAGTACCACTTATTTTATCAGGTGGAGGAAGTATCATCGTTTCTAAATCATTAAAAGGGGTTTCAGAAGTCATTATGCCAGAGCACTATGGTGCGGCAAATGCTATAGGAGCTGCCCTTGGTCAAGTGAGCGGTGATGTTGAAAGAATATATAGTTTAGACAAAATGAATCGTGAAGAAGCATTAACAGATGCAAAGAAACTAGCGACTCATGAAGCAATAAAAGCAGGTGCAGATGAAAAAACAATATCAATCATTTCGATTGAAGATATCCCTCTCGCATACTTACCAGGCAATGCATTGTTAATACGTGTGAAGGCTGTAGGAGACTTACAATATTCTAGTGAATCTGTGATTATTTAGTATATAAGGACATTAAAATATATATCTAAATAAGGTCTAGTTTTTCTATTTAATGAATTAAAAGTGTAAGGTGGTTCTAGAAAACTTTGAGAGTTAAAAGATATCAAGTGATTTAGTTGAGCTTCACTTAATTAAGAGACATCCAAAAAAACAATATTTATTAGGAAATAAGATATATTGAATCGCATTTAAAAATTAACTGCCATTTATCAAGCCTTAACTTAGATGAATGGCTTTTTTCGTACTAAAAAATGGTTTTTACTCCAATTGAATCGTATTCACATGTAATAGCTGATACTTTTACGTATAACACTGTCGATTAAATTAATACCAGGAATGGTCAAGACGAGGCATAATATATGAATGGAATTCTAACTCTTTAATATCAGAAATTATATTAATAGCGTCTAAAACATCATATACATTAATGGTTTAATTTTCATTTTTTATTATAAATATTATTATATTAATATAAATAATAGTTGGAGTGAATAAAATGAAGCTTAAATTAATTAATATTGTTACTTCATTCTCTTTATTATTTTCGCTTTTTGTACCATCAATAACATTTGGTATGGAAGCAAAAACAATAGAGAAACCAGTAGTAAATGGAGCGAATAAAGAAGAAGTTCTTTAGGTAGATATTGAAGAAGAAAATAATGCTGTTTCTTATGATGAAAATCCTGAATTGTTTTCAACTCTTGAAGAGATTAATCAGGAAAATATTACATTTATAGAAAATGCTGATGGTGTTCATGATATTGATTGGGATTCGATTCCTATCGAATTGGCAGAGCATAATACAGTTCAACCCTTTATTTGGGGAACTGTTGCAAGACTTGTTATTAGTGGCGGTAAGTATGTAATTAAATGGGGTTCTAAAGTATTTAAAATAGCACCTAAATCTAAAGTGACTAATGCTTTATCATCTTTTAAAACTGCAACGTATAAAACAGGAAGTCACTCATTTAAATTAACAAAAACTGATATGAAACATATGTTGGAAAGACATCATCCAAAGTATTGGAATGGGACTGTTAAGAAATCACAAACATTTTATAATCCCAATCTATCAGTAACCGAAGTTAAAAATATTGCTATGACGATTGCTAAAGATAACTCGAAAACTTTAGCGAAAAAAGGAACAAATTCTACATTCCAAGTTGAAGGAAGTGTAGGAGGAGTTAAATATGTTCTTGGAATTACCTAAAGGACATGTTAAACAACTTTATCCAAAATAATGGAGTTAGGTAGGTAGAAAAATGGAGATTAGAAATTTTTTCTTAAAAAAAGAAGTTTTTGATTTAGGTGATTTAACAAATAGTCCATTATCTTACATAGGCGGAGTTAACAATGAATTTATGGTGGAAGTTGTTAAAAAAAATAAAAAGAAATATGTAGAAGCTGGCATGTTAAATCTAGAGGGGGGATAATTTTTAAAGTAGGATATAAAGAAATTGGGGGAATCCCAATTTTTGATGATTTAGCTACTCTATATGCTTATTATGTGAATGCAATAGAAGAATTCTTGGATGAAGAAGTAGCTAATTTTTATTATCCAAGTCAGCCAATAGAGGTTCGTTTAGAAAAAAATACAAATGGTAAAACGAAAATTTCAATTGATAATCAGGAATTACTCGTAAGTACAGATTTATTATTAAACATGATTTTATCTAATTCAGAGTCATTTTTTAAAATACTAGTTAATGAATTAGGTCTAAAAAAATACGTTTATGAACTTAAACAAATAGAACTTATCAAAGAGAAGTTAGTTTTGTTTTTTCTATAGGCTAATTCTTATTGTTTTATCAAATTTGTTAGTAATATTAAAAATACGATTTCAGAGAAAATAAGAAAAAAAAGGCATTCTACTCAATTTGAGAGTGGATCGCTTTTTTTGTTTTTATCCAATGATACTTGTAGAACCATCATGAGTTCCGTAATATTATCAGGGTATTGCTATTTGTGTGTCACTGCCTGTTACTGTATTATTCGTTTATTTTCCTTTCTATCAGTGACATTTAGACAGCTAGGTATTCATTATTTTATTTTTTGAGTTGAAATATGTTTGCTAATTGGTCGATTTAAAAGGGCCGGTCCAACTTTTCTCCTCTAAGATGATAAGTTTATGAAGATGAGCGATCGTCCAAAAATGGACATACTTATAGTTAGTATAATATTTTTTACGCTTAAAATCGATCAGACTTAAAGTTACGTACTAAAAGCAGCCAAGTATATGAAAAATAACCTGAAAGATGATTAGAGAGTAGTTAGTAATTTTTCTAGCCTTGATTCACAAACTATTTTTGTCAAGACTATTGAAATATTATCCATAAATTACTAGAGACAATAAATAAAAAAAGTTGAATAACTTCATTCAAATTTCACTTTTTTTTTATAGAATAGAATTGTTCTATAAAAAGGGATTATTTCTAGGAGGAAAGAAATGAATAAGGGTTTATATAATCGCTTTTGGCGATGGCATTTTTATGCTGCGTTATTTATTACACCACTACTACTTACTTTAACACTTAGTGGAATTGGCTTTTTGTTCTATACGAATGTTGAAAATAATGTATATGATGATTACTTCTTTGGTGATAGTACATATTCTGAACAGTTAACGATTGATGAGGGAATAGCTAAAGCTAAAGAACAAAATGAAGGATATTCAGTATCTAAAATCATAGTTCTTGACGACCCATATAATACACGTTTAACGATGGGAAATAAAGAAGGCGATGAAAAATATGTTTTCTTAGATGAACACAATCAAATCGTAGGAACCCAAAATGCGAAATATACATTTGCAAATATCATGCGAAATGTTCATAGTTCATTATTTGTTGGAGGAACAGTTGTCAATTATCTTGTTGAATTAGCTGCTTGTTGGGCTATATTCCTACTAATTACAGGTGTATACATGACTTTTAAAGGGAAGGTATTGAAGAAAAAACAAAATGCTTCCACTCGTCAAAAAAATAAGAAATGGCATGCACTTGTAGGAACAATTATTACTATTCCGATGCTTGTTATCATCCTTACTGGATTACCTTGGTCGGCTTTTATGGGGAATTTCATTTATATAGCCTCACAAGAGCACCCATCTATTGGTAATCCAGAAAAACAAGTAAACCCACCTACTTCTGATATGAGTGAAATACCTTGGGCTACTCGAAAAAATGCAGCACCGGCTTCTTCTAATGATGATCCACATGCACTTCACAAAGGTATGAATATGTCTGGTATGGATATGTCTGATAATGAAAATATGCTAAATGTCCATCAACTGATGCTAAAAGTAGAAGATGCCAATATTTCTAAGCCATATTCTATTATTTACCCTTCTGATGAAGAGGGGGTATATACTGTTGCTAAAAGTAGTAACACTGGTGTAACTGGATTAGATGTTAGTCCATACGATGAAATGACATCATATTTTGATCAATATAGCGGGAAGTTAATTTCTAAAGCGGGCTATGAAGACTATGGTATCTTAGCTAAGTGGTTTACTTGGGGAATTCCTTTACATGAAGGACATTTATTTGGATGGCCAAATAAGATTATCAATTTGATTGTATGTCTTGCCTTTGTTTTCGTTATTTTTTGGGGTATTAAAACTTGGCTTTCTCGTAAAAAGAAAGGTGAATTTTCTGCACCACCTAGTACATCAAAAGGTACTTCTATTGGATTTATAATCATCATGATTTTGCTGGGAATTGCTATGCCACTATTCGGTATCTCACTACTTCTAGTATTACTAGTAGAAACGTTCATGTTAGTAAAACAGAAGATATAAAATACGAATATCAATTCCTGAACATTGAAGTGAAAAAAATTGATGTACATTTACTAACTATTTTCGATTTATGGATAACATAGTAACCGAAAGAATTATTAATATAGATATAGAAAACCTTCAAAGTTAATAACTTGAAGGTTTTTTCTATTTTACGAAGATTTTTAATTGATCTACCAGGATACAATTAGTAGTAAAAAAAATCAGCAAATGAAACATTATAATTTCCTACTTATAATATTCCTTGTTGTTGGTGATAACTAACAAATAATGAACAATTCTTTATTGCAGGAAAATAATAATGCAGAAAGTAGTGAGTGGGATGGAGCATGCCAAAGATTCAATAGATTTTAATGACTTGAGACAGTCATTTTCGAAGTCTGAAGATGCTTATTTTCTTTGGTTTACACTCAATTTAAAAAGACCAATGAATAGCTTCATTGATGATATATCGAGTAGAGTAAAATTCTATTATAGACGTTCAGCTATGTTAGTCCCTCAAGAAAAATTACGTCCAAAAGAAGCCGCAAATGAATAAAGGAATATTAATATTAGTTATTATGCTTACGACTCTCCTCACAGGTTGTTGGGATGTAAACGCACCAGAGAGAATGTTATATATTCATGGTATGGGCTTGGATTATAAGGACGGGAAGTATGAGGTATATGCCCAAATAGTTGATTTCACTAATACTGCGAAAAATGAACAACCAGTCACTAATGTTCCACAGGCTGAAGTAGGGCATGCTTCAGGTAAAACCATTAATGAAGCGGTTTTTAATTTATATCATTCAATGGATGAACAGGTTTTTTGGGGTTTTTTTTCATATGTTATATTATCTGAAGAAGTATTAAAAAACGGAAGATCTAATCAAATTATTGACGCTTTTATTCGATATAGAGAAACGAGATATCAAATATGGGTTTACGGTACTAAGGATCCAGTGAACGATATACTTTTAACTACTCCAAATATTAACAAATCGATAATTTTATCAAAATTAGGAAATCCTGAAAACTCATATGAACAAGAATCCTTTATTAAACCTATTAATTTTCGAACATTGATAATCGGACTAAATGAACCAAATCATGAAATAGGTATACCCTTCGTTACTATCAAAGACTGGGAAACAGAAAAAGAAACCAAAAACGAAGCTGATTTATTGGGAGTTGGAATACTCTCTCCTAAAGAGTTTAAAGGTTTTATACCAGCTGAAAAGTCACGAGGATTACAATGGATGACAAATGATACTAAGAGGGGGGAAGTTACGGCCAACGTAGGTTCAAACGAAGAACTACACTTCACAGTTGTAGTAGACAAAGTAAAAGTAACAGTGAAACCAATTATTAAAGATAAAGTGAAGTTTAATGTTCGTATAAAATTGAATTTTAATATTAGTGAGTTTAAGGACAAAGTATCAATCGATGAAATTAAAAAGGCGGTAATAAAGGGAGTTAAAAAAGAAGTTAAAGATACTTATGAAGAGGGATTAGAAAATGATGTAGACATCTATCGATTATCAGAGTACTTATATCGTAAAAATATAAAGGAATGGAAAAAGTTACAGAAGAACGGGAAAGTTGAGTTAAATGAAGATTCGATCAATATCAAAGTTGAAATTAATAAAATAAAAGCACAGAGAAAATCATTTAAAGAAACAATCGATAAATAACAGAAAAATTGAAATTTGATGTCATCTTTGTAATAAAGCTCGTATACTTAAAATGGGTTTGTCCATAACTTTTAATGTGGCAAGAGCCACATTGGTTGTTCATAGAATGAATCAAGAATAACCGATTTTATCTTGATTATGTTCAGCAAATTGAAGGAAACATGTTATTTAGGGGACTACTTCAGCTAGAGGTTGAAAGTGAACGAATTGCAACAGTTGCATGGACTGAAACAAACGATACAGTCTATCTAAATATGTTTGCTATTCCTGCTTTATGACCGTATACAGATTCAATTTCATGCGTTCTTTCAAGTAGCGAATATACGAAATGCTGATATTCTAAGACAATAATAAAAGAGGTCTTAGGTTTGTAAATTCTTAAATCACCAATTTAAAATGACCGTTAGCCCGCAACAACCATTCTCAGTCAAATTAATTCGAATACTGTCTGGTGTATATTTAGTATCGAATGTAATGGTAATTCCTGTTGAAGAGATTAATCTGTCGACTTCAGTTTTATTTGAAAGTTGTGCAGCGTTTATTAGATCATGTGCAAATTTCTCTGAAACTGATATCTTATCTACAAGCAGATGAGCTTGTTGCATAATGTTTTGTATCTCTTTTGCTGAAGTCTTAAACTTATGTGTATTTACAGGGGGAAATGGGCTGGTGTTTGTTGGCATTGCTAATTGTCTAGGGATTTGAGTAGATGAAGAATGATTTGCCATGACCCACTGTGGATACTGATTTGCATAGAGAACATATGGGTAAGGACTGTAATACAATTGGATTCCTCCTAACTAAAAGTGTGTATCTTATCTTATGAATTAGAACGATGTTAGGTGTAAGTTGTAAAATTTCATCGGATTCAAAATGTAAAATATTCCAATGAAATTAAAGAGAAGAAGGCCTGCTGGGAACAGTTTCGTAAAAAGAAATGGTATGAAAAAACCGCTATCTATGGAAGTTTCGATAGCGGCTTTTTTCCATTAATATAGAATTTTGCACGTCTGGAGTTTTTATAGGTCTATCAAAGGCGGGCTTTCTTTTTTTATTACAGTATAAAGTGTACAAAGAAAAACAAACTAATACAGTAATAATTAAATGAATGAGGAGGTCAATTAATGGCAGATCAAAATGTCCCAAAGTCTAATGACAAATCAAACAGTGCGGCAAGAGTACAGAGCATGATTGAAAATACGGAAAAAAATATTCGTGAAGCTGAAATCAGTATGGAATTTGCTGGTGAAGAAGAATTAGTAAATCTACAAGAAAAAAACCAACGTCGTAAACAAGAACTATATGTCAAGAAAAAGGAAATGCAAGACAAAGCTGAAGCAGAAGCAGAGGGTAGAAAAAATGAATTTTAAATAAGAGAATGGAGGCTGAGATACTAGTATTTTATATACATTTATCTCAGCTTTTCCTTTACTAATATTGTTGGAATAATTATATCTGAAAGGATGGATTTCCATGAAAGTCATAGATGTCTAGTGGAATTGGAGATGAAAGCTTTGAAAAAAACATGGACGTTTTGATTTGTAAGGTTGGATTCTACGAAGATCTGTTAAAAGGGAATAAATACGAATAAGTACTTTACCCAAATGAAGAATTGTTGAAAGAAGATCAATTCCTCTCTTTATATTGGAGTTGTTAAAGATTTTTTATGTCTTTACAATATTTGTATATACTAATTTACTTTTATTAGATAAAATTATCAGAATAGATACTTTTTTCGAGTGTATATTGATAATTAAAATACGTTTTAAAATTAAGTCCGAGTAATTTTATAAATTTAAAACGCTCTCAGATGATTCGAGAAAGAAGATAACGGGTATAGGTAATTGAAGAGAGGGTGATAAATTTGATTGCGAAACATTTCTTTATAATACAAAATCTGATGACTAAATAATATTTACATATGTTATTAAAATAAAAAAACAAGCTTATCATAAATAAATAATCATTAGTGAGGTGGGAATATTGCTTGATATAGATTTAGGTGTAATCAGAAAAATGAAAGTTAGTTTTTATCCTTTTGAGAGTACAAAGAAAATTGGTGAAGTAAGTGAAATCGACGAGAAATACTATTTGATTATAGGTATTGAGTGTTTTGAGATTACGCAAGAAAAAATGATAGAGATAGTTTATATAGTTCAAGATCTAAGTAAAAATCAATTTATACCACACGATACAGAGTTTAAAAAAACTAGGGCTAGAGATGAAATAGAAGTAAGTATTCAGTGTGAGTTTAATGATCCGCGTATATACGATTTTAAGTTAGGGAATATATTACCTGTAACTATAAACCAAAATAGATACTTTTATAGATTGTTAGAATATACGGGTGTTGATGTTATAGAATCGAATATTAAGTTAAGTGCGATAATGCGTCCTATTGTACCTGTTAATTATAAAGATGCCAAAGCGATATTTAGAAAAGAACGTATGAGGAAAATGGAATTTGAAGTTTTATAAAGGAAGAGTAAAATACATAAAATGCATTTGTCCTATAATCTATTCTTTGAGTTTATTATTTTGAATTAGTTCGTTAATGGATTAGAAGGGCTATCTGAAAATGGTTGGTCTTACCAACAATACGGATGATTTGATTGAACTGGTACAGTGCCCAGAGAATTTTCGGGGAATACATATGAGGCTTTATGTTTGATTGTTTCTGTAGAGAAACTGAAATCATGATAACTATTGTTTAATATATTTTACATCAAATAAAAAGAATCCATTTTGAAAAGGTTTGATCAAAATGGATTCTTTTTTGAAAAAATCAAAAGTTGATTTTAGTTTGTATAACTTTATAGATACCTACCTAAAGTTCTGTAGTTTCTTCACGAAAACGGATTTGTTTCTTCTCTTTTTGTACTTGTAACATTTGAGGTATGAAAATTCCGGATAAAATACAAATGATTCCAATCCATTGTAAAGGCGATACGACTTCATGAACAAGTGTAATAGAAGCAATAACTGCTGTTGGTAGTTCGACAGCTCCTAAAATTGTTCCAAGGCCTGTCCCTACTTTTGGTACACCAATGGAAAAACAAATGACTGGTATAACAACACCAAAGAAACCAAGGATTAATGCATATTTCCATAATCCAGCCTGCAGTGTACCATCAATCAAGTATGTCGGAGGAAATACTAAGCACACAAAGAGTGTTGCACTCGTTGTCATAAGAAAGCTTTTTGAATAGATTGGAACTTCTGTAGAAACACGTCCACTTGCAAATATATATAAGGAAAAAGTTATAGCTGCTAGTAAACCAAAGATGATTCCTTTTATAGATAATTGTTGTCCTAAACCATCAAATACCCCCCCAGCAAACACCGTTCCTACAAATAAGATGAGAATGGACAATACCTTTTCACGACTTGGAAAAGTTTTATTAGCAATTGCTTCAATTAGAACGCCCATCCATGTGAATTGAAATAACAACACAATAGCAATGGATGCAGGTAGTTCTTTTACAGAAAGCCCGTAAAAAATACTTGTTAAACTCATTGTTGTCCCAACTGCTAACAACGATAATATATTTTTTGAGGATACTTTGTAACGAGAAAAGGTAATAACAAGTAATAATAGTCCAAACCAGCCAAATACATATTGTCCACCTAAAAGTTCAGGAAAAGAAAATCCATTTAAAAATCCAATTTTAAGAATGGAAGATAGGACTCCATAGCTACAGGCACCTAATAAAACCACTAAAGAAAACTTCAATTTATTCAAAAAATCCCTCCAAAAAATAAAAAATCCCGTCGTCTATTTATAGACGACGGGCGAATGAAACAGAGTTAAAACTCTACAAAATTCCGCCACTCACGAATTCGTGTGAGTTTGCGTATCAAATTATGAAAATTGTATATAAAAGTTTGCTAGGTGTCAACAACTATTTTGGCATGATAAAATAGGGTGAAGTTATTTGGCACTAGTTTATGTTACATTTTCCTAGATAATAAGAGTTGAATTTTTTTAATTTTATCCGATTTGATAGGCTTTTAGGAGAGTGTTAATAAAAGTTTGATTTAATATCATCTGTCTTGAATCACTAGATAATGATGAATGGTTACGTTGTACAGTCATTTCACATTTTTTGTTGTTTCTGAGTATCCTAATGAAAGAACCTAATTTAGGGTTCCATAAATTAAAGGAGTGAATGTACAGTGTACCCTTATTCAAATGGGTTCTACTCGTATCCTGGAATAGCGAATTATAACCCTCCATACTCACAATATACCGCATCCCTTAGACATTTTTTGAACCAAAATTCAAACTATAATGCCTCTCGTTGCATCAGTAAAGCAGCAGCTGATTATATAAGTATGAATCGGTTACTTTGGATGGAGCATGTCAACTGGACCAGGATGACTATTATAAGCATTGTTTTTGGTTTGCCAGATTTACCATTTGTACAAGATCGACTTTTACAAAATGCTACCGATTTAGGGAATTGCCTCCGTCCTTATTATGGTGACAAAATCGCAGATCATTATACTGAGCTAATGAAAGAACATTTAGTAATAGCCGCACAATTAGTTACTGCTGCTGTAAAAGGTGATACAAAAACAGTAGATGCTAAAGAGAAAGAATGGTATCGTAATGCAGATGAGATCACATCTTTTTTAAGTAGTATAAATCCATATATAAATAAAGAAGAATTACGAAAAATGTTTTATTCACATTTAGCCTTAACTAAAAATGAAGCAGTTACTATGATTCAGAAAAACTATAAATTAAATATTGAAGTTTTTGATAAAATCGTAGCAGAAGCATTGGAAATGTCAGATATGATTTCAAAAGCTATTATCATGCAATTTCCTTATCGATTTTAGAGTTTACTCAGATTAGGATGCTCTCCAAAGATATTCTTGGAGGGTATTTTTTATTTTCATCAAAACAACAAGAAGGGAGGCAGTCTATCACTTAAAAATCAACATCTAACTCTGTCAATTTTAACCGAACTATATAGTTAACAATAAAACATCAAAAACCTAACGATTTGCAAATTTTTATTTACAGCTACTTACAAGATAGACAAGCCATAACAAAGGACCTCGGACAGTTGAAAGTTGATAATTCCCATTGAGGATGAAGAATTTACAGTCTCAGATTAAGCGTAGTATTCAGCTATCAAGAGCTTCAAAATAGCTAGCTATATTTTTTTTACTTAAGAGATCGATTTATATTAATTGCAGATATAAAGAATCTGTAATATACTTGTTTGAATTAAAAAGACTATGTATTAGTTGCCCTATTTTAATATAAAAGAACTGGATTGGGGGAATCCTCATTTATTGGAGTTTAGGCATATAGACATTACTTGAAATTAACATGAGCGTCAAGCAAAATTGCATCCCAATTAAAATAAAACATAAAGGAGATAGAGATATGACGGGATTTTGGGAATCAAGTTTTATAGAAAAACAAACGATGTGGGGATTTGAACCTACAGACTCTGCAATCGTGACAAAGGACTTTTTCCTTGAAAGGAATGTTAAGGACATACTGGTACCAGGTATTGGATATGGAAGAAATGCAAAGGTTTTTATTGACAATGGAATTAATGTAACAGGTATTGAGATTTCAAAAACTGCAATTGATTTGGCGAGGAAAAACGGACTTGATATTAGTATTTTTCATGGTTCAGTAATTGACATGCCTTTTGATAAAAAACGTTATGACGGTATATTTTGCCATGCACTTCTTCACTTATTGAATAATCGTGAGAGAGATAAGTTTATTAAAGATTGCTATAATCAGTTAAAGCCAAATGGATATATGATTTTTACAACTGTTTCAAAAAAAGCCCCAATGTTTGGAAAGGGCAAGCAATTGGATAAAGACTATTTCGAGATAATGGAAGGCGTAAAAATGTTTTTTTATGATTCTGATTCCATAAAACAAGAATTTGAAAAATATGGACTAGTAGAGTTTTCAGAAATTGATGAACCAAATAAAAACATGAAAATTAAACCTCCAGTAAAATTTATAATTGTAAAATGTAAGAAAGAACTATAAATATATTCAGACAAAAAAACAAAAGTAGTAATTTGTTAGCGGATAGGATGTCAGTATACTCATCTATTCGCCGAGACTTGCAATTGGTAGAGAGATTATATGAAATACAAAATGATATTGAAGGAATAGAGGGGGATTTTAACTAAATATACTAGTTTAGTAGAAGATCATTGAGCTGTTCATACAGCTCTTTTTATATTCAACAAAAGGGGCAGGTTAGTTAAATAAGGTGTTTTTTAATCTAATTTTGCAAAGTAATAAAGAATATTAGTTAAAATTGTATAGAATAGTTACTGTTAATATAAAAGCGAAATCGAATCATAGTAATGGGTATTTGTTAAAGAAGTATCAAAGAACAACTAAACGTCTTTGATACTTCTTTTTTTCAGTTTTATATAAAAGAATTACTGTAATATCATTAATTATGGCATGGGAAGATTTTGGTTCTTTTGGAGATACCATAGGAAGCATGTCAAGCGTTTGTTGCTTTCATTTTAAGCTGTTTTCTTTTGTTTTTGATCTAAAAGGTGACTAAGGAAAGTTAAGAGACTTGCACAGACTGCAACTATCCCACCGACCCAAGTAACATTCATTAAATTCCCTTGATGGTATACAATTCCGCCTAATGCGGAACCAAAGGCAATTCCTACGTTGCTTGCCACTGGCATAAGTGAAGCAGCGAGTCCTGTTGCTTTTGGCTGATAAATTCCTGCGAGGTCTATTAAATAAAGCTGAGTAGATGTTGTTAAGAGGATGGCCATTAACGACATCAATCCAATGTTTACCAGTCCTAAAATAAAATGATTTGTAGTCCAAAATAAACTTGTCAGAACAACTGCCTGCACAAGAAAAACAAACCGAAGGCGACCAATGGCATTGTGGCTAGCAATTTTACCGGCAAGGATATTGCTGAAAATCGAGATAAATCCGTACCCAAATAAGACTAAACTAATTGAATGATTTGGTACTTCCATTCCCTTCAAGATAGGAACAAGGTACGTAAAGACGGCATAAGTTGCGCCAAATCCGAGAGCAGGAATGAAGAAAGCCATCAAAATTCTTGGATTTGTCATTAAAGAAAACTGATCCCGTATAGAACTGCGTATTTGGCTGAGTCTATTAGGCAGGACAAAAAAGGATGCTAGAAAAGCCAATCCTCCTAGGAAAGTAGTTAACATGAAAGTGGCATTCCAACCGTACGATTCGGCGATGACAATACCAATTGGCACTCCAACGACATTTGCAAGTGTGAAACCGCCGAAAACGAATGATATAGCAAGTCCTCGTTTTTTAACCGGCATGGTTTCACTTGCAACAATCATGGCTAGAGAGATTAATACTCCTGTTACAATCGCTGTCATAATTCGAAGTACAAGGAGAGTGAAGTAGCTCGTCGAGAATACACACAAAGCATTCAGGACGATGAAAGATCCTATCAAAAACAACATCCATTTACGCTTTGGAAAATGACTTGTTGCTGACATCACTAGTGGTGTGGCGATGGCAAACGTAATTGCAAACGCAGATACGAGTGTGCCTGCTTTTGCATTTGTTATAAGAAGGCTCGAGGAAATATCGGTTAAGATTCCGACAATTACAAATTCGCTTGTCCCTAGAACAAATGTTAATAAAGAAAGTGTTAAGATGAGCAACCAATGTCGCTTGGATAATTTTGTAGAGTGCATAAGTACCTCTTCTCTTAGATGAATGTAAATTTGTCACATTGTAGATAAATGACCTAAACATCATACCATAAAATATTTTTGCGAGAAAAACACTTACTTATTAAATAGAGGTTAATGAATTACCGGAATCAACAACGCAACGAGAGTTAGCAGAAAACTATTTAAGAAAGCACATTTCTCTTGATAATCTATTGATAGCATTATGTATTAGGTAAAGATTTCATACATTATAAAAAAAGATAAAGAATATACTTGAACGCGTCCACTTGTTGCGTAGGAGAGATTATGAAGGAATCAACTCAACGGGGGCTATTGTGGAAAATCATTGAGTTACTTAGGAAGCACATTTTTATTATTGCACTTAAGCAGTATGTTAATTAAATATTTTTTCCAAATACATACAACAGAACGTACATTCGTGTTACAATTTTATTGATAAAACTATTGTAGGGGGGATCAATATGAAATTAAAAAATTATAACATCGAAGAACAAATGAAATATTATAATGTCCCAGGTATTAGTATTGCATTGCTTGAGAACGGTCAAATTAGCGGAACCGAAAATTACGGTTTACTAGAGGTAGAAAGCGATAGAAAAGTAAATGAAAATTCTATTTTTAGTTCGTGTTCCATTAGCAAGTTCTTAACAGGAATGATTGCAATAAAGCTAATAGAGGAAGGACTTTTTGACTTAGATGAGGACATAAATACTAGACTTGTATCGTGGAAATTACCAGAAAATGAATTCACTAAAAATAAAAGCGTTACATTGAGAAATTTACTTAGTCATCAATCTGGGATAAAGGACCCAGAAGGTAGTTTTTCTGAACTAAATTCAAAAATAGGTATTCCTTCGATGGTTGAATTATTAGAGGGGAAAACGCCTTATTGTAAAGCTCCTATTATAGTACATTGTGAACCAGAGAGTGAATTTCACTATTCAGATGCAGGTTTTTGTATTGTTCAGCAACTAATTGAAGATGTTACTGAGAAGCCATTTTATCAAGTAGTGAATGAGTTAATATTTAAGCCAATAAGAATGAAAAATAGCCATCTAGATACAACAACAATGTTAGAGATGGATAAAAAAGAATTTTCTTGCGGTCATAATAAAAACGGTGAATTGGTAGATGGTAAGTATCCTATATATCCTTATCCAGCAGCTTCTGGATTATGGACAACTTCTTTAGATTTAGCTCGATTAGTTCTTGAGCTACTGAATGCGCTAAAAGGAGAAAGTAAAATTAGCATTTCAGAAAGATTAGCAAAAGAAATGATATCACCTCAAAAAGGTAAGAGTTGGACTGGATTAGGTGTATTTCTTGAAGACTCTGAAAGAGAAATAAAAATTACATCACTCGGTTGGGGCGTAGGCTTTCAATGTATGATGGTAGCATTTTCAAACCTAGAAAAAGGTGCGGTTATCATGACGAATGCAGAATTAGGTGTTCATCAAATGGAAGGAATTATAGGAAATATATATAAATCACTTATGCTATAAAAAAACGGTATTTACAGGGGGAGAAAGATGCAAATAGCTTTAGCGAATCCAACTCATATCTTTGAAGTTGTGCATTTCTTTAACGTAAATTTAGATCGTAAAAACAGTGCAGTTTTTTCTGATGAGTTTTTTTGTCCTCTTGGAATTAAAGCAGCTATAAGAAGAAAGCAAATGATAGTGGCAACAGTAGAAGGTCAAGTAGTAGGAGCATTTCGGTTTTACCGTAAAAAAACACAAAATAAAATTTCTTTGTATCAATTTGCGATAAGCGAGGTTTATCGTGGTCAAGGGTTGTTAAAAAAGATGTTAAATACGATTAATGATTTACCAATTGTTGCACTATGTCCGACTGATTCCAATTTTAATGAGTATTATTATAAATCAGGTTGGAAATTACAAGAACAAAGTGATGTGTTCAAAATCTGGGTTTTTAGTAACGAAGGACGTTGAAGTAGTACTCAAACATAATGAAAATAATATATAGAGGGGAACAAAAACTATTGAAATACGAATGGAGAAAACAAGAGAAGAATTTATATATCCCAAAACAAAAACCTGAACTTGTAACAATTCCAGAACAGAAATTTTTTTTGATAAAGGGAAAAGGAAATCCAAATGAGCACGAATTCGCTGAAAAGATAGGTGTACTTTATTCTTTGGCTTATGCGGTCAGAATGATGCCGAAGCAAGGATACACTCCAGATGGTTATTATGAATATACTGTATATCCATTAGAAGGCATTTGGGATTTAACAGAAAAGGGAAGGGAATTGGATACATTAAATAAAGATGAATTATTATATACTATTATGATAAAACAACCAGATTTTGTAACAACTGAAATAGTAGAGAGAGCATTTGAAAACGTAGAAAAAAAGAAACCACATCCATTCCTAAATGATGTAACGTTCGATATATTTCAAGATGGTTTATCTGTTCAGATGCTTCATATTGGTCCATATGATGACGAGCCTAAAAGTTTTGAATTAATGAATGAATTTATAAAAAATAATAATCTTGAAAGAACTTCATTACAACATAGGGAAATATATCTTTCAGATTTTAGAAAAGTTGAACCTGCAAAGTTAAAAACAGTTTTGAGATACAAGGTTAAGTCAATAGAATAGCATAATCTCTTAACTCATAATAAACATTTATTATTGAAATATATGAAGGATTGTAATTAAACAAACGGGAGCGATGATCCAAGACGGATTAACGTTCTTCTTTGTTGAAAATTCAACTAAAGAGGCGGGATAAGAAGAACGAATAAGTTAAATGGAGGTAGGGAAATGTTGTTATTATGGCAACTTTCGTTATCTATCTCAATTGTAGCTTTATTGGTAGGTATTATTAAAAAATACTGGGTATTCTTACTAATTAGTACGATTACATTCATACCGATAGCATATTATTTTTTAGGGGCAAATAATGCTTGGAAATATGTTGGTTTGACTCCAGTCATACTATTTGTTCTAACGATATTAATTTGGTTCATAAGTAAGAAAAAATGAAGACAATTAAAAGGGAAATCTAAAGCGTTTGTTTCAACGTGAACAGTCGCTTTTTTATTATAGCAACAAGTTAGTTCAATAAGGCACCTTTCAAAGAAGGATAAATAACTTCTCTTATAGAATTTATATCATGGTAACTGCATTAAAGGGAGGGAAATAATACCTATGACGAACTATTTAAATCGAATAATACAAGAATTAGTAGAAGAAAATTTGGAAAATTATTGGCCAGGTTTTGAAATGGTTGCTTATGCCTTATATGATAATTGTAATGTTTATTTATACAATCATCCTAAATTTAAAGGAAATAAACAAAATACATATCAAATTTTAAAACGAGATGAACAGTTTAATGGTTGTACACTAATCCTCTATGAAGAATATCCAACAGCAATTGTAGATCTTCAATTGTATGGGGACTATGAAAGTTTGTTTTCTATTCTCGTACACGAATTATTTCACGGTTATCAATATATTAAGGGGGAAAATAGATTTCCTGATGAATTACTAGGAGTCACATATCCTTTATCAAATGAAAATGTGCAATTAAGAAATCTAGAAAGAATGAATCTATATAATGCGTTGTTAGAAAAAAATACGCTTAAGAAGAAAGAATATCTTAATACTTTCATTGAGCTAAAAGAAAAAAGAGCAGCAATAATTAATGACTATCTAATATATGAAAACTTAATTGAATCCGTTGAGGGACCTGCGTGGTATGTGGAATTAAAAGCTTACGAAGAGAAAAGCTCACTAGAATATGGTTCAGTTTTACAAAACTACGGACAATCCTTAATAAATAAATATGAGTCTACTTCTAATATAAGAAGAAGCTGTTATA
Source organism: Viridibacillus sp. FSL R5-0888 (assembly GCF_038009105.1). Classification (NCBI taxonomy): domain Bacteria; kingdom Bacillati; phylum Bacillota; class Bacilli; order Caryophanales; family Caryophanaceae; genus Viridibacillus; species Viridibacillus sp. FSL R5-0888. The sequence goes on from NZ_JBBPAU010000001.1 coordinate 1,890,470, forward strand.
GTTCAGGTTTGTTTATGTGTTTATTACTAGATGAGTTATCGCCAGGTTGGAAAGAAGATTTTTTTGGAACAGAGGAAACATTATATGATTTTTTCAAACGACTCTCAGCTAACTTTATAAAAAGTAATCTAATTGATTACAGAGAAATCGAAATAAGCTCAGAAACTGAGGAAGTAATAATTTTTGCATTAGAAAATAGGAAGAAAGAATTTAAAAAGTTTAATGAACAAAAAGGAATCCTTCTAAGTATAGAGGGAGAAATAACTGCAAAATCTTTTGACCCAATGAATATTATTTTCCTAGAAGAAAAGCTTTTACATAAAAACTTTATTAAGGTAAGAATTAACAATGAAGACTATCTGATACAACAACATGTTATTACTGATTTTAAAGGTAGGCTTCAAGACATAAAAAAATTACATTTAATTTTAAAGGATAAACCCATCGAAAATATTGATTCGCTTGTAGTAGAAGGTGTCGGGGAAATAAAAGGGAGATATTTAAAAAGGGAAAATAATTACCACTTATTTGTTAATAAATATTAATCTTAATTTACTTCTTTAAGTAACAAGGACGTATAGGCAGCTCTTTTTTTCTTTATTGAACTAACGCAGTAGGTTCGTTGAATAATCAAACGGGGTGATTGCATAAATAGAGGTAATCGTCATTTTCTTTCTGAACTTCTAAATAAAAAATAAATGGAGTGGGTAAATGAAAATACTAAATAAATTGCCAAAAAGTAACCCAAATTTACATTTAGAATTAATTAAAGATAGATGGATTCCAATGAAAGAACCTAAGAATTTAACAAGTGCTATTTTGCTATCTGTCCCTTTAATGATTGTCGCTGCAATCATCTCTATAGTTATAATAAATATAGTTTCCAGTATTTCTTTGAGAGATTTTGGACTAACACCTGATGCAATATCAATAACGATTAATTTAAGTATTATATTTTGGCTATTTTTACTTTTAATACTTCACGAATTATTTCATTTAATTTTCATTCCAAAATTTATTAAATCAGAAAAAACATATGTCGGATTTACTCTGTTAGGGGGTTTTGTGATAACGGAAGAAGAAATTTCAAAATCAAGATATATCTTCATTACAATTGCTCCTTTCTTGATTATTTCAATAATTATGCCACTAATATTAAATGGATTTGGACTATTAACAACGACATTAAAATTCTTGATAATACTAAACTCATTGGCATCATCAGTTGATTTACTTAATCTATTTCTTATAATTAAACAGGTACCGAAAAACGCAACTTTAAAAAGTAATGGACCAAACACTTATTGGAAAAGTGTATATATGAACGAAAAGTAAATAGAGAACGAAAATCATATTATTTAAGCACGATGCTTTAATTTAATATATATAAATGGGGCAGCACTCTTGTAATAAATGAACTGAATTTTCTTAGTAAACCATTTAAGTTTGTGAATAGATGTACTTAAACTAATGGGTGCTTTAGTGGACTAAGCATATTTAAAATAATCAATCTTTTTTATAAAAACAGTTCTTAAAAATAAAGAAAGCAATCGTTTTGAGCAATCATTATTCAAAATGATTGCTTTTTATATGCAGTAAAATCAAGGATTTAGAGTGATTTATAATCAAACTTTATTCTAAACCAATAGTAATTGTGGATTGAAAATAAAGTAGAGCTTTACCCCTTTGGATGTAAATTGTCTAAAGGGGTTTCTAATGGTAAAAATGAGAAAAGATTATTCCATAACCATCAAGTAAGGGATGGTTATCATTTATTTTGAATAGGGGCCTTACTTTTGCGTTAATTCAATTATTCGATACCTTCATGGAGAATATTATGATTACTTGGCAGAGTTCACTCATATTGCATTGATTTCTGGACTTTTCGGTTTGATATTAAAAGAGAAAGATGTATATGATAATCATTTTCTGCCTTATTTAATACTTTGGTCAAACACCCTACAAGTAATCCAGACTATTAAAAATTAGGATAATTCCAACAATACACATTATCCAAGAAAGAGCTGATCCTGTATTATTAGCTATTTTCACCCGAAGTTTCTTAAGAGGTTTTTGCATCCTCCGACCAAACAGGAGATAAAAGAGAAACAGCAAGAGGGAAGGCATCACCATGATAACATTGTATCCAGCTAAAATAGAAGACCATTCCATCCATGATAGATTAGAAGTAGTCATTATTCCGATTGCTGCAAAATAAGGAAATGCAGTACCTACTTCAATTAATGAAGTAGTGAATCCCAGAGCCACAATTGAGAGAATGCTTTTTGATTTTGGAGAAGGCAGGTCTGAATTTTTCTTTGTTGGAACATAAAAACTTGCGATGAGCAAAATTGTGCCAATAATAAAGACTATCCAGCTTACGATTCGATTTTGAAATACGCCAGAAATAATCTCAAACAAAAAAACTAATCCTAACATAAGTGAAACTCCAACAGCAAAATAAAATCCGGCAACCGTCAATAAATAAACCAATAAACGTTTGGTAAGTTTCTCTTTATCTGTTAAAAGTATATACACCGTTACCCCTAATGTAGCAGGGCTTAACGTATCCAGTAACGCCAAACCTCCTATCAGGAGAAGTATTTCTGTACTCACCATTCTTTCCCCCTTATTCCGGTTGAGGATTATTCTTTTCAGCCATAAAAAATACATATGCCTGGTTCATCAACTCAAGCACATCCTGATCAATCGGATATAATCCCAGTTTCTCTGACTGCTCTTGCGACATCCTTATTTCCCACAGCTTATCTAAAAATTCATTCTCACCATCAAATTCCTCTAAACGCTTTTCATCCATTCTTCTAATGATATTTTGAACTTTGGTTGCTTTTGGACCGTCCTTGATATAACGCTTTAACTGACCTATCAGAGCGATCCATTCTAGTGAATCAGAACTGTCACTTGTCATATTGGGAACCTTTTTCCATAGCTTTATTTCTCTTTCTTTAAATACAGATTCTCTATAATCCTGCTGTATTTCTTTATCTTTACTGGATAATTGCATGATCTTCTGAATTGCAATCCAGTTTTCTTCACCTTCAATAGCAATTCCATGTATCAACTCCCGTAAGGACTGTTCTATTTTCTTTAAGTTTTCCTGTTCTTTTAATACAAATGATAATTGACTCTTTAGACTATCCGACCAATCCCACTCACTGGAAGCGAGCATATTCTTAATCTCATTCAAGCGAAATCCAATTTTTTTTAAAAATTGAATCTGCTGTAGTTTTTGTATTTCTTTATTCGTATATAAACGATGACCACCTTCTGTTTTGGACGTTGGTTTTAATAATCCGATTTTATCGTAGTGACGCAGTGTTCTTACTGTAACACCTGTCAGCTCTCCCACTTTGTTAATGTGTATCAACTGATAAACCTACCTTCCTGTACGTTAAGACCTAATCGTTAACAACTGTTTTATTCATTCAACTTTTATTCTTCTTTACGAAAAAGAGTTTTAAGTAAGTACCCTGTTCCCAAGCCAATCAGCACACCAGGAAATGCATTATCCAGAGTCAGTCCAACACCAGCGCCTATAATGACACAACCATAAATAATAATATCGTCTTGTTTCATCTAATCCCCCTATTTTTCTAATCTAACTAGATATTGCAAAAAAAGTAGTTACTAAACAGTATACAAAATGACGCAAGGTAAGCTTCAAGTATTTATTAGAACTTTATTAATTAATTTATATATACCTTGAAACTGACGAGGGGTCACCTTCTATAATGGTATCCAAAGAGAGGAATGGTAAAAATGAAGAAATACTGTAAGGTTATGTTGCTTATTCTTACTATAATATTTTTAAGTTCCTGTGCAGGGGGTGGGGAAAGTGAAGACATTCAAATGGCCTCACTTAAAGATATAGATAGCATTTATATAGAGAATGGAAGCATCGATATAGATGTAGTATCAGCGGATATTGATGAATTGGAATCGTACTTACATTTGTACGACAATGGTCCAGGGATTGAAATGGAAGAGGGGGAGCAAAAAATAACGATTCGATTAAAAAATGATATAACCCGTCTGTTTAAAATCAATCGGATGCCCCATTTGGAAGTTCGGATTCCTACTGAATTCAAAGGTGAAATCATTGTTAATGGCTCCTCCGGTAGCATCGTTGGTAAGGATCTTCAAACTCATAATTTACAAGTTAATGGAAAAAGCGGAAGTGTAAAACTTGACTTCCTTCACTTTCATAGTGAGGTTCACGTTACTACGACAAGTGGGAATGTGGACATTTCATTGAATGAGGATGAACCTGATGCAACGCTACTTCTCAAATCTAACAGCGGAAGACGTTCAGTCGGTATTGTATTAAATGATAATCAACAAAGCAAAAAAGAAACAAAAGGAACATCTGGGACCGGAGATTATGAAGTGCAGCTGGAAACCTCTTCAGGAAATATATCATTGAAATAAATATAGGTACTACTTCAAAGCTAATACCACTCCAAGAAGAAAGCGTAAACTCTACTTGGACTGACTTGTAATGCTTTAGAAGATCTTTGAGCTGTTTAGACAGCTTTTTTTTATTCAACTAACGGGGGAGTTTAGTGGAAGAAGATAATGAACTTCATAATTTCGTATTCAATAAAGGGTTTAGGAGGGGTATTTTGCAAGAAAGACGGACATGGAAGTATTAATAAGGTTAGTCCGATGATTTCAAAATAACTGTAATCATATAGAATCTTTGGATACTGTTCAACAAGAAGATGTTCATGAATTTCTTTTAACTTTAACAACTAAGCATTGTGAGATTGTGAGGGGAAATATGTTAGTTCTATTCAAGTTAGCCAAAAGAAAACGAGTAATAACCATATACCGATTTTGGATATCAAATCTAAAGAACTTCCTCCAACTATTGAGCCTCTAACTTTTGATGAACAAATAAAAGTGGCCTTTATGAACAACCTTTTGTTGTTCCGTTAATGGGTAATTTTGTGGAATAACCCTTTATAAGTAAATTGAACATTTATGTAATAAGAATAAAAAGACCACCAATAAAAATATGAAGGTCTTTAAAAACAATGATATATACAATTTTCATTGAATATCGAGATTTACCACTTTTAAGAATGCATGAATATGTTAAAGGATGTCCAAAAATCATCTTCTCAATTATGTAGAATCGAACACAATAAAATATAATGAATTAGAAGGTTGTTCAAAATGAAAATATGGAACCATTTAGTATGACGGGAAGGAATTATAATTATAGTACCGGGGGAGTTTTAAAATGGATATTCAACATCTTAAATATTTTGTAGAAGTAGCCAAACAAAAGAATTTTACGAAGGCATCTGAGAGCCTACATGTATCTCAGCCTTCCATTAGTAAGATGATAAAAAGCCTGGAAGTGGAGCTTCAAGTGACGTTGCTAGATCGTTCGGAGAGAAAAGTGGAGCTGACAGATGCGGGCAAGGTTGTTTATGATCAAGCATTGAAAATTTTGCAGATGATGGAAGATATCCATTCTTCTGTAAACGAAGTCGTTCATGTAAAAAAGGGAACCATTAAAATGGGATTAATGCCGACTTTGGGTGTAATGTTATTTCCGAACGTGCTGGCTGATTTTAAAAAGGGTTATCCGCAAATTGAAATGCAAATGGTCGAATTTAGCGGGAAACAATTAGAACGAAAAGTAGTACAAGGGGAAGTGGATGTTGGTATTACCGTATCACCAGTTGACTCTGAAGTGTTTGAATCCATCCCCTTATTCAAAGAAGTACTAGTTGTCATTGTTGACAGGGATCATTGGCTGTCGGAAAGAAAATCAGTACTTTTATCCGAATTAAAGGAAGAAGCCTTTATTCTCTTTACCGAAGAATATGTTCTGCATGATGTAGTAATGAAGGCCTGTTTGCGATCGGGATTTGAACCTAATTTAGTCTACAAAAGTTCCTTATGGGATATCGTTGGAGAGATGGTAGCGGCACAATTTGGGATATCTGTTGTTCCTAAGTCGGTAGCAAACCGATTTAAGGATCAGGTTTCTATTGTTTCTATTACTTCACCTCAGATTGATTGGGAATTGGCAATGATTTATAAAAAGAATAAGTATCTTTCCTATGCAGTTCGGGAGTTCATTACTTATCTTCAAGAAGGAAAAACCTAACTATAACTTCATGGAATAGTTTTGATGTCTTTTATATATTTTACGAATCGGGAATCTCAAAGTAGAATGATCTATATTACATATTGTTCTATTGCGGAGGTGTTGCTCTTGAAAAAGGGCTTAACAATTTTATTGCAAATTGGGGTTATTATTGCATTTACCTGGATCGGTGACTATATTGTCTCTCTTCTTCATGTACCTATTCCAGGAAGTATTATCGGGATGATTTTATTATTCTTCGGTCTTCATTTAGGCTTGATTAAATTAAATTGGGTGCAAGCTGGGGCTACGCTTATTATTTCCGAGATGATGTTATTTTTCATACCGGCAGTCGTTGGATTTATGGAATATTCATGGATATTTGGCATCAAAGGACTAATTATTTTATTCATTGTTGTTAGTGGTACAGCACTTATGATGATAGCAACAGGAGTCATCTCCGATAGGATTTTAGAAAGAAAAGACGGTGAAGCAAGGAAATGGTTACCAAAATCTTCTATATAATTATCACTGTCCTATTTTATTTTTTGGCGAAAAAGATTAATCGGAAAAAACCAGGATTGTTATTTTCACCAATCATTCTAACACCTGTTATGCTCATTGTTCTCCTTTTGATAATGGATATACCATACAAAGAATATGCAAATGGCACTTTTCCACTAAATAAATTGTTAGACGTTGTAACCGTTGCATTAGCCATTCCATTGTATCGAAACTGGTCGTTTCTGGTGAAAAATTGGCGCGTGATTGTATGTAGTCTTGCAGCCGGTTCCTTGATTGCTGTTGTTTCTGGAATTTTATGTACTTACCTGCTTGCAATGGGAAAGGATTATATGCTTAGTATTATTCCTCGCATTGTCACCATTCCAATTGCTGTCAGTTTGTCTGAATCCATTGGAGGGACTCCTGCCATAACTGTTCTTTTTAGTATGTTGACATGCTTTGTTGGTGTCTTCATAGGACCAACTATAATGAAGCACTTTTCCATTAAGCATCCATTGTCTATCGGCATGATGTATGGTTTGGGTGCACAGGCACTTGGGACTGCAAAAGCGTTTAAAATCGGGGAAAAAGAGGGAACAACCTCCAGTGTATCCTACATTCTGACTGCCATCTTTACAGTCATCTGGGCACTAATCCTAACACCTTTTATCCATACTTTGAACGTGTAGGAATATTGGTTCAACCTCTAACATGAATATAATTCAAAACAATTGATATTATATGCATTGAAATCAAGGATTTAGAGTGATTTATAATCAAACTTAATTCTAAACCAACAGTAATTGTGGATTGAAAATAAAGTCGCGAGGTTTATAAAAAAGTTGCGAAGCTTTACCCCTTTAGATGTAAATTGTCTAAAGGGGTTTCTTATGGTAAAAAGATATAAGATTATTCCATAATCGGGTCAGATTATTTAATAATGTTTAGTAAGATAAATGAAAATCGTGAAAGAATGGACTTAAGCTAACGGACAGAATAGTAAGGAGGTACGTTTATAATAAATAAAATTAAAACAATAGTAATTTGTACGTCTATTGTGCTAATAATTCTGCTTGGTATTACTTTTTTTGAATACATATTTTTAAGATTACTTGGATTTCATTATGATTCAATTGGTGCTTTAATATTTTTCTTTATTATGTATGTATTCCTTGAAATACCTCTCTCACTCATTACAAATGCGATACCAAAAGCTTTGAAATCTGTCGGTATAATTCAATCAAGTAAGGGATGGTTGTCATTTATTTTGAATACGGGTCTTACTTTTGAGTTAATTCAATTACTCGATACCTTCATGGCGAATATTGCGATTACTTGGCAGGGTTCACTCATATTTGCATTGATTTCTGGACTTTTCGGTTTGATATTAAAAGAGAAAGATGATGAACCTCCGATGATTGACAGTGAAGAATTTAAGGGAATAGGAAATAGATATAATTCTAAGAAATAAGCTATCTAACGCAAGGCTTGTGAAAAATTACACTTAAAGTAACGGGTGCTTTAGTAGAAGATTTTTGAGCTGTCTTAACAGCTCTTTTTTTTATTCAACTAACGGGGTAGGGCCTTATTTTTATCACATTTACGAAAGAGATGAGTAATTGTTCTTGAACTAACCTGTGCTTTACTTGAAGAACATTGAGTTGCCTACAATATGCTATCAATATTCAGAGCAAGTCAATAAAGATGTAGAAGTATGGGAAGTTACTTTACTATCAAGCAAGAGAGAGTACGTAGATGGGATGTGGTACATAAAGTCAGCGGGGTAGATTGATGTTAGGACAAAGACAAACTTCTCAGCTACTCTTTTATCAAACTGTAGGGGACGCCTTTATTGAAGATGAACTCTCTTTTTTCTGCAATAGTGGCTATAATAAAGTAGTCAAAGCCTAATTTTCTCGGTATTGTAAGCAAGAAACTAGGCTTTTTTTCAAAATACCAGTCAGTGGTCAGTGTATTCAATAATAAATTATAGTCTAACCTTAACCTCAGTACCGTCCTTAGCTTTGACATCTACTAGCACGATCCCTTTATAATTTTTCAGTTCCTTGACGATAGGCTTTAGCGTTTTTTTGTCTATTAGTGGAAAGGTAAATTCCAGTTTTTTTCTTTCGAAGTGTTCTTTTGTCCATTTGTTTGCATTTTGCTGAAAAAATTTTGAAGACAAAATTGAAATAACAATGTTTAAAATAGTATATGGAATTGGGATGGTAAACCGAACGTCTTTTGCTTTCACTTTTACATACATCATAAGCAAATCACTAATCAATGATGACAGAAACGGTATCCCCGTTTGCCGATTTAATATCAACAATTTGGCCATCTAATTCGTTTTCGATTGCTTCAATAATTAGGCTTATGTCAATATCTTTAACGTATTTTTCCGATTGAGGAATACTCGCTGCGACGCTGTGTCCAGCCATTAATACTACCTTGACAAGTTTTATAGGCAAATTGACAGTGACGTTATCATTTTCGGCTGATACAACACGAATTTTTAATGTTTTATCTAAATACTTAGTCGGTTTTTCAAGAAGCTTATTACCTGTTTCTTCTTTCTCTTTTAATACTTGAATCAGTTCTGATCCCTTATCTGCATCAATCTTCCCTTCTTGAACCATTGTTAACACTCTTGTAATTTCCTCTTTCATGATAAATTCCTCCCTATTCCTCTTTTAAGAGCTTAATGGCTTCTTCTGGTGTGATTTCGCCATTTTCCAACATGGTGACAACCTTTTTCTCGTCTACTTCATTTTTCTTCTTCTGCACATATCCAAGGGATGAAATGATGTCCGTTAGCTTACCTCGAACTGTTGGATATGAAATCCCCAGATCCTTTTCAACTTCTTTGATATTTCCTCTGCATGTTAAAAATACTTCCACAAAATGAAGCTGATCCTTTGATAAGGATGCCAGCTTAGATAATTCAAACTCATTTTCAATCGTAGTGTGACAATGAGTGCACTGCAACTTTGTAATTTTCAATGTTTTACTGCAGACAGGACAATTTGTGATTACTTTATAAGCCATAATGAAACCCTTCCTTTTAGTTGATTCGATTATATTATATAACGAGAAATCAAAAATATAAATAATAAAATTAATTTTTTTGTTGAAAAAAGATAATGATGTTAATTTTATGTTTAATATTATTAATTATTCGTTTTCGTTGTTCATTTCAGTATTTACCATGATGGATTGTAGACATTTCTCTTGATGAAAATACCCAGTTACATAATGAGCACGATTACTTAGACTTAGAGGTAAATTTTATTAATCATTGCAGTAACTTTTTAATAGGTATATTTTGGAAGTGTATTTTTTCGTTCATTTTTGTCCATAAATTAGAAGATATGCCGAAAAAATCCTGCTATTTATTAAATGTAGTATGATTTAAAAAATCTGAACTGATTATATGTGTTTTCAGACTTTTTCGCTAAAAGGAGTTTCCTTATGCTAAAGAAAATGAGAATCTATATCTCATCAACAGGTTTAATAGAAAAGTTAACGGATCAACAATATTTTCCTAATTGGCAAAGTAATAAACAAAATTAAATATAAATACGCAAAAAAACAAACAGTAAATGAGGTAGTGTATGGGCTTTTTCAAAAAGAAAAGTAATTCTAAAATACATTCCAATTCTATTTCAGCTAGCCAAATGATGACGACAAGTTCAACAAACGAATTAAAAGCAAATCTTCAAGAAAATATACAAATAATAAAAGATTCCATAGGAAAAAGCTCGGATATTATCATTCGAGAAATTCGAATTGGAGAAGAAGGAACTATTAAAGCCGGTATTATCTATACAGATGGATTAACTGATACAACCGCATTACAAAATTTCATTTTGGAAACGCTCATGCTCGATTTTAAAGAGACCGAATTACAGGAAAAGCTATCTCCTGAACAAAATCTTATTACCGTATTAAAAGATTTTGCCATGACAGTAGGAGAAATTAAAGAACTAACTAATTTTGAAGTGCTTTTTACTGGACTTTTATCGGGGGATACGATTATTTTAATCGATGGATATGCCCAAGGTTTAATCATTTCCAATAGGTATTGGGTTGAGCGTGGAGTAACGGAAGCAACAGCCCAGGTGGTAGTAAGAGGACCGCGAGAGGGATTCTCCGAAAATTTGCGTGTAAATACAGCTTTAGTTCGTAGAAGACTTAAAGACCCAAATCTTTGGATGGAATCAAAAGTTATTGGAAAACGGACGAAAACGAATGTTGCCATGATGTATATTAACGGAATTGCAAACGACAAAATAGTGAAAGAAGTCCGTTTGCGTTTAGATAAAATAGATATTGATGGAATTCTTGAAAGTGGAAATATTGAGGAATTGATTCAGGATACACCATACTCACCTTTTCCAACTATATTTAATACGGAACGTTCGGATGTAGTAGCTGCAGCATTATTAGAAGGACGCATAGCCATTTTTGTAGATGGAACACCATTTGTCCTAATTGTTCCAGCATTATTCGTTCAATTTTTTCAATCTTCGGAAGACTACTATCAGCGTGCGGATATTGCGAGTCTTATTCGTCTCCTTCGCTTTTTTGCATTCACGATTGCATTGCTTGCACCTGCATTATTTATTGCGGTCACAACTTTTAATCATGTAATGCTACCGCCGGCACTCCTTATTAGTCTGGCAGCCCAACGAGAAGGTGTCCCATTTCCGGCATTTGTTGAAGCAATTATAATGGAAATCACCTTTGAAATCTTGCGTGAAGCAGGATTAAGAATGCCACGAAGCATCGGTTCAGCCATGTCTATTGTAGGGGCATTTGTAATTGGAACAGCAGCGGTTGAAGCAGGCATGATCTCTGCAGCGATGGTAATCGTGGTTTCAATAACAGCCATTGCTAGTTTCGTTTCTCCAACTTACGACTTAGCTATCTCTGCCAGGATACTACGCTTTGGGTTTATGGCAATAGCTGCTTCTTTTGGTTTATTAGGAATAACGATTGGTTTAATTGCTCTACTTCTGCATTTATGCAGTTTGCGTTCTTTTGGAGTGCCATATATGTCTCCACTTGCTCCATTTAATCTTTCTGATCAAAAGGATACGTTTATTCGCTTTCCTATATGGAAAATGTTTACTCGACCCCGTCTAATCAATCAACAAAATATCGTTAGGCAACAAGATTCAGCCGCTGCAAAACCAGAAACATCAAAAAACAAGGAGCATGAAGGGGTTTAAAAGATGAAAAAGTGCATGTTTGTTCTTCTGATTCTCAGTCTCTTTCTTACGGGGTGTTGGGACCGGAGGGAATTAAATGAGCTTGGCATTACGTTGGCAATAGGAATCGATAAAGTAGAAGATGAATACCAAGTAACTGCTCAAGTGGTTGTTCCTTCGGAAATATCGGCGAAAACAAGTACTGGGCGTTCACCAGTCACCCTGTTTCAGGCAAACGGAGAAACGGTATATGAAGCCCTTCGAAAAATCACAAAGAACTCGCCTCGGAAAATATATCCTGGACATCTTCGAACGCTTGTGCTTGGTGAGGATTTAGCTGAAGAAGGTATAGCCGAATCCTTAGATTTTCTGTCAAGAGATTGGGAACTTCGATCTGATTTCTTTGTTGTTATTGCTAAGGATATGACCGCAGGGGAAGTACTGAATGTCACAACAACGATTGAAAATATACCCGCCAATCATATGTTTAACACGCTTAAAACGTCAGAAGCTTTCTGGGCTGCAACGAACGGCTTTTTATTAGATGAGTTGATAGCCAATCTTACAATTGATGGAAAGGAAGCCGTATTAACAGGGATTCTAGTAACCGGGGAAAAAATGGGATCAAGCAAACAGAATGTGGAATCGATTACTCCTTCTGCGCAAATTAAATATGATGAATTAGCGGTGTTTAAAAAAGATAAACTGGTAGGCTGGTTAACTGAACGGCAAAGCAGAGGGTATAATGGCATCGTCAACGAAGTGCAAAAAACTGTAACTGCTATATCTTGTCCTGAAAAGGGGAAAGCCACTTTAGAGATTATTCAATTCGATTCTAAAATAAAAGGCAAAATAAACAAAGGTAAGCCTGAAGTGGATGTCAATATTAAAGTAAAAGGAAATGTTGGGGAAGTAGAGTGTCAAATTAATCTTAATGATCAAGAAACAATTGTTAAGCTAGAGAAGAATACTGAAAATAAGCTGGAAGAGATTTATAATATGACCATTGAAACGATACAAAAACAATTTAAGTCAGACATATTTGGATTTGGTGAAGCCATTCATCGATCTAATCCGAAAGAATGGAAAAAGATTAAAAAGCAGTGGGATGAGGAATTTCCTGAGATGACGGCGAATGTTAAAGTTGACGTAAAAATTGTGCATACTGGTACAGAAGGTAATTCATTTTTAGATGAGATAGAGGTAGAATAATTATGATAAAAAGTATTGGAATACTCGTAATTGCTGCAGTCATTCTATGGATTGAAGTTCCACCTCTCTTAGAAAAAAAATATAAAAAAGAGTTATTTGTATTTTCAATTCTTCTTGCAATTGGGGTAGGTCTAAGTATTACACTTTTTGGATTTAAAAAACCTATTCCAAATCCATTTGATTTACTCACTTTTATTTTTAAACCGCTGGATGATGTTATTTCTCTTTTGTTGAAATAAAAGAACAGTGTAGAGGGGAAGGTATGATATGAAATGATGCAAGACGTTAAAATAAATCCGTACCAATTTCTAGTTTTAGTTATTTTATTTACGATTGGTACGAGCATCTTAACTGTACCATCAGCATTAGCAACCGACGCGAAGCAAGACGCCTGGATTGCCGCTATAATTGGTACGGGAATCGGTTTATTAATCATATGGCTATTCATCACTATAGCACATTGGTTCCCTCACCTAACCTATGTCCAAATCATTGAAAAACTATTTGGAAGATGGATAGGTAAAGTCTTTTCAACTTTGTTTGTACTCACGTCCCTTTTTTTTGCTTCAGAACTTTTGTATTATTTTGGGCTATTCTTAAATATCCATATGATGCCAAATACTCCAATGGTAGTCCTTAATATTCTTATGGCGGGGATTGTGGTGATGGGAGTCCGTCTTGGATTGGAAACCTTCGCTCGTACTGCAGAAATCTTAATTGTCGTGTTCTTCGTCATTTTATTTATTTTAGTGGTGTTTATTTCACCTGAAATAAAGTTTGAAAACATACAGCCTGTATATGAGATGGGGACAAAAAAGATTGTTCAATCATCTATTTTTTATGTCATAGTATCTTCAGTTGATGCCATTGTTCTCTTAATGATTTTTCCTTCCGTTATTAACAAAATGAAACAAGCTAAAAAATCTTTTTTAATTGGAAACTTAATTGGCGGCATTGTCATCATAGTTATTACAATTTTGTGCGTTACGGTATTAGGTGTTGACAAAACTGCAAGTGAGATTTATCCAAGCTATGAACTGACCAAAAAGATAAATATCGGGAATTTTGTACAGCGTATTGAGGGATTAATGGCTTCACTTTGGGTTATCACCCTCTATTTTAAGACGACCCTTTATTTTTACGCTTCCGTTTTAGGGATGGCACAAATTCTGAATTTGAAAGATTACCGCCCTTTAACATTACCGTTAGGCATGATTGCAGTTGTCCTTTCTCTCGTGATTTATCCAAATGTCATGTACCAACAACATTGGGACAGTACAACGGGTAATTCCTTAACATTATCAATCGGACTTTTTTTACCTCTTTTGTTGGTAGTCGTATATGCAATAAGAAAAAGAACGGGATAGAAATAAGCAAATAGATGATTCTTGAACTAACGGATTCCTTAAAGAATCCGATATTTTTTGTAAATGTAGGAGTGGGATTTCTTATTTGCTGTACAAAAACGATGATTCTTGAACTAAGAAGGTTAACGTTATATTTTATTGAACTTATTGTACTAACGGGTGCTTAAGTAGAAGAGCGTAGAGCTGTTAAGACAGCTCTTTTTTTTATTCAACTAAAGGGGTAGGTTCGAAGAGTGGTATGTATCATTGTTAAACAAAAGGACCATTTTGTAGTAGACTTTCTCTGAAGATAATTGGATATTTATGTTAAAATATAATAGAAATTGCGAAGAGTTGTACATTAATTATGTAGCAGGTTAGGAAAGTAATTCACAAAAAAAGGGGATGTGTATTTATTACGTTGGAATTCTTATTGGGTGGTGGTTTAGTGAAATTTAGTGAGTTTTTGGCAATGGGTTTAGAAGGATGTAGTTCATTTTTGTGAAAAAATGCACTTAAATAAACGGGTTCTTTAGTAGGGGATTTTTGAGCAGTACCTTTTTTATTCAACTAAAAAGGTAGATTAGTTGAACAAGGAATTTGTTACCTCACGTATCAACGCCTTAAATTCGCTAACTCTTTAGTAAGACATATACTGTTGACGCATGAAATGGAATTTTTATAACGAAGGTCGACTTATTAAATAAATGGGGAGTTCATATGAAATTATTTATAAAGACCTTATTTGTTTCATTGGCAATGATTTTATTTGTTATTACAGGGTGTTCTAATGGAAAAGAAGACGAAGGAGAATATATAGAAGTTCAAAAGCGTATTGGTGATGAAAATAAATATGAAGACTTCAAAGAAATTATTGATAATAAACAAGTTCAAAAGGTGAAAGATATTATATTGAATAGGGATGATTGGAAAAACGCCAAAGTAGATATGGTACGTCCTGCTGATTATAAGTTTGCATTTCAATCTAAAAATCCTAAATCGTCTGAAAAAGCAGTGTTATATGAAATTTGGATAAGTCCAAATAAAGATAAATTAGAGGTTGTTAGAGGTGTTGATCAGTATGTTCGACTTAACGTGGAAAATTCTACTGATTTATTTGAAATATTAACAGGAGAAAAGCTTTCTGATTTTTGATTGGATAATATGGATATTTAAAAAGAGTTTGAAGGTAATTTTGAACTTTAATCCTTCTGGGGGCTTAGTAAAAGATCTTTGAGCTGTTCAAACAGCTCTTTTTTTATTCAACTGAAGGGACAGGTTAGTTTAATATGATCATTATCATTTAACGATAAAGATTAATGGTTAAAGAAAAAAGAAGTGATTTACCATTAATAATGGGTAGTATGGTAAAATTTAATAGTTATATGATGTCTTTAAATTGTATTTCAGTTTATTCTTTGACTTTTTGAAAATGTCATAAGAAATTAAAAGGGGTAGATTAAGAGTGAAAAAGTTGTACAAGGTATTATTACTAATAGCTATGTTATCTTTGGTTATATTTTGCAATCCACGCGAAGGATTTGCTGAAAGTTTTTCACCTACAATCATAGAAAATGAAGTAAATGCTAAAATTACCTTTAGCAATAGGAAATTAACGAATAAACCTATTACAGTTACTATCGACACCTCAAACTCTAATGGAGGAAATAACTATATTTATGATTTACATAATGAACAATCTAATAAAGCAGTGATTCAAATAACCGAAAACGGAGTGTATAATTGGTATATATTTGATAAAGATAAAGAATTGATCTGGGGAAAAGCCAAAAAAATAACTATCGATATTAAAAATATAGATATGAAAAAACCTAAAATAACGATAAATAAACCCTCTTTAGAGTATGGTACAGGTAACTATCAGCTAAACATAGAAGTTGCAGATGCGGAATCTGGCATTAAGACAGTTATTTATCCAAATAATTATAATAAAATTATACCATTAGAAGAAGCATTATCAGGGCATAGTCTGCCATTTGTTGTTTATAAAAATGGAAGCTACAAATTTACAGCAATAGACTTTGCAGGAAATAGAACAGAAAAGTATATTAAAGTAAAAGATTATAAAAAGGCGAAATTAAAAATAAACAAAGTAACTTCAAGAAGTAGTTATATAAAAGGTTACTCAGAGAAGAATACATGGATCTCTATTTATTATGATTATCCTGCTGGTGCACGTATTGCAAAAGTAAAAACGGATAGCAAAGGTAAATTTAGCGCATATATCGGTAAACAGAAAACAGGAACCAAACTTTTAGTAAGCACCTTGCATATACCTAAAAAACATGTGAGTGCAAATAAGCGAATCAAAGTTAGTAAGTAACTTTTATCATGAAATGACTAGTCTTATAGGCAGGTCATTTTTTTATATAATGAGTGTTAAAACTTCAATAAGATACATCTCGTTGAACGTATCATGAGTAGGAACGATTTTTTAGTAATGATTACTGTTCTTCTTCAACAAAAGGAGTGCTTTAGTAGAAGATCTTTGAGCTGTTCAGACAGCTCTTTTTTCTTATTAAACTAAAGGGGCAGATTAGTTTAATAAGAATATAGAAAGATATATTAAAAAAGTAGGATGCCGTTCGAAGGGTTTATTTTGTCAGCAGAACGAACCGCAATGATTAAATATTTGAAACAGCACGTTATCCCAACGTTAAGGGAATGAGGCTATAAGTAAGCGTCAAATAGCGCCCACCTTCTTTCAGGGGGCGCTTATTCCACCAGTCAAAATGATGCCTCATCTACTAGATTATTAGTCATTATTAATTTTTTTGTAGGAAGCGGAACCCATCTCCGTGTCCCATGCTTGACTTAGTCTAATTCTAAAAATAGTTGTATTAAACGACGGACCTCATCCGTTGATTTTGTATCCATCAATTGGTTTCTTAGTTCACTCGAGCCTCTAAATCCCTGAGTATAGATTTTGAAAAAGCGAAGAAGTGGCTTAAATGGACGAGGTTCGATTTCTTTTGAATATTTATCATGAAGATCTAATTGTAAAAGTAATAAATTGAGAAACTCTATCATACTATGTTCTTTAGGTTCTTTTTCAAAAGCAAATGGATTCGTGAAAACGCCGCGGCCAATCATTACGCCATCAATGCCGTATTGTTCTACTAATTTTAAACCTGTTGCTCGGTCAGGGATATCTCCGTTAATTGTTAATAACGTATTTGGAGCAATTTCATCTCGAAGTTTTTTTATTTCGGGGATTAGTTCCCAGTGAGCATCTACCTTACTCATTTCTTTTTTCGAACGAAGGTGAATAGAAAGGTTCGCAATATCTTGTTTCAATACATGTCCTAACCAATCGCGCCATTCGTCAATGTCGTGATAACCTAATCTTGTTTTAACGCTAACTGGCAATTCACCGGCTTTTGCTGCTTGAATAATTTCTGCTGCCACTTCAGGACGTTGGATTAATCCAGCACCTCTTCCTTTTGATGAAACGTTTGGTGCGGGGCAGCCCATATTTAAATCAATCCCACGAAAACCAAGTTTTTTCATATCGATACTCATCTGTTTAAAAAACTCAGGTTTATCGCCCCAAATATGAGCGACAATAGGTTGTTCATCTTCCGTAAACGTTAAACGCCCACGCATACTATCTTTTCCGTCAGATTGGCAATAACTTTCTGTATTTGTAAACTCCGTAAAAAATACGTCGGGTTTTGCTGCTTCACTAATGACGTGGCGAAACACAACGTCTGTGACATCTTCCATTGGTGCTAATATAAAAAATGGCTTCGGTAAATCAAGCCAAAAATTATGTTCGTTATTCATTTATATCCTCCTATTGCAACATATAAAAACAATATTTATCTATTGCAAAATCCTTTACTCATCATACATATTATCATTTCTTGTAGTTGGTTGCACTGTCCTATAACTAATACTGAATTTTCAAAAATGACTAACTAAAACTTTAAATCGCAAAAAATTTATTTATCTTATAGAGAAAGCAACCTTTTTTAGTAATTGGAATTAAGTGAAAAATTGGAGCTCCTTAAAATAGGGGAGCTTTTTTGTTTGTTAAAAAATTATTAAAAATCACGCATTTTAAATAAAAAAATAATAAATATATTGACTTATTAGCTATAAGAATATAATATTCAATAATGAAAATGATTATCATTATCGTTGTCATGACCTTACAACAAAGGAGAATACATCTTATATGAAGAAAATAAAAAAAGGCAAATTAGCAATTATTTACGCTATTATATCCATATTATTAGTGTTAGCAGGATGCGGATCGAATCAAGATTCATCAAAAGAAAATTTAGATAACAAGCAAAAGGTGACTGTTCAGCATGAACTAGGAAAAACAAGCATTCCTAAAAATCCTA
Organism: Viridibacillus sp. FSL R5-0888; assembly: GCF_038009105.1. Lineage (NCBI taxonomy): Bacteria > Bacillati > Bacillota > Bacilli > Caryophanales > Caryophanaceae > Viridibacillus > Viridibacillus sp. FSL R5-0888. Next base: position 1,909,242 of record NZ_JBBPAU010000001.1, read on the forward strand.
AAAAAATAGTCGTTCTTGAATTATCATTTGTTGATGCACTTCAAGGTTTAGGCATGAAGCCAATCGGAATTGCTGATGATAATAAAACAGATATGATTGAAAAGCTTGTTGGAGACAAAATAGATTATACCTCTGTTGGAACACGTCAACAGCCTAATTTAGAAGTGATTAGTTCATTGCAACCAGACTTGATTATCGCAGACTATCAGCGTCATAAGGAAATTTATAAAGATCTTGAACAAATTGCTCCAACAATTGAGTTGAAGAGTCGTGAGTCAACATATGAAGAAAATGTAGATTCATTTAAAACGATTGCTAAAGCAGTTGGAAAAGAAAAGGAAGCAAATCAACGTTTAGATGAACATGAAAAAACCATTGCAGAATTAAAAAATGAATTAAAAGAAGAAAAAGATCAGACAGTGTTACCAGCCGTTGTAAGAGATACTTCATTTCAAGCGCACACGTCTTCTTCATTTGACGGAGAGTTTCTTGAAAAGTTAGGTCTTAAAAACGCAGTACAAAACAAAGAAGCATATGCTGAAATGAACTTAGAGCAGTTGTCTGATATTAACCCAGATATCTTAATTTTAGCAAATAATGAAGGTAAACTTTTAACAGATGAATGGAAAGGAAATTCTCTTTGGAAGAATTTGAAAGCTGTTAAAAATGACAAAGTTTTTGTAGTTGATCGTGATTTATGGACAAGATACCGAGGTGTAGTATCAGCTGAGGCTATTGGAAAAGATACGGTTAAGTTACTAAACGAAGAATAAAAGTAAAATAATTATGGTTAAAAATAGGGGTGAGAATAGATTTTCTATTCTTGCTTCTATTTGTTTAAAAAGAAAACTTGAGAAAGTGTGTTGTAAAATGACTAACATCGTTCTAAAGCCAAAAGCGAATAAATATATAGTCGCATTTGTCAGTGTTTGTTTATTAATAGTCGGAATGGTTATACATATTGCTTTCGGCTCTTCATCCATAAGTTTTATAGATGTGTTAAAGGCATTATTTGCATCAGACGATTCTAAACAAACAACGATTATTCAGACGCTTAGACTTCCACGGGCTGTTCTTGCAGCACTTATTGGTGCCAGTCTTGCTGTAGCAGGAGCACTAATGCAAGCAATTACAAGGAACTCTTTAGCATCTCCGCAAGTCTTTGGCGTAAATGCGGGTGCGTCTTTAGCGATTGTGATGGCACTGATTCTATTTCCGGAATTGAATTCACAAACGACTGTATATATTGCCTTTTTAGGAGCAGCGTTAGGAGGAATAACCGTCTATTTATTTGCATCAGGCGGTAAAACCACACATGTGAAACTAGCACTTGCAGGTATGGCAGTCCATTTGTTTTTATCATCACTTACACAAGGAGTTATTGTGTTGAATGAACAAGCAACCGATGTGCTGTACTGGCTTGTAGGTTCTATCAATGGTAAAGACTGGACCCATGTCAAAATTCTCTTTCCATGGTTTGTTCTTGGACTGTTTTTTGCATTTAGCATGTCACGTTCAATCTCTATATTAGTTCTAGGTGAAAATATGGCTACGGGTTTAGGTGAAAAAGTAAAATGGATTCGTTTTTTTGCGGGAGTGATTGTTGTTATGCTTGCAGGTGCATCAGTTGCTGTAGCAGGTCCAATCGGTTTTGTTGGTCTTATCGTTCCTCATATTGCAAGAAAGTTAGTCGGAGGAGACTACCAGAGGATTTTACCGTTCTCAGCCCTTTTAGGAGCCATTTTACTTGTCTATGCTGACGTGTTATCACGTTTTATTGCATATCCTTTTGAGTCTCCAGTTGGAATTGTTACAGCACTTATCGGAGCTCCTTTCTTTTTATATCTGGCTAAAAAAGGGAGGAATATCAAACAATGACCAAAAGAAAACATCCATATGGGATACTAAGTGCCTTTCTTGTACTTCTGCTAATCGTCGCAATTATTAGCTTAGGTGTAGGTGCTATCTATATTTCCCCTCTTGATATATTAAGCAATATAAGTGGGACTTCACAAAATAATACGTTTATTTTATATAATTACCGTATTCCACGTATGATTATTGCCATTGTAATTGGGGCATCTTTAGCCGTAGCAGGAGCAATCCTACAAGGGATTTTAAAAAATCCTCTAGCTTCACCTGATGTTATAGGGGTTACAAAAGGAGCGGGTTTGTTTGCTGTTTTTGTATTAATTGTATTTCCTACAGCTTCTATACTGGTATTACCTATTGCAGCATTTATAGGAGCAGCGGTTATTGCAATTATTCTCATGATATTTTCGTATGCTCAAGGGGCAAAGCCGCATACATTAGCACTTGTCGGAGTAGCTTTAGGGGCGATTTGCCAAGCAGGAATTCAATATTTCATGATTAAATTTCCTGATAATGTAAATACTACACTTCTTTGGTTAACAGGAAGTTTATGGGGAAGAGGATGGAGTGAAATATGGATTTTGGTTCCCTCTATCATCCTTATTCCATTCATAGTCATTTTTGCATCGAAGTTGGACATCTTAAATCTTGGAGATGAAATTGCCGTTGGTTTAGGAGAACGAACAAAATTTGTTCGTTATGTTTTATTAAGCATTGCTGTTATATTGACAGGCTTATCTGTGGCTGTTGTCGGAGCAATTGGCTTTATCGGTTTAATTGCCCCGCATGTCGGAAGAAGGTTAGTAGGAAGCCGTTCGAAATTTTTACTACCAGTCTCAGGAACAGTAGGAGCGCTGTTTTTATTGATCGCGGATACTTTAGGAAGAGGTATCGTCCCTCCAGTTGAAATTCCAGCAGGTATTGTAACAGCTGTCATTGGTGCCCCATATTTCTTATATCTACTGCGCCGTGAACAGAAAAAGTAAATGAAAGGATGAATAGTAATGACAAAACTAACAGCAGAAAAACTTTCATTGTCGTACAATTCAATTTCTGTTATTAATAATATTGATCTTCACATTCCAGAAGGGAAAATTAGCATTATTATTGGCTCAAATGGCTGTGGAAAATCAACTATTCTTCGGTCTTTAGCCAGGTTGTTAAAGCCTACAGCAGGAAGTATTTATATAAATGGTAAAGATATTCATCGACATTCATCAAAAGAAGTGGCGAAACAGCTGGCCATTTTGCCACAGTCTCCTGAAGCACCTGAAGATTTGACGGTTAAAGAACTTTGTTATTATGGACGCCATCCTCACAAAGGTTTACTTTCTCGTTATTCTGCGGAAGATCATGAAATTGTAGATGAAGCTTTAAGAGCAACTAAAATGGATTACTTAGGTGATCGTACGTTAGATGCTCTATCAGGCGGTCAGCGTCAGCGAGCATGGATTGCAATGGCTTTAGCGCAAGGCACAGAGCTGTTGCTTCTCGATGAACCGACTACTTATTTAGATTTAGCTCATCAAATAGAAGTACTTGAGTTGTTGTGTTCACTAAATAGTAAGCACAATCGAACGATTGTCATGGTTTTGCATGACTTAAACCAAGCTGCGCGTTATGCAGATTACTTAATCAGTATCTCAAACGGGCAGATATACAGAGAAGGCCCGCCTGATGAAGTATTCACTGAGAAAATGATTGAAGATGTGTTTGGACTATCTTCAATTATTATTCAAAACCCTGTGGATCAATCACCTCTTTGTATCCCAATAGGAGTCAAAAAATAAATTCTCTTTCATTAGAAGGAGAGCATTTTAATGTTTCTAATAAAAACAGCTTGTGATGTATTCTCATCAGCAAGCTGTTTTTATTTCTTAATTAATATGGAATGTAGAGTGAGAAAGTTATTCGAAAAAAGAGATGGTAACTGTTTTTCTATAAACAAAATTAAACTACATATATATAAAGTGACGATAGAGTTGTTACATGAATAATAAAGTATAAAATAGTTGTTAAAAAAAGTAATTTGTTAATAATGTTGAAGTCTGGTATAATCTAAAAATTATATTAGTCCAACTATTATTAAATAAAGAGGGTGAATAAATTGACTAAAAACCTTAGACAATTGAAAAACGTTTCAGTGATCCTAACGCTTCTAACTTAGAGAATAATTTAGAAGCGAGGAATAGTTATATGAAAAATCAAAGAATCTTTAGTAAACCATTTATATTCTTATTTATTAGCAACTTTTTAGTTTTTATAGGGTTTGATATGTTGCTCCCTATTTTGCCAGCCTATTTGTTAAGTATAAATGCATCTTCCATTCAAGTAGGTCTAGTGACAACATTATTTACGATAGGTGCTGTTTTAATCAGACCTTTTGTAGGGTACTATTTAATCGATAACCAACGAAAAAGTCTAGCCATTGGTGCAAGTGCAGCTTTAATGATTATTACAATGCTGTATCCATTTCTTAATTTTGTATGGCTTTTTCTATTGTTACGCATTTTCCATGGTGCAGCGTGGGGGGTATCAACCACAGCAAATAGTACAATGGTAGTCGATTTAATTCCTAAGTCACGGTTAGGAGAAGGAATGGGGTATTTTTCTATCTCTACAACGGTAGGGGCTATTATTTCACCGAGTATCGGTATCCTTATATATGAGTCGTTTTCCTTCGATGTTTTAATTTGCTCCTCCGTAGTACTTAGTTTATTGGCTGTAATTGCGCTTCAATTTGTAAAAGCATCTCCTACAACTGTAATGCGTGAGAAGCAACCATTTCGATTTTTGGATATGATTTTTGAAAAAGAAGTGTGGTTCCCAGCGTTACTGACTGTTATTACAACACTTGGTTTTGGAGCGGTTATTACATTCTTGGTTCTTTTTGGAAAGCAAAAGGGGATAGATCATATTTTTCTATTCTTCCTTATCAATGCAACTGTAGCAACTTTGATACGTCCATTTACTGGGAAATGGTATGACAAAAAAGGACCGTGGTCTATTATCATTGTGTCAGCTATGTTAGGGTTTTTATCACTTGTTATGCTGTCTTATGCATCAAATGATATTGGTCTAATAATAGCAGCGATTTTATTTGGAGCAGGTTATGGAACAGTTATGCCATGTTTACAAACATGGACGGTTCAAAAGGTAAGTGAAGAAAAAAGTGGCACGGCAAATGCAACTTTCTTTTCTAGTTTTGACGTTGGCGTTGGAGTTAGCGCATTTGTATTAGGTATTTTAGCTGAATGGATTAGTTTAGAAATGATCTTCCGGATTGTAAGTTTAAGCTTTATTGTTGTTGCGGTTTTAGTCTACAAAGATTATTTAAATGAGAAAAAGCTTAAAAATATATAAATCCATCTCAAACAAATCTACTATAAAATGGTTTGGTAAACAAACACATTTGTAATCAACAATATAGAAATTTTTAGTATGAAATAAACAAAAGCCATCCATCTAGTCTTAACCTAGATGAATGGCTTTTTGCATACTATTAGATAGTAAAATACGCTATAACTATTTTGATTCATTCGTTTGCTTTTCAAAATCACATAGATCAATCCATTTCTGAATAGATACAATGACGTCATTAAATGCCAAACCGTTTGGTGTTAACTCATATTCTACTTTTTTAATGGAAGAGTCAATTAGCTTTTTATTGATTAAGCCAGCATCTACTAATTCATTTAAGCGTTCTGTTAGTAAGCGGTCAGAAATTCCAGGAATTAAAGTGTGAATTTCGTGATAACGTTTAGGGCCTGATAACAGAGAATAAATAATCATCCCCATCCAGCGTTTTCCGATAAATTCAATTGCTTGATGGTAGCTACTACATTTATGTGTACAATTCGGTTGAGTCATAAAACAACCTCCCGCATGTGAATGCATTTTCCTCTATTGTAACATATAAAACTTTTTTATTGACGTATAAACTTACTAATGGTAAGATTTATTTATCAACTTACCTTAAGTAAGTTTTAGGAGGAAATATAATGACAACTACAACAGAAAAAAGTTTATATACAATTATGGAAGACAGAAAATCAGTTCGTAAATACGATCCGACTTTTAAAATGACTCAAGCACAACTTGAAGAGATCATAAAAGAAGCTACAAGTGCACCTTCTTCAAGTAACCTACAAGCATGGAGATTCCTTGTTATTCAAGATGAAGAAACGAAAAAAGAACTTCGCGCAATTGGTAACAATCAAGAACAAATTGAAACATCTTCAGCAGTTATTGCCGTTTTAGGTGATGCTGAAATGTACAAAAACGTAGAAAAAATCTACACACAAAATGTAGAAGAAGGCCATATGGGTGAAGAACAGAAGAACATCACAATCAACAATACAATGCGTATGTACCCAGCAGCACCATTAGAAGTAAGACAAAGTATCGCAACTTTTGATGCAGGTCTAATTTCTATGCAATTGATGCTGATCGCAAAAGAAAAAGGTTTCGATACAGTAACAATGGGCGGATTTGATAAAGTGAAATTTGCAGAGCGATTTGAATTACCTGAGAATGAATTCCCAATCGTATTAATTGCTATCGGTAAAGCAGCAGCACCAGCATTCGGCTCATCACGTTTACCATTAGAGGATATTGCTCGTTTTATCTAAATAACATAGCAAGTTAAAGATTCAGCAGAAACGAATTTGTTTCTGCTGTTTTTTTGTGGTTTTTACAATAAAATTAGGGGTAAAGAGGTAAAAATATAAATTTATAGAATTATATAAAGAACAAATTGAAGGGAGCTTAGATAATGAGTAATAAGTTAGTGCGGGTTGGAACTACTTATATTCCAGTAACTAATGTAGACATTTCTGCAAAGTGGTATGTAAAGAACTTAGGTGCTGTACTGAGCTATCAAGACGAAGAGAAGGTGATTCTTAATCTAGCAGATCAAAGCTTTTTCTTAGTGAAGGCAGAAGAGACTCAAAGTTCGAATTTCATCGATAGTAACGGCAATGAACGTTTTTCCATGACTTTTGAGGTAAATGGGCTCGATGCTTTAGAAGAATTACATAGCTTCTTTATGGAAAGTGAAATGCAAGTTGGGAATATTGAAAATAGAGGTCATGCTGGAAGAAACTTTGTATTTGCTGATTTAGATGGGAATAAATTTGATGTGTGGAGTGAATTGAGTCCAAATTTTCAAGAAATCAAAAAATTGATTAGTGAATAGGTAAAGAGCTTATTCATCAAGAGTAGATAATGAAAATCTGACATATATAGGGGTAGGGGACACAATGCTACAATATTATTCCATTGTAAGTGGAAAAGGTAATAAGGTTGCTATTTTTCTTCCTGGTACTGGATGGTCAGGAAGTATGGGGATGCCTATAGCGGATGCATTACATAAGGAGTTTACTACACATATGATTGATCTACCTGGTATCGGGAAGAGTACTGGAATTGAAGGTGTAGTGACAGAAAGAGATATGGCTGATTGGCTTCATGGCTATATCGAAAAGAATCATTTAGATAAAGTTGCTATCATCGGGCACTCATTAGGGGGAATTATTGGTTTAGCATATGCATTCTATTATCCTAAGAAAGTAGATCGACTGATTCTTTTAGATATCGGATATGATAGGGTTAATCGTTTCCCTGTTAAAATGTTCGGTAAAACGGGATACTTCTTACCTATCATAAGTATTTGTCATAAATTATTTGGACAACGTTTACTAGGGAAAGAATCATACGATGAGCAAGTATCAAAGCCTAAAACAGAGGAAGAAATTAAGAAAGTTATTGAAAAGTTTAAATTTGAAGATAGTCCTTTTATTAGAGAAGCCATTGAAAACCAACGATCAAGTAATTTATCGGGGATTAGTTTGTTGTTAGCTGCTTATAGGAGCAATCCACCTAAAATCTTAAAAACAATTCAAATGCCTTGTTTGCTTCTTTATGGAAATCGGGAAAATAGTCCAGCTGCTGCGCAACGAAAAGTAAAGAAAGAAGTGGAAGGAATAAAATCAAATCAAGTAAAAGTTCAGATGTTAAAGGGTGATCATTATGCCCATGTACAGGATAAAAGAGCGATAGAGTATATCAGTACTTTTTTGGCTTAACATGTAAGGGAATCGTTAAAAGTCAAAAAACTTAGTGGTAAAATAAATAGAATTAGAAAAAAATGTAGACTTTTTTTCTTCAAATAAGAGGATGGATGTTCTAATTTTTTGAGTTGGTATTGGACAAGCACATACGGTAATGGCTGTTTTTTAAAAGCATGTTGCTGTTAAAACATAAAGACAGAGTAAATCTACAAAATGTGTAGAAATAGCTCTGTTTTTTTGTTTTAAAAATTCGTAAATAGAAAGATTGTTACTTTTAAAAAAATGAAGTGTATATATTTTTTAAGCATGTTACATTCGAAATGCACCAAATAAATCCAAAAGAAGAAAGGAAGAAAGAATATATGAAATTTAAAGTTGAAACACTACCTAACTATCGCTTAGCTTATGTGCGACGTGTTGGTCCGTATGGTTCTGCAAATATTGAAGTTATGGAGAAGTTGAAAAAATGGGCAAGAGAGAAAAATCTTTCGTCAATTATACTTGCAATTCAACAAGATAACCCTGAGACAACACTTCCTGAAGACTGTAGATTTGATGCTTGTATTGTGATTTCAGAGGATTATCAAATCGATAATTCAATTTGCGAAGGTGAACTTGCTGGTGGAAAGTACCTTGCTTACGAAGTCAAACATACAGCCGAAGACATTCAAGAAGCATATGCCAATATTTTTATTGATTTACAAATGAATGGATATCAAATTGATAACAAACCTATTTTGGAAAGATACACTGAGGAGATGGTAAACAACCATTATTGCGAAATATGTGTACCGATAAAAGCTTAATAAGTTTGATTAGCTTACTTTACTTGATTTTTACTCCAGTAAGGCACTAAAAATTTATTGGCTATGTTTAATGATATTATTGAAATTCTCTAAAACAATAAGCGTATTCGAGTTATAAATCGAATACGCTTATTGTTTCGAGTGGCGAATGATTAATAAACACCAACTAAGGATAATTTCCAAGTCGGATAGAACTTCGTGGTTAAAAACAAGTCATTACAAATTAAACAATAAATTTCGTAAACCAAGCTACATAATGAGCTCCTGGAATGAAAAAGACTTGTGCTAGTAATGTCCCAAACAATCGGGAAGTCATCATCATAATTGACATACCTTTTAGATTCGAATAACTGCCTCTTTGGTTAATGACGTCATCGGCAAGAATTGATATTCTTGGGTCAATAAAGATGATAAGCAAGATAGTAGCTACCCCGTTAATAAGACCTGAGGCCATAATGGCTGTTGCTTTTCTTTCTGGAGCGATCAACCCAGCGTACAAAGCAGATAATACTCCAATTGTGTAGATAGCTGTGATCACCATATTGATGAAAAATAATTTTACTGGGATATCTTTTAATCGTATATCCTTTACATAAGAAATTTTTGGCAAGTGAATATGCTTTAGTCCGCGTTTTATGTATGCAAATGTGAAGCCCTTTTTAATCAACGACGGAATGGAGCCTCTTTCTTCAGCTAAATGGATAATTGCTCTAGAAAAAATGGCGATAAAAGTTGGGAGTAGTAGAATCCCGATGATAGTACCTATTGTGGAAGATGCAATGATGATCCTAAATTGACTTTCGACAAATTCTAGAGTATTTTCTTTTGGTGCTTTATCAATTAGGCTTCCAGTAAAAGGTTGCTGCATCATATTAGCAAGCCTTGATACCATGACCATCAAGTTAAATAAGGATAAAGCAGAAGCAAGCAGTTTAACTCTTGCACCGGATAATCGGACAGCGTATGCAAGTGTTTCGATACAATGGATAATCAGTATAAACAGTGCAATGAATATTAGTTTCTCAGTAAATAGTTCTGAAATAAAATCACCTTCTCTTAGATGATATATTAGCATAATCAAACGATAAAAACTGATTTTAGACATAAGCAAAGAAAAGATATTTTTATTGATACCATATTTTGTTATTATTACATGTAACACACTAACAATTTTGTGCAGAGAAGATTTAATTATTTCGTTTTTCTTGGTACATTCAAGTGTTAATAATAGGAGAAATTACAGAGTGAAATACTACAATTCAAAGTGAGGTGTAACAGTGCAAGCATTGATTATTCGTTATATTGCGTTGCTTTTTACTATAGGCGTATTAATAATTCATATCTTGCTGAATAGTGGGCCGGTAACAAACACAATCATTATAGCCACAGCTACTTTGTGCTTATATTTTACAATCCCACTTAGTAAAATACCTATCATTAATTATCTCATTATGGTGTTATTAATCCCAATAGGATTGGTACTTTCAATAGATGTTGTTTATTTATTGCCCATGCATGCTTTTTTTATAATGGAGGGAGCTTTTCAACTAAAACATCGGGAACATACAATTTACATAAGTTCGCTTGTCTTCGTTTGTACAGCAATAACTTTATTGAAATATCTTCCTTTTTTAAATTTTGTGTTATTTATTTCGATTTGTATAAGTTCATTCTTTGTAAGTCAACTTTTTTGGAACGTTAAAGAAAAAGGTGATCTTTATACAGGATTGCTTGGGGAATATCGAACGTTAAAGCGCTCTTTTGTAGAGCAAGAACAATTAGCTCGAGCAGAAGAACGCACGAAAATGGCGAGAGATATCCATGATTCAGTGGGACATAAGTTAACAGCTTTGTTAATGCAATTAGAGGTTCTATCCATCGAGAATAATTTGAAAGGTATAAAAGACATAAAAGAATTAGCTAGAGATAGTTTGGATGAAACGAGAAATGCAGTGCGACAGCTGAAAACGGCTGAAGTAAGCGGTATTCAATCTGTTATTCAATTAATACGAAAGCTTGAAATGGAGAGCCATTTACAAATTCGTTTTACTTTTGAAAAAGGTGTGTTAACTTTACCGATTTCCAATAAACAAAGTATTGTTCTCTATCGCGTACTCCAGGAAAGTTTGACGAATGCGATGAAATATAGTGATTCAAAAGAAGTAGAAGTAATCTTAAGACAAAATTCATTACAACAGGTTCATTTTATAGTGAAAAATAAAGTGTTGAAACTAAAGGCTTTTGAATTAGGATTCGGACTCACGAATATGATGGGTAGAGTAGAAGAAATCGGTGGAGAACTTCGTGTCAATCGGACCGAAGATCATTTTATAGTTGAAGGTACATTTCCAATAAAAGAGAGGGAATAGAGAATGGTACATATTTTGATTGTTGAAGATCAGGCTATTGTGCGCAATGGGCTGAAGATGATTGTAGAGCAAGAGCCGGATTTTGAAATTGTTGCGGAAGCAAGTAATGGATTTGAAGCACTGGCTGCACTTGAAAATCATCATATTGATCTCGTACTAATGGATGTCAGAATGCCAGAAATGAATGGGATAGAAGCAACTAAAAGAATCCGCAATCGATTCCCACAAATTAAAGTTTTAGTGTTGACGACGTTTGACGATGAAGAATATGCGTTCGAAATATTAAAAGACGGGGCTAATGGATTTTTGTTAAAATCAGCAGAACCTCATAAATTAATTAGTGCTATCCATAGTGTCCTTGAAGGAGGGCTCGTATTACATGAGGATGTTGCAGCAAAGTTAATGCCTAAATTATTGAAAAAATCGCCTCCATCACAACCAGTTCATACTTTAACTGAACGAGAGCTTGATGTAGTGAGGCTCGTAGGTGAGGGCAAGACAAATAAGGAAATATCAGAAGAATTGTTTTTATCAATTGGTACAGTGAAGAATTATATGACACATATTCTACAGGAACTTGATTTAAGGGATCGTACACAGTTAGCCATTTATGCTGTGAAAAATGATCTCGTATGAGTAATGAAAGAAGCGGCGATTAACTCGTCGCTTTTTTATGTGACTGAGGTCATATCGATTTATGACGTTAGCTAGTCTGCAAGCAATGTGATTTTATTTATAGTGTAATTAAGGAGAGAGGGGATGTAATTTATGATAGAAGTAGTGGATTTAACAAAAACATATAAAAAAGTAAATGTGGTAGATCACGTGAATTTATATATTGAGCCAGGTGAGATTGTGGGGTTACTTGGTCCAAATGGTGCGGGAAAATCGACAGCGATTGCCATGATATCAACGCTTATCAAACCATCAAAGGGTGATGTATTGCTACACCAAAAAAGCGTTATAAATGATCAAGGTTCTTTGCGAGAGGTGTTGGGGGTCGTACCACAAGAAATAGCTTTATATAGTGATTTAACGGCTAGAGAAAATCTGCATTTCTTTGGCAGTATTCATAAAATGCCAAAAGATAAATTGAAAGAGAGAATTGAAATTGTATTAGAAGAAATTGGCCTACAAGATGAAAACAAAAAACTGGTCAAACATTACTCAGGTGGTATGAAACGTCGGTTAAATATTGGAGTGGTGCACATTAAAGCCATGTTCATCAAGTAAAGCAACATACTCGGCCACGCTTGGAAAATACCACGGGAACTCTTCTGCTTTGTATTCATAATCTAGTTCACTAAATGATTGTTGAATTGCTTCCACAATAGATTGAATATTACCTTGCCCACCCAATTCAGCGACAAAGCGACCACCATCTTTTAAAGCTTCATAAATACTTGCAACGGCCTTATCTTGAGATTTCACCCAATGTAAAGCAGCGTTAGAAAAAACTGCATCAAACTGTTTTGAATAACCAAGGTGTTGCGCATCTTTGACGTAGAAGGGAATATGACCAAATTTTTGGTTTGCTTGTTCAATCATTGATTCTGACTGATCAATCCCAATGACTTTTGCACCTAATTCAGCGATTTGTGCAGCTAAATCACCGGTACCACAACCGACATCTAAAATCTGCTCTCCTACTTTTGGATGAAGAAACGAAATTAATCCTTCCCCATATTTTGAAACAAATTGATGTTTTGTATCATATAAAGTTGCATTCCAAGTACTATTCATTTCACTCACTCCTTTTCTTAAGAAAACTATACTGTTAATTGGAATGATATAGAAATAATTAAAAAGTTGATTTTTGATAACGATTTGGAATTAGGTTATTAAGAAGAGCTCCTTTTTTTTACATTGAAAATTAATATATTTAGATAGTTTTGTTCAAGTCATGTTTACAAAATAAATACTAAGAATAAATCAAAAGAAAATGAACAAATTATAGTGGATGGAGGTGAATATAAATGGCGAATAACAACCAAGAAAAGAATAAAGCGAAAAAGAAAAATGACTTAGGTCGTGAAGAATTTGGGTATGGGTTTGATTTGAGTCCAGATGACTTTGATGTAGTTGGACAAAATGATGAAGCACATAAACAACATAATCATGAAGAAAAACAAAAACCGAATAATAAAAATAATGCTAGAAGAATAAATGAATAAGTAAGGTGAATAGAGGAGTGCTACATATAAAACGATATTAAATTGTTTTATTATGTAGTGCTTTTTTATTAGGCATGTTTAAATTTTTGTATGAGAGCAGATAATTTAACTGGTGGGAAAATGTTAGTAAATATTCGATATCATTGTGTCATATACATAAAATATTAAAACGATTTATATAATAGTTTAAGGTTATTTTCAATAGTATGTACACTACGACAGAAATAAATGTGATGAGGTTTTTAAAGCATAATTTTAATAATGAAAAGGAGGATATAATGAGAATAGGATACCGTTCTATTTCCATAATAGTTAACTTATTTCTAGGCTATTTATCTTTTTTTATAGGTTTATTATGGTTCATGACAATAATGTATGCATCGCATTCTTTTGGATTGAGAGTAGACTCTACTTTCGATGATGGTTTACTAGGTGTCTTTTTAATAATATCTATCATTGCAACAGCTATTTATATTCCTGCCTGCATTAATTTAAATAGTATAATAAGGCCGAAATTGGAAATGAGAAAATGGAGTTTTATTGCTTTTATATCCATAGTTTTTATCCTTGGTTTTTGTATTATTACCTTAACTATACAGTGAATTGGTGTTGGTAAATAAAAAAAATTACATTTTCTCATGACATGTAACAGGTCAATATAGCCCAACATATCAAGCTTTTAAGACTAATCTCTTTTTAGTATGTTCTCGATCAATCCAATATAAATTAAAAAACCTCTAGTTTTTAAATAAGTAAAGTGCTATGGTATTTACATACAATATAATAATCCTTCGGGGTCGGGTGAAATTCCCAATCGACGGTGATAAAGTAAAACTTTTAAGCCCGTGAGCCTTTTTTAGGCAGGATATGGTGAGAATCCAAAGCCGACAGTATAGTCTGGATGGGAGAAGGATGTAAAGAATATCAAGGTCTTATTAAATTTATGTAGATTTAATAGGTTTATTTAGCATTGATAATTTATGTCTCCTATCAAACTCCGTAGTGTTCTATGGGGTTTTTTTGATGCCCTAAAACTTATTTGTATTGTTGTTAATTTCATATGTAATATCCTTCGGGGTCGGGTGAAATTCCCAATCGACGGTGATGAAGTAAAACTTCTAAGCCCGTGAGCTTGATAAGAGCAGGATTTGGTGTGAGTCCAAAGCCGACAGTATAGTCTGGATGGGAGAAGGATGTAGAGAATATCGAAGTCTTATTAAAAATAAAGTATTTTAATAGGTTTATTTGCTTATGATATTTTACATAACTCCTATCAAACTCCGTAGAAATCTATGGAGTTTTTTTGATGGAAAAACTAAATAAGTAAGTCCTTCGGGGTCGGGTGAAATTCCCAATCGACGGTGATGAAGTGAATCTTCTAAGCCCGTGAGCTTGATAAGAGCAGGATTTGGTGCGAATCCAAAGCCGACAGTATAGTCTGGATGGGAGAAGGACAGCTAGATTACACGCAATTCCTTTTGAAAAATAGTATTTCATTAGGTTTATTTAGCGATGCGTTTATCTAATACTCTCCCAAACTCCCTAATTTAATTAGAGAGTTTTTTATTTTTCAAAAAGGGAGGTTTATCACAATGCATGACGAGTATTTTATGGATTTAGCGTTGAAATTTGCAACAGTAGGTGAGGATCAAACTTCGCCCAATCCGGTAGTAGGAGCGATCATTGTAAAAGAAGGTGCTGTAGTTGGTTTTGGAGCGCATCTTAGTGCCGGTTCTCATCATGCGGAAGTACATGCACTCAATATGGCCGGGGAAAATGCTGTTGGCAGTACAATGTATGTCACATTAGAGCCTTGTAATCATTATGGTAAAACACCACCATGTACGATGGCCATTTTGAATGCAGGTATAAAAAAAGTAGTGGTAGCAACACTCGATCCAAATCCCAAAGTAGCTGGCACTGGTGTAACAAAGCTAAAGGATGCTGGCATTGAAGTGGAAGTGGGGCTTTGTGAAGCCGAAGCTGTGAAATTAAATAAAGCTTATTTTCATTTTATGAAGCAGAAGTTGCCTTTTGTTACGTTAAAGCAAGCTATTACATTGGATGGCAAGATTGCTACCGTTCATGGAAAAAATGAAAATATCACAGGTAAAGAAGTGCAGGAGGATGTTCATCGAAAAAGAGGGCAAACGGATGCGATCTTAGTTGGTGTTGGGACGGTGTTAATAGATGACCCATTACTAACAAATCGATTTACAGAAAGTAAAAAACAACCGATTCGAATCATTTTGGACACGCATTTAAGAACACCTATAAATGCTAAGGTTATCACTGATCAAACAACGCAGACATGGATTGTTGTTGGGCTTGAAGTTACCCCTGATCATATCACCAGCTTTGCACAAGACAATGTACAAGTAATCCAACTTAAAACAAAAACAATCGCAATCCAGGACGTCCTTCAAGAGCTGGCAAGGCGAAATATCGTCACCCTTTATGTAGAAGGGGGGCAGCGTATAAATACGAGTTTTATCAATTCAGGTCTAGTTAATGAAATGATTACTTACATAGCACCAAAACTAGTAGGTGACCATGATGGAATGGGGATGTTGGAAGATTTAGAAGTAAAAAGCATGGCTGATGCTGTCCCACTAAAACTGCAGCAAGTGGATCGAATTGGTGATGTAATTAAAGTGATTTCGGGAGTGGGGGTATAGCGTATGTTCACAGGAATTATTGAGGCAAAAGGAAAAATTACAGAGCTGAAAAAAGATGCAGAGAGTATGAAATTTACTATTGAAGCTCAAGACATCATGTTGGATATGCAACTTGGCGATAGTGTAGCAGTAAACGGCGTATGCCTAACCGTTTCGCATTTCACACTTCACGAATTCACGTTAGATGTCATGCCAGAAACGGTCAAAGCGACAACAATTCACTCCTTAAAAGTAGGGCAGTTGGTGAATTTAGAAAGAGCAATGGCTGCAAATGGGCGATTTGGCGGTCACTTCGTTTCAGGTCATGTTGATGGGACAGGGACTATTATCAGAAAAACAAAGCAAGCAAATGCAGTCTACATTGACATCGCTATCTCTAGAGAACTGAGTGATTTGTGTATACCAAGGGGTTCCGTAGCCATTGATGGAACAAGCTTGACGATTTTTGAAAAACATCCTGAAAAATTGACTGTATCTCTTATTCCACATACGTATCAAGAAACGATTTTCGCACTGAAGGAAACGGGACAACAAGTGAATATCGAAACAGATATGCTAGGCAAATATATTATTCATCAATTACAGAATAACGATAGTACTTCAGCAATTACAATGGATTTTTTACAACAAAACGGATATTAAAACGGGCGGTGTATAGCAATGTTTCACTCAATTGAAGAAGCATTAAAGGATTTAAAAGAAGGCAAAATGATCATCGTCGTTGATGATGAAAATCGTGAAAATGAAGGGGATTTAGTAGCACTTGCAGAATATGCAACGCCAGAAAATATTAACTTTATGGCAACGCATGCAAGAGGTCTAATTTGTACACCAATCACAGAAAAAATCGCAACAGAGCTCAACTTACATCCAATGGTGTCCAATAATACGGATCACCATCAAACGGCATTTACAGTAAGTATTGATCATTGTAATGCAAAGACGGGTATTAGTGCATTTGAGCGTTCGCAAACGATTCAACATTTATTGAATCCCAATGCATTAGCTGATGATTTTAAAAGACCGGGTCACGTTTTTCCGTTAGTTGCTAAAAGAAATGGCGTATTAGAAAGACCTGGTCATACAGAAGCGGCAGTAGATTTGGCGAAAGCATGCGGCGCTATTCCAGCAGGTTTTATCTGTGAAATAATGGGGGATAGCGGGGAGATGTCTACTGGACAAGAGCTAATAGACTTCGCCCAAAAACATCAGTTAAAAATGATTACGATTGAAAGTTTAATTCAATATCGTTACATCCAAGAAGAGCTAGTCACTAGAGCAGCTAATGTACAACTTCCGACAAGCTATGGCCATTTCAATTTGATTGGCTATGAAAACGACATCGACAAATTCGAACATGTAGCACTTGTTAAAGGGGACATAAATATTGTTGAAGCTCCGATTGTGCGCGTTCACTCATCTTGTTTGACAGGAGATATTTTTCATTCGGAAAGATGTGATTGCGGTCCTCAGTTGGAACAGGCCTTAAAAGTCATCGAGACTGAAGGGGCAGGTGTTGTGTTGTATATGCAACAAGAGGGTAGAGGTATCGGTTTGATAAATAAGCTACGTACTTATGAGTTACAAGAGCAGGGCTTTGATACAGTTGAAGCCAATGTAAAGTTGGGTTTTCCTGCAGATGCACGTGACTATGCATTAGCAGCTCAAATGCTAAAAAATTTAGGTATATCAAAAGTTCGCCTATTAACGAACAACCCAGATAAAGTTCAAAGCCTAGAAGCATACGGCATTGAAGTTGTCGAAAGAATGTCGATTGAAATTGAAGCTGTAGCAAGCAATTTATTTTATTTAGAAACTAAAAAAGAAAAGATGAATCATCTTATTTCGTAAAGGGGATCTTAAAATGGGAAAAGTATTTGAAGCACAATTAATTGGAACAGATTTAAAAATTGGTATTGTAGTAGGTAGGTTCAATGAGTTTATCACAAGTAAATTACTAGGTGGCGCAATGGACGGGTTAGTACGACATGGCGTTTCAGAAGACAATATTGATGTTGCGTGGGTACCTGGTGCATTTGAAGTGCCCTTTATAGCAAAGCAAATGGTAGAGAAAGGTGACTACGACGCAGTAATAGGTTTGGGGACGGTTATACGTGGTTCCACTTCACATTATGATTATGTGTGCAATGAAGCAGCAAAAGGAATTGCCAATGTTTCGTTAAATACAAATGTACCCGTTATTTTCGGTATAGTCACAACAGAAAATATTGAACAAGCAATCGAACGCTCAGGTACGAAATCAGGCAATAAAGGCTATGATTCTGCAATTGCAGCGATTGAAATGGCTAATTTAAAGCGTCTATTTTAAAAATAAGGCACTCCTACGATATTGTAGAAGTGCTTTTTACATATCAGCCATAATACCAGCCGCTTGCATCCATTAACATGAGAATCAAGGGTATGATACCTAGTGTGAAGCAGGCAATCGTTAATATTTTTGCTTGTCTAGCTTCTCGTTTATTTCCTTCATGAAGGTGTTCTATAAATGAAATTTTAAAATAATAGCTCAGTATTAATAATAGAATAGGACTATACATAATTATTGTACTCAAAAAATCACCTCTATTTCCAAATTTATCATAAATATAATTATATCAAAATATAAATGTATTGAAAGCCTTCGTTTACAGCTACAATAGAAAAGCACCTCCAATTGTAGACTTAAGTCTAACAATTGAGGTGCAGTTCAGTTCTAACCTTTAGAGATATTATTCGAAATTATAATTCAACGATTTAATTAAAATTTATGTTTAAGTTCTTTTTCAATATTCTCTAGTGCCTTTTTCATTTTCTCTCTTGTTTCTGGATTATTTGGATCTAAAATACATTCTTCTGGAATATTCGCATGATCTCCATTATAATCGATTTCTTATCTTGTAGCGGAAAAAGGCTATAACAAAGATTGCACATAATGACATTATTCAATTTGAGTATCGTTCTTTAAATAATGAAGCTAATATAAAATCATCTGACCTCAAACACTATGAACCCTATTAATTTCAAGGAAATCAACAATAAAGTTAAACATAGCCAAAATTAATAAAAAGAGCACTGCTCATATTAATGAATGGATGTAGGTAAGTATAAGGAATATGGAGGGTTAAGATAAGAGTAACTCAGTATTAATTATAGAGAAATCGAATCTGATTTATTCTTTTGTTGAAAGTAAAACTAGGCAATAGTTCAAAGTGATCGGTATGCTGAAAACCAATTATATTAATCCACCATTACAAATGTTGAATCTAATAATTCATCTCAAATCAAAAAACTTATGTCATGATAAAACTGAATACATATAAATTAAAGGCTTAACAGTTCAATTTAGGCTATACTAGGGTATGAGAGGAATCCAATTCAATTCCTTTCAAGTAAAGGAGCTGACTTAAATTGTTAAAACAACAAATTGAAAATTATATTGCAAATCATATAAGTGAAAACAAAATTGAGTTGTTTGATATTGAAAAGGAATTCGCAGAAAAACATGAATTACTTCCTAGTGGGGTAGCTGTTACTGAAAAGACATTTTACATAAATGCTCTTGAACGCTGTAATAAAGAGACGGAAGAATTAATCTCTGCGGAAAGTACTGCTTTCTTGCAGAAACCAATTTCATATTTGAAAGAACAAGCAAATGAATTTGTTTATGTAGAATCTAGTAATTTTGAGTTAATCCGCATGGACGCTGTAGCGCTAGAATTTGATGATGTTTTTGAAACATATACAGCCTTATTTGGATTGAAATTACAAAAGAAATTCTGCGAGGCTATAAAAACTTATTTGAATACGAATTTACATGGAGATAATGCGAAATACAGTGTCATGTTTTCCGCTGAAGATGGTTTATGGGACGTAAATGTACCATTAGACTATATAGAAGGATTCAGCGAAGCGAAATCGTTTGAAGAAATCTATAACATGATTTATCGCTTCTTCTTCAAATTAGTTGAAGAGATTGAGGAAGCACAGTGAAGGATGGGAAATGATTGAGTAACAGAGAATTTATTTACACATATTCAGGGCATAAAGATGAATATGATTTGTGTCGAATGGAGATGCGATCATTTTTTGGATTTGACGTCCTTTCAAATGTGTTGAAAAGTACAATAGAGATAGATCCAAGTAGAAGTCCCTTTATGAAAGAACGCCTTGAAGTAATATATGAAGGTGAGAGCTTCGAACAAATAGCGGACTTAGTTGAACAACTTGACCTAGATTATGCAACATTTAAAGTTGTTTGTTTGAATGACTCTGAGCTTGGTTCTATGAAAAAGGTAGGCCACTCAAAACGACGAGAAATCGAACGTAACATTGGTTTACGTATTAAAGGTGAACCTGATTTAGATCAACCTGAAACTGTATTTGGTGTCGTTATGATAGATAACAAATGGTATTTTGGTAAATTAGAAGTCAGTGAACCTATTTGGCTTCACCACCAGCAAAAACCGCATATGTATTCAACGGCACTAAATACACGTGTCGCAAGAGCAGTTGCAAATATTGCAGTTCCGCATCCTAACGGGGTTCGTGCAATTGATCCATGTTGTGGAATTGGGACTGTATTAGTTGAAGCATTATCGATGGGAATTGATATCGTAGGACGTGATATTAATCGACGTGTAGTGCTAGGTTCAAGAAAGAATATCGCCCATTTCGGACTAGAAGGCAATGTAACTACTGGACCAATTTCAGAGATTGAAGACAATTATGATGTTGCAATCATTGATATGCCGTACAATTTATTTACACATATTACTGTTGAAGAACAGCTTGATATAGTGAAGCAGGCTCGCCGATTCACCAAAAAGGTTGTTATAGTAACGATTGATACAATGGACCATATGATTGAAGAAGCTGGTTTTGAAATTATCGATCGCTGTGAAGCAAGAAAAGGAACTTTTTCTAGACAAGTATTGGTTTGTAAATAAAGTATGACCCTTATGCTATAAGGAACACTTTGTTCTTCTAGCATAAGGTTTTTTTTATTTAAAGCCCTGTTTAATTTTTTTGTTGATACAGATGGAGGATGTAGCCACACATTTGCGGAGGAAAGTCGCTTAGTCCCAATAAACGAAACAAACGTAGCGTATCATTGAGAAAAACGATAGAATAAGAGGTTTTTTAGGAATGTTTGTAGAATAATAATCTTTAATGAAAGAAAAACAAATTGTGATAGTAAATAAAAAAGCTGAATGGGGGGGATAAACTTTGTTAATGATCTTACGCATTCTATTTTCAATTATTGCATTAGCATTGGCTGGTTATGGACTAATTACAAAAAATTTCGAGTTTCAAGTATATATGATATTATTTTTAGGCTTAACAATGTTGGTAATGGGAATACAGGATTTCAAAAAGAGGGAAAAATTTAAAGGTTGGTTATTTATGATAGTGTTTGCATTTTCACTAATCGTAGTTATTCAAAGTTTTATATTAGTTTAGAGGGTGATTATTATTAATAACCCCACGATAGAAACAAGAAGCGTGTTCGATATATTTATCGAGTACGCTTCTTATTTTGATAAAAACAACATTGAAGTAAAAAAGAGTCTTATTAAAAGTTAAATCTTAGACACCCTTTGCCTAATATACAGCAATATTTCAAAATAATTAAAGTAGTGAAAATATAATACTATTCATATATATATGGACGGTGTTATATTTGTTGAAAAGTTCTAAAATTAATTATTTGAAAGTGAAGTGCTTATAATTGAGATTTCTCCAACAGTTTCATCCATTAGTATGGATTATTTTAGGCGGTACAGTATTTACACGTATCGCGAGCTTTATGGCTATGCCCTTTTTAGCGCTTTATCTACATAAAGATTTAGGAGCAGGACCTTTACTTATAGGTATAACGATAGGAATTGCCCCATTACTATCTACTATAGGGGGCTTTATCGGCGGTTATTTGACTGACCGATTTGGTAGAAAACGAATTCTATTAATCACGGTTTTTGTTTGGAGTACGGTATTTATAGGATTCGCTACGACAAATATAGTTGCTATGTTCATAGTCTTAAATGCTATCAATGGTTTATGTCGTTCATTTTTTGAACCGGCTACACAAGCATTAATGATTGATTTTACACCACAAGAAAAAAGAAAACGTCTCTTTTCATTACGATATACAGCAATTAATATAGCTGCTGTTATAGGTCCTGTTGTTGGAGTATATATTGCCAGCCTGTCAAGTCCAAGCGTACCTTTTTTGTTTACAGGCGCTATGTACTGCGTATACGGAATCTTTTTGATGATTGTATTGAATCGATATGAAATGAAACAGCAAAAACTAGCAACACAAATTCAAATACATCATATGTTTCGTATTATTTTATCGAATCGAAAAATGCAGCTGTTTGTTGCAGGTGCGATATTGATAAACTTTGGATATTCTCAGTTCGATTCCACATTACCTCAATTGGTCGAATTGACTGTTGAGGATGGAGTAAAACTTTACTCATTATTAATAGCACTTAATGCTGCGGTCGTTCTTATTTTGCAATTACCGATTAGTATTTATTCGGAGCGATATTCAACGAAATTCACACTATTATTGGGTATAGGATTCTTTGTAGCGGGATTAGCTTTATTTGGCGTGGCAAATAGTAGTCTTATATTTGTTATTGGGATGGTATTGTTTACTATAGGTGAGATCTTTGTTTTCCCAACAATGAATGTCCTAATTGATGAAATTGCACCAGAAACACAAAAAGCAAGCTTTTTAGGGGCTGCCCAAATCAAGAACTTAGGAAGCTTCATCGGACCAGTCATTGGCGGGTGGCTGTTAGTGCATTTCCAAGATCAACTCTTCTTATTGGTAGCGTTGATTGTACTATCTAGTGCAGCTTTTTATAAGACGGCGATGAATATGAAACATTAAAGTTAACTTGAATATGTAAAATAACCTGGTTAAAGGACAGTATTAAAAAAGCCCTCTAACTGGGTTTTCTTTTGCGGTTTTAGTAATGAAAATAGTTTACCAAATGCAACGCTTTTCTCTTGATTGATCTTCAATAAAAAGGTAAATTTAATTGTGCTATTATAGAACTGTTCGTAATGGAACTGTTTGTAATGAAAGGAAAAAGGAGTGGGGGATTTTGAGTCTAGAAAAGGACGTTGGTATAAGGTCTGAAAAGTTATTACATTCATTTTGGCATGTGAACCATTGTATTAGGAGAATAGTGCAAAGAACGGCATTAGAAAATGATCTTACGATTCCTCAATATGCTCTATTAATAACGCTTGCACCATTTGAAGAGATGACTCAAAAACAGTTAGGGAAGGCAACGTTTTTTCCGAAAAGTACATTAAGTCAAGCTGTTGATGGGCTTGTGCAGGCTGAATTGATTCATAGAAATCCTGTAGAAGATAACCGAAGAGAAATGTTGTTGACTCTTAGTACTAAAGGTCAATTACTTTATAACAAGATACAAAGCCAAGAGAGTAGTATTCTCCAAGCTTTTGAGTCAGCGACTGAGTCACTCAGTGAAAAACAATATGATGATCTTCTAACATCACAACGTCAAATAATCACTTTATTAGAAGAGGCTATAGAAAGAGGAGAATGATTTGAGTGCTTAAACTACTAAAAAACCTAACAGTTTATAAGTGGATTGTTCTAGCGGTGGTTGGACTTGTATTCGTTCAATCCATGGCTGATCTGTATTTACCTACTCTAATGTCAGATATTATTGATAAGGGGGTAGTAGTAGGTGATAAAAAGTATATTTTGGAAATCGGTGGATTAATGCTTTTAGTGGCTGCATTCGGTGTGTGCGCATCGATTGTTGCAAGCTATTACTCATCAAAAGCTGCAATGGGTTTCGGTCGTGATGTCCGCCGAAAAGTGTTTAATCATGTTGAGGAATTTTCACTTCAAGATTTTGATGAGGTTGGAACAGCATCACTGATTACAAGAACAACAAATGATATAACTCAAGTACAGCAAGTAGTGATCATGTTACTACGAATGGTTGTAAGTGCACCGATTATGTTTGTTGGCGGATTAATAATGGCTCTATCAAAGGATGCAAAATTATCGCTTATTATCGTAGCGACAATCCCTGTACTAATGGGCGCAGTTATTTTCATCATGTCAAAAGGAATACCTCTTTTTAAATTAGTGCAAACACGTTTAGATCGTTTGAATTTAGTGTTACGAGAAAATTTAACAGGAATCCGCGTTATCCGTGCTTTTAATCGAGAAAAGCAAGAAAAAGTTCGTTTACAAAAGGCTAATAAAGATTTAATGGACGTTTCTATCAAAGTCAATAAAGTGATGGCGTTTTTAATGCCTGTTATGATGCTTGTGATGAATTTAACAGTTGTTGGCATCATTTGGTTTGGTGGAATTCGTATCGATAACGGTGGTATGCAGATCGGGGACTTGATGGCTTTTATTCAATACGTCATGCAAATCATGTTTGCTCTTGTTATGGCATCTATGATGTTTGTTATGATTCCGAGAGCAGCAGTATCTGCTAAACGTATTAATGAAGTGTTAGATAAGAAACCAACAATACTTAATGAAGGGTCTAAAGCTGTAGACCAAGAGCGAGGAACACTTGAATTTGACAACGTCTCTTTTACTTATCCAGGAGCAGAAGAGCCTGTTTTATCTAATATTAGTTTCAATGCTAAGTCAGGAGAAATTACTGCAATCATAGGGGGGACCGGTGCTGGTAAATCAACACTTGTGAATCTAATCCCCCGTTTTTATGATGTTACTAGTGGAACGATTCGAGTAAATGGTGTGGATCTAAAAGAGACATCAATCGATGAGGTGCGTTCTAAGATTGGTTATGTACCGCAAAAAGCACTGCTTTTTACAGGTACGATTGCTGAAAATATTCGCTTTGGCAAAGAAGATGCTACGCAAGAAGATATTGAACATGCTGCGCGTATAGCCCAAGCAGAAGATTTTATAAGCAAAATGGAAAATGGTTATGAATCTGAGATTTCTCAAGGTGGTTCAAATGTATCTGGTGGTCAAAAACAACGACTTTCTATTGCAAGAGCGTTAGTAAGAAAACCGGATATTTATATATTCGATGATAGCTTTTCAGCGCTTGATTACAAAACAGATGCAAGTCTACGTGCTGCATTAAAAGAAGAAACGAAGGATGCAACCATGCTACTTGTTGCTCAGCGTGTCAGTACCGTAGTTGATGCAGATCGAATCATCGTTTTAGATAAAGGCGAAATAGCTGGTATAGGTACACATAAAGAGTTGCTTGAAGAAAATGAAGTTTATCGTGAAATCGTTAAATCACAGCTCTCAGAGGAGGAAATCGCATGAGTAAGCATAGAAAAACGCAACCTCAAGGCGGCGGTCCAATGGGGAATGGCGGTAATATGATGATGGCGGGGCAAAAAGCTAAAGATTTTAAAGGTACGTTTAGACGTTTGCTGAGCTTTTTAAAACCATATCGTAATCGATTACTTATCGTATTTTTAGCAGCAATTATGAGTACTGTTTTCATGGTTGTAGGGCCAAAGCTAATGGGGAATGCAATCACTGAATTATTTGAAGGGGCATATAGCAAATTCAAAGGAGTACCAGGAGCTGAAATCGACTTCCATGCTATTGGACAATTGTTAATGTTACTTGCGGGACTTTATGTTATTAGCAGTTTGTTTTCGTATATTCAACAGTATATTATGTCTAGTGTCGCTCAAAAGACAGTTTATGATTTAAGAACAGAAATCAATGAAAAGCTAGAGAAGCTTCCATTGAAATATTATGACGGACGTGCAAATGGAGAGACTTTAAGTAGAGTAACAAATGACATTGATACAATTGGCAGTACGCTACAGCAAAGTGTGACACAATTCATCACTTCGATCGTAACCATAATAGGGATTATTATCATGATGTTAACAATCAGCCCGTTGTTGACGTTAATATCAATTGTAAGCCTACCTCTTTCAATTTTCGTTATTAAACCAATTTTGAAAAGGTCCCAAAAACATTTTGCAGATCAACAAAAAACACTTGGCCAGTTAAATGGTCATATTGAAGAAATGTATACAGGCCACCAAGTCGTTAAAGTATTTGGACATGAGAAAAAAGCAGTCGCAGAATTCGATGAAGTAAATGAAAAATTATATCAAGCAGGTCGTAAAGCACAATTTATCTCGGGAATGATCATGCCATTAATGTCTTTCATCGGGAATTTAAGTTATGTCATCATTAGTGTTGTTGGTGGTATTTTAGTAACGCAGCGTGCGATTTCAATCGGGGATATACAAGCATTTATTACGTATACTCGACAGTTTACCCAGCCTATTGCACAAACAGCGAACATTGCAAACATTATCCAATCAACAATTGCAGCAGCGGAACGTGTTTTTGAACTACTAGATGAAGAAGAGGAAGTAAAAGAAGTGACATCTTCTAGTTTAACAAAAGCAAAAGGTGCCGTTACTTTCGAGAATGTTAGTTTCGGATATGGCAAGGAACTATTAATAGAAGACATGAATATTGAAGTACTTCCAGGTCAAACAGTTGCCATTGTAGGTCCAACAGGAGCTGGTAAGACGACCCTGATCAATTTGTTAATGAGATTTTATGAGTTAAATGACGGGAAAATCAAAATAGATGGTATTGATACACGTAACATATCTCGCGAAAACCTCCGCAAAACATTTGGCATGGTGCTTCAGGATACTTGGCTTTTTAATGGAACAATTAAAGAAAACTTAGCTTTTGGAAAAGAAAATGCGACAGATGAAGAAATATTCTTGGCTGCCCAAACAGCTCGAGCAGATCACTTCATTCGTACACTTCCAGACGGTTATAATACCGTTTTAAATGAAGAAGCATCAAACATTTCGCAAGGACAAAAGCAGCTCTTAACTATTGCTCGAGCTGTACTTGCGGATCCTCCGATCATGATTTTAGACGAAGCAACTTCAAGTGTTGATACACGTACAGAATTACTGATCCAACAGGCGATGAATCGTTTAATGGAAGGGCGAACTAGCTTTGTTATTGCACATCGTCTTTCCACTATCAGAGACGCTGACTTGATCCTAGTGATGAATCAAGGTAAAGTGATTGAACAAGGAACACATCAAGATTTGTTAGAAGAAGACGGTTTTTATGCTGACCTTTATAACAGTCAATTTTCAAATAAAAAAGCAATGTAATAAATGTAGCCTTGATTCTAATTTGGAATCAAGGCTTTTAAAATTTTGAGAACAGAATAGTCAGTAATATTAGAATTGTATAAAATAATAAATAACAATATAATAAAAGAATAGCTTAATATATTTGCAGAAATTACAGTCCGAATAACATGAATGAAAAGCGGAGGTAAACAATGAACATTACTTATAAATTATTGTCGTCAGTAAGCTTTCAAGAAGCACATGAATTATTTAATAGAGGGTTTGAAGGTTATTTATTACCGATGAATTTATCTTTTGAAACATTCATTAGTAAGTTTGGAAATGAAGGTTTATCTCCATCGCTCTCAGTCGTTGCGTATGATGGTATTGAGCCTGTCGGATTTGTACTGCAGGGAATTAGAGAAGTGGATGGTCAAAAGGTTTCATGGAATGGTGGAACCGGTATTGTTCCCGAATATCGTGGGAAGAAGTTGGGCTTTTCTTTGATGCAAGAGGCGGAGAAAGTCTTAATGGACAACGAAGTTTCTATAGCTACATTGGAAGCACTTTCTGAAAATAGACCAGCCATATCATTATATGAGAAGTGTGGTTACAAAGTAGTTGACGATTTGCTCTTTTTATCAGCAAATGGGGCATTAGATCATCAATTACCAAATTTAGATGGCTATGAAATTCAAAGAATTCCTGCTGTGCATGCAATAGGTTCAGGATTATTTCCGGCTATTGTACCTTGGCAAACAGATCCTAGTAACACACCTAAAATAGGTGGAGAAGTTGTGATGATTACAAAGGATGAAGATGTACAGTCTGCATGTCTTATTCGGAAAAAATATGTGTTCGGAAATGAAACGGAAGGTATTACATTGTTTCAAGTATCTGAAAATGGTGATGAAGATGTACTAAATGCATTACTTGCGTATGCTTTGGAATACGATAAGCCAATAAATCGTACTACTTATAACTTCTTAAAAGGAAACGGACGAGTGATTTCCTTATTAACGAAAAAGGGATTTGAGGAGACGCCTGTTTCACAAGTATTTATGACAAAAACTTACTAACTTACCTGTTCAACTTTTAATAAATTGATTGAACAAGGTTTTTTAATCGCTTTTATGAAACAAGCCCTTTAATCAACAGATTGAAGGGCTTGTTTGTTATGTTAAACAGATTCATTCATTTCGCTTGCTTGTTCTCTTTGCTGCCTTTTTGCTTTTCGGAAGTGAAGAGTCTCGTAAATAACGGGAATCACCACAAGTGTCAGCAATGTGGCCATTGTTAAACCGCCAATTACGACGATTGCAAGACTACTGGAAACTAAGCTAGTTGACTCTGCTTTTTTAAATAATAATGGAATCATAGCACATACTGTCGCCATAGCGGTCATTAAAATTGGACGCATTCTTGTAGCTGCTGCTTCTACTAGTGCATCGCGAATAATCATTGTTTTTTCATTTTGTTTGACACGATCTAGCAAAACAATCGCGTTCGTAACTACAATTCCAATTAACATTAAGGCACCAAGTAATGCCGTAACATCTACCGTAATTCCACTAATCAATAGGCCGAGAATCGCACCGATTGCTGCTAATGGAAGTGAACATAATATTGCAATTGGTGCACGGAATGTCTTAAAGGTTACAACCATAATTAAGAACACGATTCCTATTGATACAAGCATAGTGATAAATAAATCAGAGAAATCGTCTGCTTGTTGAGCACTTGCACCGCCAATATATACGTTTACTCCAGCTGGAATCTTCATTCCCTTTACATCTTTCTTACCAAAGATAGTTTTAGTAATCTCTTCATTGACCTTTGATAGATGCTCAGGATCAACACTAGCGGTAATACGTACATATGAATTTCCATCTTTATGGATTATGTTTGTTGGCTTCTCTTCTTGTTTTAACTTTGCTACTTTAGATAAAGGCGCCATTCCTGTAGGAGTAGCAACTAACATCTTGTTTAATTCATCTTTTGTTTTTGGGTTCAGGAGAGGCTCTAACATAATTGTAGTTGGTTGTGAACCAATCGTTGCCATTCCTATAGGCGTTCGATTTAGAAAAACACCTAATTGCTGAGAAATTTGCGTTGCGCTTCCTTCAGCAGCATTCACTTTAAAAGAATAGACCATTTTTTTGTCATCCTGATTGGTTGTTACCTTATCAATACCTTTTATTCCTTCGATTTTTTCTTTTACATTAGTTGCAGTTTTTTCAATTTGATTTAAATCATCACCCATAACATCAATCGTAATTGGTGAAGATGAACCTGACATAAAGGAAGCTGTTTCTACTGTTAGTTCTGCACCCACATACTCATTCTTTTGTTTTTCTAGTCTTTCAAGCATTTTTTCTGTATCTTTACTATCCTTTAACATGATCATGATTGTTGCAAGCGTTGGAGAATTAACCCCGCCAAATCTCGCGGCATCTTCTGTATTACCAAGCTGTGTATATTCATATTCCACTTCATCCTGAGAGTGAATGTAATCTTCAAGGCGAAGTGTATTTTCTTTTACTTTTTCAAGTGGTGTATCATTTGGATATTCTAAAGTTGCCTGTATGAAATCAGCTGTCGATTTATCAATCTCTCCCTTAGGCATTGCAAAATAAGTCCCAATTGAACCTGCAAATAATAATAAAGAAAGTAGATATACAACCCATTTATGGTTTAGTGTCCATGTTAATAAGCGAGAAAAACGTACTGCTGGCTTATGCGAAGCAAGTTTACTATTTTTCAATAAGGATGAACTCATCAACGGTACAACTGTGACTGCAACAATTAATGAAGCGAGTAAAGAATATGTGATCGTCAAGGCAAATGGCATTAAAAAGTCTTGTAAACTGCCACTAACTAATCCTATTGGTAAGAAGACGGCAACAGTTGTTAGTGTAGAAGCTAATATAGCTGTTCCTACTTCTTTTGTCGCTTCTACAATAAGACTTACTGAGAATTTTTCGTTTTGCATTTTCCGGAAAATGTTTTCTATTACGACGATACTATCGTCTACAAGCCTTCCAACAGCCACAGCTACTCCACCTAATGTCAAAATGTTTAACGAGACTCCTGACATCCATAGCAGAAACAGTGTAAAAGCTAGAGAAAGCGGTATGGAGACAATCGTAATAAATGTTGAACGTAGGTTTCTTAGAAATAGTACAATTACTATGGTCGCGAATAGTGCGCCTAATAATACTTCTTTCATCATTGTATTTACGGAACCTTCTATCATATCGGCTGTCGACATAATAACATCACTTTGGACGTTATGATATTGTTTATTCATTTTCTTTGTTACTTCGGCAATTTCTTTCCCTGTACTTACTGCGTTTGCATTACTTTGTTTCGTCATAATAAGAATCAACGCATCTTTACCGTTTACACGAGTAAGAGTAGTAGTTGGCTTTTTAATGCTTACTTTTGCGACATCCGCCAGTTTGACATCTGGAGCAATGGAAAGTTGTTGGATGTCTTTCAAAGAATTCAATTTTCCAATGATTTTGATGTTACTGGCCTTGTCGTCAATCGTTTTTTCCCCGACTGAAGCAGAAAGGTTTTGATCTTGGAGTATTGTCATAATATTCTCAAGTGATAATTGTTTTTCTGCTAATAGCGTATTATTTATTTTTATAGAAACATATGAACTTTCTGTACCAAACGCTTGCACATCTGCGACACCTTTAATATCTTTATACATTGGAATGATTTTTTTCTTAGCAAATTCGCTGTTTCTTTTTGTTAATCCATCCTTAAAAGTAATAGAAACATCTGCAATCGGAATCATGGATGTATTAAGCTGAATGATTGAAGGTTTCTGTACATTCTTTGGTAATGTGACGGTAGAAAGAGCTTCTTGCACTTCCTGCTTGGCATCTTTCATATTGGTTTTTGATTCAAATAATATATCGATTTGTGAAAATCCATCACCTGTTGTAGAGAAATAATCTTTTTTACCTTTGACAGAACTCACTGCGGTTTCAATTGGGGTTGTGACCTGTTGCTCCATCGAATTAGAATCGACTCCTTGCCCCAGTGCAATTATTGTTATTTGCGGTTGATCGGCGGGTGGCAAAAACTCCATTGGTAATTTGAAATAACTAACAGTACCTAGTAGTAAGACAAGGATTGTAACTAATGTTATGGCCGCTTTATTCTTGAAGGACCATTTAGTAAAGATAGACATATTAAAAAAATCTCCTTTCACATGCTCATCCATTTTTTTATAGCTCATTTTCAACATTAATATTTCTCGCTTTATTTGCGTCGTTCCTCCTGTAAGTAATTGTAAGTCATTGGAATTTTAAGGATAATAGACCAGAGTTGGTGGTTTTTCTACGTCTTAAGA
The DNA here is from genome assembly GCF_038009105.1 of Viridibacillus sp. FSL R5-0888. NCBI lineage: Bacteria > Bacillati > Bacillota > Bacilli > Caryophanales > Caryophanaceae > Viridibacillus > Viridibacillus sp. FSL R5-0888. The sequence continues at coordinate 1,940,714 of NZ_JBBPAU010000001.1, forward strand.
CTGATTTTGAATCAACAGAGGGATTGATTACAGATTAAATGATTCTAAATTTGAACGTACATATTTAAATAATAAGAAAAATAGTTATTTTTTATAAAAGTCTGGTACTCACCCAATTGAATCATAGTGATCAGAACGAAATTTGGAAGGTAGACTATTTTAGTACTTGGAAACAAATTATTTAAAAACTAACCAACTTAAAAAGTTAACCTGTATTAAGAGAGCATTAAAATCATGTTGCTGTTGACTTTCCTTTGAAATAGTAGAATGTAAATATCAAATGTCTAATATAGAGAACTATAATTACAGAATTAGAGAAATAGTATAATCGTAATTCATTTAATTCTAATACCATTAAAAAGACTTGATCCCACAGAGGGGTCAAGTCTTTTTACATATTGGAACATATGAGGTCTACACAATGAGGGCAACAATCGCGATAGCAACCATAAGAACACAAAAACCTATGAGCGTATAGCCGATTACACGAATTCCTTTTGGTTGTTGTTGTATATGGGGTTTCTTATGAGATGGAGCGCCCATTATTTGATTATCAGATTCCATCGGATCGAATATTGTATCTTCATCATTTAATGTATTTGATTCATCTTGAATAATTTGATTTTTTTCTTCCATAACATTACCTCCTTTTAAAGGTTGTAATAAAAATGACTCGAATTATTACCAATTTATTCAACTACACACATAATTATATTGCTTGAAAGCGTTAATTATAAGTAAATATCCTTGTTGAATAGGAGTATCTTTTTATATTGAAGTATGAGTAAAACAAAAATGAAATTAAAGCTACTTATTTTACTAAAGGGTCAGGTCATTTGAACAAGAGAAGGAGGAAAAGAGTGAAAAAAATTTTGAATATATGGTAATATTTGAAACGTTCATTCCTTCCTTACGTATATATTAGAAATGATGTTGAAACATTCATATATCACGGATTGTAAATGTGTGAAAAAAGGAGGAATAGAATTGAAAAAGATGATTCGATTATTTTTAAGTTTTAGTTTAATCCTTTTATTAGCAGCGTGTTCAGAAGATGTTACACAATATGAAGCAAAGGCTAGTGATTTTGAAGATGTGGGCTTTGTATATAATAATGACTTAACTATTGTAGTAATTGGTGAAGAATTAGTGATTTTTGGTTTTGTTTCTAAGTATGATCCTGAAAGGAAAACAATTATAGATAAATTATCTAAATCAGCTAATGCCGTTCAGGGAGAGTTTAATGAAAAGAGATATAAGAATGTAAAAATTAAAACAAAAAAAGATAAGTATTATATTACTGCTGACGATGGTTTATCACTTGAGTTTCAAAAAATTGGAGAAAGGATTATAGTTGATGAAGTAGGTGCGGAATATTTTACAAACAAATATCCAGAAAAATAAAATTCAATTGAAATTATATCTATAGTAAAAATAAAGAGTTTATCCAGCTACTTAAAAGATAAATACTAAATGTTCTAGTTGAACAAAAGGGGGCTTGAGTTGAAGATTACGTGGTGTTCAATCAGTAGACTTTTTTTATTATTCACTAAAAGAGGCAGTATAGCTTAATAAGATACCTTAAATCTGTTTAATTGAGTACCAACTCATGTTATAATGAGTAGCTTAGGATAATTACTACTTTTACTTATAATTGAACGGATGCCAAGAAAAGCCTCCGCATAGCGTAAAAATATGGAGGTGTAAGAGAATGAATAAACAATGGACGATTGGTAAAATTAAAGAATTTGTTGAGAAGAATTCAGAAAGTAAGTTGCTAACGACGGAATATCACGGTTTTTCTCAAAAATTACTATTTAAATGTGCATGTGATAGCAATTTTGAAAAGACATTTACGAAATTTAAAAATAAAAACCAACGTAAATGTGACGTGTGTCAACCACCAAAAGAATCAAGATAAAGTATACCCATAAATAAAGTGCCGATTTCTATTAAAGAGAAGTTGGCACTATTTTTATTTTATAGTGAAATGGTTTCAGACGTTTTTCAACAACTTATAACAGTGGTCTTTTTTGCATGAATTCTTGTGAAAATCAAGAACACTATTGAACTATTTATCACTGTTTTCTTTTTCTTCTAATTAAAAAACAACTAATTAATATTATGGCAATAATAACGACTACGCCTACTAAAAGTGATAGATTAGCGTAATTAATGCCCCATCCATATTGTTCTTTAGTCATAACATTACCTCACTTAATCTATTTATTTTTTTCAACATTAATAATATACAAAAAAATTTGGCATTATTTTTCCAATAGTAACATAGTAATTGTTCTTTTTTCATTAATTTCCCTATAAAAAATACCCCGATCGTTAGTTTTTGTCTAACGATCGGGGTGTAATTCACTTTAATTCTTTACTCACTATTACATTTCTTCTAAAATACCCTTAATTAAGTTAACGAATTGTGTTCTAACTTTACTCGCCACTTCAATTACTTCATCATGATTTAATGGTTGATCTAAAATTCCACATGCCATATTTGTTAAGCAAGAAATGCCAAGTACTTTCATATTTCCATGAATGGCTACAATAGCTTCTGGAACGGTTGACATACCTACAGCATCTGCTCCTAATGTACGAATCATGCGAATTTCAGCTGGTGTTTCGTATGCTGGTCCACTCCACCAAGCATAAACACCTTCTTGTAAGGAAATGTTTTGTTCTTTAGCCACGGTAGAAGCAATATTACGTAAATTACGATTATAAACTTCAGAAACATCAGGGAAACGAGTTCCCAATTCATCATTATTTGGCCCAATTAATGGATTTGTGCTAACCAAATTAATATGATCAGTAATTAACATTAAATCTCCTGGGTTAAAGCTTGTATTAACTGCACCACAAGCATTAGTAATGATTAGTTCCTCGACACCTAACGCTTTCATTACACGTACGGGAAAAGTTACTTCATCTAAAGTAAAGCCCTCATAATAATGGAAACGCCCTTTCATAGCAACTACTGTTTTTCCCTTTAATTCTCCGATTACTAATTCGTTTGCATGACCAATTGCTCCAGACTTTGCAAAGTGAGGAATTTCACTATAAGGAATTTTGAAAGGGTTCTCAATTTCATCGGCAAGAGTTCCTAAACCAGAACCTAAAATCAGTCCAATTGTAGGACGATAATCTGTCTTATTCATAATGAAATCGCTAGCTTCTAAAATATCTTGTAATTTGTGCATCAATAATTCCTCCTTAAATGAAAAACATAAACGTTACTTAAAATAAATTTGCTTTAAGACAAAATGTTTAAGTATGTATGCTTTATGTAAAAATAATAATTTTTTATTAACACTGCATCAATAGAAGTTTAATTGATTTTATAGCTATTGTAAATAGAGTGAAATTTAGAGTGACAACACTGAACTGGAAAAAGACTGTTGCTTAAATTCAGTAGCCGTATGATATCCAAGTGTATGCTGTTAGTGTAGCCACATGCTTATTTCTTATTCACTAATGGAGCTGTTTTGGGGATTTAATAGTTAGGGGGATGATAATAAGGAACATAAATTTATCAAACGGAAAAACATTGGAAGTCTAGTGTTAGAGTTGTACATTAAACAGTGGGGTCATTGAACCATGCAGGAGATATATTCAAAGTTGTAGACAGTGACTTCAAAAAATGTTTGTGTAATCTCCTATTAACCAAACTAGGAAGAACTAGAGTTCAAGAATGGCAATACTACAGTTATCCTTCTTTCTTGTTGTGCTCTAGGGAAGGATAGAAGAATGAGATAAACATTTTTTATAGTATTATGTTAGAATAAATGTAATATTTTGAGAAATGAGGATGTGTAATTGATAAAATATATATTAGGTTTCTCTGCAGGATATTTTGCTTGTATGTTAATAATATTTTTTATCTTTGATGACTTCTCTTGGTCATTCGCATTGGGTTCTTTAACTGGAATAGTTCTCTTCGCACTATTAATAAAGATGCTTCGAAGAAAAAGATAACTTAATTTATTCTAACGCAATTTTTATTTAACTAAAGATGCAAGTTATTTGAAGAAGGTGCTGTATTATTAATGGATGGTGTATATCATTTTAGCGATGGATTGTAAGCAATTTATGAAGAATTCTTGGTAAATGATTATTTTCTTAATCAACTAAAGTGGCAGGTTAGTTGATTAAGGGTAACAAACAATTGCTATCATTTAAGGGAGAGGTCAGAGTTGAAAAAAACCAAACGAAATATGCTTATCGCAATCTTTGTAAGCGTGGCTATATTAACAATAGGAGGTGCGAGAATTCTTCAAATTGAGAGGAATTACCAAGCACATAAGCCTATATTAGAGGAATGCATAAGTAATTATGGCACTGTGATAATAGAAAAGAAGCATTTCTGGTCTCTTTCAACAGCTACATGTAAGGGAAGTTAACTTATATAGACCTTGTATTCAAGTTCTTTTTTTATAGTTGCATAAGAATACATTTATATCATGAAGAATTCATAAGAAATACTTATACTGTATCATAGGTTTTTAACAATTAACTTATGGGGTCATGTTAAATAAAATAAATGTACATAAAAACTTTAATCACATATAAGGAGGGGTTTTTTGGGAAAGAAAATTTATAATGGTAGGTTTGTTGCAAGCACAGAAGAGAGTTTAGTTTTATTTATTATTGGAATGCGTATTAACAAGCTTTTTTCTTTCACAAAGTGGGTACCAGTTTTTAAGGCAATGGGTCCAATGATAAAAGAATTATATCAGAATCCTGAATGGGGTTTCCGTCACACTGAATTTCTTTTTAGTTGGAGGGGAGTCACACTTATCCAGTACTGGAGAAGCTTTGATGATTTGGAGGCATATGCTCATGGGAAAACTCACTCTGCTGCTTGGAAAAGCTTTAACCAAAAGATTAAAGATGATGGAAGTGTTGGGATATACCACGAAACATACATAATTGAAAAGGGTGGGTCAGAAGCTATATATAATAATATGCCAAAGTTCGGTCTTTCCAAGGCATTCTCTCATATGCGAGTAGCTGCAAAGACAGAGTCAGCAAGAAGTAGAATTAGTAAATAATTTATTTGAGCCAATTCTTCTGCCAAAAAAGATTGGAATCGTTATAAAAGGCTCTACTGCAACTATCTTAGCAGAATAATTAAAGAAATTATTGAAGGGTGAGGGGAATTATGGGTTCAAGAATAATGCACTTGGTTATCGCTAATAGAATTGCAGAATGTTTGTCGATAGAAGATAGAACTTCATTTTTACTTGGAGGCATTGCGCCAGATGCTGTTTCGCCTAAAGAATTATCACATTTCTTTAAAGGTGAAGTACAAGATTATACACGAAGCATTGATTATAAAGAATTTTTACATAAATATCATGCGCAAGTAGAAAGTCATTATATTTTGGGATACTATACACATTTAATCGCTGATGATATATGGCTGAAAGGTTTTTATCTTCCTTGGTTGAAAAACAGAATGGAAGCTAATAAAGAAATACTTCATTTATACCATAATGATTTCCGATTACTGAATGGAAAATTATTAGAGTACTATGGTTTTACAGATGAATTGAGAAAAATGCTCAGTGGTATTCCTTCAATATTTGATTTGCAGGAGGTTAAGTCCAAAGATGTTGAAGAATTCATTCCTTATGTATTAGGAGATATGCAGTACGATACGGAAGTGATAAATGAAAAACTTAATGTATTTACGTTTGATCAAATAGTTGGTTATATAGAGACATCAGTTAATAAGGGGTTATTGAATATAAAACCTTTACTTACTTAATCTATTGTTAAATTTGAATATTCTACTCAAATGGGCGTTTCTACAATATGTGGAAACGTTTTTTTTACTAAATGTTTAAGTTAGTCGTAAAATGGACACGACTTTAATGTGCTAATTTCAACTTGGAGGTGATATTAAATGGCTTTTCAATCTAAAAATATTTTCATCAATATTCCAGTGAAAGATCTGAACAAATCCTTCAAGTTTTTTCAAGAGTTAGGTTTTGATTTCAACCCACAATTCAGTGATGAAAGCACAGCCTCTATGATCATTAGCGACAATATCTTCGCAATGTTAATGGTTGAAGACCGTTTCAAAGAGTTTACGAAGAAGGAAATTTCGGATACTACAACTTCTGCAGAAGCGATTTTCTGCTTATCTGCTGAAAATCGGGTTCAAGTGGATGAGTTGGTAAATAAAGCACTGGCATCTGGTGCTAAGCCTTATAGTGAGCCGCAAGATCACGGATTTATGTATATATGGGGTTTTCAGGATTTAGACGGTCATATCTGGGAAATTGCTTATATGGATGAAAGTGCAATAAATCAGGGATAAACTTTTCGGTTTAATGTTATCTAATAAAAGTTTAACTTTTGTAGTGATGATGCCTTATCAGGTATCATCTTTTTTATTTACCTTAGTACGGGAATAATAGGGCATCAGATTATTTTAAAAAGAGGGTAATTACGAATAAGACAAAAGTGTTCTTCACCATAATGACATTCACAAAGGAGTTAATCCAAGAAGGGTAAAGTATCTTAATCAAACTGGTTTAACTCAGTTGACGAGGCTATTAAACGACTTACAAAGAATTCTAAGGCAATAAACTTTAATAGTGTAGCAGAAGAAGCTGGAGTGAGCAAAGCTACGCTATATAATCATCCAGACCTTAAAGAGCGTATCAATTTCTTACGAAATCAGCAAGAAGAAAAGTTTATAGATTCAAGGATAAAACGAGATGAAAACAATCAAAATGCTATAATCGATTCTCTTAAAAGAAGGATTGAAAAGTTAGAAACTAGAAATAAAGAACTTGAAAAGGAAAATAAGCTATTGCGGGAAAAAGAAAATGAGAAGCTTACTGATTACTTTAAGGATATTTAATTTGAAATTAAGATAAAAGATGTTGCTATGAAATTAAAATAAAGTTTTTTAATATTAAAACTTCAAACAAACATAACTTCTTTCAAGTTAGGACGGGGTTATGTTTGTTTAATTATTAATTTAGGAAACCTTAATATACTAAAAAATAACAATAAAGTCATTTAGAATTATTTAACAAACAAGCACGATTGTTTCTGTAAAGTCATTCGTTTATTTCATTATTTAATTTTCCTTGAAATCTATGTTCTTATTCTCCAACCATACCATCATTATCTCGATCATCCATATATGGATATAACCAGTGGTCTTTTGTAATTGGCATCTTGTAACCTGCTGCTTTTGCTTCTTTAATTGTTACTTGTCCATTACCACCTGTATCAACACTAGAAAGATTACCTTTTGTGTTTGAAGTATTTGAATTCGATTTAGAATCAGAAGACTTCTTGCCTGTTAAACCTAGTGATTCGTTTACTTTATCAGGATCCACATTGTCAAACTTTTCAACGATTTTATTACCATTAATCATATAAATATATTGATAACTTGAAGGAATTTGGGTTTTCGTATTTGGATAGGTGATAATTGCTTCAAAATTAGTAGCCTCACCTGCTTTACGTATCGTTTCTTCCATATAAGCTTGATCCCCATGTCGATTGAGCGTACTATTTTGTGGTGTGATATTATAAGCATTTGATACCCCACCAATAGAATCTGCAATAATATGTCCTTCATCTAAATCTGCTCTCTCGACACCAGGAACTTTTGCTTCATCAGCGTAGTATCTGCCAGATGATGTTACAGGTTCGTTATCGTCATCTTGTAGAATAATTTCGTCAGCAATAACTCGTACTAGTTGTCCGTATTCATTCGTAAATGCCCAATATTTACGGTCCCCAAAACCAATGTCAACAACGACGTTAGCTTCACGATTTCCAGATAAATCACCACCATCAACTTCAATAAGTTTGTACCCTGCGAACAGTTCATCATCTGTTTTGGGTGGTGTTTCCTCTTCTATTTGTTCTTCATCACCGGTAGTAATAGGTTCTTCTTTTTCGGTATTTGTATCAACTGTAGTTATTACTTGTGAATCAGATTCATTTTCTGTATTGGATGCATCTTCTACGTTAGTACAACCAACGATAAAGATGGCAGTTAAAAGTAAGATTAAATAGTTTATTTTTTTTTTCATTTTAGGACTCCTTATAGTATTTTTTTACTGAACATTCTAGAAATCTTAGAATAAAACATAAATTAACATGGTTCATCTATTTATAATAGCATATTACCAATATTAATTTTATTTCAGTAGATAATTAGTTCGAAGTATGTTGTTAAATACCAATAAAGATTAGTAGAGTCCATTGCACTGAAAAAGGCACAATTCCAATTCAAGAATTGCGCCCGATTGTTGAAGATCATTTTTCAACTAAAGCCCCTACTATTAACAGTTTCAAATAAAACTGACTGATTACATCTATGATTTTAAATTGTAGATGTAATCGGTAAGTACATGATTCTCCTTTTCTAGCCCAGTCTATAAAGCATTGTCTCCTTTAAGTCGCCTAAAGTTGGATATAAGTAGATATAAAGTTCTTTCGAATCTTACAACAACTGTAAGAGTAATTTCCCGATTTTTTGTAGTAAGGTATTGCTAGGAATAAAAATGGGAGGCTAGACAGATGAATGCTTCGAATAAATTACTTGAAGTGAAGGAAGTACGTAAAGTTTTTGGTGAGGGACAAAATGAAACAATGGCATTAAAAGGCGTAACTTTTGATGTTTTACCAGGCGAGTTTCTTGGCATTATGGGTGCTAGTGGTTCAGGCAAGACGACGCTACTAAATGTAATCGCCACAATGCTGAAGCCAACATCAGGACAAATATTGCTAGACGGGCAAAATATTTCGTCGTTCAAAGGATCACAACTCGCTGCATATAGAGGCGATCAAATCGGGTATTTATTTCAGCAATTTGAACTGATTGATAATTTAACGGCGAAAGAAAATATCATGCTGCCGTTAGCGATTCATGGGATTAATTTAAAGGAGCAGGAACAAGCGTTGCTGCAATTAGCGAAACTATTTGATATAGAAGAACTGTTAAATAAATTTCCGTCACAATTGTCTGGCGGTCAAAAGCAACGGGTTGCAGCAGCGAGAGCGCTTATTTCAAATCCTAGCATTGTGTTAGCGGATGAGCCGACTGGTGCGTTAGATACGAAAAACGCCAAGATTTTAATGGAGAAGCTGTCTGAACATAATCAACAACAGGAGTCTACTATTTTAGTGGTGACCCATGATGCGAATGCGGCTAGCTATTGCTCAAGAATTTTGTTTATCCAGGACGGTGTCATTTTCCATGAACTGCGTAGAAATGTACCGGGCGAATCGCAGGAGGCATTTTATGAGCGAATCGTTATGGTGATGGCGCAGCTTGCTGGAGGTAGTAGTAATGTTCTTTGACTTTGTGAAACGCAATAGTCGCAAAATGCGGAAGGAAAACGGTGTGTATTTCGCATCGCTCATCGTATCAATTGTGGCGTTTTATGTGATCTTGTCTTTAGGTGAGCAAGATGTGATGCTGTATTTGAAGACGATTGAAAGTGATGCGGTAGAGCGATTGTTTTTATTAATTCCAGTGCTTTATGCAGTTTCATTAGTGTTCGTGTTCTTCCTCGTGTATTTTGCGAATCGCTATCAGCTGCAGCAACGCAGTCATGAGTTTGGCTTGTATTTAATGATGGGGATGAAGCAAAGTAAGCTGTTTCTTATGATTATGGGCGAAACGATTTGGAATGGCATTGTGGCCCTGTGTATTGGTCTGCCGATTTCATTGTTTTTAACAGAGCTTATTAATTTAACGACATCACGTTTAGTTGGCATGGGGATTATAGGCCATGCATTCCGTATTTCATGGACAGGCATTAGCTTGACGATTTGTGGCTTCTTCCTTGTGCAACTGCTAGCCATGCTTATTTTAAGCTTTACGATGAGCCGCAAAGAGCCGATTGAATTACTTCATGAGGAAAAGGAAAAATCGCAAAGTACAATGACGCCTAAATGGGGCGCCGTGAGCTTACTGTCTGGAGTGGCTTTATTATTCGGGACGATTTTTTTATGCATCGCTTACGGCATGTCGATTTTATATTTACGAAATTTTGATTATCGCGTATTTGCGCTGATTTTGCTTGTTGGTGTGTGTGGGACATTTATTTTATTCCGTGGCTTAGGAAGTGTGATTGGTGTTTATGTGAAGCGAAAAGGCAGCTCTTCAACAGGTTTGTCGATGTTTACGGCGAGACAGCTACAGGAAAATGTATTGCATCAATGGAGTTCACTAGCAATATCATCATTACTAATTTTAATGGCGATGGTTTGCTTCGCGTTTGGTACGTCGACAGCGTTAACGAATAGCGCTGTAGCTAATCGAACGGTTGATTATACGTTTAATGGTAATGAAGATGAAATTAAGCCTTTGGTTAAATCCGATGAGCTAGCACCTTACGTTGATAGTTATTATAGGATGGCGTTACATAATTTCTACCCACCTGAAGATGAGCCAGTATTAAATTATCATTTTGCATGGACGGGCTTAATAGAAACAGTATCGAGTCAAGACGATTCAGAGCCAAAAGAGATTTTATTAAACAACTTATCGATGCAGTATACGCCGTATTTTATTTCATTATCGAGCTATAATGCGATGCTTGAGGCAGCTGGAAAGAAGCCGATTCAGTTAGCTGATAATGAGGTGGCCATGTATACAAGTGACGATACAGGCGCTAGTTATGATATATTAAAAGATATATTGAAAAAGAGTCAGACTGTAGAAATAGCTGAAAATGAATACACATTATTGCCGACGTTATATTCGGATCAGATTGTGGCGGATAGAGCCATTACGTTAATGTATTCATTAATTGTGCCGGATGCATTATTCGAGCAATATTTTGACGCTGATGAAACTTGGCTTTGGAATATGACGTTAAAAGACGAGTTCATTGAAGAAAAAGGGCTTATGCAGGCGATGCTTGAAGTCGATCAAGTGCTTAATTCGACAGGCTTGCAGTATGAGAGCTATCTTGCGAGCATGGGCAGACAGCTATTTTACACGGTAGCAGGCAGTTATACAACGTTTTATTTAGGTGTGATGTTTTTAATTATTGCCAATACGGTGCTAGGCTTAAACTTTTTAATGCAGCAAAGAAGCACGCGTAGTCGCTATCAAACGTTAGCGATGCTCGGTGCAGATGTGGAATCAATTTGTACATCAGTACGCAAGCAAATTTGGCTATACTTCATCTTAGCTATTTCGGTTGCATTTGTTAGTGGAATTTTTGGCATTTGGTCTTTATTAACGGCCATGCCTGCAACTGTTTTCAGTCTTCAAAATGGTATCGTCATTGGTTTAGTGGTGCTATTATTTATTGTAATTGAAGTTGGCTATATTCGAATGATTCAACGAAAAAGTGATGTAGAAATTCGAAAGTTAAAAGAAATTGAGTAGAGGTGATGGCATGGCGAATATTGTCATTGTAGAGGATGACATTTTCCTACGCGAAGAATTACAAAATATTTTACAAAAGGAGGGGTACTCTGTAGTGAGTATCTCTTCTTTTGATACACCTGTTGAAGAAATCATCGCTGCCAAGCCCGGATTAGTCTTGTTAGATTTAAATTTACCTAACTTATCGGGTTTTCAAATTTGTCGTACTTTAAAAATGAAAGGAATTGGTCCGATTCTAATTTTAACTGCTCGTAATCAGATACGAGATGAGTTGCATGCATTAGAGTTAGGAGCCGATGACTTTTTAACAAAGCCCTGTCATTCGAAACGACTCATTGCAAGAGTACAAAAGCTACAACAGCTATATGCCAAAATGCCGATGTTTTTAAATTGGGGAAATTTCCAATTAGATTTGAAGACGAATGAATTATATATTGGTCACAATTCACTTTCATTATCTGAAAATGAAGGCGCCATTATGAAGCTTTTAATACAACATGGACCGGCAGTTGTGGAAAAGTAGTGAATTTGTGGACGAAAATATACTACAAGTAACATGACTAGACTTCGTAAAACATTGGATAAGGTAGGTATGTCACATAATATTAAAACGGTCAGAGGCGTTGGCTATCAATTAATAGTGAGTGAATCCCCATGAGGCGATTAGATTGGCTCCATATTTTACAGCAATCGCGTCAGTGGATTTTACTCCTATGCGTAAGTAGCGGTTTTTTTATTTTTTTAGCGTGGGTTGCGTATCCAGAGACATTTAAACTATTAGTTTTGACGATGCTCATTTTTACTTTTGTAACCATTTTGATTGGGAAAAAACAATTCCTTATATTTTTTCTGACGATGATGAAGAACGAACATATAAAACACACAGATTTTCTTTAAAATGTAAAACCTCTGATTTCAAATACATCCCTATGTTAAAAGTAATCTGCAATCATGATATAGGAGTTAGACCAAGCATTTTTCATAGAGTCCATTTTATTAACATCAACAGGAAAACTATTTTTCACATTTATGATGATAGGGGATGTGATCTATTAGCGACATCTCCCGAAACAATAAGAGATGTTTATGATAAATACAACGATTGGATATTAGATTACGACAGAAATGAAATAGACGAGGTATTTAAATAAGGAATATCTTCTTATTCAACAAGTACAAGCGGGTGCATTAGTTCTTTGATATTATTTAAAGCCAAATTACAAAAAAGCTGCAGTTAAGTCAACTTAATGCAAGCTTTTTTTGATTCAAGTAGAGAAATCAGCTAGATTCTTATTAAATTTTCATGCCTATGTTAGAGAAAAGATTACTTGGCGACTTTACGTTCATTTTCAATGGTAACTGAAATCCGATAAAACTTCTTAGGTCGACCTAGCAGTTTTCCCTACTTATGTAGAGGGTAGTTGCATTAAAAATCAAAAAGGGAAAAAGATTTAACTAAAATTGTACTATCATATCGGTTATAGTAATACAAACTGTGATAGAGGACTGCCATTAATGCTGCTAAATTGGTATCATCTTCTTTAAAAAGAGTAATGATTACATTATCTAACTCATCCGAATTCCTAGTGTCTACAAGCTTAACTGTAGCAATTTCTTCATCATTTTTAAATAAACGTACTTCTGCAGAATAGTGTTGAAGAAATACGTATGTATCTGAATTATCTTGCCACGTATATTTACTTTCGATTAGTTGCTCACGCTCTCTTTTCAGAACTATTTGCTGAAGTGGTGTTGTTAACATGTAGTCTAATTTAAATCGGTATTTTAAAGCGTTTATACTATAGATGTTTTTTTCATTTAGATCCACTGCTACAAAGCAATAATTAAGAGTAAAACTAAATAAATTATTTACAATACGAGTCAATATTCTTGGTTTTCGCTTTTTTATGTAACAATGAACGTTACCATTTTCATCTGTAAGTGGTAATCTATCTTGCATCGACATGTGTTTAGGGATTTTATATGAATATGTGTACAATATTATTCCTCCTGAATAGGTTTAACTATAATTGTTATTGTACAATAAATTCTTAGAAGTGTTTTTATTCATTTTTTGTAACGGTGAACTAACTCATGAGCCTTAATGTCAGTCATAGTTATTAAACTCAAAAATATTGAGCTATAGACATAACTACAGTAAGATAATGTAAATGACTAGCTTTTTATTTTATAAAAAGGAGATGATTTCACTGAATACTCAATCAAATAAGAATGCAGTTGTAGTTTATAACTTTAATATTTCATCAGATAAGGTTTTTGAAGCTTGGATTGACCCCGATAAGGTAATGAAATGGATGTTTCCAAAAGGGGATATTCAACGTGTAGAAATTGACAGAAGCGTGGGGGGCTTTTTCTCATTTGTTGATTTGAGAGAAGGCAAGGAGATTGACCATCGTGGAGAGTATTTAGAAATTGAACGACCGAAACGACTAGTATTTACTTGGGGTATTCCAAAAGAAACACCGGATGCGGCGCGAGTTAACATTGACATAGTTTCAATTAAGGCAGGATGTGAGCTGACTTTAACTCATGAATTACTTCCTGATTGGTCAGACTTTGCACCACAAACGGAGCAAGCATGGCGAAATATGCTAGAAGCTATGGATAAAGTATTATCTTAACGAAAAAGATAACTTTGAATGAGAAATAAATAAAAAAAAGAACTAGTAGCCATTATAAAAGACCCCAGCCATTTGCTCGTTTCCGAATTAATGACGGGGTCTTCGATATAAATGAAATATTCTATTACTAAATTAAGAAACAGCCTTCAAACCAGCTACTCCGATAACTATCGCAATAATACTAATAATACGTGCTACGCTTTTGGATTCTCCAAACAGAATCATATTGATCAATACAGCACCGACAGTACCGATACCGATCCATACAGCGTATGCAATACTTAGTTGTAAATAGTTAAACGAAGTGTAGAGGAGGGCAAATGATAAGCCGAAACCTCCAACGTAAAGAATCAAATTTCGAATTGTTTTATTCTGACTGTATAACTTTAAACCGATAACTCCTACAATTTCCGACATTGCAGCTAAGAATACAAATATCCACCCCATCGTTAGTGCACTCCTTTCAAATCATTTTCATCATTCGTATGATTATCAGCTAATTTTAATCCAATAACACCCGCAACAAGAATAACCATGAAGATTCCTTTTGCTAAACTAAATTCTCCACCAAAGATAAATACATCCATTAATGTCGTTCCAACTGTACCGATCCCTGCGAAAATAGCATAAACAGTTCCGGTAGGTAAGTTCTCACAAGCTTTAGATAAGAAGTGGAAATCTATCGCAATAATCACCAATATAATAGCCCAATGCCACCAAGTACTTGCGGTATTAAAACCGAAGACCCAAATTAATTCAAACAAACAAGTTAAAGCAACATACATCCAATCTTTAGTCATATTTAACATTCCTTTCGTAATAAATATCAGCTAACTTTTTCTTTGTCAGTACATAATGACTGACTATCAGTCATTTTTATGATGCAAAAGCTTCATAATTTAAATACGAAGCCCTAATGCATGATGTAAAAAATCGAGTAATTCTTGTTTTTGAAGTGTTGCATTTTCTTCATCTAAATCATCATATAAATAAATTTGTTCAGCTGCAGATTCAATTAGACCAATAATCAATTTAGAGGATCGTTCAGTAATAAGTGAGTCGCGTATATCTCCGGCATTTTGAGCTTGTTTTAAGAAGTTGTTCATCCATTCATAAAAAGGTGCATAAATGGTCTCCCATTCTTTCAAATGCTCAGTTTGAGTGATTCCAGCATAAACAAGTGCAAAGACGTCACGATATTCTTTTGTTAAATAGAAAACAGCATCTACAATTTGATCTAGTTGTCCTTCAATCGACTCATTTTCTTGGAAGCGATGGTTCACTTCTGACATGATTTTCTCTACCATAACAGCCGCAATTGCTGGCATTACGGATAGTTTAGATGGGAAATATAAATAAAAAGTACCTTGAGCTATTCCAGCAGATTTTACAATATCAGATACTTTTGTTTTTTCAACACCTTTTTCACGGAAAACATCGATAGCAGCAAGAATAATCTTTTCTTCTTTTGACATTTTATAACCCTCATTTCATGACTGACTGTCATTCATTTTATAGAATACGTGTTAATTTGTCAAAAATATTGATTTATAATAAGAGAAATGAAAAAGTATTTTTATCGTTTGAATCCGTTTAATTACATTGTTGATACGTGATTCTTATAAATGTCTGCTTTGAAATTAAATCGAAAGAGTGTATTCATGAGGATAAAATATAAAGCTATCTATAGATGTACATGTTTACACAAACTATTTTTTAGATTTCCAAATAATGTACAATGTAGATTATAAAGGAGTTGGGATAGATGAAAAAAATAAAAAGTCACCTTTATTGTTATATATATATTTTGAGTTCAGTCGTAACAATTGGCGCTTTTATTTTTGCTAATTTAACAACAATTTCTCCTACTAATTATGGAGGGGGAAATGGTAATTTTGGTTTATTGCCATTCTTCTTTTTATTTCCATTTATTATTGTTTTCATCTCAATGACTATCAGTTATATGCATGAATTTATGTATCGCAAGTTGCAGAAGGGAACTATTCGAAAGATTGTCGCTGGAAGTTTATTGGGGATGATCTTGATTGTAAGCATTACTCTTATAAGGGCAATTCAATTAAAATCACTTCTTGCCGAAGTAAATCCGATATACCATGAAGAAACAAAAATTCCTTTACTAAGTATCTATTCCAACGCAGTCTTTTTTAATTTTTTTACTTATACATTATTAATACTTCTTTGTTTGTTTATTAGTGGAATAATGGCATATAAAGATAAACAGAAAAGTAGCATGTCAGTTTTTTAATAGAACTTCTTCTCAAAAGTACGATATCTTATTACAACGTGTCAGAAATCCTATTAAGCAACAATTGATATGTTGAGAAAAGTATAATGAATGCTATTAAACCGAAGTAGTAGAGTAGTTAAACTTTTGATTGTTGCGTTATAATCAAAAGAAAATATGGTTTTCTTATTGAAGATAAAAGCAAAGGAAGTTGTTATTGATGAGTTTAGCTAGTTATATCGGTTGTTTTGTTGAAATACCTATTACACCTGAGAAAGAGCAGCTTGAGGCTTTATTTTTTGTAGATGATTGTTTTTCAGGGGAAAAAGAAAAAGAAAATGTGAAAAAGCATCAGTTTACGACACCTTATGTTTACGAAGTATCAAGCCATTGGGGAATTGAGATTACAAAACATATGAATCAAGAAACTTGTGAAGAATCGAAAAAGAAACTTATTGCTTTATGTGAAATGATGAATCATTACCTTAAAAAAGGTGATTATTTCGAGTTGTTTAGCTGTTGGGTAGGCGAAGAGAGAGATGAACGAGAAGGAGAAATCACATTAAAACTAGGTGAATTAAATATTGATAATCTCGAAATTCCAGAAAAAACTTACTTACGTATTTATAAATAAATTAATGCTGTTTTCTCAAAGATTGTTTCTTCTCGGAAGAATAGGGTTAAAAGCGACGGAAACCCAGAGATAATCTACAAAATAAGTACTTGTAGAATTAACTCTGGCTTTTATTAATTGTAAATCCTAGAGAGAATATTTATTTCAAATGTCGTTGCATCAAGTTCTAATTCTATTTTACTGTCTTCGATTCCGAGTTCCTCACAACTTATAGATAATTTATTTTCTGACCAACCATTAAATTTAATCAGATCCATTGCTATTGGAATGTCTAAGAGTGTTGTCTATCCTTAATTGTTTCTCCTATTAATTCAATATTGTAATAATCAGCAATAATGAAATCTCCAAAAGGTGTTACTGTTAAATCTTGATATATTGTTTGAGTTTCATCTATTGATTTAAATTCAGTTAATTCGCCACTTACACAATCAATTTGAAATAGATAATCAGAAGTAGCAACTAGAGTCTGATTATGTTTACTAGATAATGCAACAGCTCGTTGCGCTCCTCTAAATTGACCGCACCATTCATAATAATTCTCATCTTCAAATTTGATCCAAGTCCAATCTTGAGAATTCCACTGATTTGAAATATCATAAATTCTCTCTTTGAATTGTCCTGAATATGGTTGTTCTAAATTTCAGCTTTCGTTATCAAACCGTCCATCCTCCAACAAAAACAATGCAATACCAATAATTTAAGAGTACTCATATTTTATATAAGATATAGGAATATTTCTAATAGATTTTTAAAAATCCCTTTATAAGTAGCATAAGCATAAAGTGTAAAAGCCAATTAAAAACTCCAATTTGAAAAAATAATCAAAAGGGAGTTAAACTGTTCTAACTAAGTATGCTGTTTGATAAAAAATTCAATTATTTCTTCACTTTTGAAATAGTCATCCCGTCACCAATTGGAATAAGAATAGATTCTAATTGAGGATGATTAGCCACAATTTCATTAAATTTCTTCATTAATTCAGTATAGCGTTTAGGCTTCACTTCCTGGTCTACTACACTACCTTGAGCAAGTACATTATCAGCTACTATTATAGCTTCTGAATCAGCAAGTTTAATACAATATTCTAAGTAATTTTCATAATTTTCTTTGTCAGCATCGATAAAGAAAAAGTCAAATCGTTTATTATCCTCAACTAGTTTTTCAAGACTCTGCAATGCTGGACCAGTTAGATAAGACACTTGATCTCCGAAGCCTGCTTTTGATAGATTGTTGTTTGCTAACTCTGCGTATTTCTCTTCTAATTCAAGAGAAGTTAATTTTCCTTCTTTTCCGAATCCACTTGCAAGGCAAATTCCACTATAACCTCCTAGTGCACCTATCTCAAGAACGTTTTTAGCACCTGAAATGGATATAAGCATAGTTAAAAGTTTCCCTGAAGAAGGAGATACCGATATGGAGGGCATTCCATTTTCTTCGATGGATGAAATGACTTCCTTCAAATGAGTATAATGATTTTGAAACACTGAATCGATATAATTATTAATTTGTTTCATTAGTTTCAATTCCTCCCTCATCAATAGATGATGAATCTTTACTATCCAATTCCGAAATTTCTATTTCTTCAGTATCATTGGGAATATCCATGGCTTCATTCTCTTGTATTTCAAATAATTGAATAAATTCATTGATTACCATATCAATGGCTTTTAATTCACCGACTAAAATTGGATGAATAGATTGAAACTCGGGTTTATCTAACTGCTGCTTAATAGTGGAACGCTTTAGATTCATTCTTTCTAAAAAAGCAATTGCTCTACCTCTACGAAAAGTTTTTGGTCCACGCTCTCCAGAACCACCTCTTCCTTTATGACGCTCACTTCGATGATGTCCTTCTTTCTTAAAATCCTTAAATTTTCCATCTCTCATTAAAATTCCTCCTTATTTGTATACCATTGTATACAAATTGTTATATTAATGATTGTATACATTTGTATACATATTGTCAATTTTTGATTCAAATGAATAGACTTCAATCGGTATACTGTTTTTTTATTTGTTTTAATTAAAAAGCTATAGGGGAATCGCTCCAAAAAATACAATTCCATCTATTTATAAGGAAAAATATGTTAAAGTTATACTTGAGGATTTTAACATAAAATTCGAATGATGAAGTAAAGTAGGGGGTAGGAATATGGATATTTCAAATTTACAATTTGAGACGCAAAGATTGATTTTACGTCCTTATAAAAAAGAGGATTATCTCAATTGGTATACACAGTTTGATAATCGATTGCCTTCGCAATACAAATATGATGATGGTAAACCTTTAAATATGTCTACATCTACTGAGGAATGGTTTATCGACTGGATAAATGGATTTGATCAATCAGCAAAGAAGGATGAAATGTATATCCTCGGGATTTTCCGCAAAGAAGATGGTGTGAATGTTGGGAAAGTGGAGCTAATAACGATACTGAGGATGGATTATCAATGGGCGATGATGGGTTATTCTATTCATAATCAGTTTTGGAAAAATGGGTATGGAATAGAGAGTGTCGAGGCTGCAACTGCATTGTTTTTCTCTACTTTAGATTTCCATAGAATTGAATTACATATTAATATAGATAACAATCCTTCCAAAACACTGGCTGAAAGAGCAGGGTATCTCTTTGAATGTGAGAGAAAAGAGTTTTCTTATGAGGATGACATATGGACGGACTTTTTAATCTATTATAAAAATCGTAGTTATTGAAAAATCAATGCACTTAACAAAGTGAACAAAAAAACAACGGCAGATATATTAGCCGTTGTTTTTTCGTTTAATTTGTCTTTCTTTGCTGGACTAGAAATATAGCTAAACCAATTAAAATAACGACAATACCTACAGCTTGCTCTAGGGAAATGACTTCTCCCAAAATGAAGTAAGCAAGAATACAAGTGCCAATCGTTTCTCCTAAAATACTCATTGAGATAACTGAAGTGCTGATCCATTTAATTAGCCAATTGAAAATTGTCTGCCCTAAAATAGTTGCCACAAATGCTAGACCTAATAAAGCCCACCATGTAGTTGAAGAGTAGTTAGTAAATGATTCATTCAGGCAAAGTGCATAGATGGCTAAAAAGATTGCGCTACTCCCATAACCTATAACTGAATATGGAATAAGAGATAACTCCTTCCGAACAGATTGTCCAATAAAGAAATAGCCAGTAATAATACCTGCTGCGATAAAGGCTAAAATATCTCCGTATAGTGCGTCGCCGCTTATTTGTAAGTCCTGCCAACCAATAATAAGGCTACCTAAAATCGCCACAAAGCAGCCAATAATAGCCCCTTTAGAAAAGCGTTCTTTAAATAGAAAATAACCCCCAACCATAGAAAATAGAGGTTGTAACGTTACAATTACTGTCGAACTAGCAACAGATGTGTATTCTAAAGATTCAAACCACAATACATAATGAAAGGCTAAAAATAATCCGGAAAGTATCCCTAAGCCCCATTGTTTTATAGTTAATCCAACAAGTTCTTGTCGATATCTCTTTTTCCCGATTAAAAAAGGTAACAATATGAGCATCGCAAAAAATAAGCGATAAAATGCAGTAATGGCTGGTGGGGCATTTGCAATTTTTACAAAAATAGCAGAAGTTGATAACGCAAATACAGCAAAGAAGAGCGCTAGGTATGAAAAAAGTGAGGATCGCATGATGTGTACTCCTGTCTAGTTGTTTAAAATCTTGAACAAAGCCTAGTATATTGTACATCATATTAGAGAGAATATTATACTTATAAAGCAACTTTTTTTGGTATTTTATAATATAAGTTCAAAAGAAGGGAAAGCACAGTGATTCCATGGTTGAGCATTCTAGAATTACTCACAAATACTATACATAAAACAACTTCAGGATAGTTATGAATTAAAGTATAATTAAGCAAAAAAAGGTGACCCATGATATTCATACACTGGGACACCTTATTTTAGTTGATCTTTACATGTTTATTATTATAAACAAAAACCTCTATTCTTTTGAGTTCATCCTTATAAAATGAATTTGTTAATGACTTCTTGATTTCTAATTGGATTTCTTTTCCTCGATTGATATTGAATAAAGTGGTTTTTTGTATAGATGTATTTATTTCTACAAGTAGCTTCTTATCTTTATCTCTTATACGTATACTTTCAATTTCTGTAAATTTTTTAGCTTTAAGGTCTTCTTGAAATTTCGTAGTTAGTTCATCATTTCTTTCTAATGCTAATTCCTCTGCATCTGGGTAATCTATGACTTGCTTATAAACATCGATTGAATAATTTAAAAAGTGTTTGTTGTGATGATTCATGAATGATCTTTTTAATACTATTTTCAATTTTGTTAATATATTGTTGGTTACTATTTACTTGTATATTAATTTCTTTTACTTGAGAATCAAAACCGAGTGTAACTATTTTAAAATTTTGTTCCATTAGTTTGGGGTGTATTTTTTTCATTAAAACTTGAAAATTATCATTTAATACTTTTTCCGAATGTGTTCCAGGTTCCATTGCAAATGCGATTTTAGTATTTCGATATGCATCGTGTAACCAAATCCCACTAAAGAGTAAACAAAAGATAAAACCAACTGAGGCTATATTTTTTTTCAAATTGAATATCTCCCTCCACAAATTTTAAATGTCTATAATTCGCTGACAGTGCCAAAAATTTTAAAATCCAATATAGTATGTTCTATTCAGAAAAAATAATAAAAACAAAATAAAAACAAAATTTCACAGTGTTAAGAAAAGAAATTCATAGTTACAGGATATGTCTTTTTATCGGTTATCAAAATACAACTTTAGGTGATAGGACTTAATATGGCTAATTTTACATAAAATTTAGTTGGATCAATTTAACTATTATAATCAAATTAATGGGGATTTTAACCTGTTTTATTATAAAAAGTACTAAAAAATGGTTATATTATGATAGAATTTGTGAATGTGGATATTTATTGAAAAGAAATATCTGTTTAAAAAAAGGAAGGAAGTGTAGGCTTTGATGAAAAAAAGCGGAAAGAAACTTAAAAAAGGTATGGTCATGTCAATGGTCGTAGCAAGTACACTATTATTAAGTACATTGGGAGGAGTAGAAGCTCAAGCTGCAACAAATAAAACACAGCAAATAACTAAATCTGCAGCCGTTACACAAGTGTCTGCGACGGTCTCGAAAAAAGGAGTATTAACTTACCCTAAGAAATTCAGTATGAAAAAGGTAACAAGTGAATTAAAACCAGAAGCGGCTAAACTTATAAAAATCTATGGTAACTCCCTTAATACAGGAAAAACTACCTCTTTCAATTCTTATGTAAACAAACATGTAGCTGAGCACGGAAAAAACGACTATTTACTTGGTCACAAATATACTAAGGACAATTATAGTAGAAAAATAAAAGGCATGCGAAAAGTCAATTCCAAGAAAATATTATCTACTTATTCTAAGGCTCTAAACAAAGTCTCAACTTCCAAGGTAAAAGTTTATGATACATATAAAGGAAAGGGATTTGCTACATTTACTTATGAATATCGACCAAAAGAATTTGATGCTTTTGGAACTATCGCTATAAAATTTAGTTTTACTCAACTGAAAAATGGTAAATATGTGTTGGAATATCTTTATTATCTTTAATAAGACACTGGAATAATCTAAGACGGTAATCTATTAAAGTGTGGGGAGCCTGGATGTGCATAGTTGTATTTGAAAAAGTGTATTAATAAAAGCATTCATAATGAATTGCCTTTTTTCTAGCGCTATTCATATCGATGTTCTAAACCAATAAACTTATAAATGAATTAAAACCCGCTATATGCAAAATAAAAGCAGAACTAAAAGATAATCTTTAGTTCTGCTTTTATAGTTTATGGAACACGTGGACGTCCTTGAAGATAAATGCGCAAAATCTAAATAAATAATCCCATTACCAATGTATTATAGTAAACGCCATTAATGAAATTGTCTTTTTTTAGGAGTCCTTCTTTTTCAAAACCGAGCTTTTCGTATAATTCAATGGCGAAAGTATTATCTTCTCTCGTAACAAGACTAATTTTTTTAGTTACCCCATTTGAAGTTGCCCAATTAATCAGTTCTTCCATCAATATTCTACCTAATCCTTGTCCAACCAACTGTTCGCTCACAACAATGCCTAATGTTCCAACATGTTTCGTTCTATCTTTTTGGCTAGAATTAATAGATGCTATGCCTATAATTACATCCTCTAAAGTTGCTATTAAAATTATAGAGTTTTGTTCCAGTGATGTAGAATCTATAAACTTTTTATACTCCTCCACATCCCTATTAAATTCATTTTTTCCGAATGAAAGAAAATCTGTTTCTCCACCTACGACATTGTAGAAATTAATCATTTGCTGAGCATCATTTCTAGTAGCTTCTTTTATCGTTACTTCATTGCCATTTTTTAAACGAACTTTCATGATAACTATCAACTTCTCTCTATATAAGATGGATATAAAAGATTGATACGATATTTAATTAAATAATGAAGAGCAACTAATCGATTTTCCGATAATGGGTTCTTCTTCGTTAATAACAGATTAGCAAATCTTCTAGAATCGTTCAACTTTAGGTTTTTGCTTCATCATCTAGAAATATTAAGGTGAACAGCGTCATAAGTAAATGAGTGTCTTTTAATTAATTTATACTAGATTTAAAACCTCATCATTACATTTAAGCATTCAAAATCCGCGGGATATAATGGACGCTCGTCAAACCATTGAACAAGTGCTTAAAGTTCAGACATCAATTTCTTCGGAAGTGGGGAAGATAACGGCCCCAATGGCGGATGCTGACAAAGTCACAGATCTACTGATTGCTCTTCGTCAAAAAGGAATCAGACTAGATGAGATGAGTGTACAGAAACCAACACTAGACGAGGTCTTTTTGACCATTACGGGTCATGGTGCTGAGGAGGCTGCTTCTAAGTCATCCAATGAATCTGATAAAGTGGAGGAGGGTAGAGTATGAGAGGTTCTTCTTAAAGCAGGTTGCTGGACGGCAACTACGAAAAAAAACTAGCTTTAAACAATCGGTAAGTAATTCGTTAACAATGGCTTATCGTGGTGTATTGAAGATTCGACGGACGCCAGAGCAGTTGTTTGACGTCACGCTCCAACCGATCATTTTCACCCTGATGTTCACTTACATTTTCGGTGGAGCTATCTCGGGGAACGTGTAAACTACTTGCCTGTCATCATTCCCGGTATTTTAGTACAGACCGTAATTACGACTTCAATCGTCACAGGTGTGCAACTACGTGAAGATATGGATAAGGGCGTTTTTGATAGATTCAAGTCACTGCCTATCGCGCGGATTGCACCATTGGCGGGAGCATTGTTGGCTGACACTATCCGCGCTATACAATTGCAACGGTACTCACTTTTACTATGGGTTATATAATGGGGTATCGACCAGAAGGAGGGCTAAGTCACGTTGTTTTAGCTGCGCTTTTAGTCATTGTATGTGCCTGGGCAATTAGCTGGATCTTTGCCTTCTTTGGTGTTATTGCACGTACTGCTTCAAGTGTACAGGGTATCTCTATGATCGTGCTGTTTCCTCTAACGTTTCTTTCAAATGCTTTTGTGCCCGCTGATACTTTACCAAACTGGCTACAATGGTTTGTGAAAATTAACCCGATCTCGCATCTCGTTACCGCTGTTCGAGATCTTGCAAACGCTGGCACAGTAGGTTGGGACCTAATTGCTTCCCTAATAGGAGCAACTGTCATTGTGGCCATCTTTGGACCCATTACGGTCCGTGCATATATGCGCCGGACATAAGATAAAACTCGTACTCATTATCTACGGTAAAAAGTTTCATATAGAATATAAAAAAAGTGTGTTTTGAGTAATTTTTTCAAAACACACTTTTATTTTGTTGTTTTATCAGCCTTCTGAAGACGCTAAATAACGCTTTACTTCGTTCTCAAACTTTACAATTAATATGTTATCGTGATCTTTTACAGAATAAATTTCAGCACCAATTGGTAATTTATTTGCTGCACCATTCTTGAATTCTTCCGGTTTAGATGCTTTAAACTCAATCTCCCCAACATGCTCTTTCTCTACTAATTTCAATTCGTCTACCCAATCAATTCCTGTTTGATAAATAGAATCTCCCCGTTGAAAAATATCAGCATTTGAATCTAACTCTAGTATTTCAGCTGCATCAGGTTTTTCGCTAGTATGTTCTTCAATATCTTGATCCGAACAACCAACTAACCATAAAAGGGATAAAGCAATTAAAAGTAATACTCGATTTAATTTCATAGCATTTGCTCCTTTGTAAAATTTTTCGCGAAAAGTTAATGAATAGGTTGCAAATAATTAGACGAAATAGACGATTATAAGGATTCTTCAAGAATCGATTTAATGACATTTTTTAAATGTAAAATATTCTTCTGCGTACTTTCATTCTTTTTATAGATATAAACAGTGTTAATCTCATTGTTCAACTGTAAATTGTAGCGGTGAATGTTTGTATAGTTATATAAGTCAATTAGCTTCGTATTTAACACAGCGATTGTTTGATCTATATGTAGGAAATCTTGAATACTGCTGACTGATTTAATTTCTTTTATAGTATATGGAATTTGATTTTTCGATAGAAATTCCACCATAGCTCGCGTATACATACAACCTTTACTTAATACAAGCAGTGTAACAGGTGTACGCTCGTTAAAATTAACAACATGAGAATCGTTTGAAATGACCTCGAATGTTTCAGTAGTAATGATGTCATAGGCTAAATCAGGGTAATGTTTAATTGGATTACTTGTAAGTGCACAGTCCATTTCGGAGTTGTGTATTTTTTCATTTATAGAATTACTAGATTCTACTGTGAAATCTACATCCAGTGGAATGTTATTTGTATTTAAAGAATTAACGATAGAAGCTCCATAAATCTTAATTGTTGTATGTGATGCGCCAAAGTTCACTTTTGTTTTCACTTGATCAGCACCAACGGAGTTTAAAAACCCTTGGTATTCTTGTGTAATAAGTTGCAGGTAGTTTTTATACTGAATGCCAACGTTGGTGATTTTTAGTCCTTGGGGGGTACGTTTAAAAACAGGCTGTCCGATTTCTGACTCCATTTTTTTTACTTTAGAAGTAAGTGCAGATTGTGTATAGTTGGTGATTTCGGCGGATTTACTTAAATTTTGACGTTCTAATATTTCAATTTTCAATGCAATTTCTTTGATGTTCATATTACTTGTCACACACCTTATTAAAAATTTTGATAGCGCCTATCATTTTCCTCCATTTTACGCGTAGTAGTATACAGCGTAAACTCTAGTTAACTCATTATACCGAACAAATACATAGGTGTAATAAAAAGATTTTGGAGGTACCTTGATGAATAGTTATACTAAATGGTTAATCGTACTAGTTGCAACACTATCCCAAACGGCAGCAACTTTTGTGACATATGGTATGGGACCAATCGCAACATTTTATCAAATTGAATGGAATTTATCAGCGCTACAAACAGGATTTATCGTTTCAGCTGTTAATATAGGACCTATTTTTTCGATGATTATTTTTGGTTATTGGATGGATAAGAAAGGGGAAAAACAAATCATCGGATGGGGGTCTATTTTATTAGGGCTATCAGCATTAACACTAATATTCGTTAATAATTATATTATTTTGTTGCTGTTATTATTATTAGTTGGAATCTGGTACGGAAGTGCTCAAACTGGTGGAAGCACGGCTATCGTAAAATGGTTTCCAGACAAACATAGAGGATTAGCTCTAGGCATTAGACAAACTGGTATACCAATTGGCGGAGCTTTAGCCTCAGTTTTACTAACGTATACTTATTATCATTATGAATTGTCTGCAGTACATATTGTACAGGGGATCATCGCAATTGCTGGCGGATTACTTTTCTTAGTAGCGTATCATGAGCCAAAAGAAAATATAGCTACAGCATCTAAATCAGTGTCGTTTAAAGAAAAAATGAATGCAATCAAAAACAACAAGGCGCTGTATCCAATATATATTGTGGGTATTGTAATGATGTCATTGCAGATGATTATCATTGCACACTTCATGAGTTATTTACATATAGAAGGTGATTATTCTTTAACTCAAGCAGGTGAATATTTGAGTCTAATTTTAATAGGGGGGATGGTTGGTCGAGTAGCCATTGCATGGGTGAGTGATCAATTCTTTGAGCAAAATAGAGAAAAACTATTGTTCCTTGTAATGGTTGTTACAGTAGTTCTTACGGTAATATTGCCACTAGTTATAAATGCAAAGTTAGTGATGTTACTATTTTGCTTTCTTTTAGGCTTTGTAGCAATCGGTTGGTATTCGTTATTCATTGCTTGTATAACTGAGCAATCAGACCCCCGTTATATTGGCTTAACAGTTAGTTCAGCTTTAACATTAAATCAAGTATTTATCGTCATTGCACCTTCTTTATTCGGTTTAATTGTAAATATATTAAACAGCTATCAAATAGCGCTTTATATAGCAGGAATTATTGTGGCACTAGGAGCGATTAATTTATATAGAACAAAGGTGAGAGTAGCGTAAATTGAGAGTGAGACATGTCCAATATAAGTTTATTAATACAAACTGATTTGAATTAGAATAATGTAGAGCATTCACGAAAAGAAATCTTTTTGAGAATGCTTTTTTAGTGTTGTTTAAGTAGAACTAAAAAAATATTAAGTACCAATAGGTTCTATATAAGCAATACAGCATTATTGACCAAGGAACGGTTTAGCATGTGTTTTTAGACGAATTTTTTTCTATATATAATAATAAGTTGGTTTCGATTTTATCTATGACAAAATTGTGAAAAGGCTTTCATTTTTATTATAAAAAATTAAAAATAGAATTGAAAAAAGAAATAAATATGTGCTATTTTATTTGTGTACCAATTAGACAACTTGTTGTACAAGTTAAATGGTTTATATAAGAGTTGTCTATTTACTTCCTTGAAATGAAAACGCATTAATAATTCCAAGGAAATAGAGCACCTTAGTTTAGAACCTACTTAAAAAACTTATTTAAAAGGAGACTTATTCAATGAGTACAAAGCACAAAGAAACACCACACATAAAACCTAATGGAGTAGAAATTGCAGAAACAATCCTATTACCAGGTGATCCATTACGAGCTAAATTTATTGCAGATAATTTTTTAGAAGATGTAGTTCAGTTCAATGAAGTGCGTGGCATGCTTGGATATACAGGTACTTTTAAAGGGAAAAAAATCTCTGTAATGGGTACAGGTATGGGAACTGCTAGTATTGGTATCTATTCTTGGGAGTTAATAAATGTTTTCGGCGTTAAAAACTTAATTCGTATTGGGTCTGCGGGTTCAATTCAAGATGACCTAAACTTATATGATATTGTGTTTGCAATGGGATCTGCGACAGATTCTAATTACGCACACCAATTTAATCTACCAGGTCATTATTCAATTACTGCATCATATGAATTACTTGAAAAAGCTAAGAAGGTAGCTGATGAAAAAGGATATCCAGTTCGCATTGGGAATGTTCTTGCTAGTGATGTCTTCTACAATGCTGATCCAACAGCAATGGAGCGATGGAGTAAAATGGGCATTTTATGTGCAGAAATGGAGTCTGCTGCACTTTACATGAATGCTGCGCAAGCAGGTGTAAATGCTCTTTGTATCTTAACAATTAGTGACCATATCTTCAAACATGAAAAAACAACGCAATTAGAAAGACAAACAGCATTTACTAAAATGATGGAAATTGCATTGGAACTTGCTGAATAAATAAACTCTATTAACAATTGAAGTCTGTGGGAAAGGAAGTTGTCTATTTTCCCTCATTCTCACAGACTCTTTCATTGACAAAAAAATCTAGAAAAAAAATTAATATTTCGAGAAGGAGAGCGCTAAAATGGAAGCAATAAATAATAATGCATCTGAAAATCAAAACTTTAATGCAAAAAAAGCCGTACCTGTTATACTGTTTTTCTTCCTTTTTGCCTTGATTATTGATAATTCGTTTAAACTTGTATCTATAGACATCGCAAAAGACCTTGGAATATCAGCAACTACAGTTAGTTGGCAAGCAACATTAGCAGGTCTAGTAATTGGTATTGGGGCAGTAGTTTATGCTTCGTTAGCAGACTCAATTAATATCCGTACGCTTTTAAGTGCTGGTATTATTTTTATCTGTGTCGGATCATTAGTTGGATATCTATTTAAAGACAATTTTGCAATGATTCTTTTTGGACGAATTATTCAAACAGCTGGTTTAGCATCTGCTGAAACATTGTATGTTATTTATGTTACGAAGCACTTACCTAAAGAGGAACAAAAGAAGTTCTTAGGATTAAGTACAGCTAGCTATGCAATGTCAATGTTAATTGGTTCTTTAACAGGTGGATTTATTTCGACTTACTTACACTGGACAACTTTATTCTTAATTGCTTTATTATCAATCGTTATCCTTCCATTCATCTTGAAGTTATTACCTAAGGAAGAGTCTAGGAAGGTTAATGTTGATGTAATTGGATTATTCTTAATCGCAGCAATTGCTACAACAGTTATGTTATATATTTCAGACTTTAACTGGCTATACCTAATCGGTTTTGCAGTTGCGTTGGTACTATTCTTAACTTATATCAATAAAAGCTCAAAAGCTTTAATTGATGCATCTTTCTTCAAAAACCAATATTTCATTCGTACGCTACCAATTGTATTTATTATTTACTCAGTACAATTAGGTTATATTTTCGTCTTCCCATTCATTTTAGAGGGGATATATGATTTAAAGTTAGATATGATTTCACTGTTATTAATTCCAGGTTATGTGGCGTCAGTTATCGTTGGTTCCCTTTCTGGTAAAATTGGACAGGTATTAAGCAGTAAACAAGCAACGATGATGGCATTACTTGGTATCGCAGTTGCGTTATTAATTCCAGGATTATTTACTGAAAGCAATGTTGTTATCTATGTACTTTCTATGATTATATTCTCAGGTTCATTCGCGTTAATGTATGCACCTTTACTTGATACTTGTCTTAGCACGATTCCTAAAGAAAAATCCGGAACAGCAATTGGTTTCTACAACTTAACAATCAATGTATCTGGTTCTATCGGTATTGCTTACACTGCAGCAATGCTTGATAAAACAGAAATTTCAACTATTCTAATTACCCTTTCAATTATTGTAGTTGCTGCTTTTGGTTTGTACTGGGTGTTATTAAAAAAATTAGCGAAATAAAATGAATATAAATCTTTCTTGTGAATGTGTCACAGTAAAATCTGGGACACATTTTTTACTATATATTTGAGGAATCAGAAGATTTAGTAAGCTTAAAATAAATGTTATAATACATATTAGAGGAAATAATTAGATGATGGTCCATGATCTGAAAATAGTATAGGTGTGTGAGAAGATGGAATTCAAAATCGCAAACATGCAAGAAAGAAAAAAACCATTATATATTAATGTGTATGATGAATTGTATAAGCTAATTATGAATGGTACGTTTTTGCCAGAAAGCAAATTGCCAGCCGAGCCTGAATTAGCAAAAATGTTCAAGGTCAGTAGAATGACATTAAGGCAGGCTCTTTCTCTTTTACAAGATGATGGATTGCTGAAAAGAGTACACGGTAAAGGGAATTACATTGCAAAGATTTCGAAGAATAATCCCAAAATTGGCTTAGAGAAAATAGGGAATCCTATATATAAATCTCATACGAAACAAATTGACGATGTTGAGATGAGTTTTAGAATTGATTTGGATAGTGAATATACTCAGCAAGTATTATGTAGGAAATCTGCAGCAGTTGTTGCATTTGAGCGTTGGTATAAGAGTGAAGGTGAAGTTGTAGCGTATTCCTTTACTTTTATGGCAATTGAAGCAATATCTGAATTGAATTTAGATTTACAAGATAATGATCAATTATTGGAAATGCTTGAAACTCGAATTTATGAGCTTGCGAATAGATCTACAACTGACATAAAGCGTTCCAGTTCTGTTAATTCTTCATCACAGAAACATAAAGTAGTTGGTGGAGAAGACTGTGATTTATTATTAGAGAGTGTTTTTATTCATGAGGAATATCCATTAGTTTATAATAAATACTATATACCTAAAGAATTTAGTCATTTAAGAATAAATGCTGTGAAGTAAAATGATAAGCCTCTGTAAGAAACTTACAGAGGCTATTTTTTATTCATTATCTTCTATAAATGGTTTGTTTACATAGTAGTACATGGAGGCCATAAACAATGTTCCTCCGATAAGATTGCCGATTGTGACAGGAATAATATTATGGACAATTCCAGCTATAGTAACTGCATCTGGATGTTGAGTTGCAATTGAAATTGAAAAGGTAACTAAATTGGCAATACTATGTTCATATCCAGAAATAAAAAAACAAAAAACAAATAATATCATCATGGCTATTTTTGGTCCATCGCCCTTAACTGAATAAGGAAGGAAAAAGGCAAGGCAAACAAGCCAGTTACAAAGAACGCCACGGAAGAACAATTCAAATGTTGGCACTAATGTCTTTCCCTTTGCAACACTAACTAAAAAACTATTTACCGAAGGATCATTGAAAAGTCCAGTAGCATATATCAACAATGCAAAAAGAATGGCACCGAGGAAATTTCCGACGTAACTATATGCCCAAAGCTTGCCTACATCCTTCCAGGCCATCTGCTTGCGTAAGGCAGCATATGTATAGTAAAAGGTATCACCAGTGAACAAGTCGCCACCACCATAATAAATCATGATAATCGCCACCCCGAAAGTCATAGCTGCAACCGGATAGGCAAATGGAGAATGTTCTAGGTAAAAGAAATTACCAGTTTTAAACGCTACAATCACACCAAAGCCAATGAACAAACTCGCAAGGATTGCTCTTAAGAGGTAAATGATAGAACTATGACGGTGAATAAATAATCGTTTTAATGCCAATGCTTCTATCTTTGATAATGGTTCTTTTTCCAATTGAAATCACCACGCTATTTAGTATAGATTGGATTTTGCCAATCTTTTTTACTCGTTTAGTATCTAATTTGTCGGCGCAACTTACGGTAACGCGAATTTTGTCGTTATGTAGAACTATTATTAACAATTAGGGTTGGATTTTATGCATGAAGGATTATTCCAGAGATAATTAAATAGAGGACAAGATTTGATTTTGTTCTTTTTAGTTAATTAAGAAATGCAATATAAAATAAAAATAAATTCACTCTTACTAAATGAAGTTGTTTAATCAAAAATCTTTCAATTTAAATGGGATTCTTATCAATTACAATCAAAAACACCCTGTTCAAAATGAAATTTTTTGAACAGGGTGTTTTTTGATATAGTATAGTGTCCAAATCACAATATCTTTCTTTATATAAAAGAAGTGATTTTTAACATTTTACTTATTTTTTGACGGCGTAAACAAGGTGAAAACGAGGGCTATAATAGCTAAAATTGTCATGAAATAATAAGCATCACTTGAGCCTAAAATGGAAGCAGCTGTTCGAATCATATCAGAACTAGCGCCTGAATTCTCCTGCACTATTGTAAGGGCATGGTCTGCAGACTGCGCCGTATAAATTGTAATTACTACCGCAGTTCCGATTGCTCCGGCTAATTGGCGAACGGTATTATTGACCGCCGAGCCATGTGTTCCAAGTTCTTTTGGTAACGCATTAAGCCCCGCAGTATTCAAAGGCATTGTGAGAAAGCTTAAACCAATGCGAAGGAAAATCGTCCGGATCATTAAATACAAATACGTTGTTGATTCTGTTAAATCTGTTACAGCCCACATGGAAGGAATAATAAACATTAAACCAACAATAAACAAAGGCTTTGCACCAAATCGGTCATATAATTTACCAGTAACAGGTGACATAAAAGCATTCACGAGTGCCCCAGGTAATAACAATAGTCCAGCATCAAATGCTGTGAAACCTCGGCCGTTTTGTAAATAAATTGGAAGTAAAATCATATCCGCATACATTATTATCGTAATTAACACGTTTATCAGAGAAGTTGCTGTAAATACTTTATTTTTAAAGACAGATAAATTTAACAAGGGATCCTCTGAATAGAATTGTCGAATACAGAAAACAGCTGTAATAATCAACCCTAATACTAATGAAAGAATTACAACTACATCGCCCCAACCTTTACTGCCAGCATAACTAAAACCATATAAAACCAAACCAAATCCAATCGTTGATAAGATAACACTGAACACATCCAGCTTCGCCTTAGATGTTTCCGATACATTCATTAAATATTTCAATGCAAGTAAAATAACGATTACTACAAGCACAGATAGTCCTATAAATAACCAACGCCAAGAATAATATTCAATGACAAAACCTGATAACGTTGGTGCAATGGCAGGCGCGAAAATTATTGCTAAACCTAATAGTCCCATGATACTGCCGCGTTTTTCAACGGGGAAAATAACCAACACGACTCCCATCATTAGAGGCATTATTATCCCAGCACCTGCAGCTTGAATCATACGTCCAGCTAAAAGTACGCCAAAGCTTGGTGCCAAAGCACAGATGATAGAACCAATTAATAAAAGTAGCATTGCGCTCAAAAATAACTGACGAGTCGTAAAACGTTTCATTAAATAAGCAGTTGTTGGTACTAACACCCCATTAACGAGCATAAATCCTGTTGCAAGCCATTGTATCGTCGTTGCCGAAACATTAAAAATGTCCATTAAACTACTTAAGGCAACATTTAATAAAGTCTGATTCAATGTAGATAAAAAACAACCAAGAATTAAAACCGTTAATAATATTCCTTTATTGATTTCTTTATTCGTTTGTAGCATTTATGAAATCCTCTCTTTATTGCTTAATTGACACATAGTCGATAAAATATATGATAACAGTATTAAAATAAGTTGCCTATTCACAATATTAATGAATTTGTCGACTAAACAACGAAATAATAATTTTTGTTGATTAAATAAATGATAATCGATAAAGAGGGATAAAATGTCTATGCATAAAAAACAAGATCCACGTGCATTGCGCTCTAAAAAAATGATGAAAGATGCGGTATTTTCGTTACTTTCCGAAAATCAGGATGTTGCTCAACTGACTGTACAAAAAATTACAAATCGTGCGGAGCTCAATCGTGCCACGTTTTATTTACATTATGAGGATATTAACGATTTGATAAGTCAAATTGTACAAGAAATCTTCGACGAACTGTCGTTGAAAACTGAACCATTACTCCAAATAAAGAATTTAGATAAGCAGGAATATTTGCTGGGATTTTTAGATTATATATATGAATATCGGAAAATTTTTGCTGTATTTATAGGGCACAACGAGTTCAAAAACAGCTTATTTGAATTTTTGAAAAATGTAATACACATGCGACGTAGTGAAAGAAACATTGCCACTACAGAGAATACTGTAGCTTTGGAGATCATTGCAGCCTCTCTTTTAGGAATTATTAATTGGTGGATAAAGGATGGAATTCAATATAGTTCAGAATACGTTGCTAAACAAATTACCTCAATGTACAAAAAGAAGCCGTTATAAGTCAAATACAACAATGAACAGTATATACAAAAAGGCGCCAAGTAAATTGGCGCCTTTTCAGCATACAAATTGTTGTTCTCAATAATTAATGTTCATTAATATCTTTGTAAATTTTCTTTTTATAGACATAAAAGTACATACTAAGTGGCCACCACATCACTAAAAAGATTGGGTAAATAGCCCATATTGTTCCAGGGGAGGAGACAAAATTTACTGTTATGAAAAAGATACTAATTAGTATGCTTGCGTAAATAGAAAACGCTACGAAAGTTCTTTTTTTAGCATGATATAAAGCTAATGGCCACCACATTATTAAGAAAGCAGGGTAAATAGCCCATGGATATTGTGGTGAGAGTGTAATGTTTAGTATTGAATAATAGATGATTGTGGTTGCACAGAATATAAGTGCGATTTTTATAGATTTAGCTTTTTCTCCTAAAATCATAAGAATAGGCCAACATATAATTGGATAAACAGCGTACAAAAACCATAAATGGTTTGGTGAATATAAATAATTTTCTATAATGAGGAAAGAAATCAACATAATACTACAGAAAATCGAATGTTGTTTGTACATTTTCTTAGACATGAAGTAAAGGGTAATTGGCCATAGTATAAGCAGTAAACTAGGATAAATAAACCAGATATCATCTGGTGATGTTATAGAATTGGTGATTACTAAAAATAGAATAGTCATAATACTACCAGCTGCGGCAAAACTAATGTAATTTTTCATTTTCTATTTACCTCATTTCTTACGTGACCATACGAAGTACATTGATAGAGGCCACCATAAAATAGCGAAGATTGGATAGATTGCCCAAATTGTATTTGGAGTATAGTACAGGTTGATAAAAACAAAAAAGGCGATAATTAAACCGCTTCCCCAAATGGAAAACTCTAAATTTAATCTAGCCATGTTTTTCTTGGCAGGCTGCTTCACACCTAATTCTTTTTTTAATTCTTCAATATCTCCAAATTCAACTATGGCTTTATTAATTGCATCTTCTTCTTCCTTTCCATGTTCCATTAAATAGAACACTTTTTCTTCGAGATTTTGTATAATTTCTTGCTTAACCATCACTGTTTCGTTATTGCTAGGAATGTCCTTAAATAACTCATCAATATGATTTTTTAATTTCTTCATTCTAAACCCTCCATAAACAAGTTGATAATTTCCTTTACTTCCGTCCATTCACTTACAAGCTCTTTTAGATATGCTTTTCCTAATGTGGTAATGCGGTAATACTTTCTTTTTCCTCCATGAGAGATATCACCATAATATGCTTCAATAAGTTCTCTTTTTTCTAATCGTTGAAACACTGCGTATAAAGTTGCTTCTTTAATTTGAAAACGATTATTTGTACGTAAACTAATTTCCTGAGATATTTCATAACCATAGCGATCTTTCTCTAAAATCAGTCGTAAAATAATTGAATCCAAGTGTCCACGAATGATATCGCTTCTAACCATAAGTCACCTACTTAGATGTTATTGTTCTACCTGATAGAGTAATGTTAGCAAAAAGTACTCTGCCTGTCAAAGTAATTTTATAAAAAGAATTTTTATAGATGTATTCGATACTAGGAGTACTATATGAACAAGTCTTTAAACGGTTTTTATACAAAAAAAACTGAAACAAAACCATGGAGGTATTGTTTCAGTAACACTAAAAGTAGTTATCCAGATTGTTTAATGTATTCGCAATTTCTTTTATCCCACCTTCAATTTTCTCATCTTCTATCGTTGAGACATTAATTTTTAAAAAACGCTCACGATAAAAGTCGGTCAAATAGTTATGATCAATTGGGTTAAATAAAATTTGTTTTTGGCTTAAATAATGGATTATTCGATTTAAATCTACTTCTTTAGGAAAGACGATATGGCTATGCATACATATTTCTGAAGAAGCTTGGTACATAGGTAAATGTGTTTTTATCGAGTGCTGAAGAATTTTTCCACGTTTATGATAGTTTTCATGCACTTGTGCACGATATCGTTCGAACATGCCACTTTTTAAATAAAGTTCAAGTGCAGCTTGTGAAATCATAGAGCTGTCAATATCGGTCGTGTTTTTATGTTGTTGAAAAATGTTAATTAATACATTCGGTAAAATAGCAAATCCAATACGTAGTCCCGGGAACATGATTTTAGAAAAGCTTTTTAAATAGATAACTCTGTCATTTGTATCTATAGCGAACATTGGATCACGTTTTGAATTGTACTCAAAGTCAGCTAAAAAGTCATCTTCAACAATATAGACATCATACTGATTGGCCAAATAAAGAATCGCTTCTTTCTCCTTTTTACTATAAGAAGTACCTAAAGGATTATGGAACCGTGGCATTGTGTAGAAAAACTTAATCTCATTCTTACGGAAGATCTGCTCCAGTTCTTTTAAATCAATGCCATTTGTAGAGCGTTTAATACCTATAACAGGCAGTTTGTATGTTTTTAGAAAATCCATATATAAATGATAGCTTGGTTGTTCTACAAGTATAGTTTTGTGGTTGTTCGGGAAGGGCATAAGGCTAAGTAAGGATAGTGCTTGTTGTACACCTGAAGTAATAAAGATATTGCTGTTATCTGTAAATACTTGATACGATTCTAATAATTTCTTTGCCTCTGAGATTAATGAGGGTAATCCTTTAGCTGTACCATATTTAAATAAATCTGTTTGATATGTATCAATGGCTTTGTTCATGCAATGCTGAAAATCTTGATATGGGAATGCATGCCATGTTGGAGATGAAGTAGCGAAATCAATTATATTAGTTGATGTTGGTTTTTGTGCAATTTGATGGTCTACGACGTAATAGCCGCTTTTCGGAATAGCATATATTAAATGTTGGTCTTCAAGTTTTTGTAATGCTGTAAGAATAGTGCTTTTACTGCAAGAAAACTGTTGTGCTAATTGCCGAATTGCCGGTAATTTTGCACCAGATGGCAGGTCAGCATTATGTATACGGGTGCAAAGATCATGATAGATTAATTCATATTTGAGCATGTTGTGCCTCCTTGCAAATTTGTAGTTAACGAACAAAATAGTTTTTGAAATATAATAAAGTTCTTCAAAAATTGAAAAGGTAACTTCGAAATTCCGCATTACTAGTAATGGTGATTGCCATAAGATTTGTCGGGTAGTTGAATATTTCTCAAATTTGATTAAAACAAGTAGTTAGCCTTTAAACAAAAAAGCGACCGAATCTTGTCGCTTTTATCTATTAAAACATTCATTCTACTATTATTCTATTTGATAAGAATTGAAAAAGCACTATATGCCAATAAAACGGCCATAACTATATTAAATTGTTGCCTGTAATGTAATAAGTGCTTTTGAAAAATAGAACCAAATAAACTCCAACTAAATGTACTCATTACACCAACCATTCCTAAAAATACTGAGAAAAGAAAGTAGCTGGAATATGAATTGTAGTAGGGGAGAATGAAAGTTGATACTACTGTAATACCAAAAAGAATACCTTTTGGATTAACAAATTGTAACAAGATACCTATGAAGAAACCTTTACTTTTACCTTCATCATTGCCACTGTCATGATCCTTACTAGTAAGGATTTTATAAGCCAAATATAACATATAAGCCACACCAAAAATCGTCAAAGGAAGTTCAATTATTGGCAGAGCACTTATAAGGATGTTATTTAAAAAAGTACACAATAATGTGATGGCAAAAAATCCAACACCTACTCCTAGACAAAACCTAAATGTCTTTTTATAACCATGTTTATTCGCAAACGCCATTGACATGATATTATTGGGACCTGGGGTGAAACTGGAAATAAAAACAAATAATAAAAATGAAAATATAGGCATATAGGGACCTCCCTTTAAATTCGTATGTTATAATGTTCGAAATAAACAATATAACGACTACGTGCTTTTTATTATACATAAAGGTCGTTATATTGTACACAGAATAGGAGTGAGTTTATGGAAGAAATACAACTTATTCTTGCAAAGAATTTAAAAGCGATTAGAGAGAAAGAAAAATTAAGTTTGGAGAAGGTATCTCAACTAAGTGGAGTAAGTAAAACGATGATAGGGCAAATAGAAAGAGGAGAGTCAAGTCCAACTCTGACTACGATTTGGAAAATAGCTAATGGATTAAAGATATCCTTTACTTCACTAATAAATAATCCACAACCAGATACTAAAGTTGTTTTAAAAAGTGAAATTCAAGTATTGTCTGAAGACAATGGACGTTATAGAGTCTATCCCTCATTTCCTTTCCAAGAGGATAGACGCTTTGAAGTTTACTCGGTTGAAATAGAAAAAGAAGGGGCATTAAGCTCTGATTCTCATAGAGAGGGAACTGAGGAATTTATCACTGTTTTTGATGGAGAAGTAACGATTAGTGTAAGTGACAGTAGTTATATTTTAAAAAGTGGTGACTCAATCAGATTTAAGGCTGACAGACCTCACAAATATCATAATTCGGGGGACACTTTAACACGTTTAAGTATGACAATCTATTATCCGACCTAGCAATACTTTTTTTGAGATCTAAAGTACAGACAGCTCATTTTTCATCTTCAATTAAAAGGACAGAGAAATAAAAAGTTTTTTTCAAAGACAAAAACGAGCCTAAATTGACATGTTTAATTATGGAGGAATGTTTATGTTATCTGAAATAGAATTAATGGAACACCATGTGAATGTGTTATTTAAACATGATTTTGAAAATCGAGTAACAGTTATAAATGAACCACCATACGATGTTGCACCAAGAATTTTCATTGGAGGTACTAACTTGGGAAGTTTAGTGAGATATTCCAATACGCTGGAAGAGGACCTTGTAGAGAAGTTAGAACAGGCAATAGGAACAAAACCAGGTGCTGAACTAGGGGAAGTAATCAATGTTTTAAGTAGTGACCGTCAAATAAATAATTTATGGATAGGTCCTGCATATGTATTTCCAGATGTAAGAGATAGGGCTGATACTCAAGCAATACAAGTAACTCATGAAAACAAAGAAATGTTAAAGCCTTATTTTCCATATACATTTGAGGATTTTGAGTATAAGCAACCTTGTTTTGTAATAGTTGAGGAAAATATGCCCGTTTCGATTTGCTGTAGTGCTAGGAAGACCACAAAAGCAGACGAAGCAAGTGTATACACACTTGAAGATTATCGTGGTAGAGGATACGGTATAGATGTTACAAATGCTTGGGCAACAGAGGTACAAAAACAAGGACGAATTGCTCTATATAGCACTTCGTGGGATAATTTTGCATCCCAATCTGTGGCAAGGAAGCTAAATTTGCTTCAGTATGGAACAGACATTCATATTACTTAAAGTAACCTTAATGCAATAGACATTTTTTCAACAAACGTACTTAAGTTAAAAAAATGAAATATCTATATATGCTAAACACATCTGTATCGGTACAGATGTGTTTTTTTGTAGTCGTCTAAATATGTGTTTTTTAATACGATAGTTGTACCGGCCGGATTAATCGAAAAGAGGTAATATCGTATGAAAGAAATGAGAAAAGCATATATCGCAGCAATTATATATGCCCTAATAATTGGACTTTCCTTTATGTTTGTCAAAATTGCACTAACGGTGGCAAGTCCATTAGAAACACTGGCACATCGTTTTACAGTTGCATGGATTGTAGCAACGATTTTTCTGTTACTTAGTAAAAATAAACTACAAATTGGATGGAAGGATTTACAAAGAATTCTTCCTTTAGCATTACTTTATCCTATTTTATTTTTTGCTTTCCAAGTGTTTGGTCTAGCGCGTACTTCGTCTTCAGAAGCAGGCATTATTCAAGCTACTATTCCGATTTTCACATTACTGTTAGCTAGTATAATCTTGAAAGAAAATACTTCATTTAAACAGCTAATATGCGTTAGCTTATCAGTACTTGGGGTCATCTTTATCTTCATGATGAACGGGGTAGGGACAGCTAAGGTTAGCTTCATTGGAAGTGGATTTATCTTGTTATCAGCCATTACATCAGCACTTTATAATGTTTTTGCAAGAAAGTTAACGCAACAGTATTCATTGTTTACTTTAACGTATATAATGACACTTTTTGGATTTATAGGTTTTAACGGTATTGCCATTAGTATGAATGTTGTCAATGGTACTACGAAACAATTCTTCCAACCTTTTATGCATTTAGATTTTGTTTTAGCAATTGTCTATTTAGGTATTCTTTCTTCACTTATTACTTCGTTTTTATCTAATTATGCGTTATCGAAAATGGCTGCATCTAAAATGAGTGTTTTCAGTAATGTTGCGACGCTCATTACGATTTTAGCAGGAGTTCTTTTTCTACAAGAGGAATTTCACTATTATCATTTAGTAGGAGCACTAGTGATCATAATCGGAGTCATAGGGACGAATTATTTTGGGAGAGTGGTAAAAAAGGTATAGTAGGAGACATATGACCAGTACTAATAATTCAAACCTCAATCGACTTCGTTGATATCAGAAAACTGTATCCAAGGGAAATGTTCTGTTTATACTAAAGAATCAAGTGGTAACGATAGCTTAAATATTCGACTTGGAGAACAATATTTTGAATCTGATAAAGGTCATTTTGATATAAAAGATGGTTCGTAGTATTGTAAAGTAACGCATTATGAAAATACAGAATGGTCTACTGATATAAAAGTTTATAAAAAAAAGGTGGAAGAATTGTAGTTTCTTATTAAGCAGCGATAATATGTCGCTGCTCTTTTATATTCCAATAATTTTATACATATGATATCAACTATTGAAGCATATTCTAATATAAGTAATTATCAATATTTCAATTATATATAAAAAAATATGACGACATCAGCTTTTTTGCCATTGTTTAAAATACTTTTGAAAAAAGGGGAGTTTTATTGAAACGGAAAATGATAAATACCATCGTTTTCTTTTGCTTATCAATCATGTTATTCGGATGTACTAGTGATGAAGAGCGTATTGATGTGTCATTTGAATTATCAAATGATATTAAAGTAAATGTAACTCAAGTAGCAAAAGATTATCTTATTAAAAATAATTGTGGAACTTCAGAATCAATCCAAGTTGAAACAGCCAGTATTACTGACCATTTAGTCAATGCATCAGACGGAATTTCAAAACCAAAAGATATTGGGCAAGTAGTATACAAAGTAACTTTTAAAGACAAATCGCATGTCGCTACTGGTTTACCAGAAGTTTTGATTAAAAAAGATAATAATCGTGTAGTTGGGTTTACTGTAGGGAAATGAACTATATAAGACATAAAGATATAATTTACAGTTTGCAATTCGTTAGATATATGCAAGCTGTTATATTTTATTTTAATTTTGGTAGATAACTAGAATAGTAATCTTAAATTTTTGATTGAACTTTTTGCGTATTATCTGAATTCATATAACAAACAAACTGGTAGAAAACTTTACTGAATTGCCGTTTTCCATGTATATTTAAGAGAGAAATTAAAGGAAAAGGGGCAATGATAGTGGTTTCTTCAAAAGATGTTGCCAAACATGCAGGAGTTTCACAAACGACTGTTTCACGAGTACTAAATACACCTGATCTAGTTAAGCAGAAAACAAAAGATAAAGTATTAAAAGCAATTGAAAAATTAAGCTATGTACCAGATGCTAATGCACGCTCACTAGTACAGAAAAAAACTGGAGTCATCACGCTCTTATCAGGGCCATTACATAATCCTTTCTTTGTAGATACTACAACTGCAATTGTTAACTATGCAAACGAAAATGGATATAGAGTTAATGTTCACTTTGTGAATGATAAAAAGCTATCGGAAGCATATTCATCAGCAATTGAAAACAAAGTTGATGGCATGATTTTGTCATGCATTTTATTAGATGACCCGATTTTTGAAAGATTAAAAAAGATGTCTATTCCATTTATAACGTATAACCGTAAACATAAAAATGAAGAACTCTTTGTAGAAATTGACAATGAGGAGGCAGGTTTTTTAGCTGCGGAGCATTTAATTCAACTTGGCCATAAAGATATTGCATGGGTTGGAGGTCCTTTAACGGTGAGTACATTTAAAAATCGTTTTGAAGGATACAAAAAAGCATTGAAAAAATATCGAATTATTGAGAATCCCTTATATATTTTCCATACAGATTCAACTAAAAATGATATTCAAAAAGCGTTTGAAACATTGCAGAAATGTAAAGAAAAACCAACCGCCATTTGTAGTGGGGCAGACTCAGTAGCATTTAATTTAATGAATAATGCCTTAAGCTCTGGATTAAAAATACCGGAAGATATTAGTATAATTGGAATTGATAATGTGGATTTGAGTAACCATGGAGCTATGCAATTGACAACGGTTGGGAGTATTACAGAAAATAACTTAGGACGTCTGGCCATTGAAAAGCTTATTGAGATGATCGAGCTAGAAAAAAGTACTTGCATACAAATAACTGAATCTGTTAAAGTCTTTTTAAGAAATACAACAGCTAAAAGAAAAGATTGAATCTTTTCTATTTTATAAAATGAATACGTAACCATTTTGGTTAGCTTTTATTTTTGATGTGAAATGGTTACGTATTCATTTGAGCTATTTGTATTTTGATATGTGTTGGATTTTTTATTTCGTTCAACATGTAAGGGGTTACATAAACAACACAAAGGGGAGAAATGATTCATGCTATGGAAAAAACGTGCGTATGGAGAAGAATCACCGTATATACCAGCTGGACCATTCAAAATTAGAATGCCGTTCATTCACTACAAATTTGAATGGCCGGATTATGTGCAAGGGTTA
Source organism: Viridibacillus sp. FSL R5-0888 (assembly GCF_038009105.1). Taxonomy (NCBI): domain Bacteria; kingdom Bacillati; phylum Bacillota; class Bacilli; order Caryophanales; family Caryophanaceae; genus Viridibacillus; species Viridibacillus sp. FSL R5-0888. The sequence goes on from NZ_JBBPAU010000001.1 coordinate 1,983,918, forward strand.
TTAATGTGTGCGGTTGATCTTTCAGCAATACCGTTAATGACAGAAGTATTGGGGATGCCTTTTGAAGTTGCGTTAGCAATTGTTATGGCAAACGGAGTATTTTATTTACTACATCATCTTTTAGGGGACCCAGTAGTACCAGGATGGATTACACCAGCTATTCCGTTACTTGTGTTGTATGTACAAGAGTTTGCAGAGGGACAAGATCGAATACATGCCCTCATAGCCTTCCAGATGACACTCGGGATACTGTCGTTACTGCTCGGAGCAACAGGGCTTGCCACAAAAGTTGTTCGATTAATCCCTCCAGCAATGAAATCAGGCATCATTTTAGGTGCTGGCTTTGCTGCAATTATTTCAGTATTCCAAGTAGGCGGTAAATTTGATACGTTCCCATGGACAATCACAATCGCTGTTGGGATCGGATTTTACTTATTATTCTCGAAACAATTTGCGAAGTTACAAAACAAAAACGGCATATTACGCATCATTGGTAAATTAGGTGTACTTCCAGTTATTTTATTGGCAGTAATCGTTGCGCCAATCTTTGGAGAAGCACATTGGCCAGCAATTGAATGGGGCTTTTCAAAACCAGATTTTATAACACTTTGGAATGAATATACAGTGTTCGGAATTGGGCTACCACCTTTAAAAACATTCTTAATGGCTATTCCAACTGTAATCGCAGCATACATCGTATTATTCGGTGAAATTTTACAAGCTAAAGCATTAATTGATGAAGCACAAGTAGCTAGACCTGATGAGAAAATTGATTACAATGCGAACCGTGCTCACTGGATTTTCGGTATCCGTAACTCTGCAATGAGTATTCTTGGACCAGACGTATCGATGTGTGGACCGATGTGGGCAGCGATGCAAGTTGTCACTGTAGAACGATTCAAAAAAGGCCGAAAAGCGATGGACTCGTTCTTCGGAGGTATTGGTTCATTCCGTTGGGGTACAAATACAGGCTTATTATTACTACCAATTGTAAGTCTTGTACAACCGATTCTTGGTGTTGCCTTAGCGTTAACGATGTTAATTCAAGGCTTTGTAAGTGTTAAAGTAGGTGTTCTAGAAGCGAGAAGTCAACGTGATTTAGGTGTTGCAGGTGTTATAGGTGCAGTGCTTTGTATTAAAGGCGCAACTTGGGGCTTTGCAGTAGGAATTCTTCTATGCTTACTAATTTACGGGAAAGATTTCTTCAAAGGAGAAGTTGATAATACTTTTGTTAAAGATAGTGAAGAAAATAAAGAAATCGCTTAAAAAGGGAGATTTTGCTTTATGGAAAAAAGTTATTATGTGAACGGTGAATGGAAAAAATCAGTACAATACGCAGAATTAGCATCACCACATACAAAAGAGATTATTGCAAAAATTCCACAGGCTACTAGAATTGAAGTTGAGGAAGCTATCAATATTGCTTACGAAGCTAGAGTGGAAATGGCCAAACTAACTGCTTATGAAAGAGCAGCTATTCTTGAAGATATTACGAGATTATTTATCGAAAATAGAGAAGAAGCGGCTGAAATTATATCTATTGAAGCAGCAAAACCGTTGAAATTTGCATTGGGCGAAATTGATCGCACGATTGAAACCTATAAATTTGCTGCTGAAGAAGCAAAACGTCTTACTGGCGAAATGATTCCAATGGATGCTGCCAAAAATGGTGGGAACCGTTTAGGATACACAATTGAGCAGCCAATTGGAGTAGTTGGTGCTATTACACCATTTAACTTTCCACAAAATCTAGTAGCGCATAAGGTAGGACCAGCTATTGCTGCTGGTAATACAATTGTTTTGAAACCAGCATCACAAACACCTCTTTCAGCATTGTTTTTAGCGAAATTAATCGATCAAACAGCTTTACCAAAAGGTGCGTTTAATGTAGTAACTGGTGGGGGTAAAACAGTTGGTGACGCATTAGTGGAAAGCGATAAAGTTAGCATGATTACCTTTACGGGTAGCCCGGCTGTAGGCATTGGAATTCGCAATAAAGCAGGTTTAAAGAAAGTGGCATTAGAATTAGGCTCAAACGCAGGCCTTATTATTGATAAGAATGTCAATATTGATGAAATCGTTTCAAAATGCGTGAGTGGCGCATTTTCAAATCAAGGTCAAGTATGTATTTCACTACAACGTATTTATGTAATGGATGAGCTTGCGGAAGAATTCCTTTCTAAATTTGTTGAGAAAACAAAAGAGTTAGTCATAGGTAATCCATTAGATTTAACAACTGATGTTTCTGCAATGATTCATGAAAAGGAACAACAACGTGCAACTGACTGGGTAAATGAAGCAGTGGAAGCAGGTGCTTCAGTATTAATCGGTGGTAAAGTTGAAAATGATGTTTTCATGCCAACCATTTTGGAAAATGTAGCAGAAGATGCAAAGCTTTCATGCCAAGAAGTTTTTGCACCTGTAGTTATTGTGAACAGAATTTCTTCCGTTGAAGAAGGCATTCAAGCAATTAACAACTCAAACTACGGTTTGCAAGCGGGCATTTTCACGAGCGATATTAAGACAGCATTTAAAGCTTCGAAAGAATTAGAAGTTGGTGGAGTTATGATCAACGATATTCCTACTTACCGTATTGACCAAATGCCTTATGGTGGTGTCAAAGAAAGTGGCACTGGTAAAGAAGGGTTGAAATACGCCATTCATGAAATGACCGAAACAAAACTTGTTGTCTGGAATCAATAAAAAGGGGAGCGATTGCAATGTCTGAAAAAATTACTTTTGCACCAATTAGCTATACTGGTTGGGGCTCATTAGAACATTTAGAAGAAGAAGTTAAACGATTTAATGCACAAAAAATTCTACTAGTAACAGATCCATTCTTAGAAGAACTAGGGTTAACAAATAATATAGTTGTACCACTTGAAAAAGCAGGTTTGGAGGTTGATATTTACACTGAAGTTGTACCTGAACCACCTTTAGCAATTGGTGAAAAAGTTGTTGCCTATACGAGAGAGCATCAATTCGATTTAGTTATTGGTCTTGGAGGGGGTAGTGCATTAGATTTAACAAAAATTGCAGGTGTGTTAGCTACTCATGAAGGTAAAGTTGAAGACTATTTAAATTTAACTGGGACGAAGGAAATTCAATCAAAAGGTATTCCAACCATTCTTGTGCCAACTACATCAGGTACTGGCTCTGAAATTACGAATATTTCAGTGCTATCATTAGAAACAACAAAAGATGTTATTGCACATGATTATTTACTTGCTGATGTGGCAATTGTAGACCCTGCATTAACAATTTCTTTACCTCCAAAAATTACTGCTGCAACGGGTGTCGATGCACTTACACATGCAGTTGAAGCATACATTTCAAAATTTGCTAGTCCAGTTTCAGATGCATTAGCACTACAAGCAATTCGTTTAATAAGCAATTCTATTCGTACAGCTGTAAAAAATGGTACGGATAAACAAGCTCGTTCAGATATGAGTTATGGTAGCTACTTAGCAGGACTTGCCTTCTTTAATGCAGGCGTAGCAGGCGTACATGCATTAGCTTATCCAATCGGAGGTCAATTCCATATTGCTCATGGTGACTCAAATGCCGTACTTCTTCCATATGTAATGGGCTATATTCGTCAAAGCTGTGAAAAACGTATGAAAGATATATATGAAGCAATGGGCTTTAGCGCTACAAACCTTTCACAAACAGAAGCATCATATAAATGTGTGATTGAGTTAAAACGACTTGTAGAAGACGTTAATATTCCATCTACTTTAAAAGGCTTTAATATTACGAAAGATGCTTTAGAAGGACTTACAAATGATGCGATTGAACAAAAACGTATTCTAGCTAGAAGTCCACTACCATTGTTAAAAGAAGACATCTATGCGATTTATAAATCAGCATTTAATGGTGTTATTGTAGAGAAACAAAAATAGTTTTATATAGAAGGATGTACAGCTGCTAGATGAGCAACAGATCGTAACACGAATAAAAAATGAAGTATATTACCGATATATGGATAAGGGATTTATCGAGTAGTTTTATTGTGGAAATGTGAGTTGTTAGAAATAGCTTTGTTGATTATGGAATTTGTAAGCCGTATCTCTATCACATTTCTGAACAATGAATAAACATCATAAATAACCTCAAAAAAAGGAAGCAATATATATTGCTTCCCTTTTTTCTGTGCCTTATTTTATTGTAAATTTCTTTACTTTACTTTTATTACCTACTTTATCTTTTGCATAGATCGATAATGTAGTGCCTACTTTTTGGCGAGGTATTTGTACACGTACATAGCCTGATTTTTTCGCTGTTGTTTTCTTCACTAACTTTTTGCCGTTATAAATGTAAACTGTTGCACTGCTTTCAGATTTTACATTCATAACAGATGCCGATGTAATCGATATATTTGATACTGGGGGTGGGGTCGTATCCTTTACAATAATCGTTTTCTTTTTACTTGTTTCCCCAAGTGGGTTTTTAGCATAAAAAGTTACTTTCGCACCTGCTTTTTGTCGAGGAATGTAAAATTGGAATGTACCATCATCGGAAGTCCATGTTACCATTGCTTTTTTACCAGGTATTTTTAAGACGAAATCTACATATGGCTCTGCTTTACCAGAAATCATTACATCCGCATCTCCAAGAGTATGAACTACTGGAGTTTTCGGTGCTTGTTTGTAAATATTAGAAACGGTAAATTTATAGGTCTCTTTTAAGCCTGCATAATCTTCTGCAATGACTTTGTACGTGCCATTTTTTGTAGCAGTAAAAGTGGCATTACTAGATTGTAATATTGACCCATCTGGTAATGTAAGTTTTTTAATACCTACATTATCAGTTGCATTAATTGTCAATGTGACATTCTTTTTAGTTGGTTTTGTTGTGCTTGGTTTTACGTTTAGTTTTGGTGATGAAAAATCAATATCGTCGACAAAAATATCTTCTGTCCGTACATTGCCGAATATATCTTCTATTTCTACCAAATGGCTCCCGTTTTTATTTAACGTAAATGTTGCATAGGCCTTATTTACAACTGTTCCATTCGGTAATGTAATCGATCGAATACCAGTATTATCAGTAGCTTGAATATTGATAGTAACGGTGTTTAGATTTTTATCATAGTTTTTCGTAATGGTAGCGAGTTTTGGCATTTCATAATTAACAACTCTTATCTCCTTTAACAGACCTGTATCGGATAAATTTCCAGAGTTTTTACTACGTGCTTCTACTCTTATGGAATAACTACCTGAACGTGTCGGTTTTAACACGAAGCTACGAGTAGTACTAAATGGTTGGTGAATTGTATAGGAACCTGTTGTCGCAACAGAAAATTGATATTCAACGTCACTACCTTTTGCTGCATTCGCAGTGAAAATATATTTAGTAGGAGCACCATCGTCGTTCACAGATAGGGACAAATCTGAGGCTGGTTGTGCTAGTGTAGTGAAATGGTAGTTTATGGCATTGTCTTGTGTCGCACCTAGATAACCTACTACTGCACCGTTAGCAATATTCAAAGTATAATCTGTAAAATATTGTAATTCTTTTGGTTGAATTGTTACTACATTCTTTTTAATCTTAACATTGATTGGTACTTCTCCATTGGAATCAGTTAGAGTAAATTTGTCTGTATTAGAGTTGGAAATATTATGGTTGAAATAAATCTTAAAAGTACTGTCTAATGGTATATATTTAACACCATCTTGAAAATTTTCAACATAATGACTGTTATAGCGATTTGTTGCTTCATATGTAGATTTCACGAGTGTTAGTGCATTAGATTGCAATGACTCATTAAAACGAACGGAATATTTAGCCTTTGCATCTTCTGTGATAGTTAGCAATCCATCATCTACAAATACTTCTTTCGCTAATTGTGTGCCGTAGAGTGTATATAAGAATTCATTTGTTTCATAAGAATAAACATCAACACCTGAGTCAGTGCTTGCCGCAAATGTGAATTCGTCATTAAAGGCAAAGTCGTTATACCATTCACCAAAATCAAATTTAAAAGTCATATCACCAGATTCTACGGATGTTAAACTATACGCCGTTCCTAAATTATATAATCTTAATCCATCGGGTGATAAACTTGATGTTTGATCTATTGCATAATCCCCATGATCAGGTGAGTCATAGCTTGCTGTAATAATCCCATGATTTATTTCTTTCGTTTTAATATCGGTGGGTGAGCTACTATTAGAAATTGTATAAAGTTTCGATAATTCTTCATTGTAGACAACAGTCGATTGTTCATATATAGATGAGTTTTTTTTATTTTCCACACGCTGTTTTGTAGCTAAATTATATACGAGAATGTTATTATGTTGCCCTGAACCTGGTGTTATGTATAAATAGTTATCTTTATCCACGGCAATATCATATGGATCAGTTTCAATATCTATAACATCTTCGATTGTAAAGTTCGTTGTCTTTACTACGGCAATGGCTCCGATTTCTGGGCTTTCTGTCGAGTGTGTATGATTTTGTTTTAGTTGTGTGACATAAAGCTTTTCGTTTCTCAATGTCAAACGTTCCGCTGCATAAGGGAGCTTCAGCGACTTTATTTGCCCAGTTTTATAATAGTGTGCATAAATTGTTTTACTCCCCAAATCTGTCATGTAAAGAATATCGTGATCTTTATCTAGTTCTGTATCAAAGGGCGTAAAATTAAGCTTTGTTACTTTTTCAGCTGCTTTCGCTTCATTATTTAGAGAAAACGTAAATATACATAATAACCCTAAAAATGATATTAGAATAACTTTATTAAAAAATTTCAAATAATATCTCCTCCAGTTCACTTTGAAAATTATAACATTTAATAAGTAGATTTACTTATAAATTATCAATTTTTTATCATTTTATTAAAAATTTCAGAAATCTAAACATTTGTTATGGAGAGTAGTATTTTAGAAGGAAACTTGTAATGCTTAAGTTTGAGGACTAATTAAGATGCAGTTTAATAAATATCAGTCATAAAATGATAAAATACTAGTAAGTGTATATTTATATAGGAGGGTTGTTTTGGGGACTGTATTCATCTTTATATGTATTATTCTAGTGGCTTCTATTTTACAATCAAGCACTGGTTTTGGTTTTTCTATAATGGCGACACCGTTCTTGTTAATGTTATTTCAACCGCAAGAAGCTATACAAATTAATATTATTTTATCTTTAATTATCTCTGTAGCGTTAATTTTGAAAATACGTCATGACATTGATATGTTTCTATTAAAAAGAATTATTTTAGGAAGTATAGTTGGTGTACCAATAGGTATATTCATCTTTATGTCGATGAATATACATGCTTTAAAATTAGGGGTTAGCATACTCCTTTTACTATTGACTTTATTATTGATATGCAATTTCAAAGTGAAAGCAACACCAATTAGGGATTACATAGTAGGGGGTATTTCAGGAGTTTTGACTACAAGTATAGGTATGCCTGGGCCGCCATTATTGCTTTACTTTACAGGAACAGATACTGAAAAAGGAAAGCTAAGAGCAACGACATTAGCCTTTTATCTCTTTATATATTTTATCAGTCTAATAACTCAAATCATCTTTACTGGAACTAGCAAACACATATGGCAATCAAGTCTATATGCGATTCCCATCGTATTTATCGGTTTGTTTATAGGGCAAATTATTTTCAAATGGATAAACCAACGGGTCTTTAGAATATTTACTTATATTCTTTTGATATGTACAGGACTTTTTCTATTAATTGAAAGTTTAAGTTCTTTAGTATAGTAAACTCTATTCCGAACGTTTCAAAAGTCATCTCACTTTTGAAACGTTTTTCAAGTTCTCCAATAGCCAGCCGAACAAATTTTCGGTATGATACGAGTAAGGATATAAATAGAGGTGTTAGTATGGGACTTACAGTGATTTTAGCTGAAAAACCATCGCAGGCGAAAGCTTATGCAGATGCTTTTCAAGTAGCAAAGAAAACAAAACATTACATAGAACTTGCCCCAAATCAGACGTTTCCAGAAGGAGCGACGATTACTTGGGGGATAGGGCATTTAGTTGAATTAAAACAACCCGCAGATTACAAGCCAGAATGGAAGCGCTGGTCTCTGGCACAATTGCCAATGATACCGGATAACTACGAATTCCGAGTGGCGAAAGGCAAGTGGGATCAGTTTCAAGAGGTAAAGCGGTTGTTTAAAGAAGCACATGTGCTTATTAACGCATGCGATGTGGACAGAGAAGGATCTAATATTTTTTATTCTATCTATCGTCAAACAGGTGTGCGTCAGAAGCCAGTTCAGCGACTTTGGATAAATTCACTTGAGGTAGATGAGATACGCAAAGGGTTCGCCAATTTGCGAAATAATGATAAGGATCTACTGTTGTATCATGAAGCGCAGGCACGTCAAATCAGTGATTGGCTCGTTGGGATGAATGCAAGCCGCTTATACACGATGCTGCTGAAGGCAAAGGGTCTAAATGAAACGATGTCGATTGGTCGTGTGCAATCGCCAACAGTTTATATGATTTATCAAAGACAACAAGAAATCGAACATTTTAAACCGACTAATTTCTATGAACTAACTGCTGAATTTTTAGCTGAAAAAGGGCCGTATAAAGGGAAAGCGGCTATTAAGAAGGATAAGCGAGAGGAAGTCGAGCAAATACTGCATCAAGCTTGTATTGCTGAAGGTGAAATTCTGCCGGGTGTGATTCAAGATGTTAAAAAAGCGCGAAAGCACATTAAACCTCCGAAGTTACATGCTCTTTCTACATTACAAGCTAAAGCCAATAAAATATGGAAATACAGTCCAGCAAAAGTGTTGGATGTTGTACAAGGTTTGTATGAGAAAAAGCTAGTCTCTTATCCAAGATCAGATTGTCAGTATATAACTGAAGCCGAATTTAGTTATCTGGTTGACAGAGTAGCGGATTATCAGAAAATCGTTGATAAACCATTTGAGATTGCAAATGCACGTCCTCAAAAGCGTTATGTAGATAATGCACAAGTGGAAGAGCACTATGCCATCATCCCAACAAAAACAATTCCTACGGCTGCAAAAGTACAAGGCTTATCGCCAATGGAACGAAATATTTACTTTGAAATAGTGAAGAGTGCATTGGCGATGTTCCATAGAGATCATGTATATGAAGAAACGACGATCATGACGAATGTGAAGGCAGTCGATTTTAAAACAGTTGGCAAAGTGGAGCTAGATCCAGGATTTAAAACACTATGGAGTGGGAGTGAACCGACAAAGAAAAAGGATGAAGAACCATTATTACCTCGAGTAAGTGTGAATGAGGTAGTAGAGTCAAAAGTTGCTATTCATGAAGGGACAACCCAGCCTCCAAAGCCTTATTCGGAAGGACAGCTTGTGCAAATGATGAAAACCTGTGGAAAGCTCGTGGATGATGAGAGCGCTAGCGATATTTTGAAGGAAGTGGAAGGGCTCGGTACTGAAGCAACACGTTCAGGTATTATTGAGACGATAAAACGCCATGGTTATATAGACGTGACAAAAAATATCGTTTCAATAACAGATAAAGGACGCGTATTATGCCAGACGATTGAAGGGTCACTATTATCAAGTCCTACAATGACCGCGAAATGGGAGACTTATTTGCGGAAAATTGGTAATGGTACAGGTTCAAAAGAAGCTTTCATACAAAATGTCTGCAAGTTTTTAAATCATTTAATAGAAGTAACTCCAAAAATGGTAGAGAAAACGGATATTCAAGCAGCCGCTGAGGGTAGTGCTTCCAATGAACCACTTGGACTTTGCCCAATCTGTAAAAAAGGACAGATGTTATCTCGTAAAAGTTTTTATGGCTGCTCGAATTATAAAGCAGGCTGTAAGTTTACTGTATCTAAAACAGTTGCAGGTAAAAAACTATCACCGAAGCAGGTGTCAGACCTTTGTCAAGACGGTGTGACAAAGGAAATGAAAGGCTTTAAATCGAAGAAAGGTTCAATGTTTAGTGCGAAGTTGAAGCTAGTTGAAGGTAAGATTGTGTTTGAGTTTTAGTACTAAAAAGTAACTTGTAGTAGTTATAATATTGTTGGTTTGTGTGCTAGGGTTTTATGAGGGAAGCCCTTAAAGTTCCATTTAATTAAAGTTCGATACTCCTTTAAGAAAGCTACAGTTCAGCGTGAAAGATTTTAAAATAGAGCGTGTGAAAAGATATAATGAAGAAATTTTTAGAGTGTAAGTAGTATGGAATTGAAATGATATAGGGGTGTATTAAAATGAAGCGAGTATCAATTTTGGTAGCTGACGATGAAGCAGAAATTGCTGATTTAGTTGGGATACATTTAGAAAAAGAAGGCTACAATGTCGTTAAAGTAGCTGATGGAGAAGAAGTTATTCGTGTTATCGAATCTCAACAAATTGATTTGGTGATTTTAGATATTATGATGCCAAAAATGGACGGTTATGAAGTTACGCGTCAAATTCGAGGGCAATATCATATGCCTATCATTTTCTTGAGTGCGAAAACGTCTGATTTCGATAAGGTGACAGGACTAGTAATAGGAGCAGATGATTATATGACGAAACCTTTCACTCCGATAGAATTAGTTGCACGTGTAAATGCTCATTTGCGACGATTTTTCCTGTTGAATCAACCGAAAAAGGATGAAAATAAAGATGTTTTGGAAATTAGTGGAGTGGTCATTTATCCTGAGCAAAGGACAGTTAGTGTTCACGATGAGCATATTGAATTAACTCCAAAAGAGTTTGATATTTTATATTTATTAGCGAGCCATCCGAAGAAAGTATATAGTGTGGAAAATATCTTTCAACAAGTGTGGGACGAGGAGTACTATGAAGGCGGAAATACAGTTATGGTACATATTCGTACTTTACGGAAAAAACTTGGAGAAGATAAGAGGAAAAATAAATTGATCAAAACCGTTTGGGGGGTTGGTTATACATTCAATGGCTAAAATGGTAAGAAGCTTCCGCTCAAAAATGATTGCATTATTTGCTTTAAGCATGATATTAGCTGGTGGCATTACGTATATAATCTACAAAGGGCTTCAGCTCTATTATAAAACTATGGTTCGTTATGAGGATCCTTTGTCTCAATTTCGGTCAACGATTAGAAATATTGGAGATGTTAATTTCTTTTTAATTATATTTATCCCTCTATCTATTTTGTTTTTCTTTTTTCTTACTAGACCATATTCAAAGTACTTTAATGAAATTTCTAATGGAATTCATTATCTTGCTAACGGTGATTTTACAAATCGAGTTCATGTTGATTCAAATGATGAATTTAGTGATATTGCGCACGAAATCAATTTAGCAAGTGAAAAGTTAAAAGAAGCTGTTGAAAGAGGTGATTTTGCGGAAAATAGTAAAGATCAGTTAGTTTTAAATTTGGCTCATGATTTAAGAACTCCATTAACATCTGTTTTAGGCTATTTAGATTTAATTCTTAAAGAGGAGAATTTAACAAAAGAGCAAATTAAACATTTTTCGACGATAGCATTTACGAAGTCTCAACGATTAGAAGGACTAATTGATGAGCTATTTGAAATAACAAGAATGAAATATGGCATGCTAAAGGTTGAGAAAAGGTTGATTGATATAAGTGAATTACTTATACAGTTAGATGAAGAATTATATCCTTTATTAGAAAAGAATGATTTAGTAGCTAGAATGAATATTGCTCCTCATTTAAATATTTATGGAGACGGTAAATTGTTGGCAAGAGTATTTGAAAATCTATTAACCAATGCAATTCGTTACGGCTATGATGGACAGTTTGTTGAATTAAATGGACATATTGATAATGGAGAAGTTGTCGTACAAATTATTAATTATGGAGATAGTATTCCAGAGGAAGAGTTGCCGTATCTTTTCGATATGTTTTATACGGGTGATAAAGCACGAACCCAGAATCAAGAAAGTACAGGGCTTGGCTTATTCATTGCGAAAAATATTGTAGAGCAACATAACGGAACGATTTCTGCTGAAAGTAATTTAATCCGAACAATATTTGAAGTAAGATTACCAGCAGACGATGGTGCGGAATCTCATTTAAAAATTTAATAAAAATTTTAAGTTTACCCCACATTTTATTTAAATAGTTTTTTCTATCCTATACTTAAGTAAGGTTAAGGAGGAAACTAGTAATGAAAAAGTGGGTATTTTTTTCACTTATATTGTGCACAGTATTTGTTAGTATTTATATGGCATCATTTTATCAAAATGGCGTAGAGGTTAAGGTTGCGGAAAAGGATGAAAAGGTAACTTTAACGAATACCGAAAAGAAAGAAATTACAAAAGAGCAAATTTATAAAGGTGATCTATTACTAGTTAATAAAGATTACCCAGTTCAGAAAGATAGCATAAAATCCGATATTATAAATTTATTTCAAAATAAAGAGTTAGTAAGTGGCTATGTAATACTTGATAGAAATCTTCGCCTATCAAAGGATATTGTAAATAAATTTTTGAAGGTAGTAGAAGCGGCGGAAAAAGAAGGTGTTAGTCATTTTTTAATTAGTAGTGGCTATCGAGATTTTGATGAGCAAAGTGAGCTATATCAAAAAATGGGCTCTAATTATGCATTGCCAGCAGGATATAGCGAACATAATTTAGGTTTATCACTCGATGTAGGGTCTACTCAAATGAAAATGGAGAAAGCTCCAGAAGGAAAATGGATTGAAGAAGAGGTATGGAAGTACGGCTTTGTTCTACGCTATCCGAAAAATAAAACAAACATTACAGGGATTCAATATGAACCTTGGCATATACGCTATGTCGGTTTACCTCATAGTGCCATTATGCATAAAAAGAAACTAACTTTAGAAGAATACTTAGATTTCTTGAAAGAGAATAGGGATATTTCCATTAATGCTGAGGGGAAAAATTATACGGTTTCTTATTATGAAATTTCAAAGAGTAGGACAATTAATGTCCCTGTGGATCAACATTATGAAATATCAGGAAATAATGTGGACGGAATAATAGTGACGGTTCATGAATAGTAGTCTACTTAATAAATGAAGCCTATCATATTGTTTGAACAGTCGTTATGGCTATGGCTGTTCAAACAATGTTACTGAAATAAGGCAGGATAGGAGAAGCTGCAATTAGAAACAACTATTTTGAACTAGTGAAAAATTCTTTATTAATCATTTCGTGAAAATATTGATCCATTTGTTTTGCTGGAACCTTGCGACCATTTTGAACCCACCATGCACTAAGCGAAGAGAGCGCTCCTGAGTAAAATTCCACAATAATTTCAATTGGTACCGAGAAGTTCTCCCCGCGGTTATTTAACTCTAAAAAATCGTGCTTTAGTGTCTCTTTATTACGATAATTCATATAGTTATTGAAAATATTATCATTTTTATTTGATTGCATAATGTTGTCTAACAACTCTAAGTTTGGAACCATTTCAAAGGATTGGAATGGTTTTAATACACGTTCTTCTAAGCTAACCTTCACATATTTTTCGTTAAATTGTTCAATTCCAAAATATAATAAGTCGTATTTATCCTCAAAATGCTTATAAAAAGTAGTACGGTGAACCATTGCCTTTTCGCAAATTTGATTGACAGTAACGGAGCTAAACTCTTGTCCAGGTTGCGATAGCAATTCTTCAAGTGCCTCCCACAATAATTTATATGTTCTTCTAACCCTAAGATCGACCTTTTTATCATTAAAATTCATCTACATTCTCCTTGATTTGTAGTTTATATAGATACTCAATTAAATTTGATTCTTTCAAGATTAAAATTAAATGTGTATATTATTTAGTAGACATTAGTAGCTTTATCCTACAAGTGTAGCAAATATTTAGGAATGAGGAAATAAATTTGAACACGACCAATCAAGTATCACCTAGTGATCCATTCGATTTATCGAATATAAAAAAAGGACCGATTATCATTGCTATGATTATTGGTGCTTTTGTTTCTATTTTAAATGAAACACTATTAAGTAATGCATTGCCAGAATTGATGCGTGAATTTAGTGTAACACCTACTACTATCCAGTGGTTAACTACCGTCTATATGTTAGTTGTTGGCGTGTTAGTGCCTGTTACCGCTTTATTACAACAGTGGTTTACAACTAGGCAATTGTTTTTATCTGCGATGATCTTATTTTTAATAGGTACAATTATTGCGGCATTTGCACCAGCATTTAGCTTTTTGCTTGTAGGGCGTATTATACAAGCATTCGGTACGGGTTTAATCATACCGATTATGATGAATACCATTTTAATCATCTTCCCACCGGAAGAACGTGGTGGAGCAATGGGTTTAATTGGCCTAGTTATTATGTTTGCACCAGCTATTGGGCCGACTCTTTCAGGAGTAATTATTGATACTCTTAATTGGCGCTGGTTATTTTACATCGTAATACCACTTGCTCTAATATCAATTATTGTTGGGGCAAAGTATTTAAAGAATGTTTCGGAAATAACTAGACCAGCAGTAGATGTCTTATCAATTATTTTATCAACAATCGGGTTTGGCGGATTTGTCTATAGCTTTAGTAAGTCAGGAGAGCTTGGATGGGGAAATGCAGAAGTATATTGTACTTTAATAATCGGAGTTGCTTCATTAATCTGGTTCATTATAAGACAATTAAAAATTAAGGATCCAATACTCAATTTACGTACATTTAAGTATCCAATGTTTTCAATAACAGTTGTACTAATTGTCATTGTCATGATGGCGATGTTCTCAACTATGACATTACTACCAATGTTTTTACAGGGTGTACTTTTAGTATCAGCTTTTAAATCTGGTTTAATTATGTTGCCAGGAAGTGTGTTAAATGGTTTCATGGCTCCGATTACCGGGAAGCTTTTTGACAAATATGGTCCTCGTACTATTATCATTCCTGGGATTGTGTTAGTAGCTGTTGCAATGTGGATGTTTATAGGGATTGATGTTGCAACGACAACAGGATATATTATTACGATCCATTGTATGCTATTAGTGGGTATCTCGCTTGTCATGATGCCTACACAAACACATGGCCTAAATCAATTACCTAAAGAATTGTATGCACATGGTACAGCAATCTTTAGTACGTTACAGCAAGTAGCAGGAGCCATTGGAACGGCACTATTCATTAGTAAAATGTCATCTGGACAAAAAGATTATTTAACACAGTCTGAAAATCCAAATGACCCAACGGAAATAGTAGCTGCTTTAACAGCAGGTTTTGATTCTGCATTTACGTTAGGATTTATCATCGTTTTACTTGCTATAGTTGTTTCGCTATTCATAAAACGTACGAAATAGGAGATAGCATGGTTGTTCTAAAAGGATAAAATCGATTGATTTAACAAAATAGACAATTCATAATACTTGAATTTGCAAAGGGGTATCCAATAGTCGAGAAATTGAATTTTTGGATTGCCTCTTTTTATTTACACATCTTCATTTTCTTTAGTTAATAATGTTTCTACAACATCAAAAAAGTCACTATCAGTAGCTTTATAATGTCTTCTACCCCAACTTTCAGTATCGCTAAAGATAACCATCTCTTTTTCATCAACAAACAAAAATATAGTAATTCGGTCCAAATCTGTTGTGATAGACATTATATAATTACAATTAAACATATCGTAATCATCTTTTGTAAGACGTAGCTTTACCTTCTTTAGTGATTTTAAAATCGAGGAATTATCATTTTTAAAAGTATAGTTTTTTCCAAATTTTAATTTATTCATTTTTGTTACATCTATAGAGCTAACCTTACTGTTTTCTAAGTGCTTTAGAACATCCGTTATTGGTTTTTCTTTATACTTATTGTATTGAAAACTGCCATATGATCCAGCCACTAATACAATACCGATAATGATGGTGATGAGTGCTTTTTTCATAAAATATAACCATCCCCATTTCTAAAATGTCTTTATATAAGACTAATAGGAATTAAATACAATTTCAAGGTTGTTATTTGAATAATTAAAATATTATATTAAACACCTTATCTTTAATGAAGCCTTGAAATAAAGTCGCAACGTTTACCCCTCTGGTTATGTTTATCCAAGAGGGTTTTTTATGTACAAAAGTAGAAGAATATCTGAAGCAGAAAATTGGATAGAAAAATTAAAAGTGACATCAATTCGGGATGATTTAGAACAATGTATCTTATTAGCTTAAGTTTACACCATTTCTATTGTATCGCCATATCCTATAGGCATATAAGAAAGAGGTGGAATTTTGGCTAAACTTACTCTTGAAACAGCAAAACGATTATTGAGTGTTGCCGAACAGAAATCCTATCAAATGGGGCTCTCTAGCAATATTGCCATTGTAGATGATGGCGCTCATTTGATTGCTTTTCTTCGAATGGATAATGCGAGAATCGCAGGTATTGAAATCTCTAAAGACAAGGCTTGGACTAGTGTAAGTATGCAGATGCCGACTGCAAATTTATCGCAAGCAGCTCTTCCAGGTAGTCCTTCATTTGGTATAAATACCACAAATAACGGTCATATCGTCATTCTTGGAGGAGGTATTCCTTTAGTTAGTGAAGGGAAAATTGTTGGCGGTATAGGAATTAGTGGAGGCAGTAGTGCACAAGATATCGAAATTGCCAATGCAGTAGTTCAAGCTTTCGAATGGTTAAATAAGAATTAAAAAGGGAGAAGCCATGAAGCAAAACATGGTGATGTTAGTTAAAAATAAGCAGTAATCATTGAAGATTTGGGAAGAGATTCTCAATTCAATACTATTACTCTAGAATATCGGAATAAAATTAGTTGTACTTACACAATTACTAATAGGTCGTCCAGGAAAACTAAAAGAAATTGCCAGCATGGTTGTTTTTTAACATTAAACGAAGCATCATCCAAAGCAGTTCAAGTATTTACAATAGATGCTGGCCAAATTTCTTATAGAAGTAAAAATTGTTTTATTTAATAAGAAGTATAAAAATGAACAATCTAAATTCTAAAGTTACATATTTATATTCTGACAATGAATACTGGGGACAACATCTTGTCTCAAGGTTGAGCTATAATAATACTAAACATTTCAAATATTGTTAAAGAGAAGGTGAATCGTATGTATAGTAATCTAGAAAAACTAACAAGTCATAGAGTATTTCATTTTTTTGCAGAGATATCCAAAATTCCAAGAGGTTCAGGGAATGAGAAAGCGATTAGCGATTATCTAGTTCGCTTTGCAGAAGAGCGCGACCTCGAAGTAATACAAGACTCGGCATTAAATGTCATCATTAAAAAAGATGCTACTACTGGATATGAAAATGTTCCGACAGTCATTATTCAAGGGCATATGGATATGGTTTGTGAGAAAAACCAAGATACGATGCATGATTTTGAAAAGGATCCTCTACAATTAAGAATAGTAGGGGACATGCTGTATGCAACGGATACTACTTTAGGAGCAGACAACGGAATCGCAGTTGCATATGCGTTAGCATTATTAGATGCTAATGATATCCCTCACCCTTCTCTAGAAGTGGTCATTACGACTGAAGAAGAGACAACGATGAATGGTGCGATTGCTGTAGATGCTGCCCATTTCAAAGGTGAAATTTTGATTAATATCGATTCAGAAGAAGATGGTAAATTACTTGTCAGCAGTGCCGGGGGCGTACATGTTACGCAAGTACTGCCGATTAAATGGGAGAATGCTAAGGATCATGAAGTAGCTTACTGCATTCGTATTAAAGGATTAAAAGGTGGACACTCTGGTATCTCTATCAATAAGGAGAGAGGTAATTCTAATAAATTATTAGGAAGAGTATTACATGAACTATCATCGGAATTTCAATATTCTATACAACAGATTAATGGTGGTTTAAAGCCTAATGCCATTCCAAGAGAAGCAGAAGCAATTGTCTTCATTCAAAAGGAAGATGACGAGCAGATAAAAGAAAAAATTGAGAAATACAATGATATATTGAAAAACGAATTACAGTTTTCAGATCCAAATGTATCGATTGTCTTAGAAAAAAGAGAAATAAGCTCTACAAATGTATTCTCTAACGAAACGAAGCATAAAGCTATTACTTCATTGCTATTAATACCACATGGTGTTCAAGGAATGAGTATGGCAATAGAGGGGTTAGTGGAAAGTTCTACTAATTTAGGAGTTGTAACGACAACTGATTCATCTATTACATTCGAAAGTGAAATAAGAAGTTCTATCAAAAGTGCTAAATCCTATATGGTCACTCAAGTAAGATCGATTGCAGAAATGCTTGAATGTGAAGTACTCATTGATTCTGATTATCCTGAATGGCCTTATAATCCTGATTCAAAAGCGAAGAAACTATTTGAAGCGACGTATAAAGAAAAATACGGTAAAGAGATGGAAGTAATTGCTGTACATGCTGGGATTGAGTGTGGTGTATTTATTGAGAAGATTCCAGGTTTAGATGCTATTTCCATTGGACCAGATATATTTCTAGTGCATACCCCAGATGAGCATATAAGTATATCTTCAACCATCAATAACTGGGAATATTTCATTTATACGTTAAAGAGAATGAAAGATCTTCTGTAAATTAATTAAAGTAGCGGGCGTAAAAGTTTCCAAATTAATGCTTGCATTGATTCGTATTGTTTTTTCATCATAGACAGGAGTGGAGATATGGATTGGCAAACGTTGAATACAGATGAAGACATTAGGACCTTCATGAATAAATTTGGCTATTTTCATGATAGTTGTTTGAAAGAAGCTCATGTTCAAACTAAAAGTTTTGTTGGGGAAAATTACGGAATGGCAATTGACCCTACTACATCTGCAAGTCTTTTATTTCAAAGACAAGCTGGACCAATTTCTGCTATTGAAATAGTGTTTGAAGAGATTAAACACTTTTGCATAAGCCCTCTTCCAGCGGATTATACTGCAGAAATTCTTGACGCTACGTTTATAAAACAAAATGGTATTTTCTATTGGGCTAATTGTGAAGGTTTTAATCCTACGAATTTTAGTTTAGAGGAAGGAATAACTTGGATTTCTGCAAAATATGTAAAGTGGAGAGATAGAAGTAATTTGATGGGTGGACAACTGATTTATGGAGAAAAGAATTAACAAAAGATCTAATCAAGATTTATTTTTGTCATCTATTAGCTGATACTTTTCGTATTGTAAAATAGCTTTTTAAAAATTCTTCGATTCTATGAAGATGTATTGGAGGGATATAAGCTGGAACAGTATTTAGAATTTAACAAAAGCATAAGAGATGATTTATTGAATAGTGTAAGCAATCTATCGGACGAGCAATTAAATAAGGAAGTTGAAGAAGGTCGTTGGACGATTATGCAAGTACTTCATCATCTACATATAATTGAATCTGGAGTAGCAAAAGCAATTCAATATACTTTGAAAAAGGGTGAAAAGCAGACTGTTAATACCAAGCCAATTGAGTTAACAGTAAACCGTTCTACAAAGATAAAAGCACCTTCATTTGCAGATCCAGATGCAAGATTTATCACACTTGAAGAGATGAAAGAAAAACTGAAAGAATCACGTCATGTTCTTATTCAGGTTGTCTCAAATAGCAACAAGCATCAACTGAAAGAGAAAGCCTATCCACAGCCAATATTCGGATTAATGAGTCTAGATCAGTGGGTTCCATTTATCGGATACCACGAAAAAAGACATATTGAACAAATAGAGGAATTAAAAGAAAAACTATAAATCAAGTTAATTTTGAACTTACTACAACAATAAGAAAATCAAGGGCCTATTCACATAAGTGGATAGGTCTGTTTTGTAGAATATAAGTAAATGGAGTATTTAACATTCAAATAAGGAGGGATGAAGTGAACAAAAAAAGAATCCTATTATTAAGTATATTTGCTTTGATATTATTTTCAGCTTTATATTTAACAAGTAAACTGACCACTGAAACAGTTACGAGGGAAGTTAAAATAGGCGTTGAAAATAGTGATAATAGTGTTGAAATTGTAAATTAAACGGTTTTGGTAGCGGGAATTGTCACTAATGTTCTAGTTAAGTGAAATGAAAGGTTATAATAAATTGATGGAATTAATATCTTTCATAGTTTTGTTAGTCTTAATTGTGTTCCAACGTCTGAAGCAGCCAGCAAAGAAGTTCATTTTATTGATGTTGGCAAGTAGATTCCATCTAATTTCAAACTGGTAATGAGAATGTATTAATTGACGGAGGAAATAATGGCCAGGAAAATGAAGTAGTAGCATATTTAAAGAACAGAAAGTAAAAATATTAAATGCTGTTGTTTTAACTCATCCGGACGCTGATCATGTAGACGGATTAGCTGAAGTTTTGATACATTGAAAGTTAAAAGTGTTTACGCAACCAAGGCAATCCTTTTATCCTTTATGACTTATTATGCAGATAATTTATTTTAAGAAGGAATGATTAAATGAAAAAAATTATTATTATCCTTTTGGCCGCAGCTGCTATCACGATTGTTTTAGTTATAAATAATACCAAAGCAGAACAGGATAATTCAATATACGTAGCTGTAAATGGAAATGATCAAAATAATGGGACAAAATTAAAGCCCTTTCGAACACTAAAAAAAGCTGCTTCAGAAGCTGTTGCCGGAACTACCGTCTACATACGTAAAGGAACCTATAATGAAAGACTTGTCATTAAACATAGTGGAACAAAATCAAAACCAATTATTTTTAAAGCTTACAAAAACGATAAAGTTGTTCTTAGTGGAAAGGATGTAAAAGATGTTGAAGGAAATACATCCTTAGTTACAATAAATAATAAAAGTTATCTTACGATTAGCGGATTAACTATACAGGATCTATCGACTAATTTAACAGATGAAACGGTAATGGGGATTTATGTAACAGGATCTAGCAGTCATATTACATTAGAGAATAACCATGTGCGGCGAATTGAAACACATGCAGATGACGGAAATGGACATGGAATTGCCATATACGGAACTGGCCCAATGAAAGAGATAAATATTTTTAATAATATAGTAGAGGATTTAAAACTTGGTTCAAGTGAATCTCTTGTACTTAATGGCAATATTGACGGCTTTAAGGTGGAAAATAATCTAGTTCGCCGAAGTGATAATATCGGTATTGATCTGATTGGTTATGAGGGTACCTCTAATGATAAAAAAGCTGACTATGTCAGAAATGGGGTAGTAAAAAATAATAAAGTTTATGAAATATCCTCGTACGGAAACCCGGCTTATGGGGAAGATTATGCTGCTGGTGGAATATACGTAGATGGGGGGAGGAATATAACTATTGAAATGAATACCATTTATAAATGCGATATCGGAATTGAAGCAACGTCTGAGCATGCGAAAAAATATGCTAGTCATATTAATATTAAAAACAATACTATTTATAACAACTATTACACTGGGATATCGATTGGTGGGTATGATAAAAATCGTGGAGGTACGATAAATTCAACAATCTCGGAAAATATTATTTATCGAAATGACACGAAGGGACTAGATGGGGGACAGCTTTTATTACAGCATGATACAAAAAACAATGTGATCGAAAAAAACATTTTAACAGCTGGACCATCTCGCTTGTTTATTGCTAATTATTTCACAACCAATCAAGCAAATAAACTGCAAAATAATGTATTCCATAAGGAAAAAGGAAAAACTGGTATTTGGGTATGGAAAGAGAAAGAGTATACTTCTTTTCCAGAATTTAAAATTACTTCAAGTAGTGATGAGAGGTCCAGTTATTTAAATCCAAAATATGAAAATGAAAACAAGTATGATTTTAGACTAAAAAAAGATTCACCAGCAAAGAATATTATTTTAGAGTAAAAAACAATTATCTCAGAACATGGTACTGAAAAAAGCAGAGCCACTTTATTACCTCTACGGGTTCTAAAATAACTGTAAAGGCGACTAAGAGGTAGATAAAATTAAAAAATTCTTAGACTCCACATTAAAGTTTAAGTAGCAGTACATATGTAGTGAAAGAAAAATAGTAAAGAAAAAGCGTTCCTCTCAACTAATTCGAGTGGATTGCTTTTTTTTATTAAGAAGTTTTTGCATTTACAGTTTTCTTTTTGAAGTAACTCATGGTTTAATCTATCTACGAGAATGTAAAAATCCTATCCAGAAGTTTAAAAGTCTAGTTCATATGTGTAAGCAGATTTATTCTGCATTACACGATAGGCTACTAAATTTTTAATAAATCGCCTTGAGCATTATAAAAGGAGTTAATAAAAGGGCGTTACATATCTTATATGACCAATATGTAACGATCTTTCCTTTTAATTAAACTAAAGCTCCCGTTAGCTTAATAACTATTTTTTATTTTTCAAATTCCTCGATTACAATGTTGGGGCAGTTTATTTCGGATAGCAATTCATCTATGTCAGTTATTTCAAAAGGATAAACTACACCTTTCACATTTTTCTGTTGAGCTATTTTTGCTAAAGAAGCAGTTGCCATTGCTGTTGTATGATAATCAGAAAAGGTGGATAGGGCTAATATTTTTACCTTTTCTTTGTTATCGATTACTCCCTTTACCTCAACAGTAAGAAAAGCATTTTCATTTTTATGAGGTTTATGTTTTACTACCTTAGAAAGAAAATCCTTGTACTTATGAACATTTTTTATGAAGCCAACCTGTCTTAAAAAAGATACCAGCTTATTGAAACCATTAACATTCCAAGAAGTCCAATAATTTATATAGTTAATATCCAACGTTTCTTTTAAAATAGCTTTTTCTGAATGGTCTATACATCTTACCTCTTTTTCTTTAAGGTGATGAAGGAAATCCATTTTTCTTTTATTAGTAAATCCAGATATAACTTTGTTTTCAAACTTTACTGGTTGAGCAATTATATTTAACATATCCAAAATTCCAGATATTCCAGCTTTAGCATTTGTATTTTGTAATAATCCAACATTTATCTCTGTTACTTCTGAAAAATTTGAAATAGCCTTTTTTACCATTAATCCTGATAATCCAGGGAAAAATCCAGACATTACAACTGAACCTATATCATTATTTTCTGCATCTTCATTTTGCTCGTTAACTTTCTCTACAAAGTCATAATATGGTGTAACATCTAGACATAATATTTTATTTTCTATACATGCTTTTTGAATATATGGATTTTTCTGTTTCAATACTACAACTACAATATCAATATTTTTTATTACCTGCTTTACATTTTCTTCTTTATTTGCATCTAAATATTGGAATTGAACATCGGTTTTAATAGAATTCGCTAATTTTTCTCCTCGTTCAGTTTTATAGTCGGTCACTATTAATCTTAATTGATTATCAAATATTCTTAATAATTCGCTACAAACTAATTGACCAAGAACTCCTGATGCCCCAACAACCATAATCTTTTTCATGATTTTAATGCCTTCTCCCTGTATACATTACCAAACTTTAATCTAATTTATTTTATATCTAATTCAACTCGACTACTTCGTTAGCACAAGAAGCGATTGCTCTAATTGAACAATTGCCCCGTTACTTTAAGTTGTAAGTAACTGATTTGGTTCGACAATTCTATTGTCTCATTAGCCCAAACGGGCCAGGTGCTTTCATCATGAATATCTTTCATTTTATTTTCCCCTAGGATTATAATTTTTTCAGTTTCAGAAAAATCTTTGTACCTGCATTCTTTTACAAACCTACCTCATTAGTTTAATTAGTTCAACAGAAAAGAGCTTGGATTAAACTGTCCATTTAGTTCAATAAAAAAAGAGCTGTCTGAATAGGTCAAAGTTCTTCTACTAAATCACCTGTCAGTTGAATATTAGACTTCAAAATATTTAGTTTTTCTTTGAATTAATATTATTTATTATTAAGATAAAAGAAAAGATTAATAAAAAGAAAAAATCTAGACGTGGCAAACCTATTATCTTGAGTAATAAGTTCAGTGAACAACTCATTTAGTTGTTGCGATTTTACATTAGGAATAAATAGTAATCGCCTCTTTCATTCCTATAATTTTTCGAGATTTTTCATTTATTCAAAGACTCTAAAT
Source organism: Viridibacillus sp. FSL R5-0888 (assembly GCF_038009105.1). NCBI lineage: Bacteria > Bacillati > Bacillota > Bacilli > Caryophanales > Caryophanaceae > Viridibacillus > Viridibacillus sp. FSL R5-0888. Next base: position 2,007,826 of record NZ_JBBPAU010000001.1, read on the forward strand.
GGTATCTTTATAGTTCCACACCCTACCACAAGACCGTAAAAATACATATTGAGTGGACCTTTTGGAATCGGTGCAGAAATGTAAAAATGTAAGCAAGGGGATGAATTCAGTGTTTAACGATTTTAAGCTAACGGAAGGCCGTCCTTTATATATTCAGCTTAAGGAATATTTAAAAAGAATGATTACAAACGGGCATTTGCTTGAGCACCAAAAGCTTCCATCCACCCGTGAACTCAGCTCATTATTATCCATCAGCCGAAACACCGTTCTAACGGCTTATGCGGATTTGGAGCAAGAAGGCCTGATCTATGCGGTAAAAGGAAAAGGAAACTTTGTAAGTCATGTAGAGACCTTCAAATCCCTATCTATCGAGTTGAATTGGACTAAAAAAATCAATGAGCAAACCTTTTTGGCAGAAAAATTGGACCTCATGAAGCATGGAGTGCGCTGGAATAAGGAAATGATCTCATTTACTAGTATCGCTCCCGATGAAAAGCTATTTGATGTAGAAAATTTTAAAAAGGCCTTTTTAAATCGGATGTCCATTGAAGGAGACATTGTTCTTAACTATGGCTATGCAAAGGGCTATAAACCACTTATCGAATACCTGCTTCACTACATGGAGATTAAGGGGGTAGACATTAGAAACAAAGATATTTTAATTACCAATGGCTTCACGGAAGGTCTGGATATTCTTTTATCCACTTTAAATAAAAAGAGCGGCCGTCTTATTTGTGAAAATCCAACCCATCATTCTGCCCTTAAGCTCTTTCAATTACATGGCTTTGAAATTGATGGAATTGATATGGAGGATGACGGTGTCAATGTTAGGATGCTAGAAAAATGCTTATCAAAAAATGAATATGATTTTGCCTATTTCATTCCGTCTTATCATAATCCAACTGGAATCGTAACATCCTCTGAAAAAAGGAAGAAAATTATGGATCTGTTTTCGGCCTATCAGCTTCCTATCGTTGAAGATGGATTTAATGAAGAATTACGTTACTCGGGATCACATCAGGCTCCATTGGCTGCCTTTGCTGGACTCGGCAATAATGTCATTTATATCAGCAGCTTCTCTAAGATTCTTTTTCCTGGCTTGCGGGTTGGATGGATTTTAGCAGACAAAGAGTTGATTTATTACTTGGAAAGTATGAAAAGAGCTCGAACGGTTCATACCTCAACTTTAGACCAAGCTGTGTTATATCAATATTTAAATGATGGCTACTTTGAGAAGTATATAAAGAAAGCGAAAGCAGTCTATAAGAAAAAATATGAACTAGCTGTCCATTATTGTAAGCAATGTATTCCTTGTAAACGAATAACCGGTGACGGTGGGCTCCACCTTTTTATAGAACTAGATAACAACATTGATTCACAAAAGCTTTTAGAAACATGTTACCAAAAGGGAGTTGTTTTTTCGCCAGGCAATGTTTTTTACACGGACAGTAGAGGAAAGCATACATTACGATTAGGATTTTCTAGGCTAAACGAAAGAGAGATAATTCAAGGAATTAAAATCATAGGGGACACCTTAAAAAAAAATTTTGGAGGTTAAAAAAATGAGAGTTGGCGTCATTATGGGAGGGGTTTCTTCCGAGAAGCAAGTTTCGCTTATGACAGGTGAAGAAATGATGGTTCATTTAGATAAAAATAAATATAAAATTGTACCAATCCACATAGAGAAAAAAGAAGATTTAGTGGAAAATGCGAGGAATCTTGACGTTGCGCTACTGGCGCTACATGGGAAGTACGGTGAGGACGGCACCATTCAAGGTACCCTTGAAACCATGGGAGTTCCCTATACAGGGTGCAGTGTCCTGTCCAGCAGCTTATGCATGGATAAGAATATCTCGAAAAAAATCATCAGGTATGAAGGAGTGCAAACACCGGATTGGATTCACCTTATGAACATGGAAGAACTTAATATGGATGAACTAGACAAGATGGGTTACCCAGTAGTTGTGAAACCTAATTCAGGTGGTTCGAGTGTAGGAGTAAAAATTGTTTATGACAAAGAAACGGTAAAATCTGCGATTACTGAAGTATTCAAATGGGATTCCGAAGTGATAATCGAAAAGCTTATTACGGGCGAGGAAATCACTTGTTCGATATTGGATGGAAAGCTTTTACCGGTGATTTCCATTCGTCATCAGGGTGAGTTTTTTGATTATACCTCGAAATATAATGATGTGGCTACCATTGAAGAGGTGGTCCAGCTCCCGCCCGATACACACAATCGTGTCGCTTTTGCAGCAATTTCTTGCTATAAATCATTGAAATGTAGCGTTTATGCCCGAATAGACATGATGATTAAAAACGGGGTCCCTTATGTGTTGGAAGTTAATACATTACCCGGGATGACGAAAAACAGTCTGTTGCCAAAAAGTGCACAATCAGCAGGTATCCCTTATCATCAGCTACTTGACTTGATCATAGAAAATTCACTTAAAGTAAGGAAAAATGATGTATAGACCAATATGGGCTGAAATTAGCCTTAGCAATATTTCACATAACATTCGTGAATTTCGAAAAATAATTCCAAACTCAACAAAAATAATGGCAATGGTAAAAGCAAATGGCTATGGACACGGAGCATCCCAGGTTTCCAAAAAAGCTATTGATACTGGGGTAGATTATTTGGCTGTTGCAAGTTTAGAGGAGGCAATTGAACTTCGAAAATCAAATATTAAAGCCCCCATACTGATACTTGGCTACACACCACCTTCAGCAGCGAAGCATGTTGTGCATTGGGATTTAACACAATCAATTTTTAATTTAGAACATGCAGAATCTTTATCAAAGTATGGGCAGATCTTAGGAAAAAAGGCAAAGGTTCATGTCAAGGTCGATACAGGAATAGGACGATTGGGACTGCAAGCAGAAGAAGCAAGTGATTTTATCGATACCGTTTCAAAAATGGAAGGGATCTATCTAGAAGGAGTGTTTTCACATTTTGCTACCGCAGATGAAGCCAACAAATCGTATGCAGAAAGACAAACGAACCGATGGAAAAGTCTATTGGCAGAATTGGAAAAACGAAAAGTTTCTATTCCCTTACTCCATATTGCGAATAGTGCAGCAACTATCGAATTTCCAAATATGACCTACGATATGGTTCGTATCGGAATTTCAATGTATGGTCTTTATCCATCTAAAGATGTGAATTACACAAAAGTTAATCTTAGACAAGCTATGCAGTTAAAAACCAAAGTCATCCATATCCAGACACTTGAGAAAGGGTCTGGTGTATCATATGGAGCAACTATGATTAAAAGAGATAAAGCAGTTATTGCAACTATTCCGATTGGGTATGGGGATGGATATTCTAGACGATTATCTGGAATGGCTTACGTTCTTATTCACGGACAAAAAGCTCCTGTTTTCGGTAGAATATGTATGGATGTTTGTATGATCGATGTAACTGATATTAAGGATGTAAATATTGGTGATGAGGTGGTCGTTTATGGGGATCAAGGAAATCACTTTATATCATTAGATGAAGTGGCAAATGTGTTAGAGACTATATCGAATGAAGTTGCTTGTAACTTAGGTCACAGAGTTCCTAGAATTTATAAATAACAAGCTAAAGGCAGCATTCATATTAATAGGAAATATTATAACAAGTTATTTTTATGCTGAACTATTTTTTATATTAGTTCAGCTTTTATTTTTGATTAAAGATATAATCTGGAATATACACGAAATGGAATTATAGTATAAGTGAGATGTTAAATTATATATTATTCAACTAACGGGGCAGGTTAGTTGAAGAAGAGTTTTTTTGCGAATGTGTTGAATAAGTTAATATATGTAAAATATTGAACGGAAAGGGGTTCTTTACTTCAAGTCTGGGGGTGGCACTTTTTTCTTAAACTAACGCAGGACAGTTCAATAATATTTATAGGGGGCATTTTATGATTAAGTCTTTAAAAGGGCAATTTATCTTGTCTATATTTGTTGCTATTGGCTTTGTTTATGTTAATTTTTCTAGTATTGAGTTTATTGCTGACAAAAGGGATCCAACCGTTCGGGTAATATTTTTCTTCATCATGATTTTATCGGTGTTTAATTCGGGATTATTGACGGAAAAATACATTCAAACAAGAAAGAAGAAATAACTTTTACCCAACTAACGGGGCAGGTTAGTTCAATGAGAACCTGCTTAGGTAGTAATCCCATCTCGTATTTCTTAAAAAACATATTATATAAGAAATGTGGAGGTGGAATTATGTCCGAAAAAAAGAAGATTAATAGAATAAAACCTAACAAATGTTGTCCACCGGTTAAGTACACAGCACTTAATAGTTGTTGTTGTCCTCCTGACGACCCACCTTGTTTGAGTCTTTGTGACTGTTGTGTTTCTCCACTTCAGTCCGTCTTACAACAACTTGTTGGGGAAACTGTAATTCTTGCTACTATTGCAGACGCGCCAAATCAACAACCTCTCTTTTTTTTATACACTATTGATGAAGTAAATGATTTTTTAGTTACTGTTACAGGTGTAGAGGGTACCTTTGTGGTAAATATTTCTGATGTATTAGGGGTAGGATTTTTACCACCAGGTCCTCTTATTAACTTGTTGCCACCTGCTTGTTCTGGATGCGAATGTGATTGTCGTGAACGACCAATTAGACAATTACTGAATGCACTTATCGGTTCTACAGTGAATCTCTTAGCAAGTAATGGTTCTATTGCAGTAGGTTTTAATGTGGAACAAACAGGTCTTGGCATAGTGTTAGGTACTTCACCAATAAATTCTGATTTAGTTAGATTTGCAATTTCAACTTGCAAAATTACGGCTGTCCAAACTAATTGAATAAGGGATGATAAACAGGTGCTTTACTTCAAGAAGGAGTAAAGCTTTTTTCTTATTGAACTAACGGGGCAGGTTAGTTGAAGAAGGATTTGAAAGAAGAATAATCTTTAAAAAGAATAGACCTTTGTATGAAGGTTGATTTAAACTAAATCAGTCTTCATTAATGGAATTATTTTAAAAATACAAAAATGTAGAGGAGCATTAAACTATGCAACATCTAAAAAGTGTTTTAGAACTGATTAAACTGGGAGAAAAACTAAAAATGGAATTACGACATAGTTGGTTGTCAGATGGTCGTCGAGAAAGTGTTGCAGAACATACATGGCGTGTTGCCTTAATGGCAATGGCAATAGAATCGTCCCTTCCATTAAAAGTAGATAGTGAAAAACTTCTCAAAATGATTATTATCCATGACTTAGTAGAAGCATATGCAACTGATATTCCTGCTTTTGAAACAATGAATAATTCAGAGGCCAAAGAAATTAAAGTAAAGAATGAAATTGCTGCAATTGAAAGAATCCGTGATTTGTTAGGAGGAGAGAGTGGTCAGTTGTTTTATGATTATTGGTTGGAATTCGAGCAAAAAAACACTTACGAAGCTAAAGTTGCGAATGCCTTAGATAAATTGGAAGCGCAAATTCAACATAATGAAGCGGATATAGATACATGGTTACCGATTGAATATGAAATGACTTACATGTTGGGAAAACATACTGACTTTGACCCAGTATTGACCGAGCTAAAAGATTTAATAGAAGCGGATGGTATCCAAAAACTTAAAGAATCTGGTTTGGACACCGATGCTATAAAGTCAAAAGCTTATCCCTCATAGGCTTTTAAGCTATTCAACTAGCGTGTGCTTTAGTTTAAGATCGTAGAGCTGCTAAAACGGCTCTTCTTTTCTTATTCAACTAAAGAGGCAGTTTTCTTGAATAAGCACTTAAAAAAGAGACAGTACCTATTTTGGGTACTGCCTCTTTTCCTTAATACATTTACTTTTATAATCTAACTGCAAAGTAGTTACGCTGCCAGGCTTGCTCAACCCCAAAAACGTGGTAATGCAATCGCAACAGTAATTACTGGATTTACATTATCATTAGTATTGGGTGTACCGATCGGAACAATTTTTGCTGTATATATGGATTGGCGTTATATCTTTCTTATTATTGCTGTTGTTACACTTATCAATTGTTTATTGCACCTTTAATAACATTGTTCCTGAATGCTCTATACGAAATTTGGTGTATGTGTAGGTTTGAAATAAAGTTATACCATTTGTAAAAAAGATATACCGCTTTTAATAAAGTTGCATCGTTTCATCCCTTTGGATATGATTATCCAAAGGGGTGTTTTAATTGAAAAATAAATCTATTTCATTAAGAAATAAAACTCAAACTCATGCAAAGCCTTTAATTAGAAAAGCGATACTTTGCATGGGGAAAAATATTTAATCGCTAGATAATATTTCTAATATTTTGGCTTTGCACCTTATTTATGTTAAATCGAAATAAGGAGCGAGCAAATTTGAATTATATAAATGCTACAAAAGTATTACCAAAAGAGCTATTGGCAGAAGTTCAAAAATATATACAAGGGGAAACTTTATATATTCCAAAACAACAAACCACTCGAAAAAAATGGGGTTCTGTTAGTGGTATACAAAAGCAACTGAATCATCGAAATCAAAACATTCGAGAAAACTTTGAGAATGGAATGAACATCCAAGAAATATCTGAAAAGTATTTTTTATCAGTTGAAACAATCAAAAAAATTGTTTATGCAAAAAAGAAATAAAATAAATGATATGGCTAGTCTGGGGAATTATTAAATAATACACCCGATAGCCTTTTTGTTTACTGAAAATCTGAAATATGATGTCTAATTACAAATCAGTATGGGTAAAAAGTATTGTTAGGTATTAAATGTTTCATTACTATTCTTTATCTATCTTTACTAATAATTATTATGTAATCTTAAAAACAAGTAATGCTTGTTCAGTGTTTGAATAGATAATTTATGGAGGAAGAAACATGAAGATATTAGAACTACCAATTGAATTTGAATTTAATGGACAAAAAAATTACATTTATCCTAGCTTAATTATATTAAATGATGAACTAACTTTGGTCGATACAGGTTATACAAATTTCTTATCTTTAATTGAAAATGAGATTGTAAAAAATGGATATGAAATGAAGAATTTGAAGCATATTATCATTACTCACTATGATGATGATCATATAGGTTCGTTATATGATTTCAAAGAAAAGTATCCTTGGATTAACATTATAGCTAGTGAAATTGAATCAAAATACATTAGTGGTGAAATGAAGTCAGAGAGATTGATTCAAGCTGAAGACATTCTAAAGACTATACCGAATAGCGAAGTCGATTTTAGTAATTGGTTTATACAGCAATTAAAGAATTTGAAACATATTTCAGTTGATGAAAAGGTGCATGATGGTGATATGATTTTAGATAACAAATGTAGGATAATAGCAACATCAGGGCATACTTCAGGACATATTTCATTGTATTTTCCCGGTTTGAAAAGCGTAATTACAGGTGATGCAGCTGTTAATGAAGAACAGGAATTGATTATTGCTAATCCAAACTTTTGTCTAGATATCGATAATGCACAACAGTCTTTAAGAAAGATAAAAAATCTTAAAGCTGAAACTTACTATTGTTATCATGGTGGGAAATTTTCTTTATAATTGGGGCTAAACGTAAAAGCTCTCGAATTAAACAACTTTATTATTCAGTTATAAAACAATAATTGTGAATACAATTAAAAATTAAATAAGTTTAATACCCTTCCAATCAATTCATCGTTGGAGGGGTATTAGCTTTATAAAGATAAAATTAAACGATTTTATTATCTCTATACAATAACTATTATCCTGAATTAGAAATCAGTTTCACATCTTGGAATATTATTTTCCCATACTACCTAACTATAGGAGTCTTTTTTTATGAGGCGTTTCCTCAAAATGATGCTATTCAACTAACGGGGAGCTTTACTTGAAGATCGTAGAGCTGTCAAAACAGCTCTTTTTTTTATTCAACTAACGAGGCAGGTTAGTTGAAGAAGGTATGTATAATGTTGATTAAAGGAGGAATAAAATTCAGTTCCTCAACATTAGAGGTCTTGAGGGAATTTGTTGGCCTTTAAGGTGATTCAAAAGGAGTATAAATATAAAGTTAATAAGATAAAAATTATTTTGGGGTGCTATTATGAAAAAACAAAGCCAATTTAACATTGAATTGAATCAAATGCTTGATGAAGCGTTTGAGAATAGTAAGAAAAAAGTTGATCCAAAAGAATATAAAAAATATGATGATATATTATCAAGCCATCAGGAACTCGCTCGTTTTTATAGAGAAGAATTAAGATATCTAAAGAAAAAAAATTCTCAAGAAATAGTTTCTGTTACCTATACAAAAGGTGGGGAAACAATGTTTCACAGAGGATATTATTGCCCAAGTCTTGTTCATACATACATAGTTGGAGGGACGAAGCGAGGTAAATTACTAAAACGCTTTTCAAAAAAATTTTCATTTAAATATGGATTTGATAAGCTAGGAAAATTAATAAATGTTCAGAATAATGAGGAATTTGATGAGGAATTTCAAGAGTTTATAACCTATGACAAGAATATTGAAATTGGGATATCCGTCAGATATGACAATACTATATGGATGATTTCAAGGTGCGAATATGAGGACGGGAAACTACTTAAATACGAGAGAAGTAATTTTGATATGCCCTCGGAAGTATATATAGAAGAGTATAATTATAATGGCAATCAATTAGTGGGTGTTGAAACTGCCTCATACAGACCTTCAATTTGTTTATACGATAGACAAAAGTATGCTGTAAGGCAAAATAGTAATGGAGAAATTGTATACTTAAGAGGAGGCTTTTTGTTTAATGGTAAATGGCAAAATGATGAATACTTTTTTGATTAATTATTAAACTAACGGGTGCTCTACTTCAATAAGAAGTAGAGCATTTTTCTTATTGAACTAACGGGGCAGGTTAGTAGAACAAGAAAAATAATAATAGCGACTATATAGAGTGTCAGTAATCAGTGATTGGGGTAGTGATATGGGGAAGAAAATATGGTTATTAATTAATGAGAGTTTGAGTGTCTTAAAAAAGAAGACATATTCCCTTTAGCGCGGGGAATAAGTCTTCTTTGTCTTTTTTTATGCAATAGATGTGCTTTTTGTAAACATGTTGGTGGTACCCCATATAGTAATACAAAAAAAGCCCTCAAGAAAAAATAGTAAAGGTAAATGTAAGAGATACATTCTATTTCTTAAATGGAATATTCAACAATTCTGGAACTGTGACAAATTCATAGCCTTGCTCTTTCAGTTTTGGGATAATTTGGTGAAGTGATTCGATCGTATTCGTTCGATCTCCACCCGATTCTGCCCCATCGTGCATGAGAATAATCGCGCCTGGATGAATGTTGTCTACTACATTCGAAGCAATAACTTCCGGTGGGTCTTCCTGCCAATCCAACGAATCAACCGACCAGGCAATCACGTAATAGTTCATTTCCCTAAGCTTCTCGACTAATTCATTGTATAAGAAGCCATATGGTGGTCTAAATAATTTTGTCCGGTAACCAATAATGTCGTTAAGAGCATCTTCCGTTCTAGTTACTTCCCTCTCTAGGGTTCCGAGGTCGGATTCTTTGACAAGGTTAGGATGGGCGTAGGTATGGTTTCCGATTACATGACCCTCGTTTTGCATTCGCTTGACAATTTCAGGGTTAGCAACGGCTTTTGAACCTAACACGAAGAATGTTGCTGGTACATTGTACTGTTTTAATACATCTAATACATCATTTGAAAAACGTGGATCAGGACCATCATCAAAAGTTAAAGCAACTCGTTTTTGATCAGCAGGACCTTGTAAGAAAAATATTTCTGGATACCGTTGTTGTAAAATTCTTAGGTCAACAGGCTGCAGAGGATCCCGCCCGGAATTTTCAGATCCTCCTTTAAGGTCAGGTAAATCTTCTTCCGGATTATCTCGTATGTCCTCTTTCAACCATTGCCTCGATACATCTGCCAAGGGTCCCTCATTCGCATCAACAGTCATGATATCTGTTATATGCAAACAAAATAAAAACCCCGTAACCAACAACCACTTGAATATTCGTTCTTTCATCCATTCATCTCCTTTTTATATTGATACCCGTTTTAGCGATGGCTATTCTAACCTGAATATGTTTTTATTTCTCATAGTTGTTTAGCATAATAAAAATTTCATTTTTTGTTCAACTAACGGTTTTGTTGAACTTATTTAACTAAAGGGGCAGATTAGTTGAACAAACACATGATTTTTATGAACTGGGCAAGCTACCTTGACTGATAAAATAAGGTGGTTATTCAAATATGAAAAAAAAACAAATTACCTCTATTTTGATTTCACTCGTTTTGGTATTAACGTTTATCACTTCGGGAGTGATGTTGTCGAATACAGGTAAAGCTGAAGTTGAAAAAGTAAGTTCTGAAGAAGAGCATCCCGATTTTTATGATGTATTATTAGTTTTATTAGACCCTGAGGCTAGGAAAGTGATTAATAAGGAATATCCAAATCGTAGTTATGCACTCTGGAATGCAGAAATATTAGAAGTAAAACGACAAACTGGCGGGTATTCTCAATATGATTTTACTGTGAAAGTAAAATATGATACGTATACAGGTCCATTTAATCCACCTGAAGGTCCTATTACTATAACCTTTCATGTAACAACAGATGGAGTTTCAGTAGCGAAAATTCAAAAATGAGTCTTGATACAGCTTTGTATCCAATTCAACTAACAGGTGCTTTAGTACAAGAAGGATTACGCTCTTCCTAAGCTTACCTTGCTTTTTGCGAAAGGCTATTGATATCATAAGCTCAAGACGATATACTTGCGATTTTGCAAAAAAAAAACATCACACTAAGTAAAGGAGAACTATGTACACAATCAGCAGATTTTCACAACTATGCAAAATGAGTGCTCGCATGTTACGACACTATGACAAGGAAGAACTTTTGAAACCAGTACATGTAGATACAACAAACGGGTACAGATTTTATGAGAAGAATCAATTAGAAACGGCATTACTAATTAAGAAATTGAAAGAATATAGATTTTCCCTGCCTGAAATTAGAACGATTCTCCAGTCGTCAGACAGTACATTGTTTATAGAAATGATATACGCGAAAATAAATGAAATATCAAAAGAGATGAGTCGATATAGACAGATTATTACAGAAATGCATGAGATGATCGAAAAAAATGAGGATTTAATACAAGGAGAAAGAAAATCGTATGATATATTGCTTGGAATGCGAAAAGAGATTAGAGTCGTAAGTCAAAGATTACAGATTAATATTGATGACATGGACAAGTACATTGATTCCTTTTACGGTAAGGCAAAAGAGAGTAATATTCAGTTACTTAGTGTTCCGTCTGTCATTTTTTTTGATGAAGAGTTTACCCCTGACCACTGCGATATTGAATTAATGATTCCAATCATTCATAGGAATGACGAAAAAATATCAAGGGAATGGCAAATAAAAAAACTCCCCCAAAAGATTGTTGCTACTACCTTGCATATCGGAAGTTATGACTATATCGGATACGCACATATGGCACTTGAAGAATGGACAGAAAGCAACGGCTACTGCATGGATGGTCTTCCTTATGAAACCTACTTGAAAGGTTCAGAGTGTGACTGTCATGTAGAGGAGTATGTGACGCAAATTAGCCTTCCCGTCATCAAAAAAGAAATGCAATAATTGCTTGACTTTGACACTATGTCAAAGCTTATTCTACTTCCAAGAGAAAGCTATCACAACTTAAGGAGATCTTGGATATGAAAAAGATAATTGTACTTTGCGTAGGGGCTTTATTAACGGCTGGAATCATAATGGGGGGGTGTAATCCAGGTAAAGGTGAGGGGAGACAATTCGTGGAAAAGCAGCAAGTAGGTAAATACACAATGCCCGATGAAAGTAGCAAACATGAAGGTACGTGGTTGCAATGGCCCCATTCCTTTACATATGGTAAAGGCTATGAAGAAAAGATTGAACCAATTTGGATCGAGATGACAGCTGCCCTTAGTGAAGGAGAAAATGTTCATATTATCGCATATGATGAATATGAAAAGAACTATATTAATGATCTTCTGTATGATGAGGGCATAAATATGGACAAAATTGATTTTTATATTGTACCTACTGACGATGTATGGGCAAGAGATACAGCGCCAATTTTTGTATACGATAAAGAAAACAATCTGAAACTCATGGATTGGGGATTTAATGGATGGGGTAAGAAAACGCGATACAAAAAAGATGCATTAATACCAAGTGTTCTTAGCAAGCAGTTAGGTATGGAAAGAATTAATCTAAATAGTGTAGTACTTGAAGGTGGAGCATTTGAACTAGATGGTAATGGCACTTTTTTATCGACACGTAGTGCTGTTACTAATAAAAATCGAAACCCTAAATTATCAGAATTAGAAATCGAGGAGTATATGAAAGAAAATCTTGGTGCTAATAACTTTATTTGGTTAGATGGAGTGCCAAACCTAGATATTACAGATTTTCATATTGATGGTTTTGCAAAATTTCATGATAAGTCTTCAATCATTACAATGAAAAAGGATGATTTAGAAGAATGGGGTCTTTCCAATAAGGATATTAAAAAATTAATGAATGCAAAGAATGCCTTCGACAAGCCTTATCAGTATGTGTATTTACCAATCAGTAAAAATAATGTAATTTTAGATAATGGAACGAATTTAGAATACAAAGGTTCATATGTGAATTTTTATATTGGGAATACAGTTGTATTAGTTCCGAATTATAATGACCCTAATGACAAAATAGCAAACGATACAATCCAAAAACTATACCCTAATCGTAAGGTAGTTGGTATTGATGTAAGGGAACTTTATAAAGATGGTGGTATGATTCACTGTGTTACACAACAACAACCAGTCAATTTAAAGTGATAGAGTTTTTTACAGCGAATCAACATAATTGAAAACAATACTATCATTACAATTAATTCCATTTTTCAATATTGTTTACGAAGCAATAGATCAAAAAGAATTGCTTCTACTTTGCCCCTAGGGACAGCTTTACAGGTAGTATCCCTAATACACAAAATCTCGGTAAATCCTTGGCGTATAGAATACCGGTATTTTTTCTTCAGTATGTCGCTTAGCTTATATTTTCGTTAATATATTAGCGGTTGTAGTTTTGTAAAAAAGTTTGATTAAAATCATGGCACCTCTATAGATTTTTTAGAGGTGCCATGATTTTTTATGGGATCTTTATATTGATATCACTATAAAGATTGTGAAGAAATACACTTAAACTAACGGGGCAGGTTAGTTGAACAAGAAAATACAAATAAAAACCCCTAAATTAACAATTTAGGGATGAAAAATAAAATACAACGAACATTATTAAGATATGCACTTAGTAGATGTCTTTTGGTTCCAAGCAATTTAAGCAAGATGTCACATTACGACGATCTATTTTTACGACCCTTTACACTTAAACTAACGGTATTAGGAAAGTAAATTTTGAACTCAACGTTTAAATGTTTTTTTCAAAAGGAAGCCTAAATGATCTTAATGATTCTGAAGATAGATAATGAATTAAGGCAATGATTCCTCCTATAAAGTTTGAAATTAAATCTAAATCTGTATCTAATAAATTGGGTTGATTCTTGATAACTGGTTTATACAGTTCATCCTGCAAAAACTCAAATATTTCATAAAAACTACCTAATGGGGTACCGTCAGGAAAATGCGGATTTACAACGCTAAGTCTATTTTCCTGACGATTCTCCCGTTTTTAACAACGTTAAGAAAGTTTCAGTGGTCTTAAAGAATCTAATGAGATCACTTTCTCCCAGAATCCTTCAAGGCAATTTCAGTAACTGAACGAAATCGGAATGGATATTATTTTTGAAGAAAAAGTTTCCGGAGCAACAAAAGATCTTGTGCAACTTCAAAAAATGTTAGAGGATATACAAGAAGGTGACATCATTTATGTTACGGACTTAACTCGGATTACTCGTAGTACACAAGATTTATTTGAATTAATCGATAACATACGGAGTAAAAAGGCAAATTTAAAATCCTTAAAAGATACATGGCTAGATTTATCAGAAGATGATCCCTACAGTCAATTCTTAATTACGGTTATGGCGGGTGTAAACCAATTAGAACGTGATCTTATACGTATGCGGCAGCGTGAAGGAATTGAACTGGCTAAGAAAGAAGGAAAGTTTAAAGGTCTGTTAAAGAAGTACCATAAAAATCATGCAGGAATGAATTATGCAGTAAAGCTTTATAAAGAGGGGGATATGACTGTAAATCAAATTTGTGAAATTACAAATGTGTCTAAGGCCTCATTATATAGAAAGCTATCGGAAAGGAACAGTTGATGAGTTATACCAAAAAACGGAAATATATAATAGAAAATAAATTTCATATAGAGGTGGAATTATATGCCTAAAATTGACAATATGTTAGCAATTCTATGGATGCTTCGTTCAGGTGAAAAAATTACTGCAAAACAAATTTCAGAAAAGTTAGAGATGAATATAAGGACTGTGTATCGTTATATTGATACAATTTCAACAAGTGGCGTACCTATAATTTCAGAACCAGGACATAACGGTGGATACACTTTATTGAACAATTTTATTGAGGCTCCTCTTTTTTTTGATTTTGAGGAGCAAACTTCACTATTTCACGCTGCTGTTTTTGCAGAAGAAGCCGGATATTATGGAGGTGAAGCACTAAATAGGGCCATTTCAAAACTAAGTAAATACTCAAATCAAGAGCAGGAAACAAAGATAAACCAACATTTAACTAGTCTTGAAGTAATAAGTCGATTAAGTTCACTCTCTATGGAACTTTTTTTGAAGGAGTTGGAGCAGGCCGTAGCTGACGGGTACTCAGTAAAAATTCTTTACCATAAAAGTGGCGAAAAGCAATTAAATCATAGATTGGTCGATCCGTACAGAATTATCTATTGGAATAATAAGTGGTATGTGATTGGATTTTGTCATCTTAGGAATGATATCCGTAGTTTTAGAGTAGATCGAATTGAAAGTCTAATGCTAACCGAAAATAAGTTTAACCGGCCAGAAAATTTTTCAGCACGTGACTTTTTTATAAAAAGTCTTCTTCCAACTATAGAAGATAAGGAAGGGATTATTTCTTTAGTTATTGATGGGGATAAAAGTGTATTGGCTGATATTTGCCAACATTGGTTTTTAGGACATTATTTACAAGAACGGACTTCAAATCAAGCAGTTTTTCTTCTTGAAAAAGATATGATACATACATATGTACCTTATTTACTTTTACCGTACAATAAATCTATTAAAGTTATTGAGCCAATAAGTCTTAAGAAAAGACTTATTGAAGTTCTGTCGGAATTAATAAAATTTCATCAAGTATGATAACTTCCCTGACGTTAACTGTCAGGGAAGTTATATTATAATAGCTATATCAATTGTGATTGGAGTGTTATTGGTTGCAAACAAAAAAAGTTTTTCTATATGTATTTAATACAATGTCGGACTGGGAATATGGATATTTAATTGCTGAACTAAACTCAGGAAGATATTTCAAAAAAGATTTAGCACCTTTAAAAGTAATTACAGTAGGAGCTAATAAAGAAATGATTACTACTATGGGAGGACTGAGCATAAAACCAGATATTTCCCTTGATGAATGTACTCTTGAGAGTAAAGATCTTTTAATTTTACCAGGAGGGACTACTTGGAGTGAAGAAATTCATCAACCTATCTTGGAAAGAATTGGCCAAGCTTTAAAGCTTGGCACTATTGTTGCTGCAATTTGTGGTGCAACTGAGGGCCTCGCGAATATGGGATACTTAGATACTAGAAAGCATACAAGTAATAACTTAGAATATACTAAAATGGTATGTCCTAACTATAAAGGAGAAAAGTTCTATGAGTTAGGATCTGCGGTATCTGATGCGAATTTAGTTACTGCATCAGGAATAGCTCCTTTGGAATTTGCAATGGAGGTACTGAAAAAAATAGATGTATTTACACCAGATGCATTACATTCATGGTATAACCTAAATAAGACTCATAAACCTGAATACTTCTTCCAGTTAATGAATTCAATAAATAAATGAAGTAACTGAAAAGCTCAATTTCTCTATTTTGATTTGTAGAGAAGTTGGGCTTTTTAATTTGGAATTTCCTTATCGTTGTAAATCCGCATTTTCCTGACGATACCCCTATTAAGAAAGACATTAGAGGAATCTGGAAAAATAGGTAACAAAGTTGTACTGTTTATAAAAAAGTTGCATCGTTTTGCCCCTTTAGATATGTTTTGTCTAAAGGGGTTTCTGCTACAATATCTTTTTTAATCAACATGTTCTAGTTTAATAATTACTTTACGATTTATTACTAGGAATTATTTACACAGTACTTTTTACTCCTTATAAGTTTAAGTTCATATTTGATTTGCCACGCCCCATTTGCACATTTCCTCTAATATTGGCATTAAACTCTTTCCTTTTGGCGTTAAGGAGTATTCCACTTTTGGAGGAATTTGAGGGTATTCTTTTCTGTGAACAATTCCAGAGTTCTCTAGTTCGCTTAACTGAGAACTTAACATTTTGTGAGTGATAGCAGGAATTTTCTGTTTTAACTCTCCATAACGTAAAATCGTATCGGAAGATAATTCATACATTATTTTCATTTTCCACTTGCCACCGATTAACGATAATGTGAAGTCAAATGGTCTTTGTTTGTTGCGCCTCATAAAATTATTACTTGATTCTGGCAATAACATCACTCTCCTTTAAGTAAGTATCTAACAAAAAAGTGCATACTAGTTTTATTTGTATTCGAGTTTATAATTTAGGATGGGTTCATGAGTGTTTCAGAATTCTATAATAATTCTATTATAGATTCGACATATTACTTAATCAAATATAGTTGAAGGAGAATGAATAGATGTCTAAAGAACAGAAACTCATATTTAATACAATTGATTTGAGCGAGGATGAGATGTATAAATTGTTAATTGGCTCTGTGATACCAAGACCGATTGCATGGGTTTCATCAAAAAGTAAGGATGGCATTTTAAATTTAGCGCCATTCAGCTTTTTTACTGTGGCTTCTCGAAATCCACCAATACTTTTAATCTCAATAGGACCGGGCGTTAATGAACGAAAGGGAAGCATTAAGGATACGTTAACGAACATTCGTGAAGTGAAAGAATATATAATTAATATGGTACCTGAGCCGCTTGGGGAAGCGATGTATCGTTCATCGGCTAGTGTAGAGCCAGAGAAAAATGAGTTTGAGCTTGCAGGAGTGACTGTTCAGAATGGTAAACTTTTGAATGTACCAGCAGTGCTAGAAGC
Organism: Viridibacillus sp. FSL R5-0888; assembly: GCF_038009105.1. Lineage (NCBI taxonomy): Bacteria > Bacillati > Bacillota > Bacilli > Caryophanales > Caryophanaceae > Viridibacillus > Viridibacillus sp. FSL R5-0888. Next base: position 2,025,099 of record NZ_JBBPAU010000001.1, read on the forward strand.
GCCAATCTCAATAGAACTTAAGTTAGACCAAATTATGCCTGTCGGTGGAGATTATCTAGTGCTTGGAAAAGTTGAATGTGTCCAAATAGATGAAGCAATCTATGCAGGAAACTATAAAATAGCAATCGATAAATGGAAGCCGCTTGCTAGTTTGGCAGGAGACTTTGCCGGACTAATGCCTTCATTTTCATATGGGCAGAAAGGTACATAAATCATGGTGCAGCATTAATTGTTATACTTAATTCACTTCGCTTACTAAGAATTAAGTAAAAAAGAGTGTGTAGCTAGACATTGGACAGAACCATAGTTAACGGTTCTGTCTTTATTTTTTTCGAGATATATTAAATAGTTATTATTATTTTTAGAGACTTTTCTATAGATCACTCGGAAAAAATGTAAAAAGACAATAAAGTTTAGACCTTTAATTCATTCACCTCTTTTGTTTTTAAATCCCCTTATAGAATAATGGTTTCCAAATGTCCTTGCTAATATTTTTTTAACTCTTCTTGTACTAAACTGCCCCGTTAGTTGAAGAAGGAAACAGTTTTACTAACTTCTTGAAGTAATACTATTGAAGCGATATAGGTTAGTTGAAGAGTGTTATTTAATTTATGTTCAACAATGGTCCAGTTTGTTTAGAATCCCTCTCAAAGAGAGTTAGTTATTTATATTAAGATATTCCGAGTGGTTCTTAACCATTTATCAAATATCAGTAAAATAATTTAGAAACGAAAAAAGGAAAGTACTAAAATGGAAAACGTATCAAATATAGATAAATTGGAATCAATAAAATCTTTACAATCGACAATCAGTAAACTCGAAAATGCCTTATAGTTTTGTCGACGTAACATTTGGTTAACATTCGCATGATAATTTACACTAAGAGATGAAGAGATGAAGAGATGAAGAGATGAAGAGATGAAGAGATGAAGAGATGAAGAGATGAAGAGATGAAGAGATGAAGAGATGAAGAGATGAAGAGATGAAGAGGTGAACGTTATGGTGAAAATTGTTGTCGTGGACGACGAACAATCAATTCGCGCATTGATTAGCTTATATTTAGAAGATGAAGGCTTTACAGTTATTGAAAAAGAATCTGCGCAAGAGGCCCTCGAATTTATGCTTGGTAATCCGGTCGACTGTGTCATTACCGATATTATGATGCCCGGCATGGACGGTTATAGTTTGAGCAAGGAAATCCGGGCGTTTTCCAACGTGCCGATGCTCATGATTACTGCGAAATCGGAGCAACAAGATTTAGTGCGAGGTTTCCACGCAGGCACCGACGATTATTTAACGAAACCGTTTGATCCCGTTGAAATGGTGGTGCGTGTCAAAGCATTGCTGCGCCGTGCAAACGTTGAGATGCATCAACAAATTCAGCTCGGTGATTTTACACTTAATCGGAAAAACTACACACTAAGTGACGGCCTGCAAAGCGAAGTATTGCCACTAAAGGAATTTGAGTTATTATTTTTATTTGCAACGAATTGCGAGCTAGTATTTACACGCGACCATTTACTCGAAAAAATATGGGGCCTTGATTACGAAGGAACGGAGCGTACAGTCGATGTGCATATTCGGAAAATTCGCAAGCGTTTAGAGAGTCTCGCTATCCCACTCGAAATTCAGACGCTGCGTAATATCGGCTATCGCTTAGGTGAACGCCATGAATAATCTCACGACACGCCTATTGTTAAACTTTATTATTACGCTAGCGATTAGCTTATGTATTGCGATATTTATTACGTTTCAAGTGATACCGAGCCATATTGCGAAGCAAATTAGTAACAATGTGCAAAAAATTGCGCAATCGGTTGAAGAACAACAACTATCAGAAGATGCATTCCAAAATGAGCTATTCCAATTTTCATTGACGAATATCAGTTATCAATCGATGGAGACGTTGCAAAATTCGCCGCTACTAAGCAATGTGTCGAAGAAAAAAATTCGCGAAGGCCAGGCAGTAGAAGGCGATGACACGTCGAAAGATTTAGTGTATATCTATCCTATTGAAATTCATAGTGACACGAAATATTTACAGTTTATTTTGAAACAGACGATTTTTAAAAATATGCTGAAGAGTGCATTTATTTTATTATCAAAGATTACGCTCTTCGTCGGCATCGGCTTAAATATCTTTACGTCGATTCAAATCGTGCGCCCGATTCGCAAGCTGAAGGAATATACCGCGCAGTTTGCAAAAGGAAATTTCACATTTAAACATACGAAAAACTATTCGAATGAAATTGACCAGTTGTACGAAAGCTTCGGGACGATGTCGAATGACTTAGAGAAAATGCTACAGTCGCAAAAAGATTTCGTGTCGAATATTTCGCATGAATTCCAAACGCCCTTGACTTCGATCAAAGGCTTTACAAAAGCGTTGCAACAAAAGGAAATGTCGCGCGAGAAGCAGCTTTATTACTTACGAATTATCGAGCATGAAAGCGCCCGTTTATCGCAACTAAGTCGTAATGTACTGAAACTATCGAGCTTGCAAAATGGTACGCAACCACTCGAAAAACGAACATTCGATTTAGCAGAGCAACTACGCCAAGTTATCATTTCACTTGAGCCGCACTGGGCCACCAAAGCGATTGAGTTTGATGTACAAATCGAGCGCAGTATCATTGAAGCAGATGAGTTACTGCTCTATCAAGTATGGTACAACTTAATTAACAATGCGATTCATTTTACGCCGGAAAATTGTAAGTTAGGGCTTACATTGCGCAGTGATGGTGAACATTACACGATTCAACTAGAGGACGAAGGACCTGGCATTGAGCAACCCGAACTAGATCGCGTTAAAGAACCTTTTTATAAGGCCAAAAATCAAAAATCGACCGGCAATGGCCTTGGCTTATCAATCGTCGAAAATATTGTGCGAAAACATCATGGTACATTCCAGCTTGAAAATTATGAACGTGGCTTACGAGTAACCGTTATTTTACCGCATAAAAATGAAGCGACCAACTAATCGGGTACTGACTCACTAAAATGAGACAGTGAATGTTTCAATTTGTGTATCATTTTTGATTCCTAACTCTTCTTGAATTTGTTTTTTCGGTACACCCGCTAACCTTCTTTCAATTGCCATCATTTTTAATTCATATGAATATACACGTTTTTTGTCCATTCAAAAGCACCTCCAAAGTGCTTTTTTATGTTGTCTAAAATATTTAGGTCAGTCCAATCGGTTGCTTCTTTTTTTATTATTTTCCGATTACGTAACATTGAGTTAACATTCGCTTTTTATGATAGTCCTTATCGAAGGGTTTGCCCTTCAATTTATAAAGAAAAGGATGAAAACATTGAAGCACATTATTGATTTTATGATTGGTAACAAACTAGCAGTGTGGATTTTGACGGTCTTACTGATTGTCTGGGGTATTTTTGCGTCAACGACGATTAAATACGAATCCATTCCGAACATTTCATTACCGACATTAAGCGTATCAGCGGTCTATCCGAATGCCACCCCTGAGCAAGTTGCCGACGATGTATCGAAGCCCCTCGAGGATGCGATTTCCTCTATTAAAGGCGTCGATAGCGTCAACAGCAAATCGTCTCAAAACGTTGCATCACTGACAGTCAATTACGACTACGACACCGATTTAGATAAGGCCCAAACTAAGCTTGAAAAAGCCTTCAAATCGGTCGACTTACCAGAAGGTGTCGACGAACCAACAATCATGCAATTTAGCTCAAGCATGATGCCTATTTTAGCACTTAGCGTCTCTAGCGAAGATGGCAATTTAAAAACAGCTACTCAATTCGTTGAAGATGATGTGAAAACCGCACTTGAGAAAATCGACGGTGTTGGTCAATTAACGGTAACAGGTCAAGAAGCATACGAAATTGAATTGACGTATGATGAAGACAAATTAGCAGCGCTTGGCACTACAGCTGCAGCTGTCACCCAAGCAATTCAAGGTCAAAACGTTACAAATCAGCTTGGCCTTTACACATTAGATGACACGAAAAAATCGATTGTCGTAAACGATAAAGCGACATCGCTTAAACAGTTGAACGACATGGATATCGTGTTTGGTTCAAGTGCAGGCGCTGCACAAAGCCAAGCGCATACTGACGCTGGTCAAGCCGCTTCTGCTGGCGTTCAAACAGTGAAATTAAAAGACGTGGCTACACTTGAAAAAGTCGAAAACCACGACTCTATTTCACGCGTCAACGGCAAAGATGCAATTTCAATTCAACTTACAGCGACACAAGACGCCAATACGGTCGATGTTGTCAACGCTGTGAAAGACAAAATAACAGATTTAGAAAAAGCGAATATCGATATGAATATCGATATTACGAGCGACCAAGGTCAACCAATTGAAGATTCTGTGAATACGATGCTTGAAAAAGCAATTTTCGGTGCGATTTTCGCCGTATTAGTCATTCTAATCTTCTTACGTAACTTCCGCTCAACAATCATTTCAATCGTTTCGATTCCACTATCATTATTAACATCGATTGCCATCATTAAATCGCTCGATATGACGTTAAATATGATGACACTCGGTGCGTTAACTGTAGCTATCGGACGTGTAATCGATGACTCGATTGTCGTTGTCGAAAACATTTACCGACGCATGTATGATAAAAACGAGCCGTTACGTGGTCGTCAATTAATCGCGTCTGCTACGACAGAAATGTTCAAACCGATTCTGTCATCTACATTAGTAACGGTCGCGGTATTCACACCAATCATCTTTATCGATGGTATGGTCGCTGAATTATTCGGTCCATTTGCAATAACGATGGCTATTGCTCTTGGCATATCGTTAATCGTGGCCATTACAGTCGTACCAATTATGGCGCACACAATGTTCAAAAAAGAAATTTTAGCTACACCAGAACAAAAAGTCGGCAGTAAAGAAAAACATAGTCGTATGGCCATTCGATACGGTAAAATGTTAAATGCCGCATTAAATCACAAAATTATTACATTAGTCATTGCGCTCGTTATTTTAATCGGCTCTGTCGCGCTATTACCGAAAGTGGGCTTTAGCTTCTTTGGTAGCGATCAACAAATGACGATGATTACGACGTACACACCAGCGACTGGAGAATTAGATGACGAAGTAAATAAATCCGTGAAAGAAGCGGAAAAATACATCGCAAAACAAGGCGACGTCACACTCGTACAATCATCAATCACATCAAGCTCTGCTTCACCAGATGCGATGTCAATGATGGCAGGCTCTGGCTCGATGCTATACATCATTTTCAATGAAGATATGAAAAACTTAGATGCCAAACAACAAAAACTGTTCGATCATTTAAAATCATTCGGTCATAAAGGGACTTGGAAGCAACAAGACATGTCGATGACCGGTTCTTCAAACGAAGTGAGCTACACGATTAGTAGTACAGATCGTGCAAAAGTCGAAAAAGCTGCCCTTCAAATCGAAGACGTTTTAAATGACGACAAAGGATTAAAAGATGCAAAGTCAAGCGTATCTGATTCCTATCCACAATATACATTTAACTTGAAAGAAAAAGCACTAAAACAATATGGCTTAACAGCTAACCAATTATCACCAATGTTAATGCAAGCGACAGGTGATACGATCGTCACAACGCTTGAAGATGGCGACAATACGTTAAATGTTATCGTTGCACAAGACGACAGCAAAACGTTTGAAACGATGAAAGCCTTCTTAAAACAAGATATTACGACGCAGCAGGGTACGGAGAAACTGTCTGATTTAGTATCAATCGACAAATCAACAACACCATCATCAATTAGCCGTCAGGATAATAAAGAATACGCAACAGTTACTGCCGGCATTAAGGGTGATGACGTCTCTGCGATTTCAACTCGTATTAAAAAAGAAGTCAACGATATCGACTTTACCAAAGGTGTAACCCTTGAACAAGGCGGTACATCTGCAGATATCCAAGAAACATTCACACAATTAGGCTTAGCGATTATTGCGGCCATTTTCCTTGTGTATTTCATTTTAGTTGTCACATTCCGAGAAGGTTTAGCACCGTTTGCGATTCTCTTCTCATTACCATTTACACTAATCGGTGCCGTTCTTGGCTTACTTATTGCTGGCGAATCATTCACTGTATCGTCTATGCTCGGTATTTTAATGCTCGTTGGGATCGTTGTCACGAATGCCATCGTGTTCGTCGACCGCGTTATTCATAACGAACTTGCCGGCGAAACGATGCGTGATTCGTTAATCGATGCCGCTGAAACGCGCTTACGTCCTATTTTAATGACGGCGATTGCAACCGTATTCGCGCTATTACCATTAGCTCTAAGCAGCAGCTCAGGTGGCTCAATTATCTCGCAAGGCTTAGGAATTACTGTTGTCGGTGGTTTAATTACATCAACAATTTTAACGTTATTTATCGTACCGGTTGTCTACGAAGGATTATCAAAATTGTTCAAGAAAGACCGCCACAAAACAATTGAATAACCGCTAATAAGGAATTTAACAATTCGCCTCCGGATAAACCAATTTTAAGCGCTGCATTGGGATGCTTATCAATACTATTAAGATGGTACTGTTGTAGAATGAACAGGCAATGCGACTACTTGTATTGATTAGTCTGCTCGGTTTTGAGCTGGTAGCCGCAGTACTATGGGTGGAAGCCACATCGGTATCCATCGTTTATTCGGCAGTGGCTTTATTGGGACTTACTTTCGGAGGTGCAGCCACCCTGTTGCAAACTGCACTTGCTTATGCAAGCGGTGAAGAAGGTGTTGATGTCGTAATGCCTATTAATACCACTGAATGGAATTTAGCAGTTGCTGGTGGTGCTTTGCTAGAGATTGTTGGTGTACAGTCATTTCCAGGAGTGCTGTTGATGTTGCTGCTTGTTGTTTTGATTATAGCGTGGAGTGTAAATAGACACGGATTTCCACGAAAGTAGTGAAAATCCATATGCAAGAAAATGAAGCAGAATGGAAATTAGAGTACGGAATGAAACAACATGCGATAGACGAAAAAGCAGAAGAGTTAGATGTAAAAGGATTGTATCGAATGAATCTGAACTCAACAAAAGGGCACCACTGTTTAGTAACATTAGTAGAAAATGATCAAAATATTTTTTAAAAATCTCATACTTAGTTAGAAAAATTAACTCCATTTTGAACAATCCTTTTTCAAAATGGAGTTTTTGCATTTGCTGTTAAATAAAGGTTGAAGGAAACTTTTTGATCAATCTTTTTTCTAAAGCTACAGGAGATATCAATTAATTTTTTACTAACGGGGATTTAGTAGAAGGTCGTTGAGCTATCAATACGAGGCTCTTTTTTCTTATTTACTAAAGGGGCAGTTTAGTTCAACAAGCGTAGGGTCTTCGAACTGTGCAAAATTAAAATTTCTACAAACTTCCATAATTTGGTTTATACTAATAAAAAGGAGTTGTTTTTTAATTGAATGTTAAAAATATAAGTACATCCATTTCTGAAGATATTATTATTACTAATTTGACAGGTTACATAACCCTTGCAGATGTAAACGCATGGTTTAATTCATTTGAAAAAACGTGCTATTCATTTATTAGACAAGGAAAAAAGTATAAGTTGTTAATTAATCGTAAAGGTTATACTCCAGAACATTTTTCTGTACAAAAATTGTGGAAAGACAAATTGTTCGCTAATAATATTTTAGAGAACACTATCGCAGTCGCTTTTTTATTAGAAGAAGGGGATATATTAACTCACCTTGAACAGTCTAATACAAAAGACAACGCAATGTTCTCAAGTAACTATGATCAATTAATTGATTGGCTTACTAAATATAATTAATGGATTTCACTCCTAAGTTGCTAAAAGGTAACTTTTTTTATTTCACAGTTTGTGTTAACTCAGGCTTAACTATTATCAGTTTATTACTTTGTATTTTCCATTAGTTTGGCTTATGTATTTTTTAGTAAACAGAGACATTGAATTCTCTTGCGACGAAAGGGTTATTAGACAATTTGGAGATAAGGCAAAGTCAGCATATGCACTATCTCTCATCAATATGGCAGATGAAACCTATACGGTTACGTCGCTTTGTAATCATTTTAGTAAAAACGGGATTGAAGAAAGGATAGTGTCCATTATGACCTTAAAGAAAAAGTCGGTTTTAGAAACAGCATTCGCATGTACATTAGTCATTAGAGGATGACCGTCTTGCGGCAACTGGCCAAGAGTCACCAACGTTGAAAGAAGGCAAAGAACGAAATCCAGTTAGTGTTACTGATACATCAAATAGCACGACGGAATCACGTGTAATCACAACAAATAAAGGCAAAGAACGAAATGCAGTTAGTGTTACTGATACACCAAATAGTACGACAGAACCACGTGTAATCACAACAAATAAAGGCAAAGAACGAAATGCAGTTAGAGTTACTGATGCATCAAATAGTGCGACGGAACCACGAGTAATCGCAACAAATAAAGGCAAAGAACGAAATGCAGTTAGAGTTACTGATGCATCAAATAGTGCGACGGAACCACGAGTAATCGCAACAAATGAAGAATAAATAAATTACTCCAAAGACTAGTCCTCAATGAGCAATCATCAGAGAACAGTTTCCTGATGATTGTAGGAGAAAAGGGTGTGCTTTAGTTCAATAAACGAGTTATAAAAACAAACGAACATTTAAAGTGAAAGATCGACTCCTTAAAGGAGTCGATCTTTTTTGTTAATTATAGGAGAGATTTCTTATTTGCAGTACAAAGCTAAATTCAAATAAGTACTTATACAAAATACGTAAAGTGTAGCTTTGAAAAAAAGATTGATTATTTATAATAAAGTTTGATTAAAAACATCTCACCTCTATAGATTTCTTAGAGGTGAGATGTTTTTTTATTGGATATTTATGTTAATATCACTATAAAGATTGTGAAGTGTTGTCCTTAAACTAAACAATAGAAAGTGACTAAAAGGGGTATTCTAGATGAATTATAACTATATTGAAAACATTCAATTGTTTTATTCTGACCTTTCCATTGAAGACTTCGGGCTCCTCATATTAAAGCAGTCGGTAAAAATGTTGAAATTCGCTGAATATGAGGGGAAAATTATCTTAGCGCGAAATGGTCATTTATTGGGTTGTGCATTTCATCCGGAATTAACCGGTGATTCAAGAATTCTAGAATATTTTGTATCTTATGGTATGACTTGCAAAATCTGTTTTCATATAGTACAGTATGGTTAAAATTTAAATAACTGAACACGATGATGGGAAGTAGTAGCAAGCACGTTTTTTTTAGAGAGTCAGCGGTTGGTGGAAGCTGATAGAAGCACTTGTGAATCCGTCCTGGAGTTGCACAGTCGAAGTAATGTAAGTAGGCTGTAGCCGGCTGAAATGCCGTTATGAAATAAGTGGATTAGGTATATGCCTAATCAATTAGGGTGGCAACGCGGGTAGCTCTCGTCCCTTTTTAGGGATGGGGGCTTTTTTGTGTTTATTTTGATTCTAAGCGGAGCTATTCGAGTTTAGCTTGCAACGCAATTACACCAAGACTTAACGGATGCAATGACATTAAACTACTGGAGGTATGACTATGTTAGATATTAAACGCGTACGCGATAATTTCGCGGAAATTAAAGAAATGCTATTAACACGTAATGAAGATTTAGGCAACTTAGATGACTTTGAGGATTTAGATGCAAAGCGTCGTGAGTTAATTGCTAAAACAGAAGAATTAAAAGCAGAACGAAATAAAGTATCTGAACAAATTTCAATTATGAAACGCAACAAGGAAAATGCAGATGAAGTTATTGCTCGTATGCGTCATGTAGGCGATGAAATTAAAGAGCTAGATGTTCAACTAAATGATGTTGAAGAGCGCTTTAAAGATATGATGATGCGCTTGCCAAACATTCCACACGAATCTGTACCAGTAGGGACAACAGAAGACGACAATGTAGAAGAATATACTTGGGGTGAAATTCCAACATTTGATTTTGACATTAAAGCACACTGGGATCTTTCTACAGATTTGAAGATTGTTGACTTTGAACGAGGTACAAAAGTAACAGGTAGCCGTTTCTTATTCTACCGCGGGCTTGGAGCTCGTTTAGAACGTGCATTAATGACATTTATGATGGATTTACATGCAGAGGAGCATGGTTATGAGGAAATGCTACCACCTGTCATTGTTAATCGTGATAGCTTGACGGGTACTGGAAATCTTCCTAAATTTGAAGAAGATGTATTTAAATTAGAGGAAACAGATTATTTCATGATTCCAACGGCAGAGGTACCTGTAACAAACTTCTATCGTGATGAAATTTTACTGGCTGAGGATTTACCACAAGGTTTTGCTGCCTATAGTGCGTGCATCCGTTCAGAAGCGGGATCTGCAGGTCGTGATACACGTGGTTTAATCCGTCAACATCAGTTCAACAAAGTAGAACTAGTTCGCTTTGTAAAACCAGAGGAATCATACGAACAATTAGAGCTATTAACAAATCATGCGGAAAAAGTATTGCAATTACTAGGCTTACCATATCGTAAGCTAAAAATGTGTACAGCTGATTTAGGTTTTACTTCAGCGAAGAAATATGATTTAGAAGTTTGGATTCCTGCACAAAACATGTACCGTGAAATTTCTTCTTGCTCTAACTTTGAGGATTTCCAAGCACGACGAGCGAATATCCGCTTCCGTCGTGAGCCAAATGCAAAACCAGAATATGTTCATACATTAAACGGTTCAGGTCTTGCCATTGGTCGTACAGTTGCCGCTATCCTAGAAAACTATCAACAAGCTGATGGAAGCGTAGTAATTCCTGAAGTTTTAAGACCATACATGGGTGGTAAAGAAATAATTGCACCAAAATAAATAACGGGTAAAAGCTATTTTAGATATCCTTTAACAGGTAATTGTATTGCCTTTTTATCGATTTACAGGTGCTTTTAATAGTATCGGGTGGTGTAAACGTCGTGGAATTGAAAAAATGCTTTATTTCTTAAAGGAAATTTAGCGGGACTAAAAAAGATGTTACTATAATAAAGGATGGGGTGCATTAGAAAAAATTTAGAAATGACATTTTGCAGCTCTTTCGCAATTTCCACTATTCCGCAATCGGGCGCTTTAGTTGAACAAACAAGTTAGAAAAAACATTATATCTAAGGTCTTTTTTTATCTTTAAACGTATGAAAATAGATAGAAACAAACATTTGAAGTAAAAGATCGAGAGCTGTTACGACAGCTCTTTTTTTATTCAACTAAAGGGGCAAGTTAGTAGAAGAAGTTACAGAATAATTATTATTGAAACATTACGTTGAATTTTTTGATGAAAAAGATATAGTAGGGACAAAAAAATTGATTTTAAAAACAAGAAAACCCGGCTGAAGGACGGTAGTCCAACAGTCGGGCATTTTTCTTTACTTATACGTCGAAAGTATATGTAATTTGGTATTTGAAAATATCATTGATTGGTGATCCATTACCTTAAATTGTGATTTCGCTAACATTAGCAAAAACGCCTGCAAACGAAGATCATTATGGTAAGTTAATCGCAGTCTTTTGGTTAAAATTACGCAAAAACAAAAAACTTTATTTCCAATTGATACCGTCTTGACTTCATCTTAACATTGTCCAACTATAATCGTTTTTGTAAGGCAAATAAAACAATGGAATGAGGAATTTAAATGGGTAAAAAGAATTTATTCACTGTACTTAGTATTTCAACAGCATTATTAGTAGGAACTGGAAGTGCCTATGCTACACAAATTCAGAAAGATGAGGCAGTAAAAGCGGAACAAATAGTTAACAAACAATCGAATGAAACAACAAAACAAGAAGTAAAAGTACAAGAAAGCAAAAAAATACCAACTGAATTTAGTTTTACTGATGAGGCTTTTTTTACAAGTGATGGTCAGCCTGATTACTATGCTGATAACTTTTTAAATAATCAGGACCTATTTTCTTTATTAAATATGAATGGGGCAGAATTAAAACAAGAATTAGCAACTGGAAAATCGGTTGTTGAAATTGCATCATCTAAAAATGTTTCCACACAACAAGTGTTTGAGGTCATTGCGAAAGCACAGATTATCCTGCAGATTCAAGGTGAAGAAAATGGAGAAATTCCTAAAAACTCTCATACAATGGAACAACGATTAAAAGAGATTGAACCGAAAGTATTACAAATGATTGAGCACAAAACTGAAACACCTTGGAGGTAATGTTCTGTTTCACCGCTTTACTGATTAGAAAATTCAAATATTAAAATTTTTTGTAAAACAAAAAAGACTCCTCTTATTGACTGGGAACTGACCCCATAGTTTGAGACAAATAAAAACACCTTAAGTTGAAAAACAGGTATGTATTACCTAAGACAACTTGGAGGTGTTTTTCTATGGGTACAAGAGTAAGTTATCCAGCAAATATAAATTAAGAGCAGGAGTACCTGTAAAACCAAATAAAACACAAATCAAACCATAGTTGAGATTTGTTCCCTGTCTCATTAACTTGGTCAGTTCGCTAAGAGGACGCCTTTTTCTTTCATACCACACTTAATAACAGTCATCTACTTCAAATGAAAGATATGATGGTAACCTGATGTTTAAATACAGTACATTTCAACGATTCATATTTAAGTAAAAGTAAAATAGTACCCCATCCGAAGTATTCATGACACCATACTGCAAACCATGTAGATCTAATATATTTTTCGAAATGGCTAGACCTAATCCTGTACTACCTTCAGATCGTCGTCTAGACATATCACCACGATAGAATCGTTCCCAAACCTTTTCTAATTGGTCACCTGGAATATGTGATCCTTTATTTTCCACGCATACTTTTACCTGCTCATTCTCAACGATGGTCGAAATATAGATATGCTCATTCAAAGGTGTATAACGGATTGCATTTGTAATATAGTTCGTAATGACTTGTTCGATAAGATGTTGATTTGCTAAAACTTTTATTGAAGTTAATTCTTTATGAATGGTTAATTGCGTTTTCTCTATTTCTAAATGTAACTGATGACAAATATGCTCAATTACTTTGTCTAAATAAAAAGATTCCATTTTCATTTTGTACGTTCCAGACTCGTATTTTGCTAGTTCAAGCATATCGATTATTAAACGATCCATCTTGTCTACTTCTTTTTCCATCGCTTCAAAGTAGTAATCCTTCTTATGACTAGCAACACCGTCTTTCAGGATCGAAATACAACCTTTCATAATACTTAGTGGGGTCTTCAATTCATGTGAGACACCTGAGATAAATTCTTTTCTAGTATTCTCTAATTGTTTTTCTTTTTCAATGTCTTGTTGTAGCTGAGTAATGTGCGAATGTAGTGTATCCGATAGTAAATTTATGTTCTGAGATATATCGCCTATTTCGTCTTTAGAGAAATATTCAATTCGTTCTGAAAAATCTAAGCCTGCAATTTTTCTAGTTGAATTGTTGATTTTTAATAATGGTCTTGCAATTTTAATTGAATAGTAGAAAGAAGCCAAAATAGTTAGTAGTAACACAAAAGCTATCATATAGATAAAATAATCGTTGACCATTTGTGCAGCTTCATCTACTGGTTGTAAGGAAGCCATAGCAAAAATATAACTAATGTTTCCATTTTTATCTTTAACCGGGTCAATGAACAGTTTATATTTTATTCCATTTGTATCATAATTATCTGTTGTGAATGTTGTGAATTGATTTTGTTCATTAAACAATAAGCCTGTTTGGAAATCACTAATACGCTCCATAAAAAAGCTATTACTATAAATGATACTGGAAACATCATTTTGTTCAGGAAATCGGACATTCTGTACGATTCCTTTAAATTGATTAATTCGAAAATTAGGATGATATTGATTTTGATATTTAATTGATATTGTTATTTTCTCATGTAGATTATATTCTTTAAGTTCTTTACTATTCATTTGGAGTTCATTATCAATTCTTGTCCAAATAAATTGATTTAACCAATCAGAATCATTCTGTACAGAATATAGATAAAACGGGAGTATTATATTATTTTTTTCAATCGTATAAAGATCCACTTCCTCACCCATTGTAATGGTAGGCGTATCTTTAAAAACATCTTCTCCTTTTAATAAATGATACAGTGGAATCGTTACGAATTGATTTGAATTTTTCTCGTCATTTATCTTTATTTTTACATAGTAATCATTTGATGATATGATATTTCCTTTTTTATCCAATGTGGTTATCCATGTATTGTTAGTACGATAAAAATCTTGTTCTAATTGCTGGATGGATTGCACATTTCCATTACTTTTTAAGTATTGTTTCTCAAATGATTTGATACTTGATTTCAAGTCATTTACTTTCTGATTTTCATAGTATTGCTTAAAGAATATGGTCTGACCAATATAAATTGTCCCTGTAATGAACAAACATAGCGTTGTTGTTAATAAAAATAATTTTAAAACAATACCGTATTTCATAAACTCTCCTCAAACTTATACCCTGTTCGAATAATCGTTGAAATCAGTTTTGATTTGGTTCCTAATTTCGCTCGCAAATTACGAATATGTGTATTGATCGTTCGATCATCACCAAAGTAGTCATGTCCCCAAACCTTATACAAGAGTTGTTCTCTTGTAATCACGATTCCTTGATTTTGCATTAAATACGTTAAGATTTCAAATTCGGTATGTGTTAAATTAACATTTACACCTTCTACCTTTACTAACCTTGAAGAAAAATCTACTGAAATCCCATTTTTAGTTAAAGTATCAATTGATCCTTCATTCAATCGATATCGACTTTCAAGTAAACGTTTAACTCTTGCTAATAAAATTGGTGGACTATATGGCTTTGCAACATAATCATCAGCACCTAGCTCAAACCCAAGTAATGTATCATCCTCATCAATACGTGCGGTTAACATGATGATTGGAACATTTGATACCTTACGGATTCTTCTACAAACAGTCCATCCGTCTACTTTTGGCAACATGATATCAAGAATAATTAGATGAAAAGCATAGTTTTGAAATGATTCTATTGCTTGTTCACCATCAATGGCTTCAACTACCTTATACCCCTCGTTTAATAAATAATCTTTCACTATCTCACGTAAAATAGTTTCATCTTCCACTATTAAAATTTTGTACTGCATTTTCAAACCCCCACACTCTCTTTTGATACGATACTCTTTATTCTTATTATCCAATAACTCTTCGATTACTACATCCTTAAATGAATAAATCGTTCCCATTACGAGAGAGAGTAAATATAAAAGGAAAAAAACCATTAAACATGGTAATAAGAAAAATGTTGCAACTCTACAATTGTTATTTAATTCTTTACCAATGGTTATGTACTAACTTCTTTCAATATTTGAATTTCAATAAATTTAAAATCTGTTTCAATAAAGTATAGCCTTACGAAATAAAGATGAGGTAAAGATACCATTAGAGATATTAGAGAATGAACTCCAAAAGCTCAAAAATTTAGCAGTGAATGTGAATATAAATGGAAAATGAGAATTCGAATCCCCCATAAGTGAAAAAACCTTTTATTTTTCACAAGTGAAAATAAAAAAGAGAGGAACGCAATAGGTTGTGTTCGTTTATTTGTAAAGTGAATTAAAGTAGTTGCATCTGACGTAACGGTAGATATTATACTTAAGAAAAGGGAAATGAAAATATGTATTCAATTGGTCAATTTGCGTACAAATTCACATGTTTCTTATCAATAGTAGGTAACTTTAGAAAGTAGTGAAGCAACGCTATTGACAAAACTGCTTTTTCGTGAGATAATATTTTTTATGCTGATTAGCTAGTTTATAAATATTGGCATTCTACTAAATGTTTTTGTAGATACTTATTCACACTGGAGTGACTTTGGGGTCACAAGGACGCAAAAGAAGGTAGGGTTTGCGTTGCTTAGGTTAGAAAGCTAACCAGTGGAATTTTACCGCGGTACAGAAAGCTATAGGCTTTTGAGTAAATATTCCCCGGATGATCGGGTTGAAATTTGAGTTTTATTAAAATTAGCTAATTATAAATTAAGGGGTACTCTCATGCTGAGGGTGCCCCTTGTCCAATTCTAGAACTGTTTTTACATATAAAACAAATGATTAATGCAAATTGATATGATTAAGAAATGACTATCTCTTCAAGTAGATAGTCGTTTTTTTATTTGACTGTATATAAAAATGAGTGTGGTGCATATAATACATTTGGCTAATATATTATGTATATGTAATTAAGTGGTAAAATAATGGGGGATACAAAATGCATCAACATAAGGTAGACAAAGGGGATGGTACCAATGGAATTAATTGATAAATATATCCATGAAGTAACTCGAAGATTGTCTCAAAAAGATCGAGCAGCTATTGCTCTTGAATTGAAGGCGACTATTGAAGATATGTTGCCTTCTGATTATACGGAAAAAGACATCAAAGAGGCGCTTGTAAAATTAGGTGATCCAGCAGTTCTTGCAAAAACCTATCAGGATAAACCCATGTATTTAATTGGTCCTATATATTTTCAATCCTATATATCTCTTTTAAAAACGATAGTTCCGATTGCAATGACTATTGCTCTTATTGCATTTGTCATAGATTTTGCTTTTAGTTATGAGGGGGATGAAGCCTTATTAATGGTAGTCCTCAAACTTGTTGGTAATGGTATTGGTATGATGCTAGAAGTTGCGATTCAAGTATTCTTTTGGTTAACCTTAATCTTTGCGTTTCTCGAAAGATTTGCCAAAGAGCCGAAAGAGGAAATTTTGACTGGTCTTCAAAAATGGACACTTGATGATTTAAACAAAGTGCAGCTAACTACTAAGCATAAATCTATTTCAAAGTATGCGTTTTTTGGTAGTTTAGTATGGACCGCTATTTGGGTTTCAATTTACTTTAATGCGGATCGTTTAATTGGAGTGTACGTGAATAGAGAAGAAGATCTCATTTTTAAATATCCAACATTTAATCAACAAATTTTAAATGATTTTTGGATTCTAATTGTGATTATTGCTGTCTTGGGTATTGCATTATCTCTCTATAAACGAATCCAAGGACAATGGAGTAAAAAAGTCGTTATTTTCCAAACGTTTTATGAGCTCATTGCTACTGCTGTCTTGATCATAATCATTACGCGACCGAATATTATAGAACCAGAGTTCACAAAGTACTTATTGAATTTTATTGATATGCAGGAGGACAGATTTGTATTACTGATTGTATTAGCTACCATAGTGATTTCTATTATCACTGCTGCTTTTTCTATAAAAGATGCTGTAAGCAGAACGAAGATGTAACAATCCTACCAAATATCATACAGGAAACGACTAAGTCGTTTTTACATGAATTATTCTTATGTGTAAAAGATTATGAAGTATCACAAATAGATGTTGAATTAAGCATTATTTCTTTATTTATGCAATGATTATTGACAGTTAAAAGAATCTGTTGCATGCTTATAATTAAATATTTAGCGAAAAGAAGACTAGTATGTGTGATCTTACTGTATAAGAGAGCGATGTTCACCGGCTGCAAGACATCGTAACAGCAAACACACGGAACCTACTTCTTAGCTCCTATGCAAACATAGGCGCAGTCTCAAGCGTTATGAGGTTGAGTGGGGTGCATTTAATGCATTCAACTAAGGTGGTACCACGAGAAGTAACCCTTTTCGTCCTTGATATATTCGAGGGCGAAAAGGGTTTTTTATGTTGTATTGGAGGCAATAAAGATGGATAAAAAACGAATTGTTGTGAAAATAGGTAGTAGCTCTTTGACGAATGCGAAGGGTGAGATAGATCAAGTAAAGTTTCAAGATCATATAAATGCAATTGCAACACTACGTAAGGCAGGTCATGAAGTGGTATTAGTATCTTCTGGGGCTGTGGCATGTGGTTTTCGTAAGCTAGGTTACTCTTCAAGACCTGTTACGTTAAAAGGAAAACAAGCAGCTGCAGCAGTTGGTCAAAGCCTTTTAGTACAATCATATACAGAACAATTAAGCAAACATGGTATTGTGACAGCACAGATTTTATTAACTAGAACGGATTTCTCAAGCAAGTATCGTTATAAAAACGCTTATTCTACATTGTCAGAATTATTGGATCGTTCCGTATTACCAATCATCAACGAAAACGATACGGTGTCAGTAAAAGAACTTACTTTTGGTGACAATGACATGCTCTCTGCGTTAGTAAGCGGATTGGTACATGCTGATCAGTTAATAATCTTAACAGATATAAATGGATTGTATGATGCGAATCCATTTAAAAATCCAGATGCAAAACGCATTGATTTTTTAACTGAAGTTACGGAAGAAATGTTGTCATTCACTAGTGGAGCAGGTTCAAAAGTAGGAACGGGTGGCATGGAATCAAAATTAATGGCAGCGAAAACAGCATATGAACTTGGCGTGAAGGTATTTATCGGTATCGGTAAAGGTGATCGAAAATTATTGCAAGTATTGGAGGGTACAGGGGACGGGACGTATATAGAGAAAGACGAACTACCTGTATTAAATAACTATAAACAATGGATTTCATTATTTTCAGCTGTTTCAGGTAAAGTTTTTGTGGACGAAGGTGCGGAGCAAGCACTTGTCTCCAAAGGTAGCAGTTTACTTCCTGCAGGTGTATATAAAATGGAAGGTGATTTCCAAAAAGGCGATGTTGTTGAAGTTTACGGTAAAAATGGCGTGCTTGGAAGAGGAGAAGTATTCTATTCCGCAGATGAACTAAAACAAGCTATGGGGAAACGAACAAACGAACTAATCGTATCAAATATTGAGGTCATTCATCGTGATAAGTGGGTAAAAGCATAACTAAGTGGAGGTAACATAATGAGCGAAGTAGAAAAAAAAGGTAAGTTAGCGAAAATAGCAAGTTATCATATGAACAGTAAAACAACGCAAGAAAAAAATGAAACATTACAAAAAATTGCAGAGCAACTACTGATAGATAAAGAATATATAATTGAAGAAAATAACAAGGATATTGAAGCAGGTAGTGAAAAAGGTCTTTCAGAATCAGTTTTAGATCGCATAATCTTAAATGAAAAACGCATTCAAGATATGTCAGATGCGATTCTATTATTAGTAAAGTTAAATGATCCAGTTGGTGAAGTATTAGAGGATATTCAGAAAGAAAATGGTTTGCATATTCAGAAAAAACGAGTGCCACTTGGTGTGATTGGCATGATTTATGAAGCAAGACCAAATGTTACTGTAGATGCAGCGACACTAGCTTTGAAAACAGGAAATGCTGTACTTTTACGTGGCAGTTCATCTGCGAAGTTTTCGAATATCGCACTAGTTGCATCGATACATAAGGCACTTGAGCAGACAACACTACCAGTAGATGCAGTGCAGTTAATCGAAGATACAAATCGTGAAACAGCGAAGGAATTATTCCATCTAAAAGAATATCTAGATGTACTGATTCCTCGCGGTGGAAAAGCATTAATCGATACGGTTGTAAGTGAAGCGACAGTTCCGGTTTTAGAAACGGGCGCGGGAAATTGTCATATTTATATAGACGAATCGGCAAAACCTGAGATGGCAACAAATATCGTCATTAACGGAAAAACACATCGTCCATCTGTATGTAATGCAACAGAAAGTGTATTAATCAATGAAAAATGGTTTGCACAGCACGGTGTTGCGTTATTAGAAGCTTTAGCGGCACATGACGTTGAGATTATTGGCGATGACACTGTTTGTAATGCATATTCAGATGCAAAGCTTGCTACAGAAGAGGACTGGGCAACAGAATATTTGGCATTAACAGTTAGTGTAAAAATCGTGTCAAATGTTGTAGAAGCAGTCGAGCATATAAATAAATATGGTACAAATCATTCTGAAGCTATATTAACGGAAGATGCGATTGCAGCAGCGCAATTCTTAAACGGTGTTGATGCTGCAGCAGTTTATCATAATGCCTCTACGCGCTTCACAGACGGCTTTGAATTCGGTTATGGTGCGGAAATCGGCATTAGCACTCAAAAGCTTCATGCAAGAGGACCAATGGGATTACAAGCAATGACTTCGAGTAAGTATTTTGTATATGGGAATGGGCAAGTAAGGGGCTAATAACTGATTACAAAAAAATGTGTATTAGCTGAAAAAGGAGATACCATCTTGGATAAAACAAAAGTAATGGCTTATTTTAGTGCGTTTGGAGATAACTTTCCTTTGGAGGAAGTAACAAATGGTCTGGATGTAGAACCTACAGAAACATACAAAAAAGGGGATGTTATTAAAACTTTCGCTACTAAAATTTTACGTAGAAAAGAGACAAGTTGGACTTTAAGTACGGGCTATCAAGAATCTCTCGATATAAACGAACAGTTGGATGTAATATTAAAATCCCTAAAAGAAAAAACAAAAGAATTATTACAACTAAAGAAGAAATACGATTTACAATTTCAATTTATGATTGTAATCGAAATAGAAAATAATGATAAACCTGCAATGTATTTGCAGAAAAATATCATAGACTTTTCTAGTTCAATAGATGCGGAAATTCAATTTGATTTATATGTATATAGTTAAAGAGAAAAAAGCTGTTAGTTTTAAAACTAACAGCTTTTTTTGATTATGATTCACTAAAAAAGTTCGAGCAAATTGATTTGCCAACGCAAACTTCCCAACTAATAATATCTTTTTATATAAAGGAAAATTTACACTGAATATTAAAATTGATATTGGAAATGTTTTACACATTAAAGTAATAATTTTGCTATGATTAGTAAAAAGAAAAAAGAGGTAATGGGAGGAATTTATGCGTAAACGAAAAGCTTTTGTATTAACTATTGTTCTAGTCGTTTTAGTTGGGATGGGTATATATATATATGGACAATACAAGACTTTTGGTAGTGTGAAAGTTGAAAAAACACCTTCAACTGAAAAGGTAAAGAAAACAACTTTATCTGTAAAGGATTTATTTTGGAGAATAGATTTTAATGAAAAAGATTCATATATAACAGTTGAAAAAATTCCTTCGTTGGCAACGGTTGAAATTTCGGAAGAAACACAAAAAGAACTACTAAAGGCTTTTGAAAATGCGAAATTTAAAAAAATGAAAATGGAGGATTCAAATATAGACCTACATTACAATTACCTCATAAACATTTCGGTAAGTGGGTACTTTGCTTTGTTTGTGGATTCATCTAATAAAATCATATACGTGGATGAGACACAAAAAAAATATATAATGGTGGATGATAACGATTTTTTTGATATTTTAGAAAATGCTGTAAAGAAATAAAAAAGTGTATTTTTATTACCGATAGGAAGCTAAAACCAGTTGATGATGTCTAATTTGACAATGTCCTGTTATTGCATCGTTAATACTTTTGATAGTTTACTATAAAATCGTTATAAGCCAGTAAGTGCGTTCCTGCCCTGAAAATGCTATAGTTTACTTATGAAACGTTTAGATTTAAAGGAGCAAATGATGCAAAGATATACTTATTTACACCCAAATTCGATTGAAACAACACCAAAAATTACGGTAGCTGATGAGTCAGGTCAGGCTATATTCACATTTCAACGCCACTACTCAAATAGTTTGAAGCGTATACTAGATAAAGTAATGGATTATCGTTATTTTTTAAGATATGACGTTTTTGATATGCAGGATGAGCCACTTTTCACTTGTAAAAAGGTAACTCGTAAAGGAAAAGTTTTTTATGAAGCAAAAGATTTAAAACAACAAAAGAAATATATGCTTGCCTACGATGGTTGGAAGGAATTGATTCCAGACCTTGTGATCACAGATGGTCAAATGAAAATGATGATACATAAGGAAATGGAAGATTGGTCCCGCTTTGCACTTGATGATGTAGATATTGCCCGTTGGAAGGCAACAGAAGGTGATGAGTTCTTGATAGAGCTAGAGATTGAAGAGAATTCGCCAATTCAAAATCCAGCATTTTTCATCGCAATCAGTCAATGTGTTCTGTTTGTTGGTGCATAAATTAAAACGTAGTAGATATAATGTCTACTACGTTTTTTATTTGCCCATTGAATGGACTATTAGACCAATATGTGTAAAATAATTCAACATGCCAAATAAAATAAAGGCAATCCCTGCGATTTTCCAACAAGTGATCATGATATTGAAGATACTCGGTTTTGCATATTGTTTTAAAGTAAAGGGTAACAATATTGCGCCAATGCCTGTTATTCCGTATAGAACGGATATGAAGAGTCCTTCAACTAAAGGGTATTTGGTAAAGGAACTCGTAATTAGATCATCATTAAAAGTTGAGAATAATTGAAGACGGATACTTGCAATGGTAATAGAAAAAAGAGCTAAACCCATAGCAAAAGTAAAGTATGAAAGTGGTTTTAGCAATATGGGTGCTTCTTTCATTAATATTCGAGAAATAGTCATTGAATCAATATAATCAACGTTATTTTTCGCGAAAACATTAGCTTTTCTCCATAGAAGAATTGATACTGCTAACAATAAAACACCAAAAGCTAATGAAAGCTCGCCGAAGATAATAATGTTATAAAGAAAATCTATTTTATATAATGGCCATTTTAAAGACATTTGCGCTCCAGTTATTGTTAAAATAAAACCTGGAATAGCAAACCCAATTGACCATCCTTCCAATTGTCCAATTTTTGATCTCTTCAAATGCTTCATAAATCGAACTATTAACAGTAATCCAACACCGATTGTAATAGACATTATGGCACCATTGAGAGGTATCGTACTAAAATTTATAGTAATGTTCATCACTCCAAACAAAGAAAGAATGGACTTAGTGTCAACATTAGAGAGAAAAACATGCATACTTAGAAAGATAAATGAAAAGCGTAAAAGACACTGTAGGAATGAGGAACGAAGATGCAGTATCTAATTTTTTTAAAAGGAGTGAGGGAATTGAAAGAGAGAGTGTTACCAATAGCTTCAATAATTTTATTGATAACAGCTGTATATTTTTACATTAAAGCAAGGCAATATGCGTTTATAGATAATTTGGGAAGATTTATAACAATATCAATTGTCTTATTAATGGGATTGGGAATCTATTATATATTGCAGCGACAAGGAAATCAGTATGCACCCATTAGTTCTCGCTTAGGTATTTCCAGCATCATTTTCGTCCTAATATTACTTATTAGTTTTGAATTTTATAAACCAACATATACACTTG
Organism: Viridibacillus sp. FSL R5-0888; assembly: GCF_038009105.1. Taxonomy (NCBI): domain Bacteria; kingdom Bacillati; phylum Bacillota; class Bacilli; order Caryophanales; family Caryophanaceae; genus Viridibacillus; species Viridibacillus sp. FSL R5-0888. Next base: position 2,048,195 of record NZ_JBBPAU010000001.1, read on the forward strand.
CTGAAGCTGAAGTGAAGATTGCTGACTATTATAGCGTAAAAGTAATGACAGAAGAAACTGGTAAAACCATTTATAACACAGATTCTTTTGCATTACATACAGATTGCTATTTAATTATTGGTAAAGATGGCGAAAAAGAAAATCGCTATTTGTTTTATCCATATTCTGGTGAAATGACTAAAATAGAAAGCGAACAGGAGCGATAATTTGAACAAAATACATATCGTATTTGGAGACTCGGCTGCTGGTAGTTTAAAACATGCACTACATTTGATGAAAAAAACAAAGGAGGAAAGGGTTTTTGTCGTTAGAGATGTTTTTTCCATAGGACCATTAAATGATCCACAGGCTCGTATTGACTGGATGCAAGAACACATCATAAGAGAAGTGGAAAAGTCGTATGATCCTTTACAAAGCGATCAATTTAAAGGCATACAAGATGACGTACCTGTTTGTATTTGGGTATCTGAAAGTGCGCATGAACAAACAGGGTTACGGTTTGTAATAAATGAATTAAATAATACCCAAAATCCAATTGAAATAGTGAATGTTAGTACTCAATTAAAACAGTTAGAGCCGCTGTTTGTACCTAGGACTACAGGAGAAGTGGTTCCTGAAAAATTAATTAATATGACGTCATCTGGTGAGTCAGTCTCCAAATCGGATCAAGCTCGTTATATTAAAGAGTGGCAGAAACTCTCAAAGACAATGAATGATCTACGCTATCTGGAAGACGGCATAATTATTTCTACAGAAGCTAATTATTATGATAATTTCATCATTGAATGTGCTAGATATTTACATAAAGAACTTCAGGGTAGGACTGAAGAAGAGCCTGAAGAATTTATGAAGGCAGCTAGGTTAGTTGGTGAAGCATTTGGCAATATTGAAAATCATATCGGTGATGCATTTATTGAGTACCGTTTAAGAGAGTTAATAGCAAACGGTATGTTTGAAGTAAAAGGAGACACAAGTGCTATGCGCTTATACAGCGTAAAATTAAAGGCTGCCTTCATGTAAAATGAAGCAGTCTTTTTTTTATAAAGTTAAGATTATAAGCTCTTGATGATAAAAAAGGCATTAAGTCGACATCTATGGAATAGAAAATAAAAAAAGTGGCATATCTATATAAAATTGGAAATTCATAGAGCTGCAAACAAAACATTATTGAGTTATTGGATATATGGTTAAAAAAATCAAAAAAGGGTGAGACTGAAAAATAAGAATAAGTCTAAATTGTTACTAATTAGTTTTATTTAGTAATTATGAATTATCCTTGCAGCTTAAAAATAGTAAAAGAAATGCATTAATGTTAGAATTATTTGAAATTAAAGATAACTTTAGGAGGCAATCCATGCGCAAATTTACTAAACAGAAAGCTTTTTCTTTCCTCTCAGTTTTGATGGCAGGTTCAATATTGATAACAGGTTGTAGTAGTGATAAGACAGCCAAAAAGGTAGAAACCATTGGGGTAGTTGCTGAGGCTGATGCAAAAGTTTCTAATGACTTTAAGCAAAGCATAGAAGCAGTGTTAAAAGTTGAATTGCCAACATCTAAAGAAGAAATTCACAGTGTTGTAAAAAGCATTGTTGATGATGAATCTTATTTAAAGAATGCAGAAAATCGAGAAAAATTCCTAAAGCTAGCAAATCAGCAAATAGCGTATTTGAAAACTGTCGACATATCTCCTAAGACTGAAGCTGAAAAAGAAATTCATCATGCCTTCAATAACTATATAGGTTATCAAAAAGGTATATACAATAGCTTGAAATCATATGCAGATGACCAAGATGAATTTTTTATGAATACGTATGCTACGAATAAAAGCATGTCCGAGAAATACTTAAAAAACTTAGAAGAAGCGCTAGCAAAGTATAATGTGTCAATAAAAAATAAATAAGGGTGATTTATTTTGACCATCCTGACAAAGACGATTAACTCATTTTTGAGTATTAATCGTTTTTTTTTTTTTGACTTTGTTATCTTGTGTTTTCAGGATTTCACTAGTATTTTTACTGTTCATTAGCTAATATGGAAATTAATATAAAAAATTTACTCAATACGAGGTGATGATCATGGGGGATTTCAAGAAAATAAGCCCAATTGAAGCAGCGCATCTATTTATCAATAAGTATTTTCCAAATTGTCAAGGAGCAGTGTTGGCTGGAAGTGTTGTAAGAGGAGAGGGAACAGATACTTCTGACCTCGACATAGTCGTATTTGATAAAAGTCTAAATTCAAGTTATAGAGAGTCCTTTAACGAATTTGGGTGGCCAATCGAAGTTTTTATACATAATTTAACGTCTTACAAACACTTTTTCGAACTCGATTACAAAGCTGCTAAGCCTTCTATGCAAAGGATGGTATGGGAAGGGATTATATTAAAAGATAAAGGGATTATCCAATCGATAAAGCTAGAAGCTAAAGAGATTTTAGATAAGGGACCTGACAGATGGACGGAAGAAATCATTACAACGAAGCGATATTTTATAACAGATGTATTAGATGATTTTATAGGTTGCAAAAATCGTGCAGAAGAAATTTTCATTGCTAACACATTAGCTGAGCTTATTCATGAATTTGTGTTAAGAACTAATGGTCAATGGATAGGATCCTCAAAATGGATAATTCGAGCATTAAAGAACTATGATGAAAAGTTTACCGAGGAATTTGTTGATGCATTCGATACGTATTATAAAACGGCAGAGAAAAAAAAAGTTATTCATTTAAGTGAAATGATATTAGAGCCTTATGGAGGTCGTCTATTTGAAGGCTTTTCGATGGGAAAAGCTAAGTAAAATCATGAATTAAAAAATGAAATAGAGCCATAGAAAGAGAACGCTTTAAAGTGGTCTCTTTCTATGGAGCATTTATCATAAGATTAAGTATTACTGATTCGATGCTTAAATCGTTTGAGTTGAAAAAGAATAAAGCAACCGATACAAAACCCTAAAATAGCTATAAAAGAAGCAACAGCGACCATGATCGTAAATGTATATGCAAGTACTGACCAATTAGTTAAATAGCCAATTAAGCCAAGAAATAAGCAAGAAATAGCTATACATGAATTAAACTTTTGCTGGCCAACATCTTCAGGTATATAAGCAGAAGGTTCTTTTTTCAAAAAGCGACGAGCAAATTTCATAATGGGATTATAATTAAAAATCAAACCAAGTAAATTTGCCAATAAAGGAATGGCTAGTATCCAAGGCTGATCTGTAATCCAAGTTAAAATAACGCTTAAAAGTATAGTCCATTGATTTACACGAACTAATGGCCTTGGAATAAAAGGAACAGTACTCAAATTAAAAACCAACCTTTCTTATTGGAATAATATTATTTTATACGAAATTGTTTAATTTGTGAAGACGAAAATACAATTAAAAGGAAAAAGCTGCACCAAAAGGGTAGCAGCTTTACACAATTAATATTGATATTTCTTTGTGTCTGTAATGATTTTAAAGTGAATACCTTTAATTTCCTTCGTAATTTCCTCTTTTACGTCATCCAGATTGACTAGTTTATTCGACCCTACATAAGTTGAAAGCTCATCCATTAAGCGATCAAATGAGTTTGAAAATAAGCTACGCATCGCATCAAAGTCTAAATTTCGGAAGCTTCCATCGATCTCGTAAGCTTCGATTGAATTCATTTGCTTTGAAGCACCCGCAAAGCGATCATCATACACCGTATATGTTTCATCAGAAAAGGCAACGATATATAATTCTTCTCCTGTAACCGTATGTAATTCAATATTGTTCTTATGTTTTTTGACATCTGTAATGCTGTGAATACCTTCTGTGTGTTTAATGTTAAATAAGCTCATATAAAAACCCCCTAGATATTAAAGCCATATAGAATCTAGTCGAATGATAATTGCTATATAGTTACTTTCATCATATCACAATTACCGGATACTTGAATTTATACATTATAAATTACTTATTATAATATCAATATTTTGTGAACTTTTTAAATATATATTTTACATTATTACCATAAATTTATAATTTAAATATTTACAAGGAAAATAAAGGATGTATAATAATATATGTAAATATAAAATAGAATTATAGACACCTCGGTAGTCTATATAATAACCCCAATATTTACCCATATCTTTATTAAGCTTTATCAATCACTTTATCTATGTTTTTTTCACCAGTTTATAAAAGTTTTACTTATGGAAGGGACTGGATTTATGAAATATTTTACAAAGCAGTGGTTCGAAGAAAATCAATTATCTAATTATTTATTTTTCCTTGTTACCATGGTCGATTGGGAAGAGGAAAAAGCTTATTATAGAGAGTATGGTATAGATTTAGAACAGGAACGAAAAATGGAGTTACAACGTGATCGAGAAAAGCTGTTAAGATTTTTACCTGAAGAATTCCATCCTTTTGTTCTAGATGGTTCTATTATCGCAGGATCACCAAATGACAATTTGCGTAACTTGGCAAAAATCTGGTTGGAGCATTTTGATGCTTTGTCCAATGAAAAATTTGAAAGATGTGCAGCAGATTTTATATCAGCTAAAAGTAAACTTCCTAAAGCGGTAAATGATCTATTTGTTGACTCATTTCATGACGCAATAATTCAAACAATAGAAAGAAATGCAGACCATACATGTACAATCAAGTTGAATTTAGAAAATACGTATCATGAAAATGATATGTTAATAATTACTTTCACTGGTGTTAGTGAATTTACTAGTACCGCATCAGTCGGAAATGGCTCATGGTGGTTGTACGAAGAGGTATCAATAGTTGAGGGTGGTTTTAGACTTAATGTTTTATTTGATAGCCCCTTAGCTGAATTTACTATCGTCGCTAAAGATGTTGTAATTGAATCTAAACAGTAAATAAGAGAACACATATGGTATTGATATGTATCGATGCCGTACGTGTTTTTGTTTACCCATGTATATGACCACTATATTCTGCAAGACTCTATAAATTTATTTACTAGTTAAATAAAATTAAAAACAAATTGACGATATTATTCTGAAAAACATGTAAAATAACTATTTATAGGGGGAGTACATATGATAGGTTATGAATTACATGAGGACAAATTAATGAAAGTAATTCATGTTGTTGTTAATGATAAAATGACATTAGAACAGGCTAGAAAATTTGCTGAAGATTATAAAAGTCTAACGAAATCAATCGATACAAGATCATATGTCTTAGATATTGATTGTACTGCTATGAAAGTTGTAACACCAGATCTCATTGATAACCTTAGTGAAACTTTGAAAATGTATAAACAACCTGGTTTTCACAAAGTGATTATGAAAGTAAGGCATAATAATATATTAAAAATGCAATTAACACGTCTTTCTCGTGAGGCAGAATTAACCAATGTTGAAATAATAAATGTATAAATTATATAAAAATTCACTTATGAACTAGAATAATGCGGTCTCATCAGACTAGCTGTCATGTCCTTTTTAAAAACGAAAAATATTTTAATATTAAGTGGATTAACTATCCTATATATAATGGATTATTTATCACAAATAGAGATATTTTCAGTGATTCCGAGAAGAACTGTTCTAATATTTATTGTAATATTTCTATTAATTTGCTTTTTGCCAATTAAGCGTAAAGAATCAAATGCTTTAAATGAATTTAAGTGGGAAGCTTTCTTAATTGGATATATTGTCCTGACAATGATAATACTGCAATTGCTCGGAGGACAATCAGTAACTGGTATTAGCTTTGAGAATTGGTTTGTGTGGCTTGTATTACTTATATCTGTTTGGGAATTACGCTTAAAATGGCGTAAAGTGAAGCAGGAATCTGCGGTGAAAGAAAACTAATTCTATAGCTTCTTACATAATGAAAAACCACCGTTCACATAATGAGCGGTGGTTTTGTCCTATTATTAAGTATTTTGCCATTTCTTTACGGAAGCAACAGTACCATAAACGAAATGCATATCAGCAACTTCATATAAAGAAGCGCTTTCATCTAGTTCTTCGTGTACATAAGGAATTCGTGTACGTTTTGATTCAGATATTGGATCTGGTAACGGAATAGCTGAAAGCAAGGATTTCGTATATGGATGGACAGGCGAATGATAAATATCATCTGCTAAACCAATCTCAACGATTTTCCCGCGATACATAACAGCAATTCGGTCACTTATATATTTCACCATAGAAAGATCATGAGCAATGAATAAATAAGTTAAATTTAGCTCTTTTTGTAGCTGTTTTAATAAGTTTACAACTTGTGCTTGAATCGATACATCAAGAGCAGAAATGGGTTCATCTGCAATGATAAAGCTAGGATTTAAACTCAGCGCACGAGCGATACCAATACGTTGTCGTTGTCCACCGGAAAATTCATGTGCATAGCGGTTTGCATGTTCTTTGTTTAAGCCAACAGCTTCTAGTAAGGATTCTACTTTTTCGAGGCGTTCTTTTTTGTTTTTGTATAGACCGTGAATATCAAAGGCTTCACTAATTATTTCTCCAGCTTTCATTCTTGGATTCAGTGAAGCATAGGGGTCCTGGAAAATCATTTGCATTTGGCGGTTAAATTGCTTCATCTCATTTGCTGATTTACTACTATGAACATCTTTTCCATTAAAGATAATTTCTCCATCCGTTATATCATATAGGCGAATAATAGAGCGACCAGTCGTAGATTTACCACAGCCAGATTCTCCTACTAAGCCAAGAGTTTCACCTTCATAAATGTCGAAGCTAATACCATCAACAGCTTTTACTGGCTCTTTTGAAGAACCGAAATATTGAGTTAAGTTTTTAATTTCTAATAGTTTTTTCGCCATTTAGCATATTCTCCTTTCCTAAATATCCTTCAATTCGTTTAGCTACAGCTTCAGGAATTGGAATTTTAGGTGCATCTGGATGCAATAGCCATGTTTTAGCAAAATGAGTTTCGCTTACTTGGAACATAGGCGGTTCTTTTTCATAATCAATTGCTAAAGCAAATTCATTGCGAGCTGCAAATGCATCTCCTTTAGGAGGCTGGGTTAAATCAGGTGGTGAACCTGGAATAGTTCGTAATAATTCATCTGAATTACTATCTATATCTGGCATAGAACCGAGTAATCCCCATGTGTATGGGTGCTTAGGATTATAGAAAATTTCATTTACTGTACCATATTCAACAATTTGTCCAGCATACATAACTGCCACTCGATCAGCGACATTAGCAACAACGCCTAAATCATGTGTTATGAAGATAATCGATGTATTACTAGTCTTTTGGATATCCTTCATAAGCTCTAATATTTGTGCTTGAATAGTTACGTCAAGAGCAGTTGTTGGTTCGTCAGCAATTAATAGTTTAGGCTCAGCTGCTAAAGCAATAGCAATTACAACACGTTGTCGCATACCACCAGAAAATTCGTGTGGGTACTGTTTATAGCGTTTTTCAGGCATTGGGATTCCTACTTGATCTAATAGTTTAATAGCGCGTTTTTTTGCTTCAGACGCTGAGACATTCTTATGTTTTAAAATTACTTCAGTAATTTGTCTACCGACACGCATAGTTGGATTCAATGATGTCATAGGGTCCTGGAAAATCATAGAGATCTCATTGCCTCTTACTTTAGACATTTCTTTATCTGAAAGGGGGATTAAATCACGACCATTAAAGATGATTTCACCAGACTCATAAATACCAGGAGGTTCTGGAATCAGCTTCATCAAGGCATTACTTGTAACACTTTTACCCGAGCCAGATTCGCCTACAATGGCAAGTGTTTCTCCGGCTTTTAATTCAAAATTTACACCTCGGACAGCTTGTACGAAACCCGCAAACGTTTTAAAATGGATTCTTAAGTCTTTTACTTGTAAAATTGGTTCACTCATTCTTTTCAACCTCCTTATTTACGTAATTTTGGATCTAGTGCATCCCGCAATCCATCGCCAACTGCATTAAATGCAAAAATAGTTAAAGAAATCATAAGCGCAGGGAAGATTAGTCTCCAAGGCGCATTTGTAATAGCGTTGTTTCCTTCAGAAGCCATTGTACCCCAACTTGCTAATGGTGCTGATACACCAAGACCAAGATAACTTAAGAAAGCTTCTGTGAAAATAGCCATTGGAATAGTTAGTGTCATTGTGACTAAAATAGCACCTAATGCATTTGGAATTAAATGTTTGATGATTAAATGTTTCGTATTAGCTCCAAGTGTTCGTGCAGCTAAGACATATTCTTGATTTTTGATGGATAGTACTTCACCACGAACTATACGAGCCATATTAATCCACCCAGTGACAGAAAGTGCGATAATCATAGGTAACAAACCATCTCCAAGAGCTCCATTTCCTAAAACTACTGATAAAACGATTACAACAAGTAAATAGGGAACTGCTGTTAAAACATCTGCAATACGCATCATAATATTATCTACACGTTCCCCAGCTAGACCTGAAATACTGCCCCATACTACCCCAATAACTAAATCAATAATAGCAGCAGTAATACCAATGAACAAAGAAATTCTTGCACCTTCCCAAACACGAACAAATACATCTCGTCCTAAATCATCTGTACCAAACCAATTGGCTGCTGATGGAGCCTTATTGTATAATCCAAGTTGTTCACTATAAGTATACTGTGAAAATATAGGTGCAAAAATAGCCATTAATAAAATAGCCATAAGTGCTATTAAACCGAAAATAGCTAATTTATTGTGAGCAAATCGAATGATAACCTCTTTCCAAAAAGACACAGATTTCTTTGCTAGCTTTTCAGTTTCTTCATGTCTTCCTCCTACAATTTCAAACATTTCTTTTTCGATTTTTTCTAATTGTTGTTGTGACATTATTTTTTCGCCCCTCTCAGCTTAATACGTGGATCGATAATACCGTATAAAATATCTACGATAAATACCGCAAGTAAAAGGATGATAGAGTAGAACACGGTAGTACCCATAATAACTGTGTAATCACGATTCGAAATACTTGTAACGAAGTGCTTACCAAGTCCTGGTATTGCAAAAATTTGTTCTACAATAAAACTTCCCGTCACAACACCAGCTGTTAAAGGTCCAATATATGTAACGACAGGTAACAGGGCATTACGTAATGTATGTCGGAAAACAATTGTCCATTTGCCAATTCCTTTTGCCCGTGCCATTTTGACATAATCACTATTATTTTGCTCAAGCATACTGGATCGTGTAAGTTTAGCAATAAAACCCATATGTGTCATAGCAATAGCAAATGCAGGTAAAATACTATAGATAAATCCTTTCCAACCACTTATTGGGAACCATCCTAGTTTTAAAGCTACGAAATACTGCAATAAACCAGCCAATACAAAAGAGGGGATTGATATTCCTACGACAGCAATTGTAGTAGCTAAATAATCGGGAAAGCGATTGTGATAAAGCGCTGAAATGACACCTAAAAGTATGCCTAGTCCCACAGCAAGTAGCATGGCTTCAATACCCAGAGTTAAAGAAATAGGGAAACCCTCAGAAATCATATCATTTGTAGAACGCATTTTATATTTCATCGATTCACCAAAGTCGAACGAAGCTGAATCGATAAGATAATCTTTATATTGGATATACCAAGGATTGTCTAACCCATATTTTGCATTTAACTGTTTCTCGATTTGAGGTGGAAAACTACGCTCACTTGCAAATGGACTTCCTGGTGCCAATCTCATTAAGAAGAATGTGGCAGAAATAATGACAAAAAGCGCAAGCAAAATGTACATTAGTCTTTTTAAAATGTATTTAATCACATGAAACTCCTCCTTTTTTTCTTAGAGTTTAGTTTAAAAAAAGCTGTCTCATAAGCCGAATAAACGACTATGAGGCAGCTCTTTGCTGTTGATAGAATATCTAACAGTTTATCCAGCGTGTACTGCGTGCGTACTATTCAGTAATATCTGCTCTTTTAAGCTGGATATTACCGATTGGGTCAGGTTCCATACCTGTTACAGAATCCTTTTTAACAAAAAGGCTAGTGTAGTAGTAGATAGGTGCAACTGGTAGTTCACCCATTGCAATTCCTTCAGCTTCTTTTAAAATTTCTAGACGCTTTGCAGGGTCTTTTTCAGAGACTGATTTCTTCATCAACTCTTTGTACTTTGGATTTTCCCAGCCAGTATCATTGTTGCCATTATCAGCAGTAGAGTACATTTCTAGGAATGTGTAAGGATCTCTATAGTCAGCGATCCAACCCATACGACCTACTTCATAATCTAGGTTAGTTAACTTATCTAAAAATACTTGCCACTCAGAGTTATCAATTTTCACTTTGATACCTAAGTTTTTCTTCCAACCTTCTTGGATAAACTGTGCAATCGCATTATGTGCTTCACTTGTATTAATTGAAATGCCAATTTCAATGTCAGATGCTTTTTTAATGCCAAGCTCTTTCATACCAGCTTCAAGTGCAGCTTTTGCACCTTCAATATCATTGTCTTTAATATAACCGCGGTCTTCTTCAAAACCAGCAATAGCAGAAGGAACCATTCCTAACGCTGGTGTTTGTTCACCTTTTACTACATTTGTAATTAACTCTTGACGATTAATAGCTAATGTCAAAGCTTTACGAATATTAGCATTCTTCGTGAATTTACCTTTATTGTTTAATTTGTACCAATATACACCAGCCATTGGTTGAATATTTAATTGGTTGCTCTTTTTGAATTCATCAATTGAATCCAGTGCTACGGTTTGGAAAGGAGAACCTAGATAATCAATTTCACCAGCTTTAAACTTACTAACCGCTGTAGGTTCTTTCTCTACCATGCCAATATTTACTTCGTCTAATTTAACATTGGCAACATCCCAATAATCAGCATTTTTTTCTAATTTTAGAGAGGCATCATGTTGCCATTCAGCTAATTTGAATGGACCATTTGTAACGTAGTTTTCACCAGCATCTGCGTACCATTCTTTGTTTGCTTCAGCAACCTTTTTGTTAATAGGCATATATGTTTGGAATGCTGTTAACTCAAGGAAGTAAGGTGTAGGATTTGCTAAAGTAACTTCCAATGTTTTATCATCTACAACTTTAATAGCAATGTCATCAGCAGATCCTTTACCAGTATTAAATTCTTCAGCACCTTTAATAGGGTAAAGTTGAGATGCATACTCAGATGTATTAGCTGGATCTAAAGCCCATTTCCAAGCGTATTCAAAATCACCTGCAACAACAGAATCACCATTTGTCCATTTAGCATCACGTAATTTAAACGTGTAAGTCAATTGGTCATCACTAATTTGTATATCTTCAGCCAATGCTTTTTCATATTTTGCATCTTTATCAAGTCTAGTTAAACCTTCAAAAAGACTTAATAAAATATTCCCAGAAGTTGTATCAGTAGCCAACTGCGGATTCATTGCAGGTGGTTCAGAAGCAATTACTAAATTTAGTGCTTTTTTCTTTTCTTGCACTTCACTTCCAGTACCTTTATCACCTTCATCTTCTTCTTTAGCTGTTTCTCCCCCAAAATTACATGCAGCTAAGATCAATGAAATGATTGCTAAAAGAGTGAACAATAAATACTTTTTCTTTTTAGCCATTTAAATCCCCCTTATCTAAAATAATAAGCCCTTGTGAAAAGCTTAATTTCAATATAACAAAAAAAGATTTCCATAGAAACAAATAAAATCCATTAATATATTTTATTAGGAAAATAACTTTTTAATAGTAATATTGGTAGATTTAGCGCGCTGAATTATAAAAGTGTGTTCATGGTATTTTTATGATATAAAAAATAGATATTTTAAATATTTGAAAGAAAATTGTTAACATGAATATTTATTATGTTATCAATATAATAAAAAATATAATTTCAGAATATTAAAAATAGTTCGAAATAACTACGTCTTTAATTACTGAAAATTCTCTCTATTTCTCTCTATTTCTACATTAATATACTTTTTCCGTAAACTACTTACCGCTTTAATTATATGATTCAAAGTATTCTCTTATGAATAAATGTATTATTTTAAGATTTAACTCCATCTTTTAATTTGTTATTATTGAAAGGAGAGTTCGTCACCTATTTTGGTTAATAAAAAATCTATTCTAATTATTAAGGATCTGTATATGAAAATGATGTAATTGTATGTGCGATTTAAATATAACTAACATATACATTTCTATATTGAAGATGATAAGTTTGTCCAAGTTCCTACACCGTAATTATTTTAGCAGTAGGGGTCGTCAATTTTTTGGTTTCTTGTATCGAGCAGTTATATTGAACAATGAGTTAACATCAAAATTAATTGTTTTCATGATTGCTAGTGTTCTTTTGATATTGTTTTGTCTAAAAGAGATTCAAAATGTAAGAAATTATATTGAAGGAACTACAAAATAGGGCAACAACCAAAAGGGTCCATTGCGTATTTTAAACGCAATGGACCGTTAATTTTAAATGGGAAATTGAATGAGGAGGTGTTGTGAAAATGAATAATCATAAAGTAATGATCGTTGATTTTGCACATAATGGGCCTCAAACGTGCTTTGTAAAATTTTCTGGTTACGATGATGAATTGAAAAGGGAATTTACAGGGATGGTACGTTTTGTAGGGGAATTACCATATGGAGATGTAATTCATCCAGCAAAAAGTGAGCTTTCAAATAGCTGTAGAGAGTTTCTGAAAAATTATTTAATACAACGATTTAATCTAGGACAATTTGATGAATAAAAATGATGCTTATAAAAATAGCTATTATATATGAAGAGATTTTTAAATTTAATATGTATAGTTCTTGTAATAAGAAAACAGATTATTACTATGGAAATAATATAGAAACAATTACCAATGCAAAATTTAACTTATTTATAATTCAAAAGATTTAGTACTGATCCTCCTAGTTAGTAAAAAAATTTAGTAATATGGACAAATGTTGGTTCAATTGAATCAGTAATTATGACTATTCATAATGCTATAGTTATGTTGGTGATATACAACGATTCGACAGTTTTAGTCGAGTTTTTGTAGATTAATATGTTCACTTAATTTTGGGATGCGAGGGGTTAGGCAAATGTCTATTCAAAAGAAAATTAGTTTAGGCTTTATTACGATGATTGTCATGCTGTTAGTAATTTTAGTATTTAACTATAATCGTTTATCAGCAGTTGAAGATGCTTTCGATGAAGTAACGAAAGATCGTTTTGAAAAAATCCAATTAGCGAATGATATTCAATTCAATCTTGCTGCGCAAGGTTTGTATTTACGTTCTTATTTAATAGAAGGTAATGATACAGAAAAAAGGAATTTACAAATTTATCAGCAAAAGCTTAATCAATCATTAACTGATTTAAATAGTAAAGAAATGTCGGAAAAAATGCATTCTTATATGTCTGACATCAAATCAAACAAAGACAAATTTGATAATTCTGCAGATTTGGTCATTTCAGAATATGAAAAAGGCAATAAAGACGTTGCTTATAAAGAATTGAAAGAAGTTGGTTCGGTAGCAAATGGAAAGATTCTAGAATCTGCTATTGAAATTATGGACTTTCAGAAAAAAGAATTAGATGAGGCAAATGAAGGTGTTCATAAAGTAGCAGAACAAGCTATGCGTCTAGCGAGTATCATCTCTTTACTTAGCATAATTCTAGCAATTTTCTTCATCATATTCATTAAGAAAACAGTTGTTAATCCTTTAATGGCAATTGTAAAAGGTTCTAATTTAATTGCTACTGGAGATTTAACACATTCGGATTTTGAAGTTAAGACTAAAGATGAAGTCGGTCAATTAGCAGTATCCTTCAATCAAATGAAGCGCTATCTAAAAGAATTGATTACTAGTATATCGGATAATACAAGTCAATTAAGTGCAGCAATTGAAGAGCTATCTGCAAGTACAACTGAAGTTTCACAATCTGCTGAAGGTGTGTCGAATAGCGTTGAGAAAACTTCTAAAGGATCTGTCGATTCCGTTGAAATAGCGAAGGATAGCGCCATTGCAATGCAAGAAACAGCAATCGGAGTAAGCCGAATTGCTGAAGCTTCACAATTGTTATTTGATCATGCAGTTGATACTACGAAAATTGCAAGTGAAGGTACAAAGATATTAGAAGTTGCCAAACAACAAATGCATGTTATTTCCAATTCGACAAATGAAACAAATGAGTTAATACAAAAACTGACTGCACAAACACTTGAGATTCAAAAAATGACAAAAGTAATTACCGATATTACAGATCAAACAAATTTACTAGCATTGAACGCTGCAATCGAAGCGGCACGTGCAGGGGAGCATGGTAAAGGATTTGCTGTGGTAGCAGAAGAAGTACGTAAGCTAGCTGAAGGATCTAAAGGGTCGGCATCACAAATTGTTCATTTGACGCAAACAATCCAAAATGATACAAAAACTGTTGCTTCTTCAATAGAAGAAGGACTAAAAAATGTCAGCCAAGGTGTTTACGTGTTGGATAATGCGAACGAATCATTTGGACAGATTGTAAACTCTGTATCTCAAATGACAACGCAGCTTGAAGATATAACGGCAACTTCCGAGCAATTATCTGCAGGTACTGAAGAAGTAACTGCCTCTGTAGAAGAAATTGCAACAAATGCCGAAATAGCTGCAATGCAATCTGCAAATATTTCAGGTGCTGTAGAAGAACAAACTGCAACATTGCAAGAAATAAACAGTGTTGTACAAGAACTAAGTCAGCAAGCAGTAGAATTACAAACTTTAACTCAACGATTTAAAGTATAAGATAGTAGTTACTATTAAACACCTATCTCTTTGCTTAATAGCTAGAGAGATAGGTGTTTTATTATTGTCAAAATTATTTGTAAAAACCTACTATGATTTAATGCCTACTTACTATAATATATATAATTATCTAATAATTAGGATTTTTATGAAGTTAATTAAGACCTTTATCATGTATTAAGCTCTAAAAAATAAAATTGAATAACATGATATGACAGGAGAGGTTTTTTTGAACAAACTAAAGCATATTAAAATCGGTATGAAATTCAATGTGTTACAAGTTTTCGTTATTTTGTTTTTATGTATTCTGATCACCATTGTAGCAAAATGGGAGATTGAAAAGTCCCTGATGGAAACGTTTGAAGAGCGAGCAATGGAGGCATCTACTTTAGGGGAGACTATAGTAAATGACCGGTTTATAGGCGATTGGACTATTAAAGATGGAGAATTGTATAAAGGAGAGCATAATTTTACGAATGATACTACTTTAGTCGATGAAATAGGCAAAACGGTAAGTGGTGCGGTCACGATATTCAATGGCGATACACGTATTGCCACAAATGTACAAGTAGATGGTCAGCGTTCTATTGGTACAAAAGCATCTGAAACTGTTGTTGATCAGGTTCTTAAGAATGGGAGCACCTATGTAGGGGTTGCAGATGTAGTTGGTACTCCCTATGTAACGGTTTATCAACCTTTAAAAGATGCCTCGGGTAAAGTGATTGGTATGTGGTTTATAGGTGAACCTATTACGAAAATTAATGAAATCACCATGAGTTTAGTGATGAAAATAGTATTGGCATTGTTAGTTGGAGGCACAATTGCGATTCTTGGTAGTATTTTTTTAACTCGAGCACTTGTGAGACCTATTAAACAAATTAATCGCCAGTTAAAAGAAATCGCAGAAGGTGAAGGTGATCTTACACAAGAACTTATTGTCAAGACGGAAGATGAAACAGGTGAATTAGCACATTCCTTCAATCAAATGCTTGCTAGTTTGCGTAAAATGATGAAGCAAGTGGCTGATTCATCGGTACATGTTGCAGCAGCTTCTGAGGAACTAACAGCTAATGCCGAACAAACAACTGAAGCGACAAGTCAAATTGCACAATCGATTCATGATATTGCAGAAGGTGCTGAAATGCAAGAGAATGGGGCTAATATTAGTTTCCAGTCAATAGATACCGTTCGTAATAATCTACAGAAAGTTGTAGACCAATCTACAACAGTTACACAAGTAGCTAAAGAAACAAGTCAAGAAGCATTAAATGGAAATGATACTTTACAAAAAGTAATTCATCAAATGAATGTCATAAATGATGCTACTTCAAATGCTAGTCAATCTATAGACGAATTGGGCAAGCAATCAAATGAAATCGGTAACATTGTAGCAGTTATTACTGCTATCTCTGAACAAACGAATTTACTTGCTTTGAATGCTGCAATTGAAGCGGCAAGAGCGGGAGAGCATGGTAAGGGATTTGCTGTAGTAGCAGATGAAGTGAGAAAATTAGCTGAACAGTCCAAAGTATCGGCATCGCAAATTTCTGACCTGATATTACAAACACAAAAAGGAACTGAAAAGGCTGTAAAAGCAATTGAACTTGGAACTAAAGAAACAGCCTCTGGTATGCTAGTCGTCGAAGAAACTAAACAAGGCTTTGAGAAAATCCTTCAATCGGTGGACCAAGTGACAGTGAGAATTCAAGAAGTTAACCTAATTGCGAAGAATATGTATGATGCTGTTAATAAAGTATATACATCAGTAGAAGATAATTTGAGCATTGCAAAAAACTCATCTAGTACAACGCAATTAGTTGCCTCTGCATCAGAGGAACAACTTGCTACAATGGAAGAAATCACATCTTCAGCAGAAACGATGTCTAAAATGGCAGAAGAACTACAGCTTTTAGTGAGTCAATTTAAGTATTAGTTTTCTCTACCCTCTACTTTTAGTAGAGGGTTTTACTGTAATATGGAAGAAAGGGGGTGATAAATATTGCAAACAGGAATTTTCATTAGCATTAAACCGCCATACTGCAAACTGATAAAGTCTCAAGAAAAGGTTAATGAGTTTCGATCGAAAATCCCGAAGTTACCAGTGAATCATTTCTGGATTTATGAGTCTGCACCTAGTTCATCTTTAAAATATTGCGCCATAGTCGGTACACCGGTTCATTTTCCGGATAAAGTAAAAGAGGTTGGCTACGGTGATCAATCCTTTAATGAGGGGAACTCAAATTATACATATGCCTATCCCATTTTACAATTATATGAGTTAACTGAGGCTATTCCACTTAAAATATTAAAAGAAATGTACCAGTTTTCACCACCACAAGGTTTTGCGTATTGTGGAAGATATCCAAAATTAGATATTTATTTGAAAAATCATGCACAATGGCGTGAGGTTTTTTAACTGTACTATAAAAAGGAGACGATTGAGATGAAAAATATAGAATATGATAAAAAAGTGAATCCGATCATTAAACCGTTGTACTTTCTTGGTATTTGTATAGTAATTGGAGGATGTATGGCTGGTGAAAAAACTACTGGTAATTCTAATGAGCAAAGAATTATTGTAGAGAATGATGATAGTGGTTTTGTACAATCAACTTACGGTCCACTTTTAAATGAAGAGGAAGTTATAGAATACTTGGGTATTGATGGACCAACTTTATATACTTTAACAAGTAATGATGGAAGTGATTACAAAGGTCTACCTTACCTACAAGTAGATGAGATAAAATATTATCCTAAAGAAAGATTGGATAAATGGCTAAAGGATTTAGGTTCTTTAACGATTATCGGAAATTAAAAAGCTAGCATTTGCTAGCTTTTAATCATTTTCAACTTCCCTAGTTTTTGATTTTAATCTGAATGCCTTTATTAAATAAAAGGCAAAAGTGATACATGCAATCATAAGTATTAAGAATACAATAGCAAGGGGATAAGATTCATTGGCGTATTTCCCCAATGCTTGATTGCCGAATAGTATTATTAATACGACGACAATGGTAATGCAAAATGGATTTAACATATTTGGAACAATTTTAGACATGATATAATGGAGCTCCTTTAACTAATCAATCATATAACTCAATATTATCATACTGAAGGTTGTTCTAATATTGAAAACCTATTTAAGTCAATTCACTATTAATAGCAAAAATGGAATAGAGGGAAAAGAAATGCGTATTCAATTAATAGCTTTAGATATGGATGGTACTACTTTAACGCCATCATTACAGTTAACAGAAACAACGATTGAAGCCATAAAAAACACAGTGGACAGCAATGTAGAAGTTGCTATTTGTACAGGAAGAACGCTTGATGAGTTAAAGGATGTATTCATGGATTTACCTTTTGTCAAATATGCAATCACCGGGAATGGCTCAGCAGTATGGAATTTGGCTAAGCAACAAAAAATATACGAAGATACATTAACGCTTGAACAAACGCTACAAATTATGCAATTGCTTAAGCCAATAGATTTACGTATAGAAGCATTCGCGGATGGTAAAGCCTATATAAGTCAACATTGTTATGATCGGCCAATAGAATACGGCGCAGGTGACTTTGCTGACTTTATAATCAAAACGCGCACACCTGTACCGAATATTCATGATTTTATCACTGAACGAAAATTACCAATCGACAAATTTAATCTGTTTTTTAAAAATGTTGAGGAACGGGCTGCAATGTGGGATCAACTAGAGGAGCTTGGCTACAACATTACAACATCGTTTCTGCAAAATGTTGAGGTGAACTCGAGTACGGCTAATAAGGGCAATGCATTGAGGGAGTTAAGTAATTCATTGAATGTGACGTATGAAAACGTCATGGCTATTGGAGATGCCATGAATGATTTGACAATGCTAGAATTTGCTGGTCTACCAATTGCAATGGGCAATGCCATTCCAGCTGTTAAAGAAATAGCTCAACATATTACAGATACTAACAGCAATGAAGGGGTTGCTAAAGCCATAGAGAAATTCATATTGAAATAATAAAACGCACTCAATGTAAATAATTGAGTGCGTTTTTGTTTAACTAGAGCCAGTATATATATTTTGGTATAATAATAAAAAAGTGTATTTTAAGGAGAATTATATGTATTTAACGTTATACATAATAATGGGCATTATATCTAGCTTTATCGCCTATTTAGCGCTAGGAGATGTAGCTATAATAATCTTTTTTGGTATCATAATAGGCGTTTTGATTAGAGGACTATTTGTACTTATTGAAGTGAACAATAGACTGAAGAAGCATGATTTTAAGTTAGATAAGGATAAGACTGCTATAGAGAAATATATTGAAGAAAGAGATTTGAATACATAGTAATAATAAAGTAATTTGAACATTGTTGAAGATTTCAAGCATTTAACGCTATTAGAAATGTGTAATAATCAGGGGAATTTAGAACCTTATTATAAGTTAATGATGATAAAGACGAGGTGATTATTTTATTGGGCAAAACACAACAACTACTTAAGACTTACTGGAGAAAAATAATAGCTATTGTTTTCTTTTTTGTATGTATGTTTTTATTACAGTCAATAAATAATGAAGATACAAAAATGATTACAAACATGATGTCAGCTTTACTTTTGACTTGTCTTTTTGTATTTATTAGATGGTTAATGAATGATAACAAAAATAAAAAATAGTTTATCTTGGTTATCACATGTTTTGTCCCTTATGCTATAAGTTTTATTAGCTCTATATAATAGATGATTTGATTCAAATTTTAATTTCATTATAAATAAAATATGCTAAAATAAATGGTTTAAAGAACTATAAATAGAGGCAATATAAATCAAATAATTGAATTATATTAAAGTAAAGAAGTCATTTCATTGGAGGTTTAGTATGGAGATTTATTCACTTAGTGGTCCAAGTGGAACAGGTAAAAGCACTGCAGCGCTTGAGTTTGCGCATACACATCAAATCGATGCTATTATAGATGATGGGCTACTGATCGTGAATGGTGAAAAGGTAGCAGGGTTATCTGCGAAATTTGAGAAATCTCCTTTTAAAGCTGTGAAACGTGCAATTTTCACGGATGAAGAGCATTTACAGGATGTTCAAGAGGCAATTGACCAACATCAACCAAAGAAAATATTGCTTATTGGTACTTCTAATAAAATGACGATACAAATTGCAAAGAGACTTGGATATGGAGATATAGATCATTTTTACTATATAAGTGATTTACGTTCCTCAGGTGAGATGAAGCTTGCGCAGTTTATACGTAAAACAGAAGGTAAGCATATTATGCCGATTCCATTGAAGCAGGTAGAACAAAATTTCTTTAAACGCTTTATTCAAAAGGGTGTGGAAATTTTCACACCAAAGCGTGAAAAAATAGGTGAAACAACGATAGTTCAACCAGATTTTCATGATGAAACAATCACTATTCAAAAAAAAGCGTTTACAGATATGGTGAAAATTACTTGCGATCTGAATTCTAATATTGAGAAGTCCAGTAAAATACAATATCAGCAATTACCATTGCCATCTGTACATATAACAGTAGCTTTGAAAGGTCCAATAGATTACTCTATACCAGATGCTATGATGGCTTTGCAAAAAGATATCGCACAACAATTTGATACTCATTTCGACCTGGAATTAGCAGAAATACGAATAACAGTAAATCAGATACAAATGATTGGGAGTTAATTACCTATTACGGTCTTTAATAAGGAAATCGTAAAAAAACAATTAACTAAATACATACAATGTGAGGTTTACAAATAATGATCTACAAAATATTAAGTATTATAGGCACTTTATTAGTTGCAAGTTTAGTATTTGCAGTAATTGATGCGGCAATAAGCATATGGTTGAAAATAATTTTTATTATCTTGATAGCACTATGCTATATTTGGCTTTATATAAAAGTGGAAATGATGAGGTCCAAGCGCAAACAAGTCTAGTAGTTACTATTGCTATTACGCTTTGTTATCCGAAGAAAACAAAAAAACATTAAATATGGAATGATCTAAGAAACACATTTTAAGGTGATTATGTCTTGAAATGTGTTTTATTTTTTCTGAAAAACGAACAGAGAGGTACTTAGCTAAGGGAAAAATCAATTTTCTAATTATACTGAAAACCTTATTTCTCACTTGGATTTAGATGGATAGTTTTATCTTTGTAATGAGTAATAGGTAGAAGAAATTCCGATTGATCCACCTGGAAATTTAGCGATAATAGAAATTGTGTAAAAATAAATATAGGGAAAATTGTAATTTTTCATTAGTTTAAATATCAGAATAACTGTGTAAATTTAAAATTTTTTTATAAATAGTATAATTGTAATTATTCAAACTCAGAAAATATGACTCACTTGTTTTATTGGTAAATTAACCTTATTACGAGTACTTTTTTAGCTAAATAGATAATAAATAAAATAGATTCAGTAGTGTTTATTTGAATCGAAAACTCGATCTTATAAATAAATTCTTTTTTTATTTTCTTATTGAGTTTAATAAATTGAATATAAGTTCATGTATATATCTTTACCTAGAGGTTTACTAGGTTTTGTAAGGTTGAGCTACTATTTTTCACTACGAAATTGTTTTACAAAAAAATAGTGAATAGATTATGCGCTTGTAAAAGGTTGATTTAATTGATAGGCACTCTTTAAGGTTTTGTGAAATTTAGAGATTCATAGAAATCCCTTAAAACTTTTTTTTGCTATTTAAAGAAGATTTTTTTTTCACTAAAAAATCTTAAAAAAATAAATTGACATGATTATTAAAATCTATTAACATTAGCACCATCATAAATAAAGTCATCTTATTAATAGCCGTTGAGACGAGGGGTCGAAGATACGGTGGCAAACCAATTTGGTTCGGAGTGAATCAGATCATGGGTGCCCAACCTGAGCGCAAAGTTTAACTTTGTGAACGATAAGAGGATAAGCAGCTGATATTAATCGAAGCTTTCCTTTGGTTGGAGGAGAGCTTTTTTTATGCCTAAAAAATGAATTTATTTTACAGGAGTGGTTAATGTTGGTTGAAAAAATTGTATTTACTTCCGAATCTGTATCAGAAGGGCATCCTGATAAAATTGCAGATCAGATATCTGATGCTGTATTGGATGCAGCGCTTGAACAAGATCCATTTTCTAGAGTGGCGTGTGAAGTGTTTGACACAACAAACACAGTAATTGTAGGCGGTGAAATTACGACTACAGCCAAATTAGATATTGAGAAAATCGCGAGAGATACATTGATTGAAATTGGTTACATTGATGAACGTCTAGGAATCAACGGGCATACTTGTGATGTACAAGTATTAATTCACAGTCAATCACCTGATATTGCTATGGGTATCGATTCATCAAGCGATACTCAAGCAATTGGAGCTGGAGACCAGGGAATTATGTTCGGATATGCAACGGATGAAACGAAAAATTTGATGCCACTACCAATCGAAATGGCACATACGCTAGTGAAAAAAGCATCTCAACTTAGAAAAAGTGGGGCTTTTAAATGGGCACGCCCAGATATGAAATCACAAGTAACAATAGATTATACAAATCCAGGTACACCAATTATTGATACGGTGTTGATGTCAATTCAACATGATGAAGATTTCGATAAAGAATTATTTGAAGATTACGTAATTGAAAACGTAATTAAAGAGACTGCTAGAGAGTTCGGTTTAAATCAAACATTCCGTATTTTAATTAACCCAACAGGACGTTTTGTTGTTGGTGGACCACATGGTGATGCCGGATTAACGGGACGTAAAATTATTGTAGACACATATGGTGGAGCTGCACGACATGGTGGCGGAGCATTTTCTGGTAAAGATTCTACAAAAGTCGATCGTTCTGCGGCTTATGCTGCAAGATATGTAGCAAAAAATATTGTTGCTGCTGAGTTAGCAAAAAAATGTGAAATTCAATTGTCGTATGCAATTGGTGTAAGCGAACCAATTAGTATTGCTGTTGAAACGTTTGGAACTGAAAAAGTGTCACAAGAAGAGTTACTTCGTGCAATTCGCAAAACTTTTGATTTAACACCAGCGGGTATTATTAACATGTTGGATTTACGTAAACCACAATATAAACAGGTTGCAGCTTATGGACATTTCGGAAGAAGTGACTTAGATGTACCTTGGGAAAGAACAGATAAAGTGAACGAACTGAAACAACTTGTATCCAGCTTTGAATTTGCTGGAGTTGGTCAATGATGAACGACATGCAAGTGCTTGCTACCGAGAGAAAAACATTTGAAGCACAGGATAAGATGCCATTGTTTGAGGCATTAATCCAGTATGCTCAGCAAGATGTTACACCATTTGATGTACCTGGCCATAAAATGGGCGCACAAATGAATCCTTTGAAAATAGCACTTGGGGAAATGACTCTGCGCATGGATGTTAATTCCATGAAAGAACTTGATTTATTGAGTCATCCTCAAACTGTTATTAAAGAAGCGCAGAAATTGGCTGCAGAAGCTTTCGGGGCGGATCATTCTTATTTTTTAGTTAACGGTACCACAATAGGAATACTGGCAATGATAATGGCAACTTGCAAGCCAGGTGATACTTTGTTGGTACCGCGAAATGGTCATAGGTCGGTGATGGATGGACTTATCATAAGTGGGGCAAAACCTATATTTATACAGCCCGAGGTCGACCATCATTTTGGGATTACACATGGCATTTCTGTTGAGAATGTGAAAAACGCACTGCATGAACATCCAGAAGCAAAGGCTTTGTTGGTAACATATCCAACATACTTTGGATCGATGAGTGATTTACGAGAAATCTGCCGTATCGCCCATGAGCGTGATATTACGGTTATAGTCGATGGCGCACATGGTGCCCATTTAGGGTTCATGTCTGATGACATCATAGACCCAATTGCTGCTGGGGCAGATGCAGTTACTATAAGTATGCATAAGACAGGTGGATCTCTGACTCAAAGTTCTTTGCTACTTCTTAAAAATGACAAAATCGCACCAGAGCACATACAAAAAGTATTGAACATGCTACAAACAACGAGTGCAAACTACCTACTTATGAGCTCGTTAGATGTGGCTAGAAGAGAGCTGTCTATATATGGTGAAGAGCGATTTGCTGATTTAAAGCCAATTATAGATGACGCAGTGAGAATAATTGAAACGGACTCACGTTATGAAGTATTGACAGCACAATATGTACAAGCACATTTTAATCAATCGTACGACTGGACAAAATTAGTAATACGGGTCAATGATCTTGGATTAACTGGATTTGAGATGTATTCAATTTTAAAAGAAAAGTACGGGATTCAGATGGAGTTAGCAGAAGGTTATGTAGTGATGGCGGTCATTACAAGTGCCGATACGAAGAATTCAATTGACAAATTAGTTTTTGCTTTAAAGGACATTGAAAAGAGAATAGGAAAGAATACGACGATTCAATCAACTTATGTAACAGCCAATCAAGTGAATGAACTGGTTTTAAGTCCACGCGAAGCATTTTATGCAGAACATGAATCAATCGCCATTGAAGATGCAGTAGGTCGGATAAGTGCAGACTCGTTGATGATCTATCCTCCAGGTATTCCCCTTGTTATTCCAGGAGAACTGATTTCTCAAGATATTCTCCAGCAATACGATTATTATTGTCAAACTTTAGGGAACGTTCTGATAGAAGCAAAAGAAGCAAATCATATAACTGTAATCAAGGAGGAAGCGTAAATGGGTATAGAATTATCAACTTTAGGAAGACATGTTTTAATTGAGTTTTACGGTTGTCCAAGTGAGGTAATTGAAAATAATGCATTGATTGAAAGATTTATGAACGAGGCGGCGGACTACTCAGGAGCAACTATTGTTGAATCTGTTTTCCATCACTTTAATCCGTATGGAGTTTCAGGAGCGGTTATTATTGAAGAGTCACATTTGACAATTCATACATGGCCGGAATATGGATTTGCTTCTGTAGATGTATATACTTGCGGCGATTCAGTAAATCCATGGAAAGCAGCTGACTACTTATCTGAAAAACTGCATGCTACAAAGACGGAATCTTTTGAAATTCCCCGTGGTATGGCTGATAAAATCCGCCAATTTGCAGAACAAGAAATTGATCAAATTAAAGTGAAAATAGAATTAGAAGGTGTGAAATAATGGCTTGGTATACTGAACAATGGAGCAATGAATGTAAATTTTCAATTGCTTACGACAAAGAACTTTATAGTGAAAAAACTCCATTTCAACAAATTGATTTTTATCAAGGAGAGGAATTCGGTACATTTTTCACTTTGGATGGCTTAATGATGGTTAATGAGAAAGACGAATTCGTATACCATGATATGATTGTACATCCTGCATTTGCAACAAATCCTTCAATTAAAAAAGTATTAATTATTGGTGGGGGAGATGGCGGAACAGCGCGTGAAGTGTTGCGTTATCCAACAGTTGAAGAAGTAGTAATGGTGGAAATTGATGAGCGTGTTTTCCGTTTATGTCAAGAATTCTTACCAGTAACTGCTAATGGTGTTGAAGAGGATAGCCGTATGAAGTTACTTTTTGATGACGGTTTGGCATATGTTAAAAATGCACCTGATCAATCCTTTGATTTAATACTTGTGGACTCTACTGATCCAATTTCTGTTGGTGAAGGTCTATTTACTACAGAATTTTATAAAGAATGCTATCGCGTTTTAAATGAAGATGGTATTTTAATAAACCAACATGAATCACCTTATTTTGCGGAATATGCTGCTAATATGAAAAAAGCACATAGAAAGATTAAAGATATTTTCCCAATTACTCATGTTTATCAATATCATATGCCAACATATCCTTCAGGCCATTGGCTATTTGGTTTTGCATCTAAAACCTTTGATCCATTGAAAGACTTGAATGCTGAAGCTTGGGAAAAGTTTGGACTGAAAACTAAATATTATAATACGAATTTACATGCTGGAGCATTTGGTTTACCGAGTTACGTAAAGGAGGCTCTACAGCGTGGGGAATAAAGCTTTAAATATGAACACTTTTATAGGTTGTGAGAAATCATATAGCGAAGCAGAAACTGTATTATTTGGTGTTCCATTTGATGGAACAACGAGTTTTCGACCAGGTACACGCTTTGCAATGCAAGCGATTAGAAATGACTCATTTGGATTAGAAAGCTACTCACCTTATTTAGATAAAGATCTTGAAGAAGCTGCAATTTTTGATGGTGGCGATTTGGACTTGCCTTTTGGCAATACTTCAAAAGTGTTAGATCAAATTTTTGACTACTGCCAAGAAGTTTTGGAGGATGGTAAGAAGTTTTTAATGGTAGGGGGAGAGCATCTCGTTAGTTTACCTACTATTAAAGCAGCATACGAAAAATATCCAAATTTGCACTTAATCCATATCGATGCTCACACTGATTTACGTGAGGATTATTTAGGTGAAAAATTGTCGCATGCTTCTGTGATAAGACGTTGTCATGAATTCCTTGGAGACGGTAGAATTTTTCAATTTGGGATTCGTTCTGGTTTAAAAGAAGAGTTTGAATGGGCAAAAGAACATACTTATATGGAACGCTTTTCTCTTGATACACTAAAAGAGAAAATAACAGAACTTCAAGATGTTCCAGTCTATATTACAATTGACTTAGACGTACTTGACCCTGGTGTTTTCCCTGGAACAGGAACTCCAGAACCAGGTGGAATTACGTATCGTGAATTATTAGAAGCAATCAACCAATTTCAAACACTAAAACAAATTGTGGCTGCGGATGTGGTAGAACTATCACCACCATATGATCCATCTGGAGCTTCTACCGCGATGGCTTGTAAAACTATTAGAGAACTTTTACTTACATTAGATAAATAGATTTCTTGTATGAAAAGGTCTTTAAGTAAATGAAAGTCGTATTGTTAATAAGTAACGTATTTTATTGTATTGATTCACAATTTGTGAGTGGAATTTATTAAATACTATTAAAATAGAAAGAATCCATTTTGATGTAGTTTATTCAAAATGGATTTTTTTTTTGACTATAGTAAAAAGTCTTTGGGAGAGTCAATAAATCAAATATTAAGATAGAGAATATGAAGAGAGTGTAAAGAGTTTATTTAAAGATTTTATTAGATGTTATATAATAATTCTCTGTTTTAGTAATAATTAGAAAACTATGATATTCTAATCTATAAGTTTTATTATCTTGGTTGCTGGGAGAATGAATTAATCTAGTGATAGAGAAATTGTTAGCGTATTTGAGAACATTTATAAGAGGTGAATATAATGGAATGGATTTTACAGTCTGATCGACTTGGATTTAGGAAGATAACTAAAGATGATTTTAATAATTTATGTGTTTTTCTACAAGATATAGAAGTAATGTACGCATGGGATCACGCGTTTTCAGATGAAGAAGTGAATGAGTGGATAGAAAAAAATTTAAATAGATATGAACAAGATGGCTTTAGTTACTTTGCGGCAATTGAAAAGGAAACTGGCAAGTTCATAGGTGTAATTGGACCGATGATAGATTCTATTGAGGGTGTTTCATATATTGAGATTGCCTATATTCTTGATAAAGCATTTTGGGGCAAGGGCTATGCTATTGAAGGTGCGGAGGCTTGTATGAATTATGCCTTTAATGAATTAAATGCAGAAAAAGTTATTGCTCAAATTAGGCCTGATAATTTATCTTCAAGTAAAGTTGCCGAAAAAATCGGGATGAAAATTGAGGGAGAATTTATAAAGCATTATCGAGGTAGAGACATTCTACACTTAATTTACAGTCGATCACAATAATAAATTACTCCGGAACATATCAGTAGAAGATAGGCATTGAATTTCAGTAATCTATAAAGTAACTCATTCGTGTAGCTTTTTAACAAAACTTGATAAAACTCTTAATAAATAGAAAAGTAATCAAGGGTTCAATATTGAAATATTAGATTACATACATTTATCTCAATAATGAATATTACCTTTTACTCAAATAACGGAGGCATTAGTAAAAGAGGCAACGACGTTCTCCTTTATTATTTAAAAGTACTTTTGATAAAACCCTTTGTTAGAAGATAGTTGAGCTGTTTAAACAGCTCTTTTTTAATTTAGATCAAGGGCAGTCTTAGTTAATTGGGATATTGGATTTTAATGGTAATATATATTTGTGAAAGGGCAGTTTAGTTGAAGAGTGTTATTTAAATTGTGTTCAACAATGGGCCAGAATATTGAAAACTCCTCTAAAAGAGAGAGAGTTATTTATGTTAAAATATTGCAAGTGAAATCACGTTTTGACTATTTCATCAAATATCAAGCAAAATAATTCAGAAACGAAGAAAGGACAGTACCATTATGCTAAATGTATCAAATGTAGATAAATTGGAATCAATAAAATCTTTACAGTCGACAATCAGTAAGCTCGAAAATGCCTTGTCCCAGATGACTCAGAAAGGCGTAAATACTACATTAGTAAAGAAACGACTCAAAGCTGTTTGCATCGGCTTAGCAATGCTAGAGAACGTTTGGTATCAGAGCCCCCATTATTACACCAAGGAAGATTTATCAGAAGCTCACAATGTTCTTACTGGTTTATTTCCTTCTATTGAGAAAATTTATGTTAAGTCAAAGATTGGTAGTCCCCAAAGAACGCTTTTAGAAAGAAGAATTAAAGCGTTGGAACTAGCTATTCAAGCGATTGACGATATTTCCAATAAATAACTAGCCATCGTTTTGATCAAAACGATGGCTTTTTGTATTTAGCTAAATATGCGTTACAACATAGTTTTTTTCAACCTTTAATCTAAATCATCAAAGAGGGGCTATGAGAAGTAACCCATTAAGAAGGTGTTATTGTAGTTTACGTGCAAAAACGGGTGGACGTTTCTCAACAAATGCTCGAATGCCTTCAGGGAAATCAGTTGCATCAACAAATGGCGTGGATCCCTTCCATAAAACAGGTGCTGAATCAACACATTCCTGTACGGATTGCTTGACAGCAAGTAATGAAGCAGGAGACATTGAACCTACTAATTTACCCATACGAATTGCGTAACGGTCTAAGTCCTTTTCAGTAACTAAGTAGTTTAACATACCGACGCGAAATGCTTCTTCAGCTTTTAACATGCGTCCTGTAAATACTAAATCTTTTGTCATACTTGGTCCGATTAAGTTGACAAGGCGTTGAGCAAATTGGTTGTTTAGTGTAATCCCTAATTTGCCAACAGGTATGCCAAGTTTAGCCTTATGTGAACCGATACGAATATCACAGGCAAGTGCTAATTCGAGTCCTGCACCCATCGCTGGTCCATTGATTACAGCAATTGTTGGAATAGGTAAGCGCTCAACAGTAGAGATTGTTTTTTCCATATGAATAAATGCTTCCTCTGCTTTTTCAAGAGAAATCGAATTGAATTCTTTAATATCAGAGCCGGCAGTGAATTGTTCACCATGACCACGAATAATAAGTACTTTATTTTTGGGATTTTCTAATGTTTGTAGTGCAATTTTACGCAGTTGATCCCACATATTCTCTGTTAACGCGTTTTTTGCCTGTGGGCGGTGAATGGTAATAATCGCAATACCAGCTGTTTCTTGATAAACGATTTTTGCATCCTCTGCTTCAAGTCTTGTAGTTATAACCTTCATTATTATCCCCCTAAATCAGTGCTTTCTCCTATTATAGTACAGATGATGTCTGTTGTAGTCAAAGAGTCTGAAATTGAAAGAAAATACTAATAATTTGTAAAGAAATGTACAAATTATAGCGGAATTATTGTTGTAATGGAATATATATTGTTAGATAACTATATAAAAAACCGCTCTATTTGGAGTTAATCAAATAGGACGGTTTATGATTACTTTTTCGGTATTGATGAAAAGGCAATGATAGCAAATAGTGTGCTAGATAATATGATAATACCCATTGGCCAAGCATTCATTTCGCCTGCTATTCCTACTAACGGAGAAACAACAGCACCACCGATAAATGGTAATAAGCCAAGTAGTGCTGAGGCACTGCCGGCATTATTTCCTTGCTTTTGCATACTCAGTGAGAAGGCGGTTGTTGAAACAATACCTACTGTCGATACGATGATAAATAAAGCTATAAGTATGAAAACAAGAGGCAATTTAAATGCAATGACAGCTACTAATAGTAGACTGCCTGCAAAAGCGATTAAAATTCCAGATAAAAGTAATTTAATTTCTTCTACTTTTTCAGACAATTTACCGGTCATTTGAGAAGCAATGATAATACCAATACCATTAAGTCCAAAAAACAGTGAAAAAGCTTGCGGTGAAAGTCCATAAATTTTTTGCAGAACAAATGGAGATCCTGCTATGTAAGCGAACATGGCTGTCATAATGAATGCTTGAGTTAATGCTAAGCCTATAAACGAGCGATCTTTCACTAATGCACCGAAAGTTTTGACTGTCGCAAAAACGCCACCTGTCGCTCTTCGTTCTACTGGCAATGTTTCCGGTAAGATAAAAATAACGCTGATAAGCATTAAAATCCCGATGACAGCTAATACGATAAAGACGATTGGCCATGGAGCGAATTTCAATACCATGCCACCAAAAATAGGGGCAAGAATTGGTGCAGCACCATTAACTAAAGCAAGTAAAGCTACGAATTTCGTTAAATCCTTTCCATCATACATATCTCTTGCAGAAGCTCTAGCAATAACTATGCCTGCAGCACCTGAGAAACCTTGAACAAAACGGAGACCGATTAACATCCAAATACTACTGCTAAAAGCACAAAGTAATGAAGCAACTGAATAAATAATTAATGTAAATAGTAAAGGTTTTCTACGCCCCTTTATATCACTTAAAGGTCCGAAAATCAGTTGACCAAAAGCAAGACCTAATAAGCAAGCAGTTAAGCTTAATTGTGCATATGAAGTCGTTGTACCTAAATCAGTTGCTACTGTTGGTAAAGAGGGTAAATACATGTCCATTGAGAGTGGACCAAAAGCTGTTAAAGAACCTAAAATGAGAACGATCCACGTTTTAGAAATCGTGCGCCCATTTAATGTTGTTTTTTCCATATTACATCTCCTTCTAAAATACTACGCAAATACTAGTCTACATGAGAAATATGAATAGTGTCTAACATGTTTTAATAAAGAATAAACTTTCTTATAAATTAAGTATTTTCATGATAGAATAGGGAGTGATTATTTATGTCTCTTCAATTGTTAGAATTGTTGAGCTGAGCAGAGTATAGGAGGATTATCTTTGGATTCAAAAAGAGGACAGTGGTCAACGAAAATTGGTTTTATATTATCGTCGGCTGGAGCGGCAATTGGGCTAGGAGCCATTTGGAAGATGCCATATGTAACAGGACAAAGTGGAGGGGGAGCCTTCTTTTTATTATTTGTTATCTTTACGTTACTTATTGGTTTACCGATGCTAATTTCAGAATTCATCATTGGTCGCGGATCGGGTGCAGAAGCGATCTCAGCATATAAAAAACTAGCACCAAAAAGTGTATGGGTATGGATTGGTCGACTTGGAGTAGCAGGATGCTTCTTATTACTATCCTTTTACAGTGTAGTAGGGGGCTGGATATTAATATATAGTGGTAAGGCTGTTATCGGAAATGTTATTCAAAGTGGAACAGCGCCAGATCAATTGTTTAGCATGATAACAGGGACACCTTGGATCACATTAGTTGGACTAGCACTTTTCACACTGATCAATGTGCTTATCATTTCCCTAGGTGTACAAAATGGTATTGAAAAAGCAAATAAATATATGATGCCTTTATTATTTGTATTCTTCTTCATACTTGTTATTCGAGCATTATCACTTGAAGGAGCAATGGAAGGGGTAAAATTCTTCTTAGCGCCGGATTTTTCTAAGATTACAGGTAAAGCCGTGTTATATGCGCTTGGACAGTCGTTTTTCGCATTAGCTGTTGGTTTTTCGTGTATGGTAACGTATAGTTCATATTTGAAAAAAGATGAGAGTTTACCTAATTCAGCAGGGTCTGTCGTATTAATGAATATTTTTGTATCTTTACTCGCGGGGCTAGCGATCTTCCCAGTCGTTTTTGCATTTGGTTTTGAACCAGCAGAAGGACCTGGTTTATTGTTTATGGTGTTGCCTTCAGTATTTAGTCAAATGCCATTTGGTGAACTATTCTTAGCGATTTTCTTATTACTGTTCTTATTCGCCACACTTACTTCGTCATTTAGTTTATATGAAATTATCGTAGCAGCTTTAGTAGAGAAGTGGCCGAATGCTAGAAGAAATATTGCATTTGCTTTAGGTGTAGTCGTATTTATTGCCTCTATTCCAGCAGCATTATCGTCTAGCAGTTTAAGTGATTTTACAATTTTTGAAAAGAGTATTTTCGATGCGACAGATTATTTAGTCAGTAATATTATGCTTCCATTAGGGAACTTACTAATTGCTATTTTCATCATGCATAAAGTAAAGAAATCATTTGTGAAAGATGAGTTTATGCAAGGTGGTAAGTTATCGTCCATGTATTTTAATACGTGGAAATTCTTAATGACTTGGGTAGTGCCAATCATTATTACGATCGTATTTGTCTATTCTATAACTCAATATTAAGCATATTAACAAAACCTAAGCTAAGGAAATTCGGCTTAGGTTTTTTTATAAAAAACTTTGTGTTAACCTAAATTAAAAAATAGGTTTACAAAAAGATATAAAAGTTTTATTATCATAATTGTGTACGATAATCATCATCAAATTGAATTCTCTTGATGTCGTTCACGACTCTTCAAAGCGCTTTGAAATTATTCACATTGTCGACGATGTGAGAATTGTACATAAATCTACTATAACGGAGATGAAATGATTGAATACAAAAGATATGGTGATGGCCGCTCTATTTGCTGCAGTAATTGCAGTTCTAGGACTTATTCCACCGATACCATTATCATTTATACCTGTACCGATTACAGCACAAACTTTAGGCATTATGCTTGCAGGAAGCTTTTTAGGACGTAAAGTAGGCACATTAAGTGTCTTAGTTTTTCTAGCATTAGTTGCGTTAGGTACTCCACTCTTATCAGGTGGACGTGGAGGTCTTTCAGTTTTTATGGGACCATCAGTTGGTTATTTAATTAGTTGGCCAATCGCAGCTTTCGCTATCGGATATTTAACAGAAAAATTTTGGGACAATATGAAAGTGTGGAAGTTAATAATAGTAAACTTCGTTGGAGGTGTTCTACTAATTAATATCATTGGAGCACCGGTAATGGCTATTATGACTGACACGTCTATTTGGGCAAGTATTACAGGGGCGATAGCATTTTTACCTGGAGATTCGATTAAAGCAGTAGTTGCAGCAATCATTGCAGTTCAGTTAAAAGCTGTGAGTCCTATAAAGAAAAAAACACTTGTAATATCACAAAATATGCAGCATTTCAATTAAAAACGTGTAAGAGGAGATAAGCACTTCTCCTCTTATTTTTCAAATTATTTAGTTTATAGAGTGAGGTAATTCTATGAATATTGTCGATCAAATAAGAGATTATGCACAAACAACTCCTGATAAAATAGCTATTCAATATAACGAGGTTGCCATTACATATAAAGACTTTATCAATTGTATCCATCAAGTTGGGAATGGTCTATTAAGTAAAAGCACTGAAAAAAATAATAAAGTAGCAATTTTCATACACAATAAAGTGGAATTTCTTGAAGTTTTCCTAGGCGCGATTTCAGCAGGCTATATACCTATTCCCATGGATCCAAAATGGAGTGATAAGGAGATTAGTTATGTATTAAGTATTTGTGAACCAACAGTACTTTTTATTGATGACGAATTTAAGGGAAAGGTAATGAACGTACATTATCCTGTCATTGTTGTAGGAGGAAATTATATTGAGTGGAGACAGCAGTATAGTACAAGAATTCCTAATATATTGGAACAACCAACGACACTATTCATAGGTTTTACATCTGGTACAACAGGCGATCCAAAAGGTTTCGTTCGTTCTCACCATTCGTGGATTGAAAGTTGTTATGCAACAAAAGATGCATTTTTAATGAAACAACAAGACCATGTTATTGCACCAGGACCTCTCGTACATTCTATGTCACTTTTCGCCGCTATTAATACGCTATTCATTGGGGCTACCTTCCATTTAATTGATAAATTCTCTCCGGTAAAGGTAGTGCAAGAAATGCAAAAAGTTGAAAATATAGTGCTTTATGTAGTTCCAACGATGATAGAAGGCATACTTTCTTATTTAAGAAAACATACAGTCAACTTTTTTGAGCCTAAATCTATTATTTCCTCTGGAGCAAAATGGACTGAGGAGTCTAAATTAGAAGTACTAGAATTATTTAGAAATAGTGATGTTTTCGAGTTTTACGGATCTTCTGAAGCAAGTTATATTGCGTATTTACCAGCTACTGAACAAATTATTAAACCAAAATCAGTAGGTAAACCTTTTCCAAAAGTGAAGATTTCGATTCGTCATGATGATGGAACGGAAGTAGAAACTGGTGAGATAGGTCAATTATTTGTTTCAAGTGATATGGTGTTTGATTGCTATTTTAAAAATGAAATAGAAACAGATAAAGTATTGCAAGGAAGTTGGTTAGCACTTGGAGATTATGCTTTAAAGGATAAGGAAGGTTATTTATACATTGTAGGTAGAGCAAAAAATATGATGATAACTGGTGGTCTAAATGTATTTCCAGAGGAAGTTGAGGATGTATTACGTTCATTAGATGAAGTATCTGAAGTTTTGGTATATGGTCAACCTGATACGTATTGGGGTGAAAAAATCGTTGCTATCATTCAATGGAAATCGAGCAAAGAGTTGTCACATTCTCAAATTAAAGAGTATTGTAGGAAGCGTTTAGCAACTTATAAAATACCGCAAATTATAAAGTCAGTAAAGGATTTCCAATATACAGGTAGTGGGAAAATTGCTAGAGATAAGATGCAAAAACAGATAGTGGAGGCTTGATAATATGGCAGAAGCATTTATCGTACTAGCTAAACGAAGTCCAATCGGCAAACTTGGCGGTGTCTTAAAGGACATTGAACCGGAGGATTTGTTAGCACAAGTAATTGAAAATATTGTGAATGAATACAATTTACCGGTCAACGAAATTGATGATGTCATTATAGGGAATACAATTGGACCAGGTGGTAATATTGCGCGTCTGGCCTTACTAACAGCAAATCTACCTATTGAAGTTCCTGGAGTGACAGTGGATCGTCAATGTGGGTCTGGATTAGAGGCAATTAATATCGCAGCTCGTCTCATTCAAAGTGGTGCGGGTCATATGTACTTAGCTGGCGGAGTTGAGAGTGTAAGTAGAGCGCCTTGGCGTATGAAGAAACCTTCATCTCTGTATAGTAATAGTGCTCCAGAAATATATATGCGTTCGAAATTTTCACCAGATACTATCGGAGATCCTGATATGGGTATTGCAGCTGAAAATGTAGCTGAGCAATACAACATTTCACGTGAAGAAATGGATAGATATGCATTTGATAGCCATCAAAAGGCGCTTGCAACAGATTTTTCGACAGAAATTGTACCGATAACATATAAATCCAGAAATGAAATCGTTACTGTATTTGAGGATGAATGCCCAAGGAGAACAACAAATATTGAAAAGCTTGCAACACTTAAACCGATATTCAAAGAAGGTGGTGTTGTAACTGCAGGCAATGCATGTCCAGTAAACGATGGTGCAGCTGTTGTATTACTGATTTCAGGAGATAAATGTAAGGAACTTGGTTTGCAACCTGTTATGAAGTTCGTTGACGCAGTTGCAGCTGGGGTAGATCCAAATTATTTAGGGATAGGTCCAGTTCCCGCTGTTGAGAAATTATTAGTCAGAAATCAATTACATATTAATTCAATTGAACAAATTGAATTTAATGAAGCTTTTGCATCTCAAGTACTGGCCACATTAAAATGTTTGAACATATCAACAACAAAAGTAAATGCGGGAGGAGGAGCTATTGCTTTAGGTCATCCTTATGGTGCATCGGGAGCCATATTAGTTACACGTTTGTTCGCTCAAATGCAGAAAAAAACTATTAATAAAGCAATTGCTACTTTGGGGATTGGTGGAGGACAAGGACTCGCAACATTATTTGAAGGGGTGAACTAGCCATGTCTTTTAAAGCTGGAATGACTTCAGACTTTTTTTATGTAACTGTGAAGCATCAAGATATTCAAAACTTTGCAAGAAGTATACAAAACAAAAACCCATTACATTTCGATGTGCATAAAGCAAAAAATGCTGGATTTCCTAATCTTCTAGCTCCTCCAACATATCCTATATTATTTTGGCAAATAGCGAAATTAGATTGGCTTGATCAATTGGATGTGCCGTTAATACATGGAGAACAAAAGTTTAACTATATAAAACCAATTGTTGCAGGTGATACATATATATGCAAAATCTATTTAAAAGAAGTGAAGAAAAAGCAAGGTTCTACAGGATTACTTTGGATATTGAAGCATGTACTTGAAGGTTATCAAAATGATGAGTTATCTTTCACATCAGAAACAACTTTGATTATACGAGAATTTCAAGGAAATGAGGTGGATTAATTGGTTTCATTCACAAGAGGTGATTATGTTTGTGAAAATGAGAGCGTTATTATTTCAGTAAATGATGTAAAGAATTATGCTGAAACTTCTAATGATTTTAATGCGATTCATTTAGATTTTCAAAGTGCAGTAGAAGCAGGGTTTGAAAGGGAAATTGTACATGGCATGCTTGTAATGGGAATAGCAGAAAGTAGATTGTCTTATGTTTTTCCAACTAGCTTTGTCGTCTCTTATGAAACGAAATTTCTTCACCCTGTATTGGTTGGTGAATTATTAACTATTTCATATGTAGTAATAGAAGAAGACCTAGATATTATTACAATTAAAATAGAGGTAGCTAAAGAAAATGGAAAAGTAGCAATTATAGGTGTCATCCAATTTACAAATGTTGGAGGGTGAGGGAATGCTACAAGAAAAAGTAGTTTTAATAACGGGTTCTACAAGAGGAATAGGTAGAAGTATGGCAATTCAAATGGCTAAGGAAGGTGCTTTAATTGCCGTGAATGGTACTAATGGAAATAATGTTAAAGCCGTAGTAGATGATATTAAAACAAGAGGCGGACAAGCAGTTGGTATTTGTGAGAGTGTTGCATCAATAAATGGCGCTGAACGAATTGTAAATAAAACTTTAGAGAATTTTGGGAAACTAGATATTCTCATTAATAATGCAGGTATAACGAGAGATCAATTACTTGTGAAAATGTCAGACCAATCTTGGAATGAAGTGCTAGACGTCCATTTGACAGGAACTTTTGCGTGTACAAGGGCAGCAGTTCAACATTTGAAAAGTCGGGGTGAAGGGGGATGTATTATTAATTTGACATCAACTGCAGGTTTGATGGGAACAGTTGGTCAAGTAAATTATAGTGCAGCAAAAGCGGGTATTTTAGGAATGACATTTACATTAGCAGAAGAATTAAAACGTTATGGCATTCGAGTTAATGCAATAGCACCAGCCGCTTTAACAGATATGACAAAACCGGTCATAGAACGTATTCAAACAAAGTGCAAGGAAGAAAATAAAGAGTTTCCGGATTATTGGAAAGTTGGTTCACCTGAAGATGTAGCCAATTTAGCCACTTTATTAGCTAGTAATAGCAGTACTGTAACTGGTAAAGTTTTTTCGGTCAATGGTTCAAAAATCGGTATTTGGGAAAAGCCCTCACATACAGAACTTTCAATAGAGGAATTAAAAAAAATAGTTAATAGAGATTGATAAAAAGAAGGTGCATGATTTGCTTAGTTTTGATAATGTGTCATTTGCATATGGACAGCATTTAGTATTGAAAAATATATCACTACAAATTAATGAGGGTGAATTTCTAACGATTGTAGGTCCAAATGGCTCTGGAAAATCGACTCTATCAAAATTGGTGAATGGGCTTATCCAACCTCATCTCGGTCAAGTTTTGGTAGATGGGTTAATGACACAAAAGCCAAAAAGTTTAAGAGAGATTAGACGACTTGTTGGTTTGATTTTTCAGAATCCAGATGATCAATTTATAACAACGACAGTTTTTGATGAAGTTATTTTTGGTTTAGAGAATATTGGGGTAGATCCAGACAATATGAAATTAATTGCTGAAGATGCATTAAAGAAGGTTGATATGCTTTCGTATAAAGGAGTAGAACCACATAAACTTTCTGGTGGTCAAAAACAACGTGTGGCTATAGCTGCAATATTAGCAATGAAGCCAAAATATATCGTATTTGATGAATCAACAGCTATGCTTGATCCAGAAGGCAGGCAGAATATTATTACTCTTATGCAACAACTACATACAGAAGGAATTACTATCATTCACATTACTCATCACATGGAAGAAGTACTAGTGGCAACAAGGGTACTTGTTTTAAAAGACGGTCTTATTGTGGCGGATGGAACCCCCTCAGCTATTTTTCATAATAGCAGTGTTATTGAAAGTAATGAACTGGAAATGCCTCTTGCTCTGAAATTAAAACAATGCTTACGTTCAACGGGTATTAAAGTACCTGAACAGATAATGACTTTGGAAGGGGTTGTTGATTATTTATGGACATCAAATTAGAAAGAGCCTCTTTTATTTATCGAAACTCTTCAATTAATAGTCACGAAAGCTTGCGAAATATTAACATATCAATAGAAACTGGTAAGTGGATATCCGTTATAGGTCATACTGGTTCGGGGAAATCTACATTAATGAAGTTATTAAAAGGCTTAATAGCTCCAACTACTGGTCATTTATTGATCAATGGAAGAGTAAATGAGCTTTCTAAAAAAGGCAAAGCTCAAATTATTAACGATATCGGATTGGTATTTCAATATCCTGAACATCAATTATTTGAAACAACTGTTATAAAAGACTTAGTATTTGGTCCCAAAAATCAAGGTATAGAAATGAAAGAAGTCAATAAGAGAGCGGAAGAAATGATAAAACTAGTAGGCCTATCCGAAGAGTACTTTCTAAAGGCCCCTTTACAATTAAGTGGGGGAGAAAAACGACGTGTGGCTATAGCAACTGTACTTATGATGAATCCTAAGGTTCTTATTTTAGATGAACCCACTGCTGGACTAGATCCACTTGGAAGTAAACTGATTTTACAATTGATACATGATTGGTATAAAGCTGGTGGCGGACACCGTACAGTAATTTTTGTGACACACGAGATGAATGAAGTTGCTGAGTATTCAGATGAAGTACTCGTGATGAATAATGGGGAAATAGCTTTCCAAGAAAGGCCACTTTCACTTTTTCAAAACCATGATTATGAATTAAAGGAATTCGGATTAGATATTCCAGATACCGTGAAACTACTACAACTAATTGAGCAACGTTTTGGTGATTATATTGAAGTAGCGTCTTTACAGGAAGAAGTTGTTCTAAAGGAAGTAATAGCTTATTTTAAGAAACAAGGGGCTGAAATTTAGTGATTGAAAATGTATTGATTGGACAGTTTATTGATGCATCTTCTATTTTCCATCGTCTAGATCCACGCTCGAAATTAATAAGCTTATTTTTTATCGTTATTGCATTCTTATTAATAGATAATATAGCAGGATATTTACTAGCTAGTTTTTTAGTAGTTGTCTGTATTACTTGTTCACAAATTCCATTGCGCTTTTTTCTGAAGGGTTTAAAGCCAATTTTATTTATTCTAGCATTTACGGTTATCTATCATATTTTGTTCACTAAAGGTGAGAATTTACTATTTCAGTACGGTGTTTTGTCTATATATAAAGAGAGCATTATTGATGGGGTTCGCATAGTGTTACGAATTTTATTACTCGTATTAATTACTTCTTTGTTAACCTTAACAACAAAGCCACTGGACTTAGCTCATGGGTTTGAAATACTTTGCAAACCATTGAAACGATTGCATTTTCCAGTAGAGCAATTTTCATTAATGCTTGCTATAACATTACGTTTTATACCTACAATAGTAATGGAGTTGGACAAAATAATAGATGCGCAAAAAGCGAGAGGTGTTAATTTCGAAGATAAATCATTTGTGAAAAAGGTATTTAGTTATATACCAATTATTGTCCCTCTTTTGTTTACTTCAATTCAAAGAGCGGAAAATTTGGCAAATGCTATCGACGCTAGAGCATATGGAGATGGAAGTGGACGAACACGTTTTAAGGTTTTACATTTTGAGAACCGAGATTATCTAGTGATTGGTGCAAGTCTTCTATTAGTTGGTATTTTTTTCTTGCTAAGAATGGTCGGAGGTTAGAAAATGAAAGTGTTTGGATTAGTTGTTGATGATAAAACGCGTTGTTTGCATTATCATACGGAGAAGGATATAGTCGCATTGAAATTTAAATGCTGTAATAAATACTATCCTTGTTTTGAATGTCATGCTGCATGTGAACTTCATGAACCAGAAGTTTGGTCAAAGAATGAATCAGATGAGTTAGCCGTGCTTTGTGGTATTTGTAACAAAGAACATACGATTACAGAGTATGTTGGGACAACTCATTGTTTACAATGTGGTTCTAGATTTAACGAGCGGTGTGAAGCTCATTATCATTTATATTTTGATGTTTAGAAGTAGTATTGAAAGAGTATTTGAGTTAAAAAACAAAAGGAGCGTCCTTTAGTCGAAATCCGGCATAAGAGAGCGCTCTTTTTGTTTTTGTAGTACCTAATCCAATTTAAGTGGTGTATGTAACTTAGAATACTGTTCATAAGCATAGTCAAATGAAAAAAATTATCCTCAGAAAACGGCTCCCCAATAAAAATAAAACTATAAGGTATATTTGATTTTATACTTGCTGGTCAATTGTAAGTTATTTAACATCAATCAAGTTTTTCCCTCCTTAAAAGCTTTGAAATTCAGAATCATCCAAATGTATATAATCTCTCAGAAAATCTACTAATTGAAAGTTATTTAATTCGTTAAAAAAACAGGAACATTCGTTCTTTTAAGCGTGTTTGTGATAAAATGAATTTACAGTAATTTCTGTGTGCTATTTTTCAATCACAACCACATCAATTGAATGTTAAAATAGATAATATGATATAAAAGGAGGAATTTTCATGAAAATATTTCATACAGCTGATTGGCATTTAGGGAAGCTTGTACAAGGGGTATATATGACTGAGGATCAAGCTTATATTTTACAACAATTTTTGGCTGATATTGACCAAGAGAAGCCAGATGTCATCATTGTTGCCGGTGATTTATACGACAGAGCTGTACCTCCGACAGAAGCTGTTCGATTATTAGATGATATTTTCGCAGAGATTGTGTTAAAAAGACATATTCCACTCATTAGCATTGCAGGAAATCATGACAGTCCAGGTCGTTTACATTTTGGTAGTCAGTTAATGAAGGAAAGCGGTTTACATATAGTAGGGAATCTTGATGACAAGCTATCACCAGTCGTTCTAACTGATGAGTTTGGAGAGGTACATTTTCACCTAATACCGTATGCCGATCCTTCGCAAGTTCGATACGTGTTTGATGATGATTCCATTAAAACACATCAATCTGCGATGAAACGTATAACGGATGAATTGAAAAAGAAAATGGATCCAGAGAAGAGACATGTTTTTGTTGGACATGCTTTTGTAACTTCACATGGTCAAGAAGAGGAGAATACAAGTGAATCTGAGCGACCGTTAGCTATCGGTGGTACAGAATGTATAGATGCAGCGCTCTTTGAACCATTTCATTACACAGCTCTTGGGCATTTACACCAAGCGCATTTCGTATTAAATGAAACAATTCGTTATGCAGGCTCACCTTTAAAATATTCGATTTCTGAAGAGAATCATAAAAAGGGCTATTTAATCGTAGATGTAGCAGAAGATGGACAAGTAACAATCGAGAAGAAATTATTGCAACCTCGCAGAGATATGCGAACTGTTGAGGATACGATTGATAACTTACTTAAATCAGAAGTAAGTGAAGATTATATTTACGTTAAATTACTTGATGATACGCCAATTATCTCACCAATGGAGAAAATTCGTACAGTCTTTCCGAATGCTATGCATGTGGAACGGAAAATGATTCATCAAAATATAAACGGCACAGAGCAACTAACGATATCTCGTCAAAAGATGGATGATTTGACGCTCTTTGAAGCGTTTTACAAGGAAATAGTAGGAGCAGAAGTTGAAGATGCAACAAAACAACTATTCCAAGAAGTGTTACAAGAAGGATTAGCGAAAGAACGAGAAGTAGGGAGTGATGTGAAATGAAGCCAATTCAACTGAAAATGACCGCTTTTGGTCCTTATAAAAAGACAGAAATAATCGATTTTCGTGAATTAGGCGACCATCGCTTATTTGTTATTTCTGGTGCTACGGGAGCTGGGAAAACAACTATTTTCGATGGTATTAGTTTTGCATTGTATGGTAGTGCTAGTGGTGAAGATCGCGCAGATATTAAAGAAATTCGCAGTGACTTTGCTGACGATGATACCCACACATCTGCTGAACTCATTTTTGAAATCCATAATCGTCAATATCGTGTACTTCGACAATTAGCGCATCGTAAAAATGGCAATAAAACTGCAACTGGTGAATCATTTGAACTTGTTGAAATCTTACCTACAGGAGAAAAACCAGTCGTTGAATCACAAAAAGTTGGAGAAATTAATAAAAAAATTGAAGACATTATCGGTTTATCAAAGGATCAATTTAAACAAATCGTCATGTTGCCTCAAGGGGAGTTTCGTAAATTACTAACTTCTGAAACAGAAAATAAAGAAGCGATTTTACGTAAAATCTTCAAGACTGAATCTTATCGACATATTGCGGATCAACTTAAAATGAAAAAGGAAGAAGCTGACAAGCAACTACAGCAGGCTATAGCAGTCCGTAACTTACACACAAGTAAAATTGCAAGTACGCTTCCCAAAAGAGAGTCTGCTCTTTTCGAGATACTAGAAATAAACCAGTTCAATATGTATCAACTAGTAGATGCATTAAAAGTTGAAGTCGACTTTTATGATCAGCAAATTACAGAAGATGAAGCAAATTATAAAGCGGTAGGCAAACAATTTGAAGACAAGCAACGCCAACAATTTGAAGCCATTACATTAAATCGAAAAATTGAGGCATTCAAAGAGAAAGAACAAAAACTTCTCGATTTAAAACAAAAAGAGCCACTTTTCATAGAAA
Organism: Viridibacillus sp. FSL R5-0888; assembly: GCF_038009105.1. NCBI lineage: Bacteria > Bacillati > Bacillota > Bacilli > Caryophanales > Caryophanaceae > Viridibacillus > Viridibacillus sp. FSL R5-0888. The sequence continues at coordinate 2,091,032 of NZ_JBBPAU010000001.1, forward strand.
AAGAACGTGAACTAGCTGCTGCTGAAAAGGCTAGTCATATTATACCGATAGAGCAATATTACCGTGCTGCGAAGCAAAAGGTTTTACAAAAGGAAGGTACATTTGAAGAAGCCGAAAAATCAGAACAAAAAATAAAACTTCAATTAGAAGAAGTAACTGCTCAATTTGTAGTTCAACAACAAAAAGAAACTGAGCGTAATGACAGTTTAAAAAGGGTCATGCATTTACAATCTTTAGAGCCTATATTTAAAGATTTAGAAAAGCAAAATCAGATAAAAAACCAATTACAGCAAGAGGTTCAACAATTGCAAGCAGTATTTACTGCACAAGTTCAACAACATGAAGAGCGAATGCTCGCACTTCAAGCAATAGAAGAACAATCAGCAACTTTAGAGGAGACGATACAACCTCTAGATGACAAAGTTGATCAATTGGCTCAATTAAAGGACCGAGCAGCAGCTTTTCACCAATGGTCTACACAACAAAAAAAAGTACAGGATTTAAAAGAGCAAGTCATTACAAAAGAAAAAGTATATATAGAAGCTCAACAAAAGGCAAAGGCTGAACATGATAGATGGGTTGCCAGCCAAGCGAGAATTCTTGCATCACAGTTAGTAGACGGTGCGCCGTGTCCTGTATGTGGAAGCACGGAACATGTAGCTAAGCATGAAGAAACAGTGGAAGTTGTTGATGAGCAACAATTAGAAAAAATTCGCAAATATGCATCAAATTTAGAGCAACAATACTTTGTGACTAATGGACAACTGCAGGCTGAAATGCAAGCATTTAATGCACTAGAGCAAAATCTTCAAGAACTTAGCGTAACAGTGGAAGAAGGACCAACATTAACTAATCAATATCAAGAGTTATTCGCTAATGTTCAGCAATTGAAGAAAGAAAAAGAGCTTTGGAACCAACTAAAGGAGAAAACGAAGTCTCAAAAACAAGCTGTAGACGAATTCCAGCTACAACTTCAACAACTGGAAAAGACTTATCAAACTCAACTGCAGGCACTGAATAATGCAACGGCAATTTATGATGAAAAACGTAAATCTATTCCGCAAGATATAACATCTCTACACCATTTATATCAATTAACAAATGAAGCTACACAGCAAAGAAGTCAATTAGTGGAAAGTTGGACACTTGCTCAAAAGCGTATGCAACTAGCAAATGAACAAAATACAACAGCACAAGCTAATTTACAACATGCAATAACAGATTTAGCGGAATCACGTAAATTACTTGAACAAGCGCAAGAAGACTTTAAACAAGCTGTTGAGAATGCTGGTTTTGAAAAAGGAAAAGATTACTTAGCAGCGAGAAGAGACGAGCCACAGTGTCAAAAACTAAAAGAAGAATGTCAGCAATATAAAAACACAATACATGCATTATCGACACAAATTGATGAAGAAAAAGAACAAGTTGCAGGCAAAGAATTAATGGATCTTACTATATTGTCTGCGGCAGTAAATCAGTTGAAACAAGCGTATGAAATAGCCTTCGAACAATGGAATAACTCGAAAAAATATCGTCAGAATGCACACCAACTGATTATTGATTTATCGGAAATAAGCAAAAACATAACTGATCTTGAAGCATCTTGTGGCCGAATTATTGGACTTTATGATTTACTACGAGGTCAAAATCATATGAAAATCTCATTTGAGCGTTATGTTCAAATCGAGTATTTAGAGCAGATTATTCATGCCGCAAATGAGCGTCTTAAACCGCTATCGAACGGTCAATTCAATTTGATTCGTAGTGATCGTCAAGAAGCAAGAGGTAAACAAAGCGGATTAGGTTTAGATGTCTATGACGCATATACGGGTCAAACTCGTGATGTCAAAACGTTATCCGGCGGAGAAAAGTTCAATGCTTCACTATGTTTAGCACTTGGTATGTCAGACGTGATTCAAAGTTTCCAAGGAAATATTAGAATCGATACGATGTTTATAGACGAAGGTTTTGGTACTTTAGATGAGGAATCATTGACAAAAGCAATCGATACACTCATTGATTTACAGAAATCCGGTCGTATGATTGGCGTTATCTCCCATGTTGCTGAACTAAAAGCAGCAATGCCTGCTATTTTAGAAGTCTCAAAATCACGAGAAGGTCATAGTCATACTACATTTCATGTTAAGTAAGAAATGATTTATTTAGAGTTAAGGAATAGATAAAAAATGTAAAAGCTTTATTAAAAAACCTACATGATGATTGGGATATTTACACTCAATCATCATGTAGGTTTATTTATTTATTTATGCTGGTTTTCAAATAGGAGCTTATTTCCAACCTCGTTTATATGAATCGTTTATAGCTTCAATATCTACGCCCAATTCTTTGGCAGCTTGGTAAGCCCAATATGGATTTCGCAGTAATTCTCTTGCCATGAAGATTAGATCTGCTCTGTTATTTTGCAGAATTTCCTCAGCTTGTACTGGGGAAGTGATCAGACCGACTGCTCCTGTTGGAATCGGTGTTTCATGCTTGATAGTCTCAGCAAATGGTACTTGATAACCTGGGAATATTGGAATTCTTGCATGCACGACCGCGCCAGAACTAACATCCACTAAATCGACACCTTGCTCTTTCATCCATTTTGTCATCGTAATATAATCGACAGGTTCCATTCCACCCTCTGCATAATCTTTCGCAGAAATGCGGACAAATAGGGGACCGTCAAATACTTCTTTTACAGCAGTAATTATTTCACGTAAAAAACGGTAGCGGTTTTCTACTGAGCCTCCGTATTCATCTGTACGTTTATTTGACAGTGGGGATAAAAATTCATTGATTAAATATCCATGGGCACCATGCAGTTCAATTACATCAAAGCCAGCTTCTTTAGATCGGATAGCGGCTTTTTTGAATGCGTCTACTGTATTTTTTATATCATCGGTTGTCATTTCAATCGGTGTTTTGTAGTTATCACTAAAGGCAACAGCAGAAGGTGCATAAATATCGCTTTCAAGCGCAGCTTTACGTCCTGCATGTGCTAATTGGATACCTGTTTTGGAACCTGCACCATGCATTAATCGATTCAGTTCAGTAAGACCAGCAGTATGCTCGTCACGCCAAATGCCAAGGTCTTGAGGTGAGATACGACCTTCTGGTTGAACAGCAGTTGCTTCTACAATGATTAATCCGACTTGACCAACTGCTCTTGTTGCATAGTGAATTTTATGGAAGTCTTGTACAAGGCCGTCTTTATTATGACATTCATACATACACATAGGAGACATTACAATGCGATTTTTTAGCGTTAAATTACCTATTTTATAATTTTCAAATAATTTTGCCATGAATGAAATCACTCCAATTCTCTTGTTGCCTATATTATAGCAAAATAGTAGGGATTGGTTTATTAAAAAGACTTAGGTACATCTGAATGTTTCATATGTATTATTAATTTCTAAGTAAGAGGGTGCAAATGATAAAATTCCACTTCAAAGAACTAAAAGACAACTTTTTTATTGAAAGTTCTTTATTTTCAAACTTTGAACTTTATAATAAATAAAAGAAAGTTTATGTTGCTAATATAAATGGAATGAATTAATTAGATGAAATTTATGTGACTTTGGAGGGGATATAAATATGTTGAAAATACGCAATGTGAAATTAGAGGATTTACCTGAACTTGTGACGATTGAAAATCTATGTTTTACAAAAGAAGAAGCAGCAACACAAGATGCATTTGAAAAGAGAATCCAATTAATATCCGATAGCTTTTATGTAGCGGAAGTGAATGGTACTGTTGTAGGTTTGATCAATGGACCTGTTATTGAACAACCTGAAATAACCGATGACTTATTCAGTGCAATAAAGCAAAACCCAACAACTGGTGGATATCAAAGCATATTAGGATTAGCAGTTTCTCCAGAATATCAAAAACAAGGAATTGCTTCAGCACTCCTCGTGCATCTTGAAAGAGCAGCAGCAGTATGCAAGCGTAAAACGGTTACGTTAACGTGTAAAGAAGTATTAATTGGCTATTATGAAAAGCAAGGCTATAACAAAGATGGGGTTTCTAACTCAGTGCATGGTGGTGAAGTTTGGTATAACATGAGTAAAAGACTTTAAACTTACTTCCGATACTTGTTTACATAAAACACCCTTATAGTGTATTATTACACTATAAGGGTGTTTTATGTTTTTTGATAGTTTAAAAGCAATATCTAGGAGGATTTTAATGATGAAAAAAATAGCAGTTTATAGTTTAATCATCTGTTTATTTAGCTTTCCATATGCTTATTTTTCAATATCTCAAGACTTTAATGATAGTTCAATGATAGGCTATTTGTTGATGATCATTGCAACAACGATTATTGCATTCTTTGGTAGCTTGACTAATAATACAATAGCCGTATTTATAGGGAATATTGGATCGGTCATTATTTCTTTTTATTTTAATAGTAAGATGATAAATATTGACTCGTGGGATGGATATTTTAAGCCCATTGGCTCAATTCGTTTCTTAGTAGTTGTTAGTGTAGTGAATTTAATCCCTCAATTGGTGGCAATTAACTTTGCTAAAAGTCTGAACAAAAAGCGGTTCGAAACAACAGGTATTCACTCTAATAAATAATTCGTAGAGCAAATTGGAATGGAACTACATTCCTAATGTGGGCAAGAATTATCTATACTATTATCATGTTGAACACAAAAAACAATATTAAGACTAAACGCTGAAAAAATTTAGCACATTGTCTTAGGATAGTATAGATTTCTTTTAAAGGGATGTAATTATGAGATGGTAGTAAGTAGTTGCTTATAATTATTTTTTGTTCAATAAAATGAACTTTACACAATGTGCAAAATCAACATAACTAATGTAATGAGGTATAAATCTTGGTGTATTGATTTTCTATTCACATGAAGAGACTCATTTTAAAATAAAATCGCCTTAAAGACATTCCAAACATAATATATACATAATTGGATTAGTGATAAAAAAAACCTGAAAGGCATGATAAATCGATGCTTTTCAGGGTTTCTTCTTTTGAGCCTTTATTCACTTTGTGCTAATTCGCGTGATTTCGCTTCTGCGTCATGAATGCATGCCATAATCGCGTCTTTGAAGTGGTTTTCTTCTAATGCTTTAATGCCGGCTTCAGTAGTGCCTCCTGGACTTGTTACTTTTCTACGTAGTTCTGTAGGTTCTTCTGTAGATTGTTTCAACATTTCAGCTGCACCTGCAATTGTTTGAACGGCAAGTGAGCGTACAACTTCACGTGATAAGCCGTACTTAACGCCAGCTTGTTCGAATGCTTCGACTAGATAGTATAAATATGCTGGACCACTGCCTGAGACAGCTGTTACTGCATGTAGTTTATCTTCCTCTACTTCGATTACTGTGCCTATTGCTTCTAACATTGTCATAAAATCTTGTTTTAAACTTGCGTCGATTTGTTCATTAAATGATACGCCGCTTGCTGACATGCCGATTGTAGCTGATGTGTTTGGCATAACGCGAGCAATTGGTCGTTTTCCTAAACTATTTTCAATCGTTGCAATGGAAATACCTGCAACAACGGATAAGACAGCTGTATGTTCTTGAAGGAGTGGAGCTAAAGCTTCCATTCCTTTTATAACGTCTTTCGGTTTCATAGCTAAAATAATGCAATCTGCAACTTTTACAACATCGAGACTGTCAGAAACAATTTGTACGCCATATGCGTCAGCGATACGATTCAGTTTTTGACGATCGGACTTATTCATAATATGAATGCTTTTGGGTGATACGACACCTTCTTTTACCCAACCTTGAATCATCGCTTCAGCCATTGAACCTGCACCAGCAAATACAATTGTTTGCATAATTGTCGCCTCCTGTTTTTTTCAATAAAAAAAGCCTTCCCATCCTTATATAAAAGGACGAAAACGCATGTTTCCGCGGTACCACCTTGTTTTGCTAAATGACTTTAGCACAACTCTCGCTCCTTATTATCGCTAAGGGACGGCTATGTTTTCATAGCAGCTCAGAAGTAGGTTCTAAAAATTGAGCGGGTCATGTGACTTTCAGCCGGTGGTCACACTCTCTTTACACCATCAATATTTGTACTATTCTTCATCTACGCTTTTTTGTATGTGATTGCAAGTATAGTGTCTTAACAATTTTTTGTCAACATTATTAGGTGACGATTTCTAGCTAATCTTGTACAATGAAGTGAATAGCTATTCATTTTTGTAGGGGGTTTTTGAAATGTTTCATAAGATTATTACACCAACGCCATTTGCAGTAGGGACTGTAAATTCCTATTTATTAAAAGGGGACGCATTATCAATTTTTGATGTGGGGACGAAAACGCCCGAAGCGTATGAGGCATTAGAATTGGGTTTAAAAGAAGCGGGCTATCGCTTTGAAGATATAGAACAAGTTATTTTAACGCATCATCATCCAGATCATATGGGGTTAGTCGATGCATTTCCAAACGCAAAAGTGTTAGGACATGTATACAACGATGCTTGGTTACGCAGAGACCCAGTTTTCCTCGCCTCACATTTCGATTTTTATATGGACCGTTTAAAAGAAGAAGGTGTGCCAGAAGAGTATTTTAATTGGGTAAAGAAGATGACAAGGTCAACTGATTTTGTAGGGACTCGCCCATTAACCGCGATTTTACATGACGGAGACGAAGTGCCAGGGCATCCAGGACTTATAGCAATGGAGACATTAGGTCATGCGCAAAGTCATTTAGCTTTTTGGCATAAAGAGAAAAAAGCGATGATAGGCGGCGATTTACTCATTGGACATGTATCGTCAAATCCATTAATTGAGCCACCACTTAATCCTAAGGCAAACCGTGCGAAATCGCTATTACAGCAAAATGCTTCATTGAAAAAGTTATTAACTTTACCGATTGATGTCCTTTATAGCGGTCATGGGGAAGAGATTCGAAATGTACATGAACTAGTAAAGGAAAGACTTGAAAAACAGCATAAGCGTGCGATGAAAGTATACGGAATGTTAGAAGGTAGCCCCAAAAATACGTTTGAACTGAATGTTGAACTGTTTCCATATGCTTATGAGAAAGAATTAGGTTTAACTTTGTCTGAAACAATTGGTCAGTTAGACTATTTAATCGATGAAGGGCTAGTTAAAGAGAAGATGAATGATAAGGGCGTCTATCTTTATGAGCAAGCATAAAACCATTCTCGTAACAGGAGCGACAAGTGGAGTTGGTAAGTGTATAGTAAACATTCTTGCGACTGAAGGGCATACAATCATTGCAACAGGGCGTTCGAAGGAAGCTTTGCAGTCTTTTACTGCTCCAAATATCCAAACGATTCAAGCTGATTTATCTACTATAGAGGGTAATCATGCTTTACTTGAAAAATTGCCCGTAATTGATATTGCCATTTTCTCTGCTGGAGTTGGAACATTTGCTTATGCAACAGACTTATCGGATGCTGAAATAGAACAAATGCTTCATGTGAATATTCAAGCACCTATCATTCTAACAAAGGCGTTATCACACCAAATGATAGAACGTAAAAATGGTCAATTTATTTTCATTGGCTCACAAGCAGGAAAGGTAGCAACACCGAAGGCTTCAGTCTATGCAGCGACAAAACATGCTATCATAGGCTTTACAAATGCACTTCGAATGGAGCTTGCCCCATTTAATGTGCAGGTGACAACGATTCACCCAGGTCCAATTGACACACCGTTTTTGGATCATGCTGATCAAACTGCTACATATCGTGATGCAATGAAAAATGTGTTATTAACACCAGAGCAAGTAGCTGAAGCGACGGTCAAAACAATTGGCCGTAATGTTAGAGAAGTGAATTTGCCGTCATATATGGCGATTTCAAGTAAACTATATGCCGTAGCACCATCCCTTGTTGAAAAATTAGGGAAGCGATTTTTTAATAAGAAGTAAAAGTCTTATGAATATACATCGATGTATAAATTGTATATCGTGACATTAGTTTTCAGATAATGGTTTATGCAGAAAAAACTGCATGGATTGTATAATTAGATTTAATCATTAAAAGGGCTATTCTAGTAGGGTATTCTACTTAGGAAAGCCCTTTTTATTATATATACAAAGGTTTAATAAGTGTTCAAACAGGTTTTGTGGGGACTTTTTAGAAACTTTAAATATTTTTTAATAATGCAAGAAAATACACTTGTGTTCATTTTTATTCCGTGATATGATAATTGCATAAATATTAAATATAAACGTATAAACATACACGACACGGAGGAATGTCACATGGCTAAAAAAGTAGTTCTTGCATATTCAGGCGGTTTAGATACATCAGTTGCGATTCAATGGTTAATCGATCAAGGTTACGAAGTAGTAGCTTGTTGCTTAGACGTAGGTGAAGGTAAAGATTTAGATTTCGTGAAAAAGAAAGCATTAGAAGTTGGTGCGATTGAATCTTACATGATCGACGCTAAAGACGAGTTCGCTGAAGAGTACGCATTAATCTCTCTTCAAGCTCACACTTGGTACGAACAAAAATATCCTTTAGTATCAGCACTATCTCGTCCACTTATTTCTAAGAAATTAGTAGAAGTTGCTGAACAAACAGGCGCAGTTGCAGTAGCACATGGCTGTACTGGTAAAGGAAATGACCAAGTTCGTTTCGAAGTTTCTATTAAAGCATTAAACCCAGATTTAGAAGTTCTTGCACCAGTTCGTGAATGGGCTTGGAGCCGTGAAGAGGAAATTGAATACGCAAAATCAAAGAATATTCCACTTCCTATCTCTTTAGATTCACCATTCTCAATCGACCAAAACTTATGGGGCCGTGCTAACGAATGTGGTATCTTAGAAGATCCTTGGGCTACACCACCAGAAGAAGCGTACGAGTTAACAGTATCTCTTGAAAATGCTCCAGATACTGCTGATATTATCGAAATCGAATTCGAACAAGGTGTTCCAGTAGCAATTGACGGTGTTTCTTATAAACTAGCTGACTTAATCTTAAAATTAAACGAAGTAGCTGGTAAACATGGCGTTGGCCGTATCGACCACGTTGAAAACCGTTTAGTTGGTATTAAATCACGTGAAGTTTACGAAATTCCAGGTGCACACACTTTACTATTAGCTCATAAAGAATTAGAAGATATTACACTAGTAAAAGAAATCGCTCATTACAAACCAGTAATTGAGAAAAAATTAACTGAACTTATCTATGAAGGTTTATGGTTCTCTCCATTAAGAACTGCTTTAGAAGCATTCTTAAAAGAAACACAAAAATTTGTTAATGGTACAGTTCGTGTGAAACTATTCAAAGGCCATGCAATTGTTGAAGGACGTAAATCTCCTAACTCTCTATATGACGAAAAATTAGCAACATATACAAAAGATGATGAATTCGATCATGCTTCTGCAGTAGGTTTCATCGAACTATGGGGTCTTCCAACAAAAGTGAACTCTATGGTAAACAAAGGAGAAAAGAAGGTGCAAGCATGAGTGGTAAACTATGGGGCGGACGATTCCAAAATTCTGCAGAACAATGGGTAGATGAATTCGGAGCATCCATCGGGTTTGACCAACAGCTTGTAACTGAAGATCTAGAAGGCAGTATTGCTCACGTTACGATGCTTGGTGCTTGTGGCATTTTATCACAAGATGAAGTCAACACGATAAAAGATGGTCTCCATCAACTACAACAAAAAGCTACTGAGGGCTCTCTTGAGTTCTCAATTGCTAATGAAGATATTCACTTAAATCTTGAGAAAATGCTAATCGATTTAGTTGGTCCAGTTGGCGGTAAATTACATACTGGCCGAAGTCGAAATGACCAAGTCGCAACAGATATGCACTTGTTCCTTAAAAAACGTTTGCAAGAGGTTATTTCTTTAATAGAAGTTTTCCAAAAAGCAATTGTTACGCAAGCGGAAGATAACATTGATACACTTGCACCTGGTTACACGCATTTACAGCGTGCGCAGCCAATCTCATTTGCACATCATTTGATGACGTATTTCTGGATGCTAGAACGTGATAAACAACGTTTTCAAGATTCATTGAAACGTACTGATATTTCGCCTCTTGGAGCAGGTGCTCTTGCTGGTACGACTTTCCGGATTGATCGTGAAATGAGTGCTGAGCTACTTGGTTTCTCTACAGTTTATCAAAATAGTATGGACGCTGTAAGTGATCGTGATTTCATCGTTGAGTTCTTAAGTAACGGTTCACTTTTAATGGCGCACTTATCACGCTTTGCTGAAGAGATCATTCTGTGGTCAAGTGAGGAGTTCAAATTCATCGAGTTAGATGATGCGTTCTCTACAGGTTCAAGTATAATGCCACAAAAGAAAAATCCTGATATGGCGGAATTAATCCGTGGTAAAGCAGGTCGTGTATACGGTAATCTAATGGGCTTACTAACTGTCTTGAAAGGAATTCCATTAGCTTATAACAAAGACATGCAAGAAGATAAAGAAGGTATGTTCGATACATTGCATACAATTGTCGGCTCGCTTAAAATCTTCGAAGGAATGGTTCGTTCAATGACCGTTGCAAAAGAAACATTGCATAAAGCAGTGCATCAAGATTTCTCTAATGCAACAGAACTTGCGGATTATTTAGCAACAAAAGGTATGCCTTTCCGTGAAGCACATGAGGTTACGGGGAAACTTGTATTCCTTTGTATCCAACGTGGCATTTACTTGTTAGACCTATCAATTGAAGACTTGCAAGAAGCAAGTTCATTAATTGAATCAGATGTGTACGATGTATTAGCACCAGAAGCAGCAGTGCAACGTCGTCACTCTTTAGGTGGTACTGGTTTTGAGCAAGTGAAAATTCAGATTGCAAAAGCTAAAGAATGCATATAAAAAATAGATTGGAAGAACGTTCGCAGAGGGGAACCAATTCCATAAGTTATGGGCATACATATATGTTCCAGCAAAACCAACTTCCAGAGGGAAGTTGGTTTTTTGTATTTGCTAGTGAAAATCTTGCAATTTACTACTTTAGTATAACAATTAACTCAACTATTACGAACTAACTTCTAGTTTATAGATTTCTATTTTTTATGGAACTATTGATTAGTTATTACTACTTTCAAGTACCTAATAAGGTTGTATTAATATCTAGTTATATTTCCAATTAAACTTCAGGCATACATTTTTTAAAAACTGGGCAAACTACTTAAATATTTAAGAAAGGCGTGTGGTACTTTTGAAATTTAAATTGGTCCGTACCACGAAAGTTGAACAGCTTATTAAAAAGTCTAATAACAAGAAAAATCAGGCTGAGCAAACCATTGAAACGTTAAAGAAAAATACACGCAATGTAGATGATGTTTTATTCAAAAAAATTCCTACAGATGAAGGCGTTGTTACTGTTATTTATTCTTCATCACTTGTAGAGAAAATGACGCTGCAATCGATGGTTTTTATACCTTTAGCTAATCATATAAATCAAATTCACCAAGTATCTGAAGTAATCGACGCTTCTGATCTCAAGGGTGTTACTGCAAAGTTAGACTCTGGCCAAACGCTATTGTATTTTCATGAAACAAATACAATATTAACTATTGATACATATAGTGCGCCAACACGTGCTATAACGAGTACGATGACAGAGTCAACGGTTATTGGACCACAAGATGCGTTTTCAGAATCATTAGAGACAAATATATCTTTAGTTAGAAGACGTATTCAAAATCCGAAGTTGAAAAATGAAGATCAAACCATTGGAACAGAAGCTAACATAAGAATTTCAATAATGTACATGGAGGATACTGTAAATAAGGAGAGTTTAGATACTTTAAAAAAGCGAATCAATAAAATTGATTATCCTTCATTTACGGATATTTCCGTGTTAAAGCAATTAATTGAAGATAATCCTTTATCACCATTCCCACAGTATTACATGAGTGTACGACCGGATAGTATTAGTCGATATCTTATTGATGGCAGAATTGTTATTTTCATGGATAATAGTCAAGCTGCAGTCGTTTGTCCTACATCATTTTTTGAAATGTTTATCTCTATTGAAGATTATTACAATCGTTGGACAACGGCGTCTTTACTTCGAATGCTGCGATTTTTTGGGTTTTTCTTAACAATCATGATGACACCTATGTATATTTCTGCATTAACTTTTCATCCCGAGATTCTTCCATATGAACTACTTCTAAATCTACAAGAATCAAGAAGCAAAGTTCCATTTCCACCACTTTTTGAAGTATTGTTTATTGAATTAATCATAGAAGTATTAAGGGAAGCTGGATCACGAATGCCCGCTAAAGTAGGGCAAACGATAGGTATCGTAGGAGGTATTGTAATTGGAACTGCAGCGGTAGAAGCCGGATTAATAAGTAATATACTTGTAGTATTGGTTGCAACTTCTGCATTACTTTCATTTCTTCCTCCAATTTTTTTAATGAGTAATACAAGTAGATTTATTCGATACTTTTTTATTTTATCTGCAGGTTTGTTTGGTTTGTTTGGACAAATGTTGGCATTTGCTTGGCTAATAACACATTTAGAAGGGTTAAAATCTTTGGGAACGCCGTATTTGGCACCCATTATTCCTAGAAAGGCTTCAGATTTGTTGGATAGTATTATAAGATTTCCGACTGCATTATTAAAAAGTAAGACGGGCATTTCAAAATCACAGAAAAAGTAAATGTTACAAAAGAATTGAGGTAGATTAAGTTGAGTACAAACAAACAGAAATTTTTAAATAGATATCATGTTATCTTTTTGGTGCAAAGCGTAATGGTTGGTACTGGAATACTCACTCTACCTCAAAAACTGAGTGCTTTAGGTTATAGTCAAACACTTTTTCCTATCCTTTTTGGGATAATTGCAAGTCTAACACTATTACCGATGATATGGATTAATAGTAAGTATCCTAATGAAAACTTATTCCGGATCAATGAAATACTATTAGGGAAATTGTTAGGGAAGTGTGTCAATTTATTTATTGTCTTGCAATTTTTGGTTTTTTCAGCAGGGATTATCAGTAGTTATTTACATCTTATACAAAGTACAGCACTTCCAGAGCAAACTATTACTGCACCTGCTTTCTTTTTTCTATTATTACTTATTTATATAGTCCGTGGAGGGATTAGATCTGTAGCAAGGTTCTGCATCTTAACTTTTTTTATAACTCTGCCTATGGTTTATTTTCTTCGTTGGGCAATTGAAAAAGGAGATGTGAGTCATTTTCTTCCTATATTCAATTTTAATAGCAAAGAATTTTATGATGCGATGAAAAAAGGTTATTTATCTATCTTAGGCTATGAATTAATTATGTTTTATTTCCCGAATATTATAGATCAAAAAAAAGCGTATAAACATGCATTAATAGGGATCTGGATAAGCATAGTTCTTTGTTTTATAACAACTGCAGTAAGTGTGATGTATTTTTCAGAATGGCAGTTAAAATATGTAGAGTTTTCGGTATTAAATTTGTTTAAAGCTGGAGAATTTTCTTTTATTGAAAGAATCGATATTATAGGAATGACACTGTGGGTATTTCTAATTTTGTCTACAGTTACAGTATATTTATGGTGCGCGAAAAGAGGCATGGATTCATTACTATCTAAAGAAAAGAAAAATTATATTTACATTCTTGCACTAATTATTTTCCTGATTGTGAAGATGCCATTTCCTCAAGAATTCCAAGAAAAATTATTTTCAGCAAGCAACTATGTTGGATATGTGATAGTAGTTTGGCCGATTTTTTTGGCCATAGTACATTTACTTAGAAAAAAGCAGGTGCAAGCATGAGCAAAAAAATTATATTGATATCTACTGTTTTTGTACTCATTTTTTTGGTAGGTTGTTCAGAGAAAGAGGTAAAAGTACCATTAGAAGAAGTAGGTATGGTTGGTATAATGGCATTTGACTATATAGACGAAGATACAACTAAATTAACCGTAGCGATTCCACAATATTCGCCAGAAGCGCAACGGAATACACAGATTTTCTCAGTGAAAACAGACTTAGTTTCTAAGGGAATTGTTAAAATTGAGAAACTTTCAGATAAAAAAGTTATTTTAAACCAATTACGTGTTGTTCTTATTAATGAGGAATATGCACGAAAGGGAAAAGTGCAGAAAGTCATTCAAAATTTATATAGAGATGCTGAAGTAGGTAATAAAGTACTTATTGCAGTAGTTAATGGAAATGGAGAAGATTTGTTAAAGGGCGAATATTTGGACAAACCAAATATCAACTTTTATTTAAATGATTTATTACTGCCTAGTATCAATACTGCTTTTAATCCGAATACCAATATTCATGATTTTATATACACGTTAACAAATCCAGTATTTGATCCGATTATTCCGATAATAGAAAAAGTCGACGATAAAATAGAGATTAAGGGAGTTGCTTTGTTCAAGAATAAAAATATGTTCGAGAGTATTACACCAAGTGAAGCACTCATTATTCAAGCATTACAAGGTAAAAAGAAACTTGCACCATTACCATTAGATTTAAATAAAGGTAATGGCAAAGAAGTAGTCATGCTCGATTTAATTGAAAGTAAGGTTAAAGTAAAAAGTAATAAAAACCATGATTCTCCAAAGCTAACTATTACATTAAATGTAAAAGGAACGCTTAGTGAATATAAAGGTAAAAGAGAGCATGAATTGAATACGCCAAAAAGTATAGCAATTCTAGAAGATGATATTGATAAACAACTGAGTAAAGACATTGAAGATTTTTTAGACAAACTTAAAGGTTTGAAGATCGACCCAATTGGTCTAAGTGAAAATTTTCGAATGTATTACAAAGGGGAATGGAATAAAAAACTGACGGAAAAAACCATTGCTAAGTTAAATGTGGATGTCCATGTTAAAACGTCTATTATTAGTACAGGTACTTTAAAATGAATTTGACACTTTCTTTTGAAATTGCACATAAACGGTTTATCGTATTAAATTTAATCTACCTTTATTACACTTGAATTATTGGAATAGTTGGTTCAATTGCTAATTCTGGTAGTTCAAGATGGGTTTGGTTTAAGTTTCTTCCGTAAATCTAATTGAATAAATGATGTGAAAACTATAGGTAATCCTTTATGATTTTATAAATAATAAAGGGTTATTTTTTTGTGGGCATTTTAAAATGAATTGAAAAATAAAAAAATATTTAGGAAACCGAAATTATTTTATTTTTTATCTTCAATCATTTCAGAATATTTGATAAACTGGTATTTGTGAAGAAAAGAAGGTGAATAGAGATGAAGGTGTTTTTTGAATTAGGTTGGTTCTTTAAAGAGCGTAAGAAGCAATACTTAGTGGGAATTTCGCTCTTAATCATGGTGGCAATGTTACAGTTAGTACCGCCAAAAATTATTGGTGTTGTTGTCGATGAAATTGGCGGTGGCAACTTAACTGTGGGCTCGCTAGTTAAATGGTTGAGTCTATTAGCTGCTTCTGCAATATTGATGTATGTGATTCGCTATTATTGGCGGATTATGATTTTTGGATCGTCAATGACACTAGCTAAAAGGTTACGTGCAAAATTATTTCATCACTTTACGTCGATGGCACCGTCCTTTTATCAAAAACGTCGTATCGGAGATTTAATGGCACATGCCACAAATGATGTATCAGCTGTGCAACAAACAGCGGGAAATGGTGTTTTAACTCTTGTAGATTCTATTACAACAGGGGGCTTTGTAATCTTGGCAATGGCCATTACGATCGATTGGAAGCTAACGTTAATCGCTTTAATTCCAATGCCGTTTATGGCGCTGTCAACGAATTATTACGGTAAACTTTTACATGCACGTTTTCATCATGCGCAAGCCGCGTTTTCGGACTTAAATGATAAAACGCAGGAAAGTATTACTGGAATAAAAGTGATGAAGACATTTGGTCAAGACAAAGAGGATATCGCAGATTTTAAACGATTATCTGACGAAGTTGTTGCGAAAAATACACGAGTGGCAAAGGTGGATTCACTATTTGATCCAACAATTTCACTTGTTGTAGGTATATCATTTTTCTTAACGATTATATTTGGATCTAAATTTGTCGTTGCTGGCGATATGACACTTGGCGATTTAGTATCGTTTACATCATACTTAGGTCTGCTTGTGTGGCCAATGTTGGCATTTGGTTTACTTTTTAACATCATGGAGCGAGGTAGTGCATCATATGACCGAATTCAAAATCTATTATCGGAGAAAATGGATGTTGAAGATAAAGAAGATGCATTATCCATTCGACCACATGGGGATATCGAGTTTAATATTAATTCATTTACATTCCCTGGTGATGAGACACCGGCATTAAAAGATGTACAGTTCAAGTTGAAACGTGGTGAAACACTCGGTATTGTCGGCAAGACGGGAGCAGGTAAAACTGCGATATTAAAACTATTAATGCGTGAATTTGACGGCTACGATGGGGAGATTCGTTACGGA
This sequence comes from Viridibacillus sp. FSL R5-0888, assembly GCF_038009105.1. Classification (NCBI taxonomy): domain Bacteria; kingdom Bacillati; phylum Bacillota; class Bacilli; order Caryophanales; family Caryophanaceae; genus Viridibacillus; species Viridibacillus sp. FSL R5-0888. The sequence goes on from NZ_JBBPAU010000001.1 coordinate 2,107,399, forward strand.
GAGCATGTCATAGGAGATTATCAAGCAATAAAATTACGCGAAGCAATTGGCTATGTGCCGCAAGAGCATTTCTTATTCTCTGCATCCTTATATCAAAATATAGCTTTTACAAACCCGGATGTTGGTGAAGATGAAGTGACAAATGCTGCGCGAATTGCACAAATTCATGATGATATATTGCGCTTTACGGAAGGTTACAATACCGTCGTCGGAGAGCGAGGAGTATCACTTTCTGGAGGACAGAAACAACGGATATCGATTGCACGAGCGTTGTTAATGAAGCCTGAACTGCTCATATTAGACGATTCTTTATCAGCAGTTGACGCAAAGACAGAAGAAGCCATTTTAGAGTCATTAAAAGAAGCTAGAACAGACGCTACGACAATTATTACGTCCCACCGATTAAGTGCACTTGTCCATGCGCATCTCATCATTGTTTTACATGAAGGGGCAGTTGTAGAAAAGGGAACACATGAAGAGTTAATGGCACTTAAAGGTCGTTATTTCGAAATGTATCGATTACAACAACTTGAACAACAGGTTGAAGAGGGGGTGAGTCAACATGAATGAAGAACAAAAAATCACCCTAACAGGTAAGGAACAGTGGCAAGTATTAAAGCGACTCCTTACATATTTGAAACCACATAAAAAGTCCATTGTGATTGCATTAATGTTGCTCTTAATTACTGTTCTCGGCGATATACTCGGACCATTGTTAATTAAAATATTTATGGATGATTATTTAACACCACGTCATTTCCCAACAAATACGTTAATCACCTTAGCTGCGGTATACATTGGCATTCAAATATTGAATTCCATTATTAGTTATTTACAGATGCTTCGTTTCAATGTGCTAGCTCTTAAAGTAATCCAGCAGTTACGAATAGATGTCTATACAAAGGTTCATAAACTAGGTATGCGCTATTTTGATAAAACACCAGCTGGTAGTATCGTATCTCGTGTAACGAATGATACGGAAGCTATTATGGATATGTTCGTTAGTGTATTAATTGGCTTTGTACAAAGTGGCTTTTTAGTCATCGGAGTATATATTGCAATGTTTGCATTAAACTGGAAACTGGCATTAGCAACAGTTATTTTACTACCTATTCTTTTCTGTATTGTCTATATTTATAGAAAATATAGTGCCTTTTATTATATGGATATGCGTGAAAGACTGAGTCAATTAAATGCCAAACTTGCAGAATCATTATCTGGTATGTCGATTGTGCAGGCATTTCGTCAGGAAAAACGTTTCCGAGATGAGTTTGACGAGATAAATGAAAAGCATTATAAAGCAGTGATGAGTAGTATTAAACTAGATGGTTTATTATTAAGACCTGTCATTGACTTGGTGTATGCGTTTGGTCTAATTTTAATGTTGAGCTTTTTTGGGATAACATCCTTTAGTGAACCGGTAGAAATCGGTGTCATTTATGCATTTGTCAGCTATATTAATCGCTTTTTTGAACCGATTAATCAAGTCATGCAAAGACTTTCAATTTTCCAGCAAGCGATTGTTTCTGCATCACGCGTCTTTACATTATTGGACGACAAGGAATTAGATCCTCAGCAACTCGATGATTCTTCTGTGAAAATGTCAGACGGTCATATTGAATTCCGAAATATAACATTCTCATATGATGGTAAGACTGATGTTTTGAAAAATATTTCATTTACCGTTAAACCTGGTGAAACGGTCGCGCTTGTCGGTCATACTGGGAGCGGAAAAAGTTCAATTATTAACCTATTAATGCGATTTTACGAGTTTGAAAGAGGAGAGATTTTAATAGATGGGCAGTCGATTAAAAATTTCCCGAAACAAACGTTGAGACAGCAGATGGGTCTAGTATTACAAGATCCATTCTTGTTTTACGGAAATATTGAAAGTAATATCAAACTCTTTAATGAAAACCTGTCGGAAGAAGATGTCAAAGCTGCAGCAGAGTTTGTGCAAGCAGATCAATTTATCGAATCCATGCCAAATGGCTATAAACATCAAGTGTCAGAACGTGGTTCCACATTCTCAAGTGGGCAAAGGCAGCTCATTGCATTTGCGCGAACTATTGCAACGAATCCGAAAGTGCTCGTATTAGATGAAGCAACAGCAACAATCGATACAGAAACTGAAGTAGCCATTCAAGGAAGTCTCGACAAAATGCGTCAAGGTCGTACAACAATTGCCATCGCGCATCGCCTAAGTACGATACAAGATGCCGAGCAAATATTAGTGCTCCACCATGGTGAAATTGTCGAGCGAGGAACACATCAAGAGTTACTTGCTAAAAATGGCTTGTATCATAAGATGTATCAGTTACAAAATGGATTAGTTCAAGAAGTAGGATAGTGCAAGTATAGTCTCCAGGAAGCTGTTGGTAGTTAGCGGCTTTGTGGGGATTTTTTTGTGGGGATTTTAGGAGTTGAGTAGGGGTAAGAGGTTGCGAGTAGCGCTAAAGGGCACGAGTAGAGCCAAAAGGAGCCCGAGCAGCACTAAAGGGATTGCGAGTAGCGCTAAAAGGAGCCCGAGTAGAGCCAAAGGGATTGCGAGTAGAGCCAAAAGGAGCTCGAGTAGCGCTAAAGAGATTGCGAGTAGAGCCAAAAGGAGCCCGAGTAGCGCTAAAGGGTCCGAGTAGCGCTAAAGAGATTGCGAGTAGCGCTAAAAGGAGCCCGAGTAGCGCTAAAGGAGTCCGAGTAGCGCTAAAGAGATTGCGAGTAGCGCTAAAAGGAGCCCGAGTAGAGCCAAAGGGATTGCGAGTAGCGCTAAAGGGAGCCCGAACAGCGCTAAAGAGCACCAGTAGCGCTAAAAGGAGCCCGAGCAACGCTAAAGGGAAGCCGAGTAGCGCCAAAGAGGCACCCCAATCAAGCGAGTTTTTTCTCATAGTTATATATCATATTTTCTTAAATAGCTATCGCTATATTCATTGCATAATTTTGTCATGAAAAATTCACAGACAAAAGAAAAGATATTTCTTGAAAAGTTTGGTACGATGGGTACAGAAACTTTAAGGAGCGACAACAAATATGAATACTGATTTTAACTATTTTTTAGCATTTGGTGCAGGTATTCTTAGTTTTATCTCACCATGTACGTTGCCGCTTTATCCAGCATTTCTATCTTACATAACAGGTGTGTCATTTGATAAGTTAAAGAATGACAAAGGAATGCTTCAAAAAACGGCCATTTTGCACACATTGTTTTTCTTACTAGGATTTACAATGATCTTCCTCATTTTAGGGCTAACTACATCTTATCTTTCAGGGTTCTTCTTCAAATACGATGACTTGATTCGTCAAGTTGGTGGGATATTAATTGTTATTTTTGGACTAATGATTATTGGCGTCTTTACACCGGACTTTTTAATGAAAGATCGCAAATTCCAATTTAAAAATAGACCAGCAGGTTACATTGGTTCTTTCTTAATTGGTTTAGCGTTTGCTGCGGGGTGGACTCCCTGTACTGGACCTATCTTAGGTGGTATTCTGTCGTTAGCGGGTACAAATCCAGGTTCAGGTATTTGGTATCTACTAACATATAGTCTTGGTTTCTCTATTCCATTTTTCCTTTTATCATTCTTTATGACAAAATTAAGTTGGATTCGTAATCATAGTCAGAAAATCGTTAAAATCGGCGGTTATGTGATGATAATTGTTGGGATATTATTATACTTTGATGGAATGACACTGATTATTAGATTATTACAACCAATTTTCGGTGATTTCATGGGATTTTAATTGGCTTACTACACTTATTAGTAGTATAGTATTTTTAGTTTCAAATTAGGGGTTGAGTGTTTGACGAAGGTATTAGTAGTAGATGACACGATGTTCATGCGTCATGCCATAAAAACGATGTTAGCGGATTCAAGTTATGAAGTCGTTGGCGAAGCGATTAATGGCAGAGAAGCAATTGAAAAGTATCGTGAATTATTACCAGATGTTGTAACGATGGATGTAACAATGCCGGTTATGTCGGGTTTAGATGCAACGAAAGTGATCATCGAAGAATTTCCTGATGCGAAAATTATTATAATCAGTGCATTAGGGCAGCAAAAGATGATTTTACAGGCACTCTCGCTTGGTGCTAAGGATTTTATTACGAAACCTTTTGATCAGCAACGCTTAATGTCTACGATTGTAAAAGTAGTGGAATATTAGTTATGTTAGGAGAGGGTCTATTATGTTGAGTTCAATTCCTTCTCAATATATGGTCATAGGCTCAACTGTCGCTGTTGTCTTTATGGGGATTATGGCGATGACAGTGAGAGCCAAATCGGCTAAAAAACCTGCTAGTGCTAAGAAAATCATTATCCCACCGATTGCGATGTCTACTGGTGCTTTAATGTTTTGCTTTGAATATTTCAGAGTACCTTGGACACAAGTGTTAGAAGCAATTATAGTAGGTATTATCTTTTCAACTGTATTAATCGCGACATCGAAATTTCATATTGTTGAAGATGACATCTTTTTAAAGCCGTCTAAAGCATTTTTCTTTATTTTAGCTGGTTTATTGATTGTCCGTACAGTGGCGAAAATTTATCTAAGTGGTGCATTCCATTTAGGTGAACTTGGCGGCATGTTCTGGATTTTAGCATTTTCAATGATAGTTCCATGGCGAATTGCGATGTTAGTTCGTTATAAAAAGCTTGAAAAACAATTAAATGCAAAATAAAAAAGGTTCTTCTCTATGTGAAATGGAGAAGAACCTTTTTATTTATTACCTAATCAAGAAGATGTTCGTACGGTGTTGTATCGATTTTCATTTGAGTTAATTTTTTACGTAAAAATTTATGATCTCGTTTAGGGGAGGCGATGATATATCCTCTAATAATTAAATCAAATGAAATAGATGACGCTTTTTCCTCTAATGCCAACTCTCCAATTTTGCCTGCTATTTTTTGCTTTGCAACAGGTCTAAATAAATCAGGAACAGGACTTACAAGCTCTGTTAATAAAGCTTTAGAGTCGTCACCCCATAAATGGATTGTCTCACCAACATAATGTTCTTCCCAATCCATAGCAGATTTACCATCTTCTTTAGGCATCCTTTTTAAGAACTTACGGAACATAAAGAATCCGCCAATTGCCATCAAGCCTATGAATAAAACTACCCAAATTAATATAAACCACAGAAACCAGCCAGTTAACAAACCTCTCACCTCTTCTATACTCTTCTACCATTATAAAAGGAAGTTGAAAAAAATTCACCTGTTGTCTCCTTTTCTTTTAAAAAATTCTATTTAATTAGTGAAAGGGGGGAACAACATGGCGACTTTTAATTTTAGTAACGCAACACTGCGCTTGTCATTCGTAGTAGGTACAAATGACAAGGGAGAGCCAGTAGAAAAGAAGAAAACGTACAACAATATTAAGAAAGGTGTACAAGCAGAAGCATTAGTAACAGTGTCAAATGTAATTGCCGGTTTAACAAGCAATGCTATGAGCAAAGTTGAGTTTAATGAATTACAAGAAGTACTAAGTAACTAATTTAAGAAAGGGAGGGATTATTAATGGCAAAAGTATTACAGTTACAATTTAAAACTGCAGGTGACAAAAATTATACGCTAAACGTCGATGCTCCAAAGTACTCACTGACCGAACAGGAAATTAGTGATGCGATGGTGGCTATAATCGATAGTGCTGTATTTTTAGTGCACGGCGAGCCTATAGCAACGATTAAAGGCGCTCAAATAGTAGATCGCCAAGTGACTGAATATCAAGTACAAGCATAAGCATAGTAGATTGTCTCGTTCGCCATCAAGGCTGATGGGGCAATCTTTTCTATTTGCAAAGGGGGGAATGAGATGGAGCAATGGCTGACGTTTATACAGGAAGTAGGCTTTCCTATTGTTGTATCATTTTACTTGATGCACCGTGTGGAGTCTAAACTAGAATCGATTCACGATGTGCTAGTCTCTTTAAAAACATAATCCTTCACAAATTCGTCTTAAACGAATAGTACAGCCTTCTTGTGTTATTGTATACAATTCGTTAAGATTGTTTGTATGAAGGAGTGAATCACCCATGAAAAAAAGACATTTAACATTGCCATTATTATTAATATTTGTATTAGTATTATCTGCTTGTGGCAACGGGAAGTTTAAAGCGGATACAGATTGGAAAGTAGAACCATTTGAATATACCAATCAGAACAATGAAAAAGTATCGTTAGATTCTTTAAAAGGTAAACCTTGGTTAGGTATGTTCATTTTCACAAGATGTACTACTGTATGTCCACCGATGACGATGAATATGACGGATATTCAAAAATCTTTCCAAGACAAAGGGTTAGAAGACTATAAGATTGTTGGATTTAGTGTTGATCCTGAAGTCGATAAGCCACAAGTATTAAACAAATACTTGAACAGCTACCCAGTTCCAGATAGTTCTAAATGGGAATTTTTAACTGGTTATTCACAAGATGAAATTGCAGACTTTGCTTTAAAATCATTTAAAACGTTAGTAAAAGACAATCCAGCAGATGACCAAGTGATCCACGGTACAAGCTTTTTCTTAGTTGATCAAAATGGTGTTGTTGTTAAAAACTATAGTGGTGCACAAGATGTACCTTTCGATACAATTGCCGTCGATATGGAAACAATAATTGAAGATGGTAAATAAAAAAACGAGCGATTCTTATTGAGTCGCTCGTTTTCTTGTCTATATTATGCTTGCTTGTCTTTTAATAAATCGCGAATATCTTTTAATAATTCTTCAGTAGTAGGTGCTGGTGGTGCTTCAACAACAACTTCTTCTTTTTTCTTCTTGAGGCTCAATTTAGAAATGATTCGAATGAACATGAAAATTGAGAAAGCGATGATGAAGAAATCTAGTGCACTTTGGATAAAGTTCCCGTATTTTATATCTTTGTAATGTAAGTCAGTGAATGATACTGTGCCAAGTAATAAAGAGACTATCGGAGTAATAATATCATTTACTAACGAAGTTACGATTTTTCCGAATGCCCCCCCGATTACAACCCCTACGGCTAAATCTATTACGTTGCCTTTTAAGGCGAACTTTTTAAAATCTTCCCACATATATATATGTACCTCCTAAATAATTGGGTAAACAAATTGAGAGTAAAATGGTTGTTATGTACATTTATACTAATACCCATTTTTTTATAGTATCAAACCTCTTTGTCAGAAACTAGCGGAAAATTACTCATTTAGGTAATTTTTTGTTTTCGTGTTATAATATTTTATTTAGTAGGACTGTATAACTTTTTTTAGAATTGAGGTTTTTTATGAATAAAGTATTTATTGCTGTATTACTTGCAACGGCACTTGCAGCGATTGAAGGTACCATTGTTGCAACAGCAATTCCAAGTATTACTACCGATTTGTCAGGCGTTGAGTTAATTAGTTGGATCTATTCAGCTTATTTACTGACATCAGCTATTGCGACGATTATATTCGGTAAATTAGCTGACTTATTTGGTCGAAAAAAGATGATCATCATTGGGATATCCATTTTCTTATTAGGCTCATTATTATGTGGTTTAGCACAGTCGATGGAGCAGTTAATCGTATTCCGTGCAATTCAAGGGATTGGAGCAGGTTCGATCTTACCGATCACTTTAACGATTGTCGGAGAATTATTTGACACTGAAAAAAAACGTGCAAAAGGCCAAGGTTGGATTAGTATGGTCTGGGGCGTTTCGGGTGTAATAGGACCACTAGTTGGTGGCTTTATTGTTGACCAATTAACATGGCATTATATTTTCTTATTGAATATACCGTTTGGTTTAGGATCTATTTTCATGATTGCTAAATACTACGAGGAAGAAGTGCAAACTGCGAAGCGTAAAATCGATTATGCTGGAGCGCTATTTTTCTCAATTGGGATGGTTGCATTACTCTATACGATTATTGAGGGAAGCAATACACAAAATTGGTTCGGTTCTAAATCAATTATTTTATATGCAGTAGCGGCTATTGCACTAATCATATTTGTTCGAGTAGAGCTAAAGGCAGAAGAACCAATTGTACCCCTTTCTTTATTCAGAAATCGCCGCTTGAATATAGTAAATGGTTTAACGCTATTTGTAATGGCCATTGTCATTAGTATTTCGGCATACTTGCCTATTTTTGCACAGTCGGTTTTTGGTAAGAATGCTACGCAAGCTGGTTTAATGTTGACACCATTATCTGTTATGTGGACAGTAGGGGCAATTTTAGGGAGTAATTTAATAGGGCGTTTAACAACTAAAACAATTATTCAAATTGGTACAGGATTGTTAGTAATCGCTACATTTATCTTAACTACTTTATCTGCTGATTCAAATGAAATACTTGTTTATGTTGGAACAGGGTTATTAGGTGTTGGTATGGGTTTAATAGCACCAATGTTAATCATTGCTGTACAAACTTCTGCTAAAAGAGATCAGTTGGGAACATCTATTGGCTTGAATTCCTTCATTAATACATTTAGTCAATCCGTTGGAGCCGCAATTTTTGGTATGTTGTTTAATCTAGCAACAAGTGAAAAATTAGCTAGCTTTGGTAAAGGCGACATCAATTTAAATGGTCATTTTGATACAAATATATTTTCTAGTGAAGAAATTGGTCAACTGGTCGATATAATAGCTAGCGGTATTCGTGTCGTATATTCAGGTTCTTTTGCATTTGCGATTGTCGCATTTGTGTTAGCGTTCTTTATAGCTAAAAAGAAACCAATCTAATAGTCGATAATATTCCTTAATAATGTGATGATAGGTGTTTAGAAAATGGTAAATAAAAAGAAGCAACAATTGCATATGAAATTGAAGCTCTGGCTGATCATTTTACTAATCCCGGTATCGATTGCACTTTATACAACGACAATCATCATGTGGCAGCAGTTAAAAGAGCTGCCGATTATTAAAAAACTTGGTACTGAAGATATGAAAGATATACCAGCATTTGATATTGAAATTCCGAATAAGTATATTCCGATTTATCAGAAGGCGGCAAAGAAATACCATATTCCATGGACTTTACTTGCTGCACATCACCGCATTGAAACACGATTTTCGACTATGAAAACGTTAGAATCACCCGTTGGAGCGGTAGGTCATATGCAATTTATGCCTTGTACTTTTGTTGGCTGGAATCATCCTTCTTGTAAAGACCTTGGAAAAGGCAATATTCAAAAGAAGGAATTGACTGATCCTAAAACTATTAAAAGTTATGGTGGTTATGGTGTAGATGCAAATGGGGACGGACAAGCAGATCCATATAATATTGAAGATGCTATTTATAGTGCTGCCAATTATTTAGCCGCTAGTGGCGCAGCAAATGGTAAGATAAAAAAAGCTGTATATCATTATAATCATGATGACGTATACGTAGAGAATGTACTCTATTATTACAAACTCTATGATAAACATAAAAAAGAGCTCGTTTTTAATAGTAAAATCGCTTTAGAGGCTTCAAAAAAATAGAGTTAGTAGTATTAGCTCTCTATAGAAAAAATTAAAAAGAGCACACCGCTGTTTACATAGTGGTGTGCTCTTTTGTTATTAAAGATATGAGTAAACTTATTAAGATTAAGATTGCTAAACGTGAGTATTTTATGAATGTTGAGATAGATGATTAAACTAAAAAGGATTGTTTTAGGTGAATGTCGAATGTTCTATGACTGTAGTGAGGATTGAGTAGTAAGTTACTTTATTAATAAAGAGAATTAGCAGGGGGATGTATTTTATACTGATTTAAGAAGAACAATGCCAAATTACAGGTTGAATTCAGATGCTGATGAAATCAAGAAGAAAAATTAATAATACAAATTTGAGTGCTGAAAACGTTGCTTCAATAATTAAAGATAGGTTCAATTTATAAAATACCTTTGGAAAAACATTTGCAACTAGAGAAGATTATAAATACAAAAAGGATAGATAAGGAAAATAATGTTTGCCTCGTCTATCCTTTTCATGTGCTCATTACTTGTTCATGCCTCTTAAAATTAAACTTGCGACGAAAACTAAAATCACGCCACCGATAATTGAAGGGAATACGTAGAAGCCTTGAACTTCCCATCCCCATGAACCAAGCAATTTCCCACCAAGCCAAGAACCTAAAATCCCTGCAACCATATTACCTATGATTCCTCCGGGTATATCTTTACCTAATATTAAGCCAGCAACCCAGCCGATTAATCCACCTACGATTAAATATAAAATAACACTCATTTATGATCACTCCTTTAGATGTATATTATTCGTATAGCCCTATTGGAGTGAATTTAAACCTTTTTTATTTTTTAAAAGCAATTACCTCTGCACCAAGTGTGTTTTTGAAGTGGTTTAACGCCCATTTGTGCCCATTTTCGTCAAAGCTTGCAACACCATTTTCGTAGATATAAGTTTTGAATCCTTTGTTGTATGCATCTACTGCAGTATGTAGTACACAAATGTCTGTGCAAACACCTACTAAGTGAATTTCTCGAATGCCTCTTTCAGCTAAAAGCTGATCTAAGTTTGTACCAGCAAATGAGCTGTAGCGTGTTTTATCCATCCATAGAATGTTACTTTGATCTTGATAATCTTTGAAGATTTTTTCTAATGAACCAAAGAGTTCTCTTCCTTCAGTATCTCGAATATTATGAGGAGGGAACAGTTTAGACTCTGGATGATAGTCATCATTTGCTTCATGTAGATCACAAGAAAAAACGATGAACTCTCCATCTTTGATAAATTGTTCTGTTAGTGAAGCTATGGTTTGTTCGATTGCTTGACCAGCCTTTCCACAAGTTAAAGCGCCATCTTCCGCCACAAAATCATTCGTATAATCGATTACAAGTAAAGCTTTCTTCATATTATTATGACCTCCAAACATGCCTTTACATATATCATTACATAGAGAGGTGGAATTGTCATATTAAACTTATAAGTTTGAATTTTTGCAAAATAAGTTGTTTGTGATTATAATATGGAAAAAGAAGGGGGAAATACTTATGAATCAAACCTTAAAGAAGAAATTTAATAAACAAGGATTAGTATTTGTTCTTATACACACAATTTTCTTCTTAAATCTTACTGTGGATTTATGGGAGATTCGTTAGTCGCTGACAAGTTGAAAATGATTATGATTATGATTAGGATTATTCAAATGTCCTTTTAGCTGGAAAAGTAAAACATCATTATTAGATGGGTTCCTCGCTAAATGGGCATTTTTTGTTTTTTAATATATAGATAGGGTGTGAGGCAATGTCAACGTTTGATCGTGCCTTTGAACATTTAGAGTGTCCATTTGCGTGGATTGATTTAGACGCACTTGACGCAAATATTGATTTTATCAATCAACATACAAACGGGAAAAACATTCGAATTGCGACAAAATCGATTCGCTCGAAAGATCTTCTCACTTATATTGCTTCAAAATTACAATCTTTTTCGGGTTGGATGACTTTTACTGCAGAAGAGACGTTGTATTTGATAAATGAGGGGTTTGATCATTTTCTTATTGGCTACCCCATATTCGAACCGAAGAGTACTAGAAAGCTTGTAACACATGTGAAAGATGGAAAGGACATTACCTTTATGGTAGATGATGTGAGACAAATTCAATTCTTGCAAGACATTGCAAGTGAATACGACACATCTTTACATATTTGTATCGATATCAATCTTTCAATGAAAACCCCCTTTATTTACTTTGGGACAAGGCGTTCATCTTTACATTCTTTACCGCTACTAACACAATTTCTATCAGAAGTAACAAAGTTTCCAAATGTTGTAGTGAAGGGCTTGATGGGATATGAGGCGCAAATTGCTGGAGTAATCGATAAACCACTTCAAAAATTGCAAGCACCGATGATCCGGTTTTTGAAAAATAACTCGAAGAAAAAGTTGGCAGTCTTTCGTAAACAAGCTGTTGAGGAGCTATTGACACGCTTTTCAACGATAGAAATTGTTAATGGAGGAGGTTCAGGGAGCTTACAATATACAGCGGCTCAAGAAGAAGTGACTGAGGTGACAGTAGGATCGGCATTTTTTGCACCAGCACTTTTTGATCACTATCATACATTGAATTTACAACCAGCAGCTGGTTTTGCGTTACGTGTCACGAGAAATCCTGAACCGAATATCGTTGTTTGTCATGGAGGAGGATATATCGCTTCTGGTTCAATAGGCAGGGACAAACAGCCAGTACCCTATGACGAACAAAATTATCGTTTTTATGATTTAGAAGGTGCTGGTGAGGTGCAAACTCCTCTTAATGTACGAAGTGGTCATCAAATAAATATTGGCGATAAAATCTATTTTCGTCATGCTAAGGCAGGAGAGTTATGTGAGCGCTTTCTTTGTCTGGAAGCGAAACGAAAAGATCGATATATAAATAGTTTTGCAACTTATAGGGGGGACGGGAAATGTTTTCTGTAAAAGATTGGATTGATCAAAAGGAATGGACAAATTGGTCAGGCAACGTGGTCAGTAAACCATCTAGATCCTTATTACCACTTTCTACTGAACATCTATCGCAGATAATAAAAAAGGTGAGTGAAAATGGTCAAACGCTTCGAGTTACTGGTGCAGGACATTCTTTTAGCCCTGTAGCAATGCCTGATGATATAGCTGTATCTTTACACAATATGAGAGGATTAATCAATGTTGATCAGGCATCAGGGGAAGTAACTTTATGGGCAGGAACTTATTTATATGAAATTGGGCCAATGCTAAAGGATTACGGACTAGCACTTCAGAATATGGGGGATATTCAGGAGCAAACAATAGCGGGAGCTGTTTCAACTGGAACACATGGTACAGGAATCACACTTGGATCCATTTCAAATCAAGTGATTGCTTGGGGGTTTGTAGACGGACTAGGAGAATATCATGAACATAAAAGGGCAGATGATGAATTGTCCAATTCCTTACATTTATCACTTGGTTTATTAGGGGTTCTTGTTCAAGTGACACTTCAAACTGTGCCATTATATAGCTTGAAATGTGTTTCAACACAATCCATATTACCAGTAGCATTACAGGATTGGTCACAAATGATACGAGAGAATCGTCATTTAGAATGGTTTTACTTCCCCGGTAGTGAGAAAGTACAAGTGAAAATGATGAACATGATTCCAATAATTGAACAATCGAAATCGTCCAAAGTGATTGAAAGCGTCAAAACTCAATTTGTGGAAAATGGTTTGTTTTATCTGATGTCAGAGCTATGCCGTAAACAGCCAAAAAGAACAGCTCTCGTCAGTAAAATTTCTGCATCAAGTGTGCCAAACGGTATGAAAACAGGACTTAGCTATGAAATTTTTCCAACACCACGTCATGTTAAGTTTTTAGAGAGTGAATATGCGATACCATTAGAACACTTTGAAGCATGTATGGAAGAGATACATTATACGTTACTATCACATCCATTCCGAGTACATTTTCCGATTGAATGCAGAACGGCGTCAGGTGAGATGGGATATCTAAGTCCTACAGGAGGAGTAGAATCAGCATTTTTAGCATTTCATATGTATAAGGGGATGGATGAGAAGCCTTATTTTAGATGGGTGCAACATCTAATGACGAAGTATAACGGTCGACCTCATTTCGGTAAAGTAAATGCATTAACCGCTGAAAGAATGCTAGAATTATATCCAAATCTGCCAAAATTTTTAGAGCAGCGTGACAAATATGATCCAAATGACGTTTTCATGACAGCTTATTTTAAGACGTTGTTTACAAAAGTAGAGTGCAAAAGTCTAATAATGTAACGCCTTCCGAGCTCCACTCCATTCATAACATAACAATGGGATGGGGCTTTTTTTTATATCTAAATTAATGCAATTTATAAATTCTTCAAAAAATTTAAAAAATGTTCATAATTCAGCTAAAACCAAACTAAAAGGGAATGAAAACGCATACACAAATAATTAAATATTTTAAATTGATAAACAATTCAAAAAATAAGGTTGACGTGGGTTCAAATACGTACTATGATAGCAACAATTTAAAAAAACGTTTGAGATAACATTCAAAAACGTGACTATGTTATTTAAAGAAAGAGTGATAGGTATGGGAAACCAGTTAATTTATCTTGATGGAGATTTTGTTAAGAAGGAAGATGCGAAAGTATCAGTTTATGACCATGGCTTTTTATATGGTGACGGAGTGTTTGAAGGTATTCGTTCATATAACGGAAATATCTTTCGTTTAGAGGAACACTTAGTAAGACTCTATGAATCAGCAAAATCCATTTTACTTGAAATTCCATACACAATCGAAGAAATGACTGAAGTAGTGAAAGAAACTATTAAAGTAAATTCTCTACAAAGTGCTTATATCCGTTTAATCGTTTCACGTGGTGTTGGTAACTTAGGGATAGATCCTAGAAGTTGTAAGCAAGCAAGTGTAATTGTAATCGCTGAGCCACTAGCTTTATTCCCAGCAGAGCTTTACGAAACTGGTATTGAAATTGTTTCAGCTTCAAGCCGTCGTAACCGTTCTGATGTATTAAGTCCAAAAACGAAAACATTAAACTATTTAAATAATATTTTAGTTAAAATAGAAGCTAACCTAGCAGGTGTTTCTGAAGCGTTAATGATGAATGGTGAAGGTTATGTAGCTGAAGGTTCAAGCGACAATATCTTTATCATTAAAGACAATAAATTAATCACACCTCCAGGTTATATCGGTGCTTTAGAAGGAATTACGCGTAATGCAATCTTAGAAGTTGCTGCTAAAAAAGGTTACGAAGCAACTGAAGGTGTGTTTACTAGACATGATGTATATGTAGCTGATGAAGTATTCTTAACAGGTACAGCTGTTGAAGTAATCGCTGTGGTGAAAGTAGACGGCCGTGTCATTGGCGACGGTACACCTGGTAAAGTGACGAATGACATTTTAGAGGGTTTCCGTGCAATCGTTGAACAAGATGGCGTGAAAGCTTACGACGAAAAAACTACAGTAGTGTAATGAGGGGCGTTTAATATGAGAAGTGACATGATAAAAAAGGGAGTCGATCGTGCTCCGCATAGAAGTTTACTATATGCAACAGGTGTTAAAACAAAAGATTTAGATAAACCATTTATAGGAGTTTGCAATTCTTACATTGATATTATTCCAGGTCATGTTCATCTTCAAAAGTTTGCTGAAGTTGTTAAAGAGGCGATACGAGAAGCGGGTGGGATTCCATTCGAATTCAATACAATCGGTGTAGACGATGGGATCGCTATGGGCCATATCGGAATGCGCTACTCATTACCAAGCCGAGAGCTAATCGCAGATTCTGCAGAGACAGTTATTAATGCACACTGGTTTGATGGTGTATTCTACATTCCAAACTGTGACAAAATCACACCAGGAATGTTGATGGCAGCTGTTCGTACGAATGTTCCTTCTGTATTTGTATCAGGTGGTCCTATGGAAGCTGGTGTTTCTTCTACTGGAGAGCAACTTTCATTAACTTCTGTATTTGAAGGCGTTGGTGCTTATAAAAGCGGTCAAATGACTGCAGAGCAATTAAAGGACATTGAAGATAACGCGTGCCCGACTTGTGGCTCATGCTCAGGGATGTTTACGGCAAACTCTATGAACTCTCTAATGGAAATGCTAGGAATGGCTTTACCAGGCAACGGTACGATCTTAGCAACTTCTGATGCACGTCATCAATTAATTAAAGACGCTGCAAAATATTTAGTCCAAATGATCAAGGATGATTTAAAACCACGCGATATCATTACGAAAGAAACAATCGATGATGCTTTTGCCCTTGATATGGCAATGGGAGGTTCAACTAATACTGTATTACATACATTAGCAATCGCTCATGAAGCAGAAATCGATTACAACATAGAAGATATTAATAAGGTAGCTGAACGCGTACCATATTTATCGAAAATAATGCCAGCTTCAAATTATTCAATGCATGATGTTCATCTTGCAGGTGGTGTTAGTGCAATCGTCAACGAGCTTTGTAAAATTGATGGGGCAATTCATAAAGATCGAATCACTATCACAGGTAAAACAATTGCTGAAGATGTAGCAGGACATGAAATTACAAATACAGATGTCATACGTACAAAAGATAATCCATATAGTCCTGTAGGTGGTTTATCAGTACTTTTCGGTAACATTGCTCCTGAAGGTGCTGTTATTAAAGTAGGTGCTGTTGATCCGTCTATCAAAGAATTCACAGGTGAAGCTATTGTCTTTGATTCTCAAGAGGAAGCTCAAGAAAACATCGATAATGGCACAGTTCAAGCAGGTCATGTTGTAGTCATTCGTTATGAAGGACCTAAAGGTGGACCAGGAATGCCTGAAATGCTTGCACCAACTTCTGCTATTATGGGACGTGGTCTAGGTAAAGAGGTAGCACTTATTACAGATGGTCGTTTCTCAGGTGCTTCACGAGGTATATCAATCGGGCATATTTCTCCAGAGGCGGCTGATGGTGGGCCGATTGCATTAGTAGAGAATGGTGACATAATCTCTATTGATCTAACAAACCGTACGATAGAATTACAAGTTTCCGCTGAAATTTTAGCGGAAAGAAAGCAAAATTTAAAACCATTCGAACCAAAGATTAAAAAAGGTTACTTAGCACGTTATTCGAAGCTTGTAACGAGCGCTTCTACAGGTGGCGTAATGAAAATTTAGTATGACAATTAAATATAGAAATCGTTGATGAGGTTAAAGGTTATAGATTTTAGTATTCACAGAGAGCCGGTAGTGCTGGGAGCCGGTAATACAACTATATCCGACATCCCCTCGGAGTGGGTTGCTAAACACGCAAGTAATTAGGTAACCCCGGGCGCAACCAATTGCGCTCGTTAGATAAAGAATAGATTCGTCTATTCAAGAGGTAGTCTTTTGACTATGAACAAGGGTGGTACCATGAAAAGCTTATTTTCATCCCTACGTAAAGGTTTTCTTTGCGTGCGGAGAAATGGGCTTTTTTTATATAAAAAATTAGGGAGGAGTTATATGATGAATGCACAAGTTCCACTAAAGAGTAGAGAATCAGCACCGGAAGAGGCCAAACAAGAAATTAAAAAGCAACAAAATGGTGCTGCATTGTTCATCGAATCGTTAAAAAAACAAAATGTTGAAATTATTTTCGGATATCCAGGTGGTGCTGTCTTACCATTATATGACGCACTATACAAAGATCCGATTAAACATATACTCGCCAGACATGAACAAGGGGCAATTCATGCCGCAGAAGGTTATGCTCGCGTATCAGGAAAAACAGGAGTCGTAATTGCTACGTCTGGACCTGGAGCTACAAATCTTGTAACAGGTATTACAGATGCCATGATGGATTCTCTTCCACTTGTTGTCTTTACAGGTCAGGTTGCAACAACAGTTGTTGGAACCGATGCTTTCCAAGAAGCTGATATCGTTGGCATCACTCAACCGATTACAAAGCATAACTATCAAGTGAAGAACATTAACGATATTCCAAGAATCGTAAAGGAAGCATTCCACATTGCTTCAACTGGTCGAAAAGGACCAGTACTTGTTGATATTCCAAAAGATATTGCAAATACCATCTTCGAATCGGAAGTAGATGATAATGCACCGATTAATTTACCAGGTTATCAGCCGACATTGCATCCGAACTTTTTGCAAATTCAAAAAGCAGTGAAAGCTATTGGTGAAGCAAAACAACCTTTGATCTTAGCAGGTGCTGGAATACTAGCGGCAGATGCATCAGTTGAATTAACTGAATTTGCTGAAAAACACAATATTCCGGTAACTAATACTTTACTTGGACTTGGCAGTATTAACGGTGAACACGAGCTTTTCTTAGGAATGGCAGGTATGCACGGGACATTTACGTCTAATATGGCGATTAGTAACTGTGATTTACTTATCAATATAGGGGCACGCTTCGATGATCGCCTTACAGGAGATCTAAGCAAATTCGCTCAAAAAGCGAAAATAATTCATATCGATATTGATCCAGCCGAAATTGGAAAAAACGTTCCAACTGATATTCCAATTGTTGCAGATGCAAAAGAAGCATTAAAAGCACTATTGAAACAAGAGATTGAAACACCTGATACGTTGCTATGGCACGAGTATTTGGCAGAATGCTTAGCGGAATATCCATTATGGTATGACGCAAAAGAGCCAGATACAGTTTATCCGCAACAAGCTGTGGAGCTAATAAACCGTATTACAAATGGTGAAGCGATCGTCACAACAGACGTAGGTCAACACCAAATGTGGACAGCACAATACTACAAATTTAAAACCGACCACAATTGGGTAACGTCTGGCGGACTAGGAACAATGGGCTTTGGCTTCCCAGCTGCAATTGGAGCTCAATTTGCTAAACCTGATCAAAGAGTTATCTCTATTGTAGGTGATGCAGGCTTCCAAATGACATCTCAAGAACTTGCACTATTGAAAGAATTTAACTTACCAGTGAAAATTGTTATTTTAAATAACAGCTGTTTAGGGATGGTTCGTCAATGGCAAGAAACGTTCTATGAAGAGCGTTATTCATCTTCCTTAATGCCAGTTCAGCCAGATTTCGTGAAACTAGCTGAAGCTTACGGTGTGAAGGGTTACCGCATTAATACAATCCATGAGGCTGAAAATATACTGACTGAAGCACTGTTATCAGATGAGCCAGTACTAATCGATTGTCGTGTAAAACAACTTGAAGTTGTTAATCCAATGGTAGCACCTGGTAAAGGATTAGATGAAATGATTGGGGTGAAAAAAGGATGAAAAGAGTTATTACAGTAACTGTGATCAACCAAAGTGGTGTATTAAATCGCGTCACAGGTTTACTCATGAAAAGACAGTTTAACATCGAAAGTATCACGGTTGGTCATACAGAACAACCGGGTATCTCAAAAATGACTTTCATCGTACATGTAGAGGATGAAAATAAAATTGAACAATTGGTCAAACAGCTTTCAAAACAAATTGATGTGATAAAAGTAAATGATATCACTGACAAATCAATTGTTATACGTGAGCTTGCACTAATTAAAGTTGTTGCTCCACCGAATTTGCGCATGGAGATTAACTCAATTGTCGAGCCTTTCCGTGGTTCCATTATCGATATGGGTAAAAATGTTGTAACTTATCAAATTGTTGGAAACCCAGAGAAGATTGACGCATTCATTGAATTGATCCAGCCATATGGTATTAAAGAGCTAACACGTACTGGTGCTACAGCGTTTGTACGTGATGCACAAGTAAAACCAACAGCGCAACTTTCGATTTTATAATAAAAAGCTTCTAAAAAAACTATTAAAACAATCAGGGGGAATTTAAAATGGCAAAAATGTACTATAACAACGATATCAACGAGGCAACTTTACAAGGTAAAAAAATCGCAGTAATCGGATATGGTTCACAAGGTCATGCACACGCTCAAAACCTAAATGAATCAGGCTTCGACGTTACAGTTGGTATCCGTCCAGGAAAATCTTTCGATAAAGCTGAGCAAGATGGCTTAACAGTAAAAACAGTAAAAGAAGCAGCTGCAGAAGCAGACGTTATCATGATCTTACTTCCAGACGAACGCCAAAAAGCAGTTTATGAAGAAGAAATCGCACCAGGATTACAAGCTGGAAATGCACTAGTATTTGCACATGGTTTCAATGTACACTTTGGCCAAATCGTACCACCAGCTGATGTTGACGTATTCTTAGTAGCTCCAAAAGGTCCAGGACACTTAGTACGCCGCACATACGAAGCTGGCGCAGGTGTACCAGCATTATTCGGTATTTTCCAAGATGCAACTGGTAACGCAAAAGATTTAGCACTAGCTTATGCAAAAGGTATCGGTGCAGCACGTGCTGGTGTAATCGAAACTACTTTCAAAGAAGAAACAGAAACAGATCTATTCGGGGAGCAAGCAGTTCTTTGCGGTGGTACAACAGCTCTAGTAAAAGCTGGTTTCGAAACTTTAGTAGAAGCAGGTTACCAACCAGAAATCGCTTACTTCGAATGTATGCATGAACTAAAACTAATCGTTGACTTGATGTATGAAGGCGGTCTAGCTAACATGCGCTACTCAATCTCAGATACAGCTGAATGGGGAGATTTCGTATCTGGTCCACGTGTAATCGATGCATCTGTAAAAGAACGCATGAAAGACGTTTTAACAGATATCCAAGAAGGTAAATTTGCAAAAGAATGGATCAACGAAAACGAAACAAACCGACCTAAATACAATGCAATTAAAAAAGCAGAATCTGAGCACCAAATCGAAGTAGTTGGAGATAAACTTCGTGAAATGATGCCTTTCGTAAATAACGGTAAAAAGATTGAGAAAGAAGTGGTAAACAGTGCGCAAAATTGAAATTTTTGATACTACACTACGTGATGGAGAGCAATCAGCAGGTATTAATCTAAATACCGCTGAAAAGCTTGAAATTGCGAAACAGTTAGAACGCTTTGGGGCATCTATTATTGAAGCAGGTTTTCCTGCTTCTTCCCCTGGCGATTTCGAAGCTGTACAACGTATTGCAGGTACAGTTAAAAACTCAATCGTTACAGGTCTTGCAAGAGCAATCAAAAAGGATATTGATATCACTTGGGACGCACTTAAAAAAGCAGAACAACCACATATCCATGTATTCCTTGCTACAAGTCCAATCCATATGCAATACAAACTAAACAAAACACCAGATCAAGTTGTGGAAGCTGCCGTAGAAGCTGTCAAATATGCAAAAAATACATTTCCACTAGTACAATGGTCTGCAGAAGATGCTTTCCGCTCTGACCGTGAATTTCTTGTACGTATTATAAATGAGGTAATTAAAGCTGGTGCAACTACTATTAACATTCCAGATACAGTAGGTTATGCAAGCCCTGCTGAATATGGCGCACTATTTAAATATTTAAGAGAAAATGTCACAGGTAGTGACAAAGTAAACTTCTCCGCTCACTGTCATGATGATTTAGGCATGGCCGTTGCAAACTCAATCGCAGCAATTGAAAATGGCGCCAATCAAGTTGAGGGTACAATTAATGGAATCGGTGAACGTGCTGGTAATGCAGCATTAGAAGAAATCGCTGTTGCAATGCACATTCGTAAAGACATTTACGGTATCGAAACTGGCATTAACTTGCAAGAAATTAAACGTACGAGTCAACTCGTCAGTAAACTTACAGGTGTCGTTATTCAACCAAATAAAGCAATCGTAGGTAAGAATGCCTTCGCTCATGAATCAGGTATACATCAAGACGGGATGTTAAAGAATCCTGAAACATATGAAATTATTACACCTGCTTTAATTGGAGAAAGTGCGGTTCCTCTCGTATTAGGTAAACACTCCGGAAGACACGCCTTCAAAGACCGTGCTGAAACGATGGGCTTTGACTTAAGCGACGATAAAATCAATCGCGCATTCGCGGAATTTAAAAAGTTAGCTGATCGTAAGAAGGAAATTAATGAAGAAGATTTATTAACTTTACTAACAGATCAACAAATTCAATATGAAGAAATATCAGTGTATGAGCTGAAAAGCGTTCAAGTTCAATACGGTACTGAGAACATTCCAACTGCTACCGTGCAAGTAATTCAACCAGACGGTGAAGAAGTAACAGTAGCGTCAACCGGTTCGGGTTCTGTTGAAGCAATCTTCAATACTTTGGAATTACTGATTAATTCTAAGGTTGAAATTTTAGACTACCGTGTAACTTCTGTAGGGAAAGGTCGTGATGCATTAGGTGAAGCAGTTATTAATTTAACATACAAAGACCAAAAAGTTACTGGTCGTGATGCAGCACAAGATGTTTTGGAAGCTTCAGCAAAAGCGTATTTAAACGCTATCAATAGACAGATTATTCAATCGGGTTTAAGAGCTAAAGAATTAATTCGTTAATCATATAGAGGAGGAGTTTTTATGGAAAAGAAAATTACAGTACTACCGGGTGATGGCATTGGCCCCGAAGTTGTCGCTTCGGCCGTGTCAGTATTACAATCAGTCGGTAAAAGATATCATCATACATTCCACATCGCTTATGGTGCAATAGGTGGATCAGCAATTGATCAACATAATGATCCGTTACCTCAAGAAACGATTGCCCTTTGCGAAGAAAGTGATGCAATCCTACTTGGAGCAGTTGGGGGTCCTAAGTGGGATCAAAATCCAGCTGAATTACGACCAGAAAAAGGTTTACTACGCATTCGTAAGCACTTTGATTTATTCTCAAACTTACGTCCAGTGCAAGCAATTCCGTCACTTTTGAAAGCTTCTCCTCTAAAAGAAGATATTGTGAAAGATGTTGATTTACTAATCGTTCGTGAATTAACTGGTGGTTTATATTTTGGCGAACCTCGTCAACGTACGGAAAAAGCGGCTCTAGATACATTAGTGTACACACGATTTGAGGTTGAACGTATCGTTGATAGTGCTTTCCAATTAGCACGTGTACGTAGAGGGAAATTAACGTCTGTTGATAAAGCAAACGTTCTTGAATCTTCAAGACTATGGCGCCAAATTGTAGATGAAAAGAAAGTTGGTTATCCAGATGTCGAAGTTGAACATAGTTTAGTCGATTCTACAGCAATGAAATTAATAACGAACCCAGCAGCATATGACGTTGTTGTAACGGAGAATATGTTCGGTGATATTCTAAGTGATGAAGCTTCAGTAATTACAGGTTCACTAGGTGTGTTACCTTCTGCAAGTATACGTTCTGATAATTTCGGATTATATGAGCCCGTCCATGGTTCAGCTCCTGAAATTGCAGGACTAGGCATTGCGAACCCAGCTGCAACGATTTTATCTGTCGCGATGATGTTAAAGTATTCATTTGGCTTAAATGAAGAAGCAGCTGAAATTGAACGTGCTGTAGCTGCAGTATTCGAAGATGGTTATTTCACAGGAGATCTCGCAACTCCAGGAAGTCGCGTATTAACAACAGCTGAGTGGACTGAAAAAGTCATTAATGAACTAGACACTAGCTTCGTTTCAGATAGCATTATGACATCATATATCTAAGAAAAGGTGATATTATATGGCAAAAAATATAATCGAAAAAGTATGGGATCAACATGTCGTTTATCAAGAGGACGGGAAACCGGATTTGCTTTATATCGACTTGCATTTAATTCACGAAGTAACATCTCCACAAGCCTTTGAAGGACTTCGTTTAAACAATCGTAAAGTACGTCGTCCTGACCTATGCTTTGCAACAATGGATCATAATGTGCCGACAAAGAATTTACCTACGATTAATGACCCAATCGCTAAAAAACAAATTAACACATTAGCAGAAAACTGTGCAGAATTTGGTGTTCAATTA
The DNA here is from genome assembly GCF_038009105.1 of Viridibacillus sp. FSL R5-0888. Classification (NCBI taxonomy): domain Bacteria; kingdom Bacillati; phylum Bacillota; class Bacilli; order Caryophanales; family Caryophanaceae; genus Viridibacillus; species Viridibacillus sp. FSL R5-0888. The sequence goes on from NZ_JBBPAU010000001.1 coordinate 2,130,611, forward strand.
GCAGATATGGGACATCCAGATCAAGGGATAGTTCACGTAATCGGACCACAACTCGGTTTAACACAACCGGGTAAAACAATCGTTTGTGGTGACTCACATACATCAACTCACGGTGCATTCGGTGCAATTGCGTTTGGTATCGGTACAAGTGAAGTGGAACATGTATTATCAACTCAAACCTTATGGCAAAACAAACCAAAAACGATGGATATCCGTGTCAACGGTGAACTTGGCTTTGGTGTAACTGCAAAAGATATCATTCTAGCAATCATTGCGAAGTTTGGTATTGATGTAGGTACTGGTCATATTGTTGAATTTACAGGTGATGCTATTCATCAATTATCGATGGAAGAACGAATGACAATATGTAATATGTCAATTGAAGCAGGGGCAAAAGCGGGCTTAATCAGTCCGGATCAGATCACTGTAGATTATATTAAAGGCCGCGAGTATGCTCCACAAGGCGATGCATTCGAGGAAGCAAGTGAGTACTGGCTATCATTAGCGTCAGATTCTGATGCTACATATGACCGTGTGCTTGAAATTGATTCAAATGAAATCGAACCATTTGTCACATGGGGTACAAATCCTTCAATGGGTTCTGGTATTTCAAATCACGTACCTTATGCAGCTGATTTCGAAGAAGAATCAGATAAACAAGCACATAAAAAAGCACTACAATATATGGATTTACAAGAAGGTACACCATTAACTGATATTGCTATTCAACATGTGTTTATTGGTTCATGTACGAATTCACGACTACATGACTTACGTTCTGCAGCAGCAGTTATTGAAGGTAAAAAAGTAAATGAAAATGTAAAAGCAATTGTTGTACCAGGTTCATTCACGGTTAAAAAGCAAGCAGAAGAGGAAGGGTTAGATAAAATCTTCTTGGATGCGGGCTTTGAATGGCGTGAATCAGGATGCAGTATGTGTCTTGCGATGAACGAGGACGTGGTTCCAGCTGGAGAAAGATGTGCTTCAACGTCTAATCGTAACTTCGAAGGACGCCAAGGTGCTGGTTCTCGTACGCATCTTGTGAGTCCACAAATGGCAGCAGCTGCCGCAATCGCTGGACACTTCGTAGATGTTCGCGAAATTTTAAATGTACCTGTGTAATGGAGGCGTAGAGGATGGAACCAATTAATGTAGTGAATAGCGTACTAACACCACTTAATAGAAAAAATGTTGATACCGATCAAATTATTTCTAAAGAGTTTTTAAAACGAATCGAACGTACAGGTTTTGGTCAATTTGTTTTTTACCACTGGCGCTTCGATCAAAATGATCAACCAATTGAAGATTTCGTATTAAATCAACCACAATATCAAGGCTCTAAAATTTTAGTAGCGCACGAAAACTTTGGCTGTGGATCATCACGTGAGCACGCACCATGGGCTATTTTAGATTATGGATTCAATGTAGTTATCGCACCAAGTTTTGCGGATATTTTCCATAATAACTGTTTCAAAAACGGTATTTTACCGATTAAGTTGTCTGTTTATGAAGTAGAAGAATTACTTGCAGCAGGCGAAGCTTCACCACTTGAAACAGAGGTGAATTTAGAAGCTCAAACTGTAACAGCGAATGGTAAAGTATACAATTTTGAAATTGACCCTTACTATAAACAAATGCTATTAAATGGCTGGGATGAGATTTCTTTAACATTCCAATATGATGAGCAAATTACGAAGTATGAAGCAACTCGCAAAGCGTATTAAATAAGTATAAAAACTACCTAGTGTCTAAATTGGCATTAGGTAGTTTTTAATGATTTATGGGGATATTAAATTGTTTGTTTTTTAGTTGATTTTTGAAAAGGGGTGTAACGTAATGTTTCCAATTTTAAAGACTGAACGGCTAATTTTGAGAGAACTAATAGAAGATGATGCACAGGCTATATTAGATTGCTTTTCAAATGTTGATGTATTACGTTTCTATGGGCAAAATCCACTAACAAGTTTAGATCAGGTGAAACAAATTATCGGGAATTTTTCGAGGAATTATGAGAAAAAAATAGGTATCAAATGGGGAATTGAACGAGAAGGTATGGATGGAATTATTGGAACAATTGGGTTTCAAGAATGGTCCCATGAACATAAGAGAGCAGATATAAGCTACGCACTTTCTCCTGAATACTGGGGAAGTGGATATGCAACTGAAGTTGTTAAGGAAGTAATTACTTATGGATTCGAAAAGCTTGGCATAAAGCGTATTGGAGCGGTCGTTTTTGTGGAAAATACTTCTTCGAATAAGTTATTAGAGAAATTAGGCTTTGAAAAAGAAGGCGTTTTGAGAAATTATATGTATCAAGATGGTGTTCCACATGATACTAATATTTACTCTTTACTAAATGATAAATCCATCTAGAAAACTAAACGAGGCAGGAAATAAAATTTTAGATAGTAATTTAATCGCTTTTCTAGTGGAATAAATGAGCTAACATGAGAGTTATCTTACCATATTGCCTGGGAAATCAGATATAACAGAATTGAATTTTCTGAAAATAAATCAAATACATCAAGCGAATTGATTGGTTAAGATCGATTCGTTTTTTTTATGTGGATCTTTATACTGTGATTCGTATCTATAGTATTTACTTTAAATAGTCTTAGTCAATAGATTCAAAGGTGTCATCCAACAAGTTTTCTGTAGAGATCTTTACAGAATTATTGTTTGATTATCTCAAATTCTAAACGGTTCTTTGTTAAATTAGTTGTAAATATTGTACAATAATTAGTAATACATATAGAAAGAGTGGAGAGTAATGACCAACCATCAAAATCCAATACTGTTTTATGACGGTAGTTGCGGATTCTGTCAGTGGGCAGTTCAGTTCGTCTTAAAACATGAAAGGAATCACGATATTCTTTTTGCTCCATTACAGGGTGAAACTGCAAAAAACACATTATCGCTGAATCTTACGAAGAATCTCGATTCAGTTGTAGTGAAAAGTCCAGCTGGCATATTGACTGAATCAGAGGCTGTGTTTTTTTTACTCCCTTATTTAAAAACACCTTTTTCCTTGTTCACTATTTTCAAACTAATTCCCTTATTTGTCCGAAATCCAGTATATCGCCTGGTAGCTCGCAATCGTCATAAATTAATGAAAGCACCTGCTAGTTGCCACTTACCAAGTTTAGATGAACGAAAAAGACTATTACCATAATTCGATTTGTATTCACATGTAGTCTTTCATTTAATAGAGTAAAGAAAAACCATCGAGCTTTTAACTTGATGGTTCTTCTACTTTTTCCGGACTATTGGAAGCATTTAATAAAACTACTCCGCCAATTATTAATACTATGCCAAGGAATGTCATAATGCTAAATGGATCATCCCATAACAATATACCAATAACCGCTGTTATAGCTGTCCCTATTCCTGCCCAAATAGCGTAAGCTAAACTTAATGGAATCGTTTTAAGACATAGTGATAAGCAGTAAAATGCTACGCCAAAACCAATTATTACACCAATAGAAGGGAGCAAATTTGTAAATCCTTCTGATAATTTCAACATTGTTGTGCCAAATATTTCGCTAATGATGGAAATCCCTAAAGCTATATAACCTTTCATACTATAACCCCCGAATATCTAAAGATTAATGAACGCTACCACTAGAGAGTTTTAATACAACAACTCCACCAATGATTAGCACTAATCCTAAAGCTTTTTTTAAATTAAAATTCTCTTTATACACAATTACACCTACTAAAGCGGTTAAGGCTGTCCCTACCCCTGACCAAATTGCATAAGCTGTGCCTAGTGGTATTGTTTTAAGTGATAAAGATAAGCAATAAAAAGCTGAAAACATGCCAATAATTACACCAATGGAAGGGAGCAACCTTTTAAATCCGTTTGAAACTTTTAACATAGAACTACCAAATACTTCACTAATAATGGCTACGGCCAAAATTATATATGGATTCAAGATATTGACCTCCTACTTTGTCATGCTAATTAATTTTTGAATAACATCTTCACGCAATTTTTCATCTAATGGAGCTATATTAAACAGTTCTGAATAGTATAGTCCATCTATAGCTAATCGAATAATAGTTGCTGTTACTGGATCTATACTATCTTGCTCCACTTTATTTTGCATATACTGATAGCTTTGAGACATGCTTGTTAATAAATCTGGATTTAACATAGAAGAAGCAAGTAGTCCTACATTTAACTCGGCATTGTTACTCAAATCCTCTTTTGTTGCTTCTATTAAAGCGCGGTTCCATCTACCTTTTTCTATCGAGTCATTCATAGCGTGCTCATTAAATCGAGAAGTGAAATCTTCGAAGATATATTGAGTTACTTCCAATAATAATGCTTCTTTATTGGGAAAGTGATACAATAAACCACCTTTACTAATCCCAGCTTGCTTTGCCACTGAATCTAAAGTTAGTGAGTTTATATCATTTTCCAAAATATAGTCTTTAGCAGATTTTAGAATGTGTTTGCGCTTGATTGTTGCTTTTGATTCCATGTGTAAGCCTCCCCTTGAATAAAACCGTCCAGATGGTCTTTTTTGTGTTTTTATTGTACCGTCTAGACGGTTTTTTTGTCAATATAAAATGCTATGCTTAATCGAAAAAAAGGGTGTTATAGCAGAAAAACATTTGATTTCCACTAACTGTCTTCTAATGAACTATGTGTTTTAGACACTATGTAACTGAATATAGTTAATATATAAACCTCGTTAGTCTATATTATGAACACATCACTGCTGCACAATTTTTTCATCAATCTATGTATACTTCTACCACCATTTAAATAAGAAAGAATAACACAACTTCGAAAGAAAACAATGCTTTTTATAAATTAATAACATTAACGATTTTTTGTATAACTTAAGCAAAGACAACAAACCTATTATGTATATTATCAGATGATCCACAATTATTATTTAACATTAGTTTTTAATATAGTATTTCCTTTGGTTATAATAGAATAGAGGTGACATACAATTGAACTATAAAAAGATTACCAGAAAAAAGATTTACGAAGAAGTGGCTGATATATTATTAGAAATGATTAAAGATGGTCAGTTGAAACCAGGAGATCAATTAGACTCTGTACAAGAATTGGCAGTCAATTTTCAAGTAGGAAGATCAGCAATTCGTGAAGCACTAACTTCCTTACGAGCAATGGGACTTATTGAAATGCGGCAAGGGGAAGGGACATTCGTCAAAACATTCACTGCAGATAATCTAGCTTATCCTATCCAAAGTGCAATACTTATGACGGATAAAAACATTCAAGAGTTATTAGAAGTACGACAAATTTTAGAAACGGGCATTGTCGCAAGCGCTGCTCAAAAAAGAACCGCAGAAGATTTGGAAGTGATGCGTGTTCATTTAATGGAAATGATCAATCACAAAAAAAACTCTGATCTAGGGGAGAGAGCTGACTTAGCCTTCCACTTAGCCATTGCTAAGGCTGCGAATAATGTATTACTTAGCACATTAATGCAACATGTGTCTCATCTAATGTCTGAATCTATGCGTGAAACACGTCGTATTTGTTTATATGATGAAAAAAAAACATTAGATCTATTAAACGAACAACACCATTTAATATACAAACAAATAGAAGCACAGGATGCAGAAGGTGCAGCAAAGGCGATGAAGGCACATTTGCAATTTGTGGAGTCAGTTTTAGCGCAATATATCCAAGAGGAAAATGACTAATCTATAAGTCATTCTTCTATGTTAAATTAACAGAAAAATTCGTATTTTCAATAAAAGGATTGGAAAACCATTGTTTATTCCTGTATCATTAATAAAAAACAAGTCATCAGATGACCATATCTTTGGGGGGGTATGTACATGAAAGTAACACTATTTGTAACATGTCTTGTGGATATGTTTGAAACAAATGTGGGAAAAGCAACTGTGGAGTTATTGGAGCGACTGGGTTGTGAAATTGATTTTCCTACAGCGCAAGTATGCTGTGGTCAACCGTCTTACAATTCTGGATATGTTGAGCATACAAAAGCTGCTATTAAAAAAATGATAGAAACGTTTGAAGCAGCGGAAGTTGTTGTCACACCATCAGGTTCGTGTGCAACAATGTTTCATGAATATCCAAAAATTTTAAAAGATGAACCTGGTTGGTCTGCACGTGCAAGGCTATTGGCTGAAAAAACGTACGAACTAACTGATTTTATCGTCAATGTATTAAAGGTAGAAGATGTCGGAGCTAAGTTAACTGGAGAAGCAACTTATCATCCATCATGTCATATGACACGCTTATTAGGGATAAAAGATGCACCCTATACACTTTTATCCAACGTAGAAAGCCTAGAAATGAAACCTTTACCGTATGCGTATAATTGCTGTGGTTTCGGGGGAACGTTCTCCGTGAAAATGGGGAATATTTCGGAACAAATGGTTGATGAAAAAGTTGATGCTGCAATCTCTACAAATGCGCAGATTTTAGTAGCATCTGACGGCGGTTGCATTATGAACATTGCTGGACGAATGCAACGTAGGCAGGTACCGGTGAAAGTAATGCATATTGCTGAAGTATTAAATTCACATTAAGGGGTGAGCGTATGGCTGTAAAAATTACGGATGGGAATTTTAAAGACAAAGTAAAAGATAATTTACAAGATGATTTTATGCGCGGTGCGGTGTCTGGTGCACAGGATCGCCTGCGTTCTCGCCGATTAGAAAACGCTGAGGAACTTGGGAACTGGGAAGAATGGCGCTCTCACGGGGAAGAGATTCGCCAACATGTGCTGGAAAATTTAGATTATTATTTACAAGAGTTATCTGACAACGTACAAAAGCTTGGTGGTCACGTTTTCTTTGCACAAACCGCAGATGACGCTAATCGATATATTGAAGAGGTTGTTAAAAAGAAAAATGCAAAAAAGATTGTCAAATCGAAATCTATGGTTACTGAAGAAATCGGCTTAAATGCTGTATTAGAAAAGGCTGGTTGTAATGTGATTGAGACCGATTTAGGGGAATATATTTTACAACTTGACGAACACGACCCACCATCCCATATAGTCGCACCTGCATTACATAAAAACAAAGAGCAAATTCGTAAGGTATTTGAAGAGAAAATAAACTATAAAAAATCTAACGATCCAACAGAATTGGCACGTCATGCACGTGAGACACTACGTAATGAATTTTTAACTGCAGATGTCGGTATTACAGGTTGTAACTTTGCAATTGCTGAATCTGGTTCGATTAGTTTAGTAACAAATGAAGGGAATGCTCGTCTAGCTACGACTGTTCCGAAAACGCAAATTACCGTTATGGGTATGGAGCGCATTGTACCAACGTTCGAAGAATTAGAAGTACTCGTGAGTTTATTGACACGAAGTGCTGTTGGGCAAAAACTAACGAGTTATATCACGGTATTATCAGGGCCACGCCGTGAAGGTGATGCTGATGGTCCTGAAGAATTCCATCTAGTCATCGTGGATAATGGTCGTTCAAAAATTCTAGGTACAGAATTTCAATCAGTATTGCAATGTATACGCTGTGCTGCCTGCATAAATGTCTGCCCTGTATATCGTCATATTGGAGGTCATTCATATAACTCAATCTATCCAGGACCAATAGGCGCTGTTTTGACTCCGTTACTTGCAGGATATGATGACTTTAAAGAATTACCTTACGCCTCTACATTATGTGGTGCTTGTACAGAAGCATGCCCTGTGAAGATTCCGTTGCATGATTTACTTCACAAACATCGACAAATAATAGTAGAAAAAGAAGGTAAAGCACCAATTTCTGAAGGTTTGATGATGAAGGCGTTTGGTATTGGGGCAGCCTCCAATCCGCTATATACAACAGGAACAAAACTCGCAACAAAAGTGATGAAGCCCTTTATGAAAGACAAAGAGTTTATATCTAAAGGACCGGGACCATTAAAAGAATGGACGATGATTCGCGAATTCCCTACACCAAAAAATGAACGTTTCCGCGACTGGTATAAAAACCGTGAAGGAGGAGACAATAAATGATCCAACAACGTGCACCATTTATAAAAAATATCGCAACAGCACTTGGCCGAGAAATGAATACAACAAAAAAGCCTGAACGAAACTGGAAGTACAATCCGCAAGCAAAAACACTTACTGATCTATCCCGAGATGAGCTAGTGCAAGTGTTTCAGAAACAATGTAGCAATATTCATACAGACTATATTGAAACAACTGCAGACCAATTAAAAGAAGTGTTAGCAAATCGTGTAGATTTGTATGGAGGTGGTCCTGTTTCTATTTGGAAAGATGAACGCTTTGACACATTCGGTTTACGTAATCTATTGGAAGAAGAATGGCCACAAGCTAGTATTGAAGTGAATGAATGGAATGTAGAAAATGGAGATGACAATATTATACTTGCAGAAAAAGCGAATGTGGGTATTACTTTTAGTGATATAACACTTGCCGAGTCTGCAACAGTTGTTTTATTTTCAACAGGCGGTCAAGGGCGATCAGTCAGTTTGCTTCCGCAAACCTATATTGCGATTATCCCAAAAAGCACAATTGTCCCAAGAATGACGCAAGCAGCACAAATCATCTCTGAAAAAGTGCAAAATGGTGAAACAGTGCCGCCATGTATTAATTTCATATCTGGACCAAGTAATTCAGCTGATATTGAGATGAATCTAGTAGTTGGTGTGCACGGACCAATAAAAGCAACTTATATAATAGTAGAAGATCGATAATTAAAAACATGTCTACAGTTGCTTTTGTAGACATTTTTTTAATTTCGTAAAATTTGATGTATTCTGTATTAAAATGAAAAATCAACATTTTCGAGAGTGCTTATGGCATTTGGAAAAGGTCATAAATATAACTTATCACATACTATAATATTAATGTAATTTACTTATGTATCTATTTAGTATATTATTGTTGGTGGAGAAAAGAAGCTATTATTAAAGCCTTTTCATTAGTTAATTAGAGGGGGAACCAACCTATGGCAAACAAAAACTTGCATAACAGCCGTGCTTCATTCGAGGTAAATGGTAAACAGTATAACTTCTACCGTTTAGCTGCTATCGAAGAAGCTGGTATCGCAAATGTATCACGCCTTCCTTATTCAATCAAAGTGTTATTAGAATCTGTTTTACGTCAATATGACGGCTATGTAATCAAAGAGGATCATGTTGATCAATTAGCAAAATGGGGCGCAGATGTAGACCCTAATGCTGAAGTTCCTTTCAAACCATCACGCGTAGTATTACAAGATTTCACTGGTGTACCAGTAGTAGTTGACTTAGCATCTCTACGTTCTGCTATGAAAGAAATGGGCGGAGACGCTAACGAAATTAACCCTGCAATTCCAGTTGACCTTGTAATTGACCACTCAGTACAAGTTGACAAATATGGTACTGCAACAGCTTTACAAGCTAACATGGACCTTGAATTCGAACGTAATGCTGAGCGTTACAACTTCTTAAAATGGGCTCAAACAGCTTATGACAACTTCCGTGCTGTACCTCCAGCAACTGGTATCGTTCACCAAGTTAACCTTGAGTACTTAGCTCCAGTTGTACACGTGAATGAAAATGCAGACGGAACTTTCGAAACATTCCCAGATTCAGTGGTTGGTACTGACTCACATACTACAATGATCAACGGTATCGGCGTACTTGGATGGGGTGTAGGTGGTATCGAAGCTGAAGCAGGTATGTTAGGTCAACCTTCATACTTCCCAGTTCCAGAAGTAATCGGTGTTAAATTAACAGGCGATCTTCCAAACGGAACTACAGCTACTGACTTAGCTCTTAAAGTAACTCAAGTACTACGTGCTAAAGGTGTAGTAAATAAATTTGTTGAGTTCTTCGGTCCTGGGATTCCTCAATTACCATTAGCTGACCGTGCAACAATTTCAAACATGGCTCCAGAATATGGTGCTACATGTGGTTACTTCGCAATTGATGAAGAATCGTTAAACTATATGCGTTTAACTGGTCGTGACGAAGAGCACATCCAAGTTGTTGAAAAATACTTAAAAGAAAACAACATGTTCTTTGATCCTGAATTAGAACCAGTTTACACAGACGTTGTTGAAATTAACCTTGCTGAAATCGAACCTAACTTATCAGGTCCTAAACGTCCGCAAGATTTAATTCCACTTTCAAACATGAAAAAACGTTACCACGAAGTAGTAGTAGCTCCTTCTGGTGTACAAGGTTTTGGTTTAACTGAAAAAGAATTCGATAAAACTGCAACTGCTAAATTCGCTGAAGGCGATGTAGAAATTCCTGCAGGTGCTGTAGCAATCGCTGCAATCACTTCATGTACAAATACATCTAACCCTTACGTATTAATCGCTGCTGGTTTAGTAGCTAAAAAAGCTGTTGAAAAAGGTTTAACTGTTCCTAAATGGGTTAAAACTTCATTAGCACCAGGTTCAAAAGTTGTTACTGGATACTTAAATGATTCTGGTCTAACTTCTTACTTGGACGAAATCGGTTTCAACACAGTAGGTTACGGCTGTACTACATGTATCGGTAACTCAGGTCCATTACTTCCTGAAATTGAAGAAGCGATTACTTCAAATGATTTATTCGTAACTTCTGTTCTTTCAGGTAACCGTAACTTTGAAGGTCGTGTACACCCACTAGTTAAAGCTAACTACTTAGCATCACCACCACTTGTTGTTGCTTATGCATTAGCTGGTACTGTAGATGTAGATCTTCAACATGATTCATTCGGTAAAGACAAAGATGGCAACGATGTATTCTTCGCTGATATCTGGCCTTCAACTGAAGAAATTAACAATGTTCTTAACAAAGTTGTAACTCGTGATCTATTCCAAAAAGAATATGCTCGCGTATTCGACGAGAACGAAAAATGGAATGAAATTGAAACTTCAACTGATTCTCTATATACATTTGATGAAAATTCAACTTACATTCAAAACCCACCATTCTTCCAAAACCTTGCACCAAAACCAGAAGACATTAAAGGGCTTTCTGGCTTACGTGTACTTGCGAAGTTCGGTGACTCTATCACAACTGACCACATCTCTCCTGCAGGTGCGATTGGTAAAGATACACCAGCTGGTCAATACTTACGTGCTAACGGTGTAGAACCACGTAACTTCAACTCTTACGGTTCTCGTCGTGGTAACCACGAAGTTATGATGCGCGGTACTTTCGCTAACATCCGTATCCGTAACCAAGTTGCTCCTGGTACAGAAGGTGGTTACACTACTTACTGGCCAACAGGCGAAGTTGAGTACATTTACGATGCAGCTATGAAATACGCTAAAAATGGTACTGGTTTAGCTGTACTTGCTGGAAAAGATTACGGTATGGGTTCTTCACGTGACTGGGCTGCGAAAGGTACTAACCTTTTAGGCGTTAAAACAGTTATCGCTGAATCTTACGAACGTATTCACCGTTCAAACCTAGTAATGATGGGTGTTCTTCCATTACAATATGTTGATGGACAAAGCGCTGAATCTTTAGGCTTAACTGGTAAAGAAGAAATCTCAGTTAATATCGCTGAAGGTGTTAAACCTCAAGATATCTTAACTGTAACTGCTAAAGCTGAAGATGGTTCTGTTAAAGAATTCAAAGCTCTTGCACGTTTCGACTCAGAAGTAGAAGTAGACTACTACCGTAACGGCGGTATCCTACAAATGGTACTTCGTAACAAATTAACAAAATAAGTTAGGTATGATTCTTTAAGAGTCTTCCTTGCCTTGTATACATGTGTAGCGTATCTTAATTGTATGTTACACATGTATTTTTTTATTTGAATATGGAAGATAAATGATATTTTGAGTCAAATTGAGAATAAAATAGTAGAGGTGTACCAATTGGAATTTATGAAAAAGAAGAGTTTTCAACTTTTCGCATCTTCAATTGCCTTCCTCCTTGCTCTTAATGTGCCGGTTGCATACTTAAATACAGTTCATGCAGCTCCAGTAGAGCAACAACAAGAGGACAATGAGGAAGTTGAAATAGGTGAAGCAGTTGTACCGCAAGAAGTAATTACAATAGAAAAAACATCAGATAAAGTTGAACCGGAAATACAAGAAAAACAAACCTCTGTAGAAACGCCAGAAAACCCTGAAACAACGGAAGAAGAAACGATTGTAGAATCACCAGAGGTTATTTATACATATGTAACAGTGAATGAAGATAGTTTATTATTCGAACCAAATAACACTACAAAAGCTCTATTACAATTAAATGATTCATCAACCATTTACCACGTGAATCGTACAGATAACGTAAATTGGTATGAATTATCAATTGGTCATAGTACATATTGGATTGCACGTGAAAACCTAAGTGAAGCAAACATAGAAGTTGTAAAACCTGAAGTGAAAAAGACAGTTAGTTTTACAACTAAAAAATCCTTCAAAATTTTTAACGAGCCAAGCACAAATTCGACAGTTTTGGCAGCAGGAACCCAAGCAACAAAGTTAAAAACAATCAATATTGTCGACAACTACTTTGTAGTAAACATAGGAAATCAAACTGGTTATATCGCATTTAAAGATGTCGAATTATCATTTAAATCAACAGATAAGGTCGAAATTGCGAATAAATCAGTGACACTATATACAGTTACAAATAGTAAATTCAAAAAAATCGGTACATTAAAAAAAGGTGCTATTTTTAAACCGACAAAAACAACGAGTAAGTACCATTACATTAAGAAGAGTGGTAAACAATATGCCGTTCCGATTGCTGGCACAATGCCTACAAAGAAGGCAAGCTCTTTATCCACGCTGAAATCAGCAACTTATCCAATCACTTTGTATGCAGAAAAAGCCTCAGCTGTGTACGATCAAAATGGTATCAAAATCGGTTCATTAAACAAAGGACAAACTGTGCACTTAAAAGGTATATCTAAAGGTCATGGTATTATTGAATATTTAGGCCAATCTGGGTATGTCGATTTAACAAATTATTATCATAAAAACATTGTTAATCCGACAAAAAACGTCACTTATAAGGCATATTCATACTATGTAAAAGTTTTCGCTAAACTATATCCTGAATTTACATCTCTAGAGAAAATTGGTGAATCTGTAGAAGGAAGAGCAATCTATGCGTTAAGAGTTGGGAACGGTAAGAAAGAGATCTTAGTTGATGCAGCCATTCATGCTCGTGAACATATGACTACAAATGTAGTGATGGAAATGATAGATAACTACTCTTATAGCTACAACAAAAAGACAAGCTTTGCAGGCTATAATGTGCGTCAAACCCTTGATACTACAAGTATTTGGTTTGTTCCAATGATTAACCCTGATGGGGTGACATTAGTGCAAAATGGTATAAATAGTATGGCAAATAAGAACTTAATCAAGAAGATCAATAAAAGCTCAAAGTACAAACGTTGGAAAGCTAATGCTCGAGGTGTCGATTTAAATCGAAATTTCGATGGTGAATGGAAATATGTACCTTTTAAACCTAAAACCTATAAAGGTTACAAAGGTCCTCGTGTATTCTCAGAACCCGAAGCGCAAGCACTCAAAGCTTTTGTCGAACGTCATAAATTCAAGTCTGACATTTCATATCACTCATCTGGTCAAATTCTATATTGGTTTAACTTCCAAAATAGCGCTAACTATAAGCGTGATTTAGCGTTAACACGTCAAATTAGCCGGGTAACTGGGTATTCAATCATCCCACCTCTGTATGCGAGAGGAAGTGGATCATCTGCTGATTGGTTTATCATGTCACAGAAAAAGCCTGGTATTACAGTTGAAATTGCACCGTATGCAGGTGAAGGTCCAGTATCTCACCGACATTGGAATAATGTATGGAAGAAAAACAAATCAATTGGTTTGTTAGCATCAAAAGAAGCAAGTAAACGATAATGAAAGGCGAAGCTAATGGCTTCGCCTTTTTGTAATAGAGAAGTATAAATTCAATAGTTTGATGTCGAATTACGCTATATATAAGGCTTTTGTGAGTAATTTTAGCTAGACTTCTGTATAATAGAGTTATGAGGTGAATTAAATGTTTGTTAGTAATAAAGAGATAGAAATCCGTTATGCGGAAACAGACCAAATGGGTGTAGTATATCACTCGAATTATATCATTTGGCTTGAATTGGGACGTACACAGTTAATCCATGACTTAGGATTTTCAGTGACACAACTTGAGGCAGATGGTTATGTATCACCAGTGATGGATATTTCCATTCAATACAAAGCTTCGATGAGATATGGCCAAGTTGCGACAGTTCGAACTTGGATTGAATCCCACGGAAAGTTACGTACAGTATATGGCTATGAGGTTCTTCATGAAGATGGCACTGTAGCGGTAACTGCAAAATCAGAACACATTTTAGTGAAAAAAGATAATTTTAGACCTGTTTCTTTAGGTAGAGTAGACCCTATATGGGATGAAAAATATAAAGAAATTGAAAGAAAAGAAGCTTAATGGCATTAGGTGTCACTAGAGCTGAGCTGGAATTATGGAAAGAGCGCGTGACAGCTGGTGAAATCGCTTTTCTTACTCATTATTGGAAGGACGAGCGTTTCCCAGGTTGTAAAACTGTGACAAAAGCAGGTTGTGCTGACGTCGAAAAACTCATCAAATGGGGAGCAAACTATGGTTTAAAACCTGAGTGGATCGATTATAAGCATTACCCGCATTTCGACCTTTTTGGCGACTTTGAACGCCGGATTTTGTTAAATGAAGGGCAATTACAGCTGTACAATCGCTTTTATGCATAACAAAAGCATGGCGCACTTAGCGCCATGCTTTTCGTTTGTTTTATTAAGCTTCTTTTGTATAATCATATTTAATCTCATTAAGTGTTTCATCCACCAAGATATGTAGATCGTGATTGTCGAAAAACCACAAATCATCTTCTTCGATGTAGAAAAGTATTTTATTCTTTTCAACTTCAACTGCAGGATTCGTAGACTGTTCACGATTCATACCAAGTGAAAAACCTTCATGAAAAGGGCTAGAACCACCATAGCGAGCATAAAATCGAATTTGGTCCCCGTCATCTAAATCCATTTCTTTTTCAAACCATTCTAGTGCTTCATCTGATACGATAATTTTCATGCGATGTACACTCCTTGTAGTTTACAACCATTTTACCTTAGGCTCAGTGCCTGCTTTAATACGCACAATATTCGAACGATGTCTGTAAAAAATAAAGGCTGCTAAGATTGTAATGATGATTAATAAAAAATAGTCTTGCTCAAAGAACGTATATATAATAGCATAAACAAAAGCTACTACAGAAGCAAACATAGAAGAAAAGCTGACCATTTTGGATACTTTTAAGCAAAGTATGAATGCAATAAATAAGATGATGAAAATTGGCCAATGGTAACCTAGTACTACACCAGCTGATGTGGCTACCGCTTTACCACCACGGAATTTTGCGAATACAGGGAACATATGACCAACAACTGCTATTGCTCCAGCAATCAGTGGATGAATGCCACTATCTGCAAAGTAAGCAAGTGTAGGTAATACCGTAGCTATCGTTCCTTTTAAGATATCCATAAGTGTTACAACAATACCTGCTTTTTTACCGAGAATTCGGAAGGTATTCGTTGCACCAAGGTTTCCGCTGCCATGTTCGCGGATATCGGTTTTATAAAATAATTTACCGATCCATAAACCTGAAGGAATTGAACCTATCAAGTATGTCAAAATGATTAATAGAATCATATTCATAAAAAACTCCTTCTTTTTTAGTAGTTGGTACTAATAGTTTATCATAATAGTATGTTGGTACACAATATACTCATCTTCTTAGATTATTATCTTATTCTTATTTTGCTTTAGATTCAACGTATTGGTACAATAAACTCTATATGAAATTAAATTACCGCTTGTTGACAGTAAAAGAGAAAGTGCGTAATATAATTTTAAGTGGAACGGGTGTTTGTATTTAGGGGGAATTTTTTTGACAGATAAACAAACAGTCATGTCTTACAATGATGATGCGATACAAGTACTGGAAGGATTAGAAGCTGTTCGTAAACGTCCGGGTATGTATATCGGTTCAACTGATAGCCGAGGATTACATCATCTTGTTTATGAAATTGTCGACAATGCAGTCGATGAAGCATTAGCTGGCTTTGGTTCACATATCATTGTGAAAATTCACGAGGATCAAAGTATAAGTGTACGTGACTACGGTCGAGGCATGCCAACAGGTACGCACAAAACAGGTAAACCAACACCGGAAGTTATTTTTACCATTCTGCATGCAGGTGGTAAATTTGGACAAGGTGGCTACAAAACAAGTGGAGGATTGCACGGTGTAGGTGCTTCCGTAGTAAATGCACTATCCTCATGGCTTGAAGTCACTATTCACCGTGACGGCACAAAATATAGAATGCGCTTTGAAAATGGTGGTAAACCCGCCACTACATTAGAGAAAATCGGTACAACAAAAGAATCGGGAACATGTATACATTTCCTACCAGATGACACTATATTTTCAGCGACAAAGTATAATTTTGACACCCTTGCTGAACGGTTACGAGAATCTGCCTTTTTATTAAAAGGCTTAAAAATCGAGCTAATTGAAGAACAAACAGGCAATCATGAAACGTATCATTACGAAAACGGTATCGAGGCATTCGTTGCATACTTAAACGAAGAAAAAGACGTTCTACACCCAGTCAAGTATGTTGAAGGATCACAAGACGAAATTGCAGTCGAATTTGCGTTCCAATTCAACGATGGCTATTCAGAAACAATTTTATCTTTCGTTAACAACGTTCGTACTCGTGACGGGGGCACACATGAAACCGGTGCCAAGGCAGCTATGACACGTGTATTCAATGAATATGCACGTAAAATTGGCTTACTAAAAGAAAAAGACAAAAACTTAGACGGCTCAGATATTCGCGAAGGCTTAGCGGCTATTATTTCCGTTCGTATCCCTGAAAACTTACTACAGTTTGAAGGACAAACGAAAGGGAAGCTAGGTACTAGCGAAGCGAGAAGTGTCGTCGATTCAGTTGTGTCTGAGAAATTACTTTATGTGTTAGAGGAAAACGCTGAACTAAGTGCTTCCCTTGTACGTAAAGCAATACGTGCGCAACAGGTACGTGAAGCAGCGCGTAAAGCACGTGAAGACGCACGTAACGGTAAGAAAAACAAAAAATCTAGTGCATTATTGTCTGGAAAGCTAACTCCAGCACAATCTCGTAACGCTGCTAAAAACGAATTATATCTTGTCGAAGGTGATTCTGCGGGCGGTTCAGCAAAACAAGGCCGTGACCGTACATTCCAAGCGATTTTGCCACTGCGTGGTAAAGTCATCAACACCGAAAAAGCAAAATTACAAGATATCTTAAAAAATGAAGAAATCGCTACGATTATTCATGCAGTTGGTGCAGGAGTAGGAGCTGACTTCACTATTGATGATGCTGCATACGATAAAGTCATCATCATGACCGATGCCGATACAGATGGAGCACATATCCAAGTCCTATTATTGACATTCTTTTATCGCTATATGAAACCGTTAATTGAAGCGGGTAAAGTATATATTGCACTACCTCCACTTTATAAAGTTTCAAAAGGGGTAGGTAAAAAAGAAGTATTGGAATATGCTTGGACTGAAAAAGATTTACAACAAGCGATTGATAAAATTGGCAAAGGCTATATTTTACAACGCTATAAAGGTCTCGGTGAGATGAATGCCGACCAATTATGGGATACAACAATGAATCCAGAAACAAGAACATTAATCCGTGTTAAAATCGACGATGGTGCGCGAGCTGAACGCCGTGTTACAACACTTATGGGCGATAAAGTAGAGCCACGTCGTAAATGGATAGAATCTAACGTTGATTTTGGTCTAGAAGACGACTCCAATATTCTTGATAATGAATTCATTCAAAATGAGGAGGACTTAGTATGACACAGACCGAAAGTTATCAAGATTTACCACTAGAAGAAGTCATCGGCGATCGGTTTGGTCGATACAGTAAGTACATTATTCAAGATCGTGCCTTACCAGATGCTCGTGACGGTTTAAAACCCGTACAACGCCGTATATTATATGCAATGTTTATGGGAGGTAATACACATGATAAACCCTTCCGTAAATCAGCAAAAACAGTCGGTAACGTAATTGGTAACTACCACCCACATGGTGATAGTTCAGTTTATGAAGCTATGGTACGTATGAGTCAAGACTGGAAAGCGCGTCATATGCTAATTGAAATGCATGGTAATAACGGTTCAGTCGACGGAGATTCAGCGGCAGCAATGCGTTATACAGAAGCGCGTCTATCTGCTATTGCAGCTGAAATGCTTCGTGATATTCAGAAAGAGACAGTGGATCTTGTACCAAACTTTGATGACCAAGATATGGAGCCTACTGTATTACCTGCTAGATTCCCAAATCTACTTGTTAACGGCTCTACTGGTATTTCCGCAGGTTACGCAACGGATATTCCTCCACATGCATTACACGAAGTATTAGACGCTGTTTTAATGCGATTGAAAAACCCAATTGCGACTGTAGATGAGCTTATGACCGTTATCAAAGGTCCAGATTTTCCAACCGGCGGTATTATCCAAGGTGTGGAAGGTATCAAAAAAGCATATGAAACAGGTAGAGGGAAAATTATTGTTCGTGCAAAAGCGGAAATTGAAGAGCTTAAAGGCGGCAAGGAGCAAATCGTTGTTACTGAAATACCATATGACGTTAATAAAGCAAACTTAGTCAAGAAAATTGATGAAATGCGTTTAGATAAAAGACTTGAAGGAATTGCAGAAGTACGTGATGAATCAGACCGTACAGGTTTACGGATGGTCATTGAACTAAAAAAAGAAGTACCCGGAAAACCAATTCTGCAATATTTATATAAAAACACAGACCTTCAAATTACTTACAACTTTAATATGATTGCGATTTATAAACGTCGTCCAACGATGATGACATTGCCATTACTATTAGATGCATATATCGATCATCAGAAAGAAGTAGTAACAAGACGTTCTCAATTTGACTTGAAAAAAGCGAAAGATCGCCTACATATCGTAGAAGGATTGATGAAGGCATTATCGATTTTGGATGAAGTTATTCATACAATCCGTCAGTCAAAAGATAAAAGAGATGCTAAAAACAACTTGATGTTAAAATTCGAATTCACTGAAATTCAAGCTGAAGCAATTGTTTCATTACAGCTATATCGTTTAACTAATACCGATATTACGGAATTACGTGAAGAAGAAGAAGAACTTAAAGCGAAAATTGCTGAATTACAAAGTATTTTAGAAAGCGAAGCAAAACTAATTAGTGTAATTAGGAAAGAATTACAAGATGTGCGTAAACGTTTTGCTGAACCACGTCGCTCAATTATTGAAGCTGAAATTGAAGAAATAAAACTGAATTTAGAAGTTTTAATTCCAAGTGAAGATGTTGTGGTGACAGTTACTAAAGATGGTTATGTTAAACGTACTAGTCAACGTTCTTACAATGCTTCGAATGGTAAAGACTTTGCGATGAAGGATTCCGATCATCTATTGTACGAATCCCAAATTAATACGCAACAGCATCTATTGCTATTTACTAGCAAAGGACATTATATTTATCAACCTGTACATGAGCTACCGGATATTCGTTGGAAAGACTTAGGTCAGCACATCTCAAGTATTGTGCCAATTGATTCGGATGAAGTAATCATCAATGCACGCGGGGTAGAAACATTTGACCAGGATGTATTTGTTATGACAATCACTAAAGGTGGCCAAATTAAACGCTCACCACTGAATGAATATGTAGTTCAGCGTTATTCAAAACCAATTAAAACAATGAACGTGAAAAAAGGTGACGAAGTAATTTATGCGGATCTCGTAACGATTACGGATGAAGTCATCTTGACTACTCATTTCAGTTATTCCGTTCGATTCCCAATGGAAGATGTACCCGTTACAGGTGTTAAAACAGCTGGTGTTAAAGCCATTAACTTAAAAGAAGAAGATTACATTGTAGCTGCAAATATACTCCCTGAAAATGATAAAGGTGATTTAATGCTTGTTACACATCGTGGTGCAGTGAAGAAAATGGATGTCTCTGAAATAGAAGTGAGCGGTCGTCCAAAACGCGGAGTCGTAACAGTTCGTGAGTTGAAAAAGAATCCTCACCGTGTCTTTACAGTCATTTATGTTCATAAAGGTGATGTGTTACTTTTAGAAACTGAAAAAGGTGTTCAAGAGCAAGTACATGAAGATAATTATCGTAATGCAGACCGTTACTCAAATGGTTCATTTGTAGTTGATATTGATACTGACGGTGAACTTACAAGAGTTGTGAAAATGAAGCCTACAAAATAATATATGTAACATTACAGGAAGAAAGGAGCTCATAGTAGCTCCTTTCTTTTTAAGGAGAAGAATATGTGGAAAAATCGGAATGTTTGGATTGTTTTAATTGGTGAATTAATTGCAGGACTTGGATTATGGGCGAGCATAATCGGTAATCTAGAGTTCATGCAAGAAAAGGTGCCTTCTGACTTTGTTAAGTCACTTATTCTATCAAGTGGTTTACTAGCTGGAGTGATGATGGGGCCATTAGCTGGACGTATAATCGATCAATCCCGTAAAAAAACTGTGTTAATTTACTCTAGTGTTGGGCGTGTTGTAAGTGTTGTCTTTATGTTTATAGCATTAGCGACAGGATCTATTTGGTGGATGGTTGTTTTCTTAGTACTTTTACAAATTTCTGCATCTTTTTATTTTCCAGCACTTCAAGCTACTTTGCCTTTAATTGTAGGTGAAAAGGATTTATTGCAATTAAATGGTTGGGATATGAATGTTTCTACAGTTGCTCGTGTTGCAGGGACCGCCTTAGCCGGTTTGATATTAGTATATTCGGCTATAGGTACACTTTATTTGCTCTCATTCGTCGCGTATATTGCATTGCTCTTGTTTACTTTTATGTTAAAAATCCCAGAAGAGAAACCTCAAAGCACCGCTCAACCCGAGGAAAGTACTAAAAAGGGAAGTGGCTTTAAAGAAGTATTCCCAATGCTTCAAGCAAATCTGGGTGTGAAAATGACGTTTATTTTATCGTTTATACCTCTCTTATTTTTAGGTTCATTTAATTTATTAGTCATTAAGATAAGTGAATTTCAAGATTCTGCGATGATTAAAGGGATGATTTATACTGTAGAGGGCATTTCCTTTATGGTTGGTTCCTTTGCTATCAAATATATTGGGGAGAAATGGAGGATAGAGCGAATCTTATTTGTTTGTCTCATTGTCATTGGAAGTGGGGAAATGCTGTTGTATTTTGCAGGAAGTTCGTTCCTGACATTAATAACATTTGCGCTCTTCGGATTCTCTTTAGGTTGTTTCTTCCCAACAGTAATGACGATATTTCAAAAACAAGTACCGAAAGAATACCATGGACGCTTCTTTTCTTTCAGAAATATGCTAGATCGAATTATGTTTCAAATAGTCTTATTGTCCACAGGTGCTTTACTAGATTTTATTGGCCTACAATTCATGGTGCTGGTATTTGGCGCTATCAGCGTACTGGTAACGACCTATTATTGGTTACAGATGAAACGTGTTGGGGTTCAGATTGAAGCGGAGCAAATATAACTAAAATATAAATTAATTCTCTTTATTAAAAAGGATTTTTTCTTTATTCATAGAATTCTTGAAGAAGACTACAATCTGTAAGGAGGATTACTTTGAGCCAAACATTTAGACAGTTTTTAGATAGCTATTTAGAGATTTGGAGAACATGCTCATTTGAAGAGATGAAAGCACTCATTTCCAAAGACTATCAAGCACGAGAGGTTACGCAAAATGGGATAGTCGATTATGGATATGGTGAATCATTAGAAGGTTGGGCTCAAGGGTTTAATTTTGTGAAAAGTAAGGAAGCAAAATGGGACGTTAGAGAAATAGGCATAGTTCCTTTAGGTAGAGATGAATGCATGGCCATACTATCTGCAACGATTCTACTTGAAGGTCAAAGTCCTCTACCAGCTAATCTGTTTTTTGAAACTTTCCGCTTTAAAAACAATGGTTGGAAACATGTTAGAAGCTACACTGAAACTGGTGTACCCGTTGAACAATTAAATGGTTTATCTATTAATAGAAACACTGTAATGACTGAATAATAATGTAAGTTTGAATGAGGGTATTAAAAAAAGCATTTCTGTTGAAATGCTTTTTTATATTCAAATTACGTTCAATAATATAGTTTTAATCATTTATTTCTTTTCGTGCACCTTTACATAGACAGTACCAAACAAGTTGTCATCAAAATAAGCATCCATTTTCCACATACCACTTTCCGGTAGCGACATATTCGATGGCATACTCATATCAGCACCGTTATGTGGTTTTACAGTATTTTTGCCCCCAATTAATACAATTGGATCACCACCATCTTCATGGGTAGCTAATACTTTTAATGGACGTTCTAGCTCTTCTTTCGTTCCCCAAAAATGCCACATATACTTTTGAGTTTTATCTGGATAAAACTTAACTACTTCACTATCATCGTATATAAAGCCAAGTTTTCCTTTTTCACCAATCATCGTATATCCACCAGATTCAAATAAAGAACTTTCTTTCCAAACGTCCTTCTTATTACAGCCAATAATTGATAAGATAGTGAATATAACAAAGGTTATAATCAAACTCTTTTTTAGCACTAATATTCCACCTCCCTCATTTGATAATTATATTCTCTTCTGATTCATATAAACCTTTAATTTCCATTTTAAAATATATACGGAATTCTTATAGGCATTTTATTGTTCACTGTTAATACATATCCTATTTTTCATCAGTACCTTTGGATGGGGATACATTAAAACAAAATTCTACAAGCCTGATATATCAAACGAATATGCCCCTGTTGTTCAATAGGATGAGGTATTTGCTTTTGGATTCCCCACTAGTCTTTTTAGGCATCTTGTTTATTGAATAACCATATTATTTGGCTTCATTATCATATTGATAAAAAAATATATTAAGCCTTATTTTAAAACACGTAGTATGTAGTGATAAAACTTAATAGTTCTAACAAGATTAACCCCGTTCTAAATTAGGGCGGGGTTGAAAATTTAGGTGTTTATTTGGGGATTATCTATTTTCCTTCTATAATTTCATTAAAAATTAGTCCTTCTCCATTTATTTTAATTATTTTAAGTCGATTGGTGTATTTGATATATATGGATTTGTATTGTTCTACACCGTTTTTATCTATAAGAAGAAGAACGCGTTTACCTTCGTTATCTGTTATAGTTTGAAAGTTAAATTCTTTATTATCAATTTGCTCAATAATATTATTATATTCAGGTAATGAAGTCCATTCCTCATGATTTGAACTTTCATTAGATTGATTTTGATCATTTTCTTGTCGAACTTCTTGTCCTCCCTCAGTTTGCGAGAGTTGCTCATTTTTTTCTGTAACCTCGTTATTGTTTTTATCTTCTCCTTTACTGTTACAAGCCGTTAACATGATTGCAACAGCAATTAAAGTAATAATCGTTTTGTTCATTATTTTTTTTCATCTCCTGTTGATTTATTCCCCTTAATTCTAAAAACAAAACCCTATCACTCTTTAAGGGGAAATAAAAAAACTTGTTCTAGCTTAATTAATTTGTTTTAACCAATATAGAGTTTATTCAAATTCTTATTCTATTAATTGGGCAAATTGCTGAATAGATATACTTATATAAAGAATTACTCGAAGTTGATGTAACTCCGAGTAATTCATTAGCACATATTCTTAAAAGGAAAATGAAATAGTCCTTCTTGAATCGCTCAAAGAATAAAAAGCTACATTTTAAATAAAGTATCTAGAGTAAAACAGAACTTAGTAATATACCAATTACAACGGCAGAGATTGTTGAAACTAAACCAGGGAGCATAAAGCTATGGTTTAGAATATATTTTCCGATTCGAGTTGTTCCGGTACGGTCAAAGTTTATGGCTGCCACTACTGTCGGATAGTTTGGAATGAAGAAGTAACCATTAACAGCTGGGAAAATGGCAATTAATAATGCTGGATTAATACCAAGCGTTACACCAAGAGGTATTAGTGTTCGAACCGTTGCTGCTTGGCTGTATAGTAAAATAGAAAGTACAAATAATGCAATAGCAAATAACCATGGAGCTGCTGTGACTAGGCCAGAAATCGAACTGTTAATAAGTTCAGCATTACCATTGAAGAATGTGTCACCCATCCAAGCGATACCGAAAATAGCTACTACTGCTGAAGCTCCGGCTTTAAACACACTACCAGAAACAATTTCGTCAACATTTGCTTTACAACAAATAATGATTAAAGCAGCAATTGTCAGCATAACGATTTCAATGGTAACAGGCATAGACATAGGTGTAAATACGCCGTCAATATCCCAACCTGGACGTAATTTTTCAAATGAACCTAGAGCAACGATTAATACTGCGGCAAGTAAGAATAATACAACAGAAAGTTTTGAAGCATTAGTTGGAAAGAATGCTTTTTTATCTTGTTTAATTGGAGCTAAGCCTTCTTCTAAGCGTTTCAAATAAATCGGATCTTCTGGTAGCTCTTTACCTTTTCTACTAACAACAAAAGCAGCTATCATACAACCGATAAAAGTAGAAGGTATAGAGATCATTAAAATATCTAGTAAAGTAATTTCGAAATCAGCTAATAAAGCTAATAATGCTACAGTCGCTGCTGAAATAGGACTGGCTGTAATTGCTTGCTGTGATGCTATTACTGCGATTGACATTGGTCTTTCAGGACGAACACCTGATTCTCGGGCTACTTCGGCAATAACAGGTAAAACGGAGTATGCAACGTGTCCAGTTCCTGCACAAAAAGTAAAAACGTAAGTAACGATAGGAGCGATGAATGTAATCCATTTAGGATTTTTTCTTAATGCTTTCTCCGCAATATGAACGAGATATTCCATACCACCTGCGGCTTGAAGAGCTCCTGCAGCAGTAATTACTGATAAAATCATCAGCATAACATCAATAGGTGCGGAAGTAGGTTCTAGGCCGAAAAGAAATACAAAGATTGCTAATCCAACACCACCCATTACTCCAAGACCAAGTCCACCTATCCTAGCACCTATAAAGATGCAGATTAACAAAATCAAAAATTGTATCCAGAACATATCAGTTTCCTCCAATTACGAATGGTCATTTTATAACGATAAGTTTTTGATATGTAAACCTTGTTTACATTCTTTGTCGAATGATTCACAAATAGACATTTTATTAATAATAGCCATGAATAGAACATAGAACTTTTAGTTTTTCATGAATGAAATTGTAGGATATCCGTTGTAAACGATTAGAGAGAAGGGTGCTTTAGGATTCAAAAGGGATGAAATTTATGAAAGATAAATTCTTAATATACATATTGTTAGTCATATCGGTTTCAATTGTTGGGAAAAGATTTAGCCGTTAGACATTATTTTAACTATTAGCCTTGGCACACCGATTTTTTCTAGTTTGGTTAAAAATACTTAAACCTATTCCTTCGGGGAAATAGAAGGAATAGGTTTTGGCCAATTTCATATTGGATTAAATATCTTTGATCAGGGGGATTTTCTTTTATTGTATGGATTATTCTTTCATATTTCCAAAATGAAAGATGTACTAACGGGGTAGCATTTTTGTAATATATGAACTGTTTAATTTTGCTAAATCAATAAACTTTGTGAAAGAATGTACGGGTGCTTTAGTAGAAGATCTTTGAGCGTTCAGACAGTTCTTTTTTCTTACTTAACAAAAGGGACAGGTTAGTTAAAGAAGAAGGAGTAGAAGACTATTTTAAATAGATTTACCATAGTAGAATTTTAAATTTCAACACTATATTGAATGAATATCTGAAATGAAATGCTCAGTAAATTGTGAACTAATATGTATATGTGGAAAGAAACGATTAAAAGGGTCACTCGTTGGCAAGTGACCCTCGATGTCAGAAAAAAGGGATGTGTAAGGCGAAATTACCTTAACTTTACAATTACTATCATGGGTTAGCTAGTAAAAGAGGCTTTGAGTTAATGTATGAAGCTAACGCCAACAATAATTAGAAGAATAAATAGGACAACGATTAAAGCGAATGAAGAATTGTTACGTCTACCATAGTCATTATAGTTTTGATTTCCCATAATAAATTCCCTCCTTTCTATAATCTAGAATATGTTTAGTTATATAAAGGATATAAGGTATTCATCTAATCAATCATTCATTTGAAAAAAATAAATAAACGTGTTACCTAGTTTGTGAAAGATTTTGGTTGGTGTGGAGCTGCATGAAATCCATTTGAAGTAGAAATTTATGAATCTATATAAAAAAGATTACTGAACACTTTGCAGAAAAAGGTCACCGAAGACAACAAACCAGGAGATTTGAGGATAAATTAGCTTTACACTACTATTACATTGAGTGATAGCTATCTAAAGCGGTTTTGGAGACTATTTGATTTTAGAAAAATCATTGACAATGTTGAAGACTTTTATCCATTATTAGATAATCTGAATAGAAGCTAAAGCATAATTTTTCACACATAAATATTGGGTGTGTTGAATTGATTAATACATGAAAGTAGTCCGACAAATTAGAATAATGAATAGAACAACAAATAGAAGGAATGTTGAATTATCTCCATATTTATTGTCTCCACAGTTACTGTTAAAATTGCACATATTTCCGGAGTATCCCATAAAAATATCCTCTTTCTTCATTATTCTATTCATCAAAGGATAGGAGGGGCAGGACAATAGGGAATTAATAAATAAGGTAATCCATTACTTATGACTAGTATCCAAGAATTTGTAAAGAACTTAAACGATTATCTTAAGTTTTCATTATTTGATAATAATGAATAACACAACATATATCTGTTCGTAAATCCATATACATACATTGATAGATAAAATTCTTCTTGGTATAAAATAAAAACGCTAAAATTTTGCGAGTGATAAAATGTGAAAAAACTTACATTTAAAATTATAAATTTTTTAATACAAAAACCTCGACTGCTACCAGTCGAGGTTTTTTGTTGCTTCAAGGAAAGAATTCTATATAGACGAAACATTATGTAAAAAACTATCTAGTTTGAATTGTTGGAGTGAATGAGGAGTAAATAATATGAATAATAAAAAGTATAATGACCTTAAATTAGGCGACTTATTCAACTAAAGGGCCAGGTTAGTTGAATAAGCCATTTGTATTTATTATATTATGCTAATTACCCCGACCATTCATATACTTATTCCTAACATGTAACATTAGCAATACAACGCTCTACATACTCCAGTACTTCTTTCGAAATCGGGTATAGGCCCGTTTCCTCAGAGGGCAGTTTTCTGACTTCCCAGAACTTATCCATCAATGTCGTATCTCCTTGAAAAGTATCGTTTGATATTTCTATTAACTCGCAAGCAATTTGGTGACCTTCCTCTGATTCAGGTTTAATATTGTGTTTTATACACCACTCAATTCGTCGTAGCAAAGAAATATACTGATGTGTTGTCGAATCATTGTTGCCGAGATTTGGAATTGTCTCTTGCAAGATTACCTTTTCATCAACTTCAAAATAGTCAATCCATTTTTTAGAGCTATTTTGTGAAATTTGAATAAGTTGAGAGACACGTTCCCAAGACAAAGATTCTTCCAAGTCGATCATATTAATTAAAGATTTTGTATTAGAAATGCTTGTTTGAAGTTTGGAAAGTTCATCTTGTAGATAATTGTGATGCGAAATTAGAATTTGTTTATAGGATAGTCTATCTAATAAATCGCGAATATTTTCGAGTGGAAGTGAAAGTGATTTTAGAATGATGATTTTTTCTAATTTAAACATATCCTCTTCTGAATAATATCGTCGTCCATTATCATCTTTAAAACTTGGTGTGAGGAGATTAATCTGATCGTAATAACGAAGTGTGCGAACGGAGACATTTCGCTGCTTTGATACCTGTCCAGTAGTCCATCGTTTCATTTTATTCCCTCCTAAAAATAAAGCTTGCAGGTGACGTAACGTCATCTAATATAGTTTGATTATACCATATAAAGGAAGAGTGATGGCGGATGAAAACAAATGAAATGAACTGGAAGGAAGAAGACCGTTGGGGTTTGAAAGAATTTATATTTTTAATGTTACTTGAATTTGTATTTGTAATTGGGTGTATTAAATTCTTTGTTCACCCAATTTATTCTCACTGGCTTGATAATGTTCTATATGCTGGAACATTAATGGGATTGACAATAGCAATTATTCTAATTTTAGGTGTTTATTTTATTGCTCTCCGTCCGAAAAAACTTTCTTGGAGTGAAGTAGGGATAAAAAGGTTCGCTGTTAAGGATTGGAAAATCATTGTTATATTTTCTGTTATCTTAATGGTTGGTGCCGTGATAATTGTAGTGCTTACTAGTTTTATAGGGAATTCGTGGGAGAACAGCAAAACCGAGGCAATACAGCAAAATGTAACTTTCGTTACGGTTCTAATTGCCTTTATTTCTGCGGCGGTTATCTCACCAATATACGAAGAAATTTTTTATCGCGGTTTTTTATATCGTTGGTTACGTACACGTATAGGATTTATTGGAGCAATTTTACTTAGCTCAACAATCTTTACAATTGTTCATATTCCAACATATAATGTAATGCCAGTAAATTTCTTTAGTGGTATCATTTTTGCTTTAGCGTATGAACGAACTAATTCGATCTGGCCATCAGTTATTATTCACGGTTTAACTAATGGGATTATGGTTTTGTTGACAAGTTTGGGATAAAGATGTTGTTATGAGTAGCCGGAACATACCATGCTAACTACCAGATACAAGAGCTGAAAAAGACTGCTAATAAGCAGTCTTTTTTATTATGCAGCCTGTCGGGTAGCATTCCTGTAATGAATAAAATGAATTATGTAAAATCAACAAAGTTTGTGAAATAATGTACTTAAACTAACGGTGCTTTACTTCAATAAGTAAACAATAAAATATGAACAATATTGTTTAATAAAGTCAAGTAATAGATACTCTTGTTACTAGTGTTGACTATGATTATATTCGATAGGTGTACAGTCAAAAAAGAAAAGAAGGTATTACTATTAAACGTAATGACCTTCGATTTTGTTTGTTTATTTTTTTAGTTGCAAGCAATTCCGTCTTTATTTCGATCCAACCGATGGTCTCCAAAGCCAGCTGCCTTTGACTCGTTCATAAATTTAGTTGCTTCAGAAGCGTTGCTAAAATCTGAACAATCCTTATCTATTTTAAAATTGTAAATTGTAGTAGAAGATGTTTTGACTTTTTCATCCTTTTTAGATTCTTCTTTTTCTACTTTTCTTTTATCATATTCTTTCTTTGCCTCTTCTTGAGATTTCTTCATATCTTCTTCCATCTCTTTTACATAATTTGCGGCTTCAATTTTTCTTTGTTTTTCTTCTAATTCACTTTTCTCTAGTTCAGCTATATGTTTTTCGTAAACACAGGGGCCAATAGACCAAATTAATATTAATAATAAAATAATTAGTAAAATAACTCCTTTGGTATATGTTTTTTTTCTTTTCTTTTTATAGTAGCACCATATTGTTGTGAGAATGACTGCAAGGAATAATAAGAGGTTCCAAATTGAACCTACAATACATTCTAAAACAAGCATAAACAAATATAGACACACAAGTATAAGCAACAATATTATTACTTTTATAGTATCCTTGTCCTTCATTTTGTTCCTCCGTTTATTTCTAGTTAATTAACACTAATCAATTTTAGTTATAAAAGCTCGATAAGTAAATGAAAATTTGGTTTGAGAAAAAGGAAGAGAATGAAAAAATTAAATATTATATATTTTATGAATATATGGTAATATTTGAAACTCTCTTTATATCTAAACGTATATATTAGAAAGGATGTTGAAATACGGATTATAAACATGTGAAAAAAAAGAGGTGTCTTTCTTTATGTACAAACAGATATTCCAAAAAATACATATCTAAAATCGCAAACGGCTAGTTATACCAAAGGTTTTTTACGGGTCAAATCATTGATATATCAACATTTATAGAGGGAGGAATAGTTATGACTAAAAAGCAAAAGATTACAATTGTTGGTGCAGGGATTGTTGGTGCGTCTATAGCTTATAATCTATCAAAGGAAAATCAGAATGTCACTTTAGTTGAGTGTCACTCAAAAGCAGGATATGGGGTAACAGAGAAATCTTTTGCTTGGATTAATCCATCAGGGCGTGTTCCAAATAACTTTCAACATTTGTATGACGAGTCACTTGCAGAATATCATGTATTGGAAAAAGAGATACCAGAATTGAAGGTAGATTGGAACGGTGCACTTACATGGGGAAATCTCACAAGCATCAATAAATCTCATGTGAAAAAAATAACTCGTCAGCAAATATCGGAGCTAGAACCTCATTTGAAAGAATATCCTGAGGAAGCTCTTTATGCTTATAAAGAAGGCGCGGTAGACCCTAATGTCCTAACGAATCTTTTGGTAAAGATAGCGGAAGAAAACGGGGTAAATATATTATTCGATACAAAAGTGACACAAATAAAAAAAGAGGGTACCAAAGTTGTTGGCATACATACTTCAAAAGGTTATATAGAATCAGATGTAATTGTATTAGCAACTGGTACAGCGTTACCTGAGTTGTGTAAACCTCTTGGTCTTGATATTCCTATTGAGTCTTCACCATCAATTATTATTCGTATGAAATCTCCAAAAAAGCTCATTCACACCTTAATTTCTAATTCAAGATTTGAGGCAAGACAACTATCCGATTATACACTTATTGCCGCTGAAGATTATTTGGATGAGAATGGAGAAAACGGACCAGAGGCGATTGGAAAAAGAGCATTTGAAACCCTTCGCTCCGATTTGGAAGAAGGGGAACATTTAGAGTTAGAAAGTATCAAAGTAGGAATGAGGCCTATGCCTAAAGACGGTTACCCCATTGTCGGTTTTCATGATCAGATAAAGGGACTTTATTTAGCAGTTATGCATTCTGCAATCACATTATCTCCTGTTATTAGTCGATTGGTTGCGAAGGAAATTGTGGATAATGTGCAGTTGGAAGAATTGGAAAGCTGTAGAATATCTAGGTTTTATCCACTAAATGATAAATCACTAATAGATAAATAAATCTTATTGATATTTTCCAAACTTTAGCAGAAGATAAAGTTGTTTTAGAAATGGACATTTTTAAAAGTCAAATGACTAAATGGTTGGCCACTTTACCTAGTTATTTCAAGCAATGCCTCGACATTTCGGGGTGCGAAAGTTGAGTAAATACTAAAAGTTCTTATTGAACAAACGAGTGCTTTAGTGGAATAAGGAGATTTAAACATCTAGCTGCATTCTCATTCTGTTTAACAAAGGCTTCGTTTTATCGCAGACTAAAGAAAATTGAGTAGGATGTTTAGAACTAATTTATAATAAATATTTTGTAATTGTAAAGGGAGAATATAATGTACTCTATAGGTAAATTTTCTGAAATATGTAATATTCCCGTTAAAACATTACGCTACTATAGCGAGATTGGATTACTAAAACCTTCTTACATAGATTCTGTAACAAACTATCGATATTATGACTATGACAAAATTCAAAACATGAAAAAAATTATGCTTCTAAAAAGCTGTCAATTCTCCTTAGCTACGATTAAGGAATTTATTGAAAGCTCTGATCAGATACAATGGAAAAGAATATTAGAACATAAAATTGATGAACTTGTGGATCAAAAAAAACAAATGTCCAAACAAATAGAAGAGATGAATAGGTTAAAAATACAAATCGAAAAAGAGGCTTCTATAATTCCAGGACCTTTTTTATCCGACTGTTCTATTGAAAATCGAAAGGAAATACTAGTTTATACGATTCGTGAGAAAATAAAGGTTAAATTTATTGATAGGTTGGTTAAAAATTTATTTGATCGAGTTTACGCTTTTAATCTCGTGATTACAGGTAAACTAATGGCTATCTTTCACGAACGAGATTTGAATCAAAAAGAGGCAGATGTAGAACTACTTCTTCCAATAAAAGCTACGAACAAAATAGACGGTTGTAGAATTTTAGCTAGTGGGAAATATGCATGTCTGACTGTTAAAGGTCCTTATTCAGAGCTGGAAGTAGGATATGAAATGTTGAAAAATTGGATAATGGAACAGAATCTAACCCATGTAGGGAAAGAGATAGAGATTTATGAAAAAGGACTTGTTCCTTCCGATTTTAACATAAAAGAGATACGACCGGATTTAAACAGACATCCCTCAGAGTTTATCACCAAAATATGTATACAGGTTATCAAGAACGATAGTTAAGTAACAGTTTTATATAGAAATAGGGTAAACTCTCCACCTACTGGAGGGTTTATTCTTTATATATACAAAGAAATAACGGAGGGAAATTACTATGTATCATCCGAGATTAAAAGGTAATGCTTACGAGGCAAGTAAGCATTATGCAGAAATCCTTTATAAAAATGGATTTCGATTCCCGATAGTAACAGAAGAAAAGTTGAAATTCGGTGAGCAATGCAAACCTATTCTTACTGAATTTGACCCTAGTATTGTGAAGGAAATACAAGGATTTGCAGAAGGTTGTCATTCTTCTTTCGAAGAAGTAAGTTCTTTTCTTTTAAGTATAGGAGTATTTGAATTGGCCGGTCAATGTAGTATTTTCTCAGCTTTTAACGGAAGCGAAATGGTTATTGGCCGTAATTATGATATGCTCTTTAATCTGAAGAATTTTACAGAGTCCTCACTAATTTGTTTTGGAGGCAAAAATAAATATGTAGGTCATTCAGATTGTTTTATTGGAAAAGTTGATGGTATAAATCAACATGGTTTATTTGTAGGAATTACATCAGTTCCTCATGTGGGAATTAAGCCAGGATTGAATTTTTATTTTGCTGTTAAATATATTTTAGAAAATTGTTGTACTGTGGGAGAAGGAATAGAAGTGTTGAAAAGATTTCCAAGTTCGGTAGCTAATAACTACTTGTTAGCAGATCCATTAGGGAGTATGGCTGTTGTAGAAGTTACCCCTAATGACTATCAAGTACGCCTTCCTACCAATAACTATATTCATTGTACCAATCACCATGAAAGTACATCATTATCTGAAAGCTGTAATTGGAGCAAATCAAAAGAACGTTTTGAAACATTAGATATACGTCTTAAAGAAAACGTCAATAAAATGACTCTTTCCATTGCACAATCAATTATGTCAGAAACCAAGGGACATGTTTGTTTAAATTTAAAAGAATATAATTTTGGTACGCTCTTCTCTGTTGTAGCAAACTTAAATACATTAGATATACTTAGAGCCGAAGGTCAACCAAACAAAGCAAAATATAAATCAGATATACGATTGACAGATGCTGTTTTAAAATAAACCCTTCATGTCTTATAAAAACATTAATCAAAAATTCGAACTTGAAAGAGACAAATATGAATTCAATTAAAGCTTCTTTTTCTTATCTTGAATAGATGAAACAAAATTACAGAACAGAAACCATTCTTTATGAATGTTTGTAAAACATTACACTTAAACTAACGAGTGCTTTAGTAGAAGATCTTGGAGCTGTTCAGACAGCTCTTTTTTTATTCATCTAAAGGGGCAGGTTAGTTGAATAAAAAAACTAAGCTAATTGGAGTTCGCTTACAGATTGGTCTAAAACTGGATTTTAACGTATATAAATTCAAGTGGTGATTGAAAATGATTTCATTTATTCTTTTATATTTAATAGGAATACCTGTTTCAGTACTACTGTACTCATTTTCAGCAGCAGTTCCAATCGTCATGCGGCATAATCTAATTGTTTATTGCCATTAATATATTCTGGGCGATTTATGATGTCTGTCAATTTGCGTTCTTGAAATGCATTTACACAAATTAGAAAAAAGAGTTATCCGATGATCATCGAACAACTCTTTTTTTTAATATTTTCAGTTTTTAATTGGATTTTTTATGAGAAATGTCAAACAAATTATACTTACATTTACTATAAGAGCAAATATAGTATTAAAATCATTTAAGGGCATTAACATAATGAAGAGTGAAAATATTGCAGAAACAAGCGGAATAAATTCCTGTAAAGTAGTAATCTCTCCATTTTTGTGAAGCTGATAAGATTTAAAAAAGATGATTAACAAAACAATAGATGTCAGTAATAGTCCTGCATATCCCCAACCATCTTCAATAAACCAAGGTAAAAAGCGCATTCGTGATGTAAAAATAAATAAATTTAGTATTAACATACTCACTATTAAACTATTTATAAAGGTAACGGTTCTATTTCTCTTCATTTGAATCACTCTCCAAAACTTGATTTCGCATTTTTCATTTACTAATTGAATAATTTCCTTTATCAAAAATACCTCGCTTTATTTAGTGTAATTTTACACGATAAGAGAGTTTTTTGTCAATGATAATATATTATTTTGTGGTTTTAGCTAAGCTTACATTCAATTTATTAATAATAACTATAAATTCAATAATTTATATCACGAAGTGTTGTAAACCGTTGATACATGAATGTTTATAGTGGAAGTTTAGTAAAAGAAGAGTTAAATATAGTATTAGCAAGAGCAATGAAGAGGTGAAGAAGAGGAATCTGTTTCAAAGAAAGGCTTACATAACATGTTATAAAATAATTGTAGATGCTTACTAAGTAGATATAGGTGTAGGGTATGAAGAATTTTATATTACTTTAAGTTGAAATAGATTACTAATTATATATGATATTCATATTTAGACTATTTAAACAAAGTACGTACATTATAAATCAAGGAGAATCAAAGTGAAGAACTATATTATTGTATCTATTGGCTTATTATTGATTTGTGGTTGCTCTCAAACAAGTTCAAAAGAAAGTAAAGGTTTTATGGAAATAATTGGTTATATATCGGTATCTAAAATTGAAGTTATTGATGGACGAACTGGGGAAAGACATAGTACTACTGAAGATGAAAATATAGAACAGTTTTATCAGCTTCTAAGTGAAAGAGAATATAAAGAAATGAAAAATCATGAAAAAGTAAAGGGATATATATTGCGCTGTTCTATATTCAGGAAAAAAAGATTTTAATGTAACCTTTTTAGATGATGAAATTGACATTGACATCAATGGTACTTATTATTCACTAAATAACCCAATATTAGAAGAAGATATATTCAAACTTTTAGAGTAAGATAGACAGTTTAACGGCTGGAGGTTGATATGAGTCAATCCTGAAGTGTTTTAAAGGGTTATTCTTAGAAATTTATTATGAAAAACACATTCATAGTTAGAAAGTTTTATGTCATTTTGAACAGACTTTATTCGAAAGCTCCAATAACTTAACTAAAATGGAACAACTAAAAAAGCATCTCCATCGGAATAATGATCTCCCTGGAAATGCTTTTTGTGTTTATGGAATTGCACTTGTAATTTGTCTTTTTTCGTTTTAGTAGTTCTTGTATGTGTGCTAAAAGCAACTTCTCCACGCTGTGTTGTTACATCCTTGCCTAAATTGCGTAATACATGCTGTCTATGACGTTTTGCTTTTGAGATAGCCAAATGATATCACTCCTTCTTTGAATTGCCTTTAGCATACATGAAGAGAGGGATAGAAGCAATACATAAAGCACCTAACAACGCATTTTAATTGAAAAGAAATCGATGAACTATCTCTTATCAGAAAATAGGATATAGTGTATGGAGTTATGAAAGATGAATTAAATTCCTAAAGGTTAGAGCCAATTAGTTTACTTTATTAAAGACTTCAATTATTATTATCTAATTGCGACAAACATTATCCAAGTTAGATTGTATTGATAATTTCCTAAGTAAATAAATCTATTCATGTATATTGAAAAATAGAAAAAAGAGGTGATATTATGCAAATGAAAAAAGGAGTGGAACAGTCTATATCGGCTATTCTTATACTCAATCTACTGCCCGATAAAGCAGTGTTACCAGGAGAAGCCATTAGTGAACAGTTAGGAACTTCCGTGACTTATTTTCGGAAATTACTAAGAAAACTAGTTTGCGCTGATTTAATCATGTCCGTTCCTGGTGTAAAGGGTGGCTTTCGTTTAAATAAAAGGCCAGAAGACATTCGAATCTACGATATATACCTTGCGATCGAGGGTCAGCAATCGCATTTTGCACCAAGTGATGTACTTGATGATGTATTGAATTTAAAGAAGAATGATAGTTGTCGTTTGATTACTGAAATCATGGATGAAGCTGAAACTGCATGGCAGTCAGTTTTGAAGAACAAAACCATTGCGAAGTTATCAGAAGAATTACAACAAGAACGTTTTGCAAAAGAAGTTGAGATGTTACAACAATGGGTAAAAGAAAAGATGGTTTTATAAGACCTAGACACCCTTTTTGGAGGAATTAAGTATGAATCATTTTCAGTCACATCAAGGATTTTCGCATTCTTTTAAGGAAAACCGATTAACACTCGGTTTAGCATTTCCTTTAGAGGCATATACAGGAAGCACTCCTCAAATGGATATCGATGATCAAATAAAGCTAGCCAAACTAGCAGAAGATTATGGATTTGCCGCACTATTTGTGAGAGACGCCCCGATTTATGATCCAAACTTTGGTGACGTCGGCTTCCTATATGATCCTCTAATGTTCTTAACATATGTCGCAGCGAATACAAAAACTATTGCACTTGGAACGGCAAGTATTGTGACACCTTTGCGAAATCCACTGCATTTAGCAAAATCAACTGCAACATTAGATCAATTGTCAAATCAACGTTTCTTGTTTGGGACGGCGACAGGTGATCGCCCAATTGAGTTTCCAGCCTTTAAAATAGAGTCAGAGAATCGATCAGCCCTTTATCAAGAGAGTATTTCCGTTATGAAGACCGTATGGAACGAGACATTTCCACAAATTCAAACTGACCACGTTGCATTGACACATGGAGATGTAGTACCAAAGCCTGCTTTACAGGATATTCCTGTATTTGGGACAGGTTATTCAGGACAGACGTTAGAATGGCTAGCAAAAAATACAGATGGCTGGCTCTTCTATGCACAAGATGTAACAAGTCAGCGCACGCTAATTCAAAAATGGCGGCTTGCTAATGACACGTTTAAGCCATTTATCCAGCCAATCACGATTGATTTGTCTGCTAATCCCAATGAAGCACCAAAACCAATTGCAGGTGGCTTCCGAGCAGGGCGGAATTTTATCATAGATTACCTTTCTGCATACGAGGCAGCAGGTGTTAATCACATTATGTTTGGAATGAAATATAGTCAGCGTCCTGCTGAGGAAGTCATTCAGGAGCTAGGGGAATTTGTTGTTCCAAAGTTCCCGGCTATTAAGTAGAATCTCAGTTTCAATGGCTTATATTGTTTCAATGAAATTCTAACGTTTTATCGAAATTAGAGCACTATGTATTTAATTAAAAATATAGTCAGTCGGATTTTAAAAAAAGAGAAAAGAGATGAAAAAAATGATACCAAGTTTAAAGCGTATTAATGAATTGGCTAAAAAGCAACGTGAGAGTGAATTGACAGCTACTGAAAAGGTAGAGCAACAAGTATTAAGAGAAGATTACTTACGTGAAATTCGTGGACAAGTACTTGAAACTTTCTCAGGTTTGAAGGTAATGGATCCACTAGGAAACGATGTAACTCCTCAAAAATTACGTTCTGAAAGAAAAATTGAATCCAACGAATAAAAGGGAGTTCTCACTATGAAATTAAGCGTATTAGACCAAGCACCTGTTACTGGGGGAAATGAAGAGAGAGACGCCGTTACAAAGGCGGTAGAACTGGCAGTCCTTGCAGATGAACTAGGATATCATCGTATGTGGATGGCTGAGCATCATAGCTCAAGGACTTTTGTCAGTGCAGCACCTGAAATTATCGTTAGCCATATTGCTTCGCGAACTAAGAATCTTAGAGTCGGTACAGGTGGGACTATGATGATGCATTACTCACCGCTAAAAATGGCTGAAGTATTTAAAACACTTAGTGCACTAACACCTGGACGTATTGATTTTGGGGCAGGGCGCGCACCGGGAGGCGATCAACTTTCGATATTAGCCTTATCTGAAGGGCGTCAGCCGATGTATCACAATATGTACGAGAAATTTGAAACAACCCTTCAATTAATTAATGATGAAGTACCTACAGAAGATTTGTATAAGCAAACAATTGCAGCACCATCAAGTATCGTATTACCCGAGGCATGGCTTTTAGGCTCTAGTGGTAATAGCGCCTTAAAAGCTGGCTCTTTAGGTGTAGGTTATTCCTTTGCACAATTTTTTAACGGCAAAATGTCGAAAGAAATTTTCGACACTTATAGAAAAAGTTTTAAACCATCTGTCTATATGGAAAAATCCGAAATAAATGTTTGTTATATGGTGATAACTGCTGAAACACGTGAAGAAGCTGAATTTGAAGCAGGACCTTATGATCTGTTTAGCTTATTTTTCATGCGTGGTCAGATTATACCAATGATGACGCCAGAAGAAGCACAAAATTATCAGTTGACTGAAATGGAGAAAATGCAAATTCAAGATAATCGAAGACGTCATCAGGTCGGTTCTGTAAAAGAAATCGCAACCTTTTTGGAAGAAGAACAAGCTAAGTATGGTTTTGATGAAGCGATGATCTGTAGTATT
Organism: Viridibacillus sp. FSL R5-0888; assembly: GCF_038009105.1. NCBI lineage: Bacteria > Bacillati > Bacillota > Bacilli > Caryophanales > Caryophanaceae > Viridibacillus > Viridibacillus sp. FSL R5-0888. Next base: position 2,169,197 of record NZ_JBBPAU010000001.1, read on the forward strand.
CCAAATTCGCAAGAGAAGCGTTTAGAAGTATATAGCTTATTGGCGCGTGAACTTTTATAAATAAAATGTGAATCAAATTTAAAGTTTACAGTACACTTAGCAGAAGTATTGCAAATTAAAAATGTACATTACTAAGAGTTATAGTAATGTACATTTTTTGTTTATTGAGTATTCAATTTTGATAGTACAGGAACATTTTGTACGGATGTCTCTGTACTTACTTTATTTTGAGCGCCAGTTGGATCGAATTCATTTTCTGATTTTGCTACGATAACAGTTGCAACACCGTTACCGATTAAGTTTGTTACAGCACGAGCTTCAGACATGAAGCGGTCAACTCCGATTAATAATGCAATACCTTCTACTGGAATCATCGGGAAGGCAGCTAAAGTTGCAGCTAGAGTGATAAAGCCTGAGCCTGTTACACCTGCAGCTCCTTTAGACGTTAACATTAATACCCCTAGTAACATCACTTGTTGCCAGATTGATAGAGGAACGTCATAAGCTTGTGCGATAAACATAGCAGCCATTGATAAGTAAATGGACGTACCATCAAGGTTAAAGGAATAGCCAGTTGGTACAACTAATCCAACTACTTGCTTCGAACATCCGTAGTTTTCAAGTTTCTTCATCATTGACGGTAGTGCTGATTCAGAAGATGAAGTACCTATTACTAGGAAAATTTCATCTTTAATATAGGCGATAAATTTGAAAATATTAAAACCAAAGTATTTTGCAATCGCACCTAAGATGAGAACGATGAATAAGAACATTGTAATATAAACAGATACCATAAGCAGACCTAAATTAAATAGTGATTTAACACCGAAGTTTCCAATAGTATAAGCCATTGCACCGAATGCACCGATAGGAGAGAGCTTCATCACCATACCGATAATTTTAAAGAAAATTTCTGATGTTTGTTCAAATAATTTAATAACTGGTTTTGAAGCCTCTCCAAGTGAAGCAGAAGCGACACCAAACAAAATAGCACAGAATAGAACTGGTAGTAATTGTCCAGCTGCTAGAGAGCCGAAGAAGTTATCCGGAATGATACTCATGATAAAACCAATTAAGCCTTCACTTTCAGCAGCTGCAGTTGTATATGCTGATACATCGCTGCCATTTGCTGCAGAAGTATCTAAACCTTTACCAGGTTGTACAAGGTGAACGACTAGCAATCCAATAGCTAATGCGATCGTTGATACTACCTCGAAGTAAAGTAGTGCTTTCCCTCCGATTTTACCAACCTTTTTCAAATCACCCATATTCCCTATGCCGATGACAACCGTAAGGAAGATAATTGGTGCAATTAACATTTTAATCATTTTGATGAAAATATCTGCTAAAACTTTTAACTTAGCGCCAAATTCGGGGAACACTGCTCCTACGACAACACCAAGTAGAATGGCGATAATTACTTGTACAGTTAGGTTTTTAAAATTGATTTTCAAATGTGTACCTTCTTTCTATAATGTGTTTTGATATCGCTTTCATTGCTATTATCATAAATGTAAAGAAAACGTTTTCATATATTTTGGTGATAATGTTCTTTTCGGTCGTTTTGGTCTTTTTATTTTTCGACTATTAAAAAATCTTCCAAATGTATATATGGCAAGGGTTTACAGGTTATATTTTAATCGAAGGCTATTATTTTATTTTTATAGTACAGATAATAAAAATCTTTATGTACTAGTACAGTGAATTATTTCTCCGTACAAAAAAGCCACCTGAGATAAACCCAAGTGGCTATATACGAAAGTCTTGTCTAGCAGATCGAGTGCTATATAGGACATTTGTATACTAGTTAATGTGCAGTATTTTCAGAATCCAATTCCTTTTTATAACCGTTTGTTGGATCGAATTCATTTTCCATTTTCGCAACAACTACTGTTGCAACAGAGTTACCGATAATATTCGTAATCGCACGTGCTTCACTCATAAATCTGTCTACGCCGATTAAAAGGGCAATCCCTTCGACAGGAATCATAGGAAAGGCAGCTAAGGTTGCGGCTAAAGTTATGAATCCAGACCCTGTAACACCAGCGGCCCCTTTAGATGTCAGCATTAATATACCAAGCAAAGTGATTTGTTGCCAGAAAGATAGTGGCACGTCATACGCTTGAGCGATGAACATCGCAGCCATTGATAAGTATATAGACGTACCATCAAGGTTAAAAGAATAGCCAGTCGGTACAACTAAACCGACTACTTGCTTAGAACAACCGAAGTTCTCTAACTTACGCATAATAAGCGGTAAGGCTGATTCAGATGAAGAAGTTCCAAGTACAATAAACAGTTCATCTTTAATATAATTTATAAATTTGAAAATATTAAAGCCGTAATATTTTGCTATGGAGCCTAATACGATAATGACGAACAAGAACATCGTAATATAGACTGATAACATCAGTTTACCTAATGACCACAATGATTCAAGACCAAAGTTACCGATTGTATAAGCCATGGCACCAAATGCGCCAATTGGGGACAATTTCATAATCATACTAATAATTTTAAAGAAGATATCTGCTACTTGTTCGAATAATTTAACAATCGGTTTTGCAGGGGCACCGATTGAAGCTGTAGCAACACCAAACAACACAGCACAGAATAATACAGGAAGTAATTCTCCAGCTGCAAGAGAACCAAAGAAATTCTCCGGAATTATACCCATGATAAAACTTGTAATGCCATGTTCAGATTCAGCAGCTTGTTTTGTAAATTGTGCTACATCACCTGCAGTTGCAGAAGAAGTATCTAAACCTTTCCCTGGTTGGATAATATGTACTACGATTAATCCTATTGCTAGAGCAATAGAAGATACGATTTCAAAATAGATTAAAGCTTTTCCACCAATTGAACCAACCTTTTTCAGGTTTCCCATACCTCCAATGCCAATTACGACTGTAAGGAAGATAATTGGAGCAATTAACATTTTGATTAGCTTAATGAAAATATCAGCAAGCACTTTTAATTGTGACCCGAAAGTAGGGAACAATGCGCCTACTATAATACCAAGAATGATTGCACAGATGACTTGAACTGTTAAGTTTTTAAAGTTAATTTTCATATGACTGGCCTTCTTTGTAATTTTATTTGGTATCGCTTACAACGATTCCATCATAACGCTGTTGTAAATGTATTTAATGTTATGGTTTTAAAACTCTTTTTGATCATATTGGTCTCGAATTGTGTTAAAATTTAGATTCGCTCCAAAATGCAGTCATATCAAGGGATAAGAAAAAGCCTTGGAGTAATCCAAGACTTAAAAAAACTTAATACACAATTTTAAAAAATCCTTTTGTACTAGTACAGTTGTGTAATTGTTGTTATTTATTGTTAATTTCTTTTTCAATTTCCTGTAAAAATGTTTTACTTACTTGTTTACGATAGTTTTCGTAAATTGGTTTGAAGAGCTTTTGCCATTTTTGTTGTTCATCATATGATAAAGTTCTGATCTGAACATCGGATAATTGTTGTAAACTCTCCAAATCCTTATCATTCATGTGCTTTGAATGTTCAAAATTCCAAGAAGTAGCCTCATTAATAGCCTCTACTACTTTTTCCTGCAAATCGGTTGACAAACTATTATAAAAATCCTCATTCATCATAACAGCGTATCCAAGTACACCGTGATTTGTAATCGTTAAGTTCTTTTGGAGTTTATAAAAGCCCTTAGAGTAAATGTTGGAAATAGTGTTTTCTTGTGCATTCAATTCTTTTTTTTCAAGCTCTGTATATAATTCATCAAACGATGTTGCAACGGGGGTTGCTTGAAATATAGTAAACTGTTGTTGTAAAACCTTACTTGGCATGGCACGCACCTTAAGTCCCTTAAAATCTTCAGAGGTAAGTATCGGTTTGCCAGATGTTAGTATTTGCTTAAAACCATTATTCCAAAAAGCCAATCCTTTAATATTATAGCGTCCTAGTTGATTCAGTAACTGCTCTCCGAAAGGCCCTGTTAAAACTCGCTTCACATCATCTTCTGTATGAAATAAATAAGGTAAATCAAGCACTGACCATGTAGGCAACGTTTTTGTCATTTTTGAAAAGGATGGAGCAATCATTTCTACTTCTCCATTTTCCAATGCTTCCAATTCATTATTATCATTATAGAGCAAACCGTTTGGATAGATCACAACGCGGATACGACCATCTGTTTTTTGCTCTAATAATTCAGCGAATTTTATAGCAGTTTGACCCTTAGGTGTATTTTCCGCCACAATATGACTAAAATTGATAACGATTTGGTCATTTAAACCACCTTGTTCTTCATCGATTGGTAATGAGGAGTCTAATCCGAATTGTTGTTGATAGCCGATGATACCAATAAGTACTATTAAAGTGATGAAAGCTGTAGTAATATATAAACGCATTTATGTACTCCATAACATTTAGACTTTTTTCTTTACATTCTAACATAGTTTCTAATGTTACAATGAAGGCATTCTATAAAACATTCTAGGGGGCGCCATGAAAACAAAGCAAATATCGATGAATAGCAAAATAATGTCGCTCACCTTTTTCCTCATCGTTTTTTCATTATTAGTTGCAGGTATTTTCGTACTTGGTAACATAATGAAAACTAAAGAAAAAGAGCTAGGTACTGAAGCAATGTTAATAGCTAGAACGGTCGGAAAGCTACCGGAAATAAGGGAGCAGCTTGCTTCAAATAGATCCTTTGAGAAGAAGTCTGCTACTATCAATCAAACCGTAGAAGGTATCCGTGTCATAAATAAAGCGGATTATATTGTCGTTCTAGATATGGAGCATAGAAGGTTATCCCATCCTGTCAAAAGCATGATAGGGCAAACATCTAATACCGTTGATGAAAATGCAGCTTTTGTTGAACATTATTATATTTCCAAAGCAAAAGGTGAAATTGGTAGTGTAGTGCGTGCATTCGTTCCTGTTATGAGCGAAGAGCACAAACAAGTAGGAGTTGTAATCGTTGGTTATAGCTTACCAACTGTATTCGAGATTATTAAAAGCATTCAAAATGAAATTATTATAGCGACAATGCTGAGTCTTTTTTTTGGAGCATGGGGGGCATGGGTATTAGGCCGTCATATGAAGAAGCAGATGTTTGGCTTAGAGCCTCATGAAATTGCACGTCTTTATGTGGAACGGACAGAAACATTTAATGCAATGCATGAGGGTATTATTGCGATTGATAAAGAAAACACAGTAACCATTTTCAACAAGAAGGCTCGTCAAATTCTAGGTGTAGAGGGTGATGACTTTATTGGCAAGAAAATCTATCATATTTTACCTGATACACGTTTACCCGAAATTCTAGACTATAACGAACCTGTTTATAACAAAGAGCTCTTCATTAATCAGCACAGTATTATGAGTAATCGCGTGCCAATTGAAGTGAATAATGAAACGGTCGGGGCCATTGCTATTTTCCAAGATCGTACAGAAGTGAATAAGCTTGCAGAAGAATTAACAGGGGTTCAAGAGTTTGTACAAGCACTTCGTATTCAAAATCATGAACACAAAAACAAAATGCATACTATAGCAGGCCTATTACAGCTTGGACATTACGATCAAGCACTAGCTTATATTGTAAAAGTTAAAGAACAACAAGATGATATTACGAACTTCTTAGATGAACGGATTAAAAATCAGAATATTTCCGGCCTATTATTAAGTAAAATTAATCACGGTAAAGAACTAGGCATTGAAGTTGAAATTGATATGAATAGCCAGCTGTCCTATTTACCCGAAACACTAGCATTCAATGATTTTGTAATCCTTCTAGGCAATCTAATTGAAAATGCATTTGATGCACTATTAAATGTAGAACGAGAAGAAAAGCATGTTTTAATAAGTATCGATCAAGATGAACATACCTTATCCATTTTAGTGGAGGATAATGGGGCAGGTATTCCAAATGATAAACTGGAGCAAATTTTTCAAAATGGTTTTACAACAAAAGCTCAAAAAAATCACGGTATAGGGTTATACTTAATTGATGGAATTGTGAAAAAAGGAAACGGTACTATCGATGTATCCAGTACACCTGGTGAAGGTACAAGCTTTTTCATCACTTTTTATTTGTAAAGGAGGGCTTGAGTATGCTTCCCATTTCTGTGTTATTAGTAGAAGATGACCCGATGGTGCGTCAAGTAAATCGCCAATTTATAGAGCGTGTAAAAGGGTTTCGCATAGTCGGTACTGCAGGGAACGGTATCGAAGGGATGAAACAGATTAAGCAGTTGAAGCCAGATCTAGTCGTCATGGACATTTTCATGCCAGAACAAGACGGTATTAAAACGCTGCAAAAGCTTCGTGAAAGTGATACAAAGGTGGATGTCATCACAGTGACAGCTGCTAACGATATGAAAACAATTCAACATGTGTTACAACTCGGAGTATTTGATTACATTATGAAACCATTTACATACGAACGCATTAAACACACTCTTGAAAATTACATGCACTTTAAAGAAAAAGTATCCGAGAAAAACGAATTGACTCAGCGTGAGCTAGATGAATTATTACATCATCAACAAAATACTAGAAAAGAGCCCAATAACTTACCAAAAGGTCTAAACGGTTCTACTTTAGAGAAAATTGTTTCTTATATTGAAAAACAAGAAGCAGCCATTTCTGCTGAAGAAGTTGCCAATGGTGTCGGCCTTGCACGAGTTACAGCGCGTCGTTACCTTGATTATTTAGAAAAACAGCAAAAAGTCGTCATCGATATTCAATACGGTGGCGTTGGTAGACCGATTAATCAATATCGGATTATTCATTAATGTGGTATTACCGCGATTAGTTGAATTTTGGAATTGTTGGAGTTCTACAATTTTTACAAAAAAGATGCCAAGTTAGCAGTTAATTAGAGTTGGTGAAAATATGTCCAGAAAAATAAATAAATTATTAAAAGCATTTCCAATGGAATTAAAGGAAGATGTGATTAAAGTTTTAAGTATAGTTAACCATTCAAACAAGTTAGACTTTTCATATGGTTTTGAGGTTAATTATAGGGGAAGTAAGTTGAATATTCCTGAACGCATATATATTAATGAACCTTCCTTATTACAATACAGTTCATTAACAGATAGACAACAAGTAGTATTAAATTGTGTATTTACAAGGCACCATGATGGTTTTATTAGAGAAGAAAATTTAAAAAAGATAATTAAGCAATGCAATGACTACAATTGGATAATTCCCTATATAATTCAACTTACAGGGGAGTATGTAATCGAAATTTTACAAGTGATCAAAGATAATTTAGATAGTATTGATAAGAGTATCATAAAAGAGTTTATTGCAGAAAATGCAACATTTTATAATACAATTGAAAGTAGAGTAATCAGTTATTGGAATTGTAATTATCGAAGTAAATATCCAGCCAAAACAGATTATGTAGGTTATGAAATCATTGAATATTTCAATGCTTAAATGTTCTTTATATTGAGCTTAATTTTAATGGGGGATCCAATATTTTTTTGGAATCCCCCTAATTTTATTTGGAAAAATCAAAATGCATTTTTCGAACTCATCATCAAATGATAAAAATTCTCCTACCGAATGTGATACAACACTTCATTGATCAGATTTCTACAATAGTAGTAAAAAAGCTTGTGATTCTATAAAATCAACAAGCTCTTTTATCAACCTTTAAATATCTCGGAGTGTACCCCATACTACAGAAATATGTGGTTTCGTATTAACAATCAAATCTTTCATTAAAGAATCATTGAATGATACTTGAATAGATTCCTCGCCATTATTTTTAGTAATGACTAAAACTTCTACTTCTTCTAAATTCAATTCCATTCGTATCCTTTTTCCGTCTCTCCAAATTAATCTTAGTCGATTTATCGCAGGTTCAATAATTACTTCAAGTATTTCGTTATCTCGTCTCAATACAATGTGCTTTCGTTATAATACCAATCCAAGTCTTTGTCTAATATATCTGGTATGGATTCAAATACATCAATCAGTTCATACATTTCTGGGAAAGTTTCGATGGTATTCATCTTCTCTCTAATGATTCTATAGTCTATCAATTATTAAAACGTTTTCTATAGTATAGATTATTATTAAAATAATTATCTCGTTCTTTATAATTTAATTTTTGAAATCGCATATTTCTATGTAAAGAAGACAATTGGTTTTTTCACAAATTTATTACTGCGAATTGTATTAGAGTTCTCCTATTTTCCCAGTTAACTGCATAGATTGGTGATAGCAGACAAATAGTAGAATGAAAGATATTTTTTGTGCAACAATTTAAGATTATGTAGTTTTCATAGGGGGTATGAAGGATGAAGAAGATTATTAATCAACCTGAACAAGTGCTAGTTGATATGTTAGCTGGATACAAGCTAGTGCACGATGACGTGACGTATTTAGAAGATACTCATGTCATTACACGCGCTCAATTTACATCTAATAAAGTCGGCATCATTAGTGGTGGCGGAAGTGGGCATGAGCCTGCACATGCGGGTTTTGTTGGTCTAGGGATGCTAGATGCGGCTGTATGTGGACATGTTTTTACCTCTCCTACACCCGATCAAGTATTTAGTGCTATAAAAGCTGCAGATCAAGGCTCTGGTGTTTTCCTTGTCATTAAGAATTATAGTGGGGATTGCATGAATTTTGAAATGGCAAAGGATCTAGCAGAGTTAGAAGGTATTGCAGTAGACTACGTTATAGTCAATGATGATGTGGCTGTATTCGATAGTAGCTATACAGAGGGGCGTCGAGGAGTTGCCGGCACAATTCTAGTGCATAAAATTATCGGTGCAGCCGCAGAAAAAGGGGCTTCACTTGAAGACATTAAGACGCTAGCAGAAAGTGTCGTAGCACATCTTGCCACTGTTGGCGTTGCTATAAAACCTGCCATTGTTCCTGAGGTTGGTAAGCCTGGTTTTGACTTAGATGAGGATGAAATGGAATTTGGTATTGGGATACACGGAGAACCCGGTTATAGCCGTGAAAAAATCAAAACTTCTCGTGAAATTGCAGAAGAATTAATTCATAAAATTGAAATGGAAACCAAATGGACGACGGATCAAACTCTTGCTGTACTTATTAACGGTATGGGTGCTACGCCACTTATGGAGCAATATATTTTCGCACATGATTGTTTAAATATATTGCAAGAAAAAGGCTACAAAGTACAATTTAAAAAAGTTGGGAATTACATGACTGCTATTGATATGGCAGGTGTCTCTTTAACATTATTACAATTAGAAGATCCGAAATGGCTTGAATATTTAACTGAAAGTACACTAGCGCCTGCTTGGTAAGGGGGAGTTTCTAATGATCATCACAAAAGATTTGGCACAAAAATGGTTCACCGTATTTGCAGAAAAAGTAATTCAAGATAAAGAACAATTAAGTGAATACGATCGTATTATAGGTGATGGAGACCACGGCATGAACATGGCAAGGGGAGCGCAACAATTACTCTCTTCATGGCAAGAGTCTGTACCTCCTCATTTAGCAGATGTATTCAAGCATGCTGCGATGAAATGGATTAGTGGGGTAGGTGGAGCATCAGGGCCCCTATATGGTACAGCGTTTCTTGAAATGGCAAAAGCCATTGGCACGAAAGAAGAGTTACAGCATGATGAATTAATAAATGTAATCAAAGCTGGATTTGATGGGATAAAAAAACGAGGAAAATCAGATATCGGCCAGAAAACAATGCTAGATGTATGGGCGCCAGCTATTGAATCCTTAGAAGAAAAACAGCTAACAACAGAGATATTAGAAACAACTCTAACAAAGGTTACCGAGTTAAAGGCAACTAAAGGCAGGGCATCCTTCTTAGGGGAGAGGTCTATAAACGAAGTAGATCCAGGTGCCGCTTCCTCTAAACTGTTTTTTGAAGCACTATTAGAAGCAGGTGATTTAAATGACGACTAATATCGGCATAGTCATGGTGTCACATAGTAAGGATATCGTAAAAGGTTTGTATGACTTAATACACCAAGTTGCACCTAATGTGTCTATCACATTTGTAGGTGGAACAGTGGATGGTGATATTGGCACCAGCTTTGAAACAGTTCAACAAGCAATTGAAGAAAATACAAGTAATCAACTGTTCGCTTTTTATGATTTAGGTAGTGCCAAAATGAATCTAGAAATGGCTGCGGAACTCTCAGAGAAAGAAATTGAGATTATGGATGTCTCGTTTATTGAAGGTGTCTATTGTACAGCAGCACTATTTGAAATGAACGCGGATTTACCTGCAGTTATAAATGAGTTAGAGAAATTAATGATTAAAAGATAAGGCTAAACTAACTCTGATAGTCTATTAAAGTTCGATAAAAATCACCTCTTTCGTTTTTATTAGAGGTGATTTTTTATTGTATATTTATGTTAAAGTAAATTTGGAGATAGTGAAGAAATGTACTTAATCAAAAAGGACTTTTTGGGTAATCAAGGAGTGCATTAAAAATGTTAATTATTCTTGTAGTATTTAATTAACACTAAAAATGGGAGTGATTAATATGGGAGATACTCTATTTACCGCATTTAGTCTTTCAGGTAACAATGGATTAAGAAGCCATTTAAAAATGAGAGAGAAATCAAATCGTTTTACCCTCATTCAATCTACGGAAATATCTAATAATGTAATGCAGTATCTTTATGATCGCAATGGAATACAAATTTATAGCTATGCATTTCTCTTAGAGGACGAAAATGGCATTGATTCGTATCTTTTTATTGAAAACAATGAAATATTTGAACAATTTGTTTCTCATCTAAAGGAAAAAAACGCAGAAGAGCTTAGCGTTGACCTTTATTTAGATGTTCATAACCATGAGCAGACAGAGCAGAAGTTAAATCAATTGTTCCAAAAAGAAAATACGGAAGATGAATCGTATTTTTGTCATTTATTCGGCCAACAAATGTGGCATGGAAATGCTTATATGGTTGCGAATCGTGCTGCATTACTAGGAATAAAAGAGGCGATTGAAGTTGCTTTAGAAAATGAAGAGTCTAGAGTGACAATGTTTCCTTCTGATGGGGAAGCCTACGATTTGTTTATCAAATGTACAAATGAAGGGTTTGATTGGGAACAAATTAAACTACCTTATCATAATCCAGAGGTAATTGAAAATAACAAAGATCAAACAAAAAAACCTGCTAAATTTTTTGAAAGATTCAAAAGGATATTAGCATTTGCGGATTAATATAACTAATTCCAAGCGAAACTGCAGTGGTTGTTTTTTAATTATTAAAAATAAAATTTATTTTAAAGCTACAATTGACCCTATACAGTTAAAAAGCCAAGAAAACAGGTTTTATTCTTTCGGGATTTTTCGATTTTAAGAAATGGGATACCTCTTTTTGAACCAATCAATATAGATGTATATCCAACGGAACGATTTTTTATTGAGGGGGAAAATGGAGTCGGGAAGTCTACTCTATTAAATTTTATACTTGGAATAGAGCAGTTAGAAACTATAGGTGAATATCGAATAAGTCTACCTCGTCCTCTATCAATACTAAGTCAAAAAAACAAAGTGGATATAGATTATTTTTCAGTGCTCAATCAATTACCTACGAAAGAAGCAAAAGAAGAATATTGGCATCTATTGTATCAATTAGGAATTGAACGTTCTAGCTTTTCCGATAAATCTAGTGAAAATTGGAGCGCTGGTGAACAGAAAAAAGTCTTTTTAGCGAATGCATTATTAGGGGAAAATGAGTTGTTTATTTGGGATGAGGTAACCAACTATTTAGATATGTTCGTGATCAATCAGCTGATAGATTCTATAAAGAAATATCAACCCACTATGATTGCTGTAGACCATAATGAATATTTTGTTAATGCTATAGCTACTAAAAAGATAGAATTAAAATCTTTTTGAAAAATGATTTTGCTGTAGTAGTAAATGAAATCATTTGAAGTACAAGAAAAGGATAAAGAGCAAATTTATTTTGCTCACCTATCCTTGCATTGAAATAACAATTTCTGTGCAGTATTAATAACAAGTTAACGAAAGTACAATTTACAATAATGAGGCCCCATCGTTTAAACCTATTAATATATATTTGTACAGACATATTATCTATTTAAGACCAATCTAATCTTTCCTGTATAAAATAATCCGCTATATATTAAAGCAATTCCTGACATAACGATAATACCTATGAAGATAGACATCTCCCAAGGAGCTAAAAACGCTCCTAATATAAGAGCACCACTACTAATCATACTCGCCCCATTGAATCCTAGCCCAGAGAGAGCAAGGTATGACCCCCTTTTATCTGCTGGTATACAATTAGCCTGCTCGGTTTGAAATACAGGGGAATACATAAGCTCGCCTAAAGTTGCTAATGCACCAAAGAGTAATAGAAGATAGAAATGATTCGAAGAGGTTAAGAAGGTATAACCCAATCCGTACACTGCAAGCCCTAATAGGATTGATTTCTTATTATTCATTGTATTTGTCCATCTTGATACTAAAAAGGTGAAACAAACTACAAGTAATGTGTTTTCAAAGCTCAGCAAGCTAAACATTCGAACGCCTTCAATTTCAAATCCGAAAATCTTCACCGATTTAAAGGTTTCCGCAAGCCGAACACTAATATAGGTACTTAAAGAAAACTCCGCAGAAAAGATAAACATCATACCTAGTGTCAGTTTCACAAAACGATGATCCATTAAAGCTGTTTTATAATTACTAATTAAATCTAACAAGATATTATCATGCTGTTTTTCTATTGTTGGTATAGAATCGCCCTGCAGCCAAATAAGATATGCAATTGCGATAAAAACAGTAGTTACTGTCAAAAAGCTAAATAACATAATTTGATGATTCATATAAAGAAGTCCACCTAAAATTGCACCAAAGCTAATTGATAAATTCAAAAGCCAGTAATCAATCGCGAAGACAGCTTTCCGGTTTTCAGCTGTTGTAGAATCTAATATAATCGCCTGCATGGCTGGTCGTCCAAGATTACTAGATACAACATAAATAAGATACAACGCAGTAAACAACCAAATTAGACGTTTATTTGGAATTAAACAAAGCGTCATCAAAAATAATAGTGCGAATGTCGTAAAAGAAGTTATTAACAGCACCTTTTTTCGGCGAAAACGGTCCGCAATATAACCTCCAACTAAATTAGTAGCAAAATTAATTCCAACTGATAGAAGTAACAGTGAGCCAGCAAATACTTTATTCACTTCATGAGCAAAAAACAAAGCGATAAATGGCATAACTGCATTAAAAGCAATTCGATTAAAAAAGGATGTTATTAATCTCAATTTAATATTTTGTGGTAAATCTTTCAATTTCATATTGTCTACCTCCTAGATTTACTTTATATTAAACTGGACTAATAAGTTAAAAAAGGGACAATTTTATATATTATGTCCACTTTTAGAGGTGACTACTATGGAAGCAGCCTTACTAAAAATCTATCGATCATTTCAATCAGGGACAGTAAAACAAAAGGAGTTAGCAGAATTACTTGAATTAAGTGTGAAGCAAACATCGAGATTACTACATAGATGGGAGAAAGAAGGGTGGCTTAACTATACTCCTGGAAAGGGGAGAGGAGTTCAATCTTCTTTGAGTTGGTTACGTAATATAGAGGAATATTATGAAGGTGAAATGCAAGCTAAATTAAAAAATGAATCAGTGGAAGAAGCAGCCAAGTATTTAAACTTGGATTGGTCTGCAGGAGCAAAACAAAGACTTACAAAGATTTTTCAATCAAGATTCGGTTACGAACAAGACGGAACAGACAAATTAATCATTCCTAAAAGGCATCCCTTTATTACAATTAATCCAATAGAAGCAGCCGATGCTTATAGTGCAAATCTCGTATCAAACTTATATAACCGCCTAGTTCATGTTGATGCTAACGGTGATGTAACGTCGGAAATTGCTCATAGTTGGGAGCAGGATAACGGCAGACTACGACTTTATTTAAGAAAAGATATCCATTTTCATGACGGGTCAATACTAACTGCAAAAGACGTAGTGAATTGTCTCAATAAACTACGAAATCATCCAACCTATCAAAAAATATGGGCACCAGTAGAAGCAATTGTTTCTCCAGCACCTCTTGTGGTTGAACTGCATACGACATGTAGTTATTGTTTACAGCTTTTAGGATTAATTAGTGCAAGTATTTTCAAAGAAACCAACAATCAATTATATGGTACAGGTGCATTCTTTTTAGAAAAAAGTTCCCCTTCGATAACTATCTTAAAAGCCTTTTCAGAATATTTTCAAGAGAGGCCATTGTTAGATACTGTTGAATTTGTTACTGTTCCAAAGGATTTTGATAAAATTTACCGATCATCTCAAACCACAGTATCCACAGATACTATAGATGTGCAAAGTGATTCTGGTTTTGGAATTGTTATATTAAATATTTGTCACGAATCAGCTATACAAAATAAAGCGTTACGGCAGTTTATTCACCATATAATAGCAAGACATCGAGAAGAAATTGTAGATCTAAATCAATATCATCATAATTATTCTCCAAATCATAATGGTTTCCTAATTGGTAACAGTAAGCCATATACAATTGCAGAGGTCGAGTGTCCAAAAGTAGAAAAACCATTAGTTATAGAGTATGTAAATTATACAAAGGATCTAACGATGTGGTTGAAAAACCTATTAGAACATGAAGGCATTCCGGTAGAACTGCGTTATGTGAAATTTCAAGATCAACTAAATAATCGTTGTTTAACAAATAAAGCCGATATTATCATACATGGAGAGATATTTGAGTTAAATCAACAGCTCTCATTCTTTCAATTTATGACAAGTGATAATTCTGCCGCTTCTGATGTAGTACACGCCCATCCATTAATTACTGATCTAATTCAAAAATATGTTGAAACACCATTTGAAGAGTGGACCAATCTAAATTTACAAATAGAAAGAAAATGTATTGATGAGTCTATTTTAATTCCTTTATATTATGAAAAACGTATTATTCCTTTCTCAACTGATATTCAAAATGTAACAATTAAGCATTTTGGCTATGTTGATTTCTCTAAATTGTGGATGAAACCATTAAATTCTGATTAGATTTTTTGACCTGTTTCCATAATTTTATTTCAAACAAGCATTTAAGCAATCACTGTTATATTTAGTTTAAGGAAATTTCTTAGATTTAAAAAGGATGTCTCACGTTTTAACGTGGGGCATCCTTTTATAAGTTATTAAATATTAAAAAACGACAAAAGCGACTATTAGAAATGGTTCTTCGATTTTCTAAACTAAGTAAGAGCTAAAGATCTCTTACCTTGGATAGTAAGAAAATCCTGGGAACTTAACAACAGGATATTTTACTTTTCGTAGGGCATTCAATAGTTCTGGTCCAACATGCAAATTGTCTGCTACTAGGTCAGAAGGGGTAAGCGCCATCCATTGGTTTAAAGATACATCAGCAAACCGATCACTCTTGAACATTTCCAAAAACCACAAACTTTCAGTACCGGTATTTTGAATGTAGTGTCCATTAGCAAATGGCACATAACCGACATCTCCAGCACGATAATCAAATGTTCGAGCTATACCGTTGCCACTAAATACCGTCATGCGTCCCTGTCCAGACAGGTAATACTGCCACTCGTCGTTATTTGGATGCCAATGCAGTTCTCTCATTGCTCCCGGCTCAATCTTGACAAGGGCCGCGGCGATTTTTTTTGAGATAGGAAAGTTTGAAGAGTCTACTATACGTACAGTGCCCCCAGGTATTTGCATTGGTTTTTGCGCTAATAACTTGTGCTTGAACGTTTCAGGAATTGTTCCGTAAGGGGATTGTACCTTTTCACTTTGCAGGGGACCTGGAACCTTGTCTTGAAATATATACACCTGCTTTGATGGTATATTGTCAAACGTACTAATAGGGACTCCAAAATTAGCAGACAATACATCTTTTGGCGTGTGAGCAAACCAATCTGAGATGGATAAAGTATTCAAGTCGGAAAAAGCGCCGTCATCGAAGACGAGTAGGAATTCACAGTGTTCCAACCCTTGGATTGAATGTGGTAGTCCAGGGGGGAAGTACCAAAGATCGCCTGGGCCAACATCAGCAATAAAGTTACGACCTTCTGAATCAATGGATGTAATTCGTGCATGACCTGATATCATAAAAGACCATTCTGCTTGTTGATGCCAATGTAATTCTCGAACACCACCAGCCGTCAAGCTCATGTTTACACCAGCAAGAGTAGTCGCTATGGGCAATTCTCTAACAGTAATCTCTCTTGACCACCCACCATGACTTAACGTCATAGAGGTATCTGAGAATGAAAAATGCATATTAGGGAGTAAACCAGCATCTGTCTTCGGTGGAACTAACATATCAGGGTTTTCAAGATCTCTCATAATATCTCGGGGTCCAGTATCATATCCTCCTTCGCCGTTACTTCGAAAAGGCTGAGGTATATTTTCTTCTATATTTTCGTTCGGATTATCGATTTCATAAACTCCTCTCTTTGGATTACTCGTGGGATAAAAACATACATAATGATATATGATGAGAAATCTGTCTAAATGACTATCTACCTCAAGTAAAGGTGTTTTCTGTATTTGAAGAAGAACTCCAAAATGAATAAATCCGTCCATTTAATTTTCAATGAAGTTTCAGAAATCGCATCCAAATCATTAAGGAATAAGGGGTATGTCTACAAAGCTGCCATCGATCCAAGATCTCCTAATCCATATATTAAGATCCAGATTGACGAAACAAATGAAAAAATCAATAAAGATAATGTTGAACTTCAAAAAGAGATTAAAAAGGCTATTTTCTCGAACACAAAAATGAATTTTACAGTAACGTTAAAAGGACAAAGTGGAGATGAAATTAGAGATCAGAAATGGCAACCAATTTTCACAACTATAAGTGAAGAACTGGATAAGGAATTTGAGGAATACAGAGGATTTGCCTATTCATTTCACCCAAAACTTTTGCAAATCACTATAAAAACCGACTTGGAAAAATCTAAAGGTGAGTGGAATCCAGCTAAAAAGATAAAGAAGATTGAGGAATATGTAAATGAAATTATAAAGCTAAAAAGGGTAGAGTTATTGGTTGAAGCAGTTCCATATCAAATTATTATTAGGAGTAAGGATAACAAGAGAATGAATTAAGTAGAAGAACATAGTCAATTATTTAACTAATTTTGGCCCTTTCCTATGAAAACGGGGTCTAATATCACTGCTTTTATTCAAAAGCTCAAGTTTTCAAGGCTGCGCTAATGGCCCTTAAAGTATTTAGCGGAGAACCTGTAAAACCATGACTTTTTATTAAATAGCACCCCCTAAGGAGGTTTTTCTTGGGGGGTGCTTATGTATAAAATAATTAAAAGGAATTAACATAGTCCTTTCTCTTTTACTTTCAATATCTTATGGAATTATTTTATATGATAAATCTTGATTTGGTCGTAATTTTAATATCACGTACTTTAAGTAGGTCTTCTATTGATTTACGTGATGGATGTCCTGGATTTCCTTGGATTGTAAGGGAACTTATGTTTTTATATTTAAACATATATAGACAATCTTCTTTTTTATGTTTCTTTAGCAGGTTTGATACGGATAAGACAGCTTTATCGTGCAGCTCTTTTGAAAATTTATTCTTCGGTACATTTCCCCAAGCTAGAACAATGATATCGCTTAATTTAATAATTTCCTTTATTTTTTTGAAATTACCCTTCATGGTTTTTTCGAATGATTGAGTATTGTTTTCTATTTCGAGATCCAATAAGTGTGAGTTTTGTTCGAAGTAGGGGAATAAGTTTAATATATTGATGACTCCGTATTGAAATTGCCTACTATCTCTGAAAAAAGAGCAAACTTTATTTACCGTTGGATCGGAATGTTCTCTACTTGCGTTATTAGGATTCATCATTATAATTGTCGCGCTTGATTTTGACTGAAGCGGCGTTTTAAGTTGCAAAAAATAACGTATAGTATTATCTGCTTCTGGATAAATATTAGAGACTATGATTTTTTCTGGGTATGAATATTTTTTATTTTTATTCATGTTTAACAATCCCTTCTTCATCTTTTGCATGTTAATATAATATACCAAAACTTAAAATTTATACATATATTGATATTTTTGATTAGTTAATGGATATCTCATTTTCTACGATTCATGACTGTGAAGGGGCACTTTAATATATACGCAAGTTTTGATTTATAAATATTGAAATCATCATTTTTTATCTTCAGGAAAATAGTAAGTAAATTTATTCTTATACAAAATTTCTTGATTTTGAATAAACATATAAATGTTAATCACTTTAATTTCATGAAATAAGTTACAATTAAAATGTAAAGTTAAGTGCAGGATAAAATTAAAAATGAAGGTGAGTATTATGAAAATAAGAAGATTAGTTGCAACAGACAATATACCAATGGATTTGTTGTTACAAGCCGATCCTTCCGAAGAGATTGTATTAGAGTATTTACAAAGAGGTGAATGCTTTGTGATGGAGGATGAAGATAGCATTATTGGTGTATATGTTTTAATCCCTACACGTCCCGAAACTGCGGAGTTAGTGAATGTTTCTATTCACGAAGACCAACAAGGAAAAGGCTTAGGTAAAATGCTAATTCAGCATTCCATTGCTACTGCCAAGTCAAAAAAATATAAAACAATAGAAGTTGGAACAGGCAATTCGAGCATTTCACAAATTGCACTTTACCAAAAATGTGGATTCCGTATCACACATGTAGATAGAGACTTCTTTATACGTCATTATTCAGAGCCAATTTTTGAAAATGGTATTCAATGTATAGATATGGTCCGACTTTCTCAAGATTTATATTAGGCAATCGGCTTTAAAATAAAACAACTTAGTGTTCTCCTGACGCTTGCTCAATTTAACGAGTGTTTCTAATACTATTCAGGAGTATTAAATACCTCAAAGGCTGCAGAATATGAACGGGAATTAATTGTTAACTTCAATTCTATAATGTCATCGGTCACTACCTATAGAGTAATCTGCCAATTTTATTACATGTTAGCATTACCTCAAATAATTGAATTGTGTTTAACTTGAACTGAGCATCCCTTGAATTTCAAGTGATGCTTTTTAAATTCAGGCTATTGTGAAATGAGAATAGTACTATTCCGCAAATATCTTTGAGTATATAATTGGTGCTTTATTTTTAGAAGATACATCAATAAGAGCAACTTCTTTTATTTGACCAGATATAGTAGCATTTCTTTGTGAACAGTAATCGAATGCTTTAGATAATTTTACTGGAGACAACCTATTCGCTATAGTGCAATGCGGTATCCAACGATTAGGTATGTACAATGAATCCGGGTCATCATTAAATTGGTCAAAATTTTTATGATGGTTAGTATGTAAATCAATCAAGTCCTTTGTAACGGTAGGTGATAACTTGAAATCTTCCTTTTTGGGAATACCATAACGCGTTCTACTTTTCATTCTAATATACACATTTATTTATGTGAATAAATTACATATTTTATCAAGGCATTATGCAGTATTCGATAATGTTTGTAAAGAAGAATCATCGCTCCAGATACAACTTATATTTAACTTCTGTAAAAAAGTGCTTGAAATTGTATATGACTTCCTTTATATTGAAAGAGACTGAAGGGTATCTTTTTTGGAGGTTCAAATGAGAAAAGGTGAATTAACAAGACGTAATATTATTCGGAAATCTGCTACAATTTTTAACAAAAAAGGTTACATGACAACATCGATGAGTGACATTATTCAGGAAACGAATATTCAAAAAGGGGGGATATATCGACACTTTAAGGATAAAGAGCAGCTTATGGCAGAATCTTTTCATTTTTCTACTGAAATAATGCAAAATCATTTAAAGACGAGTGTTTTACAACACGAGAATGCAACGGACAGATTAATGGCATTTGTGGAGGCCTTTTTAGAATTAAGTGAAGGAGAACCGATAGTAGGTGGGTGTCCTATTTTTAACGCAGCCATAGAAATGGATGATTTAGAAGGGAATGCGTTACTGCCATCTATTAATGAAGCAATGGATATGATGATCAATTGGATAGTGAAAATTATAGAGGATGGCATTAGTAATCAGGAGTTGCAGCAGTCTGTACAGCCATACGACACTGCTATACATATTGTGTCAACACTTGAAGGTGGGCTCGTATTAGACCGATTAAAGAATGATGGACAATTAACGAAGATCATAAGCAATAATTTGAAGCAATATATTTCAATGATTGCGACTGAGCGGCAATAAAGCCGTCTTTTTCATAACTAAAAAGAGACTGATGGGTATCTTTTTTGGGGGTTATTATGAAATATTTAGTATACATTGTTTTCGTAGTAATTATTTTATTTTTGAGGAGATATATCATTTTTCATATTTTCACACCGAAAGTAAAAGCGGATAAAAAATACCCGAATTCAACTTATGAAAATATTGAAATTAAGCTGAGTATTGGGACAATTCGAGGATGGCTTATTAAAAGTGAGAAGGCAAGAGGCTGCTTTATATTAGTACATGGATGGAGCTCTAATAAATCAGACATGTTGAGATATGTCGATCCCTTATTAACTAGCGGTTATGACGTAATAATTGTGGATGTTCTTGGTCATGGGCAAAGTGATTCAACAAAAAAACAAGTAGGTATTGAATCGTTTGTCCAAAGTATAACAGCAACGATTGATTGTGTATGGGAGAGGTCAGATATTAATAGTGAAAAAATCTATGTTTTAGGGCATTCAATGGGTGGGATAGCTGCAAGTATTGTGAATTCTACAGATTTAAGAATTCAAGCACTTATTACTGATTCAATGCCTACATCATTAAAGAGTATTAGTAAATCAATGGCTGAGAAAGTAACACTTCCTTATATTCCTTTTGGATGGCTATTTGTCAGCTGGTTTCTATTACGGGGTGGTGTTTTTATAAAAGCTAGAAGAGAATGGTGTTTGGAAATGATACTAAAAAAACAACAGTCCCCATCTCTTGCAATACACTCAATTCAGGATAAAAAAGTACCGATTTCAAACGTGGATGTCCTATTAACTGATAGCAACTTTAAACAAGTAATTAAAGTTGCAACAAAAGGTCACCACAATTGTGTAAAAGATAAATATTTCTGGGATAACGTTTTTCATTTTATAGCAAATCATGAGGGGGATACAGTAGATGAAGTATATTGATACGCTTGTAATTGGTGCAGGTCCTGGAGGATATGTTGCGGCTATTCGCGCTAGTCAGAAGGGGCAAAACGTAACGATTGTAGAGAGAGAGTTTTTAGGAGGAGTTTGCTCAAATGTCGGTTGTATCCCATCAAAAGTGTTGATTTCAGTAGGTCACCGTTTTGAGCAAGCACAGCATTCAGATGATATGGGTGTTATTGCACAAGAAGTAAAACTTAACTGGACAAAAGTGCAAGAATTCAAAAAAGGCGTAGTTTCTAAATTAGTAGGAGGTGTTAAAAGTCTATTAAAAGGCAACAAAATCGACATCTTAAACGGTGAAGCATACTTCGTAAATTCAAACACAGTACGTGTAATTGATGGTGACAACGAACAAACTTACACATTCAAAAACGCAATCATTGCAACAGGTTCTCGACCGGTTGAAATTCCAACATTCAAATTCACTAAACGCGTAATCAACTCAAATGATGCCCTTACTTTACCAGAAGTACCGGAAAAATTAGTTGTCATTGGTGGTGGTTACATCGGTACAGAGCTAGGTTCTGCTTACGCGAATTTAGGTTCTGAAGTAACAATCATTGAAGGAGGTTATGACATCTTAGGTGGTTTCGAAAAGCAAATGACACAAGTTGTGAAAAAAGGTTTAAAGAAAAAAGGCGTAGAAGTTGTGGTTGGCGCATCAGCTAAAAGCGTAGAAGAAAATGAAAAAGGCGTAGTTGTAACTTATGAAGCTGACGGAGAAGAAAAAACAGTTGAGGCTAACTTTGTATTAGTAACTGTAGGCCGTCGTCCAAATACGGATGAAATGGGTCTTGAAGCTACAGGCATCGAATTCGCTGAACGCGGTTTACTAAAAGTAGACAAACAATGTCGTACTTCAGTACCAAACATTTATGCTATTGGTGATATCGTATCTGGTCCACAACTTGCGCATAAAGCTTCTTATGAAGGTAAAGTAGCTGCAGAAGCAATCGCTGGCGAAAATTCAATCGTAGATTACTTAGCAATCCCAGCTGTATGCTTCACAGATCCAGAACTTGCAACTGTTGGTTACAATGAGGAGCAAGCAAAAGCAGAAGGTATCGAAGTGAAAGTAGCGAAATTCCCATTCGCAGCAAACGGTCGTGCATTAGCTATAAATGCGACTGAAGGTTTTGTGAAACTAGTTGCACATAAAGAAGATAACTTATTAATTGGTGCTCAAATTGTAGGTGCTGGTGCATCTGATATGATTGCTGAGATGGCTCTTGCGATCGAGGCGGGTATGACTGCAGAAGATATCGCATTAACAATCCATGCTCACCCAACTTTAGGTGAGATTACAATGGAAGCAGCTGAGGTTATTATAGGGAGACCAATTCATGTTGTGAAAGCATAATGGGTATACTTCGATTATCAAAATGATCATATTGTTTTTTAATAGATTTAGAAATAGAAATACTCAAAATCAGAACCTAATTTGAGCAATCTTTGTTCAAATTAGGTTCTTTTCATATGCAGCTAAATTAATGTTTGAAAAATTATTCAATATTTATTCCAAAGCACCAGTGATAATTCTAGTTCAACTTTAAAAATACGGTTAAATTTTATTCAAAACGGTACGATTTCTTATAAACAGTACAATTTAGTTTCAAATCTCTAACAAATCCTATCAAATCTACACGTAAATTACTCCATTTGGCTCAATAATGGAATAACTTAACTGAAGCCTTACAAATTCAACAAGCCACAGATAATATCTAAATTTAAAAATTATAAGAGAAAAATTCTAGAAATTCAGTTCTTTGTTCTCCCACACACCTAACATAAATATAAATTAGAATATATCTCAAACAAAATTTTACAAGTTCAAATTAAGAAATCTTTAATTTGACTTAAGGTATTTTTAAGATTTCGTATTTATAATAAAGTTACTAATACACTAAAGGGTATAAACAGAATTAAAATTAATATTGAATGCTTGTTTTGGTATCTCGCACTTATACAGAAGTTTATTCTCTAATTGTAATTGATGAATAGTGGAATTAAGTAAGTTTTTTCATATGAAAGAAAAGAACAAAGAAATTACAAAAATGAGAAGTAACCTAATTTTTTTTGTTTAGGTTAATTGTATCTAAAACAGGAGAATCATTTCTCATATCAACAAAACATTAAACAAAAACACCCCTCCTTCGAAGTAGGTTTGGTAAAAACTTAATGAAGTCAAAAAAGCAACTCTTATTGAGTAATATGGTAAAATTTGTAGTGGAGGAAATTCAATTTGAAAAAGAAATATATTTATATTCTATTAACTGATACGGGTACTCTTTTTTCGAAAACCATAAAACAATATACAAAAGCTCCTTACAATCACGCATCTATCGCTTTTGATTTAAATTTAAATGAAATGTACAGTTTCGGAAGAAGGAATCCAAGAAACCCTATAAATAGTGGGTTTGTAAAAGAAGATGTATTAGAAGGTATATATAGGGCATTCCCACAAACAAAATGTGTTCTATATAAATTTGAAGTGGATGAAGAAAAAATAGAAAAAATGAAGAGCATAATAGATAAATTCGAGAAAAATAAAGAATTATATTATTATAATCTACTAGGTATAGTTGGTGTAGCATTTAATGAACCTATTGAACCCCGGAATTCCTTTTTTTGTTCACAGTTTGTGGGAGAAGTTTTAAATAGAGCTGGTGTTATTTATTGGGATAAACGCACATCATTAGTTACACCAAATGATTTTAGAAATTTACCAGGATTTGAAGTGGTATTTGAAGGAATGCTATTTGAATATGAACCTATTAAAAGTAGAATCTTAGTTCAAGAAAGTTGACATTATTCATTTTTTTAAATGTAACATACTAAAAGATTCCATTGATCTTAAAGTAAAACTTATTCATCATAGTGCAAAGATTATTTTGGAAAAGTATTTCAATGTATATTTTTGTTCAACCTTCATTTAAGCTGCCTTCTAATAAATTTTATACGGTTTACTTTTTACAGTATTTTAATATGCTATGATAAAAAGTATAATTATCAAAATATTAGGGGGCTTTAAATTGATTACATTAAAACCGATGAATCAAGAAGAGTTTAATCAGTATCTGTTTTTTGCTATTGAAGACTTTGCAAAAGACAAAGTGACTTCAGGCAATTGGAGTGAAGATGAAGCAATTGATCTCTCTAAAAAAGAATTTTCTCGTCTATTACCAAAAGATGAGAAATCAGAGCATAATCATTTATTCTCAATCTTTCACAACCAACAGTTAGTAGGAATGATTTGGATTGCTCAAACATCAACTACAAATCTAAATGAAGGCTTTATTTACGACTTTATCATTTATGAGCAACATCAAGGGCGGGGTTATGGTAAGCAAGCTATGAAAGAAACCGAAATTTTTGCTAAAAAGCTAGGTATTAATAAAATTGGACTACACGTATTTGGCCATAACAAGATTGCTCGTGGATTATATGAAAAGTTAGGCTATGAAATTACGAATATATCAATGTCTAAATCCATTTAATAAAGGCATACATAGTACATTATTGTATTATTATCAAATAATTTTTTGTAAAACCAATTTAACATTTCATTGTAGAAGAAACATTTCTGAACGATTTTTGTTCAAAATAGTTTCTTTTTATTTGCTATGAAATAAAAATTCTAATTCAAAATGAATTTAATAATGTGGTACGCCTTAATTCAAACAAAAAAATCGCATTTTCATGATTAATTGATTCCGAATGCAATGTCGTTCGTCTTTTAATGAAAGGGGGGATTTGATGATGCAGGAACCGTTTAAACAACTCTATATTTTACATAGTGATGGCATTTATAAATACATATTTTTCATGGTCAATAATAAGGAACTTGCCGAAGATTTGACGCAAGAAACGTTTTTTAAAGCATTTAAGCAATTTCAAACCTTCCGGAACGAAGCTGCAATCATTACTTGGCTAAAGCGAATTGCAAGAAACCTTGTCTATGATTATTATCGCAAGAAGCGATTAATTCAATTCTTACCACTTACATTTAAGATGGAGTATCAAGACGATACACAAACGCCGGTTGAATTACTTGAAACAGCTGAGGAAATGGCGGTTCTTTATGGGGCATTAAGAAAGTTGAAATTAAATCATAGAGAAACGATTGTATTACGAAAAATTGAAGGCCTATCAGTGAAAGAAACAGCCCAATTCCTCGAATGCACTGAAGCGAAGGTTAAAAACAACACAGTTCGTGCAATCGCTGCACTAAAAAAGGTTTTACAAGAAGGGGGTCATGATGATGGAGTGTTTAGATGACAAATTACAGAAATTAAATACAATAAAGCGTTCACAACAGGAGAAGTTACATACGTTTGAAAAACTATCGGATCGGATTGACAGGCTACCCACAAGGAAAATAAATTGGCAAGTTCCTGTAGTACTTGCATCTACTGTTGTTATCTGTATCATTGTACTCCTGACGACTCTTAATAGCCCTTTACAAAAGCCATCATTAACAACAGCTACTGAACCAATAACCAATTTTACTTCTACAGTGGAACTAAAACGCATATATTATGTTGATTGGCCTAATAATATAAGTTTTGACAGCTTTCTAGCAAGAGCTTCAAAACTTTACTTGGATATGAATATAATTGAGGATAAACAACAACTTTCAACATTTAGTTATTATTTTAGTCACCTAAAAGAAGTTCAGCATATAAATAAGAGTGAACTTGAACCTTTTAATGACTTCGTTTTGACAGCAAAAGACAGACGAGAATGGCGCATCAAAATTTATAAAATACCAGGTGAGTCATCAATTTTAAGAGACATGCAAACCAACAGGTATTTTCAAGTCAAAGACGAAACTGGCAACTTTGACGAAAAATTACTAAATGCAGTCTTTGTACAAAAAAATATAAAAGAGTTCTATTTGAGTCTAATTGTGAACGTTATTCCATCATTAGTATTTTTAATACAATATATAGCAATCAGAAACACTTATATTCCTGCCATTCCTAAACTTCAAAGAAAAAATCGAGATCGTATAATTCAATTGGTCATTTGGATTATTAGCTTATTCACCATTATATTTCTTGCTCTTTACTATCATCCAATAAATATACTAGTACTATTATCCATCCTAACATTAGCTATTTTGAGCAAATTTTATTTCGATTGGATATTCATTCGTGAACATCATGATATAAAGTTACAACAAAAATATAAGTTGTATTTAAGTATACAAATTATTATTTACTTATTAATGATTTGTATGTTAATCGTCATCATCCACTAACCATACTCTAAATCGCCCTAATAATCTAAAATTCGACGAATAAATAATGATGAACTTCCCAATGATGTTTTTAGACATACAAAAAAGGGAAATACATGTTAATCAAGAAATTTATGATGGAGGGGGATTAAGAAATGGTAATTCTATTATTACTTGTGCTCGTGATTCTATGCATGATCCCTTTGCTTCTTTTGGATTCACGAATAGGAATGAAAGAGGCGAATATAGATCGTGCGATTGAAATACTTGAGGATGAACTTGAAACAGGTAAGTTAAAACTCTTTAAAAAACCTCAATTCAAACCTAATTTCAAATTAAGATTTGCTCATATGAAGCAAAAAACAGCTAGTAGATGGCAAGGCTTTAAAGAAAAGTCTATTCATTATAAGGATAAATTCCAATCATGGCAGCAAAGTTTAATCAATTCTTATCGTAAATAATGAGTAAATTAAAATACCTCAGCATTTAATGCTGAGGTATTTTTTTTTGTAAACGGATTAGATTTAAATCTACTCATTTAAATAACATACGAGAAGGTAAAAGAAAGTGATTAATCAGATTAAATTCATTGGCCTACAAATTACCTATTAATATTGTTATACTAAAAATAGGCACATATAATAGATTATACGTCTGAAAACCCTTATTTCTATACGTGTTTATACCCTCCTATAGGTATACGTATTCATAATCATTAAAAGAGGTGTAAGCTCATGTTATTTTTTGAACGAATTAAAATGATGGTTCCTCCTATTCCATAGCTACAAAAGATTGTAATACCTGAGATTTTCTAAGTTATAGGAGGGTTATTAGAAATGAAAAAAGTCTCAGTACCATCGTTAATGTTAATGATTATTCTTGTGGCATTTCCACAAATAAGTGAAACAATTTATACACCATCGTTACCCGATATTTCTAAAGCTTTAAACGTTAGCAGCAATGCTACTCAACTTACACTCAGTATATACTTTGCAGGATTTGCTTTAGGTGTGTTTTGTTGGGGATGGTTGTCTGATATAATAGGGCGTCGTCCTGCTATGCTGTGGGGAATTGTAACATATGGTGTAGGTAGTCTTTTATGTTTTATGGCTAACTCCATAGAATTATTATTCATAAGCCGCTTTCTTCAAGCATTTGGAGCAAGTACAGGTTCAGTCGTCACACAAACGATTCTTCGTGAAAGCGTTGATGGTCATAAACGTCATGTAATGTTTGCACAAATTTCTGCTGTCATTGCATTTACGCCAGCAGTAGGACCATTAGTTGGAGGTTGGGTTGATCAAACTTTTGGATTTAAGGCAGTATTTTTCACATTGGTTGTAATGAGTATCGGGATTTTTGTATATACATTTACAGCATTGCCTGAAACAAAAGCGTCTTCTGATACTAATAATAAAATAAGTATTTTTCTTGTATTAAAGAGGATTATTACTGATCCAAAGATAATTGCATTTGGATTGCTCATAGGAGGTACAAATGGCATATTGTTCAGCTATTATGCTGAAGCACCATTTATCTTTATTGAGTATTTTAAAATGTCGCCAGGTTTATTTGGTTTTTTAGGGATAGTCGTAGCCTTGTCTTCAATAATAGGAGCCAACTTATCAAAACGTTTACTAGCTGTTTATATACCTGAAAAAATTATATATATTGGATGTTTAGTAATGGTAGTAGGGGCAATGATCTTATCAGCTATTGTACTGACTGGAACGAATCCTACTGTATTCTACGCAGCAGCAATTCTGGTAGCAATTTTCATACTCTTATTAGGGATAGGAATTGCTCTACCAAATTGCCTCAGTTTGGCACTTGTGAATTTTCAAGATGTCGTTGGAACGGCAGGAGCATTATTTAGCTTAGGATATTATTTATTGGTTACACTGATTATTTGGGGAATGAGTCAACTGCATACAGGTTCTCTAATAATAATGCCATTGTATTTCCTTGCGCTCGTTGTCATCATGGTAATTACTAGCAGAATATTTATTTATAAAGCTAAGTATTAAAATAAATTAATAGATATAAAAAGGGCTGTCCTAAAAGTAGGTGAAAACCAACTTTTAGGACAGCCCTATGTCATTATCTAGGTTCGAATCTATACGTCGAATTCTAAATTAATGATTTTCCACTCATCCTTAACCTTTTTAAACACTAAATGTAGGAATGTCGGAGGGCTAACAAGCTCTACATTATTACTTTTATAAAATTCTCTAATGAAAATGTTAAATGTTTGATTATCATTGTTATAATCGTAACCTTGCATTACCCAATCATCTAAATAGTTCTTACCGTCAAGTGTATATAATAGCCAATCTACATTATCAATGATGACATATAACCCATCAGCTTTACTTTTTAACGTTAATTCCTTTGCCAATAATGCTTGTAGTTGCTTTTGATTGCCTGTTTTTTGCGCTTGAACAAAGTCTCTAGATAAGTTACTTATAATTGCGAAGTTTTCTTTTTCTATCTTATAAACATTAATCTCTTTTTTTAGTTTTTTTATTGTTTGAGTTGAATTTTCTACTTTGTTTTCATTTTCCTTTGGTGTATCAGTA
Organism: Viridibacillus sp. FSL R5-0888; assembly: GCF_038009105.1. Classification (NCBI taxonomy): domain Bacteria; kingdom Bacillati; phylum Bacillota; class Bacilli; order Caryophanales; family Caryophanaceae; genus Viridibacillus; species Viridibacillus sp. FSL R5-0888. Next base: position 2,198,199 of record NZ_JBBPAU010000001.1, read on the forward strand.
TTAGCTTTAGCGTGTTGAACTTCTACAAAACCATTTGTATTTGAACAAGCTGTAAGTAACATTAAACCACAAACCAATAATACCCAAATCTTTTTTCGCATAAATTACCTCCTCAAACTTTTCTTATTAATGCTGTTTCGACGTATGTTATAATATTTCCTTTTTTACTTATAGAATTTCAACGATAATTAACATTTTTGAAATAAATCTGTCTTAAGTATAATCAAGATCAATTTTGAAATTATTATGTGAAAGATTGGAAAGAAATATTCGGAGGTGTGTCTAGATTGGAGAATTACAATTATTGAATGATTAAGAAAGTGAAAAAGTAACCCTAAGCTTATAAGAAGAGATCACCTAAGTATTAACTGATCTAAAGGTGATAGGAATTATTATTCCATAAGAGCAGGCACTAATTAGAAAAATAAAAAAACACCTCAAATTAGCAGGTGTTTAATAATATCTGTCAATGTAATTGAGTTTTCTTTTATATCTATAAAATAGCCATTTGTAATATACGATTATTATCCTCTTGAGTTAATAATTCCGTAATATATTAGATCTTCATATCGATTTTCTTTCCTCACATGGTCTATTAATATCCCTTCTTGGTGCATTCCTAATTTCTGCAAAACTCTTCCGGAAGCTGGATTTGAACTGAAGTACCGAGCAAATAGTTTATGGTATTGTTTTTCATCAAATGCGAATTGTAATATAGCTTGCGCCGCTTCTGTAGCATATCCATTTCCCCAAAATTCTTCACCAATCCAATAGGCTATTTCACCATTATTAAACTGTTGATTGTTAGATAGTGCAATAGCTCCATATAATTCTCCTGTCTTCTTATCTGTTATAGCAAATTCATATGATTTATTAGCATTAAAATTATCATGATGGTGTTCGATCCACGATAAAGCATCCTTTATAGCATATGGATAAGGTAGGTACAATGTATTTTTATAAATATTATAATTATTACAAAGTTTAGTAACAGCTACTGCATCAGATTTTTGGAATAGTCTTAGTACAAGCCTTTTAGTGGTTATTTTTTTATTTAGATTATCAAATATCATAAGAAATCCTCCCTACATCATGTGAGATAGTACTAATATCGAGTAAGTTAATTGAACAAATAGTACTTCTCTAATTTTACGATGGTAAAAACGAGACCCCAATTAAACTAATGTAACTTTCCTAGTTCTATAATTCGACAGAAAAAAGGGATACCCTTTATTAATCTACCGCAGCCATTATCAAAGTGAGAAAACATTAATAATTATTACTCGTTCATTTATTCTTGATTTTGATAATACGAGCTAACTAATGAAAATAAGCCTTGATTTATTAATCACGGCTTATACTCAGAACCTCTATCTTTTCTTGTATCTACTTCTCAACTTTAGATAAAGTGTAGAACGGAGTGATGAATGAAAATTCGAGAATGTAGATAAAAAGGAACAAAAAAACTGAGTAGAAATTTCCCTTCAATCGTCTATAGTTAAGAAGGAGGGATTAAATGGACAAAATGTCATTTCAACAATTATATCAAACACATAATGAAGCGATTTATCAATATATATTTTATCTGGTTCAGCACAAAGAATTGGCAGAAGATTTGACACAAGAAACATTTTATAAGGCCTACAAGCAGTTTGCTACGTTTCGTGAAGAAGCCGTTGTTAAAACTTGGATAAAGCGTATTGCGAGGAATCTTGTCTATGATTATTTTCGACGCAAGCAAATTGTGAAGTTTATACCATTTGTACATAAGGATGATTGTATTGAAAAAGAGACACCTAGCGATATTCTAGAACGGGGAGAAGCAGTTGCAACTTTATATGAGGCACTTAAAGAATTAAAACTGCCGTATAGAGAAGCTCTTGTTTTACGAAAGATTGATGGGCTGACTATCAAAGAAGCGGCTGATTTTCTTGGATGCTCTGAAAAGCAAATAACAAACAATACTGCTAGAGCATTAAAGGCATTGCAGAAGATATATGAGGAAAGGGGATATACATATGTCACAGAACTATGATTCAGAATTCAACAAGCTAAAGAATCCTCCTCGTAATTTACATATACAACAAGGAAATTATGATGATTTACTACAAAGAATTGAAGAAGTCGATATAAAACCGAACTTCTGGCCACGACTCCAATATCCTCTTATCCTCATCGCGACTTGTTTTGTGCTGTTAATCACAGTACTTACATTAAGTCCAAATAATAATAGTGAAAAACCTTATTATAGTGCTTCTATGGGGTTAGAGGGGGTATCTAGTCAACAGATTGAATCAATTTATACGCTAGGTCTTGAAAATAACACAACAAATAATGATAAGTTTTATGGCAAAAGATCAAAAGCTTATATTAATGTACAAAAAGTGACCGATCCCTCATATATACATTCGATTATCACTCATATTCAAAATAATGAAAAAGCACAAATAGACAATGAACAATTATCAGCTATTGCAGATTTAATAATAGTTGTTAAAGGTCAAGAAATAAAATTAAAAATATTTGAGAATACATCTCAAGAGTTATTTGTGCAAAATTGGGAAACACGTGAAATGTTTCAACTAAATGATCTTTTTATTCTTGAAGATTTAATGAAAATCGAAGAACAAAATAATGAATGGAGAGATTTTTTTATAGCATTAGGATTAGTTTTAGTTTTTCAATATTTAATCAAAACGATTTTAATTAGAGTGTTTAACATGACCTTCCCTAAAGTGCGAGTCAAACAGAGTCCTTTTAGAATAATTGTTTCAATAGTGATAACTGTAGTTGCTCTAAGTTTAATAAATATCTATGATTCAAATATGGTAGCGATCAGCTATTTTTATTTTGGTGCTTACATCGCATTATTGTCTAGTATAGATCTATTATTTGGATGGCGTTTATATAAAGAAAATGGAGTGTTGTTAAGAAATATTTTACAGCTACTTCTTATTCCTGTATTTTTAATTATTATGGTTATTGTTAAATAATTTCAGTAAGCTGGTCAGATAAATTGACCAGCTTTTTTTCTAAGAACTATTAACTTTGTGGATATCACTTCAACTCACCCAAGCATTTTTATTCTTTTAAAAGTTAAATAAGAAAAAGAAAACCACCAATTACTAAAAAACTAATGACAGCTAATAGTAAAACACCAGAAGAATCTTTAATAGACTCAAGTAATACTTCTTTGATAGTGACCATATATATTGTGCCCGCGGCTAAACTAATAGCAAAGGACCAAATCATTGGATTGCCAATACCAATTGAATTTCCTATGTAAGCGCCAATGCCAACTGGAAGAGAAATAATCAAAGTTAAAAAGAACAAGGTCCATACTCCAAGACCAGCTATAAATAAAGGAGTAAATACAATAATGCCCTCAGGTATATTATGAAGTAGGATAGTGTGTAACAGCGATTCCTTGACTGCTGAGTTTTGATTTGCTCCTAGCACAATTCCTATAGGTAAATTGTGAAATGTAATGCTAAGCATTAACAATATTCCAGTTTGTAGAGCACCCTTTTTCACATGATTTTTGGTTGCCCCAAATAGAATATGCAAAACTTTATGAGCAAATTGAAACAATACCACTCCTGCAAAGAAACCGAGAATGAAAGTGATCCAGTTGCCAAGAAAGATCGCTTCAGGTGCAATTTCAAAACTTAGCAAACCGAGAGTTAAACCTGCACAAATACCGTAAATGATATCAATTTTCTTTTGAACACCTTTTAATATCCACGCAATTATGCCACCTACGCTAAAGCCACCTACAGTGTACACATAACCAATAACATAAATTAAACTCACTATATCATCCTCACTCAGACTAACTGATTGTCTGTCTATAAGTTAATATGAATTCAGCCATGAATTTATGAAGGGTGATCATAATGACTAGATTATGAATGCTCTCTTTGAAGAGTAGAGAGTAGCAAAAATCTCCTTTAAGTTAATGATTTGGGACGAAACTCGGTAAAACTTCCAAATTAACAGTAAAAATATTCACTAATGATTAATGCGCATTAAAAAAGTACACTATTTAAATAGCCTAATAGTGTACTTTGTTTAATATTTTATCGAACTACAACGCCCCATTGAAGTGCATTGTACGCACGTTCAAAGTTTGACTTGCTTACCCAATATTTTTCCTTTTTACTATTTGGATCTGCTACATAGTATGAGCCGTTGCTGTTGTATCCGATGACAGTAACAACATGCATATTATCAACGATTTTCTTTGTACCTGCACTGCCCATTTTCCATTTGGCCCAAACTGGCTTTTTAAAATCCAATGTTACGTAGACAACAACTGGATTTCCTTTATCTAATTCTTTTTTGATTTGAGAAGTAGAGTAGCCTGATACATTTGCAACTTTACTGTTATATTCTTTACCATAAGTAGTTAATGGTTTTGGGAAGATGGATTGGAATACGCCATTTTGGTTTGCATAAGGATTGCCACCAGCAAAACCTTTATACGGATTACCACCCTTGTCTTTTGGCATATCATCTAAAAATGTACGTAAGCCGACTTTTGAATACCCTTTGTATTTTAAAGCCATCAATAAACTTGCTCCTTCACAGCCAAATGGAGCATTCACAGGTGATAATTGACTTACAAAAGGTACTTTCAACGTTTTACTAGAATAGTTTTTGACGACAGTACTTGAAATCCAACCTATTTTGTTATTTACCTTTACCTTATGCCAAGTTGTAGAACCTACTTTTTTTGTAGCATACGAAGTAAAAACTTTTCCTTTTTTCGCTGAAGCAATCACTTTATATTTAGTTCCTGCATTTGCACGAACGTTTGATATGTACAAAGTTTGAATCTTCTTAACAGGTGCACTAACCTTAGTAATATGTCTATGCATTTCAGACCCAGCAGTAATTGATGTTGTTTCTGATGTTGTTGAGCTAGTTGCTGACAAGCCGCTTAATAATAAAGAAAAACTCATCGTACTAGCTACTAGAATGTTTGTTTTTTTCATTTTAAAAACCTCTCTAAGTTGTTTTTTGTTAAGGTAACTCTCCACAAAAATTCTCCATCTTTTAAAAAGTTGTCTAATTACAACGAAAACGGATAAGATACCATTAATATCATATCATGTATGTTAATTGTTTTGTAAAAGGCAGCAATCATGGAACGAAATATTACTTTAAAAGAACGATATTATTAGAACATTTTCTAAATATATTTGTTGTATATAAACATTGATTGAAATGGTTCATATTAAAAAGTAGAGAACTCCAATAATAAATAGCATGATCATTGAATGAAGTTTTTTTATATTCATATATTAAACAAAGGCAAAGAGTGAAACTAATGAAATTCTCCATTATAGACATACTTAATTGTGATAGTTAAAGGAGAGAAATAAATGACAAATGTGAAAGCAGAAAAGAATTCGCTTTGGGAATGGACAAAAGCCTTATTCATTGCAGTTGGACTAGCGTTTATATTTCGCTTCTTTCTATTTACTCCCATTATAGTAGAAGGCGAATCAATGATGCCTACTCTAGAAAGTGGGGAACGAATGATTGTTAATAAAATAGGTCACCCTGATCGTTTTGATATCATTGTGTTTCATGCAACTGAGGACAAGGATTATATTAAACGCGTAATTGGCTTACCTGGAGATCATATTGAGTATAAGAGCGATCAATTATACATTAATGGTCAGCCGCATGAAGAACCTTATCTAAATAGATATAAAAGGAGTCTATTGGATGGAGGGACACTAACTGAAGACTTTACACTTGAAGATTACACTCAAATGTCTGTTATCCCAGAAGGTTATGTCTTTGTAATGGGGGACAATCGAAGAAATAGTACTGATAGCCGAATCATTGGTTTAGTTCCAATGAATAATATAGTAGGGAACGCTAATATAACGATTTGGCCAATTGATGATATAGGGTTCATTGAAAAATACAAGTAAATAATGGGCGTATTCTGTAGATGTAATATAGGATACGCCTCTATTTTCGTTCTATTAGGAACTCAATTATTATTTATGGATGGAATTCTTGTGGATGAACTCAATTTAGGCGAAGGTACGATTAGGTACTATGTATTTATAGCGATTGTTGGCGTTAGTTTATTAAATATTATTAGTTATTTTATTAGTAAAAATAAAGATTAGTATGATTGTTAATAAGCTGATAACAGTAAAAATCGTTTAAAATGACAAAAAAAATTTAAGAAAACCAGATGTATAACAAAAAACTAAGTTAGACTTGTTGACTAAGTCTAACTTAGTTTTTTTTATTAAGACTCCAGTTGCTTGAATTACGATTCTTCTTTTTCATTTGGATAGTCAATAGAATTAGCTATTTCAACTAAAATTTCAGTTGTCACCTTATGAGAAACCCTTTTATCTATGATTAGCATATACTGCCACTTACCTCTTTCGAAAACAAGTACATTAAAATCTGAAACTCTCATCAATGTTGCATCATTTCCATTCTTTAGTTTTAAAGTGTCCAATATATATTTCTTTCTTATAGGAACTTTCGCTTCGATAGGTCGAATATCGATTTTATAATGATTTTCAGAAGCCTGATCATTTATAAAAACCACTTCGAATGAGTGATCATACTCACTAAATCGTCCAAAATAATGAGTAAAACTTATTGGTGGAACTCTAAGTGGTAACTCCAGTTTTTCATTATAATGTTGTGCGAATTCGTTTGAAGCGGCTACTACGGTTTTGTAACCAATCTCAGGATATATCTTTTCATATGGACTAGGTTTATCATTTGCTATTGCAAATACAGTTAAAAAGAACAGTGAAAAAGATAAAAACAAAAGCAGGGAAAAAATTTTTTTCATATTTCACCACCTCATAATTACGTTGACTGTATTATTCCCAGTCTTATCGAAATTATTAAGTGGTAAGTCTTTGTAATAAGAGACAATTTTATAAGCAGCACTCATAAACGATGTTTAGTTTTCCATAGAGGTTGCATGATTTTAGTCGGAAATTTATGTTAAAAAAGTTATAAAATTTATAAAGAAATGTAATCACACTAACGAGACATTTTAGTGCATTAAGAAAAAGAGTTTTATACTTAAGGCGAGAAATCTTAAATAGCGGGAGATACGCTTCTATTATAAATTTGTGGGTGCAATGTTATAAAGGGAGACTGGTTTTCCTATCACCACCACAGCCAGTTCTTGTCCGAAGACTGCTACCGCCGTCATTCTCCCAGCGATCAATGTCCAAGTAATCATCTTCCCAGCCTTCAGGTATTCCTCCGCCACCTGGAGGGGTTCCAGTTCCTATAACTGAAATACTCACAATATCAACAATGTCATTTTATACATCATCCTTTTTTTAATATTTCATACCTATATCTATATTATGTAATGTATATGTTTAAGTTCATTGCCTATACCAAAAAGAGTGATATTCATTGGCAATTCTTTATAGATTATCTCTTTTTAGATAAATAATCTCCTTAAATTAATGGGGAAAGCGTTGATTCAAGAAGAATAGATGATTTCAATGTTGAAGTTGTATCTGTATTAAAAAGGTATTATTAAATGTATATAGAAGTATTTATTAACAACTGTTTGAAAAGGTTGATTCAAATGAGAAGATTTTTATTATTATTTTTAACTGCACATGCAAAAAATTCAATTGAACGAACGCTCAATTAGCTTCGTTTTAGTTCACAAGATTTAGGAGGAATAACTAATGGGGCAATCTAGTATTATTTTTTTTGAAAGAAAATTTCCGAGTGCAAACATGATTCTTATTAAGGATCAGTTACCGATCCTAATTGATACTGGTTTTGGGAGTGATGTAAAGGAGACTGAGAAATTAATAAAAGAAGTAGGTGTTTCACCAGAAGAATTACACCTTATTGTGAATACGCACTATCATAGTGATCATGTTGGAGGTAATTTTCATTTCCAAAAAAAGTATGGTGTTACGATTGCTGCTCATAAATGGGACGCCGATTTAATTAATTCTTGTGACCCTGAATCTTGTAGTGCAGAATGGTTAGATCAACCTGTAGAACCTTATCGAGTTGATACGAAGCTCTCGGATAATGATGAGATTCATACAGGAAGTAGAATCTTGAGAGTCTTGCACACACCGGGCCATACGTTAGGGCATATTTCTTTATATGAACCTGAAGAAGAGATATTAATATGCGGGGATCTCTTTCATAAAAATGACATTGGTTGGTTAAATGTTTTTCGAGAGGGCGTCTCGTCTATCCAACGATCACTTGAAAGTTTGGATCAGTTGTCCAAAATCCGGATTCAACATGCATATTCAGGACATGGATCTGAAATAGAGAATACTAAAGCTTCCATAGATGCTGCAAGGGAACGGTTCGAAAAGTGGCTCAAGATGCCAGAAAAAATTGCATGGCATGCCTGCAAAAGGATATTTTCATTCACATTAATTATAAAAAACGGTTTGGCAAAAGAAGAAGTTGGAAACTACCTACTAAAGTGTGGTTGGTTCCAAGATTTTGCACGCTACTCTTTCCAGCTTCAACCAGAAGAATTTATCCAAATCCTGCTAGATGAAATGATTCGTTCCGGAGCAGCAAGCTGGCATAATAATCATTTAATCGCCAACACTCCATTCCAAGCACCACAAAAGAAATGGATGGACAAGAACATCAAACCGAAAGAATGGAAACTTCAAGATTTTCTCAATTAATTAAAAGGGGAGATTTATATGCCATTAAAAGTAGGAGATATCATTACATTTGAACGGACTTTTACAGTAAGAGATGTTGAATTATTCACAGAAATTTCAGGTGATGAAGGGATTCATCATAGAACACCAGATGAACAGGGAAGACTTGTAATTCAAGGGTTATTAACGGCATCTCTACCAACAAAAGTAGGTGGAAATCATAACGTATTGGCTCGTAATATGAATTTCGAATTTTTAAGACCTGTGTATACGGGGGATACAATTATTTGTGAAGTGAAAATTGAAAAATACGAAGCGCAAGCAAATAATAGAACAGCTATTATCGCATCTTTTATATGTGAAAACCAAAACGAAAAAGAAGTATTAAAAGGGGATTTCTCAGGTGTAATACTTGAAGCTCTATAAACTATCTTCAACAAACAAAGGCTTTGAGTTCAATTATATAGATTTCAAAAATGCATTGGGTAGAATTTATCCAATGTTTTTTTATTAATTCGAAGAAAAGCTGTATTTATTCCTGCAATAATATACTATATGTCATTAGTTTTAAGGTGTAATAATTATATGAAAATACCTTAAAAGGAGTTTTAATATGAATATTGCATCTGTTATAATATACTGTTTTATTGTTACTTTTACACCAGGACCTACTAATATCGTTATACTATCTACAGTACATAACTTCGGGGTAAAAAAAGCCTTGGAATATACATATGGTGCAACTATTGCTTTTGGTGCCTTGCTTATTATTTCTGCAATGTTAAATACAGCACTGATAACGGTTATACCGAAAATATTAATTGTTATGCAGACGATCGGAAGTATTTATATGCTTTATCTCGCTTATCAAATTTATAAAATGGATTCATCAGACTCAAATGGAACTAAAGATGGTACCTTTATGTCAGGTTTCACTATGCAGTTTTTAAATCCTAAAGTTGTACTATTTACAATGACTGTTTTTCCTAACTTTATTTTGCCCTATTATACCTCAATGTCTGTGTTGACAATCAGTGCTTTAGTTATAACTATCATTGGATTTTTAGCATTTATTACTTGGGTACTTTTCGGTGCAATCTTTAAAAGTTTTTTGCAGAAACATGAAAAGATGGTTAATGTAATAATGACACTATTTTTAGTGTATGCTGCCATTATGATTTGGATGTAGTAGGGTGATTAGAGGTGAATAAGATGGATAAATTTATTTATAAAAAAACGGCAGGTATTACGGCGTTATCAGCAAGTCTTACGGATTTTAAGTATAAAAAGCATTGTCACGAGGAGTATGCAATAGGTGTAACATTGCGAGGAATTCAACATTACAATTTGGACGGTAGTTTACAATTATCATATAAAAATGGTGTAATGCTATTTAACCCAGAACAAGCACATGACGGAATGGCGCATGATAAGGCAGGTCTTGATTACGTAATGTTATATATTGAGCCACAATTGCTTTTAGAAGTTATTGAGAAAAAGGATATAGTACGTTTTTCTTCTCCTATTGTGTATGATTATCAACTTGAACAAAGAATATTAAGTCTTTCTAATGCAATATTAAATGAAAAAGAAGATGCTTTGTGTAGTGAATTACTCATATCCCTCACAGATAGCCTTATTCAAAGTAACCTTTCTACAGATCATAAGAAAGATAATACTTTAATTAGAAAAGCAAAGGTTATGCTCCATTCGAACTTAGAAAATGTACTTAAATTAGACGAGATATGTAATCAGCTTAATTTATCGAAATTTCAATTTATTAGATTGTTCAAAGCACATACTGGGATTACACCATATCAATACTTTCTTAACTGTAAGATAGAACGAGCAAAGCAGTTAATAGAAATGAATAGAGATATTTATTCAGCAGTAGCAGAATGTGGTTTTGTTGATTTAACACATTTAAATAAACACTTTAAAAGCGTATATGGAACAACCGCATTTGAATATATGTCTCATTTAAATTGAGAACTATTACTAAGCTTGTGGTGTTTGATTGCATTAAGATTTTTGGAAAAAGATTTGGCAAAAAGATAAAGAAGAATTATGATACACTCAAGTTGCAACTGATAAATTTAGCATTAGTTTATCTTATTTCCGGTTTATGTTAATAGCTGAACGTACCTGATTGTTGGTTTTTATAGTTTAATAGTTCAGAGAATAAAATGGTAGTTATTTTGATAAAATTTAATATGTTTTCTTGCTTTTAAATGTGAAGTTTTATTTTTGAATATTCATTGTATTTAATAGTTTTAAGTAGAATTAAAGTAAAAAAAGTGACGAGAATTTATATATCTCGTCACTTTTTTGTTATAATTTTACAAGTGTTCTACCTTTTGCTTGCCCCTTAAGAAGGGTAGGGAGAACATCTGGAAGTTGTTGTAGTGTTACTTCTTGCTGTATGAATTTTTCTATGTTTTTTGGCTTGAAATCTGTCGCTAAACGGTCCCAAACTTTCATACGTGTTTCCATAGGACAATACACAGAATCAATTCCAAGTAAATTTATTCCTCTTAAAATAAATGGGAAGACGTTTGTCGGAAGTTTAGTCCCTGCTGTTAATCCACTTACTGCAACTGAACCGCCGTATTGAATTTGGCTTAATAAAGATGCTAGTGGTTCGCCCCCAACTGAATCGACGGCTGCAGCCCATTTTTGTTTGCCTAACGCTCTAATTTTCCCATCAAATACCTCTTCACGAGAAACAATTGTAGTGGCCCCAAGGCTTTTCAAAAATTCTTGTTCAGATTCTTTACCTGTACTTGCCTCAACTTGATAACCAAGAGTTGAGAGAATAGAAACTGCAAAGCTACCAACACCTCCAGTTGCACCTGTTACAAGTATCTTACCCTTTTCTGGAGAAACACTATTTTCTTCTAATCGCAGAACGGACAATGCCGCAGTAAAACCAGCTGTTCCAATAATCATTGCTTCTTTTATCGTAAGGCCTTTTGGAAGTGGAACTATCCAATTAGCTGGAATACGGGCATACTCACTATAGCCACCGAAATGAGAGACACCAATCTCATAGCTAGTCGCAATAACCTCATCACCTTCATGAAAGCGAAGGTCATTAGATGAAACTACGATACCTGCTAAATCAATTCCAGGAACAAAAGGATAGGTGCTAACGATATTACCATTTGGAATAGTAGCCAAACTATCTTTATAATTGATCGATGAATAGGATACTTTGATTAACACATCACCTTCGGGTAAATCTTCTAGAGTTAGATCTTTAACTTTAACCGTAAAATCATCCTCTTTATTTACTACCAATGCTTTAAATCTATCTATCATTAGAACCACCCCTGTATTATACTTCGACTTTAGAATAACAAAATTATTCTGACCGGTCAAAATAATTTTGTTAAGTTTAAATTAATGTATAATTGTTTTATTAAGTTTTACGGAGGTAACTATGAAAAAGAAAGAAGAAGTACGAAAAACACAAATAATGAAAGCAGCCTATAATGCAGTTTCGGAATTAGGTTATGATAACGTCACTCTACAGCATATTGCGGATAATGCTGGCGTATCAAAAGGGGTTGTTCATTATTATTTTAACAGCAAACAAAACATACTATTAGAGTTACTAGAATCCATCACAAACCAAATTTATAGATATGAATTAGAAGCGATTGATAAACACCAAACAGCTATTGAAAAACTTAAAGCTTATCTTGACGCAGTTTTTATTTCACCGCAAAAGAATAGAAAGTTTTACAGTGTCTATTTAGATTTTTTAGCTCAAGCAAATGGAAATGAAGACTATAAAAGAATAAACATGAACTTTTATGAGAATTGCTGGGGAATTGGGAAAGAGATAATTGAATTAGGCAAAAAAGAAGGTGTATTTAGACAAGAGAGTGACACATTAACAAATGCAAAAATGATGAGAGCCCTTATTGATGGTTCATTAATTCAATGGTTAACATGTAATGAAGAAGAGCTACATCAATTCTATAAAGATTCCTGTATAAATAGCATCTTAAATTTACTACAATATTCGAAGGAATAGGTTGAAAATGCTGTAATAAACAATTAGTAATAGTTGATGGAAACGAATTAAAAGAAGTTGTTTAAATGAAGATTGCCCGGCTAATAAGGTCTGAACTCGTTGTTGAACAGAGTTCGGGCCTTTTATTTTTTTCTTCAATATCTTTTCAACATTATAATATTGCGGTTAACTACTGAACTTAGACAACTAAGCTTATGCTATAGGTTATCTGGTGCATTATGTTTCTAATGCCATTGAAATGAAACTTTTAAAGCTAGGTTTTATAGAGTTAAAGGTGTTGTAAAAGCTAATGATGTAAATGAAGCTCTATTGGTATTAGAAAAACGTGTAATTGTTGAAAACAAAATACATATGATTATGTTTGTGTGTTGTTTAGAAATTGTTAAATTTATCGAAGTTGTATAAGAAAAACAACCAGTTGTTGTTTCTCTTTTGGAATACATTATATAAAGTCTGAAAATTCAAAACATTATACAGGTATTTATCTCGAACTAATATATAAAGACTGATTGAGGAGGCGTAGGATCATATGGAAGTATTGTGTTATGAACCAAGTAAAATACGGATAAATTCTAGAAAAACACTAATAATGGACTTTTTAGCAGGTGATATTGTGATTAAAATCAATGGTGAATTGTACTTTTTAGAGTCAACCAATGGACATTGCATAGAATTTGATATAAATAAAAATTGTATTGTAAATGATAACTCCACTTATAGGTTTACTAATAATACAGTACTTACCCTTCGAGACCTTGCTGAAAAAAGCAACCTTATTGCGGTTATTAAAACATATACAAATCGTTTCGTTACAAAATTACAAAAGTTAAATGAACCACAAATATCACCAGAAACGGATAAGCTCATTGCTGAAATTGAAAAGAAAAATTTAGAGTGGCTGATTGATATTGCATTAGACATGAGAGATAAAGAAATGTTTTTTAAATTAATAAAAGGACCATAGATTAAAAGTTGCCATATGTATTCAATTCTTAATCTAAAGTTATTTAATTATCCTAATATTTTGAATTTATTACTCGAAAAGATTTATAATAAAGAGAGAGTATTTATAAGCAATTATAAAATACACATTGGATTGGTGACTATCCAAAAAAGTCGAGTAGTGTAAATTCTTCATCATTAGGGGTGTATAAATGACTGAACAAATTAGTATTTTTACCTTAAACGGCATATCTGAAGATCCATTATTTAAAAAAATTGAGCAGTTGCTGGTCGGAGAACAGGTTATGATCCAAAGTTACATGGTGGAGCGTACAAACAAATTTTACGAAATTCAAAATGATGAAGTACATGAATGCTTTCAAACCACTCAAGAATGCTGTAACTATATTGACAATATAGACTATTGAATGTCATTAACAACATCACAGATACAAAAAGAATTAAAAGAATTAAAAGAATAGAAGTAAAGCAAATATATGTGAAGACATACCAATTTGACTAAGTACCTATATTAATGAACTGATTAAGAAAATTTTGATGAAATGATTAAAACCAATACCCTTCCAACAATGAATGAATAGGAGGGTATTGGTTTTATCATGTTGATATGAAAAAACGGTATTAGTAAACACGAATAATTTGTCTACTTGGGAGGGTGAATTCCAACAGAAGTATTTTAGGTTTTTTTTATATCTTACCTTCCGCAAGCCACGGAATAAAGCCGTCTAAAAATCTCTCTGTAGCTGGCATGAAATAAGCTCCGAAATGATAATCTGGATCTAATGTAGTGATTATTAATGTCCCTTTCGTGCTGACTTTATCAACATACATAACAGCGCCACCATCTTCGGTTGTAATTAACTTTTCAGCTCCATTTGGTGGCCAGAAAACACCGTGCTGATGCCAAGTAGCATCGGTTAATGTAAGATAATTAAACAAGTCATAGTGAGGAGCGGCTAATACTAAACCACTTTTCGCTCCTTTTTCAAGCCACCACCAGAAATTCGTTTCGCGCTCCTCCCATTTTTGGTTCGGAAGCCATTCCCAAGGCTGTGGACCAAATGCAACTACAATCCCGCCGTTATTAGCAAATGAACGTACTTTGTTTGCTGCACGCATTAATAATTTTTCGTTTAATTGAGAAGGGAAGAGGAGTACGTCAAATTCCTCTAATACTGTTTGCTCGAATTCTGGAAAATAGATTAGTTGGGTAATATATTTGTTAAATTTAGGTTCATTAAACGTTCGGTTATGGGGGGCATTGCCACTCATAATTACTGCTATTTTTCTCATATGTTTTTACTCCCTTGATGTAAAGCATTAATTTCAGAATGTATCCATTGTAGTAATTGTTCACTAATACGGTCTGTTGTTTTGTTTTGTTTGTAATACCAAATAAGGTCTTTACCTGCATGTGCTAAAATGGTGCCTTTAGTTGTATTGCGGTCAATATACGTGACAGGTTCATTGTTTGGCAATGTGACCAGTACTTCTGCATCCGTTGGTATAGGATGGTGACCACGTGCAAAGAAGCCCGATACACCTTTGTTGTATGTCATATCGTCAGGGTCAACACCTGCAAATATCCCTTGGTCTTTTATGATAGTAAGAGCGTAATCACTATGGTGATTAATGGTTTTCGGGATGAAATGACTAGCACCAGGTAACCAATCAATATACAGATGTCCACAGAAAACAATTAGTTTTTCATCATTTAAAAATTGTTCGATTAATCCTTTATGTATAGCTAGAAAGCGTTGGTCAACGAATTCAGGGATGATCAATGCTTGAATAGAAGATAAATCTGTTTTATCTAAATCATACTGATCAATCAATGTCATATTGTCATTGATAAAAGGGTTAGTTCTTCGTTCTAGTCCAAATGCATTGCCTGGATCTAAAATTAAAATCTCTTCTTTAGTTGTCATAATAATCCTCCAAAATGCTTGTGAATGGTGTATATGCCTATAATTGATTTCATCTTATCATTAATGATAATCATTATCAAATAGAATTTGAATAAATATATGCTAAAAAAGAACATATAAGAAAAAAATAACAAATGGTTACTAAGTTGGTTTGTTGAAAAATGTCGAAAAGTATTGACTCTTAGGATTAGTATCCTGTAAAGTATAAAGTGATATTGATAATCATTATCATTCGTTTATTTGAATCAAATTAATTTAGGAGAGTTGAACTTATGAATTGGAAATATCCATTATCAGCATTAGCCATTTCTGCGTTATTAGTAGGTTGTAATCAGACGGACAATGCTAATAAATCATCATCAAAAGAAACAGTAGAATCGAAAGAAGAAACTATTATAAAGGACGAATTAAATCGCGAAGTAAAAATTCCAACAAACCCTGATCGCGTTGTAGTAGGTGGCATCCTACCTTATTTTTCTACTTGGTATGTTGCTACTAATTCTACAAAAGAGATCGTGGGTATGCATCCAAACTCATTTAATGCTGCTTCGCATTCAATCTTAAAAGACATTTCACCAGATATTTTAAAAGCGGATACATCTTTTATTAAAAATGGTGAAGTGAATATAGAGGAATTGATGAAAGTTAATCCAGAAGTCTATTTTGAAATCGCATCGGACGAGAAGTCAATAAATAAGTTAGAAGAAGCAGGTGTTCCCACAGTCGCACTACAAGCAACATCAGATTCGGATGATCCATTAGAAATATTAAATCGATGGTTAACATTAACTGGGGAAATTACAGGAACAACAGATAGACCAGAGCAAATTATCGATGAAGGTAAAAAGTATCAACAAGAGATTAATGATAAGCTTGCAAATGTCAAAAAAGAAGATAAGCCAAAGGTAATGATTCTTCAATACCATAGCGATAAAGAAATATCAGTAGCAGGCTCTAATATGCATGGCAATCGATGGATTAAAGCAACTGGTGGTAAAGATGTTGCAGAGGCTGATGTTCAAGGAATTAAAGCAGTCAATATGGAACAAGTGTATAAATGGGATCCAGATATCATCTACATTACAAATTTTACCGAAACACAACCAAAGGACTTGTTCAATAACACGATTAAAGGACAAGACTGGAGTCAGTTAACAGCCGTGAAAAATAAACAAGTGTTCAAAGTACCTCTGGGCATTTATCGCTGGTATCCACCAAATGGAGATGCACCTCTTATGCTGAAATGGATGGCACAGCATAACCATCCAGAATTATTCGATTATGATATGACTGAAGAAATTCAAAAATACTACTCAAAATTCTATAACTATGATGTAACAGAAGACCAAGTAAAAGACATATTAAATCCATCTTCTGAAGCTGCAAAGTATTAAGAAAACAACAAGTGAAGGTGAATTGAAATGAGAAAAAATACTTTGAAATGGGCTATATTATTACTACTGCCAATACTATTTGGTTTCTTGTCACTTAGCATAGGTCGCTATCAGGTAGATTTAGTAGTACAAATGAAAATTTTATTATCTCATGTGTTTGATATCGAGCAAACGTGGTCACAAATGGAAGAAACAGTTGTTATGAAAATCCGTTTGCCTCGTATTCTACTTGCAATGCTAATTGGTGGCGGTTTGTCTATTGCTGGTGCAGCATTTCAAAGTATGTTTGCGAATCCATTAGTTAGTCCTGATATTCTTGGAGTTTCTGCGGGTGCAGGATTTGGTGCTTCACTTGGTATTTTGATTATTGGTCATGGCTTTACTACACAAATTTTTGCTTTAATAATGGGTATTCTAGCTATTCTATTTACATTCATAATTAGCGGTATGAAGAAGAATATGCCGATATTTATGATGGTTTTAGCAGGTGTTGTAACAAGCGCTTTGTTCCAAGCACTCATCTCATTAGTGAAATTTGTTTCAGATCCAGAAGAAAAATTACCGTCTATTACATATTGGTTAATGGGGAGTTTAGGAACAGCTTCTTACAAAGATCTATGGGTAGCTGGGCCACTCATATTAATAGGTATTATTATTTTATATGCCCTAAGATGGCGTATGAATATCTTATCTTTATCAGATGAAGAGGCACGTTCTCTTGGTGTATCCACTACGAAATTAAAATGGCTGGTTATTTTTGCTGCGACATTGATAACGGCTTCTGCTGTTTCAATCTCCGGCATTATTGGCTGGGTAGGCTTAATCATTCCACATATTGCTCGAATGATTGTTGGGAGTAATAATCAATATGTCTTGCCTGCATCAGTTTCAATCGGAGCAATTTACTTATTAGTTATTGATACACTAGCTCGTTCGATTACAGCTACCGAAATTCCTTTATCCATTTTAACAGCGATTGTAGGAGCTCCATTTTTCGCTATATTACTTAGAAAAACAGGCGGTGGCTGGCAATGATATTAGCAGTAAAAGATGGGAATTTTTATTATAGTAAAGGGAAAATTAAAGAAAAAACTCCTTTTTTGTATCATGATCCAATCAACTTTGAGTTAAAGCCAGGGGAGATTTTATCAATTTTAGGTCCAAATGGTGCAGGTAAAACAACAATGTTGAAATGTATAATGGGATTGCAGCCTTGGAAACAAGGGGCATCTTATTTAGACGGTAAACCAATGAGTTCTTTACCCCAAAAATTCATTTGGCAACAAATTGGTTATATACCTCAAGCATCCAAAATGACATTTGCTTATTCAATTTTAGATTTAGTTATAATGGGTAGGGCGATTTATATCGGGGCTTTTTCAAAACCTTCTGATATCGATCGTAAATTGGCATTTGAGGCACTCGAATCTGTAGGAATAGCTCATTTAGCAGAGCAATCTTGTAACTCAGTAAGTGGTGGAGAATTACAGCTGGCACTTATTGCACGTACTCTCGTGTCTAATCCGAAAATCCTTGTTTTGGATGAACCAGAATCTCACTTAGATATTCATAAACAGAAAATAATATTAGAAACTATTCAAAATCTTGTCCGAGAGAAGAATATTTCTTGCATTATAAATACGCATTATGCTAATCACGCAATCTATTTTGGAGATAAAGTATTATTAGTGGCGAAAAACAAACCTGTTATCACAGGAAATGTAAATGAGTTATTAAATGAAAAGAACATGTTGACTTACTTTGGTATTGAAGTGAAGAAACTACAAATGACAAATCAAAATTTAACATTTAGTGTACTGGTTCCTGAATATTTTGGAATGAAAACAATTTAATAGCAAAATGATTGTAAAAGAAAAAATCCTCTTTAAGTAGATACTGATACACTCTACCTAAGGGGGATTTTGTTATGCCATAAAAACAATAAATACTTTTACATGTCAATGAATTCAAAAAGCAGTATAGATGGGGAAAAAAAGAAGAAACCATAAAAACATCTAAGTTTTTATTTTTAGAGTAATCGCGTTCATTTGTTTGATTATTATAGTATTTATTTCCATTTTATTTAAGGCAAATAATGGGCAATATATATGTAAGCAAAAATCAATTGTACGCCTTTTATATTTTCAAATCGCTTTTGATTTATAAAATGATATTAATTATATTTATGAATCTAAATCCAATATGAAGTTAACACATTACCAAGTAATTCAGCTGTAACTTTTACACGATTGTTGCAAAATATGAGGTTTTTTTAGCAAAGGGAGTACATATTACTTATTCAATAATTGTGTAATACACTCAGGTGAAAATATATTAAAGGGAAGGAGATATTAATGGTCAAGAAAATATCTATTTTAGTTTTGTTTTTATTCATACTTGTATTAACTGGTTGTGTGAATGATGAAGCAGCAAAAGAAGAGATCATTTCAGATGAATCATTTGATGTTGAAAATGTTGATTTTTATAAAGGTAAGGCAATGGAGAGCAATCAAGTAATTGTTGAAACAGCAGACATGATGTATAGAGAGAACGCTACAGTTTTTACATTTCAAAAGGGTGATAGTAGTACGACAAAATTAAAGAAAACTAAAACCAAAGCAGAATATGACAAGATTAAAATTAGATATATACTAGAAATTGGAAAAGAAGATTTAAAAGAAATAAGTACTCGGTATAGTGATGTGATTAAAAATACGTTACCAATAGATGATCATTGAAACTGCTGTATATATAAAATAAAGATTGTTCAAAAGTAATCCGTACATCCCTAAAATAGCGCAATTAAAAAGAATTCGTTTATACAGAACGAATTCTTTTTTGTAGTGGAGAGCATATCCAAACATACTTCTGACTTATAATCCTTCTGTTATCAGCTAGTATTAAATAATAAAAACGAGGTAACTATTAAATTAAAACGTAAAAAGTGTATTTATTTAATAATATTTAGTACCAGGTGCTATAAATAAGTGTTAATATAATTATGATAAATAACTTGGAGGTTTTTTTATGTTTCAATCAAAAGCGAGAATAACAGCTATCGGTTCGTATGTACCTGAACGAACATTAACTAATACAGATTTAGAAATACTTGTTGAGACAAATGATGAATGGATAGTGCAACGTACAGGAATAAAAGAGAGAAGAATGGCGCGAGAAGATGAGTTTACAAGTGATTTAGCTTATCAGGCTGTTCTTAATTTAATGGAGCGATTCGATAAATCTGTTGAAGATGTGGATTTAATCATCGTTTGTACGATGACTCCTGATTACAAAACGCCAAGTGTCGCTTCTACGCTGCAGGCAAAGTTAGGTATAAAGAATACAGGCGCTTTTGATTTAAATACTGCATGTTCCGGCTTTACTTACGGATTATATGTAGCTAATGGGATGATCACATCAGGATTAAATAAAAAAGTCTTGGTGGTTGGGTCTGAGACTTTATCTAGAATTACTGATTATACCGATAGAGCTACATGTATTCTATTTGGAGACGGAGCTGGAGCAGTACTTTTAGAATATGATGAACAACAACCAAGTTTCATTTCTTCACATATAGGTTCTGAAGGTGAAGGTGGCAAGAGTTTATATTGTTCAAATTTATCTAACATGATGAATGGTGAAGAAATATTAGACAACGGAAAATTTGTTCAAAATGGGCGAGCGGTATATAAGTGGGCTGTCACAACAGTACCAAAAGGGATGAGAACGTTATTGCAAAATGCTTCAATGGAATTAAAAGATGTAGATTGGTTCGTCCCTCACAGCGCAAATCTAAGAATGATTGAGTCAATATGTGAGAAAAGCGACTTTCCTATTGAGCAAACATTATATAGCCTAGTGGATTATGGTAATACTTCAGCAGCAACAATACCACTATCATTAGATCAAGGTGTTCGTGAAGGCAAAGTTAAGAACGGAGATAAAATCTTATTATACGGATTTGGCGGTGGTTTGGCACACGCAGGATTACTTATCAATTGGACGGTTGAATAGAGAAGTTTAAAAGGCCAAATATTTACAAGAAAACTAAGTAGATATAGGGCAAATTTGGGTTATGTAATTATAAATTTATATATAAGATTCATAAAATTTGATATGAAGCAAGAAAGATGAGTGGCTGTGGTCACTCATCTTTTATTTTGGATGATTTCAATAGTTTTAGTAGTGAAAATTTATTAATGACAATGCATAAGTTGCATCTATTATCGATAAATATAAAATAGCATTCATTTTAGTACATACTTAAAGATTAGCAATATGAGAAGGTAAAGAAAGGTGATTAAAAATCATGATTAAGAAGACGATTATTTTACTTTTTTTTATAATGATTATCTTAATGTTACTAACTTTTTCAATAAAGCCTACTATTAATTTTGATAATAATTACTATGCTCAAAAGATTTCAGATGCACTTGATACATATATAGAAAGCGATGAGCTAATCGAATCTCTTACAATCAAAAATGGAAAAACCTTTTTTTATTCGGATATATACCGTAAAACAATTCAAATCTTTTACTTTGAAGATGGAATACTTAGTTATAACGGCAAAATGAACTATGAAGTGTGGAAGAGAAAGGACCACGAAGGCGATCCAGTAGAATGGATATATCATGAGTTAGAAAATGGTGAAAGTATTATTTGGGGAGTATCACTTACAGATGATACTATAGAGATAAATAATAAAGTAAAAGTTCAAGATTATATTCAATTAGAAAATGGAGTCAACGTCTTTTTCTCGAAAAATAAAGCAGAACTTAATTTACCTATTGAAGTGACATTGAAAAACAATCAAACACAATGAATGATTGGGAAATAGTATGCAATATTCATTCTGCAATTAATACAAATACAAAGGAACGGCTTCTTCTTTATATAAGGTGCAACTAACCTAACTAAGTTATAAATTTAAGGTTCAAATCTCATATGATTTGAACCTTTTGCTTTTGTTAATTTAATATGTTTTATTCCAATTTATATATGTAAGTTTATTATTCACCTGTATGTGTGTAAAAGTTAAAACTTGAAAGGTAACTTACATACAGACTAAAACTTTTATTTGATAAAACTAAACCTGTATTTTAGTTATTTTGACAAGTAGACAATCTGAAAAATCGAATTACTTAAACTTCCAATTCATGTATAATTAATGATATATAAGGAGTGATAGTGTTGAATAAAACAAATAAGTTGATTAGCTCATTGTTACTTAGCGGATCGATACTGACGTTAGGTTTAACAAGCTCAATCGAACCTAATGACATAGTGGATTCAAAACAAAAGATAGATGCTGCTGCCGATAATCATAGCAATATCACGATGGTTGCTGCGACAGTTAAGTACAAGGTGACCATCAATGGTAAACCTGTATCTCTTCATAATAGCTCTATTAGAATAGGCCCTAATCATATATTACCTGCAAAAAGCTTTATAAGACTCTTAGGCGGAAATACTACTTTTAATAGCAAAACTAAAGTGTTAACTATTAAAAGTGATGGTACAACTTCTACAATCAAACAAGGATCTAAAGTAGCTACTGTAAATGGCAAGAAAATAACGCTATCGACAAGTGCTCAAGCAATCAATGATGTATTCATGATCCCACATGATCTAGTGGCCAAAGCTACAGGCACAAAAGTTTCTATATCAACAAGTGCAAAGACAATTGAAATCACTCAGGCTTCACCAATAATCCCATCGCGTATCAAGACTAAATATCAAGGCCATACATATGGTGCTGATAACCAATACCAGTATGATAAAACAATGGCTTATGTTAATAATTACTTCAAGAACTACAAAAGAAGATTTGTTTTTGGTTTTTGGCAACACGAACAATATGTGGATTACTTTAAAAACGGGGTAAAAGTACCGCTTGATTATATTAGTGGAGATGATTATTATGAAGGTTTGGATGCCGCTGAGCGTTGGGGTGAAGATTTAAGAAATAATAAAGTACCTTATTCCCAGATTGTGAAAGTCGCTGAGGTTGAGCTGGAAGCTAGAGATTTTTTACGTGTCGCGCCATTTTACAGTCGTTATGTAGATGATTACGATGTATATTCTGCATACCACATCTTATACAAACGTAAAGGTGATTCAGACTCTTATGCACATGCACAACAAATTGTATTTGATATGAACGGTTATAAAACTAGAGTAGTATCTATACCACCTTTTTCATGGCTAGAAGTACAAATAAACGGAAAATGGTATATTCAATACGATGAATATTGGGGTGACACATGGAGACTTTCTACTTCATCAGGGATTCAATAGTTGTTTGCTCCGTGAATTCTATTGCAATTGAAGTTACATTCAGCGAGACATGATTTTTTTGAGGGTACTTGTTTATTTCCACTAATACTATTAGAGTGGGGTAAATATTCTCATTAGTAAATCAAGGAATAGGAACGATATTAGTTCAAGCTGTTGTAGAATTTACAAATAAAAGTGAATGCTCGATGCTAAAATTAGTTACAACGTATGATCGTATGATAAGGTGGGGAGTTTAAATGATATTCTTTATAATTATTCTGCTTCTAGTTTTTTCATATGACTTTACTAAAATGAGAAATCAAATGGATCGGATTATCGAGCAAAATGATGAAATGATTCAGCTAATGAAAAAAAGGAAAGAAGAGGAATAGATGCTATTTAGCTTAGAGAGTGAAAACATTGGTATTTGAAACATTATCAAGCCAACTTTCTGTAGTGATCACTCTAGCTTTTGGCGTATTGTTAATTGTTCTATATCCACTAATACATAAAGAAAACAGATACTTTGCTTGGTTAAGCCTTATCAGAGCATTTAGTAAACAACCGATTGAAGAGATATCTATATTTTTGAAACAGGTAGGAATGGATATGGAAGAGTGATAATAATGCACAGATAATCCCAAAGAATATATTATCAAGACAACAATAAAAAAAGCAGATAAATTAAAGGACATTATATATATTATATGTAATGTCTTTTCTTCAACTAACGATCCCTATTAGAAGAAATTTTAATCTCCAACACGTAAAAACTTTGGAGGTTTTCTCTGTACAAAATGTTTTTCAATAGACTTAAGAACTTCATCATTTCCGGGTAATGAGACTGTTTCTATCGCATCCTCAAAAGACAACCATTGATAGTCGCTATGTTCATCATTTAATTTTACATCTTGATGGTCTTCCACAAATCCAATAAATACAGGGGCAACATATATATAATTTTCTTGAGGTGAATATATTTGGTCAAATTTGTTAGATGCATATAATAATACATTTGTAATCCCTGTTTCTTCATTTATTTCTCTGAAAGCAGCTTCCCAAGCCTTTTCACCTTCTTCAATACTACCACCAATATAACACCAAACATTCCGAAGAACAGAAGTATTTCTTTTTAAGAGTAACACTTTATATTCATCTTCTATCTTTTTTAATAAAACGGTCGCAATCCCTGTACATCGTATTGGGACTTCAAAATATTCTTCACTCAATCAAAACACCTCTTTGTTTTTATATCTCTTTTCACTTACAGTCCAGTGTGTTGGACGTGAAAGCAAATGCGGTAATTTTGTTTGTTCATCACCTTTTGCAGCATTAACTTGAACTTGTGTGAGAAAGATACTGCCAGTTAGATTTGCCCCTCTTAGATCGGTATCTCGGAAATCAGCTCCAATAAGGTCAGCCATGCGTAAGTCTGCGTCTCGTAAGTCTGCCCCAATAAGATATGCCCCTCTTAAATTAGCTCCTCTAAAGTCCGCACCTCTAAGCTTTGCCCCCATCAAATCTGCTCCTCGACGGTCAAGTGTTTTTCTTTTTTTAGAGTCCATATGCTGAGAGATTACTTTGCTTCTTACAAGTTCACTAGTGTTTAAAAGTAAAGCATTAACTACTACTCGGTGTGATGGTACATCTAGCTTTAAAAGTTCATCTGAACTAAGTTGGCTAAGTCGTTCCGTTTCATGAAGTGCAGTGCTAAGTTTTCTATGTATTGGACTTGCTTCCTTCAAATTCAGCGCTTCAGTCAGATACCAGATCATTTCATGAAGTTGATGCATAGTTGGGAAGACATCAAACATTTTCTGCGCTATTTGTGTATTTTCGCGCCAGTCGATTCCTTTAAATGTAGTTTGAGAAACTTTTTGTCCTGCACCGAAGCAGTCAAAAACTGTACAACCTTTAAATCCCTCTTGTCTCAGATTGTTATGAATGCTACATCGAAAATCCGATTGCAAATTAGAGCATGGCTTACCCGCCACTTTATCAATTGCAAAATCAACCGAAGCTGCGAAGGGGAGCGCAACACAACATAAACCAAAGCAGTTTTCACAATCTGCATGTAAATCACTGCGACTAATATCGAGTTTTGGAATAGGTAAATCACTATTATCAATCATTTAGTGTACTTCCTTTGCTTAGTATTTTAATAAATTAATATGTAATTTGAATAAATAGTTAGTTTGGTATTAAGATTAGAAAAAAACATTTTCTAATTTTTTTATGTTATCATTGTTCAAATTTACCAGTCAACTTTTGGATGTATTTACATAAATTTATTTATAGGAAATATCTTATAAATCATACGACTCAATAATATATATGGATAAATTTGCTATAATTATAAAAACGCTATAAAAACTATAAGAGAAAGGAGCGACAACATGAATAAAAATGAACTAATATCACTATTCCATAAAGAACTTAGACAAGAAGCTCAAACACAAAGTTATTTAAGAGAGGAAACAGAGCATGTAGTACGACACATTTCACAGTTTGGCGAATCAGGATTCATAGTCGCATCTAATGTAAATGAAGATAATGCAAGAACAATCATAAAGCAGGAGTTAGACTATTTTAGTAACCTAGGACAAGATTTTGAGTGGAAGGTGTATAGCTATGATAAGCCTGATAGTTTGAAAGATATTCTTGAACAAGAAGGCTTTAGAGTAGATACAGCAGAAGCTCTTATGGTGATGAAGCTAGATGATCAGCATCACTTGCTAAAAAACAATCAATATTTCGGTTTAAAGGAACTAACGGATGAAAAAGGCATTCAAGATATTGTTGATCTAGAAGATGCAATCTGGAATGAATCACATGCTGAGCTGGGTAAACGGCTTTGGAGAGATAAACAAAATAATCCTGAAGCCTTATATCTTTATGGGATATATGAGGAGGCTAAGCTCGTAAGTGCCGCATGGATGTACATAGAGGCCAACTCATCGTTTGCAAGTTTATGGGGAGGTTCGACGCTACCTATGTATAGAGGAAAAGGATACTATACATCTTTGCTAGCTGTTCGCGCAAAAAAGGCATTTGAAAAAGGGCATCCTTTCCTTACTGTTGATGCCAGTCCAATGAGTAGACCAATCCTTGAAAAGAGTGGTTTTCTTTGTCTAGCATACTCTTACGGTTGTCAGTCGCCTTCTAGTAAATTGTAGAACATCCTTTCAAAATTACGAGCATGTTTATTGAATAAGAAATATAAGAGTGATACATAATTTATTTAACTCCTATGTATCACCCTGTATCATTTATTACTTTAGGGATATTGATAACATATACTAGGCTAACTTTGAAATGAAGGAATCGTTTTTCTCTTTGCTAAGGAAGCACCTGATGTGCTGAAGCAGTTCTCTTTAAATAAATGATGAAATTTATTAAATGAGTAAAGCTAGTACTATGGACGGGCAATAAACCGCATCAACAGGTAGTAGTCCAGCATATAATAATTGTCATCGTCTTTGATATTCACAGCATTGGAGACAAAGACATTTGACTTCTTAGTTTATCTCCCATACTTTCTTCTGCTGCCTGTCCTTCTCTGAAAATGGCTTCGATTATTCGATAAAGACTTGCATGTGTAAATGATTTAAAAATAATCAAAAGGAATTTATGTATAATTCGAGAATTATAAGAATATAAGGTATAGATTATTTTGGAGGGGATATTCATCAATAAAAGGGTCAGAGTAATGATTAGTTTAATTAGTTGCCTGATTTTATGTGTTTTTGGGGTGTATAGTTTAATAACTGCAAGTGCATCTGTAATTCCAGCTGTCTTATTTACCATTGGTGGTTTTATTGGATTTATAGATGGAATTTATGAAATTAAAAACTTTTATATTGCATGACCGTTTGAAGTGAATGTGAATGAACTTTAAAAAGAAAACACCGTACCCTGATATTAGCAATATCAAGGTACGGTGTTTTTTACATATTTTTAAAAAAGCTCATGATGTCGTAGGGTTAAATGACGGAATTATAAGTATGACAACTGAAAACAAGTAAATAATAGTAAAACATCGGATTATTGGAGGAGGCATCATGGCTAAAAATTATCAATTTTATATAAATGGAGAATGGCGTGAAAGTAGCTCAAAAGAAAGTATAAGCATTTTATCGCCTTATTTACGTGAGGAAATTGGCCACGTTCAAGCTATTTCTCAGGATGAAGTAGATGAAGCAATAAACGGCGCAAAACTTGCCCAAAAAGAATGGTCTCAACTTTCTGTACGTGCTCGTGGTGAATATTTATATAGATGGGCTAATGAATTACTTGCAATGAAAAACGAAATTGCTCAATCTATCATGGAAGAAGTAGGTAAAACATTTAATGATGCGGTAAAGGAAGTGGAACGTACTGCAGATTTTATTCAATACACAATAGAAGAAGCAACACATATGCAAGGGGAAAGTATGTTGGGCGAAAATTTCCCAGGGGGAAATCGCTCTAAAATTGCAGTGACTCATCGTGTCCCACTTGGAGTCATTCTTGCCATTTCACCGTTTAACTATCCCGTGAACTTATCTGCCGCAAAGATTGCGCCATCTCTAATTGTGGGAAATGCAGTTATTTTCAAACCAGCAACTCAAGGTGCAATTAGTGGTGTGAAAATGATTGAAGCTCTTCACAAAACAGGCTTACCAAAAGGCGTTCTTAATCTTGTAACTGGACGAGGATCTGTTATTGGTGACTACCTTGTTGAGCATCCTGACATCGATATGATCTCATTCACAGGCGGAACAGAAACTGGACAACATATTGCAAAAATTTCGAACATGATTCCACTTGTAATGGAGCTTGGAGGAAAAGACCCAGCTATCGTTCGGGAAGACGCTGATTTAGTGTTTACTTCGAAACAAATTATTTCAGGAGCATATTCATATTCAGGCCAACGTTGTACAGCAATTAAACGTGTTCTTGTAAACGAAACTGTTGCTGATGAATTAGTATCATTATTAAAAGAAGAAATAGAATCCTTAACAGTAGGTTCTCCTGAAGAAAATAATATTATTGTACCGCTAATCGATGATAAATCTGCAGACTTTGTACAAGGTTTAATTGATGATGCATTAGAAAAAGAAGCTACATTAGTTGTGGGAAACAAACGTGAAGGAAATCTAATATACCCGACCTTACTAGACAATATTACAACAGATATGAGAGTTGCTTGGGAAGAACCGTTTGGCCCAGTACTTCCTATTATTCGAGTGAAATCAGATAAAGAAGCCATTACACTAGCAAATGCGTCGAAATTTGGTTTACAAGCAAGTGTTTTTACTAAAGACATAAATAAGGCATTTACTATAGCACCTCAAATTGAAGCAGGTTCTGTCCAGATAAACGGAAGAACAGAACGTGGACCTGACCACTTCCCATTCATAGGAATCAAAGGTTCAGGTATGGGAACACAAGGTATAAAACGGAGTATAGAAGCAATGACTCGTGAAAAAGTTACAATTATTAATATTTATGAATAATTAACTTTAGAGAATCCTCTCCACTCAAAATAAAAGGGGCGTCCACAAGTCGTTATCGACTTAATGGACAGCCCCTTTTCAGTGTGCTTAAACTATTGTTATTTAAATCATCATTATTGGTAATTCATTGCAACTTTAACAAGTGTGGTACCTAATTGTACATCAATAGGTTGCTCATTTTCTGCTAATGTATTAAACGTGATGTCATTTACAAGTAAATTTTCTCTCATTAAATCTTCAAAACGACGGATCATTTCTTTTACTTCAGTACTTGCAACAATGTTAAGAGATACATACATCTCGACTGGTAAATCTAGTTTCTTTCTTGTGTCTTGAATTGTACGAATAAGCTCTCTTATTTGTCCTTCTTCTATTAATAAAGGCGTTAATTGTACATCTAGCAATACTTTTAATTGCTGATCACCAGCTAGCTCAAAACCAGGTGTTACAGCAGATTCTACAAGAATGTGCTCAGATTTTAAAGTATAGCTGTTTTCATTTACATTAATTTGTACTTCGCCTTGAGAAAGAATTGTTTGTTTTTCTTCTTCCGGCATATTTTCTACATATTGCTTAACGGAATTGACCGCTTTACCAAATGCAGCCCCAGCCGTTTTGAAATTCAGTTTGAAGCTAGCTGATTCATATTTAGTGATATCATTAGCAAATGTAACCGTCTTGACGTTTAATTCATCTTTTATGATATTTGTATAAGCATCTAATGAACTAGAGTCTCCATTTTGCCAAACGATGATTTGATGAAGCGGTTGCTTGGTTTTTAATGAAGTACTATTACGAATACTTCTTCCGAATTCCACTATTTTCAAAATTGTTGCCATATCTTTTTCTAGCTCCGGATTAATGACTGTTTTATCCGCTTTTGGGTAGTCTTGCAGATGTACACTACTGTTGTGTAGTTTTAAGTGAATATCCTCTGCGATATAAGGTACAAAAGGTGCTAGTAAGCGGCTAACTGTACTTAATGTCTCAAATAGGGTAGAGTAAGCTGCTTTTTTGTCTTCTGATAGACCTGAAGCCCAGAAACGATTTCTAGAACGTCTTACATACCAATTACTCACTTCATCAACTAACGCTGCAATCTCTCTTGTAGCAGCTGTAAATTGGAACTCATTCATAAACTCTTCTACAACTTTGACTGTATTATGCAAACGAGAAAGCATCCATTGATCTAAGATTGTTTTCTTGCCTGTTTGATTTGAATCATATTCAAAACCATCAATTTTCGCATACATAGCATAAAATTTATACGTATTATCTAATGTATCAACTAGTTTTGATTTTGCATCTTGCACGGTCTTTTTCGAGAATCGTTTAGGATTCCAAGGGGAACTATCGATCAAGAATGCCCAACGTAGAGCATCAGCACCGTATTCTTGAATCAATTCAACTGGATCTAGGGCGTTGCCTTTACTCTTCGACATTTTCTGGCCGTTCTCATCTAATACATGACCTAATGATAAAACGTTTTTATATGGTGCCTGCCCAGTAAATAGGGTAGAAACTGCTAATAGGCTATAGAAGAAGCCCCGTGTTTGGTCAATACCTTCTATAATTACATCTGCAGGGAATTGTTTTTTAAACTTCTCTTTGTTATCAAATGGATAGTGGTGTTGCGCAAATGGCATTGAACCGCTGTCAAACCAAACGTCAATAACTTCTGGCGTTCGTTCCATCTGTCCATGACATTTAGGGCAAGCGCACTGGACATCATCAATATAAGGCTTATGAAGCTCTATACCATCATCTAAATTAGTTGTAGCGATCTCTTTTAATTCTTCAATGCTACCAGGAGCTACTTCATAGCCACAATCATCACAAATCCATACATTTAATGGGGTACCCCAGTAGCGGTTTCGGCTAATATTCCAATCCACTAGATTTTCAAGGAAGTTTCCAAAACGCCCGTTTTTGATATGCTCAGGATACCAAGTGACTGTTTCGTTATTCGCAAGCATTTGCTCTTTCAGTGACGACATATTGATAAACCAGCTATCTGTCGCATAGTAAAGAAGCGGTGAATCGCAACGCCAGCAGTGTGGGTAGCTATGCTCATACTTTTCTTTGCTAAATAGCAGACCTTTTTCAGAAAGCATTTTAATAATATCTACATCACAGTCTTTTACAAATCTGCCCTCAAGATCAACTACCTCTGCTGTGTAACGACCTTGCAAGTCGACTATATTCACAAAAGATAAGCCATTTTGTTGAATAGTTTTATAGTCATCTTCACCATAGGCCGGTGCAATATGAACGATACCGGTACCACTGCTCTCCGTTACGTATTCAGCTAAGACAACGATATGTCCTTTTTCGACAGTTGCATAATTGAATGGAGGCAAATAACGTATCCCTTCAAATTCATGTCCTTTATGCTCACTTAGAACTTCAACATCTTCACCTAGCACTTTTTCAACTAATGATTTTGCGACAATGAAGATCTCTGATTCTTTTTTAACTCTTACATAAGTTAATTCTGAATTCATAGCAAGTGCTACGTTAGCAGGTAAAGTCCAAGGTGTTGTCGTCCAACCTAAGAAGAATTCATTTTCTTTATCAGCTAATTTGAATTTCACTGTAGCAGATAAATCTTTTACATCTTTATAGCCTTGTGCGACCTCATGTGAACTTAATGATGTTTGGCAGCTAGGGCAGTAAGGTGAAACACGATGCCCTTTATATAACAAGTTGTCTTTATGCACTTTACTCAAGATGTGCCATACACTTTCGATATAGTCATTGCTTAATGTCATATAAGGATCATCCATATCAACCCAATAACCTAATTCTTCGGTAAATGAACGCCATTTCTTCTCGTAAGTGAAGACACTTTCCTTACATTTCTTAATAAATGGCTCTATACCATAACGTTCAATCTCTTGTTTACCCGAAATACCTAGTTGCTTTTCAACACCTAGTTCTACAGGAAGACCGTGTGTATCCCAGCCTGCTTTTCTTTCTACTTGGAATCCTTGCATCGTTTTATAACGTGCCACAACATCTTTAATCGTTCTGCCAAATGCATGGCCTACATGGGGTAGACCGTTTGCAGTTGGTGGACCTTCATAAAAAACAAACGGTGTGCTTCCTTCTCTTGCATCAACAGAAGCTTGAAAAGTATCTTGTTCTGTCCAGAGGTTACGAATGCGTTGTTCACGTTGTACTGTATTTTCTTTACCTTCAATCGAATTCATTGATATCGCTCCAATACTAAATTATATAAAAACATACAAAAAACCCCGTCCCAAGTAAGGGACGGGGTTAACCGCGATACCACCCTAATTCTATTGAAAACCGCTCAATAGCACTCAGCAACGTACAATCATACGTGTTCCTTTTAACGGCGGACACCCGGATAGACCTACTGAATCTTCAGACTATCTTCTCAGAGAGGATCTTCACATTACACTTAAACACTGACTTGCACCGATCTGTCAGCTCTCTAGGGAATAAGATGTAACGCTACTCTTTCTCATCAACGAATTTGTATGCTTTTATTGAGAATTATCGTAACAGAACAGAAAAAAATTGTCAAATTATTAAAGAAGGTATCTACACATTAAAGGAAATGAAAGAAGGGGAGGGATGATACTAGTTTATTGTTGTAGAAACCTGGATATTTAGAGTTTAGATAATGTAGATAGAGAATAGTGAAATTTAATTATACAAAAATGAAAGTTTTGTTAAATGGGATAACTGAAAATAGTGTAATCTAAAAAGTATATTATAAATTCAAAAGAATCTATAAATAAAATAGCGAATTTAATAGAAAAAGTGGGTTACACTATAACGTTTTAGAACACAGAGATACACAAATCTATTTTTCATGAACGCTCAAAGCAACCAAAATATGCGAATGAATACTTTTGAACCATTGATACATAAGCGTTTGTGAAGGTTTATTCACCTGTATTTTTATTGCAGAAACTATACATTTTAGGACGAATAAAGGAAAATTAATATAATTTTTATAAATATTTGTCACTTCTTGGAATAAGGTTTGAGTTTTGATATGTTACTATTATTTTTACCAATCTATTTTTTTCCGATAGGTAAGACAACAAATACTATTTACATTTAGTGATTAACAAAAGTGAAGCGGTGATCAAAAATGAAATTTATTGAAATAGGAATTGGCAACACGTGGATTGTTAGGACAGAGACAGAATTAGAGGAACGAGGTATAATAGGACCGATTATTTTAAAATCGGTTTATCTTCGAATTTGGTTATTTAAAACGGTAGTAATCCTAGATTCAAAGGAAGGTTTAAAGAAGTTGAAAAAGAAGCGAAACTCCCTTAAGTTAGTATTGGGTATTCAAAGTAAATAAGATAAAGAAGGAAACTTCGCATTTATGTAATTAAAATTTGTGCTACAGCCGTTTACGAAGTTCTTTTAGTTCGTCACCTATTTTTTTTATTTCTTCTGTTTGCTCTAGAACATTATTATTTAATCTTCGTACAGCTTCAAATACAGCAAAAATCGCGCAAATAATTATAATCCCAATAACTCCCATTTTACACCTTCTTCTATTTACATAATAGTACTTATCATAACTTAATTGTACTATTATGTAAATGTTATACAGTTTATATGTAAAATAATTAGAGGATAGGTACAAATTATTTAAAAGAGTTATTAGATTTATTATATTTAAGAGATGATAATGGAATGAAAAGAAATACAGTAATTTGGATTAATAATCATATTTGCCCTACTAAACTGGATTTTATTAGACATTCAACCATGAGTAGCATGATTACATAAAAGAAACTAAGGTGTATCATTTGAATTAGTTTTATAGATTCGTCTTGCAAATCAAGTCGAATGTTTCTCAACTTCTCTAATGTAGATAAACACAAGGCATCCTGTATTGTTTATAAGAAGCAATGCAGAATTCCTTATTTATTTTGTTCATTACTTTTATCGTTCAATTCATTAATCAGTCGAACTGCTTCTTCTACATGTGCCACATCAAGAATTTGCATGTTTAAATTTTGTTTCTGCTGAATTTCCAAAGCTTCTTTTCTATTTGCACTTGGAACGATCATCAATGAAAAACCGGATTTTTCAGCAATTTGCATTTTTTCTTTTAAAATCCCTATGGCTAATACGTCTCCCGTTTCGCTAATTGCCCCTGTAACAGCAATCTTTAAGTCATTTTGCAAATCGCCCCTCACAATAAGTCCTGTTAACGCTAAACCTAACCCAGCGCTACTTCCATCAATATGATCGTTATTTAAAAATTTGTTAATCCTTCCATGCTCTTGTCCTAAAAAATGATTCACGTTTTCTCTCATTTGTTCTACGCTATCTTTCCCAAGATGGAACCACTTCAATAATTGTCGGTTCTTACTTCCGTACCTGTCCGAATTGGTGATTTTAGTAATATCCAGATAGTCTATTTGTTGTTCTTTTAAAAAGTCTATAACAGCGTTTTTGTTTTCAGTAAATTGGAAATCAACTCGATTTACCCCTATTAAATAGATTCCTGAACCTTTGTATCCTTCTAAAGGATCTGTATACTGTATGCAGCGTGTGTGTAGACATCATAAAATATCAGATGTATTTCGTAACAAAATAGTAGGGCCATCAACAATGTAATTAACACGACTTTTCGTTTGATAGCACGTTTTTTCCGATACACAATAAGCGCAATCGATAAAATGATTAAGCTAAGCAATAAAATAACGACAAAAGAAACTCCACTGATCACATCTTGAAGATACAATAACAGTAATAAGAAATAATAGATCATCGTAAAAATACATTCACTATAAAAGGTAAACTTCTTTTGAGTTTAATGATAATACCTTCACTCCTCACTTTAGTGCAAGTATATTTTTAATTTCTAGAAAAATGCAGATAATCCCTTTGTTTTGGAAATTACCATTTTTTTCAATTTCACATAAAAAAACCGTTTGTACAGCGTAGATTAACGCTTTATAAACGTTTTTTTTTTGCCTATTGAACCATTATGGAGCATTGTTTCAATCTTAAAAGAAGGAACTTTTTATACCTTACTTTAATTTATACATTGCTTTATAAGGTATGAATGTTTTATAATCTGTTTGTACCTAACAAAGCAAGGTATTGTTGAAGGAGAGAATTACGTGGAAATTGATAAGGAGATATTACGAGGTTATATAGACACAATCATTTTAAGCTTGCTTTACCATGACGATATGTATGGTTATGATCTGAGTAAAGAAGTTAAAAAACAAAGCAAGAATTCATTCGAAATAAAAGAAGGAACTTTGTATTTATCTTTTAAACGTCTAGAGAAAAATGGCTATGTAACGAGTTATTGGCAAGAAGGAAGTGCAGCGGCTAGAAGAAAGTACTATCATCTCTCGAATACAGGAAAAGAGTATTTAAGCCATAAAAAAGCGGAATGGCTTTTCATGAAACAATTAATGGATCAATTTTTGGAAGGAGTCGAGTAACATGACACTAAGTAAAGAAACGAAAAACAAAATCAATCAATTCGTGAAGCAGAATACCAAGCTAAGTGTAAGTGATAGTAAAGAGCTTACATACTTTGAAGAACTTGCGATTCAAGCGAATCAAACATTAGGGGAGGCGAAGAAGTCTGCTGCTAAATTTAAATGGTCTTCACAAAAGAATAATGAAGCACAAGAAGAGTTAATGAGTTATATGGACGATTATATTCAAGATTTAATGATAGAAGAAGGCATTTCTGAAGCAGATGCATTTGAAAAAGCTAAGGCATCGTTTGCAGTTGAAAATCCAGACAATCCTATGCTAGATAGAAATGCTAAATGGATGCAATATCTCGAACCAAATATTGAGGAAGCAATAGGGCTATATTACGCAGCATTTATGTTCATCGGTTTAACATTAGGTGCGTTAGTAGGGGTTATTTTACAAATGGTCGTTCTAAAAGAGAGTATTGGATTATTATTCTTTATTATCACGGGTATTGGTTTAATGATGGGGCTAGCTTTCGGGATGCTAAAAAATGCGAAAATCCGATTAAATAGCACAAATTAAAATAAAAATAAGAAAGAGCCTGTTTTGTTAGTCTTATCAAAACGAGGCTCTTTCACTTATTAATATATGTTGATATAGTTATAGAAGTAAGAAGAGGATTACGAAGCATAAACTTGTGTAATCCATTCGAGTAGAGCTTGATAGACAACATTTATAGTCAGGACAATAAATTATTACAATTAGAAATACAGTTCTTATGAATTTCTTGTTGAAAATGGAAGGTTGGACATAGAAATTGGCAATATTAGCGTCATTGATTTTTTTAGTAACACTTGTACTAGTCATTTGGCAGCCAAAAGGATTGTCTATAGGGTGGTCTGCATGTGGTGGAGCCATCATTGCATTAATTTTAGGAGTAGTGGATTTTACTGATGTATTAGATGTTACATCGATCGTTTGGAATGCGACGTTAACTTTTATAGCAATTATCATTATTTCACTCATATTAGATGAAATAGGTTTCTTTGAATGGTCTGCACTTCATATGGCTAGGGCAGCAAAAGGAAATGGTCTTAGAATGTTTATCTATGTCACTGTTCTAGGAGCATTAGTAGCAGCATTTTTTGCAAATGATGGTGCAGCCCTTATTCTAACTCCCATTGTATTGGCTATGGTTCGAAACCTACAGTTTGACGGTAAAAAAGTATTTCCATTTATAATAGCAAGTGGATTTATTGCTGATACAACCTCTTTGCCCTTAGTCGTAAGTAATTTGGTAAATATAGTATCGGCGGACTTTTTCAATATTAGTTTCTCTGAGTATGCATCACGAATGATTATCCCCAATTTCTTTGCACTTATTGCAAGTGTTATAGTATTGATTTTATTATTCCGTAAAGTTATTCCGAAGAATTATAACCCAACAGTATTAAAGAAACCTGTTGATGCAATTCGTGATGTCACAATGTTTCGTTTATCGTGGTACGTATTAGGAATACTGCTAATTGGTTACTTTTCAAGTGAAGCTATTGGTATTCCTGTATCATTTATTGCAATCCTTGTTGCATTGTTCT
This sequence comes from Viridibacillus sp. FSL R5-0888, assembly GCF_038009105.1. Taxonomy (NCBI): domain Bacteria; kingdom Bacillati; phylum Bacillota; class Bacilli; order Caryophanales; family Caryophanaceae; genus Viridibacillus; species Viridibacillus sp. FSL R5-0888. The sequence continues at coordinate 2,235,020 of NZ_JBBPAU010000001.1, forward strand.
TTCTAATAATGGCTAGAAGAAGTAAAGCCGTTAATACCGGAACAGTTATTAAAGGGGCACCATGGAACATCGTTTTCTTCTCAATTGGTATGTACGTAGTTGTTTACGGTTTAAAAAATGTTGGTTTAACAAATGTTGTGTCTGATGTTATTCAATGGACAGCAAACCAAGGATTATTTGCTGCGACAATGGGTATGGGTTTCTTAGCTGCTATTCTGTCATCGGTAATGAATAATTTACCTACAGTTATGATTGACGCACTAGCTATTTCAGAGACTACTACAGACGGAGTTATACGTGAAGCATTGATTTATGCCAATGTTATTGGTTCTGATTTAGGACCAAAAATTACACCAATTGGCTCTTTAGCCACGTTACTTTGGTTACATGTTTTATCCTTAAATGAAGTCAGAATTTCATGGGGTACATATTTTAAGACAGGTATAATATTAACGATTCCCACGTTATTTCTTACATTGCTTGGTCTTTATTTATGGTTAGTAATTATTCATTAAAATGAAATTTTCAAATTAAAATACCTTCTTGCACAGTATAAACATCAAATTTACTGAGCTTGAAGGTATTTTAATTATTACGTAGTAATTAAAAGATTGACTAATCTATTTCAGTACTTTTTACTAAACTAATGTTAATACAATCGACGCATTGATTCAATCTCCACAATTCGCTCACGTCTGTCTAAAGAGTCCTCTCGGTCAATCATTTGTTCATCATGGTGAATGGGCTCGTCTATCATTGCACCTTTCTCATCAATTATTTTATCTGATTGCCCTAAATCATTAAATGGATCTTGACCAGTGACTAATATGGTTCCGCCAGCTTCTAAAATTCGTGTGTAATGTGCATTTTCTTCATCCGTTAATTTCAATTTCTTTAAACCTTCTTCAATAGCGGAGTCATCAGAAAACCATGACTTAAACTGGTCAACCCAATTGCCTGTAGGATGTCTTTTAATGTCCGAATCCCATTTTAAATTCGCAAATTTACTACTATCCTTAGTGAAAATGTGAATATTGTTACTTATAATACCTCCTGAGCGTAATTCTTCAATTTTAGTTAATACCGCCTGAGTACCATAGACAACTACAATCTTTTGACTTAAGTTGTTTTGCATGTCAATTCCTCCTTAAATAATTATGCTCCTTAGTTCTTTACCCTTAATGGAAAAAGTATAAACGCAACCCAACTACTGTCATTTATGTACATTCTTTGTTTGAATTCTAGGTGTGCAGCCTTCAGTTAAGTACCTACTTCCTTCATTTTGTAAACATTAGAAAAGACAGGTTAAAAAAACCTGTCTTTTCTGGTGGATTATGATTTTTATCCAACAGTGTCAATAATAGCTACCTTAACAGTAGCCACCGCCACCGCCACCGTAACCACCGCAGTTCATGAAACTTGCGCCAATGATAATTAAAAGAATAAATAGAACGATAAGTAACGCGAAGCCTGATCCATTATTACGACCACCTTCGTACCCGCCATTGTCATTTCCCATATTGTACACCTCCTATACATCTGATAGTTCATTCTATGTCAAGATTGAAAGAGTGTTTGGGTTCATTGATTTAGTTTTATGAAATTATTTTAAAATTACCGAAAATAAAACCCGCAAGGTATTACACGTCTCTTTAATTATTAACTTCTTTCAGGTTGTTTCAGGCTGCTTACAGTAAATAGAAACGTTTATGCTATTGAATGTTTTATAGAAGGTGGACGACTAGTGGGCTTGTATCTTTTGAAATAGAGCATGTATTGACATAGAAATTAATAAGAAATTGCTTCATCAATAGTTGTCTATATAAAACTAATTACCAATACTTTTATTGGAAAATCAGCCCTAAATGTTATAATTATCTAAAAAACGGTGGGGATTTCATGATAAATGCTTTAAAAGCGCGTTTAATTCAAAAGAGCAATTATCTTACACAAAGTGAAATAGAGCTATTAGAAAAAGCTATTATTTTTGCTGAGAAAGCACATCATGGACAAAAGAGGGCTACGGGAGAGCCGTACATCACTCATCCCTTAGCTGTTTGCGAAATACTGTTAGAGTATAAGGCGGATATAACCTCTTTAATTTCAGCATTACTACATGATGTAGTGGAAGATACGGATATTTCTATTCATGAAATTCAACTTAACTTTGGTAAACAAGTTTCTACAATCGTAGAAGGATTGACCAAAGTTGAGAAAGGTCTACTTGAAAAAGAAGAGTACAGTGCAGTCAATACAGAAAAACTGCTAACTGCTTCTATTATTGATATTAGAGTAGCAGTTATTAAAATTGCAGATCGATTGCATAACATGAGGACTCTTTCAATAAAAAAAGTTGAAAAGAAAATCCCTTATGCAAATGAAACAATAATCTTTTTTGCGCCACTTGCTGAGCGACTAGGGTTATACAAAATTCAAGACGAGTTAGAGGCATTATCATTCAGTTATTTGAACCCACCCAAGTCTAATACAGTTCAAAAGTTAATAAACAACTACGCTAAAAAATTTAATGATATTTTTTTAATATGCTCTGATAAATTACAAAAGGAAGGTAATTCTCTAGTTATTGATTTGGATTGGGGTAAAGAACCGTTATATAGATCTTATTGTCTTTTACTAGAAGAACATGCCATATCTGATTTATTCTCCATAAAAGTAATTACAAATTTACCGCTGCATTGTTATACTGCACTTGGTATAATACATAATCTATATACACCAATAGAGGATCAATTAATGGATAATATTGCAATAGTGAAAAGTCCATTTTTAAAACATTTAAAGACCAAAGTACTTGTCGACAATATCGAAGTAAACTTCATCATTCAGAGTGAGTATGATAAAAATCTAAATGATACTGGGGTATTTGCCTTATTAAAGAGTGGTTTATCAAGTAGTGAAATAACGAATTTAAGTAGAAATTTGTTAGGGGACTCTATACACACAGTAAAATCTATCTCAAATTCGCCAATCGAATTTTATGATTTAATAGCTTTCGAATTGCTTCAAAGGGTAATTACAGTGTATACACCAAAAATGGATGTGATCTCTTTACCAAAAGGCTCAACTATTATTGATTTCGCTTTTTCATTAAATTCACAATTAGCTAGGTGTATGTCTGCTGCAATAGTAAATGGTAAGCGTCGCCCCGTTTATAAAGTACTAAATGATATGGATATTGTAGAAATAGTTACGACAAACAAAGAGATGGTCAAATCTGATTGGTTAATTCATGCTCAAACTTCGAAAGCTATTAAAGAAATAAATGAATTCCTGAAAATGTAATTATTTAATGATTTTAATATTGAGTTGCTGGAGCAGCTCTTTTTTATTGACGTTTCAAGAAAAATTTTTATAATATTCCTTGGCAACCATTTAAACAATTCTTTCGTTATAAGTATTAGATTTTACGCTTTTTATAAAAATTATGAAATCTAACGGTGATTCCAACAATAAAGTAGTTACTATATATCAGAAAGATTAGGTGAATGATTATGGAAGAGAAAAAGTGGTATAAACAGAAGAAATATCAAATTATACTTGGTATTGTACTGTTATTAGTATTAGGGGTAGGTGGCTACGCATTTAGCTTATATAATTCTTTCAATTCCGCTCTTGATAATATGCATCATCCTGTAGATAAAACAGATAAGAGAGAAAATGATATATCTATAAAAAAACAAGATCCTTTCTCTGTATTATTGTTAGGTGTAGATGAGAGAGCTAACGATTCAGGTAGATCAGATACAATGATCGTATTATCAGTCAATCCAAAAGAAGAATCTGTGAAAATGTTAAGTATTCCTCGAGATACAAAGACTGAAATTGTAGGGAACGGAACAGTAGAAAAAATTAATCATGCTTATGCTCGTGGCGGAGCAGAAATGGCCATTGCAACAGTCGAAAACTTCTTAGATATACCAATTGATTATTATGTGAAAGTAAACATGGAAGGCTTTAAAGATATAATTGATACGCTGAATGGTGTCACAGTTGTAAATGATATGGATTTGACCTACAAAAACTATCACTTCCCAAAAGGCGAGATAGAGCTGAATGGTAAAGAAGCGCTAATATTCTCTCGTATCCGATATGAAGATCCTCGTGGAGACTTTGGTCGTCAAATTAGACAAAAACAACTTATTCAAGCAGTTTTAGATAAAGGAACAAATCTATCATCGCTATTAAAAATAGATGATATTCTTGGTAATTTAGGAGATAATATTAAAACGAATTTCACATTGAAAGAAATGTTAAATATTCAGAAACAATATAAATCATTGAATAAAAATATAGAGCAAATTCAATTTGAAAAAGGTAGTGGAGGAAAAGAAGCAGGGGTATGGTACTATTACCCTGATGCAAATGAGCTAAGCGAAATTAAACAAACGTTTAAAGGTCATCTTTTATTAAAATAGAACCTATGTATTAAAATCCCGTATCCTTTGTGGAATACGGGATTTTTATATTTTATTCCATAACGAATAAATTCTAAAGATACATAAGTACTTGTAGAAAAAGGTCATATCGCCATTAAAAAAACTGTATAAATTAACAAGCACATTTTTCTTTAAGACGTTGAAGATTCTCAAATTGTAAAAAAAGAGGGGGAAATCACATAGATTTTGTTAGAGACTACGCAATGTACATGGCGATTTTCGGTGTGTTTGGATCAAGCTGGTTTGGCTGGGCACAGGAAAAACCGAGAGAAAGCTGGAGAAAGTTTTTAGGAATTGCTTCTGTATTCTCGCTTTTAGTTGGATTAGGAGGCATATTTTTAAGCGTGACAAATTGGCATCAACCAAGCGCATTGTCGGAAGCGGGAGCATACAAGAGTTACTTAATCTTCTTGTATGCCGAATTCTTCGTAGCAGGGTTCGGCGCTTTCTTATTGATTAAAAATAAAAGAAAAGACTACGTGGCTCCTTGGGTTGCCTTTATCGTCGGCATACATTTTATCGGGTTAAAAAGTATCTTCGAAGACGCCAGTTTATATCTCTTAGCAACTTTACTCATAGCAATCTCAATCATCTCAATATTTCTCTCTAAAAAGCTTAAAGTAGCCAATAGCGCTATAACCGGCATCGGAGCGGGTATAGTACTGTTTTGCTATGCAATATTAGGATTAATCCGTTTTATACTTGCTAACTAAATAGAAAACCTATCAGTTTCGGCTGGACGACATTTTTTTGGAAATACAAAACCAAAAGGAAATATTCAAACAACCTCTGAAATATAGATGTATAGATAATAAAAAATATATCTGTTTTCAACAGACGAAAAACACCCTAGGAGATGATGAAATTGGAAATACAGGTGAATCAAATTGAATTAAATGGACTTACTTTTCAATATCGTGAGAGTGGGGAACCTTCTGCACCACCGCTTGTAGCACTTCATGCGCTGGGAAAAAGTTCAGAATCTTGGGATCAAGTTGCTGCAGTATTAGGAGAGAATTACCGCATTTTAGCTTTAGATCAACGTGGGCACGGTGGGAGTGCGAGAACGAGTACATACACTTTTGAACTGATGTGCGAGGACTTGCTTCATTTTGCGAATGCTTTGAATTTAGAACGTTTTACGCTACTAGGTCATTCCATGGGGGGAACAGTATCCTATCTTTTCTCAGAGAATTTCCCAACAAGAATAGAAAAGTTGATTGTTGAAGATACTCCTCCTCCTTTTCCGGATAAGCAGATCGAGATTCCCTCTAACCCAACTAAGCACCTACCGTTTGATTGGCTAGTTGTGCCTTCTATTCTAAAACAACTTAATGAACCAAACCCCGAATGGTGGGCGCGCCTTGCGGATATTAACCAACCTACTCTTATAATAGGCGGTGGATCCAGCCATATTCCTCAAAACAAATTACTCGAAGTTTCTAAATTAATCCCGAATTGCGAATTGGTCACGATAGAAGATGCCGGTCACTTTGTCCATGATGATAATTTACCAGTCTACTTAGCTAAGGTAAAAACTTTTCTTAATGCATGATTTTCTGATTGCTTTCACTGTTACCCCTGACTCTTTTTTAACAAATGGGCATGAAATTTTAACGAAATTATTATTATATTTAAGTGCAGTGAAGTAATTACCTCAAAAATTAAATAGTTTAAAATAACCCCGTCTTTAATTAGGACGGGGGTTATTTGTGTTTGAGTTTATATTAGTACTAACACTTTGCATTTGAAGGTCCAAAAAGGTTAATTATCCAACGCCTTATATTGTCAAAAGGTTCTGATTCACAGCCTTTTTAGAAAGACCACAACAATGACAAAAAAACATTGTAATTTAGAAAAGTTAGTGACTTTACTATCCATTGAGTCGCAAAAAGACCAGATTAATTTATCAAATGCCAAAAAAGGCTTTATGAGCGTTTTTAAAGGGGTTTAATTAAAAGGGTAGGGAAGTGCTGTGTTTTAAAATTTAACATGGTTATGAATGTCCTAGCGGGCCTTAAAAGTACAGAGATATGGATAATGAGATGTTTTATCCTATTTAAAATAAATAATATTATTGTTAGGTGTTGTTAATCTTTATTAGAAATAACTTTACCTTGTGGTGTACTTATAGAATATTTTAAAAGTATTAGTTGGATAAAACTTTCTGAAAAATCTTAAGTAGATTAGAAAGGAGCATATTGGAAATCTAATGATGTTCTGGATATTCTTGCTGATAGAACTAAAGTGATCCAGAATGCCTCAGTATGTTAAATGCTTGTGAATGAGTTACTTGATCAACCGAATGCGTAAAATGTATAACTGGATAGTTTAAATGGATCTATGTATGAATTTAATGAACATCAACAAAACGCCATTTCACCATAAATTTCAAAAATATCTCACTGTTTCAAGTATACTTATGAACTGAAACGCAACTTCCTATAATGTATATTATGTTCGGGGCGTTCTGTGATTAAGAGTAAAAGTGGATTTTCATCACTCTACTCTATGTTTGTAACTCGTGTTTTTCACATCTTTTAGATCTATGTATTGTACGCTATATTCAATGACATCGTTTATATATACTTGATGTTGTTTCGCAAAAACCTTCAAAGCTTCTAAAAGATCAGCATCGTATGTTGTCTTATACTGTACTCGATCTGTCGGACGGGTTGCTTTATCATAGACGATTGTATTTTGATTTAATACTGCTTGTACACCTGATTCCAACAAGTAATTGATATGAGTATCATAATCATCAGCCATTACTTTTAGTTTTTCCAAAACCGCAGCACTTATATTCGTGCGAAATTTAACTCGGGCTATATCTGTTGCTTGAATCAATTTCCCATTTGATATTTTCCACATAAAAAACACCAACTCCTAGCTTATTTTTAATAAAAAGTGCCCTTTCCCCTAGTATACAAACGAGTGTTCTTATATGCAATAGTCAGGTTCTTATTACTACACGGAGATTTATTCAAAAAAATGGATGATACTCTGTATAGATAATGTATTTTTACACTATATAAGGTTAAATTACATTGTTTTAATGAGAAAAATGCCCTTTTTACGTGTGTAGAACATTTGTTCTTAGTAGCCAAAAAGGGCATTTTTTCTGAAAGAAATAAATGCTGAAAGATAAATTCATTACAAAAAAGCGTCTAGAAATTATATATTACCAAGTGAGTCCCTGCCCTAAATATACACCAAAGAGATTAGATGGTTTCTTTTTATCTATAAATTATTGGTACTAATTCGTTACCTCTGTTTTCTAACACTTATGACGACGTTACATATGTGCGGAGAGAAAAAGTATTTATTTTGAGTTAACCGCAAGATTCATAGATTAACAAGGGTTTAACTTATGTATTCATAAACTTTAAAGGAAAAGCTTTTAGTGAGAGAGAATATTAAAATAACGCTTAATTTGGAGGGAAGTTAATGTTTATCGTAAATGTTGAAGGTGCAATTTACAAAAATGAAAAATGGCTTTTAATAAGTCGCAGCAAAAAGGAAGAACATGCTGGCGGCTTACTTTCTCTAGTTGGTGGTAAAGTTGAACTAGATAATACATCAACTGATGTATTAGAGAAAACATTAAAAAGAGAAATCTTTGAAGAAGTTGGTATTGAGGTTTCAAATCTTAGATATGTGAATAGTTCTTTTTTTGTTACGGAATCAGGATTAAACGTAATAGACATTGTTTTTCAATGCGATCACGAGTCTGGAGAAGCATATGCTAAGTGTTTAGATGAGGTAGACGATGTTTGTTGGATGTCGACAGAGGAGATTTTACATAACTCAGAAATACCAATTTATCTAAAGGAAAACATAAAGTTAGCTAAAAAGTTAATAGGTGTTTAAGTGACTTTATTGGTGAAAAACAGTTAGACAATGATATAAATGGCCGTCTAAGATAAAAAGTCGCTTTCCCCTTGTTGCGGTGAAAGCGACTTTAATTTATATAGACGCCCATAGAACGTTAAATTCGTATTATAGGCGGGAATCGTTGCAATTAAAACAAATCAGGCACGAGTAAATCAGTATTCGCCAAGGATTTTGACGGCTTTTTCTGTGAGTGAAGTGTCAATTGCTTTGTCGAAGTCGAACTCCCCTTGTGTTGCACCATTTGCTTTATACATATCATATTGCGCATGAATGTCATCAATACGCATTTTACCATCTGGATCAAGGCCAGTTACAAATACTTTTTCCCATAGCTTCGCATCTTTTAATGCTGTATGTTTTGTCATGATGTCGATGATTTGCTCTTTGCCCTCACCTTTGATGAACGCATCATTATAGTCACGTACCCCTTTTAAATAAGCCAACATAAAGCGAAGCGAAACGTCTTGCTCTTCTGTCATAAATTTAGGAGATGCTAATACTAATGCGATTTGAGAATCTGGCGCAAAATCTGTTGTATCTCCAAAACGTGTTAGTATGCCTTTTTCGATGCCTTGAGCGATTAATGGTTCAATACTAAGTGCAGCATCAATTGAGCCGTTGTCGAGGGCACCAAGCATGCTACCGAAGTCATTCATTAGTGTGAATTTAACATCCTTATCAGTCAATCCTGCATGTTCTAGCATTCTTTGATAGATATAGCCATCAATCGCGTTCTTTGCAGAGACGGCAATCTTTTTTCCTTTGAAATCTGAGTAGTCATTAATTTTACCTTTCATATGGTTACCAATTACAAATGAGAAATAGGATTTCCCTTGTACGTTATGCCCTTTATCTGCAATAATTTTAACGTCAATTCCCTGTGCAATTGCATTAAAGAAAGAGGCTGTTGATATTCCTCCTGCAATATCTACTTCACCCGCTGCAAGTGCAGGTAACATGTCATCACTATTTGCAAATTGAGCAAATTCTACCTCAATATTATAATCCTCGAAGTAACCTTTCTCTTTAGCGATATAAAAACCTGCCCCTGATGCCGCTCCGTCCTCGGCAATAACAACTTTCGTTTTTTTACTTAAAGCAGCCAAATCGCCTGACGGATTGTCTTTACTTATTTCGTTATTGTCTTTCGTTCCTGTAGTTCCCTTATTTCCTGTTTCTTTATCCGAACACCCCGCAACGAACATTGCAAGGATTAGGAATGGTATAAATAAACCTAACTTTAACCATTTTCGCATGTCATGCCCCCTTTTACTAACTACTTTCTTGATTTTTGCACTTCATCTTGCAGATGCTTCCAAATGTCTAAAAAATGACCTGCTGTACGTTGGTCCGCTCTTATTTGCTCTATATTTCTAGGCCTTGGTAAATCATTTTTAATCTCTTTCACAATTCTACCAGGTTGCGAACTCATTAAAAGAATTCGATCGCTTAGTAGCAACGCTTCATCAATACTATGCGTTATAAATAGCACTGTTTTCTTTGTTTCTTCCCAAATAGATAAGAGTTCTTCTTGTAATATAAATTTATTTTGCTCATCAAGTGCTGCAAATGGTTCATCCATCAGTAAGATTTCAGGATCATTGGCAAATGCACGTGCAATACTTACACGTTGCTTCATACCTCCAGAAAGTTCCTTTGGATAAAGTGTTGAAAACTTTTCTAGGCCAACTTTTTCTAAATAGTAAGATGTACGCTCTTTGATCAATTCAGCTGGTAGATGTCTCATTTTCAGACCGAATGCAACATTATCTTCCACGGAGAGCCAAGGAATAACGCCTCTTTCTTGGAAAACCATCGATTGCAGAGGTCGATTTTCTTCACTCTCCACAATCTTAAATTCACCAACACTCGTTGTTTCGAGACCAGCTAATATACGTAGCAACGTTGTTTTACCGCAACCACTTGGGCCAACGAGACATACAAATTCACCTTCTGAAATATTGAGAGAAATATGATCCAAAGCAGTGACACTACTATTTTTCTTGTAAAATACTTTCGTCATATCTTGAATTGAAATTTTAGTGTTGTCTTCCACTGCTTCACCTCCAAGATAAAATCTTATTCTGTATCGCCCTTAGCAAAAGTGAAAATAAGTAGCCGAAAAATGAAATGAGTATAAGCCCAACGAACATCTCTTTTAGCATAAAGGCTTTATAAGAGGTCCAAATTAAATAGCCTATACCTGATGTAGCGCCCATCATTTCAGCTGCCACGATCGTTAAGAGAGCAATTGCCTGACCCATTTGAATCCCTTCCATCATGACCGGTAGCGCCCCAGGGAATGCAATTTTCAAGAAAAAGTCCTTAGAGCTAGCTCCGTAATTTTTGGCGACATCTAAATAGATGGAGTCAATATTAATGACTCCTGCCGTTGTATTGATGACAACTGGGAAAAATACACTACCAGCAATCGTTACAACTTTAGAGAAGTCTCCGATTCCAAATAGGATAATGATAATGGGTAACAAGGCGAGAGTAGGAATTGGCATAAGCGCCATTACAATAGGTGAGATGAAGTGCCTAATTGGTGAATACAGACCCATCAATAGACCAATGACAACGCCTGGTATAACCCCAAGTAGGAAACCCACAATAATGCGGTAAAGGGATATGCCAATATGGTTAGCTAGCTCACCACTCATTGCCATGGAATAAAATGTACTTACGATTTCAGATGGCGGTGGAAAGAAACGTGCATCAAGCAAGTTGGTTTGGGAAAGGAACTCCCATAACAGCAAGAGAAAAATAGGTGAAGCGATTGTAAGCATCTGCTTCATACGTTCTTTCAATTGTCTTTTCTTCCATTCCTGTTGTTCGACTTCGACAGGATTGTGATTTTTATTCATTTTATCGTCCCTCATTCTTCACCACCTCTTCATACAAATGATATGTACTTTGCCCTCGAAGTGTGTCACTGGCCTATAAGAAAAGGAATAACGCCTAGTTGCTATTAGCTTGATTAAACCGCTGGAAAAGAATAAATCACATATAAACACAAAAAACCCGGAAATTAAATTCCGGGTTTGATTGCACTTATACCTTCATGATCGTTATAACTGTGACTGTCGTGATTTCGCTGAAGTTCTCAAAAGTTTGTTATGCAGAGTTACCTCTGTTTGTCCATTCACTTGAGATTTTTGACGCTTATCCCTTGCCCAGTTGTGGTGGATTTGTTGAGATTTTGGATCTAAGTGTTCCGGCCTACTCATCGTGTTCCGCCTCCTAGTCATGGTGGATTTATAAGTGAAATCGTAAATAGTATAGCTTACTTACTAATAATAATACGTATCGTTAATTGGTAATTTTTTATTCTATTTTAGTGAATACAAAGGATTATTAAAATGAAATTTGCTCATCCTATAACGTCTGAATCCACCATTTTATACTGTTCTAAAGCAATTGTTATTTGCTGCTGACGCTCATTACCTACAATCAGTAATACCATCACATTCCCCTGTCTTTTAAAGTTCCCCATTAATTTTTATTATTCTACACAATTTATTACCAAAATTAAACAAGCCGATTATTTACATAACACATTATTGAGTACACGCATATTATAAAGGGTTAAATATAGTTAAACAGAGGTGACACATTGTTTATATATGTTGTGAAAGCGGGAGATTCTTTATTTTCCATTGCATCAAAATATCAAGTAAATATGGATAGTATAAGAATTACAAATGGTTTGCAAATACCAAATATAGTCCCGGGGCAAGATTTGCTAATTCCTACAAATATGTATATTGTTCAGCCTGGAGATTCCTTATATAAAATTGGTCAAATGGCTTTAGTGCCAGTTGAAACGATTAAGCTATATAATGGTTTACACACGAATAATTTATCATTGGGAATGCGTTTATATTTGCCACCTAGAACCAAATATAGAGCAGCCAATTTCAGCTATTTAACTCCTACTACACCAGCAAGAGATATAGAGTTGATAAATCAATTTGCAGATAGCAATTCTTATTATGGTGTTTTTGAATATCATATTTCAAATGACGGTACACTAAGTCCATTGTATCTACACAGCATTAATACATTAAGTCGGCAAAAACAAGTAGCGCCAATTGCTGTCATATCAAATTTAACTGAAACAGGTTTTAGTTCAGAAGTAGCAAGAAGTATTATTAGTAATCCGACTATAAGACAGCAAGCAGTAAATAATATTTATAACGTAGTAAAAGACAATAATTTTGCTGGGGTCAATATTGATTTTGAATTGCTTAAAGATTACGATGCAGCTGATTATGTGACTTTTATCCGCATGGTGAGAAATCGTTTAAGTCCAGAAGGTTATACTACGTCTGTTGCATTACCTGCTAAGACAGATGATACTACGCCATGGACAAAAGGTTATGATTATAAAGGGATTGGTGCTGCAGCTGATTTCGTCTTTCTGATGGCCTATGATTTTCATCATGGAGGTGGTGAACCAGGACCGGTGGCACCAGTAAATGAGGTACGACAAACAATTCAATATGCTAAAAATCATATGAATGCCAATAGAATCATTTTAGGTGTTCCAAATTACGGATATGATTGGACAATGGCTGAAGATGGTTCTGTCATAAGTGCTCGAGCCATTGCAGTAGGTGATGCTGTAAATACCGCAATGTCTTATCAAGTACCTATTCAATACTCCACTCAATATCAGCAAGCTCACTTTGAGTATTGGGACGCATTAGGTAATCGACATATTGTTTGGTTTGAGGATTCAAGATCTCGTGCACGTAAACTTCAAATGGTTGTAGATTACAAAATTAAAGGTATAGGCATCTGGCAACTAGGATTATCATTCCCTCAATCAGTTCATTTAGTGAGGCATTTTTTGAGTAAAAGAATTGTTATATAAGTTGACTAGAAAAAAAGTAAAAATAATAGTTCTTAATACATTCCTATGAAAATATAAACCGCAATTTTCTAATGCAAATAGAAAATTGTGGTTTTTTGTATTATAAGCACTTGAAGGGAATATAGCTATATCTATTGAATTATTAAAAAAGTATTAGTCGCTAAAGGTGGTGGATTCATATGATGCCGGTAACAATTATTGAATTGACTTTTATCTTTGTAATTATTTCAGTTATTGGATTATTAGCTCTTTTATTACCTAAGTGGTGGAGGAGATTTACTTGGGGTTTAGCTTGTTTGATTCTTATAATTACAATTGGTTTTTATGTATCGCGACCTTTTATTGTTCAACATCAAACAGAAAAAGCTATTGAGAATTTAAACATATATTTAAAAGTAAAATATGTAGGAGAGTCTTGGGAAATTACTGATACAGATGAGTACCGCATAAAACCAGATGCGTATCTACATGTTAGATTTGATAATGAGCGCTTCGTAACTTATAAATATCAAATTACTAAAAATCAAATAAAACAAACTGGATCCTGGATCTCTACTTCTGGTTTAACACCAGAAGAAGAAGGAGTATCTCCTATTCATGCTGAAAAATAGTATAATTAAAAATAAGAAGCACATTAATCTGTGCTTCTTATTTTCTTAACTTTACCTACTTCCTTCCACAAAACCCTTAACAATATGAATGGCAGACCATTCACCTTCAGATGTTTCAACTATTGGATAAACTCTTGGGAATAGTTGAGCAGTTATTTCCTCTACAGACATACCTTTCTTATGCAAATTAATAATTTGCGACTGTAACACTTCTAAATGGTCAATCTTGTTTTTTATTTCCTTATGGCCATCTTCTATATATCCTGCGTGGCAGCAATACATATCTTTAAAATCATAGGTTAATAATTTCCGTAAGGATTGTAGAGTATCGACGATATTTTCTTCTGCTAAAATTACTTTCGTTTTTTCCTGAATAAACAAATCACCAGTAAACAATGCACCAGTTTCCTTGTTTAGGAACGCTAAATGATCTTGAGTATGACCAGGTGTATTAATTACATCCCAAGTCGCATTTTTTGATTGGAACGTCTCTCCGATTGCTTGGGCTTGAAATGGCTCGCTTTGTCCCCAAAAGTACTGACGATACTTTGGATAGATATATTCTTTACTACAGCGCTCGACAGAGTCTTTATGAATATAGAAAGGGATATCTCTCTGTTCTTTTATCCAAGCTGCACAACCAATATGATCCTCATGGAAATGCGTAAGCATCACTTGTTCAAAATCAGCTTGCTCGAAAAAAGAACGAAATGATGGAAGCAAAGATTGTGCTCCTGTATCAATCAATATGCCATCTACTGCAAAACTAAACACATTCATCTTCACCGGTCCAAGTGCAATTGTACTATTCGCTAGTTGTACATCATTATGTTTTGAAACATCTATCGATTGTTCTAGTTTCACCATCATATTCTCTCCTTTATGTACTATCCCTTATACTTTATCAGAAAATTAAAACTATTAAAATATAAATAGATTAATCCATTTAAGAAAAATAAAAAAGCAGGGCGGCTACCCCTGCTTCATTAAAATTCAATTGTACAAATATTATTTTTTTCCGCCGACATTAAATGCTTTTAGCTCTTTTTCAAATGTTGCTTGATTTAATACAAGCTGCATTCCCTTTGATTCATCTATTGCTAATTGCATATGCTTTTTATAATTTTCTAGATTTTTCAATTGCAGTGCAATTTCTGCTTCTACAGCATGTGTCATCCATGCTTGGTCAAAACTATAAGTGCGTGCTTTCTTATAATTTTTTTGTAAAACGTCAGCAAGTGCTAAATGGTAGCTTCTATTAGGTTCTCTTTTAATTTCCTTAGCAAACTTAATCGCATTTTCATATTGCCCTAGTCGATAGCTACGTAAAAATTCAAAGCTATTACGGAGATCTGGCTGCTTATATTTCGCAATGATACGATCTATCTCTTTCATTTCATCCTCTAACGTGCCTTCTTTTACTGCAAGAACATGTGCGAAAAGTGGATTTCTACGTTGATTACGCATCGCTCGTTCAATTTTCTTCGCATCTTTAGATAAGTACATAACAAGTACATTATTATAAATCACGGCAGCCACAGCAATTATAAAGACGACAACTATGACCCATGTAGGAGCATTAAACCATGCAAGTACGAAACCAATTACCGCTAAAAACAAATACAGTAAAACTAACCTTAAATAATACAAACTCTTCACCTCGAGCTTATTGTACATTAATTTTATAAATAAAGCTTTTGATATATATACGAAATCAATTAAAAAAGCGTAGAGTATAATACTCTACGCCGGACTTTTAAACGATTGGCACCCAAACTTCTATATCGTGTAAATCTTGGCCGATATATTTCTCAAAACTCATAGATGGACGATGTGTAACTTCCTGATTACTGAATAATTTTCGGAATGTATCTTGAATCTGGCCGATTCCACCAGCAACTTTACCGACTAAGTATCGACCTTCAGGAATCTTAACAGTCACTGCTGTAATTTCATCTGGTAGAAGATGATCGTCAATACCTGCGACGTAATCTAAACCGTCTTCATTCATTTGAATACAAACACCATATGATACGTCCTGCGATACGCTATAGCCTTCAAGGACATTCGCAAGTTCCTCCCACTTCTCGGGAATATCTGACGTTTTTCCTTGATGAATACTCAAACCTTTCACAACAAGCCCATCAATTTCTTCGATACGTGTCTGCATTCAAAACACCCCTTCTATGCTTTTTTAAGTTGCTTCTCGTACAATTCTATCCATTCATCTACTGTCATTTTACTGACGAGCTCAGCAATTAACGCATATGGTATATTCTTGGCATTCGAAAACCGTATGCAACTCTTACCCATATTGAGCTTAGTAGTCATATGTTTCGGGTATTCAGTAACAAACCAGTCAAGTAACTCCGGTTTAGAATAGATCCCCATATGATACAGAGAAAGGTGTTGCTTTTGAGCTGCTACACCTATGAATGGTAGCGGTTCATCAGGACTGCAGTGATAGCCATTCGGATATATTGACTTCGGTACTACGAAGTTCGGCATCGAATACTGCATGACCAATTCAAAACCTGGTGGTAAATTTTCTTGCACCGTTTCGAAGAGTTTTCGAAACGCCTCACGCCTGTTTTCATCAACATTTTCAATATATTCTGAGATTTCCAACTCCAGCCCTCCTTTTCCAATTATTATACGCAATAATATTGAAAATACAAACAACTAATTACTTTTTATTGGATATAGCATTATTTTATAAAAAAGAATTATCCAGTAAAAAGGATAGCTTAATCGATATCGCACTGCTGAAGGTTGAATAATAACAAATATAATATTTTTTTATTACCAACTTTCTAGGGATTTTTGTCTGTTTAAAATAGATTTTCAATGTATTTATAAATAGATTTATCTTTAAATTCGTAAAGGTTAGCATTATTTTCACTACCCTCATAATTAAAAACAGAAAAAACCTGATTATTTTCAATTCGTAATCCAAATTTTCTATCCCCAGCTATCCATATAGTAATCCAGTAAGATTCATCTATTTTGATAGAACTTTCTTTTACTTTTTTTATTTCTGCTTCGGAAATGGTAGATACAAATACATTTATGTCTTGTTCTTTAGTATAGAGTATTTGCTTACTATCCGATCCTCTAATAAGTTCTATTTGACTTATAACTCCAACATCTGCTTTTTCCCAAAATTCATTTTTGAAAGAAGCTTTACCTACTCCACTAAAGAAGATATAACAAAAAACGAATCCAATAATAATAACTAGAGATATAACAAAAACGCTCTTATTTCCTTTCATCAAATCCCCCCATCTCATCACTTTATTCTAACTTTTAGGTATTTATAAATTTTTTATGTCATTTGGTGAAATAAAAATTGAAGGTTTCGATTCAAAGAATACAAAAAGAAAGAAATGAAAGCCCAATCCTCTCAGTATTATTAATAAGAGAATTGGGCTTATTTTATGATTAGTTAATCATTATAAACGGTACAATAGGATTCAATAAACGAATGGATCATACTATCCCCTTCAGGCGTACCGATGGATTCGGGATGAAATTGCAGGCCAAAGACTGGATATATTTTGTGTTGAATAGCCATTATCTCGTTATCATCAGTAGCTGTCGCAGTTACTTTAAAGGCTTGTGATAACGTTTTAGGCTCGATCACTAGTGAATGATACCTCATAACAGAGAGCGGACCATTAAGCGCTGAGAATAGGCCAGCTTGCTCGTAATCAACTAAAGATAATTTACCATGCATGATATTTTGTGCCTGCACGATCTTTGCACCAAAGGCTTCTGCAATCGATTGGTGACCTAGGCAAATACCGAGAATGGGAAACTCTTTATAAAGCTCTTGTACAATCTGTACAGAAATACCCGCTTCAGATGGCGTACCAGGTCCAGGTGAAATGATAATAGCCTCTGGTCGCATATGACGGATATCGTCTATAGTCAGCGCATCATTTCGCACGACTTGAACATCTTTCCCTAATGCACTCACTTGTTGATAAAGATTGTATGTGAATGAGTCATAATTATCGATTAATAGGATCATTTTCGCACCTCCAAAAGCGCTTTTGCTTTATTAAGTGTCTCCTCGTATTCGCTATCTGCAATTGAGTTATAGACAATACCAGCACCTGCTTGCACATGTGCTTGACCGTTTCGAACAACCATTGTACGAATAGCTAGGGCCATATCCATATCACCGGAAATTGAGATATGGCCTACTGCCCCGGCATATACACCACGTTTTGTCGTTTCTAACTCATTGATAATTTGCATTGCACGAATTTTAGGTGCACCTGACACAGTGCCTGCGGGCAAGCAGGTTGCTAGTACATCTAACACATGAATATCGTCTTTTAACTCGCCAGTCACTTCAGAAACAATGTGCATGACATATTTGTAGTATTCAATATCCATATATTTTGGTAGCTTCACTGAGCCAATTTTGGATAGTTTACCGATATCATTGCGTCCGAGATCGACTAACATACGATGTTCAGCAATTTCTTTTTCATCTTCAAGTAAACCTTTGGCAAGTTCAGTGTCTTCTATAGCCGTTTTACCACGAGGACGCGTTCCGGCAATCGGATTTGTGGTAACAAGTCTATTTTTAACCTTTACTAGACTTTCAGGTGAAGTACCTAAAATGATATAGTCTTCAAAATCCATATAAAACATATAAGGTGAAGGGTTAGATGTACGTAATTTTCTATATAAAGAAAATGGATTTCCTGAAAATGGCGATGAAAAACGTTGTGAAAGTACGACTTGGAATATATCACCTTGCTTTATATGTTCCTGAGCGGTTTTGACCATATCACAAAACGACACTTCATCCATTGATGATTTAAATTCTAAAGTATCTCCTTCCACTTCAGGTTGTGACACAGTTGTCATTTGTAGGCTTGTCACAATCTCTTGAATACTTGCCTTCATTTCTTCAGGACTACGACCACTATTAAACAAATCAATCGCAACAATTGATACAGTTTGTTGTAAATGATCATAAATAATAAATGAATCGTAAAAAAGCATATGCATATTCGGCATGTCTAGCTCATCTGGCAAAGAATTACCGATTTTTTCAAAATAAAAGGCAGTTTCATAACCGATATAGCCTATTGCTCCACCAAAGAAGGCAAACGGATAGTCTTCCTGATTTAATGGTAGCATTTCTTTTAAAACATCAATTGGAGAACGTTGTAATTCACTCTGCTGCCCTTTTTTCAAAATTATCGTACCATTTTCCGTACTTTTTAACTCTGCGATTGGATTCAAGGCGATAAATGAATATCGACCACTTTCTTGGTGCTTAGCAGACGATTCAAAAAGCATTTTCTTTCGACCTCTTACTGCTTGATAAATGGATATCGGTGTCATCATATCCCCTTGAAGTGTTACCATCTCATACTCTCTCGTCTTAACTGTCATTTGCTCAAACTCCTTTTCTCAGCTCATCTCAAGTAACACAAAAAGCCCCCCATAGAGACTATTCTCTATGGAGGGCGGAAATTCCGCGGTACCACCTCAATTGCAGCAAAAAACGCTACCACTATAAGCGATATAACGATTCGCCAATCGAACTGCCATACTCAACTTTCAAGCAGTCACTCAAAGGTCCATTCCATCAGTTGCTACGTATCGGTTTCCACCTAACCCGACTCTCTATCCGCGCATTCCTTAAGTACTAATCCTTATCTACGAGTTCTGTTATACAATTGTGGTAAAATGTTACTTGCATTTATTATAAAGAGAAGTGTCTTAAAATTCAATCATTAATTTATGGAGACTTCTTATTGAAGTAAAACAACACTTAGGCAACTTATAAAATGCTATGGTAACAAAACTATTTCAAATTACTACATATGCTATACTTTGAACTATTAAAATATTAATAGTTCAGTATAAAGGAAGTGTCTTATGAAAAAATTCAGTATTATTTCTTCAGTAATTATCGTTATATTAGTCATTGCTTATGGCTTAGTAGGAAATTATTTTTACAATTTTGCTTTAAATGCTAATACGGAAAAAGAATTTTTAACAGGTAATCCACATTTAGCTAAATCAAAAGCTGTTTCAGCAGAAGTAGCAAAAACAAGTGAATTAGCGGATGTTGCCTTTTCCAAAGAACATCCACCTATTACAACAAGTATTGTTTCTTCAGATAAATTAACATTAAAAGGTCATTTATATGAAAACAACAATACAGATCATAAATGGGTCATTATCGATCATGGATATACTTCGAATAACACGCTGATGGTTCGATGGATACGTAATTTTTATGAAAAAGGATACAATGTGATAGCACCAGATCTTCGTGGACACGGAGAAAGCGATGGAGATTACATCGGCATGGGATGGGATGATCGAAAAGACATGCTTTTATGGATCAAGACAATTACTGATAAAGATCCAAAAGCTGAAATTGTCTTATTCGGAATTTCCATGGGAGGGGCCACTGTCATGATGACCTCTGGCGAAAAATTACCTTCAAATGTCAAAGTAATTGTTGAAGATTGTGGTTATTCATCTGTTATAGATGTATTTACATACCAGCTTGATGACTTGTTTAATTTACCTAAGTTCCCTGTTATGAACGCGGCTAACACTATAACGAAAATTCGTGCAGGGTATGATTTAACTGAAGCCTCTGCAGTCAAACAAGTGGCGAAGAGTAAAACACCTATGCTATTTATCCATGGCGATAAAGATACATTTGTCCCTTACGAAATGCTAGATGAAGTATATAACGCAGCTAATGTTGAAAAAGGAAAATTAATTATTCCAGGGGCAGGTCATGGAGAAGCTGAAAAAGTAGATCCTGAGAAGTATTGGAATACAGTCTGGGGATTTGTGAATAAATATATTGATTAATATAGAGAAACATTGCTCTGGGAGTAGGTGCTCCCAGATCTTTTTTACATTAAGAAGCCAAAATCTTTACAATTATAGATTTTGGCTTCAATTCTTAACAATTTAGTTATAACCGCGCTTTTTGGCTATAACCACATTTCCTTAATATGGTAATCTCCATATGATGTGCGATTTTATGAGTTTATGCTTATACAATCAAGTTACTCATTTTATAATAAATTCAACAATTTAATCTTTTTATTTAATTTCTAACTCTTGCGGAGGCTCACCTTTTTTATTTAGAAGTGTAATTCGTTCAGGATCAATTTTCAAAATGACCATTTCTTCAGGTTTATCAAATATTAATCCTGATAGCTTACTTAGAATCTTCGTTTTCTTACTTTCATCATCAAATTGAGTGACTTTTCCTTCATACTCTACATAGGCATCGCCAAAACCGTTACCGTCATAGCCAAGTAATATGTGTGTAAAAGGATTTTCGTGCAGAGTATCATATTTAGTTGTCTCTTTACTTGTTGCTGTGTAGAGAGTCAAATCATCATTAAAAAAGGTCATGTAGCATGAATACGGTTTGTTATTATGCACTGTAGCCATTGTCCCAACTTTACTATCTTTTAAAATAGACAGAATATTATCGTTTAAATCATTCATAAAGAAAACAACTCCTTATATATTATACGTTCTAGTGTATATTTCCCTATAAGGAGATATATAAACATTATCTATTCCGATTTGTTTTGAAAAAATGCAAGCATATATCGTAAGTAATGTCGAGTCGTTGTTATTCTATCTTCTAATGATTTAGCAATGACATCATAAAATGCCGTCCCAGCGTCTGTTCCTTTTAATTTCCGTATAGTACGTCTTTCATCAGGCCAGTAACCTACGAGTAAATTCGTTTCTTCCATTTCACGTGCGATTTGATATAAATAACCGTTTGAAGGAGTCCACCCAAACACATCTTCTAGTTGTTGACCTACTTCTGCCATATAAAAGGATGATCTTGTTTGACTTAGTTTAAGTGCCAAATAGCGTACGATATCCTTTACTGATATAAGTTTTGAGAAATAAGCACGAAATTCTTCAGGAAGCGGATGGTTAGGTGCTTCTGGTTTTTCCCCATTTTTTGTTAAGGCGTAATAAAAACGATCCAATACGAGTACGATTTCATGGAATTGCTGGACATAAAGTTTTTCATATCTGCGGAGTCGTTCAATACCTAGATCAGTAGCATGATAAAATAGACGTTTTTGTTCTTGTCTCACTTTTAAAGCCCCATCTGCTTCTAGTTGTTTAGCAATGCGTGCAACATATTCATAGCCAACTGGGCGTCCGGGGAAGTTATTTTGAAAGGTTTTATGTATTTCAACAGAATAACATTCCGTTTGTTGTGTTTTGAATAGCCAATATAGTGCTACAGTGTCCCTAATGCTAAAGCCAACAGTTTGTTGAAACGTTTTTTCTTTCATATACAACACCTTCCATTTAATAGTTTTATTTACATTTATTATAAACCTCGTTAGTCCATATGTTCAACAAAAAATATACCCCCATATATACTCCCCTCCCCTTTTATTATCAACCACTTAGATTAAGCGGTTTAAGAGGATAAGAGACCTATATGGAGGCGCCTTTTTCTATGATTGCACATTAACTAAAGTACTTTTACTACGATTATGTGCTTGATCAATAGCATAAAAAGAAACAGTTGAATTTCTCTTTAACTTTTTAATTTTCAAAGTGAATTTACCTGAAGATTTCACTTCGGTTTTAGCCAATATCGTTTTCCCTTTATTCATTTCAATTATTGAAAACGGTTCAGCAGTACCCGTTATGATTGTTGAGTGACTTGTTACCTTATTTACTTTTGGCTTAGCTGGTGCCGTTTTATCTATAACTGTCAATCTTTTTACTGGGCTCGAATTGCCTTGTTTATCTGTAATATAGACGGTTAATTGACTATTAGCCTCTTGTTTTTTTATAGCAGCAATATAGCTACCATTTGATTGGACAGTAGCTTGAGCTATTTTTTTATTGCCTTTATAAATTAAAAAAGTCGTATTTGCTTCGGCAGTACCGCTTACATTTATACTCCGATCAGATACCTTTTTTACTGAAGGTGAATGTAAGACTTTCTTCAGAGGTGTTTGAATGATGATTGCTACACCTTTCGATATATTTTTAGATTCGTCTTCTGTTTTCACTTCGATTTTATACGTTTGACTAGGGTTCAGATTACGTATTGTATATGTAGATTCTTTCGTCGTAGCCACTTTTTTATTATTTACGTATATTTTAGACTGTTTAAAGTCTTCGCTTGACGGCTTTCTCCAATTAATCGTTGCAGCATTAATTTTAATTGATGAAGCTATTAATTTTGTCACCTCAGCAGGGGGGCTGATGTCCTTTAACGTATGCAATTGCAGGTCTGTACCATTGGATGATCTTCCGTCTCGACTTACAACTTTCAAAGTAATCTTATAGTCTTTTGAAGCCTGTAATTTTTTCATTGTATATTTATTTGAAGTAGTGGTTGTTACTAGTTTATCATCTAAAAAAATGGCTACTTTTTTAACGTTCGTATCATTTGGTAATGAAAAACTAACAGTCGCTGTATGATCGGTTACTTTTTCAATTTGAGGATCAACCAAATCTTCAATGACTGAGTCTTCGGCTTGTGGGTATTGAACTAGACCATGCCCATATAAATTGTCAATACCTGTTATACCAAGGTCAATTGCCTGTTCATCTAATTTTGCACGTAATTCTTTCGCTGATAAAAATGGATATTGTTGTTTTAATAGTGCGAGAATCCCTGTAACATGAGGAGCTGCATAGGAAGTACCGCTAGCATAAATCAATTTGCCATCCTTATTTATCGTTGGTACAGCTTCACCTGGAGCAGTAAGATTCATTGATGACCCTGTATTTGAGAACGAACTAATCTTTTGTTTAGCACTAACAGATGAAACGGCAATAACTTGACTATATCTTGCAGGATACGTAACATTTCTGTCATTGCCATCATTTCCAGCTGATGCAACAATTAAAATACCGGCGTTATAAGCTTTTTGAATAGCATTTCGTAGTGCAGGTACATCAATATATAATCCAGATGAAATATTAATAATGTCCATTTTGTTTGCAATTGCCCAGTCAATTGATTTGACGATTTCTGTTGTAGTCCCACTCGTTGTGCCATCCGCATATTTCAAGGAATACAATTGAACATTTGGTGCAACCCCAATAACATCACTTGTTTTTTGGTCTTTTAAATAGCCACCAACTCTCGCTCCAATGACTGCAGCTACTGATGTACCGTGACCATTATTTCTTATACCTCCACGATCCACATTGTCTGATTCTTTAATGGTTGTTTCTGGCATATCCCTTACAAAGGATACTCTTCTCGCAACATTTGGCAAATCATCAATGAGGTTAATCCCTGTATCAATAATTGCTACTTTTACTTTATTGCCAAAAATACCGCTATCCCATGCTACAGGTGTATTAATTAAACTTAGATTCCAAGTAGGTACTAACAAAGGTTGAACCGGTGTATCCAAATCAGCTAAAGTCATAGGTGCTTCTTTTGTATCAACAAATTCAATGTTCGGATCTTTTTTTAGTTCAGATAATTGCTGTTCAGTTAAAGTTGCCTCAACCATTTCCACGTTATGCAGTACTTCATTGACATCTTCCACGTCACCTAACACCTTCTGCTTACCTTCTTCATTCTTATATGAGATCAACGCATTGATTGTATCTTCTTCAGCGTAAGCGGATTGATGGTTATCGGATAAGGTCCATAAAGCTGTTAAAGCAAGACATGAAATACTAATATTTTTCCATAATTTCTTCTTCACTGTTATGAGACCCCCTTTCTTCATTTTTTAGCATAAAGTCTAATATTATGTATATTTTATTCTACTTAATAGACTTTCACAAATTTAATATATTTTTAGCTCTATGAAGATTACGTGTTTCATAAGTAAAGAATACGTGTAACCCTCCTTACTGGAAGAATTGCAATTTCAACATAATTCCGGCAATGTTTATCTTATCCTTTTTATAAGCAAAAAAGATCTTCGAGTCCGGATGTTCGATTGTTCATTAAGTCTGTCATTGATATCGAAACAGACATAGAAAACGAAGAATGCTGATTGAAATTGAAAGCAAGCTGTATCAAAAAAAGAACTGTTTTAAAAGTCTAGATTTACGACTTTCGAAACAGTTCTTGTTCTTTTCTAGTTGTTCAACATCCCGTATTTCACTTTTATTCGTTCTAATTTTTCACCAATCGGTTTGGCTAAAACGAGTAAAAAAACGACATTTGATACTACATAGACAATCGTAAACGGAATAGCTGTTGACATTGCAATTAAATACCTTTTCCAAGAAAACAATCCATCATAAGAAATGACCGTCCAAATGTCCATACAGAAGGAATACATTATTCCAGCAAAAACCCCATAAATAATAAGTGCTATTTTACTTTTCATCCAACCTTTTTGTCCTAATAGACCAGCGATAAAACCAAGGATTCCCCATGTAAACATTTGAAATGGCGTCCAAGGACCTTGTCCGAAAAAGATGTTCGATGCTATGGCAGATGTCGCTCCTGTAAGAAAACCTGCTTCCGCTCCGAAAGCAAATCCGGTAATGGCTGTAATGGCCGTCACTGGCTTGAAAGCTGGAATCCAAATGAATGCTGCACGACCTGCAACGGAAATAGCCGACATAACAGCTATCGTTAAAATTTCTCGTGCTTGTGGTTTTCTTCTTTCAAATGAAACAAAGAATGGCACACATGCTAATAATACGATAATCATAGATATAAGATTGTATTTACGATCATTTAAGGTAGTCACTCCAATAAGCATGACGATTGGAATAACTACAAAAATGATGATACTGGAGAAAATTAGACGTTTACGGGAGTAGTTGTCTGCTCGAGCTGTTGATTGTGCTTGCATAACGAAATCACGTCCTCACTTGTCACTGCAAAATCATATAAATGACGCGACATTCGATGCGCTGCAGTTGTATAAAAATTATTTCCACTGTAAAACAGTTTTGGTTCATCCTCAGAAACAATATTGCCATCAAAGAACATTGCACAACGGTCAGAATATTGCGCTGAAAACTCAATATCATGTGTAACCATTACAACGGCCACACGACGCTTTTTAAGCGCTTGTAGTACTTCGGCGAATATTTCCTTAGAATATGCATCAATGCCCTTTGTAGGTTCGTCTAGAAGGATTATTTTAGGGTTTAGTAACAAGACTTTTGCTAAAGCAACTTTTTGTTGTTCTCCCCCGCTCAAATCATATGGATGACTATCTAATAAATGTCCGATATTAAGTGTTGTGATAATTTCATTCAACTGTACATTGGCTGCCTCTTTTGAGATGCCTAAGACGTCTATTATACTATCGAATTCAAGTTGTACTTTCTTTTCAACGAGTAGTGTTAATGGGTCCTGTGGTAAAACAGCTAAATTATTTCGATACAATTCGCCATTTGAAAACTTTTTAATGGATTTACCATTGATGAAGACTTTTCCTCGATACGGTTTATATAAACCTGACATTACACCTAGTGCAGTTGTTTTCCCTGTACCGTTCCCCCCTAAAATACTAACAATCTCCCCAGCACGTACTTGCATGGAGAAACCTCTTAATACATCTTGAGCATTCTTTTCATAACGGAACCATGCTTCTTTAACTTCCAAGACAATGTCATCAGGTGGAATCTCTGAACTCAATTTACTTTCTAAAGCTCGTAATTCATTAGTAAAGTGCTTTGTTAGCCAATTTCGACCATCTCTTATGGTTAGTGGAACAATGTCATTGATTTGCAATGCATTATTAATACGCACTGGTGTTGGTAAGCCTAGCATCATTGGATGAGAGGCATCGAATGCTTTTAATTGCTGTGCAACATCCTGCGGGGAATCATTACAAATAATGCGCCCTTTTTCCATGACCACAACGCGATCTGCTATTGGGAAAACCTCTTCTAAGCGATGTTCTACAAGAATAATTGTTAATCCAAGTTCTTTATTTAACTTTTGCAAAGTACCGATGAATTCCGTAGCCGCAATTGGATCAAGCTGAGATGTCGGTTCATCTAAAATCAATAATTTGGGTTGCATTGCCATAATCGCTGCAAGATTTAGCAGTTGCTTTTGGCCGCCTGATAATTCCATCGTACTTTTTCTAAACCACTGCTGAATACCGAAGAAATTCGCCATTTCAGCCACTCTACGTCGAATTGTCATCGTGTCTAATCCTAAATTTTCTAGACCGAAAGACAACTCATGCCACACTTTATCAGTGACAATTTGATTTTCTGGATTTTGCATAACAAAACCTATTTCAGAAGCTGCCACGCGATCAGGTAAATCGGCCAATGCAATACCCGCATAAAGTATAGTCCCTGATTTATCTCCATGAGGAGCTATCTCTCTTTTTAAATGTTTTAATAACGTACTTTTACCGCAGCCAGATGTACCACAAAGAACAGCAAATTCACCTTCTTCAATTATTAAATTGATATCATCTAATACTCGCTCGTGTTTGTCTGGATATTGGAAATTTACATGTTGTATTTCAATGAGCGCCATTTAATTGCCTCCCGAATTTCAATCACAATAGGTATTACTAGTAAACTAGCATAAGAAATATAAAGTCCTATGCTAATTGGAGTAAAAGCTAATTCAGTAAACGTTGGATAAAAATAATACGTCGTCATACCAAAGTAACTGCCAATAATATTCGTTAAAAGAAGTGTTAATATGATCCCAAGCAAAAGCCCATCTCTTTTTTCAAAAACGAATAATGAAAATGTGGAACGGTTTTTCAAGCCATAACCACGTGCTTTCATCGAATCAGCCGTCTCAATTGCATTTTCAAGCGCCCAAGTTATAAGAATGGAGATAATGCGAATCCCGCTTTTTACTCTTTGCCATGGGTTGCCGGCTGAAATATCCATGCCTATTGTTTTTTGTGCATGTGAAATAATAGTAATTTGATGTTTAAAACGCGGGACAAGACGTAATGTTAATGAAATGACCAGCGCTAGTGCGGGAGATACCTTACCGAATAAATAAAGAAATTTATCGGATGTCATTACAACGTTATAACAACCAAACCAAAAAATGACTGAACAGATCATAATCGACATCGCAAATCCATAAACAATAGCCTCTAATGTTATAGCATTATAATCTATGTAAAATAGAATGATTTCCCCATCATGACTAATAAGTGGATTAATAATTGCAGCGATAAAAAACATCGGCACGAAAAATTTTAAGCCGCTAACAAATGATTTTCTATTCAGTAATAGACTTAATGTAATTGCTCCAATACATGTAATGAGTAAATAAACTGGATGCATATAGAACATGGAAAGTCCGATGACAGATGCAAAATATGCGAAAAGGACAATGGGGTGATACGTTTCAAATGCTTTCATGATGCATAGTACTCCTCTTTAATCATTATTTACCTATGTCGCGACCTAGATCAACAGTGTATTGGAATTGAATATTGTCTCCATTTTTCACAGTAACTGCGCTAACCCCATAACTAGGGAACTGACCGTTTACAGAATACATCCAGCCACTTAGATCACCTGCATCAAATTCATATAAATGATTCATGCCTTCAATATAGACCGACCCATATTGATTTTCACCCGCTCCTTCATACTCAAGATGAATACCATGTTCATTTGTCGCACGTCTTAAAATAGACCAAACCGTTTCATCTTCGTTTAAGATTTCATATTTAGTTGACTTTAAAATAACGCCGTTTTTTGGGACGTATTTTTCACTTTGTAATGCAGGTTTTAACATATCCCAATGTGTCAGCAATGTTGCAGCACTAATGGAGATGGTCACATATTCTTTTTTCTTTTCATCTTCTTTATTAGGCTTACTTGGCTTTTGAGCGACGTTATTATTTTCGGGTTTTTTATCTTTGTCTGGCTTTTGATCTTTTGACGGTGATTTATCCTTAGATGGTGCTGGACTTTTATCTGGCTTCTCTTTATTTGAACTAGTCGAAGTATCTTTACTAGGTGTTTTCGAAGTTGGTGTTGATTCAGTTTTAGATGTGCTAGTTGGTTGTTCTTTTTTTGGCGTTACCTTTGCTTCATTTTTTTGTTCCTTTTGCTTTGTTTCGGTCTTTTTCTCTTCTTCGTTATTTGGCTTTTTAGCATCTATTGTTGAATCCTTTTCTATTTCTTCCTTTGTGGATACTTCACCTTTATCTCCTTTAACGATTACCTTAGTCTCACTTGCTCCATCAACACTTTGTTCTTGCTCAGTTTGATTATTATATTCTTCAACTGATTGAATCTTACAGCCAGTGATAATGATCAATGAGAGAATCATCATTAGCCATAACGGTATTAATTTTTTCATATATCGCACCTCTTCTTATAGATGGGAATAGGGTGCTGGAGATAAACTCCAACACCCTTCCTAGATCTTTCAAGTTATTTCGTTTTAACCGTTACTTTTGTCGCGTTACTTTTGTTACCAGCCTTGTCTTTGGCATAGACTGTTAATTTAGTATTAGCTCTTTGATTTTTAATTTTAACAGTAAATTGCCCCTTACTATTTACAGTACCTTTACCGATAGACGTTTTACCTTTTAGTACATACACTTTTGCATCTTTTTCAGCTGTACCAGTCACTTTATTAGTCGACTTTGTTACTTTTTTAACTGATGGTGCTTTAGGAGCCGTTTTATCAGCTACTTTTAATGTGAATGCTTTGCTCTTATTTTTAGATGCATCTGTAACATAAATTTTCAATGTTGAATTAGCTTTTTGCTTTTTGATTGTTAAAGAGTATGTGCCTTTTGTAGATGCAGTAGTTGATGCTAGTAGCTTAGAGCCGTTATAAATCGTAACTTTCGCTCCTGCTTCAGCTTTGCCTTTAACAATTGTTGTTTGATCACTAACTTTATTAGCTGTTGCTACTTCAGGTGCTGTAATGTCAAATTTAAGTGACTCTGCAGCATCAGACATATCATAAATACGGTTTTTGCCTTTTACAAAGCGGTCATATGCAGCAAGTGCACGTAATCCTTGATCTGAAGACATTAAGTTTGGAATTTTAAGTGATAAACCGCTTTTTAATCCACCTGTAGCACTATCTACAAAACTTACTAGGTTAGAAACAGCCCAGTTACCATTACCTTTGACGAAACGTGGATCCGTCTTTGGATTTGTTTGATTAGACGTTAAATTGATGATGAATTGAGATACCGTTTCAGGGCTGTCACCTTTTGCCCACTCTGAGTAGAAACCACCTTGTTCACCTAGTTCTTTACCTAAATAATCATTTGCTTTTTCAACTGCTGCTTTTACCTTGTCATCCTTTGTATAAGGTGCTAAAGCCGTAGCCGTCATTGATGTTGAATCTTTATCAGATCCATAATCTAGAGCCCACGCAAATGATCCATCTTCAAATTGATCTTTTACTAAATCATTTACTAATTTAGTTCTTGTAATCTCTGCATATTTCGATTCCGTTGATAAATCATAATTTTTCGTATCAATAGCATTTAAGAAATGAAATTTATTCCCATTAGTTAATTTTTCTGCTTTTTCTGTAGCTAAATATGTATCATACATAGACTTAACTAAATCATATCCCCCAATATTACGTGGATCTTTGTTGATTGCTGTTAGTGCAATAATGACTTTTGAATATTTACCAACGTCTTCAGAGATTTTGCCATCTTTACTTTTAACCTCTTTGACTAGATTATTGTAATAAGTTTCATAGTATTTAGATGGAACTGGTACGCTAGCACGAGCGAAATCAGTTACGTAGTCTTCATCACCAAATGATGGATTCGGCACTTGTTGTAGTAAAAATGCCGCTGTTGAATTTAGAACGTTTTTATAACTGACATCTTTCGCTGGTACTTGAACTGTCGCTGACGTATTTTCTGCAGCGGTTACTGTCGACAATTGTCCTGGTAGTTGTGAAAACGCTAATAAACTTGCCATACCGATTGGTGCTGCCCATTTTCTTACCCATTTACTTTTGTACATGTTGAAATCCCCCATATCTTTTTGTGAATTATTAGTAGTTTTCACTTCAAAAGGATACAAAAAAATGTAAAAGGGCAAAAAAATATCCCTTTACACAATGCAAAGAGATTTTGGACGGCGAAATGCCAGAAAAATGTACAGTTATATACAAAAAGGCCTTCGATGCTCCAAATCTCCCCCTCGAAGATTGAAACTACATTATAAAAGCAGGTCTCCTGGCTTGTGTATCTATTTACTCTTGTTCCTTCCCAGCGCATTATACATGCACCAGTGGTTTGCAACAATTTCATCCTCACTTACAGTAGCGGGGCTGCATCGGATTTACACCGATTTCCCTTTTAGCTTATGATCAACATAAGCACTCTTATAAGAACTATTTAATTGTCTATTAATCTAAAGTATTTCATAAAAGTTTTAGAATGTAAATTAATATTTTTTATTGTATTAAAATTCAGACTTTTTCGTATTAAAACAATAAAAACATAATAAAACCCTACCTGTTTTTAGCAAAGGGTAGGGTTTTTATAAAATTACTATGGCATCAGACTTCGTAATCATCGCTTCCCTTCGTATGTTGATTGAATGCGTTTAACTGCTCTACTGTTAAGTTTCTCACGTAAAGATAAAAATTCATCGACTCCATACCATAATTTTCACAAGCTAGACAATACGTTTCATAACCTTCTCTATACATTTCCATGTGGATACCCTCCTGTTATATAACAAATTAATTATTTTTTATTACTATATAACAGTCAGAGTTATCTGTCAATTGATTCATCAAAAAATATTTACCGTTTTTTCAACATAAAAACACCAAACTTTTTAATTGAAAGTTTGGTGTTTTATATTAAATAATCGATGTCCCAGTCTTAACTTTGTCCTTCGTAACAAGACTTACTACAACAAATGCTACTAAAGATAAGATAATCGGCAACGTAACCGTATGCATACCTAATACACTTGGCATTATTTGATCAATGTAGATATAAGATGAAATCCCGATAATCATCGATGCAATTGCACCGTATTTGTTTCCTGTTTTCCAGTAGAGACCAAATACAACCGGCCATAAGAATACAGATTCCAATCCACCGAAAGCAAATAAGTTCAGCCAAATAAGTAAATCTGGTGGACGTAGAGCTACTAGTACCACTGCTATCCCAATAACTGTAGTCACATAGAAACTTGCTTTTTTAATCTGTGCATCTGATGCAGTTGGTTTTATATAGTTTAAGTAAATATCCTTTACCACAGTTGAACTTACTAAAATAAGTAAAGCATTGACGGTAGACATAATGGCCGCCATTGGAGCAGCTAGAACAATTCCTGCTAAATAAGGGGGTAATACTTTTAGCGTTAGTAAAGGCATCACTTTATCGCCTATTTCTACGCCTGGTAATACTGGACGTGCTAGTACACCGATTAAATGCATGCCAAACATAACTGTAGCAAGTGCAATTGTGCCAATGATAATGGCTGTATGCATGCCTTTTGAGTTTTTATATGACATGGCACGAACGGCAATTTGAGGTAAGCCAATAACACCTATCCCAATTAAAATCCAAAATGTCGAAACATATAATGGCGTTAAACTACGATCTGCCCCATAAGGAGATACAAGGTTTGGATTTTCAGCTACTAAATCACTCATGATATTCGATATTCCACCACCAGCAATAACCGTAGCGACAAGTAAAATAACTGTCCCAATGACCATTACAGAACCTTGTACTGCATCTGTTAATGCTACTGCACGGAAACCGCCAATAATCACATAAATTAATACAGCACCTGCAAAGATAAACAATGCAGTAGAATAGTTTAAGCCTGTTAATGACTCAATTAATCGCGCTCCACCAATCCACTGAGCTGCCATAGAAGCAAATAAAAATAAAATAATACTGATTGCAGATACAATGACAACTATTTTGCTTTGATATCGTTCTCGTAAAAAATCAATTAGTGTTATTGCTTGATATTTACGTGCAATAATTGCAAATTTTTTACCGAGAATCATTAGAACGAAGTAACCTGCTGGTAACTGTGCCATGGCCAAAAGTACCCAACCGAGGCCTGTATTATAGGCAACACCTGGTCCACCAATAAAACTACCAGCACTTCCGTAAGTGGCCATCATTGTCATCGCAAGTAAGAAGCCACCCATTTCACGTCCGCCAAGGAAATATTCTTGCAAGAACGAATTTGATTGCATGACTTGGCGATTCGCCCATATCCCAATTCCAAAAATAACTACTAGAAAAACAACTAATGGAATAATCACTTGCCAATGTATCATTTGTGTTCACCCTCCTCATCGTCAAATGGCACATCTTTGAAGAGGAATTTAATGACGAAAATTATAAGGATGACCATGAAAATAGTACCTGCAATACAGCTATAGAAAAACCACGCTGGAAAACCAAGTACATATGTATAAGAAGACGGATCTCCTGATCCCATCCCATAAGCAAAGCCAAACCAAATACTAAAATTGATGATTACAAGAATCACCCCAATGATGGCTTCACGATGCGCAATCTTAAATCGCTTATCATTCATATAACAATCTCCTTTGTGAAGAATCACAACATATTAAAAATAAGTTGCTTTTATAATAATACGTTCTCATTTAAAAAATTGAAAGTATAGAGTTTAGTTTACATAATATTATTATGTAAACTAAAGAAATAAGTATTATTTTTGTATAAAAACATTAAATTATAATAAATGGTAATTAATGCTATGATGGTTTATTTCCGAAGTAGCTAAGAGGAACCCTATTTACTCATTTAGGTTGAGAGGTAAAAGAAGGAATACCTTTAAAAACAACAAACTGGCAACTACAAGATGTAATTCAACGTTATCTAGAACAAGTTAGAGGTGGCATCCCATTTGGCGCTGAGCAAGCTAATTTCAAGTATAAAGTGGTTCACCACTTTATACTTGAAATATTGGACATAGATTGTGGATTTAGTGGCATAAAATAAGCTAAAGATATATAAAAAAGCGCCCTTAAGTTATGTTTCTAACTTGAGGGCGCTATAAAACTTAAAGTACGCTTAAATTATCATCTTTTAAATCACTAATGAACATGCAGCCTGGTCCGTGCGTAATCATTATAGCTGGTTTACTTTCCATCGCTACAGCTTGAGGCGTAACACCACAAGCCCAAAATACCGGAACCTCATCTTCTTTGATCGTTACAGCATCTCCAAAATCAGGAGTATTTACATCTGTAATCCCAATTCGGCTTGGATCTCCGATATGAATCGGTGCGCCATGAACATCTGGAAAGCGAGAAGTAATTTGTACAGCTCGGATTACATCGGCATGTTTCATAGGACGCATACTAACAACCATTGGGCCTTCGAAAATACCTGCTTTTTCACATGGGATATTCGTTTTATACATAGGTACATTACAGCCTTCTTCTATATGTCTTACTGGAATACCACTTGCAAGAAGTGGTGTTTCAAAAGTGAAGCTACATCCTAGTAGGAAACATACCATATCATCTTCCCAATAATCTGTAACATCGGTTACTTCTTCAGTAAAAACACCATCACGATATATTCGATATCTCGGAATATCTTTGCGAATATCTGCATCAGATGCAATAGAGTTAGGTGTATACGACCCAATATCGGATACATCTACTAGTGGACAAGATTTTGGATTGCGTTGACAGAATAATAAGAAATCATAAGCATACTCTTTCTTTAAAATCACTAAGTTTGCTTGCGTATAGCCTTTAGCCATACCTGCTGTTGGTCCAGTCAATTCACCATTTCGAATTAATGCTCGAATAGCATCTGGAGTCATCGTATCGTATTGTGTCATCACAATTCCCCTTTCTTTTTCACTAGCTAAATAGTTTTGGTAATTCGATAATAAGTGTACGAACGCTAAGTACAGCCATAACAACTACAACAAAAATACCAGGGATGGTTAACCACATCGGATGCTTATAATTACCAACAACATCTTTTTTATATGCTGCGATCAATAACGTACCAAGTGCAAGCGGTAAGATTATTGCATTGATTGCTCCTACTAAAACTAGAATTTTCACAGGTTTACCAACGAATGCAAATGTGATAGTTGATACAACGATAAAGGCGATAATTACCCAGTTATGATATTTTTCAATTAATGGATGGAATGAACGAATAAATGATACTGATGTATATGCAGCACCTACTACAGAAGTAATAGCTGCAGCCCACATAATAACACCAAACATACGATAACCGATTTCACCTGCAGCTAATTTAAAGACAGAAGCCGGTGGGTTAGCAGGGTCAATTGCTAAACCTTGGTGTACAACACCTAATACTGCTAAAAACAGAGCTACACGCATAATACCTGTAGCAGCAATACCCGTTACAGAACTCTTTGTTACATCTGGTAAAGATTCTATACCTTTAACACCTGCATCAAGTAAGCGGTGGCCACCGGCGAATACAATGTAACCGCCAACTGTTCCTCCAACTAAAGTTACGATTGATAAAATATCCAGTTTTTCAGGTGTAAATGTATTAGCTAATGCATCACCAACTGGAGGCGATGTTGTAAAAGCAACGTACATCATTAGTAAAATCATGATAAAGCCAGCTGCTTGTGCAACCTTATCCATCGCTTTACCTGCCTCTTTTACAAGGAAAATGAAAATTGCAAAAATTGCACTTATTACTGCACCCGTAATCGGATCTAAGCCGAGCATAGCATTTAATCCTAGACCAGCTCCTGCAACGTTACCAATATTAAATGCTAGACCACCAATAACAATCATGATGGCTAATACCATACCTAAACCAGGAAGTACTTTGTTGGCAATCTCTTGACCACGCATACCTGATACTGCGATGATACGCCAAACATTCATTTGAGCGAAGACATCTAAAATAAGTGAAACTAAAATAACAAAGGCAAAACTAGCACCTAATTGTTGTGTAAAGACCGTCGTTTGTGTTAAAAACCCTGGTCCAATCGCTGATGTTGCCATAAGGAAAGCAGCTCCTAATAAGACGCTGCGTCCTACTTTCTTTCTCCCTTGCCCTTGATCTAAGTTAACCTTTGTCATATGAAAACCCCTTTTTATACGTGAAATGCTTGAACGTTGATGTTGTTTTTCTCCAATGTGTTTCGAATATATTTTGCAAATGCAAGAGCATGTACTCCATCCCCATGGATACAAACAGTGTCCGCTCGCAATAATACTTTCGTTTGTTGTTGAGACTCAATATAGCCTTCTTTGACCATCGTTACGACTTGATTTACAGATTGTTCTTCGTCTGTTACTAAAGCATCTGATTGTGTACGTGAAGTAAGTGATCCATCCGCTTGATATGTACGGTCAGAAAATACTTCATGAGCTGTTTGGAGACCAAGTTTTTCTCCTGCCTTCGTTAACTCACTTCCAGCTAATCCAAATAACACAAGTTCAGGTGAGACATCATAGACAGCTTGTGCTATAGCCTCAGATAATGCCTGGTCTTTCGCAGCCATATTATATAAAGCTCCGTGAGGTTTTACGTGCTGCATTTTCTCTCCACAAGTAGATAAAAACCCTTGTAGTGCACCAATTTGATATACGACCATGTCATAGCCTTCTTGAGGAGTAATTTGCATTGGGCGACGTCCAAAGCCATTTAAATCTGGTAATCCAGGATGAGCACCAATTTTTACCCCTTTTGCAATAGCCATTTTAACAGTTTCCCTCATCACTGTTGGGTCTCCGGCATGGAAACCACATGCTACATTAGCTGAAGTAATATAATTTAAAATCTCTTCTTGTTCCCCTAGTTTGTATTGACCATAACTTTCTCCTAAATCGCAATTCAAGTCTACACGAAACATTTTCTCAGCCCCTTACTAATTCAAAATCAATTTAATGTCAGTTTTTCTAACACAAAATTTATATTATCACTAAATCATTATTCTGAAAACATTTATTTTTGAACTTTCTCACTATAGTGAATTATCAAATGTAAATATCTTACTTGTCATTTACCTTTATGTATCTATATGATTATAATGTTTAAAACGCAAAATGAGGGGTTGTACACTATGGGAGAAGAATTTAAACATGTGAAATTTAAACCTTTAGGAGATTCAGCAGTGATGGTTCAAATCGGAAATACGATTGATCCATCGAACTGTACTATCTTACAAAATTTAGCATCATTGCTTGAGGAACAGCCATTTGAAGGTTTTATTGAAGCTGTTCCAGCATATACAAATATTACAATCTACTACAATCCTTACACTCTTTTTAAGGTTAATGGAAATGTAACATCATATAGCTTT
Organism: Viridibacillus sp. FSL R5-0888; assembly: GCF_038009105.1. Taxonomy (NCBI): domain Bacteria; kingdom Bacillati; phylum Bacillota; class Bacilli; order Caryophanales; family Caryophanaceae; genus Viridibacillus; species Viridibacillus sp. FSL R5-0888. The sequence continues at coordinate 2,272,120 of NZ_JBBPAU010000001.1, forward strand.
GTATGTCAGTATGTGCAACAACTGATCACTCAAATGACAACAGTTAAACAACACACGCAAAGAGTAGTTGACATTCCCGTTGTCTATGGTGGTGAATACGGCCCAGATTTAGAATATGTAGCCAAAATCAATGGCTTAACGACTGATGAAGTCATTCAATTACATAGTGCGAATGAGTGTCTTGTTTATATGCTTGGTTTTGCACCTGGCTTTGCTTTTATGGGAGGCATGAATGAAGCTATAGCAACACCTCGAAAAGAAACACCTAGACTTGCCATTCCCGCACTTTCGGTTGGGATTGCAGGTAAACAAACGGGAATTTATCCATTTGAAACACCTGGTGGCTGGCAAATTATCGGTCGTACACCACTCGATTTATTTTTACCAAATGAAACACCTCCTTCTCTTTTACAAGCAGGTGATTGTATTCGCTTTAAACCAATATCAGAAAAAGAATACAAACAATTGAAGGAGACAAGATCATGACAGTTACAATCGTTAAACCTGGTTTATTAACTACCATCCAAGATTTAGGGAGATTCGGGTCACAAAAATATGGAGTCATCGTTAGTGGAGCTATGGATGCTTATTCATTAAGAATTGCGAATATTCTTGTAGGTAACCTAGAAAGTGAAGCCGTAATTGAGGTTTCATTATTTGGGACTGTATTACAATTTAATGATGACCACCTAATTGCACTTACAGGTGGAGATTTAACTGCAACGATTAATAACGAACCAACACCACTTTGGCGTCCATTTATTGTGAAAAAAGGAGACGTATTAAAGTTTAAAAGAGCCCACAAAGGTTGTCGTGCTTATGTAAGCTTTGCTGGCGGTATTCAAGTTCCTACTGTAATGAATAGTAAAAGTACATATTTAAAGGCGGGCATGGGCGGATTTGAAGGCAGAGCATTACAAAAGCAGGATGAAGTAATAATCGGACCTTATACTAAAAAAAATAAAGAAATACATCAATATGCAATACAACTAGTAGGTCCTGCTTCGTGGTCTGTAAATTACAACGAATTAATCTCATTAAATCAACAACAAACAATACGAGTGATGCCTAGTACTGAGTGGGATAGTTTTACCACCGAAAGTCAGCAGTGCTTAACAAACAACTCCTACACGCTTTCTACAGAGGCTGATCGTATGGGGTACCGCTTTGAGGGACCAGCATTATCTTTGACAGAGAAATTCGAATTATTATCAGAGGCTGTTACGTTTGGTACCGTTCAAATCCCACCTAGTGGTAAACCGATTATTTTAATGGCTGATCGCCAAACAACTGGTGGTTACCCGAAAATGGTTCAAGTCATTACTGCTGATTTAGCTAGCCTTGCACAGTTACAAACAGGTGCTAAAATTCATTTCGAACTAGTAACATTAGAAGAAGCTCAACAAGCATTAATAGCAAATGAGCAAAAAATAAAAACCATTGCTGCTGCTATTCGCTGTTCTGCAAAGCTTTCTTAATATTAAAAAGAGTGCCTTGTATTGTCCAACTAAAATATAGAAGAACAAAAAGAAAAAGCATGTTTTGAATGAAGATTATTCAAAACATGCTCTTATTGTTTTTTATTTAATCTTTTTGTTAATAGAATGATTAATCAATATACTTATAACTCTAATGTCATAAATACACTATTCGGATCCTCAATGTAATTAGAAAATGGCCTACAATATTGAAACCCATTTTTCAAATACAGCTTCTTTGCGGGTTCAAAAGCCTCCATTGAACCTGTTTCTAAACTTAAACGCTTATAATTGCGGTGCCTAGCCTCTTCAATAATATGCTCAAGCATACGCCCTGCAACGCCTCTCCGTAAGTATAATGAAGAAGTACGCATGGATTTTATTTCACCATGGTGTGCATCCAGTTCTTTTAGTGCTCCGCAACCAATTAATGCACCGCCTTCCCATGCACTCCAGAAAGTAATTTCTGTTTTTTTCAATTCCTCGATAGTTAACGCATGTATACTTTCTGGTGGAGAATTTAGTGCCATACCTTGAAGATGCTCCTCCAACAACGCTTTAACTTCATCTCTTGATAAATCATCAATTTTAATATCCAAAGAGTTCACCTTCAGTTTCAATTATTCATTTGCTAGTATTTTTTAGATGAATATTTAAGGCAGAATAGCAAATGATCGAACTGGGAAGCCAGAAGCCTTCTCAGGTTTAGGAACGATGTTAAAGATGACAGCCCCTTTTGCAGGTAGCTGGTCTAGATTAGTAAGCAACTCTACTTGATATGTATCTTGTTCCAATACATATAGTTCACCTAGTAATGCATTGTTTTGACGGTATAAAATGCTAGAATCCGTATCAAAAGTTTCATGCCCTACTGCTTTGATATGACGCTCTTCAAACAAGAACTTAAGTGCATCTACTGACCATCCTGGTGCATGTGGATTTCCATCTGCATCAAAGTTATTAAATGCTTCAACATCAGGCCAACGTTTGCTCCAATCCGTACGAAGAGCAACAAATGTACCTGCCTCAATTTCTCCGTGTTCGGCCTCAAATTTCAAAATATCTTCAACTGCAATGGTGAAATCATGATTTTCTGCTGCATCTTTAGAATGATCTATTACAACAAGTGGCAATGCAAGCTCTTTTAAATCTAATTCTTCTAAATAACGAGCATCACGAACAAAGTGAATAGGTGCATCTAAATGTGTTCCATACTGTCCAGCAAATGCAAAATTCTGAGCAAAAAAGCCATCATCATGTGAAAATAGAGTTGTTTTTTCTAACCCTTTAAATGCGTTGAAACGTGGTGTTTCTGCTCCAAAAGTATGTGTTAAATCAATCCATTTCTTTTCCTTTAACGTTTGTAGTGCATTGATTAATTCTGTTGACATATCCATCACCTCATCATTTTTTTAAAACAAAAAAACCTCTCCTTGATAAGAAGAGGTTGGCGATACGTCCATGCGCTCTTCTTATCTTCAAGCATACGCTTCTGGAATTAGCACGGTACATCGTCCGTTGCTGAGATTTCATAGGGCCAGTCCCTCCACCTCTCTGGATAAGAAAAAAGTTATTTTGTTGATTCTTAATTTACAACTTTAGAAATCTATTGTCAATGAAAATTTTAGAAAATTCTTTATAATATATGACTCTTATAATCAATTATGATAACTTTTTCTTCTAAATTAAAGGCATCAGATACGATTCTAGCCTCGTTTGATACCAAATACTATCCATCTAGCATCTATATCTTCATTCACATATTCTTTATTGTTGTATTCTATATTACTTAATGAACGAACTATCTTTACATCGGAGTTAATGAATTCCTCTTGCAAATCTTCATGGTTGTTTGTAATCAAGTATGCATGGGTCCATAACCAATCTCCAATCTTTTGTCTAACCAGGTTGACAATTTTAATCCAACAATCCCTCTTCTGAATAGCATAAAAACTCATTTGCAATTTTTTATTGCAAATGAGTTTTCTTCATTGCGTGACAGCTAATCTTTACTTAAATATCACATTTTTTATATTTAATTTAATTATTTTGCTCAAGGAATTGATATATCCCCATCATCTCTCGCTTATTCAACTCACGAATACGATTGAAAATTGGAATATGAGCTACAGCCTCAAGATTTGGACTTTCAGCAACAACATCACTTACTTTGCCAGTTAACCATGTTTGCACGTCTATGCCATCTACGATTTCCTTACGCCCTTCATCATTGATGCCACTTTCATAACAACTAACACATGGTACTGATAATTTATACACACCATCATGTAGTCCATCTTCAGAAATTACTTTCTTCCCTTTACAGAAAGGACATTGATGACTTTTTTTAATCTTATTAATTTGAGTGACAATTTTTTTGTAACCAAACGCTTCATAGACATAGGTAAGCTTTTTATATTTACCATTGGTGAAATACTTATCAATGATCGTTTCTCTCGTTTCGGTAATATTTTCAAAATCACAGATGGTGATCCGATTATTCATGCTGATGGATTCGATATTGCCGCTAATACTGCCCCAAAAAGGTAGTACATTTTGTAAAACCATTTCATAATGGGCAAAGCTTCCCTGCTCCAGTTCAAACATTTTCAAAGCAACCTGTGTTCCCCTAGGTAATAAGGAGACATCTTCAGTCAAAGTCATATCACCACCGACGATAGCTTTTAGTTTTTCTAGTATCTGTAACTTACCAACTGTTTTCAACACTTGATCAATAGGCTGCTGAATAATCTTTCGAATATCCGTGTCGTCAAATTTTAGCTTTTTATGATGGTTTAGCACGGTTCCTTCACAGATTGGACAGGTAATCAACTCTTTAGATGCTTTTATTTGCTCTTTAATAATCGATTTAGATACAAATATATAGCGGCCAATGATTAAATTAAAGCCTTCCCAAATCCTCGAAGCTTTGCCTGCTTTATCATAGAATGACCTTTCCCAATACCCATATAAAAAGGTGTGTTTTTCTGCTTCCGTCATGTCATTAAAACTTTTACTTAAATCCTGACCGAGCTCATTCTTAATCTCATCAAAGAGGAATTGCAATTTTGGATATTGATAGAATTTTAAAACCTTCATCACTTCTGGATGGAATAGGCCATCCCAGAATGGCACGGTTTTGTCCTGAATAACAATATCTATATCAAATTTTTCACTTACTTGGCGCCCAGAGCAGGATGGACAATGGTTTTCTTGATTATAGAAATCAAAGCTATTCGTATTTTTATTGGTCGGATGAGCTGCCACAATATGGTTGATCAAGCCTCCCATTTCATAAAGAAAACTATATTGACTATACAAATGCCGCTCTAAATCAATAGCGATGACGGGTGCAATTGTTTCCGATTCGTATTCACCATAAATCAAACGTGCAATTGATGATAAGCTTTTTAGGATGCCACCCTTATAGACGTTTTCTGCATTTTTAAAATAGGCAATATGATTTTCTTTTAAGTAGTTAACCCCATTTTGTTGATTGAGTGTTGAAGAGATTCGTAATGGAACAACTCTGTCTTCACTGTTTTTTTGACGATAATAGTCTTCATGTCTGACAACATCTAGATGCTCTACAGGTGCAAGCTGTCTTTTACCAAAATCAACGATAAAATCAGAGTTTTCTAGCATATACGCATTATGTTCAATCATTATTATTGAGACAGTTTCATCTTGCAAAATGCTTCTCAGACTATCGATGAATTGATTTAAAATATTTTGTGATAAACCTTTTGAAGGCTCGTCAAAAATAAAAAGCGTATGTGGGTTTCTAGAGTTGGCAAACAGCTCCGAAACTAAATGGACACATTGAAATTCACCAGTCGATAAGGACTGTGTTTTTCTTTCCAACGTCAAATAACCAAGTCCAAGTTTGATCAATAAACTCAAGCGTTTATGAGCGATATCTCCTTCTGGGAGTTCATCAATAATATCTTCAATCGAGCGCTGAAAAATATCATTAATATCTTCACTATATTTTGTGAGTTTCCTTTTTATATCAAGAAACGTCGCAACTGTTGACCTACTCGTAATCGATTGGTTTCGTTCTTGCCCGACCATGACAATTTTATCTTTTGGATATCGCTTCAGAAAGTCTTTGGCCATACATTCATTAACAAGTGTCGATTTACCACATCCTGATTCACCCGTAAACGTTACAAGTCTATTTTGAGGAATCTGAATTTCTGCCATTTGAATATTACGACAGTAAAGCTCTTTGAATTGATAGTAACCTGTTGGCAATGCTTCATTTTGTTCCCAAATGATTGGTTTTGGACGTGGTGATTCTTCAACAATTTTCCCGCCGTATTTACCACTACCTGGACCAAAAAACAATTGCTCATCCGTTGCGTCAAGCACCGTGTCAGAATGATCAATGAGCCAAATTTGATTCTTATAGCCCAATTGTTTAATCTGTTCTAAAATTTTCAATAGCGTTTGGTGATCTAGACCCACAGATATTTCATCAATAATAATAACGGTATTTTCACTTGATGCCATAAATTCTGCCAAGTACAGGCGTGTTAATTCTCCGCCTGACAATGTACCCATAATGCGATTTAATGTTAAGTAACCAATATTCATATTGATCATATTTTTGAGAATATGTTGTTTACCTTCACTAATATTTAAAACTTCTGCAAGTGAAATAATAGATTCAATGCTTAAGTCGTTAATATCGGCAATATTATGTGGTTTATCAAATAATTCCATCATATATTGCTCAACTTCTTGATTATAGCGCTTCCCCTGACACTTAGGACATTCGACATTTTTAGTTGTTCCACGACCTTTACAACTTGGACACCACCCTAACTCATTATTAAATGAAAAAACTTCTGGAGACAGGTTGAATTTTTCAGCAAGAGTAACACGAATGTCTTTAAATACGCCTGTATGTGTACCAATTGTAGAACGCGGATTAGAAGAGATTGATGATTTTCCAAGGAAAAGGACTAAAGGCATTTCTTCCATCTTGATGGCACTAAAATTTGTATCCATAATTGTTGGAAATAAATACTGATATTCAGCTTTTGGCAATAAAGAAACGAGACGCTTCTTGGATTCTTCACCAATTGTTTGACAGAAAGTCGTTTTACCAGATCCAGACAAACCAGCAATTCCTAACGATTTATCTACTGGTAGTACGGCATCTAAATTGTTAATATTATTTGCAATTAATTGATTGATTTTCATAATGATGCCCTCTCGATTCTGTAAATTTAATATTGCCATAATTGTAAAACTTCAATTGAATTTGTTGTTTTTTTCATCGACAATCTTATACTAACTTGAGAGGAAGATTTCTAAAACCGTTTTGAAGAAACAATTTAATGGCACAATTCCAGCAATTAGTCTGCACTTATATATCAGATAATTGCTCGCTTATTTTATATTTTTTTCCATTAAGTGCGAAATAAAAAGGGCTTCCTTCTTGCTTCAGAATTACCTCATATCATAAGAAAGAGCACAATTCTTGCTACGGAATTGCGCCCTGTTAAAGAATGGTTTATTAGTATAAACGGTTAATATTAATCCTCATCGTTTCTATTTGATTGATATATTCAAGTACCTACTCAAAAAGTTGGTCCTGAACATCAGGCATCAATGAGAAAGAAGATATCATTTTTACTGTTCTGCTAGTACTTTTCCAAGCTGGGCACCCATATTGGTCCAAGCATATTTAGCTCCTTCGATAGCTCCTTGGCGTGCTTTTGTTTCTTCACTAAATCCAGTTTGATCTAGATGTAGATGGATAGTTCCATCTGAACCTTTTTTCAAAGTCCATGTAATAGTAGTGCTTTCTCCGGCACTTAACCATGTGTAAGATAATGTATGAGGCTCGTCCACTTCGAGTACCTCACAATCTACAACTCCATCCCACCACTCATTTGGCTCAGCTCTAAATTGAAATTTATGTCCTACGATTGGTTTAAAGTCATTTTTCCATATCCATTTCGCTAGTGTATCCGAATCTGTTAAAGCGTTCCACACCTGCTCGATTGAATTTGTAAATTGAAAATCTAATGATACATCTGGTTTCATTTTTTGTTCCTCCAAAATAAGATTTAATTTGATAATTCTCTCTTTCCAGAATCCTTCGTAAAAAGATACCCAATCTTTTATTTCTTTCAACGGAGTTGCATTCAACCGATACCTTGTCTCTCTACCAACTTTTCGGGCAATTACAAGATCCGCATCTTTAAGGATAGCCAAATGCTTAGAAACTGCTGTACGCCCCATTTGAAAATGAACCGTTATCTCATGTAGGGGTAATTCTTCAACATCTGTTAACATTCGAAGTAATTTTCTTCTTGTTGGATCGGCAACAGCGTCATAAACATCCCTCACTTGACCCTTTTCGTTCAAAATCACCCCCACCTTTTCATTATTATTTCCTGTAATGTCAACGATTAAACTTTAATTACCTAATAGGACACCTTTTAGTATCTTATCGATTATAGGACACCAAAAGGTGACGTGTCAAGTTCCCTGCTATTCCATTAACTAGGCCATTAATGGAATAAGGTTTGATTCTTAGTGCCTTTCGATAGCTTTCTATTTTAAGAAGCTTTAGATGCTCTTAGAGGTGTTACTTATGATGATTATAGCCGCTAACAAAGTCGATCTATCGGGTGTTGTAGAGGTCACTGGAACCCCTCTCAGTGCAACTTTCGTTCTTGCTGGCTTAACTTAATCCTATGAACTATAAACCTAACAACAACGTATTGGGATCAGATTATAAAATCCATTCAAAAAAACAAACAAAAAGGTCACCACAGCGTATAGTGGCGACCTTTTTATATGGTTTTCTTATTATAAAAAGCACTTCATTACATTCTCAAAACATATAATTCATGCAATTTTGCGGAAAATTCATCAGTCGGTAATGGCTTACTAAAGTAATATCCTTGTGCAAAGTCACATAGGTTTTCACGGACGATATACAATTCATCTTCCGTCTCTACTCCTTCAGCAACCACCTTCATATTTAATGCATGCGCTAATTTGATAATAGCAGTCACCATTGCGACATTACTAAGTCCTGTTTTTAATCCACGGATGAAAGATTGATCAATCTTCAAAACATCAATTGGAAACTGCTTTAAATAGCTGAGTGAGGAATAACCTGTTCCAAAATCATCAATCGCGATGATTACACCCAGTTCTTTTATTTGATTAAACGTTTCAATTAATTCTTCTGTTTGATGCATTAAGCTCATTTCGGTAATTTCCAACTCTAAATTTTTAGCTGGTAAACCTGTATCTCTTAATACTGCACGTAAATTGTGTACAAAATTTCTTTCCTTCAAATGAATAGGCGAAATATTAACTGAAATACGAATATCAAACCCATATTCATCAAGCCACTTCTTCATTTGTTTACAAGCTCTTTTTAATGTCCATTCACCAATAGAACTAATCAATCCGCACTCTTCTGCAAAAGGGATAAATTTAGATGGAGAGATAAAGCCGTAATCTTTATCATACCAACGAATTAAACCTTCCATTCCGATTAATTGATTTGTTTTTAAATCGATTTTCGGTTGATAATACAGTTGAATTTCATCTTGCTTTATAGCATGACGGAGTTTTGTTTCTAGCAGCAGGAATTGATTATGAGTACTATTCATCGTATTTTCATATTGTATGTAATTGCTGACTTTATTCTTTTTAGCCTCAAGCAAGGCGACATTCGCACATTTTATTAAGTCCTCTGGTGTACTTGCATCGGCTAGGCTTGAGCTTATGCCAATACTGATGGAAGAATAAAATTCAAATTGTTCAATCAAAAAACTTTCTTCAAAATTAGCCATTATTTGATGTGCTTTCCAAATAGCTTGTTCATTATTCTTCATAATAATGGCGAATTTATCACCACTATAGCGAAACAGTGATTTTTCATCGATACCTAATCTTTTCAGGCGTGTCGCTACTTCAATTAGAAATAGATCCCCTGTTAAATGACCTAATCCATCATTAATACTCTTAAAACGGTCAATATCCATCATTAAGAGTGACAATGAAAAACCTCCTTTATGTGCATTTTTGAATAGATCTGCTAAACATATATTCATCATTCGACGGTTATATAAGCCTGTCAATTCGTCATGGTAAGCAAAGAGTTTTAGCTTTTTTATATTTTTTTGTTCTGTTATATCTGTCCGAATCGATACATATTGGTAAAGTTTACCCTTATCATTCAAAAAAGGTATGATTGTTGTTTGCACCCAGTATAAACTACCATCCTTTGCACGATTACAAATATCACCACGCCATATTTTCCCGCTCCCAATTGTACGCCATAATTCTTTAAAAAAAGCTTTAGGATGATGACCAGAGTTCAACAAACGGTGATCTTGCCCAATTAACTCATCTTTACTGTATTTAGAAATGGTACAAAAATGATTATTTACAAATGTAATGATACCTTGATTATTTGTTATAGCAACAATAATAGATTGGTCTAATGCATGCTGAATATCTATTAATTGTTGTACTGTATACGCATCATTAAGCTGGCTAAGACCTGTCGCTTGACTATAACTTTGGTCCATTTGACCTCACTCCTAATCAGTTCGGCATTATTCGAGCAATTTCTCTCTTGTTACTATTTTATCACAACCAATATAAGGCTATTATTCAAATAAAAACAAAAGGTAAAAAGTCCTAAACTGAAAAAAGCATGAAAAAATTAAAGTTTGAATAAAAATCTCCTATTATCAAATTATTACACTATTAATATAGTATTTATAGTAATTGAGATATACTTTTTCTACATTTTATAGGTTCCTGACTGTAAAATAATTGAAAAACATCAAAAATCAAATGGGATTATCAATAATTTTAGCTAGTTCAATTGTCTGAATCTAAAAAATGAAATAGAAATTTCATAAGCTAATTTTTCTCGAATTATCTTAAAGAGATTTTACAAATAACTTTTCTAATCAAGCTTAAAATATATAAAATTCTAAATATTAGGCAATAATAACTATTAATTTTTTACCTGTATTTTTTAGTAGTTTACATAATAATATTATGTAAACTACTAAAAAAAAGACCATTCAAGATGGTCTCAACTACTTAATTTCCCATTCTTCAAGAAGAATGCTATAAACGGCATGGTCTACAAAATGATCGTATAACCACTCTGATTGACGACTAATACCTTCTAATGTCATTCCTAACCTTTCTGGAATCGCTCTACTTCTCTTATTTTCAATAGCAGCGCGAATTTCTATACGTTTTAGCTTCAAATCATGAAAGGCATGATCCATAAGCTTATGTACTGATTTGGTCATAATACCTAACCCTTCATAGTCCTTCGATAACCAATATCCGATACTTGTAGACTTGTTTTGCCAATTAATATGGTGAAAACCAATAACTCCAACTATGTTACCTTCATATACGATAGCTGTTTGGAAGCCATCATTAGCACAAAATTGCTTTATAGTTGACCGGATAAATTGCAATGCATCTTCAACAGATTTATTTGAATCTATAAAGGGCAACCACTCTCTTAAACTCTCTTTTGAACCCATCATAACTGTAAATAGCTCTTGTGCATCATGCTCTTGTAATAACTTCAGTTGCAATTTCTCATCAATCTTTACTGTAAACATATGAAACCTCCTCATAATAATGTAATAATAAGGAATTATAGTACTAATAGAGTACTGTGTAAATAGAATTAAATAAAATAAATCCGCTAACTCAATATGAGTGCGGATTTTTAAGTGAAATACATTGTTCTTATTAAATTAATTGATTAAATGGATTGTTTTCAATTACTTGTTGAATTTCTTTATCCTCTACATGCGTATAAATCTGCGTTGTAGAAACGCTAGAGTGCCCTAAAATCTGCTGTAAACTACGAATATCTGCCCCACTTTTATACATCATTGTCGCAGAAGTATGACGTAATTTATGTGGTGTTAGCTTTGTTTTATTTAATCCTGACTGCTCGTTAATCTCTTTTACTATTTTAGCAACACGTTGCCTTGTTAGGCGTGTTCCTTTCTGTGATAGAAATAGGGACTCGTTCGTATCTGAGTCTTTAATAGCATAGCGTTCTTTTTTTAAATAACGTGATAGAGCATTCTGACAAGCTTCATTTAAGAAAACGGTTCTTTCCTTATCACCTTTACCTGTAACAGTTAAATAGTCACCTTGTATGGAGGTTAAATTCAGCTTACATAGCTCTGTTACACGTATTCCTAAGTTTAAAAAGAAGGTAATCATGCAATAATTACGATAGTAATGCGTAGATTCCTTTATTCCATCTATGAAAATTCTTGCCTCTTCCATCGTCATATAAATAGGTTGTCGCTTCCCTATTTTAGGAGATTCTAACTCACTTGCAGGGTTATCTTCTATTAAGTGTCGTTTTGATTTCAAATAATTGAAAAAGGATTTTAATGTAGCACCTTTTCTTGCTCTCGCATGGGCACTATTTCGTCTTTGCTCCTCACAATACTCTAAAAACAAGTACATGTCTTCTAATGATATTTCTCGGATAAAATCGATAGTTATGTCTGATATATCTATTTGATCCACTAACTTTAGTTCTATATCTTGTTGTACAGCTTTTAAGAATCTAAAAAATAATAATAAATCATATTCATATTCTTCACGTGTTCTTTTTGACTTTCCTTTAATTGCTGTTAAATAAACTAGGAAGTCTCTCATTACTTTTGGGTATGTATTTTGCAAAATTGGTCACCTCTTATACTCTTATTTTAGCATAAAAAAGGTTCCCAAATGCATATTTGGGAACCTTTTTTTGAAAAACTATTTTTATCAAAACCCTCCTTCCAAAACGTTCTGTTTCCTCCCAAAAATTAGGTTGCTTCAAATTCACTCTCAGACGATTCGAGAATGCAATACACGCATCATTACAGGTCTCGAATCGCTTTTATTTTTCGAGTTTTCTCCCCTATTTTAGCAATAAATCAAAATAGAATTTGGAAAAACGCGTTATAGTAGTTAATAATTGTAATGCGAAAGTGATTACTAAAAGTGTCTTAAAAGGACGAAATTTTTTATAAATTGGAAGGAAGCTAGTGGCGGAACGCTTGAAAGTAACATTGACAAATTACAAGAAACGTACGATTCGATTAAGGTGAAGGCGATTATAATGCAGCTGAGCACACATTACTGATAACAATCTCACTTGCAACCGAGGTAGAAGATCATCGCAACTATTAATGAAATATATGTTTTATCTGGATTTAAGAAGGTTAATAGTATGTATCCTACATTTTCGGTAAAAAAGTACTTTTATTTGTATAAAAACTATAAAAATTTATTTTTATCCCTAAATTTACAATTTATTTAAATTTAATAGAAATACTATTATTGAATAATGAGGTATAAGAAGCTTCTATTGATTTAGAAATTTTAACTAATGATTAAAATACCAATAATACTCTATTAGGCAAAAAATACAATTAAATATTATTATGTAAAAATCAAACAATAAACTTGAGAAAGACGAAGAAGCGATAGAGGGACTAATTTTATCTAAATAATTATTAGAACATTATAAATATAAAAAATTATCTATCTTCTTATTATCCGAAATGATTCATTTATATGAAAAGTCAAATGATACAGAAAAGTTAGAATATATTGCAATTGGGTTTGTGAAAATGCAGGAGGAATTTTCAAACAGTAGTTATGAATGGAGGACAAAACGTTTGGCAAATAAAAAGGTGTTTTAAAGCATGTAGACGAACATTCAAAATGAAGGACTAACACCAAACAAAACCCACACCCTGAATGGTGTGGGTTTTGTTATTACAGTGCTTTATAGTGCCAAACGTCATTTTGCAATGATTTCTTTAAGAGGCCACCTTCTTCTAAATAGTCTAAGTAGCCAATGACTTCTGACATAACAAGAGAAAACTCTGTATTGTACTTATGACGATATAAATCTTGTGCTATTTCTTTCGGATGGTGTATCCCTTCTTTAATAACTGAATATAAACGATTCGCTTTACGTTGCATCTTATCTAGCTTTTGCAAGATGACATTTTGATGGTCTTCAATAATTTCTTGATGCCCAGCAAAAAGGTATTCTATTTCTAATTGCTCTAGCCTTTTTAATGATTTCTCATGTTGTCTCACAGGATGTAGACGCTTACCTTTTATATCTGGATCTACAATTGCATTTGATGAAGTCGTTTTTAAAACTACATCCCCTGCAAATAACCATTGCCTTTCCTCATCATAAAAACTAATAGAGTCAGCAGAATGCCCTGGGGTTTCTAATACTTTCATGCCTAAGATACGATCCCCTTCTCCTATTGGACGAATGACTGTTTGAAGAGCGAGTTCATTTTTATGTTCAATTGTCTGTTGTAATTTTTCAAGGCGAGGCTGCGCTTCTTCTATGCACCCCATCGATATGTATAGTTCAGTAAAAAATTTCTTTCTCATCACAAGAAATTCTTGTTCCACCATTAGACGAGGAATGGCTTCATGATGTGCATAAACAGGGATATCATTTCTCTGTAAAATCCAATTGACTAGGCCCACATGATCTTCATGATGATGAGTCAAAAGAATACGAGATAAATCATTTATTTGATATCCATTTTCAGACAATGTCATCGTCAATGCATCTTTGTATTTGTTTGTATTAATCCCCGCATCTATTAAAGATAATGAATCTCCGTCATTTAAAATATAGCTATTAATCGTACCTACATTACCATAACTTGTAGGCACAATGATTGGATATATTGAACGAGACTTTTTCTTTATATGAATCAAATCCATCACTTCCTATTTAAAATACTTACCTTACCGTTTATAGTATAGAACTTTTCTACTTTTGGAAACAAAAAAAGACTGCTATAGTATTTAAGCAGTCTTAGTTTATTTTTGAAAAGAGTAGTTCTTCACTACTTCTAATATTGAAAACGAAGTTGGCAAATGGATATAGGTGAAGTGATATTCCACTCAATACCTATCCGATTCACCGTACTTTTTTTAATATATATAGTTTACCCGCCTGTTCATTTAAAACAGCTACTGTAAAGTCGTACGTCTCACTTTCCATAATGTCTTGAACGGAATCGTCATTCTCATTGTTTTTAAAGTAGTATTTCCCGGTCTGTTCATCAGTTGGTAGAGCGTGTTGAATTTGCTTAGCTACTAATTGTTGAAACTCTTCACTAGCAGGTAATGGTTGCCATTTGTCATGTTCTTCAATTGATTCTTTAAATCTTTTAACTTGCTTTGGTTTCATAAGGTATTCAGCATAAAATTCTCCGTTTGTTTTGAACTGCTTGTGCCTGTCACTATTAGATACAAGTACAGCTCCTTTTGGAATTTTCGCTTCTATCATTCGCTCTGCATGCCTTGTAATATCGGAATGCACAATTAAAAAATAATACCCTACTAATACAAAAATTAATAGTGCTCCTGTTAATACGAATATTTTCTTTGACAACACAACCGCCCACCTTAAACTGACTTATTAAGTCGTTTTAATAAATTGATAATAGATCATTTCATCAGTTACTTTAAAACCTGCTTCTGTAAAAACATCCAACTGTTCATCTACGTCTAGAAATAACTCAGTTTGTGTAAAAGGATGATAGGAAAAGATATGCATCAATGATTTCCTTAATAACTGAGTACGCTTTTCTTTCTGTAAGCTGCTTTGAAATGTATAATGATGAATTTCTCCTAAATAGTGCATGGGTTCAACTCTTACATATGCATACCCTGAAATGTTTTTTACTTCATCTATGTAGAAAAATAGTTTCTGTTCCTCATTTAAAGTAGATGTGAACTTAAGCCATTCATCATCTTCGATTTTCAAGAACTTACAAAACGATAAATGAAAAGGATGTACATTGGATTGTATTTCAGATGTTTCTTCATTAGCATGCTTTTCAATAGTATTTCTAAATGCCTTTGTTAAAAACATTCGTTTTATTTCATTTGCCTGTAGCTTTAATAGTAACTGACGCATGCTATAGTTACTTTCATTTACGAGAAATTCAAATATTCGCAGGTCAGTCGGCATGTCTCCATTTAGAGCCAGCCACATATCTTCAGCTAACAAAGGATATTTGTTTGGATATTTGACAAAAGGTCCACAAACTTTTGCTTTGTTTAAAGTCATATAAACATCAAAACCCAGTGCTCCAATAATTTCCCCATGATCATAAGCGACTACGAATGATTCTTTTAATGGCAAATCAGAGAAATAATAAGTAAGCTTGGAATGGATAGTATGACGCTCTAAACTACAAAACCCTATATGATGTTCTTTCTGATTGTTCATCATTTCTAAAAATACTGCTAGTAATGGTATATCCGTTGGTCGTTGAATTTGTACAGTCATCTGATGTGTCCCCCATAGCGCCAATGGATATCAACTTTTTTCAACCTCTATCATTATTTTAGTAACGTAATTATCAATACCATTAACTGATACTGCATCTAAAATATATTCTTCATATGAATAGCCTTTTAATTGTAACTGATGCTCTATACTATACGCAATCAACCTATCATAAGTTTCAAAAATATTGACTTCATCGCCTATATGATATCCGACGATATAAAAGCCAGATTGTTTCGACCAAATATTCTCTCCCTGCCAACCTTTCTTCATTTTGGTGTATAAAAATGAATAATTTTCAAAATCCCTTTCCAATATTTTATCTTTGTGAAGGATTGCACCTATAGGATGGCCACTATATAACTCATAGTTGTCACTATAATTGATAAAGTTGGAAACCGATTTTAGAAACTCCTTGTCTGTAGTGTCAAGTGTGCTGTCACTTCTTAATAGCAACTCTTCTTCAGAATATACTAATGAAATACTTTCAAAGTCTGTTTGTAATGCGTTTTTTGTTATGGCTATTTTAGTATCTAGTATTTCTCGTAGATGAGTAAGATTTTCGATTTTTTTCTCGATCAATTGTGTTTGTTGTTCTAATAATTCGATTGATTCAATTGGCGTTTTATTTTGTAAAAAAGCTCTTATTTCTTTTAACGGCATTTTCAGCTCTTTTAAAAGCTCTATGACTGCAAAAACTTCATATTGTTGATAAGAATAATATCGATATCCTTTTGCTGTTTTGATTTCAGGTGTCAATAAACCAATTTCATCATAATGAAAAAGTGTTTGTTTTTTTACATGACAGATTTTTGCAAATTCACCAGTTGTGAAGTATTTACGTAAATTTTCGCTCATTTAAGTCTTCTCCCTTGACTATACGGTTACCGTATACCTTATCATTCAAATATACCATGTGAAATGGTAAGTAAAAAGAATTTTTTTCTATTGAAGGGAACTGATAGTCATGAGTATAGAGATTCATGACGTAACGCAAGAAAATGAAAGGGCCATATTGAAATTAAGTGTGGCAAAAGAGCAAAAAGGATTTATTGAAACACCTCAAGAATGTTTGCAAGAAGCTAAAGAAGATTTACATTACCACCCTGTTGGATTATACGCAGATAGCAAGTTAGTTGGCTTTGCAATGTATGGATATTTCCCAAATGAGGATGGAGATCAAGTTTGGTTAGATCGTTTCCTTATAGATGCTAATTTCCAAGGGAAAGGGTTAGGAAAAATTATGCTTCAAGCATTAATCAAGAAATTAACAAATGAATTTAATTGTCAAAAAATATATTTAAGTGTATATGAAGATAATCCAGGTGCTATTCATTTATATAAGAAATTTGGTTTTGAATTTAACGGTGAACTAGATGTTCACAACGAGAAGGTTATGGTTAAAGCTGTATAGTTTAACCCCACATTATAAACGGAAATGTGTGCTTCTCCTTTTTAAGGAGTATTATTAATGTCAGATTCAACGTTTAAGTTACAAAATAATTCGGTTCCTAAAGTTTTTGCATCTTATTTATTCCCCTCTCTTTTAGGGATGCTTTTAATGTCTATCAATATATTAGTGGATGGCATATTTGTTAGTAATGGAATTGGTCCAGAAGCTCTTGCGGGAATAAACATTGCTGTACCTATTTTCTCTATTCTCTTGTCGATTTCTTTGTGGATCGGCATGGGAGGAGCTACGTTGTATTCCATTTCAATTGGTCAAGCAAATATCGCTAAAGCTCGTTCGATTTTTACCCAGTCATTTGTGTTAGCTATATCAATTGTCGGGATTTTAGTTGTTTTCAGCTTATGGAAGCAACAAGAAATTGCTTATTTATTTGGAGCCAGTGATGAAATTCTTCCTTATGTCGAAGATTATTTACATGTTATTTTACTATTTGGTATTGTCTATGTATTAGAGAATATTCTAAGTATTTTCATCCGTAATGATGGTAACCCAAAACTAGCTATGTTTGGATTAATTACTACTTCAGTATTAAATATCGTTTTCAACTACATTTTCATTTTCATGATGGATATGGGTGTAGCTGGAGCAGCATATGCAACAGTACTTTCTACAGTAGTTGGTGTCATCGTCTTACTGTATCATTTTGTGCGTAAAGAAAGTGTCCTACGATTTGTTAAATTCTCCGTTGATTATAAATCGA
The DNA here is from genome assembly GCF_038009105.1 of Viridibacillus sp. FSL R5-0888. NCBI lineage: Bacteria > Bacillati > Bacillota > Bacilli > Caryophanales > Caryophanaceae > Viridibacillus > Viridibacillus sp. FSL R5-0888. Next base: position 2,290,149 of record NZ_JBBPAU010000001.1, read on the forward strand.
TGGAAGAAATACTAAAAATCGGTTCACCGAGTTTTGTAGTTGAAGGTTCTGCCGCTATTATTGTCGTGGCTTATAATATTACATTTAGTCATTTTGTTGGTGAAATCGGTGTAACTTCTTACGCCGTAGTGAATTACTTACATGTAGTTTTCCTAATGGTTTTCTTAGGCATTGGTGCTGCCCTACAACCTATTGTGAGTTTCCATTTTGGTGCTAAACTTTATGGTCGCTTACAATCCTTTTTAAAACTTGGTTTAATAACAGGTATTGGCTTCGGTGCAGCCGTCTTACTAATTGGCTTGTTATTCGCAGATCCAATGATTGCGTTATTCGGAGTGAAGGACCCAGAGGTTATTGCTTTTACAAAAGAAGGTATTTCTTATTTCTTCATAGGGTATTTATTTTTAAGTTTCAACTTAATAATGGCCGAATATTATCAATCTATTAAGCGAATTCGATTATCTATGTTTATCATAATGGCAAGAAGTCTTGTATTATTTTTACCATTACTTTGGATATTACCTAACTATTTTGGATCCCAATTTATTTGGTTAGCTTTTCCTTTAGCTGAAGGGCTAACAATAATTGCTCTATTAATAGTTAAAAAACTTTTCCGTAATGTTTTACCGGAAAAAGAATTGGGAAATACAGTCGAAAAAACCATTATTTCATAATTAAATCTATTTATTTAGTCGCTTAAACACATATTTTCTAATATAACACTACAATAGAACTAGCATATTAAAGAATTTGTTATTTATACATGGTTTTTGATAATAAACACGCGTTATTTTTACAAATATCCTAATTTCCTCATCTTAATCAGATGTTGAAATTAGGATATTTTTGATTTATACAGAAAAAAAACAACATAATATAGAAAGTTTTTTATTTTTTCATAGAAAAAGATTGCTATTTTAGACAAATTTGAATATGATTATCTCAAGGGTTTTTGGTAATCGCTGCTAACTCTTACTTTTATAAAGGGGGAAATTTTATGGATCAAAAACTTGAAAGCGTTCTCCAAGGCGTTAAAAATTCAGATTCTTCTGAAAAAACTTCAAAGAAACGCGATAAAGAGATTACAGCTGATGCTTATGTAGCAATTGCTGAGAGTCAAGATTTTAAGAAATTGGTAAAAAAGAAGAATTCATTTATCGTACCGGTCTCAATCTTTTTTATACTCTTCTACTTTACTTTACCAGTCTTAACATCATTCACAACAGTATTAAATGTCAAAGTAATAGGTGACATTACACTGGTTTGGATTTTTGCTTTTGCTCAATTTATCATGACATGGATTTTATGTATGACTTATGTGAGTAAAGCAAACAAATTTGACAAAGAAGCAGAATCGATTATTGAGAAAGTAAAGGATGGTGAGTACTAATGGGTATGAGTGTAATCGGTATTTCTTTCTTCGTAGCAATCGTAGGTTTAACTCTATTCGTTACATACCTTGCATCGAAGCAAACAAACTCAGCTAGTGAATTTTATACAGCGGGTGGCGGATTAACTGGCTGGCAAAATGGTATTGCGATTGCTGGTGACTATTTATCAGCTGCATCATTCTTAGGGATCGCTGGTGCAATTGCTTTATTTGGATTTGACGGTTTCTTCTATAGTATTGGTTACTTAGTAGCTTACTTAGTTGTGTTATATATCGTAGCTGAGCCATTACGAAACCTTGGTCGCTACACTTTAGCAGATATGATTACTGCTCGCTTCGACCAAAAGAAAGTTCGTGGAACTGCTGCAGTAAGTACAATTGTAATTGTATTATTCTACATGATTGCACAGCTAGTTGGTGCAGGCGGACTTATTCAATTATTATTAGGTATTGATTATTGGGTTGCTGTACTTCTTGTTGGTGTTATGATGACAATCTACGTTCTTTGGGGCGGGATGGCTGCAACAAGTTGGGTTCAAATCATTAAAGCCGTTCTATTAATGATTGGTACAGTTATTATTTCGGTAATGGTACTTTGGAAATTTAACTTTAATGTTCTTGAAATGTTCAATACAATGAAAACAGCAACTCCACATGGTGAGGGTTACTTAGTTGCAGGTGCAAAATATACAAATGGCGTAGATACTATGTCTATGATGATTGCCCTAGTTCTTGGTACTGCTGGTTTACCACATATCTTAATGCGTTTCTTCACTGTTAAAGATGCAAAAACTGCTCGTAGTTCAGTTGTATATGCAACTTGGATCGTTGGTATTTTCTACATCTTAACTATATTCTTAGGCTTCGGTGCTGCTGCATTCGTTGGTTCTGAAAAAATTATCGGTGCAAATGCCGCTGGTAACATGGCTGCACCACTTCTAGCTCAAGCACTTGGTGGAGACATGTTAATGTCATTCATCTGTGCGGTTGCATTCGCAACAATCTTAGCTGTTGTAGCAGGACTTGTATTATCTGGCGCATCTGCATTCGCCCATGATATTTATGGACAAATTATCAAAAAAGGTAAAGTTACAGAAAAAGAGCAAATGAAGGCTGCTCGTCTTGCTTCTATCGGAGTATCTGTATTCTCTATCATTTTAGCTTTAGGTGCTCAAACAATGAACGTAGCGTTCTTAGTATCTTTAGCATTCTGTATCGCTGCAAGTGCAAACTTACCTGTTATCATTTACACAATCTACTACAAAAAGTTCAATACAACTGGTGCAATGGCAGCTATGATCACTGGTCTTGTAACTGCTCTAGTACTTGTAGTATTAAGCCCTAACCTTTGGAATCCAGAAGGTACTGCAATCTTCACTGGTACTGCTCTATTCCCATTAACTAACCCGGCAATTATTTCTGTTCCTGCTGGTTTCCTTGCAGGCTGGATTGGTTCATTAGTTGGTGCTAAATCTGATGCTCGTAAATATGCTGAAGTTACAGTTAAAGCAAATACTGGCATAAAATAATCTATCTTTCTACTTTCAACTTACTAAAAACTGCTTACTAGCTTGCTAGGGGCAGTTTTTTTATTGTTTGCTATATACATAATCTTAATATATCTTCAATCTTATGTATCATTGACGACTATTTCGTATTTTATTTATCTACTAAGATCATTGACTCTTCAAGATATTATATTTTATTGTGAATAATATGATATTGCCACTTTCACTCCTTTATTATCTTTTTCATCTGGTACTGATAGTATAAACTGAGTTACTACCATAGTTCACAATAGAAAGATTTATTATTATCAGTAGTATCTGTCATAATAAATAGAGTACATATTAATCGATAAAGGATTATGATCATGAACAATACAACAAAACAAGTTATACTGACTGCAGTTATCGCCATTTTTGGCGTACTACTCTTTCAACTTATTCATGCCCCAGTTCCTTATTTACTTGGTCCAATGACTTCAGTATTAATTGCTACTAAGGTATTTCACTTGCAACTTAAATGGCCTAAGACTTTTCGAAATTCTGGTTTACTAGTAATTGGTTATTCACTTGGAAGTACTTTTACAACAGATATTTTAGTTGATATGGCACGACATGTACCTGTGATGTTTGGAATTACGACTGTTACTTTTATTATAAGTATTATTTTTGCATTTATCGTCGCTAAAGTTGGTCATATGGATTATCCTACTGCTTTAACAAGTAGTGTGCCAGGTGGCCTTTCTCAAATTCTTATTTATGCAGAAGAGATGGATGGTATAGATATGACGACCGTTACTTTCTTTCATACCATCCGTGTAATTATGGTTGTTTTTTTAGTGCCAATTGTTCTTCATTTGCCCTGGATACAATCCGAATCCTCTAATCATTTTATTGCAGAAACAGTTAGTGATATTAACTACGGTAATTTATCTCTATTTGCCATACTTTGCTTTTTAGGAATGCTAGCATCGAAAAAGCTACATATCCCTGCTCCTTATATACTTGGTCCAATTATAGTTACACTTCTTTGCAATGTTACATTCTTACAAGCTTCTCCTATGCCTAATGGTGTACTTAGTATTTGTCAATTACTTGTAGGAACACATATTGGTTTATTGTTAAAGCTAGAAAATTTACAGCATAAGAAGCGGATGTTTACATTAGCATTTACAAGCAGTTTATTACTAATTGCTGTTACTTTTTTATTAAGCGTTTTTGTAATGGTTAGTATAGAGAATACATCCATTATGACTGGATTTTTAAGTCTTGCACCAGGTGGTATGGATCAAATGGGTATAATCGCGCACGAAGTTGGCGCGGATGTCTCTACAATCACTATATATCAAGTTTTTCGAATGCTTTATATCTATTTACTAATTCCACCGTTTTTGACGTTTGTACTAAGACGATATCAAAATAAAAATCTGAACAGTCGATAACATATTTGGCTTATTTGAATGACGTTTAAAAATTATTTTCACTTTTTTAACAATCATTCAATTAATAACTGCAATTTATGGTTACCTTATTTGTAAGAAGCAACTTTGTAATAGACATTAGCTTCTGCAAAAAGGAGTGAAGTTTGATGGAAATCAAGAAATTTATCGGAATATTTGTTGCATCTGCCTGTATCTCGGTAGCCGTTTATGGTTCTCTAACCTATGCACCAGAAAAAAAGCTAGAAGAAGAAAAAGTTGCAACAACGGCTACACCAATAGAGTGGTCTTATGAAGGAGATACCGCTCCAAATAAATGGGCAAGTTTAGATCCTTCGTTTTCAATGTGCAGTAAAGGTACAGCACAATCTCCAATTAACATTGACCTTGAAGATGTAATGTTGGACAAAAATTTAGGAGATATAAAAATAAACTATCAGCCTACACTTTTTAAGCTTATGAATAACGGACACACTATACAAGCTACTGATGATTCCGGAAAAAACTCAATAGAAATAGATGGTGATAAATACACATTTTTAAGAATGCATTTCCATACACCGAGCGAGCACCAAATTAATGGCCAACATTTTGCTATGGAGGCACATCTTGTTCATGAAAATAGCAAAGGAGAAAAGGCGGTTATAGGAATACTCATCAATGCTGGTGATGAAAATAAATTACTAACCGATATTTGGTCAAAACTACCATCTAATATTACAGAAGCAGACATTCCTTTAACCAATACTATAAACCTTGCTAAATTATTACCTACTGACAAGAAAGTATATCGATACAGTGGTTCTTTAACTACGCCACCCTGTTCTGAAGGTGTTAAATGGTCAATTATGCAGCAACCCATTGAAATGTCGAAAGAACAAATTGATGCATTTAAAGCTATAATCTCAAATAACAACAGACCTGTTCAACCTCTCAATAATAGAAAAGTGTTGAAAATGGCGGAATAAACATACGTATTATATTTCAATTTATGGACTTCTTTAATCTACTATTGTTCTGTAATAAGTTTATAATTCTTCTACAACAATAAACCCCTTACATATTTCTAACATGTAAGGGGTTTTGCATTTTACACAGACTGTTTATTTAACAACTCTGTTATTTGTTTATTATTACCATCATGAAAAGCTTGAACAATGGCACTACCTACAATGACACCATCTGCCATAGCACCGATTTCCTTCACTTGCTGTGAATTTGAAATACCAAACCCTGCAAGTACCGGTACTTGACTTACTTTTTTCAAATTAGCTAAATACTGTTCAAGTTGCTCTGTAAATTCTTGTCTCACACCAGTTGTACCATTAACAGTAACAGCATAAATAAATCCTTCTGCAGCTTTAGCGATTTTTATAATACGTTTTTGCGGACTTGTTAATGATACGAGTTGAATAAGTGCAATATCTGTATCTTGTAATTCACTTGTGATGATAGTAGATTCTTCTAACGGTAAATCAGGAATGATTAGACCACTTACTCCACTTTGTTCACATGCTTTGGTGAAATCTTGAATACCATATGCAATGATTGGGTTCAAATATGACATTACTACGAGTGGAGTATGAATTTCATCTTTAAATTTTGTAATAGTTTTTAATATATTACGTAGATTAGCACCGGCTTCTAATGCACGAAGGCCTGCCTCTTGGATAACTGGTCCATCTGCAACAGGATCTGTAAATGGAATACCCAGCTCTATTGCAGTTACACCACTATCTTGTAAAAACAATATCTGTTCGCGAAGGGAATCTAGTCCCCCGTCCCCTGCCATAATGTAAGCAACAAACGCTTTTTCACCTTGTGCTATTTTTGCTTCCATCACTTTTTGTAATGTTTTAATTGCCATTATTAATTCCTCCTAATGCATCTCGAACAGTTTGTACGTCTTTATCTCCACGACCTGATAAGCAGATTACTAAAATCTCGTCTTTTTTCATTTTTTTAGCTAGTTTGGCTGCATAGAAAATAGCATGTGAACTTTCAAGTGCTGGTATTATTCCTTCAGTTCGGGATAATAATTGCAAACCTTCTAGTGCTTCTTGATCTGTTACAGCCTCGTACTTCACTCTGCCGATATCATGTAAATGGCAATGTTCCGGTCCAACAGCTGGATAGTCTAAGCCTGCAGATATAGAATGTGCTTCTTGAATAAAACCATTATCATCTTGCAGAACATACATATACGATCCGTGCAATACGCCTTCTTTTTGATCTGCAATAGCCGCTGCATGTAAACCTGTTTCGAGTCCACTTCCTGCCGCCTCTACGCCATAAAGTTTAACGTCTTCATCATTGACAAATGGATGGAACATACCGATTGCATTACTACCTCCACCAATACATGCTACGATAGCATCAGGTAATCTACCTTCTCTTTCAACAATTTGTTTTCGTGTTTCAAGTCCAATAATACGTTGAAAATCACGTACAATTTGCGGGAATGGATGTGGTCCGAGAGCCGAACCTAAAATATAATGGGTATCTTCTACATTTGCGACCCAGTAACGAAGAGCTTCATTCACAGCATCTTTTAACGTACCAGCTCCTTGGTCGACAGAAACTACTTTTGCACCAAGTAATTCCATACGGAATACGTTTAACGCTTGTCGTCTGACATCTTCTTTTCCCATGAAAATAATACACTCTAAGTCAAACAGGGCACAAACAGTGGCAGTAGCTACACCGTGTTGACCGGCACCTGTTTCAGCAACAATTTTCTTTTTCCCCATACGCATAGCAAGTAGCGCTTGACCTAATGCATTATTAATTTTATGAGCACCTGTATGGTTAAGGTCTTCACGTTTTAAATAGATTTTCGCACCGCCAAGTTTCTTAGTTAAGCGCTCAGCGTAATATAGTGGATTTTCACGCCCTACATAATCTTTTAAATAGTAATTTAATTCTTCATAAAAAGCTGGATCTTGTTGAGCTTCCTTATAGGCATCTTCTAATTCTATTAATGCAGTCATCAATGTTTCGGGTACGTATTGACCACCAAATTTACCATAACGTCCTGCTTGCTTCTGCTCGATTGTTTTTACCATTAAGATCTCTCCTCACCTTTTGCTGCTTGAATAAATGCTTTTATTAACTCATTACTTTTACGTCCATCTACTTCTACACCGCTAGAGACATCTACCATATATGGTTGAACACGATTAATTGCATCTCCTACATTTGTAGGCGTTAGACCACCTGCTAATATGAGTCGATTTTCTGAAATGCTATGTCCTTGTAGTAGTTGCCAATCGAATGATATACCACTTCCCCCTTGGAAATCAGTTCCCGGGGCATCGAATAATAAATAATCGGTCTTATACTTTGAGCCATTCTCTATATCTTCAACCTTTTTAACTGCTAATGCTTTAATAGAAGGAAACTGACATGTCTCAATATATTCAGGTGTTTCATGTCCATGAAACTGCACATAGTCAAGTGGTACCGTATCTACAATTTGCTCTAACTCTTCAATTGTTGGATCAACAAAAACGCCTATTTTAAGTACACCTTCAGGCACGAACTTGGCAAGCTCTTTAGCTTTGTCAATTGAAATTTGGCGTTTACTCGCTGCAAATACAAAGCCAATGGCATCGGCTCCTGCTGAAACTGCCGTTTTAACATGCTCGGGTTCTTGTAAACCACAAATTTTTACTTTTGTCACTGTATTTCCACACCTTTCTCCACTTTGAAAGTTTCTATAGTTTGTGCAACCTCGCCACTTCGCATTAATGTTTCTCCGACTAAAATGGCACTCGCACCATGTTTTGCTATAATTTCTGCATCCTGTGATGATTGCATACCGCTTTCACTGATTAATACTCGTTTTTCATGGAAAGGGAAAATGTCTGCAATCTCAGCAGTACGCGCTAAATCTACATCAAATGTTTTTAAATCACGATTATTAACACCTATCAATCTAGCATCCAACTTAAGAGCTTGTTGAAGTTCATCTGTATTATGTACTTCAACCAGAATTTCTAATTTAGATTTTATTGCATATTCATAGAGAGTTTGTAATCTCTCTAGTTGTAATGCCGCCACGATTAATAAGATGACAGAAGCACCTGAAGCTTTTGCCTGATCAATTTGAACTTCATGAATGATAAAATCTTTACATAAAAGCGGTATTCCAACGGCGTTAGATACTTCTTTCAAATCTTCGAATGAGCCTTTGAAAAAAGGAGTGTCAGTTAATACTGATATACAAGCTGCTCCAGCTTGCTCATAAATCCTAGCTTGCTCCACTGGATTGGCACCTTCATTTATTAACCCTTTAGAAGGAGAGGCACGTTTCATCTCAGCAATGATTTGTAGTCGTTTTTTTTGATAAAGTGCGTCGAATAGAGATGGTCTTTTAGTTGACCCTTTAATTTTTTCTGGAGGGTTTTGTAGTAATTTTAGGACTTCATTTTCTTTTTCTTTTAAAATCCGATCCAAAATCGTCATTTTATAGCCTCCTGTTTTTTACGAGCTTCACTATATGCCACTACAGCATCTAACTTTTCTAAAGCTTTACCTGATAAAATAGTATCAATTGCTAGATCGACTCCGACCTTAATGTGATCTACTATTCCGTATGCAAATAAACCAATAGCTGCATTGAAAACAACCGTATCAAAATATGCATCTCTTTTACCACCTAGTAATTTGCGCATAATGATGGCATTTTCAGTTGCATTTCCTCCACGAATTGCTTCAAAGGGTGCAGATTTTAAACCAACATCTTCAGGTGTTAATGAAAATGGTATTAAATCTTCATGATCTACTAAAACAAAATCATTTTGACCAGCGAGCGATGCTTCATCCATACCTCCAGCTCCACATACGACAATTCCGCGATCTCGACCGAGCATCTTCATAACAGCAGCATATTCCATTGTGAATTCAGGTCTATTAATTCCTGTAAACTGCGTATCTAAAGTGACTGGATTTGTTAATGGCCCTACTAAGTTGAAAATCGTTGGTTTACCGATTTGGCGTCTCACTTGACCAATTCTTTTTAGTTTCGGATGGACATTTGGTGCATATAGAAAGGCTATTCCATGTGTATTTAAAAGTTCGACTGTTTCATCAATCGTTAGATCAGTATGAATACCTAGTGCTTCAAGTACGTCAGAGCTTCCTGCAGCACTGGAGATTTTTCGATTACCATGTTTTGCAATTATCGCTCCTGCACCAGCCATCACAAATGCTGCAGTTGTGCTTATATTGAAACTATTCACACCATCTCCACCCGTACCACAATTATCCATATATCTTGCAGTCGGAGCAGGTACCTCTAACGCAAAAGATTTCATAACGGTCGCAAGTGCTGCAACCTCATGAGCAGTCTCCCCTTTTTTCGCTAAAGCGATTAAAAATGTCTTAATATCATGCAAAGCTGTCTCATCTTGAAACATCAGTTTTGATGCTTGAAGCATTTCATCAAATAATAAATGTTGATTGTTCTCTACCACTTTTATAAATTGTTTCATCATGCACACTCCTCATGTAAGTTCATTCACCTTTGAAAGAGATTAATGACTTTGCCTTTGCTTCCGTCTCGTCAAACTCATTAGAAGGAATTGAATCTTTAACAATTCCTGCTCCTGCTTGAATATACGCTTTATTGTTTTTCACAAGCATAGATCGAATCGTAATAGCAAAATCTATATTTCCGTTAAAACCGATATAACCAATGGCTCCACCATATGTGCTTCTATGAGTTGTTTCAATTTCATCAATAATAGCCATTGCCAAGTGCTTTGGTTTTCCCGTCACCGTTCCTGTTGGGAATGTTGCTGAAAGGGCATCTAGAGCATGAAATACTGGTGATAATTTGCCTTCGACATTTGACATGAGGTGCATGACGTGTTCAAATCGAATAATCTCCATGTAGTTTTTCACACGTACTGTAGCAGGTGCACATATATGGGTTAATTCCTGTCTAGCCTCGTCAAGCAAAACATTATGCTCTGCAATTTCTTTCGGATCATTTAATAACTTTCTTGCTTGATGTTCATCTTCATCTATTGTTTGACCGCGACTAACAGTTCCCGCAATTGGATTTACCTTCACTATGTGATTGGTAACACTGACTACACATTCCGGTGAGGCACCGATTAAAATATGTTGATCAAATTCCACATAGTACATATAAGGTGAGGGGTTCTGTTTACGCAATTTTCGATAAATTAAAAATGGATTTCCAGTCAAATCGGCGGCTAGCTGACGTGAAAGTACCACTTGCTCGACCTCACCGTTTTCTATATGTTGTAACGCTTGATTAACTTGCTTTTCAAATTTTTCTCTAGTCACATTGCTTTTAAATTTACTTAAATGGTAGTCTTCATCGATTATTTCATTGCCGGTCGAAATTTCCTGTGCAATAACTTCTAAATCTGGTATCTCTTGTTCTGGATTCACAGCAGTATGCAGAATGGTAACGATATCTTCAAAATGATCAAAAATGATAATTGTTTCATAGATTTGAAAATTCACATCTGGTAGATCCAACTTGTCATCTAATATAGAATCCATCTTTGCTGCACCGTACCCAATATAACCAACAGCCCCACCAGTAAAAGGAAAGGCAGATTTTTCTGTAATTCTAGGCATTAATCGTTTTAATTGAGTCAATAAATCACCCGTATACTCGTAGCTTTTACCTGTTGTGAATTGTTGTTCAATTAACTTTTGCCCACTACCACTATAAGATTTTAAAGGGTTCTCCCCAATAAACGAATATCGTCCTGATTCTTCGGATTTTGCTGAGCTTTCCAACAAAAATTTCCGTTGTCCTTTTAACCTATTAAATATTAATATTGGTGTTAATGTATCGCCTGCTAATTTCTTCACTGTCGTTCTATAACTTAATTTCTCTCTGCTCATAACTTAACCTCTCCTCTTCTCAACTCTTTATGAAAATTGCATAAAAAAAGTCCTCTCGAAAGGAAAATTCCTTTCAAGAGGACGATATTCACCGCGTTGCCACCTCAAGTTGAAGCATTTAATATGCTCCCACTTAGCGTATCAAAAAGATACTACCCATAACGTAGGTTAGACGTCTATTAGTAATTAGAAGTAGGATCACTTCGGTTCTTAATAGCTCTCATAAGTCCATTCATATAGGAGATAGATCAGTTTTCACCTGCCACTGACTCTCTACACTACCACACCTATACTACTACTCTTACTCTTCAATTTCTCTGCTATGCTAATCTCAACTGTTCTAAAGGTGGTCTCGCTCCCGAAACCTGCTACCTATCCCGAACAAAATTGTTAAGATTTATATTAAGCTTTGAAATCTGAAATGTCAAATGAAATTTAAAAGAATGCATCCACTGAAATAATTGTGATTTTCATTTTTTACTTTTATTAAAATATCAACGTAAATTATTTCACTTCCATTATAAAAAAAGGATTAACAAATAAAATGTAGAATAGATTTTATAGCGTTAAAAAAGGAGTGATAAGTTATATGTTTGAAAGAATTGGCACTATAAGTTTTCCAATAAGTGATATTGAAAAATCTAGCACTTGGTATCAAAAATTATTAGGGTTTAAAGAAGTTTATTAAGCTGAATGCTCGAGTATTAAATGTTGGAAATAGTGGCGTACCATTAACGATTGAGGCAGGAAATACTTCTCTTAAAAATCAAACTTATCCAATATTTTTCACAAAAGATATTAAAGCAACGCATAAGAAGTTAATGGAATATGGTGTAGATGTAGGGAGCTCAAAACTGAAGGAGTAAAGAACTTTTTTGAGTTTTTAAGATTTAGATAATAACAAATTACAAGTTTGTTAATGAAAATAGTATCAAACAGCTAAGTTATTATAGGCTTGGCTCTATTTCATTACATACCAAGCCTATTTAAGGATTATATCAACTTTATTCTTCTTTTATTCTTTTTATTATTTTTAAATATTGCACATCCCCTAAACCATAATTAGGAAACAGATGGAACAAGTTTTTCAGTAATTCACCCTGAGATATTTCTAGGTGTTTTTTTATGTAAGCTGTGATTTCATTATCTTCTTTTAAATAATCCAAATAAAGTTTAATACCTTGATAAGTGACAGGCAATACTTGAACTTTTGGTAGTTGATGTTGGATCAATACTTGTTGATATATTTCTTTGTAACCTTCTGGCATTACTTCAATCTCTTCTACATCATAGGTCAATTCATTAACCATATGGAAGAATACCTTTCCTCTATAGTTCACCTGGTCTAAATATGCCAGTATTGTTAGTAAGTTCATCTGACAGAACATGTCCTCACCAAACCATAAAACGATGCATTTGTATTGATTTACAAAAAGAGGTTTTAAAGAGTTAGTGGTAATATTCTCATAATCTTGTAAAGACACTTCATGTCCTAAAGCTCTTAACTTTTTAAATTCATCACTGAATATTGTATAACATGTATCATTTGAACACATAGCTTCATTAAAAGGAACATAATCACTTTTCCCCATTAACTGATGTTTAGAAAATTCCTCATACATCACCTGCCCATTTAAGATATTCAAAATATCTTTGTCGAATTGCTCATTCATTTTATTTTGTAAATTTTCAATCTTTAACTTCTGTGAAATATCCATCATTAAACCTCCCTTTGTGCCATTCATATTAAGTTTCACATAAGACTGTAGTGGTGAAGGATTTTTTCTAAAAGCATTTGGACTGATACCAAAAGTAGTTTTAAATGCTCTTGAAAAAGCCTCCTGAGATGAAAAACCATATTTGAATGCAATATCAATTGTTTTTTGTTCTGTTTTTTCAAGTTCAATGGCAGCTAGGTATATCTTTCTAAGTGCCCTATATCTTTTAATACTAATACCTGCCATTCGATGAAATGAAAAAGAACAGTAATAGGGTGAATAACCCATATCATTACCTAAGTTCTTTAATGAAAAATCATCAAATAAATGTTCCTCAATCCAGTCAATCATCTCCTGAATCATATTGTTCATCCTCCACTTCTGCATTTATTATAAGCGAAATGGAAAGTGATGTTTTGATATAAGTTGTGTTTAATTGTTATTTTTAATGCTAAATTGAACCGATGTGGATGCATTTTTATCAGCAAAAATTCATATAGATTCTTTACTTTTTTTATTTATCTTAGTGGCTTGTTTTTGATTTTTTATATAGACTAGCGAGGTTTATATTTTATTAATTAATTGTCGTATATGATTATCAAGTTAAAGATTCTTATATTATTTATATAGATACTTAAAGGACCAAGAGCGATTTTATGCTCCTGGTCCTTTAGTCAATTTGTTATTTTCCCAATTTATTGAAACATGGTATTTAATGTTTTCTTTTTCCAGAATAATTGTTGATACATAGATTGAACTATGAAATTGACGATAAAGGCCATAGGATAACCTATCCATATACCATTTAACCCTAGTGTTGTGTTATGTGAAAGGAAATAAGCTACTGGTACTTCAATAATCCAAATACTAGAGATTGTAAAAATAGTCGGCCATAAAACAGTACCGGTTGCTCTCATTGTTGCTGAGATAGACTGTGTATGCCCCAATATAACATAGCTCCAAAATGAAATAAGAATTAGGTTATGTGCGATATCAATTGCTTCACCATTATCTAAAAATATTTTTAAAATTGGATTTGATAGCAAATAGACAATTAATATGAGCAATCCACCAAGAAGATAATTCAGTTTAATTCCTATTTTTTCTATTTTCTTTATTTTAGAAATATCCCCTGATCCAACAGACTGTGCTACAAATACAGATATCGCAATTGAAATGCTAATTGCAGGTATTTGTACATAGCTCGCAATTTGATTGGCAACACCATATGCTGCTGTTGCATTTGAACCATAACTATTCACAAAGGTTATAACTGCAATTTCTGACATCGCCATCGCTACCATACTTATACTTGAAGGTAGCGCTAATTTTAACAATGCTTTCAAAACTGCGCCTTTCAAATGAAAATGACGAAGAATCATTCGGTCTAATTTAAGAATGTGATTACTCTTATGCAGGTAGCCTATCAGAAGCACTAATGAGATTAGACTTGATAATACAGCAGCATAAGCCGCACCATTTAATCCGTATTCAGGTAACCCAAACCAGCCAAAAATAAGTATAGGTAGTAAAAGAAGATTTAAAATTACACTTATGATTAAAAAATAAAATGGTGTTTTGGAATCACCTACACCTCTCATAAATGTTGTATACACCATATTTATGAAAGTAATAGGTAATGTAATAAATAGAATTTGAGCATATTCTACACTTTCACCAATAATATTCTTGGGTGTTCCCATCCATTTAAGAATTTCACCCGTAAAGACACTTCCAAAAATAGCACCAACAACTGAAATCACAATCGTAAAAGCTAATGTGACTCCAACGATTTCCTTCAATTTCGTCATATTTCCCCCACCATAAGATTGCCCAATTAAAATCGAACTTCCTGAGCCTATCCCAACCGCAAAGGTGATAAGGAAAAAGAAGAGTGGAAAGAATGCAGAAAGTGCTGCTAAAGAATCCACTCCTAGTGTTTGCCCAACGATAATAATCCCGAAAACTTGGCCTAATGATTGAATAATACTAGCCAAAATCACAGGAGTAAGAAAAGCTATCATAGGCTTAGATATTGATATTGTTTTATTTTCAAAAAGTTCATTCATATAATACTAACTCCTTTATTAAAAAGAACAATAATGATAAAACTCACTTTTAAAGTACTTATTTGTTCCATCAAAATACTCTTCTTCGTTTTTTAAAAATCTTAAAGTACTGTAACTCAAAATCCTCATAACTAAGATTCATTTACTTAAATTCCAACCAATTATTAATATTGCTTGTTCTTGTTTAGTCATTCTATATTCAAGACCCCCTCTTTATTATGTTTCGTCAATCAATCTACTTATCCAAACAATAGTTAACTCTATTTACAAATAAACAAACGATATACAATTACGTTTACCTAATAACAAACATAATAGTATATCGTTTGTCATTAGTCAATATTCCTTAGTGACTTTCTCTTGTTTTTTCTTATTAGACTAGCAAGGTGTGTATTTATTTCCGAAAATGTCTGAATATAATAAAAGAAAAATGTTATAAGTATTTATATAGACAAAAATAAGACCAAGAGCGATTTTATGCCCTTGGTCATTATTAAATATCTATTTTGTATTTTAAGCCTATATTCACTGATTTTAAGGTACAAATCCTTTGAAACTTGGTATCTATTATTAAAGCTTGTATAAAGTTCTAAACTATATTTACATATTTTCATATTAAGGCAAATATTTATAGACAAAAAAGGATAGCTTACATTTTGAAGAATCAGTTGTAAGCAAGCCAATTTACGTGTTTATTTCTTAATTCATTCATAATTTGTTTTACTCTAAACGTATATACCCCTTACATCATGATCGCTCCATCTACATGAAGTACATGACCATGAACATAAGATGCTTCCTCTGATGCTAGAAATGGATATGCATTTGCAATATCTTCAGGCTTCCCTATCCTTTGCAACGGTATGGTTGCTGTCATCTTTTCAATGATTTCTTCCTGCATTTTTTTCACCATTTCCGTTAATGTAAAACCAGGAGCGACAGCATTGACGTTTATGCCTTTGCGACCAAGTTCCTTTGCCCAAGATTTAGTCATGCCAATAATACCTGCTTTAGCAGCTGCATAATTTGTTTGTCCAACATTGCCATACACACCGCTAACGGAAGTCGTATTAATAATTTTTCCATACTGATTCGCTACCATATGCAATGCTACTTCCTGCGTACAATGAAAGACACCATTTAAATTTACATTTAATACTTCTTGGAAATCTGTTTCAGTCATTTTTGTCAGCATCGCATCTCTCGTAATACCTGCATTATTTATTAAGATATCTATACGCCCAAATCGATCTATCGTTTTTTGAACCATTGCCTTAACACTTTCCCACATCCACTTCTATAAATAGTACTCGTTCTGCATTAAGTGTTTTTACAGCTTCTTCACCAGCCCATTTAGCATAGTCCGCTATCACCACCGATGCACCTTCTTCAAGAAATCGTGTTACTGTTGCATAACCAATTCCATTCGCACCACCTGTTATAATGCCTACTTCTCCTTTTAAACGCATTTGATCAACCCCCTAATGGATTCATTTGAAATTTCTTTACAAAACTACCGTAACCAGTTGCTAATTGTATTGTGATTTCATAGTTTCCTTTATAGTAATTGATTCGACAATGACTCCAAAACTCCTTTGATTCCCTACATATCATCAGTTTTTTTATAAAGTCAAAAAAATTCCGAGCAGTCTCCTATTACCTATTTGAGACTGCTCGGAATTTAATATTTATATAGTTGAGGGTGATGTAAGTTTCATGATTTCATATACTTTTTCCATATCGGTATGCTTTTTTACATGCTCCGCAAGTAACTGATAAGCATCTTCACGGCGTTGTGCATCGGTTTTAACCTCTTCTGAAATAGCAGGTAAACCCTTTTCAATTCTTAAGGCATTTACTATTTCACGAGTATATTCTCGGTTATTAAAAATTCCATGGAAATATGTGCCGATAACACGCCCATCCGATGATACTGCCCCATCTAAACGGCTATCATGTAGTTTTAAAAAGGCCATTGTATTGGAATCGTGTATTTCAGTTTGACCTAGATGTATTTCAAAGCCAGTTAGCTCTTGTCCTTTAGACAATAAATTTCCAGTCATTTGTTTCGTTTTCTTTGAAGTATTGAAAACCGTGGTGACTGGTAATAACCCTAATCCTTCAGAATTACGTCCATCACCTTCTACTGCTTCAGGATCTAACAATTGATCCCCTAGCATTTGGAATCCTCCACAAATACCGAAAATACGTGTCCCTTTTGCACGAAGCTTTTGAATCGCTTCCACAAAACCTTCATCTCGAAGCCATTGTAAATCATCTACAGTGTTTTTCGTGCCCGGTAATATCAGTAAATCCGGTGTACCAAGTTCACTTAATGACCGTACTAATCGAACGCCTACTTCTGGTTCATCAAAAAATGGGTCTACATCAGTGAAATTCGAAATTCTTGGTAAACGAATCATCGCTACATCGATAGCAAACTCTTGTTGTTTTGGTTTTTTAAATCGAAGTGATGATAAAGCCAATGAATCCTCTGCTTCAATATTAATTTCTATGTAAGGTACCACTGCTAACACTGGAATACCAGTTGCTTTTTCTAACCACTCAATACCATCATCTAATAACTCACGCATACCTCTAAATTTATTAATAATAATACCTTTTACACGTTTGCGCTCAGCTTCATCTAATAATGTGAGTGTGCCAATTATAGATGCAAATACACCACCACGATCAATATCAGCAACAAGAATAACAGCTGCGTCTGCTAGATGTGCCATCCGCATATTAGCAATATCTCGATCTTTTAGATTAATCTCAGCTGGGCTACCCGCTCCCTCTAAAACGATTATTTCATATTCGTCTTGAAGCTTGCGTACTGACTTTTCAACTATTGGCATTGCTTCTTGAACAAAGTCGTTGCGATATGAAGTAGCTGTCATGTCTAGGAAGTGCTTACCATGCACAATAACTTCAGATACCATATCTTGCTTTGGTTTTAATAAGATTGGATTCATATCTGTCGTTGCAATAACTCTTGCTGCCTCAGCCTGCACGCCTTGTGCTCGACCAATTTCTCCTCCATCAATTGTAACGAAAGAATTCAGCGCCATATTCTGTGATTTAAACGGAACAACTTTGAATCCTTCATCTGAAAAAATACGACAAAAAGCAGTACAAATCATACTCTTTCCAACGTCAGATGCTGTTCCTTGTATCATTAACGCCTTTGTGGTCAAATTCATTCCCTCTTTCCTTAGAATTCTAATCCTTTAACTGCTGGAATACCTTCATCGTAATAATGTTTAGTCGCATCAATTGTAGAAACTAAATCTGCAAATTGGACTAGTTCCTGTTTTGCACTTCGTCCAGTAACAACCAGGTGCATTGTTTTTGGTCGATTTTGAATCGCTTCAATTACTTCTTGAAGTGGTAACACATCATCAATAAGGAATTTCGTAATTGACAATGCATTATTAAGCTCATCTAATACGAGTAAATCAATAGTTGGATCTTCAAGGGCTTCCTTTGCTTTTGTCCAAGCTAATTGTAATGCATGTCTATGTTCTTCTGGTGTTTTAGTCCAAGTAAAACCAATACCCATTTGTTCCATTTCAACACCCAATTTTCGAAGGGCCAATGCCTCTCCGTAAGTACGTTCTGGAGATTTTATAAATTGCATATACCTGACATTTAGACCACGACCTACTGCTCGTAGCGTTACTCCTAGTGATGCAGTTGTTTTACCTTTGCCATCCCCAGTATACATCAAAAATAGTCCTTGACGTGCCATTTAAATACCCCCTAATTTTCTTTATAACCACTTAGTTTTTTCTTCGTAAGAAGTACGTTTTGTAGGTGAGACTTCACGACCTTCTTCTGGATAACCAATAAAAACTGTACCAATCACTTTTTCATTTTCAGGAGAACCGATAAAATTTATCATACGATCATCATGTACTAAACCCACACCTCGTGTACGCCATACAAATCCTAACCCTAATTCTTTGGCAGCTAACCACATCGAATGAATAGCACAGCACACGGCAAATATATTATCCTCTGAATCATCAGGTTTATCTGGTATTTGATCCGCTGTTACAACAATGGCAACAGGTGTTGTTGTAACGACTTTTAAAGAGCTCTCAACTAAATGAGGTTTTGTAGGGAAACGTTCTTGTAAATAAGCTTCCGCCATTTCCTCATAACGAGTCATTGCTTCACCTTGGATTACATAAAAATTCCAAGGTTCGCGTAAGCGATCATTTGGGGCGAAAGTTGCAGCCTCTAGTAATTGTTCAATTTTCTCTTTTTCAACAGGCTTGTCCTCATAGTTACGGATAGCACGTCGCTCTTTTAAAATTTCTAAAATAGACATTTATTTATCTCCTTTTCATTACTCTCTATAACAGTTCACTATATCTTATAGCACGACAGCAGAAAGTTGTTTTTCATACCATTTAATTTTATCTCGCATTTGCACAACCTCACCAACTAATACCATCGATGGGTTATGGTATCCTTCGCTTACGACTAAATCATGAATATTTTCTAATATCCCAGTTAATGTTCTTTGTTGATATGTTGTTCCCCATTCTATAACTGCCACAGGTGTTTTTACATCTTTTCCATGGGCAATCAATTGAGAGCTTATATAAGCTAAATTACCGACGCTCATATAAAAGGCAATCGTATCGATTCCTTTTGCCAAAGCATCCCAGTTCAAATGGTCTTGTCCTTTATCTTCTCTACCATGTCCAGTGACAATTGCAAAGCTAGAAGCATATTCACGATGAGTAACCGGAATTCCTGCATAAGCAGGTGCAGCTATTCCTGCAGTAATACCAGGTATAATCTCGTATTCAATACCTTGTTCGGCTAGTACTTCCGCTTCTTCTGCTCCTCGACCAAAAACACAAGGGTCTCCGCCTTTTAATCTTGTAACCGTTTTTCCCTCTAATGCTTTTGAAACTAATAAATCATGAATTTGGTCTTGAATTAGGTGATGCTTCCCTGGTGACTTTCCACAGAAAATCAGTTCTGCATCCTTTTTAGCATGTTCAAGTAATTTCGGATTAACTAGTCTATCGTATGCAATAACATCAGCCTTTTGAATACATTCCAATCCATAGACTGTTATTAGTCTTGGATCACCTGGACCTGCACCTACTAAATACACTTTTCCTACTGCCATGGCGCAATCCCCCTTTGTAAATAATGTTGAAATAGCTTATCACGTTCGGCTATTTTACCTTCTTTCGTTAAGGTTAAAAATTCCGGCAGTAAAAGAGCTTCTAATATTTGCTTCTTTCTTATTTCATCTATCACATTCGTTAATACTTCCGTACGTGCACTTTGCAAAAATGCGACATACTCTTCGTAGTAGTCATCAAATTGAAGAGATAAATCATCTTTTACTTTCTTTGCTAAGCCAGGATTGGCACCAGCCGTTGAAACTGCAATTGTTAAATCCCCTCGTCTCAATGTAGCAGGTACAATAAAAGTACTACTAACTGCGTCATCGACTATATTCAAAAGTTGATGTGACATAGTACATTCTTTTACTTTTGCATTAACAGCTGGATGATTCGTTGCAGCAATAATGCAAAAAGCATCTTCTAAATCAGAAGCTTCAAATGACTTTTGAAACCATGTAATGAGATCATTTCGCCATTTTTCTTGCAGTTTTTCATGTAGAACTGGGCTAATGACAGTAACAATGGCTCCGGCATTTAATAGTGATGTTACTTTCCGATTTGCCACTTTGCCTCCACCAATGACGACACAATATTTACCCTTCAACTGAAGCATGATTGGATAATATGTCATTGTTGTTGATGTCTCACACATGCATTCACCCACTGCTCTACTAATTCAGGGTTTGATGCGAAATGGAAATGCGTATATCCAGCAACTAAATTCCCGTTTAAATAACCTTCTGCCTTTTTACCAAAACGCCCTGTTGTTTCATAAGCTGATTGAATTTCCTCTAAAGCTGTAAAAGTGGAGTAATGAAACTCATGCCCTTTAGCCATTTGATTTTCACCAATTATGAAGTTACTTGGAGAGCCGGTAATATCACGATACCCTAGTGCAGCAAGCTTTTCTTGCATTTGTACAGCGCCAGGAATGATACCAGTCATTGGATATGTATTGCCTTTTGTATCTGTAATAGAATCTGTTAAATACATAAATCCACCACATTCTGCTAAGGTAGGCATACCACTTTTCACTGCCTGTCGTATTGAATGTTTGACAGCTTCTTGTTTTGAAAGCTCAGCCGCAAATTCTTCTGGGAATCCCCCTCCTATGTATAGTCCATCCACATTTTCTGGTACTACTTCACCATTTAGTGGTGAGAAGAAAACAAGTGATGCACCGTATGCTCTTAATAACTCTAGATTTTCTTCATAATAAAAATTAAAAGCAGCATCCTTTGCCACAGCAATTGTTACGCCTCTATCATGTCGTTGGTCAAATAATCCACTAGAGAAATGCGCAATTTCAGAGGTTTTTGCCAATTCATAAATGCGATCTATATCGACGGTTTCTGAAATGAGGAATGCAAGTTGGTCAAAGAATGGATTCAATTCACCACGTTCAATAGCAGGTATCAAACCTAATTGTCGACTTGGAATATCAATACCATTTTCACGTTTTAAATATCCTAGTACAGGAATACCACACTCTTGTTCAATGGCGGCCTTAACTATTTTATAGTGATTTACACTACCAACTTGATTGGCAATGACCCCTATAATATTTGGCGTATCCGAAAGTATTTGGAATCCTTTAACGATGGCTGCTACACTACGGGCCATACTGGCACAATTAACGATGAGTAATACGGGACTATCCGTTATGACACTTATTTCAGCTGTGGAACCTGCATCATTTAGTGGGCTTTTACCATCATAAAACCCCATTACGCCTTCAATAATGGAAATATCTGCTCCTGAACTCGCACGGACTAGCATTTCCTTAACAGTTTCATGATCAAACATCCAGCTATCTAGATTACGAGAAGTACGGCCGGTTACCGCTGTGTGATATGAGGGATCTATATAATCTGGACCACATTTGAATCCTTGCACTTGATAACCTTTCTTTTGCAAAGCAGCCATTATCCCAATTGTAAAAGTCGTTTTTCCAACGCCACTTCCTGTTCCTGCAATTACTAGTCTTCTTGAACTCATCACTTATCCCCCCGAGATTGCAATTAAAACCGGCATAAACAACCGGTTTTAATTAGCAATTGATACTATTCATCATGTGAAATGACGGCAACTGAAATAGTTGTGTTACCTGATTTTTTCTTAACTAAAGCTAAATCATCTGAACCAGTATATAAGCGAACTGCTGGTTCACTTACACCATAAGCACCTGTATATTTGAACACAGTATCTGATGGTGCTTCGATTGTGGCAATATTCAATTCAGTTGGAGTGTAGTACTTAAAATCCCATCCATATTTTGCAACAGTTTGAAGGAAACCTTGCTCATCTTTTTTTAAATCGATTGTACATAGTGCTTTGACACTTTTAATCGAAATTTGAAGTTCTTGCAAAGTTTCCAAAATAACTTGTTCAATCTCTTCTGAAGATGTTCCGCGATTACAGCCCATTCCGATTACGACATTCTGCGGACGATAAACAACGCCATTTTCTAATATGGCTTCTTCAGCTTTTGTTAGCAATCGGTGCGTAATGATTAATGCCCCTTTTGGCTTTGCATCTAGAGCCTTTGTAATGCTCGGATATTGTTTGATGTTTTCTGGCATAGGTGTTTGTAGATGCCACCAGTTTTTCTCACCAGACTCTTGTACAATCGCAACAGGTTCCTCATTTACTACAGATGCACTTACAGGCGTTAATTTATCTGCAGAATCCCAAACCCAGCCAAAGCGAGCACCGAAAAGGTCTACTGGAATTGTTTTTTGAACATCTGATGCAGTTGTAATAACTGCACGAGCATTTAAAGCAGAAGCTACTTCGTGTGTTAATTCATTTGCTCCACCTAAATGACCTGATAGAACACTGATGACATTTTCCGCACGGTCATCAATGACGACAACTGCAGGATCTGTCTTTTTATCTACTAAAATAGGTGCAATCATACGTACTACAGCACCAAGTGAAATTATCATGATGATACCTTTATATTGTTTGAACAGTGTTGGTAACAACATGCGTACACTTCCTGTAAATAGTTGAATATGCTTTTGTTGTTCATCACCTTGTTCAAATTTACTCATATAGTATACGTCTGAGTGTACAAATGATTGATGTAGATTACGTGCTGTTTGTACACCGTGCTTCGTTATAGCAACAATGGCATATTGATTATGTTGAACTACAATCGGTTCAATTCCTTCTTGTAATTCAATCATTGAGGTTCACACCTTTTCGGAATCCGTGAGTAAATGTTGCATCGTATAATTTTGAGCGGTACTCATCTTTATCATGAATATTAGGATCAAGCGCCCAACCTGCTAAAATCATAGCATGCTTACGAATACCATTTTTTCGCATATCTTCATCTAGATTAATAAGCGTTGTACGGACGATTTTTTGATCTGGCCAAGAAGCTCTTTGTATTACGGCAATTGGCGTATCATCGCTCCAACCAGCTGCTTGGAGTTCTTTGACAATTTTCTTTGTTAAAGTAGCACTCAAAAATAATGCAATCGTACAATGGTGGCTTGCTAAATCACGAAGTTTTTCAAATTCAGGTACTGGAGTACGGCCCTCTGCACGAGTTAAAATGAGTGTTTGTGTTAAATCTGGAATTGTTAACTCAGCACCTATAGCAGCAGCTGAAGCGAAAACCGAACTGACTCCTGGAATAACTTCTGCATGAATATCTTCCTTTTTCAGTAATGCCAGTTGTTCCATTGTCGCACCGTACATTGCAGGATCACCTGTATGGATGCGTGCTAGTGTTTTACCAGCATTCACTCGGTCAACTATGACGGCGACCATTTCTTCTAAATGCATACCTGCTGTTTTAATTACTTCAGCTTCTGGTTTTGCTTTTGCAATAAGCTCATCATTTACTAGTGAATCTGTATACATCACTACATCTGCAGTTTGTAAAATATTTAAGCCTTTTACTGTGATTAAATCTGGATCTCCAGGGCCTGCCCCAACTATGTATATTTTTTTCATTATTTGCGCACCACCATTAATGTTAAGTATTCTAGCTCTGCATCTTCTAATTCATCCATTGACCAAATGACTTCCTCATCAGAGGTAACCTTTGTCACGACAGAAGCCTTATCAAATAGATTTAAATCCTTTAACACGCGAATCATTAAATCCATTACTTTGGCTACTTTAATGAATACGACAGCATCATGATCTTCAAGTGCTTTTTTCATGGCATCATAATCATCAGTAGCTGGAATAATCGCAACATGGTCATCTCCATCTGCAAGTGCAATACCTAAACGTGAAGCTGAACCGTTGAAAGATGAAATACCAGGAACTGTTTTAATCTCTATTTCTGGGTGCAATTCTTGCATCAACTTCATCATATGGATGAATGTACTATAGAGTAGAGGATCGCCTTCAGTTACAAATGCAACATCTTTGCCTTCTTGTAATTTTTCATATACTAGTTCCACTGCTTTATTCCACTCTCGATCAAGAATCTCTTGGTCCTTTGTCATTGGGAAAACAAGTCCAAGCATATCTTTTTCGCCTGGACGGATATATACATCAACAATGCGTTGTGCATAGCTTTTACTTCCTTTACGTTTTCGCGGATAAGCGATAACTGGTGATTCCTGAATCACACGGAATGCCTTAACTGTTATAAGTTCAGGATCTCCAGGACCTACTCCTAGACCATATAAAGTACCGAAATTACTCATGGATGTCTTCCTTTCGTTTTGCCGTAATAATATAGATTGGATTCAAAGGTACAAATCGTTTCATACCTAAAATTGGTTTACTTCTTGAAATTTGTGCATGCATAATTGATGTTTCAAAACCAAACTCATCGAATGCTTCATTCGCTCGGTATAAATTTTCGATGGTCGCAGCATTTAAAACAATTCTTCCACCTTCAGTTAAACGCTCACAACATACTCTCAATAGATCCTTCATGTTACCACCTGTACCACCGATGAAAATGGCGTCTGGATTCGGGAATGTTTCAAGTCCCTCAGGCGCTTTTCCGTGAACCGCTGTTAAATCGGTACGGAATTTACGTTGATTTTGTAGACAATTTTCAAGATCACCTTCATTTTTTTCAATCGCAAATACTTGTCCTTCTGGTGCCAGCTTCGCAGATTCAATAGCCATGGAGCCCGTACATGTACCAATATCCCAAACGATACTACTACTCGTTAATTGCATAGCATATAAACTTAAAACTCGAATCTCTTTTTTCGTAATCAGCCCTTTATCGGGTTTACGTTGTGAAAATTCTTCGTCATCAATGCCTAATGTCCATTTTGGGCTTTGTCCAACTTTTTTTAGAATGACAACATTTAATGAAGAGAACTCGAGATTTTTCATGTCCTCTAATTCATACCAGCCGTATTTTTCGTCTTCACCTTGAATATTTTCTGCAACATAAGCTCGGTATTCTGTCATGCCAAAGGATAATAAATATTCTGCGATTTTACTCGGGCTATTATCAGAATCCGTTAACAATGCGATTTTCGATTTGCCATCGATTTTTTGTGCCAAGCCCTTCATACTGCGTCCATGAACACTTATTAAATAAGCATCTTGCCAACTCTCACCCATTTTTGAAAAAGCTAATTGAATGGAACTAAAGTATGGGTAAACTTCGATATCTATTTTGCTAGTTAAATAACCTCCTAGACCATAAAATAATGGGTCCCCTGATGCTAAAACAACTGTTTTACGCTTTTCATTTTTCAACTGTTCTACTAAAGGTTTCAATCCGCCTTTTACGACAATTTTTTCACCAGAATAGTGAGGAAAGAATTCAAGTAGTCTTTCTCCGCCTACCAATACTTCACTATCTTCAATCCACGATACGTATTGAGGTAATAAACTTTCTTGTCCGTTATCACCAATTCCGATCAATTTAATCGATTGAGTCAATGCCATCAGACCTCCCTAATAATTGTCCTTTCATGGAATAAATTGCTGTGTCCATGATAAGGCCTCCACGCACATGATTGAGAGAAGCTGTACAACAAGCTTCACATAAATGATTAAAAAACTGGTCAAAACCTTCTTCCATCATCATCTCACCAACTTGAGAAGCCGTATTTGCTCCCACCACTTCTTGCACTAGTTCGTCTGGTGCTCCTACGTCTTTCGCAAGTTTTGCCATAAATTCAAAATTGATGGCAGCACTTTTCGAGTGCACCATCATGACACCTTGAGCAACTTTCGAAAATTTCCCCATCATGCCTACTAACGACACTCTTTTAATACCTAAACGTTTACAATGCTTAAGTGCAAAACCGACAAAATCACCCATCTCAATGAAAGCTTCCTCAGAAAGTCCTTCATATTGTTGCATGCCATATTTTTCACTTCGCCCACCTGTTGTCAACACGACATGTTCGCAGCCCATAGCAACTGCTACACTAATCGCCTGGACAATACTTGCCATATAAGCAGAACTAGAAAACGGTACAACGGTTCCTCTAGTACCTAATATAGAAATACCACCGATAATTCCGAGTCGACCATTTAACGTTTTTTTTGCAATTTCTTCTCCATCTGGAACAGAAATGACAACCTTTACTCCACGGTCAATTTGAAATTCATCTAGCGTTTCTTGGACGGTAGTGTTCAACATTTTCCTTGGGACTGGATTAATAGCTGCTTCTCCAACAGGAACAGGAAGACCCGGCTTGGTCACTCGTCCCACGCCGACTCCTCCATCTAAAATTATTCCAGGTTGATCGCCCCAGCTGACAGTAGAAATAATCAATGCTTTATGTGTTGCATCTGGATCATCTCCGGCATCCTTTATCGTTTCACAACTTACTGAATTTCCTTCAAATGTATTTTTTTCAATAGTAAATGTCGCATCTCGGCCCACCGGCAAATGGATCGTTGCTGTTTCTTGTGCTTCACCAGTAATAAGAGCCGTTAAAGCTGCTTTCGTTACTGCTGTTGCACAAGCGCCTGTTGTATAGCCATGACGCATTTGCGATGGATCTTTTTTCTCTTTCTTTTGCATCGTTAAGCCTGATCAGCTAATAGTGAAATGGCATTAAGTGCCGCAACAGTTACGGTACTACCACCTTTACGTCCAAGGTTTGTAATAAACGGTACTTCTGTGATTTTAGCTAATTCTTCTTTCGATTCTGCAGCAGATACAAATCCAACAGGCATTCCGATTATTAAATCCGGTTTTACTACACCTTCTTTAATTAAGCGAATCAATTCTAATAATGCAGTTGGTGCATTTCCAATTGCATAAATACCACCTTCATGTAAATGAGCAGCTTTTTGCATTGACATAATAGCACGTGTAGCACCTGCCTCTTTAGCAGCTTTCGAAACATCTTCATCAGAAATATAGCAATATACATCTCCACCGTGTTTTTGGAATCGCTTATGTCCGGTACCACTTTCAATCATTTGCACATCAGCGATAACTGCTTTACCAGAACGAATAGCTCTAATACCCGCTTCAATCGCATCTGGATGAATAATTACTGAGCGACCTAAATCGAAATCCGCTGAAGCATGAATAATACGACGAATGATTTTCCATTCATCTTCCGTAAAATCATGTGGACCATATTCCTCTAAAATAGTTGCAAAACTATGTTCGTAAATTTTATCTGGATCGACTGTTAAAGGTTTAAAATCTGTTCTAAAATCCATTTGGAATTCCTCCTAAATTTTGGAAAGTTGAGTTTGTAATGCTTGAATAACATCTATAAAAGTAGAATGAACATTCTCATAAGCTACTTTCGGTCTAGCAATCATAATTGTTTCAATGCCACATTCCAGAGCTGCTGTTAATTTCTCATCAACTGAACCTACTTTGCCACTTTCTTTGGTAATCATTAAAGTGACATCGTATTGCTTATAAAGAGCTATATTAAGCTCTTTAGAAAATGGACCTTGAATAGCAACGATATTCTTTTGTTCTACACCAAGCTCTGCGCATTTTTCCATATTGTCTAAACGTGGTAGCATACGGGCAATGACTCTTGTATCCTCTAATCCTAATAACTTCTCAGTAAATGTACCAAGTGTTTTACTGCCAGTTGTCAGCATGATGACACCGCGTTTTTTAGCCGCCAGATTTGCCGCTTCCTCGTAGTTTTTTACTAAGATTAATTTGTCATTTTCGAATTGCTGACTTTCACGTTCATAGCGGATATATGGAACACTTGCTAATCTTGCACCTTCTAGTGCATTTTTTGATGCCTCTTCTGCAAATGGATGAGATGCATCTACTACAGCTTGTAAGTTTTTTGATTGAATAAATCGAGCCATTTCTTCAGCTGTTAGACGACCAATATGCGTTTCTATATTTGCTTCAACTAAACTTTTTGCAGCTGATTCAGTGACAACAGTTGCAAAAACTGGGTATCCAGTTTGTTGTAACTCTATCGCCAATGCTCTGGCATCGCTCGTACCTGCTAAAAACAAAATCATTTTGCAGTACCAGCATGTTCGTGATCGTGTTCATGGTGGTGATGGTCATGATCGTGGTGATGATGGCCGTGGTCGTGGTCATGATCATGGTCATGATGGTGATGATGCTCTACAAATTCCATTGCATTGATACGGTATTGGCAAGTATCACAGTTCATTTTCACATTACCTTGAAGTGATTCTTCAACTCGATCTGCTAATACTGTTTTTAGTTCAGCGTGGTAACCAAAGTAAGACGCTAATTTTACTTCTAATTCAGGGTACTTAGTTTGGTAACTTAAGACCATTTGTTCCATACGTTCCATCAGAATACCTGTGAATAGGAAGTAAGGCAGCATAATTACTTTTTTAGCTCCTAACTGCTGACATCTTTCAATACCTTCCTCAACTGTTGGGTAAGTTACACCCATAAATGCACATTCTACTGTACGAACATTTAACTGTTCCCAAAGCATACGGGCAATTTTATAAAAGTCGCTATTAGCATCTGGGTCACTACCACCACGTGCGATTAATAAAATAGCTGTATCTTTATTTTCCGCTTCATGATTGAAACCGGCATCTGTTAAACGTTCTTTTAAAATTGAGAAAATGGATTCATGTACACCTAGTGGACGACCATATGTAATTTGTACAGTAGGATATTTTTCTTTACCTTCATCAATCGCTGCTGGAATATGAATTTTCGAATGTCCTGCTTGCAATAAAATAATCGGAATAACATGGATTTCTGTAGCACCTTTAACGACACAGTTATCAATCCCTTGTGCAATGTTTGGTGATGCAAATTCTAAAAAACAAGATTCCACTAGTAATTGACCATCTAATGTTGGCTTTAATTGCTCTACAAATTTATTAACCTCTGCATTACCCTTTGCTAAACGACTACCATGCCCGACGAATAATATAGCTTTCATAAATATAGTTCCCCCTAAGTTTTAATCCCCGCAAGGAGCAGGTTCAATTTCAATTTTCGGTGACATATCTTGATAGTTAAATCCTTGAATTCGCTTCACACGTTTGAAGTATTTGAACAAGCGCTCGTTCGGATGTGCATTTTGACGATATTCTTCAACGATATTACTGACAACTTCTACAATCTTTTCTGGCTCAATGCCCTCTGCAACTGGTTGTCCTGGGTGAGCCGTTCTACCAACTGGCTTCGCACCTACAAAAAGATCAAATTTACCTTTTCGATAGACGATTCCGACGTCTTCCATTACAGCTTTATAACATGCCATACCACAGCCATTAAAACCGATATTAAATTCTTTAGGCATGTTCAGACCTCCAAGTTTTTCTTGAAGTTCCTCAGCATAAGGAATTCCGCCCGTTTTCTCACCATCACAGAAATCACATGCTTTTATTGTGACAACATCACCAACTGGTGACAGAATAAAGTTTGCATCTTGCAGTCTAGCTGTAATAAAATCTGGCTTTGTTGTTGGGATTTTCAAAAGAATATTATGGTTTGGTGTATATTCCATAGTGCCTTTATCTCCAACTACATCAGCTAATGTCATCATTTGTTTTGGTGTAAACCTTTTATTTGCAACCCCAGGGCTTACGGCTAATTCGAAAATAGATTCCATTTCTTGCTGTACAAAAGTAGTTTGAGTTTCCACTTGCTGACCCGTTACACGAGTTAATGCATCTAATGCCATTTCAAATGAGCCAATTTTAGGTTTTGGTTCTGTTTTTACAACTGACGGTTGCTTAGCTCTTACTAAAGCAGGTGCACTATCAATAATTTGACTACGCTGAATGCCGGTTTCTTGGTCCATTGCCCACGGTTCTGCCTCTTCTTTCAAACGTTGATGTGGTTTTAGTGGTTGTTTTTCAGCATTCAATGTGTATTTTCTTTGGTAACCACGAGGCGTAATCATTTTATTATCATACAAAAATGTCGATGAATTACCGATGACAACTGTCGTTAACATACCAATATCATGATTTAACATATCTTTTAAATTAGTGATGATGATATTTTGTCGATCACGATAAGCGCTTTTCACTAAACCTACTGGTGTTTCAGGTGAACGATACTGTAATAAAATACGTTGCGTTTCGACAATTTGTCGTGTACGACGACCACTCCGTGGGTTGTAAAGAGCTATTACAAAATCCGCCATTGCCGCAGCTTCCACACGTTTTGCTATTAAATCCCATGGAGTTAGGTGGTCACTTAAGCTGATCGTACATGAATCATGCATGACCGGTGCGCCAAGTAAAGAAGCACAAGAGTTAATAGCGGAAATGCCAGGAATAACTTCAATTTCAACACCGGTTGCTTCTGTCCATCCCTTTTCTATTAACACTTCATAAACTAGTCCGGCCATACCGTACACACCTGAGTCACCACTTGAAATGACCGCTACTTTTTTACCATTTTCAGCTTGTCTTACGGCTTCTTGAGCCCGAGAAACTTCTTCAGTCATACCGGTACTGATGACAGATGTATTACTATCAATTAGATCTTGAATGAGTTCAACGTACGTTTTATAACCGATAATAAAATCACTTTCTTGCAGTGCTTCAACTGCCCTAGTTGTAATATGTTTAAAATCTCCTGGACCAAAACCAACTACATAAAGTTTGCCAAGTTGCGACATTCAAACATCTCCTTTTCGTTACATCTAACTATTTGTTTTTCGAAATACCTTTAATCGCTCCTGATGTAGGGTTTTTCGTCATGTTGCCATTTAATGTTTGGTAGACGACATGAGGTGCAACTTGCTGATCCATACATTCGCGAACAATTTGACGGCCAATTTCAGGAGATTCTGCTTGATACCAAGTACCTTGTGGATACGCAATAACGACACAGGCATCTTTGCAACGTCCATTACAGCGAGTTCGAGTTGTATGTATTTGTTCGTCAACCCCAAGCCTAGCAATCTCATCCCTTACTGCCAGCGTTACTTCTTCGCCGCCCTTTTTCAAACAGCTACTACCATTACAAATGAGCAAATGGCTTTTCATTCTTTCTAAATTCCAAGTTGTCATCGTGATCCTCCCATACTGTGTTCATCATTTTTTATGAAAAATCTATGGAAATAGGGTAAATTGGCAACTAGTTATTTATTTTGGTAAATAAAAAAACCTTAATTCAAAGAATTAAGGTTTAAAAACTAGATTATTCAGACAACACATCAAAATAAATAAGCATCGTCCACTGTAGCCTTCACCTTTCCCTCCGAAAAGTATCGTTCATAATTATAAAAGCAGGTTTCCTGGCTTACGCGTCACTTTACTTTGATCTCTTCCCAGTATTTTACCAGTGAGTGTTATCATTTCATCAGCGTTACAGTAGCGGGGGCTGCATCGGATTCTAACCGATTTCCCTATTATCCTACATGTTCAATAAACCAAACATGTCGGCACTTTTAAATTTGATATTCAATTGTATTATTCAGTAAATTCTAAATCTGTAACTATCATATACTAAATTTTACTAGATTCAAATAGATTTTTTTATGAATATTATCTTGACATAATTTAAATTCTACATTTACACCTATATAAAGTTATTAAAAACAGTTATATCTACCTTACTACTCAATTTCAATATTTTTGAAAATTCCATAAAAAAATCTAGTAGAAAGAAAATTCTCATGATACACTATATTCTGAAATCAAACAATTCAATAAACTTTATGGTGTTAAATTAGCGTTTAACTTAAAAGGGAAGTCGGTGTTAATCCGACGCGGTCCCGCCACTGTGTTGAGGAGTTTTGCTACATTATGTCACTGTCAATAGACGGGAAGGCTGTAGCAAAATGAGGATTCTAAGCCAGGAGACCTGCCATAAAGTGAGGAACTGTTTCAACCTACGAGGATGGGTGTGAAAGTGAGTAAGTCTTATTTTTTGATGACTTTTCCTTCACGCACTTCTTTCTATGAAAGAAGTGCTTTTTTATTTGCAAACTGGCTGTACGCCCTATCCAGAGAGGTATTTCATAGGAGGTGTTATTTGTATATAACTGTATATCTAGTAAAAATACATAAATAAAAGGGAGAATAATATGAATAAGTTAAAATCAATATTTAACTGGAAAATGATTTATTTTTTAGCATTTGTCATGATTGTTCCAAATCAAGCATTTGCCATGCACATTATGGAGGGATTCTTACCTGTAGAATGGGCTATCTTCTGGTGGGCAGTAACAATTCCATTTTTGATAATTGGATTCCGTTCAATACGTAAAACAATTAAGGAAAATCCAGATACTAAAATGATGCTTGGCTTATCTGGTGCTTTTGCTTTTGTTTTATCCGCACTTAAAATCCCATCTGTAACTGGTAGTTGTTCTCACCCTACTGGTGTAGGTTTAGGAACTGTATTATTTGGGCCATTTGCAATGAGTATTGTAGGTTTTATTGTTCTTTTATTCCAATCATTGCTTTTAGCTCATGGTGGCTTAACAACACTTGGTGCTAACGCATTTTCAATGGCAGTCGTTGGTCCACTAATTGCTTACGCTGTTTACAAAGGGGCTTCTAAAGCAGGTTTATCCTTTGCATTTGCTGTATTTTTGGCTGCAACTTTAGGTGATCTTGGTACTTACCTTGTCACTTCTATTCAATTAGCACTTGCATTCCCTTCTGAAATCGGTGGAATCTCTGCCTCTTTCACTAAATTTAGTAGTATTTTTGCTTTAACGCAAATTCCTTTAGCTATTTCTGAAGGTATTTTAACTGTGGTCATTATGAATTTCTTAAAAAAATACAACGTAGCTGAGCTAAAAGCACTTCGCGTCTTCACAAAAGGAGCTGAACAACGATGAAAAAGAATTTAATACTAATCTCAATCGTTGTCATTCTTGCTATTTTCCCTCTTTTCATTCAAAAAGGGGCTGAATTTGGAGGAGCTGATGGTGAAGCTGAAGCTGCCATTGGCGAAATTAATGCTTCGTATGAGCCTTGGTTCTCAAGTATTTGGGAGCCACCAAGTGGTGAAATCGAAAGTCTATTATTCTGCCTTCAAGCAGCCATTGGTGCTGGTTTTATCGGTTACTTTGTTGGTCTAACAAGAGGTAAATACAAACGCAAAGATAATGTGAATAACAAAGAGGGTCAAATATAAGATGCTTCTTATTGATAAATATGCTTATATGAATCGTTGGCAGCATATTCATCCAATAGAAAAAATGGTATTCACCTTTTTTCTGATGTTATTTTCGTTAACTGTGAAAGATACACTTGTATCACTCATCACATTCACTGTGATGAGTGCTTTTACAATTTTAGGTGCGAAAATTCCTTTTAAATATTATTTCAAGTTATTATTAGTGCCTAGTTTTTTCCTATTATCGAGTATGCTTACAATATTAATTTCAGTTTCAAGCAATCATAGCTTAAGCCCCTCTTCACTTTGGACAACTGAATTTTTAGGATTTCATATTTTTATTACAGAAAATAGTGTAGAGACAGCAATCCAATTATTTTTTACAGTGCTAAGTAGTATTAGTTGCTTATATTTCTTAACATTGACTACACCCATCCATGATATTTTACATGTATTACGTAAGCTGAAAGTACCAGCATTATTAATCGAATTAACTGAAATAACATATCGCTTCATTTTCGTTTTTTTAGAAACATCACTTAAAATTCATCAAGCACAAAATTCTCGTCTTGGTTATTTTACTGTGAAACAAAGTATCCACTCATTAGGTTTACTTGTTTCCACTTTATTTGTCCATGTATTTCAACGTTCTAAAGAATTAATAATTGCAATGAATTCTCGGTGCTATACGGAAGATATAAAATTATTAGAGGGTGAGTATTCATTTTCTAAAAGAAACTGGGTATTAATTGGACTCATTTCTTTTAGCATTGTCTCTGTTTATATTCAGTTTGGAGGAAGTCTAAATGGATGAGCTTTTTTTTGACATACAACATCTTACACATAGCTATCAAGATGGGACGATTGCATTAAACGAGCTTTCTCTTTCTATAAAAAAAGGTAAGAAAATTGCACTACTCGGTAATAACGGAGCTGGTAAATCTACATTATTTCAGCATTTAAATGGGATATTGCAACCCACTTCAGGTGAGATATATTTTAAAGGAGAACGGATGGAGTATGGGCGCAAATCTTTATTACAGTTACGAGAGCAAGTAGGCATCGTATTTCAAGATCCAGATTCTCAATTATTTTCTGGCACTGTAAAACAGGATATCTCGTTTGGTCCAATTAATCTTGGCTGGTCTAAAGAAAAAGTAGTTGAACAAGTTGACTGGGCGATGCAAAAAACTGAAGTTATCGCCCTACAACAAAAACCAATTCATTTTTTAAGTTTAGGACAGAAAAAACGTGTTGCTATTGCTGGAGTTTTAGCAATGAATCCCGATGTCTTAATATTAGATGAACCATCTGCAGGTCTCGATGCATATTATTCTAAACAAATCATGTCACTTTTAAATACGATTCATAAACCGCATAAAACTATTATTTTATCGACACATGATGTGCATTTTGCATATGAATGGGCTGATGAGATCATTGTCATGAGTGATGGACAAATTCTATATCATGGTGATCCTGTCTCCGTTTTTAAACAACCTAACTTACTTTCAAAAGCTCATCTTGAGAAGCCATGGGTATTTGAAACGGCAGAGCAATTACTGCAAAACGGCATGTTAGCAATTGATGTCCCCTTCCCTCGAAATAGGGAGCAATTATTTCAACAATTTAAGGCAGACAAAACAGTAAAGTAACAATTATTATTCTTAAACCATACTAGTATTTTTCTAGTTTGGTTTTTA
Organism: Viridibacillus sp. FSL R5-0888; assembly: GCF_038009105.1. Taxonomy (NCBI): domain Bacteria; kingdom Bacillati; phylum Bacillota; class Bacilli; order Caryophanales; family Caryophanaceae; genus Viridibacillus; species Viridibacillus sp. FSL R5-0888. Next base: position 2,325,506 of record NZ_JBBPAU010000001.1, read on the forward strand.
TTTTCTCTTAGACGCTGGATTTTGATCTTATCTATATAGACTACCGAGGTTTATATTTAATCAATATTTATTCATACGATAATATTAAAGTTATTACTATTTACAATTAATATAGAAATAAACAAAGCCACGAGCGACTTTTTACCATGGCTTTGTTTATTTTTCTTCTATTTAATTTTTTGCTTGTTCTAAAGTGGTTTTTTCTATTTAGTATCCGCTTTTTTTTATACTAAAAATCAGCCAGCACCTTTTTTAATAGAATTATCTGAATATATAAAAGAAAATTCCGACTTCATGAATGTCATTCTTGGTCCAACTTCTGCTCATTTAGGAGTTATTCAACAATGGTTAGATAGTGATATGAAACAAACACCCTATGAAATATCATTAATACTTTTCAATTTGACGGTTCAAGGACCTAGATCTTCTATTGGACTCTGAATTAAAGGCAGGATTATAAACTTTTCATCTTTTTATCAAAAGCAAACAGTCAGTTGATGAGATTGTAATGGCAGCTGGCTGTTTCTTCAAATACATGCTTTACAGGAATCTCAGCTAATTTCATCTTAATTGCCTTCATTTTCATTTATTCTAGATAACTGGTTCTTGTCCCCATAGAAAAAACACCTCCACGTTGATTTTTAGAAGTAGGATACCCAATTTTTCAACGAAAGGTGTTTTTATTTGTCTCATTTTTCTATGTCAGTACATAATTTTTCTCGTAGCATTTAAAATATAGTTAAGAAATTTGTTCTTTTAAGAAAGTGACTAAGTCTAAGTGATTAGCTGGTGTAACACCATGTCCGTCTGGATAGCTCTTAAACGTGACAGCTGCACCTAATGACTCAAAGAAGTCCTTACTTTCAAGACCCCATTGATGCGGTAGAACATAATCATATTCACCATGAGAGATGAAAATTGGCATATGTTCCACTGATTGTTTATGATATTCGTTTTTCACAAAATCAGGAATATAACCACTTAAAGCGACAACTGCTGTCAACTTATCGCCTAAAACAAATGCTAGTGACTGTGCTAAAATAGCTCCTTGGCTGAAGCCCATTAATACAACTTTCTCTACATCAATATTATAAACGAAAGAAGCTTCATCTATAAATTCTCGGATAAAATGAACTACTTTATCAAAAACTGGACGATCTGGTTCCCCTATATCTTGAATTGTAAAGAAGGCATAACCAGGTTTATGTGTAATAGGACCACGCAAACTAAAAATATGACAACTATCTTTAAATTCAGCTACTAATCCAGGTAAATCTTGCTCATTACTCCCCATTCCATGTAATAAGAAAATGGCTGGGTATTTTTTAGATGGATCCATATTTTTTGGTTCTGTATGAATAAATGTAAAAGGTGAGTTCATTAATTGTCTTCCCTTCGAGATAAACTATATTTATAATAGCATAAAGTATGCTTTGTTGGTGCTCACCTTTAGATTTTAATAGAAAATGGTCTTTACTTATAAAGAGTATCTACAAAAAAAGAAAATGCCCTATGCTATTTTACTAATAGAATAGAGCATTTATTTATATTATTCCCACTCAAATGGTGTTTCTTGGTACACATAGTAGTTCAGCCAGTTAGAGAACAATAAATGCGTATGTGAACGCCAAGTATTATATGGCTGTTTTGCTGGATCATCATTTGGAAAATAATTTTGAGGAACTTCTATATTCAACCCTTTTGCAACGTCACGTGAATATTCGTCTGCCAAAGTATGAGCATCGTATTCTAAATGCCCAGTTATCATGATGTGCTTTTCATCTTCTGACATGACAATAAATACTCCAGCATCATCAGAGGCTGAAAGTAGTTTGAGCTTTGGATGAGCTTCAACTTCTTCAATAGATACAGATGTATTCCGTGAGTGTGGTGCAGTGAATATATCATTAAAACCTCGAACAAGCTTTACAGTTGGATCTGTGATTGTATGATCATAAATTCCTGAGCATTTCTTCGCAAGTGGGAATTTCCCAATACCATAATGATGATAAAGTGCTGCTTGTGCACCCCAACAGATATGTAACACAGAAGTGACATTTGTTTTAGTCCAATCCATAATACTGACGATTTCTTTCCAAAAATCAACATCTTCAAACTCCATTAATTCAATCGGTGCACCCGTTATAATCATGCCGTCAAAGCGTCGGTGCTTAACATGTTCAAACGTCGTATAAAATGATTCTAAATGTGTTTTACTAACATTTTTTGAAACATACGTTGCAGTATTTAAAAACGTTACGTTTACTTGTAGAGGTGTATTACCAAGTAGACGTAATAATTGAAGCTCAGTTTTCTCTTTTTCTGGCATTAAATTCAAAATTAATATATTTAAAGGACGAATATTTTGGCTTTTTGAACGGTCCTCTTCCATTACGAAGATTTTTTCCTCTTTTAGTAATTCCGTTGCCGGAAGGTTTTTCGGAATATTAATTGGCATAGCTATTTCTCTCCTTTTTGTCTATTATGTACACGCATATAAAAAGCCCTCATTCTAAGGATAAGAATGAGGGCTAACTTAACACGCTCGTTTCTTATCTTCCAAGACTTTTGTCTTGTAGGACTTAGCACCTTTCTGATTAAATCAGAGGTTGCTGAAGCTTCACAGGGCCTTATCCCTCTGCTTCTCTTGATAAGAATATGTAATTGATTTAATCCTATCATTAAATTGTCAGATAAGCAAACATTTCTGTCAATTTAACCATAGGAAATAAGCCCTCATAGTTTTCCTATAGGGCTTTAGAAAAGTATTTTAAAACAGGGTAATTCAGTATGTTTAATACAGTATAAATCATATTCCATTTTTATGCAACAATTACAAATCAGTTATATATAACAACTGATTTTCTGCTACATTCCTTACCTTATAACCATTTGGATTATTCCTTTGCCATCTCCAAGCATCTCGACACATATCTTCCAAAGTTTTTTCTGCTACCCAATTCAGTTGTTGTTTTGCTTTTGTCGCATCTGCATAGCTAATGGTAACATCACCTTCACGTCGATCACTTATTAGGTATTTAATTGGAATACCTGAGACATATTCAAATGTTTTTACAACTTGTAGGACGCTATATCCTTCACCAGTACCTAGATTAAATACTCTCCATCCATACTTTCCTTTTAAACTTTCTAACGCTTTTACATGACCTTTTGCCAAGTCTACTACGTGAATATAATCACGAATACCGGTTCCATCAAGCGTTGGATAGTCATTTCCATATATATTTAAAAAAGGTAATTTACCCGTTGCCACTTGCGTAATATAAGGCATCAAATTATTCGGAACGGAAAAAGGATCTTCTCCTATCATGCCACTTTCATGTGCTCCAATTGGATTAAAATATCGTAATGAAACAATGGAAAAAGAATGATTGGATTGTGCAAATTCATATAAGAATTTTTCAACAGCTAGCTTTGTTGTTCCATAGGGATTCGTTGTATTTAAGGTTGCAGTTTCAGGGATAGGACATTGTTCTGGGGTGCCATAGACAGTTGCTGATGAACTGAAAACGAGTTGACGTACTTTATACTTATTCATTAGTTCGACTAACTGGATTGTGCTTACCAAATTCTGCAAGTAGTATTTAATTGGATTGTGGAGGGATTCTGAAACAGATTTGGAACCTGCTAAATGAATGACGCTATCGATTGAATAGTTTTGAAATACCTTTTCTAAATCTTCTTTATGACTAATATCTACGGAGAGACATGTTATTTTTTTCTTTGTGATTGCTTGCATACGATTGATTACTTCTTTATTACTATTAATAAAATTATCTACAATAATGATTTCATGACCAGCTTGGATTAACTCGATACATATATGTGAGCCAATATATCCTGCTCCACCAGTTACTAGAATGTTCAATACTTCTCTCCATTTCTTAACTTCTTTGAATTACTTATTACATTCTTCCTCCTAGAACGAGATGTCTTTAGGATAATCGCCTCCTTTAATACAAATCCGTTTGTAACTTGTCTAAATTTAAAAATCTAGAGAATTGCTAATAAAAACTTAGTGATGATCAAGTATTGTTACATCTATTATCTGTTTCTTTTCATTTTGAGCCTGTAAATACTGACTCACTGTTTTGTCATACATAGAATGAAATGAGAATCTATCTTCAAAATAACGGCAACCTGCATGACCAAGTTGCAGCCTTAAGTCGCTATTCTCTAGTAATTGAATCAACTTGTCTCTAATAACTTGTATATCATGATTTACTATATACCCTGTTTCATTATCGATAATGAGTTCTTGTACACCCCCTACATTCGAAGCGATAACTGGTAACTGAGCTCTCATTGCCTCCAAGATAGAAATAGGTAGTCCTTCAAAATTAGACAAAAGGACAAAGATGTCAGCCTGTTGTAGTTGTGTTTCTATATCATCACGAGAACCTAGAAATGTAACGCGGTGGTCGATACCATTTTGTAGCGTTAACGTTTTTGCAGCTTCCATCTCTTTTCCATCACCTATGAAAACTAGCTGCCACTCATTTTCTTTCATTGAGGAAAGAACTTCAATCAAAAGATCTTGACGCTTAGGTTGCTCAAATCTTGCTACCATAACGATTTTTGATATTTTATTTTGAGGAAAGCTATGTTTATTACTATTCTGAATACCATTATGAATCGTCGTCATTTTTTCTTTTTTGCCAACTTTTTTTTTGATAGCAAGTGCGTAATCATAATTTGAAACAGTAATAATTCTAGTCGTTTTTCTCGCAAATGCCCTCTCGATTTGTTGATAAATCCAACGTTTTATTGGTTTTACTCCTTCAGTAAATGCCCAACCATGTGCAGTAAAGACAGTTGGTATATTTAAAGAAAAAGCTGCTAACCTACCAACTACACCCGCTTTTGATGAATGAAGAGCTACTACATCTGGATTAATACGACGTAATATGGAACGTATTTCAAAAAATGCACGAATATCAGCTACAAGGTGAATAGCCCATTTTAAATTTTGAAGTTGAATAATGCTTATATTCTTTTCATTTAACGGCTTAAAAATGAGTTCTCCTTTTGAAGTGAGTATTGTTACTTCATGTCCATCTAAAGCAAGTTGTTTTGTGAGAGCAAGTACATGTGTTTGAGCTCCGCCAGTTGTATCTAATTTCGTGATTATTTGAACAATTTTCATTAACTCACCTTTCTTTGATCTTTGTGTTAGCCAATATACGCTGATTAATGAAACTGTTCTCCATATGGCCAATTTATTTACCTTGAAACCACCATTAACGAATGCTTATGATTACACAAATACTTTGCTGCAATTATCTGGTTTTTAATATGGAATTAATAGCCGCTGTTAACAGTCAAACATTACTGCCTGTAATACAGTTACAAATACTAAAAACCTTCTAAGAATCTATTATGTATAAGTGAAATAAGCTATTATTTCTTTTTACTCCATCATTTTTGGCTTCACATGTCAGTTTACTGGATGATCAAACTTCATTATTTTTCGACTTGCTCGCAATACATGGCCATTTATATAGATGAAATATAACTTGAATTACATATCAATAAGCTCCTTCTCGACTAAAAACCACACGAATAGTGCGAATTAATATTTTGATATCGAGTAGTAAAGAGCAATTCTCTACGTAATCAATGTCATAATTTATTTTTCTTCCATGAGGAATATTAGAACGTCCATTTATTTGCGCCAATCCTGTAATTCCTGGTTTCATATACAATCTTTTAGACTGTTCTACATTATAATAAGCTGTAATTTCAGGTACTTCAGGTCTTGGTCCTACTAGACTCATTTCACCTTTTAAAACATTAATAATTTGTGGTAGTTCATCTAAGCTCATTTTTCTTAGTAACTTCCCTATACCTGTCATCCTCGTATCCTGTGAGTTCTTAAAAACAAACTGTTCGGGGACCCCACCTTCCCAGTCAGTCACTTTACACCTCTGACTAAGATCATTACGCATCGTCCTGAACTTCCAAATTTGAAAGTTTGAGTAATTTAATCCCGTTCTCTCTTGTGTAAAGAAAATAGGTCTTCCAGATACAATTAGTAATGCAATAGCTATTATTAGCATCATAAGTACAATAATAGGCAAAAGAATACTAGAAACAACTACATCTAATAGTCTCTTTCCATATTTAGCATAAAACCTAGGTCTATATATTACATTTATATGCATATCAAACCTCCTTTTTCACCATCAATTTCGAACTACACTTATAACAAATGTATTGATTCTATTATTTGATTTAGAATACACATTCCATTTTTATCGAAAATAAAATATTTCATAGAAGATAAAAATTTGCGTCAAGTTCATTCTAAACCTTATTTTTCACGGTCTTTTCTTTAAGAAATATATGAACATATTTCTTCTTTTATGATGAAATCTAAGTTAAGTATATTTATTTTTTAAACATTTCTATATCAATGAAGGTAAAACACTAAGAAAAAGCATCATGTTATAGTTTTTTTGAAAATTTAATAAGGTTTGCAACACTTCCATAGTAAAAACCAACTTTATAATAGTTTATTTTGAAAATACATACAATTTTCCACAAAAAAATCAAATGCCTACTATAAGACATTTGATTTACCATAAAATTTTTATTTTGAACTTTTTACAGAGTTAACTAAATCCTCACTAAAGTTTGCCAATTTTTTTGATACTGTTGAGACAGATTCAATTGATGATGTACCTACTTTATGACTATTCTAGTCCGAATCTGTATCATAAACTGTTACAAAATCTATTTATTAGAACTCGGAATCTTCACTCTAAAAATGATAGATGATTTATTTACTATAACCCCAAACAACAATTCGATTGTTACATTTTGTATATTTACATAATTAAAGCTACCATATAGTAGTAATATATAGATCATTTTTAGAGGCAAGCCAATATAAATATCACTTGTATTAATATATTTCACTAGTGAAGATGAACTAAAATCTCTTTTTTTAATCTTAAAACATTTATAAACATTGAACATTCAGAGAATATTTATCAAATAATATGAAATTACTAAAGTTTATCTGTTACATAATAGCTTTAGTATGTTAAAATATTTCTTAAAATTACTTTTGCAACTAAGGAGTGCTTGCATGTGAAAATCGAAAAATCAAAAAAAATGGCTATGTTTCCAAAAGCAATATTCGGTGATTTGAAAGCGGCGGCCAATGCGAAAGCAGCTGAAGGCGTTAAATTAATCGATTTAAGCTTAGGAAGCCCGGATCTTCCACCAGACGAAAAAGTACGTAAAGTATTGTCTGAGCGTAGTGCATTAGCCAGCTCATATGGTTATACACTAAGTGGTACGAAACGATTCTACGAAGCGGTAGCCCGTTATTACAAACGTCGTACTAATGTAGATTTAGATCCTAATACGGAAATTATTCAAACAATGGGTTCACAAGAAGGACTTGTCCATTTACCGATGGCCTTCTGTAATAAAGGTGACTATGTACTAACGACGAACCCAGCCTACGTAGCCTTTGATGCCGGTATTCATCTTGCAGAAGCTATTCCTTACTATATGCCTTTATTAGAAGAAAATAATTACTTACCAGATTTCGATGCAATTCCTGTAGAGGTTGCTGAAAAGGCAAAACTGATGATTCTTAACTTACCAGGAAATCCAGTTCCTGCAATGCCTAACGAAGCATTTTTCGCTAAAGCAGTTGCATTTGGCCGTAAATATAATGTCATTATTTTACATGATGCTGCCTATTCAGAATTCTATTTTGAAGGCGACCGTCCATCAAGCTTCCTTGCTACACCAGGAGCTAAAGAAGTCGGCATGGAAATCAACTCTCTTTCTAAAAGCTTTAGTTTAGCTGGTGCACGTATTGCCTACATAGCAGGAAATGCTGAGATGATCTCAATTATCCAAGAACTAAAATCTAATTTGGATTACGGAACTTTTGAGCCAATCCAAGAAGCTGGTATTGTTGCATTAGACAATGCTGAAGAAATAACAGATCGTCTTCGTGCTACATTCTCAAAACGCCACCATATTTTAATGGATGGTTTAACTAAAATTGGCTGGAACGTAACACCTTCAAAGGGTGGTATGTTCGTCTGGGCTAAATACCCAAATCAAGAAATGAACGATATCGACTTTGTATATCATGCAATTAAAGAAACAGGCGTAGTCATGGTACCAGGTATCATCTTCGGTGATGCTGGAGCTGGTTATGTACGCTTAGCACTTGTTCAAAATGAAGAATTAATAGCTGAGGCTGTTGAACGACTTGCTACATTATCAGTAGTGCACGCATAATAGCTTTTGACCGCAATAGGGTAATACCTTTTGCGGTTTTTTTGTGGTGAAGGTGATGGGAATTTTTCTTGTGATATAAAACACTCAGCTTTTCTTTCAACCTACTCGCTCTTTTTGGGCTTCCTTTTGTGCTATTATGGCTCTCTTTTAACCTATTCAGCTCTTCTTTTAACTCACTCGCTCTTTTTGGCCTTTCTTTTGTGCTACTCGAGCTCTCTTTTAACCTATTCAGATGACTCCGTTTTTTTTTGTTCAATTGGTATATTGTATTTTCCGCATAAAGGTCTATGTTTAAAAGATCTATTATTCACTTTAATTGAATGAATTACTGCTCCTATTTGAGCTTTGTTTATTACTACAGGGAGCTCATTTAGTTTTTGGATAAATAGTGCGATTTCTTTCGACATGATGTACGGTACAGTTGTAGGTGCAGTTTTAATTACTGTACGGCTATTAGGCATAATGATTGTTTTATAAATAGGTAATTGCAGAAACTTCATGTTTTTTAACCAGCGCTCAAATGTATCTGATGCACGAATTAATTGATTTGCGGACAATGATATGCAATGGAGTGCCCTTCAAGTTCTTGAATGAGTTGATAGGGCTGTTCTTGGAAATGTAAAGTTCCTCTCATATTTTTAATTTCAATTAATAGAATATAGCTTTGTGTGAGTAAGTCGGAATCTATTTGGGCAATACGAGTTGGAGAGAGTTGACACTCGAAGTTTGGGAAGTAAAAAAAGATTTGTTAAACGGTACTTCTAGTACCATTTGATCTACGCGACATTCACCATTAAAACCAGCTGTTACATTTTCAAGTTGGCGAATGATGTCTTCGATTTTTTGATGATATGGGGAGAGTCGTTTAATGAGTCGCTTATGTGCAAAGATTTCACTTGGTACTTGTCGCTTAATGAATATAGGCTTCCCCCCCTAAACCACCACACTTTTATTCATACCACCTTATATACAGAATAGCCAAACAATATTACTCTATATTATTGTTTCTTATATATGAAAATATTGTAGTTTAATTCAAAAGTAAATCAATTCATAAAGTAAAAAAGAATCCATTCTGATAAAATGAATTCTTTTTTATACAGGCACTTAATCATCCAACAATATAATCTTTTGCGGTGTTGTTTGTGGTGGAATGCTACGTGTACTCATTTTGAAGAATACAGCTATGTCATGTCCATCAAGCTTTTCGGTCGCAATACTTTCCCCTACTGCATCTATTATTTTCGTATTTTGACTAATATTTAGCCGTAAATCTGCTTCTACTAAAGATGTTCCGGCATTGTATGTACCAACTTTGTTGCCATAGAATAAATCTTTCTCATTCACAAGCACGAGTGTTGGAGAGAATTGCGGTGGAAAGATCATCATTGCAGGTTGAAGCTCATGGACATAGGCATGAATAAAAAAGCCTCGCTTTAGTTCACTTACTAGAAGGGGCTCATATGAAGTGCTATTAAAAATAAGTGTTTCTTTCGTTAGATTAAGTATAAATGTAGAGTTGTCATCTTGTTTATGACAAGTTAAGGCGAAATGAGATGATGTTTCCTGGAGTTCAGTGAGTATACCTTTGAAATGTATAAAGTTAGACATGTTAATTCCCCCTTTTTTACTTTTGACGAATTACATAACTGGAAGTTTCGTGTTCAACAATAAGCGAAAAGGTCCGTGAACCCATTCGCTTATATAAAACACTTTTGAAAGAGGTATAGAGTAATGAATTGCGATTCTCTGAACGCATTAATTCAAACTTATTAATCGTTAATAATATCTGCTAAGATTGCGATGGCTGCATCGATTTCTTCATGTGTTACTGTAAGAGGTGGCAGTAAACGAATGACTTCTTCACCTGCACCAACTAATAGTAAGCCTGCATCTTCAGCTTTTGTAATAAAAGGTGCTACAGCTTTGCCGCAGTCTACACCTAGCAGTAAGCCCATTCCTTTTACTGTAAACTTCTCAGCTGGTAGAGTTTTTTCTAATTGCTTTGTGAAATACTCTGATTTTTTAAGTACTTCCCCTAAAAACGACTCTTCAAACACATGATTAAGAACTGTTTGCGCAACGGCTACTGCTAGTGGGTTCCCCCCAAATGTTGTACCGTGTGTCCCCGGGCTGAATGTGTCATACATTTCAGATGTTCCAAGCATTGCACCGATTGGGAAGCCACCACCGAGTCCTTTAGCTAGGGTTAAAATATCTGGTTTCAATGCAGTTTGTTCATAAGCATAACGTGTACCTGTGCGAGAGATACCTGTTTGTACTTCATCAATAATGAGTAAGATTCCTTGTTCTTTACAGATTTTAGTAATGGCTTCACCAAATTCTTCGGAAACAGAATTGACGCCACCTTCGCCTTGCACGACTTCTAGCATAATAGCTGCTACTTCATCATTTACTTCTGCTTCTAGAGCTTTCACATCGTTAAATGGAACATGGATGAATTTATTTACTAAAGGACCAAAGCCTTGTTGCACTTTTGCTTGACCTGTAGCTGACATTGCACCGAATGTTCTTCCATGAAATGAATTTTCAAAAGTGATGATTGTATGTTTACCCGTATGCTTACGAGCAAGTTTGATTGCTGCTTCATTTGCTTCAGCCCCACTATTACAAAAAAATCCATGTGCCAGATGAGTATCTTTCAGAAGAGTGGCTGCTAATTGCTCTTGTTCTGGACTTTCAAATAAATTAGAAATATGCCATAATTTTTCACTTTGCAGTTTAATGGCCTCTACTAAAATAGGATTTGCATGACCTAGACTTAGTACTGCAATGCCACTAGTAAAATCCAAATACTCTTTTCCTGCTTCATCATATACTTTCGTTCCTAGCCCTTTTACTAAATGAACTGGACGTCTGCTATAGTTCCCAAATAATGCACTCATGCGAAAACTTCCTTTCTTTGGATCGTTGTACCGACTAATTTTGAACCAACGATTTGAACAGTTGGTATACCTTCATTTAAACAATCAACGGCAGCTTGAACTTTTGGAATCATGCCTCCATATATATCGCCAGAATTAATCCATTCTTTGATCTGTTCTGGATTTACACTGATTTGAACTTCTTCCTCAATTTTCATCCCTGGTGTATCCGTCACGAGTAAAAGGCTATCAGCATTCATTGATAAAGCCACTTTACTAGCAACTGTATCACCATTAATATTCAGAGGTATCCCATCAGATGTCGCTCCAAAACAAGAAACTACTGGAATGATTTTTTCAGCAAGTAAAGTTTTTAGAAGTTCCGTATTTACTGCTTCGATATTTCCTACGTAACCATATTCTTTTTCGTCTAAGAACGAACAGTTAAATAAACTTCCATCATAACCACTTAGCCCTAACGCTTTAATACCTGCAACATTCAATTGATGCGTTAATGCTGGATTTACTTTACCAATTAATGTTGATTGTACAATTTCAACAGCTTTACTTGATGTCACTCGAATACCATTTTTAGTAGTAGTTTCAACATTAGCGCTTTTTAATGCTTGATTAATAGCAGGTCCACCGCCATGAACGATAATAATATCTATGCCAGCTTGTTGCATCTTTTTAAAGTTTTCTAAAAATTCAGCATTTAAACCTTTTAACATACTACCACCTAGTTTAATAACAATCGTTTTATGATCTGTATGTTGCATTGATTTGTACGTAGTCATATGTTAAATCACATCCCCAAGCAGTACCATAGCCTACACCTTGATTTAAGGATACTGCGATTTTCACTTCATTTTGTTTCAAATAGACAATAAGTTCTTCTTCAGAAAATGGTACTGGTTCACCTTTTTCAACAACTGTAGTTGAACCAATTTGAATTTTCACATCGGTCGGGTCAACTGTTCCACCACTGTATCCTACAGCACAAATAATTCGTCCCCAGTTTGCATCACAACCAAAAATCGCTGTTTTCACTAAAGGTGAACCTACAACTGTTTTCGCAATTTTACGTGCCTCTTCATCAGTTACAGCACCTTCAACTTTAACTTCGATTAATTTAGTTGCACCTTCACCGTCTTTTGCGATCATTTTTGAGAGGTCTTGAGATACAGCATGGAAAGCGGCTTTAAAAGTCTCCCATTCTGGATGTGCTGGCGTTAATGTGGCATTGCCTGCTAATCCGTTAGCTAAAACTAAAACGGTATCATTTGTAGATGTATCGCCATCTACCGTTATCGCATTAAAAGTCACATCAGTTACTTCTTTTAATAGTTGTTGCAGTGCTTGTTGATCGATATCTGCATCAGTTGTAACATAGGCAAGCATTGTAGCCATATTAGGTTCAATCATACCTGATCCTTTTGCCACACCCGCGATGACAACTTCTTTATCGTCTATAACTACGCTATATGCTGTATTTTTAGTGACCGTATCAGTAGTTAGTATTGCTTGTGCGAAATCAATTGCTCCTTCTAACGTTGCATTTGGTGTAATTTCAGCAATTCCTTTTGCAATCGGCTCCATGTTCATGATTTCTCCGATTACGCCTGTCGATGAAACCCCAACAAGTTCTTTCGCAATCCCTAATTTTTCCGCTGTTAATTGTTGCATTGTTTCAGCATCTTTATAGCCTTGAGTTCCTGTACACGCATTTGCATTACCAGAGTTGACAATAAGTGCTTGCATTTTTCCGTATTCTTTCACAACCTGCTTTGTCAGTACAAGAGGGGCTGCTTTAATAACGTTTGTTGTAAAAACACCAGCTACATTTGCAGGTACTTTACTTACTAAAATCGCTAAATCTTTTTTCTTATGTTTTACGCCGCAATGTATACCTGTTGCAGTAAACCCTTTAGGTGAAACGATATTTTTACTCGAAATTCTTTTTAAACTCTCAAATGTTGTTGTCATATAAACACTCCCTTTTTAAATGTATAATGGCACTTGCATAAGGCCGGTTGTTTCATCAAAACCAAATTGTATGTTCATATTTTGAATGGCTTGACCGGCTGCTCCTTTAACTAAATTATCAATAACCGCAATAATCGTAGCTCTACCAGTCCTAGAATCTACTTTCACATGGATATCACAGAAATTAGAACCATAAACTTGGTTCGTTCCAAATTTTGCTGTCTCTTTTATTATTCGAACAAAAGGATTACTTTGATATTGTTTAACTAAACAGTAATATAGTTGTTCTTCTGTTGTGCATGGAGTAATCTGCGCATAGCTTGTTGCCAGAATCCCTCGCGTCATCGGTACTAATGTTGTTGTAAATGTAATTGGTGTATCACTATTTGCGAACATTTTCATAGCTTGTTCAATTTCAGGAATATGTTGGTGTTCATGTATTTTATAGATGGCTGTATTTTCATTTGTTTCACTGAAGTGAGTCATCATACTAGGCTTATTACCCGCCCCTGAGATTCCACTTTTGGCATCAATGACTAAACCATTTGCATAAATTAAATCTTCTTTTAACAAAGGTAATAGAGAAAGTAAAACTGCCGTTGGATAACAACCTGGATTGGCAATAAGTTTTGCATCTTGAATGGCTTCTTTGTTCCATTCACTCAAACCATATACGCTTTGTTCTACTGCATCACTAGGAGCTGACTCTTTTTTGTACCATTTTTCATAATCTTCTAAATTTTTTAGTCGGAAATCACCTGATAAATCTATGAATTTCGTTGAGCTATTTAATAGAGGTGGTAGAAGCTTGCTTGAAACCCCAGAAGGAGTACTTGTAAATACAACATCTAATTCAGCTAATGTATCTTCATCAATTTTCTCTAATGGTTGATCATATAGTTTTTTTAAATGACCAAATTTTTGTGAAAAAATGGCTCCTTCATCAGAAGAAGTGAATAATTTAATTTTTTCGACTTCATTATGATTATGTAATAATCTTATTAGTTCTAACCCGCCATATCCTGTTGCACCAATAATTCCGACCTTCAACTGAATCACCTCACGTGTCTGTTACAAACTATTATAAGTATGTATAAATATAAAGTCAATTGTATTTTTATTTATATTTCATTCTATTGAAAATGTACACGCTTCCATCATTGATACAAAAACATTTGATATTGTAAAAATATTTCTTCAAAAGGGATTTTTCATAACAAATTGTATTATCATGCATAAAAAAACAGCAAATCCTTCAGTTTAAATTGAAAGAATAGCTGTTTTTCTTTATAAAATTGCATATAACCGTATTTAGATTTATTGAATTGACAAAAAACTGTTCAACTAATCATACATTTTTCCTTTCCTTAACAAAAAAAATCGGTAGCAAATGCTACCGATTATTCGTCTTTCCAGTTCTCCACTTCATATTCCATAGTAGGATCTGGTTCTTGGCGATTATAGCGTTTCTTATATAAATAGAATAAGTGTGTTACTAACACTTTGAGAACTGCGTAACCTGGTATACCTAGAACAACACCTGGTACACCGAATAACGAACCTGCAGTTAGTAATACAAATATGATGGTAATAGGGTGGACATGTAACGATTTCCCCATAACTTGTGGTGAAATAAATTTCCCTTCCACTAATTGCACGATAGTCCATACCACTGCCAGTTTGACCAACATAATTGGCGACGTTACGATAGCGATAATCGCAGCAGGTGTTATGGCAATAATAGGTCCTAAATAAGGCACAACACTTGTAACCATCGCTAAAAAACCTAGCACGATAGCATAATCCATATCGATAATTAAGAAACCAATTGTGATCATGACACCGATACAAAATGCAACAATAATTTGCCCTTGAATATATGAGCTAATTTGGCGATCAGCTTTATGGAAAAGGTGAGCCGCGTCATCTCTCATACGAGGAGGAAGCATTTTCAAAATAAATTTTGGAAGTTTTTCTCCATCTTTTAATAAGTAGAATAAGATGAATGGGACAGTTACGATTGCTAAAAGAATTCCCGTTAGAGTGGAAATAAAGCCTGTAATACCTGTCGCAATACCGCTTCCTAGTTTACCCGCTGTATCTTTAACTGTATCACTTAAATCTTTCGTTATATCTGACATTACTTGATCTAAATCAAAATTGTATTTAGACAAGAAGGAATTGAAAGTCGATCCTTGTACGAAAGATTGCGTTTTATGAAGCATTTCCATAAAGTATTGTGGGAATTCATTGATTAAATTCGTAAACTGCCCTTTTAGGAATGGGAATACTAGAATAACTAACAAAGTAATTATTCCGGCTAGCCCAAGGTAAATAATCAAAATCCCCCATACTCTCGGAATTTTCCAATTCTCAAGTATACGCAGAATAGGTCTTAATAAATAATAAGCAATTGCGGCTAAAATAACCGGGAGTACTACTGTTTGTAAAAAAACAATAATGGGATAGAAAATAAATGATACTTTATCATAGATGAAAATAATACAACCTAAAATTAATAAGGTTAATAATCCAAAAAGTAAATTTCTACCTCCTAAGAAACGAATAAATCTCGTTGAAAAAAATGATGGTTTTTCTGGTTCCATCCAATCCCCCCTTTTGACAAAAAGTGCTATATGATTAGTTTACAGGATGCATTCGTTTTGCGCTAATAATATTATACCCCTATATTACTGTTCAAAATCAAGAAATTCCTCTAAAGCTTTATTATTTAATGCACGATCAATTTCAATAACAGATCCTGCATGAGGATAATTGGCAAATGAATAGCCATGTTCAACCGGAATAGTTAGTTTTTCGATATTAAGGTCCCCACCTTTTATGATTGATGTCATAAATGATAATTCATCTTTAGTTGTCATATCAGTTTGAACATAACCTTGAAGCGCACCTAATAATTTAGGGAAGTTTTTATAATTTCCAGGTGATACAACTTCTTTTTTCAATGCCTCTAGAGCCTTTTGTTGACGATCTACACGCCCAAAGTCACCCTTTTCATCCGAACGGAACCGAGCAAAGCCTAATAATTCTTTACCATTCAACTGATGTGTTCCTTTTTTCAATTTAACTCCGATGTTTTTCGACATATCTTTGTCGACATTTACTTCTACCCCATTTGGTGCAAGAATATCTACCATTGATTCAAAGCTTTTAAAGTCAATTAATGCATAGTGATTAATTTCAACATCGAACATATTACTAATTGTATCTTTCAATAATTGAACACCATCTAAATAATAAGCTGTATTCAACTTATATGATTGATAGCCAGGGATTTCTGCATAAATATCTCGCATGAATGATACCATTTTAATGTCATTTGTGTCTTTGTTCCATGAAACAAGAATCATAGAGTCTGTTCGCGATTTTGCCTCTCCGCGAGAATCGACACCTAAAAGTAAAATATTATCTATATTTTTTGATGAAGCCTCATCACCAATAAAGTCTTCTTTTATATGTTCTTGCCCTTTCGCAAGTTCTAATCCTGCTTTATATTCAGTGTATGCATATACTCCTACCCCTACTAATAGAAGTAGTAGAAAAGTAAAGAACACACGTCCTTTTCGAAGTTTGCGTCTTTTTTTGCGCACTCGCGTTTGTTGATTTTCTTGCATGATGTATGCTCCTTTCAAGTGGGTATGTTTTTCTAGTAGTCAATGTTGTAAACTATAAGATGTACAAGATGGCACGTATTAATGACGTCTTTATACTAATGGAGGTTACAACATGGAACAAATTACAAATAAGGCTACATTTGCTGGTGGATGTTTTTGGTGCATGGTCAAGCCATTTGTCGAATATGACGGAATACATAAAGTAACTTCAGGATACATGGGTGGACATATAGAAAATCCAACATATGAAGACGTAAAAGCAGGTCAATCAGGTCACTTAGAAGTCGTTCAGATTGAATTTGATCCAGCGCTCTTTTCATACGAAAAATTACTCGAAATCTATTGGCCACAAGTCGACCCTACAGATGACGGAGGTCAATTCCAGGACCGTGGTGAATCTTATAAAGCTGCCATTTTCTATCATGATTCATTGCAACAACAATTAGCCGAAGCTTCCAAACAAGCGTTAGTTGAAAGTGGTCGTTTTAAAAAGCCAATCGTTACTGAGATTCGAGAAGCAAGTATATTCTATCCTGCTGAAGATTACCATCAGGATTATTACAAAAAAAGTGCCAAACACTATAAAGAAGACCGTGCAAAATCCGGTCGCGATGAATTTATCAATACAAATTGGAAGTAACAATAGTTAACACGTAGGTTAGTTACTACGTGTTTTTCTTTGAAAAATAAACTTTTTTTAAAATAGTATTGTCTATATTTTTTAAAGTGGAATAATAAGAAATATCTAATAAATCTAACGGAGATGATTATTTGTCATTATTTCTTATTATTTTACCGGTTCTAATAGTGTTTTCAATAGGTTTTATCGGACAAAAATGTATAGGCTTTGATATAAAATCAATTTCTACAGCAGCCCTATACTTAATGTCACCATTCCTCGCTTTTCGGACATTTTATACGACACCTTTAACTAAAGACTATTTATACATAGCGATTTTCGCAATTTTGTTAACGGTTGTACTGTTTCTCATTACTTGGGCTATGTCCGCTATATTTAAGGCTTCTCGATCAGAATTTTCTGCAATGATCCTCGGAGCCGTGTTCATGAATAGTGGCAATTACGGAGCACCCGTTGTGTTATTTGCTTTAGGTGCTGCAGGTTTTGATATAGCCGTAATTATAATGGTACTTCATTCACTTCTAATGAATAGTTTAGGCATTTTCTTTGCTTCAATTGGCGGATCACAAAAAGCAACAATACAACAATCCATTCAAAAAGTTTTGCGCATGCCTTTAATCTACGCAGCACTAGCGGGTATTACTTTAGAATTTTACCATATTCCTATTCCTAAAACAGTAATGGATGGTGTTAGTTTAGTAGCTGAAGCTTCTATTCCAACAGTTATGCTCGTTTTAGGGATGCAGTTAGCTGCTATTTCTGCTAAAAAGGTAGATTATCGCTTAGTTTCAGTTGTATCTATTATCCGTATAGTTTTATCACCGATTCTAGCAGCAGTTATCTTAACTTTTATGCCCCTCAGTTCTCTAATTAAAACCGTTTTGATCATCCAATCTGCTATGCCCGCTGCTGCAAATACAACGATGATAGCACTACAGTTTGATACAGAACCTGATTTAGTATCCTTTACTACATTTGTAACTACAATTATTAGTATCGTATCAATACCGGTTGTACTTTATTTCTTAGGTATTTAAGCCTTGATTTTCTGATATATTCAAATATTATTGGAGATTAAATTAGTATGTCGAAAAAATGGATGCTATATATTTTAAAAGTGAGGTCCTTTATATGAATAGAATCCCAGCGTTTGTATCGCTACTTTTAGCAACTATTCTTTGGGGCGGCAATTTTGTCATTGGAAGTGCAGTTGCCAATGATTTACCACCATTCACACTTGCATTTCTACGTTGGTGTACGGCTTTTATCGTCTTTTTACCGATAGCCTATGTTGCTTTAAAACGAGATTTCAAAGAGATACTGAAGCATTGGCGAATTGTTTTTATTCTTGGTTTTACTGGGGTCGCTAGTTTCAACACACTCGTATACATAGCTCTACACTACACAACTTCGATTAATGCATCATTGATGAATATGTTAACACTCGTTGTCATTTACATATTATCTTTTATATTTTTAAAGGAACGTTTAACGAAAAATCAATTGATTGGTACAGCCATTTCTTTTATCGGTGTTTTATGTATCATTTCAAACGGTTCAGTAGAAACTTTACGCCATTTTTCCTTTAATAAAGGGGATATAATCGTTATTGCTGCTGTAGTTTTATGGAGTATCTATTCTTTATTAGTAAAACAATATGCAAAGCAATTACCTGGAAATTCAACATTTCTTGTTTCAATATTCGTAGGTATCATTATGTTACTACCCTTTTTCCTATATGAATCTGTTCAAACAACGACTGTGATCCATTGGTCTGGAACAGCATTTTTCGCTATTATTTATACAGGTATATTTGCATCGATTATTGCATTTATTTCCTGGAATACTGGTGTAGTGCGTATTGGAGCCAATAAAGCCGGATTATATTTAAATTTCATACCTGTGTTTGCTTCGATTTTCGCAGTACTCTTTATTGGTGAATCCCTTACTTTATCACAAGTAATCGGAGGATTATGCGTAATTGCTGGTGTATATTGTTCAGGTAGAAAATAGTATAGCGAAAATCTTCAAATAATTTGATTTACAACACAATAATCCATATTCTATTTATATAGATAGGAGTTTAGATATAACATGACCAAACAAAATAAATATGATGAAACAAATTTCTTTTCTGCTTATGAACAAATGCCTCGCTCAGTCGAAGGTCTTGAAGCTGCAGGTGAATGGCATATATTAAAAACACTACTACCAAAACTAAAAAATAAGCGCGTACTTGATCTTGGATGCGGTTTTGGCTGGCATTGTCGATTTGCTCGTGAGCAACAAGCCAGTTCTGTAATTGGCGTTGATTTATCGAAAAAAATGTTGGAAAAAGCGCGTGAAAAAACAGATGACTCTGGCATAACCTATATTCAAGAATCGATTGAAGATATTCAAATTTCAGATGCACAATTTGATGTAGTCATAAGCTCTCTCGCTTTACACTATATTCAGTCGTTCGATACAATTTGCAAGAAAGTCTATGATTACTTAGATGATGGTGGGTCATTTGTCTTCTCTGTTGAACATCCAATCTTTACTTCTAGAAGTGAACAAGATTGGTATAACGATGAAAAAGGCAATCGTTTACACTGGCCAGTAGACAATTATCATTTTGAAGGATTACGTGAAACGTCCTTTTTAAATGAAAGCGTTCAAAAATATCACCGTACGATTTCTACTTATATCAATGATTTGATTAACGCAGGTTTTAGTATTAGTGCAGTCAAAGAATCTACACCTTCTGAAGAAATGTTAAAGAATATACCTGAAATGCACGATGAAAACCGTCGACCAATGTTTTTAATGATTGCTGCAAATAAAGGTGTCTCTAAAAATTAATAATAATCTCTAACAAAAAGCGTTCCTACTTAATGTAGAAGCGCTTTTTGTTAATCCAATATCCCTTCAGATCTATTGATTTACATATCGCCATACTTTCCCTGTAACATTTCCCGTAATAATGCGAATTTAAACCATCTAATTATGAATCGATTACACTTGTAGTAGTAGGCTTTTCACAAATTAAAATCCGCTCATTCCTAGGAACAAGCGGATTATATCCAACTTATTGATGTTGCTTTCTTGTATAAAGAACCAAAATGATTAACAACAACAGCATGATGAATGAAATTAAGTTTAAAAATATATGCCCAAAATATTTTAAAAAAGGGGTAATAAAAAGTAAACATGCAAAGGCTATACAGAATAAGCCGTTGTTTTTTGCGAATTTTGATTTATTGCCTTTGAATTTTTGACCATTATATCCTGCAACTAATTCAACATCTTCTTTTTTATAGATAAATAACCCTAAGGCTAAAAAGCAGAGACTGATCAAACTTGTAATCAATATGTCGATTAAAGTAGCCAAGTTTACTCCTCCTTAGTGCTTATTTTATTTCATTTAATAAAATCTATGCATGGAAGATGTCTTGCTTTAATAATTATATCCTCTAAAAGTTAATGTTATTTAATTGTTTTGTAAATTTTCATTCATTTTATATAAAATTTATTAAGGGTATCCTTGGAAAGTAGCTTATATTCAGTGATTATATCTAATTAGGACTGATTCTTATTCATCGAATTTGAATGAGCAACTAGTATATTTTCACAAAATATTTACAAAAAAACACTTTAAGTGGATAAGGTTTTTACTCACTTTTTATTTTTCTAATTTTAGCAACAATTAATAACACTAAAGGTAGTAATAAAGCAAATGTAGCTGAATATGGTATCCAGATTTCCTTATTAAACTTTAGTTGATGGACTACATCAGTATGAATCGTTTGAGAAAGAGCAACCATACTTAATCCTAAAGGTAATATTAGAGATCTATAATTCTTTAACTTGAGTAACTGTGCCGTTCCTACAACTGTCACATGAAAATAAAAATAGATTCTAACATACAGTGTAATAATCCATAAGAGAGCCATAGTGATTTCAATACGTTGAATAAAATTCCCTATAGAAATCCTTTGTGCCATTGCATAGCTAGGGAAAACTCGGTGAGCCGTATCAGTAGGACCAAGAACTAAGACACATAAAGTAATCAAGATTATTAAAATACCCCCCCCAGCTATAGCACCTATATAAAACCCTTTTGTTCCAGATTTAGGAACATTAATAGCAACAGGGAATATCATTAACAATACGACCAATGGAAATGCAAATTCACTAATAAAAATCAAAATACCGTTGATTAATGGTTTAGGATTCGAATTTAAAACCGGCTCTAAATGTTTTATATCTACTTGTGGAGAAATAAAAACCACTAAGAATATAAACAGTAAAAAAAATATTGGAAAGAGTATTTCCGAAGATCGTGCAAATGTTTCTATTCCTAAATAAGTACCAAACATAATCACAATCATGAATAACCCACCAAATGCTACGATAGGTGTTTCAGGCATAACTTCAGTACGCATGAAATCGCCTAAAAAATATAGAAGTCCAGTCCCAGAGAGATACGTAAATATTAGAAACAAAATTACAATAATCTTACCAACATATTTTCCAAGAACTTTTTCAATCAATTGAACTAAAGATAATTTAGGAGAAATATTTCCAACAGTGATATAAAATTTCACTAGTAATAAACCGACCAATACTCCTAATACAGCTGCAACCCATGCATCTTGCTTCACAACTTGTGTTAAGCTTGCAGGTACAATTAAAATAGCTGCTCCTACAGAATAAAGCATTACAATTATCGTGAATTGTCTTACACTAATAATCTCTTTTCCCATAGCTTATTTCCTCTTTTACTGTTAAATTATGCCGCTTTATTTAAGTGCCATCGTAATAAATTCTCCCATTGGTTTAAAGATTACAATGATTAAATCAAAAGGATTTGGTACTTTTACTTTTAAAGCTACAGCTATACATAAAGTAGTACTGATGATTAGTAATATTGAAAAGGTCCAAATTTCTTTTTTTTCACCATTCTGCTTTAGTTTTGGTAATTGAAATAACAAGATGGCAGTAAAGAGGATTAAAATCCCAATTGTTTTAAACATTCTCCATTACTCCTTTGTTTCATATAGCGGTGAATTTCTCAAAGTCCCAAATCCTTTTGTCTTAATTTTCACTTTCACATTTATTTTTGCTTTAGGAAAAAACTCTTCTTCCCATTGACCTTTTATCTTTTCCCATTCTTTTGGGTGAGAACGATACATCGTTTCCCCAAAGCCTACTACATCAACTTGATATTTGTTTTGTAATTTCTCAATTAAGCTTTTTATTCTCTTTTCAATCTGTTTGCTTTCTTTTTCATTAATTTGCTTTAATGTATTGGAATCTGTTAAGTCGATTTGACATTCCACTTCTCCAATATTTTGTTCAACATTAATATTGACATCAAATTCAGGAATATCGTTTATTAATTTTACTTTTATTTCTGTTTTAGAATTAATAACTTCTGTTGCAACATTCCCGTCATTTTTTGGACATGAGACACTTTCTATCGTACTTTCTATTTCATCTCTTAAGTAATTATAACTTTTACTTTCTTCTTCATTTAAAATACCAACTAACTTATCCTCTTTAAAAATTGATAAACCACTGTACTTCAATAATGCAGGAGTATTAACAATTTCCATATTAGTTTGCTCATTCCCGATTTGTTGGTCCCCGATTATTTCTACGGTTGATAATGCAGCACTTTTAATTTCGCTACTTAGATGGTTGATTAATTGATCTAAACGCATCTTTGATGTTATACCAATTTTTTTCTGAGAAACCTCTAATGAAGAAAACAATTTATTGGCTGGAATCTTTTCTAAAGGCGTTAAAATATTCAAGACTTCTCTTGCAGTAGATTTACTTGAAACAACAATATAAAAATTATTCCGTACTTCATGATCCCTCGCTAGGAGGTCAAGCGTCGGTTTAATCCCATCAGTTGCCATCCCCTCACCGATTACCATCATTTGAAGATGAGATAAATAGATTGCCCTTGAAGATATTAACGTCATTTTTCTTATTGCTTCAAAAATTGTTTTACCCTGTGTTGTATATGTTACTACTGCTGTTCTACTACTTGATTGTTTAATTGAAAGTTCAGAAGGATCGACAAGTTGAACAGTAACTTCATATTGATCGTCTACTCTATCTATACCCAGCGCCACTCCAATTGCTAGTTCATTTAATTCACGTTTACTCCAACATCCTGTTAATAAAAGCGTAATTGAAAGTAGAAATAGGATAAACGTTATTTTTTTTCTAACTTTCACCTAGATCACTCCTACCCTTTTTTCGTACTAGCTTCTGTTCTCTCTTGATATTCTTTTGATTAACTAAACGTGGTCTTGTTAAAAGTGAATCACGTGAAAATAGTACAATTGCATCTTTTTGGTCAGATGGTATTAATGGTGCAAATGGTGCTGTATACGGTATACCAAAAGACCTTAAACTACAAACATGAAGAATAATTGCAAAGGCACCCATCATTACTCCGTACAAACCAAACATCGCAGCTAAAATCATTAAAGGGAATCTTAGCATACGAATTGAATTTGACATTGCATACGCTGGTGATAAAAAACTACAAATGGCTGTTATTGACACAATAATAACCATTACTGCTGAAACAATCCCAGCCTCTACTGCAGCTTGCCCAATGATTAATGTCCCTACTATGGATACTGCTGGACCGATGACTCTTGGCATTCGTAGGCCGGCTTCTCTTAATATTTCAAATGCTATTTCCATAAGGATTGCTTCGATAAATGCTGGAAATGGAACTCCTTCTCGTTGAAGTGCAATACTAATCAACATGGGAGTTGGTATCATTTCTTGATGGAAAGTGGTGATTGAAATGTACAAAGAAGGAATCATTAACGAAACAAATATTCCTCCAAATCTTAAAATACGAATTAAAGTGCTAATAATTGACCGTTGATAGTAATCTTCTGCCGCATGTAAAAAAGTTGGAAACAATGCTGGAACAATCAAAACAAATGGCGAACCATCCACTATGATTGCAACTTTTCCCTCTAACAGTGCTGCAGCAATAACATCTGGTCGCTCTGAATTATAAACGGTTGGGAACGGGGTGAATTTAGAATCTTGAATTAACTCTTCAATATAGCCGCTATCCAATATGCCGTCTATCTCAATTTGGTCTAATCTTTCAAGAACTTCTTTTACGATTTTATCGTTTGCTATTCCATTGATGTACATAATCGCAACATCTGTTTGTGTTATTTCTCCAATAACTCTTGATTTTATCCAAAGATTAGGATCTTTTATCTTACGACGAATAAGTGCTGTATTCGTACGGAGTGTTTCAGTAAATGACTCCTGAGGTCCTCGAATGACTGATTCCGTACTTGGTTGTGATATCGCTCGATCCTTTGAACTTTTTGTACTTGTAGCAATACCTTTTGTTTGACCTTCTAATAGAATGACTGTTTCACCATTTAAAACAGCACGATATACACTCTGTAGATCAGTAACATCTTCCACATCACCAACTGTTAAGCAAAAATTTTTCAGATATTGAATGATATCTTCTTCGCGTGTTTCTGGTGTCGACTCTATATCTAGCATAAGCGATTCCATGATAAAATCTGTAATTGCAGTTTTATCAGCAAGACCATCAGCATAAATAATTGCAATCCGTTGTTTATCTGTTTTTAAAATATCTACTTCTCGGATAATAATATCGTTACTGTTTCCCATTGCTTTTTTGATGATTTTCACATTCTCAGAAAGGCTTTTAAGAAGCGGATCCTTAGATTTATTCTTTTTGGATTCAGGAGAATTTGAATTATTATTCTTTGAAAAGCTCAATTTGAATTCCCCTTTCAAATGGACATTAGTATTAGAAAAAGTATGTACTTGTTTACAAGTCATTAAACAAAATTTGTTATTGAAAAAAGTTGATTAACTTAAAAACCCCACTTCTACCAATCGAAATAGGTGAGAGTGGGGTTTTATATATAAAAAATTTTATTAGATTATTACTAAACTTTTTGAATCGATAGTTCATTACCGTTGTTGTTTCCTGTTCTTATGAGGTAGAAGCTTGCCACATATCGATATTAACCCATAAGTTTTTGGCATATATATTTCCATCCATTTCATGACATATCAGTTCCCCTTTTTATTCCTTACAGAAAATTTATTTCCTTAAGGAAACTTTATTATAATATATTACCTATTTCCGTTTTGGTTCACTATTCATAGGGGAAATTTATATTTATACCTATTTCAGCACAAAGTATGTACAAATGACTATCACAGTTCTTAGTTCACTTAACAATTTCAGAAAACCTGATGAAGGGACATATTGTAAACAATGAGTTTAGTCCTGTTAATGAAGATAAATTATTCAGTGAATTTGTTATACTGGTAGAAGAATGATATTTCTTCAACAGGTTCTAGTTAGATAAAAAGCTCTCTATAATTAAAACGCAAGGTTTTTACACCCTGCGTTTTTTGAGGTTTAGCTGTCAAATTTAGTTTAAATAGCACGCTTTAAGAAAAATACTTTTAGCTCACCCAAGATTCTCTTATTTTCTTTATTCGCCAAGTTCCACCTTTGTAGTGAACTGTACTTTCTACTCCAATAGCCCCTTTTGCTGATCTGTATTTCGAACCATTAAAAAAGATATTGTTTTTTACGTTAAAATTAACTTTTTGAACTGTTAGAAGTACTCCGTCTAAGGTATCCTCATTATAATATCCTTTTTCTTTTAAATCATCGAAAGTTGCGTCCATTACTTTAACTTTATATTTATCTTCGAAATAATCTAGAATTGATTTTTTCTGTTTTTCATTTAATGCATCAAAATTACTCATATCAATAGCTATAAATTTCATATCATCATTCAATGATTTGTCTGTTTCCATAATGGCATTTAAAGCAATTGTATATATTTCACTTGCATGTTCTTTTGGATTTATGTCAGTGTTGCAGGCTATAAGTAAAAACGTCAGCATAAATAGCATTGCCTTTAGTCTATTTTTCATTTGCCTCCCCCTGATAAAAATAATTACGTATACTATTAAAAATCATTATAAAATTTAACACTTAATTCAGCAGCTACTTCTAGATAATCAACTTTGAATCATTTAGCATCTTATAGTTTTTCAAGATTGTGCTAGAAACGATTTTTTTCATAACTAATACCTCTTTATTAAAATATTATCATTTTTTGTAATATTTTTCTAAATATTATTAGCTTGATATAGATTAATTAATTTTTCTTCACCCGCTAAAAAATGGATAACAGATTGTGAAATCAATGTAGCTGCTGGAACTAGCATTGATTCGTCGATATCAAATTTTGGATGATGGTGTCCATAGGTTTCCCCTGGTCGCCCAATACCAATATAAGTATACATACCCGGAATGACTTCTGTATAATTAGAAAAATCCTCGCTTCCAAGTATCGGAGTAATCTCCTCTACTCTTTTTTTACCGAATAATTGAATAGCATTTTTCTTCACCATTTTATAAAGCTGGTCATCATTCACCAATGTAGGGTCCCCATGTAAATACTCCAATTGATATTTTGCACCGAATGATTCACATAATCCACTAATTATTTTATCCATCCGATTATGGATCTTCTCAGCAATTTCTTTTCCGAATTGCCGCACAGTTCCCGCTATATAGGCTGTATCTGGAATAACATTATAGTTTGTTCCAGATTTTAATTCTCCAATACTTATAACTGCCTGTTCAAGAGGATGTAATGACCTACTAACAATAGTCTGTAACTGAGTAATAAATTGAGCAGCGATAATGGTTGGGTCCACGGTTTCATTTGGCATTGAACCATGTCCTCCACTACCAAAGATAGTGAGAGTGAATTTATCACACCCCGCCATTGTAGGGCCACTACGGACGCCTATTTTACCTAACTCTAACGGTTCCCATAAATGAAAACCAAAAATTGCGTCTGCATTTTTTAAACCACCACTTTTTACGACTTCAATAGCACCTGCTGGAACATCTTCTTCGGCGTGTTGAAATAGAAAACGTATTTTCCCTACGATTTTATCAGGATTTTCTTTAAAATAATGGATCAATCCTAATAAAATTGCCATATGTCCATCATGCCCACAAGCATGCATTACTCCTTCTATTTTCGAAGAGAAGGGTAAGCCAGTTTCTTCTAATACGGGTAGAGCATCCATATCGGCTCTTATGATAACAGTTTTCCCTGGTTGTAGTCCGGCTATTTCAACAGCAACATCTTTCCCAGAAAATGTGTAAGGTTTCAATTCTAATTTCTCTAATTCTTTTATTATATAAAGTCTAGTATTGACCTCATCATAAGATACTTCTGGATATTGATGAAAATGTCTACGGTAATCAACCATAGTTTGATGTAAATTAGTTAAAGTCATATATGAACCACCTCCTACTGCTTTCTTCAGTTATTGATAATTGATTAATTGGGCAATGGTTACAAAAATAGCACCTAGAACATAATGAATAACGATCAATGGCCAAATCCACTTCACCCATTTGATCCACGAGATACCTCCTAATGCTAAACCAGCCATAAAATAGCCAGAAGTAGGTGTGAAAATATTTGAAATACCATCACCAAATTGGAAAGCTAATACTGCTGTTTGACGGGTAACCCCTAACAAGTCAGATAACGGAACCATTATTGGCATTGTTAATGCGGCTTGGCCACTACCTGATGGGACAATATAATTCACTAAACATTGCACTATATACATACCAAGTGCAGCTAGTTGAGGTGGTAGGGAGTCTACAGCAGAAGCAAGCCCATATAAAATCGTATCCATTATAAGACCTTCTCTTAAAATAATTAGAATTGCATTCGCAATACCCACAACTAAAGCACCCATTATTAAAACCTCACAGCCTTTAATAAATGCTTCAGCCATACTACTAAAATTCATTTTTGAGACAAGACCAATAAGTATACCCATTATCAAAAACAGTCCTGTCATTTGAGTTAATCCCCACTCAAATTTAATGACACCAACAGCTAGCCCTACTAACGTCCCTAATAACACAAAGAAAGCGAGTTTGTGCCGTGTAGTAAAAGGAAATGTTTGGTTTGAATCCGAACTATCTATGAGTGCATTTTTTTCACCGAACATAACACTTGCCTTTGGGTTCTTTTTTATTTTATTTGCGTATCGCATGACATACCAAATACTAACCGTTAAGAAAATGACAAAAAAGATGATTCTTAAATACATACCAGAGAAAATGGGTAATTCTGCGATTCCTTGAGCTATACCGACTGTAAACGGATTCATAAATGCAGCAGTAAATCCAGCAGATGTTCCAAGTAGTACGATTGCTGTCCCTACCATCGAGTCAAATCCAATTAGAACTGCTAATGGGATTAGAATGGTGATATAAGGGATAGTCTCCTCTGCTAATCCTAGCATAGCACCTGATAATGCAAAGAAAGTCATTAATACTGGGATTAAGAGTTGCTCTCTCCCAGCAATTTTTTTCGCCATACTATGGACTGCACCTTCTATAGCCCCAGTAGCTCGCAATATTCCAAATGCTCCACCTACTATAAAAATATAAAAAATCAGCGGTGCAGTGGCAATCATCCCTTTATGAATTGACTCAAATACATTTAAAATTGTCGTTCGATTTTCTGGGATTTCGTGATAACTTCCTGGTACCACAATCGTTCTACCATCTTGTTCGATGCGATCAAATTCTCCAGCTGGGATAATGTAAGTACAAATAGCTCCAATTATAATGACAGAAAATAAAATGACATACACATGAGGAACTCTGAACCTGCCCTTTTTCTCTGTTTGCATTTCCATAATCAACACCCCTTTTACAATTACTTTCAAAACGCCTTATTAATAGTCTGTTATTCAATCTATTTAATAATCTAGATTCTATTAAATAAATTTGATAGAGTATTTGAATTAAGCGAAATAAAGCAAGTATAGAATTATGTTGTTAAGCTAATTCTCCTCCGTCTACGGGTATATTTTGACCTGTAATATATACCCCCTCATCAGAAGCTAGGAACGCATAAACCCCTGCAATTTCTTCAGGAGTAGCATGTCTTTTAAGTGGTATATTTTCATTAACCTGCGCTAACATTTCAGGCGAATACTCGGCAATTTGCATAGCTGTTAACACATAACCCGGACAAACTGTATTTACACGAATCGTTGGTGCAAGTTCTAAAGCCATTGTTTTTGCTAAAAGGTTTACACCAGCTTTTGACGCATTATAATCGGCGTAATATGGATGACCTGTTATTCCATTTGTAGAGGCTGTCATTAAAATAACCCCACTACCTTGTATCAACATTCGTTTAGCTGCTTCTTGTGCTGTGTAAAAAATACCATCTAAATTAATTCCAATTACTTTTTTCCATTGTTCTGGAGTGATGTCTATAAATTTATTTCTTATACTAATACCTGCATTTGATATTAATATATCGATTCCATCCATTGCCTCATCAACTTCTTTAAAGGCTTCTTTCACTTCATCAGGATTACTAACATCGACTAAAATCCCGTATTTGATAGCAGAATGTTCTTCTAAAGTCTTTTTTAATTGTTCTTCATTATTATCAAATATGGCTACAATTGATCCTTCTGCAGCAAATCGAAGCGATGTGGCTAGACCAATACCACTAGCTCCCCCTGTCACTACAACACGTTTATTTTGGAGACTATCTGAATATCTTCCGAATCCCATGAAACTTCACACCCTCTGCAAAAATTTTTCAATAAAATTAGTTATCTATATCCACTTTCTACTTTTCTACTTCAACAACTTCCATTCCTAATAACTTTCTTATTACTTGATTTGTTAAATTAGGAACTACTTCCATCGTGTAAGCTAGTTCTGTACGCTCATATCGATTATGTGCATCGTATCCATATGGACCAATGTTAATAGTTGGAACATTTATTTCACGGATTGCATCATAGTTTACATAATGCTTTGTGCCCCAACTTGGATTATTTTCAATAACTGCTTTTATATCATCTTCCCCATCACTTAATGCAACACAGCTCATATCACATACATAGGGGAAATAGTTGCGTGTTACTATAGGTTTTGAATAATGAGGTTGTACAATTTCAATTGCATAGTCCAATGCCTTTATCAAATTTTGCTCTTTTTCATTTTTCCCACTCAAATCGACACGAGGTGAATAGAGTGAAGAGTAAAATAGAATGATTGCTGGACTTTTATCCTTCATCCAATTCCATTCTTCTTCGACAACTCGTGCAGAAAACATCCGAACATCAAGCGTTTCATCTAATAGTAGATTTTCTTTAAATTGCTTCATATGGTTTAAGTATCTATCTCCATGAAGCTCCACCAGCGTTTTTTGCATATCTTCATAAACAATTACTCTAGTCTTCCAAGGTAATTCTGAATATGGTTGCCCACTTATTTCACAATATTTTCGATGTCTTTCTTTCATTGTATTAATCCCGTTTTCAAAGGCGATTTCCGCTTGTTCTTTCAACAAACAAAGTACCTCTTTAGGAGACCATGATTGGATAAAAAAATTATAGTAAACGTATGCTGATAAAGCTGTTTGAATCGTATAAGTTGGCTTAAAATCAGTTTGTTTCAACGAAACTGGCGGCATAGGCGTTTCACCGAGGGATTGATCGCATAAATCTGGATTATAACTAATCTGTCTCGTTAACTCCGCTGCAATATAATTTGGATCTAATCCTTCAAAACTAGATCCTGCATGTGTTTCAGCACCTGTGATAAAGAAAGAAGGTAATAGTTTACCGACTGTTCCTTTATAGATATATCGATTAGGGTCACCTTCGTAGCGAGGGGCAACGAAATCTGAATTGATTAATGCTTGATAATCAAAAAGATGTTCTTCCCTTAATCGTTTTAAATCCTTCAGACCAGATAAAACACCATGTGAACTATCTTCTTCGTCACATTCTGCAAAGAATACTAGATTACCAATAAGCTCTTCAGGATGTTCTGAATAATACTTTAATAAGTAGAAATGACTTGCAACTCCACTCTTCATATCCAAAACACCACGTCCAAAATGCCATTCATCTGATTGTAAATGTTCTTTCACTAAATCCGGAAGTTTCTCATTTGCAAGCGCTTTCTTTAATTCACTTGGTGAACATGCTTTATCTTTCAAATGACTAAAATCATCAATTCCTACAGTATCGGTATGACCCATTAAAATAACAGTCTTATTCGACTTTGCCTTTGTACCTTTGACAAAGGCAAAAACATTGTAGCGTTCGACTTTATCATCTTCTGTACGTGACATGAATACATGGGATGGGTTACTTTTGAAATAATTTTGTGAGAAGATTAAATCAAATAACCTCTTAGCAACTTCAATCTCTCCAGTAGTATTTACGATACTTTCCACCCCTACTAATTCATCCGTTACTTTCAAAACATCATCATAACAAGTCAACATTTAAATGCACTCCTCTAAAATAAATTACGGCCTCATATTAATTACCTTTATAAAACTTGCTGTAAAAAACGGATTGTTTTTTCTTCTTTTGGATTTTTGAAAAATTCAGATGGTGGTCCTTCTTCAATAATTTTGCCATCAGCCAACATAATGACACGATCAGCTACTTCCCTAGCAAAGCCCATTTCATGGGTTACGATGACCATCGTCATTCCTTCTTTTGCTAGATTTTTCATCGTTTCTAAAACTTCTCCTACAAGCTCTGGGTCTAGAGCAGATGTAGGTTCATCAAATAACATAACTTCAGGCTCCATAGCAAGGGCTCTTGCTATCGCGACTCTCTGTTTTTGACCACCAGACAGTTGATCTGGATAAAAGTTTGCTTTATCTGCTAAACCTACTTTTTGTAAAAGTTCCTTCGCCTTTCTTGTAGCTTCTTCCTTACTCTGTTTTTTCACATGAACAGGTGCTTCTATAACATTTTGTAAAATCGATAAATGTGGGAACAAATTAAAATGTTGAAATACCATTCCCATATTTTCTCGAACTTTATTTAGGTTCTCTTTTCCAGCATCGATTAATTTTCCGTTAATCTCTATTTGACCGCCATTATTAATTTCAAGAAAATTCAGACATCTCAGCAAAGTACTTTTCCCTGAACCACTCGCACCAATTAATACGACAACTTCTGACTTCTGTATTTCTAAAGAAATATCTTTTAACACTTCTAAATCACCGAATGATTTACGCAAATTTTTCAGTTTTATCATTTTTCTTCTCTCTCCCTCCAACATCTAATTTTTTCTCCAGCTTATTGAAAAGAAGTGTGAAGATTAGAACTAAGATTAAATAATAAATACCAACTACAAAATACGTTTCAAAAGGCATATAGTTAGCCGCTTGGGCAGATAGGGCATGATTAAATAGTTCAGAAACTGCAATATAAGCCACCAACGATGAATCCTTCAATCCAATGATAAATTGATTTCCTAATGCTGGTATAGCTCTTTTAAAAGCTTGAGGAAGTATGATACGTCGCATTCCTAGCATATATGGCATACCTAATGAGCGAGCTGCCTCCACCTGTCCACGGTCAATAGATTGAATAGAACCACGGAAAATTTCAGCTATATAAGCTCCTGAGTGTATTCCTAATGCTAAAGCTCCTGCAGTAAAATCTGATAATACAAAAACACTTGAAATACCATAGTATAAAAACATTAATTGAACAATTAACGGCATTCCTCGAATTAAGAATATATATATATCTGCAATTTTTCCTAGTATTTTAATATTTGAGACTTTAAAGAATGCGAATACTAAACCAATAATAGTAGCAATTATTAATGATACAAAGGTAAGTTCTACTGTAATTACTGTCGCTTTTAAAAATTCAATTCCATGAGTTTGAAATATTGAAGTAATATTGGTTATGAAGTTCAATAACAATCTCCTCCTTTCTCATTTTGTACTATTGAAATTAAACTCTATTTTTTATCAAGAAGATTTACTCCAAACCACTTTGTGCTGATTTTTTCATATGTTCCATCTTCAACCATAGATGCTATCGCTTCATTAATTGCTTTTAATAACTCTGGATTTCCTTTATTTATTGCAACTGCAATTTCTTCAGTTTTGATTACATCATCGATTGGTTTAATTTTCAATCCTGATTCTTTAATTGCAGAAACGCCAACAATACGGTCTGTAATTACTGCATCTACACGACCTGGCGGTAAATCTTGCAATGCATATATATCACTTGGAAAGCTCTTAATTTTAGTCGTATATTTTTTTGCATCGTCTGTATAAGTACTCGCTTGCATAACACCAATCGTTTTATCCTTTAAATCCGCTTTCGCCTTTAACTCATTATTCCCCTCAGCTACAAATACTTGTGCTCCCGAAGTGTAGTAAGGATCTGAAAAGTCTACTTGTTTAGAGCGGTCTTCTGTAGCGGTCATACTGCCAATAATCGCATCATATTTTTTCCCTTTTAACCCTTGTATAATCGTTTCCCATGGATTTGTTACTGGATTAGCCTCTAATCCAATTCGTTTTGCAATCTCAGTGCCAATTTCAACATCAAACCCTACTAATTTTTCGTTCTCTTTATAGTTTAGCGGTTTTAAAAGACCACTCATTGCGAAAGTCAATTTCCCCTTATTTACAAGATCCATCTTCACTTCATTATCAGTCTTTTCGTTTCCTTTAGAATTGCTTGAAGAATTACTGCTACAAGCACTTAAAACTAAAATAACTATTAATCCAACAAAAAGAGATAATAAAGCATTTTTATTCTTCTTCATTATTCATCCACTCCTTATTTTCATTGAATATAAATCAGTTTGACTCTACTTAAAAAACTTAAGAATTTTCAATTTCCGATTTTTTCAGGAAACAAAGGCAATCAATTCTTATCAATTGATTGCCGCTCCCTCTACTTAATAAGTTCTGGTTTTAATACTTTCTTTTGATACATCCTCCACGTAATACACCATTTCTCAGGATTATCTAAATAATCTTCTTCAACTAGTTGATGAATTGTACTATTGGATGGGGCATTTTTTACAATTTCAGGATTGTTATATGCCTCATTTGAAATTTGCTGAAGCGCATTAATGTATTCATCTAAATCCGTTTTTGAATAGGATTCAGTTGGTTCAAGTGTAAATGGTTGTGGAACGATATACGGGTGGTGACTAGTCCAGTAATGGAGACCGAAATCAGTCATCCTTCTTTGTACATCTTCTGTAGTAATACCTGTTTCATTAGCCATCTGATCCCAACTATATCGCACTTGTTCTAGTCGCTGGCCTTTAACGTATGGAGCACTTGCACCACGAATTTTTTGTACTTTATGGTATAAGTAATTATTATTTAATACTGCCGTTTGGGCTACTTCTCGTAATCCATCTGGACCTAATGCGCGTATCCATGCATAAGATCTTAAAATTGTTTGGGCTACGCCATGAAATGCACGTACTTTGCCAATTGAGTGTTGTAGATTATCATTTAATGAATAGTTTTCACCATCATATTCTACAATGGGACCTGGTAAATATTCTTTTAATGCTTCAGCAACTCCTAAAGCTCCTGTTGCTGGCCCTCCACACATATGAGGTGCAGCGAACGTTTTATGAAGGTTAAAGAAACACATATCAAAGCCCGCTTCTTTTGCTCTTGTAATACCTAATAATCCATTTGCATTTGCTTGATCGTAATAACAAATACCACCCGCTTCATGTACAATCTTTGTAAATTCTTTAATTTTAGAATTAAAGATTCCTGTATCTTCAGGATTTGCTACTACAAACCCAGCCGTTCTTTCAGAAACAACTTCTTTTAATTTCTCAATGTCCGGGAAGCCATTTTCATCTGGATGTAATGTAATCACTTTATACCCTTTCACAACAGCTGTTGCTGCTTGTGATGGATGCGAGAAAATAGTTGTGATGATTTCATCACGCTGATCTCCTTCACCACGTGTCTCATGATATTTTCTAACAATTGAAGCCATCGCAAATAATGCCTGTGTTCCGCCACCTGGCTGGAATGAAAAAGCGCCCATCCCCGAAATTTCACGCATACACAAATCTAAATTATGAATAATTTCTAACATCCCTTGTACAGTGCTTTCTTCTTGAAGTGGATGAAGATCCATCATCTTGGGATTTCTAATTAATAATTCATTTATTTTCGGGATATATTTCATCGTACAAGTACCTTGACCGATTTCTACATTAAAATCTGATCCCAGTGTTTCTTGAGACAGTCGTAAGTAATGGCGAAGCACACGAGCTTGACCAATTTCCGGAAGATTCGGTCTATTTTTTCTATACATAGATGCAGGAATAGTAGACACACCGTCACCAATTGTTGATACCACTTCTTCATTTGCTAGTGGGACTTCAACACCTTTTTCTCCCTCTTGATGAAGTTCAAAAATAATAGGTTCATTCCATTTTGCTTGATGAAAATCGCGAGTAGCTTCAGTTCTTTTTATTGGTTTCATTCTCAAAACTCCTTTTGTAGACGTTTATTTTGTTACAATCTCTTCAAGAGCCTCTATCAAACAATCCATATCTTCTTTCGTATGAACCTCTGTCACACAAAATAGAGCACATTGTCCATACTCTGGGAACTCCTTAGAAAGATCCTTACCACCAAAAATTTTCTTTTCTAATAACAGTTCATTAATTGTTTGAACCGAGATTCC
Organism: Viridibacillus sp. FSL R5-0888; assembly: GCF_038009105.1. NCBI lineage: Bacteria > Bacillati > Bacillota > Bacilli > Caryophanales > Caryophanaceae > Viridibacillus > Viridibacillus sp. FSL R5-0888. The sequence goes on from NZ_JBBPAU010000001.1 coordinate 2,361,580, forward strand.
CGTTTCGTTAAAGTCCACAATAAATTCTTTAAAGAATGGTGAAACAATTCTTGAACCTTGTATACCCGCAATTTTATTCAATTTCTTTACGGTGTATTGACTATTTTGCATAATGGTTTGCCCTAATTCATACATCCCCTCAGGCCCTAGTAAAGATAAGTACACGCCAGCTGTAATACCCCATAATGCTGTTTGAGTACCAACTGATTCTTTCCCTTTTTCTCTTTGAGCGAAAGAAGTCCTTTCATACGCCACGTCACCAAATCCATATTCCCCTTCTTTTATTGTTGGCACGATACCAAATAATCGTGATGGGAACTCATTAATGAATGTTTCTTCATCACGAGTAGCGATAAAACCAGCTTGGCCACCGCTGTAATTCATATGCATACCAAGTGGTTGTAGATCTCCACAAACAATATCAGCACCATAATGACTTGGTGGTGCCAAAACACCTAATGAGATAGGATCCACCCCAACTACAAGTAGTACATCATGTTCTTTAGCAATTGCAGAAATTTCATTTCCTTGAGATTCTATAAATCCTAAATAAGATGGATTTTCAAAGTAAATCGCTGCTACTTCATCTGAAATTTTACTTTTCAAGTCATCTAAGTCCATTAAACCTGTATCAAGATCGAAAGCAATATTAGTAAATTCGAGCTCTGGTGAACCATAGTTAGCAATAATCTTTGTTCTTTCTGGAGCAACTGTAGCTGCTATCAAAACTTTTTTTCTTTCATTAATGCGAGCGGCCATTCTAATTGAAGTTGCTGCAGCCTGCCCCCAATCGAATGTAGGCACATTCACAACATCCATATCTACAAGCTCCGCTAATAGACTTTGATATTCAAATAATGACTGAAATCTACCATGATCTTCATACGGCTCTCCAGCATAAGCTGTTAGAAATTCCGACCTTTGGTTAATTTCATCGCAAACCGCTGGAACAAAATGTTGCCAACATCCGGCACCTAAAAAGTTAATATAGTCGTTTGTGCTAATATTTTTCTTCAAAAGACCCTCAATATGTCTTCGTAATTCGTATTCTGTTAATGCTTTTGGTATATTCATCTCTTCCTTCAGCTGAAGTTCTTCAGGGATACATGAATATAATTCCATACTGTTCTCTACCCCAATTACCTTCAGCATTTCTTCCTTAACTTTAGGGACCATATTTGGGATGTATGGGTGCACCTTTTTTGTCATAGTATTACCTCCTAATATTTTGGTTATCGTTATGCCAAGCCGCCACCGTCAACGATTAATTCCGTTCCTGTTACCCAACTAGATAAATCGCTTGCTAAGAATAGAACTCCCTTAGCAATATCTTGCGGTGTTCCTAAGCGTGCCAATGGACGGTTCACTGCGGAATCTTTTAAGAAAGAGCCTTCTTCGAGATTTAATTGTTGTGCCTCACTTCTCAATAACGGTGTATCTGTATCCCCTGGACAGATACAATTGACCCGGATATTCTGTGGTCCATGGTCAATTGCCATTGCTTTTGTCAAATTGACAACACCAGCCTTTGCCGCACAATACGACGCAGCTTTGTCACCACCTTTTAGTCCCCAACCAGATCCGGTATTGATAATACTTCCGCCTGTACCTTCAGCCATAATAGGAATGATGTATTTAGATAGAAGATAAACACCTTTTAATGAGACATCTATAACTGCATCCCATTCATGTTCTTCTAAATCCACAACAGTTTTTCGTTTAATAATACCTGCATTATTGAAAAGTACATCTATATTGCCATATGATTGTTTAATCTCCTCACTTACTGCTTGGCAATTTGCTGCACTTGTCACATCACATTTTATAAATTGCGCTTGATAACCACTCTCCAGAATTGTTCTAGCGGCTTGCATACCTTTTACTTCATCGATATCTAGTAAAATGACACGCAAACCTACTTCAGCCAATAGCTCTGCTGTAGCATATCCAATTCCAGAGGCTGCTCCTGTTACAACTGCTACTTTGTTAGTAAGCTTAAAATAATCCATTTCCATGTAAAAACCCCCTTGAGCTGTTTTACTAGTAATAAAGCAAATAGCGTGCCAACTTTCATTCGTTATAATTCCTAGCTTTTGATCAAAAGAAAATTGTCATTTTGTCATTATTGACTGAAAATTGACAATTTTAACTCTATTCATCTACAATTATGACATCTTAATTATTCCATTATGGAAAAGTACATATAATTAAAAATCCAAATTAAATAGTAGAATGGTTGATTGATATTTCGATTTCTGTGTCTAAACTTACTTTTCAGAAAAAATCACACTCTAAAAGTGGGAGGTTGTATGAATGTCATCTATTTCCTCAATTACAAAGACTATTCGAACATTTGCAGAACTTTTACAAGTCGAAATTGCTTTCTTTAATTATGAAGGTGTATTAATAGCATCCACTGAAGAATATAAAGTACAAAAAAAAGATCGCGTCTATATACCATTTTTCCAAAAACAAAACAAAGAAGCTGTTAGTTTTGTAAAAGACCCCGGACATATGAAAATGTGTAAAGGTTGCCATTTCCAATCGAACTGCCCTTCAAAAGCAGAAATTCTAATTAAAATCACAAAAAATGATAACCATTATGGCTTTCTTTCCTTTGTCAGTTTTACTTCAGAGGGACAAGAAAAGTTAATAGCACAACAAGATCAATTTAAGTACTGGTTAACACAATTAAGCGATATCATTTTAACGATATTGGTTGGTTCCGGAGAATTTAAATATATAGGGAGAGATTCGAAGGAAAATATTAATTATATTATTGGGAACAATACTCAACTAAAAAAACTAAAAGAACTTCTTTCTAGAATTGCTAACAGTACATCTTCAATCGTTATTACAGGTGAAACGGGTACAGGAAAAAGCCTTTTAGCAAAGTTCATCCATGAGCAAAGTATGTTAAGAAAAGGTAAATTCATAGAAATCAATTGTGCTGGCATTCCTGAAACATTATTTGAAAGTGAATTATTCGGATATGAGGAAGGAGCATTTACTGGGGCAAACAAAAAAGGCAAGCCAGGGTATTTTGAACTTGCAGATCGAGGAACATTATTTTTAGATGAAGTTGCAGATTTGCCTGTCCATTTACAACCAAAGTTATTAAAAGTTTTACAAGATGGGATGGTTAATCGAGTAGGCGGAATCAATCCTAAAAAAGTTAATATTCGTGTGATTGCTGCCACTAATCAACCTCTTGAGGAAATGATGGAGGCTAAACAATTCCGTTCAGACTTGTATTATAGATTAAATGTCATCCCAATCCACTTACCGGCATTAAGAGAAAGAAAAGAAGACATAGAATCATTAGTCCCTATCTTAATAGATCGTCTTCAGAATCGTACAGGAAAATTCATACAGACATGCTCAGAAGGATATTTAAAAAGTTTACAGCAATACCATTGGCCAGGAAATATTCGCGAACTTGAAAATGTCATTGAGTACAGTATGAATATGGAGAGGAGTCATCAACTAACAGAATCTTCACTTCCAGATTTCTTACATCCATCACTCGTTCAAGCACCTAAGAAGCTGCTGGAACAAAATGATTTAAAAACGATGGAAAAGGATGGAATAATCCAAGCCTTCAATCGTTATGGGTTTGATTTTGAAGGTAAGAAGTTAGTTGCCGAGCAATTAGGAATAAGTGTACGCACACTATACAGAAAAATGGAGAAATTTAATATTTCTTTTCCCGTCAGATGAATTGTCGTTAAATCGAGCACTACTTACTTTATAAAGGGCAATCAACTTGAAATGGATGTATATTAGAAATTTAATCATTTATTAAATGTGGACAAAATCCGTTAATACTAAAAAATAGTTTAATATTCCCTAAGAAACAAGGAGTGACACAAATGTTAAAAGAACCCTTTCATATTGCTGTGCCTACCGCATTTTTTAAAGATGAATCGTTAAACGTACAAGGTACTATAGACCATATAAAATATTTATATAATAAAGGGATAAAATCCGTTCTTGTCGGTGGGTCTACTGGAGAACAACATAGTTTAAATCTCAAAGAAAAGATGGATTTGCTTAACGCTGTTTCAATAGAAGAAGAACTCATAAACAACATGGAAATATTATTTGGTGTTTCTTCTATTAGACAGCTTGAAGCTGTTGAGTTTGGGAGGGCGATAAATAAGACAAAGATTGCAGGGATTTTACTTGGATATCCACCTTATATTCTTCCGACTCAAGAAGAAGCATTGAGATATTCTGAAAAGATCATTGAACAAACTAACAAACCTACAATAATATACAATAATCCAAAAAGAACAGGATTTGATTTATCTATAAATAACATCCTTTTCTTAAGTAAGAACGATCATGTAATAGGAATAAAAGAAGCAGGTCATAAAGATAAAATAAAAAAATTGAAGGATCAAATTAAAAATGACTTTTATTATTATGCCGGTGGAGAAATAGATTTAGAAGATAAAGTGCAAATAGGGTTTAATCGATTATCATCAATTGCAGCAAATATATATCCTGATACAATCAAAAATTGGTTTATGAAAATGTTATCTAATCAACCGATAACTGATCATGAGAAGATAGAAATATCAAGCATAATCGAACAAATTTATACAGGTTCTACTTTAGTAAATTTAAAAGAAGGTATAAATGGAAATGGAATCGACATAGGTATTTGCAGAAGTCCTTTGTGTAATATTTAATTCATTATATTTTAATTTCATATCCTACTAAAAGAACCACTTGTAAAATTTCAGAAGCCAATATCCTTAGTACGACAAGTGAGGTTATTGGCTTCTTTTTTATTTTTAGTTTAAGCCCTCAATTAGATCATGTGTTGTGAAAGGAATTAATAGGCGTTTTATTTTCTACGTTTACCAGTGCAAATCCACGGTATCTAGCGCAGTTTTACTCCCAAAATATAACTTAGACGTATCTCCTATCATATATTTCCGATATAAATATAGTAGAAAAGGAAATTATTATATACATTAACTTTGAAATAGTATATTGTATAGCTAAAAAGGAAAGTGTGTAAATTATTTAATTTTCATACAAATAATACATGACATAAAATTGGAGGACTTAAAAGTGCCTAGTATTGACAAAGTAATTGAAATACAAGAAAGTATAATACAAGCCGATTCAGCATTCATATTAATCCCTGCTGAACTGTTATGGATAATAATCGGTATATATTCACTGATGGATATCATAAAAAACAAAAAAACAATTTCATCTTCCGGCTTTATAATGAGAGGGATTTTCTTTTTGTTCACACTAACATTAGTAGTACTCTCATCTATTCATATAATGAAAGCTGATTTTTTAATGAACGAAAAACAATGGAAAGTTGATTATTTAGAGCCATACATGAATGGATTACCTGAAAACAAAACATATGTACAAGATTTTACACAAATATTAGAAATACATAAAGATCACAACAAGAAAATAAAATCAATTTATTTTAATAATAACGTTAAACCTATTTGGGTTGAATTAGTTGTACTAGATAAAAATAACGCTTCTAAAACAATATCTGTTCAAACTATTATTAAAAAAGAACCTATTGAAGAACCTTATTTAACATATAAATCTATAAATAAAGATATCTCAAAAGATTATACGAAAAAAGCATATTACGAAACAATTTTACACATACCTGAGGAATATAAAGTTTTAGTTCCTGTAAAATAATATATCCAGTTATACTATTTTTTTCATTTTTCTTCATAGGAAAGTAAGTAGTTTGAAATTTATTCACTTAGATCAAAATACTTCTATTAAAATCTCTTTTAAATTTATTTGAGGCATGTCCAATGAAATCTATATCTTATGTAAAGAAACGTTAGTATCGTATTTAACGATACTAACGTTTTTTTAACAACTTTTAATTTTTTTCAACTTTATGGAATAGCATAGAGCTAATAATCCTAAAACTTAACAAGGCTTTAAAAAACCGGGTAAACCTACCTATGATTTTATAGTGAGATTGTTCAAGTTAAGTAGTTTCCTTTTTTTCATTAATAAACCCTCATACGGTCTAAATAAAAAGACAAGTAAGAATATCCCTCCCGCTGTAGTAGCCATCATGCCTGCAATTGATGCGTCAAAGAATTTTGCGAAATAATAGCCTCCAATAGCAGACAACATTCCAATTATCATACTTAAAATAATCATTCTTTTTACAGATTTACTAAGTAAATACGCCGTAGAAGCCGGTACAATTAACATCGCAACAACTAAGACAGCACCTACACTGTCAAATGCCGCAACAGTTGTAAACGATACGAGCGTCATAAATGCATAATGTAGAAAAACGAGAGGTAGGCCAATACTCATTGCAAAGATAGGATCAAATGTTGACAGTTTTATTTCTTTATAAAACCCTAAAAGAAATAGAATATTTATCAACAACACAAACAGTAACATCCATACAGCTTTCGGCATTGTTAAGTTCATAAATGTCCACGTATTCCAAGGTACAAATGCAATTTCGCCCATTAATACATGTTCTACATCTAAATGTACATTTCCAGCAAAAAGTGTAATCAGTAATACTCCTACCGCAAATAAAGTAGTAAAAACAACTCCAATTGAAGCATCCTCTTGTAATCCATTCGATTGTAGAACTTGCACTAAATAAGCCGTTATAACCCCTGCAATTCCAGCTCCTAGCATCATCCATATGCCATTTAATGACTGTGTAATAATGAATGCCATGACGATACCAAATAAAACAGTATGACTAATCGCATCTGCTATCATAGCCATTTTGCGTAATATTAAAAATACACCTGTTAAACCACAAGTAATCCCAACTAATGAACCAGTTACTAAAACCCAAAACTCATTCAAGAGGCTTGCACCTCCTGTTTTAAAACCCGCTTCGCTATTTGTCGTCTTCTTTGAATTTTCACTAACAGACCTCGTCTTGGAGAAAATATATATGAAAAAATAAATAACAAAGATGCTGTAATGACAATGATTGGTCCAGTTGATAACCCTGTCTTTAAAGAACTAATTAAAGTTCCGCATGCACCTGAAAAAGCACCAAACAAAGCACTCATAATTATCATGGTGACTAATTTATCCGACCATATTCTGGCTGTAGCCGCCGGAATAATCAGCATTGCAGACATTAATATAACACCTACAGCCTGTATACCTGTAACAATTGTTAACACTGTTATTGCTGTAAGTATAAATCTAAGAAAATTTACAGGTAAGCCAATTCCTTTAGCGAATGTAGTATCAAATATGATTAATTTCCATTCTTTATAAAAAGTTAAGCAAGTCAAAATGATTATTAAAGCACTTCCTGATAACCACACTAGGTCGCTTTTTGCCATAGTTGCTGCTTTGCCAAATATAAAATCGTTTAATCCACTTTGATTGCCAGAACTACTTTGATTAACAATTGTTAGTAAAACAATACCCGCTCCGAAGAAAACTGATAATACTATTCCAATGGCAGCATCTGACTTCAATTTGGAGCGATTAATAATACCTTGAATCAAATATACTGATATAGTTGCCGTTATTATTGCACCCAGCATTAATAATGGTAAATCCTTTTGCTGAAATATCAGAAATGAAATTGCAATACCTGGAAGTGCTGCATGAGCAGCAGCATCACCTACAAGGCTTTGCTTTTGAAGAAATGCAAATGATCCGATTAATCCAGAGGCAACTCCTAATAAAGATGCACCAGCTAGAACCCACAATAAGTTACCTGATAGCATTCAATCCTCCCCTTTCAGCAAGCGCTTCATTTTGCTTTTCATTCATAAAGAATAACTTTCCTCCATACGCTTGTTGTAAATTTTCTTTTGTAAAAATTTCCTTAGTTGGTCCATAAGAAATGATTGTTTTATTCAGTAATACGGTCCAATCAAAATAATCATTTACTGTTTGTAAATCATGGTGTACAACCAGTACTGTTTTCCCTTTTGCTTTTAATTCCTTTAAAATATTAATAATTGTAAGTTCAGTTGCTGCATCAACACCTACAAATGGTTCATCCATAAAATAAATTTCAGCTTCCTGAGCAAGTGCTCGAGCTAAAAAAACGCGTTGTTGTTGCCCACCTGATAATTGACCAATTGAACGATTTGCAAATTCCCCCATACCAACACTTTTCAGACATTTAATAGCCTTTTTTCGATCTTTAGCTTTAGGTCTATTAAATAATCCTATATGACCATAACGTCCCATTAAAACGACATCTAATGCATTTGTTGGAAAATCCCAATCTACTGCATTTCGTTGTGGAACATAACCCACAAGATGATTTTTAGGATTTAAAGAATGACCTAATATCTCCACTTTCCCAGTTTTATTAGGTAGCTGATTTAAAATTGCTTTTATCAGTGTAGATTTCCCAGCACCATTCGGACCAATAATCCCAACTAATTTTCCAACAGGTACACTTAAATTAATATCACGTAAAACAAGATTGTCTTCATATGCCACTGATAAATGGCTTACTTCAATTGCATTCATATTTTCCTCCCCCTACTTCAATGAGTTTACAATTGTATCTACATTGTGTTTATACATTCCAATATAAGTTCCTTGTTCTGTTCCTTCTTTTCCCATAGCATCTGAATATAACTCCCCGCCAATTTTCACATTTTGTCCTTTTTCTTTAGCTCCATCAATTACTGCTTTCATCGCTTTATCAGACACGCTTGATTCAATAAATACAGCTTTAATATTGTTTCCGACTAAAAAGTCAACAACGTCCCTTACATCTTTTAGACCATATTCAGACTCCGTACTTAACCCTTGTAAACCACGTACTTCTATATTCAAACTACGACCAAAATAATTAAAAGCATCATGTGCTGTTACCAGTACACGCTGATCTAAAGGTATCTCATCAATTCTTTGTTTTGCATAACTCGATAGATCATCCAATTCTTCAAAGTAGATAGCTTCATTTTCACTAAACTCTTTCTTATATTCTGGATATTTTTCACTTAATGTAGCTGTAATTTGATGGACAGCAGTTTTCCAAATATCGATATCAAACCATACGTGAGGGTCATATAACTTTGCATCCATTTCATTTCCTAACAATTTCTCTTCTTCAATTGATTCACTTATTGCATTAACAGTTTTATCATTTTCTTGCATCTTCTCAAAAACATCTAGCATCTTTCCTTCAAGATGAAGGCCACTATAAAAAATCACATCCGCACTTTCTAATTTACTCAAGTCTCCTTGTGTCGCCTTATACAAATGTGGATCTACTCCAGGTCCCATCAAAGCCTTTACTTCTACACGATCTCCAGCAATAACAGATACAGCGTCTGCAATTTGGCTAATTGTTGTTACAACAACTGGTTTATCATTTTCTTTTTTCGTTGAACATCCAGCTAAAAATAAGATTGCAGCAAAAAAAATAACTAACTTTTTCAATCTCTTCTCCCCTTTTTCCCTATGTTAATTGTTTTTCCTTAAGGAAACTTTTTAGGTAAAAAAATAATTCCTTCGAACAATTGTTTTTCCTTAAGGAAACTTTATTTTAGCTTATCGACTTTTTCCATTTATGTCAACTAATTATTTGAATTATTATTTAGTACATAAATCAAGGTTGGATTGTGCTATTGTAAAATATATACAATAAAAGCCCCAAATGACTTATTTAAAAGTCATTTGGGGCTTTCTCATTATTAAAAATAATTAAGTTTATATCTAAAACCCAACCTCATACAACCGAATACCTTGTATATACTGAATCTTTTTAGCACTCATTCTCACTTTATAGATGTAAACAATTTTATTTGTTCGTTTAATCAACTTAGTCTTTCTCGTTTTACTATCATATATTTTCAAGCCTTCTTTATCTGTAAAAACAATACTGTGAGAAGAATAGTCGATATACTGATTGCCTTCATAAATATTAATATTAGGAAATTTAATACTTTTTCCTGTATTCGTGTTTAAATAATAGTACCTACCATCTCTACCACTATAATAAATGAGAACATCATTTATCGTAACACCGAAACTTCTTGCCTCAAAACCAATAGAGTTATATAAGTAATCAATCGATTTATATTTTTTTATATTTTCTCCATCTTGTTGCATCGAATACAAACTACCTTTTTTCGTGTAATATATCCTTCCCGACTTTATCCAAAAACTATCTACCAATCTCTTCAGAGTCTTTTTCTTTTTTGATTTCAGATCAAATACATTTAAATCATATTCCTTCATGGACTGTTTATTATAAGTAACGTAAAACAGTTTATAGCCCTCTATTTTATAAGGTGTGACAGTATTCGATGGGATATAATCTTTGATCACACGTTTTTTATTTTCGTTAGCTGTCATTTCATATAATTTTAGAGCATATCCTTCTGCTGGTCCATATATACTTTCAGTTCGATAGACAGGCGAAGTGAGGTAGAGTTTAGACCCTACTTTTTGCAGTTTATATATCGAACGATCAAAATCAGGAATTAGGTCACCAGATTTCGTAGATAATTTATACTGAGCTGTCATATCCTTTAATCCGAGAGATTTCTTCACCTTTTTATTAGTATTATAACGAGTAAACTTAACAACCATTTTTGCTTTGGCATTAGGTTTTGCATAATACATCCCTTTGGAAACATTTTCACTATCATTTGAAATGTAATATTCATTTGTAGATGCCATAATTTCTACTGGTGTAAGAAATGCAATGGTTGCTATAAATAATAAGAAACTAAGCATGCCCTTCTTCAAATAATCTCTCCCCTCCCTAAAACAAATATCTATTGACTTTTGCTTGAAATTATTAGATTTATAAAATTACGATAATACCTTCATTCTCAATGCTAAATTCGTCATTTTTAATACGCCTCTAACCTTAATAGATATGATTAACATTAAATAAAAATAACTATTATTTATCTTTCAAATATTTCAACTGTTCAGTTATGTCAAATAGAGTTTTGTGATTTATAATAGTAAAAAGGAATGTTTACTTTTAATTGGCATTTCCTAATATCAAATTACTTTATTATTATCATAAGCTGTAATAGCTTAAGGAGAGGAGATCACATATTATGTCAACTAACTTAGCAGCTCTATTTCCTTCTATCAATCTACTAACCGAATGTCCCGTTAATACTGAAGAAAATATTCATATATTCCATAACCAATTCAACAATACTTGGATGACCGTCGACAGAAAAGAATTAACAGCTCGTGATTATGCTCTGTTAACTTCACTTTTTAAAGAGATACAACCCACTCCATTTAGTAATGATTCCATCTCAGAAAAATGGATTCAATTTTTACTACAAAGTGGTTCTTCTCCTTTAAAAGAGGATTGTGATATCCGTATTATCCAACTTCATTTTAAAGCTGACGACATCTTAAAGTCCGACTTGAATCAAGCTGTTCAAGCTTATTTTAATGATGCTATGCAACTTGTTTTTATTTCTACACATGATGCCGTCCTTATTGAACAGAAAGCCTCATATATACATACTTTTGATGACTTCTCTTCTTTTGTCGTTGCACTTGAAAGTGATTTTTTCTTAAAAGTTAAAATGTATATTGGAAAATTCTATTCGACAGCTACACCCTTTTCTAGTCATTTTATAAAAGAAAAAGAATGGTTTAAAAAAGGTCTTATAAGAAATCATTCTGAACAAATTTATACGATGGAAAAGACTTTCCCTATTAGTTTAATTGAACAAATGTCTGACGAAATGAAACAGATGATCCGCAAAGAAGTATTAGAGCCAATTGAATTTGATATGGAGTTACTGCAAACAGTTCAACTCTTTTTTGAAAATGGATTTAATGCTTCTGTTACTGCTAAAGAATTACATGTGCATAGAAATACGCTTCAATATCGCCTTACAAAGTTCCAAGATATTACTGGTATTTCTGTACGGTATTTTGACGGTGCTCTTGTTTCATATTGTGCGAGTTTGATAGCTAGTGAAGAAGAAGACAAAGCGCACAATTAATACGTCAGAAAATTGTGCACATTATACATATGATGTTTCGTATATGATTGTTAAACTTTAATATATAAAGCGATAATAAAGGGGTGCTTAATATGGAGAAAATGGTTCTTGAAGATATTTTTAAAGTTTACGATGACGGAAGTACAGCAGTTTCTAATTTCAATTTGCGTGTGCAAGATGAAGAGTTTATCGTTCTTGTAGGTCCTTCTGGATGTGGGAAATCGACAACACTACGTATGATTGCAGGACTTGAAGAGATTTCTGAAGGGGAATTTAGCATTGATGGTAAATCTATGAATAATGTCCCTCCAAAAGAACGGGATATCGCAATGGTGTTCCAAAACTATGCACTTTATCCTCACATGACTGTATATGACAATATGGCGTTCGGATTAAAGCTAAGAAAATTCTCTAAAACGGAGATTGAAAAACGTGTGAAAAATGCAGCGAGTATTCTTGATCTTGAGCCTTATTTAGATCGTAAACCTAAAGCATTATCAGGTGGACAACGACAACGTGTTGCACTTGGTCGCGCAATTGTTCGTGATGCAAAAGTATTTTTAATGGATGAGCCTTTATCAAACTTAGATGCAAAATTGCGTGTTCAAATGCGTGCTGAAATTGCAAAATTACATAAACGTTTGAAAACGACAACAATCTATGTAACTCATGATCAAACTGAAGCGATGACTATGGCTTCACGTCTTGTTGTTATGAAAGACGGTCTAATTCAACAAATCGGAACACCAAAAGATGTTTATGAAAATCCCGAAAACGTATTTGTAGGCGGCTTTATTGGATCACCTGCAATGAACTTTTTTGAAGGTACAATCGATAGTGGTTACTTCAAAGCTGGAAGTGTATTGTTGAAAATCCCTCAAGAAAAACTAGCAATCTTAAATAGTCAAGGCTATAACGGTAAAGAAATTATTCTTGGTGTTAGACCCGAGCATATTTCTGAAGATCCATTAGTACTGGCTCAACATACAGAGTCAACTGTTGAGGCAAATATTGAAGTATCTGAATTAACAGGAGCCGAATTAATGGTCTATTCTGCACTAGATGGTCAACAATATATTGCTCGATTATCTTCTGATTCACTTATCCAACCTGGACAAAAAATTAAGCTTGCATTCGATATTTCAAAAAGTCATTTCTTTGATAAAGAAAGTAAGAGTCGCATTAGATAACAAAAACCCCCACCTAGTAATCTGGATGGGGGTTAATTTTTTATCTTTTTTCTTCTATTATTGTTGAGGCAACACCACGTAATACAGCTTCGTCCTTATATATGCTTGCTTCAATACGCTCTTCTTTGCCTTTTAGTAATGGATGGCTAAGATACTTTCCGACCTCATTCTTAACTGCCTTGATCAGTTCAGGATGATGATTGAAAACACCACCTCCAAGAACGATACAGTGCGGATCTAAAAAAACCATAATATGATGTACTTCTTTAGCTAACGAAGTAACTGCCTCGTTTATGATAGAAACGGTTGCATCGTCACCTTGATAATATAATTCCATCATTTCATGTAATTTTAATGTAGTATTATTAAAATGCTCTCGTCCTTTTGATTCCAATGCAGGACCAGAAACTAGAGGTTCAAGCGTTGTCTCTGGATTGTCTGTGAGACTAAACCCAATTTCTCCTGCCATGCCTGCTCCTCGTAAAAACTCTCCTTGATGAATCGAACAACAAGAAATGCCTGTACTCAGCGTCACATAAACCATGGACTCTTTAGAATATCCTCGGTTCGTATACTCTCCCCAAGTAGCCATATACACATCATTGTCTATTTTAATCTTAGTTTCTGGAAACTCAATAGCTAGTCTATCTGATAGTGGAAAATCTCTCCATGGTAGATTATTTTGAAAAACTGCGATGCCTTTTTCTGAGTCTACAATCCCGGGAATTCCCAATGCAATACCCATCACATCATCCATGTAAACACATGAATTCACTAGTAGATTCTTAAAAGAATCTACTAGTGAATGGAATAGTTTTTCACCGTCTTGTTTTTCACTTTGTATTACGCTCTCTTCCACAATGGTACCATCTTTGCGAAATAAAGCTGTTGCTAGTTTAGTTCCTCCAACATCGGCTGCTAAAATGTATTCCATTCTCATTCACCATCCAATTACGACAATTTAACAACTTGAGTAAGGTTACGAGGCTTATCTGGATTATATCCAAGATGAATCGCACGTTGATACGCAAGTAATTGCAGATATGGGACATAAATTCCATGTCTATTTAAATCGCTAATTTCATCCGTCAAATTTATAATATGGTCCGCTTCAAAGCCTTCAGGTGTTGGCCCAATAGTAAGAACACGGCCACCAAGTTTTTGGATATCTTTAACTAATGCTTGATCATAATCAGCTGTTTCTAGTTGAGTCATCAAGATAACAACTGTAGTTTCGTCTACAATTGAAATCGGACCGTGTCTAAATTCTAAATTAGAATAGCTTTCACATTCTGTTTGCGTCATCTCTTTTAATTTTAGTGTTGCCTCTTTCGCTATACCGTTATATGAACCAGATCCTAAGAAGATAATACGAGTTTTAGTAAGATCCTCAGCAACAACTTTTGTTAAGTCTTCTTTTGTTAACGCGTCTGCAACCAATTGTGGCACTTGTTTTAACTCATTTAAATTGTGAGTTGAATTTACTTGTGTTGCTGCAAATACTTGTAGTCCATACAACATATTTGAGAATGATTGTGTCATTACAACGCTCTTTTCAGAAATATGATCAAGAGCGATTACTTTATCTGCTGCAGTTGCCATCGGTGTATCACCGTTACATGTAATTGCCATAGTGCTAAGGTTAGCATGGCCTTTTAAATGATCCAATGCGATAAGTATTTCAGAAGTAGTTCCTGATCTTGAAATTGCAACAATAAGATACTTTTTACCTGGTACTATACATGAAGAAGTATGAAGGAATAATTCAGATGCAGGAATTGCTGAAGCAAATACTCCTGTAACTGTTTGGAAATACTTAGCTGCTGAAGCTGCTATGTAATAGGATGTTCCGCATCCTGTAAATAAGACTTGATCTACATTTCCGATTTCAAGATTTAAATTCTCTACAATCTCAAGAGTCTTTTGAAGTTGTTCGCCTTGACCAGTTATCTCTTTATAAGTATACATATTTCTTTTCCCCTATCTATAATTTTATGATTGTAATTTGCCCCATCAATTCTTCAACTTGTTGCGAATCAATGAAACCAATTTTGCTATACATTGCGTTGACTGAACCACATGCTAATGCTCTTTTATAAGCTTCTAAAGGTTCTTCACCATTAGCTAATCCATATAACAAACCACCTACAAAAGCATCTCCACTACCTACTGTGTTAACAACCTCTACTTTCGGTGCATCTGCTTTGAAATAACCATCTTTATTGACAAAAATCGCACCTTTTTCTCCTAAACTAAAGCAGACATGCTCAACTCCATCGTCTACAAAACGTTTTCCTACATCAAGTAGATCAGTTTCATTTACTGTTGCTTTGCCGAGAATTGTAGCAATTTCAAATTCATTCGGTTTAATCGCAAAAGGTTTTGCTTTAATGCCATTTCGTAAAGCATCTCCACTTGAATCAAGAATCGCTTTTGCTCCGTTTGCATTAATAATATCAATAAGTTCAGTATAAGCCGTTGTTGGTAAACCTTTCGGCAAACTGCCAGATAGTGCAAACCACTTCACACTTTTAGATTGTTCATCTATCCAATTGAGCATTGCTTGCCATTCTTGCTTTGTAATCTCTGGACCACTCTCAAGTAATTCTGTTACTTTACTTTTCTTTGAATCTAGCACAGTTAAGCAGACACGGCTTTCACCCTCTACTTGAATCAACTCACTTGGAATACTTTTCTTCAAAAGTAACTGACGAATTCTCTCACCATTAATACCACCTGCAAACCCACCGACAGTAACGTCTGCTCCAGAACGCTTGAGAACTTTTGCAACATTAATCCCTTTACCGCCCGCTTCTTGAATTATGGTTGAAACTCGATTCGTACCTCCAACAGCTAATGAATCAACTTCATAGACTTGATCGATTGCTGCATTTAACGTGATCGTTGTTATCATTTTTGTAAAGTAACAATCTTTGTTTTTACTAATTCAATAAGCGCTTCACGTGCAGGCATGAAATATTTGCGTGGGTCGTTTTCATTTGGATTTTCTTTAAAAAATGCTCGAACTTCTTCTGCGAACATGTCTTTTAATTCCGTTGAGAAGTTCACTTTTGCAACACCATAATCTAATGCCTTTCTTAGACTAGCATCCGGTACACCCGATGCTCCGTGCATAACTAAAGGGATATTTGTTAATTTTTGAATTTCTTCTAGTAAATCAAATTGTAACTTAGGCTCTTTTTTATAATTTCCGTGTGCCGTTCCAAAAGCAGGGGCAAATGAATAGATTCCTGTTTCTCGTACAAATCGTTCAGCAATTACCGGATCAGTGAAAAATGCTTTAGACTCTTCAAGTTCAAGATCATCTTCTACACCACCAATTGTTCCTAGTTCCGCTTCTACTGGTACATTGATTGCATTTGCTGCATCCGTTACTTTTCGAACAAGCGCAATATTTTCTTCTAATGGTAGTCTTGAACCATCGATCATAATAGATGTATAACCTGCGCGTAAACATTCCATCACAACATCATATGATTCACCATGGTCCAAATGTAGTGCTACTGGTACTTTTGCTTGTTCGGCAGCTGCTTTTGCCATTGCAATCATATATGGCATTTCTACATATTTATATGTGCTTGCAGTAGTTTGCAGAATAACTGGTGAACCAGTTGCTTCAGCGCCCGCAATTACTGCTTTAATAATTTCTAAATTGTGCGCACCGAATGCACCGATTGCATAATGATTATCGTAAGCGTCTTTTAACATTTCTTTCGTTGTAACTAATGACATAATTTCTTCCTCCTAATAGATGGGTTGTTGGGTTAACTTTAGTTATTTAAAAACTCATAGAAAATTCTATGAGTATTAATGAAGCTCAGTGTAAAATCTACAACGATCACCACGTACAATTGAAATACAAAATTCTACAGGGCGATTATTCGTGTCAAAGGCTGTTCTTTCCAATAGTAAAGCAGGTTTTCCGACTTCTGTCTCTAAAAGTACACTTTCTTCCTCTCGAATTAGAACCGGTTCAAAAGCCTCTTTCGCTCGAACAACTACCACGTTATATCGTTCAGCTAATAAATCATAAAGAGAAAACGTTCCAACTTCATGCAAAACGGACATATCTTGAATAACCGATTTTGGCAAAAATGATGATTCAAGAATAATAGGTTCGTCTTCTGCACAGCGTAGTCGTTTTATTTCAACGACCATTTCACCTTCTGGAAGCTGTAGTCCTTGCCTTACAGTTGCTGATGGCTTGACTTCCTTCACTTCAAGCACATGATCTTTTGGATGTAGACCTTGTTCTTGTAAAACTCGACTAAAACTATAAAAACCACCTAGTGACTGTTCAAATTTAGGTTTCGAAACAAAAGTCCCTTTTCCTTGTACTCGATACAATGTACCTTCTTGAACTAATTCTTCAATCGCTTTTTTCGCTGTGTTTCTACTTACTTGAAACAATTCCATTAAACGATTTTCAGAATCTATTTTATCACCCGGCTTCCATTCACCTCCTCTAATGCGCGCATCTAAACGTTGCTTTAGTTGATGATATAATGGAATAATACTTTTTTGATCTAACGGTTTCATACGTTACTCATCCTCTTCTTACTTCTTCATAATTTCAATATATCATCATTTCACAAAGATTGACATTATTTGAATACATCTTTTTGTTGAAAAGCAACTAATCCTCTACAAATTGTCAATTCGACTGCACCATTCTCCCCTAGAACTACGATGTCAGCATCTTTTCCAGCTTGAATAGATCCTTTAATATCGTATATACCTAGACGCTTAGCTTGATTAGCCGATGTGACTTGTAGTTGTTCGTGAATAGTAAGTCCTAGCCATTTTATTAGATTCAATCGTGCATTATTCATCGTGACGATACTACCTGCTAGTGATCCCGTAGAAGTTAAAATGCATTTACCAGCATTAACCGTCACCTTTTGACCACCTAGATCATAAACCCCATCGGACATTCCTTTAGCACGAATTCCATCGGTTATTACGAGCATCCTTTCAAGCCCTTTCATCTTTACAACCATTTTCAATAAGTCTGGATGAAAATGAATGCCATCAGGAATGACTTCAACAAAAATATCATCATTTAAAAGTGCACTTCCTACTACACCCGGATCACGATGATGCAATCCTCTCATTCCATTAAAAAGATGCGTAGCATGTTCAACTCCATGATTTATAGCTTGCAAACACTCATCGTAAGAACCATCTGTATGACCCATTGATGGAATAACACCGTTACTTTTAAGTTCCTTTAGCAATTCAAAATGGTTATCTAATTCAGGAGCAAATGTTAAAACTTTAATATTATCTCCAGATAGCGTTTGCCATTCTTTAAATAAACTCACATTAGGTACTAGAATAGCATCTTCAGGTTGAGCCCCTTTTTGTTCCTTATTAATAAATGGTCCTTCAACATGAATACCTAACATCTCCGCCACACCCGAAAGATTATTCTCTTTCATATAGCTTGCTAGATTTTTAATAACCTCATTTATATGTAATATCGGATTTGTCATCGTTGTTGCAAGAAAAGAAGTTGTACCCTCTTTTGCAAGTGCATAGGCGATTTCTTCAAAAGATTCTTTAGTCGAATCCATAAAATCATATCCGGCAGCACCATGTATATGCATATCGATCATACCTGGAATAACATATTGTTTTCCGGTACAATCAAACACTTGGTCCACATCACTATATTTCGGACATTCTTCCATCTTACCAACAGACTCAATCTTTTCCCCTTTTATATAAACAAATCCATTTGGAACAATTGTTTTTTCAAGTACAACTGTTGCGTTAATTAATATTATATTTTTCATGATATAGTACCTTCTTCAAATTGCTGTTTATTATTTTTATCTTCTTTCTGTATAGAACCATCCGATTCGCCTTTTAATTTAAAAATTTGGGATGACATCCATGTGAGAAATAGTATCGTTACACTTATTCCAAAAAACGGAAGTAAACCTGGTATGAATAAGAAAATTCGATACAAAACATAGAGACCGATAATAGAACCAAGCATTTGGAGTGGAAATGAGATACTTAATAGAAGAGATGTCGAAAAATAACGAGAGAATGGTAGGTCGTAATGCGCAAACACTTGGAATATATTCATTACCATTACAGCATACAAAATCGTAATCATGACAATCAACGTCAACATTAAAATACTATAACTACCACTCATATTTAAAACAATTTTCAAATTGATTATTAAAAAATAACCAATACCAATTAAAATAACACCAATCTTATTTGAGTTAATAAACTCTTCTTTATATATTTTCCAATAATTTTTGATAAGTGTTTTTAAATCATCCTGACCATGTAATCTTTTTCTCATTATCGAAAATAGTCCAACAGTAGCTGGTGATACACCAAAAATAATTAGACCTAGTAAAGTTAATCCAATCCACATTAGTTGCAGCACAGCCAACATCGTCATAAATTCTACAAACCAATAGAGCTTCCCTTTCCATCCGTTCATGTTCAATTATACTACCTCCCTTAAAGGGTAAAACTCATACAAGGAGGTCCTTGTATGAGCAATTTTAAATTTACTTTTCACCTTTAGTGCGATCGTATGCTCCTTGAGCAGTTTTAAGATAATCTTGTAATTGCATTTTATCAAGAGTCTTCTTGTAGTCTTCCCACTTGCTGAAGTCTTGTTTACCTGTTATAAAGCCTGCAGCCATTTCATCAACATATGTCTGAATATCTGTCAAGATTGCACTAACTTTATCACTTTCTTCAAGTGTATAGTTCAGTCCTGGCAGAATATCTTCGTCTTTAATACGATATGGGCGAACTTGCTCAGCGTTTTTAATTGTATTTTCTTTTGCTTCAGCACCTTGGAAGTATTTCTGTTTTACAATCCCAGGGTAATATCCACCTGGCCAAGTTAAAAATTCACTGATCGCTTGGTCCATATTTTTACCGTCTGGATTATCTGTAATTTCTGGTAGATATTTGAAGTTACCATCTTTATCTTCTTCATAAGTTACACCTTCGAAGCCCATGAAGAACATTTTCGTACCTTCATCACCATAAAGGTAATCAATCCAGCGGACTAATGCTTCTGGATTTTTCGCCTTATCAGTTAAAACAAACATACCAAGGTTTCCAAGTCCATTTGTAACTGCGTTATAAGCACGTTCTCCTGAAGGACCCTCTAAAACTGGTATACCTACATAACCATCAAGTTTCAACAATTCTTTAGGGTCAACTTCATTTAACATACCATAATTACCTTTAGATGCTTCAGCAGAAAATGTTTGAGGTTCTGTAGTGAAAACATCTTTGTTAATTAAGCCTTCTGTATAAAGCTTGTTCAAGAATGTAAGTAATTCTTTATATTCATCCGTTGACGGAACAAAACGGAATTCTTCAGTTCCTTCTTTAAAGTCGAGGTTAATATTCATCGTTCCTTGTTTATTTAAGCCATACGTTCCACGTAAATAATTAATGAATTCAAGAATACCATATCCACCACCCCAAGCTTGTTCATCCGCTTTACCATTGCCATTAGGATCATTTTCCTTGAATGCTTTCAATACTTTATATAATTCATCCGTTGTTTCTGGCGCTTTTAAGTTTAATTTATCTAACCACTCTTGGTTAATCCAAGGTGTCCCAGCACGAAGCGATTCAAATTTCGGGTCATAGATTGTAGGGAAGCCGTAAATATTGCCATCTGCCATTGTAACGCCTTGTTTCACTGATGGATATTCATCCATAATTTTCTTGAAATTTGGTGCATATTCATCAATATAGTCATTTAATGGTAGAAACACTCCTTGCTGTCCGTATTTAACCAAATCTGTTTTAGGAAAAGCTGATGCAAAGAATAATTCTGGGTAATCTCCTGCTGCAAGCATTAAGTTTCTTTTCTCAGCTAAAGCCTCAGTTTGTACTGTTTTCCAGTTCACTTCAATATTTGACTTTTTCGCATACTCATCCCAAAGCATCAATTTGTTCCAATCTTGTGATGCAAAGAATTTTGCTCCAAAACCATCTACTTCGATTTTTTCTTTAGCAATAGGCATACCTGTTTTATTAACATTATCTACATTCTCGCTTTTTCCAGTTGTTCCTTCATCACTAGAGCATGCTCCTAAAATACTAGATGTTAATAATAGACTTGTCACAATACCAGCAAAATACCTCTTCTTCAATACAATCTCCCCCTCGTATATCTGTTTTCTTTGTTACCCCTTAAGTGATCCAATCATAACCCCTTTTACAAAATATCGTTGTAAAAACGGATAAAGCATAAGCATTGGCAAGTTTGCCACAATCAGTACTGCATATTTCAACCCTTCAACACTTAGTTGTTGAGCTAAAAAGCTTTCAGAAGTTGCTTTAATCATGTCATCAGTTTGACCTTGAATCAGTATTTGTCGAAGAATCAATTGAAGTGGGAACTTATCTTGATCTTGCAAATAGATTAATGCTTGGAAGTATGAATTCCAATGGCCTACTGAATAGAAAAGTACCATTACAGCTATTACAGGGAACGATAAAGGAAGTACAATACTCCAAAGAATTTTGAAATTCCCTGCACCATCAATCATTGCCGACTCCTCTAACTCATGAGGAATAGACTGGAAGAACGTACGCATTATGATAATATTCCAGACTGCAACAGCATTCGGAATGACCATAACCCAAAACGTATTTAACATTCCTAAATCACGAATAAGTAAATATGTCGGGATAAGCCCCCCACTAAAGAACATTGTGAAAACGATAAATGCCATGATGAATCCGCGTCCCTTTAAATCTCTACGTGACAACGGATATGCCGCTAAAATGGTCATGATAACATTCAGGATAGTACCAAATACTGTATATTTCAACGTGTTCACAAAACCATTAATAATATCCTCGTTCTTGAATACCTTTTCATATGCATCTAATGTAAATTCTTTAGGCCATAACCACAGCTCACCTGATAAAACATACTGTGGGTTACTAAGAGATGCACTGAGAACAAAAACCAATGGATAGATTACTAGTAAAGCGACAATTGCAAGAAATACAATGTTGAATATATTAAACGCGCGATCTGTTTTCGTTTCTCTCAATTTAGTCACCCCTTACCATAGACTTGTCTCATTCACTTTTTTCGCAATTTGATTTACCATGATGAGCATGATGAAGTTAATGAGCGAGTTGAACAGTCCAACTGCAGCTGAGAAACTATATTGAGCTTCCAAGATACCGCTTCGGTATACGAAAGTTGAGATAACATCAGACGTCGACATATTTAAATCATTTTGCATAAGATATACTTTTTCAAATCCTACTGCCATAACTGATCCTGCATTCAAAATGAATAGAATAACAATTGTAGGCATAATTGCTGGAATGTTGATATGAATAATTCTTTGGAACTTAGAAGCACCATCAATCATTGCTGCTTCGTGTTGAGCGGGATCCACCGCAGCGAGTGCTGCAATATAAATAATTGAGCTCCAACCCATTGTTTGCCATACATCAGAGAATACAAACAGCGTTTTAAACCAACCAGGCTCTGTTATAAAATCAATTGAATTGCCTCCAAATAACATAATCACTTGATTGACAAGTCCATCTGATTTCAAGAACAAGAGTAGCATCCCAACGACAACAACTGTTGATAGGAAATGTGGTGCATAAATTACTGTTTGAACAAATTTCTTATATCGTAAGCTTTTCACTTCATTTAGCATAAGAGCTAGAATGATAGGAACTGGGAATGAAACTAAAAGTGTGAATAGTCCAATTCCTACAGTGTTTTTAATAAGTCTCCAAAAATAATAACTATCAAAGAATCTCTCAAAGTGTTTAAATCCTACCCAAGGACTCCCCGTAATCCCTTTCGTCGCTATAAAATCTTTAAATGCGATCTGTAGACCATAAAGAGGAAAGTAATGAAATACAAGAAAGTATAAAATAACAGGTGTAAGTAATAGATAAAGCTCCCAGTTTTTCTTGAATGATTTTTTCCATTCAATTCGAGCGTTTTTCTTCACTTTAGGTCTATTTTTTAACGGCTTCTTTATTTCACTTTTCTTTATTTCATCTACATAACCTACACCTTCATCCAGTTTAGTCATGGTCACACCCCTTTTCTTACAAACATATTAACTGTGTACGATAGTAGATTCTTGAGAAATGTTGACTACTTTACCACCTGAACGGATAGATTCAGTAGCTGCACATCCAACTGCTACGCTCATTCTTCCAGCAAATGGAGTTGTAAGTGGTTGTTTATTGCGTAAGATTAATTCAACAAAATCTTGTGCAATTTTCGGATCTGCTCCGCCATGACTTCCTTCTTCAGGTTTCATTTCGTATGTGACATTACTAAACTCTTTCACTGTGTTAGTTTTACGTGTTTTTAGGTAAATTTTGTCGTTTACATCATCGTTCTCTATACGACCTTCTGTACCGATGAACGTATAGTTACGGTTATAATCTGGTGTAAAGTGACATTGCAGATATGATGCCTTAATGCCGCCCTCAAGTTCCATAATAAGCATATTGTTGTCTTCAACATCAATTTCTTCTCGGAATGCACATTCCGTAAATGTATGTGGAACGTACTCAGGACATGTATTCTTTAAATCACACTCTGGACATGTTAAAGTGTTTGGCTTGTCCCCTCCGTAATAATCAAGTGAGCCAAATGCCGAAACTTTTGTCGCGTACTTTCCTGAAATCCAATGGATAACGTCCAGATCATGTGAACCTTTTTGTAATAGTAGAGAAGTTGTATTCTTTGAATTCCCGTGCCAATCGTGGTAATAGAAATAACCACCAAATCCTACGAAGTGACGAACCCAAATCGTTTTCAATTCGCCGATAGCACCAGAATCAATAATGTCTTTCATAGTTTGGTACATACTTATATAACGCATGTTGAAACCAACCATTAAATGCTTCCCTGATTTTTCCCAAGCTTCAATAATTCGGTCACAACCTTCGACCGTAATAGCAAGTGGTTTTTCAGAATACACATGTTTTCCAGCTTCAAGAGCCGCAATTACATGTTCTTCATGTAAATAATCTGGAGACAATACTGCGATTGCATCGATATCATCACGAGTCAATAATTCTTTGTAGTCTTTTGTTAAAAATAACGGTGAGCCGATTTTTTCTTGAAACTTGTCTAATCGTTCTTGGGATAGATCAGCGAGTGCAACAACTTCTGATTCACCTTCTGGTTTGTGCCAGTATTGAGCAAGTCCACCTCGTAAACCTGCACCAATGACACCAATTCTTACTTTTTTCATTTTTACACCTCATCTATTTTTTAATTATTTAAATAACGGGGGAATATTTCCTGATTTCCGGAAAACGTTTTCCCAAAGAGTTTTAAAAATTAATTGACGATTTGTTATGTAGACTGGCGAACTAATAATTCGAATGGTAATAAGGTTTTTAACGCCATATTCGGATTATCTTCTATTTGACTCATTAACGTTTTTGCTGCAATTACACCCATTTCATATTGTGGAACCGATATAGTAGATAACGCAGGAACAATGTATTGTGCCATTTCGTTATTATCAATTCCTATGAATGCAATATCACCTGGAATATTAAGTTCAAGTTCATGTGCAGCCCTCATTGCTGCTATTGCAAGTAAATCACCTGCACAAAAAATCGCGGTAGGACGGTTATTTATTGTCTCACTTAATATTTTTTTTGCTGCCAGATAACTTTGTTCCATGCACCAATCAGAATTAATGATCCAGTGCTTTTCAATTGCTAATTCAAAATCATTCATTGCCTTTTTAAATCCTTTGAAACGTTTTTCTTTCGTCATTTCAATTCCAATTCCACCGCCGATGAAACCAATTTTTTCATGACCTCTTTTAATTAAATGTTCAACAGCTTGATACGCAGCTTCTTCCCTATCATAATCCACAGTAGAAATTGCATGATCACTATAGTTAAAGTCCACTCCAACGACTGGAATCAAATCCTTAATTTCAGTGAGTTTTTCTTCGTCAACCTCATCAATTAGTAATACACCATCTACTTCTTTTTCTCGGATTATTTGATGAAAAAGTACATCATCTTCTAAATCTTCATTGCTTATTAACAATAAAGTGTAGCCCGCGTCATTTAATGTTTCATTAATGCCTGAATAAATTTTAGAAAAGTACGGGTTAGTCTCCGCTAAACGCGGACTTGCGAGCCAAGCAATCCTCTTTGTACGTTTCTTCTCTTGAGCTGAAGATGATACGAGTTGTCTTGCATATTCATTTGGAATATAACCTAGCTCTTTAACTGCCTTCCATATTTTCTTCTTCGTATCAGGGTTCACATTCCGTGACGGATCATTTTTTATAACGCGTGAAACTGTTGTAATTGAAACACCAACATGTTCTGCTATTTCTTTTAACCTAACCATTCTATGTACCTCATTCCCTTGCAACCGTTTTCAATTCCTATTATTATACAATATATTTTATAGTAGTATAGGGAATTTTTTACGTATGCCTATATTAGGTCAACAGGTTGTAGGTACAAGTTAAATTAAAGAAATATCAATACCTTTTTTATATTCTGAAAATTGGTACTAAATACAATATATAATCCGAAATATTAATTGTCAATATATTTTTTTATTTACTTTATTAACATAATTTATCATTAAACCACTGTTTAAATGTTGAGTTTATTTAATGTTAATACAATATTATTCTAGAGCTATCAGCGTATTCATGCATATTAACAATACTTATTTTTCGTTTACCAAAACCATTAAAAAGACTGTTAAAAATTATATCTTGTACGTAATCATTATTGGGATTTCATGAGAATTGTAGATCATATTTATCGATTTTAGTTTGTAAAATATATTCTTTTTATTAAATACGACGATTTAATTTAGAACAGTAAGTCTTTATATTAAGGTTAGTTTTTTTAAACATTTCTATATATTAAAAGAGCATTCTCCTGTAATAGAAATGCCCTTTAATATTTCGTATTCTTATTCTCTTTTGACGAAAATTCTTTTATTATAAATCCTTTTCGTTATATTTATATACGCAAATTCTATAAGAAATATAAAACAGTAATAGTGCAATTACTGGTACAGTCAGAAAAACAAAAATGGATGGAACAGTTTCAGCTACAATTAGTAATAATAACAATGGTAATACAGAAGCACTAATTATCAATAGCACAATAATTAATATCCACTGTGCAAATTGAGTGCTTTTATTTATAACAACAGGCAGATAAAAAACAAATATAAATATAAACACACCATAACTTACTGAAGTTGCTGATATTAATAAAAATAGTGACAGCTCTTTTTCCATTAGATTGAGCAGAAACGCAATGCAAAATGTACTGATATGCGTAATTGTATTAATCCTAAAGGACATTACATAGCGAGATTTCACATACAGTTCTCTTGTAATTGGTAAAATGTTAGCGAATTGCTGCCAATTTGCTTTCTCATCAATTGCAAATGTATTTACTATAAAAAATAGCCCCATTAAAGGAGCACCAAATAATGATATTGCAAATGGCCCTTCACTGATTAATGCTATAGAAATTATTAATGTAAAAGATGCTACTATAAACCACCAATGAATCCTATTTATATACCAATCTCTCTGAAGTAATCCCCTCATTGGTACCCCCTAAAATTCCTTTTTCACATAAATTTGTACTGATAGTAGATAAGAAATAACCATAATTAATAACCCACCAATTGGCGCAAAATAGATAAAGGTTTCAATCGTTTTCATCGATGGTATCGTCCAATTAAAATAATCATCTACTAAAGGGTATATAAAAGTTGGAAGCAAGAAAATGGCGACTAAAATAATCCTCCCCATATCTGGTCCTAATTTAATAAACACAGGTAACACGATTGAAAATAGGATTATACATAATGTCAAGATCCCTAAAAGGATAAAACTCGCTGCCTTTTTATCGTTGAGTATTGAGTCCCCTCCAATAAAAAGTAGCGGTAGAGAGAAAACTAAGCCTATCCCTGTCAATATCAATGCTAAAACATATTTACTTAATATATGCTGGTGCATTTTCACTGGCATCGTGTTTGCAAATCTTCCCCAATTTGACATGTCATCGTAAGTGAAGGCAGTCATTACTTGCATCATAATGAAGACGATAAAAGTACTGAAAAAAGCTACATTTTGAAACGAATAACTTACGATTAACATTAAACAAAACAAGCCAAGCATTACTTTCATTTGCTTTTGTATGACCATCAAATCTTTTTGAATCAATGCCATCATTTTAGAGCCCCCCCTTTCACTGTAAATAACATAACCTCTTCAATTGTCGGTTTCTCAAGAGAGAAGATAGTATTTACTTCAGATCTCTTCACCAGCGCTTCGACACTATAGGCATTTCGACGAATACCTTTAATAGCGGTTGGTGGTATCGCTTTAAGCTCCTGATCATCTCCTCGGAAAATGGCATACTCTTCAAGTAAATAGTCCTTCTCTTCACTGAACTGAATTTTACCTTCATGGATAAATGTAATATAGTCTGCAATTTTCTCTAAGTCTGTAGTGATATGTGATGAAAATAAAATACTATGAGACTTATCTTGCATAAAGTCCTGGAAAAGTTCTAATATCTCATCACGTACAATCGGATCCAAACCGCTTGTAGGTTCATCTAATATTAAAAGTTTTGGATGATGCGCTAATGCTACGGCAATGGATAGCTTCATACGCATCCCGCGTGACAGCTCTTTCATTGTTTTCTTTAGCGGTACATGGAATTTTTCTAGTAGTTCAAAATAGTAACTGACATCCCAATTTTTATATAGTTTCTTCATAAAGTGATTTATCTTAGTTGGGTTTAACGGTTCCGGAAATAAAATATCATCAAAGACTACACCGATTTCTTCTTTTATTTCAATTTCGGCTTCCTCTAATTTTTTTCCGAATAACCGTATTTCTCCTGTATCGTTTTGCAATAAATTTAAGATACATTTAATAGTAGTTGTCTTACCTGCCCCATTCTCACCGATGAAACCCATAATGACACCTCTAGGTAATGTTAGTGAAACATCCTCGATTTGAAATTCTTTATATTTCTTCGATAGGCCTTTTACTTCAATGCTATTCATGAATATTCTCCTCCCCCAAGAAATTTAGGATCTCTATTAAATCTTGACGATCGATTCCTGCTGTTTTTGCAAGATCTAACGCTTTTTGCAAGTGCGACTCAATTTCTCGTTGATATTCTTCTAACATAAACTGACGATTACGTTCTGCTACAAAAGAACCTTTCCCTGGTACTGTTTCAATAAAACCGTCCTTCTCCAAATCGGAATATGCACGTTTCGTCGTCATGACACTAATCTTCAAATCCTTTGCTAACATTCTGATGGAAGGCAATGCTTCCCCTGACTTTAAATCCCCTTTTACCATCGCATTTTTCAATTGCAACGTAATTTGTTCATAAATCGGCTTGTCACTTGCATTACTTATGATTATTTTCATGGTCACACCGCCCTGATTTCTTAACTGTATATACACAGTATATACGGATGACAATTCATTGTCTATCATTGTGTAATAAAAACCCTATAACCATTGAGTTTTTCATTTATCTACTTCAACGTGATTCATTGTCTTATGATGAATTTGGGGACATTCGGGACTATTTTGGGGACCTATCTTGTAACACAATAAAACTATACGTCGGCAGGTGTTTTACATAATACATTAACTATATATATAGAAGAAACTCAATTAATTACGAATTAGTCATTCTATTTAAATGAAATATAAAAAGGACTATTTATCACTCTTTTCATCTTTATTGACGCTAACATCCAGTTTGTAAATTTAAAACTTTAAAACACCAACCATACAAGAAAATTTTTCAAAAAAAGAGCACCCCGAAGGATACTCTTTTATTCTTTATAGTTATGGTCTTATTGGGCAGTTACCTTTATTATTACTTTTCGTGTGGAGCAACTCCCCCTTCACCATCACCGCATTGAAGTTTATATACTACGTAAAGAGCTTCTCAACTTTTAAATCTTCAACCCACGATTATCTAACAAATCCATATGCTTCGTTAACAGGTCGAGTGCCTTTATTTTGTCAGCAAGTTTAATAGATATCCCATCACGTCCTTGCTTTGTTTCGGATTCCTTGTTAACTCTCTTTCCATAACACCATCTCGAATATATCATTGTGTCAGAGTAAAATAAAAAAGCACCCCTAAGGATGCTTCAGTTTTAGAAAGATTCGTTTTCTAGCCAAACACCATTTTCATCTGCTGGATCATAAGACGAAACTATTTGTAATTTTGCATTCATAATCGCTATTTTTTCAGAAGGAAAATTTGATAAAGATGCAATATATGATTCTGCTTGCTTACTGCCTTGATAGTAATGGCTGTTTACAAATTGAAAATGTCCATGAGCATCTTTAGTGATTCTTATTTTAATCTTCTGATCACCAATTTTAACGATAAATTGTCTAACAACTTCTTCGACACTCTCAAATGCTTCATCTTCTAAATAATCTATATCTAACATGATATTCGCCTCCCATACCAATTATAATTTGTAAAAGACTAAAAGTCTGTGATGTAAATCACAATGTTAATAAAAGAAACATTACATACGTGAATTTACTTAAACCTCACTTTGCTTCATGTTCAATAGCATTGTTTCAATAAATTCCTTAAATAGAAATTAAACACATCAACGATTCTTCATAAAAAAATACATGTAGCATAAAATAGTTATGACAAAACATTGATTACTGGAGGCTAACAGTTTGAAGGGAAATAATAAAAGCATAGGGCAAGATAATGGAAACCAATTATCACTTCAGGCCGCTGAGCTAGCCGTCGTTGCTGAAGTAATATCTACACTCGGTGACACAATATCCACTATTTCAGCAATACTTGCATTAGAGGCAGAACGACAAGAAATAAATAATGATAAAAAGGATAGAGAAGATAATAAAAATATGCAAAAACAGATTGATTATTTAACTTCTGAATTAGAAAAACTAAAGTATCAAGTTAATAAACAGAAACCTTATAGGTAGTAGTTTGACTAACTCCTCTGTGTAAAATTGAAATAGTCATTCTTTTCATTTTTATTCCATGGGCTTTGCAGTTGTTGTGCTCAACAATAGTATCTAAATTCTAGTATAAGTGAATTATAGCGGAACTTTTCCCCCGCATTCTTGTATGTTTTCGTTAACTTTCAGTTATTCTGCAACGCTTGTAGTTCACCCATACTAGTTTGAAATTTCTCAACCTCATCTTCTTCATTTGCTTTCTTTCACTTGCAAACAGACAGAATCGATTTCATTCTCAATTTATTTCTTCGACTTCAAAGGTCCGTTACATATAGTACATAGCTCCATAGCAAACCTCCAATGCATCCTTCTTATAAATCCTAAAACGTACAGGCACCTAGTAACTCAAAAAACATATACTGTGCTGAAAGGATTGATAATTATGCCTTGGCATTATAAAATTAGGTACTTAATAGGCCAACCAGTTGGAATCTCATTCACAAATGGTCAAGGGACTTCAGGTGTTTTGTGTGGTGTATCAGGCGGAAAACTTCTTGTTACTGAATACCTATATCAAGCACAATTCGCACTCAAACAATACGACCTCCACATGATCCAAGATATCAATGGATTTCCTTCATGTCATAACCAACAGTTATATTAATAAAGCATCCATTTAGGATGTTTTTTTGTTTATAATTAAACATAGTAGGGTATTGACGATAATCACCAAATAAACGAACATTCAATAAGTATTAGTTTGAAACTCTCTTTTACCACAGTAAAAAAGCACCCCGGAGGATGCCGAGTTTTACTGTGTAATTAGAGTTTTATCATACAGTTACCTTTATTATTACATTTCGGCAGAGTTAGGTAACTTAACTAAGTTGCTCTCTATATTCCAATCCAAGTCTTTTCTTTACTTCCTCATTTACTTGATTTCGTAAAGCTACTTTAGAGTAACGTAATTCCTTGTCATTTCCTCGAGTCTTAATAGTATAAGCGACGAAATATTCGTCAATTTCCTTTGTACCTTCCAATACCTTCATGCCATGCATACCCAATGTTCGGCTCACATCTCTTAGATCTCTCGTTAAATTTTTCAACTCTTGATCAATCCACGCTTTAAAAGCAAAATTTGTTTTTAACGAATCCATATGTTTTTTATCCCGCTCTAAAGTACGTAGTGTAAGTTCTAATATGATTGCATTATGAATATGAATTTGTGGGTCTTGATGAATCATACAACAACATTCTCTTTTCGAAATACTGAACTAGTAGCAAGAACATTTTCTATTATGAAAGTTCTTTTTGCATGTTTCACAAAGCAATAATCTTGGAAAATTCCATCGGTCATTTTAATGATTTTCACACGCCTTTTAGTTATCTTTCCACCTTTCGACATATAAATTGAATCAATAATTTGATTGCGCTGCATGGCTTTGATTAGCTGCTCTTTCACTATGTTCACTCCTTTTTTATCAGTATACAGAACATTTGTTCTTATTTCAAATAAAAAAATAACCAGTTAGCTTTTAATTGCTAACTGGCCAAACTATGTATTACTTTTCTACTGCAAATTATCCGCTCTATCTTTGCTAATTCCACTTTTGTATTGTTTCTTCTATCAGGTCACCTGCTTCTAAAAGAATTGAAAGGTGATTTTCATTTTTGATTATCTGACGGATTGGTAACAAGCTGTATTCACTTTTGGCAACTCTGTAAGATCTCTGAAAAAGAAAATGAATACTGTGCCAAATTAAATTGCTCCTAATTCTTATCAAGATTATTCTCGTCATCCTACCTGTTCGTTAACACATAAATATAAAAATTATATTATTCAAAAAGCTACAATATAATAATCAATTATAACATTTACTTTTGCATATGATTTTCAATTTAATTATCCTTCATTATTGTTCTCTTGGCTTTTTTAATAATTCTACTCGTCTCCCTAGTATCTGAATCTTTCTCCCACTTTTCGCACAGGTTTATTACCCATTCTGGTTGGGTTTTGCTAGCATCATTTAACCAGTTTCCAACAGAATCTTGAACATACTTAGACGAATCTGATTTGAGTAAATTAAGAATCGGTAGGGCTTGTTGAGGTTCTTGTTTTAGTGTTTCAATGTGCTTAGTCCATACACCACGTGGACGAATAGATTCTACTGAGAATCTGCGAATATTCTCATCATCACTTTTTGCCCATTCTTCTAACAAATTCACACTCATCTCTATATTTTCTGAAAGGTTTTCTCGAATAGACATCCAGGCAATTTCCCGAACACCAAAATGAGGATCTGCTGCGAATGGCTCAATATACTTCAATTTCCCTTCTAATGAGTCATTGGAATTTTTATTCATAAATGCTGCCCAACATCTTACACTATCTGACATATGAATGGAGCATTTCATTATGATTTCTTCCCTTTTTATTTCAACTTGCCCTGCCATTACTTTATCTAACAAAGCTCCTGTCATACGTATAGCTTTCATGCCAGAATGAGCTTCCTGCAGCTCTAATTCAGCTATGACAAATTCTACTTTATCCTCTAAACCAATCTCTGGCAAGATACTCTTTACTAATGAACTATGATTAATAGAAAGCCATTCCGTTAAATTTACACTCTCTATTTCACCTTGATTAAGTAATTCTAGAACTTCATTGGGGATTTCACTAGCTTTTCTAGCCCCTTTTCTGTTTAATATATCTTCACTAACAGTCATTAAACACCCTCCTTATAATCAAAACACGACCGAATTATACCTTAAATATATAAATTAGGTAATTTTCTATTCATTAATACTATTGTAAACTAAACTATTCAAAAAAATCTTATCAACACACTTCATAATTTGGAAATATTTAAATAAATAGAATATTGTAGTAAAATGATATAGATTATTATTAATTTTTTAAAATAATACATATTAAATGTAACAGGTGAAGTATTAAGCTAACACGATTAAACATTCACTTAAATAAAACGAGAATTAGAGAAAGGTGGAAAATGATGATATATCATAAAGATAATAGTGTTCTTATTCGCTCCATGATAAAAAGTGATGTAGGAAATTTTGTAACTGCGTTTGCTGAGCAAAATTGGGAGAAAGCATCTGAGTTATTTCATAACTATTTCAATCAGCAGGAGAAGAATGAAAGGGCTGTAATAATTGCTGAAGTAAACAATGCAGTTGCTGGATACGTTACATTACTTCCGAATACTGAAGTTGGTCCTTTTTCATCTAAAAACATACCGGAAATCGTCGACCTAAATGTACTTATTAAATTTCAGAATAAAGGTATAGGCAATAAAATGATGGATGTAGCAGAGAGACTTGCCAAGGAGAAAAGTAACTTTGTTTCACTAGCGGTTGGATTGCATTACGGATATGGTTCAGCTCAACGAATGTATGTAAAACGAGGGTATATTCCTGATGGTTCCGGCGTTTGGTATAAGGGGGAACAATTAGAACAATATGCAAAATGTGAAAATGATGATGATTTAGTACTATATTTCCTCAAAGATTTTAAAACGAAAGATTAATGACTAGATTTAATACATGATTATTTCACTGAGAAATCATGAAAAGGACCTTTATAATACCATCTGATCATTTCTATTACTACTAAATAACTGCACCATCAGGAAATGTAGAACAAGGCACTAATTCAATAAATGTTTTCTCTTTTTGTTTAACTTTAAAAGCTTCTGCATAAGCTCTTGCCTAAGATGGTTTTTCAGCCAATATAGCAATTTCCCCCATTTGACTCATCACATCTTTTTTAATATTTTTTAGCGATTTACAAAAACATAAAACTCAACTAATCTAATTAGTTGAGTTTATTATGAAATACATATTTATTATTTTACTTTAAACGATTTAAAATATCACTTTCTAAAATTCTTGTATCAGTAGCGCCTTTTAAATATTTTAAATCACCTCTAGCAAGCCAATCTATTTCTCAAGATTCATTAAAATTTGAGGAATTTGTTGCATATCTTATTGGACCAATTTTGAATAAGAAAGCGCCAATTATTATTCAGCTTTTTTCACCATAAAGCAAACGAGCATACATGGTTCACTGCTATTATTAACGCACCAGTGCTCTTCGCCAGCGGGGATTAGTGTTGCATCTCCAGCCTTTTCCACACTGTATTCACCATTACAATATGTTTCTATTTCTCCACTGAAAATATAAGAATACTCATCTTCATTATGACAGCTCATGCCTACAGTAGGAATTCGTTCGCCAGGTGTTAGAGAAATAACACTCATGCTCACTTCTTGAAAATTCCCCTGTTTTGTAAAAAGTTTCTTCATTTCATAATTTGGCATGCCAATGGGCTCGACTTGATTAATATTAATTTTTCTCATTTCATTTTACCACCTATTCTTTTTGGAGTTTTGGATCCAGGAAGTCTCGTAGACCATCCCCTACGAAGTTAGCACCTATAGAAATTGAGAAAATTGCTAGCCCTGGGAAGGTAGATACCCACCAATTTTGAATAACCTTTGCCCCATCTGATACCATTGAACCCCACTCAGGTGTAGGGGGCTGTGTTCCTAGTCCAAGGAAGCTTAATCCAGAAAACATCAAGATTGCATTCCCCAGGTCAAGTGTTGCCATAACCAATAATGGACCAAAGCTATTCGGTAAAATTTCTAAAAATAGAACTCGAATATGCGAAGCACCCATCACGCGAGAAGCAGTAACATACTCACTTTCTTTTAAGGAGATAACCATTGAACGCATTAATCTTGCATAATTTGGCCACCATATAATGGACATTGCAATTACTGAGTTTATGATACTTGGACCAAGTGCTGCTGCGATTACCATCGCTAAAATTAGTGGTGGAAATGCCATAATAAGCTCTGAGAAACGCATCATTACTTCGTCCACTTTCCCGCCTTTATATCCTGCTATTCCCCCAAAGAAAATACCAAAAGAAAAGGCAATTATCACAGTAATAATACCTGCTGATAAAGAAATTCTAGAGCCATACATAACACGTGAGAATACATCACGCCCCAACTCATCGGTACCAAAGAAATGTGAAAAGCTTGGTGGCTGATATCGAATGGACAAATCTTGTGCAGTTGTACTATGTGTAGCGATTAATGGTACAAAAATGACAACGAAAATCCAAAATGCACAAATGAATAATCCCAGTTTAAAAAGAAATCCTTTTTGAGAGATAAAAGAGCTAAATTTTCTCATTATTTATACCTCACCCTCGGATCAATAATCCCATAAAGGATATCAATTAGTAGATTAATAACAACATAAATAAAAGCAATTAATAATGAGACGCCGCATATAGCTGGGAAATCGAGTGAAACGGCAGATAGGTAGGCATATTGTCCAATTCCTGGCCAAGCAAAAATATTCTCAACTAGCACCATTCCACCTAGTAAATTACAAAATCCTATTCCAGCTACTGTAATGACCGGTATCATTGCATTGGAAATCGCATGTTGAACGATAATCGCAGATTCCTTCAAACCCTTAGAACGAGCTGTACGTATATAATCCATTGACAACACTTCAAGTAAATTAGATCTTGTTTGACGAGCAATTAATCCCATAGTAAAGAATCCTAACACCGTTCCTGGTAGAATCAAGTGCATAGCCACATCACCGAATAATTGAAAATTCCCACTAATAAGTGAATCTAATAGAAGTAATCCTGTTCCCCCTTCAGGAGTTGTTGCTCGTGCATCAATTCGTCCAGGTCCAGGAGTAATGCCTAAAACTGAAGAAAAAATATTGAGCATGATTAAAGCAAACCAAAAGCTTGGTATAGATACCCCACTAATAGAAACAGTACGAATGATATGATCAATAGCCTTATTTCTGAAAATGGCAGAGATTGTTCCAAATAGAATACCTAATACTAAGGCAATCACCATCGCTACTATCGATAATTCCAATGTTGCTGGGAAGAACTGCATTAAATCATCAAACACAGGTCTACCTGTTCGTATTGATGTACCCAAATCACCAGCCAATAAGTGTTGGAAGTACAGAAGTAATTGACTAAAAAGCGACTGATCTAGTCCCCACGTCTCTTTAAAAGCAGCAACAATTTCAGGATTATTCAAGGCACTTTGGCTCAAATTCGCAGCAACCGGATCACTTGGCACTAAATGCGAAAGAATAAAAACGAAAAGTGCCACACCAAATAATAAGAAAAGCAGAAACAATAGACGCCTAGCAATAAATCTAAGCAATTTGAATCACACTCCCAACTAAAATACAGCTTCCTAGTAAATTCCAATAAATAGCTACAGTAGATAGTTACCTACCTACGAATAGCTGCTTGATCGTAAAAAATTATTTTGAAAGCTTTAATTCATTTAATCGTAATTTATAAAGGTCGTTATAAGTAACACCTTCAAGTTTGGTACCTATAGCAAATGATTTAGGGTGCTGTACTAAGAATGCATATGGACTATTCTCAGCAATTATTTCCTGCATTTTCCCAGAAATTTCTGCACGTTTTGTATCATCAATTTCCACTTTCGCTTGTTCAGATAAACTTACTAATTCAGCATTAGCTGAGGGTTCCCAGTTCGCACGTTTCCCTACAATATCGCCTGGAATAAATGCTAATTGGTTGCTTAGATCATAGTAGTCAGGTGACCAGTGCATAACTAGGAATGGCGTTTTCCCGTTTCTATAGTCTTCGATAACAACCCCAACATCTCCAGTTTGAATTTCCACATTAATATTAATTTTCGCAAGATCTTCTTTTACTTTTTCAGCAATTGTTACCCATGAAAGTCCTTCTGAATCGTAATTAGCAGCTGTTAGTGGTACTGTAAAACCATTTTCATACCCTGCCTGTTTCATCAAATCCTTTGCCTTTTTTAAATTTTGATAATTATCTGCTCTAGATTTTGCACCAACAAAACCATCTTGAACAAATGACATTGGTAATAGTGCGCCATCGCCTGCTAATTGCTGGAAGCCTTCATAGTCAAGTGCGTAACGAACAGCTTGCTGAACAAGTGGATCCGCCATTTCTTTTCCTATTTCAGTACTATTATTCATTAGTAAGAATGAAATTGTTGAAGTTGGTGAAGATACAACCTTCGAATTTCCACCCTCTTTGATATTTTTCACTTGGTCAGGTCCAACGCTTAACGCTACGTCAATTTCACCTTTTTCAAGTGCTTGAATTTGTGTATTTGGATCCGGAATTTCTTTGATGATAATCTTACTCGCATTCACAGTACCCTTATAATACGGATTCTTTTCAAGAACCATCTCTGTATTTGGAGTCCACTTCTTCAATACATATGGACCGCTGCCTGCTGATGTCCCATCAAGGTGAGTAGTAGCTGTATCAGTTGTACTTGCATCTTCTGCATCTGATCCACCTTGTTCCTTCACAACTTTGCTATCTACAATTGCAAAGGCATTACTTGTAAGTTTTGAAATAAATGATGCATCCTTTTCCTTAAGATTGACGACAACAGTCTTGTCATCTGGCGCTTCCACTTTGGCAACTCCTTCTGCAAGGGCAGAAGCATTATCTTTTAAATTTATTGTACGATTAAAACTAAATACAACATCCTCTGCAGTTACAGCATTACCACTTGAAAATTTACGACCCTCGTCTAGCTTAAATGTATACGCAAGTCCAGATTCGTCTACCGTATATTCTTTTGCAAGGGCTGGCTTTGGTGTAAGTTCTGACCCTTCCAACGTGTATAAATTCTCATATGTTGCATAGAAATAGAGATTCCCAAACACTTCATAAGCACGAGCTGGATCCAAGGTTTTCCAGTCGGAAGCAACCCCGATAACGATTGTATCCGTGTTAGATGTGCCTCCAGACTCATTTGTTTTTTCTTCATCATTGCTACAGGCGAAAAGTGATAGAACCAATACCAATAAGATAGACAGTAAAGAAATTTTTTTCATCATCTACGTTCTCCTTTTATAAAAAATTTTATAGTATTACGTTGTATGCAAATGACATGCTGCAAAGTGCTTACTACCTGTTTGAATAAAGTCAGGCTCCTGTGTTTTGCAAATATCCATTGCTACAGGGCATCTTGTATGGAACCGACATCCGGCAGGCGGATTAGATGGACTTGGAACATCTCCTGTAAGAATAATCTTCTCTCGATGTTCATCGCTAACATCTGGAACAGAGGAGAGGAGCGACTTTGTGTACGGATGTTGCGTTTTTTCATATAGTTCATCACGAGTAGTCAATTCAACAATTTTACCTAAATACATAACTGCGACTCGATCACTAATATGGTGTACCACGCTTAGATCATGGGAGATAAATAGATAAGTAAGGTTCAATTGTTTCTGTAGGTCCTCTAGTAAGTTAATTACCTGTGCTTGAATTGACACATCTAAAGCTGAGACAGGTTCGTCACACACTATAAGATCTGGATTTAGTGCCAATGCTCTAGCAATTCCAACTCTTTGTTTCTGACCTCCTGACATTTCATGAGGAAATCTATCGAGGAAGCGACTTGCTAGACCAACCACATCCATTAGTTCTTTAATTTTTGCTTCACCATTTTGTATTTTATGAATTTTGAATGGTTCTAGTAAAATTTGCTTAATGGTTCTACGTGGATTTAAGCAAGCAGATGGATCTTGAAAAATCAGTTGTGCCTTTTTGGCAAAATTTTTCCGTTTTGATTTTGAGAAATTTGTAATATCCTTGCCATTAAATAAAATTTCAGATCCCTGATCAGGTGTATATAGACCAAGTAACGTCCTACCTAATGTACTTTTACCACATCCACTTTCACCGACAAGACTAAATGTTTCACCCTTTTTTATCGTAAAAGAAACATCATCTACTGCTCTAAGTAAGCCTTTTTTTCCATCTGGACTTTTAATATGAAAGGTCTTTTTTAAGTGTGAAACTTCTAAAATGTTTTCTGTGCCAATGTGGTTTGATATCGCAGCTATACGATTCGATTTATTTTGTTGCATTTACATCATCACCCTTTTTAGATCCGTCATAAATAAAGCATTTTACTTCACGACCATCTTCTAGTTGAAATAATGGTGGAGCTTTCAATTTGCATTTCTCTGTTGCATATTTACAACGAGGATGAAAACTGCAACCACTTGGCATATTCAACGCATCAGGGACAGTGCCTTCAATCGCTTCAAGTCTTTCCACTTTACTAGAGATTTTAGGTATAGCATTAAGCAATCCTCTTGTATATGGATGAAGAGGATCAGTAAATACTAACTCAGTTGGACTTTTTTCAACAATTTGGCCAGTGTACATGACTACTACTTTCTCACACATTTCTTTCACGACACCCAAATCATGGGTGATCATAATAATACTCATATCTCTTTTTTTCTTCAGACTGTTCATTAAATCTAGAATTTGCGCTTGAATAGTAACATCTAATGCAGTAGTAGGCTCATCGGCAATTAATAGTTTGGTATTACAAGCTAAAGCGATAGCTATCATAATTCTTTGTCGCATACCACCAGACATTTGATGTGGATATTCATGAAATCGCTGCTCAGGAGAAGGGATTCCTACCATTCTTAGTAATTCAATTGCATGATTTTTTGCCTCTTGTTTACTTACATCTTTTTGGTGAATCAAGATTGGTTCCATAATTTGCTTGCCACAAGTATGTAAAGGATTAAGTGAGGTCATTGGCTCTTGGAATATCATTGATATAGAATTTCCTCTAATCTTCCGCATTTCATTAGGTGAGAGTTTTAACAAATCTAAGCCATCAAAA
This sequence comes from Viridibacillus sp. FSL R5-0888, assembly GCF_038009105.1. Classification (NCBI taxonomy): domain Bacteria; kingdom Bacillati; phylum Bacillota; class Bacilli; order Caryophanales; family Caryophanaceae; genus Viridibacillus; species Viridibacillus sp. FSL R5-0888. Next base: position 2,401,543 of record NZ_JBBPAU010000001.1, read on the forward strand.
TCAATATTTCCAGTGATTTCAGTGTTAGCATTTTGTAAAAGTCCCATTATAGTAAGGGAGGTAACACTTTTGCCGCTACCACTTTCACCAACGATTCCTAATGAACTACCTTGCGCTAGTTCAAAGTTTAGTTTATCTACTGCTTTGACAACACCCTGGCGTGACTTGAATTTAATCGTCAAATCCTCCACTCTTAGTAATGTCATCAGTTTCACCTCTTTCAAAAGTATTGTTAAAAATGATTGCTAAAGAATAGATATACTACAGATATAAATAAACTTATAATTCAGAAAATTTAACATACTAATCTATAGCACAAAATTTGACTTGGGGAACACCAAATTAACTATTGCTCGCAATCTTCCTTTAATTTTCGCCAAGTTTCTTGGATTGTCGAAAAATCAAATAATTTCTATAAGTGTTTTAATAAATCTTTAATAAATGGTTCCGTTCTGAAATTCTAACACCCATAGAGGAAATCAAATCTTAAAATCATTGGGTAGATCTTCCTTTTATTTGTTTACGGAAACCTTAAGTCTCTATGTGTTTAATTTATGAAATTTATTTGTTTAGTTAAAAATAACTGGAGTGATTACGGAAAGTAATATAGTTTCCTTATTAGTAGGATTTTCCCATATATGAGGAAGACTTGAAGGGAAATGTATTGCTTCTCCTTCACGCAGATAATATTCCGTCTGGTCAACAGTGAATAATACAGCCCCTTTTAGAACGTAATAAAACTCTTCACCCGGATGTTTAAATGGTTCATTTTCTTTTTGGTGAGGTTTTATTGTTACGAGAAATGGCTCTATTTTTCTATCTGTAAAATTATTGCTTAACCTAACATAAGTAGAATCAGAACTTTCTATTTTAAAAGGTTTTTGATCTTGCTTTTTCACTGCATAATTTAGATTTTCTGTCTCTTCGAAGAAATGAATCATCTTCACTCCAAATGCGTCAGCAATTTTTTTTAATGATGTGATAGCTAGTGATGATGTTCCTCTCTCAATTTGGGATAAGAAACTAACAGACAAATCTGTCTTTTCACTCAATTCCTTTAAAGTCATACCTTGTTCAAATCTTAATTGCTTTATTTTTTGAAAAATTTCTTCCATAACTTAATTCCTTTCTCTTAACAGAGGAATAATTACTGTATAACTGTAATTTATTATGATTTCACCTAAAATATTCTCAATATTCATAATATAATATTATTTAAAGATTCCTTTGCTATATAGTGTCACTCTTCTATTAAATTGATTAATGTCAAATTTAAAACGCATCCTAGGATGCGTTTCAGATTGTCAACTTATTGCCTAATACTAGTATCCTACAGGAGGTGCTGCTCGTATTAATTGCATTGTTCGAATGGGTCTTACACTATAAATTTGTTGAACAAAATTGATAGGTGATGTATAAATAGGAGCAATACTATAATAGATTCGATGATTTTAGTCTAAGATATCCAATATAATTCCCCAAATTTAAAACCCCGTATTTCCATAGTAAAACGCATACAAAGGAGAACCTCTGTATGCGTTCTTTCATTTTACTTTTCTTTTTGCATACGATCGTATGCTTCTTGAGAAACCTCAAGATAAGTTTGTAATCCCATCTTATCAAGTGATTTCTTGTATTCATCCCATTTACCGAAATCTTGTTTACCCGTAATAAAACCGGCTGTCATTTCATCTACATATGTTTGAACATCCGTAGTAATTGTACTAATCTTATCGTTTTCTTCCAATGTATAATTTAGCCCTGGAAGAATATCTTCATCTTTTATACGATATGGTCTCGCTTTCTCAGCATTAACTGCAGAGGCTTCTTTCCCTTCAGCACCTTGGAAATATTGCTTTCTTACGATTCCTGGATAATATCCACCTGGCCAGGTCAAGTATTCACTTACGGCCTGGTCTAAATTTTTTCCATCAGGATTGTTTGTAATACTATCTAAATACTTAACTGTCCCATCACCATTTTCTTCATATGTCACACCTTCGAAGCCCATAAAGAACATCTTATTGCCTTCTTCTCCATAAAAGTAATCCATCCAACGAACCATAGCTTCTGGATTTTTTGCTTTATCTGTTAAGACAAACATACCTAAGTTGCCAAGACCATTTGTCATTGCATTGTATGCACGCTCTCCTTTTGGCCCTTCAAGCACTGGCACACCAACATAACCATCTAGTTGAAGCAATGTTGCTGGGTCAATCTCACTTAGCATCCCATAGATCCCTTTAGACGATTCTGTAGAAAATTGCAAGGATTCAGTCGTGAATACATCTTTGTTAATTAAGCCTTCTGTATAAAGTTTGTTCAAGAATGTAAGTAATTCCTTGTACTCATCAGTAGCCGGTACAAATCGGAATTCTTTAGTACCTTCTTTAAAGTCGAGGTTTTTATTCATAGTCCCTTGTTTATTCAAACCATACGTTCCTCGTAAATAGTCAATGAATGGGGCAATACCGTCTCCTCCACCCCATCCTTGCTCATCTGCTTTTCCATTGCCATTCGGATCTTTTTCTTTAAATGCTTTTAATACTTTGTATAATTCATCAGGCGTTTCAGGTTCTTTTAACCCTACTTTGTCCAACCATTCTTGCATGATCCAAGGTGTCCCAATGTGTAAGGCTTCGAAATTCGGATCGTAAATCGCAGGGAAACCATAAATATTACCATCTGCCATAGTAATTCCTTTTCTCATCGACGGATATTCATCTAGTATTTTTTTAAAATTTGGCGCGTACTTATCGATATAGTCATTTAACGGTAAAAATACACCTTGTCGACCATATTTAATTAAATCCGTTTTTGGAAAAGCCGAAGCAAAATAAAATTCAGGATAATCGCCAGCTGCAAGCTTTAAGTTTCGCTTTTCAGACAATACCTCAGTAGAAACTGTTTCCCAGTTTACTTCAACGTTCGTCATTTTTTCATACTCTTCCCAAAGCATAAGTTTTCTCCAATCTTGTGAAGAAAAGCGCTTTGCAGCAAATCCATCAACCTCTATCTTTTCTTTCACAATTGGCATGCCCGTTTTATTTAAGTTACTTACATTTTCACTTTTACCATCTGCTCCCTCATTACTTGAACAAGCTCCTAAAATACTAGTCGTTAGTAATAAACTTGTTACGATACCTGCAAAATACCCCTTCTTCAATACAATCTCCCCCTCATTTAGCTCTTTTATTTGTTCCCCTTTGAATTTTCCATTCGTAACACCTTAGAAAAGGTAACATTGTAAAACCAGGTGCAACGAATGGGTTTGCAAGTTCACCAAAACAGTAGTACATTTTCTAGCACTTCTTCATTCTTGAGAAAAAATTTTCAAAAATTGCTATCATGATATCTGTTTGAACTTAAATATGTATGTGTCTAAGAAGTAAAAATGTTAGTATAATCTCTTTCACTAAAAAGAGAAAAATAACACTTAGCAAAATCAACATAAAGTATGTTTTGCTGTATCACCCGCAACATTGCAAACGTTTTCATTTAATGGATTATTGCACTCCTCACAACACTCATTTTCCACGTACCACTAACGGGTTGTAGGTACAAGTAAGAACAGCAAACACCCTAACCCTTAATAGTAATCTGAATATTATGACTACGGATAATATATAGTTAAATAAACCAAGTGTCAACATAATTTCCCAAATAACTAAATTAACATTTTATGCACCAGCAAAAGAATAACACTTCAGCTGGTATACCCTACAACCATATTACAAATAGCATTACAGCGTTAAATTATGTGTAACCTATACCTTTTGGTTCTTTCATAAATTACCTCAGAGAATGCTAAGAATCATATAGCGAGACATAATCGTAATTTTCATGTAGCAGTTTTAAATACTTATTATTAAAGATAATAAAGAAAGGGGCTTTATTGGATGTGGATCAGAAAACTATAGAAGTTAAAAACATATCCTACCTTTATTCTCCCTCAGCATTAAAATTGAATGGGTTGACACTACAACTTTTGGTGTTACTATTAAATTGAATATTCTAACTAATGAACTTTTGTCTTTTTGAAACTAAACAAACTGCGCATTTTAAATCAGTCTAACACTCCTGTCATTTATCATCCCTTCTTCAACCAGATTACTGATTCAACAGACTGCATTGTGAAAACGAAACTAGAAGATTTTGAAAGGATTTTTATTGAGTGGCTTTCTAAGTCTAAATCTATTTTTGAGTATTAGTTTCTAGTAATTAATACATAAGAGAGCTATATTCATTGATTAGTGATGAAGTCATTCATAGGAGCAAGATTGACAATTGATTATCAAGGAGGATACACACTATGAGTAGTAATAAACCTATATTTTCATTTTTTGTAATTAGTGATATTCAGCTTACTGAGCTTGATGTTGTGTCACAACAGAAACTTACTTCTGCTTTACAGGATATTCATGAAGTAGATCCCCAATTGGAGGCATTAATTATTAATGGGGATCTAATAAATAATGGCGAAAGTAAGAGCTATGAAATATTCAAAAAAATAATGGATGAAAATCCTCATCCAGAAAAGACATATTATACAATTGGTAATCACGAATTCTTCAAAAATGATGGAAATAATCCTTCTATTCAACGTTTTTTGGATTTCAGTAACCTTCAAAACGTATATGGCGATGTAATGATAAACGAATATCCTTTTCTTTTTTTAGGAACGGAAAGTTGGGGACCTGTCGGTAGCCCGACAAAAGATTCAGCTGTTTTAAGCGAACAACAGTTATGCTGGTTAGAAGACAAGGTCAACGCTTTAAAACAGGATAACAAACCTGTTTTCGTATTCCTTCATCAACCGCTACCCTTTTCAACATACGAAACGGATATAGAATATTATCAAAATGGTGTTATCCAAGATAAAGAAGTAAGAAATCACTTATCAGAATTGAAACACGCTTTTCTTTTTGCGGGACATTCACATTGGGATCTTCGCAACCCGAATATGTTAGTAGAGCAAGGTACAACTTTCGTTAGTACAGGAGCAATTTACAATACTTGGGGACCTGATGGAGAAGGCGGAGACACAGTAGTAAACTCAGATGGAAGTCAAGGACTGTATGTGCAAGTATTCGACGATAGCATTCGAATAACGGGACGTGACTTTGCGAATAAGCAATGGATTCAAGAATTTGACCATAAAATATTGTTATAAGTTAACTCTTCCATCAATGGTGAGCAATCTCCAAGATGGATAGTTGGTCCAAACGGGTTTTCACATTCCAACCCCCACTTCTATGTGGAGGTTGGAATGTGAGGATCACTGCCCGTAAACTGTTTTAATAAGAAAGAAGGTTATTACATCAAATGATTGAAAATGTACCTTCGAAGAAGCCTGTTATTGTTATCGCACTCGTAATGGCTGTTTGTTTATTGGGCAACGAAATGCTTTTCATTGTCCTTCCATTGTATTGGAAATTCTTTGGGTTAACAGCATTATGGCAGGTTGGCCTACTTTTATCTGTTAATCGTTTCATCAGGATTGTCATTAATTCATTAATTGCCTGGTTCTATCGTAAAGTAAACACCCGAATGGGGATATTGTTAGCAGTCATATTAGCTGTAATCTCTACTTTTTCTTATGGATATTTAAAAGGCATATGGTTTCTTCTCATAGCGAGGTGTTTATGGGGATTCTCATGGTCTTTGTTTCGTTTAGGCGGATATTTAACCATCATTACATATAGTACCGAGAATACAAGAGGTGAATATGTAGGACTATTTAATGGTCTTTGGGGGTTAGGTACGCTAATTGGGATGCTGTTTGGAGGAATACTAGCTGAGCAAATTGGCATTCAGTCAGTTACAACAGTGTTCTCAATTATAGGCGCTTGTAGCATTCCTTTTGTTTTGAAATATATTCCAAAAACAAAAGATGAAGAGGAACCGATGAATCAGGAGAAGAAAAAGCAACAAAGTATATGGAAAAATGAACGTATCGTATTATCGTTGGCTACAGGAATAATTATTTACTTTGTCATATTTGGTGTATTTAATTCTACTTTAAGTAATTTAATCGGTATGCAAATTAAGGAAAATCTATTAGTCCTCGGGTTATCTTTAGGCGCAGCATCACTTGCAGGAATATTCCAAGCAATAAGAACTGGATGGGAACCTTTTTTAGCTCCGTTATTGGGAAAATGGTCAGATCAAAAATGGGAAAGAAGCAAAGTCTTAGTCTTTGCCTTATTGATAGCAACTGTTTGTTTTTTCATTTTACCTTTGAAATTTTCTACTATACTATTTATCTTTTTTATTTTTGTGTTCCAATTAGCTATAACACTTTTAGTTACAATGAGTGATTCAATCGCGACTGATGTGGCGACTGGAAAGTCACAAATGACTGTCCTCTCTCTTTACACATTATCTTCAGATATAGGAGCGGCATTTGGTGCATTAATAGCCTTTATCATGATGGATTTTCTAGGTATTAGTTGGCTTTATTGGATTACTGGCTCACTACTACTAATACTTGCTTTCAAATGGATGCGTACTAATAAAAATGTGAACATCCGCGAAGATTTACTGGATGGATAGATTAATCAGAGTCAAATTTTAAGTGACCTATTCTCCCCTGTTTTATACAGACCAACAGAGGAGAATTTGTTTCAATTTTTTATGTACTCATTACCTTTATATGCAATTTAAATATAGTAATCATCTCAAATTGCTAACTTTTGAAAAGTCATCAAAACAATTTCGTAAAGTAACTTGCTTATTTACACTTCTCTTCTCATCGCTCCATGTCTAGATTTATCGACTTTATTTCCGCCTCCAAGATCCGTTGCATTTCATAAATACAATTAGATCCATCCCTCAATACATCCTTACCTACTTCTTGAAAGAAATATTATAAATTTTGTTTATCCACCATTCTTTAAGGTAATAATTAACTAACTATAGCCTTAATTAAAGGAGTGGGATTTTGAAGATTTTATTAGTCTTGTCTACCATAGTTTTACCTATTATTATGGTTTTTCTTCGGAATAAAAATAAGATGATCGTAATGCTTTTTAATATAATTGCAGTTGTTTCAACCATTATTTTTGGAAGTATCGCATCAACATCCATTTACCAAATCATCGTTGACAATGCTGTTTTTATGACTGCAATCCACAAGGTTTTTCTCAACCCTCTGTTCTTGATCAGTGGGGGGTACCTTGGCATATACATCATATATAGATTAATGATTCTTACATTGGATGAAAGATAAAATCTTCATCCTTTATCGTAACCTGATATGGCTTATGCTACATTTCTTATCTTAATCTAACTTCTTTCTATTCAAAACCCCGACTTCATTACTCAACAAGGCTGTTCTCCCCTTTTCTACACTTCCTATATTATCCGTATATCACATTTATCACCTATTGGATTTGTAATATGGATGCATATTTTTTAAAAAACTACAGCAAGAAAAGACCGAAATTCTAAGATTTATATCTGCTAAGCTAGATAAGCTCACGATTTAGATAAAGAAACTTGTCTTCTTTGCGCTATTATACACACTTGGGCTCGTAACATTCCCCTGTTACCTTACATAAAATATCCAACGAGGTGAATGGATATTGAATTATAATTCGTTACAACAACAATTACCGAACAAGTTAATAACTGATATTGCTAAAGCCATTGATGGGGAATTCACAGCTATTCGGTGTTATGAAGTATTGTCAAAACAGTCACCAAATAAAGAAATTCGAGACAGAATTTTGGAAATTAGAAGTGATGAAATGAGACATTTTCAAATTTTCTCACAAATATATTTTTCACTAACAGGGACACAGTACACTCCTAAAATGAATGTGAATTGTCCTACTAATTATCGAAGTGGCATTCTTCACGCCTTTAAAGATGAACAAGAAACTGTAGACTTTTATCATGAGGTTGCAAGAGAAGCTAATAATACATTTATACAGCAACAATTTATGCAAGCATCATTTGATGAACAAAATCACGCTGTTTGGTTTTTGTATTTTATGAACAATAGCTAATTGAAAAAGAGAGGCAATATTATTTGCCTCTCTTTTCTATTCATAAAAAAAAAAACTGCCAAAAACTCGCAGCTCTTCATACTACTATTTGTTTTAACCATTATATTTTAAATTGTTTAGATGCTCTAGGCGATTTGAAAATACGATATGCCTTTGATTATCTTTAATGGTCCATTCGTGTAAGCTCGTGTCTCCACAATGAAAAATTACATTTGTATCAAATGGTAGCTTTAAAAATGATTGATATAGTTTGTTTATCATTCCCCCATGACTAACAATCGCAATGGTTGCATCATCAGGATTTTCAGAAATGATTTTAGATAGTATCTTTTCTGCTCTATATCTAAAATCTAAAATGGACTCTTGTTCATAAACAGCATCATGAGGTGCTAGATCTATAACTAAAGGATACCTTTCTTCCGCTTCTTCTCTTGACAACCCCGCTATTAGCCCATTATTCCATTCCATTAAATCTTCATCAAACTCGATTTCAATTTGCTGTTTATTGCCCAATAATAAGGCTGTTTGAGTCGCTCTTTTCAGAGTACTACTATAAATTTTATCTAATTTATAATGATTGTTTACCCATTCTGATAAAAGTATCACTTGTTGTTGTCCAACTTCTGTCAGTTCAAAATCTGCTCTTCCTTCATGTACGTTTAGAATATCTGCTTCTGATTCTCCATGTCGAATAATCAATAGTCTCATATTTATTCCTCCAATATAGTTGTTTAAAATATTAAATCGGATATAAAAGTTAGCTGTAATTCCCTTTTATCTTACACTTATTCATATATGAAAATACATACAATTATGGAGAAATCAATTATATGTATCCAATTAAGAAACAATTGTTTTTTTATATTACCAAAGGTTGAAGTTACCATTATTATTAATTTAAAGGATTTTAGAAATATTTGTTGAATAAGAACATGTTATTCATTAAAGCTTGATAAGGATTTGTATTAGCCTTATGGGAATATTTAGAATGTTAGAAGAAATTTAAATAAAGAAAAAGGGGTGTAATAAGATGTTTCCTAAATTAGAGACAGAGAGATTACTATTAAAAGAAATAACAACGGATGATGCAGAAGATATTTTTGCTTATTTTTCTGATGACAATGTTACACGTTATTACGGACAAGATACTCTAAAAGATATAAAACAAGCAGAAAAATTCATCGACCTTTTTTCAAAAAACTATGCAGAAAAAAGAGGTATACGATGGGGTATTCAAAAAAAAGGATTCAAGGGCATAATTGGAACAATTGGCTTTCATGCTTGGTCGCCTAATCATAAACGAGCAGAAATAGGCTATGAAATTCACCCCGACCATTGGAGAAACGGGTATGCATTAGAAGCCTTATCTAAAATCCTTTCTTACGGTTTTGATGATATGAGTTTAACTCGTATAGGGGCTATTGTATTTGTTGATAATGTGGCCTCAAGTAAGTTACTTACTAAAGTTGGGTTTCAAAAAGAAGGCGTTCTTCGCGACTATATGTACCAAAATAATAAAGCTCATGATACATTCATATACTCAATACTTAAAAACCAAAAATAAATAGTGTTATTTAAGTATTGACGATTTCATTAAATTATTGGGTCTCTAAATGCCATAAAAAAATAGAGTTGATTCTCCTCATGGTAGAGTCAGCTCTATTTTTTACTTCTTATAATGATTTATTTTTCGAAAGAAGTTGCAATTTCTAAAGCTTTCATAGGATCTTTTACTTGATCAATAGTATACACGACTTTTTCTTTTTGCCAAGTAATTCTGTTACCTGAGCGCTCTACGTCGAGGTGAACGAGTCCATTTGGTTTCGGGATTGGGAGTGTGTTAGTTTCTAAGAATTTTGTTGCTTCTTTCGCTAATTTTACCCCCTGCTCCCCTTTCGTTGTTAGCGAGCGAGTATTAAGTGCCCATCTTCCTTCATTCCAACTTGTAAATACTGAACCAGCTCCAGCATCCTGATACCCTGTAATGCCGTAACCCAGATCCACTTCTTGTCCTCCGAGCTTGCTATAATCTTCAAATGCAATTTGTTCACTCGATTTTGTCAAATTAGCGTACTTTTTAACGTTTAATCGAGTAATCACAGATGCTTTTTGTTTATTTTTTAACGCCTTATTATTAATAGCTATCGGCTTATCACTTTCCATAAATACCACTTCATAATAATTAGCTGATGATTTAGTTGTTGCTGTTAAATGCTTTCCCTTAGATAAAGGTAATTTGCTTGGTAATATTTTAGATAAATCCGTTTTCAACTGTGTTTTGATTGCCTTCAATACTTCCTCTTCAGATAGAGCATTATTCGTTTTGACAACTTCATTTTCTGCAGTATCATTTTGTTCAATTTCACCATTATTGTTCTTATCCTTTACCTCTTGAACTTGAGTTTTACTTTCATTAGTCTCATCATTTGTTTTTACTTCTGCCTTATCATTAGAACAGGCAAATAGTAAATTGATAATAACAAGCAGAGATGACACTTTTCCTATTGCTTTCATTATTATCTTCCTCCCTTTAACGGATTAACTACTCTTTTATATGTTTTACCCTCAACTTCAACAACATAAACTTGTCGAGTTTTTGTCGTTTCCTATAGTATGAGAGATATTTTTATTTTAGCATTATTTAATAAATTTTTGTTGTATAGCTAGAATTGGCGAGTAAGTATGTCATTTCCTTATCCAAATGTTAAAGACCCGAATTACTTAAATATTAAAATAAAATGATTGATAGAATAAAGTATTGATATTTTTCATAGTAATCTATATCTCTCATTTATAGGAAGGGGCATTTTAATATGGCATTGAAACCAGAGGTAAAATTATTGCTAGAACAATTAGAACAATCAGGTACTTCACCAACTCACGAATTAAGTCCAGAAGAAGCACGAAACGGTATTGCTATAGAAGAATTAGCAGGTGAGCGTGTAGAGTTAGAGAGTGTTGTCAATCGAACTCTAGACACTAATGTTGGAGAAGTTCCTGTTCGAATATATACACCAATTAAAAGCGAAGAGGCTCTACCTGTCTTTGTTTATTACCATGGTGGGGGGTGGGTCATTGGCAACCTTGACTCAGTGGATAATCCTTGTCGCCAAATTGCTTCCGAGTCGCAATGTGTTGTCGTATCAGTTGACTACCGATTAGCTCCAGAAAATAAGTTTCCAGCAGCAATTGATGATAGCTATGCGGTAATCGAATGGTTAATAGATCATGCAAAAGAATTAAATATAGATGCTTCTAGAATTGCAGTTGGCGGTGATAGTGCTGGTGGCAATATCGCAGCTGTTGTATCATTGAAAGCACGAGATCTTGGTGTCAACAATATTATTCAACAAGTATTGGTATATCCTGTGACAGATTATAACTTAAAAACTACTTCTTATTTGGATTACGCAGATGGATACTTCTTAACAAAAGACACAATGCAATGGTTTTGGAATCATTATTTAAACAGTGACAGCGATGGAGAAAGTCCTTACGTCTCTCCTCTAAAAGCAACTAATTTAAAGGACTTACCACCTGCATTAGTTATAACCGCTGAATATGATCCTTTAAGAGATGAAGGTGAAGCCTATGCAAAAAAATTGCAAGAAGCAAACATTCCTGTACAACTAAAACGTTACGATGGTGTCATTCATGGTTTCTTCTGGATGGCTGGTCTGCTTGAAGAAGGTGTAGATGCTATTAAACTTGTATCAAGTACGCTTAGTAAAACATTTGAAATTACAACAAAAGATAGCCTAATATAAGCATTCTAAAAAAAGCAGGAGTTAAGCTGTTAGCACAGCTTAACTCCTGTTTCTTATTTCACCTGAAAATCTTCAGAGTACTTACTATTAAAAAATGCAATTATTTGCTTTTTGTGATGGTTATCATGCCAAATAAAACTACTAATATAGCTATACATTGAAAAAGGCGCACCTGAATCTGGGTCAACTTCATCTCCATTGATTTTAAATTGCACATAAAATTCAGCGTCAGATTTGCCTTTTAATTCGGCGACTAGACGCTCTCTGCCTTCTACAAATTGATCTATTAAGCTCATACCAAATATACCTGATAAAGCATAGTTAGACGCCTGATTATTCAATTCTTGAAAGTCTATACTATTAATATCAGCATTCTGTTTCATATTTGGTAGTATTTCTTCTAGTACATATTTATCCCAATATGCTAAGTGCCCAATAATTTCTGCTACAGACCATTTATCTTTTGCAATAGGTTTGAAAAAATCATTCTCAGAATGCTTTTTCAAGCTAATTACCCAATCCTGTGCTTGCTCAAATTCTGTAATTAATTCATCTTTAGATAACTTTTTCTTAATAGGTACATACAAATCGACTTTGCATTTCCCCTCAGGATCATCTAAAGGGTTATTCATACTAAATTCCAAGCTAATCTTATCAACTGCAACATAGTCACTTTGAGGTATCCAATCTCCAAAAACGGCTTGATAAGCGTTTGCTAATTTATCAGGTGTATCATAGAACTGGTATAGAGCATACAGTCCCCCTGTTATTGTTTTAAAATGTATTTCCGAGTGCTCTTCTTTTACAAAATCCTTTGGTAATGTAATACAAGCATCGTGTCTACACAATTCCGGAGCTACAAATTCAGGATTATCAATAGACAATCCTATATAGTTTTGAGTGGGTGGAAACAATCCATTCCTCGCTGCCCACTCCCCTAGTCTTCCCCAATGATCACTAGGTTCAAAATAACTTCCAAAATGCCTAATATAAGCTACCTCATAGTCTGGAAGATTTTTAATCATGATTTTCATTTTCTAATAACCTCCAAAAATTCAACTTAACATTAACTTCTATATTTAATATAAATACCCTTTTTTGTTAAGATGTTTTTTCAAATTAACGTTATATTGTCGTCAATCTATGTCTATTATAATTCTTCTTATTACTAATAAATCTCTAGTATCTTGACTTTACTAACTATGGTGATCAATAATGCTATTGAAAATTAATTTTAATTATACAAAAAATTCAATAAATACGAACCAAATATTACATATTACGCTATAATTTAGTAAAGGGGGCAAGGTAAATGATCAAACAATCTATTATTGAAAACGTGCTTAATGCGGCTCTTTCTACGGGGGGTGACTTCTCTGAAATATTCATTGAAGATAAGTATGTAAATAACATTGCATTACAAAGTAACAAAATAGAAAAAAGTATATCTGGTCGTGATTTTGGAATAGGTATACGTATTTTTTCTGGTCTTCAAAGTATTTACACATATACGAATGATATATCTGAAGAAGGCTTGTTACTCGCAGCTAAGCGGGCTGCACTTGCTATAAAAGGCGGCGGAACAGGTACGATTCACCCGCTCCAAAAAGAGATATTTAACCCAATTCATCAAATCGCACAAATGCCTCAAACTGTAGAACATGCAAGGAAAGCTTCTATTATGAGACAGGCAAATGAAATTGCTAGAAATTATGATGAACGCATTCGTCAAGTTGGTATACGCTATATGGACGAAGAACAAAACATCCTCATTGCCAACTCAGAAGGAAAGTTTGTGGAAGACACTCGTGTCCACAGTAGACTAGCCATTCAAGCAACTGCTTCAGAAGGCAATGAACTGCAAACTGGTTTCTACGGACCTGGTGCTCATGCCGGATTTGAATTTATGGAAAACCTAGATTTGACTCACTATGCAGGAGAAGCAGCACGTATAGCAGTAACAATGCTACATGCAGAAGAATGCCCTAGTGGGAAATTCCCAGTAATCATTGACAATGAATTTGGTGGCGTTATTTTCCATGAGGCTTGTGGACACGGACTAGAAGCCACAGCTGTCGCAAAAAACAATTCAGTGTTCGCAAATCGAGTTGGTGAAAGAGTTGCACCGGAAATCGTCACCTACATTGATGATGGCACCCTACCAAACGAATGGGGTTCACTTAATATTGATGATGAGGGTGAGAAAACAAGAAAAAATGTCTTAATTGAAAATGGTATTTTAAAAGGTTATTTAATTGATAAATTGAATGCACGTCGTATGAAAACTGAATCAACTGGCTCTTCACGCCGCCAGTCTTATCGCTTCAGTCCGACATCACGTATGACAAATACGTATATCGCTCCAGGTATATCAACACCAGAAGATATTATCGCTTCAACAGAGTATGGCATTTACGCAAAATATATGGGTGGAGGTCAAGTTAATCCAGCTACTGGTGACTACAACTTTGCAGTTGAAGAAGCATACATCGTCAAAGATGGAAAAATTACACACCCAGTACGGGGAGCAACACTTATAGGGAACGGAGCAAAAACATTACAGTTAGTTGATCGCGTTGGGAATAACCTTGCACACGGCGCAGGTATGTGTGGAGCGATGAGTGGCAGCCTCCCAGTTAATGTCGGCCAGCCTATGATTCGTGTCAGTGAAATTACTGTCGGTGGGACAAAGGGGGAATAAGTAATGAATATCACTGAATTCCAAGAAAAACTACTACAAAAAGCAATGGATGCCGGTTTCAAAGAAGCTGAAGTATTCTATGAAAAAGCTGAATCATTTCAATGTATGATTTTTGAAGGAGAAATTGATAGCTACGAAACATCTGTGGATGGTGGACTTAGTTTACGGGGTCTTTATAACGGTAAAATGGGTTATGCCTATACAGAAAAAACCGATGAGGATTCGATATCATTTTTAATAGACAATGCAAAAGCAAATGCAGACGTGCTTGATGAGGATGATGGAACTGATATTTTCGAAGGAAGTAATGAATATACAATCTATCAATCTTATAGTGAAGAGCTTGCGAATGTACAAATCTCTGAAAAGATAAAGTTAATAAAGTCTATTGAAGAGAAAATACGTGCATACGATCCGCGTATTGTAACACTCGACTATTGTGTACTTCATGATTTCTCAGGAGAACAATCATTAGCAAACAGTAAAGGTCTTTCATTAACAGAGAAAAAGAATGGACTTATCATATTCGTTTCAACAGTCGTTAAAGACGGCGAAGAAATGAAAACAGGTAGCTTCAGGAAAATGACTCGTGATTTCCAATCGCTCGATGCTGATGAAATTGCCAAAGAAGCTGCAGAAGAAGCATTATCTAATCTCGGTGAGAAATCCATTCCGTCTGGAAAATATCCTATAATAATGCGCCATAACGCGGCTGCTTCATTACTTTCAATATTTACGCCTATCTTCTCAGCAGAGAACGCGCAAAAAGATCAGTCACTTTTAAAAGGAAAAGTGGGAACACAAGTTGCATCAAATTTAGTGACAGTACTAAATGATCCATTCCACCCAGAGGCACTGTCTGGATCAAGTTTTGACGGAGAAGGTGTTGCTACAAAAAAACAAGCAATTATTTCAAATGGAACTCTTGAAACATTACTCCATAACAGGAAATCAGCAAAATTAGAAGGCTGCGAAACAACAGGAAATGCACATAAACCTTCTTACAAAAGCACGCTCTCTATCGCACCACAAAATATGTACATTGCAACAGGTGAAAGAACTTTAGATAACTTACTCGTATCAGTATCTGAAGGAATCCTTATTACAGACTTGTCTGGTCTTCATTCAGGCACGAATACAATTTCTGGAGATTTCTCCGTTGAGGCGACTGGTTTCCATATTAAAGAAGGTAAAATTGCTTCGCCAATTAAGCAAATGACCATTGCAGGTAACTTCTATGAATTGATGAAGGATATTGAGGAAACCTGTACAGACCTTTACTTCCTTCCAGACGGCTACGGTTCCCCTTCACTACTTGTTAAGGAACTTTCCGTTACAGTTGATTAATAAGCCAACCTAATATGTAGACAAAAAATCATTAAATACAAAAAAAGCTGCCTATATCCTAGGCAGCTCCTAAATAAATCTTATTCAGTTATCGCTACTTCCTCACCGTTCAACATTAAACGATAAGTAACTTCAGCTTTCAAAGAGGCAGAAACTGCACAATACTTCTCTTCTCCAAGCTTAATTGCACGTAAGACTTTTTTGGCATCTATATCGCCTTTTACATCAAATAATAAAGTTGCTGCTGTGAAAGCCGTTGGAAGTTCTTCACGTCGTTCACCATCTACTGTAATTTCGATAGAATCGATTTTATCTAAATGTGGTTTTAAAATCATTGTAACATCTATACCAATACAACCTGCTAAAGAACTAAGTAACATTTCAGTTGGTGTAGGGGCTTTACCTTCGCCTCCATAATTAGCAGTTGCATCCATTACCATTGGGTATCCTGTTGGCCCTACTGCTTCAAAGGCACGTCCACCTTGCCATTTTGCTTTTATTTGCATATTAATCAACCTTTCTTCTATTAAAATTCATTTACTTTTGCTAAAAATTTCTGAGCACGTTCTGTCGATGGTTGGGTAAAGAATACTTTTGGTTCTGCATCTTCGACAATTTGTCCATCTGCCATAAATAATATACGGTCTGCCACATCTCTAGCGAATTTCATTTCGTGTGTAACAATCACCATCGTCATACCCTCTTCAGCAAGTTCTTTCATTACTTGTAAAACCTCACCGACTAGTTCTGGATCCAGTGCAGATGTTGGTTCATCGAATAGCATGATTTTTGGTTCCATTGCAAGTGCTCTAGCAATGGCTACACGCTGTTGCTGACCTCCTGATAATCTTGAAGGATAAGCATCTTCTTTCTCTTGTAAGCCAACACGCTTTAATAATGCAGAAGCCATTTTTTCGGCTTGTTCTTTTGATTGTTTTTTCACGACTAGTAAAGCTTCCATAACATTTTCAATAACCGTTTTATGCGGATACAGATTGAACTGTTGAAATACCATTCCTGTATCTTGTCTAATGGAGTGAATTGTTTTTTGGCGAACCTTTTTCGAGTCTGTTGCTTGCAATAAATGATTATTAACAGTAACACTACCACCAGTGATAGTTTCGAGTCCGTTTAAGCAACGCAAAAACGTACTTTTCCCTGAACCACTTGGTCCAATAACAGCAACAACTTGATGGGCAGGAATCGTCAATGAAATGTGCTTTAAGACTTCATTTTGATCGAAGCTCTTTGACAAGTCTTTTATTTGTAACATTACGTTCCCCCCTTAATAGACCGATAATCTTTTTTCGATTTTATTTAATATAAATGTAAAGACTGTACTCATAATCCAGTACATCAATCCAATTGCTAAATAGAACGGCATATATACATAATACTGTGCTACAAGTAGCTGAGCAGAACGCATAAGTTCCGTTACCGCAATGACTGAAACTAAAGATGTTTCTTTTAACATACCAACAAATGTGTTACCAAGTGGTGGAATGGCATAGCGAATCGCTTGTGGAATAACTACACGACGCATGGCCTGTGCTTCAGTCATCCCTGTTGCTAGCGCCGCTTCTGTTTGGCCAGTTGGTACAGATTGAATTGCACCACGGAATGCTTCAGAAACATAGGCACCAATATTAATACTTAAAGCAATATAAGCAGCTGTTAAAGAATCTAATTCAACCCCATAATCTACAAGCCCATAATAGACGATGACTATTTGAACAAGTGGTGGTGTTCCTCGAATAATCGATACGTAAACTCTCGCAATTCCGCGGAAGAAACGATTGCCCTTAATGCGAGCAATCGCCGTTATTAAACCGATTATTAAGCCAAAGAACATTGATACCACTGTAATTAATAGTGTATAATAAGCACCTTTTAGTAAAAAAGGAAGATTATCAATAACTATATCCATCTAAACTTCCTACTTTCCTAAATCTGCTTTTGGTTCTTCATCAAACCATTTTACGAAGATTTCTTTATATGTTCCATCTTTTTTCATATCAGCCAATGCCTTATTCATCGCTTCAACTAATTCTTTATTACCTTTTTTCACTGCAACTGCTGCTTGATCAGATTTGATTGGCTCACCGACAGCTTTCACTTTAAAACCATTCTTTTCAATGATTGGTTTTAATGCATATACATTATTAATTGTTGCGTCTACACGGCCTGCTTCTAAATCTTTTAACGTTGTGATGACATCATCATATGTGTTAATTTTGAAGTCTCCGACTTTTGGCATTAATTCATTTCGTAAAAATGCTTCGTCATTCGTACCGAGACCAACACCGATTTTTTTACCTTTGAAATCTTCTACTGCCTTAATAGAAGTATTATCCTCTTTCACAATAACTTTCACATCATTTGTAATATATGGTGCAGTAAAATCAACTTGTTTTTCACGATCTGGTGTAATCGTTACTTGACTTAGTAAAGCATCGAATTTTCCTTTTTGTAATCCTGGTATTAATCCCGAAAAATCTTGTGCTACAAATTTTGCTTTTACATCTAAGCGTTTTGCCAATTCTTTTGCAATATCGACATCAAAACCATCATATTCTTTATCTGAATTCATGAAATTATAAGGTGCATACGTTCCCATAATCCCTACTGTCATTTCACCTTTTTCTTGAATTGCGCTTAATGTATTGTTATTACTTTCTTTTTTTGTCTCACTATTGCCACATGCACCTAAAATAAGTGCCGCTGTTGCAGCTAAAGCGAAGAAAATTTTACCTTTTTTCATTATGTTTTCCTCCTTTGATTACATACCAAACAGTCCAAAAAATTCAAATTGAACGGTCTTTTCAACAAGCTGCTCTAACTCTAATTGTTGCCATTCCTCATTTTCAGATTGAAATAACCATCTTGACAATACGCCTTCCAACAAGCTCATAACAAAAACTGAATGTAATACGGGATCTACTGGACGTGGTAACATTTTCAAGGCAGAAGCTCTTCGAATATTATTTGCAAAAGCTTCTTGCATCTCTTTTTTTATCAACTCAACTTGCTGTTGCAAAATCGGTTGAGAATGGATTCCTTTAAGTAGGATTCCCATAAAATATCGATTTTTCCCCGCAAAGTGAAAAAGTTGTTCAAAAAGATTTCTTGATGATATGTATGCATCTTGAACAGAAGCTTTTTCTACTCTATACCCCATTGATATTGTATGTAAAATTGCTAACCGTCCATCGTTCAACATTTCACTAGCAATCATTTCCTTACTTTTGAAATACCAATAAAATGTTCCCTGGGATACATTAGCTTTTGCAACAATGTCAGAAATCTTTGTGTTATCGTAGCCTTGTGTTGCGAACATTTCTAAAGCAATCGAAAGTAGCTGTTGTTTACGTTCTTGTTTGCGTTTATCTTGTGTTTGAATGTTAGTCAACTCCCTCGACTGATCCATCAGTCAATTAAATCCTATAAGATTACTAAGTTTTAGTCAACTATTATTACTTAAATTATCTAGTTTTTTTATATTTTTTATTTCCCTCTAAGTATTACTTTCATTTCCCTCATAGTTTGTCCATTTATTTGTTGTCTAAAGCTAAAAAGTTTTTCAAAAAATAATACTAAATACAGAATGCTTTTAAGCAAATTACTCATTCTATAATAAAGGAGATGAGTTCAAATATGCGTAAAACGTTTATTGCACTTGGAATTTTTATTATTGCTAATTCAACACCAATACATACACTAAATAGCGCTCATGCGCAACAAGATGTTCCAACATACGTTAAGTGGGGAAAGCTCGCTTTAATAGAGACTCATTCAAAATATCCCAATGCAAAAATAATTGACTACCTTCATCAAGGTAGAGAATCGAAAAAAGATACAACAATTGAAAAGTTTAAGTTATGGTTAAAAGAGGGAAACAGAGAGTTCGGTGTTTTTGTAAAAATTGAGTTTACTACCGATACAGAAAAAGTAGTTAAAATTGAACTTCAAGAAACTTCTAAATAAGCCATCACAGTAGAGTCAAATACGCTTTATAGTTCTTCTTTCTTATAGAAAATTGTTAGATCATTCTTTAGTTTCGTTTTTAAATACATTTTGTTCTATTCTAGTTTTTGGAAGTTCAAGGCTTAAGGAGTTAGCATCTCTAACCACCGTAATACAGAAATTGTTTTTACTTCCCTTTCCTGAATCAAGTATTAATCACTTCATTTTTGTTAAAGATAAACGAAAGAGGAGGTGTGATACTATGGCTCAACAGATTCTTTGCGAAGTGAATAACTGTACGTATTGGGGCTCTGGAAATAAATGTACTGCTGAAGCAATTTATGTAGTAAGTCAAAAGGGTAACCAAGCATCTAATAGTGAAGAAACGGATTGTAAAACATTCGATCCGGAGAAAAACTAATTTTCTTAGGGGACTGACTAATAAATACCTAAAATAAAGGTTCTAAAGAAAAACATACTGTTTTTCTTTAGAACCTTTTACGTTTTCCTCTCAACAAATCGATATTTTTCTTTTAAAAGTTTATTAATTAGCAAAAGAAAAGCTATTTTTTATAAAAAAATTTAAAGGAATAGGGCTTCTCCCAAAATTCGATAATCATCGAATTTTTAGGAGTAGCCCCCTTCTTATTTTTGATATTTATAAGCATTAACATTTTCATTTTTAAATAATAGATAGTGAGCATTTTTCACTTTTTCTTCTATATAGTCCAACGAATAATTCCCTAAAGGATCTGTTAAGTCACCGATTGCTCGAGATAGATTGTCAATCACAGGACTCAAGGTATCAAACTGTTTCTCCTCTTTATTAGTATTTATCTCATCCATGATTTCATAGGCAAGATGCTGTATCTTCCGTAATCGTATTTTTTTTGTATGAATAATATACTCCTCCTCAATACACCAACTTATTTTGTTTCAATATATGGCAAACAATTGCATTTAATGAGTTGATACTAATAATAAATTCATTGCTTCTTTTCTTACATATATATTAATCAATTAAAACTTATACTAAAATATGGTATTAATATATTCAGAATTATGTTAATATTATTTTAACTAAGAAGGGTGGGGTTTATGATGAAAAACATTACTATTATTCAATATCATAAGAACTTAGGAGAACTGATGGGCGACTAATCAAGCATTAACTTTTATAGGCATGCTTGAATGCTCGTTCACATTATAGGAGGAGCTTCATGCTAAATAAACAAGGATTTGATTTGTGGGCAAATGATTACGATAAAACTGTACAAGTAAGCGAAGATAATAATTTATATCCATTTGCAGGATATAAAAATATATTAAGTGCTATATTTAATGAAATCATGCAGGTAAATCAAGCAAAAGTGTTAGATATAGGGTTCGGGACAGGTGTTTTAACAAATAAACTATATGAAAATGATCATCACATAGATGGATTAGACTTTTCTGCAAAGATGATTGAAATTGCACAATCTAAAATGCCGATGGCGAATCTGATGGAGTGGGATATTTCTAATGGTTTACCTGAGCAGTTACAAGGTAATAAATATGACTTTATTGTCAGCACGTATACATTACACCATCTATCAGATGATGAAAAAATGGCTTTTATTAAGAGCTTACTATCTTTGCTCTCTGAGAATGGCAAAATATTAATTGGCGATATTGCTTTTCAAACACGTGAAAATCTTGAAAATTGCAGAAAAGATAGCATTGGCTATTGGGATGATGATGAATTTTATTTTGTTTATGAAGAACTAAATTCTTCATTACTAGGTGTTGCTAATTGTGAATTTCAAGCTATTTCTCACTGTGGAGGTTTATACGTAATTTCAAAGTAAATGATAATGTAATGGACGTTGCGATGCTTATCCATTCTACTATCATTGTGAATATGACTAAAGAGTATATTTACGCAATCTAAATAACACAAACAAATCCTCCAATTCGCTCAGAATTTGGAGGATTTGTTTTCAATAATTCTTAGAGATGCATCTATTCAATCATCAAAATTTCCCGAATATCTTGTTCTGTCATAGAAGTCAAGGAATCTTCGCCCGACTGAATTACTTCGTCAATGAGATGCTTCTTTTTCTGCTGAAGCTCATATATTTTCTCTTCTATCGTTCCTTTAGCCACCAAACGAATTACATGTACTTCATTTGTTTGACCCATGCGATGTGCTCGGTCTGCAGCCTGTTGCTCGACTGCAGGATTCCACCAAAGATCATAAAGTATTACCGTATCTGCACCTGTCAAATTTAAACCAGTGCCCCCAGCTTTTAAGGAAATAAGAAATATATTCCCTTCTCCATTATTAAACCGCTCACATAATTCTACGCGATTTTCCGGAGGAGTTTGTCCATCTAAGTAAAAATAGGGTATACCCTGGTAGGCTAAATAGTGTCTGATAATACTATGCATTTGAGTAAACTGTGAAAAGATCAGTACTCGTCTACCTGAAATACGGCATTCTTCAATAATTCCCTTCAATTGTTCAAACTTTGCCGATCCTCCTGCATATTCATCAACAAATAATCCAGGGTGGCAACAGATTTGACGGAGTCTTGTCAGACCAGATAAAAATTTTATACGATTTTTTTGAAAACTGCCATTTCTTAAATGTTTCAAAGCTTCATTTTTCAACTCAGCTAAATAAGCTGCATATAATGTTTTCTGCTCTTCTTGTAACTCCGAGAATTGCATAGTTTCAATTTTATTTGGCAACTCTTTCAAAACCTCTTTTTTCAAACGTCTTAATATAAATGGACGTACTCTTTTTGCTACATTTTCTCTACTTAATTCGCTAAAGGCTCTTCGATTTGGCAACAACTCTGGGAAGACGACATGAAATATTGACCACAGTTCATCCAAAGAGTTCTCTATTGGCGTTCCCGTTAGTGCAAATCGATAGTCTGCCTGAATCATTTTCACCGATTTAGCAGTCTTGGTAACTGGATTTTTAAAGGTTTGCGCCTCATCCAAGAATAATGTATGAAATTTCTCTTTGCGGTAAAGTGATACATCCATTCGTAATGAAGGATACGAAGTGATGATTACATCGGCACCAATAGACTTATTCCACAAGGAAACTCTGGTCGCTTTGTTGCCATCAATGATTTGTACTTTTATATGAGGCGTAAACTTTTCCAACTCATTTTTCCAATTATAGATGAGAGACGAAGGTGCGATGATTAATATGGGCAATTCTCGCTCTCGAACATCCGGTAGCACTGATTCGATGTAAGCAATGCTTTGTAGTGTCTTTCCAAGCCCCATATCGTCCGCAAGAATGCCACCGAATTTATATTTGGCTAGCATTTTGAACCAACTGAAACCCACTTTTTGGTAATCTCGAAGTACTGTAGTTAAAGTACTAGGTACTGTATTTTCGACCTTTTCTGGATCCTTTAAGTTTTTCATAAGCTTGGTGAAATTTTCACCCGGATTGACTAAATCACCTTGATCAATAGAATCTATTAATTGCATTCCTTTAATTAATGGGATTCTGATTTCTTCTCCAATGATATCTCTAGCAGACAGTTCCAAATCACTTACAACTTGGTAGAGTGCTAAAAATTCAGGTGTTTCCAATGATACTAACGTGCCATTTGGTATTCGGTAATACTTTCGTTTTTCCTCCAATGAAGTGAGTATCTCTTGAATTTCTGATTCTGAAATGCCCTTGATGTCGAATTGGAATGCAATCCAATCTGTTCGTTCACCTACTTCGACTTTTATCTTTGGTCCCGTATACCCTTTATGAATCCGCATTTTCACTGAAGTTGTAGCATAAATTTGAACTGATTTTTCTAATTCAGCGATGTTATGATGCAAAAATTGATACTCTGCTTCTTCATCATATAAGTAAAATCCACCTGACGTTTGAGTAAAGGAGCTTTCAAGTAGTAGCTTGATAATTTGTTCTTCTTTTGTTCGCTGTCGCTTAACCCCTGGAAAATGTGGAAAAGGTTGCTCTGCTTCTTCACAAGGATTTATAACGACTTGATCATAATGGAACTCCAAACCTGCAAGCAATCTATGCCTTACACGGTCCAGAAATAACTTGGCTCGAAGTGGTGTTTCCCCCATTCTTTTTGAAACGGATTCTGCAATATTTACCTGTCCTAGTTTCATCAAGCCAGGTATGACATTCCTCATAAAATGATCGATTTGATTTTCTGAAATAACGAGCTGGTGTTTTCCCGACTCATTCAACATTCCTTTTAATTCTGCTAATCGATGACAATCTTCCTGAAGAAGTTTGAACAATACGCCTTCTGAAAAAGCATAGCCATAAGCTTTTAAAACGTTTATCTCTTCAAGACCTTTAACATTCAAGCGGTAGTCAACTGTATTAGCTTCATCAAATTCAAAACTTAAAGGAAGATCTTGTCCAATTTGTACCCCTTTATAAATTTTATTCCCTTGCATGAATCGTACTCCCGGGGCAGCAGTTAATAAAGAAAGCAACTGCTCCCAATCAGTCGCAGAAATTAACACCAAATCATCTTGTATGTCACTATTACTTTTTACACGTTGACTTCTTATCAAAAATTGAAGGACACCATCGGATTCTCTTGGAAAGCTGTGGAGCTCAGGTACATAAACCAATCCCTGTGCATATTCAAACGGTTCTCTTAACTCTAAGTCACGAAGAAACTGGGTTACTTTCGAGATGTTATGTAATACATTAGAACCTACCCTTATCTCAATTCCAAACACATATTCCATATTAGGAAGTAAAACTGGTAAGCAAGTAAATTCAACATTAAGTGACTGTCTATTGTCAAAATGTAATCCCTGGCCACTTGGCTGCTTCAATTTATTTTCAAATAAGCCCAGCATTCTGGTAGTCAATGCATTTTCAATTTGCTGCTTCTCTTCAATAGCAAGTAGGACAGCTGCAATATGCTGACAGTACGTTTTCACAAACCCTACTGGTGGACAACTACACTGAGCTACAATTTCTCCATCGGCATCTACATTCACTGTGACGTCAAAATCAGCTCCCGCTTTTACACTAGCTTCGATTATCGAATCATCTTGTTGAAAGGTATGAAGATTTACTTTTCCAGCTTGATAATAAGATTTACCCTTTTTAAAAGCGACTTCTCCACATAAAAACTTTATCTTTTTTTCATTCATTGAAAAATCCATCTTTCGGTCCTTTCTAGACTTTCTTTAATACATTACTCACATTCATGTTTAATAACTTATTATTCATTTTCTCATACAAATCATCTGGAGCAAAACATGTTTACTTATCATACATATACGGATATAACTATTAGTAGGATTTTAATGAAATTCGATTAACAATTCCTACTCCCTTTAAGTTAATTAATAGCTTTATTAAATCTTTATGTTGTTTTGGGGTCAAAAAAAACCGCCAACAAAGTGACAGTTAGTTGTGATGTAAACCTAGAAAGTTGGCTTATTTGTAGAAGTTACAAAGACTTAGCAAGTCTGAATCCAAGGTCGTCTATGAAAAACGAAGGATGGCTACGACGTCGACATGTTGCTCCACATCCCCTTGCCTCTTCAGCCCAGCTACCTCCTCGGAAAATTCGGTAGGAGCCGTACACTTGTTCATCGTATAAATCAAAGCACCACTCCCAAACATTCCCTAACATATCATATAGTCCCCATGCATTCGGTTCCTTTCTTCCTACTTCATGGATTTTTCCTCCTGAATTTTCGTTATACCAGGCAATCTTATCAAGCTCTCCGTATCTATAACCCGTAGTCCCTGCCTTACATGCATATTGCCATTCTGCTTCTGAAGGAAGTCGAAAGCCATTTGATCCCCAATTACAAATAATGTTTTCTCCATCATTACTTTTAGAATAGCACTCTTTCAGTCCAACTTTTTGTGAAAGTAGATTACAAAAAGAAATTGCATCATACCAAGAAATATTCACAACCGGTTTTAGATTCCCGTCAAAGGAAATAGGCGATTTTGTAATAGCATTGTAAAGGTTCATAGTTACAGGGTAACTTGCAAAAAGATACGGACTTAGTTCAACATTCCATTTGCTTTTTAATCTATCGTCTCTTAATTCTATTTCTCCTCCGGGAATTTTCACCATTGGAAAGTCAATGGAATCCATTATTCTATTTGACACTTTACCTACCTCCTAATTATCTTGATACGTTAGAAATCATGGTAATTTTTTGAAAATGTTTGTCAGTTGGTTCAACTAAGAATACGTTAAACCCTGTAATATCAAGTTGTTCTCATTTAATGAAAACATGCAAAATGTTCTCGTATCTCTACTATCTAATTAGAGGGACCACAACAAATAATGCTGCAAATTTCTTTGGAGTTACTCCATTAAAGTAGCCTTCCTATTTCAGACGATTACTAAGTCATAGAAATAAAGAGAAAATGACCTACCCACGGGGCAAGTCATTTGCTTAGAGTACTGACAAGTCTATTTCATGATTAAATTGAGTAAAGGTTATTGTTGAGAATTCCATAAAATAATAATCAAAATATTTCAAGTTTCCTCATTTTATGTAATCCAATGCAATCTTATTTAACAGTCTAATTTTTCGATGGGAAGCGAATAGTTACAGTAGTTCCTTCATTTATTGAACTTTGGAATTCAATTGTTCCATTATATTTTGCTGCTATATTATAGCAAATCATCATACCTAAACCAGTCCCTTTACTTTTTAGAGAGTAAAAAGGTGTACCAAGACATTCTATTTCCGTTTCAGACATTCCATGCCCATGATCTATTACTTGAATCTCTACAAAATCTTGCTTCATTCCACCAGTTACAATAACAGACTCACCAATTTCAGAAGCCTCTATTGCATTTTTTATAATATTGATCAGTAATTGTTTTAACTCTATTTTGTTAGCTGCTATGTAACAATCTTCTTTTACTTCTAATTCGATATTATTATTATTTAATAGCCCATAAGAATTTAGTAAGTCTGTTACGCTTTGAAGAACAACTTTTAAATTCACTGATTCAATATCTTGTTTTTTATCTGGCTTTGCGATAGACAAAAATTGAGAAACCACACTTTCAGCTGTATTTAATTCATCAATCATTAAAGAAAATTTGCTTTTTACATCATCATTAAATTGAGGATCTTGTTCAAAAAACTGCAAAAAACCTTTAACAACCGTGACCGGATTTCTAATTTCATGCGCAACAGCAGCTGCTAATTGACCTGCTGTTTTCAAACGCTCTGCTTGTTTTATTTGTTCATAATATAATTCTTGTTTTTTCACACGTAGATTTGTTAGATAGAAGATAAAGTATATGAGAGCTTGACTACCTACATAGTTAAAGATATTACCTACTAAGTCTTGTTTAATATAAATATATTGATTACCGTGATCAACAAACCCAATAAAACCGAAAGTAATTAATACTAATATAGAGTTAATAATTAAAGAAAAATAAAAGAGTTTTGAATCAAAAAACATAATCGCAACTGCGGGTATAAAACAAAGGAAAATAAAATTAGACCAAGTCTCTGGATATAAAAAGAAAATGTTATAAAAATAGATGAACGCTTCAATAATAATGATTGTTCTAAAACGATGCGTTCCATACTTTGGATAGAGCAGTAAGCTTACGGAAATAATCACAACAATAGAAAGGTGGACAATAAAACCAACACCTAACTCTCCAATAAGGGGGTTCTTAATCAACAATCCCATGGTCATAATCGTTATTACTATTAATATTGTAAAATAATATAATTTCTGATTATTACTTATATAATTCTTAAACATACAAACTCCTTTTATTAATATTTCAACTTTTCTAGTAGGACGTAAAATGTCTAATCTAAACGAACACATAGAAAAAAGAAGCCTTTTTCTATGTGAAATGCATTCACCACAACAAATCACAGAAAAAATCTTCCACTTGATTAAGTTTACACCAGTTATTGTCCAAGCTCTAGTAAAAAATGAAGATATTAGGGAGTTTTTTAGTACTTAACACACGTCAAACATAATAATAAATTGAACATGCTTTCTAACAAAAATACGATAAGCTACTAGTGACTTATCGTATTTTTATATTCAGAACAATCAATCAGCTTCCACTTACACGTACACGTTTTATAAATAGAGACGAAATGAAACCAATGAAAGAGATTGCTGAAATAAAATAGAAGGTATACTTGATACCGGCAGCTAGGAATTCAGTTGGTGATGAGTCAGGAAAGTTCTCAATATAGCCTTTTTGACCACTAGTCATCAATGTTATCGCAAGTGCTGTTCCTGTTGCACCCGCAATTTGTTGTAATGTGTTCATGACTGCTGATCCGTCTCCATATAGGTTACGAGGCAATTGATTTAAGCCATTTGTTTGTGCTGGCATAATAATCATTGAGATTCCCATAAATAAAAACATGTTCGCCAAAATAATTTGCCAAATTGGTGTGTCAGCAGAGATTGTCACAGCAAATATTATACTGCCTGTTAGTGTCAATAAATAGCCAAATGGTAAAAACTTCTTCGCACCAAATTGGTCAAATAATTTCCCTACAATTGGTGACAGTAAAGCATTTAATAAACTACCAGGTAATAATACAAGACCTGCTAACGCTGCACTTAATAACAGTGTACCTTTTAAATAAATTGGTAATAAAATAGCAGTTGATAAAACAATTAACATTCCACTAAACAATAACATTGTGCCTAGTGTAAACATAGGGTATTTAAAAACTCGTAAATTAATCATAGGTTGTTCCATCTTTAATTGACGAAGGATAAATAAAACAAGTGCAATAAACCCTATAAAGAATGGTATATATACTTGTGTAGACCAAAATGATTTTTCAGCAATCGAACTAAGACTATAAATTAATCCACCGAAACCAATAGTCGAAAGACAAATTGAAAGTACATCAATTGACGGTTTCGTAATACGAGATACATTGTCAATATTTTTCAATCCAAAACCAATAAGCCCCGCATAAAGAACTAAACTAATCCAAAAGATAAATGTCCAATCCAATGTATCAACAATTACCCCCGCTACTGTCGGGCCAATTGCAGGCGCTGTAGTAATCACAAGTCCCATTAAACCCATTACAGCGCCACGTTTATGAATTGGGAAAATCAATAAAATGACATTCATCATTAAAGGTAATAAAATACCGGTACCAATTGCTTGAATCAAACGACCAATCAATAACAAAGTAAAGTTTGGTGCTAATGCTGCTAAAATGGTCCCAATAATAGAAAAAATTAAAGAGCTAACAACTAATTGCTTAGTTGTAAACCATTGAATTAGAAGTACAGATACAGGTACTAGAATACCTAATGTCAATAAATAACCTGTTGTTAACCATTGTGCTGTTGCTGTTAATATAGAGAAGTCCTCCATAATATTCGTGAGTGCCATATTTAATGCTGTCTCACTAAACAAACCGATAAAAGCACCAAACATTAATACAAATGCCATTGCTTTTGGATTTCTTACTTGTTCCATTTGTGTAGATGTTGTCAAAATAAACATCCTTTCAATTATAATTAATAGACCAGTCTATATAAAATTGATAAATAAAAGCTTCCTTACTTTTTCAGTAATAATGGAAGCATTTGTCCTACCCGATTTAGTGGTCCACCATATTTTTGTGTTAAAGATAGTGTTACCCCACCCTCAATAAGGGCATTTAATGTCGTGCTAATATTTGTTGCTTGTTCATCACTGTATCCATTTGCCAACAACTTCTCTTTATATAAATTTTCCCAATATAGAAATGTATCTTCACAAACCATACGCATGTTTTCATTTACTAAAGCTGTTTCAGATGCAATGAGACCGAAAGGCACAATTGTTAAGCTATCCTCATCTTCTATATTATCAAAACGTTTTGCAATAACGTCAATATGATGTTGGAAAGCTTCAAGAGGATCTTCAATTGTATTAAGATGATCTTTAATTTCAGCTGCAATACGAGAAGCAGATATTTGAATTGCTTCAATAGCTAATTGTTCTTTACCATTTGGAAAGTGGTGATATAAAGAACCTTTAGGAGCACCTGATTCTTTAATGATCTGATTTAAACCCGTTGCATGATAGCCATTTAAATGGAATAGTCGAGTAGCTGCTTTTAAAATTCGTTCACGTGATTGATTTTTATTAGTCATAGAATCACCTCTAAATAAAAATTATAACGATTGGTCTACTTAATGAATTTAATAGAAAGAAGAACGAAAGTCAATATATAGTTTTGTAGGTTGCGTAGCAAGTATGATTTTAAAATTAAATTGTTAGTTACATAATATTGCTGTAAATCTTATAGAAATCACTTAAAATAATTAATACATGACAAGGAAAGTTAAGCAGTAATTTTTTAAAATAGTAATAATTAGCGTCTAACGTTTAAAAAGCTCACTGAAGCATTGATGTATTGGTAATTTCAAAGGATAATATACATCATCAAACGATTCATATTTATTAAAATGAGGTGAAAGTATGAAAACAAACATGTATTTAAACAATGAGAGATTAATTGCAGGAATAACCTTAAAAGATGAAACTGAACTTGAAAGCAACAACATGGCTCTTCATGCATGTGTAAACCAAGATTATGTGATGGAGAATCGTAGAAAATTAGCCGCTTCGTTGAATTGTGAGGTTGAAACTTTTGTCTGCGCCAGTCAAACACATAGTTCGAATTTGCATAAGGTAACACTTGCTGATAAAGGCCGTGGTGCAGATTGTACTGATACCGCTATTACGGATACAGACGCTCTGTATACTTATGAACCGAATCTATTATTATGTTCCTTTACTGCAGATTGTGTACCTGTGATTTTTTATAATGAAGTAACTGGTATAATCGGGGTCATTCACTCCGGATGGCAAGGTACAGTAAAAGAAATAACATTAAACGTTTTTAATCATTTAATACAAATCGAAAACTGTAATCCTAATGATTTGCATATTCATATTGGTATGGCTCTTAGCCAAGAAAAATTTGAAGTTGATGCTGATGTAAATGTAAAATTCAAAAACCTAGGCTACGCAGATGATTTTATCTATTTTAATGATAAAACTCACAAGTATCATATTGATAATCAGCAAACAGTGAAAAAACAATGTGAACTTGCTGGAATCCCGGCTGATCGAATTACAATTGATCAGACATGCACTTTTATGAGCCCCGAAGGATTCTCCTATCGTCAGGATAAACAAGCTGGCAGACATATAAGTTTTATAATGAAAAAGGACAATTAAAAAAGATAAATAATGCCGGCTCAAATTTATTACTTTAAGCCGGCTTCTTACTTTAAACTATAATATTTATCTCAAACTGAGAAATCTTATATTTCTACTTTTTTGAAATATTGATAAATTTTTTCTAATTTTTTTGTTTGTCTTCCATTTGGACTTTCCATATTCCCAAATTCGAAAAACTTCACTTTTTTGATCCCCACAAAATTAAATAACGCTTTTTTCATCAATACTTTATGTGCATTATTCAACCATAAAAGTGGATACTTTGCAGGTCCCTTCATCGTAGAAATACAGACAACAGACTTACCCTTCAAAAGCCCCTCTGGGAACAGTCCCTTTTTATCCCTGTAGGCGAAGTTCGCTGCAAATAATTGATCAATGTATCCCATAAGCATTGCTGGTGGTCTCCCCCACCAGATTGGATAGACAAAGACAATTTTGTCTGCCCAAGTAATTTGATCACGGTATTTTTCTAAAGATGGATCACGATACATATCACGTCTTCTTTTATTCTCATGAAATACTAAAAGTGGATCAAAACCTTCTTCATATAAATCTAATATCTGTAATTCTTTGATGTTAGGATTCTCTTTACTTCCTTTAATGACTTCTTGTAAAAATGCATAGTTTAAGCTTTTATGATTTGGATATGTATAAATTACCAATGTTTTCATATTGCACCTCTTCACTTATCATTTGATAACTAAAATATACAGTTGTTTCATTTTGTTGTCAAATGATAATTGTAATATGATAATATTTTTGTTATCTTCACAGTAAGAGGTGAAATTTATGGACAAAAATGCTCTGTTTAATAAATGGGTTTCATTTACAACTTCTGTTCATAGTGTGACACATGAATTAACAAAAGGCGCTAAATCTGACTCCATCACGCCAGTGCAATATAACATTTTAGAATCTATTACAGTAAGTCAAAAGCCTGTTACCCCTAGTGAAATTAGTGAGTGCCAACATTTATCTATGCCAAATACAAGTCGAGAACTTAAAAAGTTAAGTGAAAAAAATCTAATCGAAAAGTTAAGTGATACAAAAGATCGACGGAAACAATATATTCGTCTTTCAAAAGATGGAGAAGCTATGATGAACGAGACATTTAAGTTAGTTGAATCTCGCTTCCTAAATCGCATAAAACATGCTTCTGAAGAAGATTTAGAGGATATTGATCGTGCATTAGACATTCTTCAGTCAAAACTGTTTTACTAACTGTAATAAAAAAATTTAGCTCCTCAATAAAAAGTTGGTCGTTAACTGCTGATCAACTTTTTATTGAGGAGCTATTTTAATAAGAACCCATGTAGATAAACGCTTTACCAAAACTACATTTCAGTGTGGTGAACTTGATTCTAGTATGGTTGAATTTTTCATTATAAATCTATAAAATGTGTAGCACGATTTCGACCATTTTCTTTAGAAACATACAGAGCTTGATCTGCCTTTTTCACGATAGAAGCTTCTGTATCATCCTCGGTAAAAGTGTCTATCCCGACACTTACTGTTAGATTCCCTGTCTCTGTCCATTCAGCTAATTCAATTGCTCTATTTAACTTCTGAGCAATTAATATTGCTTCGTCAACATCAGTATTTGGAAGAATTATTGTAAATTCTTCGCCTCCAAATCGAGCAACAATATCATCTGATCGCACCTGATTTTTTAGAATATTAGCCAATTTCACAAGTACGATATCTCCAATTTGATGACCATATGTATCATTCACTTTTTTAAAATGATCTATATCAATAATAAGTAAAGAAAATGGTTTTTCTTCTTTACTGTATATCACAATTTGCTCTTCTAGTTTTTCTTGAAAGAATCTTCTGTTGGGAATGCCAGTCAGCTTATCAGTATTCGATATTTGGACTAAACCCGAATTGATTTCCATTAGCTCAATTTGTTTCTTTTCAATTTCAATATAAATTTGTTCTAGCTTTGCTAGAGCTCGATTTTTTTCTAAATAAGCCTCTTCCATTTGTTTTTTAGTCGTGCGCAACTCTAATTCGTAGTCAATTCGCTTCTTCATTTGAACTAAAATACAGTCTATCACTTCTATGTCATCCTGCTCAAATCGTCTAGCATTCATTAAATAAGGAACGGACTCACCAGTCTGGCTTGTGAAGTTAATGAACAGTTCTTCTACATGCCCATGTAAATTAATATTAGGATAAAAATAAGAATGAAAAATCAGTTTATTGGCCATCGTCAATAACGACTCAATATGTTTCCCTACTAAATTTTCTTGTTTAAAGCCCATCCATTCAAGAAAGGTATTATTGACCTCTATTATATATCCATTGTGGTCAAAAGATATAAATCCGCAAGGTGCCTCCCTTAATCGTACATCCATAATTGAACTCCCTTACATAAATTATTTCATTAGATAATCTACTATTATTTTAGTTGTTTCTACAGGCTGACTTATATGTGGATAGTGCCCTCTAGCTTCTATAATTTGAAGCGTACTATTTTCTATACGCTTATTTAAATACTGCCCTACTTCAATTGGAACAATGCTATCATTCGAGCATTGAATAATAAGTGTTGGTACTTTTAAGAATGGTACTCTTTCTCGAAAATCTGAATAGAATGTTACTTCCGCAAACTCTCTTGCAACACGTGGGTTCGTTGAGACAAAGCTATTCTCTAGTTCATGAGTTAGCTTAGGATCTTTAGTTTGGTCCATAGCAAGTGGCGCCATATAACTAGCCCACCCTGCAAAATTCATCTCCATCATAGTAAGTAATTCTTTAATGTCATTTTGTTCAAAGCCACCATTATAACCATCTGTATCATTTAAATAACAAGGGGATGGCCCAATCATTACTAACTTATCGAAATAATCCGGTCGCTCAATCGCTGCCAGCATACCAATCATCGAACTAATAGAATGGCCGATGAACAGTATATTTTGAAGGTCCATTTCTTCAATTATATCTAATACATCCTGCTTATAGCCTTGAAGCGTACTGTATTTTTCGGATTGGTACGCTGTAATATCTGAATTTCCTGACCCTATATAGTCAAATAAAACTACACGATAATTCTCTGCAAATTTAGGCGCAATATATTGCCACATGCTCTGATCACAACCAAATCCATGGGCAAAAATAATCGTTTGCTCCCCTTGCCCCATTATCTTCACATTATTTCGAGTCATCACATCATTCATGTAACATGCCTCCTCTTCCTAATTATTTTCACTATATTCATTTTGAATGATTACACTTTAAAAATCTAGTATAAATTTACTATCAAAATACCAAATAACTGATGATGTTTTTTATATCTCCTATTCTCTTTCTTGGTGAAATAAAAAAACAGCCCTACCATTGATTGAAACCAAATAATTGAAGGGGCGTTACATATTTTATTAGAAATATGTAACGCCCCTTTTTTTTATTAAACTAACGCTTCAGTTCTATCATTCAACATGGCAAATCAATCCCGCAAAAAGCCCCGTAGAGTAAAAGCGAGTTACGCCCTCGAATTCAGATTCTCCAATTAACTCCCTATTTATAGTTTAGCCTATTAATAATTGGCTAGACGTTTTTTTTGACCTTATCTTTCGTGGTTAAAACATATAAGTAGCGCTTGAAATCATTATAAATATTAATATTAAAATTTGTAGCATAAATACCAAATTCGATTTCCCACGTTTACGCTTCACCTGTTGAATTTGGCCGTTTGAAACTTCTTTATATTGTTCTTCTAACATTTCACTTCTACTATTCTTCTTTTTACTTTCACTTAAGGAATTAAACCAGTTTATAAACTTTTTATATTCACTAATCACTTTTTTTGCTTCATCGAACATTTTTATTTGTCCAAAATGAATCCACATCACTCTATCACAAAATGCTTCTATTTGGGACAATGAGTGACTTACAAAAATAATCGTTTTTCCTTGGCTTTTAAATTCATTTATCTTATCCAGACACTTCTTGTAGAATGTTTGATCTCCCACAGATAAGGCTTCATCTATAATTAAAATATCAGGATTAGTATGAATTGATATTGCAAAACCTAAACGAGATTTCATGCCACTTGAATAGTTTTTTACAGGTTGGTTAATAAACTTCCCTATATCTGCAAAATCTATAATAGCTGATTTTAATTGATTAATTTCAGCGCTACTTAAACCGTGCATCAAACATTTTAGCTTAATGTTTTCTAAACCTGTTAACGAATTATTTAATCCTACAGAAATAGCAATTAGTGATGTTTCTCCATTTATTTCGACCTTACCTAAACTTGGAGGTATTACTTGCGCTAATAAATTTGAAAGAGTAGATTTGCCAGAACCATTTAAACCAATAAGACCAATTGCTTCTCCTTCATTCACTTCAAAACTAATATTTCTAAGAGCGAAAAAATGATCTCTATTTTTTTTAAGAGATACGATATCAAATAGTTTTTCAGATTGCTTACTATATAAACTGAAACCTTTTGATACATTCATAAATCGAATTTTCGGATTCATTTCTTTTCCTCCGACTATAGGTAGTCAACAAATCTATCACGAAATTTTAAATGTATATAAGAACCAATTGTAAGTATTAGAATAGTTATACTCCAGAAATAAAAGGTATACGGAATATCCTCAAAAAACCATCCCCCTCCTAAGAGAGAGTACCTAAACCCTTCAATAATATAAAATAAAGGATTCAATTTCAAAATACTGACTAACAATTCTGGGAAGTTATGAACATTCCACACGATTGGTAAGAAAAACATCATTAACCGAACAATTGATTGTATTATTATCTGAATATCTCGAATAATAGTTGTAAGTGTTGATAAAAGCAGTGTCAATGCAAACAGAAATAAATACAGGCAAACTAAATAATATAGTATTTGTATTAAATATATTCCAGAGAAAATACCATATCCTAGAGTAATCCCAAAAGTTAGAATAATCATAGGTAGAAATGATATTGAATTACCAACGATTATAATAGTAGGTAGAACGCTTACGGGAAAGTTCATTTTAGCTACTAAATTTACTTTTGCGTATACACTATTTGAAGCTTGTGTAATTGTCCTACTGATATATAACCACGGTACTAACCCTATAATCAGCCATAGGAAAAACGGGGTTCCCTCAACAGGAGAACCCTTTCTTATTCCTAAACCAAAAATGAGCCAATAAACACCAATTTGAATGAATGGATTTAATATTTGCCATAAAGCACCCAAATAGTGCATTGCATACTTACCTTTTTCTTCATATATACTTAATCGAAATATCAAATTAAGATGTGAAAATTGTTCTTTTAAAATCTGCCAAACAAAATTCATACAGCAGTAGCTTTCTTTTTAGTATAGTTATAAAGGTTTCCATAATTAATATATTCAACATAATTCGGAACACGTTTCACTACATTTTTTGTATCAAAAATCCTTATATTTGACATAGTAGAAAAATCAGGATCTCCAAATTCCTTAAACTCATCATGATCTGATAATACAACGATGAGGTCAGAGTCTTTTACAGCTTGCTCTAAATCTTGTAAAACCCAATCTAATTTAACGTGTGGATCATAAGCTCGCACTTCATAATTATGCTCTGCTTGCAATTGTTTGAACACTTCAATAGCTGGACTTTCACGAATGTCATCCACATTCCCTTTATATGTGAGACCTAAAATAGTAACTACTTTTCCTTCGACATTTTTCATTAGTTTATTGATATTCTCTACTACAAAATGAGGCATAGAGGTATTAATCGTACGAGATAACTTTATTAACTGAGCAATTTCTGGTGCCTTTGCAACGATAAAGTATGGATCGACAGCTAAGCAGTGACCCCCTACACCTGGGCCTGGTGTATGTATATTGACACGTGGATGTTTATTGGCCATTTCGATAACATCTAATACATTTATCTCTAATCGATGACATACATTCGCCAATTCATTTGCAAGTGCTATATTCACATCTCTAAATGTATTTTCCATCAGCTTAGACATCTCCGCTGTTCTTGCATCCGTTTTAATAATTTCACCTTTTACAAAAGTACTATAAACGATAGCCCCTGCTTCTTCACATGCAGGAGTAATTCCACCAACTATCCTATTATTAAACACTAACTCATGGAAAATCTGCCCTGGTAGTACTCTTTCAGGACAGTGTACAAGGAAAATGTCTTTTCCAACAACAAAGCCTGCTTGATCTACTAACGGTTTGATCACATCATCCATACTACGAGGAGCAATAGTCGATTCAACAATTATTATATTACCTTTTTTTATATAGGGTAATATAGATTTTATTGCATTAATAACATAGGTTAAATCACAAGATCTATATAGGTCCTGATTATTAGGTGTAGGAACAGCAATAATAAACACATCAGCCGGTTCTGGAGTAATTGACGCTCTAAAAGTACCCATTGCAATGACTTCATCAAGTGATGCTTGTAATCCAGGCTCTTCTATATGAATTTCACCATTATTCAGTGCATCTATTACGTCCTTCTTCACATCTACTCCTACTACTTCTACATTGTGTTTTGCAAACATGATAGATGTCGGCAAACCGATATACCCTAGGCCAATAGTGCATAATTTCATCATTATTTCCCTCCAATATTCATGGTAGTAAGTTCAATAGATTGATGATGTACCAATTGCAAAATAGTGACAAGTGACATTGAAATTCCTCTATTCGTATTCGCTATTTGCGAAGTAAAAGTTATCTTTTACATCTCACTTCCTTTCAAAATAATTTCAACATCTCAATTCATACTAGAAAAATATTTTATAATCTGTTTATATTTTCTTTTCTCATATAGAGCAGCAAATTTTTCTATATCCACGGATTTTTGAATTATATACTCTTTATACAATGAATATATCTTGTAGAGCGTATCAATAGCCTCTTGTTGTTCCTCATGCTTAATTTTTTTAATTCTAATGAGATACCAATTTCTAAAGTAGAAGTTAAATCTTCTTTCCATATATAAATCCAACAGGTCATTTTTTATCAAAAACGGTAGTCTTTCTTTCTCTAATGTATAATACTTTTCAAAAAACGCTTTCGTTACCGTATTCGTGACAGATCCAGACACAGCTGCATAGTAAATATGTATATCCTTATCAATCACAGCCCCTTTACTTGAATGCAACAGTAATTCTTGGAAGAATAACGTATCTTGTCCACCTGCATTTTCAACCATTCTCAAATTGTTATCGATGATGATTTCCCTTTTCACTACTAATGCCTGAATACTTTGTGTCCTTAAATCGGTATCCATTAATAGTTTTTTGGGATCATTAATAATGTCGCTACGACAAGCATTAATTACAGTTTCAAAATATTTAAAATTACCAATTTTAGAATTATTTAACTTAATCATATTTCCTATGGCTATATCTATTTCAGTATTATTTATTAATATATTTAACAATTTGTCATAACCATCATTAACAGCTTCATTGTCTGGATCTAAATACGTCACATATTCGGTAGTGGCAAGTTCTGCTCCCTTATTTCTAGCTCTAGAAGCACTCCCACTTCCTCCTTCACGATAGAAATAGGTTACGACGTTAGGATGTTCCCTAGCTATTCTATTTATTGTAGCGATCGTCTCTTTTTTTGAAGAACCATCATCTATAATGATGATCTCCATCATTTCGAAAATACTACTTCTTTTAAGACTATTAAAACACTTGTTTAACAAGTATTTTCCATTATTAAAAACAGGTACGATGACAGATAATTCATACGTTCTAACATCACTTTCTAATTGATCATTTTTAAATGCTGTATTTATTTCAAAATGATCAATACAATAGCCATTTTCTCTTATCTGTTTTTGCTTCATATTCAACAATTCATTTGCTTGAAAAGCTTCTGACCAAAATACTGTTTTATATTTATCTGTCATCTCATTTATATAAGCATGTTCAAGACCTTCGACTAGCTCGCTGCCGTGATAATAACTATTTTTTGCAATATAATCAGAATTCGTATATTTAAATCCATTTATCATATCTTCTAGGTAATACTCTTGATAATTGTATTTTGAATTAAAAAAAGCGATAAAATCATAATCTTTTTTTACTTTTTCATCAAAGTCAGCTTCAGTTATTAAATGCTTTTTTACATACGTTTGATTTTCAAAATCTCGTATAACATCATCACTCATTAAATTAGCAACAACCAGTACTTTCTTAGAATATAGTTGCCTGTTAAAACCAATACAGTCTAATAGATAATTAAATCTTTCAAACGTAGTATGAGAAGACATGACATTTCTAATGCCCACCACTTGATGTTTATACACTTCTTCATTAGTAAACCCATTCAGAATATCTTTTAACTCGTTCCGGTCATTCACTAGAAATACGTTTGGAAACTTATCATTTACCCCTACACTATAATTAGAGATAATAATATTTCCTATTGCTTGTAGTTCGTAAATTCTATTCGCAAACATTGTTTCACTAAATTTAATTGAATTTAAGTTGATAGACCAATCATATAATTTATGAACTTTTTGAAGATATTCATGTTCTATAGCTGGTGAACTATATTGTAAATACTTTGATGGAAAGAAGTAGTTAGGCTTATTTAGTTGAAAATTTCTATCGACTATTTTTAATCTTCTATTAGCCTTGATTACTCCATCAAATATTTCAATTGTTTCCTTTTGTCTTTCTGGATATTTGTTAAGCCATGATCCCGCAAAGAAAACATCACTACTTTTTTGAATATTTTTTATCCCAATTGGATTATGATAAAGTGGATTCACACCAAACTCTAATACAAAGATGTTGTTATGACGACAGTCTTTTTGATAACTTTCAATCTTCTCTACTGCTGTAGTAAATACATACTCACATTTTCTTGCTAATCCTATGAATGCTTCATAGTTAACAGGATCTTCTTTAGAGTAAAACACCGTTTGAACTTTATTCTTTTTAAAAAAATGTATTATTTTATGTGCTTCTTCTCTTTTTCGTGAAGAAGGATTCCCTAAACCTTCCCAAGCCTTATCCAAGCCCTTCCAAGTACTAACTACTAATAAAATATCTAGTTTGCTTTTATAATTTTTGTAATTAGAAAATGTGATCGGATAAAAATTTGCTACATCTTTGTAGGACTGATATAAAAACTCATCCGCTATGATTCCAACATTCACTTTATACTTTTGATAATAACGACTGCCGTTGCTATCTGGTATCATTTCAAGTAGCGGTTTTATACTTTCAAAATACTCGAAATCAGCAACTTCTTCCCTATAAGATAAATACTCTTCTTTATCCATTTTGATTGATGTATCTGTCTCGTCATTGAATAAAGAAATTGGTTCCATGGCTATATTATCAGGTAATTTGCAATTTACTAATAAGTGATTAATCTCATATTTCTCTTTTTTTATAGCATTCTCGATTAGTTCTTTTCTCGATTTGATTTGATTGATTTGCTCATCCAAATTAGCTATTTTCATTTTTCTTGCCTCGCTTAATTCTTTTCAATAATCTCCAATATGCATAAGTAACTTTTGCTAGTTTTGCATTACTGATTGCATAATGCTGGGCAGATAATTGTTTATACGACAAAAGTAACTTTTCTTCACTTTCATAAATTCTTAAAAGCTCTTCAAAAATGCTTATTTTCGACTGCTTTTCATATATTAGTCGTTTCGTTAGTTGATCCAGCTCTTCAGATGTGTCATTTGTTTTTAAATCCAAAATTAACACTCCTATTATTTTTAATGAGATATGGTTGTTTCCATCGCTAAATAACCTGATATTCTCTTTGAATAAACATTTAGGAAGCATTCTTTTTCGCTTTCCCAATTATAAATTTTACTAGCCTTTAAACTGTTTTCACTCAATTGGTTATGTAATTCCCTATCCTCTAATAGTCTATTCACTGCATCAGCAATG
The DNA here is from genome assembly GCF_038009105.1 of Viridibacillus sp. FSL R5-0888. Lineage (NCBI taxonomy): Bacteria > Bacillati > Bacillota > Bacilli > Caryophanales > Caryophanaceae > Viridibacillus > Viridibacillus sp. FSL R5-0888. The sequence continues at coordinate 2,442,479 of NZ_JBBPAU010000001.1, forward strand.
GCACTTGGATTATGAGAATCGATACATATTCCTGTATTTTCTCCCTCAATTACTCTTTTGATTTCAGGAAAGTCGCATGCTACTACTGGTACACCTGCCATCATATATTCAAATAATTTATTTGAAGAAGCTGAATAATGATTAAAATTTGTGTTATTTAATACTTGGAATCCGAGATAAGCGTTCTTTGTATATTTCGGTAATTCACTGAGTGGTACTTTTGGTATAAATTTTATCTTCTCTTGAAGATTCATTTCATTCACCATTTTGACTAAATCAGGTTTAATTCTACCGTCGCCAATTAATACAAGTATTCCTTCCTTAAATTTTGGAACGGCTTGTATTAATTGTTTCAAGCCCCTTCCAGCTTGTATTCCTCCCTGGTAAAGAAGTATCTTTTCATCTGCAGGTAGCTGAAGTATTTTATGAAGATTTACTCTTTCATTTAAAACTTCTGTATGCAAAAATGGATAGTTATGCACTACATTCGGATAAAATCCATATAAATCTTCATTGTATTTAGCTCTTGTATGATTTTCTACTATCATAGAATCAATTCTTTTAATAAAATGCTGCTCCACCATGCCATAAATTGGACTATCATAGCCCGTTCTACTTGTTTGTACTTCATGGGAATCATAGATAAGTGGTTTCTTTTTCAGTCGCCATTTGGAACAAATAAAGCCTTGGGGCAATGTATTTAAGTCGTTGGAATGATACAGATCATACTTTTTTTTGCTGCCCTTCATAATCATCCGACAAATTATACTCCCTCTAATAAGCACTGTTTTAACCTTTGTCTTTAAAAGAAGTAATCCCAGAAAAGTTAATGAAAGAGTTGCTAAAGGAAAAAAATAAACTGAAAACACCCAAATGAATGCCGCAACTCCTCCTGCTAATTTATACTTCAAACAAAATCTGAGACATGACTGAAGTATGGTAAAGAGAATGGGGTATCTCCGAACTCTAAAGACATTAAAGTTTTCACTTCTCTTTTCTTCAAATTTCATTTTTTTATCAGTTGGATCATGAATACAAATAAGGTCTACTTTATAGCCCTCTTCTGATAACGCGGTACATTCCCTCAGTACTCTAGCATCGTTAGTGAAATTGTTCCAAACAAACATACATACGTTTTTACTCATAATGTTAAATCCCTATCAATTTTTCTATTTAATGGCTCTATTTCTCTGAATTTATAATCACTTTCAAATAAACATGTTAGTTTTTTTATATTTTTTTCCCATAAAAAATGTTTTTTTATCAAATTCGTACTGTTATTAGCTATTTCTTGTCGTATTTCAGGATTATCTTTTAACTTCAAAATATATTCTACTATTTCAGCAGCATCTCGATTTTCAGAAACAAAGCCTGTTCGATTATTTTCTATAAGTTCTTTTGAATATCCCGAAACAGCTGCTACAACTGGCAATCCAGATGACATATAATCTATTAATTTACCTGGTAAGACTGTTTCAAATACCTCTTTATCATTTAATGCCAATACACCAACATGATGTTTTGCATTTAACATTAAACACTCATGTCGAGTAGTAGGATTTTCGATTGTTACATTAGCCAATTTGTTATCGCTAACAAACTTGAATAGCTCATTTTTCTTTTGTCCATAGCCAACGATAGTGATCATAATATGGTTCTCGGCCAAGCGATAAACTAATTTTTTGAGAAAATCTACATCCTGAGCCAGTCCAATATTTCCTGTATAGATGACTTTAAATTGTTCATCTTTTTTGTTTACTGCATTTACCTCAAATTCTCTGGCAGCATTTGGAATGAATGTGATTTTGTTGCGGTCTACTTTTGACTTTTTCACTATATAATCCATAAAACCAATGCTATTAATGACGATGTAGTTTGCTTTTCTATATAAATAAATTTCTAATATGGAAAAAAACTTAATGATCCACTTGTTATTAAAAACTCCAACCCCTTTTAATGATTCGGGCCAAAGATCTCTAATGTCTAAAATAAATTTTGATTTATACTTAATTTTCGCTATGACTCCAACAAATGCCATAAATATAGCTGGCGATGTAACGAATACTACATCATATTTTTGTTTATCAAATAAAACAAAAAATAGCATTTTTAATGAGATTTCAATATAGTGGATTAATCTATTTAACATACTAAATGCATATTTCCTATTTTTAACATGTACTCTATGAATATTCTCATGATCATTTAACGTTTCATTATTCCAGAACTTCCTATCCTCATAAAGGTGTTTGTTTGGATAAGAAGGTTCTGTAGTCAAGACAGAGACTTCATAGTCATCTAACTGTAGTAATTGAAAAATATTATTCATTCTATTTGCGTGGCTACCAATTTCAGGATGAAAATTTTGAGTGATAATCAATACTTTAGTTTTTGACAATTAGAGTATCCTCCTAAATTAGATGGTTTTATCGAAACCGTTTTTCATTACATCTGATAGCCTGTTCATTGTAACATTTATTTTTACATTATTTGTTAATGTAATGATTCTTTATCATTAACAAATTGTAAATTTTTATTAATAAACGTAAATCATCGGGGTTTATTAATAAATTCAATACATTTTAGCATTTGTTTCATATTATCCATTATCTTCACGCTTTCTTTGGATTTTGTAATACATAATCCATCGATTGAAAGAGTGAACATTAATCTAAAAGTTAAATAGTATTGTCATTTTATTAAATTTGTAAATGAATTGTTTATGTGTGAGCTGCAGTACGGCATACATATCATTTAAACTGGATGTACTGTTTGTCATACCTGATGATTGTAATGTAGTTTTTTTTAGCTCTCCTCAGTAAAGGAAAAATACTGGGGCTTACAAAATAAAATGCCCTCCAATAAATTTGGAGGGCATTTTAGATTATGAAATTAACTACTTAAATTAAATGACTACTTTTTTTATGTAGTGATATACTTCGCGTCATCACTTTAATTCAGTGAATAATAATTAAAAAACCAACAATCAATTTGTTCAGGCATCATAAAGTCATTTATGAAAGTTTTTCTTATGGAAACGGAATGATAGCCCAACCAACAAAAAATATGACAATCATAAAGAACACCAAAAAACATCCAAGAAAAATGCCCAAAATCCCGAGAGAACGGCTGGATTTTGAAATAATGGCAAGGATTCCGAAAGCAAATGTCAAGATAATGAAGATAGTAGAACCACTAATGAAAGGGGCGCCATAACCAATGATAATCCAACTATTAATCATAATAAGAATCCATAAGCCTAAGCCAACACTAGCCCAGCCAAACAAGCTAAAAATCGATTGTTTTAACGCACCCAATTCCATAATTTAACCTCCCCAAGTTTTAAGTGTTTAATCATTGTGTTATCTTTTAACTGTTCAATCTCTGCTTTAGGTCCTGTAATGACGACAGCGTAGGTTTTCATGTCTTGTTTCTCTAAATAAGATATTCTTTCTTTCAGTTCCAAATTTTTATGTGAGGAAACAGCTGTCGCAATATCCTCATAATTAGCTAAAAAGTGAAGAATCGACAAAAAAGTTTGTTCATGAGATGTAGAATTTTTAAATGGTGACCAATTTGTATAATCTTGTTGTACAGGATAACCAATTGGCGATACAACATTACCATTAGCACTTAGCATTTTGTCTTCTACACCTGTATAGATCGCTGCCCATGTGACATCTACTTTCGGCATTTCCTGAATTACTTCTTCAACTGTAAATAAATTGTTTAAAGAAATATATGCTTCCACAACCGTCTCATCAGGTAATCCTTTTAAGACTTGCCACTCCTCAGATGTATTAAATTCAGCTTGATTTTCTGGATGAACTAACCACTGGTTTGTTATAGTCGGGTATTTTGGATACGTTTTTTCTAACTTAGAAGTAGTCGTTTTTTCTACTAAATCATTCAACATAAAGCGTGTATCATAATGTTTAATCGGGTAGACCTCATCACCAATCTGCTTATATTGCTCAAAAGATAATAGCATCGAAAAAAGTGAAAAATCCATATCAAATTCAAGTTCCTCTAACGTAGTATTAGGGTCTGTTACATAAAGTGTCTGGCTTGTAACATCCATTAATGTTGTGGATTTTGTACCAAAAGCATAATACAAAAATGTTAGCATGTAGCAAGTAGGAACAATTAAAAGTGCAATTGTTAGCGTCGTTAAAATAAGCTTCCTTTTAGATGATGCAATGGCTTTTTTTACAACATTAGTAGAAGGTGTATTTATCTTTTCACTATCCTTTGCTTGTTGTAATAATTGTTCATAAGAATCCATCTCTATTCCTCCTTCACAATAAGTGCTCGCATTTTTTTACGTCCTCGCGCTAAATGACTTTTCAATGTATTCAATTTCAAATTTAGAATGTTTGCTGCTTGTTCGTTTGTACAGTCATTCACATCACATAACAAAATAATCTGTTTTTCAATTGGTTTAATTTGTTCTAATAGGCTTAATAGTTTTAGATATGCATCTTGTTCTACAATGATTTGTTCCGGTGTAGTCGAATAGATTTGATCAACGTTGTCTGATATCATATACCGGAGCTCTTTCCGTGTACTGTCGATATATGTATAGTAAGCTACCTTAAAAAGCCAAGGTTTGATATCTTGAATTTCTTGACCAAGCAGAGTGATATGCGCTTTTGTAAAAGTGTCCTGAAGCAAATCCTCAGCAGTAGTATGATTTTTGGTAAGTGAATATAAATAGCGATATATATCATTCATATAGGTGATATATATTGTTTCTAGCTCCATCTTTTCCCACCTTTCACCCTATCCTCGTTTAAAGACTAAAAAAAGTTGCAAAATATTTTAATAATTTCAAAATAATTATCTGATGCAATGTTGAACTATTCGCCTTCCGAATTATAAAATTTTATAGTTCTTCAATTTCAAAATTTAAAGTAATAAGATAATAAGTTATACAACTCAAATAGCCGACTATCAACTTGAATGATAGTCGGCATATTGTGTTATTGGAGATTATATTATCTCAACATACAATTGATTAGCTCTAGAGTCTTTTTCAAACATAGTGATTATTCTTATTTGCAATGTTATTTATACTAATAGGCTATTTCTCGACGGGGCGTTTTTTTCAATTTACAATCTTTTAAATTCTTCCATTTATTTCCATTCATGCTTTTCTAAGAAATACTCGGCTAACCCATTCGCCTTGTTTGTTATGCTTTGTGGATAATCCAATATTTCAAGAAGCTTAATCGCATTTTTCGTTTTTGACGGTCCAGAATGAATTGTATAATCAAAATGAACTTGACCATTTTCAATCGACTCACTGAAGTGATAATTTGTATAAGTACTTTTGGCGATTTCGGTTAATTCGATATCATGAGAAGCAATGATATTCATACCTTTATTCAAAGAAAGCCATTCCATCATAGCAGCCGATGCTGCTATCCGTTCAATCGTATTAGTTCCCTTTAGTATTTCATCAATAAATGAGATGCATGGTTTACCTTGCTCACACAGTTGGATAATACGTTTGAGTGACTTAATTTCAGCTATAAAGTAACTATCACCATCTAAAACATTATCTTGAATCGCCATTGAAGTTACAATATAGCTAGGTTTCATTGTCCAGTTTTCTGCTAACACTGTATTAATCGTTTGTGCCAAGATTGTATTAATAGCAATTGCTTTAATATACGTAGATTTCCCTGATGCATTAGACCCTGTAATGAGTGTGCTCTTGTATAGATTTGACGTGTTTTTTACTGGTTCATTGATAAGTGGATGAAACATATTTTTAAATGAAAGTTCCTCTTTCTCCATAAATGTAGGGATACAATATGTATCTAATGATTTTCTGTAAAACGCAACTGCTACCCCTGCATCCAGTTGACCAATAAGTTGCCATAAATCACGGTATTCTTCTTTATGTTTTGAAATCGTTTTAATAATATTGTTATAGGTAATAAAATCCAACAAAAATAGTATACGAATGTATTCAAAAATAATATCAAAATCTCCGTTGCCTCTTCCTATTGAAGTAATATTGCTTAAAACTAGAACTTTTTTGATTGGCTGAACTTTGACTTTGAACTCGTCCGCAAATGTTGTAAATTCCAAATGTTTGACGGATGCAAAGCGTTTACCAGTATTGATGATAGCTGCTATGTACGATGTGGAGTATAAATTATTCTCTAACGCTGGTTTATTTTTATAGTATACAAATAAGTTAATTAGAAAAGATCCTACTATACTAAAAATCCCGTACTTTAAGCTGAAAAACATCAAAATGGTTGAAGCAAATGGCATTAAAGCAAGCAATACATATATAGCTACATATTTTAAGTTACTTTGATTCTCATAAAAAAAGGAAGACGAGTTTGTATAATCTTGTTTTCCAAGCCCTGATAATATGCGTAGGATGTCTTCTCTTAATCCTTGATTACTCTCCAGTAATGTGTAAAGTCTTTCTTTATCTTGTATATTTTTAAGAGATGGATCAATATCTCGAAGCTGATTAAATAAATATTCCGATCCAACAGAAGTCTGTGTGTAATTTACCTTTTTGAAAACAGTATTCATAGCAAGATCATCCCACGTCAACTGATCTATCCCGTCATATCTTTGTTCATTATTCTTTTTATTTTCCCAGTACATTGACACTGATTCATCATGTTCACTTTTTGAATTAAACTTTCCTAATTCCCATTCTTTCCTAAACTTTTTTAGTCTTTTCTTTTTTATCATTAAAATATTATAGATAAAAAAAGCGATTGCAACTATTACAAGAATTATTATTAAATTCATCATTTCTTTTATCCTCTATTTTTTGACCTTTTTTCATTTATAAGTTTGTTCGTTCTATATTTATTAGTTTAATTCTCCATATAAGAAATGCTTAAAAGCCACAATTAACCACAATACATAATAATTGTAAAATATACAACAAATTAAGTAAACTAAAAAGAGTAACATATAAGTAATATTGCAAGAATTGCGATTAGATCAAATGCAAATAATATCGATAGGAAAAAAGCATCCTTTTTTCAGCTACTTTTAGGAAGCAGTTGCATTTGTAAATAAGAACTTTAAAAACTATAATTCTCCATTATTTAATTAAAGCAGATTAGTTAAATAACGGAAAAAATATAATGTAATGGAGTATGGTATATTGAATCAAAATGTTAATGTTTCAACATTTGAACTAGCGCAAGAATCTGTTAATTTCGTTATATTATGTCCTTTTAACTTGCCTAATGACTGTTCAGTTCAGGATATATCTCTAAAAGAAGAAACAAGAAGTTCTCGTTCTTCGATACGTTTTGAAATTTCAAGTAAAAATAGAGTAGTAAGAGTAAAACAGTTTTATTATGATTGGGGAATTCCTACTGTATATGCAGATACTAACCTTGTTTCACCTGGTAAATCTTTCGAGATTAACGGGATTGTTGGTTTTATTGGTATAGATTACAAAGGAAATCAAGCTGCTTGTTATGCTAGATGGTTCACAAATGTAGAATTATCTGTTTTAAAAGGAAGATTTGAAGAAGATGAGCTTATAAGAATTATTGAATCATTTACACCAACGGGGTCGTTTGCTATTAAAAAATTGGGAGAAAAATCATATACAACTACGAGTTATACAGCAAGATATGGTATACCTAAGTGGCAAGAAGATGAGATTTCTAGGGTGAAATGGTATGAAAATAATTTCGATATCAACAAACAAATTTCTTTGCAAAACATTTATATACCAGCATTTGAATATCAAGATTTTTTCCTGGATTCAATAGGATTCAATCAATATAAATTTGGTGTAGAAACTCATTTCCTATATAGATCAAAGGTTAATTATACTGATGGTATTTGGTTTTGGCTAGCTCCAGAAGAGATGATCGAAAATCTCTCTTATAAAGAAGGAGAAAATATAGGAGTAAGACAAAGTTGGAATGTTAAAAAAGAAAAATTCTTAATAGGAAATATAGAAATAACAATATTATTACATAAACAAAATACACAATATTATGGTTGGTATGCTCATTGGAAGATTGGGAGATATATTTATCAAGTATTTATTCGTCCATCAGTAAATTTTAATATAGAAAAGTTTACTGGATTTATTAAGACTTTACATGAAGTGAAATAAGAAAAATCAGTAAATATCAATTACCTTAGTTCACTAATGGCGAGCTTTAATTAAACAAATGATTTATTCAATACAAAAAAATTAAGGTTGATTTTACACGACTTAAAGCTCAAACTCTGTTTTTTTAATACCTTAGTTGCAACATTCTTTAAGAGAACGGACCAAAAAATGACCATCTCCAAAGCAAACATTTGGGATGGTCATTTTGTATTATGATCTTCAGCTAAGCGATACCCTTCTTGAAGCATAGGAATACTCAATCCGAAGGTCATTTGTAAGTGCGGATAATCTTTGAATTTCCGCCAATCTCCACCCCATTCAAATCCAAGCTCCTTTGCTAGTTCAGCAACTTCGAACCAATCAGATTGTCCATTGTGATTGCCATCATATTCAATATCCCATTCTATTCCGTCATTTATATTCTTAATGGCATAGTCAAAGGCTAATCCATAATTATGAAAAGATTCTCCTCCCTTTGAATATGTGACGATGTTGCCTTTAGTAGATCTACCTTGGTTGTACAACTCATCCTGCTTTTCAAATGGTCTAAGCCCTTCTGTTATCATGACATCAATATCTATTTCAGCTGCTTTTTTTAATAAGATGTTTTTATTCTCTTCCACAATAGGATGTAGCTCCGTTGGGATTGGCGCCTCATCCCCAAGAAGAACATATTTGTCATCTTCTATTTGGCTAAATTTATACAATAAACTAAAGGTAATAGTAAAAATAATAATAATAATGATTCCTGTAATTAAGATGTAATTAATACTGCTCTTCATGTATAACTGTCCACCTCTATAAATAATTCCCATTAGTATGAAGCATTCAATTTTCCCCATTCATTATAACGTAAAAAGGCAAAAATAAAATGCTTGAGCTCGGTACAATACTGAACTCAAACCCTTACAGCTCCATGATTAAGTAGTTTATTGACAATATATTCGTTTAAAAACAAGTAAACCCTTAAAAAGATGACCTTAATTGGAATTTAATTACATTTTTTATTTTATCTTGTATAATATAAAGTAAGAATATTTAGATATCTCTTTTGTTTACATTCGAGCATTTTATAATTGTACATATTAAGAGATGTTACTCGTATTTATTAACTTTAAGAAAAGAGGAATAGCTATGATTCAGTTTGGAAAGCCGGATATAACAAATTTTTTACAAAATTTAACCGTTAGTGATTTTGCCGTAAGTCCTGATGAAAAGCAGATTGTATTATGTACGAATTTTAATGGTCATTTTAATCTATGGGGAATGGATGTAGAGAAAAAATTTCCATATCCACTAACTTTTAATAATCAAATCTCTAATTTTATTACATATTCGAAAACAGGTGAATTCCTTTTAGCTGGATTTGATAAAGATGGTGATGAAAATAGCCAAATTTATGCGATTGCACCTGAGGGAGGAAGCCAAGTACCTATTCGCTTTAAAGAGGGAGAGCGTCATCTCTACGCACATTTGACCGAGAATGGTAAAAATCTATATTACTCTACAACTGATGGGAATGCGAAGTATTTAAATAGTCTAGTTTATGACATTGAGAGTGGTAAGGAAAAGATACTTATAGAAGGTAGTGTTGCGCCTACTTTTATCGCTACAGTTAGCCCTGAAGAAAAATCATTTGTTTATATTAAATCGTTTGGTAATACGAATTCATTAGCATATGTACAGACCGATGTTGAGAATGTATTGCTCACACCACCAACGGATGAGCAGCATACAGTATCCGATTTTGTATATACTTCTGAAGACGAAATTTATTTTTTAACAAACTATGATGACGATCTTAGCTATTTAGCGAAATTTGACATTCAGTCGAGACAATTTAAAAAGGTGCTTCAATTAGAAAAAGAAGACTTTACAAGTATTTATTATTCAAAAAAAGAGAATGCACTATATATTGTTGGTTCTTATGGTGTAGAGGATCGGCTTTATCGTTATACAATTGCAGATGGAACAAATGAAAAAATCGAAATACCTGTAGATATTATTGAGAAAATGGTTATCATGCCAAGCGGACATTTATATTTGCTTGGGAAAACGGCTACGAAACCAAATAATATTTTTGTTTCAAAGGAAACAGGAAGTTCCTGGTTAGAGTTAACGCACTATAGAGTACCAGGTATTCGAGACGAGGATTTGGTGGAACCCGAAGTGCTGCGCTATCCATCGTTTGATGGTTTAGAAATTGAGGCACTCTTATTCAAGGCAAAGGAAGAAGATTCGAATGGTTATGTTATTTTATGGCCACATGGTGGTCCACAAGCTAATGAACGTAAATCATTTCGATCGATGTTCCAATTCCTTGTTAACCAAGGATACTCTATTTTTGCACCTAACTTTAGAGGATCATCGAATTATGGTTTAAACTTTATGAAAATGGTTGAAGGTGATTGGGGTCATGGCCCTCGTCTTGATAATATTAGGGGGATTGATTGGCTTATTGAAAAAGGCTATGCAGATCGTGATAAAATGCTGCTTTTAGGTGGTAGCTATGGAGGCTATATGGCACTTCTCCTACACGGCCGTCATGCAGATTATTTTAAAGCGGTTGTCGATGTTTTTGGTCCAAGTAATTTATTTTCATTTATTGAATCTGTTCCGGAGTTTTGGGGACCATTTATGAAGCAATGGATAGGTGATCCAGAGAAGGATAAAGATAAATTAATAGCTGATTCACCAATTACGTATTTAGACGGTATGACTAAGCCTATGTTAGTTATTCAAGGGGCGAACGATCCTCGTGTTGTACAAAAGGAATCTGACCAAATCGTAGCTGCGTTGACGGAAAAAGGACGAGAAGTGGGATATACTGTGCTAGAGGATGAGGGACATGGATTCACGAAAAAGGCGAACGAAATTTTCGTTTATAAAAAGATACTGGAATTCTTTAATACAGAAATAAATAAATAACTGTAATAACCTCCTATCAAATTAATTGGTAGGAGGTTTTTACAGTTTTAAATTTATAATAAACAACTTTATTACTAAAAAACGTTTTGCCACGTTTTTAAAAATTGCAATGTGCTTTCTCTTCCAATACTGATTAAACTTTCTTTTGTTTCTTGATTTAGATCAAATTGTGTCGCGCTGTAATTTTCAACGGGTATGAAAATAATGTCCTTTTCAAGTCTACGAGAAATATATCGCTCATCATGTGCATCTTTCATAGTTGTAAAGAGTGCTTCAAATAATTGGAGTCCATTATTAATTTTTTGCGGTTCCATTTCTTCTCTAGGATGACTTAGCTTCAATCCAATAACTGGCCGTTCTTTCCAACCACTATCATCATCAAATATCCATATCGGAAAATTACTAAGTACTCCTCCATCTACTACTATTGATTCTTCATTTGCAATCTTTAGTTTGACCGGCTCAAAGAAAAAAGGAATTCCACAGCTCATTCGTAAAGCGCGTGCAACTGAAAATGACTCCCCATCTACCCCATAGTTTTTTAAATCGTCTGGGAGTACTAGCATTTTGCCATTCGTTAAATCAGAAGCGATGAGCTTTAAAGAACCGCTTGGTAAATCACCAAATGTATAAATGCCTTTAATTGCTAGTTTTTTATAAAACCATTTTTCTAGTGCTTTTCCCTGATATAATCCCATTTTAAAATATAGATTTAGCCATTTCAGAAATGACAATCCAAACAATGTTCTAGGTGGATCAAGCAACGAAGAAACATCCAGTTCATCTAACATCTTCTCTATTTCAGTTGAGGTAAATCCAGCTGCGATAAAACTTGCGAAAATAGCACCTGCACTCGTTCCAGCTACTCGATTAAAATGAATGTCCCTTTCCTCAAGCACTTGATACGCTCCTAAATATGCAAATCCTTTAATTCCCCCACCAGAAAATACCCCATCGACAATCAATACTTTTCCCCCTTCATCCGTACTGATAACTCCGTAAGAAATGAGAGCGTTATTAAGAACTTATGTCGAAAATGCCGTGAAAATGTTTCTTATCTAAATTAATTTATTTTGATTAGATTTAGAAAAAGGAAGTATTAAGGTCATCCTACAAGGTACCATCAGTGAATAATCGTTCCATTCATTTAATAGATTTGCAGATTCTTTAGGATGAAGAAGGATATGACTTATTTATAAAATGTGTAGAAGATGACTTCGATTGGAATGACATAGAACTTCCATACCATGATAAAGAATGTTATAAACCCGATGAAACGAATGATCTATCTCCTTCTAAAGTGTTTAAAAAATATAGACTTTAAAAGGAAAAAGAGAACTTCAAAATTGAAGTCCTCTTTTTATGTACAGTTTGTATCATTAACTTTTCGAAACAAAAACTGAAATAGTTACTTTTTATAATGTGATTAGTTTTCTAGCAATGAGATGCTCACATAACGATGCTAACGGTAAGCCAACTACGTTTAAATAATCCCCCTCAATACGATCGACCAAAAAGACACCTTTAGTTTGTATGCCGTAACCACCAGCTTTATCAAAAGGATCACCAGTTGCGACATATGCTTCTAACAATGCATCAGAAACATTTTTAAAAATGACTGTCGTTTTTTCAACTAATGTTGACTCTGTCCCGTCCTCTTCAATAATTGCGACAGCTGTTAAAACTTCGTGTGCTGTATTACGTAGAGTACGAAGATGTGCCATTGCTTCGTCATGACTCTTAGGTTTATGTAGTAATTGATTGTCTTTTGCTACGATTGTATCTGCGCCAATGACTACTTTACCTTGTGATTTTTTCGCAACTGCACGAGCTTTTAATAATGCAACCTCAGTAACATATTGCGACACTTCTGACGCTTGTACACTCGTTTCTTCTACATCAGCAGTAACGATTTCGAATGGTATATTTAAACGGCCAAAAAGCTCCTTACGACGTGGTGATGCAGATGCTAAAATAAATGATCTTGTTGTTTGAAATTGCATAGTCTTCACTCCTCATTTGTATCATACAAAAGATGTCGGTATTTGCAAAGTAATGCAACAAAAAAGCGAATGCCAAAAAGCGATATGTCGATTAAATTATCCATCTAATGACGTTCAACACTAAATACTGTAAAATAAGATATAAGTTTTTATATAAGGAGTAGGATTAACCGATATGAAAAAATCAGTACACGTTGTTGGTGCAATAATTGAAAATGAAGAAAAAGAAATATTTTGTGCGTTGAGAAGTCCAGAAATGTCGCTTGCGAATTACTGGGAATTTCCTGGTGGTAAAATTGAAGCAGGTGAAACACCACAACAGGCTTTAGAACGTGAGATTAATGAGGAGTTTAGCTGTAAAATTGAAGTTGGTCAAAAAGTAGAAGATACAACATACGAATATGAAAAAGTCATAGTCCGTTTAGAAACATATATGGCGAAAATCATACTTGGTATTCCTACAATTAGTGAGCATGCTGATGCAAAATGGGTGCAACGTCATAATCTATCACAACTCGATTTCGCTCCTGCAGATATTCCTGCGGTAGATAAACTAGCTAATCAAAAATAATAGACTATGGGCGTGAATTTAATGGAACATTTAATAAGTAAAATTGAAAGTTCATTACATAAGGGCTTTATCGATCAAAACAAGCATGTATCAGCACAATTCAAACCAAAACTACTCACAAATAAAGCGCATGAAAATGTGCTATCTACTTTATTACAGGAACTAAAAACATGTAAGACTTTTACTTTTTCAGTTGCTTTTATCACTGAAGGTGGTTTAGCTACTTTAAAAACGATGCTCTACGATTTAGATAAAAAAGGGATTAATGGTCGAATTTTAACGTCCACATTCCTTAGCTTTAATCAACCTAAAATGTTTAAAGAGCTTTTAAAACTTGAAAATGTTGAGGTACGTTTAACTAGCGTCAAAGGATTCCACTCAAAAGGATATATTTTCGAGCATGAAAATTATTATTCACTTATAGTTGGTAGCTCAAACTTAACAGATAGCGCTTTAAAAACTAATTTCGAATGGAATGTGTTTTTAACTTCTCTAGAGGAAGGTGAAGTTATTCACCATTTTAAAAATCAGTTTGAAGATGCCTGGCATGTAGGAACTCTATTAACTGACGAGTGGATTGCAGCTTATGCACAAAATTATATAGCTGCCCCTTTCATTAAAACTAATTCTTCTAATATTATAGAAATGCGAACAGAATATCTTACAAACACATTAGCAGAGAGTCTTACTATTAAACCTAACAAAATGCAAAATGAAGCACTTCAGCAAATTAAAGCATTACGTGCAAACGGAGCAAAAAAAGGACTGATCATTTCTGCTACTGGAACTGGTAAAACGTATCTATCTGCATTCGATGTTCGCAATTACCAGCCTAAAAAAATGCTCTTTATTGTACATCGAGAGCAAATCTTAAAAAAAGCAATGTCAGATTATCGTAAAATATTAGGTGGAAACAAAGAAGATTATGGTATTTTATCGGGTAACTTCAAAGAAGTGAAAGCTCGGTATCTATTTGCAACGATTCAAACCATCTCGTCTGAACGATATCTTCAACAATTTGAAAGCAACGAGTTTGATTATATTTTAATAGATGAAGTGCATCGTGCTGGAGCGAAATCTTATCAAACGATCTTTGATTATTTTGAACCTGAATTTTTACTAGGGATGACCGCTACACCTGAAAGAACAGATAACTTTAATATATATGAACTTTTTGATTACAATATTGCGTATGAAATTCGCTTACAAGCAGCACTTGAAGAAGATATGCTTTGCCCCTTCCATTACTTTGGTGTTACAGAGTATGAAAAAGACGGTGTAATTATTGATGAAGTTACTGAGCTACAGAAGCTTGTATCACATGAGCGCGTACAACATATTATTAAAAAAATTAACTATTATGGTTTTTCTGGAGATAAAGTTCGTGGCTTAATATTTTGCAGTTCTAAGGAGGAAGCACGCCAATTATCAGCTACATTAAATGAGCAAGGATTGAAAACATGTGCTTTAACAGGGGAGCATTCACAAAACGAACGTGAAGAAGCCATAAAAAAACTGAACTTTGGTGAACTTGAATATATACTAACTGTCGATATATTCAACGAAGGTATAGATATCCCCTTCCTAAATCAAATCGTGATGCTACGTCAAACACAATCTAGCATTATTTTTATCCAGCAATTAGGAAGAGGCTTGCGTAAACATGATTCAAAAGATTATGTTACGATTATCGATTTTATAGGTAACTATAAAAACAACTATCTAATTCCAATTGCTCTTTCAGGTGATCGTTCAATGAATAAAGATAATGTGCGCCGAAGAACTGTTAATACAGATTATATACAAGGTGTTTCAACAATAAGCTTTGAAGAAATTGCTAAAAAACGTATTTTTGATGCAATTGATAATACAAATTTATCTACTTTAAAAATATTAAAAGAGACATACAATGAACTTAAAAATCGTTTAGGGAAAATTCCTTTAATGCTAGATTTCATGCATCAAGAATCTCTTGATCCAGAAGTAATAGTAAATTATTCTGATAACTATTATTCATTTCTATTTAAAATGAAGGAAGAACTTCCTTCATTGACTGAATATGAATTTAAAGTTTTATCTATGATTTCACGTGAATTTTTAAACGGAAAAAGAATTCATGAAGTTTTGTTAATTGACGCCTTGCTAAAAAAAGAATATATTACTAAACCTGATTTTATTGAACTATTAAAGCAATTTGGTACTTATTTTGATGCTGCAACACTTCACTCAGTTGAGAATATATTTTCACTATCATTCCATATTGCAAATGATCAGAAAAAATATGGAATAAAACCTATTATTGAATTAAAAAATAACGTATATCAATTCAATGAAGAAATTCAAGACAGCTTAAAGGATTCTTATTATAAAGCCTTTTTTGAAGATATTGTTGATTGCGCTAAAATTAAAAATCAACAATATGATATCTCAAAACCACTGACCCTTTTAAAAAAATATTCAAGACGTGATGCATGTCGTTTATTAAATTGGGCGAAGGATGATTCTTCTACAATTTATGGTTACCGTGTAAAACATAACACTGTTCCAATTTTTGTAACATATCATAAAAAGGATGAAGTTGATTCAAGTGTGAATTATGGTGATGAATTTATTGCTCCTGATTTATTCCGCTGGTTCACTCGTAGTAAGTTAACGTTAGATTCAAAAGAAGTTAAAGCAATATTATCTGCAAAAGAAACAAATACTGCTATTCATCTATTTACAAAAAAAGATGATGGTGAAGGATTTGACTTCTACTATTTAGGTGAAATTTCTGTTGTTGAAAGCTCCCCTAAAGAAGAATCTATGGTAGACAAAGATGGGAAGGAAATTCCTGTCGTAACTATGAATATGGTTCTTGAACAACCTGTACAGTACGATATTTATCATTACTTGGTAGAAGAATAATAAAAAGACTCGAAGCAAATCGCTGCTTCGAGTTTTTTATTCAACACTCTATTTAAACACATTCTTCTTATGCCACTTAAAATACTTTTTATTTGGTTCGCTTCGAACTACACGCATTTTAGGATTAACACCGTATTTCTCATAATCGCCTTCATTCAATCTGTCTGATATATGAATTTTACCTGTACCATCAAAAGCAATATAGCCTTTATCGTATAAAGCATCATGATTACAGCATAGTAACAAACCATTGTATGGATCTAACCGCTCTTCATTCGTGCTGTCTTTCCAAGGTTTTGAATAACTTGCAAGAAGCATGGCTGGTAAATCAATACCACATAATGCACATTGATGATTCCATAATGGAGCTAAAGATTCTGTATGCTTTTGCTTACCTTTACGGATTTTCACTTTCGCTTCTGCTTCTGTTTCTGCAATTATCGGAATTAAACTATTGCGCTCGTTACTTACTATTGGCCCGATCGCAAACTCTAGCTGCTCCTGATCATCCTCATATATATTTAAATCACTTATGAGTTCCAGAATTTTTATTGCTAATAGCTCGTTACATGGAAATAGATACCCCTGATTTCCATCACCATTTTCCTGAAAAGCTGAATACTTTAAAGGAAGGAGCGGCTGAATTTCTTCAAAATGCATTTTAATATTTAGTGGCTTCTCTAATTCTTCATAGACTGTCTCAACTGTAAAACCATCAACACTATTCTCACTTTTATATGGATTTATCGATTCACTGAAATCTGTTTTAGTGATACTTACTGCTACAATATCACCTTTAACATAGTGAAAAATACAGTCCCCTGCTTCTACTTCTTTCATTCGGCCCCAGAAATGCGGAGTTTGACCACTCTTATCTAACTTGTGAGACCAAATAATATTATTTTTTTTCTCTTCTTCATACGTTTGTCCTTGCATAACTATATAAAAATTCACACCAATACACCTCTTACATTATTCTAATACAATAATACCACTATTGAACCTGTATACTGTAGAATCATGCTTTACTCTACATTTCTAATATGACAGTCTCTCCTCTACTAGGTTTCCGAAATAAACGACTTAAGCCATTTGAAAGAAAGTTTTACTGTATCATAATACCCTTCTGTAATATCATACGAAATACCAATCATTCTAAAACGAGAAAAAAATGCCCACTGCATCTAAATGTGCCGTGAGCATTTCCTATATTAGTGAGGTAAGAATAGTAATTGGAATGCAAATAGAATAGCAAAAACATAAAGCATTGGATGTACTTCTTTCGCTTCACCTTTAACAATTTTCAAAACTGGGTAAGTGATAAAACCAAAAGCAATCCCTGTTGATATGCTTGAAGTTAGTGGCATAATCAAAATGATTAAGAATGCTGGGAACGCTTCTTCAAATTTACTCCACTCAATATCTTTTACAGATCCAATCATTAAGGTACCAACAATGATTAAAGTTGGAGAAGTAATAGCAGCAACACCAGAAACAGCGCCCACCAATGGACCAAAGAATGAAGCAACGATGAATAGAATAGCAACAGTTAAGCTAGTTAAACCTGTACGGCCACCAGCAGCAACACCAGATGAAGATTCAACAAACGCTGTTGTTGGACTTGTACCAAACATAGAACCCACAGTTGTGGCAACTGAGTCAGCTAATAACGCCTGTCGTGCACGAGGTAATTTATCGCCCTTCATCAAACCTGCTTGCTTTGCGACACCAACCATTGTACCTGTTGTATCAAAGAGTGTAACTAAAATGAATGAGAATACAACGCCATATAATCCAAATGAAAAGACTTGGCTAAATGCTTCAATTGGATTCCAGATTAAAATTCCTTCTGGTAAATGAGGAAGAGCTAACACTTTTTCAATATGTAATTGATTAGTTAGCACTGCTACAATACCAGTAACAATCATACCGATAAATAATGCACCTTTTACATTACGTACCATTAAAATAACAGTGATGAATAAACCAAACAACGTTAAGAGTACACCAGGAGAAGTTAAATCACCTAGCATCACTAAGTTACTATCACTTGCGACAACCACTTTGGCCATACGTAAGCCAAGGAATGCGATAAATAAACCAATCCCTGCAGTAATTGCATGTTTTAAATTTTGCGGGATCGTCGTTATTAGTTTTTCACGTAATGGAGTCAGAGATAAAAGAATGAAAATTATCCCTGCCACGAAAACAGCAGCAAAAGCCGTTAAATAATCAATTTTACCATCAGAGGATAATACGACCGCATAAGTGAAATATGCATTCAACCCCATACCAGGAGCAATTGCGATTGGATAATTCGCACAAAGTGCCATCCATAATGTACCTATTACAGCAGAAATAATAGTTGCCATAAATACTTGATCAAGTGGTACACCTGCATCCGATAATATTATCGGGTTTACAACAACGATATATATCATAGTAAGGAATGTAGTCATTCCTGCAATAAGTTCAGTCTTAACATTCGTACCATGTTCTTTTAAACGAAACATTAATATTCCTCCTTCTTAAACACGAACATTTTTTGCAACATTAAATATAATATTCGCTTATGAGGCGAAATGCAACCCCTTTTCTCAAAGTCATTATTCTCTAAATGTTTTGATTATATTTATATAATTATTTGCTATTCCAATGATTTTCTTATTATGCAATATATCTATAGAATAAATTCTTTAATGATAGGAATTAATTCTAGTTTTCGACAAAAAATCAAGAATCCCAATATTCAAATATTTGAGCGCAAAAAAACAGACACTGCTAAGAGTGTCTGTTGAATCTTTATGATATTATTTATTTCTCACGAACAAAAGCTTATACCACTGATTCACTAAAAACGGCATAATAGACAAGCTATAAATAATACCTAATTGTACCCCACTTAGTTTTGCAACTTCAAATACACCCGTAAGTGATGGAACAAATAGTACTAAATGTAAACTTATAAATCCGATTAAAAATGCTAGCCAAGTATATTTATTCGAGAATATACCGATTGTGAAGATCGATTCTTTTGACCTCGAGTTGAAGCCATGTACTAACCTTGACAAACATAATGTTGTAAATGCCATTGTGCTTGCTGTTAGGGTATCTCCCGTTGACAATCCCATTTGAAAAGCAATGATGGTTGAAATACCAATTAATAATCCTTCGAGCACCACTTGAGTAGTAAATTTTTTATTTAATAATGGAGTGTTAATATTTCTAGGCTTGTCCTTCATTGTTTTCTTATTATGTGGCTCTAAACCTATTGCAATAGCTGGTAAACTATCTGTAAGTAAGTTGATAAATAACAGATGAACAGGGGCAAATGGAACTGGTAAACCTAATACTGTTGCATATAAAACAACAAAAATAGCACCTGCATTACCCGACAATAAGAATAGAATGGCGTTTTTTATATTGGTATACATGCTTCTACCATTCGAAATAGCCTTGACAATCGTTGAAAAATTATCATCCGTTAAAATCATAGAGGATGCATCTTTTGCTACTTCGGTACCGGTTATCCCCATCGCTACACCGATATCTGCTTGTTTTAGGGCAGGGCCATCATTGACTCCATCTCCCGTCATCGCAACGACATTCCCTTTCTCCTGCCAAGCTTTAACGATACGTATCTTATGCTCTGGTGTTACTCGGGCGTAGACAGAAATATCTGGAACTTTTTCTTGTAGTTGTTGGTCAGTTAACTCTTCAATTTCATATCCTTCAATCGCTTCTGAAGGATCATTTAAAATACCAATTTGTTTGGCAATAGCTGTTGCTGTTATTTTATGATCCCCTGTAATCATAACTGGTTTAATACCAGCCTTTATACAGTTTTCTACCGCCTCTTTTGACTCTTCTCTAGGAGGATCCATCATCGCCACTAATCCTAAAAAGGTTAAATCATTTTCGACTGAGGCATGAATCGTTTGATTTTTTCTAATTTCTTTGTAAGCAATCGCTAGTACCCGTAAACCATTCATGGAAAAGGAACGATTTACTTCTTCTATTTTTTTACGATGTGCTGCAGTAATATCAATGATGCCTTGAGATGTTTTGATCTTCACAATTTTAGCTAGAAGAACATCTAATGCTCCCTTGGTAATCAAGACATTTTGTTGATTAATATGATTCACTGTACTCATAAGCTTTCTGTCTGAATCAAAAGGGATTTCCGCCGTTCTTGGAAATTTATCTCTTACGATTAATTCGTCAAGATTGTATTGCTTCCCTAATTTTACTAGTGCAATTTCAGTAGGGTCTCCAATTTCTTTTTGATCTCTCTCCAAGGCATTATTACATAAGATCGCCTTTAAGATAAGATCCTTCTCGATTTCATTCTCTGTATGGAGTTGATTATGTGAAATAACTTTTTGATCAACATATACTTGTTGAACAATCATTTTATTTTGAGTGAGGGTTCCCGTTTTGTCTGAACAAATAACAGAAACACTACCTAGACTTTCAACTGCATATAACTTGCGTATAATGGCATTTTCCTTTGCCATTTTTTGTGTCCCAAAAGCCAACACAATAGTAACAATTGAACTTAATGCCTCTGGTATTGCAGCAACTGCAAGTGAAACAGCAAACATAAAAGATTCCACTATTTCACGGCCTCTAAAAAGATCGATAGTGAAAATAGCTAAACAGATTAGCGTAATACCTAATGCTAATTTTTCTCCAAATTGATCTAGACTTACTTGTAGAGGTGTTTTCTTCTCCTTTGCAGTATCTAGTAAATTGGCAATTTTCCCGATTTCTGTTTCCATTCCAATAGCTGTAACAATTACAATACCACGTCCATTAGTGACAAAGCTCCCAGTGAAAACCATATTTTTTTTATCACCAATAGTAATTTGATCATCTACAATGGGTACTGTGCTTTTCTCTACAGCCAACGATTCCCCTGTCAGCGAGCTTTCATTTATACGAAGATTATAGTTTTCTAATAATCTCCCGTCAGCACTTACATAGTCACCGGCTTCCAAATAGAGAAGATCACCAACCACAATATCTTCTGAATAAATTTCAACAATCTGATTATCTCTCATCACTTTTGCAACTGGAGAAGTCAGTTCTTTCAGATTGTCCAAAGACTTTTCTGCCTTCACATGCTGTACAGTGCCCAGGATTGCGTTTAAAATAACTACAATCAAAATCACAATAGTACTTCCTACTTCACCTAATAGATATGAAATGAAAGCGGCAATCATTAAAATAATGACTAATAAATCTTTAAACTGTCCGAAGAAAACGGCAATTGCGCTTGTTCTTTTTCCTGCCACCAATTCATTATAGCCGTATTCCTCTTGTCTCTTTTCGACGTCATAATCACTTAACCCTTGTTTTGTTACGTCCAACATATCCATGACTTCAGTTGATGATTGTTGATGATATTCTGACATCTGATTCTCCTTCCAGTATGAAGTTATTAGACTATCATGCTAATTAAAGAAACTTTAAACTATTATCCTATTTAACTTAGAGGCTCGCAAAACTTGAATAAATCAATTTATTGTGAAAAACAGAATAGAAATTAGTTAGTTTAAAAACGGCGGGACTATGTGTCAGTAGTTAACGAATGTATAACCTGTCAGTACAAATTTGTATGCTAGTGTTACTTAAAAAATCTGTATCGTTTGTAGTAGCCCTATCTATATTCAGTAGAAAAAACTCTAGATTTCAACCCCTTTCCCCCTTTTGGAATGCCCATTCTTAAACAGTTAGTAAATTCAATTACATATATCCCCTGGAAATAGAATTTAATGAAATGCATGTCAATTTTGTTCTCTATCTTCTCAACCTCAATAATATTTTTACTTTAACAATACTATTCCTATTTACTTTCCAGTATGATAATAATCGATATAGAAATTAATTTAATTGTAAAATATAAAATAGATTCACCTTTATTTTGTACTTAGTAACTTGCTCGTTCTATCCAACATAAAGCAAATGAACGCCATCTTGAAAATTAGCGGAATTTCGAAGTCGAAGTAGCGGTACACTTGTATGGACATTAATAATATCAACTTTTCAATTGGCTATTTTATTCAAAACATCATACCTAGTGGAAGAGTAGAAACATTCGATAAGAGCCGATTATCGTTCATTAGCTTCTAATCTACCTACTGCAAAATTGCGTATTTCTTTGGGCAGTCACGTATAATTGAATCAAAAAAATCCTAAAGTGACACATTTAAACGTGAGAAAACCTCACCAACATACAATTTGGTGAGGTTTTTTACTATATGTCCCTTGTCAGTTGCATTCTAACTCCAAAATTCGACATTCGCCCTGCTCTTCAATTTCTTTCCGAGAATAAATCCTTATTCTTTTGATAAGATTGGTTTGCAACTATATTCCACTCACAATTATTCTTCTTATTTAAATATCTTTACTTTCTATTAAAAAAGGCTTTCCTCAAAAGGCGGTTTTCATCGACTTTTGGAACAGCCTCTTTATATCACTTATCTATTATCCATATGCACTAAATCATGGAGGAACCTTTTTCAGTGCACTTATTTTATTTCTTCCATAAATCTTCTAAAGTTTTCAACGATTTCTTTTGATTTGGTATGGTGTAAATAATGTTCTCCTTCAAGTGTCATCACTTTTCCATGTACCGAATCTTTTACTTGCTCTTCATGCAATGGTATCCATCTTTTCACACCTGTATTATTCGCCTGTATAAAGAAAATCAGGGGAAGATTTTTGGGGAATGTTAAATTTTCAGCAGCTATAAAATTAGTATTAAAATTTTCCATTTCATTTGAGGTACTGGAATTATACATATTTTTGAGAGAAAGAATTCTCATTTGTTCTTTTGTTTTGTCATCATATGGTAGTCCAGCATATGGATCATCAATTACTTTTACTACCAATCTAGCTAAACCAGATTTTTTGAGAAATTGAAACGTTTTTATTGGGAATTTAGTATCCATACCGCCTTGTGTTGGAACACTGCTATCGATTCCGACAAATGCACTTACTTCATTTTCATATTTGTTCACATAATCCAACCCGTAAATGCCTGCAATGGAATGACCCATTAAAATATATTGATTAATATTCAGGTTCTGCAATGCTTCATGAAGTTCACTTACAATATTCTCTGTGCTTCGTTCTTTTTCGGTATTGTCACTTAATCCATAACCAAAAGGCTCAACCACGACGACTCTATAATATGGAGATAGCTCATCCACTAGTGGTTTAAAATCAAGTGCAGGTGCAGCTGTTCCATATCCAGGTAGTAGCACGACAGTCTCTTCGCCTTTTCCTTGAATCAAAACATTCATATTTTTCCCATCGACTGTTACAGACTGGCCATAGGGTACTACTTTTCCTTGCTCCGATTTATTACAGACAATATTAACTATATAAACCGTTACCAAAAAAATTCCGAACACTATAATTATTGCTCCTATTATTTTAAGTAGAATGGATGTTGCTTTACTTGTTCTCTTACCCATTCTCATTTTCATTGTCTCTATTAGTTTCACTTTCATCTTCTCCTGTCTTCATCTGTTTATTGGGCTACCTTAACAAGCCGTTTAGGAAAGCTTATATGACGAAGATGTACTCCTTATGACGACAATATGAACTGAATATGAACAAGCAAAAAAATACTACGACATTATTTGCAAGAAAACTTGCAATAATGTCGTAGTATGGTGAATACAGAAACCACTTTTAAACAATCCATTTGATAACTTATCAATTTAACTAATCTGTTGACGTTGTTATTGGCAAGGTGACAATGATGGTCGTTCCTCTGCCCAGCTCACTTTCCACTCGAATGTCCCCTTGATGAAGCGATACAATTTGTTTGACTATGGCAAGCCCCATACCGCTACCGTCATACTTACGACTATGAGAACGATCGGCCTTAAAAAACCGCTCGAACATACGCTTCTGATCCGCGAGTGAAATACCAATGCCAGTGTCGGTTATTCGTACCATCACGTTTTTGTTATCTTGGTCGATGCTGACATTAATAACTCCACCATCCTCGGAAAATTTGATGCTATTGCCGAGTATATTCGTCCATACTTGATTTAATTGATCATAATCAGCCATTAGACGAACGGCTTTTAAATTGAGCTCGAAATGAATGTTACGAGCGAACCATTGTGGCTGGATCGCAACGATGACTCTTCTAATCTGTTCATCAAGGTTAAACGTGACCAACTGCAGTTGCTGTGACTGTGATTCAAGTAAACTCAGCTTGAGCAGGCTATCACTCATCTTAGACATCCGATCTGCTTCAGCGATGATAATATCGAGATAACGGCTTCTCTCGTTATCTGTGAGTTCTACTTGCTTGAGCGCTAAAGCATAACCGGATATCGAGGTAAGCGGCGATTGAACTTCATGCGACACGTTCGATACGAAATCCCTACGCATCTGCTCCAGTTGATGTAGATCATGAGTCATTTCTTCGAAACTGCGAGCTAAAGTACCAAGCTCACCCTTTTGTTTAATATTCAGCTTAACGTTGAAATCTCCAACTGCTATACGCCTGGTTGCTTGCGTCAGCTTTTTAATCGGCATTATTAGAAACATGGCTGCGACTAGAATTAATAAGCTTCCTGCAATCAACGAATAAGTCAAAAAAGTTAGTGCCCACTTTCTAGTGAATGCGGTGGAAGGTGGTGCTAGCGGCTCTACAAACATTGCTTTCGTTCCCATTTCCGTTTTCAGCGGTAACCCTAAGAAAAAACTAGCAACACCATTCGGATTGACTTGAACAACTTTTCCATCAAGCACTTCCTTTAGTTGTTCATTAGTTACAGTCACCGGATTGTGTCCGTTAAGCGATCCATATGACTGGAATTGCCCCGTTTCATCATAAATTCGAATATGATATGAATCAAGTTGCTTCATTCCACTTACGAATGACTCCGCTTCACGTAACGGAAGTGTTTCATAAATCCGGACAATGTCCTGACCAAAGTGAAGTAAAGGGAATTTTAAGTTTTCGTTCAATTTATCTTTAAATACCCAAGTTGACATAAAAAAAGCAATGATAGTGCCACCGATTACGGAGACCAGAAATGTCAATACAACACGTGTATATAAGGATTTGGTCATTTGTCCACCTCAAGCCTGTATCCAAGTCCACGCACAGTTTCGATACGAAAATCTGTTGTAGTAGAGAACCGTTCACGCAAACGTTTTATATGTACGTCTATCGTTCGATCATCCCCAGCGTAATCGATCCCCCAAATCTGATCTATCAACTGCGCGCGAGTATAGACCTGCCCCGGTGTTCCAGCGAGCTTATACAGCAACTCGAACTCCTTGAGTGGTAAAGTAAGCGAATCTGCCCCACTCATCACCTTATATGTCTGCCGATCAAGGATGATGTTCCCAAACTGGATCGTTTGTGTGGAGCCAATGCGGTATCGTTTCAATAGTGCCTTAACACGAGCCGTCAACTCCAACGGATCGAATGGTTTCGTCAAATAATCATCTGTTCCAAGTTCGAATCCTTTCACTTTCTCCCATGTTTCACCTCTCGCAGTGAGCATAAGTAAAGGAAGATCCGGATTGGCTCTTCGAAGCTCCTTGCATAACGTCCAACCATCCATAATCGGCATCATAATATCAAGTACTACAAGATCCGCATGCTTCGAGGCGTAGACAGTCAGTGCTTCCTTACCATCCACAGCTTCAAGTGTTTCGAATCCATCGTTGCGTAAAAATAAACAAACGAGTTCGCGAATAACCGCATCGTCGTCAGCAACTAGTATAGTAGGCATCCGTTCCCTCTTTTCCATCTCATATTGAAGTAACTATTATACTATAATTAAAATTGATTTACTCCTATTCTCCCTTTATTTGCGAGAGTAAATAGAAGTCCCTTACTTAAGGATAAATTATTAGACTTTAGCAATCAGGTATAAGAATATTATGATTTTCAAATGCTGCCTTCTATGCATTTGAAATATACAATTGTTTTTTCATCTTCCCCCTCATCCTTTACATCCATAATAATTTTTGCTCACCTAAGCAAATAGTATGGTCAATTCATACACTACTCTTCTATAAGGTACATTCTAAATCAAAAAAACCAATCTCTAAAAGTAGAAACTATTACATCTATACTTTTAGTTGTAGTAAATACAAAAACTCTTTAGATAGATAAATTAGGCTTCGATTTTTTCTTTTGCCCAACATTTATCGTGCCATCAAAATCATCTCCAGTTATAGAAATTGCAAAACAGCAATCGTCCATTTTAAACGATCATTAGATGACGAATTCAAATTGATTTCATAAATAGAATAAGAAGAATTTCAAGTACAATAAACAAATAATCCCACTGGATAAGTATCCAGCGGGATTTTCTCGTCATTAAATGCTAAACAACTGTTTGACTATATATCAAGTACCGCAATACGTACGGTATGGTACTGTTGATGTAGGTACCTTGGCATATTCTGTTTGTTCTGCTGAATACTCATAAGGATTTGAAAGCACAGTCAAAAGTTGCTTCATCACACTATAGTCACCTTGCTTCACTGCTGCTTCTAGTGCAGCTTCAACCCGATGGTTTCGTGGGATTACCGCCGGATTACTATCCCGCATCAACTGATTCGATGATGCTTGAGATTGCTGTTGTCGGCTTAGCCTAGCTTGCCAGAGTTCATACCACTGAGAGAATTCTTGAGTCCCATAAAGGGCAGTTTCATCCATCGCGTCTAAAGTTAAAGCGCGAAAAGTATTAGTATAATCTACACGATACTTCTTCATCATACTTAAGAGTCCGTTAATAAGAGCTTCATCTTCGGCCTCTTCATTAAATATCCCAAGCTTAGCTCTCATTCCTTCGAGCCAATTGGTTTGATACAACTCATTAAAACCTGATAGCTGATCTTGGGCCAATTCGATAGCCTGCTCCAGATTATCATGCAGTAAAGGCAATAGGGTTTCAGCAAATCGCGCAAGATTCCAACCCGCTAGAAACGGCTGATTGCCATAAGAGTAGCGCCCTTGAGTATCAATGGAACTGAATACTGTTTCTGGATCATAGACATCCATAAAAGCACAAGGACCATAATCAATGGTTTCACCACTAATGGACATGTTATCTGTGTTCATCACTCCATGAATAAAACCAACGAGTTGCCATTTGGCAATAAGCTTTGCTTGATGTTCAATCACTTCTTGAAGAAGAGAAAGATATTTGTCTTCATTAGCTTCAATATTAGGAAAATGACGCTCAATTGTATAATCAGCAAGAGTCTGGAGTTCCTCTATTGTGCCGAAGTTTGCAGCATATTGAAAGGTTCCGACACGTATATGACTAGCTGCCACACGAGTCAATACAGCACCCGGTAGTTCCGTTTCGCGTAAAACAGGTTCACCTGTTGTTACTACTGCAAGACTACGGGTAGTAGGGATTTCAAAGGCATGCATTGCTTCGCTAATGATATATTCTCGTAGCATTGGTCCTAGTGTTGCACGACCATCCCCCCCGCGGGAGTATGGTGTTCTACCTGAACCTTTAAGCTGAATATCAATTCGCTTACCATTTGGTGAAATGTGCTCACCTAACAATATTGCTCGGCCATCTCCAAGCATATTAAAATGGCCGAATTGATGCCCTGCATAAGCTTGAGCAAGTGGCGAAGCGCCTTCAGGAATCTGATTTCCTGCAAATATTTCAATACCGTCTTCTTTTTGTAATTCTTGAACGTTTAAACCCAAAGATGTTGCCAACTCACTATTAAAAATTATCAACTCCGGCGAAATGGCCGGGGTTGGATTGATGCTTGAAAAAAATGACTTTGGCAAACGGCTATAGCTATTGTCAAAGTTCCAACCTACTTCATTATTTTTTGTCATAGTTTCTCCTTTTGGTCTTTATATATACTTTCTCTTAAATGAAGTAATAACGAAAAACACTTTATATTTTTTCGTTATCTTCTTTCTATAAAAACACAATGCATTTCTTTTAATGTTTACTTCTGCTTATTAATTATACCGTTTGCACAGTTTTAAGTGTTTTTTATTTTCAGTGTTGCGGAATTTAAGAGCCATCTATCTTCACTTCAACTCCAATGGGTTAGACAATGCTCATAAATTTATATAACTTTAGAATTACCTCATATTATGAATTGTCATGATTATTAGTATTATTGAAATAAAATATAATATCGGTGCCTGGTTCCCTTATATATTAGTAAGTATACTTAAACATGACAACGTTAAGAAAAAGCCTAATACATACAGAAGGAGATTCCCCTCATTCCTTACAATGGATAGAATCGTGCCTAATAATAGAAATGGATATGCTAAGAGTGGTAGTAAATTAAGCAACATTTCGTTTTTCATAATGAAATCATTGATCATTTCTATAATTATGAGAAGAAAACCAATATTGAAACTTGCCAATTTTACTTTATAAGTTAAATTCTTCAGAATAGAGGTGTGTTGTCCAGTCCACTCTCCAAATAATGCTTTAATTGATATTCGATCTTCTTTACTATGTAATTTTGGATAAATAGGCTGTAAAAAAGGAGCCTTACCTTCTATTGATTCATACCCCCATGCTATTTCATTTCCATCAATGCATTCTTTTGTTACACCTTGTGAATATTCTAGGTTATCAATGTATTTCGGATCCAATAATCTTTCCGGGTCAATAGAAAATGCTAATCTTTTCCCTTCGTGATCGCCAAAATATCTTTTTTTATTTGGGAAAACTCCATAATGTATAGCTGATGATATATTTATAAATGGGTGTAAATACATTTTCATCCTCCCCATACGGATCAACTGGAATCCATCCTTCATTTTCAATATAAATTTCACTCCATGCATGAGGTGAAAATTTCTTAAGTATCCAAGTTCCATATAACATTCTTGCTGGAATATCGATAGCTCTACAATACGAACAGAAGATTGCACCAAACTCTCCGCAGTCACCCTTCTTCCTTTCTTTAAAAACTGCAACCCCTCTTCCAGAAAGATGTGAGGAGTACTTGTATGTTTTTATAATATATAGAAATAATTTTCAGCCTTTTCAATATCTGTACTTACTCCTTCTACAATCCTTTGTGCTTCTTTTTTATCTCTTCACTTACAGGTATTAGATTTGTAGAACGCAAAAAGAACTCCTTTTCTTCTTTTGTTATGTTAGATGTATAAGTTTTACCTCTTCTGCTACCTTGATAATCAATTGTTATTTCTAATTTTTGACCTGGCTCTAACTTGTAATACCATAGATTATTCAAAAAGGAATGCTCAGAAATTTTTTCTGGTATAAGATTAGGTTTTGTCACGATATATTGTTGTGTGGAAGATTCTTTTGGTTCTGAAAACCATACTTCAACATTTCCCTTAGTAATATTTTCGTACTGATATTTCAATTTAAAATTTTGCTTCCTCATACATCACACCCCTATACTTTTTGTTTTAAAGATAACTATTAATCAACACATATTTTCAATTCACTCGATCGCCTTCACTCAAATCCATATTATAACATTTTTGTAATTTTAGTTAATTAATTACCTTTTATTAAAAAATCCCCTTAAGTCAATAAAGACTTAAGAGGAAATTTCTGTTTTAGAGTAAATGAACAATTGTTTGAAATGCAAAATACACGCTAATAATTGTTAATACAGTAGCAACAATATTCTCTACCTTACTTCCAGTTCGAGTTGTAAACGGTAATCGCACTGTGATTTTTAGTGGAAAGAATAACTTAATACCATTTTTTGTAGCCATATCAAGCAGATAATGGCTGACCATTCCAAGTAATACGCCTGCTGTGATTGATTCATTCGAAATATATGTATTCATAACAACGAACATTAATAATAAAAATAGTAAACTATGCGTGAACGATCGATGCCCAAATATCTTATTGACGACTTTTGATGTGATACGGAACGTCCGTCCTATTTTACTGCCACTGTGGCAAATATCTGGTATCAATGCTCCTATTACACTTGAACCAACGAGTATTAATGGATCGTAATTTGAAATTTGTGCAAAAGCAAGACCTGCTGTAATGCCGCCTAAGATGTGAGTATTTCCTGTCATGCTTGTAATTCTCCTTAATTCTATTAATATGTGTGCCCTTTTACATTACACTAATCGTAGTCATAATTATATATATAATAGTGTTTTTTTGATAAACAAACAAATGTTTTGTGTTATTTTACCTAAGTTCATCATCTCCTAATAAGAATCATATTCTTTGAATCAACGCTAGCATAGCTATAATTTAGTGAAAATAGTAAGCCCTACAATAAAAATGCACCCTAAATGTTATTTTTGTATAACAATTAGGGTGCATTTCTATATTAAGTTGTCTTTACTTCTTCCATAAGCTTATCTATTACATCTTATTATCTCTAAAATACAATTTAACTTATTAAAATTACCTCGAATTATCAGAAATAATAATAGGTTTATCTATGTATTACTTAGCAACTTGAAAACATGCAGTTATATCAACAACCTCTACTTCACCGCATTTACTTTTATGCAACTATATTCTTTAGGTATATAGAATTTATTGTAAACTAATGGATAATCCTCATGAATAAAAATACTCTCTAATAATAAATCACAGTCTTCTCCACCATCTACTTTATGTTTCTGTGAAGAAGAATTAACAGAAGCTGAACGCTTTATGTCAATCGTAGATCTATTTGCAAGCTTATAAATTCTAGTTTCAAGCATTTCTAATAATTGATCATTATCTTGTAAATCTAAATTCAATTCAGCTACTGCTTCAATTGCGATATTCGTAAAGGCATAGGCAACAACTTCCCCTGCACTTTTATACCACCTCTCAAACGCAACAACGGCGGCGGACTTCCTACATAATACTTGCTGGGTATATTCACTATCCAAATCAATTCTGAAACTCATCTCAACATCATCTATTTGTTTCGTATGAGATTTATACAGAGGATTCCCTATTTTTTCTATACCTATTTTTTCATTATTTATTGCTATCTTCGTAATAAAATTCCCTTTTCCATGTACCCTTTTCACCAGTCCATCATCTTGTAAAAGGGAAAGGGACTGTCTTAATGTCATTCTACTAACTCCGAACATTTTTGCTAATTCAGGTTCTGCCGGTAATTTGCTATCTAACATAAACGTTCCATTCATGATGAGTTTATATAATTCATCATACACAGTTATATACAATGGTTTTTTTCTTTCTTCCATATTTGCAATTTTGAATTCCATCTTCACACACCTATACTATTTTTAGATTAAGGATCCTCATCAATTTATTTCATTAATATGTATTATAAAGTTAGTAAATCATTACATCTATTTCATAAAAAATGTGTCACAGCTTATTATCTGTGACACATTTACCTGAACTAACTTCCGTTAATTAGTTTTTTCTAATTTACTTAATAGAGTCACAAACAATCCTAAACTAACAAACGCAATAATTGAAAGAACAATTAGGATAGTTGAAATTTCTACTTTATCAAGCATCGCTGCAGTGTATGTGATACCGATAGAAGCAGCCACATTCAATGTTAAATTGTAGAAACCGATTGCTGTTCCCGATTTATCTTTTGGTATTGTTCTAATACATGTTTCAAGCATAGGTGCATACATGAAAGCAAATGAACCTGAGAATAGCATCATAGAAATAACAAAAATGACAACAGTGCTTCCAACAAATAAGCCTGGAATTAACAAGCTTGCAGCAATACCAATAAGTGCAATAGAGATTGCCTGTTTACTGCTTAAATATTTTGCAATTTTCCCAGAAAGCATACCAACGATTATTGCTGTAATGTACCCAGGGATTAATAATAATGAGATAACATCTAGTTTTAAGCCATATACTCCTTCAAGAATAAATGGGAAAGTGAAAATATAGCCTAATTGAACTGTATAAATGACAAATGCAACTGATAAAGTTCTAATGAAATTCTTATTTTTAAAGAAAGAGATATCAATTAGAGCTTTAGGGCTTTTGCTTATATACACTAAGAATAACGTCATAGCAATGATAAAACCAATTAGATACAGCCAATTAAAGTTTGAAATAAAGAGAATAACCGATGTAGCAATTGCTGCAATCAAAAATAAACCAATTACATCAACATAGCTTTTTGTAGACTTTTCTTTCGGTAGATATTTCATGATAAATGGAACAAGAGCTATTGTTACTAAAGGAATTATAAATAGAGTTGTCCAATGTAAATATGTTGAAACATATCCACCTGTTACAGAACCAATTACAAGTGACAGAGAATAACTACTTGTACTAAACCCTAAAAACTTTTTTTGCTCTGCTTTTGGCAAATGCTTTGTAACGTAAATCACATATAATGTTTCAGCAGATGCTAAACCAGCTGTTTGAATAATTCTCGAAAAAAGAATCATCGCATACGAATCTTTAAAAACGTAACCCATCACAGAACCAGCACAAATCATAATAACACCAGCAATTAAAAGCGTTCTGATATTGATTGAATCAGCTAAGGAAGCGTATACAACCGCTCCAATACCAATTACAAGACCTGCAAGAGTAGCTTGCCAACTAACAGTTGTTACTGAAATTCCAAGGTCATCTGCTATTGCTACTGAAACTAATTTAAACGAATTATCAATAGTCAATGCGAATACAAAGAAAAGTAAAATTATAGGTACTGCCTTTTTTACATTATGGTTTTGTGATGCTGATGATTTTTCACTAATTGCGACCATTTTATGGCTCCCTGTCTTAAGAAAATTTAATTTAATCTACTATTTAATATAATATTCAAGACATGGAATCTACTTCGAAATTGTGAAGCAGTTAAATACTCTTTAACTGTTTCCTCTAACTCACACTCGTTATATTCCACTTAAATAATTATTAAGCTAGCTCTAATGCAATTTCCATCATTTTTGTAAACGCTGTTTGTCTTTCTAATTGCGTTGTTTGCTCATGTTTGAAGATATGATCACTAATTGTTAAGATACAAAGAGCATTTACACCTGCTTGCGCAGCATTCATGTAAAGTGCAGCTGACTCCATTTCTGCGCATAAAATGCCCATTTTACTCCATCTTTCCAATGCTGTAGGATCAGCATTATAGAAGACATCACTAGCAAGAACATTCCCTACACGAACAGGAGATCCTTTTTCATCAGCGACCTTCTTAGCTTTCTCAAGTAACTCATATGATGCAGTAATTGAATAATGACCTGGTAAATTAAATTGGTGTGCGTAATTAGAATCTGTCGCAGATCCCATTGCAAATACGATATCATACAAGTTCAAATCATCTTGAATTGAACCTGCTGATCCAATACGGATTAAGTTTTTAACGCCGAACACGTTGATTAATTCCCATGAATAGATTCCCATGCTAGCTGTTCCCATACCTGTACCCATTACTGAGATTTTTTTCCCTTTAAAAGTACCTGTATATCCAAGCATGCCACGCACTTCATTGAACTGTACTACATCTTCTAAATAAGTTTCCGCAATAAATTTAGCTCGTAATGGATCACCTGGTAATAGAATTGTCTCTGCAATTTCTACTCCATTAGGCTTAATGTGTGGTGTTTCTTTGTGATTTGTACTCATCAAATAAGTCTCCTTTGTAATTGTTTTATAAAGTCGTTTATACATTAAAGTACTCTATTTCTTTAGAAATCTGAATGCGCTTACTTTTCAAGAAAAAATAGACAACTTATATATCTAACGAACAACTTGTATAATAAGTTGTCTAATTGATATTATATAAAAATACCACATATTCATTTCTTTTTTCAATATATTTTTTACATTTAACATTTTAATATTAAAAGATTTTCGGTTTTTATACTAGATTTGATTGAAACACCTAATTTATAAAGAAATAGACTAGTTCTTCTTAAAAAATATATAAGCACCTTCAACTAATGGCACTTAGTTTTTTGGCCCTGTTTCAACAATATGAAAAAAGGGCTGCCAAATAAGTCCAACTACAACTTACTGACACCCCTTTTTATATGATTTACTCTTTTTCATATTTCTAATAACTATCTACCTAATTCACTTTATTCACATAAATAGTCATACTATTTAAAAGTTGAATATTCGTAGATCTTAGCTCAAACCTATCAACTTTCCTAAAGCAAAACATTTATGAAAACATCATTATATTACAATAAATATTGTATTTTTTCACTGTTGTTATTAATAAATCTTCTAATGTACTCTCCATAGCATATTATTTTCTTTTTATTTTTGAACCGTATTTTTTATATCCTCGAAAACCGTTCATAAACATCATTCAACGTCTTACAACCCAATTGTTGAATTTCCGCTACATATAAGCTCCACAGTTCTGCAGTTAACTTTGCATCTCCTAATGCATGATGACGATTCACCACTGAAATACCATTTTGTTCACATAAATCCTCTAGTTTCACATTTTTTGATTTTGGTTCAACAATTTTATATAGGAAGGAAGTATCTACAATCCGGTGCTTGAAAGGTGTGCGAAATAACTTTGAGCTAGCATGTTGCATAAAATTGCGTTCATGATTAGCGTGATGTGCCACAAGCGTACAATCTCCTTTAAATTGAAGAAAATGGATGAGAACTTCGGATAAACTTGGCGCTTCTATTAATTGCTCATTTGTGATACCAGTTAGCTGAATAATTTCCTGGGGAATGTTCCGATCAAAATGAACAAGCGAGTAAAATGCCTCTTCTTCCTTAATAATTTCCCCACTCATTTTTATTGCACCAATCGAAAGTATTCCGTCTCCTTTTTCAGGAGAGAAGCCTGTTGTTTCAATATCAAAAACTACTACATTTAGTTCGTGTAAGGGCGTATTTAATGCTTTATCTTGATTCACCTCTTTTTGCAAATGCCTTAAATAAGCCATT
Source organism: Viridibacillus sp. FSL R5-0888 (assembly GCF_038009105.1). Classification (NCBI taxonomy): domain Bacteria; kingdom Bacillati; phylum Bacillota; class Bacilli; order Caryophanales; family Caryophanaceae; genus Viridibacillus; species Viridibacillus sp. FSL R5-0888. The sequence continues at coordinate 2,477,894 of NZ_JBBPAU010000001.1, forward strand.
TGCTGTGAGTTTTGAATATCACCTATTCTACCAGTGTTTCTTTTCCCTTGAATTCCTCTTAATAGTTGAATAAACGGTTCAAAAACCATTGTTAACACCCTTTTTCGATAAGTGCTATCACATAATCATGCAGCTTCTTACCATCTTTTAGAATTCTTTTTATTTCTTTGCGTTGTTCTTTTTGAAGACTTTCGATATGCAAGTAATGTGTATCTGTATAGGATTCCACTTGAAATAATGTCAGGCGATATCTTAATAGCATTAAGAAATTGTCTTCACAATCCTTTATTGCCTTTGAATATTCTTTTGTTTCCTTCAAGCATTTCATTCTATCTAATGTAGAAGTGTCATAAATTCCTTCTTTTATAGACAATACTCGAATGGCATTCACATAAGGTAAAAATGCTGCATATTTTAGATTCACACTACCTTGGTACATACCATGTTGTTCTACTAAAATTTGACCAAGTGGACCAATGACATTCTTTACATGTGTGACGTTCGCCATAAAACGCTTTAACACGGTCTGATTTTTTAATTGATATTGGTAAATAACCATTTTCAACTCTTTTACATACGATTTTTTTCCTATTAGAACCCTTGCATCATAAAATATTTGCAAGTAACGAATGGCATCCCAGCTTTCATCATCCATCCATTTTAGAAGCTGTTCTTTCCATTCATGCATCGACTTACGCCAAAGTGGATTTGAGCTCATGACATTACCTTGACAATATGGATAACCAACGATGTAGAGACCATAAGATACTTCTTCACCGAGTTTCTTAAAATAAGTATCATTATCTACATTCGATATTTCATATATCAATCCATGATCTTGGTCACTGATAACTCCTTGCTCAAACCTGCCGCCACTCCCTGTTATAAACCATGAGAATTCACAGGGGGGGCTACCCTTCTTCACGCGACTGATAGCTAAATCAAATACTTTGCACATTACTTGATCATGAAACTTATTGAGAGAAACAGAATCAGCTAGGTAGGCGGTAATATTTTTATCCCTCCATTCCTTTATAGATTCATATGTTTCAACATCTGTTTCCACAGCAACACTTCCCTTTTTACACCAAAAGCCCCTTAAAAGGGGCTTTTGACATATTAACGTTACTTAGTTTCTACTACTGGACATAAGTTCGACTCTTCTAACAACATTTGCTCAGGATAGCCGTAGTTACCATGTTCACTCATATCAAGTCCCATGATTTCCTCTTCCTCGCTAACACGAATACCACCCATCACTTTTTTCATGATATATAAGATGACAAATGATACAGCAAATGCATAAGCACCCGATGTTGCAACCCCCATTATCTGTACACCTAACTGTTCAAAACCACCGCCATAAAGTAAGCCCGGTTTACCGACTGTCGCAAGTTCAGGTGTAGCAAAGAGACCTGTTGATAATGTACCCCATATACCTGCTGTTCCGTGTACGGATAATGCGAAGATTGGATCATCAATTTTTTTCTTTTCAAAAAATCTAGTACTATAGAATACTATGACACCAGCTACAAACCCAATGACTACAGATGCCCAAACATCTACGAACGCACATGATGCTGTAATTGCTACTAAACCTGCTAGTGCACCATTTAAAATTGTTGTAATATCAGGTTTACCTAACACTACCCACGAAATTAGAGTCGCTGCCACCGCACCAGCTGCTGCAGCAAGATTGGTATTTAAAGCAACAAATCCGAAGAAAGCACCATCAACTGAAACAGTACTACCCGCATTAAATCCAAACCAACCAACCCACAGGATTAATACAGCTAAAGCAGTATAAACTTGGTTATGACCGGCAAGATTATTCGCTGAACCATCCTTATTATATTTTCCAATTCTTGGTTTCAGCAAGATAGTCGCTGCAAGAGCTGCCATTGCACCCGTTAAATGTACAACTGTTGATCCTGCAAAATCTTGTTTTCCATGCTCAGCTAGCCAGCCACCACCCCAAATCCAGTGTGCAATTACGGGATAAACTAATACTCCAAATAGAATAGTGAAGATGACGTATGCTGAAAACTTCGCACGCTCTGCAAATCCACCCAGTGCGATTGTAACTGATATACCTGCAAATGCTAGTTGGAAGACGAAAAATACAGTTGTAGCAAGTCCTGAATCTTTAACTAATTCTCCTGAATAGAAGAAATCCGACATACCGACAAAGAAATTTGTGTCACTACCAAAGATAAACCCATAGCCTAATGCCCAGAAAACTAATGATGCTAAACCAAAAGTAAAGACTGTTTTCCCTGCTACGTGACCTGCGTTTTTCATTCTTGTAGAACCAGCCTCAAGTAAGATAAATCCACCAATCATAAAGATTACTAAAATTGCTCCTAGCATCGTCCACAGGCTGTTCATCAAATACATAACATCCATCCTCAAACTCCCCTTTTCACCATGTTAGTTTTCTTATTATTTATATGTAATAAAACTTAACATGTTATTTATATCCTTTATTTTACCTCGTTTTCACTCCTTGTCAACAGAATTTTCAGAATAAAATGAAAATATGTTATAAAAACTCACATGAAAAGGATTTCATTATCGCTAAAAAAACACTTGTATCCATATTCATTAGAAAATAAAAAGAATTCATTTTGAAAAAGCATGTTCAAAATGAATTCTTTCAAAAAGTCTATGTATTTTTAAGCGTTACAGGACTTATCCAATTGAAAATCCCTTCAATAAAAGAGCCACGTTGGAAATCTCTATAATTTTTAATCGCAACAATTTATCTATTCAAATGGAATTCCTATTAAAATCATAATTCTTTTTCTTCACTACGAATAATCGGAATAGCTGCAAGAACATTTTCTATTATAAAAGTACGTTTAGCACGCTTAACAAAGCAATAAGCTTGAAAATTATCTGATGATATTTTAATGATCTTCACACGTCGTTTCGTTATGTCTCCACTGCTCGACATATAAATCATGTTCACCAATTGATTACGCTGCATTGCTTTCAATAATTGCTCTTTAACATTGTCCACTCCTTTTTATTCATCATAAAGAACATTCGTTCTTACTCAGATTAAAAAATAACTAAGCGACCAAATTAACGGTTACCCAGTTTTAAGTGTAGTATCAAAGTTAAAGAGTTATGAAAGTTAACATTAAAAATGAACTGATCTTAGTCTAAACGTTTGATTATTTTTTTAGTAGCTCTTCTTCAACTAAAGCACCCATAAATTGATAAAGATAAAACATTACTGTTTTTATGGTTTTTTATCTATAACTTTTATAAAAACCAACCTTCAAATCCTGTATTAACAATTCGAAATACAGCGTTTTATATTTAGATTCCTAAAATAAATCTGATTTTTTCAACACCATCTTTCGAGTAAATTAATTTTTATAGTTTTTTACTCAGTATTTCTCCAGGTAAACTGCCAATTTCGCAAATCCTCTCAGAGACAAATCCTTGTTTAATTAATATTTTCCTTGAAGCAATATTATCTGGGTCAATAATGGCTTTTAGTTTCTTTAATTCTGATTTTATAGCTTTTTCAATCAATACTTTCGCTATTTCACTTCCATATCCTTTACCCCAATACTCTGGCTTTATCATATAGCCGATTTCAGCTACTTCGTCGTTTTCTTCATCCAAAGTTAAATGTCCAAGTCCGATAAATTCATTGATTGAACTATCGTAGACTTTGTATGAGCCAGAATGTTCATATTTTTCATTTCGTTTTAATAACTTTTGAAAATTGGATTGAGCCTCTTCAAAAGGAATAGCGTACTCGGTAATTTGTGCCATAACTTTCTCATTAGAAACAAGACTGAAATAATCACTAAAATCAACCTCTTGAAATTTCAGTAAATTTAGATTGTGCATTGTATTCCTCCTAAACTCCCCTTTTGTTTAATAACATTTCTTATTTTTATAGTAACTTAAATCGGAAAAATTCGGTACTTTTTCGTTTGGTAACTTCTCTCGATTTTAAACAACTTAATCATCTCAGCATGTATAAATTTTAATTTAAATTCAAACTTTCTAATATACGCTTTCTAAAGTACTGTTCTCGTTTTTCCTCTCCACTTGTAGTAATTAAATTTGCTTGCCCATCCTTAAACTGCATGAAAGGATATTCATCTTTTTCATCACAAGGTATCCATTCAGATAAACTTTCCCTATTTGGATTTCCTGTTTTAATGAAGTTAGACCAATAATCTGTAATGACATCCATCATCCCCCAGTCTAGTTTTCTCCATTCTCTATGAGCTCTCCCTGGCTTTAGAGAACCCATTGTAAACCATAAATCCCCAGAGTGATAGGCTCCATAAAACTCTTCATTTTTACCTGGAGCTACATGGGCAAAGGAATAAACAAAAGGTTTTTTGGCCACTTGGTTCAGCCCAGCGGATAATAACAATCTCTGTAAGCCATCATCACTGAAGGCACGTAAGAAAGAAGCATAACTTTCTTCTTTTGTTGAAGTTGAGTAAAGAGACAGGATGTCCTCTCCATGCATTGCTTTAAGTTTTGTAACTAATATCTCATTTGAGGCTGGGCTTTCTGTAGAATTAACTGCCATCAAGGATGTCATTTCATCTGTAGTTCCACCCATAATAATATCAATACCTTCAATATTTCTAGGATTCATAAGGTCAATAGACTCTTCAGTGAACACATAACCATCTAGTACCGTTCCTTGTATTCTGGCAGCTAAGTCTTCTAGAATAGTTGCGGACGGCATTACACCCTTTTCTTCAATATTTTTAGCAAATGGCGGTTTTAGGAATTCCTCCATTTCCATTTCTCGAAGTTCCTTCAATGTAACATCACGACCAAACGATTCACGGATAGCTTCTTTTGAAAGAGTGGCAGCTTCTTCTACTGTAGGAAATGGTTTTCCTGCTCCAAAAGCTTCTCCCATAGCGCCTGGATCATTTAGGAATCCAGTTAATCCACTTTGAATGATAGCGCGTTGGAAAAGACCTTTTGCAAGTGGTGAACGTAGAAGATTCATAACCTGCATAGCACCTGCAGATTGACCTCCAATAGTGACTTTATTTTTAGCCCCACCAAAGGCTTCGATATTTTCTTGAACCCATTTTAATGCAAAGATATTATCATGTACAGCGTAGTTACCACACGCACCGTGATCATTTTCTTTACACAGTTCAGGTAACGTCAACCATCCAAGGAAACCTAATCGATATTGAACTAATACAACGATTAAACCTTTTGCAGCTAGTTTGGTTGCATCAAATTTAATATCAGAAGCACTCCCATAATTACCTGCACCACCATGAATCCAAACATATACAGGTAACTTTCTTCCTTCTTGTACTTCTGGTTGATAAATATTTACTACTAGACCGTTTTCACTTACTGGTGGTCTATATTCTGAAGCATAGTTAAATTCACTAAACCAAAATGCTCCTTGGCAATTTGGATCTGGATTTTGCAGAAAACGATCTCCATAATGGTCACAACCTCTTACACCCTCCCAAGATTTTGGAGGCTGAGGAGCACGAAATCTATTTTCTTTCCCCGTGTCTGCACCAATCGGTATCCCTTTAAACACAGTTACACCTTGCGTATCGGATGGTATTCCGATTACTTTTCCATAGCGTGTTTGGATAACTTCACCGTTCATTCAAATTCCTCCAATTTATCTACTATTATCATTTATTGAAAAATGATACAAAGTTTTAAATGAATCTGGATAGACCAATATAAACATATAGACTGTTTTTTTCATTATCATTTTCCCATTACCCGAGTCATGACATCTTTAAACAGTAAATCTACCTATATATTAATTAGATAAGCTATTTTTTGTAATAATGCTTATCAAAGTACCAAAAGCCATTTTTATCTCCTCACTCATTACTGAAAAGAGATCTCGTAGCAAAAATTAGATAATTGAAAGATGACAACAATCAGCCTTTAGGAATCATCAGTCAATATACAAACAACCAGAAGGACATTGTGTTTTCGTGACATTTTGAGGTGATATAGGGCATACCTTCTTAACGGGAGGGATTATTTGTTAAAAAGGATATTGATAATTGCTGGAATACTTATAGTAGGAATAGCTTCATTTAGCCTGTTAAATCGGCCTTTAGAAGTTGATACTTCTATATCAACTAAAGAGAAACAAGAACCTTTAGCTACTAAAGAAGAAGTTCTAAATATAACTACATTGAAAAGAGTAAGTGAAAAACTTCATGAAAAATACGAGGGCTTTGTTGTAAAAATGACTTCAAAGAAAGAATTGGTGATACAAGTTGAAGCGAATGAAGAATATTTTAAATCCGTTAAAAAGGATATGGGGTCCATTGCAAAAAGTATAATTAAATCCTCAACACTAAAAGACTATACAGTTGTTGTAGAGAGGCTGGATCTATCTATCATTACAGAAGAAGTTAAAAATAGACAGAAAGAACTTAGCCTTTTAACATCGACTTTAATGGAAGGACTTAAAGATTACGACATAATTGAAAATATAAATACGGATTATCAAAAATCCATTACCATTCATACATCCATAAAGACTTTAGATAAAGATACATATAAGTTTACTATGGGACTTGAAGAGAAAATAAATGAAATCTTACATTCTAAAAAACTGAACTCAGTATCTCATATTGACTCATATGAAATAAAAATTTTAAATAACAAAGGGAAAGTAGTAAATTAGTCAGCTTATAAGGCTAAACAACATTAGCATCTCTACTTATGGGACTTTTCACAAAAGCAGATATTCGCCAAGCCTACCTGATTTAAGTGAAGTGACAATTAATCACATGGTAAATAACCTTAAGGGTAGCTCATTTTGGTAGACGGATGTCTAGCTCCTCTGGTGAAGGTGACTAGAAGATCCCATTGCAAATGAACCCACAACCGCTGCACCTTTTATATGGCTTTGTTATTCAGACCATTCCTTAAAATTCTTCAACAATAAGTAAGTCTTCGTTTTAATTTCCAATAGTAATACCTCCTTGAAGCTTTTAAAGATTTTGTATCATTATTCTTCAACTAAACTGCCCAGTTGTTTTATGTACATTTCTTTACAATCTTTATAGTGCCATTAACATAAGTATCCAATAAAAAACTCATCTCACCTCTAAGAAATCTATAGAGGTGAGATGAGTTTAATCAATCTTTTTTACAAAGCTACATTTACACTATTAATTTTTTAAACGACATTACCAAGAACCATTTCTTGTAGTCCATTTAAACCACGATTTCCGATTACAACTAAATCTACTTTGCTGTCATATACAATTCTCATAAAAAGTTTGAACACATTTATCTCAAATTAAACTAAAGCACCTCGTTAGTTTGAGAAATTTGTCGTCTATTATTCTTGAGTTTCTACATCACTTTTATATTCTAATATATCTCCTGGCTGACATTCTAAAGCCTTACAAATCGCATCTAAAGTTGATAATCGAATCGCTTTTGCCTTTCCATTTTTCAATATAGAAAGATTAGCCATCGTTATTCCAACTCTCTCGGAAAGTTCTGTGACACTCATTTTCCGTTTCGCTAACATGACGTCAATATTGATTATTATTGCCATTTTATTCACCTCAGACCGTTAAATCATTTTCAGATTTTAAAACAATCGCATCTTTTAAAAGCTTTTCAAGAACAGCAGCAAATACTGCAATTACAAGCGAAGCAAAAATAACAACCATTCCGATTACTATGATACCTGGGGCGTCGTCCATTTCCGCTATGAAATAAAAGAGTGGCATGCCTACCACATACAGAGTTGTAATTATAATTGCACAAAATTTTATATTTTTTAAAGTTCTTATAGATAGTTCCGAGAAAGCTTTGCTCTTATCAATATAGATTAAAAGTTTAAAAGCTTGATATAGAGCAAAGTAAAAAGGTATCGCCGTTAGGTAAAAATAGATTATTACAAGATATTTAATATAAGTAATATTTGGAAACAATTCTGCTGCAAACTTCGCGATCTCAGGCACTAAAAAGATGCACAAAGCAAGAATCGGAATTCCAATAAGAACAACAGCTACCTTTAAAAAGAGCGTTGATACTTGTTTCATAAAAAGCACCTCACTTATTTATTATAAATATTATCTTATCACCGAATTTATCGTTTTACAATAAATATATATCGATTTTTTTATTCATTTATTGTTATAATAATACCTTTTTAACCCCAGACAAAATAGAAGCATTCCTCATTACAAAGAAATGATCCATAACTTTATAACCTTTAATTAACATTGATACACACCCCATTCGATTTCTCTACAGATTCTAGAATAATTCTTCATTTACAAAATTACTTCTTCGCCTCCAAAAAAGTCCCTGCTCGTTCAACCTAACCATCTCCGTTAGTACAATATGTTCCAAACAAAAACGGTAATCCTTCTTTCCGCTCCAATATATTACAATAAAAAAGAGCGCCTAATCCCTTTTGTATCAAGGGATTAAGTACATTTTAAATATTATAATTTTAGAGTTAATTGATATTTTTCGAACAATGTAATTTTGTTGGATACTTACTCTTTTTTTCTAATTGTTGTTCTTTTTTAACTCAAAGGAAACATGAATTATTGATTCATCATTTAATCCTGGCATCCATCTATTTTCGAACAATTAGTTTCTCAAAACTATAATATGATTAGTATTAATGGCATCAGCCCTCACAAGCTTCGTCATTGCTTTGCAGCGGACTTTATTCGCATTGTTGGAGACATTCTCCTTCTTCGTGATCAACTCGATCATAATGATAAAACGACTTCTCTATAAACCAACATGGCGAACTGCTTGAATTATACAGTATTAATCAGTATTTACTTCGTATATACAAGCCTACCTTATTTGCTTCGCTTTCACATTCTTTGAGATATGAAATATCAAAGCAGTAAATCGGAATATTTAATTCGTAATTACCAATTATTACAGAGTCTTCAAAAAAGAAATTAGAAAAATGTAAATGTCTTAGTGATAGCTTTGCGAAAATTTCCAAATGCTCTTGAGTCTTAATTTCAAATAAACCGTTATGAGGAACAATAGTATTTTTTATTTTTTTAAAAAGAGAGAACTCTTGCTTATCTAACACCTTCTTCAGGTATCTGAAAATATACTTCCTTTTACTTTCTAGTTCTGGGCAATATATATACACTGGAGTTTCCCCATTTTTCCTAAATAAATATCTAAAAATTTCTAAGAATTTTTCTTCTATACCAAAGAACTCTTGAGTTTCAAAATCATTTCGCGGATTAAACAATATCATTAAATTAATGCATTCCTCGTTAGTTAATAACCTATTAAAACGATCAAGATTTCCTGTAATAAAATGTTTATAAGCTAACTCATCTTCTTGAACATCTAATCTTCCAAATTTCTCTATTAATAATCGTTCAACCTCTGAAAACTCTTCTATATTCAAAACTACTTCATCTCTTTTCTATTTCATAGGTAATGCTAAAAAGCTACCATTTTCAGGATTATAAAATCTAGCTTGTAGATAATAATTTTTTGTTTCATGATCGTAATAATAACCTGCATAACGAATAGTGTTGTACTTAGCAATTTCGCCTTTTTCATCTAACACATTTCCAATCACACCATACGTATATGAACCTATTTCATTGTTACTATTATCTCGAATCGAAATAACATTACCACGTTGATTCGTCCAGTAATGGAATATTTTTTCTTTCCAATTACCTTCCGAACCTTTCTTCTTCACAATCATACCAAGCGGCGTATTACCATTCCATTGATAATATCTATATTCCAATATATTATTGTTTTCTTTAATGATTTCCAGTGTTAAATTATCATTACCATAATAATATTCGTATGATTTAGAACCCACAATCTTTTTACTCCGAAGATTTGTTTCATCATATTCATATCTAGCAATCTCTTTATCCGCTAAATCTGTCACTCGAACTTGTTGACCCAGTCCATTGTATTCATACTTAAAGTTTTCATCTTGAGTTAGATTTCCATCATCATCATAGTTGTAGGCCTGTCCATTTTTTATTTTGATTTGATTGGCTGCGTTATATTCAAAGGAATCTGTTTGTTTAATCGATATGCGTTCTTTACGATTGCCTACTGCATCGTAATCATAAGCATTTGTTGAACCATCTGGCAGTTTTTCATTTGTTAACTGACTATTTGCATCATATTCAAATTTAGATGTTCCTTTGTCACTTTCTTCTTGTCTTATATTCCCAGATTTATCATAGGTGTAATGGAATTGACTTGCTACTTGATCTTCTTGTTATACTGGATTATTTCTAAAAGATTAAATTTATTGAACTGATTGATTCGTTCAAATAAATCTGTATTAACCTTGATAGAACTTTCATTATTTGCTATATCTTCATCAACTTTGTAGCTTTGAAGCAATTTCTCTAGGGGTCATCTTTTTCAAGCTCCACTGATATCGATAGTTGTTAGTAAGCCCGAAATACAATTAATATGCGCACCTTTCCGGTACGCACGACGAATGGCCATCTATCTGAAATTTATTCAAATAGATGGCTATTTTGCACATATGGCTTGGATATTTTTCGACCAAGGCATGTAGCTATTTAAGGTGGGGGCTATTTGACGCTTACAAATTAATTGGCGACGGTGTTGCTATTCCGAGTCGTTATGCAAAAGAAGATAATAATTGGTTGAATCTATCTCGCTCCTCTAAAAAAGCGCAATGGCCGCTGTATTGGAACGGAACTAGCTTCGAATTTTTGATCAGCTTATTTGTTTCCTCAGCTTGGGTAAACGGAACGACTTTATCATGAATTCCGTGAATAATTAATGTGGGTACATCGATCTGACCAAGATCGTTGTAAACATTTTCATCTCTAAGCGTGACCATAATGGCGGAAGTCGCCCAATTCGCCGCTTGTAATCCCATTAAAACGAACCAATCGGATTTCGGTTCGGAAATATACTGAAAGAAAAAAATTCCCGTTTGGTCTTGCAGCATTTGCGGTCGGTCATGATTTGTATCTTCGATGATTTTATTTATAAATTCTTTTGGAACGCTAGATGGAGAGGCAGCGTCAATCAGGACGAGTTTAGATACCCCATACCCTTTGTAACGAGCCATATAACGAATCGAGATTGCTCCTCCTGTAGAGTGTCCTGCCAGTGTTATGTTTTTTAACTGTAACGCTTCGATGACCATGCGGACATCATCTGCTAATCTATCGAAACTGTACCCGCTAAAAGGTTTATCCGAATTGCCATATCCCCTCCAGTCCATTCCGATACAACGATATCCAAGTGTTGGAAGGAAGTTGAACTGATATTCGAACTGGTTATGGTTTAGCGGCCATCCATGAATAAAAAGTATCGTTTTATTTCCCTTTGGATTGATGTCCTCTATAAATACGTTGACGCCTGGTTCGACAGTTACAAAGTATCCCAGGTGTATCACCCCAATTATTAAAAAGTAATTTCCCATTAAGATATTCACCCAAGGCAGCGTGTATGCCTAATTTCGGCGTTAAACTTTGTTGAGATATTGCGAAGAGGTTTCTGATGAATACTTTCTACCTTTAATTAAATAAAGAGCTGTCTGAACAACTCAAAGATCTTCTACTAAAGCACCCGTTAGCTTAATAAGGAACAATAACTGATAAACTAGGTTTAATGTATTCTCCTGTTGAAGCATTAAAGCTCGCTGCTTTCATTTCTGTCTGGTCACTATTCTAACCTATCACTAATATTAGGTTAATATTTCTCTCTGTGTCTTTTCTAAGTATAAAATTATAACCTTTCGCCCAATATTTACCAGGATAAATACTGCCCGTTTTCAGTGCTATTTTAAGCAACTCTGGTGAATCATACTTAATATCTTCCAATATTACAAACTCCTTTTTGGGATAAGGAGATGCATCATACGCTGTTAAATCATCTGCTTGATCAATTTTCCCCTTATGAATGATTACCAAAAAAACTTATTAGTATCTGGTACTCCAAAAGCAATGTTTGAAGAAAGAAAACAATTCTATCTGTGATTTCAACTTTAGAACCTGAAGTACTTAACCCATTTTCTCTACAAAAAACCAGTAGTTCTTCTTTTAATCAGTAAAAATTTCTGAAATCTTTTTCATTCAAATCCCTTGATAATATGGGTCGCATTTCATTCACCTCTTTTGTATTTAAATCCCATTATAGAATATTGGTTTCCAAATGTCCTTGCTAATATTTTTTTAAACTCTTCTTGTACTAAACTGCCTCTTTAGTTGAAGAAGGAGCTTTTTTAATTGCACTTTTACAATAAAACTACATAATTAAAGATTGGTATAATATTAATAAAATTAAATATTTTACAATTTAATATTATGTTTAAAAGGTAAATAGTGTACGTTTGTTAATTAGAAATTTGAGTTTTTTTAAACATTGAAATTAATGCCATACCAATTACTAATACAATGCCTAAGAAGAATAGTAAAAAACCAATTGGAATCAAGAAAAAGGGTTCTTCTAAGGTACCGTCTGAAGCCACGTTACTCCCTATTATTGCTTTTGCAATAAGGCAAATTACTCCTAAAAAAATTGGTGTAGATGCAATTAAATACTTTTTCATAATCATTTTCCTCCCATTAAAAATTAGTTTAATCATTTTTTTTATATTCCAAGATATCACCTGGTTGACAGTCTAATACTTCACATATTTTTTTTAAAGTTGAAAACTTGATAGCTTTTGCTTTTCCATTCTTTAATATTGAAACGTTCGCCATTGTGATACCTAGTTTTCCCGATAATTCAGTAACACTCATTTTCCTCTTTGCCAGCATTACATCAAGATTAACTATGATAACCATGTTACACCTCAAATCGTAAATTCGTTATCCTGCTTTATTTCACTTGCTCTACGCATTAAATAAGAAAGCAAAGAAGTAAATACAGAAATAACAATTGCAAAAAACAGAATAAGCAAAAGAATCATTAATAGATTAGTGTTGTAATTTCTAATGATAACGGTGTATAGCAATGCAACAGCATATAATGCCCCTTCTATCATTGCTAACACACTTATTAGCTTTAACCTTTTCGCATTTTCAACTGTAAAATCATTACCCACGCTAATATCTGAACAGATAATCCAACCTACACATAAAGCTATAAAGTATGGAACTCCAGTTATCCAAATAAACACTAAAAAAGGATTAAATAACGGCTTTAAAGATTTAGATTCTAGTAATACATTCCTTCCGATTTCTGGTCCAACGAAGATACAGAATAACAATCCAAATAATCCGCAAAAAACAATTATTAATTTTAACCATTTTGCTAATTCCTTTTGTTTCATAATTCACCGCCTTCTCAACTTCCTATAGCTATAATAATAATTAAAAAAACATCCTTAGTCAATAATCTTTTATCGTAAAACGATAAAAGATTATTGTTACTTACATTTGTTGCAAAAAAAAGACCAGGCTCAATACCGATAATCACCTCTATTTGTTACCTGCCTCGTTAGTTCAATAAGTTCACGTTATCCTTCTTAGATCAAACCCCTCGTCTTTGTACAGCAAATAAGAAATCCCACTTCTAAATTAACAAAAAAGATCGATTCCTTTAAGGAATCGATCTTTTACTTGTTAAATGTTCGTTTGTTTTTATAACTCGTTTATTGAACTAAAGCAACCGCTAGTTTAAGTGCATTTATTCACAAACTTATACTTCTTTTTTCATTTTGGAGGGTGTTAGAGATATACGAAGTTCTACAAACTGACTGTATTTTTTAGTTTAAGAACCTTTTTATACTTTATATAGCAAGCTATTCTCCAAGGAATTAAATAACAAATAACAAGTAAGAAAATTAGCATATTGAGTGTACCTGATTCGATAGTAGAAATATGTTGTCGAAAATAATAACGTAAAGCAATCATAATGGCGAAAGTAATTATAAAAGCAGGACTTTTCTTAGCATAAATTAAACCATCATTTCGTATTTCATAATCTGACCATAAAATAAGAGGAATAGAAAAACCCACTCCTAAAAAAATTGCTATTGATAATTGAAGGTATGTGACGTGCCCAGAAGCGTTTAGAAGAAATGAAAATCCTGGTGTTAAAAATAGAATAGGAAGAATTATTCGCCCTCCTCTACCTTTGGTTGGTTTGTACATAGAACGGATTCTACGAACTAAAATGAACAATCCAATAATTAGAAACATAGAAGTAGCTGGTATTGCAGTTTGCATAAAAACCTCCCTGAATTATGTTTTAATATATCTATTATTACATAAATTTCAATAAAAACTATATTTTCACTTATACAACTAAGCTGCCCCTATAGTCCAATAAAGAAAAAAGAGCTGCATATGCAACTCAACGATCTTCAAGTAAAGCACCCGTTAGTTGAATAAGCATGTATAACAAAATATTCTTTGGTAAGTCTAAATCTAAGGTGATAAATGTGATTCGTAAAATATTATTTACGTCAATTCCTATACTTTTCCTATTTAATCTAATTATAGTAAGTGCACAAAGCACAACAAATATTGAACTTCTTGATATTCAAAAACATAAGATTATAAAAATCCCAATAAATCCGGAAATACAATTAGAGACCAAAAAAATTATTGAAGAAATTGACAATATTGTTGTAAAAATAAAACCTATTCCAGACAAAGGTTTTATAGTTAAAATCCCCTTAACTCCATCTCTTCGTATAGAAAATAAATGGGTGAATACTTTGATTGATGAAGTTATCATTATTATTCCCGAAGATGAAAAGCCTTATTTACTCATATTTGATAATGAAAGTAAGCCTCATTTTTTCACCATTAAAACAGAAATTGATACGTTACTAAAAACTTTAGATATCTCCCTTTAAAAAAGACCACTTATTGGTCTTTTTATTTTGTACTTCTTCAACTAACCTACCCCTTTAGTTGAATAAGAAAAAAGAGCTGTCTAATGTCTAAACAGCTCAATAATCTTCAAGTAAAGTGCTCAATTGCTGAAGAAAGTTCTAGAATTTTAATATGAAATTACTTCTTGAATCTGGTCATGAATATTTCCCTTACTTAACCCTCCGTGGTAACAAACCACTGATTCAATGTCGAGGTCTAAGTATTTCTTCAAAGAGAGACGAGCTTCTTTTATATCCAGGACTGTCGGGGCATGAATCCCTTTAATTATTCCGTTTTCACTGTACATTGAATCCCCAGCAATCAGTGTTTTACTTTGTTCCAAATATAGACTGATATGGCCAGGTGTATGCCCTGGAGTATGGATGATACGAATTCCACCACAATACGGCAATTCTTGACCGTCTTTCAAGGTATCGTCCACTTTGCCCTTAGGGGGGTTCTCTAGATGCCCGTCTTTTAAAAGAGATAAATCCCCTTGAATATAAGGCTTATCCAGATCGTGAGCATATACTTTAATATTACTTCCACACTCCTGTAATATCTCAGGAATACTACCTATATGATCTATATCCTGATGCGTCAATATTATGACTTTTAGTTTATCAAACGATATTCCCACCTTTTCCATTGCCACTCGTATATCTTCAATTTGTCCAGGAAATCCAGTGTCTATTAAAACAGCCATTTCTTGATTCCATAAAAGAGTTGGATGAATAATAATCCCATTAAATTCAAGATGAAGCATTTCTACTCCTTTATAAATCCCCAATAATTTAGTCCCCTTTATAATTAAATTTCGTTTATGTAAAAATAGATTTGGTTACACAAAAAATTTGAAAGAATAAAGCTAATTTTGTACGTTATCCTTACTTCTACTTTACTTCTTTCATAAATACTCTAACGTTTTTAGCGATTTCTTTGAATTTGGTATGGTGTAAATAATGTGATCCATCCATGGTTACTACTTTTCCATGTACCGAGTCTTTGATCTGCCCTTCATGCAGAGGTATCCATCCTGCTACACCTTCATTATTCGCTTGTACAAAGAGAAGAAGTGGAAGATCTTTAGGAAAGGTTAAAACTTGAGCCCCTTTAAAATTAGACGAAATATGCTCCATCTCATTCAAGGTAGTGTCATTATACATGTTTTTATTCGAAATCATTTTCATTTGCTCTACGGTTTTTTCATCAAATGCCAGTCCAGCATAGGGGTCAGCACTTATTTTCATGGTCAATCTTAAGAGACCCGATTTTTTGAGGAATGCAAACGTTTTTAATGGGAATTTGATATCCATACCTGGTTGTGTTGCAACACTGCTATCGATTCCGACAAATGCAGTCACCTCGTTTGGATATTTGTTCACATAATCAATTCCATAAATGCCTGTAATGGAGTGGCCCATGAGCATGTATCTGTTAATATTAAGCTGCTGTAGAGCTTCATGAACTTCACTTACCAAATTCTCCGTGGTTCGCTTTTTTTCAGTTTCATCACTTAATCCATAACCGAAAGGCTCTACCGCAACAACTTTGTAAAATGGAGATAATTCATCGATAAGAAGCTTAAAATCAAGCCCTGGTGTAGCTGTTCCATAACCAGGCAGGAGCACGATCGTTTCCTCGCCCTCGCCTTGAATTAACACATTCATATTTTTCCCGTCTACAGATACGTGCTGACCGTAGGGCACTATTCGTTTTTGCTCCGAATGACTACTCATCACATTAGTGATATAAACAATACCTAGAAAAAGAACAATGGCTATAACGATTGCTCCTATGATTTTAAGTAAGATGTTTCGCACTTTCTTTATTTTCGTTCCACTCCCTGTTTTGTTTTCCTCTTGTTGTGTCACTGTCATCTTCTCCTGTCCTGTCCTGATCTGTTTGTTTGTTTGGCTTCCTTAATGTACCGGTAATGAAATCTTAACCAATGAAGATGTACTCCCCATGACGATAATATGAACTGAATATGAACAAGCAAAAAATACTGCGGCATCATATCTTAGAAGCTTACACATGATGAATTCATTGGATTTCTTCCATAAACGTCCTAAAGTTTTTAACGATTTCTTTGTAATGGGAACGATATAAATAATGTCCTGCTTCCAGTAGTACCACTTTTCCATGTACAGAATCTTTTTTTTGCTTTTCATGCTCGGGTATCCATCTATCCGTTGCTGGATGATTCGCTTGGATAAAGAAAATAACAGGAAGATTTTTGGGGAATGTTGAATTTTCAGCCCTTTTAAAATTAGAATACATATTTTCAATTTCATTTAATTGGTTGGGATTATACATGTTTTTGTGCATAAGAATTCTGATTTGTTCTATTGTTTGATCATCATAGGGTAGTTCAGCATATACATCGGTATCCGGTTTCATTAGCAATCTGGTGAAACCTGATTTTTTGAGTAGTTTAACAGTTTCTATTTCTGAAGATGAAAACCTCTTCTCGCTTAGCGTTGGAACACTGCTATCGAGCCCGACAAATGCACTCACTTCATTTGGATACTTGTTCACATAATCGAGTCCGTAAATCCCTGAAATGGAGTGGCCCATTAGAATATAACGATCAATATGAAGACCCTGTAAAGCTTCATGAATTTCACTTACAATATTCTCCGTACTTCGTTCCTTTTCGGTTAGATCACTTAATCCATAACCAAAAGATTCAACTACGACGACTTTGTAATATGGTGATAGCTCTTCTATTAGCGGCTTAAAATCAAGAGCAGGTGCTGCAGTTCCAAAACCAGGTAGTAGCACGACAGTTTCTTCGCCTTCTCCTTGAATCAGAACATTCATATTTTTCCCATCTATCGCTACGTGCTGACCATAGGGCTCTAATCTTTTTTGCTCCGAATGATTACTGATGATATTAACTGTATAAACAATGGCTAGAAAAAGCACGATTGCTAGTACGATTGCTCCTATGATTTTAAGCAAAATGCTTCGTACTTTCTTTGATTTCGTTCCATTCCTCGTTTTCATTTCCTCTGTTTGTGTCACTCTCATCTTCTCCTGTTCTAATCTGTTTATTCAGCTACCTTAACGGTGCGACTAATGAAAGCTTAACCAACAAAGATGTACTCCCCATGACGACAATATGAACTGAATGTGAACTGTCAAAAAAATGCTACGGCTCATATGCAAGGAAGCTTGCATATGAGCCGTAGCATAGAGAATGAATCTAACTAATCTGTTGGTGTAGTGATTGGCAAGGTGACGATGAAGGTCGTTCCTTGACCAGGTTCACTTTCCACTCGGATGTCATCTTGATGAAGCGATACGATCTGTTTAACGATGGCGAGTCCCCATACCACTACCGTCATACTTATGGTAAGTTATCAAAATCTACTCGTTCTTTAAAAGTTGTTACTTGAGAATATTAATTCTCTCGTTTAAGAAATAGATGAATTCATCAACATCAAATTCGTTACAAGTTTTGGATACTCGTAACAGGTATTTTTGATAGTGATATAAAACTAACCAAAAACATGAATGAAGAAATTATATATAAGTATTGCAGTGGAATAACTAAAAGTTATAAAGATGTAATTCCCGGAGCGATAATGCTCATAAGTCTTAGTGTAGTTTCCAACAAACCGTTTGCTTCAACAAGTTCATCTTCCTTACTTATTTCTGGAATTAATGAAAAGGAAATACTTGAGTATATCGGTTGCATCAAACCCAACACACATTGGAGAAAAACCAATCCAATCATTATTCCAATGTCAGATCCAATCAGTAAAGAACTCATTAGTTCATTAGGTGATGTAGTTAGCATTGTACAAGAATTGATTCTTTCACTCCTTGCTAATTAAAGCGCCCTATAATTGAATGTTTTTTTATTTGTAGTATTTTGCCCATGGAAATGCTTATGTAATTTTCTTTTTAAGAATTGTTATTATTAAAGTCATAATTCCATTAAGAGCAAATATTACTACCAAACAATAGATTAATAATGCTATGTCCGGTGCGAAGAAACTAATACTTTTCCATGGGGTACCTATAACATAAACAAATAGTGGGATCAATCCCACAGCTAGGAGGAGTGAAATGATTCCAACAGTTAACGGTATTTTTTTATTTAGAACCTTCTTTCTTCTAAGACTGAAGAAATAGATTATCGTTAAAATAGCTAAGAGTAATGTAATCCCCAGTAAACTCCATTGGATACTATAGCTTTGTACAGGCAATTCATCTGGTCCTTTCCCGCTCAGGATAGATCGAATTCCATTCATTATATGAGAAACTTGAGCATCTTCTATAAAATTATATTTATTGGTTAAAAGTACTGCTGCAATATTTTCTTCAGGTATAAAAAACATTTGCGCTCTAAAATCAGATGTGGCCCCACCGTGGAAAGGGTAATGTTCTGTTTTAGAAAAATGCCAACCGTAACCGTATGTTTTACCTTCTACTGGAGGAGTTTTTAATAACTCAAGGTTTTGTTCTGATAATAAGTCTCCGCCCTCTAACATAAATTTTAAAAATTTCGCTAAATCATTTGAACTTGAAGCAATATAGCCGTAAGGTGCTCCCGCATGATCATAAAATCCATCACTTACAACTGGCTTACCAAACCATGACTCAAAACCAGGTATGTATCCTTTTTCTACCGCACTTTCATAATCAGCAGCGGAATTTTCCATACCAAGCGGGGTGAAAATATTCGTATTCAAAAAATCTGAAAAGGTTTGATTCGAAACATTTTCAACAATTGCCCCTAAGAGTAAATAGTTAGCAGAGTTATATTCATAAGCCTCTCCAGGCTCGTGAGATAACGCTACACCGCTAAGTTCTTTTATAGCTTGAGTGATTCCCCCCTCTTTCGGCCTATCCTTGTCCGTCACTTTAAGACCTTCAATCTCACTAATACCACTTGTTTGTTCTAATAGATGCAAAACTGTAATTTGTTTTGAACTGTCTGTTTGATAGGTAAACGATGGGATATAGGACTGTATCGGTTCATCCAGCTTTATTTTGCCATCTTCCACTAACATCATAATAGAAAGAGATGTAATTGGTTTGCTTAAAGAACCGATAAGAAACGGTGTGTCTGCTGTTACATTTGACCCATCACTTAAAACACCCCATTGATTTTGATAAATCGTTTCTCCGTTTTCTAATATTACCAATGATGTGCCGGGAATATTATACATATCTAAGGACTCATCCATAAAATTTGTTATTTTTTGTTTAGTATCTTCCGTTTTAGCAGAAGCAGAAAAAGGGGGTAGTAGGAGTAGTAAGCTCCCTAAAAAAATGATTGCTTTTTTCATTGTTTTTCTCCTCATATGAACAATCAACATTCTATTAAACTCTAATTGTTTCTTTTTTTAAATAGGTCTCTAATAAGTCAATTAACAACTTATACGTTTGATCAAGGTCAAATTCGTCATCGAACATTTTTTGGAGGGCTAGTCCATCGAAGCAAGCCAATAAAATACCGGCAAGGGCATCAGTTTCTTTAGCTTCAAAGTTTAGGTTCTTTAAGGGATTAGAAAGACTCTCTCTCCCGTTTAGTAAAATGTTTGCTACTTCTTGTTTATATGGATCATTCTTTAATCCTAAAGAATAAAGCTCATATCTCCAACGATACCAATCAGGATCTTTTTCTACTCTTGATTTAATTTCAAACAAAACATCCAATGGATTTATTTCCGACTCTTTTTTGCCATCATATTGAATATGGTATCGTTTTTGAATATCACTCTGGACGGAGAATAACAACTCTTCCTTATTCTTAAAATAATAATGAACAAGTCCAGGAGTAATGCCAGCTTCGTGAGCAATGTCCTTTATAGAGGCACTATTGAATCCCTTCCTGCTAAAAACTTTAAATGCTGCATCAATTAATCTTTGACGTTTATCCTTAGCACTCATTTTATCTCTCCTTATTGTTTGGTCGACCAACCAAATTATATTTCGTATCGCAGCAAAAAGTCAATTGAATATTCAGAATTTTTTTGCTTTTATTAATATAAAGTAGCGTTATTTCATAAAAAAGTGTGGCTGTTAAAAGAAGATTATCAACGAAAAATTCCTTTTTTTATTCAATTAAATGGCCCGATTGTTGAACAAAGAAATACTTTACAAAATAGATCTATTATCAAACTTTGTTATAAATGATCAGACTTTTTTATAAATTATTGAACTTTAATTTAAATTCACAGTATTTGTTATTCAACTAAACTGCTCCTTTAGTTGAATAAGGAATCAGCTTTACTCCTTCTTGAAGTAAAGCTATCGTTATTAGGAGATTCATTAAAACTACCAAGTTAAATCATTTAAGAATGTAAGAATATCCTTATTCACGTCGTTAATGTCCGTGCCTAATGTCATTAAATGTTTAGAGTTCGGATACCCCTTCATTGTTTTTTGATTCGTCGCAGAGCTTTGAAAAATCACCTCTGCACTCTCTTTATACAAAGGATCATCTAATTCACCATATAATATACGAATTGGTGACGTTAAAAGTGCTAATTTATCCATCGTTATTTCAATTAACTGTTGGAA
Organism: Viridibacillus sp. FSL R5-0888; assembly: GCF_038009105.1. NCBI lineage: Bacteria > Bacillati > Bacillota > Bacilli > Caryophanales > Caryophanaceae > Viridibacillus > Viridibacillus sp. FSL R5-0888. Next base: position 2,499,298 of record NZ_JBBPAU010000001.1, read on the forward strand.
CTCAACTAACGAATCGATAGACATATTTTGAAGTCGTTTCATTTCTAAATTTATTTGTTCTTCATTTTTCCCTTCAAATTTTTTGTATACTTTTGCATAATGAAAGACACGCTTTTGTAGAAAAAGAGCTTCCCTATGTATTGGCACTGACATTGTCACAATACCATTTACCTCCAACTCTTGACCAACTTTTAATGCAAACACACCACCAAGAGAAAGACCAATCACAGCTATTTTTTCAAAACCTTCATCCTTCAACAACTGGTAACCGTTTAGTACATCTTGCCACCAATCTGAAGGTCTATATGTGAGAAGTTCTTCGGCTGTTAAACCATGTCCACTGTATAATGGTGCATAACAAGAATAATTGTTCTTTTGCAAATACTTCCCTAACTTTTTCATATCAATTGTATTGCTTGTAAAAGAATGTAATAGTAAAACGGCTTTCTCTCCACCTTTATAGAAAAAAGGCTTAGGGGGTACTATTTTCATCATTATTTTGAATACCTCACTAACATATTCTTAGATTCTAATTAAATAGCTGAACATCTAGTTTTTATAATTCCTTTAGTATAACATCCATTGGTTATTGAACTTATTAGCTTAGATGAAATAGAACGTTGGCTAAAATGGCGTACCTACCCTCCTACTCGGGTCAACGCAAAAGAAATACTGGCTTCACTGGATATGCAAACTTATAATCGCTGGGGCATTGTATGAAAAACACATGGAGTCATGGCAGATGATGAGATTTGGATTCGTTTTAAAGGTGAAACACTTACACATCGAGATGTCTGCTTACGTATAGATCTATACTATCCTGAGGAACCGATTCGTTCTGAACTTCAATGAGATGATTTCCTTCTTGTTGTTGATTTAGAATAAAGTTTTATTTAAGAAAAAATGATACTGCAAAAATACAATATGAACAACTCAAACAGGAATTACAAAATTAAAAAATATTACAAACATAAATATGCAAATAATAAAACTGATTTTGTTATAGCTATAATAAAAATAGGAAAAATCCCTGCTTTTCGTTCAAAAAGCAAGGATTTTTTCTATTTACTTATTTTCCCGAATTTCTTTATGGATTTTACGGAGTGCTTTTTTCGAGCCTCGTTCAATATCATGATTTAGTTTTTTTGTTTTATAATCAATGAATAAAGTATCTAAGTCATAGCCTTCTGGATATAACTCTACAGCTTTTAACTCTAGAGCCAACCGTTTTTCGTTTACCTCAATAAATTGATTTTGATAATACACAGTAATGTTATAATATTTGTCTTTTTCTTTGTACACTATTCCAAAATCGTCGTGGTCAAACAGTTTTACACGGTCTCCTTTTTGATAGTCGATATTATTTTTTGCTTTTTCAACAACTGCTTTTGGTCTCGGGATTTTACTTTCATTTAATCGTTCCAATCGATACTCTTTATTTTTCATATAATCTTCTGCTCTTTTTAGAACATTTTCTGGTACATTCATTTTTCTAGATATCCATAAGGCATTACTGTCTCCAGACTGCCCTATGAGAAGTTTAAATAATGGTTCTAATGTTTCATGATTAAATTGCATGGCAGCGTTCATAAAGTCACTATGCATTTCGGAAAAACGTTTTATTTCTCCATAATGCGTTGTCGCAACAGTAATACATCCTTTAAGATAAAACTCTTCTAAGAGGGAGATTGCTAACGCTGCTCCTTCATTTGGTTCTGTCCCACTGCCAATCTCATCAAATAGTAACAAGGTACTGTTGTTTACTGATTGAAGTATCTCTGATAAGTTCTTCATGTGAGAAGAGAACGTGCTAAGTGCATTTTCTAAACTCTGATTGTCGCCAATATCTACAAAAATGCGCTCAAATACTGCAATTTCGGTTTCTTTCGAAGCTGTAATATGAAACCCGGACATAGTAGCCAAAGTAACAAGACCAATTGTCTTAAGCACAATTGTTTTTCCTCCAGCATTAGGTCCCGTTATAATTAAGCTACGATAACTGCTTCCAATCTCAAATTGAAGTGGTATAACATGACCCGATAATAATGGATGCTTGCAATTTATTAATTTTATATTCCCATGATCATTTATGTTTGGCTCAACCCCATCCACATGTCTGCTATATTTAGCTTTAGCAAAAATAAAGTCGTACTGGGATACAAGCTCAATATTAATATTAATAGGTTGAAGATTTTCTGCCACTAGCCCAGTTAAAGTGGCTAGTATTTGATATTCTAACATTGCCTCTTCTGATTTTAATGTTGCTAATTCAACACTTAATTTTCCTACCACACTAGGTTCCATAAAGACTGTCGAACCTCTAGAAGATATTTCAATTATGTTTCCCTGTACTTGATTTTTGTATGATGCTTTTATTGGTATTGTATAGTGATCATCTTTGATACTAATTAAAAATTCCTGGATATAATTTTTATTAGCGCTGCTGTTTAAGAATTTATTTAATCTCTCCTTTATTTTTTGTTCAGTTGTTTGGATATGGTGACGAACACGTTTGAGTTCCTTGCTGGCGGACGAGTCGACCTGATTATTTTTGATAGAAAAATTAATTTCCTCTTCTACCTCCATGAATTCTGTCATGGAATTAGCATAGGCCTCTAATGTCGGAGCCAAAAGTTCTTTACTGGTCATGAAAATTTTTATTTTTCGGCAGCCTCTTAAAAAATCGGAAATACTTAAAAGATCTGATGGGTCTAAAATTATGCCTTTTTCTAATTTATCAATAATATGTTCAGTGTTGGAAACACCTATGAAAGGCACGTTTCCTCCTGCATCTAGAATGGCACGTGCTTCAGAAGTCTCGGTTAATCGATGTTTGACTACTTTTAAGTTAGAACTTGGAATTAATTTATCAAATAGTTGTTTGCCTAGTCCGCTAACGCAATAAGATTTTATGATTTCTTTTAGTTCATTGTACTGTAATTTTTCAAAAGTACTTTCATTCATGTTTTCATTCTCCTCAATGTGATTAATAGATGAGCAATGAAGAAACCTAATGGCAAAATTCCAATGAGTTGGGTATAAATATAAAAAAGCCGCGGTGGATACCGCAGCTTACGTTTACAATGCAAAAGTAAAATACATAAATAAAACCATCAATAACGATAGTCCTAATCATGAAGTGATGCGCTTGTTTGTAAAGTATGGTAGGTATCTTCATAAGTAGAAATAAGTCCACAACAAAACAAGGGGTGTAAAACTAACTTAAATCCCCTGTTGTTAAAACTTCCTTATTTCCTATAATGTTTTCTTATTTAGAAACAAACTACCGCACTCATCAAATGCACCTCTTATAAAATAATTGATATGCTCATTGAAATCGACTTTACAGGATTTATTATACTTATTGATACGGGAACTGTAAAGATATCAAACAATTTGTTAATCCTAAATTAACTTTGGATAAACCAGTTAAACTTTTTCAGTAAACTCGTTGAAGCTTATAATAATTAGGATAACTTGAATACATCGGTCTTGATTAATTTTACTGTTTAGAACCATTTCTCAAAAATTCTGTTGTTTATAGGTGGCGTAATAACTCTTTTTACATAATTTTTTTCAACTAACTTGCCCCGTTAGTTCAATAAAGAATGATGAGCTGCCTATGCAACTCAATAATCCTTAATTAACTCCCATAGTTGAAGTATGTTTCTACATAAACTATAAGCCTGTCTAGTGACATAAAAAAGTGATTTTTTCTAATGAAGAATCACCCTATTGTACAATAAAACATCTAAATAATATTAGCTATTCCTTCGAAATCATACCCACAATGGAAATAACAATACTCTGGTTGTATAGACCACAAAAACATTGTATACTATTTTTGCTATTAAAAATTTCCATTTAAAGGATGATAAGATGAAAAAACCACGTATTGGCATGATAGGGTTAGGAAGTATAGCGCAAAAAGCATATTTACCGATTCTTTCTCGAGAAACAGATTGGTCATTTGTAGGTGCTTTTTCACCAAGCAAAGATAAACGAAAAATGATTTGCAATCAATATCGTATCCAAGATTTTAATAGTTTATAAACACTTGCTGCAGAGTGTGATGCTGTTTTCGTACATAGTTCCACTAGCTCACATTTTGAAGTAGTATCTTCCCTTTTAACTAAAGGAATAGATGTTTATGTAGATAAACCATTAGCGGCAACTGTTGCTGAAGCTGAAAAATTAGTAGAACTAAGCGAAAAATCAGGAAGAAAGCTTATGGTTGGATTTAATCGACGCTTTGCACCTATGTATGTACAAGCAAAACAAGAAGCTCAAAACATTGCATCAGTCCGCATTGAAAAACATAGAACAGATAGTGTGGGTCCTTACTCTTATGACTTTAGTATGTTAGATGATTATTTGCATGTAGTTGATACAGCTAGATGGTTAGCAAATGGGGATTTAGATTTGCTCCATGGAACAGTAAATCTAAGTAGTGAGAATTATCTTGTCTATGCCGGACATGCTTATAAATCTAAGGAAGGTGTTTCTATTTTTACAGACATGCATCGAAAAGCGGGAACTAACCTTGAAAAACTTGAACTATTAACAGATGGAGCAATTTTAAGTATTAAAAACATGAACACTTTAGAAATTGCATCTAAAAACAGCGTAACTACTTCGTTTTCTCCTCCTTGGGATACTACGTTAAAGCAAAGAGGTTTTGAAGATGCTGTACAACATTTTATTGACTGTATTCAAAATGATGAGAAACCACTGATTGATGGACTAGAAGGTCTGAAATCTCAATTATTTGTCACTCAGTTAATAGAAGCTGTGACTAAGTAAACTTTATCTTGTTATTAGAAGTCCACATTAGATTTTTGATCGGGAATCGAATGGTTTCGTGTTTCAACTTCGAAAATACGGCATAAGCAAAGTATTACTTGCATGTATGAACGAACACGGGACCTCCACATTTGAAATGGCAGCGATTTTTAATTTGTCTGCCGATTCAAATCTATGGCATTGAAAAAACACCTTAATTACATAAGGTTTGACGACCCTTGAATAAAAGAAAAAGAGGTGTCCATCTATGAAAAAACAGTCAATAACCAATCAAAAGACAAACTCCATCTTAAAAATCTGTAGAAGAACTAAAAGCAGAATTAGAATATTTACGTTTTGAATAATCCACATAAAATAAAGTCCACTACTTAAACTAACCTGCCTCGTTAGTTCAATAAGAAAAAGGCTCTACTCCTTATTGAAGTAAAGCCGCCTATAGTTGAAGAACATTAATTCATTGATCTTGCAATTTCTAACATTTTTTCTTTCGGTAATCTCGAACTATTCATTTCTACATACGTTCCATCTTGCGTCCATCTAAGTAAACCACCAGTAATGGTGTCTCCCTTCTCCTTGCCATTCCTTTCCAATCCTCAACACCCGCAAAACCTATCAATCGTACAAAGAAAATTATCAATGTAAAATATAAGAGCAGATTTAAAGAGTTTATCCCCAAAATGGAGGAAGCTATTGGTCCCCAAGAATTATCTAACATAAACAGAAAAATAAAGATTATTGAAAAGGTAAATGCCCAAATGTTAATCTTTTTCGTCATTTCAGCAACTCAGCTCCTTTCCAAAAAGGGCGTTTACACATATTACCAAGTTCCGAAATAATAATTATTCATAATTCCTTAAGCAGTTATCCAACTAACCTGCATCTTTATGTAAAAAAAACGCAGATCCATCCTCTGGAAATGCGCCCGATTGTGGAAGATTTTTTTCTATTGAATAGTATCGTCGTACTGCGCAGCTGGAAAGTTGTTCTTCTAAAAGATAAGCGCCCTACAGATCAAAAAGAGATAGTGGGTTAATCCTTTACATCTTCCTTGCATTATTCCACTAACTAGCTGCCATAACGCGTTGTTTTCTTTATTTTTCGGTCCAAACCTATTACAATTTTCATATTGAGGCTTTGAATTCCTTTATTTTTTGCATTAAACCCTAATAAATTTTTCAGAGATAACTAATTATTATGTCGTTTGTTAACTTCAATCGTAATGAACTCCGGCAAATAGCTGGGAGTACATCCTTTTGCTACTATTTCATCTTTGTAAAGACCCGTTTTCTCACCAAGTTTAATACAACGTGCACGATTCTTTTCATCATAAACGCCTATCCAGCCTGCGGTGAAATTCATAGCCCATTGAACTTCCGGTTCTTCCTGCGTAATATTAGCTTCTAATGCAGATAGCAAGTCTGCGGTGTTAACAGGCGGTGTTTGTCCAGTCCATCTCAATCGCCCTTGATAATACCAGAAAGCTCGCCTTTGAAGAGCAGAAAGACTATTTTCCCATGACTCCATCAATGCAATCTTCTTCTTGTCTTTGGTGAGCTGATTAGCCATTAACCAATCCATTAAGTTATTCCGCTCATCAAAAGTGTGAGTCTGCATATCCTTATCAAGCTTATTTAGCACATCATGTGAAAGAAGTTTTTTGTCCATAATTAAGATTGCTAATAGTCTGGGCAAAAACTCTTCGGTTGACCAAAGTTCCATAGCAAGTTCGTGATCTTTTTTAATGTCCTTCGCGATTTTTCGTAAGTCGCCTAGCTTAGTTTTACTATTGATCTGAGGTAGAATGTTTTCTGCTTTTGAAGAGCGTTTTATTTCTGTATCTTTTTTTTCATCCATTTTATACAACTCCTTTATTAAAGCACTGTTTCATAATATGTCCTTGACGGGATATATCAAGGACTTAATTTCGTTATAAGTCTTATTGCAGTGGTGTGCCTCCAAAGTTTACTTTTTTAAAATTGTAGCATATATCGTATTAAAGCTTTCTCCACCTATAATAGAAGAGCAACCATCCTTAATATAAAAAAAACATTTACTTCCTTTTAATTGGATACGAAAAGAGCTTTCCTTTTTAAAGAAACGCCCCCGTTAGTTATACATAAAGACTTCCACAGTAATTGCATATTATATAAATGATGTGACAATAAGTAATTATTTCTTACCTTTTAGTTCTAAAAGTATAGGTGTTATATTTAGTAAGATAGAAACAATTGTCAAAAACCATAATGCCTTTTCCATACCAGGTACTACATCCCCTAAAGCTGACCAATCTTCCACTTTTACCCACCGAGATACAAGACTATATTCTGAACAAAGTGTTAATGCTGTAAATGATAGTCCTATCGCCATAGCAATCTTATAATCCTTTCCTACTTTATACATATAAAGATTTATAAAAGTTGCTACTATTGCAATAACCCCAAATATTATAAACATTACTAACCTCCATATATTTTTATTTTTGTCGTGTAATAATACTAATGTGCATCATCTCAATTTTTTGTATTACTTTTTTTTTAGACATTAATACGTCAAATCTTATTTTATAATAAATGCTCTTCCTTTTGTGATTTCCTATTGAACAAACCTGCTTCGTTAGTTCAAGAATGAAAGAAAAAAAGAGCTGCATATGCAACTCAATGATCTTCAAGTAAAGCATCCGTTTGTTGAATAAGACTTTTCCTTAATCATCAGGGTTTTCTTTAAGAATCCACGGAATATTAGATAAAAATCCGAATTTTTAATTAATTCCAAATGTAAACGTGGGTTACTTTTGTTGGTTTGGAATAAAGTTTGATCTAAAGTATCCCCAAAATCCATATTTTAAGTTAAATGATAAGAACTCGTTTTGAAAAATGATTGATCAAAACGGGTTAATTCTTTGTGAAATACTATGCGATTTTTATAATAAAGTTTGATCATTTTCTACCTAGTAATTCTAAAACAATCGCGCCCTATTGCGGTATAAATATTATATTTTTGCTAAGACAGAGTTAACAAAATCGGTTTATTCTTCTGGATATTTATGTTTATTATGGGTCAAAACGTTTATATCTTACATTTCTTTCCAATAGTTCCTATTCTACTAAGGATTCTGTTATTTTCCCATCTAGATTTTTAATCGCCAACATCGAATTATCCTGAATGATTCCTGTATCTACGAAACCAAATGAAGCGTATAATGTTTTAGCTATGACATTACTTGTTCGATAAAAGAGGGCTACATATTCTGCTTCTCCATCTGGCGTAGTTTCAATATCCATCAACATTTTTTCAAAAGCAAGTTTGCCATATCCTTTCCCCTGATAACTCTTTTCAATCATAATATGCCAAATAAAATAGCTCTTCTTCCCGTAAAAAACTTCATTTTCAAATGATTCATGATCCAACGTATCATAAATATACATCAAAAATCCAACCGCAACTTCATCGACATAAATGGCAAAGGGAGTCGCTGGTATACCGTCTGCGTTCAACATATGAGCGTCTGCAAAGCTTCTGAGGTTAGTAGTTTCTAAAAAGTCTTCCTGGTTTTCTTCAACTTCAAGTGCTATTACTTCATCTATGTTATCCCCGGTTATCTTTCGTAATTCAATCATTTTTTTATCTCCTCTCCTAAGACAAGCCACTTCCACAAATGGCCTAAAAAATTCCAAATATCATTTCCATAATTCTCAAAATAGGGTACACAAAATATTCACCAATGCTAACTCTTTTTCCCCTGTGATTTCTAATCCTTGTTCGGCAAAATGGCCCGTTTGTTGAATTGTCATAATCAATCTTGTCAATGCAATTGTATCAAACCTTTTTACAAATTATCGGACTTTATTACAAATGATCAATCTTTATTTTAAATCTACAACTTTTGGGTAATTTGCTTAGTATTTTCATTAAATTCACACCATTTATACCTTAATTTAAGAAAAATGCACAACTACCTAAATAATACCATTTTTACATTTTAAATGTATACCCTTCTTCAACTAACCTACCCCGTTAGTTCAATAAGAAAAAGGCTTTACTCCTTATTGAAGTAAAGCCTCCCCTGCCTTGCTTTATCCATAGTTTAATAAGTCGAAAATAAGAAAGTCGATTGATAATCAACTACAACAGCGGATCAACGGCCAACCCAGTTATATCAATTCGTATTTGCCGGTTTCACTCTGCGAAAGTTGAGTGAATTAGTAATTTATTTTACTTCCCGTATGTGGATCATACTGATAATACATAGAATGTGTTTCCGCCACTTCCTCTAGGATGAGTTTGTCTCCCTTCCAGAACTTGGAGCGGACGTTGGTAAAGTCTGTTTGCTTTCCTTTTTCTAAATCAATGATTAACATTTTCGAATCAAGAGCGTCTGTAGAATAGTCTGCGGTTAAATAGCGTCCAGTAGCATCCAGTGCAACTTTATACATAACTCCTCCTTCAAGTGTAGCTAACAAGTTGAAGGCTTTTGTTTCACCATTGAAAGAAAATAAGGTAACTTTACTCGTTTCATCCATTCCCTGCAAACTAAAAATAACTGTTTTTTCATCATGTGTACGGAGCAAGGAACTGAATCGAATATTTTCAGTTTGAATAAAAGACTGAGGAATGTCTTGTAAAGAAAAAAGTGCCTCTCCCTTGCCATCCTTCACCAATTCAATTTCGTTCTGTTCATTTGACAGAAGTTCTGTGGCAGATAGCTCTTTCACTGTTTCAATCACATATCGCTCATTTTCCTTTATAAGGGTAAAGTCATACGTGGACACTTTGTAATAAGCAAGAGATGTGTCTGTCCAATAGACTTCAGCTTTTACTGAAGTAGACTGTTCTTTTTTTGTCGTCTCCAGTATTTGAAAACCAATTTGTTTAGGATTCGAATACGTTAAAAATTCCGGTTGGTCTTTTAGTAAGCTTTTTGCAAAGTCATCATCTCGCACCATCAAAGCTTGTAAATAACTTTTCACCGTTTCAATCTCCGTACTCGATTGTTCACTCAATTCGATTTTCATAATCTTAGCAGGTCCGTTTTCACCATCGTTTCTCTTTTTCATAACATACAATGTACGTTCATCATTACCCCAAATGGGAAATTGATAACGATACATCCCTTCACCAGAAGGCTCAAAGCGTGGAGACGGATTTGTCGTGACCTTATTTTTTGTCTCTAAATCCATATCCGAAATCCATACATCTTCAAACCCAGAACGCTCTTTCACATACGAAATATAATTGCCATCGTTTGTAACAGATGGGTCCTTACCGCGATCCACAATGGTTTCTTTTCCACTCTTTACGTTATAAATAATAATTTCTCCATGGCGCTCGAAGACAAGTTTTTGTTCCTTCTCTACAAGAGAGGCCATTTCTCCGCTTGCAATGAAGGTCTCTTCCTTTGTTTGCACATTCACTTCTACAATTTGTTTTTCCTTATCCGTTACTTTTGTTAAATAGATATGGTTCTGATCCTTCCATTCTGGATAAATATAACTAGAATCTGGAGTTCCATCTAGCACTTTTTCCGACTTCGTAGTTTTCACATCAAACAAAAATACATCTCCATTATACGTAAAAAGTAGCTTCTCCCCCTTAGACGAACGGCTAAAACTATCCGCAGCATTATTTAAAACTTTTTTCAATTCATTCCCATAAACAAAAATACCTCTGCCCTCTAATGAGAGATACAAACGTCCATCATGATACGTATAGGCTGTTATCTCCCCGCTCCCAATATCGAGAAACGAAATTGCATTCGCAATCTTTAACGAACTTGCCTTCACGTGTTGTGGTACTTGTTCATTCGACAATAAAAAAGCTAAAAACAAGATAGCTGCAGCAAGTAAAGGAATCCAAGCATTCTTCCATTTCCTCGTCCTACTTTTCTTCACAAATGTTTTACGCAATTGTTTTTTTAAATCAGTGTCAACCTCTATCTCATTTCTTAACTCGTAAAGTGTCTTCATTATTTTTCCGTTCTCCATCATAATCCCCCCAACACTTCCTAACTAAAACACCTAACTTTTTCGTAATACGATTTGACTTCACACGAAGAGACCCTTCCTCTTTTTTCAAAATGACCGCCATATCTTTAAATTTCAAATCAGCAAAATACCGTAATTCCGTAATTTCTAAATCTTCGTCTGATAAATGCCTTAAACTTTTCTGTAAACATTCCTTCTCCGTTGTACCATCAAACGGATCTTCAAATTGAAGCTGACTCAAATACTGTTCGAATTCAACTCCCATTAACACACTCTTCTTTTTCCGATAGTAATCAATGACCGTATTCCTCGCGATGGTAAACAGCCAAGCCTTGTCATTCGGATGTCCTTCCAACATAGAAAACTTTTCAAACGCCTTCCGAAACACATCACTAACCAAATCTTCCGTATCCCATTTATTACTCGTCTTCACATACACATACCTATAAATATCATCAAAATAAGCATCATACAAGTCAACAAACTTCACATCCAACTCACTTCCCCCATTTAATCTATCCAGTTTAATAAACGATTCATTTCTTAAAACGTAACATTCTATTAATAATTTTTTATATCCAAGTTGGGCTAACCTGTCCCAATGGTAGTAATCCACCTTCCCGTGATGGATTGCGTAAACCTAGAAGTTAACGGGAAGCCGGGGCACAAAGGATCATAAAGTGCTAAATAGCCACAAGTCGATAGTTTTTTCTCGCTACATTGTGTTTTCTTAGCAATATCGGTTTAACACGGATCAATATATTACCTCACCAATTGTAGATGAAAGTAAGGAACCTTCTTGTACACATGTTTATGGATTTGAACCATCTCCTTCACCAAAGGAGGCATACAATGGCTTTATCGAAATAATCCAGGATTTTTTGAATATGAATATGAATAAAAATGGGATTAAATGGGCATTTCAGGAGCGATGCTGACTTGCCAAACGCAAAATTTTAAAGCGTTAGAAAATCAAGATTTTGTTCGTGGAGCATAAGCAGGTTCTACTGCCCAAATTGTTCCTTATATTAAACCAGAAAATTAACTAGTAGTTATTGGAATTACATTTGGGCTCTCTTTACAACTGAACAATTAAAATTCCCTACTTTGCAGTTAGTTTATAAAAGTAAATGTATTAAGGAAAAAGAGGCAGTACCCAAAATAGGTACTGTCTCTTTTTTAAGTGCTTATTCAACTAAACTGCCCGGTTAGTTCAATAAGAAAAAGGCTCTACTCCTTATTGAAGTAAAGCCCTCGTTAGTTGAAGAAGAAAAAAGAGACGCATATTCAACACTCGCACCGATAGCAGTAGACCGTTCTGCACATCTATGCTTTCCGGACAATCCTATTTTACCTAGTTCTCCTTCACTAAATTTAAAAATAGAGGCCTTGCATAAAGAAATTAATTCAATTAAGCTATAGCCATTCACTACAACTAGAGCGTCTCATCCAATTTCTGAATCTTTGAGTGGGAAATTAAAAAAACATTGCCCAAAACGTCGATTTTGTCTCCCTTTACACGTACAGCGCAATCTTTGTTCGACGCATAAATATTTATTTCTTCCGATAGGAGAGATAGTTCGCTTTGAACCAGTGCAATGTTATTTTCAAGATCAAAATGAGACAGGACGGAAAAATTGTCAAGACCGATTCCGTCGTAAACAGAGCTCATTTCAACTTTATATCCAAAGTTTTTCGAGCATAACCATTTAGCGGACATGTTGATTGCACCAGCGCTTGCTCCCATCACAACGGCGCTGCTTTTTTTAATCGAATCCGATAATTCATATTCCATCAAAAAACCATTTTGTTTAAGCGTATTCCCACCCAATAAGAAAATGACTGAAGCATTTTGAATTATCGTTTGGGCATCTTCCTTCTGTACGCGATAATTAATTAAATGATATTCATCAAACATAATGCCAGCCTGGTCAAGCCACGAGCGTTCAGTAGCACCATCATCTTCATAAATAGATGGATTCGAGCTAATCATAGCAAGCGATTTTCTATCAGTTATATCCTCCTGTAACACCATGCCCAGATTCTCTGGAAATAAATTGTTAAACCAACCTAAATAATAGTGAGTTTTCATAAGTACCCCCGTAGTAAAGTGTAAATAACATTTATTCCTTGCGTCACTCATTCTGTTTTCATGTCACCAACAAAATACTCTCAATATAGCCCGATTGTTGAACACAAGTTAAACAACGCTCTTCTACTAACCTGCTCCGTTACTTTAAGTACAATCATTCACATACTAAAGGAATCGTTAGTCGAATCGTTGAATTAACCCTTGAATTGATTCCAGTCTCTTTTTAACAAAGAAAAAGAGTAGTGGTCATAATACTTACCTCTAAATAAATGCTTATCTCTGTAAACCCCTTCATTCTTAAATCCTAGCTTTTCTAATAATTTTATAGAATTGATATTTTCCAAAGCTACAAATGCGTTAATTCTATTCAGTGCCATATTATTAAAGCCACTTTCGATAGCAATTTTCAATCCCTCTTTCATATATCCCTGTCCCCAATATTCGTACCATAAATCATAGCCTATCTCCGCTATATGGTTCGTTCTATCCCAAGAATCAAATCCACACGTTCCAATTTTTTGCTGATCATTTTTTTCGACTAATATCCATCGATTAAATCCTTTTTCTTCAGGATTTGAATTCCATTCAACAAACTCTGTAGCTTCATTTCTAGTCGTAAACCATTCTTCATCATATAAAAATTCACATACTTTTTCGTTGCTGAAGTGTCGATAAATAAAGTCAATATCCTCATTTCCCACATTCCGCAAAATCAATCTGTCAGTTTCTAAATTAGGGAATTTACTATGTACAGTCAATTTAAGCACTCCTTATGATAACTAAATTAGGATCGTTTATTCTTAGATGAACAACGTTAAATCTTTACGTCTTTAATATTTCGACAGTCTTTAAAATATACCTATCGATGTCCACGCGAAAGGATAGTGTTCCTAAAGTTCGCTAGTCGATTTTAATACTACAGCAAAGGTATAGCTCCCTATCTCAATAGCCTTTTTCTCATGCTTACTTATCCAAGAGGCGGCTAACCCTTTTGGATATGGTTGTGGTATAGCGACTGTTGTTTCAGCAACTATTGGGTTCCCTGCTAACAGTTCTACTTTATCGGCATCAGTTTTAACATAAGGTCGTATGACTAATCTTTCTGTTTCGAATGTTGGTATCATCTTATATCTACCATCCTCTTCTAATTAAAACCTAGTATTTGTAATCCTGTTTACAAATATCTTATTATAAGTGGATAATATTGTAAATCGATTTATTTAAAAGCAACAATTATTACGAAAAAAGCCAAGAAAAAAATAACACCCCATACATACGGGATAATATCAGGAGATAAAAGGGATAACCTACTGTTGTAATACCTCTTGGGATAACATAAATGCCCAGCCCACCTTCTCCATGTTTACCTTCTCTAGCTCAAAGATCCAACTAAGCACCCGTTAGTTGAACAGAACTAGATAAGATTATTAAACTAAGCTTATCGTTAGTTCAATAAAACTCCAACCAAAATAACTTTTGTCCTTTAATAAAAACCAATGAAAAAGAACGGATTCCACCGCTTGGAATCCGTTCTTCTTTCATTCATTATTTTGGCTCTAACCCGTGACCACTTCACAATGCGTTGAGATAAAAACACCCATAATGGATAATTTTCCACTGTGGGTTATTTCTTATGATTTTTAATATCATGAATAATCCATTGTACTGCCTCTTTTAAATTTGGACACACTGCATTTGCTAATGGATCACTCTCACCAATAAAAACGGTTCTTGTACCTGCTTTTTCACCTGCCTGAATATCCGTATCAGTATCTCCAACCATATATGATTTTTCAAGATCAATTTTGTGTTTTTCACCTAAATCTAAAATCATTTTGCTATTTGGTTTTCTACATTCACATCCAGCCTTTGGTTTATGCGGACAATAGGCAACCTCATGAATCGTTGCTCCCTTTTTCTCCAGTTCAGCCACCATATAGTCATGAATTTTATGTAACTGCTTTTCCTTCATATAACCTAATCCAATTCCACCTTGATTTGTTACGACAAACACATAATCAAAATACTCATTTAAACTTTTAATTGCTTCTTCTACACCAGGTAAAAAATAAAATTGATTCGGTTCGTTTACAAATTTCACTCGATCAGTTAGTACTTCATTTATTACTCCATCTCGATCTAAAAAAACTGCTCTTTTCAATCTCATCACACCTTTAATTTTTAATATTACTTTTATTATGTTAAAAATTATCGGCTTTAATCAGTCTTATTTCAGATGTCCACTAATTTCCATAATAAAATCAATCCACTAAAAAATAATTTATAATCTTTTTTTCATTTTCTTATATCTTTCTTGTAAAAAAACTTTAATTTTACATCAACGATAATTGTTTCAATAAGTGCAACTAACCATACAAATAGAAGACTTTAACATTTGTTATAGACTTCCTTTAATAACATTCTATTATATTAATTGCCCCTTCTAATACCTAATTAACCTTCTCTCTACAAACCAACTGCTCCATCAATAAATTCATTCCTTATGCATTTACCCTTCGGCAATAGAAGTACCATGTTAAGTAGGTTGGTATACGGAGCTTCAATTGATTGGAAACAAAACAGCAGTAAATCACCAGATGAGTATTTAGAAGATCAAGTTTGATAATTAGGCAGCTATTAAAGAATGAAATATCATAATGTAATTTAAAAAGCGTTATTCTAGTGGAGTAACGCTTTTATTCTACAGCTACTACCCTAACTCAATAGTTGTATTTAATAAATTGTTATTCCATTAAATGGCCCGATTGTTGAACAAAAGTTAAACAACGCTCTTCAACTAATCTGCCGGGTTAGTTGAATAAAAAAAAAGCCGCATAAGCAGCTCAACGAACTTTCACTAAAGCACCCCGTTAGTTGAAGAAGAACAGAGACGCTTATTAAACACTCGCGCCTGATTGTTTAACAAGTACCCAGATGGAAATATAGACATACCTACAATAGATAATAATTATGCTATCTATATATTAGGGTGAAAACTTATCTGCTCTGTGTTCGCAAATAATTGTAATTAAACCAATTATAGAAAACATCTTTTCTTCGTGGTTTTTGAGAAGTTGTGCTATATTCAAAGTGTCAGGAGTGAGTTGATGAAAAAGTTTTTAACAATTACCGCAATAATTCTTGTTTTACTCGGAGCAGCTGGCTATGCTGTGTGGCATTTTGGGACAAATATCGCTTCCGAAAAAATAATCGAAAAAGTGGAATCTACTTTAGATGACGAAAATCTAGAAGAAGTAAAATCCTATATCGAGAACGATTCGAAGGTTCAAGAAATTGTAAGCGAGGCAGCAACTATAAATCCGGATACTCTTCCCTTCCAAACTAAGGAAGAAGCGACACGTGTGTTAATAAAAAAAGTGGGCGTTAATCGTTTACTTGATATTCAGAAACAAGCGCAAAACGGTTCAATTAGTAAGGATGAAGTATTATCCGAAATTGAAGGTAAACTGTCTGAAGATGAAATTTCTGCTTTAAAATATGTTTTATATAAGGAATTGAATAAATAAAGCTAGCTAATTAAAAGTTTAAATTAAAAAATCAGAGAGGCTGAGATTCACATAAGGATTTTCAACACAGCTATTTTTATTTACTTACACTAACTCCAACCACTCGACAGCCTCACAATGTGTCGAGTGTACGTGGCAACACATTGGTGCTGGTGGGTTTAATTATATAGGCTCGATTCCTATTTAGAGGAATCGAGTCCTTTTTTTCTTATCATTCTTCTACTGTTGCTTTATTAAACTAAAGAGCCCTTTAATGGAATAACTTTGATTTATCTTCGTTCTTAAAAACCACCTTTATGGTGCATCCAAGCCAAGTGGGCTGTTCGTGATTTAGTGGAAGTTTTGCGTATGGAATCTGCCCAATTGCGTGGTCAATTCGGAAGTGGGCCAAATGCATGATCCTCTTTCTCAAAGATTCCATCGATTAAACCTGGTCGACTTATTTTCAGGAAAAAAACTCCTCCACCGTTTGAATATGCTTGTTCGTTTCGTAAAATATTCACTCTTCATACACTCCTTGATTTGTTTTTTTTAGTAAGTGGTTCAGCTGTTCGAGTTCATCTTCTGTTAAATGCGCAAATTGCGATGCGCGGAATTGTTCTTGTGCAGGGACAACTTCGTTTCGTAGTGCTACGCCTTTTGGTGTGAGTGAAATATATTTTGTCTTCCAATCTTGTTCGCGTAGAATATAGCCCGCATCTTCTAGCTTATTTAAAATTTGAGTAATATTTGAATTGGTCACCACAAGACGATTGGCTAATTCTGATTGCGTAACTCGTTCACCTTCTTTTAAATGACTAATAATATCAAACTGACCTGTTCGTAATCCCCACTTAGCTAAATGACGATTGCTACAGGTCATACTACGGTTAAAAAAACGTGTGTAACGAAACCAGGTGATATAACTTAAACGAATTCTTCTTAATGAGTATTTCATAATAATCTCCTATCACTTTATATATTAATTGATATTTGTTGTAATTGCTAAAGATTGATTTTATCCCTTATAGAAATTTTTCATAAAGGTTATTTCTTCTCCATTTTACAGTATGGGTAAGCCCAATTGGTAATGCATACGTGAAGTTGCCTTGAATTCTCGCCTGTTTGTATAAATCATAAACATTATATCAATTCCCATATAGCCAAACTATTACCACTTTATCACAATGGAATAGTATTCAAGTTAATTCCGAAGGCGTACCACTTGAACATCTATCATTTAATATATAAAATGATAAGTGTGATGGATCTTTTTATTATTAAACTACTTTACATCGTTATCGACAAAGGGAGAAAATGATATGACTGAATTATTGACGAATGAGCATTATATTTTTTTGGGCGCTCGCATAAAACCTTTATTATTAAGTACAGAATCTGAAGGGAATTTCTCAGTGTTTGAATTTAATGAAGTAAAAGGATTAGAAGCTCCATTTCATATTCATGAAAATGAAGATGAAATTTGGCGTGTGGTTGAAGGAGAAATTACATTCTATTTAGAGGATCAAGAAATTAAGGCTGTTGCTGGTGATGTAGTCTTTGTACCAAGAGGAAAATCTCATACGTTCCGTTTAAAAACAGATACAGCAAAAGCGATTTTATCACTTACATCAACCGATTTTGAAAATGTCATTCGTGATATCGCTAGACCTGCTATTTCTGCAACTGAATTGCCAAATCAACCTATTTCAAAAGAACAAGCGGAAAAATTAATTGCTTCGGGTAAGAAAAATGGATTAACAATTTTAAAACACCAATAGTTAGACTATCAGCTATTTGGTATTTAACATGTGATTTATCAGTAAGATTAAGTATCGCTCTACTTCATATAGTGAAGAGAGCGATTTTTTTGCTTTTTGCAAAAAAATATTAACATACAAAAAAACTGACCTCAAAAATCGTTATGCAACGATATTTGGGAAAGCCTCAATTATAAAAGCAAAGCGTTTATTACGATTGGCTCAAGAATTTTGTCAGTGCATTAATTAAGAATCCAGGTTGTTCTTCTGCTATAATGGCCGCATTCTGGAATAGAACCACCTTCTACATGTTCCGAAATCGAGAGAATTGATTGACGTAAATAGTCCCCTGTAGATGTTTCACCGCAATACGCTAAAATAGGCATCGTCAATTTGTGTTCATTATATTGCTGATTATATTGGCCATCATCTAACAATGTACGATAATAATTAAACCCTGCATGTAATGCACCTGGTCTAGAATATTGACGAATGTATTCAGTTACATCCTCTTCTTTAATTGATGTTGGGTTGTATGCTAGTTTTTTAAAGTAGTAGTTTAAGTACTGATATTCACGTCCTGTTACTAATGCTTCAGGTAAATCGTCAACCATATCTTCGTCATCTAAAAAACAAAGTGGCTCTAACTTTTTATCTTCCTTTGTAAAGGGTTCCTAGTATCTTCAATAATGACATATGCCAGCATTTTATTGTCTTTAAAGAAGGGGAACTGCAAACATTGATTCTAGGGAAATTAAATAGCTCCCATTTTGAAAAAAGTTTGATCAAAATGGGAGCTGTATGTAGTACTAGTCATATGTTATACAATCATGCATTTAAGTCTGTTATGGCAGGAATATTAATTTCCTTTACACATGAAACAGGCGATAAATTAATAACGCAATGGACAACAGCTACAATGTCTTGTACAGGAATACGTGTACCTTGATACAACATAATTGCCTTTTCTGCACCTTCTTCATATGGTACTTCAGCAGCAAGCTCTCCTGGATTAATACACGTTACAGAGATCATATCTTTTCTCACATGCTCTCGTAAAGCATTTGTAATACCACGTAAGCCAAATTTAGATGTGACAAATGAAACTTGTGCACTATTCGTATGATCTAAACCTGCTGTTGAACCAATTAATATAATTTTCCCATTGTCCGCCTGTCTTAAATTAGGTAAAAGCGCCTGAATATAAGTAATAGTGGAAGTTAAATTAATATTAATTATGTTCGAGATGTCCCTAACTTCATCCTTATCAAACGTATAGTCATCTTCAAAACCACGCTTTTCCCATACTCCTACATTATAAATTAATACATCAATAGGATTGTCTTTTAAAGTTTCTTTTAAAGAAGGAATTTGTTGTTGACTAGATAAATCAATTGCGACCCATTTACGATTTACGCCATCATTTACATCTAAACTACTTGGTCGTGTCCGTGATACCACCCATACTGTATCTCCCTTAGTGGGTAAGCCTTTTACAAATGCATCGCCTAACCCATGGCTTGCTCCAAATATAATAAAGTTCTTACTCATCCTATCACCCCTTATAATAACTATACATCTAAGTATAATTATTATAAAAACATGAAACAACTAATGTGTTTTATTAGAATTAAAAGTTTTATCAATCTTTTTTATTAATTATCAAACTTTTTTATAAATAATCAATCTCTTTTAAAATGCTACATATGTCGAACTTCGTTTAAAAAAATTCCATATAATGCGTCAACAGTAGAGTTAGCGGAATGAATTTAAGGAGTTGATACGGGAGATGATTTTTCAACACGTGATGTAACAAATTCCTTCTTCAACTAACCTGCCCCGTTAGTTCAATAATGAAAAAAGAGCTGCATATGCAACTCAATAATCTTCAAGTAAAGCACCCGTTAGTTGAAGAATTTGTTGTTTTGAAATTAAAGGGCAGTACTCATAAAGAGTTTAGGTGCTCTTCTATAAACTTTGCCTTATCATAGATCAATTTTTTTAACATTACAGGACTAATAGAAATAATTGATTGTCCAAATTTCAAAAAATAGTTAGCTATAAAATCTTCCTCACCTTTATTAAAATAGCCAGTTATTAAGAAATTTTCATTATCATTATGAATTTTCATAGAGGGGTAATTTTCCTTAGTAAAAAAATCTTTCCCTTCTTTATTAACGATGATAGTAAAATTAATAGCATCATGCTCTTTGTGAAAATCACCGATATAATTTAATAGTTCTTCTAATTTTTTAGATTTGAAATCGTTAATTTCTATTACTGAGAGGATTTTATCACATCGAAGTATTTGTATCTTCTCTGTTGTAAAGTTAAAAATTTTAGCATACCATTGTCCAAATTTAGATTGTATTCGAATAAATTGTGCTATTAATTGTTTCTTTTTCTCTTTTTTTAAATAGGTTAAACGATAGACCTTTTCTGTAAAAATCCCTTGTAAAATTTCTTTTAAGTACGGACTAAAATTACTGTGATTTGTTACCTCTAATGAAAGTACTTGATTCATAATCAAAATATTATTACGCACATTTTCAGGTAATATATTACTAAATTTATTTTCTAATACGATGTTTTCTATTTCAAATGGCTTTGTTTTATACCCATTTAAAGTGAGTAAACAAAAATATAATGCATACATCTCATCTACAGTAAAAAAAATCGGTGACAATATACTACTAGCTAATATCTCATATTTTCCATTTCTACCTAACTCAGAATATATAGGCATACCTATTTGTTCTAATGATTGAACATCTCGAAGGGCTGTACTTTTAGAAATAGAATATCTCTCCATTAAATCACTTAAATTAAAACTTTTCTTGTTATTCAAAAATATGAGCATATCATTTATACGTTCTGTTTTCTTCATAATTTTCTCCATAAAAGGTGTCATATATTGATACCTTTTTATTTTATACTAAGACTATCAATTAGAAAAGGAGCTAGATAGCTATGACGTTAGAGATTGCAATTTTTCTTTCAATGAATGGAAAAGCACGTGAAGCAATAGAGTTTTATAAAAAAAACTTGGAGGCAAATGAATTAATGGTTGTTACATATGAAGATTTGGCAAGAAGGGATAGTTCGTTTGAAATTACTAACGAAAACAAAAATTATATTTCTCACTCTGTTTTACAAATAGGGAAAACGAAATTAATGATTGCAGAAGATGTAATGAACCCAAAAGAAAGCTATAAAATTGGAAATAATACTTCTTTTTGTATACAAAGTGCTAATCTATCGGAAATAAAAAGATTTTATTATAATTTAACATCTGATCGTAAAGTGAATATAATCGTTCCTCTAGACAAAAATATTTTTAGTGAAGCATATGGAATTATTGAAGACCCATTTGGTATACAAATTCAATTAATGTATGATAACCGTTTAATATAAAATACTTTGGAGTTGAAAGGTTCCTCCCTTTCAACTCCAATTATTGGTTTCTTTATCTATTATTTCGCTACCTAAAATTCGCTTCCCTTCTTCAACTAAACTGCCCCGTTAGCTTAATAACTTCTGCGAAAACATGTTATAAAACTTCTTAGTTATTGTTACTCATTATAAAGTTGTCCTTACAAACTCTCTAAACTTCCCTTCTTCCTCAATAAATGGATTATGATTTGATTCCTCAAAATGATTAACTGTGATTGAGGAATAAGATCTGCTATTTCAATACCAAATTCAACGCAAATATGTAATTAGGGGGATCACCGATATATTGCAACATTAAAGTTACAAATTCCTCATCTACTCACCTTAACGAAGTTGGTATTATTCCTCCTCAATTCTTTTCAAATTCGCCATAAATTCCAGCCTTATTTCGCTCACTTTCCCATCCCCTTTAACATTAATAAAATCTCTTCTATCACAATATCAGGCTATCATGATGTATATAATGTCCACTACGAGTAGCAATCCGGAACTTACTTGACCTTGACAGCCATTGGAATTCTGCTTGTAGACTTTGTTCAATTTTTAATATTTCTTGAGAGGGCCATCCATCTTCTCCATTATCGGGTAAACCTCTTGTAACAATTGAGAGAGGGATGTCACTTTGTCTTGAATGATCAACAATTTGCTTATAACTCTGTATTTTATCAATCTTCTCACTATTCAACATAGGATTCTCAAAATATTCCCTATTTCCTGCAAGGAGATTTTCTGGTAGATCCTTTTCATAGGCAAGTTCTTTATATTCCGGTGCAGCGTCAACCAAAACCAAACCACAGATATCCAGCGGATAAAGACTGGTATACAATCTGGCGAACAACCCACCAAAGGAATGTCCTACCAATATATAGGGCTTCTTCACGTCAAGCACTTGCAACAATTCGGAGAGCTCCTCGACAAGATCACAGCAAGTTCGCGGGACTGCTACGTCTTGACTCCTGCCAATACCCGCCCTGTAATAGGACAAGGTTGACGTTTCATCAGATATTCTGTCTTGGACTTTTTTCCATGTTTCATGGCTATCGCCTAACCCTGCAATAAAGATTACGCTTGGTGTATTTTTACGTTGATATTTATAGAACAGTATACGACTATTATAGAAATCGATTAGACTAATATCCATCGATTAAATCCTTTTTCTTCAGGATTTGAATTCCATTCAACAAACTCTGTAGCTTCATTTCTAATCGTTAACAATTCTTCATCATATAAAAAATCACATACTTTTTCGTTGCTGAAGAGTCGATAAATAAAGTCAATATCCTCATTTCTCAAATTCCGCAAAATCAATCTGTCAGTTTCTAAATTAGGGAATTTTATTTGTAGAGTCAATTTAAGCACTCCTTTTGATAGCTAAATTAGGAACGTTTATTCTTAGATAAACAACGTAAATATACCTTCTTATTCAACTATCCTGCCCCGTTAGTTCAATAAGAAAAAAGCTTTACTCCTACTTGAAGTAAAGCACCCGTTAGTTGAACAAGAAAAGTGAAGCTTATTCAACAATCGCGCCCGTTTGCGGTATAACTTCTATCCCATTTTTAAATCATTCAGCATCGTTACCTTTATCATATAAATCTTTTATGGGTATTACATCGGTTTTATCTTTATATTGTATAGTTACCTTATCTTCATCCGTTAGTTTCTTCTTCTTCCCATTGTACAGTAATAGTGTGTTTTCATCTGCAAATGTGAAAGAAATGCCACCCCCATCTTTTAGGAGTTTTGCTGGGGTAGAGAAATCGTTCCTTTTTTCATACACAAATATAGTATCTGTATATTCCTCATCTGTTTTTGCATCTGTTAAAATTATATAATGATTGTCCTTTTTTGCTTTGAATAAGAGCGTAGCCATCGTGCCCTGACTCTTAATGTTTGTTTCAACATTACTGGAACTTGCTTGCCACATATTTACAAACACAAAGTAATAAGCAGTTATCAGAACAAGAAACATTGCTAGAAGTGATGATACGATAACTAAGATCTTTTTTCTATTTTTGGAGCGTACCTTTTTGAAATAATCAATGTTCCTATTATCTTTTCTTCTCTCATTTTCATCTTCTGAAAATAAATCTCCCTTCATTTTGTTTAAATAATTTCGGCATTCTTCACATTGATCCATATGTTTTTCTATCTGTTCGTTTGTTTCTTCACTTGTTAATTTATCAATATAAGCAGGAGCCAAATCCTTAAATACACTATGTTTCATAACCTTACTCACCCTTTCTGATTTCAAGTTTTGCTCTATAAAAAGTCACTCTTGCCCAGTTTTCTGTCCTTTCAAAAATTGAACCAATTTCTTTGAACGATAAGTCACCCAACAATCTTAAAAAAAGTATTTCTCGTTTATCCTCACTGAGTTGATGAGCCTTTTTAAAAAACATAACTTTATCCTCGTTTTTTATATACTTATCTTCCAAGTCGTAAAATGTTGTGCTTTCACTTTTTAGTGAGTCCTTCAATTGTTGGTTTTTATTTTTATGGTTTAATTCTTGCAGCCATAAGTTTTTAGCAATTGCACAGAGCCACGTGGAAAACTTGGCTTTACCATTATCGTGATAGTTATTAATGGATTTAATCGCTTGATAAAATGTTTCTTGAGTTAGCTCCTCAGCTAAATCAAGGTTGTTTGTCAAAGTTAACAAGTATTTAAAAATAAATTCCCCATAATCTTGATATATATTGTCCTTATCCACTGCCACCCTCCCTTTTCCGTCTGGCCATTCACCTATGTATCACAAATTTATTGATTTCGTTACAACATTTTTCAATAAAAAAACTGCATCTTTATAACAGATGCAGATATTCACTTATTAAATTAAATGGCCCGATTGTTGAACACAAGATAAACAACACTCTTCAACTAACCTGCCCCGTTCGTTGAAAAAGAAAAAAAGAGCCGTCTGTGCAGCGCAATAATCTTTTGCTAATGCACCCATTATTGAAAAAACGTTCCTACATATCGCAGCAACGCACTTCATTCAATCTAATCTAAATATACAATTTCACCATTTTCTTTTTTTGCACGAATTGTAATTTTACCTACACTAGCTGGTATTTCAGTTTGCATAAAAACCTCCCTGAATTATGTTTTAATATATCTATTATTACATAAATTTCAACAAAAGCTACATTTTTCCTTACACAACTAAACTGCCCCGTTAGTTCAATAAAAAAAAAGAGCTGCATATGCAACTCAATGATCTTCAAGTAAAGCCCCCGTTTGTTTAAGTACATTTGAAACCAACAGTTATCCAAAGTGATTATGAAAACACCAAACAATAAGAATCATACTCACTATTCCCCAAGCTGTGGTACTCACTATCCAACAAATTATGGATTTAGCTTTTATTGAACTTTCCTCGCCTTCCATATTTGCTGTTATAAAAGCGAGCTTACTTTCCATACCTTTTTTCATAGAAGTGAGAACAACAAATCCCATTATTATGAAACCAATAGTTATCCAGAGTAGTAAGTCCACCTTTTATACCTCCTTTTTTTGTGAATTACTTTCACTCCAATTTTCTTCTTCAACTAACCTGCCCCGTTAGTGAAAAAAAAGAGCTGTACGAACAGCTCAAAATCTTCTACTAAAGCCCCGTTAGTACAATAAGTTTAAAAGCCATCCCTAAAGGCAAGTTCTTTTCTGTATTTACTTCTGTAATCTTCTGACCAATAAAATATTTAAAATCAATATTACTTAATTTTTGGCTATGTTAAATCTTAATGTTGTTTTTTTGCCCCAAAAGAAAACCCCCTTTGAAAAGACGGTTAATTTAACTATCGTTACGCGTTAGTTAAATTAATTAGTTGTCTGTTTTTATTGAGTATCTTCGTCGCTTTTGTACGCCAAAATATCTCCAGGCTGACATTCTAAAGCCTTACAAAGCCTCTCTAAAGTTGATAAACGAATCGCTTTTGTCTTTCCATTTTTCAATATAGAAAGGTTAGCCATTGTTATTCCAACACTCTCCGGAAGTGCTGTTACGCTCATTTTTCTTTTAGCTAACATCACATCAATATTGATTATAATCGCCATGTTATTCACCTCAGACCGTCAAATCATTTTCTGATTTTATGTTAATCGCTTCTTGTAGTAGCCGTTGGAGGATAGCAGCAAAAACGGCGATAACCAACGAAGCAAAAATGATGATGAGTCCCATTAATCCAATAGGAGGGTCAACTTCCTTCGCTATAAAACGAAAGAGTGGCAAACCTAATACATACAAACCACTGATTGTAATCGCACAGCACTTTATGTTCTTTAACGCCTTTACAGATAATTCCGAGAACGCTGCGTTCTCGTCAATGTACCGTAAAAGATTGAAAGCCTGATAGAGAGCAAAGTAAAAAGGCACAGCCGCTCCATACATCACGATGAAAACGAGATATTTCATTAGGGCAATATTTGGATACAATTTTGCTGCGAAATTCGCCATATGGGGCACTAAAAATATACATAAAGCAAGAACCGGTAGTCCTATAATAAAAACAGCTATTTTTAAAAATAATGTTGTGACTTTTCTCAAAATAACACCTCACATTTTTATTTCATTTTTTTCTAGGAAATTTTTAATTGGTTTTTGAAGAACACTTACAAATGTTGCAACAATACTCGTCACTAAAATACCCATTAGACTTAATGATATAGGACCTGCAGCATCATCTCCAGTGACTTTAGCAAGTACCTTTAAGCAAACTATTCCTAACAGAATGAAGAAAATGACTGTAAAAGCACATTTTTTTATAACTTTCAAAGATTTAAGGGATAATTCAGAGAAAGCATTGTTTTTTTCGATATAGGTTAGTAGTTTAAATGCTTGACACAACGCAACAGAAAACGTAATACAGAATCCATATGCACATACTAAAAATGGGATTAGGAAGTAAGCCGTATCTGGATGTATCTTTGCATCTTTATATGCTATCTCAGGCAACCAAAAGATACATAAAGCAAGCATCGCAATTCCAATCAGAAAAATAATTACCTTTAAGATGGTGGTTGAACTTTGTTTAACATTCATTTAAAGCACCTCACTGATTTGATAATAAAATGACTTTAACACAAAATTTATCGTTATACAATAAATTAATATCGTTTTTTGTTATATTATTATTGTTATATTCATTTAGTTTTGATAAAAATAAAAAGCATTTCTTATTACAAAGAAATGCTCTTACTGCTCTTACTTTAAAATGTTAAATTTACAACTTGTTCAACAAGACTACCCGTTCAGCAAGAAGTTGTTCGGAATATTCTATTATCAACAATAAGATTTAACATAGCCTAATTTTTTATACATATTCATCCCTCCCCTAAAAAAATCACTTACTTAAACTGTAACGTTGACAACCTTGTTTGAGCACTTCTTCTTAAACTAAACTGCCCCGTTAGTTCAATAACTCCACCAAAAAAGAACGTTAATCCTACTTAGATCAACGCACCAGTTAGTTGAAGAAGAACAGTGACGCTTATTATAGTGATAGGTAAGCTTTTGAGGTTATCGCCAGGTTTTCAAGCTTTGTTGTATCTATGTTCAAACGATAGTGCATAATAAAGTGAATATGAATGAAATACAGAAAAACACTTAATACATTGGTATGACAACGTTTTAAGCGTTTTATTTCGTCCCAAAACTTTGATTTGGGAACGTTATTTGAATAAAGTATTAGTTAGTAGAAGAGTGATACTAACAAATTATACAAAGAATGGATAACAATTACTGACCAAAGAGAGCCGCTTTTCTTATACACATAGCCAAATATAATGCCCAATATAAAAGCTGTTAATGACGCAGTAAAAATATAAGGGAATTCGAAAAGACCTTTATAAAACCAAATAGGAAAATGAATTGATACAAAAAGTAAAGATGTAATGGTATTAGCTATCCAAAATTTAATAGAATCCATAAGTTTTCTTAACAAAAAACCCCTAAAGACAATTTCTTCAGTTATCCCAACTAATAGAATAGTATTAAGCCATTCGTTAAACCCTATTCGAAAATCGACATTATTATCTAAAATAGTGAAATTTAAAATTACAAAATAAGATATTAATACTAAAGATACCAAATATGCCCATTTTAAACCATTTATATAGTTATGACGTAACCCTAAATAGGAAAATGGAACACCTTTTTCCGTAATTTTAACTAATAATAAAACTGGAATTATCCAAATAACTACTTTAATAACGGCTGACGTTATAGCTCTTGGAACAGAATCCATTAAATCTAAATATTGAACTAACCATAATTCTCTGATACACCATAGGGCAAAAAATGTTATGAAATATACCCAAATATAATTCTTATTTACTTTCAAATCTATCAGAAACTCCTCCTTTTCTACTTCAAGAATCCTGCTGCATTAGTTTAAGTACTTTTTCCCACAATCTTAATAGTTATTTTAACATAAATATCCATTTAAAGATTAAAGTTACCAAAATGTCGTTTGGTCACATTTCTTTTCTTAGCGTTGTAAATCCCCATAATTCTGAAGGTACTCTTTGTTGCACTAAACTGCCCCTTTAGTTCAATAAGAAAAAAAGAGCTGCATTTGCAACTCAATGATCTTCAAACAAAGCACCCGTTAGTTCAATATTACTTCTATTTAATTAATCATAATGCTTTCAACCGCAGAGAATAAAATGTATAACGAAGTGCATAAAATGAAGATACCCCACAATAAACTCTGAGTTCTTTTATATTCTCGTAATCCCATTATAAGTAACGTTATACTCAGAAGTATGAGCATCAATGGTAGTAAGTTGTAGTTTTCCGTAACCTTACTGTAAATACTAATTAACATTACAAGGATTGCAAAAATTATTTGAAATAACATTAAAATATCAAACTTTTTTTCTTCCATTTATTTATTCCTCCCACTGATAATCTGTCACTTTCAAAAGATACCTTTTTTAAACTAAACTACCCCGTTAGTTCAATAAGAAAAAGGCTCTACTCCTTATTAAAGTAAAGCACAAGTTAGTTCAAAATGTAGCTTTAGAATAAAGTTTGATTAAAAGTATGCTATAAACATCGATTTTAAAAGAAAAGAAACCCACGAGTTTTCGGGTTTGGTTTTTGCATGAGGGAATAATTCCACATCTATTGTATAGGTAATTTGAATGTTATATATAATTTATTGTTATTATTATCCTTATCCATTTTGTACTGAGTATATTCTATCTTTTGACTTTCAAGATCAATTATAAGAGTGTTAGAAAAATCTTTTGGAGGTACTGATGAAAAAATCACTCTATTTGAAGCGAGGTTTTCTGCTTTTGGTAACTTTTCAATTATTCTAATATTAGCATCATTTTGTATAGGCAGTTCACTTTGATCATACACTGATAAATTATTTTCGGGTGTGGCAAAAACTAAAATATGTAAAGGTTTTTCGTTGAAATTATGATAACCATGCACATAGTTTGTCCATCCAAAAACAAGGTCACTTTTTTTAGCAACTATCTGCTCTTTAAATGAAACATCATAAGTCAATTCTCCTTCTAAAATTAATGCATGATCTTCTCCATAAGGGTGAAAATGTGCTTTAATTCCATTGTCTTCATTATTGATCTGAAAATACAGAACACGATGATTTTTACAAGGGCTTTCCCAAATCTTTTTAAATTTAGTTTTCGATTTCATTAACTCTTTTAAATCTAACATATATAATCACCTCATTTATAATATTATAAATTGGTTATCCTGGCTTTAAATCATACTAACGGATGAATTATCAACCCTTTTTCTAATGCCCATTTTCCCCTTTGAAAATTGGTAAAACCCATTATTATTTCTAATCCCTTATTCAACTAACCTGCCCCGTTAGTTGAAGTACATTCTTTCACAATCTCAATATTGATAGTAACAAAAATTCCCAATATTAAATCAAGCTTTTTTACAAATCTACACTTTATTCAGGTTCAACTCGAGCGAAAACCGCTTTATCTTCATTTCTTCCTTCTAATTTGCTCGATTTTCAGTCGTTTTTGCGTTAATCCTTCTTTAAGTTCCAATATATCACAACAAAAAAAGCGCCTAATCCCTTTTGTATCAAGGGATTAAGCAGATTTTAAATACTATAGTTTTAGTATAGTTAAATTTCATTTTGCGAAGAATGACATTCACTCATTATTTATTTAACTCATATCAAAAAATGCAAAAAATTGTTGAACGTTATCCTTACAGTTATCCATTCGTATTCTTCCTCCAGTTCTTTTTGCACTATGTGTAGTTTACACAACATGGATCACTTTATCCCTAACCATGTTCAGCAACTGATTAAAAGCATCTTATTGAAACAGGAGCTGACTCCGATTTTTGATAATGGACTGAGCCTATTATCTGATAAAAAAGACTATGCGCCTAACAAACCATTAACGATTTTAAACTGCAATCGAAAAGTCTCAGTACGATTTTGGACGTGCTAAGGACGTATTACTTACACATTTGCGGGATCCAGCATTAAAATACCTATTTATTGAAGGAAGTGAATTCATTGATTGATTACTTGACTTTTGACGTAATGTGGATGGATGACATTATTGCCCATGTTGATTTAAAACCAGCAAATGGCGGCACCCCATATGTAATTAACAATATTGATGATTTTAACAAACAATTTTCACCGAATATGGAAGGGCATATTAGCTTAGATGAAATAGAACGTTGGCTAAAATGGCGTACCTTCCCTCCTACTCGGGTCAACGCAAAAGAATTACTGGCTTCACTGGATATGCAAACTTATAATCGCTGGGGCATTGTACGAAAAACACATGGAGTCATGGCAGATGATGAGATTTGGATTCGTTTTAAAGGTGAAACACTTACACATCGAGATGTCTGCCTACGTATAGATCTATACTATCCTGAGGAACCGATTCGTTCTAAACTTCAATGAAGTGATTTCCTTCTTTTTGTTGATTTAGAGTTTGATTATAAATCACTCTAACTCCTTGATTTTACTGTATATAAAAAAGCTTGATTATTTTAATCTCCTTATTCCACTAAAGCACCCCGTTAGTTGAAGAAGACTTAGTCCTATTAACTATTTAAAATACATCGAAATCGTTCCACACCTGGATATTTTTCACCTAAACTCGTTATCTTAAATCCATAATTTTTATAAAAATTCACAGCATCTTTATCGGTTTCAGCAAACATAAAAGATAAAGAATATTTTTCCAAAATAAAGCTAATCATTTTACTCCCAATACCTATTCCTCTATGATTTGGAGATACTGCGATATGTTTTATTTCACAACACTTTGGGCTTAAAAATTCTATTCCAATACAACTAGCAAACTCAGATTCAAGGTCATATCCATATAACTCTCTTACTGGAGATTGCATATATAATTCATATTCTTTCTCGACATTCTTTTCAGAGGTTGCGAAGGATAAAAGTTCTCTTACATTAGGTTGAATAGATGTCGATTTAATTTCTTTCATAACACACGTCCCTTCTTGCATTAAACTGAACCGTTAGTTCAACAACTTCTTTAAATCAATTCTTGTGTAGGCTTTATTATAGGTCGTACCATCATCATTATAAAATATGGCTTTTTTTAAATATGGTTCGGAGATAGGTTCGTAACCGTGTTTGCTAATTAACTTTATCATTCTGGGATTTTCTATTGGGTCAACACTCACAAATATCTCAAAATGGCCTAAACCCTTTGCAATATTTTCTCTATACCGAATCAAATCTGAACCTATACCATTGCCCCGATAATCCTCTTTTACATATAGGTCACTTAATTTAGGAAGCAAAGAGCCTTTTAATTTAAGAACTCCAAAACCCAATATAAGTGCGTCTTGTTCAGCGATTGCCAAATATACTTCCCTTTTTGCAAATTGCTTTAAATAATTCGTGAATAAATCTTTATTATTTCTAATATCACATAAACCCGATATGTCGTTTTCATTCGCTAATCTTATTATGTAGTTCATTGTTATTTCCACTTCCTTATTCTTCAATAAATCACTATTATTAATATTCAATTCTTGCTTCAACAATCCTGCCCCGTTAGTTCCATAAGAAAAAGGCTCTACTCCTTATTGAAGTAAAGCACCCGTTAGTTTAAGTACATTTCTTCACAAGCTTTACATTTATTTTAACATAAATATCCAATAAAAAATCACCTCTAAGAAAAACTCAAGAGGTGATTTTTATCAATTTTTTTATAAAGTTACTGTAACTTAGTAATAAAGTTTGATTAAAATACAGTTGCACACGCTGTGGATTAACAAGTAAAATAATCATAAAAACCACAGAAAAATTATTATTCTTTGTGGTTTTTAAGTTTATTTTTATCTTCTATCAGTCTTCCATATCCAGCCCTACCTCTTTCAAGTACCAAGAGATATCTTTAATCGTTTGTTCTCTAAACGCTTTGTGCCAATTGTCACGCGTAGCGTCCATCATAATCGTACTCGTGGTCATGTCAGTTGACGATTTGATGTAATCATCAATTTTTCCGCTTGTCTTACCGTACGTTTTTACTAATACATCGAACGCTTTAACATTACGGTCATAATAATCTTCCATTCTTTTTAATACTTCTTCTTTTCTTTTACTTATATCATCTTCGCTATATATACCATTCTTTATTTGTTCATCTCTGGTTTCTTCATAAAGCTTAAGTGCGCGACTTACGTTATTTCGTTGTTTTACACTTAATTTACTGTATACGTTGTCATCGTTTACTATATCGTTTAGGTATTCACCGTATTTGTTCAATTTTGTATAGGTATCTAATTCATCCAAGGACTTTATACTACTCGCGTAGCTCAACGATAGTTTTCTGTTGGCTCTAGACATATAATCAATATAATGTAACTCGGCAGGAGTAAATTTCTTTACTACATTACTACGTTTAACGTCTCCACCAAACAGTTCACTGTGCAAGAAATTCAATTCTTTTATATAAAAGGTAGTTCGTGAAGTTGCAGTATTCATTAGTTTTATGGATGAATAGGCTGAATGTATCGCTGATTTTGCATAGCGCAAATGTCGATCTACTTTTGTTCTATTAATCTTTTTCTTCTTTAGTTCCTTCTCTATTATCTTGAATTCATCAGTTACGCTTTTTGTCGGGTATTTCTTGTTTTGATCTGCAAATGATTGGTATCTATTAATAGAACCTACATTATTTACTCTATATAAATATTTCGATTTTTCAAAGCTGACATAAGGTGTAAGTTCAGTGTAATACTTTTCTCCCCTGTTTATATCTTCCTTTGGTATTTTACTGAATACTTCTTTATGCAGAGGTTTCAAATCCTTTTGCATACCATAAAATATTTGATATTTTACCTCATTTTCTTTTATACGTTTCTTATATAGTTCGATTTTTTTGTTAACAGACGAAATATACGCTTTTTGACTTACTACTTTATCGGTAATAGTACTAGCTGCTTGAACTGTAGATTTAGGACTTTCTACAACTACACTAGATAATAGTATTCCTGTACTTAATACTCCTAACAAAACGCTTTTACTAAATTTCCCCATTGTATCATCTCCTTATTAATATAAATCAGCTCTCGTTCTGCATTAGTTGTTTTTGGTTGGTTTTATCTACTCTTTATTCTTCCATATCCATTCCTGCTTTTTTCAATAGCGAAGACATAGTTTGAATCGGTTGTGTACTCGTTACCTCGTTCCAATGGTCGTAAATATCATTAGCCAGTTGTATGTTGAACACCATGTCAGTAGCTGCTTTGTTGTATATATCAATCTTACCGCTCTTCTTACCGTTCGTATTTTTTACCTCTTCAGAGGCTTTTGAGTATACCTCGTAGTATTCTTCGGTCCTTTTTAGCATATCTTCTTTTCTTTTACTTATATCATCTTCACTGTATATACCATTATTCATCAATTCAGCTCTCGTATTTCTATAACAATCAAGTGCTGCCATTACGTTCTCTCTCTGTTTTACAGCTAATTTACTATATGCACTGGTATCGTATACAAGGTTTTTAAGGTATTCACCGTATTTATTTAATTTTGTATAGTTCTCTAATTCATCTGTACGATTTTCAATGGAATTCCTTGTTTCCAAATAGCGAGTATTCAGAGAAGATAGCTCCACACGTTTAGTTTCCATGAGTTTAATATAATTTAATTCTATAGGAGTGAACTTCTTTACTACATTACTTCTTTCATCATTTCCACCGTACATCTCACTATGTAAGAATCTCAATTCTTTACGATCAAAGTTAACTTTTAGTACTAAATTATACGGAAAATCCATGAATGTACTGCTTGAAGGTAATGATGATTTTATATTGTCCAGAAGACTATCTACCTTTTTTCTATCTATTTTCTTCTTTTTTAACTCCAACTCTACTTTTTCGAATTCATCAAGTATTTTTCTAGACGGATATTTAGGCGAGTAATCGTCTAAAAGGTTAATTTTATTTGTATCACGTATTTTAGATATATACTTTGATCTTTCGTAACTCATATAATCTGGAACTATATAATAATGTCTCACTTCAAAGTAGTAGTCTTCGTCTTCTAAATTACCTAGTGCAGGTAAATTCTTTCGAATAGCAGTATACTCATTAAATTTAGGAATATTTTCGTCCAAGCGCTTCTTATACACACTTAATTTTTTCTTTGCGGACGAAACATACGCTTTTTGACTAACTTCCTTGCTATTATTAATAGTACTAGCTGCTTGAACAGTAGATTCAGTGTCTACTACAACTACGCTGGATAATAGTAATCCAGTACTTAACATACCTAACATAATACTTTTACTTAATTTCCCCATTTAATCATCTCCTAGTATTTAATATATACAAAGCTCTTATTATTAAGAGTTAATTCATATAGTTTGATTGTGTTCCTCACAACCGTCTTCTGTTCTTTTCATATAATTATATCGGAATATTCTTCCTTTTTATAATAATACTATTTATCATAAACAAGCATAAAAATAAAAGACTCCAAATAGGAGTCTATAATAAAAGTTATTTTTCATTTTTATAATACATATATAAAGTCCCAGAAATATCAGAAACGTAATCAGTATTTGATTCAACAATATTATGCTTATTTAGTAAATAAGCATAAACTTCATCAAAATACTTTTGACTTTTTCCGCTAGAATTTGTTTTGAAAATTAGTAAAGCATTAGCAACTTTGCACATACTTTTTGCTTGTGTAAGTAGTTCTTCAATCCTTTTTTGATTACGTACATTCATTATCCCAATAATATTAGACGGAGTATACTCGCGTTCACAAAAAAGCTTCTCCAAAGTTTCTTCATCTTTTTTGAAATAATTTTCACGTTCTAGGTGTAATACAAAGTCATGCCAATATTCACCATCATCATTATCCCACCACGTTAAGTCCATTGGTCTATTCTTACCGTTACAAGTGTCTTCTGTAAATGGAAAATATCCCAACATTGATCCTAATAACCAGGTGCACCAGGTGACTTTTTGATCTTATATTTCTCCCCAGGTTCTAAATATCCATTCTTTATAGCGCTCTTTATTACACCCGACTTTATACCTTTTGACCACACGCGGACAATTGTGTCATTTTAGAAGTGAGACCTAAGATGTAATTATAGGCGTTTGTGTTTTCCTAATAGGGGTATTTAAGACTGCTCCAAAAACATTTTGGTTATGAGTGCTTTTTCCATTCTTTAGGTTCTTAAAGAACGTAGTAAAATTTAAAAACCAGAAAACGCCTAATAATGGAATGACAAGCAAAAGCATAAATAACATAAATTAGTCCTCTCCTTCCCATTAACAAAGTCTTATTGAACTAACCTGCCCCTTTAGTTGAATAAGAAAAAAGAGCTGTTCTGGACAGCTCTAACGATCTTGTACTAAGCACCCATTACTTTAAGTACATTTCCTTCACCTGTTGAGTTTGTTACTCTTTTTTCTTATTTGATAGTATATAAACACATCCAAGTATAACCGCAATGATTGAAGTAATTATAGAATATCTAAAAATATGAAAGAAAAACTCTGGATAAGGTGTTACAACAAATGAAGTCATCCCCTCTACATCAGTTGTACTTTCTTCTATTTGCATAAAAGCGACTAATATGAAGAAAGTAACAACAAATGAATATACCCCTGTTTTCACTAAGATTTTCTCCATTTAAAAACCCCCTAAAATGTAACTCACTTGGTCCAATAGAGGAAGTTGAACAAAATACGTTTGAGTTATTGTTTCTTTCGATTTTACTATACTTTACCACATTTATACTAATATAACTTATTCAACTAAACTGCCTCGTTAGTTGAATAAGAAAAAGGCTCTACTCCTTATTGAAGTAAAGCCCACGTTAGTGAAAATATGTATCCATCAGGTAACGCCCAATTACCAAGCAATGGTTATTAAGTCTGGTTCAACGAATTCTATTACAAATTTAGGTGTTGGGAAAATATATACTGTTGATAGGAGTCTTTTGCTGCTAGATGAGCAATATTTTCAATAACCTTTGATAGTGGCGTCTTCACCCAAGGTAATGTACTAAAAGGAGGAAGATCGTCTTGTAAGAAAAGATAAACTGAATTCTCAGTGTTTAGTTCTTTATCCTTTAAAAACGATGCCACCTTATCGTAGCACCTCTCCTCATAAGTCAGTTTCATTGGTATTCACTACAGTTTAATATAGGTCTGTTGTTGCTCCTAATGTAGCACCGCGAATCATAGATTCATCACTAAACTTTATTAAATCACTCGGTTTTCCTGTAACCACTACACCAATAATTTTAAGGTTCTGAGGTTCTAGTTTTATTTTGCCCTGATTAGTTATGCTATTAATAATTTTCTCTGCATCGCTTTGATAATTACCACCATCCTCCTTTACCATCTCTAATATCGATATAAAGTTAGATGCCGGATTAGCCTTTGGGTGTTGGTTATATTGAAAGCCATATGCTTGAAAGCCATTTACCGAAGAGTCTCTAGGAAAATTCTCATCTTCGTTAAACTTATTATCATCTTTTATGTCATCTTTACTAAAAGTATCTACCCAATACCATGCTAATTGTTCTTTAAATACTTGGTTTACTTCCTCAATTGAGTATCCATCATTAAATGAAAAAGCCATTTCTACAACAGTGTTATCGTCAATAATATTCAGTACAGTCCTATCATCAAATATTTGCTTATAGTTAACTTGTGGATGAAAAAATTCAACTACTCTTTCTCCTTGATAATATAAAGGAATTCGCTCATCCTCTATGCTGCCTGATCCAGAAGGACCATCAATAGTAATCAATCTAGATGTCCCCAAAACAGGAAAGACCTTTTCCTGTTCACCCCATGGAATTGGAACTCCTCCGACTTTTTTTACTAATTTCGTTTTTGCTGTTGCTGAAGTTAGAGAATAATTATATGTTGTACCTTGTTCTTCAATGTTGGCGCCCATAATTCCATTCCAGGTCGAATCTAAGCTGGTCTCCTTTTCCATTTTTATTTTCATCACTGTATCTCCAATAAAATATAGACCAGTTAAAACAATCAGACTAATAACTAATGAAATGAGCACCACTTTTATCATTGAACGTTTCTTTGCTTTTTTCACCAATTTCTCAAACTCAAAATCTTTTGGAAAAAACTCATTTTCCTTGTTCATTTTCATACCTCCTATATTGTTCTATAAATTCTTTTCTTGCCCTATGAAGAATAGTCTTAACAGATCCTTCTTTCATGCTATACAGCTCTGCTATCTCATTTATTTTTAATCCTGTACTATATTTTAGAAGAAGTAACTGCCTGTATTTTGGTTTTAAATTAGTTAAGATTTCATGAATATCCCTTTCTAATTCACTTTGCATGAGGGCTTTTTCAGGTGTTTCTTCCTCAAATATTTCTTGTAAGTTGAATTTCAATAATATATCTCTTCGCCTAGATTTCTTACGAGACATATCATAATATTGATTTACTGCTACTCTAAAAAGCCAACTTTGGGTATTATGGATTGAGTCTATATATTGTAAAAATTTATAAGCAGTATTTTGAATAATATCTTCTGCATCTTCCTTTGATGCACCCATTTTTATTAGGTAAGAGTAGACAAATTTTAGTATCTCATTTAGTTTTTTTCCCATCATGGAATCGTTCATTTCAAACCTCCTACCTTTAAAACGTTTCAATAATAAAAAGGTTAACAAAAAAATTACAAATTTATATTACTTATTTCTCATTAACACATATTTCTTTAGTTGTGAAATAAAAAAAGAACTTGGCAAGAAAGTTTTCGCTTCTCGCCAAATTCATTAGAAGATATAAATTAGAAAATATATTGATTACATTTAATTAATCTTCGACAGCCAATGGCTATTTATAGTTAGATCTACCCTTTGTTTCACCACTATTTGCGATACTTTTCAGCTTGTATAATGCTATACAAGTAAATATTTACTCAACAATATGGCCAGATTGTTGAACTAAAGTTAAACAACACTCTTCAACTAAACTGCCCCGTTAGTTCAATAAAGAAAAAAAGAACTGCATATGCAGCTCAATGATCTTCAAGTAAAGCCCCGTTAGTAAAAATATTACACACAAAATAATAATAATCTCTATTTCAAAAATTTCTCTAAAACTTCCAAGTCCTCGGGATATGCGTGTTGTATATTTCGTATATCTCTCAGTGACTTCCAATCAGCATCTACAATAATGTTATCGGGGTCGTTAATCCCTTCACTTTCTCCAGTTTTTTTCACTTTGAAGTAATAACTTTTTACTTTATAACCTTTAATTTCAGTTTCTTTAATAAACAGGCTATCCTCAATGACAATATCATATCCTGTTTCTTCTTTAACTTCTCTAATACAACATTCTTCTGGTGTTTCTCCTTGTTCAATACCACCCGAAGGAATAGCCCAAGATTCAGAGTTACTACCTTTTACCATCAAAACTTCTTTGTTCTCATTAATACAAATTGCTGCGGAACCAAACCATTCTTTCATCTTATCCCTCCCGCTTCTTGTTCAACAAACCTTTTCGTTAGTAAAATATCAATATGTCAATATTTCAATAGAGTTTCCAATAATCCCTTTATTAATAAATTTTTAGGAGGTATAAACAATGTTACTTTCAAAAGCATGGGAGGTAGTCTTGATTCGGGTTTATTCTATTTTTGATTAATCCTTATCATTGCCCGCAACTAGCTTACCTTGATATATCACGGCTTTTCGATGTGATCGTCTTGCTACAGCTTCAGCAGAGCAGCTTGCTTCAACAAAGACAATATTCGCTTCGTCACCAATCTTAGGCCAAACCTGTTCTCCTTTTTGATTGAGCGGTGTCTTCCCCCCCGTAATAAAGCCCAATGTCTGAGATAGCTTTTGTTCAGTACTATTTCGATATAGCTCTGCAAATAATCCTGCTTTCTCTAAATTATCACCATTACCAAATGGAGACCAATGATCGTTAATGCTGTCAGTGCCTAAATAGACAGGAACTCCACTCTCATTCAGTTCTGGTAGTGGCATAATTATCTTGCCAAAAGGAACGGTAGAGGCAACTGAAATGCCAAGTTTGGCAAAGCGACATGAGATTTCCTTAAAATCAGTTGGAGACATGTCTGCAAGTGCAAAACAATGGCTCACTGTTACTCTATCTTTCCAGCCTGCTTCCTCTGTTAAGTCAGCAAGTTTTTGTAGCGTTTTTAAACCAGCTTCTTTACCGTCATGCAGATGAATATCAATACCTGCATTTGCTTCAACAGCAAGATCCATAATTGTATTTAACGAGCGCTCAATATCGCCATCAACCGAGCTAGGATCTACACCACCTACATGGGTTGCCCCACTTCTTAGCGCCTGTCTTATTTCTTCTACCATATTTGAACGTAATAATCCATGCTGAGGGAAAGCAACAATTTCATGTGAAAGCTTATTTTGATATGTTTCAAATGCTTCAACGGTTACTTCTAAATTTTTCAAACCAATAGATGGATCAATATTTGTATGTGCTCGTACATGTGTTGATCCGTAGTTTAGCACTGTTTCTAGCATATGGAGTGCTCTTCCTTTTGCAGTTGGCAATAGCTCAGGCAGTAGCTTTTCTTCTTCCTTAATTCGTTCAAAAATACTTGTAACAGGACGTACAGCGCGCCATGCCCCACCGAAGTAAGTTTTATCAATGTGAATATGAAATTCCTTAAAAGAAGGGAGCATTAACATACCCTTTGCATCGTAAGAGTCATAGTCACCTTCTGGCAGTACATTGGTTATTTCAGCAATTTTTCCCGCTTCAATTCGAATATGTTGGATTTTCGTTTCCGTTCCAACAACCGTATTTTCATTATAAATATATCCATTTTCCAAACGAACATTTAACAACCAGTAATTTCTCATCGTGTTTCCTCTCCCTTCGTTGAAAGGCAACCTGCAACAATATTCCCTTTGAAAATAGTGGCATGTCTCTCTGATTTTCTTGCTACAGCCTCTGCGGAACAACTTGCTGAAACCAATACCATATTTGCATCCATACCAATAGCCGGCCACACTTGTTCACCTTGCTCATTAAGTGGTGTCACACCATTTGTGATGAACTTAAGTGAAGTAGCAAGCTTTTGTTCAGTTACATAATTAAACCTTTGGGCAAATCGACCAAGTCGTTCAAGAATGTCCCCGTTTCCAAAAGGAGACCAAGAATCATATATGTTGTCACAACCAATTGCTACTTCGACTTGATGTTCATCCAGTGTAGGTAACGGAGGAACTCTATCTCCAAGAGGTACACTTGAAATGATTGCAACTTTGGCTTCTGCAAGCATGAGCATAATTTCCTTAGCTTCTTCCCCTACCATATCTGCAAGTGCAAAAGCATGACTTATCGCCACTCTTCCCTGCATTTGATATTCCACTGTCAGTCTTGCTACTTCTTTTATTGTTGTAAGACCCACTTCACCGCGGTCATGTAAATGAAGGTCAATGCCTGAATTCGTTAGATTCGCTAGATTAAATAATTCTTTCACGGACTTTTCCATATCTCCATCTACCGAGGCTGGATCTACTCCTCCTACTAGTGTCGCGCCTTTAGTCAATGCCTCCTTCACAATTTCTGAAGCATTTGTTCGAAGCAATCCATGTTGAGGAAAGGCAACAATTTCATGCGTTAATTTACCTTCATAACGAGCTAATGCCTTTTTGATCGTCTCTAAATAATTCAACCCAACCTCAGGATATAAATCCACATGTGTTCGAATATGTGTAACACCCGACTTCAACATCGTATCAATTAAAATGGAGGCGCGTTCTTCCATCGGCACTTCTAATTGTGGTAAACGTTCCTTTTCAATTTCAAATCGGTCAAATATCGAAGGGGCTGGAATATTAGCAGTCCACTTATCTCCAAGCAGAGTCTTATCTAAATGACAATGTTTTTCCACAAAAGAAGGGAGTGCCAGCAAGCCATTTGCATCCTGCTTTGGAACATCATCCTCTATTTTCGTACTTTGAGGGGTCATTTTCGTAATCTTGCCTTCCTCAATCAGAAGATGTACCAATTCTGTTTTCGTTGCTACAACATGTCCGTTTTCATAGTGAAATCCCGTTTCAAGCAATACATTCATTAACCATTGTTTTGAATCCATTTAAATTTCCCCTCTCTATATGAAGCAACACTTTTGCCTCTAGCGATTTATTTTACAAATATTTCGTCTTTATCGTATCATGAAGTTTAGTATACTAATAATATTCATTTTGTTAGTTTTACATATCTTTTTCATATATAGAAAGGAGGCTGGAAAAGTGGATATTCGCCAATTACGTTATTTTATTGCCATCGTTGAGGAAAAAACAATTTCTGCAGCTGCTACAAAGCTACACCTATCGCAACCTCCTTTGAGTCAGCAACTAAAAAACATGGAAAACCATTTGAATGTGCAGTTGTTTGAAAGACGAGGAAGAACGCTGGAGTTAACAGATGCAGGGCAAACGCTTTATAAACATGCATTGAAAATTACGAAGTATATGGAAGAATCTGAACGAGAGGTTAGGGAAACAGCAAACGGGGAACACGGAACTTTAACTCTGGGCGTAAATACTTTATCAAATGAACATTTATCTACTACTATTCAACGTTATCATCAGCAGCATCCACATATTACGTTTAAAATCCAACAAAATGATTCTGCGCAGCTATGCCAATTAGTCCGTGACCGAATACTTGAGCTAGCCATCATTCGTTTTCCTCTCGAATTGAATGACTTTTCAATCCTACATCTTAAAACGGAACCATTCTATTTCATTTGTTCTTCTAAAGAAATCTTGCCTTCTTCTACTGTAACTTACGAGGACATACATCACTACCCGCTCATCATTCCAAGCACTGAAGGCCTTGGTTTACACTATATAATCATGGAGCAATTCTCAAATTATGGTCTTGCAACCCCTCGTCTTTCTGAGTGTTCAGACATTGCTCTATTACTAGAGCTAGTCGAAAGCGGATTCTACGCTTCTGTTGTACCAGAAACCGTCATTAGACAGCAAAAGGGCTACAAAATTCATGCTGTCAAAATCAGTAACGAAGCATTAAACAGCTCTTCTGGACTTATTTGGTTAAAGGATCATTTCTTATCGAAAACCTCACAGAATTTTATTAAGCTATTAAAAGAGGAATTAGAGAAGTAGCCATTTGATGTGATGTAAAAAAAAATTTGTTCGATTGAACGATAGCCAATACCGTTCAATCGAACGATTAAATTGTTCGTTCAATAAGCCTACTTATTATTCTTTTTATCAAAATAATAGGAAATTAAATATCCTACTGTCCAACCAATGAACATCATTGCAAGTAATTTTAAATTGAACTTCCCGCTAAAAATGCTTCAATTATTAATAATCCCGTTATACTCATAATTGAAGCGTCCTAGTTTTTTATTTTCTTCAATTACTATGTCCCCTTTAAAGAATTACTTAGTTTTAACTATTACTATCTCTCTAAATTGATTTTAGGGTTCACTTTTTTCACTAACTTTATGAAACTATCCTTATCTTTTGGAGATATAAGCGCCATATTGAAATCAGAAGCATAAATGATTTCTAGACGATCTATCGATAATGCATAGGATGCTAAAGGGTTCATTGTTTGTTTCATACTTTTAATATCTGTTATTAATATCTTCTTTTTTAGAGGTCCGCTATATATGATTAAATAATCTGCCTTTACTTCATACCCCGTTTTATACCATCCACAAGCCAATAGAAATGCCAATGGAACAGTAAAAACTAATACCATATAATCTCTGCCTGCAACCAAAGCGGCAAAGCAAGCTATGGTACACCCTCAATAGATAGGATAAATCCA
The DNA here is from genome assembly GCF_038009105.1 of Viridibacillus sp. FSL R5-0888. Taxonomy (NCBI): domain Bacteria; kingdom Bacillati; phylum Bacillota; class Bacilli; order Caryophanales; family Caryophanaceae; genus Viridibacillus; species Viridibacillus sp. FSL R5-0888. The sequence continues at coordinate 2,542,222 of NZ_JBBPAU010000001.1, forward strand.
CAAATCTTTTTTCGATGGAAAATACAAATCAGTATCGTCTAATCCTATTACCAACATAAACGCACCTAAATATAATTAGAAACTAAATAAAACCACGACAATAACTAATATAGATACTGGTATAAAAAACATACATCTACTATTTTTACCATTATTTTTAAATTCATCTATTCCTATAATTGCAATTAAAATTCCAAGCAATAAAGATGATATTGGAGCATACAAATAATCTTTTGTGATAAAGCAGTATGCTGAAATTGCCATTACAAACACAGCAAGAATCAATTTAATAATATACAATTCGATTCACCCTTGATTAATAACACTAACCTGCTCCGTTAGTTCCATAAGAAAAAGGCTCTACTCCCTATTGAAGTAAAGCACCCGTTTGTTTAAGTACATTTCTTCACAATCTTACTATGTGTAATGTATGCTCATTCAACTTTTTATAAACAAAGGAAAGTATGAAAATTAAAAAATGTAAAAATGATTTGTTTTCTTTTTTAATTCAGTTTAAAAATATCGTTCGTTTGATGTCGTTTTCCAATTTTATCAGAAAAAACAATAAAATGCTGTTAATTATTTTAATGTGCTATATTTTAATCACGTTTTTTACGATTTTTTCAGGAGGATGTATGAGTAAACCAAATAAAAATAAATTTTTCGCTTCATTCGTTATTATTGCCGGTTTAATATTACCTATTTTTCTACCTGCATTTATAATGATGGCTTTAGTTAAATTCGTGCCTAATGAAATTACTCATTCAGGAATAATGTCATTATTAATTTTATCTTTTGCACTATTTATAATTGCTGGTATTTTCTCTAAGATATTAAGCCTTGTAGGTTTAACAGAACAAAAGCTAGACGAATTAGGATTTCTAGGTTTAATAATCTCTGTTTTGTCGTCATTTTTCTCTATAATTGTAGGATATTATTGGATGAAAACTTTCCACCTTACATCCGTTGAGTTATCTTCCATTGGAATTTTAATAATTGCAGTTATCACTACATTTGTTTTAACAGCCCTAATAAGAATGTTAGAGAAGCTATAATAAGCGCAAAAAAAAGTCTAGGCTCAAAATTAATTGAGTACCTGGGCTTTAAATTATTCAATAATGATTCATAAATCCTTCTTTACAGGAAAATTAAATCAATAAAATTTTAAAGTATGGTCATTTCCATACAACAAAAGCTCCACTTGGAGCTAAACTTTTACGTTTTAATAAAACTAAAGGTTAGTTTGTTATTGCTTTCATAGTTCATTACCTCTAATAAATAAAAATAGAGGAAGGCTTATTGACCTTCCTCAACTGCGGAAATAAACTATTCTTTCTTCAGCTAATCTGCCCCGTTAGTTCAATAAAGAAAAAAAGAGCTGTAGTTGTATACCACAGCTCTAATGTCTTCCGCTCGTTTAAAATCCTTTGAAACTCCGAAGTCGCTACATTTTTATTTGACATTAATATCAAAAATAAAAGTTTCTTTTCCTTGATCCCATATTGTATTAAGTTCATAAATATAATAGCCCTCTTTTGATGGTAAAGTAATTTTATTATCTTCAATTTCAACACTGTCAATTGTACCATCTTCATTCAGTTTAGTTACCGTAATGGAAGAAGGATTTTTATCAATTTCAAATTTTAAAGTATCACCTTTATCGACTTCTATTGTTTCGAAAAGTTCAGCTAATTCATTTATATCGGGAATACTTTTTGTACTAATTTCAATGTTGTCTTCTTTCCACTCGTAACCACCTGACATCATTGTATATTGTTCCCCACCCACGATCACTTTGCCTTCTGGTTGACTAATAGTACCGTTCGGAAATCCATTACAGCCTGTTAAAATCAAAGTAATTAACATTAAAATTATTTTCTTCATTTCAATACTCCCCTTTGTTAGATTTTTACTTTCGCCCCGCCTTTCACACTTTTCTTCAACTCATCTGCCACTTTAGTTCAATAAAAAAAGAGCTGTCTGAACAGCTCAGATCTTCTACCAAAGCCCTCGTTAGTTAAAAAAATTTATTAATATCAATTACTAATTTGCAACCTTTTAGATTTGCCCTTACCTATAAAATGATTAAACAAAAGATAAATATATACCCCTATCACACCTCCAAGGAAAACCATTTCACATTTTTTGACATAGCCAACCTCTCTCTAAATTACACAAAATCATATGAACAATTCTAACATTTACCTACATAAATTTGTCAAAGTATTAAAATCTTGTTAAACTAACCTGCCCCGTTAGTTCAATAAGAAAAAGGCTCTACTCCTTATTGAAGTAAAGCACCCGTTAGTTCAATAAGAATTAATGACTTCACCAAATGCTTGATATCAAGCGAATTATCATTCTTGGTATAAAAATTATAATGTTCCAGACCACTTCAAATATTATAGAACCACCAATCTCACCTAAAATTTCTTTAAAAAACCCATCCTGCTTTTCTGCTTTTCTTTTTTTCTTTGCCATCATACATCTCCGAATCCCTTAATTTATACCCTCTGTAACTAAACTGCCTCTTTAGTTGAATAAGAAAAAAATCTGTCTGGACAGCTCAAAGGTCTTCTTACTAAAGCACCCGTTTGTTTAAATACAACTCTACTCAATATATTACAAATCACTTCTACAATAGGGTATTAAAAAGCAATCAACGTTGTATTGCTATCATTTTCATCTGTAATATATTTCACATTTTTGTAACCAGCATTTACGGCCTTAGAAAACAATTGTTTAATTATGTATTGTTTTTTTGAATAAATCGTTACATATGAGGAATCCACTACTAAGAGTACAAACTGACATTCACTTTCAACAAATTCTTGATAAGTTGCAATTTCTTTTACATCTAACTTATTCGCAAATGCCTTTAAATCGACAAATATAAGATAATATTCTTCTTTTGAAATTAACTCAGATAATGTTTGCCCATTTACTGTACAAAGAGAAGGAAATAAAGGTTCCCCTAATGTGTTAATTTCTATAATATAAGATTCTCCTCCTCCAATTCGCCAATTTAATTCATTAAGTTCTAGATCACTTAAAATTTCAAACAAATATTTTCCATAACCATTTGGAATTTCAAAAGTTAAACCTCTAATCCTAATCACCTCATTTAAAATGAAAAATCTCTTTGACTATTTCAACTAAACTGCCCCGTTAGTTCAATAAGAAAAAGCTCTACTCCTAACATTCATACCTTTAACGACTTTCCAGAATTTAAGATGAAAAATCATCAACAATTTCTACCACTTCAATTGTTCCATTTATCAAAAGTTCAGTAAGCTCGTTTTTAACGTTACCCTTCCAATATTCTCTAGCTTGTTCAATTTTTTGAGAGAAAGGAACCCCATCCTCCTTTGGTAAAAGGTTTGCATCACCTTCAAAATAATTCCCAATAACTCGAAGTTTAACAATCTGCAAAACATTACGATTGTATGAATCAAATATTTCTTTCCATTTCAAAGCGTCTTCATAGCTTTTAGCAGCGTATAAGCAAGACAATCTTGAAGGATACTCAGGATGTTCTTGTAGTCTAACCATTTCTACTAGCACTTCTCTAATAGCTCTGATTGTTTGTCCCACATACTTAATAGCTACTTCGGCATTCTCTTTACTAATGTTCAAACCCTCATTTGTATAATGACCGTATAAAATCTTAATAAAGTCTTCACCTTTAGAGTTCAATTGTTCCCTTTCAAAAAAGAAGCTATATAAGGTATTTTTCTGGTTCTTGTCAAAGTTAATTATCTGCCCCATGCTCATTTTATTCCTAGTAACGATATGATAAACATAAAATTCGTTCTCGTTCATGATCTGCCCCCTGTGATTTTCATAATCAACTCTTATTTTACCAGAATAAGGGAGTGTATATTGAACTAACCTGCACCGTTAGTTCAAAAAGAAAAAGGCTCTACTCCTTATTGAAGTAAAGCACCCGTTAGTAAAAATATTACATACTCAATAATAATCTCTATTTCAAAAGTTTCTCTAAAACTTCCAAGTCCTCGGGATATGCGTGTTGTATATTTTGTATATCTCTAAGTGACTTCCAACTAGCATCTACAATAATGTTATCGGGGTCGTTAATCCCTTTACTTTCTCCATTTTTTTCTCTTTGAAGTAATAAGTTTTTACTTTATAACCTTTAATTTCAGTTTCTTTAATAAACAGGCTATCCTCAATGACAATATCATATCCTGTTTCTTCTTTAACTTCTCTAATACAACATTCTTCTGGTGTTTCTCCTTGTTCAATACCACCCGAAGGAATAGCCCAAGATTCAGAGTTACTACCTTTTACATCAAAACTTCTTTGTTCTCATTAATACAAATTGCTGCAGAACCAAACCATTCTTTCATACTATCCCCCCAACTTCTTCTTCAACTAACCTGCTCCGTTAGTTCAATAAAAAAAAGAGCTGCATGTGCAACTCAATGTTCTTCAAGTAAATCACCCGTTAGCTTAAGAAGAACAGCGACGTTATTAAACAATCGCGCCTTGTTGTGGTATTAGTGCTCTTACAATGTAGTAATAATCGGTCCTTCCTTGGTAAGGATAATCGTATGTTCGTATTGAGCCACAAAGCTTTTATCGGTTAGGCAGGTCCATCCATCTTCGGATTGGAAAACTTCCTCTTCAAATGTAGAGATCATAGGCTCAAAGGCAATTACCATACCATCTTTTAATATTTCGTTATCCCATTGAGAGAAGTAATTTAAAATGTGTTTTGGTTCTTCATGAATCGAACGCCCAATACCGTGTCCAGTAAGGTTTTTTATGACTGTTAAGCCATGCTGTTTTGCTACATTGTGTGCAGCTTTTCCGAGCGCGCTTATTTTTGAACCTGGCATTGCCTTCTTAAGTCCAGCATCGAATGCTCCTTTAGCAACGTCACATATTTTATGTAAAATTGCCTCTCCTTCCCCTACTACAAAGGAAATTCCGGTATCTGCGAAATACCCGTTTTTTGAACCTGAAACATCAATATTTACAATGTCCCCTTCCTGAATTGCCCGTTTCCCCGGAATTCCGTGCGCTACTTCTTCATTTATGCTAATGCACGTATAACCAGGAAAATCGTATTCACTTTTCGGGGCAGATTGAGCTCCTGCTTTTTCAAACATCTCTCTCGCAATTTCATCGAGTTCTTTTGTGGTAATTCCAGGTTTCGTACTATGGACTAATTCATCTCGAATAGCAGAACAAATTTCACCAATTACCTTTAATCCAGTAAAATCCTCTTTAGTCTTTGCAACCATTATATTGTATATCCTCTCTTTTTAACGTATTTTATGATTAGTATATCATTTAATTATTTGCAGCAATGGATTTTTCTTCAAAAATCACTCTTGGACTAACCTGCCCCGTTAGTTCAATAAGAACTTTTAGTATTTACCTTTTAAGTGGATGAATAAACTATCTATTTTTCCGGATATTTATCGGTATAATATTCCGCACCCTCTTCATCAACTATAATGCGGTCCCCAATTTTTTGAAATTCTAATGATATACCATCGTCAGCAGTAATATAATACTTATCTTTTTTTGTTTTAATTTTTACATTCTTATATGTTTTTTCTATACGCTTTGCCGGAAATTCATTATCTACTTCTGATTCTAATACTTTATCTAAAACGGTTTTCTGTTTTTCTTCAGCATTATAATTACCATTAATCATTAGTTTTTCACCAATAACCACAATCATCTGGCTATTATGTTCAAAACCTCCTTCAAAGTCACTAGCCTTAGCTTCATAGGTCATACCGTCTCCATATTCTGAACACGCTACTAATAAAAAAATTAAACTAATACTTGAAAATAATAGCAACATCTTTTTCAATTCTATTCCTCCTCTTTGTACAAGTTTACAATAGAAATGAATGTTCAACATCCTGTCTAATATATACGTAAAGATGAAATGGATGTTTCAAATATTACTATATATTCAAGAATATTTTGTAACTCTCTTCCTCTTTCGCTTCTTCAACTAAACTCCCCTTTTAGTTGAACAAGAACCTTCTCTTCTATTACGTATTTTGGTCGAACTGTGACGTAATGTTTTAACCAAAATTGCTCTCTTTTATTCGAACGTTCATTCATGTATATTTAATACATACCAATTAAAGGAGAATAAATTATGAACTCAATTGATTTAATTCTTTTAAATTTCAACGAAGTACGAAGAAGAAGTACTAAGGTTTGGACATCTATTCCCCAAGAAATACTACATTGGAAACCCGATGACGAAGCAATGACTTGTATAGAGATGATTAGGCATGTTTTAGAAAGTGAACTTTATTACCATCTAGCTATCCAAAATCAAGGTAGTCTGGCAGTCTTTGATTCTCCTTTCGAAAAACAACCTTTTACCACTGTAAATGAGGAATTGAAATTAGCAGAACCATTTAGAAATGACTTCATAGAAACTATTAAGTCATTTTCTGAAGAAGATTTAACAAGTATTAAAATTGATCGTTCTGATTCAGGTTACATAAGAAGTTTGGGAGACATGTTGCTAAGAGTCGCCTATCATGAATCAGTCCATACTGGCCAATTGCTGGATTACTTGAGAATGGCAAGGGTTCCAAGAGTACGTGTTTGGGATTAATTTATCTCAAGGTGTGATCACTTAGGTGATGCGCCTTTTCTTTTTTAGTTACTACGCATTTTGTGTCAAATGCGACATAAAAACTCTCCTTCTCTTATTCAACTAAATTGCCCCTTTTAGTTCAATAAGAAAAAAGCTTCACTCCTTCTTGAAGTAAAGCACCAGTTAGCTTAAGTACATTTATTCATAAACTTTGGTTGTAATTCTATAAAAAAAGGAACTGCTTTCACAGTTCCCCTTTTAGAAATTTTCCCAATGAACAACTAGAGCCAGTCTGCACTTTCATCAGCAAACCTTTGTAATTCATTCATAAAAACACTTGCATGATAACCATCACAAACAGCATGATGAATTTGTAACGACACAGGTAAGAACAATTCATCTTTTATTTGAGAATATTTACCCCCAGTTATTATGGGTAAGAGAAAATCTCCACCATTATTAATATTTAAATTAAATGCTGTAAAAGAACTCCAAGGGATCATAGATATCGGAATATTATTATCTGGTATAGGAGTCTTTGGAAATAAACTACCCGTACCATTGTATTCTTCTACATCTTTTTCATACTGAGAATGAAATTCAGAAAACCTACTTACATTTGGTGACCAGATGCTAGAAAATGTGTATGTCTTCTTATCAAAAATTGTATAAGAAGGCAATATTTCTGACCAATAACCTAAATTCCCTTCTGGGTTAAAACTGGTTCTAAATTCTCGATGGGAATTAACTATTTTTGTAATCATAAAAATAAACGCAGGATATAACTTATAATTCTTCTTCTTTAAGTTCTTCATAAGAACAGTAATATTAATTTCATTCGTTATACTGAATGTTGTTTGTTGTTGTAAATAGTGTTCAAAGTACTCTTTTCGATTCCAATTTTCACGATCAATTATATTAAATTTCATTACAACGCCTCCTAATATGTTTTATTGGATTTAGGAGGCTATTTCCTCTGCTTTTTTCATGACAGTCATCCTTTTGTAAACTAATTTATACCACAACATTATCCAGTATTTCTAGACTAAAATCAACTTACAGATATTACTTTCTTCAACTAAACTGCCCCGTTAGTTCAATAAGAAAAAAGAGCTGCATATGCAACTCAATGATCTTCAAGTAAAGCACCCAATTGTTGAATAAGACTTAGTCCTATTAACTTTTTAAAATACATTGAAATCGTTCCACACCTGGATATTTTTCACCCAAACTCTTTATCTTAAATCCATAAATTTCATAAAAATTCACCGCATCTTTATCGGTTTCAGCAAACATAAAAGGTGAAGAATATTTCTCCAAAATAAAGCTAATCATTTTACTCCCAATACCTACTCCTCTATGATTTAGAGATACTGCGATATGTTTAATTTCACAACGTTTTGGACTTAAAAATTCTATTCCAATACAACCAACAACCTCATCTTCAAGGTCATATCCATATAACTCTCTTATTGGAGATTGCATATATATCTCATATTCTTTCTCGACATTCTTTTCAGAGGTTGCGAAGGATAAAAGTTCTCTTACATTAGGTTGAATAGATGTCGATTTAATCTCTTTCATAAAACACGTCCCTTCTTGCATTAACCTGCCCCGTTAGTTTAATAAGAAAAAGAGATACTAATTAAACAATCGCGCCCGATAACAGTAGATAAAACTATTCTCTATCTTGCAAACAATTTTAATGCTTTTTTAGAAATCAAGGAAATATGGTAAAATAATAAAGCTGCCAAGGCACCAAACATAAGGGCGCCAAATGTCAATAATCCACCAGTACCCCCGTCGGTTAGCAATATAATTACAGAAAGTACTCCAACAACTAATAAACCACCTGCTACGTATACGAGGAAGCCAATAATATATTTTAGAAATTCATTACGAAATTGAATAATATCAAAATATACATCTACTAAATAAGAATAAAATCCTCCACCTAATAAATAAATAGGAAATGAATAAAAAAAATATAGGATATATAGCCCTTCCAAGGAGTTATAACCAATTCCAGCTTGTTGTTCTGCCACTGGTGTATATTCTAAAAATGCTAAAGACAGAGAAAAGATAAGTGTAGAAAGCACAGAGGTAATAATTTTCTCTAAGATCCTCATTTATTCAACCTCATTCCCATCTATACTAATTATATAATTCAATAACTCCACCAAAAAAGAACGTTAATCCATCTTAAATCAACGCCTTCGTTAGTTAAACAACTTGATTTAAGCATCCTAATTTTTTAATTGTTTGGCATTTATAAAAAAGGTTGTTCCCATTAAAAATATGCCTAAATAAATGAACATAGCAATACCTGAATATTCATCTTTAAATACTGTTGTGTTAACCAAAATAAATAACTAACATCATTAGTACAAGTGATACATATAAGCCTTTAATGTATTTCATAAGTTATTCCTCCTCATTGAAACCATAATAGCAGACCTGTTCTTTGACTATTTGGATTATTAACTAAACATTATTTTAATATTAACACTAATTTACTTTGTTTGAAATTTAATGCAAACCCAACCGCGCTTATTGAACTAACCTGCCCCTTTAGTTGAATAAGCAAAAAGAGCCGTCTGAACAGCTCCGAGATCTTCTACTAAAGCACCTCATTAATTTAAGTACAATTCTTCACAAACTATGGTTACAACAATCTATTTTCAATATGGTTTTACAGTTACGCCTAGTACAGCTGCCCGAACCGTATCCATATCATTTAATTCAGCTAATTCTTTCGGTGTTCCTGTTACCACAGCACCTATTATCTCAATATTTTCAGGATCTAGTTTTGCAGAATCACCTTTTAAATTGTTATATATACGATTAAATTCCCCAAAGTATTTTCCATCTTCATAATTCAAGCCCGATTGAACATCATCAATAAAATGCTTCTCACTCATAGAGGATTCGGTAGGGCGTTCACTAAAACCGTAAATTTCAGTAGCTAATTCAGGAGACTTAGGTTTATATTTGTGTTTGTTTAATGATTGAATGTCTTCTTCTGAATAAGTATCTACCCAGTACCATTTAAGTGTTATATTCTCTGGAATTAATTCACGAACTTCTTCCGGTGTATATTTTTGGTTAAATGAAACCCCTAATTCGATCAAAGTATCATCTGTAAATTTATTTAAGGTTTTTAGGTCATTACGAATTTGGCTGTACAATACCTCTGGATGATAAAAGCTCATCATTCTTTGCTTTGTCTCACTGTCATAATTTCTATAAAGTCCATCTTCTTTATCTTCAATCTGTATTAATGAATGCCCTGTGAAACGGCTCATTCCACCAAACAGACTATACCTAACAACATGATTACTCCAATCTACTGGAATCCCTTCAATCTCTTTATATCGATTAAACGTTAAAATCCCTTCAAATACACCATTTGATTCGTTTTGGCTCGTTAATAACTCAATATTAGGATTAGTGATTCTGCTAAATAACTCGATATCACGCATCGCCTTTTCTTGACTTCCCCTTAAAATAAACAACCAAGACAAACTTAAAGTAATTAACAAGAAAACTATGACAAATAAAGAGATACCTATATTTCGGAGTATCGTTATTCTCTTTGCTTTTTTTACAACCTTTGAAATAGTACTTGTTGACTTTCCATCAAAAAAATCATTTAATTCCTGTTCTTTTTTATTTTCTGTCATGTTTTTCATTCTCCTTTCGATATATGTCTTTAAAGGATTTTCTTGCACGGAATAAATAGGTTTTTAATGTACCTAAATTTATATCCAGCATTTCAGAAATCTCTTCGTAACTTAATCCAAGTACATATTTCAATAAAATTAATTGCTTATGTAAGGGGGTGAGTTGATTCAGTATTTCTTCAATTTCTTTTTTCATCTCAATTTGTTGAACATAGTCTTCTGGTAAAAGTGAATCGTCTACAAGCTCAAAGTGGTCAAAAGATATGTTCACTTCTCTTTTCTGTTTGCGACACAAATCATAATAATGATTAATTGCTACTCGAAATAGCCAACTATACGCTTTGTTTGGATCAACTGAATCAATATTTAAAATAAATTTATAGATGGATTCTTGTATAATATCTTCAGCATCTCGAGGGTTTGCGCCATTTTTAATTAAATACTTAAAAATAGTTGCTGTTTTTTCTTGCAAAACTATGTACAGTTCATCATGCCCACTCATTACTCCCCTCCTTTTCAGTTATAAGACCTTTAACAACGAAAAAAGTTAACACTTAAAATGAAATTCCCCTTAAAAATTTACAAAATAAAAAGCATGATCCATTAGAATCATACTAGAATATGATAATTCGCTGTTTAACTTAATGTCATTTTATTAAAACAATCTACTTTCATCTTCGGAAATTTAGAATTCCAAAGTATGCTACGTCAAAAATTTCACTATATAACAATCTGGCCCGATTGTTCAACTAACCTGCCCCCTTAGTTCAATAAAGAAAAAAGAGCTGTATATGCAACTCAATGATCTTCAAGTAAAGCACTTGTTAGTGAGTACAGACACCCACGAGGAAACTGTTCTTTCGTTCATTTATTTTGCCTCAAAGTTCTAGGGGCTTACTCACCTACCATACCGTCCTTATCATTATCTTGCATATATGGGTATAACCAATGATCACTCGTTATTGGCATACTAAAACCTGCTGCTTTTGCTTCTTTAATCGTCACCTGTCCATTACCGTTTGTATCAACACTTGAAATATCTTCAGTGCCATTCGACTTATTAGAACTAGTTGACTTATTTGAGTTAGTTGATTTACTTTCAGTTAAGCCTAGAGATTTATTTATCTCATCAGGGTTGCCGTTATCAAACTCATCTACAATCTTATTCCCTTTTAAAGTGTAAGTGTACTTATAATGAGAAGGAATATGCGTTTCCGTATTAGGATATGTGATAATTGCTTCAAAATTAGTAGCTCCACCAGCTTTACGAATGGCATCTTCCATATATGCTTGATCACCATGTCGGTTAAGCGTACTTTCTTGTGGAGTAATATTGTAAGCATTGGATACCCCCCCGAGAGAATCTGCAATGATATGTCCTTCATCTAAATCTGAACTTTCTACACCAGGAACTTTTGCTTCATCATTGTAGTATCTGCCAGACGATGTTACAGGTTCGTTATCGTCATCTTGTAGAACGATTTCGTCAGCAATGACACGGATTACTTGGCCATATTCGTTGGTGAAAGAATAGTACTTACGGTTCCCAAAACCAATGTCAACGACGACGTTAGGTTCGCGATGTCCTGACAAATCACCACCATCAACTTCAATAAATTTGTATCCTGCGAACTTGTCATTTTTTGATTGGGTTGGTGTTTCCTCTATTACTGGCTCATCATCCGTAGTGATTGTTTCTTCTTTTCCATTATTATTTGTATTAACTGTGGTTACTTCTTGTGAATCTGTTTCTTTATCTGCAACGGATGCATCTTCTACGTTAGTACAACCAACTATAAAGATGGCAGTTAAAAGTAAGATTAAATAGTTTATTTTCTTTTTCATTTTAGGACTCCTTATAGTATTTTTTACTGTTCATTCTAGAGCTCTTTGAATAAAACATAAATTAACATTGTTAACCTATTTATAATAGTATATTACAATATTAATTTTATTAGAGTAGATAATTAGTTCGAAGTATGTAGTATTAAATTCCAATAAAGATTAGTAGAATCCAATGCATTATATTTTTCAAATATAAAATTTAGTATGCAACTCAATGATCTTCAAGTAAAGCACCCGTTAGCTTAAGTACATTAGTTCACAAAGACTTCTTATAAGTAACAAGAAAAGGTGCCAACAAAGAACCAATTATAAAAATAAAAATAGCTATGCCAAGTATCACAAGACCATTGCTAAAAGGGGGCAGGGAATAACCAAAAATGAGCATTGGAAGAATAGTGAATGAGACAAAGATTAATCTGCTTGGTATTGTTATCTTATGCGTTGTATCGCATTCGTTACATTTGATCGGTTTATAATTCCTCCAAAAGGATTTATAGATTTCACTCCAACTAAAATGTGCATTGCATTTCTCGCATTTTTGCAAAGCTAATCACCTCCATTATAATTTTTAAATCTTCTTAGCGTTGATTTATTAACCTGCACCGTTAGCACAAAGAGAAAAAAAGAGCTGCATTGCAACTCAATGTTCTTCAAGTAAAGCACCCGTTACTTTAAGTACATTTCTTCACATTGTCTATAAAGTAAAATACATCTTTTGATTTTGTTACTATTTTTTCTTATTTGATAGTATATAAACACATACAAGTAGAACTGCAATGATTGAAGTGATTATAGAATATCTAAAAATATTAAAGAAAAACTCTGGATAAGGTGTTACAACAAATGAAGTCATCCCCTCTACATCAGTTGTGCTTTCTTCTATTTTCATAAAAACTACTAATAAGAAGAAAGAAACAACAAATGAATATATCCCTGTTTTCACTAAGATTTTCTCCATTTAAAAGCCCCCTAAATAATGCACTTGGTTCAATAGAGGAAGTTGAACAAACTACGTTTAAGTTATTGTTTCTTTCAATTTTACTAAACCTTACCATATTTATACTAATATAGCTTATTAAACTAAACTGCTCCATTAGTTTAAGTACATTCTTTCACAATCTCAACCTTCCCTCCTACTCGGGTCAACGCAAAAGAATTACTGGCTTCACTGGATATGCAATCTTATAATCGCTGGGGCATTGTACGTAAAACACATGGAGTCATGGCAGACGATGAAATTTGGATTCGTTTTAAAGGTGAAACACTCACCCATCGAGATGTCTGCTTACGTAAAGATCTATATTATCCTGAGGAACCCAATTATTTTGAAGCTAATAAGTATTAACAGAGGCTCTGAGCCAAGCACTCTCATACTACCTTATTTCATTAGAAACAAGATGAATAACTTAAAGATCTTCAACTACAGAAGTAAGATATTTAGTAAAACAAAAAGGAGAGGGATATAAATTTTATCAAGACCTAATTTTTAAAAAAATAGAAAAATTAAAGGGTTCTACATATTAGATATGACTAATATGTAGAACCCTTTCTTCTTTTACTAAAGCCCCCGTTAGTTCAATAACAAAAATTATTTTTTATTGGTTAACACCAATATTTACACCCCATAGTCTTTGAACATTCACTAGTTCCTGTTCATTGAATTCCATTCTATAAATATCAGGTTTTGATGTGCTATGTAAAAAATTCAAGTCATAAGTGCTATCGAAATGTCCCATCATCAAGGTCATAACTGCCCCGTGAGTACCTATCACTACTTTTTTATCTCTAAAGGTATCTAATAGTTCTTTTAAGACTTTGATAGCTCTTTTTTGACAATCAGCATTTGATTCTCCTCCCTCTAAAGAGAAATTTGTTTCGGAAAATGACTTCTCCAAAAGTGGAAACAATTCCTTATCAGATACTCTATTGTCTTCAGAAGAAAATATCCTCTCCTTTAAATCTTCAAACACTAAAACTTTTCGCCCTATTTGTTGAGCTAACTTTTCAACAGTTAAAATTGAGCGTACGTATGGACTTGAAACAACTGCATCAACTTCTTCATCTTTCATTATGTCAGTTACTCGTTGAGCATCTAAATAACCTTTTTCGGTTAATCCTCTTGTTCTTTCATTTCCTTCTTTTGGCGACTCACCGTGTCTCACCATATAAACAAATGTACTCATACTATATTTTCCCCCAATGATAAATGTATTGTATTCATCCTTTTGTGAAATATTGAAAATAATGAAGAATAAAGAAGCCTAATTCCTCCTTCTTTTAGAGAGAAATTAGGCTTCCGTATAGGATCTGTAGATTTATAACTTTTTAAGTTTACATACTTAAAAAGGGAAAGATTACTTATACGGAATATTAAATTCAATACGTGCCCCCGATAACACTAAGGGATCTACAACTTCAATGTTTCCGTATAGTTCATCAACAAGTTTTTTAGTAATAAACAAACCTAAACCAGCGTTACCCAACGAATTAGATCTTGATCTATCTTCCCTAAAGTGTTTGGAAAACACCAAATCACGGTGTTCCTTTTCTATTCCCACTCCCGAATCCTCAATGGCGAAATGAATGTAATTGCCTTTTTCATTAACAAAAAAACGAATTTTTCCATTTTCCGGCGTATATTGAATAGCATTGGCAAAAAGATTCTCTAAGATTCGATTGACCTTTAGGTAAGGAATTTCCACGTGATTATTTATTTTCAAATTATGCTCATATTGAATATTTTTCTTTTCCATTAAGTGAATAAAATCATTTTCCACGTCTTTGATTAATTCATCAATAGATGTAACATCATAAATCAGTGTTGGATCCTTGATATTACTTGCTTGTCCCATACTTTCTAATATATTATTTACCTTTAAGACGTTTCTATTTATAATATCTATCTGTAATTGTTGATTAGGTGTTAAATCGTCCACATTATTTAACATTTCAGTACTTAAAGCAATGAGTGTAGCAGGTGTTTTTAGATCGTGTGACAAGCTAGACATCATAACTGCCCACTCTGAGTCGTGTTGCCAATTTTTATATAAGGACTTCTTTAGTTCTCCTTGCATTTGTCTAAATGACTGTGTTAATTCGCCAATTTCATTATTACTATTATAACTAAGGTTAAATTCCAAATTTTTATTTTTAATCATAATCGACGCATTTAATAACTCCTCCAAAGGAGCTTTTACGGAATAATAAAGCTTATTAATAAAGGATCTCGAAAATATAATGAAATAAATAATCGGTGATATTAAAGTGATACTTATTAACCCAAACATAATATAGCGAGAAACAGAATGCCGACTTTTTATCTGATAAGAATAAACCCAAAGTCCTTTAATTTGATTTTCAATTACTATTGGCTGGACGAGATGATAGTAATCTTTGTAAAAATGAGCACTATTAAACATATCAACAACATTTACTCCCTGAAATAAACCACTGAAATTTTCACTACCATCAATAAACTCACCATTGGGGCTAAATTTGTTTAGGATGATATCATTCTTTTTCAAATTCCTTTTCATCTCATTGAATTTAGACGACTTCATATATTCGGATGGATGATCCGTCATGCTTTTGCTCTGTTTATGAACTAGTTTTTCACTATTATTAGCTGTCCGTTCAATAGTTGCAAAAATAACCAAAATTGAAATAATAATTGTAAATACACTCATTATAATAGTCCATATTATGCTTTTGATATATAACCTTCTTATATCCTTGATTATTGACTGTTCCATTGGTACCCTATTCCCCAAACTGTTTGTAGATAATTTTCAGGAAAACCGGCAGACAATAATTTACTTCTTATATTTTTAATATGCTCCACTACAGAACTTGCATCTCCTTGTCCATCAATTCCACTTATACGCTCATATATATGTTCTTTGGTAAAAACCTGCTTTGGCGATGAAAGCAACAAGACCAATAAATCAAATTCTTTTTTAGTAAAGGGGATCACCTTTTTATTATGCATAATCTCTCGTGAAGTTATATCAACAACTAGGTCGTCAATCAATATTTTTTTTCGTTTACTTTCATCATGTTTTTGCAGAAGACGTTCTCTCATTTTAAATAAGGCTTCAACCTTATATGTTAACAGCTTCAAGGAGAAAGGTTTAGATATAAAGTCATCTCCTCCTAAAGAAAATGCCTTCATCTTATTCATATAATCTGAAGCAGCACTAATGAATATTATTGGGCAAATTACTTGATTACGAATTTGTTTGCACACTTCTAATCCATCATACCCTGGCATCATGATATCCAGCAGAATTAAGTCAACATCTGCTTCTGCTTTATCAATCGCTTCTATGCCATCTTTTGCTTCCGAAACTATATACCCCTTGGAAGTCAGATGAAGCGAGAGTATCTGTCTCATATCTTCTTCGTCTTCCGCAATCAATATTTTCTTATTCACTAATTGTCCTCCCCTCCCATTTATTAAACCATATTACAAATGCTACGAATAAAATCACACTCACACTAGTATATAGCCCCCACACCAAAGTGGAATATCCATAGTCACCAATGGTTAGCAGATGTAAATATCTTGTGCCATACAGTAAAGGTATGTACTGCCATATGGAATCCCCTAAACTGTTTGCACCAAAATAGATAATAAATATACTGAAAAAGATTCCCATACCGAGACATACACTTGTATTTATTTTTATTGCTATGAACCATAAAATAATTATAACAGGTAAAGAAAATATCGTTGTTAAAATTGAATATAATAAAATATCCCCTGTGAAATGATTACCAATAAGCATCCATAATGGTATGCAACTAACTAATGTACTGAACATAACCGAACCTAAACTTACCAAGATTAAATCCGTACTCCACTCTTTTCTGCTTCGCAACTGTAAAAGGTGATTGAAGTGTCCTATCTGTTCTTCGTATCTAACATACAGACTTATCATGAGCGAAATACCAAATGGTATTGCACTATTAAAATAGACCGTATAGTCAACGAATATATGGTTTAGAGAATCATACCTCTCAAGATATAAATATAAGCTAACACCATATATAATAGGAGCTAAAATCATTATAAGAAACCAAAAGGATTTTGCCATTTTATAAAGCATAACATTTAAATATTTCATATATACATCTTCCTTTTAAAAATTTTATTGGATAACCACATTAAAATTAGGAAATATACCACACTAACTCCCATAGCTATAGCTAAAACATGAAAGTCTGGTACTAAATTGAAGTTTTCAATGGGTGTACCATTAGGATGGATTCCCATTGTTTCCGCTGGTACCCTTAACATACTTCCACCAGGAAGAACCCAAAAATAAGATTTTAAAGCGATAAACACTGAGCCGACGGCACCAATCAGGTTTATTAGAGTCGTCATAAGTACACCGATATACTTGCTTACAATTAAACTGAAAGGAATTAATGGTAAAGCAACAATCATTATGAACGCTGTTGTCATAATTACTTGGGGTATGATTGGCAATTCATTATATATTAGCAATGAACCCAATATAGACGCAGCAGCTATCAATACTGCCGAGATACATTGGTAAATTAAAATTACAACAACTTTAGAAAAAAACATTTTGGATAAAGATATGTTGTTTGACAAAACGTTTTTATAATCACCAATTTTTTTCTCTTGATTAATATTCATCCCACATGCCATAGCCAAACCCACAGGCAGGAAAAATATAGGCCAAAGATTATAAATAATTGTTAAAAAAACATTTGTAGACGGCTGTTGCTCCGCATATATATTTGAAAAAATAGCAAAGGCTAGAAAGAAAATTGGAATAGCTAAAAGTAATTTCTTCGATAAAGATGATTTCATTTTTAATAATTCAGCTTGAATAAAATTAGACATACTTATACGTCCTTTCTAATGCCTGAAGTAATTTCAAAGAACAAGTCTTCAAGGCTATCTTGGTGATTAAATTTATTTTGATATTCCAACTTGCCATTATGAATAATACCAATGGTATCTGATAAGATTTGTATTTCATTTAAAATATGACTAGAAATCATGGTTGTAACACCATCTTTCTTTAACTCGTTCAAAAGGTGTCTTAATTCTCTTATTCCTGCCGGATCTAATCCATTTGCTGGTTCATCCAAAACTAGAAATACTGGTTTTTTTATTAAAGCTAGAGCAATTCCTAACCTTTGTTTCATTCCTAAAGAGAACTCTTTTGTCTTTTTCTTACCTGTATTAGAAAGATTTACTTTTTTTAAAACTTCACTAATTTCCTCAAAAGGAATACCTTCCTGTAAACAAAAGATTTTTAAATTGTCGTACGCACTTAGATTGCCATATATAGCAGGACCTTCTATGAGTGATCCAATCTTTTTTAAATCATCTCTTTTCCACTTATCACCCTCAAATAGCACTTCACCATTTGTTTTTTGGAAAATTCCACTTATTATTTTCATTAGTGTGGATTTACCAGCACCGTTTAGTCCGAGAAGACCATAAATTTCTCCATAATTCACATGCAGGTTTATGTCTGACAGCACTTTTTCGTTTTTGAATTTCTTTTCTAAATGTCTTGTTTCTAAAATGTAATTAGCCATTATTACAACCCCTTATCTTTATTTAATACAAGTATAGAAAATAAATATCAAGAAACTATAAGGAATGTATTTTTAATATGGACAAATAAGAAATGACTTATCATTTTTCAGTTAAGCTCAAATTTCAGCATGAAAAAAATCCATCTTGAAAAGATTGATCAAAATGGATTTTAATTCTGAAATTATATATGACTTTAAATAAGTCCTATTTTCGAGTATGTTATTCAGATTCTGCAATACAAAACGCATTTCTTTATTCCAGATATGCGCCCTTTAACGGAATAAGCAGCTCTTCCATTTGTTAAAATCACCTTGCCTTGATGTCCATCCGAAGATTCACCAATCCGAATGGCTTCACTTATTTCCGATAAGTTGTAATATGATTCAGGTCTCATCAGCCTTATTTTTTTATCTCTAATCAATGTAATTAAGTGGTTAAATGTCTCCTGCCATTCATTTGCTGAGACTCTTTTATTCCAATGCCGTAAATGAAATAATTTTGCATTCACTTTTGTCTCATTTGTAATCTCGGCCAAATCCACTTGGATTCCTGATAAAAGACCTAAAGTTAAGAAAGCACCTTTAGAACGAACGCAAAATGCTAAGTCGTTACCATCTGGTCCTCCAATTGAATCAATAGTTGCATCGACTCCATCCCCACCAGTCAAAGGTATTAATCACACAAGAAGCACAGAGCTTTAGTAAATCCTTTGAATATTTATCATTCCGGGTTATCGCAATTAATCGGAAGCCCAGAACTTTTGATAACTGAGCAAAAATGTGTCCAATAGCTGAACCGCAAGCATTGACCAAAAGGACATCATTTAAATCCTTTTCATTTACTGATCCTATATCATAAAATTGAATATTCATTTTTTGCACCTCAAATTTTATGGTTACTATTACTTTAAATAAGTTCTTTACACTATAGAAGTATCCTTTAAATTTAGCAGCATTTTCTTCCCTTCTTGAACTAACCTGCCCCGTTAGTTCAAGAAGAAAAAGGCTCTACTCCTTATTGAAGTAAAGCACCCGTTAGTTTAAGTGCGATTCTTCACAAATTCTTAGATATTCACAATTAAAAGCGGCTTACACCATATTTATTAATCCTCAAAATGTTCAGTAGATCACTCATCATTTTAAACTTTTTTTCGCTGATCCATCTAAAAAAAGCTTTTATTTTTCTTTCATTTACTTTAACATCGATAAGGGCACCCCAAAAAAAGAGATAGAGGTGCTAAATGTACGGTATTATTAATTATGAAATGTTTTTATTAACTGGGATTTTATTGAATCTAATCCCTGGTGCGGACACTATGTATATTGTTGGTAGAAGTATTTCACAAGGTAGAAGAGCTGGTATTTATTCTGTGTTTGGTATTATTACTGGCTCCTTAGTTCATACGTTATTAGTTTCTTTTGGTTTATCACTCATACTTACAAAATCTATTGTATTATTTAATACCATTAAGATTATTGGTGTTATCTATCTCGTTTATTTAGGAATTAAAATGATACTTGATAAATCAAACATAGGTTTTGAAGCGTCATCAACTAAATTAAACTTAAGAAGAATTTATATACAAGGACTTTTAACAAGTCTAACGAATCCCAAAGTTTCGTTATTTTTTATTGCTTTTCTTCCGCAGTTTATAGATGTTAAAGCATCAGGTCCTATTCCTTTCTTAATATTAGGGCTTACTTTTACTACAACTGGACTACTGTGGTGTTTATTTGTTGCTTATTTCTCTTCTTACATTACTAAAAAACTAAGAGGAAACCAAAAGGTGGGAATAGTCCTGAATAAGATAACAGGAATGCTATTTATTTGTATGGGATTAAAGCTACTTCAAACTAAAGCTCCCCATTAAACTTGTAAAATAAAACAATGCCCCCAAATAAAAAGTCCTTTCAAATATGAAGGGACTTTTTCTTAATTAATATTAGTTCTTTTACTGCACAATATCTTTCAGATATTCATTCAATGTAGTGATAAAATTTAAAATTCCGCATTGGTATATCTGTTTAAAGTAACCTTTTTCTTCAAGTAAAGTACTCGATTGCTGAAGAAAGTTCTAGAATTTTAATATGAAATTACTTCTTGAATCTGGTCATGAATATTTCCCTTACTTAACCCTCCGTGGTAACAAACTTGCTGTTAGTCTCACTAACTCTTAAGAGTTAGGCAAGTTTCCTGTTTGTATAGACAGCCCATGTCATAAGAGTTTTCTTTCCTTATGACAAAAGGTGTATAATAGTATGAAGAAATTTTATATTATCGGAGGGTAATGAAAATGAAGATTTTGTTTGATGAAACATACACTTCAAATGACGGAAAGCGAACAAGCAGGAATATTTGGTATGGATATGCTGATATATCTGATGTTGGTGAGTATGGAAAAAACATTAAGCTTAATGAAGATTTTATGGATAATTTATGCGAAATAATAAAAAATGACTTATCTAAGAATGCAGCAAATGCCCCTACTGAAACTAACTGGTATTTCTATGGAAGTGCTGTAACTCAGGACGCTATTGGAGACAATATCCGTCCGACAATTATGGTTCGTGAGCGATCTGACGAGTTTATTACTAATTTTAATATCAGTGACCACGATTTTGCTGTAAATATTGATGCTATTCTGTTGTTTAAGGCGGATTTTGAAAAACGTTTAGCGCGTCATTGATGAGTAATATCAGTATAAGCATTTTCAAACTTTGAGGGGATGATTTCATAATGAATTCATTCTCCTTTTTCATGTGGGGTGAGTATTTTTGTGTGGAGGATAAGGACTTTTAAAAATACAGATAGTGAATAATTACACTTAAATTAAACTGCCCCGTTAGTTTAAGTACATTCTTTCACAATCTCAATATTGATAGTAACAAAAATTCCCAATATTAAATCAAGCTTTTTTACAAATCTACACTTTATTCAGGTTCAACTCGAGCGAAAACCGCTTTATCTTCATTTCTTCCTTCTAATTTGCTCGATTTTCAGTCGTTTTTGCGTTAATCCTTCTTTAAGTTCCAATATATCACAACAAAAAAAGCGCCTAATCCCTTTTGTATCAAGGGATTAAGCAGATTTTAAATACTATAGTTTTAGTATAGTTAATTGGTATTTTGCGAACAATGACATTCACTCATTATTCACTATGTATAGTTTCCACAACATGAATCACTTTTATCCCTAAGGCTTCCCTTTTAGTTGAATGAAAAAAACTGTTTGAATAGCTCCAAGATCTTCAACTAAAGCACCCGTTAGTTGAACAAGATTTATATAATTAGTCCTTCATTTCCACCATAGTAATCAACGATTTCTTTTAATTCGGCTAACGTAGAAATCAAATAACTTTGTTCACTTTCAAATTCAAATTCTAAAAAATTCTCCACAGATAAATACTCTTGGAAAATACCTTGGATTTTAAATTTACCTAACCCAGTAAATTCAAGCACTAATTTAAGTTCTGATGAATCAGTATTTGGAAAATTAATAATGCCTTCTAACTCTTCGTAGCATTTAAGTAGTTGTTTATAGAATTCATATATTTGACCTGTTGAAAACCAAAGTTCGGCATCTTTTACGTAATAGTTCCCACTTTTAATTTGAATTTTCCCTTTAACATCATAGCCACCCAAATAACTTGTTTCTTTTGGGAAACCAAAAACTTCATTTAATTCAATTCTTATAAATCCTTGTTTGCCTTTAAGTTCAAATGCATACACTCAAATCATCTCTCTTCATTTAATTGCCTTGTTTCAACCATATCAAAATACAAGTTATTTTAACAGATTCTTATTCCACTAAACTGCCCCGTTAGTTGAATAAGACAATCGAGTATATTTTTTAAAATAAAGGATTCTAATAAATTATGGAGAATATTTACATTAATACTAAAAAAAGGTGTGATAAAATGTTGAATCAGGTTTGTGTTATAAGTATTTACGTGCCAAATTTAAACAAAGCAATTGACTTTTATACCAATACTTTAGGTTTTGAATTAAACAAGCAGTATGGACCTAATATTGCATCACTTGTACACGGAGAGTTACCAATTATTTTAGAGGAGAACAATAATACAACCTTTAATCAAGATAATAAAATTACAGGAGTTGTATTAGGTTTGAGAACTGAAGATATTTATGAAACGGTTAAATTCTTAAAAGATAAAGAAGTTGAATTTATTGTAGATGAACCAACTAATTGTCCTCCAGGAAAATATATTAGTTTCAGAGACCCCTTCGGAAATATTTTAGAATATCTCCAATTTGAAAATCTGTAACAAGCATTAAAAGTTCAACATAATTGTTGAACTTTTTTTAATCTCCTTTTATAACTAACCTGCCCCGTTAGTTCAATAAAGAAAAAAAGTGCTGCATATACAACTCAATGATCTTCAAGTATAGCACCCGTTAGTTGAAGAAGAACCTTTTCTTCTAATGCACATTTTTTCGATTTCGGAATACGTCTCAGATTCCTAACAGTTCGTATTAACAATAAGCTTCTTCATTAAAAATAAAAAGTTCAAGATCGAAACTTAACTACATTATTATTCGTTATATTATAAATAGTCTGAAAACAAAAAGGAGCCTAGCTATGAAACATTTATCAATTTATGTTTTTATCTTTAACTTACTTTTTTATGCACTAACCTTGTTTAATATTGATCTTGTTCCAGGTATAGTATGGCGAAGTGTATTAATTACAGGACCTATAATAGGGATTATCTTAGCTTTGTTGTATTCTAAAGGAAAATTGAAAGTAATAGGATTATCAGGAAATTTGTTCGTTTTTGTCATTGCCATACTTATGCCGTATATTGTTACAACATTTATTTGGAACCGACCATAGCAAGTTCACTTCTACAGAGCCAATATCTAAGAGATGTGCTTAGATATTGGCTCATTTAATTTGAAATTCATTAATTATTCTCCTAAGTTTTCTGCCATCTGTATTACGCCGTATGTTCGAATTGTCTATTATCCTTCAATTTCAATTTTTTCTAATTCCAAGTGTTGAACAGTTTTATTCCATTCGTCATACTTATAGCTGCATTTATACATTTACAAATACTGCTTTTTTTTATGAAATCGAAGAAATTCTCTAGATAGAAATTGACTTATCACTTAGATTGTATTGCATCTTAGTTTGTAGCTAAATAATCACTATTTCGGTATTCTCCAACTTTTCACTAATGCGATATAAAAACAAGGGAATTTATCAAATTTCTTATTGAACTAACCTGCCCCGGTAGTTGAAGAAGACAATCGAGTATATTTTTTAAAATAAAGGATTCTAAATAACATCTGTAGAATATTTACATTAATACTAAGAAAAGGTATCGTAAAATGGTGAATCAGATTTGTGTTATAAGTATTTACGTGCCAAATTTAAACAAAGCAATTGACTTTTATACCAATACTTTAGGTTTTACATTAAGGCTGTTTTCGTAAACTTTGTTGTTTTGATTAAATAGTGTTATTCAACAATCGGGCCAGATTGTTGAGGTGCTATATGTAAAGTGAACTTACCAAAAATTATTCTTATGGAGGTTGTAGAATGAGAAATGGTGTTATCTTAATGACCATAATTTCGGGGCTACTTTTCTGTTTTATAATGATTGCAGCTTCGCTATCTCCCTTTCCGGATCCTGGTGGATTCAATTCTTTAGGTATGTGGCTGAATATTATAATGTTTCTTGTCTTTTATATTCTGTCTTTAATTTTGTATTGGGTAGGAGTTAAAGGAATGAAATATGTTATGGCAGTTTTTTGCGGAGTAGGGTTACTTATATCACTTTCAATAATTGTACTGGCATTTGTAATGGGAACGGTTACTTATAATGTTTCTGATTTTCTATATGTGATCGTTCTTTGCATTATGTCACTAATTGCCAATATCGTTTGGTATATTTTTGCATTTAAAAAGTAGCAGATTTAAAAAGTAGCAGATTTATAACGTTCTGTTTTATAAGGATGCAATGTATACAACAATCGGGCGCGATTGTTGTATAGCCCAACTTTTCTTTATAGCAACAATCTTTGAGAAAACAGCCTACATTAAACAAGCAGTATGGACCTAACATTGCATCACTTGTACACGGAGTGTTACCAATTATTTTAGAAGAGAACGATAATACAACCTTTATTCAAGATAATAAAATTACAGGAGTTGTATTAGGATTACGAACTGAAGATATTTATAAAAAGGTTAAATTCTTAAAAGAGAAAAAAGTAGATTTAATTATAGATGAACCAACTAATTCCTCCAGGTAAATATATTAGTTTCAGAGACCCTTTCGCAAATATTTTAGAATATCTCCAATTTGAAAATATGTAACATGAATTAAAAGTTCAACAATTATGTTGAACTTTTTTAATCTCCTTTTATAACTAACCTGCCCCGTTAGTTCAATAAAGAAAAAAGAGCTGCATATGCAACTCAATGATCTTCAAGTAAAGCACCCCGTTAGTTGAAGTTGATTTAACTATCTTCGACGTTTATAACTATTTCATCAAATAATTTATCATTAAAATATATTTCCAATTTCCATAATCCACTTGTAGGGAACAACATATTCGATGGGATATGGGAATCGGCACCGTTATTAGGGCTAATGGAAGTATTGGAATATTGCCATACTGTATCATTGCCAGATACCAAAACGGGATGTTCTTTCCCTTCTTTGTCAGTTCCAACTACTTTAAAATCACCACTGATACTATCTTTGTCTCCCCAAAAATGCCACATATACTTATTTACTTTATTAGCAATAATCTTTTCTTCTACTGCTTCACCTTTTTTACCAGAGCCAACCAAGAAACCAACTTTCCCTTCTTCACCAATCAACAAAAACTCACCTTTTGTCCCATCACCAAAAGTAACTTCAACCGATTGCGCAATTTTTTGCACATTGTTACTAATTTGCTTCGCAATATGGCTCGGTATCACTTGAAACGTAATAAATATCGCAATACATAAGCTAATCGCCAGCGTAATAATAAAGTTTAACAATAGGCGTGTCGTGAGATTATTCATGGCGTTCACCTAAGCGATAGCCGATATTACGCAGCGTCTTAATTTCGATTGGGATAGCGAGACTCTCTAAACGCTTGCGAATTTTCCGAATATGCATATCGACTGTACGCTCCGTTCCTTCGTAATCAAGGCGAGTAAATGGTCGCGTGTAAATACTTGCTCGCAATTCGTTGCAAATAAAAATAATAACTCAAATTCTTTTAGTGGCAATAAGATTCTTAAGTAAATATATCCAGCGTTCATGTAGACAATCTTTTTTTTCAAACAGTACGACTTTATTTCAAAGACACAACGATCTTACTACCCACTTTTTATTTATCCCACACTCTCATCTGCTAGTACTACTATTTTTTATTACCAAATTAGCCGTTTCACTCGGATGGTTAAGAGGAAAATGATGACCATATGGAACAAAATCAACCTTACCAAGATGCGAAGGAGCAGAATAGCCTCTGTCATAATCCCCCCAAATAATGCGAAGATTATACTTTGTTACTTCATTGAAATCACCTTGATCGTTTTTCAATAGTAAACTGTTAAGCTGAACCGTAGTATTTAAAATTCTAGGAGAAGTAAAACTGCTACTTATTTTTTCAATATAATGTTCAGGGATGTTCTCCGTACTTTCAAATAAACCATTACTTAATAAATAACGCTCTATTAAATTAGTAGTTGCCAATTTCAATGTCCATTTGTTCATAAATTGAGGAACATTTATCGATTTAGCATTTTTTTTAGCAATAGGTGGCTGAAGTAAAGTAATTGTATACTTCTTATCTATGTACTTTTGTACTAATGCTTCCAAAAGAATATACGCACCAAATGAATGGCCAATTAGATGGGCACCATTAGTAGCTTTCTCCAATAACTTTTTCACTACATTCAAATAGATATTTAAAAGGTTTTTCTCTCGTTTAAAAGGAGAACGTCCCAAACCTGGAAGGTCCATGATCCATACAGGTCGACCCGTTTTTTCATGAAGCTCTTTTCCTAAAGGAAATAAATCCTCTCCATCACTTAATAAACCATGTAATAAAATAAACGGTTTACCCTCTCCTTGTGATTTGTAAATGGTAGTATTATTACATAATGTTCGTTTAAATAAATGACTGTGCTGGCCATTTTGATACATCATACGATAATCCAGATCAGCTATTACGGCTGGGAAAAACTTCATTACATTTGTCTCCTTAAACCAATCTTCTCCCATAATCTTTTTCGCTGAACCATTTGAAAATGTTCGATTTGTAATAAAGTTCAGCCCATCAGCAGGAATTTGGGTTATTTTGCTTACGCCACTATTCATAAGTGCTTTCATAAATGGCAATGGGGCAGAGATTTTAGGTGCAGTCATATTCATACTTTCTGACATAGCATCTAATAATTCTGAAATATTCTGATCATGTTGTTTATCTTCAACAAGTGTATATGTTTGTATAGTTGGTTGCTCCAATCTGAAAACCTGCACAATAAACTTTGCTAGTTCATCGTTTGCAATAAGTGGTAATCTATATTCCTTACCTCCAGGAATCACTGGCATGAGCCCTTTTCGTATACTCATCACAAGCAAGCCTAAGCCTCCTGTTTGCTCCGTACTCCCTGTTTTACTACTACCAACTACAGTTGGTGGATTAATTACTGAAAGCGGATAACCTACTGTTGATGCCTGCTGACGGATATAAAGATCTGCTAAAAACTTTGTTCTCTCATATGGATTTTTTATTTTCAAAAAATTGTTTCCTTCTTTAAATACATCTATCGCAATCTTGCTATTTTTATCATCAAAGGGACTCATATAGCCTACAACATGAATAAATTGTTGCAATCCCTTCAATTGATGAATATTTTTAGCGAATTCACTAATATGTTGGGCACCATTCAAAAATACGGAAGCTGCCTCTTTGCTTGTCGCTTGAATATCCATGGGGCCTCCTGCGTGAATAATCACATCCGTTTTCAATACCCACTCCTTATCTTCAGCACTTAGACCTAAGTCTATTTTCGTCAAATCACCTTCAATAAAGTGCATAACTGCCTCTTTTAAGATGCCTCTTTCTTGATAAATGCGTGTTGCTTTACTTTTCGATCTCACTAATAGAAGAATTGTAACATGCTCTTTGGCTAATTCCTTCACTAATTGCTTTCCAATAAAACCTGTTCCACCAGTTAAAAATACTGTTCTCATATAAATCCTCCTTTTAGTACTATTCAGTACTAATTTGATGTAAAAAAAATGCTTCTTTTATCGAAGCAAGTTAAAAAAATGATCTGCTGTTTTCATGATTACAGTTGCATCCTTCAGTGTTTCTGAAATAAATAGCGCTCCTTCAAGATTTGTAATAAAAAGAGATGCAACCTCGTCAATATTAATTGTCTTTCTAAATTCACCATTCTCTACCCCTTGTTTAAGTAATAGAGAAACTTTCGTTTGTAATCCTGCAAAAAAAAGACCTATTTTTTCTTTTACTTTTGTGGCATTTGTAGGGCTTTGAATATAAAGCGTAATAAATGGACAGCTCCCCTTATATTCTCTCGTCTGAACTCCTTGTGATAATTGCTTTAAAAACAGTTGGATACGATCTTCAACTAATAATTGGTTTTGAGATAGTAAGCCATCAATTGCAGATTGATACATTTCAATCCAATAATCAACGACCCCTTCCAACAATTCTTCCTTATTAGAGAAGTGATAATACACATTAGACTTTGAAACTTTGCTTACACGAACTAATTCATCCATGCTTGTATAAGCAAACCCTTTTTCTAAAAATAATGTTGCAGCTACTTCAATCACACGTTTTTGATTCATTAATTTTCCTCTTATCATAATTAGTACTGTACAGTACTATAATAGGTGTTGCAAGTATTTTTGTTAGTTTAATAAAAAAATTGATCAAAAAAGCTATACTTTAATTGATTTTTTCTTAGCATTTAAACTAAATCCTGCCCCTACCATTACTGATACACGACTTTTACCATCATTTGCCCAAAGATTATCTCTGATATTTTTCAAATGTTGATACATATTTAGATTTTTTTGAAAATATTCTCCGGTGTCTTTAGTCATAAATGTTCTCCTATCTCTCTTTAGTATTATTAATTTATGTAGAAATATATATAGTCTCATCTATACCGGTTGCAAATTCTATTGCTCTTTTACCGATAAATAAAGATTTAATTCTGAGGGAGAAACATCAATTAAAGCTAAAGCGGATTTAAGTAATACAATCATTTTCAAATAGCTGTTTTGACTTAATTCATCATAGTTATAGCTACCATGAAGTATAGAGTTTAGATTAATTTTAGTTTGATTTGATGGTTTATTATCAAATAAATCTATATAAGCATTAATAATAGTCAACCCTTTTAATAAGTTCATACTTTGAATAACCTCTACAACCTCTAAATCTTTCACAATATTATGTTTTAATTTGCCTCTAAAATTAGGAATATATACATTTTGAAACTGATAAGGACTTGTAAGTATTCCTTGTGCCCAACGACTAATAATATTGTCAAATGCCCCGAACAGAGGAAATATTGCCAGTTCATAATAGTCTTGTTTATAAGCATACACGCTCTGGTTAATAATTCTTTTTTGTGTTTCATAACAAGATGAATTCACAATTTCATGTATGTATTCATCTAAATGATTAGTAATATAATTTATCACTGCAACCTCATCAAAATCTGTCTCATCTATATCTCTAATCTCTAAGTAATGATCAACTAATTCTTCATCCAAAAACCATTGGCATTCTTGAGCATTTAATATAAGTTTATATTGTTTGTTTCGATATGCCTCATACTTATCGTCTAAATCTGTAAGAATTGATTTAAATGAACCATTCCATTGTTCTTGCAAAGCACGCATATTTTCCATATGCCGACTTGCTAGTCCCACTGCACTTTGTGCCCCACTCCATTGTTTCAGTAGAGCAGAGGTTGTATTCATATGCTGACTTGCCAGTCCTGTTACACTTTGCGTCCCACTCCATTGTTTCAGTAGAGCAGAGGTTGTATTCATATGCTGACTCGCTAGTCCTATTGCACTTTGCGCCCCACTCCATTGCTTCATTAAAGCAGAAGTTGTATTCATATGCTGACTCGCCAGTCCTACTGCACTTTGCACCCCACTCCATTGCTTCATTAAAGCAGAGGTTGTATTCATATGCTGACTCGCTAGTCCTACTGCACTTTGCGCCCCACTCCATTGCTTCATTAAAGCAGAGGTTGTATTCATATGCTGACTCGCCAGTCCTACTGCACTTTGCACCCCACTCCATTGCTTCATTAAAGCAGAAGTTGTATTCATATGCTGACTCGCCTTTCTTACAATGCCACTACTATTTGATAAGTTATAAGGTAGAAAAATTGATTTATTTAAAATGTACCTTTTACCCATATTTTATTTCATCTCCGAACCTGGATTTATTTCTCTATTTTAACACGACCAGGGAATTTTATAACAATACAAATAAACCTTCTTCACGAAATGGTGTTGTTTTGTCTATTAGTATATTTTTCGCTCTTTGCTTTTTTATATGCATTAGATAATAGACCAGACTGTGCTTGTAAATATTGAGGTGAAATGACAGCTTTAGTTGGAGTTTTAAAAGTTGTGGCACTGTATTAATAGTGAAGAATTCACTTGGGCAAGCATATTATTTTTAATTAGAATGAGGTAAGCATAACTGCATCTAGTTTTCACTTTAATAAAAGATAGAAGCGACAAATAATACTTGCGAACAACTTTCCTTGGAGAAATTGAAGAATACTGATAACATTTGATTTTTCATTAACATCAAAGTCAGAAAACATTAAAAGCCCCCTTTAAAATACTTCTTCCACTCATTCTCCGTTACTTGAATAAATTTCCTCATAATTACTAATTCGATGTCTTTTTAAATTCACCTGCTTCTTCAACTATCCTGCCCCGTTAGTACACTAAGAAAAAAGCTCTACTCCTTATTGAAGTAAGGCACCCGTTAGTTCAATAAGAATTAATGACTTCACCAAATGCTTGATATCAAGCGAATTATCATTCTTGGTATAAAAATTATAATGTTCCAGACCACTTCAAATATTATAGAACCACCAATCTCACCTAAAATTTCTTTAAAAAACCCATCCTGCTTTTCTGCTTTTCTTTTTTTTTTGCCATCATACATCTCCGAATCCCTTAATTTATACCCTCTGTAACTAAACTGCCCCTTTAGTTGAACAAGAAAAAAAGAGCTGCATTTGCAACTCAATAATCTTCAACTAACAAAAACTAAATTTTCTGTCATTAAATTTATATCTATGATAAGATCATAACAGGAGGTGCTCTATATAGGTATCAGAAATTTAAAAAATCCCCTGTAAACGAATAGTTTATTACAGGAGGATATTTATGAAAGATAATTGGGTACAACCTTTTTACAAAAGACAATTTGAGTTTTATCAGGATCCATTAGACGATATAAATGATTATAAGAAAGAAGTAGCTTTGATTCATGAACAAGTGGGTACAACCTTTAAGGATGTTCTTGAAATCGGTGCTGGCTCAGGGATACTTGCAAACGCACTTTCACTAACCAATAAGGATATAACTACAGTTGAACTCGTATCAGAATTGGTTGAATACGCAAGAGCTCACTCAAATCCATCTATACACATTTTATGTGACAACTTTTATTCGGTAAAACTAACTAAACAATATGATTTAGTTCTCTATCTAGATGGTTTTGGCGTAGGAACTGATAAAGAGCAACTACTACTTTTAAACCGGATAAATGAGTGGCTGAAAGTTGACGGGTATGCACTTATTGATATATATCAACCAAACTATTGGCAACATGTTAAGGGGCAACAAATGCTTGTCTCTGAAAAAAATCAGATAATGAGAGAGTACGGTTATGATGAAATTAACTGTCGCATGACAGATAAGCTTTGGCAAAGAAGTTCACCTAATGAAACAATCACACAATCGCTAGCCTGCTATTCAACAGATGAAATATATTCTTTATGTCAACAATCGGGTCTCCAAATAATTGCATTTTACCCGGGTGGAGCAATTAATTTAGATACTTGGAAGTTTGAGGAAGTCACTTCGTTATCAAATTGTTTATCTTACCGAATTAAGGTAAAAAAAATTTAAATCCTTTAGTTTAAATAGGCTACTAGCAACTTGCTAGTAGCCTATTTAATGTACATAAAAATTTTAGATTCCAAACACTATTTCTTATTCAGCTAAACTGCCCCTTTAGTTTAAGTACGTTTCTTCACAATCTTCATAACATCATTAACATAAATATCCAAAAATAAAGTCATCTCACTTCTAAGAAATCTATAGATGAAAGATGATTTTAATCAAAATTTTTTATAAAGCTACAGTTGGTTTGGAATAAAGTTTGATTATTTTTAGTAGTTCTTGTTCAACTAAAGCACCTCGTTAGTTCCTAGATTCTTCTTTAGTGAATTTTTTTATTTTTATTTCAAACACCCTACAATGGGTAAAAAACTAGACCTTTTTGTTATCAGTATGATAATATAATCATGTCGATAATATTTGGAGGTGAATATAAAATGGATATTAGCATTAAAGATATGATGGACTGCATTGTCAACCCTGTTAAAAATCAAATTATTCTTGCGATTCAAGCAAAGGGTGAGTGTACAGCAAAAGATTTATTATCATTACAATACGACATCCCACAGGCTACCCTCTATCGCACATTAAATCGTTTGGTAGATAGTGGCGTTATAAAGATTGTTGAAGAAAAAAAAGTTCGAGCCTTAACGGAGAAAGTTTACGCATTGAATGAGAGTTTTTTGAATGTCAACCAATCTATCATTGAGCAGAACGATGGTGGAGCATATTTTAAGTTATTTACGAACTTTTTAATTGTATTGATGAAAGAGTTTCAAAATTACACAGAAAAATCCTCTATAAATATTGTTGAGGATGGTTCAGGTTTCAGCGCAACTCCTATCTATGTAACCGTTGAAGAAATGGTGGATATAGGAAATAAATTTAAAGAAATAATTGCCCCTTATCAAACAAGAAACACATCGGTTGAGGAACAAAAAATGCATATTCTCGCAACTATCATTACGCCCCCAAACGATAAATAAATATGAGGTGACTGTTATGAAAACAAAGAATAAGAGGAGCAATCTTCGTATGATACTCATTAGCATTATTGGAATATTAGTACTTTGTATCGGAATTATAGCCTTACGATTCGTATATTTATCGAGTGCCACAAAGGGCGACTCAATCGCCAAATATGATAGCCCCAAAAGCGCACTTCTGGTAACAGATATCCAAAATGATACCTTAGGTATATCCGAATACGGCAACACGGAACCGTTAATGGCTAACATCAATACAGCTATCAAATACGCAAATGACTCTGAAATGGAGATTATTTACGTCAAACAAGAGTTTATGAAAAACTCTTTGGATTTACTGCTTTCTGGTGGTATTTATGAGGCTGATAGTGATGGAGCGGACTTATATAATGAATTATCCGTTCAATCAGATAACGTTTTTAGCAAGCTCCGCTCTGATGCTTTTTCTTCGGATCATTTTGAAAATTATCTCATAGAAAACGAGATTGATACCCTTTATATTGTTGGTGCAGACGCCAGTGGTTGTGTTTACAAGACAGCTTTGGGCGGCATAAACAGAGGTTATCGCGTTATTGTTTTGGATGATTCCTTATTTTCTGTGAAAGAAAACGCACTGAATAAAATGCTTGTGAAATATCAGACAAATGGTATCGAGATAACTAATATTAAGGATTTTATCCAAACACGAGACTAATAGTTAGATTGTGTAACAAAGAACGGAACCCCTTTTACATATGTGTAAGTTGAGTAAGTAAATAACTTTTAAAGCACAATACTAAATTAACACTTGTAACATTGTTTTAAAAAAGCCAACAAAGGCTATAAACTAACCTTTGTTGGCTTTTTTTAATTAGATACTTGTTTCTTTTTCAAAATATCTTTTGTTGGTTTGGAATAAAGTTTGATTATTTTTAGTAGCTCTTATTCAACTAAAGCCCCCCGTTAGTTGAAGAGCAAAGAGTTTAATAATGAGGAACAACCACTATTTCAAGCCTTTGATTTAAATCTTCTCCCAATAATTTTCCGCTTCAGGGATACAATTCAAGACACCATTAGCAAGAATATCAAAAATACCTTCATCAGAACTTGGAGCATCATACCTGAACCACTCTCCACCATTAAGTCTCAGTCTGTTGTATAAGTCGTGGGCAGTAACTTTATTCGATGGAACTTTCTTACCCCAATCATGGGTCACTCCATCAGGAGGACAAACTGCCACTTCGATAACAAATCCCCCGCCATATTTATCAAATTGAAAAGTTAGAAGATCAATTTTATTTTCTTTAATTCGACGGAAATGTGGAAATGAACCTTTAAATCCTTTCTCTCTAAGGATTGGTATTACTATTTTCTTTAAAGAAGAAACCATACTATCTCTTTCAACTGACAATTTTTTAAATACCTCAATTCTAAAAAAATTAAATCTTTTCCGTATAGATTCTCCCTAATATAAACATTTTCCTTCTTCAAGTAACCTGCCACTTTAGTTGAATAAGAAAAAAGAGCCGTCTGAACAGCTCAAAGATCTTCAACTAAAGCACCCGTTAGTTGAAGAACTAATTTTACGCATAACTCCCTTATAATTGTAGTATGGTACTATATTATTCCGCATGTTCTTTCATTAATTTATCAAGTGCTTTACCATAAGCATCTTTGTTTTCCTTACTTAACTCATACATCGCCCTTTTCCAATATTCTCCATCTACACCTGATAAATGTGGAGTACTTTTTAGTACAGCTTCTTGCATATTCGGTTTATCCTCTTTACTAGCGTCTTTAATAAGCTTTGTTGCTTTTCTTGCATCTGTTACCCCTACTTGTATGTCTTTGTGAATGTCTTTGTATTTATCAGGAATTTTTATATATTCCATATTGTCTAAAATCTTATCCATCTTGTTTGCTGTTTTTAAAATATCTTTTTCTTTTTCTTTTTCTTCCATAGCTTTCATCGAGTTTACTATGAATAAATCCTTCATGTATTGAAACTCTACTAATTGTTCACAAATATAATAGGGATACTGTTTCTCTGATATTACTGTTTTCATTGTTGATTTGCTTGACTGCTCAGTCTTAGGAGTAGACTCTTTATT
The DNA here is from genome assembly GCF_038009105.1 of Viridibacillus sp. FSL R5-0888. Lineage (NCBI taxonomy): Bacteria > Bacillati > Bacillota > Bacilli > Caryophanales > Caryophanaceae > Viridibacillus > Viridibacillus sp. FSL R5-0888. The sequence goes on from NZ_JBBPAU010000001.1 coordinate 2,577,184, forward strand.
TCCTACCGCACAACCTACTAATAATAGAATAGGTATTGCTAATGATACGAGTTTCGTTGCTTTCATTATGTATCCTCCTTTTAGAAAGTATTGTAATTAATTAACATATTTTACCATAACGTAAATTATAAATAATAGATATATAAAATTCCTATCATTTGAAAGAAGTGATTTGTCATAAATATTGGATGTATATTCCGTACATGTCAGGTTTACATAACGCATCATTATCGGTAGCAAGAAAAAATTCTTTAATGAATGGAAAGTTCCTTCTTCAACTAAACTGCCCCGTTAGTTTAATAAAGAAAAAAGAGCTGCCAAAGCAACTCAATGATCTTTAATTAGCGCCCCCGTTAGTGAAAAGGTGAGGTGTAACCATTGCTGGATGCCCGATAATTAGGATTAAGCCATTATATAAATGTACTTAAAGCGGCTAATCTCGCTGTAATAATGCGCCATTTTGTTTATCGTATATTTTATAATGTATACCAAAATCAGAACCTTCATAATAGGTAACTTCGCAATACGCCTTTGTTAATGAACCTTTGTCCCAATGATTTGGAGGTACACTAAAAAATAAATCATCTGAAAACGTAATATCTAAATAAGCACTTTTTGTAGTGTTCCAGTATTCAACTGAACACGCACCCTTTACTGTGTCGTGATCTCCCTTTAAAATCTTAGGCATCACCGTTAGGGCATCCCTAAATATGACGAGAGATAATAGGGCACTTAATAAGAGTCCAAGCTGGATTCCATAGTATTTAATATGCGGTAAAGGTTTCTTTTTTTGAGTCTTTCTCATATACACAATACCTGCAATACATAAAACAAAGCCTAAAATCGTTAATGAAAATGCACCTAGTAGTTCCATCATTTTACTTTCACCTGCTCTGTCTATCGTGTTAATTCATTTTACATCAATTTCAGTGGTTGTCACTTTAGGAGTTATTTTGCACCTATTTCAAGCACTATTTTACACTATGAGTAAATATAAAAAGCCCAATTTCTCATTAAAATTGAGAAATTAGGCTTTTTTCGTTGCTCCATTAAAGCGCCAGTTTGCTGAATAAAGGCTTTATTGACTCGATCAGATAATCTAATACCATTTAATAATATTATTTTTTATTGAACAGCCGTTGTTGTTCAATAAGGAATTATTTTTAATTCATCTTTATTTAGCTAAATATTATATATTCCCTAACATAGACTCTAATTCTTTTTGATTTTCCGATAGCCAAAGCATTTCCTTTGCAAAACGTTCTGGAGGTCCACTATGCTGATCCATGCTTGAATTTATCCACCAGGTACTTTCCATAAACCATAACATTTTTAAAGAGCTGATTATCGACCCTTTCTCAAGTAAACGTTGCTCACTATACCCTTCTATAAAAGCCTGAACAAGAGAAATATCAAAGTTATTTTCATATAAGGCTCCAGATATAACAACTCTTGCAACATCAAGCTGTGGGTAGTCATATTTCATTCTATCAAAATCTAAAACAGCACTTATTTTTTTCTCTTCAAACAATAAATTATCTACCCAGAGATCACGGTGAGCCCAACCAGTTTCATTCAGGTTAAAATCTTCTAAATTTATAGTTTCTGTTACTTTATATTGTGTTTCTAATATCGGTAACAAATGAGATTTGTCAGTATTATTTGCATGATTCCAAACAGATTCCCAATGAGTTAAACGCTCCTCCCGACTTGGAGGAATAAATTCAGGACCTCTCTTAACCCTTAGTGTACCGTCATTTAACAAATGATGCATATTCCCTGTTACTCGTCCTAAATCAAACATTTGATGAACGTTTAATTTTCCCGGAGCGATCACAGTTCCATTACAGTAATCCATTAACATAAAAAGTTCTCCCTTATCCGATTCAATAAGAAACTGACCTTCATGAGAATAGAGCTTAGGGCATGGAAGACCTCTATTATGTAATCGCATTTGTTGAGAGAAGGCTATTAATAGTTCATCATGGTTATACAGTTTGTATCTTTCCTTGTTGTATTGCTTGATTAAAAAAACACCAGAGTCTGTTGTTATTTTCCACTTTAAATTTAACCAACCACGTTTTATAGGTGTAGCATCTAATACCTTAAATCCAAAATAACGATTACACGTATTTATAAGGTCGTTCAATACCATTTCTTCTGTTAATACAAAATCCATGCTTCATCTCCCCCTATTTCTTTTTACTTCTAAATATTTCAACAAAGTCAATTTTATTTCCTTTTTACTTTTAATAATGCTACTTAGTTTATACGGAATAGTCAATTTGGTAAAATCATTAATCCCTGTTACTTGAATAACACACAATGAAATCAAAGGGAAAATGAGGAAAGAGTGATTTTGGTGTTAATTGGATATGCACGTGTGTCAACAGGATTACAAAATTTGGATTTACAATCAGATGCTTTAACGCAACATGGTTGTACGAAAATCTTTCACGATAAAATGAGTGGAACAATAAAACAACGTCCCGGTTTAGAGGAAGCACTTCAGTATGCACGTAAAGGCGATACAATTATCGTTTGGCGATTGGACCGACTAGGACGTAACATGCAAGATTTGATTCAAATTGTGAACAGCTTAAATGAACGAGGTATTGGCTTTCATAGTCTACAAGAAAACATAACCATGGACAAAAGGAATGCGACGGGGCAATTAATGTTTCACTTGTTCGCAGCGTTTGCGGAATTTGAACGTAATTTGATTGAGGAGCGCTCTGCTGCAGGAAGAGCAGCCGCAAAAGCACGTGGGCGTCTAGGTGGACGCCCGAAGAAGTATGGATCAAAAGATATTGAAATGATGAAAGCTTTAATTGAAAGTGGCACACCGATTAAAGATGTTGCGGAAAAGTGGGGTTTGTCTCGCACTACGATTTATCGCTATTTAGAAAAACAGTAAATCGGAAGGGTTGATGTCTATGCAAAATGAACATCCTCCATTAACAGCTTATTCAGTAGAACAACGACAAGCAGCGATGGTAAAGTATAAAATCATTGCGCCTTATCTTACCGACGAGAAAACATTAACTGTCATTACAGAAGAAACCGACATTGCAAAAAGAACGCTACAATACTGGATTCGGGACTATAAACAATTTGGATTAAAAGGTTTAATTCGAAAAACAAGAAGTGATGCTGGCAAAATACATTTGGAACCGGAAATGATCTCTTCGATTGAACAACTGATTTTGAAGTATAAAAGGAATTCATTGACGTCTATTCATAGGATGATCTGTGGGCAATGTCGGAAAAAAGGCTGGCAAGAACCGAGTTATTATCAAGTGTATAAGGTATCGCAATCCCTTTCGCCAAGCCTGAAGAAGTTAGCGCATGATGGCCAAAAAGCATACGACAATCAATATGATTTAATTCATCGAAGAGAAGCAAGCTATCCCAATGAAATTTGGCAAGCAGACCATACCCCATTAGATATTATAGTTTTAAATGAAAAAGGAAAACCAGAAAGACCGTGGCTAACAATAATTTTAGATGATTATAGCCGAGCAGTCGCTGGATATTTTTTAACTTTTGAAAACCCCTCCGCTATAAATACATCTTTAGTCTTACACCAAGCAATATGGAGAAAAAGTAATCCCGATTGGCAAATATGTGGTATCCCTGAAATATTTTATACAGACCATGGAAGTGATTTTACGTCCAACCATTTGGAACAAGTAGCAATTGATTTAAAAATTAACCTAGTCTTTTCTGCAATTGGTGTTCCAAGAGGACGAGGGAAAATAGAAAGATTCTTTTTAACCATCAATCAATTGTTTTTGCAAGATTTACCTGGGTACTTGGAAAATCAGACTACTAGCTCACTTCTTACCCTTAAGGAACTAGATGAAAAATTATTTAATTTCATCATATATAATTATCACCATAGGGTTCATGGTACAACAAAAAAAGAACCGATACAGGCGTGGAATAATTCTGGATTTCTTCCGAATATGCCAGGGAGTCTGGAAAGTCTTGATTTATTATTACTAAATTTAGCAAAACCAAGGAAAGTTCATTCTGACGGGATTCATTTCCAAGGACTTAGATATATAGACACAAATCTTGCTGCATACGTTGGTGAAACAGTCATTATTCGTTATGATCCGAGAGACATTGCTGAGATTCGAGTGTTTTATCAAGATAAATATTTATGTACGGCTATTTCCCCCGAGATTTCCGATTATACAGTAGATTTAAAGGAGATTGTTTCAGCACGAAATAAAGTACGGAGAAATCTAAAAAAACAACTTGATTCTGGAAAAACGGTTGCAGAAGAAATTGCCTTATCAAAGCAGCACGAGTTAGGGAATAAAACGAATGAACCTAATTCTAAAAAGTCGAAACTAAAGAGGTATTTCAATGAATAAAGGGCAAAAGTTTATTCAAACAAAAGAATATAAGAGATTTACCGAGTTCTGTGATGCATGTATTAAATACAAATATATAGGTATTTGTTATGGATTACCGGGTGTAGGAAAAACATTGTCCTCAAGGTACTATTCGAATTGGGATTCCATCGAAAAACAAATAGCTTATAAAACAGCAAACAATATTGGCCTAGATGCAGATGAAAAGATACTTGAAGCTAGAACAATTTTTTATACAGCTCCGGCAGTACGAGCGACTAAAATGACTGAACAGATCAATCTTATTGGTTCCAGAATGAATATGGTAAGAACTATGTATAAAGTACTTACTAAAGGAGAAGAAGAAAATTACACCACTGACGCTTATGAAGATATCGACTTGATTATTGTTGATGAAATTGATCGCCTAAAAGTGCAAAATTTAGAACAACTTAGAGATATTTACGATCGAAATGACATTGCAATGATATTAATTGGAATGCCTGGCATTGAAAAGCGATTAGCACGTTACCCACAACTCTACTCCAGAATTGGATTTGCTCATGAATTTGATAAACTTAGTAAAGTTGAAACCCATCATATTCTAGAGTATAAATGGGAAGAGTTAGGACTTTCTATAAAGCTTGAAGACTTTTCCGATTATGAAGCAATAACCAGCATTATAAAGATTACAGGTGGAAACTTTAGACTCATACAGAGATTGTTTACTCAAATTGAAAGGATACTTGAAATTAATAAGCTCAAAACGATAACAACAGAAGTAGTTGAAGCCGCACGGGACAGTTTAGTAATCGGAATTAAGTAATATGAAAAAGCTATCATTACAGAGATAGCTTTTTCATTTTTATATTTATAGTGCAAAATATCTCTCTAAATGGGTGCAAAATAACACCGAAAGTGACAAGTGGTGCTTTAACTTCCTGCAATAGTTGAATAGCAACAATCTTTGAGAAAACAGCCTTACTTAAAGACAAATAAAGAAGATAAAGTCCTTGTTATGTATAGCTCACTCCGGTATGGACAGCTATCCTGCTTCGATAGTTATAAGAGCTTCATATGCAACTCAACGATCTTCAAGTAAAGCACCCGTTAGTTGAATAAGAAACAGAGACGCTTATTAAACAATCGCGCCCGATTGTGGAATATCGTTTTTCAACTATAGCCCCTGTAGTTAATATATAGGAACGATTAAAAAATGCAGGTATACAACGCCAAGAATGCAGCCTTACTCAAAATGCCACTAAACCATTACTGTTAATCGGTTTCTACTCACGTGCATAAATAGCATTCATAGGAAAAGCCAAGAAACGTTGTTTTCACAGTATTTCTTGGCTTTTTGTGTCTTCCCAAATTTTCATTTGGGAACGTTATATCTACTAAGCAATCAAAGATGAAAAAAAAGCCGACAAGGTTTTTAATAAAACCCATCGGCTAAGTAAGATGATTTGTGGTGTGTTTTCAAAATGAAATTTTATTATAGTTTTTCAGTCACTAATCTACTTCTCTGCTTTGCGTGCAATTTTTTCATTGCAAGTCTTGCTATAGGTTGTGCAACTAGCAACTCAATCCAAAATGCTACACCAAAGTTTCTAAACCAACTGTGAAAGAAGTTTTGGAAAGGTTCTATGCTTATTTGTTTCGTACCAACCCAAGCTCCTATGATAGTCATAAGAATAGATATGACTGTAACATTCAAAAGGGTATTTAATAGAACTCTGGCATTAAAGCCATCTGTTGGTCCTACGAATTTCGGCAGAATTTTGCCAACTAAAGGTCCTGCAACTAATCTAACTATCAAAACAACAATAATCCACAAAAATGGAATTATTTTTAGAGTTTCTAAATAATTTTCTTTACTGAATCCTAGTTCCAGCCCCACAATTATCGGGCCGATTGTGTTTGCTGAAATAATTGAGATAATCAGTAGAAACACTATTCCTTCTTTTGGATTTTGAGGAAGTCGATCTTCTTTATACATATTAGTACCCTCCGAAAATAATATTCAAGATGGTAGACGTATCTTTCGACATATATTTTCGGTAAAAAATTAACTCACCAATATCTCTACACACTTACTTTAATAAGTTTAACTCGTTTTCAGATGAATTCCAGTCTTGTATTATTCACATATATGTGAGCAAAATCATTATCGAGGGAATTGATTCTCCTACATTTTTGGCAGTGTTAGATGTTGAATTATCACCCGTTATGTCATTAACAACAATCTTTGCGAAAACAGCCTATCTATTTTATCACGTTTCCTTCTTCCACTAACCTGCCCCGTTAGTTCAATAAAGAAAAAAGAGCTGCATATGCAACTCAATGATCTTCAAGTAAAGCACCCGTTAGCTTAAAAAGTATAGATGGCTACAAAACATAAAAATGCTGCTACAAGGGTAGTAAATATCGCACTTGTATTCCGTTTTTCTTGTAGTTCCGAAACACCCGTAACCAATAGAAACACACCAAAGAACAAGCACATATATGGCATAAACTCAAAGTTATCAGTAATTAAACCATAACCTGCTAATCCACCAACAATAACTGATGAGATCAATCGCAATATTTTCAACATATTCCTCTGCCTCCATTAAATCCCTGTACAAGTTCTTGTTTAATCATATCATTTTAAACTCTATTTTTTTGTTATAAAGCTGGAATTCCTTATTCAACTAAACTGCCCCGTTAGTTCAATAAGAAAAAGGCCCTACTCCTTATTGAAGTAAAGCACCCGTTAGTTCAATAAGAAAATTAATAGCATTCTTTAATACTTATGACCATTTTTCATCATCATCAATCCACTGATTCCTCTTTAAATCAAATGATTTGTACTCATCGTGAAAAACAAAGTATGAAGGTAAGTGTAATACTTCTCCACCTGCGGTTTCCCAACATTCCCTAAACCAATCAGTAAATGCATTTTGTTCTTTTGTAACTAGTGTTTCTTCGTTCTGCTCATAAAAGTCAAAGAAATCGTTTAACTGAATGTCGTTTAATTGATGATACTCAACTTCTGGAAGTATCGCTACACTACCTCCAAATACAGTTGTGTCATTTCCTTCATAGAAAACTTCGTTAGCTTCTTTGTCCATTGAGAACATTCTTATTGATAATTCAAACCTTGTAGGTTCGATGAATGCGGTGAAATCCAACAAATCTATATCAGAAGAGAAATTGTATGCAAGGATTTTTTTTAGGTTTCCTTCTAACAATTCCGATTGTTTCTCAAGGTTGGCTTTAATTGAATTAATATAATTATCGACAGAAAACATAAATAAACCTCCACTGTAATAGTTATCTAATATTACCATAAAAATAAAACAACCATTGCCCCATATTCAACTAAACTGCCCCGTTAGTTCAATAAAGAAAAAAGAGCTGCATATGCAACTCAATGATCTTCAAGTAAAGCACCCGTTAGTTTAAGTGCGATTCTTCACAAATTCCTAGATATTCGTAATTAAAAGCGGATCACACCATATTTATTAATTTTCTCAGATTGTTCAGTAACTAAATTCTAATGATTGTCATTACCCTTCTTTCTTAACCACATTACTTTTATGTTATAATCAAACAAAAAGGGGTTTTATTAGAATAATGCTTGTAATATTATTTTTTATATTTGTAATTTGGTTTTTGTTTAAACTCATTAACTTGCAAGAAGAACAAAACAACTTACGGGAGAAACAAAACAGCTTGCAGGAGGAACTAAACGAAATTCTAAGTAACATATCCAACAAACTAGATAAGTAGTATACATAGATGGGAAATCCCATCATTTTTTACTGAACAAAATCTTTCAGATATTCATTTAATATAGTGATGGAATTTAAAATTCCGCATTGGTATATCTGTTTAAAGTAACCTTCTTATTCAACTAAACTGCCTCGTTAGTTCAATAAGAAAAAGGCTCTACGTCTTATTGAAGTAAAGCCCACGTTAGTTTAATAATCCGATAACACTCTAACTTGGTGACCCTGTAGTAAAAAACCACATAGCTAATAAAATCAACATAATTACTGCTATACCTATAATTAAACGTTTCATATTAAATCCCCCTAACATATCCTTCTTCTACTAAACTGCCCCGTTAGTTCAATAAGAAAAGGCTCTACTCCTTATTGAAGTAAAGCCCCCCGTTAGTTTAAGTACATTTCTTCACAAACTATTACTTGGTTAGTACAATAACTATAAATCTGGAACAGTAAAAGGCTTGCCGATTACTTTATCGTTTCAAGCCTTTTTATAATTAACTGTTTAAAGAAGAAGCACCTTTTTTAAAATATTCCAGCCGTTTTGCACCTGATACAGCTTTCCATGCCAATAATCCTAATAAAAAGAAGGCAAATGAACCTATTAACCCCACAGGACGGATCGAAGTTAATTCAGCAGCTAAACCTATTAAAACCGTTAAAACAACAACGAAACCTGCTTCAATGACACTAAAGATGCTTTCGAATCTTCCCATCATCCTCACAGGAACATGATTTTGGTAGAAAGTCAGATACCCTGTATTTGCAAACGTTACAGCAAACCCTATTAAAAATACACCAGGCGTTGCACTAAAAAAGCCACTCGAACTATAAAGTACTATATAACCTATTGAGGTAAAAATGGTACCAATACCTATTAAAAAATTAACTGCAAGTTGTTTTGAAAATACTGAATTAATAATTGATCCTATTATTATTCCAGCTCCAAAGACACTTAATAAAAACCCATAATCGGTGTCTGATATTGAAAGTACTCCTTTAGCAAATGCAGCCTCGAGAGAATCTATTGCAGTCATGAATATAGTAGTAGCACTAAATAATAAATATATCTTTGCGACATAGGTATCGTCCTTACTGAAATTAAAAACAATCCAAAAATCATTTTTTATCAAGTCCCATGTAAATCTTTGCCCCTCTGTCTCTTTGTGTCCTGAATCAACATTAGGTAGCATCATTATAATAAGTGCTGAAAAGAATAAAGCCACTGCATTCACATGAATGGCAGTATAAGGAGTACCCATCCAAAATAAAATCCCAGCAATGGTAGGGCCTATTAGTGAACCACAAGAGTTGATAAAACTACGTAGTGCATTAAAGCGTTGCCGATCTTTTTCCGGTATTAGTTTAGTCATATAAACCATAGATGTAGGTTGAAAAATAGCACTTCCCATATTAATGATAAACGCTAGTACATAAACATAAATAAGTGAAGGTAAAAATGGAATTAATGAAATACATATTGCTCGGGAAATGTCTAATCCCATCATAAGTCGCCGTGTATTTACCCGATCAATTATACTACCTGCCCAAGCATTCGAACATATAGTTGCAATTGGACCTAGTATATATAATAAAGCAATAGAAAGTGAGGAACCTGTTTCATTCAATATAATTAAATTTAGTGCGATTAGGTAAACCCACGCACCCACATTTGAAATGCCTATTCCACCTAATAGTATTAAAGGATACTTCCATCTGGACATAATCACCACTCCTATTTTATTTTTTTGTAAAACAAAATAAAAAAACCCACCCCCAAGATATTTATCTTGGGGGCGAGTCATATCGCGGTGCCACCCCAGTTCATCTCTACATTGCTGCAGAGGCCTTATCGAGTACGGCTTTGTGAATAAATCACCTGCGATACTCTATCTCGTTAACGTGAGAATACGTTGCATCATCATTGTTCCAACAAACAAATCCAATGCACAGCTCCAAGCCTTGCTTCAACACATTTCCTATCCCTCTTTTTCAGCTACCAGAGGTCTCTGTAAATAGTACGTATGTTTACTCTTCTTTTCATAGCTTTTTTTATAGAATTTTGTAAATTTTATCCTATTTTAAACTAAAATTCAATACAAAAAAGAAGACGACTAATTATTTGTATGACAAATATAGAATTATTTATAGTATTGGTGTTACAGAAATTTTTTTTACTTCATGCATACATTCAACTAATCTGCCCCGTTAGTTCAATAAAGAAAAAAGAGCTGCATATGCAACTCAATGATCTTCAAGTAAAGCACCTGTTAGTTTAATAAGAACAGCGACGCTTGTTAAACAATCGTGCCCGATTGCTGAACTGTTTTAGAATTTGGGATTTGGGATTAGGTCTATTCAATTATGATTACTTCTCCATCCCTCAATGCTTTAAATAGAATTTTATTCTCGATCATAAATTCAATTGCTCGGTCCATATCGTTAGATTCTTTGTGGTCTGATTTATAATGTGGGGCAATTACATAATCCAAAATGCATAAACCTTCCCATATAGCTTGATGTTCATTTCCGTAAGGTTTCTGCTCGGGTTCGTCTGCTAAGTGTATGCCTTTTAAAGTTGGTCCAAGGATACAACCACCTGCACTATATCCCCCATATAGAATATCTCTTTTTTCTCTATAATACTTTTTAATGATTTCATCGAAACCGCTTAATCTCATTGCTTGTGCAAGAACAAAAGTATTGCCACCTCTTACCCAAATAACATCGTATTGATCAAGCTTTTCTTTCATAATAACCAAAGAAAGTTTCTCCGCAATGTTGCAAAGTATAAACTGTATCCTTCAATGGTGGTATATCATATGAACCAATTATTTCTGCCTCTACCTTATATGATGGTATTTGAATGTTTAAAACATCTACAGCGTTTTTACTATTACTAATGTCAATTATTTTAATCAATGGATCCACCTCATTCTGCTATTTTCTTCTTCCACTAAACTGCCCCGTTAGTTGAATAGCAACAACCTTTGAGAAAACAGCTTTTCTATTAGGGATGGAGTCAGATTTACAACGTTAAGCATAAAAAGCCCCCAAATCTCGCTTTGGAAAGGTTATAATGATAAACGTTCTTTCACTTCAAGTAATTCGTCATGAATGATTTTGCGAATTTTACCTTCGTCTGCAAGAATTTCACGTAATTTAGCAATTAAAGCTTGTAATTCTTGATATTCACCTTCAATTTTCTCACGTTCTAAACCTTTTAAGCGTTGTAAACGCATATCTAAAATCGCTTGTGCTCTGCAATAATCATTTTTGGATTACAAGCAACTGCTCGTGCAATACCAATACCTGCTTTTGTCCTCCTGAAAATTCATGCGGATATTTATATTTAGCGTCCTCTGGCATCCCTACAATTGCTAGCAATTCATTAATCCGTTTATTTTCCTCTTGATCACTTAACTTCAAAAAATTCCGAATTGGCTCAGCAATTATATCTTTAATACGTTTTCTTGGATTCATACTAGAATGTGAATCTTGGAATTTACACACCAGTTTTCGAATAAAGGATACATATTATAATGCTGTAGATGATATTTCTATTAACTTAAATAAAAAAGATGAAAATGTAGAATCTGCTGGATTAGGAGAAGTAACAGTAGAAGAAACTGATGCAAGTTCTGAACCAACAGATACAGAATAATTGTATTTATTAATACGAAGAACCTTTCTGAAACTTTTATAATAGAATTAACGTAAATATAGTAATTATTTATTGTAAGGAAGGGATTATTATTTTAATTTATTATTTGTTATTTGGTTTAGGTGGGCTTTTAGTTATAGGTACAGTAATTAGTTTTATTCTAATGTGTATAGAGAGAGAAATTGAGTTTTGGCCGACTATTAAAATGCTGGGCGGTTTTCTAATGGGACTCCTACTTTTATGGATGACCATTCCAAGTCTAAAATCTGTAATAACGAAAGACTTTGATGTTGTTGATGGAAAATGCACGATAGAAATATCTTCATCTGGTCGTTCTTCTGATTCGACTTTCAATATGCTTAATACAGACGAACAATTTAGTTTCTTCAATGAGATTCCTGAACTTGATGCTTATGGCAAATCAATTCCTTATTTCTGTGAGATTACGGTGACCAAAGACCATATGTGGGAAATGGATTATAAAATTTACGATTTAAAGACAGGAAAGCTTATGGATTCACACACAGGTGAGTAGCTTATTCTTTTAAAAAATAAGAAGAAAAATTATACATATGCAGCTGATAAAATGTTCCCAAATCAAAGTTTGGAAATACACCAAAAAGCCACGAATGTTGTTAAATCAACGTTTTGTGGCGTACATTAATTATACGGTGTTTTATACACCTTTTTTAAAAGTCAGCCATAGCAGTGGTTTGCGGTCATTTATACAGATAAGTTTATCATATTTCAATTGCTCTTTGTCACCAAAATAAGCCTATTTTGTTAGATATAGATTTTTAAATTAGCGACATCCTTAAAGTTATCCTTATTGAACTAAACTGCCCCGTTAGTTGAAGAAGAAAAAGATGGGACCTGTTAAATCCCATCTTAAAGTAAAAGCCCCGTTAGTGTTTACGCTTTACGCATCCTAATTTTTTAATTGTTTGGTATTTATAAAAAATGCTGTTCCCATTATAAATATACCTAAACAAACGAACATAGCAATCCCTGAATATTCACCCTCAAAAATTGTTGTGTTAACCAAAATAACAAACATCATTAGTACAAGTGATACATATAAGCCTTTAATGTATTTCATAAGTTTTACCTCCACCTTAATAGTAGTCCTGTTCTTTTACTATTTAAATTATTGGCGATATTAATATTAACATTAATATCCTTTGTTTGAAATTAACATAGAAAAGTGCCAACGCTTATTCAACTAAACTGCCCCTTTAGTTCAATAAAGAAAAAAGAGCTGCATATGCAACTCAATGATCTTCAAGTAAATCACCCGTTAGCTTAAGAAGAACAGCGACGTTATTAAACAATCGCGCCTTGTTGTGGTATTAGTGCTCTTACAATGTAGTAATAATCGGTCCTTCCTTGGTAAGGATAATCGTATGTTCGTATTGAGCCACAAAGCTTTTATCGGTTAGGCAGGTCCATCCATCTTCGGATTGGAAAACTTCCTCTTCAAATGTAGAGATCATAGGCTCAAAGGCAATTACCATACCATCTTTTAATATTTCGTTATCCCAGTGAGAGAAGTAATTTAAAATGTGTTTTGGTTCTTCATGAATCGAACGCCCAATACCGTGTCCAGTAAGGTTTTTTATGACTGTTAAGCCATGCTGTTTTGCTACATTGTGTGCAGCTTTTCCGAGCGCGCTTATTTTTGAACCTGGCATTGCCTTCTTAAGTCCAGCATCGAATGCTCCTTTAGCAACGTCACATATTTTATGTAAAATTGCCTCTCCTTCCCCTACTACAAAGGAAATTCCGGTATCTGCGAAATACCCGTTTTTTGAACCTGAAACATCAATATTTACAATGTCCCCTTCCTGAATTGCCCGTTTCCCCGGAATTCCGTGCGCTACTTCTTCATTTATGCTAATGCACGTATAACCAGGAAAATCGTATTCACTTTTCGGGGCAGATTGAGCTCCTGCTTTTTCAAACATCTTTCTCGCAATTTCATCGAGTTCTTTTGTGGTAATTCCAGGTTTCGTACTATGGACTAATTCATCTCGAATAGCAGAACAAATTTCACCAATTACCTTTAATCCAGTAAAATCCTCTTTAGTCTTTGCAACCATTATATTGTATATCCTCTCTTTTTAACGTATTTTATGATTAGTATATCATTTAATTATTTGCAGCAATGGATTTTTCTTCAAAAATCACTCTTGGACTAACCTGCCCCGTTAGTTCAATAAAGAAAAAAGAGCTGCATATGCAACTCAATGATCTTCAAGTAAAGCACCCGTTAGTTTAATAAGGAATAATAACTTATAAACTAGGTTTAATGTATTCTCCTGTTGAAGCATTAAAGCCCGCTGCTTTCATTTCTGTCTGGTCACTATTCCAACCTATCACTAATATTAGGTTAATATTTCTCTCTGTGTCTTTTTTAAGCATAAAATTATAACCTTTCGCCCAATCTTTACCAGGATAAATACTACCCATTTTCAGTGCTGTTTTAAGCAACTCTGGTGAATCATACTTAATATCTTTTATTTGTATAAACTCCTTTTTGGGATAAGGAGATGCATCATGCGTTGTTAAATCATCTGCTAAATCAATTTTCCCATTATGAATGATTACCAAAAAAAACTTATTAGTATCTGGTACTCCAAAAGCAATATTCCAATATTTTCTTTTTCCGTTACTTCCAATAGACTTCTCAGCTTTATCTTCTAAATCTATATTTACTGCATGTAATAATTGTGCATTTTCATCCCATTTCAAAGCAGAAGGATATGCTAATCCAATCGCTTGCTTTATTGATAATTCTTGGTGTTCATCGATTTCAAATTTATCTTCAGTTGATTGTAACGAACGAGCAGATAATTTCTCAACAGCACCAAATGAAATTAATAAAAGTAATGCTACAAAAACTGTTTTTTTCATTTTCTCGAACCCCTTTTAGGGGTAGTTTTTCCAAACCTTGTTCAATTATCCTGCTCCGTTAGTTCAATAAGAAAAAAGATCTGCCTATGCAACTCAATGATCTTCAAGTAAAGCACCCGTTAGTTGAATAATACTACTTGTGAGATAAAGGTTTTTCTGGTCTATTAGGGCAATATTTGCAATTAGGATCACTACATTTAGATTCAATCCAACTATTACATTTAGGACAAAAATACGTTTCAAAATCATCATAATAAACTAAATTAAACTTGCATTTAGAACAATATTTCTCTTGTTCAATTTGACCATAAAATTCAAAGTCATCTATTATGACTTTGCTATCTACTTCTTTTATTTTCATAAAAAACCTCCATAAAATTAATGAACCTGTTGCGTTAGTTCAATAAGAAATAGACTCCACTCCTTCTTGAAGTAAAGCACCCGTTAGTTGAATAAGAAAAGCGATGCTTCTTCCACAATCGCGCCCGATTGTGGAAGATAGTTTTTCAACTAAAGCCCCTGTAATTGTAGTATAGGAGGAAAACTCAAACTTTCATAATTAAAGCTCAAAAAATTGTTTTTATAGTATGGTTGTGTGTTATTTTCATCACATAACGCACGAATCCAAGTACACCATTTTAATTATTGCTGTGTCATTAGAGAAAGTTATCTAGTTTTTGCGATGCAATAAAATCGTCTCCAAGGTAAAAAACGCCCTCTTTACTTTCCTTAAATAATACTATAACATAGTAAAAGTTAAGTACTCTAATTAGAGTACTTTGAATGGAGTATATTTCTAGAAGGGAAGTAAAGTATGAAATTTAAACAGTTTACAAAGTTACAAGGCTTTGGTGCGTCTATCTTTATGGGTGTTTTTTATGCGGTCGCAATGCTATTAATCTTCTTACTAGGTTACACAGCATTACCAGGAAATATGGACGAGCTTAAAATTGCGCTTGTGAATGATGACGAGGGCGAAGCAGGAACTCAAATTGCAGATCAACTAGCAGAAAGCTTACCATTTGAAATCACAACGAATATTTCAAATAAAAAAGCGTTAGATAGATTAGGGGACAACAAATATTCGTTAGTGATTCATATTCCAGAAAACTTTTCTGAGAATGCACAATCAGGTAAGTCAGCTCAAATTGATTTCACAGTGAATGAAGCAAGCGCCACAATGGTATCTTCTTCAATGAAATCAGTCGTAACAGAAATTAATAATCAATTAAGTGCAATCTTCTCAACACAAACAGCGAAAGGCGTTCTTTTAAATATGAACGTACCTGAGGAGCAAGCAGATGCGATTGCAACACAAATTGAACAAGCTTATGTAGGCAACTACGTTATCATGAACGATGTGCCAGACGGAATGCAAAACAACATGTTACCAATGTTCTTAACGATGGCTTGTTACGTAGGGGCAATGATTGCAGCGATGCAGTTAGTACAAGCCTTCAATCAAAGCAAAGGAAAAACATCAAGAACGAAACTTTTCGGTTATGTACAATTATCAGCCCTTATCATTGCAATTGTTTCATCTATTTTCGCAGTAGGTATTGCGGTCTTAATTGCAGACTTAGATACAGATGCTATTTTCAAAGTTTACGGTCAACAAGTATTGTTATACATGGTAGCGTTTAACTTCTGTGCAATCTTCACATTCTTAATCGGTGAAGCGGGAATGATTTTAAATATTCCAGTATTACTGTCACAAACTATTGCCAACGGTGCAACAATGCCACGTGATATGATGTACAGCTACTTCGATGTAGTAAGCTATATCACACCAATGTATCATTCGGTACAATCTTACTTTGCTGTGATGTTTGGTTCAACTGAACAAGCACCATTCCTATGGGGCTTAGTATTAGTAGGTGTAGTTGCAGTACTGATTAATGCGTTAATCGTTACACTTGTACACAAAAAAGTACCTGTAGAAGCATCTGAAGATGTACCTGTAAATGTACCTGTAAAGATACAACACCAATCTTAAAAGACTAGAATTGAAGGCTTCAATCATCGCAAGAGGTTGAAGCTTTCTTATTTGTTCGGTACAGTAAAGGAGGAGGTGCCTCATGTCAATCCAAATATATATTTTAAGTAAGTTATTAGAAGGAGAAAATTATCCTTATAAGTTGAAAAAGGAATTATCAAATCCTATTCCATTCGATAAAATGGGCAACTTAACTGAAAGTAAGCTCTATTACCATTTTGAGTCACTGACAAAACAAGGACTAGTCGAACCAGGTGAGATTATTAAGGAAGAAAATCGTCCAGACAAGCAAGTTTTTGCGATCACTGTCAAGGGCCGTGAACAGCTGCCGAACAAGATTTATGAGCTATTTAAAAAGGCGAATAATATTCGGGAAATGGTTGTAGGCATCATGTTTTTACGACATGTAGAAAATGCTCTAGTTATCCCGATTTTAGAGAAAAAGCTAGAATCTTTACAAGGGAAGCAAGAACAATTACAGGCAATTTACAACCAAATCCAATTAGATGATTCAATGAAAGAAAACGCGTATTTTATCCAATCATATTATTCAGAAAACATTGCGAATGAAATTCAATGGTTAGAAAAGCTTATTAGGAAATTGAAGGACATTAAAGAATAACGGCATTTTTCATAATTATCTTTATCAATCTAATAAGCGAAGATCAAAGCAAAATACCAACTCTGATGTCAGACATTATATAGTATAAAAATAAGGGATAGAGGAGCATAATAGGAATTGCTCCATCTATCCTTTTTTGTACTACAAATTACTTCATTTACTTCAACAAATTGATTATTTAAATAGGCTGTTTTCTCAACGATTGTTGCTATAAAATAGTGGGTCTTATTCAACAATATGGTCCGATTGTTGAACAACAAGTTTAAACACTCTTCAACTAAACTGCCCCGTTATTTCAATAAAGAAAAAAAGAGCTGCATATGCAACTCAATGATCTTCAAGTAAAGCACCCGTTAGTTGAAGAAGGATTAAAGTTCAAAATTCCATTCAAACTCTTTTTAAATATTTGTACGGTCCAATCACAAATCAGAAGGCTTTTCTCCTGTTAATATTTCAAATAAATCAGTAGAATCCTCTACGTTTAATTTAACATACTGATTATCACCTCTCACGATCTCTACTTTATCTTTATTTGGACTTATCCAAATTTTATATAACACTACTTTTGCTGACATCTTATCACTTTTAAATCGAAACCAAAAGTTGTAATCAGCAGGATGTTCCATTTCTACTTTGGCGTTTTTCCAATCAACCTCATCTAATATATCTTTCACCTTTTGAACTTGCTTATTATCAGTAATTTCTCTAAATTCTTCATATTTATTTTCATTACCAATACGCTTTTCAACTTCTATATTTTTACCTTTGTCTTCTATTCCAGAACAACCCGTGATAACAAATAAAATTATTGCTAATGCAACAAATAAAGTCTTTGTAAATTTCATATGAACTCCCCTTTTATTTAATAAGTCGAACTTCGTTATAAAAAATTCCATTTAATTCGTCAACAGTAGCGTTAGCGGAATGAATTTAAGAAGGATGAATTTAAGGAGTTGATACATGAGATGATTTTTCAACACATGATGTAACAAATTCCTTGTTCAACTAAACTGCCTCGTTAGTTCAATAAGAAAAAGGCTCTACTCCTTATTGAAGTAAAGCACCCGTTAGTTAAATAATATTTTTAATCCAAGTCATCATTCGGAGAACTTGGAATGGTTCAAACCAAGTAACTAAAAATAATATAATGAAAAAGGTAGTAAGTGATATATATTTTACACTTCCTTTTTCCCTTTTAGAGATAGCAAAAAAACAAAATACAGTCCCTAGTATTATAAAAATAACTCCAGTAAGTACAATAGGTTCAAAATAACCGTCTATTAACCAGTTTAATGTGAAGAAAAGAAGCCCTATAAATATAAAGACTATTGAGCTTATACTGAATCGTTTCATATACGTACACCCCTATTAGTTCAATTTATATATATGACCTTAAAATTCCATAAAAGTTCCAATTACTGTTCAACTAAACTGCCCGTTAGTTGAATAAGGTTGCAAGCAATTTAAGTAACGATTTGGTTGTCTGGTAGCTAAAATCAAATTATACAAAATGAGGAACCACCTTTTGTTAAAGTTAACTCAAAGAGGATTCCTCATTAATTTTAAGTATGATCTTTTCTACTATCTCTACTTACCTTATTCTTCATCCTAAATACTATAACACCTTGTATTATGAATACAATTAATAGGACAACTATATTAGAAACACCATATTGTAATAATGAAAAGATATAAAAAACTGGGACTGATGATAATATTGAGATATTTTGATTTTTAGTTAAAATGAATATTATAGTTGAAATGCATGAAGTAACAAATAAAAGCTCAATAATGTTCCAAATAATATTAGCATCTAGTAAATAATATAAATCATTGATGTATGATATTGTAAAAACCTCCAAAATTAAAAATATTAATATACAGATTTCCCTTTTAACTATTAATTCTACGAAATAGGGTATAACTCCTTCTTGAAGTAAACTGCCCCGTTAGTTTAATAAGAAAAAGAGATACTAATTAAATAACGCCCGATAACAGAAGATAAAACTATTCTCTATCTTGCAAACAATTTTAATGCTTTTTTAGAAATCAAGGAAATATGGTAAAATAATAAAGCTGCCAAGGCACCAAACATAAGGGCGCCAAATGTAAATAATCCACCAGTACCCCCGTCGGTTAGCAATATAATTACAGAAAGTACTCCAACAACTAATAAACCACCTGCTATGTATACGAGGAATCCAATAATATATTTTAGAAATTCATTACAAAATTGAATAACATCAAAATATACATCTACTAAATAAGAATAAAATCCTCCACCTAATAAATAAATAGGAAATGAATAAAAAAAATATAGGATAAATAGCCCTTCCAAGGAGTTATAACCAATTCCAGCTTGTTGTTCTGCCACTGGTGTATATTCTAAAAATGCTAAAGACAGAGAAAAGATAAGTGTAGAAAGCACAGAGGTAATAATTTTCTCTAAGATCCTCATTTATTCAACCTCATTCCCATCTATACTAATTATATAATTCAATAACTCCACCAAAAAAGAACTTTAATCCATCTTAAATCAACGCCTTCGTTAGTTAAACAACTTGATTTAAGCATCCGAATTTTTTAATTGTTTGGCATTTATAAAAAAGGTTGTCCCCATTAAAAATATGCCTAAACAAATGAACATAGCAATCCCTGAATATTCATCTTCAAATACTGTTGTGTTAACCAAAATAACTAACATCATTAGTACAAGTGATATATACAAGCCTTTAATGTATTTCATAAGTTATTCCTCCTCATTGAAACCATAATAGCAGACCTGTTCTTTGACTATTTGGATTATTAACTAAACATTATTTTAATACTAACACTAATTTACTTTGATTGAAATTTAATGCAAATCCAACCACGCTTGTTGAACTAACCTGCTGCGTTAGTTTAAGTACATTTTTTCACAATCTTTATCGTGATTTACTTACATATCTAATTTTGCCAAGAGCAACACCTGTAAGTGTGATTGTAGTTTCGTTAATCCTTCTTTAAGTTCCAATATATCACAACAAAAAAAGCGCCTAATCCCTTTTGTATCAAGGGATTAAGCAGATTTTAAACACTATAGTTTTAGTATAGTTAATTGGTATTTTGCGAACAATGACATTCACTCATTATTCACTATGTATAGTTTCCACAACATGAATCACTTTTATCCCTAAGGCTTCCTCTTTAGTTGAATAAAAAAACCTGTTTGAATAGCTCCAAGATCTTCAACTAAAGCACCCCGTTAGTTGAACAAGTTCTATAAAAATAGCGTTAATCCCTTCTTGGATCAACGCCTCCGTCACCTACATAATAAAAACTATTTTATACTTTTTTTATTTTGTAACTGCGAGTAACCCTTCCATTGTTAGCAGCGAGTGTAATAGCAATTCTGCTTCGAATAAGTTTTCTTTACCTGACTGATTTCTGTCGATTACACATAACAAATTTTTCACCTTTGCACCAACGTTTTTTAAATCTTCAGCACTTAGCATAATTTGTCCACCAGTAGTTACAACATCCTCGACAATACAAACATTTTTATTTTGAATTTCAATACCTTCAGCCAGTTTACATGTACCATAGGATTTTGCTTCTTTTCTAACAAATACAACTGGTATTCCTGTTTTTAGTGATAATGCTGTCGAATTGGAATACCCCCATTTCTAAACCAGCCAAAACTTCAGTAACCTCTGGTATTAATTTAGAAGAGAATACGGCCTCGTTACCGTATGAGAGCACTTTAAAAATAACTAGAGGAAATGCTTCATAATATGATGAAAATATAAGTATTCTTCATTTTCCCACCTTTTTTCCCTTTTCATAATCATCGTCTATAATGCCATCTGCAATAACTAGCTGATTATAAAGAGAATGGTTATCTTTTAATTCATTATGTTTACCACATGTGATAGTTCCATCAGGATTAACAATCCCCGTTAGTTCAATAAGAAAAAAGTGCTGCCTATGCAACTCAATGATCTTCAAGTAAAGCACTCCATTAGTGAAATAAGAACCTAATTACCAATCTGGTCCATCATCACTATCCCCCACTTTAAGTTTAAATGTATTAGAATCTAAATTATTCTTTTTTACTATCTCAAAGAAAATTGATTTTATTGATTCTTGTTCAGATTTAGTAGCATCTTTATTGTTTAAGATATATTTCACCTGAACATCATCCACAGAATGTGCCATAACCAACGTCTGAAATTCATAACCTTTTTTCACTAATTCATCATTTACTTGTTTAATGATTCCACTATCTCCGTAGATGAAAATTTCAATCTCCGCTGATTTCTTTTCACTTTCTGATTGTTGTTGGGGACTTATTCTTTGTGGAACTTCGGATATATTTCCTTTTGACGAGGTGTTATTGATAAATAGAAAGGTTACAACGAATAAAATTACAATGGTTCCAACTAAAGTGACTTTGCTCTTTTTCAGTTAATACACTTCCTTTTTAATTTAAGTGTATGCCTGTATAAGAGGTCTAAAACCACTTAATCTGTTCAACTAACCTGCCCCGTTAGTGTTAGTTGAACAACACAAATCCTTGAGAAAACAGCCTTAAATAAATTTAAACTAAAAAACTCGACCCATGGCTAATGGATCGAGTTTCTTATTTGATTTCATTTTATCTGCACTGTTAGTTGAACAAGGAAGTTACTCTTACGCTGGACTTCTACATTTATTATTTTTTTCGGGGTCAAACTTCCTCACTTTGTATTCCTTAATTATCCAATCATTTGAATCCCAATCTTTTTTAACGTAACAGTAAAAACATCTAAAGAGTTATGAGTTCCTGTAAATGTTGTAAATTCCAGCTTAGTTTGAAAAAGCCAAGACCCTGGATGGTCCAGCTTTTTTATATTAATAATTCTTTCACAGAAAGTTCCAATTTCAAAGGTTGTTCCATAATGGTTTTCTATCACTTTTCCAATCTGTGGTCGTAAAAGGTCAATTACCGCATCTTCTAACAAATTTTCTCTTGTAGCTTTTGTATTTGTAGGAAGGTTAGCAAACGCTATAGCCGATGTTGTAGTTAAAATAACAAAGATAATAAATGTAAACATTTTTTTCATTTAAACACCTACTATTTATTTTATAGGTATCTTGTTCATTGACATCCATAATTATTCTTATTCAACTTACCTTCCCCATTAATTGAATAAGAAAAAAAAGAGCTGTCTATGCAGCTCAATAACTTTTTGTTAATGCACCCGTTAGTTTAAGTGCAATTTTTCACAATATATTAAAATTTTGTCAATCAGCCTTTTTTTGCACTAACTACTATATCTGGTTCGTTATTCTGTATATAATGGGTACTATTATCACCATTTGAGGATATTTCAAGAATCTCTTTTTCATCTCATTCCATAACCCTTGTGATTCCTCCTGCTTTCTTGCCCGGATTTAAGAAGAGAGTTAGTTTCCTAACTCTCTTGTTGTATGTGTGTAATCATAAAACTTGTAAAATAGTTCTTTACTTTTTCGAAATTTAGTGAAGTGTATAGGATAATCCCTTGTGCATCATGATCGAATGTTAAAACCATTTCATCACCTGATTTGAAAATTCGATTACGGCCAGTTCGGATATCCAGCTTATTTTGAGACACGATGAATGTATCGTTTTGATAGGCTAAGTAAAATAGCTCTTCGAACACAACTTTTAATTCATCTGTGTTTTTTACTGTTAAAAAGAAGCCTGGGACTTCCGCATGATACATTCCTTTTGAAGAAAGGGTAAACACACGCTGCCCGGAGTCTATATATTCTACAGCATACTTCGCCCAATCCTTTTGCATTTGATGCTGCTCTCCATCGTGCGTTTCAATATAGATAGACAATGGATAAAAATAAAGGTTTTCAATTGTTTCAAAAGCAAGTTTCTCGATACAATCATATTCCGTACTAATATAATACGATTTAGCCTGGTCTTGTAAATCTACATCACACTCTCTATCTTTTTCACGAATATAAATTTCAAGTTGAATTGGTAGCTCTTTCACCGGCAACACACTACATGGCAAAGGCACTTTTTCATAAAACGACACATGTCTATAAAAATCCGCAATCGCTATGTCATTTTGATCATATATAACGCTTGTACATTCACTTATACTATTTGCTAAAATCCAACTTCTTGCTGCGTCATCTAAAAAGAACTTGTAGCATTTACCATGATGACCTATTTTTACTCGCTTATTTTTCATAAATTTCTTCATTTGCTTTATCATCTTCTCTTCATTTAAACCTTGGTATACCAATATATTCACAGAAGAGGCCTTCATAATAAAATAATCAAAAAGCATTTCCCGTTGATTTTTAACTTCGTCATTTCGCACATCGAACTCAGGTAAATTGACATCCCATTCGTTTGTTTGATCTAAAATATACACATCTTCACCTCAAGTTCCGTTCAAAAAAAATTTTTATTACATCTTCACATACCTATAAAGGTCTTTTTATTATTGAGTTATTCTCTACTCTTTATTGCAAATCCTTGTTCAACTAACCAGTTGCGTTAGCACAATAAGAAAAAAGAGCAGCCTAGCAACTTAACGATCTTTCACTAAAGTACCCGTTAGCTCAATAAGGTTTCTCTAAATTAAAGTCCCATTGTTCAAAAGTTAAATAGCATTTATCAGGGACCGACTTAGCAATCTTCATAAACCTTTCCGAGCAAAGCAAAATCCAGGTGCTTTGTATTACAAATAAATCCCCTGGAGGAAGATTTTTTACTATGTGAATTCCTTTTTTATCATTCCAGCCTTTCGCATTACATTGATTACACTTAATAACAGGACCAGGACCCTTTTCACTGTTTAATTCAATTTCATAGTTTGGTTTTATTCGAAAGTAAGGTTCTATAAAACCTCTTCTTCTATAGCTTACGACAGCCTCTTCTATAGAAAATCCGTGTAAATTATTATCCCTAAGATACTGAATGGCTTCCTTTGAACCAATAATTCCTCCAAGTGGTTCTATTAATCCGAAATTTTTATTAAATGTAGGTAAATAGGCTCCTAAGACACTTATATCAGTTTTATGTCTTCCGCATTTAGTACATTCTTCTGAACTGCTATAAATGGTATTACTATCATATATGGAAGGTGTATTTCTATTAGAGATTTTAAACAATTTGTCCATCAATATTCCCCTTTAACTATCTTACATAAAAAAGTTTTCGCTATCTAACATTCAAAACCCTTCTTCCACTAAACTGCCCCGTTTGTTCAATAAAGAAAAAAGAGCTGCATATGCAACTCAATAATCTTCAAGTAAAGAACCCGTTAGTTGAAGTAATACTTTGCTAAAACTGAAATGTAGCGCTGATTATAATAATCCACACGATTAAAAGAAATGATGTTATCATCAAAAATGTATTTATTGAAGTTTTTTCATCCGTTTTTATCTTTTTCAATATCCTAACTAAGTTTAAACAGAAAACAATACTCAAAACCCACAAATTCTTCTGCTTTAGTAGATCCAGTAAAGACACTAAAGAATGAGAGCATGACAATTGAAACTACCAAACTCAATTTCACTAAAATGTTTTGCGAAAATTCCATCAATTATTCCTCCTTATGTTAATAAGGATATAACATAATTTGGTAATAAATTAATGTGATTAAATGTCGTTTTTTTGTCTGTTATCATTCATTACACTTGTTAAAAACATAAAAATTACAGTTAAAAATAAAGTGATAAATAGATTTCTAATTAGATTAGGCTCTCCCCAATAAAAAATAACAAAAAAAAGTACGAAGTATACTACACTAGATATTATTTTCCTTAAATGATTTTCAAAGAATTTTTTCATTAAAAAATCTCCCTTTTAGCAAATTAAAGTTAAGCATCCATTAGTTCAATAAAAATTGATTAGAAATATAAGAAATATAAGAAATATAGAAATATGATAAAGAAAAAACTAAAACCATATACACACTATTTCTAATCCAAATGATTTTTTTACTTATTCCAGCTTTTTTTCTATGTAATTGATATAGTTAATCGTTAATAAAAATCCAAAAAATATCATTAAGTATCCCTTAGGTTCATTTAGCTTAACAAGATACCCTATTATACCTAAAGCAATGAGTATGGTTCCGATTGAGACCAAAATCATATAAAAATAAAGAACTTTCTTATCATTTTTCAAAAAACAACCCCTCAAAGTTTACCATATAAACCTAATTACACTAATCTGCCCCGTTAGTTCAACAAGAAAAAAGAGCTGCATATGCAACTCAATGATCTTCAAGTAAAGCACCCGTTAGTTTAATAAGAGTTTATTAACAAATATTGCATATCACTTTTATTTTTTCTAGTACATTGAAAATTAATTAACTACCTTTGATATTTTTATTGCACTCTAATTGTTTTTGAATTCCTGATCTATCAATTTGAATCCAATACTCTGAAATTTTTTCATTTTCTATTCTATACACCGCACTTGCCATTTCTATTACTGGAAGCCCTGTGGGTTTGTATCCATCGATTTCTCCTACGTGTGTACCTGTTTGTTTCCAACGTACATATACTTTATTTCCGTCTACTAATAATTCTTGAATTTCTATTAAAAAATCACCATATGCTTCAATCATTTCTCTTACGTGTTCAGCATAATCTTTAGGTGTCCTCAACACTATTTGTTCTTCTTCAGATACAATTTGATGTGCCAGTACTTGTTCTGCCATCAATTGATTTGAGTAATCTGGATTATTACCTGAACGTACTTTTTCAAAAAATTCTCTAACAATTTGTTCTGGTTTCATTAAAAAGCCCCCTTATGAATAAGCCCTTTGCTAATCATATCATAGTCGATTTTATTAAACTAACCTGCTTCGTTAGTACAAGAAGCGATTGTTCAAATAGACCAATCGCCTACGATAGTGAATAATGATTTTTAAAAATGATTAGAATTAGTATTCTGGGGTTACCTTATCAAAACTTTTTTATCAATACCGAACATACACTCCCAAACATCTCTTTCAAACACCTTTAAACAGCTAATTTCAAATCAGTAAAAATCTACGGATAATAAAACATGTTCTGAACAGACTAAATTCGGGAGGTGAAATCCATGCCAAATAATAACAACAACAAATACGTTAACCAAATCAAACAACAAATACAACAAGCAGAAGCTAACAAAAATCAAGCTTCAGGTCAATTCGCAACTCCGAATGCAATGAACGAAGAATTCGGGACTGAGACTGATGTTAACCAAGTCAGACAACAAATACAACAAGCAGAAGCTAAAAAAAACCAAGCTTCTGGTAATAATCCAAATAATAGTTAATAAAACAATACAAATTAATTTGATTGATCCAAAACCGGCAGCCTTTTTTCTGCCGGTTTTTTTGTTTTCACCTGCTGAACATTATCCTCATATGTGCAGTAAACAAATTAATCGAGACAGATTTAGACATACCTATGCCAATATTTATAGTTAATGATTCTAGGAAGTATTTTATTTACAACAAGTATATTTAAGTAATTTGGAACAAATATTATACCTGTTGCAAACCCAAAGGAGGTGGATAAAATGAACGCACAACGAGCAGAAGAAATTGCTTCTTCACCAATTATGGCTAATGTAACCTATAATGAGGAAAGTATCTACATTGAGCACGTGGATAAACAAAATGGAACAGCTACAATCCATCCCCTTGATGAACCAAATAAAAAACAAAGTGTTTCTATAACCAGCTTAAAAGAACAGTAATTCCCTCGATTTAATAATAAACCTCCACTTTCGGGTGGTGGTTTATTGTTCTATTAAGTTCAAGTCCCATCTTATTAATCAATCTATCCCCTTGTTGACCTATCCTGCCCCGTTAGTTGAAGAAGAAAAAAGAGCTGTCTGAACAGCTCATAGATATTCTACTAAAGCACCCGTTAGTTCAAACAGGAGTTTCATTATTAGTAGGTTATATTATTTATACTTCCTTGAATATACAAACTCTGTAATCGGAAGTGTCACAAATGTAAGACCGACCACAATAAGCAAAGGATAATTCTCAATATCATTAAATTTAGTTGCTCCTTCAGAGATAAACAGAATTAAACCTGACAATATCATTAATGCAAAGTAACCTATCTTAGCACTTTGGGTTTCAATATGCTTATCTAATTCGTCCTTCTCTTTAGGACCTTCGTGGCTGCCCCAAGTAAGAGAATTAACAAAGTATGCTAAGGAAAGAAAACTAAAAAATATTAACCCACCATCTATAGTTCCCAATCGTACCCATCTGTATATAGTGATCCCCGCAAGCGTACAAAATAAAGTAAATGTTAAAACAACGATGATTTTTTTTGATTTATCCACTCTTTTTTCCTCCATTCTCCAATGGTATAAATAAATCCTCCATAGTGATTCCTAAATACTTCGCTATATCAAATGCCAACTGTAAACTTGGGTCATACTTGTTGTTCTCGATTGCGTTAATCGTCTGCCTACTTACATTACATAACTCTGCTAATTTCCCTTGTGAAAAACTGTTTTTTTCTCTGTATTCTTTAATTCTGTTTTCCATTCTATATGCCACCGCCATATCCCTAAGGTGTAAAAAACCTTTTACACCTATATAATAAAATAAGACAAAGGAAGTGTCAAACGTTTTTTACACCTTCTTTGTCTTGTGATTATAGAACTTGACTCTTATTCAACTAAACTGCCCCGTTAGTTTAAGTACATTCTTTCACAATCTCAATATTTATAGTAACAAAAATTCCCAATATAAAATCAATCTTTTTTACAAATCTACACTTTATTCAGGTTCAACTCGAGCGAAAACCGCTTTATCTTCATTTATTCCTTCTAATTTGCTCGATTTTCAGTCGTTTTTGCGTTAATCCTTCTTTCCGTTCCAATATGTTACAATAAAAAAAAGCGCCTACTCCCTTTTGTATCAAGGGATTAAGCAGATTTTATATACTATAGTTTTAGTATAGTTAAATTGGATTTTGCGAACAATGACATTCACTCATTATTCACTATCTATGTATAGTTTCCACAACATGAATCACTTTTATCCCTAAGGCTTCCCCTTTAGTTGAATAAAAAAACCTGTTTGAATAGCTCCAAGATCTTCAACTAAGCACCCGTTAGTTTAAGTGTGATTCTTCACAAATTCTTAGATATTCGCAATGAATAGCGGATCGCACCATAATTATTAATTTACTCATATTGTTCAGTAGTTAGATTTCTACTTTATGAGATTTTCTTTTTTTGTATCAATTTCAAGTCAACTAATAATTAAAATCTAAGTTTTGCATTACAAAAATTACCAAATGGTTTATAATACATATTTGAATGAAAAAATACGATTCGGTTGGTAGTCCGAATGCATCACAATTTTGATGTCAATAACCTTCCCCTCCTTGGGATGTCCATCATTCGAGATTAATATTAAGGAGGGACCTACTATGAAACTAACCATTTGTTATGATGGGCAATTTTATATAGGGCTAATAGAAAACATTTCCGAAAACAAATACAAAGCATACCGGTATATTTTTGGAAAAGAACCTAAAGATCAAGAGGTCTATGATTTTGTAAATACGAATTTGTTGGATTTTATCAAAAATAATGATAAACATAGTGGAATACCTATCCAACAAAATAAAGTAAAAAAAATCAACCCTAAAAGACTTCAAAGAAAAGTGGCGAAAGAACTTAAAAAACCTAGTATTTCTACTAAGGCTGACGAAGCGCTTAAAGCCGAATTGGATCTTAGAAAAAAAGAAAAATCTGTTACCTGCAAACGACTAAAAGAAGAACGTAAAGAATATATTAGGAATATCAAAGTTCAAAAGTCTAAAAATAAACATAAAGGTAGGTAATGCATTC
This sequence comes from Viridibacillus sp. FSL R5-0888, assembly GCF_038009105.1. Lineage (NCBI taxonomy): Bacteria > Bacillati > Bacillota > Bacilli > Caryophanales > Caryophanaceae > Viridibacillus > Viridibacillus sp. FSL R5-0888. Next base: position 2,606,376 of record NZ_JBBPAU010000001.1, read on the forward strand.
TTTTTACTGACAACATTAGTTGTCAGTTTTTTTATTAGTTGATTACTGCACATTTTCTTTTAGATATTCAATCAATATAGTTATGAAATTTATAGTTTCACTTTGTTATTATCTGTTTAAATTAACCTTCTACTCCTTCATATTCAACTAAACTGCCCCTTTAGTTCAATAAGAAAAAAAGAGCTGCATATGCAACTCAATGATCTTCAAGTAAAGCACCCGTTAGTTCAATAAAGAAAAAGCTATGTTATAGGAAAAGGTTGATTTATAACGTTAAAGAATCCACTGTATATGCAAGATTTTATTCAAAATATGAACCAGTGCAATTTCTTTTGAACAGCATTGAAAGCTTTGTTGTATCTAAGTTCAAACGATAGTGCATAATAAGGTGTATATGAATGAAATATAGAAAAACACTTAATACATTGGTATGACAACGTTTTAAGTGTTTTATTTCGTCCCAAAACTTTGATTTGGGAACGTTTATTGGTTTTATTTTGTATACTTTATAAATCCTTGTTGCACTAAAGCACTCCGTTTAGTTTAAGTACACTTATTCACAACTTAAATATTTTATACTCTCAATAATAGCAAGAAAAAACGCTTCACTTTAAATACTAGCTATGATTTTATATTTAATTATTATCTCAATATTCTCCAAAAGTCAGGTCCATAGTTCTTGTTCCAAAATTCAACTGGGATTTGTTTTTTTGAAAAATGATCACCGACGTTCATCTTATATAATTTATTTTTTAAAGGAGAACCATAGGAACATTCAAGTTGGCGATCAGTAAGATTAAACAAAACTGAATGAACTGTTCCAAAGTTCTCTTTGTAATTATGAATGGATAGCCCTTTTGGAAACTCCGTTGAAAGAAGCTCTTTCATTTCGCATGTAGTTCTTTTACCATTGGCACTAAATTTATTCTCTAAAATAGTATATCGTAGTTGGGAATGTTCTAGCTTACCTGGTTCAATACTTTCAATTTCAGGAAAAAGCCCATGGTTTGTTGCAATTAGATAGTCTAGTTCTGCTTTTTTAACTAATGTCACTCCGTCGTATGTTCCAACTAAAGCTGCCTCACCATTGGTATCCGCTAAAAGTAAATTCATGTTCGTTCCCACAGGCATGCTTTTCACTGTACGGACAGCTTCTTCAATATTTTCACACGTCTCTAGTACAGCCCTAACCACCACCATGAACTGTAGCCCAGAAACTACTGGTTCTCTCATACCGGGATATTTGCCTATTGGCATGCCACACGAAGCAAATGCTACACATAGACCTTTCTCGTTTAATCCCTCACTTCGACCAAATGTAGAAACTGAGAAACCAGTATGCGTGTATCTTCCATCTACTTTAGTTGTACAAAGGCGCATATCCGAAATCTCAGGTGAGAGGTCATAGTTTCTTAATACATAAGTCTTTCCATCTACTGTTTTTGAGGGCAAAATTGCGCCTAGGCTACAGCCTCCTGGTATTAACCATGCATCATTATAAAACTTTAATTGATTTGGTTTATAGCCAAATTCTTCTGCAAAACCTTCTAATTCCTCATTTAATCCCGGGCAGTACTCCTCGATTTGGGATTTCATTTCAAGGTACGCTTTGTCGGAATCAGGTTGTTCCCTAAAAAAAATTTCCTTAGCATGTGTACTCTCACGGTATTCTAATGCCTGCTGTTTTCCAATTTCATACGAACTTCCTTTTAGATAAGCAAATTTCCCTGTATGCTTGTTCATTCCAAGCTCCCCATTCTGCATTTTAATAGCAAGCCATATATACCTTGCTATTAACAGAATAAACCCTCCATCAACTGGAGAGTTTAGCTCAATTCGTTATTCAATTATTCTACGTCTTTACCTTTACAAACACTTTTGTCAAAAAATAATTTGGGTGCATCTCATTATTCGGTTTAATATTTATTGGATCCACTACTTGGGTGGGACGAGTCCCTTTATGTACTGTTCCATATACATACCTTCAACGTGCAGTGATTGTTCTTCCACCCATCTCTTTAAACGTTTGTAACCGTAGTGAAGTTCTGAATACGGTCCTTTCACATTGACACATGCATACATTCCTCCAGGCAATACGGTGAGATACTCCTCATTTTTATCGTTTTTTATGGGGAAAAGTAATTCAACATCTGCTTTCTTTCGTTTCCAGTCTTTTTGATGAAAAATAGCTAGTAGGGGCCCCTCCGTATCAAACTTATAGGCATATATCCTTTCAAACAACATTTTAACGAGTCTGTCTATGTCAATAATGTTTATTGTTTTACGAATAGACACAACCCATATATCTTGTCGTTCCTCTATGTAACAACTTGATAGCGTGGGTTCAGAAATGAATGCTTCCTTATTCTTTATGAAATTCCTCATTTCTTGAATATTGCTAATTTTCTTGCCGAGTTGCTCTTGTTGATACTTTAATTCCTCTGTTTTTTTCTTTAATTACTAAAAAACCTCATACTTGTTACATAAAAAAAAATAATCCAATGAGGCATAAATCTTCCCAAAGCGTCGTTTGGTCACATTTCTTTACTTAGCGTTGTAAATCCCCATAATTCTGAAAGTACTCTTTGTTGCACTAAACTGCCCCGTTAGTTCAATAAGAAAAAAGAGCTGCATTTGCAACTCAATGATCTTCAAGTAAAGCACCCGTTAGTTGGAGAAGATTTCAGTTATTATTTAACAACAATCGCTTAATTGTTTCTTGTAGTAAACTACCCCGTTAACTTATTAAGAAATCTCCTTATTCAAATACAACCATTTCTCCGACATCTATAAACCCAAAGCGCTTATAGATATTTTTCCCATCCTCCGATGCTTGTAAAACAACGGGTTTTTGTTTATCTTTTGTCTGAGTAAGAAGGTAATGAAACATTTCACTGCCATATCCTTTACCTCTAAATGTTTCTTTTGTCATAACATCATAAATACCATAACTTTCTTTGCTATCTATTAGTAAACCAGTAGATACAGTTATTTCACCGACGCGTCCAATAAACATTTGAATTTCTGAACCTAAATTTACTTCAGAAAACTTATTAAAATAATTTTCCAACGCATCTTTTTCTGGTGTACCTTCAAATAGGCTTATAAAAACTTCTTTATATTCCTTAAGTTCTTCAAAATTTCTCACATGAGTAATCATAAGCTGATGGGACTTTCTTTGACCGACATTAAGGGTATTTTCAAGTTTCATCATTACATTACGTTCTGCTTCTTTTAGGTCGTATTCTTGCATCAGGTCTTGCCAGCCAGCGATCAAATACCGAGAGTCAATCCACGTACTAAAGGGATATTCTTTTAGATGCATATTTTCGATGCTACTTCTAATATTAATTGCATTTTTTATATGTGAAGATTTCGGCAAAAGTACATTGAATGTATCAGTGGGTATTTCTGTATTCGCCAAAACGAAATTTTCTTCTTTGATAAGCTTTCCATTAACCGCATGAGTGAATATTCTTATTTTTTCTTCAAAATTGTTTATAACTAATTGTTGATTTGCAATCATTATTTTGCTCCTTCAAATTATATTCAGCGCGCGCTCTTTTTTATTATAGGAGCAATTCAATTATAATAATACAATGTTCACAGTTTTTATATCCTCCCATAATTTTCAGAAAACTTAAAGCACACTGGTTTATTTACACCACAAGCTGGCCGTTTGTTGAAAGAATGACTCGCATTCTTTCAACAACTTTATTATTCTTTAAACGACTTTATTGTAAGTTAAACACCTTTTTTTGTCACTGTACTGTTGTATAATTCTTATTGAACTAAAGCCACCGTTAGTTGAAGAAGGATATTGCTATCCCTAACCAAAGATTTGTGCAGTAATAGCAAATAACTCTTTATTCCTATATGGCATATTAACAGAGTTCTTTATCATTATAGGAGGATTACTATCTTTTATAAATCCACTTTTCTCCAAGAACAGCATTAACTCGTCATTACTGGATGGCACATCAATCCTTAACTTTCCTTGATGATTAAGAACTAACCCATCGATTATTAAAGCAGCTGTTTGTGAATCTGGTGCTACAATAGGTCCTATTAATAAATTTACTGGACCTAATATGGATAATCCAAACCCAATAATCTTCCCCTTTGAATTTCTAACAACTAAACATTGTTTTGATTGATTTATCCTGTTAAGAAGTAATTTTCTTCTCTTATCACCAAATGCAGCCGAATCTAATTCAATAAGTTCATTAAAATCATTCTCACTGTATTTCTCTAAGGTAAATTCTCGATGATTATTAAACAATTTAGTTGGAATATAATTGTCACTTAAATACTTATGTACAGAATCGACAGTTATAAAACCCAAGTTTTCATATAAGGGTTTCCCATCCTCAGTTGAAATTAACATTATTGAGGTATTTTGAGAAACACTTTCTATACATTTCTGAGTAGCCTTTTTTCCTAAGCCTAAACCTCTATATTCTTCATTAACAATAACCATACCAATTGAAGCTAAATTAGTATCATAAGGTATTATTGCGGCACTAGAAACAATATTCCCAACAGCATTTTTATGTCCGTATATTTTACCAGATGACATAACAGTTCTGATTTCATGTTCATCATAATCCCAGCCAACTGATGTAGAAAGTTCTACCAAACCTAAAACATCATATTTATCAAATTCCACTAATTCTAATACTGTTTTATTGTCTATATGCATTAGAAATCCCCCTAATTTTATTTCTATTCTTAGCGTAATTTACCATCTAGCCTTGTTCAACTAAACTGCCCCGTTAGTTGAATAATATCTATTTCTTTAATGGCATAAATAAGGAAGGTTTTAACTCGACACTTTCAATTACAATAGCAGTTAATCCTTTATCTGATTTTGTTTCATGCCATTCATCTTTTTCCCAAAATACAGCATCTCCAGACTGAACTTTAAAATATTCTTCGCTATCATTACGAACATACCCTTCTCCTGTTATTACTACCAAAAGTTGAGGTACTACTGCTTGATGGAACCCTACAATACCATTTTGGTCTAAGTGCATACATCCTATATTAGTTGCTTTATCTGTTTGAATAATACGAGACATAATAAAATTCGAATCAAATTTTGAAATTCTCTTACCACTATCTTTACTAAATTTATAAAACTCCATTTTGTACCCCCAATGAATTAGTATATATAATACTTATTCAACCACATTGAACGATTGTCCTTTAATTCTTCTTCAACTAACCTGCCCCATTAGTTGAAGAAGAAAAGTGAAGCTTATTCAACAATTGCGCCCTTTAATGGAGTAATGTAGGATAATCTATTAGCTCGGCTAGTAAAAGAAAAGATGTTTTTCAGGTATAAAAAATTTTCGATAAAATAAATCTCAAGCTATACTAGCTTAAATAAAAACAAAAAGGCTGTTCAATTGGAGAACGTTTTGAACAGCACTCTTCTTATTCCCTAAGCCATTTCAGTTTTACATCATCCTCTAAACAACCGAATTGATCGAAATGGCTTGCTATAATGCCAAAATACATATTTTCATCTGCGCTTACATCGACGTTACGTAGCGCATCATTAACGATATATGCAGCATCCTCTCCTAGTGCAAAAATTGTGTTGAAGGCACGTACTCGTATATTTTGGTCTAAATCAAACATAGCAAATAACAACTCATCAGTCGGAATAGGCTCACTAAAATGAGCATATGGATCTTCATAAGTAGCACAATAAATTCGCTCTCTTGCCTCCTCAAAGGTATCACCAAGTAATACCCCTCCAGCAAAAATCCCATTATCCGTTTGCGAAAGATTAGCCAAATCAATCTCTACAAAGTGCATATCTTTTACAATATAGTAATTGTCATCTAGATTTAGCGCAATAACATAATCATCCCACGTCGCGACTTCTTCCGGTTCAATATAAACTGCAGGACGATACAAGTATTTTGCTGTCACATCTTTAAAGAAAATCGTCCATTCAGCATAAGGGCTACCAAAACTAGATAAAACTCGTAATGCAAATCTACTTTTGATCTTTATTAGTTCGTCATACACGTAATAGCCTTCAAGATTACCTTCTGTTTGTGCATCATGAAAAACTAACTGCACAATTGACTCGACTGTAAACCCTCCACTCATATCTAATAGAAGCGTAAAATTATTTCCTTGTTGCTCAGCATTCAAAATTTTACCATCATGAAATGATTGTGAAAAAACGGTTTGTGCAGACGGATTAAAGCGTTCAACAATTGCTTCACGCTTTTCATAAATAGCATTACTCTTAGTTGTGAACTGCTCAATTGTCACATTGCACCATTCTTCAAACACTTCCATTAAAGTATCATTTCGAAATAAAGTTCGTTCAATAATTCCCGACTGAAACTTTTGTGGTAAAACATCTATATACTCGGCTAAATGCTCATATAAATGATTTTCAAATTCAGCATCGAACTCTTCCTCAAATGGATATGTATGTGCTGCGTTGAATACTTCCTGTCGTTCACGTGTTAAGAAAAACATCATTCCACTCCTTTTTAGTAGTATAGCGAATAATAATGAATAAATATTATAATAGATACTTCCGTTTATTCTTCTAAACTCTAAGGACTTGAACTTCAGAATCTTGTTCAACTAACCTGCCCCGTTAGTTCAAGAAGAAAAAGGCTCTACTCCTTATTGAAGTAAAGCCCCGTTAGTTGAATAAGAAAAGGGACGCTTATTCAACAATCGCGCTCGATTGTGGTAGATACATTATCCTCAATTACTTCTTTGAATTAAAAAAAGTTCATAATTAACCTCCTCGCATTATTTTTCTTTTAATATTGAATACTTTCGATAAGTTTTATAGAAATTGACACCCAAAAAAACAAACAGAAGTGTGGAAGACAACTTCAAAAGGACAAACGGAGTTTCAAATAAAAATGCCTTCCAAAATAATGAACCTTTCATACTCCAAAGACCTTCATGATATAATCCCGAATCCTTGTAAAACATATAAGAATAAGCTAAACACAGCATAACCATCCAAAATGAATAATTCATTAATTTTTTATAATGATTATCCTTTGATTGGCGATCCGAGAAGATTTCATTTTGATCATCATCTTCTTTTTGCCAATACCGTATTCCACTAAGCCAGGGCCCCTTTATATAGTTCCAACCGAAATCCTCATATATCCCTTTGTATTCAACCAACTTTTTCTTAGGTAAATAATCTTGATAATCAAGTCGTATAACATATCCCTTGTCAGTTTTTTTGAAAGTGTATATTCCTAATCCACTAATATTTGTACAACGATAGCCTTTTTGTAATTGCTCGTTCAGCCATTGCTCCTCTTTTTCGATATCAAAAAATATTTTAAATTTCTTCATTCGATTCACTTCCTTCGTACAGGGATAAAATATGCAATAACCTGTTTTGTTCCATTTTCAAAATGGCGCTTCCTTCCGCAGTTATCATATAAACTTTTCTTCGACCTGACTCTCCAACAGGTTCAATCCAACCATGATTATTCAAGTTTTCAATCGCACCGTATAATGTACCAGCTGCTAAAATAACAGTACCATTACTTATCTTTTCTATCTTCTGCATTACGGCATAGCCATGGAGTGGCTCACGCAGAGCTAATAAAATATAATGCATGGTTTCAGACAACGGTAATAATTTATGTTTCATATCCTCACCCTCTATTCAGTTTGACTATATAGTTCAACTTAACACCAATGTAATACAGTTCAACTGAATAGTCAACAACATTTTCAAAATTAGTCAAAGGAACTTAAAGTAAAAAGCCTGATAACAAGGGGGAAATCAATCTAAAAAGTCGCTTTCCTTACGTAAGGGAAAGCGACTTTTTGTGTAGTCTTATTCAATTAAATGGCCCGATTGTTGAACTAAAGTTAAACAAGACTCTTCAACTAACCTGCCCCGTTAGTTTAAGTGTAAAGGTTCACAATCTATTTTATTTAGTGGGTTCCAACATAGCAGTACATTAGAGCAAAGATAAAAATAAACGTTAAGACTGCTCCTAAAACATTTTGGTTATGAGTGCTTTTTCCATTCTTTAGGTTCTTCAAAAAAGTAGTAAAATTTAAAAACCATAAAACGCCTAATAATGGTATGACAAGCCAAAGCATAAATAACATAAATTAGTCCTCTCCTTCCCATTAACAAAGTCTTCTTGAACTAACCTGCCCCTTTAGTTGAAGAAGAAGAAGGGATCAAGAATTACTTTTCGATATGTATTTATTTTCTCCTGGCAACTTCTTTATCTCTTTCCAAGCAGCAATAGCATCTTCTCGCTTTTTCCCTTTGTTTTCAGGATCAGTAAAGTAATCTCGTGTAAATTGATTATATTCAAATTGAGAACTAATTGTTGTGATGTATGAAGGGTCTTTCTTACGACCCTCTTCTTCATACCAGGCAGCAATTACTTCTTGATATGTCTTTCCTACATTTTCTTTAAAATAGTTTTGAATATGTGTGGAAAAATGAAATTTAGGAATTTGTGATTTAAAGAATGCCCTTACTGCCTGACTACAACGATGCTCTTCTGTAATAATTGTATATAGGCTCAATTCCTTTGATTTGGAAGACTTTTGGTAAGAATTTTGTTTTCTCGATGGTTTAACGATTTTTCCTGTTTGAAGAAAGAACACAATTCTATCTGTGATTTCAACTTTTGAACCTGAAGTACTTAACCCATTTTCTCTACAAAAAACCTGTAGTTCTTCTTTTAACCAGTAAAAATTTCTGAAATCTTTTTCATTCAAATCCTTTGATAATATGGGTCGCATTTCATTCACCTCTTTTGTATTTAAATCCCATTATAGAATATTGGTTTCCAAATGTCCTTGCTAATATTTTTTTTAACTCTTCTTGTACTAAACTGCATCTTTAGTTGAACAAGAAAAAATGAGCTGTATGAACAGCTCATTAATCTTTTGCTAAAGCACCCGTTTATAGAAGACAAAATCTAGATAATTGGTTGGGATGGTAATGGAGAATAACCGCAATAAATTTGTGGTATCTAATAAAAAATTAATATTAAATTCGTAAAAGTTCTTGAAGTATTTAACAAATTAATGTAATGTATAACTTGCATATGTAATATATAAATTACATCGTTAGGAGGTATATATGGTTAATAAAATTAAATTAGCTAGAATGGAAAAAGGGCTAACTCAGTCTCAATTAGCTGAGGCTGTCGGTGTTACTCGACAAACAATAGGTTTGATTGAAAAAAATGCCTATAATCCTAGTTTGCAACTCTGTCTTGCAATAGCCAAAAAACTTAATAAAACACTAAATGATTTATTTTGGGAGGAATAACATGAATATTTTCAACTTACTTGCGCAAGATGAATATCGTCAACAACGAACTTCAAGATTTATTGTAGAAGGTGCTTTGTTTCAGCTCATTTTATCTTTTATTATGATAGCGTTGTATCTTAATACAGAAATAAAGCCTTTGATTTTACTCGCTATTCCAGTATTTTTCTTTTTAATTTATATTGTTTTGCGTTATATTATATCTGGAATTGAATATTCGGAAGTATTTTCAAAAGATGAATATATGCAAATGAAAAAGAGAAATATCTTTCGATCAATTGGTTTTGCTACAGTATTTGCAGTAATGATGATACTAGTTAAAAGTTCGATTTTTGAAAGTATAGCTGTTGCTTTTATCGCTGGTGTATTGTGGTTAATAATGGATACTATATCGCTTAGTAAGTCCTATCGAAAAAATCAGGAACTTTAAACTTTATATATATGAAGTATGTGATACAAAAAATGTAATAATGATTAAAAGTTTATATTATAAAAAAAGACCACTCCATAACGGGCGGTCTTTTTTTTGTTGTCTTTTATATATGGTAGTGTACAGTAATGGGACAATGTTTACGTGAGGATATTGCAAAGATGTTTGGTAAGTTCCAATACTGCTTGCTGTACATAATTTAACAACCATTCTCAATCCCTTTACTTCTTCACGCTTTTCCATTCTATTCTTCTTTAATATCTAATATTAATCACTTCAAATTAAACTATCCTACCCTAAATTGAATAAAAAAGAGCTGTATAAACAGCTCTAAGATCTTATACTAAAGCACCCGTTAGTTTAAGTACATTTATTCACAAACATTAAATTTTAAAGGGCTATTCAACAATTTTACTTTTTTATAGTCGCAACTAGGAAAAGGTCGGATAATTTTTTTACAACAGTTAGTTTATTTTCAATTATCATTTCAGTCTCTTCACCATATTCATGATTTAATAAATAGACAGGAGGATTATTTCCTTCGTGTATATTTATTGCGTAAGGATTTCCAATACCTATTTCTAATCCAATACAAATATAACCGTTTTTATGTACTGCACATCCAGGAACATATAATGAACATTCTTCAATCATACACTGTGGATTCAAGAATTGTATTCGTAATTGAGCTTCTTCATCTTCCTCATCTAGAGGAACAATCAATTCACTATCACACACTTCTACCGTAGTCATTAATTCTATCAACCATTCTGGTAGTTTAATATCTAGTTTTTCATTTAGGTCATTTATTTCGCCAACTGTCGATATCCTAGTGGATGTTCCAGACCTTTGAATCATTTCTTTAGCATTTTTAATTACTTCATTAACCAACGTGACTCCTCCATACAATTAGATATATTTACTTCTTCTTTAATTAACGTCCCGTTTCTAATTTCTTTCCATAGAATACTTGACCTATCCAATCTTAACAATGTATTTCCTGATTTTATATATGTAATATTTTTCTTATTCAACTAAACTGCCTCGTTAGCACAATAAGAATAAAGTTATTATTTAATCCTTAAATGCCTTTTGAACTCCGCAAATGGAGTAGCATAGGGGTCTTTAAACTTCTTAATATGATTTGTTAGAATAGACATATTCTCATCAAGGAAAGGATGTATTTCAGTGGTATCAGCAATACCATACAGTTTAATTAAAAAATAAAGGGTTTGCCATATCAAAAAGTCATCATCTAACTTCAATAAGACCTCAACGACAATCGGAATATAGTTAAATGCTTCGTCAGAAGACATTTCCTTTGTAATTAATTCAAAAGAATTACTAAAATACCACTCATCCTTGTCTAATTTTTCTTCCCATTCCACATATACCGCCAATAATCTGTTATCCGTTTTAATCACGTCCCAATGTTCAATTTGCTATACATATATTATCAATTATTCTTCAACTAAACTACATCGTTAGTTCAATAAAAAAAAGAGCTGCCTATGCAACTCCATGATCTTCAAGTAAAGCACCCGTTAGTTGAAGTAAAAAATGCACCAAAAGCGTGGTTTGGAAAGTTTTCTTCGTAGAGTCACCAAAGTATGATTTGGGAACGTTATGATAATTTAAATATGCATATAATTTACTTTAATCGTGCATGAACAACCATTGAAATACTATTTGCATCAAATAATGCTTTTTTCCATGAGCCATATATACTGATTAACTCAAAGCCATGTTGTTGCAAAACACGTTTTAGCTCTAATGGATACGTATATCGTAGTTTAATACTATCTTTATACTCATTTTTTGAAGATATGTATGTTGAAGTACACTCTAAAATTTGATTCAAAGGATTATATACTTCCTGACTGATAACTTTTGTTATTTCTCCATTTTGCTCAATCGATTCTTCAGAAATATCAACGTTTAAAAGTTCATGTAAAATAGGATTTCTCGTATCAAAAATAAATTCGCCTTTTGTGTTTAAATGCCTTTTGACTGAGATGAATAGGGCATCTTGACTCTCATTAGTTAAGAAATGTTGGAAGGAGTTACCCGTCATATATATAAAGTTTGATTTGATAGGCAAGTTTAATTTTGTACAATCCTGAACGCTTAAGTGAATGTTAAGACCTTCAGCATCAGCTTTTTCTTGTGCATACTTCAACATTCCTGCATCAATATCAACACCATATACTAAGTGTCCTTGTTTTGCTAAAGGTACTGCTAAACGACCTGTTCCACAAGCAAGTTCAATAATTGATTGATTACTCCCACCTAAATGAGCTTCGATGAATTCTAAATCTGCCGTATAACTTTTATAGGTCTCATCATATTCCCCTGGATTTGCATATTTGGACAAATTATCGCTAAATTCATTATTAGTCATAGATTAAGCTCCTTTTTGGATTTTTATGAATATTCATTATATCACTTTCCCAAGCCTTCCCAAAGCGCCGTTTGGTAACAATTCTTTCCTGAACGTTGTAAATCTGCATAAATCTAACGAGACTCCTTATTCAACTAAAGCACCCGTTAGTTTAAGTGAAATTCTTCACAAACTTTAATTGTTATATTAAATCACATCTAGTATATAAATTAACGCTCACCTGAAGCTTTTAACTAGAACTATTCCAACTATTAGAAGCCTCCACTTTAGAAGGGTATTATCTGTAATAAATATTAGGAGAAATACACTAATGATTGGGACAGCTAGTTCAATAAGACATTGTTATGATATTGAAAATACGTTTACGCTTTTCCCTCCTAATATTATTTTCTTCTCCATTACCATTCCTATATTTTTAGCTACTTTTTGCGAAACGACATTCTCAGGCTGAATTAAAGCGATAAATCTTTGTTTATTTAGATGTTCTTTTCCATATTTCCAAAGTTCAATCGCAGCTTCTGTTGCATATCCTTGTCCCCAATAATCTCGAGCGATCCAATACCCTATTTCTATTTCCACTTCATTTTCAATTACTTGTGGAACGAGACCAGCGTGCCCAATAAGAACATTGTCTTCTTTTCGAACTAACAGCAATAATCCCAAATTATCACCAAATTTGTATGTACTATATATCCAGCTTAAAAAATTCTTCCCACCGTATATGTTTCTTGTCTCTCCATTTCCAATAAATCGAACCATTTCAGGGTCAGTTAATAAGGACATAAGGAAATCAAAATCATCATCCGTATACGGACGAAATAACAGTCTTTCAGATTCAACAGGCAATAAAAACATCCTTTCTATCAGTAAATTAAGGGAATATTATTCAACTAACTTCCCCTTTAGTACAATCGATTCAACAAAAAGAGCGTTAATCCTTCTTGGATCAACGCACCCGTTAGTTGAATAAGAATAATTTTAAGTAGCAATATTTATAGAAAATAAAATACGGTCTTGTCCCGGACCAGCTTAATCAGTTTTTAAGGATACGGAAAAACCCATTGATTTATGAAATGAGATAGAACCCTCGTTAACTGGTGTAGTAATGCAACGGACAGTACAACAACCTTGCTATTGTTCTATGATTATATAGTCGTCATCTTCGGCAATTGGTGGATTAAATTTTTCGTTCCTCACACTCGAAAGGTTCTTCGCACGAGAAAACTTCATGGAAAAACCCAAAATACGGGATATCATCTTCAAGGCATTTTATTCTATATGACAACTCCTCATCGCACTTCAGCTCTTCACCGTTGTTCCGCATTACCTCGAATGCATCTACAATATTTTCTATGAGGGTTATTTGGATGAATAAGGACAATTTATCCAACATCAAATCCTCGATTTTGGTCTCGGATGTGTATCCCTCTAGTACTGTTCTGAAATAATCATCCATAAAGTTTTTTCGTTTACCGGCGTCTGGCTCAAATTGTATCCAGCCCATTCCGAGTGTCCAGAGATTTGCCAAGTCATACATATACCAACAGAAACATGAATTATCGAAGTCAAATACAGTGATTTGTCCGGTATCAAAGTCAATCATATAATTACCATCACTATAATCAAAATGTACCATCCCGAAAGACTCAGAGTTCTTGTCCAATCGTTCTAAAGTTTTAAGGAGCTCTACCATCTTCTCCTTAAGCAGTGATAGCGTACCAGGTATCAGTTTATCGATATACTCGACATTGTATTTATCGAAAAAACTATACCGGCGATGGACGGGAGCATAGCCTTTCGACAATTGGTGCAGCTTACCCAGAACTTTACCGCAGTTATAATAGTATTCCGTAATAGGAACTCCTTCGCGATACTGATAATGATTTTCTACCAGCCTTTTTCCCCTAGCCTTTTCGAACAGGCAGACAAAAAAGGTGTGATTATTATGAGTAATCTCTTCCAGTAGATTTCCCTTCCGGGAGCTGATTACATTCGAGACACTACCGCCATGCTCGAATAAATATTGGATATATTCAACTTCGCCCAACAAATCCTCTCGGCTCCTGTCATTTAAATAGGCGATTCTGAGTATTTTTGCACTAGCGCCCTCTTTCTCACAGTTATAAACGACATTCCGCCCTCCGGCATGAGCATTAATTAGACTTGTTTCATAGCCTTCCAACACGTACAACTCTGATACTAGTGGACTTAAATAAGCTTCGTATATTTCAGCAACTTCATTATGATTAATAATATCTCCTCCAACTGACTTCATTTTCACCCAAGGCGGGTGTTTGTTCAAAAGTTTACATGCTTTAACTTATTCAACACCTTTCCAAAAAAACCTTCTTATTCAACTAAACTGCCCCGTTAGTTCAATAAAGAAAAAAGATCTGCATATGCAACTCTATGATCTTCAAGTAAAGCACCCGTTAGTGAAAAAGCGACTGTTAGCTGGTTTAGTTTAACTAAGAAGTTATTTTTATCATATATTATAATTATTTTATATAGGGATTTTTTAATGGCATTATGTTGTAATTAATCATTCTTACTAAACCATGTATCAATGGATTTTATCATATTTTCAAATGCTTCTTCTTTAAATGGTGAAGCGATTCCTGAATTATCAAGTAAGTCTAGGAAAGATAAACGTCCCCCTTGTTTACAAATATCCATATATACATTCCAAGCAGTATACATATCTATTTGTGCGATTGACCAAATCTGCAATGCACAAATTTGAGCCATTGCATAGTCTATATAGTAAAATGGAAATTTAAATAAATGAATTTGTTGGTGCCACAAGTTCCCTTTTTTTAAGTAAGGGTGATTATAAGTAGTTTTATATGGCATATATTTTTGTTCAATTTCAACCCATTTTTTCTTTCGCTCCACTATTGATAAGTTAGGATTTGTATAGATAAAATGTTGAAACTCATCAATACTAGCCCTATAAGGCATTGCAAATATAGCATCCTCTAAGTGTGAATATCTATAATTCATTGCGTCATCCCCAAATATTTCTTCCATGTAGGGCCATATAAGAAATTCCATTGCAATTGAGCTAATTTCACAAGCTTCCTTAGTGGGAAGTATATATTCTGGTATAGTGTTATTTTGGTTAAAAATAGCCATCTGAAATGCATGACCAAATTCATGTGCTAGTACCTTTACATCCTTTCTTGATCCATTAAAGTTTGCAAAGATATATGGAATCTTTTCATTACATAAATAAGTAGCATAAGCACCTCTTGCTTTATTTTCTTTAATGGTTAAACCCATATATTTATTCGCATGCATTAACTTAAAAATCTCACCAGGTTGTTCAGATAATTGTTGGAAAATAGTTTTAAATTTTTCTATCATCCAATTAGAATCCCCTTTAAGGATAGCCTCTCCGGTTTTAAACCTCACTTCTTCATCATAGTAGGTTAAGTTCTCAATCCCAATCCGAATCCGTTGCTTTTCTCTTAATTTCTCGGATATAGGAGCCATATATTTCAAAATCATTTTTCTAAAGTCAGCCACCTCTTGTTGACCATAGTCAACCCTAGAAAGTCTAGCATATCCAAGTTCCACAAAAGAATTGTAGCCGAGCTCCTTTGCTATTTGAGTTCTTACTTGAATTAAAGAATCAAAAAGTTCATCAATTCTATTTTCGTATTGCTCCAATAGTTCATATTTTTTTTCGATAGCCTGCTTTCTAAGCATTCTATCTGGAGATGAAACAAATTTGTCTAATTGAGCTAGATTTCTCTCTTCTCCTTTAAATTCAATCTTGGCATTTGCCATCATTTTTGTATATTCACTTATAAGATTGTTCTCTCTTTTTAATTTATCAATAAATGATGAACCAATTGTATTTACATTAATCTCAGCTAGATTCAGTAACTGTTTTCCATACTTTTTACTAATTTGTTCTTTAAATGTGGACCTTATTAAACGATCATAATAACTCGCTACAACTTTTTCATATACTGGCCAATTTTTATTGATAAACTTTTGTTCTTCCTGATACTTCTTATCTGAGGTATCTAATTGCGCTCTTATCTCCGCAATAGTCAACATTGTTAAAACATGATTTCTAAGCGAATTAATCTTATCTATTAGCTTAAATTGCTCTTCAAATGAGTTTACAGAGTCAAACTTTCCTAATAGTTCAAATACCTCTTCTTCAAATTCAACGATGTTAGGCCTCTCATATAAAAGCTGATCAAAAATCATTCCTCTACCCCCATTCCATATTATGGTATATTTTATACAGCGGAATTAAAAGTCTTATAATTCAAAATAGTTTGTGCTATAATAGCAATATAAGATAATAACTACCGTTAACGTATACAAAAGGGCTGCTTTCATTAAAGCGGCCCTTTTTGTTTTCTTAGATATGGTTCGATTCAATCTATACTCTATTTTATTTCTTCAGCAATGGTATATATATTTTTCTACTTAAACTAAACTGCTCCGTTAGTTCAATAAAAAAAAAGAGCTGCATATGCAACTCAATGATCTTCAAGTAAAGCACCCGTTAGTTTAAGTACATTATTTCACAAACTTACTTTGTTTTGCATAATCCATAATTTATCTGAACATTCCTTACAGGTATGCTGCTCCGTTAGTTCAATAAAGAAAAAAGAGCTGCATATGCAACTCAATGATCTTCAAGTAAAGCACTCCGTTAGTTAAATAAGAACAGCAACGCTAATTCAACAATCGCACCTATTGCGGAAGACTGTGGTCAAACTGTGCAACAAATCTTAGGGAACAGTCCTTCGTATAACTACTCCCTTAGGTTTAACAGATTATGTTATTAATTTGCTTCTTCTGGTCTCCCGGGAAAAATCTTTTCAAACAATGAAATCAGAGAAACAGTAACACAGACAATAAGCAATCCAGTTATTAACGATGATGTATTAATCCCGTAATGCGCGAATGCTGATGTTAAGATATAACTTACAACGAAACCGAGTAGTAAAACAGACAGAGAAATACCTATTTTCTTTTCCATAAATTTCACCTCCAATCTATATACGTTTATAAGTAAAACCAAGTTTCAAAAACTTCATTCAGAAATGTTTTTCCGTCGTTAATCCCTCTATACGCCCCGTTAATTCAATAAAGAAAAAAGAGCTGCATATGCAACTCAATGATCTTCAAGTAAAGCACCCGTTACTTTAAGTACTTTCTTTCACAATCCATTTCAAAAACAATTTTTTCAATATAACCACTCCAATATTATACAAAGGTCCCGTAAAGTTATTATCGGAAATTTAATGAATGCTTTTCCAGAATAAAATAGGCATCATACTAATCAATTTGTTGTTTTTCTGCGTAATACCATTTTAAATAATACATTATTCCAGACTTATCGACCCAGCTAAAATCTATTAGATCCTTCTCTAGTGAATGGTGTAGCTCATCTACTGGAATCCACTTTATATCCATAGTACCGTCGCCTTCTTTAACTAAATTACCAGAGGCTTGACATCGAAAATAAGCGCCTAATGAATCTACTGGACCATTTGTCGTTTGATATACAGCAAAAGGCTTCATAGCTTCAACATTTGAGTCCACATCATTAGTTTCAATTTTAGTTTCTTCCCCAAAAATCTTTGTTATATGAAGTCCTGTTTCTTCGTGCACTTCTCTTTTAAGTCCTTCCATAAATGACTCGAATTCCTCTAACCTTCCTCCAGGTAGCTCATAAGGTGTTTTATTCTCATTAGATTTAACCCTTTTTTGTATAACGATTTCAGTTCCATTTGGTCCATTTCTTTCAATTATTGCTCTAACATTTACATAGATCATACAAGTTCTCCCTCACTTTTCCTCTTCAACTAGATGGCCCGATTGTTGAATACAAGTTAAAACCTCTCTTGAACTAAACTGCCCCGTTAGTTAAAGAAAAAATGAGCTGTCTGAACAGATTAAAAATCTTCTACTAAAGCCCTCGTTAGCACAAAAAAGATTTGTTATTTCGCTCTTAATATGGGCACAAATGAATACGCTTAAGTTTATTCAGTATAAGTTTACTACAACTGTTTAAAAGAATGGCGAAGTGATTTCTCCGTTTGAGATAGTTTATTCTTAAATAGAATTTTCATAAAGAATAACGGATAAATCATTAAGTATAAATTAAATAACCACCAAGTAAAATCGAAGTCTTTGATAAATGCCCAAAAAGCAATTGCTTGCAATCCTGAGCAAAATGTTAAAACAAGAGAAATAAGCGCCATGCTTTCCCAAGTAGGATGATTCCTTCTACATAAATATAAACTGTACAATCCTGTAATTGAAATTAGAATATCCAAAGGGAAGAATGACCAGTTCCATGCAATAATCATTGGATTATCATAGTCCTTAAATGCAACATTTTTTGGTATAAGATAAAAATAGTTGGCAATCCAATAAAGGATAAAACCGACATCTGTTACAAGAAAAAATGGTTTTAATAGTTTCATTTATTCCCTCCAGTTATAGATTGCGACATATATTAGAAGTATATGTAACTAAATATTTTCTTTTATTTGTGATATTTCTTCGATAGAACCACTATGTTTACTTTCCATATTCAAAGTGACAACTCCTATTAAAATAAGAATAATCGATACTGCCTTTACTGTACTTAAACCTTCTTGAAACATGAAAAATCCAATTAAAGTTATAATTACTATTCCTACTCCAGACCAAATAGCATATGCAACAGATACATCTAGATTTTTTAACGATAACGTCAGAAAAATAAAACTACCAAGATAAAAAACTATCATTAAAATGCTTGGATATAGCCTCGAAAAACCTTCTGATAACTTCATACTAGTTGTTCCACCTACTTCAAAAATAATAGCTAAGCACAAGTAGATCCAATGCATTTCTAGTCATTCCTCCGTTCATTTATAATTCCTTGCAACAACATATCCACTACTGACTGAAATACTTCTCCAACTGCCATTTCATTCTTACTTGCAAATTTAGATTGATAAATTTGATTAATTGCCCCTAAATATACCTCAATGAATAAGGAAATATTAATGCTTTTTATTAAATTTTCTTTAATTGCCTGCTCCATTAAGTAAACGACACTATCCCACTCTTCTTTCAAAAAGCGATCTAATTTTATCCATTCCTCATAATGATATTTTTTTAAATCTGCAAGTAAACGTACATCCAATAATTCAAATTGTTTCGGTACGCAAATGAGTATTTGATGTATTTTTTCCAATAAAGAAAGTTGGGTGTCCTCAATAATAATTCTCTCTTGCTCCTTAATCTGACTAAATAAATGTTGAATTACTTCTTCAACTAGCTGATTCTTAGATGAAAAATATGTATAAATTGTTCTTTTACTTGTTGATAATCCGTTTGCAAGGTCACTTACAGTAAATGAGAATCCTTTTTCTTCAATCTGCAAAATTGTTTCTTTAATAATTCGTTCTCTCAAAATGGCACCTCCCAATACGTTTGGTACCAATAAAGTTTTGCTGGTACCATTATTTAGTATTATACATTATTCATATTAAAATTCAACCAATTATTAACATCTACAAATAGGGAATATTGAAATATTAACTACACCTCTTTAAACTCATCTAAATTGGAAAATGGAATCGATAAGGCACTGTGAAGACTAAAAGGAGAAATACAGATGAAACATGTAGTGGCACTTGATGTCAGTATGGGTAAAAGTACAATCGTGATTTATAACCATTATCGTCAATGTGAATTTGAAGGAAAAATTTCACAACTTGATACAGAAATCAACTATTTATTTTATCGAATGCATGCCATTATCAACTAGTTTCCCAAAATTAAAACGATTGTTTTCTACACGATCGTCCCTCTTTTTAAATATTGTGCAACTATATCCGCACCTAGATGAAGTAGTAGCTTGTTCAAAACAGTGATTCGTAATTCCCTAAAAGCGAATACAAAAAAGAATCTCTCACTCGCACGTGATGAACAAAAAGGAATGGCATTATTAAAAGCTGCAAAGGATTCGTACCCAGCAATTTCAAAAGAGGATGTCCGTACAAGTACGAGAACCATCTTGTCAAGTACTTCGATATTCTTTCGTCACATTTGTATTTTCACGAAACAATCATTACTACCAAAGAATGTACAATCTAATTGACTAGTTTTATGTTCTACATTATGTAACACCTTTTCAAAATACTATTCATACAACACACTCATTTTTAAATATTGAACTAACCTGCCCCGTTAGTTCAATAAAAAAAGAGCTGTCTGAACAGCTCAACGATCTTTTACTAAAGCACCCCGTTACTTTAAGTACATGTAATTGGTATTTTGCGAACAATGACATTCACTCATTATTCACTATGTATAGTTTCCACAACATGAATCACTTTTATCCCTAAGGCTTCCCCTTTAGTTGAATAAAAAAACCTGTTTGAATAGCACCAAGATATTCAACTAAAGCACCCCGTTAGTTGAGTAACTTAAAATATTTTCTCTTCTTTATTTTCAGCTTAGAATGGATTTCCCCCTTTTATAAAAGGGATAAAAACTACATAATTTGAGCCAATAAAAATAAGCCAAAAGAGTACCGATGTAAGTCGCTGTTTAAAGAGAATACTTTCCCTAGATATAACCAAACCAACAATCAACGAGTATAAGACGAATAAAATATAAGAAACTCCAAACCAGTTTACCCATACATTTCCCGTAAATTGAATTCCAAAGTTCTCGTAAATAGGTCTTAAAATATAAATTGTGAAAAGTAAACCAATTGATAAGATTACAATGATTTCAATTATTTCAATTAATCTAAGTACAACTTTTTTCAATCCATCCAAAGAAATCACCCCCATTTCGAACATCTCTTAATGATACTTTATTCATCATTTTCAATGGGTATGTCCTTGTAATATTTGAGACTAGTTTATTGAACTAACCTGCCTCGTTAGTTCAATAAAGAAAAAAGAGCTGCATATGCAACTCAATGATCTTCAAGTAAAGCACCCGTTACTTTAAGTACATTTGAAATCGGCAGTTATCCAAATTAATTATGAAACCACCAACCTACAATAGATATAGCCCCTACTCCCCAAGCAGTTGTACCCAATATCCACCAAATTACAGATTTAGCTTTTGATGAATTTTCCTCGTCTTCCATATTTGCTTTTATAAAAGCAACCTTACTTTCCATACCTTTTTTCATAGAAATGAGAACAACTAAACCGATTAGCATGAAACCAGTAGTTATCCAGAGTAATAAGTCCACCTTCTCTACCTCCTTTTTTTTTATGAATTACTTTCCTTTCAATCTTCTTTATTCATTTAACCTGCTGCTTTACTTTAATACGTCTGTAAAATATAGTTGTTTCAATTTTATATAAATTTTCCATTTATAATATGTAAAAATCCATTTGGCTTATTGAACTAACCTGCCCCGTTAGTTCAAAAAGAAAAAAAGAGCTGCATATGCAACTCAATGACCTTCAAGTAAAGCACCCGTTAGTTTAAGTACATTCTTTCACAAACTTAGTCGATTCTGTCATATATAAATCCGTTCATTCATCACAGGAATGCTCTCTATTTGTTGATTAAAAAAACTGCGAACACAGCTCCTTAATGTACTATTAATCCGTTGAATTAAGTGTCGTTATTCACGAAGCCAACTTACAACACCTTGCATTATTTGTTTTTGGCTTCACTCTCATCAATATGAATCTTTTGAATCGGTTTTGAATCGGTTACCTGTATTTGAATAAACCATTGAAAAAACAATAAGACCTATGATTAAAATAAGACCTATGATAAGTAGAAATTGAATTTTAAAATATTCACTTAATGCAATTAATAATATGCTAAAGCAAATGCCAAACATTATTTTACTCATAAATTTACAAAGTTCTTCTTCTCTATATTTTTCTTTTTCGCTATCGGACATTGTATTATAACCAGCAAGCAGAAATGCTCCTTTTTCTTTTGACAAAACGATAGCGAATATTAAAAAAGGTACCAAAATTACTAAAATTGCACCAACCACATCGTACACCTCACTCATTGGCTAACTTTCTTATTTGGAATATTTTATCATATAAAATGATTCATTTCCTTATAAACTCTTATTAAACTAACCTGCCCCGTAGTTAAATAAAGAAAAAAGAGCTGCATATGCAACTCAATGATCTTCAAGTAAAGCACCCGTTAGTTTAAGTGAAACACTTCACAATATTACAATTTAATAGGTGTTAACAGTCTTCGTGTGCTTGAAAATTATTAAGAACACGCAGACTGAGCGACATGTTTTGTTAGTATCTTCATTGCTGATAATATTCTGCGCCTTGGTTATCCACTAAAATACACTCGCCTTTTCTCGTAAAGACGATGTCAAATCCATCTGCCGATAACCATAAAACTTTTCCATTATCTTTGTAGATAAGTCGAGGTTGTTGGAAATGTTTAAACACATTTTCCTTGCCAATCTCTTTTAAGTATAACTCGATGGCTGACTCTACTTTATTACGTGAACGAGAGCCACTCACAAGCAATTCTCCATCATCTATTGCCACAAACTGATTGTTATTATGACTATATCCACCGAAACCAAAAATGGCTTGCGCCTGCGCTACTTCAATATCAAAACGCTCGTATATATAAAAGGGTTGATCATAAACTGATTCATATATTTTGCCATCAACAATTTGGTAATACGTAACAACTTCGTTCCATTTTTCTCCTTCTTTATTCATCACCATAAATTTCATCCAAATGATGCCGTCAAGCTCCCGTAGAAATTCTGCTTTCGAAAAATCCATATTTTCATACTTTTTAGATAGCTCATCCACAGTCCCACCATATGCCGGGGATGCTACTAGGTTTAGCGTTTCTGAATCCAGTGCATCAATTGCCTCGAAATACGTGTTAAAAAGTTCTCCATGGTCCCCAAGTGCATTTGTTGTGGCAGCACTTAAAATCCCTGATTGGGCTGACCATAATGTAATCGTAAGAAGCAATGCAGCGATTGAAACTATGCCTACCATTGCAAATATTGGAGTACGCGTCAACTTTTTTCTCGGTTTAGCCATTTTCCGTGCAAGGTCCTTCGTCATCCAGAACTCTTCGCCAATCACCTCATCAATACCCGTTTTCAATCGTTCCATCAAAGCCGTCCTCCTTAAGCACCAATTTAAGTTTTTTACGACCACGCGCAAGCCTTGTACGCACCGTAGCCGATGAACAATTTAGTAGCATACCAATTTCCTCTGACGAATAGTCTAAGTAATACGTAAGTACAATGACTTCACGGTATTTCAGCGGTAATGAAAGAACGGCTTGTGCGAGTAGACGATTTTCTGATTTCGTCACGATATCTTGCTCTGTCGATCGGCCAAATAAATGCTGAATTTTTTCGCCAATAGTCGTATTTTTATAATGCCAACTTCGCAAATAGTCGTAACTGCGATTGATCGTCATTCGATACAAATATGTACGATACGTGGCCTCTTCACGGAACAACGATTGCTTTTCAAATGCTTTTAGTAGCACATCTTGGACAATGTCTTCCGCAGCTTGCTTATTTTTCACATATGTATAAGCAAGTCTCAACAACTCATCACCATGATCATATATAAATTTTTCGAGTCGGGTCATAGGGCAACTCCTTTTATTATTAAATGTTAGACGGAGCAAGAGGAATTTCTGTTTCAAAAATGAGTGAAAAGATCAAATGGGGTATACATCGGAGATGTGGCGATATGTGAGTATTACTAAATGTGGAAGATGTATCGTAATATATACAGTTTGATTCGAAATCTGCAATTCTACCTGTGATTCAATAACAGCTCATGTCATTTTAAATTATCTATTGGAGAATAACATTATTTTTTCAATCCTTCTGACAAGTAATTATTTGAAATTCTCATAGAACTATTATTAGATATTTAATTTTTTTGCTCTTTCACTGATTTTTCTTAGAACTAAACTGCTCCGTTAGTTGAAGAAGAAGGCTCTGTTAAATTTCAATATTGATAACGTAGCTACAAACTTCTTTTCTACTCACTCATCCTCTGTTGACTCACTTCTCCTCTACTTTTCATAAACGAGTAAAAAGAGAATGAAAAAGAAGGAATACTATTAAAAGTATTCCCTCTGCATAACAAATCTTTTAAGACACATATTTATTTAAATAAAAGCTATTTTACTCTGATTGTTCTACTTTTACTCTTGTTTCCGTATTTATCCTTCGCATATACCCGCACTACCGTGCCTTTCTTTTGCGCTTTGATTTTCACCGAATAATTCCCTTTACTACTAACAGATCCTCGTCCAATCTTCTTAACGCTGTTATAAACATAGATTGTCGTTCCCTTTGTACCTTTTCCTGTTACTTTTACCGATTTACTTGTTAGTTTATTTATAGTTGGAACAGAAGGAGCCGTTGCTCTATTCTTGTAAGTTGCCTTTAGTCTATAAGTAGCGCTTGTAATTCCACTCCCACCCCAGCCATAAGGATTAATCACTATATAATAAGTTCCTTTTTTGACCCGTGGAGAAAAAGTTATTTTTTTTCCCGCCCTTGCGGTGTAGGTACGAGCTACTTCAGTTCCATTGCTATCATACAGATATGCGGAAAATCCAGCCTTGGTATTATCCAAGGTAATACGTGCTTCTCCGTCCTTTTTTGTTGTGAATTTATAAACATCTCTATCAAGTGATGAAAAACTACTTGAGTTATAGTATTTATTTGAAATAATCGGCATAGATGTTTCAATCGTATCATTCGTCTCAAAAGTTTTAGCATCTCTTGTGAAGGTAGAAGCAAACGTCGCTTTTAATCTATAACTAGCGCTCGTAGTTTGACACTCCTCGCAATAATCGTTAACCACTATATAATAGGTTCCTTTTTGAATGTCTGTAAGTAAACTTATTTCTCCTCCAGCACTACTCGTATAGGCACTAGTTACTTCTTTCCTGTTGCTATCAAACAGAGTTACGTAGAAAGCTTCTGTCAAATTATCGAAGGTAATATATGCCTCCCCGTCCTTTTTTGTTGTAAATTGATAGACATCCCTATCTGTTGAAGAGATGTCGGATGTATACATTTTCCCTGATTTAATCGGCATAGATGTTTCAAGTGTATCATTCGGCTCAAAAGTTTTAGCATCTCTTTTAACAGTGGACGCCGCATATGTCGCTTTGAGTCTATAACTACCACTGGTGTCTCCATTTGCACTCCAGTGATAAGGTTGAAGTTCTACAGAATAAGTTCCTTTTTTTAGGTATTCAAGAAAACCAATATTTAATCCAGCCGTACTAGTATAGGTACTAGTTACTTCTTTCCCGTTGCTGTCATACAGATATGCGTAAAATCCACTCGTTGTATTATCTAAGATAATACGTGCCTCCCCGTCCTTATCCATTGTGAATCGATAGATATCTTTATCATTACTTGAACTTATCTTCCCTTGGACAGGGAGACCTGACGATATATTGTTTTCTTCTGCAAAAGTTACCTGACTAAAGACCACTGATAACAAAAAAACAAAAAAAACTGACTGTAAAATACGCACGATTGATAATTCCTCCTCTTTGTCTACTCTTCCAAAGTAAACCATTACATAATTATACTATTATCCCATAAAAGCATACACCTGCAAAAAATTCACTTCAACACTTCATGATTTGTTTTTACTTATTCCCATTCCTTTTAAAAATCATTTCATTTTTTCGCCCTCTAAAGGTAAATTATTAATTATTCTTATATCAAGGCAAGAAGAATGGGGAACCTCAACAAATCAGGTTCCCCTAATTATTTTAAAAAAACAACATTGAAATTTAACAGAGCCAAGAAGAAAAAAGAGTTGTCTGAACAGCTCATAGATTTTCTACTAAAGCACCCGTTAGTTGAACAAGAAAAACACTTCTGACTAAAGAATGTCACCTACTTATGTTACGATTCGCCGTGAAGTAGCGGCAAAATGCCATAATGCAATTTAGTATTCTACTAAGACCTTTAAAGGATTGATTTTTCCTTCAGCTATGTCCTCAAAACAGCTAATCAGTTTCTCTTTTTTTATTTTTTTCTCGAATATTTTATTTAATTTAGTATCATTTCGTACTTCATTAATAAACCATTCGGAATGCTTCTTATAATCCCAACCGTCACTTGAACCAACAATTTTTAGTTCTTTCTCATAAAATTCAGGTTGTAATTCAAACCTCTCTTTATTCCCATCTGAAAGAATACATATACTGCCTTCTTTCGTTAGTGATTTCTGTAATATATTAAATGCATCATTATGTCCTGAACACTCTAATCCATAATCATAATGATTTATTGGGCATGCAGATCCATAATTAAACACAGTCTGCCCCCAGCAGCTTAGCCAATTTCCCTCTTGAGGTATTCGGTTCTATTACATCCACATGTTGAACTTTTACTTTTTGTTTTAAGAAATATAGAGTTAAAAGTCCTATTGTTCCCATCCCACTTACTATTACTCTATCTGACTCTTTAGGTTTGAGTTTCAGGACACCCTTTGACGAGTCACAGGATAAAATAGTGAGTAATGCGTAAGAATAGTGAATGTCTTTAGGAACTGGAATAGCTTTATATTCTTTAATTACTCCAAAATCCTTGTGCCCATAAAATGCTACTACCCTGTCTCCAAGATTTAATAATTTAACATTATCACCTATCTTAATAATTTCACCATAGCTTTCATACCCAGTCTCTTTCGGATAAATAGGAGATTTATCAGTAAAATCACTTTCCATATATTGTGGCAGTTCTGCCCCAATACTAATTGCACCCGCAATAGTTTTTATTAGGATTTCATCTTTTTCAAGAGGGGATAAATTATTTTGTATCCATTTCAGCTTTCTTTTTCCATACAACACCAGTGAATTTTGTTCTTGTTTCATTATTTTACCTTCTTTCAAGAAATTCTTATTGAACTAATCTGCCCCTATAGTTGAATAAGCTCCTGTAAATAAAATACCATAAAAATGTAAAAAACCTTATTTTATTTAGAAAGCAACAAACCTTACGAAATAGCCTTTTATCTATTCCTCTTCTTCAACTAAACTGCCCCGTTAGTTTAAGTACATTCTTTCACAATCTCAATATTGATAGTAACAAAAATTCCCAATATAAAATCAAGCTTTTTTACAAATCTACACTATATTCAGGTTCAACTCGAGCGAAAACCGCTTTATCTTCATTTATTCCTTCTTATTTGCTCGATTTTCAGTCGTTTTTGCGTTAATCCTTCTTTCCATAACTTTAGGAGGAAATAAAAAACAACCATATCCCTTGTTATATAAAGGTTTAGGTTGTTTTAATAAAGATGGTTATTTCGTTAATTACGATATTATGCGTTCTCTTGGGCATGAGCATTTGAAAACTACAGAAAAAACAAGTCTTAGAGAAATGAACTAAGGTAAGCATCGAAACATTTTTCTAAACATCGTAACTTAATTTCAAATCAACAATTATGGAAACTAAAACAACACAACTAACAACCATAATAAATTTTCCATCTATAAACAATGTTGGTGTAATGGATAATTTGTTATTTATAGTTTTCAAGATAATTCCCTTTTTCAAAAATTTCTTTAGAACTTAGGGCAGTCCATTCTTCTGGTGTTACATTAGGGTTCAAATCAAGATATGATTTAACCATTTTATATCCTTCACTGTAACCATAATATAACGGAAGGCCATTTCCTCCAAGAATAATTTCAAGTGCCCGATTCAAGTCATACTTTTCGAGATCTAATGCAACTTTTGACCAATAAACTTTGTTGTAAGTTAAATCAACTGGAGATAAAACAATTTCAGGATAAACTGATTTTTCAAACTTAACCGCTTTTCCTTCAAATATTAGAGTATCCAATACAGAAAAAGGTACTTCTTTACGTAGGTACTTCTCAGTCCAAACACTATGATGATATTCGTGAGCTACTCCAGCCCTTAAAACAGCATCATTAAAATATTTATCGTATAGGACTATTATTTTACCTGCCCCTACGGTTATCATAGATGCATTTACATTTGTGGAAGGAAAAACACATACAGTTGTTTCATTTTCAGATGTGATAAGATCAGAAGATTTTAAAAGAGCTTCTTTTATAATATTTTCTGTTTCTTCCCTGTCAATTTTTTCGCTTAATTTTTGATTTTCTGTTAAACGATCAGGAGCTACATTTAGAACTGGATCAGCCATATGAAGATATTCACCATTCTCAAAACAATCACTATATACTTGTTTAATTACCTCTTCATTATAAATTTCCAATTGTGAATGTTTTGGGTTACTTTCAACCTTATCTTTATAGTTTTGATAAAGTTCATAGGCATTGACGATTTTATACTTTTGATTTGTTTGAGGGTGTTCGAATGATAAAACTATACTATCAATATCTTGTTTTTCATTAGAATCGGCGAGTTCGCTTTTAGATTTTTCTGATTGTGTACAGGAAGCAAGCGTTAGAAATGTCATTATTAGTACTAATACCGCAACTATTTTTAGATATTTCACCAATAAAACCGACCCTTCCGTAAAACAAATTTATGAAAATTTCGACTATTCTATAAATAAATTTTACCATATTTTAGTTGGTGTTTATGGATTTGAAATAAAATTTGATTAGAAATTTCGTATGATCCTCATTTTTAGTCAAAAAAAGAATCCATTTTGAAAAATGATTGATCAGAAAGGATTCTTCAACTATAAATGATGATTCGATTATATAAAAAGAGTGATTATTTTAAATCTCCTTATGCCACTAATACCGCCGTTAGTTCAATAACTATAAAATATCTCACTTTTTCTTTTTGCTCTAATTCCAGCTCTTTTGTATCTTCCGAATATAAACAATTTGACCGATATGATATGCATTATGTGTCGTTACATTCCCCAATACTTGCCACCAATTAGCATCAAAGTACCCTTGAACATCGCTTTCTAGTTGTTCTTCAGTTAATATTTCTTGCCAATGTAAAAGAACTTCTAAAAGTTGTTTTTGAAGTTCATTGAATGTTTTATTTTTTGAAATGGTGAACGTACTGTCATTACTCCCTACTGCCGGAACTGCAATAATACTAGCTTCTTTATACCTTGTTTGCCACGTTTCATTCCAATAAAGCAAATGCTGTACAATTTCGGCAATACTATTACTTTCTTCACTCACCTTCCAAAAAGCTTCTTCATCTGTCAAATTTTTAACAGATTCTGAAAATGGTACATACCAACTTGGATCGTTTGCATTAGCTAACAACTGATCAGACAAAACATCTTTTGGGTGAAACATACCTTCCACACTCCTTCTTAAGATTTATCAGAATTTAAATGACTTTATTTATTGTTAATCATTCTCTTTGATATGGTTATTTCCCTCTTTTTTTACTCTTTCTACTATTAAACTGCTAATAGATACTGGATCGTACTTACGTAGAAAGTGACAATATCGTCACTTCTTTGTTTAATTTGTAACCCTAATCGAAGGCTACTACTTTTTATTTCTTGTAAAATGTACGAAAGAAGAAAATAAGGAGGAATTCTACGATGAAAGCATTAAAGATAGCAATTGGAACCCTGGTTGTTGCAGTTATAATAATATTGCTTATGTCTCTTTTGGTTAAGAACGAGCTTGCAGACATGTTAAACCCTTTTATTCATCAAAAGGATGTTTTTGTAAAGATTGATCAAACTGGAAAAAAGATTGATCAAAAAACATACGAGTATGCCCTAGACGGAATTAATGAAGATGGCAAAAAAATAAAGATTACTTTCACTGCCGGTAAACAATTACGTGAGGGGGCATACTTAAAAGTTGATACAAAGAGAACTTATGTGAAATCTTGGGAAGAAGTGAAGTTGAATGATATTCCCTCCGTTGTCCGAGATAAGCTCAAATAAGACTTAAAGGAAATTGGTCTTAGTGTAAAGTATTTTGCATTATTTTTTATAGGGACGTACTATGTGCGAAAAGCGAAGAGACTTACTGTGTTTCAATGAAATTTATTCAACTAACCTGTCCCGTTAGTTGAATAACAACAAACTTTTTAGAAAGCAGCATTAAAATATCAAAAATTACTCCAGATGTCTCCTCAAAATTACCCCCAAGAAATTAAAGAGTTTTATACATATTAATACCAGCTATTTGGAAACCTATTGTTTCATATAACTTAATTGCCTTACGATTTGTTCCAAAGACGTGTAATTTAAAATACAATATTTCTTTCAATGATAAATATTCTTCAATTTCTTCCATAACCTTTGTACCTATGCCTTTTGAACGGCATTCATCAAATATATAAATCTCATATAAAAATGCACTTTTTTTGGTTTCATCTATCTTTAGCCAAACGTAACCATATCGCTCATTTTCATTCACAATATTATAAAATTCATGTTGATCTGTAAGAAATCCATTTGGCAAATACCCTTGCAGCTGTTTCTTTGCTCGTACTGCAGCTGGTTCTGTAACTTCAAACGTATGTTCAGCTAAAGTTTCTGCGAATCGCTTTTCTTTATCTAAAATATATTCGTTAAACTCATTTCCATTCATATTCTTTAAATACTGCATATTGTCCCCCTATTGAAAATACTCCTTAACCTTTAGCAGCCTGTTGGTCATTGACTATAGTACCTTATAATTCAAAAATGAATTCTTTAGTACAATTAATTCAACATATAGGAGTATAGTAGAATGATTTTATTATTGTTTCCTATACTAAATCACTGGTATAAAACACTCAATTCTAAAATTTTCTTTTTTATTTCAGCTCTTAACTCTATGGGGTGAACTACTTTTGCATTCTTCCCCATTTGTATAAAATAATCAGCCAAAAAGTCCATTTCTGTTTCACTTATTGAGCCCTTTATGACTCCATGACCTTTACTGTCTATTGATATTCGATGATATGGCGAAACATTAGATTTATATTTTTCTACTCCTTCTGGCGTTAATTCCACAAAAAGCTCATACTCTTTTTTGATTGATAAAAGATTAATAATATCATGTAAGTTGGTTTCCTTTAGATTCATCTTGTCATTTCTGACACTTAATCCAATCTCTGATATTCGATCGCAGCGAAAAAGTCTAAATTCCTTCTTAAGGTAGCAATACGAAGGGCAATACCATCTTCCATATTGAGAAAATAATCCAATTGGTTGTATATCTCTTTTAACCCCCAAGTAAGAAATCCAAAGCGTTTCATTTTCGATAGCCGCCATAAATAGCTCTTTTAATAGGGGATTTTCTTTACTCTGATTATCTATTTTGAAATCAATCTTATTTTTGATTAAATCAATTTCACCTTTCATCTTTCCATTTAAGTTCAGGTAGAATTTTTTTATGATTGAATTATATTCTGATTCAAAAGGTAGGCTAAAAAATGTTTTAAAGATAAAAGAGCAAAAAAGATCGAGAAAGTTTCTTCTTTTGTAAAAGAGACAGCAAGTAGATTTTTTTCTTCCAAAACTTGATATCCTCCATTAGGTCCTACCTCTGAAATTAATGGAACCCCTAAAATACTTAGTTCTTCTAAATCCCTAAGAATCGTTCTTCTTGAAACATTAAATTCATTTGCTAAATCATCTACTTTAAACTTTTTGACTCGATTAATATACAACCTTAATTCATTTAATCTAATTGCCTTACTCAATACTTTCCCCTATTTACTAATTGTGTCATCATTTGTCACTAATACATTATATACTGAGAACAGCATCGAATTAATAGAATTTTTGTAAACTAATTAGGAGGGCTTATGAATGAACCAAACTGAGAAAAAAGAGATTTTAATTGTAGTGTTGGACGAATTTGCTGATTGGGAATTGTCTTATATAGCAGCTTTTTTAAATACTACAGACAAGTACATTACTAAAATAGTTAGTGTAAGCGAGGGTGTTATAAAGTTAATCGGTGGATTAAGTGTTCTTCCAAATTATACTTTTAGAAGTATACCTGAAGTCTTTTATGGTTTAATACTGATTGGGGGGAACTCCTGGCGAAAGTCGCTCAACAATAACGTCATTCCAATAATGGAAAAGGCACTTACTATGAATATTCCTGTCGGGGCAATATGTGATGCAACAGTTTTTATGGGCGCCAATGGATGGTTAAATGAAATAAAGCATACCAGCAATGATCTTAATGATTTGAAAACTTATGCAAAAGATAACTACCAAAATGAAAAAAATTATGTACTAGAGCAAGCAGTTTCTGATGGGAAAATTGTGACCGCAAATGGAACAGCTTCATTAGAATTTGCAAAAGAAATTCTTGAATTATTAGAAGCATATCCTAAGGAACATATAAATCAGCTTTATAATTTTCACAAATTAGGGTATTACGAGGCAAAAAAGGTGAATTCTTAAACATTCATAATGCACATAATCCTTAAGATAGGAATTTATGTGCATTTTAACTTTACAAGATATACTCGCAAGTACCTTTTTAAAAGAAAATTATTCATAATTTAATGCTCTTTTGAATTGGTGAATTGTGAATTTTCATGTATAATCTATTCTTACTTCTTCAACTAACCTGCCCTGTTCGTTTAAGTACATTTCTTCACTACCTTTTCATAGATTTCAATATAAATATCCAACAAAAAATCACCTCAAAGAAAAACTAAAGAGGTGATTTTTATCGAACTTTTTTTCTAATCATCAATTTTTTTAAAACTATATGTTTATTAACTATTTATTAGTCCCCACCACCACAAGAAGATCCTGAATCAGAAGAGTCCGAACTAGATGAAGAACTTCCACATGAATTAGATGTATCACCAAATACAGAAGCAAAAAAACCTGTATTTGTTTCATCATTATTGCTACCAGCTCGTGAATAATCAGCTTCTTTCTTTAGGCTAATACTTTTATTTTCTTTACGTTTTTTATTGAATGGCCACATATAATCACTCCTTTTAAATAAATTCGACCTAAAGTAAACTAATTAAAATCTTCTAAATAAGGTCCAGAAATTGAGATTTTCAAAAGAATTTCTGTGAGCTCTTCTGGCGTGTATTTATCTAGCTCTTCCAACCACGAGATGATTACTTCTAAAAAAGCACCCGTAGCATACTGAATCAGTATATCTTTAGGTACTATTACTGCCATACCTGATTCCTGTGCCGCTCCTATACCTTCTTCTACAAAAGATCGAATAATCCGCTTAAATTCTTTCGCAAATTTTGTCTTACGATTTTGCAATAAGAACATTTCATAGAAAGAATGATTATCCTTAATGTGTTTAAATAAGGACACCATATTTTCAGGCAAGTTGGTTGAACTTAAGTCCCGAATCGCCATTTTTTGTTGAACTGCAATATGAGATGTTAAATCACTTAACATCTCTTCAGAAAATTTATCCATTAGTTCATTAATAGAAGAATAATGTTTATAAAATGTAGGACGTGTAATATTAGCACTTTCACAGAGAGTTTTAATAGAAATAGTTTCTGAAGAAATGAGCATATTAAAGAATGCATTTTTAATACTTTCTAAGCTTCTTATTTCTCTTGGATCCAGTCCTTCTTTCATTAGTCGCGATGCCTCCGATCAATGTATGTATTCCAACATTATACAAAAATGCTATGGAAAAGCGAAATAACTTGAATTCAACAAATTTAATCATAAAAAAAGAGCTGACATTGGTTAATCAGCCCTTTTCTATGAAATTTAAGATTAAAGTGCAGTCCATCCACCATCGATAACAAGTTCAGAACCAGTAACAAAACGTGCTTCATCACTCGCTAAGAATAATACACCGTACGCAACATCTTCTGGATTACCCATATAAGGAAGTTGAGTATGTGCTTCATAATAAGGCATAGCAGGTTCCATATATGGCTCTGTCATTGGTGTTACGATAATTCCTGGGTGTACTGAGTTTACACGAACTCTATCTTTACCATATTCAATTGCTGCAGCTTTTGATAATACACGCAATGCTCCTTTAGAAGCTGTGTAAGGGCTTGTACCAGCCATACCCACAAGTCCACCTATAGAAGAAATATTAATAACTGAACCACTGCCGTTTTTCTGCATTTCAGGAACAGCATATTTCATACCAAGTACACAGCTATTCAAGTTAATATCCATTACTCTATTCCATTCAGACATCTCGATATCAGCAATTACACTCGTGCAAGACACACCTGCATTATTAACAAGAATATCTACTTTACCGAATTTTTCAACAGTTAAAGCGACAACTTCTTTCCATTGTATCTCAGAAGTTACATCATGTTTAAATGCAATTGCCTGACCACCAGCTGCATTAATTGCCTCAACTACTTCATTTAAAAGTTCTTCTTGAATATCCGTAGCAACTACAGATGCTCCTTCTTTAGCGAATAGCTCACATTCTTTGGCACCCATACCCGATGCTGCACCTGTAATAATTGCCACTTTACCGCTTAAACGTCCCATATAAAAAAACCTCCTATAAATATGTAATTCGAACAATCTATTTTACACTATGCAAAATAGTTTCCGATTTCTTTATAACACGAATTTTCTGAAATAGCAAATAAGGGTATTTTAAAATGTCATAATAACTATTATTAAAAACAAAAGGCTTATAAATATGGTTTAATAATACATTATATATTTATATCCTTTGCTGTTAATGGAAAGAATCCTACCATATATAGGTACTTGCCGCATTAATACTGATAACTAAAATTCTATTACTAACAAGAGATCTAAAATCATCGATTTTCATTTTCCATTTCGACAAAAAATGAAATTACATATAAGTAAAAATTTTCAAATTATTACTTACTAATTTTTAGCTATTTATCCATCTTTCAAAAATGAAAACATCCATTTATACACCATCGCAAACTAGTGTTTTTCCCCGGAAATTTAAATAGGTCTAATCTCACATTTTACAAATATTTTTCATCTATTATTCTATCTATTACATCTACCGATAAAAAAGAAAAAAACATATACACACCAACGTTTACAATACATTTCAAATGTTTCAGTACTGCGAAAAAGTTATTGAAATCAATAGTTCTAAGTACGGCTATCATTTGAAATGAAGTTTAGTAAACGATATAGTAATAAAGTAAACACTCTATTTTGCCCATAAAAAAATCCCTTATTTGATGTTGTTTTTCCCCTTTTTTCTTTACCCTCATCATCAACACATATCAAAAATTGGTAAAAATA
This sequence comes from Viridibacillus sp. FSL R5-0888, assembly GCF_038009105.1. Lineage (NCBI taxonomy): Bacteria > Bacillati > Bacillota > Bacilli > Caryophanales > Caryophanaceae > Viridibacillus > Viridibacillus sp. FSL R5-0888. The sequence goes on from NZ_JBBPAU010000001.1 coordinate 2,641,691, forward strand.
TGAGTAAAGCAAGCATAAATATAATGACTAATTTCCATTTACTTTATTAAACAATTGGAAATTCAAGTAAGAAGGATTGTTTTAGTCATCTTCGCACATGATAAACCAATAACTTCTTATTTATTTTTCGAGATAATTAAATTTAATAATCGTTATTTCATGACTGCTTCTGTTTTCAAAAAGAATATTAAGAACGAGGTGTTTAAATGGATCCTTTTGTAGAAGTAAGAAACGTATCAAAGATTTTTGGTAAGTCTCCCAAAGCAGCACTGGAGCTTTTAGAATTAGGTCGTTCTAAAAAAGAAATTTTGAAAGAGACTGGACAAACTTTAGGTGTAAATAAAGTAAACTTTAGTATTTACCCTGGAGAGATCTTCGTAATTATGGGCTTGTCTGGTAGCGGTAAATCTACGTTAATTCGAATGTTTAATCGTCTGATTGCCCCAACCATTGGTGAGATTTTAATTGATAATGAAGATATCGTAAAAATGAGTGCTTCCCGTCTGAGAGAAGTAAGACAACAGAAAATTAGTATGGTATTTCAAAACTTTGCTCTTTTCCCCCACAAAACAATTTTAGAAAACACTGAATTTGGACTTGAGATCCAAAACAAGCCTATAAAAGATCGACGTGAGAAGGCTATGCAAGCTTTAGAAATCGTTGGACTTAAAGGGTATGAACATCAATTACCTTCACAACTAAGTGGTGGTATGCAACAAAGGGTAGGTCTTGCTCGCGCACTTGCTAGTGACACCGATATCTTGCTAATGGATGAGGCATTTAGTGCACTAGATCCATTAATCCGTAAAGACATGCAAGATGAACTACTCGAGATTCAGGAGAATTTCAAAAAAACGATTATCTTTATTACACATGATTTAGACGAAGCACTAAGAATTGGCGATCGAATCGCTCTAATGAAAGATGGTAGCATCATCCAACTTGGTACACCGGAACAAATCATGATGAATCCAGCAAATGAATTTGTTGAAAAATTTGTTGAAGATGTCGATTTATCTAAAGTCTTAACAGCTTCACATATTATGAAACGACCAGAGAAAATTGGTGCCGATAGAGGTCCACGTGTTGCGCTAGAGATCATGCGTAAAGAAGGTTATTCAAGTATATTCGTGGTGGATCGTAAGCAAAAATTACTTGGCGCTATTTCTGCCGAACAAGCACGCCAAGCGATTGATCAAAACTTATCAATATCAGAAGTCATGACAACCGAAGTACCAACAGTACCTGAGGATGCACTACTCGTCGACTTAATGGATGTTATGGCAACGTCCGCTCTTCCAATATCAGTCGTAGATGATAAACACAGAATCAAAGGAATTGTTATTCGCGGAGCTGTCATAGGTGCATTAGCTGGTAACAAAGATTCCTTGAACGATTTGGAGAGTGAGTAAACGATGAATATAACAAAAATTCCATTAGGTGAATGGGTAGATTCTTTAGTAGATTGGATCACAGTCACGTTTGCTGCACTGTTTTCATTTTTTACAAATTTAATCGATGGACTGTTAAATATAATTGTTGATGTATTAAGTGTAGGTCCCCCAATTGTTTTAATTATTGTGTTAGCCTTACTAGTCGGCTATACGAGTAAATGGCCATTAGGCATATTTACAGTAGTGAGTTTGCTATTAGTTGATAACTTAGGTTATTGGGATTCAACGATTCAAACTTTAGCTATTGTATTAGTATCAGGATTCTTTATCATATTACTCGGTATTCCTATCGGTATATGGTGTGCACAAAATAAAACAGTACAAAATATCGTTACACCTATTTTAGACTTTATGCAGACAATGCCTGCATTTGTTTATCTGATTCCTTCAATACTATTTTTCGGAATTGGTGTAGTACCAGGTATTGTTGCATCGTTTATTTTCGCGATTGCACCTGCTATTCGAATGACTAATCTTGGTATTCAAGAAGTGCCAAAAGATTTGATTGAAGCATCAGATGCATTCGGATCAACATCCAGTCAAAAATTATTTAAAGTTCAATTACCTTTAGCAACACCAACCATATTAGCAGGTATTAACCAAAGTATTATGCTTGCCCTTTCAATGGTTGTAACTGCTTCATTAGTTGGTGCGCCTGGACTTGGTGCAGACGTTTACCGTGCCGTGAGCCAGATTAATGTTGGACAAGGTTTTGAAGCCGGTCTTTCTATCGTATTCATTGCCATCATTTTAGACCGCATTACTCAAAACATCCGTAAACCAGCGTATGAAAAACTTGTAAGTCGTAAAATTGTCCTTATTATCACAGGTATCCTCATTGTAGTAGCTGCATTATTTAACACATTTACAAAAGAGGACACTATAAAAGGGACTGGTTCTGCTATTGGTGAATCGACGGATTATAAAATTATCGGTATTGAACCCGGTGCTGGACTAATGGCACAAGCAAAAACTGCGATGAAAGATTATAAATTAGATAATTGGACGCTTGTTGAAGGTTCTTCTGCAGCAATGGTTGCTGAATTGAAGAAAGCATATTCAAAAAAAGAACCAATTATTATTACAGGTTGGTCTCCACATTGGATGTTCGCTTCCTTTGATTTGAAATATCTCGATGATCCTAATGGGACATTTGGTGGCGCAGAAGAAATTAATACAATCGTACGAAAAGGATTAAAAGAAGATGCTCCTGGTGCCTATACAATACTCGATCAATTCTCTTGGGACACAAGTGATATGGAGAAAGTAATGGTAGATGTATCAGGTGGTATGGATCCAAAAGAAGCCGCTGACAAATGGATTAAAGCAAATAATGATAAAGTAGCTAAATGGACGAAAGGAGCACAAGCGGGTAATGGTGAAGAGATTAAACTCGTTTATGTTGCTTGGGACACTGAAATTGCTAGTACAAACGTCATTGCGAAAGTACTTGAGCAAAACGGCTATAAAGTAAAAATGAGTCAAGTTGAAGTTGGTCCGATGTTTGCAGGTGTTGCAAACGGAAGTGTCGATGCAATGGTCGCAGCATGGTTACCAAGTACTCACAAAGATTATTATGAATCATACAAAAAAGATTTGGTTGATTTAGGACCAAACTTAAAAGGAACAAAAAATGGTATCGTTGTTCCTAAATATGTAGATATTGATTCCATTGAAGATTTAAAATAGAAGAAAACGAACCCAAAATAGTATCCACTATTTTGGGTTTTTGTTTATTTAAGTTACGGCTTCAATCTTCCTATGCACCGTAGTTACTAGTTCTTTTACGGTAAATTGTTCTAGGTTGAGAATTGTTTTTACGATTTGCACTCTTTGTTCAAAAGGTAAGTCGTTTGCAAGTGTCATAAATTTCTCAACTAACGCATCAGTAGACACTGGATTTTCTGGATCTCCAACTGGATATCTCGTTTTTGCTTTATAAATCGAACCATCATTAAAATGTATCGATAGATTTGTACCCCATTCTTCCGGATAGGCTGCATCTACTTTTTTGTCTACTTGAACTTCAATTTTTTCTACTATTGCGTGAATTGTTGGATCATGCAATATTTGTTCTGTAAATGCATGATAACCTCCACTACCAGTTATTAGTGCAAGGGCCGCACAAAACTGAATACTAAATTTTGCAGCATAAATCGTATCAGGTGATGGATTATCCGTTATATCCAATGCTACTTTATAAGTTGAGATTACGATTTTCTTTATCTCTTTTAAATTCACATTATGTCCTTTATGATATTCAACTAGTAAATCCATAACATGATGTGTATGACGGCAAGAAGCATGTATTTTAAATGAGTTTTCAATAATTTTAAAGCTATCGCCAAAACCTTCTGTCATCTTGGACACATCATGCTGTTCACTCATGGCTTCAAAAAAGCCTCGACTTCCTTCTAAAATTTTCTTCGCGCCCGTAAATCCTTTTTGTGCTAGTAAACAACTTAAAACACCGTGCATAGCCGCTTTCCCCGGATGAAGTTGCTTGGACATTGCGCCATCTTCGATAAATTCCCAAAGACCAGCCGCTTGTGTACCAGCACTACCTAACGCGTCGACAATTTGATTTTCATTTAACTTCAGTAATTTCGCTACTGCAGCTGTAGCACCAAAAGTTCCACATGTAGCTGTATTATGGAAGTAATAATAATGTGATGGTGACACTGTTTCCCCAATTCTATACGCCACTTCATACCCTGCGACAATCGCTGTGATGAGATCTTTCCCAGAAAGCCTTTTCCACTCAGCAACTGCAATTGCGGCTGGCATCACAACTGTTGCAGCATGTACTATAGATGCCTTATGGATATCATCAAGTTCAACAAAATGACTTGCCGCACCATTTAATAATGCTACATTCAACACTGAATTTTTAACATTAGTAACTGTTGTTGCTTGCAGTGCACCACCCATTTCACGAATGAGTTCATCAATCATTTGTATTGGTAACCCATCTCGTCCTTTAAGTGCAGATGCGTAATAATCTAGGATACAACGTTTTGTAAATGTAACGACTTCCTTCGGTAACTGCTCATATGTTAAACCTACAATGTAGTTTGCGATCTGAATGCTAAACTCCACACAACTACCCCCTAATCCATTTTAATAATAATGCGTGATGAATCACCATTTGCTAGTAAATCAAAGCCTTCGTTTATATCTTCGAGGGTAATAATGTTCGACATTAGCTCATCTACAGGCAAACGCCCTTGCTTCATAAGCTCAATATAACGTGAAATATCACGTTTTGGCACACAACTACCTACATACGATCCCTTTAACGTCTTTTCTTCTGCTGTTAATGTCACGTAAGGAAAAGAAAATTGATGTTCTGGATGTGGTAAACCCGTTGTTGTCGTTACACCGCCGCGCTTTGTTACAGCGTATGCAACATCCAAAGCTGCTACTACCCCAGCTGTTTCAAATGCATAATCGACGCCGCCATTCGTATACTTTTTGACTTGTTGAACGACATCTTCGTCCCTTGAATTAAAGACAGCAGTAGCTCCCAGTTCTTTTGCTTGTACTAATTTTTTATCATTAATATCAATCGCAATCACTTCGCTAGCACCTGCCGCAATTGCACCAAGTAATGCGCTTAAGCCAATACCCCCAAGGCCAATAACAGCTACCGTACTACCCAGCTTCACATTGGCCGTATTCACGACCGCTCCTACACCAGTAATAACCGCACAACCAAACAATGCGAGTTTTTCAAACGGCAAATCTTCATCAATCTTCACCAAAGAATTCTCTGATACTACTGCGTATTCAGAAAAAGCAGAGACACCCACATGGTGATTGACATCTTCTGTTTCAGTATGAATACGAATGCCTCCACTAATTAATGTCCCTGCTCCATTTGAAACAGCGCCTGGTTCACAAAGTGCTGGCCGACCTTCAGAACATGGAATGCAGTGTCCACAACTTGGTACAAAAACACAAATCACTTTATCTCCAGGTGAGAATGCTGTTACACCTTCGCCTAATTCAACAACAATTCCTGCCGCTTCATGTCCTAGCGCCATTGGAAGAGGTCGTGGGCGACTACCATCAATAACGGATAAGTCCGAGTGACAAAGACTTGCTGCTTTTATTTGAACAAGCACTTCTCCTACTTCTGGTGAATCTAGCTCTACTGTTTCAATATGAATTGGTCGACTTTTTGCATATGGCTTTTGAACACCAGATGCACGTAAAATAGCTGATTTTACTTTCATTTGCAACGTCCCCTTTACGGTAAGATATTGATACCGATAAATTTCAACTCTGTCATACCTTCAATCGAATATTGAATACCTTCCTTGCCAACTCCACTCTTCTTCACACCGCCATATGGAATATGATCATAGCGTTTGACAGAAACTTCATTTATCCACACGCCTCCGGTTTCCAATTGTTCTGCTACACGAAGTGCACGATTAATATTATTCGTAAAGATACCTGCCTGTAAGCCGAACTCTGTATCATTCGCCCATTTTATGACATCTTCTTCTCTAGTAAATGGCATGATAGAAATTATAGGTGCAAATACTTCGGCACAAACCACTTTCATATCAAATCGAACATGATCTAAAATGGTTGCTTGCATCATTGTCCCGTGGCGCTTTCCACCAGTCAGCACAACTGCCCCTTGAGCAATTGCTTCATCTACCCATTCTTCTGCACGTTTTGCTGCCTCTTCTGTAATCATCGGTCCAAGTTCTGTTGATTCATCAAGTGGATCTCCCATTCTCAACTGAGACACTTTTTCAACAATCTTTTTTATAAACTCCTTATACACTGTCTGATGTACAAAAATACGTTGTGCTGAGACACATGCCTGCCCTGCAAATGTGAAGCCTCCCATTGTAATCGCATTGACTGCATGATCGATATCTGCATCTTCAAATACAATATTAGGTGCATTGGAGCCTAGCTCTAAAGTGATTTTTTTCCCTTTCGCCATCTCTTGTATTTTCCATCCAACGGTACTACTTCCTGTGAAAGTCACCTTTTTTACTAATGGATGTGTCACTAATGTTTCAACTAATTGCTCTCCTGGACCATTCAATAAATTAAAAGCGCCCTTTGGTAAACCAGCTTGTTCAAACAATTTATATAACTTTATAGCAGACAATGGTGTTTTCTCTGCTGGTTTTAACACGATTGTATTTCCCGCTGCAATGGCAGGTGCAACTTTATGAAGTGACATATTTAAAGGGAAATTGAACGGTGTAATTGCTGCAACAACTCCAATTGGTACCCGTTTAGCTATACCTATTTGCCCTTCACCATCAAGTGCATTATCTAAGACAATTTGTTCCCCGTTTAAATTTTTTGCCCCTTCAGAAGCAAAGCGTAATACTTGAATAGCCCGAGCCACTTCACCTCTTGCTTCTACAATCGGCTTGCCTGCTTCTTGTGCTAACGTATTTGCAAAATCTGGTGCTTGTATTTCGAGTAGATCCGCAGCTCGTCGTAAAATCGTACTACGTTTATATGCAGGCATTGATTTCATTTTTTGTTGGTAAATTTCATGAGCTACTTCAACTGCAAGTTCCACATCGCTAGTCGTAGCACAACTGACTATTCCGATTAGCTCATTATTAAAAGGATTACGCACTTCAATTTCTTCACGTAAATCACCTTTAATTTCTACACCTCTAATATAAGAACAAGATTCAATCATTTTTCATCCTCCTCTGTACTTTATAAAAATACCCTAAGACAGTAGTGGCCTTAGGGTTGTTATTGGTTTACTCGTAATAGCCTTCGGTTGATTTAATAAATGAGTTAAACTGATTCGAATCATGACCAAACCAAATGGTTGAATTATTTTGTTCTGCAAGTTTTCGAATACGTTCAGCTGTGCTACTATAGCCAACAGAATCATATATGATACCTGGTGGCTTAACAGGAGGGCCTAAGCTTTCTGCTGTATATAACGCATCTGAAGCAAGTAAAAGATTACCTGTACCTGGCAACTCAATATGCAAGCCCAGCATACCGTAAGCATGTCCTGGACCAAAGTTTAAGATTTTAATTCCTTTCACTAACTCCACTTCTTTTTCATGTGGCTGAATTGTGCGCCAGCGTAGCTGATTTTTTATCCATGCTTCTACATCACCCCATATATAAGCACCCATATCACGTGTCATCGCAAATGTTTTCATAACATTAGATAACTCTGAATCATGGACAATAATTTCGGCATTCGTAAATAACTCTAAGCAACCGGCATGATCTAAATGCAGATGAGATGCGACAACATATTTTATATCTTCTGGACGTACCTTTAGTTGTTCTAAACGATTGATTAAGTAGCATTCCTCACTTTGGAAAACAGGGAACAGCTTTTGTACACCTTGTGGCCAGCGTCCTTCTTTTCCCATACCATCAGGATTACAACCTGTATCAAATAAAATTTTCCCATCAGGATGATCAATCAAAACTGCATAAACTGGGAATTCTACAAACTCTGCTGGGGGAGAAGGATTATCAACACTTGCTGGGTTATGCATAGCAATCATATAGTTTTTATCCATCTTCATCGAACCTGTATCTAATACATACACTTTCGATTTACACATAGTCATTCCTCCAATTGATCAATTATTTAAAACTTCTTTCCATAACAAATATCTGTCGTTAATTTTGCAATTCTTGCCTGTTCATTAAACGCTCAATTTCTACATCACTTTTCCCTAAATCCCTCAGCACTTCAACTGTATGCTCACCTAGAGCTGGGGGCGTATTTCTGACTTGCAAATCCACTGATGATAATGTAATCGGTAAGCGGGTTAAGTGGATGTTTCCATTGCTTGGGTTCTCGGCATCTATAAGCATATGGTTACTAAGTGTTTGTGGGTGCTTTGCTACATCAGTCATTTGCTGAATCATGGCACTAGGTACACCTTGATGCTCTAAATCGGCGAGCCAATCTGCTGCTTTTTTTGATTGCAGCGCTTCCGTTAGTTTTTCATTGAGTAGTGTACGATTTTGAACACGCACTACGTTTGAAGAAAAACGCTCATCTATAAGCCATTGCTGCTTCTCTAACACTACACAGAGCTTGTCGAATAATCGATCATTAGAAATGCCTATCATAATTGGTATATCTGCAGTTTGAAAAGCGCCATACGGTGCGAATGAAGCGTGATTAGAGCCTAATTTTTCTGGATTTTCCCCTGTTAACATTGTTGAGAGTAAATGATAAGCGACCCAGTAGACTCCTGTTTCATAAAGTGAAGTTTCAACTTTTTGCCCTTGTCCATTTTCTTTACGCTGCAAGAGAGCTGATAAAATACCAAGTGCACCCCACACAGCACTGCCTTGATCTAAAATCGAAACAGGTACACGTGCTAAATGATCGCTTCCTGTCATGCTCATTAAACCTGTTTCAGCCTGTAATATAGCATCGTAACCGGGTTTATATTTGGAAGGCCCCATTTGACCATATGCTGTTAATGAACAATAAATTAAACGTTCATTTAAAGATTTCAAAGTATCATAGCCTAGGCCTAACTTATCAGCTTTACCTAATCGATAATTTTCAACAAAAATATCCGCATCACGTATTAGCTCATACATCACTTCTCTTGCTTCTTGTAATTGTAGATTTAATACAACTGACTTTTTATTGCGATTAATATTTAAGAAAAATGTTCCATCCTCTTTTACAAGTGGGGCCATTTTACGTGCTTCGTCACCAATACCCGGACGTTCAATCTTAATAACTTCCGCACCAAGATCAGCTAAAATCATCGTCAAACTGGGACCTGAAATGTTCGTCGTGACATCAATGACTCTCATTCCTTGTAATGGCAACATTCACTTCACCACCCTTCCAGTCTTACTCTCCTATTTCAAAACATCACTTAGTAAGATTTAGGCATTTTCAAAACATGCTCCCCTACATACGATAAAATAAGGTTTGTCGAAATAGGTGCTACCTGATATAATCGTGTTTCTTTAAATTTCCGTTCAATATCATACTCCGTCGCGAAGCCATAACCACCGTGTGTTTGTAATGTGACATTTGCCGCTTCCCAAGACGCATCCGCTGCAAGAAGCTTAGACATATTCGCCTCTGCCCCGCATGATTTTCCTTCATCAAATAATTGAGCTGCTTTAAAACGCATGAGATTCGCCGCTTCAATATTGATATATGCTCTTGCAATCGGGAACTGAATGCCTTGATTTTGACTGATAGGGCGATTAAAAATGACACGTTCATTCGCATAATTTGTCGCACGTTCAATAAACCAACGACCATCACCAATACATTCAGAGGCAATTAAAATACGTTCTGCATTCATACCGTCTAAAATGTACCGAAAACCCTTTCCTTCTTCTCCAATTAGGTTTTCTACAGGTACTTTTAAATTTTCGATAAACAACTCAGTCGTTGAATGATTCATCATCGTCTTAATCGGCCGAATTTCAATGCCATTTCCAACTGCCTCTCGTAAATCAACTAATAGCACGGACAAGCCTTCACTCTTTTTCGTTACTTGTTCAACAGAGGTTGTACGCACGAGTAAAATCATTAAATCTGAATGTTCCGTACGAGATATAAACACCTTCTGACCATTCACTATATAGTGATCACCTTGTCGCACGGCTGATGTTTTTAGACTTGTCGTATCCGTACCTGTATTTGGTTCTGTCACCCCAAAAGCTTGTAGGCGTAACCTACCATCAGCAATTTTTGGCAAATACATACGTTTTTGATCATCCGAACCATGACGTAAAATGGTTCCCATCGTATACATTTGGGCATGACACGCCCCAGAGTTTCCACCAGAACGATTGATTTCTTCTAAAATAACGGACGCTTCTGTAATGCCAAGGCCCGCCCCCCCGTATTCTTCAGGAATGAGTGCTGCTAAAAAGCCTGCATCAGTTAGCGCTTTCACAAATTCCGTTGGATATGCTTGCTGCTCATCAATTTTTCGCCAGTACGTATCGGGAAATGCTTTACAAACAGCACGTACACTTTGACGGAGTTCTTCTAAAAACGCCACTTTTTCTTCTGCTAATAACAACGCAATTCTCCCTCACTTCCCTGTGAAAATCGGCGCCCTTTTCTCATTAAATGCAAGCACACCTTCAAGACGATCATTTGAATTAACCGCTAGATTATAAATCTCTATTTCTCGTTTTCGCGCTTCACTATTTGATAACGCTCCTATCGTATTTGCACTCTTCTTACAACCTTGCACACCCAAAGGAGCATTTTTTGCAATTTTATTTGCAAGTCTTAGTGCTGTTTGGAACAACTCCGCCGGTGGAACGACCGCATTAAGTAGACCAGCATCACTTGCTTCTTCTACTCCAAAGATTTCACCGGTAAACAACCATTGTTTCGCTTTATGTAATGGCACTCGTTTAGGTAAAAGGCGAGAACCACCACATCCAGGCATTATGCCACGCGTTACTTCCGGTAAGCCAAATTTCGATGTTTTTGCTGCAACGAGTAAATCGCAATTGAGCGCTAATTCAAAACCACCCGCCAAAGCATAGCCATTCACTACGGCAATTGTTGGCTGTGGTAGATCCTCAAGCGCATAAAACATTTGCTCAAATAACTCATGCTGCGCTTTCCAAGCCTCATCAGAAAGCCCTTGACGTTCCTTCAAATCTGCTCCAGAGCAAAATGCGTCATTATTTGAAGAAGTTAAAAGTACAACCCTAATGGACGAATCAGTTGATACAACTTTTAAAAGTGACAACATATACTCAGCCATTTTTGTATTAAAAGCATTGAGCATTTTCGGTCGATTTAAAGTTATGTTTAAAATCTGTCCGTTATCTCCTAATATTTCAGTTAGAATGGGATTCATAATTACACTCCTTCATTGACTAAAATTGAAGCTCGTGTTATTTCACGAGTTGCGGAAGTATCAAGTGCTTTTGCAATATCTGCTAACGTATAATCACAAGCTAGCATGTCATCAAATGGGTATACATCGCTTTTGTCACTTAAAAACGTGAGTGCTTTTTGCAAATACCATGGATTGTATCGAATAACTCCTAAAATCTGAATATTTTTTCGCGTCATTAGCCCTGGGTCAAACTCAGTCAACTTTCCTGGTGAGATATTACCAATACTAATGTACTTGCCTCCTGCTTTTAATAAATGGATACCCTCATTTAATGCAGCAGGTACACCCGTTAACTCCATCGCAATATCAGCGCCTCTATTATTCGTTAAAGCTAATAGGCGAGCTACGCGATCTGCTACTGAAGGATATTCTGCAAAAGAAATTGTATAATCGGCCCCAAACCTCTTCGCAAGTGCAAGGCGACTTTCAACTGCATCGATCACAATTACTGTCGCACCTAATGATTTCGCAACAGCGGATGCATTCAATCCAAGTCCTCCAGCTCCTTGTATGACGACTGTATCGCCATACTTAGTACCCGCTTTTTCAACCCCATAATATACTTGAGACAATGCACAATTGGCACTGGCTGCAGATGCATCTGAGACATTTCCTGGTACTTTATAAAAATATTGATTTGGATGAATATAATAATGCGTTGCAAACGAACCATGGAAATGAGGATATTCATGAGCATCCTTACTCCAAAATTCGTATGCATTTTCGCACAAGTTAAACAAACCTTGCTGACAATGGGTACACTTGCGGCAAGTTAAAAAGTAAGCAGCTGCAATCCTGTCTCCAACTTTCACTGGATTTCCAGCAAAATCCGTTGTGACATTTTCACCAAGTTCCACAATTTCTCCCACCATCTCATGTCCCATTACACCTGATTTTTTTGTCGGATGTTGTCCTCTCCAAATGTGTAGTTCAGAACCACATACATTCGTTCGAATCACTTTCACTAACACGCTACCTTGTCCAGCTGTTGGTAAATCATATTCTTCAAAGATAAGTTGCTCAGGCTCTGTCATCACCGCGACTTTCCCTTTCATAGGAATCCCACCTTTTCTTTGATTTACATCTTATTAATTCTATTTCTATGAGATTCAAAAAATGAGTATAATCTAAAGTTTAATTTTTTCTATATCAATATTTTTACAAAAGATGCACTTAGAATGACCATTCTTACTATTTTTTTTCTCAATAAGCTGCAAAATGCAGTGGTTTTGGCTTAAAAGCATATATTATACGTAAATTTATACACTTTTAGAGTTTTATTTACTGCCTTGCATAGCGTTCCATGATATACTTGAAGCATTGTGAAAAAAAGGAGGAACTTACATGATTCAAGTAAGTAATGTAGGTCTTCGCTATGGCGACCGTAAATTATTTGACGACGTAAATATTAAATTCACACCGGGTAACTGTTACGGACTAATCGGAGCAAACGGTGCGGGTAAATCCACATTCTTAAAAATTCTATCTGGTGATATTGAGGCACAAGATGGCCACGTATCAATGGGTAAAGACGAACGTCTTTCTGTATTAAAGCAAAATCACTTCGAATACGATGAATTTAACGTTTTAGATACAGTTGTTATGGGGAACAAACGTCTTTGGGAAGTAAAAGCTGAAAAAGACGCAATCTACGCAAAAGAAGAATTTTCTGATGAAGATGGCATGCGTGCTGCTGAATTAGAAGGTGAGTTTGCTGACCTAAACGGTTGGGAAGCTGAATCTGAAGCGGCAACATTATTAAATGGTTTAGGGATTGGTGACGAACTTCACTATATGCTTATGGCTGACCTAGAAGGTTCAGACAAAGTTAAAGTGTTATTAGCACAAGCTCTTTTTGGTAAGCCTGACGTTCTATTACTGGATGAGCCTACCAACCACCTTGACTTAAAAGCAATCCAATGGTTAGAAGAATTTTTAATCAACTTTGAAAATACGGTTATTGTTGTATCCCATGACCGTCACTTCTTAAACAAAGTATGTACACATATTGCTGACCTTGATTTCTCTAAAATCCAATTATATGTTGGTAACTATGACTTCTGGTATGAGTCTAGCCAATTAGCACAAAAAATGATGTCTGACCAAAACAAGAAGAAAGAAGAGAAGATTAAAGAGCTACAAGCATTCGTTGCTCGTTTCTCTGCGAACGCATCTAAATCTAGCCAAGCAACTTCTCGTAAAAAAATGTTGGATAAAATCGAGCTTGATGACATTAAACCATCTAGCCGTAAATATCCATTCATCAACTTCCAAACTGGTCGTGAAATTGGTAATGACGTGTTAACTGTTGATGGTCTAACAGCAAGTCATGATGGCGAAACTCTATTTAAAGACATTCGCTTCTCTATGAACAAAGAAGACAAAATCATTTTATTAGGTAGCCCGCAAGCAAAAACTGCTCTTCTTGATATCTTAATGGAACAAAAAGAAGCAGATGCAGGAACATATAAATGGGGTGTTACTACATCTCAAAGCTACTTTGAAAATGATCATGATAAATACTTCGGAGGCAATGAGAAATCATTAGTAGAATGGTTACGCCAATATTCACCAGAAGACGAAACTGAAAGCTTCTTACGTGGATTCTTAGGTCGTATGCTATTCTCAGGTGAAGAAGTGAAAAAATCTCCTTCTGTATTATCAGGGGGAGAAAAAGTTCGTTGTATGCTTTCTAAAATGATGCTTGCTTCTGCAAATGTTATTTTACTTGATGAGCCTACTAACCATCTTGACCTTGAGTCAATCCAAGCACTAAATGAAGGTTTAATCCGCTTCAAAGGCGCTATGATCTTCACATCTCATGACCATCAGTTCATTCAAACAATTGCTAACCGCGTAATCGAAATCCGTGAAGACGGTTCAATTTTAGATAAGCAATTAACTTATGATGAATATTTAGAGTGGAAAGAAAAAGAAGGTTTGAAATAATCCTTTAATCACTTTTAAGGATTTATTCCGAACAAAACCCCGCAATTCCCAATTTAATTGGAAAGTGCGGGGTTTTTCATGTCAACGCTTAGAATTTAATCTCCATTTATATGCTGAAATATATTACAAAACAAATAAATTGATGATTCGTTTAAACTTCTCTACTCCTATACAATTTCTAAAAGATCCGTCAGCTCATGTATTTCATACGTCGGCTTAATTCCTATTTTATTTTCTTTATAATGCGGATTAAACCAGCACGTATCAATCCCGTAATTTATCCCACCTTGAATATCAGAGGTTAAAGAATCACCCACGATCAACACTTTTTCTTTATCTGTAATCTGTAGCTTGGAAAATGCATAATCGAAAATACCTTTTTCAGGTTTCTGGAATCCAACTTCTTCAGAAATAAAGATATGCTCAAAAGCGTTACTGAGAGGAGAGCCCCCTATTCTTGATATCTGCACATCTTTAAAGCCATTTGTGATAATAGACAGCCGACACCCAGAAAGCTTGTCACATACTTCTACGGCTCCCTGTATAGGATGTATTTCCTTGCCCAAATATCCAAGATACACACAACTGAACTTATCAGCATTAATTTCAAGCTCATTTGTATAGAACAACTGCTTAAATCTTTCAACTCCCAGTTTTGGTAAAGTGATAAGTCCTTGTTCCAAATCTCTCCATAACATCATGCTAATCTCTTTGTAGTTTGCTTCATAATCCGCCAATCCCGTAGGTAATCCGAACTCCACAAAAGTTTTATGTAAGGCATTTTTTTCCGACTTACTAAAGTCGAATAGAGTATCATCAACATCGAACAAAATAGTTTCGTACTTCATATAGCTACCTCCATTAAACAATACCGACCTAACTAGGCCGCTTCACTCAATTTACATTCATAAAAAACATTGATGTACTCTCTGTTACTTCATTTGTAATATCTCTATCTTTTCCTCTATAGTGTGCAAAAATTAAAATGTGATATGACTTCGGAAGAATGCTTATTTTAATAGTTTAATTAATACAAGAGTACACCCTTATTATACGGTATATTTAGAAAGTCTTGTATAACAAACAGCTCTTTCATTTAATTAGCTTTAGTCAATTATTTAATTTTTATATGACCTACTGAAACAGAAATATCTAATTCGTTATCCGACTTTATGTTATTTACTATTCGATTTCCCGCCCCTTGTTTAATAATATTTTCGTTTAGTAATTTATCATTTTCTGAGGTTATCTTCCCATTCTTAGATGCAATATTAAAGCTAATTTCATTCATCTCTAGCTCTCTAGGTAGCGTTATGTGGACATTGCCGTTTGACAATTTTATCTTGTTCTTACCCTTAATATGTGTAAAAATCAAACCTTTTAATGAGCCTGTTTGGTTCTTTATATTAACCGTTCCATCCACAGACCCTATTTTAATAGAACCGTTTTTTGCTTCTATATTTAAGTCATCCCCTTTAAAAGAGTCTACAATAATATTTCCTACACTCGAACTAAGGCTTAATTGATTAATTTCACTTACATTTTTTGCAGTTATATTGCCATTTCGCGTATTTATTTGCACATGTTCTAATAATCTAGAAGGAATATTCAATACCAATTCCCCTCTTTTTGTTGAACCAGGCACTATGGTCATCCACTTTTTTTGAATTGCCTTTACCTTTATAATGGCTTGATCCTTCTCATAAACAATATCCATGCTAGGACTTCCAACTAATGATTTTTGACCTGTATATTTAACCTTCATCATTTGCTCACCAGTGACAATAACAATGTTTGAAATATCAGCATCAACATAAATTCTCTTTACGTAATCCAAATCACTCTTGTACTCAACATCTTTTTTACTCATATTCGATGCAACAATAGAGCCAGCTATCATTAAAATCAACACCCCAATCATCCATTTCATTCTTTTCATACTCTTCTCCTTATTTAGAATTAATAATAATCATTTTAACTTCAAAAATAAAATATTTTAATTACTAAAATATATATAAACTATAATATATAATCACGATACTAATTGTCAAATTTTTTAAATAAAAGATTTTCCACAATATCTAAGGATAGAAACCCCATCAAATAATAATGGAGGTAGATTGTTACCATATCATTAAATCGTTGTATCGACCTTTCCCTAGCCCTATATTCTGAGCATACATAAGGAAGGAAGATGCGATTTTTTTAATTCGATCAATCTCAATAACGCTATAATACTTTGCTTTTTAACGGGTAGATTTACAGTTTTCTTTTATAAAAGTCTAACTATGACATAAAGAAATGATGTAATATTTAGATATTGAGTTGAAAGGATGGATATATAAAATGATCAAACTAAGTGAATTACAATCTTGGATATCAAAACTTGGACTTATTCCACATCCAGAAGGTGGATATTACAAAGAAACTTTCCAATCTGAGGAACGCACTTCTGATAAAGAATTACAAGTAACTTTTAAAGGTCAAAAAAAGCTTTATACGAGTATTTATTTTCTATTAACGTCAAATGATATTTCTCATTTCCATCGTTTGAAATCTGATGAATTATGGTATTATCACGGTGGTAGTCCTTTAACAATCCATATCATTCATGAAAATGGAGAATATGAGGAGATTAAATTAGGATTAAATCTTGAAAAAGGAGAAGTTCCTCAAGCTTTAGTTCCTAAACATTCAATCTTTGGCTCTTCTGTTATGGGGGAAGATGTATGCTCTCTTGTTGGGTGCATGGTTTCTCCAGGTTTTGAATTCCAAGACTTCGAGTTATTTACACAAGACGAACTTTTACTAAAATATCCTCAACACAAAGATATAATTTTGAAGTTAGCGTACAAAGAAATTCCAAAATAATTTAGGGCATACACTACCTAAATATAGTTCTCCAAGATTATTTACATAGGGACAAAAAGAATATGTCTTTTTGTCCCTGTTTTCTATATCCACTACAAATATGATTGTTTGGATTTAAAATAAACTTTAATTATTATGCAGGATTTCATTATTTTATTTGCACAATAAGAGTTGGTTAGTTGGAAAATGCTATCAACTACATATATATTGAGATAACTAACTACTTTTATAAGAATTTTAAAATGCCCCTTCGATAAACAGTGATTTTAGTGACATAAGAATTTTAAAAAACAAAAAAACAGATTGGAAGTAATCTGTTTTTAGAATTGATTAATATTCGATTTTTTTAAATAGCTTATTTATCTCTACAAATGTGCTTGAGATTTCCTCTATCTTTTCTTTTGAGAATTTTGAAAAAATTAATGCAACTCTTTCTTCCCCTTTTTTAGTTAGAGATACCCTTACAACTCTTCTATCATCTTTTATCCTTATTCTTTCTACATAATCTAAGTTTTCAAGTTTATCACACATATTCGTTGCTGCTCCAGGTGTTAGCATAAACGCTTCTGAGATTTCAGTAATTTTCATATGTTTGAATAATTTTAGTCTAAGCAATAAGAGGATTAAATTTTCTGAGAGGTTTTCTTCATGCGTAAGTACCTTCATAAATTCATTTGATTTATTTTGAATATCAAACATTTCCTCCATTAAATTCTTTATAGCGTCTTCAAAAGATTTTTCCATCACAATCATCCCTTAGATAATTTTAGTTATTAAAATTTAAAATGATTAAATAATTTAAGAACTATATATGTATTATACAATCTACAGTAAGATTTTGCTAATTCTTAAGAGATGGTCATTTTCTAAAGTAACTCAAAATAAAAAGCCACACCTAGTAGATGTGGCTTAAATTACTACTCTTCTATACCAACAATTTCAGAGATATGTGCAATCGCTACCGTTGTAAAATCATCCAAATCAAGGTATGCATAACTTTCTACTGTTTCACTTAAATAATTTTCATAGAACTCGTCGGGAGATTCATCAACAACGTATGTATTCCCATTTCCCATAATGACCAGTGATTTCTTCATATCTCTTCCTCCTCCTAACATATTATTAATATCATATGCTAGTAATAGAGAGGTTCATGCCACATTTGATAAGTATTATTTAAAGTTTTAAGATACACATACAAAACTACTCGATTTTCATATCGATATATATTTTATGGATGAAGATACTCTACATTTGTTTCCAGTCCATTTTAGTTATCTTACTTGGTTCTCATAATATGTTCTATCCGCATATTTTTGATCAGTACCATTTAAATAAGCTAAAATCACTCTTGGATTTTTCAATAATCCCCAATCCCCGTAAGCATCAAATCTTCTACATGAAGTAATCATTCCATTTTTTATCGTTCCATACTTTTTATTATTTTTCTTTCCCCATTCTTTTAATCGTTTTGCAAAATCTGCGTCTTCAGCCATTAACATATTTTCATTAAATCCGTTGATTGCGTTAAAGTCTTTTCTATAACACCAAAAAATCCCCACTGATATTAACCCGTACTTAAAAAGTAAGGGAATAATTAATAACAATGCAGAGACGATGATTCCTAAAGACATCCTTTCAAACTGCCCGTTCACGCCACCTCCAATGTATTTTCCTGATGCTAAATAATTGTCTACATTCGACAGCATTCCCTCTGTCATCTGTGTATCGGCGTCAATGGTGATGATTATTTCACCTTGTGCTATTGCAACACCTGCATTTCGGATTTTAGATAAGTTTTTATCTTTATTTTCTAATGTAATACAATTATAAGACTTTGCAACTTCCTCCGTTTTGTCTGTACATCGATTTAATACGACAATGATTTCGATTTGATCTGCATATGCTTGTGATGCCTTTTTTATTGATTCTAAACATTTCCCTATGTACTTTTCTTCATTATGTGCAGGGATTATTACGGAGAACTTTATTTTCTCTTTATGTTCCTCTTTCGATTTTTGATTTGCACTCGTCATATGCCAACTCCTTTTTGTGTTTGCCACTGACTACCCTCTTCAATAATGTATATGCTTTAAATTATGGAAGTATCGCTTTCAAATATAATTAATACAATAAATTTCCAACTTCAATCTACTCAACGGTGAATATTCCAAAAAGCGACATAAGTAATTATTATAAATATTCATAATTTTAATCATATTTTCTTATCAAATGATTTGAGATAAAATGGAAGTATAACAATTCAAGGAGGTTTTACAATGTCATTTGTATTTAAATCGATTGCTCATATTCAACTAGCTGCTCCTAAAGGTTCAGAAGACAAAGCGAAAAGATTTTTTAGTGATATTCTAGGATTTCGAGAAATTGCAAAACCAGAACTGTTAAAAAAAAGAGGTGGTGTTTGGTTTGAATTCGCTCACTATCAAATTCATATTGGAATTGAAGAACCATTTACTCCCGCCAAAAAGGCACATCCAGCTTTTGAGATAGAAAATATTGAAGCTTTAAAATCCCATTTATCCAAAAACGATATTAAATTCATTAATGATGACGATTTGCCAGGAGCCAATAGAATTTATATAAACGATCCTTTTGGTAATCGAATTGAAATTTTAGAGTGGCTTTGACATCCTTTACAATTATATTATTTCGTATATACTAGCAATCTAAAAATTAAAGAGTATGTTTTGAAACAAATTCTTCAAAACATACTCTTTATCTATATTATTAAAAAATTTGTAATTGATTTGTTCTGCCTCTGTTAAGCTAAACTACCAGTTCCTAGTCATTGGATACAACTAACCGAATGTTTGAAGGTCGAAAAGCTACAAAAAACCAGCTAATATTGACTATTATTGCAGCTAAACAGATCGCAACGACGACTAAAACTTCAGGGACGATATTTTGAACAATGCCTAAGACAAACACTGTTCCTATTGTAGCCGTAAATATTAGAATGCCGAAGCCACAAAATATTGCCATAACGAATTTCATCGCATTTATTCCTGCTAAAAATAGGATTACAGGTAATAGATAGCAGAACAATATCATCAACATGCCTAACCACATACCTACCGAGCCAAATTTATTGGTATTCGGGCCCAAATCAGAGATAGGTGTAAGTGAACTAGCGATTATTAAAGAACAAAAGAGGATTGCCGATATAAGCGTCATTACAATAACGCCTTTTTTATTCACCATCAGTATTTCTAACCACCTTATTTTTTATAGATTATATTTATTTAATAGGTAGATACATAACATCCTCATCATCATATACTTCTCCTGTAATCAGAAAACCGAATTGTTCATATAAATGGCGTGCATTTATATTTTCTTTATGGACTGTTAAACGTATCTCCTTACAAATATCAAATCGATTTACTATCCACTGAACCATCTCATTTAATGCCGCTTTACCAAACCCTCGACGTTGATATTTGTTATCCACTATAAAACCGTTTATCCAATACATATCTGTCGTATTTTCTTCATAAGCATGCATTATAAAGCCAACCATTTGCTCATTGTCATAAATGGCGAATGGTATGTATTCAACAGAATCTCCATCTGGTTTGATATATACTTTTGCAAGAGAGACTGCAACTGAAGGCACAAAATTCGTCTGTCCATTTTTAACACTTAACCTCATTGCTTCTTCCCAATTTTCTCTCGTTACGGGTTTTAATTGTACTTTTATATAAATCACCTCTATATCAATTAAATTATTAGTCATTTGCATTTCCACTACTTCATATATCCATAATACACAAATTAAGTAACAATAATCCATTTCAATTTAATAAACGACCTCTGTTTAATTACACAGTTGACATTCAACTTTTTTCAAACATTCGTTCTAAAATTGTTGTAAGAATATAAGTTTAGGTGCAGTTAGATTGGAGATAGTTGAAATTTTCAATAAAATTAATAGATTATCTGTTGTAGACAAAGAACGTCTATTATCACGTTTTAATTATTTCTTATTTCCACTTCAAGATACTCGACTTGTTTTTCAAGAAGTGATCTGGAAAAGTGAAATAATGGTATTTGAAAGGAACAATTATTAACACCCTCCTGTTTATTAAAAGTATATGTTTTATCCTTTATTTAGTATGATTCTTCTCTATATAGATTATCTGAAAAGTAGCAGGATTACTTGAATAAATAAAGCTAAATCTACTGATTGTATAAAACTTGAAGATTTTTTGAACTACCAATTATGGCATTATTAATATATTCACAAATACAAACCTTCGAAGTAAACCGAAGTGATGGTTTGAGCAATTTCTTCGATAGAACTTTGATGTTCGTTACGGACAATTTCCCAAAGATACATTTCATTTGTAAAAAACCATCCTTTTGCTACAAGCTCATGGTTTAGTTCAGCTCTTGCCAGTCCATTTTGCTGTGCATAGGCGACGTCCTTTGATATTCGCTGAATGAACTTCATCCGAATTACTTTCCATTTATCTGATATAACGGTTGAAATTCCAATAGCCTGTTCAAAAACTTGCATCATATTACGTTCAGCCTCTGCCATTTTCAAAAAAGCATTTGCTTGTTTGTTTATAATAAGCTGTGCTTCATCTTTTGATTTTGGAAAGAAAGAGGTTTCGGCAATATCATAAAACTGCTCCATGATATTCTCCATTAATACAATTAAAAGATCCTCTTTTCCTTTAAAATGAACATATGCAGTTCCATAACCGATATTTGCCTTTTTTATCATTTGAGAAATAACCGCAGCTTGAAAACCTTCTTCAAGGAAAATTTCCTTTGCAACTTCTAATAACTTTTGACGTGTCATAATTGAGCGTAAATGTCGTTTATCCCCTACTTTACCATTATCCATTCCTATTCCTCCCCTTATCTACAAGCATAAAGGAAATCCCCCAAAATAAAAAACATTTATTGGAAAAAATATTAGAATAATTTAATATTAATAATTTTCTGAATTAACTTATTGACATTGTGTCATATTCTTTGGTACGATTCTTCTGGAATATTCAGGCAAACCAATTTAGGAGGATCATTATGGTTTCAAAATACACTTTGGATTACGCAAAACGACTGGATGAGAAAGATATCCTTAAAAGTTTTCGGGAAGAGTTTTATTTAAAGCCAGATACTATCTATATGGATGGAAACTCATTGGGACTTCTTTCGAAAAGAGCTGAGCGAACTCTTTTGGAATCCTTAGAGGATTGGAAAAAATACGGGATTGACGGATGGACTCAAGGGAATCACCCATGGTTTTACATGGCAGAGAAATTGTCCAAGAAGATTGCACAATTAGTTGGTGCATCTCACGAGGAAGTTATTGTAACCGGGTCTACAACTGTAAATCTGCATCAACTTGTAGCTACTTTTTATAAGCCGGAAGGAATACGCACAAAAATTTTAGCAGATGAACTAACTTTTCCGACTGATATTTATGCTCTTCAAAGTCAACTGTCTATACATGGATACGACCCGCAAACCAACCTCATTCGTGTGAAAAGTCGCGATGGCCGATTTCTTGATGAGGATGACATTATCGAAGCAATGACCGATGACATCGCTCTGATCATCTTGCCTACAGTACTGTATCGAAGTGGTCAAATATTGGATATGAAACGTTTAACTGAGGAAGCACATAAACGAGGTATCATGATCGGATTTGACGGATGTCATTCTATTGGTGCAATTCCGCATTTATTCAGTGAATGGGGTGTTGACTTTGCGTATTGGTGTAATTATAAACACTTAAATGGTGGTCCTGGCGCAGTTGGGGGCTTATACGTAAATCGAAAACATTTTGGAACGATGCCTGGATTGGCTGGATGGTTCGGTTCCAGAAAAGATAAACAATTCGATATGGAGCATACATTAACACCAGCTGAATCTGCGGGTGCATATCAAATCGGAACACCTCATGTTTTAAGTTGTGCACCCTTGATTGGGTCTTTAGATATTTTTATAGAAGCAGGAATCGAGAATATTCGAGAAAAATCTCTAAAAATCAATCAATATTTAATAGATTTAGTGGAATTTGAGTTGGAAAATATGGGATTTTTCATTGGAACTCCTAGAGAAGACATACGTCGCGGAGGTCATGTGAGCCTTGAGCATAAAGAAGCTGCACGCATTTGTAAGGCATTGAAAGAAAACGGTGTCATTCCGGATTTCCGAGCACCTAACATCATTCGCCTTGCTCCAGTTGCCCTATATACTTCCTACGCAGAAGTTTGGAAAGTGGTACAAATACTTAAGAATATCATGTTAGAAAAAAAATATGAAAAATTCAAGAATGAACGAGAAGTGGTTGCATAACGTGAAATCCAAAAGTGAGGGGATTGCAGAATGAAGAATAAGGATAACAATGAACATATAATAACTGGGCTAGAGAAAGAAATTCAAACCGATTTTCAAAAATCGATGTCTTACGGAGATTATCTCCACCTTGATAAGATTTTATCTAGTCAGCATAGACTTTCTGACCATCATGATGAAATGCTTTTCATCATTATCCATCAAGCGAGTGAGTTATGGATGAAGCTCATTTTACATGAGTTGGCAGCTGCTACTGAGTGTATACGCCAAAATAAGCTGGAACCCTCGTTTAAAATGTTGTCGCGCGTATCGAGGATTCAACAGCAATTGATTCAGTCATGGAGTGTCCTTTCAACTTTGACGCCTTCTGAATACATGGAATTTAGGGATAAACTAGGACAATCTTCTGGATTCCAATCTTATCAAAATCGTTTGATTGAATTTGCATTAGGAAACAAAAATATCCATATGCTATCAGTCTATCAACATCAGACAGATTTATCTGAGCAAATGATGCAGGCCCTTCATGAGCCAAGTATTTATGACGCCGCGATTCATGCCCTGGTGGCGCGTGGATTACCTATTGATCAAGAAGCAATTGACAGGAATTTTTCACAAAAATATGAACCAAATGCCAGTGTGGAGGCCGCATGGTTGACAGTTTACCGCGATGTTGAGCAATATTGGGACTTATATGAGTTGGCCGAGAAGTTAGTGGACATTGGTAATCAACAGCAATTATGGCGTTTTAATCATGTAAGTACAGTGGAAAGAATTATTGGTCATAAACAAGGAACTGGTGGATCATCAGGTGTTACGTATTTAAAAAGAGTACTTGATCAACAATTTTTCCCAGAACTTTGGAGTCTAAGAACAAAGTTATAAGAAGAAATAAAGTAGGTTTTACTTTTAAAAGAACGGCAAAGAAAATAATAGCCAAAAGAGATGGAGGTAAGATGCATGGGTATATGGATAGATATTTCACAACGTCTTGATGAAAACGTTGCAGTATGGCCAGGGGATACACCATTCTCATACAAAGTCAATTGGAGTAAAGTAGAGAGTGGATCTGTCAATGTAGGTCAAATCAATATGAGT
Organism: Viridibacillus sp. FSL R5-0888; assembly: GCF_038009105.1. Classification (NCBI taxonomy): domain Bacteria; kingdom Bacillati; phylum Bacillota; class Bacilli; order Caryophanales; family Caryophanaceae; genus Viridibacillus; species Viridibacillus sp. FSL R5-0888. Next base: position 2,666,286 of record NZ_JBBPAU010000001.1, read on the forward strand.
TTACACACTGGTACTCATATTGATGCACCTTTTCATTTTGATAACGATGGAAAAAGAGTAATTGATCTGGATCTCGATTTATATATAGGGAATGCAACAGTCATCCATTTACCAAACAGAACTAGCATTGGCGTCAATGAATTATCCAATCTAAATCTACAAGGCGTGACGCGATTGTTAATCCGCACAGATGCATGGAAGGATCGAAGTGAGTTTCCACAAACCATTCCTCATATCCAACCAGAATTAGCGGCATATCTTTCAGAACTCGGTGTTCGTCTTATTGGTCTTGATTTGCCTTCTGTAGATCCACTTGATAGTAAAGAATTGTCTGCTCATCATGAACTTGCCAGTCATAGAATTCACATTTTAGAGGGGCTTGTATTAGACGATATTGGACCAGGTAATTATGAGTTGGCAGCCCTCCCACTTCCATTGGTTGAAGCAGATGGAAGTCCTGTACGTGCTGTATTGAAAAAGTTACTTTAAAAGAAATATAAAAATTTATACATCAATAAAAAAACACATATTAGCCATCACTAATATGTGTTTTTCTTTTTTATGGATTATTAGAAGGTGAGATTTATCGCTCCCATTAACAATATTTCAGATGATATGATAAAATTGCGAATCCAGAATACTCGTTTAGTCATCGACAAGATTCCACCAATTTGGTTGTACAAAACACTATTGTTTAAATGGCGTTTAGTTAAGAATTATTTTGGTTCAATAATAGCAAAGTAATTCTCTTCTACATCCGCAAAGTTAAACACTTTCCCATGAGGTAATTCAACAATTGCTCCGACTTTTACGCCTTTTCCCTGTAAAGTTTGATAGTCTTTTTCAAGATCATTTGAATAAAGCAAAATAGATGGTGTACCTAAATGTAATTCCGGACTCATCTTAGCTATAAATTCTTTATCATGCAAAACAAAGCTAGTCTCACTGTCTTCAGTAGGTGCAAGCTCTACCGATAATGGTTCGGTGCTTTTTTGTCGAACTACAAAGTTTAATTTATCCTCCCAAAAAGTTGACACTGCCTCAACATCGTTTACATATAGCATTACTTGTCCAATTTTATTAATCATAACGCCACCTCCTATTTGATTAAAATAGTATAACATTTTGATTACGGTTATATAAAGACTATCACTTCCCTATAACCTCAGAAATCACGATTACTTCTTTTTTAATATCATTTATTTAATTATTCTGAACGTATTTGGATTCTTAGAAATCTTCTTCCAAAAATAATTTGTAATAATGTATTATTTCACTCATTTAAACTTATACTAGCAACAGAAGCTTTTCTGATACATATTTTTCAAAGAACACTTACCATATACATAAAAAAAGAACAAAAAAAGGAATATCCCGAAAGATATTCCTTTTTATTAGCTAATATTAAAGTTTAGTAACGTTAGCTGCTTGTGGTCCGCGGTTACCTTCAACTACTTCAAACTCAACTTTTTGACCTTCGTCAAGAGTTTTGAAGCCATCACCTTGGATAGCGCTGAAGTGTACGAATACGTCGTTTTCGCCTTCAACTTCGATAAAACCGAAGCCTTTTTCTGAGTTAAACCATTTTACTGTACCTTGTTTCATGTGAGAAAACCTCCAAAAAAATAAATGTAGACAATATGCAATTAATGACCGAAATCAAAAATTCACATATTACATAAAGTACCGAACTACTGCCGATCACTTTATGTAATATGTGAATGCGAGTTGCGGTTAATCAATTTCAATTGTTAAGATAATTATACGTACAGCTGGAAGTTTTGTCAACGAATGTTCATGATTTTTGGTAAATATTCTTATATTTTAGGTTGATTTTTCTCATCTAACCAAATAATACCGTGATAAGTTTGGATATCTTCATCACAAGCTTCACAAAACCCAATTTCATCATCAGACCAAAATGCCCAGAATCGTTCTTTTTTACTAGAGTCGTGATCATACTTTTCTTTAAAATTTTGTAATGTCTCAACCAAATATTGTTCGGCTTCTTCTTTTATTTCAAATGCATTTTCTTCAACAATATGTTCTTCCCAACCTTCAAATTGCCACCACGGCTCATAATCCGCTTTCATATAAATTATTTTATACATATTTTTCAAATCCTTTTATTTGTATTTTGAATATTCTATCGAAATCTTTTTTGTGCCTTTATTCCCTACTGTTAATGTGCTAAAATTACTATAAAAATACAATATTTTAACACAGGGGGATACGGATGTTTGCTACTATTAGACCCAAATTAGAAATGGCTCAACTACTCCAAAGAGGAACTGATATCAATACCATTGGGAGATTTAAAGATACACTAGCATTTAATAATTTCCATAAAAGAGATGAAGAAAACTTAAAAGAGCTGTATTCAAAATTATTGGAATGTACACCTTCTATGCGTGATATTTTCACAAAATACTTAGAAGAAATTGCACCTGAAAAGCATAATCCAATTTCTGATCAATATATAGAAAAATACTTAAATGCATTCTTTTTACATCCAAGAGATGAAAAGTACGTAGATGAAACAGTACGTTTCTTCTACTTATTCAGACACCATAAATTTGAACCAGGTAAAACTATTGTTATCTTCAATCAATTTGCTTTTTATGTGACTACACACATATTGTATAACTTTGGGTACAAACCTGCCAAAGCATTCGACTTGATGCGTTCATTTCAAGGTGCTGTGAATATCGATCAAGAACTATTATTTGAGGTAGCGACAGAAAGAATGATTGAACACGCAGTTAGTGAAGTTTCAGCTTTGATGGATACGAACTCACAAATTATGTATATGAAAGACCTTGTATATAGTTTGGATCGTCAAAACGAAGAAATTCAATCATCCACTGCTGCAACAGAGCAGATTACTGCCTCCATTAGTGAAGTAGCTAAAACATCCGCCCGTATTTCTGAAAAAACAGCTGACTCCGTTGAATATGCAACAAATAGTAAAAACACAATTGACTTAGCATTAAATGAAATCTTCAAAACAGAAGAAACCTTCACATCGATTGTAGAATCATTCAGTGAATTACAAAAACGAGTCAATGATATCGAGAATGTAGTAACTTTAATAAAAGAGATTGCTGATCAAACAAACCTACTTGCGCTAAATGCTTCTATAGAAGCTGCACGTGCAGGTGAACACGGAAAGGGCTTTGCTGTTGTTGCTCAAGAAGTTCGTAAGCTCGCTGAAAACACTGTATCAGCATTAGGAGAAGTCTCTTCAAACGTACAACATCTAAAAAGCTATTCAAGTAATGTAGCAACATCAATTTCTCAAACAACTACTATTATAAAAGAGGCAACAAATGAGGCAAAAGATTCCCTACCACTTCTTTCCTCAATCGTAGAAGCGATCGAAGAGATCAATGTGGATGTAACCAATACAGCAGCAATATCAGAACAACAAGCTGCAGCAATAGATGAAGTCTCTCATCGTATGGTACAAATTTCTGATTTGCAAGATGATATTCGCGAATTAGGACAAGCTACATCAGCTGGTATCCATCAACTAGGTGCTGAGATTAATCATTTCCGATTAAGCATTGTTGAAAATAATAACGTCCAACTTTCAAGTAATGCTCTATTACAATTATCAAAAGCAGATCATATTCTATGGAAATGGCGCGTCTATAATATGTTCTTAGGGCTAGAGAAAATTGAAGAAAGTGAAGTATCTTCACATAGAGATTGCAGACTAGGGAAATGGTATTCATCTGAAAAAGCACGCGATAGATTCGATAAAGAAAAAGCCTATATCGAGTTAGACGCATATCATCAAAAAGTTCATGAAGCTGCAAAACGAGCAGCTGTTTCCTATAATGCAGGTAAAATCTCCGATGCTGAATTAGCACTAAAAGAGGTTGAAAGTTCATCTCAGCAAGTACTCCATTTTATTAATGAACTCATTGAAAAATTGGAAAAAGAGCGCTTCATAATATAATATAAATATAGGTAAGCCGATAATATAGAAAATTCCGGCTTACCACTTCTGAATTTATTGGGGACAACAGTATGAAAAAGTGAGCGCATTTCGTATTTACTGGCAAAGTTCAAAATAACGGATATCGATTTTTCTTTAAACAAAAATCTATTGAAATCGACTTGAAGGGTACATGCTATTTAAATGAACGTAAACAAATTGAAGTTGATGTATACGACATAATATAACAAATCTAACAATTTCTACCATATGTACAACGTGGTGTTAATCCACAATCGGAAAATAATAGTTTTCGTGTTGAATTACATAATGATTTAAAAGGGTATACTTCTATGGAGTCGGATATAGTTTTAACCGACTCTTTTTTGTACGATAAAGTGAAACTTTCTTGTATCTATTTCGTACATAATATTAGGGTGTTTAAGGAGGAATTTAAAATGCTCAATTTCCGACACTTTCTAGCAAGATATGCAATCACAATCCCTTTTACTTTCTTCATGTGGTTTGTATTTCTATTTGGTTTTAAACTGAATTTTCTTGAATGTTCTGGCTTAGGTTTAATCACTTATTTTACAACAGCCTATATTGTGAAAAAAGTTCAAGTAAGAAAGCAATTGAAACTGGTAGGCATAACTCGCTCAGAATATCGTCACATTAAAGAACAAATGATGCTTGCAGAAGCACAAATTAAAAACTTAAATCGACACTACACAAAGGTTCGCTCTATCTCGGCCTTTAAACAACTATTTGAAATGAATCGATTAGCAAAACGGATTTTCCAAATCGTACGGACAAACCCAAAGAAATTTTACCAAGCTGAAGATTTCTTTTATGCACATCTAGAATCAGCTGCTGAATTAACTGAGAAATATGCCCTACTCTCAACGCAACCGATTAAAGACATAGATGTTCATATAGCTCTTCAACAAACGCGCGATACATTAGAAGACTTAAATCATACAATGCAAGAAGATCTACGAGCAGTTTTAGCATCTGATATAGAAGAGTTAAAAATGGAACTTGATTTTGCACAGATCTCAACGCAAAAAAACAAGCCTTTGCTAGCTCGAAAGGAGAATTTATATGACGAATAATCCATCTTCACCCGAACCAATTAAATCAATGGACGACCTACTTAGTAATCCGTTTGATATGCAACCAGAACTAGCGAAAGCACCATCTGTATCTCCTACTCCGGACATGCCCGTCAAACAAATTGACCGATTATCGGATGAGGATAAAAAGAAAGCGGAACAACTTGCTTCGCAAATTCCAGTTGGTAACTATGAATCCATTTTAACTTACGGTGCTAATGCTCAAAACGAACTTTCACGCTTTTCTCATCAAATGCTTGACCATGTACAACGTAAAGATATTGGTCCAGTGGGTGATGTCTTAAAAGATTTAATGGATAAGCTATCTGAAATCGATCCTGAAGAACTTTCTCAAGATAAAAAGTCAGGTCTTCGCAAACTTTTCGGTAAAATAGCACGTCCAATCCAAGAAATGATGACAAAATATCAAAAACTTAGCACACAAATTGACCGCATAGGCATTCAATTGGAACATTCTAAACGCGGTTTAGTAGAAGATGTGCAAATGCTTGATAAACTATATGAGCAAAACAAAACGTATTTCGAAGCATTGAATGTTTATATCGCTGCAGCTGAACTAAAACGCGACGAAATCACAGCCAAATTATTACCAGAATTACGTCAAAAAGCAGAATTTGCTAACGACCAAATGCTTGTACAAGAAGTAAATGATTTAGCTCAATTCGTGGATCGTCTTGAAAAACGTATTTACGACTTACAACTATCTCGTCAAATTACAATTCAATCTGCGCCACAAATCCGAATGATCCAACAAACGAACCAAACGTTAGCAGAGAAAATTCAAGCTTCAATTATGACGGCTATCCCTTTATGGAAAAACCAAATTGCTATCGCTCTTACTTTAAACAATCAACGAAGAGCCGTAGAAGCACAAAAACAAGTTACTAAAACAACGAACGACCTGTTACTTAAAAACTCTGAAATGCTAAAAGTAAATACCATTGAAACTGCAAAAGAAAACGAACGCGGTCTCATCGAAATCGATACTTTGAAAAAAACACAAGAAAACCTTCTTCAAACAATCGAAGAAACTCTTCAAATCCAAGCAGATGGACGTCAAAAACGAAAAGCTGCTGAAATTGAAATTGCTCGTATGGAAGGCGAATTAAAACAACGTCTACTAGCTATTCATACACAACAACAAAATAATAATCGTCCGAATTATTAATTACAAAAAGAGATCAATTCAGTTAACTGAATTGATCTCTTTTTTATGATTATTTTTCCGACCAATAATATCGCTGTGTTACTTCGTTCCAGTAAAGCGAATTGTCATTTTCCCTATGATAAGTATTAGTATGAAACTAATAAATGAAACTGTTTGTACAAAGCTACTTAACAAAACAATATTACTTTGTAATAGCATCAATGTACGTAATAGCTTATTCACGGCTATTTGTTGATTAGTTACTGGAATCGGATAAAAGGCATTCATTCGAACACCCCTCGGAGAAATGAACATATGTTTAATTTGGTATGTCGTTGCAAATGACAAGGCACTTACAATCACCCATACAACAAAAGGTACGTTTACAAAAGCTACTATAAAAGCTGAAATAATCGTTAACCTCAACCATAAATAGATAGACTCATCTGTTCTCATAAATGTACGAACTATTAAATAAAGAGAAGTATTCTTTTGATCGTAATGTATAAGTTTAGTCGCAAAATCTAGCCATGCTCTTCGACTAATATTTTCTTTTAAAAAAGGTACATCTGTAAAATAACTCACAAATCGATAAAATCGAGCCATTCGAGCACTTTCGATCTTCGAAAAATAGTCATACGGAATAGGTTCTAATATAGCTTTCTTTCTATCCTGTTTCTCATATGCTAATAATATGACAATAATAACAAAGAAGAGAATGATTTCACCCTCGATAGCAAGTTTCAATACAATAATTGAAATGCACAACCGAAGTAAACGATTAAAAAAGTGATATCTCCCCTGCTGCTTCCGATGATTTGAAAACTCAATTTGAACATTTAAATATTTTAAGATTAGTATCGTACAAAATCCCAATGAGATTTTCCATAGAGATGGACTTTCCACACTTAATAAAAGTGGAATTGCAGCAATATATATGACTAATACACCGAAAATTTGCGACCAGTATGTCCATATCAGTGCTTTTTTAAAAAAGCTACCCATTCCGGACTCTAACTGTAAAAAATAGACCTGGTCAGGTTCACGAATTAATGTTGTCGGACTACTAAATGACAACAATATCCCACAAACAGTGGATACTAGCAACTCAGAAGGGAAATCATGCGGAACCACCTGTAACCATTTCATATAATAAGCAACAGCAAAGCTTCCGGCAATAATTATAGCTATATAACTTGTAGCAAAGACAAACCGTAGGTATTTAAAAAGTTCTTTCAAATATTGTCGGAATCTTTTAGCCCATATTTCTTCTAGATTCTTCATTATATTCTCCTACATATTAAATGACTTTTTAATTTACGTTAGCCTGGAATTCTTTAACATAGTTATCTTTGTTATACCTCAACCTTAACTTCGGAAAACTGTTCTTCTGAGATTACTTGTAATCCATTTCTTTTGAGTAAAGCAGTTGTCACACCATTTCCGACAATTTTTTCATTTTCAAATTGTCCATTATAAATCATTGTACTACCACATGATGGGCTATATTCTTTGAGGACAATTATAGTTGCATTTAGCTCCTGTACCTTTTTAAGTGTAGCAAAAGCACCTTTTATGTATAATTCCGTAACATCTCTACCTGACTGTTCAATTACTTTAGCCTTCCCGTCCAGTACATCTTCCCCATTACCTCCTATTATTTCCGCAGGTTCTCTTGGTGTTGAGAAACCACCTAACAGTTCAGGACATACAGTTACAGCCTTTTTTTCTTCTATTAGTTTATGAATTTTATGATTTAAACTATGTGTACCGTTATATCTTACCTTTAATCCTGCCAAACATGAACTTACGACTATCATCGTTATCACCTCTATATTATATAATCTCAAGAAAAAAACACCTCTGAAAAAGAATCTTAATTACTTAGAGATGTTTATGTATATTAAGATTTTCTCGCTTTAATAAAACCCCTATTAATAAATATATAATTCAATTTTAGTCATACTCACTAAAGAATTTCTTTTTCGTATCAAACCATTCATCTGCAATAATACTAAAATATACATCATCTCTTTGCTTTCCATACTGATCTATATAATTGCTTCGAAAAATTCCTTCTTGTTTAGCACCTAGCTTTATAATTGCGTTTTGTGATTTTTTATTATCAATATCTGCACTAAATTGAACTCGGTTAAATTTCATTTGTTCAAAAACATATCGTAACAATTCATATTTACAAGCTTTATTGTGTCCTGTTCCTTGGAACTTTGTACCATACCAAGTCCATCCAATTTCCAAACGTTTGTTATGAAAATTTATATTTCCTAACCTTGTACTACCTATTACACTTTCACTTTCTTTATCAATAATAATAAATGGATATGCTTTCCCTTCTAGCTTTTCTAATAAGGTTGTATCTATATATTCTTCTAATTCATGTTCTGTGCGAATAGAGAAACCCATATATCTCCATATATGCTCATCGAAAACTATTTTCTTTAGTGGTTCTTTATATTTTAATGAAAAAGGGACAACCAATACTCTCGCATTTTCTAACATAATATCAGCTTGAAAAAAGTCATTCATCATCAATACACATCCCATTATTTATTTAATAGCCTTAGCACCTCTATATGGATAATAAGTTGAATTTTGATATTCTCGATATGCATTTACAATATACACCATTAAGAAGGTTGTCAATAACAAATACCCATTCAATTAATCCTACTACAAGATGTAATCAGTATGTATCTAGATCTAACGTATTTGATGATTTTAGAGCACACTTTTTCCCCCTCCAGTTTTGGATACAAGGAATTATTTAGATAGATGCATATTTGATTTGGACTGAATAGACAAATGATTTCTTTATTATCAAAATATAACCATTGGTATATCTGTTAAACTAATAGAAAATGATTAATTCAATTAATTCGAAAGGATATGAAAAAATGCTAAAAAAATTACAAAAATACGTATCTCAACACATAAAAAGTATACAAGAAATCGAAGACAACATTTTTGTAATTTTAGGGAGTCCAGCTGAAGGGACTCTGGAATTAGACGAACAAGGTCAACTCTTAAGTTTCTCTTTTCATAATGAAATTATAAAAGAGGAGTTACTTCCAATAGAAGAACTTATTAATGTTGCAAATCAATTTGTAAAAGAGTTTGATTGTCGTACGCTCACTTTAGATGGTTTTGTTAATGTAGAGAATTATTTTATGGCCATCTATGAAAAACTTGATGATAAATTGGGGTTGCCTATCCCTAATAGTGGCGCTATGCTTACGATTTCTCCTGAGGGATATATTTTGTCTGCTAATTTTTATAGGGATCTGTATACATTGCTTTATCCTGAAATAAAGCTGACTGCTGAAGAAGCGAAGGGAATTATTATGAAAGAGCAATTGATTGAGTTAACGATTCAAACTGAACCAACATATGTCTATACATATACTCCTATACATACAATTTTTGGCATTACTGTAGATGGTCATTTATCTACGGCGAACGATATGATAGAAATCGAATTACCAACATGGGCACCATTGCCTGATATACAGGTGAATCAAACACTTACAGAACTTTTACAAGGCAATCATTTAACTGACGAAATACCGAAAATTATTAAAGTGGAAAACGATGCTGGTTACAATTATTCCGTAATAGCAGAACTTAATCATGAAGTAGGAGACCCACTTCCCTACAACACACTATATAATAAGGCTCTTCAAGTGCTGAAAATTCTTGTCGTCGACTACTATACACACTATAAACTTGAAGAACAAGTATACTATGATCATATATTCCAATATAGCCCGTTCCGTTCGATAAACAAGCCAATGGAAGGAACTGAAGATCAATTTATTTCATTTCGCTTTGTTTACCATTTTGAAAAAATATTATTACATGAATATGCGATAGAAATGACTATGGGACGTCGTTCAGGATGCTTCTACAATATTATCGTTAATACAATAGACTATGCCGCTTTAAAGTTAATCAAAAAACCTCGTATCTCATTAAAAACAGCTGATACTATTTTCAAAAATGAAATGAGCTTGTCCCTATCTTTTGAACGAGTAAATCTTGTAAATAATGTTTATAGCCTTGTCTATTTAATTGATTTTCCAAGAACAAAAGCGCATATTGAAAAAATAGATGTGAATACCGGAGAAATCACTTATGTTGAGACAGGTTTTATCGAATATTGAATAAACAAATACCACATTTTTAAGGTATACGAAACTCTTTACTTATAAAGGAAACCATAGACATGTCATTTATACATTTCGAATCTAAAGTTTTAAGTGTCAAATCATTGTTTGTGAGTTATTTTGATTTCCCAGAAGTGCAACGATAATTATTATTGCGGGTGAGATTATCTCAATACCCCTTATCCGGCTTTACGGTGATACTATTTCTAGCGGTAACCCATATAAGTTTCGAAATGTTATGCAGGAATCATGAACTTCTACGTTTGAATCAACACCCTACTAAACATAGGAGTGCTTTCATTGAAAAATAAGATAGTACTTATTTAATTCTTCTCTTAATGCATCTATTCCTTCAATTACTCTATTTACATTTTCACCATTATTTAATTCGTTCCTTGCATGAAGCAAAACTGGCCTAACTGATTCGACGGAACGACCAAACTCGTTCATCCATTCGTAGCGAGGAACCATCCAAGTGTGAAAGTGATGGGTGGTATCTTCATTATAAAAGTAATAAACATGTTCTATGCCCAGTACCTCTCTTTGTGCTTTTCTAATCTTAGATAATAAGTTTATGTAATCAATCATTTCTTCTTCATTTAATTCATCCAAACATTTAATATGTCGTTTCGATGCTAAAATAACTAACCCCTTTATCGGATATGCAACGTCTTGATGCGCGTGAAAATACTCTGTTTCAACTATTACACCACCATCAATTTCAATTAGACCATTTGTTATTGCACAACTCAAGCATTCAACGGCAACTGTTTTTCCATTAGATAAAGTGATTTCCCTCATAATTCCTCCTAAAAACATAAATATATAAAGCTAATAATTAGTTTACAACAATAAAGGGAATTATATCCATTAATAGGGCTGTAAAAATACCGTATCCTTATCATTTAGATTAGGTAATAATTGCTTTAAGATTATACAAGTATTATTACTTTCACTATGTTAATTACATGTACTTTCATCACTTCTTCTAATAGACATTATTCTATTCTGAAATTCCTCACTAATAGAATAAACTTTATTCTAGCTGTTGAAAAAGGAGCCATATAGGCTCCTTACTTAAGATACTACTTAATATAGGAAATGGAGTTTTACCAATAACTATTTTATAAAATAAGTTAAATATAGACCAAACTTTCCATAGAAAATAGTCAAATTATCGAACTTCATTTCAACTTATCAATACATTTAACTCTTTTTTATCCACTTTCGATACTGTAGAACAACAAGCATCCCTAGCATCGGCATCAATAATACATATGAACCTATAAATAGCCATGTACCTATTTGCTGAAACGGACTATTTGTAAATGTCATGATCACCCAAAATAACATAGCAATAAGTGCAACAAAAATGGTGGAAATATTAACTGGTCTAGCTAATCGTGCAATTTTATCAATATTCGATTCTACATCAGTGTAAATTGGTTTTGTTTTAGGTGTAGCTTTGAAAATATGCATTTCATAACTTGAACATACATGTGTCCAACCGGCTGTAGAAAATAATTCAAAATATTCCTCCTCTTCATCTTTTTCTAACTTACGATAATCAATACTATACTGTACATCCTCTGGGTCCTTTTTCTCTAAGTTGTAACCAAGTGTTGCAAAACTACTTAAATGCCATCCTTTTTGTGCATTCTTCTGTAACTTTTGCATATCCTTTTGCTCGGAAAATGCTAATCCCCCAGACATCATATATTTCATATTCGTCATACTTAGCCCCCCTTTGTAAGTTCATTTTCCGCTAACGTAATCATTATTTTGCGGCGTTCAATATCTTCTTTTAAAACGGTTCTCCCTTTTTCCGTAAGTACATATACCTTACGGCGAGAATCTGATGCGTCATGTAGCACTATCAATTCTTCAGCTAATAACTTTTTAATAATCGTATATAAAGTAGCAGGTCCAATGACAAATGCGCCATTCGTTGTTTCCTCCACTAAGCTCATCACTGCATAGCCATGCTTTGGTTTTGCCAATGCTGTCATAATATAAAAAACTGGATCTGTTAATTGTTCAAGTGATTTCAACTTAGCACCTCCAAATGTATCACTTAATGATATATCTAAAAGTAATATATCATTAAGTGATACAAAAAAGCAACCTCAGGATGAGATTGCTTTTTAAATGTTGATTAATTCCAAAATACATTTTCGCTTCTTGAAGTAATAACTTTATCACATAAACACCAGTTTCAATTGGTTATTGTAATTTAATAATGGATAACAATATAGCCAGCCCCTCTTGTAATTCAGCCAATGAAGCATATGCATAAGACAAACGTATATGATGCATATCATTAGGATCATATATGTAACCAGGATTGATAAGAACCTTTTGCTTTATAAGTTTTAAAAACAATCCTTTATTAACTATAGGCTCATTAAATCGTAGCCAAATATAAAAGCCCCCTTTTGGCTTATCCCATGTTGCTACTTCTTTAAAATCTTTTGTTAATATCCTTTCAACAAATGAAGTACGCTGTTGTAATTGTTGACGCAGTTGTCCAAGATGTTGATCATATAATCCAGTCTCTATCCAATGTGCGACGATTTTTTGTGAAAAAGCACTAGATCCGTAGTCGGTTTGCATTTTAATATCAGCAAGTCGATTAATAACCGGTTCAGGCGCGACTACCCAGCCAATTCGGAGTCCTGGACTTAAAGTCTTTGATACACTACCCAAATATAAAACTTGTCCTGAGTGATCAAATGATTTTAGAGCCGGAACAGATTCCTCAAATAATAATTCTTGGTATACATTATCTTCAATGATTGGTATTTGTAACGTACTACAGATTTCCAATAATTGATGGCGTTCCTCCACTGACATTATTCGCCCAGTAGGATTATGTAATGTAGGTACAGTATAAAAAAGAGATTGTCTTTTTCCCTTTAAAGTTTTTAATGTTTCAGCTAAACGTTCATTGCTTTGTACTGACACCATCTGCATTCCAGCAGATTGAAAGGGATGAATAGAATTCAAATAAGAAGGATGCTCTTGAAAAATAATGGATTGCTGTTCAAGTAATCCTACTGAAATTAATTGAAGCGCTTGTAACGCACCCGAAACGATTAATATACTTTCAGGAGACGTATGAATACCTTGTTTACCCAAATAATCACTTAATACCATTCTCAGTCTTTTACTCCCTTTAGGTTCTGAATAACCTATATCTCGAGCATTAAGTGTCATGGATTGTAGTGATTCTTCTAGTAAATTGGTTGGCAATAATTCTGGAGACAGTTCTCCCGTACCTAACCGTATCATGGATACATCTTGCTCATATTCATTGATTAGTTGAATTGTATGGTAATTAGGCTTATGAATACTCATCTGAATATGCTTTTGCCAATTAGGCTGTGATTTGTTTAGTAGAACATTCCAGCTATTATTAGCCACAAAAGTTCCCCCGCCTCTTTTTGTTTCAAGTAATCCATCGGCCTTTAACTCATCTAATACTTGAATAATAGTACTACGGTTCACTTCCAACATTTCAGCTAACTTTCGTTGGGGTGGGAGATTCATCCCTATTGTCCATTCACCTTGTTGTATAAGAGAAGTCATCCAATCAACAATTTGACTATGAAGTGATAATTGTGAATGTCGTTTTGGTTTCCATTGCAAAAAGATCTTCTCCTTTTTTAAAAAATTGGTTGGGTTAAAAACCAACCAATTGGATGTTTTCTTTTAGTTGTAACATAGATAAAGTTGTAATGGAAGGGAGTTTTTTGATATGGAAGCTATATTACATGGATTTTTACTAGCATTTGGACTTATTTTACCTTTAGGTGTACAAAACGTTTTTATTTTCTCGCAAGGTGCTTCGCAACCAAATTTATTGAAGGCACTACCTGCGACTATTGCTGCTTCACTTTGTGATACTTTGCTTATTGTACTTGCGGTGTTTGGCTTATCTGCCATCGTATTGCAATTTGAATGGTTACGCTTGGGGTTAATGAGTGTTGGAATCATTTTTTTACTTTATATGGGGTATTCCATTTGGACTTCTAAACCGGCAACAGTTGAGACAGGAAAAAACTTAACGATGAAGAAACAAATCATCTTTGCATTATCGGTGTCACTATTAAATCCACATGCTATTTTAGATACGGTAGCTGTAATTGGGACAAGTGCATTACGATACACTGGCATGGAACAAGTTATTTTCACTGTTACTTGTATTGCCGTATCATGGTGTTGGTTTATCGGTATTACATTAGCAGGAGCAACGATGAAAAAAGTTGATAGCTCAGGAACACTAATGAATCTTTTCAATAAATGTTCAAGTATTTTTATATGGTGTACAGCAGTGTTCTTATTCAAAGGATTATTTTAAATTGATTGAACTACAAATTTTTTCAGAATTATTGATAAATTACTCTATCACCTATAAACTAGAAGAATACTAGAGTTGTTATAGTAACCCTATTTAAAAATAAGGAAGCTTTGTATATTGTTAATTCCGAAGAATATCTTATATAGTCGAAGTGCATTAAAGTAAGTTCCTTAAAAACACATAAATTCACAACTAATCATGTGAATTAATTTTTATTTATTGAAAGGCGGACTTGTATTGGCAATTGAAGATAACGATTCTAAAGCATTAAAAACCCAAGCTTCGTGGTTACAAAGTTATATTGAGTCTCCAGAAAAACAGCGACAATTGTATAAGCGAACATTATTCATTATTGTTATGTCACAAATATTTGGTGGTGCTGGGCTAGCTGCGGGAGTAACTGTTGGGGCACTTTTAGTTCAAGATATGCTGGGTACAGATAGTTTTGCAGGATTGCCTGTAGCATTCTTAACTTTAGGTTCAGCAAGTGCAGCGCTAATTGTAGGTCGCCTAACTCAACGGTTTGGACGTCGTATGGGTCTCACAACTGGCTTTTTAGCTGGAGGAGTTGGGGCATTAGGTGTAATATTAGCTGCTACAACAGATAACATCATTCTACTCTTTGCTTCACTACTTATTTATGGTGCTGGTACAGCGACTAACTTACAAGCACGCTACGCGGGTACAGACTTAGCAAATTCTACTCAGAGAGCAACTGCTGTCAGTATAGCTATGGTGTCAACGACATTAGGTGCGGTCGCAGGGCCCAATTTAGTAGGCGTAATGGGAGGGGTGGCTATCTCCATAGGTATTCCACCATTAGCTGGTCCATTTATACTTGGTGCAGCGGCTTTTATCTTAGCAGGGTTAGTAATACTTATTTTTCTTCGCCCAGATCCTTTCATCGTGGCAAAAGCAATTGCAGAAGCTAAGGACACTAATAATAGTAAAAATTCAAAAGCATATTCTACGACTCAACTAACGAATAAACGAGGTATAATAGTTGGAGCTACAATAATGGTCTTAACACAAATAGTCATGGTATCAATAATGACTATGACACCAGTACATATGGGACATCATGGACATGGATTAAATGCAATAGGTTTGGTAATTGGCTTTCATATTGGAGCAATGTATCTCCCATCCCTTATAACTGGAATACTCGTAGACAAAATGGGCCGTATCACTATGGCCATTGCTGCTGGTGCAACACTGCTAGCATCTGGCATTGTTGCAGCTTTAGCGCCTGGAGATTCGTTGCCTTTCTTAATCCTTGCGCTTGTTTTACTTGGCATGGGTTGGAACTTTGGCTTTATTAGTGGAACAGCACTTATTGTAGATGCCACGAATATTACTACTCGTGCAAAAACGCAAGGGACAGTAGATGTTTTAATCGCCTTATCTGGAGCATCTGCCGGAGCAATGTCAGGCATCGTCGTAGCAAGTTCTAGTTATGCTACACTTTCCTTTGTAGGAAGTACTCTCTCACTTTTACTGATCCCAGTAGTAGTGTGGTCTCGTAGTAAACCGAAAAAACAAGTACTTATAAATTCAGAAGAGTAGACATTTCACAAGGTTAATAAATATACAAAATTTCGAGAAAAAGCTCCTTGCTACGAAAAATTGCAAGGAGCTTTTGAATATTGTGATAGTATTTTAAAACACATTCTTATCTTACTTTGTTTTCTTATATTCCTTCTCTGTTCCATCCGCGAATTTCACTTCAAGTTCAAACGAAGTATAGTTTTTATCTATGCCAAAGACAGAAATCACATGATCGATTACTTCATCATTTGCTGTAGATGCATCAAATTTAAGCTTCTTAAACATAGGCTCTAACTTAGACAAAGCTTCGTCTCCTCTAAGCTTCACATTATTACGGTCATCATCTAACTCAACTTCTACACCTGTAGTTTCATTTTCGTAATCAACTTCATAAGATTCTGTCGGTGAATAATCAACATCTAACGAAAACTCTGCAAAATTATAAGGTAAATTTTCCGTTGTCCCTGCTTGTCCATTGTTATTCATATCTTTGTTTGTGTCCGTGTTTGTATTTGTATCTGTATTCGCATTTGTATCTGTATTAGTGTTAGTATCCGTTTCTTCCTGTTTAACAGTCGTGTCACCCGTTTTATCTGTTGCCTTGTCAGAACCACAACCGTACAACATACCAAACAAAAGTGGTACCCCTAATGCCATTTTCCAATTTTTCATTTACATTCATCCTTTCTGAATTTACTTCTCGGTTTTTAATATTCCCTATAATTTAAAAAATAAACTTTACACACAATTTATTATAAAAACTTGAATAAAAAAACGTAAATAATTTAACTATTGAATTCAAATTGAGGAAATCGTTTAAGAGATTTATTCGAACTTGTAAAAAAGTTTTAGTTAATAAGGATATCTATAGAGATGAGCACGATTATTTTATCGACACAAAAAATAACTTATTAATCAAATCTCTTGATTATTTATATGTTTTTATCCCATATTAACAATGAGGGAAATTGAAAATCAAAACCTAACGTTATTAAAAGAACTTTGATAAAAAGTCTGGAAACGTTAAATGATAAGCCAATAGATTTCATAAAATACATATTTCTTGTGTCTCTTCCTCTGCAATAGCTTTTCCAACTTGTAGGGACACTTGTATATCTTTTAAGCCAATTTTTCAAAACTGGTTGATCACTTAATCCCTCTAAGACAGCTGTATAAACACGATTCTCAGCTAAAAAATAGGCGAAATTCATTGTAAATATAGTTACCCCTACCCTATAAATCGGGACCATATTGCTATTATTTTGTTATGTCCCATTTTTGACACATTAAACGAAACAGATGATTGAAAATATTTATTAAAACAGCAACACAACCAAAGAATGGCTATTTAGTCGGAGTTTAAACAAAATAATTCCATATGTATTTGATTCCATCCCATATAGCTAAGGCTAAGATTAGTGTTAGAATACCTTTAAATATATCTTTCATGTGGGCACCTCCATAGAAGTTGTTATTTATGTATTTACGTAAGAGTTTTATAAAAGTTTCATTTTGATAATATCATTGAAACACAGCAAGTGGACGAGGGAAAACACATTTGGGAATAAACAAGCAAAATACGAAGAAAACCAAGCGCTTTTTGATTCCACGCACAACAAGAGAATTGATCGAAGACTATACACGTGATATTACCTCTTCTGCATGGTTGTTTCCAATCAGAGAGCCAATAGTCCAATTTCGACGACACTATTGTACAAAGTTCTGGAAAAGGAGGCGGCGGAGTTAGACTAATAAGCTATTACGCAAAGTGCTGCATCATCATAACCCGGATGACTAGCGACTGCTACTTCAGTTGTTGATGATCCGAAAATTGAAATAGATAGAATTGTTAATCCTGCAAAAATAGTAATAAATCTTTTTAAGTTTCATTTTATACCACCACCTCTACCATTAATGTATAATATTATTTTATCCATATAAACCAAAAAAAGGAAGTGGTTATATGTTTTACAATATATTTATGTTTTGGTGGCCAATTTTGACTTCAATGATTTTTATAATTTTGCAAGTAGAAGTAAGTCTTAAAAACAAACTTCCTTTCAGTATTTTAGTCACCGTATTGTATACACTTTTTATGATTTTTATTATTTTAGTAGTAACTTCTTTTGACTTTTATATTATATTAATTTTAATATGTATGTATTTTTGGTTCATTTCTATTTCTGCTTATTTTGCTAATAGATGAATTTAAGGTTTGATTAATATCTACGGTAAATCGTAAAGACTGAGGGTAAACACTATATGTATTTTTAGGTAGAAAAAAACACTTAGCCAGAACATGGCCAAGTGTAAAGTAATCTATCAACAAATGAGAGACTGCAAATCTCTAGGATAATATGTTAACATTTCGATGCCTTCGTCAGTGACAAGAACCGTATCTGAATGTCTGAATCCGCCTAGTCCCTTTACATAAATACCAGGTTCCACAGTAAATACCATTCCAGGCTTTATTTCTGTATGATCTCCTAAATCAAAGAATGGTGCTTCATGACCAAGTAATCCAATATTGTGACCTGTATGATGGCTGGTTAATTCTGTTATTCCAGCTTCTTTAAAGTATTTTTGAACCGACTCCTCAACTGCAGAGCATGGTATACCAGGTTTTATTGCTGAAAACGCCACTTCTTGTGCTTCATACATGTATTGGAAATATCTCTCTTGCTCTTTGTTTGCTTCTTCTACAAACATAACTCTCTCCAATTCACTCGTATAACCAAAGACGTCTGAAGCAGCTCCAGTTACTAAAGTATCACCTTTTTTCAGCACAATATTTTGAGTTACAGCATGCGGAAATGCGGATTGTGGGCCGATTTGGCCTCTGAAAATAGCATAAGCAGTACTCCCGTGAGGCTTATATTCTTGCCCTAATGTTTCAATCATTGCCATAGTAGCTTCCATAGAAGCTCTGCTAGTAATCTCAATCTCGCTCAATCCGGCTTTAGTATACTTTTGCAATAATCGATGTGCTAAATTACCCCAACGACAAGATTCTTTAATTAGCTCAATTTCATTTTTAGATTTAATAAAACGCATTTCCTCTATAACACCTTTTAATGTTACAAATTCTTTGACGGTAATTATTGCATCTACCGACTGACCACGATAGCCCATTGAGGAACCATACCCAATAGCATCATAGCCTACTGTTTTATTTTCAAATCCGTACTCCTTTAATACTTCCTTTAAGTACTCCATTGGATGTTTAATTCCTGGATATTCAGGATATGAGTGAACAAAATCTACAACACCGTATTCTTTAGCATGTTCATGCTCCAATTCAGGTACAAATAAGTGAACATTTTGGTTAGGGTCTATAAATACCCCGATTGGTCTCTCTGTTGGGTGGAAATGGAAACCAGTTAAATAAAAGATATCTGTTACTGAAAACACGATTGCAGCATCACAATTTTTTTCAACTAATTTCCCAAAAAACTTTTGTTGGCGCTCCTTAAATTCATACTTAGGAATGGCTAATAGCATAAGTAATCTCCTCCTTGTTTTGGCTATATAAATGGCAATTTACCGTGTGACCTTCTTCAAATTCAGCTTGATCTGGTAACTCTGTTTTGCATATCTCCATTGCGAATGGGCACCTTGGGTGAAACGTACATCCAGATGGCGGGTTAGCCGGACTAGGCACATCCCCTTTCAAAATAATTCTTTGTTTCTTTTCTTTTGGATGAGTTATCGGTACTGCAGATAGTAGGGCTTGGGTATATGGATGCTTCGGGTTATTAAACAAATCTTCTGTTTTCGCAATCTCCACGATTTTCCCCAAGTACATTACTGCTACACGGTCAGTCATATGCTGAATAACGCTTAAATCGTGTGAAATAAACAAATAAGTTAACCCAAATTCTTTCTGTAGTTCGAGCATCAGATTGATTACTTGTGATTGTACTGATACATCTAAAGCAGATACTGGTTCATCTGCAATAATAAAATCTGGCTGAAGTATCATCGCGCGTGCAATCCCGATTCGCTGTCTTTGACCACCAGAAAATTCATGAGGATACCGGTCCAAATGATACTCAGATAATCCGACTATCTGAAGTATCGAAATAACCTTTTGTAAAGATTCTTTTTTGTCAAATTTGCTATGAACCTTCAATGGTTCCATCAATATTTGCCGGATACTTTTTTTCGGATTTAGTGAAGCATATGGGTCTTGAAATACCATTTGCATATGTTTACGAAGAGAACGCATTTTCTCATATGGTAATAAACCTAAATTTGTTCCGTTGAATTTGACTTCTCCATCAGTTGGTTCAGTCAATCTTAATATCGCCCTGCCTGTTGTTGATTTACCACATCCAGACTCCCCCACCAATGCAAAGGTTTCCCCTTTCATTACCGTAAAGTTCACATCATCCACAGCTCTTACTACAATCTTTTCTTTAAACATTCCTTGGGAAATTTCATAATACTTTTTTAAATTTTTAACTGATAACAGTACTTGATTCTCCAATATGCTTCACCTCCATTCCCTCTGGATTCTGAAGCCAACATTTGCTAATATGCTTTCCCTTTTGAAAAGAGGGGGGAGTTTCTGTCAAACATTTTCCAAATACAAATGGGCATCTATTTGCGAATACACAACCTTCTTTAATTTCAGATGGTTTTGGTACTTGTCCTTGGATGGAAAACAGTTTACTCTTTCTTTTATTATTCGATGGCAATGATTGTATAAGTCCTTGGGTATATGGATGCAACGGTTGATCGAATAATTCATTTACTTCTGCCTCCTCTACTACTTCACCAGCATACATTACGACTACACGATCACACATTTCTGCAACAACACTTAAATCATGTGTAATCAGTATTAAACTCATATCATTCTTTCTTTTAATATTTTTTAGCAACTCTAATATCTGGGCTTGTATCGTAACATCTAAGGCTGTTGTAGGTTCATCTGCAATCATGAGCTTAGGCTGACACAACAAAGCAAGTGAAATCATCACCCTTTGTCTCATCCCTCCAGACAATTGATGTGGATATTCATCGATAATCTGCTCAGCTCTCGGAAGACCAACCTGCTTTAAAACTGCAATAATCGTTTCCCGTATTTTAGATTTAGACATCTTCTTATGTTGCCTTAAAGGTTCGCTCAGTTGTTTACCAATAGTAAATACAGGATTCAAGGAAGTCATGGGTTCTTGGAATATCATTGAAATCTCATTCCCGCGTAGTTTGCGAAACTCTCTTTCAGTTAATTTCGATAAATCTCTATCATTGAATAGAATTTCTCCAGAAACAATTTCGCTCGTTTTTTGCGGGAGAAGTCCCATAACAGATAGGGATGTCACACTTTTCCCGCATCCTGACTCACCTACAATGCCGAGGGTTTCTCCTTTATTCACATGAAAATATACCCCTCTTATAGGTTGGATTTTCTCTTTGCCATTATTAAATTGAATACGTAAGTCTTTTACTTGCAAGATTTTTTCCATTACAATCGTCCCTCCTCGCTATTCACCTTTCAATTCCGTATCCAATGTATCACGGAGCCAATCTCCAAAAAGGTTAACACCCAGAGCAGTAATCATAATGGCGATTCCGGGAAATGTGATTAGCCACCACGAACTGAAAATATAATCCTTACCTTCATTCAACATATTGCCCCATGCTGGTTCTGGAGGTTGAACACCAAAACCCAAGAAACTTACAGAGGCTTCTGCAATAATATAAGTCCCAATTTGAAGGGAAGACAGGATAATAATTGGTGTAAATAAGTTAGGAAGAATGTGTTTGAACAATATCCCAAATTTTGAAACACCTGTTGCCACACATGCAGTTATAAATTCTTGTTCACGTAATGCAAGAACTTCGCTCCGAATGACACGGGCAAAAATAACCCAGCCTCCAATAGCAAGTGAGATAATGATATTTCGAAGACCTGATCCTATAATAGCGTTAATTACTAAAACCAATAGAATAAAAGGAAAGCTTAATTGGACATCAACAATACGCATTAATACGACATCAACCCATCCCCTAAAGTAGCCTGAGATGATTCCAACAATTGTTCCAAATGTACCAGCAAGAAGCACAGTACTTAAACCTATAATCACGGATATTTTTGCTCCCATAATTATTCTAGAAAATATATCTCTTCCTAACTGATCCGTTCCTAACAGATGACCCCCAGTCATAGGAGGTAACAACTTTTTACTGAAATCTGCAAGAAGAGGATCAAAAGGAACAATCCATTGACCGAAAATGCTTATTAATAGCAAGATTAGTATGATAATAAATCCAATAATTCCTGTCCAACTTCTCATTAGATTTAAGAAAAAAGTAGTTATTGCCGATTGTCTATTTTTTCTAACACTCAGTAGCTTTGTTGTATGAGGTACTTTTGGAAAATTTACTGTCATTCACTCACCTACTTTACTCGAATTTGCGGATTAACATATGCGTACAATATATCCGCAATGAAATTAATCACTGCATAAATTAGGGCTACGATAAATACACCAGCAAGTACGATTGGAAAATCTCTATTCATAAGGGATTGCATTAATAACCTTCCAACCCCTGGCCATGCAAAAACGACTTCTGTAATAACAGCACCTCCGAGTAAGGTACCTAAATCAAGTGCTACCAACGTGATAATTGGAATAAGTGAATTTTTAAGTGCGTATCGCCCCACTAATCGAATAGTTGGCACCCCTGAAGCCTTCGCGGTTCGGATATAATCTTTTCTTAACACATCCAACATGGTGGATCTAGTGAAGCGAGTAAACCTTGCTACGCTATAAGCCGCTAGAGTTATCATTGGAAGAATTAAATGTACTATTGAACCTGCACCACCTGAAGGGAGTATATTTAGTTGAGCAGCAAAAAAGTAAATGAGTATTAGACCTAGCCAAAAGCTTGGGACAGCTTGACCTAGTACAGTAAAAGCGACACTAATTCTGTCAAAAACTGAATTTCTTTTATAAGCAGAAAGCACACCTAGAGGAATGGCAATCAATAAGGAAAGAATTAATGCTGATATTGCTAACTGAAATGTAGCAGGTAAACGACTCAATACGAGTGGTAAAGCATCTTCTCTACTACGTAAAGATTGGCCAAAATCACCTTGAACCGCATTCACCATAAATTCTCCATATTGAATATATATTGGACGATCAAACCCCAACATTTCTCTATATTCCTCAATTTGTTCCCTTGAAGCATCTGGGGGTAAGAACAGAGCTGTTGGATCACCAGATAAACGTATTAGAAAAAATACAACAGTAAGCGCTAATAAGACAACAACCACTACTTGAATCAGTCTTTTGATTATAAAATCAAGCATACTCAACCCCCTTAAATCAGATAAATATTTATTACCTATTTATTAAAAGAGAGGGAAACAACAAATCCCTCTTAATTCGCCCAATTTATAATAGAATTTTTAATTCCATGACATCTCATACGCTTGCATTTTCTCATCCACTCGAGCTTTGAAATTCAAGTCTTTTCGGACAGCATATAAGTCTGCCTGTTGCCATAAAGGAACCCAAGCAGCTTTTTTAACTAAACTATTTTGAAGTTCAGCAAATCCATCAAGTCTTTCCTCTTCATTAAACAAAGCGGTTGTTTTATAAATTTTTGTTTCAATGTCTTTGTCATAAAAACTGCTGTACGGTGCAACTTTTGTGAAGAGATCCTCAATTGTAGATTGCGGATCGAATGCTGGTCCCCATCCTAGAATAAACATGTCACCCATTTCTCTATTTCTTATTTTCTCCAAATGTGCTCCCCACTCGTTCACTTGAACATTGACCTTCACACCAATTCGCTGTAACTGAGCAGCAATAGCTTGAGCAACTTGGGAGTCCATAGGATAACGACCATTTGGTGTATCCAACGTTAAGGTTAAAGTTTCAGATTCATATCCTGCTTCTTTCAATAAGCTTTTTGCCTTTTCTTTATCGTAATCATAGCCTTTAGTTTCGATGTAGGCTGAATTGATTTCTGAAAGCGGACCTGTCATTTTTGTCCCATGGCCATTCAAAACCGAATTGAGTAATTCATCTACATCCACCGCATAATTTAATGCTTGACGAACTTTTTCATTTTTTAGTGGACCATCAAAAAATGTGTTTAAAGCAAGGTAATTAATACGTGCTGATGCAACTTCTTCTACTTTCGATTTATCATCACCTTCAATTTTCCCAACTGAATCCACTGGAATATTTTTAAACAAATCTACTTCTCCACTTAAGAAAGCAGATAAACGTGAACTATATTCTGGGATATAACGGAACTCTAATGTCTTAATTTGTGGTTTCCCTCTCCAATAATCCTCAAAAGCTTCTAATTTCAAATAGTTGTCTCTAGACCATTCAACAAATTTATAGGCTCCAGTTCCTACTGGTTTTTTTGCTGCTACTTCTGTTCCTACCTCGTTAACATAGCCTGGTTCCATTATTAGTAAATCTTCAGCAATACGCTGAATTATGCCTGGGAAAGGCTTACTTGTTTTGATCTCAACTTCCAACGGTGAAATAACTTTCACTTCTTTCACGTCCACCCATCGAGTTTTATAAAATGATTTATTCGCATCGTCCAAGATGTAGTCAATGCTGAATTTGACTGAATTGGCATCGAAATCAGCTCCATTATGAAATTTGACTCCTTCTTTTAAATTCAATCTCCAAGTCAATTCATCTACGTTTTCCCATTTTTCAGCAAGCTCAGGGACGAATTCCCCAGATTGACCATCCCGACCAATAAGGGCATCATAGACATTACGAATTTGTGTGTCAGTTACATAATTAACGTCTGTATTTGCCATTAAAGTTCCAGCATCAGCTTCAAATGCAATGACAAGGCTATCTTTATTTGATGAGGAAGTGTTACCTTCTTTACCTGAATTACTCGTACCTGCTGTACCCTCAGTACAAGCAGATAACATTAACAATAAACTTACTGCTAATAAAACAAAGATACTTTTTTTCATATAACGATGCTCCCCCTTATTGAGTTTTTGAATATAATATCTCTTCGATTTTTTTCATCGATTCAACTAGGATTTCGATTTCTTCTTCAGAAATTTTATCAATCATACTTTGAACAGTGTTACTAGCCTTATCAGCAAGTGTTTTTAATGCCTCCTCTCCTATATCTGTGAGCTCTATATGTTGAATACGACGATCCAATTCAGAAAGCTTCTTTGCTATAAGACCATCTCGTTCAAAATGTTTTAGAATTCTACTTATATAGCTTTTGTCTAATAGAAAATAATTTGATAAATATGCAGCTGTACAGTCTTTCTTGTTGGAGATTTCAAATAGAATTAATGCTTCCGTAGCTGAATAAGGACTTTCATCGGTGTAAATGTTAAAAAGCCCCATGTGACGTGTGTAAAAACGATTAAACTTTTTTATATCTTGTATTATTTTTTCTGACATTTCTTAATTTTCATCCTATTCTGAATTTTAGATTTACTTTAAATTAGAAAGTGGCTTTAGTCAACTATTATTTTTATTAAAACCAGCAAATAAATTCTATATTTCTCGTAAGCGTATTAAAGTAAATTCTTTATATAACTTTTAAATAATGTTTAAGCAAATACACAAAAAAACTCTTTTTGATTAAATTTCAATCAAAAAGAGTTTTTAACATGTCTCAATTAAATTTAATGAGTTTATTTACTTCACTTGATGCGTTATACATTTTTGGACAAAATATTTTAGAATTAATTAATTTTGAAAAGGCTCTCAATTACATCGTTTAGGAAGATTGCATATCGTTTTATATTTTAAAATCCAATTGCATTTAACAATATCAATTCTTTCACGTTATTGATTCTCCATTAATGAAGAGGCTCAAACCCTCCATTTGTTGCTTCATCAATTTTTTGAAAAAGAAACTGGACTGTTTCCTTATCAGAGGCTGTTGGCAAACGAAATTTTTGTTGGTAATCTTCTGCCCCTTTACCTGTTATACAAACCCAATCTCCTTTATGGGCATGCTCCAATACCTCTTTTATCGCTATTGTTCGATCAGAAATGACATACCCTCCATCACTTAATGCATAAAGAGCCTGCTCCATTTCTTCATAAGGAACATCATTCAAATCATCCAATGTTAGAATATGAACATCGCTTATTTCTTTGGAAACACTAACCATATCCCGTCTCTTTTCCTTATCCCTATCCCCTCTAAATCCAAAAACGTGAAATACACGATTGGCGCCTTCTTCTCTTGCCGTTTGAAGACACTGATAAAAGGCATCTGCTGTATGAGCATAATCTATTACAACTGTAGCTCCATTAGGATGTTGTAGCATTTCAAATCTACCGGGTACTCCCGGAAATTTTTCTAAAGCATAAACAACTTTTTGTTGTGGAATACCTATCAATAAAGCAGTTAAAAAAGCCATAGAAGCATTCAGAATATTGTGCTTCCCTAAAATGTTAAGACTTAATTCGAAACTTTGATTCCCTTTAAGGGATACTGTTGATACACCTGATTTGAAATGAACGATTTGTAGATCATGGTAACTTTTGTCGCCTACCAAAAATATTTGATATCCTTTTGAAGTTAAAAGATCTGCTAGTCTCTTCCCCCAATTGTCCATATGGTTAATAATGGCTAGTCCATTAGGCTTTAATTGATCAAACAGGCTTGCCTTTACAGAGAAGTAAGCCTCCATATCACGATGATAATCAAGGTGTTCTTTATCTAAATTTGTAAATAAACAATAATCAAATTCTACACCCTCTACACGATATTGAGAAAGACCGTGTGATGAAACTTCCATTATTATAAATTCATCTTCACTCAGGGCAATTTGCTTTTGAAGTTCTAGTGCATCGGGGGTAGTATTTACAGAGGGTAAGGTTTTTCCATTAACAACATTCTGAACTGTACCAAATAAAGAACAAGATCTTCCGCAGCTTTCCAAAATATACTTAAGCATATAGGTAGTTGTGGTTTTACCATTCGTACCAGTAATACCAATTACAATCTTATTTCGTGAAGGGTTACCATAAAACTGACACGCTATTTGCGCAAGTGCTAAACGACTGTTAATTACTCGAACATAAGGTACAATCAAGTCTTTTAAGTCTTTCTCTCCAACCACTACACTCGCTCCCGCTTGAATAGCGGCATCTATAAACTGATGACCGTCTACACGATAGCCTGGAATTGCTACAAAAATGTCGTTAGGACGTACTAAAGAAGAATTTGTGGCGATCCCTTTTATATCTACATCAATATCAAGAAGATGTGAATTCACAGCTTTATCTACATGTTCCAATAGTATGTTTAATTTCATCTACGGCTCACTCCTAGGTTACAAAACGAGTCATTTATATTAATCCGCGCATTTTATTTATGACCTATTGTGAAATATTTATACTAAAAAGGCGCTCTAATATGTGAGCACCTTTTTACTGAAAAATTATAATTAATAACTGATAAGTAAAATGAGAACATTTTTATTTCATTGAATGAAGTGTTTTAAAACCAAGAACTTACAAAATGATTAAACGCTAAAAGAATTACGCTAAACTAAAGGTAAATATTAGAAAAGCGATGTATTTAGGAGTTGTAAAAATGAACATAACAATTAGACAAGAGCAATCTTCAGATTATAAATTCACAGAAAATGTTGTACAAAAAGCATTTGTGAACATGGAATTTAGTGATAAAACAGAACATGAGCTAGTGGACCGCTTAAGAAAAACTAATACATTCATCCCTCAATTATCTATAGTCGCAGTTGTTAATGATGAAGTTATTGGGCATATTCTTTTAACAAAAATTAAAATAATCAATGTGGATCAATCTACAGAGTCTCTTGCACTTGCCCCAGTTTCTGTATTACCTGAGTATCAAAACAAAGGCATTGGCAAGCTTTTAATAAACACAGCGTTAGAAAAAGCTAAAGAACTCGGTTACAAATCTGTTGTCGTATTAGGACACCCAGACTATTATCCGCAATTCGGATTTAAAAAAGCATCATCATGGAAAATAAAAGCACCTTTTGAAGTGCCGGATGATGCAATTATGGCATTTGAATTAAGTGATAACGCTCTTAGTAATGTTTCAGGTGTAGTTGAATACTCAAGTGCATTTTTTGAATAACATATCAATCAGATTAACATTGTCTAACTATCCCCCATTGGATTTTATTATCTAATGGGTTTTTTTGTGAAAAAAGCCCGTCAGAAATTGCATTAATGTGGTAATGTAAATACAATATTGCTCAATTTTTCATATTATATTTTTTCCAGTAAGCAAAACCAATAATCATTTCACCCAGTTCCTCTTTGATAAAATCACGAAAAATTAATTACTAGAAAATTAATTAGAAATTTATTTTTATATTATATCCTTTCAATATAAGTCGAAAGGAGAATACTATGCGAAAAATAATTAAAGTATTAATAAAACTATCTGTTCTGTTCATTATCTTAATGGTACTAGTAACCGCATCCATCTTTACCTACCATAATTATCTTTTAAAGAAAGAGTCGGCACTAATTAAAAATGCAGGTGCGTTAGTCGATTTTAATAGTAAAAAGATTAATGTTTACATTGAAGGTAGAGGTGAGGATACGTATGTATTTATGCCCGGCTCAGGAGTAGCTGCCCCTGTTTATGAAATGAAAGGTCTTTATAGCAAATTCTCAACAGAAAATAAAATTGCTGTAATTAATAGAGCGGGCTATGGTCTCAGTGATGTTTTTAACGATAACAGAGATATCGACACTATATTAGAACAAACTAGAAGCGCACTTATTCAGAGTGGTAATACACCACCATATATATTAGTACCACACTCTTTATCTGGATTAGAAGCTATTTACTGGGCGCAAAAATACCCAAATGAAGTGAAGGGAATTATTGCTTTAGATATTGGTTTACCCCAACAGTATGTAACTCATAAAATGAGCCTAGTTGATTCAATAACAGTAAGAGGAATGAATCTTTTATCAAAAGTGGGTATTCATCGACTCTTTCCTTCTTTAACATTTAATCCCGAAGTAATTAAACAGTCGTTTTTAACTGAACATGAAAAAGAAGTATTTAAAGCCATTTCATATAAACAGTTTTTTAATAACAATATGGAGCAAGAACTTTTACAGGTATACGAAAATGGTGAAAAATCAGTTGACCTACCGATACCAACAGAAACACCTATTTTATTTTTAGATGCAATTGCTGAAGAAAATAAAAATTCAAAATATACTAAGCAGAAAAATAAAGATTATGAAGAGTTTGCAGAACAACTATTAATATCCGATGTGCTAACTATAGAAGGAAAGCACAGCATTTATTTATATTCACCAGATAAGATTTATAACCTTGCCAAGGATTTTATTAATAATAGAGTAGAGAAAAATTAAACGATTTACATTAATTATGATACTGGAAGGTCAAACCAATGAAAGAATATAACATTTTAATTGTTGAAGACGATCTTATGATTGGTCATTTACTACAGAAGATTTTACGACGCGAAGAGTATAATGTTTGTTGGAAAACAAACGGTAAAGAAGTACTAGATGTAATCCATAAAATAGACTTAGTTATAATGGATGTCATGTTACCCGGTGAAGATGGTTATCAAATCACCAAAAAGATAAAAAATTTAGGTTTAAATATCCCGATTATTTTTCTATCTGCAAGGCAGGATATTGATAGCAAACTTCAAGGTTTGACAGTCGGTGAAGATTATATGATAAAGCCATTTGACCCTAGAGAGTTATTACTAAGAATTCAGAAAATGCTAGAGAATCAATACGGTACTTTTACACAAATCAAACATTTATATATTGATGCGGATCTTACTAGGGTTTTTAATAATAACTTAAATAATGAGGTTCCTTTTACATCTATTGAAAGAAAAATATTCTTTTATTTATATGATAATAGAGATCGCATTTTGACAAAAGAACATTTCTTTAATTATTTATGGCCATTAGATGATAGAAATCAAAATATCATAAACGTACACATGAAAAAAATTAGAACAAAGATTAATGATATTAATGGTGAGATTATACAAAATATATATGGAGAAGGGTATAGATTAAATACCTATATAAAAAAATGAATTTAAAAAAGAAATATCAGTTATTATTATTTTCTGCAATTATTAGTGTGCCCTTTTTGTTACTAGTGATTAGTGTGCTTATGTCAATAATTTATAATGCTACCTTTAAATCAAAACATCAAGACATCCCTTTTCATGAATCTTTTGCATATCCAACTATGCTGTTCCTATTTTTACTTTCTTTATTTTTGCTAGCCTTTTTATTTTCGAAATCTATTAACTCATTATTAAACAAAATTAATATTTTGAATAAAACTATTAGAAATTTGGCTAGTGATGAAAAAATCCCTGAAAAAATAGTTGTAACTAGAGATGATGAAATAGGTGAACTAATCAAGTCTGTAAATATATTAATCGAAAGAACGACGTATAGAGAATTAGAACTAAAGCAAAAAGAAGAAATAAAAAAAGAACTTTTAAATAAATTAAGGCATGATATAAATACACCGTTAACTACCGTTAGATTACAATTGTTTTATTTAGAAGACCAATTTACTGATCAAGTACCTATACTAGAATCACTCTACCAACAAATACAATACATTTCTGATTTAACAAATGAACTGAATATACATTCTACTGATTCGTTGGAGAATTCTTATATCCTAAATGATGAAGTGAATATGAATAATTTATTAGAAGTCATGTGCAAGAAGTGGAGTTATTTGTATAGCATTCATGATATTGATTTGATTTATAGTACATTAAATAAAGATTTAACATGGGTAAGTAACGATTTATGGCTTCAAAGATTGTTCGATAATATTTTCCAAAATACATTAAAACATTCAAATGCAACAAAACTAGAAATTATCGTAGACAATAATATTATTTCATTCCAAGATAATGGAATTGGTTTCAATATCGCTCATAATAATACGGGGCTAGGTTTAAAAATAATTGAAGATATATCTAGGTCATTGAATATAAAATATACTTTACAGTCAAATAAAAATGGAACGTTATTTAGTTTTACAACAGAATACAATGAATAAAGCCATGACACAATAGCATTTGTTTTCAAAACTACTTCAAGATAAAAAGCTGGGATGACCAAATCAGTCATTCCCAGCTTTTTATTTTTATTCGATGATGTCACATACACGGCCAATTTGACCATCTGTAAGACGAACTTTAATTCCATGAGGGTGGAAAGAAGAATTCGTCAATAAATCCTTTACGACACCTCTCGTTTTAATACCTGTTCGTTGATCTTTCTTCAAGATAATATCTACGACAAGTCCAGGTTTTACGTCACTTCGATTTTGTCCGTTCATTTGAAAATTCCCTTCTCTACTGCTTTGATGATTCATCTAGTATAGCATAACGATTTTAATGGATGGATAACAGGTAGCTATATACTATGTAGAGTTTTATTTCACACATAAGTCACATCAATTATTTCCAATATTAATCTTAATGACATTAAAAATGGAGCTTACAAAAATGACAATCGTCAATACCCACGCTACCCATTCACCAATTAACTGAATGCTAAAAGGAAATGCGATTCCAACAACACCTATAAATATCGAGAATATCCATATATCTTTTGCAAGCTTTTCCTTGTCCCCATTAAAATCAGATTCCTGGAAACCAGCGATTAAACTAAGCTTTTTCTTTTTCCATATCAATCATCCACAAAAGAACATAAGTAAACCAATGATTAAACAAATAGAAACAGCTATAAAAAACTCTATTTTTGAAATCATGAATTCTACATCCTCTTATTAATAGTTATTGATTATTGCTTATTTCGACATTTTGTTTGATAATGAATATAAGTAGAAAAACTCTTAATAGTGTTGTCTATTCCTCGTTATGCATATTTATGCACACTACTCTAAAATAGATAGAAGTTCCCTGTTTTTAATACTATTCTAAAATAGCAAAGAAATACATACTAGTTATTTCACTTTATAATGTAAATGGACAAATTGTCCAAAACGCTTTGTATCTATTAAAGTTAAATTGATTTGTGGGTTTTTTTCTTTAAATAATGGAATTCCAGATCCCAATATATGGGGTGTCACAGTTATAATATATTCGTCTATTAAATTTTCTTTAACAAAAGCATCGAGTATCCCCGAACCACCAACCATCCAAATTTTAGTGCCTTCTTGTTTTTTCAATTTTTTAGTAAACTCAACTACATCTTCTTTTACAAAATCTACATATTCAGTTGAACCTTTTTCAGAGGTAGAAAATACATAATTTTTCTTATCAGGATATGGAAATGATTCTGCGTGTTCCATCACGTAGTCATATGTTCTTTTTCCCATAATCGTTGTATCAATTGTTTCATACATTGCTGTATATCCAGTGTCACCCTCACCTTCAACTTCTTCTAACCACTGCAAATCATCATCTTCCTTAGCAATAAATCCATCTAAACTAACACCAATATATAAAATAACTTCTCGTGCCATATTCTTGTCTCCTTTTATTTTTAGTTTGTCCCTTATTGATAAAATCATTAGGTATTAACTATACTAACGATAAAACATGACAAGTAATGGCATGATTAAAAAGAAAAGGTGAAAAAATGTCAAAAGCAAAACGTCTACTAGATATTCTTATGTTTGCTAATGCAAAAAGAAAGTTCACAGCACAAGAAATTGCGGATGAATTTAAAATTTCCATTCGTACAGTTCATCGATATATATTGGATTTGAGTGATATGGGTTTACCAATTTATGCTGAGCAAGGTCGGAACGGTGGATATACAGTTTTATCAAACAGACTGCTCCCTCCGATTTTATTTACCGAGGAAGAAGCTGTTTCAATTTTTTTTGCTTTTCAATCCCTAAATTATTATCGCAACTTGCCTTTTGATACCGAAATCAGCTCAGTTGAACATAAATTATATAGTTCACTTCCGAATGATGCCAAAGTGAAAGTCGATAAGATTCGTTCTTATATCGCTTTTTGGAACCCTAAAAGGACAATTGATACTCCATTATTAAACGATGTATTAGAAGCTTCTATAGAAAATAGAAGTTTACATATTCAATATGAGTCTAAGGCAGGCATAAAAGCAAAACATATTCGCCCTATCGGTGTATATGCTCATGACGCACTATGGTATATGCCTGCTTATGATTTTAGTAAGCAGAAAATTTTGCTGTATCGTGTTGATCGTATTCTTTCAGTTTTATCAACTGAAAATAATAATGATGAATTCATGAATTTAGAAGAATGGTTTGACTCACATGATGTAAAAAGACCAATCCGATTGAATGTTCTCTTATCTATGGAGGGTGTACGTCAATGTAAAAGTGTGCCTAGTTTTGAAGGGCTTGTGAAAACAAAAGAAGATGGAACTGGATATATCGATTCTGACATTGACCAAGGTGAGATTAATTTTATAACTCCATTATTTTTTAGACTTGGAAAAGATGCGCTAGTATTAGAACCAAAGGAATTAATAGATAGCTTACGTTTAAAAGCTGAAGAAATTTTAACTATGTATCAACGTAATAATTAAAGTATTTACGTTATTATGCCCTTTCCAATAACTCCTTTTTCAATAATAGGCCACTAACCTCAAAAAACATACAAATAAAAGCAGAAGCTAAAATGCTCCTGCTTTTTCTATTTATTATTAAAAATCAATTTGTGTTTTGCATTATGCGTTAGTAAAAATAAGTGGTTTTCTTCCCTTTAAAGGTTGTGTTTGCTCAATTGCATAGCCTACATTTAATACTCTACCTTCACTGAAAGCTGGTCCCATGATTTGTATTCCTACTGGCATATCTCCTTTAAAACCACAAGGTACTGATAATGCAGGTAAACCCGTTAAATTCCCTGGACCAGTAAAACGTATAATATTATCTATTAAATCTACTTTTTCACCATTCAAGTCTGCAAAATTTTCGCCAATAGTTGGCGCTATAATTGGTAGTGTTGGTGATATTAATACATCAACCTTATTAAATACTTCGTTAAATTCATGTTTTAACTGTCTTCTAACTTGCTGTGCTTGTAAATAATCAACAGCCGAAGGAAGCTCTCCTAATTCAAATAAGAATCGAATATCATCACCAAAATCATCTGGTCGGTTCATTAAATCTGAGTGATGTATAGCAGAAGCTTCTGATAAAGAAGTGACTAATTCAGCCCATTCAGAATGTTGAAGTGTTGGAATTTTAACCGTTTCTACTTTAGCTCCTTGATCTACTAGTTTTTGAATACTAGCACGAACAAGTTTATTAATATCATCATCTACTTGATTAAAGAAGTAATCTTCATTAACTCCAATTACTATATCCTTCACCTCACCTGTAACTTGTCCTATATAGTTATCAATAGAGACATTTACAGAAGTAGGATCATTTCTGTCATAGCCAGAAATAATTTCTAACATCCCTGCTGCATCTTTAACTGTTTTTGTCATTGGTCCAATATGATCCAGAGACCAAGCAAGTGGATAACATCCATACTTACTAACTCGACCATGTGTTGGCTTAAGACCTACAATACCACATGCAGATGAAGGAATACGAATAGACCCCGCAGTATCAGTCCCTAACGACGCAATACTAGCACCTACTGCTACAGCAGCTCCTGAACCACCACTTGAACCCCCAGGAATTTTATTTAAATTCCAAGGATTTCTTACTGGACCATAGTGTGGATTATTATTTGTTATCCCCCATGCATATTCGTGCATGCTGAGTTTCCCAGTAAAAATAACACCTGCATCTCTTAATTTTCTAACTACTGTAGCGTCGTAATCAGAAACAAAATCCTTATGAATTTTTGAAGACATTGTTGTTATTTTATCTTTAAAATATAAATTATCTTTAAGTGCAATTGGCATACCATGATACATCCCACGATAATTACCTTGCATAATTTCTTGTTCTGCTTTTTTAGCAGCTTCTACTGCTTCTTCTCTATAAAAAGACATATATGAGTTAATCTTGTCCTGACTTTTTTCCGCATGATCTAGGACAGCTTTTGTTAGCTCAACTGGCGATAATGTTTTATTTTTAATTAACGGTGCAAGTTCATCAACTGACTTCAAAATTAGATCATTCATCAATGTGGTCACCTCCAGGAATATTCTTCAGACTAATGTCAGCATCATCAATATTAACTCCCTCTAAGTTCCCTCTTAGCGCTTGTATACCTTCCCATTTCTCTTGCAAACTTTCAAAATGGTCTTTCTTTACTTGAATCCCCTTGTTCTCTAACAATTCTTGAATCGACAATGACAAATGAATCACTCTCCTCAAAATTATTCATATATCTCAATAAGTCTATGACCTAATAAGATTGGACCAAAGTTTCTTAAATGTAGAAAGAAAAATATACGATTAACAATAGAATAGTAACCTCATATGAGGATTATTTTGTTAAAAATACGCTATGTTAAAATCAAATCATTCTCTTTAAATCAAAAAATTCATAATTTTCTAAATCATATTAAACATTACATGACTGGTAGATTATTGTCAATTGGATAAAAGGTTTTACTCTCCTAATAAAAATATTATCTATTTATTTGCATAAAAATAAACTAAGAGCTGACAGCTTTTAGTCTACTTTGCAAGCGTATTAAAAAAAATTTAAATATTTATTGTTTCTAAAGGGTAAGATCAATCGTTCTTTTTAAAGTTATAGAGTATACTACATTTCTCTATTTATTGTTACTCTGCATTGATAGTGCCATATTTACTTAAGAGCTCCAATTGATTTGATGCGTCGCCAATTGTGCCTACTTTTGATTTTTCAGTATCCGTGTCTAATTTCAAACTATCTAAATTTAGTGTTATATCAGATGAATTACTGTTAGCCGTAATTTTCAAGGAAGTCGGAACTTCTTTATAGGCCACAGTAATATCTCCTGACTTTGTTTCTACGAGTAATGTCTTTCCTTCTACTGCATCATTCACTGACACTTCACCATCTACTGAAGTAATATTCATATTAGGGCTATTCACATTCATTAAATAGTTATCACCAGAAGTAGAAGCTGATGTTAAATTTTTTAACGAACTTTCTTTCAAACTTAGTTCACCATCTTTTGACGTAAATCTACCTTTCTCGGCTGACAGTCCTTCAATTTTTGCCGTACCTGAGTCGTTTGAAATTATTACGTTTTTACTCTTAATATCATTCATTTTTATATCACCATAGCTATTATTTACTGTAAGCGTATCTAAAGCGTTCTGTGGGATTGAAATATGAATAATTCCTTTTTTTCCAAAGCTGAAGTTATCAGTAAACCCACCATCTTCATCTTGCTGACTAATTATTATCCTCTTGCTTTTGCTTTTGATTGTGACTGGATCATTCTTTTTGTCTTTTTGTTTACCTTCAAATGTGACAGTTAATTTATTGGATTCACTGTTATTAAACTCAAGATCCCAAGATTCATTGTTTATTACTAATTCTTTAATGCCCTCAATATCAAATGATTTTTCTCCCACAAATTTATCCAATCTTTTTTCCATCCCACTTAAAACTAATCCAAAAATAGCGATTAACATAATGGATGTTATTATGAATTTTTTCACTTCATTTCCTCATTCCTTTTAAACCAAATCTATTTTTTCAACTTTATGATAAGAGAGATAGCCGATTAAAAGGCCTAGAAGACATAGTGTAATTGGAACAACAATGAATTGTATAAGACTAACCTGAGTTCCACCACTTGATACATTTCCATTTATTAAGAAGCTAATTATTACGGCCGAGGTAATGGTTGTAGCAGTTGATTTTTTTCTCATTCCAAAGTACAGAGGAATCAGGCTTACTCCAGCAATCATAAAAGCACTAATAAAAGTTGTTGGAACTATTGCAACTATTTCACTTAAACTCATTGGTGTTGGAAAGAATTCTAAAATTGGATTTAAAAAATAAATTATCACACTAATGATAAAAGTAGCGATAATAATACTAAAAAAACAAAACCCAAAGACAATTGATAACTTAGCTTGCATTAATTTTTTTCGTTTCAACGGGTAGCTAAATAATAATTGAATCGTTTTATTCCTGTATTCATCAATTACTATTCTTGATAAAATAACACTCGAAAAAATGATAAATACGATTCTAATGAAAATATTCGTTAAAGACATGAATTCGGTATAATCTCGAAACATAAGATCATCCTCAACTTTAGATACCCACGCCATTAAACAAACAGCAGCTAAGATCCCCAATATACTAAATACTAACCCTTTAAAATAACTGGATAACTGATTTTTTTTCCATTCCAGTTTCATAAGTTTAAACATGTTGATTACCTCCAAGAAAGATTTTAAGAAAGACTATTTTTTCTATCCTGCAACGTTCTTTAAATACCTCTTTTAAAATTAAATTGCATCCTCTATCTCAATATTTCGAATCGATAAGAAAGCAATGATCACTCCTACAACTGCAAGGCCTAATTGAACCGGAATAAAAGTAACCATTGAGAATACTGGATTAGAAGAGCAAACAATTGACACTACTAAGAGAGATGACAATATAGTTGTAGGAACAGAATGTTTACGCATTCCAAAATACAATGGAATCAAGCTGATTCCTGCAGAGGCAAATGAATATGGGATCGTTTTCAAAACTTCAGCAATGTATTGACTTGCAGTTATTGAAAATGGAACACTGTTAAAAACATTACTAATGATTGAAAATAAACCCGCAACTACGATATTACTCAATAACATGGTTATAAAAGTTATAGCAGCAATAAAAAGCAATTTACTAGCAATTAATTTCTTACGATTAATTGGATATGAAAACATGATCAGTATGGTTTTGCTTTTATATTCACCAATCACTATTTTCGCGATTAATACCGAGGCAAACACAATAAATGTAGCTCTGACCATTGCACCAATTATTACGAAAAAGTCTAGATGCGTCGTAGCAATTATGTCACCTTCAATTTGAGAGATGTACATTACGAACCAAAGTAAGGCTATCATAAGGATGTTTGCTATTATTGCTCCTCTGAAATACCAGCCAAATTTATTTTTCACAAGTTCTAATTGCATTAATTTAAGCATGAATCCCCTCTCCGTTCATTAAATTCATGAAATATTCCTCCAAAGAGCTATGCTTTTTGTTGATACTTTCGATCTCAATATCATTCATAATTAGGGCTTTTGAAATCTCTTGCTGTGTTGCGGTCATCTCATATATGCGAATTGTTTGATCACTCACGATTTTATAATTTTTTAATCCTAGCTGATTATCTAAAATGAAAGCAGCCTTTTTGATATTTTGAACCTTCACCTCAATAAAATCTGTCTGTTCTCCTTTGATACTCTTCATAGAAACTTCTTTGATCAATTTTCCATTTTGAATGACTCCAATAGTGTCTGCCATTTGTTCCATTTCAGCTAATATATGGCTAGAAACTAATAAAGTAATGCCATATTCTTTGCAAAGCATTTTAAATAGCTCTCGCAATTCTTTAATACCGATTGGGTCTAAGCCATTGATAGGTTCATCTAAAATTAACAGTTCTGGTTTTGTCGTAATCGCTCTAGCTATTCCTAATCTTTGTTTCATTCCAAGTGAAAAATCTTTCACCTTTTTATCATCTACATTATTTAACTTCACAAGATCTAAAGCATGGTCAATTGACTTCTTGTCATAATAGCCCATGTATTCACAATGTAAGTAAAGATTTTCTCGAGCTGTTAGCTTCTCATAAAAAATAGGATATTCAATAATTGTCCCCATTCTTTTTAAGACTTCGTATGATGTATTCGTTAACTTTTGACCAAAAATTTCAATATCACCGCTCGTCGGTTTGATTAAATTTGTAATCATTTTCATAATCGTAGTTTTACCGGCCCCGTTTGGACCCAAAAATCCGTATATTTCACCTTGCTTCACATGCATATTGACCTCGGAAACAACCTCTTTTCCTTCAAATACTTTTGTTAGTTGATTTGTTTTTAATATATATGACATTTTGTCTTCCCCTTTCGCTGTCTATTTTTATTGTACGAAACGAACATCTCTTTTTTCTTACTCGATTCTTACAAATTTCTTAAGCCCTTCAAAAGCGAAGGGAGATATTCATTGTTGTGGCATGAAACAAAACAAAAAGCTTGTAGAATTTCTACAAGCTAATATTTCATTCTTTTTAACATAATTGTAAATGCTGTTTTATTATAAGGCTTACTTGAAAGATGAATTTCCCCACCTAAAGCTTCGACAAGCCGTTTCGTGATTGTCAGCCCAAGTCCACTACCTTGATATAAACGATTTCTTGAATCTTCTAATGTATACATTCGCTCAAAAACTTTATCGATATGTGACTCCGAAATACCTTTTCCTTTATCCCAAATATCAATGTACACTGTCTTGTCATCACTTCTCAAAGTTATTCCCAGTGTTTTTCCATCATCACCATACGTAATTGCATTCGATATTAAATTATTTAAAATTCTACTTAACACATCTGTATTTCCATGTGCATATAGTTGTTCATTCGGAATATCAATTTCAACCGAAAAGCCCTTCGCCATAAGTAAATCATAGAACGATAAAATATTTCCCTGACATACTTCGTTCATATTAACTCTCGTTAACTCGATTTCCTTATCTCCTGACTCCAGTTTGGATAAATCAAAAAATTTTTGAATAAGTTCCATTACTTCAATTGTTTTTATATGTACCTTTTCTAACAAAACTTGTCGTTCATCCTCGTTCATTGTTGGATCTGTATGTAATATCTCTATATAGCCGAGAACAACCGTAAGCGGTGTTTTCAAATCATGCGATATATTAGAGAGCATTTTACGCATTGATATTTCTACTTTTGCTTGATTTGCATTTGTTGTATGCTTTGCTACTAAGAATTGATTAATAACCACTAATAACTTTTGCAGTTCTTTATCATCAGTTACTACTAATAACTTTTCAGTTGTTTGCTTTTCTAAATTATTCTGTAGCTTCTCATAAATGTATCTTAAATCCTTATCTTTATTTTGCTGCATATTGTATTGGAAAACGATAAAACCTATTAATACGATAATTATCAATATTAAAAAAAACTCCATTTTACATCACTTCCAATTTATATCCGATTCCCCATAACGTTTTAATATACACTGGGTTTGATGGATCGTCCTCAATCTTCTCTCGCAGTCTTCTCATATGAACATTAATAACATTTTCATCACCATAATATTCTTCATTCCAAATGAGATTATAAATTTGAGCTTTCGAAAATACACGATTACGATTTTTTGCAAATAACTTTAATAGCTCAAACTCTTTAGATGTGAGTTTAATGACTTCACCTTTCTTCCAAGCTGTATAATTGATTGTATCTATTTTCAAGTCACCAATTTGAATAATTTTATCGTCTACCTTTGGAGGAACTGAATATTTTGTCGAACGACGAATTCCTGCCTTTACTCTTGCAGACAACTCAATCATCGAAAAGGGCTTGCAAATGTAATCATCTGCCCCAAGACCTAAGCCAATCGCCTTATCAACATCAGTATCCTTAGCAGACATCATTAAAATTGGAACAGCACTTTTTTCGCGAATCAATCTCACAACTTCTAAACCATCTATCTTCGGCATCATAATATCAAGAATGACTAGATCAAATGAACCTTGCATAAACTTCGCTAGCCCATCTTCTCCATCATAAGCCGTCGCTACTACAAAGCCTTCTTTTGTTAAGTAGCTTTCGACCATTTCTTGTATTGATATATCATCTTCAACTAGTAAAATATTAGATTTCATGCACTTCTCGCTCCTAGCTTTTACATATTCACACAAGTAATTATACCTCAATATGGATTTACTGATAATAAAAGGTTAAATTTTATTTAGAGTGGAAGCTAAATAATATAAGGCTATGATTAATTATGGAAAAAATAGAAAGTGATACTGAAATGTTCCTCTACTTTTCTTCTTTAGTGTCCCATACCCAATCTACAACTATTTGCATTAGTGCTAATGCCAAACAGAAGAGGAACCCTTTCATAAAAGGATCATCTTTATGAGTGAAGTAATCAATAATATTCCATGTAATAATGGCAACCAAGAATATAAAAATATACTTTTTAATAGATTTCATAAGCTCGGCACTTCCATTCTATGTACTATTTTTATACAAACATACCTCTTGAATAGACTTAATTGATTATTACCAGATAACTTCTTCGATATTTTCTTCAGTAAATTTTCCATAACGACCATAAAAAAATTATTAAACCGATAATTCCTAAGGTGGTACTTAGTAATGCTTTATATTTAGATGAAACATGAAACCATATTAGAACGCTATGTACAATTACTCCAATTGAAAATAGCAAACCGCTAATTATTTTCAAAAAAACTATGTCAACGATTCGTCCAATCATTAAAAGTAGAATACTAAGTGCTATCAAACTGTAAGTAGAGAGAACACTTTTTTTCGTCAACTCACCCACAAACCGTTTTCGATCTTCTTCTGACATTTTCATTAAAGACCTTCTCATCAAAAAAGTTGGTATCATAATAAATAATAGTAATTGTATAATGGCATCAATTTTCATCAATTTCTCCTTCTTCATAATACCTCTTAATTTATTATTTTACCTTATTTTGGAATAAATAACTATATCAAAATTATATACAGTATGGATGTAATATTATATAAATTTTTTTATTGGGCTATTATGATACTCATTGGAACTACTCCGCTTCAACAAACGTATAATCCATAAAGAAATTTATGATATTAATGAAAATCACTAATTTAAAGGTACTCCGTAATATTTGTAGAACTTATTATTAAAATAGAAATATCACTACTCGTACTTCAATTCAGTAAGTTGATTAGCTAGAGTAATAGCTATTTTTAAAATGCATTTTTGGAAATTATAGTAATTACTGTAGAAGAAGGTGAATAGAATAAAAAAAATTTATGTATTCATTATTATTGGATTAATTGTAATTTGTACATTTATTTTTGAACCTTTTCGTTCAGAACCGCCCACACCAAAAATAACGACTGGAAAAACTGTCATTCCTACTACACAAGGCTCATTTTGTTGGGATGGTCCTTTATTTACTAGATGTGTAGATAAGATTTATTCTTCCCCTTTAGAAATGGCAAAAGTACATAAACCAATGAAAGTCTCTCCTAATCAAGAAATAAGAATTAAATTTAAAAGAAAGCCTCTTGCCGGAACTTTACAAGTGGAAGAATGGAGAGATAAAAAAAATATAAAAAATATAAAAGTTAAAGATGCCAAAATTTTAGCGCCAAAAGAAAAAGGTGTGTACATTTATCACGTTATGGCTAATTGGAAAGATGGAAGTGGAAATCACGCCTTCTCAATAGAAGTAAAATAATCTTCAATGAACTAACAGCGACTATTCTAAAACCAAAGTATGATTCTACTGAGAAGAGCCGGTTCTTTTATTATTTCTGAATAATGATGAATTAAGGAATTAAATAATAAAAGCCGGATGACAAAAATGTTGTCATTCACGGCTTTTATGGCATTGAGTATTTGTCTTAAATAATCGCTTCAATACTAGCTAAATCTTCGGCTGTAAGTTTGATCTCACTTGCTTTTAAGTTTTCTAATAATTGATTTGTCTTTTTTCCTCCAGGTATAACAGCTGTTATACCTTTTTGTGCTAGTAACCACGCAATTGCTAAATTACCAACTGTCGTATCTTTCTTCAAGGCTATTTCTTTTAAACTTTCAACTTTTGTTAAATTAGCTTCAAAATTTCCAGCTTTAAAAAGATCTACACGATTTCGCCAGTCACCACTATCTAATTTCAAATCTTTTGTATATTTCCCTCCAAGAATACCAAAAGCAAGAGGTCCATATGCAACAACAGCAATTTGTTGCTCGATGCAATATGGTAAAATATCTTCTTCAATAGCACGGTTTAGCATATTGTATTCCAACTGGACAACATCAATATTCCCTGTACTATTAGCTTCTTTTAACTGCTCAAGCGTTACATTAGAAATACCAATTGCTCTAATTATCCCCTCTTGCTTCAACTTCACCAATTCAGCAACTGCTAACTCAAGTGAAGCACCTTGTTCTGGGAAATGGATATAGTAAATATCAATATAGTCTAAACCTAAACGTTTTAAACTAGCCTCACAAGCACTTCGTAGATAGTCAGGCGCGTTATTTGTGACTATTTCTCCCTGTTCATTCTGCATTCTCGCACCCTTTGTAGCTAATATGTATTGCTCACGTGGGAAACTTTGAAGTACTTCTCCAACTAATTCTTCTGAACGACCAGGCCCATATATATCTGCCGTATCAATAAGTGTAACCCCGTTGTTTAATGCTACTTTCACTAATTCTTTTCCATCTTCTTCATTCAAATTTTCGAACAAGTTATGACCACCGACCGCATTCGTGCCTAAACCAATTGTTGAAATGGAAATATCCTGTTTTTCAATTGTCGTATAGTTCATCCAAGATTCCTCCTTTTACATTTAGCGTGATAAGTGAATGAGTTCCTCAGCAACTAGTTGACTGTAATTGATGATTTTTTTTGATAGCTGATTAAATTTTCGACGTGATATATTCTCAGTTGAACCTGAGATTGCAAAGGCCGCTACTACTTCATGATTGATCAAAATC
Organism: Viridibacillus sp. FSL R5-0888; assembly: GCF_038009105.1. NCBI lineage: Bacteria > Bacillati > Bacillota > Bacilli > Caryophanales > Caryophanaceae > Viridibacillus > Viridibacillus sp. FSL R5-0888. Next base: position 2,710,285 of record NZ_JBBPAU010000001.1, read on the forward strand.
GGTGTTGCGATACAGCGCATACCAATTTCAGTTTCCTCATCATCTATAGCATAACCACGTTTGTTAATCTCTTGAATATGTCTTAGAAATAGATCCTTTTCTTGAAAAGTCTGAGAAGTCATTGGCGAAAAGTCGATGTTATTAATTATGTCTTTTTGATCTTCATCAGATGAAAAAGCCAGTAATACTTTACCTATGGCAGAATGATGCACCTTTGATTTTCTCTTCCTTGACTGTACATCAATCTCTATTCCTTCTCTATTCACAATTCGTTTCGTAATAAGTTGTTCATCTTCAATCACTGCAAGATAGACATTTTCTTGTATTTCTTTTACAACTTCAAATGGCGTTTTTAATTCTTGCCAAGGAATCTTTTTAGGATTCACAATGACCGTTTGAAAAAAGGCCTGATTCAATTGAAAATATGATTTTTCTTTCGAGATCAACTTGTATTCTTGTAAAATTGCTAAAATCCGATAAGTTGATGTTGAACTTAATCCAAGTGCATCCCCAATATCAGTCGCTTTCAATTTTGGATGCTGTTTTAATAACTCCAGCATCCTTAGTCCATTTTGCAATGTTCGCTGCTCTGTTGACTTCAACTCACTCACCTCACTACATATTTAGCATAAAGATTGATTGAGTAAATAGAAAATAATTATGCTTTATTTTCGTATATAGGGAAAATACGAGTTTGAATTGAATTTTTCCTGTAACCTTAAGCTTACTGTCGTCAATACTCTTAATATGTTTACTTAGAAGGAGAAAATGTAATTGTATAGCTTTCTCCTGCCACATCCAATCATTTATCTTTAATTATCCTATCAACATTTATCATCCAGACTGAATAACAAGTCCAATCATCTTCCTCAACAACCTCAACGTCACATCCGTAAACTTCTCCACACTATCTGCTGCAACAGATTGAGGTCCATAAATCATTCTGAATAACTGCAACTGCTCCTCACTTGGCATATCAGTATTCAAGAATAAATGCATGACATGAATGCCCTTCTTCTCTGCATCCATTACTGCTTCTGCTGTATCAACAATCCCATTTTGAGCATAGCCAAATGCTGAGGGTTCCCCATCGGAGAAAACAAGTAGAAATCGATGCTTTTCATCACGAGCTGCTAATCGTTTCGTCATCCAGCGAATTGCAAATCCATCGCGATTATCTTCATGCGCTTCCAACGCCATAATGGCAGAGCCACTATCCTTTGCACCGTCCTCTAATTTATGCACCCATTCAAATGTATTCGGTTGTATTTCTTCCGTTGCTTCGTAGGCATCTTCATAAAAAGAGACGATTTCATGTGTGATGCCCATTTTGCGCAAAACATCATGAAAAAGCAGAACTGCTTGCTTTGTTTCGTCCATTTTATCAATCATAGAAGCCGAGCCATCAACTAATAAACCAAACACTGCATCTAGAGGCTTCGCTGGTGAATTTTTCTTATAAAATGGTTTTGGTCTTTCATCGATTAAAAAGGTTGTTAGTTTGGAGGAAAGTCGACCTTTTGTTAAATGGTCACGTCTGGCAATTTCCTTTTGAGCCATACGCTTTCTGAATTCAGCCATTAATGCCTTCACATAAGGTTCTTGCGTAGTACGCCAAGTGACTAAATCATCCATTGAACCAGTTTCTCGGACCGTTTCAATTCTTCTCTCTTCATAGACGACATTTCGATGTTCTTCACCAAAATATTTGCCTGCTCGCTTTTTCTCAGGAGGCAATTTTTTTACATCGTCATTATCATCTTGTTGTACAGAATCCTTTTGATCTTGTGCTCCACCAATACCGACTTCGGAAATCTCTGCTCCTTCTCGTCCTTCTTCCGCTTCTGTTGACATTGCCTTTCCTTCATTACCATGCTCTAGTTCATAACGCATATGGACGCCATCGTCAGACTGTGACTCGCGATGCCAAGTGCGGAATAGCTCTTCAATCGTTTCTTTTGCCTCTTCTTTGTTACCTTGTTCTTGTTCTGTAACACCTTTATGTTCATTGAACTTTGCTGCTTCTGCTATAGAATCCATAACTGCATAGTAAGTGTGCATTAAGTCTTTTTCCATATGTTCTGCAATCATAGCCATTACGCGATAAACAACCTCAATGCTATCTTCAGTTGAACGAGTATCATAAAGAGACTGCCAAGTGAATTGTAATAGTTCAAAAAAGTCAGGCATACTAGATGTATCTAATTGCATAGAGCCTTCATGTGCCATGACGAATAAATAATTCAAAGTAGCATCTGCTAAAAAGCCCTTTTGTAAATTAACTTGAAGTTGCTGCTTATGAAACTCCAAATACACTCTACGTCTTACGTTAAATGCCTCACCAGTACCTGGGCGTTCCTTCTCGACCGCATCCATTAAACGGAATTCTTCTGCCATTAATACAAGTTGCTCAAATAATTGGGCATTAGGTTCCCCTTGTAAATCCTCAAGTAATTCTAAAAAGGGCTGCACTGAAAAATAGCGCCAAAAGCCAGCCGCTAGCAAATAGATATCCGATAATCGCCCAGCATGCATGATTGCCCGATCACGATGACGCCAAAAAACACTAATTGACAGTGCCTGCTCCTTAGGACGTAACTCTAGCACTTGTCTTTCTGTTAAAGATAAGTATGGTGCATGAGATAACGCTCGCGTTAATTGCTCATAATGAAGCATCTGGCGTGCATTAATCTGTTCATTATTAAATTGAATAAAGCGATTCATCTGTGACATGCAATCAACCTCACTTCACCCACGTTTTAGCTAATTCCATTACGAGCTCACGTTCTCCAACATCGTCCAATTTCTCAGCAACTGCATAGCGAATTGCGCGCAGTGGTTCAATATATTGAGCTAACTCAGTAGCGTCCATTAAACTACGGATAGATGCGGCTTCTTCACTTAGCAAGCCATTTTGCACCTGCCCCTTCAAATCCTCAGCTAAATTGTACATGACGTTTTTCAAACCTTGTGGTGCATTTGGGAAAGCACTTTCCCATAAATTCTTAAGCTGCTCACCAGCTAAGTATGGAATGCTGTAGGAAATAAAACGGTTCTTCAGTGCCTCATTCATCGGTGCTGTTCCGATATAGCCTTCGTTAATAGCCGATATTACATTAAAATGTGGATGAGCTTCAATTACTTCTCCCGTAAACGGATTTGTTAACATACGTCGATAATCAAGAACACTGTGTAAAATCGGTAATGTCTCCGCCTTTGCCATATTGATTTCATCAATATACAGTAAGTGCCCTTCCTTCATCGCCTTAACAACAGGTCCTTCCACAAACTCAATTACTGTTTCTCCATCCTTTTGCACGATTGTCTTAAAGCCAAGTAAGCTTTCAGCATCTAAATCAACCGAGCAGTTGATACTATGCATAGGCTGTCCAAAATAAGCAGACACCGATTCAGCTAACTTCGTTTTACCTGAACCCGCTGGCCCTTTTAATAGCACTGGTTTTTGCAAAGCAACACTGATCAATACATCTTGCCACAACGTCGGGTCTGGTGAAATGTAGCCACCATTTCCAATAAGTAATGCCTGTTCTTCGCTATAAACACGAGCAAGACGCTCATTCTTAATCTTTTCAACTAAATCATGCATGTCTAGTTCCTCCTTGTTGAGCTTACATATGATAAAAAACGGCTTTCGCATATTTTTGCGGAAGCCGTTTTTGTTTAATACTACTACTTATTCGAAGTATTCTTTGTAGAAGCCACCAATATTTCCTGAATTATCGATAACAAAAATGAATTCTTCTGTTTCATTTTTCACTTCATATTCTTTTCCAACTGTTAGTACATTTGATACAAGGTATTTCTTTGCATCTGTTTGTTTACAAGTAACTGTTTTAATCGTTGGTGCGTCTTTCCATTTTAAATGTAACATGGTATAAACAACCTCTCTTATTAGAAAATCCTTAATAAATACGTAAATAGATTACATTCTCCTATTTTAAACGATTTTCACTGGAATGTGCGAGAAAAGCGCATATTTTTTTGAGAAATTGTAACTGAATAATAAAGTGATTTATAAACGCAAGTCAATCTTAACTGCTTTTATTAGTGAAAGCTTTTCATATTTACTAAAAAATTTATATACAAAAATTCATCGTTTTTAACAATTATTTAAAAAATCTGATATAATTGATATGGAAAATATTCCTTAAAAAGATATATATTGATTAACCAAATACTGAAAGTAAATAATTTTGAAAGGAGGTATAAGACAGTGGATAAATTAAGAAGTAACTCTTCAAAATAAAATTTTGAGGAGGATAATAAATGGAATTAACATTTAAAAATAGTAAAACTATCGGTAATGAACAATTAAAAAATTTATATAACGATGTTGGTTGGACTGCTTATACAAAAGATATAGCATTGCTTCAACAAGCATTACTTCAATCTTTAGAGGTCGTATCTGCTTGGGATGATCACAACTTAGTGGGGTTAATTCGTATAGTTGGTGATGGTTTAACGATAATTTATATTCAGGACATACTTGTGTTAAAAGAGTATCAAAACAAAGGAATTGCTTCTCAATTAATACAAGATGTACTAAATAGATATGAAAGTGTTCGTCAAAAAGTACTATTAACTGAAGAAGCTCCTGATGTAAGACATTTTTATGAAAAACAAGGGTTTCAATCTTGTGATAAAGGCGATTTAGTATCGTTTGCTAAGTTGAATTAGTTGGTACTTGTCTAGTATTTAGTAATAATAATGTTACAAAAAAAGGTAGAGTTGATTCTATAACTCTACCTTTTCGTATTTAATCAATGATAAAATTTAAAATTGCATAAAATCTTGGATGGACTGCTGTGAAGTGATATTCAGCCGATTTATGGTATGCTTATACTATATAATTGTACTTTTCGCACTTGGAGGTGTCCTCATGTCCTTTGGTAGCTTACCGGGATGGTTTTTCGTCATCGCATTTGCCTTCTTCATTATCTTCTTTATCGTTGCAGAATGGAAAACACGAAAATAACATGATTAAAAGCGATATGAGATGCTGTCTCCTATCGCTTTTTTATTTAACAGTTATATAAACTTGAAATGGTTAACTACAAATGCTTCTTCGATATGGCCAACGAGTTCTCCAGCATCATTCTTAATGTAAGGAGGTCGTAATTCTTTTAAGTACTGGATCATGTTCTTATCTTTATAATTTATCTGCTCTAAAATTGAAGCAATTATATTAGGCCACACATCTTCTGAACCATTCATCACCTTTAGCGCAATACTGATTCTTTCCTCTTTTAAAGCAAAGCAATAAACTCCCTGTGCTCCTCCTTTTGCTACAATATTTGAACTTTTCAATAGCGTACTACATATGAAGTTTTCTGATGCAATCATATTATAATGTCGGTTCATAGCTGCAGTTAGTTTAACTACCGCTTTTCTTATTTCGATATCGTCAATCAAATCTGGACAACCTAATTTGAGAAAACAAATGGCCATATTTTTAAGAGGAATTGCAAATACCGGAACTCCACAACCATCAATACCAGTTTTAATTTGATCAACTGCCATATTTGATAGTTTGGCAAGTATATGTAGAATTTGCTGTTGTAGAGGATGATCTGGCTTCCAATACTCATCAACAGAGTAACCTAATTCTCGACAAACCGTGATAAAGCCCATATGTTTGCCCGCACAATTGTGATACAATTTACGCTTTTCTTTACCTTCTCTAATGACTTGCTGTTGTGGACTTTTATTTAATGGATAAGAAGGAGCACAATAAAGCTCCTCTTCTTTTACAGGTAGTTTTGACAGCATACTCTCTAATACATCTACTTGATAAGATTCTCCTCGATGAGATGCCATAAACAAAGCACTTTCTTGTTCAGTCAATTGATACTTTTCGATAATATTCGTCATAAATACAGGAATTGCTTGTATCGGTTTAGCTGCCGAACGTAAGAAAACATATTGCTCCGTATCACCGATATGAAACGCAGTTTGCTGCTGGTCATTTACGCCGCAAATTATACCTGTATGAGTATTTTCAAGCATATTTGCTCGATATTCTTTTATCAAAATATCATAAGTCATTAGCAATCATCCACCTTACAAAGATATTCTTAAACTTATAAATCGAGTAAGACCTTTTGAGCTTGTATAGCAGCTCCCCTTACAACTCCTTCACTACCAAGCTTTGAGTATACAATTTTAAGATTTTGACGAATGGACTGCCATATATAACGGTCACATTTTTCTTCTATAAATTTGCCTATCCCCGGTAGCTCATCAATTAAATGCCCACTTAAAATGATATACTCTGGTTCATACAAACAAGCCATATTACTAACAGCAAGCGCTATATACGTAGTTACACGGTCCATTATATTACATGCCCATGTCTCCTTTGAACGATAGGCATCATACACTTCTTCTATAGAATTGATTGGTTTTACTTTATTGGCATCAGCAATAATGGCACTTTCAGAAATATACGTTGATAAGCAACCTACTTTTCCACAATGGCATATTACGCCATTAGGATCGATCACTGTATGACCAATTTCTCCAGCATTATTTGAAGTGCCACGGTGTACTTCACCATGAAGTAATATGGCTGCACCTATGCCTGATCCAATGCCTAGTAAAATACAATTATCAGAGTCTATTGATTGCCCTATTGTATTTTCAGCTATTATTTTCATCTTAAGCTCGTTATCAATAATGATATTATGAGTCGTTAATTCCTTTAAATCGTCTGCCAGTGGGATATTTTCCCACTGCAGTTGCTCGGAAATTTTAACGATACCTTTTTCATAATCAATAGAACCTGGTAATCCTACCCCTAAACCAATCACTTTTTTCATCTCAATATGGTTTTCATTAATGATTTGTACAGTTTTTTCTTGGATATTATTTAACGTTTCTTTATAACTCTCTTGTGATTTTCTCTGGAAAACTTTAAAGTCTACAAGCTCTCCTAGAAAATCGACTAAGCCCACTCTAACTATTCGACGATCTAGTTCCACACCTACTGTATATAAGACATCTGGACATAACTCTAACAATGTTGGCTTTCTTCCGATACTTGTTGATTCTATAAGTGATTCCCGAACAAAACCTTCTTCTTGTAGCTCTTGAACAATTCGAGTAATCGAAGTTGGACTCATCTTCGTTACTTTGGAAAGTTGTATGCGAGAGATAGGTGACATAGCTCTTATTAATTCTAAAACTAATAATCTATTTTGTTTTTTCATCAATAATTGATCTTGCTTTTCCATAAGACACACTTCCCTGTTCAAAAGTAAAATTCGTGAGAAACATTCCTTATGTTCATAGTAATGGAAATTACTAGAAAAATCACTTTATAGCTTATATTTGCGGACAAATTCTACAGCTTGAGAGATATCTGCTTCAGGAGCATCCTTTACTTCTCTCTCAATAGTTAAATAGCCTGTATAGTTAACTGCTTGAAGTGCTTTAAAATAGAGGTCAAAATTAACATCTCCCTTGCCTAATGGAAGTTCCCTGAAAAATTCTCCAGCAGCTACCATTTCAGCAATTTTACGATGATCTACCCCATCTCCGTATCCTACAAAACCATAGACATCTCTTGGGTCCGTCTTTTTTAACTGCACGCCATCCTTCACATGGGTATGAACAATATAGTCTTGTAGAATTTCCACCCCTGTAACCGGATCATCTCCTGTTACCATAACCATATTGGCTGGGTCAAAATTTACTGATACACCATTGGTACTTAGACTATCTAAAAACTGCTTTAAAGTCACAGCTTTTTCAGGTCCTGTTTCAATTGCAAAGTAAGCATCTAGACTTTTCGCGTATTGTCCTAGCTCCTCACATGCTTGCTGTAATGCGTAGTAAATTTCACTATTTGGATCTTCTGGGATGATACCTATATGTGTTGTCACAATATTAGTACCAAGTTCAACTGCCATATCTAGTATTCTTTTTGATTGTTCGACTTTGAGCGCATTGTCTTGTTTGTTTTGAAAACCGTGCCCCCCTAAATCACCGCATAAAGCGGATATGTCTAAATCTATTGATGTTAAATAATTTCTTAATTCTTTTCGAGCTGATGTAGACATATTCTCTGGTGCCATTTCGCCCGAAACGGCATAGATTTGAACACCGTCCGCTCCAATTTCTTTTGCTTTTTTTAAACCTTCATAGAGGGGTAATCCAAAGCTATCCACTATAACACCAATTTTATTGGATAGTTGTAAGGTTGATGTCATATTAGTAGCGCACCTCACTTTTTGTTTCTGCCGCTTTATAAATGCCTTCTAGAATTTTCATAATCTCAACTCCATCTTCAACAGGTGCTTGTGAAACTACGCCTGTTACACAGCTTTCAATAAATGAATTGATTTCATTTTGAAAAGCATTTTGGAAATCAAAAGTTAAGTGATCAATTTGAGGTTGCATATTCAAAATCGTATCGTTTTCTTCGCTGATAATAACTAGTTCTGGTTCTAATTCTGCCCCTCCTTTTGTTCCAAATAGTTTTACGCCTAATTCATCGTCTTTTGCATGTAAAGTATACGACACATCGACTAATAAAGAGGCACCATTTTCAAATGTAATCAATGCATTTGCTAAATCTTCCACAGTATTTTCTGTTTGATCATAATCCGCTGTTTTATAAAAACTTAGATTCTTTACATTTTTTCGATTACCTAAATGGTTGTACGTATTGCCAGAGATTGATTTTACTTTTGGTCTGCCCATCAAATACCAGCAAATATCGATGATGTGCACCCCGATGTCAATTAAAGGGCCCCCTCCGGACTTATTGATATCTACAAACCAACCACCAGGGTTTCCTAGGCGTCTCGTATAAGTCGCCTTAGCATAATAGATATCGCCTAGCTTTCCAGCATCAATAAAGGACTTTAATACTTTTGTGTTCGTACCAAATCGTCTCACAAATCCTACCTGAAATACTTTGTTATGCTTATCGGCTTCTTCTTGAATCGCATAGGCTTCTTCTACTGTCATACATAAAGGCTTCTCGACTAAGATGTGTAAATCATGCTTTAATGCTTCTATCGCAATTTCAGCATGCGTTTTATTCCAAGTACAGATGCTGACCGCGTCAACATTCGTATCTGAAAATAACTCTTCTAAACTTTTAAATACCTTTTTTGCATCATATTGTTCAGCCTTTTTTTGCGCTCTTTCATACACATAATCATAAACACCATATATCGTGACATCTGGATTATTTGCATACGCTTTAAAATGATGATCAGAAATTGTACCTGTTCCTATTACACAAACATTTATTTTCGACATAATTCCAGCTCCTTTTGATAAGGTTTATCTTTTAGCAATTTGCCTCATGCCATAATCGTTTAACATTATCCATCCCAATTTTCGAGCCAACTTCGCAATCTTCCATGCCTTCAAATTCAATGGTAAGATAACCGTCATATCCTGAAGACTTAACAATGTTCATGATTTCACGAATATTAATGTCGCCATGTCCTACAATTGCACCACGGATGTAATTATCGTTTACTGTTCTAAACCATTCGCCTGCTCCTGGATTTTCAAAATAAGGTCTAGTATAAAAATCTTTAAAATGCACTGTAGCAGCGTACGGGATATTTTTCTTTACCCCTACTAATGGTTCTTCATCTATACATAGGAAATTCCCTACATCTAATGTTGTTTTAAAATTCGGTCTATTTACAGCATGAATAACTTGTTGCACGCGATCACTCGTTTGAACATTAAAACCATGATTTTCAATCGTTGTTGTAATACCAAATTGTGCTGCATAATCTGCGAGGAGTTGGCTTCCTTTTACAAGTTTATCGAAGTGTTCATTAAAATAATGTATTGTCATATCCTCTTTTGGTAACGTAAAGGCTGTAACATCATGTCGCATGATTTTAATGCCCATTCGATTCACAATATCAACATGTCTCTTTAATCGTTCTACCTCTGCATAAAATTCCTCATCCGTCTCTTGAACAAAATTTGCAGGTAAAGAATACGCTGATAATTCAAGTCCAAGTTGTTGCGCCTTCTCTTTAATTTGATCAGCAAGTTCCGGATTATCTACAACTGTAAATTCATAAGGAACAAGTTCGACGTGCTCTCCACCATTATCTGCAACCCATTGAATGACATCTAATACATCCATGTTTCCTGTTCGCATTTTCTTTACTAAGCTGTAAGTACTTAATCCAACTTTCATATCGATCACCTCTTCAATTTATTGGTCTAACAAATGGCAAGATGCAAAATGATTTTCTTCTTGAAGCTGTTGTCTTTTTGGCTTCTCTTTCTTACAAACATCCATGGCAAAAGGACATCTTGTATGGAATGTACACCCTGATGGAGGGTTTTTCGGACTTGGTATATCCCCTTTTAGAATGATTTTCTCTTTTCTTAATCTAGGGTTTGCAACTGGTACAGAAGATAATAATGCTTTCGTGTACGGATGTTGAGGATTTGCAAAAACGGTGTCTTTAGGCCCTGATTCTACGATTGCACCTAAATACATGACACCTATATTGTCACTTATATGTTCAACAACACTTAAGTCATGTGAGATAAATAAATAAGAAATGCCATACTCTCTTTGTAAATCTTTTAATAGATTTAATATTTGAGATTGGATAGATACGTCCAAGGCAGAAACAGGTTCGTCGGCAATAATGAGCTGTGGCTTCATAATTAAAGCACGGGCAATACCAATTCTTTGTCTTTGTCCACCACTAAACTCATGAGCATATCTTTCAGCGTGATACTCACTTAACCCTACAACTTCTAGTATTTCTAACACCTTTTTCTGACGCTCACTAGTCGATAGATTAGTATGAATAATCAGCGGTTCAGCTATAATTTCTTTCACTTTCATGCGTGGATTCAATGAGGCATAAGGGTCTTGGAAAATCATTTGAACCGATTGCCTCATCTGCTTTAATTGCGATTCTTTTTTATTTGAAACTTCCATTCCATCAATCCAAATAGATCCTTCAGTAGGTTCTAATAATCTAGAGATGAGACGACCTGTTGTCGATTTACCACATCCACTTTCGCCAACAAGGCTAAATGTCTCGCCTTTTTGTATTTCAAATGACACATCACTTACTGCTTGTATCGTTTTTTTCTTCTCAAAAAATCCATTTGACAACTCAAAGGATTTTTTGAGTTTCTCAACTTTTAGTATTGTATTTGACATTCGCCTCACCTCGTTTCTAGTTCATATAGCCAACAACTGCATAACCTATCATTCTCTATTGCTAGACAAGCAGGTTCTTGTTCATGACAAATTGGCATCGCCATATTGCATCTAGGAGCAAACTTACAACCTTTTGGCATATTAGATGGATTTGGTACGTTTCCTTTTATAGAATCTAATTTATCTTTTTTCTCGCCTAATTTTGGAACAGATGCAATTAAACCTTTACTATATGGATGCTTCGGATTTTCGAATAATTCGTAAACAGATGCCTCTTCTACAACTTTACCTGCATACATGACAACTACTCTGTCACACATCTCAGCCACTACACCTAAATCATGTGTGATTAAAAGGATTGACATTTTTTCATCTTTTTGAAGCTTTTTCATAAGTTCCAATATTTGTGCTTGAATTGTTACATCGAGAGCAGTCGTAGGCTCGTCTGCAATAAGTAGATTAGGATTACATGACATCGCCATAGCAATCATCACACGTTGTCTCATTCCTCCAGAAAGTTGATGAGGATATTCATCTACAATTTCATCTGGCCTTGCAATCCCTACTTTAGTGAGCATTGCAATCGCATGTTCTCTAGCTTCACTTTTATTTAACTTTAAGTGCACGCGAATTGGTTCCGTGAGCTGCTTTCCTATTTTCATTACTGGATTTAATGAAGTCATCGGATCTTGGAAAATCATCGCCATTTGCTTGCCACGCAATTTACGCATTTCATAGTCTGATAGATTGACTAAATTCGAGTCATTGAAATAAATATTTCCATTAGTGATTTCACCTGTAGTCCCTTGAAACAAACGCATAATGGATAACGATGTTAAACTTTTTCCACAGCCAGATTCACCAACAAGACCTAACACTTCACCTTCATTGATGTGAAAGTTAACTCCATGCAATATTCTCGTCTTCTGCTTATCCCTCGTAAATTCAGTTTGTAATTCTTCAACCTGAAGTAGTTTTTTAGTCATATCCTGATTCCCCTTAATCGTTCTTCGTTTTCGGATCTAATACATCTCGTAATCCATCACCTATTAAATTAAAAGCAAGAACAGTTAAAAAGATGGCAATCCCAGGTACAATTACTACATGTGAAGCTGTGCCTAAATAATCTCTTCCTGTACTTAACATTACTCCCCACTCAGGTGTTTCAGGACTAGCACCTAAGCCTAAAAAACTTAAACTTGAAGCTGCTAAAATCGCTGTACCTATTCGCATTGTCACGAAAATGATAAGGCTACTTACAGTTTCCGGAAAAATATGTTTATACATAATACGACGATGTGGTGCCCCCATTGATTTTGCTGCTTCTACATAGGTGTTCTCTTTGGCCTCTAAAGTGGCCCCACGGACGAGTCTAGCAAATGAAGGTATACCAAAAACTGTTACTGCGATAATCACATTATTTAAACCTGGTCCTAGAATTGCCACAATAGCAATTGCTAAAAGCAAGTCTGGAAAAGAAAACAAGACATCACTTGAACGCATTATTATGCGATCCAACCAACCACCGAAATAGCCACTCATTAAGCCTAAAATGGTTCCTAAAATCATCCCTAAAAAAACCGATGCGAAGCTAACGCTCAATGAGATTCTCGTTCCCATGATTAGTCGACTTAATATATCTCTGCCATATTCATCAGTTCCTGCTAGATGTGATTTACTAGGAGGTTCTAACAAGGCATCATAATTTGGTTTATATGGATCGAAAGGTACGATATAAGGTGCTAAGATTGCTACAACAATTAGTAATAAAACAAAAACACTAGCGATAAATGCTACTTTTTGCTTTCTAAAGTTTTTCCAAAATTCTTTGACTGGAGAGTATTTTGGTTGCATAATCACTGTTTTTTCATTTTTGTCTATTGAAACGCTATTCATAAATACCCTCCTTTAGGACTGAACTTGAATTTTTGGATTTAGAACGCTGTATAATATATCTACTACTAAATTGACGATAATAAATTCAATCGCAAACAAGAGAAGTGCTGACTGAATCACAGGATAATCCCGAAATGCAATTGAATCGATGAGTAAACGGCCCATTCCAGGGAAACTAAAGACAGTCTCAACAACAACTGATCCACCTAAAAGAAATCCAAATTGTAAGCCTGCAATCGTTACAACAGGTATTAAAGAATTTCTTAATGCATGTTGTATAATGACAACTGATTCCTTCAATCCTTTAGCACGGCCAGTTCGTATATAGTCTGTCTGCAATGTTTCTAACAAAGATGATCTTGTAAATCTAGCAATCATCGACATAATACCTGCACCTAACGTCAATGAAGGCAGAATATAACTTTTGAAGCCTTCTGATCCACCAGTTGGGAGAATACCTAGTTGTACAGAAAACAATTGAATCAACAGTAACCCTAGCCAAAACCCCGGCAATGAAATACCAGATACTGCTGTTACCATTCCTAAATAATCAGGCCATTTGTTTTTAAATACAGCTGATAACGTTCCTATCAATAAACCAATAATAGTCGCCCAAATCATCGCAAAAAATGTTAAATAAATGGATGGCATGAAGCGCGATGTAAACATATCGGAGACTGGTAAACCCGTCTTTAATGATGTACCTAAATTACCTTGCAACAAATTTCCCATATAAGAAATGTATTGTTTCCATATAGGATCATTTAAACCTAACTCTTCTCGCACATTTTGGACATCTTCTAATGTCGCATCCTTACCTGCAACTAACCGTGCAGGGTCACCAGGAATAAAGTGAATAAACAAGAAAGACAGTATCGAAACTACAATAATTATTGGTAATATTTCTAACACTCGTTTTATGATATATCGAAGCATTTGTTCTCCCTCCATTTAAAAGGTGAATGCCGTGAAAATTCTATAAGTTATTAATCTAGCCATTTTTGATAAAGCAAGAAGCTGAAATTTGTTTCAGCCTCTTACCTACTATCTACAGTAATTATTTAAAATTAGCATCTTTTACATTTAATCCTCCAGGTGGATCTACGACAACGCCCTCTACATCAGATCGAACACCATACACAATTTCATCGACTCCTAGGAAGATCCATGGTGCATCTTTATAAACGGTTTCTTGGATTTTAGCGTATAATTCTTCTTGTTTTGCCTTATCTGAAATAGAGTTGGCTTCATCCATCCATTTATCCACGTCTTTATTGTTATAATAGGCTGTATTTGCACCGTTCGGTGGGAAAGAAGAGCTATGGAATAATGGTTTTGTTGCATTTGTAATATCTGAAGCATATGAAGACCAACTCACATACCACATTTGTAGTTTTGAATCGTCAGGCGTTTGCGCTCCATAGATTTCATCTGAAAGAGTTCCTTCTTCCATTGACTTAATTTCTACTTTTACGCCAATTTGTTTTAACTGTTGTTGGATGAATTGCATACCTTTCATCGTGTCAGAGTTTGTGTTACCCCAAATCTCGGCTTCAAAGCCATCAGCATTGCCAGCTTCTTTTAATAATTCTTTTGCTTTATTAATGTTTTGTTTATATGCTTCTTGTTGTTTATAGTAGATAGTTTTAGATGGAATAATTGAATCTAACGGAAGACCTAATCCAAAATTTACGACTTTTATAAATGCATCTTTATCCACTGCATAGTTAAATGCTTGTCGTACTCTTACATCATTAAAAGGCTTTTTATAAGTATTTATTGATACATATCGTGCGATCGTTGAAGGAATTTTGTTTACTTGGATATCTTTATTCCCTTCAACTTCCTTAATATTTTGAGATGGTACAGGATAAATAACTCCCGCCTCTCCCGTTTTTAACATCGCTACACGTGATCCATTTTCAGGTACTGGTTTAAAGATGATTTTCTTAACTCGTTCACCTTTTCCCCAATAATCATCAAATCTTTCTATTGATAAATGATCACCTTGAACCCACTCAACAAATTTAAAAGCGCCAGTACCTACAGGTTTTTTTGGAATATCTGCCAGATTTTCCTTCACTAATTTAGGGCTAATAATTTTAGCTACTCCAAAACGAGTGAGCATTGGGCTATATGTTTCCTTTAAAGTAATTATTATTTCGTATTCACTTGGTGTTTCAATTTTTTTAATTAAGCTAAAACCACGTGAATTTAATCGTAAACTCTTGTCTTTCATTATCCGTTCAAAATTCACTTTAACTGCTTCAGCATTAAAATCTTCTCCATCATGGAATTTAATACCTTGATGTAATTTAAAAGTATAAACAAGTGCGTCTTCACTTACTGAATAGTCTTCAGCTAGAACATTTATGATTTGACCTTCATCATCAAAACCTAGCAAGCCTTCTAACATAGCAGATTGTACTGAGTTAGAATTTGTATCCCCTGTATTATGAGGATCCATTGTAATGAAGTTTTCATTTACTGCGACAACCAGTTCTTCTTTCTTTTCAGTAGTTGGCTCTTTCTCCCCTTTGCCTTCACTACTATTTGTTTCTTTCTTGTCATTAGAACATGCAACCATAAAAATGGCGCAAAAAACGACTAACAACAGAACTTTCCAACCTTTCCTTTGCAGCATAAGCCCATCCCCCTTGTTCTCACTAATTCAAAGACTATTTCTATTAAAAAGATGAACGATTTCGAAATGATTAGTCTTGACTATGTGAGAAATTTTATAAAATAATTTCATAACAAAGCCTATGCAAGGAAAAATGATTTTAACACCATGAAAATAATTATTATATAATTCAGTTATTTTCAGCATATTTATATAGATTTTTATATTAATTACTCCATTGGTGAAAAAAACAAAAAAAGCGGGCTCTTCTTTTAAAGAAGAGCCCGCTTCAATGATTAATTGAATTAATCTGCGATTGTATTACTCATAATAATAGAGATAACAGTATTGATAACTACTAAAGATATGATTGCAAAAATTGTAATTCCCATTAAAGTAACCCTCCTCTTTTTCTACTTAAAAACTAATCCGATAAAGACAAGGATTTATAAACAATGTTTTCTCTATCATTATAGTAAATATCTATCGATTTATCAAAAAAATATTCTTATATGACTTAAATAACATGATTTTCTAGGTTATATTATCCGATTTTACACTAATTTAGATGTATTTATTGAATAGAATTGCATATTATACTTATTTTTCTCTATTGATTGATTAACAATACAATAAAAAAAAACAGATCCTTCCATTCTAGAAGAATCTGTTTAAATCTATATAAAATGCCTTTGCAATAGGCAGTATTTTAACCAATTAGAGCATGTTTTACTACTTCATAAGCTTGGCAAATTGCCTTTTTGTTTTCTTCAGGTTCACTTTCTAGCATTTCACATGCAAAATCGTATAAATTTGAATCTGCTCCAGAAGCAACAGCATACATTACTTCCTCTTGAAGTTTTTCAACGTAAAATATAATTTTCTGATCCATCATGAAAAAACTCCTTTTATTATATTAAATGCACCACCCAAGCCAAAGATGTGTATGGGCTATTGATGTATTATCTTTATTTATTTTATAAGGTCAGACATCTTACTTCTACTATGTTAATTCAATTTTAACACATAATTTGTCTATTAATTGACAGCAAATAATTCCTTTATAATTGGAGAGCTTGCATTAAAACACAAAAAAGAAGAGCCCTTTTCCAGGACACTTCTTTTTCTACATCATTATACATTTACTTCAAAATTAATAATTACATCCATAAAAGCAGTACCATATTTCTCTAGCTTGTTTGCTCCTACGCCGTTTACTTCTAAAAACTCGTTTGCAGTTTTTGGTCGTTTTGCACACATATCTTGCAATGATTTATCGGAGAAAATAACAAATGGAGGTACATTTGCTTCATCTGCCAATTGTTTTCGAATTTTACGTAGTTCTTCAAATAATGGATCGTTTTCAGCAATTTGTCTTGTGACAACAACACCTTTACGTTGCACTTTCACTTTACCAAGCAGTACATCTTTACCTTTTTCTGAAACGAAAATAGTCGGCATGTTTCCCTGTTTCACAGATAATAAATCCTCAGCAATCATGAACTCTATGAAATTGGATACTTCTTTAACTGTCATATTTTTCATAATGCCATATGTTGAAAGCCTATTTAAACCAAAGCTGATGACTTTTTGATTTTGTGATCCGATTAATACTTGAGCAATCATTGTTTTACCGAATTTCTGACCCATACGGATTACACAACTTAGTACCTTTTGAACATCTTCAGTAACATCAAAAATCTCTCGATCGTCTTTGCAATTTGCACACTTTCCACAAACTTCCGCATTTTCTTCACCGAAATATTTCACAATATACTGCTGTAAGCATTGCTCAGTATGGCAATAATCAGCCATTCCTTGTAATTTAGCAAGTTCTCCAGGAATACGTTCACGGTCCTGTGATTGGTCGATTAAAAAGCGTTGTGTTTGCACATCTTGAGAGGCATATAAAACAACACATTCACTCTGTAACCCATCACGACCTGCCCTCCCTGCTTCCTGATAATAA
The DNA here is from genome assembly GCF_038009105.1 of Viridibacillus sp. FSL R5-0888. Lineage (NCBI taxonomy): Bacteria > Bacillati > Bacillota > Bacilli > Caryophanales > Caryophanaceae > Viridibacillus > Viridibacillus sp. FSL R5-0888. The sequence continues at coordinate 2,727,964 of NZ_JBBPAU010000001.1, forward strand.
CTTTCCATATTCTTCGGCAATTGATAATGAATAACATATCTGACGTTGGATTTATCGATACCCATACCAAAGGCATTTGTTGCAACCATTACTTGTGCTTCGTCTTTTAGGAAACGCGTTTGTTCCTGTTGACGGAAAGCCTCTGGTAAACCTGCATGATATTTTGCGACGGAAATACCAGCTTTCATCAACACATCATATACATGATCCACTGCTTTCCTTGTTGCTGCGTATATAATACCGACTTCATTAATATTTTGTTTTACAAAGTCTTTAATGTAACGGTCTTTGTCTTGTCCTAAAACAACTGAAAAAGAAAGATTACTACGGGCAAATCCAGTAATGACAGTATTTGCATCCGTTATTTGTAAAATGCGACAAATGTCTTCCCTTACTTCTGGTGTCGCAGTTGCTGTTAGTGCTAAGACAACGGGTTTCTCTTCAAAAACAGTCAACAATCGATTAATAGCACGATAGCTCGGACGGAAATCATGTCCCCATTGTGAAATACAATGCGCTTCATCTACAGCGATTAATGGCACTCGTATATTCTTTAGCTCAGACAAAAACTGAGGCGATTCTAGTCGTTCAGGAGCGATATATAAAAGCTGATATCTTCCTTCATGTAAGTTTTCCATTGTTTCACGTAATTCACTTGCAGATAATGTACTATTAATAAACGCCGCTGAAATACCGACTTCAAGCAGAGTATCCACTTGGTCTTGCATTAGAGAAATAAGTGGTGAAACAACAATAGTTGTACCCTCTAGTAACAGAGCTGGAATTTGATAACAAATTGATTTCCCTCCACCTGTTGGCATTACACACAAGCTCGATTTCTGTTCTAAAACATTCGAAACTATCTGTGCTTGTCCCTCGCGAAAATCGTCATAACCAAAATATTTTCCTAGCAGATGTTGTGCTTCTTCAAACATTCACCTACCCCCTTCAATACGTATATATGTCCTTCCATTGTAACATTTAATAGATTGAAAGGCTTTTAATTAGCTATTCTCCAATAAGTAAGATTAATAGATTATTAAATTTACATTTTAATGATATAATGCAAAAAAAAGGTGCGTTCACTAATTACAAAGGAGTCCTAATTTGAAAAAATACCTATTTGCATTTATTTGTTTTATCTTCTTCTATAGCTTTATATCGCCTCAATTAAAAGAAGCTAATGCAGTTACACTAGACAAAAGTAAGACTTGTATTCATGCAGTAAATAAAACAAAATACATTGTTAACGTTCCCGTTACTACATTATGGACATCACCTGTTCAAGTACGTCCTATGGATAAGCTTATTTTACAGAAAAACGCTAATGTAAGCTTATGGAACCAAAGCTTATCTTATTACCAAAAACTCGATACATTAGGACGTATTGATACCCAAGCATTATATGGCCAAGAGGTGAAATTAATAGAAAAACAAAAGGGTTGGCTGAAAATTGCTGTTATTGATCAGTTTTCTCCAAAAAGTATGCAAGGTTATAGAGGATGGGTTCCTGCTTCGCACATTATCACATCAAAAAAGGACACTTCTAATTGCAATATTGTTATCGTAAAAGAAAAAGTAGCAAATCTATATACTTCGACTAAAAACAGAAAGAAATCTTTGCAAATTAGCTTCAATACAATTCTACCAATCATAGATGAAACAAAAAGATGGTATGTAATCCAAACACCTACGGGTAAAAACCGTTATATAAAAAAATCAACAGCTTATAAATATCGTAATTATTCTAGCATCCCAAACCCTACTGCAAAGGACATCATTAAAACAGGTAAAGAATTTCTCGGTCTTCCTTATTTATGGGGTGGCATTTCAGCTTATGGTTTTGATTGTTCTGGATTTGTTTATAGTATTTACAAACAACATGGTATATTAATCCCGCGTGATTCGTCAGTTCAAGCAGTACATGGCAAGCCCGTTTCTTTAAAGAATTTAAAACCAGGTGATTTATTATTTTTTGCCAATAATAATGGCAAAGGTAAAATCCATCACGTTGCCATGTATATTGGTAAAGGACAAATAATCCATTCACCTAACTATAATCGAAGTTTAGAAATTCAATCATTACAAACTCAGCCTTTTCAAAATGAACTAGTGTATGCACGTCGATATTTAAAATAAAATCAAACTCTTCTGCTATACTAAAATAGTAAAATACACACTATTTAGGAGAGTTGCAATGCGAGAAAAGAAAGCTAGAGGATTAAAGCGAAAAACAAATAGTATGATTAAACAAATTGAAGAAGAAACAATCGAATTTCCAACAGATTATTATCGTGGTTATTGGCATCTGCATTTACCTGTTGATGAGGCATTCATCGACTCAAATAAAACTCCCATTGGCATTAAAAGACTTTGCATGCAGACTATGATTAATCAAGTTGAGCATTTAATCAGTATTAAACCTAAATACGATGAAACTTTACGGGTTGTTGCTGCTATCGATTGGCCACGATTATTTAATTCTCAAATAATAGTATTTAAAGGCGAGGAACATTATAAAGGATTCTTCGATAGGAATAATGAACACCAAAAATGGACACTTCTATCCGACGAACGTGATTTAAAAAGAGAAATGGGTTTGTCCGTTCCTTCTAATTTACAAATTACAGGATTTAATGAACAGATTTCCGATGAGGATTCTTATCATGAGGGTGAAATTTGGTTTATTGGTGACGTGAGATAAGAAAACATAACTCTCAAAGCATTCTCGGATTATAACGGTAGTAAGTAATTTTATATGCTTTCACTAGAAAAAATCTAAACAAATACAAGAGCATGCCGTGAACGTAGATCGTTCTAAACATGCTCTTATCAAAATTACAATCCCCTGACTGAATATCTTTTTTTAATTGCTACTAAATCACCTATTTAACTATTCTACGATTAATATTCGAGGCGATGTTTTTGAAATAACTCTTGTCGATAACCAACAGCCAAGACCAGCAGCCACTATACTTAAACACGCTACTACTGTACTCATACCCCAGTTCACAACAAGTGGTAGTTTGATTAATCCATACTGGGATAATATATTCTCCAAAACAAGTGGTAATAGCTTTACGCCTACAAACACTCCGAATAGTACTCCAAATGCCGAAAGAATGACAATTCCCAAAGTGATTGACCACCTAATTTTGTTAGATGTCATTCCAATCGATTTATAAATTCCGTATGTGCTACTTTCTTTCCTAACGTTAATACGACAGATACTGAAAATAATGATAAATGTAACAGTTATAAACAAACGTTGTTAGAGTCTGTGTATAAAGAAGCGGTCGCAGTATTAATATTGCCTTTAAGTGTCATGGGAATATTCGGAAGAAATATGGCTCTCAATTAATCCTTACGAAATTTCATTAAATATATTGATTTCGTATGAAAACGACCATTGTAATAGCAATGATACAGAAGATAATAACACCCACTGTCATTATCGTTCCCATAGATGCCCCGTACAATTTAAAAGGTTCTGGTGGCGCCTCATTAGACGGATCACTCGCTAAAAAACCCGCTACTGCCATCATATGTAAAAAGCGTTCTTGCGAAAAATTATTATGTAATTCAATTTGCTGTTCTGCTAAATAGCTTTGATTCCATTTAATTTCATCCTCTATAAACACTTTGCCATCATGAACCATCCAAACACCTAACTGTTGTTCGTTGATTTTGGTAATTGCTTTTGCCAGTTCTCCGTCATTATCTAGTGGATGATTCATTAGATAAATCCGTAATTGATGTTGAATTTCGGTTATATTATTACCTGCAAGAATTGTTTCGAGTTGAGTAGGCATTTTACTGTCTCCCTTTTCCAAATACTAAGCGTTTACATAATTGTAATATAGGTAGCTTTTTTTCGTAATAGGGTTCACTGAATAGCCTTATATTTACTTATGCTTTTGTCTTATTCTCTTCACAATATACAAATTTGCTATCCATTTTAATACAATTCCTATAACTGGATTTAATAAGTTTTTGATTGTCTCAAATGTTTATTTCAATAAGTAAACATACAAATGCTATTAAAAAGTGATCGACACATAAAAGTAGCTAAAAAATTAGAACAAAAAAAGAGTGTTATAAACCACTCTCTTTTAATCACTAAAAATATATAATCAATTGTTAACCGAAAATCATCGTTAAAAATTTTGCAACTAACCTATCTGCACCAGTAAGAGGATTAATGATAAACACCGCAACAAAAACTGCAGCAAGAAATGTACATATATTTCTTTTACACGTACTTTTTCTCGTTTCATTATTTTTCAAATAATTCATTATGCTCTACTCCTGTTCTTCAAAATCTTTCATATATTTAACTTCTGGACACAGTCAACTTACAACCATTTTGAGTTTCATCAAGGATACACATGATCTTCTCTGTCTAGATAACTAAATTACTCCTACGAATTTTCTGCTTAAATACTATTTTTATCTATTATTTTACATTTATACTTTATTTTTTGTAAACATCAAGATATATGCGGTACTCTAGTGATAAATTAACATCGTAATAGATCTTCCGCAAAAAAATAGAAAGTCCTTACAGCTCTCCTGCTATTCCATTTATTTCATAGATTTGAAGGCACTCCATTTTTGATAGAATTACTTACAACTTACCAATAGAATACTAATTGCAGTACGTATATTCATATAAACAATATGTATCTCATCTTCGAATGGTTATACTATATAAGAATGAAATGATTTTTGGGAGGAATTACTTTGACTACAAAAGGTTATTTAGCAAATGGATTATTTGGATTAGGCGACCGCTTAGTAAATGAAATGGTCGCAAAAGCAGTACGCGAGGCAGTACCAGGTTTGGATTTATATGTCCCTCAAGAAAATATGGCGATTAATGATAAGTCATCTTATGCTAATAGTTTAGCGATAGCAGGTGCTGATATTGAGGCTCTAAAAGCCAGTGATTTCTTAATTGCTGTCATTGATGGTGTTGAAATTGACTCTGGTGTTGCTGCTGAAATTGGTGCATTTTCGATGCTAGACCGCCCTATTTTCGCACTATACTCGGATACACGCCAACAAGGTAGAGATAATACAAAGAAAATCGATGCTTTAATCGCAGATGGAACTGAAAACCAGTTTGCCTACCGTAATCTGTTTGTCATTGGTTTAATCAAACAAAACGGTATGATTGCTGCTTCTATAGAAGATTTGATTGAAGGAATGCGAGAAAGAAACATAGCTCTAAAAGAAGTTCAATCAGTTAACAAGTAACTGGAATGAATCCTATCACATTAATAAAAAATCAATCTATTGCAGGAATATCCTTCACTCAATTGAATATACATAGAAAGATTTATTTTGGAGGATGATAGAGGTGAAAAATGTGATAGATGGTATCAGTTATTGGATTTATTACGTTCCTAAAGAAATTAAACGTATGTCTGAAATAGATGTGTCTAAAAAACCATCTCCAACTAAATGGTCAAAAAAAGAAATATTAGGACACCTTTGTGATTCAGCTATTATGAACATTGAACGATTCATTAAAATTCAATATGAAAAACAGCCATATGTACTTCCCACTTACAATCAAAATGAATGGGTAGCTAAGCAAAATTATCAAGATACTCCTATCGAGGAAATTTTGACTTTATTTTACGTTTTAAATAAACAAATCATCGCCATTATCAATAATATTCCTGATGAAAAACGCTCTTACTTATGTGACATTGGAAATAACGAACTTAAAACATTAGAGTGGCTCATTCAAGATTATTACGATCATATGGAACATCATCTTAAGAAACAGATTTTCAAGTAAAACATAAAAAATAGGTGCTTCAAAAGCCAACTATCTGGCTTTTAAAGCACCTTTTATGTTAAAAGATAACTAGTAATTTTCTAATTACAGTCCTTCAGTCAAAATTCGTTTCAAAAACATCCCTGTATGAGAAATTGGAACTTCGGCTACTTGCTCAGGTGTGCCCTCAGCTATAAGTTTACCGCCTGCTAATCCACCTTCTGGACCGATATCGATAACCCAGTCAGATTCACGTATCAGTTCCAGACTATGCTCTACAACGATAACAGTATTTCCTGCATCGACAAGTCTATTTAATAGAGAATGAAGCTGTTTAATATCAGTTGAATGGAGGCCTGTCGTCGGCTCATCCAACAGGTACAACGTATGATTTTTAGACGGCTTACTTAATTCTTTTGCCAACCTTATCCGTTGCCCTTCTCCCCCAGATAAAGTTTTAACCGATTGACCCCATTGTAGATAGCCAAGTCCAACTTCACATAGCATCTCTATCATGACCGAAATCTTTTTCTCCGATTTGAGAATCGGCAAGCTTTCCTCAACAGACATATTTAACAAATCAGAAATGGAGTAACCTTCATATTTAACTTGCAATACCTCATCAGTAAACCTTTTCCCTTTGCAGTCAGTACACTTCACTTCTAAATCGGGTAGGAAGTTCATGTCAACAGACAGCACGCCTAACCCCTGACATGTTTCACAACGCCCACCAGGGGAGTTAAATGAAAAATGCTTAGATGTTAACTTTCTTTCCTTTGCTTCTGGTAATCCTGCAAATAACTTACGTAAGTGCGTAAACATATCAGTATAAGTTGCGACATTAGAGCGATGTACTCTTCCCATTGGCGATTGGTCAAAAATAACTATATCGCCGACATGTTCTAATCCAGTTATTTCCTTGCATCCTGTTTGTTCATGTGCTTTAGGACTTCCTTGTGCAAGAATATCAAATACAAGAGTTGATTTTCCAGAACCCGAAACGCCTGTGACAGACACTAGACAACCAAGCGGAATGGAAACAGTCGGGATATCGACATTTCGAAGCTGTGCTTGTTGGATAACGATATTCTGTCCGTTCCCTTTCCTACGAACGCGAGTTGGAGGTGGGAAACTCTCTTCTCTCAAATAGGTTCCAGTAACCGACAGCTCACTAGACATTAAGTCTTCTAGAGCCCCTTCACCTACAACAGTACCACCATTTACTCCTGCTCCTGGACCGATATCAATGATATGATCCGCTGCACGCATCATCTCTACATCATGTTCTATAACAAGTACTGTATTACCTAAATCACGCAATTCCTGAAGTACTCGGATAAGGCCGACTGTATCCTTCGCATGAAGACCCGTTGTAGGTTCATCCAGAATATATAGTACTCCAGTTAAAGCTGAACCAAGCAGCGTTGCAAGTCGAAGTCGTTGTGTTTCGCCTCCAGAAAGTGATACTGTCTGACGGTTTAATGAAAGATAGCCGAGTCCTACATCAATAAGCCGTTGAAGTCTTGTGAGCATATCTTGAAAAATGGGCTCGACCAATTGTAGACCATCCTGTGGTAATTCCGTTTGCAAACTTTTCGTCCATTCGAATACATCTTCGAGCGACCACTCAGAAATATCTGAGATAGTTGCATTTGCTACTTGCACTAAAAGAACTTCTTTTTTTAGACGAGCTCCGTGACAATCCGGGCAAAGTTGTTCATGAAAGAAGCTGCCTTCTTTTTCTTTAGAACCTGAGTCGCCATCTTTCTCTTTATAACGTCTCCATAAACCTGGGATTACTCCTTCAAATTTCGTCCCTGCAGCAGGCTTAACATTCGGATAATGACGTTTAAATTCCTCACTCTCGACTCCGTAGAATAACAAATCGCGCTGAATATCACTGTAATTTTTCAAAGGGAGATCTGGGTCGAAATCAAAGCCATAATGCTTCCCTGCCGCTACTAAAATACGCATTTGAATGTCACGATGAACACCTTTTAGTGAAGCAACACCCCCATCACGCAAGCTAAGCTCCGGATTGAAAACCATCGCCTCGTTTATACTTGCCACATGACCTAGTCCACTACAAGTTTCGCATGCACCCTCCGGCTTGTTAAAAGAAAAGTGCAACATGCCAAGCTTCTCTTGCACTTCTCCACAATGCGGACAGCTGATTGATTGTGCTTCTATCTCCTGGTCTTCCGCTGTCAAAACTCCTGTTGGTTCAAAAGAAGGAGGAATACTGCCATTACAAGAAGAGCAAACTTGCTCTCCCAATCGGGCAAAAATAAAACGAATATACATATAAATGTCCGTCACGGTACCAACCGTCGAGCGTGGATTACGATTCGTAACATGCTGTCCAACACTGATGGACGGAGACAGTCCTCGAATGGACTCGACTTTTGGCTTGCTGATTGCGTCAGACATCATTCCCATTGAGTCTAAATACTGTCTCTGACATTCCCTTTGAAGAGTATCCATAGCTAATGTTGACTTTCCTGATCCAGAAGGTCCTGTTAGAACAACTAGTTTGAATTTTGGAATCGAAAGTGACACATTCTTTAGATTGTTTTCCCAAGCACCTTTAATAAAAATGGTATCTTTCATGAATATCCTCCTCACTATAGTACATCCACTCGGTAAATGCCGAGACAATCTAATACATTTCGATTACTTCTAACTGAAATGTATACGTACTATACATTGATTAAATTTCTGGTTCATCTTTATCTGTAACAATTACTCTTGAATTCCCCATCATGAAGACGAAAACCACTGCAATGACAATTGGAATGAGTGCAAGTAGAAAGACGTGTGTAACTGAGTTAGACATTGCATTAACAATGACGTCAAGAATCTCAGCAGGTATTTTCTCACGTACACTTGGTTCAAAAATCTGTCTTATATCAGCAACATTAAACATTGCAGAATTGGCGCTTTCACCCAAACTTTTGAATCCTTCAGCAAGTTTATTTGTAAATACATTATTTTGGATCGTACCAAAAATCGTAATTCCCATCGTCATTCCTAGCGTGCGAAGGAATGAATTAGTTGAATTCGCAGTTCCACGATAACGAGCATCTAGATTATGCTGAGAAGCAGTTGGTAATAATGAGAATGAGAAGCCCATTCCGAATCCTACTAGAATCATATACAGCGTCAGAAGAACTCGAGCAGTATCTGGTGTGAGTGTACTAAGTAAGAACATACCTCCGAAATATGAAATAACGGAAATAATCATTAAGTTACGGTAGCTTATTTTCGTTAAGAAAATACCACCAAATGCGCTTCCTGCAACAGAACCCAACATCATAGGCATGAGGATAAGGCCAGCATTTGTTGCTGAAGCGCCATATACAGCCTGAACATAAATAGGAATATATACCGTCAAAATAATAAAGGTACCACCATATAAGAATGCCAACATTTGCGAAGAAGCAAATAAACGACGCTTAAATAAGAAGAACGGAAGTATTGGTTCTTCTGCTTTTAGCTCCACGAAAAAGAACACAATAAAGAAAATAGCAAAACTAACAAACAATGAAATAATCGGTGCTGAGTTCCAATCATACTGTTTACCACCCAGTTCTAGTGCAAACATAAGGCTGATGACCGCAAGCACAAGCGTTGCCGCTCCCCACCAATCAATCTTTTGCTTCGTATGTACTGGAGATTCCTTATAATTCTTCATAATTAATAAGAATGAAATTATACCGATTGGCAAGTTAATATAAAATACCCATTCCCAACCAATATTATCTGTAATATAGGCACCTAAAAGCGGGCCAACAACACTAGCAATACCAAATACCGCGCCCAAAAGACCCGTCATTTTCCCTCGTTTATGAGGTGGGAATATGTCAAATACAATAGTAAATGCGATTGGCATTAAAGCACCGGCACCAATTCCCTGAATAGCTCTGTAAATACTAAGTTGCTCAATCGTTTGAGCAAAGCCACAAAGTGCAGAACCAATTACGAATACCGTTAATCCAAAAATAAAAAATCTCTTTCTGCCATACATATCGGATAATTTCCCGAAAATCGGCATACCTGCCATTGTTGTAACCATATAAGCGGATGTAACCCAAACAAATTTGTCCATCCCACCTAATTGAGAAACGATGGTTCCCATAGCTGTCGCAACAATTGTATTGTCAATTGCCGACATAAAAATCGCTAGTAATAAGCCCGTTACAACTAGCTTTATGTTACTTTTTGAAGCTTCCATTTATAAACCCCTTTGCAAATTATTAATGATTTCGATAGAATGAACTTGTATAATATCACACCCATCAAATATCTCGACAAACTAATATCTCGACCATCAAGATATTTTCTTATTTTAAAAGGAGGTTTATCCTTTGTCAAGTCATCAAGATGATCAAACTCTAGATCCTCAAGAACATTTCACTTCGCTAATGCGAGGTCTAGGAACACGAACAATATTACATCAGCAAAATGTAGCTGCCTCATTAGGGTTATACAATAATGATTTTATTTCTTTAGATATCCTACGTGAAACAGGTCCTATTACGGCAGGAGAGCTCTCAAAAAAAACTGGGCTCGCTACGGGTAGCATAACTTCCTTAGTAGATCGACTTGAAAAAATCGGTTATGTTCGGAGACAAAATGATCCCAATGACCGTCGCAGAGTCATTATTGTTCCAGAGTATGAATCCAAAGAAGAAATCCGTAATACGTACGAACCGCTTCATAAAGCAATGCTCAATCTAGCTTCCACCTATACACCGGAAGAACTTGCTCTCATTTCACAATTTATAGGAAACGCTAGCACAGTATTAGAAGAGCAGATTCAACATCTCAGCTCCACTACACGTAGCAAATCTTCTAAAACAACACGTTAAAAAAGAAAAGGACAGTTTCCTAATAGTCGATTGGCTTAGGAATACGGTCCTTTTTTCTTTTTTGTTAATCCCAATGGAAAGGAACCCAAAGATACATGCTTGATTCATTAAGTCCAGTTCACAAACCTTTTGTTAATGCCAATCTACTTTACCCTTCCAATAACGCTTTATAATAAATTAATTCGCCATCCACTTCTGCAATCAGCATGAAAGTATCGTCATCCCCTACCGCAAATATCTTAGTTCCTTTAGCTAATTTACTTGCATAGAAATCTTTAAACAAAGAACCCGTAGTTTTGCGCTTGTTGATTTCACCTAAAAGATCGCCCTTACCAGCTTCAAACTCAATCATTTCTGTTTTCGAATAAATAATATCTTGATATTGCAAAATATCTATATCTGGATGCTCTTTCAATAGCTCTTTTGCAGTCGGGTTATGTGACCCTGTTGAACAGCCTACTAATACAACAAAAATGCTCATCAAAAAGATACAATATTTTATTGGAGTCATCATGTAACCACACTCTCCGTTTATTCTGCATTACTATTAAACTTCACTAACCAGATTCTATTTTGACTGTAAGAGTAGTATATTTCCCTTTATGAAAGGGTTAAATAATTTTAACATATTTTGTAATATGTATAAGTTTTATCAATATAGATAAACCGGTATTTTTCACAATAATCATCCATATATATTTGTATAGGAAATTATTAAATCCCGTTTAAAGGAGCACTCTTATGTGGTTTTTCTTCGCTTTACTAACCGCCCTAGCATGGGGTGGTGCAGATTTATTTTATAAAAAAGGTTCAGACAGCAAGGATAAATACAGTCATTTAAAAATTGTCGTCATGGTCGGTCTTGTGATGGGTATCCATGCAACTGGCTATATGCTGTATGAAGGTTTAATTTTCCGTCCTTCCGACATGCTAAAATATTTACCCGTTTCTTCTCTTTATATTTTATCTATGACAATCGGTTATATTGGGTTACGTTACTTAGAATTATCAATCGCCTCTCCCGTACAAAATTCATCTGGTGCTATTACAGCTGTTCTTGTCTTCATTTTCTTCCCTCAGCCAGTTGATACATTACATATTATTGGAATAATCATTATTTCACTTGGCGTTATTGGTATTGCAGTAGTTGAAAAACAAATCGAAAATGCAACATTACGATTAAACAATACCGAAATCGACAAAAAATATCAGCTTGGATTTATGGCGATTGTGTTCCCTATTGCCTATGCGTTGATCGATGGTGCTGGTACATTTGCTGATGCAATCTATTTAGATGAACTCAAATTAATGACTGAAGATGCTGCATTACTTGCTTATGAATATACATTTTTCATCTGTGCAGTTATCACTTATATTTATTTAAAAGTAATAAAAAAAGAGACTTTCTCTATTTTCAAAGAACGTGACAAAGCTTGTGCTGCAATTTTAGAAACAATCGGTCAATTCTTTTATGTATTTGCCATGTCATCATATGCGATTATTGCTGCTCCAATGATCGCATCTTATAGCATTTTCTCTATCATTCTTTCACGTATTTTCTTAAAAGAGAAACTATCGCCAAAACAATATATCGTTATAACTGTTGTAATGCTAGGGATTGTTTTATTAGGAATTGCGGATGCTTAAAATCATTTAATTAACTGACAAAAAAAGTACATCACTTCTTAAAAGTGATGTACTTTTTTAATTAGTTTGATCAAAATTATCATATTGGTCGGCGAAGGTTTGCATCTTATCTTTTTCAAATACATCTAATAACTTGTTGTACTCTTCATCTTCGATTACATAATAAAGCGGTACTCTCGCTATATAATCAGAATATAAAATGCGCTCATTTTCCTCATCTAACCACATATTATAATTCACTACAATTAGATTCTGCGTTCTATCCTTAAATTGAATATATTGATATGGTAACCGATTCACTTCATCATCGCTTAATTTTAAATTTGTACCATTATTGAAAATCTCCATTAATTCATTGTACTTCGGTTCAGTTTCAATCGATTTTTTTACAACTACATCGCCTTCCTCTGTTACATTCCCTAATTCAATTACATTATTTGATTTCATACAACCTGTTAGAACAAACATAATACAACTCAACATTAAAAGTTTCTTCATCACACTATCCCCTTTTAAAGGTATGAAAAGTTTTTCCGTAGTTGTATTATGTTTCCCAATTCCACTAAAAATATTACGTCTTACTAAACTTCATTTAACTATATTTCCAAAGTAATTTAAGTAACAATATAGAATTTTCTATTTACTTCGTCACTTTAAAGCGATAAACTATATTGATATCATGATTTTACTGGAGGAAGATTTTCTTGAAAGAATTCATTAATAAGCTGTTAACAGGAATGAGTATTGGGATTGTCGTATCTTTAATACCAAACGCTCTTCTCGGTGAACTATTAAAACTACTCATTCCACATTTTCCAGCTTTACAACAAATATTAGATATATCCGTTTTAGTGATGAGTATGTTACCAATAATGATTGGTGTTACTGTTGGTATGACATTTAAATTAACACCTATTCAGACAGCTAGTATTGGATTAGCAGCAGTTGTCGGTAGTGGAGTTGTGCAAATAAATGAAAGTGTTATGACATTACAAGGAATTGGTGTCGTGTTAAACACAGGTGTTACTGCCGGCTTAGCTGTACTTTTTGTTAAATATATTGGTGCAAAATTAAAAGATTACACAATCCTTCTATTGCCAACTTTAACTATTTTCTTCCCTGGATTATTTGGTTATATGATTTTGCCTTATGTAAAATCAGGTACAGGCATTATTGGAGTAGGGATTCAACAAGTAACAGATCTTCAACCTATTCTAATGGGTGCAATTATCGCTGTTATTTTCTGCGTACTCATTTTATCTCCTCTCTCGACTGTAGGAGTAGCAACGGTCATTATGCTTTCTGGTATTGGTGCTGGCGCGGCCAATTTAGGTATTGTTTCGGCAGGTATTGGTCTATGTATCGCTAGCTATAAATCAAACTCATTGGGCACAGCACTAGCCCACGTACTTGGTTCACCCAAAATTCAAATGCGTAATTTCTTTATGAAACCTAAAATAGCTTTTCCAATGCTTATTACAGCTGCGATTTTAGGTGCACTTGCTGGTGTATTTAATGTTCAAGGAACGTCTATGAGCGCCGGGTTTGGTCTATCTGGACTTATTGGACCATTAAACTATATCAACTTAACACCAGATGGCTGGACTACTTCGAATATTACAGTCATGATTGCAATGTTCTTCCTCATACCAACCGTTTTAAATATTATCTTGCTACGCATCTTCTCAACGAATCTTAAAATGATTAAATCTGATGATTATAAAATCCATATTGAATAAATTGATGCCATGTGAAGAATATTTTTCACATGGCATTTTGTTAGATTGATAGGATTAGTTGTTTTGTGAATAAATAGGATGTTGGTATTTGTTATATGTGATTTCAGGTTGTTGAGGGTGGTGAGTATGGGTAATCTTGCTTTGAGTAGTGATAATCGTTTCCTGAGTAGCGCTAATCGTTTCCTGAGTAGCGCCTATCCTTCCCCGAGTAGTGATAATCCCTCTCCCAGTAGCGATAATCCCTCTCCCAGTAGCGATAATCCTTCCCCCAGTAGCGATAATCCTTCCCCCAGTAGCGATAATTCATCCCTGAGTAGCGATAATCCTTCCCCCAGTAGCGCTAATTCATCCCCGAGTAGCGATAATCCTTCCCCCAGTAGCGCTAATCCTTCCCCCAGTAGCGATAATCCTTCCTCAAGTAGCGCTAATCTCACTGAGTAGCGACAATTCCTCTCCCAGTAGCGATAATCCTCCCCCAGTAGCGATAATCCTCCCCCAGTAGCGATAATCCTCCCCCAGTAGCGCCAATTCCCCTCCCAGCAGCACCAATCTCCAAAGCTACTCCTCCCCCATAAAACCACAAAAAAACCACCCCAAATCAGCGGAGTGGCTTTTAATGGTTATATTCTATTCATTCTCTTTAAAAACTTTTTTAAGAACGGCTATCATAAATTCGAGATCCTCATCTGAGCAAGATAGTGGTGGGCTAATCGTAAGGATGTTGTTATAACCAGCTACAGTATCCCCGTTCTTACCAATGATTAAGCCATTTGCCTTACAATCAGAGACAATTTTCAATACACGTTCGTTAGATGCTGGTTCCATCGTTATTTTATCTTCAACCATTTCAATGCCTAGTAGAAATCCAAGGCCGCGAATATCGCCTACATAAGGATGATTACTTAATTCTTTCAGCTCTTTTTGAAGTCTATCACCTAGTTCTGCCGAGCGCTCGAATAAGTTTTCTCTCTCCATGATTTCGATATTTTTTAACGCCACTGCACATGCCGCCGGATTTCCTCCGAATGTATTGAGGTGACGTAGATGGCTATTTTCTTCTCCCGTGTTGAACTTTTCATAAATTTCTTTTCGAACAGCTGTCACTGAGAGTGGTAAATAGGCGCTAGTCAGTCCTTTTGCCATTGTAATAATATCCGGTTTTAAATTAAAATGCTGATGCCCAAACGCTTTACCGGTTCTTCCAAACCCACAGATTACTTCGTCAATAATTAGGAGTACCCCGTGTTTGTTACAAATTTCTTGAACCTTCTCAAGATATACAGGATGAGGGATTAAAATACCACCACCTGTAATAAGCGGCTCCATAATAATTCCTGCAATTGTCTCTTTTTGCTCCCAAATAATTTTTTCTTCAAGTTCTTGGGCGCGTTGGAGATTGTATTCTTTAATCGATTGTCCCTTCGGTCGGCGATAATTATCTGGTGGTGCCACATGTAAAAAACCGTGTGAAAGTGGTTCATATTTATATTTTCTAATCGCTTGCCCTGTAGCTGACAATGCCCCCATTGAACTGCCATGATAAGCTCTATAACGCGAGATAAATTTAAAGCGAGCTCCTTCACCGTTTTGCTGGTGATATTGACGAGCAATTTTAAATGCTACCTCATTTGCATCAGAGCCACTGTTCGAGTAAAAGAACATATAGTCTCCACCAAGCATGTCATTTAACTTGGCTGCTAGCTCGATTGCTGGTTCATGGCTTTGCGTCATCGGCACATAGGCTAATTTTTTCATTTGATCGTAAGCCACTTGTGCCAATTCTTCACGACCATACCCTACATTTACAGCCCATAACCCGGACATTCCATCGAGATATTTATTGCCATTGTGGTCGATGATCCAAGCTCCTTCACCTCTATCGACGATCATAGGCTGACTTTTTTCATTGTAAGCTGAGATATGATGCCAGACATTTTGAAGATCTTTTTCAACTAAAGATTGTGTTGGCTGTTTTACAGTTTCCATGCTTTCGCTTCCCTTCTATTTTAGAATTCATGACGAGCTGTTAGCATCTTTTTACGTGTGTAAAACTCAATTCCATCACGACCATTCGCATGTAGGTCTCCATAAAATGATTTTTTGTAACCTGAGAATGGGAAAAATGCCATCGGAGCTGGAACACCAAGGTTGACACCTAACATTCCTGCATCGATTTCTTCTCTAAACTGACGAATAGCTTTTGCACTATCAGTGAAAATACATGCTCCATTTGCGAAGTCAGATTTGTTTGCAAATGAGATTGCATCATCTAATGTATCTACTCGGACAATTGATAAAACAGGAGCGAATATTTCTTCCTTCCAGATTTTCATCTCTTGTGTTACATGATCGAAAATAGTTGGACCAACAAAATAACCACCATCAGAAGGTTGATCATTGCGACCATCTCGTAATAGCGTTGCACCTTCTTCAATGCCAGATTCAATATATTGGATTGTTCGATCCTTATGGGAATCTCGAATGACCGGACCGAGGAAAATACCCTCTTTCAAGCCGTCCCCTATTGTTAATTTATTTGATTCCTCTACTAATCTTGTTACTAGTTCGTCTGCAATGTCGCCAACTGCTACAACAACTGCACAAGCCATACATCTTTCCCCTGCTGATCCAAATGCTGCATTAATTATATTCGTTACTGTTAAGTCCATATCTGCATCTGGCAAAACAATTGTATGATTTTTGGCTCCAGCTAGTGCTTGAACTCGCTTACCATTTGACGTACCAGTTTTATAGACATATTCTGCCACAGGTTGGGATCCAACAAATGATACGGCTGGAATATCTGGATGACTAAGAATGCCATTCACGATATCATGAGCACCGTGGACAAGATTAAATACGCCTGCTGGTAGTCCTGCTTCATGTAACAATTCTGCTAGATAATTTGCTAGAAGTGGTGTTCTCTCAGAAGGTTTCAAGATGAACGTATTACCACTCGCAATTGCTAAAGGGAACATCCAGCATGGTACCATCATCGGGAAATTAAACGGCGTAATCCCCCCTACTATTCCTAGAGGATAGCGATACATACCAGATTCAATACTTGTTGCGATATCAGGTAACTGATGGCCCATCATTAGTGTAGGAGCTCCTGCTGCAAATTCTACGCACTCAATCCCTCGTTGTACTTCACCATATGCTTCGGTATAGTTTTTACCATTTTCAACAGTTATAATTTTCGCTAGTTCATCCCAGTTCTCTATTAATAATTGCTGATATTTAAATAAGATTCTAGCACGCTGAGGAACAGCAACTTTCTTCCATGAAGTAAAAGCTTGTTTTGCAGCCTCTACTGCTTTTTCCAAATCTTGTTGAGTTGAAATTGGAACTTCGGCTAATATTTCTCCAGTTGCAGGATTTGGCACTTCAATGTAGTTTTCTGTGGACGATTTTACCCATTGTCCATTAATAAAATTTGAAAGCGTTTTCTTTTCAGTGATTACCTTATTCATATACGTCCTCCTATTCTACTTTTCTTTAAAGTTGACGTTATTAACAATTAACCTCATAATTTATTTTACAGATTATTTAGAATAGTTACACTTTACATAAAGTACACTCATGTTAGACTTTTTTTAACTTATTGGGGGGCTATTGGAATGATTGAATTTGTTTTAACCATACAAGACATATTAGAAAGAAAATCGTTCAAATCAGCAAAAGTAATAGCAGGTTCAAAAGGTTTAAGTAATCAAGTGAAATGGTCGCATATTTTAGAAATAAAAGAATTCGAAACACTGATAAATGGGGGCGAACTAATTTTAACAACTGGTGTTGGTCTTCAACTCGACCTTACTACTCAAATCAGTTACTTGGAAAATTTAATAGAAAAAAATGCAGCTGGTATGTGTATTGAAATCGGTCCTTATTTTAAAGAAATTCCTATTGAGCTTATAAAATTAGCAGATGAACATGATTTCCCTCTGATTATCTTTGAAGAGGTTGTACGTTTTGTCGACATTACTCAAGATTTACATACGTTAATAATTAACCAACATCACCAATGGCTTTCCCAACTTGATACACTGTCCACAAAATTTATCGATCTCTCATTAAGCCCTAACGGAATCCTGAAAATTCTTCAAGAATTGAATCATTACTTCCGACAAGGTGTTTTGTTTATAACGGATAATTCAAAATCATATTATTACCCTTCTGAAATAAAAGAGTTAGAAACTTCTATTCGTTCTTTTATAGAAAGTTCACCATCTGATATGACAGTACAAAGAAATTTCACTCTTTCTACTCAAACATTTGCCCTTATGCCTGTAAAAGGATTGGGACAAGTTTGGGGGCATCTCTGCTTACAAGTACAACAACCCTTATCAAATGAGTTCTTCTTTCTTATTTTAGATCGAGCAGCCCTTGCCATTGCACAAATTCTGTTACGTAATAGAACTATTCAAGAACGCAAACAAAACATGGAAGATGAACTTGTACAAAACCTTATAAAAGGCAGAGACTATGAACAGGATGACGTCCAAACTTATTTACCTGCTGCAAGTCGAAATATGTACTTTAGAATATTTGTAATGCAGTTAAATTCCGAGGAGATCAACATTGTTGAAGAAGACTGGGAAGAGTTAAAGTTGCAACGCTCAATGTTAGTTCGCTCCATTTTCAAAAGGCATGGATTTTTTCCAGCTGTTTCTTCTAAAAGGACTGAAATAGTAGTCATTGCATCGTTTATAGCAGCAGATCATTTGAAAGAGAAAACTGATAGATTTGATCAAATCATACAAAGTATCAAGGATATGAAAGATACTAGTACATTTTGCGGGAATGAATGTAAATTTGGCGTGAGTAGAGTATATAAGGATATAGCTCAAGTAAAAGAAGGTTATGTAGAGGCAAAGAAAGCCATTACATTGAAAAAATCTGACATTGTCAACACTTATTTCTATAATGATCTTGGTATCAATAGACTGCTACTATTGTTAATTGAGAGTAAACAACTTGAAAACTACGTTCACGATTATTTAGACGTTATTTTAAGCTATGATAAAAAGTATGAAAGTGATTTATTTACAACACTTTGCATTTATTTAGAATGTAATGGGGTTAAGAATGAAACAGCAGATCGTCTCTTTATCGTAAGGCAAACGTTATATAATAGATTAGAAAAACTAGAAACACTTCTTGGTTCGAATTTTATGGAGCCATCCAACCGTCTTGCACTTGAAGTTGCTATTAAAGCCTATCAGTTACTGCTTAAACAAAATAATAACGAAGGAAAACCGGTTTTTCTCGTATAGAGAAAACCGGTTTTTTTATTTTCGCTGGATTAGTTTGACCTTGGATCTAAAATATCTCGGATTGCATTACTTAACATATAAAACCCTAATACCATGAATGTAATGGCAATACCAGGTGCATATGTGTACCATGGTGCACTTTTCAGAAAAGCTTGAGAGTCTTTTAACATCCGGCCCCAACTAGGATCTGGCGGTTTAACCCCTAGTCCTAAATAACTTAGTGCAGCTTCAGCCAACATTGCTACTCCAAAGCTAACAGATGCCGCTACTATCAAAGGTGACGAAACATTAGGTAGTATATGACGGAACATAATTTTGAATGGTTTTACCCCGATTAACTTTGCTGATAAAACATACTCGTATTCTTTGTGTTGTACAAAACCACTACGAGCAATTCGGGCAATACTAGGAATGGCGATTAATCCAAGTGCAATCGATGTATTAACAATCCCTGAACCAAACACAGCTACTAGCATTAATGCCAGAATAATCCCTGGAAAAGCCATTAAAGCATCCATGATTCTCATGAAAACCTCATCTACCCAGCCACCAACATATCCAGCTATCCCACCAATAAGTGTTCCAAAGACAACACCAATCGTTACCGTTAATGTGCCTACAAAAAAGGCTGTTTGAGTGCCTTTCATAATGCGACTGAAGATATCTCTGCCGAATTCATCGGTTCCAAACCAATTCTCACTATTTGGTCCCTTTAACTTATTAGCGACATTCATAGCAGTTACATCATGTGGCGTATAGAAAAAACTCACGATCATTAATAGAAGAAAAGATATCAAAATGAAGAGGCCAATTATTAAATTAATATTTTTAGCATTACCCATTAATGTTTTCATATGGCCCTCCTTAATTTAACCTTATTCTTGGGTCTAAGACAGAATATAAAATATCTACGAAGAAATTGATAAATACTACTACAAATGTGATGTACATTACGATACCTTGTACTAACGGAAAATCACGATATCCAATCGAAGTGATTAATAATTGGCCAATTCCTGGAAGAGCAAAAACCTGTTCTACAATAATTGTTCCTGCAACAACTTCAGCTGTTATTAATCCGAATATCGTTAATATTGGAATCATCGAATTTCTTAAAACATGTTTATACATTACAAACTTTTCTGTAATTCCCTTACTACGTATTGTTCGAACATAATCCAACCTTAGCTGTTCCAATATCGCATTCCTAACATAGCGGAATTTTACAGCGATTTGAGGAATAGCAATTGTCAGCGCAGGTAATAATATTGCACCTAACGCCCCTGCTATACTTTCTGTCCAAGGTACATACCCACTAATTGAGAAGAAACTAAAATTCATTCCTAGGTATAAGATTAATAACATTCCCAACCAGAAAGAAGGGATAGCCATCCCTACCTGAGTGATGGAAGAAAATACAACATCACTCATTTTATTTTGTCTTTTTGCAACAAAAATTCCTAAAGGGATAGCCACAATTATTACAATAAGCAGTGTAATCGCAGCTAATGAAATCGTGACCGGTAAGCGATCCATGAGCAATTCTTTTACTGGCATAGAAAATCGTATCGATTCTCCTAAATCACCTGTAACTAAACCTTTTGCCCACTCAAAGTATTGAACATAAAGCGGTTGGTCCAAGCCGAGTTCTTTTCTTAGTGTCTCTACTTGCACTTCATCTGCCTCTGTTCCTAACATTGTACGAATCGGATCACCCGGTAAAATTTGAAAAACTGCAAAAGTGATAAAAGATACCATTGCCATTGTCACAACAAATAATATAATTCTTCGGATGATATAGGCCATGTCTATTCTTCCCCTCTATTCAGTAAACTTCACTTCTGACATGTCGTGGAACCAGAATGGATAACTTTTTAGTCCTTCAATTTTTTTATTTGCAGCCCATAGCACTTGATAGTCAGCAATATATACTGCAGTAGATTGTTCACTTAAAATTTCTTGAGCACGTTTATACATCTCAATTTGTTTTTTCTGATCCGTTTCTTTTAATACATCTGCCATGACTTTATCAAACTCTTTATTGTTGAATCGGAAGAAGTTTTCTTTGTCATTTGTAGAAATATAATCATTTAAGATTTCATATGCTGACGGTTTACCCGTTAAATCAATTGTTGTCATTTCATAATCTCTTCCAAAATACACACGCTCTAGCCAAATTCCCCACTCTACGACTTCAATCTCAACATCGATGCCAATTTCTTTTAAGTTTTCAGCAGCAATTTGAGCGATATTTGAGTACATGTCATTATGTGAAGATACTGTGATTTTTGTTTTAAAACCTTTTGGATAACCTGCTTCAGACAATAACTTTTTAGCTTTGTTAATGTCACGTGCATAGACATCTTGTAATCCGTCAAGATAGTAATCTCCCATTGCTGGACTCATATTAGAACCAAGACGAGTAGCGTATCCAGAATAGACAGAATCAATAACATCCTGTTTGTTAATAGCGATATTGATAGCTTGACGAACTTTTACATCATTAAATGGCTTTTTTTCTTCATTAAACGTAATGACTAAGGCTGAGTTGTTATTTTGGTGACTGATGTTAAAATCATTTTCAACCTCAGATAATCGGTGTCCACGAACTCCTGTTAAATCTACTTCTTTAGCTATCAAACTCATTACTGCAGAGTTATCATCTGATTGGAATGCGAATGTTACCTTATCTAGATAAGGTATGTTCTCTTGCCAGTAATCCGAATTTTTTTCTAAAACTAAATTCGATCCCGGTGTATACTTAACAAATTTGAATGGGCCAGTTCCAATTGGATTTTCATTTTGTTCGCCATCATTATCTTTAGGTACGATTGCAGATTGTAAAGCCGTTAGAGAATAAAGGAAATTAGAATTTGGCTCTTTAAGCTTAATAACAACTGTAGACTCATCAGGAGCATTTACAGATTCTACATTGCCAAAGTTACCTGAAAGAGGCTTGCCATTTTTTGTCCCCATTAGGTGCTCAAATGTATAGAGGATATCATCTACTTTTAAGACGCTACCGTTATGGAATTTTACATTTTGTCGGATTTTGAATGTATAAGTCAAACCATCTTTTGATAATTCATAGCTTTCAGCAATTGCTGGTTTTAATGACCCGTCCGTTTCTGGAGCAAATAACCCTTCGAACATATTTAGAATCATTTGAAATGAAATGGAAGCTGTAGCTAAATGCGGGTCAAGAAAGTCAGGATCATCATTTACCCTTACTTTGATTTCTTGTGTTTTCCCGTTACCTGAACTACCCTCTCCGCTTTCTTTTCCTCCCGAACAAGCACTGATTAAAAACATACAGACAACAATCATTGCGACAATCATTAGCCTCTTTGTACTCTTCATGTTCAAATAGCCCCCTCTTTGAATAAAGATATTTTATGTCGGCATTTCCAAATTCTTTTTGCTGTTGTAGCTTTGATAGCTTGGTACACCTTTAACCTCATTTGCAGCTTTAATAGCAACGATTATAGCTTCTTCCATTGCTTTTGCTGCCATATTACCTACGAAATCTACTGGATAAGACTCTCCTCCAGTAGCTAGCACGAAAACCGTATCCCCATCCAACATAGTATGTACTGGGAAAATGGTTCTAGCTAAGGCATTTTGAGTAATTTGAGCAACCTTTTTTGCTTCTGCTTTTGTTAATTTTGCATTGACTGCTACTAATCCAATTGTTGTATTAGATCCGGGTAGGGCATTACCTGATAAATTTTCTTCTATAAACTTAAGGCTATCAATAATAAGCCCTGTATTAGCATCGATTGGACCTGCTAGTATTTCTCTCGTCAGTGGATCCCTGACATCTCCAACCGCATTAACAGCAACTAGTGCACCTACAACGAAACCATTTTCTAATTCTATTGAAGTACTACCTAGACCACCTTTCATGCAATGTTCCGGTCCTGTAATCTTCCCCACTGTAGCACCACAACCAGCTCCTACATTTCCAAAAGAGAAAATTCCCTTCTTGGCTTGCGTGGCCGCCTCGTAGCCCATTTTTTTATCGGGGCGAATATTTGGGCTACCAATTTGTAGATCAAAAAGCACTGCACCCGGAACAATTGGTACTTTTGCGACACCGACATCAAGTCCAACGCCTTGTTCTTCAAGATATTGCATAACACCTGAAGCTGCATCTAAACCGTATGCACTTCCACCCGATAAGCAAATACCATGAACTTCTTCAATTCTATTAATTGGATCAAGTAAATCTGTTTCTCGAGTACCTGGGGCTGATCCTCTTACGTCTACCCCACAAACAGCCCCACCTTCTGCAAGGATAATCGTGCACCCTGTTAATGCTTCTATATTTTCTACGTTACCAACCTTAATACCTGGTACATCTGTTATATTGCCAAAGCTCATGAACACGCCTCCTTGAACTGTTTTCGAAATATTCAATCAATTTAGTTTGGTTAATTCGAGAACTTTACTTTCTGCATTCGAAAACTTTTTATTATCTTCTTGTGAATATAGATGGCAGGCAACTTGCTGTCCGATTTCTATATGAATAAGTTCAGGACGTTCAACTTTACAACGATCAAACGCCTTCGGACATCTCGTATGAAACGCACAGCCCGTTGGAGGGTCAGATGGACTTGGAGGTTCTCCGCTTAGCTCAATTTTCTCCCTTTTCTTTTCGAAATTCACTACAGGAATTGCAGATAATAATGCCTGAGTATATGGATGTAGCGGATTATTATAAATATCATGCTTAGGTCCGATTTCAACAATTCTTCCTAAATACATAACACCTACACGATCGCTAATGTGTTTCACAACACTTAAGTCATGAGAAATAAATAAATAAGTCAAATTGAATTCTTCTTGTAGATCCAACATTAAGTTCAACACTTGCGATTGCACAGATACATCGAGTGCTGATACAGGCTCATCGGCAATAATAAATTTCGGATTCATCGACAATGCTCTAGCAATACCAATGCGCTGTCTTTGTCCTCCAGAAAATTCATGAGGAAATTTTGCGAGCGCTTCTTTTGGTAAGCCTACTTTTTCAATTAAACTCTCTACTTTTTTAGTTCTTTCAGCTTTTGATAAGATCTTCTGAACAGCTATAGGCTCTCCTACAAGTTGTTCCACACGCATTCTTGGATTCAAAGAAGCGAACGGGTCTTGAAAAACCATTTGCATATGTTGACGATGGTTTTGTAGTTGACGATTCCCTAAATGTTCTAGATGATTTCCTTCAAAAATGATTTCACCATCAGTAGGTTCAGTTAAACGTAGGATGGTTCTTCCTAAAGTGGATTTACCAGAACCTGACTCTCCTACAATCCCTAAAGTTTCACCTTTGAATACATCAAAACTAATATCATCGACTGCTTTTACAAGTCCTGCTTTCCCTTTAAAAAGAGTACCTTTAATCGGAAAATAGGTTTTTAAATGCTTTATCTCAAGTATTTTTTCTCTCTCGCTCATTCTACAGCTCCCCCTTCACTAGCATAGAGGTGGCATCTAACTTTATGGTTATTTTCGATTTCTAAAAGTCGAGGTATTTCTTCTAGGCATTTTGCCATTGCATGCGTGCATCGTGCTGCAAAACGACATCCTTTTGGAAATAAATGTGCAGGCGGTACATTCCCAGGTATTGATTCTAACCTTTTTAAGTCCACATCAATATTTGGAATTGTCCTTAATAATGCTGTTGTATAGGGATGCTTCGTTTTCAAGAAGAGATCTCTAACAGGTGCCTCTTCAACAATTTGCCCTCCATACATGACAAGCACCCTGTCTGCAGTTTCGGCTACAACACCCATATCGTGCGTGATGAGTAATATAGAAGATCCAAATTGTTCTTTCATATCAATCATTAAATTAAGAATTTGAGCTTGAACCGTTACATCTAGTGCAGTTGTCGGTTCATCTGCAATGAGTAGTTTCGGGTTATTGGACATTGCAATGGCAATCATAACCCGTTGTCTCATTCCACCTGATAATTGATGTGGATATTCTTTAATAATTTTTTCTGCTCTAGCAAATCCAACGATTTTCAATAAATCGACAGCTTTTTCGTAAGCTTCTTTTTTCTTTAATTTTTGATGTTTCATTAACGATTCGACGATTTGATTTCCAATCGTAAAAACTGGATCTAAAGAGGTCATTGGTTCTTGGAAAATCATACCTATCTCATTTCCTCGAACTTTCGTCATGTCATCTTCTGACAGCGAAAGTAAATCTCTTCCTTCAAGGGATATAGAACCTTCTACAATCTCACCTGGTGGACTAGGAATAAGTCTCATTATGGACAATGACGTGATACTCTTGCCGCTGCCAGACTCTCCAACTAACGCTACGGTTTCACCTTTTTTTATGGCAAAACTTACATCATCTACTGCTTTAGCTATTTTACCTTTTCCTATATGGAAATAAGTTTTTAACCCTTTGACTTCTAATAGTTGATCATTTGTACTTTTTGAAGGTTCAATGTGTAGTTGTGGACTTTCCATAAGTTCACCTCAATTTCAAGTTCAAATCGAAAACTTCACTGCTATGTTTTTCACTTGGGTGTAGTTTCTTAATGCGATGAAACCTTTCTCTCTTCCAATCCCACTTTTTTTATACCCACCAAAAGGCATCTGTACTCCTCCTGCAGCACCATAATTATTGATAAATACTTGGCCAGATTTCACCTTGGATGCAACATAATGAGCGACGTCTATATTTCGAGTCCAAATACCAGCGACCAGTCCATAATCCGTGCTATTCGCCAATGCTATTGCTTCTTCAATTGTTTCAAAATTGAAAACTGTTAATACCGGTCCAAAAATCTCTTCCTTTGCTAGTGGATGATTATTGTCCAGCCCGTCTATAATAGTTGGTTGAATATAATAGCCACCTTCAGAACCACTAATAGTAACTGATTCTCCACCAGCGATTATATTCCCTGCTGGCTTTGCATCCTGTATCTTGTTAATAATTTGATCGAATTGCTTTTTATTTAAAATTGGTCCAATTTCTCTGTCATCAATACCTGGACCAATCGTCAATTCATTAAACTTAGCTGTTAATTTCCGTAAAAAATGTTCTTTATATTTTTCTTCAATAAGTAATCGAGACCCCGCAGAACATGTTTGCCCAGCATTTTGAATAATGGCTCTAACTATTCCTTCAAGAGCTAACTCTTCATTTGCATCAGCAAATACGATGTTTGGAGATTTACCACCAAGCTCAAGCGTCACGGGTACGACGTTTTCTGCAGCGGCTTTCATTACAGAAATACCTGTGTTAACGGAGCCCGTAAAGGTAATATGGTGAATTCCTGGATGTCCCGCTAACGGCCCACCGACATCAGCACCTAGACCTGTAACATGTTGAAATATTCCTTTAGGTAATTCACTTTCTGCAAACCATTCTGCAATTGCATGTGTAGTAAGAGGCGTATCTTCTGCACTTTTTACAATAACAGCATTCCCTGTAGCAATTGCTGCAGCAACACTTCTCGCAGTGATTTGAAGAGGATAATTCCAAGGGACAATATGTGCTGTAACGCCAACTGGCTCTAAGACAGTCGCATTTAATATCCCCTCTTCAATCGGTATCGTATCTCCCATTACTTTATCTGCTGCTCCACCGTAAAATTCAAAGTATCTAGCGGCCGCTTCTACATCAGCTTTGGCTTGTGAAATTGGTTTCCCTACATCTTCACACTCCCACTTACTCCATTGCTCAGCATTATTTCTAATATGCGCTGCAAGCCTAACTAACAGTTGCCCTCGTTCATAAGGCTTTACCTTTTTCCATTCATCGCTTTCAAACGCCACTTGGGCTGCGTGCACTGCTTCATCCACATGTTCTTTTTTACCTTTAACTATCTCAGCAATCAGTTCTCCATTTGATGGATTGAAGACTGGTAACCACTCATTAGAGTCGTCACCAACCCATTTTCCATTGATTAGCATTGAAATCCGTTTCATCTTCTTCACAACCTCTCTTCATTACAGGCCTCTTCCGCCATCCACATTCAATGTTGCCCCTGTTACAATTTTCGCTCGATCGGATAATAAGTAAGTAACTGCATTCGCGATATCTTCAGGCTCGATTAATTCACCAAGAGGAACACTTTTTCTAAATACTTCCTCTTTGACGGTGCTGATATCAGCATCTTTGGCAGCAAATTGACCTAGCATATTGGTATCCGCTGGCCCTGGATTAATGGTATTTACTCTAATGGAATAAGGCGCCAATTCGATAGCCATTGCTCTTGAAAAACTTTCTGCTGCGCCTTTTGAAGCAATATATGACTGTAAACCTGGTCGTGGTCTTACAGCTGAAATCGATGCAATTATGACAATTGATCCTTGGCGATTCGGTTTCATATATTTGACTGCTTCCTTACATGAAATGAAAAGACTAGTCGCATTAATATCCATGAGTTTATGCCATTGACTCAATGTCACATCTTCAATAGGCGTTGCTGCTTGAGCAATACCAATCGCATTTACCAAGCCATCAATTTTTCCGAAGTCCTTGTGAACTTGAAAGAAAATTTCAGCAATCTGTTCTTCATCTAAGACACTCGCTGCATGTGTGTGAAGATTAGGATGTTGAATTGATTGTAATGATTCAGTTGATAAATCAACCCCAATAACATACGCTCCTAGTTCGAGCAGTTGAGAAACAATTGCTTTCCCCATTCCTCCACCAGCACCTGTCACAACTATAACTTTATTGTTTAAGTCCATATTTTCGACTCCTCATTCTCTTTAAGAGCATACTGTTCTATTATTTTCGCTGAGATGGCTGAACCCATTTGTGCCGTTGTAGCATTCCCACCAATATCTGCTGTTTTTATCTTCCCTTCAAGGAGTACCAGTTCAATCGCATTTATTATTTTTGTTGAAAGATCTTCTCTCCCTAGATGGTCAAGCATTAAAGCTGCTGACCAAATCTGCGCTATTGGATTAGCGATTCCCTTCCCTGCAATATCCGGTGCAGAGCCGTGAACAGGTTCAAACATAGAAGGAAACTGTTTTTCTGGATTAATGTTTGCTGAAGGAGAAAGGCCTAACCCCCCGACAATTCCTGAACCAAGATCTGATAAAATATCACCAAATAAATTGGAAGCGACTACAACTTCGAATGATTGTGGTCGTTGTACGAAATATGCAACTAGAGCATCAATATAAATCGATTCTAATATAAGGTTTTGATACTCGTTTTTTACTATTCTCTTAACATGTTCATCCCAAAGTTTCATAGAATGGATGATTGCGTTAGACTTCGTAGCACTCGTAACTTTCTTCTTACCATTTTTCTCTGCATATTCACATGCAGCTTTAACGATTCTTTCAATACCCGCTGTAGTCATAATAGTATTTTGAATGGCCATCTCTGATTGTTGAGACTCAAACATACGACCGCCACTATTTGAATATTCACCTTCTGCATTTTCACGGAAAATGACAAAATCGATATCATCCCCATTGCTAAGTGGTGATGTTATGCCAGGTAATGATTTCACAGGTCTAAAGTTTACATATTGCTGGAATTGCTTACGAATTGGCATTATTAATTCCCATATTGTTATGTCATCTGGTACTCTAGCATCACCAATAGCACCAAATAAAATAGCGTCATAGCTTTGTAGTGTTACAAGCCCATCCTCCGGCATCATTCTTCCATGTTCCAAATAATAATCCGAATTCCACTCGAAATTTTCCTTATGCAACACAAAATTCTGTTCATGTTCTTCGAGGACAGACAACACCTTTAATGCTTCCTCCATTACTTCAACACCAATTCCATCTCCAGGAATTACCGCAATTTTAAATTCAGTCATTTACATTACTCCCATCCTTTAAAAAGCGTAATGCTGCATCTCTAAAAATAGCCGTTGTAACCGCTAATTCCTCAATATCTACATACTCATTGATTTGGTGTGGAATTTCTCTATCTCCTGCCCCAATTGTGACAATCGGTACACCATGCATGTGTAAAAACGTACCATCTGTCGCTCCAGGCACCCCATT
Organism: Viridibacillus sp. FSL R5-0888; assembly: GCF_038009105.1. Classification (NCBI taxonomy): domain Bacteria; kingdom Bacillati; phylum Bacillota; class Bacilli; order Caryophanales; family Caryophanaceae; genus Viridibacillus; species Viridibacillus sp. FSL R5-0888. The sequence goes on from NZ_JBBPAU010000001.1 coordinate 2,757,292, forward strand.
ATAAATTGGTTCTTCTCCTGTCACTTCTTTGACAGCATCATAAACCGCTTGAACAACTGGATGATTTGTGTCAGTAAATGTAGATGGTCGGTTATCTAAAATCGTCAATTCTACATTAAAATCAGAGTCATCATTTTTTAATCTTGCGATGATTGCATTGATTTTATTTAATAATTCATCATGATCCTGTTTTGGAACGGTACGAATATCGAGTGTCATCATACAATGATCAGGAATAACATTAATCTGAGCATCCCCTTTTACAGGTGCTTGCAAAATTGTTGGCGTAATAGATGGCCATTTTAAGTAAGGGTCCTCCCCTAACCTTTCCTGCTCTTCCTTCTCAAGCTTTTCAAGTTCTACTATTAATCTCGCCATTCGCCAATTTGGATTAATACCACTCCATGATATTGCTCCGTGTGCCATCTTGCCGTATACGTCTACTCTAATACGCATTGCCCCTCGTTGAGCGATACAGACATTATTTTCTTCAGGTTCACAAATAATAGCCCCGTCTACTCCATCTGCCCAACCTTGTTTGATGAAGTGTTTAATGCCAAGCATCATCCCTTCTTCATCAACAGGTATGCACAAAATGATCTTTCCACAAAACTCTTCTTTATCTTTTAGAATCGATTGAACAGCGGTAATCATACACGCCAAGTTACCTTTTGTATCATTCGTTCCTCTTCCGTACATCCGTCCATCAACAATTTCAGCACTGAAAGGACCGTACGTCCAAGCATCAACATTTCCTTCTGTTACAACATCCGTATGCCCTTCAAAAAGAAGTGTTTTACCAGGTTTACCTGAATCGATGATGCCAATAACATTTGGTCTACCAGGTACTACTTCTTCAATATGTGTTTGAATACCAATATTCTTTAAATATTCGGCAACATATAACGCCACTTTTGTTTCATTTGCATCTGCAATACCTTCTCTATATACACTTGGAATTTGTACTAGCTCCCGCGTTAATTGAATAACAGCTTCTCGGTCTCGTAAATACGTCTCATTTTCTACTTTTAAATTCATGTAATCTCCCCTTCTTAATTGTTTTCAAATGTTCATAAGGAAAGCGAATATAAACTAAATAATAGTTATGAATATTCTGATATTAATTATATTTTGAAAACGTTTTCTATTAATTGGACAATATGTGTGTACTTCTTATACAAGAATAGACAAGATGTCTTATCTTTACTTGTCTATAATCAGGAAATTCAATTATAAAGGGATTTAAGTGGTTTTTTGAGGGAAGAAACATTCTGAACATAAAAAAAGAAACCTTCAAAATGAAGGAATCCAATGTAGGTTTGAAGTATAAGTGATTGCTTAATCGTTCTTAATATAGCTAAGGAAAATATTTTTTAGAATAAGTAATTGCGTCTCAGATGGTACATTTGATTCGAGCATAAGTATGCTTCTATGAAGTGATAATTTTTTCGCGAAAATACCGAACACATTTGACAATGTTGATAGCGTATCCGTAATCGGTATATCTGTTCGAATAGAGCCATCTGTTTTACCAGTTTCGATTATTTTATAATAGATATCTACAAGTTGCTTGGAAGCAGCATTATAGACCTCCATTCCTTCAAAAGGTTCAGTTGATTGGGCTACGTATGTTTCAAAACTTTCTATAAATTTAATCCGACTTTCCTTCTGTTCGTTAAAAGCTATAAATGTATCAAATAAATGCTCTATCTTTTCGTAACAAGTACCAGGTTTATCTAAAACTTCTTGAAAAACAACTAAATTAGATTCAAGTGATTTTGCGGCTACTGCAACAATAATCCTATCTTTTTTGGGAAAATATCGAAACAAAGTAGCTATGCCAATACTTGCTTCATCTGCGATGTCTTGCATTGTAGTCTTTTCAAGACCCTTTCTTGCAAATACTCGATCAGCTGCTTCTACCATTTCAATAATTCGTTTTTGTTTCCCTTCTAATCGTTCTTTTTCTAATCGAGATTTAGGATCCATAGTAGTACATTCTCCTTTTTACCGTTCTTCTAGACGCTAGTGATTCTATCAAATAGGATGATGAAAGTCAAAATCGTCATTCTATACTTTTTCATTGTAATATTATAGCTATTCATGATATTGTATTTATCACATTGATAGCAATACTATCATTATGATATTAATAGTATCAATAACAAAATTATTTTAACATGAAATCGAGGAGTATTATGTATGAAAAGATTTTTAAAGACTAAAAGTATGTGGACGCCTGTCTGGATGGTATCTGCACTGATGATTATTATGGCAGTCATCTACATTCCAATTTTCTCTAAAGCAACACCAAATGTTCAAAATTTCCCTATCGTTATTATTAATGAAGACGAAGGTGGAAAAGTGGACGGGCTGAAAATTGATATGGGCAAACTAATCAGTACAAATATTGCTAGTTCCAAGGACAGTACTGCTATTAAATGGAAGACTGCATCGAATAAAGAAGCAGGCTTAGCTATTCTTGAAGACAATAAAGCATACGCTGCATTAATCATTCCAAAGAATTACACAAAATCAATGCTTCAGTTACAAGGTCAATTATTACAAAATAAAAAGCATACAAAACAAGCAGAACTTGAATTAATTGTAAACAAAGCTGGAGGACAATTTGCTTCTGGGATAGCACAATCTTCTTTACAAGCAGTCGCAACAAGTATTTCCAAAAGTGTAACCGAGCAAATTTCAGGATCATTGAATAGCTCAAAATCTACCCTTTCACCAGAAAATGCACTCGTTTTAGCAAATCCTATTCAAATTAATGAAAAAAATATTTCTGTCGTCAAAAATGATAATGGGATGACACCTTTTATATTGGCATTATTATGCATGATTACAGGTATGATGGGGTCTCAAATGGTAAATGGTTATGTAGATTCAATGTATACAGCCTTAAAAACACATGGCATGAAAATAAAAAAACATGCAGTCTTAAATACAGAAATAATATTTGGTATTTGTATGACTGCACTCATGTCAATTTTATTAGTAGTTTGTACTTTTGCAGTTTATAATGTTGGGCATACAGCAAATTTATTGTCGATATTAGGATTTCTTATTTTCGGTTCTATGACGATGTTCATGTTCTTCCAAGTATTCAATCTATACTTCGGTAGATGGAGTTTATTGATCGCCTTCCCTATTAATATGATGGGAATATTTGCAAGTGGCGGACCAATTCCAATCAATATTTTACCGTCTGTTCACCAATTCTTTAGTAACATTTTACCAACGCATTATTTAGTAGACGGTATGCGTTCACTGATTTATTACGATGGTAGAATGGCATCAGGTATGTCTTCTGCGCTAATCACCTTATCAATCTTTTTTGTTGTTAGTGTTGTACTTTGCTATATCATTAGTCAAGTAAAATTCAATAAAGATAATCGTAATCAATCCGAAGTAACAACAGCAGAGTAATTTATGTTTAAAAACTCCTTGAGAAACCTCTAAGCAAATAAAAGAGCATGTTATGAACGTCAAATGTTCAAAACATGCTCTTATTTAATGTAATAGATACATTTCTATATAATAAAGTTTGAAATTTCATTAAACCTTAATCAACAATGCTCTCGTTATTAAGTGTATAGCTGGACAAACTATCACTAAATCATGAAATGCTTTCGATTAATAACGTTTGTATATTCCCTTCCATACAATACTTTCTTTGGATTAATAACGATGATTAAAAGTGCTACTACTAAATAAAAAATTGCGTTATACATGATTAAATCGAATAAGTTTCCGTTTATAATGCCAATAAAAAAATTAAAAAATTGGTGGATGATGATTGGGATGATTAAATTCTGATTTAAGTTATAAAATGCTGTCATGACGATCTTAATGGATATGATTGAAATCATAAAGAATAAAATATATTTGATTAAATCAATGCCCACAAACCCTGTAGTAAACCATATGGGTAGATGCCACATACCCCACCAAAACCCTATGATTATCGATGCTTTTAATGGTGAATGCATCTTTTGGAGCTCAATTTGAGCGAAGCCTCTCCACCCTATTTCTTCACCTAGTGGCCCTGCAATAAGGTTTTTAAAAAAGAAATAGATCAACATGCCCCAAGAAGAAATAGTAAAAATAGAGTCTACCTCACTATTATTAGATACGAGAAACAAAATCATCAAAAATATGAAGATTTGAATCAAAATCACAGTAAGAATCACAGAAAATTTAAGTTTATTCTTAAATTTATCTTTTACAAATTGTATAAAACTTTGCCGAGGATAGATTTTTTTAAATAGGATGGCAAAAGCAAATGTCGAGGACCAAGATGATATACAGAACATTACATCAAAGACCCATGCAGGGTATCCTAACATGCTTATGGCTCCTACAAGAAAAAAAAGTGGCAAAAAAATGATATTGGTTAGTAGAATAAAACTTGCTACTGGTTTTTTTAGTTTCTTTTCCCTTTTCATACATAATCCCCGCTTCAAACTAAGTATTTCGTAAATATAATAGCGCTCATATTTACCGATACCTTCAGCTTAAACCTGGGGGTTACTCACAGGTCAATACATACCCGAATTATTTTATAGGTGCATAAATTTCTAAAAATGTACGTTCAAGTTCATCTTCATAAGTGGTAAGTAATAGATTTATATAAACTATCCCTAAAAGTTCGCACCCTTTTTCTATTGCTACTTTTCTTAAATTTGCTTCAACGCTATGATCAATACTTTTTCCACCAGTTGACCATCTTCCATCTTCAATAACTGTATAAATACATTTTGGATGAGATAGAATTTCACCTTTTATTTCTTTATCATAGTCTTCTACTTCTCTTACAATTAAAAATCCATCTTCAATCATACCTTCATCATTGAAATTTATAACTCTTCTTAAAGAGGTTAGAGTAACTGCTTTTTTTAAGCTGTCTGTGTTCTTTTTTAGAGTTTCATATTCATCATACGCAGTAAAATGTTTTATTTCTCCTTTTATTTCTAAAGGCTTCATTTCTTGTACTGTATATTCCCCTAAAAACTGTTTAATTTTTTCGCAATCTTCCTTTACTATCTGAATCTTTTTTAAAAGAAGCTTTTTGTATTCTATTTCCTCTAAAACATCTTGTTCTTTCTCTTCTAATAATGATTTTATTCCCTCTATACTCTTACTTTTTCTTAATTCCTGGATTTTTTTAATTTCAATATCAATTTCTCTATAGAAATTTACTGTTGTTATATCATATATATCAAAATGATTATATTTTCTATACCCATTCACAATATTTTGCTTAGGTTTTACTAATTCCTTTTCTTCATAAAATTTCAAGGTATCTCTAGATACACCTAAAAATTGAGCGACTTGTCCAATTGTGTACATTATATTCTCCTTTATCATTGCTACATATTCTATATAATATTTCATATTATCAGTACGTCGACAAATAATAATATTGGTTTTATTATAATAACAAAGTTAAGTATTAATAAGTAAATAACTTACAAAATCAGAAGACAAACAAAAATTCGTCTCTAATATAAATTTCCTTAGTACTTCTTATTAATTTTCTCACAAAACCTCTGAAGTTAAAGACTTAAATATCCAAACAACTAAGCTCATTTCTTTAATATCCATAAAAAAACCAGATTCTCGATAGAGAACCTGGTTTTTTATGCAAATTACAATTTAAATTTCTGTACTTGTAAATTAAGTTCTTCTGCAAGTTCAGCTAGATGATCTGAGCTATTCGAAATTTCTTCCATCGAACTTGTTGTTTGTTGAACAGTTGCAGTAGTTTCCTCTACTCCTGCTGCAGACTCCTGAGAGACAGCAGCAATATCATCAATTGAGTGATTAATTTGTAAAGTTGTTTGAGAAATACCACTTAAATTATTTGAAATGACATTAATATTATCAATCATATCACTAATAGCATTTGAAATATTGTTGAATGTCTCTCCTGTAGAGGCGATTTGTTCTGTTCCTTGAATCACTTCTTCATAACCACTTTGGAGTGATGTTGTTACATTTTTTGTTTCTTGTTGTATCTTTTGAACAATACCAGCTATATCAGTTACTGAGAGCGTTACTTGTTCAGCTAACTTTCGTACTTCATCAGCTACGACAGCAAAACCTTTTCCTTGTTCACCAGCACGTGCTGCTTCAATTGCTGCGTTTAAAGCAAGTAAATTTGTTTGATCTGCAATACTTGTAATTACAGATACCAATTTTGAAATTTCTAAAGATTGCACTGCTAAATTTTCTACTTTTTGCACTGATTCTTGAACAATTCCATCAATTTTACGCATTTGTTCAGTAGAATCTATCATTAGTTTACTGCCTTCATGTGTAAGACTTTGAACATTCGAAGTATGATTGTTCATTTTCTCACCTTCATAATTTGCTTCCTTTACTTTTTGAGTAAATGACTCCATCACTGTTGCTAAATCACTTGCGTTACTTGCTTGGGATTCAGTTCCTTCAGCAATTTCTTGCATAGTTAATGCTATTTGTGTACTACCCGTTTTTACTTCTAATGCAGATTGTGCAAGTTCTTCACTATTTGAAGCAACTTGATTGGACACATCTTGAATATTACTCAATATTTCATGAACATTTTTACTCATTGAATTGGTCGCTTCAATTAATTGTCCAATCTCGTCTTCAGACGTTTTTGGAAGGTCTGGCTGACTTATATCACCTTGCGAAATCTCCGTCATGCGTTTTGCCACGAGTTTGATTGGTTTTACGATTATTCGAGCAGTTATATAAGCTACAATCACTGAAATGATAGTAAGTAGTATAGTTGAAATAATACTTATTAATTGATTATTTTCTCCATTCTCAATCATCTCTTTACCTATTTTCTTAATAGCCTCTTCTCGAGTGTTCGCTAACTCTTCATAACCTTCCTGTATTTCACTGGCTTGTTCATCCACCGACTTCAGGTTATCTGCAGCTAGTTGCTTATTTCCACGATCATATTCTTCAAATACATCTTCTATTATATATGTACGCCACACTCTTGCTTTTTCAACTATTTCATCTAATTTTATCGAAGAAGTTAATCCTGCAACAATCGCCGCATTTTCTTCAGCGATATCTGTATATTCATCAAATTTTTCCTTATATTTTTTATCACCGGAAATAATATATCCTCTAGCTGCTGCCGTTCGATTTGCAAATGATGATGCCAACTCATCATCTGCTGCTAATATTTCTAACTCAATCTCAACAATCTCCTTCGTTGATTTAGTTGAGTTTTGCTGCATAACATAACTATAAACATTATATCCTGTCATTATAAGTACTACGATTATAAAGCCAAATGATATTTTTGCTCTTACTGTTTTGAAGTTTTTAAAACCTAATTTTTTCCCCAACTTCATTTGCACTTCCTTTGTTTGGTTTTAGTAATTCTATAAAAGATGAATACTTTTATATATCCATTTATTAAAAACCTCAATTTTCAGAACCATAATAAAAAGAATTTAGTGGTATTTAATCGATTATTGTTAAATAACCACTATATAGAATTATACATTATAAAACCAAAAAATATAGTATTAATTTACCATAACTTTATTCACAAAAAAATTAATGTATTCAGAAATTTACATACCATTAAACCTATCAACGTGCTTCATATATGAATACAAAGTTATACAAACCAAAAAAACTAACTCAAGATTGCACATCATGAGTTAGCCTGATTTTTAGTAAAAATATGTTACTTAATGAAAGAAACATACCTACCACTATCATTCTTCTTTTTGTAATAACTTATTCGACAACCACAAGCCAAATCCACCAATACTAATAAAGAGAATTGCTCGAATGAGTAAATCCAAATATGAAAGGTCAAAGAAGATTAATTTTGCTATTCCAAAAACTAATAGACTGTATCCAGTATACCGGATGAATTTTTGCTGTCCTTCCGAACTAATCCATAGGGCAATACATGCAGTAATAAGAATAATAATCGTATGCCCTGTATATAGGAATCTTTCACCGAAATAATAAACTGTATGAATTTGTGATAGCAATGTAATAACTGCAATCATATCTACAAGAAGTCCAATAGAAATAATTGGTCCCACGGATTTTCTTAATATTTCTTGCCATTTTCCAAAGTAATTTTTCCCGTTATAAATTGAATATAGTAAGTAACTAAATATAACTACATAAACTATTCTCAAGACAATATTTTTGACAACTACCTGGTCAGACAATTCATCTAAGGGGAATACATAAATCATTGAATAGCAGAAGCTAAATAGGAATACTACTGGTAAAAACCTTCCGATAAATTTCTCTTTTATAAATAGCATTGCAATAGTTGTAACAGCTAAGACAATTAATAAGAAGTATGGTAACTCACCTTCTATATGAAAATAGCCATAATCTACCTTAGCAAAATAGGAGAATACATAAAAGCTAATTAAAATCGGTACAATCTCTAATATTGCAAACTCTTCCATTGCTTTTTCAAAACGCCCTAATTTACCTTTTGGACGATTTGCAATTATAAATAAGACTAGCATATATACAATTATGAGTAATTGATTGATATTTTCGAAGCGCCAAAATGGATCGACTGAACTATCTAAAAAGACAAACAAAACAGTAAGAGTGAATATGAGCGAATTTGTTATTTTCATTAAGCTGGCACGTAAACGCAAAGCTAAAAGCAAACTTACAAATGCGGTAAATGGTAATAAGAACTCTTTCAAATTAGTTGCCAATTCTAACTGAACAACGAAATTCATCGCAGCAACTAATGCCACAGTAATGAAAACATCCAAAAGTCTTCTCTGCTTTTTCAAATAAGCATAACTTCCAAGTCCGATGAAACCAATCATGTAAACTAGTAAGAAAAAGCTATTATAATTAACTGCTAGTAGATTAATGAAAAATAAACTAATCATACTAATACCAAACAATAGACTCTCATATAATGTTGATATTTTTTGTTCAACTTCATAAAACCGAATCCAACTGAATATGAAGATTCCTAATACAATTAAAAATGTACAACCAAATGCAATCTCTTGATAATTATTCATAAAACCAACAATTAATACTGCCATTTGCGAAAAGAGTAACCCTGCATACAGTGCAATTATTTGTTGATGCTTCCAAATAACAATTTGTAAACAAGCAAATAATAAAACAATAAAGCCTAATATAATAGTCTCACCAAATGCCATATACTCAAGTAAATATGGCAGAAGTAGCGATGTGAATGCTACAAAAACAGTCAGTACTTCACTCTTTTTCATATAACTAATAACAATTCCGTATGCAATATATAACATTGCAACGAGCAGAGCAATCAGTAATGACAAAACATCATACAAAATGGCTCCAGCAGCCGTCGTCAAAATACCGATGATAAATGCACCACCATAAAGCGTAATATACAGTGCTTTTTGACGTTTCTTTTTATACTCCATAAAGTATGCTAACCCAACTAAAACAAGTGAGAATACGTAGGCTAATGCAATTTTAAAACCATTAGCTAGAATGCCATAATCACTGATTAACTTTAATCCCCATAAAACGCCAAATACTATCATAATCATAAAAACTTTTGGCAATGACCAAACTAGCATCTCTTCTATAGACATTTCTTTTTTAGGTTCTTGAAGTGGTGTTTTATTTACTTTCACTTTCTGCACAGGCTCCTGTTTAAGCGGCTCTTTCTTAATAGCAGGTTTTATTTCTGTATGTATGATTTCAGCTTTTTCTACTCTTTTGGTTCGTGGATTGATTTGATTTTGTAGCTGAGCCATATCCCTCTTTAATATGGAAACTTCCTGCTCTAACTCAATTAGTCTTTTCTCTAAATCATTTGAATGCACCCACACTCACCTCCTACTTAATATACACGTCATTATACACATTACCTTTACACAAAACAATAACTTTTGTTAAAAAAGATGTAAAATTACACTTTTTAAAAAGAGATGATATAGTTTTTATTAATAAACCTTAATAAAACCTCTTCTTAACATATGAAAAAGATTCCGACGATATATCGGAAGCTTTTCAAAATGTAATATAGTATTTTTATTCGATTAGATGCTATATCTAGTTATTCACATTAACTCTTAGATATTCTTTCAGTCAATTTCTAATGGCTTTGTAGAAGTTAAAATTATTCTTTCATCACTATCTACATGATCTTCTACATGATCCTCATATTTTGTGACCTTCCTCGTATCAGGTGCGAAAATTGCTAGAATTAGTGATAATAGTAACCCAACAATCATAAAGCTTCCGAATAATATCCAAGTTAGAAGAACATCCCTACTAATTAGTAGATGCATGCGTGGTACATTATACGACTGGCTGCTCTTCGGAGCAGATTACGACCTTGTTCAAGAGAGCGATCAATTTATTCGCATTTTCTTAGATGGATGAAGAAAGTAAATAGCAGTTATACTTCCTAAGTGTTTGTCGTACAGCTCTACATCACATTCAAAATCAGACAACAAAAAAGAGTTATCCTACAAGTCAATTAGACTATTAGGATAACTCTTAATTATGTATGGGTCAGGACGGAATCGAACCGCCGACACTTAGAGCTTCAATCTAATGCTCTACCAACTGAGCTACTGACCCGATTGGTTGCGGGGACAGGATTTGAACCTGTGACCTTCGGGTTATGAGCCCGACGAGCTACCGAACTGCTCCACCCCGCGATAATAATATTGAAAGCCCTATTTAGATAAAATGGAGGAGGAAGAGGGATTCGAACCCCCGCGCGGTATGACCCGCCTGTCGGTTTTCAAGACCGATCCCTTCAGCCAGACTTGGGTATTCCTCCGTACTTTGGAGCGGAAGACGAGGTTCGAACTCGCGACCCCCACCTTGGCAAGGTGGTGTTCTACCACTGAACTACTTCCGCATTTGTTATGTGCTCTTTAGTACATAAATTAATTTAACACATAATACATTTATCCGTCAACACTTAAATAATATGTTAGAATATTTAATTTTTAAGGTATATTAAAATAACAAATACATATTGATTCCCTTTGTGCTTCCACAAACATATTTTCTCCTAGAATATCGGCATGTTTACTATAGTTCTAGATGGTTTTTCTTTTATTCTATATCTCTATTTTATTACGATACTTTTTAGTCTGGTCTTCGCATTTTTACTTATAACTGTATTATTGTTATATAGCAAAACATCTAAATGTATCAATATAAATTTCTGACTCTATTACTTTGCATGACTACTAAAATGCATTGGCTTTCAACTTTTCACTACATGATGTTCATATATATTAACCACAAAAAAACGTCTCATACATCAATTTTCTGATGATGAGACGTATCTTTCATTACGCTATTGCTTTAATGAGAAAAGCGATTTGCAAGTTCCTCAAAATACTGCACGCCATAAATTAGCGCTTTTTCATCGACTTTAAATTTAGAGTGATGCAATGGATACGCTTCACCCAATGCCTCGTTATTGACAACTATAAATAGCAGTGATGCAACGCCTTCAAAATCGGCAACAAAACCTATTTCCAAATTAATGTATCTAATTGGATTATTTAACTATTTATCTTGTTGCTTGAACTTACATACTGTAATAATTTGTATAACAATTCTGGCATTTCTTCAAAAGCACTTTTCACATGTAGACGCTCTGATATTTGATGTGCATCTTTTCCAAACGGCCCTACATTTAACACTGGTGCTGTGAATTGTTCCATTTCTTTAAATGGTATTGAATATGTTTGTCCCCAAACTGGCGTATTTTTTTCATACGTTTTCCAATCTTTATCTGCTGTAAATTGACAATAACTCAGGTCACAAATTCCATTGAAATAATGAATATGTTCTAATGGAATATCATATTTCTTAGCTTCTCCTAACAATAATGAAATTGCTCCATTAATCAACGGATTTTCAGAAGAATTCGCCGGCGGATAATATGGTGGTGCAAACAGCAATACAACTGCTGGTGCTAATTCTTGACAGTGAATCATTAATTGGTCTGCAATGCGCAATGATTTCTCACGATCATCCCACTCTTCTTGACCAATTACTTCATCGATTATTGAAGTCACTTTTGCTTCACCCAGCTTTTCAAGTGCATGGCTTTGCAATTCCTCAAATTTGATAACTCGAATGTTACCTACACCGTCAATAGCCTGTTTTTGACAAAGTTCATCGTATCGCTTCTGGCATTTTGCCATCGCTTCATTTGCAACAGATTCAAAGATCGACATAATTTCACCCGCACTACGTTTCAATAAGAAGACGTTATACATTGCTACTGCACGATAAGGTGTTTGCGTTGAATATTGTGTTTTTAAATCTTTTAGCTGTAGCGAAACAGGAAGTGGTGTTTTTTCACCGTAATCTTCTTCACAGAATCGTTCATTCCATTCCATTTCCTGTGTTAAGAAAGAACTCATATAAGGAGCTGTAATACCTTTTAGTGGTTCTCCAACATGTGTCTCTTTACCATAGAAAAGGGCTGAAGGCATGATTTTACCAATCGTTCCAGAATAAATATATTCCTGTAAATCTGCCGGTCCTTGTGAAAATGATGGCTCGCTATTTAAAAATAAGACTAATTCTAGATTCTCTTTTTCTTGTAAATGTGTAATATGTTTTACCGCCTGACGCATACCAGCAGAGTTCACTTCCTCATCTGGTACAGTTATTAACAGTAAATTCAATTTCCATTGTTCTTCAATTGCACGCTCCATCAATTGCATATGAAGTGCCAGTCCCATCTTCATATCCATTACGCCTCGACCAAATAAATAATCACCTGATTGTAAATCCTTTTGTGCTGATTTAGGTAATAAACTTGGATTTGCTAAAAAGGCTTTTGTTAGCTCTTCAGGCATCGTTGCAAGTGGCATTAATGAACCGTACTCTTCAATCTGTACCGTATCAAAATGGCTGATTAAAACTACCGTTTCTTGTACTTCAGGATGCTTATATAAAGCAGATACAACTTGGCGCCCTTTATCAACATCACATAATTCAATATTCTCTGGATGCTGTTCAAAATAAGGTAGCTGTTGTAATTTAGCTTGTAACTTCCTTGAAAATTGTTGTTCACCAGTAGTCAATGTCTGGCTTTCCCAACTGACTAGTTCACATATTAATTCTCGTAACTGCTTGGATGTACCCCACATTATGTCTCGCTCCCCTTTTCAATAATCACTTTTTGATCTTCAGGTGCAAAGGACTTCCCCTTTAGCCTCACTTGATAAAAGATTAAACAAGCTATGAAAAACCCTACCCCGTAAGCTAAACCAACTCTTTGCGTGGAATCCCATGCAAGAAACCCTAAAATCAAGGCGCAAAATGCGATACAAAAAAGAGGAATAAATGGATAGTACTTTACTCGATAACCTAAATCCTTTAGTTGCCCACCGTTTTTTAAATAATGCTTTCTAAACATTAACTGCGATAGTGCAATACCCATCCATGAAATCGTAACTGAAATTCCAGCAATAGACATGAGCAATACAAACACAGTATCTGCTTCCATAACACTCGTTAAAAGTGACAACAATGAAAATACCATTGTAAATACAAGAGCATTAAAAGGAATTTTGTTTTTATTGACTTTTCCGAAAATTCTCGGTGCCATTCCTTCATTTGACATCGCCCATAATAACCGAGTTGATGCATAGAGACATGAATTTCCAACGGATAAAATAGCTGTTAATATAATGAAATTCATAATATCCGCTGCAAATGGAATTCCTACTAAATCTAACAGCGTTACAAATGGACTCTCTAATAGACCAAGTTCACTAGATGGGAAAATAGCAGATAGAACAATAATAGAAGCAATATAGAAAAGTATAATACGAACTAAAATCGTACGAATAGCTCTCGGAATATTCTTTTGAGGGTTTTCCGTTTCCCCTGCTGCAATACCTACTAATTCAGAACCTTGATATGAGAATATTACGTTCATCATCGTGACAAAAATAATAGCAATCCCAGCTGGGAATAACTGTGTTGGCGCTAAATTTGTTAAATGCGGAGCTGGACGATCTGCAATCGGAACCCAGCCGATGATGACAGCAATACCAATAATAATAAAAATCACAACTGCTACTACTTTAATACCTGAGAACCAAAATTCTGTTTCAGCAAATCCTCTTGTAGACAAGGCGTTTAAAGAAAACAGAAGTAACATAAAGAGTGCACACCATATCCAAACTGCTACATCTGGAAACCAATGTTGCATCAATATTCCAGCAGCTGTAAATTCAACACCTGCGGTTGCAGCTGAACCTACAAAGTACATCCAGCCAAGGGAAAAACCTGCAGATGGATGTATATATTTTGTTGCATACGTTTGGAATGAGCCTGTTACAGGCATATGCACGGCAAGCTCACCCAAACAAGTCATCACCATATACAAAATAAATCCACCAATTAAATAACCAATAATGGCACCACCAGCACCTGCTTGATTAATCGTATAACCAACGTTTAAAAACAAGCCTGTACCAATCACTCCCCCAAGTGAAAGCATCAATAAGTGACGGCTTTTCATGGATCTCTTTAATTGGTTTGACTCATTCACCCCTTGTTGATCGTTCATACCCATCCCACCCCATGTATGTTTTTAAAAGCGAAGTGACAAGCAGCTTAAGCCGCCATCTTGTTTTTGGAATTCACTCATCGGTAATTCAATAACGCTATATCCAGCTTGTTCTATTTTTTGTTTTGTCGCTGGGTAACCTGCAGGAATAATGACAAAATCATTGACTAAAATACAGTTCGCTGAATATTCATCTTCTTTCGGAATAACGATTTTGTCGTATGAAGAAAATAGTTCGTCTTCAACAAATTCACCAGCTAAAACCATTTTGTTGTCACCTAAATAAGCAATTCCTGTTTTCAAATGGAAGAACTCTTTAAGTGGTACAATATGAGCCACGTAATCTTCTTTTTCTAAAATAGCTTTTAATTGTTCAGCACCTTGTTGATTTGTACGCTCTGAAATACCAATGTAAAAAGTATTATCTGCTTGCAATACATCGCCACCATCTAATGTGCCAGGATTTTCGATGTAATAGATTTTTTCAAATAAACCTTTTAATACTTGTTCCATTTCGACAATTTCACCATTACGACTAGCTGCACCTGGGTTTGATACGACTGCAAAATCTTTTGTTAATACTGCAGTATCTTCTACAAAAGTAGAATCTGGGAATGCTTCATCTGCTTCTAAATAAGTAACCTCTACTCCACAAGTTTTTAACGCTTCAACATAAGCTTCATGTTGTACTAATAACCCTTCGTAATTTGGTGTACCTAAATCAGAAGTTGTTAACCCCTCTACATAACTTTTACCTGGTTTTTTTACAATAACATTTGAAAACATTTTATTATCCCCCTTAGTATCTTTCGACTGGGCAAGTTAAACACGTTGGCCCGCCTGTCCCTTTTACTGTGATTTCATCGCCTTTATACGTATAAACTGTTGCTCCTGCCTCTTTCAATAGTTGTTCTGTAACTGGATTTCCAGCAGGTAAAACACATACTCTTGGTGCTAGCGCTAAAACATTACAACCAAGTGAATCGTATTCATCATTTGGCACCTCAAGTAGAGTAAAGCCTTTTTCTAAAAGCCATTGGCGCATGAAGACTGGCATTAGTCTTGAATGTACAACCGCTAAATCCTTGTCCACTATGCTGATGAAAGACATTAAATGCAAGCAAGCTTCTTCACCTAAATCATGTGGTAAAGGAACAATCATCACTTCATCTACAAAAGGTTTGAAGATTTCTTTAAGTTGACGAATCGCTTCATCATTCGTACGGTAGCCTCTCCCTATCGCTACTGTCCGCTCATTTAACCAGACAATATCTCCACCATCTGAAATAGCTTCCCCTTTTAAGCTACCGATGATTGGTATATTCTTTTCTGTCAAAAACTCATTAAACACATCTGCTTCAGGTTGTCGCAATTCTTTTCCTGAACATAAGATGATAGCTCCGTGCGGTGTAAATTTCACTGGATCATGTGCATATAAAGAATCCAAACCTACAGTTTCGTTTTGTGGCAAGAAATCTATCTTTTCAACATGCTTTCTTAAAATATCTAGAAACGATTCGTACTCATTTATAGCTTCTTTAAAATTCGGCTCACTAAGATAAAAATATTTCTCCCAATTCCCTTGAAGATGCTGTTGGTTAATAAACGCAGCATCGGGACTTTTCACAATGACACGTTTCAAAGGTGCATACATTGAATCACAAAACATACTTCCCCCTCCTTCTTTCCGATGAACGGAAAATTTTTCCGTCAAAAGGAAACTATATATTTAGAATATATGAAAAATATATTATAATGTCAATATATTTTAATGAATCTGAAAATAATACTAGAGGTGAATTTTATGCAAACAATCGATCGTATAATGCAAGTAATTGGAATTGTTTCCAATGTAAAAGAAGAAGGCATTACCATTACCGAATTAACACAACAAACAAAATTACCACTTGCGACTTTGCACCGTATGCTCACTTCACTAATTGAACATAGACTAATAGTTCAAGATAACGAAACAAAAAAATACCAACTAGGAAATATTTGGCTAGAGTTCGGTCTTCAACTTTATGACCGTTTCGATTATGTAGCGTCCATTCGTCCTGAATTAGATCGATTGGCCAATATTGTCAATGAAAGCGTGTATTTAAGTAAACCAATTGGGACTGAAGCTATGGTGATTGAACGTATTGATGCGCCAAATAATCGAATACGAATTGTCGATCAATTGGGTATGAGAATACCGATGCATATTGGGGCCGCAAATAAATCGATGCTCGCCTGTATGTCAAAATCTCAAATACATGACTGTGTAAAGAAAGCACTGGCACCAAAGGAAATGGAAGAATTGTTTGAAAAGTTGTTAGTAATTCAGGCTAATGGTTATGCAATCAGCTATGAGGAGAAAACAGAAGGTACAGCTTCCATCGCAGCACCGATCCGCCAAAGAAATGGTGAAGTACTAGGCGCAGTAAGTATAGGCGTTCTACAATTTACACTTACAGAGGAACGTATTGAATTTTTAAAACAGGAATTGTTGCAAACTACAACGAGAATTTCACAACAACTTGGTTTTTTATAAAATTTAATTCTAGAACTAAACCTTTGGCTTCCCTTTTTTTACACAATTGCGTTAACAAGGAAATAAGCATACTTACTATTCTATAGAAGACATTTCGCTTAAGTTTTATATAAGTCTCTCAATTTAAAAACAACTACAAAAAAGCCTGACAATTAATTGTCAGGCTTTTTAATAACGCTGTTCAAGCTTTTTTAATTTGATATCATATATGAAATTTCCAAATGGTATAAATGCTACTGCAAATGCTAGCAATGACCAAACAATATTCCAACGAACACGAATTGTTACATATAATATAACTAAAACGTAAGCGACGAAAATGAATCCATGTGCTGCGCCAGCAATACGAACAGCCATCGGAATATCTAACATATACTTCATAGGCATCGCTATAAATAATAATATTAATAGCGAAATGCCATCAAAATAGCCAGCTAATCTCAGCTGACCAACAGGGTTTTTTAGCATAATTTCTCTCCTACAAACAATTTACCACGATAAAATCCGAAGGTACTTCTAGCTTATCGAATTTTACAGTACCGTACAATATTGTTTGTTTAAAAAGAAAGTATGTTGTGTCTGATTAATGACTAAAGAATATCGATTAGTTTACAGACAAGAATGCGAGTGACTGCAAAAAGATTTGAATCGTTAATTTATTTCTTACACTTTTGCGTAATTTTCCAAAAAACAACTAACTATGTCTTGATATCATAATTCTACTTTTAGTTGTAAACCTTCCACACTTAATAGAATAATTACATTGGATTTTATTTATTATTCAACTACATTTAAGAAAAACACTTGTAACTTATTCATCCTCTACTTCTATTAAATAGATCCCGTCTGAGAATCCACCTCGTTTTTCTTTTTTCGATAAACGAATCTGTTCCAGCTCCTCGTAAGAAACCCCATAAACAGCCAATGACGCATGAACTAACTCTAATATATCTGCAAGCTCCTCAACTGCGTCTTTTTGTACTTCTGCTTCATTAAATTCAAGTGCTTCTTCTGTCATTTTTAATTTCAATTCTAATAAATACTCTTTTGGTGCTAAAACTCTAGTTGAGTATTCTTTCCCGGTCTCCTCAATTATTTGCGGGATTAAATCTCTTACTAGTTTGTTGTATGTGGGCACTTTTGATCACTCCTTCTATGTTTTGCAATGAAGAAATAATTTCAATTACTAATACTGATATAGCAACAATTTTAAATACTTAAACTTACCTATTTTCTGAATTTACGAGAACAAATGAAGAAAGAAAATATCACTATAAAGAGGTTAGACCTACTCCAGAAACAATGGGAAAATTATTACCAAACATTATTATTAAATAGAACTTGCATAAAAAAAGGTTTCAAATCCACAGTGTATATTGTGCAGCTACAGTTATCTAAGCTACCAGAGGGTCGTATTCTACATAATGACCAAGGTTCAGTTTATACATCCTATGATTATCAAAAAGCAGTCAAAGAAAAGGGAATTACCATGAGCATGTCACGGAAAGGCACGCCAGCTGATAATCCCCAATCGAAACGTTCAATCTCGACAATATCTATCTCACACCGAACACATGTGTGATACAGATTATCGAAGAATACATTACTTATTATTATATTATCCGTATTCAAACGAAACTAAACATTCGACTTTTTTAGGAGAAGTTTCCATCATCAATCAACAATGTTACCTAAAAAAAGTATCTAATCTATTGATTATTCTTTTATTACCTCTTTACGATCTTATAATTACATTTTCACTACTTCTTGTTTTAAGAAAAAATTCTAGGTGTTCTTTTAGAAATCCAACATAACGTTCGACCTCTTCTATTGTTGTGTATGGCGAGATTGCAAAAAATTTATGTGCATATACGGATATCCGCTTGCTTGAGTTTGCTACTTCCACGAGACGTTGCTTTTTTGTATTTCCAAAGAAGACAGTATCTCGTTCGGCACCAATTACCTCTGCAAACTCGTCATTAAATTGATTGTTTTCTGTTATTTCTTCTACGGTTAAAAGTCCGTTCAATTCATCATTCCATATTGTCTTTTCAGGATAAAAACGGAATGTTGTAATCGGCGAAACTTCATTCGTGATCACCACATTCGAAACTTCTTTTATTAACGTCTCTCTAAATGTAATATTGACACGAATATAGTTGGCTAAAAGCTCTTGATAGCCTTCGATTCCAAATGCCAATAAAGACGCATAAATCGTCAAAGCACTTCCCATTCGCGAACACTCGAGCGTGTAGCCAGTATGATAGCTACCATAACTGCGATTCCCAACATACGGCGTTTCCTCTGCATCTAAATCAACATACTTAAGATACTCTCTGTTTTTGATTAAAAACAAACTCGTGATATATGGCGTTTGTCCAAGCTTATGGAAATCAAAGACCATACTATCTGCAAGCTTGATATGTTTAAACTTCTGTTGATAGGATTTCAATACCTCATTAACGTTGTTTTCAAATCGCAGAGGATTACTTTCAAAGTCGTAATTATTAAAGAAAGTATACATGCCACCCATAGCAGAGTCTGCATGGATATAGATTGGATATATGCCATTAGTGCGTTCCAATTCTTCTGCTATCCGCTTAATTCCCTCAATGTCATCAACCCCAAATGTATCAGTAGTTCCCATTGTGGCAAGGACATAAAGTGGAATGCCGCCTTTTGCAATAACATGCTCCATTTTTTCTTTTAAATCTTCTAGATTCATAGAATGATCAGCATTGACTTTCACGCGTATCATGTTTTCTACGCCAATCCCAGTTGCTTCTACAGATTTATACAAACTGTAGTGTGATAGCTCTGAACAGAAACAATAGAGATTTTGCGGTACACCACTTTGATTAGAGGACGGCGCGTAACGGGCAATGGCAAGACGTAAAGAGTTAAAGACAGCCCCTTGTCCTCCCCAAGTTGTATATCCTGCACTGATGCTTTCATCGTATCCTATAAGTTTGGATAGCATACTAGTTACTTCAATTTCTGCTGTAGCCGCTGCTGGGCCTTCTACATCCCAAATATTGTTCCCATTGACAAGCACCATTACTAAATTCCCGATAATACTAGCAATATTCGGAAGAGGCGCTGCATTAGCTACATAATTTCTATTGACATACCGGTGTCCTTCTACCAATTTGAGAAGCTTCTGAATCACTTCCTCCATCGACACACCCGTTTTCGGAACATCAGCCTTTTGAATAACACGATTATAGTAATCCTCTGTGTACTCGGGCATTTCTCCTAGCGTTAGTTTGTTAGGGTCCTTTAATTCATCTATTTTCGTTAAAATTGTCCTAAAGTAAGACAATATTTCCTCTCTTTGAAAGTCATTCCCGTCCATACTAGGAAACAATTTTTGTACTTTCTTCATTGTTTTAGCTCCTTGATGTTTTACTAAAAGTAGTTTTATTTTTAAAAAATTTAAATCCCATCTGATAGACCTGCTGCATTAAGAACGATGATGATGGCAATTGGAACTATATATTTTAAGAGAAAATAACAACTGTAAAAGAATATGTATCTTAACATTCGATCCTTGTTTTAATTTCGGCAAACAAATCTTCTTTTGAAATATTCCAGGATACAAAAATCGCGATCAATAATGCACCTACCTAAAGGCATCGAGATATCGCTGACTGCATAATCCATCAGGTCAAAGATGATCTGTTGGACATCTGTTAGCGCACCATACGAAAGACAGGATGGGACTTCAACTATAAAAATGAGAATATCAATAAGCCAAATGGCTTTCATGCGCTTAATCGAATCATTTTTAGTAACTGCAGCCACACCTTGCCCCTTTTGCACTTTTTATCAGTTTTTGCCCAACATAAAAAAGAAGCTTTCCACAAGTTGAATCAACCTATGAGAAGCACTTTTATATTTATCAGAGAGCAAGGTGAAAATCTTTATACTGCTAAACTGACCTTATTTTCAGCATCTTAACCCACTTTAGTTTCCGCAGCTTCAAAACCATGATTCCATGTAAATTATAATTTGTTTACATCATCTTTTAACTCTACAAGACTCTCAGCTTCCAAAACAAGTTTTTGCATTGTATTTAGTTCATCATCACTAATTTCTATTAGTTCCTCAAACATTTCAACAGATTCTCGAGAGATAGAAGCTATCTCAACAATTGTTGTCATTATCTGATGAGAAGCAGAAGATAACTCTTCTGTACTTGCAGAAGAATATTCATTATTTTCTGCAATGACCTTTGTAGTAGATAGAATCTCTTCAAACATGGTTCCAACCTCTACAATGTTCGTATTTGTATCTTTAAATTCTTCAGTTCCCTGTTGCATTGACTTGACAACTATTTCAGTTTCTTCTTGAATATTCTTTACAATATTTGATACTTCAGAAGAAGACTGGCGTGATTGTTCGGCTAATTTTCGAACCTCATCAGCAACAACCGCAAATCCTTTACCATGTTCACCCGCACGGGCAGCTTCTATTGCCGCATTTAATGCCAATAAATTTATTTGTTCTGCAATCCCTGAAATCACTTTTACAATAGTGCCAATTTCGTGAGATTTTTCTCCGAGTTTATTTATTGCATCAAATGTTCCATTTATCGTTTGATTAAACTGATCCATTTTCCCTAAGGAATCCTTGAGCTTCTCGTTTCCTTCTTGCGTCAATTCTAAAGTAGTATTTGATTGAAATGAAATTTGATTTGATCTCACTGATAGATCTTCGATAGCCTGTGCCATTTCTTCCATAGATTCGGCACTTTCTTCTGTAGCTACTAATTGTTTCTGTAATCCTCTACCTACCTCATCGATTGCCGCTCTAACAATATCCCCTTTTTCAGAAGCATATTCTCCAATTTCAGCGAGATTTTCTCCTTTTTCATGTACATTTTTTGAAAATAAATATTTTTTTTCCCTTGTACTGCTGAAAAACTCAATTAGTTGATTAAATACAGCATGATTAGAACTTTTTTCATCAACTTTACTTGCGATATTACCTGCTGATATTTCTTTCATTCCATTTATTATTTCTTTATTAATATGAAGATGATGTTTTAGTGAAAAATATCGGTAAGCAAAATACACCGCTACCACCATTAAGATAACAATTATTCCTAGCATAACAGCTTCCATGATAAATATATCTCCTAACTCCTATTAATTATTGAATAAGACTCAATTATGATTATTTTAAAGCTCCTTTATAAGGATATATGTTCCATCCGCTACATTTGCAGGAATACCATTCAACTTACTATTATCCAGATATTTATGAACAATATAATTTCCGTCTATATCTTTATATTTTTTCATATTATGATATTTTTCCATTACACGTATCGACTTCGGATTTGTCGCTTCACCTAAAACGGCCTTCACCCCTTGTGATGATGCCTTTGTTAGCAATTCATTTCCTAATTGTTGAATAATTTCGTGACGTTCATGTTCAGCTGTCACTCCTAACATGAATAGGTGTAATAACTCTCCATCTTCAATTTCTTTTCCGTTTCGTTTTTTATAATCTTCCATGAAACGTTTATCCACATCTTCCAGAACACGCAGAATTACATTCATATCATAAAAAGAACCTTCAAATATATCTTCTCCGATAATCTCTGGTGCATTTGTATCTCCAGCAAGCACACCAACAACATTATTATTAATATCCAGAGCGACTGCGCAATATCCCTGCTCTATTGTAGAGTCTAAATATTCCTTGGTAAACATATAGAAATCTTCATAACCTATATTTAATTGACCTACCATCGGTTCCTGAACCCATTTTCCTGAAACGTCCACTCCAATAAATGAGCGAGCCAGGCATTCAGCTGCTTTCTGAATTAAAGCTGTTTGTTCCTTCGTTATAATCTCATATGTATACAACTCTTGTGTTGTTTGCACTTATTGATCTTCCTTCCGAATTATAAAATAAAAATTTCTTTTCTATTGGACCTAACTTTACATAGAATGAGGTACTTTATCGATAAATGTACCTGTGAACTCAATTCTTTCAAGTGCATTCCTAATTTGCACTTGAGCAATTTTAGATGAAGGTTTTACTACAAGGATATCCTTAAAACCTAAGCTAGAATAAAATTGCATCGTTTGCTCCAACTGTGGTACAACCTTTGATGGAACAGTTGTTTGGTGAGTCCCATCGACAACAAACGTATAGTCTTTTCTTGATACTTTATTAATCGTATCCTGTAAATCTATCATATAACCTTCTGCATCTTCCTCTTTCATTAATCCATGCACCTGTACATGAACTTCCTTCGAAACCTCATGAATTGCCATTTTATATTTCTTTTTATCTACGACTATCATCTTTTAATTCCCTTCTTCTTTATGATCTGCTATACTACATTGTTAACATTTGCACGTTCTTCTCGTAGGAGTGTAATAAAAAAAGCTATCCCAGATATAGATAAGATAGCCAAATAATCGTTATTATTCTTGGCAACCCGACTATCATTATCCAAGAGGATTTTAGATTCGTAGCTTTGCGTCCTTACCTTTCAATAAGTTTGCCTTTTTCAATTTTTATAAATAGTACTAATCTCATGCTCATATATTACTACAACATTATATATTACTTGTCATTTTTTGTCGAACTAGAATTACAAGAATTTTTTCTTAGTTTACATACGAAAAATGCCCCCCTCCTTATGCATTTTAAATTCCATATTTTGTAATATTAAAAAATCCATATTTTTCTAGAATAGTGTGTAGCTCTATTACTTATTTATTGTTCCTTTGGTATAGGATTACCTTGTAAATCTGCTCTACAGTGAGGGCGGATATCTGAACTGTAATCAAATAAATTATTTCCACTGGAAATTAGTAGTATAATCTATGATAAAGAATGAACTTTCGTTTTATAACAAAAGGGGAAGAGGTAAAATAGCCTTTTTCAACTAACAGGTACGTTAGTTAAATAAGAATTAAACAACTTATAAAAGCCTTACTACAATAAAGTGTAGTAAGGCTTTTATATTTTTATATCAAAATCAAATAAATTTATTATCACTTTACGGTCTTAAAGCCAATTTGTACTGTTTGAAATAAAGTCGAGATGTTATTTAGCTGTTGTTTTACCAATGTACTTTTTAATTTGCTGTTCTCCATCTATTGGAGGGAATGCTATGGGGACAGCATTCAATTGATATTTTTCTTGTAGTGCTAATTCAAGGTTAAAGACTAATCTCTAGGATCGTTAATAACGATGTTCACGTAATTTTTTTCTTTGGCGTTCTTCAATAACTTCGAAACAGTAGGTCTAGACAGATCGAGAGCTTTAGCGATTTCACCTTGAGTCTTATCTAAATCGTAATACATCTTTGCTACATCTACACTAAGTAAATCTTTATCATTGAACATAATTAGCTCCTTTAATGTACTCGTAATAAATAATGATATGCTTCTTCAATGAAAGTCAGTTAAAAACCTTCATAGTATATGGTGTCCGTTGTCATTGGAATTGCAATATGAGGGCGTTTCGGAAATCAAAAACAACTTAACGCTTTACTTTATATTATCGTTCAAGCAATACCAAAGAAGTGATTTAATTTCATTATATGGCGACCTCAATTTGGAAAATACAATTCATGAAGTTATTGTAAACATCTTTAAAAGTATACTTACTCCACAGTTCTATTAGTTGACATATTAAATTTTTGTAGATCATCAGATCTAAGACTATAAGAAACAACTTTCTTCTTCCACTGCTTAACTACATCAACGTTATTTTCGGGATTATAAACAAAGTAATTAACATCTTTTTTGCCCCTTTTTAAGTTGATGACAAATGGAGTTACATTAGTCTCTGGATGTAGGAATAATTTTTCATTGCCTGGAAATATATAATGTTTTTTTAAAAAGTTAGCTTCATTAAAATACTCAATAAATCTAATTTTTTCTTCCTCTTCTAAATGCTTTCCATTAAATGTTACAGTAACATCTTCTGAATCAAGTTTTTGATGAAGTTCAAATTTATCTAAAAACCATGCCACAAGTGCATTTGGAGGACTCATTAACAATTTAAAAATAATTCCAATCACTATCATAATAGCAACTGTCCATGTCATATTATATCAACTCCTTCAATAATAATATCTGGTTACTATAGGCCAACATTTTAATAGTAAATAATATACTATCACAAAATAGTAATTTGCAAACAAGGGCTATTTTTAATAAGACACCATTACAACCCTCAAATCGGGCGCTAAAAACGTCCGATATCCCTTTGTATACAAATGTTAAATGAAAATCAATTCACTCACATAGCCACAAATAATTTTTAATTAGCCTATATGGATGTTTCATCAACTACCACTCAATGATAAAGGATTTATATTTTTATTAACCATCCAATTGGATTATTTTTTGACCATCCACTTATCTTAAGAATTAAATTTAAAATAAATGTTAATAACAAATTTCCTTAAAATATACGAGATGCTTCTCCAGAAGGAAATGTTTACAAACAATTAAGAGCTTCTGCAAACCTTTTGATTCCTTCATCAATCGAATCTTCATCTTCTCTTGCGAAAGTAAAACGAACAAATCCATTTTTAGATCCCATTGTAGAACCAGGAACATAAATGACGCCTTTTTTAATTGATTCTTCAAGTAATTGGATTTCATTAAAACTTTTAAGGATTTTACACCAAATATGAATACCACCTTGAGGAATAGAATATTCCACCTGGTCTTTTAAATATATATCAAGGCTTTTTATAATTTTATCTCTCCTTTTTTCTAATTCCTTAATTAAACGGTTTATATGAAAATTGAAATTTTCTGATTCTAAAAAATCATTTGCTATCCATTGTGTATAGCTAGAATGTCCAAAGTCAATTTGTTGCTTTGCATCGGATAATCTTTCAATCACCGATGTTGGGCCAATAATCCACCCTATTCTTAATCCTGAGGCAACAATTTTGGACAAAGAACTAATGTATAATACGTTTCCGTTCTTATCTATTGATTTAAGGGTAGGTATTTTATCTCCTGAAAAAGCTGTTAAACTATAAGGATCGTCTTCTACTACTGGAATCCCAAGCTTTGAGGATATATCTAAAATAGCTTCTCTTTTTTTTACATGCATTAAGGAACCCGTTGGATTTTGAAAATCTGGATTTAAAAAAATCATTTTAATACGGTGTTTTTTATATAATGACTGCAAATCTTCAGGGTTAATTCCATCCCTATCGACAGGTAGATAATGTATTTGTATACCTGCTGATTTAAAAATCGGAAGATTATAATTGTAAGAAGGATCTTCTATTGCTATTGAATCTCCAGGCTTTAACAAACATTGTACAATTAAATGTAATGCTTGTTGCGCTCCTGATGTTATAAGTATTGAAGAAGGATTAGTTTCGATTCCCCGACTTTTTTTTATATGTTTTGTAAGAGTTTTTCTTAGGATTTCACTCCCCTGTGGATGATCGTATCCTAGGCTTCCAATAAAAGAACGTGTAGAGGTTATCTCCCTTAAAAAGCTTTTTGGGAAAAGTTCTTCTGACAATTCACCTGTAGCTAAATTTATTAAATTATGTTCAACAGCTTCTTTTCTTATTTTTTGTGTCACAGGTAGATTAGGGAGAAAAGAACCTGCCCCAATATACCTATTCCAGCTAGGAATTCGTTTTTTTGTTATACCCCATATATCTTTACTAATGGTAGTACCACTTCCTCTATTTCTTTCAATTAGCCCATTCGATTCTAATTCGTCATATGCATTTACCACAGTACTTCTATTTATTTCTAAAATATTTGCTAAATTCCTCTCAGATGGCAATGGTTTATCAGGTGGGAATGTCCCATCTGCAATTCCCTTTTCAATATAATCTGCGAGTTGTTTATAGATAGCTTTTTTTGCTTTTCTATCAGGTTTCCAATCCATATATACTCACCTCACAATTTCTATTAAACTTACTTAAAATTTTCCATTTATCTTTTAGCATTGCCATTAAAGATAAAAAAATTAATACTAATATAAATTTTACTTGTAATTAACCTTCCACTTTAAAATTCAATACACATTTTCTTATAAGAACCACATTGAAATGACATAGCCATTATTCAAAATAATAACGTTGTAAACAGGGGGTTCACCAGCTACAATTCAAGACAAGAATTACATGATTTGAACGGATTTTTCTGTTTTGATAAAAAGCGTAAAACCCTTATATATAAATGGTTAACCGCGTACTGTATGATATTACGAGTAAGCCACCTGAGTCCCCGGCAAGAGATTTTTAGGTTAGTGTACAGGACGCCTGCTTACTGGCTAATGATGTGTGAATCCTAAATAGGCAAGATACTCGCGTAGAAGCTTGAGTATTGGAGTTTCTGGACGAGGGTTCGACTCCCTCCGTCTCCATATTTAAAACTGTTATAAATGCAATTATTATTGTGTGACGTAAAGCATAAATGTCAAAATCAATTAGTGAGGAATGGATATCTGATGATGAGTTTTTTGTCACCGAATCTGCAATTTAGGAGAATAATAAACTCTTTCATCAATTGAAAAAAAGAACTTCGAATAAGAAAAACATAGGGAGGTTTTAGTCTTCCTATGTTTTCATTCATATTATTTATCTGTTTGTTTTTGCTTTTTTTTCAAATACTCCGCACGTATTTTTTCAAGTTGCTGCTTTTTATCAAATTTGGCAGGCTTAAGTTTTTCATGATACTTTGCCACAGCCACCTGACCTTTGGTATCCAATTGATATTTCCCCACTTTGTTCACCTACTTTTCTTGTCTTTAAAGAGAATCTATTCAACAAATATAATATACATTATTTTACTGAAGTAAACCTTTTTACTTTATTAGTATACTGCCTAACCTTGCATATATCAGTAAAAACTTAGTAAAATAATTCATAGCCAAATGGTATTCATTATACTTATCTTTACGACCTTAAATTTGCTGATTCATTTTAAAGTCATCAATCAATTCGCTAATTTTAACTAAAATAAAAAACCTCTTCCAGTTATTTGTTATAAATAACTGGAAGAGAGTTTAATTTTTGAAATATAAATAGTTGTACGTTAATCATTGATTTAGTTCTTAACAAACTTCGTAGTCGTCTTATTCTCAATAATTTTTTAACTACTTGTAATGTTCCTCCGGTTTTTTCATTTTCAGAATAATCTTTTTGTTTCCATTTAATACACTACCAGCTTTAACACTTTGTTTTTGTACATAGCCTTCGCCGTTAATTTCTATATTAGCACCAGCCATTGTTTGATACGTTAAAACGTTGCGGAGTGACCAATCTGTAAAATCAGGTACAACTGAATCCCCATCTGTCTTCAAAAATACCAAACCACCAGATAAGACTTCTGATTTTTCTGTAGGATATTGATCCGTAATTTTATCACCATTACCTATAATGACTGTTTCGATTCCATTTTTTCCAAATTCTTTTTCAACATCCTCAACAAGTTGGCCTTTTAAGTTTACCATCGTTTGAGATTTCGTTTTCTTAATTTTTTGAGGCTTAATATTTAAGTACTTTAAACTACTTCCCATCACTGTATTAAACACTATTGATGTTGGCTCAGAGCCCACTTCTGTTGGCCCAAGTTTCGGTTTTCCCACGGCAATGTACATAACTAACTGAGGATCATCTACAGGAGCCATGCCTAAAAACGAATACAGAAAATAATTTTTTCCCCTTTCATCGTATTTACCCGTTGATGGGTCTGGCATTTGCGCAGTCCCTGTTTTACCTGATACTTCATATTCCTGACTTGCAAAATCTTTAGCGGTTCCATTTTCAGAAGTAATAGTAGTACTCAAAATCTTTCTAACTTCTTTTGACGTTTTCTTAGAAATTGGTTTACCTTTAATAGTCGGCTTGTTTTCTTTGACGATTTCCTTCGTATTCGGATTTACAATTTTCTCAATTACATACGGTTGCATCATTTTCCCATCGTTCGCAATGGCTGAAACAGCTTGTATTAATTGTATAGGTGTGACTGTAGAACCTTGTCCATAAGTTGTTGTTACACGGTTAATAGGATATTTATCTAAGATTTGTCCTGTAGCTTCATTTGGTAAATCTATTCCTGTTTTTTCACCAAAACCAAATTTGTTTACATAAGAAATGAATTTATCATCTCCTATTAGTTTTAAAAGATGAGCCATTCCTACATTGGATGAGCGCTGAATTCCTTCTAAATAGGTGATCGGCCCCCAACCTTGTCTGTTATTATGATCTCCAATTGGTACATTTCCTACCATGTATTGACCAGACTGAAACTTCGCGTTTGGAAACCATTTTCCTTCTTCTATAGCAGCTGCTAATGTAAAAGTTTTCATTGTTGAACCTGGCTCTATCGTCAACTCGGTCAGTTGGTTTAACCAACTATTTTCAAGTCCAGTACCGTCTTGTGGGTTGTATGTAGGTCTTTGCGACACAGCAAGTATTTCTCCGGTTTTCGGATTGGCAACGACTGCTACCATCGATTCAGGATTATATTTTTTGTAAACTTTGGACATAGAATCTTCTAAAAAGTTTTGTATAGTCTTATCAATCGTGAGATATACATCCGCACCATCTTTCGCAGGTTCTACCATCTTATTGCTATTAGGTAGCAAATACCCCCATAAATCACTCTTATATTGAACCCTTCCATCAGTACCGGATAATTCTTTGTTATAGATGGATTCTAATCCCATTTTCCCTACCGTTCTAGATTGTCCGTCTTCTTGAGTATCCCTTTGAGCTAAGCCTATTAAATTCGATGCAAAGATACCGTTTGGATAAAATCGCTTTGTTTCTTCCATGAAAATGATACCTGGTAGCTTTTCACTACTAATGTTCTCCATTACTAAATGACTAATATTACGACCCGCAGCACCAAATTCTACTTGGCGAATTTCATTACCTTGTGCATTCTTCGCCTTTGTATTTAATTTATCAAATATATCTTTTTCGCTAACAGGAAGATATTTTGCTAATATATTAGCAGTCTTCTCTTTATCTGCAACGTGCATAAGAGTTTTAGTTCCTTCAGATGCTTTAGGACTAATTACAGCTACTAAGCGATAGTTAATAGTATCTTCTGCAATAACTTGTCCTTGCCGATCAAGAATGGTCCCTCTATTAGCTGTAATTACTTTTGATCTTTCGTATTTTGCTGCCGCTTTTGCCGCCAAAGCTTGCCCCTCTACCTGACCTGAAGCTTGAATAAAAAATATACGGAAAAACATGGCAAAAAAGAGGCCACCGTAAACGATTAGCATTAGAAAAGCTCCCCATTGAAATCGAAATTTTCTTTTCATTGTCCAGACACTACTTTCACAAATTTTTTGTTTCGCTTCAAGCCTAATGAGTTCGTAACTGACAATAATGAAATTAAGATTATTATGGCACGGAGAACACTTTCTCCCTTAGACAATATTCTTTTAGAAGGTCTAGGTGTTAGCTGCTGGATGTACTTTTCTTGATACCGATTATGTAATGCCAATTAATCACTTCCTTTTTTTCACTTTGGTTATGGTCAATTCACAAAAGAATGTTTTCTTATTAAACAAAAGTGGTTCGTTAGTTAGTTTAAGTAAATCCCTTCACTATCTTCATACCAATTTTAACATATATATCCAACAAAAAATCACCTCTATAAAAAACTAAAGAGGTGATTTTTTTCTAACTATATTAAAAACGATCAAACTTTTCCCATTTATTTTTTATAGCAAAGGCTAAAGTGAGTACGTATAACAAAAAGAGGCTATCCATTTTCATATATGCACACAAAAAAACGTAGTCAAAAAGACATTCATTCCTGTCTTTTTAACTACGTTTTTAATATTTATATCATCGATTGTTATTGTGCAGTATATCCACCATCAACTAATAATGTCGTACCTGTTACAAATGAAGAATCTTCACTTGCTAGGAATAGTACTGCTTTTGCTACTTCTTCTGGTGTGCCAAGGCGGCCCATTGGATGTAGAGCGATTAAATGTTGGTTAGTTGCTTCGTTTCGTCCTTTAATAAGTGGTGTATCGATGTAACCTGGGCATACTGCATTTACGCGGATACCTTCTTTAGCGTAATCTAGGCTAAGAGATTGGGTTAACAGTTTAACGCCACCTTTTGCTGATGCGTAAGCAGTTACGCCCGCTTTACCTGCATGGCTATGAATCGATCCACAGTTAACGATTACGCCTCGATTTTCTTGTTTTAGCATTTGTTCAATAGCAAATTTATCACTTAAGAAAATACCAGATAAGTTGATGTCGATTGTTTTTTGCCATTTTTCTACTGATAGTTCGTGAATCGGTCCATCCTGAGCAATTCCCGCATTTGCATACATGACATCTAATGATCCAAAAGTTTCAACTGTTTTAGCTACCATGTTTTTGACGTCTTCTTCACTTGTCACATCTGTTTTTACAAATAAAGCTTCAAATCCTTGTGCTTTTAAATCCGCAACTACTTCTTCGCCACGTTCAGAGAAATCGGCAATGACTACTTTTGAGCCTTCTTGTGCAAATAAACGGACAGTTGCTTCACCAATACCACTTGCTCCACCAGTTACTACTGCTACTTTATTTTCTAATTTCATTGTTTTTACCCTCTTCCTCAATTAGTACTTGTGTAATATGGCATTATTGTAACACTCCTATTGTTTTAGTAAAATTTAATTATATTTAATCTAACTTTAATAATTCTTAAGGATGTGCAGAATTTGAAATTAGAGCAATTGGAGTACATAGTTGAAATTGCGAACTGTGGATCTTTGACAAAGGCTTCAGAGAAACTACATGTGACGCTTTCTGCTGTTAGTCAGTCGTTATCTACATTAGAAAATGAGCTACAAATTACTATTTTCCACCGTTCTCGCCAAGGTACTGTCCCGACTGAGGAAGGAAAGAAGATACTAGAAAAAGCAAATCAAATTATTCAGCTTATGAAAGAAATGGAATCAGAAGTGGAAAATCTACAAAATGAGCTTACCGGACAATTGCGTATTGCGACAATTCCAAGCCCTATGCACCTATTTGTAAGTGCTGTTTCTGATTTTAAGAAGGTGTACCCAAAAGTAGACATAGATATTTTCGAAGGTGGTTCAAAGGATATTCTCTCAGATTTACTACAAGATCGAATTGATATTGGCGTCCTCATTTTGTATGAAAAAGTACTCGATAAACTAAATGGTCTTACCATTGAAAAGCTTCGTGATTGTAAATTGGTCGTAGGTGTTTCTTCTGATTCACCATTAGCAATGCAAAAAAGCATCACCCCTGAACAGCTGCTTCAATATCCACTCGTTGTTTATCGCGATGATTTTATCTTATGGTACTTAAACAACATCATTGCCCGCTATGGTAAACCTGATGTCCTCTTTAATACGAATAATACCGTTGCAATTCATAATGCTGTTAAAGACGGTGCACTAACATTTGGCTTGGATTACTCTTTTCAAGATCATGGTGGAATGATTGAATCTTCTATGGTTACAATTGATTTGAATATTGCAAACTTTTCTTTTATCCAATTAGGTATTGTTCATATGAAGAATCGTTATATGTCTCCAGCAGTGAGTAAATTTATAAAATTGCTCCAAGAAAAGATATAATGTGCATTTATTGAAAAAAATAATTTTAAAAGCCCTTTAATCATATACAGTGATTAAATGGCTTTTAGTTTTAAATAATTCAACATCAATATAAATTTACTAACTCCTATTCACATGTTGTTTCCATTGGTAATTCTATTTGACCAGATGAATAAGGAGCGATTTCGTATATTTGGAAAATGAGATTAATCCCTGATTTTGAATTCGTCCAATAATAAGGCGTCAAAGTTAAATTCAAATTTTTATCAGCTAATGGGTATTTTTCTTTATCGGTAAGGATTTTCTTCACTGTGCAAGTAGCCGCTTTTTTATATGCAGCAGTGGTTTTGAAATTTTGTTTCAGTGTCACTTCTTTACCAGAGTTCGTATTATAATTATAGCTTTCACTGTAATACTCACCATGCGCACCGCCAGTATAGTAATACTTTGTTTTCACGATACTAACTTTGTTATTCTGATTGTATTTGACTGTAAAAAAAGTTTTGTACTCATATGGAGCATACTCTTTTTTTGATAACCCAAGTTCTTTTCGATCTTTGTCGTATCTTTTTAGTATCTTCTTTCGTTCTTTATAATCTTGCTTAGCTAATTTTTTGAAGTTTAAATTGATTTGTTTTTGTCGTTTTTTATTCTTCATACCACTTATTTGCGGGTATTTTATATTGTTATTAAACATAAATTTGTGAGTCTTTACCGTCACTGCTTTTTTCGTTTCAGCATGCATTGTTAAAGGACTCAATGTAAATATTAGTACCATCGCAATTAGTAAACTACACACCATAGTAAGTGATCTTTTCATACGTCACAGCCTCTCACGGTTAATGTATTAACAGTATACCCTTATTTATTTTTACGATGATATTCATACAGCCAATTTTATCTATACAATTATGTACATCAATCATTTATAATTTATCGCTAAATGGAGTACAGCCTGTTCATCTGTTAAGTTTGTGTATGAGTGCTTTTCGCTCGCAACAAATTGAATTGAGTCAAACTTATTAAGTGTATAGGATGACTCTCTTATCGTTATTTCGACTTCTCCTGCCATAACCGTCGCAATTTCTATAGCTCCTGGATGATGGGCTTCAGGTTCATACTTACAACGAGGTTTTAAGTATGCACGATACATTTCCGTACTTCCTCTAACGTCATTAAATAAGGGCTCAATTACCCACTCCTGATCATTTCCAAATAATTTTGGTCCTTGTCCCGCACGTAAAATATTGATATTATTCTCCGGTTTTAATAGCGCCATTAAAGGTACTGAAAGACCATTCGCAACTTTCCATATCATTCCTAATGTAGGGTTTGTTTCACCACGTTCAATGTTACCTAGTGTTAATTTACTTACTCCTGTTTTAGCTGCCAAGTCCTCTAAACTTAATTTTTGTTCCTTTCTTAGTTCACGAAGTTTCGTTCCCACAAATTGAATCAATTGTTGTGTTTCATCCTTATTTGAACTCATATTTATTCACTCCTTTTATATTTATACTTAACTTTTATAATATTCAATAAATTATAGCATACCTTTTCGAGTCAAAATAAACTATATTATAGTATATTATACTTTACTTTATTTCAAAAAAGGTATATTATTTATCACCGTGAAAGAATTTAAATAGAGGTGATAAATTATGAAAGCAGTAGTAGTTGGGATTTTGTCTTCCCTATTTTTTTCAGCTACATTTATAATAAATCGAGCAATGAATCTTGATGGAACAAGTTGGGCATGGACAGCTTCTTTACGATTTATATTGGCCATTCCATTCCTTCTTCTCATCGTAGCATTCAGAAAAAATTTAGGACAATTATTTCGTGAAATGAGAAAAAACCCTTTTCAATGGTTATTATGGGGAACACTCGGTGGAGTAGGTTTTTATTCATTATTAAGTTTTGCAGCCGTTTATGGTCCATCGTGGTTAACATCCGGTACTTGGCAAGTTACTATTTTAGCAGGTGCATTACTTTCTCCGTTGTTCTTTGTAACGGTACCGAACGTTGATGGAGATAAAAAAGTCCGACAAAAGATTCCTTTTAAAAGTTTACGTGTATCTGTCATTATTTTAATTGGAGTAATTTTAATGCAAGTAAATCAAGCGGGGCATATAAGTGTTAAAGCATTTATTTTAGGGTTTATACCTGTTGTCATTGCCGCCTTTTTATATCCATTAGGCAATCGTAAAATGATGGAGATGTGTCAAGGAAGAATCGATACTTTCCAACGTACATTAGGAATGGCCATTAGTAGTTTACCAGTTGCTATTATATTTGGTATTTATGGAACTGTTACAGTTGGATTACCGACCGGCTCACAATTTGGACAAGCACTACTATTAGCTTTATCTTCCGGTGTGATTGCAAGTCTTCTTTTCTTCTTAGCTACAGATATGGCAAAAAACAATATGGGTCTACTTGCAGCTGTTGAATCAACGCAGGCTGGTGCAATGATTTTCACTGTTATAGGTGAAGTGATATTACTAAATGGATCTTTTCCGAAAGGTCTTTCATTGTTCGGCATGATTCTTGTAATAGTCGGAATGGTTGTAAATAGTTTAGCCAATGGCAAACAGAGAAGTATAAGTAAAAGAAAAATAGGATAGTGATTGAATCTCCTCTTCCATTATTTCAGTCTATCTATATTGATGTTTAATAGATTCAGTTATTAATGTTCAAGTTGGGTGCAGTTATTGGAAGAAAATAATACTAGTATTAGCGAGCGACTCTATTTAGAGTTGGTCGCTTTCTTTATGTTATCCATTCCAATCTCATTTGATAATAATGTTTACTTAAATCTAAAATGGGAAATGGAATTGAAATAAGGAACTATCTCACTTTCGAACACGTCCTATTAATTACATGCTCTATGGAAAGATATCTTTGCTTTCCTTTATCTAATTGCTTTACAATAGTTAGGAATAGTAAGACTTTAATATTTTTCGATAATATATGGAAGGAGGAAGGTTTTGCAGATTTGCAATACCATTAAATGAATGAAACTACTAGCAAAATTACTAACAGGTATGATCGTATTTTTCGCAATTATCGGCATAGGGATTTATGTACTAGTGCAGCAATTTGAAAATTCACGTAACGAAGCCAATACTTCTGAACAAGAATACGTTGAAGAAACAAAAAGT
This sequence comes from Viridibacillus sp. FSL R5-0888, assembly GCF_038009105.1. Classification (NCBI taxonomy): domain Bacteria; kingdom Bacillati; phylum Bacillota; class Bacilli; order Caryophanales; family Caryophanaceae; genus Viridibacillus; species Viridibacillus sp. FSL R5-0888. The sequence goes on from NZ_JBBPAU010000001.1 coordinate 2,793,154, forward strand.
GTCGAAGAGTTTATCGGTTCCATTTCGGAAACTGCTCGGACACTTGCAGCAGAAAATGACCTATACGCTTCTGTAATGATTGCTCAAGCAACTTTAGAGAGCCAGTATGGACAAAGCGGCCTCGGTTCCTCGCCTAACAATAATTTATTTGGCATTAAGGGAAAATATAAAAACGACTCAGTGAAACTTGAAACGTCTGAAGATGATGGCAAAGGTAATATGACAACAGTAATGGCTGATTTCCGCAAATACCCTTCCTACGAAGAATCTTTGGAGGATTATGTACGTTTACTACGTAATGGTCTTTCTTGGAATAAAAAGTTTTACACAGGTGTTTTCAAAAGTAATACAAAATCCTTTAAAGATGCCACAAAGCATTTAACAGGATCTTACGCGACCGATTCAAAATATAACAAAAAACTAAACAAACTCATCGCTGAATATGACCTCACTCAATATGACAAACCAGTAAAAAATAAAACTACCATTAAAGTAGGAGACGGCGACTCACTGAATCATATTGCAGAAACCTATAATGTTAAAGTTACTTCCATAAAGCAATGGAATAAATTAAACACAGAAACTATTGAAGCTGGACAAAAGTTAGAAATTTTCCAATATTAAAAGAAGATGATCCCGAATTATGTGGATCATCTTCTTTTTTCTTTACCCTATAAATTATTTAAGAAGGCTTATTTATAAAAATAACTCCATCTCATTATACTCTCTTGTAGAATTTACAATTATAAGCTCCTCTTCATAAGATTTGATTTCACCTAATTCCTTTAATAAAGCTAAACACAAACTAATTACACTTTCAATATTCTCTATAGAAACCTTATAAATCTTGTAATCTCGCTTATTAATCAACATTAAATCACTTCATTTTATTTTTTAGAATTATCATATCCTCGTAATAGATGGTATATTCCATATGAGTAGTTACAATAGTTCAGGTAAAAAGATTCATAAACCGAAATAAATTAGGTGAAATTTATATCAATATTCCTTATAATATGTAAAGAGATGTAAGTTAAAAGTATTATAGTCAATTGTTTTCACTAAATACAATAGAAAGTAGTGATATTATTGAAGATAGGGAAAAAAATATTATTAGGATTTACGTTGATGGTTATTCTCATAGGTATCTCCTCGATTTTTACGGTAAAACATACTCGTGAAATTGATAAAAGTTTCGATGAATTGGTAGATAGACGATTTGTTCAAATTAGATTAGTGGATGATATTCAATATGAAATGGCTCTACAAGGGTCTTATTTACGTGGATATTTATTGCAAAAACATAGTAAATCTTTGGAATCATTACGAGATCATCAAGCCATTTTTGATGAAAAATTAGCCGAACTAGAAACAATGGTCCGATCTGATACGATGAAAGAATTAGTTGCAGATTCAATCGCTGCTAAACAAGAGTTTGATCGTTATACAAAAGAAACAATTTATGTACATCAAACCGGTAATGTCACTAAAGCAACCCAATTGATGAATGAACAAATACAGCCTATAAATGACAGAGTTTTAACCAATGCTGAAGATATGCTTACATACCAAAACGAACAATTAGAGAAAATTCAACTTGATGCAAAAGATAAAACAAGTTACGCAACTCTTTCGGCTATTATTAATTTCATAGTAAATCTAGTTGTTGCGACAATCATCTGTATCACTATTACACGAATGATTTCTACCCCTGTTCGTAGGTTAAATGAAGGAGTTAAGCTAATAGCAAAAGGCGATTTATCACAGCCTGAGATCACAATTCGCACTAAGGATGAACTTCGTGAACTAGCAGATTCCTTTAACGAAATGAAGCAGAATTTACGTAATTTAATACTTGCAACGAATAATAGTGCAGAACATTTATCTACTTCTGCAGCAGAATTATCGGCAAGTACAGAAGAAGTATCACAATCTTCAGAGAATGTTTCGACTAGCATTGAAACAACCTCTTTAAATGCTTCTATGTCATCGGCAGCTGCTAAAGAAAGTGTTATTGCTATGGACGAAACAGCTTCTGGAGTTCTACGTATTACTGAATCAACGCAAACTTTACACACAACCGCAATTGATACTCTGACTGTTGCAGAAGAAGGTCAGAATAAACTAATTGATGCAAAAGAACAAATGCAAAATATTTACGATGCAACTGTACTGGTAACAGAATTAACAAAACAACTCGGATTACAAACTGTGGAAATTGAAAATATTACAAAAGTAATAACAGGAATAACTGAGCAAACGAATTTACTAGCTTTAAACGCAGCGATTGAAGCCGCACGTGCTGGAGAACATGGTAAAGGCTTTGCTGTTGTAGCAGATGAGGTTCGAAAACTGGCAGAGGAATCAAAATTATCAGCCAACAAGATCGTTAACTTAACAGCCACTATTCAACGAGATACAAAAAATGTTGAAAATGGTGTCTCACAAGGATTGATGACTGTTGAAGAAGGTGTCAAGATTATTGAGCAAGCTGATGTTTCATTCCGCTCCATCACAGGTGCTGTACGTTCAATGACATCCCAAATTGAAGAAATTTCTGCCGCTTCTGAAGAAATTTCCGCTAGCGCCGAAGAAGTTGCAGCTTCAATATCAGAAATAGCAAACCATTCAGATGGTACTTCAGTTCAAATTGAGGCGGTATCTAGCTCAATCGAAGAGCAAGTAGCTTCAATGCAAGAAGTCCATAGCATTGCACAAGATTTAAATGCAAAATCGATATCACTTCAAAAAGAAATTCAGCAATTTAAGTTGTGATATTAGAGCCCATGGAAATCAAAATTTCCCATGGGCTTTTTTGATATTTGCTAATACTACATTAATAGCTTAAAGCCTTATACTCAAGCCCACTTTATTGTAATTTACATGAATACATACGTCTTAGTAGGCAAATTAAATGTTCCTATAACTCCCCTAATTCTTTAGCATCAATCTTTTCCTTTTACATTTTCTCTCAATCTATTTACACTTAATATAAACTACATATATTGGAGGCGAGTCTGATGGAAAAGATTGAACAGATTAGCGAAGGGTTATTTTGCATCGATACGTATGATTTAGGACGACCAAATCGGACGAGTTCTTATTTGTTAAAGGATAAAAAAATTGCATTAATCGAAACATCTGCAAGTCCTTCTGTACCTTATATCATGCAAGGACTTCAGGCGCTAGGCGTGGCTCCTGAAGATGTAGACTATTTGATATTGACACATATCCATTTAGATCATGCAGGTGGTGCTGGGTTATTTATGGAGAAATGCAAAAATGCAGAACTGATTGTGCATCCAAAAGGAGTACGTCATTTAGTAGATCCTAGTCGCCTCATTGCCAGTGCACAATCTGTTTACGGTGATCAATTTGATACTCTATTTGACCCTATTTTACCTGTAGAAGAAGCACGAATGCGGTCTGTTGAAGATGGAGATCAACTAGTACTCGGTGAAACAACTTTGACTTTCTATCATACAAAAGGTCATGCTAATCACCATATCTCTATCCATGATAGTAAGAGCAAGGGGATTTTTGTTGGAGATACTACTGGAGTATATTATCCGGAACTTTTGGAAGAAGACTTCGACTTAATCCTTCCTTCTACGTCACCAAATCAATTCGACCCTGATGCAATGGAGCAGTCAATTCAGTTATATGAAAAGCTTGCGCCAAGTCAGCTATACTTTGGCCATTATGGTGTTTACTATGAGCCTAATATGGCATATGAACAAGTTCGTTACTGGTTACCGATTTTCTTAGAAGAAGGTAAAAAAGCAATGGCGGCAAAAGAGGAGTTTTATGCGAGATCACGAGATTTAGAAAAACGTTTGAATGCAGTTGTAAATGATTATGTGTTACAACATGGTTTAATGCTTAATCACCCTGTTTTCAAAGTGATACCGCTAGATACGGCAGTTTCTGCTATGGGAATCATTGATTATTTGGTGAAATTAGAAGGATAAGATTATAAAAAGCAGGTTTGCAATTTTAGTTGCAGCCCTGCTTCTTTATTAGTTTATATTTGTTTACTTTTAGGCAGATGTTTTCTAGTATACTAATCTTCATTATTAAATATCTTTTGCTTAAGCTATTCATCTAAAACTCTACTTTATATTTCGCTATTTGTCTGCTTAATTCATCGAACCACTTTTTGTCATTAGTATCTAACGCTAATTCTTGTAGCGCTAGTAAATCTTGTAGTTGCAATTTGTCTTCGTCATTTAGTTTTAAATTTTCGAATTGAACAATGCGATCTTTTTGTTGTACACCATCAAAAAATTTAACAACTGCAGCTTTTCCCTCTGCATCAATAGATAAAATATAACCATCAAGATTTTGAGAAATCACCCATTTACCAATATCCTTTTTCATTAATTCCATCTGCATCATTCCTTTCACTAGCTCGAATTTGTGTAGATTCATTTGCTGGCTTCTAGAAAATACAAAAAAATCCGCTTGCATGTACATGACTTCATATTCAGAATTTTTATCTTCTAAAATGATTTCAATAAGGCTAGCGGATAATTTTAGTTTTTAATATTACTATATTCTATCACTTAATTTCTGAATAGTAAATTAATTAATAGGAAATATAATTTTATATTTATGATGAATAAGAAAGAAATATACCTTTAAATTTTCTAAGAAGTTGTAGCTTTGAAACATAGAAAGAGCATGATTTAAAAAAAGAAGAATCAAAACATACCCTATCCTATTTACTAGGATTGTTCTTTTATAAAAAATATTGATCATTTTGTATTCGCTAATCAACTAATTCACCAGTTTTTGAAAGTTCAAATCAAAAAAACAAACGTTTTAATATTTTCTGTTGTTCAACAAAGGAAGGAGTTCTTCATGTTTATAGAGATTCTCAGTTTCTGAAATAATTTGAGAAAGAAGCATATCAAGTGACTCTGTTAATGAGTTCAGAGTTTGTTGGACAGATCCATCTTCAAATTGATTTAACGGCTCAGGTAACTCATCTTCATCTAAAATAAAATAGTCTCCATTCGGAAGTACCAAAATATCAATAATCAAGTCTTCAAACGATACCAAATTATCTATCATATATGTATTTTTCACGATATTAAAATAGGAACCTATATAATTCCCTTTATTATCTCTCCATATATATAGATTATACGGACGATTTTTCCAGTAATATGCAATTGTATAACTACCTTTAGAAATGGTTAACTTTGTTTGGTTTGCTATCATCGTGAAGGAATCCATTATTTCATGAAAAAGTACAAAATTTTGATTTTGAGCTTTTAACAGGATACAACTATACTCTACAACTGTAGAGTCATACCGTATTTTTCTTTCATTTACTTTATCCCCTCGTTGAATAGGTGACATAATTTTAGTTTCCCCTCTCAATAAATACTCTATTCCGCACCTACAGTTATCGAAATGCGTTTAGTTTGAACCTCTAATGCTTCGATTTGATCTCTCCCTTTTTCCTTTGCGATATACAAGTTCTGATCTGCTCGTTTCACTGCTTCTTGTAAATTCATACCTTTCTTCAATTCCGCAATACCAATAGAGACCGTTACATATGTTGATAAATCCTCATCAATATAAAATGGGGTAGTACGTATCTCTTTTTGAATTGCCTCAAGGTACTGAACAGCCTGATCAAAATTAGTATGTCCTTGGTATATGATAAATTCTTCGCCACCATATCTCCCAACCTTTACATACTCATTTTCATAGTTTTTAAATATGCTTCCAATCTCACTTAAAATTTGATCACCTACTACATGACCATATGTATCATTTAACTTCTTAAAATAATCAAGATCAACCATCGCTAAATAGTGATTTTCATTTGTTGCTTTTCTCTTTTCTTCTACAATTTCAAAGAACTTATTTCGATTTAATAACTTCGTTAATGAGTCATGCCAAGCTATAAATTCTAGTTGATTATTCAAATTGTATCGTTTTCGTTCCATCAAAACAAAATAATACAAAACAGATGCTGCTCCTAGCAATGAAGTATATCGTAAAAAAAATATGCTTTTAAATATTTCTAGGCCGTTTGGAATAATAAAAATAATAGGAAAATCTGAGATAAACCAACATGCCGTAAAAAGAAGAATCTTATCTAAATAACTACTAGAAAATTTGTTGTTTTTATAGACAGCTAATGTTAATAAGGTAGGACCAATCATACCAAATAAGATACCCGGTATAGTACCCACCCCCCCTATCAAAACACGCCAAACACATACAATCAATAAGATGGGAAGTGTCAATCTCCAATTACCAAAATAAGCTAAAAAAATTAACGGAATCATTCTTAAATCTACTCGATACCCCTCAAATTCGATTGGTAAATAAAACATTGTGATAACTGATGCTGAAACTGTCATAACGAGTAAAAAAAGATATAGCATATTCGGTAAGTGTTTTTTGTAATTATTAAGTGCCTGGATGATTAAATGCATTAATAAAATAATCGATAGATTCGATAAAATCGATTGAAGCATATTTACTACCCCTTTTATAAATAACTGCAAAAAAACGAATGCACAAATATTATTTTTAGCTAAATTAGGTGTTTATACGACACCATTATTCATATAAAAAATACTGATTCTTCAATAACAAAGCAATAATTTATTTGCATTTCGTTTCACTTTATTAATTAATTGATTTATTAAATACTCTTTTAAATAATTGATTTAACTTTTCAATCAACATTAATATGATACCATAAACCCCCTTCTAGCACACTATAAAATTAGTACCTTTGAACTATAATTAATTTAAGAACAATTATCACCTTTTTAACTAAAAATAAACTATAAACTTGTCTTCAATCCATAATCGTCGTAAAATTGATTATATAAGCCCATAAGCACTCGAAGTATCAAAAATATTCTTTCGTATAGGAGATATAGATATGATTAACGTTTTATTTGTCTGCCTCGGGAACATTTGCCGCTCACCTATGGCCGAAGCATTATTCCGAGACTTATTAAAGAAACAAAACTTAGATGACAAAGTGACAGTTGATTCTGCAGCTACAGGATCATGGCATATTGGAGAACCTCCGCACGAAGGTACGCTTGCAATTTTAGAGAAAAATAATATTTCTTCTGCTGGTATGGCTGGTCGTCAATTGAAAAAAGAAGATTTTGAGCAATTTGAATATATAGTAGGTATGGATAATAGTAATATCATGAATATTTACGAAATGACGGGTCAACCTAATCATCCGAAAATCCTGCGTCTACTCGATCTAACAGATCATAAAAAAGATGTCCCTGACCCATATTTTACTGGCGACTTCCAGGAGACATATGACCTTGTTACTGAAGGTTGCCACGCATTACTTGAAAAGATTCGTAGTGAACATAATTTAACTTATTCATAAGAAAATCCCGCCAATATATTAGTTGGCGGGATTTCATTTTCATTGCAATTTAACGAGAAAGATCATCCAGTATTATTACTGCACAGTACCCATTTTTTAAAAAATAATTGTTATAATAGATTAATATTTTTTCAACTTAGGAGGATTTCATATGGATTTTGTAGCCATTGATATTGAAACAGCCAACCAATGGCGCGATAGTATTTGTTCGATCGGATTAGTAAAAGTGGTGAACGGAGAAATCCAAGACACCCTATATACATATATCAATCCAGAACAACCATTTGATGAGTATCATACACATCAACATGGTTTAACAACTGAAATGGTACAACTTGCGCCGACCTTTAAAGAATTCTATCCAACATTATGTCGTTGGCTAAACAATCAATATGTTGTTGCGCATTATGTTAAATATGATGAAAATGTCATTCAAGAATCATGCGAGAGTATTCAACAACTTCCCCCTTATTGTCAATACGGATGTTCATTCGAATTAGCTCAAAAATCTTTTCCAGATTTACCAAATTATAAATTAACCTCTGTTGCATCTAATTTATCAATCCCATTATCTATGGAGAATGCTGACTTGATTGCTAGCATTGTACTTACAATTAGTAAGATGAAAAATATTCAACATATAAATAGCTTATTCAATCTTTCTATCGAGAATAGTCAAAATGTAACTTCAAGTATAAAGGGGCCTTTTTTCAAAGGAAAAACGGTTGTCTTTACTGGTGGCTTACAAGGCATGACTCGTTCCTCTGCTGCGCAAAAATTACGGCAAGTAGGGGGTATCTTTAGCAATGTAGTATCTAAACAGACCGATTATTTAGTCATTAGTCGCAATAGTATTGAACGCTCTGAGTCCGGTCATAAAAGTAGTAAATTTCTGAAAGCTGAACAACTAATTGCTACAGGACACTCGATTCAGCTTATGCATGAAGAACTTTTTATTGATAAATTGAAATAGAGTTTGGAATAAGCACTACTGTACAAATCCAATCTAACGAACGAGATATATGTTATTTTCCAGACATAAAAGAGCCAACATTAAAATGCTGGCTCTTAGCTTTTTGATTTTGTAATATATTTCAGAAAAATCTCCAGAAGTAGCAGTATTCCGTTTCCTTATAGATTTCTGCTCCTGATTTTTCTAACACCCTATGCGATGCAATATTGTTTTTATCAGTATCTGCTATAACAAACTTAACCTCAGGCTGATTTAACAACCAACTTTTAATATTATTAACGGCTTCAGTCATATAGCCTTTTCCCTGATATTGAGGAAGAGTGTAATAACCAATAATTACTTCACCATCTTCATTTGGGCGACCTTTTAACATGATACCACCAACTGTACAGTTTTTATCTCTCGATATAATTAGCCAATTGGTGCACCATATATAATCTTGCTGATTCTCCCTTACTTTTGATAGCCTGAATTTCAGAGCTAGTTTAAGCTCTTCATTCAAGAATTCATCTGATGCATTTAAAGATAACTTTATTTCTACTTCTCTTTGATTATGAATTAGTAACTTCAAGTTTTCTAGATTTAATGGTATTAGTTTTAGTCTTTCTGTATTTAATTCAACCATTCTTCCACTCCTATCATAATTTTCATGTCACTTATATTGACTCTAAAGCAAAATTATAAATAGGTATTTATTATTGGCAGCAGCCCCCAGTTTAATTATTTACTGTAGACAAACTCGAAAAAATCTAGATTTATCTATAGCTTTTTTATTTTAAATAAATATAAATATATAAGACCGTTGATTTCCGCTACGGTGGACGCTTTCCGCGGGCGTGCGCCAAGTCGCTTCGTCGCTACGCTCCAATCAACTACTCATGTAATAAAACAAATTATTATTCAAACTAGCTTTTTTGATAGTCTACTCTACTTCAACAGCAATGTGTTTGAAATTTACTACATCAAATAATCCGGTATCTGTTAGTTTTATGTCTGGTATTACAGGTAAGCTAATGAACGATAATGTCAGAAATAGATGAAAGTCTAAATCTGGATTGAGCTGTAATAATGCTTCATGCAATTCGTACAGTTGTTTTTTTGCAATAGGAGCTGGTTGATCTGTCATTAGCCCTGCAACTGGCAAAGGAAGAGCACTTAATATTTGTCCTTCTGCTACAACAACATAGCCCCCTTGCATATTCTGCAATGCTTCAACAGCAAGTAACATGTCCTCGTCATTTGTTCCTAGCACAAGTGCATTGTGAGAATCGTGAGCAACAGTAGTCGCAACAGCTCCCTTTCGAAGTCCAAAGCCATGTGTGATACCAAGACCAATATTCCCAAGTTGATGATGACGTTCAATAACAGCCAATTTCAACATATCATTTTCTACTGAGGGTATGAAAACACCATCTTCAACAGTAACATCAGCTATCAACTTCGTCGTCATAATCTGATTTGGTTGAATTTCAATAACATTCGCTTTTGAGCCTTTTATAAAAGGAATCGCCAGATCGGATTCAGTCAATGCGGGAATATTCACAGATTGCATAATAGCAGTTGGAACATAATTTTCTCTTTGCTTCTTTTGTAGTATCTGACCATGTTCGGCAACCTTTTCGCCATTTTTCCATACAGTTTTTGGCTCACAACTATTGAGATCTTCGAGTAGAATAAAGTCTGCAATAAATCCTTCCGCTAAAGCACCCTTATGTAGTAGTTGATAGCAATTGGCTGCATTAAGTGTGGCTAATTGGATTGCTTGTAGCGGTTCCATTCCCTCTTCAATTGCGAGTGCAATGTCATAATTAATACTCCCCTCTTGCATGAGTTCGTCAAGATGTTTATCATCTGTACAAAATAGGAAGCGATGTGCATTTGTCGGTGTTACTGCAGGTAGTAATGCACGAAGATTTTTGGCTGCAGAACCTTCACGAATGAGTACATACATACCTTGCTTCACACGATTTCTAGCCTCATCTGCCGTTACGCATTCATGATCGGTTTGAATACCAGCGGCACGATATCCCCGAATTTGCTGAGGGGATAATCCCGCACCATGGCCATCAATAATTCTCTTAGTAGATTCAGTTTGTTCAATTTTCGCAAGCATCTTTTCATTAGCTTCTAATACGGCTGGAAAATCCATAACTTCAGCTAAACCAAGTACATCTGGATGAGTTAAGAATGGCGCTAAATTCTTAGCTTCTAACACTGCTCCAGAATTTTCAAATGATGTTGAAGGGACACTCGATGGTAGCATTACATGAATATCCATCGCTGCATTTTCAGCATTATCTAACATGTATTGAATCCCATTTACCCCAGAGACGTTAGCAATTTCATGTGGATCTGTAATCACCGTCGTAATTCCATGTGGTAGTAAAATACGGCTAAATTCTGATGGCGTTAACATCGATGATTCAATATGGATATGACCGTCAATAAGGCCTGGAATAACATATCTTCCTTGCGCATCTTCTTCATACTCTGCTTCAAATTGACCATCAGGATCAATTGCCACAATGTATTCTTCTGAGACAACAACATCAGCCATTCTCCATTGTAAGTTGAATACATCAGCTACCTGAGCATTTCGTAATATAAAATCAGCTTTTACTTTCTTCTGTGAACATAAAATTCTGCGTTGCCTACTAGTTATTTGGGGATTCATCAAGATACCTCCTAATTGTTCTGTAGTAACCTTTTTATATTTATACCATAAATATACTTGCAACAATAATTACTAATGTTAAAAATTGAGTATTTTAGTAATTATTATGAAACTTTCTCTTTCTTCGCTCGTAAACAAATAAAGGGGGTTATCACATGTTCAATCAACCTAAGTTAGTTATTCCCCGTTCTGCTGTGAGAACGACATTTGATATTTTGGCTATCGGAATATTTGTAGTAGCAATTATTTATGGAATTACACAATGGTCTAGTCTACCTTCTGAAGTTCCAACACATTATAATGCATTGGGTGTACCAGATGACTGGGGCCCGAGATGGATGTTCTTTTTACCACCAATTATAGGAGTAGTATTATGGTTATTCTGTCATGTACTGGAGCAAAAACCACATTTGCATAACTATAGTACATTAACAGCTGACAATACCGAAAGGCTTTATAAGAATTCAATGTTACTATTAAATTTTGTAAAAAATGAAATTCTATTGTTTTTCGCCTTTAATATTTGGAATGATGTGCATATAGCTCGTGGTGGTGAAAGTTTACTTGGAGTCTATGAGATGCCACTTTTCCTTGCCATCCTATTTGGTACAATCATTTTTTTTGTCGTACGTTTTTTCAAGCTCAGATAATAGATTAAAAGCTCAAGCCACGCAAACGTGGCTTGAGCTTTTTTGTACATTCTTCACTTTGTATACTTCGCCAATTGGAATTTTTTCTTACCGTTTAGTTTCCACATAACAATACCTTTCCCTGGTGCAATGTAATAATGGGAATACGTATTATAGATATTGTGATCTATTCGAACTTTGACAACTTCATTAATAGAGCCCGCTGCAGTTTTAACTGACATATTTACATCTTGGATTTGAATCTCATCTTGCTCATTTTTCCATTTTTTCCCCTTTGTTAATGGGTAGTTCAGTCGAAAACTTGTATGCCCTGTTGGGGATAAATAGGTGAAATGCTTGCTATTTTCCAAATAAGATGTTTCCACTCCATTTTTAGACTTTGCTTTAACACCTCCTTTTATTTTTACATAAGATTCGGTACTATTTCCATAATAAATGTCTTCTTCATAATTTTTGTAAGTATACTTCCCTATTTTAGGTAGCAAATTCCCCGTCACTTTTTGTACAGCTTTTTTTGAGTTTAGATAGGTGGAAGAAACATAAGCTGTTCCTTTTTTATATTGAATTTTTGACCAGCCTTTTGATGTGCTAATCACTTTCACTTTCTCATTTTTCTTTAATTGACCCAATTTTTTTGAATTTGTTGTAGCTTTCATACGAATGTTTAATACATCTGCTTGTACATATTGTGTCATTAAACTCGTTTTTGCTTCTATCTTCGGCTGGTTAATGAAACTCACACTACTAATTAAGATTACAATAACAAGTATATATCTATATCGCTTCATTTTGGACACTCCTCCTATTTAGATCAAAAACCTATTAATTCCATACAAACCATTATATAAAACTAAGTACCCGAAAATATCCAATTTAATCATTTTTTTAAACCTTAAATAAACAGAATTTTCAACCAACTATTAAATTCACTATTTATATTGGTATATTTACTACCTTACTCTCCATATATTAAGTTTAAAGATTTACTAGTTATAGCTATTTAATTGAAAGGAGGAGAAAGGGTGAAAAAGAGTTTACTAGTATTGCTATTGTTGATGAGTATGATTTTAACAGCATGTGGTGGAGGTGAGAGTGATAAGGCTGGTAATGCAGGTGAATCCACAATTGATCGTGTAAAGAAGGCTGGAAAATTGGTTGTTGGTACAGCTACAGGATATGCACCTTTTGAAATGGTCAATTTGAAAGAGGAGTTTGTCGGCTACGATATTGATACCGCGAAAGCAATAGGAAAGGCCTTAGATGTAAAGGTAGAATTTAAAGAATATTCATTTGATGGATTAATAGCTGCCTTGCAAGTTGGTGAAATTGATATGATCGTTTCAGGTATGACAATTACTGGTCCCCGAGCATTGTCTGTTAGTTTCCCTAATCCTTATTATCAAACAAAACAAGTAATGTTATTACCTGATACAGATAAGACGACAAAATCTTGGAAAGAACTGGATCAGAAAGGAAAGAAAATTGCAACTATTATAGGAACAACTGGTCAAATTTTTGCAAAAGCAAACTTTAAAAATGCAGAATTCAAAGATTACAGAGAAATGCCCGCTGCGGCTTTAGCGATGTTATCAGGTCAGTTAGATGCTGTTATCTATGACGAGTCTTCAGTACGTATTTGGCAAAAGCAAAATGGAAAATCTCATATCTTAGATGAGAATATTTCTGCTGAAAATTTGGGTATTGCCGTGGCTCACAATGATTTAGTAACAGTCCAATGGCTAAATTCATTCCTTTATAGTTATTTAGGTGGACCACAGGAATTAGCTTCACGTTCTTACTGGTTTGAAAGTGATGATTGGTACGGAGATATTAATACAAAAGTAGAAGCAGAATGATCAGTTAGGTAGAATACTTTGAAGATCTTATTTTTGGATTGTACGTATAAGGTCTTCAATCATTTTAATGCCCTTATATAAGTCATTTCAATGGAGGAGTTCCTACATTATGAGATATCAACCTGATTGGAGCGTTATCACAAATAATCTCGATATCTTTTTTAAAGGGATGTATTTGACGCTCGAAATTTCAGCATTATCTTTACTATTTGCTATACCGATTGGGATTCTTTTTGGAGTTGGTCGAATATCAAAAAACCCTATCATTCGTTTTATCTCTTCCGTGTATGTTGAAGTTATGCGTGGTGTTCCCCTGCTCGTTATATTGATTTGGATTCATCTCGTTCTTGGTCAGTTTTTAAAGCTTGGTGCTTATTGGGGATCGATTGTTTCTCTGGCTATATTCTCTGGTTCATTTATCGCGGAAATTGTTCGTGGGGGAATCCAATCTGTTCCGAAAGGTCAAATGGAAGCTGCTCGTTCATCTGGCATGTCCAATTTTCAAGCTATGCGTTTGATCATACTGCCTCAAGCTTTTAGAAAAACATTACCTCCTATGGCATCACAATTCATCATTCTTATTAAAGACTCATCACTTGTTTCAACCATTTCAGCTGTAGACTTAACATTAAAGGCGACAAATCTAGCTGCTATCTCTTATCGTTATATTGAAATATGGACATTCGTTGCTCTGTTATATTTTGCAATGACATTTACATTATCACTAATCATACGACAGTTTGAAAAACATTGGTTAAAAAGCGAGTATTAAGAAAGGGCTGATTGCATGATTTCCATTAACAGTGTCAATAAAAGCTTTGGCAACAATCAAGTTTTAGTAGATATCAATTTAGAGGTAGAAAAATCAAATGTAATTGCATTAATCGGACCAAGCGGTGCAGGAAAATCCACGCTCATTCGAGTGATCAATGCACTTGAAGAAATTGATAACGGGGAAATTATAGTAGATGGGACGTCAATTCATGATAAAAAAACGGATATCAATAAAGCCCGTACAAATATCGGTTTCGTATTTCAAAGCTTTAATTTGTACCCATTTCTAACTGCGCTTGAAAATGTCACAATAGCCCCTATTAAAGTAAAAGGAATGACGAAGGCTGAAGCAGAAAAAATGGGTATTGTGTTACTTAGTTCCCTTGGATTAGCTGACAAAATACACGTCCATCCCTCTCATCTTTCAGGTGGACAACAACAACGTGTCGCCATTGCACGAGCTTTGGCGATGGACCCGCAAATCATGCTCTTCGATGAGCCTACTTCTGCACTTGACCCTGAAATGGTTAAAGAAGTATTGGATGCCATTCGGAAGCTTGCAAAAGAAGGGATGACGATGATTGTTGTGACGCATGAAATGGGATTTGCACGCGAAATATGTGACAAAATTGTTTTTATGGCTGAAGGAAAAATTGTTGAAGTCAATTCACCTGATAAGTTTTTCACTGCCCCTGAATCTGAACGTGCAAAGACATTCTTATCAAAAGTTTTAAATCACTAATATCAATAAAAGTAAAAACTTATGTTATTGTATCCATACACAAAGTAAAATTTGTAATTTATACTAGAAGTAAAGAAAGGATAGATAAAGCAAAGAACCTTTATCCATCCTTTTTATAATAAAGCTGACATTATTTGAATCTATAAGTACTGTTTAGACATAAAGTTTCTTACTATTTTCAACAGCCAAATCAAAAAGGAATATTATTTCCTCTCCGTAATCACCCACAAATCTAAATTCTTGTTCTATGAATCCAGCTTTTATGTATAAATTAATTGCTGCGATATTCGTATGATGAACAGTTAATATAATCTCATTCTTTTCAGGGAAGTGTTGCTTTGTTATTTTCGGCAATAATTTTAACACAGTAAGAGCAAATCCTTTTCTCTGGAACCGTGAGTCAATGGAGAACGATTTGAAAATAATACTATTCTCATTATTTGTATATATATTTTCACTTTTATTCGTATATAGGGCAAAACAGCCCACCAAATTTCCATCATAAATTACAACGAATGGCTGATTATATTGATCCTTCTTAAATGCAGCAATAACGTTAATAGGTAACGAAGTATAAATTGCTTGCTCTTCAGGTAAACAGTATTTACTGATAGCTGTAAAGTCACTTTCTTCAAAAGGCTTTATAACTAATTCACTCACCTATTTATCCTCCTATATTCTATTATTTATTTTCCAAGTATTACTTTTTGTATTTTAACATAGAGATTAGTTTTAATTTTTCGATTTTATATTCATTGAAAGATTTTTAGAGTACAAAAAAGCACACCACAACTAGAATTGTGATGTACTTTCTAAAAAAATCTATACCATATTAAACATGAAAATTAACTATTCAGTTTGTTTTTTCTTTTATTTTTTATCAACAAGAACTAATACAAGGGTAGCTATTGGACCTAAAAATAAAGATAGTAGAAACCAGTTGAATCCTGAACGATTCTTCCCCTGCGCAATACCTGCATTTATGAGCATAAGAGTACCCCAACCGACTACATATTGATTATCCATTATTTATCACGGCTTTCTTTTTTTATTACTATTTATACGGATAAAAAGGATTGTTGGTTTCAGAATAACACCTAACTATATTACTAGAACTTTTTCTACACCATTTTGCTTTAATATTTGCTGTGCCTTGTTGCGTATTGCTTCATTATGAAAACAATCTTCGTAGAATATCATACGACTAGGTTTTTTACTTGCTAAGATATTAATTTGGTCTAGTGATAGGTCCTCTTCAAGACAAATGAATACTGTACCTCCATTGACTGAAAAAACGGTACATCCCCCTAGTATGAATCGTTCAATTGGTAGTGCTATATCTATTCCTTGCTTGAGAAGTATTTCAAATAAAACGTCCTCTTCATTTCTTCCCTGTTTCACAGGTTGAGCTAAATTTAAAGGCATCTGTTCTACATTTGATAGGTATTCTTCCCATATTTTTAAATTCGTCGTATCTAGTTTGAAATTTTTAAAACCTAAATCATGATGAGTGGAATGTTGTACCTCCCTTTTCATACATACCAAACGCTCTTTTCCAAGTTCTGATAATAACGGCTTTCTACCAACACTTTTTAAATAATCAATTAGTTTCTTTGTATCTTTTTTAGCTTCACTTGATAATTTCTCTTGTATTTGCTCAAGGTTTTCATTAATTTGCACCAGTATATAACGGAGTGATAGATTACTTTCAATATTGTATCGAACAGTCGCTTCGCCAAACGTCCCTGATCCAGCGAAAAAATCCATCACTATATCATCGTCTTTTAAAGCGACCATACTTAATAATCTTTTTATTAATTTTAAAGGTTTTTTACCGTTTCGATAATCCACAAATCCCTCTTTATCTAAACCGGTTGTTTTAATATCTGCCCAGAAATCACATGGATGTACGGTCAAATAATCATCAGCAAAAAGTATTTTAATACGTGGTGAATCCACAGCTGTATTATAGTGATTATTAATAAAATACAGCTTGTTATTTGGCGTGGTCATAACAAATGCTTGATTTCGATTTGTTTTTCTCTTTTCATCAGCAATAGCTTTGACACTAGCCGCTACTGAAACGGTTCTAATTATTCTCCAAGCATTAGAAAACAAGAATCCTTCAAAATCTTTTTTTTCAATGTTGTTCCTTTTTGCAAATTCAAAAACAGGGACTAATTGAATGTTTGCTAAAATGACATCACTTCTTTTAATGTCCTCTATAGTTCGATCTTCATTATCACGAATCTCTTTTAATTCTTCTATTTCTTTTTTATTTATATTTGTGAGAATTGTTTTATATTCATTATCCCATGTACTTTTAGGGATTCTTATTTTTTCAAATGTAGCATCTCTTTTTTTATAGCAAAGTACATATTCCTTTAATTTAGGAATTTTTCTTTTAACATGCGTCATTTTTACACCTGTTGGTTCAGACATCTTGACAACAATGGTCGTGACAAAATTCTCTTCCCCAAATATCTCATTGCAAATACGTTTTAAATTATCCACTTCATTATCGTCGATGGAGATAAAGATTACCCCTTCATCTGACAATAAGTTACGGGCGATTTTCAATCTCGGATACATCATATTTAACCATTCTGTATGAACTCTTCCGCTAGTCACTGCATTCGATTCTAAACTTTCATTCGTATGTTCTTTATAGTTTTTCATCGGGCCACGGAAGTTATCTTTATAAACAAAATTATTTCCAGTATTGTATGGAGGATCAATATAGATAAGCTTTACTCGATTATGATAACTATTTTGAAGTACTCGCAATACTTCTAAGTTATCCCCTTCAATATAAAGGTTTTTCGTTGTTTCCCAATCTAAACTCCCTGCAATATCAGGTCTTAAGGTTCCTGTCGTTTGCTTTTGGGCTGATTGTATCGCCTCTGTTTTACCATTCCATGTAAAATCAAACCGTTCTTTTTCAGTTTCTATCTGTTCACCTAATATCAATTGAAGCTTAGCAAAATCTATTTTGTTTTCTGTACAAATTTCCGGAAAAAGCTCTTTCATTTTTTCAATATTGTGCTGTACCGTATGAAAAGATTGACCAGCTAGTTTATCCATATAAGCGCACTCCTTTATATATGTAAAACTATACCAATTGTAAAAACTTCTTATTTGATAGTATATTCCCATTATCATAATAACTATTCAATCATTGTTCATTTATTATTTTCTCTATTTGTTGCAATTTTTTGGTATTAGCTAACATTTTGTAAACATATAGGTTAAAATAGTTCTTAAGTACCTTTTCTCCTGACCTTTGTTCTATTTTTATAAAGAATTAATATAAAGGTGGTTGTGTAAATGCTGTTAACAATTGACGAATTAAAAAATACAACGCACGCTACTTATTTATCCGGAAACCTCCAAGAGACTATTAAATTTGGGCATGAGCTAGTTGAAAAAGCTATGTTACAACAAGATAGGATTAGTATTCGTTCTGGCTATATGTACCTTGCAATTTCATACCATGCATTAGCTGATTTAAAAAACGCATTCCACTATATCTTTTTATACGATGAGTACTGTCAACAAAACAAAGAGGATTTGAGTGATCAAGAAAAAGAGAACCTTTATCTTCTTCTATTTTTTCTTTATGAATATAATGAAAACTGGGAAAAAGCAAGAGAAACAATAATTTTAAATATGGACCTATCCAAAAAAAAAAATGCTACTGATATGATGTGCAATTGTTTTTGTAATTTAAGCAAGGTAGCTATTGCGGAGCAAAAATTTGACGAAGCACATGAATTTGCTTTGCATGGGTTGGATTTAGCATTATCAAAACATGCCGATATTCCCCAGCTTACGTTCCAGGCATTATGTAACCTTGTTGAGGCATCGTTAAAACTTAATCTACTAAATGATGCTACCAAGTATTTAAGTACATTATCAGCTTGTTTGGATGATTCTAACTCTATTAAGTGGCAAATCCTTTATTATCAATATGTCGGAGAGTTGTATTATTTGAAAGGTCAATTCGAAGTAAGTTATAAAGCAGCAACTACTTGCAAAGAACTAACGTCCAAAGCAGGGAATTTAGCTTCTAAAATAAGAATTATCTCACTGCTAATAGAGCTTTGTGAACGGTTAAATCACTTTGAAGACGGTTATTATTATTACAAAGAATATGTTGATATTTTACAAGAACTGAAACAAGCCGCTATCTATAAAACAACCCTCCAGCTAGAAATTCAACATCGTGTGGCAGCTATTCAAGAACGGTCAAACTTAGATGGCTTAACGAATATTTACAATCGTTATCATTTAGAAAATGTAGCAGCAAAGTGGTTATTAGAAGCAGCAAATGAAAAAACGAATGTTACTTGTCTAGTATTTGATATCGATAAATTCAAATCAATTAACGATCAATACGGACATTTAATTGGCGATGATGTCATCAAGCTAGTCGCAAACACTTGCAAAGAATTGTCCAATCTAGAAACAACCTTCGCAGCTCGTTTTGGTGGTGATGAATTTGTTATTTTACTCCGTCACCTAACATCAACTGAGGTAATGAAATTTGCAAATACTCTTAATCATACATTGGCTGCAATGAAGATACCTATAGAAGATACTATACTAACATTTACAGTTAGTATGGGCATGGCAACAAACCTAAAAGGCGAAATAAATTCTTTCCACGAGATCTTCAAAAATGCCGATATCGCTTTATATAATGCAAAAGAAAATGGACGAAATCAGATTAGGCAGTATGAGTGATCTATTATTAAAGGAATCACTACTTTATACCACTTTTCAAAATAAGGTATACTTAAACTTCTAATTCAGTAATGAGTCAGAAGTTTATTTTTTTATAGAAAGTATTATCTTTTTTAAAGGAGTAAAAAGAATTATGGCAGAACTACTAAAAGATGTTTATAATAAAGCGTTTTTTGAACAATTTGGTAAGAAGGTAACAAGCGTCTATCCAGAATTTAACGAACAGCAGTTCATGACTCTATTATTTGATGAAGAATGGGAACAACGTGAGTTAAAACAACGAACTCGACATATTACTCATACACTAAGAGCTACCTTACCCACTTCTTATCCGGATGCCATTGCTGTACTAAGTCAACTTGTTCCTGATTGCAAAGGTTTTGAGTACTTATTTTTCCCTGATTTTATAGAAGCTTATGGCTTATCAGATTGGGAAACTTCTATTGAAGCATTAAAACTCTTTACACTTACATCTAGCTCCGAATTTGCTGTACGCCCATTTATTGAAAAAGATCCGAAGAAAATGATGTCTATTATGGAAAAATGGGCAAGAGATGAAAATGAGCATGTGCGTAGATTGGCGAGTGAAGGGTGTCGACCGCGTCTTCCGTGGGGTCCTGCTTTGAAGATGTTTAAAAAAGACCCGACACCAATTATCCCTATTTTAGAGTTATTAAAAGCAGATGAAAGTGAATATGTCCGTAAAAGTGTGGCAAATAATTTAAATGATATAACAAAGGATCATCCTGAATTAGTGAAGTCCTTAGGTAAGAGTTGGATGGGTCATAACCCTAAAACAGATTGGATTATCAAACATGCTTGTAGAACCCTACTTAGACAAGCAGACCCGACTACACTCACATTGTTTGGATTCCATAACAATCCTATTGTTAAAATAAATGAGTTTGACCTTTCAACAGATCAACTAGCTATTGGTGAATCATTAACATTTAAGTTCACTTTTGCCAACCCCACTATAGATGCAGCAAAACTTCGGATCGAATATGGCATTGATTTTATGAAAGCAAATGGTATAACAAGAAGAAAGCTCTTTAAGATAACAGAAAATACGTATCTACCTGGAGAATATACTTATACTAGAAGTCATTCTTTTAAACAGTTATCTACTAGAAAACACTATCCAGGTGAACATCGAATAGCCATTGTCATTAATGGAGTAGAAATGGCTGGAATCGAGTTTGTATTGACTGAAGAAAAAAACAACGATAAATAAATTCAATGATTTTATGTTTTTTTCAATTCTTTCATATGCTCATTGTAGATTATTAATACGACAAGCCAACTATACTTTAGGCTCATAATACTTCTTTCTAATAAAGCAAAAACAGACTCTCGAATATGAGAATCTGTTTTTTTGCTCATTTATATATTTAAAAAAGCCTTTAATTCATCCATTTGTTTCGCGGCTTGCTGATAGCCCATATCATAATTTGCTCGCATTTGGGTTAAATCTTTTTCGAAACTATTTAAGGGTGCATCTGGTCTGAAGATAAAGACTCTTCCTTCTTTTTCCAATCGTTCGCAATAATCGAGCGAGGCATTGTAATGATCCACACGCTGTTCCATGCTTTTTACTAAATTGGGATATCGTTTACGAAGGAGCTTCATAACTAATTTACTTTGACGATCTTTTACTTTTCTATAGCCTTTAGGTCGGGTTAACACAAGCACATGCTTTTCAAAACCTTCATCTACTAAATGCTGAATAGGAATTGGATCTGCTAATCCCCCATCATAGTATGGTGTATCATTTATTTTAATCTCTGGAAACAATACAGGGATTGCACAGGTAGCGCGCAGTAACGTACATTCCTTATCCATATCAAGTGCGTCCTTATACTCTATATCCCCTGTATACGCATTTGTTACACCAAACTTTACTGTTCCCTCGAATTGTTGGAATCTATCCCAATCAAATTTATCTAGCTCGTTTGGAATTATATTGTAAGCAAAGTTTAATCCAAATAAACTTCTTTCTCGCAAAAAATTACGAACGCCTATATAGCGTTTGTCATGACGATAATTAACAAGGACGCGAAGTGAACGCTCTTTTTGCTCTGACACATAAGAACAGGCATTAATAGCCCCTGCTGAAATACCGACAACATG
This sequence comes from Viridibacillus sp. FSL R5-0888, assembly GCF_038009105.1. NCBI lineage: Bacteria > Bacillati > Bacillota > Bacilli > Caryophanales > Caryophanaceae > Viridibacillus > Viridibacillus sp. FSL R5-0888. Next base: position 2,815,089 of record NZ_JBBPAU010000001.1, read on the forward strand.
TGGCATCATAATCTCTTCATCTAAAAAAGCATCGAGGACACCTGACGTAAATAACGTACGGAATGTTCCGCCCTCAAGTACTAAACTTGTATCCTTCACATTGACCTGCATTAAATCACTCTTTCACTATATTTCTATTATTATTTTATCATATCACTTGCATCTAGAAAAAAGCTAAAACAGTATATTAATGCTTGGATTCAAATTTCTTTTCATCCGCTTTTCTTTAGTTTTATCAACATATGTTAAAATTCATTGTTGTTTTTACATAAAAAATAGAGTTGTACCTAATATATTGGCCAACTCCGATATCTATACCTTTTATCGTGATTTGAATGTTTAAATAAACTCGTTCTTTTGTTAAATTAACGAATAAGATCGTACAGCATATTTTATGTTCCAAGAAGGAGAATAAAATAAGTAATTGCGTACATTGGAAGTGCAATTGAAGTAATTATATACATTGTCATTTCGCCTTTAGAAAGTCTTCTTTTCCACTTAGTTAATTTAAGATGCCTACAATAAATTGCGCTAGAAATGAATATTAATAAGAAAGCTAATTCCATAATGTTCTCTAAAATGGTAATCAAATACTCAACTCCTTTTAGGTATTGCACTAAGAGAACTATTCTATAAAATTTTTCAAAAACCTTTATATTTAGGTAATTTAAACTTCTTTCAATCAAAAACATTTTTAGGCTTTGTTCATCTGTATCAAATGCAATTGTATCACTTTAATAATTTCGAAGATATTTCGTTGCGATCAATTTCTCATTATCTATAGAGATCAAGCCAAATAAGCTTTAAGTTGAATATGCTTCTTAATTAGCCAAAAACAACAATCAAGTTAAACAGATTCAATTATAAAGAAATAGGGCTACCCTCAAAGGCCGGTATTCACCGACTTTCTGGACAGCCCCTTTTCATACTACCGTTACTTCACTTTCACGCTAAGTTTGCTACTTTTATTTCCTGCTAGATCCTTCGCATAAATTGATAGTTTAGTATTTGCTTTTTGTTTTTTGATTTTCACACTGAAATTTCCTTTGCTTGATGCTTTAGCTGAGCCAATTTTTTTATGTTTACTATTGTAGATTGTAATTGTTGCTTTTGCTTCAGTTATACCTTTTACTTTTGTAGTTTTCGATGTGATTTTAGATACTGTTGGTTTTTTTGGTGCAATTTTATCTTTTACAATAATTGTTTTTGATACGCCTTTATTACCTACTGTATCTTTCGTTTTTACGACTAATTTTACGTTTGCTTTTTGTTTTGTAATCTTCAGCGTATAGTTACCTTTGCTACTTGCCTTTGTTGATGTAAGTAGTTTAGAGCCTTTATAAATAGAAACTGTTGCTTTAGCTTCTGTAGTCCCTTTTACAGTAGTTGCTTTGTTTGAAATTGTTCCTACTATAAGTTTTGTTGGTCCAATTTTATCTAGTACAGTAATTGTTTTTGTTACACCAGCATTGCCAGTCTCATCTGTAGTCTTTACTACTAATTTCACATTCGCCTTTTGTGCAGGAATCTTTAACGCGAAAGTTCCTTTATTGTTAGCTTTTGTTGATGTTAGAGGTTTAGTTCCATTGTATATTGAGACTGTTGCATATGCTTCTGTTGTTCCTGTTACTGATGTTGTTTTGTTTGAAATTGTTCCCACTGTAAGTTCAGTTGGGCCCTCAGTATCTGGATTTTCCACTGGTGGATTAGTATCTGGTATTTCACCAGCTGCTAATCTCGCAAATGTTGATTTTCCATTCAATGCGTCTGCTAACGCAATGATTACTTGTTCAGTAGCCATTAAGTTTGTTTTAGAATCTTTAATCATCCATTTAAACGAACCATCTTCTAATTGATAATCATCAATCATTTTTTCAAGAATGTTAACTTTTTTACCGTCTTTTTCATAGCTCCATTTGTCAGCTGTTAAATCTTCTCCAGCTGTAGCTAGTCCCATAATAATACTTGCCATTGAGTTTGAATTATCTACAAAACCATCTTTTTGATATTTTGCATGAATACCATCTACTGCTTTTTTAATAGACTCGTTAATTGTTTCATTGGACTTATCAGTATTATTTAATAACGTTAATGCAGTTAAATTCCAACCTGTTACATCTAAGTCATCAGATGAACCAAATCCAGAGAATAATCCTGAATTATTTTGTTTCTTTAAAATTACTTCTAAATGTTTGGCTTTATCATAGTCTGCATTTGCTAAGCCTAGCGCAATTGATGCCCAAGATTCACCGTATGCTGTGAAAAAACTACCATCAGCCTTTTGTTTGTTTTGTAAATCTTCAACAATGTTGCGTTGTCCAAGATTTGTTGGATCTAATCCTAGAATATATGCACCAATAATAGTACCTGCGTCTTCATTTGAAGTGCTTGAAGTAGCCGCTTTTGGTTTCATCCAATAAGATTGTTCACTAGTAACTTCTGAGCCCTCTGCCCACTTGTAGTTTTTAATATCCATGCCTAGTGCATACATTGCGGATAATGACCAGTAGCCACTGTGGGAACTGATTACTCTAGAACTAATAGTTTGGTTGTTTATAATATAATATTGTTTTGCCTTCTCTAAAGAGTTCACTAGTTTTTCTTTGATTACTTGTGGTGATGTTGTTTGAGAAGTATGGTCTTCATTGTTTACTACCATATTATTTTCAGCTTGAGCTGTAAACGGCGATAATAGTGATAGTAGCATAACAAAAGCTAACACCATACTAGATGAACGTTTTAACATTTGAATTCCTCCGATTTTATTTAGATTTGTTGGATTCGGAATTCGGCTTTTTCATGCTAGTCGACTATTTAACTCTTACTCATATATTAAATGTTGGAAATTAAAAGTTCTTAACAATGAAAAAAGCTATTTCTCCATAGAGAAATAGCATAAATACAAAGAAATATAGGACAACAGTATTGTCTAATATAGATTGTTTTGCCGTAATCTCACTTTATTCCGAAGAGTAGATATACGCTATGAATTAGATAGGTCTCCTGGCTTATGCATCAATTTACTTTAAGGACCTTCCCGTATAAAACAGTGGTATTTCCTTATTTCATCAGCATTTACAGTTGCGGATACAGCTTCGGCATTTCACCGAATTCCCTTTTATGTATGTACTACATCTAATTCTGGCATACAATATTCACTTAATATAAACTTATCATAATATTGGAAATTAATCTATCGCATTATGATTAGTTTTTGATATTTTACTCATAACACATCAAATAATTATACAAATAAAGAAAGAAACGTATGTGTATTTATTTCAAAATTGTATTTATCGATGAATCTTTTAATATGTTAATCACATAATTCCTGTTACACATGTTAAAATTGAATTAATATCCTTTTTAAAAGCATGTATGGTTGAAGGAGGGATGAATTGTTTAATGTTGGAGATATGCTAATAATTATTGTCATTGCTTTAATGATATTAGGTACGATTTCTTTTATGCTATTTATTAGAAGAATCATTATAAATACAACTCCTAAGAATGAATCTACCGAACTAAATGAAAAATTGGATAAGATTATCATGTTATTGGAAAAGCAGTCTAAATAATTATTATTCAAAATACAAAACTAGCTGTTGTATCTAATACTAAATTCAACAGTTAGTTTTTAAGTTCATTTAATCCCGCTTTGATAATAATGGACGATTATTGTACCAAATAACTTCTACTGGAATATCGAAAAATGAAGAAAGCTTTTCACTTGTTAGCATATCGATTGTACTTCCAGAAGCAAATACTTGGCCCTTTTTTAATAATAATGTTTTCTGAAAAACCGGTAGAATTTCTTCAATATGATGTGTGACATAGATTATTGTTGGTCCGCTTTCTAAAGCTGCAATTTCACCAATTGTTTTTAACAATTGTTCTCTAGCTATGAAGTCAAACCCAGTAGCAGGCTCGTCTAATATGAGTAACTCTGGATCATCCATTAAGGCACGACCAATCAATATTCTTTGCTTTTCTCCTTGCGATAAAGTTTGATAATCACGATCGGCGTATTCAATACTCCCTAGTTTTTTCAATATACTTATTGCCTTTTCCCGAATAACCGGTGTTGGCTTTTCATATAGACCAATCGAAGCAAAAGCACCTGAAAGAACGATTTCAAATGCACTATCATTGGGATTTAATTTTTGTTGAAGTCCTGATGATACGAGGCCAATCTTCCTTCTAAGCTCTTCTCCTAAAACGGATTTCCCAAATGTTCTTCCTACTACCTTTAAATCACCCTTTGTCGGAAAATAATAAGAACATAGCATATTCAACAAAGCTGATTTGCCGGCTCCATTTAAACCGTACAATACCCAATGCTCCCCTTTTTCTATTTGCCAATTAATATTTTCTAGAATCCATTGCCCTTCTCGTTTCAAACATACCTCTTTCATATGTAATACCATTTCAAAAACCCCTTTATAGATATTCATTTCATTATAACTGAATATTCACTAAACAAGAGGTTGAGAGTGAGAAAATTGTTAAGAAGTTCTCCAAATAGAAAACCCCTCATGTGGTTAGACAAGAGGGGGGGTTATAGCTATTTTGCAAAAATTTGAGTTCCATATGTTGGATATTGAGCGTTTTTACCTGAAACAACAATACCTATTCCAACTTTTTGATAATTAGGTGATAGTATATTTGCTCTGTGACCAGGGGAATTCATCCAACCATTCATAAAGCTTGTTGCAGTAGAATAACCTGCTGCAATATTCTCACCTGATGCATATGTGTTATAACCTGACCCTTTCAGGAGGTTAGACCAGCTTCCATAAGTTGGACTTGTATGACTAAAATAGCGATTTTTCTCCATATCTAATGAACGAATGATCGCTAGCTTTGTAAGCTTAGGATCTTGTTTTAAAGGTTTCAGTTTCTTTTTTGCACGTTCTTTATTTAAAATAGTAACTATTTGATCTTGCATTTTTTTATTTCCTAAATCAATGTAACTGTCGACAAATTTACCAGATTTAATCCAGTATGTCTTGCTACCTTTTTTGACTTTGATCCAACCATTTGTATTTGCAACACTCACTTTATAAATTCCAGCTGCAAGTTTCTTTGCTGATTTCGATCCTTTTTCTTTTTTATAAGTCGTTGTTTTTTTCGATAGATAGATATAATCACCAGTAAAACCGTCTTTTATCCACTTTTTATCTTTTGTTTGCATCCATTTATCTTTAGTTGTTTTTATAATCGTTACTTTCTTTTTTGCAGCTACTGTTGATTTTCTTCCATATCCGCCTTGCTTAGTAAACAATCTACTCTTTTCAGTTAGTGTTACTTTTTTTGTTTTTGGCGTACTTGCTTTAGCATAAATTGGACTTGCTAAACTGCCTAAAAAGATTATCGCCATGAAAAGGACGCTTAGTTTTTTTAGCATTTTCTTCAACTTAATTCCTCCGAATCTAATTTTTAAAACGGTATATTTTCAATGTAAGCAACACTCTCAATAGTTTTTTCGGAGAGTTCCACATTAAATATAGTCGTTTTATTAATATCAATTAAAAAAGAATCGTATAGACTACAATTTTTAATCACTATATCATATTATCAAATATTTATGGTCTCAAAGACCAAAAATAGTTTTATATTATTAATTTTTCAACCTTTCGCAGATACTTAGACCTACTCTTTAAAACTGTTCATATATATTCCATCTGTTGTATACTAGTTTCATATAGCAATAGAAAGAGAGAATGTATGATTTCATTTATATTAACTACAAAACGTCTTTTAAAGGCTTTAATCCGTGCTTTTAAGCAACCGTTATTTATTTCATTGTTTACAACCTTATTTTTTATCCTTTTGTCAGGAACGATGTTTTATACAAAAGTAGAAGGATGGTCTATACTTGATGCCATATACTTTTGTGTTGTCAGTCTGATTCCGAGTGGTGTAGATACTTCGCTCACACCAACTACAAATCTGGGTAAAGTATTTACGATGTTTTATTTAGCAGTTGGTGTTGGAGTTATGTTTCTTACTTTATTGACTCTTGGTAAGACCATGATTAAGTCTACAGATGAACCGACTACTGATTTAAAAAAAAGAAGATAATCAAAATAAAAAGGTTGTCTTAAAAGACGACCTTTTTATTTTTTAATTGCTCAATACTCTATCAGTATTAACACTTACTTATAAAAGGATTTTTTTGTTACACGAATTGAAATTGAGATTTTTTTAGAAGTAGTCTCATTTCTCCCTTTAATTTTTGTCGATACTAAGTATTTTTTCACAATTTCCCCCTTTCGAATAATCGAAATATTTACTCTATATCTAATATACGCTATTATAAATATAGTCAATTTTATCTATACACGAAATAATTGTAGATACAAAGCACTTATATCAGATGACTAGTATATAGAAGAGAGGTTTTTTGTTTGAGTTTATTAGAAGTCTTAAAACAAGCTACACCTTACATACAAATGGCATTCAATAATGAAATCTTTGTGAGTATTGTTGAGCGTGGTCAAAACAAGGTTTACTTTGCGTCTCCAGGAACTAAAGTTGATCTAGGAGTAAAGACTGGTGACACGATGGAAGATACTGAAGAATTACGACAAGCCTTTACGGGGAAAAACGTTAAAAGAGATATACCAGCCGAATTTTACGGAGTCTTACTTCACACTAACATATATCCAATTAAAGAAAATGGTCATGTAATTGGAGCTTTTAGTTTAGTATTTTCAATGGAGAAACAAGAGAAATTACAATCTTATATGGATCATCTACAAAATGCTGTCCTAGGTTTACAGGATAAAGTACATCTTGTTGCCTCTCATTCAGAGGAGCTAGCAGCAACAAGTACTGAAATTACCGAACAATCTCGTCTAGCTCTTGCTGATTCAGAAGCTTCTCATAGCGTTACAGATTTTATCAAATCAATCTCTCAACAAACGAATTTGCTTGGGTTAAACGCCTCAATTGAAGCTGCACGAGCAGGTCAACATGGTGCTGGATTTAATATTGTTGCTCAAGAAGTTCGAAAACTATCTCTAGAAACAAAGTCGGCTACCGAAAAGATTGAAGATTCACTGAAAAATATCACGCAAAATTTACAAGGCTTAATGGGCAGTATGAGTCAGATCAATTCTGCTTCTAATGAACAAGCTGAGCTAGTACAAGACTTCAGCTCAATTATTGAAGAGCTAGGATTACTCAGCAATCAAATGGGGCAATTAATGAAAGAAACATTACGATGAATTTTTTCACTCCATGAGTTTTTAGATAGCAATACGATTTAGCTCATTGAATGCTTTATAATCAATGAGCTAATTATATACCCTCCATTAACTTCTCTATCTTGCTCTAAATTCATTTTTATTTCTTTTCTTCTTAAAAACATTTCAAATTTGTCCGATTTTGTTGTCATATTCCCCTTGAATAAAGGAACGAATGTTCTTATAATGAATATAAGAGGTGAAGCGCATGGAACGACAGTTAAATCCACAAAAATTGACGACTATTGAAACCTATCAACTACAACGTATAGCGACCGAACTACTTAGTACTGCTTCAAAGGAAACAGTATTATCTACTTTATCAATCTACGCATGTTCACAAAAGCAACATTGCTCAACAATAAAAACGAATGTTAATATAACTTAATTTAAGCTTCCGCATTAGGTTATTTTTCGTCCGTTACTACTTCTCTTTACACCTAATAAAAATAAGCCCTACACACTCTCAAAAGGTGTGTAGGGCTTATTACTTTCTTACAAAAGGTTTAGGCTATAAATCAAGATTCTAATAATAGGTCTTCAGGGTTTTCAAGTAATTCTTTTACAGTTTTTAAGAATCCTACAGAATCTTTACCATCAATAATACGGTGGTCATAAGATAGTGCAACGTACATCATTGGACGAATTTGTACTTCATCACCAACAGCGATTGGACGTTTTTGGATTGTATGCATACCTAAGATAGCAGCTTGAGTACCATTCATGATTGGTGTAGACATTAATGATCCAAATACACCACCATTAGTGATTGTGAATGAACCACCTTGTAAGTCAGCGATTTGTAATTTTTTGTCGCGTGCTTTTTTAGCAAGACCACCGATTGCATCTTCGATTTCAGCGAAGTTTTTACGGTCGCAATCGCGAACAACTGGTACTACTAATCCATCGTCAGTAGATACAGCAACACCAACATCATAGAAGTTATTAAGGTGGATTTCATTACCTACGATTTGAGCATTAACGTATGGATATTTTTTAAGTGCAGCAACTACTGCTTTTGTAAAGAATGACATGAAACCAAGACGAGTTCCATCATGCTTTTCTTGGAATTGATCTTTTTTACGGCTACGAAGTGCCATAACGTTTGTCATATCGATTTCGTTGAAAGTAGTAAGCATTGCCGTACTTTGTTTTACTTCAAGTAAACGAGTTGCGATTGTTTGACGACGACGAGACATTTTTTCAACTGTCACGCGAGATTCGTCAACTGCAGGAGTAGCAGCTTTCGGTGCTTCAGCTGGTTTTGCAGCAGGAGCAGCTGGCGCTGTACCATGTGCAGCCACATCTTGTACGCGAACTCGACCTTGAGGATCTACTGGAGATACAGATGCTAAGTCGATTCCTTTTTCACGAGCTAATTTGCGAGCAGCTGGGCTAGCAATTACACGCTCAGTTGAAGATGATTCTTCTACAACTACAGGTGCTGGTGCAGCTTTTGGTGCTTCTACAGCTGGTGCCGGTGCAGCCTCTTCAGCTGCTGGTGTTGGTGCTGGAGTTGCTGGAGTTGCAGCAGCATCACCTGCTTCAACGATTGCAATTACAGCACCTACTAATACAGTATCGCCTTCTTCAGCAAGGATTTCTTTCAAAATACCAGCTTCTTCAGAGATAATTTCAGCGTTTACTTTATCAGTTTCAAGTTCAACGATGAACTCACCTTTTTCTACTTTATCACCAGGTTTTTTCACCCACTGTGCGATCGTACCTTCTGTGATAGATTCTGCTAATTCCGGGACAATAATTTCAGCCACAATAATTTCCTCCTTCAAAATATTCGCTATTAGCGAGTTACAGCTTCTTCAATAATACGTGCTTGTTCAGCTTTGTATGAATCTGCATCACCTTCAGCAGGAGATGAACGTACGATACGACCGATGTAACGAACGTCTTTGTCTTCTGCTACTTCACGCATATAAGGATCTGCAAATGTCCATGACCCCATGTTTTGAGGTTCTTCTTGTACCCATGCAAGTTCTTTTGCGTTAGGGAAACGTTTAATAATTGCAGCAATTTTCTCAGATGGGAATGGGTACAGTTGTTCAACGCGTACTAAGTGTACGTGATCGAAATCTTTACCATCTCCAACTTTTTCTGCAATATCAATAGCTACTTTACCTGAAGCAAATAGAATACGCTCTACTTTTTTCGTAGCTGAACCAGTTGTCGGGTGTTCAATAACTGTTTCAAAATGACCAGTTGCTAATTCCTCTACATCTGCAGCTACGATTTGATTACGTAATAGTGATTTTGGTGATACAAGAACTAATGGACGAATTGCTTCTGTACCTAACATCTTAGCTTGACGGCGTAATAAATGGAAGTAGTTTGCAGCGCTTGATAGGTTTGCAACAGTCCAGTTGTTTTCACCAGCTAATTGTAAGAAACGTTCTAAACGAGCACTTGTATGTTCTGAACCTTGACCTTCAGCAGCATGCGGTAATAACATAACAAGACCTGATTTTTGACCCCATTTAGAGCGAGATGCAGAAATGAAGTTATCAAACATTACTTGAGCCATGTTTGCGAAGTCACCGTATTGCGCTTCCCAGATAGTTAGATTTTTCTCATTTTCTAAATTATAGCCATATTCATAGCCTACGATAGCAGCTTCAGATAATGGGCTGTTATACACTACAAATGAAGAGTCTGCACCAGTAATATGGTGTAATGGTGTTAATTCTGCACCTGTTTTTTCGTCATGTAACACAAGGTGACGGTGTGCGAATGTACCACGTTGTGCATCTTGACCTGTTAAACGGATTGAATTACCTTCTTGTGTAATTGTTCCGAAAGCTAACGTTTCAGCATGACCCCAGTCAATTTTACCTTTACCTACGAATGCATCTTCACGACGGCTAAGGATTTTGCCTAGTTTTTTGAAGACATTGAAGTCTTGTGGCCATGTTAATAATTCTTTGTTCATTTTTTCTAGACGTTCGCGCTCAACACCAGTTTCTACGATATCATAACCGTTTTTCACAGCTTCTGGCATTTCGTTTTCAACATGTTGCCCTTCGCCAACTTCTTTCACATGATCATATGCTGCTTGCATTTCTTTTTGTGTATCAGCATCTAAAGTAGCAACTTCTTCTGCTGTTACAATACCTTGACCTGCAAGTGCTTTACCGTACAATGCACGTACTGTATCGTGTCCATGAACACCTGTGTACATTGTTGGGTTTGTGATCATTGGTTCGTCCATTTCATTATGACCATATCGGCGGTAACCAACTAAGTCTACTAAAATATCCTTACCAAATTGTTCACGATATTCTACTGCAAAACGAGCCACTTGTACAACTGCTTCTGGATCATCCGCATTAACGTGTAATATTGGAATTTCATAACCTTTTGCAGGGTCTGAAGAATAAACAGTTGAACGTGAATCATAATGCTCAGTAGTAAATCCAATCATATTATTAGCAATAATATGAACTGAACCACCTGTGTTAAATCCTTTTGTGCGTGAGTAGTTCATCGTTTCAGTTACAACACCTTGACCAGCAAACGCTGCGTCACCATGAACTAAAATCGCTAGAGCAGATTTAGCATCTTGAGTTGGAGCACCTGCTTTAGAAGTGTTATCTTGAGCTGCACGAGCTTGACCTGTAACAACCGGACTTACTACTTCTAAATGAGATGGGTTATAGGCTAATTTGATTGTTGCACCTTTTTTGCTGTTATATGTAGCACCCATATGATATTTAACATCGCCAAACCATCCTTTAGTTACTTCTAAAGAACCGTCTTTCGGAATAAATAACTCATTTGGAACGTGCGCAAAATCAGCAAACATCATATCATATGGTTTGTGTAATACATGCGTTAACACATTTAAGCGACCACGGTGAGCCATACCGATCATAACATTTTTTACACCTTTGTCTTCTGAACGGTGAACGATTTCATCCATAAGAACAACTAATGCATCTAAACCTTCGATAGAAAAACGTTTTTGTCCTACAAATGTTTTGTGGATGAATTTCTCAAATCCTTCAACCTTTGTTAGTTGGTTTAAAACTGCTTTTCTCTCATCATTTGAAAGACCTGCGTTTAATACGCCACTTTCAATTTTAGATTGTAGCCACACACTCTCTTCTCTGTTAACAACGTGTGCAATTTCTACAGCAATTTTACTTGTATAAATCGCTTTTAGGTAATTAATTGCATCTAATCCATTGTTAACGCTTGCAGGAATGTCTTTTAATAATAACGAAGCAGGTATTTCGATTAGATCTTGATCAGATAAACCGTAAGTTTTTGCTTCGATTCGAGTAGTGTCACGTGGATGGTCTTTTAAAGGATAAATGTCTGCTCCTAAGTGACCATATACACGAATGGCATCCGCATATTGAACGGCAGCTAAAACTTTTGCAAAGTTACCTGGTTCAACGCTTGTAGCGTTTGATACTTCACTAGTTTGAACTGGTGCTCCGTATTGTTCGAATAATGATACAAGTTCTGGATCAACTTCTTCTGGTGATGTTAAATACAAATCGTACATTTCCATCACATAGCCAAGGTTGGGACCTGAAAAAGCTGCCCATGGTGAGCTTACAGGTGAAACATTGTTTGACATGTAGAATTACCTCCAACTTTTTTGCCAAGTGGCAGTTCCATTAATTAATTTAATTAATAATTTGAAAATCCACTAACTATCTTACCATTCTTCCTGCTTAAGTGAAACAACTGTATTAATAAATCAAGAAGAACATTTTTCCCCTTCAATCTTACTACTCTTCACAAAAAATACAATCGTTTTCAACAAATTTAGCAATTTTTTTCTTGAACGAACTAATAATAGAATAAACTTTGATAAAAACGTCATTTTTCAGCTGGCAATTCTATAGAAAAAGTGCTACCGAAATGGAGTTTACTCTTCACTTTTATCGTTCCACAGTATTTATTTACCAGCATATTTACAATACTCAATCCTAATCCTGTGCCCCCACCATCTCGGGAACGAGATGAGTCGACTCTATAAAATCGGTCAAATATCCGTGCTTGGTCTTCCTCTGCAATACCAATACCTTGATCTGATACTTCAATTTGCACATTTTCATGCTGTTTTGAAAGTCGGATTTTAATCCTTGGACTATTTTCAGAATAACGTATAGCGTTTTGCAAAAGATTGCGTAAAATCTGACCATAAGCATTGTCAGAAATAATTGCCCTGTAACTATTTTCTGAATCAACTTCTAATTCAATCGTTGCATCTGGGGATAGTACTTTTATTTCCTCCATAATATCGGCAGTAATCATAAGAATATCAGCATTGTTTTGTAAATCGTTCTGTTCTCTTCTTGCAAGTTCTAACATCTCTTCTATAAGCTTTTTCATACGTGTAATTTCTAGTAAGGAAGTATTTAATGATTCTTCCAAAACAGCTGGATCGTCTTTCCCCCACCTTTTAATTAACGATAAGTGTCCTTCTACTACTTGAATAGGGGTTCTCAGCTCATGAGAGGCATCAGAAATGAATTGTTGTTGGCTAAGGAATGATTGCTCTAGTTCCCCCATCATCGATCGATATACGGTCAATAAGTCACCAATTTCATCCTTGGCATCGTATTGAAGTTTAATGGGCGCCTTAAATCCCTGTTCTGCCACTTCCGTCATCTCAAGTCTCAGGTCGTCTAGTGGTTTCAATAATGTAGTCGCCAAAATATAGCCTATTCCTGCAGATGCTATGAGGGCCCCTAACCCTAAAATACACATAGCCGTTAAAATATATCGCATAAGTGATAGAAACGAAGTCAAGGGGTGCGTCAATTGTATATAGCCTGAAAAAGGACCAATTCTGATTGTCGATGCAGCCAAAAACGTATCTACATTCTCTACCTTTTCTTTCGAAATAGCATAACCGTGGTTTGGTAAACCTTCTGGTACTGAAGGCATTATTTTCGTCGAATCATTAATACGTAATATTTCTACTTTATCTTGATTTAGTATACGGACTGTTTGATTCTTATCTACAATAGAATTCATAAGCCCCTTATTTGACTGAATATCATGTATGGTTAAGAAATTGCCTTGAGATTCAAAGAACACTGTTAAGTCATCCATTGTACGCTTTACTGACTGCTCCTGCTCATTTAACAGCCATGAGTGGATAGCAATGTAAAGGACAGAACAAATGACAGCAAAGCTAACGAAAATGACGACAGCAGATGTAAGTGCCCATTTCCCTTTTAACGACTGGTTTGATAAATAATGTTGGATTTTATTCATTCTCGCATCACATACCCAACTCCACGCACTGTTTCAATGTAGCTACTTTCTAATTTTGGTAGTTTTGAGCGCAGGTGACGGATATATACGTCTACGACATTTGTTTCCACATCAGATTGATAACCCCATACCTGCTCTAAAATTTGATCACGGGTACAAACACGATTCTTATTTTCAATTAATAAGCTGAGTAGATCAAATTCTGTTTTAGTCAAACTAAGTATTTCCTCATTGACATAGGCAGTGTATGCCGGAGAATCAATAGTAATATTTTTAAATACTAATTGTTGTCCTGTTGACTCAATCGAAGTATATCGCCTTAAAATTGAGCGAATTCTTGCTAATAATTCTTCAATAGCAAAAGGTTTTACAATGTAATCATCAGCTCCCGCATCTAGACCAGCTACACGGTCAATTACAGCATCTCGAGCGGTTATTAAAATAATAGGTACATCCGAAATGGCTCTAATGCGTCTACATACTTCAATTCCATTTAATTCTGGAAGCATAACATCGAGTAAAATGACATCGAATTCTTGCTCTAGAGCCGTCTCTAAACCAATACGGCCGTTTGAACAAACTGTCACTCCAAATTGTTCATGCTTCAGTTCTAGTTCAATAAATCGTGCAATGTTTTTTTCATCTTCTACTAATAGAATATGCTTTTGCATTGAAAACACCTTCCATCTTTAACTTGAAAAATGATACGAGTTTTTCCCTTTTGTTTTTTTCGCAATATATAGTGCTTCATCAGCTTTATCTAGCAAGTCTTCTATTGATTGACCATTCTCAGGGAATGAAGCGATCCCAATAGACGATGTAGGTGAAAAGTGTTGTTCGTTAATTGTCCAGCCATCTTTTAGTGTTTGTTGAATACGTTTAATAGTATTTTTCACTTGCTGCTTACGGGTGCATTGGTCTTTTGACATATTAGTTAAAACAACAATAAATTCGTCTCCACCTATTCGACTAACTATATCTAAATCACGAACACTGGCAACAAGCGCCAGTCCAAAATTACGGATAAAGTCATCCCCTACATCATGACCGAAATCATCGTTCACTTTTTTAAAATCATCCCCATCAATATAGAGCAATGTGATAGCGTAATCTAGAGCAATCGCTTCTTTAACTAACTTAGTAAATTCCATTAATAAGTAGCGTCGATTTGGTAGCAGCGTTAAACTATCATGATAGGCCATAAAGCGCAATTGATCTTCCCTTTTCTTACGATGGGTAATTTCCCTAGCGACACTTACATATTGGAACACTTCATCACGTTCAGCATCCTTAACTGCTGTTAGATAGGTTTCAGTCCAAAAAGTTTCTCCATTTTTCGTTTTAATCTGTAAATCAATCTGTACGTCCCCTTTTTCCAATAGTGTCGATGAAAATTCACCCTTTAACAATTCCTTACTATCATCAGACATCATATCAAAATAGAAACGCCCAAGTAGCTCGTCCTTTTCAAAGCCAAGTTGTTTAATATGGTTTGGGGAAACATAAATGATTATGCCATCATCGTTCGTAATGACAATCAAATCATTTGTATTTTCGGTAATAAGTCGGAAAGTTTTTTCAATATTCCGAAGGTTGGTCATCATAATTTTTTTATCAGATACATCGAAACAAACAGAAAGAAAACTCTCAATTTCACCATAATTACTGAATATCGGAACAATTGTAGTATCCATCCAGTATCGGTTCCCATATTTAGAATGGTTGCAAATTTCTCCGCGCCAAATTTGACCATTTAGTAACGTTTTCCACATTTCTTCATAAAATGAAGAAGACTGAGTCCGTGAATTTAATATCTTATTCGATTTTCCGATTAGCTCATCTGCACTATATTGACTTGATTGCGCATAGCGCTCATTTACAAATTTAATGATGCCATTTTTATCTGTAATACAAATATTTGCCGCTGAATTCAGAGCTCCTTTATAACTATTAAGCATATGATTTACTTGACGTAAATCTTCTTTTAATTGAATATTTTTCGTTAATTCTAACCATTGAATATAAATAGCTACAACTTGGTTATTAGTAGTGATTGGCGAAAAACTGACAAGGAATTGGCTATCATTGCCATCCGCTTTTTTATGTGTATACAAAACGGAAGGATTCCCTCTTCCATTTAAAGCGTCTTGGAGATGCTCTGTGAATGATTCATGATCTTCTGGTGAAACAAGATGAAAATCAAAAAACATTCTACCTTTCCAGTCTTCAATCTTGCAGTTAAAGTACTGCTCAAATTTCGGATTACCATCAAAAAAGGTTAAATCATTAGCTAATACAATTGTTGGGTCCATTTTCATGTCAAAAAGTGATTGTAGAAATAAGTTTTTTTCCTCTATCACTTTTTGCTGTGAAATTTCTTTCGTAACGGCAAGTATATATTGCTTTCCACCATAAAAAATTGGCGTAACGGTTGTTTCATTCGTGCGCTCAGTGTCAGAGAACAAATAGAAATCTCGGTATTGAAGAAGTTGCTGTTTCTCGATGGATTCATTGTAATATTTAACTATCATCTCAACGATTTCTGTTTCTAAACAAGCAGAAAGACTTTTGCCTATTGGCGACTCGTCAAAAACATCTTCAGCTACACGATTTATGTATACGTATAGATATTCATTACTGACTTTTTCCATTAAAAAAACAAAATCTAAACAATTTTGATAAAGCGCATCAAACTGCTCTTTAGTAATCAGATTGCCATTCAATATTGCCACCTCTTCAAGAAGTTAAATAAATAGATATGCTGTTTTAGTCTCTGCATAAGTTATTAGAGATTCATAAGCTTTTTGTTCGTCTGTTTCCTTAACAGATTGCCACAACCATTCTTTTTCAGTGCTCAACTCTAATTCAGCTACAAATGTTGCATTACCAATCAGTTTTAAAACATAATTACCTGCATTATGATGCACATGACATTGAACAAAGCCACCAGGGTTATAGACTGTTACTTTACTAGCTGAAACTACTCCCTCTATAGAAGAAACTAATGCAGATGCTGTCATCGCCGTACCACAAGCATTAGTAAAGCCTACTCCACGTTCATATGTACGGACGTAAATTGAGTCCTCATCCATCGGATACACATAGCTCACATTTACACCGTCTTGACAATACTCATTATCACCATTTAATGTGCTAGATAAACTTTCTTGATGATGTGTATTGGCTATTTTATCAGACCGAACAATTCCGATTAAATGTGGATTAGGAACTGAAACAGCTGTAAATGAAATGTCATCAGCAAATTCCTCAATTACTTCATTACGAATTTGTTGTTTGTTTTTGTAAAGCATTGGTAAAGAAACAAGGTCAAAAGATACTGGTGCAATTTCAACAGAATATGTTGGAATGCCCTCGAAAATTGATGGTTCTTTTTGTACCATTAAGACGGCTTTCATTGTTTCAATATATGCCTTTGAAACATTGTATTTTTCACAAATATAGCGAGCGACGCAACGTAAACCGTTGCCACACATAGATGCCTCAGATCCGTCAGCATTAATGACACGCATTTTTGCAAGTCCTTTTTTAGATGGTGCAACAAGCAATAGGCCATCTGCTCCCCCAAGATTGTCTTTTTGACAAAGCCAAACGCCAAGTTTAGACCAATCCATACTTTTTTCGTCAGTTGTTTCAAATATGTAAAAGGTATTGCCTGAACCGTGAACTTTATGTAACTGCATTAACATATACATCCCCCCGTATTATCTATATATATCATAATTCTATTTTGTCAAGCATACAACTGTATATGTTCCAATTAAGGCTTGTAAATATTACAAATTTATTTTTTCATGTTTTTTTCTTTGCAAATCAGGTAAAACTTAGTATAGTTAAATTGCAAAATAATTTCATAAAATGATTCCTATTTTTTATAGAGTCAATAGGGAAGGCAAATGGTGCGCCACCAGTAGTCATGCTGGTTCTAGTGGGTTCGATTCCCACCCCGAAATTTTTTATGCAACATTATATGAAAAATTTCGAGGGGGCTAGGACCTGCCATTTATTTGGACGTTCACCCCCGTAAAGGAGGCGTTTCGCTTGATTAAGCGACGTGAATTACACGAATGTAACGATCTTTATGAGTTACTAAAACACCCATCTGTCTTCCCTTTTGTGCGTCAGAAAGCTAATAGTGCCGATGAGTACTGGTTTTTGACTAGCCAACTAATGGAAGACGAGGAGAACGGTAAAGCCGTTTCTCGTACGATAACCGATGACTGGGGACAACCCATCGGCACAATTACCGTCTATGATGTGCAAGACGGCGCTGGCTTTTTAGGCACCTGGATCGGTACCCCACACCAAGGAAAAGGATACAACCAGAAAGCAAAAGAACTCTTCTTACATGAACTGTTCTTTGAACTGGAGTTCCATACCGTTTTCTTACGAATTCGCTCTGAAAACGCCAAATCCCTTCGTGCTGCCGAGAAAATTGGCTATATAATGGATGCTAAAGAAAGCCATCCATCCCTATATGAGCAAATCAACCAAGGTGACAAGCACTTTGAACTAATGAAAATCCAAAAAGACTACTTTTATTTATATACAGCTAGTCAGAAAAAAGAAGAAGAAGAACAAGCGATGTAATCTTAAATGCTGAAGCGGCCCGTTTAGCCTCGACAAGCACTGGAAGGCTCGAATCAAAAGCATCACTTCAGCTTTTGACCGAGAGACTGAAGTGACCTCGAGAGGCTGGCCGCTGAAGCTGGATATCTAACTAAATGCTGAGGGCGCTCGCTCAGACTCGACAGCCGTTGGAGGGCTCGAACACAAGACGCTTTTTGTCTTGTGCCGAGAGACCGAAACGACCCGAGAGTCTAGCGCCTGAAGCTAGGCATTCTACTTTGGGACACTTCCATTCCCTATCGCTCGTTCAACCACATAACGGTATTTTCATTAAAAGAAGCCTTCACAAAAGTGAAAGCTTTTTTTCTCTTGGCTCTGTTAAAATTTAATGTTGATAATTTAATAATATTAAAAGAAACCCATTATATAAGAGTTGCTCATCCTTATTGCAATAACTCTAGCCATTAGTAGAATAAGTAACAACTTCTATTGAGTATTACCTTTTGATATTCATTAGAATTCATCATTGTAATGATCGATATTATTAATTACTATTACAATGATAGATTAGTTGTACAACGCCAGAAGAGAAAGTTTTTGTATTAACCACTTTTAAATTTAACCTCTGTTTTATATCAATAAACATCGGTTTTCCTTCTCCCAAAATAACAGGGTGGATAGATAATCTAAATTCATCAACAAGCCCTAAATTTATAAAAGTTGTAATGAGACTTGCTCCGCCATATAGCCAGATGTCTTTACCAGGCTTATTCTTCAATTTATTTACTTCTTCAAGAATATTTTCATTTATAAATATTGCTCGATTATCTGCCTCTTTTTGTGTTCTGGAAAATACATATTTTTCTTTACTATGAACCAATCCCCAAATTTCTTTTTCGCTATCAGAATCTTTAGTTTTCGGAATATATTGTCCCCATAAATCGTAGCTTTTTCTACCATATAAAATAGTATCAATTTGATTCAAGAAATTAGTGAACCCCATATCAGGTTCCATAATGCACCAATCAACTTCTCCATTTTTCCCTTCAATAAAACCATCTAAAGTAACTGCTAAATCTAAAATTATTCTTCTCTGTTTTACGTTATTAGACATATCTCTTTCTCCTTTTATCATTTCAGATATTGTTTCTTCTGCCCCGATATTCAATAATTCATTATTGATAGCATGTAAAAAATTACTAAAATAATTTGCCCGTTGAATAAGGATTACACAACGAATTTAGATAATCGTCGGCTATTATAAGTATCTGTCATTTCAAATACAACTGAGGATGAAAGTTCAACATACAGTATAAACCATTGATAGGCTTGTTCCTTTTTGGCATGTGGTATCTTGTCGATATACTTTAATAAGTTGCTAAATGCTTTGCTCACCTTAAATAATCGAATACTTGTTCTTATTATGATTTTAACAAGTATTCGGAGAGGTATCAAATATCAACATTTACCTTTAACAGAGCCTTTCCCTTAAAAAGTTCATACGCAATCGAACTTACAAATCCCTCTTATATTTATACAAAAAAGGACATTAACTATATTTAAAGTTAATGTCCTTCATATTAAGCTATCTCAGTTAGAGATACTTTTGTTATTTAGCATAATTTAATATCAACTCTACCATTTCATCTGGTGTTTTAGGAGATTCTGTTTCTCGCATTTGCTTGATCAAACCTTCTTTATGTTGCTCCAAGCTAAGTAGTGCTTCCATAAATGTTTTATTCGTTAAATCATCTTCTTGTAAAACTTCAGCTAAACCTTGTTCAAAAAATAGCTTAGCATTCAAAATTTGATCACCACGTGATTTTTGTAGAGATAACGGAATTAGTAACATTGGTTTTTCTAAAGCTAAAAACTCAAAAATAGAGTTTGAACCCGCTCTAGATACGATTAGATCAGAAGCGTGTAATAGGTCTGGCAATTCTGTCGTTACATATTCAAACTGCTTATAGCCAGGCATATTTACTAAAGCTTCATCTATATGCCCTTTTCCGCAAAGATGAATAACGTTGTGATTTTCTAAAAGTTGCACAATATTAGCGCGTACTGCATCGTTAATAAATTTAGAACCTTGGCTACCACCCATAATCAGGATTACTTCTTTTCTTTCTTTAAATTCACATAATGCTAAGCCTGTTGCTTTTCGTCCTTCAAATAATGCTGGTCGAATAATTGATCCCGTGCAAGACGCCTTTTCTGCTGGTAAATGCTTAAGTGTTTGCTTGAATACTGTGAAAATATGCGAAGCAAATGGTAATGATAATTTATTGGCAAGACCTGGTGTAACATCAGATTCATGCGCAATAACTGGAACTCCAGCCATTTTTGCTGCCATAACAACAGGTACTGATACAAAGCCACCTTTAGAAAAAATCGCTACAGGTTTTAATTTACGAATAATCGTTATTGCTTGTGCAACACCTGCTAAAACTCTGAACGGGTCTGTAAAATTTTTCATTGAAAAATAACGTCTTAATTTACCGCTTGAAATTGCATGATATTGGAGGTCAGGGAATGCCTGGCCTATAATTTCTTTTTCAATGCCCTCTTTTGAGCCGATATAGTGCACCTCATAGCCTTTTTTAAGGAAAGATGGTATTATAGCCTGATTGAGTGAAACATGGCCAGCTGTACCCCCACCAGTTAATATTATTGTTTGGTTCGTCATTATTATTCTCCTATTCTGCTAGAACAATGTATGAACTGCTTTGGATTTATTAGAACAGCTACTTATTTTACTATACGAAATCACAATAGAAAAGATGTCAATTAATACTTGGAGGCGAATTATATGCATGAAACATCTACGATGAGAGCAAAATGGACAGTCATGCTAAAAATTGTGTTTCCGATCTTAATCACCCAAATTGCTTTATATTTAATGTCGTTTTTCGATGTCTTAATGTCAAGTAAATATAGCACTGCTGACTTAGCAGGTGTTTCCATTGGTTCTTCGATTTGGTTGCCTGTTTATACAGGTTTATCAGGAATTCTTTTGTCCATAACACCTATTGTAGCACAATTTGTCGGTGCAAAAAGGCAGAAAGAAGCGACATTTTCAGTTCAACAAGGATTTTATGTCGCAATTGTATTAGCAATTATTATTTTCGGACTATTAATGGCAGGCATTAATCCCTTATTAAATGCGATGACTTTAGAACCTGAAGTACAACGCATTGCACATGATTATTTGATCGCTATGAGTTTTGGCTTAATTCCTTTATTTGTTTATAGTGTTCTACGATGTTTCATCGATGCTCTTGGAAAAACTAGAATATCTATGTTCGTAACTTTACTAGCTACACCGGTCAATATTTTCTTTAACTACTTATTAATTTTCGGTAAATTTGGCTTTCCTGAGCTTGGAGGAGTGGGCTCCGGGGTGGCTTCAGCCATAACTTATTGGATTATTTGTGCTGTGGCTATTGTCATTACTATGAAGGGTCAACCATTTAAAAACTTTAAATTGTATGCAAGTTGGCCAAAAATCCACTTTGCAAAATGGCTAGAAATTTGCAAAATCGGGGTACCTATTGGCTTATCTATTTTTGCAGAAACAAGCATATTCTCAATTGTTGCAATAATGATGAGTAATTACAGTACCGCTGTTATTGGTGCCCATCAAATTGCGATGAACTTTGCAAGTCTTACCTATATGATGCCTTTGAGTATAGCAATGGGTGCAACTATTTTAATAGGCTTTGAAGTTGGTGCTAAACGATTCAAAGATGCACGTATTTATAGCTACATATCAGTCGTGACAGCCGTTATTTTCAGTTTTATTTCTGCAACTATTTTAATCATTTTCAGAGAACAAATAGCCGGTGTGTATTCAACTGATCCACAAGTACTAGCTTTAGCAACCCAGTTTCTAATTTACGCTGCTTTCTTCCAATTGTCGGACGCCATACAAGCACCGGTCCAAGGAGCATTACGCGGGTATAAGGATGTGACTATTACTTTCATAATGGCTATGATATCGTATTGGGTAATTGGATTACCTCTTGGCTATGTTATTGCAAATTATACAGATTTAGGACCTTTCGGTTACTGGATTGGTCTTATTAGTGGTCTTACAGCTGGTGCTGTAACCCTAAGTTTCCGTCTCCTTATTGTTCAGCGGAAAGCGAAAAAAGAGTCACAAGAAAACTCCTCTATTGCTTAATAGAGGAGTTTTTATTCCTCTAAAATTACAACTACTCTAATATCCCAGTTCTTGTAATTGTAATTTTAGGCTTTAATGTTAATGAAGCAAACTTTTCTCCCCATTTTTCATCCCATACTTTTGGATGGAACGCACGTATCTTTCGCCCAATTCCTAATGCATCTGATGGTGCATCTTGAAGTTTAACTAACAATTTTTCAACGTCTTCCTGAACCTTTTTCGTCAAAAACCCTTGCAACTCTCTCCTTATTTTATCTTCATATAATCTATTATGAGGGAACTCCTCAATATTTACATTTAATTTTTAATTTATATGTATGGTTGCTGACGAAACATCCAACTGTTCTTGTACTTCTTTTTTATTGAGTAAGGAACCATAATAGCAAATAACAGCGAATGGCTCACCTGGCCAATCGATTTCGCGAGCTACAAAATCAGCTGAGTTATAATAGGTCTTTTGTAGTTGTGATATAAATGTTTCAATTTGCTGCATTAAGTCTCCCCCTTTTTGGATTAGTATAGGAAAGTTCAAATAAATTTAATTGACCTTTTAAGGTATATAACAAAAAACCAGCTCTCAAAATTGAGAGCTGGTTTACTATATATAGTATTCTTTATTTTGCTTTAATAAATTGTTGTGTCCAGTAGTTACCATTAGCAGCATAACCTACACCAATATGAGTAAATGATGTACTCATAATATTTGCACGGTGACCTGGTGAATTCATCCAACCTTTTACAACTTCTTCTGGTGTTTTTTGACCCATAGCAATATTTTCTCCAGCAGCACTGTATTTAATACCTAGTGCTTTCATACGATCAAATGGTGAACCAAAAGTTGGGCTTGTATGTGAGAAATATTTATTTTTTTGCATATCAAGTGATTTCTCACGTGCTGCACCCATCAAAGCTTTATCTGATTTAAGAGCAGCTAATCCAGCTTTTTGACGTTCAACATTAGTTAACTCAATAACTTTTTGTTCGAATTGATCTACAGTCGATGATGTAGAGTTATTCGAATTTGATGAATTGCTACCTGAATTACCTGTATTGCCATTTGACGAACTGTTGCCTGAGTTACCTGTGTTGCCATTTGACGAATTGTTGCCTGAATTATTTGAGTTACCATTTGATGGTTTGTTCTCTGGTTTTGAAGTATTGCCACCTGAAGGTTTACTTGTATTGCAATTATACTTATAAGTGTATTTATTTGTTTTGCTATTAAACTTATAAGTTACCTTACAAGGCTTAGCCCCTTTATATGTTGTTTGCGTTTGCTTCACCGTGTCGGTTGAGTTTGTAGAAGCTGAAGCTTCCGCCGTTCCCGCCTGTACGCCCATTAGCATAACGAGACTCATTGGTAATAACCATTTTTTCATGTTTTATTCCTCCTTGTCTGCAAATATCGTAACGCGGGATTTTTGTAATAAAGTGTCCAATTATTGCTACTTTGTCCAATTAAGATTAACAACGCCTTGATTTCAATCACGAATAGGCTATGAAATTGTGCAAATTTAGCAATCTATCGTTTTATTACTAGGAGGATTGGGTTGACACCCAAAAAAACGGCTTGTTATGTTACAAAGTACCAACAACCTCGAGTTCATTAACATTTTCACCGATGATAACAATATTAGGAGGCATCTGCATATATTCAGGCATCCATTGAGTTAAACCGTATGCATATTGAAAGAGCATTGGATTTTTCATACCTTTAATAGGAACATACCCTTTCATACGATAAATAGTTGAAGGAATTGTTCGAAGCCACGCTTCAAAAACTTCTTGTTCTACTGGTTCAGTGAATGTTACTAAGCGAGAACTTAAATGCAAATGACTTATTGGGGCTGATTCAATGTTATTTGGGCGAGCTGTTGCATGTAGGCTCTGTAAATACTTTAAAGGTACCCGGCCATTAGTTGTTTGTAATAACTGCGCATGTGGATTTAAAGATTGAATTTCAAACGTTACTTTTGCTCGTTCTTCTTCTGTTAGTAAATCTGATTTATTAGCTAAGATAAGATGCGCATGTCGGATTTGTTCTAAAAACAGTGATCGTACTTGAGGTGATAATTGATTTCGTTCTAGCCAGCGTTTACTATCTGCCACTGTAACGATTCCCTTTATATTCAATTGATCAGCAAAAAGAGGCGAATATACAGCATCTAATGCCTCCACTGGATGCGCTGCCCCTGTTGTCTCAATAATGAGTACATCAAACTCTGATTCTGCTAATAATGTTTGTATTTGCGCTTCTGTTTTTTCTGATCCTGAGCAACATATACAACCATTGAGCATTTCTTTCAAAGGAACATCCTCTTCCACTGCTTGTGAATCGAAATTTAATTTGCCTAGCTCATTCATAATAATTGCTGGTTTAATATTTTGTTCTTTCAATTGACGGATTACATCTGTCATCATAGATGTTTTACCGCTTCCTAAAAATCCACTAAATAGATATACATCAACCATGTAAATCATCCTTTCTTCTATATAAATGCATGAAAAAGCTGACCTCCTAAGACGGTCAGCTCTTCATTCATTTTCTTTTTATCACTAAATGTGATTTTATATTATTTTGAACGGCTCTCTTGTTTCATTAATTGCTTAGCTTTTAATAACTGTGGATCATCTTTTTTGATTTTCAGACGAAGCTCTTCCATTAATGCGTAAGTTGTTTGGCCTTTTAAAACGCCAGTTTCTTTAAGTTTTTGGTCTTTTTGGAATGCCATTACTGCAGCTTTTGTTGAAGCATCAAACAGTCCATCAACTTTTCCTGGTTTGTAACCTACTGCCTTCAACATTTTCTCAGCAGCTTTCACTTGATCTGATAAAGAACCCTCTTTCATGACTTTTTCAGGATCTAGATACGGTAATGAAGCATAAGAAGGATAATCTACTTTAACAGTTGGTTTAATACCTTTTTCATGAATCCAGTTACCTTCAGGTGTTAACCACTTAGCTGTTGTAAATTTCAAGTTTGATCCATCTTTTAAGTTACTAGCAGTTTGAACTGTTCCTTTACCAAATGACTTCTCACCAATTATTGGGATATTAGCAGATTCACTAAGTGCTCCAGCTAAAATTTCAGAAGCAGAGGCACTACCACCATCTATTAATAATGACACTGGTACTGTTACTTTTCGTCCACCTTGAGCTTCAATTACTTCTTTTTTGCCAGTTTTGTCCTCTATTTGCATAACAGGTTCCCCTGTTTTAACAAATAAACTAGCGATATTAACAGCAGAATCAAGTAAACCACCAGGATTTTGACGCACATCAACTACAAGTGATTTCATTCCTTTAGCTTCCATATCATCAAGTGCTGTTAATAGTTCTTTATATGTGTTATCAGAGAAGGTTGTAATTTGAATATGCGCAACTTTTCCGCTTAACATTTCACTATAAACTGTTTCAATCGGAATATCGTCACGGACAATTTTCATCTTAACTTTTTTCTCACTATCACCACGAACAATTTCAAGTGTTACAGATGTTCCTTTTTCACCACGAATTAATAATACAGCTTCAGAAGATGTCATCCCTGAAATACTTTTACCATCAACTGTAGCAATGATATCGTTTGGTAAAATCCCTGCTTTTTCAGCTGGTGAGTTTTTAATAGGTGAAACAACTACGATATTGCCACTTTGCTCTTGGATTTCAGCCCCAATACCTTGGAAGCTAGAAGAGATACTTTCATTGAAATTGGAAGCTTCCTCAACATTCATATAATCTGAATAAGGATCTCCAAGTGCCTCAATCATACCGTTGATCGCACCGTTTACTGCTTCTTCTGTATCAATGTCTTTGTAATAGTTTGCTTTTAATTCATCAAATGCGTTAAATAGTTTTTGGAATTCTGTATGAGTCGGCGTACGAACTTCTACAACTTTTTTCTCTCCAAATGTTAGCGCAAAGATTGTCAAACCAGAAGTAAATAATATTAAAACAATTACCATCATGATTAACGCAAAAGGTTTAATACGTATGTATTTACCAGCAGGCTTTACATCTTCTAAGTTTTCTTGTTCATCGGTAGGTTGTTCGTTTTTTTCTGGTTCCACTTTGTTCTCGTCCATTCATTTCACCACTTTCAATCTTCAAGTGTTTTAAACACTAATACCATAATATAGTACGGTTCTTTCAACGTCAAACAAGCCCTTCCATATAGATAAAAATATCACTATTTGTATTACCTCAATTAACTTATTTGAACGATACTTTGAAATTACATGGTGCATTTGGTGGCTATGGATTAAAAGATTCTAATGGAAATTGGTTAAATGCCTATAATATCCTTCATAGAGGACAGTAAATTACAAAGACCACCTTCAAAAGGTGGTCTGATTACATGCTAATTAATGTTTTTGATAGATTTGATTTCAATATTACCCGAAAGTAATAAGCCTGATAGTACTAGTACCGTTGCAATAATATCATAAAATGTAATAGTTTCATTTAGAAAGATGGCAGACAGTACATAGCCAAAAATCGGAGTCATAAATAACCAATTATTTGCCCTAACTGCATCCTGCTTCAACAAGTAAAACCATAGCAACATCGTAGCGATTGATATTACTAACACTAACCATATTAACGATCCTACTAAATAATAATCCCATTTCAAAAAGTATGTATCCTTTTCTAGTATAAATGTTATTGGAATTAATACCACTCCCCCTATTAGCACTTGCCAAGTATTAATAACAATATTCGGTAGGTTTAAATTAGCTTTTTTAAAATAAACACTCCCAATTGCCATTGATATCATCCCCACCCCTAGAATAAGTAAGCCAACTCCTTTAACTTCACTGTTTGAGATTGATGGCCAAATGGCTATTAATAAACCAACAGCAGCAACAATCATCCCTATCCATTCTTGTAAAGAAACTGTTCTTTTTAGCCAAATGTAGGACAGAAAAGCAACGATAAAAGGATTAGTAGTAACAAACAAATTAAATAAACCTGCAGATACATGATTTAACGCCCAGAAGGATGCACCTAAATAAATTGTAGTATTCAATAGTCCTAAAACAATTAAGGGTTTCCATTCCTGTTTCTTTGGCCAAGGATACTTTTTGCTAATTAAGTAAACAAAAAGAAATAGTATTATGCCTGCGATTAAAAATCGACTGGTAGCTAGTAACATTGGGGTAGTAGAATATAAACCAAATTTTGTAGCAATCGCTGCAGACGACCATAAAAGTGTAAAAAATAAGCCCACTGCCGTTTTCATCTTCTCGCTCCTTAAAACAAATAATCTATGAAATGAACTTAAATTAAGACCATAACTAAGTTTCGCATACATTTGATGAGCGATTTTTTCTGAATATCAGATTATTTTTACCAGATGTCGTATTTTGAGCGTTTTTTATTTTTTTCTACTACATTTTTATTTTTTATCTCTGATTTTTTCGATACTGACTTGGTGTTATTCCTTCATGTTTTTGGAATAATCGCGTAAAGGAAGATTGATGTCCTAAACCAACTTGAATAGCAATATGTAAAATAGGTAACTCTGTATCTCTCAGTAATTCTTTAGCCTTTTTCAAACGTACGTCTTGTATATATGCTGTAGGTAATTTACCAGTTTCTTTTAGAAACCAATCCGAATAATATGAACGGTTGTAATGTTCAAGGGAGGCAAGATCATGTACTGTAATATTTTCATTATAATGTTCATGGATATAT
Source organism: Viridibacillus sp. FSL R5-0888 (assembly GCF_038009105.1). NCBI lineage: Bacteria > Bacillati > Bacillota > Bacilli > Caryophanales > Caryophanaceae > Viridibacillus > Viridibacillus sp. FSL R5-0888. The sequence goes on from NZ_JBBPAU010000001.1 coordinate 2,843,055, forward strand.
GTAATGGATTTAGGTAGTTGTTCTTGGATTAAACACCTAGAAATAAAAGGATACAGTTCTTTAACAGCAGATCCACTCCATGACTGTTGTTCAAGTTCATTTAGTAAAAGATATCGGATCCCTTTCCATTGATTATTCAGCTTATAGGATAATTCCCTATTTTGTAATTGCCTCTCGTTAAGCATAAAATGAGGGATATCTAATACCAAAAACTCATTACGTTCAACTGAATGAAATGTATGATTACATTTAGGTGGAAGAAAGAATATTGTTTCAGGACCAAGTAAAAGACTTTTCGACTCAGTTTGTATAGAAAGTTCTCCTTGAAGAGGGAGGATTAACTGTGCATAACGATGGGAATGCTTTTCTTGAATTGAAGTATAAGTTCTTCGCTCTGCTACAATTTCTCTAATTGGGTCCATTTTCAATTCCTCCGATTTTTCCAGTTTCCTATTATGCAATTAAGTAGATTCTTATAATATGGTCAATCTACGAAAATATTATGATTTAAATAGTGGATTCTACATATTAAACAAAAGACCATCAATTTATCATATGGTCCTACTCCTAAAATTACTTATGTTCAATTTACTGATTTAAATAAAAAAAAGCAAGAGACCTTTTCAATACCTTTTTTTAATGGTCATTTTAAGGTTACTTGCTTTTTTTCTTTATTTCTAATTCCACATTTGTAATAAATAACCATCTAGCCACTTAAATGGGATTCTACTTTGAAAAAGAAACTATATCATCCTAATTGAACGATAAATTAAGCCACTGCCACCTAAATAATAATCGTGCCTACCTCTAATATAATCGCGCTCAAAAGACCAATAACAATACCCATTTTTAGTTTCATCCATCATGCTCCCTTAATCATTTGTTGTAATTTATCGTAACAAGTGATTATGTCCAGCAGATGTTATACAAATTGATTGTCTTCTATTTAATATAAAAACCCCAAAATTGAAATATTTCGGGGTTCAGTTTAGATTTATTTATTTTTCATCAAAAATATAAGCTAATACTTTTACTGCTTGATCAACCGTTTCAACCGTAACATTGGCTTTATTCGACAGCTCTTTTAATGGATGATGCAGATTCTCTGGGCGAATCACGATTAAGGGTTTGTCTAGAGCAACAGCTGCACTTGCATCCATCGCTGTATTCCATTGCTTATACTTCTCTCCAAACAAGGCGATTACGACATCCGATTTTCGTATTAAAATCTGCGTTCTAAAGTTATTAATCTTAGATGCAGCTTCATCTCGATAAATCGCATTCGGCTGTTCACCTAATATTTCTTCTCCAATAAAATCAGAACGATCATGATTTTCCATAGGACCGACGAAGTTTAGAGGAGTACCTAATACTTTCGCTTTTTCCTTTAACTCCTGGCGCCAATTAGAATGAATTTCTCCAGCTAAGTAGACTGTTAATTCCATGTTAAAGCCTCCTCATAATATGAACTAATTTAGATTACTTTTGTTTCTTCTTTTAGCCACGCACACTCTTCTTCATTTAAGTAAGGTGACAGTTTCGCATATACTTCTTCATGGTAATCATTTAACCATTGTTTTTCGCTCTCAACTAACAGTTCTGTGTTAACACCCGCTAAATCGATTGGGCAATATGTGATCGTATCAAATTTCATAAATTGACCGAACTCTGTTTTTTCGTCTTCAACAACGACTAATAAGTTCTCCGTACGAATACCATATTCACCTTCAAGATAAATACCTGGTTCGTTCGTAATAATCATGCCTCTATCTAAACGAACATGATTCGTATTTCGGATGCTATGTGGTCCTTCATGAACATTTAAGAAAAAGCCTACACCATGTCCTGTACCGCATTTATAATCGATACCATGTTGCCATATTGGTTGTCTCGCTAAAACGTCTAGATTAGCACCTGAAGAGCCATGTAGGAACTTCACTGCACTCAATGCAATAAATCCTTTTAATACTAATGTGAAATCTCTTTTTTGTACGTCTGTAAGCTTACCTAAAACAATCGTTCTCGTAATATCAGTTGTTCCATCATAGTACTGGCCACCTGAATCGATTAAGAACAGCCCTTCATTTTCAAGCGTAAACTGTGTTTCTTCAGCCGCTTTATAGTGCATCATCGCTGCATGTTCTTTATAACCTGCAATCGTATCAAAGCTCGGTCCAACAAAGCCCTCTTGCTCACTTCTGAATGCTTCTAGTTTTTCCTCTGCAGCAATTTCTGTTACCTCACCAGTACTAACCGCAGATTTTAACCATTTAATAAATCTAACGATCGCTACACCATCTTTAATTTGAGACCATTTCATGTTCTCGATTTCAATATCATTTTTAATAGATTTTAAATCTGTTGTAATATCTGTACATTCAACTTTTTTAGTAGCGGTGTTAATGGCATAGTAGAGGCTACTATTTGTTTTATTCGCATCTAAAATAATTGTATCTTCGCTTGCAAGTTCACCTAGTACTGCATGGATTTCTTCCGTTGCTTTCACTTGAATTCCTTGCGCCTCAAGTTCTGCTTTAACCTCTGGAGATACTTTGCTCGTTTCAATGAATAAGAAACAATCTTTATCCGTTACAATTACATTCGCAATGGCTACTGGATTGTTTGGGACATCTACGCCTCTTATATTTAACAGCCATGCAATATCATCAAGTGACGATAAGATATAATAGTTTGCATCTTTTTTCGCCATTTCACTTCGAACTTCAGTTAATTTTTCTATTTGAGTTTTACCGGCAAATTTCACATCATGCATGAAAATTGCGCCTTTAGGAATTTCTGGTCTGTCTTCCCATAAGTCTCCTACTAAATCTTGCTTCATTTTTAATTCGATATTTTTCGCTTTAAAATCAGCTTCCATTTTTCTAACCATATTAATAGAGAATACAGTGCCATCAAAGCCTACTGTATTTCCTTTATTTAGAACGTCCGCAAGCCACTCTGAGTACGCTGGTACACCAGGATCAGCCATTCTAAACAATCTGATTCCAGAGTCCGCTAATTGGCTCACAGCTTGAATATAGTATCTACCATCTGTCCATAGACCAGCATCATCTAAAGTAATTACTACCGTACCCGCTGAACCTGTAAAACCAGAAATCCATTCTCTAGATTTCCAATGATCTGCTACATACTCACCTAGATGAGCATCAAAACTCGGGACGATATACGCATCTATTTGATGTTCTAACATTTTTTTTCTTAACAGGGCTACTCGATCTTTAATATTCATTCCTAATACCTCCATCAGTCTAGTTTTGTGTCTTCACGATTATATAACTATGTAGTTCATAAACTATTCAGTAGTTCTATTTTTCAGAATTCACTAAATATAATCATACATCTAAATTAGATCAAAGTCCTAACTTAAATGAGGCCTACCTCGAATTAATAATAATGAAATCTAGATAGAAGCAAAAGAAAACATTGAGTTAACAAAGATTACTTTGTTTTTTAGATACCGATGGCCGCTGTAAGAACGTTATTATAGATTCTGTATGGTTTAAGATTGATTAACCGAGTTTCTATTTTTATTTTCTTCATTCAAAATATAATCTACTATAAAATACCTTCACGATAATACAAATTAATATAATCATTCCTATAAAAATAGTGTTTAATTTTTTTGCAATACTCAAGTTAAATGCCTCTTTCTGTAGTCCGTTATGATTTCAGCAAATATCTCAAAAACATAGATTAGACACTTTTTTTAGTTTTTTATTTATAATAAGTAAACGAGTATAAAGAGAGCATATGATGAATGAATACATACACAATATATTTACTATATTCTCCTTCAAAGTAAGTTATAGATAAATAATAGGAAATAGAAGGTTAACAACTGCCAACAAAAATACTTATACTAATGTGGTTTTCTAATGAAAAAGCCTCCATGCTAGGAGTATATACCCTGCATGGAGGCTGTTATGTCATATGCTCGTTTTTATTAACGCGTATTAAATACACTTTCAGTTGTAACACTTACGCATCCATACTTAGATTTAAAGCCACGGTATTTATTTGTTCCATAGTTGCTGTTTGTTCTTTCAAAGAAGGAGCTATCAATTCTAAATTAACTGTATTTGTTTGAAGTTCTTTTGTTACTGAAAGAATAGAATTAACAAATTTTTAAATGAAAATAAATATCCGTCCAGTATTGGTTTAAAACAGCTAGGACAAAAAAATATACGTGAAACTCTTGATACGTATTCCCATATTGATATATCTCAAAAATAACAAGCAACACAATTATTTAATGAATTAAACAAATAAAAAAGTGACCAATCATGACCACCTTTTTTGAAATGGTCACTTTTGGTCACTTATTAAAAATTGTAAATACGCAAACTCTTGATACGACTAGTCTTGAATAGCTGCTTCTAATGCTACAACCATCATGTCATTAAATGTTAATTGACGTTCTTCAGATGTTGTTACTTCACCAGTAATGATATGGTCACTTACTGTTAGGATTGAAAGTGCTTGACGGCCATATTTAGCTGCTAAAGTATAAAGTGCTGCAGATTCCATCTCAATTGCTAAAACACCGTAACGAGCTAACTTTTCATTTTGGTTTTCTTCACTATAGAACATATCAGCAGTAAAGATGTTACCCACTTTTAAATTAAGGCCAGCTTCTTTCCCAGCATTATATGCTTTTAAAAGTAAATCAAAATCACCTGTTGGAGCAAAATCTAAACCATTGAAAATGATTTCATTCATTTTAGAATCAGTAGAAGCACTTTGAGCAATAATGACGTCACGAACTTTAACATCTTTTTGGATTGCTCCACAAGTACCTACACGGATTAACTTTTGAACACCGTATTCTTGCATTAATTCGTTTACATAAATAGAAATTGACGGCACACCCATACCTGTACCTTGTACCGATACACGTTTACCTTTATATGTACCTGTAAACCCTAACATATTACGTACTTCATTATAAGGTATAACATCTTCTAAATAAGTTTCTGCAATGTACTTTGCACGAAGTGGATCACCAGGAAGTAGTACAATGTCTGCGATATCGCCTTGTTTTGCATTAATATGAATACTCATTAGTATCACTCTTTTCAATAGTATTGTTATTCATCATATTTCTATAATTTGGCTATGATGCTACAAGCATTGTACCAAGAAAGTCTGACCTCTGACAATTATTATCTTAAATAAGCTATAAAAAACTTACATTTTTCAATATATCCAATTTTTATTAAATTATTACTTATTTTATTTATATTTTAACTCATATAAATACCAAAGCTCATCAAAAACGCGCGCACTCATTTCTTCATCTGCTTTTTCTTCGACATATCTCGAAAGTAGATGAAAATCTGTTGATTGTTTAGGAAAGCTATGATCGTGAAAAGCCGCTTCTGCAAACGTAGATTTCTCATCATATTTTCCACCACCACGAAATGATTGAACATAACTGTAGAACGAATGATTCATAAATATCTCCCTCCTAATAGTTACATAGTAATGATTTATTTTTCGAAAAGTATAGAATATTCTTTCACAAAGAAGTAAAATGAACATTATTCAATAGAAATATGGAAAGTTGGTGACAAATTGGTTAAAAAATCAAAAAGAAGTAGTGAAATTGTTAAGAGAAGTGATAATCAAAGCACTAACAAGTCATCAGTTTCAAAAGCTTCATTTTTCAAAATGAAAAAGAAGAAAAAAAACATTGAAGTTCATGGACCTATTCAATCGAACTTTTTCAAAATGATTCGTGGCCGTATCATTATTAACTTCTTTATACTCATCATTATTCTATCAGCAATGCTTGTTGTTTCCTATTCAAATATGTCTAACCTCCAAAATGAATTAAAGGTGTTCACAGGGAAAAATCTAGTAGAGCAGATGAAAGTAAATAGTTTAGCTGCGGATATTGCGAAACTGTCAAACTCTGAACAAAGTTATATTATTACAGGAAAAGATAATTTCTTAAGACAGTATAGTCAAGATAAAGACCGAATTGAAGCAAATTTATTAGATTTACAAAAAATATTCTCTGATCGTAAAGAAGAGCTAGATCGAATTACTTCCATTGACCAATTTTATGACAATTATATTCAGTATTCGAAGCGACTGATAGATACACGCCAAAATTCAGGCCTTGAAAATGCTCAAAAACTTGTTCTCGCTGGAAATGGCAAGACAGCTATGAGTTATATAGATGTGCATATTGAAATGATTAATGACGTACTAACCAAGAAAAACAACGAGCAAATCAAATCACTTGAACAACAAACAGAAATCGCAATGATAATTTTCTTAATTTTAACAATATCATCTATTATTTTAACTATAATAACTGGTACTATCCTGTTCCGTTCAATTAAACGTAATACAGCTGCAATTAATACATCTATTCTAGATATCGCACAAGCTAATGGTGACTTGACAAAACGGGTTAAAGTCAAGACAAAAGATGAATTTGCAGAAATCGCAAATAGTACAAATGTGTTAATCACATCCATTTCGGCATTAGTAAAACGTGTGAGTACACTAGCGGAGAACGTCTCAGCCAGTGGCCAACAATTAATGGCTTCAGCAGATGAAAATTCGAATATTATTCAATCAATTGCTGATTCAACAGGCGAAATCGCTGAAGGTAGCGAACAAACAATGCTACGGATGAATAACGCAGTTCAAAAGATGAATTTATTAGAAGAGGCGGCTCGTTATTTAAGTACAGATGCAGAACATGTGAAAACAGCAACAGATCAGATGAAAGTCGCTGCTGAGCTTGGTGGAAAAACTGTCGAACAGTCATCAAATGTTATGATGTTAATAGAAGAAACTATGGCCAATACGACAGAAACCGTTGAAGCACTTGGTAAGAAATCATCCGAAATTACTTCCATTATTCGTACAATTACTGAAATCTCGGAACAAACAAACTTACTTGCCCTTAATGCAGCCATTGAAGCTGCCAGAGCTGGTGAGCATGGTAAAGGATTCGCTGTCGTTGCAAATGAGGTTCGAAAGTTAGCAGAGCAATCTCAAAAAGCAGCACGTGAAGTAACCGGGATTGTTTCGTCAATTCAATCAGAAGTACAAGCTATTGTCTCACAAAACCATGATGGTGTACAAAACGTCATACGCGGTGTTGAAGTGACAAATGAAACAAATGCTTCCTTAGATAAAATTATTAAACAAACAAACGAAACTGTAGCCATTATTAACAAAATGGTAGTTCAAATTGAGCAAACTTTAAGCTATAGCCAAGAAGTGGCTGTATCCTTTATAGAAGTAAATCAAATTGCTGAAAATACAGCTATGAGTACAGAGCGTTCAGCAGCTTCTGCAGAAGAAGGCTCTGCTTCAATGCAAGAAATTACAGCATCAGCGATTGAACTATCTCATCAGGCAGATGAGTTACGAAAAGTGGTTGGGGAATTCAAAGTATAACTTTTCCACTAAATGACTTGCAAACTCTAATGAGATTGCAAGTTTTTTTATTTCCCACTATTGATTTCGCTTTATAAAAATTTACTAAGTTCATACTATATCCCTCCTACCCTACACCTTTTCAAGACAACCTTTTATAGTAATATTAATGAATACACTTCAGTTATAGGCTCTATATAAACAAAAATGGCCAGAGATATTATCATTTCTCTCGGCCACTTACATATTTACATATTCATCATACGTTTTATTACCATGTACTTTGCATCCGTAAAGATAACATTGAGAAACATAATATGGCTCGAAGAAAATTTTAGGACGGTAGCCATTCAAAATACGACCAATCAGTGTATTATATTTTTCATTTGTATGTTGCAAGTCCATAATGGTTTCTTCAATATTCCCCTCTATGAATTCTCCATCCATCGCCCTTACTTTGCTTTCTACAATTTCATCAGTCGTTTCTGTCTTCATCTGGTCTATAATATCTGCGGTTTCTTCTACTCTACCTAATTGAATGAGTGAGTAGACATAATGTTCTACCCATTCATATGATCTAACTATTTCTCTCCATCCCATTTCAAATAACGGGATTGCTTCATCAAAATAGTTGATTTGAGCAAAAAGTTCAGCCACGTTTACTCCACCCATATAATTTTCATCATTTTCATTAACTTTTCTCAGTGTTTTAAGTACAGAATCGTGATCATCTAACTGTAAGTATGAAACCATTTCCGCATATTTCAAAAAATCGCCATCAGTTGCGGACTTTTTATAATGTTCTGCTGCCTTTTCAAAATTGTTCATATTAAAATATGCTGCTGCTAAGTTCGCATGGACTACTTCAGTATCTTTCATTTTTAATGCATATTCTAAAATCCTGATGGCTGAAATGTATTTTTCCATTCGCAAATAAATTTCACCTAGTAAAGCAAAAGGAAAATAATGCTTTGGCTGTTTTTCAATTGCTTCAGCTAAAAGGGGTAAAGTTTTATAATATTCTTCTGTGTCTCTTATATAAAAACATGCTAAGTTATGGAGCGATTGTATATCTCTCTTTTCCATTACTGCTTGCTCTAGCATCATTTGAGCTTCTTCAAATTTAAATTCTAGTAATAACTGATTAACAGCTATGTCATTTAAATTCATCTTGTCACCTTCCAATTCAACTATGCAATAATAGCATATTCATATAAAAATTGTACCACTTATAGAAATTTATAAACTTTTCAAATTAGATTTGCTTCATAATAAGGTTGATATTATCATATTCACATGGTAAAATTTCATTATTATTAACTTTCAAACAATTGAATATATTTACTTATCAAGAGAGATGGAGGGACTTGGCCCGTCGATATCTCAGCAACCACCCTAAATGCGGCAAGGTGCTAATTCCAGTAGACGTAGTCTTGTAGATAAGGAGATTGACTTCATATTTTGAAGGCCCTCTTCCTTAGAGGGCCTTTTACTTTTTTATAAAGGATGATGACATGATGACAAACAAAAACATTGCGACACAATTAGTTCAGCTGGGAAATCATACCGATTCCAAAACAGGTGCTGTGAACACACCAATCTATCTTTCTACCGCCTATACTCATGATGGGCTTGGCCAATCAACTGGTTATGACTATACACGTACAAAAAATCCAACACGTACCGTTTTAGAAGAAGGTTTTGCTAAATTAGAATCTGGAGACGCTGGCTTCGCCTGTAGTAGCGGGATGGCAGCTGTTCAATTAGTTCTATCCCTATTTAAATCGGGTGACGAAATTATTTTACCTGAGGATATCTACGGTGGTACATACCGTTTACTCGGTCAATACCAAGAACAATATGCAATCAAATCTCATTATGCAAAATTCTCTTCTGTATCAGAGGTTGAAGGTTTAATAAATGAAAATACACGTGCTATTTTCATTGAAACACCAACCAATCCATTAATGCAGGAGTTTGATATTGAACTTTATGCTAAGCTTGCAAGAAAGCATAGTTTATTATTAATTGTTGATAATACTTTCTTAACACCTTACTATCAACGCCCAATCGAGCTAGGTGCGGATATTGTTATACATAGTGCAACTAAATACATCGGTGGTCATAATGATGTTCTAGCGGGTCTTGTTGTAAGTAAGGGTAAAGAGCTTAGCGAAAAACTATTCACAAACCATAATGCTGCAGGTGCAACGCTTGCTCCAATTGACTCATGGTTACTGCTACGTGGATTAAAAACATTACACCTTCGCATGAAACAACATACTGAAAATGCTAAGCACATCGCGGCTTATTTAGAACAAGAACCTTTAGTAAAAGACGTTCTGTTTGCTGGTAAAGGTGGAATGATTTCCTTCCGTTTACAAAAAGGTGAATGGGTTGGTAAGTTTTTAGAAAACTTGAAGTTAATCGTCTTCGCTGAAAGCCTGGGTGGTGTTGAAAGCTTTATCACATATCCTACTACACAAACACATGCGGATATTCCTGAAGCAGAACGAATTGCTCGCGGTGTTGATGACTCCTTACTTCGTTTCTCAGTTGGTATTGAGGAAGCAGAAGATTTAATCGCGGATTTACAACAAGTTTTTTCTATCTTAGAAAAAGAGGTGTCATCATATGAGTTCAATTAATGAAAACATTGAAACAAGTTTAATCACTGCTTCTACTCGCGGTGATTACGAGCAAAAAACAGGTGCAGTTAATGTTCCAATATATTTATCATCTACTTTTGATCAAGAGCATTTCGATTCGTTTGGTCCATATGATTATAGTCGCTCTGGTAATCCAACTCGTGATGCATTAGAGAAAACGATTGCTGAACTTGAAGGAGGGGCACGCGGATTTGCATTCTCTTCCGGTATTGCGGCCATCGCGTCTGCATTTATGATATTAGAAGCTGGCGACCATATTGTTGTGACATCTGAAGTGTACGGTGGAACATACCGTTTTGTGACACAAGTGTTAACGAAATTTGGCGTTGAGCATACATTTGCTGACTTCTCTGATTTAACATCAGTAGAAGCGGCTATACGTCCAAATACAAAGGTGTTATATATAGAAACTCCAGCTAACCCGCTTCTAGGTATTACAGATATTGAAGGGGTTGTAGCTATTGCAAAGGCAAATGGTGCTCTAACATTTTTAGATAACACATTTATGACACCTTTATACCAACGTCCATTAGACCTTGGTGTAGATGTAGTGTTACACAGTGCCACTAAGTTTTTAGGAGGACATAGCGATATTATTGCAGGGCTTGCGGTAACAAAGGACGTAGAGCTTGGTAACCGAATCTACTTCATGCAAAACTCATTCGGTGCCATTTTAGGCGCACAAGACTCCTTCTCATTAATTCAAGGTATTAAAACGTTAAATGCACGTTTAACACAATCGACAGCATCCGCATCAAAACTTGCAAATTATTTAGAAGCTCACGAATTAGTAGAAGAAGTTCATTTCCCTGGCTTGAAATCGCATCCAGGTCATGACATCCATGCAAAACAGGCAAAAAGTGCTGGAGCTGTATTGTCATTTAAATTACCTAATCGCGAAATCACTAAAGCGTTTGTTGAACATGTTCAAATTCCGATTTTCGCAGTTAGTCTTGGTGGCGTAGAATCAATTCTCTCATATCCAGCCACAATGAGTCACGCAGCTATTCCTAAAGAGGAACGCGAAAAACGTGGTATTACAGACGGTCTTTTACGCTTCTCTGTAGGCCTTGAAAATATCGACGATTTAATTGCTGATTTTGAGCAAGCATTTGTAAAAGCGAAAGAACTTACTGTTGTAGGCAATAAATAGATGATTGTATGAGTCGCTCCACTAACTTGGTGGAGCGTTTTTTTCTATTTAAATGCAGTTTATTCATTACAGTAATTCCAAAATTCAGCTATAGTTTCATCAGAAAAAGCTTCCTATTGAAAAACTTAGATCGTCTGCAATGGTACTCAGCAGTTAAATCGAAAATATTTCTGAAACAGAATAAATGAAAATTGTGAGGTAAAGCTATAATTATTCATGCGACTTTTCTTTTACAAAAAAAGAAAACGAATTTTCATATTGGGAAAACAGGACATCTTTGATAAGGAGATAAACCAAATGGGAAATAAAACGAAAAACTTACTCGCTTTATCACCTAATTCATTGATTATGGGCATGATATTAGCTTTAGTTGGAGGATTTTTAGATGCTTATACGTATATTACGAGGGACGCAGTGTTTGCGACGGCACAAACAGGGAATATGGTATTATTTGCGGTGAGAGCTGCAAGTACGGAATATAACGGTGCCATTCTTAATATACCGCCCTTTTTGGCTTTTATAGCTGGAGTCTTGGTAGCAGAATATATAAAAGATAAACATACTAGCCACAAACGAGCTGTTTTACTTTTGGAATTCGCGATTTTATTTATAGTCGGATGGTTACCTACTAGTGTGCCAAATATGCTTATCACCATGTGCATTGCGTTTGTGTCTTCCTTACAAATTGCCACCTTCAACAAACTGGAAAAATGGAGTTACAATTCAACCATAACAACAGGGAATCTAAGAACCGCAGCTCAAGCTTCTTATGCTGCATTCGTGAAACATGATTCAGAATCGATGCGGAAATTTAATGATTTTACTGCTATTATTCTTTCCTTTATAAGTGGTGCTTTAATTGGGACCTTCTTTAGTACGTATCTAGGAAAAACTTCCATCTGGATAGCAGCTGGAATTATACTGATCACCGTAATCTTATATCATAAAAGCAATGAAAATTCAAAAGAACCTCTAGAGAACTATTGACGCACGAATAAATACTTAATAAATTTACATCCCGATCTTCCAATGAGCATAACAACCATAATATTGTTTGTCGCTCTCTTTATATTTAATTCAGTAGTAAACTACACTTTGTAGTCTATTCTCTGAGTTCTACACAAAAAAAGGCAACCCACAAAATGTGGATTGCCTTTTTCATTTTCAATCAAAATATTTTAAATATTCACCATAGCCTTCTTCTTGTAATTTATCTTTAGGTATAAATTTCAAGGCAGCAGAGTTAATACAATAACGTAACCCTGTTGGCTGAGGACCATCTGGGAAAACATGTCCTAAATGTGAATCAGCTTCTCCACTACGCACTTCAGTGCGACGCATACCAAAGCTTGTATCGAAGTTTTCTTGTATACTAGCACCTTCCACCGGCTTGCTAAAGCTTGGCCATCCGCAACCTGCATTGAATTTGTCTTTTGAGTGAAATAAGGGTTCCCCAGATACGATATCAACGTATAGACCTTCTTCAAAATGACTATCATATTCGTTTTGGAATGGTGGCTCTGTCCCATGCTCTTGCGTGACATGATATTGCATCGGTGTTAATGTTTTCAACTTTTCTTCTTTGTTCATGATTTTGTCCCCCAATGCTGTTGTTGGAATGTAACTCGTCCTGAGCCAATTGAATAGCGCTCGTAATGTGCTGGATTCTTTTTGTAATAATGTTGATGATAAGTTTCTGCTGGGTAAAACGTTGTTGCTGGTAGAATTTGTACAGCGATTGGAGCTTTAAATTTACCTGATTCTTGTAATGCCTTTTTTGATGCTTCAGCTTTGTTACGCTGATCTTCATCATGGTAGAAAATGGCTGTCATATAAGACTGTCCACGGTCATAAAATTGACCACCAGCATCTGTTGGATCGATTAAAGTCCAGTAAAGATCAACTAACTTTTCATAAGAATAAATCGCTGGGTCAAAAGTAATTTGTACAGCTTCAAAATGTCCCGTTGTTTCACTACAAACTTCCTCATAAGTCGGATTTTCTGTATGTCCCCCAGTGTAACCAGATATGACGGACTCAATGCCCTCTTGCTGATCGAATGGTTTTACCATACACCAAAAGCATCCACCTGCAAATGTTGCTAATGCCATGTGCTACTCCTCCTATTCTTGAACGGGTACTGTTACTTCCAGTATAATCTTACCTTCTTTTAAATTAAATTCTTTTGCTTGCATGCGAGAACCTGAAAGTACTTCTATTTCTGTTAAACCCATATATACTTCCTCTTTGTTTGGACGAATAACCATCCAAGAAGGTAAATCTACTGAGTCATTTAATAATTTCAATGCCGTGCTTGGAGGGATATTCAACATTCCAACTTCTACATTTGTTTGTTTTAATATAAGATTGCCTTCTTCATCAATTGTTGGATCAAATTTCATCGTAATAGGCAGCTCCATACCAAAAACACTAAGCTCACTTACTAAAGACACTTCTTCATTGATGTACATATGTACAGGGATGGATTTAGCTTTCATCGCGTCCTGAATGTACTTGTTTGCAATGGCTTCAAAATCCGCTGGTGTTGTTTGAACTGATAGTTTACTACCTTCAGGCATTGCTGTTGTTTCTGGTATTGGCGCATCAGTTGCCGGTTTCGTAATGAACACAAACAATCCAATCATTACTGATAACATTAATGCAGTTAAAAAGAAAAAAGCTATTTTCCACTTATTCACCGTCACATCACTCCTTGAAGTCCATTTCCCCGTTGGTTAATTTTTTTAAACCGCATGACTTGATTGACCCTATTATGCGATCCGTCATTTCATCGTAGCCTCTTGCATTAGGATGGAAAAAGTCCGTATGATAAACCATATTCTCGTTCGAATCGAATAAATCCTCTACATTTACAAAACATGCATTTTTATCTGCCTCTGCAAAATCTTGAATATCTGTATTCCATTCATACAAAATCGTATTTAGGTCCGATTTTTCCTTCGTAAAGATAGAAAGAGGATTATAAACGCTTATTAAAATTATGGGCGCAGATTTATTTTTTTTTCGAATTAACTCCATAATTTTACCATAACGTTTTTGAAATTCGATGCGTTCCGAATCAAATGCTTCTTTATTTAAATTCATCAAATCACGTCTGACAATTTTCATCAAGTCATTTCCACCCATAGTGAGCGATATAAAATCAGCTTTTTTTAATTGTTCGTCAATTTTACCGCTCTCAAGCTGTGCTACGAGTTGATCACTTCGTCGACCTTTTTTTGCTGTATTTTCAACTTCGACGTATTTAACGCCTTCCCAGCCAAGCATCTGATCCGATAATCTACCGACATAACCTTGCTGATTTAACTCATCGCCAACACCTTCTGTTAAAGAATCACCTAAAGCAACGTAAATAATGTCTTTAGGGATGACTTCTTCAATAACTGGCATTTTTATTTCTTTGCTGCAAGCACTTAATAAAAGAAGTGCAAGCATGAAAATTATTAATTTCTTCACGTTCCATTTCTTCCTTTCGTTAAGTACGTCTAATGAAAGAAAGCAGGGAATGAAATCATCCCCTGCTCATCATATTAATCGGTATAGTACATAAAGCCAATTGCACCTGGGCCTGTATGTGTACTAATAATTGGTGAAGTATAGGCAAATTTCGTATCCATATAACCTGATTCTTCAAGTTGTTTTTTAAGTGGCTCTGCCATTGCTAACCCTTCAGCATGCGAAAGACCCACTCCTTTTATAACTTTCCCTTGTGTATCTTCTTTAAACTGATTAAATAAATATTTAACTACTTGTTTATGGCTTCGTACTTTTGCCACTGGGTTGTATGCTCCACCTTCAAGTGAAGCAATTGGTTTAATATTAAGTAAAGAACCAATCATACCTTTCCCTTTACCAATACGGCCACCTTTAATTAAATTATCTAAAACGTCAACAACGACGTATAAATTTGTATTTTCACGAACTATATTTAATCTTTCAACGATTTCTTCAACTGATTTACCTTGGTCAGCTAATTGGCAAGCTTCAAGTACTTGGAACCCTAAGCCAAATGAAGTAAAACGTGAATCAATAACGGTTACTTTTGAATCCGTCATACTTGCAGCAGCTTCTGCTGATTTTACAGTACCACTCATACCGCCAGTCATCATGATTGCAATAATCTCGTCGCCATCTTTTCCTAGTTCATCAAATAATTCTTTAAATACACCTGCAGCAGGTTGAGAACTTTTTGGTAATTCCTTCGCTTTACTCATTTGATCAAGGAATTCGATTGGAGTAATATCGACACCATCAGTATATGTTTGACCTTCAATATGAATTGATAGTGGAACGATATGTATTTCGTGTTTTTCAATTTCTTCTTTTGTTAAATCCGCTGTTGAATCCGTTACTATATGAATTCGTCTCACATTGACACATCCTTTATTTCATTGTTCTTATTATAAATTTAAAGCAAGGTCATTGTAAACCGTTAGCTATTTATTCTATTTTACTAGCTTTTGTCACACGATACACGTGACATTTGTCAGTTCAAATGCATTAAAATCAGTCGCATAATAGAAATATACAAAAAAACTTTCCGCAACAAGGAGGCAATTCATATGCAACAGGCTTTTGATTATAAAAACACGAAAGAAGAAATATGGAATGCCATAACACATGGCATCGCTTTCTTATTATGTATTCCAGCGCTTGTCTTACTCATTATGAAAGCAGTTGATAAAGGCTCTACACTATATGTTGTTAGCTTCATCGTTTTTGGCGTTTCAATGTTAATTCTATTTTTAGCTTCAACTTTACTTCACAGCATGCCTGAAAAATATAAAAAAATCTTTGCTATATTAGACCACTCATCTATCTACATTTTAATTGCAGGTACATATACACCTTTTCTGTTGATTGCATTAAACGGAGCACTAGGATGGACTTTATTTGGTATCATTTGGGCGTTAGCGTTACTTGGTATTCTTTTTAAATGTTTCTTTATCCACCGTTTTGAATTTGTTTCAGTGATCTTCTACATTCTAATGGGATGGCTTATTATTATCGCTATTAAGCCATTATATGCACATATTACTGGTGCAGGCTTCTCTCTACTTTTAAGTGGCGGGATTTTATATACGATAGGTGCTTTTTTCTACGCTTATCGAAAAATACCTTATAATCATGCGATCTGGCACTTATTTGTCATTGCAGGTAGTGCCATGATGTACTCATGTATATTGTTTTATGTATAATTGACTTTCTTATTTCCATTATTAGTTTGTCACTTATTTAACTATAATATAGTCAATTCAAATAAAAGGTTGCCACTAGTTACTTACCAGTGGCAACCTTTTCATTTACTTATTTACGCTCATATACCAAATACGTAAACTTCAAACCATCGTCTGTTTCATTCACTTCAGACTGGGAAACAACTTGCCATTCTTCATCATATGATGGGAAAAATGTATCGCCTTCGTATTGTTTTTCAATCTTCGTAACGTAAAGACGATCTGCCATTGGCAATGTAATACGGAAAATTTGCTCGCCACCAATAATCATTATTTCCTCTGATTCTTTTTTAGCTTGGGCTAATGCTTCTTCTAGTGAATGCACTATAACAATACCTTCTCTTACATACTTTTCATCACGTGTAATAACGATATTCGTACGACCTGGTAGAGGCTTCCCGATAGACTCGAACGTTTTGCGCCCCATAATCATCGGTTTTCCCATCGTTGTACGTTTAAAATAAGCTAAGTCCCCTGGTAAATGCCATGGCATTGCATTATTTAAGCCAATAACGTTATTTTCATCATGAGCAACGATTAATGAAATCATTTACAAACCCCCTTATACAGCAATTGGCGCTTTAATGCGTGGATAAGGATCATATCCATCAATTGCTAAATCCTCTATTTCATACTCAAAAATGGATTCTTTTTCAGTTTTAATAATAAGCTGTGGCAATTCACGTGGTGATCGTGATAGCTGCTCTTTTACTTGATCAAAGTGGTTACTATATAGATGTGCATCACCTAAAGTATGGACAAAATCCCCCACTTCTAAGCCACATTCTTTCGCGATAAGATGCGTTAATAACGCATATGAAGCGATATTGAATGGTACACCTAGGAATACATCTGCACTACGCTGATAAAGCTGGCAAGAGAGTTTCCCATCTGCTACATAAAATTGGAATAGTGTATGGCATGGTGGCAAAGCCATATCATCTACTTCTGCAGGATTCCAAGCACTGACAATATGGCGACGTGAATTAGGATTGTTTTTAATTGATTCAATGACATTTTTCACTTGATCAATTGTTTCCCCATTATCTGCTGGCCATGAACGCCATTGTTTACCGTATACTGGTCCAAGATCGCCAAATGCTTGAGCAAAATCTTCATCATTTAATACTTTCTCTTGGAAAATAGTCATTTGCTCTTCGTATTGAACTTTAAATTCAGGATCCTCATTGGCACGCAAACCGAAATTCGTCATATCAGGTCCTTCATATTGGTCGCTTTTTACCCATTTTTCAAAAGCCCATTCATCCCAAATATGATTATTCTGTGCAATAAGTGTACGTACATTTGTATCGCCTTTTAAAAACCACAGTAATTCAGTCGCAATAAGACGGAAAGCAGTTCTTTTTGTTGTTAATAAAGGAAAACCCTTTTGTAAGTCAAATCTCATTTGATAACCAAACACACTGCGCGTACCTGTTCCTGTACGATCCCCTTTATCATTTCCTTCGTCTAAAATATGTTGGCAAAGTTGTAAATATTGTAGCACGGAACTGCCTCCTAGAAATTTATATAGTTTTAACTATATCATATTATTCCCCTTTATTATCTTAATAGCTTACGGAAAATAGTTAAAAAGATGAAAGAAATAATTACAATTACGCCCATAAATATCTGAATATTTCCTGGGTAATATTCAGATATTTCATGTTGTAGGGAATAATAGATAATGTCTATGTTAATGCATCTCCTTCCAACAACCTACAGTCTACAAACATATCCTCAAATATTCTTGCACTATCTCATTAAATATTTCCTGAAAATAAATAAAAGACTCCCCCGCACTTTTCTAAGCGGAAGAGTCTACTTTATCAGTTGTTTGAAATTTTTAATTTGCTTATCCAACTAATTTGATCAGTCCTTTTAGGTAAACTAAAATCAAGACAACCATTTAGGGGGAGTATTTTTAGACCAGTAGATTTCACCTAGGTCATAATGAGCTGTGAATTGATCTTCATACGTGTGGTAATGGAAATTGTAGTAATAGCCATCAAATGGCCGATTTTCAGTACGTACATGGAAGCGTATGACATCTTGTTTAGTTCCTGTGTTATATACATGGAAAATCTTCTCTGCATAATCACCACTTGGATTTTCAGTAATTGCCAATGACTTTGTTGTTTCGTTATCAAGACGATTTACTGTCATTTCAATTGCTTCTTGCATTTTAGGTAAAATGACATCATCAAATTCATCACTAATCTGTGGACCTACTCGTGAGCCAAATTTTAAATAGGCTTGTTCCTTTGCTGCTACAAAGGCATACTCTTCAAAAGTCTGTTCCTCTTCTGTTGAAATAACTGACTCATTCTGCGTTTCTATGTATTTCGTTAGTTGACTAGTAGTATCTCCTGAAAATTGTGCTTTAACATTGGAACTGTGATCTAGTAAACCTTCCCATATTGCATGACTCGGCGTAATTAAACCTAATGTGATTACCGCTACGGATGCAACAAGGAATTTTTGAATCCATTTTTGCATAATCATTACCTACTTTCGAACATTTTTAAATCTTTTAATATCTATATTATATATACGAATCTCACTAGTAAAAGTTTCAACATTCATAGTTTAATTGTACAAAAACTACAATAATAAAGATACTATTAGGAATATATAAACTATTACAATTAAATCCAATTCATAGCTAACTGATTTATTTTATAGTTCACACTATTACTTTACACTATAGGTATTGAACTAAAACATTATTACTGAAGTATCTTCAGAAAATCTATGTTTATTGTAAGTACATTTAGACACATAATTAAGACACTCCACAGATTTTATGTCTCACTAGTATATTGATATGCTTGAAATAAACTATCATCATTTACAGCAGATATATGTACGTATTTGTAAAAATTTGTTCACAAATCCTTGATGTATAAGGAATTGTATAGATTTTTTACTTTATTCATTGTACAATAATAATGAATAAACATGTTCGCTTTTTGTAATAAAGGAGGGACAAAAATTATGTCTTCAATTGCTATTGGTATTGGATTTTTATGTTTATTAGGATACTTATGCTCTCTATGTTTCACGGACTAATATTTACTAAGCCGCCTTGTTCTATTTGAACAAGGCGGTTTTTCATTACAAAATATATAAATTTTTTAATGATATTCTTCCTTGTATGCAAAAAACACAAGTACAATAAGTACTCGTGTTTTTTGTTAATTACATATTGGTATTAAACGCTGTCCTAAATAAAACGTCATTCCTTCTGTTTCAATAGGACGAGCAATGTGGGGGGCATTCATTAATATGCGGATGATTGAGACATTTTCATTTCTCAGTCTACATTCCGCTTTCATATTAAGTTTTTCAGTGAACATCTCATTTTTAAAGCGTCTAATATTATTAGCCGTGATTAAGAAAAATGATGATGCAAAAAGGCTATTAGAAACTTTTGCCTCTTTTATATTTAAATAATGGACAGACTGATCCACAGCAGGATAAACTTTTTCATGACTTTGAACTAAATTCCACGTCGGGAGCCCAGATTCTGTTACGCCATCTACTGCACAGCCATTCAATACCTGTAAAACCGGGTCACGACTTGCACCATAAGAATACGATGCACTTTTACATTCATTGAATGAATGTGAAGCTAGTTGTTTAGCATTTTTCTCCTTTTTAGCTTGCTTAAATAACTGTAAAGGGAAAATACCAACATTTGTTTCAGTGGTAATGACTTCTTTATTATTAGAAAATGGAGATTTCTCTAACGCATGAACAATTGCCATCGTACCATCAATTCCTGCATTCACTTCTCTAATTGGCGTAAAGTACCGAAGTCTTATATCAGCTAACTTAGACTTAACGATAAAAATTGTTTGCGTGAATCCAGTTTTCATTGCCACTTCTTGCATTTCAGAAGCTGTAAGTGAATTCCCGTCAAAAACAACCCCGATATTTGACTTACCCGTATGGCCACTTTTTCTCACTTCAAACATATAAACTTTGACCATGTCCTTGCTCACTTCCTTCAAGTAATAGATAAGAGACCGCCTTATTGATTGAACAATAAGGCGTGGTTTAATATTAGAAACTGTTTAAAAATGCTGTGATGAAGTGTAGACGTCCTGGTTCAGCCATTGAGAAAGTAGTAATAGAAGCCCCCACAAATGATAATAATGATAAAAGACTTATTACAGCGATTTTAGTTTTTTTCATAGTTAATTCTCCCCTACATATTTTTTTAAGCATTCAGTGCAAAGTAATTGCATTTCAAATGCTTTTTTATATTTTTTATTCTTTGCTAAATAGGTTGCGTAATGCTCAGAAGCTAGCTTTAATTCTTTTAAATCAATATGTTCTTTAAATATTTCGATACTTTGTTGAATAAATTCTTCATATTTTACAAAGTTACCTTTTTCATATTCTACCTTTGCTACTAAAAAATAATATCCAGCTCTCTGTTTATTTGTTAAGATACTATCTTCTAAAATATCCATCTCACATTCAAGAGTTTCTAACTGATTTAGTTTCAATAATATTTCTAACCTTAGTCTATTAGAAACAAATTTGTCAGCATAGCTAACTGTTTTTTTATATTTGATAGCAAAATCTATTTGTGATAAAGCTTCATCTAATTGATTTGTCTGAAATAAGATAAATGCATAATTATGATGCAATAATGCCTTTAAATTATGAAATTCCGGACGACAGATATTAAGCCCTCTTTCGATAAACTCTATTGCTTGTTTAAATTCATTTTTCTCTATTAATAAAATTGAAATTAAATTATAACTGTCTCCAGCCTTCATCCATTCATGTAACTTTAAATATAAATCCTTAGCTTCTATAGCATAAGATAGTGCATATTCAAATTGGCATTGATGATAATGTGACATTGCAATATTATATGAGATACGAGCTTTTAGTAATTGATCTTCACTAGTCAAAAGAAGCCTCTTGAACATTTCTCCACTTATCTTATAATCTCCAACATAGTAATGATATACCGCGGTGACATAAAGATATTGATACCTTGTAGAAACAAATAATTGAGATTCATCAATTTCTACTTTTGCAATTTCATTTTCATATAATTCAATTGCCAGATTATCTTGTTCCATCTTTACTAATGCTAAAAACTTAAGAAGCATAAAGTAATATTCTTGTCGAACGGAAGGTATATATTGAAATTGAACTTGATGTAAGTCCAAAAATTGCCGGACCTCTTCAACACTCTCCTTTTCAATTTTAGTTTCCAGGGTGGATAAGATATTTTGCATTTCAGTTGTATCTTCATAAATATTATGAAAATATCTTTCCGGCACTTCAAGTCTACCGGCTAGTAACTTGAGTGTATCAATAGAAGGGGTATATCTGCAATTCTCAATATTGCTGTAATGGGTTGGCGAGATGATTCCGTGACAAATATCTGCCTGTTTTAACCCCTTTAAAAGTCTGATTCGTTTAATTCTATTGCCAAGCTTCAAATCTTTCTCCCCCACTTCACAAAGAGCTAGTCATTTCTAAGAAAATATTGTTTTTTGATTTTAATTGAAATAAATACCAAAAAAGTATATTTCGGTGATTTTTTAGTGCCATTCCCTATTTACATTTTATTATTTAATAGGCATTTAGTATATAAAAAATAACATTTCTCTTTAAATAAATCATGATTAATAGGTAATTATTAGACATATTTTATTATAAAAAAACTGCTATTCACCGATTTTGATACCGTGAATAACAGTTTTTTTTTATGTTACTTCCTTAATTCCATAGTGAAATTTTGACGACAGACGGGTATCTCGAACAAAGCCATATTGCTCAAATAAATCAGAGCGGAAGTGCGCTTTTAATACTACTCTTTTCTTAGCAACACGTTCTGCTTGTACCATCCATTCATCCGATAACCCTTCATGAAGGCCTGCTTTTCGAAGTGGTTGAAAGCTAGTAGACTCTTCAATCGTTTCTTCGAACATTGGGTCCATATAGACTACTTCAAAACTATTGTCAGGTTGTAATTTCAAATAATCTAATGCTACTGAATGAACGACTTCAATCTGTTCCATACAAGAAAGAAGTGGTAAATCCGTTATATCGTAGCGCTTCATCCCTTCGCTTACGATGAATGCAACATTGGCATTACCCTCACAGCCAATTACTTTACCTGATTCACCGACCGCAAAAGCCGCCATCATACTATCTGTTGCCATACCTAATGTACAATCAAGAAAGGTATCGCCCTCATTCAACTGGCATGCAGCTAAAAAGGTATCTATTTCCCCCCTAGCTGCACGTTTCAAACGGAATGCTGCAGAACTTGGGTGGAAGAAGAAAGGAGCATCTGCCCCTAACGCATGATATTCATAGCGGTTTTTTCCCGCAACAATTACATTTGCATTATAAAATGTTGCCATTTTCGCAATACCACGCTTTTTTCGCTCAACAAAACGTACATTTAACGTGCTACATGCTCGTTCGGCAAGTTGCTTTGATAATGCATCTGGTCTTGCTGCAGTGGTAACAATCGTTGTTATTTCGCACATACTTGATCTAACACACCTGCTAAATGATCACGTACTTGCTCCATCGCGAATCCCTCGATTTGTTCACGTGGGATGAAATAAGCTAACTGACCATCTTTTAATAGTGCAATAGAAGGAGAGCTTGGTAACACTTCCTCAAAATAACTACGCATTTGTGCAGTTGCTTCCTTATCTTGTCCAGCAAATACTGTCACTAAATGATCTGGTTTATGTTCAGCAGCCTCAAGAGCTGCAGCAACAGCCGGTCTTGCTAAACCTGCAGCACAACCACAAACTGAGTTAATCACTACAAGTGAAGTACCTTTAGATTCTTGAACATGATCAGCAACATCATCTGGAGTTAATAGCTCTGTAAATCCAACATTAACTAGCTCCTCGCGCATTGGTTTAACAATACCTAACATATATTCTTCGTAAGCATTCATATTTTCATCCTCTTTCGTATCTATTTATATTCCTTGATTTATAAGGGTTTTTACCTTCTTATTGTATATGTACTTTCGTATAATTTCACCCTTTTTCACTTCTTATGTGATTTTTTTGTGATTTTTTCGAAAAAGATCACAATACAAATTCGTGCATAATATGCAACGAAAAACGATAAAGAGCGACTGCCAATTGGCTATCGCTCTTTATCATGTTCTAACAAGTACCTAATCTTACTAGAAGGCTTATATTCCCCCTTCATATTGGATAATACGTTATTTGCAATAAAAGGTGAATGATAGTTTATGATGTTTTTTCAATTTTTATTTTTCTAACAATCCTTTTAATTGTTTAAGTACAGTTGTAAATTCTTTATCATTTTCACTTTCCCTAAAATTGCGGAAAGGATTCCCTACTTTATTGATACGTTCTAAAACAGCAGAGATAGTAAACATACTCGGATTTAAAGTCTCGTTTACTTCATCCCAGAATAACGGCGTCGCAATGAATCCTTTTTCATTTCCCCTCGGTGAATATGGGGCAATTATTGTCTTCCCCTCACGATGTTGTACATAATCCAGGTACAATTTATTATTTCTATTTTTCTTTAAGCGTTCAGTCGTAAACCATTGTGGATTTTGTTCAGTTAAAAAGTCACAAACAAACTTAGTGAATATACCAGTCTCTTCATATGAAAATTTATCTAAAGGTAATGGAATATATATCTGCATTCCCTTTCCTCCAGAGGTCTTTACAAAAGAAATTAATTCGAATTGATCAAAGATAGCTTTCATATGCAATGCAGCTTCGACTGCTAAATGAAATTCATTTACAGATGGTGGATCCAAGTCAAATACAATTTCAGTTGGTCTATTTGTGTGAATAGGTTGAAATGGTATATGAAACTCTATAGCGAGTTGGTTTCCTAACCACAATAAGCTTTCGATGTTATTACAAATAATGAAGTTTGTATCTCCTACTTGTGTCGTTGTAACAAAATCAGGTACATTATCTGGACTACTTTTCTGATAAAAGCTTTCTCCTGGTACCCCGTGGGGATAACGAATAAGCGTTAAATTTCGGTCACGTAAAAACGGTAGCATATAAGGAGACACATTTTGTAGATACAATAAGTAATCATCCTTTAAAATATTGCTTGGAGGCCATATAGGCTTATCCGGATTTGTAACCTGAACTGATTCAGGAATTGGATGAAGTTGACGTTGCATTTGCTGCCAATGACATTCATCAGGACTCATCTCCAACTTAAAGGAATTGAATCTTGGTTCTCTTAATGTTTCTCCCATAAAATCAATGCACGCTATTTCTACACATATAGATGGTTCCAGTTCCCAAATGCTTTCTGAAATTTTTACCCCATTTGATTGAAATAGTGCAATTAAAGTATTGGTCTCTTCTTCTTTAAGACCGTGTTTAAACGTTACTACTTCCACAAGATGCTTATCTTGATAAATAGCACCATGAAAAAAGCCATTACTTTTATTGTATTTCGTAAGAATGGTAGTAACATATCTCCAATTTTTTATTTTTAACCAGTTAGTCGTTCTCTTTTCGCTAATCCATTTACTAGTCTTTCGTTTTGCAATAATCCCCTCTCCATTACTGACTAGTATTTTCTTCCACAATTCATTACTATCACTAAAAACGTCTATTGCTTGTAATCGATTAATGTCTTCATAATTTATTGTAGGTGGAAGTCTGAGCGTTTCAAATAATTTTTGTAAGACCTCTTTCCGCTTAATAAAATATGAGTTTGTCTGGCACTTCCCTTTATTTTCCAAACAGTCAAACACGACAAAATGACATGAGAATTTTTCTACATGCTTCTTTATAGTATTTTGACTACGCATTCGACCTCTTGTTTGTACTACAGAAAAATTACTATGAAAATTATTTGTTAAAAAAACAATTTCACCATCTAAAGTTAATGGTATAAACGATTTAATCTGTTCTTTAATTTCAAGGCAAAAATCAATTATCTCAGGGAAATTATGATTAAGTATATTCCCATTTCTACTTATAAGTGTAGGTTCTTCATCCCAAATAAGCATACATCTGAATCCGTCATACTTTGCTTCATACAACCAATCTTCTCCTATTGGAATTTCAGTTGAAGCCGTTAAGAGCATTGGTTTCAATTTCTCTCCTACTTTCGAATGGAATACATTTAGTTTTCGATTATTTCTGCTATTGATACATAAAAAAGGCGAATAATTGCATAGTAAGAAGAAAACGAGGTGAAAGTAATGCACACAGTTTGGAAAGGTAGCATTAGTTTTGGATTGGTTAACATACCAGTTAAACTCCATACTGCAACTGAAAATAAAGATATTAAGCTGAGACAACTACACAAGGAATGTAATACACCAATCAGTTATAAAAAGGTATGTGAGGGTTGTAATAAAGAAGTTAAAGACGAGGATATTGTGAAAGCATATGAATATGCAAAAAATAAGTTTGTAGTATTAGATGCTGATGAACTTGAAAATTTAAGAAAAGAAAATGAAGATAAGGCAGTAGAAATAATAGATTTTGTAAGGATAGAAGAAATTGATCCCATCTATTTTGACCGTTCTTATTTTTTATCTCCAGATACCACAGGCAGTAAAGCATATTCTCTTTTAAGAAAAACCTTAGAAGAATCCGGTAAGATAGGTGTTGCTAAAATCATTATAAGATCTAAAGAACAATTGGCAATAGTACGTGTATATAAGGATTCGTTAGTTATGGAAACCATTCATTTCCCTGATGAAGTTAGGAGTGTTGCTGATGTACCTAATATTCCGAGTGAACAAATAGTAGTTCAGAAGGAGCTTGATACAGCTCTACTGTTAGTGGATCAACTAACAACTGTATTTGAACCGACAAAATACACTGACGAGTATAGAACGGCATTGATGGAATTAATTGAAGAAAAGAAAACTAGCAGTACTGTAACTGCAAGCGATAAACAGCCAGTACCCAATAATGTTACTGATTTAATGACGGCACTTCAAGCTTCGTTAGATAAGACTAAGACTACTAAGAAAAAAACAACTACGAGAAAGAAAGTTACAAAAAAGACTTCTTAAACAGTTTTTAGGAAATGAACAATCCTTAACAATACATGTTTCACTTTCAGTTAAAAGGGAAAAAAATATCAATTTTATAGGAGGTATAAATATGTTTAGTTTTCTTTGGTTTCTTATTATAGGTGGTATTCTAGGTTGGTTAGCGAGCTTAATTATAGGTAAGGATATCCCAGGCGGAATTATTGGTAATATTATTGCAGGTATTATTGGCGCTTGGATAGGAGGAAGTTTGTTTGGACAATGGGGACCAGCCTTAAGTGATTTTTATATCTTCCCTGCTTTACTTGGTTCTATTATATTAATTTTAATAGTAAGCTTTATTATGTCATTAATGCGTAAAGCCGCTTGATGATGGGTGAATTGATAATATCAACCACTGTTATGTAAAAATGGTAGAACCAGCAGAAAAGTAATTAATTTCCCGTCCTTATTATGTTTAGGGACGGGATTTTTTTATTAACTTATTGCACTAATTTGTACCAGTTTAATTAATCAAACCTGACTTCGATCCCCTTTTATTCATTACATGCATTAGTTGGCTCATCACCGAATACTTTAGCGAATGTGTTAGATATCTTTTGTGTTTGTAAGCACATTTTATATTCTTTTTCATCTGATAATCCAAAGTTCAATACTAAACTTGCCATGATAGTTACTGAAAATACTACACCTAACCCAATAATCATTTTCTTTTTCATTTTGATTTCCCCTTTCAATTTGAAAATATTACCTATTACAAGCGTATCAAAGATTTAATAGCCCGTATATACAGTAGCAGACTGACAAAATTCTAAGACTCTAGTCTTAGAATTTCTAACTCGTAATTCGATATGTTTGGTTCCATCTTCTAGCTTCCACTCAGTTGTTTGTACTACACTTTTTAAGGTGACGAACCTACAGAAAAATAATTATTTTCCTTTCCTTATTAGATTTAAGTACGGAATTTTTTTGTACAAATAAAAAAGCCCTATCCAATCTATTAGCTACAGTTCTTTCAGATACTTTAAATTTTGAGTAACTATTGTATATGTACTTTCGTATAATTTCACCATATTTCACTTCTTATGCGATTTTTTCGAAAAAACCATATTATAATTTGTCCTTTATAAGTAAATAAAAAGACATAAACTAAACCCCGAATTGGATCACTTTTCAAGTGTCCAATATTCGGGGTTCAGTTCACATAGAAACAATATATTTCTTCAGAAGACATCTAATGCTTTTCTAATTATTCTGCAAAGCTTTCTGCCATTTTATTTTCTTTCCAAATGAATGTAAAACCAAGGCCGATGACCAAAATGACAGCTGCAAAAAGATATGGATAGTTTATATTTACGTCAAATAGTATTCCGGCCATAGCTGGTCCTACAATATTACCTAAGCTCGTATAGGTTGAGTTCATTCCAGCAACAAATCCTTGCTCTTTTCCGCCTGCTTTTGATAAAAATGTCGTCAATGCTGGGCGAAGCAAGTCAAATGCTAAGAAGATAAAGCAAGTAACCGTCAATACTGCCAAATAGCTAGAGATCATGGTAGAACCCACCGCCAGTATTGCACCTACAATTAGACATAATTGGATTAGTTTCTTTTCACCAAGAATATCTACTAATTTTCCGAACATAAATACTTGTACAACAACTCCGAAGATTGAGCTTATAGTAATAATAGCTGCAATGTCCTTCGGCGTGAAGCCAAATTTATGATCAGAAAAAAGGCTAAAAACTGTTTCATATGCTGATAAACCGAACGCCAGCACAAATACAATGATAAATGCAATAAAGAAAACCGGATTAAGTGATTTTTTTAAATCGCCTATAAAGTTTGTTTGCTTATTATTAGCGAAGTTTTCAGCAAGTTGTTCTTTTGTTAACGGCTCTTTCAAAATAAACATTGATGAAATGCATGCTAAAAAAGCAATGCCGGCCGCAAAGAAGAATGGCAAGCGTATACCATATTCAGCGATGAAACCACCAATACCAGGTCCTATAATAAAACCAGTACTAATGGCAGCAGAGATATAGCCCATTGCTTTTGGTCGTTCCTGAACTGATGTAATATCTGCAACATATGCAGTAACACCTGGCATAATAAAGGCGGCACTAATACCCCCTAGGATCCTTGATAAATAAAGTACCGATACGTGAGTACCTACACCAAAGATAAGTTCTGAAATACCAAAAAGGAATAAACCGAGTGTAATGATTTTCTTTCTGCCATAACGGTCAACCCAACGCCCTGCAAATGGTGACATAATCAGTTGTGCTACCGCAAATACAGCAATAAGATAGCCCATCGTACTTCCTGATAAATGCATGATATTCATAAAGGACGGCATAACCGGGATGATAAGCCCTATTCCTAGAAATGGAATGAATATATTGCTAAGCAGAATTAATAATACTGCTTTTTGATCTTTTATTGGTTTCTTCATGTATTAACACCTCTTTCTGTATGATTCAATGATGTGATACTCCCCTCCAAAATACTGTCCAAGAGGCTTCTAATTTATCCTTTAGCCGTTTTTCATCATTGCCGTAAACAAGTTCCAGCAAAATGGAATCGACAACTCCTAAGAAAGCATAAGTCGGCGTTACAGCTGACTCTCCAACGATTAATTTATCATTGATCCAATCCTGAAATTTTCTTTCCAGTATCGTCTGCACCTTTCCCTCAATATCTATGACTTCTTGTTCGATTACTTTTTCAAGATGGGCTGGTGGAAAAAAAGACATACGAAGCCAAAACTTTAACTGCTCATTTTTTTGGAAAAGATCTATGATCAATTGTAGAAATCCGTACAATACTTTTTCAGGATTTTTTTTATCAACTTTACTGAAATATTGGAGTTTTGAAGATAGCTCTGTCTCTTTCGCATCATGTAAAACTTGCAGAAAAAGATCATCTTTCCCTTTAAAATGGGAATAAATGGATTGTTTTTTCATACCAACTTCTTCAGCTATTAGAGAAAGGGAAGCTCCTTCATAACCATGAATTGTGAAATATTTTAGAGCTGCATCCTTAATTTCATCACTTTTCAATAATGTCACCTCAATTAATTACCTAACGAACGGTCGTTAGTTATACTAGCAAATTAAATAAAGAAAAGCAAGTGGAAAATACTCTACACTTGTGAAGTTTTGGTGTGAGTATTATAAGGTTGCAGAATAGTAAAGTAGCTGGAGGAAAATGGTTCAAAAGATAATATTTTATGTATCTGTGGAGAATGCGAAAAGATGTTTCAAGATGAGAAATAGTCGCATATGGCCTATCTATGAATTTAACAATGAATATTGCAAATCGAACAATTGATAAACTTGTAGATGCTTTGTAAGGACACAAGCATTAATACACTCAGATCAAAAATCCTCCCCTCCCCATACAGAAAGCAGAGTTAATTCTGAAACTTATTTTACTATTACAATTTATGTTTCATATTTATTTTATCGGGAATAAGTACAGCATGATTATAGGGAGGTTTACATATGTTTAGTTTTATTTGGTATCTTATTATTGGTGGGATTTTAGGTTGGTTAGCAGGTTTAATTCTTGGTAAGGATATTCCAGGAGGAGTTATAGGTAATATTATCGCAGGTATTATTGGTGCCTGGATAGGAGGAACATTATTAGGACAATGGGGTCCAACATTAAGTGACTTCTATATTATCCCAGCTTTAATTGGGTCTATCATATTAATTTTCTTCGTAAGTTTCATCATTAGATTAATGAATAAATAAAAATAAAGACCTGGGCTCATTGCTCAGGTTTTTATTCTCTCCCGAATATTCATGTCTATAAGAAAAGCACCATAATCAAGCCTTGACTACTTTTTACGTTTAGATGGTTAGTTTATACCGTTTTCGCTTTTCTTTTCTTATTAATATAGAAAGAAAAAAGATATCCAGCAGTCCAACCAAACACCATTAAAATAAACAATTCAAAATTGAATTTACCATAATAAAGCGATTGAACAATTAATACTACCGTTATAAAAATAAGAGATATGAAATAGTTTTTTATTCGAGGCAATTAAAACTACCTCCTTTTAAATTTTATTTAACAATGTACTTTTTAATGACACCAAACTAAATCATACATTGAAAAGACACTTGATGTATGTAATAAAAAAATGATATCCGTAACAACGTGAAATTTTATTAATCAAATAATCAATTAAAAGTGAACTATAGCAGCTCAGAAGATTCATCCAAATCTATTGTAATCTTTTCCACTTCCTTTACAGTATAGTATTTGTGAGCTAATCATAAACTATTTCAATAATCTTTATATTATTATCTCATATAATACTCCCTATATTTTCATCAAAAGTAAGTCTCTCACTCAAACAAAGAATTATATTTTTTTTAAAAAAAAATAAATAATTTCTTTATTTTTAGTCATATTTTCCCTTTGTCTCGAATATATGAATCATATGGTGGTTTTTGAATCATCCTTGCTATGGATAAAGACTGTAGAAAATGAAGCACTTAGGAGGAGTTAAGATGAAAGCAACGATTGAGAAACGTTTAGGTTTGAAGGAATTAGCGGACAAAGTTGTTTCTGCCGAAGAAGCTGCAGCACTAATTTCAGATGGAGATGTAGTTGGGATGAGTGGATTTACTCGTGCAGGAGACGCGAAAGTTGTGCCATTAGCACTAGTAGAACGTGCCAAAAACGAAAAATTCCAAATCGATGTTTATACAGGTGCTTCTCTTGGCCCTGAAGTAGACCGTTATTTAGCTGAAGCTGGCGTTATTCGTAAGCGTGGACCATATCAAGGTGAACCTGCATTACGAAATCTCATTAATAAGGGTGAAGTTCTATATGTAGACGGTCACCTTTCTCATGTTGCTGAATTAGTCCGACAAAATATTTATGGACCTATTAAATTCGCTATCATTGAGGCATGCGCTATTACGAAAGATGGTTATTTAATTCCTACAAATTCGGTTGGAAACTCACCAATCCTTGCAGATTTTGCAGAAAATATTATTGTTGAACTAAACATTTCATGCTCAGAATCTTTCATTGGTATTCATGATATTTATGTGCCTGAAAAGCAAGGTGATCGTGGTCCAATCCCAGTAGTAAGCGCTACTGATCGTATTGGAGAAATTGGCATTAAAATTGATCCTAAAAAAATCAAAGCTATTGTCATTTCAGAAAACACGGATGCCCCTTCTTTAATTGTGCCTCCTGATGAGGAAACAGATATTATGGCCAATAATCTACTTAATTTCTTACGAGATGAAATTAAGGCAGGTAGATTAACTTCTAAACTTGCTCCAATTCAATCTGGTGTTGGCTCAGTAGCAAATGCTGTCTTACAAGGATTCCAAGATTCAGAATTTGAAGATTTAGAAATTTATTCTGAAGTTCTACAAGATGCTGTCTTCCATCTAATTGATGCTGGAAAAGTAACATTTGCATCTGCTACTTCGATTACATTATCTGAGGAATTAGGTAAAGAAGTATTTGAAAATATGGACAAGTACGCTGATAAACTGTGCTTACGACCACAAGAAATAACTAACCAACCTGAAATAATTCGTCGTTTAGGTTTAATCTCAGTCAATGCGGCACTAGAGGCTGATATTTATGGGAATGTCAATTCAACACATGTTTCTGGTACACGAATGATGAATGGAATTGGCGGATCCGGTGACTTTGCCAGAAATGCAAGATTAGGTATTTTCGTAACAAAGTCTTATGCTAAAGGTGGCACTATCTCATCAATTGTTCCCATGGTCTCACACGTAGATCATACCGAACATGATGTAGATGTTTTGATTACTGAGCAAGGTGTAGCTGATCTACGCGGTTTAGCTCCGAAAGAACGCGTGCCTTTAATCATTGAAAACTGTGCACATCCCGATTACAAAGAACAACTATGGGCGTATTATAATGATGCTGTAAAAAAAACAGGTAATAGCCAAACACCTCATAATTTAGAAAAAGTATTTTCTTGGTACGTCAACTACGCTAAAAATGGAACAATGGTTGAGTAATTGTTCCGCTTGGTACACATTTAAACCAATCCTTTAAATAAAGAAAGAGCGCCTTTCCTGTAACAGAATAGTTGTCTTACTTCAACGCCCTTCACGTTAAATCATGAAAAGCTATATATCAATGATGAATGATATTTTCTGTATGGCTATCTCTTTCATTACCGCTCATTGCTAGTGGGGGACTTGGGGGACTATTTGGGGGACCCCTAAAATTATAAGGGGTTGGTAAATACAAAGCTGGCAGGCGCGTATACAACTCTAAAAATATATTTAAAAAGAGCGATGGCCTCTAGGCTATCGCTCTTTATTATATTCTAACCCTAGTCGCATTTTTACTTCCTCATTCACTTTATTAAGTAAAGCCACTTTAGAGTAACGCAATTCTTTATCGTTTCCTCGAATTTCAACAGTGTAAGCAACAAAATCAAAACTTACTTTTGGTGTATTAGCATCGCCGGCAATTTGTGGTTCATATTAATTTCCACCAAAACTCAATAATCTATAACTATCTTTACTACTATTATGCATAAGAGCATATTTGCCTTTAGGATTTCTTTGAGTTACTTTTTTAGAAGGAAGAACTTTTTTCCCTTTAGAATTGCCACCTTTTGTGACCGTTAATTTATAATTCTTGGAACTTTTTTTCAGCTTTTTTACTTTTGAATGAAAAGCTTTCGCTTTATTTAAATAATCTTCAATGTTTACTGCTTGTACATACTTATCTTTACCATGTTTTTTATAATGAAACTCGATAGAAGCTGGTGTAGAAACGAATGTTCCTTTATTCCAGTTAGAATATTTATTTTTTTTAACATGATAATACCCTGTTGAACTACCTTTGTTTAAATCACCCTTTTTAGTTCTTGCTGTAATTTCAAATTTATATTTTGTATTTAAAGATCGTACAGGTAAATCAACAAAGGCAATTTGTTTATTTGTCCAAGGTTGAACATTATAAAATGTTTTCACTTTCTTCGTTATCCCTTGATATGAAACTTTCCCGGTTTTTGAATCAATACTTCCGTTAGTTCCATAAGCGGTAATTTTTACAGTCACTTGTTGCATAGCGGAACCTTTTGTTGAAACTCCTATTGAAATCCCTCCAGCCAAGGGATAACTATCTACTGTCAATAAATATGCTTTTGAAGACGAAGTCTTCAATAATTTTGCTTCATCACCATTATGTACTTTTATGTTTATATCCTTTTCTTCTACTAATTCTTTTGCAGATACACCTAAATTATTCGGAATAAGATAAAATAATAAGAACATAGTGAATACAACAAAAAACTTACAAAAAGTATTAATTTTACTTTTATTCAATAATTCCACCTCCAAAGCTTTATATTACTATTTATATAATAAAAAAGCGTTAAAAATAGTGAAATTAGAACATTTTACATAATCCACACACTTATCAGTAAATTCTTATACCTATAAACCTATGAAAAATAAAAGGTATTTACCTGTTTTTAGTTTTTCAATACACTCTAATCCTTTTTGTAAATTAAACAAAATCTCTTGTTTATCATTTATTTCTCCCCATTTATCAAAACGAATGGGTTCCTCTTCCTTTTCAATTGATTGTCGCCATTTTTCCAATGTATCATTTAACAAAGGCACAGACTCTTTCACAAAAATATTAACACCAGCACAAAAATAATGTGTATCCGCCTCTAAAGTATCACTAGGATAACTCGCTGCTGGTACCCTAGCTAATAAATGTTCACCATAATAATCAACTAGTTCATCTGCAATTTTAAAATAATTCATCGAGCCCTCTAAAACCCCACTATGTAAAACTTCTAATGTTTCATTTAATACTTCTTCAGGGTCTTTTTCTATTGGAAAAAGAACAAAATCATAATAATCCATAATCATAATTCCTCTCTTCTATCTTTTCGTTGTAAATCATTTGTTATTGGATATTACAATTTTACTTCAATAATTGTTTTCCCACAAAGTAAATATACAATGATTATATAACCTCTCTTTTATCACTTTAGCTGTATTCTGTTTATGAGGTTGTAAGGAAAGATAATGGATATTAACAATTATATGACTCCAACTGAAGCTGCTTATCGTTGGGGCATATCTTATAACACCTTACAAGAACGATTTAAAGATAGTAGACGAAATGAAGAAGAAATACAGGCATTTATTAATGAAGGTCTATTAAAGTATTTCGTTAAACCTGAAGGAAAACGTGGCGAATGGATAATTTCAACCACAGCTATGGAGAAGTGGTATGGTGAGGAACTCTTTTTAGGATAATTAATTTAAGGCTTTACGAGTCTGTGCAATTTCGAACTGTTTACTATGCAATTCTAAAGAGTTTAGGGATTAATTCGTTCTTGAACTTATGAAGATATTATGTTGTACATGATTTAATTTTGGCTGAAAGCTATCTTATCAACATATTGTTATAGATGGTTCATGATATAACACAAAAAAGGACAAACCTCAATTTGGTTTGTCTTTTTCTCTAAAAATTTTGTGACCCCATCGAACGACTTGTTAAGCCTGTCGGAATTTGATTGTGTTTGATAGCCTTGATATCAAAGGCATTCGCCAAAACAGCATTGCATTAATTGGTCAACCCGGTGTTGGTAAAACGCATTTGTTGATGGCAGTGGCTAACAACTCGATGAAAGCGTCTATGGTATCAATAGTTACCCAAACTTTTTTTAACTCTTATTTTTTCTATTAGCGAATAAGAAAGCATATCCCTCGATTTGTAATGGTTCTTATTTAGATAGTAACGGATAAAATTGTTCGAAAAATGTATTATCTACCGTTCGAATATACGCCGTACTTCCGATGACGCCCATTTGATTCCGCATTTCTGCATATTTATTATCATATAAAATAAACGTCATGATTTCATCGTTTTCATCACTTCTGAAGACAAGTTTGTAATGTTTTTCCGTTTCTTTTATGTCTAGCACAGCAGCTCTAACTTCCATTTGTAATAATTGTTCTAAAAATTGCTGTACTTGCTGTTTATCCCTTGTTTCAAATAAATCCAATGTTGGATACTCCACTAGTAACATGTAATCTAGCGATTGTTCGTCTATAATTCCAGTGTTGAATGTTGAATCTGTGACTTCATACAATGACTTGGTTAGGAATGTGGCATATAATTCACGACTAATATACGCTATGAGCAATACTAAACCAAGACCAACGATTATTTTTTTCACACGAATTCCTCTTTCTGCTTTTTTCTTAACTAAGAGCAAGCGGTTCTTCTTTTATCACAGAAAATTATTAAACAAACTCTATCAATAGTATTTTTGGTTATAGATAGTCAAATATCAACAATGTCATTAAATGGAGCCAATAAAAAAAGAAGAAATGTAATTGAAATAAGACAACAATCTTTGAAGTTATATTACTCTATTACTCATAATGATTAACTCACCATGGCTTCCCATGATTCTATCCCCTTCATCAACAAATCCACATTTTAGATATAAGCTTTGAGCGGCAATATTCTTTACATTTACAGCCAAAACAACCTCTGTTATTTCCGGAAAATTCATTTTCACAAACCTTGGTAGTTCTAATAATGACTGTTTCGCATAGCCTCTTCCTTGGTAGCGATAATCTGTAGAAAATGTTCTAAGTAATATAGCTTTTTGATTATTAGAATAAGGCGTGACCCCTTCATTCATATGTAGAACAAAGTACGACACTATTTCTTCATCATCTAAAACTAAAATCGGATAACGATCCTCATCACTTTTTGCTACGAAGATAGATTCTACTGGTGATCCTGTAAATTGTAATTGTTCATCAGTTAATTGATAACACTCAATTTGTGACATATATCTATCGCTATATCTTTCTAAATAAACGCTCATCTCTACCCCTCCCAATCAAATAGTAACAATAATTGGTATATATTTCTATAAACAAAATCTCTATCTTTGTATGACTATTTTCTTTTTTACTAGTTCATAACAAAAAAAGACCTTTCATATTATCGATTAATCGATAATTGAAAGGTCTTTTTCTACTAATGAAACTTCCCTGTAACTCTAAAGCCGATTTCAGCAACTAAAGTAGCTAATAAGAATGTTCCAGTATAAACAACTAAAGAAATAACAACGATTCTCCAACCAAGCTGTTTAAACTCTTTCAAGTCTTTACCGAAAGACAAACCAGCATAAGCTAGGATTGGTGTTGCTAATGCCATGAAATTAATTTGACTTGTTGCTTTTACAATTGTTTCATTTCCCGGAAAAATTGGTGAAGTCACTAACAAGGCAAGAAATGAAACCCAAATAACTACTGGCAATTTAATTGGTAATATTTTTTCAATTGCAAAACCACAAACCGTAATTGCAACAATAATAAGCATACCAGGTAAGGCATCAATAGGTGATACATCATAGCCTACCCAGTTTCCTATAATTGCAATTGCACCGATGATAATAAATGTATATATTTTATCTAACATGAATGTCCGTTCCCCCACTTCTAAAGAACTTAAGCTTTGTTTTCAGCTTTTCTAGATCTTCTACCCAAAATTGGTTCCAATTTTCTGTATAGGTAATTAGTAACCGGTAGTGAAAAGAAGATACATACATAAGTTCCAACAATTGTTGTAATTAAGTTTGCAGCACCAGCAAATAGCGCAATATCATTAGCGGATTCTGGGAATATAATAGCAAGTGCACCAGTCATTGCAGCCATCATACTTCCTGAACCTACACCGGCACCCATTGCTAGTGAAATTGGATGGAACCAGCCAGAATTAGCTAGAACACTAGCTAAAATCGTTAAATAAATGGCACCAAATAATGTACCACACACATAAACACCTAATGCTCCACGACCTTCAGGAGAATCAGCACCATATTTTTCAGCAATAATTGCAAGGTTTGGTTCACGGTCAATTGAGAAGGTAGCACCTACCGCTTCACGTTTCATCCCCATTAACAATGCAATTGGTAAACCAAACACGATTGTCCCAAAGAAATGCCCTACTTCTTGTAGAGTTAACGACAATCCAGCATCCATTAGTTGTGGCAATGAAGGTCCCATCAAAGTTCCAAGTTTAGCCACGAATAACATAAATGAAATACCTAAAATGTTAGCTGCGATATTCATATCTTTTTCGCTTAACAACTTCAATTTAGGTAAACTAATAACTGCACCGATTATTAATGCATAAAGCATAGGGAAAAGTGCAACTACTCCAATACCAATGTCAAAGTTCTTAATCCCAATAAATTCAGCTACAACTACAAGTGCTAATACGATTAACTGTATTTTCCAACTTAATAATTTTTTCAAGTTATCCACCTCTATTTCTCTTTTATCACCTTTGAATCTCCACTACTGATAGCCACCGATGCTAATTCTTTCAATGTTTGACAAGCAGCTGTTGCATCTAGATTTCTTTTTACTGTTGTTTTAGCAGATTCATTTATTTGAAAGCCGATAGATCCAATAAACGATAGTACTCCTAAAATAGTGTTTTTCTTGTAGTTAACCAGTTATACTTGTGTATTGGTCAAAAACAAATAAAACATTATAATATTTGTTGTTCAAATATCTCCCTGGAATATTTAATACACGGTTAGCTGTGCCTATTATTAACACTTTCGCTACTTTTCCTTGTTCGACTCAAACTGTTTAGTAATAATCTAAGCTTCTACTAAACTATCTTCCTCCGAAGGATTCTCCATATTAAGACAAATTTCGCAATTTACCCATAACTGTTTTCACCTATGTAAAAATTTCTTCACCTAACACTTCTAATATTGAACGAATTTTCTCTCATTTTTGAATATTATCACCTAACATAATAGTAAGTGTACCGTTATCTGCACCAGCAGTTTCGCCAATAGTCTGACAATAATAAACCTAATTCATCAGCTGGTATTGCCAAATCGATTGCAGTTTCTGCATCTGTTGTACTCATATCAATAATAATGGAACCTTTTTTCCAAATTTTAAAAACTCCATTTTCCCCTATGTATGATTGACGTACAATATCAGTCGTAGATACTGAAGATACCACAATATTCACTATTTCGGCAATGCTTTTTAAAGTTTCAGAGAGAAAAAAACCTATTTTATGTATTAAAAGAACACTTGATTGTTCGGTTAGTAGACCAAATCACTTTAGCCTACTTTTACAACTTTTTTTGGATACTCCCTTTCTCGTTGTGCTTCAGCGTGAAGTGTAGCTACTTCGTTTTTCAAATCAATAATATTCCTCAATTTTATTTTATCGGTATATAGTTATAGCAGTACCTCTCTGAATACTCTCATTCATTTGAACATATATTTAAATTCGGTTCTTAATTACTTCATGAATGATAGAACTAGTACCTGCCAAAAATAAGTAACATTGGCTTATAAAGATTGTAAATAATGTGTTTTCTACTACCACATCAATTATATTAATTTCCTCAACAATATACCTCCCTTCATCAAAAGATAAAAGGAGGTTTTCACTTCACTAATCAACCGTTATCTTTTTACGATTAACAAATAACGACACTAACCCATATATTGTACCTATCAGAGAAATCCCTGAGATCACTAGATAGTAATGTTGACCTGTTAGAGAGTTATATAGGAAGCCACCTGCATATGATGAGACGATACTTGATATTCCGAAGAATAATAGTGCCAAAACCGTTTGCCCTGTCGCTCTCCACTCTACCGGTACAATACGATATAAATACTGAATCGCTGCTGTATAAAAAATTGGGAAAGTAAGCATTTGTAGTAATTGTACAAGTGCTAACATTTGCGGGTCTGTAATCCACGCTGATACAAAGAATCGTACAAAAAAGAAAAATGCTGCTATCGTTATTATTAGTAGTTCTTTTCCACTACGAAGCCACCAAAAGCTAAGAGCAAAGATGATAATTTCACTTGCCGCAGAGATGAAAAATGCTTGTCCAACTAGTTTTGTACTTCCACCTAATGACAGAATATGTACGCCTAAAAACGTTTCATTCATACGAGCAGGTACCGAACAGATAAATACTAATAATAAAAACGATAATGTTTGTTTATTACTTAAAAAACTCTTCAAACCTGCAATGGTAACTGGTTTAGAAGAAGTTGGAGCATCGGGCATTTTCCATATAATAAGGAATCCAATAATCCCTAATATAACAAAAAGGATACCGACACTGTTATTGCCAAAGTAAGACATAATATATCCGGTAACAAGTGCTAATACCGCATAACCTAATGCTCCATATGTACGAATTGAACCGTAACTAATTTTTGCTGCTTCTGCTACTGTAAAATTCAAACTTTCCATTAACGGGTCGATCGGCATTAAGAAGAAGTAGACGAACATCGCAAATACGACTAATAGCAAGAATCCATCAAC
This sequence comes from Viridibacillus sp. FSL R5-0888, assembly GCF_038009105.1. NCBI lineage: Bacteria > Bacillati > Bacillota > Bacilli > Caryophanales > Caryophanaceae > Viridibacillus > Viridibacillus sp. FSL R5-0888. The sequence goes on from NZ_JBBPAU010000001.1 coordinate 2,882,979, forward strand.
GCTAAACAAGAAATAGCCAAATAAACTAGCTAAAAATAATAACAATAATAATATTTTTCTAATCGTCTTCGTCTTATCACTGATGAATCCCCATAATGGCTGCGTAAATATTGTTACAAATCCACCCGTACCTACCACAAGCCCTATCTCACTTGGCGATAAACCTCTCTCACCTAGATAAACTGGTAAAAACGGAACAAATAGCGCAAGCATTCCAAAGAACAAAAAGTTAAATACTTTTAGTCTATGATGTAATTGCATATTTAACATCCTTTCAAATTAAATCTTTGTTTTACTAGGTATTTGAGGCTTATCACTATCGTTCAAAAGATAGGTTCCTTTTACCGAGAAAAGCTATCATATCATATTTATAGTCACGAAGTTATACCTTTTTAAACATTTTTATACAAAAATAGAAAAACTCCTAATCTACAAATTAGGAGTCACAACTTATTTTCAACTTTATAAAGATAATGCACCATATCGCCATTGTAATATTGCTTAATAAACTCTTCTTCAATGTGCATGCCAATTCTCATAGCTACTTTTTGAGAAGCAATATTATCATCTTTTATTATTGAATATACTTCTGGAGCTTTTAAAATATTAAAAGCATATTTTCTACAAGCATCTGCCATTTCAGTTGCATACCCTTTATTCCAAAAATCATGTTTAAATAAATAACCAATTTCTAACACTTCTCTATTTCCAACTTGTTGCATAGTTAATCCAGCTTGTCCAATCACTGTATCTGTTCCTTTTAATAAAATCGCCCATAATCCAAATCCATTTTCTTGATATCTTGATTGCTGTCTAACCAGCCAATTTTGAGTATCTTGATCATTAAATGTATGTTCATATGCATACATGACTCTCTCATCTTGTAAAATATCCGCTAAATCTTGAAAATCATTTTGTACTAGTTCCCTCGCATATAATCTTTCGGTTTCAAGAATAAAAGCTTTATTTTCCAGTCGATTTCTCCTTAATTTCATTCATGTGCTAAGCGTTTTTTTATTACAGTATAGTCTCAAATTGCATACTCTTATTGCAATGCCCGTTTGACTGACTCAATTGCATGAATATTAGTAGTATCAAACAAAGGTATCTTAGTATCCTGTTGTTTTATGAGTAGACCTACTTCTGTACAGCCCAAAATAATGCCTTTTGCTCCTTCTTGGACAAGTCGATCGATGATATCTAAATACTTTTTCTTTGAGGATTCTTTTAAAATCCCTAAACATAATTCATCATATATAATTTGATGGACAATAGCCCGTTCTTCTTCTTCTGGTACAATGACCTGAATATTATATGTCTCCACACGTGACTTATAAAAATCCTGTTCCATCGTAAATTTGGTACCAAGTAGACCAACTTTTTGAATACTATTTGCTTTAATCTGAATTGCAGTTGTATCTGCAATATGTAAAATTGGTATTTGAATCTTTTCTTCTATCAAATCAATGACTTTATGCATTGTATTCGTACATATAACAATAAAGTCAGCTCCTACCTTCTCTAAAGAGATTGCTGCATTTGCTAAAACAAGCCCCGCACTTTTCCAATCCCCTATTGATTGATACCTCTCTATTTCCTCAAAATCAACACTAAATAATATACATTTCGCTGAATGTAAACCACCTAATTGATTCTTTACTTCTTCATTAATGAGCCTATAATATTCTGCTGACGATTCCCAACTCATGCCGCCTATTAATCCAATGATTTTCATATATTACCTCTCTCTCTTTAAGCTATTATTAATCAAGAAATAAAATAAAAGAAGATTGCTCTGCTAAGCATCTACTTTAAATTTTATTACTTTTTTTATCAAAATTACGATAGATCTTCATTTGCATACTTGACCAGTCTTTCATTAAATCTGCTTCCTTCTTGATTTTCCAAGCATTGAAAATGGTTTGTCCTTGTTTATTGAAAAATAGGTTATTGCCAACATAGTACGATGCATGTTGGATTACTTCGTCTATATCGACCCATGCGACTACATCACCCGCAATTAGCGTTTCATCCTGTTCATACACCGTATAGCCAAGCTGCTCCAATCCATTTAAAAAGGCTTGCTGGTGGACCCATTCTTGCAATAACCATTCACTTTCTTTATCACATACTGCATATAATGCAGCCGCTAAACAATTGGCACCTGCAGTTGTCGCATATGTATTAGCATAAGGCATTAAATGCGGCGGTAGATCTTCTGGCACTTCTTCGCAAGCACCATCCTCCCACCACTCAGCAACTTTTTTAATTATCATTTTCTTATTGCTTTGAGACATGCCTTCCCACATACTACGTTGTAAAACAACTAAGTCATCTATTATGTAAGCTTCAGGCACTACCGTTAAATCTGCAATAAAGGTTTTTGGCAGCACCATACCTCGTTCTATTTTAACTTGACACTGTAACAAGAACGTCCTAATTTCTTCAGCCACCCCAACAATCCAGTCTGGTTGTGCCACAATCACGTGTGATGCATTTTTTATGTTCCAATATTCATAGCTATTCATTAATTCAATTTGTGTATATGACGTATGATTGAAAAATTCTGTTGATGGCATAATAAGTACATTTCGCAAATGTCCTAGGAGTTTCTCAGTATCACCTTCTGCTATAAAGAATAAGTCTTTTTTAGGTACATAATCTTCAACCCACTGCTGTAAAATTTCATTTGAAGGTACAATAATCAATTTTTTCTCTCCTTTTTTGACCTTTTAATTAAGAGCTGCAATTTAATACATTTACAAGTATCTGTTCTTCAAAGTTGCTTTTTAAAGTTAGTATCAATGATAAACGTTCATATACCTTTATTTCTCCAATTTTAGAGAATTTTTTTTTCATAGAAATTTACGGTTGGGAAATTTTTAGAACCCGTTGTCACGATTATTGTTTTGATACCTTCTATATTGCATTCAATGAAATCCAATAACATCTTGACAATGCCTTTTCTAAAATATTTAGGGTGTACTATTAATCGATGAATATCCATTTAAGTCATCTATTATGCATGTATTAGGTACTACCGTTAAATCTGCAATAAAGATTTTTGGCAACACCATACGAGAAAAGCGCCCTTTAAACAGGGCGCTTCATTTTTATCTAATGACTAATATTAGCAGTTGGGTATAACGTTGTTCCTCCAATTGAAACCTTTATTTCATTTGTTAATGGAACGTTTTGTTCATTAATAATTGTTCTCCACCATTCCCATGCAAGACCAGTACATTCTCTCGCTACGACTTTTACATTTTTTGAATTCGGTGGAAGCGGTATAACGGTAGAGTAATGAGCCGTTTTGTCTTTGCCGCTTCCATCCCATGTTTTATGTGTTAGTACTTCTTTCCCGTTTTCATCATATGAGAATTCATCCCAAGATACATCAAATTGAGCAACATATGCACCGTAATGATCAAGCGTCATTTTAGCACTTGAATATTCTGTAGTTGTAGTCTCAATATAATCTGTATTGTTATGAACGGCAGCCGTTGCATTATCTTTTAAGAAAGTGCTTGTATATGAAATTGGGTATGCTGGATTTTTAAGACTTAATTCCGCATTATCTTTAATGATATTTCGGATTTCATCAAAATCTTTTGTAACAACCTTGTTATGCTCTTTCGCATCTCCGCCTAATACTACAGCAGTAAAGGTACTTTCTTCAAAAATATCTTTATACTGTCCACTCGTTTCGACGCTATTATTCTTAAGTAAAGCTTTAAAGGCAGCTTGTACATCTTTGCTCTTAGACGTTGTTTCTAATTTCACATAAATTGTTCTACCATACGCTACATTTGACACCATAACAGGCGGGGCCACATTACTTACCCCTTTACGAGTTAACTCATCAAAAGTAACACTATTATCAAAAAGATCGGATGGATTGTTAGGTAGTTCAGCACTTACGGTATAAAATATTTGCTTATATGCCGCAACCATCACTTTTTTCTCTCCATTTGCAACCGCATTAAAATCAATGTTCAGCCCATTATCAAGATATTTAGCGTTAACATTAAGAGCACTTGCGATTTGTGATTTACTATACACCATAGATTCTGTATACTGCATTCTTGCAGGTAACGAATGTGTTGATGCATACTTTTCATTCCAAGTAGATACTAAATCATCTACTGCTCCAGCCACATTGCCGTATGTCGGATTTTGGACAGTTACTGTATTTTCTTTTCTCATGCCAGGTAAGTCTATACTAATAATCAAAGGTTTTCTCTTAGCCACTAATAAACTAGGCTGATTATCTGCAAAAGCTTTATTTGCAAGTTGTACGGCTCCTGGATAAGTGCGATTAGCCACAGAATCAATAATCGAAATATCGACTGGTGAAGTTGTAAGTGATTTTTTCTCACGTTCAACAACTACAAATTTACCATTTGAATTGATACTTTCTTTCGGAACAAAACTCTCTACTTTATCACCATTTACTGCTAAAACCTCTTGATTATTGTACTTTAGATTCGCTATTCCAGTATCAATACCACTAGGATTTTTTGTTGCATCAGCTGAATTATCTGTTAGTGTTTCCGCGGAGGAAATAAATGAATAATTAATAGTGCATAAACTAACTAATAAACATGCTAGTAATTTTATTCCTTTAGCATTTTTTATTATTCCCAAAAAAACCAACTCCTTCCTTAAAAATTATATCATCATATTTAGATTTTTGTATATTGATGAATTTTTTTCACGTACTCAAATTAGATAGTTTTTAAGCTACTTTCATGCACCCGGTCTTTTTTACTTCTTAACATTTTTATGCCTATATCATCATTTTGGGGGCTTCATCCCCCCTGGTCTATCATAGTAGTCAATAATTTCAGCCTCTACCTTGTACGAAGGGATTTGAATGTTCACGCAATTTTCAGATTAGTAATATCAATCTTTTTTATCATTACATTACCTCGTTTTATTATTTCTCTAATTCATACTTTTCTCACAATCGTCTCGCATTTTATCCATATAATCTAAATTACATGGATACAATTATAAGTCCTACCATTAAAACACCAATTCGATATAACATATAATACCATTTGTGCAAATTTCAATAAAAATGACTTACTATTCTCATTGAGAAATATATAGCCCATCAAAATCTAAAGTAGATGCTATGCCGTTTAGATAATAAGTCATATGTTGATCTGCTTCTTCAAAAGACATCCATTTAATTTGTTGTATCTCATCTGGAAAATTCACCACTATCTCCCCGCTATATGCTTTTACTTTAAACGTAAATAACAATGCATGATGATTCCGATCTTCAAAAAACTTTTCTCTTACATCGATGAGTGTACCCATTTCAACCTGTAGATTCGTTTCTTCATTTACTTCACGAATTAGTGCCTGCTCAAGTGTTTCGTTTTGTTCAACTGCACCACCTGGTAATGTCCATATCATATTTTCATTTTGTACCATTAATATTTCATCGGTTTCCTCTTTACAGATTGCGGCATATACAACATCTACTCTTTTCATTGATATTCCCCCTTATTCATCCTCAATTACTGTATTCACTTCAGTTTTCTTATAAATACGTCGATAATCTAATAATCTAGCTTCCCTTGAGCATCCATATGGATATTTGTAAATGGACTATCATCAGAAACGTACAGCCAATGCTTTCGATGAGTCAAAAACTTCAATACATTTTCCCTTTTTAATATCGCTTCTATTTGGAAATATAAATTTAGTTGAGATTCTTCATTTGACTGTACCTTAATATCATTCATTATTCTTGAGTCAAAATCGGATTTATTAGACAGCCCCTTTATTTTTTGGTTGTTTTACAAGTGAATAATTTATAATTTATTTCGCCGTTATCTATCAATCATTCTTATACAACTCATATCAAAAATTATGCCTCAATTTCTTTCGCTAAAGCCGTCAACTTGTTCATCGTTTTCCAATTACGTATTGTTACTGGAACACCAAGCTTTTGCACATTGATCGCCAGCTTGGAATTACGAATGCTTTTTCTTAATAAGAGATACACTTCACGGCCTTCAACTTGAAAGTCTTCATATTCGGTTCTAAAGGCACTCAGCCTTTCAATTTTTTCCTGTGAAGGAACTTCGAGTAGTAAAGCAACATAAAGACTCTCCCCTTCTGACGATGCTTCCGCAGCCATAATCGCTTCTTTCGAAAAAGGACATTCCTCAGTAATCCGTTCCAACTCGCTGAAAGTCCTTAAAACAACACTAATTGCAAACCCAAAAACCGCCTTAATTTCATGCTCAATGTGCTCGTGTATAAATTGTTCTTTCTCATCCGATTCGAAAAGGACATTGCCACTTTGTATATACGTTTTTACTCGTTTGAATCCCATTTTCTCAAACATTTGCTTTAGTTCCGCCATTTTAATCTTATTGTGGCCACCTACATTAATACCTCTTAAAAAAGCAATATAAATTGTCATCCCTATCCCCTTCTATCTTGCTTCAAAGTATAATTTGAACCATTCATTACTAATTAGTATATTCGCTAAATTAACTTGAAATAAATAATCTCAGGATCCCCATCATCTAAATTTTCAACGTAGCCACTACGTACAAATCCATTAAATTCAAACACCTTTTGCATATTGGTATTTGATTGGTTTGTTGAGGAAAATATTTTTTGAGTTGGTGCAATGTTTTCAAAAGAGCTGATTAAAGCTGTTGCATATCCCTTTCTTCTTGCCGACTTAGAAACAATGATTAACGATATAAAACTACATTCAAAAAAATTTGTATCAAATAGTAAAAACGCTTGAACTTCGTCTTCCTCTTTAATAATTAAGCAACGGCCTTCTCCTACGATTTTTTCGATATGTTTCCTTCTACTCATATTGCCTATGATTTCGCAATCGAGCTTTACTATTCCCTCTATATTTTCTAAATTTGCTGTGGTAACAGAGTTCAAGTAATCACTCCTTTTTGACAAGGTACATGACTGCAATGTTGCTTCTTATCACATTTATTTAAAAACTCATCAATTTGTTGAAAGTGATGTAAATCATGTACTATCAGACCTTTAAAATATGCAGTAACAGTTAATATACTTGTGCCTATATTCAATTCTTTATTAATTTCACTTGCAGGAATCTTTATTATCTCATTTACTAATTTTAATCTTGTCAGTATACATTTTTTAATACCTTCATCTTTAGATATATTCAGACTCTCTAACGCTGCAATTTGATTCATCTCTAGAACATTTGGGCTTTCTAATTCTTGTTTTAGATTTAGCAAGTAAGGTAATCTTTTTTCCATTACGAACTTGTCCCATGGCACTAAATGCCCTACAATTTCACAAACTGACCATTTACTTTCTGCAATAGGTGTAAGCCAACAATCATCAGTTAACCTTGTTAATTTCGCAATATACTGGATTGAATTTTCATAGTGGTTCAAAATCAATTTTTTTGATTCTATTGCACTCATCTCCATAAAAAATATTTCCATCTAAGTATTGCTGGAGCTCACAAAATGAATTGCCTCACCCAATATCATCGTAGCCAATTCATGATCATCAATGATATAAGGAATTTCAGATGGCTCTACCCATATACGTGCAATACCTTCATTTTCACGTAAAAATGGATAGCATTCTTTAACATTCATTCTGTAAAAAGATTGATAGCCTATCATTGGGTATTTACCACCCGGGACAAATGATTGGTTCTCGTCATGATTGACTTCAATTGCACCTAGGTATGTAATATCACCTTTAACATAAGCTTCTTCATACACTTCACGATGTATCGCTTCTTCAGTAGATTCGCCACTTTCAATATGACCACCTGGATAGCTAAATCCTCTGTCTTTAATTTTAGAAAGTAGCACTTTGTTATCTTGGAAACAGATTGCATGGACACTAGTTACGATGCACAACTCATCTAGTTGAAAATTTGGTTTCCATGTGAGTTTCACTCTATGACCGTTCCAATAAACTATAACTGTCTTCATAGGAGCCTCCTATATTATTGAGATACTATAACTCTTTAAAGTTTACCTAGGAATTCGGTTGGCAATTGTTTCTCTACAACTTTATTTTCAAGTATGACTTGATACGCTTTTGCTTTAGGTCTTGAGCTAACAATTTTAGCTATTTCGTCATCAATGTAATGTATCGCCACACCGTCATCAGCTGCTATGCCTGCTTTGATGAGTTGTGATTTAATTAAATGATGGTAAGATGGTCTTCTATCTTTTTCTCCATCATAATGTGGGCAATGACTTCCATTTAAAAATCCTAAACATTGAATTGGTTCAAGGCCATCTCCATACGAATCTGTAATGCTTTCTTCAAACCAGCAAATAGCTCCTGCACTAATACCAGCAAGAACAATACCCTTTTCCCATGCTTTTTTTAAGATTTTATCTAGACCCCATTCTCTCCATAGAACCAATAGGTTTTTTGTATTTCCTCCACCTACGTAAATAATATCTTGCTTTAATATGAAGTCTTCTAAATCTCTAGTTGGTGGATTAAACAAAGATAAATGAGTTGGTTTGCAATTTTGAGTTTTAAAAAAATCATAAAACCTTGCTATGTAATTGTCAGCATCACCACTTGCTGTAGGTATAAAGCAAATATTCGGATTATCCTCTTTCGACTGACTAAGAATATAAGAATCTAATAATGGGTTTTCAGGCTCCATTGAAAATCCGCCGCCCCCAAGTGCAATTATCTGTTTCATAGTTTTCATCCTCCTTTCAACTATTGTTAGTAACCTCTAGGGGTAGCAAATTTCATCCTGCACATTGAGAAACTTAATGTCGAATGTAGAATTTCATCATGAAGTTCCCACAGACTTTCTGCCGTTTTTAGTTCTACATTTCGTTTAGAAAGCGCTTCAATCAAATCGGTTATTTCCATACAGTTAATCGGAACTTGTTTCTTTTCGCTAACATAATATCCTGCATTTTCATCAAGTAAGTTAAATTCCATTGAATCAAATTCATATAAATATAGCTTTGTATCTCTCATTTTTTGTAGCCATTTGTTTTCAACAACTACTACATGATTGCTGGAGCTAGATGAAAGATATCGAGTTTTATCTTCTTTTGTTGTTTCTGCATTAATATGAAAACAAACACGGGGGCAATTCCTTGGCGTCAAGAAATTTGGTAGACATTTTTCATTAATTGCCCAAACGAGCCCTTTTGTCTGATCTAAATCCTGACGGGAAGGTATTCTAGGCTCAAAAACTCCGATACTTCTTTCTTCACTTACATGAAAAAGTCTCATATTAACCTCCATTAAATTTTAGTAAAAATATTCTATTTAGCCCTATTATTAGAATATCATAATATGGGGGTGAATGAGTTGGGATATGATGCCCAGTCGAAAAAAGTAAAAATTTCTACAGATCGCGAGATTAGAATTCCTGAAGAGTTTTATGAAGAATTTTCATTAATTGATGAGGTTCAAATTTCTAAGGTGAATGGTGCACTAATAATTACGCCCATTATTGATCCTGTTTTCGAGAAATATAAAACGCTCATTATGGAGCAACTGACAAAAGCAGGTTATACCGGTCAAGAGTTAACGGATAAGTTCAACGAGTTACGAAAGCAAGTACAAGTGAATGATGGATTTACTCTTTTTATGAACGTTAAGCCAGACTTTAAAAAGCAAGAATAAGTAAAATCAGGTAGCTTTATTCATACAAGTTCCATTTTATCGCTTATTTCATCAAAAAAACGTAGCAAGATAGGTATGTTTTCTATCCTATCTTGCTACGTTTTTACTTGGTTTTGTTAGTACCTACCCTCGACTTCATACGACTAAAGTATTACAAACAGGTTGCTACTAATTAAAAAAATATCAACTGAATGCAAATAGTAAAGACTAAACCATTTTGGCTTAGTCTTTTTCATTATCTACTATTAACTTTTTAGTTAAATGTATTAATAATTATATTTCCTCACATTTCATATACCCAGGAAACGGAGGTAGAACAGAGGATAACAACTTTTTAGAAACAGGATTTGCTAATTGTTCAAGCTGCTCCATATCATCTAGCCTTTCAACAATCTCGCCTTGATGCATCACAACTAAACAGTCAGCTATGTAATTGACCGCCTGTAAATCATGAGAAATAAAAAGATATGAAAGTTGAAATTCTTCCTTTAATTGTGCCAAAAGATTTAATATCTGTATTTGAACGAGGGCATCTAATGCACTTACAGCCTCATCAAGTATGATTAACTTTGGTTTAAGGGCAATTGCTCTAGCAATATTGATTCTTTGTAGCTGCCCTCCGCTGAACTGAGAAGGGTATTTATGTATGTCTTCCCGCCTTAACCCGACCTTCTTCAAAAGCTCCAGCACTTGCTTTTCCTCTTCTGCCGACGAGAGCCTTTTGTAATTTCTTAATGGCTCAGCAATACTTTCACCTATAGTAAGTCTTGGATTAACCGCACTATAACAATCCTGAAAGACCACTTGGAGATTTTGGCGTAACTCTTTTAATTCTTTTGAGTTCAAATTATGTAGATTCTTCCCTAAAAAACAGACTTCTCCCTGATCCGGCTTTTCAAGTCCTAAAATAATCTTTCCTAATGTACTTTTGCCTGACCCGCTTTCTCCGACAATTCCTAAGCAAACTCCCTGTTCCAAAGTAAGTGAGATATCCTTAACCGCTTCTATCGATCTACGTTTCTCAAAAACCGAGTTCTTGAGAAAGAATGATTTTTTTATATTTTTCAATACTAGTAAACTCATTCTTCAATTACCTACACTTTCATGTATCTTTACACAGCGTACAAAATGATCTTTTTCATACTCTCTATACTCAAGATTGTAACTTGTACACGAATGATTTGCTTCTTCACACCTATCTAGAAATGGACATTTTTTATCGTTATTTTTTGAATATGTACTTAAAGGGCTAACACTTTGTATCTTTTTTCGTGTTAATCCAAGCCTTGACTCTAACAAGACTCGAGTATATGGGTGCATTGGTTGATTGAATAACTTCAACACTGGTGCCTTCTCAACGATATAGCCACCATACATCACAGCTACTTCATCGGCCAATTGAGCAATCACCCCTAAATCGTGGGTTACTAATAAAATACCTGTATTATATTCTTTCTTTAACTTATCCAATTGTTTCAAAACTTGAAGTTGATTTGTCGCATCTAAGGCAGTAGTCGGTTCATCTGCAATGAGGATAGATGGTTTTAAAGACATGGTAATCGCAATCATTACTCGTTGCAGCATTCCACCACTTAACTGAAATGGATATTGCTTTAATACTGCCTTTGGATTAGGAAGGTCCGTTTTTTCAAGATATTCTACAGCTACTTTTCTCGCTAGTCGCTTTGTAATAGGTAAATGCGTTCTAATTGTTTCAATAAAATGACTTTCAATTGTTCTTACAGGATTAAAGGCGATCATAGGATTTTGCATGATCATAGCAATATCATTTCCCCGTACTTTCCTAATGTCTTCTGCTGAACATTCTAAAAGGTTTTGATTTCTATAATTAATACTTCCAAACTCAACTTTTACATTTTCAGGTAAAAGTCTTAATAAAGACATACACGTTAACGTTTTCCCTGATCCACTTTCTCCAACAATACCTAACACTTTCCCGGACTGGAGCGCAAAATTAACATCACGTACCGGATGAACCACTTCAAGAGGTGTTGAAACAGATATATTCAAATTATTTACAGTCAAAATCGGTTGATGCCTCATTCTACGCCCCCTCCAGCCCTTTTCATGTCTAAAGCATCTTTCAAAGCTTCACCAAACAAATTAAAGGCAATAACTACAATGAAGATCATTATCCCAGGGTACAACATCAAGGAAGGATAATTTCTAAAAAATGACTTACTATCATTAATCATCATGCCCCACTCTGCCTCTGGTGGTTGAATTCCAAGACCTAAAAATGAAAGACTAGAAATAGCTAAAATAACTCCTCCAATGTCCATAAAAACTAAAACAACAACTTGAGAAATGATAGCGGGTAAAATATGTTTCATTATAATAACAAACTTTGGTGTACCGCATATTTTGGCTGCTACTATATAGTTTTGTTCCCTAACACTGAGTACCATTCCTCGAATGACACGAGCATAAAAAACCCATTGAACAAGAACCATTGCTAAGATCAAATTAAAAAGACCTGGTCCCAAAATCCCTACTAATGCCAATGAAAGCAGAAAACTTGGGAATGCCATTAGAATGTCACAGATTCTCATAAATAGATAATCTACCTTACCACCTATAAAGCCCGCAATTATGCCAAGTGGAACACTAATAATCATCATGAATCCCATAACAAGGATAGCTGTACCCAGAGAGGTCTGAGTTCCAAAGATTAATCGCGATAATATACATCTCCCTAGATGATCCGTTCCTAAGGGAAACTGAGATGAAGGACCATGTAGTTTTTGAGCGATATCAACAAGGTTTGGGTCATTAGGAGCCAAAAAAGAAGCAAAGAGTGCAACCCCAATCATACCTAAAATAATGATACTACTAATTATCATGAGCTTATGATTTAGTAGCGTTCGTTGCATCTTTATATTTAATTTCATTTCCCTTCCTCCAATCGTATACGTGGATCCAGGAAGGAATAAGTAACATCCACAAGGAGATTACAGAACACGAAAATTACACTCATAAACAATACACAGCCCTGAATCATAGGATAATCCTGATTTAAAATAGAGGAGACGAACAATTGTCCCATGCCTGGCCAAGCGAAAATCGTTTCAACAATTACTGCTCCGCCTAACATATTCCCAAAACTCATACCAAGTGCGGTTACTACAGGTAGGATGGATTTTTTTAAAACATGCCTACTAATAATTTGCCTTTGCCGCAAACCTCTCGCTCTAGCATATACAACAAACGGCTCATTCAAATTTTCTAGCATACTAGCTCGAAGTAATCGTATATACGTGCCGATATAGCCAAAAGCGAGTGTTAAGGAAGGAAGGACTAAATGAGCTAGTGTCCCCCTACCCAAAACAGGGAAAAAGTCTAACTTTACGGATAAAAAATAAATCAAGAGAAAACCAAACCAAAATGTAGGCATTGAAACACTAACAAAAGCTATTATTCTACTAAATTGATCTATCCATTTTCCTTTGTAGATAGCCGAAAGCACTCCAATTGGTAAGCTAATAACTACAATAAAGAAAAGCGCAGTAACTGTTAGCTGAATTGTAGGTACTAGATGCAACAAAATTTCGTCCGAGACTGCATTTTTGGACAGATAAGAGATCCCCAAATCCAGTTGAATCACCTTTACCAACCAATCAAAATACTGAATATATAAAGGGTTATCTAATCCGAGTTCGAGTCGCAAGTCAGTCACAGCCACGTCGGTTGGGGGAATATTCGACAATCTTAAATAAGCTACTGCTGGGTCTCCAGGAATTAAGTGCAATAAAATAAAAGTAATAATGGAGATTCCTAATAATATTGGAATTAGACTTGAGAGACGTTTAACTATAAACCAACTCATGTAGCACTCCTTAAGTTATTATTAATAATTCTTGCTTCATTTAACATCAATTGTAGTTAAAGGTACCTCAGCTTCTTGAGGTAAAAAATCTAATCCGCTAATATTCTTGTGATATACAGCTACATTTGATTGGTACGATATCGGTAAGTATACTGCTTGATCATGTAATGTTGATAAAATATCTGTATACATCATTTTTCTTTCTTTTTCATCTGTAGTTAAAAGTACTTTTTTAATCTTCTCGTCTATTTCCTTCTTTTCTGGTAATCCCAATAATGCAGTATAATCTGGACCACCATTTTCCGAATCTGTAGTAATTGAGGCTAAATAAGAATGCGGGTCAAAAGGTACGGCCCATGTTGATGTAAATAATATATCGTAATTACCTTGGAATGCAGTTGTCCAGAAAGTATTCGTTTCCTGACTAGTTAACTTAATATCAATTCCTAGTTTTCTAAAATCACCTTGTACAAATTCAGCAATCGACTTTTGGATGTTATCAGTACTATTAAATAAGAATTCCAGTTGCAGCTCTTTTCCATCTTTTTCTCTAAATGCTTTACCCTCTACTTTTTTCCAGCCTGCTTCATCTAATAACTGTTCTGCTTTCGCAATATCATAGTCATATGGATTTATATCAATCTTTGTGTAATCCAATACAGGTGGGAACAGTGTATCTGCCTTTTTTTCCATACCATAAAAAATATTATCGATTACTGCCTGTTTATTGAAAGCATAATTGAGTGCTAAACGCACTTTATGATCTTTAGTTGCTTCTTTGTTTGTGTTAAATAGTAACGTTCTTGTAGCAGTAGGCTCTGATAATTTAGTTTCATATTTCCCTGAATCCTTTAAAAACTGGAAAGAATCCTGACTAATGACTCCATTACCAAAAATAAAATCAAGTTCGTTTTTCTCAAAAGCTAATACTCTAGATTCTCCGTCTGTAATGACTTTGACAACTACCTTTTCTACTTTAGGTTTAGTACCCCAATACTTTTCATTTCTTTTAAAAACCGCATACTCATTCTTCTTATATTCGCTAAGTACCCACGGACCTGTACCAATCTGAGATTTAAGTCCATCTTTAAATGTGTCTTGGCTGTCAGGAAAAGCAGCTTCTCCAACAAACCTCAAAGGTCTTATGTAAGTTAATTCTTGAAGCGTTGGATAATAAGAATTGTTCAATGTAAGTTTAAAAGTATATTCATCCAATGCTTCTGTGTTTTTGATTTGGTTGATTAACTCTACCCATTCATGTTGTTTGCGATTATCTAAAATTGTATCGAAGTTTTTCTTTACAATTGCTGCATTAAACTTCGAACCATCAGAAAACTCAACATCTTTTCTCAGATGGAATACATATTCTTTGCCATCTTTCGAAATATCCCAGCTTTCTGCTAACCAAGGTTGAATTCCCCCTCCCTTCCCGTAGTAAACAAGTGATTCATATACCATAGCTTGGGAGAAAAACTCATTTGGAAAATATGTATGTGGATTTAAGTCGCCTATATCTCCAGTCATGGAAAATGTAACAACTTTTGATTGATCTTTAACAGACGCATTATCTTGTTCTTTTGCTTTGTTACTACACCCAGTAATAAAACTCGCGAAAATTACTAGTAGAACAAGAAAATTCCGTAGTATCTTACTTTGTTTAATAAACATGTTTAATCACCTTCATTTTTAGAATTTAAACTATTAAAAATACTGAAATACAAAAAAAGCATTCCTAACCCAATTAAAAAGGTTAGAAATGCTCATAGTTTTAGATCAAATTTATCTCCTAGCACTCCAACACCTCCCTATCTCCCGTAGGTTAACAGCATTTTTAGAACAGGCAGGTCTTCTGACTTAGGTTCATCGCTCCAATGCGTCTTCCCGGATATTCCAGTGACTTATTTGCATGAGGCTCACCCTTACAGCGGCGGGACCATGTCGGATTTTCACCGACTTCCCTATTAAGTATTCGCTATTAAACGAACACACCTATTCCAATACTATATGTAATTTTTTTGTGGAAATAAAAAAAGTTTTCCTAATATAAAGTATATTCGTTATTACTACTTAAAGCTATATCAATTTAAAGACTTAATTTTATACAAAAGTTTTACCACAAAAATTTGCACGTTTTTTTTTATATCGTTGCTGGTTGTAAACGTTACATTGCCTTACACCTAAAGTGAAAAATTCCAAATTTATGCTTAACAATAAAAAATAACCTGATTATAAATAACTGGTTCGCTTTTAGAGTACTAAAACTAATTAGAGTATCAATTTTGGATTCAAAAGTGACACGATAACGTATAGCGAATAAACGAAGTGCCGATTTCTATTAAAGTGAAATTAGCACTTCGTTTATTTTATCATTTCAATTCAAATAAAATTGAAAAATTAAGTAACTCAAATTTAAAGATAGAGATTGTCCAAAATGCAAATCATTCCTTGGATATTGAAGAATTCGATACAACAAATTCAATATTAGCTTTATCAAGGGTAGTGGAAAAACTTCAGGAAGCATTAAAGACAATTCAGTGCAATAATGAGATTATCAAAAGATAACCAATTTAGGTCTAATTTAATCGCTAAAACAGATGATAAAGAGGTGCTAATTGCACCCCTTTTTTAATGGTTATTTACATTTTTGCTCCTCAATTCCGAACCCGTTAATAACCCAACAGACCGTTTACATTTGAATCGTTTGAAGTTTCTTTTTATCAATTTTCCCTACATGTGTTTTTGGTAGTTCAGGGATAAAATAAATATTCCGAGGGATTTTATAACTACCTAGATGACTTCTACAAAGGTCTTGAATTTCTTTAACATTATTAAATGCATCATCTGATACGATAAAAGCCGTAACGATTTCACCCCAGTGACAATCAGCAATTCCTATAACTGCGACCTCTTTCACCTTTGGATGAGTAATAATACATTGTTCCACCTCTTGAGGATAGACATTTTCCCCCCCTGAAATAATCATTTCTTTTACTCGTCCTACGATATAAATATCTCCGTCCAGATCCATCTTCGCTAAATCACCAGTACGAAGCCATCCATTAATAATAGTTTTAGCTGTCTCTTGTGGATTCTTCCAATATTCGCTGAACATATGCTTTCCTTTAATATATAGTTCTCCTACTTCATCACGTCCGCATTCTCTACCATTCGGAGCTTGAATTTTAACTTCATTAAATTGCATACACTTTCCAACAGATCCTAGTTTTATTGCGGCCTCCTCTGGTTGAATAACAAAATTATTGGGACCAGCTTCGGTTAATCCATAACCCTCTTTAAATGGTACTCCCTTTTGTAAGAAGGTTTTATGCACAGTGATGGGACATGGAGCTCCACCTGATAAAAATACTTTTATACTAGGAAAACTTGTTTTCTTGAATTCTTCTGTATCAATCATAGATTGATACATTGTCGGGACAAATAACGAAATTGTTGTGCTGTAAGTATTCAATGACTGGATTGCTTCTTGAGGATTGAATTTATTTCCTATTACAACTGTACCTCCAGCCATTAATATCGGAATTGATAATGCATTCAAGCCTCCCGTATGAAATAATGGCATATAATTTAATGTGCAATCATCACTACTAATATTCCAACTAATAATAGTATTGAAGGCATTCCAATTTACCGCATCATATGATAAGATTACACCCTTTGGCTTTCCAGTTGTCCCACCAGTATATATCATTAACCATGCGTCTTTCGAATTCCAATTATTTGTTGGTACATCGAAGTGCTCTGCTAAAATCTCTATTGTAATTGGGTATGCTTTCATATGTGGGTTATTAGCAATAAGCTTCATAAATTGATCTTCATATAGTATTAAGGCTGGTGTACAATCGTCAAGAATATAGTCAAGTTCTGAATGACTTAATCTCCAGTTTAAGGGAACATAGATGTAACCACCGATGGCACATGCAAAAAGAATGGCAAATAGATCAATTCTATTTTCCGCAATCACGGCGACCCGATCACCTTTTTGTAGACTGCAGCTTTTTAGAAACATAACCCACTTTGTCACTTCATAGCCCAATTGTTTATAGGACCAGCTTCTGTTGGTAGCAATATCAATCAACGATGTTTTTTTGGGGGTAATGGCAGCTCTTTTTAATATCCATGATTGCTCACTATGCATAACTTCTCCCCCCTTACATCATAATTCCACCATCAACCTGTAATACATGGCCTGTAATATAGCTTGCTTCTTCTGAAGCTAAAAATAGGTAAGCATTGGCAATATCTTCTGGAGCCGCTAAACGTTGTAAAGAAACGATGGATTCCATTTTCTCTAATACTTTAGATGGCATTTTTTCAACCATTGGTGTTCTAGTAAAACCTGGTGCAACTGCATTGACATTAATTCCTTTTCTACCTAGTTCTTTTGCCCAAGTTTTAGTCATCCCAACAATAGCTGCTTTTGTAGCTGCATAATTTGTTTGACCAACATTGCCGTAGACACCGCTGACAGATGATGTGTTAATAATTTTCCCATAGCCTTGTGCTACCATAGATGGCGTAACTGCTTGAGTACAATTGAAAACACCTTTTAAATTTACATCGATTACTTGATCAAACTGTTCTTCCGTCATTTTTGAAAGCATTGCATCATTTGTAATACCCGCATTATTTACTAAAATATCAATCTTATTATATTTGTTAATCACTTTTGCAATTACATTATTGACACTCTCACGTTTAGTTACATTGATAGGATAGAAAGCTACATCATAGTCATTTTCAAGGTATTTGGCTTCAACTTTATATCCGGCTTCTTCGTTGTAATCCGCAATAATAACTATTGCTCCTTCTTCTGCAAATCGTTTTACTGCTGCTAAACCAATTCCACTAGCTCCACCCGTAATCATTGCCACTTTATTTTGTAATCTCATTCCAATTCCTCCATTATATAAATAGTTCAATCTGATTAACTAGTTGTGTTAAATCATCTATTAATGGTGAATGACCACTGTCGTTCAGTTTTACTACTTTTGCACGTCCCTCAAAATCTTCTATTATCTCTTTTGTCATAGTCTCAGGTACTACGTAATCACGATCACCATAAATAATTAGTGTAGGTATTTGGATTTTCGCTACTTCGTTTTGTCCATGACTTACTTCATTCTTCTTAGAACTAATATTGAACGTATTTAACACATGATATACATCTGCAAGATTACGCTGTGTCAACATATCATCTATATAGGCTTCATACTGCAGTTCTGATGGTTGCTTATGCGTATAAATAAGCGCATTCCAAACTGCTTTTAATCCCTCACGATTCCCACTATCATATAAATTTTGCATAGGTACAGTTTTTACAGAATCTTTTTCAACTTCTTCTAGAGTAAGTAATCTCTTTAATAGATTAGGTGAACCATCCGGATTCGACGCATAAAATGCATAACCTCTTGTTGAAGCGGAAGCAAGTAGGACTAATTTATTACATAATCCGAGATAATCTGCACAAAATTGCATTGCAACAGCCCCCCCAGTAGACCAACCTACTAAAGTAAAATCTTTTAACCCGAGAGCATCTACCCATAGATTTAAGTCTTCGCTAAAGTCACGAATATGTGACACTCGTTTATTATAAGATGATTGACCGAATCCTCTTAAATCTGGTGATAGAATTGTAAATCGTCCATCAAGTTCTTCCATTAGTACATCCCAATGTTTTGAAGATGTCATATTGCCGTGAACAAGAATTATAAGCTCATCTCCACCAGCTCTTTCACGATAAGCTATCGTTTCTCCGTTAGATAACAGCACTTTTTTTAATACGTCTTGTTGCAATGTCATACAATCTCCTCCTCATGAGTTCCCCATTGAATTGTTACTGCCCCCCATGCATAACCAATACCTGCGCTAACAAGCGTGATAATATCTCCGTTTTTTATTATCCCTTTTTCTAAAGCTAACTCTAATGATAAAATTTGATCAATCTGACCAATATGTCCGTAATGTGATAAATAAATTGACTGTGATTCGTCTAGCCCTAGTGAATGAAGTACATAATCATGTGCTGACTTTTTCATATGAAGCATAGCAATATAATCCAATTGAGATTCGTCATATCCACTCTTCGATAAAGATTGGCGGATTACCTTTAAAAAGTTACTCAATGACTTTTGCTCAAGACGTGTCTTCATGCCTTCAGGATCTAGCACATCTAATTTATATGCACCTGCTTGTAGTAATTCAGGGGTCAATGGTTTTTTTGTTCCACCAACCGGTACAACTACATCTTCTGAAAAAGATCCGTCCGTTATCAAATCACTTTCAAGAACGATATTTTCTTTCACATCTTTTTGTAGAATCATAGCTCCTCCACCAGCGCCTAAGTTATACATGAACCGTGTTCGATCATTTGTATAATCGATGAAATCATGATTTCTATATCCTCCTGCAAGTAAGATAGTACGAATATCTTCATTAGCTAGCATTAAGCTTTTTGCAACTTTCATCGCCATTATCGTCGTTCCACATCGAAGCTGTACATCAAATGACCATGCATTTAAAGCACCAATTTCTTCTTGGATTTTAATAGCTGCTGTCCACAGTGGATATTCTTTATGCTCCTCACCGATATAAATAATGACATCAATATCTCGAGGGGATAAATTTGTCTTTTCTAAGGCTCTTTTGGCAGCCCAAACTGCCATTTGCACTGTATGATCTTCGTGTCCAGCAATCGTCTTTTCAATAATCCCCAATTTTGTTTTAACAATATCAACTGGAATATTCGATTTTTGACTAATCTCTTCAAAGGTCATACGATTTTTAGGTAAATAGATTCCGGTACTTACAATCCCTATATTCATTCAAATCGCTCCTTATCCTTGACCAAAGGTACAGATTGCGTAGGCAGTTGGGGTTTGGCTTTCTTCGATTTCCAAGTCAAATATTTCACATATACAGTACCAACAATGCCTTTTGGGAAGAAGATGACTGCTAAAATATAGAGCATCCCAAAGAAGATAATCCAGCGTTCAAAAATTGGGTAGTCATTAGCTAAACCTGATAGATAATGTTGAGCAGTTTCAATCACTAGACTGCCAACAATTGGCCCGATAAGTGTGCCAACACCACCAATTATCGTCATTAACAATGCATCTAATGTTATATCCATTGACATTACACTTGTATTGACGAAGCGGAGAGATATTGCATAGAGTGATCCTGACAGACTAGCAACAACACCAGCTACAACTGAAGCCGTTACCTTATAGTGTAATGTTCTAAATCCTAGTGATCGTGTCCTTTGTTCGTTTTCACGAACTGCAATTAGTACTTTTCCTAATGGAGAATTTACAAATCGTCTAAGTACAAGGAATACGACAACAAGACAGACTAAGACGAAGAAATAAAAGATAACACGATCTCTGAATACATCCGGAGCTCTGAAAGTAAAGCCGTCATTCCCTTTTGTAACAGTACGCCATTTCTCCGCTACAACTAAAAACAAACCTGAAATCGCCAATGTCAACATGGCAAAGAAATGGCTCTTTAAACGCAGTGTCAGGAGCCCAACTAGGAAACTAACAATACCAGCAAAAATCATACCTACAATAATCGAAATGAGGAAAATCATCATAGTATTGTTATAAGTACTAAGTAAAATGGCCGTTGTATATGCGCCTATTCCAAAAAACATAGCATGCCCAAACGACACAATTCCTGTATAACCGAGTAAAATATCATAACTCATGGCTAATATACTGAAAATAAATATTTGGGTCATTAGTATCGTTAACGTTCTAGAATCTGCAACATAGGGAAAGAAAATGAGTGCTATTATAATTATCAAAAATGTCAAATTTTTAAGAGAAAAGTATTTTTCATGTCTCATTTTTAGCCCTCCTTCGCATTTGTGAATAAGCCTTGTGGACGGAAGATTAATACAATAGCCATCAAAATCATATTGACCGCTAATGATAAATATGGAACATAGTACGCCATGAAACTACCCGCAAGCCCCACTAAAATTGCTGCCATTAATGAACCAGAGAAACTTCCCATCCCACCTATTACTACTACGATAAATCCTAAAATGGCATATTCCATTCCCATCTCTGCGTATATTACGCCCGAGTACGGAGCCATAAGCATTCCGCCGAATGCTGCCATTGCTGAACCGGTCATGAAAACGAATAAAAAAACACGTTTAATATTAATACCCAATACTTGCACCATTTCTTTATCCATCACACCAGCACGTACGATTAAACCGATTTTTGTTTTCTTTAATACATATTGAAATATTCCGAAAATAATAAGCCCAATAACGATAATAAAAATACGATATTTAATCACAATTACTTCACCGATTTCCCA
The DNA here is from genome assembly GCF_038009105.1 of Viridibacillus sp. FSL R5-0888. Lineage (NCBI taxonomy): Bacteria > Bacillati > Bacillota > Bacilli > Caryophanales > Caryophanaceae > Viridibacillus > Viridibacillus sp. FSL R5-0888. The sequence continues at coordinate 2,904,838 of NZ_JBBPAU010000001.1, forward strand.
GCTACCTGCTAAATATGAAGGTACATCTACAGGAATACTATTAGGTCCAAAAACAACCTTAATACATTCTGATAGTACTAACATAAATCCAAGCGTTATTAAAATTTGTTGTACATGATTGCCATATACGGGTGTGATGATTAATTTTTCCGTGATCCACCCTAGGACAAACCCTGTTACAATCGCACCTAGTATTCCGACTATAAAACTGCCTGACCATGTATAAACGAAGATTCCAGAATAAGCTCCCCAAACAAAAAGTCCCCCATGGGCAAAGTTCAAGACGTCCATTAATCCGAAAATAAGTGTCAATCCAGCCGCTAATAAAAAAATCAACATACCTGTGGCTAAACCATTTATAAATAAACTGATAAATAAATCCATACTCGATTCCCCCTAACCAATTCCTAAGTATTTCCGTTTCAATTCTTCATCTCCAATCAATTCAGCCATAGATCCTGAATGAACAGTTTTTCCATCATCTATTAATGTATAGGTATCACCAATCCGACTGGCCATAATAAAATTTTGTTCAACAAGAATAATCGTTGTTTTCTTTTTCATTTCTGTAATAGCTTCCATTACTTTTTCTACAACGATTGGAGCTAATCCCTTTGAAGGCTCATCTATCAATAAGAGTTTACTGTCATTTACAAATGCTCTTGCCATAGACAGCATTTGCTTCTGCCCCCCAGATAAATGCCCCCCAGCCTTTTTCCAAAACTTTTTCAAATCGGGAAATAACTCTAATATATATGCCTGTTTTTCATATACTTCATCTGTCTCTTTACGGATTGCAACTTTCATATTTTCTTCCACTGTTAAGTCCTTAAAAATACCTTGATCTTCTGGAACATAACCAATACCTAGATTGGCAATATCATAAGGCTTTCGTTTTGTAATGTCTTGCCCATCATAAATAACTTTTCCGTGGGAAGCAGGTGTCAAACCCATTATGGTTTTTAAAGTAGTTGTTTTACCCGCTCCATTTCTACCAAGCAATACCGATACTTTCCCTTCTATTGCTTCAAATTGAATCCCTTGTAAAATATGATATTGTCCAATATGTGTTTGAAGCTGATCAAGGTTTAATAAGCTGTTCATCATATAGCCCTCCTAAATACGCGTTTTGTACAGTTTCATTGTCCATAATTTCTGAAGGCGTTCCATCTGCTAAAAGCTTCCCATTAAAGAGCACCATGATTGAATCTGAAAGATCTAAAATCATATCCATCTTATGCTCAATGAGCAGTATGGTTTTGTCTCCTTGTTCTTTTATTGAACGTATTACCTCTAAGATAGCCGGTACTTCTTCTAAAGACATACCAGCAGTTGGTTCATCCAATAGTAAAATTTCAGTATTTAGAGCTAGTAACATTGCAATTTCTAGTTTACGTTTTTCACCATGAGATAGTTGACTTGCAACTGCATTCACTTTGTTATCAAGCAATACTTGACCCAATATTTCTACTGCTTCGTTGGTAATCGATTTATACTGCAAATAGTGTTTATAAAAATTAAACCTTACCTTTTCACGAGATTGCACTGCAAGTCTAACATTCTCCAAGACTGTAAGATTTGGAAAGACATTTGTGATTTGAAAAGAGCGACCAAGTCCTTTTCGTGTACGTTCGATAGACGAATCATCTGCTAACGATTCCCCTTTCAAAAAAATTTCTCCCTCTGTTGGTTTCAATTCACCACTTAGTAGGTTGAAAAAAGTAGTCTTTCCTGCACCATTTGGACCAATAATTGATTTGAAATGCTTTGCCTGCATTTGAAAATTCACGCCATCAACTGCACGATGCCCCCCAAATTGAATACTTAAATTTTCTGTCCTAATGATAGGTTCCATCCTCATTCCTCCTAAGTCTAGCTCTCTTAAAAACTTCTTATGTAAAAAGTTTTTAAGAGAGCCAGGCCAAATTTATGGTCTGAACTCTCGTATATTTATTTTTTATTTTGAATTGGCGGAGCTGTTTCGTCAGGTGTTAGTTCACGAATTAATACCGGAACAGGGTAGTCAACACCTTTTTGTTCTTCAAGTTTAATAGAATACATAGGCTGTAATGCTTGGTGATCCTCTTTACGGAACGTCATTTTTCCTTTCGGTGTCTCAAAAGACATACCTTCCATTAATGGAATAAGCGTATTACCATCTGCATTACCATCTGATTTTTTTAACGCCTCAACAATAGATACAGCAGATGAAAATCCACCTGGTGTAAATAAGTCTGGCACTTCATTGTTAAAACGTTTTTTATGCTCTTCTACTAACCAATCATTCACTTTGTTTTTTGGTAATGTATGATAATATACTGAGAATCCTTCCATGCCTACAAGGGGCTTCATCAATTGAAGAGCGGTAATGTCAGGTGCACCTGTCGAAATTTTTATACCTTTTTCTGTTAACTTAAGATCTGCAATTTGATTCCAAGGTGAATTTGTACCAGCCCATACAACAAATAGATATTCAGGTTTTGCCTTCACAACTTTCTGTAAGTTAGATGTGAAATCTGTTGCAGCTGGATCAGCATATTCTTCTAAAACAACTTCTGCTCCTAACTTTTCTGCTGCTGCTTTAAAAGCCTTAACTCCATCCCAACCGAAAGAATAATCCGGTGCAAATGTTGCAATTTTTGTTCCTTTTTTAGCAATCGCCGCTGCTGCTGCATAAGCGTCTTGAGAAGAATTTCTTGCTGTACGGAAGATAAATGGGTTGAACTCAGCGCCAGTAATACTATCTGCAACAGCTGGTTCTACAATCATAATTTTCTCGTATTCTTCAGCTAGTGGTAAGACAGCTAATGTATCTCCAGAACTAGATGAACCTACTAAGAAATCTACCCCATCATCTTCTAATAACTTTGTTGCTTTTTGCACTGCTACTTCTGGTTTAGTTTCAGTATCCTCCCAAACAACTTCAATTTTCTTACCTGCAACTTCCATCTTGCCATTTGTTGCATAATCTAGCCCTAGTTCAAAGCCTTTTTTTGTTTGTTTTCCATAAGACTCTAATGCACCAGATAAAGAGGCCAATACACCAACTTTAATTGTCCCTCCTTCTTTTTCACCCTTTTCCGAAGAGGATCCACTTGTTTTCTTGTCACTTCCACATGCAGCGAGTAAAAGCGTTACTGCTACTAATAGAATCGCCAACCATTTTTTCATTTAAATACCTCCCTCTTATTTTTTAAAGCGCTTTCATCTTGCTGTAGAAGTATCATAACTAATCCTAGTTACAAATTAGTTACAAAGAAAAAGGACCCTACGTTTTCACAGAGGGCATGCACTCCAATCAACTAGCTTATGGAGCTTCGAAAAGCGAGAACGAATAAAAAAGACGTAGGTAAAAATCAAACACAAACGTATTACTTTGACATAGAAAAATGTAAGGTTTGTCCATTACAAGATGGCTGTTATAAAGACGGTGCCAAAAGCAAACGGAATCAGTTTCCATAAAATCAACCGAACATGAAGAGCAAGCAGCTTTTCAAGAAACCGAAAGATTCAAAGACTTAGCAAAAAAGCGCTATAAAATTGAAGCGAAGAATAGTGAGTTAAAATCCGCATGTCTACAATACGGCAAAATCGGCGGGTTTATTTGGCCTGGAAGTCCAAGGAGCTACAACAATATTTGCAGTGAATTTGAAACGTATCTGGAAGCTATTAAATGAAGAATAAGGAAATACCAAAAAAACACCGGCTTTCTGTTCAAAATCGAACAAAAAGTGCCGGTGTTTACTATTGAAGAACATTACATTTTAAAAACGTAAGTTTTTCAGTGCCCTCCGTTTTCACATAAGGTCATTTTAAAATCATCTCATACATCTGTATGGTTGTTTCCATTGGTTCAATATTCAATTCGTCTTTTAATACTTGTTCACATTTTTCAAACCATCTGACAGCCTGAGTACGATTTTGAAGTTGAAAATATCCATACATGATTAGGCGATATCCTTCTTCCCAAGTATTATCTTGCTTCAACAAGTGCTCTGCCCAATACACTGTTTTGCTAAATTCTTTTAATCGGACATAATTCTGTGCTAAGCGTTCAATTCCTTCCATATAAATATATTTCAATTCTTCTCGTATATCTTGAAGCCATTCTGATTGTTTCTTATCCGCGATAAAATCACCTGTGTATATTCGGATTCCTCTTAAAAGCCATTCATTCGAAAGATTAGGATTTTTCTGTTGCATGCCCAAAGATATAAATTGTCTGAAAAAATATAAATCACTTTTCATACACTGCTGTGTAATGAGCTTGTACATTGATTGCTTTCGAACAACGTATGCACTTTCTATTCTGGGAAGACGATTTGGTTCTAGCACTTTTAATAATGCATTATAGGCAACTTTGAAATCTCTTGTCATCGTTTCCTCAGTAGCTTTTGGCCATAGTACATTAATTATTTCTTCTTTGGAAACAAATCTCGTACGATTTAGATATAGGTAAATGAATAATTCCTTTGCCTTTTCTCGTTGCCACTCTTTTTCTACTATTACTTCACCATCGCGATATAGAGTTATAGCTCCAAATAGCTGAATAGTATACATATGCGCTGGTACAGGTATATCAGCATCTATTTCTATCAATTTATAAAAGTGTTTTGTTTTAACAGCTGATTTTTTTAATGTATTCCAATGATGCATCATTTGCCACCATACTAAATTATGTTGAGGACCAAAGATATGTTGGTCTCTTACAAAGAAATCATATTTTTTCTCTACAATAGTTGCCATACATAATTCAAAATTTGAAGTAAATTCAACTTCATCATTTTGCATATAAGCGATATAAGCACGCCAAAAGCTAACAATTGTCAGTCCAAAATAATCTTTTGAGTTTTTAAACTTACTTTCTGCGCTCTTAATAGCTTCTTTTGCCTCTAGGTAATGTGCATGTTCCACATAAACTATTGATAAGGCTACATAAAGTAAAGCCGAAACCCAATGATCATGCACTTTTTCCGTTTCTTTTAACCCTAATTTTATATTGAAAAGTGCTTGCTCAAGTTGTTGCTGTCTACTTTTTACAATTGCTAGTCCCATATAGGACTCGGCTTTTGCACGTTTCACATCCATACTATCCATTATTTCGATGGTCTTTTCATAATATTGTTCCGCTTCAGCAATATCTGCCGGATTCAAAACCAATAATGTATGTCCTTTACGAAGATAGGCTACTGCTAGAATGTACTGTGCATGTTCATTTTCCTTTTTCAAGATGCTTTTATTTGCTGATTCTAGTGCTGTTACATAATCACCTAATAAGATTAAAATAAATGAATATAAAACATCGGTCTCACGATAAGTATCTGAAATAAGACTATATGAATCTAAACGATTTTCTAATAAGCTTCTTGCTTCCTGAAGTTTGCCTTGCCTTAATAATATTCTTGCATCCAAATTTCCTTGCCTAACTACACGAGAAGAAAGACCCACATCCGAAACCCACTTTTCTGCTTCATACGGTTTGCCTAAGTTCACTAGATTTTCTGCATATTGTTTTTGTATAAATTGCAGATAATCTTCTTCTAACTTCGCTTGTTCCACCAATTCAAGTGCTTCTTGTAAATAAGTTTCAGCAAGTGACGGTTGAATAGTATCCAAATAGATATGTGCAATCCCAGCCTTGGCTCTTAATAAATAATCATAAGACAAGCATTCTTTTGCGCATATAATACATTTTTCATACGCTTTTTTTGCTTTTTCATACTGTGCACGATATCTTTGACTTTCACCTTCATAATAATAAAGTTGAAAATGGTTTGCCATTGTACTAGCTGATAGTTCACGAATACGTTCGATAAACCAATCGAATTTTCCTTCTTCTATAAACTGATTTGCAAAATAAGCTAAAGTAGATGCAATCAAATCTTCATTTTTTGTTTTCATCGCATGATGAACGGTTTTTACAGGGTTTCTTTGTTGAGTAAAATATTTTGTAGCCTTTAAATGCAACGAGTGATAAGTATCTAAATCCTGTTCCATCAGTTTCAATTCTAAAAATTGCTGAAATAACACATGATATCGAAACTCTGTGTATCCACTTAATGGCTGGATAAAAACATGTTTATTGACTAGAATTTTAAGCTGCTCTTCAAAAACCTCCCCGTAGAATACTTCTATTAATTCATACGAAAATGTTTCAAAAATGCTAAATTTCATAATTGCATCCTGTTCGAAATCATTTAGCCCCTCAAATACTTCATACGATAAATAAGTGAAAAAGTCATTTGACGAAAGATTCTGTAATTTATCTATAGATTTCTCTAAATCAATAGATTGAGTGGCGAGAAATAAAATAGCAATAGCCCAACCTTCTGTTGTCCGGAGAATCTTGGCCACTTGTTCCTTTGTTATATAATGTTGAAAGTAATCTTCAAAGAATACCTGGATTTCTTCTGCAGAAAAGACAAAATCTTCTTCTACACATTCAACCAATTGATGATTTAACCTTAAATTCCGTATACACCCCCAAGAAGGATATGTTCTTGAAGAAATAATTAGATGAACATTTGGTGGTAAATGTAATATCAGTTTCTCCATGATGTAATGAATATGAAAAATATGATCCACTAAATAGTAATCATCTAATATTACAAAAAATGGTTCTCGCATCTTGCAAAACTCATTTACAAACATAGTAAAAAGCTTATTTAACTCTTCAACTTTAGGAAACATTGAAAGCTGATCCCAACCAATCATTGTTTCTCCAAAAGAAGGATATACTTTCCGCACACTATAAAACAAGTGACGTAAAAATGGCAAAACATCGTCATCATCTTCTGTCACTTGATACCAAGAGAAAGCATTGGATTGATCTGCTAAAAATTGTGCCAATGCGGAACTTTTACCAAAACCTGCTCCACCATGTAAAATAGTAAGCTTTGTATGATGACTTCGTGCTAACTTTTTCATGACCTTTGCTCGTCTCATATAATGTATAGCAGGTTCTGGTGGAATAAGCTTAGATATCAATATGTTGTCTTCCATATTGTACCCCTTTCTCATTCTCATTGATTTACATTTCTATATTAAAAGTGCTTTACTCCATTGATGATAAAACACACTAATCGTTTCAAAACGATGTGAGGGATTATTTTCTAATGCTTTTGAGCAAATATTATATAGATCTATTGAAGCCTCCCACATTTCGAAACTTTTATCACTTCGTCCTCCTATAAACGCATATGCTAAACCTGCTAAAGTATATACATTTGTAGCACTTGTAATTTCAGCGTTTAATCGATATTCTTCAGGTGCTTTATACCGACTAGAACCCCAAAAATCCTCACCAATATCATTAAAGACAGGTGCTTTTTTAAAAAAATCAATGTCGCAAATATGCAATTTATTATTTTTGAAATTATATAGTATGCTACCATCATAGAAATCAACCATCACATATCCTTTATCTTCTACAAAAACCGCAAATTCATATATTTGGTTCAATATCGAAATACGTTCTTTTAAAGATAAACTCCTTAATTTCACAAAAGGAGAATCAGGAGAATTGTACTTTTCAAAAGGCGTAAAATCCCAATGATTATGCATACATTCTCCTTCTACCCATTTAAATTTCAATCCGTAACCATTTTCTGTCTGAAATGTCCCTATGCATTGAATTAATAAGGGGTGATCAATATGTTGATAAACTTTCTTTGCTTCTTTTAGGCGTTTAATCGCTGACTTTATATCTCCAGTATATTCTAAATTTCTTGCACCTGCATATTTAATGAAATAACGTTCGTCATTTTCTATAATTCCAAAACAAATGTTTCCTGAATCCTGCTGATCAAAAATAGTAAATACTTTTACTGCTTTAAGCCAATTAAAATCATGATATTCTCTTAACTCTAATAATAATTTATTGCTTCCAATGCATACTTTAACCAAATTTTGCTCCTTCATTGAGCTTACGTAGTTTATAGAGGGGTGATACGTTTACTCAAAATTGATATACCTCTAAAATGTTTGGCGAATTTTTCATATAACATCATACCTTTCAATATATTTCCATTTAGTAAAGTATTCGAAAACCGAATATTCTTATATTAATTGTACAGTAATTACTAAAAGCCTACACTAATAAATTCTTTGCAAGAGTACGTAGTATTTATGTTTAGTTTTTTGGCACACTTACGGAGACGTGAGCAAGATTGGTTATATGTTATTCAATAAAAGGACAGTGAGATTTAAAAGGGGGGTTTAGGAATTTGCGAGAATACATAAAACTATACATGAAAATGCTTTACTTGTTCCCGTAGCTTCGCATGAGGTAAATGAGAAGAAGGCATAAGAACACTACTATGTTATTAATTAAGCTTTTTCTTAAATAGCCATCCACCACCAACAGAGATTATAATTCCACAAATAAAAGCAGAGCAAACGAACATATCAATCTTCCCAATCGCAAACAACAGAATAGGACAAATCAACAAGAAAATCCTCCAACTAATAACAAGCTTTTTTAATATTCTTCCCCCATCACAACCTTAAATATATACGCTAGCAGTTTGTTAAATATCACTATAATGATTAATTATTTTCTTTTTATTGTTAATTAATAGGAGGTGCTGATTTTCGAATACGCCCATTTTATTAAGTTATAGAAAATCAACAGTAAAATAGCCAAAAATAAAAAAATGTATGCAACTGAAATTACTTAGTAATGTAATTCATTCATAATATGTGTAACATATTATGAATGAATTATCATGTACAATTACTTGTCTTTAGTGTTACAGAGTAGAAGGTCTCTTTTCCCCATGTAAATCACTTTGACGCAAGTTGAATTTTTTCAGTGTTTTGTATGAACTCATTGTAGGTATTATTAATTCGAATAATCGTTTCAGAAGTATTAACTGCTTTGTTTGTTAGAAGTGCTTTTTTGTTAGCTTCACTTAGCTTATTGTACGTAATATCGTATTGTGAGCCTGGACCACTGTTTTTCCAAGCCATAAACTGAATCGTTCTCCCCACAGTAACAAAAGTATTGTTTTTAAATGTTGGGTTAATTGCGCCACTAGCTAAAATCCCACGAGTACTAGCATTACCATTCGCTACATTCCGGATTAAATTTTTTTCAATAACAGAATTCGTCCAATTCATGACACGAATAGCATCCAAGCGTGTTTTGTCAATTTGATTATTACGAATGATAACTTTATCATGATACATTTTACCTGAATATTTATGGGTACCTATAGCTCGATCAAGATTCTTAAATTTATTGTTTTCAATTGTTATATTTTGATTTGGCGTTTTATCATACTTGCTCCATTTTTGACTCCACCCTGCTGTCGTTTTATCCGGTGTATCAATATTAATGGCTTCTTTGTTCTTGTTTGCTGATGCTTTGGAATTTGTAAACGTATTTTTTCGTATAACAACATTCTTAGAAGCATCTAGTTCGATAAAATGTCCAGAATACATATTCTTAAATTGAATATTTTCCACTTTTACATTTTGGTTATGCCCCATGATCAAGGCAATGCTATCTTTCTCGTAATTCATATCAATTGTTACTTTACCTTCACCTATAAAGGAAATATTCTTTTCACCATTATATTTGCCATATACACCCGATTTATTGGCTTTTGATGGTTTGATTAATTGAAAAATTGATTTTGAAGCTTTAAATTTGCTTGTACCCGTTTTCTGACCTTTAACAATACTTACGCCATCCTTCATTTTTATTGTTACATTCGATGGAACATATAGCGTATTACTAATTATGTAAGTTCCTTTTTTTAATACGAGCGTTCCGCCACCTTTTTTCTCCAATTTCTCTAGATAGGAACGTAGAACATAATAATGCTTAGTATTACTATTATATGTAGTGTATTTCAACATCTTTTTATCTACAGGTACTGTTTTTGGTGAAATTGTATAAACACTCTTTGTGGCAGCTTCTACAGAATTAGGTGTAACCCCTATCCAAATACTCAGCATCAACACAGTAGCAGCCAATAATGAGCCCATTCTCTTTAATTGCATAATCATGTTGTAAAATTCTCCTTCTCAAAAAATGATAATAATATGGACAGATTTTCATATACTTTTTTGCAAAACCTCTTATCACCCTATTCCAATACGTATTCACTATACATTGTTTTTTATACGAACTCTACATGGAATGTTACAACTTAATGTAGAATATTATATTCATATTAAGTTATTAGAAACATTTTCTGTTTTCACACCACTTGGAAAGGAAATTGATAAAAAAATGAAACTTTTCTCATTGAATTTCAATCTTACTTAAAAAATGAAAGATAAATGAAATTTCCCAAAAGAAATTCTTTGTTAAAATAAAAAGCAACAATACTAAAAAGTGTTGTCACATGGAGAAAAATGTATTCTTCAAGATATAGTGGAGGAAAAAATGAGATTAGAAAAACAATTAATCAAAAAGATATATTATGAAACATTCCTAATAGACAATGAAACACATCCACCTCTTCAAGTACTTGGGGAAGCTTATTTAAACGAACAAAAAAATGAGATTTCCGATGGATCTTATATTCGTTTTGCACAAGGTGAATTTTATTATCACCATCAAGATTTTGAATCAGCTATTTTTAAATGGGAGAAAGTTAGTAATGAATTAGCACCATGGGCACAAAAGAATATTGCGGATGCTTACTTCGAACTTAACCAATTATCAGTTGCTGAAAATGTTTATACCTCCATTACTACTGATAACAAAATACTTATGACTGAAATTGTACTGCAATTACTATCTCTTTACATCGAGCAAAATAATCTTGATTCAGCTTTCGCTGCTATTAAAGAAGCGGTTTCTTTAAATCCCGATTATCCAAATGTTACAAAAATTGCACGTTCCTTTTATGAAGAACAGCGAGATTTTGACAGTGCAGTAGAGCTTGCTGTGAATGAGTTAATTCGAACAGAATCTTCTCCTTGGTTTGAGGTTCTAAAAGAATATATCAATAATGGATTTACTAAAAATATTTCACCAGACTATTTTTATGAAGTATTAGTTACATTAAATAATGTTGATCAAGTACAATTTACCCAAATTGTTTCATCACTTTGGCACAGCTATAAAAATGAACAAAATTACTTATTATGGCTCAAAACAATAAATGAATTTTTCTTACTAATCGAAATCCATTCTTCCGATATATGGGACAACATTTCTTCTCTTTACGAAGAAACGTACTTTGAATTAATCCAAGGTCAATATATGCTCAGAGAATTACACGATATCATTCCAAATCTTTTAACAAATTGGTTAAAGGTAGCCAATCCGTCTCATTCTGTATTTCCATCTGCTGCAGTTTTGGCATGGGATGAGATTTTCCCTTCCGAAATAGATTCAGCAAATATAAAACATGCGGAAAACCTACTGTCATATTCTATTAATCATGTGAATGGCTTAGAGTATAGTTTACATCTTTTTGAATCTATTACACAGTGGGCACAAAAACATGATTTAGAAATAGGTCATCGATTTAGATGGTTAGTTAGCGAGCTTGCAGATTTAAGAACAAATCGCCTTTTAGTGACTGGAACTTCAGGAAACGGAAAAGCTTCATTTATTAACTCTATACTTGGTGAAAATATATTAGAAAACTCAGTCTCAAATGTAGTTGTCTTTAATAATGAAGCTCATACAGAAATTAACGCGATATCAGATTCAGCAATTACAACAACTGAGAATTTCTCAGATTACCATAACATGATGTCTCTGCACCCTCAATCAGATAGAGATAGAGCATATGTTGAATTTAAATTACCATGCAGATTTTTAAGTAAAAATAAACTTACTTTGGTTGTTACACCAAGCTTTAATAGGAACAACGACACTAGAGATGAGACATTTGAATATTTAAATTCTGTAGACGAATTATTATTCGTATTGAATGCGGATTCACCTTTTACTGACAAAGAACGTGATATTCTATTAAGTATTCAAGAACATACACCAAATCTACAAATTCATTTCTTATTAAATAAAATCGATAACATTTACAGTGAAGCAGAAGCAAAAAGAGTTTTAGATGATACGCAAGTGAGAATAAACGCATATTTCCCGCATGCGCGAATTTTCCCTTACTCTTCGTTATATACAAATAGTCAACAACTAAACAAATTATCTGAGTTTATTCATTCTAACTTTAACCATAAAAATATCGATGCAGAACGTACTGAAAAGCTATTGTTTTTCATTCGAAAAACAATTTCATATCTTTTGGATAAACGCATCGAGATGGAAAATAACCTAGTGGATTCTATTAATTGGAATGAAGATATGTTAGTTAAACTAAATGGTTTTATTAATAACCTTACTGCTTTTGAGAAGGAAAAAATTCATTTAATTACAGAATCATATCGGACAATGAAATACGAAATTGCTAATGATCTTACAGAACATATTCCGAAACTATTACAGAGTTGTTCTGATTTAATTAGTGAAGAAAGCGATTTTGGGCACATTGACATTGAACTAAATACAGCGATGAACGAAAGAGTTCAAAAATATCTAGAAAAAACTGTGTTACCTAATCTTGCTCGCTCTATGCAAAATTGGATTGCAACTTCTAATAATGAGTTCCTTCAAAGTCAATCGTACTTAGAAGAAATCAGTGAAGAACTTAATTCTTTATATGGAGAAAATCGAATACAGCTAGAATGTGACTTTAAAGTGCTTGATGACTGGCGGAGAGATACCGATAGAATGACAACTAGAATACAAATGGAAGAAGTAAATATCTTGCGCAGATTTACACCAGCACAATTTTTACTGAAAAGTGCCGGTAAATTGTTTGGCGTTCTTCCTAAAAATAAAGCTATGTTATATAACAAATACAAACAGTATTTAGAAAATGAAGATTATACTGATGTAACGGATTCTATTATGAACAAATTTTTCTTGCAATTTGAGCTATTTGAAAACGCTCAAGCGCGGGATATTAATATATTCTTTAGAAGTCCATTTGGCGAGTTGGAACAAGCTGTAGAAAACACTCATATAGAAATACAAGAAAAACAAGATACACTGCATAAAATGAAATCAAATCCTGAAGTTTATCATGATCCTATAACGCTCTTTGAATTAAGATTACGTCAATGTGAAGTCATCTTAAATAAAGGTGAGGATTATTCCTATACAGATTTAACTTTAGAAACAAACATAGAGTAAAAATAATATAACTCCAAAATCAACAATAAAAGTTGATTTTGGAGTTATTATTTGTTAGCTTCACTTTTTTTCGGTACCTTGCAACTAGAACTAGATGGTGTTGACCACGGTAAAATTTTATCAATTCCCTCTTTATTTATTGAAGTGCACCGTTTAAAATCTGCAATAACTTGTTTATCCGGAGGACTAATCACTGAAGGTAATGAATCCATTTTAAAAAATTTCAATTCCATAACTTCCGATAGATCTTCTTTTAATTCACCACTATATTCATCACAAATATATGTACTAGTAACATTATAAACCTCGTCACCATGCGGATATTTATAGTAAAGATTTTCTCCAGAATAAACATTAAATAATTGCAGTTTTTTTGTAATTAGTCCTGTTTCTTCTGCTAATTCCCGTCTTGCTGCATCTTCTAATTTTTCTCCTAATTCTAATGACCCGCCAGGTAATCCCCAACATTGGTTATCTGTTCTTAGTTGAAGTAATAGTTGTTTATCTTTATTTACGACCAGTACACTGGCGCCTACCATTAATAGTGGCCTAGTGCCTACTATCTTTCTCAAATCCATAATATATCCCAAGTCTATCACTCCTATATTTCCATTGCCTTATCATTATTCTTTATCAACTATCTTATACTTCAATCGATTTATCATCTAACATTAATATCTCTTCGCATAGTAAACCATAGTTAAAAATACGGATGATATATATACCGTCATCATGATTGAGAGTAGATTGTATGCTTCTATTTGTAAGTTACTAACTGGATTAAAGACTATCATTAATATTACAACTACTGCTATAAGGATAAAATAATTCACATAAATGGATCGCTCTCTTATTTTTTGTGCTCGTTCATCTTTTGCAGCAAGATGTTGCACTAAGAAAGCTAAGCAGAAACACATAATGCTAATAGCAATTAACATTAGTGAAGATGGAAATTTATTTACACTTAATGAAACACCATTCATAAATAAAGCCAGAACACCAAATATAATGCCCATAATGATATAGCCCATCTGTGTTTGTTTCATTCGTCTTCATTCCTTCCAATTTAAAATTAAAGTCTATTGGGATTCTCAATGTTTAATGCAATTGCTAATAAAAAATTGGTTATATTAACCATAATACCCATCATTATATTGTAAAGCAAGCTTTACAATTGAATATTCCGTAACTTATATATTCAAAACTGAAATACTGCTTGCTCTTTCATAAATACCGTAATACTTCTATCAATATAATTTTCACTCAACAAAATTTCACTTTAATTGATCCGTAATGACTTAAAGCGTGTCAGTATTAGTGCTTTCCATCAATAATTATAAAAACAATACTAAACGCCTTAATTAATGAACAAACAAAAAGAGTATGTTTTAAATTTCACTTAAAACATACTCTTTTCTTTTAAATTGAATGAGTTTATTATTTCTTTTTTAATTTGCCATCAGCTTTCTTTTTATTCTCAGCAGCTCTGAATTTAACTATCTCACTTACTAATTCATAAGGAATCGGCTTTTCTAGTGGAAACTGCACTGCTCCCTTTGAACTTTTATAATCCGATAATTCATGTTCAAAAGCAACAATCCCGCTAGAAGTTGGATAAAATCCTATATGTTTTTTATAGGCAGCAAAATGTACCAGATTGCCATGTAAAGCAAAGGTAGGCATTTGATAACTAATTTTTTCTTCTGCCTCCGGTACTGCATCTTTTATAACTTTTCTTATCGTTTTTAGTTTTTCCTGAACCTCATGAGGAAATTGTAAAATGTATTCATCAATTGAATTAGACTTATTGTTCCCCTCCATGATTTCTCCTTTCATACTCAGCTATCCTTAAAATCAACTTTGTACTCTTTTATATATTTTAAAAAATTAGATGTTACTATTATATTACAAACACTGTTAGATTAAAGGTTCATTGACAGGCGATTTATTAAAAATTTAGTAGCCTTTCGCGTAATGCAGTATAATTTTGCTTAAATATTTTCATTCCCTCTCCTCCTTTATTATTATTGTAAAGAAGGAGAGGTATAAATTAAATTTATAAAAAACTAATGATACTCGTTGGTTTTGCTTATGACACTTGAATAAATTGAAATTAGTTACCCAAGGTCATACTCACTATTATTCAAAGATTTGTTTTCAATGCAATTCTTAATTTTAGAAATAAAATCATCAAGCTGGACTTCCAATGAATTCTCCTGACCATATTGTCTTAAGTTAACAGATTTATTTTCCATCTCATTATCCCCCACAATAAGTATAAATGGAATTTTCTTCATTTGAGCTTCACGTATTTTATACCCTAATTTTTCTTCACGTAAATCAAGATTGACTCTGATTTCCTCTTGTTTTAAGCGCCTAGTAACTTCTTCAACATACTCTTTATGCATTGAGTTTGATACGGGTATCACTTGAACTTGAATAGGTGATAGCCAAATAGGGAATGCACCACCAAAGTGTTCAATCAATATTCCAAGGAAACGATCAATTGATCCAAATACTGCTCGGTGAATCACGACTGGCCTTACCTTCTGATTTTGTTCATCAATATATGTTAAATCAAACTTCTCTGGTAGTTGGAAATCAAGTTGAACTGTTGCACATTGATGGCTACGTTTAATCGCATCTTTAATATGAATATCAATCTTAGGTCCATAAAACGCACCGTCTCCCTCATTGATTTTGTATGGATAGCCAAGGTTTTTTAATACTCTTTCAAGAGATGCTTCTGCCTGATCCCATAATTGCACACTTCCCATAAAATCTTCTGGACGTGTTGATAATTCAATGTCATATTCAAAACCAAATGTTTTGTATACACGATCAATTAAACGTAAGGCTAGTAAAATTTCATTTTCAATTTGATCCGGTCTGACAAAAATATGTGCATCATCTTGGCAGAATGTTCGAACACGTAATAAACCATTTAATGCTCCACTAAATTCATGTCGATGCACTTGACCAAATTCAGCCATTCGAATCGGAAGTTCACGATATGACCGACGTTTATCTTTGAAAATCAGCATATGTCCCGGACAATTCATTGGTTTCAAAGCAAATTCTTGATCATCTACCTCTGTAAAATACATGTTTTCTTTGTAATGATCCCAATGTCCGGATTGCTCCCATAATCTTTTATTCATCATAAATGGCGTGCGTACTTCTTGATAATCATATTGATGCTGAAGCTTACGTAAAAACACTTCTAATTCATTTCGAATAATTTGCCCATTAGCAAGGTAAAATGGCATACCTGGTGCTTCCTCAGAGAACATAAATAACTCTAATTCATTCCCTAGTTTACGATGATTTCTTTTTTGCGCTTCCTCTACAAAATGAAAATATTCTTCCATCTTTTCTTTTGTAGCAAAGGCCACACCATATATACGTTGTAGTACTTTATTGTTACTATCCCCTCGCCAATATGCCCCTGAAATATGTGTTAATTTAAATGCTTTAATAAATCGAGTTGCTGGTAAATGCGGACCTCGACACAAATCTACAAATTCTCCTTGGCGATATACTGTTACTATTTCATCTTGAGGAATGTCTTCTAATAGCTCTAGCTTTAATGGATCTTTTTGAAAAAGTTTTTTCGCCTCTTCACGTGACAATTCAACACGTGCAATCTCTATGTTTTCAGCGATTATTTTAGACATTTCTTTCTCTATTTTCGCTAAATCCTGCACTGTAATAATACATTCCATATCAACATCATAATAAAAACCATTGTCAATCACTGGCCCTACTCCTAAGTTCACATCACCATACAATCGTCTAATTGCTTGAGCTAATACATGAGCTGAAGTATGCCTCATAATCTCTATACCAGCTGTTGACTCTAAATCAAATAACTCCACTTCTGCATCATGTGTAATATTACGATTCAAATCATATCGTGTGCCATTGACTTCTCCCGCCACCGATTTCTTTTTTAGACTAGAACTAATAGAACTAGCAATTTCACCTAATGATACTCCCTGCACATACTGCTTTTGATGTCCATCTGGAAACTTAATCAAAACTTCCTTTTGACTCATAACACTTCACTCCTATTTTTTTATAAAATAAAAACACGCACACATCCCTATATAAAGGGACGAGTGCGTGTCATATACCCGTGGTTCCACCCAAATTCCCATCTCATAACTCAATAAGTTACATATTGATGGCTTTGTGTAAGCTTTATCGTTGCTTCTACGGTACTGATTACTCTTTTTCACCAATACTGCTCCAAGGTGGTAAATAATTCATCCGCATTAGGAAGTTTTCAGCCTTGCCTTCCCTCTCTGTAAAGCGGTTAGAATTACTCGTGTCCTTATCATTGCATTCTATATTTTTTTTAAAAAACAAAAAACACACTCATCCCTCATGAAGGGACGAGTGTGTATAATACCCGTGGTTCCACCCAAATTTCCATCTCATAACTCAATAAGTTACATATTGATGGCTTTGTGTAAGCATTATCGTTGCTTCTACGGTACTGATTACTCTTTTTTCACCAATACTGCTCCAAGGTGGTAAATAATTCATCCGTATTAGGAAGTTTCCAGCCTAGCCTTCCCTCTCTATAAACCGTTATGAAATACTCATATCCTTGTCATTGCATTCATTATTATAATTTTTACCACTATATAGTATTATTTCCCATTAGTCAATAGAAATTTATTTATTTTTCACGAATTTTTCAATAAAATCCATCGGTTATTTAATCAAAAAGTGGTAATTCTTCTAAGAAAATAATATCCTCGCGTTTAGCCGCATCTCCTTCTGCTAAGATGGCCGCTTTTGCTACTACATTTCCTCCAGCTAATTCAACAAGTTCTTCTAATGCTCTTAAAGACTCCCCGGTGCTAATCACATCATCAATAATCGCAACGCGTTTTCCCTTAATCTCTAGCGCGTCTTTTTGATCAAAGCACAATGTTTGTTTTGCTTGTGTTGTAATCGAATGCACTTCATTCATCAATGGATTTTGCATATATGGTTTAACTGTTTTTCGTGCAACATAATAAGCTGATAATCCTAATTGATTAGTAACTTCATAAGCTAATGGAATCCCCTTTGCTTCAGCTGTTACAATAACATCCACCTCAGGAAGCTTGTCTACTAATAATGGTGAAGCTTCTCTTAAAAGTTCTGCATCACCTAAAATAACAAAGCTAGCAATACTTAAATTTTCTGTTAATCGAATGATTGGTAAATCTCTTTCTAAACCTGCTACTTGTAAAGTGTATGTGTTCGTCATTTTAATAGCTCCTTATATTAAAATATAGATAATAAAAATTCAATAATCAATCCTGAAAGCATACCTAAAAACGGATCAGATATGGCTGTAACAACCATCGTCATACCACCAACAATAGCAGAATCCCCGCCACCAGCAAATGCAGCTGTCGCATTACCTGGTAAAGTGACAATTGCACCTAGAACGAATAAAAAGCCAGCAATTGTTGAACTCGGAATAAAACGGCCAATTTTCGGCAGTAGACCACATAATAAAATAACACCCATCATAACCATCATCAAAACACCTGCAAACACCGCATGTGGCGCACTTGCAGTAGCAGAAATTACAACTTCAACTGGTGCCCCGCCAAATAAGGCAGATACCATATCTGCAACGCTACTAATAACCGTTAAATGATCGACATTAACCTCTTGATTTGCTAATGCACCATTAATTTTACCAAATGCGATATTGGCACCAATATTTAACGTAACCATCGCAAGTGCTCCGCGAATAACTGAAACATTAAGCGTTAACTTTTGTAAAACGAATTTTTCTTTCACTGGTTGTTGTGTTGTCTTTTCCTGTTGCGTAAAATGACCAACAACACTTGAAATAATAACTGAGAAAAGAATGGTATAGACTAGATCTTTTGTAACCATATATGTAATGATTGCAACGACAAAAGAAGAGATCCCAACTGCTTTATGATTTTTCGTCATATCAAGGGATACTTTCACGAGCATGATGCCAACACCAGCCATCATACCATTTGTTATAACTGGTCCGATAAAATCAACAATTTTTTCTAGAAAACCAAATAATCCAATAACAGTCATTAAAGCTGCTCCGAAGAAGATCATCGATAAGCGCTCGCGCATATTTTTCCCCATAGTTCCAGCTACAGTAATCGTCTCTGCCTGATAAGATATTACTGGAATAGAGCCTGTAGCCGAGTTACCAATTGCTCCGATAAAGAATGCCAAGGCTGTTGGTACAGATGCAAAACCAAATGATAATGCAAGTAATCCTTGCGGTAAACCGTTTAGCAACACACCTAATGCTGCTAGAATATCCTTCATAAAATCCACTTTTTTCACCTTTTCCGATAAAAATTTCCAACAAAAAAGGTATTCAGTAAAATTCCGCTTACTAAATACCTGCCCAGACGTACGACGAATTTCTATATGCTCCCTCATGGTAATCCATGCTACGCCAGTTACATATAGATTGGAATATCCATTATTTTATCGCTAACACACGAATAATACAACATATTTTATTATGAAATAAATGTAATTACCATTAAATCACGAACGTTATTCAACATTTATATTATTAATTATACAAAACACGAACGTTTTAATATAATAATCCTTTTTTTGGATATTAACCGTATTTTTCATTATAACTAATCATTTAATCCATTATCCTCTAAGTAACCCTCTTTACTACCATACACTTTGACAATATGTTCCTCGCCCCAATTACAAAGTGAAGTCAGTATAGGTTCTAAACTTTTACCGTAATCGCTTAGCTCATATTCTACTTTTGGTGGTAGTTCATGATATAGAATACGGTTAATGACACCATCATTTTCTAATTCACGTAATTGCTGAGTTAACATTTTTTGCGAAATATTTGGCATCAGTCGTTTCAATTCACTTGTACGTTTTTTTCCATGAGTGAGATGACATAAAATCACACATTTCCATTTTCCTCCGATAACTTCAAGTGTTGCTTCAACTGATATATTGTATTTTTTCTTCGTTTCCATCATTAATAACCTCTTTTCATTTAAAAGAACATTTGTTCGCAGTTACTAAAAGGTTCCTATATAACAAAAAAGTACGTACTTCCCTTTCTGTTCTGCATGCTCCATAATAACATTTGTTCCGGAACATTTGGCAAGTAATTGCACACTGATTAAAAGAAGGAGATTCTATGAAAGAACAGCAACAAAATAATACAAAGGCTCTGCTTGCACTGGCAGTGACTGCTTTTGCCATTGGGACAACAGAATTTATAAGCGTTGGTTTACTACCAATGATTGCAGCCGATTTACAAACTTCACTTCAAGTAACTGGTTTGACCGTGTCTATTTATGCGATTGGTGTAATGATCGGGGCGCCTGTACTGACATCTCTACTAGCCCATATTCCTCGAAAGAAACTTTTACTAGGGATTATGCTAATTTTCATCATTGGCAATAGTATAGCCATGTTTTCTACAACTATCGGCATATTACTTGTAGCGAGACTAGTTTCTGCTTTAGCTCATGGTGTATTTATGTCAATTGGATCTACAATTGCTGCTAGTCTTGTACCAGCAAATCGTCGAGCAAGTGCGATAGCGATTATGTTCACTGGATTAACTGTAGCTACAATAACAGGTGTTCCTTTCGGTACATTAATTGGACAACAATTCGGATGGCGCATGGCATTTGCATTTATAGTCGTTATTGGTATTCTCGCACTAATTGCCAATATGGTTTTAATACCTTCTTCTATCCAAAAAGGTACCAAAATCGGTTTTGGTGAACAACTTAAGCTAGTAAAAAACGGCCGATTATTGCTAGTGTTCATCATTACTGCACTAGGTTACGGTGGTACATTTGTCGTCTTTACGTATCTATCACCATTATTGCAAGAAGTGAGTGGTTTTTCGGCAAAAACCGTGACTCTAATTATTTTATTCTATGGTGTTACAGTTGCCATTGGTAATACTATTGGTGGTAAACTAGCTAATAACAATCCAATTCGTGCATTATTTTATATGTTCGTGATTCAAGCGATTGTGTTATTTGTTCTTTACTTTACCGTACCATTTAAAATAGCTGGTCTAATTACGATTTTATTTATGGGGCTCTTTGCATTTATGAATGTCCCAGGGCTTCAAACTTATGTCGTGATATTGGCTGAGCGTTTTGTCCCTAGCGCTGTAGATGTCGCTTCTGCTATTAATATTGCTGCTTTCAATGCTGGAATTGCGATTGGATCATATGCAGGAGGCGTTATCGCCAAGTCAATGGGATTAATCCATACAACATGGATTGCAGGAATTATGGTAACAGGAGCTGTCATTTTAGCAGCAATCTGTGTCAAACAAGAAAAAACTGAGGAGAGTGTTCAAAATGAACTTACAAACAACAACATTAAATAATGGAATCAAAATGCCAGTCTTAGGCTACGGTGTTTTCCGTGTAGAAAATGGTGCAGAACTTGCAGAAGCTGTTAAAACAGCTATAAAAAAAGGCTACCGTAGTATTGATACTGCACAAATTTATGGCAATGAAGAAATGGTAGGACAAGGTATTAAAGAGGCAATTGCTGAGGGTTTAGTTACTCGTGAGGAATTATTTATCACATCAAAAGTTTGGAATGCTGGCTTAAATTATGAAGCTGCACTTGCTGCATACGATGACAGTTTATCAAAAATGGGATTAGATTATTTAGATTTATACTTAATCCACTGGCCTGGTCATGATCAATATTTGGATGCATATAAAGCACTTGAAACGATCTATAAAGAGGGTCGAGTTCGTTCAATCGGCGTAAGTAACTTCCAAGTTCACCACTTAGAAAATCTACTTAAAGAAACAGAAATCAAACCAGTTATCAATCAAATTGAATTCCACCCACGTCTTACACAACAAGAGGTGCGTAATTATTGCATGGAGCACGATATCCAAGTTGAAGCATGGTCTCCACTAATGAACGGAGAACTGTTAAAAGATGAAACTATACAAAGTATTGCTGCTAAACATAATAAAACAGCTGCTCAAATCGTCTTAAAATGGGATATACAACATCAAGTTGTAACAATTCCAAAAACAATGACTGAGTCACGTATGGAAGAAAATATTAATGTCTTTGACTTTGAACTAACTACTGAAGAAATGGCTCAAATTGATGGATTAAATGAGAATTTCCGCTGTGGTCCAAACCCAGATGAATTTAATTTTTAATATAGGCTAATCATATATAACCCCAGACGAGTATTTATACTCATCTGGGGTTGTTTTTTTATTAAGACTGTTAGTGATCTACTTTTTTATTACCAATCAATTTATATTAAAAGATTATATTTTTGCATTATTCCCTATTCAATTTGCTAGAAAATTCACCTATAAACTAATACTGAAATTTGACTCTTAATGACGCACTTATTGTAATTTGCCCTTGTTCGATTGGGGTGGAGATATTCTGCTCAGCCATGGCAACAGTTTTATATAATACAGGGCCCGCATTACTCTCTTCTACAATCTCTATCGGTTGTGGAAGCATTGGTAATCGCATGGTCTCGGCTATTGTTTTTGCTTTCATTTGGGCATCATGGAGAGCTATACTTAGCGCTTGTTGATAATAAAATTCTCCATTTTCAATTTTAAACTGAATTCCTGAAACGCGATTTGCACCATTTTTTACAGCTGTATCAATGACAGTGCCCACTTGACTTGTATCTTTTACTTTAACATTAAGAGCATTAGTCACTTCATAACCTCTAAAAACCTGTTTTCCTTCGATGTAATCATAGTTTGGCACAATATTATAGGCAGCAGTTTGAATATTCTCCCTTGGAATGTTAAGTGACAAAATAGATTGTATTACACGATTCATGATATTTGCATTTTCCTGTTGCGCTTTACTTACATCTTTTCCTTCTGTGATCACTTCTATTTGAAGTTCCACATAACTTGGTTGAACGGCAACTTTCCCGTTACCCGTGACTGTTATAACACGAAATGAGTTACATGATAGTTGATGAGCATTTGGATTAAACACTGAATTCCACCTTCCGTTTTGTTCATATTATTAATCCTATGCTTTGTACATTGAAAACTTGTTAATCGAATTCAAATAGATAACTTGAAGTAGGTTCTATTATATTTTTTAATGCTACAGTAAAAGGTAGACATAATTAACAATTTCACTTCACTCAAGAAATCTTTTAATCTAAAAGAAAATACTAATCACTTAAGTAGTAGAAAAAAGACCATTTGAATAGTCCCTATCAAATGGCCAATTAGAATCGATATACAATTAATACTCATCATATTCTATACTAAATCTCTCAACATTATGATTTTCTAATTTAAAGAATATATCTTGAGATACTTCTAATTTTAAAGCTTGGGTTTTTTCTAAATTGGTGTATACTCCTCTTAATATTCTACCTGTTAACCCATGTGATACAGCGATAATTTTCTCACGACCTTCAATACTTTTTAGCCAATCTGCTACTCTTTCCTCAACAGAAGTATAACTTTCTCCATTAGGTGAATTAAAAAACCAATTGTAGTGATCTGTATGTTTTAGAAGTTTCGGCCATTTTTCTTCAATTTCTTTCATTGTTAAGCCCGCCCAAGAGCCAACAGATACCTCCCTTAAGCGATTATCCTTCTCTACCTTAGTTACATCAAATCCTAATGTATTACAGATAATCTCAGAACTTTGCATAGCTCTACCTAAAGGGCTCGATATAATAGCCCACTTTTTTGGATCTCCAATATACATCTTTAACAATCTAGCAATACTATTTACTTGGGCAATTCCATCATCTGTTAATGGTGAATCCAGTTCACCTTGATACCTACCTTGCGAATTAAAGACAGTTTCTCCATGTCGGAGTAAATAAATCGTTTGATTCAAAGTATGATCACCCCTTAGTTATAATAAATGTCAGTTTTAATTAATATACTACTAGATAGTTCTAGTATTTAGAAAAACCTCTCAGTTGTGCATTTCATAGATCTGCTTCTCAATAATTTTTGAATTTACCAAAACTATCTATTCTATTTCTAAGATAAAAAACACAATACTTTCATTGCGGAATTCATCATTTTCAATATGATAAGTATAAGCTCAACATGCTCTATACCATGGTTTGTTAATGAACTTAACATTTTAAACTGATATTAACCAATTTAACTTAGTCCAACCTATTGACATTATATCAGACAATTCGTATTATTTAGCATACTAATCTCATCACTGTCTTTATGTAGCATTTCATATTTTTTTATATAAAACTGATAATTCTATGGTTATTAACTAGAAATGAGTTGAAGTTCTTAATGAAAAAGGTTCACTATAGCTGGATTATTCTACCAGTTACATTCTTATCTATTATTGTTGCAGGTATCATTAGATCCTCATCAGGTGTTTTTATAGATCCTTTTGAGCTTGAGTTTGGCTGGAGTCGCCCTGCCATTTCCTTTGCCTTCGCAGTGAGCTTATTTTTATATGGCTTCTCGGGACCTTTTATGGCAGCGTTTGTAGAGGTTTTTGGTTTAAAACGAATGATGCTCTATTCAATGCTAACATTGTCAACTGGTCTTGCATTGACTTTAGTTATGCAATCACAATGGCAATTAATACTGATTTGGGGTGTCATGATCGGTATTGGTTCTGGATTATTCTTAACCGTACTCAGTACACAAATTGCAAATCGCTGGTTTGTGAAACACCGTGGTCTCGCAGTTGGCATTTTAACGGCAAGTACAGCAACTGGACAATTAATATTATTACCTGTATTAGCTACAATCATTGACCAATATTCTTGGCGTTACGCCACAGGACTTATCTTTATTCTTAGTCTATTAATCTTATTATTAATCCTTCTGTTTATGAAGGACTTCCCCCAAGACAAGGGACTTCTACCGTATGGGCAGGAGGGTAATGATCAATCTGCTGAACAACCTATTCTTAGGCAAAATCCATTTAAATTAGCACTAGGTACACTTATGGAAGGCTTGAGACTAAAAGAATTTTGGCTACTTGCAGGAAGTTTCTTCATATGTGGTTTATCTACTAGCGGTTTAATTGGAACTCATTTCATCTCCTATTGCATAGGGTTTGGAATCCCTGTTGTAACAGCCGCGGCAATGCTCTCATTTATGGGGGTATTCGACTTAGTGGGAACAACCTTATCTGGCTGGTTATCTGATCGAATTGATAATCGTTGGCTGCTATTTTGGTATTACGTGCTTCGTGGAATATCCCTACTGTTTTTACCGTTTGCTTTAGCTCAAGGTTCTTACTTATGGCTAGTTATTTTTTCTATTTTCTATGGTTTAGATTGGATTGCCACTGTCCCACCTACTATTGGATTGGCAAGACGGGAATTTGGTCTTAAGAAAAGCACCTTAATGTATGGCTGGATCATGGCTGCTCATCAAGTTGGCGCAGGGGTTGCAGCATTTGGTGGTGGAGTTATTTTCAAAGTATTTGGTTCCTATCAATGGGCTTTTATTTTAGCTGGTAGTATGTGTGTGTTAGCTAGTTTATTCGTCATCATGTTGAAAAAACATCAACCTAAATTAGAAGAGATATAACCCGTTATACAGCATATTTTTTCATATTTCAATTAAAGTTCAATGCCATAAAAGTGTCTTAGAGGGATAGAGACTGTCCCTAAGATATAGACAAATAAAAAAGCATCTTCGATTGAATTCAGGTATAGATACCAAAATTCATTTCGGAGGTGCTTTTTCTATGATCACAAAAGTGAGTTATTCATACAAAGTGAATATGTAAGCTATTGAGATTGTGCGCTAATAGACATGATCTCTAAGCTAACTATATTGATTGTAATTTATTAAGATAGTTATAGCTTAAGAAGTATCCCCCCAATTTATAGCTATCAGGGGGATACATTATATTAATTGGTTAACCTAACATGAAATTCATAATTTTGCCGATTGGTATTAAATCACTTTGCAATATCTACAATTCGTCCTTCTGTAGTTGGGTTAATTTCTTTTAGTGATGTTAACTGCTCCGCTAAGTTTTCCCAATCCGAAAGACCTAGGTCTGTTACTCGACCTTCTGCATATGCTTTGGCAAAAATGTCGTAGCCGTCTCCACCTTTGGCAGTAAAGGCATTAGTTGCTACAGTGTAGTTTTCACCGTCTTGAATTGCAATGTAATTGCCGCTTGCATCTTTGTATTTAATGGAAACTACACGTTGACCAACTGGCTTGCTTGAGTCAAATTCTACTTTAGCACCAGATACATGAAGGAAGCCGCCACTTTCTGCTGGATATTCTTTAAAACTCGTTTCGAATCCTAGTTTTAAATCTGCACCTGTTAAAGTCATTGTTGCTAATGTATTACCAAATGGTAGTACTGTAATCACTTCGCCGACAGTAATTTCACCTGCATCAATACCAGCTCGAATACCACCACCGTTTTGAAGCGCCATAATAACATCTTTATTCTTAGTCTTAGCTTTACTTAGCATACCGTCAGTAATGATGTTACCAAGTGCAGTTTCATTGCTACGTACACTAATCTTATCAGTTGCTGAATTATCTTTTCTTGGGTTTTCTAGTGCACTTTTTGCTACTGCTCCGATAGCTTTACTGTTTACTTCTGCAACTTTATCAGAATATGGTTTTAATATAGCAACCGCTTCTGGATCATCTGTTAAAGTTTTTAATGCAATAAGCTCGCCATCAGATTTCACTACTGTACCTTTAGTATCAAACTCTACATCCAACGTACCTAAAAAATCGCTATATTGGTATGCTTGGACGATAACAGTTGGATCTTTTTTCTGCTTGTTGCTATCTTGGTCTACAATAACTGGTTTCTTTAATTCTGTATGGCTATGTCCACCAACGATAACGTCAATGCCTTTTACAGTTGCAGCTAATGTTAAATCATTGTCTACCGCTGCATTATCATCATATCCAATATGTGAAAGCGCAATAACTTTATCAACGCCTTGACCTTCAAAGGCTTTTACTGCTTTTTCAGCCTCTGTAATATAATTTTCAAACGCTATACTTCCTGGACTCGCAATATCTACTGTTTCTTCAGTTGTTAATCCAAAAATGCCGACTTTTTCGCCATTTATTACTTTAACAATACCATTGTAAATCTTTCCTTTTTCAGGTTCACTTGAAATTAAATCTGTAAATAGACCTGTAAAACGCGCATCTGCTGAGAAATTTACATTGGCACTAATGAATGGGAAGTTTGCTCCTTTAATAAAATCTGCTAAAGCTTGATGCCCTTCTGGACTTGAACCTAAATCGAACTCGTGATTTCCAAAAGTCATAGCATCATAGCCCATTAAATTCATCAGTTTTAAGTCTGCTTGTCCTCTGAATTCATTGAAATATAGAGTTCCACTAAATACATCACCTGCGTCTAGTAATAATGCATCTGGATTTTTTGCTCTAATATTTTTGATAGCTGTTGTTCTTTTTGCCGCATTGTCTAAATGAGCATGCGTATCATTCGTGTGCATGATTGATAATGCAAAATTCTTCTCTACGCCATCAACTACATTAATTTCTTTGCCATCCGGAGTTGTGATTTTACCGTTCGCAATTGTAGAATCTTTGTACCAAACGTTATTGTATTGAATGACCCCTGCATTTAACTTTTCACCGTTGAATAATTTTCCATTATAAAGTGCTAAACCCACATTTAACTTACCTTTTACAAAGTAACGACCTGTTTTTTCTGAGATACCTGTAAACGCTTTTCCTTTTACATAATAAGAACGTTTTGCTCCATCACCATACCAACCTGTGCTGAGTTTACCATTTTTAAAGTATCGACCTGTATTGGCACCGATTCCTGTAAATGGTTTTCCTTTCACATAATAGATGTGAGCACTATCTTTTCCATACCATCCTGTCGCTACTTTCCCATTTTTATAATAGGTATTGCTTTTCACCCCTGTAAAAGCCTTCCCCTTTGAATAATAGACACCTTTATATTTAGCAGTGCCCTTCTTTCCGTTTTTATAATAAATACCGCCTTTTAATCCTGTATAAAGTTTGCCATCTTTGTAGAGTTTACTATTAAATTGCTTATACCCTTTTACAGTTTTACCTGTTTTCTTGACTACTAATTTACTATTAGAAACTTGATATTTTGAAGACGCAGCATCTACTGATTCCGACGTAGCAAGAGATCCTATTAAAACTGTTGCTCCTAATATTAATGATGCAGCCGGTTTTACAAACTTATAATTACGTTTTTCCATTTAAACATCCCCTTAAATTATCCTTATATTGGTTTTGTGCAATCCAAAATAGATGACTCTACCTTCTATCATTATATATAAATTCATATAATTCTGTTACCTAAAATACATAATATTCTTAAATTTTTATCAAATTTACATTTTTCTATAAAATATGACTTTTAATATGACAACTTTGTTCATATAAGTTCAAACATAAGATACCAAATTGCAGCTCTTTTTTAAATTAGTAGTTTAATAATTCGCTAAGTAGTATTAGTATTATTTTTTCTTAAAGGTTGTTTAACTGCTCCATTTAGGAAAAAACTATCAAAAATCATTCGAATATATCAGAAACTAAACAACCAGTCGCCGGTACAATACCGACAACTGGTTGGGTGAATGCTTTTATATTTCAGTCTTATATACTGGGTCAGTTCCGTAACAACTACTATTCAAGACACTTTTTAATTTTTTTCTTAAATTGATTTAACTTTCTCTTTGATTTGTAAGAGCACCAGCTGTAATCGGTTCTAATCGACGAGTATTAATTAATTTAATCATTGATTTTAATCTCGAGGTAGATTGGTTTAAATCATCACTTTGATCTTTGGTAGACTCCTTATCCGAACTACAAGCAACCAATATAAACACAGACAGAATAAAAAATGTAATTAATAGATACGATTTCTTTAGATGTTTAACAATCAAATTTCTCCCCCCTTAGTCCACCTTTGGAATTTGTCTATATCCGCATTTAATCCTTACAATTGTTCCTTCTTCATCTCTTTTAAAACGCAGTATCATATTCGAGTCTTTTATGTGTACTAAAAAGGTATCTTCAGCAATTAATTTTATTATTGTTTGAATTCCATCTACATTTATATGAAGTTTTCCTTCTTCAATATGAAGTTTCACTTTCGAACCTTCACCTGATACAAATTCACCCTCAAATTCATTTAACTTTTCAGCTGATACGTCAATTTCTTTCAAGCTAAAATGACAATCATGTATAGATCTACCTAGTTGTTCTGCAAATGCACTATATAATAGTTGCGTAGAAGGCACTCCTGCTAAGTTAGTAAATGATACTCCTGCTAAACCTAATTCTGGAATCATATTCAATTGAGCTGCTACTCCTTTAATGGAGCCTCCATGTTCTATCAATCGATAGCCAAAATAGTCAGGTGTTATCATTAAACCGTATCCGTAATATTTCTCATGATCACATTGGATATAAGGTGTTGTCATTAATTCAACGCTCTTTGGAGTCAGTATTTGTACTGAACCTACTTTTCCATTGTTTCTAAAAATTTCAGAATATTTAATCATATCGTTTATAGTAGATTTCAAGAATCCTGCGGCACGCATAGCCGGCGCATCCCAAGGATTATTAGATTCAAACACAATCGTTTCTTCTTCTTTTTTTCGTGAATTATAAATGGTAGCAACATCCTCGTGTCCTTTTAATTCTTCATAATGAAATACACTTCGGTGCATACCTGCCGGGCCTAAAATATATTCTTTCATATACTGTTCGTAACTGATTCCACTGACTCGTTCGATAATAGTACCTAAAAGGGCATAACAATCATTTGAATAGCTAAACTCTGTACCTGGAGCACCTAGTAGTGTAAAATCTGCATTCGCGATATCTTTCATTAGTTCCTCATATGTTTCAATAGAAGGTATCTTTGATAAATCCATTGCTGGCTTTCCCTCTTCTTCAAATGTTGGATCCAGCAACATACTCGTACGCATTGCACCTATTAATGCGGCTAAAGGTGGTATTCCTGCAGAATGAGTCATAAAGTGATGAATCGTCATTTGTTTCGTATATTCTTCATTATTAGTTTTAAATTCTGGTAAATATTGCACAACAGCATCGTGAACAGACAGCTTTCCAGCCTCTTGTAGCTGGAGAATAGCCACGCATGTAAATGATTTCGTTACTGAACCAATTCCAAATACAGTATCAGATGATAGAGGAAGCTCTTTTTCTATATTTCGATAACCAAAATCATTTTCATAAAATAATTGACCCTCTTTCGCTAAGCCCATTGCAAAGCCTGGAATTTGATATTTCTTCGTAATTTCACCTGCATACTGATTGAATTCCTTCATCATTGTTTCTTGTTTCATATCGTCCATCTCTCCATTTCTGAATTTCCTGATTTTTAAAACTAAAAAATATATCTATTAAAATTTATCTTAAGAATAATTGCAATACTTAAATCTAATCATTCGTTTTATCCTTTAAAGATTCGAAGGAAATTCCCTCCTAATAATGCTTCAATCTCATTTCCTTTATAGCCTCGATCTATAAGTCCTTCGATAAATAGAGGAATCTCTTGATGACCTGAAATGACATCGAATGGCTTACGTGGTATATTCGCCAAATCAGCTGGTGACATATATTTAATTAAATCTTCACAAAGATCTAACCCGATTCCAACATGCTGAATACCTGCAACTTTTACTAGATGATCGACATGATTGATGAGATACTCTATATTACAATTGGTATCCTCATCAGCAACTAGTAAGCTAGCTGCATTTACTCCAATCACACCATTTTTTGAGGCTATAGCTAGAATCTGTTCGTCCGTTAGATTTCGCATCGTCGAACAAAGTGAGCGAGCATTTGAATGTGATGCAATGATTGGTTTTTTGCTTATTTCCATCACATCCCAGAATCCTTCATCATTTAAATGTGATACATCAATTGTTATACCTAGTTTTTCTGCTTCTTCAATCACCTTAACTCCAAAACTTGTGATGCCTCCTTTTCTTCCTTCACGAATTGGCTGAAAGAAACTCCCATCCCCAACGGCATTTCTTCTACTCCAAACTAACCCGAGATTCCGTACACCTAATTCGTAAAATACTCTTAATAGACTAAGATCCGTTCCTATTGGCTCTGCCCCTTCAATAGACAATAAGAAACCGATTTTCCCCATTTGTTTAGCTCGTTCCATATCCTCTCCGTTATAGCAAATCATCAATTTTTCTGGAGATTCTTGCACCTCTTCATATAAATAACTTATCTGCCCCAGTGCTTTTCGAAGGCCCATTTCTGGAAGAAAACTACTGTCAACATATAGAGCAGCTACAATGATATTTACTCCACCCGCTGCTAAACGTTCATAATAATCCGTTTCAATAACCTTTCTTCTACCTTTTTCACGTTGAATCTGTACATCAGATAATAAATCAGAATGTCCATCAACAACTAACGGACTATTCTGATTTTTTTGCACAAAAAATTGATTCTCCATTTTTCTCACCCCCCAATAATCATTGATTCATTTACAGTAAATTATATTTCTGTTGTTTTCTGATTAATGTATTGATTTAGAACTATCGAATCTTGTCATAAGTTCTTTACTTTTTAAAAAGCATAATGAGAATAAACATATTTATTTTGTTTTAAATGACGAGAGGTATATCCTACAACTATTTGCAAAATTGTTGTTTTGGGGGATTACAGCCCGACATCAATGATTTATGACTTCAACGAAACCTTATTGCTTTTCGTAACTATTTTCTTTTCTACCCGGTACGATTCAAGAACTTCACGATTTAATTCATAGCCTATACCTGGCCTATCTGGTATCGTGATCATGCCATTTTCGACGATGACTTCTGGCTCAATGATATCCTTTTCCCAATATCTATCTGAAGATGCTGTATCACCTGGTAAAACAAATTGAGATAGACTTGTTAGCGCAATATTATGGGCCCGGCCAATACCAGATTCAAGCATTCCTCCACACCAAACAGGGATTCCTTTCTCAAGACAATAGTTGTGAATTTTTAACGATTCAGTTAATCCTCCAACACGGCCGATTTTAATATTAATAATCTTACAACTACCTAACTCTATAGCTTTTCTAGCATCCTCTAATGAATGAATACTTTCATCCAAACAAATAGGAGTGGATAACTGCGATTGTAATTTTGCATGATCGATAATGTCATCATGCTCTAACGGCTGTTCAATCATCATTAAATCTAATTCATCAAGTCTTTTTAACAGTTCCATATCCTTCAGCGTATAAGCTGAATTTGCATCTGCCATCATATCTAAATCAGGAAAATGTTTTCTAACTTCTTTCAAAACGTCGTAATCCCAACCAGGCTTTATTTTAATTTTGATTCGTTTATAACCTTCATCTACATGATTACTTATAATTTCTAAAAGCTCTTTTACAGAGGATTGAATGCCTATACTGATTCCAACTTCTATCTGCTTCTTTTCTCCACCAAGGGCATTTGCCAATGTTAGATTGCTACGTTTCGCAAATAAATCCCAAACCGCTCCCTCTAATGCAGATTTCGCCATATTATTTCTTCGAATAGCCCCAAACCTCTCTGATACTTCATCTGGATGAGCGATAGGATCCTTAAATAGCAAGGGAATTAGAATATCTCTCATCATGTGTTCATTTGTTTTTACAGTCTCCTCACTATACCAAGGACTTGCAAAAGCGACGGATTCACCAAAACCAGAGAGGCCATGTTCATCAACCATTTCGATGACAAAAAATTCTCTCTCCTGAAATGTACCAAAGCTTGTGGTAAATGGTTCCTTTAATTTCATTACAAGTCGATGTAGGCAAACTTCTTGAATATCAATTGGACTATAGATCATAATTTTCCCTCCTCATTTCCCACTAAAGATAAACTATTACGTTTTCGAAACACATAATAACTCACCTTTTCTTTTGAATTACGTTTTACATCCACTGCTACGTAGTCATTCAAACACAATTCTTGAAACCATTTTCTCGTTTTATAGCGCCAATCCAATGCAAGACTTGGCTGTTGTTGCTTCATTTGTTGGAAATTCTCTGGTATTGGAATTAAGATTATATCTTTCTTTTTATTTTTTATTGGCTCTATCTCAGAGCTAATAATCGGAAACTGCCTCTTTTTGAGCTCTGTTTCAATCAACGGTTCATAGCTTTGGACTTCATCATTCTTTTGTTCACCCTGGATGTGATCACTACGAATCCACCACTCTACTAAAAATCTGTCAGTAGGAATTCCTTTATTAAGAGGATCTTCCATCATTCCGTAATGATTTTCCAAATAGGAGGCTGCAATCCCTTTTAACTTATGTAGATTCAAGTAAGCATTCACGCTTTCTAGAGGGTCGTATGTCCAAACAATTAATGAATAGCCCATTTCAAGTGCCCATTCCTTCTGAGCAGCTTTTAGTTTTTCTCCTAATCCACCTTTTTGATAAGTAGGTAAAACACCGAGCATATGAGAGCATAAATATGCTTTGCCATTCTTAAATCCTGGGAAGCTATATTGATAGCCTACTAATTCATCATTATCATAAGCGCCTAGGATCATTCCACCATTCTTCGATGCTGTATACGTTTGGTGTATTGGTATAACTGGCATTTTCCAAACCTTCTCTTCAATTTGCTGTGTGGCTCTTATCTCTTCGATATCTACTAATCTCTTAATCTGTAACATTCTACACCTCACCTATTTTTCTATATAAACACCAGCAAAGTTTTATATCATTCTCCAAAAAAACGGTTTAATTGTAGCTCTTCGTATACTTTAGTTCTTTTTGCAAACTGTTCTGAATTTTTCACTGCTACAGCACCAACTATAGCGTTCATCAGCGAAAACACTGCCGGTGCGACATCTAATGTAGATTTAATTGGTAGTTGTACAGTAAATAAGATATCCGCATGTTCTCGAATTGGGGCAACCTCTGAATCAGTAATACCAATTACAAACGCACCTTGACGCTTTGCTTCTTTCGCCATATTGATTGTTTCCAAAGCATAACGATGAAATGAAAATGCAACAAACGTGCTTCTCTCATTCATTTCACTAATACGTAACATAATATCATCTGTATCAGGTCGGAATAATCTTACATTTCCACGCATTAAATCGAGAGTAAACGAAAACCACTGTGCCATTGCATGAGATGATCGAACACCTGATACAAGAACTCTTTCTGATTGAGCTAAATGGTCAACTACTTTTGTAAAATCACCTACATTTAGCCTTTCAGCTGTTTGCAATATCAACTCAGCATCTTTTATCATCATTTTCTTTGAAAATTCTTGATCCATCTTAGTGGAATTTTTCATAAAGTGGAATTCAAATAAACTACTTTTTTTATTGAGCAGTTGTTCTTGAACATCCTTTTGCAAAGCGCTGTATCCACTATATCCAAGTGCGTGACAAAATCGAATAACCGTAGTTTCACTGACATTAATCTCCTGTCCTACTTGAACACCTGAGTTCATCGCAAACGCCTCTGGATTTGCAAGAAAATGCTTTGCTACCATCTTTAAACCTTTTGAAAATTCATCATATTTTGATTGAACCTTAGACTTTAATTCATCCATTTATCTATCTCCTGTTTCTCGAAGGATTTCCTTTTTTTTCATCATAATGAAGTTTATTCTTCTTTTCAATTAAAATTACAATAAATTCCGAAAATTATAAATTAATTTACCCATTGATTTAGAAATGATTTATTTCAATCGTATACAAATTTATCTTCATCCATCTTAAAACATACAATGCATTCAAGGTTTCATTTGAAATAGAGATTTACGGCTAAATAAAATAAAAAATTGAACGTATTCATAAAAAAAGTGTCTATAAAAGGAATGACCTTCCTTCTAAAGACACTTTAATTTATCATGTTCAATTACATCGCGAGGTTTTCCTGAAGAATACAGATGTTTAATAATATTGCTGGCATTAAAATTTAACACGTCTGTATTTTTTCCTCTATTCAAAAATTAAAAGCAATTACCTCTTATCATTTTAAATGATTCACTGAGATAATTGCTTCTATATTTAATAACTCTTATCCACGGTGGAACATCCCTATAACTTCTTTTGTCTCTGTGATGTTCACAAACGCATTTGGATCAACTTCAGTAATCATTTCTTTAACTTCTGATAATTGATAACGAGTGATAACAGTAATAAGGACTTTTCTACCTTCACCAGTATAAGCTCCCTCACCATCCATAATTGTAACTCCGCGATATAGATTCGCAAGTAATTTCTCTTTCACTTCGTCACCTTTACCCGTAATAATCATCAGAGTTAGTTTAATGTGATTCGTATGAATCGTATCAATAACTTTACCCGTCGCATAAATCGCTACAAGCGTGTATAAAGCTGCATCCCAGCTAAATACAAAGCCAGAAATCACTACAACGATCGCGTTCATCGCAGAAATCATCGCCCCAAGAGGAAAATCTCTTTTCTTATTTAGAAGCATCGCAATAATATCAAAGCCACCTGATGATCCTGAAGCTTTAAAAATTATCCCAATACCAATTCCTGTAATAACTCCACCAAACAGTGATGCAAGAAGGGGCTCATGTGTTACTTGATAAACAGGAATTACATACAAACTAACTGAAAGTACTAGTACTGAAAGAATCGTATATCCAATAAACCGTTTACCTAATTTCATTACACCTATAATAAGTAAAGGAAGATTTAATAAAAAGTTTAAAATACCTGTATTGAAAGGCGTTACTAGACCAAGCATGATAGCAATTCCACTTAATCCACTGCTAAGAATTTCATGAGGAATCAACAAAAAGTTATAAGCAAATCCCACTAAAATAGAACCTATTGTAATTATAAAAATATTGCGC
Organism: Viridibacillus sp. FSL R5-0888; assembly: GCF_038009105.1. Lineage (NCBI taxonomy): Bacteria > Bacillati > Bacillota > Bacilli > Caryophanales > Caryophanaceae > Viridibacillus > Viridibacillus sp. FSL R5-0888. The sequence goes on from NZ_JBBPAU010000001.1 coordinate 2,940,914, forward strand.
ATAGCTACTCTCCCTACCAAATAATCCTGTGCTACTATTTTTTTATTCTTTTTTAAAAATTCACACAACATCTCATACTAACGCTTCCGAATCTTAACTCGGTGACCATGTCATAAGCACAATTGAATTATATTATAGTTGAGTTTTAACGATTAAAAAATTTAATAGTTTTTTCTGAAAAATAGGAATAACTATAACCCAGCAGTAACAACATGAATTATTCACAAATATAAATATATGAACAATTCATGTATAGCCTTCATTACTCTTCTACACTTGTTTGATCGGCAACTTTATAAATTCTTTCTAACATTGGAGGATGCGTATATCGGAACCATTTCACAAGTAAAGGCGGATTTACTTCACTTAATCCAGATTTTGTGAGTTTTTGAAACGCCGTCACCGCTGCCTCTTTATCCCCCATTAACTCTATTGCATACTGGTCAGCTCTTGATTCCTGATATCTAGAGACATAATTCGAGATTGGACTTGAAGCGAATAATAACATCGAAGTAATTAGTAAAAACAATGGGAGCGAACTAATGTCACTAATCTTCTTTAGTTTTAATACCCTTCCATGTCTTGCAATAATCCAAGTCATAATCCTCGACGTTAACCAAAGTCCAATAAGCGTCATGAAGATATAACCAACCAGGCCAAAATAAATATGTTTCTCTACATAATGTCCCATTTCATGTGCCATTATGAATAAAATTTCTTTATCTGATAAACGATTTAATGTAGTATCCCAAAGCACAATCCTCGAATTACTACCAACACCAGTAACATAAGCATTTAGAGCATTCGTCTTTTCCGCCATGTTCACTTCAAACACATGCTCAGCTGGAATATTTGCCTGTTCGGCTAACGACAAAATCTTTGTCTCTAATTCTTTATTTTTCAACGGGTAAAAATCGTTATATAACGGGGCAATTACTACCGGTTGGATAAACATGATAAAAATAGAGAAAGGGATTGTTAATAGCCAGGCATATAGCCACCATCTCTTGGTACTTTTTTTTATGAGCCAATAAAGAACCAACACAACTATTACAGTCATGCCTAAGTTAACCCAAAAGTCTATCACACCATCCCTCATCCAAGAAGAAAAGCTTTGGGTACTAATTCCATACTTTTTACTTAAGGTAAAGCTATAATAGTCCATTGGAAATAATACAATATACGTAAGTAGTGATAACAAAAATAGATAGATTACATTTTTTACGATTGTCCATTTGGAAAGTGCTGCTGACCATTTTTCTAACATAAAAGATAGCCCTACAAGCAATATTAAGAAGTAGACGAGCCATTCAAACGGAGTCGCTACAAAAAAGAGGAAATTCCTAATTTTCGAGTACTCTCCACTTAATAGTAATTCGTGCTCGGACATAAACATCGCTGGATCAGCGACAGTTCCCTTTAAAGCAGCTGGTATAGTCCCACCACCACTATGAAAAATATAAAAATACATCGCTAAAGCATACACACCAAATATCAATAGAGCTGATATTCCCCATTTTTTTGCTATGTCGTTCACTCCCTTGTTCAGTTCGTCCTACAATAAGTGTAATCTAAAACGACAAAGATAGAACAGATTTCTATGTTAAAGCTTTATTAAGATTAGCTAAGCACAGATACAGATAAAAATCGGCAACGAACATTATTCTTTTTGAAAAAATCTATAAGAATATTCTTCCCCAATACGGGCAAAATCATGTTTTTAATTGTTGGTATTAGAAATGAGCAAGTAATTCTATTAATTTCCCAAAGCTTTAACGATTTTATATATCTACTTTTTTTATTTTATTTAGACTTTGTTAGTCTTTATTGTTGTTTTTGGTGGATTCGCATTCTTTACTAATTTACCTCCATCAAAATGACGACCATATTTTTTTACAAATGTAGTTATTTCATCTGTTGAAGAAAGGTGTCCAATGTGTCCCCACGTTAAAAAATAGGACTGTACTTTCCCACTATAAAATACCCAACTAAAAAATCTTCGTGCAAAGTTGTGGGAGCCACTCTTCTTAAATTCATTCATACGGTTACCATCTCTCCAAACTGTTATCGTTTGCCCTATTCCTCCTTGTATTTGTCCAGTCAGCTCAGCATATAGTAGGTTTTCATTTTTTGTCAGTGCTTTCATTATGAATTGATTTAGCATCCCATTTATGATCAAGCGTGGAATATTGAACAGTTCTCCTCTTGTTACAGATATCACTGCACCTGGCGGCAACATAATATTTCTATCGCCCAAAGTAAACTTGGCACCGTACTTATTATTGGGGTCTTCAAGTTTCATCCATGTTTTCATAAGAGCCTCCTGATTTCATATAGAATAAGACATATATATTCTACATAAATTCACAATAACCCTGTATTTAATTTACAGATTTTTTCTTTATTCAATTAATCTGCCCGTTAGCTTATCAACTACAAATCAACATTAAGCTTTAACAGTTCTTTTATTTATTATATTTTAAATATTAAAAATACTTTGATTTACACAAATGTTAAAGGTTATTATTAAGTTACAAATTAGAATATAGGGAGATGTGTTGCCTGTATGACAGTTAATTACGACTTTTTATTGCATCATCAACAAACTATTAAAGAAGATCTTTTAAATCTCGTACAAGCTGAGTCACCCAGTTATGATAAGAATCTCGTAGATTTAACAGGAAATCTGATTAAGGTTATTATCCAAAAACGTCTTGGTAAAGATTACATCTGTACGGAATATATGAACAACCAATATGGAAATCACCTCCTGTTCGAGAAAGAACATTCCGCAAAACCTCGTGTCCTATTCCTTTGCCACTTTGACACTGTTTGGCCAAAAGGTGAATTACCAATTCATTTTGAAAATGACGAGTTTTATGGCCCGGGAGTGTTTGATATGAAAGCAGGATTATTGTCATCTATTTGGGCGATTTCTTCATTAGAAAACACTTTAGAAACGTTACCAATATCTCCTGTATTTTTACTTACTTCAGATGAAGAAATCGGTAGTATATCCTCTAGAGAATTGATTGAAGAGGTGGCAAAAACATGTGAGGCGGTTTTTGTGATGGAGCCCCCTGAGGCCCAAACGAGTAACCTGAAAACAGCTAGAAAAGGTATGGGAATGTATCAATTAGAAGTACAAGGAATAAGTACACACGCTGGAAATAACCATGAAGATGGTGTCAACGCTATATTAGAGATATCTTACCTAGTACAACAACTCCAAGAGCTAACTGATTATGGTAAAGGGACAACAGTGAACGTAGGTGTGATTCGTGGTGGTACAACGATAAATGTAGTGCCAGAATACGCATCTATTGACGTAGACTTTCGAATTTCTACATTGCTTGAAGCGGAAAGAATTATGCAAGCAATCGAACAACTTACTCCGAAAAATCCATTGGCTAAACTGAGCATAACTGGTGAGTTGAATCGACCACCGCTTGAGAGAAGCGAAGCCAATCAACAATTATTTAAAATTGCTCAAGAAGCAGGTAAAAAACTGAACATTGAAGTTAATGAATCTAGTGTAGGAGGAGCAAGTGATGGCAACTTCACTTCTGCTTTAGGTATTCCAACTATTGATGGACTAGGTATTCCAGGAGATGGAGCACATGCAAGACATGAACATATTCAATTCGATATGTTTGCAAAACGTTGTGCCCTAGTTGCAGAGCTATGTATCGCCTTTGGAGATAAATTTGTAAACGACTATACTATAAATAACAATAAAGAAGAACATATAACAAAGTAACAAATAGCCAAAATGAACTTAATAATAATGTGAGGTATCAGGCTAAGAAGAGATTCATAGACTGATACTTTTTTGTGACTATCACTAGAAGTGAAACTTTGCATTCACATATTCGTATTACTAGTATTCAAAGAATGAGGAGATAAAATGAGTGAATGATTCTAAGGAATGGTTAACAGAAGAATTTAACAAGGTAGAAGCATGGGAAAAGGATCAAAATGATCTATGGTTTTTCGAGAAAATTGGGCGGTTGCCATTTAAAATCATCGATAAATGGACACCTAAGTTCATTCAAGATAAAATCGGCATTCTACTGGACGAGCTTGGCCAATACGTTCAAACAGGTGGAAACTATCTAAGTTCAGTATCTAAAATCCCTTCGTATTATCCTAAGCTTGAAGTACAAACAATTGAGGATGTGAAAATGCTGCCTGTCTCTAAGATGGATCATGCAGTTGATGGGCTGACTAAAAACAGAAAAAATTTAGCAACACTACAAGGCGCTGGTACCGGAATCGGAGGTATATTTACATTATCAATCGATATCCCTCTCCTTTTAGGGTTACAGTTAAAAACTATACAGGACATTGCAATTTGCTATGGCTATGACCCAAATGAAAAAAAAGAACGTTTATTTATCGTAAAATGTCTTCAATTTATCTCCTCTGACATTATCGGTAAGGAAGCAATCCTTTCCCAATTATCCATGTTTGATAACCAAGATGAGACAGTAAAACGAGAGGTTATATCCGAAATGCAAGGTTGGCGTGAAGTCGTGTATTCTTACCGAGATCAATTTGGCTGGAAGAAACTGTTTCAAATGATTCCGATTGCTGGTCTCTTATTCGGTGCATTCATTAATCGGTCAGCAGTCCATGATATAGCGGAAGCGAGCAAAATGCTATACAGAAAGAGAAGGATAATTGAAAAGTTGCAGTATCATGAGTTTGATTAAATCATCATTAAAAACAAATATGACCTTACCCATTATTGGATAAGGTCTCTCATACCAGTATATATAATCTATCTAAAATTCTTAGTTACGTTTTTAATCTGCCCAATTATAAAAACATGCCTGCTATGGCAGCGCTTAATAATGAAGCCAACATCCCTGAGGCGACAGCTCTAAATCCTAAGCGTGCAACATCTTCGCGACGGCTTGGTGCCATCGAACCTAAACCGCCTAACAACATCGCCATCGAGCTTAAGTTTGCAAATCCACATAATGCGAAGCTTACTACAATTACTGTTTTTGGAGATAATGATGCAATTTCAGGTGCAAAAGCAGAATAAGCAACGAATTCGTTTAGCACTAACTTTTGACCTATAAAAGATCCTGCCTGGACTGCTTCTGACCAAGGAACTCCTATAACAAATGCAAGTGGTGAAAAAACAAATCCTAAAATCCCCTCAAGTGTTAACTCCTTAAATCCAAAAATACTTCCTATTCCACCTAGTAGTCCATTAAGAAGTGCGATAATTGCAATAAATGCAAGTAGCATCGCACCTACATTTAACGCAAGTTTTAATCCATCACTAGCACCACGTGCAGCTGCATCAACTACGTTGACAGATGAATCATCTTTTTCCATAGTGAAGTTTTCTTCATTCACGACTTCCGTTTCAGGAATCATAATTTTAGCTAAAATTAATCCTGCTGGAGCAGCCATAAAGCTTGCAGCAACCAAATATTCTAATGGAACTCCTAATAATGCATACCCTACTAAAACTGACCCTGAAACCGAAGCAAGTCCTCCGGTCATAATAGCAAAAAGCTCTGATTTTGTCATATTCGCAATAAATGGTCGTATAACAAGAGGTGCCTCCGTCTGTCCTACAAAAATATTTGCAGCAGCCGAAACAGATTCTGCCTTACTTGTTCCCAAAAGCTTTGAAAGAGCTCCACCAAGAATTCGAATAAAGAACTGCATAATTCCTAAATAATATAAAACAGAAATTAGAGAAGAGAAGAAAATGATAACGGTCAATACTTGAAAAGCAAAAACAAAACCGAAATTTTTAGTATCCGCTGCAGGACCAAATACGAAGGAAATCCCTTCACTTGCATAAGAGATTAAATTTTGTATACCATTTGAAAAAGCTAGGAGACCTTCACGCCCTGTTTCCCATTTTAAAACGATAAAAGCAAACAAAATTTGAATTACTAATCCTCCAACAACTGTTCGCAAATTGATTGATTTTTTGGAACTTGACAATAAAAAAGCTATACCAAGAATAGCTATTATACCGCAAATCCCCCATAATACGTTCATATTAGACACCTTCTTTGTATGTAGTAGAAAAACAATCCCTTTTATCAAATCCCTTAATTAGACATCTGACAACAGACAACCTTAGAGCATCTTAACAAATAGCACTAAGGATGTAAATTGAAATATTATTCTATATTTTCATTCTTTTTTAACCATTCAAAATAATTGTTCCTCTTTAGAAACTGACTTGAAATAGTAATTCCCTAAATCTAAAAAATTATCACATTCTATTGTTAAAATATTGACTCCGTACTTAATTCAATAAAAAAAGTTCTAATGCCATACTTAGCACTAGAACTTTTACCGAATCTATATTGAAATTTATACTTAAATATTTTAATGGCTTTGACTTCTCCTCTTGTACAAGAGTTATAGATTATTGCGTTTAGTAATTTGACTAATTTAGCTTTTCTTTTTTATGAATGAAAGTAACTTATTTAGGACTTTTAATTATAAGCTACTAATAACTAAGAAAAATAATTTATCCTATTATCAATATAAAATTAATTATATTGATATTGATAAATTCGTTCAATTGTTTCTAACCACGTGTTTAGAATGATTGGAAATACAGCTTCATCAATATCAAATTTTTCATGATGATGACCAGCTGCTAACGTTGTACCAAAAATTGCATATGTGGCAAGTCCCCCTTGTCGCTGAACTTGGTCCATCATATAAGTTGCATCTTCTGAACCACCCGCAAACTTACTTCTCAATAGTACTTCCTCTACACCATTAATATCTTTTGCTGCAAGGCCAACTAAATCTATTAATTCCTCTGAAGAAGCACACGTTTTAGCTTCACCAACTATTTCATAAGTAAGCTCTGTTCCATACATTTTAGAGGCTCCTTCTAAAACAGATAGTGCTTGCTCATGTACATAAGTATGTACCGAGTTATTTTCACCACGTGTTTCTAATTTTAATGAGGCATGAGCTGGTACAATATTACGTCCATCTCCTGATATACAAGTTCCAACATTGATACGTGATGCACCATCACTATGTTGTGTAATTGTATGAAGACCCAATATTGCCGAAGCTGCAGCAAGTAAAGCATTTTTCCCCTTTTCAGGTTCAGCCCCTGCATGTGCAGCTTTCCCAGTAAATTTTGCATCTATTTTAGTTGTAGCTAAAAACCCATCTGCACCAGCTATTACTGTACCCAATGGTACATTTATTCCTACATGCATACCTAAAAAATAATCCACATCATCTACAACTCCAGCAGCGACCATTGACTTTGCTCCGCGAACACCTTCTTCAGCTGGTTGAAAAATAATTTTAATAGTACCTTCAATTTGATCCACATTATTTGCAAGGACTTGTGCTAAGCCTAAACCAATTGCGCTATGGGCATCATGTCCACAAGCATGCATTTTCCCTGCATATTTTGAGCGAAAATCAAATTGTTTCGGAAAATGTGTAATTTCATCATTTTCAAGTATATCTAGCGCATCCATATCAAAACGGAAAGCAATGGAAGGTCCTGTTTTTTTTCCTTTAATTGTAGCAACAACACCTGTATATCCCCCAACCATCTTTTCCATATATTTTACGTAGCCACCGTTACTTTTTGCATTCTCATAGTAAACTGCTAACTCGTCATCAGAGGGGACGCCCATCCTTTCTTCTGACACAACCTCTTTTCCTATTTGTACATGTAAACCTAATTTGTGCAATTCATGTGCGATTATTGAAGCTGTACGAAATTCCGTCCAGCCTGTCTCAGGGTACTGATGGAAATCTCTTCTCCACGCAACCATTTGTTCAATTAAATTTGAAGTAGTTGTAAATAGTTTCATAAAACACACTCCTTAGATTAATAATTAGATACTTGTCTTACTAGACAAACTGTTGAAAAAAAGAAAACAGAAAAAACATATCTGCAACACGACTATCTAATATTTGTGTTATTAAGACTTAAAATTGACTTCCTGTACCTTTAAAAACTTTTGCATGAATTGAACTATTTCCGTATTCATTTTAATATGATTTTCGATTTTTTCCGTTTGGTGACCTTCGTCCTCAAAAATAATAAGATCTACTTGCTTTCCTTGCTCTTTTAAATCTGCCGTTAGCTGTTCGGCTTCACTAACAGGGACTCGTGTATCGTTTCTGCCGTGGAAAATAAGTAAAGGTACTTTTATTTTATCGGAATGATTTAATGGTGCGATTTCTTCAAAGAAATCAACATCATCTTTTAATGATCCATATTCATATTCACGTAATTTTCTGCGCCATGCCCCTGTATTTTCTAAGAATGATTTGAAATGGGATATCCCTACAATATCCACTCCTGCCGCCCATATATCAGCATAATGTGTTAGGGCAGCTAAAACCATAAATCCACCATAGCTACGTCCCATAATACCGATTCGTTCGGAGTCGGCTCCATGCGTATGTACTAAATCATTTGCTAGCCATTTTAAATCAGCTACAGAATCCATACGCTTTCGTACATCATCCAATTTCACGTATTTTCGTCCATACCCCATACTTCCTCGCACATTCGGTGCCGCTACTGCAAAGCCATTCGCTGCTAGATACTGAATCACAGGGTTATACTCAGCTCGTAGTTGATACTCGGGTCCACCGTGAACATACACTACTACCGGCTGAGCTTCTTCCTTTTTACCATATAGAAAGTAAGGTACTTCCAAACCATCAAAAGAAGAAAATGTACAAAGCTCTGGTTGCTGCCACAAGTGTTGTACTTCCTTAGCCTCGCCTATGAATGTGACACGTTCTACTTTGTTGTCATTCAAAGATACTCTCCAAATATCACCAGGAAGTATGGGGCTTTTTAGTCCAAAGTAAAGTTCATTATCATTTAGCCAAGTTAGAGATTCCACTACCCCGCTTGGAACACCTTCGATATAATGATGCTTCTGTTTTATTAAATCATAAATTCCAAGAAGAGAGACTCCACCCTCGTTTGTAGTAAATGCTAGGATAGAATTGTCTGGAGATAATTTAATTTCTTCAATATCCCATTTGTCGAATGTAAGTAGTTCCTGTAGTTGAGAAGATTCTTTAAAATTAAATTTATGGATGCCTAAAGTATCTTGACCAACATCAGTCAGGATGAATCCACTCTCTCCATTATTACTCTGCTGAAGTGACTGATATCTAGATAAAGGATTTCCTTCGAATAATTTACAAAGCTCTTTCTTGTTTAAGTTTAGTATGTAGTAAGATTGATCAATATTTGTTTCAGGCATGCTAATGATTAAATGCTCTCCATCTTTTGTCCAACCAATAGGAGTACAATTGCCATCTACCTGATAAACAACTTCCTCTGTTTTTGTTTCCACATCTAGGATAAATATATCGAAGTAACCCGGATGACGACGATTACTTGTGAATGCAATTTTACTTTCGTCTGAAGACCATCCGCCAAATTGGTGAAAATGTTCTTTTGATACTACAAGTTCCTTTGCATACGAATCTTTTTCTCTCAATAAGTGAAATTGCTGTTTTTCATTTCCTTTTTCATCTATTCCTACAATCATTTGCTTTCCTGATGGAGAATGGTATACAGCTAGAACTCGGTCTGGCAGGTCAGAGTATTGTTGAATTTCAGCTGTTGTTACATCCCACTTCCAAACTTGTGGAATACCAGTTTCTTTAGAAATAAAAGTAATAGCTTGTTGATTTGGGATCACTTGTGGCTGGAATCCCCCACGTACATTTAAGTACTCAGATAAAACTTGATCCGAATTTATCATTATTTTCAGTCTCCTTTTAATAGATAGTATCTACATTTATGTATTTCTACTAATAGTAAAATATTAATCCAATAATACTTACAAAAATTGAAGAAGCAGCTAAACTAGAAATCGAGAAAAACAATACTTGGGCTATCTTTTGTTTAAATTGATTTAAATTTGCATCATTAGCGAGCTGCTGATTTGCACGTTCTAGTGATCTAGACTTGTTCATAGGAATGATAAAATGCCCTAGTGATCGAAATCCTCTAGTAAACACACTGAAAAATCTAGTTTGCCAAATATTAATACAAGCAGATATTATTGCAGCGGTTAAACCGAAAAGAAATGTGTAGTTAATCCATTCAACTAGTGTCCAATTTAAGAGCAGCATGATGCCTACCCAAAGCATGGCCAGAGCACTTGTAAGTAAAAAAAATCTTTTCATTCTATCACCTCTTATTAATTTGAATCAGTTATAGCTATAAGTAAAAAAGATAAAGCCCCTTACAATTCCATGTCTTCTTAGAAAAGCTTACGCTCTCTTCGGTAAACTGCTGGCCAAGGGACTTTATCAATTTACAACTCACAATTTATGAATAAAACGTTTTATTTCGTTTTTTCTGCCCATTTAAATTGAGGGAAACGATTCACATAATAAGCGATGTTTTCAAAATCAGGATTTGTTAAGTAATTATATTTATAGAAATTCACAGGCATAAACGGCATATCCGTCATCAAAATTTTCTCCGCTTGATGCAAAAGCTCATAGCGTTTATTTACATCTTGCTCTACTTTAGACTTAGCAATAATAGAATCATATTCTTTATTTACCCATCCTGTACGGTTGTTAGGACTATCACCTAGGTAGTAGTCAAGATTAACAACAGGATCAACAAAAATACCAATCCATCCCATACGAGCCATTTGGAAGTTTCCTTGTTTTGTTGTTTCTAGATAAGTACCCCACTCTTGGTTACTTAGTTTAAGTTTGACACCTAAGTTTTGATCAATCATTTCTTGTACTGCTTCTGCAATTTTTTTATGATTTTCAGCCGTGTTATAAAGTAATGTTACTTCTGGAAGCTTGCTCCAGCCCTCTTCGGCCATACCTTCTGCTAACAGCTTTTTGGCTTCCTTAGCATTTTCTTCAAAGTAATCGCCACCAACTTTACGGAAATCTCCTTCTGGTGTTTCTGCGCCTTCAGGAACCATTGCATATGCTGGTGTTTCTCCACCTAACGTTACATTTTCTGTCAATGCTTTACGGTCAATTGACATTGCGAAAGCTTTACGAACTTTTGCATTTGTAAATGGTTCTTTCTTAACATTGAACATGTACATATATGTTCCGTAGTAAGGTTCTTCACGATAATCTTCATTATCTTTTTCAGTTGCAAGAACATCACTTGGTAATGTACTGATTAAATCTAATTCTCCTGTTTTGAACATTTGATAATAAGTTGTAGCTTCATTTACTATTTTGAAAGTCACTTTATCTAATTTCACTACGTCTTTATCGTAGTATTCATTGTTCTTTTCAATCACTACATTACTTTCATGCTTCCATTCCGTCATCTTAAATGGACCATTACTAATATATGTGTTTGCATCTGCAGCCCAGTTCTCATTACTTTCAACCAGCTTTTGTTGAACTGGATAGAATGTCCACAATGTAAGTAAGCTATCAAAGTAACCTAATGGCGCATTCAATTGAACTTCAAGTGTTTTATCATCTACAGCAGTTACCCCAACATCCTCCACTTTACCTTTACCTTTGTTGTATTCTTCTGCACCTTTAATATAGTAAAGGTAAAATGAAAACGCACTTCCAGTTTCGGGATTTAATACCCTTTTCCATGCATATTCAAAGTCACCCGCAGTAACTTGAGACCCATCAGACCATTTTACGTCGTCACGAAGAGTAAATGTATAAGTTTTTCCATCATCAGATGTCTTCACATCTTTAGCTGCACCTAAAACCGGCTTCCCATCCTTATCACGAGTATATAGACCTTCAAAAATATGATCTAGTACCCAACCAGAAGTTGTATCTGTTGCCTTAGCAGGGTCAATTGCTGGAGGTTCACTACTCGCATTTACGACAATCTCTTGTTTAATGTTACCTTTGTCCGTTTTATCTCCTTTGGATGATTCATCTTCTCCTCCACCATAACATCCTGCCAAAGCAGAGCCTGTTACTAGCACTAAAAGTAATGACAATAACCATTTTTTCATTTTATTTCCCCCTTCTTTCTATTCATATTAATATAAGTGACAAGCCGTCCAATGCTCTTTCTCTACCTCTTTCCACTGAGGCTCTTGCAATGCGCATACCTCCATTGCATGAGGGCATCTCGTTCGGAATCGACAACCACTTGGTGGATTGGTCGGGCTTGGTGGATCACCAGCAAGGACAATTCGTTCTCTTTTTGCATCACGTGGATTTGTTTTCGGTATAGCTGATAATAATGCCTGGGTATATGGATGTAATGGATTCGTGAACATGTCATCACTATTACTTAATTCCATCATCTTACCTAAGTACATCACACCGATTCGATCACTAATATGTTTTACCATTCCAAGGTCATGTGCGATAAATAGGTACGTTAAATCTTCAGATGTCTTTAAATCTTCCAATAGATTAATAACCTGTGCTTGAATAGATACATCTAGTGCTGAAATAGGCTCGTCCGCAACGATAAATTTTGGTTCTACTGCCAATGCACGTGCTATGCCAATTCTTTGTCTTTGCCCACCGCTAAATTCATGAGGATAGCGTTTAGCATGTTGTGGACTCAAACCAACACGCTCTAATAATTCATAAATTCGATTGGTACGCTCTTTGCCACTAAATAGCTTATAGGCATCGATTCCTTCAGCGATAATGTCGCCCACTCGCATTCTAGGATTCAGTGATGCATGTGGATCTTGGAAAATAATCTGCATTTCTTTATTCACATTTCTTTTCATTTCTTTATTTAATTGTTTAATATTCTGACCATCGTATATTATATCTCCATCCGATGCCGCTTGGAGTCCAACGAGCGTTTTCCCTAAAGTAGACTTCCCACTCCCACTTTCTCCAACAAGACCAAACGTTTCCCCTTTTCGAATGTAGAATGAGATATCATCAACTGATTTAACAGTAACATCGGATTTAATTTTAAAATATTTTTTTAAAGATTGGATTTCTACTAAATTCTTAGTCAATACTCTCACCCCCAACTGTAACTGTTTTATCCTTTTCTAATGCAAAAGGCATTTCCATTTTAGGTGCTCGAGTATCATTTAGCCAGCATCGTGCAGAATGCGATTCATCAATTTGATAGTCTCCTGGCATTTCTTCTAAACATATATCCATTGCATACTTGCATCGCGGTGCAAATGGGCAACCCTTAGGTGGAGAAAAAAGATCAGGTGGAGAGCCTTCAATAGGTATTAATTGTTTCTTTTCTGTTCCTTCTAAGTTCGGAATCGAGTTCAACAATCCCCATGTATACGGGTGTTTTGGATTTTCAAATAAATCGAAAACGGTTGCACTTTCAACCATGATACCTCCATACATCACCATTACTCGTTGAGCAGTTTCTGCTACAACACCTAAATCATGAGTAATGAGAATAATCGCTGTTTGAGTGTCCTTTTGCAATTTCTTCATTAACTCTAAGACTTGTGCTTGTATAGTAACATCTAGGGCTGTGGTGGGTTCATCTGCAATAAGTAATTCCGGATTACAAGCAAGTGCGATTGCAATCATTACACGTTGTCTCATCCCCCCACTAAACTCGTGTGGGAATTGGTTGTAACGCTCCTCTGGATTTGGAATTCCTACCTGCTTAATCATTTCTATCGCTTTCTTTTTGGCTTCTTGTTTAGATAATTTTTGATGAGTGATGAGTCCTTCAGCAATTTGCTTACCAACGATCATTGTTGGATTTAATGACGTCATCGGATCTTGAAATATCATGCCGATTTTAGACCCTTTTACTTTTCGCATTTCCCTTTTTGAAGCCCTTAGTAGTTCTTTTCCTTGGAATTTAATACTGCCGCCTTTAATAATGCCTGGAGGAGTTGGAATTAGCCCCATAATAGATTGGACAGTGACACTTTTTCCACTGCCACTTTCACCAACAATGGCAACTACTTCCCCTTTATCAACATGGAAGGAGACGTCTCTTACTGCCTTTACTTCCCCGCCGTATGTTTTGAAATTTATCTCTAAATTATTAACTTCTAGTAAATGATTCATTGTTTTGTACCTCCTACTTACGAGCTCTTGGATCGAGTGCATCTTGTATTCCATCACCAAAGGCGTTAAATGCAAACATCGTCAGTGCGATCATGAATCCAGGGAAAAACAATCTCCACCAATGTCCACTTAAAATAACACCAAGTGAATCATTAGCCATCGTTCCCCAACTTGCAAATGGAGCTTGTACCCCAAGACCTAAGAAGCTCAAAAAGGCCTCTGAGAAAATAGCTGTAGGAATCGTAAATGTTAAATTAATAATGATAATCCCCATTGTATTTGGTAATAAGTGACGTGTAATAATTTTGACATGAGAAGTACCTAGTTTTTCAGCAGCTAAAACATACTCCTGAGATTTTAGAAGTAAAATTTGTCCTCTTATAATTCTCGCCATTCCAACCCAACCAGTAATAGATAAAGCTATTATTATTGTAGTTATACCTGGCTCCATGATAACCATTAATAGAATTACTACTAGCAAATAAGGGATTCCGTATAGAATTTCTACAATTCTCATTAGCAAACTATCAACGCGGTCTCCTAATTTACCTCTTCCTGCCATGTATCCAGATATACCACCGACTACTACTCCTAAAACTAAATCTACAATCGCTGCTATAAAGCCAATAGTTAAAGATACACGTGCACCTTGCCATGTACGACTCCACATATCACGACCTAAGTTATCTGTTCCAAACCAATGTTCTCCTGACGGTGCTTTATTGACATTCGTTAGATTTTGTTGGGAGCCACTATATGGAACCATCGATGGTCCAAAAATTGCTAAAAAGATAATTACAACTAAAAGGAAAAGTCCTATTATAGCTAATTTGTTTTTAAGGATACTAAGAAGAGTTTCTTTAAAAACTCCTAAGCTAGGACGTTGGATTTCATCTGTCTGCAGCTTACTTGGATCTACTGGACGAAACATAGAATCGTTCAATACTTTTACCATCTGCTAATCCCCCTTGCTAGTCAGCTTAATTCTTGGATCAATAAAACGGTAAGAAATATCGATTAAAAATAAAGTGACAACTAAGATTGTACTGAAGAACACGGTTGTCCCCATGATGACGGGATAATCACGATTAAATATACTATCCACGAAGTATTTACCTATACCTGGTACTGCGAATATTTTTTCGATAACAAATGTACCTGTAATTAGCGAGACGAATAGTGGACCAATGAAGGATACAACCGGTAAAATCGCATTTCGAACTCCGTGATTTAGCACAATTTTAAAGGTAGATAACCCTTTTGCATCCGCCGTTTTAATATAGTTCTGATTCATAACCTCCAGCATACTAGAACGCATATATCTAGCAACAACCGCTAACGGTGTAGTTGCAAGTGCTAAAGTAGGTAGGACAGAATGTTGCCATGTTCCCCAAGAAGCTACAGGAAGTATTCCAAATTTCACTGCAAAGATATTGATCAGTAATGGCGATAATATAAAACTAGGTACCGATATACCAATGATGGCAAAAATCATAGCCGCATTATCGAGTAATCTATTATGATTTAATGCAGCAACGATCCCTAGTAAGAGCCCAAAGACGAGCGCTACAATTATCGCTTGAATTCCGAGCGTTGCAGAGGCTGGAAACCCTGAAGTTATAATGTCATTTACGGTACGGGATTCTGATTTAATAGATGGTCCTAAATCCAACATAACTAAATTTTTTAAATACAAGACATATTGCACCGGTACCGGTTCGTCTAAGTTATATTTAGCTCTCATATTTTCTACTACCTCTTTAGGTAGTACATCAGCATCTGATGCAAATGGATCTCCAGGAATCATATTCATGATAAAAAATGTTAATGAAGCTATGACCCAGATGGTAAGAATCATTGTCATAAATCTTTTTACAATATACATACCTATCTACACCCCCGTTCTAAATACGTCAACTTATTATGTATTGACACTTCCTAAAACTCCGTTTGTTGCCGCCATCGCAATAATTACACAGCCCCACATATGTTTATAAGCTGTAATCATGTCATCACAAGTAAAGCGTATTTTCTTTGATCCAATTAATTCCACACTAGGAATAGTTGTTGTCATTTTTGCTTGCTGTGACCCTTTAAATTCGATTTCAAATGTAATAGGTCCCGATAATACAACTGGTTTTTGGTCAGCAGAATTTTTTACTGCCACTTCGACTTGTTGTCGAATCTGTTGACGCGCTATCTCAGGATGAATTAACTCTGCAGCAAAGCGATCTACTGCACGTTTAGTAATAGCTGCTTCAACATTAGGTAATGTTTCTAGTACCTCGTTCACATACGCGTCATCTCCACTAATGAACAAAGGTGGAACACCAAATGCACCTGCTACATAAGTATTCATCTCTGTTTCACCGACTACCTGACCATTAATTGTCATTTCATTCACACAAATCCCTGCTAGTGTATGGCTAATAACTGCTACATCAGAGCCCCCTTCACGTCCATGATGTCCGACAAACAAAATACCATCGAAAGAGTCATCCAAACCTTCTAACTGGCACATTACTCTGTTGTTTCCAGAGATCAATCTAGCCCGTATGTCTAAGTGTTCTATTAGGATATTGGACATGTTACCGTGGCCATCTGCTACTACTACTTCTGTAGCTCCTCCATTAATGGCTCCTTCAATCGCTGCATTTACATCTGCTGTCATCAACTTTCGAAAACGTTGATATTCAAAAGGAGTTTTCAATTGTTGGTTAGTCGCTACACCTGAAATCCCTTCCATATCAGCCGAAATAAAAATTTTCATTATTGCCTACCCCCTTACATTGTTCTATAAAAAAGCCGAAGCTTTATTATTCTCACATCATAAAATACTGATTATTCTGAAAAATTTATTCAGATTTTTAGAAAATATATTCAAATGTATTTTTGTGTACCTCAAGCTGAATGATCGTATTGACTTCAGTAATGCATTCGATTTTATTGACTTCACGTAGGATTTCCGTGATTCTTATTTGATCTTTCACCGTTATTTGAAAAAGAATTGGATATTCCCCCGACGTCACAGTGATAAAACGAATTTCTCTAATCTCCTTTAAATCTTCAATTACCTTTGAGATTGAATTTGCTTTCACCTTGACTTGAATAATCGCTCCCGCTTTAAGTCCTACTGCTAAAGGATTTACTACTCCTACTACTTCAAGGAACCCTTTGTCTAATAAATTCTTATAGCGTAGACGAATAGTTTTTTCTGTCACTTGCAGACGTATCGATAATTCAGTAAAGGATAAACGACCGTCTTTAGATAGATGCTTAATAATGCCGTGATCTAACTCATCGACTTCATATTTCAAGTGATCCCTTCTCTCTTTCTTTTTCTCTTCACTACTGGAATCAGGATTATTTTAGCGTTTTATACCGCTTTACAATATTCAGAAAAAATTATATTATCTGAAAAAGGAATATTAGAGATTAGTTTATATTAACTATTTTTATATTGCAAACCTTTTTTTATAAAAATTGGGGGTTTTGGAATGATAGCAATTAAGAATGCAATAATTTGGAATGGTAATGGTGAGTCTCTAGAAAATCACGTCATTTTCGTAAAAAATGGCGTTTTTGAAAGAATTGAGTCTGAGGAGAAAATAACAGAAGCCTATGCAGTAATTGATGCAAAAGGAAAAATAATTACACCTGGTTTAATAGATGTACATACTCATCTTGGAGTTTCTGAAGAGGGTGTTGGTATTGAAGGAGCTGATTTCAATGAAACTAGTCATCCGGTAACACCACAAATACGTGCTTTAGATGGTATTAATCCTATGGAAATTGGATTTGCAGATGCTCGTAAAGCTGGGGTAACAACAGTTCAAGTAATGCCTGGAAGTGCTAATGTAATCGGAGGAGAGATGGTTGTTTTAAAAACAGCTGGTACCATTGTCGATGAGATGGTTATTAAATCACCTTCTGGTATGAAAGCAGCAACTGGGGAAAATCCTAAAAGATTTCATGGAGCTAAGGGGAAAATGCCTGTTACTAGAATGGGTGTTGCTGCCTTAATACGCGAGAAATTAATTGAGGCACAAAATTATATCAACTCTGAGAAAAAGGATAGAAAGCTAGATTTAGAAAATATGGCTAAAGTTTTAAATAAAGAGATTCCTTTGCGCGTTCATGCACATAGAGCAGATGATATTTTAACAATACTTCGCATTAAACGTGAATTTGATATTAATGTGACGATCGAGCATTGTACTGAAGGGCATCATATTGCTGATTATATTGC
This sequence comes from Viridibacillus sp. FSL R5-0888, assembly GCF_038009105.1. Lineage (NCBI taxonomy): Bacteria > Bacillati > Bacillota > Bacilli > Caryophanales > Caryophanaceae > Viridibacillus > Viridibacillus sp. FSL R5-0888. The sequence goes on from NZ_JBBPAU010000001.1 coordinate 2,959,164, forward strand.
AAAACACGATGTGCGAGTTTCTGTAGGACCAACTATGTCCACACGTTCAAAAGTGGAGTTAAAAGATAAAAAATGGTCTACAATCAAAACACTTTTAGATGCAGGAGTTCCATGTTCTATTACTACAGATCATCCAGTCGTTGGTATTGAATATCTAGTAACAAGTGCTATACATGCAATTAAAAACGGAATAACCGAACAACAAGCCTTGCAAGCTATTACATTAAACGCTGCTAAGCATCTTGGAGTTGACGATCGCGTCGGGTCGATTTTACCGAATAAAGATGCTGACTTTGTTATCTGGAGTGGTAACCCATTCGATCTTAACAGTAAGGTTGAAAAAGTATTTATTAATGGTGAAATTGTTAATTGATTATATTAATTCTGTCTTAAGAAGAGTTTTCTACACTTAGGTTCTCAAATTACTATTCATTATCTTATTTGATAGTCAAAGGTTAATCGCACAATAAATATTGAGATAGTGCTTTAGACTTTAGTGTAAGACCAGATTAAGGTACTACTTAAAAAATAATTGAGCCTTACCTCGATAATTAATGAGGTAAGGCTTGCTATTTTGATTATTGGTTTTTAATAATGGTAAAATTCAGATACACATTGTAATTGCCAATGTACCCCTCTATTATTAGCTTAGATAATTTCATCAAACATGGTTAGAAATAATTTGTTTTAACTTCTCTTGTAATTTAGGTAAATCTTGTACCGTGATTGATAGTCTAATATGACTTTCATCCATTTCCATTGCTTCTGCTAAAAATCCTCCAAAACCTCTTGCTTTTCGATCCACTTGCATAAGAATTTCCGCAGATTGTTCAGTTTGTGTAAGGAATAAAATTTCTAGTTCATCTAGCTTTCCTCTATAAACTCCGTTTGTTGGAATAAACTCAAATTCTTGCACAAACGGATAATTACTACGAATTTTAGAAGAAGCTTGCTCACATTCCACTTTGCGTAGTTTGAATCCTAGTTGATCTATCGCCTCTAAAATTTGCACCACAAGTCTAGTTGGACGAATAGCTATAAAATCCTTATCTGTAGGATCTACACTATTTTTAATATCTAATCCTGTACTAACCCAAACTTGTGTATTTCCATATGTTATTGGCGTATCAGTTGGGAGATTGATTTCAAATGGAATTACTTTTGTTTCATTAACTCCAATAGTAAACGGAGCAGTGATTTTATACTGTTTCACTGTCGCAGAATCTGTATACTTTTTATCATCAGACTCTCGGATATAAGTAGTATTTACAGTCAAATAAATGGAATCAATTTGTTGCTCCAGATTCCCTCCATACACTTCAACTTCTCCTCGCATTATTTCACCAGCGACATACTCCGCTTTTTCCAGCTTCGTATCAACCTTTGCTCCGCCTACTCCAAAACTCGCTAGTATTTTATTAAAAAATGACATCAATAAATCCCCCTACATCAAATTATTTACAAATACTATACGAATACTACAATTAATAAGTTTCAAATTTTTATTTCATTCCGCAAACAAAAGAATAGTTTAAGTTTTGTGTGATGGAAATCAATTAATAATATTGGATGGCAGAACAAATATAGCCAAAATTAAAAGGATCGTAATCGATCCTCTTTATTTCTAAAGTGTCTTATTTAATTCAGTTTGATTCAACATTCTTACGATCTTGCGTGGCGTGTAATTTAACCATCGCAAATCGTGCAATGGGTTGAATTACTAAACTCTCAGCGATTAATACAATAACTAAGTTTCTTGGCCAGTTTGATAAAAAACGGCTGAAAATTTCAGTACTAAAACCATTTCCTACAATATCACCGATTAATGTCATAGCGATGGACATACCAAATACAGTGAAGATAATTCGGAATAAAATTTTAGAATTAAAGCTATCTGTTGGCAGTGTAAATTTGGACACTAGGTTTTCAGCAATACGGCCTATTACAGCAGGTTCAATTATCATAACGATAACCCACATAATCGGTAAGGCTTTAATAATTTGCAAAAATACTTGTCCACTACTTAAATCTTCTGGCACATTTAATATAATATTGATAGATGTCATTAAAATAACTGTCAATGTAGAGATAATCGTACCGTACAATAGTCCTTCTTTAGCATTCCTAGGTAATCTTGTTTCATATTGCATTTTTTCATTTTGCATAGCTACTACTTGTTGCATAGTCTCTTCCTTTCAAAAGTGATGCTGATTAAATTAAACTACTTTTAATGTATTTGGTAATAAACTTGCGATTGTTTGAAGTGGTTCACTTGTTTTTTTCGTTAAACAAAGCATTATACCACCTTCAATTGTGGCAGTCATCATAAGAGCAAATGAATTAGCTTCTTCTTTCGAATAACCATCTGCCATTAATTTAGCCGAATAAATTTCTTGAATCTTTGTAAAAGAGTCCTCGCAAGCTTCTCTAACTCGCTCACTCACTGATCCTATTTCACTAACAATACTGTTAAATGTATAACCAATAATTGTTTCGTCCCTATCAAATTGAATTATTAATTCTTCCAGCATTGCCTGAATAGCTGCTTGTGTAGTTTGATAACGTCCAAAAATTTCTTTTATATCCTGCGTAATAACTTCATTCATCGAATTTAGACAGGTGATGAGTAATTCTTCTTTTCCATTTGGAAAGTGGTGATAAAACCCACCTTTTGAAAGATTACATTCTGTTAAGATTTCGCTTATCCCAACACCTAAATAGCCTTTTTTTCGAAAAAGATTTGTCGCAGTTTGAACTATCAATTCTTTTTTATCTAATCCCATAATAGTCTTAACCTCCAAACCGACCGGTCTGTTTATTAATATATCAAATCTACATTTTATAAGTCAAGAAATTTATCTTTTCGTAAAAAATATTGAAGGAAAGTTAAAACGTTCATTCTTTCTGAAAGACATACTAATAAAATGAGTGTCAACCAAATGAGATTTAACATAAAGAGAATCTCAAATCGCGCCACATATGAGCCTGTGCTTGTAATAGTCAGTTTAGAATCTATATTTAGTAACAAAAAAACCTGAGCAAATGCTCAGGTTCTAATCTTTATTCATTAACTTCAAAATAAAACTAACGATGAGTATCAATATTATCGAACCAAGTAAGGCAGGGAATATATAGAAATCACTTAACGTTGGGCCCCACTGACCCAATAATTTTCCGCCTATCCAGGCTCCAATAATACCTGCAATAATATTACCTATAATTCCACCAGGGATGTCCTTACCTATAATCATGCTCGCTACCCATCCTAGAATACCACCTATTATTAGGAACCAAAGAAAACTAAACATGACAAAACCTCCTTTCTAAACTTGATATAATGTTACCTAAATAACTAAAAGTAAAACGCGTAATTCGCTTCAAATTTAATGAGTATGAGTCCTATGTAAGAACTCATGATTAATATCAAATCAGATTAATTATTTAAATCATATAATCCAGGACTATGCTCATTGGGCATATCAGGTAACTGAGGAACTGGGAAACCCTTTGGTGGTTCTGTTACCTCAAGGTTTCCTTGATTTCTGCTAGGCGTTGTACCTTGGAAAATCTCGCCTATTCTAGTTGGGTCTAGTCTAAAATTAAACTGTGCATTATGATATCCTAAATCAATAAATTTTCGACATTCAGGGTATTTGTTAATATCGTAATTGGGGACTGGGAAGAGTTTACCCCAATCAACTCCTAAAGTTTCTAATGCTTTAGCAAAAGCATTTTGATGTGCATTATCACGAACAATTAAGAAACCGAGTGTTTCTCGGAAAGTTTTATTTGAGCTCATTTCATAAAGACGCGTTTTTTGAAGAACTCCAGTTGATTCAAGGACTAAATTATTGAGCAAATCAGCTACTAAATTTCCATGTGCATAAACCCAAGATCCATTCCATGGGTTACCTGCTGCATCAACTGGTAATGAAGCTTGAGCACCAATTATATAGTGATGGGGATTGGCATGTTTTATTACGTCATCTAAGGGTGCATGATCCTCTCCGCCATTTCCAGGCTCTAATGATTCGCCAGAGTCATTTAATAATTGATTAATTGTATTTTGCGCTAGTTCAACATGCGCAATTTCTTCAAGGAATACTCCACGAAGTAAATCCCGATATTGTGTCTCTTTCCCCCGGAAATTTGAGCTTTGGAAAAAATATTGCATCATTGTTCTCATTTCACCATAATGACCGCCTAATATTTCTTGTAAAACACGTGCAGCTTCTGGGTCTGGTTTATCCGGTGTTATTATGTTTATTAATTCTTCTTTGTAGTAGTACATGTATATTCCTCCTACACTATTCAATCTTATCACTCTATATAGCATGAGTAATAAAAGGAGAAATATTCGAATTAACTTATGACAAATATTTACCTTTAATAGGTATTGATATTTGTTCAAATTAATCAGCAAGTCCCACTTAAATAATTTTAACTATCTGTAATGTATAACAGAACAAATATGGAAGTACTTCTATTCCTTTTCCACTATTTACAGACGTAGCCGAGATATATTTATTATCCTCACTGTAAAATAAGTCATTGTCCCAAAAAACAACGCTTTAACTATTTATTCATTTTTATGTTGTTTCAACCTCTCTTTTATATACTAAAAAATTTCATATATAGAATTGGTAAAATCTCCATAACCATTATTTAATGTATTAAAAATTATTAGTAATACAAAATATGAAGGAATAAATAATACCTTAAGGAGTGTGTTGATTAATGGGCGTTATGGATAATAATTCAAAAAAAGAACCTATGCATTATGGTGAAGTAATGGGTTCCTGGTCATTTGTTGCAGCAAACAATGGACTAATAAGTGGGTATGAGACATTTGTTAATCATGTTGGAGATAAAGACTTGAAAAAGCTACTCACACAAGTTATAGAAATGATGCAATCGCATAATAAAGAGGTTGTGGAACTATTAAAAAATAACGGTATTGTTCCTCCACCTGCATTACCAAGTCGCCCGAAAGCAACGACTGAAGATATTCCTGTTGGTGCAAGATTTGAGGATATCGAAATTAGTGCCACAGTTGCTGTAAATGTTGGACAGGGTTTAGTTTCTTGTAGCCAAGTAATGGGGCAATGTTTACGTGAGGATATTGCAAGGATGTTTGGTAAATTCCATACAGAATGGGCACTATTTGGAGCGAAACTTTTAAAACTAAACAAAGAAAAAGGATGGATTGTTCCACCACCTCTTCACACAGATGTGCCGGAATAATAACGTAACTGTAATTTGAATGGTAAAGGGACCTATTAGAAGGTCCCTTTTCTTGTTATTTTTATTTAAGTTTTCATTATAATTTTAATACATTCATCTTATATTCGTTAATAATAATTTATAAGCTTCACTTTTTTACTTAAGTGGTAATTTATGTATATCTGTATAATGATTTTCGTTAGGTCAAATTCTCCAGCCAATATTTTTTTATATAAATATTTCTTTCAAATAGAAATCCCATAGGAAACTGATTGTACTTAGCACCATATACGCAATACGGCGCCAGTCATTTGAATACTTCCTTTTTTACGTACAGCACCCATTGCAATTTTACTTATTGTTCCAACTTGTATTCAAGCATCATACCTAATTGGTATAATAAATGCCAATATTCTTCTCTCTTCTTTAGTAGATAATTGGTTGAGCAATGAAAAGTAACCTAAGTAAATGTTTAGGTAGTTTAGGTAAGCTTACTCATAATCTTACCAACGCAATTCTTCCTACTATAAAAAGTTTGTCATTTGTCATAATCTAGAACTCAAAAAAACTAACTGGCTCATTGAGTCAGTTAGTTTTTTTTGGTACATCGTTATTTTTCAAAAATTTCGTGGAGCACTTCGTTTGCACTGCTGTTATTTAGGTTTTTGTGAATGCAGCTAGCTGGTTTTTCGCGTAAGGTTTCAGCGAAAGCCTTTGCCATTTCAATTTCTCCGGCCACATGTATCTCCTTCCAGCCACGCTCTTTCTTCAATCGCTCAACAATCTCGCCCATTCCTTTAAAGAATCGGCCCAAATTTTCTTTCAGCCGAGGCTCTAAAGCACCCGCATTGCTGCTTCCAATGCCCGGATGATTGTCAGGCGTCACTTTTTTTCGATTGCCCCATTCTTCCAGATTCGGTTCGAAATCGTAAATAAGTTCATCATTCAAGAAGCCCATTGCTGTATCTAGAATACGTACCTCCCCAAAGCTCGGTAAAATAATTCCTGCATCTGGGTAAGCCTTATACATGTATTCCATTTCTTCAAGTACTGGATGATTCTCCCAGTGGAAGCTCGTTTTCACCTGTACTTGGACATAGTGGACCGACCACAAACTTGGATTGTCCGAAGCAAAAATAACGACTCCTTTTCGTAACTCATTCGAATGGTCATCTATTTCTTTAACGACTTTATCTTTCACTTTTTTAAATGCTTTTAGTTCATCTTCATTTTTAGAAGCAGTTATATACTCTTCCATTCGCTTTAAACCACTTTTCAAATGAATTTTCCATGCACCTTTCAGCTGGTCCGGATCAGCTGGATTTGTATTTAAATACACACTCAACACACAACGATCGTTACATTGAAATTCTTTTAGGGCATTAAGCTCTTTACTTATTGACATAAATTCAGTAACCTCCTTAAGTTTTACATCCATATAAGCTTACCCAATTAACATACCCACACACGCTAATTCTAAAACGAATCAGAAACTACATTAATGGAATTGCAAAAGATAATTTAGATTGAGAAAAATTATATTCTTATTCTGATTAAATTGGAGACATTTTATTGCGCAGAAATGAAATATAAAAAAGGTGTAATGTCAGTGAATACGCTAGTGGTTGCAGTTTAATTAGTGAAAAATAAATCGAGCTTCAAAAAACTTTTCTTCTGATAAAAAATAGCTGTAAATAAAAATTTTTCAAACTAAATACAAAAAGAAAAAAGTACTGCAAGAAAGAGAAAATCTCTCCCTTAGCAGTACCCCTTTTCATCTAAAAATATTATGGTTGTATAAATAATCGTAGGAAATATCAATAAATAGGTATTCATTCACACTGACAGGTATAGAGAATGTACGTGTCATTTCCCCTGTGTCGATATCGCTATATAGGTCAGATAACACACCACTTTGGTCATTACGCATTTCAATAATCGTTTTTAAGAAGTATGGACGCCAGCTCCAGTTTTTATTAACTGCTTCTTCTTGTATATGCCATTTCTTATCGATACACATGATATTAGGTGATGTTTGAAATCCCTCACCATCACATATATAAAGTCGGAAGGAATATGCATCGAGTTCTTTAGCAAGCGCTAGAAGTTGGTCCGTATTATTGCTTGAAGGCTTCATTCGTTGTACGGATTTCTCTAATGCATTTTGCAAAGTTTTCAATGCATTGTAATTATCCTCCAACAATCGCTTTTCTGTTAAGATAAACTGCTGACAGCGTTCTTTAAAACTTTTTTTCAGTTGATCTCGTGGAATTGTTCCTGTATGTACATCAGCTAGATATTTCCCTTGATAATAACGTCCTCCATTTTTCCACGCAAATTGAAGTTTATATTCTTTATCAATACCTTCAAATAACATATTTGCACCAATTTTACGAGCTAATTTACCAAGTGATGTGAACAAATCATTTTGCTCACCCCAAGATTGATAACTCAATTGCCCTATATCCAACTTCAAAATATTAGGAGACAATGTTTTAATATAATCCCAATGACTTTCAGAACCGACTTGATTAATTGCAATCTTCATACCATATGTTTGGAAATAACGAATGATATTATTAAGCTGTCTGAATTCACCATTAAAATTATGCTCTGAAATTACAAGAACAATTCGACTTAGCTCTTCCTCGGGGATATATTTTTTTATTATTTCGAAAAAACTTTCCCCATAGTCAAGTACTAACAAGTTTGCATTGCATGGTAAGTAAATATCGAAATCCTTAGATTCCTTCGCTAGTTGGGCAAGAGCTAAATGCAAAATTTTATGCTCCACTTCCACTCGATACTCTTCTGGAATATCATCATCGTAGGCGAATGTATTTAAACTAATAAGCTCTTCATTGTCTATAAGCTTGCCAGAGACTTCATATGCAATAACAACATGTTCGTCTGCACTAAAAATGGGTTGGAAGTGCGCTTTCAACTTCTCTAGGTTTGTTAATACATCAATTGCGTCCATCCCATAAACCTCCTTAACCGATTGACCATAAGACAATCTTTAAATCATGAAACAATTATCTCCATTTTCATGATATGCCGTCATACGTGATTATGCAAATGAACTCAATTGAACTTTCACCAAAATTAAACAAAACAAAATCCAATAAATTCACTTCACCAATAATAGGTAGACCATTTGATACTAACTCATATTTAAGTTAAATTCCGCATGAAGTAAAGCCTACACCATTTTCTTCTACACTCTTTATTTACAGTGCATTTTGGACAAGTTACACCTGCATAAGATTATCATACACTATATAAAGAATTTAAATTTTAAAAGAGCATTCGTTGTGTACTTATGATGATTGGTCTTTATTTTTTTTAGATAATTTAATTAAAAATGATATGTTGTATGCATCGTTTAAAATTAATATTAAATATAAGAGTAGGAAAAATTAATATGTAAACATTCAAATCTAATTTTTTTATAAACTTACCTTTTCTTCGATATTATACATTCATTATTAGCATGTCACTCATACCGCAAAATAACTAATTGAATAATTCCTTTATTTAAGGCGAAAATATATTCAAACTAGTTGAAAGTGGTGTGTGCATGAATTTCCCTATTATCCATACAAATTTTTGGGATGCTGTTATTGCCATTCCAATTATTATGATTATTACTCAACTATTTAAAATCATTTATCATACCCCTTCAAAATTTGTTCCTACAATCTCATTATTCTTTGGATTATTTATTTCAATTTTCATTAGCCACCGACACGATTTTTTCGCTGGTATATTTATGGGCTGGTTTTACGGATATGCAGCTGTAGGAAATTATGCTGCTTTAAAATGTACTCTTATTAGTTACAGGAATCCAGAGAAATAAGAAATTACAAACGAAAAGATGAAGTTATTTTACTATTTAAAATCTACAATAATTGATATCTCGTTAATTTATTTTATTGGAACTATTGTTTTATCTGAAGGAGGGTAAAGCATTGAAGAAGAATAACGTGAATATAGATTTAGATGAATTAAGTTCTGCATTACCCGGAACAAAAAATTCCGCCAAAATTGAGGTTCTTGCAGCTACTGTTACAATAATAGCGGATGCTTTATCCGCTCTAGCCATTGTAGAGGAGATAAATGAAATTCAAGCAGAAGAACAGTTAAACACAAAGAACCAATCAAATAATAATCGCCAATTAAAAAACATGCAAAAGCAACTAGATTTTATCGTAGATCAATTAGCTAGAATAGAACGAAAAATTGATAGAAGATAACGGTTTACATTTATCACTTAAACTTGAATAAAAAAAGCCAAGCATGAATTAAAACCAGCTTGACAATTTTTACTATCTATTAAAATCTAATTAAATTTTCTGCTTCAGTTTATTCTATAGATTAGATTATATGAAATCACTGTTTTACTGTCCTCCAACTAATTGCTGGAACGCCAAAATGTCTTTTTATATTTCTTTCGACGTTCAAAAATGTTGCATCAAGTGGATCATTATTAGTGCCTTTTATACAACGTGATGTGAACATATGGCAATTGTTTCTAATAAGATGATAACCATTGTGCGTATTTCTTGCTGCTATCGCTCTTTTAGCAATTGCTGGGTCATGCAAAACATTACCATTCATATCGCAAGCTACATATAGTTCTGTTCCAGAGCGTACAGATGAACCATTTAAAAAATTATAGTAACCTACTTCGATAATTTTTTCGTTACCATTTAATTCTATTATTCTTCTATTACCAACATATATGCCAGTATGATCTGGAGAACCAATTATTGTATTGGGCAGTCCTAGTAATTTACAATAGACTATACTACCTGCAATAGGTTCTACGTGTTTGAGTAAGTGAGCACTTATGAACCTTCTCCAACTTGGATTATTAAATGCCATTAAATTTACCTCCCTTCGAACCAAGATGAGGCATTTAAAATCAATTAGCTTTTCATTTGAGGGATTAAAGTTTTTTCACATATTTGGAGCTCGCTGTCACATATGTTCCGCTAACAGTCTTATACATCGCAGAACCATCTACAAGTACTTTTTTTTCAATAGTTAACCTTTCTCCTTTTTTTACTGTACCAGTGGGTTTTGACCACCGTGGGCCATCGTAGTAATTCAATACGTTTGCTAATACTTGAATCTGGAAAGTCTTGTTTGTTTTTGGCTTTGAAACTGTAGTAATTTTGATTGTTGTAACTAATTTACGGAATGTAGACCAAGTAAAAGCCGCTTTACCACTTCTCATTTTAGATGGACAGTTTTTACCACTCCAATGATTGTGTTGAACAACATTACTAATAGGAATCTTTTCATCTTTCATAATTTTAGCTACTAAAATGGCAGTATTTTCTACTGCTTTTTTGTAATTTCCATCTTCATTCACACAAATTTCAATGTGAATAGAGTTTGCATTACCATCGCCATTTCCATCCCCCGCAGCCCAACACTTTACGCTATGATTAAATGATTGTACAGCTTCCTTATCGTCTACTGTCCAGTGCCAAGAAGCAGCACGGCTATTTCCCATTGCTTGTAAACGAGCATGTGCATTTGCACTAGCGGTTTTTCTTGTATTATCTGTCTCGTGGATAGTAATCCATTTGCGACCGTTTCCTGTCCCACTTGTTACTTTATTCGTGATTGATTGTGAAACTAAGTGTTTTCTAATTTTGACCACTTGTTTTTCACCTCCTTCTATACCTATTCTTGTCCTTAATAAAAACTCAATAACAGTGTCATTACTAACTAATAAATGCTGAACCTACTACTTTTGTGAAAAATATGAGTTTAAAGCCTATTTTTCACATCATGATAGAAAACATACTGAATAAAACAGGTTACAACCTAGATAGATGCCATTGTAAAGCATATTTCATAGTCCAGACATTTCGTCAGCATGATAAGTCACGATGTAGCATTATCCTCCTTTACTTGTTACATAGTCTTTATAAACTTAAAGAAAGCGTTTTTTCGTAAAAAAAAACCAGATGCAAGGAAGCATCTGGTTTTTCTTATGAATGCAATAACTCTAAATTATATACGGTAAGATCTTTATCATCTGATTTTAATATTTTATTCAAGTTTTCTACCTTTTGCTCTTCTATCATTTCACCAGTTATAAGATCGTATTTTTCTAAAAAATAAACGTCTTTTTTCCGGTTATTTAAATAAAATAGTGCTTGTCCTCTAAAATCTACTTGCTCAAATTCCGGATGAAATTTACCATTAGGTCGATTAAGTCGGAACTTTTTTTGGATGACATCATTTGATGTATTGTATGAATATACTTCCCCTAACCCGTTAATATAATATAATTCCTTATTATGAAGATGGGTCGAATTATCAAAGTTGTAAGGCAAAGAATCCGATACAATTTCTTCACTACGATACTCAGCGAGGTTTTTAACATCTAAAGTAAATGTTAGTTTATTTATAGTAGCGAGCAAAATGTCTTCTTTGGCATCGTTTTCAAAATATGATAAAACAAAATAATAATTTTCCTTATCTTCTAAGATGGATGAGATTGGATCCAATTCCTCAGCGTGTGGTAACGGTACTGATGCTAATTGTTTTATATTGACCTTGTTTTTTAAAGTAACAGATTTCAAATCAAAGCTTCCTTTGACTAGATCTTGAGTTAAAACAATTATTTGATTTTTCATCGTACCTGCTGTTGCTACATAAAACGGTAAAGAAGCTGTTTTAAAGCCTGATGTATTGCCATATCGCACACCAGTGTCATAATCTTTATTTTCACTAAAACCGGTGTTATACAAGCTAAAAAAGATTGCTTCTGAAGAAAGGTATCCAGATAACGTATTACGAATTTCATCACGTTTCATCGGAAACTGCTGTGCGTTTTTACCTAATAGATAAACACTTTTCTTAGCATCCAAGTACAATTGCTCACCATTGTACTTACTCGCTCCAAATTCCATTCCGTCCATTTCCATTGCAGTGGCAGATCCTTTTTTATCGATAAATATCGCCATACTTTTTCCAGTTTCTTTTTCTAGCTGTTCTGTTGGTGATGATGCATAAAGAATGGCTCTTTTATCTGCTAAGAATTTTGGTTCTTCCATTGTTTGTTGTTTGATGAATATGGACTTCTTTTGATTCGTGGCCGACACATGAAGAAATGCATATAGCCCTACACCAATCACAATTAAACTCGTGATGGCTATGATCAACTGCTTTTTCATTGGGACCTCCTGTTTTGCTATGTATGAATCGAATAAATGTAGCATTATAATAGCTGTATTTTACATAGTTAATCATACTAAATTTCCACACTTTTTACTATTAACAGTGGATTTTATTCATAAGACGCATTTTATACATCTATGCTATTGTGAAATAGGAATTTATTTAGACTAGAACATTATTAGTAACTAGAATAAAAACACATATACCTGCTATTCTATACCTATTAGAAATCAACTTAAACATTGTAATTCATTTCAATGTAAAATAAAGTGAATAAAGACGTATTGAAGGTGAGGAACCTATATGAGAACACTTTATACAATTGGAGAAGTTTTAATAGATTTCATCCCACAACAGCAAGGAATCATGTTAAAAGACGTTGGGACATTTGAAAGAATGGCAGGTGGGGCCCCAGCAAATGTAGCAGCTACTGCAGCAAAACTCGGGGGAAATGCATCTTTAATTAGCCAAGTAGGAGCAGATGCTTTCGGTCAATTCTTAATCCAAGAATTACAGCAATTAGAGGTAAACACAAGATTAATAAAAATAACAAAAGAGGCAAACACAGCTCTTGCATTTGTGTCTTTAACTACCGATGGGGAACGAGATTTTTCCTTTTATAGAAATCCTTCTGCAGATTTGTTATATAAAGAAGAATACATAAAATCAGAATGGTTCACACAAGGTGATATATTGCATTTTTGTTCGGTCGATTTAGTTGAAAGTCCAATGAAAGAGGCACATAAAAAAGCGATTTCCATTGCACGTGAAAATGCTACTTTGATTAGTTTTGATCCAAATGTTCGACTGCCTTTATGGGATTCAAAAGAAAATTGTAGAGAAACTATATTAAAATTTTTACCTCATACAGATATAGTGAAAATTTCAGATGAAGAATTAGCTTTCATCACTGGTATAGAAGAAGTAGAAACTGCAATTGCATCTTTGTTTACAGGTTATGTAAAAATCGTGATTTATACAAGAGGTGCTAGTGGTGCTACTCTTTTCACAAAGAATGCATCCTTCAGCGTTCCTGGTTGTGATATTAACGTACAAGATACCACTGGGGCTGGTGATGCTTTTATTGGTGCATTCTTATATCAACTATTAACAAGTAACGTTGAGTTGAATGAATTAGTTAATTATTGTATAGAGTTCGCTGACGAATTACTATCCTTTGCCAATCATTGTGGAGCTTTAACGACTACTAAAAAAGGAGCATTTGCTGCTCTACCGACATTAGAGGACATTCAAAAACGCTTAAATAAATAAGATTTGTGTAAAAAGATGCGGTTTAAGTGTTTCAAAAAATCACTTTAACATCACCTATTTTAATCTTTTCTCTAACTCTATTTGAGGATTAATATTTTTTAAGTACGTTATAAGTCCACTGTTATCCTTGGGAGAAACAAGTGCCATGTCATAGTGCTCTCCATAACTAAATTCAATTCGGTCTAATGACAATGCGGAAGAAGCTAATGGATTCTTTGTTCTGGATATTTTTTTAATATCCTTTATTGGAATCTTCTTTTTTAGCAGTCCACTTTGGAATATAAGTAGATCATTAGAGATACTATATCCCGTAGTAAACCAACTCCATCCTAGAAACAATGCTAGTGGAATAGTAAAAAATAGAGCTTCATAATCTTTTTTAATGATTAATGGTAGAAAACAAGAAAATATAACACCCCAATTGATAATACCTATCCAAACATCTTTTTTTGATGGATAATACATTCGACTCACCACCCTTCTTTAATTATTCTATGGGTGATATGAAGTATTAGTTTCAAAAAAGTCTAATCGTCGCTTAATATTCTTATTCTATATCTTTTTTAAATAAAAAAAACGACTCCTGCTTTTAGGGTTCGTTTTTTAGCTATTCGCAACTTTACCGTAATAATCCTTTTGGAACCATTTTAAGAAATCGTCTCGCTTAATGACATTTAAGACACATGGTGTTTTTTCTTGACGCTCCATTTTTATTAGTTCTTCCGGAAATTCTTCTTCAACTGACAATGACATATAAGGAAGTTTGGCTTGGGCTTTTTGAGAGCGAATGTTTTCTACTCTAGCACCAGCAAATACATAATCTAAATCGAACTGATTAAACGCTATTAATAATATCTTTTCTTTTGCTTGCTCATTATACCCCAGCCCCCAAAAAGGATCCGCAATCCACGTACCTATATGACATAACTTCTTTTCATGGTCAATTTCTTTTAGTGTTGTAACACCTATAATTTCAAAAGCAGAATTTATTATAACACGAGATAATTGTTGATTTTCTCTTTCAGCAAGTTGCATGCCACGTATAAAATTGAGTACTCCATTAACTGATGTTTGACAATCATCCATACCTAGTGCATTTTTCACTAATTCCGAACTGATTAATGATGATATTTTATCAGCATACCGGACATCATGAGGTACAAGTTTAATTTTGTCCATAGACGATCTCCTTTCTACATATATTTGATTTGTTATATTTACAATTATTCTTAAATAGAGCTAGCTGAGAGAATTCTTTTATCATTTATGCTATACATTTTTTATTAGTACAATTATAAACAAATGTTCACAAATATTTCAATATTTTTTTCGAATTTCTATTGATATTCCGAAAAACATTTTCCGTTGATCATTAGATTGGGACTTTAAAGGTTTCCCAATTCTTCTTGTAGGATTTGAAAAAAGACTTTCCTTTTGTTCATTAAGATTTCGACAATTAATTTTTCATAGTTCGTGTATAGAAATATTGCGATATGAGAAAAATACATTAAGAATCAGATTCTGTATCTAAAAGGAGTTTTCTTGATGAAAGATCTCAATACAGCTGTCTTCTTCATTGTTCTAGGCATTTCCCTTTTTATATTTTCTATCGTAGCACCTATTCAAAGTTCTGTTGTTAGAGTTATCTTATTTCTGTTGTGTATACAATTTATCTATCGAAGCTTGCGGATATTCTCAGCAATTGAACATAAAAAACGAAATGTACTAAACTAAAAATCATTAACACTAAAAGGACTTCCAGTTTCAGAAGTCCTTTTACATTTACATATGAATTCTTTTATTAAATCTCTTCAAATGAAATATTATGTATACCTTGTAAATGATTGTTTTCTGTTGCATATCGTTGCAGCTCCATTCTAATAGAAGGCGCTATCCATACATCGCAGTCACAAAGGGATGCTGGTATATTTTGAATATGTAGTTCTCCACTGTTAAGTTTGAAACTTTGCACAACTAAAGCTGTTTTTTTTTCACAATCGCATTTTCCACAAATCATACAATCTCTCCTGTTCTTAATTCTACTACTCAGTAATCTATCAATCGTTTTTCTACTTCTTATTACATAACTAATTCATTATACTATAGAGAGACAAAAGTCACACTATAATTATTAAACAAAATATAAAGGAACTACTTTTCAGGAATTATTGTTGATAATAATAACTTTCTTTGTATTTTTCAATTATCTTTTTAAAAATCGATAACTATTCTTCTCATAGTTAATAAAAAGACAGCATAGGATTTTAATCCCAGCTGTCTTTTTATTATATTTTCAACCTCTTTTTGTAGCACGCGCTTCTGTCATCTGTTTCCAAACAGAACCCTTTGCTTCTTCGCCTTGTGAAATACGAGCAATAGCCATTTTCACTTGTAGTTTAACTTCAAACTCACTGTCATCACTTGCTTCTTCAAGAGCTTTAAGAGAGGCTTCTGTACCCGTTTCATACAAGTACATTGCAGCACGCCAACGTACAAGCTTGTTGCGGTCTTTAAGAGACTCCATCATTGCAGATTCAAACTCTACAAAACCTAGATCACTGATGCAATCCCCTGCAGTTCGGCGTACTGAAGAGCTCTTATCATTTAAAGCTTGTACTAACAAAGGTACAACTGCCACATCTTCGATCATACCTAAATAAATAGTTGCTAGACGACGAATAGACATCTTTTCATCTTGTAACGCTTTTTCAAGTAAGGGTAAATCTTCAATTTCCGGATCTGCCATTTGATCTAACAGTTGGAATCGAATTTCCCAATCATCTACTAAAAATTCTTCTAAAGAAACTTTTCGTTTACGCGTTTCAACAACGTCTTTTTTCTCTTTACTTGCCAAGATCAATTCATCAATACGTTGTTGAGGGAAAGAAGCTTCAAGTTCTGCAACAACGCTATCACCTATCTCCTGTTTGTCACCGTAACGGACACCATAGTCTACCCATTTACGTTCATAAATGTAGTTTTCATCTGTACTCATCGCCTCATTAAAAGCATTAATAAATCGTGCTGCTAGTCCAAAACGATTTTCTGCAATACTATCGAAAACTTTGACTTGTAAAGGGATACCTTTAAACATTTGAACATGTACGTATACTTCTCCAAAATGTTCATCCATTTGCTGTTCACTTTTCTTTGTTTGTTCATCTTCACCAAATGCAATGCGAACAGCTGCTAATATACTTTCCCAATCATACTTTGCAATACGTTCTACTGCTAGGAAATCTGCTACGTGATAGACCCCTTTGACGCCTTCGATTGCTAGTATGTCCTGTATTTCTTTTGACGCATCCGTTTTATTGGCTTCGTTATAATTATGTGCTTTCCCAAATGGTAATTCATGATCTAGAACGATTTTCATTGTATTTGGACTAGGTGTTGGTTCTATAGTTAAAATTTTCATTTAATATCCCCCTCTTATTGGTTCACAATGTCCTGTAAGTATTCCCATCGTTCAATAAGGTGCTCATAGTTTGCATTTAGTTCTTCCAGTTCAGCAGTTAATTGTTGAAGTTTTGTGAAGTCCGAACCTGCTTTAGATACACCTTCTTCTGCATCCATAATCGCTTCTTCTAATTTCGCAATATCAGCTTCTATTGTTTCCCATTCTTTTTGTTCTTTGAATGAAAGTTTTTTCTTTTGAGTTTTCACTTTTTGTTCTTTTGGTTTATCAACTTTTTCTTCTTTCACAGGTGCCGGTGTAGCTCCAAGTGCAGCTAAATATTCACTGTAGATATCGAGACTTTCGTCAACTCCACCTTGTCCATCTAATATCCATAGCTTTTTCGCAATACGATCTAAGAAGAAACGGTCATGGGAGATAGTTACTACAACACCTGGAAATTGTTCAATAAAGTCTTCTAAAACAGAAAGCGTTTCAATATCTAAATCATTTGTAGGTTCATCTAGTAAAAGTACATTAGGTTGTTCCATTAATAATTTCAATAGATAAAGACGTTTACGTTCTCCACCAGAAAGCTTTCCAATTGGCGTTCCATGTGTATGCAATGGGAATAAAAAACGTTCTAACATCGATGCAGCCGAATGATGTTCTCCTTCTGAATCTTGAATATCATTAGCTGACTCACGTATATACTCAATCATACGTTGATTATCATTCATTTGTGGTAATTGTTGTGTAAAATGAGCAATACGGACCGTTGAACCTACTTCGATTCGACCTTGATCAGGTGTGATTTCACCAGCAAGCATTTTCAATAGTGTACTTTTCCCTGCTCCATTTGCACCGATAATACCAATGCGATCACCTTGCTGTAAAAGGAATGAAAAGTCTTTAATTATATGACGTTCACCAAAAGATTTTGTGACACTCTCTGCCTCCAACACTTTTTTCCCTAGTCTTGATGTTGCTAAACCAAGCTCCAGACCACCATCATCTGAATTGCGATCAATATTATCAGATAGTTCTTCAAAGCGCTGGATACGGGCTTTTTGCTTAGTTGAACGGGCTTGTGCTCCACGACGAATCCATTTTAACTCTGAGCGATAACGGTTGCGCATTTTCGCTTGAGTAGCAACAGCCATTTCTTCACGAATCGCTTTGGATTCTAAATAGTCACCATAATTACCTTTATGCTTGTACAATGTTTGATCTGCGAGTTCATATATATGCGTCGAAATTTCATCAAGGAAATAACGATCATGGGTGATAAAAATGACTGCACCTTTTAAACGTAGTACCATCTCTTGTAGCCATTCAGTTGATTGCACATCCAAATGGTTAGTTGGCTCGTCTAATAAATATAAATCTGCAGGTTCAATTAGTACTTTCGCTAAAGCTACACGCTTTTGTTGACCACCAGATAGATTGGTTACTTGTTCATCAAACATTTCAATGCCAAGCTTTGTCAGAGCTGTTTTCGCTAATGCATTAACATCCCATGCTTGCTGTGTATCCATTTCTTGCTGCAAACGGAATAGTTGCGTCTGTAATTGTGATGATTCTGGATTTTTTCCGAGCAAAGAGAGTGTATCTTCATAATCACGGTTTAATTTTAAAATCGGTGAATCGCCTGAGAAGACAGCTTGTAATACTGTTTCATCTTGAGCAAATTCTGGATTTTGGGGTAAATGTGCGATGCGGTATTTGTTTGGATGATCTTTGTCAATTTGGTCTGCATCTAAATCTCCAGCCAGTATAGACATCAGGGTAGATTTACCGGTGCCGTTGATGCCAATTAAACCTGCACGTTCACCGCTATAAATAGTGAAGTCAATATTTTTAAATAGAGTTTTATCTCCGACCGTCTTTGTTAAGTTAGATATAATTAAATGGCTCATAATTCCCCGTCTCTTTCATTTTTAAGCTGTTTTAAAAAGCATACCATAAATTCATGCCGTTCTTTAGCCATCTGCTTGCCTTTTTCTGTTGTCATTAAATCTTTAAGTAACAATAGCTTTTCATAAAAGTGTGTAACAGAAGCTGTTTGTTTATTGCGATAGTCTTCAACCGACATATCATGGCGTGCTTCTTCTTGATCATCATAGAGTTTGCGACCTTTCGCTCCTCCGAATGCAAATGTTCTTGCAATACCAACCGCTCCAATGGCATCTAAGCGATCTGCATCACGCACGATTAGCGCTTCAATGGATGTAGCTTCTAATTGGTTGCCTCCATTGTAAGAAACTGAAGCAATGATTTCTCGAATTATTTGTTGTTTTTTTTCAGATATATTAAGCTGTTGTAAAATTCGTTGTTCATTTTCTTTTGAATCTGTATATTTCGAATCACTTACATCATGTAATAAAACTGCGAGTTCTACTATTTCAGTATCTGCTGAGGGTTCCGTTTGTAAAATTGCTTTTGCATTTTGCATTACCCGTTCAATATGTTGCCAATCATGACTTGCATCAAACTGATTATAAATATCTTTTACCATTTGCTCACATTGTTCTACTATTTTCAATTTTGTTCCTCCTAAATAAAACAGCTACCCTCTATTATAAAGGTAGCCAATCACTTTGTTTCTATTTATTTTATTATAATGCTTGTTCTAAGTCTTCTAGTAAATCTTCTACATCTTCAATACCTATTGAAATACGTACAAGTCCATCTACTATCCCAAGTTCTGCACGACGTTTTGCAGGAATAGAAGCATGGGTCATACGAGCTGGGATGGATATCAAGCTTTCTACTGCGCCAAGACTTTCTGCTAATGTAAAATAACGTAACTTCGAGAGCATTTCTTCTGCTTTTTTTTCACTTCCTACATCAAAAGAAATCATACCGCCAAAGCCAGTTGCTTGTGTCTTTTGTAATTCATGACCTGGGTGATTTTTTAATCCTGGGTAATATACTTTTCCTACCTTACTGTTTTGTTCCAAAAATTCTGCGATCCTCTGTGTATTTGAATTTACTTCTTCTACTCGAATTGGCAAAGTTTTTATTCCTCGCATTAGTAACCAAGAATCCTGAGGTCCTAAAATTGCACCTACAGAGTTTTGAACAAAATGTAATTGTTCTGCTAATTCTGCATTATTTACAACGACAAGACCTGCTATTACATCACTATGTCCACCAATATACTTTGTTGCACTATGCAGAACAATATCCGCTCCAAGTGTAATTGGCTGTTGCAAATAAGGGGTTAAAAAAGTGTTATCGACAATTGTTAGTAGTTGGTACTGTTTTGCTAAAGTACTTATCTGCTTTATATCTGTTATTTTCAACAATGGGTTTGTTGGAGTTTCAATATAGATAGCTTTTGTATTAGATTGTATTGCATCTTCTACAGCCTGATTATTAGCTGTATCAACAAAAGTTGCCTCAATACCAAATCGATTTAAAACTTTTGTAAAAACTCTAAAAGTCCCTCCGTAGACATCATCAGTAACAATAATATGATCACCTTGTTTTAAGAGCATAACTACTGAGCTTATAGCAGCCATTCCTGAACTAAAAGCAAATCCGGCATGTCCATTTTCAAGTTCACTAATTAAAACTTCTAATGCATGGCGTGTTGGATTTCCTGTTCGAGAGTATTCATACCCACGAAATTTACCAACAGCATCTTGTTTATAAGTGCTTACTTGATAAATAGGGGTTGATACTGCACCAGTTGTTTCATCGCCAACAATACCAGCATGAATGAATTTTGTTTTTGCTCTCATTTAAACAGACCCCTCTTCAAATAATTCGTATATTGATTGACTTAAATAGCGTTCACTCGAATCAGCAAAAATGGTAACAATATTACTTCTTGGTTTTGCCACTTGAGCTTCAAGTAGAGCGGCGTGGAAAGCGGCTCCAGCAGAACTCCCTACAAGCAGACCTTCTTTCTTAGCTAACTCTTTTAATGCGTGGAAAGCATCTTTATCTTGTATAGTATGGATGGCATCAAAATATGATTTTTCCATATAATCCGGTAAAAACTCCATTCCAATACCTTCCGTAACATGGGATGCTGCCTTTCCCCCATTTAAAATGGAGCCAACTGGTTCTACAATTACTGTTTTTAACGTGGCTTTTTGGCTTTTTAAGTAACGAGCCGTTCCCATGAAAGTCCCACCAGAACCTGCCCCTGCTACAAACACATCAAGGTTCCCCTCTAAATCTTTCCAAATCTCAGGACCAAGTGTATATTCATATGTTGCAGGATTTACAGGATTGGAGAACTGTGACGGTGAAAAAGAATCAGGAATTTCTTCAAGAAGTTCATTTACCTTTTTTATAGCACCATGCATTCCAAATGCAGTTGGTGTATTGATTATTTCTGCACCTAAAGCTTTCATTAATGTTTGTTTTTCTTGACTGAATTTTTCAGGAACAACGAATTTTACATGATAATTTTTTCCTATTGCTGCAAGTGCTAAACCGATTCCCGTATTGCCAGCAGTCGCCTCAATTATCGTACTGCCTTGGCGTATTACACCCCGATTCTCCGCGTCCTCCAATAATGAAATACCAAGACGATCTTTGACACTTCCACCAGGATTTAAATACTCTAATTTCGCAAATATTCGACAATTATTAGGGATTTTAATATGTGTAATCTCCATTAATGGTGTATTGCCTATTAATTGTCGAACATTATTATACAAAGCCATATTTAATCCACCTTTTAAACACTATTTATAAATCATTTTTTACTTGTCTTAATTGCTTCCATATACCAAACATAATCGTTTAATTGTTCAAACTTAACTTCAAAACTTGCTTGTTGAAACATTATTTCTAGTTTTGGAATTGTTGTATAATACTCACGTTCTAGATCATCAGCGACTTCATGAAAGCCACGAGCTCTCTCCTTAGTTATCATTGCTTGTTTATGCTCTTCAGTTGCAAATGCTGTATCTGCAAAAATTATTTTCCCCCCAGGTTGTAATAACTTGGAATAGGTTATTAAAGCTTCTAGTTTTTCCTCATCCGTTAAATGATGAAACACGTAGGTGCTTACAATTGAATCTATATGTTTAATTTCTATTTCGAAGTTTTGTAAATCACCGTTGATAAGCTGAACATTGGGACATCTTTTCCTCGTAATATCAAGCATAGTCTCATGTGGTTCAATGCCAATGACTTTTCTTCCAGCAGCCTCCAACTTAAGCGTCAAATTTCCTGTGCCCGTTCCAAATTCAATTACTGTACCTGTTGAAGCGTTTGCAACTTTATCTAATATACTTTCATATCCTTCGAAAACATCACGATATTCCTTATGCTGACCAGTTACTGATGCTTCATATGACTTCGCCCATTCATCGAAAAGATAAATAAACTCCCTCCCCATTCTTACAGCCCCCTACCTTTATTATTCTTATATAAATACTTGGTATTTAGTTTTAGTTTGACTTTTTAATAAGTCATAACACTTTTCTCCACTATATGACTCACTAAGCTTATTGGTGAAAACTTTTTTTAATGGAACACAAATAAAAAAGAGTTATCTAAAGTTGATTTTAAATCAAAAATTAGACAACTCTTCATTCAATTCAATACTTAAAATAGTCCAACAGCATTACCTTCTGCATCGACATCCATTTTCAATGCTGCTGGAGATTTTGGTAAACCAGGCATAGTCATAATATCTCCTGTTAAACAAACGAGGAACTTAGCACCTAGTTTAGGGATAATCTCTCTTACTGTTACTGTAAAGTTTTCTGGACGACCTAATAAGGTTGGTTGGTCAGATAAAGAATACTGTGTTTTTGCCATACAAATCGGTAGAGCATCCCAACCGAATTTTTCGATTTGTGCTATTTGTTTTAGTGCTTTATCTGTAAAGTGAACATCCATTCCCCCGTATACCTTTTGAACAATTGTGCGGACTTTTTCTTCAATTGGAGCTGAGACATCGTAAAGTGGAGTAAAGTTATTTTCTTCGTTAATAACAGATAGTACTCGTTTAGCTAATTCAATACCACCTTTACCGCCTTCTTCCCAGACATTCGTAAGGGCTATTTTCACATTATTTTCTCTACACCAATTTAAAATAGCAGAAAGCTCTTCTTCGGTATCTGTGATGAAGCGATTTAATGCGATGATAGGTTCAACACCGAAGTTACGAATTGTATCCACATGCTTAGCTAAATTTTCAATTCCTTTAGTAATAGCTTCTACATTTTCTGCTTTCAATTCGGTTTTCAGTGCTCCTCCGTGCATTTTCAATGCGCGAGCTGTCGCAACAATTACAACCGTACTAGGTTTGAATCCACCTTGCATTGCTTTAATATTCATAAATTTCTCAGCACCTAAATCTGCGCCAAATCCCGCTTCCGTCACAACGATATCCGCTAACTTACGTGCTGTATTTGTTGCTGCTATCGAATTACATCCATGTGCAATATTAGCAAATGGACCACCATGAATAATAGCTGGGGTCCCTTCTATTGTTTGAACCAAATTAGGTTTAAACGCATCTCTTAACAATAGTGTTAGTGCACCCTCTACTCCTAAATCGCGAACAAACACTGGTTCACGCTGATATGTGTAACCAATGACAATATCAGAAATACGTTTTTTTAAATCTTGTAAATCTTTTGCTAAACAGAAGATAGCCATAATTTCTGAAGCTACAGTAATATCAAAGCCATCTTCTCGTGGTGTTCCTTGCACAGGACCACCTAAACCAATAACAATATTACGAAGTGCTCGATCATTCATATCTAAGCATCTTTTCCAAATAATACGTCGTGGGTCTATTTGCAACACGTTACCTTGCTGGATATGATTATCTATTAATGCAGCAAGGGCATTATTTGCAGTAGTAATTGCATGGATGTCCCCAGTGAAATGAAGATTGATATCATCCATTGGCAATACTTGAGCGTAGCCACCACCAGTTGCCCCGCCTTTCATACCCATAATCGGTCCTAGTGAAGGTTCTCGTAATGCAACGATGACTTTTTCATTTAGTTGGTTAAGTGCATCAGCAAGTCCTACGGTCACAGTTGATTTACCTTCGCCAGCAGGTGTAGGGCTGATCGCTGTTACGAGAACGACTTTTGCTGAAGATGCGGTATTGTTCAGTTTTAATGGATTGATTTTAGCTTTATAGTTTCCGTAAAGTTCCAGTGCTTCTTGTGGAATACCTGCTATTTCTGCAATCTCCGTAATAGGACGCATTGTAGCATTTTGTGAAATTTCTAAATCTGATAAAGGTTGAGTGGTTTTAGACACAGCAGATCCCTCTTTCGTTTATATTATTCATTTTCTAGTGTTGAAGGTAATGAGATGCAATCTTTATAATTTTCTATCTAATACTATTATAATGTACTTTCCCCAACAAAACATTTGCTTATTCGACAATCAATTGACAATTTTATCTTATCATGTATAGTTCACCCATCATTTCATGTAACACATAATATAATTTGTGGTGTTTGGATATAATTTGATCACGCGTCAAACTTATCTTTACCGTAATATTTGCTAAAAAATATATTGTAATAATTCTAAGTACATTTATTTTCGGCACCACAATTGTTTAAGATAAAAACCCTAAAGTGTAAAACAAAAAGAGTGACGGCCATCATCGGCTATCACTCTTTATCATTTGAATACCTCATCTTATTATTTTTTAGATTTCAATAAAGCATCCACAGAAAGTTGTGTTGGTGTTGCAAAAACAAAGTACACTGACATTGCCAGTAAAGCTAACTCAAATTCATAGCCAGCGATACCATCAGCTCCTAACAAGCCTAAAGACCATTTTGCTGTCATGATGGCACCTAACATAATGAATGCAAATAATGCCCCGATAATTCTGCTACCTAGGCCCAATATCATGGCTACTCCCCCAACGAGTTCAACGATTGCAACAAAATATGCTATAAAGCCTGGAATACTTAAGCTATCAAAGTATCCGACTATATTTGAAATGCCTCCTTGGAATTTCATAAAACCATGGATGGCAAATAACCCGCCTAAAATCACTCGTAAAAAAACTTGTCCAATCTGTTGCATAATTTAAATCCTCCATATCTCTTTTGCTTACTTTTCGTAACTTAGTATATTTTAATTATCTAGTTATGTCAAGTAAGTTTATTAATATTAAAAACATACTAACATTAGTAGAAGTGAAGGAAGGTCGCACAGCTTGTTTATCTTAATTAAGGCATCAAAATGCCATCACAAATTTCAAAGATAAAAACCCAAATAATACAAAAAGAGCGACGGCCATTGTTTATCATTTGGCTATCGCTCTTTATTATTTTCTACCCTAGTCGCATTTTACTTCGTCATTCACTTTATTGCATAAAGCCACTTTAGAGTAACGTAGTTCCTAATCATTTCCTCAAGTTTTAACAGTATACGCAATAAAATATTCGTCAATATCTTTTGTACCTTCCAATACCCTCATGCCTAATCTTCGGCTCATATCTTCCTTACAAAAAATGTATTATGTATTTATTTTGTTTTTTTACGACTTAATCATTTTTGAACTGCTTTTTTAAAAATGTAACAACTTTATTGTTCGTTAACGCCCAACCTACAAACATTCCTACCAAGGCACCCATTATACTGTAACGAAGTATAGAAACGATGTAATCGTAAACGGGTACATACTCTGTTGTATAACCACCGTCAAAATGAAAATTTACTTTGTAATCCACAAATAAGATTAATACAGCCAAGGTTATTAAAAATCCATTCAATAATACACGTTCATTTATAGTATTTCATTAACCTTCCCTGTTAGTTGAAGTACATTTCTTCACAAGCTTAACATTAATTTCAACATAAATATCCATAAAAAAATCACCTCAAAGAATAACTTAAGAGGTGATTTCTATCAAACTTTATTATAAACGATCAATCTTTTTTACAAAGCTACAGCTGTTCCAACATAGAAACAGAGTTAATCTACAAAATGTGTAGATTCTACTCTGTTTTTTGTTTTGATATTTGTAAATCGAATTTTTAACAAAAGTACACAGTAGTTGAAGAATAAAATTAAAGCCTTTCCCCAGGTTATCCATTCTCAAGTTCAATTATAGCTGTCTATGCAAAATTTACACTCTTAGCGAGCCACGGAAACCCCTTGCAGCATAGTAGGATTCTGCTCCATTGTGGTACACAAAGACAGTATCGTAGCGATGATCACAAAAGATTGCCCCGCCGAGTTTTCTAATATTAGCAGGTGTTTGCACCCAGCTCGACGTTTTCATATCGAAATTTTCAAGTTTCTGCAGCTCTCGGTATTTTTCTTCCGTTAAAAGTTCAATACCCATGGCAGTTGCCATATCAATAGCGTTATTTTCTGGTTTGTGTTTTTTTCTTGACTCCAGTGCTTCACGGTCGTAACAAACACTTCTGCGACCTTTAGGACTTTCCGCTGAACAATCAGAAAAAATGTATTCGCCCGTCTTTTTATCATGGCCAACAACATCCGGTTCACCGCCAGTTTCTTCCATTTCATTAAGCGACCACAGTTTTTCTGTAGAAGCTTCGAGCTTTTCTTGTACTTTAGCCCATTCAAGACCTTTATGGCGTTTCATGTTTTTCTCAAAACGGGCTTTCAAAGTTCTGAGTAGTTCCTCACATTGTTCTAGTGACAAATCCTTATTTCTCGTTGTCATATTAGTTTCCCCCTTATTGTTTTTACTCATTATGGTTTAAGTACTAAACTACTGCGTTATATAAAAAGCGTCGTCTATGCAGTTCATTGACCTTAAACTAAAGCGCCCGTTAGTTTAAGTACATTCTTTCACAAACTTAACTTTTCTATTTTAATTGACTTTAATCCCGAATCCAATCCATCTCCCATCTATATCTTCAATTACAAATTCTTTATTATTGTAATCAGTATTATCTATTGAACGTACTATTTTGACATTGGCTTTGGTAAACTCTTCTTGAAGTTCTTCTTGATTTTTTGTGATAAAGTTAACTCTTTTTCCCAAGGAATAATCACTTCGTTCAGTAATGAGTATCATTTTGCTGTAGAAATGAAATTACTTTAGTATTATTCAGCGGAAACCCTCTTCATTAAACGCTTTAATTTATTTTCTGTTTCTGTTTCCTCTACTGGTGTATAGATACTGCACCGTAAATCCATTTCACCTTGAACTTGAAGAGAAGTTAAATTAAACAACATTTTGCCTGCCTTTGCATGTCTGAATTCAATTATCATTTCTGGAGCCTTACTCACTTGACTTTCTTGCCATAAATCCTGGAATTCCGAATGTAAGTGATTCATTTCTTCAATAAATTGGTTGTACCATTCATCGCCTAAATAGTGTCCATAATAGGTACGGAAAATAGCTAGAAAACCTTTCGCAAAATGTTCCCAATTGACGGCCAATGCTTTAAATTCTTTTCTAGTGAACACTAAACGAATCAAATTTCTTTGATTATTCGGTATTTGTTCAAAATCTAAAAAAACATGAGCAGCTGCAGGATTCCAACCCACAATATGGCAATGTCGGTCGGTAATGATAGTCGGACAATATGTTAATTCAGCTAATATTCGTTTTAAAGAAGGGCTAAGCTCTGATTGATTCTTTTTTAGGTTTGTAATTTCCGATTTTACTTCTAATGCCAAATCGTATAAGTAGTCTTTTTCATCAATACTTAATTGCAAAGCTGTAGAAATACAATCAAGTACGCTTGAAGAGACTTTTATATCTCTTCCTTGCTCTAGCCATGTATACCAAGTGGTACTTACACCTGCTAATTGTGCAACCTCTTCTCTTCGTAACCCAGGTGTCCTTCTCCGGGTTCCGGCAGGTAAACCAATAGACTCTGGCTTAATTTGGGCTCGCTTAGCTTTTAAGAATGTCGACAAAGCTAAAAGCCTAGTTTTATCATTCATTTTTAAAACTCCTCATCTTATCAATTTAACCTAGTATTCATTATACCAGGATAAACAATCACTTGTAATAGGATAATAAGGATGTAAAATACAAGTATATTATTGACTTGGAGGAATGAAAATTGGAAAGAGTTGTAATTACCGGTATGGGCGTTGTTTCTCCTATAGGAAACAACATCAAAACATTTTGGAACAATCTGATTAACGGGGAATCTGGTATATCCTCTATTAATACATTTGATGTTACTGATCATAAAACAAAAATTGCAGGTATCGTACAAGATTTTAATGCAGACGAAGTTTTAGGAAAGAAAGAAGCAATACGCTTAGATCGTTTTTCTCAATTTGCTTTGGTTGCAGCTGAACAAGCTTGGGCAGATTCTAAGTTAGACCTCGATCTTATAGATGTAGAAAGGCTAGGCGTATACGTAGGTTCAGGGATAGGAGGAATTGAAACCTTGATTGAAAATATTGATGCGCTTAGGCAGAAAGGGCCAAGAAGAGTCAGCCCAACTCTAGTACCTGCTATGATTTCTAATGCTGCAGCAGCACAAATTAGTATCAAGTGGAAAGCGATGGGCCCTTCAATGTCGCCTGTTTCTGCTTGTGCAATCGGAAATACAGCTATCGGAGAAGCCTTTAGACTAATTCGTTCTGGAGAAGTTGACGTTATGTTTGCGGGTGGAACAGAGGCAGCTATAACAGACTTATCAATAGCAAGCTTTGGTAATGCTACAGCATTATCAACAAGAAACGATGATCCCACTATAGCTAGTCGTCCATTTGATGAGAATCGAGATGGATTTGTCATGTCAGAAGGAGCTGGAATTCTAATCTTAGAATCTTTATCTCATGCTTTATGTAGAGAGGCAAAGATATATGCAGAAGTTATTGGATATGGTGCAAGTTCTGACGCACACCATATCGTGGCTACACATCCGGAAGGTAAAGGTGCCTATCTTGCAATGAGAACAGCTTTAAAAAATGCCAATATATCGCCTGAAGAAATTGATGTTATAAGTGCTCATGCAACAAGTACAAAAGTGGGGGACATCTCTGAAACGATGGCTATTAAGCAGTTGTTTGGAAAACAAGCTTATCAAATACCAGTTACAGCTAATAAATCTATGCTTGGTCATATGTTAGGGGCAGCTGGTGGAGTTGAAGCAATTGCTTTAGCGATAAGTTTAAAGGAAGGGATAGTTCCTCCAACAATTAACTTAGAAAATCCTGATCCATTATGTGATCTAGATTATGTACCATCTGTTGCTCGCCAAGTGAAAATAAATACGGGGCTTTCTAACTCATTTGGTTTCGGAGGTCATAATGCAGCTATTGTTTTAAAGAAATACGAGTGATTCATAAAGTCGTACAGCGTATTATGCAAAAATACGGTTGGCAATGTCGAGTGAAGGTGAAAAAACGGAAACAAACTGGACAACTCTACTATATCGCAGCTAATTTATTGAACCTTAAGGCAACTGTACCTTTACAAAAGCTCGTAACCGATATAACTTACTTGCCATTTGGTCAGATACAATTGTATCTTTCAAGTATTCAAGATTTATATAATAGAGAGATTATCGCCTATTCGATTGGTGATTGTCAGATACTGATTTCATTTTGAAGAATACCTTATCTCAACTAGATCCTTTGCCCGAAAGGTGTACCCTGCACAGTGACCAAGGTTTGGTTTACATATCTTATGGCTATCAACATGCTGTTAAAGGAAAAGGCATTATCATGTGCATGTCCTGTAAAGGTACGCCCGCTGATAATGCCCCCGTCGAATCGTTTCATTTTGCATTAAAGTCTGAAACATTCTACTTAGACAGTTTATTCTACGACGGCAATCGTAGAACAAACTGTCTAAAAGTCTATATAAAGTATTATAACTATATCCAAATTCAAACCAAACTTAACAACCAGTCTCCGGTACAATAAAGACAACTGGTTGGATAAATGCTTTTTTACCTCTGCCTTATATACGGGGGTCAGTCCCATAATATCCATAACAATTTAAAATTTAATTTTCTTCTTTTACTAAACTGCCGCGTTAGTTTAAGTGTAATAATTCACAATCTTAATATTTATTTCTTCTATATGCATACCTTCCTTAGTTTTATTTATTACAGGAATGCTGCCCCTTATTTCAGGAAGAATTTTCAACTACAATCGAAATCGTATACATTTTTAGTTTACATGACAACAGACATGGTAATGAATACTTGGTTCTAGATGCCAATTGGAGAGTAGTTGTATAGGTGGCGATTTGCGGAACATTCCAAAATCGTTCCATGCAAAAATCTCAAATATGGGTCTTAGTCTAAGCCTCTTCATTAATTAAACATATCCTTTACTATACCCTAAGAAGGGAGGTGAAAAGTGTTAAATCCAATGCACTTTATTGTAGGACATCAACTGTTTCACGGTTTTAGACCCCAATTTTTTCCTCGTTTTGAAAACGGAAGGTTTCCTAGTTTTGCCTAGATACAATGGAATAGGAGGATCCCGTGACGGTTCAAGCCGTTCAAGAAATCCTTTTTAAAATTTCTGGTTTGAACGAGAAAAGTGGATAGGCTACAGTGATTTAAACAATTCTGATAGATGCTATGTAATACACAACGATAACAATTCATCCAGAAGAATATACATAAATGAAAAGATCAGACTGAACCCACCCCCAGCTGACCATTCACTATTCTTTCAACCTTGGACTTCGATAGGAATAACACAGATAAAGTTAACTAGTATAAACTAGTTAACTTTATATACAGACGCACTCAATAGTCCATTGAATAACATTAAGTGACACACTCTTCAGATAGCGAAAAATCGCCTGAAGTTTTTAAAATAATAAGTCATTCCAAATGGAGTTACCGCTCTTGCGTCGTTGGTTTCGTGAAGTTCGACGTACCCTGCTCGTGCGTCGCTGTTTTCGTGAAGTTCGACGTACTCTGCTCGTGCGTCGCTGTTTTCGTGAAGTTCGACGTACCCTGCTCGTGCATCGTTGGTTTCGTGAAGTTCGACGTACCCTACTCGTGCATCGTTGTTTTCGTGAAGTTCGACGTACCCTGCTCGTGCGTCGTTGTTTTCGTGAAGTTCGACGTACTCTGCTCGTGCGTCGCTGTTTTCGTGAAGTTCGACGTACTCTGCTCGTGCATTGTTGTTTTCGTGAAGTTCGACGTACCCTGCTCGTGCGTCGTTGTTTTCGTGAAGTTCGACGTACCCTGCTCGTGCGTCGCTGGTTACTAATAGGATCCTGGTACATGAAGTGACCTAACCCTGAGTTGTTAGCCATTTCTACTGCATTCTGTATAAGTGACATATTCAAACCTCCTTTCATCTTTATTAGAGAAAGAAGGTAGATTCCTTTAAAAAAAGAATCAAACCCATGCCTCTGCACTTTTCTTTCCCTAATCGTAATATATGAGGTTGTTCTAAAGATGTTAGAGACAATCGCATAGTTTACGAAATATAAACTCTATATCTTTTTGTGGAATCTTACATTTTCGTTTTATACGAATAATTTATAAAGGAAAGGAAAGAATTCGCGTGGATAATGGCATAATAATACCTGAATATCAGCTTTTTATTCATCCTTTAGATTTAAGTGAACTTAGGGAAGATATATGGTGTGACGATCCTATCTCTGCCAAGCTAACGATTAACAAAAGAAAGTATGATATTGATATCGCTTATCGTGGCTCCCATATCCGGGATTTTCGAAAGAAGTCGTATCACATTTCGTTTAATAAGCCAAGTACGTATAGAAATACCAAAGAAATTCATATCAACGCAGAATTTAAAGATCCTTCTCTATTAAGAAATAAACTATCGCTCGATTTTTTCAATGAAATAGGGTGCTTATCGCCAAAGTCCCAATTTGTAAATTTGAAATTGAATGGGAAAAATGAGGGGCTTTATTTGGAATTAGAATCAGTGGATGAGCATTTCCTTAAGAATCGACAACTACCGCAAGGACCAATATTCTATGCGGTTGATGGCGATGCTAACTTTTCGTTGATGAGTGATCTTGATAAAGATATAAAGAAATCACTTAAGGTTGGCTATGAACTAAAATATGGGACAGAACAAGATGAATTTCATTTGCAAAAAATGATTATTGAAATTAATACCATTTCAAAAGCTGAATTTGAAAATGAAATTATGAAATACCTCAATGTTAATCAGTATCTTAGCTGGTTGGCTGGCGTTGTTCTCACCCAAAATTTTGATGGTTTTGTTCATAATTACGCATTATACCAAAATAGCGAAACTAGGCTATTCGAAGTCATCCCGTGGGATTACGATGCAACTTGGGGAAGGGATGTAAACGGGAAAGTGATGGAGGAAGACTATTTACGAATCGAAGGATTTAATACGCTTACCGCAAGAATACTAGACGTAAAAACATTTCGACGTCAATACAAAAACTTGCTAGAAGTTATTTTAAACAACCAATTTAATGTAGACTATTTGAAACCGAAAATACAAGGTATGCATGATTTAATAAGACCTTATATTCAAAAAGATCCTTATAAAAAAGACGATATCCATTTATTTGATAAGGAACCAGAGTATATATTGAATTTTATTGAAGCACGGGCGAAATATATAAGAGGGAAATTATATTCATTAAATTAAGTTGTTGCATCATCTTACAAAACCCTCTTTCCATGTGGTAAAGGGGTTACTGTCGCTTGAATTAGCACACAATTATCTGTACTGTATATAGTAAATTCGTTTAATTGGTGTTCTTCTTAAGTTGTCTTTTTATTTTAGTTATAGTTCATCAGCTAAGCGAGTTACACGGAGATTATCCCGTATAATAGTGAAGTCATTTAAGCTCCTTTCTTCAACTAAACTGCCCCGTTAGTTGAAGAAAAAAAGAGCTGTCTTAACAGCTCAAAGATCTTTTACTAAAGCACCTCGTTAGTTAAAGTATGATTCTCTACAAATTCTTAAACACTCGTAATAAATAGTGGATTACCTTATATAATAATTACCTCAAAGTGTTCAGTAAGTCTTTGTACAGAAGCGTCTGTATACACTACTCTTTTTTATTTGAACTTAATTATAAACAAAATTATTTTTTTCAACGCCCTCACCTTTATTAAAAAAGATACATATGATGCAGTTAAGACAATTCACTTTTTTACAATGATGGTAAGGGGGATAAAAAATGAATGAAAATAAAAATAATTTAAAACAATCCTCTGACTCACAAGATATTCAGATTGCTAGACTTGCATTTATTGGGGCCTCTATTTCTACATTAGGTGATGGTTTACAAGCTGTTGCTGCTGGTCTTGCACTAGAAGCTTTAGAAAAATCAAGTAATCAAGGTTCTCAAAATTCGGATGAACAATCAAAACAGTTAGACAACATGCAACAGCAGATAGACTATATAATATATGAGTTAAAACAATTCAAAAGGAAGATGAAATAAAAATATTTTCCAATGCTATATCGAAGGCATTTGGCTAATCAAAACTACTTTTACATCATACTTTATAGTGTGAAGTAATTTAACTTTACTACCCACCTTTTTTGGTACATAGGTCCCTTTCTATTTGTAAGTGGCCTTTTTCCTTTCCTCTCTCTACTTTCACCTCTCTTACTGCACAATATCTTTTAAATATTCATTCAATATAGTGATGAAATATAAAATTCCACTTTGTATATCTGTTTAAAATAACTTAATATTCCTTCTTATTCAACTAACCTGCCCCGTTAATTTAAATATATTTCTTCACAATCTTTATAGCGATATCTATATAAATAACCCATAAAAAATCAAACTTTTTCACATAACTACAACCGCAAATATATAAACGAAAATATAAGCTAAGCAACATACTGAAGAAAAAATACCGCTATCCTATACGCTAAGGATTTACCGAGATTTTGTGTATTAGGGACACTACCTGCAAAGCTGTCCCTAGAGGCAAAGTAGAAGCAATTCTTTTTGATCTATTGCTTCGTAAACAATATTGAAAAATGGAATAGTAATGATAGCATTGTTTTCAATTATGTTGAGATTCGCTGTAACAAACTCTATCACTTTAAATTGACTGGTTGTTGTTGTGTAAGTTCTTATCGAACTAGAGCACCCGTTAGTTGAATAAGAACGGTTAAACTTTTTCATATCTACCCAATTTCTTGATGGATTTAGGAACTGGACTATATGTTATAGATTTCACTTTAAAAACGCACATCTTGTTTCCCCCTAATTCCACTTATTAGGAGTCTCGTCAGATTTATGCGGATTTACAATGTCTATTAAAAGCTTCCCCAATCTCGCTTTGGGAAGCTTGGCTTTGTGCTGTTTGATAAAAATAGAACTGAAAATTCTAAGGTTCACGGGTTACTTTTTTTGCCAATGCAATATAAGCCCCTAACATTGCTAGTATTATTCCTATAATCAGATTAATAGAAAGAGTTGATTCTCCCATCATAACGCTTGCAAAGCCTCCAATTGCTGGGAACATTGCGACCATATAACTACTTTCAGCAGCACCCATATTTTTAATCAAATATAAATAAAATAACCACGCTACAAATGAAGCTAAAATAGCTAAATAGAGTAATCCAATCCAATAATTTAAAGAACTTGGTAAACTAATGTCTTTTCCACTTACTAACGTTATCAGTGTTATTAAAATAATTGCTGAAAACATTCCAATGGTGTTAGCTGTAATCGGCTCAATTTGCTTTTTATTATTATAATAAGACAAGGTATCACCAACTGACGTGATAACCGTTCCAACGAAAGCCAAAATAATTCCTAAAATAAAGTTTGAAGAAATAGTATGAATATCTGAATATAAAATAATGATTACGCTTAGTAAGCCTAGCGAACCTCCTAGGTATATTTTACGTTCTAGTTTTGTTTTAAAAACGATGCTTAGAAAAATGGGTGTGATAATAGCTTTTAAAGAAAAGATTAACGTTACTAAAGCAGCCGTACTATAAATCGTACCGTAGTACAGTAATAAATAACTTATTGCAAAGTTACAGACGCCGAAGCCAATAACTGTTAAAAAGTTAACATTTGCTTTTAGAATCTTTATTTTCTTTATCTTCAACAATATGTAGAAAAGAACAAATGCAATAATTGATCTGTATAATAATGAGGCTTCTAACGGAACTTCTGTTCCTTGAATTTTAACGGCTATAAAATTCAATCCCCATATAAGCATACATGCTATGTACATAAAATAATTCAAGTAAACCATTTCCTTTTTATATAAGAATCGTATTCTAAAAATCTCAATAAACCCTGTATAACCATTACATAATATTCCATATTATAATATAGAATGTAGCGATACGAAATTATTTTAAATATAACAAAAATTAAGCTGTGTATTAGCAATCTTTTGATTCGTTTCAGTCCTCAACTTGAATTTTTACATTTTCCCATTCACTCCATAAAACTCACAAACCAAATCGCCTTCGACTTTATAGGTTTAAAATCCGAATCGCATTATGTGTCAAATGCGACATAAAAACTCACATTACCTTCTCCAAATAAACTGCCCCTTTAGTTGAATAAAAAAAGAGCTGTATGAACAGCTCAACGATTTTTACTAAAGCACCCTTTAGTTTAAGTACAATTCTTCACAATCCTGCTAACCTTCCCTATTAAAATATAAAACAACACTTAGTTACTAATTATATTAATAATTTTCTGTTGAGCATCTTTGGCTTCAGGGATTGGCATAACAACAAACACATGATTCATTTTAGGATAAACAAAGGTATTGATTTCAATTCCTTGTTCTATTAGTTTCTCATCTAATTTTATTGCATCTGGATATAAACTTTCGTGTGTTCCAATAAAATGAGTAATTTTCCCAAGTCCTTTAAAGTCACCGTAAATTGGACTAATCAATGGGTCATTTAAATTTTTATCAGCTGCCCATAGCTTTGTAATTACCTCCATTCCTTCACTAGCTAACATCGGGTCTTTTTCTTCATATTCAGGTATAAGAGGATTTTTAAAACCCATATCAACACATGCAGATAATAAAATAATATCTTTCGGTTGAGGCAAATGGTTCATCTTTAAAAGGTGGGCCAGACCAAGTGTTATATTTCCTCCTGCCGAATCTCCCATGATGGTCAATTGATTAGAACTTTCAATGGTTCCAAGAATTGCTTTATATAGGTTGAGGATTTTTGGGTAGGTATCTTTATAGTTAAAATGAGGTACTTTAGGATAAATGGGAGCAATAATTTTTGCATTTAAAGATTGTGCCATTTTATCCATGAACAACCAGTGTAAATTTAAAGGTTGATTCGTCCAAGCACCACCATGTATATAGAAAATAACTTTTTGTTTCAAAGACTTTTGGTCATTTAAAGAGAAAACCTGTATTCCTTCGAATGCCTCCTCCTTCACATCACTTAAAAATTTAATATCATCCCCAATAACATAGCGCTGAATATTTTCAGTTCCCCTTTGCTTAACGAACCGTTTGGTATTTTCAATACTAGAAAAACTTTTTTTATTACTTTGGGAAATTAACCATTTTTCAAATTGAACACTTTCTTCAGAACGTTCTCCGTTAAAAATTTCTACACTCATTTTTTTCTCTCCTTTAAACATTTTTACTGTTCATCCTGTTTCATAACACGGAATGATTTATAATAGCCGTGTGTCTCTTTATCAGAAGTCTGTAACAAGTTAGATAGAAGGTCTTAAATTGAACGGAGGCTTAAAGTTTTCCTTTCAATTTTATTATTATATTTACAATGCCATTTAAAGTATTACTTTGCATTTTCATGATTTCTCTAATTTCCTTTAACGAGTAGCTTAATGATTAGGCATCTTTTTATAAATTTATTTTTTACAAGGTATTCTTCTTTATATAATCGATACCGTTAGAACGTCGTTTCGGAGTATACTGCATCGCGTTACGATATATACAGTATAGTTCAATAAGAAAAAGAGTTACCTAATCCAATTAACCAGAATTTTTCTTAACTACCCTGCCCATTTAGTTGAATAAGAAAAAACAACTCCAAGATCTTCTACTAAAGACCCGTTAGGAGTTATACTTCAGGAATATCCTTGAAAAAAATTATTGTTTGACGATAATACTTTATTGTTTTAGAATAATATGTAAAATAAGGAGGTTTTTACTAGTGAATCTTTTTACCAAGACCGTACTAAAATTTTTATCAGTTATCTCGCTAATTGGTCAAGTTTTATGTGCGTTTGCTGGATTAATGCTATTATTTGCGTCTGTAGCTTTATTGTTAGTACCAAACGGAGTCAAAAAACAATTGCTACAGTATGTAGATTTAAACTCAAACACAAACCTATCAGTATGGTTTTTAGTACTTTCTTGCTTAGTCGCGCTAGCAATCATTGCTTGTTTGTTTATCATTCTGTACGCTCTACGTAAAATAATTGGTAATATTTACGAGCAACACTTCTTTGTTTCTCGAAATCTTAAATACCTAAAACTAATCTTAATCTCGATCACTAGCTTTACCGTTTTGGACTTCATTAGTCAGCTGTTATTTGCGCAAGTACATGCGTACAATGTCAGTAATATTTTTTCAGATTCTTGGCCAAGTTTAATAGGAAACATTCTTTTATTATCCATCGTTTATACGCTTTATGTGGTTTTAAAATACGGCATATCTTTACAAGACGATTCTAACAATGTGATTTAGGTGCGCTCCTAATGATAAAAATTAATCTAGATCGAGTAATGCTAGAAAGAAAAATTTCTTCAAAAGCGTTAGCAGAAAAAATTGGTATTACCCAAGTTAACTTATCAATACTAAAAACAGGTAAAGCGCGTGGTATTCGCTTTGCCACATTAGAAAAAATCTGTCAGACATTAAATTGTCAGCCTGGTGATCTTCTTGAATATAAAGAATAAACTTACATATAACAAAACAATTGTTATATGTAAGTTTTCAACTATTCCGCAATATGGCCCGAAAGTTGAACACAAGATAAATAACACTCTTCAACTAACCTGCCCCGTTAGTTCAATAAGAAAAAAGAGCTGCCTATGCAACTCAATGATCTTCAAGTAAAGCACCCTATAGTTGAACAAGATAAAGAGTGTTATTCATTATTTGGTTTTATCACCGGTTTCCCATTACTATCTAATAGTGGGGTAATTCCCCCTGCATATCCGCTCCAACTAAATAAATAGTGAATTCCTGTTTCCCTATCTACTATTATTCTGTTTCCATTAGCCACGCCATTTTCTGAAAGGATTTCTTCAAATCTCTTCTTTGAGCCTTTATTCTTCTCTGAGTCTTTACTAAACATTTATTCGCCCCCATATTACTGAAATTTCAAATAACTCCTTTTTATACTACGATCTTAGCAGGTAATTATTACAAAAGTAGTAAAAAGGCAACGATTTTTTTAGCAACAGCACATTGTATTAACCTACCTCTTTAGTTGAATAAGAAAAACAGAGCTATCTGAACAGCTCTACAATCTTACTAAAGCCTCCGTTAGCACAACTAGACAGAGTAAAAATACCTTCAACAAAAGTTCCAGATTATTGAAAACTAATAAGACTCCATCAACGTTTTGTATTTTTTCTTTGTGTCCAGATAAAATTCTTCGTCATTAATATTAGCTCTGTATGGTGTGTACGGTTATATAAGTATTGCTATAAAGAAGCATATTAATATTTTTTACATTCCACAATTCCTTAAATTCATTAATTGGAACTTTTCGATTATAGCTATTGTTATCATCATTACAATTCACCAGATGCCTTAATGATTCTGAAAGGTAGAAATACTCCTTGTCATATCCTACGACTGGGACAAAATGCAAATTATTACGATCCTTATGTACTTTAATAAAAACAATTACGGGAGTTCCTTTACTAACTTCATACTTTAATGTATTTAAATTCCCTTTATAATAGTTTGTTTTAAATCCCTTTTTTCTTAATACCCTACGGATTCCCTTTGGATATACATTGCCTGAACTCATTTTACTAGGGAAATTAGTATATAACTCTTCACCATCGGCCTCCATTCCAAAATGACGCAACACATATGCTGTTGAAAATGCTGCACATTCCCTTTTGTTTTGTATATCTATCCTATTATTTCGTTTAATTAGATAGTTAGCCATATAATCTCTTTTTCGTAAAACAGGTAAGGGTAATGTCATTAAATATGCATTAATGATAGTTGATATAATAATCCATAAAATAGCCGTTCTAACTATAAACATACTACTTCCCTCCATTGCTTTGGGCATAGCGAATAATATTCTATTTCCTCCTTTCACTAACCTGCCTCGTTAGTAAAATATCAATATGTCTATATTTCAATAGAGTTGGCAATAATCCCTTTATTAATAACTTTTAGGAGGTAGAAAAAATGATACTGTCAAAAGCATGGGAAGCATTTGAATCTGACAAACGAATTGAAGGTTTTTCCCCACAGACATTGAAAGCTTATCGACTCCAAATGATAACTGCGGAAGGAAGCGCCATTTTGAAAATGGAACAAAACAGGTTATTGCATATTTTATCCCTGTACGAAGGAAGTGAATCGAATGAAGAAATTTAAAATATTTTTTGATATCGAAAAAGAGGAGCGATGGCTGAATGAGCAATTACAAAAAGGCTATCGTTGTACAAATATTAGTGAATTAGGAATATACACTTTCGAAAAAACCGACAAGAGATATGTGATGCGACTGGATTATCAAGATTATTTATCAAAGAAAAAGCTTAAAGATTACAAAGGGATATACGAAGACTTCGGTTGGAATTATATAAATGACTCCTGGCTTGGTGGAACTCGATATTGGCAAAAAGAAGATGATGATCAAAATGAAATCTTCTCGGATCGCCAATCAAAGAGCAATTATTATAAAAGATTGCTGGTT
This sequence comes from Viridibacillus sp. FSL R5-0888, assembly GCF_038009105.1. NCBI lineage: Bacteria > Bacillati > Bacillota > Bacilli > Caryophanales > Caryophanaceae > Viridibacillus > Viridibacillus sp. FSL R5-0888. The sequence continues at coordinate 2,999,049 of NZ_JBBPAU010000001.1, forward strand.
TATTCATCTGGCTTAGGTATACTGTTATTGCCTTTTTCTTATATGTTTTACAAGGATTCAGGTTTATATTTAGCTGAAGGTCTTTGGAGTATGACAGGTGCATTATTTTGGAAAGCATTTTTATTTGAAACTCCATTTGCCCTTTTGAGGTCGCTTCCCACCCTTATGATTGTTTTCTGTGGTATCAGTTTCTATAAAACTTATCGAAAGTATTCAATATTAAAAGAAAAATAATGCGAGGAGGTTAATTATGAACTTTTTTTAATTCAAAGAAGTAATTGAGGATAATGTATCTACCACAGTCGGGCGCTTTAATTGAGTAAGGTTCACAAAAATTATCAAACTTTTTTTAAAAAGGATGATTCAATTTAATATAGAAAAAGCGTGTTTTGTTCAGTCTTTTTTTCAAAACACGCTTTTTCTATTCGCTCTTTTATCAAGGTTTATTAAGTTAATTTAATCAAACTTTATTCAAAAGCTACATAATACTGTTTTAATACTCGAATCTTCATCTCGTCGGAAAGTTATACAGAAAGGGTCTATATGTGCCCTGTGCCGTGGCAATGAATTGTTTATGTAGATGTAATATGATAGAAGAAAAAATTCGATAGTTCCTTTTCAATTTCATTGCTATCTTTAATCAATTGTTGCGTAAACCCCACCAAATTGTAGCTTCTTTTTTATTCTTTAAGTCCTAAAGTGATTTTATTGCTGTATACTATATACTTGAAATATTTTATTTGTAATTTTAAAATTTTTTTAAAATAGACGCAGAGTTTTATTAATATCATGAGGGGAGGAAAAATTAATGACTTTCAGTGAACGATTGCGAGAGTTGAGATTAAAAAAAGATTTAACTCAACGAGAAATGGCTGAATTGTTAGAAACAACTCGACAGAATTATAACAGCATAGAAAATGGTAAAATCGAAACCTCCCACAGTGCTACAGTAAAGTTGGCAAAATTCTTTAATGTATCTACTGACTTTTTATTATGTGCATCGGATGTTCCTTATCCATTTGCATTAGAAGAACAGTTCTTTTTAGATAATTTACTTAACAAGGAGCTACGTCTTTGGTTTGTAGAAGAATTGTCGCAATCTACACCACAAAACATTATGAAGTTAAAAGGTATTTGGGATATTGTTAACGATACAAGTTATGGAGTACATAAAAGAAATGAAGAGACTTGATTGGTGAATTCATTGTACAAGTGAAACTAAACAACCAGTCGCCGGTACAATACCGACAACTGGTTGAATAAACGCTTGTACTACTTTTTCTAGATTATTTTATCTTTAGATTCATTGTTACATTAGTCTTGCATAGCACAGTTGCCAGAGCAGTATACATATCCTTCGTAGCGTGCAAGATACTGTGGGTTGCCCCCAAGAACCCAATATTTAAAATTCAACGTGCCCTTCCAACCTAACCGGTCATAATAAAAAGTAGAATATGGTTTTGAAAGATCTTTAATTGTAATATCTACCTTCACATATTTAGAATGTGCTACTGTGCTCGTTGCTTTTTCCTCCAAATTAGTAGGTGTGAATGTATGGCCATTAGCGGCTAATGTCACACCGGATGAAGCGATTAAAACCAAACAACAAACTATTAAACTACCAAATATTTTCTTCATAAGTATCCCTCCCAGAATTTTCAGTAAATTCAAAAAAGATACCATTCTAGTTGTTTTATGTCAAATTATAACTTTATTTATGATATTATGAAATTTAATTGTACAAACTTACTTCTTCTTTAATTGGCTTAGGACATTTGCAAATTGTTTTGAATTCTCTGCTCGGATGAAGTTATTAAACGGATTACCCTGCCCCTGAATACGCTCTATAACCGCAGGAATAGTAAACATTGTTGGTGTTAACGAATCATTGACTTCTTCCCAATCTAGCGGTGTTGAGATTAATCCTTTTTCATTCCCTCTAGGAGAATAAGGAGCGGCTAACGTATTACCCGTTTTATGCTGAACATAGTCGAGATATAATCTGTTATTCCGATTCTTCTTTAGTCGTTCAGTGGTATACCATCGTGGCTCTTGCTCACATAAAAACTTACATATAAACTCGGAAAAAATGTGTGTATCATCATAAGTAAACATATCAAAGGGTAATGGTATATAAACGTGTATACCCTTCCCTCCTGAAGTTTTTGGGAATGACTGAAGTCCAAGCTGATTGAATATAGTTTTTAAGCGTAGTGCGGCTTCTGTTGCTATAGAGAACTCATTTAAAGAAGGTGGATCTAAATCAAAGACAATTTCCGTAGGTTTATTTGTATTAATCGTATTAAAAGGTATGTGAAACTCTATAGCTAGTTGATTTCCAAGCCATAATAGTGTTTCAAGGTCATTGCAAATAATATAATTCTTACCGCGAATTTGTTTTGTAGTCACAAAATCAGGAACGTAGTCAGGACTATTTTTTTGATAAAAACTCTCTCCAGGTACTCCATGCGGGTAACGGATAACTGTAAGTAAACGATCGCGTAGAAATGGCAGCATATATGGCGCTACATGTTGTAGATATAATAAGTAATCATCCTTTTGTATGTTACTTGCTGGCCAAATTGGTTTATCTGGATGTGTTACCTCTAATGTATGAGGAAGCGGATTTAATTGTCGTTGCATGTTCTGCCAGCTGCAATCCTCCGGTTGTTTATCAAAGTTGAACTTATAGAATCGAGGTTCTCTCAATTTACCAAAAGCAAAATCTATACAAGCCACCTCTACACAAATACTTGCATCAATGCTTAAAATATCTTCAGTTATTTTCTTTCCATTCTTAATAAAGAGCGTTACTAGCGTATTAAACTCTTCTTCACTGAGCCCGTGACGGAAAGATACAACTTCTATAAGGACATCGTTTTTATAGACTGCTCCATGAAAAAAAACATTTTCCTTATTATATTTTGTAAGTATGACACTAACGTATCTCCAATTTTTAATTTTGACCCAATTGGGTGACCGTGTATCACTCTTCCACTGACTTAACTCCCTCTTGGCCACTATTCCCTCACCGTTATAATCCTTCACTAAATTCCATAACTTTTGACTATCTTCAAAAACCTCAACCAGTTGCATTCGACATTTATCGACATAATTTGTAGTGAGAGGAAGTTCTAATCCTTTAAAGAGATTACTTAATTTTTCTTTTCTATCCGTATATTCTTGATTTGTGATGCTGTCTCCCTTTTCTTTCATGTAATCAAAAACTACATAATGACAAGGAAATGAGCTTGCATGCTGTTTTATCGTACTTTGACTCCTCATTCTTCCCCTGGTTTGAACAACAGAAAAATTACTTTGGAAGTTATTCATTAAATAAACTAGCTCCCCATCCAGCATTAATGGTAAATACGGTTTGATACGATCACTTATCTCATTACAAAAGCTTATGATTTCAGGGAATTTAGCGTTTAGTATGTTTCCGTTTCTGCTCTTTAAGATAGGTTCGTCCACCCATTCTAATACGCATCGGAAACCATCATATTTTCCTTCGAAGCGCCATTCAGTCGATATTGGAATTTCATCTGCTGCTGTAAGTAACATAGGCTTCAAATTACCAACCTCTTTCGATCATATTCATTCGTATCTTTTGACTATTTCAGTTATTGATACATAAAAGAAGGCGAAATATTACATAGTAGAGAACTGAATATAGGGTAAATAGTATAATAAAATAAAATAAAACCTTATATTTAGAGGGTTTAAGTTTGATTATATATAATCAAACTTTATAATCAAACTTTTATTGTATATAAAAATACATTCATTAAATCTTTATTGAGATAATGGATGTATTTTTTTGTGGTCTTTTAATAAAGATTGATAATTTATAATTAAGTTTGATAAAAAACCTGTATGGAATGCTGTTTTCTTATTCCACAATCGGGCCATATTATTGAATAACATTCTTTTATGAAAGGTTACCTTACAATGATTAAAATACTATGACAGATGAAAAGAAAAAGAAACTACTAGAAGGCGTTCGTGCTGAATCAGAGAAGTATGGATTTCCTACTATAACTAAAAATAAAAAGAAGAGAACAAACAAGGACCAAGATAGCTGAATGCTCTCCTGGTCCTTTTCTTATTTATCTATTTTGAGTAAAGCCTTTTCCATTTGACTCTCATTTTTGTACCCAATATACATCATTAAAGCATTTAATGGGCTAATTAAAAGTTTTTATTGATAATGATACCCTTCTATTCCTATTTGAGATACGTCATAACCATTTAGTTATATACCTTATGTGAAAAATATATTTCAGTAATGAACGGATGTAACATACTATTAATGACATATTAAAAATAATAACGCGGAGGCTTTTATTATGATTAAAGTTCTGTTAGGCATTACTTCTGTTACTCTCATTTGGGGATATACATGGGTTACAATGAAAATAGCCATAAGTGACATACCCCCATTTTTATTTACCTCTTTGCGTTTATTAATAGGGGCGATTGCTTTATTTATCATCCTCCTAGTACAAAGAAAAAGGCTCTCTATAGGTAAAGGTAATTTTAAAACCTATCTGGTAATGAGCTTATTAATGCCTTTAGGCTATATGGGAATAATGACTTATGGTATGCAATTTGTAGATTCAGGGAAATCTTCTGTTTTGGTGTACACAATGCCTATATTTGTCACCATTATTAGTCATTTTAAATTAAATGATAAAATTAATATGTATAAAATGATTGGATTGATATTTGGTCTAATCGGCCTTTTATTTATTTTAGGAATAGAATTTATTAATTTCGATAAAAAAGTAGTATTTGGAGAGTTATTATTATTAATTTCGGCTTTTAGTTGGGCATCAGCAAATGTTTATAACAAACTAAACTCCAAAAATAAAGACATCATTCATATGACTGCCTGGCAACTTATTATGGGAGCAATATTTTTATTCATTCTCTCTTTAATATTAGAACCAAACCCTTCAATACAGTGGTCTAATGAAGCAATTTTATCAACATTATTTAATGGTTTATTTTCTACTGCCTTTACATTTGTAGTTTGGTATTGGGTACTAAATAAAATGGATGCTTCGAAAGCATCTATGGCATTAATGTTTGTTCCTATTTTAGGTCTTATATTCGGATGGCTACAACTTGGGGAGAAGATAACATTTAATATTATTATCGGAGCATTTTTTATATGTACTAGCATTTTTATGAATACCTATAGGTTTAAAAGAACTTCAATAAAAAAACTAAAAAAAGTGTCTTGAAAATGTTAGCTATCACCACACATTACTAATATATATATAAATTCTTACTTTTAAAATTTCAATTCGAATTGAAGAAGGGAAAGATAAATGGGTAGATAAAGTGAAAACAAGAACTAAAAATCGCTTAATTCAAGAGCTATAGGGAGATGTTAATATGAAAGGTGTTATAGTAAAAAAAGCAGGTGGTCCAAATCAACTTGAACTTGTTGACCTACCAAATCCCCAACCTGGAGAGGGAGAATTGCTTATAAGAGTTCATGCAGCAGCGGTAAATCGCACAGATATATTAACGCGTGAAGGGAAAATGGGATATTTAACAAATCCTATCTTAGGCATTGAAATTGCTGGTACAGTGGTCCAAGTCAACGGTGAGAGTTCATTTTCTATAGGTGATAGGGTAATGGGTCTCGTCAACGGCGGTGGTTACGGTGAGTATGTAGTCATGCCAGCTAATCGGGCTATGAAAATTCCTAAGTCTTTATCGTTTGAAGAAGCGGCCGCCATTCCTGAAGTATTCCTAACTGCTTACCAAACGTTATTTTGGATCGGTAAGCTTCAAAAACAAGAAACCGTCCTAATTCATGCAGGTGCAAGTGGAGTTGGGACAGCAGCTATTCAACTGGCAAAAAAACTTTGCGACGCGAAGATTATCGTTACTGCTGGTTCTAAAAGAAAGCTTGCCTTCTGCCAAGAACTTGGTGCTGATGTACTTATAAATTACAAGGAGCAGTCATTCGTCGAAGAGATACTAAAAGCCACTAATGGTAGGGGTGTAGACTTGATTTTAGACTTTATCGGCGCTGATTATTGGGAGAAAAACCTCGCAAGCATTAAAGTAGAAGGTCGGTGGGTCCTTATTGGTATACTGGGCGGAAGTGAATTGGAAAAGATAGACCTATTTACCTTGATGTCAAAGTGCATCCAATTAACAGGGACATTACTAACCCCAAGAAGTGATGAATACAAAGCTCTTTTAACCCATGACTTTGCTGAAATCGTAACACCTTATTTAGAACGCGGAGAAATAAGGCCTATTATTGACACGACGTTTTCTATCGAAACGGTAGGAAAAGCTCACACGCATATGGAAGAGAATCAGAATATTGGGAAAATTATACTTAAAGTTAAGGAGTAACTTTCCAAGGTTTGGGAGCAAAAAAAATTTGACAAACAAACCATTTACAAATCTAAGGCTCGCGGAGGAAAAAATGACCTGGGGAGGTACAGAAGTACCCTCCAGTTATTTTGCAGCCGGAGAAAACACAAATTTCCGCGAAACAAGAACCACAACCGGAGGTCGTCGCATGGAACATTGGCCTATGTATAAGTGTGCTCCCTTCGGTAAAACTAATTCCCTCAATCCGATCAAGTTTGATGCGGATTTTAACTGCTTTTTCGAAGTGAAAATCGAGCGTGAATAGAGTGAGGGAGCGGAGACTCGCTGCCAATCGAACCTTGGAATAACGGAGCCGTCCCCGGGGTCTTGTGGGGTTCCTTCGCCTGATTACAAGGAAAGGTCTAAATAGGAATCTGTGGAAAGGTGTTCAAAGAAGAAAACGCGTGGGTTTCCATGATTTCCTTCGTTAAAACCCTTTCCTGTTTGTTGCATTTTTACTTTTTAGTTAATATCTTGATCAGAAAAAGTTTCAGATTTATGAAATTGATTCATGATGTTTATAAATTCTTTTGTAGCAGGTGTTACTTCATCAAATGAGTGTGCAATTATACCGACATCACGAGTTATCTTTGGATTAATATCCTTTACGAGTAAATTATGAGCTACAGAAGAAAGTGTAAAGTTTGAAGTAACACCTATACCTAAATTATTTTTGACCATAGTAATTAAAGTTTCGACATTTTGGACTGTTAGATTCTCTTTAAATTCAATATTATTTTTTTGAAACATGTTTGATATAGCGGTTTCATGTCCTCCTTTGCAAAAAATAATTTCATTACAATATTTTACCAGATCAACGTTTTTTTCTTGACTTAATTGATGATTATGAGGAAGTATTGCGACCATATAATCATGGTAGAGTATTTCAAATTCATATGGATCAAAGGGAGATATACTAATCCCTATATCAACAGTTCGATCCTTCACCCATTCTTTTATTTGATTTGAGGTTCCTTCTGCTAATTCTATATTTACAAGTGGATATTTCGACATGAATAATGCGATGGGCTCAGGTAGAATATTTGTTGATGCAGCAGGAACAGAGCCAATCTTAACCTTACCACTGAGAAGTTTATTTTCCCGATTAGCAACTTGATATATTTTATTCTCAATACCTTTCAATTGTCTCGCTAATATAAGAATTTCTTTTCCCACTTCAGTGAGCGTTAGTCCATTTTTCTTATCCCTATTAAACAATTTAATATTCAGGGATTCCTCTAAATTTTTTACCGCCTTACTGACTGCTGGCTGTGAAATAAATAACTCTTTAGACGCCTCTGTAATATTCATTTTTTCTGCGACTTTCAAAAATATTTGAAGGTTATTCAAATTTATATTCATAACCAATTAGTTATACCTCCTATGTTAAGAGAATATCCCTTTAAATAGATATATAATGGTGTTTATGTGTGGCTTGATTTAAATTGCTAAGGTATTTAATTTTTGCACACAATAATATCATGAGCATGTCCCGTAAAGGTACGCCCGCTGATAATGCCCCCAACTTGACGTCCAAAAAGACTTCTTCCTTGTCTTTTACAATAGCGAGTATTTATTATTTTTAGTAAGTGAATACGACGTCAAAAAATGATAGTTCGCACAGATTATGCACTCCACCTGATTTCAACTGGAGCTAGATGAAGATACCGAAGAAATGAAGCTTACTTTGAATATGGATTTTCCTACCAAAATCCATATCCAATTCCACACCTCTACGTAGCGAAAGACTGCCTAAGCAGTCTTCTCACAAGTTTATCCTACATATGTTAGTTTTTCGTTGTTTTTAAACACTTCATCAATTGTACCGCCACCAAGACATACCTCGCCGTCATATAAAACAACTGCTTGTCCCGGTGTAATGGCACGAACCGGTTCTTCAAATGTAATTTGTGTACTGCCATCTTCTAAAATCTCGACTTCAACCGGAGTATCTGTTTGACGATAACGGAATTTCGCTGTGCAAAAAAATTTACGAGGTAATTTTTTTGTCGAAGTATAGCTCATTTTCACTGCTGTTAATGAAGTAGAATACAATGCATCATGGTGAAAACCTTGGCCAACAAGCAATACATTACGCTCTAGGTCTTTTCCAAGAACAAACCATGGCTCACCGTCGCCACCAATACCAAGCCCGTGACGTTGACCAAGTGTATAGTACATTAGCCCGTCATGTTGTCCCATTACCACGCCGTCCATTGTCTCCATTTTTCCAGGTTGTGCTGGTAGGAATTTACTTAGGAACTCTTTAAAGTTACGTTCGCCAATGAAGCAAATGCCTGTTGAATCTTTCTTTTTCGCTGTTGCAAGACCTGCCTCTTCAGCAATTTTACGCACTTCTTTTTTCTCAATATCACCAATTGGGAACATAACATGTTTAAGCTGCTCCTGTGTTAATTGATTTAGGAAATACGTTTGGTCTTTATTTTCATCGACACCACGAAACATTAATACTTCGCCATCACCACTCCGATCAATACGTGCATAGTGGCCCGTTGCCAGATAATCAGCACCAAGACTCATCGCATGTTCGAGGAAAGCTTTAAACTTAATTTCCTTATTGCACATAACGTCTGGATTTGGTGTGCGGCCTGCTTTATATTCTTCTAAAAAGTATGTGAAAACTTTATCCCAGTATTGCTTTTCAAAATTAACTGCATAATATGGAATACCAATTTGGTTACACACTTTAATAACATCATCATAGTCTTCTGTAGCTGTACAAACACCATTTTCGTCTGTATCATCCCAGTTTTTCATAAAAATCCCGATTACTTCATAGCCTTGTTGTTTTAACAGGTACGCAGCAACCGAAGAATCCACCCCACCCGACATGCCAACAACGACACGTATTTGCGAGGGGTCTTTTGTTTCTTTCATTAAGGTCACCTTTTCTTTTCTTAATTCACCAATCTTTTCACAATAGCTTTTTTTCCACTGCCTGTTTTATATCTTCTTCTGTCAAGCCTTAACCGAAGCTAAAACGAATTCAATTACGTAATTTTTCAGCACCATGTCCACACATTGCCATCAAGACAAGTAACGGGCCAATCGAAGCTTCTGTGCACGACGATCCACTTGATGCACAATTACCCGCCATATTAAGATTTACTAAAAACGATTCAACACATCCTGCAAAGCTTACATTGAATGCATGCGGCTACACATTTGCGTATCACCATTAACGTGGAATGTAAGTGCTTCTTCTAAGCTTATACTTCCCGTGAATCTATTTCCTTTTCTCTACGCAATTTATCCGGTGTTACATCATTTCCTAGTGAATCGAGTACAGTCATTTTTGAAAAAGTTTCGCGAACTTGTCCGCGAATTTCGCGTAAGTAGTCTTTGCGTAATACTTGTTGCTCAATCCGTTCAGCACTTGTCAAACCTTCTTCACGCTGTTTTTTCGCTAATTCATTAATACGCCCTAAGTTATTTATCATCTTATTTCATCTCTATTCTCTTCATTAATTTTGCTTATAATTTATAGCATGAGTCACTTTTAAAGGTTTTGGTGCAAAAATATCTAAACAACAGCAATTGACCTCTAAAACATGGACATTATATTCTGTTCCTACTTTTTTACAATAAACAATAATAAAATGACATATTTCCTGTACTCAACAGAAAATATGTCACTTACCCTTTATATGCTGAGTCTTTTCTTCTCATCACCTACAGTTGTTTTACCACTATGACCATTATATAAAACAACGTCATCTGGCAATGATAGAATCAAATTTAAACTTCGTATCAGGTCCTGTTCATTTCCACCTTCATATTGAGTGGATCCAATACTACCTTTAAAGATGGTATCACCAACAAACGCTATTTTATCCTGTGCATTATAATACATAACTTGATCCATTGAATGACCGGGAGTATGTGTCATCGTTACTTTAAAATTCGAATTAGCTGACAGTTCAAACGTTTCACCTGATTGTACATAGCGCACATCATCAACTATGATATGTCTATTGCATAAAGCTGATAAGTTCATTCTCGCATTTTGCACATATTCCCGCCCGAGTTCGTGCATATAAACAGGGATATTTAATTTATTTCTAATTTTATCGACTGCACCTATGTGATCAAAATGTCCATGTGTTAATAATATTTTTTCGATATGATAACCATTGGATTCTATCACATGTAATATTTTCTCTGCTTCTGCACCGGGATCAAATAAAAACCCATGTTTCGTATCCTGATCAATATATAAAAATGCATTTGCATAAAATACATCTTTTACTGTTAATTGATGTACAACGCTTCGATTATTAATTACATCCATCAATACCACAGCTCATTCCTGATAAATCATTATTCTGACTATCATCCTGCATTGCTTGTTTTAACGCCGTTTTAAATGTTTCGACATTCTGAGCACCACTCAAATTGATTTCTCCATTAATCAAGAAGTAAGGTACACCTCGGACTCCCATTGAATATGCCTGCGTTTCATCTTTACGTACATCACTTTCAAATTCATTAGAATTCAAAACTTTTTCTACTTCATTTTCACCTAGTCCATTTTTCACAGCAATTTCTTTTAGTACATTTTTATCGCTCAACTCTAAATTATCAGTGAAATAGGCTTTGAATAAATCTTTTGCAATCGTTTTGTTTCCCTGTTTTGCTGCATAGTGTGTTAAGCGATGAGCATCCATTGTGTTTGTATATCGTGTAGTATAATATTTGAAATCAATACCTTCGTTTTTACCATACTGCTCTATTTGTCTAATTCTTTCTGCCGCCATACTATTAGATAGACCATATTTTTTTGCGAAACGATCTTCTGTATTGGATACGACTTCGTAACTAGTGTTAGGATCTAATTCGAAACTTCTCATTTCAATATTTACTTGATCTTTAATTCCTAGCTCATTCATTGCTTTTTCCAATCTTGCTTCTCCAATATAACAGAAGGGACATGCATAATCTGACCATATTTCAATTTTCATTTTTATTACCTCTTTTCAAATTTTGAGATTTTTTCTAAATCCTATAGATTCGTTTCTATAAAGTTTGCTAACTCATGTATCAGTTGCTCATTGCGTTTATAGTATGTCCACTTTCCGATGCGTCTTGCTTCGACCAGACCTGCACGCTGTAAAGTTGATAAATATTGAGATGTAGTAGACTGATTCATCTCAAGCTTATCTCTAATCAGGCTTACACAGACCCCTACTTCATCCATTTCCTCTATCGCTTGTCGCTTTGTATCAAAATGCGTTGTAGGATCTTTTAACCAGTATAATATCTTCAGTCTCGCTTCATTAGATAATGCTTTAAATAAATCAACCTGATCAAATTGATTTTTCGTCATGAATTCACCTCACTGTTTCTTTATACATATCATTATATCACAATATATCGATATATAAACATGTGAGCTCGTAGTTTTTTCTTCCTTTAATACCTCAGGTTTTGGTTTTTCCTTTAGATCTTCAAACTTAAATACTTTATTAAGTCCACGATAGATATGTTTAGATTCTTTCGTAAGCAGAGGTCCCAAAATAGCCAGAATCAAGACGTAAACAGCAGCGAAAGGCTGGATAATCATCATGAGTCCGCCAGCTTGAGCCATGTTAGCTAGAATAATGGAAAATTCACCTCGGGAGACGATGGTAAGACCGATATTAGAAGAGGCTTTCGTCGAAAGTCCCGCACTTCGTCCGGCAAGCATTCCGGCTATAAAGTTACCTATGAGAGTAACGACTACGGCAATTAGGGCTAGCCAAACGGCTTCTCCACCGAGCGCCAAAGGATCAATAGATAATCCGAAGCTGAAAAAGAATATGGCACCAAAGAAATCTTTGAATGGCATAATTAAATGCTCGATTCGATTCGCGTGAGTTGTTTCTGCAAGAACCAGTCCGCGAGAAGTGCACCGATTGCTTCAGCAACGTGAATCGTTTCAGAGAACCCTGCTACGAGGAACAAAGAACCAAAAATAACGAGGCCAAACAACTCATTGTTACGAATGTTAAGCAATTTATTGAGCAAAGGTACCAGTTTGCGTCCTACAATAATCACAACGAGCATATAACCAAGTGCAATCAGTGCACTTACAATGACACCGCCAACCGAAGAGGAATCACTGAGAACAAATCCTGAAAGAATCGAAATGTATACAGCGAGGAATACATCTTCAAACATAATAATTCCAAGAATCATTTCCGTTTCAGGATTAGCGGTTCTTTTCAGATCAACCAATACTTTCGCTACAATGGCACTAGACGAAATGGTAGTAATTCCCGCAATAATTAGTGCTTCTGTGACCGGGAAATCTGACATAAAACCCAACAAGAGTCCAAGCGTAAAGTTAATACCTAAATAAATACTTCCACCAACCACAATAGATTTTCCTGATTTAATCAACCTTCCGACTGAAAATTCAAGCCTAGATAGAAGAGAAGGAAAAGTACACCTATGCGACCAAGGAATGAGATAAAGGGGTCGCTCTCAATAAAACGAAAATCGAAATGCCATATCTGGCGGTCCTACCGCCATACCAATCAAAATATAGAAAGGGATGACGGAAAACCGCAGTTTAGAGGAAATCAATCCGGCTGCCGCGATAAGTACAATTGCCAAACCGACTTCAAGTACTAAATGATCCATCGTTCACCTACTTCCAACCTATTAGATTTGTTTTCATTTTTGTTGCTAATCTCGATGATTTTATCATCGAATGGTGTAAAACTTGACGCGATTTACAGTTGTGTTAGTAAACCCATTGGTGAACCGGATATCCGTTATAACTCAGGCGCTACAACCCTTGTCGCTTTGTATCAAAATGCTTTGTAGGTTCTTTTAAGCAGTATAATATCTTCAGTCTCGCTTCATTAGATAATGCATTAAATAAATCAACCTGATTAAATTGAATTTTCGTCACGACTTCACCTCACTATCATTTTTATATACATCATCATATCACAATATTACGATATGTAAATATATAAGCTCACGATTTTTTGCATGGTGTTATCAAAAAAAAAATAGGCTAAAGAAATAATAAATGAGGTAAAAAAATAAAGCATTAACAATTGATCAGAAAGACTTCAGTATTAAAACCATTCAAAAACACCCCTCGATCTCTCGAGAGGTATTTTTGAATTTACTGCTTGTTGGAGCTATTTTGATAGCAGCTCTTTATGTCGGTTTAAATCAAAGTTGAACTGTTTTGAAAAAGTCGCACCATTTTGAAGAAAGTTTAACCGTTTTAAGCCTATCAAAAATAGAGATTATCTTGGTTCTCTCAATTTTTCAAAGGCAAAATCAATACAGGCAACCTCTAAACAAATGGAGGGATCAATACTTAAAATATCTTTAGCTGTTCTCTTTCCATTCTTGTGAAATAGCTCTACTAACGTAGAAAACTCTTCTTCGCTTAGTCCGTGGCGAAAAGATGCAATTTCTATAAGTGCATTGTTCTTATAGACAGCACCATGAAAAAAGCCATTATGCTTATTAAATTTGGTCAGTATGATGGTAACGTATTTATAGTTTTTGATTTTCACCCAATTTGACGATCCTGTATCACTCTTCCACGGACTTTGTTTCTTCTTCGCAACGATACCCTCACCGTTATAATCCTTAACTAAGTTCCATATTTTTCGACTGTCATCAAAAACCTCTATTATTTGCTAGCGGCTTTTATCGAGATAATTTAAAGTAAGTGGAAAGTTTAATCGTTTAAAGAGTTCACTTAGTTTTTGTTTTCTTTCGGTGTATTGTATGTTAGAGATATTCTCTCCTTTTTCAGTCATGTAATCAAAAACTACATTATGACAAGGGAATGAATTTGCATGCTGTACAATCGTATTTTGACTCCTCATTCGGCCCCTGGTCTGAACGACAGAAAAAATACTTTGAAAGTTATTCGTTAGATATACTAACTCCCCGTCTAAACTAAGAGGTAAAAACGGTTTGATGCGTTCTCTTATATCATTACAAAAGCTAATGATCTCCGGAAATTTAGAATTTAGAATGTTTCCGTGCCGGCTCTTTAATATAGGTTCGTCCACCCACTCCAATCCGCACCTAAAACCATCATATTTCGTTTCATATAACCATTCAGTCGATGTTGGTATTTCTTCTGCAGCTGTTAGTAGCATAGGCTTCAAATTATTACCAACCTACTTTCGATTCTATTCGTTTTTATCTTTTGACTTTTTGGTTTATTGATACATAAATGTAGTTGAAATATTACATAGTAGAAAAAAAAGAAGGTGAAATCATGCATACAGTTTGGAAAGGTAGTATTAGTTTTGGTTTAGTTAATATACCGGTTAAACTCCATACGGCCACTGAAAACAAAGATATTAAGCTTAGACAGCTTCATAAAGACTGTAATACACCAATCAGTTATAAGAAAGTTTGCGAAGGATGCAATAAAGAAGTGAAAGATGAGGATATAGTAAAGGCTTACGAATATGCAAAAAATAAGTTTGTAGTTTTAGATGCTGAAGAATTAGAAAACTTAAGAAAAGAAAATGAAGATAAAGCGGTTGAAATAATTGATTTCGTGAAAATAGAAGAGATTGATCCAATTTATTTTGACCGTTCATATTTTTTGTCTCCTGATGCAACTGGTAGCAAGGCTTATTCACTATTAAGAAAGACTTTAGAGGAATCTGGAAAAATAGGTGTAGCAAAAATTGTTATTAGATCAAAAGAACAGTTAGCGATTGTACGTGTTTATAAAGATTCTCTGGTAATGGAAACAATTCTTTTTCCAGATGAAGTACGAAATGTTGTCGATGTACCGAACATACCAAGCGAACAAACAGTAGTTAAAAAAGAATTGGATACTGCTCTATTGCTGGTTAAACAATTAACAACCGTATTTGAACCCACAAAATACACAGACGAGTATCGAACTTCATTGATGGAATTGATTGAAGAAAAGAAAAATAGTAGTACCGTAACTGCAAGTGATAGACAAAACCCAATGCCCGATAATGTTATGGATTTAATGACTGCTTTACAAGCCTCACTGGATAAAACTAAGAAGAAACCAACTCGAAAAAAGAAAACTGCAAAAGCAAAAACCTCTTAATAAAAAAAACGAATCACTCGACTTAGTTGAGTGGT
The DNA here is from genome assembly GCF_038009105.1 of Viridibacillus sp. FSL R5-0888. Lineage (NCBI taxonomy): Bacteria > Bacillati > Bacillota > Bacilli > Caryophanales > Caryophanaceae > Viridibacillus > Viridibacillus sp. FSL R5-0888. The sequence goes on from NZ_JBBPAU010000001.1 coordinate 3,014,574, forward strand.
TCGCTTTTTTTTCTATTTTCCTGTTACTTAATAGCACTGATGCTTAGGTTATTTTCCTTAATAGAGTCAATACTTATTTTGCGGTAATTGTAGCAATTACTCTTAATTTAGACGAACTTTTTATTTCGCTAGGAAGTATTAAACTATTAATACTGGAAACTAAAGAGACATTTGAACCATGATAAAATGCTTGAGTAACAAACTTTGAACAATAATTTGATCCTATGTTATCGATGTTATGACTCAAAAGATTATACGATTGAGCACTACTAATATTTTTTGTTGCCCAGGTTGCAGCACCACTAGCACCACTAGTTGGTCTTAGAACTGTTATTGTATTACCTGTAGGATGTCTATCAAAAAATTCTTTAGTAATTGTTGATCTACCTGCTGGAGTTCCAGTTAGAACTTCCTTAACCTTGAAATCAGTACCAATTATTACAGTATGACCAACTAAGCCGGTTGACCATCCTTTGGAAGTATATAAAACATCACCTGGGTACATTTCTAAGGTAGAATTAGGATAAAGAGGATTCCCAACACTAAGAGGTTCTTTTTCTTTTTCTTGTTCAGATTCAATTTCATTTTCTACATTTTGGGTTTCGTGTTCTGCTGCCTGAACTGAATTTGATAACCCCGAAAAAACAATAAAAAAGACAAATAATGCAGAAATTAGTAATAATATTTTTCTCATAAAGTAGCCCCCTAGTTATTTTTTATCTATTACCATATAATAGCATATATTAACCGCATTACAAATATATTATAAAATTGGATATTATTTACTTTTTTATAAGGAGGTGACACATTTGCGTAAAATAAAAAAAATTATAGCGATTGTTCTACTTGTACTTATCCTTGTTTCTGCTTTAAAAATCCAAAATATTAGAACTACTTACGAAGAGAGAGTGAATAGTTATCTCTTGAATGAACAGGGCTATGAAAAGAAAGAAATTAAATCTATTAAAACAAAATATAACTTTAAAATGCCTCCATTCTATACAATAGTAATTTTTGAAGATGAGCCTTTTGTTAAATATTGCTATTTCGCTCACAACGAAGGCAGAGTAAAGCAATTCGATTATATTCTTACAGAAGAGGCGAAAAAAATAGATATTGATGAATCTAAATTAAAGCATTATGTACCTTATGAGTAACATCCATTGCTGTTCCAAATAAGAAAACGGGTTATCAATGTGACAAGGATTATGCAAAAACCTCGTAACTAAAAAAGCGTTTACTCTAATTATTGTTTTTGAGTAAACGCTTTTTTGCTATTTTTCTTATTTTGTTGTAAGTGTTTAGAAAGGTAGAATATAGTTTGTAAAAGCATAGAATGTAGTGACCATAAATAATAATCACCTACTATCAATTGCTTACAAATTGGCCAAGGTTTCTAGATCTGCTCACCTGTTAAAATCCAATCCACAGCAACATCAAAGTATATTGCAAGCAGTTTGATTGCTTCAATTTGTGGTAGAATTTGATCAGTTTCCCATGCTTTGATTTGAATATCAGGATAATTAATATCTCTAGCTAATACGTCTAACGATAATTCAGCGTTTTCACGTAATATTCTTAACCTATTGGCTATACTTTTCAATTTACTCCCTCTTTTTAATCTAAAATATTTATTTATCTCCATATTTTCATTTGAGTGAATACAGCCATACTAAATAAGAAAATACCGGCAACAAAAAAAGCTTTATTATAATAGAGGGCAGGATGTAACAACAAAATACCCAACATTAATGTGGTTCCCCCATTAGTAAGACCTTGTATTCTTCTATATATATGACCTTCTCGATTAATTGTTGTTTTACTTTTTAAAAATTTGTTTCCTTCTAATAGCATTATATCGATTCTATTTCTTATACCCAGGAATCTAATCCAATATAAATAAGAGATAAAGAATAATATAAATGATAAAAACTTGGTTAATATTAATGTAGTTGGCTGCTGTAAACAATTGATGGTAAAAAACGATAGTGCTATACCAAAAAGGTATAATAAACATTGTTCAAAATGAAAATAGTTTTTTAATTGCATGATGTCTCCTAAACATTAATTATTAGATAATCTAGTTAACTTTGCTTAATATATAAAGTATTATTAGCATCTAACAATTTCATTTTTTACTTGATCAAGCTGATTAAAATAAATCTTATCAAAAGCTTTCTCTTCTACAATTCTTTTTCGATTTTCTCTCAATAGTTCTTGTACATCTGATATGTTCTGAATCATTTTCAACATTTCATTTTTGATTTCTACCGGTATATCATAAGCTTTATGTAAAGTCATAGTAGCCCAGGCCATTTGATGTGCTGCGTTTCCCATATAAGCTAATGTTTGAAAGATATAATCTTCATCTAAACCCATTTCTTTTAATTGAACTTGATCAAATTGATTAAAACATTTCGTTTTAGTTGCCATTTCCATTACTCCTTTGGATAGTTTGTATTTTTAGATAACACTATTTTAATTCAAGAATATTAAACCAACAAAAAAGCACGCATTATCCCTTAGGATAGTGCGTGCTTCGCAATATAGTAGTATTGTATCACGTTTTAGTTTAAAAAACCTATTTTTCTTCAATAAAATACTACTTTTTTATACTATAGTATCGATAATATAGCTGGAGAATAATTAACAACTTGTAAGATCTTTGAGTTAAGACTGCTTTAGCTAATGAGATTGCTGCTTCTTCCCTCCCTATTCTTATCCAATGTGTCTTTTGTAAATGTTCATGATAATTAAGTTCTTCTATTAATTGATTTGCTCTAGGGTATTTTTCAAACATAATAAACAACCTTTCATATGTATTGTTAAATTCATTTTATTTGAAATTTGTAAAAATGAATAATTTTATTGAATTTTTAAAAAGGTGTGGCTAAATAAAAGTCGCAATAATTTGAACTAATCAAAAGGCTAAGTAAATCATTAGTGGTATTTGAGAAGAACATTTAGATAAGATAAATCTAATTTTGCTCTATTTAAATTTGTTTCATTTTTATTTAATGTGAATATTATTATGGCATTATTGAATGCTTCTTTGGATTCGGTATAATTTCCTTTTTTCTTTGAGAGCATTCCTATCATATGATAAATTTCACCTAGCGAATATATCAATTGATTAGACTCAATGTAGTAAAGAATTTCTTGGCATACTTTTAATGATTCATCATATAATTTTAATCTATACATACAATTTGCAAGGTTATATCCTACTCTAGGAAGTAGAGTAGGATCTTCTAAAAAATGTTGAGTTTTAATTTTTCTGTATATAACTTTATAAATATTATAGGCGTCATCCACATTGTTATACGATAAATATATTAGTCCAGTAGAATTCAATATATTAATATCTAGTTCAGATGTACAGTTCTCTAAGTTTACAAGGCTTTTTAATATATTCAATGCATCATCTAGTTTATTCTCTTTTTTATGCAGAAGTATAGATTTATGCCAGTCTATATGCTTTTTAAACTCTTTTTTACTAAATGTACTACTAAGTTCTTCTTTCACCTTGTTACATTCCTCTAGTACTAATTCTAATGCCAAATAGTCTTCTGTATAAGTGAATTCTCTGCAAAGTTTTTTTAGATTTTGCACTTCTGCATTAAAAGGAAATAGAGCTTTTAACGGAATTTCTAATTTCATACAGATGTCATTTAAGATTTCAATTCTTGGTAATTGTTTTCCTTTTTCCAGTCTATATATCGTGGAATCATCACATATATTTTCAGCTAACTCCTTTATTGTGAGTCCTTTAGATCTTCTAAAATATGACACTTTTTCCCCTAATTTATCCACTATCTATTCCTCCTTAATGACACAATTATGCAAAACATCCTATTTCTTATAAGTTTATATTACATTATTATGAAGTTAGTCGTACATAAAAAGGAGGGGAAACAAAAAAATGAAAATAAGGAAAGTAATAGTATCACTCCTACTTACATTTGGTTTAATTGTTAATTTCTCAAGTAACTTTAATATTCACAATCCCTCGTCTACTAATACTAATATTATTAAATCAGATGATTTACCGATTGACGGGAAACACTAATAACAACATAAGAATTTGACAATAAAAAAGCATGTCCCAAATTATAAAGGGACATGCTTTTAAGGATGTTATGAAACTACACCACTTGAACTGCAAAGAAAGTCTGTATTTAAAGTGTGAGAACTAACAAGACCTACATAAGTCAATTGACCACCAATAGTGAATGTGTAAGTTCTACCTCCATCAATGATTCGTGCATCGACTCCAGTTGTTTTCCAAGTACCAGATGAAGCACTTACGCCAAGACCAGAGTAGTTAGTAAATACCTGGCGACCATTGGATAATGTTGTAGTAAATGTAGCTTTTACTGTCATAGAGACACTAGATGAACCATGACTAATATTTATCTTATGTGAAGCTGAAGATGTAGAGAATGGTGTAATACCAGAGTTTGGGACTCCTACAGCATTAGCTTGTGTAGCATCAACTGCCCGTTGTTTAAATACTTCTGGCGAAACCCATTCATCTTCCTTAAATTCACCAATTGGAGCAACTTCGATCCCTACAAGGCTGTTTCCCCATTCAACAGTAGATTTTACTTCATTTAAAATCTCTACATATTGTTCATGTAACGCCTCTTTTTGCCCTTGAGTTAAAGCTTCAGCTGCTGATGCTTTATTATTTGCGATAATGAAAATACAAGCAAAAGCAAATAAAGCACTAAGGACCTTTGAAAATCTTTTCGATACCATTTTTTCATCTCCTAACCAATGTATTTTAGGCCTGATTCTTTCTTGGCTTACTCTTAATATAAGTGAATATAACCCTGAAATAAATAGGATGTTTTGCAAAATTGTGTCAATTGAATTGGCATAATGAAGAATCCTGGTAGTATTAATTCAAGATATCTAATTATATTTCGAAAATAGGTGATTTTATACAAATAAAAAAACCTTCACCCTTTAATGGAAGTATTGGAATATTGCCATACTGTATCATTGCCAGATACCAACACGGGATGTTCTTTCCCTTCTTTGTCAGTTCCAACTACTTTAAAATCACCACTGATACTATCTTTGTCTCCCCAAAAATGCCACATATCCTTATTTACTTTATTAGCAATAATCTTTTCTTCTACTGCTTCACCTTTTTTACCCGAGCCAACCAAGAAACCAACTTTCCCTTCTTCACAAATCAACAAAAACTCACCTTTTGTCCCATCGCCAAAAGTAACGGGTAATGAAAAAGTAGGACTAACCTCCCGCGTTTCGTTCGTATCAGTATTGTTACAACCGACAAGTGTCATTAAGAATAGCAAAGAAATCAACATAATCATTTTGTTCCTCATATTGCTCCCCCTTATCAACTAGACATTTTCTGTCATTAAATAATTTAGTTAAACTCTTCTTAGATGAACGATATCCTATACACTACTTCAACATTCTTATAAATATCCCTTCTTATTCAACTAACCTTCCCCGTTAGTTCAATAAAGAAAAAAGAGCTGCATTTGCAATTCAATGATTTTCAAGAAAAGCACCCGTTAGTTTAAGTGCATTATTTCACAAACTCTAGATATCCTTTCAGATATTACAGGAATGCTGCCTTGTTAGTTCAATAAGTTTAAGAAAACAAGCATCAATTTTTCTTGAATCTTAGGTGGACGCTTTTAGTACCATGCGTGTACATATAGGGGAGTATTTTAAGTCAAGTACATGTTTTGGATATGACCCATCATTTTGTTGGCTTAAGCCTTGGCATTATTTCATCAACTAAAAGTATATTAGAGATTAACCATTCAAGCGGAAAAGATTAATCAACAAATTCGAGGTTTATATTACCATTATTAGTGCTGACGTTTAATGTCTTATCTCCTCTACTTTTATTTGCAGGCAAATTACTCTCTCCTTTTTTTGCCTCGCTTAATATAGCGAAATCCTCATAAGAACCTACAATTGAGCCACTAATATCGCCATTTTTTGTTTCTAAAGTTACTGTAGTACCTGCGTTCAACTTGTCCAGTTGGATATTACCGTTGTTTATCTTAATATTCACATCACCAGCAAATGAAAGTGGGGGCAATTCAATCTCTTCGTTTGATGTTTTTAAAATCAGATTTTCTATAGACGCATCAGGTATCCATACCTGAATATTCCTGTTTTCTTGAGCAGATTTCCCACCAATATAATCGTCCCAATCTTTATGACTTGCATACACCATGGATAATTCTTTTCCGTCAGATAAATCAATTTTATAAAACTCTTTTTCACTTTCATTATAAGAAATATGAATTTTTTCATCTTCAGACTGAAAAATTTCTATTTTTCTATCTTTAACGTCAATTGTAATAGTATCAACTTCTGCAGCTGAAGTGACATAACTTTTTTCCTCATATGTTATAGGTTCAGAGGAACAGCCAGCTAGTATTACTGAGAATGTAATTAGTACACTCATAGCAAGTTTTTTTATAGCATTTATCATTTTTAAACTCTCCTTTTTTAAATCGATCTTCTTTTTAATACAGCTAACCCTACAAGCGCCAATACCATACTGATGGAAAGACAAACACTGATGTGCAACAAAGCGTTTCCATTAAACATAATGAGCTTGAAAAAGCCTACCAAAATTTGTCGCAAAGGCTGGATTGGAACAAACACACAGATGATCGCCACTAGAACAGCGTCCGTCAGCCAACCGTACCAATACGATTGCATAGAAAGCAGCACATGTAAGAACACCGCCACCATCAATAAAAAAGCAAACTGCTGAAAAAATGCAACGAATACACCATTTTCCCACCAACCGCATAGCTCCAACAAATTAATCACGATTTGTGTTTGATTCATTGGGTCTATTACTAGATGGATAAAAGTATTAACCATTGATATTGACGCTGCGGCAATGATATAGGTAAGGATACCACCCCAAAAGTAATCTTTTTTCGTTGCGTTTAAATGAATTAGCTTACTAAAGTTAAAATACACAATGAAAAATGGCATCATGAGCATATAAAGATAAGTGTAGTTTCCTCGGCTTATGGATATGCTTGCATCCGAAGATATGGTAGACAAAAGAACGACTAAAATCGTAATAATAAGTGCTATTAAATTACTTGCAAAGTTTCGTTTTATAACAGTTAGAACTGGTTTCATGACAATTTCCCGCCCTTCTTCTCAACCATACGAATGAAGAAATCTTGAAGGGACAATTTTTCAATTTCGAGATGATCTCTTTGACTGATTGGTAAATCAAAAATAAAGCGTGTTAATAAACCTCCAGCTTGTATCTCTCCAATTGTATGCAGATCTTTTGTGACTTTCTCTACTTCCTGTTTTAATCCACTTACGCTATATGCCTTTGTCTCAATTTCCTGTAAGGTATCATAAAAACGCAGGGTACCCTTGTCAATGATGATCAGCTTTTGCATGACCTTTGCAATTTCATCAACGATATGGGTGGAAACAATAATAATACGTGGATTCCTTGAAAAACTCTCTACTAGCAAATCGTAAAACTCCTTACGCATAATTGCATCAAACCCCAGCACCGGCTCGTCTAAAAGAACAACTGATTTGTTACTCGCAAGGCAGATGATGGTGGAAACCATTGTTTTCATACCTAACGAAAGCGTATTAAATTTTTTACCTGCATCAAACTCAAACCGCTCCATCATTTCCATTGCAAATTCATAATCAAAGCGTGGATTTAAATCTCCAGCAACACTAATTAGTTTTTTTACTGGAAGATTAAAATGTTTGGCAAAATTTTCAATATAACTAACACCAGTATCCATCGTTGCAGTGCTAATATAGTGCCCGTTAACACGTATGGTTCCAGTTGAAATATTCTGATAACCTGCAATAGATTTTAATAGCGTTGTTTTTCCCGCTCCGTTTCGCCCTAAAAGACAATATATTCCATTATCATCTATAGTTAATGTTAAATTTTTTAGGACAGTTGCACTTTGATATTGTTTTGATACTTGATTTAATTCAATCATAGCTTGCTTCCTCTCTTATTTTACTTTTTCATGAAATTGCGATTTTTTCAGTACATGATATAATTTCACTATAAACCTTTGTGTTACAAAAAGGTCAAGAGGGGGTTTATGGCTATTTTATACACAATTAAACAAGCAGCAGAAAAAGTAAGCATGACTAGTGAAACCTTGAGGCATTATGATCGAATAGGTTTAGTAAAGCCATGTCATAAAGATGAACAAACTGGATATCGGTACTATTCTGATCAGGAGCTCGTACAACTTCAAACAATTGAACTGCTCAAAACAATGGATTTAAATTTGATGGAGATAAAAGACATTTTGCAGCAGAATGAAATCCCCAGAATTATTGCACTTTTAAAACAGGCAGAAAAAAAGGCAGATGAGAAAATCGCTCGCCTGCAATACGCAAAATCAAGAATTAAACGTGCCTATACAAATTATGAAAATAAGTTAAACAGCGTAGATAACCAAAATGGGGAATTCTTTGTCAAACATCTATCAGAAAGGGTAATCATGCTTTCTGATAAATTGGAATACCCTACGATAAAAAATTTATGGAATTATCACAATCATTTTTATAAGCAAATTGAAGAAGAGTTGCAACCACAATTTTTGTTCGAAGATATGGCAGGAATGTTTACAACACCAGAAAAAACGCGGTTGTTTACCATTTGCTTAAAATATCCTTCAATAGAGAGGTTAACAATACTACCAGAGGGTAATTATTTATGTGCCAATTGCACCGAAGAGAATAAGGATATGGTATTGCAGAAATTACTTCAAAAGGCAAAGACAGAATTTGGTGTGTGCCCAGATGTCGTTCTTCACTGCATCGTGATAGTTGGGGTTTTGCAATGGAATTATCAGATACAACTGCTCATACAGTGAGGCATATTCATGCACAAAGTGCAAAATAAGTAAATGCAACAATTATCATAAGGTATTCTTTTATGGATGCTTGGTGTAGCTAGTTATCTTAATAGTTATACAAAAAATCGGAAGATCACAACTAGTGATACATCCGATTTTTTGTTTTATATGTATAGCGATAATAAAGTTGTTTTCTTCTTAATAGAACTAACACCCCTGTAGTGCAACAATTCAAGTAAAGCACCCGTTAGTTGAATAGCATCATTTTGAGGAAACTCCTCATAAAAAAAGACTCCTATAATTAGGTGTCTAATTTTGTTTATTTTTTTGTTTTAGAAACGGTACTACTACGATAGAAACCGCTAATGACATTAGTGGGAAAATAATATTCCAAGATGTAAAACAAGATGTGAAACTGATTTCTAATTCAGGATAATAGTGTTTCATATACCAAATTTCGTATAGAGCATTCAGGAACAATGTTATTAAAGGTGCAATAAAAACCTTTTTAGCAAGAGCAGATGCTATAACACCTAATCCAATGACTATCAAGGGAACAATAAACAACTGCATCAGAAAAGGGTCTATCAATCTCATAATATCCCTCCTTTTAATCAAATCGATTAACTAAGTATTACTTGTTGAAGTAAACTTCTTCGATAGTTGAATAGCAACAGTCTTTTCGAAAACAGCCTAAGGAAAAACACCTTATTGTGTAATTTTACACTATAAGGTGTTTTTCTTCAATATTCTGTAGTTTTATTATTTGATTAATAATCTCCTGCCAAAGAGGATTCGAACAAATAGGTGACGATTATTATTTCTGATTCTTATTTAACTAAACTGCCCCGTTAGTTGAAGAACAAACATCCTTGAGAAAACATCCTTAAATAATGGTAATCACGAGAAATATGTAAGTAAAGATATATCAACAAGAGCCTACCTTAACGATTTTAAAAACTGGACTGGTATAACAGCATACAATTTCCGTAAGGCATTAGTTTCAGATATGCATGAGCGTTTAGCTGATTTTGCTACAATAGCAAAGCAAACATGACATAAGTCGATAAAGACAATAAATGACCACTATCTGAAAGTCTCGAATCGTACCGTAGATAAATTTTCACCTTAAATCAAAAAGAATGATTAATTAGATGAATATCACCTGTCCTTTCTATAACAATACATATTATAGGTTTAGAAAGGAGGGAATTTATTATGGGATATCAAAATTATGGTAACAACTATGGTAATAACTATGGTAACCGTAACAATTCATCATTCGTTTTAATCGTTGTCCTATTCATTCTTCTAATTATTGTCGGCGCTAGCTTCCTGCATTAATCTACAGCCTTTTTTTGTAGCTAGCCCATAATAATAATTGTAATGTTAAGGTATTTTAGCCTTACACATCTCTTTTCTCTCACCGAGGGTCACTTGCCAACGAGTGACCCTTTTTATAGTCTCTTTCCTCATTTACAGCACATTTACTGTTGATAAATTTCTAACTTTAATCAAATAAAGAAAGTGAGGAATAGATCAACTCCCTCACTCTCTTTACGTTAGTTGAATAAAAAAAGAGCTGTCTAAACAGCTCTACGCACTTCAACTAAAGCACCCTTTAGTTGAAGTACATTTTTTCACAAACTCATATTAGTTCGCAACTAAGAGTTAAGAACATAATTGATAAATTCTGCTTTTGCTCTAGTGTACGCTTCACGATCATTGTTATATTTTTTTGCTAAATTTCTTTTAAGAATAGCGTATTCATCAATAAACTGCCGATTAGTCCGTAATAAATCACGAAAAAGTAGCTGATTATCCCACCGTTCTTCTCCCTCAAGTAAAATATGTAAATGTACTACTCTTTTATCGTTAATTACTTTCACAAAAAATCTTTGCCAAGGTCGATTGTCTAAGTTAGGTGGTACATAATGCCAGTCGTGATTAGCTAACCATGAAGATATTTCTTTAATTTTTTGAAATGAATCAATTTTAGCCATTAAATCAATGATTGGTTTAGCTGGTAAATTAGGAATTGATGTACTTCCATAATGTTGAATTTCCGTTATGCCGAAAGTTGAAAGCAGATTAAGAAGAAGTGCTTTTTCCTGAGTACCTTTTTCTATCCACTTGGGATTTGGTTCGACAATGTCTATTCTCTCATTAGCCCAAACCGGCCATGTGCTTTCATCATGAATATCTTTCATTTTACTCCCCCTCAAGATTTTATTTTTTCAGTTTCAGTAAAATCCTTGTACCTGCATTTTTTTACAAACCTGCCCCGTTAGTTAAGTATATTTCTTCACAATCTTTATAGTGTTATTAACATACATATCCAATAAAAAATCACCTCTAAGAGAAAAACTACACCAAAGTAAATGAACAAAATTTTGATATAATTTAATTGTGTTGATCTCCAAGAAAAAGAATTCTAAAAGGCATGTTTTATAGTAAATGAAAAGTTGAAAAGAAAGCATATTTAAAAAATACTTTTTTTAGTAATTTAGGATACAGTTTTTTCAAAAACTTTGATTATTCTTTAGCAGCTCTTCTTATAGGTTTAAAATAAAGTTTGACCAAAAACACCTCGCAAACCCACATTTTACGACAAATAAAAAGAATCCATTCTGAAAAAAGATTGATCAAGAATGGAATCATTCCTCGTGAATTATTATACAATTTTTGTAAAAAGTTTGTTCATTTTCTACATGTATGTCTCCTCAATTGCGCCCTTTTCTTAAATAAACAAGAAGTCGAAAACGCTAAAAAACTCTCAATAAATTGTTATCTTAATACGAACCTCTTCTTCTTATCCATTGCGTCGCAACCCATTTTTCACCTTTGATAACAGGTTCACTACCATGTAGAGTGAGCTCATTTAATGATGCATCCTGATAAAAATATTCGAAATATACCGCCATTCCTCTTTTCGGCGATACAGAAAGGTTGAGTTTTGGAAAGAAAGTCTCTCCTCCTTCTTCTACATCATTTAGGTACATGACAAGGGTACTAATACGATTATTATTTGCTGCTTCACTGTTTTCTGCAAAAAAATCATAATGTGCTTTATATTCTTGGCCGACTGTATACTTTAAAATATGTAACCCTTCTCCATGTTCAACAGGAACATTCATGATTGAAGCGATTCGTCTTTCGATTCTAGTAACGGCCTCACTTTCTTCTAAAAACGTACCACTACTTGTCCGAATGTTATTTATTTTGCGCGAAACTCCAATTTTAGAACGCTTCATTTTATTTTCAGATATTTCAATCAGCTCTTCACATTCTTCATTACTTAATACATTTGCTAACACGACAATAAGAGGCTCTTCTAATCTTGAAATAATTTGGATTTCTCTATCTTCTGTTACAATTGTGTTTCCAATGTGTTGAAAAATCGTTAGTTCCTTATGTTTAATTGTTTGATCTCCCATTTTTCTTTTCCCCATCTCTGATTGGATACCATAAATATATCATACTTTTCTTTATATTCAGTTTTTTCAAAAAAAAAAAAAAAAGCGAGGATGTTCCGTTTTATTTAAACATTATCATAAAAAATCCTCGATTAAATTTTGAAGAAAAATTATTAAGGGGCAAATTTATGATGGAAAATTGGTGGTATTGGTTGTTTAGTGCGTTATTTTTCGGATTCATCATTTTTTTTCGCCCAAAGGGGTAAAAACTTACCGCTTGGCTTTAGCTACTTCTGCTGCCAACTCCATTCATCCACCTACTTTTTCTATAAAATAAAAAACACAACCAATTGGATGTGCCTTAGTATTTAATACAATTATTCGATTTCATTTTCTATTTTCTTGTGCGATTGTTTTGCACCATTTTCCGATAAATTTTCTTCGATAGCTCGCAATACTTCAATGTGATCAGTTAGTTGCTTAGTTTTCCCTTGTAAATTTCCTAATTTAGTAATAAATTAGCTAATTAAATCTCGACAATAAACCAATTCCTGTTCTATAGCCTCAAGTGATAGATTTATTTGTTCCAATTCAATCAACCTCCTACGACAATTATACAAATCGTAAGAAGTGGAATAATTAATAATTCCCTGCTTTTTTATAAACATAACAGTATAAATTACAATTCGTCACGGCGCTTTATGAGCGAAACTAGTACTTTTTCCCCTCACTTTTTATATCTTCTTTTATTTCATCATATAAATAATCTTCTTCAGTTACTTCCCCAAATTCGATTAATTTTCTCTTTTCTTCTTTCCACTCTTCCTCGGTATATTTATAATATGTTTTTCTTGCATCATCACAGCTTTTTCCATCAACACCTTGCCAAAATGCATAGGCATTTTCACATTTAGAGATAAATTCGCCCGCTTTTTCCTCATTAATTCTCTGCATATCTTCAGCACAACTCTTTAGGACAAAGATTAACAATACAATTAAAAATATGAAACAGAAATATTTAAAAACATATCGCCCTATTTTTCTTTTCTTTTTCATTTCACATCACCTATTTATATTAGATATTTATTGATACAGGGTTTAAAAGTAGAATATTATTATATTACACTAATATTTTCTACTTTAAAATAGGCTTTATTATTCCTGTAATTAGCGGTGTGGGTGGAGGCGAGCTTTTCTTCGCCACAATCAGTCAGCTCTTTTATAATAACTCCAACTGGATGTGAATCTACTTCGGTTGTTTAATTTCCTTCTTCATCTGTTCCGTCCTTTTGCATCTTTTCTTCTACGTCCTTAGCATCAACGAATAACTCACAGCGATTATATCCTTCGCCACTATCGCCAATTTTAATAACACGACGGTCAACCTGCAAGTCGACGCTATTTGTATCGTTTACGGTGTACAATTGTGTAAATGGGGCTACTTTTTGACCTAGGTTGATCACATGCTCTAATACCTTGCCGAACCGTGAAAACTTTGGTTTTTGTTGAGATTGTACGTCTCCGACAATTTCAAATGTGATTTTGTTCAATCCACTTCCCCCACTGTTCGGTTATATTCCTCTGTCAAAGGCTCATCACAAAAGTTTTTTGTAAACACCAAGAGGATACTTTCCTAAAAAATCAAGAGTATTAACCTTAAAATTAAATTTTTCTTTTATTGGACAAATTGCACAACTTCTTTTCATTTTAAACCATATGTTATCAATGTAAGGCATTCAAATTGGAAAGGAGGTCTTGAAAATGAGTAATATGAGAGATGTTTGTAAGTGTGATAATCAACATCACCATGAGAAAGAAGAACATCGTTGTAACGGTTGTGTATGTGATCAATTAAGACGATTACAAACGGCGACTGAAGTAGATGTTTTCTTAAGAGGTGGTACAGTATTAGAAGATGTCGTTTTTATTAGCTTAGACCGGAAAAATTGTTGCGCAATCTTTACTGATCCAACAACTGAACCTGGTTCAACACTAATCGTAGACTGCGAAGAAATTCAAGCTATTCGAATTGAAGCAGCTTAATAAGTAATAAGTGGTCTCTTTCTTTATGAAAGAGGCCTTTCTAATTAACCAGAGAATCATCGGAATTTATTTTAGCGTAGGCTATCAACCGTACATAAAAAAGTATTTGCCATTGTATAATCGTAAAAACTTAAACGTAAAGTGTTTTGTTTTATTCCAGTTAGTTTGTAGCGATTTAGGAATAATTCATACGGATTCAACAGAATTCGCTAATACACCAAAAACAAAAAAAACAGTTGAAGAATTAGAAAATGAAGTTGTAGCATATGATTATTTCGAGAAAGACGAGTTAAGAGGATTTTTGGATGCTTTATTACCTTTTGGAAAAGCTGAAAATCGCTTCATTTTCAACTTGCTTACATGTACTGGAATGCGTTAATGTGAGTTATTAGTTTTAAAATGGTCCGATATCGATTATAATAATGCTACAATAAGTATTGCGAAAACTCTGTATAATCCGAACGGAAATACTCTTAAGTATGAAATTACGACACCAATATACGAGTTATCGACATTGAGCAAGAACTTATTGTGTTACTTAATTAGTATTATGAAGTGCAAATACCTTGATATCGACAATTGGGGATAATTACTACGAATTAGTTTTTTTGGTCACTAGGATAGATCTACCATACTTTAGTTATCCTTATCATTTGAAAACCGTGAATACTAGAAATCAATACTTAGAAAAATGAATACGATTGAAAAGCATTTAACAACACATTCTTTTAGACATACTTGCTCTTCTTTATTAGCTGAGGCAAATGTTCCACTCGAACTAATAATGGCTCGATTAGGGCATGAATCTGTTGAAACTACAAAGAAAGTGGCTTCAAAAAAATTCAATGAATTGATGAGAAATCTAGAAACTTCATAATAATTTTTATTTTAGGCATCATGATGGCATCAATACTTTAGTAATATTCTTAAAAACCTTGTCATATCAGGGTTTAATGAATACTCTTCCATCATTCCGCATATAATATGTGATGGATTTCATGCTTGACATTCTGTTTCATTTGGGAGGAACCTACATGCAACAAGGAAAAGTAAAATGGTTCAATAACGAAAAAGGTTATGGTTTTATTGAGTACAATGATGGTGAAGATGTATTCGTCCATTTCACAGGCATCCAAGAGGAAGGTTTCCGCACTTTAGAAGAGGGACAAGATGTTAGCTTCGAAATTATTGAAGGTAATCGAGGTCCACAAGCAGCAAACGTAAATAAAATATAGTGAGTACAGCTATTCTACAAGTTTAACTTGAGAATAGCTTTTTTTATTGTGTGTAATTTAAGAACATCTTTTATAGCATTCATAAAGTTTGAATTTAATATTTATTTCATCAAAATTTTTTTGCCAGTTTTATATAAAATAGAATAATAAATTGATTGTAATTTCAAAACTAATCTAAATATCAACATTGTTCTTTAAAAATGTGAAAACCAAATGCTATATTAAAGTATAATCTGTAGGAAAAATAAAAAGGCGTATCAAAGTCTAAAAAAACTTTAGAAACGCCTTCAAATTATAAAGCTACTTTTTTCACTTCGAGTCTTACAATTTGATGCATATTGGTGTCTTGAATGGTAAATTCATAACCTTCAGCTTCATGCTTCTCACCCTTCAAGATGCGATCATGATTTGTCATGAACCAGCCTCCAATTGTATCGATATCTTCGTCATTAATATCGATATTTAAGAGTGCCTCTACTTCTTCCAGTCTCAGCTTTGCATCAAGATTATAATGATTTTCTGCTATTTTCTGCACTTCAGGTAACTCATCATAGTCAAATTCATCCTTGATATCACCGACAATTTCTTCAATTATATCTTCAATTGTTACAAGGCCAGATGTACCACCATACTCATCCATAAGAATTGCCATATGAATGCGCTTTAATTGAAATTTAAGTAATAAATCACTAATCGGAACCGTTTCAATAATACGAATAACAGGTTGCATAAAGTGTGTTATCTGTTTTAAAGCATTTTTTTCATCTAAAATAAAAGCTGTTAACAGCTGTTTCATATTAACAATACCAACAATATGATCCTTATCCCCGTCGACGACAGGATAACGCGTATATTGTTCTACATTAATCACATCAAATACTTCCTTAAGCGTTAAATGTTGATCAAGGCTAACAATTTCCGTTCTAGGAACCATAATTTCTTTTGCAATACGATCATCGAATTCAAAAATACGGTTCACAAAACTATACTCAGAGCGATTAATCTCACCACTTTTATAACTATCTGACAAAATCATCCGCAACTCTTCTTCACTATGAGCAACTTCCGATTCTGACTGCATTTTCAAACCAAATAATGCGGTCAAACCTCTTGCAGAACCATTTAAAAGTTTAATGACTGGATACATAATATTGTGGAATAAAATAAGTGATCCAGCTGTTTGCAGTGTAACGGTTTCAGCTTGTTGAATTGCTAATGTTTTTGGTGCAAGCTCTCCGACTACAACATGCAAAAAAGTTACGATTGAGAACGCAATAATAAATGACACCACGGAAGAAATACGAGCATCTAAGCTGAATATCTCAAACAATGGTTTCAGTATAGCTTCAATAGTAGGTTTCCCCAACCATCCAAGCCCTAATGCCGTAATCGTAATGCCAAGCTGGCAAGCTGATAAATATTCATCTAAATTATTCGTGACCTTTTTTGCTCTTAAAGCCTTTTTATTCCCTTCAAGGACAAGCTGGTCAATTCTAGTTGATCTCACCTTTACTATCGCAAATTCCGCTGCTACGAAAAACGCAGTAAGTGCAATTAGTATTACGAAAACAACTAACTTAATGGCTATATCATTGTCCAATCATGTTCTTTATATCTGATCTGATCCTTATTTCAGATTCAGAATAAAGAATTCACCTCCTGTAAAATAAGTTACTATTACTAATCTATATGAAAGTATATGTAAATTGCAATTAAGAAGATGATTATTTTTAAAATTTTTTCATTTATCTGAACTTTTTTTATTTTTTTTTTTTAAAATACAGAATTTTTTCATCTGGTAAACTCAAAACTTTCATTATTATCTTAAAATATTTAATTTATCATAGTCTTTTAAAAAAATCATTCTATCGTACTGATATGATATCGGATTATCCTTTTCTTTAAATATTTTATTGAGAAGATGCTGTTTACCTAGGGCGTAAAGTTATTTGAATGTTTTTAAGTCATAATGTAAAAAAAAGAGCTCCTTTAAATCGTTTGATCGACTTAAAGGCGCTACTTCAATTAATTATCATTTTAAGTTTGTTGCTGATAATGCGAAAAATTCATTGTATAATGCTTGTAAAATTTTGTTTTCAAATTCTTTACGAACACCAAATACAAGGCTGACTTCTGATGACCCTTGATTGATCATTTCAATATTTGCTCCTGTTTTTGAAATGGCTGTTGCCGCACGCGCTGCTAGACCTGTATTGTTATTCATGCCTTCTCCAACGATTACAATCATTGAAAAATCATGGCGGAAATGCACGTCGTCTGCCTGCAATTCTGTTTCAACACGTTTTACGATACGATCTTCTTTTTCAGAAGTTAACTGGTGACTTCGAATAATAACAGAAATATCATCTAAACCTGATGGTGTATGCTCATATGATATATTCTCATCTTCTAATATTTGAAGTAATTTACGACCAAAACCAATTTCCCGGTTCATCAAATATTTACTAACGTATAAAATCGAGAATCCACTATCAGCTGAAATACCAGTTACTGGGCTATGATTTGATTCACGAACAGACACTATTCTCGTTCCCGGTGCTGATGGATTATTTGTATTTTTGATACAAACTGGAATACCAATTTTATACACCGGCATTAGTGCTTCATCATGGAAAACCGAGAAACCCGCATATGATAATTCACGCATTTCACGATATGTAATCTCTTGTATTTCAACTGGACAATTTACGACTTTAGGATTTGCACAGAATACGGAATCGACATCAGTAAAGTTTTCATATAACTCAGCTTTTACCGCTGCGGCTAAAATTGACCCTGTAATATCAGAACCTCCACGTTCAAATGTACGTAGTACGCCCTCTTCTGTATAACCAAAGAATCCAGGGAACACGACGATTTCTTGAGAATCTTTTAAGACACTCAAATTATCGTATGCTTTTGGCAACGCCTGTGCTCGAGCAGGCAGATCATTTACGATTAAGCCAGCTTCAAGGGGACTCATGTATTTTGCTTTTAGTCCAATACTATCGAAGTAAGCTGCAATCATTTTCGCATTATTGTCTTCTCCACTCGCCTTTAAGCTATCCATCAACTGTTCATCCGCAACCGAACCTGCTTCTGCAATACGTGTTCGTAAGTCTGACTCAATGACTTCACAAATGACATGATCTAAACCCAGTCCATTTGCATTGCTTTCATAGCGCTTTATAACATTTTTTAGTTTTTCTTCTACCGCATCTTGTTGCAATGCAGCATTCGCCAACTCAATTAATAAATCTGTTACTTTTATGTCATCATTAAACCGTTTACCCGGTGCTGAAACGACAATCAGACGTCTTGTAGGATCTGATTGTACGATTGCCGCTACCTTTTTGATTTGTTCTGCACTTGCAACAGATGTTCCACCAAATTTACATACTTTCATTTAATCATATCCTTACATTGTTTATTTACTCATTTGTATTCTCAATAAAAACATTTGTATATTCACAGTGTACAAACACTAACTGAAGTAGTCAATAAATTTTTACAACTCTATACAAAGAATTGTTGCAATTGAACAATTATTATCATTATTCAGTTATTGTTATCAACATGTTACTAGCATCCGTCTGTTATTTCAACAATAAAAAACACCAAGAGACTAATCTCAAGGTGTTTTAACATTGAAGTAGGTTATTTTGTATAAACTTTTAAAAGTTCTTCGCCTAAAAAGTGTAATTGCTCCCCAATCGTACATGACTCGATACAAAATCGGTGGGCACCAGACTTCCCTCGGTCTTTACGAAGTTGATTTTTAACGAAGCAACCTTCACAATAATTTTCCATCATTTCGTCAATTTCTTTTATGACGGTTACTTTGTCCATCAAATCGATTCACCTCTAAATTTCAATAATTTTTATTTTACTACTTGGAGCATTTAGTTACAATTATTAGCTTTCTACAATTGCTTTTTAGTTTACGCTATCCAAACTAGTCCTATTCCTTTTCTGCACCTTTTCATATTTCTCTACATCAAATATACTTAAGTAATAAATATGATGTAGCAGGTGACTAAATGATTGAATTATATATTGATGCAGCAACTGCTGGAAACCCTGGTCCTAGCGCAATAGGAATATTCATTAAAGGTGAAGGTCAATTAATTAAAATTGGTGAATCTATAGGGGAAAATGATAATCACACTACAGAATTCATCGCACTTGTTCGCGGATTAACAGAAGCGTTAAAATTATCTACGGGTATGATCTCTGTTCGTTCTGATTCTAAAATAGTTGTCGCATCTATTGAAAAGGAATATGTAAAAAATGAAGCATATAAACCATATTTAGAAGAAGCGCTTGAGCTTTCAAAAAAATTCGATTTATTTTTCATTAAATGGATTCCTAGTTCTGAAAATCGTGCAGCAGATACACTTGCAAGAGAAGCATTGCGTTCATATCAAAAAAAGCAAACTCGTTAATGGAGTTTGCTTTTTGCTATTTCACTTCAGTTAATTGCTTTTTCAATTGCGTCAACATAAATGCTATTGCTCCAATCGCAACAACAAATGCTGCAGCAAGATAAACTTCTACATAACCATAATGTGTGGCGATAATACCAAGAAGCCATGACCCTAAGGCAATCCCTACATCAAATAGTGTAAAGAATGTAGCAGTAGCATAGCCAGTACGTCTAGGATCGGTGGATTGAATCGTCATTGATTGGAAACTTGGTACAAGTGCTCCGTAACCAAGTCCAATTAATACTCCCGCGAGCATGAATAACACTGGCCCATTGACATAAGCTAGCGTAATTAATCCTAAGATAAAAAGGATAAAACCTGGAATAATAACAAATTTAGGTCCTTTTTGATCATACAAGCGTCCTGTAAGTGGACGGGTTAACAGCATGGCTGCTGCGTAAACTGCATAAAATAAACTAGCAACTTCCATCAAACCCTTTTGTTTTGCGTAAACAGATAAGAAAGATAATACACTAGCATAAGCAATTGCAACAAAACATGCTAAAGCAGCTGTAGGTAATGCCTTCTTCTCGAATAAATCTGAAAAGGATATCGAAAATTTTTGTTGTTTAGTGCCCTGTGGAATATCATCTAATTTAATCGATAGCGCTGCAATACCTCCTATTAAAATAACTGCACTCATAATAATGAACAAAATTTCGAAATTTAAATACTGAATGACCAAAAGACCAACAAAAGGTCCAAGTACTACCGCTAAGTTTAGTGACATTGTAAAATATCCAAGTCCCGCACCCTTCCGAGATGGTGGAACGATATCTGCAGCTATAGAATTATTTGCTGTCGTTAATATGCTAAAGAAAATCCCTTGTATAAAGCGCAGTAATAATAAAAGTGCAAACGGCTTAAAGAATAAGTATAGTACGGTACATACAAAGTAACCGATTAAACTAATATAAAGCAGTTTACGCTTTCCAAAATGCTCTAAAACTTTCCCCGTAAATGGGCGTGTAATAATTGCAGATAGTAGGAAGATAGATAATAATAAACCGGCATCACTATCAGAACGGTTTAAATCTTCAGTTGCATAAAGTGGTAACACGGAAACTAATCCGTAAAAAACAAAAAACACGGCCATATTCGTACAGAAAAGACTAATAAACCGTTTCGTCCAAATTTTTTCTAACTTTTCCAATGATTCGCTCTTCCTTTCAACTTACATATCAGATCTAGCAGCTGCTGTTGTTCCTCATCATTAAACGTTTCTATCAAACCCTCCTCAAATTGCAATACTGAAGCTAAAACATCAGGGAATTTTTTCTTACCTTCTTCGGAAAAGGATACTATTTTTTCTCGACGATCTTCCCCTTCTGTTCGCACAATCCAATCAAGCTGCTCTAGTCTTGCAACAGTTCGTGTCACAGTAGGTGCCTCAACCTTTAAGTACTTCCAGATGTCTGTTAATGACATCGGTCCATTTTTATTAATCGTATAGAGAATCGTCCACTGACTGCTATAAAGGTCATGCTCTTTTAAACAACTGTTTAATTTATTTGTAATATCTCGAGTAGTTTGAAAGATTTCATGAAATAAAGGATTCATTTGTATACCTCCACATTTTATTTACCTAAGTAAATAATAATTTAATTTTATTCCTACTAATATCGTTTGTAAAGAGGGATTTATATTCATAATTAAAAAAGAGGCTACTCTTATGTTGATTTCCCAACGCAGAATTGCCCCTCATATTATTAAAATTATTAATTTAATCCAATACCCATTCTATAATGTGATGAAGTAAAGAGAAAGTTAAATGATTCCCCGATTCCATCCATTTCTTATACTTTTTCTTTTCTTGAAAACAACAGGAGACTTAAAACAATAAGTAAAACAAACCCAGCAATAGTAGAAGGAATAAACCCAATCCTATCATCTAAATATAAACAGGTGAATAGAGGTAAACTTATCAATAAGAACATTTTTATAAAATACTTTTTAGACATTTAATACCTCCTTTATTAGCCTATCTTTATAATACCTTTAATTTCCATTTTACCCAAATAATTAATAAAAATTACTTTATATCAAACATATTAATCACTACTTCAACAAAAAACCGTAAGAGCAATTTCACTCTTACGGTTTACTATAGATAACTTAGTTTTCAAATTTAAGTTTTTGTCTAACAAATTAACTCTAAGTTTTTTCAGCTCTTTTGATTGACTGTTATATTTAAAAAGGCGCCTATTGCACCACTAAAACCATGGTCTTCTAAGAAGATAGGCGTTTTCTTTTTTAAAATTGTGTAGTTGGCGATAACTTTTTTTAATGCTTCGTTTTCGTTTAGAGTTGTACCAATATATATAATATGTTCGACTTGATTTTGTTCTGCTAGCTGGATACTTAATGTTGTGATGACTTCCCCTACTAGGCCTTGCACTGTTGCTAAAATATTTTCAATAGGGTGATTCTTCGTTTCATCAATTCCCATTTTACCAAAGTTACTTGCCGTTAAAGTACCTGCAATCGGAGTATCCATCCCTTGATAAATATCTTGTACTAGAAGATCAATTTCTTGTCTTTCACCATACTGTGCCTTTTTAATAATTTCATGATAGTCGTATATTCCTGTCGTTAATGCTGCCAGTCCGACTAGTGTTCCTCCACCAATACCAGTACCACCAACACGATTATGTGTTTCACCATCCATAAAATGAATGGATGTACCTGTACCAACATTTGTAATGATGCTGCGGTCAAATTGATGACCATGCTGAATTAGTTGATATCGAACCCCTTTTAATGTAGCTTCAAATTCAACTATGTAATGGATGGATTTTACTTCTTTTAGTAAATGTTTAACTTGCTCTGCTCTTCCGCCTGTTAAGCCAATCTCTTCTATTTCAGGGTGATTGCTAATCCAGTCCGTTACAGCTTGTAAGTGATTCGAAGGGAAATGCTCTAACACTAGCTCGCCAAATTCATTTTCATAAGCTAATTTTGTTAGTGTACCCCCTGCGTCTATTCCAATTGCCTTAGTCATACCATTCTCCTTTGTGATCGCCCAATCTAAACTTTACTGCTATGTGCAGTTTTGTGCAATGATTTCCTACGATGTTATCATTTTTTCTAAAATTCTAATCACTTATTTTGAAAAAACTATATTCCCTGCAACAACTGTCTTAAGTGCAATAGCGTTTGGAATTTCATCTAATTCGCAAACAAATAAGTCTTTGTCGAAAATAGAAAAGTCCGCATCATATCCCGGTTGAATGGTACCCCTTACCTGTTCCTTGCTAATTACCTTGGCGCTACCAGTTGTATAGAGGGAAATTGCCTCAAAACGTGTAAGTTTTTCTGTTGGGATATATCCTTCATGGCTTTCCTCATGCTTTTTGCGAGCGATTGCAGCATGAATACCAAGCAAAGGATTCGCATCTTCAATCGGTGCATCGGAACCTCCTGCACATATCAATCCTTTATCTAAAAAACGTTTAAATGGATAGGTCAATTCAGCTCGCTTTGGACCGATTTTATCAACAACCCATGGGAAATCAGAAAGGATAAATTGTGGTTGAATATCTAAAATAACGGGCAATTTACTCATTCGTTCAATCAGTAAGTCATTAACAACACTGCAATGAATAAGCCTATCTTTTTTTCCATTCGTTATAGGATTAGCTTCGATTGCTGTCAATACTTGTTCAAGAGCGGCATCACCAATTATATGGACTGCCACAGCTTCACCATAAGAACGTGCCAATTTTACAAGTTGATCAAGTTGTTTAGAGGTATGGATGAATAACCCTTTATTTTGTGGCTGATTTTCATATGGTTCAAGTAATGCAGCTGTTGCACCACCAAGTGCACCATCAGAGAAAATCTTCATCGCACCGGGTTCTACAAATGGCTCAGTAAAAGTTGCGTTTGAGGTCATCATTTGTTCGAACGCAAGATGATGCCTTAATAAATGTGCTCTAAAATTTTTCCTTTTACCTATAATTTCATTAAAAGCATTCAGCGGATTGGAAAAATGCCCATAATAACTCATATCTTCAGTATGTCCACCAGTTAAACCAAGTGACAGCAAATGATTTACGGCTAACTCTAATGTATTTGTTAAAGAATATTCTTGCTCTACAGGTATTTGATCTAATACTTTGTAAAGCGCTTGATCATATAATAGTCCCGTTAATAATCCATTTTCATCTCGACCAATTTCACCACCTTCTGGATTTGGCGTTTCTTGAGTAATATTACTAGCAGCCATTGCTGAAGTATTCGCAAGAACGACATGTCTGCATATACGTTTTAGGACGATCGGTTCTTGACGAATAGCATCCAATTCTTGAACAGTTGGAATGCGAATATCATTAAATTGATTTTCATCCCAACCTTCAGCGATTAACCATTCTTCACTAGAACAATTAGCAGCTGCTTGTTTAATTACATCTAGCAACTCATCAGAAGATTTCACATTTGTTAAATCCAGTCGCAACAGTTTTTCTCCATAGCCAATCATATGTAAATGACTATCAACAAACCCTGGATACATCACGGCTCCTTGCAAATCAATAACCTCTTCTGCTTGGGTTTTTAGCTCTTCGTACGTTCCTACTTTTTTAACCTTACCACTCTCAACAAGTACCGCTTCGACTGTATCCCCATCATGTTGCATCGTGTAAATTGTACCACCAAACCATAATTGTCCCATTTCCCCTGTCCTTCCTCTAAATAAGTTTTTCGAAATATTCTTATTATATCATTTTGAACAAAAAGGACGCATTGATAAGGTAGGTAATCTAGACGTCAATTCTCATTATTATTTAATAAAACTTAATTGACTGATTGTATTTTCTTTTACTAAACTCCACTTTCTATTAAATGTATAAAAATAAACACGACTCTTTCCCCAAGTAATCTCTACAAAGTTTATAAAAGATATAATAAAGGGAAAATTCGTAATTTATGCTTAGGTTTTTATTACACAAAAAAAGAAGGACGAACAAAGTTCGCCCTTCTTACCACAATTCAACATTAATTATTGACTTGTTAATTTTGTATATATTGAGAAAAGTTTTTGGATTTCATCTTCTGAAAGAATTTTGAAATATTCTTGTCGCATTTCAGCACCTAACAAACTAGCTTCCTCTAAGATTTCTAACCCTAGTGGTGTAATTTGAATATAAGAAATTCTTCTATCATATGAATCCTGACATCGAACACAATATTGATTGTGAATTAGTTTTTCTGCTAAATGTGTTAAAGAAGGCGGTGCAAACTCAAGGTATTTTGCAATATCCGAAGGTTTACTTTTACCATGTTCTTTTAAATAGCTCAATACTAATATATGTGATATCCCTATATTAACTTTAAATAACTTTTTCCAAGCTAAAATCATGTTCTCATTTGCTTTATCAAGTACATGGACAAGGTCAAATAGGGTAGGATTATTTTTCAATGGCATCCAACTCCATATACAAAATTATTGTGCTGAGAATCCACCATCGATTACAAGTTCAGAACCAGTAATAAATGAAGCTTCATCAGATGCTAAAAAGATTGCAGCGTTTGCAATATCAGCTGGTTGTCCAAGACGAGAAAGTGGAGTCGCTTTAACCATAGATTCTACGTATGCAGCAGAATCTTTTAATACAGCAGTCATTGGTGTTTCGATAATTCCTGGGAATACTGCGTTTACACGTACGCCAAATTTACCGAATGCAGTTGCAGCAGCTTTAGAAATAGCACGAACAGAACCTTTAGAAGCAGAGTATGCATTTAAGCCCATGCCAATTTGAGCTGTGAATGAAGAAATGTTAACGATTGAACCCTTTCCATTTTCTTTCATTACTGCAGAAACGTGTTTCATACCTAAGAAAGGTCCGAATGCGTTAATATTGTGCATTAATGACCAGTCATCAACTGTAATAGCATCCATTGGTTTTTCTGATGAAATTCCAGCGTTATTAACAAGGATATCAATTTTACCAAATTTTTCAACGATATTTTCAACTAGTTCTTTCCAGTTTGCATCATCCATAACATTTAATTTCATTCCGAAAATGTTTTTTCCGTTGTCGATTGCAGCGATTGCAGCATCGTTAATATCAGCTGCAATAACAATTGCGCCTTCTTGAGCAAATAATTCTACCATTTTTGCTCCAATACCTGATGCTCCACCTGTTATGATTGTTACTTTATTATCTAATCTACCCATTATAAAAACTCCTTTTATAGAAAATATTTAGATGTCTAAGGATTTATGTGAAACTAAATTTATTAGACAACTAAATATTATCACGTTTAAATATTTAACACAAAACATTTATTTTATTTCTATAAGATTTATTTGTTTATACGGATTTAGTTGTATCTTTTTCACTATTTGATATACGATAGTATGGAAGATTTTTTGATTGAACGGAGGAAGACAAAATGTCAGAACAAAAAGCACTCTATAAAGAAGCGATGAGCGTTTTAAAAGCAACAAGTCGCACTTTTTTTATTCCTATTACATTTTTGCAAAAAGAATTGAAAACAACTGTTGCAACAGCATATTTATGCATGCGAGCTATTGATGAAATTGAAGACCATGAGGATTTAGATATCGCCGTTAAAAGCGATCTTTTACGCCAAGTAAGTACTATGTTATTAAAACCATTTGATAATGAAGCTTACTTATTATTACTTAAACCATATGAAAATATACTGCCTGAAGTAACAATCCGACTTGGTGATTGGCTGGCACTATGTCCTGAAGATATTCGCGAGACAATCGCTGCTTCTACAAGTGAAATGGCTGAAGGTATGGCTAAGTGGGCAGACAAAAATTGGGTTGTTAAAACAAGAGAAGATTTAGACGACTACACATACTACGTAGCAGGTCTTGTTGGGACGATGCTATCTGATATTTGGCGCTGGGGTGCTGGCATCGAAACAGACCGTGAATTAGCAATCGGTTACGGACGTGGTTTACAAGCGGTGAACATTTTACGTAACCAAGAAGAGGACGATGAACGTGGTGTAAGCTTCATGCCAGATGGTTGGACACGCGATGATCTATTCAAATACGCTGAGGAAAACTTGGCTAAAGGTGATTTGTATAATAAAAGCATTAAAAAACGTAGCATCTTAATGTTCTGTAAAATTCCTTTGGCACTTGCACATAAAACATTACAAGCTATGCTTAACGGTCATGAGAAAATGACACGTCAAGAGGTTGAACAAACTGTTGAGGAAGTAACGAAGGCAGATTAACCTATAATATTATACTAAAAGAAATACACAATACAAAAAAATGGGCCGAGTAGAAAAATTAATCTACTTCGGCTTTTCTATTACAAAATATTTAAGAATTAGATAAAGCAAGTACTTCCTCAATCCCTGAAATCATATCATACGCGCCTTTAGAAGTATTTACACAGACGACAATTTTGAGATCTCGCTTAGGGTAAAATGCAGCATGGAAATTAACTCCTGGATCATAACCCATTAACAAATACTTAGATACTTCTTCATCGTTTTTTTTAATCCAAATTCCGTAACCATATGATAGCCCTTCAACTTCATGAGCATGAGGCGTTAACATTTGTTTGGTTATGCTTTCACTCAAAAGTTTATAGTTTGTTAACGATTCCCATAGCTTCATCATATCTGTTGCAGTAACATAAGCTCCGCCATCAGACCCTCCCTTTACAGGTAGAGAGTATATATTCGTTTTCCATGTACCATCAGAAAAATCAATATATCCAATCGCTGTTTTTGCAGGCAAAGCATCCATTTCAAAATATCCAGAGTCAAGCATTCCTGCTCGTTGGAAAATATTCGTTTCAACATATTCGCTAAAGCTCATACCAGTTATTTGTTCGATAATTAAACCAAGCAAAATATATCCCGAATTATTATATTGAAATTTTGCACCTGCAGGATATTTCATTTCCTCATTTTTAAACAATGGTAAGAAATCTTGTAAGTTTCTTATACGGTACATAGGTGTCTTAATCCATAGTTCTTCAAAATCATTCATTACTTCTTCATCAAAATAATCCGGAATACCAGAAGTATGCGTAAGCAAATGGTGAACTGTAATATTTTCATCAAAATGCGGAAATTCAAATGGTAAACAATTTTGTAATTTCGACTCAAAGGAGAGCTCTCCTTTTTCGATAAGCTGACAAATGGCGATAGCTGTGAAAACTTTACAACCAGAGGCGATGCCGTATTTTGTATTTACTTCATTTTCAATTTTTTCACTTCGATTTGAGTAGCCGAAACTTATACTAGCTAGTGAATCAGTTCCCTGCTTCGTAAAAATGGTACCTGAAAATTGAATCTTTTGTTGAACAGACTCTATCTTCCTTAACAGATTTTCTAGTTTCATATGTGATTCCCCCTGCGCAGCAGAATTAGTCTATTAAAATCTTCTCACTTCAAACTACCATAAATAGAAATATTTTGGTATTATTTTCTATTTAATTATCTATTTTAATTTACTTTTTTAAATAATCTCTTCTTAACTCTTCAGGCACCATGTTAACACTAGTGGCCCAAATAATATGCATTGTATTTGCCATTCGTGATAGCTAAGCTATAATCCGATTCATAATCTACAACTTCTACGCCTTTTTCTCTTCGTAACTTCTTTTTCCAGTCTTTTGTATCTGCAGACATATGTACAGTTACTTGAAAGCCAAGTTTTGCACTCATTATTCCAAATTCAACCCTAAATTGTTCGTTGATCCAAAGGAAATAGAATATTTTGAAAACAGAGTATGTACCTCTTTAGAAGCAAGGAATTCATATGAATCTACTATCGTCAGTAAATCGTCTTCTAATGCTATTTTTCTACATGTTTTAGAACTTCCTAAATGCCACGACGCGCTTTAATCGAGCCTGAGACAGGCAATGTATTATCGCATTTTAATAAGTGTTTCCCTCTCATCAGTTACTTGGTAATAACTATTTAAAAGGCTCTTTATTTCAGCTATTTTTACAATCTTCGATTCAATAATTCCCTTTGAACTAGTTGTTTCAGGAAAAGCATTTTCTATAAAACGAGCAAAACGCAGCAGTCTCTCTACTGCGTTATCAATAGCTTCTCGCCCTATTTCATTATTAGTATTACTCAACTCAGAATATGGGCTGAATTTTTCGTTTAACCAAAGTATTTCTTTAGGAGTTTTACCCTCTTTAATTGTGGAAAAGCATTAACCAAATTATTAAAATCAATTGAAATCAAAGTTATTTCATCCAAGTTCACGATTTCGTCAAAATTTCTTTGCATAAACGGCGGAAAGCTTCGGCAAATTCCAAATTAGCCTCTTTTGAACGTTTTTTTGGCCCCTTCGTTCTACCACCAGCTTGCCTTATTTTCTGACCTAGATGTCTTGTAAAAAGTAATTGTTCTATATTATCCGATGTGTAATTTCTTCCGTTTTGATCAATAGCATAACCAGATTTAGCCAATACCATAGCTGCCAAACCATAATCTTGAGTAACTACTATGTCACCCTTTTGTAAGCGGTTAACTAGTACAAAATCAACAGCATCGCTCCCTTTTGAAACCGTAACCGTATCCGCACCTTCGCGCTCAATTTGATGGGCAGTATCACAAAAAATGGTTACTTTCAATTGGAATTCCTGAGCTATTTTTATTATTAAATCAACAACAGGACAGCCATCTGCATCTATCAAAATTTCAGTCATATTTATAACCTCATTTACATTTTATTTACTTATCATTTACACTTGTATGATATTTCAAAATCATTACTTTTGACACCGTTATCGTGCATATATATTCATTTTAATTGTATATTCATAAATATTACAATATTGAATTATTGGAAAAAGAGCGCTACTATGTTCTAATAGGTCAAATATTACTGGGGGTATTCACAATGGTCACAATTACAACAGAATCAAAGCAAATTGCAACACAGTATATCGATGATGTGTTTAACAATTTGAAAAAACACCACTCACATGAGCCTGAGTTTTTACAAGCTGTTAAAGAAATCATTTATTCATTAACTCCTGTTTTTGCTAAACGTCCTGAATTAATGGATGCAAGTTTATTAGAACGCATCATCGAACCAGAACGTGTAGTAAAATTCCGTGTTTCATGGGTAGACGATAGTGGTAAGGTACAAGTTAACCGTGGTTATCGTGTACAATACAGCAGTGCAATTGGACCTTACAAAGGCGGACTTCGTTTCCATCCATCGGTAAACGAAAGTATTATTAAATTCCTAGGTTTTGAACAAATTTTCAAAAACTCGTTAACTGGCCAACCTATCGGGGGTGCAAAAGGTGGTTCAGACTTCGACCCTAAAGGGAAATCAGATGCTGAAATCATGCGCTTCTGTCAAGCTTTTATGACAGAATTACACAAATATATTGGACCAGATGTTGATGTACCTGCTGGTGATATCGGCGTAGGAGCCCGTGAAATCGGCTTCCTTTTTGGTCAGTACAACCGCATTCGTGGTGCTTATGAAGCAGGTGTTATTACGGGTAAATTGCCACGCTTTGGTGGTAGTTTAGCACGTAAAGAAGCAACTGGCTATGGTACAGTTTATTTCGTTCAAGAAATGCTAAAAGAAATTGATACTACATTCCAAGATGCAACAGTTGTAGTTTCTGGTTCTGGTAATGTTTCAGTATACGCTATTGAGAAAGCACAACAACTAGGTGCAAAAGTTGTAGCATGTAGCGACTCAAACGGCTATATCTTTGATCCAAATGGTATTAACTTAGATACTGTTAAACAAATTAAAGAAGTTGAACAAGGCCGCATTAAGGAATATGTGGAACGTCATCCTGAGGCTACTTTTAGTGAAGGTTGTTCTGGTATTTGGACTATTCCATGTGACATTGCTCTACCGTGCGCTACTCAAAATGAAATTGATGAAGAATCCGCTAAAACACTCGTTACAAACGGAGTAAAAGCAATCGGTGAAGGTGCGAACATGCCTTCAACTCTGAAAGCAATTCAAATTTATCTAGAAAACAAAGTTCTTTTTGCACCTGCTAAAGCAGCAAATGCAGGCGGTGTTGCGGTTTCAGCTCTTGAAATGGCTCAAAATAGCATGCGTATATTCTGGACTTTTGAAGAAGTCGACGAAAAATTACATGATATTATGAAGTCAATTTATAGTAACAGCGTAGATGCTGCAAAAGAATATGGTTATGAAGGTAATTTACTAATTGGTGCGAATATCGCAGGTTTCTTAAAAGTAGCAGATGCAATGATTGCTCAAGGTGTTATTTAATTTTAACACTTCCTATAGTTAATCTTCAAAGCAGTAAATCCGAATGGGTTTACTGCTTTTTAGATAAATATTCGTCTTTTTTACATAGATTCCCCTTTATTATGAAAAAAACTATCATTTATACTCTAAATAACTTACAATAACTATGAAACGGAGGCTGAATGTATGGAACTTAAATATCAAGGGAAAACTAAAGATGTGTATCAATTAGAGGATGGTCCTCTATTATTAAAATTCAAAGATGATGTAACTGGTGAAAACGGTGTGTTTGATCCGGGTGCGAATACTGTTGGCTTAACAATTGATGGTGCAGGTCGTGCAGGTTTAAGTCTCACTACATTCTTTTATAAAAAGTTAAATGCAATTGAAGTCCCTACTCATTTCATTTCTTCTGATATAGAAAATGCGACAATGACTGTAAAGCCAGCAACTGTCTTTGGTAAAGGACTTGAAGTTATTTGCCGATTCCGTGCTGTTGGTAGCTTTTTACGACGCTACGGCGCTTATGTAGAAGAAGGACAAAAACTAGAGTCTTTCGTTGAAGTTACGATTAAAGATGATGATCGTTTAGATCCACCTATCTCGGCTGATGCATTAGCTGAACTTCAAATTCTTTCTCTTGAAGAATATGAAACTTTAAAACAACGTACTGTAGAAATTTCAAACTTCGTTAAAGCGGAACTAGCTAAAAAAGGTTTGGAACTTTATGATATAAAATTAGAATTTGGTCGCGATGCTAAAACTGGCGAAATTTTATTAATCGATGAAATTTCTGGTGGAAATATGCGCGCTTACAAAGGTTCAGACTATATTGAACCACTTGAACTTGAAAAAATTATGCTTTCAAAATAAGCAGTCCTCAAAGCTAGCCGATATATTGGCTAGCTTTTTTTTACAGGGAATAAACTATTTATAGTGAATTATTTTACTTTACTAAATATTTTCAATATAATGAAGATAATTCGAGATTCGTAATTTTAAAGGAGAGATTAATAATGAAAAAGAGTTTTGCACCACGTAATTTAATACCTGTTGAACAAACTTGGGACTTATCACCTCTTATTGATTCTATTGAGACATACAATGCTGGAATTGCTCAAATTGAAAAAGACGCACTTTTATTTAATCAAAAATACACTGGTAATATTATTGATTCTTCATCTGTCGTACAAGTATTGACAGACTATGAGAAACTAAATGAACAATTCGTTCCTTTTGGTGCTTATGCTAGCCTTTCATTAGAAGTAGATCAAACGAATGATGATGCACAGATGCGTGCAAGTAAGTTTGGATCAATAGCTTCAAAAATCGGTAGTCAATTATCATTCGTACATAGTGATCTTTCAGCGCTATCTACTGAAATTTTAGAAGAAGCTGCTACAATTGCTCCACAATTTGAAAATTATCTCAAACAGATAATCAAGAAAAAAGCATATCAGTTACACCCTGAAGTCGAAAAAACATTAGCAGCACTTAGCTCTTCTTTAGATGCCCCATATGAGCTATATAACACGACAAAACTTGTTGATATGAAATTCGACAACTTTACAGCGAATGGAGAATCTTTCCCATTAAACTACAGCTTATTTGAAGGAGACTGGGAATTAGAATCTGACGTTAATATTCGTCGTGCAGCTTTTGAATCTTTTTCAAAAAAACTTCGCGAGTATCAACATACAACTGCCAAAACGTATAATACGCATGTCACGACTGAAAAAACCCTTTCGGATTTGCGAGGATATGAATCTGTAACAGATTACTTACTATTTGATCAAGAGGTCGACCGTACATTATATAACCGACAAATTGATTTAATTACTACAGAATTAGCACCTCATATGCGCCGTTATGCAAAGCTGTTACAAAAAGTCCATGGTTTAGAAAAAATGACGTTTGCTGATTTGAAAATTCCATTAGATCCAGAATTTGAGCCTATGATTACAGTGGAAGAATCAAAGAATTATATTGAAAATGCTCTTCAAATTATGGGTGATGAGTATATGGAAATGGTTGAGAAGTCATACAGTGAACGCTGGATTGACTTTGCCCAAAATGAAGGGAAATCAACAGGAGCATTTTGCTCAAGTCCTTATGGTTTCCATCCTTATATTTTAATCTCTTGGACTAGTCGTATGAACGAAGTATTTGTTTTAGCTCATGAACTTGGCCATGCAGGACACTTTGTCAATGCACATAAGAAGCAATCATTATTCAACAGTCGTCCGTCAACTTATTTTATCGAGGCTCCTTCTACGATGAATGAGATGTTGATGGCAAATTACTTATTGAAAACAGCAGAAGATACTCGATTTAAACGTTGGGTCACTGCATCAATTATCTCACGTACTTATTACCATAATTTTGTTACACATTTATTAGAAGCTGCATATCAACGTAAAGTGTATGACAAAGTTGACGCAGGTGAAAGTGTAAATGCAAATGTATTAAATCGATTAAAACGTGAAGTATTGGAAGATTTCTGGGGTGATGCAGTCGAAATCACTGAAGGAGCAGAACTAACTTGGATGCGCCAACCTCACTATTATATGGGCTTATATCCATATACTTATAGTGCAGGATTAACTATCTCTACACAGGTATCTCAACGTATTTTAAATGAAGGTCAACCTGCTGTTGAAGACTGGTTAAAAGTATTACAAGCTGGTGGAACGAAGACGCCTGTAGAGCTTGCTCAAATGGCCGGAGTGGATATTACGACTGATGAACCACTTTTAAATACCATTGCTTATATCGGTGGTTTAATCGACCAATTAGAAGTACTAACGGAGGAACTAAACGCAACAGTTATAGATAAATAATCTCTTCACCATTCAACTTCTGATTGGCAGTAAAAACTGTCTTTCGGAAGTTTTTTTATCCTAATATTCTAATTTATTTGCAGGATTATTACATAATATGTCGAATATAAAATTGAAGATGGTTACTCATAAATAGATATTTACATAGCTTGTTCTTTAGCTTTTTTAAGGAGGAGTTCCTAAATGCCGTTTCAAAAAAACTATGAAACTGTAGATAATCTAGTCAACACAAACTTTTGGTCGTTGCAAAGGGCACTTTCAAAACTGGATACTGTCTATTTCGGAGGATAAATGAGCATTCTTGTGAACTTGAGAGGATATAGGGGAAGAGAAATTGAAATTTCCAGAGTATATTTCTGCAAATAAAAACGCGACTTAATAATAAAAATTATAAAGTCGCGTCTATTGCCTATGTAATTATTTTATTATACAGGCTTATCTAGAAATATATTTTGTTTGTCGATTTTTTACCCAAACACCCAATACCACCAATAGAATCATACTAACAGCAGGAATGACATAAGCCATTTGTGGGAATGTTTGTTCAACAAATCGCTCTCCGTACTTGTCTGCTACAATCATATGCCCCGCTGTATAAGCAATCATTAAAGCACCTATCCAAATAAGAATCGGGAATTTTTCCATTAATTTAATGATTAACTGACTACCAAATACAATGAGTGGAATACTTACAGCAAGTCCAAGTATAACTAGGCCCATATGTCCATCTGCAACTCCAGCTACTGCTAGTACATTATCTAAACTCATAACGAAGTCAGCTATGATAATCGTACGGATAGCTGCAAATAGTGAACTACTGCTTTTCAAATCAGGGTCTTCACCGTCAGATTTTAATAAATCAAATGCAATATAGAATAATAATAAACCACCAACTAATTTAACTAATGGAATTTGTAATAACCAGACTGCAACGAATGTAAGTAACACGCGTAAAATAATGGCTCCTGCAGTACCGATGAATATGGCTTTTTTCCGTTGTCTTTTTGGTAAGTTACGACATGCTAGCGCTATGACTACAGCATTATCTCCACTTAATACAATGTCTAGTAAAATAATGGATAAGATCTTTGTTATAAAGGCTGCATCCATTTAATCTCCTTCTTTCTAGTTAGATATCCTTTACTATTCTACTCTTATATAAATAAATGGAAAGTAAAAACTCTGGACAGACTCTATTTTATGTGAAAATGGCGATAATTATGTTATGAATGCGCAAAAAAGCGAGCAAAATCATAACTTTGCTCGCTTTTTTAGTTCTATTTTGCTTTCAATTGAATCAATTATTTCTTTGAAGATCCTTTTTCAGGTGCATACGCTGTAATCCAATCACTATAACTACCTGTGTACAGTTGTACATTTGAATATCCTTCTTCTTTTAAAATAGCGAATAATGGTGATGCTGTTACACCACTACCGCAATAAACTACTATTTGCTCATCTTGTCGAACAACATCACGCAATTTTTGATTTGTTGTTAAAACTCCATCTGACTTTAATTGCTCCCAATCAAAATTTCGTGCTCCTGGAATATGACCTGCCACCTTATCTAGCGGCTCTATTTCCCCTAAATATCTCGCTTCAGCACGCGCATCTAGTAGCACTTTTTTTACTTTCCCATCAACTATCTCTTTGACACCTGTACGATTTACATAAAGATCGTCTTGCCATCTTGGTTTAAGAGCAGTATTTGTCACTGATTGTTCTCCTGATTGAACAGCAATACCCGCTTCCTTTATGGCACTGTAGCCCTCTTTTACTATTTTGGCATTTTTAAAACCACCATATTGTAGCATCCACCATGCACGTGTTGCAAAGGGTGAAGCACCTTGATCGTAGACAGCAATTGTTTTGTCCGTATCATAATGTAAACCACTTCTTTCAAACAACGCCTGTAATTGATCTTTGTCGGGCATTGGATGACGTCCCTCATCTTTTGTCATATCTGAAAGGTCTTTTTCTAAATCCCAGTATACTGCTCCTTTAAAATGTTCCTGATTATAAAGGTTTCGTCCTTCTTCTGCATTTTGCAGATTATAACGCGCATCAATCCAGATAGTATTATTCACGTCTAAATCTTTGATTGAAATAAATACGTTCACCATTACTTCACAACTCCTTCAAATAAAGATGAGTAGATTTTTTTCCATTCAACAAGCTTGCTTTCTTCTTGTAAAAGCTCACGTTCTGTTGCAATTTGCTCTGTTGCTTGGGCACTTAGATGATGACGTAAACTTTCTGCTTCAGTATTAATAAGCGATTCAGACCAATTGTTTAAACGTTTTGCTTCCGTGTTCAAATACTGTTGTGCATCTGGTTTTGTCAATTGTTCTAATGCTTCTCTTAATTTTAAGCGATCGCCTTTTTCAAAAAATGCTTTATTATTTTTAAAATGAGATTTAACAGATTCATACGGTGCAGTTTGTTCAAATGGCCCTACAAATTCTAGTATTGCTGGCTCTTCTGTTTCAAATGGCGTGAATGAGAAACTATCATTTACATCTTTTAATTTTCTTACATCTTCAATATAACGCTCAGTCATCTTTTTATGGATAAACTTCGCAATACGGAAGTTTGTAACACGCATTTCTTGTTCTAAATCAAAACTTAAGCTTTGTAATAATTCTTTTAATGCTAATTGTAATGCCGTTGTTGATGATTTACCTGCAAATGTTGCTGGATTATACGCTTCATTATAAAAATCTGCAAAACGATAGTAAACTCGCTGTAAAACATAGTACATTAGCTCTGATAATTCCTGCTCAACATCTTTTTTAATAACGGCTGCACCTGATTTTTCAAAACGAGTATGAATAAATTGCTCAAGTTTCGTCAGTTCCACTAGGCGTTCATCTTTACGTAGCATATTGTCCTCAGTTTGCTTAATAAGTGAAGCGAGACGGTTTTGGGTTTTATCCGTTTCTTCTACTAAAGCTTGAACTGCTAAAGAGCTCAACTCTTCAGATAGGAAATGGTGGAATGCATCTTCAAACGGCTGCATTCCTGATTCGAAATTACTTTTTTCTACTTTTTCTTTTAATGCGAGTAAACTAGAGACACCAAATAATCGAGGTTTTCGAATACCGAAGCGTTGCAATTCTTGCTGTACATAGGTTTTAACTTCTCCCTCTTCTTCCTTATTTGATGCAAGATCAATAGCATTTACGATGAAGAACATCTTATCAAGCTCAAAGGCATCTTTTACACGACCTAATTGAATCAAGAATTCACGATCTGCTCGAGCGAATGCATGATTATAATAAGTAATAAATAGAATCGCATCAGCATTTCTAATGTAATCAAATGCAACACCTGTATGACGGGCGTTAATAGAGTCTGCTCCCGGGGTATCTACTAATGTGACACCCATTCTTGTTAATTCACAATCAAAATAGAAATCAATGGAATCGACAAAACAACTACGTTTTTCTTCGGCGACAAATTTTTCAAAATCCTCTCGATTTGTGCGTAAAGTCGTTCCTAACTGCTCTTTAAATTCTTCATATCCTTGTGCGAAGGCACGGATGAAAGACTTATGGACATGTAATCTCTCATCTACTAATTCCATTTGCAATCCTTCAGCAGCTTTATTGAATGCTTCTTCTAAAGTTGTCACATGCATACCAATCGCCTCATAAGACGAGATGATGTCATCTTGTAATTGGTCAGTTGTTTTTAATCGAACATCAGCCGTTTCATGAGGATGTTCTGGTGAGACAGGTCGAATTTTGTTAATTGCTGCTGTCGTTGGATTTGGTGAAACAGGTAAAACTTGTTGACCCATTAGCGCATTAGAAAATGATGATTTACCAGCACTAAATGCTCCAAACAACGCAATTGTGAAATCCTTTTTCTGAAGACGTTCTACTTTATTTTTGAGATAAGTTGATACCTCTTTAAATCCTTGTACATTCGCTACAGCATTAGCTGTATGTAATGCTTGCTTGACTGCGATAGCAGTTTGTATAGTCTCCACATCTTCAGCATTTTCGGTAGGTTTTTCTTCTATTAGAATATCTTCCTCTTGTTGTAACATCGTAGGGTCGAATAATCGTATTTGCTCAAAAGCTTCTGCATGCTCTTTTGTCCACATTGCAACATAATTATCTGCATCCTTATTTAATACTGTTGTAGCAGCTGCTGCTTTCTTCGCATAAAACTGCTCCTGTTCTTCAACATGCTCGATTTCTTTAATAACTGATACTTTTTCAGAAAGTACTTCTTGTTTTTTCTTCAACGGTTCAACAGAGCCAAAAGATAATTGCTCTACAAAAGATGCCTTGTCGTCTTTCCATTCATCAGTTGTTCTAATAAACCAACGCTTTGTTGCTTCTGATACACGGTTAGCAAAATTCAACAACCCATCACCAGTCGCCAAAGCATCTTTTTTCACTTGATCTTGAATTGTCTCAAAAGGTACCTTGAATTCAATTGTATCAATTTCAAGAGATACATCATCAGTTAGTGCACCAACATCCTTCAATGAATTTTTCATCAATGACAGCATATGACCTGATATTTGTGATGTAATAATCGACTGATAAAGTTTGTAAAGCTCTTCTTTACGTAATTCTTTTTCAGCAGCAGTTTTCTTTGCGGAGAAGAACATCCCTACCTTAAAGTCTTCTTGCATACTTTCTAAGTAAAGTTTTAGCTTATCACGTAGCTCATAAGGCATAATACCAGCATTATTTAGTAACTCTTCACGTTGTTGTTCAAAGGATTTTTTCCATTTTTCAACAGAGTAAAGCTCTAATTGACGCTGGATATTGGCGTATTGATCTTTTAACTCTTGGCGATTTTCCCAATCTGAAAATGGTAGAATTTCTTCATTTGTATCGAAAATTTCTTGTTTTGTCGCTTTTAAATATTCTTCATGCTCTTTATTCAATTGTTGTAAAGTTTTTTTAGCTGTCTCAACTAACTGATCTTGCCACCCATCCATGCTACTCATGACAATTTCCTTGACTGTTTGGAAATCATTATGTGGATGCTCTAGTTCACGTAGAGAAGTAAAGAAGATACCTTTTGGAACAACTCCCCAATTTGCAAATGAAGTATGAACAGACTGCTCAAATTCAGTAAAATCAAGTTCATTATCTTTATGTTTATCAATTTGATTGACGATTAGATAAACATTTGGATTAAATTTCATTAATTGTTTTGTAAATTGAAAATTCAACTCAGATTGAACATGATTATAATCCATGACGTAAAATACAATATCCGCTAAATGAAGTGCTGATTCAGTTGACATGCGATGAGCATCATCCGTCGAGTCTACTCCTGGAGTATCCATTACTGTTACGCCATCAGGTAGCACTGATTTTGAATGACCGATTTCAATTTGCGATACGAGCGCTCCGTTTTTAGCGAAGGCCTTGACTGTTTTAATATCATAATCACCAGTGAATTTCACTGGATCTTGTCCTGTTAAATAGGCAATTGCGTAATCGCTTTCAGATTTATGTACTTTAACAACGTTTGCACTCGTAGGTATTGGACTAGAGGGTAATAGCTGATCACCAGTTAATGCGTTAATCATGCTCGATTTCCCTGCAGAGAAATGGCCAGCAAAGCCAATCATATATTCCTTATTTAATAGTTTATTGGCAAAAAGAGTCGTTTTTTGCAAACGCTCCTCATCTGCGTTATCTTTGTAAATCAAATATTGCATTGCTGTTTGCTTTAATAATTGTTGAAGTTGCTGATCAAATACTGTCATGAAAGGCTTTAACTCCTTTTATATGTAATAAACTCATTCTAACATGTAGAAGGAAAACGACAAACAAAAAAATCCTCCCAATTTCAGGAGGATTTTGTCGTTATTTTAAATGTGCGGTTGTTTGAGTGAACACATATTTACTAACTGCACCGTAGATTAATACTGTAGCTCCAATAAATGCAAAAATCACTTTGACCGCTCCCTTTTATTTGATCGTTAAGTATATGTAATGAATATGAAAATCATTCTCATCTACCTTAATGATAATGAAAATCATCCTCTTCGTCAAGTATTAATTCAATTTTTTAAACTCGCATGTTATTATAGAAATAAAGTCACGTATCGGGAGTGTTTAAATGAGTACTTCTATTCAAATACAAGCCGTCTTGAACGGTACTATAAACGCACTAAAGTCAGTTATTCCATATGATATTCAAGTATCACCTCCAACTATTACATCAGACCCTTATGAACAAAATGAAATCGGTGTGCTAATTGGCATGGTTGGCGATTTGAAAGGGCGGATCATTATTGATTCAACACCTGATACGTTTAGTGCAATCGGTGCAGGTATGTATGGCATGACATTAGAAGGAGCCATGTTAGAATCCTTTACAGGTGAATTCGGTAATATGATTGCTGGAAACCTATGTACCTTTGCTGCAGAAAAAGAATTGGATTTAGATATTACACCCCCAACTGTAATGGTCGGGCATACAAAATTATACGGTTTCCAACATGCTTTTAAACTACCTGTAACAATTGATAACACTGGTAAACTAATCATCTTATTAACTATAGATACAAATGAATAGTATTTGAGTGTCTTGTTCAATGTATTGAGCTAGACGCTTTTTTTTTGCCCCAATATATTAGCATACCCATTTTCCCTTCAAAATTTCCACAAAATTTTATGTCTTTTCACACTTCATTCACATTTCATGTGCTTTAGTGTGATATTTATCACATCCCACTAAAGCTTATTTTTATATGATGAACACACGGAATTAAAG
Source organism: Viridibacillus sp. FSL R5-0888 (assembly GCF_038009105.1). NCBI lineage: Bacteria > Bacillati > Bacillota > Bacilli > Caryophanales > Caryophanaceae > Viridibacillus > Viridibacillus sp. FSL R5-0888. The sequence continues at coordinate 3,055,446 of NZ_JBBPAU010000001.1, forward strand.
ATTTACTCAATTAATAAGGGAGGGTTCAATATGGCTAACAAAAATCATTCCGACGGCGACTTAAAAGGAACTTTTTACTTAGTTATGGCATTAGGGGTCTTTATAGTTGTAGTTTGGGGTCTTTGTTTTGGACTATTTCTTGATCGCTTTTAAACTGAAAGAAGGAAGGGAAAATTATGCATCTTCATAAATACGAAAAGTATTGGCTTGCATTCGGTGTTGGCTCACTTATAGTATTCTTATTAATTACTGGTATCATGGCCTTTCATAACGGTAGCCACCCACCAAGTGCTAAAAATACGATTAACTACGAAAAAGTGGATGAAATCACTCCATTCAATAAACCTGGTGTCCATAAAGTGGAAGGAAAAGACTGGGATTATGAAGCCGTTGTAGTTGCTTCTGCATTTTACTATGATCCTCCCACTTTAGAAGTACCTGTAGGTGCTAAAGTTAAATTCATCGCAACTTCAAAAGATGTTGTTCATGGTTTCGAGGTTGCTGGTACAAATATTAATATGATGTTAGAACCTGGATACATTTCAGAATATGTAACAACAGTTGATAAAGTTGGCGAATATTTAATCGTTTGTAATGAGTATTGTGGTGTAGGTCATGCTCAAATGCATTCTATGCTTAAGGTGGTGGAACCAAAATGAGTCAAGCATTAGCTAATAAATCTAAAGTAGATGGAAATAAACAAAACATTGTTGGGAAGGTTTCCAATAAAGTTAATGATTTAATGCAAGTAGATCGTAAAGATTCTAAAGTAGCGATGGCTCATATTTATGTAGCTATGATTGCCCTTTTATTAGGTGGAACTGCGGGTCTTTTACAAGTACTTGTTCGTTCTGGCGAATTTAAATTGCCATGGGGCATTGGTTATTACCAAGTTCTAACTGTCCACGGTGTTTTATTGGGCTTAATATTAACGACATTCTTCATTTATGGATTCCAAATTGCTGCAGTTAGTCGTACTTCAGGTGCATTATCAGCAAAACAACGTCTACTTTGCTGGATTGGCTTCTGGACTATGACTGCTGGTACTGCAATGGCATCCGCTATGGTGTTATTAAATGAGGCATCCGTTCTTTATACGTTCTATGCTCCGTTGCAAGCTCACTGGATTTTCTATTTAGGCTTAACATTAGTAGTTGTTGGTTCTTGGATTGGTGGTTTGGGCCAAGCACTACGATGGATGCAATGGAGAAAAGAAAATAAAGGTCAAACTTCTCCTTTACTATCATTTATGGTCGTTTGTAATAATCTAATGTGGTTCGTGGCAACAATTGGTGTAGCTTCAGAAGTACTATTCCAACTACTTCCATGGTCATTAGGTTTAGTAGAACGTGTTGATATTCTCTTATCTCGCACTCTATTCTGGTCATTTGGTCACGCACTCGTTTACTTCTGGTTATTACCAGCCTATATGATTTGGTATGTAGTAGTTCCTAAAGTAATTGGTGGTAAAATCTTCTCTGATGCATTATCTCGATTGTCATTTATTATGTTCGTATTGTTCTCAGTTCCTGTAGGTCTTCATCACCAATTAACGGAACCTGGTGTTGACGGATCATGGAAATTCTTACAGGTTATTTTAACTATGATGGTTGTCATCCCTTCTCTATTAACTGCTTTTTCTCTATTCGCTACATTTGAAATTCGTGGTAGATCTTTAGGCGGTAAAGGCGTATTCGGTTGGTTAAAACAATTACCTTGGGGAGATGCGCGATTCTTTGTACCTTTCCTAGGTATGTTAGTATTCATCCCAGGTGGAGCAGGTGGTATCGTTAATGCTTCTTACCAGATGAACCAGTTAATCCACAATACAATTTGGGTAACAGGTCACTTCCATTTAACAGTTGCTACAGCCGTCGTATTAACCTTCTTTGGCGCTTGTTATTGGTTAGTACCTCACTTAACGGGTCGTACATTAACTAAAGAAATGAATAAGTTAGGTATTATTCAAGCAATCGTTTGGGTAATTGGTATGGGTATCATGTCAAGTGCAATGCACGTAGCTGGTTTACTTGGCGCACCACGACGTTCTGCATTCTCTGATTATGGCGGTGCTGAAATTGCTAGCACATGGGTTTCTTATCAAATTGCACAAGCTGTTGGTGGCACTCTTCTATTCATCGGTATTCTGTTATTCCTTTATATTTTTGTGAAGCTTTGCTGGTTCGCACCAAAAGGTCAAGAAGAATTCCCGATAGCAGAGGTTGCTCCTAACGCAGAAAAAACACCTGCAATTTTAGAAAACTTCAAACTTTGGATTGTGATTCTTGTTGCACTAGTATTAATCGCATACACCTTCCCAATCTTTGATATTATTACAAATGCTCCGTTGGGGTCTAAGGGATATAAGCTTTGGTAAATATATAAATCCCAAGACCCACTCTGAAGATAAAAAATACCCCCGTAAAGTGAACCCTTTTAGTCCACTTTACGGGGGTCTCTATTTTCTTATCAACAAATAAACAAATAGATCTTATATATTGTGCATCCATAAAATCAGCGTTATACAAATCTAGTTTTACTTAGTAAAGTAATAAATATCAATTTTTTCTACAACCAATTTAACATAACGGACAACCTGCCTGAACTAAAACAACACACATATCATCAGGTTGGTCATGTTGTAATGCTTGAGGCATTACGATATCAATAGGTTCTATTACTTCACAATCTACCCAGCGCTCCGAAATGGCTTCTTTTATTGCATCCAACCCGTCAGTCTCTTCATTATCAAGAGATTCCATCACACCATCCGTAAAAATCAGAAGCTGAATTCTCTCATTGTAATGAACAATGTCTTTACTTATTTTCATTTCATTAAAAAAACCAACTGGACAAGATCCTTTCGAAAGGGATACGACTTTTTCATCATCAACATAGGCAAAACCAGGTGGGTGTCCTGCGTTAACGTACTCTACTGTTTTTCTCTTCGTGTCAATAATCATATAAATGGCAGTAAAATAATAATGTACAGGATTTTCTTTTTTATTTAGTATGTTCATCCACCTGTTTAACTCAACGATAATTGCTTCTGGATCAGTATTCTTCCGAATGGCATCTCGCAATACAGAAGAAATATACATACATACTAGAGAAGCTGAGATACCATGTCCCATCATATCTAAAATAATTACCCCGTATCGATTTTCATCTATGCGTTGCCAATAATACATATCACCTGCTAGTTTGTTTGCGGGAAAATATGAAGCCTTTATCATTAGTTGTTCATTGATGATGGGCTCACTTAATAAACTACTTTGTACTTGCATCGATAAATCTAGTTCGTCTCTGAGCTTTTTATCTTGTTCTTTATGCCAATCTTTTTCATACTTTAAACGTAGACCTACTCGAATTCTAGCAAGTAAATCTATTTTATTGATGGGCTTCATTATGTAATCTATTCCACCTACATCAAGTGCCTCAGCTACCTTATTCGAGTCTTCCAATGCCGTCACAAAAATCACAGGGATGTCCTTCAAATGGGGAATATTCTGCAAGCGTCGGCATGCTTCAATACCATCCATTTCCGGCATCATAATATCAAGAAGTATAATGTCTACATTGGTTTCTTTTGGATATTCTTGACCAGCCCCTAAATAGTCAAACATTTCATGGGCTGATGAAAGTGAATGGAAATCGTTATACCCTGCGCGTTTTAGTATATTTTCAACTAAGAAAAGGTTTACTTGGTTATCATCTACGATTAAAATCGTCATACTTTTAGTCCCCTTTAGCTTATGAATCCTACTCCGCCCATAAGTACTTAAAAATTCATGATATATATTAATCTAAATCTTGCTATTGTTTGGGGGAGCTTCTATTTTTGTGTACTTATAATCAGTTGTTTTAATTATACTATCCATTACCTTTTATACGGCTCCGCTAAACATTTTCTAAACAAACAAGGGCCGCTTATGCGACCCTGAGTTGTTATATTTTTCGATAAATATTCTCTTGACTTGCAATCTCCTTATATTTTTCGGAGAAAACAGATGAACGTAATGTTTCTTTACTACCTATACCGATAATACCATCGTGACAAAGGCTATCATAGAACAACTGATTTACACTATTTTGTAATTCACCTGTAAAATAAATCATGACGTTACGGCAAATAATAACATGAAACTCATTAAATGAGCCGTCTGTCACCAAATTATGTTGAAAGAATACAATATTTTTCAATAAAGCTGCATCTAAGTAGGCATTTTGATAATCAGTCGAATAATACTCTGAAAACTCTTGTTTACCACCTGCAGCCAAATAATTTTTGGTATATGATTGCATCTGATTTAATGGTAAAATACCTTCTTTAGCTTGTAATAGTACTTTTTCATTTATGTCTGTTGCATATATTTTCGTCTGATCATAAAGCCCTTCCTCTTTTAGTAATATGGCCATGGAAAAAACTTCTTCACCAGTTGAACAACCTGCATGCCATATACGTATTGTAGGAAATTCTTTAAGCAGTGGCACAACTTTTAATCGGAAAGCCTTGAAAAATTCTGGATCACGAAACATTTCCGTAACATGTATGGAAAAGTCATCTATTAACTTTTCGACAAACCCTTTTTCATATAAAACTTTTTCTATCAAAGAGCTAATTTTCTCCATCTTCTCTTGTCTCATTCGATTAATAATTCTTCTTTTAATCGAAGAACGCATATACTTTTGAAAGTCAAAGCCCGAAACACTATAAACAGCTTGAAGTAACAAATCAATTTCAATATTCTCTTTTTCTTCATTAGTTAATAAGTCTTTCACAATAATCCCCTTCTAGCCTGCTCGATTAATTACTTAGCCAACCATACACGAAGAACTGATAATAACTGATCAATTTTTAATGGCTTACTGATGTAATCTGATGCGCCGGCTTTTAAGCATTTTTCCCTATCGCCTTTCATCGCTTTTGCAGTAAGAGCGATGATTGGAAGCTCTTGATAAATTTCTTGGCTACGAATATTGCGCATCGTTTCATAACCATCCATAACAGGCATCATTATATCCATTAATACAGCATCTACAGAATTATTTTCTTTAAGAATTTCTAAACATTCAAATCCATTTTCAGCTGAAATAATCTCCATCCCTTGAGATTCTAAAGCATTTCTTAGTGCAAAAATATTTCGGTGATCATCATCCACAATAAGTACCGTCTTATTTGATAACATATTCTTGTTCGCTTGTGTTAGTTGCTGTTTTTCCGGATTTATTTGATCTGGTTCTATTTTTTCTGTAATAACATTATCATTTGTTGCTACAGTTAACACTGATGAATCCACTTCTTCATCATAAGGTACGTCAATACCACTAGGTAGGTTTGGTAATAATAAAGTAAAGACACTTCCTTTGCCTTCTTCACTATCGACAAAAACCCATCCTCCAAGTAATTTAGCGAATTCCTGACTGATAGATAAGCCTAAGCCAGTCCCGCCATATTTTCTCTCGGTTGCTCCATCACCTTGTTGAAATGCTTCAAAAATTATTTTTTGTTTTTCATTAGTAATACCTATTCCAGTATCTTTTACACTAATTTCAACCCATTCGTCCGTAATTTCGGTATGTGCCAACTTCGTAATATTTTCTTTTTCAGCATTTTTAATTTGAACTGAAATAGCACCTTCATGCGTAAATTTAAAGGCATTGGATAATAAGTTTTTCAAAATCTGTTGAAAACGTTGTTGGTCAGTAAAGAATATATTTGGTACATTTCCATCCTTTTCTACAGTAAAATTCAAACCCTTTTTGAGTGCTACATGATCAAAATTCTGATGTAATAATTCTGGAACTTCACTCATATTCATTTCATCAAATTGGACTTTTAATTTTCCTACTTCAACTTTTGATAAATCCAATATATCATTGATTAACTTCAATAGGTCTTGTCCTGATGAGTGAATGATTCTAGCAAACTCTTGTTGTTCTTCAGCCAAGCCATTTTCATCTGGGGTTTCTAACATCTCAGATAAAATTAAAATACTATTTAATGGCGTTCTTAACTCATGCGACATATTAGCCATGAATTCTGATTTGTATTTTGAACTTTTTCTTAGTTCTTCAGCATGTTCCTCTAGGTTGATTTTTGCTTCTTCAAGTTCCCGTGATTTTTCTTCAGCATCGTGAGTTCTCTCAGATAACTGTTCATTAATCATTCGCAATTCTTCTGCTTGAGATTGCAATTCTTCTGATTGTGCTTGTAACTCTTCTGACTGCGATTGTAATTCTTCTGACTGTGCTTGAAGCTCCTCTGTTTGAGCTTGTGATTCTTTTAATAATCGCTCAATTTCCATTCGACCTTGCACACTATTGATAGTAATACCTAGTGTCTCTAAAACACGTTGTAAGAAGTTTTGCTGTAGGTTAGTGAATGGTTCTAGACTTGCCATTTCCAATATACCTACGACTTCATCTTCAAAAATGACTGGCGTTATAATAATACTTTTAGGATTCACATTACCTAATCCAGTTGTAATAAATTGATAATTATCCGGTATATCAGTGATAATCTGTGATTTTTTTCCTATAGCACATTGTCCAATTAAACCTTCACCAATTTGAAACTCGCTTCTACCAGCATCATTGCCTTCACCAGCGAAGGAAGCAGTTTTAACAAAACGTGTATCTTCTCCTTGACCACGGCGGATATAAAATACACCAAAGGATGCGCCGACCATAGGTGCTAGTCTTGTAATTAATCGTTTACCTAACTCTTCTATGTCCACTATACGTTGATACATCGTTGCAATTTCTGCAAGACCCGTTTGCATCCAGTTCTGTTCACTAATTTTTTGAGTGAAATCTTTTTCTTTCTGATTATACTCTTCTAATGATCCGGCCATTTCGTTGAAAGAACTGGCAATTTCTCCAATTTCATCTTTCGTCTGAATCGTGATTCTTGGAATAGAAGATAAATTTTTAAAATTTATCTTTTGAATTACTTTTGTAATAGATTGAAGTTCCTTGGATGTGCTTCTAATCATCCAACTAAGTATAGTAGAAATTATTAAAATACTAAAAAATACAGCAAATATAGTAAATTTAATCATATCATTGTACGTTTGTTGAGAACTTTTCAAAGTATCATTCATAATACCCTCTTGATATTCCTTAAAATCATCAAGTGTAGATAACACTTCTAATCTCTTAGTTCTTTGTTCTTCCATCAATTCATTTAAATCTGCACTCGAACCGTTTGCCTTAATCAGTTGAATGATTTTAGACTCTGTATCGGTATAGGATGTATATTGCTTATCTAATTTTTTTAATAGTTGTTGTGACTGTGTTTGATTTGCACTAGTAGACAATTTAATAATATTTTCTGAAATAGAAGCATGATTGTCATTAATCGTTTGTAAACTTGTCTTAATATCCTTATTATCAGCATCGATTGCTGCATATAAAATTTCTCTGTCAGACCGTGAAAATAACTGACGGATATCCATCACAGTTTGCACTTTATAATAGCGATCCTCTACAATTTCAGTCATATTTGCTTTTAATTTATTTAAAGTAAATACCATTATTGATAATAAAACAATTAAAAAAAGCAATATTAAACCAAAACCTATAATTTGCCTTTTCTTAAAACTCATATTCTCTTCCCCCTTTTATTCAAATTAAGGAAGCTGGAAGCTACTGAAAAAATAGCTGTCGAATTCTAGCATAGTCCTCAAAATATCTCTATTATTATTTTATCATTTTTTTAGTTCATAGATAGATTAAAAGTCTATTACAATAGTTTTAAAAATTTCCTTCTAATATTTTCTAATTTAATAGAATGTTAATGCATATAATGCCAAATATCTACTTTCTTGGTTTGATTATAACTTATATCACAAATACTTTTTTGCCAGAAAGTATAAGTCTTAAACAATAAAACTTTCGATTATACATTTTTATGAATATTATTAAATTGTTTAGGTCTTTTATTTCAGTCAAAAAAGTTGTAATGTTATGAATATGAATTAATTGATTTTTCCAACAAATAAAAGGAGTGTTATTATGATGTCAAAATATACAGAACAACTCTCATATTTACAAAAACCTGATGAAAAGAATATTCCAGTTGAATTGCAAATAGAGTTTGACAAACATGTAGATTTTCAACAAGAGAATTGGGGCTTTATCAATAATTTATTCAAAATACTTCCATTAAACCCACTGCAATATAAAGGTTTTTTAGATTTCAAAAATACTATGTTTGATGAAAACACATGCTATTTGAGTAATTTAGATAAGGAAATGATGGGCTTGGTTGTATCCTCTACTAATAGCTGCGCTTATTGTTTAACAACACACAGTGATGCATTACGGGGTTTAACAGGAGATGCTAATTGGGTTGATCAACTCACTTTTAACTATCGATCTGCAATATTAACAAAGAAACAACGCGCACTATGCGATTATGCATATTATGTTACTACTTATCCTCAAGAGACAACTCGACAACAAGTAGACCTGTTACGTTTAGCTGGCTTTAGCGACCATGAAATTTTGGAAGCTTCATTTATTGCTGGATTCTTTAATTTTACAAATCGTTGGGTAAGTACAATTGGTGCTGTACCAAATCCAGGGCATTATACTCATAATAGATAATCAAAAAGCCAAAGAGCAGTTTATATAAGCGCTCTTTGGCTTTTGTTAATATTAAATTGATTGGTGTGTAGACCGTTTTATAAGTTATATATTCGCGTATATTTTTCTATTAAATAATCGGCTAAATACTTGGCATTTAAACCTTCACCAGTAGCTCCTTTTAATAGTTCAAAAGGTTTTTTAAGTGCACCATATTGATGTACTTTTTCTGTTAACCATTCGCGAATTGGAGTGAGATTACCTTCTGCCAAAAGTTCATCAAAGTTTGGAATATCTTGATCTATCGCATGTTTAAATTGAGCTGCATACATAAAACCAAGTGCATAAGATGGGAAATATCCAAAACTACCACCAGACCAATGCATATCTTGTAAGATTCCTTCTGCATCATTTTCTGGTGCAATACCCAAATACTCTTCGTATTTTGCATTCCATACTTTTGGTAGGTCCTCAACCTGTAAGTTTCCATTGAATAATTCTTTTTCAATTTCATATCGAATCATAATGTGAAGTGGATATGTTAATTCATCAGCTTCAATTCGAATTAAAGAAGGTTGCGCTGCGTTAATTGCACGTAAAAACATTTCTAATGAAACATTTTCAAATTGTTTCGGAGAGTGTTTTTTCAACATCTCAAAATTATGAGACCAAAAGTTTTTATTGCGTCCTACAAAATTTTCAAAAAACAATGACTGAGATTCATGAATGCCCATTGAAGTTCCTGTGCTTAGTGGTAAACCATCTAATTCTGGCATTATATTTTGTTCATATAAAGCGTGTCCACATTCATGCACTGTACCAAGAAGTGCAGATCGGAAATCATGTTCATCATATTTTGTAGTTACGCGAATATCACCTCGGTTTAAACCGATCATAAACGGATGAACTGTTTCATCTAAACGACCTGCTTCAAAGTCGTAATCAAGTTGTTGTAAAATTTCTAAACAAGCTGCCTTTTGCCCTTCTTTTGGAAAGAAGTCAAATATGAAACTCGTATCTGGTTGATTAGGTGATGCGACAATTTTTTGAACTAATGGGAGAATAGTTTCCTTCAATTCTCCAAATACGCGGTCCAATATATCCGTTGTCATATCAGGTTCATATTGGTCCAATAATGTGTTGTATGGATTATTGTCCTTGATTCCCCAATAAGTAACGAACTTTTGTTGCGCTTCAATAATGCCTTTTAAATACGGTAAGAATAGACTGAAGTCTGATTTTTCTTTTGCTTGTTCCCAAACAGCTTCTGCTTTTGATTGGAGTACGACATATGCTTTATATTCATCTGCTGGGATTTTCTTATTTAAATCAAAAGCTTTTTGCGTTTCTTCATATGAACGACGGACAATTTCTGATAGTTCTTCTTTTTTTGTCGAAAGCTCTTGAAGTATTTCAGCTAATTCATCGGATGTTTGTAATCGGAATAGTTCTGACGAAATAGTACCTACAACTTCTGCTCGTTGCTCTAGCCCCTTTTTTGGTGCTCCAGTGCGCATATCCCAATAGATTACTGAAAGAGCTTCTTCATAATTATCGATTTTTTTTATGTAATTTAAAAAGCGTTGTTCTACTGACATTTTATTACCCCCTTATGTTCCTTCTATTTTATCACGAAAACCGAAGTAAATCAGTTGAAAAATTCTGTTTGTTATTTAGCAGAATATTCACGTCATTACACCCTAAAAAGTGCTAATAATTCTTCTCACATTCAAAAAAGCCAGCTCATTATATTTTGAGCTGACTTTTTCTTATTAGACTTCTGTAGCTTCGACTGCGAAAATCGGTTGTATTTTCTCTTTATGTTTGTATTCTTCTTCATTCAATAAAATATGAATGTCTCCGTGGTCTTTTGAAGTACGGATTAATCGCCCCATACCCTGCTGTAGTCGTAACAGCATGAATGGTAAATCAACCTCTTCAAAAGCATCGGTAGCAAATGAACGCTTTGCATCAAATAATGGATCATTTGGTGGGAAAGGTAAATCGAAAATTATCACACGCGTTAATGATTCCTCGGGTAAGTCTAAGCCTTCCCATAAATGATATGAGCATAGTACTTTTACTTCGTCCGCTTGGAAATCACGGATAAGTGACGATAGTTCGCGATCCCCTTCAAACGCAACATCTGCACGTAGTTCCTCAGCCAATTGCCCTTTAAATTTCTGCATCGCTTGTTTTGATTTAAATAAGATTAATGTTTTTTCATCATCTTGTAATAACTTTTCAACAGACGAAAGTTTCTCTTCTTGAGCTACTTTGTGCAATTGAATCTTCATAACTTCTTCATATTCAAATGGAGAAGAGACAGAGAATGATTGGAATTTGTTAATCCCTAAACTGTTTGCGATATATGAGAAATCTTTATTGATTGATAGAGTTGCTGATGAGAATACATAAGGTATTTTTTTCGAGAACAATTTTTCCTCGAGTACTTCTGTAATAAGTCTAGGCATGATGACAAGTGTCTCTTCACCATCTGTTTCCTCTAACCAGTCTACAGCATCTCCTTGCGCGATAAATATACGCATTGCAGCTTCGTATTGCTCTAAGAACTCCTCTACCATACGTAGCTCATATTCAGGAATGACATACATTTCTGATTCGAAAACAAACTCTTCAAGTAAAGATTCTACTGTATCAATCACTTTTTGACCAAGCTTTAGAAGTAAAGGAGATTTATTAATTCGTTTACGATCTTCATCCGATTCAATGACATCATCACGTAGTTGGTCAAAGAATAATTCATGACCATCTTGCAATTTTTCCATTGTATAAAGCGTTTTTTCTCGTAATCCATCAACCATTAACATATCTAGAAGCTTTACGATTGTATAATCTTGCACTTTGTAAGTCATCGCCTTTTGTGCAGCGTACTCAAGTAAGTGGCCTTCATCAAGTACAATCATGGATACTTCCGGTAGAAGTGCTAATTGTCCTTCACGTTCACGTGAATCTTTTGTAGCAATATGCTCCATCAAGAAATCTTGTGAACAGATGATTAAATCCGTTGCTTTACGGTAATCTGCACGATGTAGCGTTTGCCCACAGCGGTTGCGAAGATCACAAACCGAACACTGTTGAATCGAGTTGTAGTTGACTTTTTGCCAATCAACATCGCTAACATTTGGATAGTCACTACGTTGACCATATAAAGATAATGGTCCCTGGCCAAAGACGCCATCTGGTATCGTTTCTACGATATCATCTATATATTCACCGTCATGAAACTTTTCAGCCTCTTCAAAGCGTTTTAAACATAGGTATTGATCACGTGATTTTGCTAAACGCACATCAATATTTAAATCAAGATATTGCTGTAATTTATGAATATCGCCACCATCTTTAACGAGCTGGTCGATTAAAGTTTCATCTGCACATGCAATCAATGCTGGACGTCCAGTATAACGCGCATAAGAAATAGCTGGTAATAAGTATGCAATTGTTTTCCCAGTACCTACACCTGCTTCAGCAAATAGCACTGATTTTTCACGTAAAACTTTTTCAATTTGATAAGCCATAAAGATTTGCTCATCACGACATTCTAGACCCTTTTCAGGTAATTCATCATAAAGCATATCGCCCATCCAATCACCCAACGAGTCGAAGAATGATTTTTCTTTTGATAGAGCAAATGGTATTGCTTGTCTCATCTTGTTCCCCCTCGTACGTCAACGAAAATAAAATTATATTCAACTAAACGGTAATTGAAACCTTTGTTATTATAGCATTATTCTTAACTACCTTGTTAAATGCATGTATATGATTTAATTTTTTTTCAGTTTATGTGTTCAATTTGTGGTCATATCACGGTTATCATAGTGTTACCCAGAAAAAAGGAAATTAAACACCCGGAAATTGGTGCACCTAATATAATAGAAGAAACTCTGTTAAATTTATATGAAATTGGTTAACAAAACAGCCTTCTATTTTCAATAATATAAAGAATGAGACAATGTTCTTTATTTACTTAACAAAAAATTATATTGGTTATTGTTAGCAATTATTCTACAATTTAAAATTAAATACATATCATATAACTCTTAGGTATAGAAAGTGATCTTAATTTGGGGGCTAGAGAAAATATGTGGAAATGATGTGGCATCAACATTGCGAAGAAAACGTTTTTCATTCTAACTCCATCTCTTTCCAATGGGATTTAGCATTATCTTATATTAGTAGTAAAAGTGTGAAATTATTCGGAGGGAAAAAGTGTGCAGTTCAAGCATTCTAGTTTTCGATTTACGTTTTTGTATAATTATTTAAGAAGATATAAATTCATGTTATAAAAAAACACCCGCTTAGAGGTGTCTAATAACTTCAGCTAATTTAAACTCGATCTACAACATAAATAGCCTTAAATTACCCCTTTTTTGTTATCCATTTGCGAGGTTTTAGATTTTGCATATTGATTAAATTCTGCTAAGAATAAAGTTATTGCGAACATCAACAAAATAACTGGAAACATGAAATATTCCGATTCATAATTGGTAACACCCAAAAAAACAAATAACATAAACGATACACAAAGAGCTATAGTTCCAGATAAAAGCTCCATGAATCCTCCCCCTTTTCTAAACATTATATTCCATATTAAACCATAAAATTTATTGCAACAAGAAGAATATTTATTTAAATTAGATTTTCATGGAATATTATTTAGTTATAACCGAATTGAGTTAATTACTGACATGCCCAGATACGAGTTTGCTTTTTTCCAAAATCAAACCTAAAAAAACGGAATGGGATATCCCATTCCGTTTAAAATTTAGTTTCTCGGTGTACGTTGACCCCAGAATTGATAAAAATCAGTTCTGATAAACCCGTTGAATAATTTGCGTTTTTTTGTCGCTTTTCTGCCATAAAGTGTTTCAAAGTTTTCCATTGATGATAGCATGTAGACTGACCAAGATGGATACTTCGCCATATTGTCACCCATCTCACGAATCATTTGTTCAACCATTTCTATATCACCAATACGTTCACCATAAGGCGGGTTACCAATCATTACGCCATCAGTTGATAATGTAGTAAAGTCTTTTACTTGCATTTGTTTCCAAGTAATCAGGTCTGCAAAACCAGCTTCAACAGCATTACTTTTTGCAATTTGAACCATACGATGGTCAATGTCTGATCCAATAATTTCTAAAGGCTGATCGTAGTTTGCAACATCTTCTGCTTCCATACGAATATCATCCCAGATTTGTTGTTTCATCCAAGGCCATGCTTCTGAAATGAACTCACGGTTGTAACCAGGAGCCATATTTTGCCCAATCATTGCAGCTTCAAGTGCAATTGTACCTGAACCACAGAAAGGATCTACAAATGGACGATTTGGATTCCATTTAGAAATTTGAACAAGCGCTGCTGCTAACGTTTCTTTTAATGGTGCTTCACCTTGATCTAGTCTATACCCACGTTTGTGTAGGCCTGCTCCACTAGTATCAATTGTAAGTGTAGCCACATCTTTTAAAATTGAAATTTCAATTTTAAATTTCGGTCCAGTTTCTTCTAAGAAACCTAGACGTTTATAGTGGTATTTCATTCGTTCAACGATTGCTTTTTTTGTAATCGCTTGGCAATCAGGTACACTAAATAATTTAGATTTAACGGATTTACCTGTTACAGGGAATTCTGCATCTACCGGTAAAAATTTCTCCCAATTGATCGCTTTTACTCCCTCAAACAATTCATCAAATGTGCGAGCTGGAAACTCACCTGCAATAATTTTCACTCGGTCCGCTACGCGTAACCAAAGATTCGTTTTTGCGATTGCCTTCTCGTCACCTTCAAAGTAAACTTTCCCGTTTTCTGTTGTTGTTTCAAATCCTAGGTCCTGAAGCTCTTGTGCGACAATTCCTTCTAACCCCATTGCTGCGGTTGCTACTAATCGAAATGTTGTCATTGTTATTTCCCTTCTAACTGTTCTAATTCCCAAAATTCTAGGAATTCGATAAATTCATCTAAAGGTAATGGCTTTGAGTAATAGTATCCTTGAATCATATCACAGCCCATTTTACGTAATAGCTGAACCTGTTCTCTTTGCTCTACTCCCTCAGCAATTACCTTCATATGTAAACGATGCGCCATCTGAATAATGGCATCTACTACTGCTTGTTTATCATCTAACGAACATATATGTTGTATAAAACTACGATCAATTTTTAAATAATTTAATGGAAACTGCACTAAATAGCTAAGAGAAGAATAGCCTGTTCCAAAATCATCTATTGACAGTTTAAAACCTAATTGCTTTAAGAGTACTAATTTTCGAATCGTTTCTTTTTCACTGTTCATAACCGTACGCTCAGTTAGCTCAATTTCAAAATAATGCGCAGGGCAATTATTTCTCTCTAATATTTGCATTATGGATTCAATGAAATTACTTTGATGAAAGTGAATACTCGATATATTCAATGCTATTGGCATATTTTTTATATTTTTTGATTTTAGTTTTAGATAGTCCTGGCATGCACGATTAATAATACATTCACTAATCGGAATTATTAAACCTGTTTCCTCCGCATAAGGGATAAATTCACCTGGTGAGACGAAGCCTAATTTTTCATTTTGCCAGCGTACTAAAGCTTCCACTCCTACGATTGCACCAGTTGTAACGGAAACTTTGGGTTGATAATGTAATTCGAAGCTGTCATTTTCTATAGCTTTTCGTAACTCGTTATCTAGGAGCAACACACGTTTGCTATCTGTTTGTAGTTCGTCAAAGTAAAAAGAAAATTGACCTCTGCCATTCTGCTTTGCAAAATACATTGCCTTATCAGCTTTGGTTAATAATACTTCCGTATCATCTCCATCATGCGGATAAATGCTAATTCCTATACTAGTGGACACATATAAATTCTGATCTTCAACCTTAAAGGGTTGTTCTAATAATTGGATGATCATTTCAGCCAAATGTACAGCTTCTCTAGGGTGATGGATATTCGTTAATGTAATAACAAATTCATCACCACCATATCTAGCTAAAATATCTTTATTTTTCAATAGTGATTGTATTCTTTGTACTACTTCTACTAACAAATTGTCACCAACTGCATGACCAAGTGTATCATTTATTTGCTTAAAGCGATCTAAATCTAAAAATAAAACAGCATGTTGATATAAGCGTGTAGAGGATGATTCTAGTAAAACTTTCATTCGCTCAGTATAGGCAAATCTATTTGAAACACCGGTTAATGAATCTGTCATTGCACGCTTTTCAAGTTCGTCTTCAACGTCCTTTTGTTCTGTTAGGTCGGAGAAAACACCGCAGTAGTTCGTAACTTCACCTTGCTCATTACGAACTTCCATGATTGATAGCCATTCTGGATAGACATCACCGGTTTTACGGCGATTACATATTTCACCTTGCCATTCACCTTTTGAGTATAGCTCGTTCCACATGCTTTTATAAAAATCACTGTCATGAATGCCCGATTGTAAGATAGCAGGGCTATGTCCAACAACTTCTTCTTTTTTGTAGCCCGTAACAAACTCAAAAGCTGGATTCACATTTATTATTTTCTTTTTTGGATCAGTTATCATGATTCCTTCAGAAATTGTTTCAAATACTTTTTGTATTAATTCGTCAGAATAGCTAGAAATAGTGTTTTGGTTAATAATCTTTTTAATAGATATTTTTTCCATATTTTTCACCATATTCCCAAAAGAAAGGCCCTCCAGGAACTGGAGAGCCTGACTGTTCATGTTTAACATCATTGAAAGTTCAATAAGCCATGTTTTGTGCCCGAGTACTCAAACGATTTACATCTCGTACAACCGGGTAGTAATCATCTATCTACGTGAGATGCAAGCATTCACGTCTCTCCATCCATTCATTTCCTTCAGGAGAGTGCCCCTACCATAATTTGGGTTTCTCACTCGTGGGGTTTACCTCGTTCCACCTGTTACGTTTCCGCACCAGCTTCGTCACTGTGGCACTTTCAGAGAGTTTCAACCATATCCTATAAAAGACTTAGGTTTTCCTCCCGCCGTCAGCCAAAAGACTGCCTTAGCTTATTTATTCACTAAGCACGAACACTACGGTCATCTCAGAACCGTGCGAGCATGGACTTTCCTCGACAATGTCAAGCATTGCAGCGATTACCCGAAAATTCATGATGATGTTTTTTATTATAATATAAAAACATATCTAACCCAATAGAACCAAAGACCTATATTCAATCGTACAGTTTATCTCCAAAAACATGTTTTTCTAAATTAGAGATTCTTTTCAAAATATCGAAATTTGTATTTGCAGTATATTGTGGTTGTTGTGGTTGAACTGGTGCCGGATTGTGACGCTTAGCACTCTGGGCAACTTCAAGTTCTTGTTTTAGCATGTTTATCTCTTCTTGCTTTTTAGCTAAAACTTTTTCAAAGTTCTCATAATCTTGAATAATTTCATCTAAAAATTGGTCTACATCATCTTGACTATAACCTCTTAAACCTGTTTTAAAATCTTTATCTAAAATCTTTTTCGCTGTTAATTTTGTATCCATATACATCGCCCTTCCATCGCAACATAAGTGTTCTTAGTATAGCATATTTCTTAAGGGCAATGCTTAATCACAGCCATTTCCCAACGTTTTTTTGTCGAAAACTGCGATTGCCCAGGAAATTATTTCTTCCTTTCAAGCCTATTCTTCCGTTTTTGCATATCCGCCAGTCTTGAAATTTTAGATTCCTTAGACCACAGTGAACTTTCCGTAACAAGTTTCAACGCTTGATTTGTCATGTCTAATGCAAACTCATAGTTTTTATCACGGTGTTCAAAAATTTTCGCTAACTCAATGAGCGCAGTAATTTGCTGTCTTCCTTGTAAATACGGCAAAGCTTGTTGGAATGACTTACGTGCCTCTATATAATTCTGCTGTTTTTTTTGTTGAAACCCTAGATGGAAATAAGCATTTGCTGATTCATCACTCGAATATTGATGCGTTACTTGCTGTAAAAGTTCCTCACTGCGATCTATTTCTCTTAAATCAGCGTACCATTTACCAATGTTTGTATACGTTGTAGCTGATTCTTCTGCAATTCCTTCACAGAGTAAATTGGTTGCTTGAACATACAGCGTCAATAATGATAATAAATCCCATTCATTATGTTGCAGCACTTTTAGCAAAGCATCCGGCTGCCCACTTTTGACCGCGTCTAAATAAATAATCGGTGCTAAATAACCAGGCACATCGTCAAGACGAGTGAAGCCCAATTTTTCTTCTTCTACTTGGGTAAGTTTCATACGTGCCATGTCATTTTTCCAAATACGTTTTGAACCATGAAATAAATCGAGATGATTATGCTCTTTTAATGGTGGTAGGTCTTTTTTATTTAATGTCCAGCGAGTTTGTAACTGTGGCCAATCGAAACTTTTACCATTATACGTAATAACGGTTTTCTTTCCTTGCCAAAATTTCGATTCAAACAAGAATGCAACCTCATTACTCGGATCAGCTAATACGTACTGCTTTAATGTAAAGCCATCCTCAGACTCTTCAAGTAAACCATTCAGAAAAATATGAGTACCTACTCCTTTTAATCCAGTCGTTTCTGTATCATAGAATATAATATTATTAGCATCCGTTAAAGATATAGGATGTGAATTTCGAGTTTGTTGCCACTTTTCAAAAGCATCATATAACTCTCCTAAATAAATACCACCGTGTTTATACTCAAGAGGATAATGCTTCTCTAATAAAAAGACTACACCAAAATCATTTTCTATCATTTCTAGACCAGCATCTTGCCACATCCCAGCATAATTAGGGACGTCCGGCTTTAGAAAGGGTTCTTTTTCTATTACTTGTTGTGTATTATTTTTCTTCAGTAGTTTTTTCATTTGAAGTATTTTATTTTCATATGACATATTAATCATCCAACTCTTCTAATAGAAATGATTTCAAAAAATTCAATACTTGTTTCTTACCTTTGTCACTTAAATCTTGTGCGCCTATACAAGAAGGACAACCATTTTGACATGGACATGCATCAACATGTTCAAATACATGCTGAATAAGTGGTTCCCAAATATCATACACCCGCTCGCTCAATCCAATACCACCTGGATAACGATCGTAAACAAAGAATGTTGGTTTCTCTGAATGTACCGCCTTCACTTGAGGTATGACATGGACATCGCTGCGGTCACTTTGAATGAATAATGGAATAAAACTGTTCATCGCAAACGCCACACCTGTCATAGCACTTGTTAAATCATCTTCTGACCAGTTTACTGGCTGCTCAAATGATAACCATGTAGAACTCGTATGCAGTTCTTCTGGTGGTAAATGTATTGGACCAGAACCGATATTATCATGTGAATCAAATCTAATTTTTTTAAATATAGTAGCAGTCGCCAAAATCATAACATCACCAAATGCTGCTTCTGCTTGGCCAAGATGCTTTTGCTTATCTTCACTCATAACTTTTAATTCAACAGCTAGATTAGCATCCGTAAAATAATCAACATCCACTTCACGAACATAAGCTTTCTTCTCTTCCCAATCAAGTTTTTCTACTTGAAATTGTACACCTTGATGTAAATAGATAGCTTCTTCATGAAGTAACGTAAGCGCACTATATCGATCCATTTCCCCAATAACACGAGTATTTGCAGGAATAGATTGATCAATGATGACAACATTTTCTTGCGATGCTGAACGCAAACTAATTTCGTGTGCTGGGAAACTATCGCTCATCCAATGCCATTGTTCAGACGTTTTTAAAAGAACGTCCTCTTGCTGTAGATATTCCAATAACTCTTGAATCTCAAACTCTCCGTACATATCAGTCGTTTTAAAAGGCAACTCAAAAGAAGCACATTTTAAATGATCCATTAAAATGAGCATATTATCTGGATAAATACGGGCTTCTTCTGGAGAACTTCCTAATAAATAATTAGGATGATTTATAATGTATTGATCCAATGCAGTAGATTGTGCCACATAAATAATTAGCGCTGCATCTTGCCTTCTACCAGCGCGTCCTGCTTGTTGCCATGCACTCGCAATATTGCCTGGATATCCCGTCATTATACAAGCTTGTAATTGACCAATATCAACTCCGAGCTCTAATGCATTCGTACTCACAACTGTTTGGATTGTGCCATCACGTAAACCTTTTTCAATCGATCGCCGCTCCGAAGGTAAATAACCTCCTCGATAACCTCGAATTGATTCATCTTGGATTTTCTTTTTCGTCAATTCCTTCATATACGTAACAAGCATTTCCACTCGCACACGACTTTTAGCAAAAATGATTGTTTGAATTTGTGCTTCATATAGCTTTCTAGCTAAATCTCTCACTTCTAAAATGGCGCTTCTTCGAACACCAAAAGTAGGATGAATAATTGGTGGATTATAAAATAGGAATGTTTTTTTCCCTACTGGTGCTCCGTTATCTGCAATTAGTTGATGTGTTGTATTCGTTAAATTCTCTGCCAGCTCTTTCGGATTTTTGATTGTCGCTGATGTACATATAAAGATTGGATCACTTCCATAAAAACGGCAAATACGTTGCAAACGTCGAATAACGTGAGCAACATGGCTACCAAATACTCCTTTATATGTATGCAACTCATCCAAGACAATATACTGTAAATTCTCAAATAACGAAACCCATTTTGTATGATGTGGCAAAATCCCTGAATGTAACATATCGGGATTAGTCATAACAATATGACCAGCCTTACGCACCTTCTGACGAATACCAGGTGAAGTATCACCATCATATGTGTAGCTTAAAACTTCCTCTCCACTTTGCTCTATTAACTCATTCAAATCACTTTTTTGATCTTGTGCAAGAGCTTTTGTCGGGAATAGGTATAGGGCACGTGAGGCTTTATTTTCTAAAATAGCTTGTAAAACGGGTAAATGATAGCAGAGGGATTTTCCAGAGGCAGTTGGTGTGACGGCCGTAAAAGATTGCCCATTAGTCGCATAATCGAATGCTTGTCTTTGATGCGAGTAAAGCTGACTAATACCACGCTTTTGTAAAGCTTTGATTAAAGAAGGGTGTAATTTATCGGGAAAAGGGACGAGCTTTGCTGGCATTGCATCAATTGTATGTTGATGCTCAATTCTCTCCATCATTTCTGGATACTGTTGCCATTCTGCTAAAAGCTCATCAATCGTTTTTTTCTGAAGCATATTGTTCACCATCCTCACGCAAATAGCGCAAAAAAGTCTCTAATGTATATTTCACCGATTGTATTGATTGATAAAATCGTTTTTTACTCGTTGCTTTATAAAAAGATTGCACCACAAATTGATCCATCGCATCTAGCGCATTATCAATTTGTGTATTGTGCATATATTTGGGTTTATTTAATAGAATCCATTTCTCAGACTCTGACTGCCAAGTTACTAATATAGCATGCCAAGTATCAGCATGTGGTTTCACTTCAAGAAAGAAATCCGGAGATGTGTCTTCTTCTCGCATACGTAAAAATCGTTGCCAACATGCATCGCATTCTTCTAATAATTTTTCTGTGGTAGATAATAGCATTTACACACACCTCCATTTTCAATTTAATATTAAGTATTCATTTAATTTCAGTGTATCAAAATATCGTAAAAGAAACTACTTATGCACGAACGAATATTCCTTTCGATTGTTTTTCAAGATTGCTTAGGCGTTGTTGAACTGTTGCAATGTCATTCATATGTTTTTGAATTTCGGTGTGACGTTCCACAGACATTTGTGCTTGTAGTAACTGATCGATTAATTCAAGTTGAGTAAGTAAATGAGATATTCTTTGCATCATAATCGCCTCCTAGCTTTATGATTTCCTTATAAATTGAAATAATCCTTTCCACAAGACAAAACAAGTGCGAGTTCGATATAAATAGAAAAAATCTCTGTCTTTTCTGCTACGATTTTTGTTTATAAAAATATGTTATTATTATTGTTGATGAGGTGGTCAAATGGCAATTCGCTATCCAAACGGAAAAAAGTATACTCCACCAAATTCTGAAGTAAAAAAAAGGAGTATAAAGGATTATTCCTATAGTAATCGGGGCAAAACTTTAGAAGATGAAATTGATGAAGCAAATGATTTTTATTTACAACGACAAATAGCAGTCATTCATAAGAAACCTGTTCCGATACAAATCGTCAAAGTAGAGTATCCTTCGAGAAGTGCAGCTGTTATACGGGAAGCATATTTTAGAACACCTTCTACGACGGACTACAATGGTATATATGAAGGTTACCATATCGACTTTGATGCCAAGGAAACGGAAAGTAAAACATCTTTCCCTTTAAAAAACGTGCATCCACATCAGGTTGAACATATGACGGTTGTTGCAAAGCAGCGAGGTATTTGCTTTCTATTAATACGTTTTTCTTCCATGGAACGTTATTTTGTAGTACCTTTAGAAATGCTGCAAAATGCTTGGACTAGGATGCTTACGGGTGGTCGTAAATCAATTTCTTTAGTAGAATTTGAGGAACAAGCAATTGAAGTAAAACCAACTTATAGTCCACGTATCGATTATTTACAAGCAGTACGTAAAATGCTGCCATAAATTATGAATGTTTGTTAGAAAGTGAGGAGAATTTAATGGGGCAAGAAATTAATTCTCGAGAACAAAGAAGAAAAATGCGAGAACAACAACAAAAGAAGCAAAAAAAACCAATGAAAGTTTGGCTTAAACGTCTTTTAATAGCAATAGTATCAGTTGGTATTGTTTTATTTATTGCAGGCGCTACATTATTTGCATATTATGCAGCTACCGCACCTGACTTGGATGAAGAATTATTAAAGGATCCTGTATCATCTCAATTCTATGATTCTGACGGGAAAGTATTTTATACGATGGGATTAGAAAAGCGAGAACACGTAGCTTACGAAGACATCCCGACAGAAATGCGCGACGCTATTTTGGCGACGGAAGATGTTCGCTTCTTTAGTCACCACGGAATTGATTTTTATCGCCTTGGCGGTGCTATTCTAGCCAATTTACGACATGGTTTTGGTGCACAAGGTGCGAGTACATTAACACAACAAGTTATTAAAAACTCATTTTTACAAAATGAAAAAACACTTAAGCGTAAAGCACAAGAAGCTTATTTAGCTATCCAATTAGAGCGTGAGTACTCTAAAGAAGAAATTTTCGAAATGTATTTCAACAAAGTATTAATGTCCGGCCGTATTTATGGATACGGAACTGCCTCTAAATACTTCTATGGGAAAGAGTTAAAGAATCTAAAATTAGAAGAAATGGCTCTTCTAGCAGGTATGTCGCAGTTACCGAACGCATATAATCCATTCAAATATCCAGAATATGCTGAAAAACGTCGTAATACAGTTTTAGGATTAATGTATCAACACAAAAAGATTACAAAAGAACAAATGGAAGCAGCAAAAAAAGTCGATGTTGAAGTTGGACTATTACCTGAAAACAAACGTAAAACTGCATCAACGTCAAAATATGACGCGTATATCGACGTGGTCTTAAAAGAACTAGCTGAAAATGGTGATGGGAAATTATTGGAGGAAGGTATTAATGTCTATACAACATTAGATTCTTCTGCTCAAAAAATTGTCGAGACTACTATGAATTCAGATATATTCCCTACAAAAGAGATTCAATCTGGGATGGCAGTAGTTGATACTGAGACCGGAGCGATAGTAGCTATCGGCGGTGGACGTGATTATGGTCCTGAACGTGGTTTAAACTATGCTGAGGCTATTAAAAATCAACCGGGTTCGACAATGAAACCAATTATGGACTATGGTCCTGCAATCGAAAATTTAAAATATTCGACAGGACAAACTATTACCGATGAAAAAATGTTCTACACAGGTTCTTCTAAACAAATTAATAACTTTGATAAAATGTATAAAGGTGATATGACCCTTCGCGAAGCACTTTATACTTCTCGTAATGTACCAGCTGTGAAACTTTTAAAAGAAGTGGGAACAGATAAAGCGAAGAAATTTATCAATAATCTTGGTATTGAAGCAGACGAAATTTATGAATCTGATGCTATCGGTGGCGGTAAAATCAGCTTATCTCCTATTGAAATGGCAGGAGCATATGCTGCATTTGGGAATAACGGTATTTACACTACTCCACATTCTATTAAGAAAATTGTCTATCGTGATGGAAAAACTGCAAAATCATATACACCAGACCCAACACCTGCTATGAATGATTACACTGCATATATGGTAACTGATATGCTACGTGATGTAGTTGGTCCAAAATACGGTGCATCTGGAACTGCGGCAGCTATTCCAGGCTTAGATATTGCGGGTAAAACAGGTACTACAAACTACGGTGCAGATGAATTCCAAAAATATAACCTACCTGAATCGGCAGTTCCAGATTCTTGGTTCGCAGGATATTCAAGTAAGTATTCCATTTCTGTATGGAGTGGATATACAAACCGTAAAGATCCAATTACTACAACAGATGAACGATTATTGCCACAAAGATTATTTAAAACAGTAATGAGCCAAATTTCAGCGAATACAACAACACCAAACTTTAAAAAACCAAATTCAGTTGTAGAAGCTAAAATTGTGAAAGGTTCAAAACCGTTGCAATTAGCAAGTTCTAGTACACCAGCAGATAGAACTTCAACTGAATTATTCGTTAAAGGAACGGTCCCTACAAATACTGCTCCTGTAGAAGAAGTTGAAAAGTTGGAAGCACCTACTGACTTAAAAGCAACGTTCGACGAAGAGGCAAATGCAATTAACTTATCTTGGGCGCATAAAGAACCTAAAGATAAGAGCGTTAGCTTCGAAGTTTCAGTGTCGGTAGATGGTGGTGGTGAACAAAAACTAACTCAAACGAGTGATAAGGCGTACACTTATAGCACACCTCAAGATGGTAAAACATATGTCTTCTCAGTAATAGCGATTGCAGATGATGAGAAGAGTGCGGCTGCCTCGACATCCATTCAGATTAAGACGGCACCTCCTGAAGAGGAAGTAACGCCTCCAGAAGAAAATGAACAGCCTGAAGTGCCTGAAATACCTGTTGTACCAGAGGAACCTACTGAAGATGATAATGGTAATAACAACCCTGATAACGGTACACCACCTGTAGATAATAACGATGGAATAAAACCTGATGAAGATGAAGAAGAAGTCGATACGAGTGGCACGAACGATGACAATAGTAATGACAATAAACAAGCAATAAACAGTAACGATCAATATTAACAATATGAAAAGAGCAGCAACCTCCAATAGAGATTGCTGCTCTTTCTTTTATATATTTACCTGTCAATCCTTTTTAAGGCGTAAACGAGCCATTCTCTTTTTCGTTTCAATAAACAATTCATCTAGTTGACGATAACAAGCATACTGACCAGGTCTTCGTTTAATAAATTGCAAACGCTCAGCACCATTAATCGGTAAAGCTTCATATTCATCGGATAGTTGTATACTCTCCGTTGTAACATTAGAGGCATTTATGATAAACGATTCATATAAATAGATTCCTTTTTGCATAATATCTTTTGCTTTGCCATCACGGGCTGCATGTGAACTATGGATTTCTGCACGTAATATCTCCCAGTCAGCTAGCCATTGGTCAACTTGTTCTTTTGATATAGCCTCTTTTCGGCATACTATCATCTCTTAACAAGACCTTTCTTATCGCGTTTTTGCCCTTCTCTACAAACGTCAAAAAGTGGGCATACTTGGCATTGCGGATTTTGTGATTTACAGTGATAACGTCCAAAAAAAATTAACTGATGATGTGTTTTTGACCATTTTTCAATTGGAGTTTTTTTCATCACCGTTTCTTCAACTTGCAACACTGAGTCTTTCCAACGACATAAACCTAATCGTTTTGCGACTCTTTCGACATGGGTATCTACTGCGAGTGCTGGAACGTCAAATGCAACAGACAAGACAACGTTCGCTGTTTTTCGCCCAACTCCTGGTAATGTAACAAGCAGCTCCCTATTGGCAGGGATTTCACCGTTAAATTCCGTTAATAGAATATGGCACAGCTTTTGAATATTTTTAGCCTTACTACGGAACAATCCAATAGAGCGAATATCTTGCTCTAATTCTTCTAAAGGTACTGCTAAATAATCTTCTGGTGTTTTATATTTTCGAAACAACTTTGCTGTAACTTTATTAACTAAAACATCCGTGCATTGCGCAGATAGTAATGTGGCTATCGTTAATTCGAAAGGATTATCATGTACTAGCTCACAATGAGCATCCGGAAACATCTTTTCCATTTCCTCTAAGCAATAATCCCATTGTTTCTTCGTTAACATGTGTACCTCCCTTATTCGCGTTCTTCTAGCCAATTGTAAAATGGCACTTTTTTTGTTGGTTGTGGTTCAACATGTGTTGGTTGTGGTCGTGAGGGTAACGTATTTTGCCGGAAATTTTGTGCTAGTTTTTCGGCATCTTTTGGTGTTTTGACATTTTTCTTTTTCCATTCGAATAGTATCCTGTCCACATAACGTAAGCTTAGCTTTTGTGATAAGACAGCTTCAATTAATGCTTTGCGAATCACTTCTGGAGAATGACCATCTTGATCTAGCCACATTGAAATTGTTT
Organism: Viridibacillus sp. FSL R5-0888; assembly: GCF_038009105.1. NCBI lineage: Bacteria > Bacillati > Bacillota > Bacilli > Caryophanales > Caryophanaceae > Viridibacillus > Viridibacillus sp. FSL R5-0888. The sequence goes on from NZ_JBBPAU010000001.1 coordinate 3,081,595, forward strand.
CAGATTCCATCGGTGAAAGAAATCGTCCAAATTCTTGTTCAAATAAATTGAACAACTCGCCTTCTTTTAACTTCGAGCTCACTTCTACCTTTTTCACTGTTTTTTCCGTCATACAGTCGACTAAACGCGCCCATAATGGCTGTAAATTAAATGTTTCAAATAATACACCGTGCTCGTCCACTTTTTGTAAAATTTCTATAAAACCTTTTTGCATCATTCTTTGTAAACTGGAGGCTATTTCATCCTCAGTTAATTGCATGCGATTTGCTATATCTGTTGGTGTTGGAAACGTATTCCCTTCTTCATGAAATGCAGTTAAATGCATAATAAGCATGGCGTCTAAATCTTGGATGCCTAACTCCTTATAAAACTTAAAAAAAAGCTGAGAAATAGTAACATTTCCCTGCTCTATCCAAATTCGGAGTCGATCAGCTTCGTTCGTCATTATCGAACTCCCCTTTTTTGTCTGAAAATTAACAAGAAGAATCGCAATAAATTGCGGTTCTTCTTGTTAGGTGTTATTAATTGATTTCGTTACTTGTCGCGGCTAAATTGTCCACTTTAGCAATTAATCAAGGATATAGTCTATTTAGTAAACGTGGGAATGGGATTGATTCACGTACGTGTTCTGCTCCTGTAATCCATGCTACTGTTCTTTCTAAGCCAAGACCGAAACCTGAGTGTGGTACTGATCCTTGTTCACGTAGGTCTAGGTACCAAGCATATGCACTTTCATCTAAATCATGTTCTTTTAAACGTTGTTTCATTAACTCAAAATCATGTACACGTTCAGAGCCACCGATGATTTCACCGTAGCCTTCTGGTGCAATTAAATCAGCACATAATACAACGTCATCACGGTCTGGATGTGGTTGCATATAGAACGGTTTAATCCCTACTGGGTAGCATGTGATAAAGACCGGTTTATCATAATGTTCAGCAATTGCTGTTTCGTGAGGGGCACCAAAATCTTCTCCCCACTCGATATCATCGAAACCTTTTTCATGTAAAAGCTTGATTGCATCATCATAAGAAATACGTGGGAAAGGTGCTTGAATATGTTCTAATTTAGATGTATCGCGACCTAAACGTTCTAATTCAATTTTACAGTTTTTAAGAACTGATTGTACGATGTAAGAAACATATTGTTCTTGCACTTCTAAGCTTTCATCGTGTTCAACAAAAGCCATTTCCGGCTCAATCATCCAGAACTCGATTAAGTGACGACGAGTTTTGGATTTCTCTGCACGGAATGTTGGACCAAATGAGAATACTTTTCCTAATGCCATTGCAGCTGCTTCCATATACAACTGGCCAGATTGAGAAAGATATGCATCTTGATCGAAATATTTTGTATGGAACAGTTCTGATGTTCCTTCAGGAGCTGATCCAGTTAAAATCGGTGGGTCAACTTTTGTAAAACCATTATCGTTAAAGAATTCATATGTTGCACGGATGATTTCATTACGAACTTTCATAATTGCGTGTTGTTTACGAGAACGTAACCATAAGTGACGGTTGTCCATTAGGAACTCAATACCGTGCTCTTTAGGTGTGATTGGGTAATTATTTGCTTCAGAAATTACTTCAATCTCTTTTACTTGTAGCTCATATCCAAATGCCGAGCGTTCGTCTTTTGTTACTTCACCGACTACATAAAGAGATGATTCTTGATGTAAGCCTTTAGCAGTTACAAATACTTCTTCAGGTACTTCAGCTTTTACTACTACGCCTTGGACAAATCCTGAACCATCACGTAATTGTAAAAATGCAATCTTACCGCTTGAACGTTTATTTGCAAGCCAAACACCTAATTTAACTGTTTCGCCAACGTGATTTGACATGTCTTGAATTCGAATTTTCTTCATATAGACCTCCTGCAATTTAAACAATTTTGCAGACTGCCTATATATAGACAATCTGCTTAATTGTTAGAGTATTAATCTTGCCATTTAGATTTAACAAATTTATCCATTCTTGAAACAGCTTCTTCTAATGCTTCTAAAGAAGTTGCATACGAAAGGCGAACTGTTTTTTCAGCTCCAAAGCCAGAACCAGGAATTACAGCAACATTTGCTTCTTCTAATAAAGCTTTAGCAAATGCATCAACAGATTCATAACCTGTTTTAGCTGCCGCTTCTGATACATCTGGTAGTAAGTAGAATGCGCCTTCTGGTTTCAACACGTGGAAGCCAGGGATTGCATTTAATTTTGGATAAATTTCTGTTAAACGTGATTCAAAAGCTTGACGCATTTCTTCTACTGCATCTTGTGGCCCATTATAAGCTTCAATAGTTGCATATTGTGCTGTAGTCGTTGCATTAGAAGTTGAGTGACTAGCTAAGTCAGTCATTGCTTTAATGATTTCAGCATTACCTGCTGCATAACCAATACGCCATCCTGTCATAGAGTGAGATTTTGCTACACCGTTAATGACCATTGTACGTGCTTTTACACTATCTGAAAGTTGTGCGATTGAGAAATGTTTAACTCCATTATATACAAGTTTTTCATAAATTTCGTCTGACACGATTAGAATGTCTGCTTCTTCACAAACTGCAGCAATTTCAGCTAATTCTTCTTTTGTATAAACCATACCAGTAGGGTTACTTGGTGAGTTTAAAATAAGTGCACGTGTTTTATCAGTAATAGCACCGCGAAGTTGTTCAGCTGTAACTTTGTATTGTTGTTCTGATGTAGCTTCTAAATGTACAGGTACACCGCCAGCTAACTTCACTTGTTCTGGATAACTTACCCAATAAGGAATTGGGATAATTACTTCATCTCCAGGGTTTAATAACACTTGGAACAGTGTATAAAGGACATGTTTCGCACCCACACCAACCATAACTTCGTTTGGTGCATAAGTAAGATTATTGTCTCTTTCTAACTTAGCAATAATAGCTTGTTTTAATGCTGGTAGACCGCCAGCAGGTGTATATTTTGTGAAGCCTTTCATCATAGAGTCTGCAGCTGCATCTAAAATGTTTTTTGGTGTGTTAAAATCAGGCTCACCCGCGCCTAATCCAATAACATCAATTCCTTGATCCTTCAATTCTTTTGCTTTAGCTGTAATTGCTAGAGTTGTTGAAGGTGTTAATGTTTTTACACGGTCTGCTAAATGCTGTTTCAAGTTAATCTTCCCCTTTTTTTACAAGTTCAAAATACGCTTCCACCACTGTCCGTTTTCGAACATAATGTAAACATAATTTAGTTTATCCTCTTGATTAAGATACGTAATTTCCCATACAACGCCGGGCTCTTCTATACCTAGTTTGGTATGAAGGATTTCTTTCACGTTATCCTTTTTCGACACTACAGAAAGTGCTTCTTTTTCAGAAGTGCCATCCTCCATTAAAACTTCTTCTAGCTTTGCCTTACCATCATCTTTTGGAACAAACACAGCTTTTTTCTTTCCTGCCTTATCTGTTCCTATTACCGTAACATACGGTTTCTTACCGTTATATACATATGTATCGGTGACAGTCACAAGCTTATCTGCATCAATCACAAATTGCTTAGCGTCTTTCTCCGAACTGTAAAACGGTGAATAAGATTTCCAAGCAACTATAACGACAATTGATAACGACAGGATTAACAAAAATATCGTAAAGAACTTGATCCAATTTTTCATTATATCACCTTACGTTTCATTTATCGTGAAGATAGGCTTCATATTGCTTTCTATTAAATGCGGTGACTCTGACATCGAAATGGCTTTACATAACGCATTTTCTAGTTGATTGAAGCTCGGCTGAAAACATATCTTACTAGCTGATCGTACTTCAAATTGTCTTTCCATATGATCGACCTGCTTTCTATCCTCATACTTTTTTATTATACCAATGTTCTAATTCTAAGACCATATGTTGTAGGGATACTTTTTTCACCGGTATTGCTGGAAGAGCACGTATGAATTCCTTACCATATGATTTCGTCTCAATTCTTCGATCTAAAACGATAAAAACACCCTTATCTTGCGACGATCGGATTAGACGACCAAAACCTTGCTTGAAGCGTAAAATGGCTTCAGGTAGTGCTAACTTATAAAATGAATTCAATCCTTGCTCGTTTAATGCTTCCGCCCTGGCTCTGAAAATCGGTTCTTCTGGAGCTGAAAATGGTAAACGTACAACAATGACTGCTGACAATGCATCACCTGGCACATCCACACCCTCCCAAAAGCTATTCGTACCAAATAATACGGAATGATTAAACTTCTGGAATAGCTTCAGTAATCGCATTCGACTACCTGAAGACATACCTTGAGCAAAGAGCATATAATCACTTAATGCTTCCGTTTCTTGTATTAACTCAACTGTTTTTCTAAGCATATCTTGAGACGTAAATAGTACGAAACAACGACCTTCAGTAACCAGTACAGTTTGAACAATGGCATCTGCTACTGCTTCCACATATTCTGTTTGTGAAACTTGTTGAATTTCAGGCATATCATCAACAATGTAAAGACTCGCACCATCGTAGTATGATGAGGGTGCCTGGAATTGAAATAGTGGCACAGAGCTTTGAAGGCCTAATTGATCCGCGATAAAGCGGCGATTGTTTGGTACAGTTAATGTACCAGAAGCCCAAATGATCCCTGCTCGTGTACGGAAACTGTCTAAAACAGCTGTGACAGATTGTGCGACGTGTATTGGGCGTTTATATACATGTAGACTACCTGGAATACTACGTTGGTCTAACTCAATCCAAGCTGAACAATCTACTTCATGGGATAAAAAGATGGAATCCCATTCAGCCACTTTGATCGTTAATTCACGTAACCAGTAATACCAGTCTGATAATATCGTTTGCTGCGTAGGTGATAAATCATCAGGATTTTGCTGGAATATATCACTTAGTTCCTGAGCAAGTTGCACCCATTCTTGTATACTAAGACTCACTTTTTCAAATAAAGGTTGCTTAATCAAGAGCGAATTTAATGGATAAGTACGCTTATTATGACGTGAAGCTGACTTTTGAATGTTTAATTGATTAATCAGTTGATAAATTGATGTATCAAAGATTTGCACCATCTCACAGTATTTTATTTCTAACTTTGATAATTGCCTAATCGGGATTTTCCCACTATCAGCCATCAATTTAAAGTAATTATGAATTAACTGATGGTCATCAACTGACCCAAGTTGACCAAAAATGTATTTCCACTGTGTATACGAGAGTGCTTTTTCATCTCTTAATGTGGCTGCTTGAATAAATTGATGCGCTTCATCTAGTATCCAACCATCAACCGATGCTAGAACTGGCTCAACTCGTGTTAAATCAGATAGCAACATAGCATGATTTGTAATAATTAGATCTGCCGTTTTGCTTTTTTTAATGGCATTTTCATAAAAGTCAAAGTAACCTTTACCACGAGAAATAGTTGTAGCCGATGAACGTCGTACTTTGTCTAATAGTAATTGTCCACCGCCAGACAAAGTAATTTCATTTAAATCGCCTGTCGTTGTATTCGCAAGCCAGACGAGTAGTTGCATCATTGTAAATGATTCATCATAGGAAGCGTCTTCAGCAACAAAAAGCTCTGCAAAACGATCTACATCTATATAATGTTCCATTCCTTTTAATAAGGTCACATTAATAGAAGTTTGAAGAATCGCTTCCGCTTTTGGTAGTTCTTCTGCTAATAGTTGGTCAAGAAGATGCGAAGTATATGAGCTAATCCCTACTTTACTATTTGTATGTTTGGCATAAATAATTGCAGGAATTAAGTAAGCTAATGTTTTACCAATTCCAGTCGATGCTTCAGTCAATACTTCCTGTTTTGTTTTCAGGGCATGCCAGACTTGGTCCATCATCTTAAATTGATCAGGCCGCACTTCAAAATCTTTGAAAGCTCTAGTAAATAATGCTTCTTTTTCAGCAACAGATTGTGGATATGTTAAAGTACTCTCTGACTTAGCCTCAATAACTGCTCCCCTTAAAGCTATATTTTTATAATAGAAGTGAAGCTCTGATTGTTTAGATACAGCTCTTTTTATCTGAATCGCATCAAAGAATAATTGCGATAAATCTGATTTTAATCTGAAAGAACGCTGATGCAATTGTTCAATTGTTGAAAGCGGGAGAGTTAAGAGCTCTTCCCAACCACGTTTTAATAATAATGCGGTTGCATAGGCATCATCATCTGCACGATGTGCTTGTTTCAATGAAATATTCAACTCCATAGCTATATCTTGTAGCTTATAGCTAAAGGCTGTTGGGAATAATATTTTCGATAATTCAACTGTATCCATTTGTTTTCCAAACCATTTTGGTAAACCAGCTCTTTTAAATTCAGCTTGTAAAAAAGGCAAATCAAAATCAGTGTTGTGCGCTACAAAAACACAATCTTGTATAATGTTATAAATTTTTTCAGCATGCGCTTCAAATGGTTGCGCATCTTTGACATCATTGTCCGTTATATTCGTCAAGTCTTGAATAAAACGAGGAATTTTCTTCCCTGGGTGAATGAAAGTGGTGAAAGTTGACTGCACTTCCCAATCTTTCATTAAAACAATCGCTATTTGAATGATGCGGTCCCCATTTTGAGATGAGTGACCTGTCGTTTCTAAATCTACGATTGCATATGTTTGACTGTCCATCATTTACTTCACAACTTTCCGATCGGTTTATATTCAAAATTCTATCACATTTTGAGCAGAATAGCTGAAGTCGATGTGCAGAAATATGGATTTTACAGATTGTTTTGGTAAGTTGCATGATTGTTGGGTCATTTCTATTGTTTGTTGTGCTAATTTAGCTGTTTGTTGCACTAACTCATTCATTTGTTGCATTGATTAGATACTTTGTTATTTAGCTTTAAAACACAATAAAAGCACCCAAAAATGGATGCCTCTCCTATTACATAACTGTCGCTTCTGGTTCATATTGGATGAGTTCTTTTATCGTATTACCCTGCTGCATAATTGCTACAGTTGGTTTATGATTTTTCGCTTCTTCGTCATTAACATAGGCATAAGACATAATAATGACGACATCACCTTTTTGCACTAGACGAGCTGCCGCCCCATTTACACAAATAACACCGCTACCGCGCTCTCCAGCAATAATATATGTCTCAAAACGTGCGCCATTATTATTATCAACAACATGTACTTTTTCATTTTGTAGCATACCAACTGCATCGAGTAAATCCTCATCAATGGTAATGCTACCTATATAATTTAAGTCCGCTTGCGTAACAACCGCACGATGGATTTTCGCATTCATCATCATTCTAAGCATCATTTATTCCCCTTTTTCTTGAAAAATAATATTGTCGATTAGGCGCGTGTTACTAAAGTAAACCGCTGTCGCAAGTAAAACTTTTTTAGTTTGCTCTGTCACTTCAGTAAGATCTGGATAACTTAGCATTTGCAAATAATCAATTTGACCATTTGAATTGGCTTCAATATACTCTTTTGCAAGATTTGTTGCCTCAATATTATTATCAGATTCGAAATAATGGTTTTTAGCAAGAATCAACGCTTGATGAATTACTACCGCTTCTTTACGTTGTTGTTCCGTTAAAAATACATTTCGGGAGCTTTTCGCTAGACCATCTTCTTCTCGAACAATTGGCACACTTCTAATTTCTAAAGGAAAATTAAAGTCACGCACCAAAGTTTCGATAAGCGCTAGCTGTTGTGCATCTTTTTGTCCAAAATAAGCCTTTGTTGGCTGAGTTATGTGGAAAAGTTTTGTCACAATTTTTAATACCCCATCGAAATGTCCAGGTCTTGTTGCACCACAAAGAATTTTAGATTGTGGACCAGCCAATATTTGAATACCACCATTAGTCGGGTACATTTCACTGGCAGAAGGAGCGAATAAAAAGTCAACGCCTACTTTTTCTGCAATCTTCGAATCACGATTTAAATCTCTTGGATAACTTTCATAATCTTCGTTGGGTCCAAATTGCGCAGGATTGACGAAAAGGCTCATGACAACAATGTCATTTTCTTTACGTGCAGCCGTTGCTAGTGCCATATGACCTTCATGTAAATAGCCCATTGTCGGAACGAGACCGATTGTTTTATCAGCTTTTTTTGCTGTAGTAATGTGTGCAGTTAATTCTTTGATAGTTGAAACGATTTTCATTTTCTTATGCCTCCGTATAGCTGTTCAAGTTGCTGATCTGTCATCGTGAAGCGATGCTCTACTTTTGGAAAAGAACCTTGCTTAACTGCTTTTGTATAACTTTCGATACCTTTTAACATCAATTCTCCTGCGGGTGCAAACTTTTCAACAAATTTCGGCACATGGTGGGTTCCATATGCAAGAACATCATGGTAAACGAGTACTTGTCCATCAACATCTGCTCCCGCTCCTATTCCTATTACGGGGATTTTAAGTGCCTTTGTAATCTCTGCTGCTAGCTGATATGGAATACATTCAAGAACAAGCGCACATGCTCCTGCCTCTTCGACTTTTTTTGCATCTTGCAATAATTTTTCTGCAGCAACGGCTGTTTTTCCCTGCACTTTATACCCCCCAAGAACTGCCGCAGATTGTGGTAGTAAACCTAAATGTGCTACTACTGGAATCCCCGTATTTACTAAAGAGGATATGACATTGACAACAGTCTCTGCCCCTTCGACTTTTAAGGCACTAGCACCTGTCTGTTGGAACATATGAATCCCAGTTTGCAGTGTTTGGTCAATACTTCCGTGATATGAACCAAACGGCATATCAACTACGATAAAAGAATCCTTTGCTCCTCTTTTTACAGCTTTTGCATGATGGACCATATCTGCGACTGTCACAGGAACAGTTGAATCGTAGCCAAGCACGACCATACCAAGGGAATCACCTACTAATATCATATCTACTCCAGCTTCTTCAGCTAGTCTTGCAGATGGGTAATCATATGCAGTAAGCATAACAATTTTGTCGCTTTGTTCTTTCATTTTCAAAAAATGAGTCGTTGTTTTCAAAACGCTTCCTCCTCTTTTTAGGAAGAAAACAAAAAACCCCTCTGTCTAAAAATGGACAGAAGGGTTGCGTATTCATTGAATTGCATCGTTTTCTTCCGTCCCTGTCTATTACTAGATCAAGGCGAATCTCTTTAGTTATAATTTTTATGGCGAGGTACAGTTCAATCAAATTGATACTGTCCTATATTTTAACTATAACAAGTTTGTCGATACATTCCAATCTTTATTTTTCGAGTGTAATATCAGCCGAATAGATACCTTTTATCGTGCCATCATCTAATTGCAATTGTAAAACACCATCATTTGTTATTCCGATGGCTTTACCAATGAATACTTCTTGCAAGGTTGTTGCTCGAATACGATTTCCAATAGTACAAGAAAAACTTTCCCATTGAGACTTAATCGGTTCAAAACCTTCTTTTATATATTGTGAACTGTAAATTTCTAAGTAATAAAGTATTTTAGCAACTAAAGTTGCACGATCTATATGTTTGCCACTAGCTATTTTAAGGGATGTTGCGATGTCTTTTATTTCTTCTTCGAAATCATTTGGTTGATGATTTACGTTTATACCGATTCCCATAATAATTGCATTTACGCGGTCAGGATCTGCTTGTAATTCTGTTAAAATCCCAGTACATTTCTTACCATCTATCAATAAATCATTTGGCCATTTAATTTCTGGTTGTACACCTGTCATGTCAGCTATAGCTTTAGTCAATGCCACTGCAGCTACTAAAGTAAATTGAGGTGCTTCATAAGGAGCTATCTCTGGTCGAAGGATGACACTCATCCAAATCCCTTTACCTTTCATCGACTTCCATTCACGCATCATACGGCCACGTCCCGCTGTCTGCTCCTCGCAAATGATAACAGTACCTTCTGGCGCTCCTTCTTGTGCTTTATTATGTGCAATTGCTTGCGTAGAAGTCATTGACTGTTCATATATAATACGGCTGCCGAATTTTTTCGTTTCAAGAGCCATTGAAATATTCGCATCATCGACTGTATCAGGCGTTGCCGTTAAAACATAGCCTCTTTTCTTTACAGTTTCAAAGGCATATCCCTTTTCCTGAAGTTGCTTCATATGCTTCCAAATTGCCGTCCTAGAGATGCCAAATTCATCTGCTAGCTGTTGTCCGGAAATTGGTTCTCCATTAGCCTCAACTAGTCGCTTAATAATTTCATTTTTCAGTGTTGCTTTCATGACTGAACCAATCCTTTATCTAAATGTCGTATCAAAATATAACATTTTGTTTTTAAATGTTTATTTTGAGCTGTTAATTAGAATCAATAGTATCACTATTCATCGCAAAATAAATCTAAATCTTAATCAATCTTAACATTTTGTCACTTTTTGGTCACTCAAAAAATATGTTTTGCTGTAAAGGCAAACGATATTAACATATTGGTAAATGAAATTGGTTCATATAAAGGGTCTACAATACAAAAGGATGAAGACAGTGGTGTATACTACTTCAACATAACTGCTGACGGAAACTGGACTATGAAAGTACCAATAACAAACTTATTATTCCCGCAACAGGCAATAAAGCTATCCACATCCATTCCTCTATCGCTACATCTTCAGGTGCAATATCTTCATCTACAAAACAATAGTAAATACTTAACAAAATCTTCATGGCCATACACCCCTATGGTTTAGATTTCCCAAGCCTCTTCCATTATTAAATTCACTTTGATACTGCGTGTGACACCCGTAATTACTATATATATGAATGACTCTAAACATTCTACTTTACCCTGTTTATACACACTTATAACACTTAATAATGCTTTACGAACTTTTGTGATGTACTAAAACTATGTTTCTATCAATAGATGCTTTTACCCTAAAGATTATTCCTGATAATTGATATAGTTCGCTAGATTTGAAAAATAGGGACAACACTTTTAACGGAGTTGTCAGATCTTTCTCTTTTCATTCTTGTTCTCTTAATTCCTTAGTAGCCGAACTTATCGGCATATGGAATATAATACAAAATTAAGTAAAAGTTCTATTAGTCTTTTGGAAAATGGGGATGTAGATCCTAAATTAGATTCTGTAATAATTTTAACTGATTACTTTGGAGTAAAAGGACAATATTCCTTTGGCGAGGTAAATGGAGAATAATTATATAATTCAAAAATCGAAACAATCGCTGCACATATTGAAGTAGGTATAAGAACTACTTATTCTTATTACTTAAAAATGAATTAATAAATGAATCTGAAAAATTAAATCCGTGGATTATAGTACTCTTGGACACAATACATGGTAATTCAAAATGTAAACTGTTAAATTATTCAGGAACAATTAGGGCACTCCTTCATTCAGGAAACATTAAATACTTATATTCATTTGACCAAAAAAGACAAAGCAAAAACAGGTGACTTAATAGACGACGTTTTTTAATTTGGTCGCTTTTTAGTCACCTGTTCGGAATTCAATAAATTAATTGAGCTTAGAATGCTTGTATAGAAGCGTTTTGGATCCTAACTCGTATACTCATTCAAAAACCAATCTTTTATTTTTTGTCGATCATTTACAAGTTTATTTAATAGTATTTCATCAACCATTTTATCAATCACCATTTTTAACCACGGTCCACTTTTTTTACCGCTCCACTCAATCAAGTCTCGTCCATTGACGACAATTTCAGAACGAGATTGAATTGCTAGTGCATTCTTTTTCTGTACAATTTCGGATCGTTTTAAATTGTCATTAGTATGGTAGAATTTTATCGCAAAATCATTTGCAATTTCTAATATTGGAAAGTCAAACTCAAAATAGTCACTCGAAGTCCATCCAGTAGTAGTCCTAATTTCATAAGCTTGTAATACTTGTTTCACATAATTTTTTTCTTTGTTTGAACAATTAAATGTATTTAAAAGTTGGACAGCATTTTCATCCTGCTGTAATAGAATGAAAAACGCCCATCCATTAACTGGATTTCCAAAGCTTTCGAAAGTACTCCAATACTCCACATTCTTCGAAAAATCCCCAGGTAAATGGTCGACAAGCCTCGTATCATTTAGGTAACGAATCGCTTTTTGCGCATTTGAACTTGTCCACACTTTGTCAAATTCTATTTTTATTCGTTCTTTTGCAATAAAGCTTATATCTATTGCTTGATTACGGATCGCTTTGAAAGTTTCTTCTTCAATAGCAAAGCCGAGTTGAGCACTAAATCGAATTGCGCGAAGCATTCGCAGTGCATCCTCACTAAAACGACTACTAGCATTTCCCACAGCTCGTATTATTTGAGATGATAAATCACTTTGTCCACCAAATAGATCTACTATTTCTTTAGACCCACGCATAGCCATAGCATTAATAGTGAAATCACGACGTTTTAAATCTTCTTCTAAGGAACGTACAAATTGCACATCATTAGGACGACGATGATCTGCATACTCTCCTTCTGTTCGATATGTTGTGACTTCTACAGGACTAAGAGGATGAATAACTAATACTGTTCCATGTGCGATACCGACATCTGCAGTACGGGAAAAAACAGTCTTCACCTCTTCAGGTAAAGCACTCGTTGCAATATCGACGTCATTGGCTAATTGGCCTCGTAAATAATCTCTTACTGCGCCTCCAACAATAACCGCTTCATAACCAAACTTCTCTAAGGATTGTACGATTTCAAAAGCAGCTTGCCAATTCTCATCTAACTTCATTTTTCCGCGCCACCTTCGCATAGAGAGCCTCGTATTGTTCCACTATTTTTGAGGAATGGAAGCAATGATTTGCTCTATAAATTGCCGCTTCACGGAAAGATTGTAATTTGTTTTCGTCTTGTAGTAGATCGATAGCATATGTAGCTGCTTGATTTGTATCACCTAACTCTACTATATAACCATTCTGACCATGTTCAATCACTTCTGGTATACCGCCAACATTCGTACCAATACCAGGTACTCCACAAGCCATTGCCTCTAATAAAACAAGGCCAAACGATTCTTTTTCAGACATGAGTAATTTCAAATCACTCATCGCATAAAGCTCAGATAAATTATCTTGTTTTCCTAAAAACAAAATATCATTTACAAATGGACATTTCTTTATTTCTTCCATAATTCGATGCTTTTCAGGTCCATCTCCAACAAGTAGTAATTTGGCAGGCATTTGCGTTCTCACTTGAATAAATGTTTTTATAATATCTGGAATATGCTTTACTTTTCGGAAATTCGATACATGTATTAGTACCCGTTCATTATCCAATATGCCAAAATCTCGCTTTAATTGTGTGCCATCTTTTGGTGTATATTCCCGTTCATCAACAAAATTATAAATTGTTTCGATTGGTTTTTTTGTTTCGATTAGTTCATAAGTTTGACTCTTCAAGGAATCCGAAACTGCTGTTACAATATCAGATTTTTCAATACCATAGCGGATTGCGCCAGTAAGTGATGAATCATATCCTAATACCGTAATATCAGTACCGTGGAGCGTTGTAACTATACCGACATCTTCACCAGCCATATCTCGTCCCAACACAGCACATACAGCGTGTGGAATAGCATAATGCACATGCAGCACATCTAGTTTCTCACTTTTAATAACATCTGCCATTTTACTTGCTAACGCAATATCATACGGAGAATGTTGAAATACGGAATAACTATTTACTTCAACTTCATGATAAAAAATAGTTGGATAAATTTTATTTAAGCGAAAAGGCATACTAGAAGTGATGAAATGAATTTCATGACCTTTCTCAGCCAGCATCTTACCAAGCTCAGTAGCGATAACACCCGAGCCTCCAACGGTCGGATAACAAGTTATACCAATTTTCATTTTACGCACCCGACCACTTCCTTTCTTACTTGCATCTATTTTTATAGAATATTTATTTAAATACTCGCGGGAATTAATTCATTTTAACAGTTAGTCATTGGTGAAGGCATTAATTTCTTCGTTCTTCTATTAAACGCCAATCTATAAAACCTTCTTGTAGACCTTTAAGTAAGACCTCAGCAGTCCCCATATTTGTTGCTAAAGGAATTTGATAGACATCACATAAGCGAATTAAAGCTGAAACATCTGGCTCATGTGGTTGTGCTGTTAATGGGTCTCGGAAGAAAATAATCATATCCATGTCATTGTCAGCAATCATACTACCAATTTGTTGATCTCCTCCAAGAGGCCCTGAACGGAATCTTGTAACTGGTAAACCCGTTTCATCAATTACACGCTGTCCTGTCGTTCCTGTCGCATATAAGCTATGTTCGGCTAAAATATCACGATATGCTGTTACGAATTGGATTAAACTATCCTTTTTATTATCATGCGCGATTAAAGTTATTTTCACAGAGCTCATTCCATTCTTATAAAATATTTTCTAAGCCGTATACTAATTCATCTAGTTCCATTACTTTTTCAATTGAAAACTTTACACCTGACATAAATGAGTTACGGTTAAATGAATCGTGGCGTAGAGTGAGTAATTGTCCTTCTCCACCAAATAGTACTTGCTGATGAGCTACAAGTCCAGGAAGACGTACGCTATGAATTCGTAAACCTTCAAAATCAGCACCTCTAGCACCTGGAAGTGTTTCTACTTCATCTGGATGTCCTTGTTTGTGACTTCTTCTATTTTCTTGTATCAACTGGGCAGTTTTAATCGCCGTACCTGAAGGAGCATCTAATTTTCTATCATGATGCATTTCAATTATTTCGACTTCTGGTAAATAAGCTGCTGCCATTTGTGAAAATTTCATCATTAAAACTGCACCTATTGCAAAATTTGGTGCAATGATGGCACCAAGTTGTAAATTAGCGGATAGTTCTGTTAATTCTTCTAATTGTTCATCTGTAAAACCAGTCGTACCAATAACTGGACGAACACCATTTTGTAGTGCTACTTTCGTATGCTTATACACAGCTTCAGGCGCCGTTAAATCCACAAAAACATCTGGTTTCGACGTTCTAAATAAATCTTCTAAATTTCTAAAAACAGGTACATGATAAGTATTAGGGAATTCTGTATAATTCTCCAGTGAATTTGCAATTTCTCTATGGTCTAGTACCGCTACTAATTCCATTTGATCGCTCTTCATTACTGTATGTACAGCTTCGGATCCCATTTTACCTCTTGGCCCAGCTATTGCAACACGAATTGTCATTAATTCTCTTCCTTTCTAGTCCAGCGATCTTTATCGCGCGTTTCAAATTTATGTAAAACTCTTTGTAAAGCATCAGCCATATTAATATTCTCTGCATTAGCAAAGCAAATGAGGACAAATAAAAAGTCTCCAAATTCTTCTTCTAATGATTTTGCTGCTTCTGTAGGCTTTTTCTTTTTCATGCCATAGACATTTTGCACTTCTCTTGATAATTCGCCAAGTTCCTCCGTCAATCGTGCTAATAATTCAAATGGCGGAAAGTAGCCTTCTTTAAACTGTCCTATATAATCATCTACTTGTTTTTGCATTTGTTGCATTGTTACTTCCTTGCTCATATATACAACTCTCCTCTATCTATCGTAATCAATAATACTTGTTGTTGTCAAAATGTCGAAAATACATGATAATATATTTCTATAAAAGAAAATATGTAAACTCTTCCATATGATTTCTCAAGAGCGATCGTCAAAGACCTCTCACTATTGTAAATCAAATAGTTAATGGATTAACTACTTAATCAGTTTTTCTTTTAGCCCTTTCTATTATACAGTCTACTAACCAAAAATGAGGTGAAAAATTAAATGCCAAATATTAAAATTAAAAATGTACTCTTTATCATTCTTGGTGCAGCTATCTTCAGTTTTGGATTTATTAATTTTAACGTTCAAAATGAACTAGGAGAAGGCGGCTTTACAGGGATTACTTTAATTTTGTACTTCGTTTTTAAATGGGATCCAGCATTGATGAACTTAGTACTAAATGTACCGATGTTTATACTCGGTTGGAAATTACTAGGACGTAAAATGTTTGTTTATACATTGATTGGAACAGTATCAGTCTCTGTTTTCATGAAAATCTTCCAAATTTATCAGGTTGATATTGGTTTGAAAGACGATATGTTTTTAGTTGCATTATTCGCAGGTGTTTTCCTAGGCGCTGGACTCGGTATTATATTCCGATATGGCGGTACTACTGGAGGTGTTGATATTATTGCACGTCTAGTTAATAAATATATCGGATGGCCGATGGGAAAAACAATGTTCATGTTTGACGCTGTTGTTATTGTACTGTCATGGACAACTTTTCTTAATTCCCGTTCAATGATGTATACACTGGTAGCTGTCTTCGTCAGTGCTCGAGTAATTGACTTCGTACAAGATGGTGCGTATGCTGCACGAGGAGCAATTATTATTTCCGTAAAACAAGATGAAATTGCTGACCGTATAACTAAACAAATGGAACGAGGCGTCACGATTTTAAAAGGTTATGGTCATTACACTAAAGAAGATCGTGAAGTTATCTACTGTGTCGTTGCAAAAAACGAATTATTTAGGTTAAAAAGTATTATACAATCCGTTGATCCTCATGCATTTGTTTCTGTCTCAGAAGTTCATGATGTAATTGGTGAGGGTTTTACATTAGACGATAAGAAGCAACCAATCGATTAATTATTTTTTCTAAAGCAGATAGTACAACTATATCTGCTTTTTTATATTGAATTTCAAAATTCATAAGAAGTAAAACACACAATCTAAAATCATAGAAAAAAGCCCGCAACACTGGAATTTTTCCACTGTTGCGGGCTTTGACTTTATATTAACGGAAAGTACCATAACTCATGATACGCGGACCCCAGTAACTGCCTTTTGCAATACTTTGATATTGAACTTTGTTACCTGCAGCATGTAAAACTTGACCATTACCTGCATATAATCCTACGTGTGTAATGTAATCTCCACCGGGATTTGCAGAGAAGAATATTAAATCTCCAACTTGAGGATTACTTGTATATGCCGCTGCTGCACGCTGCGCACGGCTGTTACGAGGAATACTACCTTGTCCAGCTTGTTTATACGCATATTGTGTGAAACCACTGCAATCGAATCCAGAAGGTGAAGTGCCTCCCCATACATAAGGAACTCCTAAGTATTTTCTACCAGCATCAATAATATCTGATCCAGTAGCACTATTTGAAACTTTGCTTACTTTTTTATATTTCTTTAAATATGCTGAAGACATCCAACCTGTTTTACCGTTATATGAAACTTTATACCAAGTTGTACCATTAACTTTTTTCTTATAAGATGCTTTAACGACAGCACCTTTTTTAGCAGTTAAAAGAACTTTCGAAGTTGTTTTTGCGCTAGTACGCATATTTAATGCTGCTGTTGTTTTGTATTTTCCACTAATTTTAGTAGCTTTTGAACTAGCAACCATTGTAATTGCATTTGATTTATGTACTTCATTATTAGTAGTTGTTAATGATTCTGCAGAAGCTGTATTTTGTTGACCATTTGTTAACCCTGTAAATGAAATCGTTAAAGCTAATGTACCTGCTGTAATTGCTGTAAATAGATTTTTCTTTTTCATTGATTTAAACTCTCCAATATTTATTCAAACTATTATAGGTTGATTTATTTTTGTAATTTAGTAACTGTTTTTTTCTACAAGACTTACTTTACAGAAATTTTTTGTAATAAACAACGCTATTTCAATTACAGATATATTACAGTTTGACTACAAAGAAACAGAGTTTTATAACATAATTTTGATTTTATGTATTTTAAATCTCATTTTTTCCCATTATTATAACAAAAAAGACCTTTGACTGATTTCTCAGTTCAAAGGTCTTCCATTTTGTAGTAGTACAGTTAATTTTAGTCTTCGTTATTCATACCCGTATAAATTAACACTAGACGTAGTAATTCCATTACAGCTGTCGCAGCCGCTGCAACATAAGTTAATGCTGCTGCACTTAAAACTTTTCTTGCATATGGTTCTTCTTCGTTCCGAATAATACCATGTTCAACAATTTGATTCATCGCACGTTTTGAAGCATCAAATTCAACTGGTAATGTAACTAATTGGAATACAACTCCCGCTGCAAGTAATACGATCCCTACTAGTAACAAAGGTTGAATAGTTGCAATTAAACCAATCATAATGAAAATCCATGATGCATTTGAAGAAATATTTGCTACAGGAACTAATTTAGAGCGCAAAGTCAAAAATGAATACGCTTCTTTATGTTGAATTGCGTGTCCACATTCATGGGCAGCAACAGCAGTTCCTGCTACAGATGCTTCATGATAGTTATGAGTAGATAAAGCAACTGTTTTTGTTGCTGGATTATAGTGATCAGATAAAAAACCTTGTTGCTCTACTACGCGGACATTACTTAACCCGTTCTGATCTAAGATTAATCTTGCAACTTCTGCACCTGTCATTCCAGAAGTTGAACGAACTTGTGAGTACCGTTTGTACGTTCTTTTTACTTTCATTTGAGCGTAAATCGGTAACAGTAATAATACGATAAAATACACGATATACATCGCAGTTGACAAACTAACCATCCTCCTAATACTAGCTTACTATTATTTTAAAGTGTCTATGACCTTTGAGCAAATGAAAAGCTTTTTTTAGCTGTCCAAAATGCCAGTGATATACAACAAATTGACAACCAAAATGTGAAGTAACCTATAGTTTGAACATAATCCGACAACATATGATAAATTGGCATTTGGCCAAAAACATAATCAATGACATCATTATGCAAAGTCCAAATCGCCGCAACCCATACATGGATAAATGAGAAGCGGTAAGCAGGTAAATACAGAATCCCTTGAACAGCCATCATGAAATGAGAAAAGATTAACATCCATCCCATCCAGCCAATTGAACCGTCTTCAAAAAGTGCCCAAATGTTCATCACAACAGCCCACAGACCATACTTAACAAGCGTAATTAAAGCGAGTGCCTCGATTAATTTCCAATGTCGTCCAAGCAACCATCCGACAATTGCTATACTAAAAAAGAGGCTTGCAGTAGGACTATCTGGCACAAAAATAAGAAATATTGGTTTAGTCATTTCTAATTGCCAGCCATACCAATCATAGCCCCAAATTGTACCGACCACATTGATAATTAATAAAAGCCATAAAAACGAACGATGTGTTAGTATGACCCAACATTTCGAAACAATAGTAGGCATATTATAACTCCTTTTTCAATATGAAATATGTATTATTTAGTATTTACAAGTAAATTAGTATCATTCACTTGTATATAAATAGTATAAGTGATATTTGCGGTTATGCATATGATAATCATTTTAAATATACCTTATGACAATACAACTGAAAATTAAAAAAGAGCCAGTTACCTGACTCTTTTAATTGATTACGTATTATTCAGCTTTTAAGCTTTCAATAAACTCAGCAAGCTTTTGAAGATCTTCATCAGAACCCTTATATTGGCCTGGAGGCATACCACCAATACCATCATGAGCGATTTTAACAACTTCATCAGCAGTTAAGCCTGTGTTCATTAATGATGGACCTGCACCACCCTCAAGGTTTTCACCATGACAGTTAATACAAGATTGTCCAGCATAAACTTTATAGCCATCAGACTCTTTATCGAATTCGACTGTTTCAACAATCGCACCTTGTTTTGCAGCTGCTTTCCAGTCATGGTTAACTACTGATTCCCAAGTTAAGAAAATCATAGAAGCAATTGCTAATAACATAAACGCTACTGGAAGTGGGCGTTTCATTGGGCGACGTTCTGGACCTCTATCTAAGAATGGTGCTAATAATAGGGCTCCGAAAGCGATACCCGGTATTACCATAGCTCCGATAATGTTATATGGACCTGAAGCGTATTCATATTTTAATAATTGGTATAAGAATAAGAAATACCAGTCCGGTAAAGGTATATAACCTGTGTTTGTTGGATCAGCCTGCGCCTCAAGTGGAGACGGGTGAGCAACAGTCAAGATTAAATAACCAATTAGGAATACAGCACCAACCATCCATTCTTTTAGTAAAAAGTCTGGCCAGAATGGTTCTGTTTTTCCCGGATATTCGGAATAGTCTGGTGGAGTTTTAGTTCTGTTTGCCTTATAAGGCACACGAGAATCCCCTACGAATTTCATTCCTTTTCCGCGATGCATTGTGTCCCCTCCTTTAGTAATTCTTCAAGTTCATTAAAATTTTATAATGGACCTGAAATACCTTGTCTGCGAATCATTACAAAGTGTGCTGCAAGCAACCCAAGCAAAGCAGCTGGTAAGAAGAATACATGAATCGCAAAGAATCTTGTTAATGTTTGTGCTCCGAGGATAGTTGCATCTCCGGCAAGTAAAACTTTTATTGCTTGACCAATAAATGGTACAGATGCAGCAATTTCAATACCTACTTTTGTTGCGAATAATGCTTTCATATCCCAAGGAAGTAAGTAACCTGTAAAGCCAAGACCTAACATTACTGCGAAAATTAGAACCCCAACAATCCAGTTAAGTTCACGAGGTTTTTTGTATGAACCTGTGAAGAATACACGTAATGTATGTAGGAACATCATAACAATTACGAGTGAAGCTCCCCAGTGATGCATACCACGCACAATCTCACCGAATGCTACTTCATTTTGAAGGTAGTAAACAGATTTCCATGCATTTTCAATATCCGGAACATAGTACATTGTTAAAAACATACCTGAAAGGATTTGAATAACTGTAACGAAGAACGTTAAGCCCCCAAAACAATATACGAATGCAGAAAAATGATGTGCAGGGTTAACGTGCTCTGGCACTTCGTGGTCAGCTATATCGCGCCAAATTGGTGTGATATCTAAGCGTTCATCGACCCAATCATAGATTTTATTTAGCACTGATGTCGTACCCCCTTACATTTAAACTAAAGTATTTGGTCTTGTTTTTCCGATCATTAATAGACCGTCTTTTGCTTTTACTTCGAACTCATCTAACGGCCCAAGTGGTGGTGTACCTTTGATGTTCTCACCAGTTTTCTCATATCGGCCAGCGTGACAAGGGCAGAAGAATTGGTTTTTGTGTGCTGGGTCACCTTCCCAGTTTACAGTACATCCTAAATGCTTACATACAGGTGAAAGAGCGATAACTTTGTCGCCTTCTTTGTAAACCCACGCTGTACTTGTAACATCAGATTTGTACCAAGCGTCAACTTGTTCAAAAGTAAAGTCAACTTTAACAGGAGTTTCTGTTAATTCAGAGATTTTTTGCTTAGTTAATACGAAATCTCCGCCTTCTTTTTTCTGTAATACCGGGTCAACTGCAAAGCGAACCATTGGCATTAACATACCAGCAGCCATGAAGCCACCAACACCTGTTAGTGTGTAGTTTAGAAATTGACGTCTTGTTACACGATTGTTACTCATACTTTTCCCCCCTCTAACTTTAAAGGTAAGTCCAACGGACAAACTTATACAAAATAGTAATACTAGGACATATCTATGATATATCAATCAAAATGGAAGGTCAATAACGCATTCGACACTTTTGTCATGATTTGTGAACATTTCATGAAAGAAACTTACAGCTCAGACCATTTAGCTGATAGCATTGGTACTACTTGTCGAATCTGATCACTTAGTACTGACTGTTTTACTGATTGATCCATATCACCAAGTGGAATAGATGGTAGCCACAACACAGATAGCTCAGGCACTTCGCTTGTCCAACTATGATCTGAAGTCATATAAAAGATATATTTAAAACCAGCCAATTTTAATTCTTGGTCTATTGACTGAATATAATCCTTCTTTACCATGCTATTCGTATAGGTAAATGGTGGCATTACCATAACTCGTCCTTTAAATTGTTGTTCAACAAAAGCTGTTAACGACATTAAAAATTCTGCTGCTGATGCGCTTTGCTTCATTCCCGTTGACGATCCATCAATAACTGTTAGTGGCACGATTGCTGTGTCTATAAATTCCTTTTGCGCTGCGAATACTTCTACATCTTTGCCAATCCAAAACATTTTTATTTCCTCCCGAGAAAAAACTTCATCTAAAGGATGAAGTTTTTTCTATTCATTCACATTTTTTAAGACATTAAGTAATGCTGATAATTCATAAAACTTCTCTTTATCATTATTATCTAAGGCTTCATCGATTTGCTTTAAAATTGTTTCTTCCCTAAAAGACTTCATGCTATCGTTCAATATTTCCTCTGCTAACATGCGGTCCTTTTCACTAATGTGCAAATACTTTGGCATATGAGGGTTCTCTTCAAGAACCGCTAAGTATTCGCTACTTGGTGGTAATTTAGGGAAATTAAGTTGAATATACATTTCTTCTTCTGGGTGCATCCTCAAATCGTGGAATGATTTCTCAGCGTCTGCTGTCATAATATTTCCTTTATAAAATCGAAATGGAATACCAGATGATTCAGTCGTTGACATGACCATTGCTCGTGGACAATAATGTGCTTCCTCAACAAAATGTACATGCTCTAGCAATTCATCATGGCCAAGTAAATAATTTAAAATCCAGACACATTCACGTCGCTTTAACTGATAACGTTTTAAAAACCAATGAACGAAAACCTTTTTATCCATCACAGAAACGGAAGCGGTCATACCGATTCCCCCTCTCACTCGAAAGTTTGTAAGAGATCCAACCAAGTCGGCTCATCAGGCTGTAATGCTACTAATCGTTTTACGACTTCGTGAGCTTCCCCACGTTTGCCATCTTCGATTAAGAAATACGCGTACTTTTCTAAAAATGCTGGATCTTCCTTATGGTCATTATATGCCAAAGTATAAAATTCGTATGCACGATTATAATCTTCTAGGCGGTCATAAGATTGTGCCGCAAAAGCAGATAATGTAGACCAATCGAAGTCATCGTTACGTAATATTTCGATTAATTCAACAACCTCTTCATCACGTTCATCTTGCGCTAACAGTGAAACGAGCGTTAAAATGGCTTCCATATATTCTCCATCAAGAGCAACCGCTTCGCGTAAATATTGTTCAGCCTCTTTTGGTAAACTATTCTTCAAAGCCATCTTTCCGGCAAATAAATATAATTCTTTGTCATATTCATCACGTTTGATGCCTTCTTGAATTATTTCCAATGCTTTTTTATTTTCTTCTTGCATTGCATAACTCTCTGCTAATAATAAATAAGCTGCAAAATAATCTGGATCTACTTCTTTTAACTCTTCTAAATGTTTTATTGCAGTTTCATACATTTGGGTTTGGAACGCCGAATAAGCTGCTCCAAATAAAAGATCAGGTGCGACATGATAATCAAGGGCTTTCAAATAATATGTTAATGCTTCTTCAAACGCCGCACCCGTGCGATGAACTTCTGCAAGACGTTCAACTAATCTGATACCCGCAATCTCTTCTTGTTCCTCGTATAGCTCACCATAAAGACGTGCTGCTTCAGCTAAACGACCTAGCTCTAAAAGGAGCTCTGCCTTTGCAAAACGCAATAAAGGTTCAGTAGGTAGTAATTCTAATGCCTCGTTAATACGTTGTTCAGCGACCTCATATAGTCCTTGCATTTGATAATAATCCGCCAATGCTAATAAAACTTGAGGATATTCTGGTTCGTCTGGACGCACAGACATAAACATTTCTAATGCCTCGTCCTCATTTCCAATGTCCATTAGCAACACAGCACGGTCAATTTTTAATTGTGTTTCTTCAGGGAACAAAAATTGCAAATGCCCAAATAATTGATCTGCTTCAGTTAAAAAACCGTAATTTACTAACAGCTCAGCAATTTCATACTGTACATTTGGATCAGCCTGCATTTTAAGCTGTTCCATTAAATCTTGTATACCTTCTAAATTTCCTTGCTCAATTACTTCTATCATTTTGTTTTGAATATCCAAATGCTTCACCTATTCTCATTAATTTCAATCATTATGCTACATGACAAATTCTTTATGTACAAGGAAAAACCCTCCTATTTTGCGGAGAGTTTTCGCTTTTATTTTATTCAATTAATTACAGCTTGTACATCTTCAAAGAATGTTGGGTAAGAGACTGCAATACAATCAGCATCATCTAACTCTATTGCACCTTTAGTAATAAGTGCGGCAATTGCTCCCATCATGCCAATACGGTGATCTCCATATGTTCGAATAGTACTACCAGTTAAAGGTGTTGGTCCATTAATAATCATACCATCATCTGTCGCCACTATATCTGCGCCAAGCTTTTTCAATTCATCCACAACTGCTGTTATACGGTCTGTTTCTTTTACCTTCAGCTCTTCTGCATCTTTAATAACAGTTTGTCCATTAGCCTGTGTTGCTAATAATGCAAGAATCGGGATTTCATCGATAAGTCGAGGAATAACGTCGCCACCAATTGTCGTACCTTGCAATTCAGAAGTCGAAACAGTGATAGTTCCAGTTGGTTCAGAAGATGATTCATCATCGATTTCAATCGACATATTGGCATTCATTTCTTGCAATACTTCAATAATACCTGTGCGTGTATGATTTAAACCAACGTTCTCTAACGTTATTTCACTATTTTTAGCAATCGTTCCCGCAACAAGGAAAAACGCTGCAGAAGAAATATCGCCAGGTACTGCGACATGAGTAGCAGTCAATTGTTGACCACCTTTTAGTGACACAATGCCATCTTCATTAGTAATTTCTGCACCAAATTGACGAAGCATACGCTCTGTATGGTCACGTGAAACTTCCTTCTCGCGAATAACTGTCGTTCCTTCTGCATTAATACCAGCTAATAAAATCGCTGACTTCACTTGTGCACTTGCCACTGGCATTGTATAGTCTATTGCCTGTAGCTTCGTACCTTGAATTGCAAGAGGCGTAAATTGACCATCCATACGCCCTGTTATTTTAGCACCCATTTCTCGTAATGGATTTATAACACGTTTCATCGGACGCTTAGCAATGGACTCGTCGCCATTTAAAACTGTATGGACATTAGAGCCCGCCAGTAAACCGAGCATTAAGCGGGTTGTTGTACCAGAATTTCCGGTATATAAAATATCAGTTGGTTCCTGCCAAGTAGCCATGCCATTACTCTCGATTACGACATTTGTACCATCAAGTTCAATCTGTACACCTAATTTACGGAAACAAGCAATTGTATTTAAACAATCATCACCAAGTAAAAAACCACTTACCGTCGTGCGCCCTTTCGCAATTCCGCCGAACATAATAGAACGATGAGATACTGACTTATCACCTGGAACCGTTATTTTCCCACGTAATGTTGGCTTATTGTAATCTAAAGATTTACTCTTCACCATTCTATTCACCTACCCTTTATGAAATATAAATTTCGTATGGACTGCGCTTTTGTATACAAGCAGCAGCACGTTCACGATCTTCTGCATTTTGGAAACTAACAACTAAAATACCGAAGACATCTTCTCGCGTTTCCACGATACGAATATTCGTAATACTTATTTGTTCCTCAGCTAGATAAGCTGTAATTTCAGCAATACTACCAGGATAATCAGGTACATCTACATATAAATCATAGGTCATGTACATTGCACCTTGTGAACTAATCGGTAACTCATCACGCACCGATTTAGCTTTTGCAAAATAATCCTCAATCTGAGTTGCCTCTCCCGTAATCAGAAGGTCCTCTACACGTTTCATTTCAGCTTGCCACTCAGCCAATTGCCCTGCAATTTGTTGACGATTTTGCATCGTTATATCGCGCCATAGAATAGGATTAGAAGACGCAATTCGTGTCAAATCTCGAAAGCCCCCTGCTGCTAACATTTTTGTTATAGGGTTATCAGCTCCCTCAGCATGTAATTGATGAACTAAAGAAGCTGCCACTATGTGTGGAAAATGACTTACTACGGACGTCATATGATCATGTTCAGAAGCTGAAACACGCATTAATTTAGCGCTAGTATATTGCAGTAAATTCTGCAGTATATTAATCTTTTCTTCGTCCTCACCTTCTAAAGGTGTGAGCATATAATACGCATTTTCAAATAGATATGGCTTGGCCGCTAATACACCACTTTTATGGGACCCTGCCATAGGGTGGCCTCCGATAAATGTAATGCCGTTTTCGCGAAGCTCAAATGCTTTTTCCATAATTAATGACTTTGTACTACCTGTATCTGTCACAATTGTAGCAGTTGGAAGTTCCCAAGATTTAAGAGACTCCATCCATTCTAGCGTAGCATTTACAGGTGTTGCAAAAATAATAATATCTACTTTTTTTGCTGTTTCTTCAGGATTTTTCGTAACATCTTGGACGACGCCAAGTACTTTTGCACTTTGTAATGTGTCTGAATTGGCATCAAAGCCAATCACTCGGACATTCGGTGATTTTTGTAGAGCTAATGCTATCGATCCACCTATTAGGCCAAGCCCTACAACAAGAACAGTTTGTTTCATGAAAAAACTCCTTGCTCCTGTAATACTACTTCTAATTGTGTTAAGAAACCCTCATTTTGAGCTTGTGTACCAATTGTCACACGAATATAACCTGGTGTACCTAGTGCATTACCACTACGGATAATGAAACCCCGTTTCATCAATTCTTGGAAAACAACATCACTGTCAACTTTCACTTCCATTAGAATGAAATTCGTATCAGTTGTAAAAAAATGTAAATTATTTTTTTCGCAAAATTCTTCGATTTGTTTTTTACCTTTATTGTTTTCATCGCGACATTTTTCGATATATGCATCATCTTCTAATGCGACTTGTGCGATCGCTTGGCTTAAAACTGTGTTATTAAAAGGACCACGAACTGGATCCAATTTTGCAATTAATTCTTTATTGGCAATACCATATCCTACGCGGAAAGCAGCAAGACCATATGCTTTAGAGAACGTTCTTAAAATAATGACATTTGGATAGTCTTGAATATAAGGGATTGTATCTTTATGTCTAGCGTTTGTAACATATTCAAAATACGCTTCATCTAACACAACCAATACATCAGACGGAACTTTCTTCAGGAATGCTTGTAATGGTGCATCTTCTACCACTACACCTGTTGGATTATTCGGGCTACATACCCACACAACAGCTGTATTGTCATCAATTGCTTCAAGCATTGCATCTAAATCATGATTACCATCTACTAAAGGTACTTCACGAATTTCAGCACCTTCGATTTTTGCGTTAAGGCCGTATTGAGAAAATGTTGGTTTTGCCATAACAGTATTAACACCTGGATATAATAATGCACGTGTAATAATACTGATTAATTCGTCAGAACCGTTACCAAAAATTAATTCATTTTCTTCTACGCCTAGTTTAGTAGCCACCGCTGCACGTAAGTTCGTTGCATAACCATCAGGATACAACGCGAAGTTAAATGATTCATTTGCTAAAAATTCACGTACTTTTGGTGAGCTACCAAATGGATTTTCATTTGATGCTAATTTAACAATTTCATCTAAGCCAAATTCTTTTTTCACTGCATCTATTGATTTTCCAGGTTGATATGCTTTCATACCTGTGATTTGTTCTTTCCATTTCATCGAACGTTCGCCTCTTCCTTAGTAGTTGATTACTTTGCTAAATCGGGTCTTAATTTAACTGCGTCATTTAAATAAATGTGACGAATCGCTTGCTGACTAATTTCCGTATTCACGTGCAAAAGTACTCGAATACATAATGGCAACGCATCAGGAACATTCATCTCGTGCATACACATAACCGGCACATAACTCCAGCCTTCCATAGTACGTACTGCTTTTGCCGGGAATGCTGAAACTATATCAGGTGTCGTAGAAATGACAACTGATGCAACATCGTCTGCAACAATATTATTAGCTTTTACGATTTCTTCTATTAATTTCTCTGTCTCTGCTAAAACGATTGCCGCCTGATCAGACTGCACCGTTATGGCTCCACGTACTCCTCGAATCACGCGAGCACCTCCTTTATTAACACACGAAGAAGACCATCAATTTCTTGACATTCTTCTATTGATATTTGTTGAACAAACGGCTCACCAATTTTCTTTAATAAAACAAATTGTAAGATGCCATATTCTGCTTTTTTATCTTTCATTAAATAGTCTAGTAGTTGTTCAAATGTAAACTGATTAACTGCATCAAATGAGTAGCCGTTACGTATTGCAAATTCGATGAAGGAGCGAGTAACCGTTGCAGGTATTGTACCGTATCGCTCACTTAAAATAAGTGCATAGACCATCCCGATCATAACTGCCTCACCATGTGCTAATTTACCAAAACCTGAGGCTGCCTCAATAGCATGGCCATATGTATGACCAAAGTTTAAAAACTTTCGAACAGAATGTTCTTCCTCATCTACTGCAACAATACCAGCTTTAACACGAATACCTTGCTCAAGGTGCATAGCAAGGTCAGCTTGACTGAAATCCAAAATAGAGTTTGTAGCCATTAATTCCGCTAACCACTTTTCATCTGAAATAAGTGCATGCTTAATCACTTCTGCCATCCCAGAACGCACTTCTTTTTCTGGTAAAGTTTTTAAATATGAAATATCATATAAAACTCCTTGGGGCTGATAAAATGCCCCAATCATATTCTTCCCTAGAGGATGATTAATAGCTGTTTTACCACCAACTGCACTATCATGCGCTAATATCGTCGTAGGAATTTGAATAAATGGAATACCACGCATAAATGTGGATGCAACAAACCCCGTTAAGTCACCAACTGCTCCTCCGCCAAATGCGAAAACAAATGTTTTTCGGGTGCATTTTTGTTCTAATAAAAATGATTGTGCTGCAAAGAAGCTTTCAAATGTTTTACAATCTTCTCCCGCTGCTAATATATTCACTTTAAATGGGTATGGAAATTCCGCTGTAAAGCGTTCACTATGTAATTTCCATACATTTTCATCTGTAAAGACAATAATTTTATCAGCCTTAGAGAGTTGTTGATCAAATGATTTAACTGCTTCAGTTAGACTATTTGCACTTATTTGTACTTCATACGCATGGGATTTCGCTTTAACTGGAATATTCATTGTTAAAACTCCTTCGTATATTGTTTATGCGCTGCAAGCTGTTCCTTTAGCTGTGGTAATTGATCACTATGGAAATGCTCCATTACTGCATTTGCTATTTCCCAGGCAATAACATGCTCTGCTACAACAGAAGCCGCAGGAACTGCACAACTATCAGAGCGCTCAACACTTGCTTTAAATGGTTCTTTTGTTTCAATATCAACACTTTGTAACGGTTTATACAAAGTAGGAATTGGCTTCATAACTCCACGGACAACAATTGGCATACCTGTTGTCATACCACCTTCTAAACCGCCTAGACGATTTGAACTTCTAGTGTAACCGTCTTCCTCAGACCAAATAATCTCATCATGCACTTCGCTACCTTTGCGATGAGCCATTTCAAAGCCTAGACCGAACTCTACCCCTTTAAATGCATTAATACTTAACATAGCAGCTGCTAGTTTTGCATCTAATTTACGATCATAATGTACGTATGAACCGATACCAGCAGGTAAACCTTCTACGATTACCTCTACAACTCCACCAATTGAATCACCCGCTTTTTTAGCCTCATCAATTGCTTCAACCATTTTTAGAGATGCTTCTGCATCTGCACAATAGCATGCGTCTTCTTCGATTATTGCGCGGATTTCAGCGACCGATTTTCCAGCAGTAGATTCAGGATTTGCAATAATTCCACCAATTTCAGTAACATGAGAAACAATTGAAATTCCTAACTCTGCTAAAAGGGCTTTTGCTACAGCACCAACCGCTACTCGAACGGTTGTTTCACGAGCCGAAGAACGCTCTAATACATTTCGTAAATCACGATGACCATATTTCATACCACCAACTAGATCAGCATGTCCAGGGCGAGGGCGAGAAATTTGACGTTTAATTTCTTCAGGATTAACATCCTCTGCTAATGGTTCTGCACCCATGATTTTCGTCCAGTGTTTCCAATCATCATTTGTAACAACTAGCGCTACTGGAGAGCCTAAAGTACTGCCATGGCGGACGCCTGATAAGATTTCAACTGTATCCGTTTCAATCTGCATACGGCGACCTCTACCGTGCCCACCTTGACGTCTTTTTAATTCTTTATTTATTAACTCTGCCGTAATTGGCAATAGAGATGGTAACCCTTCAATGATTGTTGTTAATTGCGGTCCGTGTGACTCTCCTGCTGTTAAATATCGCATAACACTTTCTCCCTTCAACTCGCTAAAGTATATGTTTTTCACTATAACATATTTTAATCAAAAAAACAGTGAATAAACTGAACTTTTGCAAACTCTTATTAATTTGGATTTTCTACCTATTTTAGAAAAAATCGCCTTTCGCATTCATTGCGAAAAGCGTCCTTTCGTTAACCTATATATATAAACACATTTACAGCTTTCTATAAAAAAACGTATCCTCAATATCTAATTGATATCTAGAAGGATTAAAAATTTGTTCTGTTGAACCTACAAATAATACGCCACCTGAACGAAGTGACTTACTAAAGTTATCGTAAATTTGATCCTTTGCTTCTTCAGTGAAATATATCATCACATTACGGCAAACAATTAAATCATAGTTTTGATCATATGTATCTTTTAATAGGTTATGCTTTTTAAATGTGACTGTTTTTTTTATTTCGTTTTTAACCTTATAAAAAGAGCCATCATTATCAAAATACTTCTCTTTGATATCATTTGGTACTTCTGCTAAAGAGCGTTCAGGATAAACACCCGCTTTTGCTTTTGCAATGGCATTTTCGTCTAAATCTGTTGCTGTAATAGAGATTTGGGATAATGGCACATGATTTGATAACGTCATCGCTAAAGAATATGGTTCTTCACCTGTAGAACAAGCGGCACTCCAAATTTTTAATTTCTTATTTTGCTGTAATAGACGAGGGAATATTTTGTTTTGAAGAACTTCCCATCTCTTGCCGTTACGATAAAATTCGGAAACATTAATAGTCATACGATCCAAAAATTCATCTAATAGTGCACGATCTTTGTCTAAAGCATTATAAAAATCGATGAAGCTTTTATAGCCTTTTTTTTCATACAAAGATGTTAAACGCCTTTTCATTTGAGCCTCTTTGTATAAAGCTAGGTCAATACTTGTTTTTCTCTTAATACTTTCTACAAATTGTTCGTAATCCGTCATAAGCTTATCTTCCCTCTCCTTCAACCTAATTCTATTATAATGGATATAAGTCATTACTTAAATAGTAGAAATGCAGACTTGTTTGACAATTTAAACAAATCTATTCGAATTTTTAAACTTATAAAATAACAGAGAAAAAAAGCTGTCCGCAAAATTGCGAACAGCTTTGAAAATATGAATTATACTAATTCGTTTTCGTTGAAGAATAAACCGATTTCACGTTCAGCTGCAGCTAAAGAATCTGAACCGTGAATAACATTGTGAGAAACAGTAGTAGAGTAATCTCCACGAATTGTTCCTGGAGCTGATTCAGCAGGGTTTGTAGCGCCCATCATTAAACGTGCTACAGAGATTACGTTTTCGCCTTCCCATACCATTGCGAATACAGGACCAGAAGTGATGAATTCTACTAATTCACCGAAGAATGGACGTTCAGCATGTTCTGCGTAGTGTTTTTTTGCAAGCTCTTCAGTAATTTGCATTAATTTAGCGCCTTTAAGTTCGAAACCTTTACGTTCGAAACGATCTACGATTTCACCTACTAATTGACGTTTAACGCCATCAGGTTTAACCATTAGAAATGTTTTTTGAATAGCCATTGTTAAAATACAACTCCTTAAGAAATGTTTACAGGTTTTATACCCACCGTAAAATATTATCATTGTCCGACAGATAGTTCAACATATAGTATTAAAATTTGCGCTTACCCATATATAATGCGATATCACGCAAGGATTTTTTGATCGAATTTTGCGGAAGAGCTTCAACTTCACGTAATGCTTTTTGCAAATATGTGTCGCTTATCTTTTTCGCCTTCTTAATTGCTTCTGATTCACGAATCTTCCCCAAAAACTCTTGTCTTTCATCTTCGGTCATTGTACCAGCCAATGCTTTTTCAATGAGAGGACGCATAGTAGGGTCATCTTTCACTAACAAAACGGGCAAAGTAATATTACCTTGTAGTAAATCACTTCCTGCCGGCTTACCGAGTTGTTTGTCTGTTGATGTCAAATCAAGAATATCGTCGATAATCTGGAAAGACATGCCGACAAAATAACCGAATCTCTTTAAATGGCTTGCAACGCGTTCGTCTGCGCCCGCAACAACAGCACCTAGATGGCAACTAGATGCTATAAGTAATGCGGTTTTACGTTTAATCCTTCTAAAATAGTCACGCATATTTTGATCGAGTTGCATTTTATCTTCGATTTGGATAACCTCTCCAACACAAATTTCTACCATCGTTTCTGATAAAATTTGATGCGCTTTCGGATTATCGATATCAGTAATATATTGCAGTGCTCGTGCAAAAATAAAGTCGCCAGTGTACATTGCCACTCTGTTATTCCATTGAGATTTAACTGTAGGTCTTCCTCTTCTCATTTCCGAATCATCAATAACATCATCATGAACGAGTGAAGCCATATGAATTAACTCCAATGATACTGCTACTTTTTTTATCATTTCAATATCATACTGACCAAATTTAGCAGCAAGTAAAACGAAAACGGGACGAATTCTTTTCCCTCCAGCTTTTAACAAGTGAAGAGAAGCATCATTCAAGAAGTGAGAAGACGAATTCAACGCTGTTTCTAATTCTTTTTCGATGATTTCTATATCTGATTTCAAATCAGAATAGAGTAGTTTTAACTTCATCTTTTCCACGTGAATAAACCTTCTCCCACCTAGTTTTCTTTTTTGAAGCCCATATGCATAGCAGCAGCTCCGCCACTATATGCTTTATATTTCACATTTTCGAATCCTACTTGCTCGAACATTTTCTTCAATTGTTTCATACCTGGGAATTCATCCGCAGATTCTTGTAACCATGAATATTCTTTATAACTTTTAGCAAATAGCTTACCAAAAATCGGCATAATGTATTTGAAGTATAATCTAAATAATTGACGGTAACCAGGAATTTCTGATTGTGATGTTTCTAAACAAACTGCCATACCACCAGGC
Organism: Viridibacillus sp. FSL R5-0888; assembly: GCF_038009105.1. Taxonomy (NCBI): domain Bacteria; kingdom Bacillati; phylum Bacillota; class Bacilli; order Caryophanales; family Caryophanaceae; genus Viridibacillus; species Viridibacillus sp. FSL R5-0888. Next base: position 3,114,541 of record NZ_JBBPAU010000001.1, read on the forward strand.
TTTAATACTCGATTTATCTCACTCAACACTTGCATATAATCCGGTACATTTCGAAGCCCAAAACCAATTGTTACATAATCAAATGAATTATCTGGGAAAGGTAATTCCATGGCATTCCCTTGCAAAAGATTGATTTGAGGATAAGATTTTGTTTTCTCAATGCCCACATTTAACATGTTTTGACTAAAATCCAGACCTGTTGCTTGTCCAGTTTCGCCAACAGCTTCTGCCATAGTAATCGTCCAGTCTGCCGTGCCACAGCAAACGTCTAAAGCTTTTGAGCCTGGTTTCACTTGCATACGATTCATCGTATCTTTGCGCCATTTTTTGTGTAATTGAAAGCTAATGACAGAGTTCATTTTGTCGTAGCTATCAGAGATATTCTCAAACACTTCATGTACGCGTTCTTCTTTAGATTGCGACACTGTTTTCAACCTTCTCTCGTCGTTTGATGTTCACATGCAATTCTTGGCATGCGATTTACAATGAGCGTTTTCACTTCATCTTGAAGAAATGGAGAAGTTGAAATACTTCGAGTAAATGTAGATGAAAGCTCTGATACTAACTCTTCTAAAATTCGCTCTGCTGATCTCTTCGTAGAAGTAAACTGCTCACTTTTCTCAATGGCTGCCACTATGCGAGTCTTCATATGTGTTTCTTGTAAGTTACGCAATTCATAAGATAGTCTATTTAATAATAAGCCTTGCTGCATTAGTGGTATATATTGGTCAAAATAATAATGCTTCATAAATTGTTCAATAGACTTCGATTCGATGACAGTTAATGCATGCAACCAATCTGTTATAGGTCGAATAGTTGGTTCATAGATAGCTGTCTTCTTTTCACTAATGTCAACGATACCATCCGATAATGAGCGAATCAAAGCGATATTAGGTATTTTAGACAATAGTTGATAATATATGCCACTATAAAAATCTCCTGCCAAAACCGTTAATTGTTGATCCTTCGATGTAGCGTCTACTTCATCGATTTGGTCATGAGCATGAAGTGCAGTGTAGATAATACCAATTGTTGTAGATACTTCATCTTGCTCATTAGTCCATATTTCACCATTCAAAAATGGCAACAATAGATAAAACAATGTCTCATTTTCAACGATTGGCTGACCTGTATATTTGAGGAGCGTTCTATGATGCAATTGCATTAAAATATTGTTTTGTAGTTCTTGTATTTTGTTATCAATGATAGTTGCATTCATAAACTTTTCTCCATTTCAGTTCATTTCCTGTTGTCATATACTTTACGAACATTTATATTATTTTCGTGCAATACTAGTTTTTTTAAAAATTAAGTTTATGATTATTTTTTTGCTTCACTGTTTACGACGCCATAAGCTGTATGAATTTCTGCTTTACCGCGAATTTTCATAGCTGATGTATGCTCTGTAAATTGTGCAATCATAATTTCTCCGCTATCTAATTTTTCGGAGTGATGAAACTTTGTATCTGTACCGCGAGTTAAACCGATTACGTGAACGCCATCTTCTTCTGCACGGATTACTATATAGTCATTCTGAGACATATCAACATTCTCCTTGCTACATTATTTCCTTTGTTCATCATATCACAAATAAAAGGCTATTTTAAGACATTTGAATGAATGATAGTATTTCTGAACGTTTTATGTCGTCTTCTTCAAAGATTCCTTTTGATACAGATGTGATAGTCTTAGCTCCAGGCTTTTTAATTCCTCGCATTGTCATGCACATATGCTCTGCTTCAACAACTACATAAACACCTTGTGGCTTAAGCATTTCCATCAAGGTATCAGCAATTGTTGCAGTAATTCGTTCTTGTAATTGCGGACGATGCGATACTGTTTCAACAGTTCTTGCTAATTTACTTAAACCTGCTACAACGCCATCTTTTGGTATGTATGCAATATGCGCTTTACCATAAAATGGTACTAAGTGATGTTCACACATTGAGTAGAACGGGATATCCTTCACAAGGACAACCTCATCATGACCTTCATGGAAAACTGTTTCAAAATATTTTTTTGGATCTTCATGCAATCCTGAGAACATTTCTTGATACATTTTTGCAACACGCTTTGGTGTATCTAAAAGCCCTTCACGATTTGGATCTTCTCCAACTGCTTCAAGAATCATTTTAATCGCTTGTTCTATTTTATTTAAATCCGTAGTAGTCAACATTAATCCCCCATTATATCTACATTACTAGTTACCTTGTGATGTTAGCACAATCAAAGCAAAATGCAAAATGCCTTGCCTAATATTAGAGCGGGTATTTTTGGTGATTTATCCATTACCTTTTTTATCAAAACCATATTAGTTTTAAATTTTTTGATTTACTTAACTCAATAGGCAATTTCATATGTATTCACTTTTCGTTGTAATCCCTAATCCATCCATTCTAGATAGCAGGTTTTGTAGAGAATATCTCTGTACGCTTAAATACCCACTAATTCTAGAACTTATTTATTTTTCCGTTTTACAATTAAAAGCTATATAACTATATAACATACGAAACTAAAAAAGTGAATAATTCTAAAACAAATAGTATCTTAATCGATAAATTACAGCATGAATTATTACAATTCCCTGCTCCTCACACTAGAAATGAACAAGAATAATAAATTTCTTGTTCATTTCTAGTGTCTAATTCATTTAAAAAAGTCTAGCTAATAGCAAACAAAAAGAACAGCTTTCCGAAGAAAGCTGTTCTATGTACCCTAGATACTATTATTTGACAGCATCTTTAAGCGCTTTACCTGGTTTGAAAGCAGGCACTTTGCTAGCAGCGATTTCGATTTCTTCACCTGATTGTGGGTTACGACCTTTACGAGCCGCACGTTCACGTACTTCAAAGTTACCAAAACCGATTAATTGTACTTTATCACCCGTTGTAAGAGCTTCTTGAATTGTATCAAATACTGCTTCAACTGCTTTAGAAGCGTCTTTTTTAGAAAGACCTGCAGCTTCAGCAACAGAGTTAACTAATTCTGTTTTATTCACACCATTCACCTCCTCTCAAGGGGCATTGACTCAATCATGTAAAAAGATTATCACAACCGAAAACCCTATGCAACAATATTTATACTCCTTTTGCCTAGTTTAAGCAAATATAATCCTTATAAAACGCAAAAAAACCTTTTTGCACAGTCACAAAAAGGCTTTTTTTTCTTATTTTATAGGTAATTTGGTAATTATAAAATGAAAGTTACCATACCACGATCACCTTGGTTTACCATCCGTTCAATCGTTTGACGCATTCTCGTTTTTGCATGAGCTGGCACAGCATTTGTTTTATAAGCTATACTTTCCTTCATGACCTCATAAAGCGGTGTACCAAATAATTGGGTATTCCAAAGTGCATCTCTATCATGATAATATCCGTGTTTCAAATCTTTTAATAGCTGCTGACTATGAAACTCAGACCCTATTAATGGAGCAAATTCCGCTTCCATATCAATACGTAAAATATGATACGACGGCGCATTTGCCTTCATGCGTACACCAAAGAAATTATTTTGTTTAATGATTTCTGGTGGTGTTGGTTCAAGTTCTTGCATATTAGGCAGAGTAACTCCATAACCATCTTTTTTCGCTTTTTCAATGGCTTCATGGAAGCGTTTATGAGCCTGTCTAGCTTCCTGTGATTCTTTAATAAATAACAGCCATTCCTTTTTAGTAACTACTGGTTCATCCAAAAATTGTTCACAAATAGCTTGATATATATCATTTTTTACTTGAATAGTAATTCTCGCACTACCCATACCTGGATTGACATCGGTTACTTCTGCATTGGAAATATAATCTTCTTCACCTAGTTTTGTTGCAATATGTTTGACATCTCGAATTTTCGTTACAGAATCACTCCATGTAGTGATGGCGTCATTTAAAGAGACGTTAATTGTATTCGTATCTCCAATGACCTCCATCCAGTCAGGGCGTTCCACTTCGATCGATGTAATTGGAAATTCGTAAAGTGCTTCTTTCAAAATTTCATTTACTTCTTGCACACTCATTTGATCCGCAGAAGTACTAATTACTGGTACCTGATAGCGATCAGATAGCTCATTTTTCAGCGCCACAGTATCTTTATGCGCAGGCATTTTACTATTTATTACCACAACAAATGGCTTACCAATTGACTGAAGTTGCTCAATTATTTCAATTTCTGCTTTTTCAGCTGCCTGCCTTGGTATACCATTAACAGAGCCATCTGTAGTAACAACAATACCAATATTTGAATGATCACGGATGACTTTATCTGTTCCAATTCTAGCCGCTTCCTGGAAAGGAATTGGCTCATTATGCCACGGCGTGTGTACTAATTTCGGACCATTTTCATCCTCATACCCTTTCACACCGTCAATAATATAACCCACACAATCAGCTAGTCTAATTTGCATCGTAAGGGGCCCTTCTCCTACTGCAATTTGTGTTCCTTTAGCTGGGACGAATTTAGGTTCGGCAGTCATTATAACAGGGCCTGGAGAGCTTTGAGGCAGCTCGTCCTGTGCTCTTAATCGTTCTGCTTCATCTGTGATGTTTGGCAATACCATAACTTCCATTACACGCTTTGTAAACGTTGATTTCCCTACTCGTACTGGCCCTACTACCCCAATATATACATCACCGTTTGTGCGCTCCACAATTTGCTCATATAATTGTTCTGAAATGTGAATCCCTCCTATTCTACGCAATCTATTCTATGCATGAAAAAAACGTTTCATGCTAAAAGCATCAAACGTTTTAGAAGGTTATTTTTTATCGGTTAAGAAAATGACTTCATTCTTATCGTTTACTGTGTACGGTAAAGAATAGGCTGGTAAAATAGAGTATTTATCAGATAACAAATAACGGATGTCATCGCCTGATTTTACTTTTGGATTATCTTCATCTAATATACGTTGTAATTCAATAGAATAATCAATACAAATTTCTCCACTACCTTTTACAACTAAAGGCAGATTTACACTCGAATAAGGACTTGGGACTGAAGGTGATTTTTTGTAACCCATCTTCACATAATCCATTTGATAAATATCACCAATAATTTTATCAGAGATTGGGACGAAACCATTCACACCTTTTTTTATGTTCAATTCACGAATTATTTCTGCACCACGTAAATCTACTAGTTTAACAAGTGGTTTTTTACTCTCTGCATTCCAAATGACATATTGATAAATTCCACCCTTTTCATAGGCATTCCCAGGAATCTTGTCTAAATGACCATTTAGTAATTTTTCGAATTTAATGGGGTACTTTATATATTGATCTACTTTCTCATCACGATTTTCGATTGGTAGTAATCCGCCTGAAGAATCTCTAAATGAATCTATCGCCTTTTGGACAACTATTAGTTGTGCTTCATCTGGAACTTGATTCTCAGCACGTTCAGATTGCGGATACATACACCCAGATAAAAGAGTAGCTATTACAGCCATCAACAATAACATTCTCGTTTTTTTCATATACTTACCTCATTTTCTTAGGATTACCATGTGAAGACGACAAACATCATCGTCAAGAAACCTATGAATAAAAATAAATATGAGATCAACGCTATAATTGAACTCACTATTGCATTTTTGATTTTATGACGACTTAAGTAAATTAACCCCATCGCTACTAACATAAAACCAATAGAATAGAAAGATATCCACATCATATCCATTGGAGAAAAAGGAGTACCATTTAGTAGGACTAAGCTTGACAACAGACCAACCACCTTTCATTTCTAGAAACCGTTTCCATTCTCACAGATGAAATTATATCACAAAAAAACAAGAGGTGAGGAAGCATCACCTCTTGTCCATATTAATAATAGAGCTTGATATTACTGCATTTCAAACACTTTTATATCAGTTTTGTTTATCGTACAATTTTGTGACAAATGTCACAATTATTCAAAGAATCCTGCCATTTCGTGTGTTTTCATACGTTGCATAAGTTTTTCGACACCTTCAGTAGCATTTTGTTCTTCAAATAACACCTCATACAACGCTGAAGTGATTGGCATTATTACATCGTATTTCTCAGCAAGTTGATGTGCCCCTTTTGTTGTACGGACACCTTCCACAACCATGCCCATTTGGTCCAGTACTTCCTGTAACGTCATACCTTTTCCAAGCATATTTCCTGCACGCCAGTTACGTGAGTGAACACTTGTACATGTAACGATTAAATCGCCCATACCAGCAAGCCCTGAGAATGTTAAAGGCTCTGCACCCATTTTCACACCTAAGCGTGATATTTCTGCTAAACCTCGTGTAATAAGCGCTGCCTTAGCATTATCACCATATCCTAAACCATCAGTTACACCTGCAGCTAAAGCAATAACGTTTTTCAACGCACCACCCATTTCAACACCAATAACATCTGTATTCGTATATATGCGGAAATACTGATTCATAAACAGATCTTGTACACGCTCGGCAGATGCCAAGTTTTCACAAGCTGCAGCAACAGTAGTTGGATGATGTAAAACTACTTCCTCAGCATGACTTGGACCAGAAAGAACAACGATGTCTTCAATGAATGCTTCATCTATTTCTTCTCTCATAATCTCAGAAATGCGTAATAATGAATCGGGTTCGATTCCTTTTGAAACATGGACAAATAAAATTTTACGATCTAAAGTCTTCATCATTTTTTGACAAGTTTCGCGAATACCCTTTGTAGGTACAGCCATGACAATAACGTCAGCATGTGCAACCGCATCATCTAATATATGTGTCGCTCTTAATGTAGTTGGTAGTTGTACGCTTGGCAAATACTTCGCATTTGTGTGTTGCTCATTAATTTCTTTAGCCTGATCTTCTCGATGTGACCAAAGTAAACAATCATGACCATTTTCAGCTAATACTATTGCTAGTGACGTGCCCCATGAGCCCGCACCTAGAACTGTTACTTTATCCATGTTTGGATCCCCCCACCTAGATTTAACTATTATCCTCGGGCACGTGTAATCAAACGAATTGGCGTGCCTTCGAAGTCGAATGTTTCACGAATACGATTTTCTAAGAAACGTTCATAAGAGAAGTGCATAAGTTCTGGTTCATTTACAAAGACAACAAATGTTGGTGGCTTAATTGCAACTTGAGTAACGTAGTAAATACGTAATCTGCGACCTTTATCAGTAGGAGCAGGGTTTCTTGCAACAGCATCTGCGATAACTTCATTTAATATACTTGATTGAATACGCATAGAGTGATTTTCATTTGCTCGGTTAACAACTGGCAATAATGAATGAACACGTTTTTTCGTTTTCGCTGATACGAATACGATTGGCGCATAATCCAGGTATTGGAATTGCTCGCGAATCACCTTTGTTGTATGATTCATCGTTTTTTCATCTTTTTCAACGGCATCCCATTTATTTACTACGATAATGACTGCTTTACCAGCTTCATGAGCGTAACCAGCAATTTTCTTATCTTGTTCTTGGATACCTTCTTCGCCGTTTAAAACGACTAAGACAACGTCTGAGCGTTCAATAGCTCTTAGTGCTCGAAGTACACTGTATTTTTCAGTAGTTTCGTACACTTTTCCTTTTTTACGCATACCTGCAGTATCAATTATTACGTATTCCTGTCCATCAAATTCATATGGTGAGTCAATTGCATCACGTGTTGTACCAGCAATATCACTTACGATGACACGTTCATCACCTAAAAACGCATTTACTAAAGATGATTTACCAACATTCGGACGGCCGATTAAAGAGAATTTTATGACATCGTCACCATATTGCTCTTCATCATCTTCTGGGAAGTGTTTTGCCACTTCGTCAAGTAAGTCCCCTAATCCAAGGCCATGTGAACCTGAGATTGGAAAAGGTTCGCCAAATCCTAATGAGTAGAAATCATACATCATTTCACGCATATCTGGATTATCAATTTTATTAACAGCTAAAACAACTGGCTTTTTTGTTTTATATAAAATTCTCGCAACGTGTTCATCAGCTAAAGTTACGCCTTCACGACCATTTGTCATAAGAATGATAACATCTGCTTCATCCATGGCAATCTCTGCTTGGTGACGAATTTGATCTAAGAAAGGCTCTTCTCCAATATCAATTCCGCCAGTGTCAATAATATTAAATTCATGTGTTAACCAATCCGCAGAACTATATATACGGTCACGTGTTACTCCTGGAATATCTTCCACGATAGATACACGCTCACCTACGATTCTGTTAAAAATAGTCGATTTCCCGACATTCGGACGGCCTACGATCGCTACGACCGGTTTCGTCATAATTTATTCATCCTTCCAACTTCTAATAGTACATATTATACAACAAAAAAGGCGATGGTACCTTATAAGTTCCCCATCACCAACAATTCAAGTCATCATATATGTATATATTACAATGATACACAGGGCATTACAAGAAAAAAACAGGCGGATGTGAGAAGAACCCGCCTGCTCCATATAGTTATTTGTTGCATTTAACGTTTTTTATTCAGAGAAATTTTTTAATTTGTCACCAATAACATCCGCAAAAGAGAATCCTGAAGTTTCTTCAGGTAGTTCGTAGTCAGTATAATCTTCCTCTTCAGCATTTTCAAGCAACGCTTTAATACTCAATGATAAGCGGCTTTCATTTTTATTGACATCGAGCACTTTTACTTCAACTTCTTGACCTTCTTTTAGTACTTCATGTGGTGTTGTAATATGTTTATGAGCAATTTGAGATATATGCACTAAACCTTCGACACCTGGGAATACTTCAACAAAAGCTCCGAAGTTTACTAGTCGTTTAACAGTACCTGTTAATACAGCGCCTTTTTGTGCTTTCACTTCGACTTCTTCCCATGGTCCAGGTAAAGTGTCTTTGATAGATAGGGAAATGCGTTCGTTGTCTTTGTCTACTGACAATACTTTAACAGTTACTTTTTGACCTTCCGAAAGTACGTCTGACACATTTTCCACATGTCCATGAGACACTTGTGAAATATGGACTAAACCATCTACTCCACCAAGATCGATAAATGCACCAAATGAAGCTAATCGTTGAACAGTGCCTTCTATTACGTCACCCTCATTGATACCGCCTAATAATTGCTCTTTTTTAGAAGCTTTTTCACCTTCTACGATCGCTCGATGGGATAAGATTAATCGGTTTTTCTGTTGATCCATTTCAACAATTTTAAAGGCCATAGTTCTACCTTTGTAATCTTCAAATGATTCAACAAAATGATCTTCTACAAGAGAGGCTGGTACGAAGCCACGTACACCTAAATCTACCACTAGGCCGCCCTTCACGACATCTTTTACTTCTGATTCGATTACTTCACCATTTTCAAACTTGGTTGTTAACACTTTCCACGCATGAATAGCATCTACTCTACGTTTTGAAAGCACATAGTTCTCTTCTTCTACTTTTGTAATGATTAATTCAAATTCGTCGCCGACTGAGACTGCGTCGGAAGCTTTATCAACATGCAAGCTTGAAAGCTCACTGATTGGTACGACACCATCAAATGGTGCACCTTCAATTGATACGGTTACTGCCTTTTCTTCAACTTGAGCAACGATACCTTTGACGATATCTCCCTCACGGAATTCTTGACCTTGATTCAAGTTCATTTCTTCAGACATATGTAATCCTCCTTCACAACGTTCCATCTCTATTTTATTCCAATTCTCTTACAAAAACAAAAATTATCTCTTTTTTATTGGAAGTTTTTTAAATTTTCTTATAATGTTCATCGAGTATCTCTTGAATACTCGCCATAATGACCTCTGTTACTTCTTCTGCTTTTGCTCGACGTTCTCTATAAGGTGCGATATCAATTGGTTTACCATAGACCACTTTTAAGCGTCTGAATGGCTTGTACGGTCCAATAATGGCACATGGCATTACATTTGCTTCGCCTTTTAATGCGAAAAATCCTGCGCCTGAAAAACCTTTTCCAAGAGTACCTGTTTTGTTTCTTGTACCTTCTGGGAAAATACCAACCACTTGACCTTGTTTCAATAAGTCAAGAGCAGTGCGTAACGCTTGGCGGTCGCTTAATCCACGTTTAACTGGAAATGCATGAACACTTGGCAAAATACTTTTCAAAATAGGTAATTTAAAAAGCTCTTCCTTTGCCATAAAATTCACTGGTCTAGGAGAAGTAATTCCTACAACAGGTGGATCAAGTGCATCTATATGATTGGAACATAGTAAAATGCCTCCCTCTTTCGGGAAGTTCTCAAGCCCAATCACTTCCATGCGGTAAATCGGTTTTAAAGCGGTAAAGACAACAGATTTAGCAAATTGGTAAAAGTCCATCTTATGCCATCCTTTCACGCACTAATTTTAAAATAGCATCTGCTGCTTGTTGAATAGACAGCTCAGTTGTATCTAAGAAAATGGCATCTTGTGCTTGAACAAGTGGTGAAGCTTCTCTTTCACTATCTAATTTATCACGTAGTGCAATCTCTTCTTGTAATTGCTCAATAGTAGAAACAATACCTCGTTGTTTATTATCTTCAAAACGACGACGTGCACGTTCCTCAACGGTTGCAGACATGTATAATTTTAATTCGGCCTCTGTTAAAACAGCTGTTCCGATATCACGACCGTCCATAACAACCCCGCCTAATTTCGCCATTTCTTGTTGGCGTTGAACCATAATTTCACGCATAGCTGCATGTGCTGCTACTTTAGAAACATTACTGGTTACTTCATTTGAACGAATTTCTTGAGAAACATCTTGACCATCTAAAAATACCAGCTGTCCATTTTCTGAAGGTTTTAATGTAATGTCAGTCATTCCTAATAAATTTGTTACACTTTCCGCATCTTCTAAATTTATATTTTCTTTCAATGCTTTTAATGTAAGAGCTCGATACATAGCACCTGTGTCAATGTATGTATAACCTAGAGCCTCTGCTGCAATTTTAGCAATTGTACTTTTACCTGCTCCAGCAGGGCCGTCAATTGCGATTTGAATATTCTTTTTCACGGTTTCAACCCCTTCTTTCCGTAATATTGTATCACAACCGAAATGCTGAGGCGACTCGTTTAACTACGAATCATGTAGTGCTTAAAAACCAAATTCTTGTTCTAACTTTCAGCACTTAAAATAATCACTATCATAACGCTATGCTACTTGTATTGCTGCTATTTAAAATTAGCAAAGATAGTGTCTCCTTTTTAATAGTTTTACTTAAAGTCTGCTATTTGACATATTCCCTATTAAAATAAAAAGTCCTCTAAAAATCAGAGGACTCTTTGATAATTAAAAAGCTGTTTCCTTTTTCCGAATTAAGAGTTGACGCTCAAAACAGAAGCGCACTAAGTATTGACGATCTAGTTCATCTGTGTCAGTAAAATGTAACGGTGCAATGACACAATCGTCTCTTTCAATAATTCGAATGACTGATGCTCTCGTTTGTATATACTTAACATCCTTATTTGAAAAAGGTAAAGCAATCGTCATATCAAATTCATCATTTGCTTTAAATGATACTTTTTGATTTAAAATGATTGCTAAACCTCCAGCGCTAATGTCTTCTGTGACAAATTGATAATATTCATCTTTGAAGCGTATAGCGACATCAACAGGTGTTAAGACACGAACGAATTCTCTACGTTGTATTTTATAAATTTCCTCGTCGGTTGGAAAGGACAGCATAATCATTGGAATATTAGCTTTTACCCTTCCAAGTACTTCTGTTTTGAAAGCGTGGGCTATCTTCTCTTCATCAATAAAAGATGCATGGAATTGACTGCCCCTAGACAAAAACGAAGTCTTATTAGTTGTTGTGCTTACTGGATAGTCAATATAAATATTACCATCCTTTTGTTCCACAACTTTACATTTAAAACGTTCCATAGATTCTGAATTGATGGGTTCTAACGTGATTAATGTACCTATTTTAAGTTCCATGTCAATCTCCCTTTATGCCACTTTAGTAATGGTTCAATTATGACATGGATTGTTAAAATATGCTAGAGACAATACAATATGCCCAGCACTTGGTCTATAATTTTTCATTCTTGATGATTTCGCCCGTTTCTGTATCTACCAATACTCTGAATGTATGTGGAACATTCTTATTGTAATAAACAACTGTCAACTCGTAGCATAAACGTTCTTCCATTTTATCATTTTCACTATAAGATAAAGCTTCTTCTACAATTTCAACATTTTTATCAAAAAACGTTTTCCAATCAATCTTTTTCATTGGTTGATCTTTTAATGTTTCTTTTTGAATATACTCCATACCATTAATTCCAATGATTTCACCGTTGTCTTTTGCAATCTTCACTTGTACGCCATCAGCATATACCTTTGCTTTATTAGATGGATTAATACGTACATAATTTAAATGCCATGCCATTGTATTTTCTCTAGATGCTTCAATTTCAAGATCATCGAAGCCTAGTTCTTTCATCTGTTTATTAGCCTTGTTAATAAGTTCTTCTTGGCTTAAAGTACTTTTATCAACTGGTCGTTCCACTAAAAACGATAGTAAGTGTCCGCCCTTTTTCGTAATATCTGCATAACCTAATCTAATTCCTTCATGGAAAGTAATGTGATAGAAAGGATATGGAGCTGTTTTTTCACTTTGTTCAATACGAATTGTTGCTTTTTCATATTGTGGGAACATTTCTTTAAAACGTGCTAAAGCTTCTTTTTCTGAAATTACTTTATCTTTTAATGCTATTAGATCTTTTTTCTTTTGATTATCCGTTTCACTTGATGTTAACGGAAAATCACTTTCTGCGTAAGATTTTACTGTTGCAGATAGGTTCGAAAAATTATTTTTTACATCCTTATTGGATAGTTGATTGAGCCATTGATTATAGTGCTTATCTTCTTGTAATAAATGTGCTGTGGCAACGTCCCACTCACTTGAGAATGAACTTAAATTTGAAGCTACATTGGAAACACTTTTATTCCAATTTGTTTTCGATTCTTCAGAAGTCATTGTTAGTTTTGCTTGATTACCTAAACGCCCTAAATAATTCATCCATTGTGTTGTAAATTCACGATCTAGAGGTAATCCTCCAATTGTTTGTCGAATATCCGAAGATAAACGCCAAACATCTTGTAAAGAATCATTTAATGCAGTAGGGTCACTAAAAAGTAGTGATTGTTGCACTGATTTTTGTAGCTCATTTAATTGGCTAGAAGCATCTGACATCTGATTTGTATATTGAGCATGTAATAACTGTTTTAAATTTGTTTTTTCCTTGGCCGAAGTATAACTAAATACCGAAAGAACTATAACAGCATAGACAAGAAAGAATGTTAACTTTTTCAATCAAGCACCTCCTATAAGCAAAAAATATGCTGACCTATTGTTTTGATTTGCTGCCTTGTCCAAATCCATTCACTAGTAGCTGTTTTTGGATTAAAATAATAGAGCGCATTTTCAGTAGGATCCCAACCGTTCATCGCATCAATTACTGCTTCCATTGCACGATCATTAGGTGTCAGCCAAATCTGACCATCAGCAACTGCAGTAAAAGCTCTAGGTTGGAAAATAATACCTGAAATCGTGTTTGGAAATTCTGGACTATCTAATCGATTTAAAATAACAGCTGCTACAGCAACTTGACCTTCGTATGGCTCACCTCTGGCTTCACCGTAAACCGCATTTGCCATTAGTTTCAAATCTTGATCTGAATATTTAGTTGGTAGTTGTGTATTAGATTGTGTACCTGTTCCCTGTTGAACTTGCTGATCTAGTGGTTTACCACCATAATGTGTAAATCGATTCCCCTTATTTAACTGCTCCATTACAAATTCTTTATTATAATTTGAAGCTGCAGCTAATTTTTTCTTCGTGGTTGTACCAGCGACACCATCTACTTTCAACCCATACTTTTCTTGGAAGTTTCTTAATGCCCAATACGTACCATAACCAAACTTACCATCAATTTTCCCGGTATAAAAACCGATATATTGCAATCTTGCTTGCAATTCAATTACATCATCGCCATTTGCTCCCCTTGCAATCACTTGATTAGAAAATGCTTCTCCGCGATGCACATCGTTCATTGCGAAAATAGTGAAAGTCATAAGTATGATGAGAAGTACTTTAAAAAGTCTCATTGATTGTGAGCCTCCTTTTTCGTAGAATGTCTCAATCTACGTTTTTTATACAAAACCCCATAAAAAAATGCCAAGAGAAGTAGAAGATTTCTCTCGGCATTTATATTTTTTTTTGAGCATATAGGTGTTGAATTAAGTGATTGTGTGCTTGTTTTACTTTTCTTAGTCCAAACCACCATAAAAACAACATAAAAGGAATCATTAAATAAGACCAATGATCTTGTAAAAAGAAGATTAAATTGTATGCATTGTGAAGTATAATAGGTGCACATAATGCAACTACGATATATTCATTTACTTGTTCTTTCTTAGAAAACTTTGATTTCCCTAAATAGTAACCCATAACGACACCAAATAATGCATGGCTAGAAACTGGCATTAACGCACGTAAAAATGCCGTGTTTACACCGTATGAAAGTAAGTATAAAATATTTTCTACTGTCGCAAAACCTAATGAAATGGCGACTCCATATAAAACCCCATCATATGGGTCATCAAACTCTACATGATGGTAAATGGCAATCATTAATATCAACCATTTAAAAAATTCTTCAACGACTCCAGTAAAGACGACATTTTCCAAGATCGGATTCGAAAAAATCTGCTCTTCTTGAAAAACATACTGTAAAAATAGAATAGGGAACGTTAAGATTGCGCCATATATAAATGTATGGAACAATGTTCTCCGAGGCTCCGTAGCCATCTGATTGCGTAGGTAAAAAAAGCTAAACAGCGCGAGGCCAGGAGCAATCGCCACTGTTAATAGGATAAACATGTAGTTGCTCCTTTCAATCTATGTCTATTTATTATACCATTCATAACACATAGCAAAAGTAATCCAAGGAGGATTTGTCATGAAAAAAACAATTTTATTAATACATACTGGTGGAACGATATCAATGCATGTAAACGAAGAGTCAGGTGCTGTTGTTCCAAAAGAAACTAATCCATTAATCGTAGAAAGTAAAAAACTAAGACAGTATGCTGATATTATAGAATTAGATGCTTTTAATTTACCTTCTCCACATATGACGCCTATAGAAATGCTCAAATTGAAAAATCTCATTTTAGAAGCAATCAGTAAGCAAGAAATTAATGGTGTTGTCATTACTCACGGTACTGATACTTTAGAGGAAACAGCTTATTTTCTTGATTTAACAACGAATTTAGAAATTCCTATTGTCTTAACAGGAGCTATGCGCTCTTCTAATGAATTAGGGGCTGACGGGGTTTATAATTTAGTTGAAGCAATGAGAGTAGCCGTTTCCGAGGATGCAAAAAATAAAGGTGTACTAGTTGTTATGAATGATGAAATTCATGCAGCTGCTAATGTTACAAAAACTTCTACTTCGAATGTTGGTACTTTCCAAAGTCCACAGTATGGGCCACTTGGACTTATTACTAAAACAATGATTCATTTTCACCATGCTCCTTTGCAAAAACAATATGTAGAAGTTTCTTCAATTGAAAAAAAGGTCGCCTTATTCAAAGTTTATGCAGGAATGGAAGCTGACCTTTTATTGTCGTCAATAGATAGTGGTTACCATGGTGTTGTATTAGAAGGCTTAGGCCAAGGAAACGTTCCACCCGCTGTCGTAACTGGCATTAAAGCACTGCTCGATCATCAAATCCCAGTTGTTTTAGTTTCACGCTGTTTTAACGGCATTGCACAAGGCGTTTATGGTTATGAAGGTGGCGGCAAAATGCTTGAGGATATGGGTGTCATTTATGCTCCAGGGATTAGTGGCCAAAAAGCTCGTCTTAAACTTTTAATCGGCTTAAATCAAGTGCATTCCCCTATTGAAGTTGCACATTTCTTTTAATGAATTTTTCACTTTTATCTTTAACGAAAATATTTAAATAAAAGCGAGCTGACTAATAAATCTGATTTCTACTCATTGACGATCCCTTTTGAAAATCAAGAATGTTGATTTAACAGCATTCTTGATTTTTCATTTAGTTCTTTTTGGATGATATAACCCTTTGGATAGACCATATATTTTTTAAAGCTTTCTCAATATTATTAGTTCTAATTTTGATGAACTAACTTTCAATTCCCTTTAATTTACTTCATTTATAATCTGTTGAATTATTTTCATACTCTCGATATCTTTTTGTCTAAGTTTTCTTCCTGTTCCTAATTCATGAATTTTCTTTTCTTCAAGTAATTGGTGTGGACTCAACACACAAACTGATACACCCTGTAATTTATAAAATTTAGTAGATAAAGCATCAGACCTCCATACCCAATCTGGAAAACCATTTGCTATAATGTCCCCATCTTCTGAACGCTTTACGAATACTATACTCACATCAACATCATTTTTTATAAAATCAGTTTGAAACTCGCTAACTGAGATTATCTGAAAGCCCGCATGTTCAAGGGCTTTTTCTAACTGTTCTCGATATTGTATCCATGTAACAAAATCAATATCAGAGTGTGGTCGAATAATCCTCCCAAGTAAAAAATCTATAGCCCACCCCCCTCTTAACCATAAATTATTATTAAGGGCTAAACTAATTCCATTTATCTCTTGAATTATTTTTAACTGGGTCTGTGTTTTATCAAACTCTTGAATAATGTTTTTGCTATCCACCTTAATACACATCCTTTTATATTTTTTACTTACTAAAATATATTCTCTTAATTATTTTTATATTTTTGAGATGAAATTGTGCGAAATTATACACTAACATTAATAAACATTTTGAAAACGCTTTTATTTTTGTCTTACTTAAGAACTAGTTGCTCTTTACTATACTTAGTTTTTTGATTTACAGCCTATTAATAAGTTGCTTCCAAGAGCTTTTTGCGATCATTCTCCAATCCTCAGCTCCACTATTTAAAAAAACTATACTTTGCAGCGGTAGATTAGTAATGCTAACATGATATATATTTCATATTTATACAAAGGGGGGTCATATGGAAAACATCTTCATGTTCGTTCTTATATCTGCGTTATTAGTAATGGTCCCAGGAGTAGATTTATTATTGGTTATCAAAAACACTATTTTATACGGTAAAAAAGCAGGTCATTTTACGACATTAGGTATTGTAGCAGCCTTATTTGTTTGGACACTAATCGCTGTATTAGGCTTAGCTGCGATTGTAGCGAAATCATTATTTTTATTTAATTTAATTAAGTATTTAGGGGCTGCTTATTTAGTATGGATGGGAATCAAAGCTTGGCTATCAAAAGGCTCCTCACCAATTGAGTTATCTGGTAAAGAAAATGAAGTTGGAACTACTGAGTATTCCAATAAGGCGCATAAATCATGTTTTTACCAAGGAATACTAACTGATTTACTCAATCCAAAAACCTTAATTGTATATATGACACTAATGCCTCAATTTATAAATACGAATGGTAATATTATTTTTCAATTATGTATTCTTGCAGCAATATTAATGGCTTTAGCAATTGTATGGTTTATCATTGTTGTCTATGTATTAAACATTATTCGAAAATGGTTTATGAAACCAGTCGTTCAAAATATATTTAACAAAACAACAGGTGTAATGCTCGTCTTTATTGGGGTGAGGTTAGCTCTAGAGGAAAAAGCCATATAAAAAGAGCCAGTCTCCTTCTTTAATAGTTTGACTGGCTCTTTTTCAGAGTAATTATTGTAATAACTGAAGGTATTGATTTTCTTATTTTCTCCTCAAAAATATTACCTTTAAACCTAATTACGAATTCCATATACCAAATATAGTAAAAGCTGTCTCTAAGTCAAAAAGACTAGTGAGACAGCTTTTTTTATTTCTCTTTTATATAGCTGGCAATTTGGTCACCGTGGAAGCGACCATTTTCTATAAAGATTTCATTTGCATTATTACCTGCAGCAATAACACCTGCGATAAATAGGCCAGGAACATTCGTTTCCATTGTCTCTGGATTAAATGTTGGGCGTCCTGTTTCACTGTCAACTGTAACGCCCATTGCTCGAATGAAATCATGATCTGGATGGTAACCTGTCATAGCAAAGACAAAATCGTTTTTTACTGCAAATTCTTTGCCTTCTTTTGATAGGATAACTTCATCTTCCTTGAAGGCAATAACATTAGTCTCAAACATCATTTCTATTTCACCATTACGCACAAGGGCGTCGAAGTCTGGCAGTACCCACGGTTTAATACTTGGTGAGTATTCTGCACCTCTGTAAACAACTGTTACATGAGCACCCGCTTTATGAAGAGCTAATGCAGCATCAATTGAAGAGTTTTTCCCACCAACTACTAATACATCTGTATCAAAATAGGGGTGAGCTTCTTTAAAATAGTGATGGACTTTAGGTAGTTCTTCCCCTTCAATCCCCATGTAATTTGGATGATCATAATAACCCGTTGCGATAATGACATATGGAGTTATATATTGATCTTTATCTGTGTTAACTTCGAATGTACCGTTGTTTGGTGTTACATTAAGAACCGTTTCAAAGCGATTAATTTGAATGTTTTTACGTTTTACTACTTCACGGTAGTATACTAAAGCCTGATTTCGTTTCGGTTTAGGCTGTTCAATGATAAATGGTACATCTCCAATGGCCAACTTTTCACTTGAACTAAAGAATGTTTGATGTGTTGGATAATTGTAAATGGCATTTACAATATTTCCTTTTTCAATCACTATTGGTTGTAACCCAATTTCTTGTAATGAAATCGCTGCTGCTAAACCACATGGGCCGCCACCTACGATAATTGCATCTATTTGACGCATGAACCTTCACTCCTCATAAATAAACATCTCCTATAAACATGGAGATGTGACACTGTATACTCTTTTATCATCTCTATTATACGCTCATCCATTAAATATTTCTTGGTTCTTGCACTTTTTTCGACAAGGTTATGTTAAATTTAACTGCTTTTTTCTACAAAAATAGAGCTGGCTCTACAAATAGGTAGAATCAGCTCAGTTTTACTGTTGGTTATTCGAATTGTCAACGCCTTTCCGCTCCATATGCTCACTCGGGAAACCGCCCTCGCTCAAGTTGCTTTAAAGTAGCAATGAAAAATGTGATCTGTCCCTTCATATGTTACTTTATTATTATAATCTGATTTAAGTATCCCAAAAGACCAGATTAGATTTAATGATAGTCACCACAACTTGAAGTAAGAAAAAGCGTATCCATTTGATTATAGAAAAGCAACCAGTTAAAGAAACCATTCAAGTACTGATGCAATTATATAAAGTGGTATTCCAACAATCAACATACCTGTAACAATATAAGAAATGCTTGTTAAAATAAACTTAAAGAAATCATAGATAGCACCAGCTAAGTCATCTATAAGCCTTAACATCTCTAGCCTCCTTATTCAAAACCTGGCTATTTGTAAATTAAATATCCCTCAATTATTCATTACTTTCGAGTCACTTTCATTTGACCTACATTTATCAAATAAATAAATTTCATACTTAATTGATTCGACACGCTTCCAAATATACCTGCTTTACTAAAATACGAATATAGCATTCGACAAAAAAAGCAGACAATGATTAAAACGTCACTGTCTGCAATAGAATGTTGGTGAATAATGAAACAACCACAATGTTAGGAAGGTAAGAGTACTAGTATTCTTTAGAATCATTCCACTTTACCAATCTTTTTCAGATATCTATTCAATTTTATAACCATAGTTATTGAGGGATCGCCAAGCTCGATCCAACTACAACATTATCACTAGTCAAGCCATTTGCTTGTTTAATCTTCGCAATGCCATCTATACTACCGTAATACTTCATGGCTATGTTATAAAGTGTATCCCCTGTTTGAACAGTATGTAAACGACCACTCACCTGCGCTTGTTGATAGGCTTCATTAGGAGAGGTTGTATTGGTTTCATTAGTCTGTCCGTTATTATTTGGAGTCGTTGTAACAGTATCCTTTGGAGGTTCTACCGCTGCATTGTCATCCTTCTTTGTGGATGTATCCACTTTTTCTTTAGTTGCTGTCTTTTCTTCTTTAACTTTTTCTTTTTCCTTCTTGTCTTCCGCTTTTTCTTCAGCTTTTGCTTGTGTATTTGCTTTTGTATTGGTTTCAAATTTCACATGGTCTTTTTCTAATTCCGTTTCTTCATTACCACCCTTGTCATAGAAAAAACCAACATAAATAAGGATGGATATAGGAATTGATATAAAGATAACGGCTAAAATCGTTGGTAACGGATTAATACGTCGTTTCTTTTTCTTATTATTATTACCATGAAGCTGACTACGGGTCATTCTCGAAGGGTTTTCGTTATTCTCAGAATCGAGCTTTAACTTAATGGTTTGACGATGCTCTTCTATTTTTTCGCGATAATCCTTTTGAGCCATCTTAACCACTCCTTTTTCACTAGTACTATTCTATATTATGACGAAATAAAACATAAAAGTAAATGTACGTTCTGTTAAAGATTCGGCAATAAAGCAGTCAACCTCTCTTTCCACGAACCTATATTTCCCTTCATTTCTAAATGCTTCCTTCTTTTTAAAATTGAAGAAATTTCAATTCCACAATAATGGCAGCAATGAGCAGGTTTTTCTTCTAATGACTGCCCGAAATAATGTAGTAGCTGCTCACGTATACATTTCTCTGCTGTTACAAGTTCCTTCATTTCATCTACTTGATGAACTTTACTAAAACGAATTGCAGTAAGCTTTTGTTGCACTTCTTCTGGCATCAAACTTTGCATCCAATAAGAAAGTACACGAAACCCAGTTTCACTTATTTGATGTTGATCTAGCATAATTGCTGGGTTTCCACCTTGCTGCATGTATGCTACATACTGTTCGACATGGCGTTGCTGAGGTAAATCTTCTGTGACGATAAATTTCGTCATATCCTCATCATTTGGAACATAAAGCAATATTGACAGTGCTTCCTGTCCATCACGTCCTGCACGCCCTACCTCTTGCATATAGTTGGCTACAGTAGATGGTATATGATCGTGAATGATTTGACGAACATTATCTTTGTGAACTCCCATACCAAAAGCGTTAGTTGCACAAATCCATTCGAGCTGCCCAGCCAAAAATTGCTGTTGGATAAATTGTCGATCTTCTGCCTCCATCCCCGCATGATATGCTGCTGCTCGAATACCATTTGCTAAAAGTTGCTCAGCATAGACACCCGTTTTTTTTCGGGACTGTGTATATATGATCCCTGGACCACAAGTTTTTAAGACATGATCCACTATCCATGGGGCTTTTTCAGCGGTGTTTTCAAGTTGTACTACATCATAGTGTAAATTGAAACGGTCCACAGAATGAATATATTCAAATGGCTCTCTCATATGCAAATAATTCTTCATATCTTTTACAACTTGCTCTGTTGCAGTAGCACTTAATGCTAAAATCGGTGGGCGTTTCGTATCATCTAGCCAGTCAGTAATTTTTAAATAATCTGGTCTAAAATCAAACCCCCATTGTGAAATACAATGCGCTTCATCTACAACAATTAGTCCTAACTGCATTTCACGAAGTGCGCCTTGTACTTGTGGATTCATCAACATTTCCGGTGATGTAAAAATGAATCGATATTGCTGTAAATGCTGTAATACATTTCGTTTCTCAGACATTTGCAAAAATGAATTTAATGCTACAACACGCTTTTCTCCATATCGTTTTAATTGCTCTACTTGATCTTGCATTAACGATAACAATGGAGAAATGATTAATATCGGTTTATTTAATATATAACCAGGTAATTGATAACAGAGCGACTTTCCCATTCCAGTTGGTAATAGAGCAATCACATCTTGACTTTCAATGAGTGCTTCTATTACTTCCTTTTGACCAGAGCGAAATGTTGAATAACCAAAATGTTGTTGTAATAGCTTCTCCAAATTTGTCATTTCACATTTCTCCTTTCGCCGCAAGAATGAGCCTGATTTGGAAATAAGAAAGTTCAGGAACAACATCACGCAATACTTTTAATTTTTTACTATTTACTTGTTTTACAGCATGTACAATTGCCTCAACATTTTGAGACTCAACAAATTGTTCAAGTGGAAACTGCGACATAGTCATCGCCATCTCTACGAAATGATCTTCAATCGTACTTTCTTTCAAACGACGCATCGTAGCAATTTGTTCTAACGTAAAACCTTGTTGAAATAAGTTTGCAGTCTTTTGAGATGACTCTGTTAAGAGTTGTTCAATACGGACTCCTTCAGCAAGTTGTGACAAATAGTGCTTGGGCTCTTCATATAAAGTATCTAACCACATATGCAGTGCTTCTATATAAGCTAGTTGAATATCTAACAAAGAACGATTTTGTTCCCTAGCAAGCTGTTGCCACGTCCAGCCAGGTGTATTAAATCCACTTAAACGATAGAGTAAAAGATTTAATGAGGAATCTTCAACATCCAACTTATTAAGAGAATCTGAGATTTCAACTCTCATAGCATGATAAAACATGTCTGATTTATAATTATTTTTTACTAAAAATTTTTTTACCCATAATTGAATATCTTCATCTTTTTGGATTGGAGCAAACGATTTTATTTCCTGTACTGAATATGACAATGATTGTACGACTAATGATAATCTTTTGAAAAAGATATGCTCATTCCCTCGATAATACCAGCCATTAAAATACATAGGTTTACTTTTTCCAAGTACCTCTAAACCGGTATTTGTTAGTATAAAATACTGTTCATCTCTATATGTAGCATAGCCTAAGTCAATTAGTTGTTCTGCATACTCCATATATATTTCTTTTGTGAGTTTAGGTGTTAAGCCGAAAAAAGAATGGAGATTAAAATTTCCTACATCTTGAATTGTTTGTCCTGAACGTTTTCCTTTTAGCAAATGAAAACCCGCTGAAACGGAGCGTTCACCTCCAAATTTATGAAAAATCTGTAACAAAATTTGTTGTATGTACAATGCGATTTCCCCCATGAATAAGTAATTTTGGTTGAAATGTGTTGAAAAGCACTTTAGAATGAAAAGGAAGCTAATTAGGAGCGATTGTAAAAAGGAGAGAGAAGCATGGCGAAATTTACCATTGTTGATAAAGATACATGTATTGCATGTGGTGCTTGCGGCGCTGCTGCACCAGATATTTATGATTATGACGACGAGGGTATTGCCTTCGTTATTCTAGATGATAACATGGGAACTGAAGAAGTTCCAGATGATCTAATGGAAGATATGCAAGATGCATTCGAAGGATGTCCTACTGATTCAATTAAAGTAGCTGACGAGTCATTCGAAGGCGATGCATTAAAATACGAATAGTATTAAAGTACAGAGACTATTTTCACTAAGTGGAAATAGTCTTTTTTTGTTGTAGTCATATGTTGCACAACTTATCCGTATATTGAGTAAAAGTTGTCCTGCCATTATTCGAATTATAATTTATTATGTTTATTTTTTGACAAATAATAATTTATATTAAAACTATTTAAGTTCAAGGGGCTGATACTTTGAAAAACTTACTCATAGGACTGATAAAATTTGCACTATCCACCTTTTTTATCTTTGTATATATTAAGATATTTTCAGAGGCTGGTCCTCTAATGTCATTTGATTACGATGTGAGCGAAATCATATTCATCTTTATAGCTATTATGTTAGGTATGTTATCATCTGAATTGCTTATAAATGTATTTCATTACGAATAGAGAAAAAACTGCAGAATTGCTTCTGCAGTTTTTTTAATAACTTTTCGTCCGATCACGTTTCATTAAATAACTAATAAGTAATAATGCAGATCCTGCACCTAGCTGAGTAAACCAAGTAATATTAACAAGGGGACCTAGCTCATCAGTAAGGTAAAGAATAGCTATAAACAAGCCAAAAGTTACTACTCCCAAAACTCCTGATTTAACGATAGTTCTTTTCGACATTTTTTCTTCAAATGCACTTTGTTTTAACTGCTTCAATATTAGATAAAGTAAGCCTGAGCCTATTGCAACAACTGCAACGACATTTATTATAGATGAATATAAATAAATCTGATCTGATTTTGTTAAATAGCGACCAATAGCTCCAATAATAATGAACCAACCAATTATGTCACATAAAATTTCGACACCGAAAGTAACAAGACTTCCCTTCTTTTCTTTCGGCAATGCCTCCACTATTTCTTCAGCGTACAATTTTGGATTAGAACCAAACACATCACTTGCTGTTTTCCCTTCCGCTTGAGCTAATAATAAATGGTCGAGGATCTCTGTTAATACTTCCTCTGATTGACGTTCAGAGAGTAATAAATGCGCTCTAATATAGACAATTAATTTATCAAAATAGATTTCATTTTCTTTCGTTAATAGCTTACGTTTTTCATTATTATCTGCTATTAACTTCTTCACTATAACCATTTCCGCTTATCCCCTCTCGGTAGTCGTTCACACCACTTAGAATTTTATAAGATATAGAATTAATCCTTACTTACTAACCCTTCTCTTTCATTAGTTTTCCTACAGCATCAGAAATACCAAGCCATTCAGATCGAATATCATCTAATGCTTCTTTGCCCGCTGTTGTAAGTTTATAATATTTACGATTAGGGCCATAATCTGAAGGTCTCATTTCTCCTGTAATTAATTCATTCTTTTGAAGCCGTAGAAGAACTGGATAAATTGTGCCTTCACTGACATCAGATAAGCCTATTGTTTGTAGCTTTTTTGATAGCTCGTAGCCATAGACAACTTCATTTTCAATTACTGCCAATACGCAGCCATCTAATATGCCTTTTAGCAATTGACTTCTTATAGACACCCTATTCAACACCCCTCAGTACAGTACATTGCATGACAAGATAGCTATATAAATAAAACACTATTTTGTATTACAAAATAGCTACATTTACTATATATTGGAATGGTTTGATTGTCAACTATGTGGTTATACAAAGTAGCTAAATCACTAGTTGCATTAACTACTAATTTAAGGTAGAATTTTAGTATCAGGTACTAATAGTAACTATATACAGGAGGCTATTATGGAGAACTTACTACAATTAAAAAATAAAAATATCGTCGTAATGGGCGTGGCAAATGATCGTAGCATTGCATGGGGAATCGCAAAATCTCTTTTCGACGTCGGCGCTAACGTCATCTTTACTTATCGAAAAGAACGCTCTTTAATGAAATTGGAAAAGTTAATGGCAGGTTATGAAGACCAAGAGGCTACTTTCATCCAATGTGATGTGAATAGTGATGAAAGTATTAAAGCTGCTTTCGATACAATTGGTGCTAAAGTTGGTACAATTCATGGTATCGTACATTCAGTTGCATTTGCAAACGCAGAGGATTTAAAAAACCGTTTCCTTGAAACTTCCCGTGATGGCTATGCTTTTGCACAAGACACAAGTGCCTATTCACTAATTGCAGCTGCAAAAGCTGCACATCCTTATATGACTGAAGGCGGTTCAATTGTAACAATGAGTTATCTTGGAGCTGAACGTGTCTTAGAAGGATACAATGTTATGGGTGTAGCTAAAGCTGCCCTAGAAGCATCTGTAAGATATTTAGCAGCGGATATCGGTGCTGATAATATTCGTGTTAATGCGATTTCAGCTGGTGCGATTAAAACTTTAGCAGCAAAAGGCGTACCTTCATTCAACAAAATTTTAAACCGTATTGAAGAAAGCGCACCGTTAAAACGTAATGTTACACAAGCTGAAGTAGCTGATATGACAATTGTTATGCTTAGTCATTTATCTCGTGGCGTCACTGGCGAAACGATTTATATTGATGGTGGCTATAATATTATGGGAATTTAATAATATTACGCACTCTTAGGGGTGCGTTTTTCTCGTTATTACGTTACTTTTTCATCCTGTCAAAATAGTCAATACTTACCCTCAAATAATTTATGCACCAAAACCGCGAATGCCCACTAATACAATGATTAATAAACAACCTAGCACAACAATTGAAATAGTACTCATACCAAAATATTTTAAGGGTCCACTTTCTTTTGATTTTACACCTTTAATACCTAACCAAAAACTTACTATCCAAGAAGCAATCCATAACGAAAGCACACCATATCTTCCATTTAAAATCACTTATATCTCACTCTTATTCAAAAGATTTCAATATGATCATTCTGAATATAATCGATTACCTGATCAATATAAGATTCTAAAGGGTATGAAGTATCTATCTTTAAACAGTTTATTTCTTCTGGCTTCTTACTATTTTGAATTGTATATAAAAAATCCTCTTTTGAATTTATAGAAGCGATCTGACTCATCTTACGATTTCTTGAAGCTAACCGATGATTAATTTCTTCAAAATCATTTAGTAAGCACTCCACATACTTATAAGTTACATTATGCTTTTTCTGTAGTGAAAGACCTCTATCAATCATTTCATCATATAAGCATGGACTATCAAAAATCACACTATTGCCTAGCCCAAGATAATAATCTATTAGCTGCCAATCCATTTCATAAGAAATAGAACCTGATGTTTTTCTATCTAATATTTCTTTACAACTCGCTAATAAGGCTGATTTGATAATGTCATGATCTACTATAATCGCACCAGTACGCTTTGCAATAGCTTGCGCAAGTGTGGATTTACCTGATCCAGGAAATCCAGACATTTGAATGAAAAACACTGTTCTATAACTCCTTTCACTACCAAACTAGGTGAAGTTTATCTTTATAAAAATGAATAGCGCGCTCGTATTCCTTAATACTTTCATCTTTAGTAGACGAGATAATCACATCAAGTAATTGCCCAATAGAATCTTCGTGCTTTTTCAAATTGAACAAAGTCATCGCGTAAAATACTTGGAGCGCTTTAAAATTCGGATATTTTGTGATACCTTCTTGAAATACTTTTTCTGACTTCTGATACTCCCCAATTGTTCGATACGTGCTACCTAAACCTAGATAAGCATTAGGTTCATCTTGATTATTTAATCCTAGTAAAATAGCTTTTTCATAGTAAAGTATGGCTTCATTTTCAAGACCTAGAACATCTAAGCTCCATGCAGTTTGATAATTTACTAATCCATCTTCCGGGTAATCCCGATGAATATCCATCATTAATTGATTAGAATCTCTTAATAAATTTTTCTCTCGTAGTTGTAAAACCTTTTCTAGTCTCTGCATAAATCGGCTCACTCCCTAATATACGATGGACTAATAACCCATTTTTCTAACTCTACAAAGATAACATTTATTAGTATCTCTTCCGTTTTGCCACATGCTCTAATTTCTTTGTACAACTTACACAATGAAAGTTTTTTGCTTTTCTCTCTTTATATAGCTTGTAATGCTTCGTACCTTCTATCAATTTATAAGGTTCTTTACACAAACCACAGATTACTTCATAATAAATCACCATCGTTTATTGCCCCTCTCCATATAAATTTTATTGATTTCTTCGCCTAGCATTCAATTTAAATAGCAACCAGATTTCATCAACTCTTCCTATAACTGTCCGGATCTAATCCAAAAAACTATCCGATATGATCCCGATATCGAAACGCCAAGTATCAAAATAATCAAGATTCTAAATATATCTAATCTATTTATTTCATCTAGGGCCTCCATATTGATGACCACCCAAATGCTTAAAAAGATTACTGTTAAATAAAAACATATATTAGGAATTATCCACAGCATCCTTTTCATTTTGTTGTCCATAAAAACCCCCTTTTCACTTCTCTCTAACATCTATACATCATTATCCTATATATTCAAAATAATTACATCTAATATAAAAAAGACTAACTAATTTCAGCTAGTCTTTTTCCTTTTATCAAAACCATCTAATTCAAAAAAATATTAGAGTGAATATGTTCAACATACTTTTTATAAACAATAAGAGTATTAATTAAGAGAAATGATGTTGACTTTAGATACTTACATTTCCTAAACTTAACAAGCTAACCGAGCATAACAACTTCCATATGTTCTTTCGTAAATTTGATATCTGTTGACAGCGAATATGCTGATGAATTTATCTTTGAAACAACACATTTTGCTAATTCACCATTTTTAAAGTGGACAACAGCGCCATCATCTACTGCTAATCCAGATGAAATTCTTCCATTACTTATAAGCTTAAATAGTGCTTGTTTACTCTCTTCATCATTGTAGTAAGGGCATAAAACTCCTTTTATTAAACCTAAGCCTGCGGAAATTTTGTATACTAAGGATTCGTCCTTCCATACCCCTTCTTCAAACAAGTATATTGCGCTCGTACCTGCTCCAACTATGATTTTTCCTTTATGATAGGCTTCTTTAAGTTTCTCTTCCATCTTAAATTTTCTCCATATATTGATCATAAAATTCAAGTTACCATCACCAATATAAAGAATGTCTTGTTTCTCTATTATGGAATTCAGACATTTTTCATTCATGTCAGAAATCGTAATATGTGTAGGCTTACATTTCTTAATAGAAAAAACTTTATAAAAATCTTTAATATACCTTTCATTATCCTCACTCGCTGTTGCTATAAAACAAATGCTAGGTTTTATATTTACTGCTTGCTGTAATATATATTGTTCTTGTAATGGATTATCTATATTTGTTGAAAAGTTGCCACCTCCGAGTGCAATAAATTGCAACATCTTACTGTCATCTATACAAGTCATAGTATGTTACCTCTCCAGTTAAAATTCGTTAATTTATCGTTTTTATATTTCCAAACTTCTAACACTTTCTTAATCTAATTAGGTTGGAACTTTTTTTTCACGATCCAATGATACGTAAATGTGACTGTTAGAATTACCCAAAGAATTGTTGCAAATAGATTAATAGAAAAGTTTGCCCCCACTGAGCCAGTTATAAGCAAATTCATCGCATGTTTGCTCATTCCAGCTGGATTTACCACATCTAAGACTGGATGAAGCCCTACTAACATTCTACAAATTAGTAACGTAATAATACCTATTAATGCAATTAACGCTTGGCTATTTAACACTGCGCTTAGCATTGTAGTGAACGATAAGCTAAAAAGGATCCACAATAAATAACAAAAAAGCGCAGTAATCATTAGTGATAACTCTATACCGGTAAACAGGAAATGAATGTATAACAAAGAAACGACATAACCAATCCCCACACTTATTGAGACTAATAAATAATTAGAAAGGAGCTTTCCACCAATATAAGAGCTAACAGTAACTGGCCTTGTTAAAATAAATGCTAACATTCCACTCGATTTATCTGATTGAATTAACCCCATCATAGCAATGACAATTATCATTATGCCAAGTTGATCGAATTGTGAGCCCAACGTTGCTGCAAGAACCTGCCCTCCTGTCTGTTCAGTCATAGATGGATCAATTGAAATTCCTTGTGTACCACCAAGTGCTTCTAAAATTGAGGGTAAGTAATATGTCATGATTGGCTGCGTCGCGCCTAAAAAGATAAAAACAAGGGGCAACCAGATTAATTTGAAATCATTCAACACTTGACTATATTCTTTTTTCATTAGTACAGCTAAAGAATTCATGTACCCACCACCAATTTCAAAAATATTTCTTCAAGGGTTTCGTGTTCATCAATTTCAAAACGTATAATATCAACATTATTTTCTAATGCATTCTGGATAAGAGAATTTTTATATTTTACAACATCATCTAATGTAACTTTTACTTTATGGCCAGTCATTTCTGCATCTTTTACATACGGGAGCATTTTCACTGTATCTACCCAAGATTTATCATTATGTGTGATTTCTAAATATACAACAGGTTTACTATTACGACTTATCAGGTCAAGCATTGTTGTATCTTCAATTTTTATACCATTTTTAATGACAACGAATCTTTCACAAATTTCCTCTGCGTCACTTAAAATATGGGTTGATAATAATATTGTTGTTTCTTGCTTAATTTCTTGAATCAAATTTAGAACCTCTCTTCTACCTATCGGGTCTAAGGCCGAGACCGGTTCATCCATTACGATAAAAGCTGGTTTATGTAACAACGCCTGTGCTATACCAAGTCTTTGCTTCATACCACCTGAGAAAGTTCGAACTTTGGCATCCTCTTCATCTGAAAGCCCCACTTTAGCTAATATTATCGGTACATCTCTATTCAATTCTTTTTTTGAAATACCCGACAGTTGCCCCATAAAAAAAAGTGTTTCTTTCGCCGTCATCCATTCATAAAAATTTGGATACTGAGGTAGGTAACCTATTTCACGCTTCATTTTCGAGATGTTTTTACCTTCTAAAAGTACTTCACCTTCGTCTGTATGAAGGATATCAGCAATTATCTTAATTAATGTCGATTTTCCCGCTCCATTAGGTCCTATTAATCCTACGCATTGACCCGTTTCTAATACCATTGAAAATTGACTAACCGCTTTCTTTTCCTTAAATTTTTTTGTTACATTTTTAATTTCTAGTTTCATTATGCTCTACTATCCTTTCTTCCTATTACGAAATATAAAATAGGACCTATTGTATTGCAAAATAAAATAACAAGTGTCCAAATAAATACATTTTCCCTAGTCTTACGATTACGATATAAATCTAATAAAGCAATCAAAATTAAAATAAATCCTACTGCCATAAAAGGTAATATGATTGGTAAAACTCCCATCCAATCTATATCCTTTAAATCTTCCAGATTATAATGTAATTGCATTTTATATCCCCTCTCTTGAATTTATTATTCATTATCATTATCGATAATGATAATATAATTGTAGTACATTTGTATAGACTTTTCTCAAATTATTTTTATTTCAACCAATTTTTGTGAATTAAAAATAATATAAATATTGTACTTGTAATTTTTATAATTCATGTTGATAATATTATCAATATGGATAATGAAAATTTTTTTCAAAGGAGAAATAATGAATAATAAAGCTGAAGTTTTAATTCACCCTGTAAGAATGAAAATATCTCAAGCTCTTATGAGAAATAAAGAAACTGGTCTCACTCCACTTGAAATGGTGAAGATTATAGAAGATGTGCCACAAGCCACTCTATATAGACATATTCAAGTGCTATTAGATGCTGGTATTATCCAAATTATAAAAGAGAAAAAAGTCAGATCTGTATTTGAGAAATACTATTCACTAAACGAGGAAGCTGCTCGACTTGACTCAGAAGAATGGCAAAAATTATCCAAAGAAGAAAAGGTTAATTATTTATCTTATTATCAATTATCTTTAATGACTCAATATGAAAGTTATTTATCAGGATTAGAACTAGACGGATCTAAAGAAGACAAGGCAACCTTTTCACTTTTAGAGTTAAAAATTGACGATGAACATTTTGATAATTTCCAGCAAGAATTAAATAGTTTAATGATCAAGTATTACAATAAAAAAATTAACAACCAAAATATCCCTACACGTACAGTCGCAGTAACAATTATTCCAAAATCTTAGCTTTAAAATATGGTTAGGACTACACCATAATTAAGTGAAAATAATGAGAAAGTAAAGTTGCTCCTATTTGATACCTCTTCGCTATTTTCTAAATATCGGAAACTAAAGTTTAATAAATACAAAATAGGCATATAAAAAGGACTAGCTGAATTTCTAGGCTAGTCCTTTTTATATTAAATTTCATTTCATCTTGAAAATACTCAAATCGTCCATCCTTTTAATGAGAGCATATCAGATGCTCTCAATTCATCACTCTCTATAACCATCACTTGCATACCACATTCACTAGTAGTTTCATGCCATTCACCCTTGTCCCAAAACACAACATCACCGGGACCTACCGTTTTTCCGCCTTCTTTACCAGCAACATTACCTGCTCCGTTTAATACTATAAGCAATTGATTCGTTACTGTTTGATGGTTACCTATCACACCATCCTCTTCTAAAGTCATTAAACTAATATTCGTTGATGTTGAAGTTTGGCAAATATGCGATAGTTGAAAATCCGAATCAAACGCATTCATCCTTCTTTTAGTTATATTAAATATTTGCAATTACTCTCACCCCTAAATGTTTATTGCGAACTTTTATTTCAATTGAGCTTCATAATTCCAGATTTTTTTCATGGCTACTCAAAAAACCTCTTTGCAATTGTAATAAAACTAGTGAAAGAACTACTGCATTAATAGCATAAAAAATAGCATACACAACAGACTCTTTCTTTTCGTAAACTTCGAAAATCGGTAAAATATTAGGAACTACTAATAATATTATTGTAACGACAGATGAATAAAAGATACTTTTGTGTTTAAAAACCCCAATAAAGCTTGAAATGAACACAATCAATAGAGCGAAATAATGATAGTAAGGAATAACAGACACATATTCTCTCCTCTATAATGTTATTTGTTACTGATAAAATATAATCACTTCACTTACATGATTCACTAACTTTCTTACACACAAAAATCATTGAATAACTATCATTCGTTATTAGGTTTTCTTGCCAATCTTGATATATTTGAATAACTTCAAACCCATGATTCGCAAGCATTCGTTCCATCTCCTTTGGGTAAACATACCTTAATGTAATATTAGTACTCACTTCATTTACTATATGATTTGTTTCATCTTTATATTTTCGAATTGTTGTATAATATTGCAATTGATTGAGCGCATCATATTTTGCAATTGTAGATACATCCACTTTATGTTGCGTGTCAATATCAATATACGTATACCAGTGTTCTTCTGTTTCTGGCTGTAATAATTCTTCAGCACTTGGAAATCTCGTATTAAAGATGAAAATGCCATTTTGAAAAAGATGTCTATTAACCGATGAAAATAAGCCATCTTGATCTTCATTCTTTAGAAAATGTTGAAAAGAATTCCCAACAGAGAATGCAAAGTCGGTTTTAAAATTTAATTCTAACTTCGTACAGTCTTGCTAAATCCATTTTATTGGTAATTTCATTTTACTAGCTTTCTTCTTCGCTTCATTTAGCATACCTTCATGTGAATCTATTCCTACTATCTTATGACTACTTTTGGCTAGAGGTATCGTTGCCCTGCCAGTTCCACATGCAATATCAAGAATTGGACCTTCAGCCTTTGACGCCCATTTTTGTAGAAATGGAATATCATCTGTGTAACGGTTATTTTCCTTATCGTATAATACTGGATTATCATATTCTTCTGTATTGTGTTTTATTGACATAATTTAATATCTCCTTTTATCTTTTTGATTCATCAATCTACCAGTACTTATGTAAATTTCCCCCTAATAATCTTCCATTTTTTTATTGTCCCATATTTTCAAAATTACCACATTAACATTCTAAAAATACTGCTGCTAATTTTCTATTTGAGGCGCTTTTTTTGATATTAGTAAATATGAACAAAAAAACTGCGAGAGTACTCCTCGCAGTTTTCCCTTATACAATCTCTTCAAAATATTGCACTGTTTTCATCGGGTCCCCTATTTCCCTTAAGGACCACACCTCATCTAAATACACTTCAGCAAGTTTCTCATATCGTCCACCATGTTTTACTGCCCATTCGATCGCTACTACACTTTCATAAACATGCGCCATTTTCTTTGCTAATTTTTTCGCCTCAAAACTTTGTAAATCGGCATCTAAACCCGCGAATTTAGAAAGTTCTTCTGTTAATAATTTTAGCTGAATAACGACAATTTGTTTTTGCTCATTATTTGTAATTTGCTGTAGACGTTTTTGCATAACATCCGTGAATACAGTATGTGCTGAGTATTTATTTACTAGACGGATTAATTCTAATCCTAGAATATTCGCAGTCCCTTCCCAAACCGTAAGAACTTGGGCATCACGTAATAATCTTGGTGTCACAAAATCCTCAATATAGCCATTTCCACCATGCATTTCAATTGCTTCATGTGCAAAATGAATTGCTTGCTCAGCTGTTTCCTTTTTCATAATAGCGATATACAAGCGGTTCAATATCACTTCTTTTTCCGTAGCTTCACCCGCTGTCACTCTTTCATAAAGTCCAATCAAATCAAATACGGTTGCTACTTCCACATGAAGTGTTGCTGCAAGCTTACCTAATGTATCTCGTACCATAGGAAAATCGGCCAATCTCTTGCCAAATGCATTTCTACGGGTTGCATAGTCTTTTGCCTCAAGTAATGCTCTGCGCATAATGCCAATAGATGCAACCGCATTACAAATCCGTGAGAGATTTAAAGCTTCCATCATATAGTAAAATCCTCTAGTAGGATCTCCCACAACAAAAGCTTCAGCTCCATCAAATTCTACTTCACCTGAAGGTACTGCCCTAACACCTAGTTTATCTTTCAAACGGCGCACACGTAAATGATTGACTTCTCCGTTCTCCTTACGCCAAGGTACTGCAAATAATGTTAATCCTTTTGAACCTCCTGAGGCCCCTTCAATACGGGCAAGCACCATTGCAACTCCGCACATTCCTGCGTTCGATGCGAAATATTTTTCACCATATAATCGGTAGTTGTTGCCTTCTTTTATTGCTTTTACAACATTGGCACCAACGTCTGAACCACCTTGTCTTTCTGTTAAAAACGTAGCCCCTTCAAATAATGGACCTTCCCCTGTAGAACAAACAGGTGTTAAAAAACGCTCTTTTAATGACTCATCTGCATAATGGTCTAATAAATAAGCTGTAGCCATAGTTAAAGTGACAGGACAATAAAAGCCCGGCTCAGCATGGGATAATAAATATCCTTGTGCAAAGCTATATGTGTAATTCCCTTTCACACCAAGCGCAGGAATCTCCTTATGCACATAGCCCACAATCCCCGTATCATAAGTCTCCTGTATAGTTTTTTTATAGCCATCATTAACCCATACTTCAGAAACTTCTTCCCCATATTTATCATATCGTTTCAATTTCGGTTCGCCTTCACGATCAGTATGTTTTGCACGTAAGTTGATTTCGTTAGCACATAATTCACCAAAAACGCTCAATTCTCGATTAGCATAATCTAAAAAATCTGCATCTAATGTTTTTTCTAGTATAAGTTGTAAAGTTTGGTTATCATGAAAGAAGTTTCGTGCTGTTTGCTCAGTTACATCCTGTAATACTTTCATTGAACTACACCTACATTTCTTAGAGGTTGTTTCAATATTTTTCCTGATGCATTTCTTGGTAGTGCTTCGACTTGTTCAAATAGCCTTGGCACTTTAAATTTCGCTAAATGCTCAGTTAAATAAGACTTCAACTCCTCTACATCGACTTGTTCAGCTGAAGCATATACAGCTTTTACAGTTTCCCCCCATTCAGGATGAGGGACTCCTACTACTGCAACTTCATGAATACCAACATATTGCAATATTTGTTCTTCAATCTCTTTTGGATAGATATTAACCCCACCTGAAATAATTAAATCTTTTTTTCTATCAACAACCCAAATGTACCCGTCTTCATCAAACTTAGCTAAGTCACCAGTTTTCAACCATTCACCTATAAATGCTGCTTTAGTCGCCTCTTCATTTTTATAGTAACCTAGCATATTACCTTCACCTAATAGAACAATTTCCCCTACTTCTCCTCCTGCTACATCCTCACCAATATCGTTAACTATACGTAGTTCTGTATGGAGTGGTGCACGGTGCCCTATGCTCCCTGCCTTATTTTCATGTTCATGTGCCATTAAAATCGAACCACTTGGCCCTGCTTCTGTTAAACCATAAACACATACCAAATTGTCAGTTTTAAAAGCGTGTTGTATGAACTCTACTTCTTTTTTAGATACTGGTGCACCACCATATACCCACCATTTCATTGAAGAAAGGTCAGCATCACTTAACTTTGGACTTTGTGCTGTTAATAGATAGGCTACCGGAGCTCCAAAGAAATGCGTCGTCTTCTCTTCAATAACCGTATCGATGAAAAGATCTGGTGTGAAAGTTGGTGTTAATACCGCGGTTGCTCCAACAATCATTCCAGCCATTAAAAATAAGTGTAAGGGAGCAGAGTGACTAAGTGGCATCATAAGGAGTAATCTGCTCTCTGGCTTCATCTCCATTTCTACACAAATCATCTGGGCAACTGTTAATATATTTCGATAACTAAATAGTACACCCTTTGGATTACCAGTCGTACCAGAAGTATAGAGAATAGTTGATTCATCATCTTCTTTTAAAGAACAATTTATTTCTTTATCTTTACTAGTAGCTACTAAATGCTCGAAACTTAACCATCCATCTTCTTCAGCACCTGTTTTAATTAGTAAACCTGGATTTTGTAATTTTTCGACTACAGGAAATAAAAGCTCATGAGTTATGAAAGCGATTGCATCTGAATGTTCAACAATATATTCCACTTCTTTTATTGAAAACTTTGCATTGATTGGAACAATTACAGCTCCTAGACGCTGTACGGCAAAATAGCTAATCATAAATTCCACAACATTCGGCATATATAAGACAACTTTATCCCCCTGTTTAATTTGCTTTTCTTGTAAAGCATTAGCAAATTGATTAACTAGTTGATTTAACTCTTTGAAATTGATTCGCTTGCCTTGACTTACAATAGCTTCCCCATGTGGATACTTTCTTGCATTGCGCGTTAATAATTGTGAACTATTCAATATAACTGCCTCCTTTTAAACTATTTAACTTTTCAGTAAAATCAAGATGTAGAGTTTCCAACTCATCTCGAATTTCCTGTAACTCCCGCATTTTCTCATCGATTTCAGCCATTTTTAATTTTCCATATGCAACGGTTCTTTCAAGTTGTTTTTTACCTGTTCTATCCTTGTCAAATAGTAAAACCATTTCTTTGATTTCCTCGAGTGAAAACCCGTATCTCTTACCTCTGAAAATCAGTTTTAGCTTTGCATAATCTGAATTTGTGTACATTCTTTTTTTTGCATTTGTCCGTTGTGGAGACAATAAACCAAGTTCCTCGTAATAGCGAATTGTCCGTGTCGTTACATCGAATTCTTTTGCAATATCTGTAATTGTCCTCAATAGCGCCACCATCCTAACAAGAACTTAGAAGCAGTATATCATTGACGTTAACGTAAAGTTCAACCAATAACTATTCTAGTTTTCTATGAAAATACAACAATTCATTAAACGAAAAGCGCACTACAAAAATGTAGTACGCCTCATAATTAATCTAAATCAATAGTCTTCACTTATAAAATGATGCACAATATCCGCTACCTTCCCGGGCTTAGCTAAATACATATTTTCTCCAGCCCACATTGATAGATATTCTGCTTTTCCTTCCTGGCCTGCTACTTTACGTAACTCCTTTGTTAAATCATTTTGAACTGGATAAGGAGCAATCGGTTGATTTGCCATGTAAGTCATAAAATCGTTTACAATCCCTCTAGCAGCTTTCCCTGAAAAAGCGGTTGTCAAAGCTGTTTTATCTTTTTCTGATTTTAAAATTGCTTCTTTATGTAGTGGATGTGCGCCACTTTCTTCAGTTGCTAGAAGCGCCGTACCAATCTGAATAGCTTCTGCACCTTCATTAAGTAATTCAAGCATATGCTTTTTTGTCATAATACCCCCAGCAGTAATGATGGGGATCTTTATTTTGCCGATCGTGTTTTTAAGTAGCTCCATTGTTGGAATTAACGTAAGAGGCTCTAAAAACGTCCCACGGTGGCCACCTGCTTCTCCACCTTGTAAAACTACAGCGTCTAATCCAGCTTGTTCCACCGCAATTGCTTCTTCTACAGTCGTAGCAGTGCCAATGCAATAAGTCTCATGTTTGTGTAAATAGGATATTGTTTCTTGATCTGGTATTCCAAAAGTAAAAGAGCAAATTTTCACACCCTCATCAACGACTACTTTTACCTGCTCGGCGAACTCACTGAAAGATAAAACAACCTTTTCTTCCGACAACCCAAGTTCTTGTTGAAATGGCTTTAATGCCTCGTACGCTTGTGCAATCTGTTCATCAGTTGCCTCAACCTGTTCTGGGACAAACAAATTTACTGAGAATGATTTGTCAGTCAAAGTTTTTACTTCTCGAATACTATTTCTAGTCGCTTCCGCATTTAAATACCCTGCACCAATAGAACCTAAAATACCCGCATTTGCACTTGCTGCTACAAATTCAGGCGTCGTCACTCCAGCCATTGGTGCTTGTAAGATTGGTTTATCTATCCCTAAAATATTTTGAACAAACAAAGATTCCATTACTGACTCCCCTTTATGTTTTTTTCTCACTTATTACTAACGCACCTAATATCGTCAGCGCTAATCCCCCCCAAGATAACGCTTCACTGTACTCAAAATTACGAAAGAAAAATTTCCCTGCTATAGTTAGTATACCGATGAATAATATAATGGACCCTACTATTTTGCGATTCATATCATCACATTCTTTCTGTATGGCTTTCCATCAAATTTATTATAACGAACTGTCAATACTTTATCATTTATATGTCCTTTACAATTCTCAGCTAAAATTACATTTTATTATTCATTTTCTCTACAATTTTAGTTGAAAATGCAATACGATATATTTTTATTTTTTAATATGTACTTGTAATCATCATATAAAAAAATAAATTCAATTATACAAATTGGAAAAATAATGGTAATATCGATAAAAGAGTTATTTACAATATTTTGTAGAGAAAGTAGGAATTCAATGATTTATGAAGCTGATATCAATGTAAGAAAAAAGTTAGTACCTATGTTCGAAAATATGGATAGTACTATTGTTCTCTCATGTCTACAAGGACATATGGGAACCGCTTGGGTTGACAACCTTGAAAATCCTAAAGTAGCACAAGTAACTGTGGGGATTTTTGTATTTTATGCTGGAAATCCTAATACAAAGGAAGCAGAAGAACTATTATTCAATCTACCTGATTATACACTTGCAATTGTTAATAATGATGAATGGAAACTACTAATTGAAAAAGTACATAAAGGATCTACAGAAAAATTCCAACGATATAGATTTGAAAAGGTTCCTGAACATCTAGATGTGAGCTATATAAAGAACTTATTATCTACACTACCAGAAGGTTATGAACTAAAAAAAATAGATAAAACTATAGTGAATGAACCATCTTTTCATGAGCTTTCTGAAGACTTTATAAGTCAGTTTAATTCTATAGAAGATTTTTTAGATAGAGGTGTTGGTTTTGCTATTTTAATTGAAGGGAAAGCTGTGTGTGGGGCCACATCATATAGTATTTATGATGATGGGATTGAGATTGAAGTTGCTACACACCCTGATCATATAAGAAAAGGCTTAGCAACAATAACAGCTTCTGCCTTGATATTAGATTGTCTTAACAGAGGAATTTATCCTAGTTGGGATGGTGCTAATATAGAATCTGTTAAATTAGCTCAAAAGCTCGGATACATTTTTAAAGAATCTTATGATACTTACTTTATCGATTATCAAAAATAAGCCCTAAAGTTATTTTGTTTTTATTCTATTTTTAAGGAGTGGCTCAGCATGAAAAGAGGAATCATTGATCGTTTTGAAGGGGACATTGCTGTTGTTGAATTTGAAAATAGTCTGGAAGATTTTTCACTTACTCAATTACCTAAAGGTGTTCAAGCTGGAGATGTACTACTGTTTGAAAATGGAGAGATCACAATTGATTCAGAAGGAAAAGAACAATTGGGAAAAGAAGTAGCTGATTTGATGGAAGAGTTGTTTGAGGATTAATCTTTACTTCAATTCCTTTTTTTGTTTAGATTGCTAATTAGCAGATTTTTATTTTATTACATCGAAGATATGACCTTGGATTTATAAGAAGGCTAAAATGTGAAAAAATTAATTTCAAGGGAGATATTTAGTTGTATCATTACCGGTATAGGTTTATATTTTGTTTTTTTAGAGTATTAAATGTCTCCATTTTCTATTACTTTTAATTTGTTTGTCGTTTCTTTCTCTTGATATTTTATACAATATAATAGAAAAAAATAACACCCCCTATTCCCCATAGGGGGTGTTATTTATCCATCCTCATAGCAAAAATATTTTTTTCTTCTACAGCTGATATTCACTATTTTTATGTATCAAAACTACACTATTTCTTCCTGAAGGCGAACTTGTAAATCTTTCAAACTTCTTTACTTATAAAGGCGAAATAAAGGAAATTATTAAGGATTTTTGAAGATTTTATTCAAGACAATAGAAATTCAAGTGGTTTTCTACATCTTCTCTTATTCATCCCCCCTAATTCCAAGATTTATATTTTATCAGGAAAACTAACATTGCTGGAATCACTATCTTAGTCATTTTCAGTAACCTTTTTCAATTATTTTCTAAATTATCGGAATAATTATGATAAAATAATAAATACAAGCTATATTCTTGGATATTCTAGGTATTATATTAAATTTGAGCTCTTGGAAGCTACATCCATTGAATTATTGTGAAAACGAAGCTGGAGAATTCATATATATTCAACTTATTTTCAAGGTATATCTCTGGTTGTAAATCAATATTCTTAAACAGTCTATCAGTTTAAAGTGTCTTAGGAAATCTCATTTCATTCATAAGATGTTCCTACTTTTTAAATCTATTTCAGCGTCTTATAAATAAACTAATTACATAAATGGAGTTCATAATATGCATGTTAGAGAAAATGGATTAATAAAGCAATGGCAAGCCTTTATAGAAATCACCAAAAACATCGAAAACACTACAGATGTTCAAAAAATAATTGAAGTCGTTATCGACACAATCGATAAAGCAGACGGAGGATTCCTACTTTTATGGGATGCAACACAAGAAACTCTCATTATTGAAGCTGCTGTTAATTTTAAAGAAGAATATTATATTCAGAGCAGGCTCGCTTCTGGAGAAGGGATATCTGGCACTGTGTTTAAAACTGGAAAAACGTTAGTTATCCATGGTGAAAGCGCAGTAAAGAAAGCAATGAGTAATATGAAAGAACCTAACTATCAATATTACTTAAAGTCTTCCGTTCAGCAGGTCCCACCAAAAAGCTGCCTTTCAGTACCTATTACTTATAAGGATAAAAAAATAGGTGTCTTAACTTTAGATAATTTTTTCTCTAATGATTATTTCACTGAAGAAGAAATAGGGTTTGTTGAAGCAATTGCTACTCAAATTGCAATAGTCTTCATCCTTAGCCAAAATCTTGAGGAAAAAGAAAAACGTGCACAAACTTTGAGCTCAACTTTAGCATCTCACCATAGTTTAAATGAAATTATTTTAAATGCACGTGATACAAAACAGATTATTTTATCATTAGCTAGTATGATTGACAAAGAACTTCTGTATTTTGATGCAGAGGGTCACTATTTGTTTGGTAGCCATAGTAGTACTAATATGAATCTCCCGACGATAATAGATTGGATAGAACTATCACTTTATCAATTCCCATCAAAAAAACAGTATTTTCAAGTTTCTTTGCCAAATGAATTGACTGGATACATTTTTAAAATATCCTCTTTATATGGTATAACCGGTTATCTTCTAGTTATTTGCCCAGCAAATTCACTAGATGTCTATTCAAAATTAACACTATCTCATGGCACTGCAATAATGGCTATTGAACAAATGAAGGAGCAAAAATTTTTAGAATCAAAAGTCCAAGAAAGAATGGCACTCTTTCAACAATTACTGATTTCTCAATCAGATCAAACATTAAATACGATGTTTGATGATACATACTTTCAAGCGTACTGCTTACTTTCTTATAAGCAGGAAGGTTTTAACGAGGCGAATTATGCAAACACATTAAATCTAGAGTCACAATATCAAAATAAATTCCGACCAATTGGGAACTGCATATTTTTCCCACATAAAGATTCTTTAATCATTTTAATTGCCTTAAGAGATCAACACGAGAATATCGAAAGCTCCCTTAATAAATATATTACTCTACAAAATAATGAACGAATTTTAATTGGTCGAGTTATCGCAAATATTGAAGGGATATTTGCGTCTTATCAGGATCTAGAACTTTTACAAAATACTCAACACTTAATAGATGGAACAATTATTTCATATAAAAAACTTGGAATATATCGTTATCTACTATCCATGTCTTCCATAGAAAAACAATATTTTGTTGAAGAAATATTGAATCCTATTTTACCCTCTCAAGATAACCAACGTACTAAAAACGACTTATTAGATACACTTATTAATTATTTTCATTGTCATAAAAATGTTGCTCAAACTGCAGAACGAATGCATATGCACCAAAATACAGTCTATTATAGAATCCAACAAATAGAAGAAAAACTCCAACTCGATTTAAACGATATTCAACATGCCATGAATATACAAGCTGCTTTATTTTTATATAACCAGCAACCATAATAAATCCACGAGACTAAAACTCTCGTGGATTGTCATTTCTATATATTCTATTAGTTGTTCTTGTTTTCAAGCAAATATTTCAGTGTTGCAGCACCTAAAGTATTTGCAGCTATTAACATAGAACGCTCGTCAATATTAAATCTAGGATGATGATGAGGGTAAACCTCTTCCCAATTCGGATCTTTCGCACCTGTAAAGAAGAAAGTACCCGGTACATGATTTAGATAATAGGCAAAGTCTTCACCACCCATTACTGGCTCACATACACGAAGTTCATCCACACCTGGAACTTGTGTTGCTAGGTCCATAATGAATTCCGTTTCTTTCGTATGATTAACAACCGCAGGATACCCACGTACAAAGTTATATTCATAATCTGCTTTTGTTAAATAGCATGAAGCTTTTAAAACTTCTTCAATTTCTTTTTCCAATAAATCACGTGTATCCTCATCAAATGTACGAACCGTACCTTTCATATAAACAGAATCTGCAATTACATTAAAGGGATTTAGTGCTTCGATATGTCCTATTGATACTACAGCTGGTTTAATCGGGTCTACACGGCGAGCTACTAGTTGCTGTATATTTGTGATAAATTGAGCAGCAATAACGATCGAATCCTTTGTATTACTTGGATCAGAACCATGTCCGCCCTTTCCTTTTACAGTAATATAGATTCCATCAGCTGCTGCCATTAAAGGACCATCTTTTATCATTAAATTCCCTAATGGTTCAGGGGCCCATAAATGTGTACCAAATATAACGTCTACTCCGTCTAAACAACCATCTTCTATCATTGCAATTGCCCCACCAGGAGCAAGTTCTTCAGCGTGTTGGTGGATAAAAACGATTGTTCCTTCCAACTCATCTTGAAGCTTGTTTAACACTTTAGCTAATACTAAAAGTGTTGCTGTATGTCCATCATGTCCACATGCATGCATAACGCCATCTACTTTGGATTTATAAGGGATATCATTTAGTTCTTGAATCGCTAAGGCATCAAAGTCTGCTCGAAGTGCTACAGTTTTACCTGGTTTTGCACCATGCAATTTAGCAACTACACCTCGTCCACCGACGCCTTCAGTCACTTCATGTCCAAGGTTACGATGATATTCAGCAATATATTTCGGTGTATTTACTTCTTCAAATGATAACTCTGGATTTTCATGTAGGAAACGTCTAATTTCTATCATTTCTCCATAATTCTCTTTCAATAAATCATATAATTTTTCCATATAATTTCCCTCACTTTAAGTAAATTGAATCACCAGGTCCAAGTGGCAATCCTAATAAGAACCAAATACTAAACAACAAAATCCATCCAATCGCAAAGATAACTGAGTATGGTAGTAAAGCGGAAATCAATGTTCCAATACCGATATTTTTATCGTATTTTTTAGCAAAGGCTAAAAGAATTGCAAAGTATGCAAGCATTGGTGTTATAGGATTCGTTATCGAATCCCCTACACGATAAACTGCCTGTGTTAATGCTGGACTATAATCTAAGTACATGAACATTGGAACAAAGATTGGTGCTAATAATGCCCATTTAGCTGAAGCACTTGCAATTAGCATGTTTATACTTGCACATATTACGATAAAGCCAATTATCATTGGTAAACCTGTAAAATCCATCGCTTGTAATACTTCAGCACCTTTAATCGCTAAAATTGGACCTATATTACTCCATCCAAAATAAGCAATCATTTGGGCTGCTACAAAAGCTAATACAATAAATGAAGCCATATCTGCAACAGATTTAAACATTTTCTCTGCAACATCTTTGTCACTCTTAATATTCTTTGTGACAATCCCATAAGCTAAAGCTGGTAACAGGAAGAAAAATAACATGATTGGTACAATACCCGTCATAAATGGAGAAGATAAGAAACCACCTGTTTCAGGATCACGTAAAATACCATTAGATGGTACAACCGTAATTAATAGAATAATAACATATATTGCGGTTACGATACCTGCCCATTTTAAGCCTTTATTTTCAATAGGAGTAATAGGTTCAAGTTTTTCCAACTCACCGTTAAATTCTCCAAAACGTGGTATCGTAAATTTATGTGCTACAAATGTTCCTAAACCTACTAAAACAAATGTTGAAGCAATTAGGAAATAATAGTTCATTGTTGCACGACCAGTATATTCAGGATCTACTAGATGTGCTGCAGATTCTGTGATTCCAAGTAACAGAACATCAAGAGAACTAATTAACAAGTTAGCACTAAAGCCACCCGCAATTGCGGCATATGTAACGACTAAACCAACAAGTGGATTTCGTCCAATACTCATAAAGATTAAAGCAGCAATTGGTGGTAAAACTATGAATGCTGCATCTGCTGCTAAGTTTCCAACCAATCCTGTTAATATTAAAAATGGAATAATCAGTTTCTGTGGAGCACTCATCACAGATTTTTTCATCAATGCTGCGATTAAACCTGTTTGCTCTGCTAAACCGATACCAAGCATTGAAACAATAACCATTCCAAGAGGTGGAAATGATGTGAAATTTGACTGCATTTCACCTAAAATACGTATTAATCCTTCTTGATTAAGTAAATTGATAACGGCAATACTCTCATCTGTTCCGGGTTTCACAGCCGAAACATTGAACTTAGCCATTATCCATGACAATCCCAAGATCAAAAACGCCATTATAACAAAGAGCGTCACAGGATCAGGTAATTTA
This sequence comes from Viridibacillus sp. FSL R5-0888, assembly GCF_038009105.1. Classification (NCBI taxonomy): domain Bacteria; kingdom Bacillati; phylum Bacillota; class Bacilli; order Caryophanales; family Caryophanaceae; genus Viridibacillus; species Viridibacillus sp. FSL R5-0888. The sequence continues at coordinate 3,159,410 of NZ_JBBPAU010000001.1, forward strand.
TTTCCCGCTTTCTCTACTCCATCTAAAAATCGTTCAATTATCTTCTTTTTTGGCTTTTCGTTCATCGTTTTCGTCATCAAAAACCCCCTTTTTCTGAATATTTAAATGATAATGAATAATAAGTGATATTGATATAGTGTAAAACATGAAATTCTCTTGTTGTTTTTGGAGATTTCTCTAAAAAGACAAAAGAGTATATGTCCATGTATCATTTCGAATACTTAAAATATTTTAGAACTTCCGCTGAAATACTATTGTAATAATTGTAAAAATATTTTCTTGTTAATTAAGAGGAAACCACCTAAAACCCATTTAAACATGTTCTATTTTAGTTTTATAAAACCATCGTACAATCCATCTATACTTTCTGTTGAGTAGCATTCATGATACCCTATGATTATTTAAAGAGCTTTTAGTTGTACTCTCTACAGTTAACACCCTTTACTTTTAATATACAATTAATGTATTTGTAACCATAATACACCCAATTGTTGATAAGATAAATTAGCAAGATAAACCAATTGAAAGGGGAGAAAGTATGGAGAACATTAAGAATTATGATGATTTAAAAAATATGTTAGACAGTTTACTACGAGAACCCGAACAATTTTGGGATGAGTTTTATTCAAATCGTGAAAAGAGGATTCCCTTCTTTGAAAATAAACCAGATGAAAACCTAGTCAGTTATTTTGATCGAAAACTTTTAAACTCTGGTCATGCATTAGAGTTAGGATGTGGACCTGGTAGAAATGCAATTTACCTAACTGAAAAAGGCTATAAGGTAGATGCAGTAGACTTATCTGTAGAATCATTGAAATGGGCTAGGGATAGAATGATTGAAAAAAATATTACAATCAATTTTATTAATCATAATATTTTTGATTTATATATAGAGGATTCAAAATATGATCTAGTTTATGATTCAGGTTGTTTTCATCATATTGCACCACATAGGAGAATGGATTACATAGATTTAATTAAAAAATCGCTTAAGCAAAACGGATACTTTGCTATTAACTGTTTTATCGAAGATGGACCTATTGGAGGTTCTAGTATTTCAGATTGGGAAGTGTATAGGATAAAAAGTTTACAGGGCGGCTTAGGATTTACAGAAGAAAAGCTAAGAAGGGTTTTTCAAGACTTTGAGTGTATTGAAGTACGAAATATGAGAGTAGCCGAATCAAATGAACCCGTTTTTGGTATAGACGGACTACTAACAGCTATTTTTCAGAAAAAGTGCTGAAAGCAGAAATCTAAAAAAGCCTCTCCAAATGGAGAGACTTTTTGACGGTTTTAGCTATTAAACTTGAACTAATCTGATTTTATTAGCTACACGTTCAGTTAGCATAGTTGTTGCTTTTGGTAGTACCGCTTTGAATACTGGATTTAGGACTGGTGCTACTAAACCACCAGCATTTACTTCTAAGAAACCGACCATCTCGGTTTTTTCAGCTTCTAATGCTGTTGCTTCAAAATATCCGTTTCCAGTAAATTTATCTGTTAAACCAATAAGGTTAAATGTAATTTTAGTTGGCTCTATCCAATCAATAATATCTATTTGTACTTTCACAGTTTTTTTCAAGACACCGACATTTCCAGCAAATGTCCAAGTAGATTGACGATCATTGATGATTTCATGTTCTCTATATCCAGGTACAAGTGTTGCCCATTTCTCCATATTGCTTACAAAGTCCCAAACTTCAGTTGCTGGTAATGGAATTTCTACTGCATGTGACGCTGTTGCCATAATCGTTCACTACTTTCTCTATTGAATATTTACAATTACTAGTATAGCGAAAATCTCTTAAATAATCGACAAATTAATACATATCCAAAGTACTTTTTATCCTCCTATTTGATTAATAAGTAAAATAATATTATAGCTACAATAGCATGTTTATAATTTTATAAACTATTAAACTCACACCTAGTATGTCTTAATACCTAAAAAATCTAATCATTATCCAATATTGGATAACGATTAATTTCCTCGCATTAGCCAATCACCACATGATACTATATATCTTGAATCAAAAGATGGTATTTTCGTGATACCTAAATATAATATTTGATTTTTAAACTCAATGATCATTTCGCTAAAAGAAATCTATTTTCCCCTAGTCATATACCCTATTATTTTATTAATAAACCAAAGTCCTCAACCATTTTGCGTCAAGTTCTTTTCTCAGCTACTAAAATTTAGCCAAAGCCAATAAGAAACCTTTTCATTCATAACAAATTTCAGGAAAAATTAATTATTGATCATTTTAGCTATGAAGTGCTGGCCACGGATATGCACGTACGATTAGTGAAGTCTATTTTACATATCCAGATAAACAAAAAATCACTTTATTTTATTACTTTTCTCATAAAAAAAGCTCTTTTATGAACAAAGAGCTTTTAGAATTGTTTAGTTTACACCAGAGACACGGCCAAATCCTACTAAATATTGGTTCCACCAATCTAAAGATTCAACAACTACACCATTATTTTGTGCATCTAGCATTCTATTATTTCCTAAGTATATTCCAACGTGTGCAACACCTGAACCGTAACTAAAGAATACTAAATCCCCAGCTTTCGCACTGCTACGATCAATTTTTTCAGTTGCTAGATACTGCTGTGCTGCTGTTCTTGGAAGAGAGTATCCTGCTTGCTTGAATGACCATTGTGTTAAACCTGAACAATCAAACCCTGAAGTTGGATTGCTCCCACCCCATACATAAGAAGTACCTAAATATTTACTAGCTTCTGCAATGGCTTCTGTTGCAGCTTTTGAACCTGAAACATTTGGTTTAGATTGATTGCTGTCATTTGGACTACCACCATTACTGCCATTCCCAGAGTTATTTCCATTACCAACATTATTATCATCACTTACAAATCGTGTATTCTGAAGGTCTTTTAACTTCTGAGCTTCTTCTTCTTTTTCTTTGAGCTCTTTTGCAATACGTTCTTCCTCTTTTTTAGAGGCAATTTGTCTTTTTAGCTCTAATGATTTAACTTTATTTTCAGCCTTTTTTGTTTCAAGTGCGCTTTCTTCCTCTTGCATTTGTTGGAATTGTTTTTGCAATTTTGCTTGTGTTTTTTCTAAATCATCTTTTTGATCAGCCAATTCTTGTTTATCAGCTTCCTGTTCTTCTAACAAGTTTTGATCTGCATCAATAATTGTTTTAACACTCATTGCTCTACTGACTAAGTCTGTAATACTGTCAGATCCAAGCACTGCCTCTATGTATGGGCTAACTGTGCTATCATTTTTTTGATAGGCTTTAAGTCGATCGTCGATTATTTCTGAACGATTTTCTATACGCTCTTCAGTTTCCACAATAGATGCATTAACTTTTTTCAAGTCTTTTTGAGTTACTTTGTAGTCTTCCGTCTTTTTTTGTAATTTCTTCTTTAAATCTTTAATCTCATTATCTAGCTTTTTAATTTTCTTATCTATCTTTACTTTTTTTTGTGTCATTTCTTGTGATGTTGCTGCATCTGCTTGTAGAGGTTGCGCGGTGTACATAAAGCCGCTTGTTAACGCTAATGTCATAACCGCTGTGCGGCCCCATTTCGTATTCATCTTCAAACTTAGTCAACTCATTTCTCTAATCTTTATTTCATATCCCAATTTTCTCACTCATTTATTCTACCATGACTTGAAAAAAATGGGCACTGAATATCCCAACCTTAATAAAAGCGTAATTCGTGTCATGTTTTTGTAACAATTAGGTAATTTTGTCACCTTACTAATATCGGTACCTTACACATGTGTTTAATAAATGCTTTATAAAGTGATTACATTTATCGACAAGTAGCTATACTATTTTTAACTGTTAATAATTATTTTACCAGCAATTTAATGTATGCTATTATTTCTACTATATTTTTGAAAGGATGATTACCTAAATGAAGTATGCATTGATTGGAGATTTGCACTCGTGTTTTGAAGATACTAACGCAGTTTTACAGCATATAAATCAAACGGCTGAAGATGCCACAATCATTGGTTTAGGTGATTTATTTGAATGTAAAATAGGTAAAAAAAGAGCAAAAAACATTAGGGGACTAGCATTTGACGAGGCTGCTGAGCATTCAGAGCACTTTAGCAATTTGCTACAGTTCCCTTCTGTTCGAGGAAATCAGGAGGAACGCATTATGCAAGTAACGGGTCTCCGAACTTTTCATGAACTTCCGGAGATTCTAAAAATTGACGGTGCGCACATTATACATGGACATCAATTTAAGTGGTCGTTAGATTGGAAACCCCTGTTAACAGATGCTAAACAATCCGTCTTCTTTTTTGGTCATAGCCATGATTCCGCATTTTATAAAAAAGGTAAAAGAAAATCTTTTACTTATGGTAAACCTATTCAATTGAAGCAAAAAAAATACGGGGTTAATGTTGGTGCTGTAATAGGTTCTAGAGAATGGTGTCTATATGATTCAACAGCGCGAACTGTTACATTTATGAAAGCAAAACAAATGAAAAAGCACTCGAGTTAGTATAATAACTCGAGTACTTCTCTTAGGTTAGAAATTATTAGTTGGCGATAGACCAATCAATTTGATCAAGGAAATCCGTTACATCTTCACACACTTTATCGCGTTCTTTACCTGTTGTAATGATGTGTCCTGATTCTTTATACCAGATGATATCTTTTTCTTCAGCATCAACTTGTTCATAGATAAAAGGTGCACTTTCTTGGTAAATCGGCGCATCTAGAGCACCTTGCATAACTAATGTCGGTGCTGTAATTTCATGTAAGTCTTCACAAGTTTCTTCTGTGATTTTTTGAATATCATTTAAAGAGCCTTTTGGCGTTGCTTTTAAACTTTCAAGTTCAGCAATGATTTGTTCTCTTGTTTTACCTTCAAATGATTTATATATTTTAGCATAGTCATATAGGCGATCAAAAAGCCCATCAGTATTTTCACGTTTGATTGGTGCACACATTGATACTACGCCTTTTACTGGGAACTCTTCACCTACGCGTAATGAGAATACTGCACCAAGTGAAATACCAACTACTGCAATATCTTCGTACCCTTGGTCTTTTAAATGGTTATAGCCTGCAACAACATCATTCCACCAGTCTTCAGGACCTGTTTCAAGTAATTCTTCAGGTGATCCACCATGACCTTTATACATCGGTGCATGAACTGTATATCCTCGATCTTGCAAATATTTTCCTAATCTTTTTACATCCTTTGTACTTCCTGTAAAGCCATGAAGTAATAATACTGCTTTACTTCCTCCTTCAAGTGTAAAAGATTTAGGTGCGACTAGTTTCATTTTGACTATCTCCTTTGTAATCGACAAGTAATTAATTTTTGGCTTTCGCCATTCCGTTTATGTAAAACATATTTAATTTAATTTTCTTTAAAAACTCTATAGAGTATTAGAAATGTTTTCATTTCTATTTAAAAACAGACTTTCGCAATAAAATATCCCCTTAAAAATGTCAATATTTTTGTTGTGTCTATTTTATGTCTACCTCATATTAACATTGACGATTAATAATGTATAATTTATAATTCTTATCATTATCATGCATAAAAGGTATCAATTGATTCACTATAAAAAAGGTGGTCTTTTCATGGAATGGCAACAACTCGAATACTTCCAAAAACTAGCTAACATTCAACATATGACCCGCGCAGCTGAGCTTTTATCTATATCACAACCTGCACTTAGTCGCTCTATTGCACGACTTGAAGATGAGTTAGGAGTACCATTATTTGAAAGACAAGGACGTTCTATTATTTTAAATCGTTACGGCGCTATGTTTTTAAAACGTGTAAATAATATTATGCAGGAATATCAGGATGGTTTACATGAGATTCAAGAGCTCGTCGACCCAAATCAAGGTGAAGTTTCACTTGGCTTTTTACATACACTAGGTACAAATGTAGTACCTGATTTAATACGGCTATTCCGCAAAGAATTCCCTGATATCCATTTTCAACTTATTCAAAATCATACACATACACAATTAAAACAACTAAAATCAGGCGAGCTTGATTTATCTTTGCTAGCAGCGATGGAAGTCGAAAAACCTATCCAATGGACTGAATTATGGAGAGATGAGTTGTATCTGATTGTGCCGATTTATCACCCACTAGCTATGAAGAAGAGTATTACACTTAAAGAACTAGCTGATGAATCATTTATTTTGTTAAAAAAAGGGTACGCTTTACGTATTACGGTTGATGAAATTTTTGAGAAGGTCGGAATTACACCTAAAATCACTTTTGTAGGTGATGAGGTAGGGACTGTTGCAGGGTTTGTAGCAAATGGACTTGGCTTTTCATTGTTACCGGACGGTGAGGAAATTAATCCTAGGAAAATTGCTAAAATTCATATCAGTGATGTGAAATGTGAACGTATTATTGGCATGGCCTGGGCAGAGGGGCGCTATTTATCCCCTGCTGCAAAGCAATTTCAAAAATTCATACTGGATTTCTTTGAGGCACGAAAAAAAGCAGCAAAAGAGCATAAATAGGCCCTTTTGCTGCTTTTACTTTGGTATAAAGATAGATTTAACTTCAATAATATCTATTATTCTAACTCAACTGCTAGTTCAACTATTTCTCCTTCATGTTCTTCTAATAATTCCAAGATGTCATGATCATCTATATAAAAATCATTGGCAAATTTAATGCCACCATAACCATCTTTTCCTTCAAAGCAGAAGATTTCAGCTGTACCTCTATATTCTTGTAATTGAGACTTTTGCAAATGTAGGTTCATTTGTACGTCTTCCCCATCAAAATCAATAAAGTATTTTGCGAGCGCAGTTTTATCTATGTAAAGGATATTGGGTCCTTTCATTTTTTGAATAATAATTGTTCCTTTTAAAGTCGGCATAGTAAATTCCTTTCTGCTTTTTTGGCATATTAAACGGATAAAAGGCTGCCAGTGTATGGGAGATCCCGACATATGGCAGCCTTCTATAAATTTGTTTAAGCGATTACTTCGCCAATTTGTGCTAAACGTTCTTTTACTTCAACCTCAGTTAAACCATTACGAGGGATATAGCGATTACGAGGATGTACACGACATTCATGAGTACAGCCACCTAAATGCTTATCTTCATTTTCTTTTGAAGCGATAATTTGCTTGTTACATTCAGGGTTTGAACAATTAATATAACGTTCACAAGGTTCGCCATCAAAATGATCACGACCTACGATTACATGCTCTACTTGATTCACGGGTACAGTTAAACGTTCGTCGAAAACGTAACATTGACCGTCCCAAAGCTGACCTTTAGCTACAGGGTCTTTTCCGTAAGTAACGATACCACCGTGTAATTGACTCACATCTTCAAAACCTTCACGTTTTAACCAACCTGAGAATTTTTCGCAACGAATTCCACCCGTACAGTAAGTTAAAATTTGCTTACCTTCTAGTAGTTCTTTGTTGTCGCGAATCCAGTCTGGTAAATCGCGGAACGTTTCGATATCTGGGCGAATCGCGCCTTTGAAGTGGCCTACATCAAATTCGTACGTATTACGTGCATCAACGATTACTGTATTCTCTTCTTGCATCTTCTCTAAGAATTCTGCTGGCTCTAAGTAATTACCTGTAATTTCATGCGGGTTAACATCGTCTTCTAGGCTTAAATTTACAAGTTCAGGTCTTGGACGTACATGCATTTTCTTGAAAGCATGTTGCTCTGATTCATCAATTTTGAAAACGATACCGTCAAAGCGAGGATCAGCTTTCATATGAGCCATGTAAGCATCTGTTTGTTCCACATTTCCTGAGACTGTTCCATTAATACCTTCTGAAGCGACTAAAATACGACCTTTTAACTCAATTGATTTACAGTATGCTAAATGCTCTACAGCAAATGCCTCTGGGTCTTCAATCGTTGTGTAAAAGTAATAAAGTAAAACGCGGTAATTCAATGTTGTTTCCACCTATCGAGTATATTTGCAAGATATAGTTATAGGGTTTTAATGTATAGCATTATTCTTGCATTTGTTGTTTAATAGTACTTTTCAAAAAGAGCACCTCTATCATTATACATCATTATTCTGTTTTTTGTTGGGAGACGATTGAGGGACTTTTGAAGGAATAATGGAAACAGGGTTGTTAATTAAATAATATAGCGTAGCTACCGCTCTTTAGCATATTCTAATCCAAGGAGGCCTAATTTCACTTTATTACACAGTGCTACATTTGAATATAGTAATTCTTTATCACTTGCTCAAATTTACACCACAGTATTAATTGGCTTTTACAGGTTTCATATTTAGTCTACAGGGAATTAGTACCTTAAGATTATAGGGAGGTTTACATATGTTTAGTTTTATTTGGTTTTTGATTATTGGAGGAATTTTGGGGTGGTTAGCAAGCCTAATTATAGGTAAAGACATCCCCGGAGGAATTATTGGCAATATTATTGCAGGTATTATTGGAGCTTGGATAGGTGGTAATTTATTTGGTCAATGGGGACCAGCCTTAAGCGATTTCTATATCCTACCAGCTTTACTTGGTTCAATTATATTAATTTTAATAGTAAGTTTCATAATGACCTTAACTCATAAAGAATGATGAAAGCCTGAGCGTTATGCTCAGGTTTTTTTCTTTTCTTTGTTTAATATAAATGTAAGAGAATCACTAAATTCTTTTCCCACCTTTTCCCTTGAAAATATAATGATAAGTGAGCGGATAATAAAGTTACAACGTGTTATTAAAAGAATTAATGAATAGATAATGATAAGAGCATAAATTGATTATTGTTGTCAAAATATGCTCTCAAAGTATAACCGAACAATTTATATCGGCACTTCTTTTTCTTCCTACAGCTATTAGTAATCCTGTTTCTTTAGCTTTTTTTCACTTTATTGTTATCATAAAAAAAGCAATGAGATATAGGGCCTCATTGCTAATTGATGTTAAATTCAAATATTCTGCTCTTCATAAGAATATTGCGTCATACGAATAGCGACTTTACGTAACATTAAATCTACGAAAAAGAAAACGCTTCCTAAAATGAAGCCAGCAGTAGCAGCTGTTATTATTTGAAGTGACCAAACTCCACCTTGTGAGTAATATGCAACTGTAATCGGAATGACAATTCCTGTTCCGAAAGCCATATGCAATAGTAGAGAGTAACCTCTCACATTCATTTTACGCTCTGCTATTCGATCTGCTATATACGAAGCTAATAAACCGTATGTAAAAATAATTGGAACGACATATACGGTTAATGCAAATGCACTGTGTAGAAAATGTTCATCTGTTTGCATAAATAATAAAGGTAATGTAAAAAAGGCAATTATTGATGTAAAAAAGGAGCTTAATAATTTTCGTTCAGCCATTCACATACATCCTTTCTTTTATGGAAGTTAATCTCGATATATCGAATAAATTATATAACATTGTAAAATCACAAGTTATATATTCTCGTTTTTACATCATTATCTTACTCAATGTACTGAATATTCTATTTATTAACAGTATTATACATTCATTCAACGTTTTATTCAATTATAAAAGCCGATGTCTTTTTACAAACATCGGCTGAAGGTTTAATTTAAATAATGCATTCGTTGTTTTTCAATCCATTTTTTCATGCTATTAAACAATAGCATGAATATAATCATGACAATGAATCCTTTTATAATATTAAAAGGTAAAACACCTAGTACAATCATTTTCGTTAATGCTGTTCCAGTTGTAGCTGGGACATTTAAAAAGTACGTATACATAGGTAAGAATAGTACATAGTTCAGTAAACTCATACCTACTGCCATCGATAGTGTACCAATGACAAACCCAGTAGTTAGGCCCTTTGTACTTGAAAGTCGTTTATAAACAAAATATACCGGCATGATAAATAATACACCTGTTGTAAAGTTTGCAATATGGCCAACTGGCATACCTGTAGGACTCCCTGAGAAAATCCAATCTAACACGTTCTTAAATAACTCAACTAGAATACCTGCTAGTGGCCCCATGGTGATTGCTGCGATTAAGGCTGGCACATCACTAAAGTCCACTTCCAAAAATGCCGGAAACGGTGGTAGAGGGAAGTTAAATAGCATTAAAACAAAAGAAATACTACTTAACATTGCAATTGCAATCCTCTTCTGCAACTTCATGTTCTTCATAATACTTTTCTCTCCTTTTGTAGATCCACTTCAAAAAGAGGAAAGGTATAGTCGTTGTTGCTATGCAAAAAAATACCCTTAAGCACATAGTGTACTTAAGGGAGAATTTAGGCATAGTCAAATAAGCGTCTTATTGATACTCAAATTGAAAGACGACCGTACCTTCACCTTCTCCCATCCAGACTATACTGTCGGCTTTGGAATTTAACCAAATCCTGCCTTGCGGCTCGCGGGCTCAAGAGTATTGCTTAGTTCTCTAATACCGCCGATCGGGAATTTCACCCTGCCCCGAAGATGAACCATAATTTAATTGTAATACACTATAACTATATGCAAAAAAACACGAATTGTAAAGTCTTCTAACTTACAATCCGTGTTTTACATTTAATTTACATTTTTTCAATTGGTAAATAGAATGTGAATGTAGTTCCTTTATCAACTTCACTTTCCACTGTAATTCTACCCTTATGTGCTTCAACAATATTTTTGGCAATGGCAAGACCTAGACCAGTCCCACCCTTACCACGTGTTCTAGCTTTATCAGCTTTATAGAAACGCTCAAATACATACTGCAAATCATCGGCAGGTATCCCTGCACCGTTATCTTTTACTTGAATGCGTGCAAAGGATAGCTGACGGTCTACAATAACTTCTACACTTCCTTCGACTAGTGTATGACGTATGGCATTGTCAATTAAGTTTGTTAATACTTGTTCTATACGGTCTTCATCCATTTCTAAGTGAAGTGTATCTTCGATTGTTGTATTAAATGTCAGATTTACGTGTTTCTCTTTTGCTACTTGAACAAATTTTTGCGTAATTCTTTCAATAACAGGTGATATTGGAACAGAATCTTTATATAAACGCATATGTCCTGATTCCATACGAGCTAAGTCAAGCAAGTCTGTGACTAAACGCCCCATTCGTTGCGACTCATCATAGATGATTTTAATCATTTCTTTACGTTCTTCTTCACTTGAGACGACATCATCCATAATCGCTTCACTATAGCCTTGAAGCATCGCTATTGGAGTTCGTAATTCATGTGAGACATTCGCTATAAAGTCTGAACGTAATTTATCTAAACGATGCTCTTCCGTTTTATCTCGTAACACAGCTACTGCACCGCGCACGGAATTTCCACTATATAACGGGCTAATTGAAATCGCATAATAGGATCTTTCAATTTCAAGCTCTACTTCCAGCTCTTCTTCCAAGTCTAAAACGTGGTCAAGCATATGATAAATTTCAGCAGGAATAGGTTTATCACTATTGGCACTCTTATTGATAAACCATTTTTGTAGTAAAAGTTCCGCAGGTGGATTGCTGACCAAAATGGTACGGTCACGATTAAACGTAATTACTGCGTCTGTCATCGATGTCAATATACTTGATAGCTGTTCTTTCTCTTGGTTAATTACTTCTAAGTGGTGTTTAAGTTGTTTGCCCATTTGATTGAAAGCAGTCGCTAATTGACCAATTTCATCATTTTGTAAAACAGGTACTTTTGTTTCAAAATTACCTTTTGCTAATTCAAATGCTGCTTCTCTCATTTTACGAAGAGGAGACGTAATTCGAGTTGATAAGAAAAACGCAAAGAAAGTTGTCAACATCAAAGCAATTGCCGCCGCTAGAAAGACAATTTTAGTCGTTTCTTCTGTCGTCCTATGTATAGCGTCTGGGCTTTGATAAATAAATATGGCTCCGTGTAGTTCGCTTTCAACATCTATAGGAAAAGCTAAAACGATGTAAGACTCCATATGTTCTTTTTTCGTTGTTGAAGGAAGCATCATTTCTTTTACAACTGGTGCATTCGATGTAAATACTTTATCAAATGCTTTTTCATTAAGAATTTGTTGTTTAATTCCCTCTTGATTAAGTCCCTCTTGTAATGAAAAAGAAACTTTACCTGGTTTCTCGGCGATTAATGCATTTGTTTCATCACTCAGAACATCTGAAATAATAGCCTTTGTAGAGTCCGTTGTTTCACGGTCATTGATAATACGAGCAATTGTGGAAGCTTCTTGACGTAATGAGGACTCTGTTTGTTTAGTATGGTAGTTTGATAAAAATTCGAGCATTAGTACAGTGAAAACAAACAATACAAAAGAAACGAGAAGCAATATGGTTACCCATAGCTTCCCGACAACGCTGTTCCACATTCTATTCATTGACTACCTCAAATTTATAGCCAACGCCCCATACCGTTACAATCATTTTTGCCGCATTTTCAGAAACACGGTTTAGTTTTTCACGTAAACGTTTCACATGTGTATCAACTGTACGTAAATCTCCAAAAAAATCATAATGCCATACTTCTTTTAATAATTGCTCTCTGTCGAATACTTTATCTGGTGATTTTGCTAAAAAGTACAATAATTCGTATTCTTTTGGTGTTAAATTGACTTCTACACCATCAGCAGAAACTCGGTGTGCGTCATGATCGATTGTTAAATGTGGGAAGACGACTAAATCTTTTGATGCAGAAGTTGTTGTAATTGGTGAGAATGCTGCAGAACGACGTAAAATAGCTTTTACACGTAAAACCACTTCACGTGGGCTAAATGGTTTTACAATATAATCATCAGCTCCTAGTTCGAAACCTGATACTCGGTTTGCCTCTTCACCTTTTGCCGTTAATAGAATAATTGGCGTTGTTTTTTTATCACGAATTTCTTCACATACTTGTAAGCCATCTTTTTCAGGCATCATTATATCAAGGAGAATACAATGGTACTCATTTGCTAATGCCTTTTCCACTGCTTCTTCTCCGTCTTCAGCTTCTTCTACTACATACCCTTCACGTTCTAAATACATTCTTAACAAACGGCGGATTCTATCCTCATCGTCTACTACTAAAATTGAAATTTGTTCATTCACAACTATTCCTCCCAAAACCATCTATATGTCTATTGTACAATCAGCCTATCGAAATGAAAAGAAAAGCCCTTCCCTATAAAGGAAAAGGCTTTAGCTTTGCAACAATCCCAAGCTGATTATTAACCAGCGTAAGAGTGAAGACCTGCTATGATTAAATTAACAGCAACTAGGTTGAACATAATGATAACAAAACCAATTACTGCTAACCAAGCTGACTTCCCACCTTGCCATCCTTTTGAAAGGCGTAAGTGTAAGAATGCTGCATAGAATAACCATGTGATAAGTGCCCAAACCTCTTTAGGATCCCAGCCCCAGAAACGAGACCATGCTTCTTGTGCCCAAATCATCGCGAAGATTAATGCACCAAGCGTAAATACTGGGAAGCCAATTAATACCGAACGATAACCAATTTCATCCATCAATTGTGAGTTTGCACGTTTTGCGAACGGTTGCATAATAACCGCAATTGGTTTACGAATGATTAAACGAATTAAACCGTATAAAAGCGTACCAATTAGGATTGACCAAACTACTGTTGTCAATTTTTTTGCATTAACAATTGCTGGTACGTCTGCAATTGGTTGCATTTTATCTGCGGTTAATAATTCAGATTGATGCATCCCGAACAGCGCCGGTGTGTTATACGTAATTTCTTTAGTATTACCATCTTTATCTACGTAGCTAAATTCCGCTTCATAGCCTGTTACGTTAAATGTCGTTGTAACTGCTACGAAACCTAGTACTAGTACTAAGGCGTACATAACAACTTCTATCCAGAAACTTTGTTTAGATTTTTTTGTTAAGTCAATATTTTTTAGTAAGTAAATTAAACCTGCAACAGCACTTATTGCTAGAATAGATTCTCCAATTGCTGCTGTAATTACGTGAATATATAACCAGTAACTTTTTAACGCTGGAATTAATGGGTTTACTTCACGAGGGAACATACTAGCGTAAGCAATAATAATAATTGCGATAGGTAAGGCAAAGAGTCCAAGTGCCGGCACTTTATAGATAAAGTAAATTAAGATAAATGCTCCTACAACGAACATGCCGAATGCTGTCGTGAATTCAAACATATTACTAACAGGTGCATGTCCAGCATACACCCATCTAGTAATGAAATAACCTAGATTTGCTATGAAGCCAACTAGCGTAATGATAATCGCTAATGAACCCCATTTTTTTCCTGCATCAGCTGATTCGTCTTTTGAACCACCTTTGACTGCACCACCAAAAAGTAAAGTAGCTATTAGGTATGCGACGAACGCTACAAATAGTAGATTTCCGCTTAAGTCAATTAAACTCATTAGATGTTGTCACCTTCCTTTTCTTTGTCTTTCAATTTCTTCTCAGCATCCTCTGCTTTTTGATCTTCATCATGTTGATCTACATAAACCGGAAGATGAGCGTACTCCGTAACTGCATCCAAATCTTTTTTCATACTGAACCAGTTTTTGTTTGTATGCGATGCCATTAATAAACGACCATCTTTTGTTTTTAATAGCCATAAGCGACGGTGGCTCCAATAAGAACCGATTGTGACACCTAACATAAAGATTATGCCACCTAACATTAGTATCATAAGTGTTTTATCTTTACGGACTGTTAAGCCTGATACGTTACGTGTATCAACAGCACTAAATTTCATTTTATACTTAGTTTCACCTAATGGCTCAAGTGTTTGTTTAATAGCTACAAAGCTTGTTTCGCCTTTTGGTGTTTCAGGTGTATACATATCAAAAATAAATGCTGGATTATTTGGTAATGGTGAAGCTGTTTGTGGTTCTCCGTCTTCAAAACCTGCAAAGTCTGGGAAGTATTTTTTCAAGACAACTTTACTATCTTTTCCAACTTTATATTCTTTTTCAGGATTAGTTAAATCAATTGCTACTGATCCTAGGGATTTCTCCGACTTTTTATCAATTAAATCAAAGTGCATCGTCTTTAACTCATTCAAGCGGAAATCCATTTGATAAAGTGCATAACCATCATATTTCAACGGCTTATTTACGATTATCGGCATTTCTTTCACTAGAGTTAAATTAGATGTATCACCAGGAACTGAGTCTTCTGGTGCTTTATATAACTTAACATCTGTTTGATAGTTTTTCGCAACAGCGTTGACCGCTTTTTTAGATTCATTAAATTCTTCTTTTTGTTCATCTTTTGAATACGTTTCAAAAGTGAATTTTTTACTTTCTAAATAAAAGCCTTCCATTCCTGGAATAGCCATTGTTTCGCCTTCACGGATCCAAAGTGTTTTATCAATGTAAAAACCTGGCATTAAGCGAAGCATAACACCAAATAGGAAAATGATTAAACCAACATGGTTGATATATGGACCCCATCTAGCAAAACGACCTTTTTCAGCTAATAACGCGCCATCTTCACGACGAACATTGTATTTCATTTCTTTCATTTTCGCTTCTGTTAGATCAAATGCTTTATCAGCTTCTTCTGATGACATTTCACCAGAAGCAAAAATACGTTGTCGTTTCAAGAAGTTTTCATGACGTTTTACTCGTTGATTTTTTAGAGATTTGTATAGTGGAATTCCTCGGTCAAGACTGGCAACAATAATCGAAATACCAAGCATGCCGATTAACGTCTGGAACCACCATGAACTATAAATATCTGCTAATCCTAATTTATAGTAAATCGATCCGAAAGTACCATAAGCAGCTTTATATGCAGCAGCAGCGTCTTGATATTCTGTAAGAGATACATAAATCACTTGAGGTAGAAATGTACCAATGCCCGCGGCAACTAACGTGATAATAATAATTGCAACTCCAACTTTTACACTTGAAAAGAAGTTCCAAATTTTATCAATAATCGTTGTGTTATACGTTTTTGAACGAATCGCGGTTCCTTCATAACGCATATCTGCTAATTTTCTGCTCTTTTCTTCTTCAGTAAGTGGGCTACCACATTTCTCGCATAAAGTTGTGCCTTCTGGGTTCTCGTGACCGCATTCACAAATAATTTTTTTCATCTTCTAGAACTCCTTACTCTGGCTTGATACTTGAAAAGAATTCAGCTAACATTTCTTCTGTCAATTCGCCTTCATGTACTCGAACAACTTTACCTGTTGGATCAATAAATATAGAAGCTGGTAAGTTATTTACATTATAAGCCCTTGTGACACTTTTTGTTTTATCGATTACAACTGGGAATTTTAAATCGAAGTCAGAAATGAAATTTTCTACTTCAAAAACTGTTTGTGCTTGGTTAATAGATAATACTTCTATACCTTGGTCTTTAAACACCTTATACTGATTGTTCATTGCTGGCATTTCTTTTTTACAAGGTTTACACCAAGTACCCCAGAAATTCAACATGACACCCTTACCTTTATAATCAGATAAGCGATGTGTTTGACCATTTAAATCCACTAGAGAAAAATCTGGTGCTTCTGCCCCAACTTTTAATAATCGAACTTCATCCTTCGTAGCTGTTGTATATATGGTATAACCAATTGCTACTACAAGAATTGCTAAAATCAGCGTTCTTACATAAAATCTCTTTTTCTTTTTATCCATACTCGAAGTAGACCTCCTAAAAAACATCCGAAACAATCTACCTAATTATAGCAAAGTTTTGAATGACGAAATTTTGAATATTTGAAGTGTTTGTGAACGTTTCCATTCTGAGCATAGTGTTTTTATATCATTTTTTTGTAGGTTGCCTCGTGTTGTTTTATGCTATGTAAAATTGGTTAAGACGTCTAGAAAATACTAACTAAACGCCTTGTACCTATTTTGGAATGTTAACGGTTATTGACATACATTAGGTTTAACCTATCTTACCTGTCTCAGCTAATACTCTTAATTGTTTCACTTCATGATGTGTCAATTCTCTTGACTCACCTGCATTCAATCCATGCAATGTTAAAAAAGCAAACTGTTCACGTTTTAATTTTTGTACTGGGTAACCTACTGCTTCAAACATGCGGCGCACTTGACGATTACGGCCTTCATGAATTGTTATTGCTACAATCGCCTTGCCTGATTTGCTATCTGAAGACATTAGTCTCACGCGTGCTGGTGCAGTCTTTCCATCCTCAAGCATAACGCCACGCTCTAATTGTCTTAATGCTTCTCTTGTAGGAATTCCTTTTACACGTGCTACATATGTTTTATCAATTTTGAATTTTGGATGTGTAAGTTGGTAAGAAAATTCACCATCATTTGTTAAAAGTAGCAAGCCTGAAGTTTCATAATCTAAACGACCAACAGGGAAAATGCGTTGTTCAACTTCGGGGAATAAATCTGTTACTGTTTTACGACCTTTATCGTCTGTTACAGCTGAAATAATACCTCTTGGTTTATATAGAAGATGATATACTTTACGTTCTTTTTCTAATTTAACTCCTTCTACTTCTACTGAATCAGAAGGAGAGACTTTTGTGCCAAGCTCTCTAACTACCTGTCCATTGACTTTAACTAAGCCTTGCTTAATCATTTCTTCTGCTTTTCTACGTGATGCAATACCTGCATACGCTATTACTTTTTGTAGTCTTTCCATTCGTTCACCTCATAAGTTAAATACTATTAGCCTGTCCAAAATTATGGCACACTTTCTACTATAAGAAAAGTATTAGTACCTTAATTAAGTCCTTAACTAATATGTTTGTAAACAGTTTATCTGCTTTTTATATCACTTTTTTATATAAAATCGAAAAAGGCTGCTAATATAAGCAGCCTTTTCTCTACTCAACCATTTATTTCCACTGTACATCAACAATAGCATCCTTAACTGGTTGGTCATCTATATAAAATGACCATCTACCTATCGAGTCTTTAGTTTTGGACCTAGGTAACTGTAAGATATGTTTTACCTTTTTTACTTCTTTCTTCGTCAGAAGTAAGTGCTGTGGCTCTGTTAATTTAATATTAATATCTGATTGTACAGAATACGTACCTTCTTTTGCTATTACTTCATTCGTATAATGTTTAAACACGTAATCAGCAAAATTACTATGGACAACCCAATCATTACCCTCATTGATCGTTACTACAATTACCTTTTTTCCATCTTTTTCAAAATAAGTAGCAAGTGTTCGTCCTGCTACTTTTGTATAGCCTGTTTTACCAGCTATCGCAAATTTGTTATTACGAACGAGCTTATGCTTATTTTCCCATAGTGTCCCGTTCCCTGTAGTACCTTTAAAATATTTTGTAGAAGCTATCTTCTCAAATTTTTCATTTTTCATGGCAATTCGTAACATTTGAGCTGTGTCATATGCAGAAGCTAAGTGCTTTTCATTGTGGAGTCCTGACGGATTTTCAAAATGCGTATTTTCCAAACCATAAAAGAGTGCGGTATCATTCATCATTTTAGAAAAACCTTCTAGAGATCCACCTGCAGCTTCTGCTATTGCCGCAGCTGCATCATTACCTGAACGTAACAATAGTCCATAGAGTAATGTTTCTAATGTTGTCTCTTCTCCAGCAGTTAAATAAATGGAAGACCCTTCACTCGTTGCTGCTCTTTGAGAAATGGTAACTGGTGTTTTTAAATCCAAATTCTCTATTGCAACAAGCGCAGTCCACATTTTCGTCAAACTAGCAATTGGTAAGGGTACATTTTCGTTAGACCCCGCTAGTAATCTCCCTGTCTCTGCATCAATGACTGCATATGAACTTGATGCAGCGGAACTAGGCGTCGTAGTAATTAGTAGTAAAACTACCATCAATAATCCGATTATATATCGGCGAAGCAATCGCCCACACCTTTCTTCTATTCTGAATCTGAATCTTGGAAAGCTTCTTGGAACTTAGACATGAATAAATCTGGGTTTTCATTAGATGAATCAGTTTCACCCATAGGTAAATCTGGTAATTCGTTTAAATCTTTCAAGCCAAAGTAGTTTAAGAACTCCTTTGTTGTGCCATATAATATTGCTCGGCCAGTTCCTTCAGCTCGACCTACTTCCTGTACTAAACCTTTTGAGCTTAAAGTATGTAGCGGTCGTTCACTTTTTACACCACGTAAATCTTCAATTTCTACTCTAGTAATGGGTTGTTTGTATGCAACAATGGCAAGGACTTCTAGTGAGGCTTGTGATAATGATTGACTAGGCGGGTTTTCAACAAGTCGCTGAATCGTATCTGCAAGGGCAGGTTTTGAAGTAAGCTGGTAGGTACCAGCTAATTCTTTCAGTGTAATGCCACGCCCTTCTTCTGTGTTGTAATGATGAGCTAATTGTTCCAAAGCTTGTGCTACCTTCTCTTCTTGCTCCTCTGTTAAGAAACTTAGTTGTCTGATAGTTAAACCATCTTCACCAATTACGAAAAGTAAGCTTTCAATTTTGCTCATCAATTGATTCAAGTTGTTCATCGTTCAAATCTTCCTTCCGTAATATTACCGTTAAATCTTCAAAGTTATTATTCTGCTCTACTGCTATTATTTGGCGTTTCATCAATTCTAGTAATGATAAAAATGTAATAACCAAAGTTGATTTATCTTCATAAGGGAATAGATCGAAAAAGCTTGAGCGTCCACCTGCTAATTTTAGCACACCCATCATAGTTTTCATTTGATCCTTTATGGAAACATCGTGCCTAGTAATTTTAGTCGTTAATGGCGCTTTTAGATGTTTTCGTCTAAGCATTTTTTGAAAAGCACCGACCATATCAAACACATTCACAGACGTTTCAAATAATGCTAATTGCTCTGCTGGAGCGAATGCTGAAAGATCCGCTGGCGGTCTTGTAAAATATTGCGCACGAGACGACTCTAAGTCTTTTAAATTCACTGCGGCATCTTTAAATTTTCTATATTCAATTAATCGGGCAACGAGCTCTTCACGTGGATCGGGCTCATCCATGTCGAATTCCGTTTCATCTAACTCCCCTTCATGGATTGGTAAGAGCATTTTACTCTTAATCGCTAGTAAAGATGCCGCCATAACTAAATATTCACTTGCTTCATTCAATTCAAGTACTTGCATTGCACGAATATGCTCCATATACTGAGCCGTAAGCTCCGCCATTGGAATATCATATATATCAATTTCCAAGCGATGAATTAAATGTAATAATAGATCGAGAGGTCCTTCAAAGGCCTCGAGTTTTACTTCATATGACATAGTCAACCACCTGACAGTTTATGTTCAAAATACAGTATAGAGGAATGGTGTTCGAAATGCATCCGATGTACCACCCATTATTTGTCCAGTTTCTAACATATTTCAATGGCAATCAAGATTACTTTGAATGTCACGAAGTGTTAGAGGAGTATTGGAAAGAAATAGCTCCAAGAGATAAAACTCACCCCTTAACAGGATGGATTCAACTAGCAACCGGCCTATACCATTGGCGCCGAGAAAATTTTAGTGGAGCCAAAACAATCTTAAAAAAAGCATATATTACTTTAGAGCAGTCCGTCAATTCTTCATTTATGGAAGAAGTGGACGGTATTGCAATTTTACACTCTATGCAGAAAATTCAACATGCAGTAGAAAAAAAAGAGCCTTTCCAAAAATTTATTCTACCAATTACCTCAGTAACCCTAGAGAACCAAGTTTTCACATCAATTGCCTTATTGAAAGAAACAGATGCTCATTACCTACAACATAAGCATATGCTACGTGACCGCTCGGATATTCTCCTGGCGAGAGACGAAAAAAGAAGAAGCAGACATTAAATTTCTTTGTCTGCTTCTTCTAGCATCGCTTTACATTTCTGTATGAACGGTGCAGTTTGATCACAAGCTGCGATCACACAATCCATATCCATTTTAGAAAGCTGTTTAACCATCTCTTTACCGAGTCCCTCACCTCTATGTGAAGGGTCAACCGATATATGTCTAACAATCCATTCGTCATCAGCAATCTCTACGCCAACTAAACCAATAAAGTCGTCCTCTTGTTTCCATAAAAACAGTTGCCAGTTTGGATCTGTATCGTATTGTCGAATCGTTTCTTGTAGTAATTTCAGATCTTTTTGATCTGGCATAAAAGACAAGAGCCCCATCGCAATTTTTTCGAATGCTTTCTTATAACGACATAACATTTATATGATCCCTCTTTTTGCCTTTAAGTATCTTTCAACATCCTACACGAAAAGCAAAAATTACGCAAATAGATTCACATTATTTACCTATATTTGATGGAGCAATATAAAGCCAAT
Source organism: Viridibacillus sp. FSL R5-0888 (assembly GCF_038009105.1). Lineage (NCBI taxonomy): Bacteria > Bacillati > Bacillota > Bacilli > Caryophanales > Caryophanaceae > Viridibacillus > Viridibacillus sp. FSL R5-0888. The sequence goes on from NZ_JBBPAU010000001.1 coordinate 3,180,547, forward strand.
AAATAACGCCCCATGCTGTTGTTAATATTAGGAATAACAGAAGTAATAAAATATTACTTTTCTTCAATTAACGATTTACCTCCTTCCCAATCGTTAGAGGAAGGTCAAGCTTCACAAGATCTTCATAACTTTCGCGCTTTACAACTAATTGATGTGCGCCTTTTTCCGCAAAAACGACAGCAGGCCTTGGAATACGATTATAGTTACTCGCCATTGAATAACCATACGCACCTGTACAGAACACAGCCAAAATATCCCCTGATTCTGCTTTTGGCAACTTGATATCCTCAATCAGTTTATCACCAGACTCGCATAACTTACCAGCAATCGTATATGTGTTAACTAATTCGTCATTCATTTTATTGGCAATGACACCCTCGTATTTTGCGTCGTAAAGAGCTGGACGTATATTATCAGACATCCCACCATCAACCGCAAGATAATTCCTCGTATTAGGAACTTCTTTTTGAGAACCGACTGTATAAAGTGTTGTACCAGCGTCTCCAACTAACGAACGACCTGGTTCAATCCAAATTTCAGGCATCGGCATTGAAAAAACAGCCATCTCTTGTTGTACTGCTTTGATCATATCATCTACATAAACTGCTGGTTGAAGTGGTGTGTCCTCTTCTGTATAACGAATTCCGAATCCTCCACCTAAATTTAATACTTGGCTAATGAAGCCGGATTCTTTATACCATTCGCCCATTTTATCACTTATTTTTTTTGCTGCTAAGCTGAAAGCCGCTGTATCGAAGATTTGTGAGCCAATATGACAATGCATTCCTTGTAATTCTAAATATGGGTGATTTTGCAATAGCATAAATGCACGGTCCGCTTGTCCATTATTTAAGTCAAAACCAAATTTAGAATCTGCTTGACCTGTTGTTATAAAGTCATGCGTATGTGCCTCTACTCCTGGAGTTACACGGATTAGGACGTGCATTTTTTGTTGACGTGCTTCAGATAGTTGTTTCAAGGCATCAATTTCATCAAAATTATCAATTACAATACATCCAATTTTCGAATCGAAAGCAAGATTTAATTCATCGTAGCTTTTATTATTACCATGGAAATGGATGCGTTCACTTGGGAAACCTGCTTTTAAAGCGGTATAAAGCTCCCCACCAGAAACAACATCGACTGATAGTCCTTCTTCAGCCGCTAATTGATAGATTGCAACGCTTGAAAACGCCTTACTAGCATAAGCAACTTGTGCTTGCACCCCTGCATTTTTAAAAGTATTAATAAATCCTTGCGCTCGCTCTCGAAAAAGGGCTGTATCGTAAACGAATAAAGGTGTACCATATGTTTTTGTTAAATCAATAGCGTCTACTTGTCCAATTGTTAAATGACCATTTTCAGTTACGTTTTGAGTACCATATAAATGCATCAAATCTCTCCCTTTATCCGTATCACCCAAAAGAATTCACGGAATTTTTCTATAACTAATTGAACTTTATCATAGAATGAGAAATGTATGCAATGGCATATCATGAACGTTTTCGCTGTTTTGCACCAACAATATACGGTCTTAAAGCATCGCTCGTCATAGGGAATCGTATGAATATACGTAAAAAAGCTTGTGGGAAGAACGGAACAACTGGCCACATATAAGGTACTTTCATTGGTCGTAACGAACAAATATATAAGAAAAGCCCTAATATACCTAGGAAGAATCCATTAACTCCGAGCCATGCGGTTATGAGTAACAAAAAGATCCTAAATACTTTAATGGTGATACTCAATTCATACGAAGGAATTACAAATGTGAAAATGGCAGTAATTGCTGTATATAACACAACTTCAGGTGAAAAAAGTCCAACATCAATTGCAATATTCCCGATAATAACACCTGCAATTAATCCCATCGCAGTGGAAAGTGGAGTTGGTGTATGAATGGAGGCAAGCCGCAAGTATTCTATCCCTGCATCTGCTATTAATATTTGGAGTAATATCGGTATGGCGGACTTCTTATCTATTCCGACGAAATCTAAAAACGTAGGAATCAATTCATGATGCTTGATTAATAAATACCAAAAAGGTAATACTATGAGGCTTAAAAAAGTCCCGAAGAAGCGTAAGAAGCGGACAGCTGTTCCAATAAAAGGGGCCTGACGATATTCCTCTGCATGTTGTAAATGATGAAAAAATGTTACGGGTACTAAAATAATTGAAGGTGACGTATCGACAATTATCGCGATATGACCTTCCAATAAATGAGCGGCGGTAATATCAGGTCGCTCAGTGTAGCGTACAAAAGGTAGTGGATGGAAACCTTGTTTAAATAACCATTCCTCTATTGATTTATCCGCCATTGTTAAACCATCATGATGGATTTTCTTCATACGCTGGCGTATATAATTGAGATGGTCCTCATTGGCAATACCCTTCATAAATACGATTGCTGTATCTGTCTTGCCTTTATCAGAGATTTGATGCAATTCAAACCGCAAGGATGCATCTCGAATTCGCCTTCTTATAAGCCCTGAATTTTGTACAATATTTTCTGTAAATCCATCACGTGACCCCCTAATAACTTTTTCATTATCAGGTTCCTCAGGTTGTCTACCAGGATAAGCCCTTAAATCCGCTATAAAAGCATAGCCAGATGGAGTTATAAACGCCACCTGGCCCCCTAATATCGCAGTTAATAGCTGTTCCTGATTCGTCATCGGCTCCCAAGCAAAATACGGGAAGCAAAATTGGAAAAATTCCGGCTCAGTTTCAGGTGTATATCCTTCCACCTCTTGAGTCGGTTGAATATTGACAAGAATTTCTGTGAAGTTGGCACTATCAACGAGCCCATTAATATAAATAGAGAACACCGGCATTTTGTATAAATGCAAATGTTTCATTCCTATATCAAAGCTTTCGCTTTCACCGAATTTTGAAATCATAAACTTTTCTGCTTCTTCTATACTTGCGAAAATAGGTTTTTGTTCTTCAGTCATTTTTTTGCCGCCTTTTCTAATCCTTTCAATTGACCTGGTGCTAGCCAAATTTTCAACTGTGATAAGATTCGTTTTTCTAGTCGCGATACTTGTACTTGTGAAATGCCAAGTCTTTCAGCAATTTCACTTTGAGTACAATCTAAGTAATAGCGTAAATAAATAACAGATTGTTCCCTTTTACCAAGTCTTGTTAAAATATCTCGAAGTGGTATATGCTCAAACGGCCTTTCAGAGGTAGCATCTCTCATTTGGTCCATTAACGTAATTGGATCACCATCACTTTCAAATAATTGTTCATGTAGTGATGCAGGGTCCCTTAGAGCATCCGAAGCCATTGCTATTTCATCAGTTGTGACTTCCAACAAATCGGCCAATTCCTTCATCGTAGGGGGTCTTTCATTGATTTTAAGAAAATCATCTGTGGCATGCCGAATTTTATAGTTAAGCTCTCTAATAGATCGGCTTACTTTAACCATACCGTCATCTCTTAAAAAACGTTGAATTTCACCAATTATCATAGGTACTGCGTACGTTGAAAATTTCACTTGGTATGACAGATCAAATTTGTCAATCGACTTCATTAAGCCAATACAGCCTATTTGAAAAAGATCCTCTAAATCTGCCCCGCGTGAAGCAAAACGCTGTACGATTGACCAAACAAGACGCGTATTCCCCTCTACCATCTCCTTTCTAGCGTTTGCATCGCCAGCTTGAGACTGCAGTATGAGTTCTCGCATTTTCTCCTGTGTCAGTAATATAGAAGAGGCTTGTGGTTTAGATGTCATTTTCTCACCTAGCGGCAAACGGTGAACCTACTGGTTGAAATTGCTTCTTGAAGGTGACCGTTGTCCCTTTCCCGCGTTCGGACTTAACAGATAACTGATCCGTGAAGCTTTCCATAATTGTAAAGCCCATGCCAGAGCGATCCATTTGTTGCTTTGTCGTATATAAAGGTTCCATTGCTTGCTGTACGTCTTCAATTCCACATCCTTGATCTGAAATCGTCACTGTTACTTCTCTATCAACACGAGTAGCATAAACAGTTACAATGCCTGTGCGATTTTCCTCATAGCCATGAATAATTGCATTTGTAACCGCTTCTGAAATGACAGTTTTTACCTCAGACAATTCCTCAATCGTTGGATCTAGCACTGTCATGAAACTCGTCATCGCCATACGCGCTAGTGCTTCATTTTCACTGACCGCTAAAAACGATAAAGTCATTTCATTATCCATTCAAAATCCCCCCTAAAGTTCGAATTACTTCATCTTCTGTACCTTGCCAAATATATTTGGACAATCCTGAAAACTGGAATATTTTCTGCATTGTAGCAGACGGATTTAAGATGACTGTTTGTCCATTGATTGGCGCTAAATCACGCATTCTTCCTAAAATTAAACCAATGCCAGCGCTATCCATAAACTGTAGGTCACCTAAGTTCCAAACAATTGCGTGAACGCTACCTTGGTATATTGCTTGTGAAATGTCTTCTCGAATACGGTTTGCAGCGTGATGGTCTAAATCACCTTGTAAACGAATAACGGCAATGCCATCCACTGTCAGTTGAATTAGTTGTTGCATAGTCATACCTCCTTTTCACAAGCATATTCCACATTTGTTTTGCGTTATCCTTCTGCATGACAATTTAAGAAGAAACCTTCTAAATTTAGAACTAAATCGACAGTAAATGGATGTCATCTTTATCCATAAGTATTGGAGATTCGAGGAAATTTTAATCAAAAAAAATCTCTATTTTTATAAAAACAAAATTGAATGGTGGAAAATGGAGAAAATCAAGAAATTAGGTCAACAAGTAATGTGATCTTTTTTAATATAGATCTCATTTCACAGTATTTTAGTTTTTGGCTGTTTTCTAAAAGATTGTTATTTCTGTTAAAACATAAAAAAGTTAATATACGAGATGATTATATTTAGGTTAGATGATTTTAATAGTTGATATTAAAAGGACTACACATATAGATAAATGTGTAGTCCTAATTTAATATTTTGTTGCACTAAAATCCTATTTATTTAGCAAGGAATCTAATGATCTTAGCTAACATTCGTTATTTAGTACAACCCATCTACATCTTCTTTCGTGTTAATAAAGATGTTTTTAGTTTGTGTGTATGCATCTAATATTGATTTGTAAGTTTCACGGCCAATACCTGATATGCGCTTGTGAATCATTGAACATAGCAGAATAATATTTTGAGAGAATAATTTGATGTCTAATTAACAAAACTGATATTGTACATGTTGCAAAGTTGAAAGACTGGAGCAAGGATATCAAAAAGAAAAACAAGATGGCATACATGTTCTTAGAAAAATTTACATTGAATGAAATGTAAATTTTTTTCAATAGAATAAATGAAAATTATAAGACAAAAGTGGACTGCACTCTGTCAAATAGATAATGGCAGTTCACATCTTGTAGATTATCTATTTTTTTATTTTGAACCTTATGATTTGATTAACAATACCCTTAGAGAAAACAGCCTAGTTATTCTTTCAGTAAACGCATTCTTCCACCACCACAAAATTTATTTTTTTCAACATTTAATCAACAAAAAAAGCTGGTACTCAATTAAATGAGTACCAGCTCTTAAAAAATTATTCTGTTATGATAGCCTCGATTAATTTCGGTGCTTGAGGTGCTTCTTTGGAAATTTTAATATGTGAATAGATTTTATCAATCACTGAAGAGACATCTTCTTGGTTTGCATAAATTGTTACGAGAGACTCACCTTTCGTTACTTTATCGCCAACTTTTTTGCGTAGCATTAAACCAACAGCTAAGTCGATAGTTGATTCTTTCGTAGCACGACCTGCGCCTAAAATCATTGCAGCTGTTCCAACTTCATCAGCTTCGATAAATGATACAAAGCCATCTTCTTTTGCTGGTACTTCGAAAGTATATTGAGCTTGAGGCAACAATGAAGTATCATCCACAACTGCAGGGTTACCACCTTGACCTTCAATAAATTGTTTGAAGATTTCTAATGCGCTACCATTTTTGATAACTTCAAGTAATTGTTCACGCGCTTCTTCAATTGTTTTCGCGTGACCACCTAGAACCACCATTTGACTACCAAGTGTTAAGCAAAGCTCCGTTAAATCTTCCGGACCTTCTCCTCTTAAAGTATCAATTGCTTCTTTTACTTCTAATGCATTACCAATCGCAAAACCAAGCGGTTGGCTCATATCAGAAATAATAGCCATTGTGTTACGACCGACATTATTGCCGATTTGGACCATTGCATGTGCTAAATTCTTAGCATCCTCAACAGTCTTCATGAAGGCACCTTCACCCGTTTTTACATCAAGTACAATAGCATCTGCACCTGCGGCAATTTTTTTACTCATAATTGAGCTCGCGATTAAAGGGATGCTACTTACTGTTGCTGTCACATCTCTTAGAGCGTATAGTTTTTTGTCAGCAGGTGTTAAGTTACCAGTTTGACCAATAACGGCTAATTTAATGTCATTTACTTGCTCAATAAATTGCTCTGTCGTCAATTCAACATGGAAGCCTTCAATAGCCTCTAATTTATCAATAGTGCCTCCTGTATGCCCTAAACCTCGTCCACTCATTTTAGCAACAGGAACACCGACAGCTGCTACTAAAGGGCCTAATACTAACGTTGTTGTGTCACCAACGCCACCAGTCGAATGCTTATCAACTTTAATACCTTCGATTTTAGATAGATCAATCTGATCTCCTGATTCAACCATTGCCATTGTTAAATCTGCACGTTCACGATCGTTCATATCTTTAAAATAAATAGCCATCAATAAACTACTTGCTTGATAATCTGGAATTGAACCGTTTGTATATCCTTCTACGAAAAAGCGAATCTCTTCCGTAGTTAATTCTCCACCATCACGTTTTTTTTCAATAATATCAACTATTCGCATTTTATTACTCCCTCACTTATTTTAAATTTGATAAGAAGCTTGTGCCAAATTCCGGTAATTTCACATTGAAGTTTTCTGCAACTGTTGCACCAATATCAGCAAATGTAAGTCTTAATGGTAATTCATGACCTTCTTTAAAGCGTGGTGAATAAGCGATTAATGGCACATATTCACGTGTATGATCACTTCCAGGGAAAGTTGGATCATTTCCATGGTCAGCTGTTATTATTAACAGATCATCTTCCGATAACGCTTCCAAAACTTCTGGTAAACGACGGTCAAATTCTTCTAACGCTTCACCATATCCAATTGGATCTCTACGGTGACCATAAGCTGCATCAAAGTCAACTAAGTTTAAAAATGATAAACCATGGAAATCCTTACGTACAACTTGTGATACCTTGTCCATACCATCTGTATTATCCTTTGTACGGATTGCTTCTGTTACACCTTCATTGTTAAAGATATCTGAAATTTTACCTAAAGCAATGACATCAAAACTAGCATCTTTTAATTCATTCATCACTGTACGTCCAAATGGTTTTAACGCATAATCATGACGATTCGATGTACGTTCAAAGTTACCTGGAGTTCCAATGAAAGGACGAGCAATTACACGGCCTACTAAATATTCAGGTTGTAAAGTCAATTCGCGAGCGATTTCACATATTTTATACAATTCATCTAATGGAACAATTTCTTCATGTGCCGCGATTTGTAATACTGGATCAGCAGATGTATAGACGATAATAGCGCCGGTTTCCATATGCTCTTTACCGTAATCGTCAATCACTTGCGTACCACTTGCTGGCTTGTTACAAAGTACTTTGCGACCAGTACGTTCTTCTAATTGCTCGATTAAAGTTTGTGGGAAGCCTTCAGGATACACTTTGAACGGTTTATCAATATTTAAACCCATAATTTCCCAGTGTCCTGTCATTGTATCTTTCCCAACTGAAGCTTCTTGCATTTTGCCGAAATAAGCTGCAGGTTTTTCGACTGGAGTAATACCAGGTAACTCACGGATATTTGATAAACCTAATTCCCCCATATTGGGCATAGTTAAGCCATTCATTTTTTCTGCAATATGACCTAATGTATCTGCACCTACATCACCGAACTTTTCAGCATCAGGTGCTTCTCCAATACCTACTGAATCCATAACGATTAAGTGAATGCGTTTAAATGGTTTTGTGTTCATTTGTGTTCCTCCTTTATCTTTACATTCATTTTACCAAACTATACGAAAAAATAAATGTCAGACCTCTGACATTTAAAATTTTTTTTTATGCACGTGGGTGGAACTGCTTATATACTTCCGATAATCGCGTCTTACTAATATGTGTGTAAATTTGAGTTGTTGAAATATCAGCATGTCCAAGCAGTTCTTGAACTGCACGTAAATCAGCACCATTTTCAATTAAATGCGTCGCAAAAGAATGACGTAAAATATGTGGTGTGATTTCTTTATCTATACCCGCTTTCTCTGCATAATCCTTCATTAATTTCCAACAAAATTGTCGTGTTAAGCGATCTCCCCTTTGGTTGATAAAAAAAGCCTCTGATTTATGTAGCTTATCTTCTAGTATTGGTCTTCCCTTTTCTAAATATGCCAAGCATGCTTCTAAAGCTTTTCGTCCAAGTGGAATAATACGTTCTTTACCACCTTTACCAAAGACTCGTACGAAGCCCATTGTAGTATGAACATCTTCTAAATTCAGTGCAATACACTCACTTATTCGCATACCACTTGCATATAACAACTCAAGCATCGTTTGATCGCGAATTCCTTGAGGTTTTGCAAGATTGGGCATGGCTATTAAGTTATCAATTTCTTCAATCGATAAAATTTTTGGTAATTTTTTCTCTAACTTCGGCATTTCTAAATGCACTGTCGGATCCCCACTAGCTCTTTTTTCTCTTAACAAAAATTGATGGAATGAACGGATTGATGAAATATGTCTTGAAATAGTTCGTGCAGACTTCCCTGATGTTTTTAACATTTGCAAATGATGTAATATATTCACTCTGTCTATATCATCAAAATAATGTACACCTTGACTTACAAAAATATTCTTAGTATAAGCAGTGATATCTCTTTTATATGATTGTAATGTATTATCAGAAAGCTGGCGTTCAACGCGTAAAAAGTGTAAATAATCTTGGATTGCATCTAGTACATCTTGGTTCATTTTGGTTCCCTCCTTAAAAATAGGTAAATAAAAAAGGACAGCACCTCCGCCATCCTTTGTTTGTAAGCTATAAACTTATGATTGATTGCTATTGTTATCTGACTCTTTAACATGACAGCGCCAGCAAATACCGTGAAATGTTAATCTATGGTCTTTAATAATAAAATTCCATCTTTTTTCAACGACTGCTTCAACGTCTTCAAGTAAATCCTCTTGAATTTCATCAACAGCACCACATTCGATACAAACGAGGTGATGATGAAAGTGAGCAGCTCCTTCTTGACGTAAATCATAACGAGATACACCATCGCCGAAATTGATTTTATCGACGATTTTAAGCTCCGTTAAAAGCTCCAATGTTCGATACACTGTTGCAAGTCCGATTTCTGGTGCTTTTTCTTTAACGAGTAAATAAACATCCTCAGCACTCAGGTGATCTTCCTCATTCTCTAAAAGCACTCTTACTGTCGCTTCACGCTGCGGCGTCAGTTTGTAGCTCGCACCATGTAATTGTTTTTTTATTCGATCAATACGGCTTTCCATACGACGCCCCCCTAAACTTCTTTCATTATACCAAAAAGTCAATTCTCATTACAAGATTGAATTGATTATAATTATAATAATTATTATTTGATAGTTATTTTAATTTATAGATAAAGTGAATTGCAAGCAATTCGCCCCCTAAAATTACTAGAGTGGCTATGAGAACTACTATTACACGGGGTAAAATCGGTAACTTCTTCCTGACAGCATAAACTGGTTCAGGTACAAGTACTATGCAAAATACCATTAATACTATACTGTAAAGCAATTGAAAAGGAAACCACCATGCAGCATATGACCAAAATGCGTTTTGTGTGTCTATTAAATAACCTGCACTGTATCCAAAAAATGCCGATTTTAATACAACAACAACCCTCGCCACATGTCTTAAATAATTATGAGATGCGAGCAACGAAACAATAGCAAATGGAATGACAACTGGCAATAAAGATTGCCAAATTGACGGCTTCCCTTGTAGGAGTACCCTACTATCCATTTTACGAATGAGCCATTCTGCTTGTTCAACAGTAGAAAGTTGCAACAGTAAAATTCCTCCGATAAAGCCAATTGCAATAATTAAGAAAAAGTAAATAATTTGAAATGATCGGTTCATATAGGTCACCTTCCTTTACTTCGTACAACCTATGCTTGTCCCGACCTATTTCATAACTTATTTTACAAGATATTTTTCATCCACATAATTGCAAACACTGTTTTAGCATCATAAATTCTTTCTTCACGAATCATTTGTTCAGCTTCTTCTAACGTAACTTCTAATAATTCGACAAATTCATCCTCATCTAGACCAGCAGGATTCTCAATTCTATATAAATCTCTCGCAACATATATATGAATAACTTCATCTGCAAAGCCTGGAGATGTGGCAAAAGATTGAACAAACGTGAAGTTTTTCGAGCCATACCCTGTTTCTTCTTCTAACTCGCGGATAGCTGTATACTCAGGTTTCTCACCTTTTTCTAATTTACCAGCGGGAATTTCGATAATACTACGCTCTAAAGGTTTACGATATTGCTCCACAAGAACAATTTTACCTTCGTTTGTTATAGGAATAATTGCTACTGCTCCTGGATGAGTTACTAATTCTCTAGTTGATGTGTTGCCATTTGGTAATATGACTTCATCCACTTTGACTGAAATAACTCGACCCTCAAAAATTTTTTTAGAACTAGTCGTTTTTTCTTCAAATTTTTTCATGATTATAACCCTCTCCGTTGTGCTTTTGTTATTAATCATTGTACCATTATCATATGAGGAGTGATATTTTTGAAGAGTAGAAAATTAGGTAATAGTGATTTAATTATTTCAGAAATCGGCCTTGGTTGTATGTCTCTACCAACTGATGAAAAAACTGCTAAATGGATAGTAGATTCGGCGGTAGATCATGGTATTACCTATTTTGATACCGCGGATCTATATGATAAGGGCATCAATGAGGAACTTGTCGGTAAGGCACTAAATGGAAAACGACAAGATATTATACTAGCTACTAAAGTGGGCAATGTTTGGGACAAGGACGGAGAAGGATGGCACTGGGACCCTTCAAAGAAAAATATCGAACATCAAGTAAAAGAAAGTTTGCGTCGCTTACAAACAGATTATATTGACTTATACCAACTACACGGTGGAACAATTGGTGACCCTTGGGATGAAATAACCGAAGCATTTGATCAATTAAAAAAAGAAGGTATCATTCGGGCATACGGTATTTCATCAATCCGCCCAAATGTTATTAAGGAATTTTTACCAAAAAGCGATGCAGTATCTGTCATGATGCAATATAGCTTGCTAGACCGCAGACCTGAAGAATGGTTTGATGTGCTAAAAGTTAATAACGCATCTATTGTGACACGTGGCTCTTTAGCAAAAGGTTTACTAACAAATGAATGGTCAGACCGCTTAGCAAAATTAGATGGGTACCAAACTTATAGTCAATATGAACTTCAAGCTACTCTAGAAGAAGTAGCAAACAATACAAAAGATGTACATGCAGCAGCACTTGCTTATGTATTACAATCACCTATTGTAGCATCTGCAGTGATTGGAGCAAGTTCAAAAGAACAATTGGAAGCAACAATTTCAGCTTACAATAATGCAGCACCGATTTATGCTAAAGAACTAGAGAAACTAACAAAAATAGATACGTATAACGCACATCGATAATTTTACTAGAAGGATTCAACATCACGAATCCTTCTTTTTTTACAACAAAATGACACTAACTATATATTTTACTTATTTTTAACAATCCTTATAAACTTATACTATGAATTTTGCAATTAGTAGCGCGATTAGTGCAAATGGGGTCTGTAATATGAAACCAACTAGTAAATACACTCCCACCTGCTTAGGTGTGATTAAATTTTCTAATAATAGCTTTCTAATACTAAATAGACAAAATGGTATTAAGATGGCAACAGCGGTAATGACACCAGGTACATATTTTTTTAAGATTATACTTTGCACAACATGCCCTATTCCATTCGCAAGGAATACACCAGCGACTAATAAGGCAAAGAATTTTATGGGCAGTATTCCGATAAATCGTTTATTATTAGCCGCTTTCACACAGCCAATCACTACGATAATCCATAATAAAATAAATGCGATAATAAATTCCTCAGTAGAAACGGAAAAGGGGAATTTCATAGTGAAATTTTCAATGGTTGCGATTTCCTCCAAATCATGAATTAAAAAAACAAGAGGAAAAATCCATATAAGTAATTTAATTTTAGAAACTTCCATACTTCACCCCTATTATTCTGAAGCTATTTATAAGTTATCAATGTAAAAAAAAAGAATTATTATACTAAACATTTAGTGTGAAATTTCACCATATGTTGGTACAGAATAAAAGGTAGCTCTGAAAGAAATCTTTCAAAACTACCTTCTATAACGCACTACAATGACCTTTTTATATAGTTAAATTATGAAACTTCCATAATTCATTTGTACAATGCCGCTTTAAGCAATCCAACTATGTCTTTTGTTAACTATTAAACTTTGAGCCCTTATCTCCGTACTCATTCAATAACTCTGCAAACGATTTGTTCTTCTCACGTTGTTTACGTTCAAATGCTAACTTTGCCTCGCGTTCATCCTGTGCTGCTTGTTCTTTTGCAACAAGGTCTTTTTTAGCAAGTTTTAGTTTCTCTAACACATCACCATTAAGTTGGTCTTTTAATGTTAGTGCCTCACTTTTTGCGGATTGTTGTTGTGCTGGTTGTTGTCTTTGTTGTTTTTTCTTTTTAGCCATGGTCAATCTCCTTCTTACGTTCTTTTTACGATTGTTGCAACACCTTGCCCTCCACCTATACAGAGTGTAGCAAGACCCGTTTTAACATCTCGCTTCTCCATTTCGTGAAGTAGTGTTACTAGTATTCTAGCACCACTTGCACCAATTGGGTGACCTAAAGCAATTGCACCCCCATTGACATTTAACTTCTCATGGTCAAAATGCAATTCTCGATCAACTGCAATTGACTGAGCTGCGAATGCTTCATTCGCTTCAATCAAGTCAATTTGTCCTAACTCTAGTTGCCCTTTCGTTAAGACTTTTTGCACCGCCCTAACAGGACCACTTCCCATTACAGCTGGATCTACACCTACACATGCGTTTGAAACAACTGTTGCAATTGAATTAATGCCCAACTCATCGGCTTTAGCTTTTGACATTACTACAAGTGCGGCTGCACCGTCATTAATACCAGAAGCATTTCCCGCTGTCACAGATCCTTCTTTTTTAAATGCAGGTCGTAGCTTTCCTAACTTTTCAGCTGAAGTTCCCGGCTTTACATATTCATCTGTATCAAATACGACTGGTTCACCCTTACGTTGAGGAATTTCTACTGCAACAATCTCTTCTTTAAATTTCCCCGCTTCTTTTGCTGTTGTCGCTCTTTCTTGGGAACGAGCTGAGAAGCTGTCTTGCTCTTCACGAGAAATTGCATATTGGTCACATAAATTTTCAGCTGTAATTCCCATATGATAGTCATTAAATGCACACCATAAGCCATCAGTAATCATACTATCAATCACCTTCTGATCGCCCATACGGAAGCCATCACGTGCGTTATTCAATAAATATGGTGCTTGGCTCATATTTTCCATCCCGCCTGCGACAATGATATCTGCATCGCCTGCAATAATGGCTTGTGTTGCTAAATGAACAGCTTTAAGACCTGATCCACAAACTTTATTTATAGTTAAGGCAGGTACCTCTTTTGGAAGGCCTGCAAATATAGCTGCTTGACGAGCTGGATTTTGACCTAGACCAGCTTGTAATACATTACCCATAATCACTTCATCTACTTGTTCAAAAGGCACCCCTACCTTTGACAGCGCTTCTTTTATAACAATTGCACCAAGTTTTGTTGCAGGTACATCCTTTAACGCTCCTTGGAAACTCCCAATTGCTGTACGTACAGCACTTACAATAACAACTTCAGTTGTCATAATTATTCCCCCATGTTTAAGTACGAATTTATTTGCTAATATGTACATCCCTTCCTTACAATGGAATATAGGAGGGGATGTTATGTTCAGTTTACCAAATAATGCGACAATTATCGAGGTAGGTCCAAGAGATGGATTACAAAATGAAAAAAACTTAATTGAGACTAATGAGAAACTCAAATTCATTAAATGCTTGCAAGATGCCGGCATTACAGAAATGGAGTTAACTTCTTTTGTCTCACCTAAATGGGTGCCACAAATGGCTGATGCAGAAAATATTATTAAGAACACTGCTAAAGTAGGTAGACAATTTGTCTTAGCACCGAATGCTACAGGTGTGGAGCGTGCGATGGAGAACGGTGCAGATGCCATTGCCGTTTTTGTTGGTGTTAGTCATACATTTAATAAAAAAAATATTAATAAAAATACTGACGAAGCCATGGATAGTTTAGCACCTGTCGTGGCAAAACTGAAAGAGCAAGGAAAATTTGTACGCGCATGTATTTCAACAGCTTTTTATTGTCCATATGAAGGGAAAATTGAAGTTAAAGACACAATTTCTTTATGTAAAGTATTTGCGAGTTGGGGTGTGGATGAGCTAAGTGTTGCAGATACTATTGGCATGGCTAATCCGGTAGAAAGTTATACCCTATTTAAGCTTTTGAAAGAAGAATTACCTAACTTACTTTTGACTGCCCATTTTCACGATACGCGAAAAATGGCTCTAGCAAATATATATGCTGCATTACAAGCTGGTGTGGACCGATTTGATACATCAGCGGGTGGTCTTGGAGGTTGTCCTTTTGCAAAAGGTGCTACAGGAAATGTTGCAACAGAAGATGTTGTACATATGCTAGAAAGTATAGGAGTTCACACAGGGATTGATGTCGAAAAAATTTGCGAAGCAGCAAAAATTGTCGAACCTTTAATATCCGGAACAATTGATAGTGGTCAATTCCGGCTCTTTAAGCAAAAGTAGAGGAGTGATGATCATGAAAAAACGTGTGCTTTGGATTTTCGGGCTTATTTCGGGTACACTTGGCGCCATTACAGCCATTCTCGGATACTTGTTTTCAAGTCGAATTATGTATATGAAGAACAAAGATGCAGCCTTCATATTACAACGAGAAAAGGAAGCAAAGCGTTTTGACGAAGTTTGGTTTGAGCATGTAAATAAGGAAGAGATGTGGGTTGATTCCCCGAATGGCTATTCAATTAAAGCCATCCACTTCCAGCCTTTGCAAACAAATAATACGATTATTATTTGCCATGGTGTTACGGAAAATAAAATTAATTCCGTAAAATACGCTCGTCTTTTCGAGCGCTTAGGCTTTAACTCAGTCGTTTATGATCATCGTAGACATGGTGACTCTGGTGGCAAAACAACAAGTTACGGATATTACGAAAAATATGATTTACAAGCAGTTATGAAAACTTTAAAGCAGAAGCTAGGTGGTGAAGGTATAATTGGTGTACAAGGAGAATCTATGGGCGCTGCTACTACATTATTATACGCAGGTACATTAGAAGACGAAGCCGACTTCTACATTTCCGATTGCGCCTTTTCCGATTTTTCAGAGCAATTATACTACTTAATGATGAAACAAACACCACTACGTAACAGCATAGCAATTAAACTTGCTGGTATCTTCTTAAGGATGCGTGATGGATACTCTTTAAAGAGCATTTCACCTAAAGAGGCTGTAACTAAAATTGAAAAGCCAGTACTGTTTATTCATAGCCTTCCAGATGACTTCATCTTACCTGAAATGACAATTGAAATGTATAGCTTAAAGCCTGGCCCTAAAAAGTTAAAGCTTTTTGATGTAGGTCCTCATGCACAATCCTTTAATATGAACCCTGAAGCCTATGAAATGTTGGTCGCAGACTTTTTAAAAGAGTTTGTCTTTAAAGACAAAGACAAAAAAATAGCACTCAATTGAGTGCTATTTTTTATTTACCGCTTAATTTATTCATTGAGTTCATCATTTGTTTGATTTGTTTTTCAGACGGTTTACGTCCCATTTGAGACATCATTACTCGTAGCATCTGTTCGTTAATAGGTGGGTTGTCTTTTAAGTATTTCATCATATATTGACGGGCAACAAAGAAACCGATAGCTACTCCTGCTATTAATGCCACGATAACAAGTATAATCCATAACGTAGTATTCACTGGTTTTCCTCCTCCAAGTTTCTTATGCGAGAAAACTATCTCCAACAAGGATTATACAATAAAAAACCACTACATACTACTGTTTGACAAGATTTATCGTCTTTCGTGAGAATGGAATTTAAGTGGTTTTAACCAACCACATTCCATTTCATCTTTATTAAATCCGATAAAGCAATCACTTAATTTTGACAATGTTGCAAATAAGTCTAACTCTAGCATGCGTGACCCAACACAGACAACAGCTATGTAATAAGGAAAAATATCAATTTGGATTTCCCCTTTAAATTCATTCATCAAAAAGATTTGGTGATCCTTCGTTTGAATGCCTGAAAAGCTATTACCTAATTGTTGTTGAATGATTAGTTCAATTTCCATCATATCCAAAGGCTCACATAAATAGGAGATCTCTTGCGTCGGATGTATTGCATGCTCATACGAATTTGAGGATTGAATTAAATCGAATAGTAAACGTTCTCTACCATAAACAAAAGCCTGATGTTTCTTTTTCACATGAAAGATTGAGTACATTCGCAAGATTACCACTCCTCTCTTGTAAACAGTATAGCAAAGATTGCAAGAACATTTTGTCAATTGACGTCCGATTTAAAGCACTTTATTTGTCAAAAAAGAAAAAGTAGAGGAAAAAATCCTCTACTTTTCAATATTATCGCTATTTTTTTAAGCAAATAATGCTTTTACTTTTGAAACAACATTTTCTACAGTAAAGCCATATTCTTTCATAACAATTTCACCTGGCGCACTTGCACCAAATTTATCAATTGCTAGAACATCACCTTCGAAGCCAGTATATTTATGCCAGCCGAATGATGAACCCATTTCAATTGCTAAACGTTTTGTAATTGTTTTTGGTAATACCGCTTCTTTATATGCTGCATCTTGAGCTTCAAAACGATCGAATGATGGCATAGAAACAACCGATACATCGATACCTTCAGCTGCTAGTTGCTTTTGAGCTTCTATAGCAAGGCTAACTTCTGAGCCAGTTGCTAAAATTAGTGCATCCGCTACTTCTTTAGTTGCTTTTGAAACAACATAAGCGCCTTTTGAAACACCTTCAGCTGCAAGTGAAGCTGAGTGTTCAGACACTGGTAAGTTTTGACGAGAAAGTACTAATACTGTTGGTTGGTTTTTAGACGAAACGGCTAATTTCCAAGCTTCAGCAGATTCGTTTGCATCAGCAGGACGAATAACAGAAAGATTTGGCATAGAACGTAATGCAGCTAAATGTTCAACAGGTTCATGCGTTGGACCATCTTCACCAACAGCGATACTGTCATGCGTAAATACATACGTTACAGGTAGTCCCATTAATGCAGATAGACGAATTGCTGGACGTACATAGTCACTGAAGACGAAGAATGTACCACCAAAGACGTTTACACCACCATGAAGTGCCATTCCATTTAGAGCTGCACCCATAGCAAATTCACGAACACCGAACCAAATGTTACGACCTTCTGGAGTTTCTGCTGTGAAATCGCCAGCATCTTTCATGTATGTTTTATTTGATCCAGCTAAATCCGCACTTCCTCCGAAGAATGAAGGGGTGTTTTTTGCAAGTGCATTGATTACTTCACCAGAAGACGAACGTGTAGCAATAGATTTACCTGCTTCATAAACAGGTACTGCAGATGCGAAATCTTCAGGAAGTTCCCCATTCATCGCATTTACAAACTGTTCTGCAAGAGCAGGATATGCTTTTTTGTATGTTTCAAATTGTTCATTCCAAGTAGCTTCTGCAAGTGTTCCTTGAACTTCAGCTGCTTGTTCGAATGTCGCATATACCTCTTCTGGTACATGGAATGGATCATGAGGCCATGAGTAGTGTTCTTTAGTAAGTTTCACTTCATCAGCACCTAGTGGCGAACCGTGTGAGTCAGATTTACCTGATTTGTTTGGTGAACCGTAGCCAATAACTGTTTTTACTTCAATAATAGTAGGTTGGCCTTTATGTGCTTTGGCTTGTTCAATAGCCGTATTTATTGCTTCAATATCATTACCATCAGCTACATGAATGTAGTTCCAGTTATATGATCCAAAACGTTTTTGAATATTTTCAGAGAATGATTTATTTAAATCGCCATCTAACGAAATGTCATTGCTATCATATAGCACTATCAGTTTTTCAAGTTGTAAGTGACCAGCTAAAGAAATTGCCTCAGCAGCAACACCTTCCATCAAATCTCCATCACCACAAAGTGCAAATGTATAATGATCTACTACTTCATGTTCCGGCTTGTTATAAACGCCTGCAAGGTGACTTTCCGCCATTGCCATACCGACAGCCATTGCAATACCTTGGCCTAGTGGTCCAGTTGTTGCTTCAACTCCAGCTGTATGACCATATTCTGGGTGACCAGGTGTTTTTGAATCCCATTGACGGAAACTTTTGATTTCTTCCATTGGTAAATCATATCCACCTAAGTGTAATAGGCTATACAAAAGCATAGAGCCATGACCTGCTGATAAAATAAAGCGATCGCGGTTAAACCATTTAGGGTTTGAAGGATTGTGACGAAGTTGTTTTGTCCAAAGAGTATAAGCCATTGGAGCAGCCCCCATCGGTAATCCTGGGTGACCTGAATTAGCTTTTTCAATAGCATCAATTGACAAAGTTCGAATAGTGTTAATTGCAAGCTGATCTGCTTGTTGAGTCATTTTAATAGACATCCTTTCTTAAGCTAAATAGTGTACTATTATATTTTAGTCAACATTCTTATATAAAACAATGTTTTCTCTATAAATATGTGTTTAATTTAATCGATTATTCTTATTTTGTTTTTGACGTAACTTTTCAGGCGTTACTTCATTTCCCTCCGGGTCGAAAACACGGACATTTTCAATCGTCTCACGCATCGAAGATCGGAATGTGTCTAAATACTCTTTACGAAGTGTTGTTTGTTCTTTTGCTTCTTCTACAGTTAAACCTTGTGACTTTGATTTTTTCGAAAGTTCACTTATACGTTGTAATTTTTCTTTTGATAACATTTATTTCTCACCTTTCATACAGACCTTAATACAAAGGTATGCAAAAAAGACCGCAAGCGCAAGCTTTTAGTCTTTATTTTTCTCCTTTAATTCCATAAATCTTCGATGAATTGTCGCTTTACTAACTTGAAAGCCCAATCCTCTCAAAGTATCTGTAATTTCTTCAAATGTCATACCTTTTTGTCTAAGTTGAATAATTTGTTCAATCGGGACATCTATGCGATCTCGTCCCTCAGGATTCCCTCGATCTTTTAAATTCTTTTCTGGTCTATATCCGTTCTGTACAGCTCGTCTCATCCCTCTACGGATTTTCGCATTATGTAATTTACGTTGATACTCTTCAACTATCGCTAGTATTTCTAGCAACATAGCATCCATCTCATTTAGCCGGACGTGACCTGCATCACTTAATGTAAAAATATCTGTATTCGTTTTTTGCAGTAAATGAAGTACCGCCATTCGGCCATTTCCACGCCCTAAGCGCGTCTCATCTTGAACAAATAGTGCCGGTTGTTCATATTCCTTCACACACTCAAGTAGATCAAGTAAACCTTCCCGATCAATATCATATCCGCTATGTCGATCTGAAAAGACTTGTGCAACTTCATATCCTTTACTCGTTGCAAATTCCCTTAACTCAATCTCTTGCCTTTCAAGCGAAGTATCTTGTGTATCTTTTTCGGTACTTACACGGCAATAGAGTATTGCTATTTTTTGTTTCATTTTTTATCACTCGCCACTTCTACTCCTATATTTGGAACTTTTATATTATCATGTTCCGGAACTATTAGAGTATGCCCCGCATAAATAGTATCGTCAATTAAATTATTTTCATTTTTAACCTTAGCTATCCATTCATGATCAGCCATTTTACCTTTATATCTATCTGCAAGAGAAATTAAAGTATCTCCATCATGAACTTTAATTTCTTTATATGATGTATTCCCACTATTTGCAACCACTAAAACTGTTGTAAACATTACGCAAAATCCAAAAAGCAATGTAATGTATTGATTTTTTTTGAACCAACTCACACTTATTCTCCCCTTTTTTCGAATACCTGTTCGGAATGTATGTTCTCAATATAAACCGAACGTTTGTTTTTGTCAACGGTTTTTTCGAACTTATGTTTGCATTGTTTGTTCGCTAATGCTATACTATTAATAACTTTTACATAGTATGAGATAAAGAGGTGATTGGATTGAAAAAAGTATCGAAAAGACAAGAAGATATATTGTCTTTCATCAAAGAGGAAGTTCGCACTAAAGGATACCCACCTTCCGTCCGTGAGATTGGTGAAGCAGTTGGTCTTGCATCAAGTTCTACAGTCCACGGACATCTTGCTAGACTTGAGAGCAAAGGACTGATTCGACGAGATCCAACGAAACCTCGTGCAATCGAAATTTTAGATCAACAAGATTCTACAATCGCAAAACAAGGTGTTGTACATGTACCACTAGTTGGTAAAGTTACTGCAGGCCTTCCTATTACTGCAATTGAGAATATCGAAGAATACTTCCCTATCCCAGATTCTTATGGAACAACTGAAGATCAAATTTTCATGCTTGAAATTATGGGTGAATCTATGATCGAAGCTGGTATATTAGATGGAGACTATGTAATCGTGAAACAACAAGCAACCGCGAGTAATGGCGAAATTGTTGTAGCGATGACAGAGGACAATGAAGCAACTGTAAAACGATTTTTTAAAGAGGAATCTTATTTCCGCTTACAGCCAGAAAACTCTTCTATGGAACCAATTATTGTAGATCGAGTTTCCATTTTAGGAAAAGTAGTTGGTTTGTATCGTAACGTTTTATAAATGACAATAATATCAGATTGCAATAATCAATGAATTTTTTGATTCTTGCAATCTTTTTTTATATACATAAACATAATATATTATTTGTATAATCGCACATTCCATCTAACGAAATACCTTTATTTCACATTCCATCTTAGCTAAGTATAAGTTTGGAATTTATCTTCTTGGGTCGGTCGGTCTGTTTTTTTATTCTTTTAGGTTAAAGGTTAAGTGAGAGGAAGAATGGTAGGTGCGGTTTAAAGATGCCCCCTATTATCCCCTCATAAATGCAGGCTTCGGATGACAACGTATTACAAAAAAGTATCCAATAAGTTCTAAAACTTTATTTTTAGCTCGATTTATAATGTGGTGGAACCGTGCTTACAGGACCAATGCCATTCTCTACGAATTTCTTCGACTTCGATGGTCGGCTGCATCTTGTACGTAGTTCCATGTCATCTCACCACAGTAACCGTTTTGTTGATTGATTATTGATTGATCTCGTACTTTTGCCAGAAGGCTTATTACATTTTAAATTCCAATTAATTTGAATACTATACAATCTAATTAATAGTACAAATATTCGTATAAAGTTATAATTGACGTATCTTAAAAATCAAAGGAGTTTTGTCTTATGAGTCAAAGAGTTCCCTATTATACTGTTGCACCTGATGGTTTGAAAATCATGATGGATATGGAGAAGTACACCAAAAAGTCTACTATTAATCGAACTACTAGAGAACTTATCAAAATTAGAGTTTCACAAATTAACGGTTGTGCTTTTTGTATAGATACTCATACTTCCGATGCTCGTAAGATGGGTGAAACGGAACAACGAATTTATTGTTTAAATGCTTGGAATGAATGTACTTTTTATACACTTGAAGAAAAAGTTGCTCTAGAACTATCTGAACATATTACTTTAATCCCTACTAAAAGAGTTCCTGAAGATCTGTATAAGCGAGTTCGTGAACTGTATAACGATAGAGAATACGTTGACCTTGTGCTAATCATCAATCAAATCAACAGTTGGAATAGAATTTCTATTGCAATGGGAAATATAGCAACCGAAAAATAATCCCTCTCAACGAGCACCTTAAGGTGTTCGTTTTTTCATTCCCTTCACATCAACCAATTTCCAACTACTCCTAATTTAATTTG
The DNA here is from genome assembly GCF_038009105.1 of Viridibacillus sp. FSL R5-0888. Taxonomy (NCBI): domain Bacteria; kingdom Bacillati; phylum Bacillota; class Bacilli; order Caryophanales; family Caryophanaceae; genus Viridibacillus; species Viridibacillus sp. FSL R5-0888. The sequence goes on from NZ_JBBPAU010000001.1 coordinate 3,202,777, forward strand.
TCCAAACATTTTCAAACTCCCCCTTACTTCATAATTTTTTCTTTTACATTAGGATACTCCTTTAAATAAGCCTCTGTTGCATTTCCTAACTCAATATAGAAATCTGCAAATGATTGTTGTTTAATTGTAAGTACGCCCAATAGCCTCACCTTATTATGCTAATTGCTTAATTATTATCTTTCTCCAATTGAACCAGTAATTTATATGTGTAAATATAACCTTTCATAATCAACCCGTTGAATATCAGAATCATTGTAATCAGGATGTTTCTTTATATATGTTTTTACCTTTGTGAATTCGTCTGTAGTATTCAACTAATCCCTCCTATTTTTCCATATCATCAATAACCCATTTCTCATGAGAAAAACTAAGGACTTTCCTTATTGTTTCTAAATCAATTTGTTTCTGAGCTGCATCAATCGTTTCTTGAGAGTAGTGTTGAATGCTCGCTTCCACTTCTTCAATTAACGCTAGTGCAGATTCGCTTGACAACTGTTTAATCCATTCCATATTTCTCACCACCCACAACCACTAAAAGTAAATATATTACATATTTAGTAATCTATATATTACGAATAAACAGAATAATCAATTTATTATATATTTTTCTAAATTATTAAGTATAATACTAATAAGGGAGGTGATTGATATGAAAAAGAAACTAGGAATGCTTCTATTTGCTGCAGCACTTTTCGGTGCAACATCTGCATCTGCGTCCGCAACTACTACTGATACCTCTACTTTAGGAGTAAATTGCGTATGGTTAGGTACTGCATGGGCATGCGATTACTAAAACTATACTAGAGATAATAGTTTTTAATCATTTGCCACTTTATAGTGGTTTTTTTATTTGGCGCACTTCACCCTCAAACAAACGAACTCCATCCAATAAGGGAATTTGGACAACTAGGCATTCGTTTGTGTCAGAGCAAAATAAAAACACCCCGAAGGATGTTTAAACTCATCAACCTTTATCTTCTAAATTTTCTAGAAATGCTATAGCAAACTCATCGTAATTTATTAATCCTTTATCATGTAGAAGTCCCGCTAATGATGTTACTGCTGAAAATACTACTGTGATGCCCCCTTTTTCTTCTACAGCATTTAAAATTAAATCATTCATTTTTTGATCATCCATTTCTACCACCACCCACAACAATTATAAGTTGGATAAGACTGCAAGTCTGTAATGCATATTTGATAAAATTATTAAGTTTACAGACATAAAAAAGCCACACCGGTTAGATGTGACTTTGTTTTTAAAATAACATTTGTTCTATTATTTTGATTTCTTGTTGTAGTTTAATCTTTTCTTCTCTAATCTTTTCTAATTCGGTTAATTCGTTATTATCGATTAACTTCAATTCTTTCTTAGCTAACTCAATTAATTTTCGACACTTCTTATTATGCTCATCTGACAATGCTTTATTTATATTTTCTTCCATAAGCACCCAACTCTCTTAGAGCTAATTATAGCACAAATGGGAATACCTAAAGTCATTACATATAGACTATTTTCAGATTATTCTATCACTTTAGCGCTAATAAGACATATTACTAATCTATCACATTACACTCATCAACCCCGTTGTATGTATCTGGTTGTCTTCCCGTCTCCATCCAGTCCATAGCAAACGTCATGCTTTCAATCATGCTGTTGATCTGCGTTTCATCTTCAAAGTTAGCTTCATGTAAATTAGCTTTCATTTAGTGCAGCGCATTTCTACCTTCTTTAGATTCTGTAAGTAAATTATCAGCCCAGTTATCCATATATATCGCCCCTTTTAGATAAATAAAAAAGGAGCACCAAATAAACACAGTAATTGCGTAAATTCAGTGCTCCGAGTTGTTCTCGTAAGCGGTTATTTATTTTTATTTATTTTAACACACTTAAATCTAGTTTTGTAAATTTAGTAGCTCTTCTTCAACTAAAGCCCCTGTTAGTTTAAGAGTCAAATTAATTAAACATAATTTAACCTTTTATCAATTTAATAACTCGTTTCGGCTACAATTTTTAGGAATAATGCCGAATTTAGCAATCAAAAGAATCAGTAAAAATACAAAACAACTAAAACCTGTATTATCACTTGTAAGTAAATTTAACTGGATAAGTTGCATCGCAACTAAAACGTTTAATATATAAGAAACGAGAAAACCAAAAAATGAAGCACACGTTAAATAAGTGCCGAATAACAACCTTCTGTAATTAGATACATCTGGTCTATTAGTTTTTTGGATAGGTAAAGTATGTTGAACTTGTTTAAATAAGCCGTATGTGAAACCGATAATTAATAAGATAACTACTACATAACCAATTACATCATCCATCAGTCCACCCCCTATATTTTCCAATTATACACCAGTTATCTTTATAAAGATTTTTCTTCTTTAACCAACCTGCCCCTTTAGTTGAACGAGACATTATCCTAAGTTATTTAATTTAGTACCGCTTTTAACGCTTCTTCAATGTCTGACTTCAATTCATATAGTGTCTGCATAAAAATCTTCATCATGTTTTAAACCCTCATAATTAATTGCTATTTGAGAACGGTACTCTATTTCCATACAGTTTTCAGAAGTTAATTCTTCTAATTGCAGCCTTCGACTAATTTTCAGAATCCTTAATAAGATTACTATTACAACTCTTCTAACTTAAATTTATTTATTCTATAGACTTCATCACAAAGAAGATCGATATCCTCTTGATTATGACTGGTCATAATAATTGTTTTCCCTTCCTTTTTAAAATTAAGTAAGAGACTACGTAATTTTTCTACACTTTCAAAATCTAAAGCATTAAATGGTTCATCTAATATTAACACTTCTTGATTTTCCATGAAGGCTTGTGCTAAAGCCAGCTTTTGCTTCATACCTAATGAATACTTCCGTACTTTCTGTTCAGCTGTAGGCTGAAGTCCAACTAAGTTCATTGTTTTAATGATTTGCTCATCATCAATTTTATTCTGTATCATGGCCAGAGATTTTAGATTTTCAAAACCCGTTTTATTTCCTAGATATCCTGGCCTATCAATTATGATTCCAAAGTTCTTTGGAAAAGTAATATCCTTATGTAAATATTCTCCTCCGATTAATATTTCACCGTGATCGGGTCTAACAAATCCACAAATCAACTTAAATAATACAGATTTTCCAGAGCCGTTAGGACCTACAATTCCGTATATTTTTCCTTTTTCAATAGTTAAATCTATATCTTGAAATATAGTTAAGCCCTTATAGGACTTTTGGACATTTCTTACTTCAATAAGGCTCATATATAGTCATACTCCCTCAAATACATTTTTTTTTTAAGTAAATAAAATATACATATCCCTTCAACCAAAACTATGAGGATCAAATACAATGATATAGTCATTGGTGATGTGCCATATATCAAATGGCTGTACCCATTTAAACCCACTGGAATGTATTTATAACCAGGGAATAATAATGCGATAAAGATGCCTATTGTAACCAAAGTGGTTGAACTGCTTTTTAAAACTATTTGTAACGTGATCAACAGCAGAAGGTAAATGCTTATTTGTAGAAAGCCATTGATAAAAAAGTGATATAGCAGAGAAGTGAAGTTCATATCTTCCACTACTGTCACTCGTAAAGAAAATTCCATTCCTTTAAAATATGCCACTGTTAAAGTCAAAATAAATATAAAAATCAAATACATTATTGCCATTAATAAAATATTACGGAACCATTCGCCCATCCATTTAAACATAGAGGTGTAGCGAATAATTTTGTAGTAGCTCAACTCTGAAAATTCTCTTGCTAAATAGACTTGTGCCAAATATAAAAAGCCGAAGAATACTATTATGTAATACATATACGACAAGAGAGTATAACCCTCAGATGATGTACCGAAAAAATTAAGGAGAAATAGATCAATTACAGTATTACTTCGGCTGTCTGCCATAAAGTAAGTTCCTAATACTAATACAGAAAGATATACGGCGATGCCCGTCTGAAAAGCAGTAAAGCTGACTATTTGTTTTCCATCTTTAAATTGCAAGGCTAAATAGATTATTCCAAGCGAAAAGATTGCGATTAAAGGGATAGTGAATGTGGTTTTCCAAAGATTTAATGTTTGAAACATAGCGACATAGTTTGATAAAGACAATTTTGCTAAGTTCTCAGGGAAAAGCTTCCAGGAAACAAAAGAAAATATATATAAAATCGCAACAACCAAGCTTATCCATCTCCACGACTGAAGAAAGACATATATAGTAGTAACCGAAGCTAAAATAATTAATGTCGTAATAAAGAACATACCTATTTGATATGTAAGAGCAAGAACAGGGAAATCAAAATACTGTCTCATAATGGCAGTAGGTTCAAGTAAGTTACTTCCTGAACTCCATTCGTTTGCAAAGGGGAACCCTATAGTCATGATGAATGCAACTAATAACCAAACGATAATCGTCAAAGCTAAATACATTAGAATTTTCTTAGAAACCATGAGTACCCACTTTTTATATGAGCCTAATCTGATCAATAAATGATATTCAAATTCCTTTACTAAAAAAGTCAAATTGAAATATAAGAGGAATGGTAAAACGAAATAAATAATCAAGTTAACATCACTTAATAATGTAATTAGCAGATCCCAAGCATTAACTGATGCATTACTTTCGATAATTGTTTTTCTAATTCCAAAACAAAAGATAAAAATAACAAAACCCAATATAATCCATCTTAACTGCAGCAACTCATTAATAAGACTTCTCAAAATGACCATTCTGTCGAATTCCTTTTCTTAAGATATACATAACTCACTATCACAGTTATTAATAAAATCGTAAATGGTACAAATACAGTCCATAATTCTTGTTGCCTTATAGAGTACGGGAAAACTGTATATAATGGTGCAAACTTTGAAATACCTAACACCGCAGAGACAAAGCTCATACCTTGATACCATACAAATGGTATTGATAAAGCAACAAATGAATTATCTAAGATCAGGCATAAGATTAAAGGCAAAGTAGCATATAAAACTCCATTGATTCCTACCCAGAGGGAGTATATAAATCCATACACAAAAGGCCCGAAAACTAAGAATTGATCGAAAGTCACCGTACCATGCGGATTCCCACTAATCCCAACATTAGAGATAAATGCAACTTGAGGGTTTATATATTGAGCAAACAAGAACGGTAAAAACGCATATAAAAATGAAACCCCAAATGAAAGAAGTGCATTTACCATGATTTTAGCGTTCAAATATGTATTAAAATCTATTCTTATCTTGGTATATGTTAAATAATTATTATTTCTTTCATGAATTATTGTATCCGCAAAAACGAATAATACTAAAATCGGGAAAATCATTGCACCTATACCATTGAGCAAACGCCCGTAGAGATCGATATTGTCAGTGAAGGAATAGCCATCTTGGATTATTAAGTATTGTATCCATACAGGTAAAGTAATAATAAGAAACCAAGTTAGAACCCTATTAAACGTAAATATTTGCTTAAATTCAACCCCTATTTGTTGTTTTAACATCTCTCTCCCCTATTCTTCGAATTAAAATAACTAACATTTCAAATAATGGTAACTTTACAAAATACACGTGTAAACACTAAGTTTTCCTAAATTAATATTATCAACTCCACAAAAAAGATAGATTAATTAGAATTTTTCGTGTAACCTTATTGAACTAACCTGCCCCGTTAGTTCAATAAAAAAAAAGCTGTCTATGCAGCTCTATAATCTATTGCTAAAGCACCCGTTAGTTGAAAAAGAGCTTAAGGTCTCTACTCTTGATTAAAATGCAATAACTTATCTAAAGGTATCTCTGATTCTTTGAAGCCGTATTTCGTTATCATCATTCGTTCTATCGCTTTTTCAGGGTTCTCTTGATAAATCTTAATAATTACTTCACAATGTGACAATGCTAAGTGTTCTGTAAGCATCCGAGCAAATTCCCCGAGTATTTCTCTATGTTCATCTTTAACAGGTTTATCAGAGAAATATGTAGCAGAGACATAGTTTACACGCTGGTCATCTTCTTCATAAATTAAATCTGGAATTTCAAAATCATCTAATGTGGCAGGTCGAAATTCATCTAAAATGGCGAAAGCATAATGTTGGCCCCCAATTTGAACATCCCACACTTCAAAGTCCCTTAATCTAATTTTACGTTCAAAATAATCAATCAAACTTAAGTCTCCTTTCAATTTATTGAACTGCTGATAATCATTCAAGATTATATTTTCTTATTAAACTATTCTGCTCCGTTAGTTCAATAAGAAAAAGGCTCTACTCCTTATTAAAGTAAAGCACCCTTTAGTTGAAGAAGAAGTTTTATGTGTTACGTATAGTAACTTTCCCTTCTTTATTTTCTTCGTGGTTCCATTCAACTTGAATTTCAAATGTTCCATCTTTAAAAAACAAAGGAAATCTTCTCCGTATTGATGTCTGCATAGGAAGTTTATATGCTTTCTCTATATCTACCCAAACTGCTTTTCCTTCTGGAGCATCTTCCAAGAGTTCACCCTCGAATTCCTTTGTTATGTAATTAAATATCATATATCTATCTTTAGCGACTGGATTAACATATTCATAAAGCCCTTTATAAATAAGGTTTTTAACTTCTAACCCAGTTTCTTCTTTCACTTCTCTGATAGTACTCTCTACAATACTTTCAGGAAACTCAACTTTACCACCCGGTGGAATAAATCCTTTGAAATTGTCGTGTTGTCTATCCAGAAGTAAAACCTTCTCTTCACTTTGAATCATACAAACAGTCCATATTTTACAATTAATAGAATTACTCATAATTCCCTCCATACTTTTCACATAAATATTACCATATAAATGTACTTCTTGTTCAACTAACCTGCCCCGTTAGTTCAATAAGAAAAGAAACGCTTCTTCAACAATCGGGCCCGATCGTTGAAAATGATTAAACAGTTCTGTTCCCCGATCCCATAAACCATCTTTTAATATTCTCCCTTACTTATACCTACTTAATATTTCTTCTGGAATATGACAATAATCATTTGGACATCTAGCTAACCTATCTTGATGTTCTTCTGCACTTCTCATATAGTTTGTAAGAGGTAATACTTCAACAACTATAAGGTCATAATCATTTCTCTCACTAAGAAACGCCTTCGCCCCTTTTAAGTGTTCAGGCTTTTCACTATATACTCCTGTTCTGTATTTCTCGCCAACATCCTGTCCTTGTTTATTCAAACTGTATGGATCAATGATTTCAAATAAATACCCCATTAATTCCCTGATTGTTACAACTGTCGGATCAAATCCTGTTTTTACACATTCGGCGTATCCATCATACTCACCCTCAAGTGTATGACTTGTTCCATTAGCTCTTCCTGCTTCTGTAAACTTAACTCCAGGTAAAGTTTTTATAAAAGCTTGTACTCCCCATAAACATCCACCTGCAAAATATACTACTTCCATATTGACTCTCCTCTTTGTTTAAAAAATCAAAAAAATTCATTCCTAGTAAATAGAAGGAAAAAACTGTAGTTACTAAGTCTACTACACATTAAATTAATGACAAATTTTATTATTCCACATTATGGCCCGATTGTTGAATACAAGTTAAATAACACTGTTCAACTAATCTGCCCTGTTAGTTGAATAAAAAAAGAGCTGTCTGAACAGCTCAAAGTCCTTCTTCTACTTAATCACCTGTCAGTTGAATATTAGACTTCAAAATATTTAGTTTTTCTTTAAATTAATATTATTTATTATTAAGATAAAAGAAAAGATTATTAAAAGTAAAAATCCAACCAAAGACAATATATCTGCAATTAGAACTAACAAATGTCCAAATACATGTCCTCCATAACCTCCAGGGAACATTCCAAGTTTAGCGTAACAAAGTATAGGACTATTTAATAAAGCAAGTACAGCACTTCCTAAAATACAATAAAGTAATTTCACATTTCTACCCGTTGAACCTATCTCCTTTTAATTACCGGTACAATTTATTTATAAACAAATTCTTTCTTCCACTAAACTACCCCTTAGTTTAAGCACATTTCTTCACAATCTTTATAGTGATTTTAACATAAATATCCAACAAAAAAATCACCTCTAAGAAAAACATAGAGGTGATCAATATCATTTTTGTATAAATCAAAATTAATACCTTTGAGTATACTTAATCTCACTATGAGTAGGTTTCCCATTCTGTCAGCTAATCTCCTGTTTTCCGAACCCTGTTGGAGGTGGATCAACTGCTTTAAATTGTCCATCACTTACAAAGTATAATGCATCTTCATATAGATTAACTTCAGCAATCATATCATCTCGAAATTGTTTTTCTCCCAATCGCTACACCTCTAAATTTATTTTTATTTTTATTGAATCTTTCTGAAACTTGTCCCGTATCTTTTTGGATCCAATTACTATTGGTACTACGTTAATTACTAGTTTCGCCACTAAGGGAGGTAGCGAAACTATTAAAACACTAAACGATATTTGGTATCTTGCCTTTGGAAGATTACAATTATTTTCAGACCAAAAACGTGCAAAGCATGAAGAATTTTTAGAATCTTATAAAAATGAATTAGTACAAGAAATATCCGCTATTCCTGAAGAAAATTTAATTGAACCGCCTTTAAGTATTGTGGGCCCTGCTTTAGAAGCTTCATAGTATTATTTCGAGGAAGATAGTCTAAGAAGTATGTTTGCTAAATTAGTTTCCTCTTCAATGGATAGCAGTAAATCAAATTACGCTCATCATTCATTCGTGGAAATAATAAAGAATTTATCATCATTGGATGCGCAAAATATGTCGCTTTTCAAAACAGAAGAATTTCGTCCACTAGCTCAAGATTATTCACCGAAGAATCCTGAAGCTACAGCTATTATAAAACCTGGAATAATTCAAATCACCCATTTTGGGATTAATCTCCTTACAACTTGTTTAAAATTTATTTAGAATATTGATGGGTTTTTTATAATATTTAATTGAATTAAAAACTTATCGTCACTTTTTTCTAATTCTAAGAGCATTTTATCTAACAATAATTTTGCGATAACTATGGCTGTAATAGTTGAAATGATTACACTAACTATTACAGTAATCCAATTAATTTCATCCATCATGGCACCAGCTCCTTACCCTGGATATTTAACCGTCCAGCTACTTCAATGGCTAAAATCTGTTGCCTTATCTCTACAAAGCCCTGTATGGCTCATGATTGTGTTTAAATGTGATTCAAATTGTTGTTCGAGTGCTGCCGTATAACCAAAACGTTTAATGATGCCAATAACTATTGCAATATGATTTACTGCTTTTTCAATCTCGCTCATCTTCCATTACCTCCAATCCAATAAGATGCTGTGTCCATTCGGCTATTTTCAACGATAATTTTGCAAATTGTTTATTCGATAACTGTCCGTTTTCATACTTGCGTTCCATACTTGTGAAATATTCATCTTGTTGGGCAATAATAAATTCGTGCTCTTCATATGTCATATGCTACACTCCTAATAGATTGAATCGTTTAGTTAATTCACATCTATTTTCTCCAATTGACGTATAGTAATTCCTTTTGTAGCGAGAAGTATTAACACTTAAACGTCCACATTTACTTATCTGCGTTTCTCGCTCATTCTCCAATCCCTCCAATGTGTTTATAAGATCTATACGCAACTGCTGCAATTCCACCGCCAGCTCTTAGTATTCTGTTTGTAGTTGTTCAAGCATTTTTAAACATCTTCTTAACTCGATGATTTAACTTAATATCCTTATCGATCGTGACAATGTAGTCCTGACACATTTCAAAAATACGTGTACAGAGTCCTTCGTTAATCGCAAACATTTCATCAAATCCTAACTCACTACTAATTAGAAACGGCTTATTTTTTAAATAACAGTAGTTAACGACTTCAAACATCTTTTCAACTTGCTATTGTGTAGCGCGTAGACAAATTGTGGGCAAATAAATAATTACTGCCCACAAGGGGAGATTTGGTGGACAAATAAAAAACCGTTGAAGCCTAGAGCCTCAACGGTTTTAACTATTAATACATTTTCAAGTATTGGTCACGTTCCCATTGGTGTACTTGTGTGCGGAACAAGTGCTATAAACTAACGCCTTATTAATACCCCAAAGAAACATTGATATATCAACGTTTTAATGATTTATCCACTCATATAAAATCATGCACCATCACTAAACCGTGGTAAGTTTGTGGTATGGATTTATGAGTGCTCGTGGTAAGTCTTGTCTTAGAGATGTCTACAATAAATGAAATTCTAATTATTATCAGCGTCATACATGATTGAGTACTTTATCCTCAACATTATATTATAGAGGAAACTAAAAAAGAGCGATAGGCAGCACTATCGTTCTTTAGTTTTTTGTATCTATCTAACCCAAGTTTTAGAATATGCTGTTTGCATATGATTACCATTAGTTCTATTATAAATTTGAACTTTTATACGATGTGATTTATTAAGTACGTTAGAAATATTAGTAAATGAAACATTTAGGTTCGATTTATCCATAAATAAATTACGAGCTAGCCCAGATTTAGTAGCAACATCTGACCAAGTACCATTATTATTACGCTGTAACGTTAATTTTACATTAACATGTGAGTCGTAAGCAGCTTCAAATGTAGCATTAACATTTAAATGAGTTTCAGATGTTGTAATATTTGCTGTACCACCCCAAGGAAATTCACTGTTCATTTTAATTGATGTTGAAGTACTTGCAGCACTTGCCGATCCCGAAATTCCTACTGATCCAATTAGAAATACTACCGACATAAATAATAAATACATTATTTTTTTCATTTCTACACCTCTTCTGTAATTTTTAGAAATATTATCCTTATATAGCTTCTCATTGTTATTTTGCAAAGTAAACCCTTTTTATGAAATACAGCCCTTTTTTACTAACAAGAAATAAGAAATGATATAAAAAAGTACTTTTTAACTATTTTCCACATATAAAACTATTTATCATATTAAAAACAATCAATAAAAAAGCCCCTTTCAATTAAGAACAGGGCATTGAATTTATATATTATTATAATTATTAAATAAATCTTTGTGAGAGTGCATTCGAGATATTGTTTTAAGGGCAGTTGTTCAATATTCATTTTTTGCTGTGATGTACAGACCACTCTTTGTCTTTAAGCGATACGTATTACCAATCTTGACAATATCGACAATCACCTTTGCCCCGATAAATCTCTGTAGCAAGACTCGTATTAATTTTATAACTCACAATCACATTGTTGCCGTCTGGATCACTACAAGTTCCTGTGATTGGGAATTTATCAGAATCAATTACTTCGGTTGACTTTTCGATTGGATTTATAACAATAGCTGGTGCACGGTTAGGAACAACAAAGAACGAGCGAGTTTGTTCTGCTGATTTACCACCCTGGTCATCTTCGGCAAAAACTTTTAATTGGTGTGCAAAACCTTCTTGCAAAGCCTCAGTGATAGCTGTATCCCCATCATAAAATTTGCCACCTTTAAAGGTTAATTGCTTGGTAAATGGAATCGGTGTAGATCCATTTGAAATATTGGTTTTAATTGCGCGAACTGTTCCGCCATCAAGTGAATATTTAATGTTTACGATATTTCCGTTATCTGTGTCAATTGCAGATCCGTCAATTAAGAATGTGTCATTTTCATATAACGTTTTATTGTTTTCAGTATTAAGTGTTAAAGTTGAAACTTTGTTATGCTCAATCACAAAAACATCTGAATAAACATAATCTGAAAAAACGTAACTTGATTTTTTTGCCCTACATGGAATTGAACAGTCTTTTACTTTTATCATTTGAATCAGATTATATACAGATGTTGAAACTCCGCTTTGTTGCTGATACAAACTTCTTCTTCGTTATATCTTAAGTAAACCTCATAAGCAAGCGCTTTTTTCCAATCCATAGCAAATGTCATGCTCTCAATCATGCTGTTGATTTGCGTTTCATCCTCAAAGTTATCTTCATGTAGATTCGTTTTCATTTGGTTCAGCGCATTTCTACCTTCTTTATATTCAACTAATAATTTATCTGCCCAGTTCTTCCTTCTCTCCATCTCCTTTTTTGACAATAAAAAAGAGGACAACAAATGACACAGCGTATTGCTGTTATCAAATGTTGTCCTCCAGATTGCTGGTGGGACTGATTATTTTTTTTCTTCTTTATTTTTAATATAATTTAGAAAAGAAATATAGCTTTCACATCTTGAAGATTTTAGATTATAAATAAAAAATAAAGCAAGTAAAGTAAAAAATAAAAGGAATAGAGTGCCAGCTAAAAAATAGATACTTTCTGATAAAAAATTGGTAAAGTTAATTAAATTATCATTTATTAATTTATCTGATAATCTTTCGTCCAAACTTTTAAAAAGAGTATCTTTAGAAAAAGTAAGTATTATGGTTATACTACTTATAAATATTGAAAATAATATAGCATATACTGGTATTGAAATATCAAAGAAACCTTTTACCAACCTTACGTTATTTTCTTTTATTGAATGTAAATCACTACTTAGATACTCAACATCTTCCCAACTATGTATTTCTGCAAAATCGTCTATATAGTTCTTTTTGTCAACTAATGTATTTCCTTTTAAATATTCTTTCTCGACCTTTTGGATGTATTGATAAGAATTTTTAGTATTTCTTTTTATTTGGTCTAACCTACTTCTATCCCAGCTTAACTCATTTTCTTCCACGAAAAAACCACCTTCAATTATCAATTAACACAATCAATTATAGTATAATTATCATATATCATTCGAACAATACATAAACCCTAAGTCTTGTTAATAAATATTACCAAAGTATCAATAACAAAGCCACATTTCTAAAATAAAAAAGGACAACACATAACACGGACTTAACCGTTATCAAATGTTGTCCTCCAGGTTATCGGTGGGACTAATTGATTAAATTTCCAAACCATTCTTGTATTTCCACTTGCAATTCTAAATCTAAAAATTTAGTAAATTCCAACAATGTTACAAAACCTATTGTTCTTGCAAAAGGTATAATCATTTCTGAATGCTCTCTAATTCTTAATTTCTTTATCCCGCCTAGCCCATTAACATCTTCAATCTGACCAAATGCGTTTGTTGTGTGTACTTGATGTGAAAATAAATTATAAATAAGTACATATTCTGCCTCATAGTCATATTTTCTAGCAAGTTCTCTTATATTTTTAGGTCCTTTGAACAAATTGTACCACTTTGGATATCTTATTCCTTCTTTTTTCACCTTGTAATTCCATTCAACCTGAATATTTTTAAAATACTCCCTGTTTAAAGCATCTTTTATGTTCTTTTGTTTACTTATAACTTCTAATAATTTTTCATCTTCTAGTGTTATTAACTTGCTTATTAAGTTTTTTTCTTTTTTAGATAGAAGTAATTCACTTAAATGCAATTGATCCTGTAAATACGAATAATGATAAGCACGTGCTCTTTGGTCACTATTTCCATTTGGGTCAATGATATATTTAAAATACAAGAAATTTTCAAACAAATCTCTACTAATTGATTCAGCAGATTTTTTCAGAAGCATTTTCTAATAAGATAAAAATGGCATCTAATTTTTCTGTTATTTTACTAAATAATAGAATTACCTGCACAGTATCATCTGGCAAGATTTTATATCGACTTTTTAATACCTCAATTGCTTCTTCGAATATTTCTTCTTGTTTTTGTACAACTTTTACAAGCTTATCAATTTCAAGATCTATATTCAAAACGTCTCCCCCACTTAACACGCTGTACTTTCCCTTGATACGTATAAATCTTTGTTTCAGCGAATGGAGGTAATTCAGCAAGTTTTACTTCCCCTTCACTAAGTACAATGACACACGACTTTGGTAGCCCTATTATATCTAATTTCAGTATATTTCGGGAGTCAAATTCCAATTTTTTTAATCTCAAAAATCACGCCCCCACAACTATTTTAGTTTTTGGATTTACAAATGGTATGGTTCCGTTTAACCCTCCAGTACGTGGTTTGATAGCACCTAACATTTCTCTATCCATTGCCAACAAAGCTATTTCTACTTTTTTGAACATAACAGCCAGTCGATAGTTTATGAAAATCAAAAATACATTCTTATCGATAAACGTTTGTCAAAAGAATGCACATGATTAATACAAACTCTAGTTCAGGAACGTTTAGGTCATGGATCTATTCAAATTACATCAGATATTTATTCTCACGTTACGAGAAAAATGGAAAATAAATCAATTGAGAAATTCGATGAATACATGCAGAAAAAATCAGTGAAATGATATATCGTAAAAATTTCGTGGTAAAAATGTGGTAACTTTTCAAATGTGTTACCACGGGAGTATGAATCGTGGTAAATAAAAAACCCGTTGAAGCTTAGAGCCTCAACGGTTTTAACTATTAATACATTTTCAAGTATTGGTCACGTTCCCATTGGTGAACTTGTGTGCGGAACATATCAAACTCAATTTCTTTTGCTTCACGGAAGTTTTCATAAATATGAGTTCCTAGTGCTTCTTGAATTACTTTATCTTTCGCTAATGCTTGTAGTGCGTCATCAAGGTTGACTGGTAAGTTACCGATACCAGCTTCCTCACGTTCTTCTGCACTCATCACATAGATGTTACGATCTACTGCTGGTGGTGGTGTTAATTGTTGTTCTATACCATTTAACCCTGATTCTAAAATAACAGCCATAGCTAAGTACGGATTAGCAGCTGGGTCAACTGAGCGAACTTCAATACGAGTTGATAAGCCACGAGAAGCTGGAATACGTACTAGTGGTGAGCGATTTTGTCCTGACCAAGCAATGTAGCATGGTGCTTCGTATCCTGGTACTAAACGTTTGTAAGAATTTACTGTAGGGTTTGTTACTGCTGTAAAACCTTCAACATGTTTTAAAACACCAGCCATAAATTGCATAGCTGTTTCAGACAATTGCATTTCAGCTTGTTCATCAAAGAACATGTTTTGTTTTCCGTTAAATAGAGAAACGTTACAGTGCATACCTGAACCACTTAAACCGAAGATTGGTTTTGGCATGAATGTCGCATGTAAGCCGTGCTTACGAGCAATTGTTTTAACAACCAATTTGAATGTTTGGATGTTATCACATGCAGTAATTGCATCAGCGTATTTGAAGTCAATTTCATGTTGTCCTGGAGCAACTTCGTGGTGAGAAGCTTCGATTTCAAATCCCATTTCTTCAAGTTCTAACACGATATCTCGACGGCAATTTTCACCAAGGTCTGTTGGCGCTAAGTCGAAGTAACCACCGTGGTCATTTAATTCTAATGTAGGTTCGCCTTTTTCATCTAATTTGAATAAGAAGAATTCTGGCTCAGGTCCTAAGTTGAAGCTTGTGAAACCCATTTTTTCCATGCGTCCTAGGATACGACGTAGATTGTTACGTGGGTCACCTGCGAATGGAGTACCATTAGAATTATATACGTCACAGATGAAGCGACATACTGTGCCTTTACCAGTAGTCCATGGGAATACCATGAAAGTACTTAGGTCAGGATATAAGTACATATCTGATTCTTCAATACGAACGAAACCTTCAATAGAAGAACCATCGAACATCATTTTGTTATCTAATGCTTTATCTAATTGACTTACAGGAATTTCAACATTTTTAATCGTCCCTAAAATGTCAGTAAATTGTAAACGGATAAACTTTACTTCTTTTTCAGCTACTAATTTCTTAATATCTTCTTTTGTAAATTTCCCCACTCGATTCACTCTCCATGTAATAAATTTTATATTTTACTCAGTTTCTTATTGAAAGAAACGTGATAAATCCCCTTGACGGATAGATGTTTTTTGAAGACGTTGTGCTTGCTGCATCTCTTCTCTTAGAATGCGGCGTAAATCTGCATCCGTAATGTCTTTTTTACCTAAATTCGCGATTGCTGGTTCATTTTTTAAAGCAAATACTTTTTTGATACCTGCCATATTAATACCCTGCTCCAACAAGTCTTTAATTTCTAGCAATGAATCGACATCATTTAAGGAGAACATCCGACGATTGCCTTCTGTTCTTGCAGGTTCGATTAAATTATGTTCTTCATAATATCGAATCTGACGAGCCGTTAAGTCTGTCAGTTGCATGACTATACTAATTGGAAGTAATGGCATTGATCTTCGTATTTCACGACTCATATCATTCACCTTCCCCTTTACAATTCAAATAATACATCATGTTAGATTTTCTGTCAATACCATGTTATATAAGTTAACACGAACTATTATATAAAGAAAAAAGCTTAGAGCCGTCTGGTTTTCAAAGCTTTTTCATTGTTTTAGTTATGTGTTTTTTCACACTATTTTCAGTAAATTATTTTTTTAATTTTTGTACAGCACTTAAAGCTGCATACTTAACATGTTCATAAGTTAAACCACCTTGAATATACGCAGTGTATGGTGGACGAATTGGTCCATCCGCTGATAGTTCAATGCTTGCACCTTGTACAAATGTTCCAGCTGCCATAATGACATCATCTTCATAACCAGGCATATAGGCTGGTTGAGGTGCAAAATGAGCGTTTATTGGGGAACTCGCTTGAATAGCTTGGCAAAACGCAATCATTTGATCTGCCGTTTTGAATGATACAGATTGGATTAAATCAGTTCTTGATGCCGAATAATGTGGCGAAGTCGTCATGCCAATTGATTCAAGCATTGCAGATGTGAATATCGCACCTTTTAAAGCTTGCGCAACAACATGTGGCGCTAAGAAGAAACCTTGATAAAAGTCTGCTAAAGCATTTAAAGTCGGTCCAGCTTCAGCACCTATTCCTGGGGAAGTCATACGGAATGCACATTGTTCAACTAAATCTGCACGTCCAGCAATGTAGCCACCTATTTTAGCTAAGCCACCACCCGGATTTTTAATCAATGAGCCAGCCATTAAATCTGCTCCAACATCTGTTGGTTCAATTTCTTGAACAAATTCACCGTAACAGTTATCCACGAATATAATAGCTGATGGTTGAATTTCACGAATTGTGTTAATCATGTCAGCGATTTGTTCTACTGTGAAGGAAGGTCGTGATGCGTAGCCTTTTGAACGTTGAATTGCGATTACTTTTGTTTTTTCAGATACTGCTTTTGTTACTGCATCCCAGTTAACATCTTTATCATTCTCTAAGTCAATATGTTGATAGCTAATATTAAAGTCTTTTAATGAACCTGTATCTTTGTCACCACCATCAACAATTGATTGTAACGTGTCGTATGGTTGCCCTGTAATATACATAAGTTCGTCTCCAGGACGCAATACACCAAAGAGGCTTAAAGTAATGGCATGTGTGCCAGATATAATTTGCGGACGAACGATACAAGCTTCTGCACCAAACACTTCTGCATAAACGCGTTCTAAATTGTCGCGTCCCTCATCATCATAGCCATAGCCATTTGATGGGTGTAGATGAAAATCACTTACTTGATGATTACGAAAAGCTGCTAAAACTTTTTGTTGATTGAAGAAAGCCACTTCATCGACGTGATCATGGTACGGTTTAACTTGTGCTTCAATTTCTTTTGCTTTTATTAATAATTCATTACTAATTGTTGTAGAATACGTCATTTTTTCGGCTCCCTTTTTATTTTTCCATTACTATCTTACCAATAACAACTTAAGAGTCAATCACTCAATCAGTAAAACTTGTAATTATCACTATATTTGGTACAATTCAAGGACGTTATGAGAAAGTTGAGGATCTATTATGGCGTGGGATGTATTAAGTATTGTTGGTACAATTGCCTTTGCTGTATCTGGAGCAATTGTGGCAATGGAAGAAGAATATGATTTGTTTGGTGTTTATTTACTCGGGATTGTAACTGCATTTGGTGGTGGAGCCATTCGAAACTCACTAATAGGTGTTCCTGTCTCTGCTCTTTGGGAACAAGATATGATGTTTCAAATTGCACTTATATCTATTACTATCGTTTTTATTTTCCCGCAAAAGTTATTGGAACATTGGCATAAATGGGGCAATTTCTTTGATGCTATCGGCCTATCAGCATTTGCGATTCAAGGAGCACTTTTTGCTGTAAAGTTAGATTTGCCCGTTAGCGCTGCTATTGTAGCTGCGGTATTAACTGGTTCTGGCGGCGGTATTATCCGGGATGTACTAGCCGGTCGTAAGCCTCTTGTTTTACGCGAGGAAGTATATGCCGTTTGGGCAGCAGTTGCCGGTATAGTTGTTGGCCTAGGCATCTTTAAACAAGATTTATGGTTATACATATTATTCGTTAGTATGACCGCTCTTCGTGTATTATCATACATGAAACATTGGCGATTACCCTTTAAATCATTAGGGGGACAAAATTCAGTCAAATAAAAAAGACGAATCAATTTACGATTCGTCTTTTTTATTACCTTAAAATTCCAACTCACCTTCCCAAGCGAGCATGCCACCTTCCATATTCGTAACATCATATCCTAAACCAGACAGATAAGAGCACGCGCTACCGCTACGCCCACCTGCATGACAGATGAAAATATAAGGTTTTGTTTTATCTAATTCATCAATTCTTTCAGGTAGTGAACCAAGTGGTATATGGATAGCCCCTGGGATTATACCATTTGCTACTTCCTCATTTTCACGAACGTCTACTAAGAATAAATCTTCATTTGCGTCAACTTTTTCTAAAAGTTCAGTTGTTGTAATAGTTTTCATCATTATAATCCTCCATTATCAATTAAACATATCAAATATCTCTATAAGTATAGCTAGAAATAAAAAATTCGGCTAGTCTTTATACTAGCCGAATTCATTTTACTCTTCGTTATCTTGTGAGATATTAATGGATTTTGAAGGGGCGAATGTCGAAATGGCATGTTTATAAATCAAATGCTGTTTCCCATCAGATTCCAGTAGTACCGTGAAATTATCATAAGATTTAATAAGACCTTTTAGTTGAAAACCATTTAGCAAAAAAACGGTAACGAAAACCCCATTTTTACGCATTTGATTTAGAAACGCATCTTGTAAGTTAATAGATTTCATGCAAAGCCACTCCCTCTTCTGTTTTAAATAAATCTCCTCAATACCATGTATTCGATTTCATTTACGAAAAACCCTTTATTATTCCAACATTTCTCTGATTATTTTTTCTGTGTCGTCCAAACTATTGAACCATTTAACGTCCATTTTATTACGGAAATAAGTTAATTGACGTTTTGCATATCGTCTTGAATTTTGTTTTAACTGCTCTATCGCATTCTCTAGTGATTGTTTACCATCAAAATATGCATAAAGTTCCTTATATCCAATAGCTTGTACCGATTGTACACCTCGAATATCCTTTTGCCAAAGTGCTTCTACTTCAGCTAGCAGTCCTTGTTCCATCATTATATCAACACGCTTATTTATTCTTTCATACAACAGCTCACGGTCCATATTTAATCCAATGATAATATGGTTATAAAGTGGTTTATCACCTTGGTTTTGCTCATCAGAAGATTTGGCTACACCACCATGCTGAATCATCTCAAGTGCTCTGATTACTCGACGAGTATTATTTGGATGAATCGTTTCAGCAGTTTTAGGGTCAAGCGCTACTAATTTTGCATGCATTTCCTCAGGTCCAATTTCACTAAGTTCTTTATAATAGGCTTCTCTCGCAGCTTCATCAACTTTTTCATCTGTAAAGCGGTAGTCAAAAAGTACAGCTTGAATATATAGACCAGTGCCGCCAACTATGATGGGGAACTTTCCTTTCGCACGAATAAAGTCTATACGTTCACGCACGAGTTGCTGATATTCAGCAACTGAAAAAGATTCTGAAGGCTCTTTAATACTTAGAAGATGATGTGGTATACCTTCCATTTCAGTTTCTGTTATCTTAGCTGTTCCAATATTCAATTCTTTATAAATCTGCATGGAGTCACCATTTATAATCTCTCCATTTAACCTTTTTGCTAGCTCTATACTTAAAGCAGTTTTGCCTGAAGCTGTAGGGCCAACAATGGCGATTACCTCTAAATCTTGTTGTCTCATTCTTTTTCTAACCACCATATGATTTTGTTATAAACCTCTTGTCGATTTACTTCATTTAAAATTTCATGTCGTTTTCCTTCAAATAGCTGTACGGTAACATTTGTTAAACCACAACTTTGATAGCTTTTTGCCACCTTCCAAATACCTTTACTAAAACTACCAACAGGATCATCCGCTCCACTTATTAAGAGGATAGGTAAATCTTTTCGAATTCTATTTATTTCCTCTTCCTTCGATAAAGTTAAAATACCACCAGTTAAATCAACATAAAACTGATTAGTCGCTAAAAATCCGCAATCTTCATCTGCAATATATTTAGCGACTTCAGTTGAATCAGATGATAACCAATCAAAATCAGTTTGGGTATTTGAAAATGCACGATTGAAATTTCCGAACGACAATTTATCTAATAATGGACTTTCCTTCGTTTTCCCATTTAATTTAGCAAGACTTTTAGCAAGTACATGGCCAGCTTGATGTGTCACACTTGCAGCACCTGTTCCGCAGAAAATTGCTTTGGATAGAGTATCACTGTAAAGCTCTGTATAACGTCGTGCTATAAACGAACCCATGCTATGACCAAATAAAATAACAGGAGGTAAATGTTGATCAACCCGAACGAAGTCAAGCACTTCATGTACATCTAACACAACTCGCTCAAAGCCTTGCTGTTCAGCAAAAAAACCTTTAGGTGACTCGTTTACAGACGCTGTTTGCCCATGACCACGATGATCGTGCATAGAAACAACATAACCATTGCCTATGAGGAATTTTGCAAAATCTTCATATCTTGCACTATGCTCTGCCATACCATGAAGAATGTGAATATGTCCTTTCGGCTCTTCACTAGGGAAATAGACAGTCACCGAAATAAGGTGACCATCTGAGACTTTAACTAAATGTGTATTTTTATTCATAAATTCCCTCTTTAGCAAAATGCGACGCTTCGAATAGAACTTGGTCTAATTCCAAGCGATATTGCTCTTCCTGTGCTGTTGAATAGGACAAGTATTTTTTCATTAATTTTATTACTGCTTCCTTATGATTATAGACACTATCTATATCAAATAATAATCGACTTGAACGGCGAACAAAAAAATCTGTTGGTGTTTGTGCCAATTCGTATTGAATAGCATATAGTAGCTGCGCATGTATAGCAATCGGTAAATCCTCAATTGAATTATTGACTTTCAGCGTATGAATAATGTTGAATATGGCTTGTATATTCGTACCGTATTTAGATACGAGCATATTCGCCTCTTCTTTAGTTAAACCTAATTTCGTTCCTTCATATGTTTTATTTTTTACATAAGGGCCAAAATTTATAGGATTTATACCTTTAGATCCTGAAAGGGACAAATGCTCTGTAACACAAGGTCCAGACTTTTTAAATTGTTTTTTTTCTACTATCTTGTCGACTATATTTTCAGCCATTTTACGATAACCTGTTAATTTCCCACCTGCAATTGTCAACAATCCACTCGGAGATTCCCAAATCTCGTCTTTACGAGAAATTTCTGAAGGATCTTTACCCTCTTTGAAAATAAGTGGACGAACTCCAGCCCAGCTCGATTCTACGTCTTTTTGAGTAATTTGGACATCCGGGAAAATATAGTGAATTGTATCTATTAAATAAGTAATATCTTCATCAGTTGCAACTGGATTTATGGGATTTTCCTCGTAAAATGTATCAGTGGTACCGACATACGTTTTTCCATCTCGAGGTATTGCAAAGACCATACGGCCATCAGGTGTATCAAAGTAAACAGATTGTTGAAGTGGGAAACGGGATTGATCAATCACAATATGTACACCTTTAGTGAGACGTAATTGTTTATTATTACTAATTTGATCTTTTTTACGTACTTCATCTACCCACGGTCCTGTAGCATTTACAACTGAATTCGATTGAATTGTCCAAGTGCGAGATGAAATTTGATCGCGAACGACTACTCCTGTAATTTTCTCGTTTTCATAATTAAATTCTTCTGCTTTTACATAATTTAAGCAAACCGCACCAAGTTCAACAGCTTTCTTAATAACCTCAATCGTTAGACGTGCATCATCAGTGCGGTATTCTACATAATATCCCCCACCCAATAATCCTTCTTTTTTGAGTAAAGGTTCTTTTAGTAAAGTCTCTTTAGCATTTAGCATTTTACGTCGTTCTGATTTGTTAACTTGAGCTAATTTATCATACACTTTTAAGCCTAATGAAGTTGAATAAGGTCCAAATGATCCTCCTTTGTAAAATGGAAGTAGCATCCATTGCGGAGTTGTAATATGTACCCCATTCTCATAAACGATGGCACGTTCCTTTCCAACTTCAGCAACAACACCTACTTGTAGTTGTTTTAAATAACGCAAACCACCATGTACTAGCTTAGTTGAGCGACTAGAAGTACCAGCAGCAAAATCCTGCATATCAATTAGGGCAACAGATAATCCTCTAGAAACAGCATCTAGCGCAATTCCTGCACCTGTAATGCCACCACCAATTACCAACACATCAAAAGAATAAGCATCCAGTGTTTCAATAAAACTTTCACGTTGTGCAGATGAAAACATATTATCTTCCTCCTTTATTTCGTAAAAATCACATAACTCGCTTAAACATTTTTTCAATTTCATACGTTTTAAAATGGACGATTACAGGTCTTCCATGTGGGCATGTAAACGGATTGACCATTTTTTTTAAGTCTTGTATTAAGACTTCCATTTGTTGAGTATTTAAGTAGTGATTTGCTTTAATCGAACGTTTACAGCTCATCATTATAGCTGCGTCTTCACGTAATTTTCGTATATCCGTTTTACGTTCACGTAGCACCTGTTCAATTAATTCTTCAATGATTTCCTCTTCAAAATCTTTTGGGAACCAAGCGGGATGTTCTCTAACTACAAATGAGTTTGTGCCAAATTCCTCAAGAATAACACCTACATCTATTAAATAGGCCATATTTTCTCTTAACACTAATGCTTCATCAGCAGAATAATGGAATGTTAGCGGAAATAGTAGTGTTTGTCGTTCATTTGGATCGACCTCTCCTACTTTATCTTTGAAAAACTCATATTTAATTCGTTCTTGTGCAGCATGCTGGTCAATTAAATAAAAACCATCCTCACTTTGTGCGACAATATACGTCCCATGAATTTGACCTACAACTTCAAGTTCAGGAAATGGTTCTTTCGTTTCTTGCTCGTCAACTTCTTCTAGTGGCATTTTATAATCTTCATCGTTTTTAGCTTGCTCTGCAGACAATTCTGATTCCGACAAATCGTGTGTACTATTTACTTGTTCCCATGTTGCTTCCTTTACAAAACCTGAATTGGGTGATGAATTTAAATCATCTTGTGGAAATGGTTCTGAATAAAGAGTTGAACCTTCTTCTTGCTTAGTTTTTTCATTAAATTGAGGCATACTCGTGTTATTATAATTCATCGATTTCCAAAAATTAATTTGCTCCCCGGTTTGCGGAACTTTTTTCTTCTTTTCTGCAATTTCAGGTGCTTGCATTGACTGACGAATTACCTTATGCAAAGTTTTTTCAATTAAGTCCATTAATTCTGCTTCTTTGCTTAAACGAATTTGTTGCTTTGACGGATGTACATTAACATCTGTTAAAAATGGATCGCCTTCAATGTTAATAACTGAAATCGGAAAACGACCAATCGGTAAGAATGTATGATATGCATCAATCATTGCTTTTTGTACAGTAAAATGACGCACCCATCGACCATTAACGAAAATAGACATGTAATTTTTAGATGCTCTTGTAATTTCAGGAATTGTTGCAAACCCTGAAATTTTATAATCTAGTGATTCGCCTTCAAATTGCACCATTTTTTTCGCATTGGCAATACCATAAATTGCCGCTAATACTTGGCGTAAATCACCACGTCCATTCGTTTGTAATAATATATGGTCATGGTGACGTAATTTGAATGCGATATCTGGGTAACAAAGAGCCAATCGATTCATCAAATCAATTGTGTGACCTAATTCAGTTTGAATCGTCTTCATGTATTTCAATCGTGCTGGTGTATTATAAAAAAGTTGGGATACCTTCATATCCGTCCCTTTACGTAATGGCGCTGGTTTTTTGTCAATAACATGACCACCTTCCAGTTGCACTTCAATACCCACTTGCCCGTTTGATGTGACCAGGGTAATTTTTGATACTGAAGCGATACTGGCTAATGCCTCTCCGCGAAAACCTAGTGTACGAATACGGAATAAATCATGTTCATTTTCAATCTTACTTGTAGCATGTCGTTGAAAAGATTTCAGTGCATCAGCTTCGTCCATCCCACTACCATTATCAATTACTTGAATGGAAGTTAGTCCGGCTTCTTCTAAAATTACTTCAATCGAGGTGCTTCCTGCATCAATGGCATTTTCGACTAGTTCTTTCACAACAGATGAAGGTCGCTCGACTACTTCACCTGCTGCGATTTTATTGGACAGAAATTCATCCATTATATGAATATGACCCATCTGTTGCACCTCCTACTTTTTTATTAAAGATTGTTGCAATGCGTAAACAAGTTGCAATGCATCCATCGGCGTTGTGCCAGATACATTTACTGATCGAATTTGCTCAAGTACTTCTTGTTCTAATTTAGAAACAGCTAATTGAATTACTTCTTTCGGCTCTTCTTCTGCAAATAGAGAAAGTTGTGCTGATTCGTCCTTCATAATGTCTACTTGTTCATCTTTAACATTAAGTGCTGATTCTGCTTTTGTAACCGTTGCAGCTGAGACTGCATTAGTTGCCTCAAATTCTTCCAATAAAATGCGCGCTCTAGAAATAATTTCTGCCGGTAATTCTGCTAACTCTGCTACATGAATACCGTAACTTTTATCTGCCGGGCCTTTTTTAACTTTGTGTAAAAAGACCACCTTCCCATCTTGTTCCATTGCTGATACATGGACATTTTGCAAGCGATTTAAGTCATTTTCTAAATCTGTTAATTCATGATAATGAGTAGAGAATAATGTATTAGCGCCTATTTTATTGTGGATAAACTCCATCATAGATTGTGCTAATGCCATACCATCATAAGTTGATGTACCACGACCAATTTCATCAAAGAGCAATAAGCTCTTCTCGGTAGCATTTGTAATGGCATGTTGTGATTCCAACATCTCTACCATAAATGTACTTTGTCCTGCTGCTAAATCATCTGCTGCACCAATACGTGTGAAAATTTGATCCGTTATTGGTAATTCCGCTTCATCTGCTGGTACATAGCAGCCCATTTGTGCAAGAATTGTAATAAGCGCCACTTGTCTCATATACGTACTTTTACCAGACATATTCGGTCCTGTAATTAGCATCATATTTCGATCATCAGTCAATATACAATCATTTGGCACATATAATTGCTGATTCATCATTTTCTCGACAACCGGATGACGACCATTAACAATTTTAAGTGAACGACCTTCATGGAAGACCGGTTTTGTGAAACGATACTTTTCCGTAACAGTTGCAAAACCTACGTAGACATCTAATTCACTGATAGCAGAAGCAAGTCCTTGTAATCTCGGGATATATTGCTTTAATTCTTCACGAATTTGAGTAAATAAAGTATATTCGAGCGCCAAACTTTCTTCTTCAGCATTTAGTATGATAGCTTCTTTTTCCTTTAGTTCATCTGTAATGTAACGCTCTGCATTAGCTAGCGTCTGTTTACGTTCATATCTTTCTAAATCAGCTAAATGGATATACGATTTCGTGATTTCGATGTAATATCCAAACACTCGGTTATAACCAATTTTCAAATTCTTAATTCCTGTTTTTTCACGCTCTTGTTGTTCAAGTGCTGCAATCCAGTCTTTACCGTTGCGAGAGGCATAACGAAGCTCGTCTAATTTCGCATTATAGCCACCGCGGATAACATCGCCCTCTTTAATAGAGATTGGTGGGTGATCTGTAATCGCATGACTTAAATAACTTTCTACATCACTACATAAATCAAGTGCTTTCCCTAAATTTTGTAGATTTGCTTTTGAAGAGTTTAGTAGTTGCTCTTGAATGACAGGCACTTGACGTAATGATTCTCTTAATTGGGCTAAATCACGTCCCCCAACACTTCCAAATGCAACACGCCCTGCTAGGCGTTCTAAGTCATACACTTGTTTGAATAATTCCTGTAATTCTGCTCGAACAAAATATTCTTCCAACAAATCTGTAACGATGCTCAAGCGATTTTCAATATGTTGACGGTTTGCTAACGGTTGATGTAACCACTGTTTTAATTTTCGACCACCCATTGCAGTAACAGTTTCGTCTAGTAACCATAATAGTGTTCCTTTTTGGTCACCACCACGTAGTGATTGAATGAGTTCTAAATTACGTTTTGAGTTTGTATCTATATTTAGATAATTTTTGTTTTCATTGTATTGGAATGGTTGAATATGAGAAAGTGAGCGCATTTGAGTACGTTCAATATAGTGCAGAAGCTTTCGTCCAGCACCATGCAAATTACTTGGTGCCTCTTCTAAATACTGTGTACTTTTAGCTTCATCCATTACCTCTTCTTCAATTGATAAGACAATGGATAATGCTTCTGCCTGTTCAGTCAGCTCTGCAAATAATTGCTCTGAAACAACCATTTCTCGAATACCAAATGATTGGAGTTGTTGTAATAAGACCAGACCATCGCCTTCGACATAAGTAACAGTTGCCTCACCAGTTGATAAATCTAAATAACAAAAAGCATATACTATAGGGTTTATTTGCTCTGCAGCTGCTATGAAGTGATTTGTTTTTCCATCCAACGCTTTGCCTTCCATAATTGTCCCAGGTGTAATCAACCGAACAACTTCACGTTTTACGACACCTTTTGCTTGTTTGACATCTTCTGTTTGTTCACAAACTGCTACTTTAAAACCTTTTTGAACTAGTGTCTCGATATAATTTTTAGCGGAATGATGAGGGACACCACACATGGGAATGCGTTCTTTCATCCCGGCATCTCGGCTCGTTAATGTAATTTCTAAAATTTGAGAAGCTTTTATAGCATCATCAAAGAACATTTCATAAAAATCACCTAATCTAAAAAATAAAAAAGCATCTTGATAATCTGCTTTCACTTGTAGATATTGTTGAATCATTGGTGTATACGTTGTCATTTTAAAACCTCTCTTGTGTAGCTAAATCTTATTTCTATTATAACAAAATAAGTATTGAAATGCGTTTCATACCTTTTAGAGACTTTACTCAAAAAAAAATAAGCCGGCGTCGCCTCCGGCTTTAAAATGTTTAATGAAATGATGAAGATTCAAATGATGGACCTGATGATGAAGAGCTCGATGATGAACTTGACGATGAGCTTGATGATGAGCTTGATGATGAGCTTGATGATGAGCTTTCATCTTCGAAATCCCACTCTTCTTCAAAATCTAATGGATGTACTGAGATACAAATTGTTGTCTCACCTACAACTTCTGCAAGCAATTCCCGCTCAATTGTGACTTGGAATTGCTCACCGCAAGGCGTAATAATAGCTTCTGTACAGTTCGGGTGTTGAATCACCTTGACATGAACCTCTTCTTTACCAGTTGTTTCGTTATCTCTATAATGTAGTTTGATACGGTCTCTATACAGTACCGTCTCAGAATATACTGCTGTTTTTGAATGATTATGATAAGCGTACCAAACATTGACATCAAATTTGCCTGATACTTCTACAAAATTACCATGTTTTTTCGCTGTATGCGTATGGTTGATTACCCAGCACCCTAATATACTTGATGGTTGATTCGGTGGTCTTAAATTTTCACATACTTCTGTTCTTTTTTTACCCTTCGCGACGACCGCCTTTGTGACAATTTGACGCAACTGTTTCAGTGCGATTCCTCCTTTGCTTCTCTTAATTTCATCTTATGCGCCATGTGCCTATTGGGTGATTAGATTAATTTTTAAAAATAAAAAAACTACTGAATAGCCGTTCTTTCTTTGGCTACACAGTAGTCTGTTATTTTTCCGGTACTTTGAATGCTAAACATATAGGGTGACCGTAATATAATCGCGGAATTAATGTTATATCCGCATCTAATACCTTCTGTTTATAAATTCCAGGGTAAAAATCAATTAGATTTTATCCTTTTTCATCAGTAGCGACTACATTAAACGCTCATTAGTAACCGGTAAGGCATTGAAATAGGATACATAGTACGCATTATCAAACTTAGTCCAACTGCTTCGTATGACCCATCGTACTAATTATCTTTAATTTCTTTGGCCATCCGCGTTTATTTTCACTGTACTTAATGTAGAAAATTCGCCACAAAGCCTAATTCACTTACTTAAACTTCCCATCATCCTGTTCTAGACAAGAACCATTCCATACCAAGTAAGTTAAATGAGGAAAGATAATTTGCTTCTCCAACATTGCTTTCAGTTTTATGCTATGAATCTTCTATTCCAAAATAAAGAAAACCCTTATAAAAATCGTTATTTTTTATAAGGGTTTTCGATTATTATATTAAGAACAGCTACCTGGTTTTGAGTTTTGTACTTTTGACCCTGTTTCACCACGTAATACGTCGCCACCAGTTGATTCAACAATTTCATCTGTCACACTATTCGCAATTGTGTTTGATACTAATTGCAATAGATCATTTACATCGCCCTGAGATTGTTTAAATTCTTCAACGATTGGTAAAGAATTAATTTCTTCTTCAATTTTCGCAATTTTATCTTCAATTAAACGAAGTGCTTTTTCTTTACCATAATGTTGAAAGTTTACTGCTTGTTTTTGTAAACTTTTTAGACTAGCGATTTTTTCACGTACCATTTGGTTTTCATTAATTTGTGCTTCTGCACGTTTGAAGAAATCTACTTCTTCCGTGTTAGCTACCATATGGGCAATTTCCATTGCTTTTGCGATGATTTGATCTTTAGTATATATTTCTGCCATTATAATTCCACCTTTTGGTCCGTTACAACTTCGATAAAATCCCCTTGTAATGACCAAGTTTTTGCTTCAGTAACTTGTACTTTAACAATTTGACCAATTACTTCTTTAGGGGCTACAAAGTTTACGAGTTTATTTTTTCTTGTATAACCTGCTAATACATTCGGGTTACGTTTACTTTCCCCTTCTACTAACACTTCAACGATTTGACCGTCATATTGTTTAATTGCTTCTCCACATAGTTGGTTCACTACGTCATTTAAACGTTGTAGACGTTCTTTTTTCACTTCCATTGGTACATTATCCTGCATTTTCGCTGCAGGCGTACCTTCACGTGGTGAATAAATGTAGGTGAATGCCATTTCGAAGCCAACTTCTTTATATAAAGATAGCGTTTCTTCAAATTGCTCGTCTGTTTCATTTGGAAATCCAACGATAATATCAGTTGTTAACGCCACATCTGGAATTGCTTTTCTAATTTTTCGCACAAGTTCTAGATAGCTTTCGCGCGTATATTTACGAGCCATAATCTTCAACATATCACTTGAACCTGATTGCACTGGTAAATGAATGTGCTCAACTAAGTTTCCTTTTTTCGCTAATACTTCGATTAAATAATCATCAAAATCACGTGGGTGACTTGTGGTAAAACGAATACGAGGAATATCAATTGTACGTAATTCATTCATTAAATCACCAAGACCATACTTTAGATCCTCAAAGTCTTTTCCGTAAGCGTTTACGTTTTGACCAAGTAATGTCACTTCTTTATAGCCTTGTGCAGCTAGTTGGCGTACTTCTTGAATAATATCATCTGGTCGTCGACTACGTTCTTTTCCGCGTGTATAAGGTACGATACAATATGTACAGAATTTATCACAGCCGTACATGATATTAACCCAAGCCTTTGTATTCCCTTTGCGAACTTTCGGAAGGTTTTCAATAACGTCCCCTTCTTTAGACCACACTTCGATAACCATTTCTTTCGACATATAAGCTTCGTTTAAAATGTCTGGTAAACGATGAATATTATGCGTCCCAAAAATCATATCAACTTGGTCATATGTTTTCAAGATTTTCTTAACTACTGCCTCTTCTTGCGACATACAGCCACATACACCAATTAATAAATCAGGATTTTTTTGCTTTAACGGTTTAAAGTGACCAAGTTCACCAAATACTTTGTTCTCAGCATTTTCGCGAATGGCACAAGTATTCATTAAGATGACATTCGCATCATCAACGTTATTTGTTGCTTCATAACCAAGTTGTAGGAAAATACCAGCCATTACTTCTGTATCGTGTTCATTCATTTGGCAACCGTACGTACGAATGTAGAATTTACGACCATGTCCCATACCCATGTATTTTTCGTCAATCGCGAAGTCTTTATGGTATTGAACTTCTTCCTTACCACGTTTCTTTGCATCTTTTAGAGATGGCGCTGTATATACAGATTGAAAATATTTACTATAGTCCTTCTCGGATTTTTTGTCCGATGGATCTGGATGTTTCACTTGTTGACTAGCAAGTCGTTGTTCTTCGTTCATCAGTAAACTCCTTCCGCTCGTATTCGCACACTCGAATACCCATTTTCTTATTATACTTAATGGAGTATGGTTCCTACAAGAAAAGAACGTTAATTGTCGGTGTTTCGACATATAGCTTGTTTTGTGGGGCGAGGCCGTGTGCTATGTGGAGTCTACTTGGACTTACTTTGGTGCTGTTTGTGCTCTATAGCGCTACTCACAACCTCTTTAGCGCTACTTACTATCTCTTTGGCGCTACTCACTCTCTTTGGCGCTACTCACAACCTCTTTAGCGCTACTTACAACCTATTTGGCGCTACTCACTCTCTTTTTCAACAATAAAAAAACTAATTCTCTAGTCAGTTAAACGACTCGAGAATTAGTCTCTACATTATTTATTACATAAATTCCTTCATTAGCTCTTGAAGATCTTTTTCTTCAATCATCATATCCTGCTGGTTAAGGGGTTCTTCACTATATCCATTTACTAAGTTTTGATACGAAGGTGTTTCCTCGTCTTGATAAATGATACCTGTTACTAGACCTTCATGCTCCATTACAGTCGCCATAGCTTGGGCACGGTTTGTTGAATCGTAGCCTTCAATGCTCGATAGTTTTGTAATGTTTTCTTTGAACCAGTCATAAGTGTTGATTTTATTGTACGTTACACAAGGGCTGAATACATTAATAAATGCGAAGCCGTTGTGATTCATACCTGCTTCAATGATCGCAGTTAGCTCTTTTAAATCTGTCGAAAAACTTTGTGCTACGAATGTTGCGCCAGCAGATAATGCTACTTCTAATGGTTTTAATGACGGTTCGATTGCGCCACCTGGTGTTGATTTTGTGACAAAACCAGCAGCTGAGCGTGGTGATGTTTGTCCTTTAGTTAAACCATAGATTTGATTATCCATGACGATGTACGTGATATCAACGTTACGACGGATTGAGTGAATTGTATGACCCATACCGATTGCGAAACCGTCACCGTCACCGCCAGAAGCGATTACTTTTAAATCACGGTTAGCCATTTTCAACCCTTGTGCAATTGGTAATGCACGTCCGTGAATACCGTGTAAACCATATGAATTAATGTATCCTGAGATACGACCTGAACAGCCAATTCCTGAAACAACTGCTAGTTCATGCGGTTGGATTTCTAGGTTTGCTGCAGCACGTTGGATTGCAGCTTGCACTGAAAAGTCACCACACCCAGGACACCAGTTAGGTTTAACATTATTTCGAAAGTCCTTAAATGTTACCATCTGTTAGCAACTCCTTCACGCGGCCTAACAATTCTTTTGGCAAGAATGGTGTGCCATCATATTTCACTAAGCTAATAATTTTATCGTGTGCGCCAATATTCATTTTCATTACATTAGCTAATTGACCAGTGGCATTATTCTCAACGACAATTACTTTTTTCGCATTGTCGATCAATTCTTTCATTTCCTCTGCTGGGAATGGGTGAATTAGTCGAATATGTGCGTGGTTTGTTTTGATGCCTTCTTCGTTTAACATCGGTTGAATTTCTTCTATTGCACCTTTAGTCGAGTTAAAGCCAACTAATAGTACATCCGCTTCCTCGTGTGGTGTGTTTTTAAATACAGGCATATTAAAGTTTACGTGATTTAATTTACGGAAACGTTTATCCATTTGCGCTTTACGGTTGCCTGCTGCTTCAGATGGTTTACCTGTCTCATCATGTTCAACACCTGTAACGTGGTGAATACCGTGTTTTTGACCAGGCACGACACGAGTTGACACGCCATCTTCTGTTACTTCATAGCGTTTAAAATATGCTTTATCCTCTGCTTCAGGTAATTCACCAAGTTCTAGCTTACCTCGACGAATTTCGATTTTAGAGTAATCAAATGGTTCAACAGTTTGTTTACCAAGTGATAATTGAAGATCAGATAATAATATAACCGGTATTTGTAATTCTTCCGCAATGTTAAACGCTTGAATTGTATCGTAGAATGCCTCTTCACCAGTACTTGGTGCGATAACAACTTTCGGAATTTCACCATGTGTTCCGTATAGCATTGCCATTAAATCAGATTGTTCTTGTTTTGTTGGTAGGCCTGTTGATGGGCCACCTCGTTGTGTATCTACTATAACAAGTGGTTGTTCTGTCATACCAGAAAGGCCAATTGCTTCCATCATTAATGATAAGCCTGGACCTGCAGATGCTGTAAATGAACGAACGCCACCATAATTTGCGCCGATTGCCATTGTTGCAGCCGCGATCTCATCTTCTGTTTGGATAACAGTACCACCGAATTTAGGCAATTTTTTGATTAAATATTCCATTATTTCTGAAGCTGGAGTGATCGGATATGCTGCCATAATACGAGAGCCTGCAGCTAATGCACCTAGTGCAATAGCTTCATTACCGATCATAAATAGACGGTGTTTACCATCAGCTGGTTCTAATTCGAATTTACCAATATTATCACCAAGCATACCGTTCATTAGTTCGTGTCCTTGTGCGATGGCTGTCATATTTTTTTGGACAACTGTTTCACCTTTACGACCGAAGATTTCATCAACGACACTTTGGAAAACTTCATCTTCTAGATTTAATAATGCAGCAGTTGCACCGATCGCCACCATGTTTTTCATTAAAGTAGTCCCTAATTCAGCGGCTACTTCAGTGAATGGTACAATATAAAGTGTTGCAGGACAATCTTCTGGTTTTACTGGTTTAAATTTAGCGTCTGCTAAAATAACACCTTCTGATGTTAATTCTTTATAATTGACATCGATTGTTTCTTGGTCAAATGCAACCAATATATCTAAATCATCTGGAATCGTGTGTACGACAGATGTGCGTACGTTAATTTTATTGTTCGTATGGCCACCTTTAATACGGGAAGAGAAGTGACGGTATCCATATAAATGGTATCCAAGACGGTTCATAGCCGTAGAGAAAATTTCCCCCGTACTCTCAATACCTTCCCCTTGTTGCCCACCGACTTTCCATGAAAGCTGATGTAACATTTATAACATCTCCTTAATTACAGGTTTTTAGCTTTTTATCCTTCATCAGTTTATCACGAAGACCCGATGTAAACTATTGTTTATAAGCGATTTCTTTGAAATTCAGACCTTTGACGGAAAAGCTCGTTCAATAAGTTGTAATAATAATCACTGACAATACTCACTATGTTAACATATTTTTTTATGTATAGTAAAAAAGCTTGGTGTGCTCACTTCATTTCACAACATGTATTAGTGGTCACCTTAAAATTCCATTTCAAATAAGCAAAATACAAACGCTCATTATTTTCCCCATAAAAAAATACCGGTTTCCCGGTATTTTAGTTTTTTATTTATCTCGTACGCTTTTCTACTAAAAGCTTCATAGCCGTTCGATCTTCACCTGCAATTAAAATATCCGTAAATGCAGGCGAACAAGTCAAGTCCGTTCCACTTGGTGCAACAAATCCTCTTGCAATTGCAACTGCTTTAACAGCTTGATTTAGTGCACCTGCTCCAACTGCTTGCATCTCTGCATAGCCTTGCTCTCTAATGACTGCTACTAATGCGCCAGCTACTGAGTTCGGGTTTGAGCGAGAAGATACTTTCAATGAATCCACAACAATTCCTCCCTTAATTTGAAAAAATGTGGGACATCTCTCTTGTCCATGGATTATTGTATGCAGCGAGTTTTGGGAATAGACTTACAATTATGCTTTGAAAGGATAATCTGCATTAATATATATGCGCTCAAATGATTTCGCTAAGCCCGTTTTATCATCAAGATCAACAAAGAAGCCACTTAGTACTTCTCGGCCTTGTTTTGGTACTTCAAAACGTGTTGGCATATTTGTTTTAAATCGGTAGATTACACTTTCTTTATTCATTCCAAGAACTTCATCATAAGGTCCAGTCATTCCAACGTCAGTAATATACGCTGTACCACCAGGGTAAATGCGTGCATCCGCTGTTTGTACATGTGTATGCGTCCCTACAAGAGTTGATACTCGGCCATCTAAATACCAACCCATTGCAATTTTTTCACTCGTCGTTTCAGCATGGAAATCTACGAAAATAAGTGGAGAAACTTTTTTTGCTTCTTCTATTAATTCGTCTGCTTTAGCAAATGGATCGCCATGTGGTGGTAAGAAAGTACGTCCATGTAAATTGATTACAGATAAAGTATGACCATTTTTTGAAATAGTCGTCATCCCTTTGCCGGGCGCTTCGTCTGAGAAGTTTGCAGGTCTGATTAAAAATTCTGCATCATCAATGAAATCGAAAATTTCTTTTTGATCCCATGTGTGGTTACCCATTGTAATGACATCTACGCCCGTCATTAATAACTCTTGATAAATGGCTCTTGTAATCCCACGTCCAGCAGCGGCGTTCTCCCCGTTCGCAATGACAACATCTGGTGCATATTTTCTCTTTAATCTTGGTAAATATGTTTCAACAGCTGTACGGCCAATTGAGCCGACAATGTCTCCGATAAATAGTACTTTCATTATTGATTCACTCTTTTCCAACAAAAAAGGCTTCTCGACCGAGGTTCTAAGAAGCCTTCTTTATAAAATATTTGAATTTTTCAATTCAGTTTTCTTACTTTACATTTGGCATAAACTTATTTCTTATTCTGAAATTAACTATTTCGCATATTCGACTGCGCGTGTTTCACGAATAACTGTCACTTTAATATGCCCTGGATAATCCAGTTCATCCTCAATACGTTTGCGAATATCACGTGCTAAACGATGTGAAGCTAAATCATCAATTTGATCAGGACGTACGATTATACGTATTTCACGACCTGCTTGAATAGCGAATGATTTCTCAACGCCTTCATATGATTCAGAGATTTCTTCTAGTTTTTCTAGTCGACGAATATAGTTTTCAAGTGTTTCACTTCGTGCACCTGGGCGCGCTGCAGATAAAGCATCAGCAGCAGCCACTAATACAGCAATTACTGAAGTTGGTTCAGTATCACCATGGTGAGAAGCAATACTATTAATAACAACAGGATGCTCTTTGTATTTTGTGGCCAATTCTACGCCTATTTCTACGTGACTTCCTTCTACTTCATGATCAATTGCTTTACCAATATCATGCAGTAACCCTGCACGTTTTGCTAAAAGTACATCTTCGCCTAATTCAGCTGCTAGTAAGCCCGCTAAGTGAGCTACCTCTACAGAGTGTTTCAGGACGTTTTGACCATAGCTTGTACGATATTTCATACGGCCTAAAATTTTCATTAAATCCGGATGTAAATTGTGGATACCCACTTCGAATGTTGTTTGTTCACCTGTTTCACGAATTTGCTCGTCCACTTCACGGCGAGATTTCTCAACCATCTCTTCTATACGAGCTGGATGAATACGGCCGTCTTGTACTAATTTTTCAAGTGCTAGACGTGCTGTTTCTCTACGGATTGGATCGAATCCTGATAAAATAACGGCTTCAGGTGTGTCATCAATAATTAAATCGATACCTGTTAGCGTTTCAAGTGTTCGAATGTTTCGGCCTTCACGTCCAATAATACGACCTTTCATCTCGTCATTTGGTAAAGTGACGACGGAGACAGTCGTTTCTGCAACGTGATCAGCTGCAAAGCGCTGAAGGGCTAGTGATAAAATTTCTCGTGCTTTTTTGTCAGATTCTTCTTTCGCTCGCATTTCAGATTCTTTCGTCATAACTGCTATATCAGTTGATAACTCGTTTTCTACTTGTTTTAGAATAATGACTTTTGCTTCTTCACGAGTTAATGCTGAGATACGTTCGATTTCAGATTGCTGTTTAGCTACGAGATCTTCCACTTTGCTTTCCATCTGTTCAATATGCTGTTGTCTGTCGTTAAGAGCGTCTTCTTTGCGCTCTAAACCTGCTTCCCTCTTATTCAGAGCTTCATCCTTGCGATCAAGATTTTCTTCTCTTTGCAATAACCGGTTTTCTTGTTTCTGAAGCTCAGACCGGCGTTCACGGATGTCGTTTTCTGCTTCAGTTCGAAGTGTGTGAGTTTCATCTTTTGCTTCTAGAAGTGCTTCTTTCTTTAGAGCTTCCGCTTCTCTTTTACCTTCATCTATGATGATCTCTGCGGAACTCTTTGCACCTGTCACTTTTGAATCATTCACTCTTTTATTGACGTAATAGATAACAGCGGCACCGACGATGAGTCCAAGCAAAGCGGAGATGATGTTTCCAGTCATTCGAACACCTCCTCTTGCTGTATTGTTTTCATTTTTAGTCGGCTATACATTAAGTATTTCTATGAGCTCTCAATATACTGCCTATTTCATTTCAATTTTAGAAATTATACAAGTTTAATTGTATAGTTGAAAAAAAACAATGTCAAGGATTCACAGTTATAGTTATAGTCAAAAGGGCCCTTCAATTGACATTGAAAGACCCTCAGAAAATCTTACTCTTCATTTAATAATGATGATAGTTCTGCATCCATTGCTTCGTCTTCTTCATTTTCAACTGTATATGAATCAGTTGCAATCCCAGAAGCTACGCGGATTTTATGTGCAATTTCATTGCTGATTTCAGGGTTTTCTTTTAAGAATTGTTTTGCATTTTCGCGTCCTTGGCCTAAACGCTCTTCTTCATAAGCATACCAAGAACCACTTTTTTGCACGATTTCTTTTTCTACACCGATATCGATGATTTCGCCTTCTTTAGAAATCCCTTCACCATACATAATATCTACTTCAGCTGTTTTGAATGGCGGTGCCACTTTGTTTTTAACGACTTTAATTTTAGTTCTGTTACCTACCATATCATTACCTTGTTTGATTGTTTCTGCGCGACGTACTTCTAAACGTACAGAACTGTAGAATTTTAAAGCGCGTCCACCTGGTGTTGTTTCTGGGTTACCGAACATAACACCAATCTTCTCACGAATTTGGTTAATGAAAATAGCAATTGTATTTGACTTGTTAATAATCCCTGATAATTTACGTAATGCTTGAGACATTAAACGTGCTTGTAGACCAACATGCGAATCACCCATGTCACCTTCGATTTCGGCTTTTGGTACAAGGGCTGCTACAGAATCGATGATAATGATATCGATTGCGCCGCTACGTACAAGAGCTTCAGCGATTTCTAACGCTTGCTCCCCTGTATCTGGCTGTGATAGTAATAATTCATCAATATTAACGCCTAGTTTTTGTGCATAGACAGGATCAAGTGCATGTTCCGCATCAATAAACGCTGCTGTGCCACCGTTAGCTTGTACTTCTGCAATCGCATGAAGTGCTACAGTTGTTTTACCAGAACTCTCTGGTCCATATATTTCAATAACGCGACCTCGTGGATATCCACCTACTCCAAGTACTGTATCAAGTGCTAAAGAGCCACTTGAAGAAGTCATAATTTCGATGTCTGTTTTTTCGCCTAATTTCATAACTGAACCTTTACCAAATTGCTTTTCAATTTGTTTAAGGGCCATGTCTAATGCTGCTTTACGATCGCTCAATCTTGTTCCTCCTTCGAAAACATTATCTCTTTTATATCTGTATCTACTATACTTCTTTTTTGAGAAATACACAAGAAAAAAGCGAACATTTATTCGGAAAAATTTAATCAAAATCGAAATATAAACACCATTTATTGCTCAAAAGCTGATTATAAACCACTTTGAATGGACAAATTTATATTTTACGATAACCTTGTTCGGTCAATAATTGAATAATAAAAGCAAAAGTACGCTTCACTGCACGTAAACGATTTGTATTGCGTTGCCCAGTTAAATGTAATTGATACGTTCGAGGTTCATTATCACCGATAACTACAGCTATCCACACAGTGCCGGCTGGTTGATTATCATGCCCTTCAGGACCTGCTGCCCCTGTTAAACCAATCCCTATATCTGTACCGAACTTTTCTTTTACTTTGCTAGCCATAGCCACCGCACATTGGGAGCTTACAACTCCATAATTTTCTAATAAGTCAGCTGGAATTCCTAGTTGCTCACGTTTTGCTTGTTCTGTATAAGTAACAACTCCACCAATTAACGATTGGCTTATACCTGGATTTTCTGCTAACTCAGATTGAAATAGCCCAGCAGTTAAACTTTCTGCTGCAGCGATAGTTAGATCGTTTTCAATAAGAATTTCAGCCGTTTTAGAAGACAGAGAATCATCATTCACACCGTACATAAACTGCCCAACTCTGCGAATTATTTCATCTTTTGTTCCAGCTATTAACTGTTCAGCTTGATCAAGACTATAAGCTTTAGCTGTAATACGTAGAGTTACTTCTCCATCTGATGCTAGAGGCGCGATAGTAGGGTTTGTTTGGTTGTCTAGTAAGTCTTGTACCTTTACCTCTAACTCTGCCTCACCGATGCCGTAGAAGCGTAGTACGTGCGACATAATCTGTGCTCCATCATTTACTCTTGCCGCTAATTTTGGCTTTGCTTCAAATTGAAACATAGGCTCCAACTCTTTCGGTGGTCCTGGTAACAACATATATATACGGTTATTTTTTTCTAACAACATGCCAGGCGCCATACCATGACGATTTATTAGTACTTCACAATCTTTTAATACGAGCGCCTGTTTACGATTATTATCTGTCATAATACGATTTTGAAGCATGAAGAATTCTTCAATCGATTGCATAGCAAAATTATCTATTTCCAGTACAGTTCCTAGGTGTTGTGCGATTGTTTCCTTTGTTAAATCATCTTTTGTTGGCCCTAAGCCACCAGAGAAAATAATGAGATCTGCACGTGTCTCAGCTACTTCAATCGCCTTTATTAAACGATCTACATTATCTCCAACTACAGTGTGATAATACACATTAATACCTAATTCAGATAATTGACCTGAAATAAAACGCGCATTTGTATTCGTAATTTGACCAAGCAAAAGCTCTGACCCTACTGCAATGATTTCAGCATTCATCTCTAACAATCCCTTCCGTTATTTCATATTATGTATAGTTCGCAAAAGCGAAAAGTTACAAAAGGCGAGGTATATAATGTAGGAGAAAATTCTCCACACATACATCCTCGCCTACTATAATTCATTTTACCTTTATTTTGAATCTAATAATACACGTCGATTCAAGTAGAAATAATCTGCTCCAGACCAAACAGTAAAGAATAGAGCAACATATAATGCAATGTCAGCAAAAGGAATGCCGAACATAGTAAAGAAAATATTATCTAGCAATAGCGCTGCAATTGCCACAATTTGTGCCCATGTCTTGATTTTACCTAATTGGTTTGCAGCAACTACCTCTCCACCACCAGCTAAAATTAGTCGT
Source organism: Viridibacillus sp. FSL R5-0888 (assembly GCF_038009105.1). Lineage (NCBI taxonomy): Bacteria > Bacillati > Bacillota > Bacilli > Caryophanales > Caryophanaceae > Viridibacillus > Viridibacillus sp. FSL R5-0888. Next base: position 3,242,488 of record NZ_JBBPAU010000001.1, read on the forward strand.
AAGCCAGTTACAGCAAATTCACGGCTGATAATGATAATAACAACCCATGCCGGTGCAGTTCCTAATTCAACAAGCAGGATAAATGCAGCAGAAACTAACAATTTATCCGCTAATGGGTCCAAAAATTTACCCATATTCGTTACTAAATTATATTTACGTGCGTAGTAGCCATCTACCCAATCTGTGATAGAAGCTATGATGAAAATCATCGCACCAACAAAGTGCTCAATAGGCAATTGTGCCCCCAGCACCGTCATTTGCCCCCATCCAAAATCCACTAACATTAAAAGCACGAATACCGGGATTAGCAAAACTCTTGAAACTGTAATTCTATTTGGTATATTCACGATTTCCTCACCCTTCTTTCAAAGAAAATAGCCATCTTTCTCTAGATGACTATTCTTTCTCTGAAAAATTAATGACGATATTTTGAGTACTTCGCTCGCTTGGAGAAGCCGCAAGTTTCAATTTCTCATCATTGACAAAAACATTAGCATTTGCAGCTGCACCTAATCGAATACGAACGCTTTGCTTACCCTTCGCATCAACTTCAACTACATCATTAGCATGGTATACATCTGCTCTATCAGAGATTTCTGTACGATTTTCATCTTGTACACCAACCCATGTATCGCCAGTAACTTCAACACGGATTTTATACTCTTCTGTACCCGTTAAAGTATAATTAGTTGTCTCATTATCGTTCACTAGCGTACCTTTAGAAAGTTTTTGTTTTTCTTCTTCTTTTTTTGTTGTTTTTTCATCGTTCTTATCTTGGTCTTTTGAACCGGCTACTTCATTGTCTTTATTCTTATTATTTGTAGTTGGAGTTTTTGTATCTACAGTTATTGGTGCTTCATTTTTAATATCTGGTGTAGAATTATCGGCTTTATTTTGGAACAATACCCAGATTACTACGATTGCAATTATGATAAATAAAGCAACAACAAGTTTCGGCATTAAGTCCATAAAACCTTTTGATGGTATTTTAGACAAGCTTCTACGCGATTGCGGTTGTTGAATTGTTGCTGTCGTTGTACTTTCAACTGTTTTGTTTGCAGGTACTTCAGATTTATACGTCTCAAGTAATTCATCGGCACTTAAATCAACCGCTTCTGCATACTGTTTAATAAATGCTCGAACATAAAACGTTCCAGGCATTATGCTATAATTTCCCTCTTCAATTGCAGAAAGATAGCGTTTTTGAATTTTCGTAATTTCTTGTAAGTCATCCAGACTATACCCTTTTGACAATCTCGCTTCTTTTAAACGAGCTCCTAATTCTGTCAACTGTAACACCTACCTGTTAAAAATTAAATCCTCCAAAACCACCGAAACCACTCGAATCTTGAAGTAAGCTGTTATGTTTCTCCATGATTTCGTATGTAATTTCTTCATCTGGATGATGTCTTAATTCGATAATATAATCAAAGTCTTCAATTGTATATTCAGAATGTTGCACGAACATATCAGGATGCTCCACTACCTTAATAGATGGCATACTCATCATTTCACGTACAAGTTGTTGATGTTTTTCATCAGAAGATCTCCTTGTGACAATTCCATCCAGAATGAATATATTATTGCTATTAAATTCGTCTCCAAGCAACTTGTTGCGTGCAGTTTGTTTAATCATAGTCGATGATAAAAATAACCATCTCTTATTTGCACAAACACTAGCCGCTACGACTGATTCCGTCTTTCCGACACGAGGCATACCTCGAACTCCAATAAGTTTATGACCGTCCTTTTTAAAAAGTTCTGCCATAAAATCTACTAAAATACCTAGTTCATCACGTACAAAGCGAAACGTCTTTTTTTCATCTGCTTCTCTTTGTATATAACGACCATGTCGGATCGCTAGACGATCACGTGTTGTTGGCTCGCGGAATTTTGTTACACTTATCATTTCCATAGTCGAAACGATATTCTCAAATCGTTCAATCTGTTCGTCCTTTTCAGCTCGTAAAAGCATCCCTCTTCGAACTTGATCGACACCGTTGATTGTTACAATATTCACACGAAGCATACCTAATAAGGAAGCAATATCTCCTAATAAGCCGGGGCGATTGATTTGTATTTCATATTCAAAATACCATTCTCTCACATACAACGATCCCTTCTATTATACGACGCTTAAAACATTTCTAAGTTCCATAATAGCCGATTTTTGTACATATGGAAAGAAAAAAAGGAAAAGAGGGGCTATAACCCCATTTTTCCTATTGTACCTTCCTATTCTGCACTAATTTTACAACACAATTAGCTAGAGATTGCTTCTCATCATCGGTTGCCACCGACCAAAGCTCAGAAAGCACTCTCTCTTGTTCATTTTTTGGATCTACATTATTTGCCAAATACTCACCAATTTGAACTGCGGCTTCTTGAATTACCTTTTGTGACATTCCCGCAGATTCCGCTTTTGCAACATTTTGGCCTAAAAAGCTCGTCCACTTCTGCCAGTTTTCTATGATATCCATATAGAATCCCTCCTTTTCACATTTAGTATGTGTAAAAAAGTTATTTATATGTACCATCCACCATTAATTCGAAGTATTTGGCCAGTAATATAATTGGCACGCCCTGATAACAAGAAGGATACTAAATAACCAACTTCAGCTGATTCTCCAGCCCTTGCTAATGGAATTTCATCAATTAGTTCTTGCTCTTCTTTATCCGTCAAATGCCCATTCATTTTAGTATTAATTAAGCCTGGCGCTACTGCATTAACGAGAATACCATTTCCCGCTGCTTCTTGTGCGTACGATTTCACAAAAGCATGAAGTGCACCTTTCACAGTAGCGTACAAAGCTTCTCCTGATGCCCCTGCTTCGCCCCAAACAGAACCAATCATAATGATATGACTTATTTCGTTTCGGCGTAATTTTGAAGCTAGGAGGCTAATCAATCTAATTGGTGTTTGTACATGGACTTTCCAGAGTGCATCCATTTCATCAACTGAGGTATCCTCTACTAGCTTGTATAAAGCTTGACCACTAGCTACAACAATCGATTGTAGTGAAAATACAGAATGGGTAATCCTTTCTGCAGCAAGAGGATCTGTTAAATCAGCTTGAATCTTCATAAATTCTTGCTTTGGATAGAAAGCTGACAGATTACTTTCAAGCTCGACAGCCACCTCTTCACCATGATTATACTGCAAATATAAAGACCAGCCATCTTTAGCAAGCTGCTCACTTATGGCACGTCCAATTGCACCGGACGCGCCAAGTACTAAGCAAAACTTTTTCATTATTTCTCTTGACCTTCTTTATCATTACTTGTTTTCGCTTTATTTCCTACAGGTAAAATCTTAAATACTGTTTGCTGTGATTCTCCTTGTAGTGAAGCGAAAGCTTGTTGCACGTCTGCTATCGTCAATTCTTCAATGACAGGAACTGCGTCAAATAAATTCATATCATTAAAAGCATATCTTGTGAATTGATTTGCGATAAATTCAATTGAATTTAATGCTCTTAAATAAAAGCCGATTTTACGACGTTTTACTCTCTCTAATTCATCATCACCAAAAGGCCATTTTTCTTGTGTATTTTCTAGTACATTTTGAATAGCTTCAACTAACTCATCTGTTTGATTCGTATCCGAACCAATTAAGGCAAAACCAAAGCCCTTTTCTAATGAGAAGTCATAAGAATATGATTCATCAATCATGCCTTTTTCATATACATTTGTATAAAAGTCCGAAGAACGACCAAATAAAACATCAAGCGCTAATTGGATAGATAGCTCATGCTTTAGCATAGCTTTGCCCGAAAGGCTTGTTTCTTTGGCTTTTAAACCAACAATAACTTTTGGTTTTAAAACATCCATTTCTAACGTGCTACTTTTTACCGCAACATCTGTAGGTTCAGTCACTTCAATTCGCTGAATTGGTGTTGGTTCCTCAAATGTTTTATCTGCTTGATCAGCACGAATAAAATCCATCATTTTCTCTGGTTCAACAGCACCGATGACAAATAGAAGCATATTAGATGGATGATAAAACGTATTATAGCAAGTGTATAAATGATCCGCTGTAATATCATCGATTGACTCAATAGTACCTGCTATATCAATTTTCACTGGATGCTCATGGAACATATTCTCAATCGTTCCAAAGTATAAACGCCAGTCTGGTTGGTCATCATACATCGTAATTTCTTGACCTATAATACCTTTTTCCTTCTCCACGGTTTGCTCCGTGAAGTATGGTTGTTGTACGAAATCAAGTAAAGTTTTCGTACTCTCATATAAATGATCGGTTGCAGAGAATAAATACGCTGTTCGTGTGAAAGATGTGAAAGCATTTGCTGAAGCACCTTTTTCACCGAACTTTTGGAATACATCGCCATCTTCTTTTTCAAACATTTTATGCTCTAAAAAATGTGCAATACCGTCTGGCACTGTAATAGCTTCAGTTTCACCAAGCGGGATGAATGAGCGATCGATGGAACCATATTTTGTAGTAAAAGTGACAAATGTTTTAGAGAAGCCTTTTTTAGGCAAAATATAAACATCTAATCCATTATCTAACTTCTCGTAGTAAAGTGTTTCTTCTAATTGATCGAATTGGATTGTTTTCATTCTGCAGCATCCTCCTTACCCCTTAAGAAATATACTGTTTCTTTTTCTACTTGTTTTGCCATATCAACTACATCTTCCTTTGTTACAGCTAGCCATTTCGCGGCCATATTTTCTACCGAGAACTCTGTTGGCAATTCTTTATATTGATCATATATTTCGATTTGCCCTCTTGCTGAATCAAGTGCTTCTTTTATTTGGTTTGTTAACATCGCTTTTGTTTGCGCTAATTCTAAATCTGTAATGTCGCCTTTTTGAATCGCAACAAGTTGTTCGTCGATTAATGAAATCGCCTTTTTCTCTTTGTTGGCATCAATTCCTGATATGACGAATACTAAGCCATATTGGGCAGAATATGAGCTTGAGCAGTAATAAGCCATACTTTCTTTTTCACGTACATTCATAAATAATTTTGCATGTGGATATCCTCCAAAAATGCCATTAAAAATTTGCATTTTTGGAAAATCGGGGTGCGTGAAAGTGACAGGTGTATGATAGCCGATATGTAATTTACCTTGCTTCATATCTTGCTGTTCACTAACAAACGATTTAGTCGGTTTACTTTCTACGGTTGGACGTGTAGCATAGTCTACTGTACGATCAGCAAATGGTAATGCTTTTTTTAAGCTTTCAACTATTGTTTTTTCATCGATATCCCCAACTACGTAGATATCGATTAAATCATCGGCTAACATCTCTTCGTACGTTTTAACTAGTGACGCTGGCGTAACTTTTTTAACCTCTTCAATTGTGCCGTTAGCTGAGATAGATGCAGGGTGATTTGGGCGCATAATACTCAATAATTTCTGTTGGGCATAGCGCGATTTATCATCAAAAACAGATTGAATTCGCTCAATCACCATTTCTTTTTCACGAGCAACAATATTTTCACGGAATAAACCGTTATCAAAATTCGGTTCAAATAATACCGTATGCATAAGATCGAGTACTTTACCTAAAACTTCACCATTTTTTAAATATTGATCATTAACTGTTTCAACATTTAATAATACAGTATGTTCATCGCCACGTTTAGTAGTATCAAAATACAACACCGTACCGTATAAATCATCTAAATACATACGCATTGCAGCAGAAGACGGATATTTTGCACTGCTATGTTGCAGTACGTTTGTTAATACTGTTCTTTCTGAAGCATCCTCGACAGTTAAAGGTCTTTTAAATTTCACTGAAAAATTGACAGTTTTAAATTGGTCAGTTGTTCTTGTATGAATATTGACACCTTTTGCTACTTGAATTGATTGAAACATGTAGACCCCTCCTATCTCTTTAATATAACAAACCATTACACTCACTATACATGCCTTTTAAATAAAAAAGCAACTTCAGGCAAAGTAAGTATTTAGACTTGATATTAAAGGGTCTTTATTCATAAAGAAAAAGACCGAGCGAATGCCCAGTCCTTCCTTTTGAGTAAAAAATTAACGCTTACCTTTAATATATGGTTGACCAACTGCTTTAGGTGCATTTGCCTTACCAATAAATCCGGCTACAGCAAAGATTGTTAACACATAAGGTAAAATATGCAAGTAAACAGCTGGAATGTCTTGAATATATGGAATTGAGTTCCCTGCTATACTTAGAGATTGCGCAAATCCGAAGAAAATAGCCGCTCCTAAAGCACCAAGTGGATGCCATTTACCAAAGATCATTGCCGCAAGAGCCATGAACCCTTGCCCATTAATTGTTCCGTGACCAAAGTCACCAGAGATTGTTTGAGAATAAATTGCACCACCTATACCACCTAATACACCTGAAAGGATTACGGCGATATAACGCATTTTCGTTACATTTATACCCATTGTATCTGCCGCAGTTGGATGCTCCCCAACAGCACGTAAACGCAAACCGAATGGTGTCTTATAAATAATCACCCAAGCAAGAACCGCAACTGCAATTGCTAGAATTGAAGTACCATAAACATCCTTAAAAAGCATAGGGCCGATTAATGGAATATCCTCTAAAAAAGGAATATTAAAACGCGGGAAACGAACTTTAATCATATCTGTTTGCCCTTTATCATACAACATTTTCACAGAGAATAATGCTATAGCAAGACCAAGTAAATTGATTGCTACCCCTGAAACCGTTTGATCTGCACGGAATGAAATGGCAGCTACTGCATGTAGTATTGAGAAAATACCCGCTACTAGCCCTGCTACTAATAATGCAATCCAAGGTGTCCAAGAACCAAATGTATCAACATACGTTAAGTTAAACACGATTCCAACAAAAGCACCCATAACCATTAAACCTTCTAGTCCAATATTAACCACACCAGAACGTTCTGAGAACACTCCACCGATAGCAGTCAATATAAGAGGCGCTGCATAGAAAATTGCAGTAGGCACTAGGAAATATAACACTTCTAAAAAGCTCATGTTATTTCGCCTCCTTTTTCTTGCTCAATCGTTCAAGGAATACCCTAATGATATAACCCGAAGCTACAAAGAAAATAACTAATGCAATAATAATTGAAACGATTTCTACAGGAATTCCGACGTTCGGCATATTTAAAGACCCGAATTTCAATGCCCCAAATAAAATTGCACCTAATAATACTCCAAATGGTGCATTTGCACCGAGTAATGCGACTGCGATACCATCAAAACCGATACCTGTAAAGCCAGCTTGAACTGTAATATTACCAAACGTTCCAAGCGCTTCCATTGCACCTGCAAGTCCTGCAAATGACCCAGAAATAACCATAGCAAGTATGATATTACTTTTAACATTCATACCTGCATACTCAGAAGCATTTTGGTTAAAACCAACGGCTTTAAGTTCAAAACCACGTTTCGTTTTCTCTAAAATGAACCACATAATAACAACCATTATTAAAGCGATTACAAAACCGTAATGCATACGGGAGTAGTCTGTTAATGTATCTAAAAAAGTAGAACGTAGTGATGCCGACTCATGAATCATCGGCGTTTTTTCTCCACTATCAGAAAGAGATTGAATCACTGCGTTCGCTACATGTAACGCAATATAGTTCATCATAATTGTGACGATAACCTCATGCACTTGTAATTTCGCCTTTAATATCCCTGGGATAAATGCCCAAAGTGCTCCTGCTACTGCAGCAGCTATTATAGCTAACGGAAGGTGAATAATAGCTGGCAATTCAAAAGCATAACCTACATAAGCAGCTGCTAACCAACCCATTATTAATTGACCTTCAACACCGATATTAAATAAACCCGTGCGGAACGCAAATGCTACCGCTAAACCTGCCAATATATAAGGGGTGATTTGTCGGATAGTACCACCAATCGTAAACATATCCCCAAAAATACCTTCCCAAAGAGCAATATAACCTTGTACAGGATCATACCCACTTACAAGCATCACAATTGCTCCGACAAGTAAGCCTAAAATTACTGAGATCACAGGGACGAGGATATTAGTCAACTTGTTCGACATGTTATTCGTCACCTTCCTTTACTTGTCCGTTGTTTGATTTTCGATCTTGACCCGCCATTAATAAACCTAACTCTTGTTCAGTCGTTTCATTTGGATTTACTGTATCGATAATTTGGCCGTCATATATAACTGCGATTCTATCAGAGACATTCATAACTTCATCTAATTCAAATGAAATTAATAGAACTGCCTTTCCTTTATCACGTTGTTCGATTAAACGTTGGTGAATAAACTCAATTGCACCGACATCTAAACCTCGTGTTGGTAATGCTGCAATTAGTAAATCTGGATTTCGATCCACTTCACGCCCAATAATAGCTTTTTGTTGATTACCACCAGATAACGCTCGAGCTGGTGTAACTTCACCATGACCTGAACGAACATCGTATTCTTTCATTATCTTTTGCGCAAGTTCAGAGATTTTGCTATAATCTATAACTCCAGCTTTTGCGATTGGAGACTGATAGTATGTTTGTAGTGCAATATTGTGTCCGATTGGGAAATCTAATACTAAACCGTGTTTATGACGATCTTGTGGGATATGTCCAACACCAGATTCAGTAATATCACGCGGTTTTAGATTAGTAATGTTTTGATTGTTTAAAGAAACTATGCCTGATTTCACTTTACGAAGCCCAGTAATTGCTTCGATTAATTCGGTCTGCCCGTTACCATCAATACCAGCAATACCGACAATTTCACCACTGCGTATCGAAAGATTTAAACCTTTCACTTTTTCAATATTTCGGTAGTCAGTTACTACTAAGTTTTCAATTTTCAAAATTTCTTCTTTTGGATTAGCCTTAGATTTTTTAGTTTTAAATTCAACTTGGCGTCCAACCATTAACTCGGCTAATTGGTCTGGCGATGTTTCTGAAGTTGTTACAGTTCCAATACCTTGCCCTTTACGGATAACAGTGACCCTATCTGAAACTTCCATAATTTCTTGCAATTTATGAGTGATTAAGATTATAGATTTGCCTTCTGCAATTAAACGTTTCATAATTTGAATCAGTTCTGATATTTCTTGTGGGGTTAATGATGCTGTTGGTTCATCGAAAATGATATTTTCTGCCCCACGGTACAATGTTTTGATAATTTCCACTCGTTGTTGCATACCAACTGAAATATCCTCGATTTTTGCATATGGATCGACATTCAATCCATATTTTTCAGATAGAGCCTGTACTTTTTTGGCTGCATCTTTGATACTAACAATGCCACCTTTAGTAGGTTCACTACCTAAAATAATATTTTCTGTTACCGTAAAGTTTTCAACTAACATGAAGTGTTGATGAACCATTCCAATACCTAGATCATTCGCTACATTCGGATCAGAAATTTTAACTTTCTTTCCATTTACACGAATTTCCCCAGCTTCAGGTTGATAAAGTCCAAAAAGCACGTTCATTAAAGTCGATTTTCCTGCACCGTTTTCTCCAAGCAATGCATGAATTTCGCCTTTTTTCAGCTGAAGGGTGATATTATCATTTGCTACAAAAGATCCGAATTGTTTTCGAATACCCAGCATTTCTATCACATATTCCAATGTGTTCACTCCCTTGGACACTGTAAATTATATTTGTTGTTATTAATAAATTAACATAGGTTAAAAAAATTAATACAGGAAAGATTTTGAAATTTCAAAAATTCAAAACCTTTTATCTATTAATTTATGCAGATAAAAATCATCATAAAGACTAATAGTTAACTAGCCTTTATGATGATGACTTAAATTAAATTATTTCTTTTTTTCTACTTTTTCTGGAACTTTAATTGTACCGTCAGCGATTTGTTTAGCAAAATCATCGATTTTTTTCATAGTTTCATCTGAAATAGCACCGTGTGAATCTGCTAATGCCATACCATTGTCTGATAAACCATATACTAAAGTTTCTCCACCTGGGAATTTACCTTCTTTAGCTTGTTTCGCAACGTCTTGTACCGCAACATCTACACGTTTCATAACAGAAGTTAAAGTAACGTTAGTTTTATCGTTAACTTGACCTTCTTTATATTGGTCAGCATCTACGCCGATTACCCATACATTTGCATTTGGGTCTTTAGCTTTACGTTCTTTTGCTTCAGTAAATACACCATTACCTGTTGCACCAGCAGCGTGGAAAATTACATCTACGCCTGTAGTAAACATACGATTAGCAGTTGTTTTTCCAAGTTCTGCTTTATCAAAAGCACCTGTATATTGAACATCAACTTTAATATCTGGATTTACTGCTTTTACACCTTCAACGAATCCAGCATGGAAGCGGTTAATTACAGGAATATCAATACCACCTACAAAACCGATTTTGTTTGATTTTGTAGCACTAGCTGCAGCTACACCTGCAAGGAAAGCACCTTCTTGCTCTTTAAACAAGATAGAAGCTACGTTTGGAGCATCAACTGTAGCATCAATAATTGAGAAGTTTGTATCAGGTTTTTGGTCAGCAACTTCTTTTACAGCATCAGCCATTAAGTAACCAACACCGAAGATAAGATCAAAGTTACGACGATTCATATTCGTTAAGTTCGTGTTGTACTCAGAAGAAGACGCAGATTGCAAGTAGTCATAGCCACCATCGCCTTTTTTCATACCATTGTCTTTACCGAATTTTTGGATCCCTTCCCAAGCTGATTGGTTGAATGATTTGTCATCCACACCACCAAGGTCAGTAACCATAGCAAGTGAGAAGTTGTCTTCTTTGTCACCTTTAGAAGTGTCATCTTTAGATCCACAAGCACCTAATAAAGTACCCGCAGCTAATACTACTGAAAGTGCTAAGCCAAATTTACGTTTTTTCAATTGGAGTCCCCCCAAAAGTGTTTGATGTTAGCAGGAATGCATACAGTTTTACACACGTTTTCGAACTACATGGAAGCTAAATTTATCAGCTCTAAAATAGTTTTTTGAATATAACACCACTCGATCGTTATCATCGTAGTGGAGCTGTTTTAAGACGAGGAGAGCTGTTTCAGGCTCACACTCTAAAATTGGAGATGCTTGGTTATGATAACCAACCGGATCGATAAATGTGATTGCATACGCGACATGAATATCACCAGATTCCTCTATCGCAGAAAAGATTGAAGAATCTTTACGATTTGAAAAATCATTAGGCAAATACTTTGAAGGTACTTGGTCCACACAATAAACCACGGGCTCTCCGTTCGCAGTACGAACTCTTTCAATTGATATGATAGTTTCATCTTCTTCGCAATGAAAGCGTTTTACATCATCCTCAGAAGCTGGCAACCCGAATGAACTTAAATAGTTTGTTCCGGGTTCCATTCCAGCATTTAGGATCATAGAGGAGATACTTGATAAATGTTCAATTCCTGATGTAAACACAGGTTTTGGATTCACAAATGTTCCCACTCCATGTCGGCGAACAATGATGTTTTCTTCTTCCAACAGTCTAAGTGCCTCACGTAGAGTGGCACGACTGACTCCAAGTTTTTTGGATAATTCGAATTCAGATGGGAGTTTTTCTTTTTCTTTAAAAACTCCTTTTTCAATATCTTCTTTCAAACGATCGATTACTTGGAGATACAAATGCCGACTATCTGTTTTAATCGTCATACATACCACCACCTAGAGAGATCAGACATCTGACGTAAAACATTCCTACTAATTCGTTACTATACCATTATTATTTAGGTAAATAAATAGGTTTTTTTAAAAACTGTGCTAAAACAGTTTTTTTTTTTTTCATCTGTAGTTATTTTAGTATTTTTTTGATAAAGAAAATTTTTCCATCATTATTTTCCGATAAGGACTTGACGTGGCTTGCTTTTTTCAGCAGGTCCTACAACTCCTCTTTCTTCCATCTGATCCATTATACGAGCCGCTCTAGCATACCCCACTTTTAACTTTCTTTGCAAATATGATACCGATGCCGTTTCTTGATCCATTACTAATTGTACTGCCTCTTCATACAAATCATCTGTGTCATCTAAGTTCTTTAAGTCATCCTCTTCTGTCGGTATCATCTCTTCTTGGTATTGTGCCTTTTGTTGACTAATAACAAAATCAACAACATCCTGTACTTCATTATCTGACAGAAAAGCCCCTTGGACTCGAACAGGTTTCGATTGTCCAGCTGGTAAAAATAGCATATCCCCTCTTCCGAGAAGACGTTCCGCTCCACCCATGTCTAAGATAGTACGAGAATCAATTGAAGAAGATACTGCAAAAGCAATTCGAGATGGAATATTTGCTTTTATGACACCCGTAATGACATCGACACTCGGTCTTTGGGTAGCGATAATTAAATGAATACCTGCCGCTCGTGCCATTTGGGCAAGTCTAGTAATGGAGTCTTCTACATCACTTGAGGCAACCATCATTAAATCCGCTAGTTCATCAACAATAACGACAATAAATGGTAATTTAGGATGCTTCTCATCATTTTCAGCATTAAACGCATCAACATGTCCATTGTAGCCTTCAATATTACGTGTTCCTGTATGTGAAAACAGGTCATAACGGCGCTCCATTTCAGATACAACTTTTTTCAAAGCTTGAGAAGCTTTACGTGCATCCGTAACAACTGGTGCTAACAGATGCGGAATGCCATTATAAACATTTAGCTCAACCATTTTCGGATCAATCATCATGAGTTTCACTTCATGAGGTTTTGCACGCATTAATATACTTACTATGATGCCATTAATACAAACACTCTTACCGCTACCTGTAGAACCAGCTACCAATAAATGTGGCATTTTATTTAACTGGGCCAACTTCGCTTCACCTGTAATATCTCTACCTAATCCAATTAGTAGTTTGGCATTTGGTTGATTATTTTCTTTTGCCTCTAACACTTCACGCAAACTAACAATTGCCACTTCTTTGTTTGGTACTTCGATACCGACAGCTGATTTACCCGGAATAGGTGCTTCGATACGTATATCTTCAGCTGCTAATGCTAATGCTAAATCGTCTTGCAAACCGACAATTTTGCTTACTTTAACCCCTTTATCTGGCAGTACTTCATACTCTGTAACAGCTGGCCCTAAATGGACTTCTGTCACAGTTGCTTTCACACCAAACGATTGAAAAGTTTGTTCAAGCTTTCGTGCATTTGCTTGAATCAATGTGAATTCTCCACTTTGATCAACATGTGGTGGTGCTTTTAATAAAGACATTGCCGGTAATTGGTAATTGACATTTTCAATAACCTCATCACCCGCCATTGGTTGAATCTCTATTTCTTCTTCTGGTTCTATATCCTGTGGTATTACTTCAGGTTCTACAATACGTTGTGTAAAAGCTGAAATAATAGGTTCCTTATGGACAGGAAGCTCTACTTCTGTGGCAGCTTCAAGATTTTCTTCAACTTGTTGCGGCGCTTCATCTTTTACAGATTTACGAGCGCGACGTGATGAAGCTTTTGGCGCCTCTTGACTTTGTGGAGTTCTTCTGGCTTGCTTCGCTCTTTTCGCTTGTGTACGACGTTCTCTCCATTTCGTTTGCCATTCAGGCGTCTTTTGCAATAAGTATGGAACTAATGCCTTACCAGTTAATAAAATCATCCCAATAAATAGCATTAACCAACTAGCAATAGACGCTCCTGCAGAGTCAAATAAAATAAAGAAACATGCAAATAATAAAGCGCCGACCATCCCACCACCAAGTGATTGACTACGTTCTTCTATACCACCGCTCGTTATGAGTATTCGCCATGTTTCTTTCAACACCGAATTACTTCCAATTCCATTTCCATTTAGTAATTGCTCAAACAGTGCAATATGACTAAATAAAGTTAGGCTCCCTAGTATAAATGCACAACCTAGAATTGTTCTGTTCTTCATATTCGGGATGGTTCTACGAATCATTAAAATAAGGGCACTAAGAATAAGCATGAATGATACAGCAATTGACCAATTACCAAATAAAAACAAAGCAGCTGTTTGAAAGAATCGTCCAACTAAGCCATATTCAAAGAATGTAATGATAGCAATCCCTACCAATAGGAGGCCAATGATTTCATACATAAGAGGATGCATCGTTAATTTTTGTTCTGGCTTTTTAGGTTTTGTCTCTTTTTTCTTTTTTGTAGCCAATTTTCTTACCTGCCTTTCTCTTTTAAAGGAAAAAAGGATTTCCCACCACAAATCGGCTAGGAAATCCTTTGTATCCGCTACGCATTAATATTCCATAATAATCGGGATGATCATTGGGCGGCGCTTCGTTTTTTGGAATAAGTAAGAATTTAGCGTGTCACGGATTTCTTGTTTAATGTTTGTCCATTCATACGTACCTTTATTCACATACTTTTCGACAACATTCTTTACTAGTGCTGCAGACTCTTCCATTAGTTCTTCTGACTCACGAACATATACGAATCCTCTAGATAAAATTTCTGGACCGGAAGCGATTTTCTTATGTTGACGGTCAATAGTAACAACAACGATAAAGATACCATCTTGACTTAATAATTTACGATCACGTAGAACGATGTTACCTACATCACCAACGCCAATACCATCTATTAAAACATTACCAGCAGTTACACGGCCACTCATACGCATTTTACCGTTTTTATATTCTACAATATCACCTTTATCAGCGATGAAAATTTGCGCTTTCGATAAACCTGTTTCTTGCGCAAGTTTAGAGTGCGCTATTAACATACGATATTCCCCTTGAATAGGAATAAAGTACTTTGGTTTCATAAGGTTAAGCATTAATTTAAGGTCTTCTTGCGAACCATGACCAGATACATGTACCTTTTTATCAGCAGACATTACTTTAGCGCCTGCTTTGGCTAGGCTATTCATTGTTTCAGCAATTTGTACTTCCATACCTGGAGAAGGTGTGAATGTAATTAATACAGTATCAGTAGGTTTAATACGAATATCACGGTGATGCTTACGAATGATTTTCTCAAGACCTTCTAAAGGCTCTCCTTGATTACCTGTTACAATTGCAACAATTTCATTTTCAGGGTAATCATTGATTTTACTTACTGGAATAATTCTTTCTGGATCAACAGAAAGATAGCCTAAACGCATACCTACTTCAAACACATTTTCTAGGCTACGTCCTACAACAGCAATTTTACGATTTGATGCTGCCGCTTGGTCAAATACTTGTTGAATACGGATGAAGTTTGATGCATAAAGTGCTACAAGGATTCTTCCTTCTGCACGATGGAATGTTTTCGATAATCTTTCACGGATAATTGATTCTGAGATTGTATATCCTGGGCGTTCTGCTTCTGTTGAATCAGACATTAAGATGAATACACCCTCTTCACCAAGACCAGCCATTTTAGCGATATCGGGCTTGTACTTTCCTTGTGCTGATTGGTCAAATTTAAATTCGCCAGTGTGTACGATTGCACCTTCAGATGTATGGAACGCAACGCCAAGTGAATCTGGAATACTGTGCGTTGTATGGAAAAATGTCACATACGTCGTTTGGAAATTCATACGACTTTTGCTTGTCACTTCAAAGAACTTCACTTGTTGTGGAGCGGGCAATTCTTTTAAATGTTCTTTTGCTAAAGCAATTGTAAGTTTTGAACCATAAACTGGTGCATTGACTTTTTGTAATAAGTACGCAATTGAGCCAATTGCATCTTCATGACCATGTGTCAAGAAGATTCCTTTTACTCTTGTTTTGTTTTCTTCTAAATATGAAATGTCTGGAATAACAAAATCAATTCCTAGCATCTCATCCTCTGGGAACATTAATCCACTATCGACTACAAATAGCTCGTCATCAATTTCAACGACATACATTGCTTTGCCGATTTCACTAACCCCACCTAGAGGTATTACTCGTATTACTTCATTTTTTGTTTTAACCACTTGTTTTCCTCCTAAAAATAATCCCGAACAGCATCCACTTGTTTTTATTATATCGGTAGTAGACCGTTTTCACAAACAAAAAAAGAATGGGTTTTATCACCCATTCCATTTTTTTATTGGAACTGTTTTTGTTTCGCTAAATAATGTTCCCAAACTATATCAAAATGTGCTTTTTCTTGTTCAGTCAATTCCACTAATGGCAACCTAACCGTTTCAGATGAAATATTCAATTTACTAAGAGCATATTTAACGGCAGTAGGATTCGGAGTTGCAAACAAGGCACGAATTAAAGGTAGTAATGCTTGATGTATAAACGCTGCGTCTCCATGGCGCCCCTCTTTAAAAGCTTTGATCATTTTCTGCATATCTTCGCCAACAACATGTGCTGCTACAGAAATGATACCTGAACCTCCAACTGCTAAAAGTGGTAAAGTTAAACCATCATCACCCGAGTATACTTTGAATCCCTTAGGTGCACCAGATAGAATTTCTGTCATTTGATCAAGACTACCACTTGCTTCTTTCACAATATGGATGTTTGGTATTTTACTTAATTCTAGGATCGTTTCAGGTAATAGATTTACTATTGAACGTCCTGGTATATTGTAAAGCATAATCGGTAACGTTGTTTCTTTAGCAATTGCGGCAAAGTGTGCATACATACCACGTTGGCTAGGCTTATTATAATATGGTGTCACCAGCATAACGCCATCAACACCTGCTTCTTCAGCTTCTTTTGTCGCTCGAATCGATTCAGCCGTATTATTACTTCCTGTACCAGCAATTACTGGCACTCGTTTACGTACAGTTTCGACAACAAATTGGATAAGATGCATTTTCTCTTCGTGTGTTAATGTTGGTGATTCGCCAGTTGTACCACAAACAACAATTGAATCAGTACCTGTTGCGATTAGATGTTCTACTACCTTTGCCACCATTTCATAATGGATAGAGCCATCTTCGTGAAATGGAGTAATCAACGCTGTTGCTACATTCCCTATGTTCATACGTGACGCCCCCTTAGATTATACCTTCATCAATCAAAGCTTCTGCGATTTGGATAGAATTAAGTGCCGCACCCTTTAATAGGTTGTCAGCAACAATCCATAAATGGAAGCCATTATCCTTCGCTAAATCTTTGCGAATACGGCCTACAAATACTTCATCTTCGCCTTCTGCATAGATTGGCATTGGATAACCTTGCGCTGTAATATCGTCAACTAGTTTGATGCCAGAAGCATTTTCAAGCACCTTCTTTACATCTTCTACTGACACATTATCTTTTTCTACTTCAATATAAACAGATTCAGAGTGTCCTGATACAACTGGAACACGAACACAAGTTGCTGCGACTGGAAGCTCTGGCATATGCATAATTTTCTTCGTTTCATTTATCATTTTCATCTCTTCATATGTGAAGCCATTTTCAGTGAAGACATCAATTTGAGGAATAACATTTCTAGCAATTGGATAATGTTTTTTATCGCTTTTAACTGGTAATACATTCGCTTCCACGTCTTTACCTTTTTCCCACTCACCACTTTGTATTTTAAGCTCTTCAATGGCATTTATACCTGAACCAGATACTGCTTGATATGTAGATACGATTACATTTGATAAGCCAAATGCTTTTTTTATTGGTTCTAATGCTGCGACCATTTGAATTGTTGAACAGTTTGGATTAGCAATAATCCCTTTGTGTTTAGCTAAATCACCAGGGTTTACTTCAGGTACAACAAGCGGTACTTCTGGATCCATTCGAAAAGCGCTTGTGTTATCAATTGCAACAGCACCACGTCTTGCAGCTTCTGGTGCTAACACTTTTGATACAGCACCACCTGCACTGAATAGCGCAATATCTACACCTTCAAATGCTTCAGGTGTTGCTTCCTCAATCGTGTATGACTGACCATTAAATGTAATATCTTTTCCAGCAGATTTTTTGGAAGCTAGTAATTTAATCTTACCAATCGGAAACTTACGCTTAGCAAGCTGCTCCATCATTTTCGTCCCTACTGCTCCTGTAGCTCCTACGACAGCTACTGTATATTGCTTAGTCATCATACATCTCTCCTCAACTCATCATTGATATTGGCGCTATTGTATCATAATTTTTCATAATTGTGTATAAAAATTAAATTATTTAGTATATTGAATCAATAATGGTTGTAATTGTTTCTTTTCTAACGCATTTTTAATCGTTTCATTTATTTTTGTAAAATCAGAAATTAACGAATTTGGCTTTTTATATGGATCATCTTGGCCAAATGGTATAAAGAAAATGTTCTTTGTATTTAAAAGTTTCATGAGATTCATACCATTTAATCCTAAGGCATCATTGGTAGAAACACCGATGACAACTGGACTGCCGTTACGTAGTGTCGCCTTTGCTGCCATTAAAACTGGCGATTCCGTTGCAGCATTTGCAAATTTACTTAATGAGTTCCCAGTCATCGGTGCAATCACCATACAATCTAGGGGATTTCTCGGTCCAAGCGGCTCTGCCTCAGCCATTGTCTTAATCACTTCATGACCTGCAACTTCCTCTATTTTTGCAATCCACTCTTCTCCTGTACCAAATCTGGTTGCTGCATGCAATACTGAGTGAGTAATAATGGGCACAACTGTCGCGCCTTCATCTTTAAGAAATTTGATTTTCGGTACAACTTCTTCATACGTACAATGTGATGCAGTTATGCCAAAGCCGATGCGCTTTCCATCAAGCATGATGTTCCTCCTTATACTTTGCATTATGCAGTTCTATCGTTTGAATTAGTAAATCTGCAGCATCTATGGGGAAAAATTTCCCGGGCAATGCTGGTAATTGAATATAGTCAAAATCGGGTTGTTCTTCAAACGCCAGACATCCTGGAGCTGATGCTAAATCAAACACTGTAGTAGATGATTGTAACTTCTCACTAAAGGCTACTGTAAGCCATTTTACGGGAATTGTGTTAATGACGTAATCTGATTTACCTTCCAATGCCTCAGGTGCCAAAACAGAAGCTTTATAGCCAAAAGCTTCCGCCTCATATATTTGAGTTGCAGAGCGTGCCATAACATGAATTGAAGCACCTAGGTCTCTACATAATGCAGCAGTCATCTTTGCAACTCTTCCAAATCCTGTAATTATTAGGTGTTGCCCATTCATTGATCTTTGTTCATGATCGTAGAATGATCTGAGCATACCTTCAGCGGTGAGCTTTGCATTTTGCCATATAAATTGTTCATCTTCTAGGTAGTTAACAGTTTGTGAAGTAGACAACTGTTGTTTAAAGTCTGGTGTCGTTCTTCCAACAAACAACTTTGCATTCTCTGCCACACTTAGAAAACTATTCATATCTGCTGACCATTTAGGTGGGTGAATAGGTAAAACAATGCGATTCGGTTGAAGCTTTTTGCTCAACATTACGAGCTCTTCATTCCACTCATCTGTATATTTGTACACAACAGTTCGATGAGGCTTTGAAAGTTGTACGGCAAGCTTTTTAAAACGTGCGTCCGTTCCTATGAGTAGCCATCTTTCATCCGTCATTCTGTTAACCCCGAATTCATTGGCTTTACTTGATTAAATAGAATTCGATCTTCTCCGATGAGAACTATTTCATCCCACGGGATATATTCCTGCATTTTCGGTGATTTTGCTTTAAATGGAATTCGATGCCCTTTATGAATCATTTCAAAACCAAAAATTTGACCTGTTTTTGGGTCAAGTAAACACTCTGTCTCAGCCAAAATACCAAAACGTATACCATCATTCATTTGAATTAATTCTTTCTCAGCTAACTCTGATAAGAGCATGCTTCCCCTCCTTTTCGCATGTATATTATGTATATGCTTTTTCCTGGTTTTTAGTGATTTTTTGCATCAAAGGAAAAAAGATCAAAAGAAAAAGCTAAGGGCATTAGTTGCTTCCCTTAGCTGGTGTAATGATGGAGCTTGCAAATGGTTGTTTTAAATGGTCTTCAATAATTTGATTTACTGATTGTACCGTTACTTGTTGTAATTCAGCTAGTGCTTTTTCAATCGTGCGATCATAACCAAATACAAGTTCATTTTTAGCATTGCGACTCATAAAATCATATGCTGTTTCTAATCCGAGTAGCAGATTACTTTCAAGTTGTTCTTTAGCAAATAATAATTCTTTTTCAGTAATACCTTCTAGGCATATCGTGTCGATAGAACGAGTAATTGTTTGCTGCAACAAAGGTAGTTGATGTGGTGAAGTTCCAGCATAAATCACAAATGCACCAGCATCTTGATACGCAGAATAATAGGAGTAGACGGAATAAGCAAGTGCTTTTTCCTCTCTTACTTCTTGAAATAAACGAGAAGACATAGAATCTCCCAGTACACTATTTAATACAACTAAGCTTAATAGATTAGGTGCTTGCATACTTAACCCCGGATAGCCTAATGCCAAATGTGACTGTTCTACTTGACTCGTCTTTTCGATTTTCGCTGGAACAAATGTTGGTGAAGTAAAAATTGTAGGCTTATATGATGTTGTTGTTGGGAATTGATTGAATAATTTCTCAATCGTTTGAATTAACTTTGGTGTCAAATGACCCGCAATTGAAATTACTACTTGTTCGGGACGATAATGCTTGTGCATATATGCCAGAAGATTTTCACGATTAAACGTTTGTAAAGTTTCTGTTGTTCCTAGTATAGGCGAACCTAATGCACTATTTGGGAACATTGCCTGCCATAACCTTTCATCTACATCATCATCAGGTGCATCTTCAGTCATTGCAATTTCTTCTAATATCACTTGTCTTTCCTTTTCAATATCATCAGGACTAAATTTGGAATGAAAGAACATATCAGACAGCATTTCAATTGCTTTTTCTGCATGATGATCAAGAACAACTGCATAGTAACATGTATTTTCTTTTGATGTGAAGGCATTTAGTTGCCCACCAATACGATCAAATTCTTCAGCTATTTCTTTTGCAGAACGTTTAGCTGTTCCTTTAAATAACATATGCTCAATGAAATGTGTCATTCCATTTTCATGCGGTTGTTCATATCGTGATCCAACATTTACCCAAATACCCATTGCTACTGAACGTACATGCGGTATATCTTCCGCAACGATGCGTACTCCATTAGCACAAATATGTTTTGTAACCAAATAGTTTCCTCCTTATAATACAAGCAAAAGAGGTCGCCGTTTTGCTGTAAACGGACGACCTCAATAATTTAAACATTATGATGTTTAGTAACTTAAGTTGTACGCGAGGAGTATCGACTTGTAATACCCTATATCGTAAACCTCAGTTTACTTTTGCTCTTCGCGTTCTTTTTCTTCTTTTAATACTACTTTACGAGAAAGGTTTACGCGACCTTGGTTGTCGATTTCGATGACTTTTACAAGTAGTTCATCTTCTAGTTTTAGAACATCTTCTACGGCTTTAGTGCGCTCTTCTTGAATTTCAGAAATGTGTAGTAAACCGTCTTTACCTGGGAAGATTTGAACAAATGCACCGAATTTTTCGATACGTTTTACTTTACCCATGTAATATTCGCCTACAACTGCTTCACGTACGATATTTTCAATGATTTCTTTTGCACGTGCGTTCATTGCTTCATCAACAGAAGAGATGTAAATTGTACCGTCTTGTTCAGTATCAATTTTCACGCCAGTTTCTTCGATGATTTTATTGATTTGTTTACCGCCAGGTCCGATAACATCACGAATTTTATCTGGGTTAATTTTAACCATGATAATTTTCGGAGCATATTTAGAAAGATGATCACGTCTTTCTGGCATAGTTGCAAGCATAGACTCTAGTATATGCATACGACCAATTTTCGCTTGAGTTAAAGCTTCTTCTAAAATTTGATTTGATAATCCATCAATTTTAATATCCATTTGAAGTGCAGTAACACCTTTTGCAGTACCCGCTACTTTGAAGTCCATATCACCCAGGTGATCTTCCATTCCTTGAATATCAGTTAAGATTGAATAATGTTCATCTTTTTTAATAAGACCCATTGCAATACCTGCAACTGGTGCTTTAAGAGGAACACCTGCATCCATCATCGCTAAAGTTGAAGCACAAATACTTGCTTGTGAAGTAGATCCATTAGATTCTAATACTTCTGATACGCAACGGATTGTGTAAGGGAAGTCTTTTTCGTTTGGAATAACTGCTTCTAAAGCACGTTCACCTAACGCACCATGGCCGATTTCACGACGGCCTGGTCCACGAATAGGTCCAGTTTCTCCTACTGAGAATTGAGGGAAGTTATAATGATGCATAAAGCGTTTAGACTCTTCAACACCTAAACCATCGATAATTTGAACATCACCTAGTGCTCCTAAAGTACAAACTGAAAGTGCTTGAGTTTGTCCACGTGTAAACAAGCCAGATCCATGTGCTCTTGGAAGTAAACTTACTTCTGAAGATAATGGACGAATTTCATCTAATTTACGACCATCAGGACGAATTTTATCTTCTGTGATTAAACGGCGAACTTCTTCTTTCACCATTTTATCTAGAATTTCGCCAACTTGTTTTAAAGTTGCTTCATCCGCTTCAGCTTCTTCGTATTTTGCAACAACTTCAGCTTTTACAGCATTAATTGCTTCTTCACGAGCATGCTTTTCATAAGTTTGGATAGCAGCAACCATTTTAGTTCCGAATTCCGCATTGATTTCAGCGTATAATTCTTCATTTATTCCGTGTAATATTACTTCCATTTTTTCTTTGCCGACTTCAGCAGCAATTGTTTCTTGGAAAGCAATTATTTTTTTGATTTCTTCATGTCCAAACATAATAGCTTCTAACATTTTTTCTTCAGGAACTTCTAAAGCACCTGCTTCAACCATGTTAATCGCATCTTTTGTACCAGCAACAATTAAATTAATTGTTGAATTTTCCCATTGTGCAACTGTTGGGTTTACGATGAATTCACCGTCAACAAGCCCAACTTGGACACCTGCGATTGGTCCGTCAAATGGAATATCAGAAACCATCAAAGCAAGTGATGATCCGAGCATAGCTGCCATTTCTGAAGGGCAATCTTGATCTGCTGACATAACCATAGAGATTACTTGTACTTCATTACGGAAGCCATCAGGGAATAATGGACGGATTGGACGGTCGATTAAGCGAGATGTTAATACCGCTTTTTCAGAAGGACGTCCTTCACGTTTGATAAACCCACCAGGGATCTTACCAACTGCATATAATTTTTCTTCATAGTTAACTGTTAATGGGAAGAAGTCTAATGGTTTTGGGTGTTTTGAAGCAGTTGCATTTGATAGTACAACCGTTTCTCCATAACGTACTAATACCGACCCATTAGCTTGCTTTGCGAGCTGACCTACTTCGATTTGTAAAGGTCGTCCGGCCCATTCATAGGTATAAACCTTTTTTTCGTTCATTTATTTGAACTCCTCTCTCAAAGAAAACATCTATTCATGTATTTATGTAGTACTATTAGTTTATCAAAAAAGGGAGGCTTATGCGAAACATTTCAATTCTTTATATTCAAATTGTCGTAGGAGGTTAGTTTATTGAAGCATAAAGAAAAAGCGGGACAAGCCCGCTTTCACAAAATTGCATGTTATCGACGTAAGCCGAGTTTAGTAATGATTTCACGGTAGCGTGGTACGTCATTTTCACGTAAATATTTTAATAAGTTACGACGACGTCCAACCATTTTGAATAAACCGCGACGAGAATGGTGGTCTTTTTTATGAGTACGTAAGTGCTCATTTAAGTTGTTAATCTCTTCCGTAAGGATAGCGATTTGAACTTCTGGTGAACCAGTATCACTTTCGTGTACACGGAATTCAGAAATGATTTCGTTTTTGCGTTCTTGTGTTAGTGCCATCCTATTCACCTCCTAAATTGAAATATCCCCAAATGCTGAGCAAACGTTGGTGATTCGAAAGCCAAGCAATGGTTCAGTGGTTGCAAATGAAATACTTCATTTAGAGCAACTCACTTATGAAATAGTAACATAAGCGCCTAATAGAATCAACTATTATCTAACGTTCACGTAAATATTTCATTGCAGTTGCCTTATCTATTTCGATTTGTCTTTTCAGCGCGTCGATTCCATCAAACTTTTGTTCTGATCTTAAATGCTTATACCAATCTATTTGTACTTCTTCAGCATAAATATTTTTGTTGAAGTCCATAATATGTACTTCTATTGATAAACTTTTTTCATCTGGGTTTTTGAATGTTGGTTTATATCCCACGTTACAAACACCATCGAACCATTCATTTTGTACTCGCATTCTTACAGCATAAACACCATTAGCCGGTATGAACGTACCTTCATGCGCTTGAATATTCGCAGTTGGAAAACCAATCTGACGTCCTCGTTTATCACCATGTACGACAATCCCTGGAATTTGGTATGGTCTTCCTAGAAGAATATGAACAGCTTCCATTTCACCCACTTGTAACAACTTACGAATTCTAGTCGAGCTAATTTTCTCGTCTTCCTGAACTTGCTTATTAATTATAGTAACATCGAAGTCTTCATTGCTGAGTGACTTCATTTCTTCCATCGTTCCTTTTCCAAATGCACCAAATGTAAAATCGAAGCCTGCTGTCACATGTTTTACATTTAATTTACGAATAAATACATCTACAAATTTACTAGGACTAAGCTTAGCGAAATCCGAAGTGAAGCGTACGACGAATACCGTATCAACTCCCATACTTTCAAGGATATCTAGCTTTTGCTTTATTGGTGTAATATAAAAAACTTGTTCTTTACTTTGGCCTAATACAATCGAAGGGTGAGGATCAAACGTCATAACAGCCGTTTTCAAGTTTTTCTCGTGTGCTTGCTTTTTCGCATGCTCAATCACCGCTTGATGACCTCGATGTACTCCATCAAAAAAGCCGATTGCAAGCGAATAGGGTCCTTCAATATCTGGATGACTAATTTGGTGAGGGTACATTAATTGAATAACTTTCATCATAAAGACTGCCTCCTAATCAACAGCTGGGAACATTTTTTCTGGCTTCATAAGCCCATCTTTTGTTGGATGCTTAATATAAATAGCAACCGCTCTCCCATTTTCTACAAATACTATTTTATCATGTTCTTCTAGAGATGAGTGCATAGGAAGTACTTGTCCATTTGTAATTTGCTTATGATTCTCTTCATCAATTTGGAAAGTTGGATAATTAGTTAATGCTTGCTCAATTGGCATTATTACTTTATCCAATTCCTCCGCCTCAGCAATTTCACGTAATTCAGAAATTGTGACACAATCTTCCTTCTTAAAATTTCCAGAAGCTGTACGAACTAGTGAAGCCATATGCGCAGGGTACCCTAACTCTTCACCTATTTGTACAGCTAAAGTGCGAATATATGTCCCTTTGCTACATGCAATGCGAACTGGGAAAGTGATAGTAGCTCCCTCATAGACCAATTCATCATCTAGTAGTTCTAAGCTATAAATCATAACATTACGAGAAGGACGTTCTATAATCTGACCTTGGCGTGCGTATTCATATAATTTCCGTCCATTTACTTTCACAGCTGAATACATCGGTGGTGTTTGTGAAATTTCTCCAGTAAGGTTAGCAAGTACCTGTAATAATTGTTCACGAGAAATGGTTTTGATACTACTATCTTCTGCCACTATTTCCCCTTCAGCATCTTCAGTTGTAGTAGATGTGCCAATTGAAATAACAGCCTCATACGTTTTACCTGCGTCTGTCAGATATTCTGCTAGACGTGTTGCATTGCCAATACAAATCGGCAAAACACCTTCTACACCCGGATCAAGTGTACCTGTATGCCCTACTTTTTTCGTTTGCAATATTTTGCGTAATTTAAATACGCAATCGTGAGAAGTCATTCCCCGTTCTTTCCATAGAGGAAGAATGCCATGTTGCATTCGTGTCAACTCCTTTTTAGTATAAATAATTTTATTTTAAAGACAGAAAAAGCCTGCAAATAATAAGGTTTGCAGGCTTGTTTCAATTATTGATCTTTTGATTCATGTAGTTGACGTAAAAGCGTGTCAATTTTATTACCATATTCAGCCGATGAGTCAAATTCAAAGGATAATTCTGGTGTAATTCTTAAACGAATACGTTGACCAATTTCAGAACGAATAAAGCCTTTTGCTTTTTCAAGTCCTTTTAATGTGTCCTGACGCTCTCTCTCAGTACCTAAGCTAGTAATATAAATTGTTGCTTGTTGTAAGTCACCTGTTACTTCAACATCTGTTACAGTAACAAATCCGACGCGAGGGTCTTTTAGTTTACGAACGATAATATCGCCGAGTTCCTTTTTCATTTGTTCTGCAACACGGTTCGCGCGCATACTCATAATCGTTTCACCTCAATTTTTATAAGTACTCTCTTTGTATGTTTAGTCGTTCCCATTCGGGATTTGATTCTAGAAGTTGAAGAGCACGAGTGAGCTCACGATCTGCTGCATCCTTAGAAGAAGCAACAGTAACAATCGCGAGCAATGCTCTTTGCCAAACATCTTGATGATCAATTTCTGCAATGGAAACATTGTACCGCTGTTTTGTACGGGTAATCATACTTTGCAAGACAGCACGTTTTTCTTTTAACGAATGGGCCGCAGGGATGAAGAATTCACACTCTGCGTAGACAATCATTTGCGGACAATTTCTTCCATGATGAATGCTTCAATTACATCTTCTGTTTTAATGTCATTGAAGTTTTTCACTGTAAATCCACATTCATAACCTTTAGCTACTTCTTTTGCATCATCTTTGAAACGTTTTAAAGAGTCTAATTCGCCTTCGAAAATAACGATACCCTCACGGATAACACGAACACCACTATCGCGCGTAATCTTACCTTCAAGTACATATCCACCAGCAATTGTGCCGACTTTAGATACTTTGAATGTTTCACGAACTTCTGCTGAACCAATTATTTTTTCTTGGAATTCAGGATCTAATAATCCTTTCATTGCAGCTTCGATTTCTTCAATTACTTTATAAATAACACGGTGTAGACGGATATCTACTCCTTCAGCTTCAGCTGCACGTTTCGCATTAGTATCTGGACGTACGTTGAAACCAATGACAATTGCATTTGATGCGGCTGCTAATGAAATATCAGATTCTGTAATTGCACCAGCACCCGTGTGGATGATACGCACATTTACACCTTCTACATCAATTTTCATTAACGAAGCTGCCATTGCTTCTACTGTACCTTGAACGTCAGCTTTAACGATTAAGTTTAACTCTTTCATTTCGCCTTGGCTCATTTGTTCAAATAAATTATCAAGAGTTACTCGTTGTTTTTCAGAGCGTTGTGCTTGAATAGCAGTCGTTGCACGTGCTTCCCCTACTTGACGAGCTGTTTTTTCATCTTCGAATACTACAAAACGGTCGCCAGCTTGAGGAACTTCACTTAATCCAGTAATTTCAACTGGTGTAGAAGGACCTGCAGTTTTTACGCGACGTCCAATATCATTAACCATTGCACGAACACGTCCGTAAGCGTGGCCAACTACAATTGGATCTCCTATGTTAAGAGTACCATTTTGTACTAATAAAGTAGCAACAGATCCGCGACCTTTATCTAGTTGTGCTTCGATTACAGTACCAATAGCTTTACGTTTTGGATCAGCTGTTAATTCGCCTACTTCTGAAACTAACAATACCATTTCAAGTAATGAATCAATGCCATCTCCTTTTAATGCTGAGATAGGAACAAAGATCGTTTCGCCGCCCCAAGCTTCTGGTACTAGACCATGCTCAGTAAGCTCTTGCATTACGCGATCAGGGTTAGCTGTTGGTTTATCCATTTTGTTTACAGCAACAATAATTGGAACTTCTGCAGCTTTTGCATGGTTGATTGCTTCAACTGTTTGAGGCATTACACCATCATCAGCAGCAACTACTAAAATTGTTAAGTCAGTAATTCTTGCACCACGCGCACGCATTGTTGTGAACGCTGCGTGTCCAGGTGTATCTAGGAATGTAATTTTTTTGTCGTTTACGACTACTTGGTAAGCACCAATATGTTGTGTAATACCGCCAGCTTCTCCAGCAGTTACTTTTGTGTTACGAATTGAATCTAGTAATGTTGTTTTACCATGGTCAACGTGACCCATAATTGTTACAACTGGTGGACGTTCTGCTATGTTATTTGTATTTACTTCTTCTTGGTCACCCTCAAAGTAAGTTTCTAGGTCTGTTACGTCGATACGAATTTCTTCCTCAACTTCCACACCATAATCAGCACAGATTAGTTCGATCGCATCTTGTTCAAGCTCTTGGTTAATTGTCGCCATAACGCCAAGCATGAATAATTTTTTGATGATTTCAGATGGTTCACGGCCTAATTTTTTCGCTAATTCGCCTACAGATAATGATTCGAAGAAAGTGATTTTTTCTGGTAATTCTTTTTTCACTGCAGGTACAACTGGTTGTGGTCTTTGTTTACGACGTTGCCCACCATTAATACCTGGTTTTTTTCTTTGATTAAAGTTACGGTTTCCACCTTGTTGGTTGGATTGACCACCAGGTCCGCGATTTGTGTTACGGTTTTGGCTTGAATTTGAATTCGAGCCAGTTCTTGTGTTCGAATTCGTATTTGGTTTATTGTTTGAACCTGTATTTGGTCTTGAGTTTGTGTTCGTATTTGAATTCGAATTTGGTCTTGAACTTGTGTTTGTGTTTGGTCTTGAACCTGTGTTTGTGTTTGGTCTTGAATTAGTATTTGGTCTTGAATTTGAGTTAGAACGATTGTTTGAATTTGAGTTTGAGTTGTTTTTTGAAGTGGAATTGTTATTCATAGTACTTCCTTGATTAGTATTTTGTTTTGGTTGAGCAGCGCTAGTTTGTGGTGCTTTTTCGTCTTTTCTAGCGTTCGGACGATTCCCTTGTTGTCCTCTGTTTTGGTGCTCAGTTTTTTTTGGTCCTTGAGATGATTGTGCGTTAATTTTCATTTTAAATACACCATCTAATTTGCTAACTGCATCTTTTTCTAACGTAGACATATGGTTTGTGACGTTTATTTGTAGCTTTGTAAGCTGATCAATAACTTCTTTACTTGACTTATTTACTTGTTTCGCATATTCATGGACGCGTAATTTTGTCATGTATTCACCCCCGGTTAGATTTCGTTGAGAAGCTCGGACAGTTTTTTCGCAAAACCGTCATCCACGATGGCTAATGAGACCCGTGCGTCTTTCCCCGTGGCATGTCCGAGATCATATCTAGTCCCGAACTCCTGCAACTCAACGTTGAAAGAATGACATTTATCTTGCATTTTTTTGCGCGTATTGGCAGATGCATCTGTTGCTAAAATAACAAGCTTCGCACCATTATTGCGCACTTCTTTAATAACTTGTTCTTCGCCTGAAACGATTTTACGAGCCCTGGCAGCCAATCCAAGTAAATTTAAAATAGATTGCTGTGGCGTCATGTTAACGTCTCCTTGCGAATGACTTTTAAAAGGTCTTCATATACTTGTTCAGGAATTTCCACTTCTAACTGATGTTTCAGTACATTTTTCTTTTTCGCTTCTGCAACAGCTGTTTCGGATTTCGAAACATATGCACCGCGACCTGATTTCTTGCCTGTAACATCAACGGAAACTTCGCCTTCTTTAGAACGAACAACCCGGATCATTTCTTTTTTAGGAAACATTTCACCAGTTGCTACACATTTTCTTAAAGGAATTTTTCTGTTTATCGACATAAGAACACACCTTCCTTTTAGCGTAAGAACTATTGGCCATAATGGTTCTATTAGAAGACTTTGCATATGACCAAATGCTATTACTTATTCTTCGTCGTCTTTATATAAATCAACCTCAACGTCATAATCTACATCTTCTTCGTCTTGAGCTTCCTCATAAACAACAGTTGATGATTGAGTTGGGTAGATTCCTAATTCTCTTGCATCTGTTTCACTCTTAATATCAATCTTCCAGCCAGTCAATTTAGCAGCAAGGCGCGCATTTTGACCGCGTTTACCAATAGCTAAAGATAATTGATAGTCAGGAACAACTACTGTAGTTGACTTTTCTTCTTCATCAACTTGCACATCAAGAACTTTTGAAGGACTTAGTGCGTTTGCAACGAATACTACAGGATCTTCTGACCATTCAACGATATCGATTTTCTCACCGTTTAGTTCGTTAACAATTGTTTGTACACGGGCACCTTTAGTACCTACGCATGAACCTACAGGATCCACTTCTTCATTATGTGCAAAGACAGAAATTTTAGAGCGATCGCCAGCTTCACGAGCTATTGATTTAATTTCTACTGTACCTTGGAAGATTTCAGGAACTTCTAATTCAAATAAACGACGAAGTAAACCTGGGTGAGTACGTGATACGTATACTTGTGGCCCACGAGAAGTACGTTCTACTTTCGTGATATACACTTTGATACGATCGTGAGGCGCATAAGACTCGCCTTGAATTTGTTCATTTTGTGGTAATACCGCTTCGACTTTACCTAAACCAACGTAAATATTACGTGGGTCTAAACGCTCTACAATACCATTTACGATATCATCTTCGCGATCCACATATTCTTCATAGACAATGCCACGTTCTGCTTCACGGAATCGTTGAGTAACGATTTGTTTCGCTGTAGTTGCAGCGATACGTCCGAAATTACGTGGTGTTTCTTCCTGTTCCACGATATCACCAATCTCATAGGCAGGGTTGATAACTTGCGCATCTTCTACAGAGATTTGTAAGCGATCGTCTTCTACTACCTCTACTACATCTTTTCTTGAATACAAGTGCATTGTACCGCGGTCAAGGTTTAAATCAACACGCACGTTTTGCGCTTGGTTGTAATTCTTTTTATATGCATTAATAAGTGCCGCCTCGATTGCTTCAATAATGATATCACGAGAGATACCTTTTGCTTCAAGTGCATTTAACGCACCAACCAATTCTTTACTCATTGTCTATTTCACTCCTACTATTAACTTTCTGCGGAAAAATCGATTGCTAATCGAGCTAATGCTATTTTATCTTTATCGATAACGACCTTAATTTTTCTTGTTTTAATCTTAACGTCAAGTTCTACACCTGCGTCTGAATAAGATTTTAAATAACCTTCAAATACTTTCATACCGTTAATGGCTTCATATGATTTAATATGCACGAATTGACCGATAGCCTTTTCAAAATCAGCTTCTTTTTTTAATGGTCGTTCTGCTCCTGGAGATGACACTTCAAGGAAATAATTTTGTTCAATTGGATCAGATTCATCCAATTTTAAACTTAATAATTCACTTACTTGAGCACATTGTTCAATGTCAATGCTTCCTTCAGGAGTATCAATGTAAACGCGCAAAAACCAATCGCGACCCTCTTTAACGAATTCAACTTCGACTAATTCAAGGTTTAACCCTTCTACTATAGGCGTTGCAAGTTGTTCCACTGCTGAGATAACTTTGCTCATACAATCCTCCTGACTCACTTCATGTTGTCATAACAACAGAAAAGAGCGGGAAATCCCACTCTTTTGCTGGTGTTCTATCAACAAATTAATTAAATAAATGATAGCACAGTATAGCCCGAAATGCAAATAAACCCTAGAACAGAGAGAGTTGGTTAGCATCTGGCATACCTTCTAAACAACCAAGTTTATCCATATATTCGATCAATGTTTTTGATACACGTCCACGTTGTTGCAAATCCTCTTTTGATAAGAACTCGCCATCTTCTCGAGCTTTAACAATAGCAAACGCTACGTTGTTACCAAGACCTGGAATTGCATTGAAAGGAGGGATTAAACTATCCCCATCAATCACAAATTCCGTTGCTTTAGAACGATACAAATCTACCTTTTGGAAATGATAACCACGTTCGCACATTTCTAAAGAAAGCTCAAGGACAGTTAGCAAACTTTTTTCCTTCGTAGAAGCTTCTAACCCTTTTGCATCAATTTCATCAATTTTTGACTTAATCATTTGTGAACCATTCACCATCGCGATAAGATCGAAGTCTGAAGCACGCACACTAAAGTATGCACAATAATAAAGAATTGGTAAATGTACTTTAAAATATGCAATACGCACTGCCATTAATACATATGCAGCAGCATGGGCTTTTGGGAACATGTATTTAATTTTCTTACATGAATCAATGTACCACCCAGGCACTTTATTAGCTTTCATTTCTGCTTCAAATTCTTCTGATAAACCTTTCCCTTTACGCACTGACTCCATAATTTTAAAGGCCAATGACGGCTCCAACCCTTGATAGATTAGATACACCATAATATCATCACGACAGCCTATAACTTCAGATAATACACATGTACCATTTTGGATTAATTCACTAGCATTCCCTAACCAAACATCAGTACCGTGAGATAGTCCAGAAATTTGGACAAGCTCTGAAAATGTCGACGGTTTCGTTTCTTCTAACATTTGACGAACAAATCGTGTACCAAACTCAGGAATACCCAAAGTACCTGTTTTACAGTTGATTTGCTCAGCTGTAACACCTAATGACTCTGGTCCATTGAAAATTTGCATAACCTCTACGTCATCAGTAGGAATTGTTTTGGGATCAATTCCTGATAAATCTTGTAGCATACGAATAACTGTCGGATCATCATGTCCAAGTATGTCTAGTTTTAATACGTTATCATGGATTGAGTGGAAGTCGAAATGGGTTGTTTTCCATTCAGAATCCTGTGCATCTGCTGGAAACTGAATCGGCGAAAAATCGTAAATATCCATATAATCAGGTACTACGATAATACCGCCTGGATGTTGCCCTGTTGTTCGTTTAACACCCGTACACCCTTGTACAAGTCTGTCTACTTCTGCACCACGGAAATTTAAGTTATTGTCACTTGCATAACCTTTTACATATCCATATGCAGTTTTCTCTGCGACCGTACCAATTGTTCCCGCGCGATACACATACTCTTCGCCAAATAATACTTTCGTATAGTTGTGGGCTTGTGGTTGATATTCACCACTAAAGTTAAGGTCGATATCTGGAACTTTATCTCCTTTAAATCCAAGGAAAGTTTCGAATGGAATGTCGTGACCATCTTTTTGATAGGGCGTACCACATTCAGAACAATCCTTATTCGGGAGGTCAAAGCCTGACCCAACAGAACCGTCATCAAAAAATTCTGCATGCTGGCAATTTGGACATACATAGTGTGGAGGTAAAGGATTTACTTCGGTAATTTCCATCATTGTTGCAACAAGTGACGAACCTACCGACCCCCTCGAACCTACCAAGTAACCATCATTTAATGATTTCTTCACAAGTTTATGTGAAATTAAATATATAACAGCAAATCCATGGCCAATAATCGATTTTAATTCTTTCTCAAGACGTGCTTCTACAACCTCAGGTAAGTTGGGTCCGTAAATAGAATGAGCCATATCATAACTCATATTACGTACTTCTTCGTCTGCACCCTCAATTTTAGGTGTATAAAGATCATCTTTTACCGGTTTCACATCGCCAATCATATTAGCAATTTTCTGAGGGTTCGTTACAACAATCTCTTTTGCAATATCGTCACCTAAAAAAGCAAATGCATCTAGCATTTCATTAGTAGTGCGGAAATGCACTTTTGGTAATGTATGACGATTCAATGGGTTTGCCCCACCTTGTGAACGGATTAAAATTTGACGGAATATAGCATCATTTTCATTTAAATAATGAACATTGCCTGTTGCCACAACAGGCTTATCTAATTTTTTTCCTAACTTGACAATTTTACGGATTATATCTTCTAAGTTCCATTCATCACGTACAAGTTCACTATCAATCAAATGTGAATATACAGCCTTTGGATGTACTTCTAGATAATCGTAGAATTTTGCAACTTGTTCTGCTTCTTCCATTGATTTTTGCATAACAGTTGTGAAAACTTCACCTTTATCGCAAGCTGAACCGATAATTAATCCTTCTCGGTACTTCGTTAACATTGAACGTGTAAGACGCGGTACACGGTAAAAAGTTTGCGTATGTGAAAAGCTAATAAGTTTAAAGAGATTCTTCAGACCGACATTATCAGTTGCTAAAATTGTACAGTGTGTAGGTCGAGCTCGTTTGTATGAGTCGCCTCCACCGATATTTTTGTTGAAATCATCGTGATATTTAATACCTTTTTCATCTGCTTCTTTTAAGAGATGTAAAAGTAGAAATCCTGTAGCTTCCGTATCATAAATTGCACGGTGATGTTGTGTTAATTCTATATTGAACTTTTTACATAAAGAATTTAATCTGTGATTCTTCATTTCTGGGTGTAAGAAACGTGCAAGCTCCAATGTATCAATAACCGGATGATTCTTCTCATCAATTCCTGCTTTTTTATAAGCTTCATATAAGAAACCTATATCAAATGAAGCATTGTGAGCAACAACAATTCCATCACCAATAAAATCATGGAATTTCTTTATCATATCCACAACTTCTGGTGCATTTCTAACCATATCATCTGTAATACCTGTTAGTTCGATCGTTGTTGCAGAAAGAGGATGATGAGGATTTGCAAAACTCTCGAATTTATCGACAACTTCACCATTAACGATTCTAACTGCAGCAAGCTCGATAATCGTGTCGTATGCAGCTGATAATCCAGTTGTTTCTACGTCAAAGACAACAAATGTATCCGTTTCAAGGAGGCGATGCTGTTCATCATATGCAATAGGTACACCGTCATCTACTAGATTGGCTTCTAATCCGTATAAAATTTTTATACCGTGCTTCTTACCCGCATTATAGGCATCTGGGAATGATTGAGCAACAGCATGATCTGTAATTGCAATTGCCGGATGTCCCCATTTAGCTGCTTGAGCAACAAGATCACCAACAGATGTAACGGCGTCCATTTGACTCATTGGAGTATGAAGATGTAGTTCGACACGCTTTTCACCTTCTGGAGCAGTATCTTTACGTAAGATAGGCTTTATTTCCATAATATCTTGTGCCATAACAATTAGATCACGAACAAATGTATCATTTTGAACGGAGCCTCGTGCCTTCACCCACATACCCTTTTTAGCCTGTTGCATAAGTGCAGCATCCTCTTTATCTCGTGAGAACATTTTAACTAAAATGGAATCAGTATAGTCGGTAATTTTCAAAGTCAGTAGCGATCGACCACTACGTAACTCTTTTACTTCTGCATCGAAAACAAATCCTTCAATCGTGATACGTCGTTCTTCATCTTGAATTTGTTGAATTTCCATCATTGCCTCATCTGGCTT
Organism: Viridibacillus sp. FSL R5-0888; assembly: GCF_038009105.1. Classification (NCBI taxonomy): domain Bacteria; kingdom Bacillati; phylum Bacillota; class Bacilli; order Caryophanales; family Caryophanaceae; genus Viridibacillus; species Viridibacillus sp. FSL R5-0888. Next base: position 3,277,535 of record NZ_JBBPAU010000001.1, read on the forward strand.
TATAGGAATCCCCAGTTGGAATGGTCGGTCTGATACGTCTACACCACTTGGATTATCGTTGCGTTCTTTTTCACGCTTTTGCATATCTTCGACGGCTTTTTTTGCAAAAGCTTCCTCTTCTATACGGCGTTGTTCTAAAAATGCAAGTTGCGCTTCTGCTAATGCTTCAGTTGATTCATTAAGTTGAAAATCAATTGGCATATGCGGGAATCCATAGGTTTCATAAGCGTCCGCTATGATCTCTGTGTACTTTTTCTTAAGAGTCATCATTTCTAGCTCTTGTTGACAAGTGATCATCATTTTCTGACCATTCCATTCAGGCAGTTGTTTCACTAAACCTTCTCGCAATGGCGGGGATAGTTCATCTATGTCTTCAATCACTTTTAGCCAATAATCTGTTACTAATTCCTTTGAAATTGTTTGTTGCGGAGCTTTAATATCCAATTCAATTTGAGCAATTTGCGAAAATGCCTTTGTTAAGCGTGTTTCAAATTCGCGATACACACCAAATGGTAGAATCGCAGGTAATTTGAGAGAAAATCGCCAAACGCGTTCTTTTTTGTGTACGGTCATTCTAGCTAATTCAGCAGCATTAAAATAAGGCATATATACGTCTTCTGTTAAATCAATTTGTTGGAGCAGTAGTTGAAATTTCAACTTTGCGTCTTGCTCGTTTGTCATTATCCCACCTACCTTCTGTAAAAAAAGAAAAGAAGTACATTAAAGTACTTCCCCCTTTTGACTCATTCAACATTACTCAGCGTGAAAAAAGTTATTCAAACGATCGACTAACTCTTCTTTAGCCCATTCGAAAGTTTCGCCAGACTGTCTAAATTTCACTTCTAAAATACCTTCTGAAGCTTTTTTACCAATTGTAACACGTACTGGTAAACCGATTAAATCTGCATCTGCGAATTTAACTCCTGCACGCTCTTTACGATCATCATAAAGCACATCATAGCGATATGATTGTAACAATTTGTACGTTTCTTCAGTTAAGTTCTTTTGTGCCTCATCTTTTTCATTCACTGAAATCAAGTGAATATCATAAGGAGCAATTTGTTTTGGCCAAACAAAGCCATAGCTATCTTGGAATTGTTCTGCAACTGCAGCTACCAGGCGAGACACACCGATACCATAACAACCCATGATAAATGATTGAGCTCGTCCATTCTCATCCAGGAAAGTTGCTTTCATAGAGTCACTGTATGTTGTACCTAGTTTGAATACATGCCCAACTTCAATACCCTCAGCAAATTTAATTGTGCCCTTTCCGTCTGGAGATGGGTCGCCAATTTGAATAAAGCGTAAATCTTCAAAACGATCAATTGCAAAGTCACGGCCTGGATTTACATTAATATAGTGGAAACCGTCTTCATTTGCACCACATACACCGTTACGGATAGATTTGATTGCATTATCCGCAACCACTTTTACATTAATAGGAAGTTTTACAGGTCCCAAAGAACCAACATGACTACCTAGTAAATCAAAGATAACTTTGTCATCTGCTAACTCAACAGATTGTGCATCCAGTGCGTTTTTTAATTTAATATCGTTGATTTCATGATCTCCACGAGCTAATACAACAACTAGGTCGTCATCTACATTAAATACTAATGATTTAATACAAGATTCAGGTGATACTTTTAAGAATTCAACAATCTCATCGATTGACTTCTGGTCAGGTGTAGAAACTTTTTCAAGTTCTTTCATATCTTCATTTGAATGACTATACTCTACGTTTACTTCAGCCATTTCAATATTTGCAGCAAAACTTGATTCATCAGAGAACGCAATTGTATCTTCTCCAATTTCAGATAACACCATAAATTCGTGTGTATCTTTACCGCCTATTGAACCTGAATCTGCGATAACTGCACGGAAGTTTAAGCCAAGTCGAGTGAAAATATTCGTATAAGCTTTTACCATATCATTATATGTTTCATCTAAACTTTCACGTGTAGCATGGAATGAATATGCATCTTTCATAACAAATTCACGACCACGTAATAAACCAAAACGAGGGCGCTTTTCATCACGGAATTTATTTTGAATTTGATAAAGTGTTAATGGTAATTTTTTGTAAGATTTTACTTCATCACGCACTAAAGAAGTAATAACTTCTTCGTGTGTAGCTCCTAATGCAAAATCACGGTTATGACGGTCTTTTAAACGCATTAACTCTGGACCATATGCTTCCCAACGTCCTGTTTCTTGCCAAAGCTCAGCTTGCTGTAAAGCAGGCATTAACAATTCGACAGCATCGATTGCTTCCATTTCCTCGCGAACAATTTGCTCTATTTTTTTAAGTACTTTTGTAGCTAGTGGTAAGTATGAATAGACACCACTTGTATTTTGACGAATAAAACCTGCACGTAATAATAGCTGATGAGACTTAACGTCAGCATCAGCAGGTATTTCACGTAAGGTTGGGATAAATGTTTTGCTTTGTTTCATAAAAACCACACCTTTTGCGTTATTTATAATTATTTATTAAAAGAAAAATCTTTGAATATCGTTCCAAGTAACGACAATCATTAAAATCATTAACAACATAATACCAACAAAATGCACCATGCCTTCTTTTTGACGATCAACCGGTTTGCCACGTATAGCTTCAAAACCGAAGAATAATAGGCGTCCACCATCTAAAGCTGGTAGAGGTAATAAATTCATGATTCCTAGGTTGATACTTAAAATAGCTGCCCAGTTCATGACATTTGTCCACCCGTATTTAGCTACCTCTTCAGTTGCTTTGTATATACCAACAGGACCAGATAATGCATCTAGTGTAAATTTACCAGTTACAAGCATACCTAATAGTTCAAAGATTTTCATTGTCCATGTATACGTTTGCTCCACACCATACGAGAATGCTTTTAGTGGATTTTTTTCCATCGGACTTGAATATTGTACACCTATTTGTCCCATTTTTTGTTCATTTACTACAACTTCTTTTGGTGTTAGTGTAATTTGCGCTTTTTCTTCACCACGTTGTACATCCAAGGTCATTTCTTTTTTCGGGCTATTTTGAATAGCTTCAGATAATTCTTGCCAACTGTCAATCGCTTTGCCATTAATAGCCGTAACGACATCCCCTTTAGCGATACCCGCCGCTTGAGCTGGACTACCTTTTACTACATCAGCAATAACAGGCTCATTTGTTGGAATTCCCTGAACTAGTCCAATAACAATGAATATTATGCATGAAAGGATAAAGTTAAATAATGGCCCTGCAAAAATCGTCATTGCACGTTTACCTAATGATTTTGAATTAAACTGACGATCATAAGGAGCAATAATTGTTTCCGTGCCATTTTCATTAATAACTGCATCACGCGCTACATCATAACGCACAAGTTTTTCATCTTCGTCATAGCCTTCAATCCACAATTCCTTTTGTAGATCCGCCTTTTCAACTTCCAAAAATAACATGTCCGGTAGTTGCTTATTTTGATTTAAAACAATTTTTTCGATTTCATCTTTGTCATTCAGTTGCATACCGATTCTATAACCAGGTTGTAATTCGATATTGTCCATATCGTCTCCAGCCATTCGTACATAACCACCAAGTGGAAGTAATCGAATAGTATACAATGTTTCACCTTTTGTAATCCCTAAAATTTTAGGACCAAAGCCGATTGCAAATTCTCTAACTAAAATACCTGAACGTTTCGCAAAAATAAAGTGACCGAGCTCATGAAAAAATACAATTGAGCCGAACACTACTATGAATGCAATGATTGATTGCATGGAATCCCACCTTCTTCAGCTTGAAAAAATATCATTCAATCCTGTAGTTATTTTATCATGCTTTGAACTGATTTTCTCGTTTCTTTGTCTACGTGTAAAATAGTTTCTAAATCAGGTTGTAAAATGTTCACGTGTTTGTCCATAATTCTTTCAATAAGATCTTCAATTTCCAAGAATTTAATCTTTTCTTGCAAAAAAGCTCCAACAGCTGCTTCATTTGCCGCATTCATGGCTGTAAGAATTGTCCCTCCCATTCGACCTGCTTTATATGCGAAATCAAGGCAGCGGAAACGTTGTAAATCTACATTTTCAAAATGTAATTGAGATATTTTCGCCAAATCAAGACGTTCTGCGGTTGAACGTGGTAAACGCTCAGGATAACTAAGAGCATATTGAATTGGTGTTCGCATATCAGGTGTACCTAGTTGAGCCATAATACTAGTATCATGATATTCAACCATTGAGTGAATAATACTTTCTCTATGTATTAACACGTCAATATTATCATAATCCACATCATATAACACTGCCGCTTCAATGACTTCAAGTCCTTTATTCATCAATGTTGCTGAATCAATTGTAATTTTGGCTCCCATTGACCAGTTCGGATGATTTAACGCCTCTTTTATAGTTACGTTTTTTAAATCTTCACGCGTTTGATCGCGGAAACTACCACCAGAAGCAGTTAATATTAAACGTGAAATGTCTTTTCGGTTCTCGCCGTGCATCGATTGCCATAAAGCTGAATGTTCACTATCTACTGGTAAAATTGCCACACCATGTTTTTTAGCTTCCGACATTACTATATGACCGGCAGTAACTAATGTTTCTTTATTAGCAATGGCAATATTCTTCTTAGCTTTAATCGCAGCTAATGTTGGTTCTAATCCAACACTACCTAATACTGCGTTGACCAACACATCAGCTTCAGGGCAAGTAGCTACGTCTAGTAAGCCTTGTGCACCAAAAACAAAATCAGTTTTCGGAAACTCTTTTTGCAATGCAACTGCATCTTCAGCCAATTGCACTGATACGATAAGAGGTTTAAATTCCTTTACAATTTCACGTGTTTTTTCGATATTTTTCCCTGCAGAGAAGGCTACAAGTTGAAACGAATCTTTATGGTCCTTCACAATATCTAACGTTTGAATACCAATAGATCCTGTTGCGCCTAGTAAACTAATTGATTTCATCAAAATATTCTCCTTCTTCATCCAACAAAGTGCAAGAAATGCAACAATGGTAATACAAATAATAAACTATCAAAACGGTCTAAAATACCGCCATGTCCAGGTAATATTTTACCGGAGTCCTTTACATCATAATGACGTTTAATCGCTGATTCTACTAAATCGCCCAATTGACCGAAAATAGAAGCAATAACCGTTACAATAATTAAAGTGACATATGTTGTTTCAATACCAACAATCAGTTGGAATAGTATTGCAAAGACAATAGCGGTAACAATCCCGCCTACAAATCCTTCAATTGTCTTATTTGGTGAAATTTCTGGCCACAATTTGTTTTTTCCAAGCTTGCGCCCTACAAAATAAGCACCTGAGTCAGTTGTCCACACGATAACCAAGGCATAGATAACATATTCTAACCCTTCCATTCGTGTTTCAATCAAATAATGGAAACCCATACCTACATAAAGCACACTAATAATAACAAACCCTACTTCATCATAGGTGAACTTGTTTTTAATTAGCACTGTATAAATTAGTAATAGAATAGCACCTAAAAATAGAAATTCCATTTTCGAATAAGATGTTACTTCTAAAACTTTTGCCTCCCAATCATTTGGCATTAGCAAAATAAACATTGTTAGTAATGTTAGAATGCCTTGTACTGAAAATAGCGATATACCCTTCATTCGTAAAATTTCATACAGACCAACTGCTGCCATCGCATATACTAATAACGAAAATGGAAGTCCTCCCAAAACAACAAATGGTATAAATAACGCAGCAGCAATGACGCCTGTGATAATACGCTGTTTCACGTTTTATTCCCCTTTCAATCCTCCGTATCGACGATTACGTTTTTGATAATCGTTCACCGCATCTAAAAGTGAATGTTCGTCAAAATCCGGCCAGAGCGTGTCAGTAAAACAAAATTCAGTATATGCTAGCTGCCAAAGCATAAAATTACTCAAACGAATCTCTCCGCTTGTACGAATTAATAAATCAGGTTCTGGTAACTCACTAGTCATTAAATGCGTTGAAATACTATCTTCTGTAATATCTTCCAATGCAATTTCACCATCTTGAGCTTTCTGAACTAATTGTTGTACCGCTGATACTATCTCAGAACGGCTACCATAATTTAGTGCAAAATTTAATACCATCCCTGTATTTTTTTCCGTATCTTTCATCGCTTTTTTTACAGCATTTTGTGTATGTTCAGGAAGAGAGTCCATTTCTCCAATCATAGCGATTCGAATATTCAGTTCCATGAGTTCGGGTAAAAATGAAGTTAAAAATTCCTCAGGTAAGCGCATTAAAAATTCTACTTCCATTTTAGGTCGCTTCCAATTTTCAGTTGAGAAAGCATACAAAGTAAGAGCCTTCACGCCAATCGCATTTGCAGCCCTTGTAATTTTACGAACATTTTTCATACCTTCATGGTGACCAGCTACACGTGGCATTGCACGTTTTTTTGCCCAACGACCGTTACCATCCATAATAATAGCAATGTGTTTGGGCACAATTTCTCCAGTCATATCTGAAATTCGTTCCTGTAAATTTCGATTTTGTTTATCTGATTTTCTCCATACGAGTTTATTCAACATTTAGAATCCTCCACTAGCTTACAAATCGGAACGTATACTTCATCTATCATATCAAAAATAAGAATTCTTTTCCTTAATCTTGTTTAAAAAAAAGACGTCCCCTTAGTTAGGACGTCTTTTAGAAAACAAGGTTCTTGAAATTAAACTGCCATTATTTCTTTCTCTTTTTCTTTAGCAAGTTCATCAACTTTTACAATGCTTTCGTCTGTAGCCTTTTGGACATCATCAGCATAGCCGCGTAAATCGTCTTCTGTAATATCGCCATTTTTTTCGAGCTTTTTGAAATCCTCATTTGCATCACGACGCACGTTACGAATTGCAACTTTAGCATCTTCAGCAGACTTTTTAACGACTTTAACAAGTTCTTTACGGCGCTCTTCAGTTAATGCAGGGATTGCTAAACGAATTACATTCCCATCATTAGTTGGTGTAATACCAATATCTGATTTCATTAGTGCTTTTTCGATATCACCTAGAACTGTTTTGTCATATGGTTGAATTACTAAAAGACGAGCTTCAGGAACAGATATACCTGCTAATTGATTAATTAGTGTTGGTGCACCGTAATATTCAACTGAAATTCGGTCTAATAGTGAAGCGTTCGCACGTCCAGCACGAATTGAAGCTAGTTCGCGAGAATACGCGTTGATTGTTTTTGTCATTTTCTCATTCGCTTGAGTCATCACTTCTTTAGGCATTACGAATTCCTCCTAACAACTGTGCCAATAGTTTCACCCTGAACGGCACGTTTAATATTTCCATTCTCCATTATTGAGAATACTATGAGCGGGATATCATTGTCCATACAAAGTGTTGAAGCAGTAGAATCCATTACCTGCAAACCTTGTTGAATAACTTCTAAGTATGTCAAATTATCATATTTTACTGCATCTGCATTTGTTTTTGGATCAGCTGAATATACGCCATCTACATTGTTTTTCGCCATTAATATTACATCGGCGTTAATCTCAGCTGCACGTAATGCAGCTGTTGTATCTGTCGAGAAGTAAGGATTACCTGTACCAGCCGCAAAAATAACTACGCGTTTTTTCTCTAAATGGCGTACTGCTTTACGACGAATATAAGGTTCCGCTACTTGTGTCATAACTATTGAAGATTGCACGCGTGTTTCAACACCAAGGTTTTCTAATGAATCTTGTAATGCTAAAGCGTTCATCACAGTAGCTAACATACCCATATAGTCCGCATTTGCACGTTCCATACCCATTTCGCTACCGATCTTACCTCTCCAAATATTACCGCCGCCAACAACAAGGGCAACTTCTACTCCTAGGTCCACAACTTCTTTAATTTGTTCTGCTACTGATTTTACGATATTAGGAACAAGTCCGAAGCCTTGATCCCCTGCTAAAGCCTCACCGCTTAATTTGATGACGACTCTTTTGTATTGTGGCACACTCATTGGAAACCTCCGTCATACTTTTTTCTTGAAAAATAGGGAACACGAAAAGCTGTGCTCCCTAGTCTGATATATTAAATGTGTAATAATTAGTTACCTTTAACTTGGTTCATTACTTCTTCAGCAAAGTTGTCTTCGCGTTTTTCAATACCTTCGCCCACTTCATAGCGTACGAATGATTTTAAAGTACCGCCAGCAGCTTTAACGAAATCGCCAACTTTTTGGTCTGGGTTTTTAACGAATGGTTGGTCAAGAACACAGATTTCTTCGAAGTATTTACGTAGACGGCCTTCAACCATTTTAGCTACGATATTTTCTGGTTTACCTTCGTTAAGAGCTTGTTCAGTTAATACTTTACGCTCGTGATCGATTTCTTCTTGAGAAATTTGGTCATGAGTAATGTATTTAGGATTTAAAGCTGCAACGTGCATAGCTACGTCTTTAGCGACTGAAGAATCAGTTGTTCCTTCAACTACAGTTAATACGCCGATACGACCGCCCATGTGTAGGTATGGTCCGAATGAGTCAGCGTCAGTTTTTGTAGCGATTTCAAAACGACGAAGAGTGATTTTTTCACCAATTTTAGCAATCGCATTTGAAATGTGATCCGCTACTGTTAAACCGTTTTCCATAGTAGATTCTAAAGCCACTTCAACTGAAGCAGGTTTAGTAGCTAGAAGGTAAGCTGCTAATTCTTTTACAAGAACTTGGAAGCCTTCGTTTTTAGCTACGAAGTCAGTTTCAGCATTTACTTCAACTAGTACAGCTTCGTTTCCTTCTTCTAAAATGAAAGTTGTACCTTCAGCTGCAATACGATCTGCTTTTTTAGCTGCAGAAGAAAGACCTTTTTCACGTAGGAAGTCGATTGCTGCGTCCATATCTCCGTCTACTTGTACTAATGCTTTTTTACAATCCATCATACCGGCACCAGTTTTTTCGCGTAATTCTTTTACCATTTGTGCAGTTACTGCCATTGTTAGTTCCTCCTTGTGTAATCATGTTATGAATTTTTTTGTTTTCTCAAAAAAAGGCGATAAGAGGGTTTAGCCGCTTATCACCTGTTTCTTACTTGTGAATTACTCTGCTGCAGCTTCAGTAGCTGGAGCTTCTTCTTCACCTTGTTTAGACTCAATTAAAGCGTCTGCCATTTTTGCAGTTAATAATTTAACAGCGCGAATTGCATCGTCATTTGCAGGAATAACGTAGTCGATTTCATCTGGATCACAGTTAGTATCAACAATACCTACAAGAGGGATGTTTAGTTTGCGTGCTTCAGCAACAGCAATACGTTCTTTACGTGGATCTACAACGAACATAACATCAGGAATACCTTGCATGTCGCGGATACCGCCTAAGAATTTAACTAAACGTTCGTGTTGTTTTTTAAGTTGAACAACTTCTTTTTTAGGAAGAACTTCGAAAGTACCGTCTTCTTCCATTTTTTCGATTTGTTTCATACGAGCAACACGTTTTTGGATAGTACCGAAGTTAGTTAAAGTACCACCTAACCAACGTTGGTTAATATAGTAGTTACCAGAACGCTCTGCTTCTTCTTTGATAGCTTCTTGTGCTTGTTTTTTCGTACCAACGAAAAGCACTTTACCACCATCAGCACCAACTTGGCGCATGAAGTCATAAGCTTCCTCTAATTTTTTAACAGTTTTTTGTAAATCGATAATGTAGATACCGTTACGCTCAACAAAAATGTATTTCTTCATTTTTGGGTTCCAACGGCGAGTTTGGTGACCGAAATGTACACCAGCCTCAAGTAATTGTTTCATAGAAATTACTGACATGTGTGTTTCCTCCTGAAAATGGTTTTTTTGTCCTCCGTATTCGTCATTTGTAAGAGTAACTCTATTAAAAGAGCACCTGCTCCATACATCAGAATACGTGTGTATTGTAACACCACTTGCTACTATATCACACAATACTTACAACTGCAACAAATTTAGTGTTTAAACTTTAGTATCAGTTCAATTTCAGTTTTACCTTTTTGTAAAGATTTTGCAATTTCTTCGATTGATCGACCTTGAGAATATAGTTCTCGAACTTGATCCTCTACCGAAATTTCTATGCCTGCTACGGTCTCTTTTTCCGTTTGAAGAACTGCTTCAAACGTTTGGTGTTTTTTTTGTGGTTGAGTTTGGTTCTGATTATAAGCTTTTGCTGCAACATTTTTTGATGCACTAATTGTTGATAGTAAAAAAGCTTCTTCGCTTTTTTGCTTTTGTTCCCTTTCAGGTACAACTGGAACTTCTTTTTCTTCCAACAATTGTACCACCGGCTCATTGTTAGTTGTTTTATTTATTATATTAATGTTGGAAAGCTCTTCGATTAATCGATTGTTTTCATCACGCATTTCAGCCAAATATGCACCAACAGCATTATCCATGTCATCTTTTAAACGCTCTTGTTTTACTTCAATATCTTTAAAACGAGAAAGCTTAGTATATAGCATGATAATTAAAAAAAAGCTGATGATTTGCGCCATGAATAAAAAGACAAGTATTGCAACTACCATTGTTGCTCCTAACCGCTATAATCCACAAATTGTCCTTTATATGGATGTTTAGCTTTTTCTTTCACTTCTTCTGAGTCATGCTTTTTCTTACTATTCTTGCCACTACCTGATTGATTATTCGCAGATGGATCTTCATCTTTAATCTCATCGGTACTTTCCGATTCCAATACAGAAGTGCGATTGCGCTCAATTTGGCGTTGCAAAGCTGCATTGGCCAAGTCTTGGTTCGTGTTTACTTGTTGTTGTGCTTGGTCAGCCATTTTACCCGCTTCAAATGTTTTTGGAATAGCTATTTGAAGCTCGACACCTTTTAAGCTCATACAACATGCCTCCATTTATGCATTTTGCATTTCAGATGATAATAGATTCCGCAATTTAAATAATGCTTTTGAATGGATTTGTGAAATACGTGAAGTTGAAAGCTCTAGCATTTCTCCAATTTCAGTGAGTGTCATTTCTTCTGTATAAAACAGACTTAATACAAGTTGCTCTTTCTCATTTAACTTCAATATATTGTCCGCAAGATCCCCGAGTAATTCCATTTTCACAACTTCTTGTTCAGGTGTTTTCACAGTATCATCACGGATAATAAATGATTTACCTTCATGATCATCCTGGTCTGAAGACTGCTCGTCCATTGATAATACATTTGAAATAAAGTGTTCTTGCATTGTTTGATAGATATCATCAACAGGCACATCTAAAGTAGCAGCAATTTCCTCTGGTGTTACATGACGCATTAAACGTTGTTCTAACGACTCAATTTGTGCATCTAATTTTTTTGCTTTTTCACGAGCAGAACGTGGAAGCCAATCTTCTTTTCTAAGACCATCAATAATAGCACCACGAACGCGAAATGATGCATATGTATCAAATTTCAAATCACGAGTTGGATCAAATTTATTTAATGCATCGAAGAGTCCCATCATTCCAAGGCTTGTTAATTCATCCCTTGACACATTTTTAGGTAAGCCAGTACTAATACGCTGTACGTGATAGGATACTAATGGGATATACTTTCGTATTAGCAAGTCTCCTGCACGAGGATCTCGTTCAGCAGTCCAGCTACTCCAAAGCTTCTGCTCTTCATTAACAGTTGGTTGCATCGCCGAATCCTCCCATTTAGTAAAGTACAATTTGTAAATCTATTATATCAATCTATTTCTGTATAAAATCCTCTAATTCCAAGCAAATCATGATCATTTGATGTCTTCTAACATCATGGATTGAACTACTTTTGCTACTTCTTCAGCATTTTCTTCAATGTTATTATTCGTTTGACCAGTCTGTTGCTCTTTTACTTGTTCATTGTTCATTGCAAGTTCACCCTCAGCATGAGTCTCTTCTGATAGTGGTGAAAAAAAGACAAATGCAATGACAAAACGTACTAAAAACGCAATTAAAAATACGACTAACGCAACAATAAATGAACTTGATAATATCGTCGTTGGCGTCTTAAATGATTGGAATGTTATGAAAAAATAAATTGAAAATCCAATCAGAGAAGCCCAACAATTCCATAAAATAGAACCAACCATTATATATCTTTCACTCCTTGATTTACTGTTCGAATATTTAATTTGGTCGTTTGTAAATCAAACTCTATCGTTCGACCACTACTACCACCAGTATCTTCCGCAATTAGAGGAATGGACAGTTTCTTTAATTGCAACTTCACAGCCTCTACATTGCGTGGTCCAATTCTCATAGAATCTCTACTCGATGTAAATTGGAACATCTGCGCCCCTCCAGCTATTTTTGCTTTTAGCTTAAAAAGTTGGATCCCCTCTTGTTTCAGTTGATTTACCATGGCAGGAATACCTGTATCGGCAAATTTCGCCACATTGATCGAGTCTGTTCTACCGAGTTGTGAATCTGGAAGCATCACATGAATTAACCCTGCTATCCCTTTTGATTCATCATATAACACTACACCTACACATGAACCTAATCCAGATGTTCGGATTGTGTTAGGCGCTTTTGCTACGTCCATTTGAGCTATTCCTACTTTGACTACACTAGGGCTATCTATCATATTAAGAAACTCCTAATGCTCTAAAAATAGATTCAAAGGAGTCGGGATCAGGTAACAAGAAGAAATGTCCTCTTACAGTCTCTGTATCTCCCATATTTTCTTCATAAATCGTAGTATCAATGACGATAACATGATCGCTCACTTGAGATACTTCAATTAATCCAAAACTGATAATAGCACCAAACATATCAATACTTAACGCAGGTGGAGTTGGATAAATTTTCAAACCAGTGAAATCCGAGAGCGCTGATAAGTATGAGCCCGATAAAATATTTCCGAGCTCTTGCATTGCAGAAAAACCTAATTCGGAAACAGGTGTTTTACGGAAATCAAAGCCTTCATCTCGTATTAATTTTTGTATGAAGTGATTAGCTTGTTCAATCGGTAGAATAAAGAACATTCCACCTTTAGCATCTCCTTCAATTCTCAAATAGATGCCAGCGACTACTTGTTCCGCACCGCCACCTCTTTCCATCATTTCATTAAATGACACCATTTCAACTTTCGGTACACGCATATCTATTTTTGTATTCAATAAAGATGAAAGAGCAGTAGCAGCATGCGCTGCTCCAATGTTACCAATCTCTTTCAAAACATCTAAATGTAATGACGTGATTTTATCTTGAAATGTCATAGGTTCATACCTTTCTTTACTTTAACGTATTTAGTACTTTATCTAAATGAAGCAAAATAAGAAGGCGCTTACCGACTTTCGCAACACCTGAAATGAATTCTTCTTCTAATGAACCAACCACTTCAGGTTGCGGTTCAATTGATTCCTTTGGTATATCCATTACATCATTAGCTGCATCAACAATAAATCCTACTTCCATTTCATCCAATGAAATAATGATGATTCTAGTACTTTCATTATCTGAAGAAGTATCCAAGTCAAAACGTTCGCGTAAATCAATGATTGGCGTTACTACACCTCGTAAGTTGATAACACCTTTCACGTATCTCGGTGTTTTTGGAACACGTGTAATATGCATTGTTTTTTCAATTCCTTGAACTTGACTAACAGGAATTGCGTACTCTTTATCTGCCAATTGAAAAACAATTACTTTCAAACTTTCTATATCGAGCGTATTTACCATCATTTACACCTCTTTCAATCATTTCATTATTTAATAAGCGCGTTACAGTCTACGATTAATGCAACTTTTCCGTTACCAAGAATTGTTGCACCAGAAATAGCAAAGACATTTGTTAAATAATTTCCTAAAGCTTTCAGAACAATTTCTTGTTGTCCAATAAATGAATCAACAACTAGTCCAGCCATTTTCTCACCTTTACGGACGATGACCACTGAATGGAACTCTTCATCTATTGCTTCATTACGTGGTACTTCAAAGATTTCCTCTAAAAATACAAGAGGCACAACTTTTCCGCGGAAATCAATTACTTTTTGATTGTGTGCATTCATAATATCCGAAGAGCGAATAATTGATGTTTCAATAATTGAAGATAAAGGAATTGCATAAATCTCTTTTTCAATTTCCACAAGCATTACAGAAATAATAGATAATGTTAACGGTAGTTGAATTGAGAACAATGAACCTTTACCCTCAGTCGATTCGATTGTAATATTCCCACCTAAAGATTCTATTGTGGATTTAACTACATCTAGTCCTACACCACGACCGGATACGTCTGAAATAACGTCTGCCGTTGAGAACCCGGATGATAAAATTAATTCATTTACTTGATTGTCTGTCATTGATGCTGCAACTTCTGGCGTTACGACACCTTTAGAGATTGCTTTAGACAATACTTTTTCACGGTTAATACCTGCGCCGTCATCCTCTAATTCGATGAAGACATGGTTACCGCTATGGTAAGCACGCAGAACGATTGTACCTTCTTCTGGTTTTCCTTTAGCACGACGTACTTCAGGGCTCTCAACACCATGATCTAAGCCATTGCGAATTAAGTGAACAAGTGGATCACCGATTTCATCAATAACAGTACGATCTAATTCTGTTTCAGCTCCGATAATTTCTAGATTTACTTTTTTGTTTAATTCACGCGTTAACTGTCGCACCATTTTAGGGAAACGATTAAATACTGTTTCAACTGGCACCATTCGCATTGTTAAAATGATATTTTGTAAGTCCCCAGAAATTCGGGACATTCTTTCAACTGTTTCATTTAGTTCGCTATGATTTAATTCTGACGCGATTGATTGTAAACGCCCACGATCAATTACTAACTCTTCAAACAGATTCATTAAAATATCAAGTCGTTCAATATTCACACGAATTGTTTTACTAGTTGCGTGACCACCACCATTTTTTACAGGTGTCTTTTTAGCAGCAGGTGCATCGACAGATTCTTTCTTGGCAACCTGTTGTTGTGGTTGTTCTACAACGGCTTGTTCAATTTGTGGAGTTTCTACCGTTCCTAGCATTGCTTGATTTAAGACTTGGAAATCAACTAGCTGTACAATGACACGATCTACTTCAGATACTTTTAACAATTTCTTTTCAATATCTTCAGCTGGCTCTTTTGTTATAAAGGCAATATAGAAGTCATTATCAAATTGCTCTTCTTCAAGCTTTTCAACAGAAGGAGATGATTTGATAACATCACCCAATTTTTCAAGTAATTCAAACACCATATATACGCGTGCTGCTTTTAATAAACAATCTTCACGTAGATGAACTGAAATTTCATAAGTGTTAAAGTCTTGTTCTTGTGATTGTTGTATAACCGTTAATTCAAAGTCATCGTATTCAAGTAACACTGCGGGTTCAACATTTGTAGTTGCTGCCACTTCGTTATTTGAAATTGTATTCGTAAATACTTCACCTAATTCAATTTTCTTTAGAGATTCTACTGTTGCACTTACATCCTTTTTCCCATCTCCACCACTTGCAATATCGTTAACCATTTCTTCAAGATGGTCTACTGACTCAAAGACAACATCCAAAATTTCTGGTGTAACCTTAATCTTTTCGTTACGAATAGCATCTAAAACATTTTCCATTTTATGAGTTAAATCAGCTAAATCTTCGAAGCCCATTGTCGCTGACATACCTTTTAATGTATGAGCATTACGGAAAATATCATTCACAATTGCTAAATCATCTGGGTTTTTCTCTAATTCTAGTAGACTTTCACTACAAGACTGAAGATGCTCTTTACTTTCATCAATAAACACTTCTAAATATTGATTCGTATCCATAGAATGGCCCCCTTTAAGGCAAATATTTCATTATCGTATCTGCAATATCATCTACATCCGCTACTTCATCAACTAATCCAGTTTCAAAAGCAGCTTTAGGCATGCCATACACAATACATGTATTAGCAGATTCAGTAATGGCTATAACTTTTCCTGTATTCTTTAATTGAATTAAACCCTTCGTTCCATCGGCACCCATTCCCGTCATAATAACGGCTATTTTATCAATTTCATGAAATTGACAAGTATCTTCAAAAAGTACGTCAACAGAAGGTCTATGCCCTCCACGAGGAGGCTCTTGAGCATCTAGTGTGATGCCATAAGACATACCTATTTTGCGAAGTTTCATATGATAGCCACCAGGAGCTATGTAAGCAACTCCATTTTGCAAAATGTCACCATTTTCAGCTTCTTTTACAGTAATATCAGCCAGTTGATCTAATCGATTGGATAATGACTTTGTAAAACCAGCAGGCATATGTTGAACTATTAGGATGGGAGCTTTGATGGTTGCCGGTATTTTAGTAATGACTTCTTGTAAAGCTCTTGGACCTCCAGTTGAAGTACCAATAAGTATCAGTTTCTTAGTATGAGCTGACCATTCTTTTTTGACTTGTGTTGCAGCTGTTTCAGCCATTCTTATCTGTTGCTGAACTCTCGGTACATTTCGTGATAAAAGACCAGAACCACTCAATTCTCCAGTTAATTTAGTTGTATTTGATTGGACAATCGTTTGCCGAAGTTTTGAAACTTGTACATTTGCAGCATGTTCAACTTTATACACAAGATCATTTTTGATTTTATGTAAATCAAGCGAAATTGTACCACTAGGTTTAGCAATAAAATCAACAGCACCATTTGCCATTGCTTCTAAGGTCGAATCCGCACCCCGTTCTGTCGTACTTGATAGCATAACAACCGGTACTGGTGACTCTGCCATGATTCTTTTAAGAGCTTCTAAACCATTCATTTCTGGCATTTCAACATCCATAGTCACAACATCAGGCTTAAGACTTTTAATCTTGCGCAATGCATCATTACCGTTACGAGCCGTGCCTATAACTTGTATTTTAGTATTATCCGTAAAAAAATCTGATATGAGCTTCCTCATAAAAGCAGAATCATCAACGATGAGTAACTTTTTCGGTTGAGAAATGTTCAACTAATCACGACCTTTCGAAAAAATACTCTTCAATTTAGACAAAAACTTATTCGTCTGAGCCGGTGCATGTACTTCCTCAATGCAATCTTTCATATAACGATAAGTTATATCTCGTAACGTTTTCGTAATTGGCGCATTTGGAAATAAAATCGAAAAAGGAACTTGTTTACGAACAGCCTGTCTTACAAGTGGGTCTTCAGGTAAAGACCCTAACACAGTGACTTCTTTTGACAAAAATCGTGACATAGCATGGCTTAAACGTCTAAGGGCATCAGGACCTTCTTCTTGATCCATTGTACGATTACAAAGAAGATAGAATTTTTTCTCTGGGTCTTTAAAGTGAATATATTTCATCATTGAATAAGCATCTGTAATTGATGTTGGCTCAGTTGTAGAAATGACAATAATATCTTCAACAGCGACTAACAAATCTAAAGACCAATTAGTTGCTCCTGCTCCCATATCGAACACTATGTAATCAAATGACTTTTGCAACGCTTCAAATGCTTCAATCAAACGATTAAACATTTTATCAGACCATTCCATTAGCCCAACCATACCCGTACCACCGGAAATATATTGCAAACCATTTGGCCCCTCAAAAATAACCTCTTGTAATGAACACTCCCCCTGTAAATAGTCCTTCAAACTTTTCCTAGCACTTTCACCTAAAAGAATATGAATATTGCCCATCCCGATATCCATATCAACAATGACAACTTTTTTACCATAAGAGGCTAAAGTATTAGAAAAATTCGTGGTGAAATTGCTTTTTCCAACGCCACCTTTACCACTGACAACCGCAATAGATTTCCCTATTAATCCTTGGCTACGCATCATATACATTCTTAAAGATTCTGCTTGATCTCTCATTTCCTATCTCCTTGAAAGAACAATTCAACTACACTTTCTAAAGAAGCCTCCTCAATATCCTCTGGTACTTCTTGACCAGTCGTATAGTAAGCAAGTCCTTTATTATATTTAACCATTAAATTAATCATTGAGCCAATAGAATTTGTTTCATCAAGCTTAGTAAATATTAGTTTAGTAATAGGAAATGCCAAAAATTGTTGAATTATCGTTTCCATGTCTCGCTCTTTTGATGTCATTGATAGGACTAAAAAGCTTTCCATGTTTTGTTCGAAATCGATTAA
The DNA here is from genome assembly GCF_038009105.1 of Viridibacillus sp. FSL R5-0888. Lineage (NCBI taxonomy): Bacteria > Bacillati > Bacillota > Bacilli > Caryophanales > Caryophanaceae > Viridibacillus > Viridibacillus sp. FSL R5-0888. The sequence continues at coordinate 3,295,567 of NZ_JBBPAU010000001.1, forward strand.
TTTTTGTAAATCTTCTACGTACTTCACTTCTTTGTAGTTACGCCCAGCGGTATCTATAAAGATTAAATCTAGATGATCAAATTTTTCTAGCGCATGTTCATAGTCTTGTTTGTTGTAAACAATCTCTACAGGTGCTTGTAATAAATTCGCATACGTTTTCAATTGTTCAATCGCAGCAATTCTATACGTATCAGTCGTAATGAAACCTATTTTTTGTTTCTTCTCAAGTACGGCTCTAGCAGCCATTTTGGCAATTGTTGTCGTTTTACCAACTCCAGTTGGTCCTAAAACGTTTATATATTTTTTCTCATAAGAAATGCCACCGAAAGGAAGTTGTTCAATACTAGCTATTAGAGATTCTTTTGCAAGTTTGAAAAGCTCCTCTTGCAATAAATCTCCTTTACTATTTTTTATAATTGCAAAAAGCTCATCACCAATACATGTGACAAGCTCTTGATTTAGCTCCTGTTTCTCTAGTTGTTCAATCAGAGGTAAGAGTTCATCTGGATACTTGGCCCCTACAGAGTGTCGTTGCATTGATTGCATAAGTAATTTTAGATCAGCTATTTCTTTTTTGATTTCTTCAGAATTTTGATCTGAATGAATACTTTTTTCAATCAAAGGCTGAACTGGAGCTAGAAGAGGCGCAGACTCTCTTACTTCTGCGCGATCTAGCCCTGCTACCACTTCAATACTTTTCTTTTTGAATAATCCTAAAAAACCCTTTGAATAAACTACTTTTGAATTGACAATGACTGCATCATCACCAAAATCAGCACGAACTTTTTTCATTGCGGCTGGCATTGACGGTGCTACATACTTTTTCATTTTCATTCAACATTCACCACCCCAACACTTTGGATCTCAATTGATGCTTCCAGTTCATTATACGAAAGAATTGGAATTTGAGGGAAATATCTCTCTGTCAATTGTCGTAGGTACATTCGAACAGCTGGTGAGCATAAGATCACCGGAGATTGTTCAAAGAATGCAATACGTTCTATTTCTCTTGCAATAGATTCTAATATCGCTTGAGAATCTTGTGGATCCATCGCTAAATAGTTTCCGTGATCCGTTTGTTGAATACTATCTGCAATCATTTTTTCCACTTTAGCAGCTACAGTTAATACTTTTAATTCTGGCTGACTGCCTGCATGCTGAGCAGTAATTTGACGAGCAAGTGCTTGGCGGACATACTCAGTAAGAACATCTACATCTGATGTTAGCTTTGCATAATCTGCTAATGTCTCGAAAATAATTGGTAAATTGCGAACTGAAACATTTTCTTCCAATAATTTTGCCAATACTTTTTGAATTTCACCAATTGATAATGGCGTTGGTGTTAACTCTTCAACTAAAATTGGTGCTGATTCTCTTAAATGATCGATTAATTGTTTTGTTTCTTGGCGACCAAGTAAGTCTGAAGCGTTTGCACGAATAATTTCAGTCAAATGAGTAGAAACAACACTAGGCGGATCTACTACTGTATACCCAAGCATTTCGGCTTCCTCTTTCACTTGCTCAGTAATCCATTTTGCAGGTAAACCAAATGAGGGCTCTACTGTATCGATTCCTTCAATGGAGTCATCATCTCCAGGACTCATTGCTAAGTAGTGATCTAATAATAGTTCACCTTGCGCAAGTTCGTTCCCTTTTATTTTGATACGATATTCATTCGGTTGTAATTGAATATTATCGCGAATACGAACAACCGGAATGACAATCCCTAACTCAAGCGCAAGTTGTCGTCGAATCATTACAACACGATCTAATAAATCCCCACCCTGGGCTGCATCTACTAATGGTATTAATCCATATCCGAATTCAAATTCAATTGGATCAACATTCAATAAATTAATGACATTTTCTGGACTTTTCAGATTATCAGAAGCCACTTCTTCTTCAATTTCTTGTAACTCTTCAATTTCTTCTTGTTTTTGATGACTTATACGATAGGCGACGAATGCAAGTAGCCCAGCCAATGGCACTGTATAAATTAATTCAATTGGAGTTACAATCCCTAACAGAAAGATTGTACCTGCTGCAATATACAACAACTTCGGATTAGCAAGTAATTGCCCCGTAATATCTGTACTTAAATTACCGTCAGAAGCTGCGCGGGTTACTACAATACCAGTTGCTGTAGAAATTAATAATGCTGGAATTTGTGATACTAAACCGTCACCTACTGTTAAAGTAGAGAACAAATGCACTGCTTCAGAAAACTCTAAATCCATTTGCACAACGCCGATAATCATTCCTACAAGCAGGTTAATGATGACGATAATAATACCTGCAATGGCGTCCCCTTTTACAAATTTTGTGGCACCGTCCATAGCTCCGTAGAAATCGGCCTCATTACTTACTTTTTCACGTCTTTGACGAGCATCTGTTTCAGAAATTAATCCTGCATTTAAATCTGCATCAATCGCCATTTGCTTACCTGGCATCGCATCCAATGTAAAACGGGCTGCAACTTCAGAAACACGCTCAGACCCTTTCGTAATAACGATAAACTGAATGATTATCAAAATTACGAACACGACTAAACCGACAAGAATATTGCCACCTACAACAAAGGTACCAAATGTTTCAACTACGTTCCCAGCTTCACCACCACTTAAAATTGCTCGGGTTGTTGAAACATTTAATCCTAAGCGAAACAATGTAAGTAATAAAAGTAATGATGGGAAAATTGAAAATTGAAGTGCCTCTTGCATGTTCATAGCTGTTAATAAAACTAATAACGCTAGCGATATATTAATAATAATGAGAAAGCTTAACATCCACGGAGGTAGAGGGATAATGAGCATCGCTACAATTAAAATAACTGCCGATAATACCCCTATGTCGCGAATTTTCATACTTGTCCCTCCTGCTTAAAACTTTAAATTTTGCGTTTAATACGGTATACATAAGCTAAAACTTCCGCAACCGCTTTGAAAAACTCGTCTGGGATGCGGCCCCCAACTTCCACTTGATCGTACATTGCTCTAGCCAATGGTCTATTTTCCACCATCTCAACATCATTTTCTTTGGCAATCAATTTAATCTTTTGTGCGATAAAGTCGGTCCCTTTAGCTACAACTTTTGGCGCATCCATACTTTCATCATCATACTGCAGCGCGATTGCATAATGGGTTGGGTTGGTTATAACCACGTCCGCTTTAGGTACTTCCGACATCATACGACGCATGGCCATTTCACGTTGACGTTGTTTAATTTTTGATTTTATGAGAGGGTCACCCTCGGTATTTTTATATTCATCTTTAATATCCTGCTTGGACATTTTTAAGTTTTTTTCATAATCAAACTTCTGGTAGAAATAATCCAAGATTGCCACACAAAATAATGTAAGTGAAGCTGCAATCCCCATTATTACTGTTAATTTTCCAACAGTTATTAAAGTGACCCACGGAGATTTAAAAGACAAACTTAGTACATCATCTATATTCATGAGAAGAATAACTGTTGTAACTGATCCGATAAAGGTTATTTTTAAAACTGATTTTAATAACTCAATAATAGCCCTCATTGAGAACATCCGTTTTAAGCCTTTAATTGGATCAATCTTCTTTAAATCAAATTTTAATGACTCTGTTGTAAAAAGTAATCCAAATTGAAAGAAGTTTCCCGCGAGACTAGCAATTACCGCAATCACCATAATAGGTAACAAGACAAATGCCATCTCAATCATGACTTCTTTATAGACTTCCATAACTGAGCTAATCGAAATGGATTCAACTAACAAGTATCGACTAAATGTTTGTTTAAAAAATGCCATGACGCTATCTCGCATAGAGGCGGCGCCAAATAATAAAAATAAAAAAACAGATAGGAGGACAATTGCACTTGTGACATCCTGACTTTTTAATACTTGACCTTTTTTTCGGGCATCTAATCGTTTCTTTGGCGTTGCTTTTTCAGTTTTTTCTCCCGCAAAAAATTGCAAGTCTAGACGAATATATTGCATCTTATCCACCACCTATTAGAACCATAAAATCACGCATACTAACAATCATAATATTAAATAACTTTTGAATAACTGCTACCATTACCCCCATCATTGCTACAAGAACTAGAAAACTCACACCAATTTTAATTGGGAAACCAACCACAAAAATGTTCAACTGTGGAACTGTTCTAGCTGTTATCCCTAAAGCAATATCAACTAAGAATAACGTAGCAACAATTGGGATAGCCATTTGAAAGGCAATACCAAACACTGTAGCAAACATTTTAATAATAAATTCAGTGGAATTTTCCGATCCAAAGGATGGCCACATTTCACCAATTGGCAAGTATTCATAACTATAATAAATACCATCTAGTAGTAAATGATGCCCATTGATACCTAGCAATACTAACAATGCCAATGTATTAAAGAATTGTCCTAAGAGAGGACTTTGTGCCCCTGTCTGTGGATCTATAATATTCGCAATAGCAAAACCCATTTGGAAGTCTATAAAACTTCCTGCTATTTGGATAGCTGACATAATCATATAAGCAATTAAGCCGATAATTAAACCAACCATGGCTTCTTTCATAACTAATAATATGTATTCCCCGTTTACTTCCATAGGAGTAACGTCAATTGTGTAGTACATCATCCATGCAATTACTGCCGCTAATGTAAGTCGCATTTTCGACGGGATTGTTTTATAAGAAAACAAGGGTACCGTTATAAAAAATGCCGAGATTCGCACAAGAATGAGAAGGAACACAGTTACTTTAGGTACTAGTTCTTCCATTCGATCACCCTACATATCGCAGTAAATTTTCAAAAATATCTGTTGCATACGAAGTCACTTGCGTAAGCATCCAAGGTCCAAAAAACACAATACCGACTAAAACAGCGATAATTTTTGGCACAAAGGCAAGCGTTTGCTCTTGAATTTGTGTCGTTGCTTGGAAAATACTGACCGCCAAACCAGTAATTAAAGCGATTAGTAATAAAGGCCCTGAAGTAAGTAGGACAACCATGATCGCACGTTCTGCAACTGAAATGACCATTTCACCTGTCATATTGATTCATCCCCTAAAAGCTTTGCAGCAATGATTTCATTACAAGATACCAGCCATCTACAAGTACAAATAATAGGATTTTAAATGGTAGTGAAATCATAACTGGCGGTAACATCATCATCCCCATAGACATTAATACACTTGCGACAATCATATCGATTACAAGGAATGGTATGAAAATCATGAAACCAATTTGAAAAGCAGTTTTAATCTCACTTAACGCAAAAGCAGGTACTAAAGTAGTTAATGAAATATCCTGAATCGTTTCAGGACGTTCTGCACCAGAATATTTTAAAAATAAATCTAAATCCTTCTGTCTTGTATGCTGACTCATAAAGTCTTTGAATGGCCCACTCGCTTTGTCGTAAGCTTCATCCAGTGTGATTTTCTCATCAAAAAGAGGCTGTAATGCTTCTTTATTCACTTCTTGGAATGTTGGTGCCATGATAAAGAATGTTAAAAAAAGTGCCAATCCAACTATTACTTGGTTTGGAGGCATTTGTTGTGTAGCTAGAGCTGTACGTACGAACGATAGGACTATAACAATCCTCGTAAAGGATGTCATTAGTATTAATATACTTGGTGCTAATGATAGGACCGTTAGCATTAACATCAGTTTTACAGAAGTAGAAACATTGGATGGATTACTGTCTGAGAAATAATTAACTAAATCACTCATTCTTTATCGCTCTCCTTTTGCTTCCACTCATTCAAATCCTTACTACGATCAGATTTTATTTTTGAGATTTTTTGTTGAAAAAGATCTTTGAATTCTTCATTTGGTTTTTCATCTACTTTTGATGAAGGTCGTACTTTTTCTTTTAAACTAGTAAAAAGGTCTGCAATATATGGAACTTGATTTGCAAATTCCTGTTTATCGTTATATAAGGTCATTAGACGCTCTTTTTCGACTTCGTTTGAGATTTCCTTAAGAATATGTACATCTTCACCTACGCCAACTAAATAGAGCGAATCTCCTACTTTTAAGAGCTGCACCGATTTCTGTTGGCCTAAAGATAATCCACCTAAATTTTGCATCAATTGATTATGTTGATATTTTTGGTTGCGACTATTGACGAATTTTAACATTCCGTACAATAGGGCTACTACAAAGATAAGAGCTAGGACCATTTTAATATAATCCCATGGAGACAAGCCGACAGCTGTCGATTGTGTGTTTTTATCGACAGCTGTAGTTGAATCCTCTTTGCATACATCTTTATCTTTGTTATAGCAATCATCCACCATACCACCCTTCTCAGCAAAGGCTGGTGTCGGGTTTAGCATAGGATTAATTAATGTAATTGTTAATAATGATGCACACAACATCAGTTTCAATAAGGCTTTATAAAACATTCTGATCAACCTAACGCTTTTTGGATCGCTTCGATAACACGGTCAGCTTGGAAAGGTTTTACGATAAAGTCTTTTGCACCTGCTTGGATTGCATCGATTACCATTGCTTGTTGTCCCATTGCTGAGCACATAATAACAATTGCACTTGGATCTTTTTCTTTAATAGATTTTAATGCGGCAATTCCATCCATCTCAGGCATAGTAATATCCATTGTTACTAAATCTGGTTTTAATTCGCTGTATTTCTCAATAGCTTGAGCACCATCTCCAGCTTCCCCCACAACTTCAAAACCATTTTTTGTTAAAATATCCTTGATCATCATGCGCATGAAAGCTGCGTCATCCACAATTAAAATCCTTTTAGACATGTCTAACTCCTCCAATAACTATCTATCTTAGATTGTTTAAGCGATCCGCTTTACTCAAAATATCTGTAATACGAACACCGAAGTTTTCGTCTATTACAACTACTTCTCCTTTAGCAATGAGACGGCTATTTACTAGAATATCAACCGGTTCCCCAGCAAGTTTATCAAGTTCAATAATAGATCCACTTGCTAGTTCTAATATCTCTTTTACGGAACGCTTCGTACGTCCTAATTCAACAGTAACTTGCAGTGGTATGTCAAGTAGCATATTCAAATTTCTAGCTTCTGCTTGCTTCAATGATGCATTTTCAAAGCTAGCAAATTGCGCTTGTTGTACATTTGCTGGCTGTTGTGTATACATTGGTCTTTCAGGCATTGCATACGATTGTTGATATTGTTGTTCTTGCATTGGAGCAGGTTGGGCTACTGGTACCTGTTGTACAGGAGGTGCTTGAACTGGTGCTGCCTGTGGTGTTGGTGTTGGCGCAGGCGCAACCATAGTTGAAGCAATTTCTTCAGTATCTTGATTCAGTAATTGGTTAACCAACTTCTTACTAAATCCAAGAGGTAGTAGTTGCATAATATCTGAATCTATTAAAGTACCAATTTTCAAGCGGAATGAAACTTTAACAAGTAAATCTTCTTCCGGAATATTATCTCTACCTTCATTTTTTGAAATATTCATCAAATCGATTGATGGCGGTGAAATGTCCACTTTTTTATTAAAGATCGTAGACATAGATGTTGCAGCAGAACCCATCATTTGATTCATTGCTTCCTGTACAGCACTTAAATGAATCTCACCAAGTTCATCTGCAGGGCTAGCACCATCTCCACCTAACATTAAATCAGCTATAATTGCTGCATCCGATTGTTTGATGACTAATAAGTTCATACCCACAAGGCCCGTCGTATATTCTACTTGAACCGCTACATATGGATGAGGAAACTCTTCCTCCAAATTATCACGATTAATCATACTGATTGTTGGTGTTGTAATATCAACTTTTTGGCCAAGTAACGATGATAACGCCGTTGCAGAACTACCAAAGGAAATATTACCGATTTCACCTAGTGCATCTTGAGATAATGCATCTAAATATTCCTCTACTTTGTATTCAATTTGAGAAGACTTCTTATTTTCTAGTTCTGGAGATTCGCCTCTTAATAGGGCTTCAATTTCTTCTTGTGATAACATTTCATCACTCATCAACTTCGTCTCCTCCTTTCAAAGACTCTAAAACTTGAACAGCCATTCGTTTTTTCAGTTTCCCTGGTTGAACAGTAAATTTAGGTATATCGCCAACTTTTAATGTAAGTGGTTGGCTAATTTTCTGATCCAGTTGAATAACATCACCTTGCAACAATAGAAGGAAGTCTTCAATTGTTATTTCAGCATTACCAAGCTCTGCTATTACTGGTAAATTAGATTGTTTCACACTATTTTCAAGAATTGCTGTTTGTTCTGGTGAAACTTCTTTTTTGTTAGATTGCATCCAGTAACGAACCGATAGATTCGGTACAATCGGCTCTAATACGACATGAGGGATACAAATATTAATCATGCCACTTGTTTCTCCAATGATTGAGTTGAATGAAATAACAACAACCGTTTCATTTGGAGAAATCATTTGTAAGAACTGTGGATTCACTTCAAGCTCAGATAAAGCTGGATCAATATCGGCTATGTTTGCCCATGCTTCACGCAAGTTATCGAACGAACGTTCAAATAAATTTGTCATAATTTTTGTTTCAATTTCAGTTAAGTTATCGACGTTACTATGACTTGCTCCAGTTCCACCCATTAAACGATCTAGCATTGAATACGCAATATTAGGATTAATCTCCATTAGGATATTGCCATCTAAAGGTGGTACTTCGAAAACATTTATGAGTGTCATATTCGGAATTGAACGAATAAACTCTTCAAATGGAATCTGATCCACAGAAGCTACAGTTATTTGCACGTACGTCCTAAGCTGAGCTGAGAAAAACGTCGTTAAAAGACGTGCAAAGTTTTCATGTATTCGGGTCAAACTTCGGATTTGATCTTTTGAAAAACGTAGAGCTCGTTTAAAGTCATAAACTTTAACTTTTCTAGCCTCTTCATCTTTCTTAATATCATCAGCCGTCATCTCACCCGTTGATAACGCTGATAAAAGCGCATCAATTTCGGACTGGGATAACACATCTCCTGCCATTTTCCCACCTCCATTTCAAAATAATTGACCTTACTGAATGATGTAGGAAGTAATGTAAACTTCTTGTACCTTACCGTCTTGCATCAGTTCATTAAATCTTGTTTTTAACGTTGTTTGTAGCATTTTCTTTCCTTTTTTTCCTTCTAAATCACCTTTTGTCATCTCTGACATTTCTTCAATCACAATACTCTTCACCTGGAAATCACGTTTACCGATTTCTTCAGCAGCTTTTTTGCTATCAGTTTGGATTTTTAGTGAAATTTTAACAAAATTTGTTCCGGCAAGGTTTGTTGTCAATTCTGGAACATCTACAGAAGCTTCGATGATATCATCGATACTTGGCTCTTTGGCACTTCCTTTGTTCAACTGATTGACAGTTACCAATGCAATAACACCAAGCAGTGTAATTGAAACTAAGATAATCAACATAATGGTTAAAAGTTTGTTATTCTTCATCTTCTTCACCTCTTAAGTGCGGGTTTGATAGGAGCTGAACACTGTGATAAAAAGCAATCATACGATTACTCACTTCTTTCTCAGTTTCTAATACAACATATTTTCGTCCGGTCGTTAACGTAATCGTCGTATCAGGAAACTCCTCGACCGATTCTATGTATAAAGCATTTAATGAGAATGGTTTACCATTTAATTTAGTTACTGTAATCATAGGAAATAAGGGCCGAGTCATGAGAGCCGACCCAGCCCCCTCCTTTTAATGAAAAAATTTTAGCTAAAACTTATCGTTTTAAGTTAACAAGCTCTTGTAAAATTTCATCTGATGTAGTGATAATACGTGTATTCGCCTGGAAACCACGTTGCGCTACGATCATATCAGTGAATTCTTCTGATAGATCTACGTTGGACATTTCGAGAGCACCAGAAGCGATTACACCAATACCCTTTAGACCAGCTGTGCCTACTGTAGGTGCCCCTGAGTTTGAAGTTTCATTATAATAATTAGAACCTTCCTTAGATAAACCTCCAGCATTTGGGAACTTAGCTAATTCTAATTGACCTGCTTTTTGCAATACACCTGCTTCATCAACATAATCTACAGACCCATCTTTACCGACAGACATACTTTGAGCAGTTGTAGGAATATTTATTACTCCAGCAGTTCCTTTTAAATACTTACCTTCAGCATTAACTAGGTCTCCATTTTTATCCATATAAAAGTTCCCAGCACGTGTATACTTTAAGTTTTTCCCATCCTTATCCATAACAACAAAGAATCCATCACCAGAAATCGCTAAATCTAACACTCGGTTAGTGGTTTGCAATGAACCACCTTCATGCATTGTATCTATTGCAGCAATTTGAGAACCTAAGCCAATTTGTTTTGGGTTTGTACCTCCAGTAGTAGCAGTCGGCGCTGAAGCACCTGCGCTTGTCTGTGAGAATACATCTTTAAACACGACGCGACCTTTTTTGAACCCGTAGGTATTAACATTGGCGATATTGTTACCGATTACATCTAATTTTGTTTGGAAATTTTTAAGACCACTGATGCCTGAATACATTGAACGTAGCATAACTTAATTTTCTCCCTTCGATTTTAGAGTGTACTGCTTCTGTCATTTGGCAGTACTAAGGCACCCTTAAAAGGTCCTGCCTTATGTCAGCACAATTGTGCCGTCGATATTGGTGAATAATTGATCTTTTGCTTCATTACGATCCATTGCTGTTATTACTGTGGCGTTTTTCGCACTAACTATGAGCGCTGCCTGATCAGTTAAAACAAGTGAATCATTCACACCTTTTGAGCGTGCTTCGAATACTTTTTCAGTAATTCTTTGCCATTGCTTTTCATCAATATGAATATCTCGTTCGTTCAGACGAACTGAAGCGTGCTTACTTATCTTTAACTGTTGGCTACTTGTTGCTTTTTCTAACTCTTGACTAAAGGATTGTTTGCTTGTAGAAACATTCGGTCTTGCAATTGACTGTTGTCTTAAAGTTGGTTGAAGTTGTTGTATATGTTGCTGAAATCTAATTTTATCCACCATATATTTTATTTCCCTTGAGCAATGGACACGATTTGATCAGCTGTTACTTCATCACCGTTACTAAGTATATATTTGATTTGTCCATCTTTTTTTGAAACGGATTGGACGGTTGCTTCATTAGTTACTTCATTTGGAGATTCTTCAGATTCTTCATTATCATCTTTATCCTCAGTCACTTTGTATGTAATATTTTTCCCAATTAACATACTCGCTTCTACTAGGGACCCCCCGGTACTGCCTGTACTTCCATTAATCACTTCTGAAATATTTGATGGTGTTAATTCTTTACCGTCTGCTAATACAAAGATAACTCCCTCACCATTGTATTTAACTCGAACTACAGTACCAGTTCCTTCATTAACAATCGGTTTACCATCTTCACCTTTTTTATCTGTTACTTCATGCCATTTCACATCTTTGCCGATGAATGAATTAAATTCAATTAACTGCGATTGTTGTTGTAATTGCGTTAAATTCTCTAGTGCTGTTGTCATATTCGTCATTTGTTCAAGAGATGAAAATTGAGCCATTTGTGCGATAAATTCTTTATCATCCATTGGGTTTGTTGGATCTTGGTTTTGTAATTGTGTAATTAGCAATTGCAAGAATGCGTCTTTACCTAAAGCAGAGTTACCTGTTTGTCTTTGGTTAGATGGTTTATTGGCAACATTGTAATCATCTAAAATACTCTTTTTATCTGGAATTTTCGTTGTATCTGCCATAATCCTACACCTCCATTTCCATTAAATAGTCGCTAAATGTTAGTTCTTCATCTTGCTCGTCTTTATTTTTAGCGTCTTGGTCCTGTGCTTGTTGCTTAAATGATTGATTGAATTGATTCTGGCCTTTTTCTTGACGATTTGCATCACTTAAGGCTTGTGTGACATCAATACGATCAAGTTGTATATTTTGGTTAACTAAACCTTGTTTTAAAGTATTTAACTGACTATCTAGCATTTCTTTACCAAGTGCTGTTGAGGCTAACAATCTAGCTGTCATAACACCATCTTTTTGTACTAGTTCCACACGAATCGTCCCTAAATTTTCTGGGTACAGTTTAATCAAAAGCTTCGTCATTCCTTGTGCATTTGAAGTTTGACTACGATTCATAATTGCTTGGAACTCTTTGACAAACGTTTCAGCCTGAGAAGCCTTGTTTGTTGGTAATGTTAATGTCACAGTCGTGTTAGCTGTACCTTTTGTTTCTGTCAAAGTTGTTGTTACACTTTCATTGGCACTGGCATCGGTTAAATTAAGCATTAATGGTTGTACATCTTTAGATTTTATGAGTGGAAGTTGACTGCTCGATGCTTGATTTAGAAGCTGTTCTACTTTTGTAGATAAAGCAGACATCCATTCTTTCACTTGAAATACTTGTAATTCCTGATTTAAGACTAAATCTGTTTTAGGTACTGCAAGCTCAACTAATTTTAAAAATTTCAGTACATCTGAAGCCTGATTTTGAGAAACTGTTGCACCCTTTTCTCCACTAATAGAAGCCATCAAATTCTGCATAAATGCAAAGGCATTTTGATCGATACCGGCAAGTAAATCCCAAACATCTTTTGCCTGTGTATCATCACCTGTTAACTTTTGAATCGCAGCTTGTAAATCTTCAACGTTTACTCCTAACAACTCGCCTAATTTATCTAATGAAATACTTTCAGTACTTAGAGTAGCTTCATCGATTGCACTGTTCAGCAATTTATTTAAATCAGTTAGAGAAGTTACACCAAGGATGTTTGACATATCTTCTATAGTGATTGCTTGTTCTTGATCTCCAGCAGTATTGCTTTTTAGCACTTGTCCAAGTAAACCTTCTAGACCTCTTGATAGATCGATAGATAATCTATTTGAGCTAAATGTGGATTCCTTTATGGACTGATTATTCAACTTATCTATATTACTTTGATTACTATTACTATTTGTTGTAGATGAAGTTGGCGGTTCAGTCTTATTAGAAGATAACAAGTAATCCGAAAATCCAGTATTAGTTGAGCTATCAGTTGAATTTTTTGATTGACTACTTGCTTTGGGTGCTTCTATTTGTATCGAATCTATATTCATGATTTCACCTCCTTCCGACTAATAGAATTTTTATTTAGCTAACAATACCGTATATCGTGCAGCGTCTTTTGCTGGCATCTTCTCTAATACTTTCGCCAACGTTTCAGGTTTTAAGCTAGCTAGTATTTTAATTGCTTCCGAATCACTCATATTTATGATGACTGGAGCTGCTGCTTTTGGTGTCATTTTTTCAAAGGTTGACACTATACTGCTAAATTCTTTTTGTGTTTCTACTTTTCCCTTTTCAAGCTTATCGATTTCAGCTATTAGTCGATCTTGTTCAATAACTAGCTTAGATTTTTCGTTTTTCGAGTCTTCTATTTGACCTTGTAATTGCGCAATTTGGGCTTCTTTTTCTTTAATTTGAGCTTTTAGCTCCACAGTTTGTTTAGCATTTTCTTTTGCATCATTTTCATTTAACACTTTTTCGTTAGTACTTTGGGCTGTACCACTTGTCCATTCTTTTGCTTTTTCAAAAACATTTACGTTTAATAAATGCGCAATGATCAGGAGAACGGCAGTTGTAAATAGTAATGGTATAATCACCCAATAAAAAAGCCTTTGAAGCGTACTAGGTGCTTTTATTTCCGAAGCTTTTGTATGCTCCAAATTTTTTTTCGCCATGCCATCACCTGATTTCTTTGTTGTAATATGCGACTGATGATAGTTCATCTAGTCGAATTGCTTCAAGTCTTTCTTGTTCTTCTTTAAAAGTTTCAAGATCTTTTTCTTTCATCTTTTCATACTTCCGAAACTCTAACGACTTTTCCAGCAGTTTCTGTTCATGCCACTCCATTTTAGAGCGAGCTTGAATAACCTTTTGCTGTACATCCACTATTGTCTTTTCAAGACTATCAATAAATCTTGAATAATGATGAATTTCATCGATACTAGAACCAGTAGACATTCGTTGTTGTTGAAAACCAATTAGATCTTCTTTTTTCTTTAGCAGATTATAAAGTTTGGTAGCTACTTCTTCAAAAACTCTGACAGATTCTTTATAAGCAATTTCTGTTTCATTTTTTTCTTGCTCTCTCACTGTCATTACTTTTTCAAAGCGATATGTATATGCGCTCATTTACAGCCCACCACCATTCGATAAACTGATTAGTTCATTCACACTCTGCTGCATACTAACATTATCTAAATATCCTTGTTTCAAAAATGCTGTAATTAGAGGCTCATAATGAATGGCTTGATCAATTTCTTTGGAAGTTCCTCGCTTATAGGCACCTATATTTATCAAGTCTTCTGATTTGTTATACGTATAGTACAGTTCTCGCAACCGTTCTGCAGCTTGTACATGTTCTTTAGAGACAATATGATTCATCAAACGGCTGACACTTTTTAAAACGTTAATAGCCGGATATTGCCCTTTATTTGCCAATGTACGATCAAGCACGATATGTCCATCTAAAATACCTCGTACTGTATCTGCGATTGGTTCATTCATGTCATCCCCGTCTACTAATACCGTATAGAAAGCTGTTATAGAACCATGTTCATTTGTACCTGTTCGTTCTAATAACTTTGGCAAAATAGAGAATACAGAAGGTGTATAACCTCTCGTAGCAGGTGGTTCACCAACCGCCAAACCAATTTCACGTTGAGCCATAGCAACACGAGTGACAGAATCCATCATGAGCATGACATTTAGTCCTCTATTTCTGAAGTACTCTGCAATTGCTGTAGCTGTAAATGCCCCTTTAATACGCATCAGAGCAGGTTGATCAGATGTAGCAGCGACAACGATTGAGCGCTTCAAGCCTTCAGGGCCAAGATCTCGTTCGATGAATTCACGAACCTCACGACCACGTTCTCCAATAAGTGCGATAACATTTAAATCTGCTTCTGTATTTCGCGCTATCATTCCTAGGAGGGTACTTTTACCAACACCTGAACCGGCGAATATACCAACACGCTGGCCATTACCAACCGTTAACATGCCATCTATTGCTTTTACACCCACTTCAAGGGTTTCATTTATAGGTGGTCTAGTTAAAGGGTTTGGTGGGTCTTCCTCTGTCTGAACAGTAGCAAGGCCTTTTGGTAAGTTGTGTCCATCAATAGGTAATCCCATTGAGTCCAATACTTTACCAATAAGTTCAGGCCCTACTTTTACTTCTAAAGGTGACCCTGTTCCCTCAACTAAACATCCTATCGAAATCTCTCTAATTGATGTAAACGGCATGAGTACAACGATTTCATCTTTAAAACCGACAACTTCAGCTAAAATCTCTGTAGGTCCATTTTTTGAAGATTGCACATGAATTTTACATACATCACCAACAGAGCTTTCAGGACCTTGCGATTCAATCATTAGACCAACTACACGAGTTATTCGACCATACTTTTTAAATGTTTGTACTGATGGAATATGCTCAACCAACTGCGACGCTTTCATCATTTCTGATCCACGCTTTCTAATATTTCTATTAGTTTCAATCGTAATTCATTAAGCTGTTCATCGATACTCACGACAATTCTTCCGTGATTTGTTTCGATATAACCATCCGTATCATTTAGTTCTTCATTTACGAAAATCATGAATGGGACATCCACTGGGAAGATGGAAGCTAATTCGTCTCGATGACTTGATACGAGCTTATGATAAGTAAGTGATACATACAGCTTAATTTCTTTCATCTCTCTTGCCTCTTTTAAACCTCGACGGACCACATTCAAAAACAGCTCTCCATTTTCTTCTAAGGCTGTCCCTAAAATGCGAGTCGCAGCATTCATAGCCAGTTCTAAAATGACTCTTTCTTGACTTTCTAGATATTGTTGAGCATTTTCTTGTGAACTGATAGTAGTTTCATTAGCTATTTGAACTGCTTCTGACATATTGTCTTCAGCTTTTAAGCGTCCTTCTTCTAAGCCTTGCTGAAAACCTTCATCGTAAGCTTGTTGTTGAAGAATAAGCTTATCTTGTTCCCATTGCTCTTTAGCAAAATCAAGTACCTGCTGTTGTTCTTCGCACTGTGCGAAGAATTTTTGTTGTTGAATAGTAATCTCGGACTGCGCTTCAGCAATAATACGTTCTCTTTCAGCTATTACATCTTCTAAGGAATAATCCTCAACGACTTCTTGCTGATCTTCGGGCAATCTTAACTCGCGTATTTCAATTGTTCTAATTTTCTCTTTGGATGATAGAGTATCATCGAATCGAATGATTCTAGACAATGACGTCATCTCCTCCACCACGAGCGATAATGATTTCACCTGCGTCCTCTAAGCGTCGTGTTACTGCAACGATTCTCATTTGTGCATCTTCAACATCTCTCAGGCGAACAGGTCCCATTACTTCCATCTCTTCTCTAAATGTTTCAGCCATACGTTGGGACATATTTTTGAAAATAATTTCTTTTACTTCTTCGCTTGAAATCTTCATTGCAAGGAGTAAATCTTCATTTTCACAATCGCGTATAACACGTTGAATTGAGCGGTTATCCAGTGTAACAATATCTTCGAAGACAAACATACGTTTTTTGATTTCTTCTGCTAGTTCTGGATCTTGAATTTCAAGTGCATCCAGAATTGTTTTTTCTGTTTGTCTATCAACACCATTAAGGACTTCTACAACTGCATCAACGCCACCAGTTTCGGTGTAATCTTGCGTCACAGTTGATGACAATTTGCGTTCTAATACTGATTCAATTTCACTAATAACTTCGGGCGATGTTGAATCCATCATTGCGATACGTTTCGCTATATCAGCTTGTACCTCTTGAGGTAAAGATGAAAGTATAATACCCGCTTGCTGTGGCTCTAAATATGAAAGTATTAGCGCAATTGTTTGCGGATGTTCATTTTGAATAAAGTTGAAAATTTGAGCAGGATCTGTGCGTCTCGCAAAATCAAAAGGTCTTACTTGTAGAGAAGATGTTAATCGATTGATAATTGTTTGAGCCTGATCCGATCCAAGAGCCTTTTCTAATACAGTTTTCGCATAACCAATTCCACCTTGAGAAATGTAGTCTTGTGCGAGTGCAATATTATGGAACTCTTCGATGATTTCTTCTTTTATCTCTGGTTCAACTTTTTTAACTCCTGAAATTTCTAACGTTAAACGTTCTATTTCCTCTTCGCTTAAGTGTTTATATACCGCAGCGGACACTTCTGGTCCTAGTGATATTAACAGGAGTGCTGCTTTTTGTTTACCAGATAAACCTTTTTCTTTCCTTGACACAGCTTTTCCCCCCATTAATCTTCAGTTATCCATGTACGTAATAATTTCGCGAAATCATCTGGCTTGTCTTTTGCCATCTTCTCAAGCTGTTTACGTCGTACGGTTGATTCTGTTTCTTTTTCTGTAGAGATATCTTCTACTTCAACTATTTCCTCTTGATCTTCTAGAATCATATTTTCTTCTGTCGCGTTTTGTTTTCTAGAACGTAAAATAAAGAATGCTAGTAAAATAATAGCAGCTACTAAAATACCGCCAATCACATATACCCACCATGGAATTTTACTTGTCTCAGTTGAAGCTAATTGTGCTTTACCATTCAATTGTTGAACAGTAACATTTATTTTTTGATCGATTTGAGCATCAGTTAATTGTCCAGCTTCATTTTTATCAATTGAAGTACGGACGATTGATGCAAGCATACTTTGAATATCCTGTTGTACATTTGTTGGTAATGTCGTTGCGTCGTTAGCAGTTGGTGGTTCTACCATTACTTGAATACCTAAGTCACGAATACGATACGGACTTTCTACAATCTGACGTTTAATACGATTCACTTCATTATTAATCGTCTCTTCAGTTTTCTCGTAATCTCCATCTCCAGTTGACCCAGACTGATAGTTTGTAAAATTATCAGTTGCATTTTCAGCTTCTGGTGTACCCGAAGCTGCTGCTCCAGTACCTGTAAATGTTTCACTAATACGCTGTGCACTGATTTGGATACCAGCCATATTCTCTTTATCTACTGGTTCAACTAAATTTTCTTCACGTTGTTCTTGGGTAAAATCAATATCAGTAGTCACTACAACGGCTACTTTATCTGCTCCCATTAAAGTACCTAACATTGTTTGCACTTGGCGTTGCAAATCACGTTCAATTTGCTTTTTAAGTGTCAATTGTTGATTGACATCCGCTCCACTAGCTCCCGCTGTTGCAGTATTAGTAGACTGTAAATCGTAATATTCAAAGTATTGATTTGTAATTACAATATTTTCGGGTGTTAGGTTCGGAACACTTTTAGATGCCAAATTATAAAGTGTTTGAATTTGCGTTTCAGTAAATTGATAGCCTGGTTCCGTATTCAAAACTATCGATGCACTAGCTGGTTGCTGTGTATCACTTACGAATACACCCTCTTCAGGTAAAGTGATCATTACTTTGGCGTCTTTTACACCTTTAATACCTTTAATTAAATTAGCTAGTTCTGTTTGTGTAGAAGCTAATTTTAGAACGCTAAATTCATTATCTGTCATACCAAATCCAGCGTTTTGAGAGAAAAATGAGTAATCTATTTTACCAGATTGAGGAAAACCTTCCGATGCTAATTGTACTAATAGTGGATCGACTTGATTTTCTGGAACTAAGATAGATGTTCCACCTGGTGCAATTTTATATTTTGTTCCTTGAGCATCAAGGGTTTCTTTTATTTTCCCTACTTCAGCAGTCGATAAGTCTGAATAAAGTGGCGCATACGTAACTCGAGTTGCAAAGTATGTAATAACAGCTGCCAAAATAATAATTCCAAGAAGGGAACCTATTAACGTACCTTTTTGTGCTTTCGTACGACTTCCCCAAAACCTCGTGGAGTCGGTTTTGATTTTTGTCAGTCTTTCATTCATTTTAAGCCTCCGGTTATAGTGAATGTTCTAATACGTGGTTAAATCCGCACTAACCGTTCGAATTAAACTGTCATTCGCATAATTTCTTGATACGCCTCTACTACTTTATTACGTACTTGTAATGCTGTATTCAATGTTATACTCGCTTTTTGAGAAGTAATCATAACGTCATGAAGTTCAACATTATCACCGTTTATCAACTTAGTTGTCATATTATCTGAAGCGACTTGACTGTCGTTTACAGATTGAATAGCATCTTTTAACATTGTTCCAAAACTCTCTTTTGATTCTGTAGGCATCGTTTCAGCAACTCTTTGTGTCATAGTTGGTTGAACTGGTTGCATTACAGATACTTGTGATACTGGCAATTAACCCATCCTCCTTTATTGAAATTATTTACCTATTTCTAGAGCTTTTGTTAGCATCGATTTATTTGCATTAAAAACCGTTACGTTCGCTTCGTATGATCGTGTAGCAGATATTAGGTTTACCATTTCTTTTAAAGGATCAACATTTGAAGTTTGCACATAACCTTCATCATTAGCATCTGGATGTGTTGGATCATAAATAAGTTTGAATGGTGTTTCAGTATCATTATTTATCCCTGTCACTTTGACACCATTGCCAACTCCTTGTTTACTTGTTGAACCCATTGCCGTATTTAAATAATTAGAAAATTGTCCTTCTTTCGAAGTTAACGTTACTGTTTTACGACGATACGGAACCCATTCACCATTTTCCATTGTCGCTCGTGTAGTATCGACATTTGCCATATTAGACGAAATGACATCCATTCTTAGACGCTGAGCAGTAAGTGCTGAGCCAGTCGTGTTCATACTATGGAAGATAGACAAAATTAGTTACCCCCTTTAATGACAGTTTGTAATGTATTTAATTTACCGTTAATACGGTCAACCAAGGCATTATAGAAAATTGTGTTCTCCGCCAAACTTGCTTGTTCTTTATCCATATCTACACCATTACCATTTTCTCGGTAGCGAAGATTAGAATAACTATAAACACCTGGTGTCGAATTCTTAGTAGTAAAATCAAAATGTCTTTGATCTGTTCTGTTTGCTTGAATATATGTATTTTGTGCCTCAGTTAACATTTTTTTAAAACTAACGTCTTTCGCCTTATAGTTTGGTGTGTCATTATTCGCTATATTTTGAGCGATTGTTTTATTCTTCACCGTAGCATAAGCGAGGCCGTTTTCCAAATTACTTATCGTTCCACTAAATAAATCCAAATATTTCACCCCAATTCGATATAAACTACCAAATTTCAATTTTATTTTTACTATCTAATTGTATTAGAGATGTATCCTAGTGTCTATCCGTATTAGGTTCTTTTTGATAGGTACAAAAACCCATTTTTATCACTTTACTCCCCTTTTCTTTCAAAACTTATAAACCCCTTATCCTATAAGGGGTAAAGGTATTATTCACTATAACAATAGTGTTAATAAACTTAATCCTTTATTTTATCCACTTCTTAAGCGGCTATTGAGTTTATAGGTATTTCTTAGCCATTCAATATTATTAGAAAGTTAAATCCTCCTAATAACACCAATTCGACACATATTCATTTGATATTTTTTGTACAATTTTCTAATAATTTAACTTGATATTACTATAACAGACTTCACATATAATAATAGTTCTTTACTAATTTATTCTAAAAATAACTACCTTTTCATTACTTTCCATCCTTTTTAAAAGGTAAAATGGTAACTATATATTATATAATCATTTCATACAAAAGAATTATGTTTTTTCAGCATATTCAATTGATTTTGTAAATCCACCATTTTAATCGACAATATTTTTGAATTCCCTTTGTCTTTTAATGATTTTTCAAATATAGATCAATAATTCACTAGGTACAATTATTGATTTAGTGGTATAAAAAAACTATCCCAAAGTCTTCCATAGACTTTGGGATAGTTAGGTCGGAATTATTAGCGCATTTTGATTTCTGCTAATGCATTTAGGAATTTATCGTTTAATACTTTAATATACGTACCTTTCATACCTAGTGAGCGTGATTCAATTACACCAGCTGATTCTAGTTTACGTAAAGCATTAACGATAACTGAACGTGTAATACCTACTCGGTCAGCAATTTTAGAAGCGACTAGTAATCCTTCGCTGCCATCTAGTTCTTCGAAGATATGCTCAATAGCTTCTAATTCACTGTATGATAATGAGTTGATCGCCATTTGTACGACTGCTTTGCTACGAGCTTCCTCTTCTATTTCTTCAGCTTTTTCACGAAGAATTTCCATACCTACTACTGTTGCACCGTATTCAGCAAGGATTAAATCGTCATCCTCAAAAGTACCTGCTAGACGTGCTAAAATTAATGTTCCTAGGCGTTCGCCACCACCAATAATCGGTACAATTGTAGTTAGACCTGATTTGAAAAGCTCTTTGTTTTCAAACGGGAATGCACTATGTTCATCATGGACATCAAGATTAGGAGCAGTTTCAGAGAAGTCATATAAATTTTGAGTATATTCTTCAGGGAAACGACGCTCTTCAAACATTTTATTAATGCGCTCGTTTTCAATTTGTTGAGTAATTGAAATACCTAATAATTTACCTTTACGACTTACAATGTATACGTTACTTTCGATGACTGTTCCTAATGTGTCAGCCATTTCTTTAAAGTTAACTGGTTTCCCAGCAGATGCTTGAAGCATTGAGTTAATTTTTCTTGTTTTAGCTAATAAATTCATTTTTATTTAGCCTCCTGTAATATTTTCTGCGTAGTTTATTTAATTTTCATAATTTTATAAATTTTCATATAACAACCTAGATTATAAACTATAAAATAAATTGAGACAAATCTTTGTTCTTAGCAATTTCTCCAAGTTTTTGATCTACGTATGACGGTGTAATATCGATGTGAGCTGGAGCGATATCTGCTGCTTCAAATGACAACTCTTCTAAAAGACGTTCCAAAATCGTATGCAGGCGGCGTGCCCCGATATTATCTGTTTCTTGGTTAACGAATGTTGCAATTTCCGCAATACGGTCAATCGCTTCTTCTGTAAACTCAATTTCAACACCTTCAGTATTTAGTAATGCCTTATACTGAAGAATTAACGAATGGTCTGGCTCTTTTAAAATACGTACGAAGTCTTCCTTCGTCAGCTTTTCTAATTCAACGCGAATTGGGAAGCGCCCTTGTAGCTCAGGGATTAAATCTGATGGCTTAGACATATGGAATGCACCTGCAGCAATGAATAGCATATAATCTGTTTTGACAGGACCATACTTCGTATTAACAGTCGAACCTTCAACAATTGGTAAAATATCACGTTGAACGCCTTCTCTTGATACATTAGCAGAACCAGAATTGCCATTCTTGTTTGCAATTTTGTCAATTTCATCGATAAAGATGATACCCGTTTGCTCAGCACGCGTAATTGCTTCTTGAGAAACCTCATCAGAGTCAATTAAATTATTAGCTTCTTCTATTATAAGTATACGTCTAGCATCTTTTACTTGTAGACGACGTTTCTTCTTTTGCTTTGGCATTAAGCTTGATAACATATCACCCATGTTACTACCACCCATATCCATACCCGCTCCAGGAAACCCACCAAACATAGATGGTGCTTGTTCCGTCACTTCTACAGATATCCACTCATCTTCAAGCTTACCTGCTTTTAAATCTTCTGCAATTTGCGAACGTTTTAAACGTATTTCTGTATCATCTGTAGTTGTTTCTTCTTCCTTCTCGGAATTTTGTCCGAAAAACATTTCGAAGGGATTTGAAGTTGATTGCTTTTTACGCATACTCGGTACAAGTAATTTTACAATTTGTTCATTAGCTAGTGTTTCAGCTTGGTCCTTCACTTCTTCATATTTTTCTTCTTTCACGAGTCGATTAGCTACTTCTACTAAGTCACGTACCATCGATTCCACATCACGACCTACATAACCCACTTCAGTAAATTTTGTCGCTTCTATTTTTATGAAAGGCGCTTTTGCTAAACGTGCGATACGTCTAGCAATCTCCGTTTTACCAACTCCAGTTGGTCCAATCATTAAGATGTTTTTAGGGATGACTTCATTTTTCATCTCTTCATCTAAAAGTTGACGACGATGACGATTACGAAGCGCAACAGCTACCGCGCGTTTAGCATCACGTTGTCCAACGATATAACGATCTAAATACTCGGTCATTTGTCTAGGCGTTTGTTGTTGTGTCATAGTTACAGTGCCTCCACGATAATATTATGGTTCGTAAATACACAAATATCTGCCGCAATTTCAAGCGATGCTTTTGCAATTTCTTCTGCCGATAATGTTTCACCAGAGTATTGCTTCAACGCTCGACCAGCTGATAAAGCATAGTTACCTCCCGAGCCAATTGCTAAGATGCCGTCATCAGGTTCAATGACTTCACCAGAACCAGAAACAAGTAGTAGTGTTTCACTATTCATCACAAGTAACATTGCTTCTAATTTTTGCAACATTTTATCTCCGCGCCACTGCTTAGCTACTTCGACTGAAGCACGTTGAAGGTTGCCATCAAACTCCATAAGTTTCCCTTCAAACATTTCAAACAATGTAAACGCGTCAGCAACAGAACCAGCAAACCCCGCTAATACTTTACCGTTATAAAGACGACGCACTTTCTTAGCTGTGTGTTTCATCACGACTGCATTACCAAGTGTCACCTGTCCGTCACCTGCCATCGCGCTCTGCCCTTTATGTTGTACTGCAAAAATTGTGGTTGCATGCATTTCAACCATAATAACCCTCCTCCCAATTGTTACGCTCTTGGATGAGCATTCATATATGTGTTTCTTAGATGTTCTTTTGTCACATGCGTATAAACTTGCGTAGAAGATAAATTTGCGTGTCCGAGTAATTCTTGCACGGTACGTAAATCTGCTCCATTGTTTAATAAATGCGTGGCAAAGGTGTGTCTTAACATATGAGGATAAATATTAGAATGTAATTCTGCATTTTTCATCATATCATTTAATATATAACGAATACCTCTTGCAGTAAGGGCTCCACCTCGCATATTGACAAATAGTTGAGGGTTTTGAAGGCCTTTCATAAGTTTAGGACGTGAATTTGCTAGGTATTGTTGCAATGCCTCCGAAGCAAAATGTCCAAATGGTACATAACGTTCTTTTCTCCCTTTTCCCATCACACGTAAAATGCATATCGAAAAATCAACATCTTTCATTTCAATAGATGTCAATTCACTAACCCGAATACCTGTAGCATACAACAATTCAAGAATGGCTGTATCTCGTAACGACTTCGGATCTTCCCCTTCGTTTGCCTGAAACAATCTGGCAAGCTCTTCTTCATAAAAAAAGCGCGGTAATCTATCTTCTTTTTTCGGATGATAAAGGGCTTGAAAGCCGGCATCATCCAATCCATATTCTTTATTCAAAAAACGAAAAAAAGAACGGATTGAGGAAATCTTCCTTGAGATAGTTGTTCTCGCTTTTTTTTCTTCGTACAATTTTGTTACGTAAAGTCGTGCGTGAATATATTCAACATCAGCTAAATCTACTACGCCTTCTACTTTTAAGAAAGATAAAAATTCATGTAAATCAGATTGATATTCTCGCACTGTTAATGGTGAAAAATTTTTTTCTAATTGAATGTAAATAACAAATTGCTCAAGTGCTTGTTCAGATCGTATGTTCATTTGAACACCTCGTTAATAAAAGTTCCAAATTTAACCATCTAACTCTAAGCATTTTTATAAAGCAAAAACGAGTACTAATCTAGAGCTAATGTTAATCCTAGTTGTTTAAGGCACATATGAGTATAACACACTCATGTGAATTGTTCGACACTTCAGTTCATAAGTCAAAATAAAGTTTTTAAAGAAAAGTTTATTCATGTCTTTTAGATAACTTTGTTACACTTAAATGTATTATTCTAACTATCGAATTACCACTATTTGTATCTTATTTTCAATTATGAGAAATTATCTTCATTTATAAACAAAAAAGCCTCTAAAATTGTAACAATTTTAAAGGCTTAAAACAATTAGATATTTGTTGTATTTTTAAAATTTTGAATAGCAGCCAATGCGCGCTCTGCGTGTTTTTCTCCGCGTTCTTGCTTCGATTTAATTTTTTCACCCAGTTTAGGGAATAAACCAAAATTCACATTCATTGGTTGGAAGTGCTTTGAATCCGCTTCTGTTATATAACGCGCCATACTTCCTAAAGCCGTTTCTGCTGGGAAGATTAACAAGTCTTTCTCCATTGCAAGATGTGCAGCATTAATACCTGCAATTAGACCACTACCTGCTGACTCAACATAACCCTCTACACCTGTCATTTGGCCGGCAAAGAAAATGTTTGGACGACTTTTTAGTTGATAAGTTGGTGCTAATGCTTTAGGAGAATTGATAAAAGTATTTCGATGCATAACACCATAACGAACGATTTCCACATTTTCCAAACCAGGAATCATACTAAATACTTCTTTTTGTGCTCCCCATTTTAAATGTGTTTGGAAACCTACTAAGTTATAAAGCGTACCTGCAGCGTCATCTTGGCGTAGTTGTACAACTGCATGGGGACGTTTACCTGTTCTAGGATCTTCTAAGCCTACTGGTTTCATAGGACCAAATAGCATAGTTTTCGGACCGCGTGCAGCCATTACTTCAATCGGCATACAACCTTCAAAGTACTTTTCTTTTTCAAACTCTTTTAATGGTGCAACTTCAGCGTTAATTAAGGCTTCTTGGAAACGGTTGAATTCCTCTTCAGTCATTGGGCAATTTAAGTATGCTGCTTCACCTTTATCATAACGAGATTTTAAATATACTTTATCCATATCAATGCTGTCTTTTTCTATTATCGGCGCAGCTGCATCATAGAAATAAAGATATTCTTCTCCTGTTAAAGCTTGAATTTGTTCTGCTAATGCTTTTGAAGTTAATGGACCTGTAGCAATAACTGTTATACCCTCTTCAGGAATTTCAGTTACTTCTTCATTAATTACTTCAATAAGTGGATGATTTTTGACTTTTTCTGTTACATAGCCAGCGAATTCGTGGCGATCTACCGCTAGCGCTCCACCGGCAGGAACTGAACTACGATCTGCTGCTTCTATAATAACCGAATCTAACATACGCATTTCTTCTTTAATAACGCCAACAGCATTTGTTAAGTTATTGGCACGTAGTGAGTTACTACATACTAATTCTGCAAATTTATCTGTGTGGTGAGCAGGCGTTTGTTTTACTGGACGCATTTCATATAAACGAACTTGAATGCCTCTTTTCGCAATTTGCCAAGCTGCTTCACTACCTGCTAGTCCTGCACCGATTACATTTACGATTGTTGTCATGCTAATATATACCTCTTTCTTTTACTCATCATTGTGATGCTGTCTCTTTATAGTCACATTTCGTACACTGAATTTGCACGCCTTTTTTCAGTTTCTTCTCAACTAATAATTCACTACATTTTGGACATGGTCTGTTAATTGGTTTATCCCATGATACAAACTCACAGTCAGGATAACGATTACAACCATAGAAAATGCGTTTTGTTTTACTCTTACGTTCTACTATTTCTCCCTCTTTACATGTTGGGCATGTTACGCCGATTGCTTTAACAATTGCTTTAGTATTACGACAATCAGGGAAGTTGCTACATGCCATGAATTTACCATAGCGACCAAGTTTGAATACCATTGGTGAACCACAATGTTCGCAATCTTCACCAGCAGGTTCATCTTTAATTTCAACTTTTTCCATTGCCACTTCAGCGTGTTGTACATGTTTTTCAAAATCTTGATAGAACTCATCGATGATACTCACCCATTTTGTATTACCTTCTTCAATACTATCTAAATCGTGCTCCATTTTTGCAGTGAACTCGATATTAATAATATCTGGGAAAAATTCTAAAACTAATGAGTGAACAATTTCACCTAATTCTGTAGGTACAAAACGTTTATTATCTAATGTGACATACCCACGCTTCTGAATTGTATCTAATGTTGGAGCGTAAGTTGACGGTCGACCTATCCCTATTTCTTCCATCGTTTTAACAAGTCGCGCCTCTGAGAAGCGAGGTGGCGGCTGTGTGAAATGTTGTTTTGGTTCAATATTCAAGGATTTTACAATGTCGCCTTTTTCCATTGGTGGCAATAGCTTATCCTTTTCTTCTTTTTGGTCATCTGACCCTTCAATATAAAGCTTCATGAAACCTGGGAATTTCACTTGAGAACCTGTAGCTCTAAAGAATACATCACCATTTTGTAAGTCTGCTGTTACTGTATCTAATACAGCTGATGCCATTTGGCTCGCTATAAAGCGTTCCCAGATTAGACGATAAAGACGAAGTTGGTCTCTAGATAAAACAGCTTTTAACTGATCAGGAGTACGCAACGTGCTTGTTGGACGAATTGCTTCATGTGCATCTTGCGCCTTTTCAGATTTTTTTGCTTGTTGATCAAGGGGCGTTGTATATTCGTTACCGTATGTTGATTGCACGTATTCAAATGCTTCTTTTTTCGCCGTTTCAGATATACGTGTCGAATCGGTACGCATATACGTAATTAAACCAACCGTGCCTTCTTTTCCAACATCTATACCTTCGTATAATTGCTGTGCAAGCATCATTGTTTTTTTCGCCCGGAAGTTTAATTTACGAGCGGCTTCTTGTTGTAGGGATGATGTTGTAAAAGATGGAGCCGCATTACGCTTACGCTCACGTTTAACTACTTTTGCAACTTCAAAATCTTCGCCCTTCATTAGCTTCAAGACATCTTTTACTTGTGCTTCATTAGACAATTTGATTTTCTCTTTACTATTTCCATAATAAATAGCATCAAATTGCTTGTTACCTTTTTCAAAGTTACCTTCGATTGTCCAATATTCTTCAGGCTGGAAGTTTTTAATTTCGTTTTCACGGTCGATAATCATACGTAGTGCAACTGATTGCACTCGACCAGCAGATAAACCTTTTTTGACTTTCTTCCATAGAAGAGGACTAATGTTATACCCTACAAGACG
This sequence comes from Viridibacillus sp. FSL R5-0888, assembly GCF_038009105.1. NCBI lineage: Bacteria > Bacillati > Bacillota > Bacilli > Caryophanales > Caryophanaceae > Viridibacillus > Viridibacillus sp. FSL R5-0888. The sequence goes on from NZ_JBBPAU010000001.1 coordinate 3,323,419, forward strand.
GTCTAGAATACGACGTGCTTGTTGAGCATCAACTAAATCCATATCAATAGGACGTGGATGCTTAAATGACTCTTTAATAGCATCTTTCGTGATTTCGTTAAATAATACACGACAGTCCGATTTTATATCAATGTTAAGAGCTGTTGCTAAATGCCAAGCAATTGCTTCTCCTTCACGATCTGGATCGGCCGCGAGATAGATTTTCTTGGCTTTTTTAGCTGCGGATTTTAAATCTTGTAAAACAGGACCTTTACCACGAATGGTAATGTATCTTGGTTCAAAATTATTTTCCGTATCAATTCCCATTGTACTTCTAGGTAAATCACGTACGTGACCAATTGATGCTTTTACTTTATATTTTTTCCCTAAATATCGCTCGATTGTTTTTGCTTTTGCGGGCGATTCTACTATTACTAAATAATCCGACATGTGAGTTCCCCCTTATAGAGGTGATGTTTCATTTTCTTTAGTTTCACTTGTTAAAATTGAATAAGTGCATGAAAATATTGTTAAAAACCTTACCATTCAACTATAACTTTTTTTCTTAGCGTTTACAAAAGAATACCTGTTGCAAAATGTATAACAGAAAAGAAATTTTTGCAAGTTATATTTCATCGTCAAATAAAATATCTTTCTAATTCTTCTATTATTTGATAACCATTCCAGACTGGTGTAGCACCTTCTGTGAGCAATTTATGAGGTCCTAATGAAAGTTTTGATGTGATATCTCCAGGTACAATGAAAATTTCTTTCCCGTGCTCTAAGGCGTGGTCCATTGTACTGGAAGTACCGCTTTTTTCAGCGGCTTCAGTGACTAGTATTGCCTTTGATATACCGCTAATAATACGATTCCGCATTGGAAAATACCATCGTTTCGGCTCGATATATGGCGGATATTCTGTCATTAATAAATGATCTTTGCTAATTATTTCGGCTAATTTCTTATTTTCTTTCGGATATAGGTGAAATAATCCATGTCCAAGAATTGCGATTGTTTTACCTCCGTTTGCAATTGCACTTTCATGCGCCATTCGATCAGCTCCCTTTGCTAGGCCGCTGATGATGATATAATCATTTTCTACCAATGCCGGCATAATATACTGTAATGCATTTTCTGTATAGGCTGTCGCCTTTCTAGAACCAACTATAGCAATCTTACGTTTGTTTACTAGTAAATCTACTTTACCTTTTACATATAGACATACAGGAGGATCATATAATTCGAATAACTCTTTAGGGAATAAGGGATGAAAGAACGGAATAGGGGTAATCAACTTTTGTTCATAAGCTTGGAGTAAGGGGGTTTCCATTGCTTCTATATAAGCAACTCTTAATCTAGTAGCTTTTTCATAGGAGAGATTTAATAATTGCGCAATTTTTTGTGTGGACATTTGTTCAAATTTTACAAGTTCTACATCCTCTTTAAACAAAGGCGCTAACCTGTTTAGAGGCACGGGAAATACATAATGCAATGCTAAGAGTCTCTGCGTCAATTGTACTTCATTCATCTTTGCCCTCCATTCAGATAACTACTTAAAAGGTGTAGCAATGTCTAATATGACTTTGCTACACCTTCTATATTAATGGGTTTTACATTTTTCGTATAAACCTTGTTCTTTAATAACTTTAATAAATGTTTCACCAATAACAGATGGCGTTTCTGCTACTTGGATTCCAGCTGCATTCATTGCTTTAATTTTATCTGCAGCTGTTCCTTTACCACCAGAAATAATGGCACCAGCATGGCCCATACGTTTCCCAGGAGGAGCAGTTTGTCCACCAATAAAGCCTACAACAGGTTTTGTCATATTTGCTTTAATCCACTCAGCTGCTTCTTCTTCTGCTGTACCGCCAATCTCGCCAATCATTACGACACCATAAGTTTCAGGATCCTCATTAAATTCTTTTAAAACATCAATGAAGTTTGTACCATTAACTGGGTCTCCCCCAATCCCAACAGCAGTCGTTTGACCAATACCCTCTTGAGAAAGTTGATGAACAGCTTCATAAGTTAATGTACCAGAGCGTGAAACAACTCCTACATGGCCTTTTTTATGGATATAACCTGGCATAATACCAATTTTACATTCATCTGCAGTAATAACACCTGGACAGTTCGGACCAATTAGACGTGTTTTCTTACCTTCCATATAACGTTTCACTTTAACCATATCTAATACCGGGATATGCTCAGTAATACAAATAACTAAATCTAAATCAGCATCTACAGCTTCTAATATCGCGTCTGCCGCAAATGGTGCTGGTACGTAGATGACAGAAACATTACAACCTGTTGCTTCAACAGCGTCAACCACCGTGTTAAAAACCGGTACGCCTTCTACAGTTGTACCACCTTTACCAGGTGTAACTCCTGCTACAACTTTTGTACCATATTCTAGCATTTGCTTTGTATGGAATAGAGCCGTTGACCCTGTAATCCCTTGTACAAGCACTTTAGTTTCTTTATTAATATAAACGCTCATTTCAAGTCCCCGCCCTTCTTAGCCTACAAGTTCTACAATTTTTCTTGCACCATCAGCCATTGAATCTGCTGTAACGATATTAATACCCGATTCATTTAACAACGCTTTACCAAGTTCAACATTCGTACCTTCCAAGCGAACAACTAATGGTACATTTAAGCCAACTTCTTTGGCCGCTGTAATAACACCTTCTGCGATAATATCACATTTCATGATACCCCCGAAAATGTTAACGAATATACCTTTTACACTTGCATCAGAAAGAATGATTTTGAAGGCTTCTGTTACTTTTTCAGCAGTTGCACCGCCCCCAACGTCCAGGAAGTTTGCGGGTGATCCGCCATAATAACTAATGGTGTCCATTGTAGCCATAGCAAGTCCAGCACCATTGACCATACAACCAATGCTACCGTCTAATGAAATATAGCTTAAATCATATTTTGAAGCTTCAATTTCCTTTGGATCTTCTTCTTCGAAATCTCGTAATTCAACAACATCTTTATGACGATATAAAGCGTTTCCATCGAAGTTGAATTTTGCATCTAACGCCACTACGTTACCATCACCAGTCACAACAAGTGGGTTGATTTCTAAAATAGAAGCATCTTTTTCAGTAAATGCTTTATAAATTCCAAGCATAAGTGATGCAGCTTTATTTATTAATTTGTCTGGAATATTCATATTAAACGCAAGACGACGTGCTTGGAAACCTGTTAGTCCGATAGCTGGATCAACTACTTCTTTGAAAATTTTCTCAGGGGTTGCTTCAGCAACCTCTTCAATGTCCATCCCGCCTTCTTCAGACCCCATCAAAGTAATTCTAGAAGTTGCACGATCTACTACAAATCCCAAATAGTACTCTTTTTTAATATCAGAGCCTTCTTCTATGTAGAGGCGCTTGACTTCTTTACCTTCTGGACCAGTTTGGTGAGTGACCAGGATTTTCCCTAATAATTCTTTCGAATACGAACGTACCTCGTCCAAATTTTTGGCAATTTTAACGCCACCTGCTTTACCACGTCCACCTGCATGGATTTGAGCCTTAACAACGACTACACTTGTACTTAATTCTTTCGCTACTTTTACAGCTTCCTCTGGTGAAAATGCTACTCGGCCATTTGGAACTGATACCCCGTACTGTCTTAGAATTTCTTTCCCTTGGTACTCATGGATATTCATCTAACTTCCTCCCATCAAAATCCCATAGAGTTTAACTATTACATAACCATTGTATATAATCTGATTCACTATGTCTACATTCTTGTTATTTCGACTTTCACCTTTAGTTATCCGCAAATTCGCTCGAAATATACATATATCAATGTTTTGACCGCGACTTATATCGACTTTTTTCGACCATTATTTTGAATTTTCATAATTTTTATCTAAACGGTAAATAAACGCAAATACTTCAGCAACTGCTTGGTATAGTTCCTCTGGAATCGACTCATTTAAGTCCAGTTGCCCTAATAATTGGACGAGGGATGGGTCTTCTTGAATTGGGATATTATTATCTTTTGCTTGTTCTAAAATATTTTCCGCTATTTTCCCTTTACCTTTCGCAATCACTTTAGGAGCTTCAAACCCACCTGGGTTAAAGGAAAGGGCAACAGCTTCTTTCCGTTCAAGTTGTTGTTTTTCTACTGTCATATGCGGAAATCGACTCCCCCGTTGACATCCTTTGAAGTTTTTGCATTTAATGTCGTTTTCACTGGTTGATTTTCTGCGAATTTTTTCATAAAGACCCCTGATAATTGATAATCATGTGATGATAATCCTTTTTTTAATGCTGTTTTAAGCGGCTCTGCTAATTCTTTCAACTGATCATTCTCATTGTAAACAGTTACTGTGACGACGCGACTCTGTACCTGCATATCAACTACTGTTTCTTGAAGTGAATTCAATTGCAAATAAAATAAAATTCTCGCATAGTCTGCGTCAATTTTACCATTGTCCTTCATACGACCATTCCACTGCAATGTGGCATCTGTTTTTCGTCCAAAAAACTCTAATGGAATTTGCATAATCAGTTGATGTTGAGGTCCGTTTTCTCCTGATAAGTATTGCATACCATTCATACGAGCAACGATTTGCTCGGCCACTGCTTTTGTAGCATTTGAAGCAGTAGGCTCTTGTAACAATGATAATAACTGTGGTTTCAATTGCCCTGCAAGTTGCTGCATATCTGCTGTTTTATCTAATAATTTTGCTTCATAGCTTAATCCTAGGTGATGCAAAGTTTGTTTCATAGCAGACTCTAAAGCTTTACTATCAATTGCATTATGAACACTCTGCTCAGCTTGCGATACAAGTTGCTGAATGAAGGGTTCCCCAGACTTACTTGTGATTTGTGTCAACACTCTAAATGTCATATCATCAGTCGTTGAATTAGACACATTCATTAATGTTATTAAATGTTGTTTAGCTGTTATATTTTGTTCATCAGTTTTGAAAGGTTGTTGTTCTGCTATTCGGCTAAATGCTTGCATTAGCTGACCTTGTAATTCCTTACCCAAAACTTGAATTGATTGAGGGGTATTGTTTGCCAGTGAAAATTTCCCAAGGGTATTAATAAGAATTTCTTTCTGTGAAGCTGATAATAAACTTTGTGATTCAATGGATACCTTTAGCTGGGTGATGAAGTCTGGCATATCTTTTTGACTAACAGACTGAATACTTTGCAGTAATTGCGTCGTAGAAGGTGCTGTAATGCTCATTTGTCTCATTTTCCCTAACTGTCCCTGCAGTTCCTTCACAAGCGTTGACAACGCTTGTTGTGATGATTGAGCAGCATTGAATTTCATCAAGTTCTGCTGTAGCTCTGCTCTTTGAGAATCTGTAAAATCGGCATTATTTGTAATTGCCATTTGTAATTGGGAGATAAGTTGCGTAGCTTCCTTTGGTGTTGCCGTTTGAATTTGTTGTAATAAATGTCCAATTGAGTTGGAATGTGATACAAATGGTCCTTGCAATGCAGTTGTCGACCAATTAAAAATATTAGCGTTTTTTGGTAAGATACCTACCTCTTTGAGCATTTGGATTAGAATATTCTTATCAGTAGACGATGTATTTGCGTCTGTTAAAGATTGAATAATTTTCGCTAAAATTGCACCACCTGTTTCTGTTTCAAACGGTTTAGCTAGCAATTGTAATTGTTGTAATAGTTGGTCGCGTATAGCTGGTGATAAGGATGTATCCTGTTGCAATAGTTGTCGTAAAGCATCAATTGTTTGTGTAAAACCTTGTTTCATCCCACCTTGAATGAGTGCTTGGAATGTGTCTTGTTGCATAGGCATTTTCAAGTCAATTATTTTTTGCAAAGCATGTAAGGCATCCTTCATCGTAACACCAGCAGGTAATTGTTTTACCAACTGTTCTGCTTGCGTTAACTGTTCTTTGGACATCGGCACGTTTTCCTTTAAGAAATAGGCTGCAATTTGTTGCATTTCCGATGTCTTCGGAAGATGCATAGAATCTAATAATTGATTAATTTGTTGTGTTATTGTTCCTGTTTGATTAATAGGACCCGATACGACTTTAAGTTGTAAGTCTGGCTCTATGCCTGTTACTTGAAAATAGTGTGCATTACCAGCTTGCATTGGCACTTCTAACTTTGCCATAAAACGATGACCACCTAGCTGCACCTCTGCTTGGTTGTCAGGAAAAAGCTGTTTAATCGTACCGTGAAATACTTGGCCTTGTTTTAAAGCCACTGGTTGTTGTGTGTTTAAACTTTGATTTTGTTGCATTTGTATGGACGAAAACGAAGTATAAGCCAATACTCTTCACCCTCTCTTAAGAATCATTGATTTAATTGGTTCAAATGTTGTTCTATGAATGTCTGTAGGTCCAAATTCACGTAAAGCCTCTAAATGTTGTTTTGTACCGTAACCTGCGTGTTGTGCAAAACCGTATTGAGGGTATTTTTCATCCATTTCTTCCATATAGTGATCCCGCGCTGTTTTCGCCAATATTGAAGCTGCTGCAATTGCTAAGCTTTTGGCATCACCTTTAATGATGGAATCTTGTGGAATATCGATTGGTAAAGTCATTGCATCCGCTAAAACAAAATCAGGTTTCACTTGTAGTGTTTCTATTGAAGCCTTCATTGACTGCTTTGTCGCTTCGTAAATATTGAGATTGTCAATTACTTCTTCAGGCTGAAAATGAATAGATGTTGCGATAGCACATTCCATAATTTTAGAGAAAAATGCTTCTCTTGTTTCTTTTGATAATTGTTTGGAGTCATTTAACCCAACAAGCTCCGGACAATCCTTAGGTAAAATAACTGCTGCTGTAACAACAGGACCTGCTAACGGGCCTCTCCCTGCTTCATCTGTACCTGCAATACTTGCAGTAGGGTGTGGCCGATAAGCATTGTCGAATTCCAGTTTCGCCTGATGCTCGGCTAATAGTTTGTCTAGCTTCGTTTTTTTTCTAAGCCATTGTTGCCATGCTTTTTGTACGCCCAAGCGTTCATCTGCTTCTATCTCCACCATCCAAGATTGGTATTGTTGCTCATTATTTAATGCTTCTTTAATGTCTTTTATCGTTTTCAAAACTAGAACTCCCTTTTGTATCTATTTATACTATCGGCACTATTTCTAAAAAATCTAGAAAAAAACCTTTTTCACCAAAAGGTAAAAAAGGTTAGTTTTTATTCTTCGATTATGTCTTCTACAAAGTCGAATGTCAGCTTACCTAATTGCTGGTTACGAATATCTCGTACAATTAGTTCAGCAACTTGGTCATAGTCAATTTCACCGCCAGTTGCGTATACTCTACGCAATTGACCGATATGATTATAAGTCTCTACAAGATCTTCACTGACTTCTGAAAATTTATATCGCTCTTCCATTCGACCTTTATAATGCTTACTCAAAAAGTTTAATCCATATATAGCTAAGTCATCCATATTTGTAATGGTATCTTTGATAGCACCTGTTAAGGCAAGTTTATACCCTACTTCTTGGTCTTCAAATTTCGGCCATAGAATTCCCGGTGTATCTAATAGTTCAAGCTCTTTACCAAATTTAATCCACTGTTGTGATTTTGTTACACCAGGTGTATTTCCTGTTTTAGCAATATTCTTTTTAGCAAGTCGATTAATCAATGTCGACTTGCCTACGTTTGGTATACCTACAATCATTGCACGAATTGCGCGAGGTTTCATACCTTTTGAGCGCATACGATCCCATTTCTCTGCTAGTAATTCTTGTGCGGCTTTAGTTACTTTATTAAGTCCCTTACCATCTAATGAATTAATAGCCACAGCCCTGTGCCCTTTTGATTCAAAATAATCTATCCATTTACGTGTTTGAACTTCATCAGCCATATCCGCTTTGTTCAAAATAAGTAAACGTGTTTTTTGATGAATTACTTCATCTAACATTGGATTTCTTGAAGATAATGGCAAGCGTGCATCAATCAATTCAAAAATAATATCAACCAATTTCAGTTGTTCGGTTACTTGTCGACGAGCCTTCGCCATATGTCCCGGAAACCATTGAATGGTCATGTGTTTCACTCCTATTCGTTATTTCACGGTACCAATTTGATCAAAAGGCCAAAAAACAATACTTGTTTTACCGATAATTTCATCTACTGATACAATCCCAATGTGACGACTATCTTTACTATAACGACGATTATCTCCCATTACAAAAACATAACCATCCGGAATTTTATCCAGTTGTTCCATATCCGGGATATCCACAAGTGTAAAATCTTCAGTTAATGTACCTTCATCCGTAATTTCATCTTTATATTGTTGTAAATAAGGCTCAGCAATTGCTTTGCCATTGATATAAAGCTGATCATTTTTATATTCTACCTGATCTCCTGGTAAACCAATAATACGTTTAATATAATCTTTCTTTTCCGGTGCGTGGAATACAACTATATCAAAACGGTGCAAGTCACCGATTTTATAGCCAATCTTATTTACAATCATGCGGTCGCCATTTTCAAGGGTTGGCATCATAGACTCGCCATCTACTACAATCGGCGTAAATAAAAAATAACGAATAATTGCAGCTAATGCAAAAGCAATGACTAATGCCTTTGTCCATTCCCATAACTCATTTTTCTCTTTTTTTGTTTTTTCCATTTCGATGTCCCCCTTGACTATTCTGTTCTTATTGTACAAGGATTTATCATTTCAAGCAAAAAGAAAGAGAGCTTGTAAAACAAGCTCTCTCTTCGGCAAAAAAATGTATTATCGAATTTCTTTAATACGAGCCGCTTTACCACGTAAGTTACGTAGGTAGTATAATTTAGCGCGACGTACTTTACCGCGACGTACTACTTGTAAGTTAGCGATTTTTGGAGTGTTAACTGGGAACGTACGCTCAACACCTACGCCGTAAGAAATTTTACGAACTGTGAAAGTTTCGCTAATACCGCCACCACGACGTTTAATAACTACTCCTTCGTATACTTGGATACGTTCGCGAGTTCCTTCGACTACTTTAACGTCGATTTTTACAGTATCTCCAGCGCGGAACGCAGGAATGTCTGTGCGAAGTTGTTCTTTAGTGATTTCTGTAATGATGTTTGACATTATTTTCTCTCCTTAGACAGATGTTCTTGTAACTCCTCTTGATGATACAGCGGAACACCGTAATTCGGCATTTCTCATAGAAATGCATTTTTAATATTATCACATGATATGATAATATGCAATAATTATTTACCCGATTTTAATATATCCAAGTAGTTTTGTTGCTTTGGATTTAACTCCATTTTTTCAAGCAGATCCGGACGTCTCTCAAACGTTCTTTTTATAGATTGTTGCTCACGCCATTCGTCAATTTTTGCATGATTACCAGAAAGTAAAACATCTGGCACTTTCATACCACGGAATTCAGCAGGACGAGTGTAATGTGGGTGTTCTAGTAAACCAGTTGAAAAAGAATCTAATACAGGTGAATCATTATTGCCTAAAACCCCAGGCAACAGGCGAACGACACTATCAATCACCGTCATTGCCCCCAACTCACCACCCGTTAAGACATAATCCCCAATAGAAATTTCATCCGTTACAAGATGCTGACGAATACGCTCATCATAACCTTCATAATGACCACAAAGGAAGATTAAGTCTTCCTCTTGCGCTAATTCCTCTGCTTTAGCCTGTGTATAGCGTTCTCCTTGTGGACACATCAAAATGATACGCGGCTTTTTTCCTTCGCTTACAAGCGCTTCTACGGCGTTAAAAAGGGGTTCTGGCTTTAATACCATACCAGCTCCTCCACCGTACGGATAATCATCCACTTGGTTGTGTTTATTAATTGAAAATTCACGAAAATCTGTTACACCTAACGTAACAGCTCCTTTTTCTTGAGCCTTTTTTAAAATAGAAGAACCAAATACGCCTTCAAACATATTCGGGAATAGCGATAGTACGTGGATATTCATCATGATAATAAACCATCCATCACATGAATAATGATCTTCTTCTCGTCAACGTCGATTTCTTTAATGACGTCGTCTATTACTGGAATATATTGATCTTTACCATTAACACCTTTTAGAGTCCAGACATCATTAGCACCGGTTTCGAAAATTTCTTTCACTTGTCCAATTTCTGTACCCTCTTCATCAAAAACAGTACAGCCAATGATTTCATGGTAATAGTATTCATCATCAGCTAATTCACTTAGTTGCTTTTCTGATACTTTTAAAATACCGTCACGGAAGTCTTCTACATCATTAATATTTGGATATCCTTCAAACGTTAGTAGAATGAAGTTTTTATGAGCACGGGCTGATGCGATTGTTAGTCGCAATGGTTTTTTAGAATCTTTCTTAAACAGTGCAATTTGTTCTCCCACTACATAGCGTTCTTCAGGGAAGTCCGTTTGTGAGATGACACGCACCTCACCTCTTATACCATGTGTATTAACGATTTTACCTACGTTATACCATTCCATCTAAATCACCTCTTAATAAATATGTGAACATCCTCAATACATTATTAGAGGACTAATTGATTTTAATCGTAACAAAAAAGGAAGGAACTAAAGCTCCCTCCTTTTTGACTAATCTAGAATATCGACATACGTCTTCTTCTTATGATGACTGCCCGCTGCTGAATAAACAATTGTACGCATCGCTTTTGCAACACGGCCCTGTTTACCAATTACTTTGCCCATATCACTAGGGTGAACAGATAGTTTATATACAATCCGATTCGGACTCTCCTCGGTTATAATACGAACTTCTTCTGGATAATCGACTAAAGGTTTAACGATTGTTTCAATCAGCTGCTTCATGCTGTCACCTCCGATTATTTACTGATTTTTGAGTTATGGAATTTTTCCATAATGCCTTGTGATGAGAACAAGTTGCGTACTGTATCAGATGGTTTTGCACCATTTGCTAACCATGCTAATGCTTTTTCTTCATCAATCTTAACTTCTTCTGGAGTAGTTAAAGGATTGAATGTACCAATTGTTTCAATTGAGCGGCCGTCGCGTGGTGCGCGAGCGTCTGCTACTACAATACGATAGAAAGGAGCTTTTTTTGCCCCGATACGTTTTAAGCGAATTTTTACTGCCATTTTTAATTGCACCTCCGAATAGTTTCACACAAGATAGTATAATAGCAAGCTTTGGATTGTTTGTAAAGTGTTTTTTCTTAACACACTAAATTTTAGATTAAAAAGTTATTTAAACAGTGAATCCAAACCAGGAAGTTTCATTTTTTTCTTCCCTTTTTGCGTCATACCCGTCATTTGCTTCATCATTTTCTTCATATCTTCAAATTGTTTTAAAAGTCGGTTTATTTCTTGAACAGAGCAACCTGAACCTTTTGCAATTCGTTTTTTACGACTTGAGTTGATAATCTCAGGGTTCGTTTTTTCAGCTGGCGTCATCGAGAGAATAATCGCCTCTATATGCCCAATTTGTTTATCATCGATTTTCGCATTTTCTAAGCCTTTAATTTTATTGGCACCTGGAAGCATTTTTAAAATTTCATCCAAAGGTCCCATTTTTTTTACTTGGCTCATTTGATCTAAGAAATCATCGAAAGTAAAGCTCTGTGTTCTGAACTTTTCTTCCATTTCTCTTGCTTTTTCTTCGTCAACGTTTGCTTGAGCTTTCTCGATTAAGGACATCATGTCGCCCATACCAAGAATACGTGAAGCCATACGTTCTGGATGGAATGGCTCTAAAGCATCCATTTTCTCACCCATACCGACAAATTTAATTGGTTTTTCTGTAACAGAGCGGATTGATAAAGCCGCACCACCACGTGTATCCCCATCTAACTTCGTTAGAACTACACCCGTAATACCTACTGCTTCATTGAAGCTATTAGCTACATTTACAGCATCTTGACCTGTCATAGAATCGACAACTAAGAAGACTTCATCTGGTTCTCTTAATGCACGAATATCTTTCAATTCTTGCATTAAGTTTTCATCAATATGAAGACGACCTGCAGTATCGATTAATACAACATCATGATGCTCTTCCTTTGCATGTTCTAGCGCTTGGCGAACAATATCCACAGGAGATACTTCCGTACCAAGAGCAAATACCGGCAAAGATAGCTGATCACCTAATGTTTGCAATTGCTTAATGGCTGCTGGACGGTAGACATCCGCCGCCACAAGCAATGGTTTACGATTGTACTTTTTGCGTAAAACATTAGCAAGTTTACCAGTAGTTGTTGTTTTACCGGCACCTTGTAAACCTACCATTAAAATAACAGTTGGTGGTTTTTGAGAGAATTTAATAGGGCTTTGTTCGCCACCCATTAATTCTGTCAGTTCGTCTTTTACGATTTTAATAACTTGTTGACCGGGTGTTAGACTTTTCATGACGTCTTGACCGATTGCTCGTTCACTAACGCGCTTAATAAAAGATTTTACAACTTTTAAGTTTACGTCCGCTTCAATTAAGGCAAAACGGACTTCACGCATCATTTCTTTAACGTCTTGTTCCGTCACTTTCCCTTTGCCTTTAATCTTCGAAATCGTGCCTTGGAGTCGCTCCGCTAATCCTTCAAATGCCATGCATGCCGCCTCCTAATCCCATTGCTTTAACTGCTCAATAAGTTCTAGCCACACAGTTTGCGAGGCACTATTGTCAGTAGTTTTTTTCGATAGCTCTGCAATTATTTGTTGTCTGTTTTGAAATTTCTCGAATAATCGAAGTTTGTCTTCATATTCTTCAAGCATCGCTTCTGTTCTACGAATATTATCGTAAACTGCTTGACGCGATACTTCATAAGCTTCAGCAATTTCACCAAGAGAATGGTCATCTAAATAATAAAGTTGCATATAGCTACGTTGTTTATCAGTCAACAATGCTTGATAAAAGTCGAAGAGAAAGTTCATGCGTGTCGTTTTTTCAAGAAGCATAAGAAATCTCTCCCCTGTTTTACACATTCTTTTAGTATCATAAGGAATAATCCGATTTCTGTCAAGTAAATATACTTGTCTAAATACATTTTAGTCCTCATATAAACCCAAATCTACAAAGCTGAAAAATGCATAGCCAAAAAGCTATGCATCCTTCTTCTATCTATTTATTGCTCGTTTAATTCCTCTTCTTTTGCTAGCTGTTGATCAAGTGCATCAGCAAATAAGCCATACACATAGCGTTCTGTATCAAATGGTTGTAAATCATCCATTTTCTCACCCAAGCCAACAAACTTTACTGGAATATGCAATTTGTTACGAATAGCAAGTACAATACCACCTTTTGCAGTACCGTCTAGTTTTGTTAATACAATACCTGTCACGTTTGTTGCTTCTTTAAATGTCTGTGCCTGCACTAGTGCATTTTGTCCAGTAGTTGCATCTAAAGCTAATAAAACTTCATGCGGAGCATTCGGTATTTCCCGGGAAATTACACGGTGTACCTTTTCTAATTCATTCATTAAGTTAACTTTATTTTGCAGACGTCCCGCTGTATCACAAATAAGTACATCTGCTCCACGATTTTTGGCTGCACGAATGGCATCATACATTACTGCAGCAGGATCAGATCCTTCTGCTTGCTTAATAACTTCCACACCAACACGGTCTCCCCAAACTTGAAGTTGATCAATCGCACCTGCACGGAATGTATCACCTGCTGCAAGTATTACTGATTTCCCTTCTTGTTTTAGACGATGCGCCAATTTCCCAATTGTTGTTGTTTTACCAACACCGTTCACACCAACAAAAAGAATAACTGTTAACTCATCATCTTGTATATTTAACTCAATTGACTCTTCATCACTTGATTCGTAAATTTCAACAAGCTTTTCTGAAATAATTGATTGGATACCGCTCGTATCTTTAATATTTTGACGTTGAACTTCAAAGCGTAATTTATCCATTAGCTCCATTACAGTCTCAAAACCAACGTCCGCTTGTAGTAATAAGTCTTCAAGTTCTTCAAAGAAATCTTCATCTACTGTACGGTAACGAGCTACTAAATCATTCACTTTTGATGTAAATGAATCACGTGTTTTCTCTAAGCCCGCTTTGAATTTTTCTGTAATCGAAAATGCTGAGAAGCCCCATTTTGATTTTTTCTCTTCTTGGGGTTCTTCCACTTTTACAACTTCTGTTGTTGATTCTTCAACGACGATTACTTCATTAGTTTGTGATTCTCCTTCTTGAGGAGCTTGATCAGATGCAATAGATTCTCGCTCAATTTCCGGAGTAACTACAGTTGGGACAGCTACTTCTCGGTCTGGAGGGACTACCACATCGTCAAACGGTTTTTCAACGCTTGTCTCTACCGATTGTACATCAAGTTCTTCAGGCTTCGCGCCCATTAGTTTTTCTTTCATACGCTTTAAAAAGCTCATTGTTATTCGCTCCTTTGTCCTACAAGAACCGGTTCTTCTTGTTCTAATTTCACAGATACTAGTTTCGATACACCTGATTCTTGCATCGTAATACCGTACAATACATCCGCACCTTCCATCGTACCTTTGCGATGCGTGATAACGATGAATTGTGTTTCTTGGCTAAACTTTTTCAAATACTGACTATAGCGAGTAACATTCGATTCATCAAGTGCAGCTTCTACTTCATCTAGTATACAGAACGGTACAGGACGCGTTTTTAAAATAGAAAACAGTAGTGCAATTGCCGTTAAAGCACGTTCTCCGCCTGATAGTAAGCTTAAACTTTGCAACTTTTTCCCTGGTGGTTGAGCGACAATTTCAATTCCTGTTTCGAGTATATCGTCAGGCTTAACTAGCTGTAAATCTGCATGACCGCCACCAAATAATTCACGGAAAACAACTTGGAAGTGTTCACGGATTTTCAAGAATGTTTCGTTAAAGCGTGTTGACATTTCTTCATCCATTTCACGAATCGCTTCATGCAATGTTTCTTTCGCTTCCATGAGATCTGATCTTTGATCTGTTAAAAAAGTATGTCGTTCTGAAACGGTTTCGAATTCTTCTATTGCATTTAAGTTTACGGGACCTAGTTCTATAATAGATTGCTTTAATAATTTTACTTTTCTTCTTGATATCTCAACATCTATATCTTCATTTACTTCCCGTATGGCTTCGTCTAAAGAAAGCTCATAATCTTCAGCAAGTTGGTCTAATAAAGCTTGCTTAGAAAACTCCAGTTGAGAAAGTTTTACATCATAATTACGCAAGCCATCTAATAAGCCTTTATGCACTCGTTGTAATTCCTTCAGTTCCACTTCACAGCTATCCAAAGTAACTTGTAGCTGAGTTCTTTCTTCCTTACTTGTAGCAATGGTCGATATTAAATCAGTTTTTTTCAACTGCCAAGTAGTAATATTTGCTGTTATTTCTTCATCAGACGGTCCATTTTGACTTTCGTCATTCGTCAACCATTTGATTTCTTGACTAATATTATTGACTTCCAACTTCGCCTTGTCATATTGCACGGTTACTTCCTCAGAAGCTTGTTTTAGTTGCGTTACTTGTTCTTGTAGTACGGCAAGCTCTGAGCGCTTTTCTGCATACTGTTCTTTCAATGCATCTTGAGCTGTTTCACTTTGTACTTTAAGAATATTTAATTGTTCTATTGTCGTATTTATCTCAGCAAGCTCTTCCTTTAATTCTTTCAAACGCTTTTTAGCAGAAATTTGACTTTCTTGTAAATTTGAAGAGCGATCGGTAGCATCTTCTTTTTCAGTAGCTACTAAAGTAACACGTAATGCAAGTCGTTTTGTCGTTGCTTCTAATTCACGGTAATGTCCACTCAGTTCAAATTCTTCATCACGTAACACTTCACCTTGCTTACGTAAGTCCTCTAGAAGAACCGTTTTAACAGATACAAAGTTTTTTTGCTCTGCAACAACTTTTTCAGCTTGTTCTATTTTTGTTTGCATTTGCACAAGCTGACCAGTTAAGTCTTCCAGTTCTGCTTTACGAGTAAATAACGATGTTTGTTGTTTTGTAGAACCACCTGTAAGTGAACCGCCGGCATTTACTATGTCACCATCTAACGTTACTACGCGATAACGATAATTGCATGATTTGGCTATTTGTGTTGCACTCTGTAAATCTTTTGCAACTAATACATTACCCAATAAATTTTCTGCAATCGTTTTGAATGTTGGGTCAAATGTTGCTAGCTCATCTGCAGTATTAATAAACGACGGATGAGTTGCAGCCGCTCCAAGTGCATCACGTGATATTTTTCGAGATTTCATAACATTTTTCGGTAAAAACGTTGCACGACCTGCTCGTTTTTCTTTTAGCCATGCAATAGCTTTTTGAGCATCCTGTTGAGTTTCAGTCACAATATGTTGAGAAGCTGCGCCTAATGCTGTTTCAAGTGCTTTTGTATATTCTCCACTAACTTGAATTAACTCTGCAACAGCGCCGTGAATACCAGAGAGTTTTTTATTTTCTCTAGCCACTAAAATTTCTTTTACACCATGGAAAAAGCCTGAGAAGTCTGCTTCAAGTTCCGCTAAAGTTTCTTTCCGAGACTTTAACTGTTGTAAATGTTGATAGCCTTTAAAAAGCATATCTTGTTTGCTTTCAAATTGTTTTGTCGCACTCGCTAGCTCCAATTGACAAGCTGAATAAGCAGCCAGTTTTTCTTCTAGCTGTTGCTTCACATCGTTTAATTTACTTTCAACAACCTGCTGTTCTTTCGTCAACTGAGTTAATTCCTCTGCCATTTCTGACGATTGGTTAGTGATTTTGAACGAAGCTTGTTCTTGTTGTTCTAGCTGTTGTGTTATATTTTTGTATTCATTTTTAACTGTTGCTTCTTCATTGAGGCGATCAATATATGTGTTTTTCCAGTTTTCGATATCTTTTTCAATGTCCGTTGATGAACGATTTAAGTTATCTTCTAGCTGTTTCACACTTTTTTTCAATGATTGAAACGTTTTTTGTCTTATTGTTAATTGTTCTTGTTTGTCTACTTGTTGTACGTGCCACTCTCGCTCAGCGATTTGGGCTTTTTCAAGTGATTGCTGTAATTTTTCTAGTTGCGCACTGGCATTATGACGTTTTTCAGCCATTAATACTTTACGACCTTCCCATCGCTCTACTTCTGAACTTGCTTCCACAAGCTGATGTTGCGATAGGTCTAGTAAATTATCTAGTTTAGTAATTTGTTTTCGAATAGAAGCCACTTGTGACTCTTTATTCTCCATATTGTGTATATGTTCTTGCTCAGTCACCGTAAATTGCTTTTTATCACGCATAATTGTTTCAAGTGTTTGTTGCAACACACGTAAATCATGAACGATAACCGCTATATCAATGTCCTTTAATTCTTTGGACATCTTTAAATAATCCGCAGCAGCTGACGCTTGTATTTTCAAAGGCTCGATACGATTGTCTAATTCGTGCAATATATCAAGGACTCGATGCAAATTATCCTCTGTTTCAAATAATTTATGCTCGGCTTTTTTCTTACGTTGCTTATATTTCAATACACCGGCAGCCTCTTCGAAAATAGAGCGTCTATCATCCGGACGACTGTTTAAAATTTCATCTACTCGACCTTGTGAAATAATCGAGAAAGCTTCTTTTCCTAGACCAGAGTCTAAGAACAAATCCGTTATATCTTTTAATCTACATTGTTGTTTATTTAATAGATATTCGCTATCGCCCGAGCGGTATACTCGACGAGTGACACTTACTTCGTTATACGGGATTGGTAATCGTTCATCCTCGTTGTCTAATATCAATGATACTTCTGCAAAGTTAAGCGGTTTGCGCGAGTCACTTCCAGCAAAAATGACATCTTCCATTTTTGCACCACGAAGAGACTTTGCGGATTGTTCTCCGAGTACCCATCGAATTGCATCCGTTACGTTACTTTTTCCACTGCCATTTGGTCCAACGACAGCAGTAACTCCCGGTACAAAGTCAATTCCAATACGATCGGCGAAAGATTTAAAACCAATCACTTCAAGCCGTTTAAGAAACAAAATTATACCTCCTGATTGTCAGCTGACTGTTTTTGCAATTCAATCATTGCACTTTGAGCAGCTCTTTGTTCAGCTTCTTTCTTCGATTTTCCGTGACCAACACCTAATTCGCGCTCATTCAATAAAACATGTGACACGAATGTACGATTATGTGCTGGTCCGTTTTCATTAATAATCTCATATTGAAGCGCACCAGAATTGGCTTGTTGCACCATTTCTTGTAGCTGACTTTTAAAATCCATCACATGCGAAAAAGCACCGATTTCTACTTTTGGATAAACGACACGTTCTAAAAATCCAACGACTGTTTCTAATCCTTGGTCTAAATATAGTGCACCAACAAATGCTTCAAAACAATCTGCAAGAAGAGCTGGGCGTTCTCGACCACCTGTTAATTCTTCACCTTTTCCTAGTAAAACGTATTTCCCAAAGTTTAATTCATTTGCAAAAATGACTAATGACGGTTCGCATACTATTGCTGCACGCAATTTTGTAAGCTCACCTTCACTCATTTTAGGGAATTTAAGGAAAAGAAATTTAGAGACAGATAGTTCTAACACTGCATCTCCTAAAAATTCTAGGCGTTCGTTATCTTCAAATAGTTTACGACGATGCTCATTCACATATGATGAATGCGTAAATGCATTGTAAAGTAAACTTGCATTATCAAAATGCAATCCTAAATTATTTAATAATTCCTCAAATTGGAGGCGTGCTTTCTCGGAAATTGCACCATTTTTTTGTGAGAGTCCCTTTTTTTTCATCATCGTCATCAACCTTCTTATCTTCCTTTTGATACTCCTGTTTAGTTTACCTTTTTCTCTTACAATGTGCAAAAACAAAAAGAGACACTTCCTTCAAAATTATGAAAGAAGTGCCCCTAGCAATGTATAATTAGCCAATTTTGCTTTCGATGAATGATACCGCGTTTCCAACAGTTGCAATTTTCTCTGCATCCTCGTCGTCAATTTGCATATCGAATTCTTCTTCAAGTTCCATTACTAGTTCTACTACATCTAGTGAATCCGCACCTAAATCATCACGGAAAGAAGCTTCTAATTTCACTTCGCTCTCGTCGACACCTAAACGGTCAACAACAACTTTAGTTACACGTTCTATAACAGTTGCCAAATCTGTCACCTCCCCTCAATGATTATACATAAAAAGCCCGTTTGTTCATAGGCATAAATTACATGACCATTCCACCATCTACATGGATTGTTTGTCCTGTAATATAACTTGCATCATCTGACGCTAAAAATAGTACGACTTTTGCAACGTCTTTTGGATCTCCTAGCTTCGCTAATGGAATTTGTCCAAGCATTTGATCTTTTACTTCAGCAGGCAGTTCATCTGTCATTTCTGTCGCAATAAAACCAGGTGCTACAGCATTAACATAAATATTACGCGCTGCTAATTCTTTTGCAGTTGTTTTCGTTAAACCAATAACACCTGCTTTTGCCGCAACATAGTTTGCTTGACCTGCATTACCAGAAACACCAACAATCGATGCAACATTAATAATACGACCAGCACGTTGTTTCATCATTTGGCGTGAGACAGCCTTCGTACATAGGAATACACCTTTTAGGTTAGTATTCATTACGTCATCCCAGTCCTGTTCTTTCATACGCATTAATAGATTATCACGTGTTATCCCAGCATTATTTACAAGAATATCAAGACTACCAAATGTATCTGTTGCAGCCTTCATTAAAGCTGTTACTTCGTCAGCATCAGCTACATTTGCTTGGACTGCGATTGCTTCGCCGCCATTCCCAGTAATTTCTGCTACTACTTCTTCAGCTTTAGATTGGCTACCGCTATAATTGACAACAACCCGCGCACCTTGTTCTGCTAATTCTAATGCAATGGCACGGCCGATACCTCTTGAAGCACCAGTTACAACAGCTGTTTTACCCTCTAGCTTCTTCATGAGACCACTCCTTCGACGCTTCTACAACTTGTTCAAACGTTGCTTCATCATATACACAATACGTTTTCACTTGACGATCTACTTTTTTTACAAGTCCGCTTAATACTTTTCCAGGACCACATTCGATAAATACGTCCACACCCAGGTCGATCATTTTTCGAACAGAATCTTCCCATAATACAGGTGAGTACAATTGTTCTACTAATAGTTGCTGGATTTCATTTTGTTCTGTTACTGGTTTAGCCGTAACATTTGAGATTACTGGAATTTTAGCATCTTGCATTGCTTTTTGCTTTAAATTCTCTTGTAACTTGCCAGCAGCTGGACGCATTAATTCAGAATGGAATGGCCCGCTCACTACTAAAGGAAGTGCACGTTTTGCTCCTGCTTCCTTCGCCTTAACACTCGCCTTGTCTACTCCAGTCTTTGTACCAGAAATCACAATTTGACCTGGGCAATTTAAGTTAGCAAGCTGTACAACTTCTCCTGATGCTGAAACTTCGTCCGTCACAGCTTTCAACGCATCTCGGTCCAAGCCTAAAATAGCAGCCATAGCGCCTTCACCTGCAGGTACTGCTTCGTTCATAAACATTCCTCGACTATGTACGGCTTGTACGCCATCTTGAAATGACATTACCCCTGAAGCCACTAACGCTGTATATTCACCTAAGCTATGTCCCGCAGTGTAATCTGGTGTAATACCTACTTTTGTCAGTTTATCAGCAATCATTGCACTTGTCGTTAACAATGCAGGTTGCGCGTTGTAAGTCAATGTCAAATCTTCAGCTGGACCTTCAAGCATTAACTTTGATAATGAATAACCTAATAATTCATCTGCCTTATTATAGTAGGCTTTGCACTCTTGGTGCTCAGCCACAAATTCGGCTCCCATACCAACTGATTGTGAGCCCTGTCCTGGAAAGATAAAAGCGATTTTCGTCATGATTAGTTCTCCTTTGAAATTGTAGAATCAATCGTTGCACATACGTTGTGTTTAACCATAATATTTGCTTGGCGAATAGCACTAGCAAAAGCATTTGCATTTGATGAGCCATGCGCTTTTACTACCGGTGCTTTCAAACCGAATAAAGCGGCTCCACCATACTCTGTGTAGTCCATTTTAGTTTTAATTTCTTTTAAATTACTCTTCATCATTAACGCTGCAACTTTTGTTTTCCCTGAAGCCATAAATGCTCCTTTTAACATAGAAAAGATGCTATCAGCTGTACCTTCGATTGTTTTTAACACCATATTACCTGTAAACCCATCAGTCACGACAACATCTGCAGCACTATTTAATAATTCACGTGCTTCAACATTACCGATAAAGTTAATTGGTGCTTCTTGCAATAAACCAAAAGCAGCTTTAGTAAGCTCATTTCCTTTTTTATCTTCTGTCCCGATATTCAATAATCCGACTGTTGGATTTTGAATATCTCGTACTTGTTGTGCATAAATGCTAGCCATAATTGCAAATTGAGCCAAGTTTTCTGGTTTTGCATCGGCATTTGATCCAAGATCTAACATATCAAAACCTTTACCATCTAAAGTTGGTAAGGTAGTTGATAATGCAGGACGATCAATACCTTTAATACGACCTACTACAAATAATCCAGCGGCCATTAATGCACCTGTATTCCCTGCTGATACGCAAGCGTCTGCTTCACCATTCTTAACTGCCTCTGCCATTTTCACCATTGATGCATCTTTCTTACGACGTACTGCACGAACTGGTTCGTCGTCACCTTCAATTACTTCTTCACAATTAATCACAGTTAAGCGCTCATGATCTTTTAAATAAGGCTGCATTGCCTGTTTTTGACCAAATAATTGGATTTCGATGTCTGCAGAAGCTTCTAACGCTTTATATACGCCTTCGATAATGGCTTGTGGTGCATTGTCTCCACCCATGCCGTCTATTGCTATTTTCATTTATTTTTCACCTTTTCCTTTCGTACGGTACATTTCGAATTTACCAGCGAAAACAACTTCATTTTCAACAGTAGAGGTTAACTCGATAAATGTTCGACTTTTGCTGTCATCCTTGCCTGTGACAAGTGCTTTTGAAATTACTCTGTCACCTGCTCGTACTGGTTTAACAAAGTGGATTTCTGAATGCACAGTTAGGGCTAAGTCATCATCAATCACTGCTACAGCGAGTGAATTTGCTTGAGCAAATAGATGATGTCCCCTCGCAATGCCATTACGCTGGAAGACATGCTCTTCTTTCACGTCAAAAATGGAAAGGGCTCTTTCGTCTAATTCAATATCTATAATGTCACCAATCACTTCATCAATTGGTAAAGATTTTACATCATTTTCAAAATTATGAGCAGCCACACCTTTAATTCGTTCACGTAATTCTGGTATCGATAACTCCATTCGATCTAATCGAATCGTTTGTACGCTCACATTAAATTGACTGGCTAGCTGTTCATCGGTGACGAATGGATTATCGATTATTGTTTGCTGCAATAATTTTTGTCGTTCTTTTTTAGAGTACTTCATTTTTTTCGCCACCTTTCAAAAATTAGCACTTGGTACTAATATCAGTATATAAATTAAAAAAAGAGAATGCAAGAGTTGTTTTAAACTCTTTTTCGCATTCTCTCCCTTTTCAACAAAAATAATTCATATCAATCGATACGATCACCATTTAATACACCAGACTCCGCTAGCATATTACGTAGCTGCTCACAGTCATCTGCTTGCCAAAATTCTTCAGTTGATAGGAGCTTCTCTGCATCTTGTCTCGCCACTTCTAATGCTCTGTAATCATGGACGAGATCAGCCATTTTAAATTCAGGCAAACCACTTTGTTTTTTACCAAAGAAATCACCTGGACCACGTAATTCTAAATCTTTTTCCGCTAAACGAAAACCGTCATTGGTTTCCGTCATTGAAATCATTCGCTCTTTGCCATCTTCTGATTTTGGATCTGCCAATAATACGCAATAGGATTGATGTTCGCCACGACCCACACGACCTCGCAATTGATGGAGCTGAGCCAAACCAAAACGCTCTGCATCATAGACAATCATAAATGTTGCATTTGGTACATTCACTCCAACTTCTACAACCGTTGTTGAAACAAGCACATGCAACTGCCCTTCACTAAACTCACGCATCACCGCATCTTTTTCTTCTGCAGGTAATCGACCATGCATGAGCCCGACTTTATATTTCTCACCGAATAATGTAGTCAGTTGTGTGTAAACATCTACTGCATTCTGCACATCTAGTTTATCTGATTCTTCTATTAAGGGACAAATAACATATGCTTGTCGGCCCATTGCCAGTTCCTTTGTCATTTGGGATAACACTTGATTAAATTGTTCCTTTTTAGCCCAATTTGTCTGAATTTCTTTTCGTCCAGCAGGTAATTCGTCAATAATTGACACATCCATTTCTCCGAAAGCGGTAATCGACAAAGTTCGAGGGATTGGTGTCGCTGTCATGAATAGTACATCTGGATTTTCCCCTTTATCACGTAAAATACGACGTTGTTCTACACCAAATCGATGTTGTTCATCTGTAATCACTAGACCAAGTTTATAAAATTCCACATCCGGCTGAATTAATGCATGTGTTCCAATTAAAATATCTATCTCACCGTTTTTTAATTGTTCCAGAAGTATACGACGAGCCTTTGTTTTGGTTGAACCCGATAGAAGAGCCACTTCTACTCCTAGTGGCCTTAACCATTCATCAAGTGACTCTCCGTGCTGCTCAGCTAAAATCTCAGTTGGAGCCATTAGAGCACCTTGAAAACCCGCTGTCACAGCAGCGTATAATGCAATGGCCGCTACAACAGTTTTCCCAGAACCAACATCCCCTTGTAACAGGCGATTCATACGATGAGGCTCTAGTAAATCTCGACATATTTCATTGACAACACGTTTTTGCGCATTCGTTAATTCATATGGCAAAGTTAGAAAAAACTTTTTTAGTTTCTCTAAATCATAGTGAATAGATAAACCCTGCTCTTGTTCTTTACGAATTTTACGTAAGGCTTGTATTCGTAATTGAAATCGCAACAACTCTTCGTAAACAAAACGCCTTCTTGCTTGCTTGGCATGATTCGCATCTATCGGAAAATGAACACCTTCTAGCGCATCTGAGACAGGTAACAATTTATAGGCCGTTCTTAAATGACTAGGCAAAGATTCTACAATTGCTGATTTCGATTCATCTAGTACTTGACGCATATAATTACGGAATTTTTTTTGATGCATACCGCTTTTCAAGCTATAAACTGGCTCAAAGTCAGCATGATCTACTTTCGGGCCAAATGTAATTTGGGTGCCATTAATAACTTGACGACCGCGATCCCACTTCCCCGTTACAGTCGCTATAGAACCAGGTATCATTTTATTCTTTAAGTATAATTGGTTGAAGAAAACGACTTTTATTAAATGGCGTCCTACAAGCATTTGCACTTGTAGACGCGATTTATTTTTCCCTAAAAACAGGGCAACTGGTTCACTTTCAATACGCCCTTCAACCGTAACACGTTCATTATGTGGCGTTTCTGCTAAATCCTTTAATCTAAAATCTTCATGTCGATAAGGAAAGGTCCAAAGTAAGTCATTGAAAGTTTCAATGCCCATGCTATGAAGTGCTTCTCCCATCCCTTTTCCGACACCTTTTAAATTCGTGACAGGCTGGATCAAAAGATCATTCACTTTGCAGCACTGCCCCTCCGAAGATTTTAGCCTCCAATGCTCTACCTGTCGGTGTAGCTGCTAGGCCACCTTGTCCAGTTTCTCTTAGTGCAGAAGGCATTGTACGTCCAATACGATACATAGCATCAATGACTTCATCTGTGGGAATTCTACTCGTCACACCTGCTAAAGCCATATCAGCAGCAACAATTGCATTCGCTGCTCCCATAGCGTTACGTTTTACACATGGCACTTCTACTAATCCAGCTACAGGATCACAAACGAGTCCAAGCATGTTTTTCAATGAAATCGAAAAAGCGTGCGCACTTTGTTGAGGGGTACCTCCTGCCATTTCAACAATTGCAGCAGCAGCCATTGCTGCAGCAGAACCTACTTCAGCTTGACATCCACCTGCTGCACCTGAGATGGATGCATTATTTGCTACAACAAAACCGAATGCCCCTGAAGTGAATAAATAACGAATCATTTGTTCCTTCGTTGGATTTAATTTATTTTTCACCGCAAAAAGTGTACCCGGTACAACACCCGCCGAACCTGCTGTTGGCGTTGCACAGATGGTACCCATCGCTGCATTCACTTCGTTCGTTGCAACAGCTTTACTTACTGCGTCTAATAAAAGGTCTCCTGCTAAAGATTTTCCTGTCGCAATGTAATTCTGAAGTAAGACTGCATCTCCTCCAGTTAAGCCAGTTACAGAATGCACACCTTTTAAACCGCGTTCAACAGCTTCTTCCATAACAGTTAAATTGCGAGTCATTTGAGTCATAATTTCTTCACGTGTACGTTCAATAATTAACATCTCTTGCTCTATCATAATTTCTGAAATTTGTTTATTTTCACTTTCAGCTAATGCCACTAATTCTCTAACATTATGAAATAATACTTCCATTTTTCTACCTCCTAGTTTTTAATGCGTGTTACTTTAGTAATATTCGGTAGAGTTGACATTTCATCTAAAATGGATTTGTCGATATTTTGGTCAACTTCAATAACCATTAATGCCATATTGCCACGTTCTTTTCGTGAAACTTCCATATGACCAATATTAATATTATAACCTGCTAAACAGTTTGCAACCGCCGCTATACAGCCTGCTCGGTCATCATGCACAACTAGAATTGCCGGCATCCCCCCAGATAACCGAAGCGGGAAACCATTTAATTCTATAATTTCAATACTTCCTCCGCCTATCGAAATACCTACCATCGACATTTCTGTTTCATCGTCTCCAATTACTAGACGCGCTGTATTTGGATGTTCTGTATGCGCTGTTTCTGGAATAAATTCAAATGTTAAGTTAGCTTTTTCTGCATCAGCAAAAGCCGTTTTTATGCGTTCATCAAACGTATCGTAGTCTAGTAGACCTCCGATAATTGCAACATCTGTCCCATGCCCTTTATAAGTTTCTGCAAAAGAGCCATATAGATGTATTTTCGCCCATTTTGGTTGGCCCCCAAACAAGTCACGTGCGACGCGACCAATTCGTGCTGCACCGGCTGTATGTGATGAGGATGGCCCAATCATAACCGGGCCGATAATATCGAATACCGATGTGTATTTCATAAAAAAACTGCCCCCTTGCTTAATCGTTGTTAGTCGTAACACCATTCTACATGATAATTTAAGACTATACCAAGTATTTGATACAGCGCAAAAAAGTAGCACACTCTAATAGCGCGCTACTTTTGAATAACTGTTTAATTTAAATACCACAATTTCCGAAAAAACTTTACGGTACTCTTTATTCAACAGAAAGAATAAATGGATACAATGGTTGTTTACCGTTATGAACTTCCACTTCAACATCTGGATAGTTTTCTTCGATAAAGCTTGTAAATGTATTAACTTCTGATTCATCTGCATCTTGTCCATAAAGAACTGTTACGATTTCCGAATCCTCATCAATCATTGATTGAATTAAAGTTTCTGAAGCTGCTGCTAGTGAAGTTGTTGCTTCCACAATTTTACCTTCAGAAATAGCCATAAAGTCGCCTTTATGAATTTCAACGCCATCAATAGAAGTATCACGAACAGCAAATGTCACTTGTCCAGTTTTCACATGAGCAAATGCCAATGTCATATTTGCTTTATTCTCTTCAACTGAAGCATCAGGATTAAATGCAAGAACTGCTGCCATTCCTTGAGGCACTGATTTTGTTGGTACGACCGCAGCTTCAATGTCTAATACTTCAGCTGCTTGCTCTGCTGCCATTACGATGTTTTTATTATTCGGTAAAATTAGTACGCGTTCTGCCCCTACTGATTTAATAGCGTTAACGATATCCTCAGTTGAAGGATTCATTGTTTGTCCACCCTCGATAACATAAGAAGCGCCAACACTTTCAAGAAGCTCAGCAACACCCGATCCCATTGCCACTGTAACAATTGCATATGGATGTTTTTTCTGTACTTTTTTAGCTGACTCATTAGTATGACCTTCGCCAACGATGTCTGTATGTTGCTGACGCATATTGTCGACTTTCACTTTAATCAAGCTACCAAATTGGTGTCCGTAAGCAATTACTTCACCTGGTTGTTCAGAGTGAATGTGAATTTTCACCACTTCATCATCTGAAATGACAAGTAAAGAATCTCCATAATGACTTAAATCTTCACGGAATTTTGCTTCATCAAAAGGTTTACCACCTAATTTCTCGTCTTCGAAACGAACCATAAACTCAGTACAGTAACCGTACACAATTTCTGATGTATCCATGAAGTCTTGTACTTTATGATGTTCAGCATTTACTAAATCATCCATTGAAGATGCTACAGTTTTTTCTGGAAGTGCTTCACCTTTAAGTGATGCTACAAAACCTTCATAAACAAACACTAAACCTTGTCCACCACTATCTACTACTCCAACTTCTTTCAGTACAGGTAGTAATTCAGGTGTGTTAGCTAGTGATGCTTTCGCTGCTTTGACTAACTCTTCCATCACAACGATAATATCTTGTTCTGTTTTAGCTACTTCCACAGCATGAGCTGCAGCTTCTCTTGCAACCGTTAAAATAGTACCTTCTACAGGTTTCATAACTGCTTTATATGCAGTATCCACGCCGTATTGGAATGCTTGCGCGAATTGGATGGCATCGACTGTAGCTTCTTTTTCGATTGCTTTACCAAAGCCTCGGAATAGTTGCGATAGGATAACACCTGAGTTACCACGCGCTCCCATTAATAATCCTTTTGATAAGGCTTGGGCTGTTTTACCGATATGTTCCACAGCATTTGCTTCAGTTTCCTTTGCACCTGATGTCATCGATAAATTCATATTTGTACCTGTATCGCCATCTGGCACAGGGAATACGTTTAAAGAATCCACATAATCTGCATTTTGGAATAGGTGATGTGATCCCATTTGCACCATTTCGGCAAATTTAATCCCGTCTAATGACTTCATTTGAATGAGTTCCTCCTCTTACACGTTCGCTACGCGAACACCTTGCACATAGATATTGACTGATTTCACTGCCATTCCGAGTGTTTTATCTAGTGTATATTTTACTTTTGATTGGACTTGGTATGCTACTTCAGAGATTTTAGTGCCGTAGCTAACAATTACATACATATCAATATGTAAATCTTCGCCCTGTTGGCGTACAAGAACACCTTTTGCAAAATTCTCTTTGCGTAAAATGTCTGTTAGTCCATCACGAATTTGGTGTTTACTTGCCATACCTACAATGCCGTAACATTCAAGAGCGGCTCCACCGGCCATTTGTGCGACAACATCATTAGAGATATCAATGTTTCCGAATTCGTTTTTTAATTCAACTGACATAAAAATGCCTCCTGACTCCATTTTGACTAACTCTTATTGTACTATACAAAATTCGATTATAAAAGAAAACCTATACATTCGTCTAGTATAGACTGTAAAGGTTTTTTTCTTGAAAGTCTATCGAAATCAGTTGCATTGCATAAAAGTGTATGTTAAATTATTAAAGTATGTGAAATACCGAACTGAAATTATAATCTTTCAGCTTCTTTTTGTGAGGAGGGAATATAAAAATGCCAAAAAAATGCGTAATTACTGGACGTAGAACTCGTTCCGGCAACGCTCGTTCCCACGCAATGAACGCTAACAAGCGTACATGGGGTGCAAACCTACAAAAGGTCCGTATTCTAGTTGACGGTAAACCGAAACGTGTATGGGTTTCTGCACGAGCTTTGAAATCAGGAAAAGTTGAGCGCGTATAATGCACTCATAATAAATGCCAGGTTGACTTATCGTCACCCTGGCATTTTTTCTTTTTTCTTTCTCTGTTTAGATTTAGCTGTAGCAGTTGTTGATGCTGATGCTGATGTTTCTTTTTGAAATGCTTGTAAACAAACCCTCGCAAATCCACTGACGAATTTTGGCAATTGGAACGTGTATACCTTCAACTCTCCACTCCTCGCTAGTCATCTATACTTCTTATCATTAAGCATATGCCTGCTGTGAATGAAATAGACGCGATTCCGTCAGATATTTCATTACTTGTAAAACGAGAGGTTCCTACTTCAATTACTTCATTGGTGGTTTCATATAAAACACCGCGCAACGTCATATTCTCTACAGGGCCTTTGAATGCAAAAAAGGACATATATTTATAATGATCATCCTGTACCATTGTATGTTCACCAGGGAGTAAAAATTGTAGTTCATTTGAACGATTTACTATTTTTATATGTAATTGTGGATACGCTAATTGTAAGCGATATACTGTATGCAAATTTGCCTCGTAATGATCTAAACGACCACCTGTTACTCCAGTAATATATACTGTAGTTGGCTCTAATGATAGCGCTTTAATAATTGCGAGTTCAGTATCTGTCTCATTCTTTTCAGGTGAGTAACGTTCAATATGAGGTACTCGCTCGGAAATTTCTTGCCATTCTTCATTTGTTATCGAATCAAAGTCACCGACAGCCATATCTGGAACAATTCCTCTATTTAATAAATACATCGTCCCATGGTCTGTTCCAATGAAAAAAGCATCAGAAAACGAAAGCAAGAAATCGTTGGACACGATCTCTTGCTCAGGGCCTCCAGCACAAATCACAATAGTTTTCATTGGATTGCTTTTTCTCCAGCTAATTGAATTTCTTGTAACGCTTTTGAACGATCTTCTTTGCCGTAAATCGCTGATCCTGCTACGAATATTGTTGCACCAGCTTTTGCGCAAGGAATGATTGTTTCTGCATTAATCCCGCCATCAATTTCAATTTCCACATTCAAGCCTTTTTCTTTAATAATTGTTGAAAGTTGTTCAACTTTAGGCACTACCGAATGGATGAATTTTTGTCCACCAAAGCCCGGATTTACTGTCATGAATAGCACCATATCAATATCTTCTAAAACATGTTGAATTGTTTCGATTGGTGTATGAGGATTTAATACGACACCTGGTTTCACACCATGTGAACGAATTAATTGGATTGTACGATGTAAATGACGGCATGCTTCTACATGTACTGTAATATAATCTGCACCGGCTTTTGCAAAGTCTTCGATATATTGATCTGGATTTTCAATCATTAAATGTACATCAAGTGGTAGATCTGTTACCGGACGTAGAGCCTCCACTACGATTGGGCCCATTGTAATATTTGGTACAAAATGTCCGTCCATTACATCGATATGAATTAATTTTGCTCCTGCTGCTTCAACTTGTTTTACTTCATCAGCTAATTTTGAAAAATTAGCAGCTAAAATAGATGGTGCGATTTTAATCATCGTTAGTACCTCGGCTTTCTATCAATTATTTCTTGCAAAAACTGCAGGTAATGATCATAGCGATACTGCTTAATTTCCTTGTTCTCTATTGCAGCTTTCACAGCACATTTTGGTTCTTTTAAATGTAAACATCCACGAAATTTACAATCCTCCGATAAACGCTGTAATTCCGGGAAACAAGATGTTAATTCTTCTTTTTCAAGTGTATCGAAATCAAAAGAGCTAAATCCAGGCGTATCAGCAATTAACCCTCCAGCAAGAGGGATTAATTCAACATGTCTTGTCGTATGCTTTCCTCGTCCTAGCGCTTCTGATATAACCCCGGTTTTTAATTCTAATGATGGCATAATTGTATTCAATAAAGTAGATTTCCCAACACCAGATTGTCCTGCCAATACAGTTGTTTTACCATCTAAAACCTGTTCAATTTTCACCAGTATTTCCGGATCACTTTTATAGGTTTGAATCACTTCATAACCTATTTCTTGATAATCTTTAACATACTGTTGGATGCCTTCATTTTCTTCTGAAGTTAATAAATCTGTTTTTGTTAAGCAAATAATTGGGTGGATATGGAAAGATTCTAACGCTACTAAAAATTTATCCAATAAAATTGTATTAAAAGCTGGTTCTTTTGCTGAGAAGACAAGGATTGCTTGGTCAATATTCGCCACTGGCGGGCGTACAAGTTCGTTATGACGCTCATGAACGGCTGTGATTGTACCATCATTATTTCCTTCAACCACAAAGTCCACAAAGTCACCAACAAGTGGTGAAATCCCTCTATTTCGGAATACGCCACGACCGCGGCATTGAATTAGTTCACCGTCTGAGTGAACATAATAAAATCCGCTTAACGCTTTTCGGATCTGACCTTTCTCCATTAAATTCCTCCTTATTGTAATTTTTCCATTTTTTCTAGTTGTTCGAAAGTTATTGTCTCATCAATAATTATTTTATCATCTCGGACAATACGATAAATTGCTTTTTGCCCTTCTTCAACTGCTAAAGGAAGTCGTATTTTTTTTGATTCATAAATTTTAAACTGTTGATCAACATCTGCAATTGAGCGCTTACGATCTTGGACGTAAATACGGATTTCTTGCTCCTCGTCCTCTTCTTCAGGGTCGTATGGAATATCAATTATAGCCTCGTAAAATTTTACTGATTTTTGTAGCGGTCCTTTTGAAATAACCACATTAATTGTAGATCCGATACTTGCCATAGTCCCCGCTTGAGGAGTTTGAGAAATAACTTGTCCTTTTGGAACAGTTTCTGAGTTTTCCTCTTTTGCAATGTGGACGTTAAAACCCGATGATTTTGCATAACTTTTAAGCGCATCCTCATCATATCTTAGTAAACTTCCAACTTGCGCCTGCTCTAGACCCTCACTTACAGTAAAAACAATAATAGTGTCTGCAGGTACGACCTCATCACTTGCATCAGGCGTCTGATCTAAAATAGTACCAGGTTCTTGATCAGAGTGTTTAGTTTTAGTTTCGATGTCTTTAAACTTATACTTTGATAGTAATTTTTTTACTTGTTCTATGTCTCGACCTCTATAATCGATCAATGTTACTTTTTTCTGCCCTGAACTTACCATGATATCAATTTCCGAACCTTTTTTAAGCTCTTTTCCAGCAGCCGGATTCGTCGATATAACATCTCCCTCTTTAATATCTTCAGAAGCTTGTTCAGTTTGTCTACCTATCTCAAAGCCCTTCTCTTCTAGTAAATCAATTACCTTCGCTAACTCTTGTCCAGCAACATCTGGAACTTCCACTTTCTTTTCTTTGAATAGATTAGGGTATAGTACCAGGACTAAGATAAACAATAAAAGGAAAGTTATAATACCACTAACGAGTAGCAATAATTTTCTTTTCTTCGATTTCTTTTTACCGCCCTTTTTTTCCTTATGTTTATTATCTTCTACCACTGGTATTTCCTTTGTTTTTTCAATGTCCACATTTCGAATCATTTGTGCCTTAGTAATGGCTGGCATTGCTTTTGTCTCATCGTGGTCAACAGGAGGCATAAATTTCGATTCTTGACTTCGATTTTCTTCAAGAACTGTCGATAAATCTTCCTGAAGTTCTTCAACAGTAAAATATCGGTGTGCTGGATCTTTAGCAGTTGCCTTAAACACAACATTTTCTAAGCTTTGTGGAATAGAGGGCACAATTGCGCGTACTGATGGCGTTTCAGATTGTAAATGTTTCAGTGCGATTGACACTGCTGATTCACCCATAAACGGTAGCTTGCCTGTTAACAATTCGTAGAGTACAATTCCCAATGCATAAATATCCGATTTCTTTGTTGCTGTTCCTCCACGTGCTTGCTCAGGTGACAAATAGTGGACTGTTCCTAAAACTGAATTCGTTTGTGTAAAGGATGTTGCTGTTAATGCAATCGCAATACCAAAATCCGTAATTTTCACATTACCATCTTGATCCATTAAAATATTTTGTGGCTTAATATCGCGATGAACAATTTGATTTTGGTGAGCATGTGCAATAGCTGAGGTTAGTTGCTCCATTATCATGACACATTTCACTGGTGATAAAGGCGCAAATTCCTGTATGTATTGCTTTAATGTTTTGCCTTCAACGTATTCCATTACTAAATAATGCATATCACCATCTTCACCAACATCATAAATACTCACAATATTAGGGTGTGTAAGGCTTGTGGCAGATAGCGCTTCCCTTTGGAAACGTCGGTGAAGTTCCTCTTCATCGGAAAAGCTATATCTTAGTACTTTAATTGCTACATCTCTATCTAGAATCATATCGTGTGCAAGATAAACATTGGACATACCGCCGCCGCCAATCCATTCAAGAACTTTATAACGGCCACTTAATCTTTTTCCAACAAGCATTCTTACACCTCCTTCATATTATCTGCAAATAAAATAAGCGAGATATTATCTTCACCGCCATGTTCATTTGCCAGTTGTATCAGTTGTTCACCTTTTTCCTGAATAGGTAGTGGCAGATGAATAATCGCTTGCATTTCTTGTTTAGTTAATTTGTTACTTAGGCCATCAGAACAAACTAAAAAATATGAATCAGCAACGAATTGCACCGTATAAAAATCTGGTGCAATCGTCGCTTCTGTTCCTAAAGATTTAATGATGTAGTTTTTCTTAGGATGACTTTCGGCTTCTTCTTCACTAATTTCTCCATTATCGACGAGTACATTCACATAAGAGTGATCTCTTGTAATAAGTTGCAAATTAGTTTTCGTGCTGTAATACACACGACTATCTCCGATATGACAAATAATACATTCGTCAGCATCAATCAGAACGGCTATTAAAGTTGTTCCCATGCCGTGACAATTTTCGTGTGATAAAGAATATTGATAAATCGATTCATTGAGTTCTTGAACAGATGCTAATAGCCATTCTTTTTTCAATTCAGTTGATTGAAATGACTCCGCATCTGCTTGCAAAAATAACTGTTCAAATCCAGAAACCGCCATAGCACTAGCTATATCTCCAGCATTGTGTCCACCCATACCATCAGCGACAATGGCAAGTTTATATGCATCTTCACGTTCAATGAATATAGCCCGGTCCTCATTTACCGTTCTTTTCCTTCCAATATCACTCGCTACTATATATTCCACAGCCAGTCACCCCATTAATTCGTCGTTTCTTGCTTTCTCTCCTTCGCACGTAATTGACCACATGCAGCATCAATATCTGAACCGTGCTCGCGTCGAATCGTTACATTAATACCATTATTTTTTAATGTTTTTTCAAAAGAGAAAATATCATTTTTTGGTGTTCGTACATAGTCACGTTCTGGAACATAGTTTACTGGAATCAAGTTCACGTGACATTTAATACCTTTGATTAATTTCGCTAATTCTTCAGCATGTTCTACTTGGTCATTGACTCCTCCAAATAGGCCATATTCAAAACTAACTCGACGACCTGTTTTCTCAGTGTAATAACGAATTGCTTCAATTAGGTCTGGCAATTTATATGCTTTTGCGATTGGCATCAAACGTAGACGTAATTCTTGATTTGGTGCGTGTAATGACAAGGCAAAGTTGATTTGTAATTGTTCATCTGCAAATTTATAAATTGAAGGAATAATACCACTAGTTGAGACTGTGATATGGCGTGCACCAATGTTTAATCCTTTTTCATGATTGATGACTTTTAAGAAGCTCATCATGGCATCATAGTTATCAAACGGTTCACCGATTCCCATGATCACGACATGACTTACTCGTTCACCAACTTCATCTAAAGCTTTTTGAACGTTGACAACTTGCTCAACAATTTCACCAGCTAATAAATGACGTTTTAGTCCTCCTAAAGTAGATGCACAGAATGAACATCCGATACGACAGCCCACTTGTGTCGTTACACAAACAGAGTTCCCATATTCATGACGCATTAACACAGTTTCAATTGAATAGCCGTCTTGTAATTGGAACAAGAACTTGATGGTACCATCTTTAGATTCTTGTTTGATTAATGTGCTTAATGTACTAAGTTCAAAGTCAGCAGCTAATTTATCACGTAATTCTTTCGATAAATTAGACATTTCATCGAATGTTGTTACACGTTTTATATATAACCAGTCAAAAATTTGGCCTGCACGGAATGGTTTTTCACCGTTGTCTTTTAACCAAGTTTGCATTTCTTCTGGTAATAATGAATAAATCGATTGGCGTAATTGTGGTTTTTCTTTTTTCACTCTTACTGGTTTTTGTATTTCTTGATCCATTAGTTTGTAAATTCTCCTTTTTTTCTAAAAGCAGCAACGAAAAAGCCATCACTGCTAAAGTCTTGTGGAAAGACTTGCATCATTCCGTTTGTTTGAAGCTCTTTGAGTACGTCTGGTACATTTGGTACAGGTTCAAGTTCCATATCCGGATGTTTTTCTAAAAATGCAGAAACAGTTCCATCGTTCTCAATTTTATCAACTGTGCAAGTACTGTAAACCATTTTGCCTTCATTTTTTAATAATTCATAAGCTGAATCCAGTAATTGTAATTGTATTGGTTGTAGTGATGAGAAATCTTCTTCTTTTTTTGTATATTTAATATCCGGTTTACGTCTAATAACTCCTAAGCCACTACACGGTGCATCGACTAAAATACGATCGAATGATTGCTTTTCAAATTGCTCAGTTGCTTTTCGACCATCTAATACTTGTGCGTCAATAATAGTTAGGCCTAGACGTTCTGCATTGCTCTTAATAAGCTTAAGTTTATGAGCATGTAAATCAGTTGCGATTAACTCGCCTTCGTTTTTCATTTTTTCAGCAATGTGTGTCGTTTTACCACCCGGTGCAGCACACATGTCTAAAACTCTCATTCCTGGCTCTACTTGCAAAGCGTAAGCCGGAATCATAGAGCTTTCATCTTGAATGGTAATCAAACCATTTTTATAAGATTCTGTACGCGCAGCTTGACCCGTTAATAAATGCAAGCATTCCGGTAACACTTTACTACGCACAACTTCAAATTTCTCACCCCACAAGCTTTCAAGCGCTTGATCTGTAGTTACCTTTGCTGTATTTACTCGAATTGTTTGTTGTGGAGGTAGATTATTTTCAAACAGCATATCAGATGTTTTTTGAATGCCATAAGCTTCTACATAACGGCGTACTAACCAGCTCGGATGACTCGTTTCAATAGAAAGTCGTTCAATCGGATCTTTAATATCCGTCGTATCTCTAATTCCGTCACGTAAGACCGAACGTAAAATGCCGTTTACTGTTTTAGAGACACCTTGATGGCGTGCTCGGTGTTTAGCAATCTCAACGGCTTCATTTACTGCTGCATGGTCAGGAATTTTAGATAGGTATGCAATTTGATATAATGACAAGCGTAGTAACCATCTCACCCAATCATCCAATTTCCCGCGAACAAAAGGCTCTAAATAATAATCTAAAGTCATTTTGTATTGAAGTGTACCGTAAGTAATTTCCGTTAAAAGAGCACGGTCTTTCGGCTTTATATTATATTTTTCTATTGTTTGATGAAGAAGTAAATTACTGTATGCTTGCTGTTTATCTACTGCAAGAAGAATAGTTAATGCTGCGTCGCGAACATTACCATCCCAAATTTTATCTTTCTTTTTTGTCATTCAAAACGGTCCCCAATCTGTAATTTTGACCCGGTACCTCTTAAGTAATCCATCGCAGTCATACGCTTTTTGCCAGCTGGCTGTAAATCTAAAATATTTATTGCTTCTCCGTTACCTGTAGCCACTGTAAAATATTCTTTATCAATAGCAATAACAGTACCAGGATCTTCACTATGTTTTTTATCCGACTTTTGCGCCCACCAAATTTTAATATTATCGCCATTCAATTTCGTATAAGCTACCGGCCATGGATGTAAACCTCTTACTTGGTTATAAATTTCTGTGTTATTTTGCTGCCAATTGACTAGCTCCTGATCACGTGAAATATTATGAGCAAAAGTCACTTTTGCTTCGTCTTGCGGGATGCGATTATTAGTACCTTCGATAATAGAAGGTAACGTTTCTTTTAGTAGGTCGCGACCGATAATACTTAATTTATCAAATAATAGACCTGTATGATCTTGCTCTTCAATTGTGAGTTCTGCTTGTGAAATAATATCACCTGCATCAAGTTTAACTTCCATATACATTATCGTAACACCTGTCTTTTCTTGCCCATCGATTAAGCATTGATGAATAGGTGCTCCACCTCGATAAGCTGGTAGTAATGAAGCATGAACGTTCACACAACCAAGTCTCGGTGTATCTAATAGTTCCTTCGGTAAAATTTGACCAAAAGCTGCTGTCACAATTAAATCGGGATTTAAAGCTATGATTTCTTGCAACTCTTCAGACCCACGAAGTTTCTCTGGTTGAATTACCGGTAACCCTAAACGAACAGCCTCTTCTTTGACAGGTGGTGGTGTTAAAACACGTTTACGACCAACAGGACGATCCGGTTGTGTTACGACGGCTTTAATATCGTATCCTTCTTCATGTAGCATACGCAAAACCGGCACCGAAAAGGCAGGTGTCCCCATAAAGACAATGGAAATCATTCCTGTTCCTCCTCTGCTTCGGCCATTTCTTCTAATTCTTCAAGCGTATAAACACGCATAATTTTCTTATCAAATAACACACCAAACAAATGGTCAATTTCATGTTGAATCACACGTGCATCAAAACCGGCTGCCTCAACTTCATACCATTCTCCATTACGGTCTTGCGCTTTAATATGGACATAATCAGGACGTTCTACATCTCCATAAAGTTCAGGAAAACTCAAACATCCTTCAATCTCTATAGCTGAACCGTCTGTGGCTAAGATCGTTGGATTAATGATTTCCAGAATGGCTCTTTCCTCGCCCATTTCTACAACTGCCGCTTGAATGCTTTTATTTACTTGAGGTGCTGCTATCCCTACACCATCATGCTCAAGCATTGTATCATACATATCATCAAGTAACTTTGCTAGCTCTGCATCAAATTTAGTAACAGGTGCTGCTTTAGTTTCTAACACTTTTGCTGGATTTTTTACAATATCTAATAATGCCATAATGCCCTCTTTTCTTGCGATTATATCTAAATGGATGAAGGGTCTAAATCAACTGTTAATTGAATACCTTTTTTCACCCAGTCTGTTCGATACATGCGAATTAATTGTTGTAAAGTAGCCGTTAAATTAGGCTCTTTTTTATATTTTATCAAACATTGATAGCGATATCTATTTTGCACACGACTAATTGACGCTGCTGTCGGACCGATAATACCAACATTTTGTGATAGTTGCATACGTAACCAATCCACTGCCTTACCTGCATATTCTGCTGCCATCAGTACATCTTCATGCGTAACTTGAATAAGTACGACAAAATAATACGGTGGATAGGCGAAACGCTGTCTCATTTGCATTTCCTGCATATAAAACGGCTCATAATCTTGTTCTTTTGAAAGTTCGATTGCATAGTGCTCCGGTGTATAAGTTTGGATAAATACTTCACCAGGTTTATCGTGACGTCCGGCACGTCCACTTACTTGGGTAAGTAATTGAAATGTTCGCTCCGCAGCTCTAAAGTCCGGTAAATTTAATGACGTATCAGCGCTCAGAACACCAACCAACGTAATGTTAGGGAAATCAAGCCCTTTCGCAATCATCTGTGTTCCTAGTAAAATATCTGCTTCTCCGCGACCAAAGGCATCTAAGATACGTTCATGAGAACCTTTTTGTCTCGTTGTATCAACATCCATACGAAGTACTCTTGCTTCAGGAAAGAACTTATATATTTCACTTTCAACCTTTTGCGTCCCTGTACCGAAAAATCTAATATGTTCACTTTGACATTCAGGGCACTCATGCGGGACTTGTTCTTCATAGCCACAATAGTGGCATTTCAGTTTTTCTTGAGAGCGGTGATAGGTCATAGAAATATCACAGTTTTTACATTGCACAACCGTACCACAATCTCTGCATAACACAAATGAAGAAAAGCCTCTACGATTAAGGAATAATACCATTTGCTCTTTTTTTTCAAGTCGAATACGAATTGCTTCTGCTAACTCCTCAGAGAACATCGAACGATTCCCGTTTTTCAATTGTTCACGCATATCGATAATTTCAACTGTTGGCAGGGATTGCTGCATTGCACGTTTTTTTAATGTCAATAATGTATATACGTGTTTCTTTGCTCTAGCAAAAGATTCCAAAGAGGGAGTTGCACTACCTAATATGACAGGACATTGATGAAATTCACTACGCCAAATAGCTACTTCCCGTGCATGATAACGCGGTGAGTCCTCTTGCTTATAAGTCGACTCATGCTCTTCATCCAATATGAATAACCCTACATTTGTGAAAGGAGCAAAGACAGCTGATCGAGCGCCTACTACAACCTTTACTTCCCCTCTTTGAATCTTTCGCCATTCATCATATTTTTCGCCTTTCGATAAACCACTATGAAGAACAGCAACTAGTTCTCCAAAACGTGAACGAAAACGCTCCGACATTTGAGGTGTTAAAGAAATTTCAGGGACGAGTACTATTGCTTCTTTTCCTTTTTCAAGAGTACTTTGAATAGCCTGTAAATACACTTCCGTTTTCCCACTCCCTGTAATGCCATGCAGTAAAAACGTTGTCGGTAGTTTATTTTTCATCGCTGTTAATATTTGCTGTAATGCTACTTCTTGTTCATCAGTCAGTGCAAGCGGCTTCGTCTTCACTGCATTTTTAGTAAATGGGTCTCGGTATACTTCTTCTTGAATATACTTGGCAGCCCCTTTTTCAATTAGCGCATTAAGAACAGCAGTTGTAATATTTAAGGTTTGACAAAGTTCTTCTGGTGTAAAAACTTCACCTTTATGATCCACCATCCATTCAGCGACCATAACTTGTTTTTTCGCTCTTTTTGGAATATCAGCAGCAATTTGCTGTAACTTCACTTCATCATCCAAAATTTCCAACTTTCGGACAGCCTTTACTTGACCTTGTTGTTTGACGACTGTTTTTATTTGAACTGTTCCTTGTTCAATACTGTATTTCAATGATTTTAGAAATCCAGCAACTTCTACTTTTTTATATGGAATTGATGATTTATTGCCAAAAAGATTTTGCAATTCAGCTGGCAGGTCAGCTAGTGGGCCTGAGAGATGAATGGTTTTTTCGTATTTCGCCCGTAAAGCAGAGGGTAGCATCACTTGTAATGCATCAATTTCAAAGCATAAAGTATGCCTTGTCATCCACTGGGCAAGCTGTAGCATTTCACCTGTTAAGACAGGTTCAATATCGAGTAACTGTGATAGTGGTTTTAGTTTACCTTGTGGAACATCCGTTTCTTCCTTTAAAGCAGTGATGAAACCAAGCACATTACGAGGGCCGAATGGTACTTTCACACGACATCCGGCTTCTACAAGTGCTTGCCATTCTTCTGGAACAGCGTAGTCAAACGGTCGATCCACTGGATAAGCCGCTACGTCTACGATGACTTGCGCAATCACGTTAAACTTTCTTCCCTTGCTAAAATGGTTTTGAATAACTCAAGTGCCAATTCTTTTTTAGGAAGATGAACGAATGTTTTTTCGAAATCATTAAGCCCAACGAGTGTAACCGTATTTGTATCAGTGCCGAAGCCTGCTCCATCTTGCGTTACATCATTAGCAACAATATAATTTGCATTTTTCTTTTCTAACTTACCTTTTGCATACTTTAATACATCATTGGTTTCTGCTGCAAAACCAATTAGTAATTGATCTTTTTTTCGTTCCCCTAATGTCAGTAAAATATCGGTGGTGCGTTCTAATTCAATAATCGCATCACCTGGTTGCTTTTTCATTTTTTGCAAATGCGCCGTTTTTGGACGATAATCCGCTACCGCAGCTGTTTTTACAACAATATTGGCGTCATCATATTCAGCTAACATAGCTTGAAGCATGTCCTCAGCACTTTCCACATGAACAACCCGTACACCCGCTGGAGGCTCAATTGCAACCGAACCTGATACAAGTACAGTTTCTGCACCTAATTTATGTGCTGCAGCAGCCATAGCATAGCCCATTTTCCCAGTTGAGAAATTGGTTAAATAACGTACGGGATCAATTCTTTCACGCGTTGGTCCTGCAGAAATAACAACTTTCTTACCTTTTAAAAGTCCGTTTTTTGGTTCGAAAAACTGGGCAGCTAATGCTGTAATCTTCTCTGGTTCTTCTAAACGACCTTTACCTACATATCCGCAAGCTAAAAAGCCCTCTGATGGTTCAATAAATTCATAGCCATCCTCAGCTAATTGGGCAATATTTCGTCTAACTGCAAGATTATCATACATATGAACATTCATTGCAGGTGCAATCCACACTTTTGCAGTTGTTGCTAATAATGTAGTTGTTACCATATCATCTGCAATGCCGTTTGCAAGTTTACCAATTACATTTGCAGTTGCCGGAGCTACGATGATTAAATCCGCCCAATCTGCTAAATCGATATGTGCAATAACACTTGAATCTTTTTCATCAAAAGTGTCTGTATAAACATCATTTTTAGACATTACTTGAAAGCTTAAAGGTGTTACAAAACGTGTTGCAGATTCAGTCATCATTACTTTCACATGTGCACCAGCTTGAGATAATTTACTCACCAATGCTACTGCTTTGTAGACGGCGATTCCGCCTGAAACACAAAGTAAAATGTTTTTATTTGCAAGCATTTTTTTCTTCCTTTCAAAACGACAAGCTCCCAAAGAAATGTTAATTTCCTCGGGAGCCTCACGTTGTCATGTCATTAAACTTCGTCTTCGTAAATAGCTGATTCGTCTTGGGCTACTTGACTTAAAACGCCAGCAGAAACTTCTTCAAGTGCTTTCCCTACATTCTTATGTGATTTATAAGATGAAAGCCTATAGTCACTACCTTCTTGCATTGCACGTGCTCTTTTTGAAGCAAGGCTAACTAATGAATATTTTG
Organism: Viridibacillus sp. FSL R5-0888; assembly: GCF_038009105.1. Taxonomy (NCBI): domain Bacteria; kingdom Bacillati; phylum Bacillota; class Bacilli; order Caryophanales; family Caryophanaceae; genus Viridibacillus; species Viridibacillus sp. FSL R5-0888. Next base: position 3,365,080 of record NZ_JBBPAU010000001.1, read on the forward strand.
AATCGATTTTTTGTTTTAATACGTCAACAGATGGGTATAACATCTAATTATTCTCCTCTCAGCATAGCTAAGTATTGTTTTTCTACTCTTTCACGTCGACAATGTTCCGCAACTACGATTGCATTGACACGATCACAAGCTAATTGTACTTCATCGTTCTCAACGACATAATCGTACAAATTCATCATTTCTAATTCTTGGTTTGCAGCAGCAATACGCGTTGCAATAACATCTTCTGTTTCAGTACCACGCCCAACTAATCGTTGCTGTAATGCTGAAATGCTAGGTGGCGCAAGGAAGATGAATAAACCATCTGGAACCTTGTCACGAATTTGAGCTGCACCTTGTACTTCAATTTCTAAAAATACATCACGTCCAGCATCTAATGTTTTGTTTACATATTCTAGAGGTGTGCCGTAATAGTTTCCTACATACTTCGCATATTCAAGGAGTTGTCCTTGTTCGATTAAACTTTCGAATTCCTCTGTTGATTTAAAGAAGTAATCAACACCATCAACTTCGCCTTCACGTGGTAGACGTGTAGTCATGGAAATAGAATACTCATAATTAGTATCTGGTTGTGAAAAAAGTGCTTTTCGTACAGTACCTTTTCCGACACCTGAAGGGCCAGATAGGACAATTAATAATCCACGTTCTCTTCTCATGCTTTCTCCCTCATCATTACAATATATTAATAGTACATTTAGTAAACACAATTATTCAATATTTTGAACTTGTTCTCGCATTTTCTCAAGAATAGTTTTTGCTTGGACAACAGCAGCTGAAGCTTCAACAGATTGGTTTTTAGAGCCAATTGTATTAATTTCACGATGAATCTCTTGTAATAAGAAATCGAGTTTTCGTCCGATAGAAACGTTTTCTTGAAGCGTTTCATCAAGTTGGACAAAATGACTTGATAAACGGTCTAATTCCTCAGCAATATCTGCTTTTTCAGCAAAAATTGCAACCTCCGCTAATAATCGTTCTTCTAACGCGCTAATGTCTGCAAGCTCTGCAATTCTTGTAACGAGCTTATCGCGATACTTTTGTACGGCTTGATCGGCCACTTTACGAATTAACTCTATTTGCTCTGCTAAATCCGTTTTGAAACCTACTACCGCCTCTTGCAATTCCTGACCTTCTCTTTCGCGCATTTGGATCAGTGCACTTGCAGCTTGTTGTACAGCTTGATCTACAGCTGTTAAAATTTCTTCTTTTGATGTCTCTTGCACTTTGACAGTTAATGCTTGCTCTAAACTCAAAAGTTCTGTCATCGACCACTTCTCGTCGAGCAATATCTGTTTTTGCAATTCTTCTCTTGCTTCTTTATAAGCATTGACTAGAGGCCAATTCACTTGTACAACTTGCTGTTGCTGTGACAATTCTTTCACATGTACGGAAACATCTAACTTACCTCTTGAAACTAATGAGGAAAGCATTTTTTTTGTATGAACTTCTGCTTCCATCCACTCTTTCGGAAAACGTGTCGTAACTTCTAAAAAACGATGATTTACCGATCGAATTTCTACAGTAAGCCGAAATTGTTCCGTTGTTGTGACACCCCTGCCAAATCCAGTCATACTACGCACCAAGGTCAGTCACATCCTTCTTTGCATACTGATTTTTAATTATAACATATGAATACAAGTTTTGCCTTGCAGATTTGCTAGAAGTTCACTTAATAGAATAAAAAAATGATTAATATCGATACTCATTAGTCACGAAGAACTGCATTTTACAAATCCTACACTTACCTATATAAACGAAAAAAATGTTAAGATAGAACAAAACGTTTTGAAAGAGGAATCACTTATGGCTTATGATGGTTTATTTACAATCGCAATGGCGAAAGAGCTACAACAGTTAGTAACAGGCCGAATCGCGAAAGTGCATCAACCGAACACCCAAGAAATTATTTTACATATACGTGCCAATGGTGGAAATCACAAATTATTATTTTCAATCCACCCTTCCTATGCACGTGTTCATATCACAGAACAAACAATTGAAAACCCGCCAGAACCACCTATGTTTTGCTCGTTGCTTCGTAAACATATTGAAGGTGGATTTATTGAATCAATACAACAACAAGGTGCTGACCGCGTCCTCATCTTGAAAATTGCTAGTAAAAATGAAATTGGTGACCCAATCACGAGGGAATTGCACGCGGAAATCATGGGGCGTCATAGCAATTTAATTTTAGTCGACAAAGAAACAGACAAAATCGTAGATAGCTTAAAGCATCTACCACCTGCTATGAATAGTTACCGTACTGTTTTGCCTGGCCAACCTTTTATCGCACCACCAGAACAAGATAAGGAAGACCCTAAAACAGTAAGTAGGGAATCAATACAACTATTCTTTGCTGAAGAAAAAAACACTCAAGAAATAGTACAGAATTTTACAGGCTTTTCTCCCTTACATGCTACTGAATTGTTATACAGAAGTGAAGCTACAGGGCAACCAATTGCTGACCTCTTCTCTTTATTTATTGAAGAATTTAAAATTGGAGGGAATTCACCAACCTACGCTGAAGTAAAAGGGAAAACATATTTTTCACCAGTGAAATTAACACATCTAGAAGGTGAGCATACAAGCTACTCAAACCTTAGCAGTCTACTGGATCGCGTATTCTTTGCAAGAGCTGAGAGAGACCGCGTTAAACAACAAGCTGGTGATTTAGAACGCTGGTTACAAAATGAAATTAGCAAACTTAAATTAAAGTTAAAAAAACTCCAAAAGGATTTGGATCGAGCAAACAATTTAGACCAATTCCAATTATTCGGTGAGTTATTAATGGCCAACTTGTACGCATTTGAAAAAGGGCAAAAGGAAGTTACTGTTGTTAATTATTATAGTGGGGACAGTGAAGAAATCACGATCCCTATTAGCGAACGGAAAACACCTGTTGAAAATGCACAGAGCTACTATACTAAGTACAACAAGGCGAAAAACGCACTTATCATGGTGCAAGAGCAACTCAATAAAACGCAAGGAGATTTAGCCTACTTTGAAATGCTATCGCAACAAGTACAACAAGCTGCTCCAGCTGATATAGAAGAAATTCGTGAAGAGTTAGCTGAACAAGGCTACTTGAAATTACGTGCTTCAAAACGACGTAAAAAACCAACTAAACCAACTCCAGAAAAATTCAAATCTTCCACTGGTATTGACATTTCAGTTGGCAAAAACAATAAACAAAATGATTATTTAACATTTAAAATCGCACGTAAATCTGAAATTTGGTTGCATACAAAGGATATCCCAGGATCACATGTCGTTATTCACTCTTCTGAACCAGATGAACAAACTTTACTAGAAGCGGCAACTTTATCAGCCTATTTCAGTAAAGCACGTGAATCGTCGTCCGTACCTGTCGATTACACAGAGGTACGTCAAGTAAAAAAACCAAATGGTTCTAAACCTGGTTTTGTTATTTACTTCGAGCAAAAGACATTGTATGTAACACCCGATGAAGAATTAATCATGAAATTAAAATAATAAGATTTAAGAACACTTAAAAGGAGTCGCACATTTTTCAAACGCGACTCCTTTTACTATTTACTGCACTGCCTTAATCACTTCTCCATTGTACCAAATCCTATTTTCACATTATCTAATTTAGCTTTTTCAATCGTTGTTTTTACTTATATTTGGATCATTATAAATAACTTTCTATATAAAGGTAGGACTTTGCTACAAGCATTTGGGCATGCGATAAATTTTCTACTAAGTCTAATCATACTTCAATAATTTTAGTAGTGATGTTAAAAAATACAACAACTAAATTTCATTTTGTTACCTTTTATAACGATTCGATTTTTTGTTTTATGCAATTTCAAAAACCATACGATTTCCACTTGGATCTTCTACAACAAACTCATCCCCTAAATCTTGAATTTGTATTTGTTGTTTAATATAATTTTTTGCTGTCTCATAACTTTCTGTTGTTGGTAATTTAAAACGTACTTCTTTCAATCCTGATTCATTTTCAGCTGCCTTTTGAAGTCCTTCACCCGACCATACATTTCCCGCAAGATGGTGATGATAGCCCCCTACTGAAATAAAAAATGCTGTATCAATAATCATCTGTTTTTCAAAACCTAATTTATTTATATAGAAATCTACGGATTCCTCTATATTTGCTATTCGCAAATGAACATGACCAATTATTGTTTCAGCTGGTAATTTCCCATCTGTTTCAAAATCAGCTAATGGAGCTAACTCTTTGAAATTAAGAGGATTACTTCCACCAGGATACTTATCCCAATCTTCACGATGACGATCCGCATATATTTCTATACCATTTCCTTCAATATCATATATATAAAACGCCTCACTATAACCGTGATCACTCGCACTATCTAACCTAGCAATTGGAATATAGCGTTCAAAGTGCGGGAAACGTGAAGATTGCTCTATCGGACTATCTATCGTTTCCTTATTACGTAGAATTTCGAAAAATTTCGTTGCAAACGCTTCTCTACTTGGTAATAAAAAAGCTGTATGGAATAAACCCGTACTTTTAGCGGGTTGTAATTTTTCCGCGGTTTTTTCTAATTCAAAAATAACGTTGTTACTGCCTTTACCACCAAATTTAGCATGTTGTGTACTTTTTTCTAAAACGACAAGACCAACTACATTTTCGTAAAATGCAATTTGACGTTCCAAATCTTTTACTTTTAAAATGACACTTCCAACTTGTGTTGCAGCATCCAATACAAATTTACCTTGTTTCCCATCAATTCTTTGTACCATCTTTATAACCTCTCTCTTTGTTATTTACCAATTATGGAATAAACGACTTCTATTAAAAAACTCTCTTTCTACATCTTCTAGAAAGAGAGTTGAGGGGGGCTAATTCAACTCTTATCTCTCATAATTGCACGCAATCATGTTGAAGTTAGCTCCTTCCTAAAAATTAGGTGTTGCTGAAACTTAAGTGGGCCATTTCCTTCAGTTTCTCAAGTAAAGAAATCCACTTAATATCCCTAGTTAACTTATTGGTTTAATTGATTTTAAAACAATTTCCATAATTAAGCAACATATATACAATTATTTTCTTCATTTAAAATGATTCTTTATAAAGTAGCATTTTGCACAATAAAAAAACTAGCAAGAGATAATTTCTTTTCTCTTGCTAGTTTAAAAGCACCTATATTTGTATTATTATTTTAAGTTCCCGGCTTTTAAATCAGCATGCCATTGTAGTAAACCTGGAATGTCTGATTCATTAATAGCACCTGATTCTTTTGCTGCTTCAACTAATGCTTCAAAGTTTGATAGGCAATAGTAAGGAACACCCACTTCCGCAAAAGCCTGTTCAGCACGTGGTAATTTATATGAATATACTGAAACGACACCAAGTACTTCAGCGCCTTCACGACGAAGTGCTTCTACTGCTGTAATGCTAGAACCACCTGTCGAAATAATATCTTCTACTACAACTACTTTTTGACCTTCAGAAAGCTTTCCTTCTGTTTGGTTACCACGACCATGGTCTTTTGGTTTTGAACGTACATATACCATAGGTAAGTCTAAAATGTCGCTTACCCATGCTGCATGTGGTATTCCCGCTGTTGCTGTACCAGCTACTACATCTGTTTCCGGGAAATTTTCTTTAATAAGCGCTGCAAGGCCGTTTGCGATTGTTGTACGTACTTTTGGAAAAGAAATTGTTAAACGTGTATCACAGTAGATTGGTGATTTAATACCTGATGCCCAAGTAAATGGATCATTCGGACTTAGCTCTACTGCTCCTACTTCTAACATACCTTGTGCTACTTCTTTTTGAATTGTCATTATTGTTGTCCTCCCCATAATTGCTGTACAGCATGGTACGCTTCAACTGGATTTTCTGCTTGTGTAATAGCACGACCTACAACGATTTGCGTCGAGCCTTCTTCGCGTGCAAAATCAGGTGTAGCAACGCGTTTTTGATCATGTGCAACACCACCAACCATACGTATACCTGGTGTTACTTTTAGGAAGCTTTCTCCACATACTTCGCTGATTGCTTTTGCTTCAAGTACAGAGCAGACAACACCATCTAAACCAGCTGATTGTGCAAGTTTGGCATAATGCATTACTGATTGATCTAAAGATAAATTGATTTGTTGCTCGTTTTGCATTTCCTCTTCAGTCGTCGAGGTTAACTGAGTTACTGCAATTAAAACTGGTCGCTTATTACCTTCCTCAGTTCCCTCTTTTAATCCTTCAAGAGCAGCCGCCATCATATTTGAACCGCCTGCAGCATGGACATTGACTAGGTCCACACCAAGTTTTGCTAAGCCCTTCATCGCTGATTTCACCGTATTTGGAATATCATGCAGTTTTAAATCTAAAAAAATGTCGTGACCTTGTGCTTTAATTTTGCGTATAATGTCTGGCCCTGCTTGTAAATAAAGCTCAAGACCCACCTTCACAAATAGTGGCTCATTGAACTGAGAAAGAAATGTCATTACTTTCTGTTCATCTGGAAAATCTAACGCGATAATAGGCTTATTATTCATTTAGCGGTGGCTCCTTCCAATTACATCTGTTAATTTGTTATAACCTAATTCATCTAGCTTTTGTGGTAATGCTTCTATAATATTTGGGCAGACGAATGGATCCACAAAGTTTGCAGTACCTACTGCTACAGCACTTGCCCCTACAGATAGGAAGTCGATAACATCCTCTGCAGTTGCAACTCCTCCCATTCCAATGATCGGAATATTAACGTTTCTGCTTACTTCATGGACCATACGAATTGCTACCGGTTTAACAGCTGGACCTGATAACCCTCCAGTACCGTTAGCAATAATCGGTTTTCCTGTTCTCGGATGCAAACGCATACCGATTAATGTATTAATCATCGTAATACCGTCTGCTCCGCCTGCTTCTACAGCTTTTGCGATTTCAGAAATATTCGTTACATTTGGTGATAATTTTACATATACAGGTACATCTGATACCGCTTTTACTGCTGCCGTTAAGTCACTTGCTGATTTCGGATCTGTACCGAATTGAATACCACCACATTTAACATTTGGACATGAAATATTCAACTCTAATGCATGTACATTTGGTGCTTTTGAAATAGCCTCTGCTACTGCTACATAATCGGCAGTTTCTGTTCCAGCCACATTAGCAATAATCGGCACATCATATTTTTCTAACCATGGAAGTTCATGTGATAAAACATGCTCTAAACCTGGATTTTGTAAGCCAATGGCATTTAACATACCCGCCGCTGTTTCAGCAACACGTGGCGTTGGGTTACCTGAGCGTGTTTCTAATGTTGTAGCTTTTATCATTATTGCACCTAGCTTTGATAGATCATAAAGCTGTGCATATTCTTGTCCAAATCCGAAGCAGCCCGAAGCTGGGATAATTGGATTTTTTAATGATAAGCCTGGTAATTCGACTTGTAATCTATTCATAGCTTCACAACTCCTCTTGGGAAGACTGGACCGTCAGAACAGATCTTCAAGTATTCTTTTTCTGTTGCATCTGTTGTATTACATACGCAAGCATAGCAAGCTCCGATGCCGCAGCCCATACGTTCTTCAAAGGAAAGGAATCCTTTTTTATCAGGATAAGTTTGCTCTAATGCCCCTAGCATCGGAGTTGGTCCACAGCTATAAAAAACATCAAATTTAGGTGCTGTTTCTTTTAATAAGTCTGTGACAAATCCTTTTGTTCCTTGACTACCATCTACTGTTACGATGTATGTGTCGTCTAAATTAGAAAATTCCTTTTCGTAAAAGACGTTGTTTTCAGATTGGAATCCTAATACGTGAATCGTACGTACTCCCTTTGCATGCAATTCTTTTGATAGCTGATACAAAGGAGGAACTCCAATACCACCACCAACTAATAGTGCTGTTTGCCCTGGTTCTACTTCTTCTACAGGGAAACCGTGTCCTAGCGGGCCAAGTACATCCACTTCTTCACCTGGTCGTTTTGCCGATAAGATTGTAGTACCACGACCTTCTGCTCGGTAAATCATTGTGAACTGCAATAGTTCATGATCAATTGATGCGATGCTAATCGGTCTTCTTAGTAAAGGTTCAAATGTATCCGTTACACGTACATGGACGAATTGACCCGGTTGTTTCATATCTAGGACAAGCTGACCTGTTAAAGTCAGCTCAAAAATATCCTCAGCAATTTGCTGTTGGCGTACAACTTGCATACGTTCTTGGTGAATCATCCTCGCACCTCCTGCTTAGGCATTTCTTCAGCTGTAAAGGTCATAGATTCGATTACTCGAAGCATCGCCTCTGCAGTATCAAGAGATGTTAAGCATGGAACCCCATTTTCTACTGATTCACGGCGGATACGGAAACCGTCACGTGCAGGTTGTTTTCCTTTTGTTAGTGTATTGACGATTAATTGAGCACCGCCATTTTGGATAACGTCTAGTAAAGTAGGACCATTTGATCCGATTTTATCAACAACACTCGCTTTTATACCTGCTTCTTCAATTGCTTTTGCAGTACCTGGTGTTGCTAAAATACTATAGCCGATATTCGTAAAGCGTCTAGCTAAAGCAATTGCTTCGTCTTTATCTTTGTCCGCTACTGTCATTAAGACTGAACCGTGATCCTTAATATCCATTCCAGCTGCTACTAGACCTTTATATAGCGCTTTTTCTAGTGTACTATCTTTCCCCATTACTTCACCTGTTGATTTCATTTCAGGTCCTAATGTAATGTCAACCCGACGCAATTTAGCAAAGCTGAATACTGGTACTTTCACGTAAACACCTTTTTGAATCGGTGCCAAACCAGTTTGGTAACCTTGTTCCACAATTGATTGACCCAGTATCGCTTTTGTTGCAATATTCGCCATCGGTAAGTTCGTAATTTTACTTAAGAACGGTACTGTGCGTGATGCACGTGGGTTTACTTCGATAACATATACTTCGTCATCAGAAATTACATACTGGATGTTCATTAAACCTTTGATTTCCAAACCTTTGGCTAAACGAGTTGTATAGTCTGTTAATGTATCAATATGTTTTTGAGACAGTTGTTGAGGTGGATATACTGCAATCGAGTCACCTGAGTGAACACCTGCACGTTCGATATGCTCCATAATACCTGGGATCAAGACGTTTTCGCCGTCACAAATCGCATCTACTTCAATTTCTGTACCAGTTAAGTATCTATCAACTAATACTGGGTGCTCTGGGCTAGCTTCAACCGCATGCTCCATGTAATACTGTAGTTCTTCTTCGTTATAAACGATTTCCATTGCGCGTCCACCTAGTACATATGATGGTCTCACTAAAACTGGGAATCCGATTCTCTTAGCAATAACAATCGCTTCTTCTGCAGAAGTAGCCGTTTTCCCCATCGGTTGTGGGATACCGATTTCGTGTAGTGCTTCCTCGAAACGGTCGCGTGATTCAGCACGGTCAATTGCATCTAGTGATGTTCCTAAAATTTTCACGCCTCTTGCTTCCAATTTATCTGCTAGGTTAATAGCTGTTTGGCCACCAAATTGTACGACAACACCTTTTGGTTGTTCAAGATCAATGATGTGCATAACATCTTCGATTGTTAATGGCTCGAAGTAAAGCTTATCAGAGATTGAGAAGTCAGTTGAAACTGTTTCTGGGTTTGAGTTAATAATGATTGCCTCGTACCCTGCTTCTTTAATCGCCCAAACAGAGTGTACTGTTGCGTAGTCAAATTCTACCCCTTGTCCGATACGAATTGGACCTGATCCAAGCACGATTACAGATTCACGATCTGACTTGATTGATTCATTTTCATCTTCGTATGTACCGTAGAAGTATGGTGTTTCTGATTCAAATTCAGCAGCACATGTATCTACCATTTTGTAAACTGGTACGATGCCATTTTCTTTACGGAAGTCATAAATCGCTGACTCTGTTGTATTCCAAAGTTTCGCAACGGTTTCATCTGCAAAACCAATACGTTTCGCTTGGCGCAATACGGCTTTGTCATGCGGATTATCTTTTAATACAGTTTCATAATCAACAATGTTTTTAAATTTATTTAAGAAGAATAGATCGATTTGGCTCCATTCATGGATTGTTTCGATAGTCACACCTCGACGCAACGCTTCTCCCAGGAAGAATAGACGCTCATCTCCTGCTTTACGGATACGTTTTTCAATCCATTGATCTGACAGCTCTTCAGGATTTTTCATTTCAATATGTTTATGGCCAGTTTCAAGTGAACGAACTGCTTTTAGCATAGCTTCCTCGAAATTACGGCCGATTGCCATTACTTCACCAGTTGCTTTCATTTGAGTACCTAAGTTACGTTTTGCATTTTCGAATTTATCGAAAGGCCAGCGTGGAATTTTCGCCACAACATAGTCTAGTGCTGGTTCGAAGCAAGCATAAGTTTTGCCCGTAACAGGGTTCATCATTTCATCTAATGTTAAACCGACTGCGATTTTCGCTGCAAGCTTCGCAATTGGGTAACCAGTTGCTTTTGAAGCAAGTGCTGATGAACGTGATACACGTGGATTCACTTCAATAATGTAGTAGTTGAAGCTGTGTGGATCAAGGGCAAGTTGAACGTTACAACCACCTTCGATTTTAAGTGCACGAATGATTTTAAGCGATACATTACGTAGCATGTGATACTCACGGTCTGATAAAGTTTGAGATGGTGCAACTACAATTGAATCTCCTGTATGAATCCCAACTGGATCCACATTTTCCATGTTACAAACTACGATTGCATTGTCTTTAGAGTCACGCATTACTTCATATTCTATTTCTTTGAAACCTGCGATTGATTTTTCTAGTAAACATTGTGTTACCGGGCTATATTTTAGACCAGATGTCACGATTTCGTTTAAATCTTGATCGTTATAACAAATACCACCGCCAGTTCCGCCAAGCGTGAATGCAGGACGAACGATAACTGGATAACCAATTTTTCCAACAAAAGCATGTGCTTCTTCTAAGTTGTGAATAATGTCTGATTCTGGTACTGGAACCCCTAATTCATACATTAAGTTACGGAACAAATCTCGGTCCTCTGCTTTATTGATGGCATCAAGTTTTGTACCAAGGATTTCAATGTTTAGTTCATCTAAAATACCTGATTCATGTAATTCAATAGCCATGTTTAAACCCGTTTGACCACCTAAAGTTGGTAGGACTGCATCTGGGCGTTCTTTACGGATTATACGTGATACAAACTCCAATGTAATTGGTTCGATGTACACTTTATCTGCAATTTGAGTATCCGTCATAATTGTTGCTGGGTTTGAGTTAATTAAAATGACGCGGTAGCCCTCTTCTTTTAATGATAGACATGCTTGTGTTCCGGCATAGTCGAATTCTGCAGCTTGTCCGATTACGATTGGGCCTGAGCCGATTACTAAAATGGTTTTGATATCTTGACGTTTAGGCATGGTGTTGCTCCTTTCTAGTATCTACATTCATTAACTCGATAAATTCATCAAATAAGTGGTTTGAATCTTCTGGTCCTGGTGATGCTTCTGGGTGATATTGTACTGTGAATACTGGGTATTTTTTATGTTTTAAACCTTCGATTGTTCCGTCATTTAATGCAAGGTGAGTAACTTCTAAACTAGTTCCTTCTAGTGAAGCTGGGTCGATTGCATAGCCATGGTTTTGAGAAGTTAGTTCAGTACGTCCAGTTTTTAGTTCTTTTACTGGATGATTAGCACCACGGTGCCCAAATTTAAGTTTGAATGAATCTGCGCCACAAGCTAGTGCGAAAAGTTGATGTCCTAAGCAAATACCGAACATTGGCACTTTTCCGATTAGATTTTTAATTGTTTCAATTGCTACTGGCACATCTTTTGGATCTCCAGGTCCATTTGATAACATTATACCGTCTGGATATAAAGCTAAAATTTCTTCTGCTGGCATATTGTATGGTACTACAACGACGTCACAGTCACGTTTGTTTAACTCGCGCAAAATACCATGCTTCATACCGAAGTCCATTAATACAACTTTTTTACCTCGACCCGGGCTTGGATATGGTGTTTTGGTAGAAACTTGCTCTACTTGGTTTGTTGGGAATGTAGTTGATTTTAATTTTGCTACAACCTCTTCAACAACTACTTCTTCTCCTGCTGCTGTTAAAGTAGCTTTAATCGAACCCATTTCGCGAATCAAACGAGTTAACTTTCTTGTATCAATCCCTTCAATACCAGGGATTTTTTTCATTTTGAAGAATTCATCTAATGTTGTGTCACAACGGAAATTTGATGGTGTTTGTGCTAATTCGCGTACAACGAATCCTTTTATTGCAGGGTCAATTGTTTCAAAATCGTCACGATTAATACCATAGTTACCGATTAATGGATATGTCATTGTCACAATTTGTCCTGCAAATGATGGGTCAGACAATGTTTCTTGATAGCCTGTCATTCCTGTTGTAAATACAACTTCTCCGTCTGATGCTAAGTCACTACCGAAGGCTTGTCCTTCAAATACGATACCATTTTCTAAAATTAACTTTCTGTTTGTCATTGTGCTTCCTCCCATACGATGTTACCTTCAAAGATTGTCATAACTGGCCAGCCTTTTGCTGTCCATCCATTGAATGGTGTGTTTCTACCTTTTGATACGAAACCTTCAGCATCAATTGTTTGTTCTTTATTTAGATCAAGTAAGATCAAATCTGCCGATACCCCAACTTCGATTTTGCCATATGGTAAGTTGAATAACTCAGCTGGTTTTGCAGCCATCCAATCGATTAATTGTTTTAATGTCCATTTACCTGTTTCAACAAATTTTGTATACAGTAGTGGGAACGCTGTTTCAAAACCGACAATGCCGAATGGTGCACCTACCATACCACAGCATTTTTCTTCAACTGTGTGTGGTGCGTGGTCTGTTGCGATACAGTCAATGGTGCCATCAAGTAATGCTTCGTGTAATGCTTGTAAGTCATCATTCGCACGTAAAGGTGGATTCATTTTCCAGTTTGCATCATCTGATGGAATGTCCATTTCTTCTAATAGAAGGTGGTGCGGACAAACCTCTGCAGTAACTTTAATGCCGGCTGCTTTTGCATCACGTACTACGCGTACCGATTCTTTTGTTGATACGTGACATACATGGTAATGTGCACCTGCTGCTTCAGCTAGTAAAACGTCACGGGCGATTTGCACTGATTCACAAACAGATGGTATCCCCGGTAAACCTAGCTCATGATTGCGAGTGCCTTCGTGCATCACGCCATCGTAAATCAATGAATTATCTTCGCAGTGCGCAACGACCGTCATGCCAATTTTCGCTGCATCTTTCATTTGCTCAAACATAGTTGCTGCTTCTTGTACACCAACACCATCATCAGAGAATGCAACTGCACCATGTGCTTTTAAATCTGTTAAGTTTGTGCGTTTGTCGCCAGATTGTGCGACTGTTAAAGACCCATAAGGTAAAACGCGAATGACTGCACTATCTTCAATCAAACTATTTATGTAGTCAAGATTTTCAATTGAATCTGGTACTGGCTTAGTGTTAGGCATTGCACAAATTGTTGTGAAGCCACCTTTAGCTGCAGAAGCTGTACCAGTTGCAATCGTTTCTTTATGTTCGAAACCTGGCTCACGAAGATGAGTATGTACATCTACAAATCCTGGGGCTACTACAAGACCTTTACCGTCGATTACTTCAGTAGCCTCAGCCGAGATTGAAGCACCGATTTCTTTAATGTTTCCACCATCTATCAGGATGTCTGTTGATTGAAACTTGCCTTGTTCATTTAACATTTGAACATTTTTCAGTAATTTTGTCATATTAGCCTCGCCCCTTTAAAATATGTTCTAATATTGCCATGCGGATGAATAGTCCGTTTCGCATTTGAGAGAAGATTCTTGAACGCTCACATTCTACTAATGATGAATCAATTTCTACACCACGGTTAATCGGTGCCGGATGCATGATAATTGCTTTATCTTTCATCATTTTTTCACGTTCCTCAGTTAAGCCATATCTTTCTCTGTAAGATTCAACTGTGAATCCATCATATGCTGCTTCACGTTCATGTTGTACACGAAGTAGCATAATGACATCACTCTTTTCGATTAGTTGATCCCAATCTTGATGCGCCTCATACTCACCTTGCCACTCTGGTGGACAAACAAAGTTGACGTTTGCTCCTAAAGTAGTAAGTGCTGTTGCATCTGATTTTGCAACACGACTATGAGAAACATCACCTGCAATTGTAACATTGACCCCTTCAAATTTCCCGAACTCTTTGAATATTGTGTATAAATCTAGTAAAGATTGAGAAGGATGCTGCCCGGCACCATCACCTGCATTGATAATTGATACGTCCAAACCTTCTAAAAGCTCTTCGTAGTATGCATCTTGTTTATGACGAATAACGACTGCATCGATACCACTTTGTTGAATCGTTTTTACTGTGTCGTACAATGTTTCACCCTTTAGCACGCTTGAGAATCCTGCATCGAATGGAATCACTGTAGCACCTATTTTTCTTTCAGCTGATTCAAATGATGTTTTTGTTCTTGTACTTGGCTCAAAAAATAGGTTTGCGATAAAGTATTCTTTCTCTAGTTGTGGTTTCGCACCTGATTCAAATTCCGCAGCGCGTTTTAATATCAGCATAATTTCTTCTTTTGATACTTCATCCATTGACAGTAAGTTTTTCATCATGAGCCTCCTAGTTTATAAATAAAGCCTCCCTAGATTAGTAGGGAGGCTGAGGAAGGATATGACAGGATAAGCATAGCGCTTTTGCACTTGCTTTCGAATCTATATAACCCTTCTTTGCCTCTCTGGGCAATCTGTTAAAAGGTACAGTATTTATATGTTATTCATCCAAATCAGCGACGTCTTTATCGCGACCTGGTAGTACTAAGTTTAAAATGACACCGACGATGGCTGCTAAGGCCATACCTTCAATTGCAAATGTGTCAGAAACTTGCGGTATTTTCAACGTTGCGCCACCGATTCCAAAGATCAGGATAACTGATGCAATGACTAGATTACGTTTATCATCGAAGTCAACTTTATTTTCAACTAGCATTCGTAGACCACTAGATGCGATGATTCCGAATAATAGAATAGACACACCGCCCAACACTGAAGTTGGAATTGTTTCGATAACTGCCATCGCTTTTGAAAAGAATGCCATCACTATCGCTAAAATTGCTGCGCCACCGATAACATATACACTATATACTCTTGTTAATACTAGGACACCGATATTTTCACCGTAAGTTGTTTTCGGTGGTCCACCGATGAAAGCGCTCATTAGTGTTCCTAAACCATCACCTAATAGTGAACGATGTAAACCTGGCTCTTTAATGTAGTTTCGATTCACAACTTTACCCAATACTAATTGGTGGCCAATATGTTCTGAAATTGTGACAATCACGATTGGTACCATCGCTAGAAGCAATGTGCTTGTCACCTTGAATTCATAATCTATTCCTGGTATTAAAAAGTCAGGAAGTGCGAACCATTTCGCTTGTCCAATTGCAGTATAGTCAACAATACCGATTGCTGCTGAGTATATATATCCTACAACTAAACCAATTAAAATTGGCATTGTGCTAATGATATTTTTGAAGAAGATTGTACAAATAATGGCTGCAGCTAACGTAACTAGTGCTGCAGAGAAGTCTGGGAAACTATATATCTTCCCACCATTACCATCTGAAATATTCATCGCCATATCAACTGCGACTGTTGCAAGTCCAAGACCGATAACCATAATAACCGGCGCTACAACGATTGGCGGTAGTAATTTCATAATCCATTTATAACCCGTTTTCCAAATGAGTAGTGAGACTAAGCCGTAAGTTAAACCGACGAACATTGATCCAATCATCGCACTTCCAACACCACCCGAGTGAGAAACAAAGATAATTGGTGTGATAAAAGCGAATGAAGATCCTAAGTAAGCTGGGACTTGAAATCTTGTTACTAATAAGAATATCAGTGTTGCGATACCGCTTGTTAAAAGAGCCATCGCTGGGCTCAAGCCAGTAAGTTTAGGTACTAATATTGTTGAGCCGAACATCGCAAACATATGTTGAGCACTAAGGGTAATAAGTTGGAGTGCTTTTGGTTTTTCATCTATATCTAATACTGTGTTTGCCATATCCTTTTATCCTCACATTCTTTACCTTGCTTATTCGTGAATTGTGACGCAATCCGTAGCATCAACTTCAACCATGTTAACTACGATTCTTTCATTTCCTGATGTCGGAATGTTCTTCCCTACATAATCAGCACGAATAGGTAGTTCTCTATGACCACGATCGACTAATACGGCTAGCTGGATTTGAGAAGGTCTTCCTAAGTCCATGACCGCATCCATCGCTGATCTTACTGTTCGTCCTGTGTATAGTACATCATCTACAAGAATGATTTTTTGCTCTGATACGTTGTCCGTAATATCAACTTGCTGTACTAGTGGCTCTTCGTTGTCTGTTTTTGTTGATAAATCATCACGATATAGTGTGATATCAAGTTCTCCGGTACGGATTTCCTTACCTTCAATTCTATTGATTTTTTGCGCTAACCTTCTTGCTAAATAAGCGCCTCTCGTTTTAATACCGACTAAAATGCACTCATCAATTCCTTCATTACGTTCAATAATTTCATGAGCGATTCGAGTCAATGCTCGATTCATAGCTGGTTCATCAAGTAATACTGCCTTCATTGTCATTATTTTTCCTCCTTTCGTTATGGGCATAAAAAAACCTCTTGAGCAATGAGCCCAAGAGGATATAGGTGTACTTAAGATATGTCGAAAAAAACTTGCATCACAAGGATTTTCCACATTTCACGCATACCTTCTCAGCCTCTCTGGACTGTCTTTAAAGGTGAATATTTTGTTTTTCACTACGACAAGTATATTACGCTAGGACTTAAAATGTCAATAGTTACTTTTCAATTCTTTTAATAACTCTTCATAATCAGCTGGTAATGGCGCCTCAAATTCTAAATATTCACCAGTTGAAGGATGAATAAAGCCTAATACACCGGCGTGTAGAACTTGTCCACCAAAGTCGAGTGTTTTTCTCGGCCCGTATTTTGGATCACCGGCTAATGGATAACCAATATAGTTCATATGGACACGGATTTGATGTGTACGTCCTGTTTCTAGTCTACATTGTACAAGAGTGTAATCCACTCCTAAACGGTCGATTACAGTAAAATGCGTAATCGCATGCTTTCCATTATCAACAACACCCATTTTTTGACGATCGCGTGAATCACGACCTATCGGAGCATCAATTGTTCCTTTATCGTGCGGAATATGACCGTGAACAAGCGCCGTATAACGACGAGTTACTGTCTTATCTACAAGTTGCTGTACTAATGATTCATGTGCTTTATCATTTTTGGCAACCATTAATAAACCAGAAGTATCTTTATCAATACGATGTACGATTCCAGGACGCGCTACACCATTAATGCCTGATAAATCTTGGCAATGATACATTAGACCATTTACAAGAGTACCAGTTGCATGACCTGGTGCTGGGTGTACAACCATGCCTTTTGGCTTGTTAACTACAATAACGTCGCTATCTTCATAGACGATTTCTAAATTTAAATCTTCTGCAACGATTTCAAGTGGTTCTGTTTCTGGTGGGGTTACTGAAATAACGTCCCCTTCTTTGACTTTATATTTTGTTTTAACAGGCTCATCATTTACCATAACGATTCCATCTTTTAACCAAGTTTGAATTTGAGAACGAGACCAGTCTTGTTGCATTGCTGCAAATGCTTTATCAATACGCTCACCATTCAATTCTTGCATTACTGTATAACTTACTGCTGTCATTGTTTCACCTTTTTCTGATTGAGTTTCTCTTCAAAGAGCATATAAATAATTAACATCACAACACCAATTGTTAGCGCTGCATCTGCAATATTAAAAATCGGGAAATCATAATTAATAACTGGGATTAGTACATTTACAAAATCCACTACTTCACCGCGAAATACACGATCAATAAAATTACCAATCGCTCCACCTAATAAGAACATAAGGCTCACTTGAAATAATGGCTTTCCTTTTGCTTCTTTATGAAAATAATAAAGAATACCGATTATTACAGCTACCGTAACAATTGCAAATAACCAAAATTGTCCCTGCAACATTCCCCATGCTGCTCCGCGATTACGATGCGAAAGAAGTCCAAAATAAGGATCCCATAGCATAATACTTTCACCAAGTTGCATGTTTTTAACGATACTCCATTTTGTTAGTTGATCGATAATTACTACAAAAGCTGCTAGCCCATAATATTTATACACCGCAATATCCTCCGTTTACTCTATATCTTAACCATTTTAACATAACAGAGCTATGAATGAAAAAAACTACTCATAAAATACTTCTTTTTGCAACAAAAAAGCCCCTTTCTATGAATAATCGTTGAAAAAGGCAGTCTCTTAAACAAAAATATATTTTTATATTGTTTCTGATATCTTTGAATGTACATTTTTCATATAAAAATGAGCAGTCCGATTAGTTATCGACTGCTCATTTTTTCAATTATGCTTCAGGATAGTATTTTTCTACAACATCCGCACAGTGTGCACATAATGTTGGGTGTGATTCACTTTGACCAACTGTTTCAGAAATTGACCAGCAACGTTCACATTTTTCACCTGTAGCTTTTTCTACAAGAACAGCTACGTTATCTACTACTACTGCTTCTGCCGGAGCTTGTGTAGTTTCGCCGCCTACCACGAATTCTGAAACGATATTCAATTGAGCAAAATTAATATCTTGATCTGCAAGTAAAGATGTAGTTGCTTCATCTGCAAAGACTGTCACTTTTGCTTCTAATGATTTACCGATTATTTTCGCGTTACGCGCTTCTTCTAAAGCTTTTAAAATTGCATTACGAACAGTGATGATTTGAGCCCATTTCGTGCGTAATGCTTCAAAATCTTCTTGTTCAACAGCTTCTGGCATATCAGTTAATTGAACGCTTACTGCCTCTGTGTTATCTAAATACGACCACATTTCATCTGTTGTATGTGGAATGATTGGAGTTAATAATTTTAATAATGCTTGTAATGTATCATACATAACCGATTGCATTGCACGACGGTCTGCATTATCTTGACCTTCGATATACACAACGTCTTTTGCAATATCTAAGTAGAATGAGCTTAACTCAGTTGCTACGAAGTTGTTGATTGTGTGATATACGCTTGCAAATTCATAGTTATCATAATGTGTGCGTACCGCTTTAATCACATCTTGTAATTTCATGTACATATAGCGATCCACTTCACGAAGATCTGCATATGCTACGCGATCTGTTTTAGGATTGAAGTCGCTCACATTACCATGTAGGAAACGAAGCGTATTACGGATTTTACGGTAGACTTCAGAAACTTGCTTCATGATGTCCATCGAAATACGAACGTCAGCTGTGTAGTCTACTGATGCTACCCATAAACGTAGAATATCGCCACCATATTGGTTCATTACTTTGATAGGAGCGATAATATTCCCAATAGATTTACTCATTTTGCGCCCTTCGCCATCTAATACGAAACCGTGAGAAAGTAAACCTTTATACGGCGCATGCCCATGTATAGCAACACTTGTAATAAGTGAAGAGTTGAACCATCCACGGTATTGGTCAGAGCCTTCTAAATAAAGATCTGCAGGGTAGCGTAATTCTGGGCGTTCATCTAATACACCTTGGTGTGTAGAACCTGAGTCAAACCAAACATCCATAATGTCGGTTTCTTTAGTAAATTCGCCATTTGGACTACCTGGATGAGTGAAGCCTGCTGGTAATAAATCTTTTGCTTCACGTTCGAACCAAATGTTTGAACCGTGTTCTTTAAATAGATTTGCAACGTGTTCGATTGTTTCTTCAGTAATGATTGGTTCATCATTCTCAGCATAAAACACTGGAATTGGAACACCCCAAGCACGTTGACGAGAAATACACCAGTCCCCGCGATCACGAATCATATTGAATAGACGTGTTTCACCCCAAGAAGGTGTAAAGTTTGTATCACGAATTGCTTGTAACAATTCTGGACGGAATGCTTCAATTGAAGCAAACCACTGTGCAGTTGCACGATAAATAACTGGTTTTTTGGTACGCCAGTCATGTGGATATGAGTGTGAGAAGAATGAAAGCTTTAGTAACGCTCCTTTTTCTTCTAATGCTTTTGTAATTTCTTTATTGGCATCATTGTAGAACAATCCTTCAAAACCAGGAGCCTCTTCAGTTAATACACCACGGTTATTAACTGGGCTTAAAATACCGATATCGTATTTTTTACCGATGTTAAAGTCGTCTTCACCATGTCCAGGGGCTGTATGAACGCAACCAGTACCTGCGTCAAGTGTAACGTGGTCACCACACATAATCAATGCATCACGGCCATATAAAGGATGAGCTGCTACAACGTATTCTAAATCTTGTCCAGCAATTTCACGATCAATTTCGTAGTTTTCCCATTCTAAAGTTTCTGCTACTTTTTCAAGTAAACCTTTAGCTATGATAAATTTCTTATCAGCCACTTTTACTACCGCATATGTGAATTCTGGATTCACGGAAATACCTAAGTTAGCAGGAATTGTCCATGGCGTTGTTGTCCAGATGATAAAGTTTTCATCAGTATTAACTACACCTTTACCGTCTTTTACAGCAAATGCAACATAGATAGATGGTGATTTGATATCTTGGTATTCAATTTCTGCTTCAGCTAATGCTGATTCACTTGATGGAGACCAGTAAACTGGTTTTAAACCTTTATAGATATAACCTTTTTTAGCCATTTCACCAAAGACTTTAATTTGACGCGCTTCGAATTTAGGTTGTAATGTGATATATGGATTATCCCAGTCACCACGAACACCGATACGTTTAAATTGAGTTCGTTGACGATCAACTTGCTCGTAAGCATACTCTTCACAAAGTTTACGGAATTCCGCAGTAGTCATTTCTTTGCGTTTTACACCTTTGTTAGTTAGTGCTTGCTCGATTGGTAGACCATGCGTATCCCAACCTGGTACATAAGGAACGAAGTAACCAGTCATTGAACGGTGACGATTAACCATATCTTTTAATACTTTGTTTAATGCATGTCCCATATGAAGATCGCCATTTGCGTATGGAGGGCCATCATGTAAGATGAATGCTGGGCGATCTTTTGTACGCTCTAACACCAACGCGTTGATGTCCATTTCTTCCCATTTTTCTTGGATTTTCGGTTCATTAGCCGGTAAATTTCCACGCATCGGGAAATCTGTTTTCGGCATTAATAACGTATCTTTGTATTCCATATAAAATCCTCCTCTTTTTTAAGCAAATAAAAAACTCCCCATCCCAAAAAAGGGACGAGGAGGAATTATCTCGCGGTACCACCCTAATTGCGTATAATAATTTAATACGCCTCTTAGACACCTTAACGTGGTGTGAGCCGAGATTACTTACTGTTTTTGTTCAGTAATCTAGTTCCAGAGTGATTTTCTTCCTTGAGTGTATAGTCTGAGCTTACACCGTCCTCAGATCGCTTTTACATCACTCAAAAAATACTGTCTCCATCATAACTTTTTCTTTGATATGTTGACATTATAGAAAACAGAAAGCATTCAGTCAAGTATCGTTTACTCTACAGGTGTATCTAAGCGCTCTAATTCTGTTGAATCAATTTCATACTCCAATAAATGATCCCAATCATCGGATTCAATCAAATCTAATTGAGCTTCAACAATCATTTTGAAGCGATTACGGAATACTTTAGATTGTTTTTTCAACTCTTCAATTTCTAGTGCAATACGACGTGCTTTTGATAGAGCTTCGTTAACAATACGATCAGCATTCTTCTCAGCTTCTTTAACGATCAATTTTGCTTCTTTAGTAGAATTACGTCGCACTTCTTCAGCAGCTTCTTGTGCAATGACAATTGATTTTTGAAGTGTTGATTCAATTGAATTATAGTGACCAATTTGCTCATTCGAAGTTAGTAATTTGCTTTCTAGCTCTTTTTTCTCTTTTAAAACAACTTCATAGTCTTTTATGATTTGCATTAAAAACTCATTGACTTCATCTTCATTGTAACCTCTGAAACCACGAGTAAACTCTTTATTATGTATATCAACAGGCGATAACGGCATTTTCTACACTCTCCCTTATAGCATAATATATATTGTAAACTATTATACAGGTCATTAATGGTAAGTACATCGAAAAAACAACAAATTTAATGAAATTGTTATGTTTTTCTTTCCATACGACCTATATTAATGCGAATTTTATCTTTTTTTGTTCTTCCTTCAATAGCTCTTATCATAAATCTCCCGAAACCTCGAATCGATAGTAAATCGAGTTCATGCAACTCAAAAGAAATATTTTCACGGATAGTAAAGTTAACCTTCACTTTTCCACTATTAATAAGTGCTGCTGATTTCTGACGAGATATATTAAATACAGAAGCGATAACTGTATCTAAACGCATCGAACTTACTGTCATCATTTCATCCGTCCAAACTTCTTCATTTGATAGTAACATTTCAGTTGAATTTAGCTCTTCTACATATACTTTTACCTTACCAATTGAAGTGAGATTAGCTCGGACATAATCTTCTATTTCTGAAGCAATAGCGAATTGGGCTGTAGAGTTGTCTAATCTTATATCCCCAAATTTCTCTCTTCCTAAACCAAGTGATAGTAACGCCCCTAAAACATCTGGATGCTCAAGCTGAACAAACTTAGTAGGATAGCGCAGATGGAATACCGTGATTTGATAATCCTCTTCTACTGGTACAAAATAGGACGGGTATATAAGAATCCTTCTGCGCTCAGCTTCATCAAATGCACCAAAATTCGCCATTTCAATATCGCCTTGATGTCCAATAATTGACTGTGCTATAAAACGTTGACGCGGATCTAGAAAGTCCGTTAACTTTGGCGCATATCGATTTTCTACTTCCATACGCCAGCCACTAACTTGATCAATAAATTCACGCTCTTCTGGTCGGAAATGCTGAAATATCTCTTCCATAATACCCCTCCTTTCTTAATAAAAAAACCCCACATTCATATTGTGGGGAAGAGTGACATTGACTAAAAACTAGAGTAAAAATCCATTAAACAAACTTATTACTCCTTGATTTGCCAAATTCAATACAAATAACGCGACGATTGGCGAAATATCAATCATACCTAGCGGTGGAATAAAACGTCTAAATAACTCTAAATACGGCTCGCAAATTTTACCTAAAATTTGTCCGAATTTAGACTCATAAGCTGCTGGAACCCACGACATCAAAATATAAATGATAAGCGCAATTGAATAATAGAAAATTAATTTTGAAATTATACTACCTACTATAAACATAAATTATTAAACTCCTCAGTTTGATCAGTCTTCATAATAATATTCAGAAATATTACCGTCAACTTCTACATTATCTGGTGTGCATAAAAATATGTCCGTACCAATACGTTTTATATCTCCACCCAGTGCACATATTGTACCACTTAAGAAGTCAATAATACGAATACCTTGCTCTTTATCTATACGCTGTAGATTTACAACGACTGCACGCTTGCTTTTTAGATGTTCAGCAATATCTTGAGCTTCTGCATAGACACGAGGTTCCGCTAAGACAACCTTAGAAGATTTTTGTGTAATACTTACTAGATTAGGTGTATTTGTATGTTCAGTTGCCACACTCCGTCGCTCCTTGTTGCTTACTTTTTTAACTGCAGGTTGACTTACTGCAGCTTGATGAACTGGTTGTGACATGACTCTTTGTTGGCGTTGCTCTTGCTGTTGATGTTGCTGTTGTGGTTGCGATTGCTGTGATTGCTGTGATTGCTCATAATAGTCTTCATCATCTTCTTCTAGTAAAAAAAAGTTCTTAATTTTATCCTTCATGCTCATTAAGAATCCCTTCTTTCGTTGCCAACTAGAGCCGTACCAATTCGAACATACGTTGCACCCTCTTCGACAGCGATTTCATAGTCATTTGACATTCCCATCGATAAATCGTGACATGGTGCATGAGCATATCCGTTATTTTCGACTTCCAATTGTAGTTTTTTGAGATTTTTAAAAATGTTGCGAACTACTTCTAAATCTTCTGTATTTGGGGCCATTGTCATTAAACCCACTACGCGTATACGAGAATATTGCGATAGTTGCTCTATAAACGGTATGACTTCTTCTGGTTGCAGACCATGCTTTGATTCTTCACCTGAAACATTTACTTGTACAAAACAATTAACAATACGTGTTGCTCGTTTTTCAATTTCGTCTGCTAAACTAATACGATCTAAAGAATGTAAATAATCAATTTTATCGATGACTTGTTTAACTTTACGAGTTTGCATCGAGCCGATATAATGCCATACAGCACCCTCGGTAATTGTTTCTCTTTTTTCTAACAAGCCTTCTGGACGATTTTCGCCTAATTGATTTAATCCTGCATCAAGCGCTTCAATAGCTCGTTCAGTAGACACTTGCTTTGTAACTGCGATTATTGATACATCTGCTACTTGTCTATCTACCCTGTTTGCTGCTTTTTTAATCTTTAGCTGAATTTCTTCTAAGTTATTTATAATAAACGTCATTTTATTCCCATCTTTTCAAAGATACTTGTTAACTTATTGTACCAAGCCACGGATTAATTATCAATGAATTGTCATACATTTCACTATCGTGCTTTCACTAATATGACATCCTTCCCAACTACTAGAATATCTTCTATACGAATTTTCATTGTATCATTATCACTTTGTGAAAATTGAAAGAATCTTTTTGGTTCAGATACAACAAATGCTTCAATCAAGCCCGTTTCCTCCGACAAAACTGCATCTAGGACAAACCCTAAAAATCGACCATTACCAGCTTCAATAATTTCTTTTCTTTGGATATCAGAAAATCTCATCTACATCCCTCCTAACTCAGTCTATGAAGGGAAATAGCAAAAAACGCATCAACTTTTAGAGTTTGATACGTCTTTGCCATAGTTATTAATTATCGTATTGTGATATTTGCTTTTGAATTGTTTTGATTGCACTTTTTTCCAGCCTTGAAATTTGAGCTTGCGAAATTCCTAATTCGTTTGCTATCTCAGTCTGAGTTTCACCATAGTAAAAACGTTTTGCTAAGATTTTTTGTTGTCGTTCATCTAGCTTCATAACATTTTCTTTCATGGTTACATAAGTCAACCATCGTTCTTCTGAAACTGCATTATCTTTCAATTGATCCATCATATAAACTGGATCACCACCATCTGAATAGATCGGCTCATGCAATGACATTGGTTCTTGAATCGCATCTAAAGCAAATAATATATCCTCTTGCGGCAAGCCTGTCATACGCGCTAAATCAGATAACGTTGGTTCACGTAATTGCTCATTGATAAACTGCTCTTTAGCCTGCATTGCCTTATAGGCAATATCACGCAATGAACGAGCAACACGCAGTGGGTGATGGTCCCGCAAATGCCTGCGAATTTCCCCAATAATCATTGGCACTGCATAGGTTGAAAATCTCACATTATGAGACAAATCAAAATGATCAATTGATTTTAACAAACCAATACAACCGACTTGAAACAGGTCATCAGCCTGTTCACCACGATATGCAAAACGCCCTACAATACTGAGTACTAAACGTAGATTGCCCATAACGAGCTGATCTCTTACTTCCTCTTGGCCACTTTGCAATTGGATAAATAACTGACGCATTTCCTCATGCTTTAATACAGGTAACTTTGCAGTATCTACACCGCATAAATCCACTTTTGTTCGCATAGTCATTTCCTCCGGACGCTTCTTTCTTTGTTGTAAGTTCAGTTTGTCCGTTAAGTGACAGAATATGCGATGGAAAAATGACCAATTTCAACCATTACATTGTTGGTTGATTTAAATTTTCACGTAATTCATGAATAATTTTCTTCTCTAAACGAGAAATATAAGATTGTGAAATACCAAGATGATCTGCTACTTCCTTCTGTGTCATCTCTTCTCTACCATTTAGTCCGAAACGACATTCCATAATATAACGCTCGCGCTCTTCCAAGATATGAATCGCTTGAAACATATGTTGGCGTTCGATTTTTTTTTCAACATTATCCGTAATAATATGCTCGTCCGTTCCTAAAATATCCGAAAGTAATAGTTCATTACCATCTGCATCTGAATTGAGTGGTTCATCAAGTGAAACTTCACCTTTGGTTCGACTTGTTTTGCGTAAATGCATTAAAATTTCATTTTCGATACATCTAGAAGCGTATGTAGCGAGTTTGATATTTTTTTCAGTATTAAAAGTTTCAATTGCTTTTATTAATCCAATCGATCCAATACTGATTAAATCTTCAATTGGTGTATTTGAATTATCAAAACGCCTAGCAATATAAACTACTAAACGCAAATTACGTTCGATTAACGTATCTCTAGCACTCATATCTCCCCGCATAAACGCCGCAATAACTTCCTTCTCCTCCTCTTTTTTCAATGGTACAGGCAGCGATTCATGACTTCCTATATAAAAAGTACCCTTCGTTCTCCAAGTAATGAACTTCTGCTGTAGCCAATGCCAAAATTTTCGAATCATGTAAAAACCCCTTCCATCATTATTGACAAAGCGTTGAGACATTCAGAATGACATTTACCTGCTGTGGGAAATGATCTGATTCCCTTGTAAGTACGAAAAACCCTGGTGCGATAAAGAAACTATCTTCCCCGTGTACCTCCCAGTGATCAAAACGGAAAGCGATTCCATAAACTGCTTTTTCTTGTACAGTTGAGAATCGAATAACCGTCAACTTACTTTGTAACTCTTTCGGGAACATTGATAATTTGTAAGGATTAGTTGATTGCCAGCTATCTAGTGCATTTTTTAGCCCAACATCCATATGATCTTCTAACGCACTCCAAGCAATAAAATGAACAGCCCTACCAGTTAATGGTTCGATACAACTATTTCCTGTATCGATAAAGCCGCTTAACTGCCAGCTCTTACCTTGAAACGTCATTGTCGTATCTAATACAAGTCCACGCTCAAGAGATTGCTGTTTACTAACGGTCCATCTATTTTGCAAAAGAACAAGACCCGCCACAGCGATGATACTGCTTGTCGACGCAAAATAGACAGTAGGCATTTTAAAAAATAGTGGCTCAAGTGCAGTTAATAGACCACCTGCAAATAATGCGGCCACAATGCAAATAACAGCACTTTTGAGCCATTTCATAAAATGAAAACCAAAAGCACAAATTGTCATCACGACAAAAGCAAAAATCATTGGTATAACAGATTGACCAATAAAGACAACGACACATGCACCTATTAGAGCACTAAACAACAATCTTTTTCTCGACACTTGTAATGCACCAATCTTACTTGTAAAGGTCAAGACAATGTAATTAAAAATTGTATTGAGCGCTAAAATAACTTCTCCGTACATGAGACCGCCTCCCTACTGAAAGGTTATCATCCTCCAACTTCAAAAAATGTCAAACTGTGAAGTGATTACGCAAAAAATTTGCGACAGAAAAAAGTGTATACTGACATTTTTTTGCAGAAATTTTTCGCAAAATAAAAAGCCCACACAATAAATTGTGTGAGCTAGTTGGATTTATAAATTAACGTCTTTTTTGGCGATTACGTAAGAATGTTGGAATATCTAAAGCATCATCTTGAGATTGTGACGTATGTGTTTGACGCACAGGCTCTTGATGTGCCTTTACTTCTTCTTGTCTTACTTCACGAACAGCTTGTTGAGGAGCCGCAGTAACAGCTGGACGGCTAGCACCGATTCCACCACGACCAGATGAACGCGGATCTATAGGCATATCATCATCTGAGAATCCAGTTGCAATAACTGTAACGATGATTTCATCTTTCAAGTTATCATTAATAACCGCACCGAAGATAATATTCACATCTTCATCAGATGCTGCAGATACAATATCAGCGGCATCCCCTACTTCATAAAGACCAAGGTTTGAACCACCAGTCATATTCATTAGGACACCTTTTGCACCATGAATCGATGTTTCTAGCAATGGACTTGAAATCGCCTTTTTGGCAGCTTCTATTGCACGATTTTCACCAGATGCTATACCGATACCCATTAATGCAGAACCTTTATCTGACATAATAGATTTTACATCTGCAAAGTCTAAGTTAATAAGACCTGGTGTTGCAATTAAATCCGAGATACCTTGTACACCTTGACGAAGAACATTATCAGCTTCACGGAATGCTTCTAGCATTGGCGTGTTTTTATCAACTATTTCAAGCAAACGATCATTTGGAATAACAATTAATGTATCAACTGCTTCTTTCATAGCAGTTGTACCGCCATATCCTTGTGATTGACGTTTTCGTCCTTCAAAAGTGAATGGACGTGTTACAACACCAACTGTTAACGCACCTAAATCGTGAGCAATTTGAGCAATAACAGGTGCAGCACCTGTACCAGTACCGCCACCCATACCAGCAGTAACGAATACCATATCTGCTCCGCTTAGCGCTTCTTCTAACTGTTCTTTACTTTCTTCAGCAGCTTTTTTCCCTACTTCAGGGTTTGCTCCTGCACCTAATCCACGTGTTAATTTACTACCAATCTGTAATTTTACATCTGCTTTTGATAGTTTTAATGCTTGTGAGTCTGTATTCACGGCAATGAATTCTACACCTTGTACACCATGTTCAATCATACGATTGACTGCATTATTACCGCCGCCGCCAACGCCGATCACTTTAATAATTGCTAGTTGTTCGACATCTGTATCAAATTCTAACATCTCTATTCCTCCTATTTTAGCTCATTGTGTGTAGAGAAAGCCGCATATATTATTCTAAAAATTTGGTTAAGAAACTACGAACCTTACCAACTACGCCTTCTTTTTGCTCTTGTGTATCATAAGCAGTTGGCACTTTTGTATTTGACTCTGTATTTTGAATTGGTCCTAGCGGTTTGTCATCGCTATAATCTCCGAGAAACTCGGATTCCATATATGCATAACGGATTAAGTTTACTGCTGATGTATATTCAGGTTCTCTTACACCGATATATTCAGGCGTGTAAACTCTTACTCTCGTTTGTAACACATGGCGAGCTAGTTGAGAAATACCTTCTAATTTGGCAACGCCACCAGTTAATACGACGCCACCTGGTAAATCTTGAATACCCATCCGATACAACTCATCGATTATCAATTCGAATAGTTCTTCCAATCGAACACCGATTATTTCGGATATGTACCTTTGACTAAATTGTTCCTTTGTATCTCCATCAATAACTGGCACTTCAAATAGTTCATCCTCTGAAGCATCGTCGTAAAATGCATGTCCATAGTCAATTTTAATCTTCTCAGCTTGTTCTGTAGGTGTTTTTAATACAATCGATAAATCTTTCGTAATATGTTCTCCACCTACTGGAATAACAGCTGTGTGAGTGAAATGCTCATCTTTGAAAACAGCAATTGTTGTTGAACCACCGCCAATATCAATAAATGCAGTGCCTCGGTTCTTTTCATCTTCTGTTAATGCAAATTCACCTGCAGCAAGTGACTGTAAGTAAATTTCTTGTATATCTAATCCCGCTTTTTCAACGCAACGGAGTACATTATGCAGGATTGTTTTAGAAGTAGTAATTAATGTACCATCCATTTCTAATCGGATACCAATCATACCTCGAGGGTCTTTGATTTCATCTAAATTATCTACTATAAATTGTCTAGGAACTAAATTGACTAGCTCTCTCTCTGGCGGAATAGACATCACTTGTGCCGATTCCATTACGCGATCTAAATCCTCATCGCCTATTTCACGGTTGTCACTATTAACAGCAACTACCCCTTTAACAGGTTGAAGCATAGCCTGATTGGCAGGAATACCTAGAATAACTTTATTAATAGTCATCCCTATCATTCTTTCGGCTTGTTCGACCGCTTTTTTAATAGATTGTACTGTAGCATCTATATCTACAATACTCCCTTTACGAATGCCAGTAGATTTTACATTACCTACTCCTATTACATGTAAAGTCTCATTATTTACTTCTCCAATAACGACTTTAATGGATGATGATCCTATATCTAGTGATACATATAATTCTGAGTGACTCAATCTGTGGCACCTCCTTCAACAACTCTTATCAATATTCTATTGTAAATTGAGTAACTTGTCTAAATAAATTCCTGTTTTTTTGAAAAAATCCCTTCTATTAGACTGCTTTTTCAGATTGCTTTGCTTTTTTATCATTCCATTTTGATAATAATATCCTTCTAATGATAGCAATATTTTGGAAAAGTCGCACTCCAAAAGCAAATACGGCTGCCAAATAAAGATCAACACCTAAGTGAACTCCTAAAAAAGCTAATCCTGCTGCTAGAGCAATATTAAAGAAAAAACCTGTCACGAATACATAATCATCATATACTTGTTGTAATTGTGCTCTTATCCCACCAAAGAGAGTATCTAAAGCAGCAAGGACTGCAATTGATAAGTAACTTTCGTAAATTGTAGGTATTTGAACGTCAGTTAACAGACCAAGGGAAATACCTAATAGTAAACCTAGTAATGGTAACCACAAATTCTATTCCCCCTTTGTCGTTTCTGATAAAAATTTATTATGAAAAGAACGATCAAATCCATTTAAAGTTACCTTCTTCTGTGGTTTTCCAATTGATAAAGTTAAATTATCAAGATAAAATTCATCTGCTATGGATGAAGATTCCAAATAACTTGCAAGCTTATTAGCATCCGCTAAAGTACTTGTACCAATAGTTATCATAAATGGAGGTGTTCGAACAGCCAAACTATTAACTGTTGTTTGTCCATTAATATCACGAATAGCTGTCGTTTGAACGATTCTCTTACCATCAATCACAACTGCATTGCCCTTAAAACGATTAATATCATTGACAAGCTTTACTAATAAATCGGGAGAGATATTTGATACTGCTTGTCCTAATGCCTTTGCCTCAGGCGAAACATCAACTCTAAGTACTAAACCCGGAGATTTTATTTCTGCTAATCCCGCTTCTTGTTTCAGCCCTTGAACTGTTTCCCTCAATATGCGATCTGGACTATCATTATCCATATTCTCATATTTGCTAATCGTGGAATTTAATAGCTGAATGTTTGCTAACAGTTCTGAATGACGCTGCTTTTCTAGCGATAGTTCCCGACGAATATCCCATAAATCACGTGTATCACGTTGTTGTGGATTTTTCACTGTGTTATACTGCATCGCTAACATAAATCCAATGATGAAAAATACAATGATGAACGGTGTATGCATTTTACGCTTCAATCTATCGCCTCCTTACCTTAGACCATTAAGAATTTCCTTGGACAGCAGGCATGACGAGCTGCTTACTACCATCTATCGTCACAATAATATTATCATCAATGAGTTGGTCAAAAACGCCACCAGCTAGTGTTAAACCTGCAGACAATACCTTTGGATTACCTACTGCTTCAATAACAAATGGCGCTGGGAATTGGTCGTCATCAATCGTGATTACTGGACCATTACATTTAATATAAGAATTAGCTTTTAATCGATGACCATTAATGGCAATCGCTTGTGCTCCAGAAATCTTTAATTCATTTAATACTTTGAAAACGTGACTTTCATGAACGATATAGTCATTCGGGTTGACCGATTTCGGATCATATTCAGCATCTTGTAAGGTCACAGTAACACCCGATCCTCGTCCAGGTATTTTACCAAGTAAAAGACGTAAATCATCAGCCTGCTTCACTAAACCTTTATATCCCTCTTTACTACCCGAAAAGTCTTGTTCATAATCCTTTATTTTTTGTTGTAAAAGTAATTTTTCTTCTTCAAGTTCTTTATTACGCTCTTGTTGAGCAATTAAATCTTCACGTAATTGTTCTTTTTTTTCAAAATCAGAAGAGCTTGTTTCCGTCATCGTGTGATCTTTTGTCTTTGCCGTGTTATAGGCATATGCGAAAAGAAAGCCTAGTGCAATCGAAACTACTAAAAAGGCAAATTGATGTTTAAATGAATGTCGTTTTTTATTGGCCGGTTGTTTGGTCATCTATTTCCTCCCTTGAAGTTGGTTTACCATATTCACTCGAATACGAGCGATAGAATGAACCTACTTCTAAGTCAATAACCCCTTTTTCACCTTTTTTGACTTGCGAAATGATAGATGGATAATAACGCAATTTTTCAGCCAGTGTCGTAATAGTTGCACGAACTTCAAAACCATCATTCATAAATAAACGTACCGCATAAGGATTGGATTTTGTTGGAATAGCATTTACTTGAGATATTAAAGTCTTTAATTCTTGATCGACCTTGTCCAATTGTTTAATCATTTTAAGTAATAAGGCGTCTTCTTGGAAACCAACCAAGATGGGCAAATTCAAATCATGTGGTATTTCATCTAAGCTGTAAATTACGCCATTTTGCAACACTAGATTATATTGACCACCATTCTTAATAAAAGCTTTTTTATCGTACTCTTTTACTTTTATAGTCACAGTGTTTAACCAATTTCGTTCAACTGATACACTTTCGACCCAATCTTTTTTTTGAAGGGTCTCTTCAATTTTTTTCGGCTTAAATGCCCACAAAGAATCCCCTACACGGATCTTGCTATGTTTTGTGTAGTATTCTGCTTTTTTTAATTGACCACCAGTTACTTTAATTTCCCCTATATGACTTAATGATGATTGAAAATAAAGAAGTGCCAGTAAGATAATGCCGAAAATGGCTAGCAATATTGTAAACCGCTGATTCGTCCGTTTTTTACGACGTTCACGAAGCGTAGGAATACGTTCTTCTATATCTATAATTTTCTCCATACTGTGCACTCCTTCCTCTTTTATTTAAATTCTTTTTGTAAAATTCCAAATTACACCGACTATAAGCCAAGCGGACATTAGGGATGAACCACCATAACTTATAAAAGGCAAAGTCACCCCTGTTACAGGGAGTAAACCTGAAACAACTCCAATATTCAAAAATGCTTGAAAACCTAGCATACTGATCAATGCTGCAACACTGTAATAATAGCTTAATTGCTGCGTTCTGACGGCCAAAGCATAACCAGAGTATAAAGCCACAGCAAAGGTTATAACGATCAATGCTGCGCCTATAAAGCCTGTTTCTTCGGCAATGATTGAAAAGATAAAATCATTTTGCGGTTCGGGTAAGTAGAGATACTTTTGACGACTGTTACCAAAACCATGTCCAAACAGTCCAGCAGGTCCAATTGCAAGTAAGGATTGGATTGCTTGGAAGCCACTACCTAATGGGTCAGACCAAGGATCCAGATACGCCTCTATACGCTTTAATCGATAAGGAGCCGCCATTATTAAACCCACTAAACCACTAATACCAATCATCATTAGAAAAACGTAAAAACGAATTGGATAACCAGCTATAAACAGTAAAGCAAAGGATGATACGAGTAAAATAAACGCAGAACCAAAATCAGGTTGCAGCATTATAAGCGCTGCTGGCAATAGAATCAAAACAAAGTGACTTAGTTGAATAGTTCTTTCCGTACTTTTCTTACGCGCTAATACAAAGCTCAATTTTACAAGCAATGCAATCTTAGCAAATTCAGCGGGCTGAATACTAAGGGGTCCAAAAGCAATCCAGCTTTGAGAACCATTTCGTACAGCGCCTATTCCAGGAATCAATACCGCTATTAAAAGTAAGAGTGAAAATATGTACAGTATTGTCCAACTTTTTTCCATTCTTAGAAGGGAACTATTGGAAACAACATAAAATGCTCCGACTGCCACACCTAAATAAATTAGTTGCTTAAAAAGAAAAGGGGCAGTATTACCATAGTGTACCTTGCCCCAATATGTCCCTGCAGAATAGACGAAAACAATGCCTATCAATGTCAATAAAATGATTGCACTCATAAAAAGTGTGCGTTCACGTTGATTCAGCTATGGCATCCTTCCTGTTGTTCGAATTTCCTTACAACTTCATTGCAGCTTCGATGAACTTATCACCACGCAC
The DNA here is from genome assembly GCF_038009105.1 of Viridibacillus sp. FSL R5-0888. Lineage (NCBI taxonomy): Bacteria > Bacillati > Bacillota > Bacilli > Caryophanales > Caryophanaceae > Viridibacillus > Viridibacillus sp. FSL R5-0888. Next base: position 3,399,051 of record NZ_JBBPAU010000001.1, read on the forward strand.
CTCGAAAGTCGGGTATTGATCCCAGCTTGCGCACGCAGGAGATAATAAGATGACATCTTCTTCATTTGATAAATCTGCTGCTTGTTTAACACCTGATTCCATATCATTAGCATATGCTATCTTTTCAACACCACATGATTCTGCGAATTCAGCAAATCGCTTAGCTGTTTCCCCAGCTACGACAACTGCGTGAACATTCCCCATATGTGGACGTAGTTCTTCAAATGAGTGCCCTCGATCTAAGCCACCTGCAAGTAAAACAATCGGCTGTGTAAAAGCTGCTAACGCACTGCGAGTAGCTAATGTATTAGTCGCTTTAGAATCATTGAAAATTTTACGACTTTGCCATTCTCGAACAAATTGTGTACGGTGCTTAACACCCGTAAATGATGATAAAACATGCTCTATCTTATCTTTCGGACAATCCATAATTATTGCTGCTGCAACTGCTACTAAAACATTCTCTAAATTATGTTGTCCAGGAAGAGCTATAATGCTACGTTTGATAAATGGTTTACCTAACCAGTAAACCATTTCATCATCTGCACTTATTCCTAGATAATTAATACCATTTGTTGTAAATGGAATTTTATGTGCATGTGATTTATTTGCATAACTCACAACTACTTCTTGATCTGCGTTATAGATTAAATAGTCTGATGCATCCTGGTTGCGTGTTACAGCAAATTTAGCATTACTGTATTCTTCCATCGAACCGTGATAGTCAATATGCGCTTCATATAAATTCGTCCAAATCGCAATTTTTGGCTTGAAATGTTCAGTACCCATTAATTGGAATGAAGATAATTCTGTAACGACTACATTATCTGGTGTAGCATTTTCAGTGACTGAACATGCTACTGTACCTATATTTCCAGCGATGAGAGGATTTAAACCACCTTGATTTAAAATATGATAAAGCAAGGTGGTCGTTGTTGTTTTACCATTTGAACCCGTAATACCAATCATTGGAGCCTCGCTAATTAAGTAAGCGAGCTCTATCTCAGTCCAAATTGGAATACCTCGTTTTACAGCATCTGCTACTAGAATATTTGTATAAGGAATACCAGGGTTTTTCACAACTAATTCGAAGCCTTCATCTAGTAAATCTTCTGGATGACGGCCACAAATCACTGTAATTCCTTGTTGTAACAGACGTTGTGCATCAGTGTTCTCTTCAAATGGTTTAGCATCATTCACAGTAACGAAAGCACCCATTTTATGCAGTAATTCCGCAGCTGCTACACCACTTTTAGCTAATCCTAGTACAAGTACTTTTTTATGTTCCATCTCTTTTATGCTTTTCATTTCAAGACCTCCGGAACCACTGCGATCAACGCTGCAACTACTGCTGTCAACCAGAATGTTAGAACAATACGCCATTCAGACCAGCCTGATAACTCAAAATGGTGATGTAGTGGACTCATTTTAAAAATTCGCTTACCTGTTAATTTGAAACTTGCTACTTGTAAAATAACAGATAGTGTTTCAGCTACAAAGATAATACCAATCAGTAATAGTAATACTTCATGCCCAACTAATACTGAAAGCATTGCAAGTGCTCCACCTAAAGCAAGTGAACCAGTATCTCCCATAAACACTTTTGCTGGATTAGCATTAAATAATAAGAAACCAAGTAAAGCACCTGTTACAGCAAATGCAAATATCGCGATATCAACTTGACCGTTTACAAGCGCTAGTACACCAAATGCAGTAAAAGCAATGGAAGCTGTACCCGACACAAGCCCATCTAACCCATCTGTTAAATTGACAGCGTTTGAGAAACCTACTAACCAAAAGATTAAGAATAAAACATAAAATCCACCTAAGTTAAAGGCGAAATCAGTAAGCGGTATCTGGATTGTATTATGGAAAACGCCTAGACCTAATAAGAAATAGGCAGCAATCGAAATAATAATTTGTCCGATTAACTTTTGGAGGGATGTTAATCCCAAATTACGCTTGAAAATAATTTTAAGACCATCGTCTAAAAAGCCGATTAAACCAAAGCCGAATAAGACGAGAATTAATACAACAGATTGTGAAGTAAAGGCATCATTTAGATAACCTAATACTATAGTTGTAACGATAATAGCGAATAAAAATATTACGCCACCCATCGTTGGAGTTCCCGCTTTTTTCTGATGTGATTTTGGTCCTTCTTCTCGAATACTTTGACCAAATTTCATTCGACGTAATAACGGAATAACAGCTGGTGCTGTGATAGCCGTTAAGACGAATGAAGTGGCCAAAACAATTAAAGTTGTTGCAATTGTCATGAAAATTCTCCTTCTAACCTTCTTTAGTACATGTACTATCATAGTAGTTTCAATTCTATTTTTAAAGACTAATACACGCTATTTTTCTAAATAAACGTGAATTATGCCATCTAGTCCGATTTGTGCATCTGCTTTTGGCAGTTGAGAGGCAATTTTGGAGCCATTTCCATGCCATTCTAAACGAAACGGATATTGTAATTTTGCTATATCTTCTTTTGTCTGACCGACCAAATCAGGTACGCGCACTTTTTCAACATCCCCCCATTTATATATCTTTTCTAATTGTCCCTTTCGCTCTGTAATACCGACTTTATCATGAACATCCTCAATGATTTGCCCTACAATTGGTGCCGCAATAACACCACCAAATTGCGTAACGTTCTTTGGATTATCTATTGCAACATAAACAACGATTTCTGGATCATCTGCTGGTGCGAAGCCGATAAAGGATACAATATATTCCCCATCCTTATACCGTCCATTTTCAACTTTTTGAGCTGTTCCAGTCTTACCACCTATGCGTAGGTGATCTCTAAATGCATTTCTACCAGAACCTAAAGCAACAACCGATTCTAATGCTTCACGAACTTTTTTGGACGTTTCGGGCTTAATGACTTGTCGTTTTTTTAAAGGCTTGTAGCTTTTCAATATCTTGCCTGAATTTGAATCGATTAGATTTTTAACTATATAGGGTTGATAGAGTGTACCACCATTAATCGCTGCTGATACTGCCTGGACTTGTTGAATTGGTGTGACAGAGATTCCTTGCCCAAAAGACGTTGTAGCATGTTCAACAGGACCATATGCCTTTTCAGAGAACAATATCCCACTTGATTCTCCTGCCATATTCGATCCTGTTGTTTGCCCAAAGCCAAAATCACGTATATATTTTTGAAGTTTTGTTGGTCCTACTCTTCTTCCGAGCTCTATAAAACCTGGGTTACAAGAATTTTGTACGACTTCTAAAAAGGTTTCGCTTCCGTGGCCTTCACGCTTCCAACAACGTAGACGAGCACCTTCTACCATTGAGTAGCCCGGATCAAAGAAATGATCCTTATCTAAATCAACAACCTGTTCTTCTAACGCTGCACTTAATGTAATGATTTTAAATGTAGAACCTGGCTCAAAGGTCATCCACACTGGTAGGTTTCGGTTATAAATTTTGGAATCGACTTTGGAAAATGAAGGAGGAGAGAATGTTGGATAAGATGCTAACGCTAATATTTCACCAGTTTTAGGATTCATAGCAATACCCATTGCCTGGTCTGCCTCGTATTTCACCATAGCTTGAGAAAGTTCACGTTCTACGACCTTTTGAACATCAACATCAATGGTCAATTCCATTGTTGCACCGTCTTTACCATCTTTCCAACTATCTTGGACATGAGGAAGTGCTGAACCTTTAGCATCTGTAAATAGGCGAATTGCGGAAGCTTTTCCCATCAATAGATCATCATACTGATACTCTAATCCAGCTAATCCTTGCTGATCATAACCAGTGAAACCAATTAGCCTAGAGAGTAATTGATCATACGGATAATAACGTATGTAATCAAGCCCTGCGTAAATTCCTGGTATATTTTTTTGTTGTATTTTTTCGGCAAGTTCTTTAGATATGTTTTTAGCTTCAGGAGCAAGCTTTACTATTGACGTTTTTTGTTGCATTTTTTTTGCTAATGCTTGCTCATCTACTCCAAGTAATGTTGCCAACTCTTTTGCAGCATCTAAAGGTTTATCATTTTGCGCTGGCATAAAATACAATGTTGGGGCTAGTTTATTACCAACGATTAACTTACCATTGCGATCTACTATGTTTCCTCTTAAACTTGAAACTGGTATTTCACGGTCCCAGCTTTCTTCTGCCCTTTTTGTTAACAAATCATGTTGTATAAACTGTACATGTACTAATTTCCCAATAAGCATGAGGAATAAAACAACAAAGACAATCCACATCCATTGCATTCTTTTTTTTGTACTTTTAGTGGCCCACATTGTTCGACATATCACACCTTTTTTTCTTACAAAGTATGATATGACACTCCGTACTATTCAAATTCTTTGCGAAATCACATGAACTATTTATAAATCTCCTCTGGTTTTTTCATTTTCAAAATAATTTTCTTATTTGCATTTAGCACAGTACCAGCTTTAACACTTTGTTTCTGTACGTAGCCTTCACCGTTAATTTCTATATTGGCACCAGCCATTGTTTGATACGTTAAAACGTTACGGAGTGACCAATCTGTAAAATCAGGTACTACCGAATCCCCATCTGTCTTCAAGAATACAAAACCACCAGATAAAACTTCTGATTTTTCTGCTGGGTATTGGTCCGTAATTTTATCACCATTACCTATGATAACCGTTTCTATGCCATTTTCTTCAAATTCTTTTTCAACATCCTCAACAAGTTGACCTTTTAAGTTCTCCATCGTTTGGGATTTTGTTTTTTTAATTTTTTGCGGCTTAATATTTAAGTACTTCAAACTACTTCCCATTACTGTATTAAATACAGTAGATGTTGGCTCTGAGCCGACATCTGTTGGTCCAAGCTTAGGTTTTTCCACCGCAATGTACATAACTAACTGAGGATCATCTGCAGGAGCCATACCCAAAAATGAATACAAGAATTCATTTTTTCCCCAGTAGTATCCACCAGATGCTTTCGGAATTTGAGCTGTACCTGTTTTACCGGCTACTTCATATTCTTTACTTGCAAAGTTTTGACCAGTTCCTTTTTCGGAATAAATGGTAGAAGCTAAAATCTTTCTAACTTCCTTAGCCGTTTTTTCAGAAATAGGCTGACCTTTAATTGTTGGGGTGTTCTCTTTGACGATTTTTTTCGTATTTGGATTCACAATTTTCTCAATTACATACGGTTGCATCATTTTACCATCGTTTGCGATGGCAGAAACAGCTTGAATTAATTGAATAGGGGTAACCGTAGATCCTTGGCCATAAGTAGTTGTGACACGATTAATTGGATATTTATCTAAAATTTGTCCTGTCGCTTCATTTGGTAAATCGATTCCCGTCTTTTCTCCGAAACCAAACTTTTTCATATAAGAAATAAAGGTATCATCGCCCATTAACTTTAATAAATGAGCCATACCTACGTTTGAAGACCGTTGGATTCCTTCTAAATAAGAGATACTTCCCCATCCAACTTGGTTACTATCTCGAATAGTTCGATCGAGCACAGTATACTGACCAGACTGAAATGTAGCATTCGGGAACCATTTCTCTTCTTCGACTGCAGCTGCTAATGTAAATGTTTTCATTGTTGAACCCGGTTCAATCGTCAATTCTGTTAACTGGTTTAACCAGCTATTTTCAAGTCCAGTACCGTCTTGTGGATTATATGTTGGTCTTTGCGACACAGCAAGTATTTCTCCCGTTTTCGGATTGGCAACGACCGCTACCATCGATTCAGGATTATATTTCTTATAAACTTTAGACATTGAATCTTCTAAAAAGTTTTGAATGGTTTTATCAATCGTTAAATATACATCCGCACCATCTTTAGCAGGTTCTACCATCTTATTGCTATTAGGTAGCAAATAACCCCATACATCACTCTTATACTGAACCCTTCCATCCGTACCGGATAATTCTTTGTTATAGATGGACTCTAGTCCCATTTTACCTACGGTTTTAGTTTGTCCATCTTGCTGAGTATCCCGTTGTGCTAAGCCGATTAAGTTTGATGCAAAGATACCATTTGGATAAAAACGCTTTGTTTCTTCCATGAAAATGATGCCAGGTAGCTTTTCACTACTAATTTGCTCCATTACACCATGGCTAATATTACGTCCTGCAGCACCAAATTCTACTTGGCGAATTTCATTACCTTGTGCATTCTTTACTTTAGTATTTAATTTATCAAATATATCTTTCTCACTAATAGAAAGATATTTCGCTAAAATTTTGGCTGTTTTCTCTTTATCTGCTACGTGCATAAGAGTTTTAGTTCCTTCAGATGCCTTAGGACTAATTACAGCTACTAAGCGATAGTTAATAGTATCTTCTGCAATAACTTGTCCTTGCCGATCGAGAATGTTCCCTCTATTAGCTGTAATTACTTTTGATCTTTCGTATTTTGCTGCCGCTTTTGCCGCCAAAGCTTGCCCCTCTACTTGGCCCGAAGCTTGGATTCCAAATATACGGAAAAACATAGCAAAAAAGAGCCCTCCATAAACGATTAACATTAGAAAGGCTCCCCATTGAAACCGAAACTTTCTCTTCATTGTCCAGACACTACTTTCACGTTTTTTTCGTTCAGCTTCAAGCCTAATTCCTTCGCTTTATTCCAAATACGCTCATATGTAGAGAGTTCACTTACCTCGATGGACAATTCCGCATTTTGTTTCTTCGTTTCATCAATTTTATTTTCGATATTTTGAATTTCAACAGATGTTGTATTAATTGCAGATTGCGTATTTAAATTCATAACTGACAATAATGCTATTATTGTCACCATGGCCACAAGGAGAACCCTTTCCCCCTTAGACAATATTCTCTTGGAAGGTCTGGGTGTTGGCTGCTGGACGGTTCTTTCCGGTACTGTAGGCTGTGGCTGCTGGATGTACGTTTGTTGTTGTTGCCGATTAAGCAATGCCATTTAATCACTTCCCTTTTTCTTTGATTTTTTCAGCTATTCTGAGTTTCGCTGAGCGAGCTCGATTATTTTCTTCTAGTTCTTGCTCTGAAGGTAATATCGGTTTACGTGTAACAAGTTTTATACCTGGAGCTAATTCCTCTGGAATAACGGGTAAACCTGGTGGTAATTCTGGCAAAGAGGATGCTTCTTTGAAGATAGTTTTACATAATCGGTCTTCTAACGAGTGGAAAGTAATGACGCTAACTCGTCCACCTACATTAATGACTTCAAGTGCTTGTATTAATGAATCTTCCGCTGCACCAAGTTCATCATTTACAGCAATTCGAATGGCTTGGAATACACGTTTCGCTGGGTGTCCGCCTTTACGTCTTGCTGCAGCTGGGATACCTTCTTTAATTAAATCTACTAGTTCACCCGTGGTTTCAATTGGGCTTGTCTTTCTAGCTTCTTCAATTTTTCTGGCAATTTGTTTCGAGAACTTTTCTTCACCGTATCGATAGAAAATACGTACAAGATCTTCGAATGACCATTCATTCACAACATGAAATGCCGAAAGTTCAGCTGTTGTATCCATTCTCATATCAAGTGGTGCATCTTGGTGGTAACTGAATCCTCGTTCTGCGTTATCTAATTGAGGAGATGATACGCCTAAATCGTATAAAATCCCGTCAACTTTATCTATGCCTAATGCTTCTAGTTCTTCCTTCAAATAACGGAAGTTTGAATGTACGAAAGTTATTTTATCTAAATATGGTCCTAAACGTTCTTTAGCATTTTCAATGGCTGAAGTATCTTGATCAAAGCAAATAAGTCTACCTTTTGATGATAATTGGCTAACTAAATATTCACTGTGTCCAGCCCCACCTAAAGTACAATCTACATAAATGCCGTCAGGACGAACGTTCAATCCATCAACGGTTTCCTTTAATAATACAGTCGTATGATTAAACAAGGTTTGTCCCTCCTCTAAATTGGTTATATATCAAAATCAATCATATTCTCAGCAATGTCATTGAAGGATTCCTCAGATTCAGCAAAATAATTTTGCCAAGACTCTTTGGACCAAATTTCAATACGATTAGAAACGCCGAGTACTACACAATCCTTTTGAACATTAGCGTGTGTTAATAAGTTACTTGGGATATTAATACGGCCTTGCTTGTCCACTTCCACCTCTGTAGCACCTGAAAAGAAGAAACGCGTAAAAGCTCTGGCATCTTTCTTAGTAACAGGTAATTGCTTCAGTTTTTCCTCCAGCTTACGCCACTCCAAAATAGGATACCCGAATAAGCAATTATCCAATCCTCGGGTAATGACAAAGCCTTCCGTAAGGTGTTCACGGAACTTAGCAGGTATAATCAATCGGCCCTTCGCATCAATACTATGTTGATACTCTCCCATGAACATATTACTCACCCCACTATATGAAATTAATGTACCACATCCCCCCACATTCCACCACTAATTCATTGGAAAATAAGGGTGTTTACATTAAAATGCGTAAATCGTCCTTATCAACAACAATATTTCTACTAATTTTTACCTTTTTGTTAAAAAAACTTCATACTTCTTATTATTATTTTATTATTTTAATACCATATTGTAGTATTTATTTGATATTTTTAATAAAAAAAAGCTATCTCAATTGAGATAGCTTTTAATACCCTAAAATCAGGGTAATATTATATTTATTTTATTTTAAAAACAGCCATTTTTTAATCCGCATTATTCCATTTTATATATATATTACTTGATGCAATTCACTAACTTCTAATGGTAACTGTAAAATATCACCAATTAAAGTCATGCCATATTCATTCATATATTGGAATGGATTAAATACACGTTCCATTAAAATACCTTCAGGAATTAGCTGACCTTCCATCTCGTTGAATCTGCGAATAGCAACATCATGCTGAAGTAATACTTCTGCTTCGATTTTCTTTAATAGAAAGTCTAATTGGTTTTCATGAATATCTAGATTTTTTATTACTAGTTTATCTAGGTGCACATCATTCTTATGCAAATGCTTTTGTAAGTCCACATATTGCTGCTGTAGCAACGCTTTTGTTTTTTCAATAGCCTCTTTTGCAGCATCATCATATACTTCATTTACAAAGGTATGATGCATTTGGGCCACTTTACCACTTAATACTTCAGTAACAGATAAATCATGTGTCTCTAATAAGTGGGAGACTTGGCGATTAACAAGCGTCATATTCATACGTGGTACGAAAACTGGCACCTTCATACCAAGCAACTCGAAAGCGTCTTTTAATGTAGACCAATACGCAAGCTCTCCTGGCCCTCCAACAAATGCAAGTACAGGCAAGACCATATCCTGCATTAGCGGTCTTGTTACAACGTTATTACTTAAACAAGCAGGCTGTTCAATTGCTAGCTGTAACATGTCTTCTTTTGTAAATTGGACATTCGCGACGTTATTGATAAACTTGCCATCTTTACGCTCTAATAAGAAGCGTTCACCTTCCTTGACGTAAAAAAGGTTAGCATTTTCTTTCGTTGCACCTATCGGGGTACCATAACCACTATCGGCCAATAGTGCCTCGCGATTTGAAACTACATCTGCAATCTCTTCAGAGTGGTTCACTAATCTCTCGAAATACGGTGCCTCATAAGCACGCAATTTCGGATCAGCGGCATCTAATAGAAGTAACCCTTCTTCTTTGAAAAGCCAGTGCATTAATTGGGCGAAAAAGTCAGTATATGTATGACTCCTTACTAATAAAGTATCGATTTTCGCCAACAGCTCTTCTGTATATGCAGTTTCACCATATTGTTGGAAGACATTTTTTATAAATTTTCGTGTATCTTCAATATCTAAAGTTGTTGTTGAAGCCATTGTTTTTTTCTTTGAACGGTCTGGATGAATATGTTTTTGCAAACGACCATTTAACGCTGTAAATGTATGATTGATTTCATCAATGTCATGATCTTCACCAGCAATCCAAAATACAGGAACGACTGGAACATCTAATTTCGCGCGCTGTTCTTTAGCTAAAAGTAAAACAGAAATAGCTTTATGGACTGAATATAGAGGTCCAGTTAATAAGCCCGCTTGTTGCCCACCAACAACAACCACTGCATTGTTTTCTAATTCTCGTAAATGTTGTTCCATTTTTACCGATTTCTCAAGAGGTGCCATAAATTCACTAATGACTTTTACAAGCTCAGCTCGGCGAATCGGATGATTTTTTAAATCTTCTAAACGGCGTTCAAAAGATTCATCTTCATTTGTATAATGGAAAAACGACGAGATTGTTGATTTTTGATTTCGATAATCTACCAATAATTGATTGTTTACCGGTACATCTATTTGTTCCAGTTTCATATTAGTATAAACTCCTCTATATTGTTAACTACAATCGAGTATAGCATTTTAATCAGTTGGATTGAAAAAATACGCTCACGTCATCGTCACATATAAAATAATTCTTTGAACTATTATAATAATCCAAATAACCACGTAAGTAATGGTTAATGCTAAAAATAAAAAGCGCCAAATTTTCCGGAATAATGGTAGTATTTCAATTTCTTTTGTAGAGCGCCATTCAATTATCGTGAAAACTATCGCAATTATAATTGCAAAGATAAAAGTTATAAACCCGATATCATACCCCCATAAAAAATGAACAGATTCCGGAACAGAAAAAAACAGTAGAAATGTCGTTATATCTGCTGCCCTACCAAATACTTTCTCTCGCTTCTTAGGTAATTTTTTCAGTAGAGAATAAATAATGAGAAATAAGATGACTGGGCAAAGTACAATGAAATGCAAAAAAATTGACAGTATATACATCATCTTTCCACACCGCCTTGTTGCAATGTCATTAATATCATATAAAGCGTCTCTAATGTCGGCAGATCGTGACCACGATTTTGTGCTATTTCTAATATCCCACCAACAATCGCATCTACTTCCATTAGCCTTCCATTTAATCGATCTGTAAGCATAGAAGAAGTATTCATTGCTGTACTTGTACATAATGAAAGTACATCTTCAAATAGAAGCTGATCCTGTTGTTCCGGGAAGGCGCTCATGAGCTCTTTGTACAATTGCTCTAATAATATTAAGCTATGCTCATTCGTAATAAGAGAACCGTTTTTAACATTTAGTATAGTCGTTAAAGAATTTATTAGACAATTTAATAGTGCTTTTCGTATTAACATTTGTTCTGCATTCTCAATCCATTCAATAGGTAATTTAGAATCTGATAGCTGGGAAAATTCCTTAAACGGTTGTCCATCTCCTCTTCCTATAGCTATTTTCATCTTGCCAATCCCTCTGTGTGCAACGCTTGAATTCGATAGCTTCTCAGCTCCAAACTCTACTGAACTAAAAGCGATTTGCTTCTGTTGCAAGTTATTTGCAAATTGTAAGTGCTTCACACCATTTTGAATAAAAAGTAATGGCGTGCTTTCTGGTAATGCATTTAATAGATACTGTAAACTAGCTAGATGATGATATTTTACGGCAATTATCCATATTGCATCTGTCGGAAATACTTTAAAGTCCTGTGAAGCTTTAATATATGTATGGTGCGACTGTTGCAAGACATCGATTTGCTGTAGACCTTTGTCATTAAGTTCACTTGCTTGAGTTTCTCGGTGAACAAGAATATTCATCTGGTTGTGATCTTTTTGTAGCAAGGATGCTAGCAGTAATCCAACCGCTCCTCCACCTACAACAACAATTTGCATATCGATATCTCCTTTTAATAAAAATAGACTGAGGTCCACCTGATACAGGCAGACCTCAATAGCAACACTTATTATACAGGATAAACCGGATGTTTTCGATAAGGCAGTAAGATTTGTTTTGAGTCATAATAAGCCAAGCGTTTCGTAATGACTGTTCTTAAATCACTTGGCGCGACGATTTCATCGACAATCATTTCGGATGCCATTTTGTAGATATCAATTTCCTTTTTATATTCAACATGTTTTTCTTTAACAAACTGCATTCGTTCTTTCGGATCTTCAATAGCTTCAATTTTATTCGAATAAACAGCATTAACTGCCGCCTCTGGACCCATTACGGCAATTTGCGCAGTTGGAAGAGCAATACAGACATCAGGTTCAAATGCCGGACCGCACATTGCATATAGTCCTGCTCCGTATGCTTTACGTACCACTACTGAAATTTTAGGTACTGTTGCCGAACTCATCGCTGAAATTAACTTCGCACCGTGGCGAATAATACCAGCACGCTCAACTTTTGTTCCAATCATGAAGCCTGGCACATCAGCTAGGAACAATAATGGAATTGAAAATGCATCACATAAATTAATAAATTTAGCCGCCTTATCTGCCGAGTCAACAAATAATACGCCGCCCTTTGCCTTCGGTTGGTTTGCAATAATTCCCACCACTTGACCATCCATACGCGCTAAACCTGTAATCAATTCCTGTGCAAAAAGTTTTTTTATTTCAAAAAAACTTCCCTCATCTATTAACTGATCAATCGCTTCATACATATTAAAAGGTGCATTTTGATTTTCAGGAATTATTTCTTCTAATTTGCGACCTTGTATTGGTTGTTTTCCATCAACAACTGCTGGCTTATCTGCGAAATTCGCTGGAAAATAATTTAAATATCGACGCGCTTCGGAAATAGCTTCTTCCTCAGTTGAAACAAGTAGATCTCCGCACCCACTAACAGTACAATGCATACGTGCTCCACCCATCTCCTCAAGCGACACCTTTTCACCAATAACCTTCTCAGCCATACGTGGTGAACCTAAGTACATGGAAGCATTACCTTCTACCATAACAACGATATCACAAAACGCCGGTATGTATGCTCCACCTGCAGCAGAAGGACCAAATAATAAACAGATTTGCGGAATCATTCCTGACATTCTCACTTGATTATGGAAAATACGCCCTGCTCCACGACGCCCAGGAAACATTTCTAATTGATCTGTAATACGTGCTCCTGCCGAATCTACTAAATAAATCATAGGTACTTGATTTTTCTCCGCTACTTCTTGGATACGGATAATTTTCTCAACAGTTCGAGAACCCCACGAACCTGCTTTAATAGTCGAATCATTCGCCATAACACAAACGGTTTGGCCATTTACTTTCCCCATAGCAGTGACCACGCCGTCTGCAGGTAAATCACCTGCTTCACAATTCGCAAAACGTCCATCCTCTTCATATTCTCCATCATCAAAAAGTAGCGTTAAACGATCTCGCACGAACAATTTATTTGTTTCTTTTAGTTTTTCATGATATTTCGGATGTCCACCTGCAAAAATCCCTTCAAGTTTGTCAGCTAGACGTTCGTTATATACTGTGTGTTCAGTCATATTATGTCCTCCCCTTTGTGTTAGACACTTACATCTACTTTAGCCTAAGACGACTAGTACATCATCCTCGTTAACGAAGTCACCTTCGTTCACTTTCACTTCAGCAACTGAGCCTGACACTTCAGCATCTACTGGAATTTCCATTTTCATAGACTCTAAAACGATGACAGTTTGACCAGCAGATACTGCATCTCCTTCTTTTACCTCAACACGAAATACTGTACCTGCCATCGATGCTTTAATTTCTCCCATAAATCTTATCCCCCTTGTGATTGGCTAACCATTCTGTTAGCGAACTTGTGTGATAAACCCCGGATTGGAACATTTCTTCTTGCAATAAGCGATCAAATAATAGCAAATTTGATTTTACCCCTTGTATATCTATGTCCTTTATAACCGTTTCAGAATTGGCCAATGCTTGCTCTCTTGTTTCCCCAAACACGACAAGTTTTGCAATAAGTGGATCATAAAACGGTGATACTCTATTCCCTTCAACGTAACCACTATCAATACGGCAATTCTCTATTTGAGGGAACATCAATACTTGCAACTTACCCGGTGACGGCAAAAACCTCTCTGGATCCTCTGCGTAAATACGATATTCAATTGCATGGCCAGTGCACTTTATAGCTGTTTGGTCTTTTATAGGTAATGTCTTGCCTTCTGCTACTTGTAATTGCCACTCAACAAGATCAAATCCAGTAATAGCCTCCGTAACTGGATGTTCAACCTGTAAACGTGTATTCATCTCGAGAAAATAAAAGTGATTTTCCGCATCCACTATAAATTCTACCGTTCCAGCATTGGTATAACGAACAGCTTTTGCAGCATCCACAGCGGCTTGCAGTAATTTTACGCGCTCAGCTTGCGGAAATAGAGGTGAAGGTGATTCTTCAATAACTTTTTGGTGACGTCGTTGAATCGAACAATTCCGTTCAAATAAATGAATGATATTCCCAGCATCATCGCCGAAAATTTGCACTTCAATATGACGCGCATTTGGAATATACTTCTCGATAAAAACGAGGTCATTCTTAAAATACGATTGTGCACGTTTTTTTACATTTTCAAAGCTATGACTGAGCGCTTGCTCATCTTCACAGCACACCATGCCAATACCGCCTCCGCCAGCTGATGCCTTCAGCATTACAGGGTATCCAATTAGACTAGCAAATTGCAATGCCTCTTCTAATGAAGTTAGACCTTCCTCTGAACCTGGTACAACTGGAACACCGGCAATTTTCATCGTTTGGCGCGCTTGAATTTTATCACCCATTTGTTCGATTACATCTGCATTTGGACCAATCCAGCGAATTCCCGCAGCCTCTACTTTTCTAGCAAAATCCGCGTTTTCTGATAGCAACCCGTAACCTGGATGAATATCACTTACCTGATGCTCAATGGCAAGTTGAATAATTTCATCAGCCTTCAAATAAGATTGTGCGACCTGATTTTCACCTATGCGAACAGCATTTGTCGCTTCTTTAACGAAAGGTAAATCTTGATCTGCATCTGAATAGATAGCAACTGTTTCAATACCTAACTTGTGGCATGTCGAGATAATTCTTCTCGCAATTTCCCCACGATTGGCAATTAGAACTTTGCGCATATTCATCCCCCTTTGCTTAAACCGTTTCTCCCTTTCCTTATTAGTCTAAACGAAATAAGAAAGCGATTTCAACTATTAACTAGCAAATTTTACTTATTATTGAGTATTTTTTCTTCTTTGTTATTTTATTCACAATAAAAAGATCATTCCAAAATAGCTTTAGAATGATCTTCCATACGAAATATTCAACTGCATTTTTATTGTCTAACCTTCTCTAAACCTTGTTCGAGCCATTTTACTAAATCATCATGCTCATGCTTTAATGCTTCATGAGATTTCTTCAATGATTGATAAGCTTCAGATAATTGATCAAAGCTCATCAGTGCTTGTTTTAGATGCGAACGCATCATTTGCTTTGGTCTTGTTTTAGCATCTTCTAATTCAGCTTCATATTGCGCTCTTAATGTTTTATTCCATCGAAACCCACAAGCTTGCTTTGTACGACCTAACTCTTCAGCCGCTTCTTCAAAACCCGCAAGTTGTGATCGACCTTCACGAACAGCCATTAATATAATTTCCACCAAACGTGTATCATCTACAGCTAACCATTGATCTTTTCTTTTTTTAACTTCTATCTCAATCACCTCGCATTTTTATTACTATATGCGAGTTTTTCAATTTTAGAAGTTATTTTGATTTTGATAGAAAACGATTTACAGCTTGGTGATGTGCTTCACTTTCCCACAATTTTGCGCAGGTGTGAACTTCCTCCATAACACGATCAAATAGCCCCATTTCTCGCCATTTGCGTAACTCCATTTCTTTATAAGCTTTATGAACCGAAGGGTGGACTTTACGCATATCCTCTATAAACGTCTCAAGAGCCGCTTCTTTCCCCCCTTCAAATACACGCATAGCCCAACCGATTTCATATAAAAGTTCAGCTGGATACGCTTTAGCGTCCACTAACATTTTCAAGGCACGATCATGGCGTAATCCACGTTCAAATAAATATGTTCCGCCACCCCAACCAGAAGTAATTGCTAAAGTCCCTTGAATGAAACCACATTTTGCTTCAGTAGCTACTAATCGGAAATCACAAGCTGTCGCAATTTCACAACCTCCGCCAACTGCAGCGCCATTAACTAAGGCAATAGTCGGAACTGGTAATGTTGCCAGATCATAAAGAATTTTAGCCATTTTACTTAGCATTCCAAAAGCTTGCTTTTCAGTTGTTAATGAATGAAACTCTGCTAAATCCCCTCCGGAACAAAATGCACGCTCCCCTGCTCCAGTGACGACTAAAAAACGTACGGTATCATGATCATGTACATATGTAATTACTTCTTTAAACCCTTCCATTACTTCATCATTTATGGCATTACGTCGTTCTGGACGATCAATAGTAAATGTTAATACTCCATCTTGTTCTTGAAAATGATACGCCATTTAACTCTACTCCTTTTAGAATAATTAGAAAATAGAAATAATATCATCATACCTGTTTTAATCGGACGATGCAAAGTGACCCACAAGTCCATCTCAAATGTTCCATACCATTTAAAGATGGTTTGAACCTTTTTAGCATTTGTATTTCTATGACATTTCTATATTAAAGGAGATACTAAGTCCACCCCATAAACAAAAAAAGAATTTTAAGTAACCGGGTTCACTCCAAATCCTATTGACATTACTCCAGTGAATTTTTGGAATATTTTTAAAAACAAAGGACTTTTCAGAAGTTTTTTACATGACTTAATAGATAAACTAAGTTCAAAAACTATACCGCGGCTATTAAAGTTAATATTAATCCAATAAGTTGTTATGATTTGGTTCCATTAATGTTTATGATTTGAGGCATAAAAGTTATGTAGATCAAGACGGTTTTAAGATTAAAAACAAATAAAAAAAGACCACTAGAGAGCCATGGTCTCTCTAGTAGCCTTTTCCAGAACAAATACTGAATTATTTGCTCACAACTTCTTTACCTTTGTATTGACCGCATGCTTTACATACGTGGTGAGCCAATTTACTTTCACCACAGTTTGGGCAAGCAACCATACCTGGTAGAGCTAGTTTAAAATGTGTGCGACGTTTACGTTTCGCAGTTTTAGAAGTTCTTCTAAATGGTACAGCCATCGATGGCACCTCCTTACAGATCGGTTATTCGTCTGTTTGATCAAAATACTTTGCTAAATCAGCAAGTCTTGGATCTACTTTTTTTGTGTCATTCTGTTTTTGATAGGCTAACTCGTCCTCCGTTGAAAAACTCCAATCAGAGTTATTCTTAGGTGTCGGAATTGTCGCATCTTCTTTATACACTTGCATTGGAATTTCTAATAAAATTAGTTCTTCTAACACAGGGTCAACATTTACTACTTCACCTTCTACAATGTGAAGGTTATCATAGTCTGTTTCATTAGCAGTTTCTGACCAACTGAATATTTCGTCGGACTCGATATCAAATGAAAACTCAACGTCTTCCCATGTTCGTGCACAAGGAAGTGTTAGCGTGCCTGTCAATTGAAAATGACAAGTGATTTGGGATGCACCAAATGTACAGTGCCCTTTTACATGAACAGGTGTAATCTGACGGATGTCCGGGTTACGTTTCATCACATCATCCAATTGAACTAATTCGTCAATCGGCATCCCGTTTTGGCGATATTTAGATAATTGTGGGATTGCCCATTTCATACGTTTATCACCTCAAGACAACAAAGTTGATTATATAATGCTAAATTATAGATGTCAAGATATTTTCTTGTCACTACTACAAACTCTCCGTATAATTACGGATATAGATTGTAAATGGGGTGAAGATTTGATAGCAACCGGTGTAATTGTAGAATACAATCCTTTTCATAACGGCCACCTCCATCATATCAGACAATCACGTAAAGAGACAAATGCAGATATTGTCATTGCCGTGATGAGTGGTCATTTTTTACAAAGAGGTGAACCTTCTTTTGTCGATAAATGGACGAGAACTAAGATGGCTCTTGCTTCAGGTGCAGATCTTGTTGTCGAATTACCTTATGCGTACGCAACCGCTCAAGCATCCGATTTTGCTAAAGGTGGTATAAGCATATTAGACGCTATGTGCTGTGACTATTTTTCATTTGGTAGTGAAGAAGGTAATATAACACCGTTTTTAAACAGTTATAGCCTGTTACAAGAGCATAACGATACTTTACAACAAATGATAAGGGATTCTATTCAAACAGGTATAAGCTATCCTCAAGCATTAAATACGGCATATAAACAGCTTATCCCAACAAATGAACTGTCATTCGTAGATTTATCAAAACCAAATAATATTTTAGGTTTTCATTATATTGAAGCAGCAATTAAAATTCAGTCAAATATAAAAGCTGTAACAATCCAACGTATTAAAGCTGGTTATCATGATGAGATTGAAGTAGATTCAACGATTGCTAGTGCTACCGGAATTAGAAAATCTGTTTTCGAAAAAGATTCGATAGATGGAATCGCCACCTACATGCCTCTGGCTTCTTTTAAAGGATTAGAAGCATGGCAGCATTCAAATATCACTTTCGGAAGTTGGGAGGCTTTCTGGCCACTCTTACGCTTTACAATCATTCGTCATACACCACAAGAATTAGCAAGTTTTGCAGAAGTGACGGAAGGTATTGAATATTTGCTACTACGTGCTGCAAAAGAAAGTGAATCTTTCGTGTCGTTTATGCAAAAGGTTAAATCAAAACGCTACACATGGACACGTATACAACGTATGTTAACACATATTTTTACCGGCTTTACGTGGGACCGTTTAAAATCCTTTAAGCAGCCCTCATATATTCGCTTGTTAGGGATGACTGCAAATGGTCAAAGATATTTGTCCTCAAAGAAAAAGAATTTTACATTACCTATTATTAGCCGTGCAGCGAGCTCTGACGACGCAATGTTAATGCAAGATATTCATGCTACCGATTTGTACATGCTTGCGCTTAGCGGACCTGCAAATACAAAAAGAATGGGCTTGGATTATAAAACCCCGCCCATTCGTGTATAAAAATTATTTTTGTTTTAAGTCTTTTAAATAATTTAATGCATCATCTACTGTTTTAACAGGCACGATTTTCATTTTCGTGTCTATTTTTTTTGCGGTTTCAACAGCTACTTCATAATTTGTTTTGATTCCTGGATTTAATTTTTTCACTTCATCCGTTATTGTATCGTCTGGCGCAAAGAAAATTTCGATACCGCCGTCATCAGCAGCAATTATTTTTTTATCAATACCACCAATTCGGCCAACTTCACCTGATTCTAACATTTCACCTGTACCTGCAACGTTATAACCTTTTGTTAGATCTCCTTCTGTTAATTGATCAATGATTTCTAATGTAAACATTAACCCTGCAGAAGGACCACCAATTTCATCCGCTTCGATTTTTACATTTGGATTAGTTGTAATTGATTTATTTTCTGTGAAAGTAATACCAATACCTACTTTCCCTTTTGTCCCAGGTATTTCTTTTAAAGTAACGGATTTTGTTTGCTCTTTTTCATCTCGAATGATAGTAAGTTTTACTTTTTCACCGGATTTTTTTCCAGCTAAGTAATCGATTAATTCTGTTTGACGAATAATTTTTTTTCCATCTATTCCAATCACTTCGTCACCAGGTTTTAAAATACCGTCACTAGCACCGTCTTCTAAAACATACACAACATAGACGCCGTTGTACTGTATCTCGTATTCTTTATTTGCCTTTTTGAAACCAACGTATTTGGCGTTAAATTGTGAATCCGTCATAAGTTTTAATTGACGTAGATTATATTCGTCCTCACTCTCATGTGGACTTCTTACTTGCGTTTCTGGAAGCAATTCTTTTCGACTACTTAACTTAGCACCAGCATAAGTAAAAGGCGTTGCTTTAGACATCGATACAGTCATAAGACTCATTGTTCCTTCGCTGTCTAATTTTGCATTTTCTACCTCTACAAATTGTGAAAGCTCATAAGCTCCACCTGGTTGCATAATATAATAAGGTAATGGATAGACAAAACCTAATACCGCAATTGCTGCAATGACTATAAAACCTATAAATTTCTTGATATTCAAGACATGCACCTCCAATTAACAAACTCTTAAGCTATGTATATGACGAAACATTAGAAGGTTTGTTCGATTTTTTCAAAAATAATTTTAGCATTTGTGAATTCGACTTACAAAAAGATAAGAATGGGTGGAGCTAATTCTCGTTTCTCGTATGAACATCATTATTTGTTGGGTACTTATTGCTTTATTACTCTTGCAACCAGGTATTGCTCATGAGGGGGCAGATGTGGGCATCAAATTATTTATGAACGCACTCTTCCCCTATTTATTGCCTTATTTAATACTGACTCAATGGTTACTACGCCTGACAAATCAAGGCAGTAGTAATCCTTCTAAGACAGCTCTTTACTTAAAAGCATATGGTATAAGTGCGTTAGGAGGATTTCCAACTGGTTCTGCTACAATTGCCTTTATGACAAAAGAACAGCAATTAACACTGCGAGAAAGTAAGTTTCTACTTGCTATTTGTCATGCCCCAAGTCCACTTTTTATGATTGGCTTTGTTGGTTATGAATTACTTGAAAATGCCTCAATTGGTTGGCGAATGTTACTGCTAATACATAGTGTAAATTTAGTGACACTTGGTATTTTCATACTATTTTCTAAACGCCCTTCTGAAACAACGTCCGTGAAAAAGGAAATAAAACGCGCTTCATTTCCTTTAATCGAAAGTATGAAAGGTAGTATTCCGACTGTGCTTTTGGTTGGTACAACTGTCATATTTTTCACTACAATTAGCCATGTGATTGCAAAGACATTACTTCATTTCTTTCACGATTTACCTACAGTTTTGGCCGTTTCTTTATATGCAGTATTAGAAATGACTTCTAGCTTACATATTGCAACACAATCATTTGCAAGTTCGGCTTACTTGCCTTTATGGCTCATGACTATTTTAGCAATCCAAGGCTTGAGTATTCATTTGCAAGTTGCAGTTTTAGCAAAAGATGCTGATATCCCTCTTGTTCCATACTTTTTATTACGCTTGATTATGATACCTGTACTCCCTCTACTGTACTGGGTGATTTTCTTATGAAAATCACCGCAAAAAAGGCTGTTTTATGATGTACATCATAGAACAGCCTTACTTTTATTTCGAGTTGAACTTTTCTTTTAATGCAACTTCAACAATATCTGGTACTAGCCCATGGATATCTCCACCATATTGTGATACTTCTTTAACAATACTAGAACTTAAAAATGAGTATTGATTTTTTGTCATGATGAAAAATGTTTCAATTTGCTCGTCAAGGAAGCGGTTCATCGATGTAATCTGCATTTCATACTCAAAGTCTGAAACTGCACGTAAGCCACGTACTATGGCATCAGCATTACGTTTTTTTGCATAGTCGATTAATAAGCCAGAGGATGAATCCACTTTAACATTTGGCATGTCGCACGTTACTTGTGTAATTAAATCCATTCTTTCATCCACATTAAATAATGGTTTTTTCGAGGAATTATTCATCACAGCAACATAAACTTCATCAAAAATATCGGCGGCACGTTTAATAATGTCTAAATGTCCGTTCGTAATTGGATCAAAAGTCCCTGGTACAACAGCAATTTTATTCAATGGATTCTCCTTCTTCCTTCACCGAACGATAAAATGAAATAATAATACTACCATAACTCTCTTCACGTATTTTTTCGAAATGTAGGAAGTTGTCTGGTAAATCTGTATCGCGATCATGCTCACAAACAATCGTACCTGATCTTGAGATAACATTATTTGATACTATTTCTTCTACTAAATCATAATATGCTCGTTTTTTATAAGGTGGATCTAAAAAGATTAAGTCAACTTGTACACCCTTTTTTATAAGGGCTTTCATAGCTCTAACCGCATCGTTTCGAAAAAGCTCAGTATGTTCTTCATAACGACACTTTTGTATGTTTTCTTTTAGATTTTGGAAGGCACGGCCATCTTTTTCAATGAAAATACCTTTATCCATTCCTCTACTAATGGCTTCAATACCCAGTCCACCACTACCTGCAAATAAGTCCAAAACGGTTCCACCGTCAAAAAACGGACCTAGTATATTGAATAATGATTCTTTAACTTTATCTGTTGTTGGTCTAGTGGTTGTGCCAGATACCGCTTTTAAAGGCATCCCTTTTCTGTCACCAGCAATCACTCTCATTGTTTCACCAAACCTTCTCTTACTTACATTTTTAATCGATTTTAATTCAAAATAGCAGATGGCGCAATATTAATTTTGTCATCCGACTTTTCTACATCGACTAAGAATAACCTAACAAGCCATGCTTCTTCCACATAATAATCGTCACCAAATTTTTCGAAAGGTTGCGAAATGATATTATAGCGCTTTTGATTATACACATAGAATGACTCAGTCATTGGGAATCTGAAATTTCGATTATCACTTTCTATATACAATCCATTTTTCCCCTTGTTTACTTCATAGCCAAGACCATTTAATACCGGAACCGCTTTATAAAAAATACGACCATCTTTGAAAATAACTTGCGCATCATCATCCTCATTATCTTTCAAATACACATGTCGCGAATCTTCAAATAACAACGGAGCAATCTCAGTGCGATCATTGTCATTCATTTCAAAAAATGACGTTTGTAAATCAAGTGTTTTTGACAACAATTTATCGAGCACTTTTGGTGAGATTACTTCACCTTTTTGAGCGATCAAACTATTTTTCCATGCTATTGATTGATCGTTTGTCATGTACTTATTTACAATCTGAGTGATTTCATGCGCCTTATCAGAGCCAATTTCTTTCCCAGATATAAAGGACGCAACTGCGATTGGTAACCAATTGTTATTACTTACAAAGTCATATTGTTGTCCAATCTGAGACATGACGATTTTCTCTTCAATAGACCCAACATTAAATACGGGTGTAAATAAAATTCGTGTTGATGAGTTTTTCTTTGAACTTTGCATAATTGCTACATGATTAAAGCCTTCCAAAGAAAAGTCTTTTAAATCTGTTTTTAAATCTTTCGATATCGCCTTGTCACTATACAAAGTGACTTGCTCATTTTCAAAGACAGTTTTCAACTTTTGTTTTTGCCAATATAAATCAGTCACTGCTCCGTAACCGCTATACATTGAATAATCTACTAGATCAAGTGTTTTTTGACCTACTAATTGTAGACCGGTAAACCATTGGCCACCCGATTTTGTCTCATCAGAAATGTGAACCTGTGTATGTACTGGATTCCCATTTTGAAGAGTTAAAAAAATATTACGTAAAATTTCACCTGAAGTAAGCCCTTTTTTAGATATTGGAATTTCATAAGAGATGGATTGTTTCTCTTCATCTCCTACTTTTAGCTGAGTAAGTTGCTCATTTAAACGTTCGCAACTTTTTACATCGTCTAAGAGACATGCCTTTTTCTTACTCTTAGTTGGCCAAATAAGCTTCACATTATCTTGAGGGAGGTCGGTAAAGTGATGATTCACTAGCAACTTTCCTTTACGATAAATCACTTCTATTTCTTGGTCATAGTTAAATACCCTATCCTCCTCAGACAATTGATCCGAAAAGACATGGTACTGAAAAGTTAACATTATGCCGTTTAAAAATAATAAAATTGAAAATAAGCTGGCAGCAAATTTCATGTGCTAATCCTCCTGCATCATGATACTATGTGTTAGGAAAGGATGTGTACGAACAATGATTCAACAATTTATTGAACTCGGCAAAGGTTTTGGTGACGTTTTTGAACTATGCGAACTTGCAGAAACAAATCAGCATCGCTATCGTAATGCCTTCATACTTGTATCTGAACATAACGGCAAAAGTGTAGCTTCTCTTGCAGTAGCTTTTAATCCAGTTGGTGAAAGTAAATTTACACCACTTTATATTTGTAGAGAAGGTATTTCGCATTCACAAACAAAGCCTTCTAAACGAGTTCAACTATTCGAAAATAAAATAACTGAAATCGGCAGACAAGCAATTACGTTAAACGTAAAACACTCATCTGAATTTGCAGAAAGTACTCTCTATTACCAATATCTTATTGGTATTATGCGTCTCAATCATTATATCCCATCCATGTACTAACTGATACGTTTCATCAATTTCCATTCAGTTTGACAACAATATACTGGATGCTCTTTTTATCGACAAATATAACCAAAGTTTTATAAATCAGTTTTATAATCGTATTCTTTTGCCTTATCAGGTTTGGCATTTTCAAACTCAGTTGATACAAAAGGACGATATGAGGGCACTACATTTTTAACATACGGAAGTCGTATCATTTTGGCCATCGTCGCTTCAATTTCATCTTGATCACAATAAAGTACAACATATTTTAATTTTCTTGAAATATAATGTACATGTCCATATCTTCGCAAAGATTTTGCTTGTTTTAAATGATGGACATACACAATCAGGCCTTGTCGGTCTTTCATATGGATTCCCTCTTTTCTTACAAACAAGAATACCATAGCTTGGAATTCAACCGCAACCAAGTTTAGCTGACAGCGATATGGTTTATCCGTTATAATAAAATTAGAAGTCTGCATTTAGAGGAGGACTATAATGGGAAAGAAAACGAAAGTTGCAATCGCAATTGCAGCGGCAAGCGCAGCAGCATGGGCAGGTTCAAAAGCTCTTTCAAAACCTCAAAAACGAAGCGATAAAGATGCATTACAGTATGACCAACCTATTGTACTTGCACATCGTGGCGGCTCACATTTAGCACCAGAGCATACAATGTCGGCATTCCACAAAGCAGCAGATCTCGGCGTTCACGGCTTCGAAATCGATATTCGTTTAACAAAAGATGAAGAAATCGTTGTTTTCCATGATGAGTATGTAGATCGTACTTGTGACGGAACAGGTCGCGTAGCAGATTTAACTTTAGAAGAATTACAGTTATTAAACTTTGGCTATAATTTTGTTGATTTGGATGGTTACTTACCGTATCGCGAGGATAAACAATCAATTGTTACATTACGTTCATTGTTAGAAGAATTCCCTCAAATGCTCGTAAATATTGATATGAAAGATGCGCCAGATACATATGAGGGAGGACTAATGCCTTCAAAACTTTGGCGTTTAATCGAGGAGTTAGGTGTCGAAAACCGTGTTGTTGTAACAAGCTTCTTCGACGAACAAATAGACCGATTCAATCTTTATGCTCAAAATAAGGTTGCTTTAGGTGCTGGTCAAGGAGAAGTGAAAAAGGCTTATACTTCCTTTACTAGTCAATTCGGTCATCTATACCATCCAAAAGTCGATGTATTCCAAATCCCATCGAAATTTGGTGTTTTTGCTTTAGATAATGCTAGCTTTATACGTTTCTTAGAGAACTTGAATATTCCTGTACATTATTGGACTATCAATGACGTATCAACAATGGAACAGCTACTCTCAGTCGGCGCAAAAGGTATTGTCACTGATCGCCCTGATTTAGCAATTGAACTATTAAATGAATAACAGAGTTATATATAACAAAAGAGACTTATACGAATTTCGTATAAGTCTCTTTTCTTATGCTGAACAAGAACAACTACCGCCAGTTCCACAACCCGAACCACATGCGGAGCCAGAGTTTAAAAATGGGTTACTAACAGGTACTTTGACAGCCTCTGATACCGTTTTGCCGATTAACAAACTGATTTCATCTAGTAAATCTTGATAATCATTTTCTGCAACTTTCAGGGCTGCTATTTTATCGTTTAAATCGAGTTTACGTTTTTGCAAACGAATCGATTTCATAATTGTTTGGTAATCTGGATGATACTTCCCAAAACGTTGAACATCCTCGTATTGCTCTTTCATTCGTTGGAATGAAGCAATTTCTTCTACAAGTTCAACATCGGAATAAACACTGTTGTAGGCATGCTGCAACATTGCTTTTTCTTTGGAGGATCGTATCATTTTACTCAGAACATCTACTTCATCAAGGATTTGTGCCCACTCCGAAGTAATCATCATATTTCATTCCCCCATTCCATTAATATCATAACAGATTTACTGTTTTATTGTTAAGTAAGGGATTGAAAAAAGTTATTCGCTTAAATCTCCTTATTCTTTTTCGTATTTTTCTTCTAACCAAATCTTAACTCTCCCATGTATAACTGCACTATAAAAGATATCCAAAACAACTTATCCTCACTTATTAACTGTCGCAACTATTTATCAATAAGTCATGACTTATTGATAATAGTGGAAAAGCATACATACACTATAAAAAAGCAAAAATGATAGTTACCAATAAACTAAATTTACATATTTTTCTTAAACCAGTTTTCACTACTTCTTTACGAGCTAAGTTATCTACTTACGATGAATATGAAAAATAAGGTGGTCATTTTTATCGAAAAAGCTCTTCTTTTAATTATTTTGTTAAGACTATGTTCAGGGAGTATTGAGGTAACAGCAGCACTTTTTATGATTAAGTACAATGATTTAGAGAAAGCATTTTATATCAATACTCTGCTCGCATTAGTTGGTCCAACTGTTTTAATTGTTACTACTGGAATTGGTTTAGCAGGTTTAGCTGAAAAAGTGTCGATACTTAAAATGGTTTGTCTATTCTCAGGAATTTTCCTCATCCTTTTCAGTTTGAATTCCAAGTAAGTAAAAAAATCATGCATTTTCATATCAAAAATAAAAAGGAACGATTCAGTTAAGTTAGCTGATCGCTCCTTTTTATTTATGTGACGCTATTTTTTTGCCCGATTTTATCAATTTGAATGAACTTAAATACTAAAAACAAGATAATAAGCCCTATAACACCTGCTGAAATATAGCTCACATTTAGGTATTTCTCCATAACCAGTGACATAACAGGTGGCCCTGCTGCAACACCGATAAATCTAGCAGAGCTATAAAAAGAAGTGACGGTACCTCTCTCCTCTTTTCGAATATTTTCAGTAATGATAGCATCTAACACAGGTAATATTGCTCCGATTGCAACTCCTACAATACTGGTCACTACTAACAATAGGACCAACTTTTCTGCTGTATATCCTACAAATACAACACTAATAGAAAGAACAATTAAACAGATAATCATCAGCTTCTTAATGAGCTTCATATCCCCTTTTATCTTCCTTCCAGTAATAAAAGAAGCGATACAGAGCATCAGTAAAGGAATTGCTAACACGAATCCTTTTTTTACGCCTTTAATATCGTGTATTTTTTCAAGATTTTCAGATAAGAAAAATAACGCACCAAACAAAATAAGCATAACAAATGCCCCGTTTAGAAATACGGTGAATAACCACTTTCCTTCTTGCTTAAATGTGGTTTTAACATTAGTTAAAAATTCTTTTAGTTTTACTGGTTCATCTTTTTCTTTAGGTACTTTCACAAAGAAAAAAATTAAAACGATAGAGATTAAGCTAAAAGCAAATATAGAGAAGAATGGTAAAAACCATAAGAAAGCTGCTAACAATGAACCTAGAATTGGACTTAATACTTTTCCGAACGTATTTGACGTTTCAATGATCCCTAAACAAGAACTTGTTTTTTCATCATCATCTTTATATAAGTCACCTACTAGCGGTAATACTATCGGCATAGCACCTGACGCCCCTGCACCTTGTAAAATCCTCCCAATAATAATACCCATATACGGATTTTCCATTTTCCAAGAAGCTATACCAGCTATTAAGCCACCGATTAATGCTAAAATTAAACTCGGTAAGATGACCATTTTCCTCCCAAAACGATCTGATAAGTAGCCTGCAACTGGAATGAGAATAATTGCCGCTACTGAATAACTGGTGATAATCATACTTGATTGAAAAGAAGAAATACCTACATTCTTCTCCAAGATCGGTAACACTGGAATTAACATAGAATTTCCAAGTGTCATAACTAATGGAATTGAGGCCAAACTGATTAAACACCAGAGGCTGACATTGTCTTCACGATTATCCACATTCCCCATCCATACACCTCTATTAACTGTTAGATTAATTTCAATTATTAAAGGTATGGTTTCCTTGCTTATTCTTTTTATGCGTTAAGTTACACATTATGTACACTAAGGAAAACAGCGTTGTGAACATAGTGACAAATTAAAAAATTGAATGGTAAGCTTGAATACCAAAATAAATACCGAATCCAATCATCGATAGAGATGAAATAATAGAAACGATTTTCAAAAAAGAGGACGATAAAATTTTTCTTGAACCACCTGAAATAGTGGCCATTATTAAATCGACTAAAGAAATTCCTAGTAATATAAATACACTATAGAGAATTATTTCCATCCCTGATAATGTTCCCGCTCCTCCGACAAGGACCGATCCATATATACCTAACCAAAAAAGGATTGTTAATGGATTTAGCAATGCCATTAAAAAACCTGATAATAATGAATGTCTTAATCGAACTACTTTCCCAAATTTTGAATCCACCTCAATAGTATGTAATGTAAGAAGATTCTCAATCCCTGTGTACATAAGTACGAAAAAGCCGAATGACCAAAGTAGCGTTTTTATAAAAGGTATTTCTATAAAGTGTCCAATGCCAAAGTACACCATGACCATATATAAAATATCGGTGACGACTGCACCAAGCCCGAAAAACCAAGCATGGAAAAATCCATTTTTAATACCTGTATTTAATAAAGTTGCTTTTACAGGGCCAATTGGTGTAGCTAAAGATACCCCTAAAAAGAAGTAGGGAACTATGGAATTCATGAAATACCCCTCCGATATAATAGTGTCTTTGCATCATATTCAAGGAGCATTACTTGTACGACTATTTTAAAAAAAGAAAATTCTAAGAATACTTAAAACTAGGACTTATTATAATTATTAAAGGATTTTTTTCCTCACCATTAATAAATCATTTTCCAAATTACTTATTAGTCAATAGAAAAAACGAAGGATGTAAATATTCATCCTTCGTTTTGATAGAATCATTGTGATTTTCCTATAAATAATTTCAGGTCTCTCTAATTTAGGCAAATAATGTGAAATAAATTTATAAGAGAAACCGAATACGTCTGATTTCTAATGTTATTCAATTGAAAATTTGGGGTGTTCTATATAATAAGAACCTTACTAATATTTTATCAAGAAGTTTTTCTAAATATGAGTTGCAAACTACTTTACGATATTTTAACGAGTACCTCCATCAAAATAGTTGTACTTTCGTACTCGAATCTTCAATTAAAAAATAAATTGGAAAATATTGCATTTGCAACTGGCTCATTTTTCGTCATTAAGTCTTGTTTTTAATAGTTTTATATATTCTTTAGCAATTTCATAATCTGAAAATGGGACGACTTCATTACCAATTATTTGAGTCGTTTCATGCCCCTTTCCCGCAATTAAAACAGTATCACCCGGAATAGCCTCAGCTATTGCACTTTCAATCGCTTGTTTTCGATTAATTTTAATTGCATATGGAGTCAGATCTATGCCCTGTGCAATTTGGGCAATAATCATATCTGCTTGTTCTCTACGAGGATTGTCACTTGTTAACCATATTTTATGAGCGTAGCTATCCGCCACTTTCCCCATCTCACGACGTTTTCCATGATCCCGATCTCCCCCACAACCAAAAACAACTATTAATTTCTTTTTCGATACTAATTTTAGAGATTGTAAAACAGCTACAAGAGCACTTGGTGTATGAGCGTAATCTATGACAATTCGTATACCGAGATCGTTTTCTACTTCTTGTTGTCTTCCTGAAGGCAATTTGAGATAAGGAATGCTTGGCGCAATGATTTGGAGAGGGTATCCAAGTTGCTGTACAGTTGCTACTGCTGCTAATACATTTTGTTGGTGGTGCTCTCCTACAAATGGCATCGTTAGTTCAACTGGATTTTCCAAATACTGCACAAGTAAAACTGTGGAAGTACCTTCAATCTCTTTATGAATAACACTAATATCCGCTGATCGATGTCGACCAAAAGTAAAGGATCTTACATGATGCTGTTTCATATTTAAACAAAATGGATCGTCAGCGTTAACGATTATTTTATTTGCTAAAGTGGCTAATTTTCTCTTGGCTAATTCATACTTCTCCTTACTGCCATGTTCATCATAATGGTCTCTACTCATATTTAAATATACTCCGTAGTTAAATGGGCAATGATCTAATCGATGTTGCGATAATCCTAAAGAAGATGCTTCTATAATAATATACTTCACGCCCAATTCTACGCATTGCGCAAAAATCGGGTACAAATAAGTTGGAGGTGGTGTGGTCATAGAGGAAGTATTCTGATTCTGACGCTCACCATTTATCCATAATCCTAATGTGCCAAGTACAGCTACTTTAGCTCCTAGCTTTTGTAATATTTGCCCAATGAAATGTGTTACAGTTGTCTTGCCATTTGTTCCGGTCACCCCAATGATAGTCAATAACTCAATTTTATCCCCTACAATAGCTTTACATGCATAGGATAAAAATGTAGAACAATCTGGTACCCAAACATGCGGCACTTCTAAATGTTCAATTGGCTGGTCTTGATCATATACAATGGCTACTGCTCCTTTTGCCACTGCTTCGGAAACAAAATTCCAACCATTATGCAGTTTTCCTTTCCTTGCAACGAAAATATTACCTGGCTGGATTTGTTCTGCAACATCAGTTATTCCACTTATTTCTTCACGTATCGAGCCGCCCTGTACTTCACAAGGCCAATCCTTGATAAGCTCTGCTAAGATCAACTGCTTTCCTCCTGCACGTTTTTAACATCATCGAATACATTATTACAATCCGCTATTCACTTGTATCGTATGAAGAGAGTGCACAAAATGACACGAAGAAAGATGGGAGTATTCACTATGATTATTCAAAAGTTTGGTGGAATCGCAATGCAATCCGAAGCTTCGCGTAAACATTGCATCCTTCATATACGTAAGGCTATTCATAAATTTGAAAAGGCAGTTATTGTTGTTTCAGCTATGGGCCGCGGTGGAGATGCATATGCCACTGATACCTTGTTAACCTTAACAAGCGCTTTTAAAAATGATTCTAAATCCAAAGACCTCGTTGCAGCATGTGGAGAAATGATTGCCGCAGCTGTCATTTCAGCTGAATTAGAACAAAGTGGTATCAATAATACATTGTTATATGGTCAAGGCATTGGCATTGAGACATCTGATAACTTCGGTGACGCAGAGATCCACGCTGTTCACACAACAGCTATAGAAAAAGCATTAAGTGAGACTTCTTGCGTCATCATCCCTGGTTTTCAAGGTACCACTGCTGAGGGAGATATTACTACGTTAGGACGTGGCGGTAGTGATTTAACCGCGGCGCTACTTGGGGCTGCCTTGAAGGCACAATTTATTGAATACTATAAAGACGTCCCTGGAGTTATGACTTACAATCCTAAAATTAATGCTAACGCAGAATTAATTGCGAAATTAACGTATCCGGAATTCCACGAGTTACTGAATGATAGCCATCCCATAGTGCAAAAAAAAGCAGCGGAGACGGCTGAAAAACACCATCTCACACTGCATATTCGAAATACTTTTTCTATGGACCAAGGAACACTAATCATACCTGCTATTCATCATGGCTCATCTGATATACTATCTATACTTTGAATAAACACCTGTGAAAAGTGTTTACCGAAAGCACCTGAGCCGAGCTGATTATAATCTTCATTTAATAATGTGTCTCGGTGTTTCTCTGAATTAAGTAATCCATTAATTGCTTCAGGAGCATCTAAGTAATCCTCCGCAATATTTTCTGCTGCCATATCAAAATTAACAACTGCATTTTTTAATCGCTCTTTTAAAGTATCCGGCTGAATGCCCTCTTTTGAAAAATTACCAAGCGCTAAACTTGCAGCATGACTTTGAGCAATACTGTTTAAATCAATTGCTGCGTTTAAAGCTTGTAAACCTTTTTGAGTACGATAAACGTTCGTCAAATCAAAAAGTTGTCGCTGATTCGCTAAATCTATTTCAACTTGTAAATACGATGAAGGTACGTTTGGTGTAATCATATCGCCGACATATGTCATATCATAAGGCTGCTGTTTCACAAGCGTTTCTCCGTCTATAAAGCGTACTGCCTGTAAGGTTCGATCTGTCGCATCAAAATACATTTGTGCATATAAACCATCATACATCGTTAAAATACGTGTCTTCATATCTTCTTCATCTAAAATAAAAGTGTAAATATTTTCATCGATTTGCACATTGACTTCCGCATCAATAATAGTAGATCGATATATATCATCTAAAGACTGACCTATCTTAAAAGGATTCGCTGCACCATTAACACCTGCAATATACACTTGTGTTACTTTACGTCCCTCCACACCAACCATTAAATAATCATCATAACCCTCATCGTATACCCACCATTCATAGCCGTAAGCAGAAGGTTCTACTCGGTTAGGCTTGCCTTTTAATTTTTCTAAAGCATTAGTAGACTTTCCTACTAATATAGATAAGCCATCTTTTGGTCTAGGTATTGCCTTATCATTCACATTTGGAACATCTTGATTAGGTATTACTTTCCCTTGTGAATTTGGAGCTGTTAATAGTTCATTTTCCTTTACGGACTGATTTGTATAGAAGAAAACAACTAATATAGCTGCTAATATAATTAATATTCGAAATAACGCTTTCACATGGCCTCTCCCCAATTTGTTTAGTTATTATATTATACCAATTGCCGTGATGTATTCACAATGTTGTCATTGCAACCGATGCACTTTTGCTCTATTATAAAATGGAACGTATATATGGTACGATGAGTCAAAGGAGGACGAAATTTATGTATTTCGAAAATACAGGACTTGAAAACACTTTAGCTGACATTACACTTCTTGATGATCTTATGCGCGAACATGGTTTAATCCGTGCTACAGGCTGGGACTATGAACGCGTAACTTGGGACAGACGCTTTGATGTACGTGAAGGTACATTCTACCTACGTGTATTCGGTTTCACAAAAGACGGTGACATCGGCGCTAATGATGCAATGATTACACTATTAAAACCAGCTCTTGGTAAACACTACTTCCCACACGGCGTAGAATATGGTGAAGGTGAAGCATTCCCTGCTCATCTAGTAAAATCTTGCCAAGAAATTTTGAAATCTCTTGAAAAACAAATTAAATCATTTGAAATTCATGCTTAATAGTTTAATTGAAGTGCTGGTATCTTTCAGCACTTTTTTTTATTGGATAAAAATTAGAAATTTATCCATACTATGAGCGTAAATTTAAAAGATAGGTGATTTAATTGGCTAAATCCAATTTTTTTAGTACATTAAAAAAAGTCTTACTAACCATTATTGTTCTATTACTATTATACATTTTGATTCCAGCATCTATACCAATTTTACTATCTCTTGTGACTGCCCTGTTGCTTGAGCCACTTATACAACTTCTACAACGAAAATGGATTAATTCTAGACGATTTTCAGTCATCGTTTTATTCTCTCTCTTTTTAATCCTATTATCAAGTATCCTGTATTTCGCCATCACAAATGCTATCACTCAAGTCTCTCATTTATCAAAAATAGCTCCTGAACTTTTCGATCAATTAACCGCTTCTTGGATGAACCTTCAAAACCGATTAGCAAAGATTACTCACGATCTACCTATTGAAGTAATTACTGAAATTCAACTTGGTATTGACAGAGTCATCGAAAGGCTTCAATCCTCATTTATCAATTTTTTTAACTACGATAGGTTAAAAATGATCGTATCTAAGCTACCGTTTTTTTTACTCAATTTACTTGTTTATATGTTTGCTCTCTTTTTATTTATGTCTGAAATGCCGAAACTCAAAAAAAAGTTTAATTCATATATCTCTCAAAATAAGGCAGAAAAGTGGAAAGTACTTTTTCAAAAACTCCATATTGTATTATTTGGTTATATTAAAGCTGAATTAATCGTTAGCTTATCTGTTTTAGTTGTTACTTTTTGCGCTTTGCTATTCATTGTTCCTAAATACGCCATTATAATGGCTTTAATCATTTGGTTTGTCGATTTATTACCTATTTTAGGTGCCATTGTTATATTAGCTCCTTGGGCCATTTACGCTATGTTAACCGATCAAATGGCAATGGGTATCAAATTGGCACTATTAGCGATTGTCATTATAATTCTTCGCCAAATCTTAGAGACGAAGGTTATGAGTGCTCAAATCGGATTACCTCCACTTGCTACATTAATCAGTATGTATATTGGCCTGCAATTATTTGGGTTTTTAGGTTTTTTTATAGGTCCATTAATTGTCATGGTATTTATAACAGCGAAGGAAGCTGGATTACTAAGTAAATTTATTAAATAAAAAAGCTGCTCCCAAAAATAATAAGGGAACAGCTTTTTAGCTTTAATTACTTAAAATAGCTTTAATAACTGAAGTTGTTTCTCCACCTTTGTATAATACATAAAGTAATGTATATACTGCTACGCCTGTAATGGCTGTGAAGAACCAAATTACACTTGTAATTGGTCCAATTTTACGATGACGTACAAGGTTATTTTGGAATCCTGCTAATAATGTTACGATACCGAAAACGGCACCTGTAGTTGCCAAGCAGATATGGAACACAAGGAAAATCGTATAATAGATTTTCAAATTATCTGGTCCACCAAATGCTGTATTACCAATAAATACAGTACGTGATACGTAAATGATAAAGAATAATAATGCTGATATTGCAGCTGCTATCATTGTTTTTTTATGCGCTTCAATTTTTCTTTGCTTAATTAGTGCCCAACCAATTGCTACTAAGATAGCACTTAATGCAATAAAGGTTGTACTAATTGTAGGTAAAATAGGTAAATTCATGCGTTTTTCTCCTAACAATCTTTTTGTAATTAGTGATATTGATTAGCATTTAGTTGTTGTCTTTCCAATAAAGCTTTTTGCGTAATTTCTTCCGCGTTTTCTTGTTCATTACGATACCATCTAACAAATACTTTACCTAATACAGATGCAAAGATAATTTCCTGAATAATCTTCATGATAATCCCGCCTAGCTGTTGATCGTACATAGGGTCCATATTAGTAAATAATTCAGGTCCTGATAATGATAGTCCTGCTAATGTTGATACAGGTACACATAATTCCATTGCTTTCATCCACAATTCACCATCTGTATATGTAGCATAGAATGGAGATGAAGCAAAAATAATTAACGCACAAGCAGGTGTAATAAGAACCGCATTTCCGATAATATAGCCAACTTTGTGTAAATCCTTCATACGAGGTTGTCCCTCTACAGAATTAATAAGCGGCCAGTACATAAATAATGCTGATACGAACAGAAGTAATGTATACAACCCATGTAACGTTTCATTTAGTTTTATATAGTCCAAAATCATTGGAATATGATAAAAAGAGAATAATGCAACGAAAAATGCTAATGCAAACATAGGTTTAGTCATAAAATGAAATACAGGTTTGATATAAGGTAATTCAATGACATACTTCCATAACCAATTTGGAATCCCTTGAATCAAGAAAATCGGTATTAATAAAAGTAGTAAAGCCATTTGCACCATATGCATTGTAAACATAATATGAGCCATTAAATCGACTGGCGAACCCATAACAATATATAGCAATATCATACTGATTACGAAATTAATCGCCTCACGTTTCTTCAAAGGTTCACTATCTTTGAAGTCCGTTCTCCATTTAACAGTAATAAGAAAATATAGTACAGTTAAAAACAAAATGACGCCTATT
Organism: Viridibacillus sp. FSL R5-0888; assembly: GCF_038009105.1. NCBI lineage: Bacteria > Bacillati > Bacillota > Bacilli > Caryophanales > Caryophanaceae > Viridibacillus > Viridibacillus sp. FSL R5-0888. The sequence continues at coordinate 3,434,564 of NZ_JBBPAU010000001.1, forward strand.
AAATAAGGGCTCCACATTGCTTGAAATCCAAATATACTTAGAGGCATAGTATTTCGCTCCTTTAGTCTCAATACCTCCATTATAAGTCCCAACCCCACGAACTTCAATGAACGAATCATGACAATTTTTACTTTAATGCTTAAGGCGCTCGTTCAGACTCGACAAGCACTGGAACTTTCGAACCAAAGTCATCTTTTCAGAGTTTGACGTGAGAAAAAAACGATTCGAGACTTTAATACTTAAAGTTTAATCACTTCTTCAAACACTATCTAGCAAAAAAGCAAAAAACCGAGCCTGTAGTAGACTCGGTTTTTTTGCTCTGGTTCTTACCACCAAATGATTGTTACAAAAGCAAGAATCATTGTAAAAGCGATAAATGCTGCAGAGTACATGAAGAATTGTGCCATTCCATGACCTTTTTCGCTCCAGTGCATAAAGTAATACAATTGTAGCGCTACTTGTACAGCTGCAAATAATAAAATAAGTGGTGCAACTAAGTAAGCAGACATTCCTGCTTGAACTGCAGCAAATGCGATGAATGTTAAGAAGATCATAATCGCAAATACTGTTACTTGATTACGCATACCTTGGTTTGCGCGTTTACGAGCATATTCATACTCGTGTTTACTTCTTGTACGTGCTTCAACGTCATGTGACATTAGCCCAACACTCCCATCAAGTAAACTACAGTGAAGATGAATACCCAAACTACGTCGATAAAGTGCCAATATAATGAAGCTAAGTAGTACTTAGGCGCATTATAAAGGTTTAAACCACGTTTAGAGTTACGTAGCATTAGAAGGATAAACCAAGCTAAACCTAGAATTACGTGCAATCCGTGAGTACCTACTAAAGTGTAGAATGAAGAACCGAATGCACTTTGAGTAAATGTAAAACCAAGATGTACATAGTGATAGAACTCATAAATTTCAAGACCTAGGAATCCTAAACCTAATAAAACAGTTACGATTAACCAAGCTTGCATTGCCTTGAAATTATAGTTTTTCATATGATACATAGCGTAAACACTTGTTAATGAAGAAGTTAATAGTAACATCGTCATAATAAAAGCAAGTGGTAACTCAAAAAGACTTTGAGTTGAGAATTCCATTCCAGCTGGTCCTTTATTTTTTAGCGCTAAGAAAGTCGCAAATAAAGTCGCAAATAAAACTGTTTCACCGCCAAGGAAAATCCAAAAACCTAATGTTTTGTTTTTCCCTTCAAGTGTAGAGTTCTCTGGATGTGCTGGCCAAGATTGTGGGGTAAATTTCTTATTTAAATCCATTAGTGTTTACCCCCTTTTTCATTCATTAATTCCTCTTTATGAATATGATAACCTAAATCATCTTTAAGCGAACGAGTAATCATTGAAGCGAATGTAATCGCTAAACCAATAATTAATACTGGAATTGACCAAGTTTTATCTGCATCTTGGTGATAAAGTGCACCAAATGCTGCAACGAATAAACCAAGTGAAATCATGAATGGAATGAATGAGTTGTTTGGCATATGGATATCTGAAATAGGCTCAGCATATGTCATACCCTCTTTGTTTCCTTCCATTTTTTCAATCCAAAAAGTATCTAATCCACGAACAAGTGGAGTTTGTTTAAAGTTATAATATGGTACTGGTTGTGGAATAGCCCACTCAAGAGTACGTCCATCTTTCCATGGATCGCGTCCTGCTGGTTCGTTTTTAATAGCAGTGATAATTACGTTTACTACTAGTAAAATAACACCGATTGCCATTAAGAAAGCACCAACCGTACTAATTAAGTTGAATTGGTCCCAACCTTGTCCGCCCATGAATGTGAACACACGGCGTGGCATACCCATTAAGCCTAAGAAATGTTGAACAAAGAATGTACAGTGGAACCCAACAAAGAAGAATACGAATGTAATCTTACCAAGAGTTTCATTTAACATTTGATTGAACATTAAAGGCCAGTAATAATGTGCTGAAGCAAATAATGCTAATACGATACCACCAACGATAACGTAATGGAAGTGAGCTACGATGAAATAAGAATCATGTAGTTGGTAATCAAGAGGTGCAGATGCTTGCATTACCCCTGTTACCCCACCAGCTACGAATGATGGGATGAAACCTAATGCATAAAGCATTGGTGTCGTAACTTTAATGTTACCGCCCCAAATTGTTAATAACCAGTTGAATACTTTCATACCCGTTGGTACAGCAATCGCCATTGTCGCTACTGCGAAGATTGCGTTTGCAGTTGGTCCAAGACCTACAGTAAACATATGGTGAGCCCATACCATGAAGCCTAAGAAACCGATTAAGATAGTCGCGAATACCATTGAAGAGTAACCGAATAAGCGTTTTCTTGCGAATGTCGCGAAAATCTCAGAGAATAAACCGAATGCAGGAAGTACTAAGATATATACTTCAGGGTGACCAAAGATCCAGAATAAGTGCTCCCAGATAACTGTATTACCACCATTAATATGATCAAAGAAGTTAGCATCGAACATACGGTCGAAAATCATAAAGAATAATCCCACTGTAAGTGGAGGGAATGCGAATAAAATTAAAGCAGACGCTACAAATGTAGTCCATGTGAATAATGGCATACGCATATATGTCATACCTGGTGCACGCATGTTAATAATCGTTACAAGGAAGTTAATCCCCGCGATTAGTGTACCCGCACCTGAGATTTGTAAACCTAAAGCATAAAAATCAATACCATGACCTGGTGATGCTAGAGATAATGATGCATAAGAAGTCCAACCTGCATCAGGAGCTCCACCTAAGAACCATGAAAGGTTCAAGAAAATACCACCAAATAAGAATAACCAAAAACCTAAAGAGTTTAGGAATGGGAAAGCAACATCACGTGCACCAATTTGTAATGGTACAGCGGCGTTCATAAATGCAAATAACAATGGCATTGCAGCTAAGAATATCATTGTTGTACCATGCATTGTAATAATTTCATTGAAAAGACCCGCACTCACAAAATCGTTATCTGGTTTTGCAAGTTGGATACGAATAAGCATTGCTTCTATACCACCGACTACGAAGAAGAACGTACCGGCAATAAGGTAAAGAATGGCGATTTTTTTATGGTCTACTGTTGTTAAGTAGTCCCAGATAGTTGCGCCAAAGCCCTTTTTCTTTGCTGTTGAGCTCACAACTTTAACCTCCCTCAATATGATTTAAATCAAATTATTTTTCTACAGATAGACCCATTAAGTATGCGGCTAAAGCATCAAGCTCTTCATCTGTGAATTCTTTACCATTATTTAAAGCTTTTTCTTCTGGCATTATGTTCCCTGGTTTAAGCTCTTGTGAGTTTTTAATCCAGTCTTTAATACCATCTTCTGAGTGTTCAAGGAAACCAGCAACACGGTTACGATCTCCAAATGCAGCTAAGTTAGGTGCAACTCCGCCTCCAGTACCTTCACCAGAAACTGCGTGACATGAAATACAACTATTAGCGAATACTTGTTCACCTAAATCAGTTGATTTTTTATCAGCTGTTTTCCCTTTAGTAGCTTGCATGTTATCAACCCAATTGTCGAAGTTATCTTGGCTTAGTGTCTTAACTTTGAAATCCATTAAAGCATGTGAAGGACCACAAAGTTCAGCACATTTACCATAAAATACTCCGTCTTTCAAACCGTCTGATTCTTTATCAAATGTCAAATAGAACTTGTTGATATTATCAACGTTCGTATCCATTTTACCACCGATAGCTGGAATCCAGAATGAGTGTTTTACGTCAGCAGCTTTTAAATTAAAGTAAACTTTCTGACCTGTCGGTACTACTAATTCTTGAGAAGTTACGATACCTTGTTCAGGGTATTCGAATTCCCACCAATATAATTTAGCAGTTACGTTTACAGTAACCGCTTTCGCGTTACCATCAGCGTCTTTCGCTTCCATCGCTTTAGTATCAGCGAATTTGTAAGTTAAACTTACAGTTGGTACAGCTAAGATTAATAATAAAACGATTGGAATTGCTGTCCAAATAATTTCTAGTGTATGGCTACCTTCAACTTGTTTTGGAATTGTATTTTCCCCAACTTTTTTACGTCGGAACTTAACAATAGCAAGCACGTAGATGATAACCACTACGATAATAACAAACGTCATAATTGCAGTTGATAATAGCAGTAGATTGTATTGATCTTTACCAACTTGACCCGCTGGAGTTAAAGTTGATAAATACTCTTCGCCACAACCTGAAAGGAAAATCGTTAGTGCTGCTAGCAATCCGAATAGACGCCATTTTTTAAGCCCTTTCATCATAGCTTAATTAAACCCCTCTTTCTTTGTTGTATTTACATGTGTAACTAGGACTGTGGTTCATTCTATATGAATTCCTTTAAAGAAAGAATCCCAAAGTTAGGCAAAGACAGAGAAAATGATCATTGAAACAAATAAAATGGTCATATAATTTAATGAATAAATAAACATCTTATTCGCCCATTTTATATCATCTGTCGCTTTAAAACCCGTTAAAGCAAGTGCGAACCAACCAAGGTTCAATACTGTTGCGAGAATAATAAATCCTATTCCGAGCTTCATAAGCAGAAATGGTAATGGGAATAACAATAATACCCATACTAACATTGAACGTTTAGTTCTTGCAAAGCCTTTAACAACTGGAAGCATTGGAATATTGGCTGCTCTGTATTCTTCAGTACGTTTCATAGCAAGTGCATAAAAATGCGGTGGTTGCCATACAAACATTATCAAAAATAGTGCCAATGCTCCAAAACCAAGTGACGGTTCAACAGCAGCCCAGCCGATTAGTGGTGGAATAGCTCCTGAAATACTTCCTACAACGGTATTACTTACATGCCTTCTCTTTGACCACATGGAGTACAAGACTACGTAACTTAGTATGCCTGCAAGTCCCCACACACCGGCAGCAAAAGATGCCATAAATAACAAAAATTCACCTACAATTAAAAGAGAGAGAGCGATTGTCAATACAAGGCTCGGTTTAAATCTACCTGTAACTGTCGGTCTTGACTTTGTCCGTTTCATTATTGGATCAATATCTTGATCAATATAATTATTCATCGCTCCAGATCCTGCAATAATGAATGCCGCACCTACTAAAGTAAAGAACATGATATTCAATTCTTGTAAAAAATGTTTATCCGTGAATTGAAAGGCCAACCAAAGTCCTGTAAAAGTAGTAACTAAATTGGAATTAACAATGCCAATTTTGATAAGTGCTAAAAAGTCTTTTACTAGAGAACTTGTTTCAGGTTCCGAGTTTCCATTAGCAGACAATATACGACCATTTGACATATTACCCCTCCTTTCGATTGGTAAGCATATTCCGTTAACCCTACTATAACGAAAAATAGCGTTGATTTCTAGACAGAAAGTGAAATTTCATGTCGAAGGGTAGATGTAACCGGTTTCTCTGACACAACATATCTATAGTAAATCATTTTCTTGTTTTAATTGTGAAGGTTCTTGTACGAAATTATGAACAATTTGTGAAATCATTTTCTCTTTAGAATGACAATACTCTATACAAGTTGTTTTTTGGTCCTATTTTCGCTATCATCAGAAAGGCAGGTACCACCTTTAAAAGGTGATTACTATATATAAAGTAGGTGGCAATTATGCAATATAGTAAATACATGAAATGGTTTGCTGTTGCTGCAACAATTGGAATGTTGCTCATTTTACTGGGCGGAGCACTCGTCACAAAAACTGATAGTGGTATGGGCTGTGGTAGAAACTGGCCTGATTGTAACGGTTCTCTAATACCAAAAGAAATTACTACAGAAGTGTTAATCGAATTTTCCCATCGTGTTGTAACTGGAGCTGTGTCATTTCTTATTTTGATTTTGACAGTTTGGGCTTGGAGAGTATTAGGACATATTCGTGAAGTGAAATTCTTATCTTTCATGGCATTATTCTTCTTAATTGCACAAGCATTAATCGGTGCTGCTCAAGTTTTATGGGGACAAGGCGATTTTATATTAGCACTTCATTTTGGTATATCACTTCTTTCATTTGCAGCAGTACTCTTACTCACATTAATTATTTTCGAAGTTGACCAAAAATTTGATGCGGACAAGGTCATTATTGGCAATACGTTAAAGAGACATACAATAGGTGTTACAATCTATTCTTATCTCGTAGTATATACAGGTGCCTTAGTACGTCATACAAATGCTAGTTTAATTTGTCCAGATTGGCCATTATGTAATAACAACAATATTGGATTACCTACTAATTTCTATGAGTGGGTTCAAATGGGGCATCGCTTTGCAGCTGGATTAATCTTTGTTTGGATTTTATTCATTGCTATTCATGCTATTAAACATTATAAAGAACAACGTGTCCTCTATTGGGGTTGGATCATTGCACTAATAATAGTTTCTCTTCAAGTGTTAGCGGGTATGGCTGTAGTACTTTCTCGCTTAAATATCTTATTAGCATTACTACATTCACTATTAATCACATTATTATTTGGTTTATTGTGCTATATGATTCTATTATTATCTAGAAGTCGACAAAATCAAAAAAGTAACTAAATATTTTAACTAAACAATATAAAACACGCCTTTGCAAATGCAAAGGCGTGTTTTTTCTAGTTATTCCATTTCGATTAGTAAATCACCCGTTGAAATTGCATCTCCAGCAGCTACATAAATTTCTTTTATCACGCCGTCCTTAGGTGCTTGAACAGTCGTTTCCATTTTCATAGCTTCTGTAATCAGCAAATGCTCACCGCGTTTTACAGGGCTACCTTTAGAAATAGCTACTTTCAATACTGTACCTGGCATTGTTGCGCCAATTTGATCTGGATTTGCAGGGTCTGCTTTCGCTTTACGATCTCCATCTACCTCAACTGTCATATCTTGAATAATAATTTCACGAGGTTGACCGTTTAATTCAAAGTAAAGGACACGTGTACCATCATATTGAGCTTCCCCAATGGATACTAGCTTAATGATAAGTGTTTTACCTTTTTCTATTTCAACTTCAATCTCTTCGCCAAGTCTTAAACCATATAAGAATGTTGGCGTATCTAATACTGATACATCTCCAAACATATCTACTGTCTTCATGTAATCTTCAAAGACTTTTGGATATAAAGCTGTCGCAAGTACTTCATGACTTGTAATCGGACGATTATATTTTTTAAATAATTCATCGCGAAGTTCTTTTAAATCTATTGGCTCTAATAATTCTCCCGGTCTTACAGTAATCGCTTCACGGTCTTTTAAAATTACTTTTTGTAATTCTTCTGGGAATCCACCATATGGCTGTCCTAAATAACCTTGGAAGAATTCAATTACTGAGTCTGGAAAATCAATTGTTTTACCACGTTCAATGACTGATTCTTCATCTAAATCATTTTGAACCATGAATAATGCCATATCACCTACTACTTTTGAAGAAGGTGTTACTTTAACAACATCTCCAAATAACAAGTTTACGCGGGAATACATACTTTTCACTTCTTCCCAACGGTCGCCAAGTCCGACACCTTTAGCTTGCTGTTGTAAGTTACTATATTGACCTCCCGGCATTTCATGAACGTATATTTCAGAATGTGGGCTATTCATGCCACTTTCAAAGTCGCTGTAATATTTTCGAATATCTTCCCAATAATAAGAAAGTTTTTCTAGTCCTTCAATGTCTGCTCTTACTTGGCGTTTGCTACCTTTCATCGCATAGTAAAGTGAATTAGCACTTGGTTGCGAAGTTAGACCTGCCATTGAGCCTAGCGCTGTATCAATAATATCAACACCAGCTTCAATTGCTTTAGCATATAAATAGATACCATTGCCACTTGTATCATGTGTATGCAAATGAATTGGTAAATCTGTCGATGCCTTTAATTCAGAAATTAACCGATAAGCTGCTTCTGGCTTTAATAAACCTGCCATATCTTTAATAGCTAAAATATGAGCTCCAGCAGCCTCTAATTCCTTCGCCATGTCTTTATAGTATTGCACTGTATATTTCGCTCTAGAGTCATCTAGAATGTCTCCTGTGTAGCAAATAGCAGCTTCTGCAATCTTACCCGACTGTCTTGTTGCATCAATGGCTACTTCCATACCTTTAATCCAGTTCAAACTGTCGAAAATACGGAATACATCAATTCCTGCATCTGCTGATTTTGAGATAAACTCTTTAATAATATTATCTGAATAGTTTTTATAACCTACTGCGTTCGCACCACGCAATAGCATTTGGAATAGCACATTTGGCATTTTCTCACGTAGTTTAATTAAACGATCCCATGGGTCCTCTTTTAAGAAACGATATGCAACGTCAAAGGTTGCACCTCCCCACATTTCTAGTGAGAAGAAATTATGCATAATTTGTGCTGTTTCATCTGCAATATTGAACATATCACGTGAGCGTACACGAGTCGCCAGCAATGATTGGTGAGCATCTCGCATAGTTGTATCTGTTAACAGTACATCATCTTGCTCTTTTATCCATTGTACAAGACCTTCTGGACCACGTTCATCTAAAATTTGTTTAGTGCCAGATGGAATTGATTGTACAATTTTAATATCTGGTTTATGGGGTTTCGAGAAAATCGGTTTCTGTTGATATTCAATACCAGGGAAGCCATTAACCGTAACATTGCCGATATAACTTAATAATTTTGTACCACGGTCTTTACGCGGTGAGAATAAAAATAGTTCTTGCGTTGTATCGATGAAACTTGTATCAAACTTACCATCTATAAAATTCGGATGACGAACAACATTTTCTAAAAACGGAATATTCGTTTTAATACCACGAATACGGAATTCTTGTAGATTTCGATCCATCTTAGCTGCTGCTTCTTTAAATGTCATTCCCCAAGTTGAAACTTTAACAAGTAATGAGTCATAATATGGTGAAATAACTGCCCCTTGGAAGCCATTTCCTGCATCTAAGCGTACTCCAAAACCTCCACTTGAACGATAAACCATCAATTTACCCGTGTCAGGCATGAAATTATTTAATGGATCTTCAGTCGTTACACGAGATTGAATAGCAAATCCAAAAAGTGGGATTTGTGATTGCTCAGGGATGCCAATTTCTTCACTATGTAAAGATAAACCCTCTGCAATTTTAATTTGTGCATGTACAATATCAATCCCTGTAACCATTTCTGTAATCGTATGCTCTACTTGGATACGAGGATTAACTTCGATGAAATAAAATTGATTACCCGCTACTAAAAATTCTACAGTCCCAGCATTTATATAGGACACATTTTTCATTAATTTTATTGCAGCTTGGCATATTTCTTCACGTAATTCAGGTGTAATTGAGTTTGAAGGTGCAATTTCAACAACCTTTTGATGACGACGTTGAATAGAACAATCACGCTCATATAAATGAACAATATTGCCTTCTTTGTCTCCTAAAATCTGTACTTCAATATGCTTTGGCTTGTCTACAAATTTCTCAACATACACTTCATCAGATCCAAATGCTGCTTTCGCTTCTGACTTGGCTCTATCATAAGCTTCTAATGCATCATCAGCAGAGTGTACAACGCGCATACCGCGTCCTCCACCACCAAGTGCAGCTTTTATCATTAATGGGAAGCCATACTCCTCACCAAACGCTAACACCTCATCAATAGATGCAACAGGTCCATCTGTTCCAGGAATCACTGGAATATTGGCTGCGACAGCTTGTTCACGAGCTTTTACTTTGTCACCAAACATATCTAAATGATTAGAAGTTGGACCGATGAAAATAACGCCCTCTTCTTCACAACGTTTTGCAAAATCTAAGTTTTCAGATAAAAATCCATAACCGGGGTGGATTGCGTCTACTCCTGCATCTTTTGCTATCGCTAAAATTCCTTCTATATCTAAGTATGCATCTATAGGTTTCTTACCATCACCAACAAGATATGCTTCATCAGCTTTGTAACGGTGATACGAGCCACTATCCTCTCTCGAATAGATTGCTACTGTTGTTATATTTAGTTCCGTACACGCTCGAAACACGCGAATCGCTATTTCACCACGGTTTGCCACTAGAATTTTTTTAATTGCCATTTCCCTTACCCCCTAGACTTTATTCCTTTCCCTTTTAACAAACATGGAGACGTTTATGAGAATCCCCATAGCTAAAGATAACAAAATTATCGAAGTTCCGCCATAACTAATAAAGGGCAGCGGTACACCAGTTAACGGTATAATCCCTGTTAATCCACCGACATTTATAAACGTTTGAAACCCTATCATACTAGCAATACCAGCTGCTATCATTCTTGCCATTGGATCCTTTGTTCGTAAGGCAATAAGCAATGCTCGAATTACAATAAAGCCTAAACCACCTAACACAATCGCGACCCCGAATGTGCCCAATTCTTCTGCAATAATCGCTAAAATAAAATCTGTTTGCGGTTCTGGTAAATAACCCATTTTTTGTACAGATTGACCTAAACCTAGCCCCTTAATGCCTCCAGCACCTATCGCTAAGTAACCATTAACCATTTGATAGCCAAAAACTTGTTCATCTTCAAAGGGATTAAAATAAGCTTGAATACGCCCCATACGTTTTTCAGTAAAAATACTATCTCTTATAAAGAAAATACCAATCGAAGCAATTGCCATACATCCTATTAAAACGCCTAAAATTTTATTGAAGGTTTTTAATTTGATCCCACTCGCCGCAATAACCGATACACCAATAAATAGAATGATCAGTAGCGTACCTAAATCCGGTTCAATAAAGACAAGGAAAGACGCGGCAAATAATACAAGAATAGGCGGTATGATAGATTCATTAATATTATCTATCTTTCCCTTTTCATATTTCTTTGCAAATACAGCTGAGAAATAAAGGATGATAATAATCTTTACAAATTCTGATGGTTGTAAATTAGCAAACCCAAGTTTTAGCCAACTTTTCGCTCCTGAATTACCAGGACTAAAACCAAAAAAGTAAACGGCTAATAACAAAGCGAACATGACACTTAACATAAATACTATCATCTTATTTTCTTTATAAATCTTGTAGGGAATAAACGCCCCTACAACAAATGCTACAGAACCAAGACATAGATTCGTAATTTGCTTTTTATAAAAATAATCTGCACTGTAACCTAGTTTACTTGCTGACCAGACCATACTGGCACTATAAATCATTACTAGCCCAAAAAGGCATAGTAATAAATATGTAAAAAACAGTGGATAATCGAAATTCCTTGCATATCTTTTTAAGTATGTTTTCATGCGAATACCTCTTTTACTCATCTTGTAGCAAAAAAACCCAAACAACAGCGTGTTTGAGTTTTTTACTTATTTCTCTGTAAATGCATCATGCAACACAGATAATTCTTTTTCCAGTGAATCAAGAATCTCTCTTCCCTTTTCACGTTCAAGCAAGCCTAACTTAACTGCAAAATCAATTTCGCGTGATAAGCCAAACATTTGTGTATCTAAAACCTCTTCGTATAGTGGGCATTGTGGCATTGTTAAATGCTCCATCTGCACTCTAATAAGCTTAGCAATTTTATCTGCGTCAGCAATAAGGAGTTCCAATGCCTTCTCCTGATATGAACTTTGCGATTTTGTATCCATGAGGACGCCCCCATTACCTGATATTTCTTCTATTCTATCTTAATAAAGTTTATCTTTTGCGCAGTAAAATTGCAAGTATATAACTAAGTAAACCGTGTAACCAATTTTATTTCTTTATTAACTACATAAATTAGCTGTATACTGAGATATGGAATGTACTATTCAAGGAGGAATTAACATGGAATCTATCATTCAAATTAAAGGTGCCGTGAATTTTGCTATCACATTAGATCCAACCGTTTGGATTTTTGATGATCGTAAATTAGATCTAGACACATATTTTACTGAAGAACGAGTAATTGTAAACGCTGACGAAGAATACATGGAAAAAGCAGGTAAGCACTGGTCACGTGAAATTATGGAGGGCGCCACATTTCCACCAACTTTAAAATCCGAACGGAAATTCGAGAAAAAACACATGATGACCGGCACATTTGGTATCATATTAAAACCTTTCCTTAACAATGCAGAAATTAAAGATGGTGCAACTTCAGTTATTCTAGAATGCCGAGATGGCTCTGAATATAACTTCTCCATAGAAGATGCTGAGTCCCTTATCTTAAAATATAGCCAAGACGGTAAAATGCTAACTGATAACGGTCCTGTTTATGTAATCAACGGTGACGGTTCAAATGTAGAGAACCCAATTAAAGGTCTTGTAGCGATTCGAGTAGAATAGGAGGGACTTAAACGATGCGAGTTAAGTGTGTCATTTGCGATTCTATTAATGAATTACCCGATTATTCACCAGAAGCAAAAAAATTGCGAAATCGTCCTATCCATACGTATATGTGTCCTATATGTCATGATCGGATTTCAGAAAGAACAAATGCCCGTATAGCAACTGGTCGATTTATCTTTAGAAAAAAACACTCGCTTGTCGAAGATGAATTCTAGTTATTCTATGTAATGTTGGTTAAATAAAATATAAAAAGAGCAATTGAGATTCAGCTATTAGCTTGTCCTCAATTGCTCTTTTTTATGTGATTTACTAGACCATTATTGTACTGTTTGTGCTTTTTTATCTCTACGCAAACCAATTTTATACATGATTAGCACAAGTGCGATAATCAATAATCCTTCTACTACAGGTAAATAAGTTGCAAAGAATGTCAAAAAGATACAGCCAACAAACAAGAAGAAATAAATAACGATATTTTGCCAAAACTTAAGTTTTTTCGCAAACCCTAGATTGTAAACAACAATCGATAATGCAAAAATAACCACTAACAAAATATTACTAGCAACACTAAAATCAGATGCAGTTTGATAAACATACTTGGCTACCGGATACATTTTATCAAATACAAATGCATCTTTATTTGATACATCAGGTGCGGCAAGTTGAATAAAATTCAGTTCACTTAAAAAACCGGATTTAATATCCAAGACTTTCCTTCCTTTCGTTTAGCGAATGATTACTCAGCGCTACGTGATTTCTTAGCTGCTTTTTCGCGTTCGTTTTTATTTAGAATTTGTTTACGAAGGCGAATAGATTCTGGTGTTACTTCACAGTACTCATCATCAGCCAAGTATTCTAATGCTTCTTCAAGAGTTAAAATACGAGGTTTTTTAATAACATTCGTTTGGTCTTTGTTAGCTGAACGGATGTTTGTTTTTTGCTTCATTTTGATGATATTAACAGTAATGTCTGCATCACGTGTATTTTCACCAACAATCATACCTTCATAAATATCAGTACCTGGTTCAACAAATAGTGTACCACGGTCTTCAATTTGCATCATACCATAAGTAGTTGATTTACCTGTTTCCATAGAAACAAGTACGCCTTGACGACGTCCACCAATTTTACCAGATAGTAATGGTTGATAGCTATCGAATGTGTGGTTGATAATACCGAAACCTTTTGTTAAAGACATAAATTCAGTTGTGTAACCAATTAATCCACGAGCAGGTACCATGAAGATTAAACGAACTTGGCCACTACCATTGTTCACCATATCTAACATTTCACCTTTACGTAAACCTAATGATTCAATAATTGAACCTACAGCATCTTCAGGTACATCAATTTGTACACGTTCAAATGGTTCACATTTTACACCATCGATTTCTTTAATGATAACTTTTGGTTTAGATACTTGTAATTCATAACCTTCACGACGCATGTTTTCGATCAGAATCGATAGGTGAAGTTCACCACGACCTGAAACAGTCCAAGCATCTGGAGAATTAGTATCTTCTACACGTAAACTTACATCTGTTTGTAATTGAGCGCGTAAACGTTCTTCAATTTTACGTGATGTTACCCATTTACCTTCGCGACCTGCAAAAGGTGAGTTATTTACTAAGAAAGTCATTTGTAATGTTGGTTCATCGATACGTAATGGTGTTAAAGCTTCTTGGTGTTCAGTTGGACAAACAGTTTCACCTACGTTAATGTCTTCCATACCTGAAACAGCAATTAAATCACCTGAGTATGCTTCTTCAACTTCTTCACGTTTTAATCCGAAGAAACCAAAGATTTTAGTTACACGGAAATTTTTCACAGTGCCATCAAGTTTCATAAGTGCAACTTGTTGTCCAACATGGATTTTACCGCGGAATACACGACCGATACCGATACGGCCAACATAGTCATTATAATCAAGTAATGCTACTTGGAATTGTAAAGGTTCATCACGAGTATCAGCTGGTGCTGGGATGTGACTAATAATTTCCTCAAATAAGCATTTCATATTATCTTCTTGTTTAGCTGGGTCTGAATCAAGTGATGCAGTACCATTTACACCAGAAGCAAATACGACTGGGAATTCTAATTGATCTTCATCAGCACCTAATTCGATTAATAAATCGATTACTTCATCCACTACTTCTGTAGGACGTGCTGAATCTTTATCAACTTTGTTTACTACTACGATTGGTGTTAATTTTTGTTCTAATGCTTTTTTCAACACAAAACGAGTTTGAGGCATACAACCTTCATATGCATCTACAACTAAAAGTACACCGTCAACCATTTTCAGGATACGTTCAACTTCTCCACCGAAATCGGCATGTCCTGGTGTATCTAGAATATTGATACGAGTACCTTCGTAGTTTACTGCTGTATTCTTCGCTAAAATTGTAATACCACGTTCACGTTCGATGTCGTTCGAGTCCATTGCTCTTTCTGCGACATTTTCGTTTGAACGAAAAGTACCAGATTGTTGTAATAATTGGTCAACCAATGTCGTTTTACCATGGTCAACGTGAGCTATAATTGCAATATTTCTAATGTCTTGACGTAAATTTGTCATTATTCCACTCCACATTCTATTTTCGAGTCCATAACTGTGTTATTATAACACAAGAGATGTTTTTTGTCTTTTCTTAACAACTAGTATTTCAAATTTTTTTATTATTTCACAGTATAATTATTAGTTCGACATTAAGTTATAATCACTTATAAGTCAAACAAATTCATCAACTGGAGGATTTAAAATGAAAAATGCTAAAGTCGTTATGGCTTTTTTTGCGTTAGCAGCAGTGCTAGCTATGTGTTCAATAGGAATTGCAGTTGCCTTTAAAAGCGTAATTGGTATCTTTGGTGCCATTTTATTGGTTTGTGCCATTATGGGCTATGGCTTCAAAACTAAACGTCAATTTCGCGATAAAGGTTTACTGTAACTCTTCTCAAATAAAAAGAATGAACTGGCAATTTGCGAGTTCATTCTTTTTATTTATATCTATATTCTATTTCAAATGAACGTATTGTTCAATGATTGTCTTATGAATTTTAGGATTTGCAATAATAAATGTATCTTGTTCTTCCAAATTAATCGCTTCATTTCCTAAGTTTGACACAATCGCACCGACTTCATTAGCAATCACTGCACCACCAGCAATATCCCAAGGTGATAATCGCATGGACATATAAGCATCCATCCGTCCACATACTACTGAAGCAATCTCTAAAGTGGCAGAGCCGTAAGATCTTGTCCCTCTAACATGATGAACAAGGTCAATAATCTTATTGTGGTCAATGTAGCGATTTGGTGTAACCCAAGTAGCGTTTATTCCAATAATTGCTTCATGTAACGGTAACGATTGCAGTCGCTCTAACTGACGATCATTCATATATGCTCCTTGTCCTTCGACAGCATAATACAAATCATTGCGCATTACATCGTATATGTACCCAAGTTTTCCAATGCCATCAACATAAATGCCAATTGAAATCGCAAAATTACGATGTTGTCGTATGAAATTCATCGTCCCATCAATCGGATCAATTATCCATACGACACCATCCAATGATTCAAGGGGTTCCCCCATCCCTTCCTCACCGAGAATTTTAAATGCAGGATCATAAGCATGAATTTGTTCAATAAAAAATAATTCTGTTTCACGATCAATATTCGTTACAAGATCATTCGCATTAGCCTTTGTCTCGATTTCTAACTTTTCAGAAAGTGATTGACGAATTCGTTCGCCTGCTTCATGAATAATTTTAACTGTAAATTCATGTATTGCTGTAATTTCCACCATAGCCCCACCTTTCGAAGCAAAAAAACATCATTTCTATAAGTACAAGTTAATGTTTTTTGCCTATCTCTATTATAGCAAAAAAACATCTGCTTCTCATTTGATTAGCAGATGTTCACCGGCGAATTTTGATTCTCTCTTTAGGCAAAAGCATGAAATGCCTCCAATTCCAAATGAAGTTCAGAAAGGCGAATTTTGCTTAATTCAATTTGTTTTACATCCTCATCTCGCAGAGCGTCAAATAATGTTGCTAGTTCATAATCCATTTCTAATTGCAGACCCTTCACATATTGCTTTTCATAATCAACTTTGCGAATAATGTGTACTACTTGTTTCATACTAACCAGCTCCTTTTTATTTTGTTTGTGCAAGCTAGGACTTAAAGTGTCTTACTACATTATATGCATGATGTGAAAAATGATAAGTCCTTCTAGAAGATTTTTTCCCAAATTTCTAATAAAATAAACATAAACTTTCAAAAGGAGTTAAATTATTTATGCCAAAAACAAAATGGACACAAAAGGATTTCGACGTTTTCTCCATCGATGGTTTAGAACCACGAATGGAAGCACTTATCAATACCGTAAGACCAAAATTCGAAGAATTAGGTACGGCATTTTCTACATATTTCTCCGCAAAAACTGCAGAGGAATTTTACCCACATGTAGCAAAACATGCACGTCGTAAAGTAAACCCACCAAAAGATAGCTGGGTCGCATTTGCTCCTTACAAACGCGGCTATAAATCAATTCCTCACTTTCAGCTTGGCTTATTTGGTACTCATCTATTCATAATTCTTTGCGTTATTTATGAAGCACCAAGTAAAGTTGAAATTGCTGATCGTTTGCTAAAAAAACAGAATTCATTTAAAAAGCTTCCAAAAAACTTTTATGTTTCAGGTGATCATTTTTCACCAGAAGGCATTAATATTAAAGATGCTTTGAATGATGGTCAGCTAGTCGGTTTACTTGAACGTTTACGTGATGTAAAAAAAGGAGAATTTATAGTTGGTCTACAAATTCCAAAAGAGGATGCGGTCCAATTAACTGCAGAGGAATTTGAGAAATTAACTGAAGAAACATTCGATGCACTACTCCCTATTTATAATACTATGGTCAACAAAAAGTAAAAGAACAGGCATAAGCCTGTTCTTTTACTTTCTTTTTCTTGATTCACCTTTAATTTTTGAACCAGCTGGAGCATCTTTCATTTGCTTAATAATTGAATAGCTCACATAGTCACTAACTTCTTCAAATTCGCGGAAAATGGTTTTTTCTTCAGCCATCGCTGGCACGATTTCTTTGAATCGTCTATATTTCGACATTAGATCTTCGCGTTGAACACCTGTTTCATATGCTTTTTCTATTGCTTGGAAGAACGCAATTACATCTACAATCTCTTCTGTAGACCAGTCCGTTGAGAACGGATAAGAGTATTCCATAATCTTACCTACCTTTTGATTCAGGCTAATATAGCCTTTTTATTGTTCTCCCCATTTTAAGCGTATTTCCGTTGCCTGCGCAACCATTCGCTGTATAAGTCCCTCTACAGTCGGTTCATCTTGGATTAAACCTGTTACCTGTCCAGCCCAAGCAAACCCTTCATGTTCTTTACCTTCATATATATATTTTTTATTTGCTTGACCACTTATATAATTTTTTAAAGCTTCGTATGTTGGAGTTACTTTTTCAATATCAAGAATTTGATCCGTCCAACTATTTCTAATTGCTCGTGCTGGTGCGCCTATAGTTCGTTTAATTACAGTCGTGTCTGCTTCCGTGCTATTAATCAAAGCGTTTTTATACACAACAGATGCATTGATACACTCTTTCGTTGCGATAAAACGTGTCCCCATCTCAATACCTTCTGCACCTAACGCAAGGGCTGCCATCCACCCACGTCCATCACCTATACCTCCTGAAGCAATCACAGGAATAGAAACAGCATCTACAACTTGAGGTACTAGTACCATTGTCCCGATATCATCTCTACCTAGATGGCCACCACCTTCTTGTCCTACAACCATAACGGCATCTGCACCTAATTCTTCAGCTTTTTGAGCTTGTCTACGCGCAGCAACTAATACCAGTTTCTTAATATCTGTTCCCTCTAATTGCTTAAAAATTGGTGCAGGATTACCACCTGTCATTGATACAACTGGCACTTTCTCTTCAATTGCTACTGCTAACATATTCTCAAATGGTCGACCATGCTGGCCAATAGCGTAATTGACACCAAATGGACGATCTGTTAATTCACGTACTTTGTGAATCTCATTTCGTAATGCTTCAGGATCATCTAAACTCATCGCTGTAATTTGACCTAATCCTCCTGCATTTGATACAGCAGCGGCTAAATCTGCATAAGCTAAATAAGCAAGTCCACCTTGAATAATTGGATACTCTACACCTAATAATTCTGTCACTCTTGTTTTCCATTTCATTTGTTTTAACTCCCCCTTATTTTCCTATAATAAATTGGTTCGCCGAAAAATAGCAAAAACCTTTTTTCATTATTATTTCCCAAGAAATAATAACAGCATGTGAAAAATTCAAAAGGAATTTCCACATGCTGTTTTTAAAATATAAGCATTGCAAATAAGGGACAAATAAATGCACCAATAACAGCACTTAGTGTCATTGATACAGAGCCCATGGATAAGGTTTTTTCTCCGTATTCAGTAAGTTTGGAAACTCCGAATCCATGTGCCCCTCCTCCCATCGAGATTCCTCTGCTTACAGCGGTATCAATTTTACACACGCGGAAAATAAAAGGCCCCAGAATGGCGCCAGTAAACCCTGCTACCATAACAAATACCGCTGTCATTGCTGGAATACCACCTAAAGAGCCACTTACTTGCATTGCAACTGGCGTTGTAATCGATTTCGGCAGTAACGATCTCACCATTTCATCATCTAATCGTAATAACTTTGCCAAGGCAAAAACACTAATCAGTCCTGAAATCATAGCTACAACAACACCCGAAATAATTGAAAGTTTATATGTTTTAATCATGTCCCGTTGCATATACAATGGATATGCTAAACTTACAACTGCAGGTCCAAGCATTGTATCAATCCATTTCCCACCAGTCATATATGTTTCATACGAAATATTACTTAATGCTAGAATCAAAACACCAATAATCGTTGTTGTTAAGATAGGCAGTAAAAATGGAGTCGAAAAACGAGCATATAATTTTGACATTAGATAAAAAATTAAAATAGTTATAAGAATAATGGCTACAGCTTTCATTTTACGCCCTCCTTCATTTCTTTAGATCCTACTCTTTCTTTCCCCTCTAAATATTTACATATTTTACCTGAAAAAATAATTGTGAAAATAGTACTAGCAATAACTGTGAGTAATAGTAAAATACCATTCAAGGATAATAATTCAGGATGCTTAATAACACCTACAGTTGCCGGTACAAAAAACAACGGTAAAATCGCTAACATGAAGCCTGCCCCATCTTCAATTAATGCCACTGGCATTATTTTACTAAGCAACAGAGCTAATAAAATGAGTAAACCAACAATACTACCTGGAAATTTGACACCTAATAAATTTACGATAGTCGTACCGACAAATGAAAAAATATATAGTACTACCATTTGTAAAATTATTCGCATCGATTTAATTGATTTTCGTTTTACAGTATTGATTTTCTCAGAGTATTTCTGTTTCAATTGTGTTGAATCCACTTGTGTTGTTGAGTAGTCTTTTACTTCTATTTTCTGTTCTGCAATTTCACTTATTTCAGATTCATTTACCTCTGGTTCTTTTATCCCAGGCTCATTTTCAACTATTTCGCTTACTTCTGGCTCTTTTACTTCTAGCTTTTTAATAACTATCTTGTAATTGCTTGTTTTGTGTTTAACTAACTTGTAATTGCCTATTTTAGATTGCATTTCGAAACTCTCCTTTTAACACATACCTTGTTTATGAAGTAATACGAAATATTGTACGCCTATCTTTCCTAGATGTCTATGAATCTAACTGGAATAAAAAAGAAGCTACCCTTCATTAACTATGTAATGGTAGGTAGCTTCTTTCCTATTTTCATTTATTAATATTAATCGTCAAAATTTTCAGTTGCACGATTCTTTTTAAGCATTTTAGACAATAATTCATAAACAAGTGGTACGATGATTAACGTTAAAACAGTAGAACTGATTAAACCACCGATTACTGTTACGCCTAGGCCTTTTGAAATCAAGCCGCTTCCTTCTGCACCAATGGCAAGTGGAATTAAAGCACCAACTGTTGCTAGTGCAGTCATTAAAATTGGACGAAGACGTGTTGCACCGGCTTCTAATATCGCTTCACGCATTGTCATTCCTTCATGCTCCATATGAATAACACGGTCGATTAATACGATCGCATTTGTCACTACGATACCTATTAACATTAAAAGACCAATCATTGAAGATACACTGATTGTTTCGCCAGTTATCCATAGCGCTACTAAAGCACCAATTACGGTAAATGGTAGTGAGAACAGGATTGATAATGGTGCTAAACCTTCACCAAAAGTAACTACAAGGATGAAGTAAACAATCGCAATTGCTGCTACCATAGCTAAACCTAATTGAGTGAATGCTTCAGCCATATCTTCTGCTACACCACCACTATTCACTTCAACATTGTTTGGTAAATCTAGTTTATCAATGTCTTTTTGTACAGCACTAGACGCTTTTGTAATGTCTTTAGAAGTGACTGTTGCTGTTACACTCGCAAAAAGTTTTCCTTTACTACGATTAATTTGAGATAAAGTTGTACCCTCTTTGACATCTACTACTTCTGAAAGTTTAACTTCCATACCAAGTGGTGATTTTATTTTTTGTTTCAATACATCATTAAAATCATCAGGTGATGCTGTTTCTTTATGAACAGAAACTTCTATTTTTTTGCCGTCCTTATCAATTGAAGTTAATACTTCTGATTGGACGTTTGGATTAATCGCCATAGCAATTTGTCCTGTAGTTAAACCAAGTTTTTTCACTTTATCTTGGTCGATTACTAATGTATGTTCATCATAAACTTCAGAAAGAGATGCTTTTACATCTTTTAAATCATCGCGTTTATTCATGATTTTTTCGATGTTTTTGACAACTGGTTTGATGTCTTCCATCGTATTACCATAAACTGAGTAATTTAACTCACTGCTTGAACCTGACATAGAGAAATCTTGGTTTTTCCAAGTTCCTGTTTGGTTAACTGCAACGACTTCTTCTACTAATTTAGTTTTTACATTACTAAAATCTTTTGTATCTGGATCATAGATAATGTACATTAAAGCACCATTCGAAGCACCTGGCATCATAGGATTAGCTCCACCTATTGATACTTGAACTGTTTGAACATCTTTTTTGTCCATTACCATCTTCTCTACTTCTTCAACGTCTTTAATAACGCTATCACGTGTTTCTCCTGGTTCTGGAGTATACGTTAAGTAGACCATTTTCTGTTCATCTTCTGGCATGAAACTAAATCCTACAAACGGAGCCAAGAATAGACTTGCTACTAAAATAACAATTGTACCAATTGAAGTTACTAGTTTATGGTCAAGTACCCAACTAAGTAATTTCTTATAGCTTTGTGATAACTTACCATGTTCTTCTTTTTTCGATTGTTTTTTACCATACAGCTCTTTTTTAAATAGAGAATGTGCTAAAACTGGTACAACAGTAATTGCGACGATTAACGATGCCCCTAGAGCAAATGCCATTGTTAATGCAAACGGCATAAACAATTCGCCAACCATTCCTCCTACTAATCCTAGTGGTAAGAATACAGCTACTGTAACTAGTGTTGAAGATAGAATTGGCTTGAACATTTCAATCGTTGCTTCACGAATTAAAGCACGACCATGTAATTTCTCACCTTCTAAATATATTCTTCTATAAATATTTTCAACTACTACAATAGAGTCATCAATTACACGACCAATCGCGACCGTCATAGCAGCAAGCGTCATCATATTTAATGTAATATCCATTTGTTTCAAAATTAATACAGAGATTAGTAGTGATAATGGAATTGATATAATCGATATGATTGTAGAACGAATATTACGTAAAAATAGCATGATAATAATAACGGCAAAAATAGCACCGAATAATGCTTTATCTAACATTGTTGATACAGACTTCTCAATAGGTTCACCTTGGTCCATCGTGATATCAATTTTCATGCCTTTATTATCTTTTTCAAATTGTTTTGAAGCTTCTTTTACGTCATTTACAACCTCAACCGTATTGGCTTCTTGCGATTTTACTATTTGAACCGCAATTGCCGATTCACCATTTGTACGAGAAACCGATTCTACGTCACCGATCAGTTCGATTTTAGCGAGTTTACCTAATTTCACAAACGGTTCAGCTAGAGGTTGTTGCTGAGTTAATCCAGCCCCTGCTTGAGGTTGAACAGGAATATCTAAGTTTTTCAGCTCTTTTAAAGTTGTTAATTTACCATCGACTACGACCGATTGCTCCGCATCCTTAAATTGGAACATGCCAAGAGGGACTTTAATATCCATTGCTTGAATGTATTGCTTAACCTTCGATTCATCTAGACCATATTGTGCTAATTTCTTTTGGTCATATGTTAATTGAACTTTTTCAACTTGTTGACCAGTTACTGATACTGAAGCAACACCGTCGATTGCTTCCATTTTAGGAACGAAGTAATCTTCTACTGTTTTTGTTAACTCTTCGATTGTTTCTTCTTTATCAGAAACACTTAACGCTACTACCGGGAAGGCATTAATATTAACTCGATCAATGGTTGGTACTTGTGCAGTTTCTGGAAGATCAATTTTTTCAATTGCTTCCTTTACATTGTCAACTGCTTCTTTCATATCCGCACCATATTTAAACTCAATTTGAAGACTTGAGGCGTTTTGATATGAATTTGAGTAAACAGATTTTACTGATTTTAAATTATTAACTGCCTTCTCAAAGGGAATTGAAATATCATCTGTTACTTGCTCTGGTGTAGCACCAGGATAAACTGTTGTTACTGTAACTATTGGAATTGAAATATCAGGAATT
This sequence comes from Viridibacillus sp. FSL R5-0888, assembly GCF_038009105.1. Lineage (NCBI taxonomy): Bacteria > Bacillati > Bacillota > Bacilli > Caryophanales > Caryophanaceae > Viridibacillus > Viridibacillus sp. FSL R5-0888. Next base: position 3,457,663 of record NZ_JBBPAU010000001.1, read on the forward strand.
GATTCAAGCTTCATTTTCAAGCCTGCATAAACCCCCGCCACAGCTACGATAATTGTTAATAACCATACCGCTAGCTTGTTTTTTAGCATAAATTTAATTGTAGAATGCACCTTTGCACCGCCTTTTTTGACTATTTGGTCACTATTCTATATAATAATGACTGATTAGTCAGTTGTCAAATGCTATGAATAGGGAGTGAGTTATTATATCTAAGCAACAATTAATTATTGAAAAGGCAGTAGAATTATTTGCGAAAAATAGTATAGCATCGACCTCTATTCAAGATATAACAGATGCATGCGGTATTTCTAAAGGAGCCTTTTATTTATCTTTCAAATCAAAAGATGAGTTATTCATTGCTATATTTGAACATTTTTTACGAGAAATTATTGGTCAATATAATGATTTATTGGAAAGTGACATACCTCCAAAAGAAAAGATTAAAAACTATTTTCTTTTCCATTTTCAACTATTTGAAGAAAAATTACCATTAATATCTATGTTTATGAAGGAACAAATGCATCCAATTAATGAACAAATTCTTCAAAGATTAAATTATTATAAAGATCTTAGTGATAAAACTACTCTAGCATTATTAACAGAAGTATATGGAAAGCGTATTGCTCCCTTTCAATATGACATTCTCATTTCTTTAAAAGGAATCATGCATGGATATTCAGAATTTATCCTTTTCCATAGACAACCATATGATTTCGTTCAATTAAGTTCTACTCTTATTGAAAAAGTAGATATTCTTGTAGAGCATTCAAAAAACACTTTCCTTACTGAACAATTATGGAACTCAAAACCACATTGTATGCAGGAGTATTCTGTGACTGCATTCGAAGTACAAGAAGAAGTAAATCGTTGGCATGAAATTTATAAAGGACACCCTATCATTGAAGACACATTATCTTTAATAGAAGCTGAATTAAAACTTAAAAATCCTCGTCCTGCTTTATTAAATGGAATGATGGCGAACCTTAAACAACATGATAACTTACAATGGCTAGCCTTATTACTAAAACAATATATAGTACACCTTTCATAAACACAAAAGAGATAGTCGTACCAATGCACGACTATCTCTTTTTATTATTTGTGAAAATCAAAATTAACACTTGTTCCAAACATTATACTCGACTTTAAAAAGATTTATGTCTAGACGGTCATTATTAGAAACTATACTTTCATCTTCACTCTTAAATTCAAAGAACTTTCAATTTAAACATGTATGTTAGCTTATAATTAGCGCACTATCAGACTCCGAGTAACAGTAGTTAATTATTTCTTTCCAAAAATAAAAAGCAGTCCAAAGTATTTAAACTTTGAACTGCTTTTTCTATTATTATCTTAGTATCCCCAAATCATTGTTAACAATGAGCCAAAGACTGTCACAAGACCAACTACTACAGCGTAAATGACACTTGTATATAGAGTTTTTTTATCTTCTGTTTCTCCGATATGCATGAATAACACAAGTTGTACAACAGCTTGCGCTAGTGCAGTTACACTTAAGATAGTCATTGCAATACCTTTAGACATATCAAATGTAATTACACTTAGAGCAGCGATCGTTAAAATAAGGGAGCCAACAAAACCTACAACATGTTCTTTTGGAAATAATTCTTTCATCATCCCAACACTCCTTTCAGATAAACGAAGCTGAAGATGAAGATCCATACGACATCTAAGAAATGCCAGTATAACGAGAAGATAAATGCTTTGTTTGCAGTTTGAGCATTTAATCCACGTTTAACTACCTGTACGATAATCGCAATACCCCATAGTAAACCGAAAGTTACGTGAGCACCATGCGTACCTAATAGTGTCATTAATGATGACAAGAATGCGCTTGTTGTAATTGTTGCACCTTCATTAACATATGTTACGAACTCAATTACCTCAACAGTCAAGAAACCTGCGCCAAGTAGCAATGTCAAGATATAGAACACTATCATTGCTTTGACACGACCAATTCTCATCGCATGTACACCAAGTCCAATCAAGAAACTACTTGTTAATAATAAGAAAGTTTCTATTAAAACTGGCGGCATTTCGAAGATGTCAATACCAGCAGGACCTGAACCTGTGCGATCTGTTAATACAAAGTACACAGTAAATAGAGTTGCAAATAACATAATCTCAGCACCTAGGAAAATCCAAAAACCGAAAATCTTTAATCTATTTTCCTCTGTACGATATTCTAATGGAAGTGATGTGTTTTCTTTAGACATTATTTGTCACCTCTCAATTGACGTTCAGTTGCTTCAATTTCAGCCACTTCAATATAGTGACCGTGATCTTTTTCAAATGAACGGAATGCCATAAATCCAAGAGTAGCTATACCAAATACGATAACAGCTGTCCATACACTAAATACAAAGAAGAATGAGAATAAGAATAGTACGCCGGCCATCCACATTGGAGCACCACTATTATTAGGCATATGAATACGTTCATATTCGCCTGCCGTAATATCGCGACCTTCTTTTTTCGCATACCAATATTCATCCAATTGATTAACTTCTGGTACAACCGCAAAGTTATATTCAGGTACTGGACTATGTGTTGCCCATTCAAGAGAACGCGCATCCCAAGGGTCGCCGTTTTCGTCGCGTGGGCTGTGGCGGAAGCTGTAGTAAATGTTGTAACAAATAAGCGCAAATCCGACTGCCATACCTAGAGCCCCTAGGAAGGAAATCATATTTAATGTACCGTAACCAGTACTTGCAGAATAAGTGAACATACGACGTGCATAACCGTCTAAACCAAGAATGAATAACGGGAAGAATGCAACATTGAATCCAATTGCAATGCACCAGAAAGCAGCTTTCCCTAATTTTTCATTTAAGCGGAAGCCAAATATTTTCGGCCACCAGAAATGGTACCCTGCTAATACACCGAATACGGTACCCGGAATTAATACATAGTGGAAGTGGGCAACTAAGAACATCGTATTGTGATATTGATAGTCAGCACTTGCCATCGCTAGCATTACCCCTGTTACCCCACCAATAGTGAAGATTGGAATAAATGCAAGCGCATAAAGCATTGGGGTTGTAAATTGAATCTTACCATGCCTCATTGTAAGCAACCAGTTAAAGATTTTAACCCCGGTCGGTACAGCAATTAACATTGTAGAGACTGAGAAAATACTGTTTACCATAACTCCATGGCCCATTGTATAGAAATGGTGAGCCCATACCATAAATGATAGTAAAGAAATTACGATCATACTCATAACCATTGATTTATAACCAAATAAGTTTTTACGTGAGAATGTTGAGATTACCTCACTGAAAATACCGAACGCTGGTAAAATAACGATATATACTTCAGGGTGACCCCAAACCCAGAAAAGGTTAGCCCATAACATATCCATACCACCGTCAGACATGGCAAAGAATTTAGTACCAAATTGACGGTCTAATGTCATAAGCGCAAGTGCCACTGTTAAAACAGGGAAAGCAAATGTAATGATGACATTTGTAATTAATGCTGACCAAGTGAACATAGGCATTTTCATTAATTTCATACCTGGTGCACGCATTTTCATGATTGTAGTAATGAAGTTAATACCTGTCATTAACGTACCTAAACCTGATAATTGTAAAGCCCATGCATAATAGTTATTCCCAACATTTGGACTGAATTCAATACCAGCTAGTGGGAAGTATGCAGTCCAACCAGCATCTGGTGATCCACCAATGATGAAGGAAACATTTAATAATCCTGCACCTGCAGCAAATAGCCAGAAGCTAAGTGCATTTAATCGTGGAAACGCAACGTCACGTGCACCAATTTGTAATGGTACTACAACGTTCATTAACCCGATAATAAACGGCATTGCCATGAAGAGAATCATGACTAAACCGTGAGTTGTAAAGATTTCATTATAGTGTTGTGCATTTAATAAGTCATTTTCAGGAACAGCAGTTTGTGCACGCATTAATAATGCGTCAATACCACCTCTAAATAGCATGACTAATGCAACAATGATATACATAACACCGATTTTTTTATGGTCAACTGTAGTTAACCAATTTTTATAGAAATAGCCCCATTTCTTGAAGTAAGTCAAACCAGCAACAATTGCAATGGCACCTACAACAATACTAACGGCCGCACCCATGATCATTGGTTCTTTCATCGGCTCAAATAATTCTTCCATGCTCATTTTTGTAACTCCTTTCAATCATCTAATCTAGCTATCTAGTGATTAGAATGGTCCATTTCTCCATCAGACATATCCATTCCATCCATTTCTCCATCAGACATATCCGATGATTTTCCATGATGCATTTCTGGAGCCGGACTGAATGTTAAATGTGTAGAAGAGAAACTTTTACGTCCTACGAAGTCTGTATCTAATAATTCATTGAATGTTTTCTCTGTTAACTCAGGCTCTTTCGCTTTTACGTCAGATACCCATTCGTCAAATTTCTGTTGAGACATTGTTTGTGCTTCAAACTCCATTTGTGCAAAACCTTGACCATTAAAGTTTGAGTTTCTACCAAAAAATGATCCTTCTACATCTGCTGCCATATGAAGTTTATTGACCATATCACTCATTGCATATTTTTGACCAGCTAATTGAGGAATCCAGAAACTTGTAATTGGACCAAATGAATATAGTCTAAATTCAATTGGACGATCTGTTGGAATGTTGACATAGTTTACCGTCTCAACGCCTTCTTCTGGATAGCTAAAATGCCATTTCCAGTTAGAAGATGATGCGTATATTACAAGAGGTTTTGTATTGTCATAACCTGTTTGTTGACTTTCAACTTTCGATGTTGTACTAATCGTAACTATTGATAGAGCAGTTACGATAAGAATCGGAATAACTGTCCAAATAATTTCGAGTTTTGTACTACCTTCTTCATGCGGTGGTTCATAATCACTCGCAGATTTAGATGCGCGATATTTCAAAAGCATATTCGCTAATAATAGATAAACAACTAACAATATAAATGCCATCACGATAATGGATAGAATGATTGTATTCGATAAAGTCTTCGCATTTGGACCTTTTGCATCAAAAATCATTAATGGTTCACAGCCAGATAAGAATAAAGCCATGATTGACATCAACGCCGGCAAGATTAGCATTTTTTTCTTCATGTTGTACTCCCTTCAAAAAAACAACTTACTTGCTTAAATGTTTTAGAATATTAAATCGACCTTTTTAAAAATTGTCCTCCTAAAAAATAATAGTATTCCAAAACAAAAAACACATTTTGAATTCGCAAGATTATTAAAGGTTACTCCTTTTGTTTGGAACAACGATGAGACAATTCATAGTAGTCTCAATGTTTTAATAGCCTACTTAATTGAGGGAAAGCATTAAATACATTCTCACGTTTCCAATAGGAGAAATTAGGCACCCAGGTTTTCGCGCCTAAGACTCTTCAGAGGAACTTTCACATCTCTTGCTTGATTCAAATGAAATTATAACTCCTTATACTTAATAAAAAAATCAAAACCTCTCCATAAACTTAAGATTTTCACATCATTATGAACGTTCTATGTACGTTTTTTGTACAAAATGTGTACTGGCAATAATTACATTGGTCTATTTAATTCATATTTAACAACTCTTCCTTAATAAGGATTATTACATATTTACTATAACTTTAATTAAAGGAAGAATGTACTATCGTAGTTAATGAATATGCAAAATAAAAACACCACCAGGAAGTTTGTCTAAACAAAGACATCCAAGTGATGTTGTTATTTTAATATTTTAAAAGTTTTTCATTCTGAAAAACTAATTTCCTTCTACTTTAAAACAAAAAATCGTATTTTTTCATAATTAAAGTACTGGCGCAGAGCCACCATCGATATTAACTGCAGTACCACTAACATAAGAAGCTGCATCTGATACTAAGAAAGTGATAACATTTGCTGCTTCCTCAGTTTCACCAATCCGACCAAGAGGAATATTTTTCCCCATTTCTTCAGAAAATGCATTCCAACTAAGTCCCGGAGCGTTTGTTTGCCATTTCCGCTCTATTTGTGAGCTACGAATTAGTCCGATACAAACAGTATTTACACGAATCTGCTCTTTCCCTAAATCTTTACTCATCGCTTTCGTTAATGCTAACCCAGCCGCACGACTTACAGACGTTGGTAATGATGATTCGGACGGTGCTTTTCCTTTTACAGCAGTAACATTCACAATTGCTCCTCCACCTACCGCCCTCATATGAGGAATCGCAAATTTAGAACAATTCACAGCACCATATAGTTTTAAATCCAGATCATCTTGCCAAAGCTCATTTTCTACAACTTCAAATGGACTAGCAGAACTTGTACCGGCATTGTTCACTAGAATATTTATTTGTCCATAATGTTCAATTGTTTCATTTATTATTCTCTCGCAATCTTCTTTTATCGATACATCCGCACACACAGTATGTACTTTCTGCCCTGTTTCCAAAAAAATCACTTTCGACGCATGTATTAAATTCTCTTCATTACGTGCACAAATTGTAACATCGGCACCCTCATTAGCAAGCTGTAAGGCTGTAGCAAGTCCGATTCCTTTACTGCTTCCTGTTACAATCGCTACTTTTCCTAGTAAACCTAAATCCATTTTTCAGCACTCCCTTGTTGTTCTGAATAAATAAATTCAATTCCGATAAAAAAGTACCTTGTCGTTCACCCCTATAAATACAGGATTATTATACCATATTTATATATAGCTACTTTGTAAATTAATTATTAATATTACATACCTATTAATCCTGCATATAATATAGAGGGAATTTTTTTGGCATTCATAATTTAAGTAACTTTTAATTCTCTCTATATTTATATTCTATTAAATTCAACTTCTTATAATGACAATACAATTGCATTGAATCTAGATATTTTCTCATAAAAAAACCTCTTGAAGTCCTAGAACTTCAAGAGGTTTACTAATTGGCAAAGCCATTTTATTTTTTAGCTACGATGTGAATTGGATTTCCAAGTAATACTTCAGCAGTTTCCATAGTGATTTCACCTAGTGTTGGATGTGCATGAATAGTCATGGCAATATCTTCTACAGTCATACCTGCTTCGATTGCTAAACCGATTTCAGCGATCATATCAGAAGCACCAGCACCAACGATTTGACCACCTAGTAATAAGCCATCAGCTTTACGAGAAACTAATTTCACGAAGCCTTCTGTTTCATTTAATGCTAATGCACGGCCGTTTGCTCCGAATGGGAATTTACCAGCTACTATTTCATAACCTTCTGCTTTTGCTTGGTCTTCTGAAAGACCTACAGTTGCCATTTCTGGATCTGTGAAGCAAACAGCAGGGATAGCTAAGTAATCTACTACTGATTTTTCACCAGCAATTGCCTCAGCAGCTACTTTACCTTCGTAAGAAGCTTTATGAGCAAGTTGTGGTCCAGCAACGATATCACCGATTGCATAAATGTTTGGTATATTTGTACGGCATTGTTTGTCGACTTTTAATAATCCACGTTCACCAAACTCAAGACCTAGTTCTTCTAAGCCAATTTCGTCAGTATTTGGACGACGACCAACAGTTACTAATACGTAATCAGCTTCAACAGTTTTTGCTTCGCCTTTTACTTCATATTTAACAGTAACGCCTGTTTCTGTTTCTTCAACGCCTTGAGCAAGTGCGCCTGTTTCGATTGTAACGCCTTTTTTCTTAAGACCTTTTTTAACAATCATTGTCATTTGTTTTTCGAAGCCAGCTAGAATATCTTTGCCACCTTCTAGAATTGTTACTTCAGAACCAAGGTTAGCAAATGCTGAACCAAGCTCAGTACCGATGTAACCTCCACCAATAACAACAAGTTTCCCAGGCACTTCTTGTAATGAAAGTGCGCCTGTAGAGTTTATTACGCGTTTAGAAAATTTGAAAGTTGGGATTTCAACAGGGCGTGAACCAGTTGCTAAAATCGCATTTTTGAATGTATACGTTTGTGCAGAGTCTTCGTTAATAACACGGATTGTGTTTGCATCTACAAAGTAAGCTTCTCCACTTACTACGTCTACGTTGTTGCCTTTTAATAAGCTTGATACGCCACCAGTTAATTTTTTAACTACGCCGTCTTTAAATTCTTGCGCTTTTTTGAAATCGATGCTAACTTCAGGAGCCACAATACCCATGTCTGCTGAGTTTTTAGCATGTTCTAAGCGGTGACCGACTGAGATTAATGCTTTTGAAGGAATACAACCAACGTTTAAGCATACGCCACCTACGTGTTCTTTTTCAACAACTGTTACTTTTTGTCCAGTTTGTGCTGCACGGATTGCTGCAACATATCCACCTGGGCCTGCGCCAATTACAAGTGTATCTGTTTCGATTGGGAAATCTCCTACTACCATTTTCTTACGCCTCCATTAATAATAATTCGGGCTCGCTTAACAAACGCTTAATATGATTTAACGCATGTTGCGCTGTAGCACCGTCGATCATTCGATGATCAAAGCTCAATGATAATGCTAACACAGGTGCCGCTACAATTTCACCATTTTTTATTACAGGTTTCTCTGCAATTCGACCAATTCCTAATATAGCTACTTCAGGATGGTTAATTACTGGCGTAAACCATTGGCCACCTGCAGAACCTATGTTTGTAATCGAACAAGATGCACCTTTCATTTCATTTGGTGCTAATTTACCGTCACGTGCTTTTGTAGCAAGCTCATTAATCTCGTCAGATACGGCAAATACCGATTTGCGATCTGCATGTTTAATAACAGGAACTAGTAAGCCTTTATCTGTATCGGCAGCTATACCGATATTATAATAGTGTTTTTGCACAATTTCTTGTGTTGCGTCATCAAGTGAACGATTAAATTCAGGGAATTCACGTAATGCGCTAACTAAAGCTTTTACTACATACGGTAAATAAGTTAGTTTGATACCTTTTTCAAGAGCTATTTCTTTGAATTTCTTGCGGTGTGCTACAAGTTCTGTTACATCCACTTCATCCATTAATGTTACGTGTGGAGCTGTTTGTTTTGAATGAACCATTGCTTTTGCAATAGCGCGACGAATACCCGACATTTTCTCACGTGTTTCAGGGAAGTCGCCTTCTAATACTGGTTGTACAGAAGCTTTATCATTAGTTTTTCCAGAAACTGTAGACTCTTCTGTAACTGGTGATTCTACAGCCTGTGATTCAGCTTGTGATGGGCCACCACTCATAAATGATTCCACATCATCTTTGACAATTCGTCCATTTTTACCTGAACCCGATAGTTGTTTAATATCAACGTCATTGTCACGTGCAAACTTACGGACTGATGGCATTGCAATAACACGTTTGTTCGGGTCAGCTTCCACAGATGGTTGTGATGCTACTGTTGTTGTTTCTGCTTTCGGAGCTTCTTCAACAGCAACTTTTGTTGGTTCTTCTTTTGTCGATTCTTCTTCATCATGATGACCTTTTAGTTGAATATCTTCATATCCAGGAGCGTCTACTCGTAGTAAAACTGTACCAACTGTTGTAAGAACTCCTTCTTCAACAAGGACTTCTTCAACTGTACCTTCTACCGGAGAAGGGATTTCAACGACCGCTTTATCATTTTGTACTTCACAAAGCACGTCATCTTCTTGAATTTTGTCACCTGCTTTTACAAACCATTTTACAATTTCACCCTCATGGATTCCTTCACCAATATCTGGTAATCGAAATTCAAATGCCATATGTTTCACCCTTTCTGTTTCGAAAACGAATTAGAATGTTAGTACTTTTTTCGCTGTTTCAACAATATCTTTTGCATTCGGCAACCAAACTGCTTCTGCTTGTGGGAACGGGTAGATTGTATCCGGCGCTGTTACGCGTAGTACCGGCGCTTCAAGGCTAAGGATAGCACGCTCTGTAATTTCAGCCACTACATTAGCAGCAATACCTGCTTGTTTTTGTGCTTCTTGAACAACAACCGCACGACCTGTTTTTTCGACAGAAGCAATAATTGTTTCAATATCTAATGGTTGAATAGTTCTTAAATCAACTACCTCAACTGAGTACTCTTCTTTTTCTAATAATTCAGCAGCTTTTAGTGATTCGTGCACCATTGCACCATATGCAAAGATTGATAAATCTGTTCCTTCTCGCTTTACATCAGCTTTTCCTAGCGGAATAGTATAAGACTCTTCAGGAACCTCTTCACGGAACGAGCGATATAATTTTAAATGCTCTAGGAAGATCACTGGGTCATTATCACGAATAGAAGAGATTAATAAACCTTTTGCATCATAAGGAGTTGATGGTACAACTACTTTTAATCCCGGTTGAGATGTCATTAAACCTTCTAAGCTGTCCGAGTGCATTTCTGGTGTATGTACACCACCGCCGAATGGAGAACGGATTGTAACAGGTGCACCAAGTGCTCCACCTGTACGGTAACGCATACGCGCTAATTGTCCGCTTACAGAGTCCATTACTTCATATATAAAACCAAAGAATTGTATTTCTGGAACCGGACGGAAACCTTGAAGCGCTAGACCGATTGTTAATCCACCAATTCCTGATTCTGCTAGTGGCGTATCGAAAACGCGATCTTCTCCAAATTCTTTTTGAAGACCTTCAGTTGCACGGAATACCCCTCCGTTGACACCAACGTCTTCACCGAACACTAAAACGTTTTCGTCATCTTTTAATTCGCAGCGTAGTGCGTCTGTAATTGCTTGAATCATCGTCAGTTGTGCCATCGGTTACTTCGACTCCTTCTCTTTGAAGATTTCGTATTGTTCTTGTAAATTATATGGTAAATCGCCATCATTCATATTACGGATCAGTTCTGTTACTTTTTGTTTCGGTGCCGCATCCGCTTCTTTAACAGCCGCTTTAATTTCTTCTTTAGCTTTTTCAATTACTTCTGCTTCTTTTTCTTCGCTCCATAAACCTTTTGCTTCTAAGTATTTTCGGAAACGTACAATTGGATCTTTCTTTTCCCATTGTGAATCTGTGTCAGAAGTACGGTAACGAGTTGGATCATCTCCAGCCATAGTATGTGGACCATAACGGTAACACATTGTTTCAATTAATGAAGGACCCTCACCATTTACGGCACGTTGTCGTGCATCGCGAGTTGCTACGAATACTGCAAGTGGATCCATTCCATCTACTAAGATACTAGGAATACCTGCCGCAATACCTTTTTGAGCGATTGTTTTCGCAGCTGTTTGCAATTCACGTGGTGTTGAAATAGCAAATTGGTTATTTTGAACGATGAAAATTGCTGGTGAACGAAACGCTCCTGCAAAGTTAATACCTTCGTAGAAATCCCCTTGAGACGAACCACCATCACCTGTATAAGTTACAGCAACGGATTTTTTGCCTCGTTTTTGCATACCAAGTGCAACTCCAGCTGTTTGAATATACTGAGCACCGATAATAATTTGTGGTGGTAACACATTAACATCCTCTGGAATTTGATTACCTATGAAATGTCCACGCGAGAACAAGAATGCTTTAGAAAGCGGTAGTCCGTGCCAAACGATTTGAGGCACATCGCGATATCCCGGTAAAATATAATCTTCTTTTTCAAGTGCATAGTGTGAAGCAATTTGAGAAGCTTCTTGACCAGCTGTTGGCGCATAGAATCCTAGGCGTCCTTGACGATTTAATGAGATTGAACGTTGGTCTAAAATACGCGTGAAAACCATTCGGCTCATTAACTCAACTAATTCAGTATCCGATAATTTCGGATCTGCATCTTCGTTGACAATTTCGCCTTCCTCATTCAAAATCTGAAACATTTCAAATTTTTCTTCAATCTCATGCAAGTTTGCAACTGGATCGAATTGCTTTGATTTTTGTGAAGCCATGTTACCACATCTCCTCTGTGTCTGTATTATAAATATTCTTCGTTTTAGTAATACAACGTTTCTTCATTTTCAGTATACTGAATTAAAATAAATAGGTCAATCATTGTTATGATAATGCTTACATTATTTTTTTCTTACTATTCGGAAAAAGCTGTACCATAAACCCTCAGACAACTGTATTATACAACAGATTCATTTTCCCACTCTTTACTAGAACAGACTTTTACCACGTATTATGTATTCCCAGTTGTCGTAAAGTTAAACAAATAATCTTCTAAGAATCTCTCTTTTTCATTGAACGATTGTCGTTGTACGTTATACTATGGATATAGATTTTGTATCGAAAGGAAGAAACGAAATGATTTTAATGGATAATGTAATTCGCGAAGGCCATCCAACATTACGTACCCGCGCGAAAGAATTAACTTTTCCCCTAACACCTGAGGATAAAAAATTAGGTCAAGACTTACTTGAATTCCTTATTAATAGTCAAGACCCTGTAATAAGTGAAAAATATGACTTGCGTTCTGGAATAGGTATTGCCGCTCCGCAAATAAATGAATCAAAAAGAATGTTTGCTCTTCATTTACATGATGACAATGACAATCAAATCAGCTTCGTCGCTGTAAACCCGAAAATCGTTAGTCATTCAGTTGAAAACACTTATTTAACAAACGGTGAAGGCTGTTTGTCAGTTGATCGTAACGTAGCTGGTTACGTACCACGCCATGCACGTATTACAGTTAAATACCATACACTTGATGGTGAAGAAATAAAAATGCGCTTAAAAGGCATACCCGCAATCGCGTTTCAACATGAATTAGACCATTTAAATGGTGTCATGTTCTATGATCATATCAATGAATCCAACCCATTCGCTGATGTACCAAATTCTCAACCAATTGAAAACAATTAAAAAAAAAGCCTTACTATGAATCGTAAAATCATAGTAAGGCTTTTTTATTGTTTTCTATACCAATTGTAATTTTTCCATTGCTTTTACTAATCCATCTTCATCTACATGATCAGTTACAAAACTCGCTACAGTTTTCGCTTTAACATGACCATTTCCCATTGCCACACCTGTTCCAACTGCTGTTAACATTTCAACATCATTTAAACCATCACCGAAAGCTATCGCATCTTGCATTTCAAAATTAGTATATTCAAGTAAACGTTCAATCCCATATGCTTTAGAAACACCTTTATTTAATACATCACAACAATAAGTATGCCAACGAACTAACTGCAACTCAGGAAAAGCCGCTGCATATTCTTTTTCTTCTTCGACACTTACATACAATAAAACTTGATAAATAGGATGATTTAAGTAGAAATGTTTATCCAGTCTTGGCATAGGATAGAGTAATGAAGTCAAGCTTTCCTTTATCTGATGATGCTCTGGAACAGAAGTAACCATCTCTTGATCATCTAAAAAGACTAATGGTTTATCCTGTTTCTCCACATAGTTTACAAGAGCCTTCAATTGTTCAAGTGGAACTGGCTTCAATGAGATAGGGTTCCCCTTATACACAACATATTGCCCATTAAAACAAACATAAGAGTCTACTTTTAGCGTTTCAAGAACTTCCTGAATCATAAACGGGGCTCTACCCGTAGCAATAACCACTTCATGACCATTATCTTTTGCCTTTTTGACCGCATCAATTGTTGTCTGTGGAATTTCTTTTTTCGAATTATAGAGTGTACCGTCAATATCAAAAAACAATATTTTTTTCTGCATATTAAATTACTTCCTCTCTTTTCTTGTATTCCCATTTGTTAAGCAAAAAGACTTTACAGTAATAACTTAATATTGTATAATGTCCACGAGGAGTGATATGCCATGTTTAAACGCCTTAAAAAACAATTGTTGAAACGGCTTAATGGCTTGCTCGGAAAAAAAACAATCGCTTAAGTATATTTGCCCTTCATAATTTTGGAGGGCTTTTCTTTATTTTAAGTTACTAGCGTGATAATATAAAGGAAATGCAATTATTTTGAACGTGTTAAAGGAGAGCATATTATGATTTACAAAGTTTATTATCAAGAAAATGCGCTTGAAGTACCAGTTCGCGAAAATACTCAATGCTTATATTTAGAAGCGGTAGATGAGCGTGAAGTTCGTCAAAAACTTAAAGACCGTAACTACAATATCGAATTTATTCAATTGCTTGAAGGAAACTACTTAGAGTACGAACAAGCAAGCGAACATTTCCACGTGGAGAAACTCTAAACGTATGAAGTTTGTCAAAAATGACCAAACAGCGGTTTTCGCACTCGGCGGACTGGGCGAAATCGGTAAAAATACGTATGCCGTACAATTCCAAGATGAAATTATCTTGATTGACGCAGGAATTAAATTCCCTGAGGACGATCTATTAGGTATTGACTATGTTATACCAGACTACACTTATTTAGTAAGAAATGTAGACAAGATTAAAGGTCTATTCATTACTCATGGTCATGAAGATCATATTGGTGGTATTCCTTATTTGCTTCGTCAAATTAACATTCCTGTATACGGTGGCAAGCTTGCACTAGGTTTGTTACGTAATAAATTGGACGAGCATGGTTTACTTCGCCAGACAAAAATGATTGAAATCCAAGAAGAGGACATTATTAAATTCCGTAAAACTTCTGTGAGCTTCTTTAGAACAACCCACAGTATTCCGGATGCATACGGTATTGTTGTAAAAACTCCTCCTGGTAATATCGTTCATACAGGAGATTTCAAATTCGACTTCACTCCTGTCGGTGAACCAGCAAACTTAACAAAAATGGCTGAAATCGGACGCGATGGCGTGTTATGTCTACTATCTGATAGTACAAATGCAGAAGTTCCTAATTTCACAATGTCTGAACGCAAAGTTGGAGAAAGTATTGATGAAATTCTACGCAAAGTGGAAGGTCGTCTTATTTTTGCAACATTCGCTTCAAATATTCACCGATTACAACAAGTTACGGATGCCGCTGCTAGACACGGACGTAAAATTGCTGTATTTGGTAGAAGTATGGATAACGCTATTACAATTGGCCGTGAATTGGGCTATATCACTGCACCAAAAGAAACTTTTGTTGATTCACAAACGTTAAATCGTTTGCCAGCTAACGAAGTATTAATTCTTTGTACAGGTAGCCAAGGTGAACCAATGGCAGCACTTTCTCGTATTGCCAATGGGACTCACCGTCAAATCCAAATTCAACCTGGTGATACTGTTGTATTTTCATCTTCACCAATCCCAGGGAACACAATTAGCGTTAATAAAACAATTAACTCATTATTCCGTGCAGGTGCAGAAGTTATTCATGGTTCATTGAATAATATTCATACTTCTGGTCACGGTTCTCAAGAAGAACAAAAACTAATGCTTCGTCTGATTAAACCAAAATTCTTTATGCCAATCCATGGTGAGTACCGTATGCTTCGTATGCATGCTGATCTAGCTATTGATTGTGACGTAGAACCAGACAATACGTTCATCATGGAAAATGGAGATGTCCTTGCACTTAGCCCTAATACGGCTGCTGTATCGGGCCGAATTCCTTCTGGTGATGTTTATATCGATGGTAACGGAATTGGTGATATCGGTAATATCGTTTTGCGCGATCGCCGTATCCTTTCCGAAGAAGGTCTAGTCATCGTTGTGGTTAGCGTGAATATGGAGACACAGAAAATTGTTTCCGGCCCAGATATTATCTCTCGTGGTTTCGTATATATGCGTGAATCCGGAATGATGATTAATGAAGCTCAACAAATGTTGAACCGTCACTTACAACGTACATTACAAGACAAAACACCTCAGTGGTCAGAACTGAAAAATGATATCACTGATGCATTAGGACCATACTTATTTGAAAAAACAAAGCGTCGTCCAATGATTTTACCGATTATTATGGAAGTTTGATTACAAAAGGGTAGAGATTTTAAAATCTCTACCCTTTTTATATTTTTATGGCGAAAGTCTAAAGTTCGCATAAATCTTCAAAAGAATTATTCATCACTAGCTCTCAAAATAAATAACCCCAAAGCATTATGCTCTTAATTCATCATTTTCTTCTCAAAACGACTAATATCAACATCTGCTCCGATAACAATTAAAATATCACCTTCATGAATGACCTCATCCGCTTGCGGTGAAACGATGATTTCGTGCCCTCTTTTAATCGCTACAATATTAATACCATATCTTACCCTGATGTCTAAGTTAATGATTGTATGGCCTTCTAATAAATGATTTGCCTTAATCTCCATAATTGAATGTTCATCAGATAATTCCAAGTAATCGAGTACATTATTTGACATCATATTATTCGCAATACGAATCCCCATATCACGTTCTGGATGAACAACATGATCTGCCCCTATTTTTCGTAAAACTTTTTCATGGTAATCATTTTGGGCTTTCACAGTAATCTTCTGCACCCCAATTTCTTTTAACATCAATGTAGTTAAAATACTCGATTGGATGTCGTCACCAATTGCTATGATTACATGTTCAAAGTTGCGAATCCCAAGTGATTTCAAAACTGATTCATCCGTGGTATCTGCTACGACTGCCTGCGTGGCGATTGGAGCAAATTCGTCGACTCTTTCTGGTTGTTTATCTATTGCCATTACATCAGCACCTTGTTGTATCAGCTCCGAAACGATACTGCCGCCAAAACGACCTAAACCAATGACAACAAATTCTTTTTTCATGAAAATTTCCCCCGATACTGTAAAGAATGGACATAGTGTAACACAATACATTTAAGCATACAAACACAGCTATTGCTATTTTTTCCAATAAAAAAAGAATTATCCTTATAAAAACAGGACAATTCTTATGATATTCGAAATGACTTATGCGTCAGCGTTACGAACTTCGTCTAATACACGGTTTACGCGTTTTTCAAGCATTTTCATACCGCTACCACCTGCTTGGAAATGACGAAGTTGACCTTCTTTATCAAAAACATAATAAGCAGGTACATATTGGTTATCGAAAGCGTCAGTTAACTTCATTTCACCGTCAACAAAAATTGGTTGTGTAATATCATGTTCAGCTGCAGTTTCTTTAATAACGTCCAAGTCTAAATCACTTTCAGAACGCGGCATATGCACTGCAATAACATTTAATTCTTTACTGTATTCATCACGGAATTTATTGACATCTGGCATTGCTTCTTTACATAAATGACAGCTTACAGACCAGAAATGGATTAGTGTTGGTTTATTACCGATTAAGCTCGCTTTTGATACTTTCCCGTTTAACCAAGCTGTTTCGCCTACCAATTCAGGCATTTGAGCACGTAGTTTCATGTTTAATCACCTCATAATGGAATTCGTACATAGTATATTCTCATCTTTCAAAAAAAGACCTAACATTTGTTAGGCCTTTTTGATGTTAAAAATCTAATTTAAACTTCAAGAGTTTTTTGACCTGGGCGCCAGTTAGCTGGGCAAAGACCGCCAGTTTGTAGTGCTTGTAGTACGCGAAGTGTTTCATCTACATCGCGACCAATGTTATTGTGGTTAACAACTTGATATTGAAGTTCGCCTTCTGGATTGATGATGAATAATCCGCGAAGTGCAACGCCTTCTTCTTCAATTAACACGCCATAATCACGAGATACACGTTGATTGTGGTCAGCTGCTAATGGGAATTTTAATTGACCAAGACCATTTTCAGTACGATCAGTGTTAATCCACGCTAAATGAGTGTGGATTGTATCAGTTGATACACCAATTACTTCTGCATCAAGATCTTCAAATTCATCGTAACGATCTGACATTGCAGTGATTTCAGTTGGGCATACAAATGTGAAGTCCATTGGATAGAAGAATAAAACAGTCCACTTGTCATTTTTCATGTTTTCTTCTAAATTAACTTTACCGAATTCTTTATTAGCTAATACTGCTTGCATTTCAAAGCGAGGTGCTTGATTTGCTACTAAACGTTCTGCCATGTTGAATCCCTCCAAATATTGTTATATATGCTATTGCGAAAAACTAAAATTTTCGCATTAATCCAATTCCTACAATAGCAAATCAACATTGTGAAATCAATCATTTACACTTAATAATTATTCTAATCTATCTCTTATTGTGACAAATAATCGACATTTTATTCTTCAAAGAATTAAAGAACATATCTTCAATAAGATATGATTAATTATATAAAAAAAATGATAACAAAAGAAAAAACCCCATAAATGGAGTTTAAATTCGATAGAAAATATGATAAATATAGGCTTTTTAGTCCATGTAATCGTATTATTTATGGATAAATACCCCACCTATTGATTACTGTGTATTTTTCAAAATCCATCACAAAGGTCGATTAGGCCGGCCTTGACAGTTATCGCAGGAGGGATCCTCACATACCTCTTCTCGCCATTCATTGCAATTTGCACAAAATAATGCATCATAATCATCTGAATAGCGTAATAACCCTAAACATTCAGGACAATAATCCTCTAATGCAATCGCATCGATTAAACGATTATTCGCCATTAGGAATGTACCTTCAAAAACGGGATCACTTGGGACTTTCACCGCACCCTGTCGTTCTTTAGGATCTAGATAAAAAAACAATTTCTTTCCCAATATTTCCGCCTCCTTAGACACCTAGTTTAGCATAAATCACCGCCATTTTTCTCTATAATACTTTTTATTTTTGAAGAACATTTCGGTGAACTATTGCATATGTTCATAAATTACTTTCATGGCGGACTAGTACTATTTAGACATAATATCAGGAATGTAGAATGCGGTTAAAAAAAATCGAAAAATCCACATTTCAAATACATTATCTAATCATGCATCATGCTATAAAATATTTACAACAAAAAAACTCACCAGCCTATTATTGACTGACGAGTTTAACTTTTACTATTCGTTTTATTCTTCGTTTATGCCGATGCAGCGCTCACACTCATAAAGAGTTGATTCTACACGCTCAACAATTACGCATCCGCACTCACGACAATGTTTTTTTGCTACTTCTTGTTTCGTTGTTTTCATTGTAATCTCCTCCGTTTTTGTTATTGAATATGACTATAGCTTGGTAAAGTTAAAAATTCTTCAAATGTCGATTTTAACGTCAAGAACTTGAAGATGTCTGCCGCTTCTTCATAACGACCATTTTGAAAGTTTTCTTGACCAACTTGTTGCTCAATTTCTGCAAGTTCTTGTTGTAATATTTCAATAAATAACAGTTCATTAATATCACGACCATCATCAAGCACCCCTTGAGGATGACGAATCCATTGCCACGTTTGAGAGCGTGAAATTTCTGCTGTAGCCACATCTTCCATCATATGGTTTATCGGAGCTGCTCCATTACCCCGTAGCCATGAAGCGATATATTGTACCCCTACACTGCAATTGATTCGTAAGCCAGCCTCTGTAATTGTTCCTACAGGTACTTCTAACAAATCTTCTGCTGTTACATGCACATCTTCCCTCTTACGATCAATCTGGTTTGGTGTTTTCATATGTTCATTGAATTGCTCCATAGCTACTAAAACTAACCCTGGATGTGCAACCCAAGTTCCATCATGACCATCTGATGCTTCACGACGCTTATCTTCTCTTACCTTACCAAAAGCGATATCATTTGCCTCTGGATTATCTTTAATCGGAATTTGTGCAGCCATTCCTCCGATGGCTGGCGCATTCCTTTTATGACAAGTTTGCACACATTTCAAAGTGTACGCACGCATGAATGGCGATGTCATTGTCACTTGACCACGGTCAGGTAAAATAACTTCTGGTTGATTGCGTAATCGTTTCAAATAGCTGAAAATGTAGTCCCATCGTCCACAATTTAGACCTGCTGAATGCTCACGCAATTCATATAATATTTCATCCATTTCAAATGCAGCTGTAATCGTTTCGATTAAGACAGTCGCCTTAATTGTTCCCTGTGGAAGACCAAGTTGCTCTTGAGCATAGATAAATACGTCATTCCATAATCGTGCTTCTAAATGGCTTTCAAGTTTTGGCAAGTAAAAATATGGACCTGATCCACGGGCTACTAACTCCTTCGCATTGTGGAAGACATATAAACCGAAATCAAATAGACTTCCAGCGATTTGTTCACCGGCAATTTCTATATTCTTCTCGAGTAAGTGTAACCCTCGTGGGCGAACAAGTAAGACAGCTGGGTTGTCATTTAATTTATATGTTTTACCGTTTGATGGTTGTGTAAAGAAAATTGTTTTTCGAACTGCATCTCGCATATTCACTTGCCCTTCAATCATATTGACCCAAGTAGGTGACGTGGCATCTTCAAAACATGCCATGAACATTTTTGCACCAGAATTAAGTGCATTAATGACCATTTTACGATTAACAGGCCCCGTAATTTCTACTCGACGATCTTGTAAATCTGCAGGAAGTGGAGCAATAGTCCACTCTCCATCACGGATTTCTTTTGTCTCTGGAAGAAAATCCAGTTTCTCGCCAGCATCGATGCGCTGTTGTCTATTTTGACGTTCTTCTAATAATTCTTTTCTTCGTTGATCAAACTGGCGGTGTAACGAAGCTATAAATTGCAAGGCTTCAGTTGTTAAAATTTCTGCGCTTGCTGCCGATTGTCTCCCTAAAATTTTTATATCTTGAGAAGTTACTTGTTGAGTCTTCATAGCCCATCCCCCTTTTGATTAAATGAATTGTGCTGTTTCTGTAGACCCCTTCATAGCAGTTGTAGAAGATGTTCCCCCTGAAATCACTTGTGAAACATCATCAAAGTAACCAGTTCCTACCTCACGTTGATGTTTTGTAGCTGTATAGCCTTTTGTTTCATTAGCAAATTCAGCTTCTTGAAGTTTAGAGTACGCAGCCATGCCATTGTCTTTATAATCATGCGCTAATTCAAACATGCTGTGGTTTAGAGCATGGAATCCTGCTAATGTTACAAATTGGAATTTGTAACCCATTTTGCCTAGTTCAACTTGATATTTAGCGATTGTTTCATCATCTAAGTTTGCTTTCCAATTGAATGAGGGAGAGCAGTTATACGCAAGCATTTTATTTGGGAATTTCGCACGAATTGCCTCAGCGAATTTTTTCGCCTCTTCTAAGTCTGGTGTAGATGTTTCGCACCAAATTAAGTCTGCATAAGGCGCATAAGCTAGACCGCGTGCAATCGCTTGATCAATACCCGCTTTTGTACGGAAGAAACCTTCAGGAGTACGTTCCCCTGTGATAAACTCTGCATCTCTTGAATCGATATCACTTGTAACCATATCTGCTGCATCTGCATCAGTACGTGCAATTAAAATTGTAGGTACATCTAAAACATCAGCTGCAAGTCTAGCAGAGATTAGATTACGAATTGCATTTTGTGTTGGAAGTAAAACTTTACCACCCAAATGGCCACATTTTTTCTCCGAAGCTAATTGGTCTTCTAAGTGAACCCCTGATGCTCCTGATTCAATCATTCCTTTAACTAATTCAAATACATTTAAAGGTCCGCCAAAACCAGCTTCAGCATCTGCTACAATCGGTGCGAACCAGTCA
This sequence comes from Viridibacillus sp. FSL R5-0888, assembly GCF_038009105.1. Classification (NCBI taxonomy): domain Bacteria; kingdom Bacillati; phylum Bacillota; class Bacilli; order Caryophanales; family Caryophanaceae; genus Viridibacillus; species Viridibacillus sp. FSL R5-0888. The sequence continues at coordinate 3,478,988 of NZ_JBBPAU010000001.1, forward strand.
AAGCCATCTTCTCGCCCTTCAGCATGATCAATTTGATCTGCTCGCTGTAATGCTTGGTTAATGCGCTTAACAACTGCAGGAACACTGTTAGCTGGGTATAGGCTTTGGTCAGGATACATTTGACCTGAAAGATTTGCATCTGCTGCTACTTGCCAACCACTTAGGTAGATTGCTTGTAAACCCGCTTTTACTTGTTGAACAGCTTGATTACCAGTCAATGCACCTAAAGCATTGATAAAATCTTCTTCATGTAAAGATTTCCATAAACGTTCAGCACCTTTTTTGGCTAATGTATGTTCAATAATTACTGAACCGCGTAATTTAACTACCTCTTCCGCGCTATATGGACGTTCAATTCCTAACCAACGCCCCTCTTCAGTCCAGCTCTTTTCTAATTGCTCCACTTGTTTTTGTTTCGATACCATAACAATCCACACCTTCCAATAAATTTACGTTAAAGTCTGTTTAAATTAATTGTTGCATAACAGATAACGTTGTTATAAATTAATATATAACAGTTTCTAAATTTTGTTATTATTTTGTGATAAAAAACCATTTTTTTACGATGAAAGAACGTTTTTCCAAGATGAATTGAGGGGGGCGCTTCAAATGGTTGAGGATAAAGTTGGTTTTGCAAAAGGTTTAGTTGATCAATACAAGAATTTGTTAGCGGATTGGATTCCACAGGAGGCAACGCTGGCGATTGCTATCGGAGACTCTTACATTTATTATGTGGCAGGTGCTTATGATGTACATTTAAACAATGGCAAAGGGATAAAAAAAGGGAGTATTGCTGAACGAGTCATTCAAGAAAGAAGAAAGATAGAAGCTGTTGTAGAAGAAGAGGTATTGGGTACACCCTATTATGGCATTGGATATCCCATCGACTTACATGGCCAACCTGCAGCACTACTAGTCATATTACCACCCAATCATCATCTAGCTGTAAAAGAACCTTTCCGCTTTATAACTGGTAAACAACAAGATGAATGGGCGCCCATCGCCATTGAAAAAGTTTCGCATTTCGAAAGCTTAAATAAAAAAAGCTGGTTTTATGCTAAAAGTGAACAATACAAAACGAACTTAACATTAAAAGAGTTACATAAACGATTACCTGATTGTTTTTTAAGAATTCACCGCTCTTATATAGTGAACATTCACTCCATTCAAAAAATAACGAGAGATTTCTCATCAAATTTAATGGTTGTTTTGAAAGATAATACTGAACTACCTGTCAGTAATACCTATATTAATGATGTGAAGAGAGCTCTAGAGTTTTGAGATTAATATTAGTGAAGTCTACCGAATGCGAAGATGCATTCGGTTTTTTATATTTAATAACTTCGGCTAATCAGGGACGTCAACGTCATGTTAAATATTCCTAATTTCTTTATTACTAGAACAACTTTACTAAATCATCTCCTATATAAATAGAATACTTTATCTCCATTTAGGGTATGAGTTTAAAGAGAATGCAATTTTCATCTTAAAACATCAGATATTTTCTCATAAACTTTCAATACTGCTATTATTTTTTTCTAAAAACGGTTGAAAAATGCTGTCAATTTTGTATAATAGATATCGTTTGAGTAAACTAAAAGTTTCGTTAAAGTAAACTTTCGATTCTTTAAGTTTACGAATAGTAAACAATCGAGGAGCAAGGTAGATGCAAATCGGCAAAAAGATTAAAAGACTTCGCCTAAAAAAGGGACTTACCCAAGAAGAGTTAGGTGAAAGAACAGATTTGAGCAAAGGTTACATCTCACAATTAGAAAGAGATTTAAATTCCCCTTCTATTGAAACTCTCTTCACATTACTAGAAGTTCTTGGCTCAACACCGAAAGACTTTTTTGATGATGAACAAGAAGAACAAAAGGTCGTCTACACAGATGAGGACCAAACAATCTTTACAGACGAAGATAAAAAATATCGTATTCAATGGCTTATTCCAACTTCTAATGAAAAAGAAATTGAACCTGTCATTTTAACATTTGAACAAAACGGTGAATTCAAACAATTTGAGCCTTCTCTCTCTGAAACATTTATCTATGTTTTAACTGGGCGTGTTCGACTTGTATTAGGTAAAGAAGAATATATCGCAACTGCAGGAAATGCGGTCTATTTCGATGCTTCAGATACTCATCAACTGTTTAATGCTCACGCAGGAAAAACCGAGCTTTTACTCGTCGCAACCGAATCTTATTTATAGTTTAGGAGGCCCCACATGACTGAAAACTCAATTATCCGCTTTGAAAACGTGTCGAAGTCTTATTCTGATGGCACTGTCGTATTAAAAGACATCAGTTTTGAATTAGAGAGAGGTGAATTTTACACGCTACTAGGTCCATCCGGTTGTGGTAAAACTACAATTCTCCGCCTAATCGCTGGTTTCATGGAGCCAACGAGTGGCTCGATTTATTTCAATGGGAAGAAAATCAATAATATTCCTGCAAATGAAAGACAAGTGAATACAGTATTCCAAGACTATGCCCTATTCCCACATTTAGATGTGTTTGAAAATGTAGCATTTGGATTGCGTATTAAAAAACTAAAAAATGCTGAAATAACAACTCGTGTAAATGAAGCATTAAAATTCGTTAACTTAGAAGGCTATGGCAATCGTGAAATTTCTGAAATGTCTGGTGGGCAACGTCAACGTGTCGCTATCGCTCGGGCAATCGTGAATGATCCTGAAATCATCTTATTAGATGAACCATTATCTGCATTAGATTTAAAGCTTCGTACAGAAATGCAATATGAACTGCGAGAATTACAACAACGTCTAGGTAAAACATTTGTATTCGTCACACATGACCAAGAAGAAGCGTTAGCAATGTCGGATGAAATTTTCGTTTTAAACGAAGGTACTATTCAACAAAGTGGTACACCGGTAGATATTTATGACGAACCAATTAACCGATTCGTTGCTGATTTCATCGGCGAATCAAATATAGTGCCTGGGACGATGATTGAAGATTTTGTCGTGAATTTCGCTGGCAAAACATTCGAATGTGTTGACCAAGGTTTAAATCCAAATGAAAAGATAGACATCGTAATTCGACCTGAGGATTTAGAAATTACTTCCCTAGAAAACGGTAAGCTAGAAGTAACTGTAGATACACAATTATTCCGCGGTGTACATTATGAATTATCTACCTATGATGAAGATGGAAATGAATGGCTTGTACACTCATTAAAAAAAGCAACAGTTGGTACGAAAATCGGACTAGATTTTGATCCTGAAGCCATTCACGTTATGCGTCTAAACGAGACAGAGGAAGACTTTGACAAGCGTTTAGAATCATATGGAGATGAAGAAGATGAGAAATAACAAAAACAGTCCATTTACACTCGTTCCATATTATTTATGGATTGCTCTCTTTGTAATTGCCCCTATTATATTAGTTGTGTATTACTCACTTCTTGATTTAAATGGTAATTTTACATTCGCGAACTATCAGAACTTCTTTACGGGCGTTTATTTGAAAATGACGCTAAGTTCATTTTGGTACGCATTTCTGATTACAGTATTTTCATTATTAGTTTCTTATCCTACGGCCTATTTAATTACTAAAACAAAGCAAAAACAACTTTGGCTTATATTAATTATTATTCCATCATGGATTAACTTACTTTTAAAAACGTACGCATTTATTGGGATTTTCGGTATGAGTGGTCCTATTAATGCATTTTTGAAAACAATTGGCATTCCAGAACAACAAATCTTATTTACTGATGCTAGTTTTGTTTTTGTGTCTGTTTATATTTTCATCCCGTTTATGATTTTACCGATTTTCAATGCATTGGATAAACTAAATCCAGCACTTATTTATGCTTCTCGTGATTTAGGTGCTTCAAAACTTACTACATTCCGTCGAGTTATACTACCACTGACAATGAACGGTGTTAAATCAGGAATTCAAGCAGTGTTTATCCCTTCATTATCTCTATTTATGATTACTCGACTTATTGCAGGTAACCGCGTTATTACACTTGGGACTGCAATCGAACAACAGTTTTTGGTTACTCAAAACTGGGGAATGGGTTCGACAATCGCAGTTTTCTTAATACTATTTATGTTCATCATCATGCTACTCACTGGTCAAAAAGAGAAAGGGGCATCACAAAATGGAAAAGCTAAGTAAAGGTTCAAAGCTGTATTTAGCTTTGGTTTTTGTCGTTTTGTATGCGCCTATTCTGTTTTTAGTATTTTACTCTTTTAACAGTGGCGGAACGATGACAAATTTTGAATCATTTACGTTGGAACATTACAAAGCTGTATTTGAAGATACACGTTTGATAAACATTTTGATTAATACAGTTGTAGTAGCATTATTGTCCGCACTTATTTCCACTATGATTGGGACTCTTGGTGCGATTGGAATTGTTTCGATACGCAATCACAAACTACGTAATACTGTTCTTTCGCTTAATAATATTTTAATTGTAAGTCCAGACGTTATTATTGGGGCATCTTTCTTGATCTTATTCACAATGGTTGGGGTTAATTTAGGCTTTAGTTCTGTATTATTAGCACACGTTGCTTTTAGTATCCCAATTGTTGTCATTATGGTTTTACCTAAGTTACAAGAAATGAGTTCTTCTCTAATCGATGCCGCACTTGATCTAGGTGCATCACGTCGTGACATTCTAACTCGTGTTATTTTACCTTATATCAAACCTGGTATTTTCGCAGGATTCTTTTTAGCTTTAACTTATTCCCTAGATGATTTCGCAGTAACGTTTTTCGTTACCGGAAATGGCTTTAGTACTTTATCCGTTGAAATCTATTCGATGGCACGCGCTGGTGTGTCTTTAACTGTTAATGCTATTTCAGGCTTAGTATTCTTTGTTACGATGTTACTTGTGCTCGGCTATTACTTCATCACAAACCGTAGTAAAGGCGCTCGTGGATCGGAGGTTCCTAAATGAAGTCATTAGTACGCTATACAGTTGGCATAATTCTTGTTTGCGCAATACTGATGTATGCTGCAAGTGTAATGGACCAAACTTCCGGTAAATCAGGGAAAGATATTTTAACCATTTACAACTGGGGAGAATATATTGACCCTGACTTACTGAAACAATTTGAAAAAGAAACTGGTATTCACGTTATCTACGAAACATTTGATTCAAACGAAGCGATGATGACGAAAATTGAACAAGGTGGTACATCTTATGATATTTCGATGCCATCTGAATACACAATTGAGCAAATGAAAGAACGTGAATTATTACTTCCGATCGATTACAAACAAATTCCGAATATCAAGAACATCGATGAAGATTTTTTGAATTTGGATTTTGACCCAAAGAATAAATACTCTGTTCCATATTTTTGGGGAACTGTAGGAATTGTTTATAATTCTAAAATGTTAAAAGGACAAAATTTCGATAGCTGGGACGATCTTTGGGATCCATCTCTAAAAGGAAAAGTTATATTAGTTGATAGTGCTCGTGAAGTTTTAGGTGTTGGTTTAAACAGTATGGGAAAATCACTTAATTCTACTGATACTGATGAATTAAAGGCAGCAACTGACAAATTAATAAAAATGGCTCCGAATGTCAAAGCCATTATCGGGGATGAAGTAACACAATTAATGGTCAATGGTGATGCCTCTGTTGCTTTAACTTGGTCAGGTCAAGCTGCTGATATGATGTATGAAAATGAAGACTTAACATACAATGTGCCTTCAGAAGGTTCGAATTTATGGTTTGATAACATGGTTATTCCTAAAACGTCAAAAAACGTTGCAGGTGCGCATAAATTCATTAACTTTATGTTAGATCCTGAAGTGGCTGCTCAAAATGCAGATTATGTAGGATACTCTACACCGAATAAAGCTGCATTAAAATTAATGGATCCTGAAGTAGTAAACGACGAACGTTACTATCCATCAAAAGAAGTTCGAAATAATTTACATGTGTACAAAAATTTAGGTAAAGAAAAAATCGGTGAGTACAATGAATTTTTCTTGAAATTTAAAATGTCCATACGATAAAATAAAGAAGCTCGGTAGGTGTAAACCTCACTGAGCTTCTTTTGTTGCTTAACATCTGAACAAGCTGTATAATTCTAACAGCGACATTAATTAGCAACACGAAATACTTCTTCAAGAAAGAGAGTAATATATGAAATCCTCTAATAAATTGGCATTGATTTTATTAATGTTTAATATGTTTATCACGATGAGTGCTGTTGGTCTTATTATTCCTGTAATGCCCACATATTTAAAACTGTTTGGTGCAGCTGGACAAGTACTCGGCTTTTTAATAGCTATAATAGCTTTTGCGCAGTTTCTGTTCTCCCCTATTGCAGGTAATCTATCTGACAAAATAGGTAGAAAAAAATTAATAGTTTTTGGTCTAATTTTAAACGGTATTGCACAAATCTCTTTTGGCTTATCTACAGAACTTTGGATGCTATTCGTTTGTCGATTCTTAACAGGAGTCGGATCTGCCTTTATTGTACCGCCAATTATGGCCTATGTAGCAGATATTACAACCATTGATGAACGTGGAAAAGCAATGGGGCTAATTGGAGCAGCGATTTCACTAGGCTTTATGATTGGACCAGGAATTGGTGGCTTTTTGTCTAACGTTAGTTTACACTTTCCATTCTATTTTGCTGGTTCTGCTTCTATCATTGCAGGCGTTTTATCTCTCATCTTATTACCAGCGACAACACCTATAATACAGAATGTTGTGAAAGGTGATAACATATTCAAGCAATTAACCCGTTCATTCCATGCATCATATTTTGTACTACTTATTGTTGTCTTTGTCTTCTCATTTGGAATTTCAAATTTCCAAGCGACTCTATCAATGTTCTTAACTTATAAGTTTTCATACACAGCAACTGATATAGCTATTTTAATGACAGTTGGTGGTTTTGTAGGTGTCATTGTTCAAGGCTTTGCATTAAATAAGTTATTTAAAAAATTCGGCGAAATGAAAATTATTTTATTTGGTCTTGCAGTTGCCTCCATTAGCATGCTTGGTATATTATTCGTTAGTGGATTCTTTATCATGTTGCTTGTGGCAACAATATTCTCAACAGCAACAACTTTAATTCGTCCTGCTGTCAATACTCTAATTTCAAAAACTGCTGGCAATGAACAAGGTTTCGCTGCTGGTATGAATAATGCATACATGAGTTTAGGTAATATGATTGGTCCTGCACTTGCAGGAATATTATTTGATTGGAATATGAATAGTCCCTATGTTTTCGGAACGATTATTCTTGTTAGTTGCTTCTCTTTAACTGCGGTTTGGGCAAAGAGAAAAACAACGCTTGCTTAATTATATATAAAAAGGCGGCTCAATCTCGAGCTGCCTTTTTAACGTGTTTTTTTATTTTTTAACAGTTCGCCAACATTGAGGTGTTCTCCATGTTTGGTTTCTTTTTTTGTTCTACGAATGCCCTTTGGAATATTAAGTAATGTAGTCAAGCCGAAACGTCTTAATGTGATATCGATAAAGAACAATAACATTGCAGTTAATACCAACCATTGTACAATGCTCTGTTGGTTTGAACTCGAAGAAGTATGCTTACGAAAGGCTTCCTCTGGATCTGTTAGTTCTTTACCATTAGTTTTTGTTGATAGCTCTTTTAATAACTTCGTATTGTCTGGCTGTATTTTATATTCTGCACTATAAGGGATAGTCAGTCCCGCTTGATACATACCTTTTTCATCATTTGAAACTCTGAAGAATACTAATCCAGGTCCATGATCAAATTTCACACGTGTTTTTCCAGGCGCTAATGGTTCTTCTATGATTGATAACTCTTCACCTTTTTCATCTACAACAACTATGTCCATAAAGGCAGATTTTGCTGTCGGATCTGAAACGATAAAAGAACCGTCGCTTTGCTGTTGGATATTATAGGGTACCTCATTATAAGCAGGGAGTAGCTCTGACACGGTCGTGTTCCAAAAATCCGACCACCCTTGAAAGCGAGCCCAATCTCCACTCCACTTGCCTTTGGAATCTGATGTGAAGGCCATTGTCTTTCCTAGTCCGTATTTCCATTCAGCAAGAACAGGATCATCCTTTTCACTTTCAGCAATGACATTAGCCGTTTGCTTTGCTGTAGTAGCGATGTAAGCATTCATTTTCGGTACGCCATCTTTAAATAGACTTTGCCATTTCGTCCCTCCACCTATGATGGGATAAAACGGATTGTCTTCAATATATGTGCGAGTCAACATCGACGTTTCACGAGATAATATAGACGGAATTGTTTCTTCATCCGCCACATCATAAAATCGACCTGCTCCTGCTTCAGCTAAATATTGAAGTAAACCTCGATCAGAATCTTGGCCAATTGCAACTGTAGAAAGTGTGATATTCGCTTTTTTACCTTCTTCAATTAGTTGATCATAGGAACTATTTGTGGCTGCCTGACCATCTGTTAACAATATAATATGCTTGCGCTGTAACTTTAAATCTTGCATACGTTCATAAGCTAAGCTTAATGAAGTATAAATTTCGGTTCCTCCATTTGGTGCAACAGATAAAATTTGCTCGATCACCTGCTGCTTATCTTCTAACGGAATTGGCGGTATGATTTCCCATGGACGGTCGTCAAACGCGATGAATCCAAATGTGTCATCTTCACGCAATAATTCCACTGAGCGTGCAGCTGCTTCTTTTGCTAAATTAATTTTGTTACCACTCATACTCCCAGAACGGTCTAAGACAATTGTTAAGCCTAGAGAAGGAATTTGTTCTTTACCTTTCACTTCCATTTCAACAGGCAAAATGGTTTCAATCGGCGTTTTAAAATATCCACCGAGCCCAAAACTATTTTCCCCACCAATCATCATAAATCCCATCCCAAAGTTTTTCACTGCCTGTTCAATCATCGCCATTTTCTTTTCTCCGACTAAATGCCCTGAGACATTATCAAAAATAATAGCATCATAGCCAATATAAGATGACTGCATTGACGGTAATTCTATCGCTGAGATGTCATCTATCTTTAACGTACTTTGGTCAATGACATTAAAAAGAGTACTTGATTTCACATCATCACCGTGTACTAATAATATATGTGGTGTTCCTTGTACTGTAGTGACACTTGTTAATTCATTATTTTCAAGGAAGGCATCTTCTGCCATTTTAAGTTGGGCCTTATATTTAATGAGACCGTCACCTTTTGCCGTATGGCGGAATGTAACTGTATTTGAGCCACTATCTAACTGTACTTTTTGTTTTTCAATTACTTTATCATTCGCCGACAATAGTAATTCACCTGTCGTATTTGTGGAAGCTTCAACTTGCACCGTTAACTGTTGCCGTTCACCTTTATATGCCACAGGTGGCGTTTCAAAAGATGTAATGGCAACATCTTGTTTTACTGGTTTATCTACTTTTACTGTATCAATTTGAATATTACTATTTTGTAGCCGACTGAGTTGATCCATTGTTGAACCCGCTGTTTCTACGCCATCTGAAAATAATACAATACGAGTAGCCTTATTACTATCTACTACATTGGATACTAGCTGTAAGGCATTTGCTAAATTGGTTTGTCCACTATCTTTAATAGCTGGCCATACTGGTAAATTGATGTTATCAGCGGTTAAGCCTAGATCAGTTTGTACTCCTGAAGCAAAGCTATAGACCCCTTTAGATTGGTAGTCCTTACTACTTTCAATACTTTCTTGAATCCAACTCGCAATATCTTTTTCAGTTCCTTCCATTGAGGCAGAACGATCTACTAAAAAGACTACTTGTTCTTCCTTTACCGGCAATAAAATATAAGGGGCACTCAATGCAAAAATAAGTAAACTGATTGCTACTACACGCATGTAGAAAATAATTTTATGTTCTTTATTATAACGTTTGCTACTTTGTAGCCATGCCCACCCAAAATACATTAGAACTGGTATGAATAACAAAAGATAGAGGGGGTGATCAATGCGTAAATCCATATCGACGTTGCACCTCCCATTCAACTAGTAATAATGTAATAATCAACAATAATAATAATGGCACTAGGGGTTGCTGTACAAAATTTGTTGCTTTCTTATCCATAGTCTCTCCATATTCAAATGAAGTCCCTTTAGTAATTACTTTCTCTTGCTGCTGTAATGTAACTACGAAGCGTTTTTCCTCATTACCCGATTTCATCATATAGAGTCCTGGTTTAGTAGGTGCGATAAAACTGTTACCATCTTCAAAGCTACGAATATATTCCCCGCCTTGAGTAAATATTTCATACCCTTTTTCTCCACCACCTGTTCCAGCCAAAGAAATAATACGTCTTTCATTCGGTGAAAACGTGCCAATATCACTACCACTACTAGCGAGGCTTTCTTTTGCACTCCATAAGAATAAAGGGAATGAAGGGTGAAGCGGCCAGTCTGTCATTTGTATATCCGCTAATACGGTAATATGTCCTACAGGTGAAATTTGAATAAATGGCGCATCTCCAATTGTTGCAATTGTTTTATAATCTCTAAACGCAGGATACAACTCATTGACGTATACATCCTTTATTGGAGCATAAGCAAAGAGGTTAGAATCCTTCGTTTTCAGTTCTCCCTTTACTTCTTTTGCTTTTTTATCATCACGCCCAATTAAAAGAACAGGTTGCTTTTTTTGTTCTAACAACCTCGTTTGGTTTGTAACGATGATTGCATCATCCTTCGAATCTCCTAATTGTAACGATGGTACTATGCTTACTGGGAAATCCATCGCCTGAAAGGCTTTTTGTACTAATTGCTGTAACCCTTGATCGACTAAAATTTTAGATATATTCTGCTGTATCAAAATGGTTATTTCGTTATCTACTTTGTAGTCATCTTCGACCTTTAACTTAGCTGTTAGAGCTGTTTGATCAGGAAGATTATCGAAGAGAACACGTTCTTCTTTATTTGCAGGGATAATAATTTTCTTATTTGTTAACACTTTACCTGTCTCATTAGTAATTGAGATTGTTACTTGTTGTTCTTTACTCGTATCATTTTTCACTTGAGTAATCGCCTTCAGCTGACCTTCTACTTTTTTGGCACCAAAACGCTGCAATGAAATGTTCTGTAGGTTATCTGGTGCCCCTTTAACAATCCATTTAACGTCTGGTAATTCCAATGGTAATTGGTCACGTTCTATTGCATCCGTGAACAAATAAATAACTGTTGATTTCTTACTAATGAATGTTTGTAAAAAGTCTAACGTTGTTGGAAACTGTTCATTAGCATATGTAACTTCTAATGATTTTACGGCGTTTTGAATAGTCTTAGTATTAGTTTCATTACGCAATATTACTTGAGGTTCTGTTCCAGTTGTTATAATCGTAACAGCTTTACCGCCAAGTCTATTTGTTAAATCTAGCATTTCTTTTTGATGTCCCTCAAATATCGTTTGCCCATCTTTTTTTGATAGCATTGTCGCTGACGTATCTACTACCCATATAATTTGATCACCAGCAATAGATTTTGTTTTCCAATACGGCTGTAATAAAGCAATAACAAGTAAAATAAGGCCAAGCATTTGCAAATAAAATAAGGCATTTCTTTGTAAATGTTGTAAATAAGGTGAAGCTTTCGTTTCTTTCATTACTTCGACCCAAAAAAGCGTGGAGGAAATTTGTTTCTCCACATATTTTTTGCGGAAAAAATAATAAGTTAATACCGTTAGAGGAATGATTGCTGTTAATAGAAACGGTAGTTGATTAAATCCCATTTACTTCACCTCACTGTAACCATTTTGCTTTGACTAGTTGATTAAATAGAACGTGTTGGAGCCCGTCTACCACTTGCACAGTTAAATGCTGTACACCATATTTTCTACATATTGTCTCAAGCTCTAATTGATGTTCCTGTTGTTTCTCTTCATATGATCGAATTACATTTTGTGACATTGATACATTTACACTCGATGAAGTCTCAACATCAACTAATCGTACATCCCCAGAGTAAGTTGGTAATTTTTCGTCAGGTGACTGTACTTGGAGAAGTCGAACATCCTTTGCAAATCTCGGCGTTTTACTTAAAAAAGCGCTCCACTTTTCAAGTGGTTCAAGTACATCTGAAATAATTATCAATATCGTTGCATCCTTAGGCAAAGTTTGTAAAGCATGTTCAGCAAAAGATTCGGTGAAAAACGGTTCCGATAAATCTGATACCGTCTTTTCATATGCCCTTTGATAAGTTGCCCCCTTGCGACGAAATGGTGGTGTCGGCTTGTCTGATACATATGAAAATGATAATCGATCATCCTTATTTAACACCATAATGCCTAAAGCGGTCGTTAGCTGTCTTGCGAATAGCCATTTTGACTCCTCACCCATCGATTTCGTTGTATCAAGTACTATATGAACACGCATCTCTTGCTCATCTAAAAAGCGTTTAATAAAGAATTTCTCAGTTCTCGCAAAGACATTCCAATCCAATTGTCGAACATCGTCACCTGGATGATATTCTCTGAAATCAGAGAAATCTAGTGATGCTCCAAATCGTTGTGACCGATTCGCTCCTTTATGATGTCCACGTATTTTTGTAGCTGTATTTAAAGACAACCGGCGAATTTTACTAGCCCATTCATTTGGCAGCAAAAAATTTGATTGCATCATACAACTTGCCCTTGCTTCATTTTTTCAAGTAAAGTATTTAGTACATCGTCAACTTGTAAGCCCGCAGCCTCTCCTTCGTAATTGAGCATTATTCGATGGCGGAGAGCTGGTTTTGCTACAGTTTTTATATCTGCAATAGACACATGATAGCGACCATTAATTAGTGCACGTGCTTTTGCAAGTTTTACAATACTTTGCAATCCACGAGGACCACTACCATACTCGATAAACTGTTTCACTTCATCAATCGTATCAGGACTATCTGGATGCGTAGCGACAACTAAATCTACCGCATAAGAAAGCATATCATCAGCTATGATTACCCCTTTCACCATTTCTTGTATTTCAACAATTTCTGTATCGTTCATTATTTTTTGTAGTTCAATTGAAATGGAACCTGTCGTTCTTTTCATGATTTCCATCAGTTCTATTTTTGATGGAGTAGGGACTAGTATTTTACAAAGGAAACGGTCCATTTGCGCTTCTGGTAAAGGATAAGTTCCTTCCATTTCGATTGGATTTTGTGTAGCTAATACAAAGAATGGTTTTGCCATTTTCTTTGTATCACCAAGAACAGTTACTGTTTTTTCACCCATTGCCTCTAGTAGTGCACTTTGAGTTTTTGGCGTTGCACGATTAATTTCATCGGCTAATACCATTTGACTGAATATAGGCCCTTTTTGGAAAGAGAAGCGCTGATTTCCATCTACTGAACGTTCAATAACACTCGTACCTGTTATATCTGTTGGCATTAAGTCTGGCGTAAATTGAATACGTGAAAACGATAAGTCAAGAACTTCAGAAATGGTTCGGATCAACATCGTTTTCCCTAACCCTGGAAGTCCTTCTAGTAAAGCGTGGCCATCAGCAAGAACAGCAAACATCGTATAATCGATTGCCTCTACCTGCCCAACGATAAAGCGACCAATTTCCTCTCGAACAACTTGTAATTTTTCACTCATCGCTACATATTGCTCCGGTGTGTATGACATGGATATCCTCCTCTATTTGTTTTCAATCGTAGAAAAATAATTTTGAACAATATTCTGTAATTCTTTTGGTAATTGCAGGCGATCTGTTGTTTGGAAATACGAATCTTTATAACTTCCAACGACTTCTTCATAAGGTCGTATTGATCCTTTGTGAACTGGGCCCTTTTCTGTTTCATGAATTTCTGCAGCACTGCCCTCACCCATTTTACCGGAGTCTACTGATGTTTCCCCTTTACTGCCAATACGATCTGGAATTGCTAGCAAATTACGATTGCCTTGACCAATTCCTGCCCCCTGACCAGTGCTTGAACCTGAACCATCGCCTTGACCTTGACCTTGGCCTTGACCTTGGCCTTGACCTTGGCCTTGGCCTTGGCCTTGACCTTGGCCTTGACCTTGGCCTTGGCCTTGGCCTTGACCTTGGCCTTGACCTGGGCCTTGGCCTTGGCCTTGACCTTGACCTTGACTTTGATTTTTTCCATTCTGATTAGGGCTACTTTGCGTATTTGATTGAGATGTACTACTATTTTGTGAGCTACTTCCATTTTGATTAGAACTCTGACTAGCATTGCTATTTGAAGTAGCCGATTGATTTTGATTTTGAACATTAGTTTGCTGATTTTGCAACGCCGATTGAAGGGATTGAGATAGTGGCTTTCCCTGTTGACTCATCGCAGTTTGTGCATCCTTCGCCTTATTCATCAATAAGTCATTCGCTTTTTGCAAATCGGCTAATTCTTTCATTTCCGCCTCTGATAATCCATTTCCTTTGCCCTTTTCATTGCTTTTGGCTATTTCCTTTTTCTCTATTAATTGCTGCTCTTTTAATTGTAATTCCTTTTGCTTTTTCACGAGCTCACGCAACGCTTCTTCAGATGTTTTCGTTTCTTTTAGCTTTTCCTGTAGCTTCGCTAGTTCTTTTTTTACTTCTTCTGATTTTGCCTTTTTCTCAAGCTTTTTCACTTCTTTTTTCATGTCTGAAATGATCTTATTTTCTTGCTCTGCATCTTTTGCAGCTAATTGCGTTGTTGCTGGAAATAAAGTAAGAGCGAAAATCGCAACGGCTATTAAAAAACTACCTAATATGAAGGGTACGTTCAGAATTTTCTTCTCTCTTGCTTTAAATTTGAGTAACGCTGTTTCAGCATGTTCATCTGTCTGTTTCAATAAATGTTGAAACAATGGCGTCGATGTATCGTCTACCGAAAAAACTGCTCGTAATTGATTATGAGGAAAATAGCCATCAAGTGCATATATTGAATGCTCTTTTGATGGCTTCGTCCACAAAATATAAAGTACCCAAGAAACAAAAATTACGGTAGCTACTATGAATGCAATTTGTGAATAGTAAGGAAAAACAAAGAATCGAGAAACGATCATTAATATAAAACTAACACTCAATGCGACTAGTAGTCCCAACTGAATTTTAGTAAATAAATGCTCAAGAAAAAGGCTCGTTTTTGCCTTTTTCAATGCGTGTGCTAAACGACTTTGACCGTTCATCGATTACCCTCCTCATTTCGCTTTTTTCATGTTAACACGTAGTCTCTTGATTGCTATAAACAGACAGACAAAGGTTACAATTGAATAGAAAATTAAATAACCTGCCCAAATTGGAAAATGAATCTTCGTCACTTCATAGAAACTCTCCAACATTTCAGGGCTAATGAGTGTCATCATTAAAGCAATTGGATTAATCGTACCCCAAAAATAAGCAAAAATTGATGGGTTACTTGTCACACCCGTTGTGCTTGAAACATTCATCTGCACTGAGATTAAAAAGAAAAACGCCGTAACACCTGTTAAAAATAGCATCGATCCATACGTTACTATCATAGAGAGAATAGTTTTCCTAAGTATTGTCGAGAACATGACTCCAATACTTCCTATAGCAAGCATTGTCAAAATCAAAAATGCGAAGATAACAAGTAATTGTGTAGGTGAAACGCCACCAAATAAAAACACTAAACTATAAATTGGTAACCCTGCAATTAATAACAGTATTAAAAAAACGATGGATGAGCTCATTTTCCCAAAAATGATTTGGAAAGAAGATTGCGCTGTCGTTAGGAGAATATTTAACGTTTGTTTTTCACGTTCAGAACTAATTGAACCGGCTGTCATACCCGGCGTAATGAACAATGTTAAAGCTAGTTGGACAAAGGTCAACAAACTAAATAAAAGTACGCTTTCTTGCGAATTAATAAAACCACTTAAATTAAACTCCATTGATACAAAAATGAAACCAAAGACAAATATGCTAAGTGCTAGTAAATAAAACATGATGCCTGAAAAGCTTTTAAAGGCGCGGAATCTTAGCTTAAGTTCTTTTATAAGCACTGGATTAGTGAACAACGATCTCATTCTTCATCCACTCCCTTCGTAATAGCCATAAAGACATCTTCTAAATCTTTTTCTTCTTCCGCAAATGATAATATAGGAATATTTGCAAGTACTGCTTTTTTCAACAGTTCCATTTGCTCTTCATCTGAACCTCGATAACGGAAACTTAATTGCTGTTCACCTGTTTCAATTCCTGTTACAAAAGGATCTTCCTCAAAGAAACTTATAGCTTTTTCAAAACCATTTTTCAGCTTTACAGTCAATACTTTTTCACCTTGTAATCGTGTTTGAATAGCTGAGACTGATCCATGAGCTATTAATTTCCCATTATCAATAACACCAATTTCATCACACATCTCCGCAAGCTCAGGGAGGATATGCGAAGAAATTAAAATCGTCTTACCCATTGATTTTAGCTGTTTCAAAATATCCCGCATTTCTATTCGAGCACGGGGGTCTAGACCCGATGCCGGTTCATCCAAAATAAGAACTTTAGGATCATGAATAAGTGTTCTAGCTAAACAAAGACGCTGCTTCATACCGCGTGATAGTACATCTACATATTCATAACGTTTATGTGTTAAATTGACTAGTTCTAATAGTTGTGGAATTAACTTCTCACGCTCCGCTGCTGGAATACCATAACTTGAACCAAAGAAATCTAAATATTCATCTGCCTTCAATTGGTCATAGACACCAAAGAAATCCGGCATATATCCAATTAGTTTACGAATCTCCTCAGATTGTTTCGTTACACTTTTACCATTAATCCATGCATCACCAGCTGTTGGTTGCAGCAATGTTGACAAAATAGAGAATGTCGTTGACTTACCCGCCCCATTTGCTCCAACAAAACCAAATACTGTACCTTCACCAATTGAGAGATCCAGTCCTTGTAAAGCATAAAAAGAACCGTATTTTTTTGTTAACCCTTTAATTTCTATCATTCTTGGACCTCTCCTTTCAATTGCAATTCTGGTAACACAGTCCTCGGATCATTATATTTCCCTACATTCTTTATTAATTTATAAACAACTTGACCATCTTTTGAAATATATTGCGATACGTCTTTATCTACTATAGATCTTGCATCGGATACTTCTTCAAACTTATCTTTTTTCACATTATATAAATTGATTGTTAAAGTTTGCATATCGGTATTGGCTAGTTGTAATTCTGTCCATTTCACTTTCTTATCTAAAATGGAATCAGGTATTGTCCAATTCACATCATATTCTCCATCATCAAGATACCAAGAATTATTATCCTCAAAGGTTTGTTCAACGTACCCGCCCATCGTTGAATTAATCTCCTTAGTCATTGCGTTTGCAGGTAATACGAATTCACCAGATAAATTTGTTTTGGGATTAAAATTTTGGACAATTAAATTCAATGAAGATCTCTCAGCTTTTTGCGTTTTTAATTCAATTGGTAACAGCGCTTCATCTACCCATGCCACAATGGCTGGTTGATCATTATCAACTAACATTTGATAAGCTAAGTTTTGAGCACTCTGCTGTCGATTTTTTATAAGCTCTTTTTTATTTTTTGCTGGTTCTACTCCTACCATGCCCATTTGCATAGGCGGTAATAATATAGACCCATTAATTGTTTGAGTTACTTTTAATGTCTCATCTGGTTCAATATCACCTAGTTCCAACCACTTTACACCTGACCAAATTGAAACATCCTTAATTTTAAATGGGAAGTTATTTTTAACTGTACCTTTCACAGCCCCATTTTCTACGTCTAACTGGATATCTAAACGACCAATATCTTTAATTTGCGTATGACCAACCAAGCTATTTACAGCCCAATACCGGCTATTTCGAATCGTCAAGGATTGATGGTCGGCATATTGTTCCAACACCGCCTTTTGATGTACATCATTTAAGCTTTTGAAACCTGAATATGTAGTAGACATAGTCATTGATGTATCTTTTGGTGCCGTAAATTCAAAATCACCACTGCGATTTGATAACAATGCTGATGCATAGATACCTGATAAGCTATTATCCCCATTAACTTTAAATACAGCAGTTTGCTGAATTTGCGGATTTAATAGACGATCTTTTGCCCCGTACCAAAAGATGAACAATGAAGTGACAATTGCTAATACGGGAATAATCCACCATGCATGTTCTCGTTTATCTTTATTTTTTAGTAAGAAATAGAGTACTGGTCCTAAAATGAATATATATATAACAACAATCACTAGTAATAAAATAGCAGAGACTTGGAATGATGGAAAAATCTCATTTTGACTGACTAATTCCCAATTCATTTGACTTATTGTTGATTGTAGCGACTGGTTATTAACTTTCAAAGGAACTATTTTTTCAAGAAGTTTTGTGTAATCATCTTCTTTTGCCAAAGGAGCATTTCCTAGAGAAAAGGCCGTTTGAATAACCTCCCCCTTACCAACAGCAAGTGTAGCAACAAGCGGAGATTGATTTGCTTCTAATACCATTTCTGCATTTTCATTTAATTTGGCTTCGTAAGCTGTTACGTTTTCTTTAAAATTACCGCCTTTTGTTAACTTTCTGAGTGTCTCTTTAGATACTGTTCGCTCTTCGCCTAAAGTCAACGGCAAATATTCTTTCAATAAACCAACTTCGGCATCTACGTTAATAGAAGCTCCGATAATTGCTTTACCACCATTTTTCACCCATTCAATAATGGCTTGTTGTTGTTCTTCTGATAAGTCAGCTAATTTATATTCGTCAATGACAAGTACATCCCCCGCTGACCAAGACGCTGCTTTTGATGGTATTGTGAAGTTAGTTAACTGTGCAACATCTATTACTTCCATTCTAGTTGCATTATTTTTGCCGAGTTTAGTGAAGCCTAATAACCGATCCGCATTACTTGTTAATGTGAAAACAATTGGAATATCGGCTTCAAGTAGTTGTGGATTGATATTTGCTTTACCAGTGTACTCAATAGATTTCCCCTTTTTCCAACCACCTTCATAAAAATGAATCATTTGTTGATTTGATCCATTCCCAATGTAAGCATCAGAAAACTGTTCGAATGCTACTTCTATCGACTTCGTTTCATTTTCTCCAATTTCTACAGGGATAGCGATACCACTACCAGTATTATAGTCCTGCATTGAGTCAATAACGATATCGCCAGAAAATGCTGTTCCTGTATTCTTGACTGTTATTGTAAGAGGTAATCCTCTGTTATATTTTCCTTTATTTGCAAATCCAACTGATGTCTTCACATCAAGCTTTGGTGCCGCAAATGCTTCCATTTGAATACCTGGTAAAAAACTAAATATTAATAAAAAACATGAGACCAATAGTAATAACCTACTTCGCAATGGAAATTCCCCCCTCTTTCTTCTTTTAAATTAATACGTTTTTTTAGTAATTTGGTTGCATAGATAACAAAAATATATATTTTTACAAAACAAGGAAAATATTTCTTATTATTTAAAATGATCTTTTAATACGCAAAAAACCTATAGTGCAAAATTACACTATAGGTTTTTATTATTTATAAACAGTAAATGAACGTAAAAATTGTTCTACAAATTGTATATTAACATTAACTAATTCTTCATCTGGTTGTATAGCAGAATGATGAAGACCATATGGCGTATTTGCTCCTGTCCAGAACATAGCACCTGGTAAGTCTTTTAAAAAGAATCCAAAATCTTCGCCAGTCATTGCTGGTGGGCATTCATAAGCTACAACCCCAGGAAACTGCTCGGCAAAGCGTAGTAAATCATACGCACAGTGCTCATCATTTTCCACTTGATAATAAGATGAACCATAATCAATACTTACTTTACATTCATATGCTATTTCAGTCGCTCTACAAAGTGCTTCTATACGCTTTTTAATCAACTTCATCGATTCTGCCGACATCGTTCGAATTGTACCCTCTAGCCGTGCATCTTCAGCAATTATATTCTGAACAGTACCCGAAGTCATCTTACCTATCGTTACTACAGCGCTATCTAAAGGATTTATATTCCGACTGACGATTGTTTGAAGTTGAATCATTAGATTAGCAGCTGCTACTGTCATATCTCTCGTATTATGAGGATATGCCGCATGTCCACCTACTCCCTTTAAATCGATAAAAAGCTCAGAGGTATTTGCAAATAGCATACCTGGTCTAGTTGCGATAGTCCCCACAGGATATTCAGGAGCGATATGTAAGGCGAAAATAGTATCAGGTACTAAATCAAGTCTTTCTCTTTGTAGCCATTCAAGCATAGGCTTTGCACCACCTGGACCTTCTTCAGCTGGTTGGAAGTATATAATTACAGTGTTTTCTGGTTGATTTTCTGAAAAGGCCTGTACTAACCCTAATGCGATAGTCATATGGAAGTCATGGCCACAAGCATGCATAAAACCTTGATGCTCTGAAGAATAAGCCAATCCTGTATTTTCTGAAACCGGTAGACCGTCAATATCCGTTCGCCAACCAATTTTCAACTGTGGATTTGAGCCATTAATCGTCACAATAATACCCGTTCGCCAAACGTCAATTTGAATATATGGTTTCCACAATTTTTCAATGATCGTGAGTAAATACTTTTGAGTTTTTTCTTCCTTAAAACCAACTTCCGGAATTTTATGTAGCTCTCGTCTAATTTCCAGTAAACTTTTCATCTTATACACCTGCTTATAATTTACGAAGATCTTGCATAATTTCAGTTTTTGATTTTGTTTTCTCATCAATTTCTTTAATGACTTTTGCTGGCATCCCTGCAACTACTGTATACGGTGGCACATCTTTAGTAACGACTGCTCCTGCTGCAACTACAGCACCTTCTCCTACCCTACAGCCTTCTAAAACAACTGCATTAGCACCAATCATTACTCTATCTTCAATAATAACTGGAGATGCGGAAGGTGGCTCGATTACACCCGCTAACACAGCTCCTGCTCCAATGTGACAATCTTTTCCTACCATTGCACGCCCGCCTAATACAACATTCATATCAATCATTGTACGATCGCCAATTTCAGCTCCAATATTAATGACACTCCCCATCATAATGACACAATTATCTCCTATAGTAACTAGATCACGGATAATAGCGCCAGGCTCAATACGAGAGTTGATACCTTTTAAGTCAAGAGTTGGTACCGCAGAATTTCTTCGATCATGTTCAACAACAAAATCGGCAATTTGTGCTTCGTTAGCTACTAAAGCTTTTTCAATTTCTGCCCATTCGCCAAATACAACAGCTGAATTACCTTCACCAAAAACTTTACTTCCCTCACCAAATGAAAGCTCTGCTACTTTTTCACCTTTTACATAAACTTTCACTGGTGTTGCTTTTTTTGCATTAGCTAAATAAGCAATAATTTCTTGCGCGTCTAATTTCTGCATTGGTTACGTCCTCCTACTATTCTGAAAATATGGACTAATTGTACACGAAAAATAATAGTGTTGTCATTTCTTTTCTTCTGCACTATTCGAATAATCATAAAGACATTCTGCGTGTTTTTTCACAAGGTCTACAAATGCTGCTACTTGGCGCAATTCAAAAGAAGATTCATAACCAATAAGCCATGTATCGCGTGTTAACTCAAACTCCTCTTCATTATTCGTCAGGGGGATCGTATTAACATCCTCATGCCCACTTAATGTAATAGAAGGTAAAATAGCGTATCCAATTCCGTTCAATGCCATTTGTTTGCAAGTCTCAATTTGATCTACCGTAATTTGCCGACGAGGATTAGACTTAAAATGACGTTGCCACCATTGTTGTATTTCCTGATAGTAATTAGAATCACTTTTAAATTGAATAAATGGACGATCTGTTTCGAAAACTTCATCAATCTCTTTAATTTCTTTATCAACTAAGTACAACGTATCACGGAACAAGTGAATCTTCGAGCCTTTCCAATCTGTATGTCCACGCACTATACCTACATGCGCCTCTCCTTCATAGAGAGATTTAACAATTTCTGAGCTCCAACCTGTGATCAGTGAAATTTTAGCCTCGGGATATTGTGTCATGAAATCTTTCAATACTTTCGGTAACCAAGTATGCCCTACAATCGATGCACATGCTATTTTCAATGTTCCGTGTACTTTCGAATTCAACGACTGAATCATTTCATAAATTTCTTCTTTTTTTGAAATTGTATCAATCGCATATTGTATGACTAACTCCCCTGCTGGTGTAGGTGTTAATCCTTTTTGAGAGCGTAAAAACAACTGTGCTCCCCAATCTTTTTCAATGGATTGTAAACGTTGAGAAAGTGCAGGTTGGGATAAAAATAAACGTTCAGCTGCTTTTCTCATATTGCCTTCCTCAGACAATACTTTTACAATTTGAGCTTCTGTTGTTGTCATCGAAAAGTAACCTCCTGTTCGTCCATATATGGCTTAAATCATTTATTATAAATAAAGAAGGCCCCATTAATGGCGACCTTCTTTCATTTTGTCATATTAAGAATTGAATTGATAGATGTGTTTTTTTAGCTGTTTTAATATTACACGACGTGTCATAATCCCCATAAAGGTACCTTCATCATCAATTACGCATAAAAATGCATGATTAATTACAAGGTCTAACGCTCTTTGGAAATTATCCCCAATGTTTAATGTAGCCACTTTCTTATCCATTATTTCATCTACTTTAATATCTGTTAATCTCTCATACTCTATATGTTCCATTCCCAAAATTGGTTCTGTGATCATACGCATGCTTAGCATGCCATGCAGACGGTATTTTGCATCAAGCACAGGTATAGACGAATAGCCAGTTTTCGTTAGGACAAGCAAGGCGTGCTCTGCATTATTCCCCATTTGAACATGTGCAACTTTCTCAGAAGAAATGATAAAATCAGTAATTGGCATTTCAAGGAACTCTCTGCTATTTAAGGACATCATAGTATTCTACTCCTTTTTCTGTTCCTCGTTTTAGAACAGCAAAATACTTATTAATCATATCACAGTCCCTCATAAAATTTCCATTTCTACAAATAAATTTTTAATACAACATAATATAAATCCGCAAAATTGTATATTAATACAACTACACTAATAAAAAGATGTGAAGAGGGAATACTAAATATCCCTCTTCACATCTTTATATCCATTGGTATTTCACGATATTGTAAAAAATTACAATGAAAACAAAAACAAAAGCTAGGCCATATACCCAAATAATTGGATTAAGCATCGTTGGATTATCTTTAACAGCTTGACTAATCGGTTGATCATTATTATGAACAGCTTGTTGCTCCATTTTCGCAATGCGTCTCGTATAAGCATACCCGATACCGCAAATAATTAATATTACTCCCATTAATGGCCAAGTCCACGTATCCATAGCGTCACTTCCTTCTTACTTGTTTCGCTAAGTATGTGCATTAATTTGCTATTTTAGTCCCTAGAATGGATACTGATTTAAGTGTTGTCCACCATCAAGGGTGACAACTTCCCCATTCATGTAAGATGCCTTATCTGACATCATAAACGTTGCTAAATCAGCAATTTCTTCCGGTTTTCCTAATCGACCAAGTGGCACTGACTGTAATGTACGCTTCGCTGCTTCTTCAGATTGCCATAACTTATCAGCTCCGCCAGTTCTTTCAATCGGCCCAGGAGCAATTGCATTAATTCTGATACCATACTGTCTTCCCCATTCAACCGCAAGTGTTCTAGTTAAAGATAATACGCCAGCTTTTGCTGCTGCTGAATGAGCAACTCCTGGACCAGCATCCCACGCATATGTTGCGACCATATTAAGAATGGAACCTTTTATTTTGTTATCCATCCAATACTTTCCTACTTCTTTTGAACAATAAAATGTGCCATTTAATACGATATCAATAACAGATTTCCATCCATTAGGTGATAAATCCTCAGCACGAACGATAAAGTTTCCTGCAGCATTATTTACCAGGCCGTCTACTTGCCCAAAGGTATCTACTGCAAACTTTAACATTCCTGTAACATGCTCAGGTTGCCTTACATCCATTTGGAAGATGGCAATATTGTTCCCGTCTCTTGAAATTTCATCCTTTGCGTTTTTTAGACGCTCTAAATCACGACCTGTAATGACAACGTTTGCACCTTCTTCTACAAACGTCTTTGCCATGTATTTCCCCATTCCATTTGAACCGCCTGTGATAATAATTGTTTTCCCCTTTAACAATTACGATTCCCCCTTTGAATGAATATTCATTCATAATTTTACCATACTTCGGAATTGCTGTCTTTATTTCGGAATAAAAATAAAAACCTTAATGGTTGTTAGCTCATTAAGGTTTGCATTTATTATGTCTAACAAAAATACATTTCGGTAATACTTTCAATCGGCACTGGTCTGCTAAAATAGTAACCTTGTGCCTTTTCACAATTTACTTCTTTTAAGATTTCTACATGATCTTTTTTCTCGACACCTTCAGCAATTACTTTCATACCTAAACTATGTGCAAGATGAATAATTGTTTTTGCTATTGCTTCATCTTTTTCATCTTGTTCAATTTCCTTAATGAAAGACTGATCGATTTTTATAATATCAATTGGGTATCTTTTCAAATAGCTAAGAGAAGAATATCCTGTCCCAAAATCATCAATAGAAATAATTACACCCATTTTCTTTAGTTCTTCTAAAATTGTAAGAGTTTCATGGATATTTGTCATTGAACTTTCGGTAATTTCAAGTTCTAAAGATTGCGGGTTTAATTCATATTTGTAAATATATTTTCTAATAGCATTAGCGAAAGCTTCTTGTTTAAATTGCTTGGATGAAATATTAACCGCAATTCGAACATCTATAAATCCTTTAATTTGCCATTCTTTTAACTGAATACATACTTGATTTAGAACCCAATCGCCTATCTCTAAAATGAGCCCAGAGTCTTCTGCAATGGGAATGAATACACTTGGAGGCACTAAACCAAACTTTGGATTATTCCATCTTAGTAATGCTTCAAAACTATTTATTTTCCCAGTATCTAGATCCACTTGGGGTTGATAATGTATTGATAATTCGTTTTTTTCAATCGCACGTCTAAGATGAGATTCCATTACTGCCCCATTATTAGAAGTGTCAAGCATTTTGCTATGATAAAAACGAAATGTTGAGGGTCCTCTCTCTTTTACGTACCTTAGTGCTTGATCTGCCTTCTTTAGTAACACATCAAATTCCACTCCATCTGATGGGTACATAACACCACCGATAGAACCTGAAATATTCAATTCTAGCTCATCTATACAAAAAGGCTTTTTGAATAGTGCTAATACCTTTTCAGCAAAGTTTTCCGTATTATTGACATCTGATTGTTGTAAAAGAAAGATAAAATCATCACCATTTTGTCTATAGATTTGGCTATTAGCATCTGACAGAGTAGAGAGTCTTTGCACAACTTTCTTTAACAACTCATCTCCTTTATTGAAGCCGATAGAGTCGTTGATCTTTTTAAACCGATCCAAATCTAAAAGAATTATCGCCATCTGATTACCCCGACACTTGGCAATTCTTTCTTCTTCTTTAAAATGCTCCTGTAATGCGTGTTTATTCCAAATGCCTGTTAATTGATCGTGATATGACAAGTAAAAAACAGTCTTACCAGATTCACTATGCCTTGATATATCGCGCAATATAAGTTGTATTTCTTTTACTTCATTATTATCAATAATTGGGATACTTTTTACGTATACCACTATTGTTCTACCCTCGACATTTTTAATACTACATTCGTTTAATTCTATAGGTTGCTTTTGCTCGAGTGTTTGCTCTATCAATTTCAACAGTTTTAACTTATCTCGCTTGGATACAAGTTCTAAATAAGGCAGTTTTATTAAAGCATCTTGTTTATATCCAAATATAGAAGTTGCAGCTCTATTACTATTTATAATTTGCCCACTTTGATTAATCGTAATGACAGGATCTAAATTGTGATCCATTAGCGAACAATACATTTCATTACTAATCACTTTAGTAAATGACAAATAAATTACTTTGTGTTGTGTCGTTGTATCTGCAATCACACCAACATTAAAGGTATGTAGTATCGTTTTCTTCCTTATTGTGATCTGCTTATTATATGGTTCTATCACTTCACCTTTTTGTAATAGGAAATCTTCTAGATTAGTTCCCATTTGAAGTGTAAAAAATGATGATGCAAGCACTTTATGTTCAAATGTATGTTCAAAAAAAGTTTTGAACGATTCATTTACGTATGTAATCCAATATTGATTGTTTGAATCTTGCTCTATTAACATTGTCATGGATTCCGGATACAACCTTGAAAACTTTTGTATAAAATCTAGAAATTGTTGAGGACTCAATGATGAATTATACATATAATGCCTCCATTAACAGAAGTAGTCTACTATGTATTATCATAATTGATTTTTATTCGATTGAATACAATTTTATTTATTCTTTTATATCTATTGGTATATTATCTATATTGGATTTTAAAAAAGGATATTTCAACTAAGGGAAGAAGACTATCGTCATATTAACAAAAGTCTTCGTTTATAGAATATAATGCATTATTCTTCATCTATTAGGACACGGTATGCTTCTTTTAAGAAGATTTCCTGACTGTTTATACATTTATCTCCATCTTTTTTCTCGTTATAATAGTAAACACCATTCTCATCTTGAATGCGTGCCTTAACATTATCACGGAACTGAGTCTTAATAGATTTCATAATACGTTTTTTTATTTCAGTATCAAAAATTGGGAATAGTATTTCTACACGTTTAATCATATTTCTTGTCATCATATCTGCTGAAGATAAGTATAATTTATTTTCTCCATTATGATGGAACCAATATATACGTGCGTGTTCAAGAAAACGCCCAACAATGCTTATCACTGTAATATTTTCACTAATCCCTTTGATACCCGGGCGTAAACAACATATCCCACGGATAATTAAATCTACTTTTACTCCCGCAATTGAAGCTTCATACATTTTCATAATCAGTTCTTTATCGGTTAATGAATTCATTTTCGCTCGGATATGTCCTTTACCATACTTCAAATGATAATTGATTTCGTCATCAATTAATTTGATAAATTCAACTCTAATATCATTAGGTGACACCACAATGTGATGGAAGTTTGGCTTCTCCGTATATCCACTTAGAAAATTAAAGAAGTTCGTCGCATCAATTCCAAATTTCTTTTTCGTCGTTATAATACCCATATCCGTATAAATTTTCGCTGTTGCATCGTTGTAATTTCCTGTTCCTAAATGGACAAAACGCTCAATCTTGCTTTGTTTTCTTCTCACAACTAGCGTGATTTTTGAATGTGTTTTTAAATTATGCATACCATAAATAACTAGACAACCTGATTGTTCTAATTCCTTTGCCCAGTGTACATTGTTTTCTTCATCAAATCGTGCTTTTAACTCCACTAGAACTGTTACTTGCTTTCCATTTTCAGCAGCGAGCTTTAATGCTTGAATTACTGGTGAATTGCCACTGACACGATATAATGTTTGCTTAATGGCTAAAACACTGGGATCATTCGCAGCTTCCGTAACAAATTCCACGATAGGAGTAAAAGATTCATATGGATGATTAAAGAAGATATCCTGAGTTAACGCTTTCTCAAAGATATTTTCATCCGACCTTAAATCTTGAGGTGGCTGAGGAATGAAACTTTCATATTCTAAATGCTCTCTGCCTTCACCTACAAGTTTTACAAATGAAAACAGAAATGTTAAATCTAAAGGGCAATCTACACTATACACTTCCGCTTCCCAATCTTCTAATTCGTTCAGCAGAAATTGAAGTACTCCTTTATCCATTTCTCCTGTACGAACTTCTAGTCGAGTAAGGGCACCCCATTTACGCTTTTTCAATTCTTTTTCAATTTCTAAAAGTAAATCACGTGCACCTTCTTCATGAATAGTTAAATCTGCATTACGTGTTAGTCGGAAAGATTGTACAGATTTAACATGATAACCATAAAACAATTTATTAATATTAGCACTAATTATATCTTCAAGAAGTACCACTGAGATTTCATTCCCTTTAGATGGTACTTGAATGAAACGTTCTAAAACAGATGGTACTTGGACAACTGCTACTTTTTCACAAAACTCTGGCTCTACATTGTCTTGTTCTAAAAGTATTATCATATTTAAAGTTTTACTGATTAATGTTGGAAAAGGGCGATACGCATCAACTGCTACAGGTGTTAACACTGGAAATATTGTCTCTTCGAAATATTCATTGATAAAATTAGTCTGTTCTTCATTTAGCTCTACTATTTTACGCGTATGAACATTCTCTTTTGGTAATAGTTTTTTCATTAATTCTTTATAAATTGCTGTTTGTCTTGAAACAAGTGCTTGAGTTTTCTCAGAAATCCGAGCTAATTGTTCCTTTGGTGTTAAACCTGATTTATTCTCCGGTTTATGAAATCCAGCTTTCACCTGATCTTGTAACCCTGCTACACGTACCATGAAAAACTCATCCAAATTTGAACTGAATATCGCCAAAAATTTCAATCTCTCAAGTAATGGATTTTGTGCATCCTCTGCTTCCTGTAACACGCGTTCATTGAATGCTAGCCAACTTAACTCACGATTGTTGTAGTATTCTGGTTTTGTAATTTCTGTATGCTTAACTTGGACTAATTCCATTGTTTACCCTTCCTTTTCTATAAAGTGTAGTGTTACTTCCCCTTTAAAAATTCGATTTAAATGCTTCTTTTGGCGGTTGGCTTGATACATTTCTGCCATAGCATTACCTTTTGTGAAAATCTTTAGTTTTACATTATCGCCCGATTGTTCCATAGCAATCGATTCGACAATATTTCGTTTCGAGGCATCTAATGCATAGACAAATTTAAGTAACGCTCCGATATCACGCATTTTTTTAAACTCATCCTTCGAAAACCACTCCATAAATGGTTCCGAATAACGGCTGAAATCATCCTTGTTCTTGTAAGAAGCAATTAACGCTAAACGAACACGCTGACCATGGTTTATCCCATCAATTGAGCGATTGGACAGCAAGTAGAATGTATGTTGACTAGCTGCATCAACTTCAATGTACTCTCCTATATGAAACAATCTAGCGGCTTGCTTCAACATATGTAAATCTTCTGCATTATACAAAAATGCCCCTATTTTACAAACTTCAAAATAAGCAATTTCCGTCAGTTGTACAAAATGAGCCGTCTTTTCTAAAGGTTTATCAAATTCTGCAGCTAAAAATTTTGTACTCCTCTCAAAAACATTGTATTTGTTAAAAGCTGTAGGATTGTCCTTTAGTATGCGATCAATTACCAGACCTTCACGTAATCCTTTTCTACTAAATTGAAATGTTTCACTACCCACAATATCCATCAACGCTTGAAATACTATAATCACAGGTGTAATAATATCTGCACGATCACTTGAAAGTCCATCAAGTTGTTTTAATTCTTCGTATGTCAAAGATGTTACTTCGCGGCTAATATTTGTGAAGTCCTCTTTCGTCATCTCATATTGGTGGATACCTGAAATAGGATAATCCTTTTTACGTTGATCTAGCTTTGCCATGTTACGAGCACTTCCTCCAATACCGATAACAGGCAACTGAGCATCTTTTAGCCATAGCAATGTCTCAAAGTTACTTTTTGCAAATTCATAAATCTTTTCGCCATCCTCATTTGTCATTGTGTCACCTTGGATAAATTGTTGCTTTAAGGACACGGATCCAAACGGAAAACTATGAGAACACTGCAGTTCTTTATCTTTAAAATAGGTTAACTCAGTACTACCACCCCCAATATCGATTGTTATAGCTGATGGTGTTTCTAATGTATGGGTAACAGCAAAATAGCCAAAATACGCCTCCTGCTCACCTGATAATAACTCTATCTTTATCCCTGTATTGTTCCACATACGCTCAATAATTTCGGAACTATTTTGTGCTTGACGAATTGCAGCAGTTGCAATGGCTCTTAGATCTACTATGTGATAATCATTTAAAATGTCTTTAAAGAAAAGCAATACTTGTTCAAGTTCCTGTACACCTTCTTCAGACATTACATTATCTACTTGTAAATAATTTCTCAGACGGGCTACCGATTTAATATTTTCTACTTCCTTTAAGCCTCTTAGCGGATCATACGTATAAAGTACAAGTCGGATTGTATTTGAGCCGATATCTATAATAGCTGTTTTAAAATAAGTCATTTGGGGCACATCCTTAGAATTTTTCTTGTCTCTCTATACAACGGAGAGTAATATTGGTATTATAATGTATATTATAAATTGAATGCTCTGAATTTTCTTCTAAACACAATCAATTACAGACATTAACTTAAGTAGAAAGGCGGTATTTTATGCAAAGAGAATATTGTGATGAACAACTAGCTACTGCTATTTATACTGTAAATAGACACGCAAAAACTGCACCAGACAACAAACCTCTTTACGAGCTGAAACGCCTTGCACTTGAGAAAATGATTCTTGACAGTAGAGCGAAAAAAATTGGTTTACATTTTGTAAAAAATCCTCGTTTTAGTAAGCAACAATCATCAGTACTCATTCAATGCGCAGATTACTATTTCCATACTCTACCGAAAAAAGATGACTTTGCTTCATTACCCCATCTAGGACATCTTGATGACAGCTATCGTAACCCCCAACGTAAAATGAGCTTAAACACAGCTAGAAATGTATTAAAAGACTATTTAGGAATAAAAACCCAACAAATAGTAAAAAAAGGAACGGGTAGTAGTTCAAATCCCAAAAAGAAGCCTATAATTAATAATACAAGTTATTTCTACGGACATTAGATGCTCTAATAATGATAAAACCGGATTCCTCATTTATTAAGGTATCCGGTTTTTTGCATTCATATACTTATAAGATATACTGATCTATTTTTAAGATGAGCTCGGCAATCTCTGGTTTACTGATTTGATCTTCAGCCCCGACTTGATCTCCTTTATGTCTTAAATCATCTGTTATTAAACTAGAGAAGATAATAACAGGTAATTTTGACAATACGGGATGGGTTTTAATTTGTTTTGTTAAATGATGACCATCCATTTGTGGCATCTCAATGTCTGTTACGACTAATTGCACAACCTTCGAAACATCATTTTCTTTGTCTGCTAAAGCCAATAAATAATCTAAGGCGTCTTTCCCATTCTCGAAGAATTCTATATTCATATAACCTGCTTCATGCATAGTATCGTGCAATAATTTGCGTAGTAAAGGTGAATCCTCCGCTATAACAATTTTCTTCTCTGAACGATTACGATCACCTAGTTTTTTTACAGACTCTACACTAATACCCGAATCAGGGTTAATATCTACCATAATTTTCTCAAAGTCCAATAGTAGCAGCATTAAATCATCTTGTTTAATCACTCCGATGACTTGCGAACCACCACCCTGGTACATATCAGTAGGCTTTTCTATTTGATTCCATGAAATACGATGAATCATAGTTACATTATCAACATGGAAGACAACGCGTTGTCGATTAAATTCTGCAACAATATATTTTTGTTGCTCATTAAAAACACCAGATAATCCTAAAACTTTTTTCATATCTACAACTGGTAATACTTCTCCACGTAATTGAATTATTCCTTCAACATGTGGATGAGCATGAGGTATAAATGTAACTGGAATTGGTTGTATAATTTCTTTTACTTTAATAACATTAATACCAAATTTATTGGAACCTACTTCAAACTCAACAATTTCAAGTTCATTTGTTCCACTTTCTAGTAAAATACCCTGACTTTCTGCCATTAGGTAAGCCTCCTTGAGTCACACTTTTCTTTATTTCAATTGTAACATACAAGGGCCATTACTCCTATACGGATTTAGTGACATTCGGGCGAACTCTTATGTGAATGATCAGGCCAATTATAGTTAATACAATCAAAGTTGACAAAGCTATACGGCTAGCAAGAGTTCCATAGTCTTTTAGTAACAACGTCACCGTTCCATAAATAGCAGGACCTATAATTGATGATACCTTCCCAGAAAAAGCGAATAATCCAAAGAACTGCCCTTGTTTTTCTTTTGGGCTAAGTTCGATAATATATGTTCGAGATGTTACCCACATGGACCCTAGAGAAACGCCAAACATACTTCCCGCAATCCAGAACATCCATTGCTTTAATGCAAATACCGCGATCACAAGGGATACAATCATTAACAATGCTACATAAGTTATCGCTCTCTTAGCACCAACATTTTTAGTAATGTATCCAAATACTAGTGAACCAACAATAGTGGATACAGTAGATACTAAGTAGAGAATGATAAATTGCCCGGAGGAAAAACCTACAATTGCAGTTGCATAGACAGCCATCATCGCAATGGTGGTTGCAATTGCATCATTTAAAAAGAAATAAGCAATCATAAAAGTGAAAATAGCTTTATAAGCACGCATCTCTTTAAATGTTTTTATTATTTCTTTATAGCCAGATAAGAAAGAATTAACTTTCCGTTGTTCCTTAGGAATTGGTTTATCTTTGTTAATAAAAAATAATGGTAATGAAAAAATCAAATATAATACCGCTGTAGGAATGAATGCACGATGGAAATCTCCATCACTTACAAATGGATAAACTAGCAAGCCAACAATCGTACCAAAATAACCAACCGCTACTCCATACCCAGATATAAGAGGCATCTCTTCTTTTGTTCCTAAATCTGGCATCATTGCATCATAAAATACTAAGCTAGAATTAAAGAAGAACTTTGCTATAACAAAACTTACAACAACTAAAAACAGACTCATAGGTACTCCACCAAATGTAATTTCTGTCTGCCAGTAACTAAATATCCCCATCATAAAAGTGAAGATTATGGAAATCGATGAAAACCATACGATAAACCTTTTTTTGAGCCCAGTATTATCAATCCATACTCCAAAAAGCGGTGAGAATATTACTAAGAAAAGGCTCGCTATAGCATTTGCATAGGAGATAAAAGTACTGGCAACTTGTTGCTTTACTTCATTTGTTCCAAGTATTTCATCCATATAAAACGGGAAAAATACCGTATTAATATTGGATGAAAAAATAGTATTCGCAAAATCATAAAATGCCCAAGACAATATAGGTAACGATAAATATATTCCCCATGGACCTCTTAATATGGATTTCTGAGACCCTACATTCATCATATCAACCCCCATCTTTATAACTATTCCATATTGAAAGAAGAATGTCCTGTATTTCAAAATAAATTTACAAAAACCTTACATTCAATTGTCGAGTTTCCTACCCAAATAATCGAACAATGTCATATTTTAATTATTTCTTCATATATATGTTGATAGAATTATTGATATTAATAATTAAAAACCGCTACTGTGAAAAATTCACAGAGCGGTTTTTGGACCAGTGTTATTTATAATAGTGAATCAATGCTTGTGTACCATTATCCTCATAACCTTTACTAGCTATTTCATCATACATTTTCTTTGCAAGTGAGAGACCAGGTAAATCTAATTGCATTAGCTCTGCCTCTTGTAAAGCAATCTTCATATCTTTTATAAAATGCTTTACATAAAATCCAGGAGCTAAATCCTCCTTCACTATACGAGGTGCTAAATTACTTAATGACCACGAACCAGCTGCTCCTGAAGAAATAGAAACCAAGACATCTTCAATATCAAGACCTGCCTTTTTACCATAAGTAATTGCTTCACATACACCAATCATATTTGTTGCAATCGCTATTTGATTGCACATTTTTGTATGTTGACCTGCACCGGCCTTTCCTTGATAAATAATATTCGTTCCAATCAGATTAAATAGCGGTGTAATTTTATTAAATACTTCGCGTTCTCCACCCACCATAATCGAAAGCGTTCCATTTTGTGCACCGATATCACCGCCTGAAACAGGAGCGTCTAAAGCCTCCATATGTAGTGATTTCGCATGATCAGCAATTTTTTTCGCTAAAGTTGGCTGGGAAGTCGTCATATCAACGACGATTAAACCTGCTTGTCCATTTCTAAATATTCCACTTTCATCGAAATATACTTCTTCAACATCTTGCGGATAACCAACCATCGTGAAAACAATATTTGATTGACTAGCTACTTCCCCAGCCGTCTGAAACCAATTTGCTCCTAATTCAACAAGTGGTAAAGCTTTTTCCTTTGTTCTTGTATAAACATTTACAATATGTCCTGCATGCAAAAAGCGCTTAATAATGCTGGAACCCATTACCCCTGTACCTACAAATCCAATATTCCATTGTTCAGCCATCAAAATTTCCTCCATTATTTATATATATACTTTTTATTGTATCAGATAATTTTCCGAATTGTATGTCTTCTATTATATACTCACAAAAAAAGACAGATGCATTAGCACCTGCCAAAGAAAGGGGGAAATGAGATTGTTGCTGTGTTCATAATTATTATTTCCTTTTAACATAATTTT
Organism: Viridibacillus sp. FSL R5-0888; assembly: GCF_038009105.1. Classification (NCBI taxonomy): domain Bacteria; kingdom Bacillati; phylum Bacillota; class Bacilli; order Caryophanales; family Caryophanaceae; genus Viridibacillus; species Viridibacillus sp. FSL R5-0888. Next base: position 3,513,283 of record NZ_JBBPAU010000001.1, read on the forward strand.
AAACCTATTCTTTTAAATAATTAGAAAATTCACTGAAAATAAAAAAGAGCACTAGGAATTTTCCCTAATGCTTAACATTTTCCATTGTAAAATTATAATCATTCATCTTGTCGACATTCTGAAGTTGATAAATATTTAATAAATGATCTAGCTTTTTACTCAAGCGGATGGTTTCGATATTTGAAAAACCATGTTCAATTCCAGAACGGATCATCATTTCTCTTGTAGATTCTAATTTTTTTAAGATGGAATCAGACATTTACCATCCTCCTCTCAAGCTAAATTCTGTTCATTATTATACTATTATTCCCACTTTTTCGGAGAAGAAACTTTCGACATTTTTCGACAAGCTAGCTCCTCGCGACTTCCATGTATTGATAAATAACTTGACCGCCTTGTTTTGCCACACCACGGAAATGTTTGAAGTCTTCTCTCTTCACTAGAACTTCTCTAAAGGCATAAAATTCATCTTTATCAACCGTGATATCTTTTCTAGTACCATTTTTTAATTCGTCCAACATATCATTATATGAATTCACTACATAATCTTCCTTTTTCTTTGAAATTTTCTTTTTTTTAAAAATAATAATAGAAAATACTTTACCTCAGACGTATTTTCGTGCAAACTGTAAAGTATTAGTAGGTGAAGGAGCTGAATTTCTATGAAAATCGCTGAAATCGGAAATATCATTGAATTTAACGACGGTCTACAAGGCATTGTTGAGAAAGTAAATGAAAACTCTGTTATCGTCAACCTTACTTATATGGAAAATTTCAACAGCCTAGAAGTTGAAGAAAAAACAGTGGTCAATCACAAACGTTATAAAATATTATACAGTAACGAAGTTTAAAAAATTGTTCAATGCCCCCTATGAATACATATGTAACATATACGACATACTTATAGCAATTACTATTCGTTAACAGTATACTTTACTAGACATTGGGCATCTAAAACAATACAATGGTTGTATTTGAGTCTGCGCCGTCCCTCAGAATCTGAAGGACGGCGTCTCTTTTGTACAAATGCTAAAAATATGTTAAAAAAGAGTAAAGACCTTCTTATATATCAAGTTGGAGGTGATTATTAATATGAAGAAGCACACGAATATTTTAGTGCTTATTCTTTCATTGGTATTCATATACGTTCTGCTATACTTTAGTTTCGATCAAAAAGCTGTATTTTGGTATCTATATACTTTTACAATGCTAATTGGTATGGCTTTTGCATTTGCATTTGGAAAAATTGAAGACAAAATCAAAACGTGGGAATACTTACTATTTGGAATAGGTTTTGGAACGATTATATATGGCCTATTTGCATTAGGTTACCGTTTACTACCTTTCCTATCAGAAGAACTTCTGACAACTGTACATCAATTTATCAAAACATTCGGTCCTAGTACTTTATGGCACTATATACTACTCATTTTGATTATTGCTACCGCGGAAGAATTATTCTGGCGTGGTTATGTACAACAACAACTAAAACAGTATATGAAGATGCCTTATGCTGTTATTCTAGCAGCAAGTTTATTTGCGATGTCGCTTGCAGTAAGTGGCTTCTGGTTAGGTGTATTAGCTGCTTTCATAACTGGCATTATTTTTGGTTTCTTATATGAATGGAAAAAAAGCATGCCGATTATCATTGTCGCTCACCTTGTCATGATAACACTATTATTCCTATTATTTCCACTATATTGATTTTTAAACTATCAAAAAACCAATCGATCCAAAATCGATTGGTTTTTTTCTAATTTCTTTTAATAAGATAAATCTTTTATAGATAGACCCATTTTTTTCAATAATGCAATTGCTTGATCTTTTTCTTCAGGCGAAAGGGCATTTGTAAGCTCGTATAATTGTTCCTCATGTCTTGGGAACAATTCATCCATAAAAGCTTCTCCTTCAGGCGTAATTTCAGCATAGGTGATACGACGATCTGATGGACAAGATATACGATTTAAGAAACCTCTTTTTTCCAATTTATCAATTACATACGTAATTGAACCACTTGCTAAAAGAATTTTATTTCCTATTTTCTGTAATGGTTGTCGTCCCTTGTGGAAAAGTAGCTCCAAAACCGCAAATTCTGTTGGGTTAAGTCCATTATCTTGAAAAAATTGATTTGTGCATTCATTTATTGCTTTATTTGCTCTCGATAAAACAATAAATAGTTTTAACGATTGTTTTATTTCCTCTGATGTCATTTCAATTCATCCTTCATATCCATTATCTTGATTTAAAGCTATTATATCGATAATGTTGAAGCTTTGTCAAAATAGACTAATGAAAAACCCATACACCTTTAGCTTGTGTATAGGCTTTCTACTTTTGGTTCATACTGAGGAATTGAAGGGTCTACTCCTAAAGGTAATGTAATTTCAAAGCTTGTCCCTTTTCGTAATTCACTAAACACTTCAATATTACCACCGTGCTCTTCAATTGTTTTCAACACAAATGGCAGGCCTAGACCTGTCCCACTTCTTTTCGTAGAATAAAATGGCATGAAAATCTTTTGCATTTCCAAGTCGCTCATACCTGAACCACAGTCTTTAATCGTCAGCTTCATTTGTCCCATAAAGTCAAAAGTTTGAGTAATCGTTATATCGCCACCATCTGGCATTACTTCTATAGCATTTTTAATAAGATTTATAAGTACTTGTTTGATTTTAAAATCATCCGCATATATATATCCCGGCTCAAAATCTGGTTTATTATATACAATATTAACGTTTTTCATTAAAGCATTTGGTAACATTAACTCAAGAACTTTAGTTACAATTCCACTTAAAGATAGCATACTCTTTGTCCATTCTTTCGGTTTAGACAATACTAAAAACTCATTGAGAATCGCTTCCATTCTCTCAAGTTCACTATCAATAACTGATAAATAGCGTCGATTTTCTTCAGTCGCACTTATTTTCAATAATTCAGTAAAACCTTTTAAAGATGTCATCGGATTCCGTATTTCATGTGCGATACTTGCAGCAAGCTCCCCTAGAATGTTTAGGGAATCTTGATGTTCTACTTGTTGTTTTAAATGCATCATTTCTGTATCATCACGAATAATGGTCATGTGAAGTTCTGATGTAGTATCGTAGGTGCTCACAATATTAAGATACCTAGTATATTCATTTGCAAACTGAATATTAAAAGTATGTTCTGCTTTACCTGTCGTCAATAACTTCTTAAAGAAATGTTGAATTTCATTTGTTTTCCCATGGAATATCTCCATTAAAGCAGTTGTTTTATTGCCTAGAAGTGCCTTCCTTGACACTTGTAATAATTCTTCAGCCTGATTGTTAACTTCAACAATAGTACCATTTTTATCAGTTAATATAATGCCATTTGTAGAATAATTAAACACATGATTAAATTTCTTCTCACTATCATTTAATAGACTAAAAGTCGGCAATTCTACAGTAGATCGCTCAAATCGCACCATCATGACATTAAATTTAATATAATGGAAGCCTGTAATTTTAACTCCTTCAATTATATTTTGATTTATATTTAAATTAAGTACGCATGCTGCATGCTTTTCATTGATTAAATCATGAATAAAATGTTGCCAATCTGCTTTAAAAGACTCTTCTACAATAGTTTCTAAATCTATGCTCAGGTCAATTGCTAACATTTCCTTTGCAGGATTATTAATTCTAATCAATTTGCAATTAGTATCTAAAATTGTAAGCGGGTCTTTTATTTCCTTAAATAAATAGTCAAACGTTGGATTAGTACTACTCGTCATACGCTGTTTCACCGTACCTTTCGTTTACTTCTATAACCCTATGCATCCTATTAGAATAGTATGCAGATATAATCGAAAATAAAAAGGTCACAATAGAGACACAAACGTTTTTATATAATATTCAGATTATTCCACAAAAAATAATATATAGGAATAGGTATTTATACTTATATTGCGGAAATTTCACAATATTGTTACAATCAATAACAGTTACACATATGTTACTTTCTCATTAATAACAGCCTACAATAAGCCGTTTTCCAAAGGAGTTCACTAATATGAACATAGTACTAGCAACATTAAATGCAAAATATATCCATACAAATATTGCATTGCGCTATTTAAAATCATTTGCTACACCCGAATTCGACCCAATTATCTCTGAATACACTATTAAAGACCCTTCTTTTAATATTGTTTCTGATATTTATCAAAAAAAACCTGATATCGTGGGTTTTAGTTGCTACATATGGAATATCGAAGAAACTATTCGCGTCATTAGAATGTTAAAAAAAGTAAGTCCTAATACAAAAATCATTCTTGGTGGTCCTGAAGTATCTTATGATGTGCATGATTGGCTACGTCGACTTAATGACGTGGATTATATCATTATGGGTGAGGGCGAATATTCTTTTAAACAGCTCCTTTTCCACTTAAATGGAGAGCTACCGCTTGAAGAAGTCCCAGGAATTTGTTATTTAAAAGATAGTAAAGTTATCATTCACCCTCAGCCTAAAAAAGTCGATTTACGCGAAATGCCAAGTCCTTATCGCTTAGAAGAGGACATTCCTGATATCCCAAAACGAATTTCATATATTGAAACAAGCCGTGGATGTCCATTTAGCTGTCAATTCTGCCTATCATCCATTGAAGTTGGAGTCCGATACTTTAACCGTGAAAAGATAAAAGAAGATATTCGTTATTTAATGGAACATGGTGCTAAAACGGTTAAATTCGTCGACCGAACATTCAATATTAGCCGTAGCTATGCAATGGAAATGTTCCAATTTTTAATCGATGAGCATAAACCAGGTGTAGTTTTTCAATTTGAAATTACAGCTGACATTATGCGACCTGAAGTCATTCAATTTTTGAATGATAACGCACCTAAGGGGTTATTCCGCTTTGAGATAGGTGTCCAATCAACAAATGACTTAACGAATGAACTTGTTAAACGAAGACAAAATTTCGAAAAACTATCTCGTACAGTTACTATGGTTAAAGATGGTGGAAAGATTGATCAGCATTTGGACTTAATAGCTGGGTTACCTGAAGAAGATTATGCTAGTTTCCGTCAAACTTTTAATGATGTATTTGCAATGCGTCCCGAAGAGTTACAACTAGGTTTCTTAAAACTACTACGAGGTACAGGTTTACGATTGCAAGCGAAGGAATATGGTTATGAATATGTCGATATGGCACCTTATGAAATTTTCGCTAACAACTTATTAACATTTGATGATATTTTGCGTATTAAACAAGCAGAAGATGTATTAGAAAAATATTGGAATGATCATCGCATGGATCGTACCGTAGAATATCTAGTAACAGAAGTATTTGAATCGCCATTTGACTTCTTCCAAGAATTCGGTACATATTGGGAAGAACGTGCATGGTCTAGAATAGGTCATCAGCTTGAAGATTTATTTAACCGTTTACTTCAATTTTTACATGACCGTGGTGGCGTAAATTTAGAATTAGTAACAAACTTAATGCAACTTGATTACTTAACAGTCCAACAGTTCCAACCTCGTAAAATTTGGTGGGATAAACGCGTTTCAAGTGAAGAATCCAAAAAGCTTCTCCAACAGTTGCGTGAAAACCCTACAATCGCTGGCGAAGAATTTGCTTCATTCCAATTAAATGAAAAGGAATTATATAAACATACTTTACTCGTTCCTTTCTCGCTTGATTATGAAGCATTAGAAAAAGGGCAGCTTGCAGCACAAAGTGGATATTTATTAACCTATTTCAGAAAAGATAATAAACCTTACTTCACAACTATTTCAGATACTTTCATTTCTTAATAACAAAGCAGAGCAAATACCATTTAAATTGGCTTTGCTCTGCTTTGTTTGTCTTTCGATAAAAATGTTAACTTTATCAATCAGAAAAATCGTCTGCGTTTTAACTTAATGTTAGAGCGTAGACGACTTTCAGCTAATTATCCAATAATTACTCGTTCTTTTGGATAATGGTATTTCGTTTTCTTCGCCTTTCCTCCAAGAGAATATAAGAAGGATATAAGGCCAACTCGACCAATGAACATGAGTAACATCATGATTACTTTTCCAATTGATGATAAATGTTCTGTCAATCCAAGTGACATGCCACAAGTTCCGAATGCGGACGTAATTTCGAATACAATTTGAGTTAAGGTAGCTTCTGGCTCCGTGATTAATAAGATCATCGTTGCAACAAGTACCATTGCTACAGCTAAAATGATAACAACATATGAGCGGTACACATCAACAATATGGATTTCACGATTAAAAATCTGGATATCTTCCTTACCTCTTGCAAAATTAATTAAAAATAAAATTGCTATCGCAAATGTAGTTGTCCGTATCCCACCACCAACTGAACTTGGTGAAGCTCCAATGAACATTAAGAAGCTTAAAAAAACATCTGTCGCTTCACTGAATTTCGTGACGTCTATTGTCGTTAATCCACCTGAACGGGCTGAAATAGAATGGAACATCGCTGAGAAAAATGCTTCATGCCAGCTCATCCCTTTAAACGCATGAAACGACTCAATAACAAGTATTACGAAAGTACCGAATATAAATAAGATTGCATAAGTAACTGTCGTTATTTTAGTAAATAATGAGAAACGGAAATTTCTATTTTTATTTTCTAAAAACGCTTTAAGTTCAATCAATACAGGGAAACCAATTGCCCCTAAAGTAATTAATAACATATTAATTACTTGTACAAAATAATCACCGTGGAAAGGTACTAATGACATACCAGTTAAATCAAAACCACCATTTGTCGTTGCAGAAATAGCCCCGAAAACACCATGTAATAATGCTTCTTTGAAATTGTCGAAATATTGCACGAAATAAAGCGTTAATATGGTAGCACCTATCAGTTCAATCGTTATTAATATTTTCACGATTTCTTTTATTAAATACACGACACCTGATATTTTCGTTTGGTTATGATCGACCATTATTAGTTGACGTTCACGCATCCCAATCTTCTTCCCGACAAGTAACCAAATAAAGGTACCTAAAGACATAATCCCAATTGCACCTAATTGTAAAATAAGCAGTAACATAACAATACCAAAAACTGAATACGTTTCAGATATATTCGTTACTGTCAAACCGGTTACACTAACTGCACTAACTGCAGTAAATAACGAATCAAGTAACGAAACTTCTACACCTGGTTTATGTACACCCGGTAACCTTAAAAGTACAAAAGAAATAGCAATGGCTATAAAATAATATGAAACAATCGCTTGGAATGGTGTTGCACGCCGATTGATATCTTTAGTAAACCCCATATAAATCGAATCCTTTCAATCTTGAAAACAAGATACTCCCTATTGTATGAAAAAGTAAGAGAAAAGGAAAGTACCTAAAAATATTCTCTCTATAACTTTTCTATCTTCTCTATTCTGCCCTTTTTATCCAAAGAAAAAACCCTATTACCATAATATTGGCGAATAGGGTTACGGCTAAATTATTCTGTTGCATCTGCCTTTTTCTTATTGCGGACACCTACAAGGTAGCCACCTAATGCTAGTACAAGAAGTACAATCCAGAATGTCATTTTCCAAGGAGTTGAATGAGGGAAATGCTCATCTAAAATCGCTACTTTTGGATGTGCTAATGTTAATACTAATAATTTCACTCCGACCCATCCAACGATTAAAAACGCCGCTGTTTCTAAAGATGGATAAGATTGGAGTATCTTAACAAACCATTGTGCTGCAAAACGCATAATAACTAAGCCAATAATACCACCTAAGAACATTACAGCGAACTGACCACCATTAATACCACCAACGTGTAATTCACCTAGTTCAGGTAGTGTTACAGCTAAAGCTACTGCGGCAAGCATTGAATCAATAGCAAAAGCTAAATCTGCTAACTCTACTTTAAATACTGTCATCCAGAAGCCAGAACCTGGTTTTTCTTCGACCTCTTCATCCTGACTCTTTTTCTTCCAATGATCATATAAATGTTTGAAACAGATAAATAGTAAATACGCTGCTCCCAACGCCTGAATTTGCCAAAAGTTCACTAGGAATGTAATCATAAATAGCGCAGCAAATCGTAATACAAACGCACCAAGTAAGCCGTAAAATAACGCTTTTTTCTGTTGAACAGGTGGTAAGTGTTTGACCATAACAGCCATAACAACCGCATTATCTGCCGCTAATAAACCTTCTAATACTATTAGGACTAATAGTACCCATGCATATTCCAATAATATAGCATCCATCCAATTTCCTCCTTTTTCAAACAAAAATAAAAGACCCATGCCTAATAAAAGGCAAAGGTCTCGCTTAGCAATTTTAAAAATTCATTTGCTCTCATAACCGATGGCGGTTAAACCATGTAATGACGACTATGAGGTAGGTTTCCCTATAGCTACTCCCCTTTGACAAAATGTCAAAAGTAATTAAGTTTGTTTGTGACTCTATTATAACTGATTGAATTAAAGAAGTAAACTTTTTTTCGGCAAAAACTACTTTTTTACATTGAGATAGTTATTAGCTTTACTTAATTTGAATCTGAAAGACTTTGTTATTTTTATGTTCATTATAGAACTCTACCATCACAGGCATCGATTGAATGAAATCCTTACATTGAACAGCAGTACCCGCTAAAAGTTGCTCAGCTATCCTCGTATCAAATGATGCATTCCACGTTAAATAGTCTAGAGTCTCATACTCAACCCCCAGCGCCTTACGCACGGCTAGTATACTCATTGATTTTCTAGCGAGACTTAATGGAATACGACCTTTTGGCTTCTGACCAGTCATAGTAAGTACCATAGCACGATATATTTCTTGGACAGGATGCGGGTTTGGATCAGTCATATGCACCGTCTGTCCGATAGCTTCGTAAAGAGTACTCAAATAAACAACACCATTCGTTATATAATCTATAGGAACCACATTTAATCTGGCATTCGATTGACCAATATATGGAATAATCGGGAAACACTTTAATCGATCAATCATATTCAGAAAGAAATATGGACCGTCAAATTTAACTGTTTCTCCAGTTTGTGAATGTCCTCTCACGATACCAGGTCGAATAATTGTTACTGGTACAGTTGCCTTTAATTCTTCTACTAAAGTTTCTGCTTCGAATTTCGTTTCTTCATAGTAATTTTTAAAGCTAGTTGGGCGAATTAATTCTGTTTCTCTTAAAATTCCTTCACGGGTCCCCGCAACATATGCCGTACTAAAATACATATAACGTTGTATATTTTTAATTCGACTAACAAATTCATTTACCATTGAAGTGCCTTGAACATTTACTTTCCAAGCAACTTCTTTTGGTACCGCTAAATCATAAATAGCAGCTAAATGCCAAACGACATCCACCTTATTCGTTAATTCTTCCAGTTGATCATTGTTAATATCTAAATTTGGTAATGTAATGTCACCTATTATAATAGTTATTTGTTTATCCGGATACTCTTTTAATATGCACTCCGCTTCAGCTTCAGCACGGTGCTTCTCCGTTATTAATACCACCGCATACACTTTATCGTACAATTCTTGTTTAAAGGCTGTACGAACAATTTGACTAGCAATAAAACCAGGAAATCCTGTAAAAAAACCTGTAGCCATCCCATCCACCCCTTAATTATTATGCTTTTCTCTTTTTATGCAAAAAACGTGTTTCACGATCAAATAAACTGTAAACAATCGGGACAATATAAAGAGTTAAAAATGTAGAACTTACTAATCCACCGATTACGGCAATCCCCATTGGTTGATTCATTTCAGTTCCTTCACCTAAACCGATGGCTAAAGGTATTAATCCTAGAACAGTCGTTGAAGCAGTCATTAATATTGGTCTTAAACGATCTCTAGTAGAAGTAATAATGGCTTCATAAGATGGTACTCCAGCAGCTTTTCGCTGATTAATATAATCCACAAGTACAATACCATTATTCACTACAATTCCTACTAAAATAAGAATACCAATAATGGCAGTTACCCCGATCGGTGTATTCGTTAACACTAATGCAAGTGCCACACCAATAATCATTAATGGTACGGTGAACATAATGACAAAAGGATACTTAAACGATTCAAACTGAGCCGCCATTACGATGTAGACAAGTATCACTGCTAATACAATTGCTAACAGCATATCGTTAATTGATTCATCAAACAATTCACGATCTCCACTAAATTTAATCGATGTACTACCTGGAAGATTGAGCTCTTCAATTACTTTATCAATTTTTTCTCCTGCTCCAGTTAATGTTTGTGTTGACTTATACTTTAAAATAAATGCAACGGATGGCAGTTGGTCCGTACGTCTGATGGATACTGGCCCTTTTTTTACTTTCACTTCTGCTACATCCTGTAATTCAACAAAGTCGCCTGTAGCACTTCGCAATTGCAACTTTTTTAATTGCTCTATACTTTTTTTATATGCATCACCGTAGTTCACAACAACCGATTGTACATTATCTTCTTTTGTCAAAATTTGAGTTGCTGTGACGCCTTTTGTCATTTGTTGTACGGTTTGTGCAATTTGGGCGGGCACAAAACCTAATTGTGCGGCCTTCTGTTGTTTCACATTTACTTGTATTTCTTCAACTGTATTATTAAGATCATTTTCAACTTCGGTAATATCTGATATTCCCTCTATTTTCTTCTGAATATCCACCACTGCCTGATTAAGGCGCTTATGATTTGTGTCAGATACTCTAAATGTTAATGTATTAGGAGCAGAGCCAGATGCCGATTGCATATTAAAACTAACATCTGCCCTATTTCCTACTTCCTGTTGCACATCTTTTTGTAGATCATCTACAAATTCAAATACAGAGCGCTTCCGTTTATCAAGTGTTACTAATTTAACAGAAAGTTCCGCTTCATTCGATTTAGAATTCCCCCTCGATTGTGTTTGTTGATTCCCTCCGATGAGGCTAACGTAAACTGCAACGTCTTTTTCTTTTTTCAATCGCTCCTCTATTAATTGAACTACTTCTTCAGTTTTCGAAAGCGCGGAGCCATTTTGAAGTTTCACAGAAATTGAAAAGAACCCTTCATCAGTCGATGGCAAAAACTCCATGCCAGTACGGGTTAATCCAAAAATCGAAAGTACAAGTAAAAATAGAGTTACAGCAAGCACTAAGAATCTATGTCTTATCGCCCACTCAACAGAATTTTTAAATGCAGTATATCGTTTGGAATTGCTGCGCTTTTCTTCCGTATCTCCTGGCTTTATCTTCAACATATGGCCAGCGATCATCGGCACAACTGTGAGTGCAACGACTAAAGACGCAAATAAACTGAAAGAAATAGTCAAAGCAAATTCAGTGAAAATCTGACCAATTAATCCTGTTATAAAAATAACTGGTACAAACACGGCTACTGTCGTTAGGGTAGATGCAATAATTGCTATAGCTACTTCTTTCGTTCCTTCAGAAGCTGCTTGCTTTGATGATTTCCCCATCCCTAGATGGCGCTCAATATTCTCAATTACGACAATCGCGTTATCAACAAGCATGCCTATCCCTAAAGCAAGTGCTCCAAGTGTTAATATATTTAACGAAAAGTTGGCGAAATACATAAGAACGAATGTCACAATGACAGAATACGGAATTGCAACAGCTATGATAATAGGGCTACGAATGCCTCTTAAAAAGACAAATAGAACTAACATAGCAAAAATCCCACCATAAATGAGCGATGAACCAATATTATCAATTGCTAACTTTACATAATCCCCCTGATCAAATAAAATATCAGCCTTAACTCCTTCATACTGCTTTTGGGTTAATAAAGTATTTAATGAAGTTTGGAAATTCTGTGAAACTTCCGCTGTATTAGCTCCCGATTCTTGTAAGACAGACATTAAGACAGCTGGATGCTCATTTGCCCTAGTAATCGTTGCAGTTGGTTGCTCAGCCACTTTTACACTTGCAATGTCTTGTAATTTTATTTCATCACCATTTAAAGGGTCCGTTTTTACAATAAGTGTTTTTATATCGTTTACTGAACTTAAAGTACTTAATACCCTCACTGTCAGTTGCTGTCCTTGACCCGTTTCAATCGGATCTCCAGGTAGTGAAACATTGTTACCTTGAATTATTTGTACAATATCTGCCTGGGTTAAACCATTGTTTGCAAGCCTGTCCTTATCTAATGTTATACGCATTTCTTCAATAAGAGTCCCTGAAATATTCACACTTGCAACGCCTTCAGTTCGTAGTATTTCTTTCTCTAGTTTTTCTGCTAAAATGCGGATATCTTGATTGTCACCAGTTGCTTGCAATGTCAGTTGAATAACTGGAAATTGAGCTGGATCAAACTTTAAAAATTGCGGACGATTAGCTTCAGACGGGATAGGCGTTTGATCTATACGCTGTAACACATCCGTTTGTATTTTATTAATATCTGTCGACCAATTGAATTCAAGCATCATAAAATTTGCACCCTCTTGAGAAGTCGATTGGATCGATTTAATTCCAGGCAGGGTTGATAATGTACTTTCTAAAGGTTTTGTTACCTTTTCATTTACTTCAGCTGGACTAGCTCCTGAATAATTTGTAACGACAACACCAATTGGCGGATTTAACTCAGGAATTAGAGTAACTGGGATTTTGAAAAAAGACACTGCGCCTAGAATAATCACGAGCAACATCGTAACTATCGTAAAAACTGGCCTCTTGATGGAAAAATCACTAATCTTCATTACGCTCCCTCCTTTTTACTCATTCTTTTAATCATATTGAATTATTACTTTAACTACAATTCTTTTCTGAAAATAATGATTTTTCTAAACTTTCATTAGCCTTGTATCATACATACTATTGACATGTTTAGTGTGAGTTAAATCTAATTGTGAAACTTTTAAAATTTATAGCGAAATAGACTATGAAGAAAAATCTATTTCATCATTACTATTTCTCAAACAAAACATAAAAAAAGCCGTCCTATCTAAGTAGGACGACTGCATGTAAAAATTATAATAAGCTATAAAGATCAATATTTTCGTTTTTATCTTGGAACCAGCGCATTGCGAATTCATTTTCGAATAGGAAGACAAGATTTTCATAACGATCGTGTACGAGCATGCTACGAGGACCTGTCATAGATTCTTTAACGTCAGCTTCATTTTGAATCCAGCGTGCTATTTTCGAGCCCATTGGTTCCATTCGAACATCTACGTTATATTCTGCTTTCATACGGTGTTCGAATACTTCAAATTGGAGTTGACCAACTGCTCCAAGTATTACTTCTTCTGTATGCAAAGTTTTGTAGTATTGGATAGCACCTTCTTGTACTAGTTGCAAGATACCCTTATGGAAGTGTTTTGATTTCATAACATTTTTCGCCGTTACTTTCATAAACAATTCAGGTGTAAATTGTGGTAGTCTTTCGAATTGGAATGTTTTTTTACCGCCAACAACGGTATCACCAATTTGATAGTTACCTGTATCATAAAGACCAATAATATCTCCAGCCACAGCTTTATCAACTGTTTCACGATCATCAGCTAAGAACTGAGTCGATTGTGTTACTTTAAATGATTTATTTGTACGTGATAAAGTCATGTTCATCCCACGTTCAAATTCTCCCGATACAATACGTACAAAGGCGATACGGTCACGGTGAGCAGGGTTCATATTTGCTTGAATTTTAAATACAAAACCTGAGAAATCTTTGTCTAAAGGATCGATGATTTGCTCATCTTCTGTTAGACGAGGTTGTGGTGTTGGAGCAAAATTCAAATATGTTTCTAAGAATGTTTGTACACCGAAGTTTGTTAAAGCTGAACCAAAGAATACAGGTGTTAACTCTCCTCTTGTTACACGTTCTGCTGAGAAGTCATTACCAGCTTCATTTAGAAGCATTATGTCTTCCATTGCCTGTGTGTAGTAAGATGTTTTCTTCATTTCATGTTCAACAGCTAACTCACCATCTTCATCAATTGGTAAGAATCGCTCATCTTCTTCTGTGCGGAATTGCTCAATTCGTTTGTTGTAGCGATCATAAATTCCTAAAAACTCTTTACCCATACCAATTGGCCAGTTCATAGCATAAGACTCAATACCAAGAACTTCTTCAAGTTCTTCCATCAATTCAAGTGGTTCTTTACCTTGGCGATCTAATTTATTGATAAATGTGAAGATAGGAATACCGCGCATACGACAAACTTTGAATAGTTTTAACGTTTGTGCCTCAATACCTTTTGCTGCATCCACAACCATTACAGCGCTATCTACTGCCATTAACGTACGGTACGTATCTTCCGAGAAATCCGAGTGCCCTGGTGTATCCAATATGTTGACACGGCGACCATCATAATCAAATTGCATAACTGAAGATGTTACTGAAATTCCACGTTGCTTTTCAATTTCCATCCAGTCAGAAGTTGCAAATTTACCTGTTTTTTTCGCTTTAACTGTACCTGCATCGCGAATTGCACCACCGAAGTACAAAAGCTTTTCTGTTATCGTTGTTTTACCAGCATCCGGGTGAGAGATGATGGCAAACGTACGACGAGATAATATATCTTGTTCAAGATTAGAACTCATTTTCCAGTCTCCTTCTATCCATTATGTTTCATCTTAAAACTAAAAATGTTAAGCCATACTGAACCGAATACAGTTGTCAATATAAGTTTTTCATTGACAAACTCTATTCGGTGAGCGTGACGTACAATTTATTTTTTTCTATTATTGTAGTCCATTCTCCATGCGCTTATCCTGTTATACATTCTTAACCCTACTATTATAACAAAAAAGAGCATACATAGTTAGCATGCTCTTATCTAGATTGTGTTATTTTTTGACGATTAGTGATTGTCCTACATAAATCAAATCCGATTTTAAATAGTTCCAGTTTTTTAAACTTGCTACTGATACACCGTATACTTTTCCAATTACAGATAATGAATCACCATATTGAACTATATATTTAGAGACTTTATTAGTAGACTGTGTATTTTCTTTTTCCTTTGTTACTTTTTGTTTAATAATTAGTTTTTGCCCGATTAATATTGTGTCAGATTTTAAATTATTCCAATTTTTTATATCCGAGATAGATACATTGTATACTTTGCTAATGGCAGATAAAGTATTACCCTTTTGCACTGTATAATACATGTTAGTGGAGGTCGCTTTGTTATTTGTTGACGTATTGTCACTATTAGTTGATTTGTCATTAGTAGCATTCGCCTTTTTGCTAACGATTATTTTCTGTCCTATATAAATCGTGTCGGATTTTAAATTATTCCAACTTTTCAACTTTGCTACTGTTGTATTGTATTTGATCGCGATGGCAGATAAAGTATTGCCTTTTTGTATTGTATAATATTTTGTTGTAGCTAGTTGATTACTTGAGTTTGTATTTCCCCCTTGAATTACATTTTCAACTTTTCCACTTTTGTTTACTATTAACTTTTGTCCTATATAAATTGTATCGGATTTTAAATTATTCCAACTTTTCAATTTCGCTACTGTTGTATTGTATTTGATCGCGATGGCAGATAAGGTATTACCTTTTTGTACTGTGTAATATTTATTTGTTGTTGTAGATTGATTATTTGAGTTTGTATTCTCTCCTAAACCTGCATTTTCTAATGTTTCACCTTTGCCAATTTTTAATTTTTGTCCTACATAAATCATATCGGATTTTAAATTATTCCACTTTTTTAGGTTTGCTACTGTTGTACTATATTTTTTTGCTATAGCAGATAGCGTGTTGCCTTTTTGTACTGTATAAAAGACCTCGTTTCCTAGTGAGCTATTAGAATCATTGTTATCTATTGGTTCATCTTTTGAAGAATCTTCTACAGATGTCGTAGTATCATAAGCTGTTAAATTATATGTTGAAATTAAGTTATTTAGTTTACTAGCATAAAGCGTGTCAGTAGCATATGTACCTGTTAAAGCACGAGTCGCATCTTGATAAGAATTCGTATTACTTTTCCATACTTTCATGTAACGAAAAGCATCCCAGGATACGCCGTTTCTAATTAAATTAACATAATCTTGCAACGACTGGGTGTGAGATGGATATTTTTTAAAGTTAGCCGAAATTTGATAGTAATTTCCTTTTCCATCATCTTCTAACGTTAGCATCTCTACAAAAGCTCCCTGATAATTACCTTTCATGCCAAATAAATTATAATTTGGCGCTGCACCTAAAGCACTTGTCCCATATGAGCTCTCAAGAACAGCTTGTGCAAGCATAACTGAAGCATATAAGTCATTTGTCTTTGCTAAAGTCCGAGCTATCGGTGCAATCGTTTGTATAAATGTCGATATATTACCACTACTATATGGTACAACTGTTTTTACAACAGTTTGTGGTGGTAAGATTCCTTCTACTTCATTTGTAACAGCATTTTGGTTTGTATTATTTGGTTCAGCATGTACTTTGTCAATTGTTTTATCTAAGGTATTTGATGTATCCACATCTTGTTCAGTTATGCCTATATCTTCTGAACTTTCAATTACAGGCGCTTCAGGTTCTTCAATAACAGGAGCTAATGGCTGATCATTTTTTGTAATTTTTTCGACTTCGGTATTTGTTTGCACTATTAGTCCTTTATCAGCATTTAAATCTGCCTTTGCAACTCCAGGCAAGGCTGATGTTCCAATCACTGCAGTCATTCCGACTACTAATAAACTTTTTGTTTTAATTTTTGTATCCATAATCAACGGTGCTATAAGATATTATCTTTTATACACCTTTCTCTCCCCCATCCCATCAATAATCATTTATACCCAAAATAAAATAAAAACATAAACCTTTTATATCCAACACCTACTATATTAATCGTTATAAAAAACTAGTTAACAACATATCATTATACCTACTTTTTGTTACGAGAAGATTAAAAAAACACTACAAATGTAATAAATAAATACATTTGTAGTGTTTTTATATTATAGTAAGCATTATTTAGTTGATGACTGGAATTTTTCACGCGCTGCTTCAAGCGCAATCTCTGCGTCACTATGGGGATATTTTGTATTCTCAATAATCTGATAATCTTCGTGACCTTTACCAGCGAAAATAATTATATCCCCTGCTTCAGCCACTTCTACAGCTTTTCTCACCGCTTCTGCACGATCACCGATACAAGCGTAGTGATTGTGTGCCATACCTTTTTCAAGGTCCGCTAAAATACTGTCATATTCTTCATATCGTGGATCATCTGTCGTTAAAATCACATAATCCGAAAGTGAAGCCATTTTCGCCATATCAGGTCGTTTAGATTTATCACGATTACCACCTGTACCAATGACAAAAATCATTTTATTTTTTTTATAAGGCATTGCTGCACTAATTGCTTTTTCAATAGCATCTGGAGTATGTGCGTAATCGACGAAAATTGAGATAGGTAAATCACCTGTTGGGATTCCTTGCATACGACCTTTTACAGATTCGATTGCTTCAACTTGTTCAATTATATCTTCAAGGACATAACCTCTAGCATATAAAGCGG
This sequence comes from Viridibacillus sp. FSL R5-0888, assembly GCF_038009105.1. Taxonomy (NCBI): domain Bacteria; kingdom Bacillati; phylum Bacillota; class Bacilli; order Caryophanales; family Caryophanaceae; genus Viridibacillus; species Viridibacillus sp. FSL R5-0888. Next base: position 3,530,713 of record NZ_JBBPAU010000001.1, read on the forward strand.
CAGTAGCTGCTAGCACATTATAAATATTGAATTCTCCAAGTAAATGCATTTTAATAGGGAAAGTTCCTTCTGGGGTTTCCATATCAAAATAAGTCATGTGATTATGATATTGACAGTTAGCAGCTTTAAAAATGGCGTCATTTTTTATACCGTAAGTCCATATTGGATATGGTGTTAATTCTTGATATCTTTCTGACCATGGATCATCAGCATTTAAGACAGCATCCTTATCTTTTTCAAGGTCTTGTCCAAGTTGGGAGAAAAGCATACCTTTCGCATTTCCGTAGTTCTCCATCGTACCGTGGAAATCTAGGTGATCATGCGTTAGATTTGTGAAAATAGCGACATCAAAATCGACACCTGCTAAACGTCCCTCTACTAGTCCGTGTGAAGAAACTTCCATAATCATGCCTCGACAACCTTCAGCTGCTGCACGGAAAATCATTTGCTGTGTACTAAGGGCGTCACTTGTAGTGTTTGCAGATTCATACATGACACCATTCAGATTAAATCCGATTGTACCAGATAAAGCTGTTTTAATACCTAACCCATGAAGAATATCTCGAATTATAGATGTAACACTCGTTTTGCCATTTGTTCCCGTTACCCCAAACATTGTCATGTCTTTAGATGGATAATCGAAGAACTTCGCTGCAAGTAAACCCAGTGCACGACTAGTATTATTTACGATTACTTGTGCTACATCACCTTCAAGCTCTAACTTGTGGTCTGCCACAATAATAATAGCACCATTTTCAACAGCTTTTTGTGCATAGTCATGACCATCTACTGTGTAACCTTTAATGCAGACGAACACACTTTTCGGTTGTACACCACGAGAATCAATCGCAATATCTTTAATATTCTCTGGTAGTTGACCTATTACTTTTTTTATTGGTAAACATTGTAGTAATTCGGTGGCTTGCATTATTCTGCCTCCTGTTCATCAATCATTGGAGATTTGATGTATGCTAATAATAAATTTGTTGTATGTCTAAGTGAATCGATATGTGTACGTTCATAAGCATGAGACGCTTCAATTCCAGGTCCAAATAATGCATGTCGCACATCAGCACCTGCTCTAATCGCAGCTGAAGCATCTGAACCGTAGTATGGATAAATATCTAATTTATAATCTATGTGATTGTCTTTAGCAAGTGCTACAAGCTGTCTAGTTAATGCGTAATGATATGGACCACTTGAATCTTTTGCACAGATAGAAACAGTATATTCATCAGATGCTTGTCCATCACCGATAGCTCCCATATCTACAGCAATATATTCAACCGTTTGAAGAGGAATGTTAGAGTTTCCTCCATAACCTATTTCTTCATTATTAGAAATATAGAAATGCGTTGTATATGGTAATTCAATTTTTTCTGTAGTTATTTTTTCTAGTAATTTTAATAATAAAGTTGTGCTCGCTTTGTCATCTAAATGACGTGATTTTATAAACCCACTCTCAGTAAATTCAAAACGTGGATCAAAAGATACGAAATCCCCTACTTCAATGCCTTTAGTGCGAATCTCGCTAGAACTAAATACTTTTTCATCGAGGCGAACTTCGATGTGCTCTTCATTACGAGGTAGTTTCCCTGCTTCACGATAAACATGTACTGTCGTTTCATGCATTAGAATCGTACCTCTTATTTTATCACCTTTAGCTGTATGAATTGTACAATATTCACCTTCTACAGCATTCCAGTTGAATCCTCCTACCATAGACAATTTCAAACGTCCATTTTCTTTCACTTCTTTTACCATAGCACCTAAAGTATCTGTGTGAGCTGTTAAGAGGCGATGTCTAGAATCATCTTTACCTAATATAGTTGCAATTATTGCACCTTTATTTGTTTTTTTATAAGATATACCCAGCTTTTCTAGTAGGCTAGACATATATTTCATAATGTCCTCTGTAAAGCCAGATGGACTAGCAATATTCACTAATTCCTTCAGTAATTCAACCGTTTCTCGTTCTTTAAAATCGCTTGTCAAATTGAAAGCCTCCCTTATTCTTTTCATCATATCAAAATATGACATTTTACGACAACGTTAAATCATGTATGATGGTATTATAACCAAATTCGAGGTGTCTTTATGAAGCACTCTACTATTTTACGTAAAAGAAATCAATTTGTACTGTTTTTATTTACAACTGGGATCATTATTCATGCCATTATTAGTAGCATCCATTTGATAAATTATGATGTACCTTTCCCCCTTACGGCAAGCATTTATTGTGCCATTTTACTTATTTGTTCGGCACTGCAGATAAATGAATATGTAATGAAGATATTATTAATTATCGGATTGAATGGTTCCATCATATTATTAATAATGCAAACTAATTATATTTATTTCTTAGTATTTCTTATTCTACTACTTTTTCTACTAGCTATATATCAATCACTTTGGATTAATTTATCGATGTTTATCGTTACTATCATTCAGCTTGTTTTTCTAATAGAATATCGCTACACAATTTTCCGTAATTCTATAACTGATACAGATATTGCTCTTTTTACTATAATCTTATTTACTGTCGCTATTATCGGTTTTATGCAAACAGTTTATATCAATAATTCTTGGAAAAATATGGAGAATCATTCAGACTCCTTAGAGAAGGCATTCTTATCAAAGGAAGCTTATTTAAATTTATTTTTTGAAAATGCAAAAGACAGTATAGCTGTTTTTGATTTAGAGAATAAAATCATTACGGTTAATCCCGCATTCGAGAAACTCTATGGATGGAAAAAGAGAGAATGTATTGGAAAAGCTGTTCCTTTAGTAGCTCCAGAGTATATAAACTTAGCAAAAGAACGATGCAATCACTTATTGAGTGGTGGGAGCTTCGATATGCTTGAATCAAAAGATATGAGAAAAGACGGCACTTATTTCGATGCACAAATGACGTTATCTCCTATTTATGATTATAATGGCAAAATTATAGCTACATCAGTTATTACGCGTGATATTTCATATAAAAAAGAAGCTGAAAAACTAATCATTCAATCGGAAAAGTTAAAGGCGATAGGAGAAATAGCTGCAGGTGTCGCACACGAAGTACGAAATCCACTAACTGTTATTTCTGGTTTTGTCCAAATGATGAAAAACGATAAAAATTCACCATATGCATTTTATATAAATTTAATTGATGAAGAAATTGATCGCATTAACTTAATTATAAGTGAGTTTTTAGTTCTTTCAAAACCTCATGCTATGCAACCAAAAGTATTCCAAATCGATAAAATCATCTCAGATATTCTGACTTTATATTTGCCTGAATTACAATTAAAAAACATTGAACTCATTCAGAATTGGAACACCAATAATATGATGATCAAAGGTGACGCCAACCAAATTAAACAAGTTTTTATTAATATTATAAAAAATGCAGTAGAAGCGATTGAAAAAGAAGGTAACATTAGCGTTACTATTGAAAAAACAGCCAAACAATTTTGTAGTATCTGTTTTACTGACGATGGGGGTGGCATGGAAAAAGAAGTTGTTGAACATATTTTCAAACCCTTTTATACGACAAAAGCAGAGGGTACTGGTCTTGGAATGATGATTACAGAGAAAATTATTCAAGAACACGAAGGTCAAATTACAATTGATAGTGAATACGGTAAAGGTACTAGTATTACGATTAAGCTACCTTGCGTTGACGTTTAATTTACATAAAACAGCATTTCTATTGGTTATAAGCCTTTAGAAATGCTTTTTCTTTTATCAATTAATTCCACTAATAGAACAAACAGAATACAGTCACGCTGAGTTTTAATAATCTCAATCTTTACAGAAAAGATAAGAACACCTATCAGTCAGTAAAATCGACTAATAGACGCTCTTTGCCACTCTTATCTTAAAATGGTTTTTACTAATTTCACCTTCTGTTTATACGGTGGGAATAATAAATTATTTGCCAGCTTCGTTGACTTTTTCAAAATAGATTTTGGATGTGTAAAGCATTCAAAGCTTGCCTTACCATGATAAGCATTAACGCCTGAATTGCCTACTCCACCAAATGGTAAATAAACACTTGCTACATGAGTTACTGTATCATTCACACAACCACCACCAAACGGTAATTCATCGAGGAAATATTGAATCGCTTTCTCTGTTTCCGAGAAAAAGTATGCCGCTAATGGTTTTGGATATTGTCTAATTTGTTGAATAGCTACTCGCAAATCATCGTAAACGATAATCGGTAAAATCGGCCCAAATAATTCATCTTCCATAGAAGAGCTATTCCACGTAATATTTTGTAGAACAGTCGGCTCAATATATAAATCATCACGATCATAGTTACCACCAAATAATACTTGGCTCTGCTCACGCTCTATTATACTCTGCAAGCGATCAAATTGACGCTCATTAATAATACGGCCATAATCTGGACTGTCTTGCGCATCTTTGCCGTAAAATTTTTGAAGAGTCTTTTTCAGTATACGAATAAAAGGTACTTTTACTGACTCATGCACTAATACATAGTCCGGTGCGACACATGTTTGACCAGCATTTGTAAATTTCCCCCATGCAATACGCTTCACAGCCACTTCTAAATTCGCTGTTTGATCAACAATTGCAGGACTTTTCCCACCTAGTTCAAGCGTATGTGGCGTTAAGCGTTCTGCTGCTGCTTTCGCAATGATTTTCCCAACAGCTACACTTCCAGTAAAGAAAATATAATCAAACGAAGCATGTATCAAAGCAGTTGTTTCTTCCTTTTCTCCTTCCACAATACGCAGATAATTTTCTTGGAACGTTTCTTGTATTATTTTTTTTATAATTTCAGCAGTATGTACAGATGCTTCAGAAGGTTTTACAATTGCTGTATTACCACCAATAATTGCCCCGATTAAAGGTTCCATTACTAACTGGAATGGATAATTAAATGGTCCAATAATAAGTACAGTCCCATATGGTTCTCGAACGATAAAACTTTTCCCTGGTTGGAAATGCAGTGGCGTTGGCACAGATACTGGCTGTAACCATTCTTCTAAATACTTTTGCATATAGCTTATACTATCTAGTACAATCCCTACTTCAGTGGAGTAAGCTTCGAATTCACTTTTTCTTAAATCTTTGTGCAGTGCTTGTAAAATTTCTTTTTCATGACTGACAATTGCAACTTTTAACTTTTTTAATTGTTCTTTACGGAATGCCAAGCTTTTTGTAGCACCTGAAAAGAAAAATTTCCGTTGTGCTGAAATCATCGTTTCTACATCTTGGGTATTAAAATTAGCCATTAATAAACCTCCAATTTATCGAAATATTTATCTAATTTTGTTCATAAGCTTGCATAAATACATTGTGATTTATCCATAATAAAAGTGTTACATAATTTCATAAGAAAAAGAGCCTTATCTAACTCAAATTGTACCATTTTCAAGAAGGTTGCTGTCAAATGTTGAAGACTTCTAAAAGGGGGAATGTTACATGTTGAAAACAGAAACATGGTGGGAATCAATTTTCACAGGGCCATTAGCACATGGCATACATCCGCAAAAACAAGAGGAATTAGAGGACGAATCTTTTTTATTTTTCCAGTATAATGATACAGCCTCGGAAGAAAATGATCAGCCATCTTGAATGAAGTGTAGCAAAGTGAGCTGTCTGAATTAAAAGGACAGCTCCTACTTTATAGATATATTTCTTAAACAACTATTTAAATAAAGGTCTTAATAACAATCTAGCTACTACAACAACGTATGTATAATAATAGCCTACCCAAACTGTAATTGGTATAGACATCTATTTGTCAAATTTTAATTCTTTTCATTAGATTCAATTAATATCCGTTTACTACCTCGCCATGTCCTTCACATAGTAGAAAATTATTTGCCACTACTTCACTAATTTCATCTCATATTCAACTATCCACCACCTACAATTACCATGAATCTCGCCTTAAAATATCGTTCTTTTACACTTCTCCTACTCTACTTATAAAATCACATGTCATTTTAATCTTATTACACTAAACTCCCAGCTCCTTATTTCCCTATTTTAAACCAAAAACCTATAGACATTTTCAAATTTATCGCTAGAACCTTTTCAAAAGGGGTATGCAATTATAAAGAGATATTATTCTCACTCTTTTTCTTTTTAACATAGGAGGACGGACATGAAAAATATATGGGAAATTTATAAGCGGGATATTAAAAGTATTTTCTCTAACTGGGTAGCCGCAGTAATATTAGGCGGGCTTATTATTTTGCCTTCATTATATGCATGGTTGAACATTGCAGCTTCATGGGATCCTTATGCGAAAACTTCTCAAATTCCCGTCGGCATTGTAAATGAAGATGGTGGTGCAAAGATACAAAGTCAACATATTGATGCTGGAGAAGAGCTCGTTGCTACGTTACATAAAAATAATGATATGGACTGGCAATTTACAAATCGTAAAACAGCAATGGAAAAAGTTCGAAACGGTGATTTTTTTGCGGTAATCATCATTCCAGAGAATTTCTCTAAAGAGCTCGCTACAGTTGTATCAGATAAGCCACGAAAAGCGGAAATAGAATATTATGTAAATGAAAAAATCAACTCAATTGCTCCAAAGATTACAAGTAAAGGTGCAAGTGTACTTGCTGAAGAAATGAGTAGTAAATTTATTGGCACAGTAAACGGTACAATCTTTGAGATGTTCAATCGAATTGGAATAGAAATGCAAAACAATTTGCCAGATATCGAAAAATTTAAAAATTATGTTTTTACATTAGAAAAAGATTTGCCGGGCATTCATACAGAATTGAAGAAAGCACAAAAAGATGCTAATTCTGCAAGTACTATGATTGGCGATGCTCAAAATGAATTTCCACAAGTAAAAAAACTAACAGAAGATGGACTAAATACAATTGAGAACACATTAACCTTCTTGACACAAGCTGAAGGTCGCCTTAATGATATGAGTCCAAAAATTAAAGAAGATTTACAAACTGTCCAAAAAATTTCTACTGATGCAAATACATTGTTAAAACAACTACAAAATACTAAGATTGATTTTACTGAGGTAAATAATGCAAAAGAAACGTTAGACAATCAGGTTACGTCTGCCATTGATAAAGTATCTAAAGTTGAACAAGCATTGGCAGATCTAAAGCAATTCAACGATGAAAATAACATTCAAGACCAATCACAACTACTCACGTCGGCAATTGAACGTACAAAAAATTTAAAGGCTTTATTAGTAGAAGCACAAACAAATGCCCGCAATATTAACGACGTACTTGCTGGTAAAGAACAAGATGTTGCTGATGCAGTCAACTCAATACAAACTATTGCACAAAACACTTCTGTCGAGCTCGACAGCTTCATCAAAGAATATACTCAATCTATTGAACCAACTGTTTTTAAAGCTATTAATGATGCCCAAAACACGTTATCTACTGCAAAGAATAAGCTGACTATAATCCAAACTCAATTACCCGAAGTTGTGCGTATCATTAATAATACCGATGGCTATATCTCAGAGGCGAAATCTGGCCTCAATACAGCTCTCGGACAATATCCTTATGTGAATACCAAGGTTAAAGAACTTGCTAATAAAATCCGGGACTTCGAAAAAGAAACGGATTTAAATAGCGTCATTCAATTACTTATCAACGATCCAAATGCGGAGAAATCATTTTTTGAGCAGCCTATTAAGCTAAACGAAAATGCCCTCTTCCCAATCAAAAATTACGGAACAGGTATGACACCTTTCTACACTGTTTTATCCATTTGGGTTGGTTGCCTACTTTTAATTTCACTACTTTCAGTAGGAGCGAAAAATGAAGAAGATTTTACCACCCGCCAAATATACTTCGGAAAACTACTCACATTTTGGACCATTGGCATACTCCAAACACTTATCATTACTATGGGTGACCTTTTCATTCTTAAAGTGTCTGCACATAACCCTGTATGGTTCGTCCTATTTTGCCTATTCATCAGTCTCGTATTTATGAGCATTGTCTACACTTTAGTATCGGTTTTCGGAGATGTTGGAAAAGCACTCGCAATCGTTCTTCTTGTACTTCAGCTAGCAGGCTCAGGCGGTACTTATCCCGTTGTTTTACTACCGAAGTTCTTCCAGGTGATTAACCCATACTTACCTTTCACATACGCTATAGGAATGGCTCGAGAAGCTATAGGCGGAATCATTTGGAATAAAATATTAGTGGATGTCATAGTACTTGGCATAGTTCTCATAATAGTTCTGTTATTCGGCGCCATTCTCAAAAAACGTTTAAATGTCATTACATCGCGTATGCTACTTAAATCCAGAAAATCTGGGTTATTTCACTAAAAAGAGGCTAGTTAGGTTATGTTGACCAAACTAGCCTCTTCTATTTTATTGATGAAAACAATGATTGACTTTTACTGTTTGGCATCTTATGATATTAAGTAATTATTACATAAATTTACGAATTAGAATTTCTCCCGATTCCTTAGCTCAGCTGGGAGAGCGCCACCTTGACAGGGTGGAGGTCGCTGGTTCGAGCCCAGTAGGAATCATCTTCTGAATAAGCCCTCAAACGTTGATATATCAATGTTTGAGGGCTTATTCTTTTCACAATAATTCCACAACACACCTCAACATTTCTAATTTGTCCGCAGTTTGTCCACAGGATTATTCCTCACCATTTATCGTTACTATCAATGGCATTGTGTAAAATATCTGCAATACCGTCATCGGAATTTGGTAATAAATGTGCATAAAAATCTAATGTAATTTTAGGATTTCCATGACCCAATCGACTAGAGATTATTACAATATCTACACCTTCAGAAATAAGAATAGATGCTTGTGTGTGCCTAATATCATGGAATCGAATATCTGATACGCCTGCTCTTTTTATAATTTGCTTCATTACACGAATAACATTTCGCGAATCTTAAAGGTTTCAGTATTTGTACAAATCATCAAGTCATAATCTTTGTACATTTCCCCCACTAGTTCTTTCCAGTCATCTTAAATTTTCTCTTGAATACTTAATTCATTTAGAACAAAGTCTGGAAAAGGAATTTGCCGTATGGCATTCTTCGTTTTAGGAGCTGTATACATATAACCTTCTTCAGGAATAGAAACTAACGACCGATTAACGTGGATAGTTTTTTTATTGAAATCAATGTCGCTCCATGTTAAACCTAAAATTTCTCCTCGCCTCAAATCACTACAACATAAATGCTAAAAATACCATCTTGTTCAACTAACCTACCCCTTTAGTTGAATAAGAAAAAAGAGCGGTCTGAACAGCTCAACAATCTTCTACTAAAGCACCTGTTAGTTCATTAAGGGGTATATAGTATTATTCAACCTCTTTACACGCCCAAGCATCAATTTCAACTTTAAAAGCAGGTTCAGCTAAAGGAAATACATAAACCATTGTTGTACACGGAAGGTGTTCACCAAGAAAATCACTTATAATTTTCTTCTTTGAATAGCTTCTAAGTCACCAACTAAATAAAATACTAACTTCGTTAAATCATTAACTTTCATTTCATTACCTCACTGTCCATACAACTTTTTTAAAGCGACATATCATAAGTAATAGGTAAAATGAAAGGAGGTTGATAGATATGACATGTAAAAACTTCAATCACAGCTGCCCTGATAGACCACAAGAGGAAACATTAACTTTCTCAAATTGTACTCCAGTTTCAGGTTCAAATCCCCCTACTAGTCTGAACACAATTTTACACGTAGATGATGAGATTACAGCTGTAGTTGCTTTTTCCCTTGAAAATACTGGGGATAATGACATCCATTTAACAGTAACATTCAGTGATGGCGACCCTGCTTTCACTAATACAGTTGAAGTTGGTTCTTCGTTAGCAGGCGTTTTTGCTAATGTTAGAGAAATCACAATTCATAGTGATGGATCACCGATAACTGGCATTTTCAAATACCAAATCACTTATACTTTCGACGTATAAGTAAAGAAAAATGCCCGACTGTTGGACTACCGTCCTTCAGCCGGGTTTTCTTAATTAAAAGTCAACTTTTTTGCCGCTACTATATCTTTATATCTTTTTCATCGAAAAAAATGAACGTATTTTTTCAATATTAATTATTCTATACTTTCTTCGCCTAACTAGCCCCGTTAGTTGAAGAAGAAAAAAAGAGCGGTCTGAACAGCTCAACAATCTTCCACTGATAATTTAATATCAGCTTGAATGCTGTCTAATTCTATTTTACAAATTTCACACTCGACAAGGTGTTCTTCTACCATTCTTTTGCTATCATCACTGCATACGTTGTCATAATACAATGGAAGCAAATCTTTAACTATTTCACATGATACTTTACTCCATTCTAGTCCTCCTTCAGCAAGTCTTGAATTTTACGTTTTGCTCGGTGAAATGTGACTCTCGCCCAACTTTCTATTCTCTCGAAAAGTTCACTAATTTGTTTAAAGGAAAGTTCTCCAAATACTTTAAACGTGCTTCCATATAAAAAAACACATCTACTCAATGGATAGATCAATAGCGTGGAAGTTATAAATAAAGTAAACTATTTATAAAGTAAAATTTATACAATTAGGGAGAGAGAAACTGATGGTGAACCTTGGAGAACGTGTCGAGCAAACGAAACGTGATTTACGAATGGAGACTCTAAAGAAGATATTAGTAGAATTTGATCAAAAAATTATGGGGCATACAGAAGAAAATCGCCAGTCAAAGTATGAGAAAATGAAACAAAGTCCGTTTGTTTTTTTCCGTGGCAGTGCATATTTATTTTATTATGATGTAACAAATCATTGGTTTCCATATCATACGTTAGAGAGCAGGCCTACATGGATTCAAGGGGATTTGCATTTTGAGAATTTTGGTGCATTTCACAATGAAGAAGGGAAGCTAGTATTTGATATTAATGATTTTGATGAAGGTTACTTAGGTTCTTATTTATATGATTTATTGCGCATGTCTGTTAGTGTCGTGCTTGTTTGTCGTCAATTAGGTTATGAAGTAAACAAGCAGATTGACGTGGTAGAAGCATACCTGCAAACGTATCATAAACAAATGTCGCGATTTCAGACCCGCAAAGATTTACCAAATACTTTTTTTGTGACAAAGAAAAAAGCAAACGGAGCGATTCACAAGTTATTAAAAAAGCTAGAAAAAAGAAGTGAGGCACATTTATTAGGTAAGGTTACTTCCAATTTTCAATCAGAGCGACAGTTTGTGGAATCAGATGAGATTCAACGATTAAGCGATGCGGCGAGAGCAGAGATTGAAAAAGTTTGGCCTCAATATTTAGAAACCGTAGAAAAGATGAATGATGAAACGAAGTACCGTATTAAAGATATTGCGATTAAGCATGGATCAGGAACAGCCTCCATCGGATTAGATCGTTTTTATATTTTAATAGAAGGTGGACAACAAAAAGAAGATTTAGATGATGTAATCTTAGAGATGAAAGAGGTTAGGGTACCAATTCCTGCTTATTTTATGCCGTATAATAAAGAGTTTTGGGAAACTTTTTCATATCAAGGGCAACGCGTGATTATGACACAACGAGCAATGCATCATCAAGCGGATCCTCATTTAGGAAATGTGACGATAGATAACCGTGATTTTTACATACGCGAACGTTCTCCGTACAAAAAGAAATTAAAACTAGAAATGATGAAAAGTCATGAGGACATGATAGAGACCGTTGAACAAATGGGACGAATAACAGCAAAAGTCCATGCTCGGGCAGATGCGGATATTAATGAAGGTATCCTACCTTATCATAGTGAAGACGAGATATTAAAAGCAATTGGTGATGATGTTGACGGATTTGTTCATTACCTTTCACACTGGGCCATTTCATACGCGAACCAAGTAGAGCAGGATTATAAATTCTTTATGGAGTATAAGAAATAATTGGGTTAATCACCAAAAGTAGTGGTGACAAAATTAAAAAGCTAATGGTTAAAAAATACCATAACAATTAAAGATTTAATTTCTTCTTCAACTAACCTGCCCCTTTAGTTGAAGAAGAAAAAAGAGCTGTCTGAACAGCTCAACTATCTTCTACCAAAGCACCCGTTAGTTCAATAAGACTCTTATTATAGTTTCGGAACTAATACCCTATGGAAGAAAAAATATGCTAACTCGCTCCTGTTGAAGTCTAATGCTATAGGTAACTGTAGGATACAGTAGAACAAAAGGAATTGCAGATATGAAAATCAATCATAAACACAAGCCCTATTCTTATTAAACTAAAGCACCCCGTTCGCATTTTAAGGAATTTTCAAATGAAATATCTGTTTTATAGGTCAATATCAATGTAAGTTATAATATTTTTTGCATAATAAAAAATGATGTTTTTCATGTATTCCTAGTATATCAATACATTGTATTAAATTTGGATAATGAGCTATTGGATCGGGGTAACGTATATGTCCAGCAATGTTATCACTAATATTAGAAAGTATTTTTTCTAAATGCCTAGTTTCGCTATCTAACTCGTTTACTATCCAATCAAATGGAATTTTCTCTTTAATACCTTTTGGTGGCACTAAAACAAAAGGTGCTTTCATAGGTTTATTGTGTTTTTCTTTATATTCAGTGAATATATCTTCACTATGAAATTTGTATGACTTTCCTCTACTTATTGTAGCAATGGGCTTTGAAATCGGTAAATACGGTTTGTTTAACTGTCTAAATAGTCTAACCATTAAGTATAAATGATAATATGTTTCTCCAAAAGACCACTTGTCTTCTTGAGGACGTTCCCATTCTTTATTTTTAAAATTTTTTAGCTCATTAGTAAATTCTTCTCGTTGCTCATAAATGACGGTGAAATAATTTTTCATGTACCTACTTTCCATAACGTCTCCTCTAAATATAATCTAAAGTTTATTTATCATACCTCATTTAGAGTATAGCACAATGAAATCCCATTATTTAACTATCTATCATACACATTATTAGCTAGTTAGTTGAATAAGTAAATTCCTCTTTTGGTTACAGAGTAGGTTCGTACTTTTAAGTTAGTCCTCGTCTATGATGTAGGCGTTATTCCAAAGCCAATCTCGGAAAAATTCCTCTACTGCTTTTTTCATTGCTTTATCGTTCATATTCTTATCAATACCTAATTCTTGTAAAGTGACCTCCTCTTTATCATATTTTATAGTAACTGACAGAAGTAACTGTTTTACTCATTTATTAATCATCATGTTCCCAACAAATTTTAGTTCTAATATTACTAAAAACCTCCTGGATTGCACCTCGTATTGAACTATACTGCTGTGTTAGATCAATAAAGAAAAAAGAGCTGCATATGCAACTCAATAATCTTTAATTAACGCACCCCGTAAGTTGAAGATGAAACTATTTTTCATTTATTAATCCCCCTTTTGACTGATAAATTTTCATGACTTTCCTTGTTCAGTTCCTGGATAATACTCCACTTCACAGTAGTAGTTACCTTCTGCTACTCCTTGATAATCCTTAAGAAACATAATGCTATTTTTTCCAAAGTTAGCTTCCGTATGTCCTCCTCTTGTAATATCGAATATGACGATTTTACAATCCCCTTTATATTGTTTTGCCTTTTCAGCTAAAACGTAAGGCAGATCGAACAAAAAATAAACAAGGACCCTGATAGGAACTCTGATTTTCTTTTTCAATTTATAAAAATACCAAAAATCACACACTTAAACAAAAGAAGCACATCATTTTTGATTACTCTTTTTCAAAATAGAGGTTTCTTTTGTTGAATTCAAGTGGACTTTGTTTTTAAAATCGTTTTAATTTTCTTTCTTTTCAAATGATAATAGTTGCGTGACGTTTCACGTATGTATATAATGTGAATATAGTATATATACATTATACAGGGATGAGGGTAATTATGTGCAAATCGTTCTTAAATGACCTTTAAAGAAGGAGTAACAACCGACACACTAACACTCTAAGAGAGGAGACGTGTTCAAATGATAGGCATAGAAAAAACTCATAATATTAATCTGGCAAAACGCTGGATGATCACCATTGGTATATTTTTAATTGTTCAATTGATCTTTATCGCCGTTGATGGTACTTTCCTGGAGCCAAACATAAACGATAGTGGTACCTTATTTGCCAGGTTAGCAAGATGGATTTTGGACTTGAAGCTCTTTACTAAATGGATTGCCCCTTATTCCTTTCCATTTTTTAATATGTTCATGACAATTCACGTTATTGCTATACTGATTCAAGCAGTATATGACATTATTTCAAGTATGTTTTCAAAAAAATAAAGAAGAGGGATTAACATGCAAATTATTATTTCCAACAGTTCAAAGGAGCCGATTTATGAACAAATTACGAATCAAATTAAGTCGTCTATTTTAGCAGGTGAACTACAGGAGGGTTCAGCAATACCTTCCATGCGTAACCTCGCAAAGGATTTACAAATTAGTGTTATAACGACGAAACGTGCCTATGAGGAATTGGAGAAGGCGGGCTTTATCTATTCCATTGTCGGGAAAGGTTCTTTTGTCGCAGAGCAAAATTTAGAGGTTATAAGAGAGAAGAAGCTAAAGGTCATTGAGGAGCAGCTGAGTGCGGTCATAACAAATAGTAGAGAAATTGGCCTGTCACTTGATGAGTTAAAGCAATTATTGAAGATTTTATACGAGGAGTGAAGTGAATGGAAAATGTGGTTGAATTAAAAAATGTAACGAAGCAATTTAAAGAATTTTCCGTTAATAATATTAATTTACAAGTGAAGCAAGGCTTTGTAACTGGATTCATTGGAGCAAATGGAGCTGGTAAGTCGACAACGATAAAGATGATGATGAATCTATTAAAGCCGGATACCGGAGAAATTAAGCTTTTCGGGTTGGACTACAAGACGCATGAGAAGGCTATCAAAGAAAGAATTGGATTTGTCTACGATGGCAATATTTTTTTTGAAGGGCTGAACATAAAAGATATAAAACGTATAGTTGCACCAGCTTACAAACAATGGGATGATACTTTATTTTATCAATATGTTGAACAATTCAAATTACCGCTTAATAAAGCGATCAAAACTTTCTCAAAAGGGATGCAAATGAAAGCTTCATTGGCAATAGCACTATCACATCATGCAGAGCTGATTATCATGGACGAACCAACAGCAGGCTTAGACCCCATTTTTAGACGAGAGCTATTGGATCTTTTACAGGAATTAATGATTGAAGGTAATCGTACCATTTTCTTCTCTACGCATATTACAACAGATTTAGATCGTATCGCAGATTATATAGCTTTTATGCATAATGGGGAATTAGTATTTAATCAGTCCATTCACGACGTAGCTGAAAACTATGCACTCGTTAAAGGGGGAACGGATCTTCTGGATAGAGACACGGAAAAGGACTTTGTTCATATTCATCGTTCATCAACAGGATTTGAAGCATTAACGAATAATATTAAAGAAGTGAAAAATACTTTCGGAGACACAGTTGTCATTGAACGCCCCTCTCTGGAAGATATCATGTATTACTTGAAAGGCGGTATACACCATGTTTAATTTAATCAGACGTGATGTCATACTACAGAAAAGGCAACTATTATTATTTATTCCTTTTATCTTATTCTTTATCATTATGGACGCACATCCAGCTTTGACTTTTCTCATTGCCAGTATTTTTATTCCCTTTAATACTTATGCTTACGATGAAAAAGTAGAGACAAACATATTATTAAATTCCTTACCTTATACACGTACGGAAATAATCGCATCACGTTATCTTGGTGCTATTGTTTATATGGTTTTAGCAATTGGGGTGACAAGTCTAGCATTATTTACTTTCAATAAACCGTTTACGATGATTGATATTGCGATTGGTAGTAGCTTATTTTTATTATTTGCCGCGATTACCTTTCCATTATTTTATATATTAAAACCAGGCTATATTTCAACGGTTGTAATGATTAGCTTTCTCCTTTTAGCAGCTATAGGACCGGCTATTGTATTGTTTTTAGCTGAACATTTAACAGCAATAACTGATTTTATTGTTAATTTATCCGTCCCGGTTTTATATACAGGAGCGACACTTGTTATTATATTAGTCTATTTTATTTCTTGGGGGACTACCACTGTTATATATCAACGAAAGGCGTTCTAAGTAGGTTCATTTGATTTAACTTTAAAATATAGCCTTGTAAGATATATTTTTTATCAATTTTTATAATTAAGCTACAAATTGTTGAATGACAAAATAAGTCGGGAACTGACGATATTCTGTCATTTGATAAAACAATTATTTCCCTTAAGGCTTGGTCCGATTGATTGGATCGAGCTTTTTTGTTCTAGAATCAATGGCAACAAGGTCATGTAGTAGCCAATTGTAATCTTAACTAAATTTCCCTTCCCTTTCTTTTATCATTATCTTATTGAACTAACCTGCCCCTTTAGTTGAACAAGAAAAAAAGAGCTATATGAACAGCTCAATAATCTTTTGCTAATGCCCCCGCTAGTTCAAGAAAGGAAAAAAGAGCTGCCTATGCAACTTAATAATCTTTAACCACAGCACCCCTTGGCTTAATAAGAGAAAAATCTTATTTCACCATAAATATATTCAGTATTCCGGATTGTACTTCGCAAAATAAGGAAGTAACAAAAACAAAAAAACACCATATATAATCATTATCGAAAAAGTATAAGAAATGGATAACGATAATTGAGTTGATATTATAAAGCCAAATATCCACAATGGTATAACTGACAAGAAAGACAATATAACCCTTGAAAAGAATATTATCCTATGCTCCGTGCCACATTGATTGCATTGAATAGGTCTGTGTGCTAAAAAAAGAGATTTAAAGATTATACTCCATTTAAATTGAGTATTACATTTATCACATTTCTGTAATCTCATATATTCATCGCCTCCTATGTAAGAATCATTACAACAATCTTACCAGTTTTACCGTTTAAATTGGGTTTAATATACAATTCATTTTTCAACTAATCTGCCCCGCTAGTTTTATAAAGAAAAAAAGAGCTGCATTTGCAACTCAATGATCTTCAACTAAAGTTCCCCGTTAGTTGAACAATTATGTCCAATCCTCCTTATTCCTTTTTCATATATTAAGAAAAAAGTAGGTGAGAAAATGAGTCATGATGGACATAACACTTCACGCAGAGAAAGAGATAAAGAAAAAATAGATTCAGCACATCAAGCGTGCATTGACCGCGCTTATCGTATTCCCATATTTTTAAGTACGACAACGCATTTAAATGACAACCAACAACGGTTTCTAAACCGTCTAATTTTGGAGATTGAGAACGCTTTGCTTTTTCCGCGTACATTGCCTCTAAGCGAAAGTTATCCCGAATCGATTTTAACGGATATTCGTCGGTTAGTTTCATCAAGTTATGGAATGTTGGCAGTCAACCTTCGTCGGTTTAAAGTTGAAACAGTCGAGGTCAATACCGGACCCCTCCCACCACCCACTCCGGTCTGGGAAGGTTCCGTTTATTCGCAAGTAGAACCCTCAATGGCATTTCAATTTGGACTTCCCTTATTATTAGTCAGGGAAGAGGATACAGACGCAAATAACGGAATTTGGGCAGGAGGAATTGCCCCGCTCAACCTATTTATCGTGTGGCATTCTGAAACACAAACTGTTGAACAATTCTTTAAAACGCCCGAATGGAGATCCGCCTTTGCAAATTGGTGTGCGCAAGTAAGAAATGCCTTTTACATTCAGACAGAACCTAAATTTAAATATAGATGTGATTGATCCTTTAGCTTGGCCAGCACTGTTAGTTTTCGCCTTCTGAAGAAACGTTAACTTTATACATCTTTTGAATCGGTATAGCCTCATGTTTCATGAGGCTACTTTTTATTTAAACTTGTTCACTTTCCAGATTCCTCTCTAGATAGAGGGTAAATGAGGAATATACAGATGACTACTTACTTAACTGACTACGCCTATTTCACAAACAAAGACTACATGGAAGACGCGGTGAAGCTTCACATTTCAGCACACTGGAACAACATGAACAACTTAATGGAAAAAAAACCTCATTTACTTATGATTCGGTTCACTGAAATTAATGTTAATTTGTATTGATTATTTTCCCTCGTACGTCTATCTCTATAGGTAAATGATTAAACAAGGCTGTTTTCATATAGATTGTTGCTCTAAAAAAATAAAGTTAAAGTTGATCCTACACATTTTGTAGATTAACTTGGTCTTTATTTTTTGATCTTTAGTAAATCCTTATTAAACTAAAGCACCCGTTAGTTGAATTAGAACAGCGACACTTATTAAACAATCGAGCCCGATTGCTTCAAACTTTTATTTATGAGATATTTCATAAAAAACGGTGGTATAGTAATCAAAACCTGCCCAGAAATCTCCTTGTAAATTACCTAACATCCTTTGCAAATCACTTCTCGAAAAATATTTTCCGTTTCTTATAAATCTAATACTTTCCTCCAAGTTAAGGAAATTATTTATGCTGTCAACCATGTATACTCTTTCTTCTCTGGAATAATCTCCTTCAGAAACAAGGTCTAACAGGGTATTTCTTGCCTGTTGTACATCGAAAAGCATTCTATCCAGTTTATCTTTATCAATTGTTTTGGAGTCCGTGCCGATCAGCCATTCTTGTTCAAAAATCGGAAGAATAAATTGAGTTCGATTTACCGTAGGATTGTAATTAACACTTTCTAAATCCTTTTTTAGATCCTTCTCATAGGCAGCTTTAAACTCGGCAATCTCTTCTTCGTAGGTTTTGCCATTATGGGTACCCGAACCAGGATGATATGTAAAGCTTTGATGGATGCTAAAAAGCGATAATGGATAATACCAAGATATGAAAGCTATAGCAAGTACAATAAATACTCCTGAGCCTATCCCCCAGACCTTCCTTTTCCGTTTTGTATTCATATAAATCCCCTTTATCTTCAGATTAATCGGCTTGTTTATTCAGATGTTTATATAACAATATTGCCCGATTGTTGAACACAAGTTAAACAATACTCTTCAACTAACCTGCACCGTTAATTGAAGAAATACTTTGCTAAAACTGAAATGTAGCGCTGATTATAATAATCCACACGATTAAAAGAAATGATGTTGTCATTAAAAAGGTATTTATTGAAGTTTTTTCATCCGTTTTTATCTTTTTCAATATACTAACTAAGTTTAAACAGAAAACAATACTCAAAATTGGTGCTATGTATAAACCAATGTCATCTAACAGCCTGAAAATCATAAATTGCAACTCCATTCAACTTATTACTTATAATTTAGATTCATCAATAAGAAAAAAATATGCTAACATAATTAAATTTTAGCATATTTTCTAATATATAACTTAATCTTTCGAATTGAAAATCCTATATTAATATTATGTATAAGTTTCTCTTCTTCAACTAAACTGCCCCGTTAGTTTAAGTACATTTTTTCACAATCTTTATCGTGATTTACTTACATATCTAATTTTGCCAAGAGCAACACCTGTAAGTGTGATTGTAGTTTTGTTAATAACACGTTCAGTGTCATTACAAAAAAATAAAAAGCGTCTAAACCCTTGATACACATGAATTTAGGCGCATTATCTTCAATTAAAAATATCAAGTTAATATTCTTCTTCGGGATCAACTCGGTCATAATGATATTAAAACGACTTCACTTTATACCAACATGGCAAACACTGATAGTCAAAAGGTTTTGGATAAAATGGAACTAAAGCGGAAAAAAATTTAATTCAAATGTTGTGGGCTAGAAACAAATTTTAATTAAAACCATGCTACTAACATTGATTTTACAACATAAAAAACGCTCGTATTTGAAATAAAGATTGATCAAAATACGAGCGTTTTATTTTGTATTGTTGGAATTTTCATAAAAAAGATTGATTAAAATATATTAAAAATGTTATTAAACCCACATTAGACTTCAAAAACAAATACTATAGAACCCTCAATTGGTTTAGGGTATCCAATAATAAATGCATATGAGAAAATATACAACAATTTAACATTAATGATGTTTCCTTTGTTAATCCACCTTCACAATAATATACATTAGTTCCCACTAATTGCAATTATAATACCTATAAGTGTATAACAAATTAAAACTCCAAGTACGTGTATTTTAATGAATTTATTTGGTTTGCTATTTTCTTTTATGCTAATCATGATTATAGCTATTGATGACAAGGCAATAAATAAGATTGAACCTTGAAAACTTGAAGATTTCCAACTAATAGTTAGTATAATCACTGATATATAATTCAACAATATCAATACTTTCTTTAATAAAGAAACGTTATTATAATGAATCTTATTAGTAAATGATAAGAGCAAAACTATAAAAATAATCAAATATAAAATACATTCTAAAAGATTAAGATATAAAATTTTAAACCCTACCTTCTTTTTCCGAAATTAATATAATCTACTTTGATTATTGGTCCCCAATATACAAACTGTTTAGCTTTTTTTGTTACAACACTGAAATAACGTGTTAGTACATATACTGCTATAAAACCAACTCCCCCCATCATATTTAAGATGAATGTTGTAATTGTTGCAGCAATACCAACCGCAACAGATTTGTATACACCGAATTTAGTTATATAAGAAACTATCTTCATTTCCACACGTTTTTTTAAATAGTATGATCTTAATGCTTTCACAGCTGCATATATTCCATATCCACCAGCTATTAGTCCAATAATGGCATTAATACCATTTGCTAACATATCTGTTCGAACCACTTTCCAACTACTTTGACCATTAGGATCTACGTTCATCACTGGACTATTATTCGCATAATTGTATCCATTCTGTGATAGTGGTTCATCCACATCACCAGGATGTGGATCTAGCTCTAAAAATGCGCCATTCTCTGGATTATAATAACGAGCTTGTAAATAGTAATTCTTCGTTTCATCATCATAATAGTACCCTGCATAACGTATCTGATTTTCATTTGCTATAGTACCTTCGACTGCTAAAACATTCCCGTACGCATCATATTGATATGAGCCTACTTCTTTATCTTCACTGTCACGAATACTTAAGATATCACCACGGTGATTTGTAATGAATTGATAAGCATTCGTTTCAAAATCACCTACATCATTTTTCGCTTTAATAATCATACCAAGTGGTGTATGGCCATTCCACTCGTATGAAAGGTACTGTGTGATTTCTTTATTTTCTTTGACAATTTCCAAATCTAATACTTCATCATTATAGAAGTATTCATGTGTTGTAGTTCCTATTGTTTTTGTTAAACGTAAACCATCTTCATCATAAGTATAGGCTGCGATAGCTTTTCCAGCAGACGTTTTGACGGTTGTTAATTGTTGACGCTCATTGTACGCATATTTATAGTTTTCATCTTCCAATAAATTGCCATCGGCATCATATTTGTATGCTGTGTCATTTTTCGTTGTAATTTGGTTAGCATCATTGTACTCGAATGTATATTCTTTATCTTTCAAATGGGCCTTTTTACGATTACCAACTTCATCATACTTATACGTATTCACATCACCATTTGGTAATGTTTCCTTCGTTAATTGCTCATTTTTGTCGTATTCAAAGATTAAATCGTTTCCATTGACTGTTTCTTTTGAGATATTTCCATTTTTCGTGTATTCATATTGAATATCAAATGGCTGTTGTGTTTTGCTTGTGTACATTAGAGAGCTTAAATTATTCGCATCATTATATTGCGAAACTTGTTTTAGTGTACCATCATTTAAGTTGAGTATACTTTGATTATCTTCTGTATTTTTATCATATTGATAATCGTGTAGCGTATTATCACCAACACCATATTTCACATGATCGATATCATCACTATTATTTTTGAACAATGTTTCTTTTAACACAGATAACCCTTTATCATACGAAGTTTGACGTTTTGTTACACGTTCTTGCTCGTCATATGCAAACGATTGAGTGAATAAGCCTAGTGTATATTTCTCAACCAAATTAGTTTCAGTTGTATAGGCGTATGTTTTTAAGCCTGTTCCATCTTGTGTAACCTTACTTGTCTTCCCGTTTTCATCATATCGATAACTTGTTGTTGAGATGATATCTCCTATTGGATTTATCACCTGAACCGTATCAATTTGACCGCTTTCATTATAATTATATAATCTTTTAATACCTGAAGGTAAAATAGATTCATTTAATTCGCCATTGATGTCATAACCATATTGGAATGTCATCTTAGGCATATCTATTATTGTTACTTGGTCATTCTTATTATACTTAAATGATTTTTCACGAAGTAATGCATCTGTTAACTTCGATAAATTATTGTTAACATCATATTCATAAGCTGTTTTATGACCATTACCATCTGTTATTGATGTTATAGAATCTAAATAGAGAGGATCGTACTCGTATGTTTTTGTATGGCTCTCTCCATCTATTTCTTCTTGTTTCTGTCCATAAATAGTATAAGTCACAGATGTTGTATTGTCTTTTTTATCTGTATCTGTCACTTTATAATTGTCATCATCATAAGATACAGCTTCATACGTGCCGTTAGCATATAATATTTTAGTCATTCGACCAAAAGCATCATATTCGAATTTAGTTGTCTCACCTTTTACAGTCGAAGAAATAAGAGAAGGACCTTTATACGAATTCGTAGTTATTTCGCCATTTGTAGCAACCGTTTCTGTCAATTGATTTCTAGCATTATACGAATTCGTTGTTGTTCCATCAGTTGATTTAATTGTTAATAAATTCCCATCCTTATCGTAAGTTTTTTCTTCAGTCGTGCCATCTGGATTTGGATGTGATGAAATGGAAACAATTCATATTCCAATCGCCGCTGAACGTCTTATTAGTACTTACAGTAAAGGCGTGGTGAACAATTTGAGGGCTTTTATTCACTCGATTAGAGTCAAAAAAATTAACAAATATTGATCAACGTCGTAAAAACGTTGTGGTTATATAATGAAAATTAAAAAGATTATTTCCTTCTATATATCTAAAGCAATCATTATTTGTACTATTAATATAATTTGTCCGTACATGCTTTATTTATTCTATGAAGTTATTAATAAAACAACACTAATTAAGATCCATAAGGTTCCCCAAATGATTGCACGCTTCAAACTAACTAGTGAAGATATAAAATTCAGGAATAATATACATAGTATCAATACGAAGAAACCACGAAGTATATTCGATAATCCATCTTGTTTATCTATAAAAATACTAACCAACAACAGAATTCCAATAATTAAAACTAAACTTAAACTTAACTTCTGAAAAAGTCTATTTTTAAAGATTTTTTCAAATGAAAAAGCAATAGCAATGGTTATCAATAAGGTAACGCTCGTATAAAATAAAAATTCACTCATTTTTTTCACCCTTAATAAAATGTTATATATTCATAATCTTTCTTTGTTCAAAAAAAGTAGAATTGCTTAATAAGTTTATTAAAAATGGTTAACCATTATAAATAGTTAACCGTTTAGCTGCTCATTAGCATTTATTTTTCATCCCAAAGTAAATAGAACAATAAATACAGCAATTACAAGACAAATTACAAAAATTATCTTTTTATTCTTAATGTGGTTAAAATAGTCATTCAAATTACCAACAATCAGTAATAGACAAACAAATAAAAAAGCTAAGAGAACCTTTGTTGATAAATTAACAGAGATTATTATTGGTTCATCAGCTATCGCCAAAATCCCAACAAATATAATTAAAGTAGACACACCCAAATAAATTAGTATTGAATATAAAAGTTGTAATTGTTTATGCATTAAAATCCCTCTTTATTTTTTATTTCTATATTTCCAAGTGTATCCATAAGAAACTCCAAATCCGAAAACAGCTATATCACCCCAAGCAAGATTAGCTTTAACAACCATCAATGCCATTCTCGCCCCACCAATTTTACGAGCAGTTTTTTCATTGAATTCTTAAGTTGGTTTTTAAATGAGCACTCACTAAAGTCTGAAATGTTCTATCTCCATAAATTTCCATTAAAAATAGTTTCCTTCTTTATGTCTAAACCCAATCCAAATAGCATTTAACAAAAAATATTAAAATAAGATGACAGATAAAAAAGAGAATATATCAGGGTATTGGCACTATTGAAGCAAGAATAAAAGGGTGAAGATAATTATTAAGAACACTATTAAATATTGAGCAACAAATAGAAGTTAACTATCGTTATATAACATTAAATTAACATATATTATTATAAAAAACCTATTATTTTATCAATAATTCCTTTTATATACTATTTATTTAAGATTTGATAATTCAGATAGTCTAAAAGTTTTAAGTTGTTCACGAAAATCCTGTAGGAATTTATGGTGTAGTTTGAATTTCACAAATAATTTCTACATTACAAGTCATTCTCTATGAACAACTTTTAGTGCGGTAAGCAATAATTCACTATATAATTGAGTAAACTCATATAAAATGGATGTGATGAAATGGAAACAATTCATATTCCTATCGACGCTGAACGTATTATTAGTACTTCTAGTAAGGGCGATCAATCGAAATGGCGTATCGGCAACAAGTGGGTCAAACAAAATGCGCGAGGTTATGAGGGACAAGCAGAGGTATTGGCTTCACTCGTTCTTGAATGCTCAACTCTTGACCGCTCTAAATATGTCGTCTATCAGCCATGTATCATTCAATTAGCTGACGGTGAACAATTTGACGGCTGCTATTCACTCGATTTTCGTGGTACAAAACAAGAAGTGACATTAGAGCGCTTATTTGAAGCAAATTTCAGCTCTACTGATTCGATTACAAGTAACAAAACACTTTCTACCCTAGAAAAGTTCGACCTATTGATGAAACAGGTGGAGCAGTATACAGGGCTCGTTGTAAATCATCAAATCGCACAGTTATTCGCTTTCGATGCACTTATTCTAAATGAAGATCGGCACACGAATAACATTTTATTCTTATATGACCCAAAAGAAAAAACATGGGAGCTGGCACCGATTTTTGATAACGGACTTAGCCTATTATCTGATGAAAAAGACTATCCAACTAGCAAACCATTAACGATTTTAAAGCGAAGAGTAAAGGCAAAGCCACTGAATTCATCCTTCACAAAGCAACTTAGCCTTTACGAAGGACCAGCATTCATTGATAAAGAGAAATTAGTAACTGCAATCGAACAATCTCAGTACGATTTTGGACGTGCTAAGGACGTATTACTTTCACAATTGCGGGATCCAGCATTGAAACACTTATTCATTGAAGGAAGTGAATCCATTGATTGATTACATGACTTTTGACGTAATGTGGATGGATGATATTATTGCCCATGTTGATTTAAAACCAGCAAATGGTGGCACCCCATATGTAATTAACTATATTGATGATTTTAACAAACAATTTTCACCGAATATGAAAGGTCATATTAGCTTAGATGAAATAGATCGTTGGCTAAAATGGCGTACCTTCCCTCCTACTCGGGTCAACGCAAAAGAATTACTGGCTTCACTGGATATGCAATCTTATAATCGCTGGGGCATTGTACGAAAAACACATGGAGTCATGGCAGATGATGAAATTTGGATTCGTTTTAAAGGTGAAACACTCACCCATCGAGATGTCTGCTTACGTAAAGATTTATACTATCCTGAAGAACCGATTCGTTCAGAACTTCAATAAGTATAAACAGATTCAACTAAAGAAATAGGTTATTTAGTAAAACAAAAAGGAGAGGGGTAAATTTACATCCCTCTCCTTTTTATTTAATTAGTAGGCTTATAATAAGCGATAATTGTCAGCAACTATGTAAGGTTGAATACCTTCCCTGCCCTCGTCCAACTTACAGATATTTTTCTTCCATGTAGTACCCCAACCAGCATATGAGTTAGCCCTTCACTACATTTAAATCGGCTTAATAATTCAAAGAAATTATTACTACTTCTAATAAATTATTAGTAGGAATCCCGCTTTTTTAGGACAAGCATTCTAAACACATATAAAACGCCTATTATTATTTCCCCCCTTTAATTCGTTATTTCTTTATAGCTTTTGATTTTTTTTTATTCCCTGGTAAGCCATATTTTTTCCCTTGATCTTTGCAACCTTGCATAATTTTTTTTGACTCTTCTGATGTCATTTTCACTTTATATCCCATCGACCATACCTCCGTTTTTAATTTAGTATGCCCAATTATGAAAGTTATAATCGCTTTCTGCATACTCCCCTACCAAATTTCATACACTTTTAAATCTAGAACAAAATGAATGTGTCCCAGACTAAAGTTCGGAAGAGAGGTTAGGAAAAGTGGAGAGAGAAGCCGAGAGAGTGATAAAAGAGCCAGAAAAAAAGACAGGAAAAAGAGTGAGGTCAGATCGTAAGATTGATATAAAACCTTGTGTAGAATACGAACTATACGAGTGTATTTCAAGGCTATCACATATCACAGGTAGTCCGATGAAGACTGTTGGTGAAACAATTTGTAAGAAAGGATTGTATACGAAAATAGTAATCGATAACTTGGCCATTCATTTCCGATGAGATTATCGATTTAGAAATACAGTATTCATTGGCAACAAAGATTTACTATCCGAGAGAAGAAAAAAGACACCTGGGATAAAGCCAAGGGTATCTATGCGATTCGATCAAAGACTGTACGATGATTTAGCTGAACTTGCTTACTCACTAGATACTACAATTTCAAACGCTGCAGCACTGCTTCTGAAAAGTTCCATACAGAACACAAACATCGTCAATGAGTACATAAGTAAATATGTACAAACCATCTTGGACCCAGAAAGAAAGAAGCAGCTTGAATTGGTATTGGCTTATATACAGAGAGATAATCCATATGAAGCTGACGAAGCTTCACTTTCTAGGTTAATCGGCTATATTATGGATGAGTTTATGGAGAAATCAAGAAACGTGAAAAAAGCAGTAGAGACCTGGCTTGATCAATTTATTGAGAAGGATTAAGCAGTTTTCCCTCTTCAATTTCGTGCCCTTTTAGAATTAATGTATATAAAAAGCTGTTATTTTGAATAAAGATTGTTCAAAATGACAGCTTTTTTGGATATCACTGCGTCACTCAATGGTAATCACGAGAAATATGTAAGTAAAGATATATCAATAAGAGCCTACCTTAACGATTAAAAAATGAACGGGTTTAACAGCATACAATTTCCAAAAGACATTAGTTTCAGATACGCACGAGCATGGAGCTGATTTAAAGACAATAGCAAAGCTAACAAGGCATAAGTCGATAAAGACATTTAATGACCACTACCTGAAAGTCTCGAATCGTACCGTAGATAAATTTTCACCTTAATTCAAAAATAATGATTGATTAGATGAATATCACCTGTCCTTTCTATAACAACACATATTATATGTTTAGAAAGGAGGAATTTTATTATGGGATATCAAAATTATGATAATAACAACTACGGTAACCGTAACAATTCATCATTCGCTTTGATCGTTGTCCTATTCATTCTTTTAATTATTGTCGGCGCTAGCTTCCTGTATTAATCTACAGCCTTTTTTGTAGCTACCCCATAATAATAATTGTATAAGGTTAAGGTAATTTAGCCTTATTCATCCCTTTTCTCTCATCGAGGGTCACTTGCCAACGAGTGACCCTTTTAATCATTTAATCGTTTCTTTCCTCATTTACAGCACATTTACTGTTGATAAACTTCTACCTAATAAAGCGCTGTCTGAACAGCTCCAAGATCTTCTACTAAAGCACCCCATTACTTCAATAAGAAAATTAAAATCTCTTTTCAAAAAAGGTTAAGGATAGTTGTTCATTTACAATGACCTCTTTAATATTTCGAAATCCATTCTTTTTATAAAAACTAACTGCTGGAATATTTTTAGAGCCTGTTGCTACTTTTATTGTTTCAATCTGGAACTTAGTTTCAATGAAATTTAAAAGCAACTGTGCAATTCCTTTTCTAAAATGGTTTGGATGTACGATTAACCTATGTATATCAACATCATCGTCTACTTTTATAGATATTACTCCGCATAATTCTTCATTTTCATAATAACCAAAGAAAGTTTCTCCGCAATGTTGCAAAGTATAAACTGTATCCTTTAATGGTGGTATTTCATATGAACCGATTATTTCTGCCTCTACCTTATATGATGGTATTTGAATGTTTAAAACATCTTCAGCGTTTTTACTATTACTAATGTCAATTATTTTAATCAATGGATCCACCTCATTCTGCTATTTTCTTCTTCCACTAAACTGCCCCGTTAGTTCAATAAGAAAAAGGCTCTACTCCTTATTGAAATAAAGCACCCGTTAGTTTAAGTGAAATCCTTCACAAATTTTAATTGTTATATTATTTCCAACAATAAATCACTTCTAATAAATAAATTAACGCTCACCTGAAGTTTTTAACTAGAACTATTCCAACTATTAGAAGCCCCCACTTTAGAAGGGTATTATCTGTAATAAATATTAGGAGAACTACAGTAATGATGGGACAGTTATTTCAATAAGACATTGTTATGATATTGAAAATACGTTTACGCTTTTCCCTCCTAATATTATTTTCTTCTCCATTACCATTCCTATATTTTTAGCTACTTTTTGCGAAACGATATTCTCAGGCTGAATTAAAGCGATAAATCTATGTTTATTTAGATGTTCTTTTCCTTATTTCCAAAGTGCAATCGGTGCTTCTGTTGCATACCCTTGTCCCCAATAATCTCGAGCGATCCAATACCCTATTTCTATTTCCTCTTCATTTTCAATTACTTGTGGAACAAGACCAGCGTGCCCAATAAGAACATTGTCTTCTTTTCGAACTAACAGCAATAATCCCAAATTATCACCAAATTTGTATGTACTATATATCCAGCTGTATAATGATAATAAAGTTATTGAATTTTGATTATTAAAAGCTAAGAGCCTTACTACATTCTACGTAGCAAGGCTCTTTAAAGTTGTTTCAAATTACATCCATCTGTTTATATAATACTTAAAAAATGAATAATAAAGTTGTTTACTTCTTATTGAACTAACGCATGTTCGTTTAAGTGTAACTCTTCACAAATACTTGATATTATATAGGTGAATAGAAAGATAAATTAAAATTTAGTTTAGTAGTTGTAAAAGTAGGTTATTTATATTATTCTCTTATAATTTTTCAAAAAGGAGAATTTATGAAAAAGATTATTGTTTTTGTATTAACGATATTTATATTATTCTCAGGATTCGCAACAAAAAGTTATGCGTTGTCAGATTCGAAATCTGCGGCAATACAAGCGTTGCTAGATGATGCCTGTCGTATATCAGGTGTGCCGGGAATGTCAATCTCAATACTTGCTGATGATGAAGTATTCTACTTTTCTTCAGGGTATGCAGACCGTGAAAAGGGTTTGTCTGCAAGTGAAAATACACTCTATGAGTTAGCCTCGGTCAGTAAAGCTTTTACCGGAATAGGTATTATGCTGTTGGAAGAGCAAGGGCTGCTCTCAATGACTGACCCTGTCCAAAAATATTTACCTTGGTTTACGTTAAAGTATCAAGGGAAACCTGTTGATATGCAAAGCCTTACACTAAATAACTTTCTTCACCATACCAGTGGTCTAACAAATATTAGGCATACTCAAAATATTCCACAAGGCCATACACCGGATATGTTGCAAAAGACTGTGGAAATGCTCGTAGATGCTGAATTAGCGTTCCCTCCCGGTAAACAGTATAACTATGGAACCGTTAATTATGACGTATTGGGTTTGGTTATTGAGATTGTGTCGCGACAAAGCTATGAAGACTTTATGAGGGAACAGGTATTTCAGCCGTTAGGTCTTCACCAGACGTATGTTTATAAAGAAGATGCTCAAGCCACTGGACAGTTGGCACAGGGCTACCGTTCTTCCTTTTTTATGACAACTCCATTTAAAGCTCCGGATTATGCTGGAAATAAACCCGCAGGCTACATCATTTCTAATACAAAAGATATGGCGCGTTGGATGGGCATACAGATGGGTATCGTGCAGGACATACCCAAAATATTTCACACGGTTATCGAAAAATCACATAGTGGTGATATGTCTGTTTCGGCTGTCAACGATATGTATTATGCGGCAGGCTGGTCGGTAAACGCCGAACAAACGATTATAGAACACACTGGGGGCAATCCAAATTTCAGAACCGAAGTAGCCATACTGCTAAATGAACGAACAGCCGTCTGCTTGCTGAGCAACGGCGCAAATACCAATATAAACCTGGTACTAAAAGTTAAAGATATATTAGACGGCAATCTAACTCAGTCATATGAAATAAGCGGCACACAGCTTTTGGATATCATTTTGTCGTCTATCACTATTATTCTTTGCCTATTGGCCGTTCTGCTATTTCTCTTAGGATTACGCAGAAGGAAAACGAATGAGCGGCAGCCAATGACAAAAAAGAGAATAATCGTAACAGTTATTTTCCTGATCGCTACGATTGCCCTGGGTATACTGTGCTGTGCTTTCGATTGGTCAACGATACTTATTTGGCAAACATATAGTGTTCTTACAGCTTTGATTTCGTCAGCATTATTAACAGCAAGCATTACATGGTTTGTATACACTCACCGATAAAATACCTCGCTCCCAAGATAAACATAATGTTAAGTAATTAAATTTCAATTTATCGGTATGCTAATTTGAAAAACATAAGACACTTCGGTGTCTTTTTTAATATCATCGACAATTTTCCCAGTCAAACCTAATTACATTTTCCTTCTTCAACTAACCTGCCCCGTTAGTTCAATAAGAAAAAGGCTCTACGTCTTATTGAAGTAAAGCCCACGTTAGTTTAATAATCCGATAACACTCTAACTTGGTGACCCTGTAGTAAAAAACCACATAGCTAATAAAATCAACCAAATTACTGCTATACCTATAATTAAACGTTTCATATTAAATCCCCCTAACATATCCTTCTTCTACTAAACTGCCCCGTTAGTTTAATAAAAACTAGAAAACAGGATGTAGTGATGTGCTACTTCCTATTTTCTTTGGTAACTTGCAATGAATTAGCTATCCAAAAAAGTATTGTAATGATTGCAATAATAAATATGTTAGGATCTATCCCTGAAATTATAGTATATAAAGTCAAAAACCCAAGAAACATAGCCATACTACTAATATTTGTACTTCTAAAAAGTTTAGAAAAATTTTTCAATAACAACACTCCACACTAGTGATTTACTTGATGTTAACTATAACTTTTTATTCAACTAACCTGCCGCGTTAGTTGGATAAAAAAGAGCTGTCTGAACAACTCAAAGATCTTTACTAAAGCACCCGTTAGTTGAATTAGAACAGCGACGCTTTTTAAACAATCGCGCCCGATTGCGGTATTATAATATTGTTATCCCTTTGCCCTTTTCGGCCAAATAAAATTGCTTATGGCAATCAAAAAATCGATACCTAACACAAGTGTCCATATTTTTAAAAATCCAGCCAACACTTCTGTTCGAGCTGAATCGTTAATTAAATAGATTAAGGTGAATAAAACCCCGGCACCTATTAGAAAAGCAAGCACATGTTGTCCCCAGCTTTTAAAATAGTGTTTCGCATAATCGATGCCAAATCTCTTAAATGGTTTCGCTCCTTGTTTCATCACATAATATTGAAAACGTATATCAGCCCATTCAATCATACTCCTACCGAATGCGATTGAGATTCCAATATATACAGCAGAAATTGCATGCACTTGGGTAGCAGTCGCACCACGATACAAGTCAATACCCGTGGCAACTAATAAAATTAAATCAATAACAGGTGTTAAAGCTAGGAAAAATAATCCTAATTTATTTCTTTTTAGAATATATCGTGTGAATAGACCTAAAGCGATAATAACCCAAAACCCTATTTCACAAGCAACGATCAGCCACGCAATTACATTCACCTCAAAACCCCCTTGTATAACGCACACAATTATCTGTTTACCTATAACAATTCAACAATACTCTTCAACTAACCTGCCCCGTTAGCTCAGTAAAAAAAGAAATGTCTGAACAGCTCAACGATCTTCTACTATAGCACCCATTAGTTGAAGAAGAAAAAAGAGACGCATATTCAACAATCGCGCCCGATTGTTGAATATCAAGATAGTGATTTCTCCTTTTTACAAGATACTTTTATGATCTCGGAAGAGGAGAAAAACCCCTTTTCATTTGTTTAAATGTCTCATTCATCCTTCCAACTACGTAAAAGTTCTTCGAAAAAGAGTTTCGGCGCAGAGGACTGGTCATCTTGTAGATAACTTTTTGCCACAGCCATAATATTTAACTTCGGAACAATAAATATATATTGTCCGTATAAGCCATTCGCATAGTAATATTCAATTTTGGTGTTACTATTAGTAATTTCACAAGTCCATAGCTGATAACCATATCCAGCTGTTCTGTCTTCTTCTGCTTCAAATTGTTTATATGGTTTTTTTGCCTCGTGGATCCAGTTAGATGAAACCACTTGATTTGATTTACATTGCCCTTCGTTTAGTAATAAAAATCCAAACTTCACCATGTCCTCTAAATTTAATGAAATACTAAAGCCACCCTCGTGAATTCCTTGCGGGTCCTTTACCCATATGTATTTTTTTATCCCTAATGGATGGAATAGAAATTCTTCAGCAAATGAGGCGGTAGAACCTCCAGAAACTTTTTGGATGATCGCGCTTAGTAAATGAGAGTTTCCACTATTATATTCAAAGGTTGAACCTGGTCTATCTATAACTGGTTGTTCTAGTATGAATTTAACCCAGTTTTTTGAACTTTGGAATTTTCCTACTTGTAACCCCGAAGTCATAGTCAGCAAATGAAATAATGTGATTTCCTCCTTCATTGGGTCATTGAACTCTAATATTTCCGGAAAGTAGTTATAAATAGGTTCATGAATGTTTTTTATTAGCCCTTTATCGACCATAATTCCAATTAATATAGACACAATACTCTTTGTAATGGAATAAACCTTTGTCGGATTTTCTACGACTTTTTTATTCTTTAAATATTCAAAGATCCGTGTATTTCCTTTATAAATGACAAAACCTTCAATTTTAATCTTCTTCACTTTCTTCTCTAACTCATTAAAAGATATTTCACTCATACATATAATCCCTCCTCCACTAAATTGCGTCATTAGTTTATGTACATCAGTTTATAATTTAACCTAAATTTTAACATAAATTCATTAATTTTATCAAAGGTGTTATTCAATTAAATAGCCCGATTGTTGAACACAAGTTAAATAACGCTCTTCAACTAAACTGCCCCGTTAGTTTAAGTACATTTTTTCACAATCTTTATCGTGATTTACTTACATATCTAATTTTGCCAAGGTCAACACCTGAAATTGTGATTGTAGTTTTGTTAATAACACGTTCAGTGTCATTACAAAAAAACAAAAAGCGTCTAAACCCTTGATATACATGGGTTTAGGCGCATTATCTTCAATTGAAAATATCAAGTTAATATTCTGCTTCGTGACCAACTTG
This sequence comes from Viridibacillus sp. FSL R5-0888, assembly GCF_038009105.1. Lineage (NCBI taxonomy): Bacteria > Bacillati > Bacillota > Bacilli > Caryophanales > Caryophanaceae > Viridibacillus > Viridibacillus sp. FSL R5-0888. The sequence goes on from NZ_JBBPAU010000001.1 coordinate 3,564,145, forward strand.
GTCATAATGATATTAAAACGACTTCTCTATATACAAATATGGCCAATACAGACAGTCAAAAAATATTAACTAATATGGATCAACGTCGTAAAAACGTTGACTTTTAATTATATAATGAAAATTAAAAAACCATCTTGATAAATATATTAAAAGGCAGAAATCCCACTCGATTTCTGCCTTAATTTTTATGGTATTACTTTATAGGTACTATGATGGGTTCAATTTTATATGGTTCTTTAATGAGTTCTAGTGAACCTTCACTGTCCTTCATTTTGTAAATACCTACTACAGGAGTAATCATTATCGAAGTTGCTTTTTCATCAAAACGATTTGTAGTAATGCGTGCATGACTTACACTTAGGTCATTGAAATCTGTACTATGTCCTGTACCTCTATACTGAACAATATTATACTCATTTCCTAAATTATCGGATACCTTGTACTCAATTAATACGCCACGCCACGCTTCTTCCTCTTTAGCTATAAATGCCATATCTACTAATTCTGAAATTTTAAGTGTTGTAGATATAGGTGTTTCTGTTAATTCTCTAACGATTACTTCTGTACCTTCAGCTTCCGTTTTTATACTACCTTTTTCAAATACTTTAGTTTCACTTGCAAGCTTTTCTAAAGTGAATTCAAATGACCAGTCTCCTGTTATTTCATTATTTACATTATTTAAATCAACAATTTTATTGCCTTGGAAAGTAATTTGTACTTTCTCTGGCTTTGGTCCTTTAATGAGTTCGTAAATATATAATACAGCATACTCTTTGTCATTTATTTTTTTGACAATATAATGATTATCGAATCCACTATGTTCATATCTATTTTCAAATTCATCAGCAGTTATTTCACCCTCTAAGATAGGCCTTTCCCCTAATCTTTTTTCACTCTTTATTGTGTAAGCTATCGTAATATTTTCTCCGTCGTAAACAGCATCTGTTACAGTTACTTCAACATCATTACTTTCTTGAGTCGTTCCAATACTAGTAGAATATTCATCATGCTTTTCGAAAACATACTTCTCGTCATCAACGAATAACCCGAATATATTCCCGACAACCGGTATGTTTGCAGCAAAAGTAGGGAATGCGTAGCCGATTGAAATACTTGACGTAACTAAAAATGCAGCTGCAGCCACAAAATTTCTTGTTAAATGCTTTTTCTTTTTTACTTTCATAACATTTCTTTTAATTCTCTCTTTTTCAAGAGTACTCACTTCCATCGGATCCATATTCATGTCAATTTTTAAGTGATTAAATTGTTTATATAACTTTTTCATGTCACACTTCCCCCCAAACGAATCTGTTGTAACCGTTTTTTTCCACGATACAATCGGTTATCAATAGCAGCCTTTGTCAAACCGTGATGCTCAGCAATTTCCTCATTTTTCATATTTAAAAAGTATTTCATCGTAAAAATATTACGGTCTAATTGGTCTAATTGGCTCATCATTTTTAATAATTCTTCTGTAGAGGTCTTTATCAAAAATTCTTCTTCAGCTGATTTTACCGCCTCACTTTTTTCATCTATTTCATAAAAAAATGGCGCTTTAGATAACTTCCTTTGCTTACTAATTGCTTTAAATTTTGCTATTGTGCAAATCCATTTTCTAAAATCCTCTTTATCTCCCTCAAATTGCTTAGCATTTTCGAAAGCTCCTAAAAATGTATCACTTATACATTCTTCTATCATTTGAGGATCATTGTAAGATTTTAAAGCATTATATATAACTGCCTTTACGATACCGACATACTCGTCGATTACATATTGAAGTGCTTCTTCTCGCTTTTTCTTAAGATACTTTATAAAGTTTTCATTAGTTATCATCATACAAACACCCTTTCTTAAACCATAAGAGCCCCTACACTTAAAACATCGCTCAAAATTAAATTAATTCTCATAATTATTAATAACCTTATGAAATATTTTCTAAAAAAAAATAGTACGCCATATCAAACATACTAGATTCTATTTATTAATAAGTTTCTTTTCATTAATTCAATATTATTACAAAAGTGGTAGGTATAAACAAAAACAGACCAAATCTTAATTGATTTAGCCTGTTATAGTTTATCGTTTATTCTTTAAGGTCTTCACATAAAAATTCCATAATAAAAAGCAGGGAATCCTTTCGAGATTTCACCACTTTTTTATGTTATTTCAAAATTTGAATTTCTAAAGAAAACCTCTCAGCATTTTATATTGTACGTTCCTACGTTAAGTCGCCGCCGCTGAGGAAGCAGCTGTATGGTCAGCCTTCACACAATCAATTGCGACCGCGCGCAATAATTTCACCACATTATGTCAAAAAACCTTCTAACAAAAGAAATTTGAATACATTGCTAGTCTATTCACCATATAAAAAACTCTCTTGCTTGTAACATGGAAATACAGCCTATTCTAGACAGCTTTATCTTAAATAGGCTTATTGTTTTTTTACAGAGAAATCGCACTTACTTATGATACGGTTCACCGAAACTAATATTAAACTGTATTACTTCTTTTTCTTCGTCCATCTATTTCTATTGTTAAATGATATAACAAACACCTTATTGAACTAACCTGCCCCGTTAGTTCAATAAGAAAAAAAGAGCTGCATATGCAACTCAATGTTCTTCAAGTAAAGCACCCGTTAGCTTAAGTACATTATTTCACAAACTCTAGATTTACTTTCAGTTACTAGAGGAATACTGCTCTTAGCGAAATAACAAAAAGAACTCTTATAATTAAGAAAACCCCAAAAAGACATTGACTAAACTGCCACTTTTTTAGCAACATAAAAAGGCTTTTCTTTATTTAGGTAGCCCACTAAACCCCCTTTTTGTAATAATTAACAAGTGAATGAAGGACTATAAACAAAAATAAACGCTGTTTCCAAGGGGAAACTAATAGTTTACACACTTGCAACGATGCGGTTCTTTAGTTTTTTAGTGCAAATAAATATACTGAGAATAGGAGTTGATCATATGTATTTTTCTTCAAAAATAAAAGAAGAACGTCAAAAGCATAATATGTCACAACAACAGCTTGGAGAAAAACTTAATATTAGTAGACAAGCTATTTCCAAATGGGAACGTGGAGAAGGTTACCCTAGTATTGAATTGTTAATTAAGATAAGTGACATATTTGATATTACTCTTGATGAATTAGTAAAGGAGGATAATTCTTTGAAAGAGAAACTCATAAAAGATAGCCAAAAATTAGTCTATCCAAGGTGGAAATTGTTTTTTGATATTCTTCTAATGATTGGATTTTTAATCATACTAGCTAAGATTATTATTGTAATAGGGAATAAGTTATTTGATTTAAATATTGTGTTCTTACAGGATTCTCTGTTATTTCAAATTGGACCGTTTTTTATGACTATCATTGGAGCGATTGGCAGCGAATCTCTAGCCAAAAAATACAAATAATCATTTTGGATTTAGATATAAAAACTAATTTTATAGGAAAGTCCCCTCAAACTATCTGAAGGGACTTTTTTCAGTATATATCTTATTCAACAAAACTGCCCCGTTAGTTTAAGTACATTTCTTCACAATCTTTATAGTGATTGATAATGATGTCCAATATTTCCGCAAGTTCTTAATATTATTCCAAGCGATTGTATTCCTTGAGGTGCAATAAATGCTTTCAGACTATACAAAAAAAATTCAATTAAAACTTCATAAAAAAAAAGAGCCTAATTTTCTTAGAGTAGAAAATTAGGCTCTTTTTATGTCGAAATTTACTTAGCGTATATTTTCGTTAAAATGTGTGTGGCACCCCATGCCCATCAACCTAAGGTTTTGTTGTCCCACACAACGATTAAAATACACTTGGTTACCATAAAAAACATCACGTTCTCATTCTGAAAGCATTATAGAAGTTTAACCTAATGACTATATAGCAGGTACTGATTATTAAAGAAAAAATGCAATCGGATAAATCATTATAGTTCATCTTCTTCAACTTTTTTACTGTTATACTTACTATATCCATATATACATAAGCCGAAAAATACTCCGCCCATACTATTTACAGTAAGATCTCTCATGGTAATTGCTTCTCCAGAAGGTAAATATGTTAATAAAGTAAATAAAACAAAGAAAATAAATCCTGAAAATATCGAATTACGACCTAACATTTTATTATTTGATGTATAACGTATATATATTTTTTTGATCCGCATCATCATAACGATATAAAATGATGTTGTTAATAAAATAATTAAGGCTAGAATGCCAAGTGATGTAATTTCTTTGTTTAAAATCAAATCATATAACATAGCTCCAAAACAGATGAAAAGAGCTATCACCCCAGCGTTTGCCATTATTTCGAAGGCTGTGTTTTGTTCTCGTTCATCAACAGAAGTACCTCTACCAAATGGTATTACCAGGTTTCGTGGCATTGCTTAGTTGGAACTATGGCGTGAAAATTTCATCATCCGTAAATGGAATTTTATTTATTAACTTCGTCCCAATCACTACATTAGTCATTATGATGATCCAAGGATATAAAATAACAATCTTTGATGTTGCAGGAACACTGCTAGTTATTATAGCTCTCATACGAAATAACGTATGTCAACGTAAGGAAGAAAACGAGCATCAGAAGAATTTACTAAAGGAACAGATGAGTAAGGCTGTTTGATTTCAATATGATTGGAGGTTTATATATGTTTGGAAGTTTATTGTTCTTCTTTACTGCAGCAATTGGATGCGAGCTTGCAGCAATTAATCGAAATGGTCGCAAGAAGATATAACAACAAGCTGAAATGATACAACTGTTAAGAGAGTTACTTAAACAATAATTAAAATTAGAATAAAAAAGAATTATAAAAAAATTGGAGCTTCGAAATATAATCCTCTTCTTTTTGAAGTTTGATACCCCAATCTCCTGAATAATCATCTAATTATTTTATGGCATATTAAATTATAGAAATAAAAAACTTTCAAATTATTAATTTTAGTATGTGCTTGTATTTTACCAACGGTGATGAGGATTAATATTACGATTAACAACAACATTAAAGTTCATAAAAATAAACAGAATGAATAATTGACAAAAAATGATAATAGTAGTAATCTAACTCAAAACATACGCTACCGTATTTTACTGGAGAGATGATATGCAATTAACGAGGGAAGATTGGATAAAAGCAGGATTACAACAATTATCTGATGAAGGGATACATAAAGTTCGCATTGAAGCACTTGCTCGATTGCTAAAAATAAGCAAAGGAAGCTTCTATCACTATTTTCGTGACCATCAAGAGCTTTTAGATTCTATGCTCGACTTTTGGGAAGTACATGCAACAAAGCTGATTGTTCAAAGTATGGAGCAACAGGATGCCTCTTTAGAACAGCTATTACAGATTAGTTTTAGTCGAGATAAAAAAATTGAGAATGGTATTTATACTTGGGCTAAATATGACCCTGTTGTGGCAGCACGTTTAGTAGATATGGAAGAACAGAGAATTTCTTGTGTTGCAAAATTGTATCAAAAAAAGGGCATAAACGAAACTGAATCAATTGATCGGGCGAGACTTGCCTATTTAACGTATGTAGGATGGATGACAAGGTTTGAAGCAAATCCTAATTTTGATATTGATAAAATGGTTGAGCTTTTAACTTCTTTCAGCGCGTGTCCAAACATTCGCTAAAAGAAGTTAAAGCCTCCGGCGGATGTCACGGAATCGGAAAGGAGTTATTTGTGCAAGCATAAAGCCGATTCCGGACGCAATTATGCCGAGGCATAATTGATTATTCGATAATAAATGTCCCTAATATGGTTATAAAACCTGAAGGGACAAAATTTTCACCACAACATACGGTAGTGCATGTTTTATTTGAAGTTAAGACATTGGGGGCGAATTAATGAAATCACTATTAATATTAGTAGCTGTAGGGCTTCTGTGGTTTATCAGTTTTTTGCATATTTATTGGGCTTTTGGAGGTCGATGGGGTTCTGCCGCTGTTCTCCCAGTAAAAGAGGGAGAACATAACCCTGCTTTTACTCCGAGAATATGGGGAACATTATTCGTAGCCATTCTTATTCTACTGGCTAGTGTCATTATTGTTGTTCAAGGAGGTTATTTGCAGGGGTTCCAAGCAAATAGTTTATCTAAAATCGGAAGTATTGTCTGTGCTTTAGTTTTTATTATTAGGGCAATTGGTGATTTTAAGTTTGTTGGATTTTTTAAAAAAATTAAACATTCTCAGTTTGCTAGATACGACACTTGGTTCTATAGTCCATTATGTTTATTCTTTGGCTTTGTCCATATCTTGTTGTTGTTTTAATAAGTATAATGAATTCCCTATAAAACATATTTTATACAGGAAGAAAACACCTCAAAATGGTGACTTTAAATTCTATATATGCTTTTTTTTATATGCACATCTAACCACAACTTTAAAACATTCATTTAATGATACTTCTATATTTGAAGTTATTTCAGGTTGATATATTTGCAAATTCCCCGATTATTTCTCTATGTTCATCTTTAACAGGTTTATCAGAGAAATAAGTAACAGAGACATAGTTTGCACGCTGATTTTCCCCTTAAAATATTACTAAATACAAAGCTAAATAAAGTCCACACTTATTCGCTATACTATGTCAATAAATAACCTCAATTTAGAATACAAAAAAGGAGCCACATGTATATCAGCTCCATTAATATTATATATTCTACATTTTTCATGATGCTAATTTAGCATTTCACCCCATCAGTTTTTATGCTGCTCAAACATTGTTTTATTAAACTGATTGGACTTCCCTCTTGGTATACTTAATGATTGCCATTCGGAAGTTTTTAAAAGCTTTCCAATATACACAATTTGCCCAACATGATAGGAATAATGCGAAACTTGGCGCTCAATCGCTGCCATCACAAGGTGATTTTCCCCACGTATCTTAACCTTTTTTAGTAAATCTTGCTCTGTTAAATCATCAAGTGTGTTAAATACAATTTGCCAGCCATGTTCCCAAATCCGGATTAACTCTTTCCTAGGTAAGTACGAATCATCAAATTCTAAATCCCTATTTCTATTTGACTTTTCTCCATCTGTACTTAGAAAATCACTCCAACGGGAAACCATATTTCCTCCTACATGTTTTATAATAACTGTAATACTATTAGATTCCTCATGATTGGACCAATACAGTTGTTCATCATCCAGTTGATGGAAAGTTTGATCCCCCAGCTTTTTTATTTCCATAAACCTTTTCTTTACTATGTTTAAATAATTCACACCTATATCCATTTCATTTCCCCCCTTAAGCGAATTCTAACATATAGTAATAAATTCCAACTACAAAATTGGCGAAAATAAACTACTTATAGATTCTTTTAATTTTTTCTTAAAACTCTTATTTTTCATATCTGCCATTGTCAACTCTCTGCTAGCTTGGAAATCTATTTTGAAATCATGCAATAAGTGATGAATTGCAGCACTAGCTTCATATAGAAAGACCATAAGCTCATGATTAAGTCGGAAGCTACGAATGTCAAAGTTGGCAGTTCCAATAGCTGCATTCATACCATCTACAGTAATAATTTTGCAATGTAAAAACGATTCTTCATCATAGACAAATACACGTACTCCAGCTTCAAGTAAAGTTTTAATATTGGCATTACTACCATGATAAGAAATTCCCATATCACCCTTTCCAGGAAGAATAATTCGTACATCTATGCCACTCATTGCTGCTCTCCTTACCACTGCCAAAGCTTCAGCGTCTGGTATAAAATAAGGGGTTGCAATCCATACATTTTCATGGGCTGATTCGATTAAATTAAGCATGGAATCACGAATGATATTTTCTTTATCATATGGCCCACCATATATCACCTGAGCCCAATCATCTCCTTTTTTTATAGGGGAAAAGTATTTTTGTATCCCATTTTCATTTGTAAAAGGAGTAGCAGCACCTTTTTCGTTTTTCATAAATATCCAATCATTTAGAAATGATTCTTGTAATTCACTAACTGATAATCCTTCAATACGAAGATGCGTATCGCGCCAAATTTTAAAGGTATTCGTATTAGATAAATATTCATCACCTACATTCAAACCTCCTGTGAATCCGATATGACTATCCACAACTATTACCTTCCTGTGATTTCGAAAATTAGCCTTATGCAAGAACCACAGGGATAATATCGGTTCAAATGCTATGACCTCGGCTCCGGCATCGGACAATGGTTTAAGGAAATTCGAATTCAAACACTTTGCACCTATTGCATCATACATAAAGCGTACTTCTACACCTGCCTTTGCCTTTTGGACTAATAAATCTCGTATTTCAGTTCCAATATCATCTTTTTTATAAATATAGAATTGCATATGGATATGACATTTAGCATTTTTTATAGCCTCCATAATAGCTGAAAAAGTTGCAGCACCATTAGTTAAGATATCAATCGTATTCCCTTTTAATGGTTTAATATTTGATAAATTTGCAATACGTTTTGATAAACGGGGACGTTCGGTAGAATGATATTTTTTTTGTATTGCATGTGTTACTTTAATTAACTTAGTTGTTTCTTTTATTTGTGAAACAGTAAATTTTCGTGTTATTGGATCTCTTCCTAAGCATAAATAATACCCTGTTCCAATGACTGGGAGACCCAAAATAATTATAATCCATACGACTTTCGATGAAGTATTACGTATATCAAAGAAAATTAATTTAAAAACTATTGCAAGTCCAAATATCTCAATAAGTATGCCTACTACATAAGTAATTTTCATATTCCACATAGAAAATATATATCCGATGCCTATTATGACTGCCGAAATGGCTACAAATTGGATAACCTTCTGCATAGTATCCCTCCACTTTTCTGCCCCTATTACAAAATAACTCTACACTTACAACTTATGTGAATTCCGTTAAAAATAGCTCCTATTTTTTCGAGAATCAGAAGCTTTCAAAATAATTTCTCTACTTACATTTTTAGTGAATTCCAATATAATCTAACCTAACAAAATTCACAAATACAGGTAATACTTGAATCAGAATTTAAGTGTATATTATAGAATTTGCGATATTTTTTTATTATTTCAACTGTTTATTTAATGTATATTTATTTGTTCTTAAAATTTAACAGTAAAATATCACCATTCATTATCAAGCTATCATTTCCATATTTTTTGTTTCAATTCTTGAAATTACTCCTACTCACTTCCTTAAATAATAATTTCATAATTTCATATCTCTCTAGTCTTTTTCTCCCTTCAAGTGAGAAGAATGACTTTTTTCATCTTTTTTACACATTTATTGTCGAATTGAACTTTTACCTACATTAGACAAAAATCCCCTTTTTATATTTTTGTATTTTTATTCAATATAACTAATTTAAAACCATAAAATTTGATATCTATTAATTATTCCAAAAGTTAAGCAAAGAACGGAAAAATGAATATAAACTTTATCTTTCTATAATTTGTCCTATAAAAAAATTAGTTACACAAAAATTCACTAATATAAGATAAATATTTTAATTACAAAATCAGCTACTTTAAATCATTTATTTCTACAAAAACATACGTTTCTATATACATTGATTATAGGAAAATACAAACTTTCTGTAACAAAGAAATTTTAAAAGCTTTACTATGTTCAAAGAATTAATGTAGAATTACAGCTTGTGACCGAACGGACATTATTTAGACACAAAATAATATACGGTTTTTATGCACAGAAGGGAGGAGAAGGTATGTCGGAATATGGACAAGAGGAACTTTCTGCGCTTGTACAAAATGTAGCTGCAATCGTATTCATGTCAGCTTTTGTCATGGGAGCATATAAATATTTTACTATCGTGCCATGGCTAACAATTATTGGAGTAGCAGTAGGTCTAGGCATTATTATTATGAGTTGGGCAGGAAAGAAGAACGCATTTTTTGTTGGATCACTAATTTTGATGTCAATCGTGTTAGTCATCTACCACAATTTTTCATCAATCTTTTAGAAAAATAGATTTGGAGGTCTTATTATGGCAGCAAAAGATAACAAACAATCACATGTTGAGTCGAATTCAAGACGGGATTTCATAAAAAATTCCGGGTTAACACTTGGTGGCTTAGTACTTGGTGGAGCTTTCGGCGGTTTATTGAACGTCAACAGCAAATCAAAAGCGGATTCAGCCGACAATAAATCAAACAAACCACAACTTACTGCAAACCCAAACGTTGCATTAATGTTTTTTACACAAGAAGAATACAACTTAACACAAGCAGCTGCAGATCGTATTTACCCTGCTGACGACAATGGTCCAGGGGCTAAAGATTTAAACGCAGCTATATACATCGACCATCAATTAGCAGGATCATACGGCATTAACGCCAAGGATTATCGTTTCGGACCTTACTATGAAGGACGTGAAACTGCTGGTACACAAACAAAAATGCTTCGTAAAGATATCTTCTTAACAGGATTGAAAGCATTAGATACTTATAGTCAAAAACACTTCAAAGATAAATTCACTGCATTAGATACGGAAAAACAAGATAAAGTTTTAACAGCATTCAGCGAAGGAAAAGTGAAACTTTATGGCAATGTCCCATCTACTGAATTCTTCGGATTACTTCGTTCGTTAACAATCGAAGGTGTCTATGCAGACCCAATGTATGGCGGTAACAAAGACATGTTAGGTTGGAAAATGAGAAAATATCCAGGCTCTCGCATGAATTATAACCAAGAAATTATGAGTGAAAAATTCGTCACACTTGAACCACAAGGCTTAAATAGCCATATGAATCACTGATAACAGAAAGGATTGAATTACATGGCAAAAAAATTATCAAAAGTACCAGTAGTCGTAGTAGGTATGGGCTGGGCAGGCGGCATTATCTCTGCTGAACTAACAAAAGCAGGTATCAATGTTGTTGGACTTGAACGTGGTAAAGAGCGTTCTACTGCAGATTACTTTATGGGTCACGATGAACTTCGTTATCAACACCGCACTGAACTGATGCAAGATTTAGCAAAAGAGACAATTACACACCGTAATTCCCCTGATCAACGTGCACTTCCAATGCGTCGCTACGGTACATTCATCATCGGTGATGGTGTTGGTGGCGCCGGCAGTCACTGGAACGGACAAACTTACCGCTTCTTGCCTTATGACTTTGAAATAAAAACAATGACAGAGAAAAAATATGGCAAAGGCAAAATCAAATCTGATATGCCAATTCAAGACTGGGGTATCACATATGATGAACTAGAGCCTTACTACGATACATTCGAGAAAATGGCTGGTACCTCTGGAGAAACAGTAGAACTTTACGGTAAACGTAAAAATGATTACCCTACTGGCCCTATGAAAAAAACACCGACACTTGAAGTATTTGAAGCCGCTACTAAGAACTTAGGCTACAAGCCATACATGGTATCTTCAGGAAACTTATCTGAATCCTATACAAATCCAGATGGTATAGCTCGCGGTGCTTGTCAATATTGCGCTTATTGCGAAAACTTTGGTTGTGAATACGGCGCTAAGGCTGATCCTGTCGTAACTGTTCTCCCAGTAGCACAGAAAACAGGTAAACTTGATTTACGTACACATGCAAATGTATTAAAAGTTACAAAAAACGGCACTAAAGCAACTGGTGTAATTTACGTTGATACTATGACAGGCATCGAATATGAACAACCAGCAGATGTTGTCGTAGTAGCAAGTTATGTATTTAATAATGCAAAACTTTTATTAACATCTGGTTTGGGTGAAGCCTACAATCCTAAAACTGGTAAAGGTACAGTTGGTAAAAACTATTGCTACCAAGTAAGTTCAGGTTGGTCTACAGCTTTGTTTGATAATCAAGAATTCAATACTTATGCTGGTGCTGGTGCGCTTGGTATGGAAATTCCTGAGTATACTGGCGATCACTTTGACCATAAAAACCTTGACTTTATTCACGGTGCTGGTATTCGCATGTTCCAATATGGTAATCGACCGATTGCAAACAATGTTGTTCCTGAAGGTACACCAAACTGGGGTCCAGAATTCAAAAAAGCGTCAATCAAATATGCGAATAGTTGGTTGAAAGTTGCTTCTCAAGGCGCTTCAATGCCTCATATTAATAACTATTTAGATCTTGATCCAACATACAAAGATGAATATGGCATGCCTATACTTCGTATGACTTATGACTATACTGATCAAGATAAAGCCCTAGTAAAATATATGGCAAAAGTGACTAATAAAATTGCGAAAGAAATGGGTGCTGACCACATCATCACTGCTGGAGAGCAAGGACCGTTTAACGTAAACAAAGATACAAATACACATAACACTGGTGGGGTTATTATGGGTGCTGATCGTGAAACTTCAGTGCTTAATAGCTATCTACAAATGTGGGATGTTGACAATGTATTCGTTGTTGGAGCTTCAGCTTTCCCTCACAACAGTTGCTTCAACCCAACTGGAACTCTAGGAGCATTGTCATACCGTGCTGCGGAAGGTATCGAAAAATATCTAAAGGATGGCGGATCTTTAGTTAAAGTAAAATAATAAATATAAAAGCAGGAGTTGATTAAGATATCAATTCCTGCTTTTTTTATTCATTTTAAGTTCTTAATAACTAAATGGTTATGAATATATGTCAATATTTCTATTTTTAATTTTGGAATAAGAGAATTATACTAAAATCACCTTAAAAACTTCGGTATAGAACAATTATTCGCGAAAATTGTTCTAATCATGAACTACAAAGAAACAATTACACAATGAATAACAGGAAAAAATTATTACTTTAGCAAGTTAGATAAATCACACATGGAAAAATACATTTATTATTTAGGCCAATACTATTTTATTCCTGTGTAATTGATTTACAAAAACAAAAAAATTAAAACTCAAAATTATATATAGCTTTAAAGTATGCTAAACAAACAAATTTGCACATAATTGATTATACTAACTGTATTACAAAATAAGGTGGTGCTTTTCATAGACATATTGCAATTGCGCTATTTTCAAGTAACTGCTAAGCATGAGCATTTGACTCGAGCAGCTGCCGAATTGAATATTTCACAGCCAGCCTTAAGCAAAATGATTGCAAAATTAGAAGAAAACATCGGTTATGAGTTATTTGATCGAATTGGTAGAAATATAAAATTAAATAAATTTGGGGACAGTTATTTAAGAACTGTTGAAAATATATTCCTTATGCTACAAGAAGGCGAATTAGAATTAGATCAGCTTGCTGGGAAACAAAGCAATATACTTTCTATTTCTGTCACAATACCAACTATTCTTCCTGAACTTTTAGGTGAATTTATTGAATTACAACCAGAAGCTCGTTTCCGCCAACGACAAGTAATGCCATCACAAATCAAAAGACAAATTGAAACTGGTGAAATCGATCTTTGCATATCAACACAACCTGTTTTTGGTAATGATATAGAATGGATGCCACTTATTGAAGAAGAAATTCAGCTTGCAGTTCCTCTATCTCATCCTCTTGCTAAATATAATGAGATTCAATTAAAAGAGTTAGTAAACGAACCCTTTATCGTCATGCCGAAAGGATATCAATTCCGTGAAATGACAGAACTATATTGTATGAAAGCTGGTTTCTACCCAAAGATTGCCTTTGAGGGTGAAGAAACAGGCGTTACTTATCAATTGGTTGAGCATGGCTTGGGCATTGCTTTTTATCCAAATTCCCTATCCGCAAAACGCATTCGACATTTAAACATAGCGAAACTAAAAATCGTAGAACCATCTTGTACAAGAACAGTTGGACTAGTATGGAACAAAAAAAGAATTCAGTCCCCTATGCTAGAACACTTCATTCAATTTACTGCACAATATTTAAAAAAGCATTATGAACAATAAAACCCCTTCCACACTTAGCAGGGGTTTTTTCTATGGTTTCAAGGTATTGAAATTAAAATAAATAAAAATAACGACCGATTTATTATTTCTTATTAGCTCGATATAAATTCATGGTTTTGAATCCTTTTCCAAGAATCTCTACCATTTCTGACAAGCGTTTTTCCTGTGTTTCTTCACGTTTCGCACTAAAGATAAATCGAGCCCAATCTCGCTGATACCCTGGTGTTAGTGCATTATAATAATCAAGTATTTCTTTTTGATTACTCAAATACTGTTGGATGTCTGGAATACGATTCACATAATCACCGACACGTTGACTTAGGTTATTACTGTTTATACATTATTTGTATTATTAAATCACGTGTATCAACATATATTTGTAATCGACTTAATCTAATTCCTCATTGTATTAGCAATCCTTCTAAACGAAGTTTCACATCTGACCATTCTGAATCTATAATGCTATATACTACCGTATTACGGATTGTACCATTTGACCGGATCATATGATTGCGTAAAATTCCTTCCTTTTTTGCTCCCAATCTTTCAATTGCTGCCTGTGAGCGTTTATTCTCGTGATCCGTTTTTATTTGTACTCGATTGACACTTAATTGCTCAAACGCATACTTCAACAATAAATACTTACATTCTGTATTAATAGGCGTTCGCCATTTTGTTGGGGTGATCCATGTAAAGCCAATTTCTAATCGCTTTTGTTGATAATCAATGTCCAAAAATCTCGTAGATCCAATTATTTGATTTGTCTTTTTTTCTATAATAACGAATGGATTTTGGGTGCAATTGATTTTTTCATGTAAAGCTTGTTGTATATATTGTTTCATATCCTCAATCGATCTTATTTTCGCCGATGTATATGCCCAAACCTCTTGAAACTGCCCCGCCAAATAAAGCCCCTCTAGATGACTATCCTTTAAGGGTACTAACAATACATGTTTACCTATTAACTGAATATCTTCCATTATACTTCACTCCTTTGCTATTATTAAAACAGATTTTGATTTAATGAATAGCACCAAAAAGAAAGGTTTTAACCATACCAGATGAGGTGAAGCTATGACATTGACTATTTATTTTGACCAATCTACAACACCTTTATATATACAGATTTATGAACAAATAAAGGAATTAATCCAGTCGCAGCAGTTAATCGAAGGTTCAAAACTCCCTTCAAAACGCCAACTTGCAAATCAATTACAAGTAAGCATTCATACCGTACAAATTGCTTATGAACAGTTAACTTCTGAAGGTTTTATTTCAAGTCGTGAACGTTCTGGTTATTTCATAGCGCCCTTTCTTGAAGAGTGGCGAATGAAAATAATCCCCACACCAAAAGAAACTTTTAATAATGATGTTATTGAACCTATAGACATCGACTTTAATTCTGGCCAAATTGCACATGATCACTTTCCCTTTAAAACTTGGAAGAAAATAACAACAAATCTTATGCGCGCTGATCTGACTTATCATAGTCCTTGGCAAGGAGAAATGTCTCTTCGCGAGCAAATATGTCAATACGTTTATTTATCCCGAGGTGTATCCTGTACAGTAGATCAAATATACATATGTAATGGTATACAAGCCCAGCTCTCCTTACTTTGTCATTATTTTGGCCCAACAGCATCGGTTGGATTTGAAGAACCTGGATTTTCTCGTGCTTACACCATTTTCAATCAGTATAGAATGAAAATTGTTTCAATTCCTGTAGATACAGAAGGAATGTCCATTCCAAAAGAACCTCTTAGACTGTTATACACGACGCCTGCACATCAATTTCCGCTCGGTATTATTATGCCAATTCAAAGAAGATACGCACTTCTTCAATGGGCATTACAAACAGATGCGTATATTATTGAAGATGACTATGACAGTGAATTTCGTTACAGTGGAAAGCCAATCCCTTCACTTCACAGTTTAGATTACCAAGATCGTGTCATCTATTTTGGCACTTTCTCAAAGTCATTACTTCCTTCATTACGAATAAGTTATATGATTTTACCTAACAAACTGGTAAAGGAATTTAACGACTTTTATACTGAACAAAAATCCACTGTATCGCGCATAGACCAACTAGCTATTGCTGAATTTATGAAGCAAGGTCATTGGGATAAGCATCTGGGGAAAATGCGTACTCTATATCGAAAAAGGCGTGACATCCTCGTTACACAATTAAAGCTGAAACTCGGTGAAAATGTTCAAATTATAGGTGAGAATGCAGGCCTTCATTTAATTATTCACTTAAAGCTAAACATTTCTGAAGCCTCTGCTATTCAAAGAGGTATGGAATGTGGCGTGAAGATTTATTCTGTATCGAATTATTATCATACTTCACCAAAGGATAACCTCCTTTTAATAGGTTATGGTGGATTAAACGAAGAACAAATCACTGATGGCATTAATCGTTTATTAAATGCATGGATTGATTAATATGAATTTAAAAAGGCTACTAAAATCAGTAGCCTTTTTACACCTCAATACATAGACATAATATATGTAATTTTTTATTAGTGTTCAATAATTTTTATCGACTTTTTGTCTGTATCTATCTCTATAAGTCCTCCAATAGGAAAAGTAAACATAGGCTGAATATGACCAAAGCTTGCATTATACATCACAGGAATGTTCTTCAAAATAGGATGTTTATCAAAAATAAAATGCAAATGCTCTTCAGTCACTTGAGATTTATTCTGGAATTTACCAATCACTAGTCCCTTTAAGTTGACTAATTTCCCCTGCTGTAGCAAGGACGTAAAATCACGTGCAAATGTTAGTGGATCTGTCAATTCATCATCTTCAATAAACAAAATGACATCCTTTAAATCTGGCATAAATTCCGTTCCTTGTAGTAAATTGAGAGTACATAGATTACCACCATATAACGTACCATTAGTTAATCCACCATTATAAATTTTCAAACCCTCATTTGGAATTAAGTTGCGATTATCTTGGTCTCTAAACCACGCATCGTCACTCCAAATAACCGACTGCTCAATCTCATAGGCTTCGTCTTGCATGAAGCATTTTTTGAAATAAGTCGTTTGATAATCCTGTGCCTTCCGCATTCCAAAACTTGAAAAGTGAGGTCCAGAATATGTGACTAAACCTGTTTTAGCTGTTATTGCCCATGCTAGCGCTGTAATATCGCTATAGCCACATAAGATTTTCGGATTGGTCTTTATAAGTTCATAGTTGATATAGGGCAAGATCTCATTTGCATTAAATCCACCAATAACTGTCAAGACTCCTTTTACATTTGGGTCTATGAAAGCTGCATGTAAATCCTCCACTCTCGCATGAATTGAAGAAGAGTAATGTAGATCGCAATCATATACATGCTCACCAAAAGTCACTTTTAATCCCATTTTCTCTAACTGCTCAATTGCTTCTTGAATACCATCCTTAGATAAAATTTGCATACTGCGACTAGGTGCAATAATACGTATTTCATCACCTTTTTTTAACTTTGGCGCAATCATTCTAAAGCCAACTCCTTTTCATTAAATTTAAAAGTACAATATTCTGAAACGTTCGTAACTTAAAGTAAAAATCAATCTTATAAATAATAGTTGTAATGATAAAGATTATTCTGACTAATATCAAGTATTGATTTCTTTAACTACCCTTCTTTGTATTTTAAGAATTGTATTATTAAATTTAGATTTGAACAATGTTAATCCACCGTGTCATAGCAAAATTATTTTTATCCCTCCCTTTTACTAAGTACTCAATCCAATAAGGATTACCTACATCTTGTTTTTTCCTAATATGAAAACGTGCTTTCTTTTTAATATTGAAAAACAACGATTTTCATAAAATTAATACCTATTAGGTTTAAATTAGTTCTAAAAATATTTATTTTATAAAGTGATGCTTGCCCTTACCAATTATTTTGAAGTGAATAGCATGATAATAATAGGAGGTGAAATAATGAATTATGAGATAAAAAGATGTAATAAGTGCAGTAAATATATCTGTACTTGTAACAATGACCCTGCTCGAGGTCCAAGAGGGAATAAAGGTACTATTGGCCCTGTTGGACCTCCTGGCCCTCAAGGACTTAAAGGTGACCGAGGTCCTAGGGGATTCATGGGTCTTCCTGGAGCTGATGGTGAACGTGGGCATAGAGGCGCCGAGGGCGAACAAGGACCTATGGGTTTAAGAGGTCTCCCTGGAGTGGCTGGGCCTGGCTCAATAATTCCTTTCGCATCAGGTGTTCCTGTTAAACTTACAACTGTTGGTGGACACATTGGAACAACTAGTTTAATCGGCTTTGGGAACTCTGCATCAAACGTTAAGTTAGATGGGACAAAAATAAATCTTACAGGTTCTGCTGGCGCACTTCTGAATTTTGCATTTTCTATTCCTCGTGATGGAAAAATCACTTCGATGGATGCTTTCTTCAGTACTTCAGAGGCTCTATCTCTTGTTAATTCCACCATCACAATTACAGCTCAATTATATCAATCAACAACACCAAATAATCTATTCACTCCTGTCCCAGGCGCTACTGTAACATTATTTCCTAAACTCTCTGGCAATCTTCCTCTAGGTTATGTCAGTCACGGAATCACTACAGGATTAAATATAATGGTAACAGCACAAACACGACTATTGATGGTGTTTTCTGCAGCAGCCACTGGTCATTCACTCGATAATATGGTAGGTGGGTATGCTAGCGCAGGTCTTTCAATTAGTTAATTCCTTAAGGTTAACTATCTATCTTAAAAACTACAATTCTTACCTAATAGTTGATGCAAAAAATATCCATAGAATACATCATTATTTGATAAATTAATTTCGGTATTAATTGAAATTATTTAAAGTTTGCTTAATTAATACCATATAATATTACTAGACTAACAATGGCAACTTTTCGTATAAAATAAAACAAAAAGTTGCCTTAATTCGTATTTTCTCTATTTAACTTTCTCTAATATTACACTATTAACTATGCAACAACTGCTTCTAAAGGTGTAATTTTGGTGCGGCTATATTCTATTCAGAGATAGTTGAATTTATTATTTTATAAAAATACATCTTTTTTATATGTAAATAATCTATTTGTTAAATCATAATTTTCATAGAGACGAAAATTAAATTATTAACCGTTATTATCTACAGTAATTAAATTCAATGTATAATGTCCAAATTCCGTGTCGTGAACAAATCCATTCTTTTCATATAATTTTTTCGCATTTATATTCGTGAGAGCAGTTTCTAATGTTAAATAACTCGCATTTGTTTGTCTACCTAGTTCCATTGCTGACTGTAATAATTGCTGTGCAACGCCAGATTTCCGATTATTATTTGTCACGAACAAGTCATTTAATATCCACGCTTTTTTCATTGATATGGAGGAGTACGTTGGATAAAGTTGTGTAAATCCTACATACTCCTCTCCCTTTTTCGCTACAAATATGACTGAATCCTTATTAGTTAGTCTACTGTGGATGAATTTATAAGCCCCTTCTATATTTGTTTGTTGCTCATAAAATTGACGATACATGTCGAATAACCCCGCTACGCCAACTGTATCAGATAGATCTGCTTGATTAACTTTCACTTCATTACCCTCCTTTTAAAATTACAAGTCCCTCGAACAACAAAAACAACTCCTCGTATGAAGCAGAAGTTGTCTTTGGTATTTAAAGTGATTGTGCAATAGGTTCTTTGTTTATTTCAGGCATTAAATTATCTACAATAATACTATTTACTGCATTAATATAAGCTAAAGCACTTGCCTTAATGACATCTGTATCAGTTGCTTTTGCAATATATTTTTCGCCTTTATATTCTACCTGTAATTTTACTTTCCCTAATGCTTCTTTTCCTCTAGACACACTGCTAATTTTGTACTCTAATAATTTGATATCGATATCAATGATTTCTTTAATCGATGAGTAAAGTGCATCAATTGGACCCGATGCTACTGTAGTGCTGCTTTTGAAAATTTGATCTCCCTTTTTTATTTTGACGCTTGCTGATGGGAAAATTGTATTACTAATTACTTGCAAATCCAACAACTCATAAAAATTTTCACTATGATGGTGAATCTCCTCATTCATGTCATGACGTTCAAAATACTTTTCTACAATAATATATAAATCATGGTTATATACTTCTTTTTTCGCATCAGCCAATACTAAGAAATCTGCAAAAATTTCTTCAAATTGATCATCTGTTAGCTGATTAAAAGCTAATTTTCCGAGTGCATTTTTCACGGCATGACGTCCAGAACGGGCTGTAAGAACAAGCTCCATATCATCTAATCCAACTTCTGTAGGGCTAATAATTTCATAGGCATCACGTGATTTTAGTAAACCATCTTGGTGAATACCAGATGAATGTGCAAAGGCGTTATCTCCAGTAATAGCTTTATTCACCTGTACATCAAGTCCCATTAAGCTACTCACAAGCTTAGATGTGTTCATAATTTCCTTTGAATTAATATTTGTGTTTGCTTTGTAGAAAGACGAACGTGTATTTAATGCCATAACAACCTCTTCTAATGCAGCATTACCAGCTCGCTCTCCAATACCGTTAACCGTACACTCCACTTTATCTGCACCATTTTTTATAGCAGCTAATGTATTTGCTGTAGCCATCCCTAAATCATTATGACAATGTACACTTAAAAGCACTTTTTCATTCAGATTTTTTAGGCGGTCATTTAATTTGAATATAAGTTCACCGAATTCCTCTGGCACTGCATAACCAACTGTGTCTGGGACATTAATCATCGTAGCACCAGCCTTGACGACGGCTTCAATTGTCGACCATAAGTATTCAAACTCAGAACGTGATGCATCTTCTGTAGAATACTGCACTTCTGGTAAAAGTGTCTTAGCATATTTAACAGCTTCAACTCCGATATCTAGAATTTGATTTTTTGATTTACCAAATTTCTTTTCAACGTGAATGTCTGAAGTTCCAAGAACCATATGAATTAACGGCTTTTCAGCATACTTTACACTATTATAAACTGCATCGATATCTGCTTTAACAGCACGTGCTAGGGCAGTAATCATGATATTATCAGTATCCCCAACCTTCATCGCAATTTCTTTTACCGCATTAAAATCTCCGGCTGATGATGCTGGGAAACCAGCTTCAATAATATCAACTTGTAATTTCTTTAACTGATGAGCTACTTCTAGTTTTTCGTATAAATTCAGTTTCGCCCCCGGTACTTGTTCCCCATCACGTAAAGTCGTATCAAACACCCATATTTTTCTCGACATTTCACATACACTCCTTTTCTTTTTTAAATAATAAAAAGCCCCGCCTCTATAGAAACTATAGAGACGAGGCTGTGCTCGCGGTACCACTCTAATTGATCCATGCCTAACATGAACCCACTCACTTTGATGGCTATCACCACCTATTCTTTTAACGGCAGAATCCCGACATCCGCTACTATTATTTCACGGAGTAGCTCTTGGACGAGTTCAAAGGCAAATAACTACCGATTCTCACCAACCACCGGCTCTCTGAATAGCTTATTTTTCCTCTTACTATTTCCAATCATTGCTCACTCATTATTTGATTAGTTTTGATTCTAACCCCAGAATTCTTTTTAGTCAACATAATTATCAGAAAAATATAAATTTTCTTTCAGGAATATTTTAGGTGTTTGATACAACAATCTATTTTGATATAAAAAACATCTCTCCCCTATAATCGAAAGTATTAGACAACAACGAAAGGAGTATACAGATACATTCCGATTTTACTACTCTTCTTCTCAATCACAAGACAAGCGAATTACAGGAAGCAAAAAAAATACATGAATGAGAAAAGAACATGAGTTAATTATTCATGTCCAACCAATTGACTATCTACAAGCTTGTCCATAATGTCAGATAAGGGCTATCCTCAGTAAAGGGAAGAAAACATACCCATTAATAAAAACTTAAAAGGTAAATCAAGTGTTTTTTGGGGGAATATTTGACTGTCTCCAGGAAATCTATATACGAAAGAATTCAAAACTTTTTGCAAAGTCACGTGGATGGAACGTCGATGACATATGCTGAGAAACAGACGCAAACTCCGAAACCTCTGTGGACCATGTTTTGCAACGTTGGATCGCACAAGGAGGAAAAATCGAACATCTGGCAGTATAGGATTGTTTGAATCATAAAAAACTGACAGGAAGAAATCTGTAATTACCATCAATTACGATTCACGAATACAGTCTTTGTAGGCTGGAAAACAAGATACGTAGAGATAGAAGGTGCACTAACTTTAATTTCAGTTAATTAAAAAAGAATATTGAAATTAATGAATTGAAAATAACTTAAAAAAGAAGACTCGAAAATACAGGAAGCGAATTTGGCCCCAATACTAAATCATATACATTTAACAACTAAGAAGTTCTTCGTTTTATTTTATGAAATCTGTTGTTTGTCTCGTTTTTATTAACTTTTTCTCTAGGTTCTATCTTTATAACATCCATTTCTAAATTGGGAGTGTTGACATTTTACATATCAAAATTAGACGTTTTGTTTGATCGACTCCTACACTTTTTTTCATTGCAGAGCTTTTCTTATAACAAAATGTCCAGTCCTACAATCATACACTAATAATATTTTCAAAAATGTAATGATAAAGAATTCATTTCAATGTAAGAAAGACGAACTGGGGGAGCTTTAATCAGCAACTGGGTAGATGCCCAAATTGTTGAAACTTGCAGTGAGTTCTGGCATGTTTTCATTCTATAAACAAACAGCAGGCAGACATTGAATGCCTGTGAAGCTTGCAATATCAACTGTTATACATACACATGTTGAAATCAAATCTTCTACATCTTCACAATCAAGCTGACAACAAGGGGAGCATATATGATCTTTAGTATTAGCAACACATTTATTATGGTTTTTAAATTTTAATAATTCCAAAACTACACAGTCATTCTTTAATTCTACTATTTTGAAAATGAATGTTAAAAAACAAACAAATTTTTCTTTTTTTGAACAATCGTCAAAGCAAGTAGTCACGCCTTCAACCTTAAACGCTTCACAATTACAATATAAAATAAAAGGTATTGTATTGTTCTTATTTGGTTTAAATAACTCTCCAAGTGGTGACTGGCATGAAAATTCGCAGTTATCATTCTTTTTCTTCCTAACATTTCTTTGTTCATGTAGTATTTTTTCCAATGTCTTTTTTACACATTTACTATCATTGTGACACTTCTCCACAAAAATCGACTCCTTTTATGTTCAGTACATCCTTGCAATATCATATGGAACTGCATTCTAAATTAATAGGTTATTTACCTGTTGTCATTATAAAAATTATTTTCTCTTTTTTAGCTATCAACTCATAACGAATAAATACACTGTAAATAATCTTCTTCAAACAAGATAAAAAATACATAATATTCCATTTTAGTTAAATTGAAAGCTCTGAACCAATCAATACACCAAAGGAGAGTACCTGTCCGAAGAACAGATTAATTCATCACCAGTAAATCAACAAAGAGTTTATTAATTTGCAGTTGCTTCTATATTTTTCATTGTTTTACGACAGTTGACTCTTTCCTAGAAAACAAAGTTTTCTTCACAAGTAGTGCAGCTAAGAAAACTAGAGTTTATCTTTTTCCGCACACAGATGGGAAAATTATTTTTGGGAAACAAATTATGCTGCTGATAATGAAATCAAGGTAACCTACATATTCGTATGATTTTCGATTATTTGATAAGAAACAACTGATAGTAATATTCAGCTTTATCGTCAGTTGTAAAAAAACCAAACATGTAGACTAATAACTATACACGAAACTTTCTTTTGCATTAACTATGATTAGTTAGTATGAAATTGAAGCGTGCACAATCAATTTCATACTTTCAAAAAATATATGGAGGTTTTTTTATGTGTATGGGAAAGGATAAGCATAAAGATGATTGTTGCTTTAGCTGTTGCGATGAAAAGGAATTTATTGTAGATAAACTGTGCTGTGATTTTAATGTTACGGGATATAGTGGAGCTGAAACGTTCACGACTCTTTATACAAGTGATTTGACTACCGCATGTAATCTTATAGCTTCTGGATTTATCAAAAACTGCGGGAATACATCTATTATTGTTCAATTTGTACGAGGTGTTAACTCAGGTGGTTCAGGAGGTACGGTTATTAGGACTTTAGTTATTCCAGTAGAAGGTTGTGCTACATTTGTAGTTTCACACTTTGATGTAATCCGTGCACAAACTGAATCAGGTACTCAACAAGAGCACAGTCCTGGAGAACTTTGTATTACTCAACGTTTTCCGATTCACTAATAGAGTTGTTAAATCGAAGTAACTCCTAAAAGTTAGACACATTTATATCTTTTGATAACTTGTTGGGCATGAGTTCGGTACTGTATTGGGCTCATGCCTTTTAATTTTGCCTTAGTCCGCTTGTGTGTTGATAATGTTTCATCTGATAATGCTAACCACTTTCTTTAGGTAACCGTTCAAATACCTGTTCTAATATTTCTGAAACAAGAAAATACATTGGTCTAGAATCAATTGTATAGGTATTGATATACATAAAGTTTAATCTAACATTGCGAATTTAATTTGGCTGATGTACATCGGTTGATACCTTTGAACAGCTGTTCTTTTTCTTTTTCTTAACTTGAGTCATATAAAAACATCACTAATTGTTATAACAGGTTAATTCTGTATTTTACTCAATTTTTGCAGAAAGAAGTGAGTAAAGAAAACTAGATGCTATTGGTAAATGTACCACCCATAAATATAGTTGACCTTGTATCAGGTTTTGAGTTTGTCGTTTATCTTTTTTAGACGTTCTGAACAAGCTCAATCAACTAATTCAACTCAACAAACTAATCAAGTATATTAATTTCAGTAATCTTAGGGAAAATAAAAAAGGTGACTTTTTGTTCTACTTTGAACGAAAGGCCACCTTTCTCTCTTTTTTCTCAACATCGAAGTCTGTTCTTGACATATAAAGCTATACGAATACTTCTACACCCTTATCCTTTACAATTAAAAATAATGGCAAACAATCGTATTTACTGAAACTTAGCGAGGGACTTCTTAATTATTAAAAGTAGTCAAGTACATGCTTTGATGAAAAACATTAGTTATTTCTCTTTAAAAAATTCACTGCGTATTGTACAAATAACTCTGAACCAACTTTCAATGTATCTTCATCTACATTGAAGCGTCCATGATGGTGTGCCCATTGTGAATCTTTTTCAGCATTACCACAGCCAACTAAAGCAAAACAACCAGGTACTTTATCAAGATAGAAACTGAAATCTTCTCCGCCCATTGTAGGATCATCAAGATAATATGATTCTTCTCCGAATGATTGTTCAATGACTTGACGTGCTAACTCTGCACTATCTTTATCATTGATGACAGCTTGTGTACCATAGTTATACTCAACTTCGGCAGTACCACCATAAATTGCGGCAATTTGCTCTGCATATTGATGAATTTGTGCTTCTATATGTTGACGAGTCTCTACATCAAAGCAACGAACCGTCCCTTCAAGAACTGCATTTTCTGCAATAACATTAAAACGAGTGCCTACCTCCATTTTACCTATTGTTAGTACGGCTGGACGTAACGGGTTAACTGTTCTCGATACAACTGTTTGTACATTTAATGCAAATGATGATGCAATCATTACTGCATCAACCGTATCATGCGGCATTGCAGCATGACCACCGCGACCTTTAAATATCACTTTAAAGAGATCTGCTGATGCAAATGATGGGCCAGGTGCACATTGGATTTTATGTGAAGGAATTTGCGACCAAATGTGAATTCCAAACACATTATCAACACTCTCAACTGCTCCTTGACGAACCATCTCCTTAGCACCTGTTGCCACTTCTTCTGCTGGTTGGAAGATTAAGCGCACTTCTCCTTCTAGCTCATCTTTTATTTCATTTAGAGCTTTTGCAGCAATTAATAACATTGCTGTATGAGCATCATGTCCACATGCATGCATTTTGCCATCTTCTTGTGAGTGATATTCAAGCTCACGATTTAATTCATAAACAGATAAAGCATCCATATCTGCACGAAGAGCAACCGTTTTACCTTGCTTCCCACCTGTAATATCAGCAATTACACCAGTTGGTTCAGTTTTTCTATACGGAATGTTCAGTTGTTCTAAATAATCGCATACAAACTGAGTTGTTTTAAACTCCTGCCATGATAACTCTGG
The DNA here is from genome assembly GCF_038009105.1 of Viridibacillus sp. FSL R5-0888. Taxonomy (NCBI): domain Bacteria; kingdom Bacillati; phylum Bacillota; class Bacilli; order Caryophanales; family Caryophanaceae; genus Viridibacillus; species Viridibacillus sp. FSL R5-0888. The sequence goes on from NZ_JBBPAU010000001.1 coordinate 3,590,190, forward strand.
CTCTTTATGTAGTTTACGACGAATGGCGACTAACTCATCATTATAACTTGCAATAATTTCTTTTATATTTTTCCCCATTTGAAGGACCCCTTTATTATTTAATCCAGGTTACAAATAAGCCTGCTAATACAACAGAAACTATCGTAACTGTGATGAAACCACCAACAAGCATCGGTGGAAGCATATGACTTGTTAAAAATTCACGTTCTTTTTTATCTGATGTTACAGCGTTCACAACTTCATTTGTAATAATATAATCTGCTGGGAAGCCATATAAGGCTGTTAATGATACAGCAAACGCCATATTTGGACTTACTTTTAAAATTTTTCCTGCGATAAATGAAAAGATATACATGCCAATTACTGCAAGAACGATACTAACTATTAAAGGTGTAATTATTCGTAGCATCATTTCTGGTGTAGCATTTTTTAAACCATCAAAAATAAATAACATTAATGCCATGATGGCAAAACCGAAACCATTTGCCTTTTGTAAAGGCTGCTTTTCTAAGAAACCTAGTGAAGTAGCAATTACACCAAATAGTAAACATAGTACTAATGCATTTACTGTAATAATTGGAGCTAATGCAGTTGATGTAAAATACGCTAAACAGCCAACAATGGCTAATCGGAAAAATTTGAAATAATCCGTATTGTAGCGATCAGGTAGTTTCTTAAATATTCTTGGTTTTTCTAGTTTTTCCTCTTCTTCAACTGTTATTTCCTGAGCTTTTATCTCACCAGAACGATATAGCTTTAATAACCGATTCCCTTCTTTTTTTAAGAAAATTGACGTTAGTGGATAACCAGCAAAACCTTGAATAACATATATGACAATTGCGAAAACAGCTAGATCATCATACCCTGCATTCGCTGCTCCCTCAGACATAATAAGAGCTGAAACTAATCCACCAACTAGTGGAGGAATCGCAACAATCATCGTTTGCAGATCGAAAATCAAAGCGCCTATCGTAAATAAGATAACGATAATACCTAAAATTCCTGATAGTGCAATAACTATCGTTTTCCATTGATTTCTTAATTCTTTCAATGAAAGTAAAGTACCCATGTTAGTAATTAATAAGTACATCATCATTGTTGCTACGATTGCTGGAATACCTGCAATCTCTACAATATTCTTCGGAAAAAACGTCCAATACCCCAATAAAAACAGTACAGCGCAAACAAATACAGACGGAATCCATGCTTTCGTTTTAGTTGCCACAACATCGCCAATATATAAAATCCCTAATAATATAACAAGGGCAAGCATTTGAGCCATAATATAACCTCCAATTAATAAAATTTGTAATATTACAATAACATTAAATTTTCTGAATATGTATATAATTAATATATTTCGAGAAAATATTAACTTTAACTAGCTAATTTATAACGTAAATCACATATAGATATTTTGATATAGATAAACACCTTTATTAAAATAGTAAATTTATTCCTTACCAGCGATAAAATTACTCACATAAGAATAGCTTTTTCTCTCAGTAACATTAATGCAATAATGAGGAGAAGCCATCTCCTCCGCGAAGTACTATCTACATGACTTACAAGCTCAAACAACCCCTTCCCTCTCACTATTAATCTCATGTATAGCATTGTGAATTTTCAAAATTAAAAGTACAATTGGAATTATATTTATTGATACTATACATATTTTTAGGAGGAAAGTCTTTGAGTAAAATTCGAATTGGTATTGTAGGTTATGGTAATTTAGGACGTGGCGTTGTAGGGGCAATTGCCCAAAACCCTGATATGGAATTAGTGGCAGTATTTACTCGTCGTGACCCTTCTTCATTAAAAATCGAGAGCGCTAATGTCCCAGTATATGCGGTAAATGATGCAGAAGAATTTAAAGATGCCATTGATGTCATGATCTTATGTGGGGGATCTGCTACGGACTTACCGGAGCAAGTACCTCATTTCGCTCAATGGTTTAACACTATCGACAGCTTTGATACACACGCCAAAATTCCAGCTTTCTTTGATGCAGTAAATGCAGTTGCAGAACCTGCAAATAAAGTAAGCATCATTTCAGTTGGTTGGGATCCAGGTCTATTTTCATTAAACCGTCTTTTAGGAGAAGCAGTGTTACCTATTGGCAATACTTATACTTTTTGGGGTGATGGCTTAAGTCAAGGCCACTCTGATGCAGTTCGTCGTATTGAAGGCGTTAAAAATGCAGTGCAATATACTTTACCAATTGAAGTGGCAGTAAATCGCGTACGTAATGGTGAAAATCCAGAATTAACTACTCGTGAAAAACATGCTCGCGAATGTTTCGTTGTTTTAGAAGATGGCGCAGATGCTGTGAATATCGAAGAACAAATTAAAACAATGCCAAACTATTTCTCTGATTATAATACAACTGTAAATTTCATCTCTGAAGATGAACTTGCTACAAATCATAGCGGTATGCCACATGGTGGGTTCGTTATTCGAAGTGGTGAATCTAACGCGGAGCATAAGCAAATTATGGAGTTCTCTTTAAACTTAGAAAGCAACCCATACTTCACATCAAGTGTCCTAGTTGCCTTTGCACGTGCTGCTTACAAACTTAACAAAGCTGGCGATAAAGGAGCTAAAACAGTTTTCGATGTACCTTTTGGCTTGTTGTCACCAAAATCAGCAGCAGAACTTCGTAAAGAATTATTATAAGAGATTAAAAATAAAAGGCTGGCTCTGTCTTCATGACAAGTTAGCCTTTATTACATTAGTTAAATTACCAAGATTCACTAAAAAGCTTCCGTCATATTGACTTTTATCCTCTCGACAACTATGATGAATAGTGATTCTTACAAAAGACTCAATAATCTCAAACAAGAAACCTTATGCTGCCTTCTATCAATTGAAGGGTCCGTAAGGTTTTTTGTTATTCTACCGAATTTTAACAACTGAATACTCAATCATTATTTTTGACTATGCAAATTATGTCATGTACAGTTGAAGGGTATCAAAATAATAAATGAGGTGACGAAATGGTCGTATACTTTACATCAGAAGCAACTGCAAAAAATGGTAGAGATGGTCATGTAAAATCGAATGATGGCATAATTGATTTAGATTTAAAAATGCCAAAGCGAAATGAAACTCCAACAGGCTCCAATCCAGAACAATTATTCGCTGCAGCATATTCCGCATGTTATGATGGTGCCCTCAATTTAGTAGCTAAAAATGAAAATGAAACTATTGATTCAACTGTTACGGCTAAAGTTAGCTTAGTGAAAGATGAAGCCGATAATGGCTTTAAAATCGCTGTCACTTTAGAAGTTGAAGTGAAAGGTGTATCACAAGATGTAGCCGAACAGTTAACAGCTAAAGCACATCAAACTTGCCCTTATTCAAAAGCAACTCGTGGTAATGTTGATGTAAATATCGTTACAAAAGCAATTTAAAAATAATTATATATCCCTATGCTTTTACTTTGCATGGGGGTATTTTTTTATTTATTAAAAAAGAGTTAAATTCATTATTATAGAAACATCGATTTCTAAAAGTTACGAGAAGAAATGTTGTAAAAATAGAAGAAAAGGTTTAAACCTAACTCAAATTGAATTACTAAATAGAATAACCGATGATGAACAAACTTTTACTAATGAAAACCACTTCTCTAAAATTAAAGCCGACTCAGCATTAATCAATCAGTAGAATCTATATCTAATTACTTATTAGTACATATGTAGACATCGGTTTTATAGCATTTCTTTGTATTGCATCTTTAAGTATTAATATTTCAGTTTGCAGTAATAGGACCAACTTTTTTGGAATATACTCTACAGCCAGAAGCTCTTTGGCATAATCTTGGATAGTAAAATCCACTTCCCATTCTCCATCCTGTAATTCCGGAGAGTAAATTATATTCTCTTTTTGGATCTCCCACCCGGCTTGTTGAATGATTTTCTTAATATCCTCCGCCGTAAATAATGACCGGATGTTCGAAATACTTGTTTCTTTAAATGTTTCAAATTGAGCTTGAATCAATACAGCCAGAAAATGAGGATACTGTTCAATACTTGTTACCCTTGCATCCCATTCTGCAAAGCATAATGTTTTCCCCCATTTCCTAGCTTTCTTTAATACGACTGCTAGCTGCTCGGCTGACTGGAAATACCAAGAACAGTGCGATAACACAACCACATCAAATGATTTTTCTGGAAAATCGATTTCATCTGCAATCACATCTGTAGCTAAATCTATTTGTATTTGCGCACCTAACTTTGAGGCTTTTAAATGACAGGCTGCTTCTCCTAAAGTGATTGGACTACCATAATCTGCATCCGCGACATCAATACCATGGACAAAGCCTCCTTCACCTACTAGATGTGCTAATACTGCAGTAGTATCCCCTTGTCCACAACCTATTTCCAGTACACTCATCCCTTTTTTGATTGACCAAAACTGCGCTAACTTCAAACGATGCGCCGTTTGAATTTTTTGAATTGTACTATCGTCACCATATATGGCCATACAGTCTATAATTTCTTCTATTATTCTTTCTTCCATCTAGTTCCTCCATTACGCAAATTGATATTGTAATATCTTCCATACTAAATTAGACTATGTGAACAAGCAACTCAATTTATTAATGTGTATAAAAGGAGTGAATTTTATGTCCTCAATCCAATTAACAGATGTACAAAAGCACTTTCAAAAAAGATCCATTATTCAAAATGTCAGTCTGTCTATTGACTCAGGAAAAATTTTCGGTCTAATCGGTCCATCTGGTTGTGGTAAAACAACATTAATCAAACTAATAGTAGGTATGTTAAAAGCGGATGCAGGTCAAATAGAAGTTTTTCAGCAAACTGTACCAAATTACAATTTACTCAAAAGAATCGGCTATATGGCACAATCCGATGCATTATATAGCGATTTAACGGGAATGGAAAATATGCAATTTTTTGCGAAGTTATATTCATTAAATAAAAAAGAAAGAGACAAACGTATTGCTTATGCTGCGGATATTGTCCAACTTACAAATGCTCTTTCTCAAAAGGTTGAAAACTATTCTGGTGGTATGAAACGAAGACTCTCTTTAGCCATTGCACTACTTCAAAATCCAGATATTCTTATTTTAGATGAACCAACTGTAGGAATTGACCCTGCTCTAAAACTCACAATTTGGCAAGAGCTCGAACGTCTGAAAAAAGTAGAAAAGAAAACCATTCTTATCACTACACATGTAATGGATGAAGCTGAAAAGTGCGATGAACTCGCCTTAATGAAAGAAGGTAAAATAATCGCTAATGGGACGCCTACTAAATTAAGAAAAATTTATGACGCAGACACATTTGATGAGGTGTTTTTACGAGCTGGAGGTGCTAAAACATGAGGATTGTAGCTTTAGTAAATAGAATTATTCAGCAAATGCTAAGAGATAAACGGACACTTGCACTACTATTTCTTGCACCTCTCCTCATCTTAAGTCTGATGTACTTTATATTTCATACAGAAGATCATTCTCCGAAGCTTGGCATAGTTGGTGGAAATACTAAAATAATTAAAGCATTAGAAAATGCTAATATTGAAGTAGAAAAGTATAACCAGCTTTCTCAAGAAGAGGCACTTGCTAAAGACTTAGACGGTTGGTTAACACTTGAAAATAAGCAGCTTTCTTTGACGTTACAAAACGATTCACCTAGTAAAGCAAAGACATTACAAATGCAGGTGAAACAAGCACTTACAACCCTCCAAATGAATAGTATGTCTAGTAAAATACCGACGCTTGGAGTAACTACAAATTATGTATATGGAGATGAAGATACACAGTTATTTGACATCATTAGTCCTATCTTAGTCGGCTTCTTTGTATTCTTTTTCGTCTTCCTCATTGCAGGAATTGCATTATTAAAGGAACGTACAACAGGCACATTAGAAAGGTTATTAGCTACACCTATTCGCCGTCATGAAGTTGTACTTGGTTATTTAATCGGTTACGGAATTTTTGCTGTCATTCAGACATCAATTGTCGTACTTTATGCTGTAAAAATACTTGATATTGTTCTAGTTGGATCTATTTGGTATGTGCTACTGATTAATTTATTGCTCGTATTAGTTGCCTTATCATTAGGCATTCTATTATCTAGCTTTGCATCTTCAGAATTCCAAATGGTTCAATTTATACCACTAGTCATTGTTCCGCAAATTTTCTTTACAGGATTATTCCCACTGGATGGCATGGCGGATTGGTTACTTTCAATCGGTAAAATTATGCCTCTTTACTACGCTGCGGATGCTCTTACGGGTGTTATGTATAAAGGGTTTGCATTTGCAGATATCGTTATCGACCTCGGTGTATTACTATTATTTTCAGTACTATTTATTTTCTTGAATATCATAGCGCTAAAAAAATACCGAGCTATATAATATCGTTTACAAAAAACAACACGCTCTAAAAAACGAGCGTGTTGTTTTTATTTTATTCTACAGAGACATTCTTTAAATCATCAGCTTCTGTAGGATGTGCTTTAAAGTTTTTCACTGATTTAGATGCTGCTAATAGTGGTGTGGAATGTACTAATGGCAATACCGGTGCTTCTTTATGCAAAATAAGTTGAATTTCTTTATATAACTCTTTCCGTTTTTCTACATCCTGTTCAGAACGACCAGCTTGCAGGAGTTTTTGAACTTTGTCAATTGAAAATTGAGAGTTATTTAACGACCCGTCACGATCAAAGAACAAAGATAATAAATTGTCAGGATCTCCATTATCACTTGTTCCACCAAGTAAAAATAAATCTGCTTCACCTGCTTTTGTTTTCTCTAAATATGTCGCCCATTCAAACGACACAATTTTCGTTTTAATCCCCACATCCTCTAAATTCTTCTGAATCGCTTCAGCAACCTTTTGGCCATCTGGCATATATGGACGTGGTACAGGCATTGCCCATAACTCTAATTCTTTACCATCATAACTAGACTCTTTCAATAATGCTTTCGCTTTTTCAGGATCATAATCATATAAAGGCGTATCTTCGTTATAGCCTAAAGCTGTGGGTTGCACTGGATTTTTTGCTACCAATGCTTTCCCTTCAAAGAATGTGTCCGCAATCACTTGACGATTGACTGAATGGCTAATAGCCTGACGTAACTTTATATCAGTAAATGGTGCTTTATTTGTTGTCATCCCTAAATATCCGACATTAAATGAAGGGCGTTCAATTAAAGTAATTTGGTCATTTTGTTCAACTGTGGAAATTGATGCAGGTGCTACACCATCTGCAATATCAATTTCTCCACTCATTAATGCATTTAACCTTGCTGCATTATCTGGCATTGCTTTGAAAATGACACTATCCAGCTTTGGTAAACCATCTTGCCAGTAATCATTGTTTTTTGTCAAAACGACTGAATCATTTCTTTTCCATTCTGAAAATTTAAATGGACCTGTCCCTACAGGATTTTCTCCAAATTTCCCCCCGTCTTTTTCAAATGCAGTTGGACTTGCAATTGAAAAAGCCACCATTGCTAAATTATTTAAAAGTGGAATCATTGGTTTCTTTAATTGAATGATGAATGTATAATCTCCATCAGCTTTCACACTTTCAATAATATGATTTTCGTCGCCTTTAAAGCCACCGAACATGTCTGCATAATAAGGAAATTGATCTGCACTACCATTCATCCAACGTTCGAAGTTTTTAACAACAGCCTCCGCATTAAAGTCTGTACCATCATGAAATTTAACATTTTCCTCTAGCATAAAAGTATACGTCTTACCATCATCAGAAATCTTCGTATCCTTAGCTAGTCCAGCTTGTGTAGAAGTATCTTGTTCTCCAAATACTAATAATGTCTCAAAAATATTGCGTGCTACTTTGAACGATTCACCGTCGGTTACTGTACTAGGGTCCAATGACACTGAATCCGCTCCGCGACCATAAACAACAGTCTGCTTGTCATTGTTATTTTCTTTTCCGTCTGATGACTTTTCACCTTTTGAGTCGTCAGTTGAACATGCTACCAATATGAAAAGCATAGCCATTACGACAACAATGATTCCTAATCTCTTATTCTTCAAAATAATCCCCCCACATCCTATTTTCTTCCTTCTATCAATTATAAGTATATTTTCATAATTTTCAAATAATAATGTAAATAAAAAATGCCTGCAACCGATTTGTGATCAGTTGTCAGGCAGTTGTTAGCTAAGTTTTAGAAAAAGAAATCTAAAATGTAGAATATCAATGCAGCCATTGCTGCTGATGATGGCATTGTAATAATCCAAGTCATAATAATTTTACGAGCTACTCCCCATTTAACACCTTTCACACGTTGTGCAGCTCCTACCCCCATAATAGCGGAAGAAATAACATGTGTAGTACTAACTGGTAAGTGAATTAACGTTGCACTAAAGATAACTGAAGCAGAAGCTAAGTCGGCTGCTGCACCGTTAACTGGGCGCAATTTCATAATTTTACCACCAACTGTTTTGATGATTTTATAACCACCGATTGAAGTACCAAGTCCCATTGCTAATGCTGCAGAAACTCGAACCCAACCTTGAATGTCATCGCCAGTTTGTAATCCTCCAGCGATTAAAGCCATTGTCATAATACCCATTGCTTTTTGCGCATCATTCGTACCATGTGTAAACGATTGAAGTGCAGCAGTACAAATTTGTAAATATCGAATTCCTTTATTTGTACGATACAAATTTGCATTTTTGAAAATGACTTTGAATAAAGACATCATCAAGAAACCAGCTGCTATAGCAATAAAAGGTGATAATAATAAAGCTTGTAATATTTTCACGAAACCTGTGTAGTTCAAGATACCAAAACCGGCTGCTGCAATAGCAGCACCAGCGATAGCACCAATAATCGCATGAGATGAACTAGACGGAATTCCATAATACCAAGTAATTAAGTTCCAAATAATTGCTGCAAGTAATGCAGCTAATATAATCACAGAACCATTTGATAATGCGAAAGGATCTACGATGTCTTTCGTAATTGCCTTTGCAACACCTGTAAATGTGATTGCCCCTATAAAGTTCATAATCGCAGCCATAATTACTGCTACTTTAGGTGGCAAAGCTCGTGTCGATACTGATGTAGCAATGGCATTTGCTGTATCATGGAAACCATTGATAAAGTCAAATGTCAGTGCAAAAATAACAACTAAAACTGTTAATAAGAGTATTGTATCCATTCGTGACTCCTGCTCCTATGCATTACGCATAATAATAGTTTCCATAGTATTCGCTACATTTTGGCAATCATCTGCAATATCCTCTAATTGTTCATAGATATCCTTGAACTTAATAAGTTGGATCGGATCTTTTTCATGCAAGAATAGTTGCTTAATGGATGTACGAAGCACTTCATCACATTTGCTTTCATAATCTTTTATTAAAATGGCATGATCACGCATACCAATTAGGTTTTTCGTTTTTAATAAGTCCATAGCTTTTACAATTTCATCAGCACTTTTCACAATATAACTGATAAATGTATTCATTGACTCATCGATATCGATTAACGCGAACATGTCAAAGTGTGCAATACATTCTTCCATACCATCAAGAACGTCATCCATACTGTTTGCAAGCGCTAAAATATCCTCTCTTTCAATTGGGGTCATAAATGATTTATTCAGCATCACGATTAATTCATGAATGAGAGAATCCCCATCCGTTTCATATTTTTTCATTCGTTTGCTAATTTCTTCTAAGTCTTCCAAACTCTGAATACGGAAATCGTTGGCATAATGCATTGCCTCTTGCACATTAATGGCAATTTTTGCTAAAACTTCAAAGAATGGATCTGGCTTTTTTCGATTAAACATAAATTCCTCCTGAAAAAGTTAGTGTCAAAACATATATTTGTCCTGAACGCTAAATTAGCTTAACAATAATTTAATAGAATATCTGCTATTTTTACATATTCTATGACAACTTTTACAATTCTGTAACATTAGCGTTCACAAATTCGAAAAAAAATTGTTCCAATGTGGAATATTACATGATTTTTTTTATCGAATTTTGTCGAAAAATATATATTTCGGTGCAAAAAAACCCTTGAATATCAGGGTCAATCCATTGATAAATATAACATTTCTTTGTCAATATCAACTTTCTTTGTAAACGATTTATTTTTCGACAAAATACCTACCATTTTAATACAAAATGTAGGTTTTACAATTTACAAAGCTAACGATATTGGCTAAAGAAAAGTCTTTTTTCCGTTAATGAGACAACAAATATGAGTCCAACTTCAAAAACTACAGACTCGTTAAACATTTGTGGGAATCCTTGTATACCATCAAAGATAAATCCAACAATAACAGATGCAATTATTCATACACCACAGACAACTTCTCTCATCCATCAAAATCCACAGAAATACAAAAAAGAAAATGGTAATAAAACTAATGAAAGTAGGGAAAATTGAAAATGAATTATAACAAATTCATTTCACAGTAGTATGTCCAACATCAAAAAAAGCAATCATGTAAATCTCAAATATTGATTTTTTAGACCATTCCCTATTTTTGTATTAATTAACAATTACACCTTCACTACTCTTATTACTTTCCGATATCGAGTACTAGCTGTAACCTCATATCATACTGCTCCTTATTAATCATATCAATTTTTGATCCTTTCTTGACACAGCTGTTAAATATCCTACATTTTTAAAAGCTCCTTTTTCAAACGCATTTTCAAAGAAATAAAAAAGATGTGCATAATTTCATACACATCTTAAATCTTTCCTGTTTCACTTACTTGCGACAAATGTGATGATTGATTAAATTCGCCAAGTAACCATCTATCTTCTTGTATCGTAATATAACTGACGCCTGCATTAGCTAATCGTACTTCCTGTGGAAAAGAATCGCCATTCTCGAGTAGTGTAAAGAGCGCATGAATTACCGCTCCGTGAGCTACTAGAATGACTCGGTCATTTGGATACTGCTCGAAAATTTCAACAAGTCCATTTCGTAACCTTGTAAGCACTGAGTCCAATGATTCTTGATTTGGATATTGTTTATCTGGAAACGCTTTTATACGTTCTTCCATATCCATACCTTCTGCTTCACCGAAAGAACGTTCTTTAAACTCCTCAATTTCAAATAAGGGTATGTGTAATTGTTCGTTTATTATTTCTGCTGTATGTTTTGCTCTTGTTAATGGACTTGTATAAATTGCAGCCCAGTTAGTATTTTTGAAAAATACACCACATTCTTTTGCTTGTTGGATTCCTCTGTCATTAAGAGGTACATCTGTTACACCTTGCAACCTCCCTAGTGCATTCCAATCCGTTTCTCCATGTCTTACTACACAAATTTCTGTCATGTGAGTACCTCCTAAACCATCTTTACATTAGAGTATCATATTAAATTCCAGCTGTATGCATTAACACTACTCTCCAGCCATCAGGGTCTTCGATTGTCTTACCTTCCTTTTCCCAATAAGGGTTTTCTGGAGGAACTGCATTATAGCCTAATTCTCTTAATCTCTCGATAATCGTATCAATTTGTTGTTGATGTGGTATATAAAATACAATTAAATTATCTTTAGTTGGTGCTGGACAAGGACTGCCATTTTTGTGCTGGGTAAATTCCAAATGATATGTTGCCGTTGGGAGCCCAATCAATAAACCTTCATAATCTTGCCCTGTAAATGATCCAATTTTCGTCAATCCTAAACCTTTACAATAAAAATGCTCAACTTGTCGTAACTGATCTGTAGGTCTAGCAACCCTAACTTGTGTAACTAACATATTTTCTGACCAATCATTATTCATATTTACCACCCCTTTGAAAGGATATTACCATTTAATTAAACTTATTAATTCCTTCATAAGATTGAGCAACATCTCACCCTTTTGATGTATTACTATTTTATTTTTTCAGCAATACACTGCATAATAAAATTAGATTGAAAGGGGATATACATATGGATTGGTTTGGAAAACTGAATGAATATTTTCCAGTTGAGGAAATGAAATCACGTCAACATATAGAACTTTTACTGAAAGATAAAATAGATATTTATAAAAAGGTAGAGGACGAAAAATACGTATTAACATATGTAGATCACACTGATTTTATATTTGTCGATTATTTATATGTTTCCTTAACTGCACGTGGTGAAGGATTGGGTGGTAAAATTTTAGAACATTTAAAAGGTAATGGCAAACCAATTTTATTGGAGGTAGAGTCACTTGCTCAAGCTGAAGATGACACAGAAAAACGATTACGCTTCTATAAACGTCACCATTTCAATCTAGCTACACAGATTTGTTATTGCAGGCATCATGTAAAGACAGGCGAACCTCTGAAAATGGATATCCATTACTGGGCACCAACGGGTGTTGCTGAAGAAGAAATACTTGGACAAATGAAATGGGTATATGAAAATATTCATGCGTACAAAGATGAATTTCTTTATGGAGCAAAGTATGAACCGACGGATAATGTATTATTTATGACTAAAAAATAATAAGTGGAAAAATAACTATTAAAAAAAGGACTTCTCACAATTCCGTGAAGTCCTTTTCCTAATATTTAACTGGCTTTTTTAAAACCAGCTTGCTCCGCTTCTTTTTCAGTACAGAACATTTCTTCTTCTTTAACTGCATCATAATTGTTAGAGCCTGGCATATGATACAGCTTATTCCCTTTACTATTTATATTACCTTTAATAGAACAACTTCTATTGTTCGTTTTATTTGAGCTATCGGATTTATTTGAGTTTTTTGATTGCCCTTCAGTAGGCACCCCACTTCTCACAACCGATTTATCAAAACCTCTATTTGTTACATAACCGTCATATTGCCAAATTCCTTTTCTCGATGCTTTTGCTTCATTTTGAATTTTCTCAAAAGCTTTCACATTTGTCGTATTCGGTTCATATATATAACCAACACGTACAAGACCTTCACGGATTAGTTGCTCTTGAACACTTTTCCCATCCGCATATGTATAGGCAAGAAGGCGACCATATTTATCTTCATGTTCACCAACATCAAATTGAATTGAAACTTGCTTTGCGTTGTTCAATATTTCACGATTACGAGCCTGCGCTTCTCGTCCAAAAGGTTGTTCACCTAATTGTTTATGGTACATTTCAGGTGCATCTACTAATAAATAGCGTACTTTCTTTGTTTCGCCATCGTATTTTACTTTAATCGTATCACCGTCCATGATACTTACTACTTCGACATCTATTCGCTTTTCTGATTCTTCTTTTTTTGTCACTGTAGTTTCTGTACATGCTTGTAGTATAAATACTAGACAGCCGATAAGAAGGAGTCCCCATTTTTTCATTGTCATCACCATCGTAATCTTAACATAAACTATTAGTTATCGGCTTACTTTCAGGATTTAAAGCAAAAAAATACCCAGTCTTCGTCAGAAGGCTGGGCAATGACTAGATTTGTATTAATCTGTTGTAGTACCGTATGGTTCAATGTCTTTGATCGATTTTCCTTGCTCTTCTAAATCACGAATACGGTGTGCAAGACGTGATGCAGCAGATGCAGCAATGCTTCCTACTAAATCATCTAGGAATGTATGAACACCTTCACCCGCTTTTGTATCAAGTTGCTGTATTATTCCGATTTTCTGTTTATCTAAATGTCCAAAAGTTGTTACAGCAATACTACCGTAAGTAAATACTGCTCCTAAAGCAATTGTCTCATCAACTCCAAATAATCCTTCATCGGATTCAACTAATTGTTGTAGTGGCGCTGACAGTAACTTTTTCTCTGCTAATTCATCTAGCTCAATCCCTACTAAAATTGCATGTTGAATTTCACGTTTATAAAGTACTTTATCAACCGATTCAATACAATGATCTAGAGATAGTCCTTCATTATATGCAAATTGCATTTCATACACAATTTCCGCGATATCCTTTAATGTTACACCGCGACGTTCTAAAGCATCGCGTGCCGCTTTAGCGACTACTTCAGATGAAACTTGAAGTTTTTTGTTATACATGACTCATCCTCATTTCCAAATTAATAGTCCTTTATTATTACTATTATACCTTTACTTTCTTATATGTTACAATTTCCGTACAGAAAACTGAAGGAGTGACGGCTTTGAATCGTGGCACAATCACAGATATAGATTTTTTCAGTGAATCCTTACAAGAGGACATTCATCTATTAATTTACTTACCTGCAAGCTATTCACCACTTTATAAATACTCAGTGTTAATCGCATCTGATGGCAAAGATTATTTTCAACTCGGTCGAATCTCACGAGTAGTAGATGACTATTTGGAGCAAGGCGATATCGAAAATTTAATAATTGTAGGTGTACCTTATAAAAATGTTGAGGATCGACGACAAAAATATTTGCCAAATGGAGAGAAGCATCAAGCTTACTTACGCTTTTTAGCACATGAACTTGTTCCTTATATAGACGAGCATTACTCTACATATCAAATGGGGATGGGTCGAGCGTTGATTGGAGATTCGCAGGCTGCGACAGTATCTTTACTAGCAGCCATCCAATATCCGAATATATTTGGTAAAGTATTAATGCAGTCACCTCTAGTAAATGATGATGTTTTAGAAAAAGTGCAACAGGTACAAGATGTTCATGCTTTTTCAATCTATCACGTTATTGGTACAAAAGAACATGAAGTAGTAACTATGGATAAGAGTATAAAAGATTTCCTTACTCCTAATCGTGCATTACATGAGTTGATAGTCAACAAAGGCTTTTCTACTTTCTACGATGAATTCGAAGGAAATCACTCGTGGAAGTTTTGGCAACCTGACTTAAAACGTGTCATAAAACAAAACTTTAGTATTTAACATGTATTTCACAATGAATATTAACTTTTTTCTGTTATACTGAAAATTAAGAAAAGCTATATAAAACTACTTAGGGGGTACGGAATTATGAAATACGGTATTGTTGCATTTCCATCTAAGAAATTACAAGATTTTGCGAATTCATATAGAAAAAGATATGACACGCATTTCTCTAAAATCACACCTCATATTACTTTAAAAAGTGCTTTTGAAGTAGATGACTCAAAAGTGAACGAAGTTACTAATTTGCTCCAAGAAATTAGTAAACAATTTAAACCGCTTTCAATTCACGTATCAAAAGTAAGTTCATTTGCGCCAGTGAACAATGCTATCTATCTAAAAGTAGAAGCAACAGAACAGCTTCAAAAATTACATGATACATTGCATGCTACATCATTCGGACAAGAACCAGAATATAAATTTGTTCCGCATATTACTATTGCACAAGATATGTCCTCAGGTGAGCATGATGATATTTATGGTCAGCTACGCATGACAGATGTTCATTCCGAAGAAGTTATTGATCGTATTCATTTACTTTATCAATTAGAAGACGGTTCTTGGACGGTACACGAAACGTTCCGACTGTCTGGAGCTGAGTAATTATTGGTTTTTGCTAAAATTGCTGAGACAGAGAAAGAGTTACGAGATGCTTTCTTTGTTCGGGAGGAAGTCTTTGTTAAAGAGCAAGGTGTTCCTCTTCCTTTAGAAAAAGATGAATACGACAAAGAAGCAACACATTTCGTAGCATACAATGGCGAAGAACCGATTGCAGCAGGCAGAGTAAGAATTGTTGACGGTAATATCGCTAAAGTTGACCGTGTTTGTGTATTACCTGATTTTCGAAGAAAGCAAATCGGTGTTTTAATGATGACACACTTAGAGAAATACGCTAAGAGTCATCAATTAGCAAAAGTGAAATTAAATGCCCAAACTCACGCTATTCCTTTCTACGAAAAACAAAATTATATTATTACATCACCTGAATTTTTGGATTCTGGTATTCCATATCGCGCAATGGAAAAGGAATTCTAATAATAAGTTGCTAAAATGCTGACCAATCGGCGTTTTAGCAGCTTTTTTATTTTATCAATAAATATTTTTAGCTTTTTTTCATTTATTCTACAGCAAAAAAAGCCAACCACGGTTGATTGTAAACTCAACCATGGATTGGCTCCTTTTTATTATTCGAAGTACCGTATGATAATCGTCTATAGTATTTTTCAAACATATTTACTATAATATTTACCTCTATCAGTAACCTTTAGTTCAAATTTTGATAACTCTGCTGGGTTAGGATGGATGAATTGTTGATGAACTTGAAGGGAGTTCCCACGATTTTTGTTTTTTTCATGGTTCAATTGCATTTCAGTAAGTTCAGCACGCATATCAAGCTCTCGTTCAAAATGAGATTGCTTTTTTACTTTTGCAACTGCATTAACATGAGCATAATTATATGCTTTCATGTTAATACGTTCTGCATATTGCATTGCTTGAAATGGCTGAACTGGTAGAATGTAGCCCATCACAATTTCCTCCTATACTATAACTTTTCCTGCAAAGACATATTTTCGATTAAAGTTAGTATATTACTGAGAATATTATTTTATGCTATAACATTTTTTGGATTTTATTTAAATCTAAAGATTTACCATCTTTTAAGATAGATGCGACGATTTTTTCTTCTAGCTCTTTTGTTACTGGTTTATTTGCTAGTTGAGATACTTTACGAATAATTTGTCGAATCTGGCGTTCGTCTTGAAAATCTGCATATTGAATAGCATTTGCTAATGCAAGTACATCTTCCATTGGTACGCCCGTTTTTCCTTCTATTTTTCGAAAGAATGAGCTTTGCATTTAAGTCCCCCCTTTTTAACCCATAAAGCTTGCGCCAACAATAATCAACAAGATGAATAGAACAACGATTAGAATAAATGTTGAACCATTGCCGCTATTGCCGCCATAGTAGCATTCGTTTCCGCCGCCGTAGCCACCGCCGTAGCCGTAACCATAACCTGAGAATCCAGACATAAGAAATCCCTCCTCTCTCTCACCGTATTGTATGCAACGGTTTACAGAAAGAAGAGGGCGTTTGAACTAGTCGATATTTCCTTTTGATCGAAAAATTAAAGCTCCTATAAATCCAAATATGATGGCCGCACTAATACCCGAACTTGTCACTTCAAACATACCCGTTAAAACTCCTATCCAACCATGCCTTTCAACTTCTGCTAAAGCACCGTGTGTTAGAGAGTTACCAAAAGACGTAATAGGGATTGTTGCGCCTGCACCAGCAAAATCAATAAGTGGCTCATATAAGCCAAAGCCATCTAAGATTGCACCTGTGACAACAAGTATGGACAATGTATGTGCAGGTGTTAATTTACCGACATCCATCAGCAGTTGACCAATTACACAAATCAATCCGCCAACAATAAATGCGATTATAAAAGAAGTAAACATTTTATTCCCTCATTTCATCGTTACTTCGATTGCATGTGCAACGGTTGGAATCGATTGATTTTGTTGCACAGATAACGGAGACAAGAGAGCGCCTGTTGCTACTAACAGTACTCGCTTCATCCGTCCGCTTTTTAGTTCTGCTAGTATTTCGCTAAAAAAAACAGACGCGGAGCACCCTGCTCCACTTGCACCAGCTAAAAACAATGGATTATCTCCGTAATACTCAGCTCCGCCATCGCGAACTGTTTCTAACTGTTTTGTCGTAAATCCAGCTTGCCTTAACATTTCTTTTAAAATAGGCAAGCCCACTTTTCCAAGATCACCTGTCATAATAACATCGTAATCTTGTACAGTTTGACCTCTACCTTTTAAATGTTGTTTAATCGTTGAAAAAGCTGCTGGTGCCATTGCTGCCCCCATATGAAATGGATCTGATTGTTGAAAATCCGCTACTTTTCCGAAAGTCGCAGCCTCAATGCATGGTTCTCCTTCTTGATGTTTACCAATAAGAACATAACCTGCAGCAGTTACAGTCCATTGTGCAGTTGCTGGTTTTTGACCTCCATAATCGACAGGATATCTGAATTGCCTTTCAATCGCATTATGCTGACTTGCAGCCCCAGCGATTGCATAATGGCTACCACCTAGCTCCGTTAGTAAGCTAGCGATAATAACGGCTGAGGTTGATGTAGCACACGCTGAGTACATACCGATAAAAGGGCTTCCAATAGTAGCAGCAGCAAAATTCGTTGGCGTCATTTGATTGACTAAATCTCCACCTATAAAGAAATCTACTGCATCCTTAGTCAACTTCTTTTTTTGTAATGCGATTTGTGCAGCTTCTTCAATCAAATGTTGATGTCCTTGCTCATTTGTTTTTTGATCTGCCCTTTCATCATCTAGTACTAAATCGAAATTCCGAGCAAAAACACTTCTCTTCTCCAATGGCCCAACTACTACTCCGGCTGCTAAAATGGACGGCTTAGATGGAAAATAAATTACACCTTTATCCATCACCATTGAGTCACCCCAATCGTTACTAAAATTAATTTAACAAGTGCTACAAAAAAGGCAGATACAACTCCGAACACAATAACCGAACCTGCTAATTTGAAAATATTCCCACCTACTCCGAGCACTAAACCTTCTGTCTTATGTTCAATAGCTGCTGAAATAACTGCATTACCAAAGCCGGTAACTGGTACTGCTGACCCTGCTCCTCCAAATTGACCTAGCTTTTTATAAAGTCCAAATCCAGTCAGTAATAATGAAATGAATATCATTGTTGCTACCGTTGGATTACCTGCTGTACGCTCTGTAAAATCAAAATTCATAATATAGAAAAAAGAAATGGCTTGTCCGATTACACAAATAATACCTCCAACTAAAAAAGCTTTTAGTAAATTTAATCCAATTGGCGTTTTAGGTGACAGTTTTGTTTGTAATTGCTCGTAATCTTTTTGATTCATCAGGTTTCTTCCTTTGCAAGATCTTGTAATTTCTTAATTTTCTTTTTTAGTTCTTTTTCAGTTAACTCTTTTTTCATAAGCTTTTGTGTTTCCCAAGATATTTTAAAGTCAGTACTAACGAGTACTTCTTTATCAGGAAATTCTTTTTCAAATTTCTTCTGTAAACCTTCTTCGATTTTGGTTCGTTTTAATTTTGAAAAAGGTTTTATCTGCACACCCACTAAAATAACATCATCCACGAAGACCGCAGTACCTTTTTCAATCGATTTTTCATCATTCAGAAGCTTTTCAATAGTCGATTGCGATCCATTATCCCCTGCTGCATGGTACGTGGCAAATTTCTCCTTCTGTTCTCCACTACAAGCGACCAATAACTGAATACAACATATTAATAACAAAAACCTTAAAACGTTTCTCTTCATATACTTCACCTTTTTTTAAAAACAGTATGCGTTTATTTCGAAAAATTATGCATAACTGAGGCAGTTGCCCTAGTTCATTTTCTAAAAAGACATATTGTATAAGGAGATTGAAAAGGGGGTGAAATTAAAAATGGGATGCGGAAGAAATGATAATGCAGTAGGTCACAAAGTTTCAAAAGGATGTGTTTGCGACGTAGTACGCGCAATTAAAGACATTCAAGACCAAAACGTTGATGACGGTTGTGGCCCTTGCCCAACTAACTGTTTCCTAGAACCTCTTGGCGGATTAGTAAGCCCTGCACGAACACAAGCTAATACACGTGTATTTATGCTATTAAACAAAGACGGTACTCCTTTTAAAGCGTTTTTCAGAACTAATGCTTCTGGCGATCATCACTGTTTCTCGGTCTTTTTCCGAGTAGAGGATATTTTCGACGGTTGCTGTGCTACTTTACGTGTATTAATTCCTTTAAAACACGGTAATCATGTAGCTGATTTGTTAACAGATTGCGGCAATGAAGTAGATTTATCAATGATTTGTAAAGTTGTAAATTGGGAAGCATCTACTAGCTGTGTTACTGTTGACTTAAATTGCTTCTGTGCAGTTCAATGTATAAAAGACGTCTTTTTAGAAGATGTATGCGACTAATATCAAGTCAAAGGACTTTGCAGTAGTGTCTTTGTTTTAAAATGGATGATAGCAGTGTCAGGCAATGAGCTCCAAAGTTAGGTAATCTAACTTTCGGGGCTTTTTGTGATATTGTATTTTTATCTTATGCAGTTATGATTTATTTTTGCATAAAAAAAGCCATCCCTTTAAAGGGACAGCTGTTAAAATACTTTTCCTCGCCACTTAATTTCCACGAGTTCATTAATTTTCGTTGGATATACGACACCTGTGTAACTTTTCAAAATTACTTCATCTTGCATCACACGATCGACGACACCTTCTATAATACGGCCATCTGATAAACTAAATTGCAATGGTTGATAAGCTTTCTGTTGAAACGGTGCAGATAAAAATATTAAACGCTCTGTTTTACGACGAATTTCAGCATCTTCTATAACTGGTTCTATGGATTCTACTTGTTCCGTTGACTCTTCTACAACATCATCTACATCTACATCTACAACTACCTCTTCAATAGCATCTTCCACAACAGAAGTACTATCACTATTAATATCAATAAAAAAAGCCGGGGGAGCTTTGATAAAAAGGAGTGGGCGATTCCCCAAGGTAACACATCCTTTTTTTCATATTGTATGCTCCTCCGGAAAATAAGTTCACATTAATTTACTAATGAACATCGTTGCAATCCCAAGATAAATTAAAATACTTGTTATATCATTTAATGTTGTAATAAAAGGACCAGATGCAACTGCAGGGTCAATTTTCAGTCGGTGCATTAATAACGGTATAAAAGATCCTGCAATTGTTGCAACAACAATTGAACAACAAATAGCGGTTCCTACCAATACTCCTAAAAGCCACATGTGTTTCCAAAAGAACACAATACCAAATGCAATAGCACCACAAACAACACCTGTAATTATGCCTGTGATTGCTTCTCGTAATAATAACTTCATCTTACTCTCTTCTTCAACATCACCAGTAGCAATCCCTCGAACAGCAACGGCTAATGCTTGCGTTCCACTATTTCCTGACGTACCACCTATTAAAGGAATAAAAGCAGCAAGAATTGCCACTTTTTCTAATGTTCCAGTAAATAAATCTACCAAATTAGCGGTTAACATGCCTAAAAATAATAATACAACAAGCCATGGCAAGCGTTTCTTCGCTGCAGCAAACGGGCTTTTGTCGAATGTCACCATATCTGAAACCCCGGCTAATTTAGAGTAGTCATCTGACGCCTCTTCATCAATGACATCAATAATATCATCAACTGTAATGATACCCAGCATTTCGTTTTTTGAATTAATAACAGGTACAGCTAAAAAGTTATAGTCCTTCATAATTTGCGCGACTGCCTCTTGATCGTCAGTTACATTAATACTTACAACACGATCATTCATTATTTGTCGTATTAATGTGTCTTCTTCTGCAATGATTAAGTCACGCAAAGAAATGACACCCGTTAAATGATTTGTATCATCGACAACAAATATATAATAAATCGTTTCTGCATCTGGCGCTGCGTTGCGTAAAATTGTCATCGCTGAACGAACGGTTGAGTTTTCAGGAATAGCGACATATTCTGTCGTCATTATAGAACCAGCTGTATATTCTGCATAGTACAGAAGTTCTTTAATATCCTGTGCCGAATCTTTATCCATAATTTTAAGGAAATGAGTGATTTGATCTTTATCTAATTCATTTAAAACGTCAACCGCATCATCGGTATACATGGCTGCTATCATTTGCGCTGCATACGTCGTATCCATTTCCTCTAAAATGCCTTTATATTCGTCATCATCGAGTTCAATAGCTTCAAAAATGTCAGCCATCTCTTTAGGGGAGAGATACTGATAGATAATCTGTCGTATGTCTGGTCCCACCTTCTCATAAAACTGTGCCTGATCATACGGATGAAGTGCTAGAAACTCCTCGCGAAAATTATCTGTCTCTGAATTCTCCAGTAATTGACGTAGATGCTGCTCATCGAATTGTACTTCATCTTTTTCCTTTGTTTCTTCTATCATGCATGTCCCCTCCTCTCGACTCATTAAGTCAGTTAAAATAACACCTTACTATAATAGAGTGTAGACCTTCAAAAGAGCAATTATTTTTTAAAAAAACTTTTTAATTTCAGCCTTTTGAACACCCCTAATACTAACATTCGGTAGTGCATTTTTACAAATAGCATATTTAAATTTCCCAGGAAATCAAAAATAAGGTGCTTCTTTTAATAAAAGCACCTTACATTAATTATTCTATTAGTAGTGATTGCATATCTTTTGGTAAACCTATTTGCCAGCTGTAAAATTGTTTCGTCACTGGATGATGTAACTGAAGCTCAACACAATGTAATGCTTGGCGATCGATTAAATTTCTATGGCCTCCATACAACGTATCTCCAACAAGTGGATGTCCAATAAATGCCATATGTACACGAATTTGATGCGTACGTCCTGTGTGTAACTTTAAACGAATATGAGTAATTGCTTCTCCATCTAACCTTGTTCGTTTTAATACGACAACATCTGTGTGAGCAAACTGTCCATCACTTCGTACTTCACGTTCAATAATACTACCATCTTTACGCCCAATTGGAGCAATAATTTCTTGCTGTTCTAATTCCAAATGGCCATGTACGATTGCTTCATAAGTCCGATGTATAGCATGTTTCTTTTGAGCTTCACTCATAAGATGGTGAACGTGGCGATGCTTAGCAATACACATAATTCCAGATGTATCTCTATCTAGACGCGTTACAATATGTACCGTTGAAGCTAAATCTTGCTGTTGTAAATGGGCAGCTACAAAATTAGCAACACTACCTTTGGGATGATCGTGGGAAGGAATCGTATTTTGATAAGGTTGTTTAGCAATAACTAGCAGTTCATGATCCTCGAACATGACCTCGAGCTTCCCATCTTCAGGAACTAATCCCTTACTAATTTCTTCTGGAGGGAAGATGATTGTGACTAAATCATTCTTCTTTAGGCTATGACGGACATTTTGCTCAATATCATTTACTAAAAGTTGTCCACCTTGAAATTTTATTGCTGTTAAAGCTCTCTTAGAAATCCCCCACATGGCAAGTGCATCTCTAAAAAGTTGGTCGTGCTCTACTTTAAAGGTTAAGCGATATCGTAAATCTTTCATATTATTTCAAATCACTATCGATAAAAGAATCATGTACACGTTGCCAAAATGGGAATGCTCTAAAGCGAGCAAATCTCACCTTTTCCTTCGCAACTTTGTACTGAATTGATTTTACATTTTTATGCAATAACTGTACATGATCGACTGTAACCATAAAGTCTTTAGCCTTCACTGGTTTTAGCACGCAACTATGATGTGCCGGTAACACTAATGAAGATCCGACTGTACGAAAAACGCGATTATTAATAGATGCCATTTCAGTCACTTGAATAGCTTCTATTGATGGATGTAAAATGGCACCACCAAGTGCCTTATTGTAAGCTGTACTTCCTGAAGGTGTAGAAACACAAAGTCCATCTCCACGGAAGCGTTCAAATGGTTTCCCATTTAATTCAACGTCCATTACTAATGTTACTTCTGGGGATTTAACTGTAGATTCATTCAAAGCTAAATAAGTGTAATTTTCATCTGAATTTTGATAATTAATCACAACTTCTAATAGGGGATAATCGATTACATTATAGTCATTCTTTGCTATAGAGATAACCAATTTCTCGATTTCAATTGGCTTCCAGTCAGCATAAAAACCTAGATGCCCCGTATGGATACCTACAAATGCAACATCTGATAATATATGGCTATATCGATGAAATGCATGTAACAGTGTACCATCTCCACCAATCGACAACACGATATCTGGCTTTTCTTCATCTATTTCTAATCCAAAATCAGTTAAGTACGAGATAGCTCTTTCCATTAATTCATTTGATTGTGGATCATTACGTGATTGAACGGCAAATTTCATAGGTTTTCATGAGCTCCCTTCGAATTATCCTCTCTAACTTTTGGATTTGAAGCCTCTTTGTATTCGGTAAAATACTTTTGAGCTTCCTGTATCTCCTCGCGAATTAAAGACATTTCCTCATCTAATCGGAACGCTGCCTCTGCTGCGCTTTGTAGGCGATTTTTTATTTCCTCAGGAAAAATCCCTTTATACTTATAGTTCAATGAATGCTCAATAGATGCCCAGAAGTTCATTGCAAGTGTTCTAATTTGAATTTCAGCTAAAATTTTTTTCTCACCTTGAATTGTTCCGACAGGATATTCAATTATCATATGATAAGAACGATATCCGCTAACTTTTACATTGGTGATATAATCTCTTTCTTCTACAACTGTTAAATCATTGCGCTGTCTTAATAATTCAATAACAGTAGGAATTTCATCCACGAATTGACACATGATACGTACCCCTGCAATATCTTGTAACTCATGCGCTAGCATATCTGACGGTTCAAAGACTAGACCTTTTTCTAACGTCTTGTCATAAATACTTGCAAGTGGTTTCACCCTACCTGTTACAAATTCTATTGGTGACGTTTCATTTGATTTTTCGAACTGTGCGCGCATTCCTTTTAGCTTAATTTTCAATTCATCCACTGCTTGCTTATAGGGCTGTAAAAAGCGGTCCCATTGTCCCATGATAAGTCCCCCTAATCTTCTCGGGATTCGTTCAATATTTCTGCAAAGGCTTCTTCAACAGCTGTTGAAAAGTCTTCTCCATAATTATGATTTCCTTCAATATTAAATATAAGTGCGTTTAATTCATCCTGGAAGTTCACTAATTCAGTTTGTCCATTCCCCCAAGTTAATATTGGCTCAAAATCAGACTGTAATGTTTTGACTAAAAGTGGCCAAATAGCTTGTGGGAATTTTATGTAATGGTAGTCTTCCCCTGCATCCATTAAATAGATAAAAGCCATGGCGTCTGAATCAGTAATAACCTGACCTGCAGCTCGCCATTCCAAATCAGGTGTTTCTCCGCATATTTGTAAATGAATTTGTTTTTCTAATTGTGATCCATTTTCTACTGTATATGTTTTACGCAAAGCCTATCTTCCTTTCCGTGAATCTCCTATCATTTTATCATAGTAAGCCTCATTACTACCCACTTTTTCGGAGAATTGTTGTGCTTTTCCCCATTTCGACAATCATTGCAATGCAGTCTATACTTCACCTATAATTAATTTATAAGAATTTATAAAAAGAGAGGGTGATTGGTATGGCACAACAACTAGAAATTGAGTTTAAAAACCTACTTTCGAAAGAGGAATATGAAGCCCTTTGTAATACTTTTGCTATTCCAAATGAAGATTTTCACGAACAAGCAAATCATTATTTTGATACACCAGATTTTCGATTAAAGAAAGCACGTTCAGGTTTACGAATACGCGAAGTTCAAAACCGCTTTGAATGCACACTAAAAGAACCAGCATCTGGTATTGGGTTATTGGAAACAACGGATTTATTAACTGAGGAGCACGTGAATGAAGTGCTAAATGGGGCTACTCTAAAAGCAGATGAAGTAGATACCCGATTAAAAAAACTTCAGATTAACCCCACAGATTTACAACTATTAGGTACACTTTTTACAAAGCGTGCCGAAATAAAATATAATGGCGGACTTCTCGTTTTCGACCATTCTCGCTATTTAGACACTGATGATTATGAACTAGAATTTGAAGTGACAAATGAGAAGTTAGGTAGAACATTATTCGAGGAATTTTTAGCAAAACATACTATTCCTGTTAGAATAGCTGATAAAAAAATTGCTCGCTTCATGGCCGCCGTCAATAAGAAAAGAGGTTAATAGATGGATATCTCAGCTTTAAAAATGCTCTTAGAAATTCAAGGTCTTCAATCCATGGGATCGACTAGCTTATCAGCCACTGATTCATCATCATCTTCTTCATCTAATATGTTCACTCAATTAATGAATGAAATGATGACTTCATCAACATCTCAAAACGCCCCTTCACAATTACTAGGCTTAACAAATTCAGTATCGGGCCCAAGCAATTCTTATGCTGCATTATTAGGTAGTGGATTAATGGGTTCTTCAACAACGAGCTCGGATAATGCACTTTCGAGCTTGTACTATAACGGTACTTCTCCTATATATAGACCAACTTCGGTGTCTAATAATACATATAGTACAACACCTTTAAATCCAGTATTAACAGGTTACACCGCGGGACCTACTAATGTCACTTCAAATACGCAATATGATGCCATTATAAAAAAAGCATCTGAAACTTATGGTATTCCTGAAAAAATGATTAAATCTGTGATTAAACAAGAATCTAATTTTAATAACTCTGTCGTTAGCCATGCAGGGGCTGCTGGCCTTATGCAATTAATGCCTGGTACAGCCAAATTCCTTGGTGTCTCAAATGTCTTTGACCCAGAACAAAACATTATGGGTGGTACGAAATATTTGAAACAAATGTATGATAAATTCGGTGGTGATATGAATCTAATGTTAGCTGCATATAATGCTGGGCCTGGTAATGTTTCTAAATATAATGGTATTCCACCATTTAAAGAGACGACGAATTATGTTACTAAAATCATGAATAGCTATAAAGCTTAATAAAACAGCAGCCGTTGTTGTCTTATAATTTCATATCAAGTCACTCTTAGAATCGACATATAACTTAGAATTATGTCGATTTTTTTTTGATTAAATTTCCTTGAAGGCACGATTTTTCATAGTAGCCATACACTTTTTCTGACTTTTTTATTAAACTATATGAAAAAAGTAATGTAATTTAATCGATTTGTTTGAGAAAAAACGTTTAGGTTGATAGAATAGAATTACAGCTAAAGCAAAGGAGCATCATCAATGACGCAAAAACCTATTATTCCTTATGAGGAAATTGGCGAAGAAACACTATCAAAAATGATTAAGATTTTCTACTCCAAAGTCGCTAAAAATCCGAAGCTAAAGCCGATATTTCCTGATGATTTAACTGAAACTGCCCGCAAGCAAATTCAATTTCAAACTCAATATTTAGGTGGTCCAAATCTTTTTACTGAAGAGCATGGGCATCCAATGATGAGAGCCCGCCATATGCCCTTCAAAATTACACCTGAACGTGCACAAGCATGGTTAGAATGTATGGCTGAAGCTATGGATGAAGTTGGATTGGATGGAAAGATTCGAGAAATATACTATAAACGACTCGTCCTTACAGCGCACCACATGATTAATTCACCTGATAACGACGAGGAGGTATTAGAGTGAATAATATTCAGATAATGCCGGCACCGCCTTCGCATACTACTCTGAGTAGACCGATTGAGCTTTATGTATTCATTGATCCGCTTGCTCCAGACAGTTGGGATTTACAAGCAATTATCCGTAAGCTTCAAGTAAATTATAATCAGTACTTTACTTTACGATTTGTTCTTAGTACAGAATTAGCTTCACTTAACGTCGCTTGCCAACGTGTAAATAGCTGTAATAGTGAATATGAAGAAATTGATGTCTCTCATCCTGTTCTTCCTTCAATCGCAGTAAAGGCTGCTGAATTACAAGGGAAAAAAGCTGGCTATCGCTACCTGATGAAATTGCAAGAATATGTCTTGTTGAATACAAAAAACGTCCGTTCACGCTCGACTTTAGTCGAAATTGCCAAAGAAGCCAAACTAGATATTCAAGAGTTCCAAACAGACTTCCAGTCGTTGGAAGCGTCTCGTGCATTTCAAAGTGACTTATGCATTACGCGCGAAATGGATGTAGAAGAAGTACCAAGCTTCGTTTTCTTTAATGAAAATATTGAAGATGAAGGTTTAAAAGTTAGTGGAAATTATTCATATGAAGTTTATGAACAAATATTAGAAGAATTATTAGACGGTGAACTTATTTGTCAACAACCTCCATCAGTAGAAGAATTATTTAAACGGTATCATACATTAACAACTAAAGAAGTAGCATCAATTTATAATATTACTGAACAAACTGCTGACCGAGAGTTAAAAAAGAAAATGCTACAACAAAAAGTCGACCGCATCAATTATGAAGAATCATCGCTGTGGCGTTTAAAATAAATTATATATAGGCTAGTAACGATCTATTATATCGTTGCTAGTCTTTTTTAATTTCTATTAGAAATCTTGCTAGTTGTATGTAAGAACTAGTTAACATGTCGATGATAGTTACCGGTTAATAGAAAATAACAAAATAAAAGAGGCGCCTCTACGAGAGACGCCTTCTTTTCACAAAGGGGATGGGAGAAATGTTCACGTTCAAACAAAGGGGTGTATGTTTGTTTGTGATTTATTTCACATCTAACACTTTAGCATGGAAAAAATGATATAGCAATGCTTCAGAATTGAATTCACAAAGTTGTCATAAGGAAAGCGTTTGCAAGTGGTAATAAGTCTTTTAAACTTCAAATTGACATGGTTTTGTCGAGTCTTGTTAATATTTTTTATAGTTTTCCACCCGAAAATTACCTATCTTTTCATATCACTATATAGAATGATTAAAAATTAAAAAACCGAGGGGAATTATTTCCACCTCGGCCTTTTAAACATTAATTATTAAACGTCTAGAAGTTTTTCTAGTTCCTCTAAGTTTTTCTCGAATACTTTGCAAGCTTCTTCGATAGGCTCAGCAGATTCCATATTAACACCCGCCGCTTTTAATACTTCAATTGGGAAGTCTGAACATCCCGCTTTTAAGAAATTGTTAATATAACGATCTACTGCAGGTTGTCCTTCTTCAAGGATTTGAGCACTTAAAGCAGTAGCAGCACTCTTACCTGTTGCATATTGGTAGACATAATAGTTGTAGTAGAAGTGAGGGATACGTGCCCATTCTAGACCAATCTCTTCGTCCACAACAATGTCGTCACCATAATATTGTTTATTTAGATTATAGTAGACTTCCGTCATTTTTTCTGCTGTTAGCGCTTCCCCATTTTGATCAAGTTGATGAATAATATGTTCAAATTCAGCAAACATTGTTTGGCGGAAAATTGTACCACGGAATCCTTCTAACCAGTGATTTAATATATAAATACGTTGTTGTGGATCTTCAATCGTATTTAATAAATGATGGTTTAATAACTCTTCGTTACAAGTTGATGCAACTTCTGCTACGAAAATAGAATAGTTACCGTATACGAACGGTTGGTTGTTACGAGTGAAATAACTATGGACACTATGTCCAAATTCATGAACAAGAGTAAATAGATTATCTAAATTATTTTGCCAGTTCATCAGAATATAAGGATTCGTACCATATGCACCTGAAGAATATGCGCCACTTCTCTTCCCTTTGTTTTCAAGTACATCTACCCAGCGATCCTCTAAACCTTGTTTCACAATACTTACATACTCTTCACCAAGTACTTCAAAGCTTTTTAACATATGATTTTTTGCTTCTTCATATGGCATATCCACTTTTGATTCTTGTACAAGTGGTGTATATATATCCCACATATGAAGTTCATCGACACCCAATACCTTTTTGCGCAGCGCAATATAACGATGCATTAAAGGTAAATACTTATGAATTGTCGAGATAAGTTGATCATACACTTTTTCCGGGATATGATTTGCAGCCATTGCTGACTGACGAGCTGATTCATATTTGCGAATACGCGCATTGACATTATCACCTTTAACATTACCAGCAAGGGTCGTTGCAAATGTGTTACGGAATTCTCCGTACGTTTTATACATTGCTCGGAATGCCGCTTCACGTACTTTGCGATCGCCACTTTCTAAGAAATGTGTATAATTCCCATGTGTTAGTTGAACTTGATGACCATTTTCATCTTCAATCGTAGGGAACTGTAAATCAGCGTTATTTAATGTACTAAATGTTTCAGATGATGCACCTGTTACTTCTGACAACTGTGCAAGGATTGCCTCTTGCTCCGCTGGCAAAATATGTGGACGTCCAATGTTAATTTCAACCAATTCTTGTCTGTATAATTGAAGTTCCTCATTTTCAGCTAAAAATTGTTCAATTATTTTTTCATCTAACGCTAGAATTTCAGGTGTTAAAAATGACAGACCAGTTGAAACTTTCGCATAAAGTGATTTGCAACGACTGTCCATTGCTTGATAGAAACTGTTCGCTGTGTCTTGATCCAATCGCATATGTGAATATGTGTAAAGACGCATTAATTTTGAATACAATTTATCTCGGTATTGTAAAACCGCTAAAAGTGCCTGTGCACCGTTTTCAATTGTACCTTGATAAGATGCAGCATTTTCACTCAAAGCAATAATATCCTTAAACTCTGCTTCCCAAGCTTCGTCTGTCTCAAAAATATCTTCAAGACGCCAAGTTAGTTCAACAGGTACCTCTTGTCTTGTTAATACTTTTTGTTCTGATTTCGTTGTCATATTTTATGACCTCCTATTGTAAATACGTTGAGAAACAAATACCTTTATTATTTTCTCAATTTTCATAACACTTTGCAAGGAATTCACTATGCAATAATTGTAAGATAATAGCTTCTTTTGTTGAAGAATGAATGGAACGGACACCCAATTTTTTCAATAACAAAATATAGTGAAGAATCGCATCTTTCCCTCGCTCATCTTGAAAATAATCCGGATTATTTAAGATAAATATCGCAATAACCTCATCATCCACTTGTAATATACTAATTTGACAATCTTGTAGAAAGAATAATAATGTTGCTTGCCATTCTGCAATGTAGACATCAATATATTGAGCGTTTCGAACAGGCAAGCCAATGAATAAAGGTAATTGGTCAAGTCTCATACGCGCACCGTAACAGCCTTTTAAGAGCAGATCCTGAACCCCTTTCCTACTTAAGTAGAAACGTTGACGTAAAAAACGCTGGCGGATATGCAAATGGAATCTCCAATAATGAGTGAATTCCTCCTTTGTAGGCTCTTTTAAATGCAAAAATGGAAAATATTGATGTGCAATCGGTAACTGTTGGACCTTGGCGATAAAGCGATACCCATGTATGAACAATAGATGAGAAAAATAAATAAACTTCGCTGTAGTAGGATTGTAAGTAAGAAGGGTTGATCCGTGTTGGGGATGACGTGTGATAAATTGCTGACGAAACGGAGAGATTTGAACAAGTTGAATACGTGTAGGTTTTTGCTGCTTAAAATTAGGGGTTTTAAGAAGCCATATAGGAACTATACTTGCATTTAAATATCCTTTAGTACGTGCTTGTACAACTTCAATAGGTATATTGCTACACTGAAATTCAATCGCATATTGCTCATTTTTAGTTGTTACTAGTAAATCCGGCCGCTGCGACAAGTTCTTTATAAAAGGCTCCAGTTGAACAGTTAATCCTTTGTTTTCAAAAAAACAATAAAGTTGTTGTTTACCTATTAAATGTTCTTTTGACTCACCATCCGAAAATAACTGTGGACAATTTGAATCCTTTTTGTGTGCAAAATGAGGAACAACAATTTCACCTATTCGAAGCTGTAACTCTTCTTTACATTGCGGACAAAAAAACTGATGGGTTCTCCTTAACTGTTTTAGCTTTTCTCTAGTATGTGATGCAGACAATATAAATAGTTCATTATTTGCTGTCATTGCAGATAAAATACAAACACCTCCTATTTTTATCCATTCTATTAATATATGGTATAAATTGCAAGAAAAAAAATCCCCCGGGATTCGGAGGATTTTCACTGTCATTTAACAAAATACTTTATAACTGTATCAAAGCAGTCTTTTTCCATTAATGCTTTACCGTATTCTTGAAGAATGTGGATTGTTACCTCAGCATCCGTGGAAAATTCAGTAATAACACTGAAAATGTCCTCAGCTTCATCATGTAAAACCTCTTCATTAAAACGGATGTGTAAATAGTAGTTACCTTCCCATTGATACAACGCATTATGGAATAGTGACGTCTCTTGTATTTTTTGCGCAAGAGGAATAATATCATCAAATTCCTGTAATTTAAAGATAAAATCGGAGTCTTCATCGATTGTACTGTTTACAAGATCTTCAAAATCGTCAAATTCATGCGCTTTTGGCTCATCGCCACCAAATGCGGATGACATCATTCTTTGTTTATCTTCTATATCGAAGGGCGGTTCGATATGCTGACCGTCCTTATAAATTTTAGCATGTGTGATAGTCAGTTCAAGGCCATTCTCTTGAACTATCACTTGGATCCATAATGGTCCTTCAACTTCAAAATATTCTTCGTCATTTATTTCATCCATCATAGACCAGAAGAGTTCTTCGCTTTTTTCCCGGTTATACCATACTTCATCTTTCGTGAATCCACGTTCTTCAATGTCATGATAAGAAATGAAGAGTTTAAGTGTATTCTCATTTATGCGTTCGATGTCCATATTACACAACTCCCTTCGGTCAATACTAACAGATGCATCGAGTCCACTTATGAACAAGTCTTTAAAATTTCTTGATAATACAGTGTCTAATACTATTGTATGATGAGTTTGTTGAAAATGGAAAGGAAATAACTCGGAAAATTACAACAGTATATGAATTGTAGTAGACAAGGTATAGTAAATCAAGTCATAACGCTTCTATGTATAGATGTACTATCCTCTTTTATATAGTAAATAATGAAAAAAATTTTTATGCATAAAAAAAAGCCAGTTGTGTAACACTTAACAACAACTGGCTCTGAAGACATAATAGATAGATCGTTACGCATGAATCCTAACTAATCAATATACTTATTATACACATGTATACTGCTGACCAATTTGAGCGAGCATGCTACATGAAAATTGCTCTTATTATTAGTTAACCATCTTCTGTGCTTCTTGTAATTGATAAGCACGAACTTTACGAGGTAAGAAACGACGAATTTCATCTTCGTTATACCCAACTTGTAAACGTTTTTCGTCTAAAATAATCGGACGTCGTAAAAGCCCTGGATGTTCTTGGATTAACTCATAAAGACGTTGTAACGGTAAAGTTTCTACATCTACTTTTAATTTTTGGAAAATTTTAGAACGAGTTGAGATGATTTCGTCTGTACCATCCTCAGTCATGCGTAAAATTTCTTTTATTTCACTTATGCTTAAAGGCTCCGCGAAAATATTTCTTTCTGTATATGGAATATCATGTTCTTCTAACCATGCTTTTGCTTTTCTACAAGATGTACAACTGGGTGAAGTAAATAATGTCACCATCATATAAAACACATCCTTTCAAAATGTGTAGCGAATATAATAACATTCCTAAATTAGAATGACTTTAAAAAAAGAACTGTAAGCATATTATACAACATTTTGTCCAATTTGAATATATGCTATTAAGAAAAATTTCCATTGTAAGTTATGACCATTTTTTCTATCAATTCATGTTTTTCCATAAAGGTTAGACCACTTTATTACGCGTATATATGTAGTATCCCCAAAAATGCCGTGCGATAAACTTATTAATTCAAATAAATATTCTCATTTAGAATCTCTATATTGAAAAAATATATATTATATTTATACTAATTATACGTTCAATCTGTAAAAAAAGTTTCAATTTTAGATAAATTTCATTATGTAAATTTGACAAAATACAAAACTGCCCCTTTAATCAACTAATTTCATTGACTAAAGAGGCAGCCTTTAATTAAACATAATGATTAGTTATTTGCATGTTGTGATTGTAATACTTCAAATTCTGCTTTAGAGCAATAGACGAAATGTCCGGGACGTACTTCTCGCATTGTTACATCCTCGCCCTCTTTATAATTATGCGATTTTGGATCGTATGTTATACGCACACGATTACGCTCGTAATCAGGGTCTGGAAGTGGAATAGCTGATAGTAGTGATTGTGTATAGGGATGCATAGGATATTTGTAAAGATCCTCTGCGGGTGCAAGTTCTACTAATTTACCAAAATACATTACACCGATTCGATCAGAAATATATTTAACCATTGATAGATCATGAGCGATAAATAAGTAGGTTAAGCCTTTTTCTTCTTGTAACTCCTTTAATAGGTTAACCACTTGCGCTTGAATTGACACATCTAATGCAGAAATTGGTTCATCTGCAATGATGAATTCTGGTTCTACTGCTAGAGCACGAGCAATTCCTAATCGCTGACGTTGACCACCCGAGAATTCATGTGGATAGCGGTTAGCATGTTCTTTGTTTAAGCCTACTGTTTCTAATAATTGATAAACTCGTTCTTGACGTTCTTTTGCGTTTTTTACAAGACCGTGAATATCTAAACCTTCTGCGATGATGTCCATTACTTTCATACGTGGATTTAATGATGCATACGGATCTTGGAAAATCATTTGCATTTTGCGGTTAAATGACTTTAGTTCCGTTTTAGATTTACGACCATGGACATTTACACCATCATAAAGAACTTCTCCGTCAGTGGCATCATATAGGCGGATAATCGTACGACCTGTCGTAGATTTCCCACAACCTGACTCCCCTACTAATCCTAAAGTTTCTCCTTTATAAATATCAAATGTAATATCATCGATGGCTTTAACTTCATTTGATTTTCCAGGGTTGAAGTATTGTTTTAAATTTTTGATTTCTAAAAGTTTCTTTTGTATTTTCATTTTAAAATACCTCCATTAGCACTTTCGTAATAGCGGCTATTAGGGAATCGTTTCATTCTTTCAATAATTGTAGCAGGTGGTGTCACTTCTGGAGCATCTGGGTGTAATAACCAAGTAGCCGCATAATGAGTATCACTTACTTTAAAGAATGGTGGCGTTTCTTCCAAATCGATTTGCATAGCATATTCACTACGAAGCGCAAAGGCATCCCCTTTTGGTGGATTCAATAAATCTGGTGGCGTGCCTGGAATTGCATACAGTTTCTCTTCCTGCACATCTAATGAAGGCATAGAACTTAGAAGACCCCAAGTATATGGATGCTGTGGATTGTAGAATATTTCATCTACTGTACCAATTTCAACAATTTTACCACTGTACATAACAGCTACACGATCAGCCACATTTGCTACAACACCAAGGTCATGCGTGATGAAAATAATAGATGTATCGATTTTCTTTTGTAGATCTTTCATCAGTTCAAGAATTTGAGCTTGAATTGTAACGTCTAGTGCAGTTGTCGGTTCATCAGCAATTAAAACTTTTGGGTTACATGCTAATGCAATTGCAATTACGATTCGTTGACGTTGACCACCTGAAAATTGATGTGGATATTGTTTCATACGTTGCTCTGGTTGCGGCATACCTACTAGTTTTAATAGATCAATGGCAATTTTTCGAGCTTCTGATTTTGCTACATTTTGATGTTTTAAAATCGGCTCCATTATTTGTTTACCAATTGTCATCGTTGGATTCAAAGATGTCATCGGATCTTGGAAAATCATCGAGATATCTTTCCCGCGAATTTTCTGCATTTCTTTATCAGTTAACTTCGTTAAATCTTTTCCATTAAATAAAATCTGACCATTTTTGAATTCCGAACTAGATTCAGGGAGTAGACGCATAATAGCTTTAGTCGTAACCGATTTACCTGAACCTGATTCCCCAACGATTGCTAGTGTTTCTCCTTTTTTCAAATCGAAGTTCACACCACGAATCGCTTTCACTTCACCAGCAAATGTGTGGAAAGAAAGCTCAAGATTTTTTACTTCAAGTATTTTCTCCATAACTGCTTTCCCCCTATTAATCTTTCATTTTTGGATCAAGTGCATCACGTAGACCATCACCAATTAAGTTAAAAGCAATCATTAATAGACTTATAATTGCTGCTGGAATAGCTAAAATATGAGGTTGGAACTGTATTAGCTTGTAACCATCATTAATTAAAGTACCCAAAGATGCGTCTGGTGATTGTAACCCTAATCCGATAAAACTTAAAAATGCTTCAAAGAATATCGCACTAGGAATTGTAAACATTGTGTTAATAATGATAACCGCCATAACATTTGGCAATAAATGTTTTTTTATTATACGCCCATTACTTGCTCCTAAAGTTCTAGCCGCAAGTACGAACTCTTGGTTTTTAAATTTCAATACTTGTCCTCGAACAATACGAGACATACCAATCCATCCAGTAATTGAAATGGCAATAATAATGGCCACAATACCCGGATCCATTACAAGAATCATTAAAATAACAACAATCAGTGTCGGTATTCCATATAAAATTTCAACAATACGTTGCATCGCATCGTCAACACGACCACCATAAAATGCCGAAATACCACCGTAAGCTACACCAATAACCATATCAATTACAGCTGCAACAAGTGCAATTAGTAATGAAATTTGAGTACCTTTCCAGACACGTGAGAACATATCACGACCAAGTCCGTCTGTACCAAACCAATAGTAAGTATCAACGTTTTTCATTTCATACAAATTGACTTCTTGACCACCCATATTACCCGTACCATCAAAGATTCCCAACTTTTCTAAACCAGGAACTTTTGGAGGTAAATTTGCATGAGTTATTTCTTGCGTTTCAAAGTCATGCGGGCTAATCATCGGTCCGATAAATGACATCAGAATGATGAATAATAGTACAAATATACTCACTACAGCTGCTTTATTTTTTCGTATACGTAACCAAGCATCCTGCCAGAAACTTAAGGATGGTTTAGAAATTTTCTCAGAGTGACTGCCATCCATGTGCACGTGTTTAAAAGCTTCAGGTGGTAATTTACGATATTCATTTGTCATTATTTATTACCTCCTGTTAAACGGATACGTGGATCTACAATGCCATATAAAATATCAACAATGAAAATAACTAAAATCAATAGTACAGAAAAGAACATTGTTGTTCCCATTATTAAGGAATAATCACTAGAATTAATCGCTTTAACGAATTGTTCACCAATACCAGGAATAGCAAAGATTTGTTCAACTACAAGAGAACCTGTTACTAAACCTGCTGCTAAAGGACCCATTACTGTTATTAATGGAATTAATGCATTACGAAATGCATGCTTAAATGCAATTTCAAGGCCGCTAGCACCTTTAGCTTTTGCTAGAGTAATATAGTCAGTTCCCAATACCTCTATCATTTCTGTTCGAATGAAACGAGCTGATGTCGCTAGAGGA
This sequence comes from Viridibacillus sp. FSL R5-0888, assembly GCF_038009105.1. Taxonomy (NCBI): domain Bacteria; kingdom Bacillati; phylum Bacillota; class Bacilli; order Caryophanales; family Caryophanaceae; genus Viridibacillus; species Viridibacillus sp. FSL R5-0888. The sequence continues at coordinate 3,626,985 of NZ_JBBPAU010000001.1, forward strand.
CCCATTGCTAATGCAATTGTTGGCAAAATACTAGATTGCCAGCCATTCTCCCATAATCCAACAGGAAGGAATCCTCCCTTAACACCAATCCAATATTGAAGTAATGAAGCAAATACGAATGAAGGAATGGAGATACCGAATATTGCGATTAAGGTACTGCCGTAATCCCATACAGTATTTTGCCTTAAAGCTGCAATCATCCCTAAAATAATACCGCCTATAGTACCGAGTATAAGCGCTTGAATACCTAAAAGGAATGAAGGACCAGCACGGTTAATAATTAATTCTGTAACGTTTGCACCTTTAAATTGATAAGAAACGCCAAAATCAAGTTGTACCATCTTTTTCATATATATTCCATACTGAACTGGAAGCGGTTTATCTAATCCATATTTTGCTTCCACCGCAGCTAACTGTTCGTGGGTTAGTTTAGGTGAGCTAGCTATAGGGGAACCCGGCAACATCTTCATCAAGAAGAACGTAAATGTTGCAATCAGGAATAATGTTAGTATCATATACAATACTCGTTTTAAAATGTACTTTGCCATTCTTGCACCTCCTAAAATAGTGGTCGTAACTATGGAACTCATAGAAATATCTCAATTAGAAAATTCTTTCCTTTGTAAATGTTGTTATTAACAAAACCCTTAGTAGCATGATTTTCCAATTAGTTAATATCTGATTAAAAAGAGAGTATATGGCTTAAAATCAACCACATACTCTCCCTATTCAGGGTTTTAGCATAATCTCATAAAATTGAATACTATTATTTACCTGAGATATATGTCCATTTATAACTATATTGAGCACCAAAGTTATGTTTCACTAAACCTTTAACATAAGGTTTTTGAAGTGCCATAGTACCACGTTGATAAATAGGTGCAAGCGCTGCATCTTCTTCAATCAATGTTTTTTCTGCATCTGCCATTGCTTTCCAACGTTTTGCTGGCTCAGTTGCATAAATTGTTTGAGCATCTGTTACTAATTTATCGTACTTTTCAGATGCATAGCTCATATTGTTTTGTTGACTATCTGATAACCATAAATTTAAGAATGTGTATGGATCTTGGAAGTCTGGAGCCCAACCTGCAACTTGGATATCGTAATCTTGTTTAGAATTCAAATCAACACGTACTAAGAAAGGAACTTCTTTTAGTTTAATACTTAAACCAGGTAGATTTTTTTCTAATTGGTTTTTCAAGTACTCGTCCATTTTTTTAGCTAAGTCACTATCATCGCCTAAGAAGTCTAATTCAAGTTTGTCGGTTCCAAGTTCTTTAAGACCTTTTTCCCAATATGATTTAGCTTCTTCAAGGTTGTATTTGTTCATATCTCCGTTTACTTCACGGAAGTCTTTACCCTCTTCATCAAATGTGAATTCAGCTGGAATTAGGTAGTTAGCTTCGAATGAACCATTAGCTAATACTGCTTTAGTTAAATCTTCTTTGTTGAAAGCCATAGAAATTGCTTTACGAATGTTTACATTTGCAAGAGCTGTATCTGTTTTACCATCACGTTTTTGGTTTAATTTCAAGTAGAAAGGTGAAGATTCAACGTCTTTCACTACATCTGGATTGTCAGCATATTGCATTGCAAATTCACCTGATAGTCCTGCACGGTCTTTTTTACCAGAAGTGTAAAGATTTAATTGAGTCTGAACTTCCTTCACTACGTCAACATTGATTGTGTCTAGTTTTACATTATCTTTGTCCCAGTAGTTATCATTTTTAGTATATTTCCAAGTTAATCCTGTTCCATCCCAGCCTTCAAGAACGAATGGACCATTGTATAAAGTTGTATCTGAGTTTGAAGCGTATTTTTTACCTTGCGCTACTACGAATTCTTCTTTTTGTGGTAAGAATGTACTTAGTGAAATTAAAGACAAGAAATAAGGAACTGGTTTTTCAAGTGTAACTTCTAGTGTTTTTTCATCTAGAGCTTTTACACCAAGTTCAGCAGCTTTTGCTTTACCTTTACCAATTGCATTTGCGTTTTTAACTACTCCATCCATCATATATGGACCATACTCAGATCCAGTTTTAGGATCAATTGCACGTTTCCATGCATATTCGAAGTCATTAGCAGTTACTGCAGAGCCATCTGACCATTTAGCATCACGAATCTTAAATGTGTAAACTGTACCTTCTTTGTTTACTTTTGGTTCTTCAGCAGCCATCGCTGGAATTGGTAAGTTTTCTTGATTTAAACGATATAATCCTTCATTAACGTTGTTTAAAACGTTAGATCCTACTACATCTGTTACTAATACTGAGTCCATTGTTGGAATTTCAGCAGTTTCCATAACATTTAGTTCTTGAGTTGCATCAACACTACCTGAATTTTCTTTGCTACCACTACCAGATTCTTTGCTTGTATCTTTGTCATTTCCTGTGCCACAAGCAGCTAAGAAAACACTAAGAACAAGGATAAGACTTGATAGCCATACTAGTTTACTTTTCTTCATGTATAACTAATCCCCCTTGAATTTTCTGAAAAATCATTACATTGCTAATTATACATATTCAAAAAAAGTTGTACAGTAACCTTTTGATAAAAATGTCTTTTTTTGACGTATACTTGATATTCAAATGTGATAACATCAGTATTTATCAGCACAAAGTTCTAATATTCTGAATATATAATGATGTGAAATTTCTTTGATTTTTCAACTTATTTCAACTAAAATGAATACAGAATTGGAGGTTATTAGCTTGAAAAAGAAAGGTATTCTCTTCTTAGCACTGCAATTTTTAATCGTGATCATCATGTTCTTCCAATATAAAATGCTAAGATTAATCGATTACATTAATATTTCATTTATCATAGGAGCTATTGTACTTTTTGTAGGACTCACCTCATATATTCTATCATCTGGATTTTTTGACATTTTCACGGTTAGTATGCGTAAGGTTTTTGTGAAGTCATCTAGATTAGAGGATGTTAAAAGTATGAGAGCCCCATCTGAAATTGTTTCAATGCCCTATTTGGGTATTTTACAAATCGGTGGAGCTACCATTATGATGATGTTCATTGCCCTTATTTTTTATTATTTGTAATCTGTAAACGATTGCTTGATTTTTGGCTTGGTACTATATTATAATCACACAAAGTAATATAGAAAAACGAAGACGAAGAGTAGTACATTTATGTCGTATGTAAAGAGAGTCTGTGGTTGGTGCAAACAGATGATACGCTAAGTGGAATGGACTTCCGAGTTAACTTTGCGAACCTTTATGTAGTAGCTCTGTTCGTTTACCTCACGTTACGAGGATGAGTGGTCGATTTATCGACAAGCTTGGGTGGTACCGCGGATTCAACATCATTCGTCCCTATTTAGGAGACGCATGATGTTTTTTTATATCCAAGGAGGAATTTAATTATGAAACGTATTTTTTCAGGTGTACAACCAACAGGTGTCATTACATTAGGTAACTACATTGGTGCATTCAGACAGTTTACAACTATGCAAGACGAGTACGATTGTATTTTTTGTATTGTTGATCAACACGCAATTACAATGCCACAAGACAGTAAAGAACTTCGTAACAGCATCCGCACGCTTGCTGCAACATATCTAGCAACAGGTATTGATCCAGAAAAATCAACACTATTTATTCAATCAGAAGTACCTGCACATGCACAAGCTGGATGGATGTTACAATGTATTTCTTACATCGGTGAACTTGAGCGTATGACACAATTCAAAGATAAATCTACTGGTAAAGAGGCGGTTTCTGCAGGCTTACTTACTTACCCACCACTTATGGCTGGAGATATTCTTCTATATAACACAGATATCGTGCCAGTTGGTGACGACCAAAAACAACATTTAGAACTTACACGTGACTTAGCTGAACGTTTCAATAAACGGTACGGTAAAGTATTCACGATTCCTACTATTCAATTACCAAAAAGCGGAGCTCGCATTAAATCACTTCAAGAACCAACGAAGAAAATGAGTAAGTCCGATGAAAACAAAAAAGCAACAATCCGCCTTCTAGATACTCCAAAAGAGATCGAGAAGAAAATCAAATCTGCCGTGACAGATTCTGAAGGCGTTGTTACTTTCAATACTGAATCTAAACCTGGTGTCTCTAATTTACTAACAATTGAAGCATCTTTAACAAATGAATCAATTGATAATCTTGTAGCAAAATACGCTGGGCTGGGTTATGGTGCTTTCAAAGCAGGAGTTGCTGAAAGTGTTATTAATCATCTAGCACCTATCCAAGAACGTTTTAACGAGTTAATCGATTCACCAAAATTAGATGATATTTTAGATACCGGTGCTGAAAAAGCGAACGCTATTGCAAGCGCAACAATCAAGAAAATGGAAGACGCGATGGGCCTTGGGAGAAATAGACGATAACTAGTCCAATACTTGAGCCGATGAAAATTTTGAAATCGACTGTATGCAAAATGAACATAAAAACGGCTGTCCAAGTATATCCTAGTGCTCGGTAGTTCAAATACAGAATCATGTGTGTTGAACTTATTACAATCAGACCGTAAAAAGTTAAGAAAAATAGTAAGCGCATTTGCATATTTCCTTTTCTAGTTTTTATTACTATATGAAAAAATGACTTCGTTATAACTAACGAGGTCATTTTTTATATAAAAATATGATGTTCTTACTAATTAATAATCTTTCACTTACTATAATGAAATACATCACTATTCCAGTAATCATTTAATTTAAACAACAAAATTGTATAGATAAAAAACCACAGGGTATTCACCCTGTGGTCATTTATAACTTATTAAAACTTTTTAAATAGTAGTGAGGCATTATGACCACCAAAACCTAGTGAATTACTTAAAGCATAAGTAATTTCTTTTTCTCTAGCACCGTTAGCAACATAGTCTAAGTCACATTCAGGATCTGCTGTTTCCAGATTCATCGTTGGAGGGAGAATACCTTCTTTTAATGCAAGTACTGAAAAAATTGCTTCAATCCCACCTGCTGCTCCAAGTAGATGACCTGTCATCGATTTCGTTGAACTCATCGCTAATTTATACGCATGCTCACCGAATACAGTTTTCACAGCTTTTGTTTCAAATAAATCATTATACGGTGTACTTGTACCATGAGCATTAATATAACCAATTTCTGTTGCATCAATTCCAGCATCATCAATCGCTTGCTTCATTGCACGTGCTGCACCTTCACCCTCTGGAGCAGGAGCTGTAATATGGTGCGCATCTCCAGTTGAACCGTACCCTACAACTTCACCATAGATTTTTGCGCCACGTTTTACTGCATGTTCGTATTCTTCTAAAATAACAATACCCGATCCTTCGCCGATAACAAAACCATCGCGATTAGCATCGAATGGACGAGATGCAGTTTGCGGATCTTGGTTTAATGTAAGTGCTGTATTTGAGCAAAATCCTGCAACCGCCATATTCGTAATTGGTGCTTCTGCTCCTCCAGTAATCATAACATCAGCATCGCCACGTTCAATAACTTTGAACGCATCACCAATTGAGTTTGTACCAGATGCACAAGCTGTTACTGAACATGAGTTAATAGCTTTTGCACCAAAGTGGATAGATACTTGCCCTGCAGCCATATCTGGAATCATCATTGGTACGAAAAATGGACTAACACGTCGTTGTCCCTTTTCAAGGAAATTGCGGAATTGTTGCTCATACGTCTCCATTCCACCAATACCAGAACCGATCCAAACACCTGTACGAAGACCAACTTCAGGAGTTATTTCTAACCCTGCATCTTTTACAGCCATAATAGACGCCGCTAATGCGTAATGTGTAAAACGATCCATCTTACGTGCTTCTTTACGAGGAATGTATGCTTCAATATCAAAATCCTTTACTTCTGCAGCAACTTTTGCAGGAAATTGCTCAGCATCTATACGTGTTAATGGACCGACACCACTTTTTCCTTCTTTAACCGCTTTCCATGTTGTTTCTACATCATTTCCTAAAGGTGTTACAGCACCCATTCCTGTAACAACTACTCGACGTTTTGTCATGTTATTTTAACTCCCTCTTTTCTTTGTATTGTTATTTTCCCCAGCGCATTGCAACGGCGCCCCATGTAAGGCCGCCACCAAATCCAACGAGTACGAGTAAATCGCCATCATGAATTTTGCCGGCTTCTAGTTCTTCTATTAATGCATTGCCAATTGAAGCAGACGATGTATTGCCATATTTTTTAATAGCAGTAGACATCTTCTCCTCTGGCAAATCTAGTCTTTGTCTTGCAGATTCCATAATTCGAATATTCGCTTGATGCGGAATAAGGAAATCAACGTCTTCCTTAGTGTATCCAGCTTTCTCTATGACATTTAATGCTGATTCACCCATTTGACGTACTGCAAATTTGAAAACTTCACGGCCATTCATCTCAATATGGCCTGCGTCATTTTGGAACAAATGCTTTCCGCCTGAGCCGTCTGAACCTAGCTCAAATGATAAAATTCCTCGATTTTCAGATACTTTACCCATCACAGCTGCACATGCACCATCGCCGAATAGGACAGCAGTATTTCGATCTTCCCAGTTTGTAATTTTCGAGAGTTTTTCAACACCAACTATTAATACATAATCATACGTATTAGATTCAATGAATTGCTTAGCCGTTACCAATCCATACATAAATCCTGCACATGCAGCGGACAAGTCCATTGCAGCTGCTTTGTGTGCACCGAGTTGGTCTTGTATCATACACGCTACACTCGGAAATGGTCGGTCAGGTGTTACGGTTGCAACTAAAATAAGTCCGATTTGATCAGCCGAAATTCCAGCATTAGCTATTGCATTTTTTGCAGCTTCAAAAGCTAAATGAGAAGAGTTATGTTCATCTGATGCGATTCTTCGTTCTTCAATTCCTGTTCTAGTGCGAATCCATTCATCTGATGTATCCATTATTTTTTCTAAGTCAGCATTTGTGACTACGCGATTAGGGATACATCTTCCTAAGCCTATTATTCCAGCGTTCATGAAGTAGCGCCTCTTTTCTTTTGTTATCAATTATTAGTACCTGGTAATAATTATAACGAAAGATTTATATTTTTTCAACACTTCGTCAATTTTTGTCCAAATAACGGGGCATAATAATGAAAAGATTCTTTTATTTAAATGTGGCTATATGATATGATAGAACAGGTAAAAAAGTTAGTTAGAGGTGAAATTAATGAGATATATTATGCTATTTTTCTGGTCAGCATTATTAGTTTCTGTACTGAACTACGTAGTAAGTTCAATTCAGAATGTTGGATTTAACTTAAATCTTGGATTAGGGCTTTCAGTAGTTTTCTCTGTATTCTTAATTATTATTAGCAATGTTATTCCAAACGAATCACCTAAACAAGTAGGTCACCAACAATAATGAAAATCCTGTCCAAAGATTGGACGGGGTTTTTTTCTTTTAAAAAAGTCTGAGCAACCTTTTTTCATGGTTGCTCAGACTTTTTATCTTTACGCTGGTTCTTTTTGAATTGTTACTTTACCATCTTCCATTGAAATATCTAGTCTATCCCCTGGTACTGTCTCCCCTTTTAATAATTCTTTTGCAACGAGCGTTTCAATGTGTCGCTGTACAAATCTTCTTAAAGGTCTTGCACCAAAAGTCGGATCTATTCCTTCTGCTACTACCCACTGGATGACATCTTCATTTACTTCTAGTTCAATTTCTTGTTCAGCCACTCGTTTTTGTAATAACTGAATATACTTCCAAGTAATTTGATAAAAATGTTCGTTTGTTAATGAATGGAACATTATGATATCATCGAGTCTATTTAATAACTCTGGTTTGAAATGCTCTCTTAAAGACGCCATTACTAAGTCCTCAACAGCATGTTCACTATTTTCAGGCATATCGAGTAAATAACTTGAACCAATATTAGATGTCAATATGATCACTGTGTTTGTGAAATTAACCATACGCCCTTGGCTATCGGTAATACGACCATCATCTAGAATTTGTAGCAAAATATTCGCCACATCGGGATGTGCCTTTTCAATTTCATCTAATAATACTACTGCATATGGGTTTCTTCGGACAGCTTCTGTTAATTGACCGCCTTCTTCATAACCTACATAGCCTGGAGGTGCCCCTACTAAGCGAGATACACTATGTTTTTCCATATATTCAGACATATCAATTCTAATGAAATGATCCTCAGAGTCGAATAATTGAGCAGCTAATGCTTTTGCTAATTCTGTTTTCCCGACACCAGTTGGACCTAAGAATAAGAAAGACCCAATTGGTTTTTGTGGATCTTGAATTCCTGCACGCGCTCTCCAAACCGCTTCTGTCACTAACTGAACAGCTTCGTCTTGACCGACAACTCGCTCTTGTAATGTAGCTTTTAAGTTGAGTAATTTCTCTCGTTCGCCTTCAACTAATTTTGTTACAGGAATACCTGTCCATCTTGAAACGATTGAAGCTATTTCTTCAGCTGTCACATCTTCTCGTAGCAGACGATCATTGCCTTGTTGCAAAGTCTGCTCTAGTTCTACTAATTCTTTTTCTAATTCAGGAATTTTACCGTGACGTAGCACCGCTGCTTTATTTAGATCATAATTATTTTCAGCTTCTTCTAAATCCCTACGATAACGATCAAGTGTTTCACGTTTTTCTTGGATAACATGAAGAGAAGATTTTTCTGCTTCCCATTGCTCACGCATATTAGAAGTAGAATCTTTTAGCTCCGATAATTCCTCACGAAGTGCTACAAGTCGTTTCTTACTTGCGTCATCTTTTTCTTTCATCAAAGCTTGCTCTTCGATTTCAAGTTGCATTGTACGACGTGTTACTTCATCTAATTCTTGTGGCATCGAATCTATTTCTGTACGAATCATCGCGCAAGCTTCATCGATTAAATCAATCGCTTTATCTGGCATAAAACGCTCAGTTAAATAACGGTTTGATAATTCTGCAGCAGCGACAATTGCTCGGTCATGAATTTTGACGGCATGATGTAGTTCGAAACGTTCTTTTAAACCGCGTAAAATAGAAATCGTATCCTCTACAGATGGTTCACGAACTAAAACTTGTTGGAAACGACGTTCAAGTGCTGGGTCCTTTTCGATATACATACGGTACTCATCTAATGTAGTTGCACCGATACAATGTAGCTCACCTCTAGCTAACATTGGTTTGAGCATATTCCCTGCATCCATCGCACCATCCGTTTTACCTGCACCAACAATTGTATGAATCTCATCAATAAATAGGATGATTTGCCCTTCACTTTCTTTGACTTCTTTCAAGACACCTTTTAAACGCTCTTCAAATTCCCCACGATATTTGGCACCAGCGATTAATGCACTCATATCCAACTCATAAATTTTACGGTCTTTTAATCCTTCTGGTACATCTTTTTTGACGATACGTTGCGCTAATCCTTCAACAATCGCAGTTTTACCAACACCGGGTTCACCGATTAATACAGGATTGTTTTTTGTTTTACGTGATAATATTCGAATGACATTACGGATTTCTTGGTCTCGACCAATAACAGGGTCCATTTTGCCATTTTTCACTTCTTCTACTAAATTACGTCCAAATTGTTCAAGTGGACTTTTTTGCTCTTCATTATTCATATTCATATTCATTTGCATTATAGTTCACTCCTTATTTGACCTTTTTTGACCTTTTGATTAACTACATTATATTATCGTCTTCCCATGAAAGTAAAGTGATTTGTTTGACCTTTTTTGACTAAAATAATTTCCCATTTCTAATATGTTTTTAATCAAACATCCATGTCATCAAATAGGTGAAAAAAGAGAATTTCAAATATTGCCCAATTGCAAGAAAACAGTATGTTATAATTGTGAAAAACAGCAGAGGTTGTGAAAATTTTGGAGGAAATTGAAACTATCCCACCTAAGATCCATTCACTTTTCAAAGAGCATGGTACAGTTGTCAAATTCGCCAAAGACACCCCTATATTCTTAGAAGGTGACCGTACCCAAGATGTTTTTTTTGTTGTATCTGGACAAGTGAGAATTTCAAAAGAAACTGCAAGTGGGAAGGAATTAACGATTCGTATCTGTGGTAGTAATAATTTAATTGGTGAAAGTACTATTTTTAGTTCTCTAGATTATAATTCAACAACAGCTACAGCTATGGAAACGACTACTATTTTAACTATCGATAACAACATGCTTGAACTCTATCTAAGTCAAGAACCGTCATTGATGATTGCATGTTTGCGTTGGATACAGTTGCAAAATATGAAAAGTCAATCTAGACTCCGTGATTTATTACTACATGGAAAAAAGGGTGCACTCTTTTCTACTCTAATACGATTAGCAAACACTTATGGTGAAAATTTAGATGATGGCTCAATCCATATTAACTATAAATTAACCAATAATGAGCTGGCTAATCTTTGTGCCACTAGCCGAGAAGTCATTAACCGTATGTTAAATGACCTGAAGAAGAATAATATTATTACATTTGACAAGAGTACAATCACAGTTCTTAATTTACAATTTCTAAAAGATGAATGTGAATGCGAAAACTGCCCTCTTACTATTTGTAGAATTGACTAACCTCAGATATTATACCCATTTACAAATTTAAAAAACCCGCTCGACTTTTCAAGTCAGAACGGGTTTTCTTTACAATATTAGCGAATACCTAAAGCTATTTTCGCATAACGTGACATATTGTCTTTATTCCATGGTGGATTCCATACAATATCAACAGTTACCTCGCTAATTTCTGGTAATTCAAATAGTGCTGTACGGATTTGGTCAACAATAACTGGACCAAGCGGGCAACCCATTGATGTTAATGTCATTGTTACTACACATAATCCTTCTTCAGATAAATCCACTTCATATACTAAACCTAAGTTGACAATATCAATACCTAACTCAGGATCAATTACGTTTTCTAAAGCGCCGTAAATACTTTCTTTCATATCTGCATCCATAGTGTTTCCCCTTTCTGCATAGTGTTTATCCCATCATAACAAATGAAATGACTTATGCCAAATGGTCTGCAAGCCATTTTGTTGCCGCAATCATTCCTGGACGAGATACTTTATGCCCTGCTTGTTTATCGACGAGAAAGACAAGATCTTCAGGATGTTCTGCATAATCTGCTTGTATACTCTCATAAAATTGATATGTAGGCGCAAATGGAACCATATGGTCTTTCTTACCGTGCCAGAATAACACTGGACGGTTAGCCATTGATTCAGGTTGTTTTGACATATCAAAGTAACTAAGTGTTTGTTCCATTTTCTGAAGCTCTTCATCAGATATTGGAATTTTAAAACCTCTTTCTTCAAACTGGGCCATCTGTGCTTTTGATAGCTCCACATAACAAGGTGAACCCATCATAACTGATGCCGTTTGAATCCAAGGGTATACACGTAAGCAACCTAATGTAACAATTCCACCCATAGAAGTTCCTGCCAAACCTATTTTACCTTCTGGCAGCAAACCTTTTTCTATTAACTGCTTATGTAAAAAGTCGACTTCTTCAATTGAAGTTAAGATTACTTCCCAAAAACGCAAACTAAGTTGCACTTCATCCAGCCCTTCATCACGTTCACCATGAAGGTAAGCATCTGGTAAAAGTACTCGAACGCCTCTTTCAACTAGTTTATATGCATAGTGCAAATTATGTTCACTCGCACTCATAAAGCCATGGAGAAAAATGACAACTGGTGATGCTGATGTTACTGTCTCTTCATCATATATGTGAAGTAACGGAATTTTACCCCACTGTTCTTGTTGAACCTTCACTGCATTCACTCCTTGATAGTTTATTCTAATATCGTAACAAAAATATTTGACGGTGACAAAGTTTTGACGAACAAGTAAGATTAACGATACACTCTATTATAGTAGGAAAGGAGTTTTTTCATATGGTACAACCACATTTGATTGTTTTAGATTTAGACGGTACACTTTTAACCGACGAGAAAGTTATTTCTGAAAAAACAAAACGCACTTTACTACAGGCGAAAGAAGCAGGTCATCAAGTTATGATTGCTACGGGTAGACCGTATCGTGCGAGCAAAATATACTATCAAGAACTAGGTTTACATACACCAATCGTCAACTTTAATGGAGCCTTCGTACATCATCCAACTAACACTTCATGGCAAACACTTCATAGCCCAATAGAGTTATCTGTAGTAAAAGATGTTGTCGAATCAATTCACCATTATGAAATTGAAAATTTAATAGCTGAGGTTATGGATGATGTGTACGTTCAATACCATGACCAAAAAATCTTAGATATTTTAACAATGGGCGAACCAAAAGTAACTACTGGTATATTACGTGATTATTTAAAAGATAATCCTACAAGCCTTTTAATTCAAGCTAGCTCTTCGAATGTACCCTTAATTCGTCAACATTTAGCAGACACAAAAGCAGAGCTTATCGATCATCGCCGATGGGGCGACCCTTGGGAAGTAATTGAAATCGTTCGTCGTGGCATGCATAAAGCAGTCGGGTTATCGCATGTTGCAAAGGATTTACAAATCCCTCGCGAACGTATTATTGCATTTGGCGATGAAGATAATGACTTAGAAATGATAGAATACGCAGGTCTTGGAGTTGCTATGGGTAACGGTATTGGACAGCTCAAAAACATTGCAGATGAAATAACACAAACTAACAATGAGGATGGTATAGCTAACCTCCTAATTGATCGACTAAACCTAAAATAAATTACACTAGGAGGTAAATAAATGAGAATCTATGCAGATAGCGCTTCTGATTTACCTAAATCTTTTTATGAAGAAAATAATGTAACACTAATCCCTTTACGAGTTCATATGAACAACGAAGAATATGCAGATGTCGTTGGTGTCGATGTCTTGAAAGTATACGAATTTATCCGTCAAGGCGGACAGCCAAAAACTTCTCAAGCATCGCCTGAATTGTTTTTAGAACTTTTCGAAGAGCTAGCAAAATCAGGTGAGGAGGGTCTTTATATAGCCTTTTCATCTGAATTATCTGGTACATACAGCACTGCTGTAATGATCTACAAACAAGTAAAAGAACAATACCCTGATTTAAAATTAACAATCGTAGATTCTAAATGTGCTTCACTTGGCTATGGTCTAGTTGTTAAGGAAGCTGTTCGCCTCCGTGAAGCAGGTTTAAGCCTAGACGAAATCTCAGAAAAAGTTCGTTTAAATGCGCAACATATGGAACATTTCTTTACAGTAGAAGATTTAGATTATTTAGCACGCGGTGGACGCGTTTCAAAAGCAAGCGCATTTATCGGTGGCTTACTTAGTATTAAACCGTTACTTCATGTGGAGGATGGTAAACTCATACCTATAGAAAAACATCGCGGACGTAAGAAAGTGATGAAACGTATCTTAGACAAGATGGAGGAAACAGGTGATGGTTTAAGTGATCAAGTTATTGCCATTAGTCACGGAGATGATTTAGCCGCTGCTGAAGAGATGAAAGCTATGATTATGGACAAATTCCAGCCTAAAGCTGTCGAAATCCATTTGATTGGTTCTGCAGTTGCATCACATGCGGGCCCTGGTACTTTAGCTATTTTCTTCTTAAATCAGTACCCTTCCGCTTAAAATACAAAATCCCTTAGAGATAACTTACATTCTCTAAGGGATTTTAATTTAGTTATTTTTTGCTTTTCGATTTTTTTTACTTCTACGTAACACTAATACGATAAATGTTATGAAAAGTACATAGACAAAACCTAATGAAATCATATATGAAATATTCAAGCCAGTATGTTCTTTTACTTGATATAGTTCGACGATTTCTCGATCAACCACTAGTCGGTATATGCCCTTATCTTTCGGACGCACGATATCACTTTCTAATAAGCCATGTAGCTCTTTGTTTTCTCCAATAATATCTTTACCTAAATCAATATGCTGTGTATTTTTTGTGTTGTTCACAACGACAATCCACTGTTCGTCATTAGAAGAGCGTTCAAATACAATGAAACCATCTTTATTCTTTAATAGTTTAAAGTCCCCAGTACGAAGCGTCTCTGATTTATTACGAACAGATTGCACGTCGCCTATGTATGAAACGATGTCATCCTTCGTTTTGAAATCAAATACTGCATGTGATTCAGGGGCTTGTTCACCATTTTGTGCAATTTCAGTACCATATGTCATTACCGGTACACCAGGTAACGTAAACATTGCAGCCATCGCAACTTTAATACGTGTCGGTGGATACATATTTTCATTTGCAGAAGCAAATGTAAAACGAGAGCTATTTAAACTATCTAACATATTAGCTGAAGGTTTTTCTGCATCGTCTTTTTTAATTGTGCCAAGTGGTTGTTCCACTTTTGACGAATCCATATCGACATTTTTGAAAATCGATTGATAAATATCGATTGTCTCTTTATTAACAGACATATCAAAATTTGCATCGCTGTCTTCGGAAGATATAACATAGATATTTTTATTTGTATTTTTTAATGACTCAATCATCTCATTTAAAAATGCTGTATCACTATTACCTAAATTAGTTAAGCGAATACCATCAATATCGTATTTCTGAGCAAAATCAGTTGCTGCATTAATTAATGCCTCTTGTACTTCAGGATTCTCTGTATTCCAATTAATACGACCGTTATCAGCGGTTTCGTACCATTCTGAATTAGCTTTATCTTTAGCCCAGACGTGATTTTTGCTAACATTATTTAGCGGAAAATCAATCATTAGCTTCATTTTGCCTTTATGAACATCAGCAAGCAAAGATTTAAATTCTTTTGCTGTACCAAAATGACGCTCAATATTTTCGTAATCCACTACCGCACTTCCATCATATGATTCAGTTGAAAAAATCGACCCAATCGATAGAACGGTGAAACCCATATCTTGAATATGTGTTAACTTAGTAGCAATCCCTGTAAGGTCACCACCAGCAAAAGCATTTTGATCTCGAGCATCTACATTATAGTCATTTTCGACCGATGAATTAAAATAACGATCCACTAAGAGATCATAGATACTTTCATCTTTAATATTATGCGTCACTTCAGTCTCGGCCTTCGCAATAGGTGCAAACCCCATTGTCGTAGCCAAAAGCGCTGACGCAACTACCGTACTAATCCACTTTGCAACGTTCACTTATAGTCCTCCTCTGCAGAACTGTCCAACGTAATTTTACCAAACCCCCACCATCCCCGCTACGCTTTAACACCAAAAACAACCGAAACAAAAACAAATTCGACAAAAATGTGAATTTACTTAAATGCTGAAAGCGCTCGTTTAGCTACTAAACCTATCAAATGGAAACTCCCTATAAACTTGTTTGTTGCGCTAACTGCATTGTTTGTTGCGCTAAGTGGCTCCTTTGTTGCACTAACTTCATCATTTGTTGCGCTAAAGCCAATGTTTGTTGCGCTAACTGCACCCTTTGTTATTTAGCAGAATATTCACGTCCTAAAAATGCGTATATTACTGTATAAAAATCATCTTTTCCAATAAAAAAACAACCACACAACGAGATTCGTCATGTGGCTGTTTATCATGCCAGTTATTAAGCTAAGAAGTGCTCACCCATTGGTAATTTAAATCCTAGGAACATAGTGATTAATAAGAATACTGCAAATAGGATCCAGAACATAGTTGTTGGTTTGCCTTTTGCTTTTCTTACTAATACCATTTCCATCATACCGATAACTAAAATACCACCAATGAATTTGAAACCATAAAGCATACCCATATTAAAATCCATACCTTTAGCAAATAATGCGCCACCAGTAATGATGATTAGAATATAGAATACACGTAAAATCATATGCGTTACTTTTTGTCCTTTTGTACCACTTTGCATAGCAGCAGAAACTAGGAACAAGATAATTGCGATTACCCAAGTTGTAATGTGTAAATGGGTGCTAGCTAAAAAATCCATTAATTACCCCACCTTAAATAGTTTTAATAATCATTAATATCCTATCACGAGGTGAAAAACTATACAAATATAACAGACCGATGGAAATTCATCCACCGGTCTATAGTAATATCTATAATATGCTAAAAAGCTTATTTAAAACGGTTTACTAGAGTTCCAATACCCTCGATTGATACTTTTACTACATCACCAGATGATAAGTATGTTGGTGGGTTCATACCTTTACCAACGCCAGCTGGAGTACCTGTTAAAATTACGTCACCCGGCTCTAAAGTTACTAATCTAGAAATCTCAGAAATGATTTCTTCGATTGTGAAGATCATGTCTTTTGTTGAACCATTTTGGCGAATTTCATCATTCACCTTTGTAACGATTGATAAAGAATGCGGATTAGGAATTTCATCTTTTGTTACTAAATAAGGACCCATTGGACAAGCGCCATCTAGGCTTTTCCCTAAGAAGAATTGCTTGTGCTTTGCTTGTAAATCACGTGCAGTGATGTCATTTGCAATTGTATAACCAAATATATAATCATATGCTAGTTTAGTAGGGATGTTTTTACCCTTTTTACCAATAACAACTGCTAATTCACCTTCATAGTCAAGTGCTGAAGTGACGTCTGCATGTGCAGAGATTGTTTGCTCATCTGCAGCAATTGAAGTTGGTGCTTTTGTGAAGATCATTAAATTTTCTGGAGCAGATTCAGCGCCCATTTCTTTGGCGTGATCTTGATAGTTTTTACCAACACAAATAATATTTTTCGTTGTACGTGGAATTGGTGCTAACCACTCAATTTCCGTAAATGCATATTTAAATTGCTCTGGGTTCTCTGAATTCTGTGCAGCTTCTACAAGTTTACGAGATTGTTCTACAAACTCGAAACCAGCTGTCATCCCCTCTACAATTGTTGTAGCGAAAGAAGGTAGTACTTGAAGAGCTTCTTGGATTGCTAAAACGTCCCATACAGCTTCTTCTTTTTTTACTTTCGGACCAAAACTTACTACATCGTTATAACGAAATGATAAAATTTTCATGAATATTGGCACTCCTTCTTTTTTTTCAATGATACATTAATTATCGACTAATTTCCTCTTTTTTCTGTAACATTTTTCCGTAAGTTAATCTTTTCCACACTGCTTCAACCGGTCCTTGTTTAAATTTCAGGAACCAAAGCTCCGCAAATACTATCTGCAGAACAAAAATCCCAACAGCTAACCACGTAACGGTATCGACACCGATTTTACCATATAATCCTAATCCATAGTGATAGAAAATGAATGTTCCAATAATAGACTGCATTAAATATATTGTCATTGACATGCGTCCTGCCTTTGCAACAGGCGACAATATTTTTGTGAATTTAGGAATTTGGCATAATAGGACGATTAGCCCCGCATACCCTATCGCAAGAATTGGACCACCGAAAGAAACTTGCACATAATCAAGGAAAAGATTGCGCTCTAAATTATATGGCAACATTTTAAGTGCCACTCCAACCGGTAGAGTAATAACAGTTAAAGCAATCCAAAACACTCGTTTTTCCTTTGCACGTTCAACTAGTTTCCATTTGGATGCAGCAGCCCCTAATAACATATAAGGTAAAATTGTAAACAACGCCACAATCCACATACTTGGGGATGCCTGTACTTGTAAATCTGCTAGGCGTTGCATGAAAGCCTCTGTCCAAGAACCGGAGCCGTAAGCCGCTATTGCACTTTCGATAGCTGTTATGTCAACAAAATCTGAAAAATCAGTAGACTCTTCCACCAATGATGCTAATCCCATTAATACCACTAAAAAGCCATGTACAATTCCATATAATACGCCACCAATTGTTAATAACCAAACTGGTTTCAGACGTAACAGGATTAATAAAAAGAAACCACAAAATGCATACGTCATTAGAATGTCTCCCCACCAAATAAGGAAGGCATGTAACACACCAATGCCAAATAACACACCTAAACGTTTCGATCCAATCTTATAGAAGTTGTCACCTAACTGTGTTGCTTTCGTAAATTGCATTGCTAAACCATATCCAAATAACATTGAAAATAGTGGATAAAAGCTTCCTTGCACAAAAATATCTAGCCACTGATGATATTGTTTATCTATTGGCGATTCGAACCAAGTTTTTAAATCAATATGTGGCGAAGGTGTACTAAACGCAAACATATTTACTAAAAAAATACCTAGCAAACTAAAACCTCGTATTATATCGAGCGTATCAATCCTTTTTTGCATAGGTGTTGGTGTTAAATTCAAATGCTTTTCCTCCTATAATTCAATTGAGCGCTGTGCGTCAAATGCATATATTAATTTTTCTGCAACTTTGATTTTCAATGTCTCTTCTAACGCCTTTTTATAAAGTGTCAACTGTACGTCGTATCGTTCTTTCATTTCCTTTTGTAAGCCTTCAGTTGTTTTCATCGTTTCTTTAATTCGGTCTGTTTTATAGTCAAGTAGAATCCAGTCGCCATCTAATTCTTTAAATAGGCAATCGACAATCCCTTGTACGATTTGTGAATCTCCGTCCTCATCAGTAATACTAAAGGTAAATGGCGTTTCTCGATAAAGTTCCACTGCATTCATAAAGCGCTGACCCGCAGGTGTTGCAAAGAAACCTACAATTTTAGGTGCATGTACAGCTGCCCCCTCTTCCTTCGTCAAAAGTTGACGGTCAACAAGCCTTTGCACAAAAACCTCAACCTCTTCAATTGAATGCAAGCCTTGCTGCGGTATATGTTGCATTACCGTATGCATAGCTGTTCCAATTTCTGCTGCTGTTAACGAACGTTGTTGTAAAAAGCTAGGTCTTTTTGCCACTTGCTGTTGTTTTTTAGGTGCATTCCAAAAAAGTTCAGGTTGCTCGGATTGTTCTAAATTTTGCAGACGTTTTAGTTCACTAACAGATGTTTTAGATCGTTTTGCTATCGCTCTATCGTACGCATATGCTGTATCAAAACGCTTTTTGATAGTCGTTAATAACCCCTCATCAACAATAGTAGTTTTTTGGGTATCCTCGACAACCTCTTCTTTTATTTCCGTCACTTCTAAAGGTGCTTTAAAATGCTCCGCTCCTATTACTTGAACTTTCCATCTTGATAACTCATTGGTGACTAACTGAGTTTCATCATTTAGACATCGGTCATAGTCTGGGTGTCTAGCTAAAGCTGGACCAATCCAATCTAAATAACTTTTTGCTAAAGCACGAATATGATCAGGTAGCATTTCACCTACAGGTAATAGTTTAGCATCTTCCCAAACAGCCTTTGTCTTATCCCAGTTTTTCACAGTACCTACTAGATAAAGGTGCTCTTTTGCACGTGTCATCGCAACATAAAGAACGCGCATCTCTTCTGCCTTCAACTCAAGTTTCTTTTTCTCCTGCATCGCAAGGAATGGTAGAGAGGTATATTGAATACGTTTCTCAGGATCAATCATTTTCACCGCCAAACCAAATTGTTGGTCAAATAAATACGGTAAATTGAAATCCATTTTATTGAACTCTCGACCTAATCCTGCTACAAAAACATAAGGGAACTCTAAGCCTTTAGATGAGTGTATTGTCATTAAACGTACAACATTTTCCGTTTCACTAATAGCGCGTGCAGTTCCTAAATCATCTCCACGTAATCGCATACGATCTACGAATCTCAAAAATCGGAAAAGCCCTCGGAACGACGTTTTTTCATACGATAACGCACGATCATGAAGTGCACGTAAATTCGCTTGGCGCTGTTTGCCGTTAGGCATTGCACCAACCATTTCATAATAATTTGTATCAATATATACTCTCCAAATTAAGTCTGCTAGCGAACCCCTACGAGCTAAATCACGCCAATCTTCATAATGCAGTAAGAAACGTTGTAGCTTTTCAGCAGTACTCGATTTTAGACCAGTACCTTCGATGCGTACAAATTGTTTCAACGCATCATAAAAAGGTGCTTTCGGGTCAGCTAAACGGATTTTGGCTAGCTCATTTTCCGTTAATCCAACAAATGGCGCTCTTAGGACAGATGCTAAAGGAATATCTTGATACGGGTTATCAATAATTCTCAATGTATTTATCATTATCATTACTTCAAGAGCTTCAAAATATCCTTTAGACAACTCTGCATATAACGGAATACCTGCTAGCTTAAACTCTTCTGCTAAATCACCTGACCAAGTCATCGAGCGCATTAATATAACAATATCACGATATTCCAAAGGTCGTTCAGTGCCTTTTTTTGTATCATAAACCATTTGTCCAGAATCCATTAATTGCTTTATTTTCTCAATTATATAGCGTGCCTCTTGCTGAGATTTTTTTAATTCCTCCTCAGCTTGTAGCTCAGAGCTAACACCCGCTTCACCATCATCAGATTCCTTAGACTCTTCCTCTTCAGTTTGATCTGTATATAAAACTGTCAATTCAATAGGGGCATCTTTTTCATTATAAGGAGCTTGTGGCTTTAATTCTGCAGCTTCGTCGTAATTGATTTCACCGACTTCTTCGCCCATGATCTGTGAGAAAATATAGTTAGTACCGTGTAATACTTCCTGACGACTTCTGAAGTTTGCATTTAAGTCAATTTTCATACCTGTATTTGTTGGTTCTTCCTCAAACGCCAAATATTTGTTTAAAAAAAGTGTCGGCTCTGCCAATCTGAAACGGTAAATAGATTGTTTCACATCACCAACCATAAACATATTGCCATCCGCTTCCCCACCATTTTTCACTAGCTGCAAAATGGTTTCTTGAAGCCTATTAGTATCTTGATATTCATCAACAAGTACTTCATTGAACTTTTCTCGATAGCTAAGTGCTACAGCTGATGGAACAAGCTCACCGTCTATTTCATCCGTTAGAATTTGCAAAGCAAAGTGTTCTAAGTCGGAGAAATCTACAAGACCTTTTTCATTTTTTGCAGCGGCATATTTTTCACTGAAACTTGCAGCAATTTTCACTAGTGTTAAGAGTATTGGTTTCATTAAACGAATCTCTTCTAGCAATCGTTCTGGTCTTCTTGTGAAATATTGTTTTTTAGCGGCATCAAATAGTTCCTTTGCTTGCTTACGTTTGTTTTGAGCTAAAGCTTTTAATTCTAAATCACAATCCATCTTCTTCGTAGAAATTCTCGCCCAGCTAACAGCATGAAAATATTCATATGCCTCTTCCCAAGAACGTTCATGTAAAAATGCACGAGCTTCAGTTAATAAAATAAAATCCTTCTCAGCTGTTTCACCATAAGCTGATGGTCCGTTTGGTTCTAGGCTTAGCTCTCGCATATCTTTAATAAGCGCATAGGCAGCTTCAATAGCATGACTAACCGAACGCTTAATTATTTTACTAATTGGCAACTCATCAATTGATGTGATAGCTTCAAGGTCATATTGATCCGGTAGTGATTCTAGCCATTTCATCGGCTCTGGATTAACACGTGACATATCGTATAATTTTTCAATTAATGTCTCAATTGCTTGGTCATCACGGTCAGATGTAAAACTGTCAACTAATCGATAAACATCATCAACTTGATCGCTGTTATAAGCCTCTTCTAGCACTTCAGCTAACGTATCATCTTTTAAAAGTGCAGCTTCTGTATCGTTTGCAA
Source organism: Viridibacillus sp. FSL R5-0888 (assembly GCF_038009105.1). Taxonomy (NCBI): domain Bacteria; kingdom Bacillati; phylum Bacillota; class Bacilli; order Caryophanales; family Caryophanaceae; genus Viridibacillus; species Viridibacillus sp. FSL R5-0888. The sequence goes on from NZ_JBBPAU010000001.1 coordinate 3,648,449, forward strand.
TTCGGAAGCCTGGATCAATGTCTAATAGATACGCATATTGTCGAACAATATTTAAACAAAATGAATGTAATGTAGAAATTTGTGCTTTATTTAACAAACTTAATTGTCTTCTGAGGTGCTTTGATTCTGGCTGATTGGTAATAGCTTTTTCTAGCGCTTCTGCCATACGATGACGCATTTCAGCTGCAGACGCATTCGTAAACGTTACGACTAACAGCTCATCAACATCGATTGGATTATCCGATGAGATAACCTTTTCAATCATACGATTGATCAATACGGCCGTTTTCCCTGAGCCCGCTGCTGCTGAAACTAAAGTATCTTGTCCAGTAGTCCAAATTGCTTTCCACTGCTCATCAGTCCAAGTCGCTGTCGCCGGCTTCACAGGAATTTCCTTCATCTGCTTTAGTCTCCTTTCGAATTTGCTCAATAACATCTTCTTTCTTACCGATTGGTTGTAAATATCGATAATGTTGATTTGCATCTGTTGTATCAAACTGACATACGCTTTTAAATGAGCAATACTCGCAAGCTGTACGTGTTTTCATACGGTATGGACTTATATCAGTATGACCTGCTAAAATGCCCTCACCAGCCTGTTGATGCTTGTGACGCACAAAATTCCGCAGATGCCCCATATCTTGAGTCGAGATAACAGAAGACATTTTCGGAGAAACAGTACCATCCTTCTTACCCACATAAACTGGTACTACTTGTGAATGGCCGCCTTCTTCTAGCGCCTCATCCATATCAATCAAAGTCTCTCGATCATCTAATAAAAGGCCCTTCATCTTGAATTCTTTTAATCGTTCCAGCTCCGCCTGTTGGCCATCCAAATTATCATGTGGCTTTAACATCGGATTGTGGACATGTATATATAACACACCACCAGCTTCTGAATGTAACGGCAACCATGCCTCTGAATTCTCAACAGCCACATCTAAATAGGTTAACATTTGTAAAGATAGACCATAATACACATCATTTAAATCTAGTTTTTTCGAAGAAGATTTATAATCTACAACGCGAATATACGGCTTATCATTGATTGTAGTTGCATCTACTCGGTCAATTCGACCACGCATTTGCATTTTCTTACCGCCATCTAATTTGATCATTAATGGTGGTAAGGGTTCCCCCGGTCCAAATGCAGCTTCTAGAGCAATCGGTTTGAAATTTGATACACGTGCATGTTGACTTAAAGAAAGCATCGTTCTTTGTACGATCAATGTCAGTTTTCGTTGAATATAACGATAACGGGATGTACTCATTAAAATTTGGTGATACAACAGTGGAGAAATCTTATCCACTGCTCGTTTTGCTAAATCAGCACATTGCTCTGGCGTCAACTGACCCCATTTAATATTCTTCTCATGTGTTTCCTCAGAAATCCATTTTAACGCTGCATGGAATAAGTCTCCGATCGTCGGTGTTTCAAGTCGATATTCAGCACGCTCCTCAAGACGTAAACCATAAGTAGAAAAATGGGAAAACGGACAACCATAAAACTTCTCAATACGTGAAACACTTGAGGTAAGAGTTGAGCCATACAAGGCATCGGTGATATCAGGTGTAAGTTGCTCTGCTTTATTCAGCACTGTTAATGGACGCATTAAACGCTCTAGAATATCCGACCAATAAGGATCCTCTTCATAATACGCCTGTAACGCACGCCATTCAGGTGTTAGCCCCTTTCCATGCTCAGCTTGTCTCAGTTGCATCATTAAATAGGCTAAAGATGTATTAGGGTGATTAATATAAGGGAGATCCGAGAGCTCTGATAAAGCTTCAGTTGGATCTATTAACGCTTTTGTAAATGGTGCATTAGGAATAAGTTGCTGTAACTTCTTCACATATAGGGATGGTAATAATGCTTTACTTTCTTCATCTGCAATGGCATAACTAACAACGAGTTTTTCAGAAGCCATGGTTAAGGCACGATAGGTGATGAATGATTCTTCTAACAATCGCGTTTTAGATGTTGGTGCCAGTTCCATTCCAAGTTGCATAAACCATTCACGTTCTGCATCAGAAAGTAATCCTTCATGGTCCATCCTTTGTGGATATACCCCTTCATTCATACCGATTACAAAAACAGCTTTCATATTCGTTAAACGAGACAAATCTGCTGTTGCAATGGTCACTTGGTCTAATGACGGTGGGATACGTGAAAATTCTAATGTATCAAACCCTTCCTCTAAAGTGTGAAGTGCTTCTTCTAGTGTCATTTCTTGTTCACCAAACATCATGACGAACTGATCAAGTACATCTACCCATTGATTCCAAGCTTGTTCATGTTCACTTGCGGCTAACAGTTGGCCTTTGTCTATTTCTTTATCTTTTAAATCTTGTAGTTTTTCATAAACTTCGAGATTTTCAATAAAATTAAACAGAGCTGTTGCGAAATCACGTCCCGTTTTACAGCTAGTTAATTGATTTTCTAATTCTTTTAAAGGTTCTCTTACTTTACTACGCGCTGCTTCAATTTCTTGTTGGAAGGCGCGCTCTTCATCTGTTTGATTTTTTGTTAAAAATTCCAGTCCACGATATTTTTTATATAGCCAACGATTCTCATCAAACCAGCGTTCACTATAGATTCCTTGCGCGATAACAAAGTTTTCCAAACGGTCTGCTCGCTCCCGCCAAACTTGTAAATCCGCATCTACTGGGAAAAACAAATCCGTTTTTACTGCACGGAAAATAGGCTCGTACTTCCAATCAGATTGAATAACCTCCAGAGCCGAACGACTTAGTTCAATTAATGGATGGTGAAGCATGGGCTTTTTCTGACTCACGAAAACTGGAATATCGTATTGAGGGAAAATTGTCGCAAACAGTGGATCATATACATCAGCCTGACGATATAAAATAGCCATCTCACGATAACGAATTGCGTCATTTTGCATAAATTCTCTAATTTTTCTCGCAATAGCATGTACTTCTGCACGGCGATTAACTGCTTCAATAATCTCAAAATCCTCGGAAGAGTTACACATTGCTTCATCTTGTAAATCAAATTTTTCTTCGATACATTTCAAATCATTGTTTTGAAAACGAAATGTTGTTTGACAATGTACAGTTCGTTCTACTTCAATACCTTCTTCAAATGCTAATTCTTTTAAGCGTACACTTGTCCGAGCAGATTGATAAAATAGTGCTTGTTCATCGTCTGCATCAGCATCTGACTCCATAGGTAAAACAACCGTTACTCGACGTGCTACTTTTAATAATTCTTGCACTAGTTCAAATTCTCGTGTTGTGAACGCTGTAAATCCATCAATATAAATATCTGCAGATTGAATAATTTCCGAATCCTTTAGCTGTGCTGTTAGCAAGGGGAAATAACCTTCACTATCAATATATGTAGTACCTAATCGCTCTTCTAAAGCTGACAATAATAACTGAAGATCATGTGCCTTATCGCGCAATGTTTGTGGTGCATTCATACCTTCAAAATCTGATAGAAGCAGTTCTAATGTTTTGCTATCTAAACTATAGCGATTAAATTCCTTTAATAAAGTTTCCATCTCATCCGTAAAACCACGTTTTCCAGCAGCTTGACGGAACAATGAAAACTGTTCTTTATTATCCTCTAATAAACGTTTGATAAGCATTCGATAACCGAACCCGTTAATCTCTTGTCGGCTAATACCACCAGTTTCTTGCAGGACGCGCCACGCTAAACGCTTAAACGTTGTAACTTGCGCTCGAATAAGTCCTGATACACCGTATCGATGTGTTAAATCATATTCAGAAGAAAATGACATTTGGTCAGGGACAAGTAAGAAAATTGGTGCCCCTATCGACTGTTCCTTTACAATATCAACTATTTCATGATGAATAAGCGTCGATTTTCCAGAGCCTGACCTTCCGGAAACGATACGCAGTGACATTCTAACTCCCCCTCTTTTAATCAAGATAAAATTCCAATCGCTTTACTATTTATGCTCAAAAATATGTAGACCTGAACAAAAGAACGTTTGTTCCTATTTTATATTATAAATAGAACAGTGGCAAATTACTTCACTTTTTATTCGTTCGGGAAGCTCTTCTCATATCTTCTTCTACTTTTGCATTTAAATGTCCTTCAGCCATTTTTCCACCCCACCACATAACCCCTATCAATATAACGATTATACCAGTACGGATAGGATCTGTTATTAGCGCTTTTAAATCTGAGCCAATCCAGCTAATAACGAAAATCATAACAAGTTTTGAAGCCATTATTGTAAATAAATAATGATGGCGCTTTAAATTGGATAAGCCCGCGACAATATTAACGAGCGCTGAAGGTGTAAAAGGAAAACATAGCAAAATAAATAACGGAGTAAACCCTTTCAGTTCAACCCAATGAATTAATTTTTTCACCGTAGCACGATTTGTTACGTAGTTCAATAATCGACTTTGCCCATATTTTCTTACGATCAAAAATACACAATATGATCCTAACACCGCTCCGCTCCAAGAAAGTAGAAAACCAATCCATAACCCATATGCACTGGCATTTGCAACGACAAATGCTGCTAGTGGAAGGAATGGTAAGAAAGATTCAATAAGTGGCAGTAATATACCTAGAAGTGTGCCAAATAATCTATATTCTTTTGCTAATTCATGAAAATTTTCTAACGTTAACCAGTCAGGCATATGTTTCTCCCTCTCTAACAAATAGCGTCTTGTAGGTATCCCAATTGAGGGATGAGCACTACTTAAAAGTTACTGTTTATATTGTAATATAAAGTGCAGGACAGTCATTTCATCTGCTGTATTCGTATATTGATGGATTTGATGTCCTTTAAATACGAGCGTATCACCGACATTTAAGGTTTCACTCATATCACCAGCTTCGACAACTACTTGTCCTTTTATAGCCGTTATGGTTTCTTCTACCCCATCAGTATGTGCATCACTCTTATGACTACATCCCGGATCCATTTCTACTTTAAAGAGTTCCCATCCCCGTTCAGGGTCATAAGGAATAATAGAATACACGCGATATTTTCCTTCGTTCTCCGTGACAAATGGCATTTCTGCACTATTTATTTTTAAAAATTGCTCCTTCGGCTGTTGTAATAATGTTGAAAATGAAATGCGTAAACCGGCGGCAATTTTCCAAATCGTCGACACAGTAGGATTGGATTCTCCTTTTTCCATTTGTGCTAACTGACCTTTACTTACATCAGTTAATTTAGCCATATCATCTAAGCTCAGCAAACGTTGATGACGGATTTTCTTCAATTGTTTTCCTAAATTACGGCTTATTTCTTCCATAAATTTCACCTCTTGTATATTTTATCATACAGTTGTATACTTTATTAAACATTTCAATGGAGGACCAAACATGAAAAAACTTAGCTTCTCAGCTGGTATGAAGGCAGGTTCTAGTATTGCGATCGGCTACTTTCCAATTGCACTGACATTTGGTTTGCTCGCAAAAACAACTGGTCTGTCAATGATTGAAGCAACGGCTATGAGTATACTCGTTTACGCTGGGGCTTCACAGTATATAGCATTAAATTTATTGACAACAGGGACAGATCCTTTACTGATTGTTCTTAATACTTTTGTCGTAAATATCCGTCACTTTTTAATGACGGCATCACTAAATGAAAAGATGCAATCCGAAACAAAATGGAAAAAATCCATCTATGCTTTTTGGGTAACTGATGAATCATTTTCTGTACTTGCAACACGAAAAGAAGAAAAGCTACCTACTTCATTTGGTGTCGGTGTAATGCTCGTTGCATATGGGAGCTGGGTTGTTTTCACAGCAGTTGGTCACTTAATAGGTGCAAATTTACCAGCCTTTTTGCAAGTCGCCATGGGGATTGCTCTATATGCTATGTTTGTCGGCCTTTTAGTTCCTTCTATGAAGGGTAATCGTAAAGTAGTTATGCTCGCTTTACTAGCTGCAGTTATTAACTGCTTTTTCTACTGGACACAAATTTTATCAACTGGCTGGGCATTATTAGTTGCTGCTCTTGTTTCTTCAATAACAGTTGAAATCGTTTATGCAAATCGTGCAAAACGTAAAGGAGGTTTTGTGTAATGGGTTCTTGGTACTGGTGGATGCTTATTGGTATGGCACTTGTGACGTATATTCCACGCGCAATTCCGTTAACATTTTTAGAGGGAAAAGAATTACCCCCTATTATTTCAGGTGTTTTACAAAATATCCCTTATGCAATTTTAGGTGCAATGATTTTCCCAGCAATACTACTGATTAAAGAGGGCGATATTTTATTCGGCTTAGTTGGAACTGTAACTGCTTTTGTCATCGCATTTGCAGGTGCTAATGTGATCATCGTTGTAATTGGTGCTATTGCCATTTTATCAATTTACAGTTTTTTCTTTTAGTTTTTTCTAAATTATTTGACTTTTCGTTCAATGCAGTATATAGTAATATATAATTCTTACAACAATTACATAGTAATATCACTTTCTTATCCAGAGAGACTGAGGGACAGGCCCTATGAAGTCTCGGCAACAGATTCGCGTATGAACACTGTGCCAATTCCTACAAGCATCATTTGCTTGAAAGATGAGAACGAGATGGTTCGTATATATTTGAGAGCCTATTGTTTTCTTTCTGGTAAAGGAGCAATAGGCTCTTTTCGTTCAATAAAGAAGGTTGATGATCTCAATTGTTTGCTAAGAAACTCTCATTTGAGTATCGCCCATTTGCGAGAAAATCTATTCATTCACTCCCATTCGAGTATAGTCATTTAATTTAGTTGTTACCCATTTGTATTAACTATTCTTTCCGCTCTCATTCGAGCAATATATTTATTAATACTACTCATTCGTAGCTCACATTCCATTCAGGTCATTTCCTGGCAAAGCAAAAGCCCGATTGTCTCATTCGACAAATCGGGCTTTCTTTTTTATTCTTATTGTTCTTTTTTGCGATTCATCATGCGCGTGGCATACCAGAAGCCAACTGTTAATGAAAATGCATCAATGACATATAAAAAAGTTGTATGTGTAAAACCAGCATAAACTGAAGCTGCAATAAGCGCTACAGATAACGCTAAAGCTACATAATGACTGAATGTGATACGTGTAAATAATACGACGAGTAATCCTGGAATGAACAGCGCTAAAATTACTTTAGTAACCATAGAATCTATTTTTTCTCCTTTATCTTACGACGAGTAGACCGATTTTGTAATGATCATGTCGATGAATAACATGTTGTCGCAAGCGAACTTCGCCTTCATGATTTAATACTTCAATACGACAGTGCGCGGCATTTATTTGCAACGCTTCGTATAACTCTTCTTCTTTCTGCACTTCAAGACCATTCACCTTACGTATACATTCGCCCACCTGTAATCCCATCGCTTGTGCAGGAGATCCTGGTAAGACAGCGGCAATAACTACACCAGAATCCCGCGGAGTTACCGCATAGCCTGCATTTCGCTCGGTCCAAGCATATATAACCGAAATTAATACACGCCCACCTACAGCGATACAAACAGCGATAAAGCCAAGAACAGTTACCACGTAAGCAATGCCTGCTCCTATTAGCACTATTATAGCTAATGAGATAATGGTTCTCCCCATTCGAGGATAAAAGTGAACAGGCAATGTTTTACGTGTGCGCTGCTGAAATCCAATCACAACTGGTACTAATATAATTGAAAACGTAGAATCAAACATCGTAAATTGTGGCCAATATGGTATATATTCTTGTATTAAACCACCAGGAATAACGAAGAAGATTGGTAACAACCATAACCTTTTCACTAAATATGTAGTGGCCGGCATTCCACGCTCAGACTTTTCTAATCTTGGTGAAGCAAAATTCTTTGCATGCTTGTAGATGAGTATACCTTCAGCTAATAAGAGTAAACCGATAAACGCTGGTATAACTACATATAAACCTAAGTCCATCGATTCTCCAGAAAACGTCCATCCTAAAAAATCAAAAGACTTGTCATTCGCAGATAAATACCAAATAACACCGAAAGCTATAGCGAAGGGATAAACCGCTGAAGCTGTATAATAATAAAAAGTTAAAATACAAATGATACTAGCGCAACTGAATAACACTAAATATTCAAATGGTACAACTAATCCAATTGCAATGCTTACTATCGATATGCCAAGTGCTAATAGCCATCCATCTTTTAACAAGAAAAGCGTTTCTGTCCAGCCCCAGCGTATCCTTGTGTTAAATGATTTACGCTCTGTAATTACTCGTCGATAGCCTAGTAATATGGCAAAAATAATGGCAATGTATAGAATTGGATTTAAAAAGAAACGGCCAATGCCTTTTACAAGCTCTACTATTATATCTAAGTACATTTTCCGTATCACCTTCCGTAGTGTATCTAGTAGTTTGTCTATTTTTTAATTGTATCAAACGAATGTTTGAAAACGTAGTGGTATTTGGATTATATTTCATAATTAGAGCCTATTCTGGGTGAAATATAAGAAAAAAGCTTGTAAAGGTGGGCCATTTCTAAAAATTATAAGGCTCAAGCTTTTTTATTAACTTCTTTTTACAAATAAATTGCTTTTAAATTCATCATTTTAAATTTTTCAGCATATACCCGATAGCCATTTGTAATTGATGGTCATTTTCATTGCTACCTTTATATTCTACCATTTCTTTATGTAATGCTGAAAAGAATGATTCATTAATAATAGGTTCTTGTGCTAATTTCTTTGTCTTTCTATATAACAGAACTGCTTCGGCTGTTTGGCGATCAAAATAACCATCTGTTCGTTCTAATTTATAGTCCATTTTCGATAATACTTCTTGTACATATCTTACTTGCTCATTAAAATCTCCTTCTTGGAAGCTACCTGTTAGTGGTGGCAATTCCATATGATATAAATCATCTTGCTCTACATGCAATGTTGCTTCTATTCCTTTACCATGAATCCATTCTTTATCTGGTGTTAGCCATTTATGCGTTGATAACTTTAATTCACCACCATTTAATAATGGCCACGTTTCTTGTACTGTACCTTTTCCAAAGCTCTTTACACCTGCGATAGTAGCTCGCTCTAATTCTTTTAATGCCCCACTTAAAACTTCACTTGCAGAAGCACTTCCTTCATCTTGAAGTAATACAATCGGCACCTTTTTTAATTGTGCATCAAAATTTAATTTCGCTCTCTTTTCATCAGTTAAAAGCGGCTCAAGCTCACCCTTTGCATTTTGCATAAAAGCATATGTAGAGCTTGGTTTTACAACACTTGCTATCACTTGCTCAACGCTGCGTAAATAACCACCTGGATTACTACGCACATCAATAATAAGACCTGAGATTTTTTGTTTCATTAAAGAAGACGTATGCTTTTGCCATTCTTCTGCAGTTTTTTCACCAAATAATGAAATGGACACATATCCGATTAGATTATCATCGGCTTGTAAAATTTCACTATGCACCGTTTCCATGGAAATAGCTGCTCTTTTCATTGAAACTTCAATGTGTCTGTCTTCTGAAGGTCTGAAAATAGTCATTTTTACTGTTGTGCCCTCTTCTCCTTGAATAAGAGCCAAGAGCTGAGCCATAGATTTACCTTCTAGTCGTTCTTTATTTACTTGTACAATTTCATCATAAGGTTTCAGCCCTGCTTTTTCAGCTGGAGATGCCTTAACAGGTGAAACAATAATAAACCGGCCATCACTTGCTGTTATTTCTGCCCCGATACCAACACGGGAATCAGATAACGACTCTTTATGCATTCTAGCTTCTTCCTTTGTGTAATAAGTGCTATATGGGTCTCCCAGTGAACTCGCCATTCCTTTAATTGCCCCTTCAACTAGCTGTTCCTCTGAAGTCTCATGCACTGACTCTTTTCTAATTAAATTAAAAGCCTCATCAATTTTTTCTAACTTACTCACTTTTGCACTTGAAGGTTCGGCCCCCTGCATTTTTGATACTGCATACATTCCTGTAGCACCTAGCAATACTATAAAAAAAAGAAAAATCCAACTCTTCCGCATCATGTCTACCCCTTTCTATCCATTCAGTTTATGAATGATTTCATAGGATTAACACTATCAAAAAGTGGATTTTTCTTTATTAATTTAACGCTTTAACACTTTCCCGCATACTATCCTGATCGACAGGGCCAATTACCTTCTTCTGGATAATTCCTTTCGTATCAAGGAAATAAGTCGTTGGAATCGTGTAAATTTCATATGCTCTCATTTGTTCGCCTTCAGTATCTAATAATACTGGAAAAGTCATTTCATACGTTTTAACAAATTTTTCCACATACTTAATTGTTTCTTTTTGACTTGTTAAGTTGACTGCCACGATTTCAAAATTATCTTCTTTTGCAAATTTCTCGTAATACTTTTGCATATGGGGAATTTCTGCCTTACAAGGTGGACACCAAGATGCCCAGAAATTTAATATAACCTTTTTCCCTTGAAAATCCGATAGCTTTACTTTTTTTCCTTCCAATGTTTCTAATTCAAAATCTGGTGCCAACTCACCAATTGCTAAGCCACTTTTAACACCTAATTTGTCCTCTACAATGGTTGCTCTCGTATCTACTTTTTGCTCTTCAGCAACTTTCGTTTTCACAAAATTAGTGACCGCAATTCCAATCATCGCTGCAATTATTAGCAACGCAAATATTTTTTTCTTCATGAGGAAGCCTCCATCTGTTTACGACTTTTATCTTTTAAGAAATGGACAAGTAACACAAACAAACTAAATATGAAAGTTGCCATTAATGATTTCTGCCAAAAACCATCTGGCTGTAATAATGCGATCATTATATGTGATAAGCTAAATAAAATGATGAGTTGCTTACGCCAAATATCCTGATTGAGACCATTTTTTATCGCTATGAGTAACCAAATGATAAAGGCTACAACCGTCAGCCACCTTTGCCATGCGAGACCATCATTTTGCATGGCCATTGCAATTTGATACACGCTTTGCGTTAAAATAAATGCCATTGTTAATGTACGTAATTGAGAAGCTGCAAATACATTCTTTTTCAATTGACGGAATATAGAAATACAAGTTGCAACTATCGCTATGTAAAAGCCCATCGTGCCACCGTTAAAGAATAGTATAATTAAAGGCTGTTTTATCACCAACGACAAATCTGTGACAATGACACTAAATTTCCAAATTAAAATAAAAAATATAGCATGATCCGCATATACACTTGCTTCTTTTTTGCCATAACGCCACCATAGAATAATTCCTACCAAAGTAAACGCGATAAGAACTGAAACCCACGATGTCGGTAATGTCACTCCGCGTATAGTATACCATTCTGTTACTGACAAAGTTCACACCTACTCCCATTATATACCCTACACCGTATGTTAATGGCTGTCATACTAGAATACAAGATTTTTGTTTTGCTAATTGATGACTGGACTGGTTTTTACAGTATTAAGCTCTATTTAAAATCGTTTTATCCCTAAAAGAAAAGTCGCCTGTAGTCGGTGAATTTACCGATTTCCAGACGACTTTTATTTAACCTGATTAGAATGAAATATAACGACGTGGGTCAACTGCCCCTACTTTTTGTCCTTGCCAAGCTGTTGTATGAAGTTCGAAGTGTAAGTGACTTCCGAATGCACGACCCGTTTGTCCCATATAACCGATTACTTCACCTTTAGAAACAGATTGTCCAGCTTTTGCTTTATAACCACTTAAGTGAGCATACACAGTTGTAAAAGTTTTCCCCTCAATTGAGTGAGTGATCATGATTACATTACCGTATGTAGATAAAGGACTTGCGCGGAAGACTACTCCATCAGCTGCTGCTACGATTGGCGTACCCACACTATTTGCAATATCGATACCATAATCAATTTCTGGACCTGAACCTATATCACGCCAGCCGAAATTAGATGTAACAGTACCAGTTGTCGGTCTTGTCCATGTACCACTTGAAACTGTTGGAATATTATCTGATTCGCCAACATTGCCAACATTTGATACATGTGCTGATTTAGCACTCGCTTTCGCCGCAGCTTCTTTACGTGCTCGTTCAGCTAGACGCGCTTGCTCATTTTGAATTTCTTTCTGAACTTTTTTACTTACTTTAATCGCTTCAGAATACTCTTTCTGAAGTGATTTTTTTTGAGATTTCAGTTTTGATTGCTCACGCTCTAAAGCATCTATTAACTTATTTTTACTTGATTTTTGTGAATCCAAAGATTTCTTAAGGTCTTCTAATCGATCACGATTGTCAATTTGTTTTTGACGTTTTTCTTCAAGTTTCTTCTGTTGCTCTTCTAAGCTTTTTTTATCATCTGCTTGTTCTTGCAAAATTTTACGATCTGCATCTAATAAAGTGTTAACTGCAGAAAAACGGTCAATTAAATCTACAAAACTACTAGCACCAAATAGAACGTCAACATAATTAATTGAACCGCCACCTTCTTGAATGGCACGCGCGCGTTCTTGCAATAATGCATCACGTTCAGCAATTTTCGTTTCTAATTCTTTGATAGAAGTTTGTAAATCTTCAATTTCACTAGTTGTTTGAGCAATTGTTGATTTTACAATACTAATCTTCTCATCCGTTTTGATAATCTTGTTATCAAGCTTTTGGATTTGTTTATTGATTTTCTCTTGCTTTGATTTGTTGTACTTAATCTTACTTGATTTTTCATTTATGTTGGAATTAAGTTTCGATTTCTTTTGATCTAATTCTTGCTGTTTAGACTTTAAATCATTTAGTGATTCAGCATTCGCTATTGGTTGAATAACCAATGATAAAGATACTGTTGCTGTAACGACATATAAAATATTTTTAAACTGCTTTTTCAACTAATAACCCCCTCTGTTTCTATTAATATATCTGGATGACTTATACTTTTAAGAATTTACGTACGGACATGAAACTTCCCCAAACACCGATAAATACACCCATTATCAAAATTAATAAATCTACTTGGATAATAAATGGCGTTACATCTAATAGCTGGAACATTTCACCTTGTAATTTTGGTTGCAATACACTATGTAATTTCACATATGAAATTGTTACAACCGTCATTGGAATGATAGAACCTAGTAGGCCTAACCACATACCTTCAAGAATAAACGGAATACGTACAAACCAGTTTGTTGCCCCTACTAATTTCATAATCTCTATTTCTTTTCTTCTTGCTACAATTGTAATTTTAATTGTATTTGAGATTAGGAACATTGCTGTAAATAGCAACGCCACGATTAAACCAATACCTACGTTTCGACTAATATTTAAAAAGTTAAATAACTTTTCAATCTTACCTTTACCGTATAATACCTCATATGTATTATCGAGCTTGTCTATCTCATTGGCTACTGTAGCCGTTTTCTGCGGGTCACTAGCCTTTACATAGATGACGTTGCGTAACGGATTACTTTGTTTAAATAAGCTTAAATCTTCTCCAAAGTCTTTCACAAGATGATTAAGTTCTTCTTCTTTTGTTGAATACTTAAGAGAATCTACACCTGAAAACTCTTTAATTTGTTTCTGTAAAGCATCCTCAGCTTTTTGATCCGCTTCTAAATCAATAAGTACTTTAATTTCGACATCATTTTCTAGATCTGTAGCAATTTTATTCAAGTTCATCATTATCATGATAAATACGCCAACTATTAATAGTGTGACCGTTACTGCTGAGACAGAAGCTACTGTCATCCAGCTATTACGACCTATCGATTTTATACTTTCACGGAAATGGCGACTTATAGTTCTAGATTTCATAGCCGTAACTACCTCCATTTTCATCACGAACAATCAATCCGCCCTCAATAGCGATAACACGACGTCTTATTGTATTAACAATTTCTTTGTTATGTGTTGCCATAATAATTGTTGTTCCACGTGCATTTATTTCCTCAAAAAGATTCATAATATCCCAAGATGTCTCAGGATCCAAGTTTCCAGTAGGCTCATCAGCAATGACAACTTTCGGCACGTTCACAATCGATCGCGCAATTGACACACGTTGTTGCTCTCCACCAGATAATTCATTCGGAAACATTCGAGCTTTATGTTTTAATCCAACTAAATCTAAAACTTCCATGACACGTTTACGTATCGTAGCCGGTTGTTCTTCAATTACTTCCAAAGCAAATGCAACATTTTCATAGACATTTAGCATCGGTAACAATTTAAAATCTTGGAACACCACGCCAATTTGTCGACGGAGATAAGGTATTTCTTTGTTTTTTAATGTCGTCAAATTCATACCGTTTACGATAACATCCCCAGATGTAGCTCGTTCTTCTCGATACATCATTTTGATAAATGTCGATTTTCCAGCACCACTAGGTCCTACAATATAAGCAAATTCGCCTTGATTAAACTTAATACTTAATCCATTCGCTGCTACTATTCCATTCGGATATTTCTTGTAAACATTCTTCATTTCGATCATTTTTTTACCACCTATTTTCTATAAACCCTACTCTATTATAATAGCTATTATATCATTGAATAGCCTGTCTACTATTACAATTTCATTTCATTTAAATTGAATTTCCAATTCTAGCTTGTTACAAAAAAAATTTGCTGTAATAGCGAATTAATCATAAATATGTATTAAAAAAGCGAAGGAGATAAAATCTCCTTCGCTAAAAATTATTTTATATTACAGATTATATCGAACAACGACAGATCCTGTTTTAGTTTCACCATCAATCGTTAATGTTGAAACATCCGGTAACTTTTTAGAGAAGCGCACCGATTTTTGTAAAAATTGCTCATGCTCATTGCGATATTGAACATCTGACAATTGAACATCCATTTTACCTAGATTCGAAGAAACTTCTCCCTCTAGTGACAATGTACTTGGAATATAAAGTTCCACAGCACCTGCAACGGTTTGTGCTTTCATTCTTGTCGCATCAATTGCACGAGTAGTCACAACAACATGGCCACTGATAGATTTCGCTTCAATATCTCGAATTGCACCGTCAATATACACTTGGCCATTTAACGTCTCGGCTTCAAGGTCTTCTCCTGCAACATCCTTCACTTTAATAGCACCGTTAGCAGTTTCTAGCTCTGCACTCTTAAATGCGAATCTTTCACAATCGATCAGACCATTTTTTGTTTTAACCTTCAGTTTACTGACATCCAAATCAGTTAATACAAAACTACCATTAAATAAGTTCGCTGAAATTGCTTCGTATTGTCTAATCGGTACATATAGGACGATATCAACACGCATCGATTTCAAATCACTAATAATGCGTAGTTTCCCTTGATCGTTCGTGAAGATAAATTTATTGAGAAATTCCTTCTGTATATCTTCACCCGACCGAACAATTGAAGGACGCACTCGACATTCTGCATATACAGTTGCATCAACAGAAGGTTTAATTTGCAATTGACCATTCGGAATATCTACACTAATATGTGAAAAGTCCGCATTATCTAGATCAAAACGCTGTTCGAATGCGTTTTTTTCACCAAATGAAAAGTCAAAATCAATGTCTTTGACTTTTGAGACAGCCGTATTCATGAAGTCCATAAACTTTGCACTAAATTGCGAGAAATCTTGTTTAATTTCTTCAAAGAATTCTTGCTCTGAAGTAGATTTTTGTTTAGATGACTGTTGTTTTGGTTCTTCTTTTTTCTCAAAGAAGTCATCATAATTTGTTTGTTTCTGTTCTCTTTCAGGTTGTGATTGCTCTACTTGTTGATTCATTTCAGTTTGGCTGGACTTTGTAAAATTCGCTCCAGTTGATGTATTAGTAGCTGTTTTATTTTCCAATGCTTCTAGTAGTAATATTGCCTCTTGTGCTGTAATGGTGCCATTTTCAAGCAATGTTAAAATGCGTTTACGCTCACTTTGCATTTTTCGGCCTCCTTCTACTTATTACTATTATTTACGAAATTTCATGGAAAAAGTTTCATATACCTAGAATATTTGTCTCTACTTATTTGTAGCTGTTGTCAATACTTTATCCATACGTGCTCGATCGCGTTCTATAATTGGCTTCAAATAATGTCCTGTGTAAGATTCTTTCACTTTAATTACCTCTTCAGGTGTTCCAGTTGCAATAATCATACCGCCTTTATCGCCACCTTCTGGACCTAAATCAATTATATGATCAGCTGTTTTAATAACATCCAGATTATGTTCAATTACCAACACAGTATCACCACTTTCAACTAGACGTTGTAATACTATCAATAATCGTGCAATATCTTCTGCATGCAAACCTGTAGTCGGTTCGTCTAATATATAAATGGACTTACCATTTGAGCGTTTATGCAACTCAGACGCTAATTTTACACGCTGTGCTTCCCCACCTGATAATGTTGTAGCAGGCTGGCCAAGTTCCATATAGCCTAAACCGACATCTACAATTGTTTGTAACTTACGTGAAATTTTAGGTATGTTTGTGAAAAATGCCACTGCGTCTTCAACGGTCATTTTCAAAACATCGGCGATACTCTTGTCTTTATATTTTACTTCTAATGTTTCACGATTATAACGCTTACCATGGCATACTTCGCACGGTACATAAACATCAGGTAAGAAATGCATTTCAATTTTAATAATTCCGTCACCACGACAAGCTTCACAGCGTCCGCCTTTGACATTAAAGCTAAAGCGACCCTTTTTATAGCCACGCACTTTCGCCTCATTCGTTGTTGCAAATACATCACGAATGTCATCAAAGACACCTGTATATGTCGCAGGATTTGAACGCGGTGTACGACCTATTGGTGATTGGTCGATATCAATTACCTTCTCAAGCTGTTCGATACCTGTAATTTCTTTCACTTCACCTGGCTTCACCTTAGAGCGGTTCAGTTTTTGTGCTAGCGATTTATAGAGAATTTCATTAATTAGCGTACTTTTCCCTGATCCTGAAACTCCAGTTACAGCAATAAATAAACCAAGTGGAATATCCGCCTTAACATTTTTTAAATTATTTTCTTTAGCGCCTTTTATCGTAATGAAACGTCCGTCTGGCTTACGACGTTCAGTTGGAAGTGGAATGAACTTTTTGCCACTTAAATATTGCCCAGTTAATGAATGTTTATCTTTCATAACTTGAGCAGGTGTTCCAGCAGCTACGATTTCTCCACCATGTACACCAGCTCCTGGACCAACATCAATTAAATAATCAGCCGCAAGCATCGTGTCTTCATCATGCTCTACGACAATCAATGTGTTACCAATATCACGCATGTTTTTTAGTGTATCAATCAAACGGTCATTGTCTCTTTGATGCAATCCAATAGATGGCTCATCAAGAATATACAAAACACCTGTTAAGCGCGATCCAATTTGAGTTGCTAAGCGAATACGCTGCGCTTCCCCACCAGATAATGTTCCTGCAGCTCGGCTTAATGTTAAATAATCGAGCCCAACGTTAACGAGGAAACCTAAACGTTCTAGTATTTCACGTAAAATCAGGCGGGCAATTTGCATATCCTTCTCAGAAAGTGAAAGTGTCGAGAAGAAAACGTATGCATCCTTAATAGAATACTCCGTCACTTCTCCAATATGTTTGCTATCAACTTTAACCGCCAATGTCTCAGGTTTTAAGCGGTATCCTTTACATGATGGGCAATGTTGCTGTGCCATGTACTTTTCCATTTGCTCACGGATATAATCAGAAGTTGTTTCACGAAAGCGTCTTTCAATATTACGTAGGACACCTTCAAAAATAATATCTTGATCCCGAACATTACCAAAGTCATTCTCATAATGGAAGTGGATTTTTTCCGTGCCAGAACCGTTTAAAATTTTATCCATCTTATCTTTCGGTATTTCTTCAACTGGTATATCCATATCGATGTCAAAATGGTCACAAACTGCTTTTAACAGTTGAGGATAATATTGTGAACTTGTTGGTTCCCAAGGTGCTAGCGCATTATCATTTAATGAACGACTCCAATCAGGTATTACAAGCGTAGGATCTACTTCTAATTTTGTTCCTAACCCATCACATTTTGTACATGCACCAAAAGGACTGTTGAACGAGAACATTCTTGGTTCCAATTCGCCAATTGAAAAGCCACAGATTGGACAAGCGTGATGCTCACTGAATAGAAGCTCCTCATGCTCCATAACATCAACCATTACACGACCTTCTGCCAATCTAAGTGCTGTTTCAAGAGAATCACTTAAACGAGCTTCCACGCCTTCTTTTAAAACAACACGGTCAATGACTACTTCAATACTATGCTTTTTATTTTTGTCTAATTCAATATTATCATCTAAATCACGTAATTCTCCGTCGACACGAACTCGAACATACCCTTGTTTTTTCAAGTCTTCAAGAAGTTTCACATGTGTCCCTTTACGCCCTGAAACCATTGGAGCCAACAATTGCATTTTCGTACGTTCAGGAAATTGCACAAGACGATCCACCATTTGCTCTACAGTTTGTGACGTAATTTCTATGCCATGATTTGGGCAAATCGGTTTGCCGACACGTGCATACAATAAGCGCAAATAGTCATATATTTCTGTGACTGTTCCAACCGTTGAACGTGGATTGCGACTTGTTGTTTTTTGGTCAATAGAAATAGCTGGTGAGAGACCTTCGATTGCATCAACATCTGGTTTGTCCATTTGCCCTAGAAATTGGCGAGCATATGCAGATAAGGACTCCACATAACGTCTTTGACCTTCTGCATAGATTGTATCGAATGCGAGAGAGGATTTTCCAGAACCCGATAAGCCAGTTATAACAACGAGCTTATCTCGCGGGATTTTAACATCTACGTTTTTCAAATTATTTGCACGTGCACCTTGAACGATAATTTCTTGATTTTTCAATTTTTTCATCCTTCCGCTTTCAGTTCCAGGATTGTATCACGAAGCTCTGCAGCACGTTCGAAGTCGAGCGCTTTTGCGGCATCCTTCATTTCTTTTTCTAATGAAAGTAAAAGTGTTTCTCTTTCTTGCTTTGTTAGCTTTTTACCCTTCATTACTTTTGTTACGTATGTTTCTTGTTCTTCGGCTGCCTGTGTTGCCCGAATTACATCGCGAATTTCTTTCTGAATGGTTCTTGGCGTAATGCCATGCTCCTCATTGTAGTCAGCTTGAATTGTACGACGGCGATTTGTTTCGTCGATTGCTTTTGTCATCGAATCCGTCATACGATCGGCATACATAATAACGTGACCGTTCGAATTACGTGCTGCACGTCCAATTGTTTGGATGAGCGAACGCTCTGAACGTAGGAAGCCTTCCTTATCTGCATCCAGTATGGCAACTAAAGATACTTCTGGGATATCAATACCTTCACGAAGTAAGTTAATTCCGATTAATACGTCGTATATTCCCATACGCAATTCACGAATGATTTCAATTCGCTCTAACGTTTTAACTTCTGAGTGTAAGTACTGTACTTTAATCCCTATTTCTTTTAAATAATCCGTTAAATCTTCTGACATTTTTTTCGTTAATGTTGTAATTAATACACGCTCATTTTTTTCAGTCCGTAAATTAATTTCATGGATTAAATCATCGATCTGACCTTCAATTGGTCGTACTTCGATCTCAGGATCAAGAAGACCAGTTGGACGAATAATTTGCTCTACCATATCAGGTGTATGTTCCAATTCATAAGGTCCTGGTGTAGCAGAAACAAAAATTGCGTTATGAACATGTTTCTCAAATTCTTCAAATTTTAACGGTCTATTATCAAGTGCTGATGGTAAGCGGAATCCATGATCAACTAAAACACCTTTGCGCGCTTGGTCACCGTTATACATTCCTCGGATTTGTGGTAATGTAACATGACTTTCATCCACTACTAGCAAAAAATCCTCTGGGAAGTAATCTAATAATGTGTATGGTGTTGCACCTGCTGGTCTTAGTGTTAAATGGCGAGAATAGTTTTCTACTCCTGAACAGAAGCCCATTTCGCTCATCATTTCTAAATCATAATTTGTTCTTTGTTCTAAGCGTTGAGCTTCGAGTAACTTATCTTCCTCTCGAAGTTTCTCAAGTTGTTCCTTCAATTCATCTTTAATATTCTCAATGGCTTTGACCATTTTTTCTTCTCGCGTAACAAAGTGGGATGCAGGGAAGATAGCGACATGCTCTCGTTCGCCAAGAATTTCTCCTGTTAACGCATCAACTTCACGAATACGCTCTACTTCATCACCGAAAAATTCTACACGCAAGCATCTCTCGTCCCTAGATATTGGAAAAATTTCAACAACATCACCGCGTACTCGAAATGTTCCGCGTGTGAAATTAATATCATTACGTTCATACTGAATATCTACAAGTTTACGTAACAATTGATTCCTTTCGATTTCCATCCCTGTTCGGATAGACAACACCATTTCTCGGTATTCTTCTGGTGAACCGAGACCGTAAATACAAGAAACAGATGCGATGACGATAACATCTTCTCTTTCAAATAATGAAGATGTTGCTGAATGTCGCAACTTATCAATTTCATCATTAATACTAGAGTCCTTCTCGATATATGTATCGGTTTGTGGTACATAAGCTTCTGGCTGATAGTAGTCATAATAGCTGACGAAATATTCTACTGCATTATTTGGAAAAAATTCTTTGAATTCACTATATAATTGACCCGCGAGTGTCTTATTATGAGCAATCACAAGGGTCGGCTTTTTGACTTCCTTTATAACATTGGAAATTGTAAATGTTTTACCTGTACCAGTTGCTCCTAGTAAGGTTTGGTGTTGTTTACCTTGACGGATACCTTCTACAAGCTCTGCTATTGCTGCTGGCTGATCGCCATTTGGCTTGTATGGTGAATGTAAATCAAATGCCTGAACCATAGCCACGTCCTCCTTGTTACTAATTACATATATTTTACCATAGCAAATTGGAAATATCGAGCAATAAGCGAACATATGTTTTTCGAAACTAGTTTCATTGTTTTGCCAATTATTGTACTACCGAGGCATTTATCATTATAGATTTACTCATTTCTTTTACTATCGATAATTCAATTTAAAAACAAGTTTATATGTGTCCACTCAATGCTGTTTACACTTACTTATTTCCAATGATATTAAATCAACAAAAAAATCGTTCCAATATAGGAACGATCTTCTTCTATGTTGAAATTCTCTATGTATAAGCTCGAAACTTATACTAGTATTTCTATTATCATTAATTATCTAACAATGCTTATCCGGCGCTTGTCTGCAATTTCTCTAATTCTTTTGCGTATTGATAAAAGGCGACTTCATTTCTTTCATCTAGGGCTGAGTCAATGCAAGCTAATAGATACTCTTCCGTTTGTGCACGATGTACATGGTTTAAAAACAAATCTAAATAGATCGTATCTAACAATTTTTCAGCATTATTCGTGTTGTCAGTTCGTCCAAGAGCTTTTAGAAAATCGGTATAGGAATAATATTTATCCAACGATCTCACCTCGAATGCCTTTTTTCTATTATAAGAAATTTCAGATAAATAAGCAATCTTAATTTATATTGAAGGTAATATATAGGATATTATAATTATATATTCCATTTTACCATTGCACTTTATACCAATTATAGTTAAAATGATAGTGAAATTATACTAATTTCACTATCATTCGGAGGGAGGAACAAATATTGGATGAAAAACTGACGAAATTATCGAATTTCACATTGTCTTTTAGTACATTTGCCCTTATGCCAGTTTTCGAGGGTAATCACATTTACACAAGAGTAGTTGAAAAGGAGAGGGAATTTCTTGTAGATGCAAGGCCATCTAGAGTAATACATAAATCTTGCTCTGACTATGGTACTTCTTTTAAGCTTGCTACGAACAAGTCAAAAGAATATCTTGGCGCACGCCATAAACTCCCTATTGTCGTTGCTTATGATTATGGTACACCTTGTATTTTCATGCCAACTTTATCGCCTAATTCGCATTATAATGTTTGGTTTGCTATGCATGCAATTGAGTTTTTTGAAGATGCTGGTCCATCAAAAAGTCTTGTGTCTTTTAAAAACGGACAAGATGTTGAAGTAGACGTATCAGTCATCACAATGAGAACTCAACTAGCAATGGCATACTTTTTACAACAACGTTTCGAGATTAAACGTCCTTCTCTTTTTTAAATTGGACTTGTGTTAAATAAAATGTTAACAGTTCTTCTACTCGGTTACGTAATCGAATATTAGAATACCGACGATATTCTTCAGTATTATTGTATATAAAGATGTATTCAGAAAATAACTCATCACGATTTCCTCGCATAATTTTAAGCCGGTTTTTTTGCAAATATTGATGAGCTGCATGTAATTCACTTTGCACCTGTTTCATCGCTTCATGCACTAAATCGATATATGGCCGCTTCAATTTGAATGTTCCTTGTTCAAATGCTTTACAGTCTCTTTCGAAAATGGATAGTACCATTGGTAAGTAAATAACTGTTTCAAGCACCGCAAGAGCTTCATTTGGGATACGCGACATGCTTCCACCTCCAAAATAGGAACATTTGTTCTTACTTTGTATTTTACTACGTTTATAAGAAATTGCAAGTAGGAAACATACCCTTTTTACATGCAAAAAAGCCATTCAACGAATTACTCCGTCGAATGGCTTTTCATAGTTAAATTAAAGTTTAGATCGTAAGTAAGCATTGATAAATTGATCAATGTCACCATCCATAACATTTTGCACGTTTCCTGTTTCAGCACTTGTACGGTGGTCTTTTACCATTGAATATGGGTGGAATACGTATGAACGAATTTGACTACCCCAGCCAATTTCTTTTTGCTCTCCACGAATTTCATCTAATTCCGCTTGTTGTTCCTCAATTTTCAATTGATACAACTTCGCTTTTAACATACCCATTGCTTTTTCACGGTTTTTAATTTGCGAACGTTCAGCCTGACATTGAACAACTGTACCTGTTGGTGTGTGGGTAATACGAACAGCAGAGTCAGTTGTATTAATATGCTGACCACCTGCACCAGTCGCACGGTACGTATCAATTTTCAAATCTTCTGTACGGATATCAATTTCAATTTCATCGTTAAATTCTGGCATCACGTCACATGATACGAATGAAGTATGACGGCGACCTGATGAATCGAAAGGTGAAATACGTACAAGACGGTGAACACCTTTTTCAGCTTTTAAATAGCCATATGCATTATGTCCTTTGATAGCTAATGTAACTGACTTAATGCCGGCCTCATCGCCAGGTAAATAATCCATTGTTTCTACTTTAAAGCCACGTTTTTCAGCCCAGCGCGTATACATACGCAATAACATTGAACCCCAATCTTGCGACTCGGTACCACCAGCGCCCGGGTGAAGTTCCAAGATTGCGTTGTTTTTATCATAAGGTTCACTTAACAATAACTGTAGTTCGAATTCTTTTAAACGTGCTACGAATTCTTTTAACTCAACCGTTAAATCATCTTGTAATTCTTCATCAGGTTCTTCACGTAATAATTCTAGTGTCATTTCTAAGTTTTCTTGTGTATCTTCTAATTCTTTATATTCATTCACAACTTCTTTTAAGCCTTTTGACTCATTAATAATATTTTGTGCCTGTTGTTGATTGTTCCAGAATTCTGGTTCAAGCATTAATTCGTCAAATTCTTGTATTCGTGCCTCTTTGTTTTCTAAGTCAAAGAGACCCCCTGAAGTCCGCTAATTTCTTAGCTGAATTGTCTAACTCGTTACGCACGTCTGCTAATTCAAACATTTTTTGTATTCCTCCAAATTTGGTTTGATTATTTCACAATAATCTTTGCCTAAATGATTACCCCTTAGGACGGCATAAAACATGAGAGGATAAAATCCCCCCATGTTTTGTTAGTTGCCACCTATTCATTTAATCATATAATAAGGCTTTATTATACTGCACCGTGGCAGTTTTTATATTTTTTACCGCTTCCACATGGACATAAATCATTACGACCAATGTTGGCATCTTTGCTGCGGACTGGTTTTTTCTTCACTTTTTCGCCGTCTTCTTTTGGGTTAACAGCTTGGCCTTTCGCCACTTCTTCACGTTCTAAATTACTGCGAATTTCAGCTTTCATCGCATATTTTGCAACATCTACGCGGATTGCTTCAACCATAGCATCGAACATTTCGAAACCTTCTTGTTGGTATTCGCGAAGTGGATCAGTTTGACCGTATGCACGTAAGTGGATACCTTGTCGTAATTGATCCATAGCATCGATGTGATCGATCCATTTAGAGTCAATTGCTCGAAGTAAAATTACTTTCTCAAACTCACGCATACGCTCTGGTGAAAGCTCTGCCTCTTTTTCATCATAGTGTGCTTTAATTTCTTTACGAATTTCATCTAGGATATCATCAACTGATTTACCTTGTAAATCTTCAACAGTAATAACCCCTTCAGGTAATAAATTCGCAGAAACGAAGTCTTCGATTGCTTTTAAGTTCCAATCAGATTCCGAGTCTGAAGAAGTATATGCACTTACTGTGTTCACTAACACTTCATCAATCATCGTTTCAACTAAATCACGCATATTGTCCGTTTCAAGTACTTCGTAACGTTCTTTGTAGATAATTTCACGTTGTTGACGCATAACATCATCATATTGTAATAGACGCTTACGAGAGTCGAAGTTGTTACCTTCAACACGTTTTTGCGCTGATTCTACTGCACGAGATACCATACTAGATTGAATTGGTTGAGAATCATCCATGCCTAGTTTAGTCATCATATTCTTCATATTTTCAGAACCGAAACGACGCATTAATTCATCTTCAAGAGAAAGATAGAACTGAGTCACACCAGGGTCACCTTGACGACCAGCACGACCACGTAACTGATTATCGATACGACGAGATTCATGACGTTCAGTACCAATTACAGCTAAACCACCAATATCTAATACGCCATCAGCTAATTTAATATCTGTACCACGACCAGCCATGTTTGTTGCAATTGTAACTGAACCTTTTGAACCTGCTTCTGCAATAATTTCAGCTTCACGTTCATGGTTTTTCGCATTTAATACTTCATGTGGAATGCCACGTTTTGTTAACAAGTTCGATATCAATTCAGATGTTTCAATAGCAACAGTACCTACTAGAACTGGTTGCTGATTTTTATGGCGTTCAGCAATATCATCTGCAACAGCTTCAAACTTGCCTTTCATAGAAGCGTATATTAAATCAGGACGGTCATCACGAGCAATCGGTTTATTTGTTGGAATTGTCACAACTTGCATATTGTAAATGTTGCGGAATTCCTCTTCCTCTGTTTTCGCTGTACCTGTCATACCAGATAATTTTTCATACATACGGAAGTAGTTTTGGAACGTAATCGTTGCCATTGTCATGGATTCATTTTGAATCTCAAGACCTTCCTTCGCCTCGATCGCTTGGTGAAGACCATCGCTATAACGACGACCATCCATTAAACGACCAGTGAAAGAGTCAACGATAACAATTTCCCCATCTTGAACGACATAGTCAACATCAAGATGCATTGAAGCGTGTGCTTTTAGCGATTGGTTAATAGCATGGTTTAAACCGACATGTGTTAAATCAAAAAGGTTGTCGATATTGAATGCACTTTCAGCTTTTTCAATACCTTTCTCGGTTAATGTAACACCTTTTGTTTGTTCTTCATACGTATAATCTTCTTCTATTTTTAAAGTACGTACAAATGCATTTGATTGTTTATACAGTTGAGCTGATTTTCCAGCTTGTCCAGAAATGATCAAAGGCGTACGCGCTTCATCAATTAAGATAGAGTCAATTTCATCAATTACAGCATAGTAAAGTGGACGTTGCACGCGCTCTTCTTTATAAAGAACCATGTTGTCACGTAAGTAATCGAATCCTAACTCATTGTTTGTACTGTAAGTAATATCACAATTATATGCTTCGCGCTTTTCATCTTTAGATAAACTATTTAAGTTCAGACCTACAGTTAAGCCAAGGAATTCATATAGTCTACCCATTTCAGCAGCATCACGACTTGCAAGGTATTCGTTGACCGTAATTACATGAACACCTTTACCAGTGATCGCATTTAAATACACAGGTAAAGTAGAAGTTAACGTTTTACCTTCACCCGTTTTCATCTCGGCGATATTACCTTCATGAAGGGTTGCGCCCCCCATAAGCTGTACGCGGAATGGGAACATACCTAAAACACGGCGAGCTCCTTCACGAACAACGGCAAATGCCTCAGGACGAAGCGAATCTAAATCTTCACCATTTGCATAGCGTTCTTTAAATTCTTCTGTTTTCGCCTTCAATTCTTCATCAGATAATTTCTCTATTTGTCCAGCAAACGCTTCAACAGCATCTGCAACTTTTGATAAGTGTTTAATTTCACGTTTATTAAAATCGAAAACTTTATTTAATATGCCAAGCATTTATCTTCACATCCCATATAGTCTCAAAGTTCATTTTAACACTGATTTGATACTTAGTGCAAATGAACCCTAGTTATTTTACAATTGAATTTCTCCATATTTTTCATCTACAAATGTGAAAAGTCCTTCTTGCGTTATAGGTCTACTATAAAAATACCCTTGTACCTTGTCTACTTGCAGCATATTTAACATCTGCATTTGCTTCTCTGTTTCGACACCTTCCGCTACAACTTTCAGTCCTAAACTATGTGCCATTTCAATAATATAATGCACCATTGTTGCCTTTTTAGGATCCTCATCCATTTCTTGAATAAACGATCGATCTAGCTTTACTCGATCAATTGGCAAACGACGCAAATAATTTAGTGAAGAGTAGCCTGTCCCAAAATCATCTAAAGCAAGAGCAATTCCTAATTTTTTTAACGCTGAAAGTTTTTCAATTGTTTCCTCTAAACGATCGATGACAACAGATTCTGTAATTTCTAGTTCAATTAAAGAAGGATCAATATTGTATTTTTCAATCGCCATTTTTACTTGCTCTACAAAATTCCGTTCCCTTAGTTGTACCGAACTAACATTTAAACCGATTCGATGTAATCTAGGATAATGTTGTTTTAACGTTTTTGCCATCTTAATACCTTCATCAATGACCCAAGCACCAATCGAACGTATATGGCCAGAACTCTCTGCTAAAGGGATAAATTCATCAGGTGACACCATTCCCCATTCTGGATGATTCCAGCGAATTAAGGCCTCTGCACTCGCCATATACCCTAAGGAAACATTTAATTGCGGTTGATAAAATAACTCAAATTCATTATTTTCAAGCGCTGTCCGTAATCCAGCCTCTAGACGCATTTTCTTTTCAAAACTTTCTTGCATCTCACCTTTGAAAAATTCAACCTGGTTCCGCCCTTGTTTCTTCGCTTCATAAAGAGCAGTATCAGCCTTCACTAATAATCCTGCCCTTGTTATACTATCTGTCGGATATATTGCAACTCCTATAGAAGCAGTTGCATATACATCATGACCGTTCAAATTGAATGGTTCATTGAATAGCAATAGTATTTCGTTTAGATTTTGTCGACTAACTTCGCAATTCGCTTTAAGTAATAAAATAAATTCATCTCCACCGAAGCGACCTAGATAACTACTGTTACTTAGCCTCGTTTGCACTCGTTGCCCAACTTGAATTAATAACTCATCACCATAAGCATGGCCATGTGTATCATTTACATCTTTGAAATTATCAACATCTATAAAAGCGACAGTCATTTCTTCATTTTGCAAGCGACAATGACGAATTCCGACATCTATTCGACGCTCGATGGAAGAGCGATTTGGTAGTTTAGTTAGCATATCAAAGCTTGCTTGAAAATTCAAAATTTCCATCTGCTTATGTATTTGTTTCCCCATATGTTCAGCTGCATCTGCTATTCTTCCTACTTCATCACGACGTTGAATTTTGAGTTTTTTTGTATAATCTCCCTTTTCAATTTGCTTTAATTGGTCAACTACGGAATTAAAATCTTTCATTGAATAAGTCATCACGGCCTTAATGACAAAAAGTAAAATAAGAATAGCGACCAACCAAAAAAAAATAATTCTCTTTTGGAAATCTTTTAAAGGTGCTAAAACTTTCTCTTCGGGAACATAAACCCCCATCTTCCAATCACTATTACTCACTTTACGTAATTCGACATAATAATCACCTTTATCAATAGAAACTGGTGAGCTTATGTTCAATGGAATATGCTCTTTTTTAAATAATGGCCACATTTGATTTTCATCGAATAATACATGTCCATCTGAAGAGAAGAGAACAATATTTTGACCCGTAATCCCACCTGATTTAGCGGTAGGTAAAAGATTATTTAAAGCCATATCAATGCCTATATAGCCTAACCTCTTATCATTTGTGGAAAATGGATAAATGACGCTGATTGTACTCGTTTTCGTATGTTCATCTTGATAGGGTTTTGTATAAAAAACTCCTTCTTTTTTTGTATCTAGTGTAAACCAAGGACGTTTTTTTATACCAATCATATCCTCTGCCAACAATCCTGAATTCCCTATCATAAATTCTCCATAAGCATCAGTAATCCATATATGATCAATATAACTACTCTTACTTTTAGCATCATCTAATAATTTCTGTACAGAATTATTTAAGTTATGAAATTGCACATTGTCATGTGTATGTGCTTTTTGTATGTACGTTTCTACTTCTTTTTTTTCACCAATACGCTCGGCAATCAATCTTTTCTGAAATAACTCATTTGAAAATTGCTTCTCGATACTTTGAATTTCAAGTGAAAGTTCTTTTTCCAATTGTTGTAATTGTATTTTCTTTGTATTCGAATATGTGTAAGTTGCAGTAAGTATAAAAAAAGAAAGTACAACGATTAACATAGGAACCAAAACTTTCCAAGTAAAACTTATTTCATTTAACCAAAACTTTTTAACCACTAACACACCTCACCTAATAATACATTAGAACTAATCTATACCTATTTTATTACATGGAAAAAATATTGCAATACAAATATTAAATTGGAATATTAAGTAATTTTTAATGAATACAGTTTTACGAAATTCGCTTTTTTTGCATAAAAAAACACCCCTCATTTAAAATGAGGGATGTAAATATTTACTGGTTAGTTAGTTTCAATTAAGCCGTATTTGCCATCGCTACGTTTATAGACTATGTTCGTACCATCTGTTTCTGCATCTGTAAAGATGAAGAAATCATGACCAAGTAGGTTCATTTGAAGAACAGCTTCCTCATGATCCATTGGTTTTAATGAGAATTGTTTAGTACGTACAATTGTTAATTCGTCCTCTTCTTCAGCTACAGCCGCTGCAGTCGGTGATTGTTGAACAGTAGCAAAGTAATAGCCTACACCTTCACGCTCACGGAATTTTCGGTTCACTTTTGTTTTGTGCTTACGAATTTGTCGCTCAAGTTTGTTTATAATTAAATCAATCCCTGCATACAAATCTGCATTGCGCTCTTCAGCACGTAATGTTAGGTTTTTCATAGGAATAGTTACTTCAACTTTAGTTTGCTTATCATTGTAAAGCTTCAAGTTAACGTTAGCTGTTGCTTCGAAATCTTCGTTGAAATAACGCTCCATTTTCTGAATCTTGTTTTCAACGTATTCTCGAATTGCTGGAGTCACCTCAATGTTTTCACCACGAATGTTAAATGTTAGCATGTAAACTCCTCCTTTATTTCAACCATGTCTTACTAATTCTACATTTCCCTAAAAACTCCTTCTTAAACCGTAAAAAAATTTTAAAAAATTTAGGAATTCTGAAGAATTTTGTCGAAATATTGAACACTCAATTATCAGAAGACGTTTTATTATTAATTACTTCAGTGCGTCGTCTCGCTTTGAGTTCTGAAATAATCATCTCTTCAACCGCTTCATCTTCTTCTAAATCAATGCCATATACATACGAGCCATTACCTGATTTTTTCCATTTCACTTCACCTATTGTACGTATAGGCTTCGAAAAAAGAACAAACATTAACTCCATTCGAATTAAATAATTCTCCGCAGGCAAATTTAAAGGTGTCGACAACCTCAAGCCACTCGGGCTCATATCTAAAATCAAACAGTCAACTTTACTCGATAATTTACCCTGTTCTTTGCCATCCATACACAAACGAAATTCCGCTTTCACAGGTTCTTGAAGAATATGGCGAAACGACTCCAAGCGATTATATTTCATCAGAACTCACCTTCTCTTTTTATGTAATTTCATTATAATCAAACTGTTTATATTGGTAAATAGATAGGTATAAGTGATTAGAAAACCCTCCTCAATGGGTGAGGAGGGTTGAAGTTAATTTTTCCGGTCATAATACATGCCATCCATCGTACGGACAGATGCATATGGATTTGTGTACTTTTGCTCCGATGCTTTAGTTGTTTGGAGTTGTTGCATATCAGCTTTAATTAAATTTTTCACTTTTAATAGACGTTCTTTAATGCCTTTATCTAATTCAATAAGGTTCTTTAATAGAGGATGATTATTCAATGCATTAGGATCACTTGCCTGTATATCATCAATGATGGCTCCACGAGCATCCAATAGGGTATCTATATTCTCGATAAAAGCATCCCGGTCTTTATCAGCTGGTAAATTAGTTAAGTGTGAATAAAGCTGTTCAGAGGCAATTAGCAATTGTTGGACTTTCCCCATCAAATCTGATTCCCTGTGAATTGTTGTTGACGATTTAAGCGTATAACTTCTTTCCATGTATCACGGAATTCTACAACATAGCCCTCTACTTCATCAATGATTGCTACATCATTTTGTATATTCGCCTCAACTAAACGACGATTCATATATTCATATAAATTCAGCATTTGTTTAGAAATTTCAATATCCATGTTCAACGTTGACATTAATTCAGAGATAATTGCTTGCGCTTTTAATAGATTCGTATTCTTCGCTTCTACATCTTTAACCTCAATAGCAAGTTTACCTTTATGTAAAAACTTAATACATCCATTATAAAGCATTAATGTAAGCTCACCAGGGGATGCCGTCGTCACACTATTTTGTTTATAGGCTTGATGCGCTGATTGTGCTACCAAGATCATACAACTCCTTTAAAATATTTACTACTATTATACCAGTTATTGTCCGCCAAATTGCGCAAAAATTGACGATTGTGAGTTGGCTTTGTTGATTGCTGTCTCCATTGCAGAGAATTGCTTCCAATAGCGTGTTTCTACGTCTTTTAGGCGTGCTGTTAGAGCAGTGATACGGTCTTCAAAACTGATTAAGCTTTTACCAATTGTGTATTGGCTGTCAGTCATTGTAGCACGTCCCGCTTTTTTCTCAATGTTTTTCGTGAAATCATCCATTGAGTCACGTAATCGTTTTACAATACCCCGTGTATCTCCGTCAGCATCTGTTTTACTACCAGTTTGTGTTAATGTTTTAACAACGCGATCTGGGTCTTCCTCTAATGCCTTACGTAATTTTGTTTCGTTAATTACTAGCTTTCCTCCGTCACTTGTTGTACTTGAAGTCGTAATCCCCATTTCAAACATTGTGTCGATAACTTTATCGCCAAGACCATTAACTTGGCTATAAATAGCATTACGCATGTCACCTAAACCACTACGTAAAATTGAATCGCCTCGTAAAAGACCACTCATAGCCTTTTCATCCCAAAGTTTTTGTTCACTTTCGGTCATGTCTTTCCTTTGTTCAGTAGTTAATGGTGCATAAGCACGGTATTTTGTTTCTTTTAATTGATCATTTATTCCTGAGATTAACTCGTTGTATTTAGAGACGAATTCCTTTATTTTGTCTACCATTGAATCTATGTCTTTATCTGCTGAAACAGAAATTGCAGATTCACTACCATAAAGTACGTTTCCAGCCCCATCAACTGTAGCATTATAAGTTTCGTTTAAGGTCACTGAATAACCAGAAATTGTAACTGTATTTGATTTACTTGTCATCACTAAACCATTTACCATATATTCAGAATCAGTTCCGTCTGCAATTGTTTTACCATCGTTACCTGTACTAAAGCCTAACTTTTTTAGTACCCCATCTTCAACATCTTTTTCAGTCGGAATTTCTTCATCAGTTTTTTCAGATTTTATACGGATTGCTGCTCCATCTATTCCCTTCCCAGTAGAGTTAGCTGTGATGGACATTTTACCGTCCTCTGTTACAAGAGCTGTTAATCCAGCACCATTTAACTTTTTCATAAATGATTCAATTGTATCTGATTCGTTATACGAAACAGTTGAAGTAATCATCTTACCATTATTACCAACTACTTCTAATTCCAATTTACCATTAGTTAACCCTAACTCTCCTAGAAGAGATTTATTCGTTAAAGTTCCTTTACTACCTCCAGTAGCATACTTTAACTCTGTTGAAGCAACTTTGTTCCCTACATCAAAACCAAGTTTTTCTAATGCTTCCTTAGTATTATCATCTGTAACACTAATCTCACTTTTGCCAAAAGAAAACTTTCCATCCTTCAGAGATAGTTTAAAATCACTGCCCAATTTATTCATTAAATCTTGAACTGTAGTAATTGTATTGGGGTCTGAATTATCAGGACCTACAGTTAATGTCTTTGTAGTATCTCCTACTTTAAAAGTTAAAGTTCCATTAATCCCTAAAGAAGCAAGGTCTGTAGTATTAGCTATATCTACTTTTTTTGAACCACCCACATCAAAAGTATCGCTAAATGATACGCCTAAATTCTTTAATTGATTTTTTGTATTTGCATCATCCACTACTACGTTTGAATTTCCAAACGTTAATTTACCGCCTGATACCTTTAAAACCCCAGATCCTAATGTAGTTTGCAAATCTGAAAGTGTTGTGTCTTCATTTAATACTAATGTTTTTTCTTCACCATTAACCTTAATTTTCAATTCTCCAGAAGTTGCCACACCAAAATCCGACAATTTATCATCACTACTAAGCGCATTTTTAGATAGATTAGGAGCAGTTGTAACTTTCGAAGTTGCTGCAGTTGCCAATTTCCCTATCCCTTGAATATTTAAAGTACCACTAGCACTTGAACCTGCGGATACAGAAATAGCTTTACTATTTGACACATTAACTTTGTTTTTCACAAAATTGCTTGATAATAAAAAATTATCAAATAAATAATCACTAAATGTTTTCATTTTTGTATTTATACCGCGATAAGCATCACGTTGCCATTCATATGTTGTTTTCTTTTGATTTAATTTGTCTAGTGGTACACGTTCTGCTGTCATTAACTTTTCTACTAATGCATCAATATCCATTCCTGACGCTAATCCACCTACACGATTTACCATTTATATTTCCTCCTAGTAATCTTTTTTAAATTGTTTCATCTACTACCATTCCTAAATATTTTTGCATTGTGTAATAGGCATCTAACAATTTTTTCGGTGGGATTTCACGTACCACCTCATCTGTTTTAGCGTCTACTACTTGGACAAAATAGCGATTTAGCCCATCATGTAACACAAATTTAGAACTTTTGTTGTGAAACTCCATAAATTCGTTAAGGGCATTTACTGCTCTTTCTATCGTTTCTTTAGTTGGTTGTTCTTCTTGTTGTGAATGCTGTTGTACTTTTATCATTTTGTCCATGTCTTTTCCTACTACAGCGGATGCCTTAGCCTGTGGTACAACAGTAGTAGTAGAATTCTCCATGGCTGTTTGTGACGATATTCGCATTTAACTCAATCCTCCTATGTGCACAAGGTTTCTTACTCTTATTATCGGAGACATCTAGAAATCTTTCAGCAAATCTAAAAATTTTACAAGTTTCTACCGATATTACATTTGGAATCAAATATTTCACATGGAGGTGAATAGATTGAGGATACAAGATAAGGCATGGACGACCTTTGCAAATAATCGTGTTCAAAAGAATCAATCTTCAGTCACAAAAACACTTGAAAAGTTGTCAGGTGGGGATAAAATTGTTAGGGCAGCATTAAATGCTTCTGGACTCAGTATCTCAGAAACGATGCGTTCACAGATTAAAGGCTTATCTCGTGCACAACATAATATGCAGGATGGACTATCTGTTTTGGAAGTAACTGATTCAGGTTTACAAGGTGTTGATACCGCTTTACATCGTAGCCGTGAATTAGCAATTCAAGCCGCAAATGATACACTTACAGAAGATGATAGAAATGCAGCTCAAAAAGAGCTTAATCAGCTAATGGAATCAATCAATGATACAGCTGATGACTTAGAATTCAACACACAACGTATTCTAGGAGAAATTCGCCCATTATTTATCCAGGTCGGTTCAAATTCCGGACAAAAATTAGCAATTGATACAGTTGATGTGAGTACAAAAGCTTTAGGACTTGAAAATGTAAACTTGGAAACCCGTGAAAATGCAGATGCTTTAATAGGAAAAATAGACAAAGCACTCGTACGAATCTCAAAAGACTTAGCTAATGTTGGCTCGGATTATAATTCCTTATCATCACATCATGAAAATGTTGGCCGTGCTGAGGAAAGCTTACAAAAATCCGAATCACTAATTCGCGATCCAGACATGGCGCTTGAAATGATGGATTTAGTGAAACAAAACATCGTTCAAAAAGGCGACGAATTGTTAATTCAAAATACTAATCGTAGTGTGCAAGCAGTATTAGGACTATTTAAGTAAACAAAGAAAAATCCTTTAGACAAAGTTTAATTTTTGCTAAAGGATTTTTCAAACGCTATATGAATTTTCTATTCACAAGTATCTAAGATCTCTGGAGTTTAATCTTACTCCAATGATTGTACTTGTATTAACTGTTTATAAGTATAAACGTATGTACCATTGTACATATCAGTTCTCAAGTTACCCTAATTCTTCTAATTTATTTTCTTGACTTATCTAACTAATTACGGAATTTGTTTATACATAAACCCTATCTTTTTCACACAAAATATTTATATTTCCACAAAATTAAGTAACCTGCAATAACAATTCATAAATATCTTTATCCTCAATAAAATTCATTTTTGCATATTCTATAACCTCTTTTTTTATTTCTTCAGATTTTAGCATATGAGCAAGAGAAATTAAATTATATACATTATCGCTGTATTTTGGATATGACCTAAAAGATTCATAGAATGTGTTTAAAGCTTCCTCTTGCTCACTGTTATTATACATTTCAACACCTTCATTATTTAAAATAAAAGCATTAATTAACTGTAGAATCAACTTAGAAACTAGTAAGTTTCCATTTTTATTTAAGTGGTGATCATCAGGAAGTAAATATTCATTTGTATTTTGGGTTTTAATATAATTTTCCATATCAATATAAAATACGGATTGATTATCGACTACTGATTTATAAACATTATTATATATAGCAATCTGTTGATTGATTCCAATATATCGATTCTCCATTTTAGTCGATGTCGGGCATATACCAACAATAATTAGTTTACATTTGGGCCGGTTCAATAACATTTTAAGTATATTAACAAAATAAAGTTTAAAATCCGTAATATTAACCATTTGATTACCGTTTAATTCTTCTCTAATCCAACAATCTACTATCCCAACTTGAAGAATAATTACATCCGGTTCAAAAAAATAAAGATGGTCAACAAATTCTTGATGTATATTTTTCATTGTGTAAAATCTTTTTGAGCGATTAATAACTTCAACATAAGGATTCATTTGAAATTTTTCTATTAAGGATTTCTGTAAAATAGAAGAGTAAGTTTCATCATAACTTACTGCTAATGTCTTTTCATCCGGTGAATAATTATTAATTCTATTCGGACGGGGTAATCCTAATGAATCGCCTAGAGTTACGATTCTCATCATTGCCCTCCATTAATTCTCTCGTAAATTTTCATTAATTCTAAACCTTCCTTTATATTCAACAAATACTTAGTTAAAGGGGTTATTTTTAAAAACGATTCAGTTTGTTTAAATAAACCAGGTTTGTATTGAGTATCTAATAAATCATCGATAGGTACTTCTATCACATCAATGCTTCCTAGAGTCTGTACATGTAACTTTTCAAAAGGTCGGAATATATATCTATTTTTTTGTGTTAGTAACTCCAATTTCCAACTTCCTGGAGCTGTCCAATTCGCATGATATGAAAACAAAATATTTTCTTCTGTCAAACCTGCTCCTGAATAAATACTTCCCTTCGGATGCCAGTCTAACTTAGATTGGATGAAGGTACTAATCTCTTTTGGCTTACCACCAAAAAAAAATGCAGTATCTAACACATGACTCGAATTCCCAATAAACCAATTATTTAATTGCTCTTTTGTTTTATTTAGTTTTCCAACCACATGACTCCATTCTGTAAATTCAAATAGAAAAGATTGAAGTCCACCTTCTTGTTCAATTATTTTTTTTGCATTTAGAACAGATGCATAAAATCTCCGATTATATGCAATATAAACATTTACATTTTTTTCATTAGCTTTTTGAGCTATTTCGTTCATTTTTTCATAAGAAAGTGCAGCAGGTTTTTCTACAAGTATATTTTTAATTCCATTATTTATTAAAAATAATGTATTATTCTCCAGACTCTCAACTGTTGTAGCTACAATTGCATAATCATAATGATTTGAAAGGGAAGAGAACACGCTTTCCAAACCACCTTCTAAAGCATTTTTACCTATATCTTCTCGAAATGAATTCACACTTTCTTGACTTCTACCAACAACCGTATAATCTAGTTTCATACCATTCAATACTTTTGCGTATTCTTTTGCCATATAACCTGCTCCAACTAATAAAATACTCATTATGTAATAATCCCTTCTCTTTTACCTAAAAATAAATTAATTGCATTTAATATTTGGAGGTGTGCATTCATAGACTCTTCAAATGAAACTAATGAACAACTTCCACTGTCTATTAATTGTTCATAAATAATATTTGTTAATTCACTTTGATAAAAGGTACAAAAATGTTTGATATCTTCACCAATTTGAATTTCCTGATTTGTTTCATCAATAATAATTTTCTCTTTATCCGTAATAATAGTAATCATTAGTTTTACATTTTCTTCAATCGTTGAATAAAGTAATAACTCTTGATCAAAAGGGGTAGTGAACTTTAATATACCCGTTAATTCAATATATCCTTTTCTTTTGTTTTCTAAGATATCTTGGTCTAATTGTGAAATATCAACATTTACAGTTAGCAGATCTGTTAAATATAAGAATAAATCTAAGAAATGAATAGAATTACTAGCTAAATTCCAGTTAGTTCCCGTTACTTTCATTTCAATAATTCTTCGACCTTTTAGTAGTGCTTTTACTTCTTTATAACTAGACCATGATCTCCTTGCACAGTTGACAAATACCGACACATTATTATTTTCAATCAGCTTTTTAGCAGCTTTATATTCTTCAACATAAGGGAATAAAAATTTTTCCAAAACCAAATATTTTACAGTTGATTGTTTCAGCAACTCTTTTAGTACATGCAGACGCTGTTTAGAGTTCGTAGCAAGAACAACAAAATCTATATTTAAGGGAAGTTCTTGTACATTAGTTAGTAAGTGCAATGTTTTATTATTATGATTAGGAATCTCTTGAAACCTTTTATTGCTAACCTTTAATGACTGTTCATGAGGATCAACGATATATATTTCTAGCGGTTCTTCTATTCTTGCTAGGCCTTGTAAATGTCGACTTCCTAATTGTCCAGCTCCAATAATCGCTACAGAATTCATTTTCATTCTCCTAATTTCATAAATTATTTACCAAGCACTTAATCCACCGTCAACAATAATATTCTGTCCTGTTACATAGCTAGATGCATCAGAAGCTAAATAAACCAATGCTCCAGTCATTTCCTGTGGTTGTGCCATTCTTCCTAATGGAATACGGTTACTGTAGTTTTGTTTGAATGTATCATTTTGACCACTTTCAACGCCACCTGGGGTAATAGAATTCACTCGAATACCATCTTGTGCCCAGTAAGTAGCCAAATATTTTGTCAAACCTACAACACCTGCTTTAGAAGCTGAGTAAATAGCAGGTGTATTAATTTTACAATCTAAATAATACGAACCTTCATAAATGCGATTATCCGGACCCATTACTCCGTAAATTGATGATGTTTGGATAATAGAACCACCTTTACCTTGTTCCTTCATTACTTTACCTACATATTTTGCCACAAGGAACATACTATCTAAGTTTGTACTCATAATTTCTTTCCATTGATTTAAGTCATAATCCTCGAATGGTGCGAAAAATGAAATTAAATCACTTGATTTACCAGCAGCGTTATTATGTAAAATATTAATTTCACCAAACTCTTCTACAACTGCTTGTACCATTTGTTTCACAGATATCTCAGATGTTAAATCGCAATAAAATGCTTTTGCAGTCGTGGTATAATCGGCTGTAATTTTCTCCGCAACTTTAGTTGCTACTTCAATATTAATATCAACAACAGCTACATGAGCACCTGCATCGGCTAAACTTTTACAGAAATGACTTCCTAAAATGCCTGCACCACCAGTAACAATAGCATTCTTCCCTTTTAGGCTAAAGCGTTCAAAATAGTTTATCTTCATAATAAACTTCCTCTTTTCTCAGCTAAAAATGAGACAAACTCAAAATCTAGTTCTGAATCTATATCAATTGAACGTTCTTCAGGCATCTCATATAAAACTGTATTTGGTGTAAATAATGATGTATTATCGAAAAATGGGTCTCTTTTCCAAATATAAATAGAAGCGTTCATATCAAAGCTTTTCGGAGCATCTTGTCTTCTTACTACTGCTGAAGACAATTCTTTTGATAGTTGAACAAAGCCTTTTGTATTTTCTTCTACTAAGTTAAAATAAGGACTCCTTCTAGAAGGCGCACCAGTTATTAAATTAGTAGCATGCTCGTGATTTTCAAGTAATTCAATACTATCCTTCAAATCTTCCACAGAACGTAACGGAGATGTTGCATCAATATCTGTCATGATATCAAAAACTAAGCCCGATTTTATTTCAGCTTCTGTTACACAATGCTGAATAACTGGTAGTTTTGCTGCTGTGTCTGTTGCTAACTCAACTGGTCGTTCAATTACAATATCTGCACCATAGTCCTTCGCAGCTTGTAAAATCTCTTGACTGTCACTACTTACTGCTATTACATCGAATAGTTCACTTGCTTTCGCTTGTAAAATACTATGAGCGATTAATGGTTTTCCTAGCAGTAATTTTAAGTTTTTATTTTTGACTCCTTTAGAGCCACCCCGAGCACAAATTGTACAAATTCTACGCATTTTTTATCCACACCTTTTCTTTCGAGCATTGTTCAGCTACCTCAATCATATGAACTATATCTAGTCCACCCTGTAAATCACATAGCATATCAACATGATTATTTAATAATGCGATATGTTGATTTAAATATGTTTCGTCTCGTTCCACATTAAATTGTATAATCTCACTATCAATTTGTATCGTTTGGCTGATTAAATCAGCTTTATATGTATGTTTATTTGTTTGTATGCTTAACTGTCTTTGAATAATCCGGTCTAAGTAATTCATTTCTACTGAAACATTAATCCCAGTCTGAGTTTGATACAAAACTGAGAAATAATCATCTGATTGAATGGACAAATTACTTATTTGCCCACCATTCGCTGTCATTTCAGCCCATTTACCAAATAAGAAATTTAAATAATCTAATTCATGGCTTAAGTCTCTAATAACGCCACCACCTTTTGAGACATCTGCAGAATATCCTTTTGTATAATCTGTAGTAGGTCTCCATGTAGGTAAATATTGACCCACATAAGCATTTACCGATATAACTTGCTCACTCTTCAATAGCTCATATAATTTTTGAATAATTGGATGAAATCTTAGATTATAGCCTACATACAATGAAGAAAATTGATAGTTGAAATACGATTTTTTCGAGAATAAAGGCTTTTCCACTAAAATCTTCTGATCATATCCAGTATTATGTATTCTAGTAAGTGTTTCTTCATGTAAATAAGTTTCATTTGCTACAACAATATACTCTGGTTTCTCTTTTTCAATAGCCTCTTCAATTGTTAAATATCTATTTTCAACATCAATATGGCGTTTTGAAACTACTACTGTAGTAATACCTAATCCATTTAACAGTCTAGTATGTCTTTTCCCGATAGATCCGTAGCCTATCACAACAGCTTTTTTTAGACTCATCATTTATTTACAATCCACCTTATTAAAATAGCTACTATACTCGTCATCAGCACGTTCAAAATCCGACATACGACCAATATCTAGCCAATACTCCCTCACCGGAAATGCCGATACATTAGTCTGTTCATCCATTAATTGTTTAAATAAATCTGGCATATCATAAAATTCATCTAGTGGGATATAATCAAATACTTCTGGATTAAGTACATATATCCCTGCATTCACAAAGCTACGATGCATTGGTTTTTCTTTAATCGAAACTAAATGCTGACCTTCCGTTTCAATGACGCCATATGGTATTTGATATTCATATTCACGAACACACATCGTTGCAGCCGCTTCTGTTTCTTCATGAAATTGCAATAGTTGTTCAAAATTTACCTGCGTTAGTAAATCACCATTCATAACAAAAATAGGGCTAGTAGGTTTTTCCTTCAACAAAGACAAAGCACCTGCAGTTCCCATTCTCTTATCTTCTTCTATATAAGAAATGGACACACCAAAAGCTGATCCATCCTGAAAGTAATCTTGAATAACCTCTTTTTTATAATTCACAGATACTATAAAGTTAGTGAAGCCATATTGCTTAAAGCCGTCGATAATCGTTTCTAAAATCGGCT
Source organism: Viridibacillus sp. FSL R5-0888 (assembly GCF_038009105.1). Lineage (NCBI taxonomy): Bacteria > Bacillati > Bacillota > Bacilli > Caryophanales > Caryophanaceae > Viridibacillus > Viridibacillus sp. FSL R5-0888. The sequence goes on from NZ_JBBPAU010000001.1 coordinate 3,689,031, forward strand.
TATTTCCTACATTTAGCATTGGCTTCGGAATATTCTCTGTTAATGGACGTAAACGTGTACCAAGGCCACCTGCCATTAAAACAACCGTATTTCCATTATTTTTGGTAGCTGGGTCCTCATCGGCAAAAATGATATCAATAATTCTATTATCCATATCTATAATTGGTAACTGCTTTAATTTATGTTTTTTTAATAGGTTTAAACAATCACTATATGTATTATTAATGCCTGCACTTATAGGGGAAGAATTCATGACCTTTATAATCGGTACATCTAATCCTTCTCCTCTTAAAATACCTCTACGAATATCTCCATCAGTTACTGTACCCAGTAAATTATTTACTTCATCTACAACTGCTGCAAATTGCATGGAGGAGTCATCGATGATTTTCATTGTTTCTAAAAGTGTGGTGTTTTTATTGACTAAGGTACTTCTCCAATTTTTCATCTATTACACTTCCTTTGCAGGTACTCCAAAAACCTTTTTGTTTGTACCTATATTTGAAATAACAACAGCTCCTGCACCAATAAGAGCGTTTTTTCCAACTTCAATTGCTTGTATAATAGAACTCCCCGTACCAATATGAGAGCCCTCGCCTATATGAACGCTTCCTGAAAGAGTTGTACCTGGTGCAATATGAACATGAGCTCCAATTACACAATCATGTTCAATAATTACACCTGTATTAATAATCGTATTTTCCCCAATTCTGGCATGTGGCTGTATAATCGCTCCCGCCATTACTTGAGATCCTTCAGCTAAAATAGCTGTAGTAGATATGATTACATTCGGATGAACACATGTCACAAATGTGTATCGTAGTTTTTTCATTTTCTCAAAAAGACTTTGACGCAAAGTAGAAATTTGAACTGTTCCTAATCCTAATACAAGTTCTACTTTCTCAGGATTATAATTCTTAATTATCTCATCCGTTCCAAGATACTTTAATCCATATGAATTTACTTCTGCCTTTGGTGCTGTAAAACCAATTATATTTCGTTGCTGTAATAATAAGATTTCTGTTAAAACTGATGCATGTCCACCATTTCCTATTATTATTATCGACTTATTCATCGATTTGTTCATCCTCTTTATAAAATTTAGTAGACTTTTCCCCTATAATCGACCAATACTTTGATGGAGATATGCCATTACCAGGTCTTTTAACAGCGATATTAGATATTTTTAATATTTCTCCTTGTCTGATATCAGTACTTGCCACAAGACTTTTTCTAGCAGCTACTCTGTTTTTCATCTCAATTGGTGTTGGTTCTTTTAATCCTGTTCCTAAAGCACTCTCAATCTGACGGATACCTTCAATCATGGCGCTTAATTCCAAGGGCTCTAATGAAGCTACATGATCTGGTCCCGGTAAATTTCGGTCCAATGTAAAGTGCTTCTCTATGATAGTTGCCCCCATGCTAGTTGCAGCAATTGGAACTGAGATCCCTTGAGAGTGATCAGAAAATCCAATTGGCAAATTTAGCTCTTCTGCTAACTGATTCATAGCTTTTAGATTGATTGTTTCAAAAGGTGCTGGATATTCGGTTGTACAATGTAATACCGTTACAAATTTTTGTAAAATCTCTTTAGCCTCATTTGTTTTATAATAAGATTGAACGTTTTCAATAGAAACTTCCTCATATGGCTTAGCTAAGCCATATGCGACAAAGGATAAGGCTTCATGTATTTCTGCAATTGTAGCCATACCCGTTGAAATAATCATTTTCTTTTTCTTAGTCGCAATATAATGGATAAAAGGTGAATTAGTCAGCTCTCCAGATGGTATTTTAATAGTCTGCATTTGTAAATCTTCAATTAAAAAATCCACGCTATCATGGTCAAATGGCGTAGATAAAAATTCGATTCCTATTTCATCACAATAGCTTTTCAGTGCTGTGAATTCTTCATATGATAATTCCAATGATTTTAACATTTCATATTGAGAAGTAGCCTTACCTAAATTTTCCACTTGATAATCTGCTTGCATCGCTTCTTTTGTCACTAAATTCTCCGCACGAAATGTTTGAAATTTAACTGCATTTGCTCCAGCTTCTTTTGCAACATCGACAAGCTTTTTCGCCATCGAATAGGAACCATTATGATTGACTCCTGCTTCTGCGATGATATACGTATTTGTCATTCTATTCGCTCCTTCAGTAACATAAATGCTTCTGCCTCTTCATAACCGCTCGCTGCACCTCTTAAATATGCCAACGATTTGATAGCTTTCTCGCTTCTTGGGAAGGGAAATGCGCTAATCTCGGAAGCATAAATATTCATAATCTTAATTTTCTCTTCTAAAAACCCACCAATGTTAATGTAGACATTTGGTCTGAATCCATTAACATCTGGATCAATAGAAAAATCTGTTTCAGATAAAGTTTCATACGCAAGCACCCTCTCAACCGAAGGATAACGGAACCACTTCGTACAAGACATAGTAGCATCGAATACAACCTTATGGTCACTATGAATATCTCCAGGATAAGGTGTAAAAACTATTTGTGGCTTAACTTTTGAAAAAACTTGACTTATACGACCAACGATATCTCCCATTGGAATACAATCTAATTCCGCAGCTGGAAAATCCAATTGGAATACTTCTTTGAAATCATACATATTTGCCACAGTATCAATTTCTTTTTGACGTTTCTGCTTTCGTTCTTTTGTAAAAGAATCCCCCATACCGGTAACAATTAACCAATAAAGATCATGGTTTTCTTTTTTATATTTTAATAAAGTGCCACCACAGCCTAATGTTTCATCATCTGGATGGGGCGTGACTATTATTACTCTCTTCAAATATATTCCTCCTTAGTATTAACTAAATCTTTTAATGGAGTATACCAATCTATATTTCTGTTTAACTCTTGACAATATGTAGATTGATTATCAATTTGTATGATACCTTTCACATTATTTTCAACTTGCTTTATAGCAAATTGTAAGCCAACTGGTATTAACCCAATAAACTGATTCATTAAATCTTCAAGTGTCAATTCGTAATCTATGGGCCATTTATTTTGAAAAATAATATTACCTGTATCTACACCGCTATCCATGTAATGAATTGTAAATCCTATATATTCTTCTAAATTATTCACAGCCGCAATTACTGGAGATTTACCTCTATACAAAGGTAAAAGAGATTGATGTATATTAATACCACCAAATTTAGGCTTTTTTAATAGTTCTTCACTTAAAATTTTATTAAACATACAAGATACAATCAAATCATGATTCACATCAAATGAATATTCCCATTTTTGTTTATTACTGTAAACAAATGGGATATCATTTTTAACACAATAATCTTTAATTTCATTAGTATCGGAAACAACACATATTATTTCATGGGATAATTTTAGAGATTTCAGTACCTTCAATCCTAATCTCCACCTTACACAAGCGATTATTTTAACCATTGCTTTTCTTTCATATAATTATTTGCTTGCTCAGGCTGCTCTAGTAAAAAATCTAGCGCCATGCACCCCTCAATAAATTCGCCCCCATGTTTTTGCGAATAGTTAGGATGAGAAAAATTTTGATAAATGATATCTATGTTTTGTTCTTTAAATTGATGCTCCGATAAATATGTCTTTGCTCCATTTCCTGATAAATAAATGTTGCCATTAACTTTCTTTAAAATATCAATTAGTAAATCATTTTTAGTTCCATTAACCTCCAATTCTGAGGCAAAAATAATTTCAACATTAACTCCAAATAATTTAAGTGTTAACAACATTGAAGCGGTTATTAAATCACAAGCATTTCGGTAATCACCCTTTAAAAAGAAATTCTCTATTTCTTCTCCATAAATCTCCCAACCTGGGGATTTTGCATATCTATGTCTAAATGTTGCATAATGAGCTTGTAATAATTTGTTTTTATCCTCAGAGAAATCTAAATCACAAATCTTCAATAAATCTCTTTGGTGATTTTTAGAGAAAACTGGAATGGTAAGATACTTACTTCCATTTTTTGTTGAGTACAAGGCTCTATTTTGGAAAGAGCGTTTATTAAACTGGACATTATCCAACACAACATATATATCCGATTCCGATATTTTTTCCAACAAACCTAACCAAGGAAAATATTGTGGTTGGTGTATACTAACTATTGTCATAGATAATCTGGCACCCTTCTTAGTTCACTTTTTTCTTCCATATGGAGTCTTTTTATCATAAGACCCTCATTATATATATGTTGCTTAATGTGATGTACAATATTAATAGGATATTCTTTTTGATAAAACACATTAGAAAATTGACTTTGAGAAAATGTTTTAACTTGATTAATTGCATTAATAATTAGATTTACATCTGCTTTTACATCTATTACACTATCACCATGTAATCTTCCTGACTGTCTCACTCCCACGTTTATAGTAGGACATCTATGTAACGGTGCCTCATATAAACCACTAGATGAATTTCCTATAGTAAATATAGAATTTGATAATAGAGATTTATAATTATCACCACCAAGAGAATCAAAATAAAAATGATTTTCACGTTTCTTAATTTCTTCTAAAAGAAATACTTTCATTTCATAGCTATCTGGATCTGAATTAATTCCGGACCATATATACATATTTTTCTCATGAATTTTATCTAAAGCATTAAATAGGATTGGAAGTTCCTGTTTCCAATGCCCTTTATGTATTGTAGGAGGATGATAACAACAGTTTACTAGATTGAAATTACTAGGTATTACAATTGATTTTTCTTCTAAAAATTCGTAAATACTTTTACTACCTTCAACGTAATTATTTTCCATATTAGAATTACCTACTACCGCTATTCTCCATTCTTCTTCACCCATGGCAAGTAGCCTTTTTAAATAATCATTATGTGTAACGAATAATAAATGTGAGCATTTTGTTATAGCATCTCTTATTTGCGTATCTATACAATAACTAACGTCACATTCAGCTGGATATAAATGGCCTATAGCAATTCTATTTAAAACTAATGCATTGAGTATTGGTAATAATTCATATCTATCTCCCAGTAATAATACAAAGTCTGGCCTTTTTTTGGCATCACTTATTATTTCTGAATATTCCACAAACATTTCTGCTAAAAAATCATATTCAGAATTATTAGATTGAACTGGTATTTCAATTAAATATTTATTATCTATTTTATTTATTACTTCTTTATATGTCTCACCTAAATTACTAAAATAATGAGTACCAGTTACAATTACCTTTAGTTCAAAAGATTTTTCATTAATGAAACTTTTAATTATTGGAACCCATATAGTAAAATCGGCTCTAGAAGTAGTAATAATATGAATTTTTTTTTTCAATATTTTCCTCCTGTTTTATATACTGAATTGTAAACTCGTGTTTAGCTAGCAGCTCTCCCTAAATTTCTATAAAAGCTAAGATATTAAAGCTTTATTAATCAAATCTTCAATGGTGTACTTGGTATATTAATTACCTTTTTTTCTAGATCTTCTATTGTAGATAAATCAGCTCTTGGACATTCTATAAATGGTTTTAAATAGTGCATTGGTGTCCAAATAGGTCTACTCATTACACCATTATCATTTAAGAACTCCAACACTTCATCTCGCTCTAAAGTATCATCCAATATCAACGTTTGTAGCCAATAGTTACTTGTTGTGTTTTCTGGTTCTTTAAAAAGTGTTACACCTTCTAAAGGCGCTACTAGCTCTTCATAAAAACCTGTTAATGTACGCTTTTGTTCAATAAACTGAGGCATTTTTTCAAGCTGTGCGCAACCTAATGCAGCATTAATATTTGGTAAACGGTAATTATAACCGATTTCATCATGTTCGTACTCCCAACGATGTGGTACTTTTGCTGTTGTAGTAATATGTTTAGCATAGTTTGCAAGTTCATCATCGTCTGTCAAAATGGCACCACCCCCACCTGTTGTAATGATTTTATTACCATTAAAGCTAACCGCACTCACTTTCCCAAAACCACCAGTGTGCTTACCTTTATAGTAAGACCCTAATGATTCTGCTGCATCCTCAACTAATACTAAATGGTATTTTTCGCAAACTAATTGCAACTCTTCTAGTTCTACCGGATGACCAAATGTATGCATTGGCACGACTGCTCGAATGACACGACCTGTTTCCTTATTGAATAATTTATCATTTTTCACATCACCAATTGCTAAAATATGTGCTTCTAGTTTTTTTGGGTCGATACCTAACGTTTTTTCAGACACATCTACAAAATGTGGAACTGCTCCAATATAAGAAGTTGCATTCGCTGTTGCGATAAACGTCAATGCAGGCATGAAAACCTCTTCATTTGCTTGAACACCTGCAACCTTTAACGCAATATGCAATGCTGCTGTACCATTCATAACAGCAACAGCTCGTTTTACCCCTGTAAAATGAGCTAAGTCTTTCTCAAAACGAGTCACATAAGCACCTACGGAAGATACCCATCCTGTTTCAATACAATCTGTCACATACTCCAACTCTTTGCCATGGAAGGTTGGCTCATGTAATGGTACAAAATCCTTCTTATAATAGGATTTAATTTGTTTTGTAAATTCAAACCATTGTGTATTCATATATTATATACATCTGCCTTATATTGAGTTAAATTCTTAGGATTAGTAAACCATTCTATCGTTTCTTCTAAACCACGTCGGAAACCCTCTTTGTCACCATAATTTGGCTTCCAACCAATTAATTCTTTAGCTTTTTTATTCTCAGCCCACAAGCGATTAACTTCACTTTTTTCTGGGCGTAAACGCTGTTCGTCTGTTTCAATCGTTAGTTTGACACCCATAATATCCGCAATCATTTCAGCTGTTTCCCCAATCGATACTTCGTAATTAGAGCCCACATTAATGACTTCACCTAATGATTTTTCAGAATTCAAAACAGAAATAAAGCCGCTAACTGTATCCTTTACGTAGTTAAAGTCACGTGTTGGACTAATAGCGCCTAATTTAATCGTCGTTTTACCATTAGCTAATTGGCTAATAATTGTCGGGATTACTGCACGTGCTGATTGTCGAGGACCGTATGTATTAAACGGACGAATCACCGAAATTGGTGTATCAAATGAACGATAGAATGATAATGCCATTTGGTCTGCACCAATTTTAGAAGCAGAATAGGGAGACTGCCCTTGTAATGGATGGTTCTCGTCAATTGGGACATATTGAGCAGTGCCATATACTTCACTAGTAGACGTATGTACAACCTTTTCCACACCTAACTCACGAGCAGCTTGTACAATATTAAGCGTCCCATTTATATTTGTATCAATATATGTAGCTGGTGAATGGTAAGAGTAAGGAATGGCAATAAGTGAGGCTAAATGTAGTACATGCGTACAACCCTTCACCGCTTCTTTTACCCCAAATGGATCTCTAATATCTCCAGAGAAAATATCCAATGACTCTTTTATTTCTTTAGTAGATTGATCCAACCATCCCCATGAATTAAATGAATTATAATAAACAAATGCTCTTACATCGTGCCCTTGTCTTACAAGTTCTTCTGTTAAATGTGAGCCGATGAAACCATCTGCTCCGGTTACTAGGATTTTTTTAGTCATAACTATTACACCTTTTCAAATTATTTATCTGATACTATACCCTCTGTAATCTTTTTATAATTAACAATTGGAGTAGCTACCAATTGCTTTTCCATATCATTCGTATTTATATAAGGGATACCTGCTATTTTAGCACCATCCCATGCCGTATTAAATATCTGCATAGATGTATTCGTCGCTTTTCGTTCGAACCAACGGCGGAAAACATTAAAATTACTGTATGTATTAATATATTCTCCGTTATTTGAAGGGACTGTTTGAAACTTCACACTGGTTTCGAATGTTTTAGAAGATGGAGATAAATTTGCATGGGTTTTATTATTCTTAAAGCCTAAATCTTGACCTAATAAATAAACTCTTTTAAAACCCATAAATTCTAATAATGATAGGCCTGTAGTCGCAACTGAACCACCTGTTTCTAATAATGGAATAGCATTGGATGCTGCAAATGCTTCAGACAAAGGATAACCTTCTTGAAACAAGATGACTTTTTTACCTTTATAAATTTTCACCACTCTGTGATTTGCCGTAGCTAAATAAAATAGTAAACCATCATACCCCACATGTTCTAATTGCTCTTGCACTAAGTTTGTTGGATCTGTAATGATAACTGCATCTGGCACAATACCTTCATTCAATAATGGCTTTAACGCCGATCCGACAGCTAAAACATAGCAAAAGCTCCTTATTTTCGTCAATGACTTGGCAGTTTGATTGAGAGATGGACCTGCTGATACTAATATAGCCTCTCCACTTTGAGCAAACCCTTCAAATTCTTGCATTAATAGATGAGAATTCAATAAATTAGCTAAGAAATTTTCATTCATAATTCCACTAACATTTTGAAAGGACATTTGTCTTATCTTAATTTCCTCTAAAGATGCAAACAATGGGTGTTCTGGACCTATTGCCTTTAGCCACTGCAATGGAATAACAAGCTGCGTTTCTTTCAATGTGAAATCCAATAAATAGACTTTATCACTAATAATGTGAATACGTTTATCTTCTAAAATATGAGCAGCACCATACTCTTTACATAGCTCTATTTCTTTCTTATCCACAAGAACAACATAAATAGTAGCAGTTGGATTACTATTTAGAACAGCCTCTACATGATAGCCAAGACCTAGCCCGAATAAAGTGTATTGCTTAAATTGTGTTGTTATTTCCTTCATAATGAATTTTTCTACTTCTTGCTTCGGTCGGTATTTACTGTAAAGGTAGAAACCATTCAATTGTAGGGTATATGAGCCATCTTTGGCATGTTCTACAACCCATTGCATTAATTTTTCAATACTTCTATTGATGCTGCTGCCTCAAAGAAAGGTGAAATTTCGTACTCAAACATATCTGCTACTAATACATAATCCTGCATTTCAAGACCTGCATTGATTTCCTGTAAAAACTCTTGAACCTTTTCAATCTGTACATCTACTTTTACATTATTTACTTTGAAAAGTTCACTTGCCTCTAATAGCCATGACATTCCTTCAGAAAAATCTAAAATCATTTTCAAAGCGATAGCTATTTGATCACTTCTTAAATTTTCAGCAATATCTTGACTACCTTTAGCTACCCTTGGTAAATATTTATTAAAGCTTTGGATTGTATCCATTAAAATTTCTGTCATTATTATTCCCCACTTTTTATTATTTTTTCATTGTCAATTCTTTTAATTATATTTTCCGTATATATTCTTGATTTTTTTGTTGCTTCTAAAAGTTTGGAGTAGAGGGTCTTTGTTTGATTATATACTCTAGTATACTTTTCAGCAGGAGTTTCTTTCTCTTTCTCTAAGTAACTTTTTAAAACCTCTAATGTGATTGGGGCTACGATGAAATCCATTTGTACCTTTGGATATAGCACAGCAATTTCTTTATCAACTTTATCAAGGCTTTTTAGTGTTTGATTACTAAAAGTTGTATTAGAATTATTGTTTTCCAATGCCGTTAAGCCTTTTAATAATTGCCTCTTTATTTGGTCGTAATCTTCTAATTCATATTCTAGTATTCCCTTTAAATTTTCCCATTCATCTTGAGAGACTATGTAGGATATATTTTCAATACATTTCTCTTTATTTGGAAATTCTCCTTGAATATATTCTTCACAAAATTCATTAAATGTTTTTTGTTCAAAGCCATTCAAACGAACTCCCCCCTCTGTACAATTGAAAACAGCATTTGTAGGAGGAGAATTTTCAATCATTTGTTCAAATGTTATTTTCATAGAATTGAAGACCGAGTTGGTCCAAACATCCTCACCATCAAAGCCTTCTACTGTGAACATACTATCGCTAGCTTTCCATCCTTCTTCAATACTCTCAACCTGTTTGTTATTGGCAGCATGTGTTTGATTATTCGTATATGCTAAATCTTGGCCTATTAATGCAATAGGACCACTAGACATATATTGTGCAAGGCTATAAGCATACTGTGCAACACTACCTCCACCGAAAATTACAGGCAAATTAAGGCCTATTTTTTCGGTCAAATAACGTTGAATAGCCCAATCTGAGCTAGAAGTAAAGGCATATCCTCTATTGTTAAATTCCCCTCTAATTTCCGGATGATTAAATACCGAATATAATAGCTGCGATCCATCTAATTCTAAACCTTTAAAATGGTTAAAATTTTTCTCTGTAGCATCAATAGAAACTACATAGTCAGGTACTATTCCAGAGGGGAGTATAGAATTAATCGTAGATCCTGCTACAATAATAATTACTTTACTTTGAATTTCCTTTAATAATGGCAACTGTTTCGAAAGCGATGGACCACCAGAGGCAATAATAACTGGACAGGAATATAATTGTTCTAATCTTAATAGGTTCCTATCTTCAAAAAGGGAAATTAAATTTGCACTGAAGTTTTTCTGCCATATTTCAGAATACAATAAAAGGGTATTTTCATTGATTATGTTTGATCTCTGTATATTTTGAACTTTTTTTAAAACCCGTAAATATATTTCCGGAAATATTTTTTCATAATTTTGTGAACAGATAATTTTAATATTTTTTTGAACACCTAGCTCTTTAATATTATTTACTATGTATTCTAATTTTTTTATAGAATTACTATTATATAGAAGTTTATCTACTCCATTTGCTTTATGTCTAGCTTGTACCTCTAAAAGTGAATCATCGAATAATGGATCAATGACTACTAACGGCTCATCAAATTTAAATTGCTCTTTTAAGCTATCTACTATATAACCTAAACCATAACCAAATAAAATATGTATATGATGTGGTTCATACTGTTTTTCTGCAAATTTCTGGGCCTCAATTATAGGATTGTATTTACTATGTAAAAGATAACCATCTATTTTTAAAACACTATGCCCTGTTTTTGCTTTTAATTCTTCTAGTTTATATATTCGCCCCATATTTCCCACCTCATCAATCATATCGTCAATTTTTTACTAATTTTAAGTTATAATTTTACCACATGCAATTTTTATACTTTTTCGAATAAGTAAAAAATCCCGTTCTCTGTATAAAGAGAACGGGATTTTAACTTCAAAGGTTAAACAATTATTGTAATAATTGAAGAACGCCTTGTGGTTGTTGGTTAGCTTGAGCTAACATTGATTGTGCAGCTTGAGTTAAGATATTATTCTTTGTGAATTCCATCATTTCTTTCGCCATGTCTGTATCACGGATACGAGATTCAGCTGCAGATAAGTTTTCAGAAGTTGCACCTAAGTTGTTAATAGTATGTTCTAAACGGTTTTGAACAGCACCTAGTGCAGAACGTTGTTTAGAAACGTTTGTTAAAGCAGATTCAATAGTAGTAATGGCTTTATCAGCACCTGATTGTGTAGAAATATCTACCGTTTCAACTTTAAGTGCTGAAGCTCCCATGTTTCCAATACTTAATTCAATATTTTGACCAGAATTGGCGCCAATATGGAATACTTTCCCTTGGCCAGGAATTGCAGATGCTGCAGATGTTGCAGGTGTTCCTGGTGTACCAAATGTACCATTTAATAATTTTTGAGTATTAAATTCAGTATCAGTTGAGATACGTGTAATTTCTTCTTGTAATGCAGCTACTTCTTGTTGTAATGCAGCACGGTCACCAGATACGTTTGTATCGTTTGCAGATTGTACTGATAATTCACGCATACGTTGTAGGATAGCATGAGTTTCGTTAAGAGCACCCTCAGCAGTTTGGATTAAAGAGATAGAATCTTGAGCATTTTTAGTTGCCATGTCAAGTCCGCGGATTTGTCCACGCATTTTTTCAGAGATAGCAAGACCAGCAGCGTCGTCTCCTGCGCGGTTGATTTTGTAACCTGAAGATAATTTCTCTAGGTTTTTAGACGATTGTGCATTGTTGAAACCTAAGTTACGGTGTGTGTTTAAAGCTGAAATATTGTGTTGAATTCTCATTGTGAGATTCCTCCTTGAAATTGTTTTTTAGTTCCACATCCATGTGGATTTTGTTTGACAGGTAGTTCGTTTCCACTTACCTTCTGCCTTACACTACTTATATCGTTCCTTAACAGAAATGTTTAATAGTTTTTTTGAGTTTTTAAAAATTTTTTTTTGAAAGTTTATCTATTAATGATTGTGATACATTCATTGCTTCTTTATTTTGCTCTTGAATAGCTTGATAAACTTCTGATCGGTGTACTTTTACAGATTTTGGTGCAATTACACCTAGTTTGACCTGATCACCATCTACTGATAGTACCTTCAACTCAACTTGGTCGCCAATCATAATAGATTCACCTGTTTTACGTGTAAGGACTAGCATTATTTCGCACTTCCTTCCAGTTCGCCAATTGGATAGCGTAGCGCGTATTTCTCGTTGTCATTGAGGACAATTTGTTTTCCTAGTTTCTCCTTGATGTTAATAAGGACTGGTGCTAATAGATTTAATGTTGAATCCTCAAATGGATCTTTTAATGTCACAATCGAGTATGTAATAATATCAGTTTCTGACTTAACTTGTATTGCTTTTTTATCTGATTTTGATATATCAAATGCATAATCTTTTTTAAATAAGAAGGGGAAAGCAACCACGAATCCAACTTCAACTTGTTGGATTGATTGTAATATAACGAACGGCGATTCTTTTTCTAATGGTAATAAGACAAATTTTGTAGAGTTCTCAAATCCAGGAATTCCCTCTTCAAATGTAAGTACACTTTCTTCTTCAATTTCAACAGAACCTAAAAATTTTGTTTCGATTTTCATCTTTATTCTCCTTTAATAACTGTAGTTTCTACTGATGGGTATTGTTGCATAGTGCCAGTTACATCACCTGGTGTGTAATCATGAACTACTTTGCCTATCTGGACATCTATTTTTGGGTCCTGACGAGTAATGTTGATATTAAGGTGATCAGGAACGTATTTAATCTTCACAGATCCTACAGATGGTTTCCATGTGATTCCGATGTCCTTAGCTGGGGGATTTGCCATATTTTTAGCAATAGCAGGTATAACACTACCCTTTCCTTTACCAATATTCATCATTTGACGCCCTTGGCTCGCTCTTCTACCAATACCTTCTAAACCTTTTTGTCTGCCATCACTTGCAAATTTTTCAATAGATTCACGATTTGTATATAATCCTAAGTCTCGATATGCGCGAGATGAATCAACGAGCAATTTAGCTGGTTCTGAATTTATTTCTAAAATAGCTGCAGGCTGTTCAATATGTTGTTGCGCTCGTGGTTGCCTAATAATTTGATTAGAATCAATAATGTTAAGCCCTACTTTAGCATCTGTTGTACGAATTTGAATTTGATCAAGTTTCATAGTAATATCACTCCTTTGAAAAAGGCTCCCGCTCTAAATAGCGAGAGCCTTTTGGCTAAGTATTAATTATAAGAAATCTACTAAAGTTGGCTGAATGATACGACCACCTACTGATAATGATGCGCGGTGAATAGACTCTTCTGTTATTAATTGTGTAATAGCTTTTTCATAATCCACATCTTCATTTTTAGATATTTGTTTTGTAACATTTAATTCTTGTGCAGAAAGGCGGTCTGTCATCATGTCTACACGGTTCTGTTTTGCACCAACTTGAGCAAGGGATTCCAATATTGAATTTTGGCCCTTACTAATATCACCTAATAAGTTCCCTATAGCTGTACCAGATGTAGTACCAGCATTAAGTGCATCTGTGTCGTTTAATGCAACTTGAACGTCTTGCATTAATTTATCAATATTTGCAAAAAGTTCTTTACCGTTTATATTCACTCCCAATTTCACACCGTTATACACTTCAATATCAACGGACTCATTATTCCCATTAAGAGTTGGAAGTGGATCGGTTGCACCAGCATTCGCAGATGCATCTGAAAATAACGGCTCTAAAGTTTTTGTACCACTAAAGATATATTTTTCTCCACTTTGTGTGTTCGCTACATCACGGATTTGTTGACGTATTTGATCAATTTCAGTTTTAATCTTTTGACGATCCTCATCCGTATGTGTATCAGTGGCAGCTTGAGTTACTAGCTCTTGTACACGTTTTAAAGCTTCACCCACTTGACTAAGTGATTCATCTGTCGAATCCAACCAGCTGTTAACTTCATTCATATTACGAGTAAATTGAGATACTTTTGATAAGTCTGTTCTATAACCCATTCCTTTAATGGCTGCTACTGGATCATCAGATGGTCGTGTAAGCTTAGAACCAGAAGAAATTTGTTGTTGTAATTTGCCCATCTTATTATAACTGTTACTCAAATTACGTAACATATTGCTTGACATCATTGATTGTGTTATACGCATTTAATTAGCCTCCTATATCCCTACACGGCCCATACCGTTAATTATTTTATCTAATGTTTCGTCTACTACTGTTACCATACGTGCCGAAGCATTGTACGCTTGTTGGAACATGATCATATTTGTCATTTCTTCATCCAAAGATACTGAACTTACTGAAGCACGACGATTGCTAATGCTTAGTTGATTTGTTGCTGAACTAACTGTCGAATTCTCTGCTTCTCTAGCACTTACTCCTATTTTACCTATAAGGCCCTGGTAGAATGATTGAGTTGTAGCACCCTCTAAGTCATCTAAATCTTTTGTGAAGGTCAACGTAACTTTTGTTCCATTACCTAAGTCAATTTCTTTACCATTTGATAAAGAAGTTGTTTGCAAATTTGATAAAATAATAGCTAATTTACCGTTCCCCTCTTCACCAGGTGCAGTAGATGCAGCAATTTGTGATGGATCTGTGATTTTAACTGTTACTTTACCTTCAGCATCAATTGCAAAGAAGTCTTCACCTTTTGTATTGCTATTCAATTGATATCCTTCTTTATGAATCTGATTAAATGCACTTACAAACGCTTTAGCGAGTTTACTTATGTCTTGTAAAGTGCTTGGATATTCACCTTTTGGTACAGTATTTGTACCATCTTGATAGCCATATGAATGGGCAAGAGAAATCATCTTCCCGCCAGCACTTTTCAACTGAGCTACATCAATTGCTTTTGCACCAAATTGATTTGGCTGTAAATTTTTTGCATCTTTAACATTAACTAAATCTGAAACACCAAAACCAGTAAATGCTTGGAATTCCGTTAAATCGTCTGTTAATGCACTAGCACCACCGATTATGTTACCATCGGCATCTACTTTTTTTCCTTGAGCTTGTAATTGTGCAACTTTATTTCCTTCAACAAGTGTTGCATCCGTACCTTTCAATTTTATAACTACTGATCCTTCAGCAATTCCTAAAGCGTTGCCGCCTGATTTTGTATAACTAATTTCAATAGGAACATATTCTGATAGCTGATCAATTAAATTATCACGTGCATCATACAAGTCATTAGGTAAGTATCCGTTCGGTTCAACTTTTTGGATTTGCTCATTTATTTCAGCTATTTGACGTAATATTGAATTAATTGCATCCGTTTCAACGCGTAATTCATTTTTTAAATTTCCTTGAACTTCTTTTAGTTGCGAATTTATGTAATTAAATGAATCTGCTAAATGTGCTGCACGCTCTAGGGCAACCTTTCGAGCGGATGCATTTTCGGATCCTGTACTAATGTCTTGCATAGACTTGTAAAAGTCATTAAATGCTTGTTTTAAACCATATTCAGAAGGCTCATTTAAAACATCTTCCATTTGACCCATGGCTTCTGTTTTTGCAGCCCAATAACCTAATTTAGTCGTCTCTTGTCTAAACTGTCTATCAACAAATTGATCGCGAATACGTTGAATCGATCCAGCTTCTACCCCAGTACCAATATGACCTTGAGTCATTGGGGCGTTAAGACCCGCACCAGGATAACCAAGTGTTGCTTGCATATTAACGCGTTGGCGCGAGTAGCCAATTGTATTAGCATTCGAGATATTGTGACCTGTTGTGTATAGGCCACTTTGTTGTGTGTATAGGCCTCGTTTACTTGTTTCTAATCCCATAAATGTGGAGCGCATTTAAATTTCCTCCTCTAATTTTTTATGCTTGTGAGTCAAAATTTGTTTTTAAGCTGCTGCCACGAACTTGGGTTTGTGAGTAGTTGATTTGGTCTGGTTGCGGGCGCAGCATATCAAGTGTCATATTGACAAATTGTAGTGATTGGAAAATCATTTTTTGGTTTAGGTCGTTTTGGTGCTTGAGAGTTTCGATGACGAGTAACATTTTTTTGCGGGCTTCGTCTAATTTAAGTTGTTCCATTGGCTTTTCAGCTACTTCCATTACTTGAGCGACAGTTGCATGTTCAGCAGAGGCAATTCCTTTTGCCTTAAGGTAATCCGTTACCGCTTGCTGACGCTGTTGCTCGAGCTGTGTGATGGCAGCTACATGCGATTGCTCGTCCTTGAGCAATTGATCGAGTCCGTCCATGTCTCCTGTTGTAATGAACTCTGTTTTTTTATACGCAAGTTCTAACAGACTTCTATGCATTTTTTCTAATTTATCCAAAATGGATAAAATCATTTCAATGGACATTTCTCATACTCCTTTTACTTATGGGCGATAGTATTTCAATAAATCTGAAGCGACTTGTTTTGCGTCTACTTTATAATTGCCCTCTTGAATTTGTGCTTTTAAAGCTTGTACGCGTTCAGCTCTTTCATCTGCATAGCTGACAATTCCTTGAAGATCTTTTGCAGCTGATGAAATCTCTAACTGATCTGCCTTATTAGCTACCGATTTATTAGCAAATTCAGATTTTACAGGCTGGTTTTTATATGGGTTTACAGCGTTCACGCCATAGTTGTTAATTTTCATATAGAATGGCCTCCTCTCAATCGTTCCTTTTATATATTCATTATTTCGGTTGGTTTATATCGATGTTAAGTATTTTGTAATAAAAGCGCAAGACATCCTAATCCGTTTTTTAATTGCTAGTGCTATATGCCTTATTTGTGAGAGGGTAGTTGACGGGAGTTTTCGGTGGTGTTTGTTTGGAGTTTGGGGTTGGTCGCTCTGGGTTTGGCGCTACTCGCTTCTGCTTTTGCGCTACTCGCTCCCACTTTGGCGCTACTCACTCTCGCTTTGGCGCTACTCGCTCCTGGTTTGGCGCTTCTCGCTCGGATTTTAGCACTTTTCCCACTACTCATAAGCTCCTTAACTCAAAAACAAAAAATCCCCACATACTAAGTATGCGAAGATTTATATTTTATTGCTTTTTCTTATTCACGTCGGCATAGTATGTTGCTCGGTCTGAGTCTTCTACGCTTGTTCTAAATTCGCGTGCTGCTTCGAATTTATTGAGTTCGGATTTTAGTTCGGTTTGGCATTTAATGCAGAGCTTGCCTTTCGTCGTTAGAGCTCCGCAGCTGTCACAAGGATAACCTAGGTTTGGGAACATAGCTGGTTGCAAGCGACCTTTCCTTACCCATTTATGTAGTAATTCCTCTTCTACACCTGTAGCTTCGACAATTTGCTCGATTGTCGCTGATCGATTATCGCGTTTGCGTAAGAAACGGTATACAGCCTCGTATATTTTCTCTTCATCTTGCGCACATTTTCCGCAAACTTCTCTAATGCCAGTATAGTTATAAAAGTCCCCACATTTTGGACAACTTCGCAATTCACCCATGTTCTTACCCCCTGGAATTTAAATTCTTCTACTTAATATACTAGTTATATTGTCGGTAAAATCAACCTAAAATTTATAAAACACAGGGAGATTGTACAGAATCGTACGATTTTTTGTATCTTTTTAACTAACCCTGAATTAGGGTGAACGCTTTTACGGAAGATGCTCCAGCCTCAGTGAGTATAGCTTTGGCATGTTTTAAAGTGGTTCCAGTTGTTACTATATCATCTATTAAAATATGTGATCGTTTTTCAATTATAATATTCGGCTTTAATTGAAATAGCTGAGCGCTTTGTTCACGTTCCACTTTTGATTTAGATGATTGGGATTCAATTGAAATTTTCTCGAGTAAATGTGTATAGGGTATGCCTGCCGCTTTCAGCAATTCATCAATATGGGCAAATGTGCGTAATATTATTTTTTCTGGATGCATCGGAATTGGCACAATAACAGCGTCAGTGTTTTTTAGTGCTTTGGTAATTTCAGATCTAAATACATCTTTTAACACAATATCTTTTAAAAATTTGTATTGATGTAGGAAGTCTTTCATTGCTTCATTATAATGAAATAATGCTTGGATATCTGGAGACTTTTGTTCCCCTGGCTTAACAAACTCAAATTTGCTATGGCAAGTAGGACAAATGACTGCTTGCTGTTCATACATAATCAGTTGCTTCCAAGTTAATTGTCTTTTTAAAGGCCTTGAACATAGATAACAATTCATATTCATATTGTTGTTAGCTCCGTTTTATTGAGACGTTTTATTTCTTTTGTTGCTCGGTCCATTTCAACAGAGATACCGTGGTGAAAGAAGACAAGGTCGCCTGTAGGACAGTCGTAAGAGCGTCCAACTCTTCCTCCTATTTGAATGAGTGCACTTGAAGTGAAGATACCACTTTCTGCTCCTACTACCGCCACTTGTACGTTAGGTATTGTGATACCTCGCTCTAAAATGGTTGTTGTTAATAGTCCCCTCACTTTTTTTGCACGGAGTTCTAACACTTTTTCTTTTCGATTTGGATCTTCTGCATGAACAGCTTGAATGCTTGGTTCCAATTGCTGAAATAACGGGATTGCCTTTTCCATTAGAGCGATAGTTGGAAAGAAAATGAGAAAAGGTTTATTCTCTTGGAGCTGTTTCTTTGTCCATTGAGTAAGTTTTTTTGGTAACCTAGTTGATTCAATCTGTTTTGTGTATCGCCACAATGATTCATAACGTGGTACTGGAAGTGGATGCCCGTGATATCTTCGAGGAATAAATGAATAGCCGCCTTGCAGTTTTTGTATTTGATTGATTAGTTTTTCAGATGGCGTTGCTGTAACGTACAAAATGGGTGCGTCACTTTTTTTAGCTTTAATAACCGCATGTTGTAAAGTTTCATCATGCGTGTATGGGAATGCATCGGCTTCATCGACAAAGATCGTATCAAAAGCATCCTCAAAACGGTAAAGCTGGTGTGTCGTCGCAATAATAATCGGGGCGTAATTCTTGTCGACATCTGCGCCACCGTAGAGTGCTTGTGTTTTTGTCTTTGGAAAAACATGTTGAATACGAGGTGCGAGCTCTAATACGACATCCGTTCGAGGAGTTGCGACTGCAATTCGTTTTCCATTCTTTAAGCATTCGTAAATAGCCGGGAATAAAATCTCAGTCTTTCCAGCACCACAAACTGCATGGATTAGATGAACTCGGTTTGCATTTATACTTTCAATAAGTTCTTTCGAAGCCTTTTGCTGATAGGGAGTGAAGGTGCCTGTCCATGAGAATAAGTGATTAGGTGATTTTCTAGTTGTTGGTCCAATCCATTTTATGAGATCCGAGCAACTACTGACACGCCCCATGCTGATGCAATGTCTACAATAGATACAAGTTTGCTCACAAGCCGCACAATAATAGGTTACAAATAGATTTGGATTATTGTTAGCACATCGATTACATGTATAGTTCATACGCTTAAATCGAGAATTCATTTTGGAGTTTTTCTGCACACCAGGGAGAGTGGCGATGTAGCCAAATTGGATGTGTTGGGTGATTAGTTCATCTGAGAAGGGAGAATGTTCACGTAGCCAAATGCGTCCTGTTAGGAAATCACGCAGTGACGGGTTTTCTAAGGTGCCTATATAGCGGTTAGTTTTGCTTGGTTGCTTGTATAGTCGTTTACGCAAATATTGCCTCCTTACTAGGGGTTAGAGTTGGATTTATTTTACAATCTTTTATATGTGTTTGCAAATAACAATTTTAGAGTTCCAAATCCACAAAAAAACCACCCTACATTTTGTAAGGAGGTTCGTCGTTTACTTTATTTTTTTACCCAACCTAGCCCCATTGAGCCTTCACCAAGGTGAGTTCCAATAACGGGTCCAAAATAGCTTAGTTTGACGTTAACATTTGGGAATCTATCTTGCAAAGTTGCCATCCATTCTTTCGCTTCATCTTCACAGTTGCCGTGTATTACTACTGCATCAAGTTGATCGTATTTCGCTGCGTCTTCACCGAGCATGTCCTCTACTCGTTTAAGGGCACGCTTACGTGTACGAATTTTTTCGAAAGGTACGATGACTTTGTTTTCAAAATGTAGTATTGGCTTAACTTGTAAAAGTCCACCGATTAAAGCTTGTGCTGCTGATAATCGACCGCCTCTTTGTAAATGCGCGAGATCGTCTACCATGAAATAAGCGCGCATTGTTTTACGCATTTCTTCAAGAGCTTCTAAAATTTCTTTTGCAGATGCGCCGTCTTTGGCCATTTCGCCTGCTTTCAATACATAGAAGCCTTGGACAGCACAAGAGATTTCACTGTCGAATCCATAGACATCAATGCCTTGGACCATTTCTCCGGCTTGTAAAGCGCCTAGATATGTACCGCTAATACCACTTGATAAGTGTATAGCCACAATTTCATCATATTCTTTTGAAAGCTCGTCAAATAATGTCACAAAAGTACCAATTGGTGGTTGTGACGTTTTTGGAAGTTCGTTATCATTTCGTACTTTATCATAAAAATTAGAAGTTGTTATGTTTACTTCTTCTTCAAATGTTTCATGTTTGATTACAACACTTAATGGAACCATGCGAATATTATATTGTTCACGCTCGGCTTGCGTTAAGTAAGCTGTACTGTCTGTTACGATGGCAGTTGTCATTAATCGTTCACACTCCTACATCAATAGTATATTAATATCGTAAGAATGTGAAATAATAAATAATGCATTTACAAAAAATGTTACTCTTCGCTATATTTCGTTTTTATTTACGAAAAAAATAGTAAAGCAGCTACCTGTCTATTAAGTAGCTGCTCCTTTTCTTATTCCATTTTTTCACCAATAGCAGCTACGCGTGTTACTAGCCATTTGCCATCTTCTTTAACAAAGACAGTGTTTGTTCTAGCTGCCTGTTTAAACGGTTCGCCATTATCTAATTCTACTTCAACAGTAATTTGAGCTAAAAGTTGCGCTTCTTTTTCATTATATTGAACTACATTTACGTCTTTTGCAGTATGTTTTATATCGAAATTTTCGAAGTTTAGTTTTTGATATTCCACATCTTCTTCCATATCGAAGCCTGTAGGATTTTTAGAAAGCGTTTTGCTATAGCGCTCTATGTCTTCTGCATTTAAAGCAGCAATGTATTCATCAAATGCTTGACGGAGTGCTTTTTCCTCTTCAGCAGGAACATTTGTCGCTGCTTTTGTTTTGCCATCTACCATTTCAAATCCTATTGCTTGATCGTCTTCGCTTGTTTCTTCTGATACTGCAGATTTTTCTGATTTAGTTACGTCATTTTTTTCATCTTCAGTTTTATCTTTAATACTATGGTCAACCGCATTAGATGTTGTTGCGTTCTCACCATCATTGACTGAACCAGTATTCTCTTTTGTTGTGCTGTCATCATTGCCACATGCCACTAACAATAAGGCACATACTGGGACAAGCAACCATTTTTTTATATTCAATTCCAAAACCTCCCGCGGATATTGTAGCATATTTGTAGATTACCTAAAAATTAATAGCTTTATGCAAAGTTCCAACTTATAGCTTAATCTTTTTTATCGATTAATACACCATTTCTTTTTATTAATTATTTACAAATAGATGACGTTTGTAGCACGTTGAAAGTTGCAGAAAAACACACAACCCCGCTTCTCGACAAAGAGAAGCAGGGTTGTGCTTGGTACCATCAAATACAAAATGATAGAATGCGTGCAAATAAATTTGCAGTGCTAATCGCAGACTATAAGAATGCAGAAAGTGACCAATACTATTCAAGTTTTAAATGCAGGCTCTGACATTGTGCCATGTTCAAAGTTGAACTGCACTTTTAATAATAGGCTAATTCATAATTGAGCACAAGTAATGCGGCGGAATCTTTACTTACGTCAATTAGCTTGTCATTATCTTGATTTTGTTAAACAATTAGCGTACTTCAACCCAGCCGTTTTTAATTGCTGTAACTACAGCTTGTGTACGGTCATTTACGTTCATTTTTTGTAAAATACTTGATACGTGGTTTTTAACTGTTTTTTCTGAGATGTATAAAGTTTCACCAATTGCACGGTTACTTTGACCATCAGTTAACAATTGTAATACTTCACATTCACGTTTAGTTAGTAAATGGAATGGACGACGAATTTCAGTTTGATGGAATGAACCTTTGTTTTCGCGTTCGCTTAAGCGACGGTACTCAGCTACTAGGTTTTTAGTTACTTTCGGATGTAAGTAAGAACCACCAGAAGCTACGATCTTGATAGCTTCAACAATTTCGTCAGCATCCATTTCTTTTAACATATAACCAAGAGCGCCTGATTTTAATGCATGTGATACATAAGATTCATCATCATGGATAGAAAGCATGATAACTTTTGCATCTGCGTATTTCTCTAAAAGTTCAGCTGTTGCTTCAACACCATTTTTTTGAGGCATATTAATATCCATTAATACAACATCTGGATTATACTCTTCATAAAGTTGGATAACATCTTTACCGTCATCGCCTTCTGCTACTACGTCGAATGTATCTTCAAAATCTAAAATGCGTTTTACACCTTCACGGAATAATTGGTGATCATCTACTATTATTATTTTTGTCATATAAAATCCTCCTATTTAATACTACTTTAATTCTTTTGTTCATGATTTAGTGGAATTTTGAATATTATTCGAGTTCCATTATTAATTTCAGAAATCATTTCCATTTCTCCACTAAGTAATTCTACGCGCTCGCGCATACCAATTAAACCGAATGAATTCTTTTTCACAATATTAGTATCGAATCCTACACCATTATCCTTTATAGTTACATTGGCATATTCTTCCAACCATTCGAATTTAACCCATACTTCAAGTGCTTTGCCATGTTTTATAGCGTTATTTACGCATTCTTGTACAAGTCTAAAAATGGCTACCTCATAATTTGTACCCATTCTTCTTTGCTCACCCATTGACTGAAAATGGATTGCAGTACCTTTATTATACTCTTCAACTGAAGAAAGATATTTCTTTAGTGTTGGAATTATACCTAGATCATCTAAAGCCATTGGACGTAAATCGTAAATAATGCGTCTTACTTCATGTAATGCATCGCGCACCATATCTTTTAATTGTAGTATTTCTTGTAATGCTTTTTCTACCCCTCGTTCTTGGTATGTGCGATTGATTAAATCTGTGCGAAGTAATACATTGGCTAACATCTGTGCAGGTCCATCGTGAATCTCTCGAGAAATACGTTTTCGTTCATCTTCTGTTGCTTCGATGATCTTAATCGTAAAGTCTTCTTTCATCTTTGCATTTTCGAGTGCTGGACCGACATGCTTCAAATCAAAGGTCAAATAATTCAATACGACATTTACTTGGTTTACGAGGTGATTTGCTTTTTCAATCGTATCAAGTAAATTGCGCATCCTTCTTTCAAGGTCATCTCTTTTCTCACGTAGCTGTTTTTCTTCAGCTTGGACAACAGAATGACGTATTTGAAGTTGATTTGCTTGATTGTATGCTTTGTGGATTTCTGCTTCAGAATAAGTTTGGAAATTTTTTGATACTTCCGCTAATCTTCCTCTAGCAAATTTCGTTTTGGTCTCTAAAATGTCATTTTCAGTAATTACATCGGCGATTTTTTCACGAACTTCTTCCAGTTCGATTTTCATTTCTTCAAATGTCCGTCTACTCTGTTCACTGATCGTAAAAATATCACTTTTAGATTCGTCTATTGTTTTTACCATTCGATTAAAAATTAAATCTAATGATTTTATATCAATTTTATCTCCCAACATACCAAACCCCTTACAATTTGTGCTACATTTAGAAGAAATAATGAGCATATATTATAATTCTATATATACACCTATTTTCCTGTATCACAAAGTTAATTATAGCATTTTTATGATTTTTTTTTATTAAAATTTCGTGTCAACTAGATGTCAAAAATAAATTGATTTATTTAAGGAGTTTACCATGAGAGATAACTATTATACACTAAAAAGCTTTGGAACAGATGAAATAATCATCTCAAAATCGAGATTTATAGCGCATTGCGGGAGAGCAGAGACTGAAGAAGAGGCCATTACTTTTATAAATAAGATAAAAAAAGAGCATCATTCCGCAACACATAATTGTTCGGCTTATCTAATTGGCGAACATGATCAAATTCAAAAAGCAAATGATGATGGTGAACCTAGTGGTACGGCCGGAGTACCTATGCTTGAAGTTTTGAAAAAACAACAGTTGAAAGATACTGTCGTTGTAGTAACTCGTTACTTTGGAGGCATTAAATTGGGAGCTGGTGGTTTGGTCCGTGCTTACGGTAAATCTACTACCGTTGGAATTGAAGCTGCAACTGTGGTTGAACGTCGCCTTCATAGTTTGATGAAAGTTTCCGTTAGCTATACATGGTTAGGAAAAGTAGAAAATGCTATTCGCAATTCTTCTTATATATTAGATAATATTGAGTATACTGATGATGTGGATTTTTATACCTTTGTACCAAAGGAAGAAGTAGATGACTTTACGAATTGGATGATTGAAATGACTAATGGACAATGTAAAACAAATTGCGAAAAGCAAGAATTTTTAGAATTCGACATGCGGTAATATAAATTTAATTTTACTGTTACAAATCTGCATAGTATAATATAATTCGCTATACATTTACATTTGAAACTTTTTGGATAAGCCATACGTCCAATATTTATATATAGCATTTATTCCTAATTTAGAGGAGATCATGTATGACTAATTTAAGAATGGGCCAAAGAAAAAAGAAGCCCTCAAAGAAAAAACTGATATTACGCACTTCTTTAATTCTGATTGCCCTTATGGTTGTCTCAACTGGCACCTACGCATATTGGTTAACCAAAAAAGCAGAAGAAGCGGCAAATAATGCATATGACAAAGACAATACACGTGTAAAGTCGGATTTACGTGAATCGGCCGTAAAGCCAATGACAGATAATGTCTCTATTCTATTTGTCGGCATCGACGATAGTGAAAAACGCGGTCAAGGTTCAGAACATTCCCGTTCCGATGCATTACTACTAGCAACGTTAAATAATAAATCGAAATCGGTAAAGTTATTAAGCATTCCTCGTGACTCATATGTTTATATTCCTAATGTAGACAAGAAAGATAAAATTACGCACGCACATCTTGGAGGCACAAACGCAACAATTGACACTGTAGAGAATTTATTAAACGTACCGGTTGACTATTATTACCGCTTAAATTTCGATGCATTTATCGAAATCGTTGATGCTCTTGGTGGTGTTGAAGTAGATGTTCCATATGAACTTCATGAACTTGATGAAAATGATAAGCGTACAGTAAACCTAAAACCTGGTTTACAAACGGTAAATGGTCGTGAAGCCTTAGCGCTTGCAAGAACACGTAAACAAGATAGCGATATTCAACGTGGTGAACGCCAACAAATGATTTTAGCTGCCATACTGAAAAAAGCATCTTCCGTTACATCATTTACTAAATACGATAACATTCTTGAAGCTGTTGGTAACAACATGAAAACAAATATGACTTTTAATGAAATGAAATCATTCTTTGAATACATTAAAGGTGGTATGCCAAACGTAGAATCATTGTCCCTTAAAGGTAGTGATGATACTTCTACTGGTATTTACTACTACCAATTAGACGAGCCTGCATTAGTAGAAACGCAAAATATCTTACGTGCTCAACTTGGGCTAATAGATAACAACCTAGCTGATAATTCAGGTGAAGCAGATAATGCAGCAGACACAAATAATACTGAAGGCTCTGGATATAATTCAGATTACAAATCGAACTACCAATCAGACAACAACAATAATCAATAATCACAAAAATCCCTTAGTCGTCTTCGGCTAAGGGATTTTATTATGTTCATCAAGGAGTTTAGAATATAGTTTATTAAGTCAATAATTTAGTGTTACCTCCCCCTAACATCTCTGACCTATATGTACTTTAATGTGAGCATTAATACAGTTGATAACAATGACATTAAAGCTACTAGCTCCCGTTCATATCTTTAATTACTCTAGAAGAATTTATCTCTTTTCAAATAAAAAGACGATATCGCAGTCGTTTCTGCAATATCGTCTTTTACTATTTATTTTTTACTACGTACTAAGTTTAATAGCGGTCTATAATTCGATCCTGCTAGTCCGATTATTTCTACAATTAACTCAATCGCAACAAGCAATACCGTAATGAGTAGTATAGCTCCCCATAGCTTAGCCATAGAGAAAACAATCGCTGCTAGGCCGAACATCGCAGCCATCCCGTAAATGATTAATACAGTTTGACGATGTGTGAAACCAATATTTAATAAGCAGTGATGTAAATGTGACTTATCTGGTGAAAATGGTGGTTGTTTATTTAACAAGCGGCGAACAATTGCAAAGAATGTATCTGAGATTGGTACGCCAAGCATGATAATCGGAATAACTAGTGAAACAAATGTAACGTTTTTGAATCCCATTAAAGCTAATACTGAAATCATGAAGCCGAGGAATAACGAACCTGTATCACCCATGAATATTTTAGCAGGATGGAAATTGTAAAATAAAAAACCAATAGAACTTACAGCTAGCATCGTAGCCATGATGATAACAAATGTATTTCCCATTATAAAAGCCATTCCAGCAAGTGTAATCAACGCAATGGTTGAAACACCAGCAGCAAGGCCATCTAGTCCATCAATTAGATTAATCGCATTCGTAATACCTACAATCCAAATGATTGTTAACGGAATACTTAGGAAACCGAAATCAAGTTCTCCACCGAATGGTAGGTTTATTTGTTCAATTTGAATTCCGCCAAAAAATATTACGATTACTGCAGCAATTAACTGACCAAGCAGTTTAGCCTTCGCTGAAATCTCAAACATATCATCAAGGGCGCCTGTCACAATAATGACAAAGCTCCCAATTAATAGAGGAAGCATTGCTTCATGCATAGGTCGTAAAATCAAAATCCCTATGAGGAATGCAAGATAGATGGCTAAGCCACCAAGTCTTGGCATAATTTTAGCATGCACTTTTCGATAATTTGGACGATCGACCGCACCGACACGAAATGCGAGTCGTTTCACAAGCGGAGTCAGTAAAATTGAAGCTATAAATGCTACAATCCATGCAAGGTATGTCATACCCTTCCTCCTTAATAACTCTTTTCATTTATATTTTATAGACGCCAACAATATGCATCCAATATATTTACAATTTATTTACAATGTATTATAGCATGAATTACTAGAAAACACACTTCGTTTAACCGAAATTATTACTTTCTTACACTCTAGTCAATTCGTTTATAGGACGACGTTTCCCTTTAAATAGTTCCCACTTCTACAGAAAAAATCTCCCAACAATGCAGTTAGGAGAAGCATTACGGCATTTTCTTATTATTGTACCCCCCTCCTAGGAAGGCTAAACATTTTTCCATAAATTACACTTAACTAGACATCTCAAACTTCGTTGTTGATTGACGCATTGTCATCACTTGATCAGAAACATCATGAATACGTGCCGACAATAGTTCTATAGTTGATAGATTATCGCTTAAAAACAATGTCGTCTCTTCAATATGCTCAGTATTTTGAAAAATAGCGTCATTTAACTGGTGAATCAAGGTTTTCGTACTTTCCTTTTCTTTTTCTACAGTTTGTATTTGTCTGGATATCGCTTTAAATTGTTCACGTGTATCGCCTATATATTGTATGATAATCGTCATTTGCTGTGCTGCCTTTTGAATTGCTGTTGCACTTTCTTCTGATGTTATGAGTCCCGCGTTAAAAGTATTCGCCATTGTTGTACCTTGTACAGTTATATCATCGGACAAATTATGAATATTGTGAGCAGCATTCGAAACTTCTTCCGCTAACTTACGGACCTCCTCTGCAACAACTGCGAACCCCTTCCCTGCTTCACCAGAGCGTGCCGCTTCAATTTCCGCATTCAGTGCTAACAAATGCGTTTGTTTCGCAATTTGTTTTACCGATAGAGAGACACGGACAATTTCATCAGTACGCTTTTGCAAAAGTATTCTTTCTTGTTCTGCTTCTATTAAAAGTTGCTGTAACCCCATCATTTTGCTGACAGCTTCAGTCATCGAAACACTACTATCTTCTACATATTGTTCAGCTTGAAGCCCCTGTGTTGACAGTTGCTCTACTTGCCCAACCATTTGCTGCAAATTATTTGAAAAGCGTTCCATAAAAGCGACAATACCATCTGATGAATATTGCTGTGCTTTTGCATTTTGCAAAGACTCCTTAAGTGAGACTGATACTATTTTTGATCCTTCTAAAGATTGTACTGAATAATTTTGTAGTACATGACTGTCATTCGATATTTCATGTGCTGACGATTTAATTATTTGCAACATTTCTACAAGTTGATGCTTCATATGATTCATCGCTGTCGATACTTGTCCTATCTCGTCATTCGTATGAATAGGTAATTCTGCAACGTTCAAATTACCTTTAGAAATACTATCCGCTGTTTGTGCAACTAATTCAAGTTGTTGGCGAATTTGGCGATTTGTGATCATCATTAATACGGTCGAAATGGCTACCGCCAGTAGGAATGACACACATAATACGATTAAAGTTCTTCGTTGACTTTCATTCATATTTTGTAGTATTTGCTCCCGTTCAGTTGATGCTCCAGCACGGATTGTGTCTAAATTTTTCTCTATATTGTCATACGATTGATAAACTGAATTTAGTTGACGTCTTTTTGCAATATTGTCTTTTTTCTCAACTGATACTTTCAAACGCTTTATGTATAATTCATTAATCCTTTTTAGTTCCACTCCGATTGCTTCCAAGTTTCCAGGTTGCACAACATCTCCTGATTTTTTTAGTAAACTTTCAAGAGTAGACATCGATGTGCCATACGAGGCATCATGCTTAGCTATCGGATCTCCTGCATAATGGATGATTGCAATATATAATGTACTAAATTCCTTTGATAACATATCTATGTCATTGATGCTCTTTGATAAACTATCTAATTCTTGAGACCATTTTCTATTCTCATTTACTTGAAAAGTGAGTGTGACTGTCATAATGGCAAACAATAGTAAAGTAATACTAAGTGAAAGAAAATACTTCCTTCTCAAGTCCATTTTATTCCATTTAAACATATATATACCCCTCCTTAATGACAATCTAGCACAAAAAATAGACTAAAAGTTTCATTTTACAAATAATTAACAGTCCCTTTACACTATATTCATAAATATTTTCCGTGAAATGAAAGCGCTTTAATACTATAAAGCGCTGGATTAAGAAAAATCCTACTAGCTTGTCTTTTTTTAAGGTTCCATTCTTAACTTATTCATGTTAAAGTTGTTTAGGAACTTTTATAACATTTGTAATTAGAATTTTCAGATTACAAAGAATATTT
The DNA here is from genome assembly GCF_038009105.1 of Viridibacillus sp. FSL R5-0888. Classification (NCBI taxonomy): domain Bacteria; kingdom Bacillati; phylum Bacillota; class Bacilli; order Caryophanales; family Caryophanaceae; genus Viridibacillus; species Viridibacillus sp. FSL R5-0888. Next base: position 3,718,517 of record NZ_JBBPAU010000001.1, read on the forward strand.
ATTTACCTAAAGAAAAAATTAGTGTTTTGCTTTCATAGATGAAACCATTACGCAAGTAAATTTTTAAAGGAGTCTTTTTTATGAAGAACAAATCTTTATCTCTCGGGGAACAAGTTGCAGTAGGGTTAATGCTTTTCGCATTATTCTTAGGTGCAGGTAATATTATCTTCCCTCCACAATTAGGTCAACAAGCCGGTGAATCATTCAACCTAGCAATGTTTGGTTTTTTAATAACTGGAGTTGGTTTACCGTTAATCGGGGTCATCACTGTTGCTAAAGCTGGTGGTCAATTACAAGATATGGCCGGTAAAGTTCACCCAATATTTGGGGTCGTTTTTACTTCCATCGTCTACTTGGCAATTGGACCATTCTTCGCAATACCACGTACTGGTACAGTATCTTATGAAATTGGTGTCTTACCATTTTTATCAGACGCGATGCGTGAATCTTCTATTCCGTTATTGATTTCTACAATCGTTTTCTTCGGAATAACAACATTCTTTGCACTGAACCCAACGAAATTAGTTGACCGTGTTGGTAAAATCCTTACACCAATTCTTCTATTAGTAATTGCTCTTTTAGCAGCAAAAAGTATTATTACACCAATGGACGGTCCTGGTGAAGCAGTTGGTAAATATACTACGCAGCCATTTACTGAAGGTTTCCTACAAGGATACTTAACTATGGACTTCTTAGCTGCTTTAATATTCGGAATTGTCATTATTCAAGCATTACATGCTAAAGGTGTAACAGATAATAAAAAGATTGTTAAAACAACTATTTTCGCTGCATTTATTGCCGCAGCTGGTTTAGCTTTAGTTTATATTTCTTTAGGTTATATTGGAGCATCAAGCTTCCAAACAATTGGTGCACAAGGTAGTGGTGCTGAAATTATTGCAAAATCTGCAAACATTCTTTACGGTGATTTTGGTAATATTCTATTGTCAGCAGTTATCCTACTTGCTTGTTTAACTACTTCAATCGGTTTATTAACAGCATCATCTCAATTCTTTACAAAACTTTTCCCTAAAGTTCCGTATCCAGCTTTTGTTTTTATTTTCGCGGTTTTCAGTACTGCTATTTCGAACTTTGGTTTAGAGCAACTAATTTCGATCTCTTTACCAGTACTTTTAGCTATCTATCCAATTGCCATCGTGTTAATGAGCTTAGCTTTAATCGATAAATTCTTTAACGGTGCACCAGTTGTTTACACTGTTGCATTAATCGCTACTGCACTAGTTAGTGTATATGACGGTTTACATGCAGCAAAAATGGATATCCCAGCTTACGCAGATCTATTAAGCCACTTACCTCTTTACGCAGAAGGTATTGGTTGGTTAGTACCTGCAATAGTTGGCACAATCATTGGTTGGATTATTTCATTATTTACAAGAAAATAAGATACTTTTCACAAAAATACCCAGAGCACAAAGCTCTGGGTATTTTCGTGTTAATAAAACTTAAATTAATTAATTATTTTGATTAATCATTATTTTCTGCATTATTTATCTATTTTCCACCCCTTGAATCTATCTCAAATTGTGATATGTTATATAAGTTATTGATATAGATTAAGATTTTTTTATAAAAAAGGGGTGTGACGCATATGGGGTGGTTTGAAGGTATTTCTTCTATATTACTCATATTGCTAGTCGTTTTAGTTGTTATTCCATTAATTTCAGTAGTCTTTTTATATTTCCTTGACCGTCATCAAAAGCAACATGCTATTCTAAGAAACTTTCCTATTCTAGGAAGAATGAGATATATTCTTGAAAAGGTAGGACCTGAATTCCGTCAATACTTATTTGACGATGATCATGCAGCGAAACCGTTTAATCGTGAAGATTTTTTACATATTGTATTACCTGGGAAATACTTAGGAAACGTTATTGGCTTCGGCTCAAAACGTGATTTTAATGAGGCAGGATTTTATATTCGTAATGCAATGTTTACGAAACAAGTGGATGAATTACATGTAGATGCAGAAGAACGTATTCCTACAAAAAAATATGTAATGGATGCTGATAATCTATTTTCACGTAAAGAGCACACTGAAGAAGTTGATATCAATCCATGGTTATTGTCAGAAGATGATGCTGTTGTAATCGGCGCTAATTGCCGTGAGCCTTTCCACGTTCGCAGCTTAGTTGGTCAATCTGCTATGAGTTACGGTGCACTTGGTAAAAATGCTATCACTGCGTTATCAAAAGGAATTGGTATGGCCAAAGGTTCTTGGATGAACACCGGTGAAGGTGGTATTTCAGAGCACCATTTAGCAGGTAAAACGGATTTAATTGCTCAAATTGGCTCAGGTCTCTTTGGTTATCGTACAAAAGATGGTGAATTCAGTTGGGATAAGCTCGCTGAAAAAGCAGCCATGCCTCATGTAAAAGCATTTGAACTGAAATTGGCTCAAGGTGCTAAAACACGTGGTGGTCACGTTGAGGCGGAAAAAGTAACAGAAGAGATTGCTAGTATCCGTAATATTGAACCATTTGTCACGATTAATAGCCCAAACCGCTTCCGTCAATTTGATGACTTCCCTACTCTATTTGACTTCATTGAAAAGATTAGAGAGCACGGTGGTCTGCCAGTTGGTATTAAAATTGTTGTAGGTAGCCCGCAAGATGCGGATGAATTAGCTGCTTATATGAAGGAATCTAGTAAAGGTCCGGATTTCATTTCAATTGATGGTGCTGAAGGTGGTACTGGTGCTACATTCCAAGATTTAGCTGATGGTGTTGGCCTACCTATCCACTCTGGCCTAGTGTTATTACAAGATGCATTGGTTCGTCATGGTGTACGTGATCGTGTGAAGATTATCGCATCAGGAAAAATCATAACACCTGACCGTGCAGCTGTTATGCTAGCTTTAGGTGCAGATTTAATCAATATCGCGCGAGGCTTTATGATATCAGTTGGCTGTATTATGGCACAACGCTGTCATTCAAATGATTGTCCAGCAGGTGTAGCAACAACGAATCCAAAGTTGCAAAATGGTCTGATTGTCGATGAAAAAAAATACCGTGTGACGAACTATATTGTTTCAATGCGTGAAGGACTTTTCCGTGTAGCAGCTGCCGCAGGACTTGATTCCCCTACAAAATTAAGTAGTGAACATATTGTTTATAAAGATGCATATGGCCGTGTATTCTCTGTTGAGGATTTAGAGAAAAAATAAAATTCCCTTAAAAGAAGCATTTCGCAGTTGCGAAATGCTTTTTTTTTATACAAAAAAACCGCTTTATAAGCGGTCTATTGTTATTAATCTATATGTGCCATCTCTATTAAAGCTACTCTTTCAACAGCTTCTGCCACCGATTTATGGACGTTTGGATCTAGTGGGTGTGGTACAAGGTCACCGTTTCGCGTTGCATCTACAATGGCATTAGCGGCAGCTAATAACATTGAGTACGTAATACTTTTAACATTGGCATTTAATGCCCCTCTGAAAATCCCCGGGAAACCTAGAACATTATTTACAAGGCGACCATCTGCAGCATATGAAGCTCCAGCAGCAATTGCATCTTCAGGAGTAATTTCTGGGTATGGATTTGAAAGAGCCAAAATGATTTGTCCTTCACGCACCATTGATGGTTGAATCAGACCTGATACTCCTGTCGTTGCAATGACAATATCACATTTTGCCATCGTTTCTTCAACTGACCCTACTACCGTTCCACCAAAACTACGCAAACGGACTAAGGCACTTTCTTGCGGATCTGTGCCACATACTTCTTTAACGCCATAAGCCATTAGCATACGACAAATTGCCAGTCCTGCTGCTCCGAGACCAATTTGACCAACAACAGCATCTTTCAATTCAACTCCTGCATAACGACAAGCTGATATTACTGCAGCTAAAGTAACAACAGCTGTTCCATGCTGATCATCATGCATAACAGGGATTGGTAGCTCAGCTTTTAGACGTTCCTCAATTTCGAAGCAATGCGGAGAACCAATATCCTCCAACAAAATACCACCAAAGCCTTTTGCTATATGTTTTACGGTTTCAACTACTTCATCAGGATTGCTTGTATCGAGTAAGATTGGAATACCACTAATACCAGCAAATTGATCAAACAATACAGCTTTCCCTTCCATCACTGGCATACCTGCAACTGGTCCTATATTCCCCAAACCTAAAATGGCTGTACCATCTGTAATGATGGCAACAGTATTACCAATACTTGTGTAATAATGTGCTTTTTCAGGTGCTCGTTGAATTTCTTGGCAAACATTCGCCACACCTGGTGTATAAATACGACGTAAATCACTTAATGAGCGCACGTCAATACGACTCGTCATATGTATTTTTCCGCCCTCGTGAGCTTTCATGACGTCATCCGATACTGAACGAACGTGAATATTGTCATCAATATTATTAATCGCATCGACAATCTGATTGAGCTGAGCTATATCTGCACAAGTACATGAAATATCACGAACTGTAGATAATGTACCGATTTTCATTGTTTTAATATCACCAATATCTCCGCCAATTGTGCCAATTGCTGTAGCAACCTTTGCCAAATTACCAGGTATAGATGGTGTTTCTACTATTAGATTACGAATAATGCTTTGAACGTTCAATTTCTTTCCTCCCAATTATGAAAACGCTTTATGTCTATGGAGTTTATAATACTACTCTATATGCTTCACGTAAATACGTTTACCTATAAAAAAACATAAAAAAACTAACTTATTCGCAAATTGAGGTTATTTTTACTACTTTTTACTACTTTCAATTCTTTTACAAATGTATTACATCATTAAATTACATTACAGTTACTTTCTTTTTTTCCTTCTCAATACTGAAAACGCATGAATTCAAATTCATGCGTTTTCGTGAAGAAACAAATATCCTTAAAAAAATTTGTATGCTTTTCTTAACAAATCAATGCATATCACTAAAATCTATTCAGTTCGACACCAGACTCCCACTTCAAATTAAGATTTCTTCTACAACTGTACTCTTGAGTTCAATTATCCATGACATTTTCTGCAGAGTCTCTTTAAATTCCGCCAAGAAATTTGCTAATTTCGACATTTACCACGGTAAACTGATAGACTTCTATAAAATTTCGCTTCCCCTTACTTAACTTTTTTACGACTTTTCATTTTTTCTTCTCGTATCTGCTTCATAATACGATCTCTCCTTTTTTTAATACCGCCTATTGTAAGTCCTTCCATAACAGCTAATTCGCCATAACTATATCCTTTTATATACAACAGGATGAGTAACTGTAAATCCTTCGTCGGTAACGATTCTAATATAGTATCAAGTATATGGATATCTGAGTCTTCTACACGGTAGTTTTTTATTAGCACTTCTAACGTCTCTGATTCGGCAGGTATATTACGCTCTTCATTGCGCGATTCTTTCTTCAATTCATCTAAAACAGCACCTTGAATACATCGGTAGGCATATGGAGCAAAATCACCGCGACTGTCTTCATATTTTGTCCACGCCTTCCAAAGTCCGATACGTGCTGCTTGTCTATATAGCTCTTGATCTCGATAAATACGACAGCGGTTCATAACACTTGTAATCATTGGTTCAAATTGTGCTAAAACAATTTCAAATTGGTCCATTAGATGGCCTTTCTAGTTGTGCACAACACTTTGTTTTCCCGGGTATTGCTTATCGTATATTGAATTATCGTTCAGGACGAATGTCTAAAGTTAACGTTTGATACAACAAACTTAATGTTTACCCTATCTTAAATCCATTAATAATTTATAATATTTGGAAATTATACAATATTATGTTGATTTACATTGGTTATTTTCGTATGATGGATGAAAATGCGAGGTGTTTGATGATGTTTGATAAGGATTTAGATTTAATCACTACCAATTCATTCGTTTTATCCCCCTTATTTGAAGGAGAAGTGAAGTCGAAGGTAATGACTAGAGATGGATATTTACACTCGACTTTAACGCCTATTCAGCTACTCGAAAAAATTTGTATTCGCTATGGTTCCACTTTTCAAGGTCGGATAGATGCAGTGAAGGAACTTCTCGGCTATTCAAAAAAACTACCACTTTATATCGGCGAAGGTATTTACGCGTACCCGACACGATCACTTTATCACCCTGAGTGTGTATGGGTGTTTTATCATAATTATCGTTATGAGGAATATGGTAAAGGACAGACAATTCTTTATTTCGATCACGGCGAAATAGTCATACTGGATGTTTCCCTACATACAGTTAAAGAGCAACAGCAACGATTAGCCTCGATTATTTTATCTTTACGTTTTAATAAACAGCAAACACTAATTCGTCGAAAGTGATATCAAAAAAAGCTCCTTTTCATAAGAAATGCGAGCTTTTTATTATTTAGATATATTGTTAAAAGCTCTTTCCATGTTGTTTTGAAACTAATCTAATGACGGCATTTAACAAATAAAAATTGAAAACTTAATTGATATTTCTTATAGTCGCCATGTAACCACACTACTATTTACGACATAATCTTCGGCAAGTCGATAATTAAAATTGCTTTTGTCGATAACTTTTATGTTTTGTGATATTTTGTATAATTTCATCGTTTCAAGTAAGTTTGATAATCGACGGAATTGTCGAAATAACTCGCGAGTATACATAGAATAATCGAATCCCACTTTTTGGAGGTGATATACCAATGGATGTACCGGTAGGAAAGAAGAAGAAAAAAAGAAAATGGCCGTGGATTATTGGCCTAATTATTTTAGGAATTGGGCTGTATGGATGGAACGTATATGCTAATTTGTCTTCGAATTTAAAGAGTGTGCACGTAGAAATTAATCGAGATAAATCCGATTTGAGGGTGGAAAAAGTCAATTTAGAGAAAAAAGAGCCGTTTTCCATTTTACTATTAGGAGTAGATCAACGAGAAAATGATAAAGGACGATCTGATACCATTATTGTACTAACGATTAATGCTAATGAAGGAAGTACGAAAATGCTAAGTATTCCGCGAGATACTTATACTAAAATTATTGGGTACGGGACGAGCGATAAGTTGAATCATGCATATGCTTTTGGAGGTACCAAAATGGCAATGGCCTCAGTTGAAAATTTACTTGATATTCCAATTGATTATGTAACGGAAGTGAACATGGAAGGCTTCCAAGATATTGTAGATGCTGTTGGAGGTATTACGGTGCATAATATGCTCGCATTCAAGGAAGAAAGTTATAGTTTTCCAAAAGGGGAAATAAAATTAGACGGTGAACATGCACTCGCATATGTACGTATGAGGAAGGAAGATCCTGATGGGGACTTTGGTCGCCAAGAACGACAAAAACAACTCATACAAGGAATTTTAAAAGAAGGAGCTTCTGTTAGTAGTCTATGGAAGTATAAAGATATTTTTAATGCACTTGGTGACAATATTTCAACTAATTTAACATTTGGACAAATGATGGAGCTACAAAAAAATCATAAAGAAGCGATTAATTCGATTGAACAACTCTATTTTAATAAGGGGCAAGGTCAGACGATGCATGGTATTTGGTATTATATGATGAATAAGAAGGAACTTAAGGATGTATCAGCAGAATTAAAAACTCATTTAGGCTTGAAATAGTTAAATAGTTTATTTTTATTACTATTGATATAATTTTATTATTTTTAATTAGTCATAAAAACCCTTGTTATTTTCACAACAAGGGTTTTTATAGTTTTAAATGACCATTACTTTAGAATCTTGCGCATTTTAATAAATTAATCACTATCTTATTACCCCTTTTTACTAATTTCATTGTTTTCTCTGTTTTTTTTCAATAGAATGAGGGTACAAAGAACAGGGATGACAATTTGAAATATAAAGAGGAGTGATTTTTGTGAAAAAAGCTACCTATTCCATTTTGGCTACAGGTGCACTCGCACTTTGTATAAATAGTCAATCGACAGAAGCAAGCTCAAACACTTATACGGTGAAGAGTGGTGATTCTTTATACACAATCGCACTTAAACATGGCACAACAGTCACTAAATTAAAAAAGTCGAATAATTTGAAATCAGATATAATTTATCCAAAACAAAAACTGCTACTTTCCGGCAAAGTATCTACCCAAACATCTAAAGCACCATCTAATACAGCGAATACAAATGCAGTTTCTCCATCTAGTAATACAGCTACTTATAAAGTGAAACAAGGCGACACACTTTCAAAGATTTCAACAAAATATAAAGTCTCTGTCAGTGCCCTTCAAAAAACAAATAATATAAAGGATCATCTTATATTTGTAGGACAAAAGATTAAAATCCCTACTACAACGACAAACGCAGGTAAACCAACTGGTAATACTACAAAACCCAAGCCGGATACAACAACTAAACCATCAAATCCAACAAATGTTAATGCTACTTCCTATAAAGTTGCAGCTGGTGATACGTTATCTGGCATTGCTTATAAATTCGGAATAACGATAACACAATTGAAATCTTGGAACGGTTTAACTTCTGATCTAATTCGTGTTGGACAAACATTAAAAGTCAAAAACAGCTCGAACTCTACTATCCAACAAGATAAGGAAAATACAACAAATGTTTCTAAACCAACAGCACCAACAGTTTCAACAAATGAAATTAAACAAAAAGCTGTTAGCTTAGGTCTATCTTTACAAAATACACCTTATGTTTGGGGTGGACAAACACCAGCAGGTTTTGATTGTAGCGGTTTCATTCACTATGTATTTAATAATGCTGGCCTTTCCATGACTCGTACAAACGCTGCCGGTTATGAAGCTAGATCTTACTATATCAATACTCCTCAAGTAGGTGACCTAGTATTTTTCCGTGATACATATCAAACTGGTATTTCGCATTTAGGCATTTATATTGGTAATGGTCAATTCGTACATGCTGGAGGTACACATGTTCAAGTCTCTTCAGTAAACGAACCTTATTGGGCCAAGCACTTTGATAGTTATAAACGTTTCTATTCACTTGATTGATACTTATACGCAAAAAAATGTATTCTACACTGTTGTTATAAACCAACAGTCAAAAAAAGCATTGCCATGGCAATCCAAATTGCCTTGGGAATGCTTTTTTGTATAGTTAAGTAAGCCAGGAAAAGTATAGAACATAATACTGAAATATTCTTCTTGAACAACTTCAAAGCTATTTACACTGAAATATTTCAATAACAACTAGATTTTGTAACATTATGTTACAAAACACTTCGCTAAAAACTTAAATTATCCAACATATTCCACCAATTTAACCTTTACATAATTTGTTTAACTTTTAAGTAAAAGAAATTAGTTATTTCCCACTAATATTCAAACAACAAAGACTTAAATACCATTCATCATTAGAACTTTATCCTCATTTTTGTTACACAACTGTAATATAACTGTAAACGAAATAGCATTGTGTTTCTTTTCTGAATTCTTTAAAGTATTACTTAGTCAAACAAACTAAAATTCAAAATAATCGTTGAACATTATATACAAAAAAATTGTTGAAAAAGTTGGAGGACGAATTGATGAATATGAAAGCATTATTAACAGCAATCGCATCAAGCACACTTGCTTTAACATTTGCCTTTGGAAGTGCTAAAGCTGCTGAAAACGACAACAACACTAAAGAAAATACAAAAGTTGAAACAGTTGAAGTAACTCAAGTTTCAAACCCGACTGCTACTAAAGTTAATAGTCGTTTTAAAACAACTGCAAGCTTGAACCTACGTTCTAATGCTTCAACTAGCTCAACAGTAAAAACAACTGTTGCTTCAGGCACTGTTGTAAAGGCATCTGCTAAAAAAACAATTGATAACAAAACATGGTATAAAGTTACAGCAAACGGCAAGGTAGGCTGGATGTCTGGTGCTTACCTATCAAAAACATCAAAGAGCGTAACAAAAGCATCTGCAAGTAATGATTCTGGTAGCGACATCGTCGATCAAGCCCTTAAATATATTGGTATTCCATACCGTTATGGTGGTACGACTACTTCTGGATTCGATTGCAGCGGCTTTACACAATATGTTTTCAAACAACAAGGTAAATCTATTACACGTACAAGTCGTTCACAACGTAGTGAAACTAGATATACAAGCAACCCACAAGCAGGTGATTTAGTATTCTTCACACAAGGCGGAGGCTCAATCGATCACGTAGCGATTTATATGGGTGATGGTAAAATCGTACATGCTGCTGGAAGCCAAGTTCAAGTACAATCTATCAATAATGGATACTGGAATCGCTATTTACACAGCTATGGTACTTTTAACTAATTTAAAATAATCAATCATTTTAGAACCTCTAAGTATTGGTCTTTTAGAAAAAAAGCCCTTTACTTAGAGGTTTTTATGTTTGAAATTAGTAATCCTTACTTCTCTTTTAAAACTTAAAGCTTATGTCACATAAAAAAACCTCGAGCTTTGCCGGCTCGAGGTTTAGGTACTTATTCTTCTGATTTTTCATCCGCAGGTTTTTCAGTTGGAGTTTCTGTACCTTGTGTTTCTACAGATTCTTTTTCCTCTTCATCTGATTTTCCATTGTCATCAACTGGTGGCGTAGTTACATTTTCTTTATCTTCTTCTTTTTTGTCACCAGAACCTGATGTCGGCAGATCTGTATTTGTCGATAAGATATTAATTTTTGTAAACTGATAGTCTCCATATTCATCAATAATTATTGTGTACTCAATGGATTGTTTTATCGTTCCTTTTGTACCTGTTTTAACGTCTTTGTAAGTGTATGTCGAGTTAATAATTGCTGTCGCGTAGTGATCAGAGATGTTCGGAGAATCATCATAAATATGCACTGCGCCAAAAGTAAATTTCAAATCTTGATACTCTTTATCTTTTGATGAATAGTTTGCAATCATCTCTTTAGCTGTTGTTGCTGCACTACTGTTTGGTAACAAATAAGTTTCGTAGTAGTTTTTATTTTTATCTTTGATAGCGTATGGGAATAATTCATAGTAGCCATCAATATAGTCTTTAATTAATTTTTTGTCTAAATAAGCATCCTGCTTATGATCGTAATCTTCTTCGTCATCTAGTTTAATGTCGACGTCTTGGTCTGCCCATTTGGTGATAAGTGACATTATTGAATAGATCGGGATTGCGTAACCAATTTCAGGTTTATCCGTTAAAATGATGGAGTTAATACCGATAACATTACCAGTTGTCGCATTAACTAAAGGTCCACCACTAGAACCTGGCTCTAATCTTGCTGTGATTTCATATAGATTTGAATAATTATATTCATCTGTAAAATTGGCGTCTAAACTTTTAATATCGCCTTCTGTTGAAGTACCACCCTTGTTATTAGGACTTCCAACGGCAATGACTGGCGTATTTATTTTTGCTTTTGTAGTATCCAGTACAAGTGGGTCTTTACCTTCTAAACTAGGAACACGAATTAGTGCAATATCTGTTTTTTTGGAAATACCTATTACTTGTCCTTGAAATTCTTGACCATGCTCATTTGTCACAAATACATAAGATGCATCTTTTACAACATGTGCATTTGTAATAATGTCCCCTTTTTTATTGAAAAGAAAGCCCGATCCTTGTTGTAAATCTGTGTAGACAGTGTACACTTGCGTTTTTGCATTCGCAATAATAGCAGATGTATCATTTTTAGGCATTATCACATCTGTGACATCTTCATTCGTGATACCAGCTTTTACATCCGTCGTGACAGATCCTTCTTGTTTCTCAGGAGTGTCCTCATCTAAATCTTCTTTTGGTTCTTCCTGAGTTGGTTTTTGGACATCAGCCACTTTAACATTTGGTTCAGTTGTCGCTTCATCATTTTTTGTAAGGAGTGTGTATAATCCAGCAATAACTGCTATGATTAAAATAATGGAAGCCGCTACACGTTTGAAGGATGTTTTTTGGGGTCGATATCTTCTATTATTATTCACTTTTACATCCACTTCCTGTCTGCATAAAATTCATTACTATAATAGACGGATGAACTACATCTAAAGTTTCAAAAAATGTAGTAATCATTTTTCACAAAGTTTATCATAGCACAATCTATAGAAAATGGACTTAGAAAGGATGATTTTCTTTGAAAAAAATTCTATTAATATGTTGTACCCTTTTTTTACTTAGCGCATGCACCATTTCTGAAAAATACCAAAAAATAGTATCCAATGAAACTATTACTGATAAACAACCAGAAAAAGTTGAGCAAGAAGCGCCCGTTATAAAGGATAAGAAAATTTCCATCGCTATGATTGGCGATATCCTATTGCATGAACAATTATTATATTACCAAGATTACTCCCCTTCTTTTGCTGCGGTAGAAGATACCTTAAAGAGCTACGACTTTCTGCTAGCGAATCAGGAATCCTTACCCGTAGGTAAAGAATTTGGCTTATCTGGCTACCCTAAATTTGCGAGCCCCGATTATATTGTTCGTGATTTAAAAGAAACTGGTATTGATCTCTTATCAGTAGCCAATAATCACACATTAGACCGTGGTGAAGAAGGCGTACTAGCTGCTCTTAAAAATATCAAATCTTATGGCCTTCCTTATGTTGGTGCTTATAAATCGGCTAAAGACCGCGACAAGATGCGTATTATCGATGTCAAAGGCATCAAAGTTGGAACATTATCTTACACCTATGGTACAAATGATAATGAAACACCTGCCGGCAAAGAATATCTAGTCAATCGCATCGATCTTGACACTATTCAAAAGGATATCAAAAAAATGCGGCCTAATAGTGACGTCATCATCGTTAATATGCACTGGGGTGTTGAATACCAATCTACACCAAATAAGAAGCAAAAACAAATGGCAAAAGTCATTTCTGAAGCTGGTGCAGATATAATTTTTGGTCATCATCCACATGTCTTACAGCCCTATGAGAAATTAACTGCAAAAGATGGACATGAGACCCATGTATTTTACTCTTTAGGTAACTTTTTCGCGGCAATGCAAGATCCATCTACTTATGTGGGTGGCATCGCTTCGTTAAATGTTGTCAAAAATGCCGAAGGAGATATTCGAATTATTTCACCCGGCTTCACCCCAACTGCTATTATGAATAAAGACGGTTTCTATTCAGTAGAGTTTTTGAAGGATGTCGAAAAACAGGCTGTAAGATCCGTTGATTGGGTAAAAGAGACTGTAGGCGTTGATAGTAAGAAGTAAACATATTGGACGTTTACACCCTAACCACGCCCCTTTCAGATGCTTTACTATATAATAGAAAGAAATGCTTTTATAAAGAAGGTTTTTAAATGAAGAAAATAGATATTTTATCGATTCCGATTACGGATACAACAAAAAAAGAATTTGTAAATACAGTTACAAAACAAGCAGAACAAGTTTGGATCGTTACCGCGAATCCTGAAATCATTATGCTTGCCAAAGAGCTACCCAGTTATGAGAAGCTATTACACGCCGCTGATTATGTAGTGGCAGATGGTATAGGTGTTGTCATTGGCTCTAAAATGCTAGGACAACCATTAAAAGAACGCATTCCGGGATTTGAATTAGTACATGAGTTTATGGCATCTGCGAATGCTACGGATAAGCGCAATAAGATTTTCATGTATGGCGGTAAGCCTGGTATCGCAGCTAAGGCTGCTGAGATGGCAAAAGCCCAGTACCCTACTATTGAAATTGTTGGCGTCGCTGATGGCTATGGCGGAGACGGTACTGGTGATGAAGTTGCATCAAAAGCGGCTTCTCTATCACCTGACTATGTATTCGTAGCCTTAGGCGCTCCAAAGCAAGAGGAATGGATTGCTGCTCATCTCGAAAAGTTTCCTAACGCCATTTTAATGGGTGTTGGCGGGAGCTTGGATATACTATCTGGGAACATTGATCGCGCACCAGATATCTTCCTTAAGTTGAATTTAGAATGGTTCCACCGCTTGATAACTCAACCTACTCGTTGGAAGAGAATGCTGAAGATTCCGCAGTTTTTGCTTGCTGTGAAGAGAGATGGACGGAAATGATTGTTTGTTGAGTAGTGGGACAAAATTGGAAAGCCGCCTGGATAGGCGGCTTTTTTGTGTGGTTTTGGGTGTGGTTTTGGGATTGTTGTGGTAACTGGGTTGTTTGTTGTGTTAACTCCGATGTTTGTTGCGCTAACTCGTCTGTTATTGCACTAACTCGTCTGTTTGTTGCGCTATCTCCGGTGTTTGTTATTTAGCAGAATATTCATGTCCTTAAAATCTAGATTTTTGTTTGAATAAAGGGTAGTTTTCTAATTTTATTGAAATATCGTTATTCCCCTTTTAAGCAAAAGAAAGCCCCTAACCTCCAAAGAGTTGAAGGACTAATTGTAGTAAAATACTCTAAGAATCTGGAACCCACTGATTAGATGACTAATGAAATCCACCAAATATGCTGAATGAACACAACGCTGTAAAGAAGAATAGCCGCTCCCATTAAGAGTAGTAATGATCTTTTAATCTGAACCTTACTGAGTATATACAATAACAATAATGGAAACATAATTTTCAACGAATAAAACCCAAAAACACTACTTTCATATACTAGTCGCATGAGTGGGTTTGCTTCAGTAATGTGGTTATGTCTAATGCCAAAATCGGTGAAAATGGAATCTAAAACGGATAAGAATAATAGAAATAACCCCGCAAAAAATAGTTTGCTACGAGGAAAAAATGCAAGTTTCATTTTCAAACAATGTAACCCCTTTTTTATTCAATAGTATGCTTGTACTATTCTGGGATAACTGATGGTGAAATATACTTTTGAGTTGGTGAAATTTCCAAGAAGGGATTTTGAGAAAAAAATAATTTCGATGACTGATACTGTATTCATATATATGCTTAAAAACCAATAACATTCAGACGAAAATCACTTGTTCTGAAATTAAGAGCAATAATGTATCTATCCACGATTATTCAGTTAAATGATCGATTTAGATTATTGCTCATGCTTTTATTTTTAACGTTTTTAACTATAGAATTAACTTACATAACAAATTCTTCGTCGAGGTTGTTTAATAGTTATTAATCAAGGTAGTTCTCCTAAAAGAGTCGAATGCGTTCATTAAATAGAAGATTTTATTTCCAATAAACATTTTCTAATTATTAACTTATAGTTATAATTTCATCCTTTTTTGGAAAGCATGTATTTATCACTGAAAGAAGGATGATAAATTATGATTAAGAAGTTTTTCGCCATTTTAATAATATGTTCAATTTCTTTTTTCGCAGGGTCGTATTATACAATGAACAATTCACCCTCTAAGTTCCTTGATTGGAATAAAGAATCGATTTTCCAAGATGGCGTTGAATTAATTTCAATTCTGCCTCAAAACCTAGAGGTCGTATTTGATGATATAAAAATCTTCATATCCGATTCAATCGACTTCGTTGATGAAAAGATTGGAAACTTACTGAATAAAGAAAAAGATGATATAAAAAGTGATATAGTAGAAAATCAAAATGACTATAAAAATCCTTTATTTGAACCAACTGAAGATTTACAACAAGCAAATCTTGATTATGATTTTAATGAAAATACAATCATAAATACGATAGCAGAGAATTACTTAAGTAAATCTCAAGAAATTTTAAGTGAAGACTAATAATTAATTTAGGAGAACATACCGATCGATTAGAATATTTGGAAGATTTTTTCTCAAAGTGCTTTGTTTGTTGCCGAACACTACCTAAGTATAAAACTACCACAAAAAGTAAATTCTGTAATTTTAATAAATGCAATACTTAAAGAGATACAGCTCATTCGTCTAAAAAAGAAGAGTGTGTTTAATTCAATGAACTATGTAGTTAGTTGAACTGGATTACGATGCTATGTGCTACTACAATTCCTGCTCATTTCTTTCCTTTTCGTGTTGCTGATAAGTCTTAAACATTAAGCGTTGATGAGATTTAATATATCCTCCTAGAGCTATTTCCAGTTCTTCTTTTTTCTTTTTCATAATAAGCCGAGCGAAGTTCGATAGAATTTCAGGATCCTCTTCGCTCAGGTTATAACTAGCTTTTAAAAGCCCATGACAAAAGAGTTTAGCAATCTATTCTGGCGTCTTTCACATCTGTTTTACTTCCAGGTACTACCTTCGTATGTTGTTCATCCACAACTAGAAACTCAATTTCTTAAACTTCTAATAAATTCACAATATGTTTCCTGTAAACACTAGTGATTTCCAGGGCAACATGCGTACAGTTATTCTCTTTAATCCAGCCCACCATACGAAGTAATCTTGTCGCAAACGTATGTCGAAACAAATGTGGATGTAGATGAATTTGTAACTCCTTTGACACATG
The DNA here is from genome assembly GCF_038009105.1 of Viridibacillus sp. FSL R5-0888. Lineage (NCBI taxonomy): Bacteria > Bacillati > Bacillota > Bacilli > Caryophanales > Caryophanaceae > Viridibacillus > Viridibacillus sp. FSL R5-0888. The sequence continues at coordinate 3,734,751 of NZ_JBBPAU010000001.1, forward strand.
GATCAACCTTGTCGTAAGCTAATTTCTCTTATTTTTCCGCCTTTCCCCTTAACCGTTAAAGCAGATGGCATTAGACTAATATCTTCTAAACGGACACTCACCAATTCACTCACTCGAACACCTATGTACAATAATAGTTATCCTATTAAACGATTCCGTTCACTTACATTCGCTTTATCCTCTAAGTAAAACAAAAATTGCTTAAGAAACTCCTCAAATTGACGATGTTCCTGTCTGTACACTTCAAACTTCTTTAAACCTTCATGTAGGATTCAATCGTTTTAACTGTTTTGCCTTCTTCTACTAACCATTGTTGAAATGCTTCCATTGGTGCTTTCACTGTTATCCTTCCTTTCAAAAAAAGAAAATCCTAAACCTTTGTGTTGGTTTAGGACTCTTCAGCTTGTAATTGTCGTAATGCTTCTGCTAAAACTGCAACTACTACTGTTACGATCAATTTGTACTTCATGAGATTTCCCTCCTAAAAACGAAACTCACGACAGTTATATAATAATGTTTGAGTTTTTTTGCATACAAAAATAGTTCATGCCTTGTGTCGCATGAACCTGTCCTTTTTACTATTCTTTTGATTTAGTTTTGTCGTGAAATTCCGATTAGTTTTGTCGTGAGTTTAATCTTTCGCTGACTGAATTTCTCCATTCTTTAACCAAACAGTTTTCACATGGTGTTGATTGTTTTCATCGTAAACATCCATCATTAAGTAATCTTCATTGCTCTTCATAAGGTAACTAATGGCTGTTACCATACAAACCTTTGGTAATGCTTTGAACTCCTGTTCTGTAAAGAAACGTTCATCCATTTCCTCTTTGCGGAGTTCAATTGTTTCGTAGCCAATGTTGTTTAATGTTACTTTTTCAGATGTTCTTAATGCCCCCCCATTTAAAAATCGTTCGTAGCTGTAAGTCATGTGCTAACACTCCTTTACTTGTAGACCTCGTAGGCAATTACTTCTTCGTTCTTCTTCCACTGTTCAAACAGAACTCCATCTTCTTTACAGATGAAAAATGCTCCCCAATGACTACCTCTTAAATCATCATGTGTACAGGAATAAGCATTAGCTAATATTAAACTCCATTCATTTTGAATCACTTGCATGTACTGTTCTAGGACTGGATGCTTTAAGTCAATGACCTCAATTTTTACATTTGATGCTTGTAGGTACACATGAAATACCTTTCTTAGTTGTTTCGTAAACCATTCCATGACAAAAATCTCTTCAATTTGGATTCTCCTTTTCTCTTAAAACCTTGAAATAGAACTGTAAAACGATTACTTCCAGAACCTCGACTTTTCTCAGGCTTGTTCAAATGTAATCGCTTTCTAGGTAGTCTATGTTGTTTTTAGAACACTCATGAATCTCCCTCCTAACTAAAAAGCTCTCATGCACAAATACATGAGAGCTAGAATTCAAAATAATAATATATATTTAAAAAGAGAATCCAAACGCTATGAAACAAAAAAAAGCTCCTATCTTCCGAAGAAGATAGGAGTCTTTGAATCCGTTCGCCCAATAAGGTAAGAGGAGGGATTTATTAAAGTGAAACTTTGATGCCTGCAGCTGAGATATCAGCTTTGTTGCCAGCTTCATCAGTTAATTTGTAATCATCTGAAGTTAGAGTAACCTCTTTAGCAAAATCATCAGCAGTTAACTCTTTATCAATAACAATTGTTACTTCTTTAGATTTAGGAGTTGCTGTTACAGTAGCTTTAACGCCATCTAGTTTTTTACCAGCAACATTTACAACATAATCAGTAGCTTCAGCTTTTACTTCTTCGCTTAAAGTTACTTTAATAGTTGTTTTACCTGAAGTTGCAGGTGTAGTTGTAGTTTTTGCTGCTTTTGCAGTTACATTGAAAGTTTGACCATCAGTTGTTCCTGTTGGTTCAGTTACAGTTAAACCTTCTAAAGTTTTATCAGCAGTCCATTTAGAAGTAGTAGTACTGTAAGTATAAGTTGCTACTTCGTCAGTTGTACCAGTATAAGTACCTTCTACTTTCGCAGCAGAATCTGAAGCAACTGCTGTTGCTGGTATTGTTGTAGTTGTTTCTTTAGAACCTTTTTCAATAGTATCAACTTTTGCAGATTGTACAGCTGGTTTTACGTTTTCATTGAAGACTTTTTGAGTAGTAAAGTCGTCCATAACGTTACCATTTGCAGCTTTAACACCAGTTATTTTAACTGTACGTTTACCAGTGTAATTGTTTGAACCAGATGCAAGTTTAACTGTAGCAACTCCATTTGCTCCCAAAGTAACTGAGTCAATAGTAGCTCCAGCTACATAATAATTAGCTTTGTTTACAACAGTTGCATTATCTAATTCAACAGCTGTTCCAAAGTCTACTGTAAATGTATCATTGTCTTTAACCTCAACTTTAGCATCAATCAATACAGGTTTAGCAGAATCTTTATCTGCACCACGAGTGAATGAGAATGAAGAAGTTTTAGCTTCGTTTTTGTTTCCAGCTACATCTGCAAATACGTTAGCTGCTAAGTCTACTGTGTAAACAGTATCTTTAACTAATGCTGAACTAGCAAATTTAATTTTAGATAATTCAACTGTATATTGAGTTGAAGAATCAGTTACTGGTTTTACATCTGTAGCAGCAAAAGTAATGTCACCAGATGTTGTTACATAGTTTTTAACCGCTTTTGCTGGTAATGTAATTGTACCTGAAGCAGCTAAAGTAGTATCTTCACTTGTAGTAAATGTTAATACTTGGTTACCATCTTTGTTTACAGAAATAGCAGCTGTTGCAGTTGGTTTCACTGTGTCAGCAACAAAGTTTACAATTTGGCTGAATGCTTTACCATCTTCACCAGATAAATCAGTGTATGATTTGTCTGATACTGATACACTTGTTAAACCAGATACAGCTGAATTTAATTCAACGATGTATTTTGTTTTATCAGCTTTATCTTGAGTTACTGATTTCACTGATGAACCAGCTACAGTTAAATCTGCTTCAGTAAATCCTTGAACTTCTTCAGAGAATTTAATTGTGAATTTTTTAGCATTAACTGGAGTTACGCTTGTTATTTCTGGTGCTACACCATCTTTAGCACCCTTTTGAATTGTAACTGAGAATGGTGTTTCAAGAATATTAGTTGCGAAATCTGTTAAACCAGTGAATGATACAGTAATGTTTTTGTTAGCCTCTACATTTGAAGGTAACACAACTTTGATAGAAGATCCTTTTACAGTTACGTCAGATGCAGGAACTGAAAGAATAGTACCATCTGCATTTTTAAATACAATTGAACCTTTATCATTGATTGGCTCAGAGAAGTTAAATACAAATGTTGATGCATTTTCTTTTGTATAGTTTACATATGTTGGTGCTACTTTATCTTCAGCTTTGATAATTTTTGTAGAAGTTTCTACTTTATCTCCAGTCGTTGTTTTTACTGCATCAGTAACTTTAACAGTGTATTCACCATTGAAAGTTGTCTCTGAAGTAATAGTTACTGTTTTTTTATCTTCTGATAGCTTAGCTTTTAATCCAGTTTCATCTGCTGTTCCAACTTTAGCAATTGAAATGTTTGCAAGAGCTTCAGAAGCACCAATTACAGTTGAAGCATCAATAGATCTGTTAAAAGTAACTTTAATTTCTTTAGCGTTAATCGCCTCTACAGCTTTAACTTTAGCGCCAACTTCAACACCTTTTTCAAATGCGCGTTCTACGTTGTTAGCATCAAGGTAAGTACCGTCAGCAATTGCTGCATCGAAGTAGAATTTATCTTCGAATTTTTCTAAACCTTTGTTTAATACTGCATCTTTATAAAGTTGGTCTTTGAATAAAGCTAAACCTTTGTTTAATACTGCATCTTTGTAAAGTTGATCTTTGTAAACTGTCAAACCTTTGTTTAGGTTACCAGATACATAAAGTTGATCTTTGTAGATTCCTGTTGCTGCTTTACCAGTTTTGTAGTAAACGCCTTTGTAAAGACCTGTCGCTTTTTTACCAGCTTTGTAGTAAGTTTTGTTAACTACGCCAGTGTAAGCTTTACCTGATTTGTAGTATACGTTTTTGTAAGTACCTGTCGCTTTTTTACCAGCTTTGTAATAAGTTTTGTTAGTTACGCCAGTGAATGCTTTACCTGCTTTGTAGTATACAGATTTGTAAGTACCTGTCGCTTTTTTACCAGCTTTGTAATAAGTTTTTTTGTAAAGACCAGTTAATTTTTTACCGTCTTTATATAGAGCTTTGTTGTAAGTCTTGTAACCTTTTACAACTTTACCAGTGCTCTTATAAACAAGTTTACCATTGCTCACCTTTACTGAAGTTGAACTTTTTGCGAATGCTGTATCTGATCCAGCAGCTGCGAATGATCCTGTTAATACTGCAGCACCAATGACAAAGGCAGTAGCCGATTTTACTAGTTTAAGTTTGTTGTTTACCATTTTATTCATTCTCCTTTACTTGCGGACTATCTAAAAGTTTTAAAGTCGTGTAGTTAATACCGTTAAATATCCTTTAAATTTACTTTACGTAATCCTTATTGACTATATTAACACACATCGAAAGGTATACTTAATATTTTTTTGGGTTTTTTACCATTTTGTTCGTTTTTGATAGTATATTCCTATTAAATTTATATAAATTCCCACTTAATAATATAATAGATTTATGTTATTTCAAGATAATTACTTATTAAAATTTTATTAAAACATACTAATTTTCATAAAATGTTATTCAAAAATTACTATAAGTGGATTTTTTATAATAAAATATTACTATAAATTAATTTTGTTGGAATGTTTAAATAATTTGAATATTCAGTTTTGTTAGACTTTAATTATTACCTTTATTTGTATTTTTAGGTTATTTTTTATAACATTTTTGCGTATTATGTTAATAAAAAGGATTAGATATAAATATTTCCTTACGTTTATTTTTATCATAATTATTCCAAATAAAACTTTAATTGGTTTTTTTAGCATACTAACATATAGATTGATATTTTATTATTTCAATATATTTACCCATAAAAAAGTAAAAACGCAGCCAGCAGTTTACTGACTACGTTTCATATACTTTAATCTTCTACCATTTCATAACCATAATTGGCATCTGCAATATGGAGAGCTGATTCACCCTCTACTCCAATTGAACCGAACAGTTTAATATTATCAATGCCTAAAATAGTAATGTTATATTTTCCTGCAGTGATGGGTCCTGAGAGATCAAAGGTTGATACCGTTTTGGCTTTGTTCCATTTAAATGCAGAGATAGTATATAGAACACCATTTTTTTCTACGTTAATTAAAGGCTTCTTATTATTAACTGCTTGGCTATATGTTACTTCTAGCGTTTTAGTATCAACAATACGAATAGATTTAATAGTTGTCGCGTTTCTAACTAATTCTCCATCTTCGTATAGATTTCCACCATATTTGCCATTTGCGATATCTGTATGATAATAATATTGACCATCAAATTTTGCAATTCCATAGTTTTCTTCTTTTCCATTGTAAAGTCGATCTTCAAATAATGTATATCCCATATTATATTCTGCATCGTTATATAAGATATCGTTATATAGGAAGTATCCTTCGTTTAAATACGATCCATCGTACAGTTTTTTATTATAGGTTGCATAACCGACATTCGGCTTTGCGTTCGTATATAATCTATCTTTATATACCGTTTTACTTTTTCTTAAATATGCTCCGTAGTAAAGTTCGCCATCAAAGATTCTATAGCCACTATTTATTTTTGCACCATAATATAATTTACTTTGATAAATAAGCGCACCTGTATTTAAATCTTCCCCATCGTAAAGTAAGCCATTATAAATTCTAAAACCTTCATTCGGCCAGCCATCTGGGGTATAAAGTTTGTTTTTATATACAACATATCTTCCAGGCTCTTTACCAGATTCGTAATAATAACCTTCTAAAAGACCCGTAAAAAGTTTACCGGATTTATAATATCGTTCATTGCCATCAACCGTGTATTGACCAGTTGCTTTTTTTGCATCTACATAGAGGACTCCCTGATAAAGCTTTTGCTTTTTATAGAGCTTGCTTCCTTTATACAGCTTGCCGTTTTTCACCTTATAGCTTTGAGAAACCTTTTTCTTAGTTTTTGTCGGCTTTTTTGTTGTTGTTTGAAAACCGACCTTTGCTTTTTGTAATTTAGTAGAATTAGCAGCTTGTGCGATGTCTGTTTTCGTTAATGTTATTATCGAAGGGATTAATAGTACGGAACAAAGTATAAGCCGTCTGAGAAGTTTGGTACGAGTTTTGTTAGTCTTCTGCATCGATTTTAAAGCTCCTTCACTTATATGTATTTAGTGTATTTAGTTCTTACACTCCATGTAACATACTTATTTTACCACATTTAAACCTATTTTTTTGTGAAATGCTGGTATTTATGTTTTATTATTAAAATAACACAAAAAAGCATCACTGATTTAATAGATCAGTGATGCTTTGTTTTATGTTTTATTAGTTTACTACCGCAATAATGCCTTCTTCATCATCTAGTACAAGTTCAATTCCTGAAGCGAATGGATCGCGGTTTAGGAATTCGGAAATCCATAGACGAACTGCCGCTATTAGACCTGCTTCGCTAATTGCTTCAACTTGACCTCTAATGAATGATTCTGCTGAAAAGCCTTCATCATCATCGTAAGCCAATTCAACTTCAACATCTTCTGGCATAACGTTTTTGTTGCGAGCTTGGAAAAGACATATTGCATTGATAATATCTTGTTCTGGAATAATTATCTGTTCCATGGGTTTGCTTCCTCTTTACGTTTCTTTGCTTTTAGCATTGTAAATACTTTACGAACTAATGCAATTAACACGATAATTGCAAGGATATTTACTGCGAATCCTAAAATAGAACCAAGTGCTCCCATGTTAGCAAATAGACCGCCGAATAATAGTCCTGCTAGTCCACCAAGCATAAGACCTTTCATAAGGCCGCCCTTCATGAAGCCCCCGCCAGATTTTGTAGCCGATGTTCCGTTAGTTGTTTTTGTATCTTGTTTATCTTTTTGAATATTTGAGTTAGTCGGTTGGTTGTTGTTATTTGTGTTGTAATTCTTGTTCGTATTGAAGCCTTTTTTACCTGATTTATACCCTTTTGCTTCAACTGTTGTTGCTTGGTCGTTGAACACAAAGCTTCCGACACTTGAGAATACAAGAGTGGCTGCAAATAAAGCTGCTACTAATTTTTTCAATGTATGACCCTCCGTCAATTTTGGTAGTTTTCTTTGGTGCTAACCCCACTGAACAGTGTATCACTCACTACTGAATATTTACACTGATATACGAGCGTTAGCCTATCTCATCACGGATAATTATCATGATTTACTTTATATACGTTCATAAGGGCAAAAAGTTTCAATAAAAATAAAGTAATTAATTTCTTTCTCACAAAGTACGTTACTTCCTATATATAGGAAGTCATTTAAAGTATAAGATTTTACTAATTGTATTATTTGAACGCTTGGTCTTTTTTAACTTATTGTTTAGATACTAATCCTACAGGGTAAAGATTATATGTAAAACAAAATCGGAGGGATTTAAATGACATTAAAATTAACAGTAGAAAACGCCGTACAAGCATTGGAAGAAATCAAAAAGTTAGAACTGCAAGGTCACTCACGAGATGATATCTATGTATTCGCACACTTTAAAGAAAGATCTGATGATATCAATAAGGCTCTAGATACTGCTGAAGTTGGAATCAAAGAACAAGGTATCTTAAATAGTATGAAGAATATGTTCACTTCACGTGGTGATGAACTACGCAATAAGATGGAAGCTGCTGGCTTAACAAAAGAAGAAGCTGCTAACGCGGAAGAGGAACTAGATCAAGGTAAATTGATTATTATAGCTAACTAATGAATATGAACTGAACCCCCAATCACGCTAGTAGTGATTGGGGGTTTTTTGAATTTATATTAGTTATATTAAAGTTGGTCGTTTTTCAGTGCTTCAACTAAGTATTTTACTTGAGAAATATAGGATGTCATATCTGTTGAAATGAAAAATTTATCTTGTGAGAATATGTACAGTTCATCTATTCTTTTAGTTGATTGTTCGGATAAATGGACAATCGCTTCAAGTTCTTGACGGAATGTGATTATTTCAGCCATTGTTTGATCTGTTGCGAGCTTAATACCTGACATACTTGTAAATAGCTTTTTTTCTGAAATTGCTATTTTCCCGAAGAATTCACTTGTCAAACGAGTCATTTCTTGCGTATGATCGAATTCTTTTGATTTTTCAACGATATCTGCTGATAGTACCGAGACTTGTCTGACAATTTCATTCACTTTTTTATTCACATTCACTAATGCATTTTTACTTTGTTCTGCTAATTTACGCACTTCTGCAGCTACCACTGCAAAACCTTTCCCATGTTCCCCTGCTCTTGCCGCTTCAATTGAGGCGTTTAATGCCAGTAAATTCGTTTGATCTGCTATCCCCGCTATTATATTGGTAATAGCTATAATGTCATTTGTTTCTTGCTGTACTTCCGCGATTGATTTTTCGAAATTAGTAAATACGTTTTTGACATAATCCATTTGAGAGTCGAGCTTGTCCATATTTTCATTGCCTTCATTTACTAATCCAATATTTTGCTCACCTTGTGCTTCCACTGCAGCTGTAATACTATGTATGTTTTGCGCTTCATCAAGGATTCTTTGGATATTATCACTCGAGGTGATTAAAGATGTTCTGCCCTCTTCCACAGTATTTTTCACCTCTGTAATACGCTCTATAAATACGCTGTCGCCTTTTGCGTTTTTTTCATTGGATGATTTTAATAGTGCGACTAAATCAAGTAAACCATCAATCATTGATTCTTTTTCATCGGGAGTTAATAAGTTGATTTCTTCTATTAAACTGTCAGAATGATTTTCTTTTTGTTTGAAAAAGGTTTTAAGCATGCTCAACGCTCCTATCTTTTCTTCCCTAAACCTAAAAGTACTAGTGTTTGATTAACAAGCGATTTGTTAAATTGTTCTCCATAACTGCAGAATCCACCTAAGTTTGGCAATTTCTCAAGTTCTCGATTTAATTCTTGGAATAGACCATGACTTTGAAATTGTAGTTTTCTTAGAATGCAGTTAAAGGCTAATACGCCCTCTAATTCAGTAAACTCGGACTTGAAAGTATGTAATGTTTGTTGTAAAGTTTCAACTGGGTTTTTTGGTTCTAAAATCTCAACAATCGAATCTTGGAAAACTTGGCAATAAAATTGGATTGCTCCATTCGGTAGTATTTGGAATGGTGATGCGATGAAAATTTCATTGTTAAATCTTCTGCCGAGTGGGTTTGTCATAAAATATTGATCTAGTTCATTTTCTTTTACGCCTAATCGATTTGCATAGATTGTTGTTGCCTTTTTTCCATCGAATTCATAGACAATGCGTTGCTCAGTATCAGCTTTAGTAATTTTCATCGATTTTCCTGTACTAGTGAAAATATTCTCCTTTAGCATGACAAAATCTACAGTCGGTTTCATAAAGATGACTACGCCACCTTTACTTGATACCTCTCCGTTTAAACTAATGAAGGTTTCAATGAATTTTGCATCATCTCCAGCAGTTGCGCCAAATACAGGGAACCCCTCATGTGGGAAGATTGAATTGACGATTGATAGCATCTTTTCTTCTGCAGCAATTAATCCATTCGGAAATACTAATGCTACCCCTTCTTTTTCAAGTGTTTGGCTGTTAAGATTAATACCTATATGTTTTGCTGAGGAAATTAGATCATTACGAGAAAATATAGGGTATTTCGAAATATCGTTCATCAAAACCGTACTTATTTGTCCAATACTTTTTGCAAAGCTCATTGCTACGAGGCCATTTTCTAAGAAGCCAGATGGCCCAATTTCACCTGTCGTCGTTAAGCCGACGACTTCACAATTTGGATATTGTGCATTAAATAGTGCTGTTACTTCTTGAAATGAATGTGTAGTACTTGTGAAAAATAATAGTAATGAAGGTTCGGTATGTAGTTTACTTGTAACTTCTTTAACTGCCTCTACGGTATTTTTTTGCTTCGTAGAATTGGAGCGTATTAATTCCATAGTAACACCTCTAGTTTATCTTGATAGTTAGTTTGAATTACTTTCAATTATTTAAAAAATGGTTCTTTTTTACAATCTATTATAGCATGTACAAGGATAATTTAATTACTTATTTTCCCTTTTATTTTTTCTCTAAATTCAAGAAAATTTGGGTGATTAGCTTTGATAGGCTATAATATATAAATAATTTAATTGTTGGAGAGGTTTTACATGAAAAAATTTATATATGTCATTGTGTTCTTTTCGTTCTTCGATTTGTTTACACAACTACCTGTCATGAGTACATTTGCTGAATCGCTTGGAGCATCGGCCTTTATAACAGGTTTGGCGGTTGGTATGTATTCATTGTCTAATACATTTGGTAACATCATTTCAGGGTTTTTAACGGATCGCAGAGGTCCATATAAAATCTTGATAGCGGGATTATTCACTACTGGTCTAGCTTTGTTGCTTTATACGTTCGCTGATGCACCGATCATGCTCTTAGTTGTTCGCTTTATCCACGGCTTAGTTGCGGGTTTAATCGTCCCAGCAGCATTTACTTTTTTAGCAAATGAAACTGAACAAGAAAAACGTGGTAAGAGTAGTGCTATATCAGGAGCATTTGTAGGTATTGCTGCCATTACTGGCCCTGCATTTAGTGGTATTTTAGCTAGTCGGACAAGCGTGCCATTTGTTTTTAACATTACTGCTGCATGCATGCTAGTGCTCGCTTTTCTATCCATCTTTATCTTAAAATCAACTCAAGTAAAAAAAGATTCATCGACTAGTACCCACGTTCCTATTCGGGCGTTCTTCAAAAATGCAGGCACACTTAAAGCCTTTATAGGCGCATTTTTCCTTATGTTTTCTCAAGGAGCTATCGCTTATTTATTACCTTTAAAGGTACAAGAATTAGGTTTTGATTCACGTTTGAGCGGAACTTTAATGAGTACATTTGGCATTGTTGCTGTTCTTGTATTCTTACTACCGACTAATAGAATTTTCGATAGAGTCAAGCCGATCAAAACATTAGCACTTGGTATTAGCTTGATGGGATTAAGCCAACTATTAATTAGCCAGGCAGATTCAAATACATTACTTTATATTGCAATGGCTTGTTATGGCTTTGGGTTTGCCTTCTTATTCCCTTCATTAAATTCGTTACTGATTGATTCGACAACAGTTGAAGTTCGAGGCAAGGCTTATGGTTACTTCTATGCGTTCTTCTCATTAGGAGTAGTTGCGGGATCTTCCCTTTTAGGTTGGTTGTCACTTGGAATCACAGGCGGCTTTATTTTTACAGGAATCCTATTACTGTGCTTTGCTGGTGTTACATTATTAGATCGGAAAACTGCTTTAGCTTGAGATTCAGCCAGAGATTTAAATATCTCTGGCTTTTTTTGTGGAAATTATTGCTGAATTTCTTATTAATCTCAATATCAAAAAACTCCCCTTTGCCCAAAGACAAAGAGGAGTTTATTTTGATTAAGTCAAACTTTTAGAAATGGACTTGAATACTTCAACCGGTAAAATTTCTGTGTATTTTCATATAGCTTAGTAGAAACTTCTTCAAATGGCAGCTGTTTAATCGAAGCAAGCTTCTCAATAGATGCTCTTATCATGATTGGGTGTGTCATCTTACCAGAGAAAGTCCCTTCAAACGGCCAGGGTCCATCTGTTTCTACCATCATTTGCTCTAATGGATAATGCTTTACGAGCTGCTGAATTTCCTTTTCATACAATACATCAGGTGTTATGGAGATAAAATATCCATTTTTAATCATCCGTTTGACTACTTGTGTATCCCCTTTAAACCAATGAAAATGTGCAGCAGTTACATTATATTTTTCTAATAAACCATAAACTATGTGCGCATCTTCATATACAGCATGCAAAATAATCGGCTTATCCATTTCTGCTGCAAGTGCTATGAACTTTTCTAGTAAGTCGATATATGGTTGATATAGGAGTTCTTTTTCTTGCTTTAAATAATAAGGAAGCCCTACTTCACCAATTGCAACCATTTCATCGTGATGCGCTCTTATCCATTCAAATAATTGAGCTTGCTCACTTTCTCCCAACATTACTTGTTCAGGGTGAAAGCCAAATGCAGGTAGAATGCGCTTATCATTTTGAGCTAATTTTAAATTGACCTTACTTGATGATAAGTCAGTAGATACTGCTATTAGGTGTGTCACATTAAATTGAGCCATTTCTTTTAAAATTATCTTTCGTTGTTCTTCATTGTATTGATCAAAATGGATATGAGCATCGATTATCAGCTTCACTCACCTACCTCAATTTCATCCTTCAACATATTAAAAAGTTTCTGTTTGAGTTGGAAGAATTCATTTGTATTTAAGAGACTTTCCTCTCTCGGTCTTGCAAAGGGAACTTTTATCTCTTCTTTTATAGTGGCTGGGCGCTTCGTTAGTATATAAATTCTATCTGCTAAAAAGATTGCCTCTTCAATGCTATGCGTGACGAATAGCACTGACTTTCGATTTTCTTCCCATACTGATAGAAGCCATTTTTGCATTTCAATTCTAGTAAATTCATCTAACGCTGAAAATGGCTCATCTAGGCATAATAAATTTTGTTTACTGAGTAACGCTCTTATAAAAGCTACGCGTTGCTTCATACCACCTGATAATTCAATTGGGAAGGATTTCTTAAATTCTCGTAACCCTACTTTTTCTAGCCATTCACTAGCTTCTTCATAATTTGGTTTACCTGATAATTCTTGCATCAGTACGACATTTTCAATGACGGTTCTCCATGGGAAAAGAGATGGTTGCTGAGGCATATAGCCGATTAAGCCTTTTTGTCCATGAATGATTTTGTCATTCAAAGAAATAGTTCCTTCATCTGGCGTAGCCATTCCACCTATTAAATTGAAAATGGTGCTCTTCCCACTCCCTGAAGGCCCCAGTAATGCAACAAATTCTCCTTCTTCTACATGTATAGAAATATCATGCAAAACCTGTGTTGTACCAAAAGACTTTTCGATATGATCCATTTTAAGTAACATTGTATTCACCTCTCCAGTTTGCCTTTAATTACTAATCTTTCAACCACACGTAGCAAACCAAATACGATGACACTTAATAGCATGATGGTGAAAATAGCTACAAACACACGATCTGTACGGAACGAGGATTGAGATAATGTCATGTATACGCCAATCCCTTTTTTTGCACCTAGCCATTCCGAAATGACTGCCCCCATGACACTATAAGTCGCAGAGATTTTCAATCCCGAAAATAAGGATGGAAGTGAATGTGGCAATTCTAGTTTCCAAAATAATTGGCTTTTCGATGCTCCCGCCATTTCCATATAGTACTTGAGCTCAGGAGCGGTATTTTTAAAGCCATCTAATGCAGCTACAACGATTGGGAAAAAGCAGACTAAACCTATAATGATTAGTTTTGGTAATAATCCAAAGCCAAACCAAATAATTAACAGCGGTGCTAAAACAATGATTGGAATATTTTGAGATAGAATTAGTAACGGATAAACAAGTTTCTGAACTTTCGGCATCATATGTAGGGAGACCGCTATGATAAACCCAACTAAGCTTCCAATTGTAAGTCCTAATATTGCTAACTGAGTTGTTGATAAAATATCGGTTGAAAAAGTAGGAATTGCTTTAATCGCTTCTGAAAAAATAGCTGTAGGTGCAGGTAATAACCAACCCGGTACTTCTTTTAATTGAACAATCAATTCCCAACTACATAAAATGAAAAGGAGCAAAAAAATCGCTCCTCCTTTTTCACGTATCCATTTCATTATCTGTATTTCTCCGTTAATGTACCTAGTTCGATACCAGATGGTTGGTAAAGCATTTTCACTTGAGTGATGACGTTAACGCTACCTAGTTCAATCATCTTTTCATTCATCACACGAATGATGTCTAGCAGTTCAGAAAGTTCACCTTCCATTGTTGTTTCAAGCGGATGCACTTCATAGTTCACACCAGCATCGTCGATAATTTTGATAGCTGCATCTACAAAAGGAATAACATCCTCGTATGTTTTTGTTTTTGGAATGATTTGTACACTGATTAATGAGTTAGCCATTTATTTCTCCTCCTTATTGTGGTAAAAATTCGTTTGTGAACGCATTTTCAGGTTCGAATTTACCTTCTAATACGTTATTTTCACTCATCCAATTTGCATAGTTTTCCCAAACTTCAAGTTTCTGCTCTCCCCATTGTTTTGCATCATCTTGATATTTGTCAGCTAGCCATTGTTGGCTTTTCTTAACTAACTCTGCATCTAATTCTGGGGCAGCTTTTAGTAAAATATCTGCAGCAGTTTCTGGATCTTTTATAGCGAATTCATATCCTTGTGAAGTTGCTTTAGTAAATGCCTTCACTGTATCTGGATTACTTTGGATCATTTTTTCGTTAGTTGTAAGAACTGGAGTATAGTAATCTAGTTTGTCACTATAGTCTGTTAAATAGAGCATATTTATTTTTTCTCCACGCAGTTCCGCTTCGACACCTGTCCATGCATAGTAAATCCATGCAAAATCTACATCTTTTTTGACCATTGTAAAGAAGTCTGCATCTCCAGCGTTGATAATGTCTAGCTTCTTACTATCTGCATTCTCGATTTTCATAAGAGAATCAAGTACAGCTTTTTCGATTGGAGAACCCCAACCACCATAAGTCTTACCTTCGAAATCTTTTGGTGATCTAATATTTTTATCTATTGGGGAAGCAAAGCCCGATGTATTGTGTTGAATAATAGCTGCAATTGAGACTAGTGGAACTCCTTGGACTCTTGCTTGCGTAATCGATTCTTGCGCTGTAATACCGAATTCGGCTTTTCCTGAAGCGACTAGTTGATCTGCTCCTGTTTCACCTGGTTGAATGATTTCTACATCCAAGCCTTGATCTTTAAAAAAACCTTTTTCTTTTGCTACATACAAACCAGAATGATTTGTATTTGGTGTCCAATCTAAAACGACAGTTACTTTTGTTAATTCGTTTTTTGAGTCGTTGTCACTTCCTTTTGACTCATTTGATTGGCAACCTACTAAAGCGAATAATGCTACAAGGAGCAGCATACATTTTTTCATTTCCCTTGCCTCCATCTATATTATTTTGACAAGTTCCATGCAAAAAGAAAAACGCCCGGAACTATTCCGGACGTTAACATACACTCTAAAATTCAATGATACTCGAGATTTTAGCTGATGTTCCCTCCGCTGGTGTTAACCAGATCAGGTTCTAAGGGTCAGCATCTATCGGATACATTCTCAGCTGGCAACACCAGCCCCCCCACATTCTTGCACATATGAACTTTTCTCATCTATTATATCAAAAAAACAAAAGATTCCAATATTTATTTGGAAACGATTGTTTTTGGGTTTTGGAATTTGGTGGTTTCTCTTGGGATTGTTGTGTGTAGTTGGTGGTTTGTTGCTCTGTCTTGGGCGTTTATTGCGCTAACTCTGATGTTTGTTGCACTAACTCTGGTGTTTGTTGCGCTAACTCCAGTGTTTGTTATTTAGCAGAATATTCACGTCCTAAGTACTCTCTAATTGCTAACTACAATTTTATTAATAGATTATTTCGTTGGCAAATCTGCACCGAAAATCGAAACAGTTTGGCGATCTGGAACGAATCCATGTCCATTCCATTTTAATATTGTTTCTACATAACCCAAACCATCTGCATGGTATCTACCTGCGATTTTTTGGTACGCCAAAAATTCATAGTTGCCGTCCCTTGCGTAATCTATAGGATAGAATCCGCTAATTGGATCGACCCACCCTTGTATCGGTTCTTTAAGTGTACCGTCTGTATTATAAATTTCAGATAAGTATACTTTTCCTTTATATGTTAAATCTAAGATATATTTTTTCGCTGGATAGGAGCTAGTTACACTTGCTTTGTAATTATCGAGATAATTAACTTCATATTTTGAAAGTTCATTGTATGCTTCTGAGTCAAATACTTGGCGCATTTCCCCATTCACATATGTAAATATATATGCGAATATAATGCCGCCACTACCCCCTGAATCAATGACAACTAAAATGTCATCTACATGATTTCCTGTGTAATCCCCAAGCGATATAGTGGGGTTATAACCTGCATTTTCTTTTAACGGGATTTGTTCATAAAAATTCGTTCTTTCATTAAAAACAACTAAAGTAATGTTCTTTAAATACGGACTTCCTTCGGTTTTCTCACCAGTTAGAAGAATTGTATCAATTAAGCCATCTCCTGTGACATCACCTCTTTTTTTAACGATGACGGTTTGAGCGACCACTTGATGTTGCTTCAACTGATTTAAAATTTGTCTTCTTTTTTCTAGTAGGGTTTCTTTAGATGGATATGGTGAATTAAATGACAACGTTTTATCAATTGATGTAAGTGCCTGATCTAAATCTCCCGACTTCATCTGAGCATCTGATAAATAGTACCAATAAAAGGGATAATCATTATTCTTTAATAGATTCTTATAGTATGCTTCTACTTTTTTGAAATAATATGGGTAAACATCTTTTGCCTTTACAAATCCCTTACCATTAAAACGATAGACAGCTATTTTATAGGCCTCACCCGTATCATGAACCCAGAGAGCTAGCTCATATTTACCATCCGAACCTTCCGTACTTGGCATATCCTCTACTTGCAATTTACTATAGACCATATTATTAGTTGGTATATGGACAATACCTTTATTTGTCCATTGCAGTAGGTCTAACTTCGACCAAATACTACCTATTTGCCAACCCACAATTAAAGTATTAATACTATTATTTACTAATGGCACTGCTATTAAATTCGTTATTCCATATCCGCTTCCTTTAATGTCTGCTATCGGAACCCATTCATTATGTTGTTTCTTTAATATCTTAATATAATTTCGACCTTGATAATTGTAGGCTCCGATTAATTCTTCAATATGATCTCCATCTATATCTGCTAGCAGTATCGCCGGCTTTTTTTCAGGTTGATGCAATTCTAAAATGGTTGCCGTTGAAGGTAAAAACCTCATCAGTATATCTGCATATTCTTTCAATATCTCCCCACCTTTCAATCAATTATATGCATGCTTCTTTTAGATAATTTGCATCTTTATTGCACTTCTAAAGCGTTTTCACCTCTGAGGCATAATAATATCCCCTGACTCAATTGAATCAGGGGATGCTTTATAGTCGTATTAATATATGTGAAATCTATGTGTGCATGACTATCCTCGTTCTATTTTTATTACCAGCGGTTTCCGCGTTGAATTGGATGCCATGGATGCCACGGGTTCCATGGATTCCATTGTTGCCACGGAAACCAAGGTTGCCATGGATTCCATTGTTGCCAATGATGTCCCGGATGCCAGTTTTGACCGTGGTGCCAGTCGTTTCCTTGGTGCCACATGTTACCTTGGTTCCATTGCTGCCCACGCCAAAAATTTGAACTTTCGTTTTGCCACTGTCCTCCTTGAAAAGGTTGAACCATTCAATTTCACTCCTTTTTCTTTTCATTCTTTGTAAGATATGTATAAGGACACAAAATGGTCCGAAATAGTGATTAAAAAAAAGAGTTTCCTCTTTATTTTTGACTTTTTTAAAATTTTCAAAAAGATGTTATCACTCCAGCAAGATCAATTTTCAGAAAGATGCTAAAAACCCCCTTCTCAAAAGAGATAGGGGGTTCAATACTCAATAGCGTTTATTTCTCAACATTGATATACAGTTTACCCTTCGCTTCTTGACGTGTTTCATTTTTGAAATTGTCAACAGCTTTTACTTCGATTACTGCTCCTTTAGCTACTGTTCCTGATGGTACTGTCCAATAGCCTACGTAATGACCGTCTGCTTGTTCTGACATAGGAAGCTCAGTCGCATTTTGAATTTGTCCATTAACATTTGTTAGCGGCATATGGATGACGAAAGTAGCTTTTAATCCTGCTGCACTATCAAATTCAATTTTAACACTTTTCCCTGTTTCCAAATTAAGGTCTTCTACTGGTGTTAAATTTTCAATGACTGGTGCATCGTAATTTGCTGTGATGCTAATTTTCTTTGTTACTTTATTGTTCGCTTTATCGCTAGCTACTACTTTAATTTCATTTACACCATTGTCGAGAAGAATACGTTTTGAATATTTTCCGTTGACCACAGGTGCGTCTTTTCCATTTACACGGACCCAATCTAGATTCGCATCATCGACAGTACCTTCAACTGTTACTGACTCACGATTTGTTTTATCCCCGTCAAGCGGACTTTCGATTTTCAGTTCAGGTTTCATCGTGTCTAATACAACAGTGACAGCTTCCGATTCCCCTATTACTCGCTCATCAAGAGTTGCTACTGCTACGAATTCATTTGAACCCTCTGATAATTTAGCATCGATTGAGAATTTACCATCTGCTCCAACGACTGCCGTTCCAACCTCTTGATCATTTTGTTTTAATTTAATCGTTGTTGTCGGTGAAGCTGTTCCTTCGATTTTTGTTGATGCTTCATTTGTCACTGATTTTGTTGCTGGTGAAGTTATAACTGGCCCCTGTACTTCATAACTTACACGAGCACGAATCATGTAGTTACCTTCTTCAGCAGGTGATGGTGACCAAGCATCGGAAACACCTTGGTAGCTACGTCCCGCATTTTCTCCGCTTTCATCTGTTGCAAGTCCAGGTGTATTCGGACTAGCAAACGTTTGACGATATACCATGTAGAAATCGCCTTTTACAATAATATTGTGATCACTTAAATCAACAACTGTCCAATCACCATTACGTAGAGCTGTTGCATCAATCGGCCCCGCAATTTTCTTACCAGGTGATCCATCAGCTCCAGTCGCGTCCCACACTTCAACTGCGAATGCAGTACCACCTGGAACTGGCCATTCAGTGTCCCAGAATCGGAATACGCCATCAGTTACAATGCCGTTTTCCTTTCCTTCAGGAAGAGACATTTTCACCGCCCAAGCGTTTCCAGCTGCATTAAATGCACGTGCATTTTCAGGAGTACCATCATCATAGCCAATTTCGCCACCCGGATAAGTGTAGAAAGGTTTTAACTCAATATCTTGAGTCGTAGCTTGTTGGCCAATTTTAATAGTTGTTTCTTGGCTATAGAAGCCACGAGCAACAACTTTTAATGTGTAGTCTCCTTCATATGCAGTCAATGAATAGTTACCTTTTGCGTCTGTAGTAACTGGCGTAATATTGGCATCTTCAACTAGTAAGATAGTTGCTCCTGCTACGCCTTCACCTGTTGATTTGTCAGTGATTTTACCACTCACTGTATTTTGTGCAACTTCATTCAATGTGAAGTTTGCAGTTGCCATGCCATCTGCTTCGATCGAAACAGATTGCTGTTTAGATGTGAACCCATAAGCTTCTGCTTTCGCAGTGAATGTTCCGGCACCATGTGTTAATGAATATGAACCATCAGCAGGATTTGAATACACTGAACGGCCAGATTCAAGAATACTTACTTGAGCACCTAAAGGTAAAAGCGTTGGATTCACAATAGCTTCTTCTACCGATGGTTTTTCTTTTGTAGGCAATACCGGACGAATAGTCTTAGGATCAACCCACTCTTTCATAGCTTCTTTATCTTTATCTTTTCCTACATTTCCTTTGTTACTGCTATTTTTATCGCTAGCGTTATTAGATTTATTGCCATTTACATTTTTGTTTTTGTCCTTATCTTTAGACACTTTACCTGTTTGTGAGACATCCACTAACCCGATATCATCAATATACCAACCTTCTTTATTAACACTTCCATCAGAGAAAGCATTAAAACCAATGTAGATGCGTTGACCTGCATAAGCTGATAAGTCAACTTCTGCATTTTTCCAACCGTTTGAAGCACCTTGAACCATCATTACTTGTGTCCACTCTTCTCTATCTGTTGAGACAAAGACATGTCCATAATCCCAAGCTCTTCCCGATGTAGATTCCTCGAAGTTATGCCATTGTTTGAACTGTAAATAAGAATGGCCTTGTGGTAAATCAACTGGAGGCATCACGAGTGTTGCGTTCATTTGGCTGTCATAGTTACCAGCTAAATTTGTAGCATACACTTTTTCACCAGATGCAGCTTTTCCTGGACCAGACGTTGGTGTTCCCCACTCCCAGCTGTTTTTATTGCCAAACGAAGTCCAGCCAGTAGGTTGTTTTTCTAGGTTTTCAAAGTACCCTACTGTGATACCAGGTTTTACTTGTACTACATATTCTTCACTATTCACTTCGTTATTACCGAAGTCATTGACTGTCCACTTGTACTTGAATGAATCTACTTTAATCGCTTCACCAGGAATCGTTACACCGAACTCCCCTGATTTATAATCGCCTGATTTATGAGTTGCAGTAATTGCTTTCCAAGCACCATTAACGTCTTTGTAATTTAAGATAACAGATGAAACACTAATGTTATCTGTTACTGAAGCTGTCAAATCTAAATCCATCCCTGCAAATGCTTCTACAGGACTTTTATGTTTTAGTACTGGCGCTTCATTGTCATCACCTTGTTTTGTCACTTGACCTTTTAACGTACCTAGACCAGTAATTATTGAAGAAACTGCTGCCTGAGCATCTACTAATCCATAACCATAGCCATGATTTGGTGTTTGTGGATATTCAGAGTCAGTTAATGGAATTGCTGTATCAAGTAGAATTTGTTCCATTTCATCAACTGTTAAGTTCGCATTTACTTGACGAAGAAGAGCTAATACCCCTGATACCGCTGGGCCAGCCATCGATGTTCCATTCCAGCCACCTTCATAGCCACTACCTGGAACAGTTGATCGAATGTTCACACCAGGTGCTGAAATGTCTGGCTTGATTTGATCATATGGCGATGGTCCACGAAGTGAGAAACTTCCTACTTTGTTATTAATATCAGTTGCCCCAGTTGCAAATGCCTCTGGGTAATTAGCTGGTGCAGCAACAGAACCCGGTCCACCTGGATTCGTTCTCGTTGTGTTACCTGCCGAGAATTCAGGGAAAATTTCTGCAGCACGCCAATTGAGCACTACATCTCGGTACCATTCATCAAGACCTGGACCACCACCCCAAGAGTTATTCACAATATCAGGAGCCATATCAACACGTGCATTTCCATTAGCATCAGTTGGCGCTAGAATCCATTGTGCCGCTGCCAATAGATCCGCATCTGTACCACCTTCTGATGTAAATGCTTTGACCGCAATGTATTTCGCACCAGGTGCAACCCCAACTTGGTTAGATCCATTTGGTTCACTACCAACCATTGTTCCTGTTACGTGTGTACCATGTCCAATATCATCATACGGAGTGGTGCGTCCAACAGTTGCATCAAACCAGTTGAAGTCATGTGAAACTTGTCCATTAGATGCATTAAAACCACGATATTTTTGCTTTAATGCCGGGTGATCCCATTGCACACCAGTATCAATACTTGCTACCACTGTTCCTGTTCCATCAATTCCTTTTGCCCAAACTTGAGGTGCTTTAACACGTTCAACGTTCCACTCAACATTTGCAGTTTTTGATTTAGGTGCAGGAGTCTCTTTTGTCTTTGTTGTAAATAATTGACGTTTTTCATTTGGTAATACTTTTTCTACTTCTGCAAATGTCGCCACTTTTTCAGCAATCTCTTTTGTTGCCGTAACAGCCATCCCATTAACGATATAGTAAGATGTGATATCTTTTGCATTCCCTTTTTTCTCTTCTTGTTCAAGGAATTCTTTGACTGTTTCTTGTGATTCAAGTGAAGTTGCCTTTAAATCAGATACAACTGCAGATCGTTGAGCGAGCTTAGCTTGATGGGCCGTCATTTTATCTGCCTTTGCGTTTTTCTTCGCTTCATTAGCTACTTTATTTGCAGTAGATTTTTCCTTGAATTTGATAAGGAATGTTACCTTGTCATCATCTTTAAAATTATTGAGTAATCGATCGCTTAACTTGTCTTTCACGAGAGTTGTGTTAGAACTTGAATCTCTGAAAGATTGATGAAGCTTATCAGTCGTTTTTGCACTAGCAACATTTGGAGCGACTAAAGAAAATGCCATGAGTACAGATGCAGCGATGCTAAATGCTTTGACAGAACTACTTTTTTTCCTCATTTTCATTCCTCCCCTAATTTTATAAAGATATTTGTTTTTTGTTTGAAGCTGATAGCCTTTTTAAGTCACCAAAAAAAGACCAAAGAAAAACACCTTTGCCTCCTTTCCCAAACAGACATTTAGGTAAACAGAATCAATGGTGCTAAATATCAATCTCTAGTTGTAACTACAACTATATAAGATTACAATTCAAATTTTTGTCATTTTTTATCGATTTTTTTCTCCATTTTTATAAATAATAGTAATTTACTATTAGATTACAGGTCTTAAGTCCTCGAAAAATCATTTCAATGCTTTGTAGCTATTTATAAAAAGTGCGTAGAAATGTTGATGTAACAATATTTCTACGCATTTAATATATTTATGTTAAATTTATTAGATTTTCAGATTAATTGTAAAATGCCTAAATACACCTATAAAATAAAAAAGAGGGCAATATGTCTGTTAAATTTCAAAATCAATGAATAGTACTAAATAATTATCTCTATTTTTAATTTCGTTGTCTTTTCACTGTATATTAATTCCACATAAACTCTTGATAATAAAGAGTTATCACTACATTTTCATCCAAATCCATAAGGTCTTTATTTGCTTATTTTCATATTCATTAAAATTTGAAACATCAATTTATGCATTGCATTTTCAAAGGACTAATATCCTAACCACAATAAAATGAAAGGATAGCCTTAAAAACAAGCAATCCTATTTTTTTATCTAGGAATGCTAAAAAAAGATATAAGAACTCATTCAAAATTTATGTACAGATAATTTATAGATGAGGTAAGAGTCGATATTTATTTAATGGATAAACTCTACATTTGAAAAGACTCTTTATTTATTAAATGGATCATTTATTAATGATTTTCATGATATTTTTAAAAAAGAATGGGGATAATGCAATAAAAAACCCCCTAATTTTTAGATTAGGAGATTGTTTTAATACTGATTTCTTTACAATAACTTTAATTTGTTGAAACCTTAATTAAGCATGTCTATTACTCTGTAATTTTATTCAAGTAAACATTTTTCAATTGGTTTAATACTGGTAAAAAATAACCTCTTTCAACGTTTTAAAAAATAAATTAAAATCGACAGAATTTTACGAAAATTAATGTTATTTATGTTATTTGAACCTTAATAGGAATGGATATGTAGGTTTAATGCCTAAAAACAATGACTGTTGAGGAAAACATAAAAACCTTTATGCTAAAACCTTAAATTTTGTAATATTATGACTATTAATTATAATGAACATCTAAATTAATTATTAGCAGAATATTCACGTCTTACTATTAGTGAATTCTAGCGCTCAGCTAATTTGAGAACGTTTAATAACTCTATTTTCATGATTAAAAATTCCATTTAAGTTGTCAATTCAACTCGAAATACCAACGAAAAGCTGACAATTCAGAAAAATGTTTCGACAAATTTTAATTGTCTAGACAACTGTGGATAACTTTATGCACACTATACACACCGGCACTTCTATATTCCCCCAATATATCCATAAGTTAATCACAAATTATCCACCAAAACCTGTGGATAAAGGGGTGGTTGTTTTGAGCAAAGCAATTTGCTACATTATTTATAGCAAAGTTAACTATCAATATATTCCATCTTATTTTGATTTAGAACTAGACTCACAAAAATATGGAGGTGAACTAATTCGTGAGTAAATTATCAGACGATTTACTGATTAAAGCTTATGTTACGGCAACTACTAGCATGTTAAACCCAGAATTTATTTACTTATTAAAAATTGAAATTATGCGTCGCTCTCTAATTAAAAAAGTCCCGTGTTAAACTAATACAGCATTATAAAAATGTTGCGTTAGCTTTACTTATTCTTAATAGTCATTTCAATATAAGTAGCTATTTATTTCTTCGTTTGAACACCAAGTTAAATTAGAGATCCTTTTAAAGATCGTCATATATTTCAACTTTTAGATATACTTATAAAGTGACCTATTACCCTGTGTCCCATTATTGATAGTTTATCTGCTAATTATTCGGAAACTCATTAAAGATGGCACTATTTCCTTTGAAGATTCAAAAAAATAGTGTTATTAGTTGAAAATAGTGTTTCCAAGTAATAAACTTCATACAAAAGCGAAAATACGTAGAATGTATGGACTTGATAAAGATATCTGGACAATATTAGATTCAGCTACTATGTATACAAAATTGACAGAGTAACCTTGTCCTATTACCCTGTCAATTCTTCAAGAGCATTGTCTACTCATTTTAATACCTCAACATGAAACTGAATGACGAAAAACGTATGTATGTGCAGTTAGATTCAATCTACTCTTCTCTAATAATTTCAGATATAAACTAGCAAGATCTTCTTATAATTCCCCTTCCATAAATTATCCTTAAATAGTTTATACAAAAGTACTATTTCTTCTGTAACTCTTCTAATTTTTCTATTAATAAATTTTGACCTATTTATTTAAAAACATCCTTAATTCAACAGTCATATCAAATAAATCGTTATAGTCACGCTTATTTTTCTACTAATCCCCTACAAGTCATATCTATTGCAATTGGTTTCACGACCATACATAATTCAATACAATTTAACGGCTCACATTATTATATTAGTATCACATTATAAACTTATGTTTTCTGTAATGAATGAACTACTTTCTTTGATTTACTGAAAAATTTTCAAATTGTAGCAAATGTTTATTAATTTTATTGATTGCTAAGGTAGGTTTCAGATTCAAAAACTAACTAATATAAAAAAATGTATTAGTCTGTTTTGAAAAATCTTGTTTTTTACAAATTTATAATAGGGACTTACTTTATATATCTAATACTCTTATTTTATAACTATTTTTGATGAAATTTTTTATCTGAATTATCTCTTTTGTCAAAATTTATTTTAAAAGAAAACTCTTGCAATTTGAAATTTTATGATATAATCGCTTGGAATTTAGTTCACAAATGATGGGGAGAGATTTTTTATGATATTAAGAGACTTTTTTATGTATTTATCCGAAAATCGCACACTAAATGCAGCTGCTCAAAGATACGGTTTAAAGATGGGGGCACAAAGTGTAGTAGCCGGTACTAATATTAAAGAAACGATTGATAGTATTAAAGAATTAAATAATCATGGTATTGCATGTACAGTTGATAACTTGGGTGAATTTGTTTTTGAAAAATCAGAAGCTATCGCTGCTAAAAATCAAATTTTAGAATTAATTCAAGCAATTCATGATCATGGGGTAGATGCTCATATCTCTTTAAAACCTTCACAGTTAGGTTTAGACATTGATATTGACTTCTGTTATGAAAATTTAAAAGAAATTGTTGCTCTAGCTGATCAATACGGTATTTTCGTAAACTTTGATATGGAGAATTATGATCGCTTACATCCTTCTTTTGAGTTGATGGAGCAGCTAAATAATGAACATCAAAATATCGGTACCGTTATTCAAGCATACTTCCATGAATCTGATGAAAATATCGAAAAATATAAAAACTATCGTTTACGTATCGTAAAAGGTGCTTATAAAGAACCTGCAAATATTGCTTATCAAGATAAAGCTGAAATCGATGCAAAGTATATTAAATTGATTGAGTATCACTTACTGAATGGTAAATTCACTTCAATCGCAACACATGATCACCGTGTCATTAACCATGTAAAACAATTTGTTAAAACAAATAATATTCCAAATGATAAATTTGAGTTCCAAATGCTTTATGGTTTCCGTAAAGATATGCAACTTCAATTAGCAAAAGAAGGCTATAACTTCTGTACTTATGTTCCATTTGGTCGTGATTGGTATGGATACTTTATGCGCCGTTTAGCAGAGCGTCCTCAAAACTTAACACTTGTTACAAAACAAGTTTTCAATAAAAAAACAAATACTGCCATTGGCTTAGCTGCATCAGCATTCATCGTTGGTCGTCTATCAAAACGCAAATAAAAAAATCCCGCTCAAAAGGCGGGATTTTTTTATTTTTTCTCATCAGCATCTTTCATTCGCTTCATGCGATATTGTAAACTTTGTCTTTTCAAACCCAGCTCTTTTGCAGTTTTTGAGACATTACCACCAAAAAATTCAAGTGCCTTCACCACATAATAGTCCTCTACTTCACGGATATATTGGTCGAGTGGGCGGAGATCCTTAACTGTTTGAACGATAAACAATTCACTTTGCACATTATTTTCCTGACGATGAATATCTTGAACCTTCCATCGGAAATATGCTGGTAACATCTCATAAGTAATACTTTCCTCAGTAGTAATAAGAGATGCTATTTCGTCTAATAACACTTCTAGTTCCTTCAAGTTTCCTGGCCAGTCATATGACAAAAAGATTTCTTCCACTTCATCCGTTAGTCCCTGCACAAAAGAGCCAAAGTCTTGTCGATGTCTCGAAAAGTAATCATTCACAAATGGCATAATATCTTCTTTCCGTTCTCTGATTGAGGGAACACGGATTGTAAGTGATGAGAAGAAAAAGTATAAACTTTTCGATAGCTTACCATCACTAATAAGTTCAATAGGGTCTCCACCAATACTAGCTATAAAGACGTGATTCTTTGTTTCATGGATTTTCAATAATTCTACGATTCTTTCCTGTGCTGACATTGATAAATACTCAATCCGTTCACCGAAAAAAGTAATGTTATTATTTTCAGTTATATATTTTTCTAGTTGTGCAATTACTGCTTCTTCGTCTCTTCTGCAAATGAGTGTAATAAACTGCTCATTTGGCATTGAAAGTGAATGGTGTATTCCTTCAGCAATCATATCCTTACCCGTTCCTGATTCCCCTATGAGCATTACCGAAATACGGCTAGTCGCAGCTACTTTTGCTGTTGAAATTACGTTTTTCATTGATGCTGAAACAGCTGTAATTGTTTCAAATGTTAAAGGTTGACCATAACGTCGAAGTGGCTGATACATCATGAATTCTTGTGTAGAAATATCTCTAGCAAATTCTACTGCTCCAAGAATTCTCCCCTCTTTTTCAATTGGCAATATATTATTGATCGTCGTAATTTCCTGCCCTTTTCGATTCCAGAAAGTTTTTTTATGATTCCTAATCGGTTGACCTTTATGTAACACTTGTAGCAATAGACTCTCTTCAGCTTCAAAATTAATAATTTCCCTTGCAGAGCGTTTTTTAACCTCCACATCTGTTATACCCTCAAGCTCTTTCATTTTTTTATTATAAATTACCGGCATTCCATTGGCATCGATTGCACTAATACCGATATCACTCATTTCTGTAATAAATTCATACACTTGAAGCAGACCATTTAATTCCAATTTTATAGACCCCTTTAAGTTTTTTATAATTTTTCGAATATTTTTATTGTAATATGCCAAATGATATTGCATTATTATATATATACTTTTCAGAAAAGTGCAAACTCATTTTGCACCTTACAACTTAGGGGGAGAAAAAATAATGATTCCATACAAACATGAACCATTTACAGATTTCACTTCGAAAGAGCATGCAGATGCATATCAAATTGCATTACAACAAGTAAATGAACAACTAGGACAAGAATATCCTTTAATCATAAACGGTGAAAAAGTAACAACTGAGCAAAAAATCTCATCTTACAATCCTGCTAAGAAATCAGAATTAGTTGGTGTTGTATCAAAAGCTGACCAAGAATTAGCTGAAAAAGCAATGCAAGCTGCACATACTGCCTTTGGGGAATGGCAATATACTCCAGCTGAAGTAAGAGCTGATATTTTATTTAAAGCAGCTGCAATCATCCGCCGTCGTAAACACGAATTCTCTGCTTGGTTAACATTCGAGGCTGGTAAACCATGGAATGAGGCTGATGCTGATACTGCTGAAGCAATCGATTTCCTTGAGTATTATGGTCGCCAAATGTTAGCGATTAAAGATGGTCAACCAGTTGAAAGTCGCGTTGGAGAATTTAACCGCTATGACTACATTCCTTTAGGTGTTGGTGTCATCATCTCTCCTTGGAACTTCCCATTTGCAATCATGGCTGGTACTACGGTAGCAGCAGTTGTTACTGGTAACACTGTACTTTTAAAACCTGCTTCAACAACACCGGTTGTTGCTTACAAATTCATTGAAGTATTAGAAGAAGCTGGACTTCCAGCAGGTGTTGTTAACTACATCCCAGGTTCAGGTGCTGAAGTTGGCGATTATTTAGTAGATCACAAGCTTACTCGTTTCATCAGTTTCACTGGTTCTCGTGATGTTGGTCTTCGTATCAATCAACGTGCTTCTGTAGTAAATGAAGGGCAAATTTGGATTAAACGTGTTATAGCTGAAATGGGCGGTAAAGATACGATTGTAGTAGATAAAGAGGCTGATTTAGAATTAGCTGCTCAATCTATCGTTAAATCTGCATTCGGCTTTAGTGGTCAAAAATGTTCAGCATGTTCACGTGTAGTAATTGTGGATGAAGTTTATGATGAAGTAGTAGCACGTGTTGAGGAATTAACAAAAGCATTACAAGTCGGTAATCCTGTAGATCCTACTAACTATACTGGACCAGTTATTGATGAAGCTGCATTCAATAAAATTACTAGCTACATCGAAATTGGTAAAGAAGAAGGTCGCTTAATCGCTGGAGGTACTGCAGACCAATCAGAAGGCTATTTCGTTCAACCAACAGTATTTGCTGATGTATCTCCTGAAGCACGTATTATGAAAGAAGAAATCTTCGGACCAGTTGTAGCTATTTCTAAAGCTTCTAATTTCGAAGAAGCAATCGCAATTGCTAATGACACTGAATATGGTTTAACTGGAGCTGTCATTTCAAAAAATCGTGCTAACATCGAATACGCACGTCAACGCTTCCATGTTGGTAACTTGTACTTCAACCGTGGCTGTACTGGTGCTATCGTAGGATACCAACCATTCGGCGGTTTCAATATGTCAGGTACAGATTCAAAAGCTGGCGGTCCTGATTATTTACAACTTCATATGCAAGCAAAAACAACTTCAGAAACACTATAATTTTTTCTAAAATATAATAGAAGAAACTCTAGTTTTTTACGCTCGACGTGTGATAATTCATGCGTCGAGTTTTTGTTTTACATAAAATTATTAATGATTAGGATTGCCCGAAATTTTTGTGAAGCGGAAAAATTATTATGATATTTCCGTTGTAATTTGTATTTAAAAATAAAAATAACTTGAGTAATAGTAACATTTGTACCATCGTTCAAGTTATTTTAGAATTATCCATTATTTAGTGTTCAGGATACTAATGTAATCAATGAGATTTCAACATATTATTATTTTCATAAAAAAATCCAATTTATTACAAACATATTTTATTGCGTAGATTGGATTAATCAGTCTTGAGCTCCAGTTTCACATTCCTATTTTTCATATCTAAACTCATCTTGATTAGTTCATCTCTTTCAATCATCCGGACATGATTCTTTTTTGCGAGTATTAAGGCTTGTTTTGTATATGTACTATTCGTAATTACCCAAGCTACTGTTGCATTGTACATCTTAATAGCTGGGATTATCTCCTGTACTGCTTTAACACCGACTGTTTGCTTATATCGCTTTGCTTGTACAACAATAACTTGCTGTTCTTTTTTTAATATTAGATCTGCTCCATAGTCTCCAGTTGCAGATGTATAGGACACTTTGTAGCCTTGGCTCTTAAATATTGTACCAACATATTCCTCAAATTGCCTTCCAGTCATCTTATCGATTTCTTGTATCCCAGATTCCTTCATCTTCTTGTTAAACCTAATAGACCTCCAAATCGAGAATATTATAATAACAATAATACATAATCCAACTGCAACAAAAACACCCGTCAAAGTGTTAGTAGTAAACCAGCCGATTATCGCCGCTATAAGTACTAAGAGTCCCATTAATTCATCAATCATTTTTTGTTCCTTTTTCGTACGATTCCGCATTAAAACCCCTCCCATTAAATCTATTAACAACCCACTCTAATATACCTATTATACCTTAAAATGTAATTTTATTATATTTAATAGTTACTATTTAACCACTAATTATTCTACAAACCTATAAATTAGATACATCCGTGTGTAATAGTACCTTAGCAATTCTCTGAACTATCTAATTCTTCGTTTTATATTGACAATTAAATTTTAAGCTGATAAGCTATAAAACATATCCAAATTCGATGAAGAGAATAAGTACGAATGGACACTTAATCTATAGAGAGTCGACGCTTGCTGAAAGTCGATGTTTAAGTCCTTTTCTGAAATCATCTCCGAGAAGCAAAATTGAACCTGATGTAAATTTTGCCGGCAAATCCTCCGTTACCTTGGGATCACGTATGATAGTACGGTGGCTGAGTGCTGGATTTTTTGTGAACACAAAATTCCGGAATTAGGGTGGTATCGCGAGTAATCTCGTCCCTTTTTATAGGGGCGAGTTTTTTTGTGCCTATTTTCACTGAATATGGATTACTATTTTGAAGGAGTGAATGAAATGAAAAAATCAACAACTTTATTTATTGGATTAATGTTATTCTCAATGTTCTTCGGAGCCGGTAATCTAATTTTCCCACCGTTTTTAGGCGCTAATGCAGGAACAAACTTTCCACTCGCAATTACTGGTTTTATCGTAACTGCTGTCGGTCTTCCTCTACTTGTATTAACAGCTCTATCTTTTGTTGAAGGAGGAGTACGTTCACTAGCAAGTCGCGTTCATCCTATTTTCGGAATCGTATTTACTATCATCGTATATTTATCAATCGGACCATTTCTTGCTATCCCACGTAATGCAACACTTGCATACGAAATGGGGTTAAAACCTTTTATATCTGATTCTCCTTTTGCGCTAATCGGCTTTACGGCTTTATTTTTCCTTTTAGTATTTTTAGTTAGCTTAAATCAAAGTAAAATGATGGATTTTATGGGCAAGATCATTACACCACTTCTTTTACTTAGCATGGTAATTTTAGTTGTAGTAGGTTTTGTTCGTTTACAAAATGGCGCATTAGCCCCTGCAACAACAGAGTATGCTCAATCTCCTTTCCTAAAAGGTTTTTTAGAAGGATATAACACAATGGATGCACTAGCTGCACTTGCGTTTGGTATTGTTATTTTGACTACATTAAAGCAACAAGGAGCTACTGAAGGTAAAATGCTTCGAAGAGAAATGCTGAAAGCGGGTCTTTTAGCCGGATCTTTACTTGCTGTTGTATATTGCTCACTAGGCTATATTGGTGTGAAAATGGCAGGAACAAGTACATTTGAAAACGGTAGCGACATTCTATCTTCTGCTTCCTATTTATTGTTCGGACAATGGGGCAACTTATTATTAGGTATTATTTTCGTTCTAGCTTGCTTTACTACATGTGTTGGATTGGTGTCTGCTTGTTCAAACTATTTCAATTCATTAGTTCCTAAATTTAGTTATAAGAAAATCTCTTTATTCTTTTCATTGATTGGTTTCGGGTTAGCTAATTTCGGACTTAGTACAATTTTATTGGTAAGCGTTCCTTTTTTAGTTGCTGCTTACTCATTAACAATTGTCTTGATCGTGATTTCTCTTTTCCATCCGTTATTCAAAGGTTCTTCGTATGTTTATATTTCAGCAATGGCACTTACTGGAATCGTTGCACTATATGACGGACTAAAAGCATTTGGCTTCACGTTTGGTGTAGTAGATAAATATATGAGCTATCTTCCATTTGCAGATCTTGGATTGGGATGGATTATTCCTGCTATTGTCGGGACTGCTATTGGATTTTGTCTATTCCTGTTTAAGGGCAAATCTCCGGTGAATGTTTCAAGGCCTGTTGGAAAGTGATTCTTTATAGTAGCGACTACCCGCAGTTCGTTGGGTAGTCTTTTTATTTGTAGAATTAATGGATTTGGGATGCAGAAAGTAGGTTGAGTATTGATTGTTGCGCTATCTTTGTTGTTTGTTGCGCTAAGTGCGCTGTTTGTTGCACTATCACAGTTTTTTGTTGCGCTAACTAGGCTGTTTGTTATTTAGCAGAATATTCACGGCTTTATGTTCAGTGTTTTTCTTGATTTTGTGCATGAAAAACCAGCTTTTGCTGGTTTTATTTTTTGAATAACGGTTGATTGTAATCATAGTGATTGACACGCGATTTTGTACTCCCTATTGAAGTTAAATTCATCTTTTTGAAGAGTCTTGATATTGTAAATTTATCTTCTATTTGTAGAAATTCTCTGCACTCTTTGTTTGTGATGGTAGGTTTAAACAGTTGAAACCAATCGAGCATAGTTTGCTCGAGGATGACTTGCTTCGGTGCTTTACAATTAGAGCAACACTGGCCTCTTCTAGATGAATACTCTAACAGTGCACCACATGGGCAGATCATGCCTGTGTTTAAACTTTCAGGTTGTAGGTTGTATTTGTGACATAGGGGAAAGGGATTGTAGGGCTTGATATGTGTCTTTAGTTGATTGCAAAGCAATCGGAATTCTTCAACGTTGAGTTTGTGTGGGAGAGAGTTAAGCTGTTCTAGAAAGATGGAGATTTCTTTGTTGAACAGTAATTGCACTTTTTTGGGGCGTTTTTTTATAAATGTGTTGGTATTTGGCATGACAATTTTATAGTAAATCGGGATTTCATATTTGTTATTTTGAAGCCAATATTTCAGGCTACATACTGCACGAATAATTTGACTTTGTGGACATTCGTATATTCGTTTTTCACCATTTACTATTTGGACTAACTGAAAAGGATTTTCGTGGAATCGTAATACACCTCGCATGTTTTTCACTTCTAATATGCAAATGTAGCTTGGAGTGATAATGAGCGAGTCTATTTGTACAAAGCGAAATTTTGAAACTTGTAATTCAACATTAGGAAAGTAGACATATGGCAGTTTAAAGTGAGTTTCTTGAACGAAATGGTCAACGCGCAATTCACCTTTATAGCCTGCTAAAATACGCTCGGTGTCTTGCCGTATACTGTTGATGACTTGATGATGCGTGTTCGGGACTCGATAAAGGAGCCGATTGAGTGCTTGAATTTGTAGCGGAACAGGTCTTGTAATAATGATGAAGATTCACTCCCTCTCAACTATAGTTAGATAGAATCTATCATAATATGGAAAATATTTCAATGGAGAGTTGGGGATTGTTGCGCTAATTCTGCTGTTTGTTGTGTTAAGTGCGTTGTTTGTTGTGCTAACTCATCTGTTTGTTGCGCTATCTCACCTCTTTGTTATTTAGCAGAATATTCACGTCCTACTTTGCCTCTTTTCTCCGTTTTGAGGTAGCTTATTAATGAGAAATTCTCTAGTTTCATCATGTTTTGGATAGTTGCCGATAATAGCTGTTATTTGAGGATTGGATCGCAGCCGATTTTGATCGCTGCTCGAATTTCTGGGATTGTTGTGCTAATTCGCCCCTTTGTTGCACTAACTCATCTATTTATTGCACTATCTTCATTGTTTGTTGCACTATTTCGGCCGTTTGTTGCACTATCTCAGTTGTTTGTTGCGCTAACTCCGCTGTTTGTTATTTAGCAGAATATTCACGGCTTTAGAGGCTTTAATTTCCCCCTAAAGACATAATGATTTTACGTTTCTTTAACTGGAGGGTAAAGGTAGGCCTTTTTCATTTTGGAGTAGTGAGCGATTGGATAATTCTCTTTGTCATCATATTTTATATAGGAAGCGATTGAATTTTCATGGATGGTATATGCGGCTTTTTGCAAAGTCCATGGAGTGTGGTCATTATCTATTCTGAGTAACTGGTCGTCTATTTTTGTCCAGCTGTGATAACGTTCGCTAAGCCAACATTCGAGTTGACTTCGTTCGATGGGCCCAGAAATTGGTTCATATGAAGCTATTAGTGTTTCGTAATTCGTTTCTATATGTTTACTTCTACTATATAAAGTAATTGCATTTTCGTTCTTTTTCAAAGTAATATTTGCTTGTCTAAAAGGCATAAAGTTTTTATAATTCACTAGCTTTGCGATTAGTTGATTATTGGCATCTATGCTTAAGAAATATACGCCAGCCTTTTCTTTATAAGTGACATATGTGCGGACATTTAATTCTAAAAAAGAACTGATACCAGGTATTGATGGTATAAACCTTGGGCGATTCTCTTTTACTTGAAAAAACACTAAACTGATCCATGCTTTATTGTTAAAGAGCTCGAGTTCTAGTTCTGATGGGATGTATTGACGTAAATCTTCAGCTGGAACTGGCCAATGTAGAAATAATATATCATGCCATTCTTGGGTTATGATCCATGATCTTTTGTTCATTTCATAACTCCTTTCAATAACTTCACAATGCTTATTATTCCCTTTGATGAATACATTCAAACGAGTAAAAAAAACCTAAACTCTGGAGAGCTGAGGTTTTTTTATGTGAAGCACATAGTTTAAGTTTTAAGTCCTTGTTATTGTTGCATACTAATCGAAGTACCATCACTTTTAACATATACGGTTCCGTTTCTTGTGACAAAAACTTTCGTTCCTAATTTCTCCAAGGCGCTAACTGTTTTAGCTCTTTTCCTTCCACTGGTGATGACAGCGAATTTTGGATTCACCATGCTGTAAAATTCCAATGTATTATCTTCAAATTTCCCATGATGTGGGACTTTTAAAAATGTATGCTCAACTACGCTATGTTTCATTATTTCATCCATGCGTTCTTCTTCTGCATCTGCTGTTAATAAAAAGCTGTTGCTTCCATGCTGTACGCTTACTATAAGTGAATAATCATTTTCTATTTTGTATTTACTTTTTTGAGGTGGGTATACTGTGAATTCAGCGGTACCGGCTGTAAAGGAATACGTAGAGGTTAAAGCTTTAGGAGTGATGTGATTTGCTGTAATGGCATGTTTGTACTCTAGATACTGTATACTGCTACGCTTATAATTAGGCGTAATAATTTCTTGGACGTCTACACTATTGATGATTGTATCTGCCCCAC
Organism: Viridibacillus sp. FSL R5-0888; assembly: GCF_038009105.1. Taxonomy (NCBI): domain Bacteria; kingdom Bacillati; phylum Bacillota; class Bacilli; order Caryophanales; family Caryophanaceae; genus Viridibacillus; species Viridibacillus sp. FSL R5-0888. The sequence goes on from NZ_JBBPAU010000001.1 coordinate 3,769,785, forward strand.
CAACATGATCTTTATCAAAATGAGTCAAAATGAGGTAGTCAATTTTTTCTATATTATGCTTTTCTAAATACGCGACAATTTTTTTACCATGCTTGTCTTCTCCAGTATCAATCAATATCGTTTTGCCACCGGACATTAAAAGCATGCTGTCCGCTTTCCCAATTTGAAAAATCGTCATATCTAATAATGTTGTCTCACTACTTGCAGCTGTTTTCGTGTGGAAAGAGGGGCAACCTATTAAAGTCAGAATGATCAGCACTGCTATGTACTGAAACATCAATCTTTTGCTTTTGGACAAATACTGATTCATATCACCACTCCCCTTTTTTCTTCGAATTAATGTACGTGTAGTATCCTCTAAATGAGTTGAATTATGACGTGAAAAAATCCCCTTATCTAATGATGAGGAGATTTTCGTTATTACTATTGGGACTATTCGTACATTAAAGATTATTTAGCTGATTGGTATTAGAATTCAATACTTCCTGTACTCTTTGTACATATGGATTCTTATCATACGTAAAATATAACTGACTAGAGAGCCTAACGGGATCACCAAAGAACAGTCTTTCATATAGTGTTTGTCGTGTGCCGAAAGAGCTCATAGTCATATCCCAAGCTAGACGGAATATTTTAACGCGATTTTCTGCAGTGTCAGCCTTCGATTGCAAATATTGATCTAAATCTTTTCTTATACTTGATTGGAATGAATTTTCAGTTGGGATTGACATTAACCCGCTTGCTCCCAAGATTTGAATGATTTCAGCAAATCTCGGATAGACCTTAGGAAATACATTTATAGATATTTGTAACGTTGTACGATCTGGTCTCATAACACCCGATTCATCCAACTTGGCTTCTGCTTCTGATTTCATGACCAGTGCTTTCATTGTTTCCAATGCAACAATAATTTCAGAAGCCTTTTCTTGAACATGTAGGTATTCACCGATATTAATGGTATCGATAATTGATTGAACTACTCCCAAAACAAATTCAGTTTTTATAATCTGTCTACATGCTACTTGATGCAATGCGAAAGGTTGGAAAGCACTAGCCATCATAAAGTTATTAGAAACATCCAAATTGTTATAGTAAAAAACGCGCTCCCAAGGAACTAATACATTATCAAATACCACAATCGTATCCATTTCATCATAACGAGAACTTAATGGGTAATTAAATGTTGAATCTCCCCCAACAAAAGACTCTCTGCATAGAAATTTCAATCCTTTAGTGTTACTTGGTATCGAAAAGGCAAATCCCTTTTCCTCCTCCAATATTCCAGCAGCCGACATCACTAATAATTCTTCAGTAATGCCACCCTGTGTTGCTAGCAACCGTGCACCTTTTACAATAATACCTTCATCGTTACTATCTATTACTCTTGCAGCAATAGGCTCTGTTGTAGCCTCCAAATAATATTGCCCTCTATTTACCTGAGGGTCCACAAATGTATGTGTTATCGATATATCATTTTCTCGTGCATACTCATAGAACCCTCTTAAATTTTCAGGAAAGCAGTTTTCTTTCCCTTCTAAAAATTGAGCAGATGATGCAAACGCCATTAACGTTGTATTCATATAATCTGGACTTCTGCCCATCATTCCATTATTTGATTTTGCCCATTGTTGAATCATTTCTCGTCTTTTAGCTAAATCCGCTTTCGTTTTAGGTTGTAGATAAGACAGACCTACTGGGTTTCCAGTAGATGGTGATGGATATGTGAGGATACTTTTTAATAAATTATCATGTTGCATCTCATATAATGACGCCTGACTTTTCATGATTCCCTTGAAAGCAGGGTGCTCGGAAATATTACCTGTCACTTGCTTACCATCAACCCAAACATTTGTTTTCAGCTTGTTAATTCGGTCAATATATTGTTTGCCGGTTATTGCTGTCATACGCACACTCCTAAATTATACTCGCTAATGGTGAAATAGCTGTATGGTTATATACATTCAACTATTTCTTTAGTCATATTTTATGAATATGACCTAACTATTGTTACTGTCCGGTTAAGGAACTCCTAATTTCAATAACTTAATAAGGAAAAAACTATTCAAAGTAAAATTATCCTCAACAAAAAAGTCCCCTAAACCGAAGTTATGGGGACCATTTGGATGTTGTGTCCAAATTAGTTATATTGTTGTCCAACACGTTCTACTTTATATCCATCTAAACCTTTTACTTCATAATCACCTAGGTATATCATTTTATCATCTGTATATACCGCTACTTCTTCCTCAAGTTTGTTTTAACTCTTGTTTTTTTATCATTATAAATTATCACGAACAAAAAACTATCAGATTTATAAATACCTATATATATCCCGAATACTGTATAAACAACTTTTATATACCACTTACCATATTCGATAAACATTCATTTAAAAAGCAAAAAACCCCCTAATAGAGTATGTGGAGGTTTACTTTTTAATGATTCTATTTTTTTTACATTCTTTTTCACTAATTACATAGCCTTATTATTCTTGCAGTCAGTTTATGTATTAGTAATCGTATAATTTTAATAATGGAAACTTATCATTTCCACACAAGTAGATTGAATGTTTGTCCTACTTTTCGCTTTTTCTTCGTCTTGTAATAAAATGATGGTGGGTTTTAAACCCTTTCCATTCTTTCATATGCATATGTAAGTCTTTTCGTTGAAGTCTCGTTTCAGTTGTTTCCATATCAAAAGTAGAATTGGTCTTCATAGTGTCATCAACAATAAATATTACCGGGAATTGAAATAATTTTCGAACTAAATATATCATTCTCTGCTCATTTCGATCTGCCTCAATTATATGGACTGTTATTTCACTAAAATCGATTATTTCTTCCCCTTGATAATAGTACTTCACTTCTCCCATCTCCTTTTTAGAAATTTTATCCCCTCTCTTAATTTATCATAAATAGTAAAAAATAACTATTCAATATATATATTTTTTTAGTTTCGCTATATAAAGTAGGCATAATGTTATTGTTCCGTTATGATTTTAATTGCCTGAAAATAAAACCCTCCAAACCTTAGTTTGAAGGGCTTGCTTGTAGTTGATTGATTATTTTAATTCATTGTATTTTACATTGAATTCTTTTTCTAAATCTGATTGATTAGCGTAGCCTGCTCCGGCTGGGCGCTTTTCTAGTACGAATTTTGCAACTGCAGTTCTATTCGTAACACTCAGTCTTGATAATTTCACATTTAAAGAATCCATTTCGTATAAAGCAGCAAGCATACCATCTATATCTGTTACACTATTGGCTCTTTCAAAAGCAGTTGCTAGATCTAAAACATTTAAAGTAGCCGTAGCAGGTACAATGAGACTATCCGAAGAAATCGCTTCGATATTCACCACATCTGCAAGATTTGATTTAAGCGTAAATGTGATGCTTCCGTTGTTCCCCATTGTTAATAATTGACTGTTATCTGCACTTCCAGGCGTAATAACTTTATTTATACCGTTTGATAGGATCACCGTAGCAAATGTTGACTTAAATTCAAACGTAACTGTACTGCCGACTTTAGGTGCATATGGTAGGCCGTTTTGATCTACAGTTTGATAATTTAGTGTCACTGGCATTTCCGCTGAAATTGAAGTTACATCCTCACCATTTGCATTGACGAATTTCATACTAGCTATGCTTACAATTGCTTCGTTAAAGTAAGTAAGTGGTGCTGTTTGTTGTAAATCACCATCATCTAGTTGGCCAGTTCCCGCATTTGAAGCATTATCGATAAATACTGTTGGAATAATATAAGAATCTACTTTTCTATTAATTACTGTAAATGCTACAGTACCTTTTTTATCCGTTACTAATGTGTAATTACCGTATCTATCTGGCGTTATTAGTTTATTGTCTTGGAAAATATAAGCTGTTTCTGCGTCGCCTTTTAATGCTACTTTAACAGGAATTTTAGCGGGTGCTTTATTGCCTGCTAAGTCCGTTATCGTTGCTACATATTGGCGGCCACCAAAGTTTGCCGCATATGTATTACCAACTACAACATTTTTGACTGTCGAAACGTTTGAAGCATTCTCTGTTCCAAGCGCTTCAACATTTAAGATCATCGAATGCTTAATGTCAAACTTAACTGTTGATCCTTTTGCTTGTAGTTCTGCCGCATCTAATCTTTCTAACGAATCATTACCATTCGCAAATACTATCGGTGTTACAGATGTACTAGCACCTGTAATTGTAAAAGTTCCTTCACCTTTAGCATTAACATACACTTTTGCTCCCGCTTGAGTCGTTGCAGTTTGATAAGGTGTTGTCTTATTACTCTCTACAATCTGTGCTTTGCGATTAATCTTATCTGATGTTACATTCAAGTTTTCGGCAAATGTAACATTGACGTATTTACCTTTTGTATCACTTGATACATCTACTGGATTGACGTTCACTTTATATACTTTTTTAGAATTATTGGCTACTGTAGATTCCTTTGTCACATCCGTAATTCTTAAACGTTCAGAGTCACCCCAATAGACTTTTGTTTCGGATGATTTCACGCCAGAGTTTACCGATGAATATGCATATACAGAATCTTGAGTAAAGACATGCTGTATGTAACTATATTTGGCTACACCATTTTCGTCTGTCAGAACTTCGACAGTTGTTTTTTTACTTGTATCCGCTGCATTTCCAATAGTAAAAGTTACTGGAATATAAGATTTTGACTGACCATTCTCTACGTCTACTTGTGCCTCAACTGTTACTTGAGCACCTAAAATTCCTTGAAGGGAAGCATTTTTTAGTGAAACCTTTGTTGGCATTACTGCAGAGACTCCTACAAATTCTGGTTGTTTAACGCCATCAAGTGCTACTGTATACTTTCTGCCAGCTTGTTGTGCGGATGTTGTTAATACAACCACTTTGTCATCAGTTGCTTTAATCGCAGCGTTTGTCACGATTAAACCTTCAATGACAAAACGTCCAGCAGTAATTTCGCTAACCTTTTGTGCATTTTCAAATGTGACTTCAATCGTTGTGTTATTAATCACTTTCACTGCATTAACTGTAGTTGAAACGACAAATCCGTTTTTATATAGTTTTTTAGTACCTTGATAAAGAACTACACCATTTGCCACAGTACCTTTTACATACAGTTTTCCAGAAGCGCTTTCAATGCCTGTGAATTCTTTACCATTTTGATATAATTTCTTTCCGAATAATCCATTCCCTTTTTTCCCTGCATTGTAATATACGTTTTTATAGAGACCTGTTCCTTTTATCCCTGCTTTGTAATACGTTTTTTTATAAAGTCCCGTAAATTTTTTACCGTCTTTGTATAATACACCTTTGAAAGATTTATAACCTTTAACAGCTTTACCTGTGTTCACTGAAACTAATTTACCTTTTGTAATTGTGACAGTCGCAGATTTAGCGAACGCTGTATTGGTATCTTCCGTTACTGCAAATGATCCTGTTAATATCGCGGCTCCGATAGCGAAAGAAGCTACAGGCTTAACGAACTTTAATCTAAATTTCCCCATTTCTAAAATCCTCCTTAATAGATATCACACACTACTTTCCATTAGGAATAGTATATCAAAATACCCAATAATAGTATAATAAAGGTATTTTTAAAAATTCATGGGTTTTAAATTTAGGATTGATGTTAGATTGTATAAAAATCATATAAATGTGATGCCAATTTTATCTTTCAAGCATTTTACTAATATTTATATCAATATACTATTGAAGACAAATTTAAAATCCCCTAACCAAAAAGATTAGGGGATGATTTGTTAAGTGAAATTGTTACTTCTCACTTTGGTATTCTTTTAATAATTCTTTTGCTTTGTTGTTATCTGCCTCTAGTTTTAAACCAGTTTCTACAAGAGGGCTCAACGTTGAAACAGCGTTCATTTTGTTGCCTTGGTAGAAGTTTTTAATTTCTTCTTGATTAATCGAATACAAGATTGATTGGCGTAATGCTACACTCTTAGACACATCACGGTCTTTCATATTAAAAGCAAGATATGCGACACCATTACTCTTGTTTTGTTGCAATGTAAGTTTGTCGTCTTTCTTCACGATATCGTATTTACTTTCTGGAACGCCATTTAAAATATGAATTTCACCGTTACGTAATGCAGACAATGCGCTTTCTGGATCTTGAATAAATTTCACTGTTATTGTTGAAATTTTAGGTTCATATTCTGTGCCTTTCATGTAAGCAGGGTTTTTCACAAATTTCGCTTCGTAATCATTTTTAGAAACTAAGATGTAAGGTCCGCTTGCATAAAGAGCATTATTGTAGTCTTTTCCTTCAGTGATTGTTTTTTGATCACCATACGCGATATCTTTGTTAACATCATATTTTGCTACATCATACGTGTTAATACTTTCAACTTGTTTCTTAGAAACGATACCAGCAGATTGATGTGCTAAGTAATTTAGTACTTGTGGGAATGGCTTTTCAGTCGTTACTTTAACAATTTGATATGCGCCAGAGCCGTTATTTGCTTTTGTTTTATCTGTTACTAATGTTGAAATCTTTTTATCTAAACCTTTTTCTAATTGTTCACGAACAGTCGATTGACCATCTGTTGTTTTTACATCTAATTCTTTTAAGTCGCTTACGATAGAAATGTCTTTCATGCTTTCATGAAGACTATACGTACGGTGGTCAGGTACTGAGTTTTTATCTTTAGCTCGATCAAGTGAGAATTTTACATCCTCTGCTCCAACGCGCTCACCTGAGTCAACTGCTTTTTTGTCTTTAACTGATGCGAATTGAATGTCATCACGTAATAAGAAGTAATAATCTTTACTGCCATCTGCAATCGCGTGATTTAATGACAATGAGCCATCTGATACAACTTCATCATCATCCGTTAAATTCACCAAGCGTACATACATATTTGTATTTAATGTATTGATAGAACCGTCATTTCCTTTAATCGGATCTAACGAAGTTAATGCACTGATTCCTTGTTGAGCAAGTAAAGGTTGTGATGCGTTTTTAGCCTTATCTTTGAATGATATTGCTTCCCAAACTGCTGCTCTAGATTTTGGTAAGCGTAAAGTTTTTTCATCAATTACTTGGTTGTTAACGCCTTGTGCTTTATATGAAGTATAAAGTGGGGCAATATAAGCTTTATCGAACACTACTAACTGTTCTAATTCTTTATATGTTTGTGTGTATTCTTCTTTTAATTGCGTACTTGCTTTCTCTACTAATTTATCTGCTTCTTCATCGGCAAATAAAGTATTGTCACCGTCAGAGGTAAATAATGAACGAACAGCGTAATCAGGGTTACCTGTTACAGTTGTCCAGCCAGTTAACGCTAAATCGTAGTTGCCGGCATCTTTTTGCGCAGTGAAACTACCGTAATCAGGTTGAATGTTTAACTTCACATTAAATCCATTCTTTGTAAGTTGGTCACGCAAAATATTTAAATCATCTTCACCTGTGCTCATGCCTAAAATTTCAATAGACGTATTTTTTGTCTCTGAAGATGGTTTTGATTCATCTTTTTTAACATCGGATTTTGTATTAACACATCCTGCTAAAACGAGTACTACTGCCGCTAAAAAAAGTACTAATTTCTTTTTCATTTGAATTCCTCCATACATAATATTTATCAATCCAATTTTGGATCTAAAGCATCTCTTAACCCGTCCCCTAAGAAGTTAAAGGAAAGTACTAATAAAATAATGGCTATCCCTGGGAAAATCGCTAAATAAGGGTTGGTTTCAAGATACATGCTTCCTACTTTTAAAATATTGCCCCACTCTGGAATATGTGGTTCCACGCCTAAACCTAAAAAGCTTAGACTGCTTGTAGCAATCACTGCTCCCCCTATAGTTAGGGTTGCTTTGACAATCATCGGTGCAAATGAATTGGGTACTACTTGTTTAAAGATGATTTTCCAATCTTCTTCCCCTAATGCCTTTGCAGCCTCTACAAACTCTAAATTGGATACCATCATGACATTTGCACGCATTGTTCTTGCATAGGTAGGAATGGATCCTACACTTAAGGCGATGATTAAATTGACTGTATTTGCACCAAATGCGGCAATAATAGCAATCGCTAGTAAGATACCAGGAACCGCATACAGAACGTCTAAAATACGCATGATGACGTTATCAATTGACTTGTTGTAATAGCCAGCAACAGCACCTAGGAATCCACCAATAACTAATGGAATAAGTGTTGATACTACACCAACAATTAATGAAATACGTGCGCCATAAATAATTCGGGAAAATACATCTCGCCCGAAATTATCCGTGCCAAATGGATTAGCTAAACTTGGCTCTAATAACATAGATTCATAATTGTTTTCTACAGCAAATTCATAAACAAATGTACCGTAGCTAGCAATTGAAATAGCAAATGTGAAAATTACAAATAGTAAGCCTAGCATTGCTGTAAAATTCTTTGTGATTTTAGACCAGATCTTATTCCACTTATCAATCGTGGACATATCTCGATTTGTACTTTTTAATAACACGCTATACCCTAAAATAAACCCAAATATATTTCCAGAAAACCCTGTAATGATTAAAGCAATACCTAACCATTTAAATGCAGGTTTAATATGACGGTCCGTATCCAGCTTGCCGAAGATCACTACAGCTACGACATCAAAGATGATTAATAAAATAAATACAGCCATTGAAAGTAAAAACATATCTGAGACATATGGTTTAAATAGATTTAATAATGACACAGAAACAATTAACAATTGAGTCAGCAACATATAGTAAGAAAGCGTATATTCAATAGAAGCTTTGCGACGTAACATTCGGAAGGCGAAGGTTGTCGTAAAAACGTTTCCCACTAAAATAGTTAGTAAGTTTACTGCACTCATTAACCTTGTTCTTTTTTGAATATCCCCCGTATTTAGTAAATCTCTTTTCATACAAACTAGAATAATAGTTTGCCAACATGCTATTACTAAATAAGCAATTGTCAAAGAGCCCCAAACTTTGTTCCATGTTCCCTCTGTAACATCAAAGGCATTCACTAGAAAAACAAGTACTAGTGCAATTGAAATAACTAAAACAAAGAGTGCATGTTTATACTCTTGCGATCGTTTTAAAGCAAAATCCTGTTGTATTGTCATTTCATACACCTCGTTAAGTATTTTTCATTTGCGATCGAATTCTTGGATTTAAGAAAGCATATAGAATATCAACTGCTAAATTTACAATCGAAATCGTGATAGCAATGTAGACAACTCCCCCTAATATAGAAGGAATATCTGGAACGAATTGTTTATCTACGATATAACTGCCTAAACCACTAATATTAAATACTTTCTCTGTTACTGCTGCTCCGCCTAGCATGCCACCAAATTGCAGTCCGATAATTGTAATAATAGGAATGATTGCATTACGTAAAGCATGGTTGATAAATACTCGACTTGGCTTTAAACCCTTCGCCTTCGCAGTCACAATATACTCTTCGTTCACTACTTCTAAAATGGAGGATCTAGTCATTCGCGCAATAGACGCTGTTAACCCTGTCCCTAATACAATTACAGGCATTATGATTGATAACCAATCACCTGGAGAATACGTAGCTGGTAGTATGTGCCACTTTATTGAAAAGTTCAAAATGAACACAAGTCCTTGCCAAAAGTTAGGAATAGATAACCCGATTAAGGCGATAAACATAAAGCTATAATCCCAAAATGAATTGGGCTTCGCTGCCGATATCATCCCAACTGGAATCGCTATTACTATAGCCATTAATAATGACCAAAACGCGATCGTTAGTGTGACAGGGAATTTGTTTGCAATGCTTGCCATTACATCTTCATTGCCTGTATAGGAATAGCCTAAATCTAACGTCAGAATCCCTTTTGTCGCATCCCATAACTGCACCCAGTACGATTGATCTAACCCATATCTATGATCAAACTCTGCTCGCTGCTCAGCTGTTGCTGATTCTCCTAAAATATTTGCTGCTGGATCAGCAGGAGAAAAATGCAAAATAGAGAATACAAAGATGGTAACCGATATAATTACAAAAATAGTCATCACTAATCGTTCGAAAATATAGCGAACGAGCGGCCTAGCATAAATCATTAAGAACAAATACATAAGAATACCTGGTATAAAACTCACAATAACAAAGTTTCTATTTTGTAAGCATTTTGCAAAGAAATGCTGATAATTTGTATTGCTTTGATCAGTTGTTTCTAATTCAGCTTGCGCCATTTTCAACACACTTTCATTTGCAAGCTTTGTCGCTTCCTCCTGCATTTCTTGTTGATGGATGGGTTCATCGAAATATAGCTTTTTACTTCGATATTGTTCCTCATATCGATGAATCAGTTCACTATATGTAGAAGATTTTTTTATCTTTTCCATATGCTCAAATAGCATTTGCTGATATTGCGTGCTCTTATATTTTGTTTTATAAATGCACCACATGACGATATGAACTGGTAAACCTAACAAAAATATTATGTACTTATAAAAAAGGAGAGAGCTTAGATTGCTATAAACATTCTCTAAACTGCCTTTTATCCGTTCATTTTTTATTTTCAGAAAAATCACTCCTTTAATCTTGATTATTCCTAGTAATTTAGTATACTATTAGAAACAAAGTATAAATTTTATCGTATTAGAAGTCAACATAATTATTTTAAATTTTCAGTAAATGAGGAATTATTATATGGATAGTATTTTAAAGGTTGATAACTTACATATTTCATTTGTCTCAAATCACGAAGTTTTTGAAGCGGTTAAAGGAGTTTCTTTTGAATTACATAAAGGAGAGACTTTAGGAATTGTCGGTGAATCTGGTTCTGGAAAAAGTGTTACTGCACGATCCATTATGCGTTTACTTCCATCTCCACCCGCTTTAATGACTGACGGCTCTATTGAATTCTCAGGAGAAACGATTTCTAATTTTACTGATCACGAAATGGAAGCAGTTCGCGGAAAAGAGATTAGCATGATCTTCCAAGATCCAATGACATCTCTGAATCCAACGATTAAAGTTGGCAAGCAAATAGATGAAATCCTCACAAAGCATCAGCAACTTACTTCTAAAGAAGCGAAAAACAGATCAATTGAAATGCTGCAACTTGTAGGAATAAAAAATGCTGAAGAACGTTACAATCAATATCCACATGAATTTTCTGGGGGAATGCGTCAACGTGCCATGATCGCTATGGCTCTCGCTTGCCAACCAAAACTACTCATTGCTGATGAGCCAACTACTGCGCTAGATGTAACTATACAAGCTCAAATACTGCGCTTAATGAAAAAAATGCAACAGCAATTTGGTACTTCAATTATTTTAATCACACATGATTTAGGTGTTGTTGCCGGTATGTGTGACCGTGTCGTCGTTATGAAAGAAGGCCAAATTGTTGAATCAAATACGACTGAGGAGCTTTTCGCTTCTCCTCAACATCCATATACCAAGAAGTTATTGAATGCACTTCCCCGTATGGATGAAAAGAAAAAACCTAAAGAGAAGCTACATTTACCAGCAGATATTAACCCTGATAAACCACTGATTGAAGTACAAGATTTGAATCAGGTATTTCCACTTGGAAGTGGTCGTACTTTAAAAGCTGTAGATTCCATTAGCTTTTCAATCCAACCTGGAGAAACATTAGGTCTTGTTGGTGAATCTGGTTCCGGAAAATCGACTACTGGGCGATTGTTATTACAGCTACAAAAAGCTACACATGGGGAAATTTTATACAAAGGTATGGCTATTAATCGATTAAATAAGAAGGAAATGAAACAGCTGCGCAAAGAGATTCAGATTATTTTCCAAGACCCTTATGCCTCTTTGAACCCGCGCATGAAGGTGTTGGATATTATAGGTCAGTCTTTGGATATTCATCAATTATGTAAAACAAAAGCTGAACGACTTGCACGTGTAGAGGAATTGTTAGAACTAGTTGGCTTACAAAAAGAACATGCGATGCGCTATCCACATGAATTCTCTGGCGGGCAACGTCAAAGAATTGGTATTGCGCGAGCTTTAGCTGTTAATCCAAAATTTATCGTTTGTGATGAGCCACTATCTGCACTCGATGTTTCTATTCAGGCTCAGGTTGTCGATTTACTTAAGGATTTGCAAGCAAAGCTTGGCTTAACGTATTTGTTTATCGCACATGATTTGTCGATGGTAAAGCATATTAGTGACCGCGTTGCCGTGATGAATGCAGGGAAAATTATTGAACTCGCAGACAGTGAAGAGCTTTATAGCAACCCGATTCATCCGTATACGAAATCATTATTAGCTGCTGTACCCGTTCCTGACCCTTCTATTGAATCAAAGAAATTAAAAAAAGAAGCAGTAGAAGTACAAAATTATGATTTCAGCCAAAGTACTTTGCAGGAGGTTAATCCTGGTCATTGGGTACTTTCAAGTAACTAACACTTTATAAAAATACGTGGCCATATAAATGTATGGCTACGTTTTTTATTGTGCTTTCTTGCTAAAGGGAAAATATTTAAAAATGAATCATCTTACTATTAGAGTTTAAATACTCTTGGAATAATAAATTTATAAAGTACATTATTTGTTGTATAGAAATAGATAAGACCGTTGATTTCCGCTACGGTGGACGCTTTCCGCGGTCGGGCGCCAAGTCGCTTCGTCGCTACGCTCCTGCAGGGTCTTGGACTGTCCCGCTTTTCCCGCAGGAGTCGCCACCTTCGCTCCAATCAACTACACATGTAATATAAATAAATCTTTAATGTTATAGAAAATAATAACAAATATTAAAAGAGATTAAATTGAAATGATTGCTTTGTATCCGCTAGTACTTTAAGAACATCTTACGGGGAAAATTGAGGATACTCTGGATAACCTTAAAGGTCTAAAAAAGTGTCCATGCAGGAAATGCTTACTTTTGTTGCTATGAATTTAAAGAAATTCGCCAATCGGACTTGGCAAAGTCTAAAAACGGTATAAAAGTTAATACTCTAACAGTATTTTATCTATAATAGAGAATTTTAAATAACCAAAATATATAAAATAAAAAAAGACATTTAGGATGTGAGCATTTTGAATGCCTTTTGTCGACAACCTGAAATCCCTAACCTCTAAACAGATTAGGGATTTCAGTGTACCTATTGTTTAATCTATCATGGTTTCACAATTAATTTGGAAACTGGTTTTGATTTTTGCTTTTTACTTCCTCACTATTCGTATCACTATACTTTGCCGTACCTAATCCGCCAGTTTTTGCAAGCACTGCTTTTATTTCATTGTAAGACAAACCGAACTCTGCATTTTTTCTTTTTACTTCATCAATATCTGTTCCAGCAGACGTAAAATTGCCCCCGTTGTTATTATCCATAAAGACACCTCCATTTTGGTATGCCTTTATGTTCCCTCAAGGACAGATTATTATGAGTGAAATGTATGGATCGCTGAAGTCAGTTTACCGTTTTTTTACTCTTGTCGATTCTGTGATATTCGGAAATTTGAATTACCCGAACATTACTTGTATGTAACTCATGATAGATACCTCTACTATCCGTAAACGTTACATACTGTTCTCTCTCACTTTGAATTAGTGCTTCCGCTTTTTCTTGAGATTCCACATGGATAAACCTTCTAATGTAATGCTCTTCATCAAAGAAGTACGTTATTTTGAATTCTTTCATAATTGTTCTTCTCCTCAAGTGTTTTTCCTTATTATTAAATTTTTATTTTTTACTTCTTCTCTAGGTTATCCAGAATGAAACACTTAACTCCATTTTCTGTTGTTTTATTGGCTATTTTTCTATTTTAACAACATCTATCAGTCTTTTTGATTGGAAAAACAGTTAAAAAGTTAAGGTTAGCAAATACTAATTTTCTTTTCGAATGGTTCAATCTATTTTTGCATATCCTTCATCTATTTTTTTCTTTATTATATCTAAACGTTTTTGTAATTCTTTTTTTACTACTACATCTTTTATCTTATCTATGAAGAACTCTGCATCCTTAACTTCTGTTGAACATTGATCTAATACATCTTTATCGGCATTTTCCCAATTAATATTTTCTAATGTTGTAATTATTTTTCCTGCGTTTACTTGTGCTTTATTCTCAGTTGCTCTTAATTCCTCTATTTTTTTGTCTAATTCATCAAGTCGTTTTTTTTCATTAGATAGTTTCGCTTGCGCTTCTTGTGATAACTTTCCATATGCTTCTAACGCAGCTTTCACTTCAGCTTCATTTTCAATCCCAACATTTTCTACAGTTAATGCTAGTGCTTTTGCATGTGCTTCATGAAAAACTTTTACAGCTGCTGTCACTTCAGATTCTGCTTTATAGCGATTTATTTCGTTTTTTTGCGCTGCTAAATTTGCAAGATTTGCAAAATCAGCTTCTGTCGCACCTTTTGCTATTGCTGCTTTTACTGCTGTGTCTGCTGCATTATATTGTGTTTCTGCTTTTTCTAACTTTGTTGCATCATCAATTGAGTTGTTTGTCAAGAATGTGAGAGCTCCTAATTTTGTTGTTGCATCTTTAATCGCTGCTTTTTTCACTTCTTCGTAGCGATTAATTTCTTTTCCTTGCGCTTCTAAATTTGAATAGTTCGAACCGAAATCTGATACTGTTGCACCTTTCGCTCTTGCGGCATCTACTGCTGTTTTTGCTGCATCATATTGTAATTTAGCCGTTGTTAAATTGCTTGCAGAATGAATTGAATTATCAGCAGTATATTCAAGTCTTGCTAATTCATTTGTTGCTTTTGTAATTGCCGCTTCTTTTGCTTCATAGCGGTCAATCTCCACTTTTTGATCTGCTAATTTCCAATAATTCGTTCCAAAATCTGAAGTTGCTGCACCTTTCGCTCTTGCGGCATCTACTGCTGTTTTTGCTGCATCATATTGTAATTTAGCCGTTGTTAAATTGCTTGCAGAACGAATTGAATTAACAGCCGTATATTCAAGTCTTGCTAATTCATATGTTGCTTTTGTAATTGCCGCTTCTTTTGCTTCATAGCGGTCAATCTCCACTTTTTGATCTGCTAATTTCCAATAATTCGTTCCAAAATCTGAAGTTGCTGCACCTTTCGCTCTTGCGGCATCTACTGCTGTTTTTGCTGCATCATATTGTAATTTAGCCGTTGTTAAATTGCTTGCAGAACGAATTGAATTAACAGCCGTATATTCAAGTCTTGCTAATTCATATGTTGCTTTATTAATCGCTACTTCTTTCGTATCTCTTCCTTCATAACGGTCAATTTCTCTCCACTGCGCTGCTAATTTCCAATAATTTACACCAAATTCTGACGTTACTGCTCCTCTCGCTACTGCGACATCAACTGCAACTTTTGCTTCGTTATATTGCCTTCTAGCATCTACTAAATTTGTTACATGATTAATTGTGTACACTTCATAAAATTTTAAAGCTTCTAATTTAGCTATCGCTTCGTTTATGACAGCATAATAACTACCTGGACCTGAATTTATAGTACCCGTTTGTCTTCCGTTATCTACTATAATTATTTGTCCACCTGGTATTGTAATCGTACCGTTTGCCACTCTTTTTCCGGCGTACCATAAACCATTGTATTGGATCACACCTTCATTTAATCTTGCACCATTGTACAAATCGCCCTCGAATATTCTAAGTACTGTATTCAATGCACCATTAATGTATAAATATCCAGTGTTCGGGTGAAGTCCTGTAAATGCCGTCCCATTTAAGTAAAATACGCCTTCATACGTACCATTTGCTTTTTTGCCATTTGAATAATATATGTCTACTACTAAACCTGTATAGGCTTTACCCTTTAAGTAGTAAGTCCCTTTATATGTGCCCGTTGCCTTTTTTCCATTTTTATAGTAAATCCCGCTTGCTATACCTGAATAAATTTTACCTTTTAAATAATATCTTTCTTTATATATACCAGTTGCCTTTTTTCCTTTTTTGTAATAAGTATTGCCTTTTGTACCAGTGAATAACTCTCCGTTTTTATATACTTTTCCTTTATAAGTAACCGTGCCTTTTACTACTTTTTTAGTAGCTTTAAAAACTAATATTCCATTATAAATTTTGTAATTTGTTGCCGCTGAGGCATCTTCAGCTCCACCTACTACTGCACCTGTAATAATTGCCGCTCCTAACGATAATGATAGTAACGGTTTAATAAATCTCAAATTATACTTTCCCATTCTAATATCCCCCACTTTTCAACTACACATTATTTGAAAGCATACAACCAATCAACATTGACCAAATACGGTATTTTATGAATTGGCGAATGCAAAAATGCCTAATGTGTATATAATCATGTTCAAGGTTTAAATTAGATTGGAATTTAATCAGAATAGAATAATATTTGTTTATCCAGATTTTCAAAGTTACCCTGTTAGGCTTTAATGTTGTTTATTAGTTAGTAACAATAGTCCATATGAACTTTCAATAGTATTATGTATAGTTTGTTACAACAAAAAAACGTAGTCAGAGAAGACTGGCCATATTTAGCACATGTCTTTTCGACTACATATTTTAAAATGGTTAAGGTTGGCTTAGTTTGCAACCTTCATCTCGGCAAAGGCACCTGGAGATTTTTTTGTTTTGCTTTTTAAGACAACATAATATCTCGTGCCAGGTTTTAGCTTATCATTAGGTATTAGCTTCAATTGTTTGTTTGATGTTTTTTTAACTTTAATAGATTGTTGTTTCCCACCAATTTGCAGTAAAGATACTTTAGCATTTTCCATTGTGCTCCATTTCATCTTCGTACTACTTTTGATGGTGATTGTTTTCTGAGTTGCTTTTTGGCTAATGCTTGAGAGCTTGTTATAATCTTTCATTTGTTGTTTTAAGAAATCGCGATGGCTGTATTCTATTTCTTTACCAACTGGTGTTTTAACATTTGGGGTGATACCTTTTTTCTGTATTTTGGTGTAGTTTGGGCCCATGAATTCTCCGATGGTTAGTTTTAACTGGCTACCATCCTTTAAAGAAAATACTTGCTGCATAACACCTTTACCATATGTTGTTTGTCCGTATAATTTGGCTGCTTTTTGATCTTTTAGTGATGCTACTGTCATTTCAGAAGCGCTCGCAGAGTTGGCATCCATAGTAATTGATACGGGTGCATTCCATCTAATCTTTTGCTTTATCGGCTCTGTGTAGTAAGTTTCACTATCCTTATATTTAAACAAATAAGCTACTTGTGCTTTTGGAAATAAACCAATTACTTCTTCAGCTGCAGTAATGTAACCACCGCCATTACTTCTTAAGTCAAAAATCCAGCCTTTCATACCAGGCATTGATTTAATAGCCTTTTGAATTTCTTTGCTACTATTCTCCGCATAACTATTAAGACGTATGTACCCAATGTTACCCGCTAGTTTTTCGGTCTCAACATTAGGTATGTTGATGACTTTACGGATTAACGTTTTCGTAAATGTACTGTTTGTTTTTGAGCGATATATGGTTAAAGTTACTTTGGTATTTTCTTTTCCCGTAATAAGCCCAATAGTTGTTTGAACTGCTTCTCCCGCCAAATTCTTACCATCGACTGCCTTGATAATATCTCCTGCAAGTATGCCCCCGTTAGCTGCGGGCCCCCCTTTAATAGCCGAGATAATTTTCAATCCATTAGTATGTTCTTCAATCGTTACACCGATTCCGACTAACTTCATATCAATCGAATTTGTAAAATCCTTATATTCCTCTTTGGTCATATAAACGGAATACGGATCAAGCTGTTTTGTTAAATCTCCGATTGAAGTACTATTTAACACTGATTCCGATACATTTGGATAATAGTATTTCTTCACTAACTGCTTCACTTCATCCAGTGGTTCTGCTGCATAAGCAACCGATGTCGTAAAGAAAACGCATAAGGCAATAAGGCTCAATACATAAATCCGTAGTTTCTTCATGGTATCCCTCTTATACTAGTAAGTTTATTATTTATTTTACCATTATATTGAAACTGATGATAGTTATGTAATATTAATATTCTACGACATTTCACAATACACTATGTTAATGTGGATTTGCTTGAGTAATGGAACTAAACACTAACAGAAAACAAACTGTTATGATGATACGGAAATCGATAGCTTTATTTAAATACAAAGACCAATAAATACCTTTTTTGACGTTCGAAGTCCAATATTATAAAATAAAAAAATACATATATTTCACAATAAAGGGAGTGATAACTATGAAATTTCTTACGCGTTTTCTATGTGCTTTTGTACTGCTCTTTTCAATAATTGCAGTTGTAGTACCAACTAATTCCCATGCGCAGAGCATTAAAGTAAACAAGTCATTTAAAAGTGCTGCAAAAAAAGGCAAACTTCTTGGTAATAAAGGCTATGTCGGTATGACTTATAAAGAATTGAAGAAAACGGTACCTGGTAAAGCTATTATTGCCGAATCTGTAAATGTCTATAATGCTAAAAGAGGCGGTACTATGTATGGATTTGAACAATATAATCCACATACTGGTTCAATCTCGTTTAAAGTTAAAAATACTGATGATGTCGAGTACATTTCTAACAGTTATTCTGGTAAATTAACGCACAAACAAATGATAAAGTATTTTGGTCATCCTGTTGGTAATCGTACATATGGTACCAAAAACAAGCTTTATAAATCAGGTGTCTATTATATTGGCTTCCGTAGCTATAAATCGGGTAAAGGTTATATAACAGATATCGCGATTGGTACACGCGATATGATGGATTTAGCTGCATATTTTAATGGATACTAGTATCAAATAAAAATAGTTGAATATAAAGTGAGTTTTAAAAAAAGTGAAAGAATACTTAAAGAGCCAGCGATTTGCACATAGATCGCTGGCTCTTTAGATTTACTAGCAGAAGGACTAAAACTTAAGAAAGAAGGTATTTAATCGTTCAATAAAAAACGTAGCTATAAAAGACTAGGTAACTTCACCCTTTGCCTTTATAGCTACGTATTTAAAAGGTACTGAATACTAAACAAAAACTCAATTATTTTTGATTATTGAGATTAAAGGATTTATCTTAGCAAATCTTCACTTAAGAATTCACTTCACATGATATTCCTCTTCATTTCAAATCACTATATTTCATTCTTCTTATTTTTTTACAGTAATCACTTTTGCTTTGCCTACATTACCTGACTTGTCTTTTGAATAAATTGATAACTTCGTATTCACTTTCTGTTTTTTAATAGCGACTGAGAAAGTACCTTTCTTTGATACTGTCGCTGATCCAATAATCTTATTGCCAGCTTTCACATAGACTTTTGAACCAGCTTCAGCTTTCCCAGTTACCTTAGTAGATGTTGTTCTCAATGAATTTACTGAAGGTGTTTTTGGTGCAGTCTTGTCTATTACTGTCATTTTCTGAGAGGCACTTGTATTTCCTACATCATCTGTTGCATTAAGTGTTAGGATAGTACCTGCTTTTTGAGAATTGATATTGATAGAAAATACACCGTTTTTATCCGAATAACCTGTACCGATATATTTCCCTCCAGCTTTGATAGTTACTTTCACTTCAGCTTCTGTCGTTCCTTTTACTTTACGGTCTTTGTCAGTGACTGTCTTGACAATTGGTTTCTTTGGGGGTGTTTTATCCTCGACTATAATCGTTGTTTCCGAGCTAACTTTATCAGAAGCGCTTGCCGTTACATAAAGAACTGTTCCTGCTTTAATCTTCACATTCAATGAAATAGCAAAAGTGCCATCGGCTTTAGTAACAGCTTGCGCAAAGAAATTATTTTTATCCGTTACTGTTACCTTTGTACCTGCATCCGCTGTACCTCTAATTTCCATACTTTCAGATGTTACTACATTGACTTCTGGGGCATGTGGAGTCACTGTTGGGTCAGGAACAGGTGTTGGATCCAACGGAATCGTCGGAACTGGATCTGGTTTTGGTGTTGGTACTACAGGTGGTGTTGGATTTGGATCTGGTTTTGGTGTTGGATCTGGTGTAGTTTTTGATGAAACCAGTTCAAAAGCATTTGTTTTTGCAGTAATACTTTTATCTGCCAGGCTAACTGAAGCTGTGTACATGCCTACTTTAGATTTTGAAGAGTCAAAACTAAAGCTATATGTCCCATCTTTAGTTGTTTTGACCGTACTCTCTGTATTTACTTTTACGCCTTCTCTTTCAATAATAATATCAACAGTCTCATTGCTGACAGGTTTATTATCAAGCGTCACTTTTCCAGTTAGTTGGACCTTATCGCCAATTTCATATTTAGATTTATTACTTTGCACACTTATGCTCTTTTTTGAAACTGGATTTGTATTTGTTAATTCAAAATTTGAATAAGCAGGCGTTGCATTCTTTGCAGTAATTTGAATCGTATAAGATCCACTCTCGTATTTCTTAGGAGATATAGTTTTAAATATGTTGCCGTTTCCATCCATTTCAGAATCTTTCCATTGGTAGGTTTCAACGACTGTACTCCCTTTCTTTACTTGCATAAGGGGAGCCGTACCCGTTCCTGCTTTTCCGTCCTTTAATACCACTCCCGATATATTTATCTTATCTCCCGAAGTATATTGTGAAGCATCAGTATTTACTGTAATCGTTACACTACTAGCTGCTAAGGCGGGAAAAACTGCATTTAAAAATAAGAAAGTAGCAATTAAGCTTGTGATTAGGCTTTTTTTCAAAACATTCACTCCCATATTCGTAGATAAGAAGTAGGGAGGCAGTTTCTGCCTCCCTATTATTCTTTTTTTTAGTTAACTGTAAATGATTCGAGGTTGCTTGAATCTGCTAGTGGAATTGGATTTTCATCGTTATCCCATACAAACACTTCTACTGTATATTTACCTTTATCAAATGATTCTAACGGGATATCTACTCCAAAACTATTTCTTGATTTGCTATTAATCTCTTTCGATTTCACTTCTTTAAAGTAAACAACTGCACCATCTTCATCTTTGACTTGGAAGGCTACTGTAGGATTCAACTTGTTTTTCCCCTGGTTTTTAATGTTTGTTTTGATGCTTACACTGCTTTCTGTTGTGAAGGATGTAGCCTTTTCACCGTTTGAATCACGTGTTGAAAGGGATTCAACATTTACAAAATAATTTGAAACGGTGAAATTAGTTTCTAGCTTTTCACTTTCAGCACTACCAGCTGCACCTATTAATAATTTGTAACTACCACTCTCAGCCAAAATATCCGGTGTAAATGTAGCTTCATATTTTTCGCCTTCAGCAGTATCTAAATCTATTACATTTCCTTTTGGATCAATTACTTTTGCCTCCCACGTAATTGATTCCGTAGCTTCTGCAACAATATTAGCTGGATTTTCAACTGTTACATCGCCACCGCCATTTGAAATCTCTACTGATTTTACAAATGGTGCATTTAGAGCTGCCCCTTTATAAATAGCTATCGTTTTCTTAGTCACATGACCCGCAAGATCTGAAACTTCGAAGACAATATCATTTCTACCTTCGTCTAATACTAACTGAACTTGTTGCTCGTGAGTTAGTGCTCTCATTTCATATGGCTCATTGAATTCATTTGTATATTCTTCACTGCCATTTACTAATAAGCGTAATTCATCAAAGTTATCTGTAACAGTTACTGTAACAATAGGATCTCCATCTTTTGTTGTTTCAGCAGGTTTTTCACTTTCAGTAGTATCATTAAGATCCTTACTTTCAGTTCCTTCATTAGTAATTTCACCTTCTGAAGCGGTAATAGGATCTTTACTTTCAGTTCCTTCATTCGGTTCTTTGCCATCATTAGGGTCTTTACTTTCTGGCTCTTCAGTAGAATCTTTACCACCAGTAGATACGAAATTATTAGCTGGTAGGTTACTTACAGAAAGACTAGGTGCCTGCGTATCAATAATTACTTGTCTTCTAAATTCAATTTTATTACCAACTTTATCGGCACCTGCAATGAAAATGTCATGCACACCATCTTCTGTGAATGTAATATGTGTTGCAAATTCATGTTTTTTTGTGACTTCATTGTATTTTAAAACTACATCTTGTTCTGTAGGGTTTAATTTATCGCCCTTGATTTTCAAATACTCTACTTGTGATGCATCTGTTACATAGCCAGTAAAAGGTACTTCGCGTGTATCATAAACGCCCAGGGCTTCCGGTGTGTCAGATACGATATAAGGAATTGTATTGTCTCCTGGGCTTGACGTCTCTTGTCCACTATTATTAAACGCATAATCATATGCAACAACCTTAACGTTATCTTTAACATCAAATTTCTGTAAGTCTAATTTAAACGCATTGCTTGTACCAGGATTTACCGAACCTAAGAGTTCATTATCTAAATAGATTTCAAGATATTGTAATCCACTTCCTTTATTATCAGTAGCATTGAATGAAAGGATGCCCGTTTTGTTACTGAAGGCAATGTTTGATACAACCGGTGCTGTGTTATCAACAATAACAGGGATTTTAGTTACTTGTTGTTCTTTACCTGCAAAATCAACTAGTGTTTTTACTTGATAATAATATGTTCCGTCTGCTGCTATTTTATTATTCAGTTTCCCATCCCATTTTGTATAAGATGGTTTATATGAATAAATAGAATTGTTGCTCTTCCCATTATGATAATTTTTGCGTTGCTCTTTATCAGTTCGAAGCTTGCGCAAAACTTTGCCGCTTGTATCGGTAATCGTATATTCCACTGTTTTACTGTTTCGCAAGAATGAAAGCACAGGCGCTACTGATTCATTTTCACCATCTCCATTTGGAGAAATAGCAATTAAATCTTTGCTGTATTTTTTAGTGAATGGATTGTATCCAAGATAACTCCCTTGATCATCTACTGTTCCTGAAACGTCATAATAAGAGCCTGTGTCATAAATCATTTGATCTAAAACTGGCGGCTTATTCCAATCTCCTTTAAAGCCTAGGTATGGAATTGATAAATCTGGAAAGACGACATCTTGTGATTCATTTGTAAGCGTTATAAACCCTTCAACAAAGTAGCCATTCTTTTGGATGCTTTCTAATTCTGTTTTTGCATTTGAAAGGTCTATTTCAACAGTAATATCTTTAGATTCCCCTGCAAATAAGGTAATCTTTGGCGTACCTATTTTTACTACTGCGCCTTTAATAACTTGTTCCTTCAAAGCATTTGTTGCTGAAGTTCCTGAACCTTGCGTTGCATCAGTTAAAACAGATGCGCCTACATTATAAGTTGCATCTTCTTTGCTGAAGTTGGTAGCTGTAACAGTCATTTTGAACTTGTCAGTACCGATTTCCTTCAACTCAACTTTACCTTCACTTGTACCCTTTGCTTCTACAAACACTGGCGTTGTGACTGCAGCATTCAATTGCATTAATCCTGCACCTTGAAGTCTTGGTGAGTAAGGAATATTGTCATTTGATGATTCCGTAACAATTTTCGCTGTATTCATAAGCAATGTTTTTGCGCGTTTCACTTTTTCTACACCTTTTAAACCTGGGAATAATTCTTGAACTTTTTCCAAGACAAGTGCTGCACCACCTGATACATGCGGGGCTGCCATTGATGTCCCACTCATGACACCATACTTATCATCATTAAAAGTAGAATAGATTTGTCCGCCTGGAGCAGTAATCTCTGGTTTCATTTCAAGACTCGGAGTGACACCCCAAGAACTAGTAGCTGCCATTTGCCCCTTAGAACCATTAACAACCGTAGTCATTTTTCCATTAAAGTTTACTTTTCCTGTGCCGCCTGCTGCTTTGATTTTTGTTTCTAAAGTGGTACCATCTGCTACACTTAAAGAAACAAGTGGAATTGTTGGGCTATTTAGTGCCATGTTTACGTAATCGCCATGTGCTGCAGTTCCTCTAATAATGACACCTACTGCACCTGCTTTTTCAGCTTGAGCTTGAATTTCTCCATAGTTTGGATTCGCTGCTGTTCTGACTGCGAATACTACTTTCCCTTTTACTTCTTTACCTTTATATTGTGCTGCACTTCCATCGCCAACATAGACAACATCTTTTTCAGGCGATTTTCCAAATACTTCTAGAGGTATTGGGGACGCCTGCGTTTTATAAGCGATTGGCAACGTTTCTTCCCCTATTTTCAATGTCATTTGATCTAATGTGATTTTATCATTCTCAATGGAAGCTACTGATATTGAATTGGCGGTAAGCCCAGGAGCACCGACTAAACCAATATCAGGATTTGAAGCTAACGGATTTTCCCCGTAATTATAGCTAAACTGACTAGAGTTACCAGCCGAAATAGACATTAATACTCCATTTTCAACAGCTCTTTCTACGGCTTTTTGCTCTAAACTATTTGAATCAACAAAGCCTGCCGTTGAGCCTAAACTCATATTCAGTACATCTGCACCAAGTATAATTCCATCATCAATTGCTTTAATATAAATATCCCCAAAAGTCGATGGCATTGCTTGGTCATTACCAAACACTTTGAGTGCTAGTAATTGAGCTTGTGGAGCTACACCTTTTAGTCCGTTACCTGTTTCGTCACCATTTGCTCCTACTGTGCCTGCTACGTGCATTCCATGCATTGTAGCGTCAGGGCCAAGATCACGAATTTCTTTGTTTTTATCAGCGTAGTTGTAACCATAAGGAACCTTCAAAGAGTAATATTCACCAGGAAGATTATTATTTTTTACAAAATCAGCTACTTTTCCTGATGTCAATTTATGTTTGGCATCTTCTTTTAAAACCATATCATCATGGGTATTATCAATTCCTGTATCAATGATTCCTACAACCATGCCTTTTCCATCATAACCAGCATTCCATGTTTGAATGGCTTCCACCATGTCTTTACTAGATAGCATTGTAGGTTTTACAGTTGGTCTTTCGTACTCATTAACAATGCTCACCGATTCAACATTCGGCAATTTTTCAAGATCCTCTATTTGACCAAATTCTATTTCTCCACTGACTCCATTGACAACAGTAGTGAAGGTATTTTCCACATCAAAATCAATCTTTTTTGTTTCCACATCTGTCATGAATTCTGATTGTTCATCTTTCACAGTGTTTTGTAATTCTGTTTTCTTTTCTTTTGCTAAATCTTTATATCTTATACCTCTTTTAGTAGAGTAAGAGATGGCTGGGGCTCCTTCCAACTCAACTATTACCCTAACAGTGTCACTATCCTTATACTCATTCGTGGCTTCTTTAATTTTTTTGTTCGATTTTTCAATCTTCACAAGTTTGTCGAGATCACTTGTTTCAGCTTTTGCAAAAGATGTGCTAAACGCAGCATTTGAAACAGTTAATAAAGAAACTAAACCAATAATCGCACTCTTTCTCAGTTTTTGAATTTTCTTCACTCGTTTCTCCCCTTTTTCAATTAGTGAAATAATAAACCCCCGCTCCTCTCTACTTAGAATAAAACCTAGTAAATTAAACTATTTTACTAGGTATCCAAAATGTATCATTCGAAATTTAGCTAGTAAATAGCGAAGCTTGTAGTATTTTGAATATTCTAAAATATATTTTAATGCATTAAAATATCTCTTTTTTATTTATTTTCTGTTTAAATTCATATAGTTAAGTAATGTTTTAGATTGAATACTTTAAAAGGAAAATATCAGAAAGTTATCACAGAAAATATACAACTATTAGAGGGTTTTCTCCCATCATCGCTGTTTTTCAACATTATAATTAGTTCTGTATTATTCGACATGACTATTGTTTCTTAATAACTATTTGATTGACTTAGACACTTCCTCTTTTTGATTTCTGTTACATAGATAGCTACTATTACCGCATGTCATCTATAGTTGTAATTAGTGGCCATTATCTACATGGTTTGTGAGATACATCACGCTTTTCTTTCATAGTTCCTTTCTCAAATATAAAAAGCCTTTACTCCTGTTAGAAGGAATAAAGGCTCTTAATTTATTGGTATAAGATGAACTATTTGAAGGTTAGGTTATTAAAGTTGATCTTTTTAGTAATTCTATATCCTCTGGTGACGGATTGACATGTCCAGAGGGATGATTATGATATATATTTGAAATCTCACTTATTACGGCAAACAAAAAACCCCTTACCCTCCGAAGAGACCAGGGGATAATTTGTTTCAATTGTTTCAACTAACATGAAATTCATGATTGGTTGGTTGGCACTGATTGATAATTATAATTATTCGAGAATAACTGTACTATCTATTCAAAGAAATCGGCTTTATTTACACCATCAATAATAATGTTCCCTGTACTTGATGTTGAGGTGATTTTAAATTGTGCTGCACTTACTTTTTCAGCTTGAGCTTTTACTCCAGTGTTCATTAAACGATTATTTATATGATTCACCAGATCATCGATTGTCACAAAATTGGATGTTAGTTGAATATTTGCCGTAGTTGTGCCGTCACTAATTGTAAATGTTCGATTTTTTGAGGTATCCGTATCTGTTCCTAGCCCAGAGGATTGCTCAAAGAAGTACGACCAATCTGCACCTTCTAATGTAAATGATGAAGCGGAACCCGGTTGGAATGCGCTAATTTGGAACGTATCTTCAAATCCAAAGGCAGCAATTGGACGATTCAATATACCATTTTCTCCGTCTTTTTTATAATAGAAATCTTGAATGTGACTCTCTACAACACTGCCCATTGATACTCCTTTAGAAAAATCTGTCGAAAGTGCCCATGAAACATAAATTGGTATACGATCTGATCCAATGACAATAGTAAAGTCTTTTCTATTACCAGTAAAATCACTTAATGTAACAGGTTTACTAACGAGTTTTGCTTGAGTTCCTTTTACAGTTGAATAGTCAAAATTCGTGATCATTTTACTTGTGATAGCCATTGGAACTACAGTTACGGTGAATGTACCTGCTTTAATTACTTGTCCATCTTTTTTCACTTGAACAGTAATTGTAATTGGCCCCCCCAACGCAACACCTGTTACTATAGCGGTTCCACTAGAGTCATTAGATACAGTAGCTGCAACTTTCGTTGAATCACTAGATGTGAGGACGAGCGTTTCATCATTTTCAAGGTTGATATGATTACTTCTATCAACCCCAGCGCTAGTTACTGTTACATTTAGCAATCCTGTTAATGCTGTCACTTTACTATTTTCAAAGGCAACTACCGCTAAATCTAATGCAGCTTTTGCATCAGCTAATTGTTGGTTTGTTTTGTTTGCAGAATTTGTTACAACTAATTCTGCCACATCAATGGCTTCTTTTAATGTCGCTTTTGAGCCTTTTACATTTTGACCGATTTCTACTCCTTCTTCCGTATTCTTGTAAAGATTTGTTGCTTCTGTAATGGCTGTAGTTAGTGCAGTTGTATCTCCTGCTTTAATGATTTTGCCCTCAAAATTTGTTAAGGCACTATCTAATTCTGTGGTCGCTACATCTAATTGCACTTGAGTTTTATTAGCTCTGTCATCATAGACACTTTGAGCTATCGTTATAGCTGTAACTAAAGTATCTTTATCTACTTGGGCTACCTGACCTACTTCTATTCCTACAGTCGTTCCTTTTAAAACTGCAGTTGCCCTACTTATTTTTTCATTCAGAGCAGTTGTATTTGTACTATTCTCGTCTTATACCACATTTATCGTAGCTTTCGAATCGAGCCTTCACCATGCAGGCGGCTTTCACCGCACATGGCGATCTATCAATGGTCATTTTCATTCATGAAAAATATAGATGTGATTGAAAACTACCATAGACTGGGTTCCTTCGCTCCTACATGTTTTATCCTCCTCATATGTTGCCATACAAGTACTAGTGGCATGTGATCGACACTACTATGAACCCGCAGCCATTCTCTTTGCTTCGTCGATGCTGATTCACCTCTTCAAAGAGAACTTCAAACGTTCCGTTATTTCCATCCCTGATTTTGACAGCCTTAGGTTTCCACTATTCAGGTGTGAGAATGGTTAGTTTAACAGTCAATTATGCTAACCACCAATACATCATTTCTTATATAAGGATGAATATCGAACTCCTAGCATTTCGCGCTATTCACTACCTCACCCTGCCTACATGGATTCGTCCGCCTAACCATAGCTGTCTTTTAAAGAGCCCCGCCTCAATTCTTCGAGTACGACTTCACCTGACTTAACCCCTTTTGCGTATCAGCGCATCACTGGATCCAGGAGGATTAGGCACTTGCATAAAAGACTGTTTCGCAAGGATAGGGATTTCACCTATCAATTAGAAAGTAACAGTTAGAAATAATCAATCATTCCCACTTTTTTCACTAGTTTATTAGCTTATAAAGTAACGTTTCGTTTAATTTTTTTGAGGAGTCGTATATTTTGTAATTGTACCAATAGTAATCGAACCATTTGCATTTACTGCCACTTCAATTGTTGCTTTCTTATCATCAGTTGCAATTGTGATGATTGAAGTCCCAACTGAAATAGATGTCATGGCAATTTTACCATCTGTAATTTTTACTGTTGCTACTTTTTCATTACTTGAAGAAACTGAAGTTCCTACCAATCCTAATTTATCTACATTATTAGCAATGTCACTATTTATCGTAGATGTAAATGTTATTTCTCCAGTACCACCTGAAGATGATCCACCACCTGTAGAACCAGAACCTGGTGTAGTATCAATACCATTAGTAACTGTGATTGTTTTTCCATTTGGTAATGTAATAGTACCGTTTGCAATGCTAGCATCTTTGTACCATTTACCATCTACTTGGACAACGCCTTCATTTAACTTGCTTCCATTATAAAGTTGGCCTTTAAATACAATTAGGTCTGTGTTTAATAATCCATCGATGTAAAGATTATTTGAAGTTGACTGAATGCCTGTAAACACTTTACCCGCTTCATAATATTTTCCTCCATATGTGCCAGTCCCCTTTTTACCACGCTTATAGTAAACACCGGCTTTTAGACCTGTAAATACTTTACCTTTTGAATAGTACATTCCTTTGTAAATACCCGTTGCTTTTGCTCCTGCTTTGAAGTAGATGTTATTCTTCACGCCAGTATACACTTTACCATTTGAATAGTATTTTCCTTTGTATGTACCTGTCGCTTTTTTACCGCTTTTGTAGA
This sequence comes from Viridibacillus sp. FSL R5-0888, assembly GCF_038009105.1. Lineage (NCBI taxonomy): Bacteria > Bacillati > Bacillota > Bacilli > Caryophanales > Caryophanaceae > Viridibacillus > Viridibacillus sp. FSL R5-0888. The sequence goes on from NZ_JBBPAU010000001.1 coordinate 3,798,708, forward strand.
AAACACCGGCTTTTAGGCCCGTTAGAGTTTTACCATCTTTATAAACTTTACCTTTTAATGTTTTTGTACCCTTTACTACTTTACCGGTTAGTTTTGAGATTAACCTTCCTTTTGAAACTTTGTAGTTTGAAGAACTTGCTGCCTCCACACTATTAATAGGTACTGCAATGGTACTTGTTAATAAAACTGCCCCTAACGCTACTGACGTTAACGCTTTAACCTGCTTTAAATTGTTTTTCTGCATTATCCCACCCTTTCAAACATTTTATAGGATTAACTACTCATTAAAATTCCAAATAGTTTTACCATTCTCAATTATCTAACAATTAACCCATTTAATCTATACAATAATCTGTAATTCAAAAAATTTTGTTATTCGTATACTCAACTATTAACGTCCTAACTGCGTGAGTTTTACTTATTCATTATTTTTAGATAGACAAATGATAAAATGAAAAAACCTAACCTCCAATGAGATTAGGTTCATTCAATAAGCGCACACTTCAATCAATCTTTGTAACGTTGAATTAATTGATATTTGATTTTTCCATTTTCCGTTTCAAGCACTTTTCCGTAACCTTCAACGAAATAGTCGTAATGTTTGGCACTTGCTTTGCCAATTTGTACTTTGATTGCATTCGGAAATGTTTTATAAGGTGTTTTCGCATTTGCTTTAGTAGATACAATTTTACGTGTTTCTTTTTCATCATAGCTATTTATAGTTGTCCATTGTTTGTTTTTCTTTACAGGTAGGGCTAACAATTTACTTTTAGTCGTTTGCCATTCATAATATCCGGTTGCCGTCTGCTTTTCATAAGAAAAGCTACCTCCCATTGCAGAAGATATCATCCACATTGTTCCTTCTTTTGTGTTTTCAGCATACTCATACCTATAATTAGATTCCTTTACAGACGTATTCATGTCTAGATCTAGATAATAGCCATACGAATATTTCGCGTTATGTATGTAACTCGTTTTAGCACTTGCCTCCGTTGTGCATATGCAAATCTCACTTATTACAGCAAACAAAAACCCCTAACCTCCGAAGAGATTAGGGATTAATTTGTATCAGTCGCTCAAACTAACATAAAATTAATGATTGTTTGGGTGACTATTGTGCCGATATATTATTTCACTACAACTTTAGCAGCTGCTTGTGAACCTGTACCAGCTGTACGTTGAGTTAAGTTGATTGTAGTATTAGTTGTACCATCAACATCAACAGAGAATGTAGTATCTTTGTTATTAATTAATGATGCTAAAGAAGCTATATCTGTAGCTAATGTACCAGTTACATTGAAAGTATTATTTACAGCAGTACCACCACTAGTTACTGCTTTATAAGTAACACCGTTAACAGTAAACTCTTTACCAGCTGTAATAGTAGGTAATGCAGACAAGTCTACTTTGTAAACCGCTGGTGTTGCAGCTTTAGCTACTGCACTTGATTCTTCTTGTACAGCGAATAATGAAGTAGTATCAGAAAGAATATTAATCATTTTAGTTAAGTCAGTAGATGTTAATACAATACGATCATTAACTACTGTTGCATTAATTTTTAGTGCTGTAGCTGCATTATTAATTTTATCTGCTATTGCTCCTGCATTATCAGTACCATTAATCGCAATTACTACTTCACCTGTTGTACCAGTTACATCATTTAATTTAAGGCTACCAGTACTATAGTTTGTTTTTGAAACTTCTTTTGATTCTACTTTAGCATATTTTTCAGCTGTTGCAGCTACATATGCTGTTTTTACAGTAGCATCATAAGTATTAACACCTGCTTCTGCTGGAGTAGTAGGTAAAGTACTTAATGCTGCGCCTGAACCAGGAGTTACGATGTAGAATTGTTTAGTATCTCCTAATTTTTTATAAGTAACATTTCCATCGACTTTAACCGTATTTAAGAAAGTAGTTTCATCGATTGGTTTGTTAGTTTGATCGAAGAAGTCAGCACCATCATAGCTGAATTTTTCTGTTTCAGTTGCATTTTTCAAGTAAATTACTTTATCATTTGGTGCAAATGCTGCTACTGAAGTTCCAGTGAATAATGTTACTGCTGCTTTTCCAGTAACAGTTACTGTTGCACTAGCGTTAGGTAAGCTAACTTGTGAAGCAGAAGCTTGTACGCCGATTGTTGAAGCAGTAGAAGAAGATACATTAATTACAGCTACACCTTTAGCAGCGTTAACTTTAATTGATTTTGTAGTACCTTGTTTAACAGTTTCAATAGTATTACCTGCTGCATTTGTTACAGTAACATCACCAAATTGAGCAACAACTTCGAATGTTACTTCATAGTAACCATTACCAGCATAGTAAGGGAATCCATTTTGATCTAATGATTGATAAGTGAATGTAGCTGGAGTACCAGCAGCAACACTTGTTACTTCTTTTTTAGTTACAGAATTTGTGATTTTAAGATCCGAATTATTGATTACTGCATTTACAAAGTAAGTTGTTTCACCAACAGTTTGTAAATCAGAAGCGTCTAATTTACCATTTGTAGCACCATTATCTAAGTAAATAGTCGGTGTAGCATAAGCATCTTTATTACCTGTTAAAGTAAATGAAGCTTTACCATCTTTTTCAACTGTAATTTCATAAGACCCGCCAATTGTAGCTAATTTACCATCAATATTTACTGTACGATCAGAGCTTAGGCTACCGCTAGCAAAAGTAACATATGCTTTTGTACCAGCAGGAGCTAATTTACCTTCTTTATCAGTTACTGTTACAGTGTACTCACGTCCACCGTTACCAGTACCATTCGAATTGATAGCTGCTGCATTTTGAACTCCTTCAGCTTTAACAGCTAAACCAAGAGTGTGGCTAAGATCAAATTTAACAGTTGGCGCTTTAGCTTGTAATTCAGTTGGATCTAATTTACCAGCATTTGCTGCATCTACGAAAACAATTGGAGTAGCAGAAGCATTAGCACCTGTAAGAGTGAATGTACCTGCATTATTAGCATCTAATTTCACTCGTACTTCTTTAAATCCGCCAGTTGTAACTTGGTAAGGGTAGTCTGTACCAGCAATACCTGTATCAGTTACATTTATGCCACGAACTAATTTTTCTGGAGTTACATTTACGTTTTCAGCAAAAGCAACGTTTACATATTTATATTCAGATGAAGTTCCTTTGTTAGCTACTGAGTAGTTTTGAGCATTAACTTTGTAAACTTTTTTAGCACCGTTAGCTAATGTAGCACCTGTAGTTACTTCTGAAACAGTTAAACGTTCAGTATTACCCCAGTAAACGATTGCTGCAGTAGATTTTACTGATGCATTACCAGTTGGGTATGCTTCAACAACATCTTCAGTACCTGCTACATATTGTGTGTAAGAGTATGAAGCTACACCGTTTGCATCAGTGAATGCTTCAGCAACGATTTTCTTACCGAAGTTACCTACTGAAGTATCTGCAGAATTAGTAATGCTGAATGTTACAGCGATACCTTCTTTAGATTGTCCAGCTGGAACTTCAACTTGTGATTTAACAGTTACTTGTTTACCAATTACGCCTTGTACTGAAGGAGTTAGGTTAGTAATAGCTGTTGGTAATACGTTAGATACACCTTTGAATGTACGTGATTTCACACCATCAAGAGCTACAGTATATGTTTTACCGCCAGTTTGAGCAGCTGTTGTTAATACGATAACTTTATCGTCAGATTGTTTAATTGCAGCGTTAGTAACTTCTAAGCCATCGATAACGAAACGTCCAGCTGAGATATCGTTAGCTTTTTGAGCTTCTGCGAATGTTACTTCAACAGTTGTGTTGTTAATAGCTTTAGCTGCATCAACTACAGTTTTAACTACAACACCGTTTTTGTATAGTTTTTCTACGCCTTTGTAAGTTTGGATTCCGTTAGCGTATTTACCTTTGATAAATAGTTTACCAGAGTTTTTACCAAGACCTGTTAGTAATTTACCATCTTGGTACCATTTTTTAGAAGAACCGCTTCCTACCCAGCCACTACCTTTTTTACCAGCTTTGTAGTATACGTTTTTGTAAAGGCCAGTGCCTTTTTTACCTGATTTGTAATAAGTATTTTTGTAAAGACCAGTGAATTTCTTACCGTTCTTGTAAAGAACACCTTTGTAAGATTTGTAACCTTTCACCGCTTTACCTGATTTTGCAGATACCAATTTACCTTTAGATACTTTTACAGTTGCTGCTTTTGCGAAAGCTGTATCAGCAGCACCAGATACTGCGAATGATCCTGTTAATACTGCTGCACCGATTGCTAGTGATGCGACAGGTTTTACAAATTTTAGATTGAATTTACCCATTTTTAAAAAATCCTCCCTTATTGGATATGATTAGCATTTCGCTGTTTTTGTTTTTCATCAGCTAATCATGCTTAAGCCTAATTATCGTTTATAAATAGGAGAATTTCCACCCTTTTTTCTTCCATAGTTTTGTAGTTATTCGTTACTTTAATACTATAATGCTATGTTTATCAAAATTATTAGTAAAATTGAGAGATTTTAGCAATTTATTACAAAACCTATGGGATTATTACGATAACTACTGTAAAGTTAGTAATATAATACCAATTGAGGTATATTTTTAACAAAATACATAAAATTATACCACAACCTATACTGCTAGTTACTTTTTTGTAACATAAGACACATACTCAAATAGAAGATGTCTGCCCTACTCTTCTTCTTTAACGATCTGCTTGCTACTATTTACATCGAGTTTCTTCCTATTATATAGCAATATTTTCACTATTTAATTGCATAATTGAAAGCGCTATCATTTTATTGTTAGTGATTTATATGATTCTACTTTTAATAGCATACCTATTCTTCCATTACAAATATTACAGCCTGCATGTTAAATGTTACAGGCTGTAATATTTCTTCTACTCCACTAGTGACGTCTTTTCTACTTAGTAGTATTCACTTTAATCGTATAAGGTGCTTTATCATAATCAGATGAGGTTCCGAAATATACTCCACTTGATACATTGACATAGTAGGTGCCTTTATCTACGGTTACCGTACCTGTGTGTGTTAATGTATTATTTAATGTTTTCATCTTAAGCTGTTTGATTGTTTGCTTCTTGCTGTTTTGTAGTGCAATTTTAAATGGCGCTTTTAATTGTTTCTTTACTGTAATTTGGAGCTTCGTTTTTTTAGGCACTGTGATTTTGTAATAATCTTTCATATCATACATCTTAATATCTGCTTTATATGTGCTACCAAGCTTAATCGGTGTCGCAGTTTTTATCGTGTTGTTATTTTCCTTTTCGTAGTTGGATGCTGCTTTGAAGGATACTTTGAATTTGACCTTCTCAACATTCCCTTCTGTGAAGGCGAATACATAGTAAGTTCCCTTTTTTACACCGACTGAATCGGTCATGATTGATTTGTTGTAATAGGCTTCTTTTGAACTGATAGCATAACTAATAATTGGTGAATTCACTTTCGGATCAAGTATGCCAACGTTTTCTAAGCTGTTCATAAGGAATAACGTGAATTCCTTGTTTTTGGGGGACTCGATTTGAAGCTTTGCAACCCCATCCTTTGGTATTTTCACTTGATACATATTCCCTGCTTCTTTGTTTTCATCCATGAGCAATGTTTTTGATAGCGTTTTGTTTAGTGGAATGGTTTCATAAACTTCCTCAGCATGACTTATGGTGCTGTTTAGACATACGGATATCATGACCATCACCGCCATCATTACTATGTACTTCATCATTTTCATTTCTTTCATCTCCAATCTATTTTGTTCCTTATTAGTATACTAGGAAATTGGGTTTAAACCAATATTATCCATATATTTAGTTTTGTGATGGGGGTGGATTGTTGCGCTATCTGTGAGGTTTGTTGCGCGAAGTCTGAGGATTGTTGCACTAGCTTGGATGTTTGTTGCGTTAAGTCCATTGTTTGTTGCGCTAACTTGATTGTTTGTTATTTAGCAGAACATTCACATCCTATTAGATGATAATTTTTAGCTTTTTTGAGCAACATGTATAGTTGGAATCTATTTTAGCCGCTTTTTTAGTATTAGGAAGTTTGAATTCGCTCGATAGGATATTGAGATTGTTACGCTAGCTTCCAGTGTTTTTGCGTGATTTACTTGAATTGTAGTACTCACTCAAATAATTGTTATTTAGAGTAAATTCGCGTCCTTTGCGCTATTTGGTGTATTGTGTGGAGTTTTGGCGGGAGAGGTCTAGTTGATAATATTTTTCTCTTTAGACAAAAAAAGACCCCCTGCGTTTGCAGGGGGCACTCTTATTAGAATGTTGTTAATAGGCTGCCACTGATCCATAGTTTTTTGCCTGATTTAGTGGCGTATACTTGGTACCATGTGTCTTTTCCTACTTTTTCTTTTTTCTTGTTACCGAAAATAGTGTAGACGTGTTTTAGTGGTGCGTTGTTAGGTACTACTTCTTTGATCGTATCGCTTGTAGTCGCTCCTGCACTTGAGCGTAGGTTCGATTCGTCTTTTGTGAATGATAGGTTATCTAGTGTAATTTCGTCCGTGCGTACCCAGCCTTGTGTGCCATTGTAAGCAATACGTAACCAGCGTGTGTTTTTGCCACTCGTGTTTTTAAAGTCACGTACATCTGTATGGTACGCCTTTAATGTAATTACTTTTTCTTTGCCGTAAGTGCCAATCTTTTTCGAATACGCATATGGCATATAATAGATATTCAAGTTACTCGCTGAAACTGTTGCTGTTACATCAGTTGGTAATTTTACGAATTGAGCTGGTTGTGCTTTAGACTCTGGCAGAATATGATCGTATTCTTTTGGTGCTGTCATAACTTTTGTGCTCGCTGTTTTACCGCTGTAGTCTGATGAGCTATAGGCTTTCATCTGTGCCATTAGGTTGGCAATTTTACGACTCCACTCTTTGTCTGTCGCATATTTTACATTCATACCTAATAATGTCGGACCGTTGTAATAAGCACCTGTAGTAGTTAGGTAATCACGATAGATTTTAAATGCATAGGCATTCAAGCCATCTTTTCCTGTTGGGAAGTATTTCGCACATGTGAAAGCACATGTGTCATATGCTTGGAAGCCAAAATAGTTGTTTTTATACTGTGAAATGGCTGAACTGCCCCAACCTGTTTCTAAAATTGCATGAGCTAGCATGAACTGTGCGTTAATACCTGCTTCATTTTGAACTTCTAAGAATGATGGTACTAACTTATATAGTACATTGTCTGTTGTTTTTCCTTTACTAATAAGGAATGAGCGCATTTGTGTCGCTGTTAGGTCTGTCGATTTTCTTAAGTTAAGTGCAATATATGGATTTGTTTCTACGTAAGCTGAATTGATCCATACTGTTTTGCTTGATAATGTACCTTGATACCAAATACTTGAGCCGACTTTTTCTGTGCGAGTAACTTTGAACGTTTTCGCTCGGTATTTGCTTAAGTCGTAGACGATGTTATTTGTTGTACCGTATGGGATGTTATAAGCACTGCTTGTCCCTGCAATGTAAGTTGTAAATTTAGTTGTGTCTACAAGTGAATTGGTGTAAGTAGTTACATCACTTGCTTCTACCCATCCGACTACGGTTGTTGATGTTCCATTTGTGCGGCTAATTTGGTAGTAATCTTCATCTTCGTATAAAGCTTCTTTTTTAATATAAAAGGTTTCGTTAGTGTATGTGCTATTTGCTAAGATGTAGTCTTCTAGTTTTGTGATATCTTTGTAGATTTTCACTGTTTTACTAGAAAGGCGACCAAGGTAGCTAACGTCAGTTTCTTCTGGTTCTGCTGCCACTTCCACATATGCCTTTGTATATTTTGATGAAATCCAAATTGTTTTTGTACCGATTTTACCTTTGTACCAATCGGTGTTACCAATTCTTTCTGTTTTTGTTACGACAAATTTTGCGTTTTTATATTTTGTAAGGGTTTTGATGGCAACATCATTTGTGCCTCCCCAAATTTTCGTATAGGCTGAGCCGGTTCCTGTTAACGAAAGGGTTTTAGATTTTGTGCTGATGGCTTTATGGTTATAGGCTTTCGCATCTGTTGATTTGATCCAGCCGATGACTCCTGATGTTGCACTTTCTTTAGTGCTTAGTAGGTAGTATTTGCTCCCTTTATATGTAGCTTTCTTTTTAACATATAAAACAGTGTTGATATTGCTAGTTCCTGCTTTTGTATATGTTGATTTTGTGATATCTTTGAAAATTTTAGCTGAACTGCTATTAACTTTAGCTACGAAACTAACGCTCGTTTCTACAGGCTTTTCTGTTGGGACTGCTGAAGTATCAGCAGTTGGCTTTGTTGATAGATGGCTGTTGTGAATCCATACTGTTTTGCCATTAAGCTTACCTTGGTACCATTTGCTTGTTGATGTAATTGTTGTTGTAGCTGAGAATTTAACGTTTTTGTATGATTTTAATGATGTATAGATAGCATCTGTACTTCCCCACGGACTAACATATCCTCTACCAGAGCCTTTTAGATAGAATGTTTGGGCTTTTGTCGAAGTTAGGCTGTAGTTTCGGATTTTAAGGTCTGTAGATTTTACCCAGCCTAATTGTGTTTTTTTCGTATCTCCGAATTTGTAGATGGCATAGTATGTCACTCCACCTGTTGTGGCTTTTTTATTGCTCATCATTACTTGCTTTGTTTGAGCTGTTGTTGCGACTTTACTTGTAGACTTTGCGTCTGGTTGTTGATAGATTTTCGCTTTTGTAGATTTAATGACTGTGATCTTGCTAATTGCTGTTGTTTTGTAACTTGCCGCAGCTTGGGTGCCGTTAGCTCCAATGATGAAAATCGCTAGTAGTAATGTACAGATGATTGTCCATGCGTGTTTTTTTATCATTTTCTACTTCCTTTCTTTTTCACTTTAATAGGTTCATATACGCGTCAGAAATGTTGGTTACTGATGGCTATTTGAGCTTTTTTATATTGCTTCGACAAAGTAGGTGGTCATTAGATATTGGCAATAATATAGCTTGTGTTTGCGTACGAAGGTTAAATTGATGCAGAACTATAGACTTTTGCCTTATAAAAATGAGATTACTAGATTACACACATTCCATTATATAGTAAATTATATTAAAATTGTGTTGTAATACTTAAATTAGTTCTTTATTATCACATCTTATGACTTATGTAATTGTCGATATATTTTAAAAAAGCAGAGAATTTGTAATATAATGCATCATTTTATCTGATGTGTATATCGACCTATCACTATTCTCGTTAAGTATAGCTTATTAATAGTAGAGTTTGTCGTTACGATTATGTTACAAAATTGAGGAGTGGTATTTGATGTTCACTGTTTTTTATTATTTTGGGGGTTAATAAGGTTTTGAGACGTAAAAAAAGAGCTGCCCTAGGCAACTCTTAGATTTCTTGAGTATATAGATTGTGATTTTCGTTTACGACGTCTTGTAGTAATTTTGACCACTTTTCATAGTAACGCTCTGGTGTGTAATCTTTTATCACAGTGTTACGTGCTTCGTTCCCCATCTTCACTACTAAATCATGATTATTTAATAGATGAATGATTTTCTCCGCTAGTTGTTCACTGTCACCATTCGGGACAAGATAGCCATTTACACCATCTTCAATTACTTGAGATGGACCATAGTTAATGTCATAGCTAATTACTGGTGTGTTATTTGCTAGTGATTCAAGCATCGCTAGGCTGAAACCTTCGTATGCTGAAGTAACGAGCGAAACAGATGATGCCGCAAGTACTTCATGTACTTTGTTGGTGTAACCTTTAAGCTCGACACTATTTTCTAGCTTAAGCTCTTGAATCAGCTTATTCAGCGACTCTTCTTCATTGCCATTACCGTAAATGTCCAACTTCGCTTCCGGTACTTGTTCTACAACTAGTGAGAAGGCTTTGATCGCTTCGTCTAAACGTTTTTCTGGACTATAACGGGCAATCATCGACACAAGCTTCAGATTCTTTTCGATGTTAAAATCATTTACTTCTACACAGTTTGGGATGACATGGATATTACCACGGTTACCAATTTCTTTGTGTAGATCAAGTCGTTGTTGTTCTGTTAGCACTACGACCGGATACCCCTTTGGAATGACATCGAGTTTCGCTTGATACACTGTTCTATATGGGCTACCCAATTCGTATGGTGCAGCGAAATGATTTGAGTGTAACATATAAATTTTGTAGACAAGTTCATCGTCAATTGATGTCACTCGTGTAGTTGGTGCAGAACCATCACAAATGATGACAGGCTTAACTACTTCTACACGACATATTTCATTTAGCCAAAAATCATGGAATTCTTTGCTCGACGGGAAGTATTCGACCTTATCATAATCTGGACTGAATAAGTATACTTTTTGAAGCTTACCACTCTTGTTGTTATACCAAAGTGATAAGAAGCAAAAACCATCTTCCGTATAGAAACGCTCTTGGTTCTTTTTGTTGTTACTTGGATGATAAAGAACTTCCCGCTGAAGGAAACCAGTGTGGTGGAATTCTTCACGGCGTGTACGTACTCGGTTGTCGTCGAAGTAATCTATAAAGTTAATCGTGCCATCTTCATGCCACTTTTTATACTTTATATAAGTACCATTTTGGAAGTACCGAGCGAATTCACCACCATCTTCTACCCAGTAGCCTTCTTCGAATTTCTTTATTTGTTGCTCGAATTTAGCTTGAGCTGCAGATGATATCGTATTTTTTGTAAATTTTCTTCTATAGTAATCATAGACGTTTGTTATTTTTGCGCTTTTTGGAAGTTGCCCTGATAGCTTCAGTTCTTTTTCAATGATGTCATAGTTAAATTTGAAATCCATTGTTAGGAGTTCAATATCGTATTCATCATTAGCAAAAAGGCTGGCGCGCTTGAGCATAACTTTGTTGATGCCGCCTTTTTCGATGTCCATATCCCATGCTGTCATGAAGATTTTTCTTTTCATTAGGGGTTCACATCCTTTCTAGTGCAGTTATTTATTTCTTCTTTTTGGATCCATATTTTCGACGATCTGCAAGTTTCTTTTGGAAAGCTTTTTGATCTTCATATGAAAGTTTGTTGTATTGTTTGATGAAATCATTGTAGTTTTTCATAACGACATTTGTCGGGCCAAATTCTCTAAGTTGACCGCCTTCAATCCAAGCTATTTTGTTACAGAAGCTCGTTACTTGTCTTAAGTTATGGCTGACGAAGAAGATCGTTTTACCGCGTTTTTTGTATTCATTCATCTTGGCTAGTGATTTGTCTGCAAAGGTTTGATCCCCTACAGATAACGCTTCATCGATGACAATAATATCAGGGTCTGCTGTAACACTGATGGCGAAGCCTAGTTTAGACTTCATACCACTAGAGTATTTCTTTACAGGCTGATAGATGAAATCGCCTAGTTCTGAGAATTCGACAATTTGCGGTGTCACTTCATCAATCTTTTCTTTGCTATAGCCCATTAATAGACATTTAAATTCGATATTTTCGATACCTGTTAGTTGGTTGTTTAAACCTGCATTTATGGCGATAACATTGACCTCACCCTTGGCAATTATTTCACCTGAAGAGGGAGGAATAATTCCGCCAATGATGTTGCTAAGGGTAGATTTACCAGAGCCATTTATACCTACTAGCCCAACTACATCTCCTTCTTCAACGGCAAATGATATGCCATCGATAGCATTGAAGTCAGAGCCCATTTTACCAGGGAAAAGTAGATCGCCTATTTGTTCTTTTTTTGATCTATACATACGATATTTTTTAGTTACATTTTTTATAATGACTGATTCTGTCATGTTTTATGTCCTCCATGTTACTTTTAGATAAAGTCAGAGAAACGGTTTCTGAATTTAAAGTGTGCTGATGAACCAATTATCAATAGTACGAGAATAAGTCCCCAGTTATATAGCGTTAGTTGCCAGTGTGTAACTACAAACCATTCGTTATACAGTAGTGATGCGCGATATCCATTTGCTAAATAATAGAATGGATTTAGTGTCAATAAACCTTGTACCCATTCAGGGAAATTCTGACTTCGGTCCCATAGGATTGGTGATAAGAAGAACATCCCTTGTAAAACGGATTGAATCAGCATCTGTACATCACGTACTACGACTGTCAATGTTGAAGTTAATAGTGTAATACTAAATGCAAAAATATAACTCATCGCTAGGAAATAAATAAGCTGTATATAATAAATACTCGGGGCGTAACCCTTTATCCAAAAGACGACCATAATGCCGCCCACTAATGCTAGATGACCGTAAAACTTCCCAGTTATAATGTAGCTTGGTAGTACGGATAACGGGAAGTTCATCTTGGCGACCATGGAATACTTTTGATATATCGCTTTTGAACCATTTAATATAGCTTTGTTGATAAAGAACCACATTGAGATCCCCGCAAGCATCCAGTAGACATAGGGTACCCCATCCAATTCTGATTTTCCACGGAGTCCAACTCCGAAGACAACATAGTACATAGCCATTTGAATTGCCGGGTTAAGTACTTCCCAGATGAATCCTAGATAGTTGTTCTGATTATCAATTTTTAGTTGGAATTTTGCTAGTCTCTGTACCATATAAAAAGACGATATTTGTTCTTTAATGATATTAATAAATGCTTTCATATTGTTTTTTCCTCAATTCCTCGAATTTCATTAAGGGATGTTTTTGTCGCATTGTTTCGTATAAATGATAGCTTAATTGTAGAATGATTGGTTATCATGACGCTATTGTTTTCGAAAAGATGCATTTTCGCATTTTGGCGATATTATCTTCCATCATTTTGTAGCTCTGTTAAAAGTCTTGAAAGTGTATGATGACGGCATTTTATCACGCCAAATATTATATATATTACCATAAAAACATACACCATAGTATATCATATAATATCCTTTAATTCTGTTTTCAAAACGTAAAGATATGAGAGAAATTAACAGTTGTGTTGTTGGGGTGTGTAGATTTTGGTTTTTGGGGTGGATTTGGGGTTGATTGCGGGGGGGTTGGCGCTACTCGGGTGGGGTTTAGCGCTGCTCGGGCGGGATTTAGCGCTACTCGCTCGGACTTTGGCGCTGCTCGCGGTCTTTGGCGCTGCTCACTCGGGCTTTGGCGCTGCTCACTCGGGCTTTGGCGCTGCTCGCGCAGAATTTGGCGCTGCTCACTCGGGCTTTGGCGCTGCTCGGGCCGGCTTTGGTGCTGCTCACTCGGGCTTTGGCGCTACTCGCATGGGATTTAGCGCTACTCGGGCGGGCTTTGGCGCTACTCACGGTCTTTGGCGCTGCTCGGGCGGGCTTTGGCGCTGCTCACTCGGGCTTTGGCGCTACTCACGCAGAATTTAGCGCTACTCGGGCGGGCTTTGGCGCTGCTCGCGCAGGATTTAGCGCTACTCGCTCGGACTTTGGCGCTGCTCGCACAGAATTTAGCGCTACTCGCGGGCTTTGGCGCTACTCGCTCGGGTTTTGGCTCTACTCGCGCAGGATTTAGCGCTACTCGCGGCGGCTTTGGCGCTGCTCAGGTTCTTTTTTGCCAAATGAAAAAAGCGAGGAGAAAATATTGTATTTTCTCCTCGCTTTTTATTTGTTTGGTGTTATTTTTTGAATACTTCTTTGACTACGCGTTCTGAGGCTTTGCCGTCTTCCCATTCGCAGAAGCGTTCTGCGAAGCGGTCGAATTGTTCTTTTGAGTGGTGGCCTTCGGTTAGGGCACGACCGATTTCAGTAAATAGCTCGTCCTGTTCTTTGACGATTAGTCCTGGTGCATCTGCTTCGATGTCGATGTAGAAGCCACGTAAGCGGTCGCGGTAATCTTCAAGATCGTACATGTAGAAGATAATTGGGCGATCTAGGATAGCATAGTCAAAGAATACAGATGAGTAGTCAGTGATTAAAAGGTCGCTCACTAAGTATAAGTCTGCAATGTCATAGTAGTTGGAAACATCTTTGATGAAATCGCCGTACTGTGCAAAATCAAAGCTTTCTGATACTAAGTAGTGCATGCGAGCAAGTAGGACGAAATCGTCTCCGTATTGCTCTTTTAGTTTTTGAATGTCGAATTGGAATTCAAATTTGTATTTCCCTTTTTTGAAGAATTGGTCATCACGCCATGTTGGTGCGTATAGGACGATTTTCTTACCTTCAGGGATGTTTAATGACTTACGGATTTTCTCAATCTTGTTTGGATCTGTGTTTTGTAATGCATCATTTCGTGGATATCCTGACTCAATTACTTTGCCTTTAAAGTGGAATGCACGTGCTAAAATTTCTCCTGAGTATGCATTTGGAGCTATTAAGTAGTTCCAATTTTTTGACTCAGCAATAATGTTTTTACGATATTTGTTTGTTTTTGTGCCCGGCATATATACTTCTTCAATGTCCGTACCTAGTTTTTTCAGCGGTGTACCATGCCAAGTTTGTAGATACGCCGTTTCTTTCGGTCTTGGCATCCACTTTGGTAAGCGAACGTTATTGACCCAGTATTCGGCGCGCGGGAAATTCAGTAACCATCTTAATGAAAAGCGTCTCATGTACGGAACGCCCATTTCTTCAAATAGAGGTATGCTTTCCTTAGCTACACTCCAGATCAGTGTGTATTCTGGATTATTTTCTTTCATGTATTCATAAATGGCACGCGGATTATCGCTATAACGTTTTCCGTGGAAACTTTCAAATACGACTAAATTTTTCTTTCTAGGTGTTCTAGATAATAACCTGAATGTTTTTGTAATGAGCTTTTTAGTGTATTTACTTTTCTTTATCTTCTTTAACAACTGAATCCACTCTTTCTATTCAAATTTATATTCGTGTTTTTTAAGTTCATTTGGCCCATTTTATATTTTAGCATTAAGCATTACAAGAAAAAAACATTAAAGTTTTTATTTTTTGCTATAAAAAAAAAAGCGTTCTTCCCGCACATTGTACATCGGTAGAAACGCTTTTCATCAATTTAATGGTTCTTGAATACTTTTTTTACGATTTTCTCTGTTGCTTTTCCGGATTCCCAGCTACAAATTTTATCATAGAAAACGTCGTATTTTTCTTTATATTCAATTGTTACTTTATCAATATTAAGTACGGCATCAATGATTTCATCAGTTGTTTTGACTAGTGGCCCTGGTACTTCGTTTTCGATATCGATATAGAAGCCTCTCAGTTGATCACGATACTTTTCGAGATCATAAGTGTAGAACAGAATCGGTCTTCGTAAGTTCGAGTAATCAAAGAATACAGATGAGTAATCTGTAATAAGAATGTCTGAGATCAGATATAGTTCCGCGATGTCGTCATATTTGGACATATTATAGACAAAACCTTCGTAACCATTAATATTGAGATCATCTGCTATGAAGTAGTGCATTCTTAGTAAGATGACATATTCTTCACCAAATTTTTCTTGCATTTTTTGCAAATCGAATTTTAGATTAAACTTGTATTTTCCAGGTTCATAAAATTCGTCATCACGCCATGTAGGAGCGTAAAGAATGACTTTTTTATCTAACGGGATGTTTAATTTAGTTTTCATCTTCGTAATGTAATCTGAATTGTTGTTAATGTACAACGTATCATTACGTGGGTAGCCATCTTCCAGCATGACTTTATCAAATTTAAATGCGCTTTTGAAAATATCCGATGAGTACGAATTTGCTGCAATTAAATAATCCCATAATCGTGATTGCTCATAAAATTGTTGTTTGTATTTAGGATTGGCTGAATAGACTTCATCCATATCGAATACTAGTTTTTTCAGCGGTGTACCATGCCAAGTTTGTAAAAATACATTCCCTTCACGTTTTTGAAGGTGAAGTGGTTGACGCATGTTACTTACCCAATACTTTGCCGTTGCCATGTGATAGTAATACGCAAGGCTTAGACGCTTCACTTGCTTCGCATTTCCTGGAATATCATGGTTTGTTTCATTAAACGACCAGACAAATTCGTACTCTGGGTAGTGTTTAACCATATATTCATAAATATACTTCGGACTATCCGCGTAGTTTTTTCCAAGGAAACTTTCGAAAACTATTTTTTTCTCATTAAGAGGTCGTTTTTGGAGTATATCTTTATAAATTTGTCGAGTCAGTTTTGTTTTGCTTGTAAAATTTTGTTTTGATTCTCTTCCAAAATGGTGAATGCTAACTGCTCTTTTGTAACTTTTCAATTTGTGATTACGTAGTGCTTTCAGTTCACCACGAACTAATAAGTTTTGATTTTTATATTGCGCTGGAGAAACTTTTTCCATTGCAGTTGCTAGTTGTTCAAAGTTTCGATCGATTTGAGTTGCATCTCTCATTATTAGGATAAATTTTGAGCGATAAAAATGAATAAGTAATTTATCTAGGAGTTTTTGTTCTTTGTTATTTCCCTTTAGCTCTGCTTTAAGCTGATTATAAACTGTTAAGAAATCCTTTAATATCTTCTCTCTATCTTGCTGCATTAGCGATGGGTTAGTAATCGGATCATTTCGAAGGCGACGGAAATATACGCTTTCTTTTACTTGATAAATTACTGAACGATTTTTATATAAAGGCAGTAAGAATGCTATTTCGGTGTAACAATCTGTTTCTTCTGAGAAACGAAGATTGTATTTACGAATGATTTCCATAGAAAACAAACTATTGAGCACACTTAAATTTTGTAGCACTTTAAATACCTTGTTACGTTTTCTTATTGTCACTTCATGTTCATCAATATCGATATTGCTATCTTCTTTATTCGTTAGTTTCTTAGTGCGGCCCATAATATAAGTTTTGTTACCAAGACCTTGTACTAATTTATCAAGCGCATGTTCATTGATAAAATCGTCACTATCTACAAAATATACAAAATCCCCAGAAGCTTGTTCGATTCCAAGATTTCTTGCAAAACCTACACCTTTATTTTCAGTTAAATTGATACTATGGCAACGAGAATCTGCAGTTGTATACTGCTCAATAATCTCTGATGAATTATCTGTCGAGCCGTCGTTTACTATAATTATTTCTATATTTTTGTATACTTGGTTCGTTATAGATGTTAAACATTCTTCTAAAAATTCAGCTGTATTATATACAGTTACGATAATTGTTACTAATTTATCCATTCTTACACCTCTTTATTAAGTTCATGCATTATCATAAAATCATTAATTGTTATGTATTCTATATTCCTCTTAATGATGATTTTTGTAAATATTCCATCTTATTTTATTATTTTTTTGATTTATATGCCTCATCGATAATACCACAAGACAATATTAATCAGTATAATTATTCTTAAAATTTTCTTTGTTATATAACTATTATTTCAGTTATACTAATAGCAGTTATTGTATGTAATTCCTAAATTACAATACCTCTCACAATGTGGTAATTAAACATAAAATTGAATTTTTTTCGAATATTTCGATTTTTTTAGCGATTATCCAACGAAATGTAGAAAAATAGGTGAATGAATGTTAAAGGAATTTATAATATATATTTATTTGTCGGTAAATAGGTTGGTATTTGGGCTTTTTAAGTTTTTACCACAAAAGAGTAAAATCGTTTTTTTATGTGACTTTGGGGATAATGCGAAGTTTGTTATACGAGAGTTGCAATCACGCGGGTTTGAAGAGATTTATGTTCTGAAGACTAGCAAATGCAAAGATGATTTTTCTGATTTAGGCTTAAATGCTAAACATATAGTGGATTTTCGCGCATCCAATATTGGTGGCTATTTGAAAGGTTTATATCATTTGGCAACGGGTAGTAAGGTATTGATCGACAATTATTTTGCCATTTTAAGTGCAACGTCGTTTCGCGAGGGTGTCGAGTGTATACAGTTATGGCATGCAGCTGGCGCGATTAAGAAGTTTGCATTGCAAGATCCAAGTATCATGTTCCGTTCTCCTTCTGCTGTTAAGCGATTTGAGAAGGTTTATGGACGGATGACGAAAGTAATCATTGGCTCTGATGAGATGGTACCGATTTTCATGTCAGCATTTGGCATGCGCAAAGATCAATTTTTGCGTTTTGGGATTCCACGTACTGACTTTTACTTTCGACAAAAAGAAGAAGTTAATGCTCGTAGTGAAATTCTCGAGTTGTATCCTCAATTAGCTGGGAAAAAGGTAATTTTATATGCACCAACTTTCCGCGATCAGCAACTGTTAGAACAGAAGATTCCTTTGAATTTTGTAGAAATCATGGATTCACTTGGAGAAGATTTTGCAATGGTGATCAAGTTACACCCTGCTGTGGCTCATAATGCTGAGTTGATTGCTCATCCTGCAATTGTTTCCGTTGCAAATGATGTACCTGTTTCCAAATTACTGTTTGTAACGGATTATTTAATCAGTGATTATTCTTCGATTCCATTTGAATTTGCACTACTTGGAAAACCGCAGATTTTTTATCCTTATGATTTAGAAGCATATGAGATGGAGCGAGGTTTTTGGAAGGGTTATGAACAGTTAGTTCCCGGTCCGGTTGTTTCAAATGATGAAGAACTAGTTTATGTTCTGTTGCATCATGAATTTAATCAGGAGCAAATGGAGACTTTTTCTAAAGATTGGAATACCTATTCTGATGGGCATGCTAGTGAAAGATTGGCAGCGTATTTGATGGATTAGATAAATGGTCCAAAGCTTGATCTTGGGAACCTTGCATGAGTTCTCGGCGTTCCTTATTCTATTAAGACCTTTTATAGAGATTATCTACAGAAATGAATTTGGCATTTCTAGTTAAATATAATATAATACCATTTAGTATTATGTATGGAGGCACACTATGAAAAAAGTAATTACGTATGGTACATTTGATTTACTTCATGTGGGACATGTTAATATTCTTCGACGTGCAAAAGCTTTAGGCGATTACCTTGTTGTTGCTATTTCCTCTGATGAATTTAATGCTTTAAAAGGGAAAAAAGCTTACTATAGTTTTGAAGACCGTAAGACAATTCTTGAAGCAATCAAGTATGTAGACGAAGTAATACCGGAAGATAATTGGGAACAAAAAGTTCTAGACGTGAAAGAACATAATATCGACACATTTGTTATGGGCCACGACTGGGAAGGTAAATTCGATTTCCTAAATGATCATTGCGAAGTAATTTACTTACCTCGTACTGAAGGTATTTCTACAACTAAGATTAAAAAAGATTTAAATACCCAAGTATCTAAATAAGCGTTTCGCTTTAACTAACCACCTGCTCCTATATTGGAGAGGTGGTTTTTTATTTTGTTTAGAAATGACAAACAAAAAAAAGGTCGCCTAAGCGACCTTTTAATCTTGTGATGTGACTTTATTCAAAAGACTGTTCCATAATTCGTATTGAAGTTCAGGAGAGTATTTCTTTTGTGCGGTACGGTATGCATTTTCTCCCATTCTTTTTGCCTCGTCTTCATTTTCTAGCATGTAGATGATCTTTTCTGCTAATTGCTCACGATCCTTATTTGGAACAGCATAACCATTCTGTCCAGCTGGTTCAAATTCGTCTATATAGTAGTTGTTGTCGTATAAAATGACCGGTGTTTTATTAGCAAATGATTCTAACGCTATTAAGCTAAAGCCTTCGTATTTTGATGTTAGGACTGTTACGGTAGCTTTTGCTAATACTTCGTCTACTTTGTTTGTGTAGCCTTTTAATTCGACATTTTTTCTCAATTTTAATTTCCGAATAAGCGATGTTAGCGCACGTTTTCTAGGCCCTGCACCGTAAATGTGAAGTTTAGCATCAGGAACGTCTTGAATAACTTTAGCAAATGCACGAACAGCTTCACCAATTGCTTTACCTTCATCTAATCTTGCTACAACTGTAACAAGAAGTGGATCTTTTTTAGTCATATCCACATTATTCACTTCGATTGTATTTGGAATGACATAAATGTTGTCGTGATCACCAAATTGCTTGATGATATCCTCTTTTTGCTTTTCTGTTAGGACAATAATAGGGTCGCCATTCTCTAAATTTTCTAGCATGCCTCTGTGATGTTCTTTGAGCTCACTACCGTAAGTGTAAGGTGCTTCAAAATGATTTGTATGAATAGTATAGATGTGGTGTGCCAAGCCGGATTCCATACTCCGAACTTTACTTGCTGTACCTGCTCCGTCGCAGATGATAATTGGCTTTTCAGGCTCGTTTTTGCATAATTCGTTAAACCAATTGACATGAAATTCTTTGTTATTAGCAAAACTTAAGACTTTTTTTGACTCGGGATGAAATAGATAAATTTTCTGTTGCTTCCCCGTTTTATGGTTGTACCATTTCGAAAGATAACAAAAGCCGTCTGGTGTATAGTGTAGCTCTTGGTTTAGCTCATTGTTAGACAAATGATAATAAAGCGTACGGTTAATATAACCATCGTTATGGAATTCTTCACGTTTAATGAGAATTTGTTCGGGTGTGTAATAGTCGATATATCTCAATTTTTGATGCTTGTCCCAAGCTTTGCATTTTACATATGTACCATTTTGGAAGTAGTGCGTTTGTTCTCCGCTATCTTCTACTTGATATCCGAGTTCAAATTTTTCGCTGGCTAGTCGGTAGCTTTCAATACTTTCAGCTGTTGGTTCACTTTTTGTGTAGCTTTTTTTATAGTAGTCATAAATGTTCGTGATTTTGACGTTTTCGGAAAGTCTGTCTTCTTTTTTTAATTTTAATTCTATTTCAGAATAATTATCTTTATAGTCTAGTGTGATTAGTTCAGTGCAATAATCAGCGTTATTTAATAAGCCTGCCCTCTTATACATGACACTATTAACGCCATATTTATCTACGTCAATGTCCCAAACGACCATGAATATTTTTTTCATTATTTCACTACTTTCTTTTTGGGTGTGTTTGTTAAGGTCTACTATACTCTGTTTTCAACTCTGAATTCAATTATTTTCAAGTTAGCCGTATATTTTGCATGACTCATGATAAATGCCAAGTGAGATAGTTTCACTTGGCATTTTGGGTATATTTTTTAATTTATAGTGTTTGAATAAAGGCTTCAATACGATCAAGGCCTTCTTTTAATGTTGCTGGTGCATACGCGTAAGTAATGCGAAGGTAGCCTTCACCATATGGAGTGAAAACAGATCCTGGGATAGCACCAACGCCTCCCTCTTTCATAAGACGGATTGCAAATTCTTGAGATGATAATCCAAACTTTTTGATAGATGGGAAAATGTAAAATGCACCATTTGGTTTTTGAACTTCAATACCCATTGCAACAAGGCGATCGAAAACATAATCACGACGGACAATATATTGTTTGTTCATCTCAGCTGGAATGTCTTTACAGTTTGTAAGTGCTTCGATAGCAGCATATTGGCTAGGAAGTGCAGCACATATTGCATTGTACGCGTGAATTTTCACGACTTCTGCCAAAAGCTTAGCAGATGACATAAGAAACCCTATACGCCAGCCTGTCATTGAGTGTGATTTTGATAAACCGTGAATTAAGAACAATTTATCTTTTAGCTCAGGATACGCACCGAATGAGCGATGTTCTCCTTCGAATGTGTTTTCACTATAGATTTCGTCTGAAATGATATAGACATCTTGTTTTGTTAGTACTTTTGCTAACGCGTCCATTTGTTCATGGGAGATTGTAGCTCCTGTTGGATTAGATGGGAAGTTAAATAGTACGGCTTTCGTTTTAGGTGTGATTAGTTGTTCTAGACGTTCCGCTGAAGGTTGGAAGTTTGTATCTGTCGTATCTAAGTAAACTACTTTTGCACCGCAAAATTGGATAATTGGTTCGTATCCTGAGTAAATTGGTGCTGGGAGGATGATTTCATCCCCTTCTTCGAAGATTGTACGGAATACAGAATCAATAGCCTGACTTGCTCCGTTTGTGACGATAATTTCGTCTACAGCATTATAATGGCAATCATATTTTTCTTTAAAGAACGCTACAGCCGCTTCTCGAAGTTCGATGAGACCAGCGTTATGAGAGTATGTTGTAAGGTTTTGTTCGATTGAACGGATACCTGCTTGTTTGATTGATTCAGGAGTTGGGAAGTCTGGTTGGCCAATCGTTAAGTTGATGGCATCAGGGTAGTTGATCAGTTGATTTGCGAATTGGCGTATACCAGGTAAACCACCCTTTAGAGCTTTCGGGTTAAGGGATAAAGACATTTGGTGTTCCTTCTTTCATTTGATTAGCATTTTTGTTTCTTGCTATTTATTATACCCTCATATTCTGAAAACTTAAATATTTTATTTCATATTTTGGAGAGTTTTTGATTTTATGGTGAGTTTGCTCGGGTGGGGCTTGGCGATGCTCCCTTCGGCTTTAGCGCTTTTTTCTGGATTTAGCGTTGCTCGCTCTGGCTTTGGCTCTACTCGCTCAGGGTTTAGCGCTTCTCACTCTGGCTTTGGCTCTACTCGCTGGCTTTAGCGCTACTCACTTCAGCTTTGGCTCTACTCGGCCAGGCTTTGGCGCTGCTCGCTCCGGCTTTGGCTCTACTCGCTGGCTTTAGCGCTTCTCACTTCGGCTTTGGCTCTACTCGCTCAGCATTTGGCGCTTCTCATTCTGGCTTTGGCTCTACTCACTTCAGCTTTGGCTCTACTCGCTCAGCATTTAGCGCTTCTCACTCCGGCTTTGGCTCTACTCACTGGCTTTAGCGCTTCTCACTTCAGCTTTGGCTCTACTCACTTCAGCTTTGGCTCTACTCGCTCAACATTTGGCGCTTCTCACTCCGGCTTTGGCTTTACTCAAAATCTATCTTTATTTAAAAACTATTCTTGATTGTTACTTAGGCAGATTTTCTTTAAACAATGGCTTTCTATAATCATAGTGGTATGTTCGTGATCTAGTATGGCCGATGGGGGTTAGGGTCATTTGTTTTAGTAGTTTTGTTATTCGGTTTTTGTTGTTAATTTGTAGGTATTGACTACATTCTTTATGGGTTATGGTTGATTTGAAGAGCCAGAACCAGTCTAGCATTGCTAGTTTGATTGCGTTGTCGATATTTTCCCCACAGGTTTGGCATGTCCATGTACGTTGGGAGTAACGTCTGCCTTGTCCCCCACAGCAACAGATGATGCCAGTTTTAAGTTGTTCTAAAGGAATACTGTGTTTTTTTGTTAATGGAAAGACGTTGTATGGTATGTTGCTATTTTTTATTTTATTAATAATATGTTGAAATTGATTTGTTGTGATAATGGCTGGGTATTTATTTAATTCCTGTAGATATAGTGATACTTCTTTTGGTCCTAGTAATTTAATTTGTTTTGGTGGGATCTCGATGTGTGTGCGTTTGTTTGGCAATACGATTGCTTTGAAAATTGGTAATTGCATGCCGACTTCGTGTTGCAACCAGTATTCTAAACTGTCGACTGTTCGTAAAATTTGTTGTTGAGGACATACGTATGTTGTGTTGGTGCCATCAATTGATTGGATTAGTTGGTAGGGGTTTTCTAAGAATTTTAATGTTCCTCTTAGATGTTTTACTTCAAGAATGCAAATATAGCTTGGTGTGATTATTAATGAATCGATTTGAATGAGTCTGTTTGGGGATGCTTGAATTTCAACATTTGGGAGAGTTTGAAATGGGAGAGTAAAATGCGTTTCTTGAATTAATTGATCGACTCTACATTCTCCATTGTATCCTGCTTGAATGTTGATCAATTCTTTTTGCAATTCAATGTTTTTTGAGAATGTTGGGGAGAGCCTCATTAGTAGTCTTGGATATGCTGACAATATTATTGGTTTTGGTCTTGGTTCGAAAATTATTATTACTCCTTTCCATCATAATTTTACATACTATTATATCTTTTTTTGTAATTTATTACAATTATATAATGAGCACAAAAAAGCCAGCTGCTTATGCGGCTGGCTCTTTTTTAGTGATTTAAGACAACAGATAGGAAGTCTTGTGCACGTTTTGAGTCTGGATTTGTGAAGAATTTTTCTGGTGGTGCGACTTCGACGATTTTACCATCGGCCATGAAGACAATTTGGTCGCAGATTTCTTTAGCGAAGCCCATTTCATGGGTAACGACTACCATTGTCATGCCGTCGTTCGCAAGCTTACGGATGGCGTCGAGTACTTCTTTAACCATTTCTGGGTCTAGGGCTGATGTTGGTTCGTCAAAAAGCATGACTTGAGGATCCATTGCAAGCGCGCGTGCGATCGCTACACGTTGTTGTTGACCACCCGATAGGCGCCCTGGATATGCATCGAATTTGTCACCTAAACCTAGAGATGTCAGTAGTTCTTTGCCTCGTTTTTCTGCCTCAGCTTTCGATAGACCTTTTACTTTAATTGGGGCGATTGTGACATTTTCAAGTGCTGATAAGAACGGATATAGGTTAAAGCTTTGGAATACGAAGCCGATGTTCGTGCGAGCTTTGTTAATATCCGTTTTTTTGTCATGAATAGAAATACCGTCCACGACTATTTCACCCTTGTCGATTTCTTCTAGTGCATTTATGGTACGGATTAGAGTTGATTTACCTGCTCCACTCGGTCCGATTAGTGCGACAACATTTGATTTTGGTACTTCTAGGTCTATGTCAGTTAATACATGATGATTACCGAAACTTTTATTAACATTTTTGATAGAAATCATAATTCGCATTCCCCTTCTTATTGTTCATTTTTCAGCATACGTTTTTCGATTTGACGAATGATTAAAGATAAGCTGAATGTCATGATGAAATAAACGAGCGCAACGAATGTCCAAATTTCTATATAACGGAATGATGTTGCTGCTAAATTTTTTGCTTTTAACGTTAAATCTACACCTGCGATAACCGAAATTAACGATGAATCTTTGATAAGAATGATAAATTGTGATGCCATTGGCGGTAAGATTCTTCTGAATGCTTGAGGTAATATGATGTAGCGCATTGCTTGGAAATTTGACATACCTGCTGAACGCGCTGCTTCCATTTGACCTTTAGGAACAGCTTGGATACCAGAGCGAACAATTTCTGCAAGGAATGCCCCTGAGAATGTTGCTAGACCAACGATTGAACCCCAATAAGATCCTAATGAGAAAAATTGACCTAATCCGAAGTAAATCCACATTAACAATACTAGTAATGGTACGCCACGCATGATTTCTACGTAAGCACTTGATATAAATCGAATAATAGGGTTACCTGAAATACGCCCGATTCCGAAAATGACTCCTAATGGAATACTTAATAATAGTGAGATCGCTGAAATTTCTAATGTTAGTAAGGCGCCTTGGATAAAGACGTCCATATTATTTGGAATGACGCTCCAGTCTAGTTGAATGTCCATGTAAATGTCCTCCTCGATCATTTCTGTGATCGGTTTTTATTCGATGAAAGACTACAACGACGTCAGCAAACATAGTGGAGTAGTCCTCCCTTTATGTTTAGCTACGCCGTTTGTAATGTTTCAAAGTACAGCTTGTTCTATTATTCTTTAACTGTTTTTAACCAATCGCTATTTTCGAACCATTTTGCACGTGATTGTAATTCAGCCGGGCTATCGATATATGAGTGTAAAAATGAGTTTAACCATTGTACTGATTCGAAATCATTCTTCTGTACTGCAAGACCTAAGTTATCTGCAGAGATGACACCTTCAAGTTTCTTCACTTTTCCTACATGTTGTAGGTTGTAAACTTGGATAGCTGGTTCGTCATAGATTACTGCATCAACTTGTCCAGATTGTAGTGCTAATGCTGCTGCTGGGAAGTCTTCATAATCTTTAATTTCTGCATTTTTGAACATGTCTTTTGAAATTAATGAACCTGTTGTTGCAATTTGAGCTGCAATTTTAGTGCCTTTTTTATCTAGGTCTTCATATGATTTTATAGTGTTGTTTTTTGATTGAAGCATGATACCTTGTCCTGTTTTGTAGTAAGGATTTGCAAAACTGACTGCTAATGCACGTTCACCTGTGATAGACATACCTGCGAAGATCATGTCGATTTCACCCGTTTGTAGAGCCGGAACCAGTCCGTCAAATCCGTATTGTTTTACTTCTAATTTAACACCTAAGTTATCTGCAATTGCTTGTGCAACATCGATATCATAACCGATGAATTTTCCTTTTGAATCTACCATTTCAAACGGGAAGTAACCAGGGTTTGTACCAATTACTAGTTTTTTTGCTTTGATTACTTTTTGGATAGTTGAGTTACTATTGCTCTTTCCTGCAGATGAATTTGAATCTCCACCATTGCCGCATCCAGCAACTACTAGCATGGTAATCATTAATAATGCCGCTAACCATTTCTTCATAATATATACCTCACTTCATTTAATTTTTAGAATAAGTTGATAAATTGAAGTATAGTTTATTTTTATTCATATGTCTACATAAAAATTAATATATTATAAGTTTTTCAGAGATTTTATACATATATTAATAGGTTTTTCGTGTTTTTATTCATTTTTATGCAAAGTGTATGTATATTAATTTATACAATAATTACTGGGGATTGTGATAACTTTGACGCTGCTGGAGGTGTTTTAGCGCTACTCGGGCTTCCTTTAGCGTTACTCGACTCCCTTTGGCTCTACTCACGCTTCATTTATCACTACTCGAGCTCTCTTTAGCGCTACTCGAGCCACTTTTGGCCCTACTCAGGCTTTCTTTGGCGCTACTCGACTCCCTTTGGCTCTATTCACGACTCCTTTTGCGCTACTCAAGACTCCTCTATCACTACTCACCGCCATTCTCCCTAAAATAAAAAAGCCCGCTGTTTTGGCGGGCTTTAGCGTTTTGGATTTGGTGGGCGTAGAAGCTCTAAGATGGATTGGGCTCGTTGGTTGTGTAGGCTTAAGGCATATTGGGCTGCTTGTTGAAGTATGTTAGCTTTGACAAAGTTCATCATTTCTTTGGCCATGTCTGTATCACGGATGCGGGATTCGGCAGCGGTTAAGTTCTCTGCCATGTTGACTGAGTTGTTGTAGGCATGTTCGAGACGATTTTGGTAAGCTCCTAGGCGCGAGCGTTCGCTGGAGACTTTATTGATAGCTGCGTCAAGTTTTGAGAGGGCTGATTCGGCATTCTCTCTGGTATCAATAGATAGTCCGTCGATGTCGAGGCTTGCGCCGCTCATATCATTAATGGATACGTCGATCGTCTGACCTGCGTTTGCACCTGCTTGAATTTTCAAAGGATCTTTTGATGCACTGCCGTTGAGAAGTTTTTTTGTATTGAATTCGGTGTCTGTTGATGTTCTTGTAATTTCTTTTTTTAGTTCTTGGAATTCTAGGTTTAGTTGACGACGATCTTCGTCAGTTAATGTATCATTTGATGCTTGAGTCGAGAGTTCTCGCATACGCTGAAGCATGGCATGTGTTTCATTGAGTGCCCCTTCAGCTGTTTGGATCATTCCGATACCGTCTTGAATATTCTTGCTGGCCATATTGAGTCCCCGAATTTGTGCACGCATTTTCTCTGAAATGGCTAGCCCTGCAGGATCGTCACCAGCTCGGTTAATACGATAGCCCGTTGAGAGGCGTTCTAGTGCTTTACTCGCCATATTCCAGTTGTTATTCATACTTTTTAATATAGAGAGTCCTTGTGAATACCAATCTCCTATCCTCATACCCTCAGTCCTTTTGTGTTTTTCATTTATATCGGCCTTTACATTAATTCCTTTATTAGGAAAATCATATTCTAGTTCATGTGTTTAAAGTTTAAGTGATTTGTCAAAGCTTTATATAAATATTCTCGGTATTCATCGAAAGGGGCTATATTGAAATGGAATCAAAAAAAAATGTAAAATTGGATTTCTATGATTTTGTAATTAATGCATTTGGAGTTTTTATAGCACTTTTAATTATTTTTGTATATGTGTTAACACATTGAGGGCATGTTAAAAGCACCTATCGTTTTATAAATGATAGGTGCTTTCTATGTGGTTTGGTTATTCAATTGAAAATCCTCCGTTAGTACGATGCTATAGTTTGTTTGTTAGTGTGAAAAATAGATGCTCATCTCGAACCGCGAGTGCTTGATCGATAAGGCGAAGTTTGTTGTTCTTTTCAAGTTGAGTGATTAGGTCTACTACTTCCTTGTTTGTACTAATGAATTGCACTGTTTTGCCTTTTTCCTTCCCCAGCTCTAAGGAGTCATAAATTAGTTGCAGATGATCATGGATGTTAGATATAGTTAGCAATTGATACAACGGTAAGCGTATGAAACGACTACCTTTTTGGAAAACAAATACTTCAGATAAGTTTTCAATTTGTAGATTATTGAGATTGATAATGATTTCCTTGCCCTCTACTGGGACAAAATGATATAGCTCATCTTCTTTTGTAATGGAAAAATATTGATAAGCAAATACTAGCTTTAGTCGATTACCCTCTTTCTTAGTATAAAAAGGTTCCATTCTTCGTACATGTAACATGCAAGTCACTCCTTTTTATAGAATTTTCAGATTATTTATATGGTACCATTATATGCTCATTTAGTGCAGATAAAAAGCAAAAGAACAAATTTCTTTTGCTTTCTAGAATTTATCTCTTTTTCTTCCTTCCATATGTAAAAAAATAAAAAGTATTCGGCTCAGCGATTACATAAATAGTGGTTAATAAAGCTTTTAAATTTTCCTCGCTTTGCTCGTATGGCATTCTTCGTTGATGTAAAAAAATATGATTCCGGGTTAAGTCTACACTGACTGTATCGAAAAAGTGATTATCAATATAAACGTCGTGGCGTTCTTCATAACTTCCCTCAGAAGAAATGATGACCTTTTTGGAACGGTTTTTAGGCGCATAAACTAAATACCATTTAAAGGATTTAACTGAATGTATGGATGATCTAAAATCAGGAATTCGAATCATATAGCGTGCCAATCAATCACCACCCTAATATTATTATTTATTCCAATATTTAGTTATATACATTCTCACATTATTCTCTTAAGAATTCAATAACATAATGAAAAAGTACCCTGTTTTATTGATTTTCTTCATGTTTTAGATGTGCTTTTGTAATAAAATCAGACTTTCTTCACTATTTATCAATTCATACTGTATGCTTATAGCCGCTTATTTTCAGTAAAAATAATATTATTCTTGTTTGATTGCAAATATAATAAAATAAAGACTGTCCTTATGCATTTACGGATGACCTGAAATAGCCGTATAATGAAAGGAACGACTTTTTTCAGGAGCGGAATGTATGAATACAAATATTTCAGAAATTGCCAAAAAGTATGAAGATGCTATTCGCAATAATATGGCTGCAATTGAATTAGAGCTGAATTCATCAGTTCCCGAGGATGAAGAGCTTGTCAGAAGAGCAGCTTTTTTAGCACGCCATAACTATGTGAAAATTTCTTCATATAGTGAAGTACTTAATATACTTCATTTTGTTGTGCAGGATGCTACTCCTGCTACGGCAACGTTATATATAAACGATGATTTATTTACATGTGATTGTCGTAATAAAAAATGGTGCCGCCATAAATTAGCGGCGATGTTCGTGTTATATCAATATGTTGATTCACTGTCTGGTTGGCTCGAGAATTTCCGTTCTCAGAAGTTAAATCAGCTTTCTTTATTTAAAGATGAGCGTACGCCTGAAAGTTGGCTAAAGCTTGTGGAGAATATTTATAAAGTAAATTTATATAATCAACAATCATTAAACCCTTATTTAATAGAGAGCATTTTCGCTGATATGCAGTCTCAGATTGCAAAACATACGCCTTTAGAACGTGAATGGCGCAGTTTATATCAATTATTTACGCATATGGCACTTCTATCTCATACTTGGAAGCACCTCCATCCAGCTAATGAGTCGGCGCGCTCCTATATGATCAATTTTATCGAGCAAGAGAGCCAGGCATTAAAAGATTATATTCGATTAACAGCTAGTAAATCTCGTCTTTTTGCGACGGATCCGTTTTATGATACATTGCAACAAATGACGCATTATTTCCTTGTAAAACAGGAAGGTTATTTTGAAGAGCGATTGTACATTTATACATTGTTTTGGGAGTCTATGTTTAATGAGAAAAAACGACGTGAGCTTGAACTTGATATGCTTCGTGCAGAAAAAGACTTTTCGAGTGATGTAAATATAGAAAGCATCCGAGCTATGTTCTTCCTTATGCTTAAAAAGTATGATGATTTACAACAATCATTGACACAGATTAAAGTCGATGAGTTATTAGTATGGCTCGATCTAGCTCATTTTGCGGACCGTAACGAAGATTCAGAAGCGCTACAAATGATTTTGCGTTCTATGCTTCCACTGTTAGATGAATTCATCAATAGTTGGTTAGCAACGAGGTATCGTTCAAATTTCGTCAATACTTTCAATCGTCTTTGTTCAAAAATAGATTTAACTGATGAAGAGGCAGAGTTACTCTTTACAGCTTCCGGTATGTATGGCATGCAACCTTTTTCACATTATTTAATTGAAAAGGAACGTTATTTGGAATGGGCTGCTCTGCATCATCGCTTCCCTTCTTCACTAGCTTATTTGGAGTTATGTGGTGTGAAGGATGTGTTGGAGTATAAACCTGAAGTTCTACTTCCTCTGTATCATGCACTTGCATTAGAAGAAGTTTCTCAAAAATCGAGACAGCATTATAAACAAGCAGTCCGAGTTTGGAAAAAAATGAAAGCTGCAGCGAAGAAAAGTGCAAAAAACGAATATTGGAATCAATATGTCGAAACACTTCGCCAACAATATAAACGATTACGAGCTTTACAAGAAGAAATCGAGAAAGGAAACCTGAAGCTATGACAACTATTTCAAACGTGCCATCTACTTTCATGAAATCCATCACGCTTGGCATTCAAACCGAGTCCAATCAATCGTTCACGTTGCAAGCTTTTAAATCCGATGGACAACCAATGTATACACATGAATGGCTTCCTTTTCTCTTCTTCCACTACGAGGCTACTTTTTATGGTTTAACGGCTAATCATTCGGAGGAATTTGTTACGTTAACTCCCCTTGAAATGGTTGAATTATTTTCTCAAAAAGAGCAACATCCTTTTGTTCAATACGAAGGTATCGACATGGCATCAGCCAAGTGGCTGACTGCGGCAAATGAAGCCTCTAGCTTCTGGTATTCTCCTCGTCTATGGGATTCTATTTCACTTGACGAAGAACAACAAAAGTTGGATCTAAAGGTTCCATTAGATGAAACAGCTGCAAATTTACTAGAAAATGCATTAATGCAAAAAATGGTGGAGGCTGGTTTGCTTTTTTCAGATTTACCGCCATTATTACCATTCTTCCGAAATGGTGGATGGCCAATTACAACCAAAAATGTTCATGATGAAATTTTCGTTGCATTGAGGTTGCGTGAACCAGAGGAATTGTCTGAGGATTGGTTATTAGAGACCGTTATTCGTGGGAAAAAAAGTGCGACTTATTGGGCTCCACCTATGCGCAAGCGCGCTTTGAAAATCGAAAACGCGCTGCCTGATAAGTGGAAGCAACATGCTGACGGAATAGAAAAGCTACAAGGTCAAATGTCTAATTTATTGCATATGCATGATTACATGGATAATGCTGATACCAGTTTATTCTTGTCATTAACTTTATCGGATGCAGATGTTAGACAGTTTTTACGTGCAGATTTTATCCGTCTACAAGCACTAGGATTTGAAATTATTTTACCAGCTTGGTTAAAAGACATAAAAGATTCTCGTGTGAAAGTACGAGCTAGTGCTAGCACTGCTTCAAATTATAAATCAGCTGCTGGTTTACAAGAGATTCTAACGTTTAATTGGAAATTATCCTTAAACGGTCAAGAACTAACCATGGAGCAATTTCAACAAATGGTCAATGATAATCGTGAATTTATACGTGCTGGTACAGAATGGGTACGGGTGGATGCGGCTTGGATGCAAGAGATCCGTAAACTAATGGATAAAGCTGAAAATGAAAATTGGACCGTTCGTGATCTGCTATTCCAGGAGTTGCCTGAAGAACTTGTTGTACCAGTGGAAGAGGATGAGGATGATTCTGCGGATGATCCATTCTTCCAATTTGAAATTCAGAAGTCATTGAAGGACTATGTGAAAAAGCTACAAGATAAAAAAGGTTTGCCATCTGTACCTGTATCAGACAAGCTACAGGCTTCTTTACGTCCTTATCAGCAGGAAGGTTATGAATGGCTGACATTCATGCGTGACCAGCAGTTTGGAGCTTGTTTGGCTGATGATATGGGACTTGGCAAAACAGTTCAGCTTATCTCTTATTTATGTCATGTCTATGAAGAAGAAAAGCCACCGACTCTAATTATTTGCCCAACTTCTGTTTTAGGCAACTGGCAAAAAGAACTTGAACGATTTGCCCCTTCTTTAGAGGTTTACTTACATTATGGCGCAGGTCGTTTGAAAGAAGAATCTTTAGTTAGTTACTTAAAAGAGCAATCCCCTCAAGTTGTGTTGACAACGTACGGAACTGTTACACAAGATGCAGATAGCCTTGAAAAGTTAAATTGGGCTTGTATTGCGCTTGATGAAGCTCAAAATATAAAAAATATGCAAACAAAGCAATCTAGAGCGATTCGTAAGTTGCATGGCGAGCATCATATTGCATTAACAGGGACACCTGTTGAAAACCGCTTGTCCGAACTATGGGCTATTTTCGACTTTATATACAAAGGTTACTTAGGAAGCATTCGTCGCTTCCAAGAAGATTATATCGCTCCGATTGAGCGTGATGATTCTGAAGCTCATAAGCAAAAATTACGAAAAAAAATTCAACCATTCCTATTACGTAGAACGAAGCAGGATCCTGCACTTATGCTGAACTTACCTGATAAACTTGAACAGCTTGAATACTGTCCATTAACACAAGAACAAGCTGTACTTTACGAGAGCTTTATCCAAGAAACTATGCATAAGCTCGAAACATTAACTGGCTTTGAACGTAAAGGTTTGATTTTGAAAATGCTTAGTAAGTTAAAGCAACTATGTAATCACCCCGCTCTGTATTTAAAAGAACCCTTTGATAATGCAGCCGATATGCTACCGCGTTCAGAAAAGTTAGATCGCCTTGTAACACTTGGATCTGAAATTGCCAGTAATAATGAACAATGCTTAATTTTCACTCAGTATATTGGTATGGGCCACTTACTACAACATTGTTTCTCCGAACTTTATGATATCGATGTGCCGTTTTTAACAGGTAGTATGCCTAAGCAACAACGTGATCATTTCGTTGAATCTTTCCAAAAAGGTGATTTCCCTATTTTCATCTTGTCTTTAAAAGCAGGTGGAACCGGACTAAACTTAACAGCAGCCAATCACGTTCTACATGCTGACCGCTGGTGGAATCCTGCGGTGGAAAACCAAGCGACAGACCGTGCATACCGTATTGGTCAAACTCAATTTGTACATGTTCATAAGTTCATCACGACAGGAACTATTGAAGAGAAAATCGATACACTATTAACTGAAAAACAAGCATTATCAGAGGATCTCATCCAATCAAGTCAGTGGATTACTGAACTAAAAGACGAAGAAATCCTTGATCTATTATCTTTCAATTTTAACTAAATGATTATCGATAAAATCCGGCTATCATGATAGCCGGATTTTTTTGATCTCTCCCGTTAGATCTTATTCACATACAATCGTTATTTCTACTTCTTACTTCCCCTACTCAGATAGACAAAATTTCAAGAAATGATTTATCATTACTTTTACTGCTTCATCCATGTTTGAGTCTAATTGCTTGGTCCGATGTTAATACCATAATCTATGAAACATTCTCCATGTAAAGTGGTAGATTATTTGGTAATTCTTTAAAGGAAATTATGTGCCTATTGGTGCGGTCTTCCAATAGCGATATGGATTAAACAATCGGTAATTTTTCTTTTTCAGTATTTGGCAGATGGAATTCTTTTGTGAATTCTGCTGCTACAGATGCTTGTTGTTTCGTTAGTCTTGCATCTGTAGCGACTTTTTCATGTATACCTTCCCTGTCTTTCAAAACGAGAAAACGGACGTCCTCTCCAATGACTTCCGTTATATAGATTCGTTTGCCATCCTCCTTTTGATAAGAGCGTGATTGTAAGCGGCCACTAACCCCTATTAGTGATCCTTTGCCACAATACTTCACAACATTATCAGCCAGCCTTCCCCATGCTGTACAGAAGACGAAATCAGCTTCTATTTCTCCGTTTTGATTTTTATAGTTTCGATTTACAGCTAGTATAAAGTTAGTTTGAACCCTCCCTTCTTGTAACTTTCGTAGTTCAGGATCCTTTGTAATCCTTCCTACTAAAGAAACTTGATTCAATGTATCACCTCCTTTTGCTTGAATGTAAGTCCATCATATTCGGGAAAGAATATTTGTGCAAAGTCTTAAAAATAGATTTTGGTCTATTTCTGATATGTATAATTAGCTTTTTTAACGTGTCAATTTAAGTTCTTTCCTGTAAACTGTTGTCTTATATAGGTTTTCTTTTTTAGATTGACTGTCCAAATGTTAAATTTGGAACATTTAGGAATATGTTATAATGGACATAATACATTACATAAAGGATGGTGGTTGGTTTTAGTGAAAACGTTTAAAATGCTCTCTTTGGAATTGTTACAGGATAATCAGTTAAAATCTTACCCTTTAATAGATGGCATCATTATCAATCAAGAGAATAGCCATAAATCATGGGTTTTGGAAATGTATATGGATCACCAATATAAAACTGTATTTGAACCTTATTTAGGAACCGACGAAATTTTAGAAGTGCGAGCAGTTATTTCTTATCCAGACAATGAACCAGCAGCCTTTAGGGTTGTAGTAAATGCTGTGAAGGAAATAGACAATCAAGTTTCCGTATTGCTGAAGGGAACACTTAAAACGATACGTCGGCAATATGCAGAGCAATTACTGTCTAAGTTAATTGAAGAAGGTCTTGAAGGTGAAGATCTTTTAACTCAATTTAAAACAGATATGAAAAATAGACCTCGATTAAGTCCTTAGTAAACGATAAAAACTCGGCATATTAATCTTATGCCGAGTTTTTTGATAATCATTTTTATTTATTGTCTTTATTATCTTTATTAAGGTTATCCTCGACGACATCATCATTTGTTGTTGTGTTTTCGTCTATGATTTCCTTCTCTGTTGTTGTGTTTTCATCTATGACTTCATTGTCACCAGGTACTGTTTGATCCACCTTTTCATCATGCACGTCTGGTGTCATATCATCCACCCCTTCACGCACATCATCCTCAACACGTTCCATCGGTGTTTCATCTTTTGCTGGCTCGTTTGCTTTATCATTATTACAGCCTACGAGTAGAAGTGATCCTAGCATAAGTACTGCGGCAGGTTTAATCCACATAAAAAAGTTCCCTCCTTTCTGCAATGTCATATCCATCACACACTATCCGTGCGATATAACATATCTTGCCCCGAAAGAAGGAAACTATCCTTAAAAACTCTTTGTTTTATTTATGCATTTTGTACTGGTCCAATTGCAAATAAAATGTCTGCTTCGCAAACTAGCTCACCATCAACTGTTGCTTTGGCATGTCCCTTACCCATTACACCACGTAATTTAGTAAACTCTACTTCTAGACGAAGTTGATCGCCAGGAATTACTTGACGTTTGAAACGCGCATTATCAATTCCTGTTAAGAAAGCTAATCTTCCTTTAAACTCTTCAGATTTCAATAGTGCTACTCCACCAACTTGTGCAAGTGCTTCAATAATTAAAACACCTGGCATCACAGGATATCCTGGGAAATGCCCATTGAAAAATTGTTCATTAATTGAAACGTTTTTTAAACCTACCGCTCTTTTTCCTTCTTCAAGTTCAAGAATACGGTCTACAAGTAAAAATGGATAACGATGAGGTAAAATCGCTTGAATTTGATCTGCAGTTAACATTTTAGTCCTCCTAATATGAAAGGTTCTGTAGAAATAATGATTATTTGTCCACTACGCCGTTCATAATATCAAATATATGGCGCCATGTAGAGACTTTCAGTGTATCTAATGCATCGCCTTCACCAATAACACTATAACCAATCATTGCACCTGACACAGCCGCTATGACAAGCAAAATGAGTACGACAAGGATTCGCATCCCGATTGGGAGGAGTCGTAAATTTGACCACCATTTCATATTAACTTCTTCTTTAACCTCTCTCTCGATTTTTGCTTCTTTACGAGTCATTGGCTTTGAAGTATTAGGCACAGTCACGTTTTTTTTCAAATTGTTTGTCATAACTTGTTTTTCTCCTCTGTTCAGATTGCTTTATCGAATGCCGTTAACAAGACCTAACATTTGATCTGATAAAGTAATCGTTCTAGCATTAAATTGATAAGATCTTTGCGTATTAATAAGCTCAGTCATCTCTTTAGACGTATCTACGTTCGACATTTCTAAAGAACCGTTTTGCAAACCTATCTCAGCTCGGTCTGCACCTTGTAAATTACGAAGGACATCAGCTTCTGTCACACCTAATTCATTTAAGTTTGTAGGAAGACCGATGTATGTACCCGAAATATGTTCCATTAGTTGGGGACGTTGAAGCTCCGTAACAGCAAGTTCTACTGTACGTTGTGAACCGTCATCAAAAGTAATATTCAGCTCACCATTGTCTTTCATACCAAATTCCTTTACGTTTTCAGGGAAAATAATTGGATTTCCATCAGCTCCAGCAACTGGATAACCATCTGCATTTACGAGCATGGCATTGTTATAATCATCGGTTGATATATATAAATCCCCTTGGCGTGTATAGACTGTACGGTCGCCATTTTCACCATCTGGCATGATGATATTCAAGTATTGCTTCGGCTTTGTGAATGAAAAGTCGAGAGAACGTTCTGTCGTTTGAATATTCCCCTGCTTCCAAACCGTTTGTGCTTGGGCCAGTTGTGCCCCAACACCAATACGAATTCCTATTGGAGATTGGCGCTCTGTCTTATCAGACTTGTCATTGTTAAATTGTTGATATAATAATTCGCCAAACTTTGCTTCCTTAGCTTTGAAACCATGCGTATTACTATTCGCTAAGTTATTTCCAATCGTATCAAGCTGTTGTTGCAATTGAGTCATCGTGTTGGAAGCGGAAATCATTGTACGTAGCATATCATAGCCCTCCTATGTATTTCAAAAATACTGTTTCTGTTACACTTTTCCAATTTCGTTAACGGCTTTATCCATACTACGGTCATAGGCTTGTAATACCTTTTGATTTGCTTCGAATGCACGGTAAGCTGTCAGCATTTCTGTCATCGTTTTACTAGCATCAACATTTGAGCGTTCAATATAACCTTGTTTTAAATTAAAGCTGACACCATTTACAGTGTATGCAGATGGTAAATCTTCACCGTTGTATGTACGATATAGTCCGTTATCTTGCTTTTGAAGTGTATCTGGCTGTGCTGCGTATGATACGCCGATACGTGCTACTTCTTGCTCTCCAGCGCCGATAATACGACCGTCATCCATAATTTGATAATCATCATTTTGTAACTGTATACGTTGACCACTATCTGATAACACATAAAGACCTTGTGCGTTTGTTAAGTAACCTTGTGGATCTAAAGTGAAATTACCGTTACGTGTATACGTTTCGCCTTCTGTAGGATGTTCTAAACGGAAGAATATTGCACCTTTAGCGCCAGTTTCTGCATCCGTCGGTAATTGGTTATCAACTAAAGCAACATCAGTTGTTAAATCAGTAGCTGTAATTTGACCTTGTGAGTAGTCTGGTAATGTTTCTTGCATGTATACACCTGCATTTAATGCACCAATCTGATTGTTGGCTGTTGTGTTTAATCCACTCTCTAAATTCGTACCTGACTTCGTCATACGCGACATAAGCATATCTGGGAATGAACGAATTGTAGATTGGTCTGCTTTATAACCTGGTGTGTTGGCATTGGTAATATTATTTGACAGTAATTCAGTACGTCGCTGTTGTGCAATCATACCTGTAGCTACTGTATAAAACCCACGAAACATTGCAATCACCCTTTCATCAATAAATTAAAGTATATGCGATTTCTATACTTTCCTTATTTCGGCTACAAATCAAATATGTTTTGATACTTTGTCCATATTGTTGAGCATAATGCCTGTTCCTTCAGCAACGCAGTTCATCGGATTCTCTGCAGAGATTACTGGTACTTTTAACTCGTCCGTTAATAATTGGTCAAGTCCATGCAATAATGCCCCACCACCAGTAATTATAATACCGCGGTCAATAATATCTGCTGATAGTTCAGGAGGTGTTTTTTCTAATACATTTTTAGCTGCTTGTACAATCATTGAAATGGATTCTCGTAAAGACTTTTCAATTTCAGCAGAACCAATTGTAATTGTTCTTGGTAAGCCTGTCACCATGTCTCGTCCTCGAATGTCCATCTCATCTTCTCGGCTACCAGCATACACAGTACCGATTGTCATTTTGATTGATTCGGCTGTACGTTCCCCAATTAGTAATTTATATTCTTTTTTAATATATTGTAAGATATCATTATCGAATACATCTCCTGCAACCTTAATGGATTCAGAAGTAACGATATCTCCCATTGATAGTACGGCAACATCTGTAGTGCCTCCACCAATATCAACAACCATATTCCCACTTGGTTGGAAAATATCCATTCCTGCTCCAATAGCAGCTACTTTTGGTTCTTCTTCTAAGTAGACATTACGACCACCAGATTTCTCTGCTGCTTCACGAATAGCCTTTTGTTCTACACTTGTAATATTTGTTGGACAACAAACTAAAATACGAGGCTTTGAGAGAAACCCTTTAACGTCTAATTTACTTATAAAGTGTCTTAACATCGCTTCTGTTATATCAAAATCAGCAATTACACCGTCTTTTAATGGTCGAATCGCAATAATATTGCCTGGTGTTCTTCCTACCATCTTACGTGCTTCTTCTCCAACAGCAAGCACTCTATTTGTATTTTTATCTATCGCAACAACGGATGGTTCATTTAAAACGATTCCTTTACCTTTAACATGGATTAATACATTAGCAGTTCCTAAATCAATCCCAATATCCTTAGAAAACATGGAACTTTCCCCTTCCTTCACATAACAGCATTTATCGTACGTTTTATATATGTAATTATCTAGAATATTTTATCATATCAAGGTGGAAATTACATCTACATATTTTATGGAGATAGCTTATATGAACGGCTTGTTAAAGGTTTTCTTTCAATCTATATCCGCGTTTTCATTTTCCTAATAACGTAAAAAGACATCGAAGCAGATTGCCTACTTCGATGCCTTCTCCATAGTCGATTGTCGGGCTAACCATTTTTTCCTTGTAGCCTCTCCACCTCGTATGTGACGTACCGATTTATGGTACGCAAGAATTTCACTAACTTCCTTGGCCAACTCTTCATTTACTTCATTGAGACGTTCTGTTAAGTCTTTATGAATAGTGCTTTTTGAATAGCCTGTAATTTGTGCCATCGCTCTTACGGTTTGCCTCGTTTCTTTCAACATAAACCCAAGTTTCAAACAGCGGTTGCGAATATGTTCGTGCACATTCTCTTCCTTTCCACAATGTACGAACGTTTCTTCAACTTATGTTTGCTTGGAGCTTTTAAGAACTAAGCATTCCTTATTTCGTTGATAAATGACATTATTCAGCTAAATTTAAAAAGCTAAGAGTTTTTTAGGGTTAACATTAACCCCTTCTTCCATAACTTCGAAGTATAAGTGATTACCCGCTGTTGGATTCCACTCGTTTTCGATTGTTTTACCAAGTACTTGTCCTTGTGAAACTTTGTCACCTTTTTTAACTTTGATATCGCCTACTGAGCTATATTTCGTCGTTGTACCGTTTGGATGTGCAATAACGATTTCGTTACCGATGAATGGATCCATCTTCACTTCCTCAACATTACCGCTCATCACTGACAATACTTCAAATGGTTTCCCATCAACTGAAAGTGAGATACCGTTGCTCGTTGTGAAAGTTTGATTGAACACAAGCAATGCGCCTTCTCTCGTTTTTTCATCTGCTTCGACATCGTAAAAGTCTTGTACGATTGCTACTTCATCTAAAAGATCCTGTTGGAATGGGTATTTCATAGACTCTGCCTTAGCATTTGTTTCAACTGATGCGCCTGTCTCGCCTTTACTTGCTAAATTCGTAGCGTTGTTATTGTCTGAGTTTGTATAAGCACTATATCCCCAAACAAGTCCTACTAACAGAATTGAAAAGCTTGCATAAATAGTAGGCCAAAACCAACGCTTTGTTGTGACACTACCTTTTTTCGGAGAAGGGTTTGGTCTGTTTTCTTCCCTCATTGTCATCACCTCAACGTCATTCTAGACAATAACGCTTCAGTTTAAACATATGTTTTTATTATTTTTTATGGAGGTAATAGAAGCTTTCTTATAAAAGTGCTTTAAGATGTCCTTTGCATGGACCCCCTCCCTCGCCAAAGCCTCCGCACCGTATTGGCTCATGCCTACTCCGTGGCCGTACCCTACTGTTGTGACAGTGACTTTATTTTGAGCTGGTTTCCAATTGATTGTGAAGTCCGTAGAAGGGATATTAAGCTTTTCTCGGATTTCCCTGCCTGTCCAACTATAACTCCCCACTTGCATCGTTTGAACACGATTAGAGCTGTTTCTAGTTAGGTTAATAGCGTTTAGTTGTTCTGCTGACCATTGGAAATTGAAGATGGTATTCCACTGTGTTAATGCGAAATCTGTGTTTTGAATATAATTTGGAGACAATTCCTTTTCGCCTTCTACAGTAACTGTTTGTAAATATGGAATATCTTGTCCACTGTATTCTTCTGCGCTTTCTGTTTTTCCATTGCTTGTAGAAAAGAACATTGCCGTGATTAATTCACCGTTATAAGTGAGAATTTCACCTGCTGTAGTAGCTACAGCTTTTTGTAATTTTTTCTCGTTCTTATTGAAATTCGCTCCCCATTTTTTCTTTCTTTGTTGTTTTGACTCAAAGACTTGATGGAGGACACTCGGTTTTATCGCTTTCTGGCCATTCTCCGTGACTTTAAGGGCAAATGTGCGTGAAGCTACAGCTTGTGCTTTAAGCGCCTCTACATGAAAGCTAGAGGGCATTTCAGCTGCAATTACTCCAGCGATATATTGTTCTAGAGGTAGGGGGTCTTTAATTCCTTCCACAGTAATGTAAACTTCACAAGGTGGCTCAGTTTCTTGTTGTTTCTTCTGAGTCTGTTGCGTAGTAGATACGTTTGTGAAATTTTTAGGATAAAAATGCATACTAACAATTGGTAGCACAAACAAAAGGATGACGATAAAAAGGCTGATGGGTATTAGTAGAATTTTTTTCATATGCCATACTATGCTGGAGCATTCGTCGTTATACGAAAAAAACGTTCAAGAGCAACAAAGCTCTTAAACGTTTTAGTATTATGCTAGATTAATTTGT
The DNA here is from genome assembly GCF_038009105.1 of Viridibacillus sp. FSL R5-0888. Taxonomy (NCBI): domain Bacteria; kingdom Bacillati; phylum Bacillota; class Bacilli; order Caryophanales; family Caryophanaceae; genus Viridibacillus; species Viridibacillus sp. FSL R5-0888. Next base: position 3,839,942 of record NZ_JBBPAU010000001.1, read on the forward strand.
TTGAAATTCTACAGATGCTTTTTCAATCGTCGATACTCTTTCAATATCAGCGCCTAAAGCAGCTAGTTTTTTATGGAAGTTAACATATCCACGATCTAAGTGATGCAATTCAGAAACACGCGTAATTCCTTCAGCTACTAATCCTGCAAGAATTAGTGCTGCTGCTGCTCGCAAATCTGTCGCTGCAACTTCAGCACCTTGTAAATCACATGGGCCATCAATAATAACAGAACGACCATCAATTTTCGCAGAAGCATTCATACGTCTGAACTCTTCAACGTGCATAAAGCGATTTTCAAATACTGTTTCAGTAATAACACCAGTACCAGTTGTTTTCAACATTAAAGCCATCAATTGAGATTGCATATCTGTTGGGAACCCTGGATGTGGCATTGTTTTAATATCTACAGCTTTTAAAGATCCGTTTGAACGAATACGTAAACCTTCGCCTTCTTCTGTAATTTCAACACCCATTTCACGCATTTTCGCGACAAGTGCTGTCATATGTTCAGCAATGGCATTTTCAATTAGTACATCTCCACCTGTAATCGCCGCTGCTACCATAAATGTACCAGCTTCTATACGATCAGGAATAATATAATGAGTTGTACCATATAGTTCTTTAACGCCCTCTACACGGATTGTGTCAGTACCAGCGCCAACAACTTTACCACCCATCTCATTAATAAAGTTAGCTAAGTCTACTATTTCTGGCTCTTTAGCAGCATTTTCGATAAATGTAGTACCATCTGCTAAAGCTGCAGCAGTTAAGATATTCTCAGTTGCACCTACACTTGGGAAGTCTAAGTAAATTTTAGCTCCGTGTAAGCGTCCTTCAGTTGTTGCTTCGACATAGCCGTGTCCCATTGAAATCTTCGCACCCATTAGTTCAAAGCCTTTTAGATGTTGATCAATTGGACGTGATCCGATTGCACAACCACCCGGCATAGCTACGCGTGCAAAACCATTACGTGCTAATAATGGTCCCATTACTAATATTGAAGCTCTCATTTTACGTACATATTCAAATTGTGCTTCAGATGATAATTGTTTAGTTGCATCAATTTCTACTGTATTTGTTTCAGGTGAAAATGATAATTCCACATTTAAACTTTTTAATACTTCATCAATTGTATACACATCGGCCAAATTTGGCACATTTTTAATAATATTTTTTCCTTTTGACGCAAGTAATGTAGCCGCCAATATAGGTAATACGGCATTTTTTGCCCCTTCAACTCTAACGTTACCAGTTAAGGTATTACCGCCTTTAACAATGATTTTCTCCACCATTTGTCCCTCCGAACCCATGTATCCATTTATTATATATTTCAGTCGATAAATTTCTATTGTATGATGTCAATAATTAGTAAACAAAGCATTTAACATGTTACCTTTTTTTTTGCCTAATGGCAAGTATCCAACAAACTATTTAATTAAGTGATAACAATTAACTATAGACATTATACTTTACGCAAAGTTTGCGCAAATGGTGTCTGATTTTAGAAAACTGGACGCCCATTTTATATACCCAATTACTATTAAAATAAAACAAATTTCCACAAAATATTTCCTGGGTAATTATTATTCTATATGGAAAAATAATAATATGCTCTCACAAATTCAACCATAACAAATATCTAGCAATAATGAAAGCGTTCCCTCTGTAAGAGTTCAAAAATTTTAGCTAATCTTGTCAAAATGACGGATAAACTAAAAAATATTATATTATAATTGGTTTTTACATATAAAACAAGTTACTCAAAGAGATATGGAAGCTGACTTGACCATCCAGAAAATGTTAGGAAAAAATTCGAAACAGTTGACCCAATTGCGATACTTAATAAAATAAATAGCAACTGTATTTGAAAAACATGATTTTTTTTAAATACTTTTTCAAACATAATTGCTTGTAAAGCATAGAATGAGATCCCTATAAAAAATATATGTGAAATAATGCTAATTAGTGCATTTTGACCAATTGATGCTGTTATATCCACATTTCTCATCTCCTTTTAAAAAAGCGGGCAGAAAAATTCTGCCCGCAATTCTATTTATAAAGCTTAGATGTTACCCTCTTTAACGTTGATACGGTTCATAGCGCGTTTAAGTGCAAGTTCAGCGCGCTTGAAATCAATGCCGTCTTGTTTACTTTGTAGTCGCTGTTCAGCACGATTTAACGCTTCTTTTGCACGAGCAAGATCGATTGAGCTTGCTGTTTCAGCTGAAGGAGTTAAAATCGTTACTTTATCAGGACGAATTTCAACAAAACCGCCGCTAACTGCTACTAATTCAGTATGCTTGTCTGAGTCCAGACGTACAGCACCTACTACTAGTGGCGCAACTGTAGGGATGTGACCAGGCAAAATACCCATCTCACCCGTTACAGTTTTAGCAATCACCATGTTGACTTCTGAATCGTATACTGGGCCGTCGGGAGTGACAATGTTGACTGTTATGGTCTTCATATTTTTTCCTCCTCGTCCCTAGTATTAAAGTTCAATACCCATACTTTTCGCTTTTTCGATAACTTCTTCAATACGACCAACTAGACGGAATGCATCTTCTGGTAATTTGTCATATTTACCTTCAAGAATTTCACGGAAACCTTTAACAGTTTCTTTAACAGGTACATAAGAACCTTTTTGACCAGTGAATTGTTCCGCTACGTGGAAGTTTTGAGATAAGAAGAATTGAATACGACGAGCGCGGTCAACTGTTAATTTATCTTCATCAGATAATTCATCCATACCTAGGATAGCGATGATATCTTGTAATTCGTTGTAACGTTGTAAAGTTTGTTGAACTTGACGAGCAACTTCATAGTGTTCAACACCTACGATATCTGGTGATAGTGCACGAGAAGTTGAAGCCAATGGATCAACCGCTGGGTAGATACCCATTTCAGAAAGTTTACGCTCAAGGTTAGTAGTTGCATCTAAGTGGGCGAAAGTTGTAGCCGGAGCCGGGTCAGTATAGTCATCGGCTGGTACATAGATCGCTTGGATAGAAGTTACAGAACCTTTGTTTGTTGACGTAATACGTTCTTGTAAACGACCCATTTCAGTAGCAAGAGTTGGTTGGTAACCTACGGCAGAAGGCATACGACCTAATAGCGCAGAAACCTCAGAACCTGCTTGAGTGAAACGGAAAATGTTATCGATGAATAGAAGTACGTCTTGACCTTGTTCATCACGGAAATATTCAGCCATAGTAAGACCAGATAAAGCTACACGCATACGTGCGCCTGGTGGCTCGTTCATTTGACCGAATACCATTGCTGTTTTCTTAATAACGCCTGAGTCGCTCATTTCGAAGAATAAATCGTTACCCTCACGAGTACGTTCACCTACACCGGCGAATACAGAGATACCACCGTGTCCTTGAGCGATGTTGTTAATAAGTTCTTGGATTAGTACCGTTTTACCTACACCGGCACCACCGAATAGACCGATTTTACCACCTTTAATATATGGTGCTAATAAGTCTACTACTTTGATACCTGTCTCAAGGATTTCAACTTGAGTTGAAAGGTTTTCAAATGTTGGTGCTTCGCGGTGAATTGGGTCACGGCGTTCAGTTGTTGGAATTTCTTCCGCTAAATCGATTGTTTCACCAAGTACGTTGAATACACGTCCAAGAGTGATGTCACCAACTGGAACTGAGATTGGAGCACCAAGGTCTGTTACTACTGCGCCACGTTGTAAGCCATCTGAAGATGACATAGCAATCGTGCGGACAGCATTGTCTCCTAGGTGAAGTGCTACTTCAAGAGTAAGTGTTTGAGGCTCTTCACCAGGGCGTTTAATTTCTACAGTAAGCGCGTTGTAAATTTCTGGTAATGATGAGTTGTCGAATTGAACGTCAACAACGGCACCCATTACTTGAAGAACGTGTCCTGTTTTCATACTTTTCCCCTCCTATCGTACTTGCATTACAGAAGCTGGAGAGCGCCTATTCTAAGGCTGCAGCTCCACCAACGATTTCTGTAATTTCTTGTGTAATTGCCGCTTGTCGTGCACGGTTATATACAAGTGTTAATGAACTAATAAGTTCGTTTGCATTATCGGTTGCGCTCTTCATTGCTGTCATACGTGAAGCATGTTCACTAGCTTTACCGTCGAGCAACGCACCATAAATTAAGCTCTCTGCGTATTGTGGTAACAATACTTCAAGAATTGCTTCACCAGATGGATCGAATTCATAAGATGCAGTTGTGCTTGATGCTGCGATGTCTGTAATTGGCAGTACCTTTTTCTCAGTTGGTTCATGTTGAATGGCACTGACAAAGTGGCTGTAGTACATATAAAGTTCATCATATGTACCATCAGTGAACATACCAACAGCCTTACGAGCGATTTGTTTAATGTCAGCAAATAAAGGTTGGTCAGGTAGACCAATTTCTTCATCTACTACGTTATATCCACGTTTCGCAAAGAATTCACTTGCCATACGGCCGATAGCGATGATAACAAACTCATCTTTAGAGTTGTGTCGTTCATCCATAGCGTTTTTAGCAGTACGAATTACGTTACTGTTATAACCACCTGCAAGACCACGGTCAGAAGTAATAACTAAATAAGCCGTTTTCTTAACTGGACGAGATACTAACATCGGGTGTGACCCGTCTGGAGTACCTGCTGCAATTGCAGCTACAACATCCTGAATTTTCTCCATATATGGAACGTAAGCTTTAGCGTTTGCTTCAGCACGTGTCATTTTAGAAGAAGAAACCATCTGCATCGCTTTCGTGATTTGACTTGTGCTTTTAGTCGATGTGATACGTTTTTTTATGTCGCGTAATGATGCCACTGGTATTTCACCACCTTACCGTTTATTTTATATTGACGTAAAACTATCAGATCTTATTCTGATTTAGCAAAAGTTTTTTTGAAAGCATTTAAAGTTTCTGCCATGTCTTCATCAGATGGAAGTCCTTGAGTAGTACGGATATGATTTAAAACGTTTTTGTGGCTTTCGTCATTTGCATCTAACCAAGCGTATAATTCGTTTTCGAAACGAACGATATCTTGTACAGGAATATCATCTAAGAATCCTTTTGTTAGTGCATATAGAATTGTAACTTGTTTTTCAACTTTAATAGGTTTGTGAAGATCTTGTTTTAGAACTTCTACAGTACGTTTACCACGTTCTAATTTAGCTGAAGTAGCTTTATCTAGGTCAGAACCAAATTGAGCGAATGATTCAAGCTCACGGAATGCAGCTAAGTCAAGACGTAGTGTACCCGCAACTTTTTTCATTGCTTTAATTTGAGCTGAACCACCTACACGTGATACAGAAAGACCTGCGTTAATCGCTGGACGTACACCTGAGTGGAATAGGTCAGATTGTAAGAAAATTTGTCCATCCGTAATAGAAATTACGTTTGTTGGAATATAAGCTGAGATATCCCCTGCTTGTGTTTCAACGAATGGAAGTGCTGTGATTGAACCACAGTCATATTTTTCGTTCAACTTAGCAGCACGTTCTAATAAGCGACTGTGTAAGTAGAATACATCCCCTGGATATGCTTCACGACCTGGCGGACGGCGAAGAAGTAATGAAAGTTCACGATAAGCAGATGCTTGCTTAGATAAATCATCATATACGATTAATACATGTTTACCTTGTAACATGAACTCTTCTGCCATTGAGATACCAGCATAAGGAGCTAGGTATAATAATGGTGATGGTTGAGATGCAGATGCAGTTACAACGATTGAGTAATCTAGTGCACCGTGTTGACGAAGTGTTTCAACTACGCCACGTACAGTAGATTCTTTTTGACCGATAGCAACATAGATACAAATCATATCTTGGTCTGCTTGGTTTAAAATTGTATCGATTGCAACAGCAGTTTTACCAGTTTGACGGTCACCGATGATTAACTCACGTTGACCACGACCGATTGGAACTAATGCGTCAATCGCTTTAATACCTGTTTGTAATGGTTCATGTACTGATTTACGATCCATTACTCCGAAAGCAGGGCTTTCGATTGGACGAGATTTTGTAGTGTTGATTGGTCCTAAACCATCAACAGGAAGACCTAGTGAATTGACAACACGACCGATCAATTCTTCACCAACTGGTACTTCCATAATACGGCCAGTACGACGCACTTCATCGCCTTCATTGATGCCTTTAGTTGGTCCAAGGATAACGATACCTACGTTGTTCGCTTCCAAGTTTTGTGCCATACCAAGTACACCAGTAGAGAACTCAAGCAATTCTCCAGCCATGACGTTGTCGAGGCCATGAGCACGAGCGATACCGTCACCAACTGTGATAACTGTACCTACCTCGCTAACTTCCATTGCAGATTGGTAATTCTCCATCTGCTGCTTAATAAGTCCACTGATTTCTTCAGCTTTGATGCCCATGTTTCTCACCTCTCAAATTCTTTATAATTAACCGATTAACGCACGTTTTAAGCCAGCTAGTTTGTGTGAAATACTACTGTCAAAAATTTGGTTACCGATTTGAAGTCGAACCCCACCAATTAAAGATGGATCGATTTCGTTTGTAATATTAAGTGTATTTTTACCCACTTTACGAGCGAATGCCGTAGAAATGCGTTGTGTTTCATCTTCTGTAAGAGGCTGAGTAGTGTATACGATTGCATCTGCTACGCCTTGCGTATCATTAGCAAAACGGATAAACTCTTCAATCACACTTACTACTTCATGAATACGTTTTTTATCAATTAAGACTTTAATTGCATTCACAATGATTGGTTGAACAGAAGCAAATACTTTAGAAACAAGTTCTTTCTTTTCTTTGTCTTCTAATTTTGGAGAATCTAAAAGTTGGAATAACTCTTTGTTCTCCTCGAAAACAACTTTCACTTCACGTAAGTCAGAACTTACTTCAGTTAGTAATTGTTTTTCTTGTGCCAATTGGAACAATGCTTTGGCATAGCGACTCGCTGCAGTCGATTGACTCATAGAGTTTCCCCTGCCTTCGCAATCGTTTCTTCAATTAGAGCACGATTCTCTTCTACTGAGACTTGTTTTTCAAGAACTTTAGATGCAGCAAGTACAGATAGTGAAACCACTTCTCCACGAACAGCAGCAATAGCTTTCTCTTTTTCAGTCTCGATATCACGCACAGCTGATTCTTTCAAACGCAATGCTTCAGCGCGAGCAGCAGAAATAATTTCTTCTTTTTGCAAGTCGCCTTGTTTCTTCGCGTTTTCAACAATCGTTTGTGCTTCTACACGCGCTTCTTTAAGAAGGCTACGTTGATCTTCTAAAAGTTGTTGTGATTCTTGACGGCTCTTTTCAGCTGACTCGATTTCACTAGCAACTAATTCTTCACGTTGTTGCATGATTCCCATCAATGGACCCCACGCCACTTTTTTCAAAGCGAACATTAGGATAATGAAAACTGCTAACGTTACAAGGATATCTCCACCATTAATAAATTCAGCAGAATTTCCTAGTACTAGATAGTCTAAAAACACGATTGTTTCACTCCCTTCAAGAGCTTAGAGTTCAAATCTTATATGATTGAATCTTAGTAAGATGTATTGTCTAAAGGAATATTATGCCTTAAAGACATAAAGGAATGGCGAAGTTTTCCTTTATCGAAAAGTCTCTTCGCCATTTTTTTATAAAACAATTAAAGACGATTATTTGTTCATTACGATGAAAGCTACTACTACAGCGATGATCGGTAGGGCCTCAACTAATGCTACCCCGATGAACATTGTTGTTTGAAGAACGCCACGTGCTTCTGGTTGGCGAGCGATACCTTCTACTGTTTTTGAAACGATCATACCATTACCAATACCTGCACCAAGTGCACCTAAACCGATTGCGATTGCTGCTGCTAATAAACCAACTGAACCTACCATTGAAATTTTTCCTCCTTGGAAATATAAAGTTTTTTGTGTGTCAGCTACTTAACTTATTAAATTAAGTATTTTATACTTAATGGTCTTCGCTCACTTTGTGAGACATGTAAACCATTGTTAACATAACGAAAATAAATGATTGGATTGCACCGATAAAGATCGAGAAACCTTGCCAAATCATTGTTGGAACTACTGCTGCGAAGAAACCTAATCCTCCCCAAAGCGTCCCCATACTTGCAAGTAATCCTAAAAGGATCTCACCTGCGTAGATGTTACCGTAAAGACGTAGACCAAGAGTTAACGTATTTGCGAACTCTTCAATAATCTTCAATGGGAATAAGAAAGCCATCGGTTGAGCGAAACTTCCAAGATACCCTTTGAATCCTTTCGCTTTAACACCATAGTAGTTAGATAATACAATTATCATAACGGCAAGTGTCATAGTAACGATTGGATCTGCTGTTGGTGATTTCCACCATAATTCTCCATGAATTATGACTGAGAACGGAAGACCAAGCATATTCGCAACGAAGATGAACATAATCAGCGTGATTCCAAGTATATGGAACTTACCACCTGTTTTCCAGTCCATGTTGCTGCCAATAATATTCTTTACGAAGTCCATAACCCACTCCATAAAGTTTTGCATGCCTGTTGGTTTCAATTTTAAGTTTCGTGTCGAAATGAAAGCTATTAAGAAAACTATTAACGCTGCTACCACTAACATTAAAATATTACCTGGGTTAAATCCTAGTCCCCACAATTCAAAATGTGGATTTTCATGTTGCACTTTGCATTCACCTCTCTTTCAAATGCGCTTATTGGTATTTTACATGAAATACGATCCTGTCTACTAAAAGCAGAACGTACGGAATCATTAGCCCAATGACCGTGCTAATTAAATGAAAATACTTTGGCAACATGGTAGCAACCGCTACTGCAGCAATACCTGATGCAAAGCGAAAAGCCGAACCTAGTGATGCCACTTTCTTTCCTTCGCTAATAGAGCGATCAAATCGTTCCATTCTTCGGACTAGAATCCAAAAGTTATAATGACCAAAAAGCGCACCTAATGCGAGACCAGCGAATACTGTTTGATATGGCGTAAAAGCCCATCCTAACGCACAAAATGCGAGCAAAAAAAATAGCATTCTTTTCTGCTTAGCAAAAATCTGATGCAATTCTAGCATTGGTCTTTGATCTCCTGAATCTTATTTTCGAATGACGGAAGTAATAGCTGACCACCGGTTGGATGCCGGATAAGTAGTCATTTAAAACTACTTGCGGGGCGGAAGCCGTAATCTACTCTCATAAAGAGATGAATCGGAATCCATATTAAATGTGAGAGATAAGCTTTTAATGGAGAACCACCGCATATAAGGACACCAAAATTGATGCACAATACCGTACAAATTTACAAATTATGCCCAAACTGTAAATCTAGTAGAAACTTGATAACTCAAGTAATTGTAGATTGTTTACAGTTAAGGAACCCTTATCATTCTTACCCTTAGTTAGCATACAATAGTGAATATTTCATGTCAATTGGTTAGAGTGAAAAACTTCACAAAGGTGGTAACCTTGTCAAATTGTCGACAAATTTACAACAATATTGCCTTAAGTTAGTTTTTCATCTATTTATAGACAGAAATAGAACTACCTTACAAATTACTTATAACAAATCATAAGGTAGTTTCTATTCATTAAATTATTGATTTCACTTTTCCAAATAGGTCAGTAAAGCTTCGACAATTCTTTTTGAGGCAAATCCGTCCCCATATGGATTTGAAGCTTGAGCCATAGCATTATACGTATTCTCTTCTATTAAAAGCTCTTTTGCTAAGCTATAAATAGTTTCCTCTTCCGTACCTGCTAATTTCAAAGTACCTGCTTCAATTCCTTCGGGACGTTCTGTCGTATTACGAAGAACCAGAACTGGCTTCCCTAGAGAAGGCGCTTCTTCTTGTACGCCACCTGAGTCTGTTAAAATCATGTATGATTTAGCAGCAAAATTATGGAAATCAAAAACCTCAAGTGGTTCGATCAAATGAACTTTCGCTTCGTCTCCAAGTATTTCATTGGCAATTTCGCGTACAGCTGGGTTCATATGAACGGGGTAAACAACCTGTATATCACTATGCTCTACTAAAAGTCTTTTTATAGCCTTAAACATATGGCGCATTGGTTCGCCTAAATTTTCTCTTCGATGTGCAGTTAGTAAAATCATACGATCTTGTCCAATTTGTTCAAGCACTGGATGACTGTAAGATGTGTTAACAGTTGTTTTTAATGCATCAATTGCAGTATTACCTGTAACTACAATCGTGCTATTCGCTTTATTTTCTTTCAATAGGTTTTGTTTAGACTGCTCTGTTGGTGCAAAATGAATATCTGCCATAATACCAGTAAGCTGACGATTCATTTCTTCTGGATATGGGGAATATTTGTCACCTGTTCGTAGTCCAGCTTCAACGTGACCTATTGCAATCTGGTTATAAAAGGCTGCGAGGCTTGCGATAAATGTTGTGGTCGTATCCCCATGAACTAATACGATGTCCGGTTTAGCTTGTTTCATCACTCGGTCTAAACCTTCTAACCCTCTAGTTGTGACATCGACAAGTGTCTGGCGATCTTTCATGATGTTCAAATCATAATCTGGCGTAATTTTGAATGTATCCAGCACTTGATCGAGCATTTGTCGATGTTGAGCTGTCACTGTCACAATTGTTTCGATTTGATCTGAATGTTTTTGTAATTCTAAAACTAGGGGAGCCATTTTAATGGCCTCTGGTCTTGTTCCAAAAATAGTCATCACTTTCCATTTTTTACGCAATGACCTTGCACCACCTTCGCATTATTTTGTACCGAATAAACGGTCTCCAGCATCACCTAAACCAGGAATAATATAACCATGGTCATTTAACTTTTCGTCAAGTGCAGCGATATAAATATCGATTTCTGGATGTTCATCATGAATCGCTTTCACACCTTCTGGAGCTGCGATTAGGCACATGAATTTAATACTTTTAGCACCACGTTTTTTCAAAGAGTTAATTGCTTCAATTGCAGAACCACCTGTTGCTAACATCGGATCTACGATGATGAAGTCCCGTTCTTCTACATCAGCAGGAAGTTTCGCATAATACTCGACTGGCTTTAAAGTTTGTGGATCACGATATAATCCGATATGACCTACTTTTGCAGCAGGGATTAGTTTTAATACTCCGTCTACCATACCGATACCAGCACGTAAGATTGGAACAATAGCTATCTTCTTACCTGATAATACTTTTGTTTTAGCTGTTGTTACTGGTGTATCAATTTCAATTTCTTCTAATGGTAAATCACGAGTGATTTCAAATGCCATAAGAGTTGCCACTTCGTCTACAAGCTCACGGAATTCTTTCGTTCCTGTATTTTTGTCGCGAATGTATGTTAGCTTATGTTGAATTAATGGATGGTCAAATACGTATACTTTACCCAAAGTGTTCCTCTCCCTACTTTTATTTATCTTGACTATTATACCAGAAAAACGCAGTTTGACTATGAGTCCGTTGCGTTTTTTTAATTTGTTATATTTTGCCGAGTAATTCGTCAACTTGTTCTAGTGTTAATGGCTTATTAAAATAGTAACCCTGTCCAATTATACAACCTAAACTAATAAAACCACTATTCTTTGAAATGTTTCAACCCCTTCTGATACCGATAACATGAGGAGATTATTAGCTAATTAAATAATCATACGGATAATTGCAAAAGTACTAGGTACATATATTATCAATAATGCTTCAACATACTTCACTTTTCTTGAATGTCGAATTCTTTAAATAGTTTCATGATCAAAAGCCAACTAAATAATCATCAAGGATGTTTCAAAGCTGTATGATTTTAGCTCTATCATAATTGCTTAAACTATTTTAAAATCTTCTCATCTTAAAAAAGTGATTTCTACTTTTTTAAGATCGAATATTAAAAAAGCTACTTTTGAATGAACAAAAGTAGCTTCGACTATTATTATAGTTTATTAAACTATTAAATTATGCGTAAAGTGGGTGTTTAGTAGTTAATGCCGCAACACGCTTTTGTGCTTCTGCTTTAATCGCTACATCTTCTGGGTTTTTAAGAACAGATGCAATGATTGAAGCAACTTCTTTCATATCATCTTCTTTGAAACCACGAGAAGTAACTGCAGCTGTACCAACACGAACTCCTGAAGTTACGAATGGGCTTTCTGTTTCGAAAGGAATTGTATTTTTGTTTGCTGTAATTTGTACTTCATCAAGTAATGCTTCTGCAACTTTACCAGTTAACCCCATAGAACGAACATCTAATAATAGTAAATGGTTATCTGTTCCACCTGATACTAAATTAATGCCTTCAGCTTGAAGTGCTTCACCGAATACTTTTGCGTTTTTCACAACTTGTCCAATGTATTCTTTGAATTCTGGTTGTTGTGCTTCACCGAACGCTACCGCTTTACCAGCGATGACATGCATTAATGGACCACCTTGGATTCCTGGGAAGATCGATTTGTCGATTTTTTTGCCAAACTCTTCTTTACAAAGAATAAGTCCCCCACGAGGTCCACGCAAAGTTTTGTGTGTTGTAGACGTTACGAAATCAGCATATGGTACTGGGTTTGGATGTTCACCAGCAGCAACTAGACCTGCGATGTGCGCCATGTCTACCATGAAGTATGCACCTACTTCGTCAGCGATTTCACGGAATTTAGCAAAGTCTATTTGACGAGGGTATGCAGATGCACCTGCAACGATTAATTTTGGTTTATGCTCAAGCGCTTTTTGACGAACATCTTCATAGTCAATTACATTTGTATCTTCTGTTACGCCATACTCTACGAAGTTGTATTGTACGCCTGAGAAGTTTACAGGGCTACCATGAGTTAAATGACCACCATGAGATAAGTTCATACCTAATACAGTATCGCCTTGTTCAAGGATTGTGAAATATACGGCCATGTTCGCTTGTGCACCTGAGTGTGGTTGAACGTTAGCATATTCTGCGCCAAAAATTTCTTTTAGACGGTCACGTGCGATGTTTTCAACAACATCCACGTGTTCACATCCACCGTAATAACGTTTGCCAGGATAGCCTTCAGCGTATTTGTTTGTTAATACTGAACCTTGTGCTTCCATCACTGCTTCTGAAACGATGTTTTCTGATGCAATCAATTCAATATTGGCTTGTTGACGTGCTTTTTCCGCTTCCATTGCTTCAAATACCGCTGTGTCTAGTGCTGCAAGTTTGATCATTATACATATTCCCCCTGTAATCTAGTCTTTTTTATAAACTGCTCTTTCGCCACCAATTAATTTGGGGCGTGTTATCGCAACTGTCACAACTGCCTCACCTATATGGGTTATGGAAGTACGAACAGGAACTGCCACTCTTTTTAAATGCATGCCAATTAATGTTTGACCGATATCTATACCAGCATGTGCTTGTATCTCTTCTACAACGACAGGATCTGTAAGCTGATTATATACGTAAGTCGACATAGAGCCCCCTGCTGTTTGGGCAGGAATAACTGAAACCGGCTCAAGTCGGTAGTCTTCCGCTACTTTACGTTCTAAAGTTAAAGCACGGTTGAGGTGCTCGCAACCTTGGAATGCTAAAGATAATTCGTGATTTTCTGCAAATGCATGTAATGGTTTGTACAGTGCTTCTGCTATTTCTAAACCACCAGATGTACCGATTTTTTGTCCTTTGACTTCTGAAGTTGAACAACCAACAACAAAGAGTTGCCCTTTACGGAACGTTGCTTGTTGCTCTAACTCAGTTAGAAGCTGTTGTAGTTGATCTGTTATTTGTTGTAAGTTCATAATTTATGACCTTCTTAGTCGTTTTCAATCTCTGCAAGTTTTTCAACGCGTCGTTCGTGACGTCCGCCTTCAAATTCTGTAGATAACCAAGTTCGCACAATTTCAAGTGCAAGTCCTGGGCCGATTACACGTTCTCCCATTGCTAACACGTTTGAATTGTTATGGCATCTAGTTGCTTTTGCACTGAATAAATCATGAACTAATGCACATCGAATACCTTTCACTTTGTTAGCTGCGATAGACATACCTATGCCTGTTCCACAAATTAAAATACCTCGATCATACTTTCCACTTGCTACACCTTCTGCAACTGGTAGTGCATAGTCAGGATAATCAACTGAATCAGAGGATTGTGGTCCAAAATCGTCGTAGTTTATGCCTAGCTCTTCTAGCAGTGTCATAATCTCTTTTCGTAAATTGTTGCCACCATGGTCTGATGAAATCGCAATTTTCAATGGGTTCCCTCTTTTCGATAATTTTATTCAACAATAGTTTACCACTTCTAGCTATAGAAAGACATATTTTTCACAGTATTTAAATAAAAGTTTTAAATAAAAACACGAATATTATTCTTTCAACAGTGTATATCACAGATATTAATGTTCAATTACCGAATATAAATCATCATTTCTAAGTATTTAATTCGGATTTCAATGAATTTCTCATTGAAATCATTTTGTTATACAATTATCTGCAAATTCGTGCAAGCTATTATTGAGCTTTAAGATAGTAAGTGTTATTTCTAACTAAAATATACCTTCTTTAAAAGTAAAAAAACTATCACAATAGCCACATCAGGGCTTTCATGATAGTCATTATGTACAGATTATTGATTAGGAGCGGTCAAATTGCAGTATCATTTTATACAACTCTTCTGATTGCATTTTCAAATGCTTCGATAATTGATCAATTTCTTCGATTGACCTAGCTTGCTCCTCCGTTACACTTCGAACTTCTTGTGCACCAGCAGATGTTTGTTGAGCTATGGCAGCTACTTCTTGAGATTGATGAGCAGTTGTTTCAATATTATGCAATTGTTTTTCCACGAATTGGGATATTTCAACAACGGAATCTGCCATTTCATGAACGATTGAAGTCATTCCTTCTACTGCGTTTGTTGTTTCTGATACTCTCTCTACCTCTTTGACTGCAAAAGCTACTTGAGAAGTCATTTGCTCTACAACATTATGCACATCTGATTGCATCGTTTGGATTAATCCTGTAATACCTTGTACAGCTTCTGCACTTTGGTCTGCTAATTGCCGTACTTCTTCAGCAACAACCGCAAAGCCTTTACCATGCTCTCCAGCACGGGCAGCTTCAATTGACGCATTTAATGCTAATAAATTTGTTTGTGCAGCAATATCTCCAACCAATTGGATAATGCGTTCAACTTGTTTCGCATTACTTTCGAGTTGATGGATATTTCCAAGTGCATCTTTGTTACCTGAGACAATTTGTTTTATGCCTGTTACAAGATCTTCAATTTTTTTTGTTGTAAATGTTAGTTCTCTCATCATGCGCTCAGAATGTTTCGAGGATAATTCTGCACGCCCGTTAACTTCCTTAGCTATCACTTGAATATCTTCAAGTGCCTCTGCTGTTTGCTGAATAGATACTGCTGAGCTTTCAGCGCCTTCAGAAATATGTGCAATTGTAAGAGAGACTGCCTCTGCTTGACTAGCTGCATTTTCAGTTTCCTTTGATAAACTTAACACCGTTTCGTTAGTCGATTGGAAATTTTGTTCAATACTATCTACCATTTTGCGGAGATTTTCGAGCATAGACTGAAATGCTACTGCCAGCGCTCTTATCTCGTCATTTGATCTTGGTAAATCTACATCTTCTCCTATGTAGCCTTCTGCTGCACGATTTGTAGCAGCCTCTAGATTTTGCAATGGCTTAATAATAAATGAGCTAAATGCTGCTGCTAAAATACCAGACCATATAATACCTAATGCATAAGTAATAATTTCAAATATTACTCGATTAATATTTGGGAAAAATTGTGGTTGAATATATTCGATAAAAATCAAACTGGTTGAATAAGTGATGATTGCTAAAATTGATACAAATAATACGAGTTGCTTTCTCAATCCAAAAGAATGCTTCACACTTCGTTTATTCATCGTTAGCCCTCCGATAATTTCGTTTCGAGTGCATCAATTAATTTATTTAACTCCTGGAACGTTTGACGATACAAATGGACATCTCCTCCAAATGGATCTGAAACATCATAAGAGCCATATGGCGCAATGTATTCCTTCAATGTAAATGTTTTATCAGAGATAGATGGGTAAGCCTGCAAAATCATTTCTTTATGAGCTGATGTCATCGTCAAAATAAGATTAGCCCACTGTAAATCCTCTGCTTCAATTTGTTTTGAAACATGTTCTGTAAAAATATTCGCCTCTGATAACACCACTTTAGCATTCTCTGAAATTTCACCACCAGGCATTGCGAAAATACCTGCTGAACGAACTTCCAAATCATCTAATTTCTTTGCTTTTAAAATAGCTTCTGCCATTGGACTTCTACAAGTGTTTCCAGTACATATAAAATAAATATTCATTACACACCCTCATTCCTCATTATATATCATAGTAGTAATAATGTTCCATATAATTATTAAATAATAGATAATATCCCCATTAAAAGTAATGCAACACCCGCTATCACCTGTAACATTATACCTAAATTAACTGGTGTTTTTCTTTTTATTGATAAAGCGATGTAAGAAAAGATAAAAGTTGTTATACCCGTACTCATAATAAATAAACTCTTCTGTAGTTGAAGCATACCAAAAGATACACTAACTGAAAAGGTATCAAGACTTGCAGTAACAGCTAATAATATAGGAGAGAGATTGGGTGGCTCTTTAACTCTAGCTGATAATAGGAGTTGTAGACCTATCAAACTGAGTAATGCACCGGAGAGCATCTTGGCAATTGTAATTAAATATTGGGCAGCCCATTCCCCTACATAAAAACCGATTAGTGGAAATATAACATGGAGACCGGCTGTCCAACAGGAAAGGGCAAATCGAAAACGAACTTTCGGTAAAATAAGAAATAGGGCGAGTACATCTAACGCTGTAATAACACCTGCTATTATTTCCTGCACGCTGTTCCCCCTTGCTTTTGGATATCTCTTTACGATATGCAAGGGATGTTCGGCTTTATGCTAGCTTTCTAATGTGTTGCTTCACGTTTAAAGTGTAATTATGTCCCAAGATGAAATTACGTATATCTCTTTTTCTCTTTCATCTATATACAAAAAAACTGTTCTCTCTTTTATATAGAAAGAACAGCTTAGTATCAGAAATTAATTAATGGCTTCCACTAGATAAATTCACCCTCAGTTAAAGCTGAATATCTGCTGAATACCATTTACCACCTGCGGACTTCTCGAGGCGATTCATAATTGCTGCACCGACACCTTCTGTTGAAGTAGTTGTAGCAAGAACAAGATCTGCTGTCGTTGCATTGCACGAACGTAAAGCATGATATAGATTAACTGCCATCTCTTCATTTGTATCCTTTTGACCAAAAGTAAAAAACCAATCAGCTTCTAGATGGCTTAAATTTCCTGGTGCTAGTAACGCCACTTTAAGCCCTTTTTCATGTAAAGTCTCAAGAGCATTAGCAATTGTTTTTTCTTCTTTTTCTATCAAATAAACGGGAGCATTTGGGGCGTAGTGAGTATACTTCATACCTGGTGCTTTTGGCGCCTGGCCACTATTTTGTTCTGTATGTGACGGTTGAGAAACAGGGCCAATAACAACTTCTAGCATTTCTTTTGTGACACCACCTGGACGTAAGATAACAGGTGTGTCCAATGTTAGATCTAGTACAGTGGACTCAACACCAATACCTGTAGTGCCTCCATCCAAAATCATGGGGATACTTCCATTTAAATCTTCTTCAACATGGATACCTTCTGTCGGACTAGGCTTACCACTTCTATTCGCGCTTGGAGCGGCTACTGGTTTCCCTAATTGTCGGAGTAAATGTAATGCAACTGCATGATTAGGCATACGAATCCCCACTGTATCCAAGTTAGCTGTAACACTAGTAGCAAGTACATTTGGTTTCGCTTTGAAAATCATTGTTAGAGGGCCTGGCCAAAACGCTTCCATACAAAGTTTTGCTTTTTGCGAAATATGGTCGACGTAATTTTCTAGTTCTTCGAAAGTACCTATATGAACGATAAGTGGATTGTCGGAAGGACGACCTTTTGCTGCAAAGATTTTCTTTACAGCTGCTTCATCCGTAGCAACTGCACCTAAACCATATACAGTTTCCGTGGGGAAAGCGACTACCTCTCCATTATTTAACAAATCCACAGCTTGTGCATAACTTTTTCCATTATCCACATTCATGTCCACATTTAGACGTTTAGTTTCCATCTCTGTATCTCCCTTCACTCAAGAGTTTTCAGAAAGTTATACACAATTTGTTGATAACTTTGTGTATATTGTGGACAATTTTACAAATATTGTGCATAACCTATTATGAGAAGATATCTTTTAACCATTCCCATATGAAAAACTTCTGTGTTTCCTCTTTTGTTTCTTCTGGTTTTTTTGGTTCTTCTTCGCGATAACATACTTTTGGGAATAACGCGCACCACCAATTATCCCCCTTACCACTACCAATTGTCACGACAAGTGCATCATAGTAGTTTTGTGGATATAAAAATCCTTCATACCTTTTAGCCGGGAATAATTCTTGTTTCCTAGAAACCTGTATCGATTGCTGACTGAATTTTGTGGATAATTTATTTTGAATTTCGTGTTCCACAACTGCTAGATTCTGTTCCATTCCCGTTCCTTTTGTTTGGAAAGCTAGCTGTTTAATAATAGGTTCTATTTCTTTTAACATATCTTGTTTAATAAGCTGATCTTGTGTTGAGTTGCTATTTGCAACAATACGGAATCTCATTTGATCAGCATCTGCAATTGGTGAAGTATCCTGCGTAAACCACTGTGGTAGTAAAAATAAAAGTGTTTGTATAAAAAGCAGGGCTGCAATAAATTGTAGCACTGGCATCATTTTTGTTTTTGTTATTGTTTTTGTTTCTTGTTTTGGCATTTCGATATTCTTGTAATCTGGTATCATCTTAATCCCTCCCTGACACAAGGATAGACAGGGTTCAGATGTTTTATTCAATAATCTCGCAAAAAATCATTCTATCTTTTTGATTAATATCTTTTACTATTTCTACTTTGGCCTGTGGAAATTTTTCTTTGAAAAACCCCGCTACTGCTTTCCCTTGTTTATAACCAATCTCTACGCCAATAAAACTTGGTGTTTTCATAAGAGGTGGCAAATCTTCAGCAAGCTTCCGATATAAAGCTAGTCCACTTTCTTCTGCAAATAATGCACTATGCGGCTCATGTTCTAAAACGATATCAGACATTTCCTTTGCTTCATCAAAAGCTATATAAGGGGGATTAGATAACACAACATCCCATTGTTCATGTACTAGAGGTGCTGTTAAATCTCCCTCTCTGAAAGTTATTTCGGCATCTAATTGATTAGCGTTATTCTTGGCTGTGGTAAGTGCTGCTAGAGAAATATCTGTTGCGATTACAGTCGCTTGAGGTACTTCTTTTTTCATCGTTATTGCAATCGCGCCACTACCTGTTCCGATATCTGCTATTTGAATGGATGATGTAGGTGAAAATAGTTTCTTAATGCGTTTTAGTGCTTCTACGATTAACTCTTCTGTTTCTGGACGAGGAATTAGGACTGATTCATCTACTTTAAAAGTTCGACCGTAAAACTCTTCTGAGCCCGTAATATACTGAATAGGGCGACCACTCTTATGTTCCTCAATCATGTTAAAATAGTTTTCCCACTGTGCCTCCGTCATTTCATCTCGCATGATGATCATTAATCCTGTATAGGATGTATTTAATGCATGCTGTAAAAGTAATCGTGCAGCTCCTTCTTCTCGACCGTTTTCTTGTAAAAAAGAAGAAGCCCGGTTGAGGGCCTCAAATACTTGTCTCGTCATATTAATCGTTTAGGCTTTCAAGTTTGTTTGCTTGTTCTTCTAAGATTAATGCATCGAAGATTTCATCTATCTTACCTTCAATAATTTGATCAAGCTTTTGAATTGTTAAACCGATACGGTGATCAGTAACTCGGTTTTGTGGGAAATTATAAGTACGGATGCGCTCTGAACGGTCACCTGTACCAACTGCAGATTTACGTTCTGCATTATATTCATCTTGTGCTTCTTGTTGTAATTTATCATATACACGCGCACGTAATACTTTCATCGCTTTATCACGGTTTTTTAATTGAGAACGCTCATCTTGCATTGCAACAACTACGCCTGTTGGAATATGTGTCATACGAACAGCAGATGCCGTTTTATTGACGTGCTGTCCACCCGCACCACTTGCGTGATAAATATCTACTCGGATATCTTTATCAGCTATGTCTAACTCTACTTCTTCGGCTTCTGGCATTACTACTACAGTTGATGTTGAAGTATGCACACGACCTTGTGATTCTGTTTCTGGTACACGTTGTACACGATGTGCGCCACTTTCGAATTTGAATTTTGAGTATGCGCCTTGTCCGTTAATCATGAAGACAATTTCTTTATAGCCACCAAGTTCTGTTGGGTTGGCGTTCATGACTTCAATTTTCCAACCTTGTGCTTCAGCATATCGACTATACATACGGAATAATGTATTGGCGAATAGAGCGGCTTCATCACCGCCAGCAGCACCGCGGATTTCCATAATAACGTTTTTATTGTCATTAGGATCTTTCGGAATTAATAAAAGACGTAGGTGGTCTTCTAATTTTGTAATTTGCTCTTCTAATTCATTTACTTCTTCTTTTACTAGCTCACGCATTTCAGGGTCTAGTTTATCCTCAAACATTTCTTTTGCTTCTTGATACTGTTGTTTCACTTCTTTATATTCTCGATAAACTTCTACTGTTTCACTGATATCAGACTGTTCTTTTGAAAACTTCGCTAGTTTTTTTGAGTCGTTGACTATCTCAGGGTCGCTAAGTAATTCATTTAATCGATCGTAACGATCTTCAACGGCTTGTAGGCGATCAAACATTTTTTCACCTTGACCTTTCTTTTGGAAATTTATTTAAATCAACTTGTGATTAGCTATTTGCCGAAATATGCTCCTTCAATAGTATAATGAAAAAGAGCTGCTATCGCTACTCTTTTGAGAATTGATCGTTATTTTTTCTTTATATATTGATCAATACCATCAGCTATACTATTAGTCAGGCTTTTTATATATAATGGATCTGCTAACTTTTTGTCCTCCTCCTTATTTGTCATGTAACCTAATTCAATCAACACTCCAGGTACCTTCGACCAATTTGCTCCTGATAGGTCATCCCGATAAATAATTCCTTTTATATCTTTAACTTTTTTATTTTTTTCTATCTTTTGTATAATTTCATTCGAAATTACTAGACTCTTTTTATTTATACTTTTTGATATGTATGGATTTTTTGATGATGTCGTTAAAATCGAAAAACCTTTTTCTTTTTTATCAATGGACCCATCTGCATGTATACGTAAAAAGATGTCCGCTTTGCTTTTATTAGCAATATTGGCACGTTCACGATTACTTATGTTCACATTTTGTTTTGTACGTGTATAAATTACTTTATAGCCACGCTTTTTTAATGTATTGCCTAGCATTTTAGATGCTTCTAAAGTAAGGTTGGATTCTTTTTTGTTTGTATAGGGACTATGCGTACCATCTGTCACTTTATACTTCGTTTTAAGTGCACCCGGCCCAATTTGTTCAACATCAATATTGGCATATTGCTGATGGCCAGGGTCGATAACTATTATTTTCTTGCTAGATTTCTTTATTGCCGATTTTGCAGTTACTGGAACTGTTGAGAAAATAGCGATTAAAGCGATAAACGAAAACAATATTAGTATAACATTCTTCATATGTTCCCCTTTTAAAAATAGATTTACTATATTTAATACTAGCATACCTCAATATAACAAAATCCAATTTAGGGTAAAATGATTATTTATGTAAATTAAAACCTCCATTTTAAACGTAAAAAAAGAGCAGCCTTCAAGCTACTCTTACTGAGAAATTGATTTTCCTACTGGCACTACATGGTGATGTCTACAGCGAGGTTCATACGCCTCCGAAGCACCTACTAATATAACCGGGTCATCGATTCCTGCAGGTTGTCCATTAATTAAGCGCTGTGTACGACTCGATGGTGATCCACATACACTACATACTGCTTGTAATTTTGTTACTAACTCTGCGATTGCCATTAACTTAGGCATCGGACCGAACGGAACTCCTTTGAAATCCTGATCAAGTCCAGCTAATATTACACGGAAACCGTGATTAGCTAATTGTTGAACGATTTCTACAATATCATCTTCAAAAAATTGTGCTTCATCAATTGCAATTACATCGAAATCATCTGAAATGTGATCCCATATATCTTTGGGAGATTTGATAGGTCTTGCTAATACTGTTGTGCCATTATGACTTACAACTGCCTCTTCACTATAACGATTATCAATTTCAGGTTTAAAAACTGCAATTTTCTGCTTTGCAAATTGAGATCTACGAACACGGCGAATTAGTTCTTCCGATTTCCCTGAAAACATACTTCCGCATATTACTTCAATCCAACCATTTTGAGTCATTACGTACATGAATTAGACTCCTTTCAACACTTATATCCAACATCATAACGAAAAAATAGAGAGAATACTTCTCTTTTTTTTATATAAAAACTATGTTATGTAATCCACTTACACAGCTTTTTATTTTAAACGAACGAGCTTTATACTACACGAAAAAGCATTTTGGCGCAAGAAAAATACCTGCCTAGCAATTACTTGCCGGGCAGGTATTTTGTATATACGGGTTAAATTATTTAATACCGTATTTTTTGTTGAAACGATCAACACGTCCGTCAGCAGACGCGAATTTTTGACGGCCAGTATAGAATGGGTGACATTCGTTGCAGAATTCTACTACGATTTTTTCTTTTACTGAACCAGTTTTGAAAGTGTTACCACAAGAGCAGATTACTGTTGCTTCTTTATGGTCTGGATGAATACCTTGTTTCATGTGTATGATCTCCTTTCGCCCTGAACCATCTGGAACAGAGTTTATCGAACTGTTGCCTTACACGACCCAGATTAGTTTGCCGCATATGCAACACGTTTATTGCAATACTGTATGAATTATATCAAAAACTATACAGTGTTGCAAGCAAATAAATTATATGAATTTAAAATTTAGTAGAAAATAACTTTGTTTTTACAGTAATCCTTTACCGTTTCGAGCAGCCTTCATGTCTGAATTTAGCTGTTCAAAAAACTCATCATTCGTTTTTGTTTGACGTAATTTTTTTAGGAATCGCTCCGCAAAATCTGATGAATCTGAGAATGTTTTACGAATCGCCCACAGTTTATCAAGTTGGTCTTTTGGAATTAGTAGTTCTTCTTTACGAGTTCCTGAACGGCGAATATCAATAGCTGGGAAGATTCGACGTTCTGCTAGACTACGATCTAAATGAAGCTCTAAGTTACCTGTCCCTTTGAATTCTTCGTAAATTACTTCATCCATACGAGAGCCTGTATCGATTAATGCAGTAGCTAATATTGTTAAACTACCACCTTCTTCAATATTACGTGCAGCACCGAAGAAGCGTTTCGGACGATGGAATGCAGCAGGGTCAATACCACCAGATAAAGTTCGTCCACTTGGAGGAATAACAAGGTTATATGCACGCGCAAGTCGAGTAATAGAGTCCATTAAGATAATAACATCTCGCTTATGTTCTACTAATCGCATAGCTCGTTCTAACACTAACTCTGCTACTTTAACGTGATTTTCTGGCAATTCATCGAATGTTGAGCTAACTACGTCCGCTGCTACTGAGCGCTCAATATCCGTTACTTCCTCAGGCCGTTCATCTATTAATAGTACAATAAGTTCAGATTCAGGATATTTCTCTGTAATTGCATTTGCAATTTCTTTTAAAAGTAATGTTTTACCCGCTTTTGGAGGAGCCACAATAAGTCCACGTTGACCAAAGCCTACTGGTGCTACTAAATCCATAATACGTGTAGATAACTTTGCAGGAGTTGTTTCAAGTTTAATATGACGATCCGGGTATAGCGGTGTCAATGCTGGGAAATGTACTCGTTCTTTTGCAGTTTCAGGGTCTTCCCCATTTACCGCTTCTACATGTAACAAACCATAATAGCGCTCATTTTCTTTTGGCGGGCGCACTTTCCCCGTTACTTTATCACCATTACGTAAACTAAATCGACGGATTTGAGATGCTGAGATATAAATATCCTCAGAGCTTGGTGAATAATTTATAGGTCTTAAGAAACCAAAGCCCTCTTGTTGAATAATCTCAAGGACACCTTCCATGAAGAAGTAGCCTTCTTGTTCTGCTCTTGATTTTAAAATCGCAAAAATTAATTCTTTTTTTGTCAGCTTACTATAGTATGAAATTTTATAATCTCTCGCAAGCGCATACAAATCTTTCAGTTTCATATCTTCAAGCTGAGAAATTGTCATTGTCGTCATAGACATAGCACCACTCTTATATAAGTTTTTTGTATAGATGAATTTGGTCAACATAGATGTGTGAGAATTGCGAGTAAATGAATGAAATGTACTTTAAGAAGATGCCCGGCAAATGCCGGGCAATTAATATTGAAGTTTAATATTCCATAAATAGATTTGGTTTTTTAGTTAGGCTATGGCGTCCTTCGATGAAACGAACAGTACCAGATTTAGCACGCATAACAACTGATTCAGTTGTACAGTGCCCACCTTTAAATTGAACACCTTTTAGTAACTCTCCATCTGTAACACCTGTTGCGGCGAAGATTGCATCGTCACCTTTAACAAGGTCATCCATATATAATACTTTATTAACTTCGATACCCATCTTTTTGCAACGTTCAATCTCTTCATCATTCGACGGAATTAATTTACCTTGGAATTCTCCACCAAGACATTTTAATGCTACTGCGGCAATTACACCTTCAGGAGCTCCACCCATTCCGAATAGAATATCTACGCCTGTTTCATCAAAAGCTGTGTTAATTGCTGCTGCTACATCTCCATCAGAGATAAATTTAATACGAGCACCAGCATCACGAATTTGATCAACAATATGTTGGTGACGATCACGATTTAATAGAGTCGCTACTACGTCTTCAATATCTTTGTTTTTTGCTTTAGCTACTGCACGTAAGTTATCAATTACTGGTGCATTAATATCAATTTTCCCTGCTGCTTCTGGACCTACTGCAATCTTTTCCATGTACATATCAGGTGCATGAAGTAAGTTTCCGCGATCAGCGATTGCTAATACAGTTAGTGCGTTACCACTACCAGCTGCTACGATATTCGTCCCTTCTAGAGGATCTACGGCGATATCGACATGAGGTCCATTTTCATCATGACCTAATTGTTCACCAATATATAACATTGGTGCTTCGTCCATTTCACCTTCACCGATTACGACTGTTCCTTGCATAGGAATAGAATCAAATACTTGACGCATGGCTGTTGTTGCTGCGTCATCTGCTTCCATTTTCAATCCTCGGCCCATCCATCTTGCTGAGGCAATTGCTGCTGCTTCTGTAACACGTACTACTTCCATTGATAAACTGCGTTTCATTTTTAACTTATCCTCCCGCTTTCCAACTCATTAAATGGTTGGAATCCTTTAAAACTAAATCTATTGTAGCACACAGATAATTCTGTGCGACTTTTTTTCAGTTTTATCTATTTGTGGCTTTGTTTTCTTGTTCTGAAGGTAGCGATTCACGGCGAATATCTGCACCAAGCGCACGTAGCTTCAGAACCAATGAACTATAGCCTCTTTCTATGTGGAAAATGTCATGGATTTCTGTTTCGCCCTTAGCTAATAAGCCTGCAATAACCAGTGCTGCACCTGCTCTTAAATCTGTAGCAGTAACTGTAGCAGCTTCTAGCTTAGTCGAACCATTAATAATGGCTGTACGTCCTTCTACTTTACCATTTGCTCCCATGCGGGCTATTTCATCAATATGTTTAAAACGGGCAGAATAGATTGTATCTGTCACGACTGATGAACCTTGAGATTGTGTTAATAATACAGTAAAGGGTTGTTGTAAATCCGTAGGGAAACCTGGATATACAAGAGTTTTCACATCAACAGCCTGAAGTTTTTCAACTTTAGGAATGATGATTCTCTCTTCTTCCTCAATGATTTTGACGCCCATTTCTCGTAGTTTCGCTGTAACAGCTTCTACGTGTAAAGGAATTACATTATCGATTATAATACCATCACCAATTGCTGCGGCCATTATCATAAATGTACCAGCTTCTATTCTGTCTGGAATAATTGTATGATTTGTACCGTGTAACTCTTCAACGCCATCAATACGAATAACGTTCGTACCTGCACCTTTAATCTTAGCTCCCATATTCGTTAGTAACGTGGCAACATCAATAATCTCGGGTTCTTTTGCAGCATTTTCAATGACTGTGCGTCCTTTTGCTTTAACTGCAGCAAGCATGATGTTAATAGTGGCCCCTACACTGCTAACATCTAAATAGATTTTAGCACCTACTAATTCATCAGCTCGTAAATAGATTGCACCATGCTCATTTGTTACTTTAGCGCCTAATGCTTCAAAGCCTTTAATATGTTGATCAATCGGGCGTGGTCCTAAATGACAACCACCAGGTAATCCAATAACAGCCTTTTTAAATCGTCCTAACATCGCTCCCATCATATAGTACGAAGCGCGAAGTTTTTTGACATTGCCATTTGGTAAAGGCATATCAACCATTCCTCGAGGATCAATAACCATATGACCGTCAGAAAATTGTACTTCTCCACCAATTTCTTCAAGTAAGGCTTTCAATGTTGTAACGTCTAGAATTTCTGGTAAGCCTTCGATCGTGACGGGTGAATTAGCCAATATGGATGCTGGAATTAAGGCCACAGCACTATTTTTAGCGCCGTTTACTTTGATTGTACCTTGCAAACGCTTGTCGCCGTTAATTTTATAAACGTCCATGTAAATCTCCTTCATCTTCGGATATTTCTATTATTATTAACCGTTTTTCTTATTCCAATCCGCTAAGAAACCTTCAATTCCTTTATCAGTTAAAGGATGTTTGAATAATTGAGCTAAAACTTTAAATGGAGTTGTGGAAATATGTGCACCAGCAAGAGCCGCTTCTGTAATATGTTGTGGGTGACGAATAGAAGCTGCAATAATTTGCGTAGGGATTTCATGAATAGCGAAGATTTCAGCGATTTGGCGTACTAACTCAATGCCATCTTGGCCAAGATCATCTAAACGACCTAAGAATGGAGATACGTAAGTTGCTCCCGCACGAGCTGCTAATAGTGCTTGGTTTGCACTAAAGATTAATGTAACGTTTGTCTTAATGCCTTTTTTTGATAGTGTAGAACAAGCTGTTAAACCAGCTGGTGTCATTGGTAGTTTCACAGTAATATTCGGTGCAATTGCAGCAAGTTCAAGACCTTCTTTAATCATGCCTTCTGCATCTAGTGAAATTACTTCTCCACTAATAGAACCATCTACTAATTCCGCAATTTCACGTAGACGATCGTGGAATGAGATATTTTGTTCTTTTGCTACTAATGATGGATTTGTTGTTACACCTGAGATAATTCCCCAAGAATGCGCTTCTTTGATTTCTTCAAAGTTAGCTGTATCGATAAAAAATTTCATTATAATATCCCCCTGGATGATGGAAAATAGGAGAAGGGCCGATTAATTTAACCGAACACTTCTCCTCATTTCACCTAATTAATTATGCTTTTTGAGCACTTCCGAATTCGCGTATTTTGCCAATAACTGTCGCTTTAATAGCATCACGAGCTGGAATTAAATATTTACGTGGATCATAAACTTTAGTGTCATTTGCTAATACTTCACGAACTGCTTTTGTAGCAGCAATTTGGTTTTCAGTATTAACGTTTATTTTAGCTGTTCCTAAAGAGATTGAACGTTGAATATCTTTTAAAGGAATACCAGTACCACCATGTAATACTAATGGTAAGTCAGCTAAGTTTGAGATTTCTTCCATTTCTTTAAAACCTAAGTTTGGCTCACCTTGATAAGGACCATGAACTGAACCTAATGCAGGTGCAAGGCAATCAATATTTGTAGCTTCTACAAGTTTTTTACATTCTTGTGGATCTGCATACATGATGCCACCAATTACTCCATCTTCATCGCCACCAACTGTGCCGAGTTCTGCTTCCACAGAAACACCTCTAGCGTGTGCATATTCAACCACCTTAGAAGTGATTTCAACATTCTCTTCGAACGAATGGTGTGAAGCATCAATCATAACTGATGTAAAACCAGCATCAATTGCTTCTTTACATTTTTCGAAGCTTGAACCGTGGTCTAAGTGAATTGCTACTGGAACTGTAATCTTGTAGCTTTCGATCAGGCCTTTTACCATGTGGACTACGGCAATAAATCCTCCCATGTATTTCCCCGCACCTTCAGAAACACCTAAAATTACTGGTGATTTTTCTTCTTCTGCAGCAAGTAAAATAGCTTGAGTGAATTCAAGGTTATTGATGTTGAATTGACCAACTGCATAACCTTCTTTTTTACCTTTAATCAACATTTCTTTCATGGAAACCAAAGCCATTACAAATTCCTCCTCTAGTATGAATCGTGGTATTAAGGTTACTTAATATCATAACTCATAATATCAAAAACATACGTCGTTGACCACTGCTCACCATCAATCTTTCAATATTTTATTGACCACGTCTCGCACTTCGTAGATGTCGAATGGTTTTGTAAAGTAATGCTTAGCACCAAGCGCCTCTGCTTCTTTAATCAAATCCAATTCGCCATAAGCTGTCATCATAAGTACAGGCAGGTCAGGCAATTGTTTATTTATACGTTTTAGTATTTCAATTCCATCCATACCAGGAATTTTCATATCTAACAAGACACAATCCATCATTATTTTATCTATATATTGCAAAGCTTCAAGACCGTTAGCCGCTAGATATGTTTCATAGCCTTCTTTCTTGAACACCTCATTGAGTAGTAAGCGAATTCCTTGTTGATCATCTACTATAAGTATTTTTTTCACCTTTACCATACTCCCTTTTTTTATTCCCCCGTACGTATTATTCGATAATATACCTCATTTTCCCTTTTAATACATTAAAATAATTCATTTTGCATTTAAAATGAACAATTATTATAATAAAAGCCGTGAGGTGAATATTATGTTGAAAATGTTGTCGACACAGCTTGGCGGTCTCTTACAAAGAATTTCGACTAGTCAAGAAGAAGCAATAGAAGAAACTGCTCGATTATTAGCGCAAGCCGGTATCGCTGAAGGAACTGTATATTTTGCTTGTTTTGATGAAATGCAAGCAATTGAAGATAATGCTTTGCACAGTGCAGAACCTTTTACAAAATTAAACCCTTGGTCTAAAAATACAAAATTAGTATCAACAGACCGTGTATGTATTTTCACTCGTCACGCAAACGATCCACAGGCTCTCGAATTGGCACATTCATTATACGATTTATTTATTCCATTTGCTGTAGTTGCAAGTGAAAAAGCTGAAGATAGTGGCGAGATGGCTGATTTAGCTTATACCTATGTATCATTAGGCATCAAAAAAGGGTTATTGCCAAATGATACCGGTGAACGAATTGTACTGCCATATAGTTTCGCTGCACTGTTTGTATACGAAGCTGTTAAAATGTCTTATGACGAAATGCTATCTAATGATTAGTAATAATCCAACTTTTTCTGGCCACTCTATAAATTCTTGGAGTGGTTTTTTTGTGTTTTTTAGTTATTTGAATGATTATGATTACTGTTATAGTATGGTCTAATTTATTTATTTTCCACAAAAAAAGAGACTACTCTTCATTTAAACATGTGGAGTAGTCTCTTTGTATAAATCTTTTGTTTTTCTAGCTAACAAACTTTGTATGCCCTTTGTATGCTAGTTACTCAATTGAATCTGAAAAACCATTTTGAACTCGAGCCATATAAAGATATTCAAGTCTTGTAACGCAAAAACAGAATTTATTTAACTGCTGCTGCGATGAATTCTCTAAATAATGGTTGTGGACGGTTCGGACGTGAGATAAATTCTGGGTGGAATTGAGATGCCACGAAGAATTTGTTCTCTGGTAATTCAACAATTTCAACTAAACGGCCGTCTGGGCTTGTACCTGAGAAGACGAATCCTGCTGCTTCAAATGCTTCACGGTACTCGTTATTAAACTCATAACGATGACGGTGACGTTCATAGACTATTTCTTCACCATATGCTTCCATAGCTTTAGAATCTGATTTTAATTTACATGGATAAAGACCTAGACGAAGTGTTCCACCTAAATCCTCCACGTCTTTTTGTTCTGGTAAAAGATCGATGATAGGGTATTTAGTGTCCGCATCTAGTTCTGATGAGTGCGCGCCTTCTAAGTTTAGAACATTACGTGCAAATTCAACAGTTGCTAATTGCATACCTAGGCAAATACCTAAGAACGGCACGTCATTTTCACGTGCATATTGAGTTGCAATGATTTTACCTTCAACACCACGGTCACCAAAGCCACCTGGTACAAGGATACCATCTGCATTTTTCAATAATTCTTCAACATTTTCAGCTGTAACATCTTCAGAATTGATCCAGTCTACATCAATATCTGCATCTACTGGATATCCAGCGTGTTTTAACGCTTCAACTACTGATAGATAAGCATCTTGTAATTCAACGTATTTACCAACAAGTGCAATTTTCACTGTTTTAGATAAGTTTAATACGCGATCTACTAATGACGTCCATTCAACCATGTCTGCTTGTGGTGCAGAGATACCAAAGTGTTCAAGAACGATATCATCCATACCTTGTGCTTGTAGGTTTAATGGTACTTCATATAAATGTTTTGCATCTTGACATTCGATAACGTTACTTGCTTTTACGTCACAGAATAGTGCTAATTTTTCTTTCATTTCTTGTGGTACTTCTTGTTCTGTACGTACTACAAGAAGAGTTGGTTGAATACCTAAAGAACGTAATTCTTTTACAGAGTGTTGTGTTGGTTTTGTTTTTAATTCACCAGCTGCTTTGATGTAAGGGATTAAAGTACAGTGAATGTACATTACGTTTTCCCCACCAAGGTCTGATTTCATTTGACGAATAGCTTCTAGGAATGGTAGTGATTCGATATCACCTACTGTACCACCTACTTCTGTAATAACCACATCTGCGCTTGTTTCACGACCTGCACGTTGGATACGTTCTTTAATTTCGTTTGTAATATGTGGAATAACTTGTACAGTTCCACCGTTATAATCTCCACGACGTTCTTTTCTCAAAACAGAAGAGTAAACACGTCCAGAAGTTACTGTACTGTGTTTCCCTAAGTTAATATCGATGAAACGTTCATAGTGACCTAAATCTAAGTCTGCCTCTGCGCCATCATCTGTTACGAAAACTTCCCCGTGTTGGTACGGACTCATTGTACCTGGGTCAAGATTGATGTATGGGTCAAATTTTTGGATTGTTACTTCTAATCCTCGGTTCTTCAGTAAACGTCCAAGTGATGCAGCTGTAATACCTTTACCAAGTGATGATACAACCCCACCTGTTACGAAAATATATTTAGTCAAAGCCAATTCCTCCTTTAAATTAAACACTAAAAAAATAAAAAACGCTCCTCCCGCATAATATGCAGGGGGAGCGTATAAATTATACGGTCATTCTCCTTTTAAGGAGCCCAAGTAAAAGATTATATGGAACTCAGCTAGAAGTCAAGAAATTATTCTTCTTCCTCTTCTTCTAACTCATCATCTTCTTCATCAATTTCGAATTCATCTTCTTCTTCAAGCAAGTCTTCATCAAGGTCTTCATCGATATCATCGATTGTAACATCTTCGAATTCTTCCTCTTCTTCTTCTTCATCTTCTTCGGTTGGATCTTCAACGAATTCATCGAAGTTTTCATCGAAGTCTAATTCTTCTTCTTCAAGTTCAAGTTCATCTTCATCGTCAATTACTGCTTTAGCTTTTTTCTTGCGGACTTTTACTGTTGGCGCTGTTTCTTCTTCGATTTGTTCAATTGCATACCACTCGCGAAGTCCCCAACGGTTTTCACCTAGTACAATAAAACGACCCTCAATGTTAAGATCTGTATAAAATTGTTGCAAGCGCTCTTTTACTTCTGCATCATCACAACCTTTTATTGCTTGGATTTCTTTCATCAGTTCTGGGAAAGTTAATGGTTGTTTTTTTGAATCTAAAATTCCGTATGCTAAATCGATAAACGATTCTTCTGATAGTTGTTCTTTTGTCATTTCACGAAAGTTCAAATCGTGCACGTCCCTTCTTAATACATAAACATAATATCCATTATATACAATCTTTCTTTGATTACGCCACAATCAATTATTCTTTTTTTGATTTCTCAATTGTCGAAACCCATAAACAAAAAGATATATGGAAAAAATAAGGATGGGGATGGCCCCTAATTGCTTGTTATACAAAAAGAATATAAGTACCAGGCAAATTATGATAAATAGACAATGTAGTAAGCTTTTCATATAAACAAGAACTCCTTAAAATTTGTTTTACTCCCTATTATACAAAAAATAAAAATGAAGGGGCTAATGAAATGATTAGTTCCTTCATTTTTTATTTTCCACTAATTTTTATCTCTTGATAGTATTGTACATTTCCATTACTTTTATGGGCATCGAAAGTGGCGTTTTAGCTAGTGTTTATTTGTACAATTCTTGTGAATGTCCTGGAGCAACAGGATGTGGATCAGTTAGCTATCACTATAGGAAACGACTAATTTAGGTTATCTTCCACTAAACGAGTGCATTCAGCATTTAGTTACATATTCAGCTTCTGGCGCTAGCTACTCAGGTCGTTTCGGTCGGGCACTCAAAGTCAAAAAGCGACTTTGGCTTCCGCCCTCCAACGTCCTCATAGCTTAACGAGCGCCTTGGGCTAACAGGATGTTAGTCATGCAACCGTTGCGACAGGACGTCGCGTACTTAGGTTGCCTTCCTAAAGTGATGTATCCAGCTTCAGCGGCCAGCCCCTCGAGGTCACTTCAGTCTCTCGGACAAAAGCTTAAGTAATGCTTTTGTTTCGAGCCTTCCAGTGCTTGTCGGAGGCCCACAGGATGTGGGTCAGATAGCCGTTGCCACAGGACGTGGCGTACTTAGGCTATCTTCCTCTCAACGAGGGCCGTTTCAGCATTTAGTTACATATTCCGTCTGTATTGCCCTCCTACTTGGTATAGGGCATTGGTGATTTGACCTAGACTTGCGTATTTTACGGTTTCCATTAGTTCTGCAAAGATGTTGCCTCCTGTTACCGCTACTTCTTTTAGTTTTTGAATAGCGACTTCAACTTCATTGGCATGTTTTGTTTGGAATTTTTGTAGATTTTGAATTTGTGTTTCCTTTTCTTCTTGTGATGCTCTGGCAATTTCCATACTATCGATTGCTTCTGATGAAGGTGGATTTGGATTCAAGTATGTGTTAACACCGATGATTGGTAGTTCACCTGAGTGTTTCAGCATTTCATAGTACATTGATTCCTCTTGAATCTTGCCACGTTGGTATTGGGTTTCCATCGCTCCAAGAACTCCACCTCTATCATTAATACGATCGAACTCTTCCAATACTGCATTTTCTACAAGATCAGTTAGTTCTTCGATTATGAATGCACCTTGTAATGGGTTTTCATTTTTTGTTAACCCGTGTTCTTTTGTAATGATCATTTGGATAGCCATTGCGCGTCGAACAGATTCTTCTGTTGGTGTTGTAATCGCTTCGTCATATGCATTCGTGTGTAATGAATTACAGTTATCATGCAATGCCATCAATGCTTGTAATGTTGTACGAATATCATTGAAGTCGATTTCTTGTGCATGTAAGCTACGACCAGAAGTTTGGATATGGTATTTTAGCTTCTGACTACGTTCATTTGCACCGTATTTGTCACGCATAACAATCGACCAAATACGACGAGCTACTCGACCGATTACTGTATATTCTGGATCTAAGCCATTGGAGAAGAAGAAAGATAGGTTTGGTGCGAAATCATCAATATTCATGCCACGACTTAAATAGTATTCCACATAAGTGAAACCATTAGCCAAAGTAAATGCTAGCTGTGAAATTGGGTTCGCACCTGCTTCTGCAATATGATATCCAGAAATTGATACAGAATAATAGTTACGTACTTTTTGGTCGATGAAATATTGTTGAATGTCCCCCATCATACGTAATGCGAATTCTGTAGAGAAAATACATGTATTCTGTCCTTGATCTTCTTTTAAAATGTCAGCCTGCACTGTCCCCCGCACAACTTGAAGCGTTTTTTCACGAACGTCAGTGAATTCTTCAACAGTTAAGCATCGTCCTAATTTACTTTCTTTTATTTTCACTTGTTGATCGACAGCTGTGTTCATGAACATTGCTAAAATAATTGGAGCTGGTCCATTGATTGTCATGGACACAGATGTAGACGGTGCACATAGATCAAAGCCATCATAAAGCTTCTTCATATCTTCTAGTGTACAAATGCTAACCCCTGATTCGCCAACTTTACCGTAAATATCCGGACGGTAATCTGGATCTTCACCGTACAACGTTACAGAGTCAAATGCTGTTGATAAGCGTTTTGCATCATCATCTTTAGATAAGTAATGGAAGCGTCTATTTGTACGTTCTGGTGTCCCTTCACCTGCAAATTGACGTTTCGGATCTTCTCCTTCACGTTTAAAAGGGAAAACTCCAGCTGTATAAGGGAATGAGCCCGGTACATTTTCTTTATATACCCAACGTAATATTTCTCCGTAATCTACGAATTTTGGTAACACAACTTTTGGGATTTTTAAACCTGCTAGACTAGTAGTTGTCAATATTGTACGGATTTCTTTGTCACGCACTTTTGTAACAAATTCATCTCCCGAGTATGCTTCCTTAAGCATTTTCCAATTCGCTAAAATGTTCTTGGATTCTGCTGTTAATTGATTTTTGATATCCTCAGCTAATGAAATGAGTGATGCAATTAATGCATCATCTGGCGCTTTCTCTTGAACAGTTGTAATTGCCCCTTCTAATTGGAATAGCTTTCGGGCAAATTCAACTTGCTGTTCGGATTTTTTATGATAGTTACGAATTGCGTCTGTAATTTCACGTAAGTAGTAACGGCGATCATTTGGAATGATGACATCTTGCTTTTGCGTTTTCACAAAATGCTCGTAAGATGTTACCCAATCAAGACCACATTTTTCGTTAATAACCTGAACAAGCTCTGCAAATAAAGAATTTGTCCCTTTATCATTAAACTGGCTAGCAATTGTACCAAATACCGGCATTTCATCTAGGTTTTTTGTCCATAGCTCATGGCTACGTTGATATTGCTTCTGTACTTGTCTAAGCGCATCTTCTGACCCTTTACGTTCGAATTTGTTAATGACAATTAGATCAGCAAAATCAATCATATCAATTTTTTCTAGCTGTGTCGGTGCACCAAATTCACTTGTCATAACGTACATGGACAAATCAGAAATTTTTGTAATAGCAGCATCACCTTGACCAATACCGCTTGTTTCAACAACGATTAGATCATATCCTGCTACCTTCACAACATCTAATACGTCAGCAATTGCATCCGAAAGCTCAGAGTGCGATCCCCGTGTTGCAAGACTACGCATATAAACACGATTATTAAAGATAGCATTCATACGAATACGGTCTCCAAGTAGTGCCCCACCAGTCTTTTGCTTCGTCGGATCAATTGATAGGATAGCAACTTTTTTATCCGGGAATTCCTGTAAAAATCGACGAATCAATTCATCAGTTAAAGAACTTTTCCCTGCCCCTCCTGTACCAGTAATACCAAGTACAGGTGTGTTTTTTGATAAACTCCGTGCTTTTTCTAGGAAGTCTGTTAACTCACCATCTTTTGCTTCTTCGGCTGCAGTGATAAGTTGCGCTAGTACTTCAGGTTGTTCCGTTGATAATGTATCTAACTTACTAATTAAGTTCTCTTTAATCGTAGTGAAGTCACTTTTTTCAATCATTTTATTAATCATGCCTTGTAATCCCAGTTCACGACCATCTTCAGGCGAAAATAACCCCGCAATACCATATTCATGTAGTTCCTTAATTTCACGAGGTAAGATTACACCACCTCCACCGCCGAAAATACCTATGTGTGGAGCTCCTTTTTCTCTAAATAAATCTTGCATATATTTAAAATACTCAACGTGACCACCTTGATAAGAAGAAATTGCTACCCCTTGTGCATCTTCTTGGATTGCTGCGTTGACTACTTCTTCAACTGAGCGGTTATGTCCGAGATGAATTACTTCGACGCCACTCGATTGCAAAATACGACGCATAATATTAACCGATGCATCATGGCCATCAAAAAGACTAGAAGCCGTGACAAATCTTACGTGATTTTTTGGACGATACACTGTTGCTTGAACCATATATAAGCTCCCCCTTGTTATGAACAAAAAACTAAGTTGTTTTTCTTACCATTCCCCTGAAATCATTGGAACAAAAAATGTGCAAGGTTATAGAAACTAAAACTATATGAAAAGTTTGAGTTTTCCTACCTTGCACAAAGCGAAGAGTTACTTCTTCAAAATACCATTTAAGAAAATAGTCGTTTGCATATCGATATAATCATCAATTGTATAATTTCTTTTGAAAGCCCATCGTCTAAATGCCCACGTTTGACCTTGCACCACGATATCATTTGCGATAAGATTGATTTCTTTTTCTGATAGAGACAGTTCCCCAGACTGTACGCAACCAGCTAATAGATTTTCAAATAACCCAACCATCTCAAGTTCCTTTGTTAAAACGTAACGCAATGCATCTTTTGGTAAAGATTTAGACTCCTGGTACATGACTAGAATTTCATCTGACATGGAATCTATAAGCAAAAAATACTGGCGTATAGATGCCTTTAATCCTGCTATTGTACCTTCTTCCGTCGGTAAATTGGCTAACCTTAAACTTACTTCACGATAAATATTGTCACAAACTAGATACAGAACATCTTCTTTCGTTCGAATATATTCATAAAGCGTTCCTATACTAAAGCCAGCTTCTTTAGCGATTTCTCGAGTCGTCGTACGGTGAAAGCCCTTTTGTTTAAATAATTTAACCGCTCCATGAATCATCTCATTCCTACGCTTTTCTATCAGGCTTTCATCTTTAACAGACGATTCTACTTGTCTCTTATTTTGTCTTTTTACCATATATTATTTCGTTAACATACGAGAAATCACTAGACGTTGAATCTCTTGTGTTCCTTCGTATATTTGAGTGATTTTCGCATCACGCATATATCGTTCAACTGGATAATCTTTTGTATAGCCATAGCCTCCAAATACTTGCACCGCCTCAGTTGTTACATTCATCGCTGTATCTCCAGCCATCAATTTCGCCATAGCCGATGCTTTACCGTAAGGAAGATTGTTCGACTCTAACCATGCAGCTTGATATGTCAATAATCTTGAAGCTTCAATTGATGTAGCCATATCTGCTAGTTTAAAAGATACACCTTGATTTGCTGTAATTGGTTTGCCAAATTGAACGCGCTCTTTTGCATATGCAACAGACGCATCCAATGCACCTTGTGCAATACCAACTGCTTGAGCAGCAATACCATTCCGACCACCATCTAATGTTTTCATGGCAATTTTAAAACCATCGCCTTCCGCACCTAACAAGTTTTCTTTTGGTACACGGCAATTATCAAAAATAATTTCAGTTGTTGGTGATGAGCGAATTCCTAGTTTCTTTTCTTTTTTACCAACCGAAAAACCTTCAAAATCAGATTCTACTATGAATGCACTTGTTCCGTTCTTAACTGTTGGATCTGTAACAGCAAATACAACATAAATTTCAGCAATACCACCGTTTGTGATGAAGATTTTTGAGCCATTTAAAATGTAATCATCACCATCTAATTTTGCTGTAGTTTTCATACCACCTGCATCTGAGCCTGAGCTCGGCTCCGTTAAGCCATATCCGCCAATTTTTGTACCTTCAGCCATTGGTCGTAAGTATTTTTGTTTTTGTTCTTCATTACCAAATTTATAAATCGGCCATCCTGCTAAAGATGTATGTGCTGAAAGAGTTACTCCAGTCGAAGCACAAACACGAGATAATTCTTCAACTGCAATACAATAAGCTAAAAAGTCAGAACCGATACCACCATATTCTTCTGGCCACGGAATACCTGTTAAGCCCAACTCTGCCATTTTATCGAATATTGCACGATCGAAAGTTTCTGTTTCGTCGCGTTCTGCAGCTGTTGGCGCTACTTCATTTTCAGCGAAATCACGTACCATTTTACGAATCATTTCATGTTCTTCTGATAATTGAAAGTTCATCTCTTTTTCCACCTTTGTTTTAGTTTTTTTACCCCTATTTGTTTAAGTGTTTGCTTATAACAAGTCGTTGAATTTCGCTAGTACCCTCGTAAATTTCCGTTACTTTGGCATCTCGGAAAAAACGTTCAACCGGATAGTCCATCGTATAGCCATATCCTCCAAATACCTGAATTGCCTCTGTTGTTACTTCTACAGCAGTTTTAGAAGCGAAAAGTTTTGCCATAGATGCTTCCTTACCACAAGCTAATCCTTTGGCACGTAAATCTGCTGCACGGTAAACGAGTAACCTAGTAGCTTCGACCGATGTTGCCATATCAGCTAATTTAAAACCTACACCCTGATTACTAGAGATAGGTTTCCCAAATTGGTGACGTTGTTGCGCATAGATAATTGATTCTTCTAAAGCGGCTTCAGCAATACCAAGAGCCTGTGAAGCTATGCCTATTCGACCGACATCTAAGTTCGCCATAGCTATTTTAAAGCCTTCCCCCACTTGGCCAAGTAGATTTTCTGCAGGGACAATCATATTATCGAAATTTAGTTGAACTGTACGTGAGCCATGTAAACCCATTTTATGTTCATCCTTACCAATCACTAAGCCTTCAGTTCCTTTTTCGACAAGAAAGGCGGAAATTCCTTTTGAACCGAGCGATGGATCTGTTGAAGCAAAAACGATATATACATCTGCCTCTCCACCATTAGTGATAAATACCTTTGAACCATTGATAATGTAATTATTGCCGTCCTTCACTGCTTTAGATTTTAATGAACCTGCGTCAGATCCTGCGGACGGTTCTGTTAAACAAAAAGCACCTAAATATTCTCCCGATGCGAGCATTGGCACATACTTTTGTTTTTGTTCTTCATTACCAAAATAAAGAATAAGATTTGTCACAACCGACGTATGGACAGATAAAATCACGCCTATTGTCGCGCTTACTCTCGATAACTCATTTATTGCTATGATGTAGGATGTAAAATCCATATTTGCTCCACCGTACTGTTCTGGTGTTGTAATGCCCATTAGTCCTAGCTCTCCCATTTTAGCTAGTATGTCGCGTGGAAATTCCCCATTTTCCATACTCTCAACTTTTGGTGCAATTTCTGTTTGCGCAAAATCTCGTACCATTTTGCGCATCATTAGTTGTTCTTCTGTGAACATCAATTCCATAGTGGAACACCCCTTTTAAGATTCGTAAATGTAGAAGCCACGTCCCGATTTCTTACCTAACCAACCTGCTTTCACGTATTTACGTAATAGTGGGCATGGTCGGTACTTGCTATCGCCAAAGCCTTCATATAATGTTTCCATAATATAGAGACAAGTATCTAAACCGATAAAATCTGCTAATGTTAACGGTCCCATTGGATGATTCATACCAAGTTTCATGACATCGTCAATAGCTTCCTTCGTCGCTACACCTTCATAAAGTGTATAGATGGCTTCGTTGATCATCGGCATTAATATACGATTTGCAACAAACCCCGGGAAATCATTTACTTCTACTGGTACTTTTTCAAGTTTTTTCGTCATGTCTTCGATTGTTTGATAGACATCATCTGCAGTAGCTAAGCCGCGAATAATTTCAACGAGCTTCATCACTGGTACAGGATTCATAAAATGCATCCCAATAACTTGCTCTGGACGATTAGTCACAGCTGCTAACTCTGTAATTGGTAATGATGAAGTGTTAGTAGCTAAAATAGCATGTGCTGGTGCAATAGTATCCAGCTGTTTGAAAATAGATTGTTTAATTTCCATATTTTCAACAGCTGCTTCAATGACTAAATCAACATCATTTGCATCATTAATATCGAGCGATTTTGTTAGACGACCTAGAATGGCTTCTTTTTCACTCTCCGTCATGCGCCCTTTATCAACATTACGAGAAAGATTTTTTGTAATCGTTCCTAAACCTCTTGCAAAAAACTCTTCTTTCATATCATTTAGTTTGACGTCGAATCCTGCTTGTGCGCATACTTGTGCGATACCAGAGCCCATTTGGCCAGCTCCAATAACCATTATTTTTTGAATACTCATTACTCGAATCCCCCCGTTTTTGGTACTTCAATCATGATGGCATCTCCTTGGCCTCCGCCAGAACAAATAGCCGCAATACCAATACCTCCGCCACGACGTTTTAATTCATAAGCTAACGTCAGAATAATTCGTGCACCTGATGCCCCAATTGGATGCCCTAATGCTACTGCCCCACCATTGACATTAACTTTCTCTGCATCTAGGTCTGCAATTTGATTACTTGCTAGCGCAACAGCTGCAAATGCTTCGTTAATTTCAAACAAATCGATTTCTTGTAACGCTTTCCCTGTCTTTTCTAAAATTTTGTTGATGACTAAACCTGGTGTTTGTGGGAAGTGCTGCGGTTCAACACCAATTTCTGCATGCCCTAAAATGTATGCAAGTGGTGTATGGTTTTCTGCTTTAGCACGTTCTTCATTCATAAGAACTACTGCACAAGCACCATCATTAATACCAGGTGCATTTCCCGCTGTAATCGTACCCTCAGTCGTAAACGCTGCTCTAAGCTTTGCTAAAGATTGAAGTGATGTATCTCTTCTTGGTGCTTCATCCGTATCTATTTCTAACGGACTCCCTTTACGCTGTGGAATCGTCACGGACACAATTTCTTTTGCAAATTTACCAGTGTCTATCGCATCTAGTGCTCTTTTGTGACTTCGATACGCCCATTCGTCTTGTACTTCTCTTGAGAATGAAAATTCTTTTGCTGTGCTGTCTCCGTATGTCCCCATATGTACATGTTGTGGATCGAATGCACAAGATAAGCCGTCATATACCATGCCGTCTACCATAGTTGCATCTCCCATGCGTAAGCCAAATCTACCTTTTGGTAAATAGTAAGGTGCATTTGACATTGACTCCATGCCACCTGCTACGATAACTTCCTCGTCCCCTAAACGAATCAGTTGATCAGCTAATGTCACACTGCGTAATCCCGAAGCGCAAACCTTATTTACCGTTTCTGTTTTCACTGACCACGGAATTCCAGCTTTTGAAGCAGCTTGGCGAGATGGTATTTGCCCTTGCCCCGCTTGTAATACACTCCCCATAATAACTTCATCTACTTGATGTGGTAGGACGTTTGCTCTTTGCAAAGCTGCTTGAATAGCAACTCCTCCTAGATCGCTGGCAGTAAGAGTACTCAATGCTCCTCCAAATTTCCCAAATGCTGTTCGCGCACCATCTAAAATCACTGTTTTCGCCAAATCAGACACCCCTTGTCTTTATTTTGCATACGCTTACATTATTCTTTTTAAAGTAAACGAGAATTCATTTATTTTCTCGACTGAACGCTCGCTCAACAAAATTTTAGAAAAAAAGAGAGCGTCTAGCACTCTCTTTTCACTTAGTAATATTGTACATAATTACCAATTTCAATGCAATTAATTACTGAGTAATTGGTTCTTCAACAACTTCTTCTACAGGTGGTTTATATTCTCCACATACTGATTTCTCTAGTAATTCAGCAATATCATATGTGCCTACCTGTTCTTCAACTTCTTTAGCTTTTGTACCATCTGAAAGCATCGTTAAGCAATACGGACAACCTGATGAAATCATCGTCGGATTCACTGCAAGTGCTTGCTCAGTTCTAGCTACATTCACTCGGTTCCCAACATGCTCTTCCATCCACATTAAGCCTCCACCAGCTCCACAACACATACCTGTTTCACGATTACGCTCCATTTCAACTAACTTCACACCTGGAATGGCTTTTAAGATTTCACGCGGTGGATCATAAACATCGTTGTATCGGCCTAAGTAGCATGAATCATGGAACGTTATAGTTTCTTCAATTGCAAATTGCGGTTTAAGACGCCCTTGTTTTACTAAGTCATAAAGTAATTCTGTATGGTGATACACTTCACCCGTCCATCCAAAGTCACTATATTCATTTTTAAAAATATTATATGCATGAGGATCAATCGTTACTAATTTTGTAACATCTGTTTTTTCAAATTCACTAATATTAGCTGTTGCTAACTCTTGGAATAAAAATTCATTCCCTAGACGACGCGGTGTATCTCCTGAATTCTTTTCTTTGTTACCTAAAATCGCAAATTTCACACCCGCTTCGTTCATCAACTTAGCAAAAGATAATGCAATTTTTTGTGAACGGTTATCAAATGACCCCATTGAACCAACCCAGAATAAGTACTCGAACTCTTCGCCAGCTTTTGATACTTCTTTCACAGTTGGAATATGAACATCCGGGCGAGCATCGCGCCAGTTTTCTTTTTCTTTACGATTAATTCCCCACGGATTTCCTTGTCTTTCAATGTTAGTCATTGCGCGTTGTGCGTCTGGATTTACACGTCCTTCTGTCATTGTTAAATATCGACGAAGGTCAATAATTTTATCAACGTGCTCATTCATTACTGGACATTGGTCTTCACAGTTACGGCAAGTTGTACAAGCCCAGATTTCCTCTTCCGTGATGACATCTCCGATTAATGATGGACTATAGATATCTTCAATAACAGCACCTTCTGCTCCAGCTGCAAGTGCTAATTGATTTCCTTTTGCATTGTTGAACATGAATGATGGTACCCATGGTTGTTGACGTGTTGCAACGGCACCTGTAAACGTTAAGTGATCACGTAGTTTAGTAATTAAGTCCATTGGAGACAACATTTTTCCTGTACCACTTGCTGGACACATATTCGTACAACGGCCACATTCTACACAAGCATATAAATCAATTAGTTGTAGTTGTGTAAAATCCGTAATTTTCCCCACACCGAACGATGGAATTTCTTCTTCTCCATCTTCCCCTTCTTCTTCCATCTCTTCAAAGTTAATAGGCGTTAGCTTACCAACATGATCTAAACGGTTGAAGTAAACATTTACTGGTCCAGCAATTAGATGCGCGTGCTTTGATTGTGGTACATACACTAAGAAAGTTAAAAGAATTAATAAATGAATCCACCACATAACAAAGAACACTACAGTTGCAGCTGTAGGTGGCAAAAATCCAAATACTGTAGCAATAGATGATGCAATTGGCTCTGACCAAGTAGCAGCATGATCATGCCAAATCATCCCCATACCATTACCTGCTAGAACTGTAACCATCAAGCCACCGATGAAAATCAATACTAGTCCTGATTTAAAGCCACGCTTTAAGCGGACAAGCTTCTCAATATAGCGGCGGTAAAACGCCCAAACAACAGCGACTAAAATTACTAACGACACAATTTCCTGCATGAATGTGAAATACGGATATACGGGTCCTAAAGGTAAATGAGATCCCGGTTTTAATCCTTTCCAGATGAAGTCAATTGCGCCTAATTGGACTAGTATGAAGCCATAGAAAAACATAACGTGGATAATTCCACTTTTTTTATCTTTTAATAACTTCTTCTGTCCAAATACATACACCCAAATTTTGTGTAAACGTGCTTTAACATCATTGTCAAATTCTACTTGTTTCCCCATTTTGACGAATTCATAACGCGTCTTTAACAAGTAACCGAATAAAAATAAACCATAAGTCACTACTACTAAAAATAGTATCCAGTTTGCAATTAACAATGGATTCATAACATTTCCCCCTCTGTGATGCTCGATATACGATTGTGACATTTCGCTAAAACGTACGCTTAGTGTTTTACCATGAAATGTGTATGTTGTAATCATTGTAAAATATGAATGAGCATTCAGTCAACAATATTTGTAGAATTCATAATTTTAAGTTTCTCAATGATTTCGTATAAAATTACCGATGTCTTGTTGTTTATACATATTTCTCAAAGTTTATTAAAAATTCTAGCATATTTTCGAATGAATTACATGTGAATTCAGAATTTTCCTTTAGATGACTTTTATATTATTTAATTTACTAATAATTTTATAGATAAACTCACCACCTATTTCTTCTAAAATGCTCTAAAAAAAAGACTAACCAATTACTAAATTAGTAATTGGTTAGTCTTCGATTTATTTAAAAACTATAGGTTCTAATAATGTACCAAAATGTTGTTCTGCAGATTTTACTTGTTCTTCAGCAATACCTAGTAAAATTACCGTCGCTGGACCAGCCGTTTTTTTACAGTCTAATGAGTTTGAAAAAGAAACGTCTCCGAGCATGCTTCTAATTTCAGAGTCGATTCCCTTTGACCCGACAGGCCAAATACGCCCTATAATATTAGAATCGAGCGCTTTTTTCACTAATAATAGATTTGCAATATATTCGGGATGCTTTAGTAATTCAATCCCTACTAACGGTTTACCATATGTAAACCAATGAAGCTTTTTGACATCCGTTAAAGGTCGAACCGGAGCTCCTATCATTGTGATGGCAACACCAGATTGTAAAGTAGGCATATTCGTTTCAGAACTACCTTTAATCGGTGGCACTGGTAGACTTAACTCATCAAATAATTGCTTAATACCTTTCACATAACGTCCCCAGCTCGCTTCACTACTGAAATTATGCATAACTATTGCTTCAGGTTCTGCACCCGCAGCCCATTGTTCTAGTAAAGTCACTCTAGCAGAATAATAACTTGTTACATCATCTGGCACTTGAACAACATCTCGCTCTTTTTCTCCAATTGCTCCAGAATTATCTGTTGTAACGATAAAGCCATTCGATAATTGCATAGCATTTCTCATTTTTTAATGCGCCTCTTTTCGTTGAAAGGCACGAGATAATACGGGAATTACAACAGCTGCAATTACTACGT
This sequence comes from Viridibacillus sp. FSL R5-0888, assembly GCF_038009105.1. Classification (NCBI taxonomy): domain Bacteria; kingdom Bacillati; phylum Bacillota; class Bacilli; order Caryophanales; family Caryophanaceae; genus Viridibacillus; species Viridibacillus sp. FSL R5-0888. The sequence goes on from NZ_JBBPAU010000001.1 coordinate 3,884,854, forward strand.
TTAAAAGCGTTGTCATTAATAGTACCGGTACCATCGAAAAGAAAAACTCTGGTGAATTCAGCCAATAGAATGGTAGCGGAGCTAAAATCCCGTTAGCGATAATAGCAAAAATCCATTTCGAATATTTTTTTCCCGCATTATGAAACTTAGCAAAGCCCCATAATATGATGAACATCTCTACAGCAATAAAGATATGCAATGGACCAAGGAAAGAACCACCCGTCATTGCCGATATAAGATGACCAATCGCTGCTGCTGCACCTGCGGCTACTGGTGGTAAAAAGACTGCACCTAGAAAAGCAGGAGCCGAATCGAGTGCCATAGAACCCAAACCACCCGGCACTTTAATCATTGCCCCTACTGCACATAGAGCTGCAATCATAGCTGTTAAAGTTAAGGTTTTAAGTTTCATAATTAATCATTCATTCCTTTGCTTTTTTTGAACGTCCACCATCTTTAAATACCTTGGCACTTCGAACGTATTCAGTATCTGGCACATTTAAGCGAGCGTTTACTACGCGTGCTGCTGCAAATAAATAATCAGATAAACGGTTTAAATAACGTTGTACAACTAATGGTACATCACCCTCTTCGGATTCTTTTAGTAATGTGACCATTTGGCGCTCTGCTCGACGTGTAATTGTACGTGCAATGTGTAAAGTAGCAGCTGCTGGTGAGCCCCCAGGTAAGATAAATCTTTCAAGTAATGGTGGTTCATCCATTAGTACATCAATTCGTTTTTCCATAATTTCTATCGGCCCATCTGTCATTTTGTAATGACGTTCTTTCATGACATTAGCAAGATCCCCACCACAATCGAATAATTCGTTTTGCATTGCTTCTAAGTCTTCTAATATATCTTTAAAAATAGCAGGATCTAGTTCCGTCATTGCTTTACCGATAAATGAATTTAATTCATCGATTGTGCCATAAGTTTCAACGCGTTGACTATCTTTATCAACTCGCGCTCCGATAATACTTGTTTTCCCTTTATCACCTGTACGTGTATATAGGTTCATCTCTCATCCTTCTTTCCTGATTCATTTTATTGTTTCAGCTATACCATACCAAATACGCGTTATTTGTGGGCTAATTTTAAATAATTGCTGATAAAATCTTCCACAAATGTCACGGAGCTTGCGCGTATTAGCATCAATTGGGACAACACCTCTACCCATCTCTGTCACAATAACAATAAGTTCTCTTTCTTTATCTAATGCTTGAAGTTGCTGTAGTAGTTGAGAAGCTAACGTATCCTCATCTTTATCTAAATATTCTGCCACTACATTTTCAAGACCTGAGACAACAATTGTCGAAGCTTCAGGTACAGTCATTGGTAACTCACTTTCTAGCCAAGCAACATCTTTTTTCCTTTGCTCTTCTAGCCAGTATCTTACATAGTCCCTTTTACCATTATAGGCTCCACCGATAAAAACGTGCATCGTTGTCCCTCCTCGAACTGTTTCTTCGTTGACCAGTGTAATAGATAACGCTCATTATGAGAAACTTGCCACTCCCAAAAAGTTTTTTCCTCTGGTGCGAATTGCATTAACAACGCTCTAATTGAACCTCCATGCGCGACTATCCTGTAATTCAGCATATCTTTTGGTAAAGATTTAACCACTTCTGTAACGCGAAACATAACTTGTTGTAATGTCTCGCCATTCGGTGGTGCAATTTCATATGGATCGTCTATCCAATTACGATACGCTTGTATATCTTTTAACTGTTCATAGGTTTTGCATTCAAAATCACCGAAATGACTTTCGCGTAATCCTTTTATATTCATGTATGTAGCATTCGGAAAATAATAAGCAGCCGTTTCCTTACAACGTATTAAATCACTTCCGAAAACGACAGTAGCTAACTCATCGATAGTCGGCAAACTTTGATTAGGAATAATAGACTCATCAGTCCAGCCAAGATACTTCCTTTCAACATTACTTTTAGTTTTAGCATGGCGTATTAACTCAATAGTAATAGCGTAATCCATAAAATGGCCTCCATTCCTTCAATAAAAGCACCGAGTAAATCACCTGAGCTACCGTGAAAATTACGTACAGTCCAAATCTTATACAGACCTGATGCAACAACTACAATCACTAGTAATATAAGAGGTACGATGAAATCTCCATTCCACCAAATTATAAGAATCAAGCCAATAAGCATTGATACACATGTCACGACAAGAAATTGTGGTACATATAGTTTTTCTTTAAAAAAGTATGCTAGCCCTTTTTCTTTTGAGCATTTTGTCTGGATAAAATATAAGGACATTCCTAGCCGAGCTAAAAATGGTACCGCGACAATCCACATAATCGACAGTTCGCCTTTTTCAATCAATTCAGCTAGAAAGAAAATCTTCGTTAGTACTAAGAACAATAAAGACATCGCACCAAAAGCACCAATACGGGGGTCATCTAAAATCTCTAGTCGCTTCTCGGTATCACGATATGAAAAAAATGCATCTCCCATGTCAACCCAGCCATCTAAATGCAAACCACCTGTACAAATGATAAATCCAACAACAAGTAAAAAGGCCGTTAATAATGAACTGATATCCGTCCACTGTTGCAAACTATAAAAAACAGTAGCCATTACTGCACCCATACATGCACCTAGCCAAGGTAGAAACGAGAACATTCCCGTTATTGTCGGCTTTGTAAGTGGTAATTCTCTTTGAACTGGCACGACGGTAAAAAATTGAAATGCAAGTAAAATACTATGAACAATCGTACGCAAAAGAATACCCCCCTTCTAAAACTGAATTATTTCCATTGATGCATCTGTCCATATTCCATTTCAATTGCAGTAGTTGCTTCAGCTACAAACCATTGATGAATACGACCTAACCATTTTTGATAAAGTCTTACTTCAAAACTAGTAGAAAGCGGCTCATCTAGCACTTCGTTGGAAACGACAACAATCGGTATATTTCTATCACGTAATGCATAAATCGTATTTTGCATCGCTATAAATTTCCGTTCAATACAGCCTTCTTTTTGAAAACAGCTCACACCAGTTTCATAACCATCATAAAATTCATTCGTTAGCCAAGTGGTCACGCAATCCCATAATATCGCGTCACCTTCTTTTATTTTTGAGAGGAGCTTAGAAAAGTCAGTTGGTTGCTCAATTGTCGTCCACTTTTGCCCTGCTCGATCGTTTTGATGTCGGATGATTCTTTGCTTCATTTCTTCATCAAACGGTACACCTGTCGCAACATAAACAAGTCGCTTCATAGGCGATGTCGCTGCTAAATTTACAAGGCACTTTTCTGCAAATGCACTTTTTCCACTCCGCACTCCACCTGTTATAAAGACGAGTTCGCTTGAAACCAATGCATCATCTCCTCTTCTAAACGATTCATCGCTTCAGGTGCCTTCATACCAACTCGGAACCATGCACCTTCCATTCCAATGAAATTTTCTGTATGTCGAAGCACCATACCCTTCTCAAGCATATAAGTAAAGAAATTCTGTGACTGTTCAGTATTTGGTAATTGAAAGCTCACATAATTTGTGACACTGTTCGTAACAAGACAATGATTTTGTCGTAAAAATACTTGAAAACGCGTACGCATTTGCCCAGCATAATCACAAGCCTTTTGACGGAAAGCATCTACTTCCTTACTTAAACAACGTGCTCCGATTACTGCTGCTATTCCATTAATATGCCAATGAGGGGTAAGCTTCCGTATTGCACTTGCTACCTCAGGTGCGGCTACCATATAACCGAGCCTTATACCTGCAATTGCGTACATTTTCGTCATTGATCGTACAATAATCACTTGATGATTTTCTTTTACTGATTTTATAAATGATGCACTTTCATCAACAAAATCTATAAAAGCTTCGTCTAAAACAATACTGCAATTCGATTCTTTTGCAGATTCAATAAGCTGTTTAAGTTCTTCTTTCGAAGGTAATACACCTGTCGGATTATTAGGGGTACATAGATATAGGACATCTGCATTTTGCATTGCTTGTTGAAGTTCGTCTAATGGTAACTTCCAATTAACGATATCTTCACATACTACACGCTGTATTTCTACATCATTTTCTCTTAATGTCGCTTCATACTCTGAAAAAGTCGGATGTAAAATAATTGCATTATTTCCCCGGAAATATGTCGCAAGTAATGAGAAAATTTCCGCCGCACCATTTCCTAATACGATGTTTTCTGTAGAAATGTCGTGATATTTAGCGACAGCAGATAGAAATGGCTCACCTTCTGGGTCCGGATAATGTTGCAATAATTGCAAATAATCTTTCCAATCATTTTTGATAAAATCTGGTGCACCTGCTGGATTTACATTTTCGCTAAAGTCTAATATATCAGCTGGTAGTTGGATGCCCAGCTGTGTATATAAACGATATGGATTTGCCCCGTGATTAGGTAATGACAACGAAAAACCCTCCTAAAATGACCATTAGTAGCCAAAATAATATGGTTACAATTTGCATCTGTTTAATAGAACGTATAATATGCTGAGGCCCTAGCTCATAATGGCACTCACCCATTTTCGCACGATTCGAGATAATCCCCTTATACCTATTCACACCACCAAGCTGAATGCCTAATTGATATGCTGTAGCCGCTTCAAGCCATCCACTATTTGGACTTGGATGTTTTTTTGCATCACGCAGCCACCCTTTCATGCGATAGGCGACTGGTTTTCCACTTTCATTTTTTGTACCTAGCATAAGTAATAAACCTGTCATTCTACTTGGCACATAATTTAATACATCATCCACATGTGCAGCAACGTATCCAAAATCTACGAAGCGATCATTTTTGTAAGCGACCATTGAATCAAGCGTATTAACTGCCTTATACATCCATAGACCAGCGCCGCCAAATAAAAACGCCCAAAAGAGTGGAGCTGTTACACCATCACTCGTATTTTCAGACACGGTTTCAACTACACCTCGCGTCACTTCAGGTACCGATAAATAATCTGTATCACGCCCTACAATCCAAGATAACTTCACACGAGCTTCCTGCAAATCTCCTGATACAAGTGGATTGTAAACTTCAAGTGCTGCTTGTTTTAGACTTTTCCCTGCTAAACCTACAGCTATTAATATTGATTCTACAAAAATACCTAGAATAACATTGATAGAATATGCAAAATAAATTACTGCAAAAGTAATTGTAGTTGTTAAACCAACAACAATTAGGACAAGTAAAAGTCCTTTTAATTTACGATGCTTACCTTTATTCAAACGCTCTGTTAGTTTGGCAATCAATGTGCCAATCCAACGTACGGGATGCGGCATTTTGGGCGGGTCACCTATTAACCAATCTAAAGCTACCCCAATGGTACAAGCAATTATATGTGCTAACATTTTATAACCTTCCCTTGGCACGTTTGTAATCTTGTAGTGCTGTTACTGTCGTTTCATACACCCCGTAACCAATCAATTTCCCAATATCTGTTATAGGTCCGGCGTATTCCATAAATGTCCCATTTTGTGTCGCGGCAATTAATAGGCTATCTGTTGATGTACCTGTTGCAATCGTATTGGATATTGGATCCATGATTTCTTCTTGGTGCATTGCTTTTACTTTAGCTTCAGTTGCCGTTATCATGGCTTGCATAAAGGATTCTTCCGTTAGTTTCCCGTTAATAATGACCCAAGTATTAATCGTTCCTATATACGGTTTACTGACTCTTTCATGTGCCCTTGAAACATCTACTGCATTTCCAACACCAGCTGTAACTGCAACAATAATACTTCCGTTTGCATTTGAAAATTCCCTTATAACAACATGCTTCGCTGCAACTGCAGTCATCATGGCCACCGTATTAGATGGCATAAAGTCATGTTTTTTAAGATAACCTTTTAATTCCTCATGTGCATCTTCGCACATATAATTCAAATCAACTGCACGATTGACAAATGACTGGAACCACCCAAAACCAGCATTGTGAACAGCTGAGGAAACGGTTTTCAAAGGAATTTCCGTACGAAGCTCAACAAATTCATCTCTTATATTGAATTGTTCTTTTGTCACTACATATGATTCACGTTCATCAATAGCTGTTGGCATCAGTGTTACTTGTGGCTTTGGCAATTCAGGATGCGGATAACTTGAAACGCGCGTATTATATACCTCTAAAATTTGCTGTTCTTTCAACACTTCATGCGGTTCTCCAATAGCTTTTACATGTCCCTTTTCCATTAACAATAGGCGATCACAATAAAGTGAAGCTAAATTCATATCGTGAAAAACAGAAATAACTGTTAAACCATTTTGCACTGCTTCTAGACGAATCATATCTAGCAGTTGTCGTTGATGTGCAATATCTAAATGATTCGTAGGTTCATCTAAAAGTAAGATATCAGCTTGCTGAGCAAGTGCTTGTGCTACAAATGTACGTTGTTGCTCCCCACCTGATAAAAATTCGAGGTTTGTATGTTCATAGCTATCTACACCCGTTTGCTTCATAGCTTTTTTCACTGCATTTTCATCTTGTTCTGACCATGTCGAAAACCAACTATTTTGATGTGGGTAGCGACCTAAGGCTACCGTCTCACGTACTGAATGCGAAAAGGCATGGGCATGAAGCTGTGGTAAAACAGCCATTTTGCGCGCAAATTCCTTCGGTGAGAAATGTTTTATATTTTGTTCTTCGATAAGTACTTGACCAGTTGTTGATGGCAGGATACCACTAATCACTTTTAATAATGTGGATTTGCCGCTACCATTTGGTCCTAAAACGCCAAGAATTTCGCCTTTTTTCACTGTAAACGAAACATCTTGTACTATTGGCCTGGTGGCATCATAGCCACCAGTAATATTTTCTACAGTAAGCATACTTACGCACCTTTCGTTCTTCTTTGTCGGAAAAAGATATATGAAAATACTGGCGCCCCAATAAGTGCAGTAATGACACCGATTGGTAACTCTGTTGGGGAAATTATCGTACGAGCAAATAAATCACAAACAATTAGTAATGATGCTCCATTTAAAAACGATAAAGGCAGCAAGTGACGATGATCTGCCCCAAATAAAAGTCGTGTCATATGCGGTACAACAAGTCCCACAAAGCCAATTGTTCCAGACACTGCAACTGCAGCACCTGTTAACATAGATCCGCCTATTAATATCAGAATTTTACTTTTCTTCACGTCAACGCCAAGATACTTGGCACGCTCTTCTCCAAATAACATCGCATTTAATTCACGACGGTTTAACCATAATAAAAATGAACCGATGAGTACAAAAGGCCACACCATCTTGACATATGGCCATCCACGCATTGAAACGCTCCCCATCAGCCACCCAATGATTTGCCTTAACTCATCACCTGTTAACGCAATTAACAATGAAATTAATGCACCTAAAAATGAACTAACGATAATCCCTGTTAAAATCAGCGTTTCCATTTTCATAGTTCGATCAACTAATCGTGCAAAAGCCATTACACCCATCATCGCCAATAAGGCCCCTAGCATGCTGAAGGCTGGTAATGTGTATATACCAAAAATAGGGGTCGAAATGCCGAAAAAGAGCGTCACCACAGCACCTACCGAGGCACCAGATGACACTCCTAACGTATACGGATCGGCGAGAGGATTTTTCAGCAATCCTTGGAAAGCAGCGCCCGCAATGGCCAGTGAGGCTCCTACTAACCCTGCAAGCACAACACGCGGCATGCGTATTTTCCACAATATATTCGTCGCTGTTGGATCCGCTGCCGTATTCCATAACGTACTAATTGGTACTTTTACAGAACCAATTGATACACCTAGCCAAATGCTAACAATTAAAATCACAAAGGCTATGGTGTACCCTAAAATGGTTTTCCTCACTCAAAAGCCTCTGGATATACTGCTTTTGCAATGACCTCTAATCCTTCAGCAAGACGAGGACCTGTACGGCTTGTTAAGTTCGCATCAACTTGAACAACTGCATCATTTTTAACAGCTGTGATACTATCAAATCCTTGGCGTTTTTTCACCTTCTCGACAATATTTTTCACATGGTTGTATTTCACAATAATTGTATCTGGATTACGTTTCACAATTTCCTCAGAGTCAATTTGGAACCAGCCTGTTTGATCTGCTGTGACGTTTTTAATATTAGCTAGATCAAACATTTCTTGCATAAATGTATCTTTACCCGCAGTGTAAATATTAGGTTCGTCTGTTGTTTCGACGAATGCTGATTTTTGTTTTACATCTTTCACTTTAACTTGTACTTCTTTTACTTTTGCTTTCATATCATCAGTAATCTTCTTAGCCTCATCTGCTTTACCTGTAATGTGGCCTATTTGTTCAATTGTTTTATACGTTTCATCAAAATTCTCAGCATTTTTTACAACGAAAACTTTCAATCCTGCATCACGTAATTGTTGGAGACCTGCTTCAGAAGTACCTAAAAGTGTTTCGTGTGCAAAAACAACTTCTGGATTTAAGCTAATAATTTTCTCGGCGTTAAATTCCATCCCACCGATTTTTTCTTTTTTCGTTGCCGCTTTAGGATAATCATCATTATCCGATACAGCAATAATTTCTTTTTCTAATCCTAACGCGAAAAGAATTTCTGTGTTACTTGGTACCAATGTAATAATGCTCTTTGGTGCTTCTGTAAATTTCACATCATTGCCAAGTGCATCAGTCTCTGTTAATGGATACCCTGCTACCTGTTGCTCTGTCGCTGATTCACTATTTTCCTTTTTCTTCGTATCTTCCGTTTGGCCACAGCCTACTAATACGCCTAGTGCTAAAACAAACACTAAACAAAATTGCCATATTTTCTTCATTTACATTTCCTCCTTGTTCATAAAAAAATCTCTCGTTTTACGACGAGAGATACGATGACAGTGAATATATACATAGCTGTACTAAAATGCACTTTTACTGACACCATTTCTATCCGCGTAGTTCTAATTGGTGGTCTCCATGTTGGTAGGTCTCCTGGCTCGTGATCACAGCTTGCCGTGCCTTCCCAAAGTGTTATACTTTAGTGACAAATTACGACTTACTCACACATACAGTGGCGGGACCGCGTCGGATTTACACCGACTTCCCTTTTCTCTTTACTGAATCAAAGTAAAGAACCATCATGTTTCACAATATACAATTGTTATTACATCGTGTTCAATTATACAGAAAATTAAATACTTGTCCAAGATGTTACTAGGCTTGGTGGAACTATTAGCAATAACACATTGTGACATGAATCGATGAAGTCTAGCTATTTTATCTTTAACTAGCGCAATTTTTTTCTTTCATTTGTTCTTTATAAAAACCAAAAGACTATTCCACACTTATTCAGTGAGAAATAGTCTTTTTATAAGTACCTCTTAGATTCACAAGCTTATTCAACCTCAGTAGCTAAAAGGGTATTTCTGTCATTACATTTTCTCAGGTGCTGATACGCCAATAAGTTTTAGTGCGTTGGCGATTGTAGTACGAACTGCTGTAATTAGAGATAAACGTGCTTCTGAGCGATCTTTGTTATCAGCATCTAATACTTTTTCAGCATTGTAGAAGCTGTGGAAAGTTGCTGCTAGTTCTTGAATGTAGTTAGTAATACGGTGTGGTGTGCGATTCTTCGCAGCATCCGCAACAACTTGTGGGAAGTCCCCTACTTTTTTCAAGACATCAATTTCTTTCTCTGCATTAAGAAGATTTAAATGTTCTTTAGATGCTGCTAATCCTTGTTCTTTTGCTTGGCGCAAGATTGAAGAAATACGAGCATGTGCATATTGTGCATAGTAAACAGGGTTTTCATTTGATTGCTTAACAGCTAGGTCAAGGTCAAAGTCCATATGTGAATCACCTGCACGCATTGCAAAGTTATAACGTACTGCGTCTAAGCCAACTTCTTCAACAAGTTCGCGTAAAGTAACCGCGTTACCTGTACGTTTACTCATTTTCACTTTTTCGCCGTCTTTCATTAAGTTCACCATTTGAATGATTTCAACTTCTAATGTGTCACGATCATAACCAAGTGCTTCGATTGCTGCTTTCATACGCGGGATATAGCCATGGTGGTCAGCTCCCCAAATGTTGATAAGTTTAGTGAATCCACGTTGAATTTTATCTTCATGGTATGAAATATCTGGTGTTAAATATGTGTAAGAGCCATCATTTTTTATAAGTACGCGATCTTTATCGTCGCCAAATGTTGTCGAGCGGAACCAAGTAGCGCCTTCTTCTTCAAATACATGACCATTCGCACGAAGTTTTTCTAGAGCCGTTTCAACTTTACCTGATTTATAAAGTGATGTCTCAGAATACCAAACGTCAAAGTCTACACGGAAGTTTGCTAAGTCTTTTTGTAATTTACCAAGCTCTAATTTCAAGCCATGCTCACGGAAAAATTCAAAGCGTCCTTCATCTGATTTACTTAGAATCGAATCACCAAACTCAGCAGCTAATTTACCTGCGATATCGATAATATCTTGACCATGATAACCGTCTTCAGGCATAGAAGCATCTAAGCCTAACGATTGTTTGTAGCGAGCTTCTAAAGATGCTGCTAAATTATTGATTTGATTACCTGCATCATTGATGTAGTATTCACGTGAGACATCATATCCTGCAAAGTCTAGAACGTTACATAATGAATCCCCTACAGATGCTCCTCGGGCATGTCCTAAATGAAGGTCACCAGTTGGGTTAGCTGATACAAATTCAACTTGTACTTTTTCATTAGCGCCAGCTTGTGAACGTCCATATTCTGTACCTTGCGCTAAAACAGTTGTGATTACTTCTGCCAAATAGTCTTTGCGTAGCACAATATTCATAAAACCAGGACCTGCGATGTCGATCTTCTCAATAGCAGTACCTGTAGTATCAAGGTTTTCAATAATAGATTCAGCGATTGCACGAGGTGGTTTTTTCGCTAATTTTGTAAGTTGCATAGCAATATTAGTTGCATAGTCGCCATTCGTCTTATCCTTTGGTGTTTCTAAGTGTATATTCAATGTTGATGTATCTTCTAAAAGACCTGCTTTTGATACTGCTGCAAGAAGCGCTTCTTTAATCGCGTGTTGCACTTGTTCTACTGCGTTCATTATTTTCCCTCCGAGTAATTAATTTCTAAAGTATAATCGCCTACTGATTGTCCACCAATGATTAAATCATAGTTTAAATAAAATCGTCCGCTCATTTTACTGTCATGCGGTTCGAATAGCATGTCCTTCGTATACGTCACGATTGGTAATGCACCGAATTCACTATCATAATGGCCGTTTTGTTCATGATTAAGTAAAAATGGCATACGCATTTTCACATCACCATTTCGAAGAATAACTGCCTCATTATTACCGAATTTTAAAGTTGAACGAATATGTTTATCTTCTTGAACTTCTTCATATTGTAAGTACGTTTGGTCCCTTTTTTGAACTATCGTACCTTCTGACCAAAGCTCATAAGTTTCAGCTGCTTCTGCTTCAGATTGTCGAATTGTCGTTTTTAACTTTAATTTTACGGGTGCTTTAAGTTCACTAGTCATACTTATGGGCCTCCGTTCCATTCTTTATATAACCTTCTTATTATAGGTTAGATTCGCTTGTTTTTTCAAGGTGTAAGTAAATTTAGGACAAACAGTGAATTCTTTAAAATCACACGCTCGAACTACCTTTTGTCGTTTTATAGCGAATGCATAATTATTTTCATTTTCCTTGTAAAATTGGATGTTATAATGGAGGGATAAAATGGTAGGAGAGAATCTATATGTTGCTCGAATTAGTCATTAATTTTTCGATATTATTTACTTTTGTTATATTTTCATATTGGTTATACGAGTCTTTAGAACCTTATCAAGATAGTTTTATTGAGCTGCAACCTTGGATTGTCGGTCTTGTAGCTGGACTTACCGGTTTACTTTTGATGGGCACGGCTGTACATTACCAAAATGATATTATTAGTGATGGTCGTTTTATTAGTATCTTACTCAGTGGATTGCTCGGAGGTCCAATTGCTATCGCTCTGTCCTCTCTCATCATTGGGATTTTTCGAATTTATGTGTTTGGATTGTCAGAAACATCTATTTTTGCAGGATTAAATATTTTAGTAATTGGTGGCGTTATCACATTTATTTCAATAAAAAAACCAATTACATTCCGCAATATCTATTTCTATTTCACTTATATCGTTTTCCAAGTTTGCATTGTTTTCTATATTCTTTCAGATACTTGGACACATGGCTTACAAAATGTTATTCAAACTGCACTTTTTTATATTTTGTCATTTTACATAACTTTACTTGTATTAAAATCAATTCGAAATCAATTTAATCGTATGCGAGAAACTGAAAAAATGGCAGAAACAGATTATTTAACTGGACTGCCGAATAACCGACGCTTCCAGCAAATAATAGATGATTTACTCTCTAATAATGTCCCCTTTTCATTGATATTAATTGATATTGACTCTTTTAAAAAAGTTAATAAAACGTATGGTCATCCTGTTGGTGATGAAATCTTACAACAAATTGGTACACAGTTAAAAAACTATGTGAAAACGATTGATGCAGAAGCTGCTAGAATTAGTGGTGAAGAATTTTATATTGTTTGCAAAGATGCTCCGCCTGCTTATGGAATACATTATGCAAATTTAATTCAATCACAAATTGCCAAAACGCCACTCGTTGTGTCCTCTGGTCATGTAATTCCTATTACGGTTTCCATCGGTATTTGTTCATATCCTGACAATGGTAATACGTCAAAGGATCTCGCATTTTCGGCAGATAAAGCCATCATGCAAGCTATAGAAAGAGGTTCAAATCAACTCGTTCACTTTAATCAATTAAATAATTAGAAATATTTTTAAAAAACGCTAAGAGAATTCACCATTATCTTAGCGTTTTTTGTTGCTGTCAAATAATTACCAAATTCATCCTTTTTAATTTTTTTCGTCCGTTTATTTTACATATAATCATCACATACTATCGCTAAATTGGTGGAACGGAGCTGTTCTTATGAATCGAGCAGACTATTGGCGAAAAAGAAGGGTGAATAAGCGATGGAAACGTACTCTTATGTGGAGTGTCGTAGGTATTTCAGCTGTTTTAACAGTATTGCTGTCACTCAGAATATACGCACAAATTGCGGGTGCGCCTTCTCTCGCTGTTCCGAAGGCAACCGTTTTTTTAGATACGGATGGACATCGAGCTGGCGATAAATTTTCTATGGAACGTCGCTACTGGGTAAACCTAGATGAAATTTCACCTTTTGTTGCACAAGCACTTATTGCAACGGAGGACAAAGATTTCTATTCGCATAACGGTTTTGATTACACCCGTATTGCAGGTGCATTATTGAAAGATGTTAAGGCAATGCGCAAAGTTGAAGGAGCGAGTACAATTACGCAGCAGTATGCTCGTAATTTGTATTTAACGCATGAGAAATCATGGTTAAGGAAAGCAAATGAGGCACTCTATGCATACCGTTTAGAAGTCTTTTATGATAAGGATAAGATTTTGGAAGGCTATTTAAATACTGTTTACTTTGGACATGGTATGTACGGTATAGAAGCTGCAAGTAGATTTTATTTTGGGAAATCAGCAAAAGATTTAACACTTTCTGAAGCTGCTTTACTAGTTGGAATTCCAAAAGGACCAGGCATTTATTCCCCTGCAGTAAATAAGGAAAAATCAATAGGTCGTCAACAATTAATATTAAGTTTGATGTCTAACCAAAATGTTATTTCTGAAGAACAATCAGAACGAGCTAAGAAGGAGACTCTTGATTTTAAATATGAGGAATGGGAAAATTCGAAATCACTAGCACCATACTTTTTAGATACAGCTTGGCAGGAAGCAAAAGATATACTGACTGAGAAAGGTCGTCGCTTTGAAGAAGGTGGTTGGGTAATCAAAACAACATTGAATACTTCCCATCAAAAAGCTGCTGAGGAAGCTGTTGAAAAATCGTTACCAAATAATGAACTAGAAGTTGGCTTCGTTAGTATGGATCCTTCTACAGGTTATGTTACTGCTCTAGTTGGAGGACGACATTATTTAACAAGTACATTCAATAGGGTAACACAAGCAAAAAGGCAACCTGGATCTGCTATTAAGCCATTTTTGTATAGTGCTGCACTAGAAAAAGGTTATACTCCTTTAACGTTTATGGATACTAGCCCTACCATTTTCACTTATGATGATGGACGCTCTAAGTACGAACCCAAAAATGTAAACGGCGAATTCGCGGATCATCCAATGTCATTGGCACAGGCAATTGCTATATCGGATAATATCTACGCAGTCAAGACGTTTGAAACAATCGGCTATAAGGCATTCAGCAGTGTACTGGAGCGATTTAATATTCAAAGTAAATTACAAAATTCACCAGCAGTAGCTCTTGGTACTTCTGAAGTAAGCTTAATGAATTTAACTTCCGCATATAATACATTAGCGGCAAAAGGTGTTCAAAAGAAACCAACGACTATTATTTCGATTACAGATGCAAACGGGAAAGTTATTTATAAAGCAGAAAAGAAACAAAAAAAGAAACAAGTAATTAATTCAGATGACGCATTTTTAATCACACAGTTGATGACTGGTATGTTCGATCCAGTCTTTAATGATTACGCACCGGCAACCGGGATTTCAATTCGCAACAAACAAACCAGACCTTATGCAGCAAAATCCGGTACAACTTTAACCGATCAAATGATGGTTGGTTTTACCCCTTCTTTAACTGCTGGTGTTTGGAACGGTTATGATAAAGGAAAACAAATGACAAGTGCAGAAGATTCACGTGCTACAAAACAAATTTGGATTGATTTTATGGAAAAAGTACATGAAGGACTTCCTAGTGAGCCATTTATGGCACCCGATAATATTGAAGGCGTAATTGTCGATGTTAAAACAGGCGGTATCGCAACATCAAGTTGTGATAAACAACGACTTGTCTATATGAAAAAGAAGGATGTTCCAAAAAAGCTATGTACTGATCCAAGCATTGTTAGTGATTTAACGAAAAAGGACGAAACATCTTGGAGTCTGTTTCCTTTTTCATTATTTGAATAAATAAAAAAGCTTCATCTTCTAAGGAGTCCGTTATCCTTAGGAAGATGAAGCTTTTTGGTTCTCGAAAATATGAGTTACATGGGGCATTCGGCTTGGGTTTGTCAAAATGCCACTTGTCACTCATTTGAAATCGGTTACCAGATGTCCTAGCTTACTTTCGTAAGTTGTAGTTAAAGTGTACTGCCTTTCAATGACAGTTTCAACCATGTATTGAAACCGCTTTACAAATGTCACATTTTGTTCAATTATTTTCAAAATTTTAGAAGGCCAATTCTTTACGTAATTGTTCTGAACTTAAAGACCACATTTTCTCGTTAAAGCCGTGTAAAAACTCACCTAGCACTCGTTTTGACTCTGCATCCATATGCTCTATAATGATATGACGCTTCATCGATTTATCCATTTTATTGACATGGTCTGCTAAAATTTTATAACCACGACGTTTTTCCCTATTGACAACCATTTCACAAGCCGTTATACCAGCGAAGTAAGCTCCGCCTTCTTTGTGATCGATAGTCACCCATACTAACCAATATGGCTTACCGCCTGCTGAATCTTCTCGATTCGTTGTAAATTTAATACCTCTTTCAACATCACTACGTGCATGCATAGCCCCTACTTCTACAGTGGCTTTTTTTTCTTCAATATCGATGATGACTGGTGATACATTCTCAAGCGTTAAAGAACCTACGCCAAATCCTTTATGTCCGTCTGTTGGATCGTTTTTAATAATCGTAAAGCCTAATTTTTGTTTTGGTTTTTCTTCATTAGTCATTCGCAAAATCCCTCCGTTCTGTTATTATAACGAATATACACTATATTTTATATGAGGAGGACTCTTTATGCCTATAGTAACAATAAAAATGATTGAAGGTCGCACAGACGATCAAAAACGTGATTTGGTTGAAAAGGTAACAGCTGCAATTTCCGAATCTGTAGATGCACCAAAAGAAAACATTTCAATTATCATCGAAGAAATGCAAAAATCACACTTCGCTATTGGTGGCGTACGTAAGAGCGACCTTTAATAATATACTTTTTTCAAATAGAGCCGTCTCTTTCTAGGGATGGCTTTTTTATATAAAAAATCCCCACTATTGGGGATTTTCTTACTGAATCGATACTGTTGAAAGTTGTGCTATAAATTCAAAGGCATCTGTCAGCTCTTCTTCTGTAAAGTTCAACTTCCCTTTTACCACATGTACCTTTTCAATTTGCTCTTCTTTTGTGAGTTCATCAAAATATAGTAACGTTGAAACAAGCTCTAGAAAACGTGCACTTCTATCATTCATCATATTGATCACTTCTGGTAACTTGTCATGTTGCTTACCTAGCATGGTAGAAAAACTTGTCCCTTCAGCAGTAACCGCATATCGGTATTGTACATATGATCCCTTATCCTCTTTTTCTTCTGTTAAAAAACCCATATTACAAAGCTCTTCAATTCGTAAAGTTAGCTCTTCTGAGTAAGGGCCATATATATGAAATTGGTATTTTTCTTGGAATGGAAACCGCATTTTCTTTGCTATATAGACCATCTTTTGTAATTTTTTACGACCAGTGACTTGACCTGCTAATGACACAAATTGTACGACTTTTGCGTGTTCTTCTAGCACTTTTAAATCTCCTTCCGGGAGGTTATTAACCTTTTAATATTTCTAATATTTGTTTTCTGAGTATTTTTTTCTTACCGTTCTCTAGTAAAATATCTTCTGGAAAGTATAATTTATGATCCGTTCGGCGTTTTCCGGATATGGCATCTACAATATCAGATGATCTAGATAATTCACGGATTTCGTCATTCGGCATTAATAGATGAATCGGTAACCTTTCCTCTTCTTCACCCGGACGATAAAAATCATATGGTAAATCTGAAGATGAATCTAAAACTAAGTAGTACTGCGGGTCAATACCAGCTTTTCGGAATAGATTCTCAAGTTCACGCAGCTTTTGATAATCTTTGGCAGGGTCAATCTCCACATAATTAAACAATTTTCGGTTCACAAAACGTCTGCTTAAATCGCTTAAAATAGGATCCGCCTCACGCATCCATAGTTGGAAATATGTCAACAAAATACTTTCATCCAAAGCTAGATAATCTTCAAGTTCAATATTTCTATCGAAAAATGCTTGAAAATGCGTAGGTTCATGTAAGAATGAATAACCTGTTTCACTTAATGCTTTCGCACGATGTAGAATTTTTGTCAAAATTACTTCCGCACTCCGTGATACAGGATGAAAATAAACCTGCCAATACATTTGATAACGACTCATAATATAATCTTCTACTGCATGCATACCACTTGATTTGATGACCACTTGATCCTCTCGTGGACGCATCACGCGCAATATACGTTCCATATCAAAGTGACCATAACTGACCCCAGTATAATAAGCATCTCGTTGTAAGTAATCCATACGATCAGCATCGATTTGACTTGAAATCATACTGACAACTTGTTTATTTTCATACGTTTTTGCAATAACATTCGATACTTTTAATGGGAAATCAGCCGCAACGCGACTGAGTACTTGATTGACTTCAGTATCTCCCATAATAATATGGCGTGTGAATTCCTCATGGTCCAAGTCAAAAACATGTTCAAAAGCATGTGAAAAAGGTCCATGTCCCAAGTCGTGCAATAATGCAGCACAAAGTACGACAAGCCGTTCACTTTCATCCCATTCTGGTCTACCCTTGAACACATCATCGACCATCCGGCGGACAATTTCATAAACACCAAGCGAATGATTAAATCGACTATGCTCTGCACCATGGAACACTAAATAAGTCGTACCGAGTTGCTTAATACGGCGTAATCTCTGAAATTCTCTTGTTCCAATTAAATCCCAAATCACCTGATCTCGCACATGTACATAGCGATGGACTGGGTCCTTAAATACTTTTTCTTCTTCTAACTTTGCTGTTGCGTAACTCATAAGGCACCCCACTTCCGCTGTTTGTATTGATTTGTTGAAAATGTATAACGAATTATTAAAAACTAATTGAAATAATTACAGGAACTCTATTGATGACCATCAAACTTATTAATTAGCAGCTACTTGGGTTATAAAAACTAAGTATACTTGCTTATACATAAAATACTTGTAGTAAAGTACACTCAAATCATTATTGAATTCACCATTCTACTACAACTTTAATTACAAGTATAAATGAAAAAACCACCTTTCGGAAAGGCGGCTAAAGTCTGACTTCAAGCTAGGAACTTAGTAAGTTTATGAACTAACTTCTTCTTTAATCAGCCTACAGTTTGTTGCTCTAATTACTATAATGATTGTCATATCAACATACTAATCGTCTTTTATAGACGATTTTGTGATTTTAATTTGGCGCGTACTTTTTCCATTAATTCCTCTTCCGTTAATGCAGCACAAGGACGATTATTTACGAATGCGAATGTTTTCTTTCGTCCAGGACCACAATATGACTGACATGCGATATCGACTGAAGCATCAGCATCGATTTCTTTTAATTTCGGGATTAATGTTTTTAAATTAACGGCCTGACATTCATCGCAAACTCGGAATTCGTTTGCCATCTGTCTACAACCCTTTCTATATTTGAATCTGAAGTCTAACAGTCATTGTATCGTATTTATAGCCGTTCCTTCAAGCTTATAATAGGTCATTGTCTCATAGCATTCTCTTTTCTTTTCGTTACAAAAGCCTTTATCACAACATCTAGCATAATATTTTGCAAGTTTGTGAATAAAAAATAGAGAAAGTGACCACGCTGAGACTATCAACATTATAGGAGGTTATAAAATGGTAAAAGTGAGACAAGATGCTTGGTTAAAAGAAAACGATGAATTATTAGCAGAAGCAGTTATTCGACATGTTAAAGAAGGAAGTACACAATTAAATGCCTTTGAAGAAGCGGGAGATGCCCTAAATCGTACTGCAGCAGCATGTGGATTCCGTTGGAATGCGGTCGTTCGCAAAATCTATGAAAATGAATTAGCAGGAGCTAAAAAGGAGCGCAAGGAGCGGATGCGTGTATTCGGACAAACCGTGCGTCGCCGAAATACAGGAATCTACGTCCTACCTACTAGTGGAAATAGTGAGAGTAATGGTGTCACTGAGCAACAACGTTCTATTCCACTATCATCGCTATCACTTGATGTTGTCATAGCTTATTTAATGCGCTTACAACATATGGGTAGTGGCAATGATTCTGAGACTACAAGATGGCGTCATTTGGCTAATGTGGCTAATGATAAGGTATCTCGCTTAGAAGCTGAACTTAACAAACTAGAGAAGGAGAATCGCCACATGCGCAAAGATTATGAGCAATTTGCTCAAATTATGAATCGCGCTCGTCGAATGATAACACTAGATGAAGAGGAAGAGCATATCGCTCCCGTCTTCACTATGGAACGCAACGGGAATTTAGTTGTTAAAGAACCGCCTACAAATTAATAGGGTTAATGAGAGGGTAGTATTTCACTAAGAGATTCTATCGCTACTCTTCTACTTCCTATACTCATCTTTTTTAATCCAATACTAAAACCCGGCCCGCTTGCGAGTCGGGTTAATTTTTTCTCTGTTATTCACTTAACATCTTTTTATTACGTTCAAACACGCGATTCAAATAGAAACTATAAAGTTCCATTTCTTCTTGCTGTAATGAACCTATTTTTAGTTCATCACTAAGTTCCATTAATAATTTTTGTAAATCTATAACGGTTTGTTGAACTGTCAATTTTTCATTTAAAAGTTCGGATAAGGAAGCCATAACTTCTGGACGTACTTGTGGATATTCAAATTTTGTCTGCTCATCCTGCAGACCTATTTTATAAAAATCTCTTATTAAACTGGCACGCTCTGCTCCACTGCCTTCTATGCATAGATAGATTTGGACGGCGATACCTTGACGCAATCTACGTTGTGAGATGCCTGCGAACTTCTTTCCACCTATACTTAAATCATAAGAACCTGGGCAGTATGAACCGATGATTTCATACGCTTCAATATGTTCTGCAGCTTTTGGAAATAATGCTTTGATGAGTTCTAACATCACTTCATAACCTGTATTAATATCGATTTTTGAATGCTGTTCAGACAGAACGATGGAAATATTCAAAACACCTGAATCTAACACAACTGCAAGCCCACCTGAGTTACGAACAATTGGTGTGAAACCTTTTACCTCCAAAAAATTCATACCTTCTGCAATATGTGGCAAACGATGGTCCTGAATGCCAAGTACAACTGAACGATCATGCACCCAGGTGCGGACTGTTGCTGGTGAGATGTCTTGGCCAACTAAATGGCACAATGTATCATCAGCGGCAAATGATTCTAATGGTGAGTGTCCAATACCACTCACGGATTGATCCCAAAAACGCCATGTTTTTTGCTGTAAGTATGTTAACATTTTTATTCTCCTGGACTATAATGTTTTCTTCACTAGCATACACGAATCGGTCAATTTTCTCATGTCAAATTCGTGACTTTCAAACAATAGAGAGACTTATTTTCTTTATTTATGCTAAACTAATGCAGAATGATTCTCACTAAAAGGAGTGTCCATACACAATGATTGAAGCAGCACAAACATTAGATGGTTGGTACGTATTACATGATTTCCGCTCAATTGACTGGGCTTCTTGGAAACTAGTTTCTGAAGAAGAGCGTCAAGCAGCGGTTGAAGAATTCATTAAATATCTAGAAAAAATTAACGAAGCTGACATTGCGAAAACAGGGAGCCATGCTTTCTACTCAATCGTAGGTCAAAAAGCAGATTTCGTACTTATGACATTACGCGAAACAATGGAAGAATTACAAGAGATTGAAACCGAATTCAACAAGTTAGCAATTGCTGATTTCACAATTCCTTCTTTCTCTTATGTTTCAGTAGTTGAGCTTTCAAACTACCTTGCTGGAAAAGACTCTGACGAAGATCCGTACCAAAATCCACATGTACGCTCTCGTTTATATCCTGAATTACCTCGTTGGAATCATATTTGTTTCTATCCAATGGATAAACGACGTCAAAAAGGCGCTAACTGGTATATGCTACCAATGGACGAGCGTAAAGAATTAATGCGCAGTCACGGTTTAATCGGCCGTAGCTATGCAGGTAAAGTTAAACAAATCATCTCAGGTTCTGTCGGTTTTGACGATCATGAATGGGGCGTTACTCTATTTGCTGAAGACGTATTGCAATTCAAAAAACTAATTTATGAGATGCGTTTTGATGAAGTAAGTGCTCGTTATGCAGAGTTCGGCGCATTCTTCGTTGGTAATATTTTGGACAACGAAAAATTAGTGAAATTCCTAACAGTTTAATTTTTTATCTTTAAATGAAAGCTCTTTATTTTATTGAGCTTTCTTTTTTTACGTTCATATGTGTCTTTTCACTTGAAACCTTTAAATGTACACTTTATTAAAACCTAAAATTTGGTGGATACGATATGCTGAGCTATAGATAATATGGATTGTTACATTAACATAATTTGGCAGGAATGACTGGAGTATGCTTGTCATGTGAATTGCATTCTTATTCTAGTCATTGGACCAAAATGTCGAATGGCCAACAGTCTTCCACAGTAGAACAAATAAAACAGCAAGCTCTTTAAATTGAATCGAAAGAGTTTGCTGTTTTGTGTGTCTCTTTACTTAATAGACATTATTTTTTCAGAAAACGTTTTATGCATATCGAACATTAAATTCTGCTAATTTCTCAATAATTTGCTGTTCAACATTAACATCATTTGTAATAGCTTCATCAGAATATGGAGCGAGTATCTCATGATGGCCTATCATAACAGCATGATGGGCATGTTCGAACATAGAGATATCATTAGTATCATTCCCAAATGCAATATAACTACCAGAAGAAATATTCAGTTGCTTCAAGGCACTCCATTTATGAATACCTGTTGGACTAATATCCAATATCCCCTCATCTCTATGTAAATGAATGATAACATCTAGTTGTTTCAAATCTTCATGAAGGGCTTCCATATTACACGAGGTCAGAATAAGTATTTTAATAATCGAACTTAGTTTTTCAAGCGGTTTCTTTTCTGCTAAATTATGAGGATTAAGATTATTTAATATCGGGTGATCTGCAGGTCCTGTATAAGCATAATCCCAGTCGCCATCAATTAAATACGTAGCTTGATATTTTTCTAATAATGCCTTTAACTTAACTAATATTGTTGGGCTAAATCGAGCTACTTGTTTAATATTTCCATTCTGACATATAAGTGAGCCATTCCCACCTATCATTTTATACCCATGAAATCTTTTATGCAGTACAGGCAATAAATCGCGTATCGGGCGTGCGGATGCAAAAACGACTTCATGTCCACTTGCTGTAAGTTGCTCTAAGCTTTGAAGAATAGGTTCTGTGACTGGTTGGCCTTTAAAACAAATCGTCCCATCCAAATCGAAAACAAAATGCATGTATGACACTTCTTTCTGTGAGGTTTCGTGAGTTTTGCCCTCTTATTATTTAACTGCGACAATTTTGCCGCCGGTGAGCTGTAAGAGTTCATCTGCAGTTAGCTGGAACACAGCCTTTGGATGACCCGCTGCTGCCCAAATTGTATCATATTGAAAAAGGTCCTCATCAATCAAAGTTAGAATTTCTGATACATGTCCGATGGGAGATACTCCCCCTATTACAAATCCTGTATGTTCACGAACAAATTCTGCATCAGCTTTACCAAGCTTGTCTTCTACAACTTTGGCAATATGCTTCTCATTTATACGATTAATACCACTTGCTACAACTAAAAGTGGAGTATTAGTATTTTTCATACGAAAAATGATCGATTTAGCAATTTGCGCAACCTTACATCCAATGGCATCTGCCGCTTCTTGTGCTGTACGTGCGCTATCAGGTAACTCTACTACTTCATTATCGAAACCTAACGATTGTAATTTTGTCTGAATCGCAAGTGCACTTTCCTTCATGAAATACATCTCCTAAATAGATATTTTTTTCATTATACACGAATAGGCGGTCTTAATTTCTTAATATTGCATATATTTTAATGAGGAGGTTTTGCGATGCCTGTTATACAATCGACAGAAAAACAACTAGAGTTACTAGCAAGGTTGATGCGAGCCGAGGCAGAAGGTGACGGTGAACTTGGAATGCTAATGGTTGGCAATGTCGGTGTAAATAGGGTACTTGCTAGCTGTCTCGACTTTACTGATATTCGAACAATTGAACAAATGGTTTTTCAAAGTCCAGGTGGATTTGAAGCAACGCAGAAAGGGTATTTTTATCAACGGGCACGCGAACAAGATAAACGTTTAGCGCGTAGAGTAATTAACGGCGAAAGATTCCACCCAGCAACGCGCTCGCTATGGTTTTTCATGCCTGAGGGTGGCTGTCCTGCTCAATGGTATGGTCAATGGAATACTGGGCGTTTTAAGTCGCATTGCTTCTTCGCACCAAGTGAAAGTGATTGTCCGCAAATTTAACTGTTAGAAAGGATGAATGAATGGTCCAGTATTATTGGACACCTAGCTATCAACAACAAATGACTCCTCCCCCAGTGACAATTCCGAGTGGTAGACCACCAGGTTTTCCACAGCGTGAGGAATCTTATATTGAAAACATTTTACGACTAAATCGTGGGAAGCCGGGGAATTTTCACTTTTCGTTTGAGCATGCAGTAGAAGCTGGCAAAAATACGATTAACGTACGCGGTGTCGTGGAGGCGGCTGGGCGCGATCATGTCATTTTACGTGATCTCAGAACGAATCACCGATATCTCTTCCCAATGATCTACTTTGATTATGCAGAATTCGATGAGGAATTAGCTTATTTTAATCAATCTCAGTAAATAGCAAAACCCTTCCATATAAGTCGGAAGGGTTTTTGGCTTTTTATTCATTAATTAAACGCTGTTGCAATGCTTGTTTGAATGCTATTGGGTCATCAAGACGAATAGCGACTCGTGTATATTGCTTTTTAAAACCGATTAACAAAGATGCCGTACATGGTTTTTTTAATTCTAAAATCATATGTGGGTGCACTTCTTCAAAGTCTCTTGCAACAAATTCAATCGTTGTTTTAGCATTAAGCTTTTTCTCGAGTTCTTCTTGATCAGTTGTGATTGACTTAATATCGTCTAATGAAAGTTCCATTTGTTTTACAAGACCTAATGACAAATATAATTTCTGCTCTTTTAGACGTACTGGATTCAAACGTACTGCTTGTATATCTCCAAGAAAGAAAATAACGCTATATACGTTCAATATGAGTAGGATAATGGAAAGAATCATTGATTTTTCATGAAGCCACCAATGGATGCCTAATGTTTCGATTACTATCGCATGTATTAGCATAATTTGAAAGGCAAGTAGACTAGATTTTTTGTGTAAAGTGAAGGTGTTAGATGTTACTGGAATAGGCTTTTTCCATGAAGCAAAGGCATAATAAAACATAAGTAAATCTGAGATAATCATTTGTACAATTCGTTGCTTAGATACCTTTTTTTGAACAGCTTTTGGAAAGGCAAACAATAAACTTTCATCATAGGTTCGTACTTCTCGAATGACAGCAGGCATGAGGAAAAATAGTAATCCAATCAAACTGAGCTCAAGTAAAATTATAGAGCCTTCTATTGCAAAACCTACATAAGAGAACCCGACAAATGGCGCAAGATGATGGGCTGGTATTAATAGCTTTGCGAAAATTAATCCGCCTGCCATTAACATTATGAAACGTTTAATAGTAAATTTATTTTTTCGATCGATTGCGATGATTAATAACGGTGTGACAATTGCAAAATCAAAAAGACTCCCTAGAATAACACTTTTTGTTTCCTCTGATAAAAAAATTTCTGACAATGGCGTCCGATATAATGCAAAGTTCGTTGCAAGAACAAGTAAAAGTAACGCCATCCAAATATAGCTTTTTATATCTCTTTGGCTTACTACCATTTCATCACCTCATCTTCTATATTTTATTAAAAAAATAATACGTATTTTTAATAAAGTACCGACCTTTACTAAAAAATCCTACCTGATAAATTAGCAAGTAGGATTTCTTTCAAAATTAAACATGTTTAAGAGTTGCTAGAATAACCATTACCCAAGC
Source organism: Viridibacillus sp. FSL R5-0888 (assembly GCF_038009105.1). Taxonomy (NCBI): domain Bacteria; kingdom Bacillati; phylum Bacillota; class Bacilli; order Caryophanales; family Caryophanaceae; genus Viridibacillus; species Viridibacillus sp. FSL R5-0888. The sequence goes on from NZ_JBBPAU010000001.1 coordinate 3,909,941, forward strand.
AGCTAAGAATAGAACTCCACCAATTGGTGTAATAGCCCCTAAAACGCCAACACCTGTTAAGCACAGAACATATAAGCTACCTGCAAAAAATACGATCCCTGCAAGCATTAAATAACCTGCACGTGAAAGTTGTGTAACTGGTCCTATTAATGACGAACTCATTAATATGCCGATTGCGATTAATCCTAATGCATGGAACATTTGATACTGTACAGCTGTATCCCATACGGCTGCATAATGATCGGATAATTTCCCCTCAAGTGCATGTGCTCCAAAAGCACCTAGTGCCACTGCGATGAATGCGTTCACAGCTCCTGAAATAATAAAAAATCTCATTTTCTTTTGACACTTCCTTTTCTAAAAATCAAAAATCGAGTCACCATTTGCATCCTCTTCATGAAGCTTGTTTGTAGTAATGGAAGCCGGTATCTGGGTCTGCATCATCTGTTGTGATGGTTGTATATTCTGTGATTGAATTACTTGGCTAGTTTGCATGTCAAGTGGTCTTGATGGTCTTGCTATAGTTTCTGAAGATTTAGCTAGCACTACATCGCATAACGCTCGAACCGCAGAAAGCGCTTCACGAATTTCCTGCTCATTTTGAGCATGCTTTGCCTGCAATAAATGTTTGTCAATTTCAGTAACAATTAATTCATGAGAAATCATTAGATGTTCCCTCCCTGCTTCAGCTCAAATTTCAAACACTCAAGACCCGAGGACCTTTTTACAATTACAGAAGGTAGCTCCTTACTTTTGAATTGGTATGCTCGACAACCTCTAGGACTTCTTTGATCCCAAGTCACATAGAAATGCCTACATTTAAAACAACTCTCTTGCATGACGCTCCCCCTCTTCATACTTCACTTTACCATGATTATATCAAACCATAAAGTGACGTGTTTTTGACTTTAATGCTGAAGACGTTCATTAAAAGTAGGAAGACAGTTAGTGAGGGTGATTGTTGCTCTAAGTTAGTTGTTTGTTGCAGTAACTCCGACCTTTGTTGCACTGACTCTGCTGTTTGTTGCGCTAACTAGCACCTTTGTTATTTAGCTGAATATTCACGTCTTCAAAACCTTAATTCTCCACTTTTTATATCAACTCTAGTACTAGTAATTCACCTGCATTTCTCAAACCCTATACTCAAAAATAAAAACCGTTCTCCACAAAAAGAACGGTTTTTCATATGGTTATTTCGTTAAATCAAAATCTATTGGTGATACTCCCCACTCTCGGAGCTGTGCATTGATTTTGGAATACGGTTTACTACCGAAAAATCCTCGATATGAACTAAGCGGACTTGGATGAGGTGCTTCGATAATAGCATGGCGGCTTGTATCAATCAGTCGTTTTTTTTGTTGTGCTGGTTTACCCCAAAGGACGAATATAATAGGTTGTTCACGGTCTGATAGTTTTTGAATAACTGTGTCTGTAAACTGCTCCCAGCCTTGCTTTTTATGTGAATGAGCTTGTCCTTCACGCACCGTTAAAACGGTGTTTAACATAAGCACGCCTTGCTCTGCCCATTTAGTTAATGTCCCGTCTAATGGAATCGGAAAGCCTAAATCCGACTCCATTTCCTTTAGCATATTTTTTAAACTTGGTGGATGCTTCACACCTCGTTTCACTGAAAAGCTCAATCCATGTGCTTGCCCTGCTCCGTGATAAGGATCTTGCCCTAATATGACAACTTTCACATCATTGTATGGTGTATAACGAAAAGCGTTCCATATCTCCGCTTTGGGAGGGTAATTCGTTCGTGTCGCATATTCATTTTCTAAAAAATCCTGAAGCTGTAAAAAATAAGGCTGATTAAATTCTGTACTGAGTACTCGCTGCCAATCGTTGTCTAAAATTTGCTTTGTCATCTTTTCTACTCCTTAAATTCCACTGTCACATCATATCCGACAAGTGCAAACATATCAGCGACAGAACTTTGCGCATTACTTTTTGCTGTATCAATAACCCCTTGAGTGGTTGCTTCTTCAATCATTAGTTTCTTTGCTTCTTTAGCAAGTTCATATGCTTCGCTAATATCTGCTTTTTCTCGGAACAGGCCTTCACTTGAAAAGACTTGAACATGATCAAAGTCTATTTGAGGCTCCCCTAGTATTTTTGCACTTGGCAATGTAATCGTAGCTATTTTCTTCTCTTCATTTAATTCAATATCTTTTTCGGTAATCTTTGAAAAGTCTACACCTGCTTTAACGCCACCAGGTATAACAACTAATAATTCTCTTTTAGTTCCAGGTAAGTTTAAGCCAATCTCTTTACCGAAAAGTTTATTGTCAGAACGTTCAATCATAATCTTTGTATATGCCTCTGCTGTTGTTAGTTCATTTAAATTTTGAATTCGTTCCATGATTGAACCTTTATTTTCTGTGAATGTACTTCCTTTAATAATGTTCATAGTTGCAATCGGAATGATAATTAATAGCGCTAGGACAATTATAGTTGCCCATACATACCATTGCATAAAGAACTTAGGTATAAAAAATTTCCGAATAAAACCCTTTTTTCTATCTTTCCTATAGTAAAGAGACTCTGAAGAATCAAGAATTGTGGCAGATTGTTCTTCTGACTTTAACTCTTTTAACATCTTCTCAAGCTCTCGTATTTTCTTATTTGAAGTCACCTTAATCCCTCTCTTCTATTAATCTAAAAGGAATTTACTATTCCTGATATTCAATTCGACATTATTCTACTATGTTCACTCCTATTATAAAAGTTTCTGCGCTATTAATACAGTCGATTGAATTTGGTGATTAACGGAAATATTATTTAAAACCGTTTTAGAGTAATATAATGGAAAGGAGTTGGTGGAATGGCTGATTTACAATGGCGAGAAAAGGTGAAAAGAATTACGAATGTAGCTGAAAGTGGCCAGCACGTGCCGGAGCAGGCAAAATCGTTTGGCATGGGTTGTTTTTATATATTCTTTGCTATTATTATTTTACTTTTTATATTTTTATTAATTGGATTTATACAAAAGGGTCATTACATAGCAGCTACCATTGTAGGTTTACTTTGTTTAGGTGGGATTATTATTATACGAAGAATTATAAATGCAGATCGGTTACCTAAATAGAAATCCAAACTGACCTTATTAAAAAGTTGGTTTTTGACCATTTCATTCTAGCCAGTTAATTCGTTATAATAGGACTATTCAATTACATTTTTTATATTCGGAAAGTTTAATAAAATAAGTTTTTTCATAAAAGGAGTCTTTTTCTATGTCACTAAAAAAAACACTAACAATTGCCGGCACCGATGCTTCTGGTGGTGCAGGTTTACAAGCTGATTTAAAAACTTTCCAAGAGCATGGCACATACGGTATGTGTGCAGTGACTGTTGTTGCTACAATGGATCCAGACAATAACTGGTCTCATGGTGTATATACATTACCAATCGATGTTCTTAAGGCTCAGCTAAAAACAACTCTTTCTACAGGCATTGATGCAGTAAAAACAGGGATGATTTCTACTGAAGAAGCTATTCAAGTAGCTGGTGAAGCAATTGCAAACTCTGGCACATCAAACGTTGTTATTGATCCAGTAATGGTATGTAAAGGTGAAGATGAGGTTTTAAATCCAGGAAACGTTGAAGCTATGATTAAATACCTTATTCCACAAGCACTTGTTACAACACCAAATCTTTTTGAAGCTGGACAATTGGCTGGAACAGGTACACCAAAAACAATTGAAGAAATGAAAGTCGCAGCACAAAAAATCCATGAACTTGGTGCTAAAAACGTTATCATCAAAGGCGGTAAAGCGTTGCAACATGAAAAAGCTATCGACCTATTCTCAGATGGTGAAAAATTCATCCTTCTTGAAGCCGATAAAGTAGATACTACTTATAACCATGGTGCTGGTTGTACTTTTGCTGCTGCTATTACAGCTAACCTAGCAAACGGTTTATCTGTAAAAGAAGCTGTTTTCGAATCAAAAGCTTTCGTTGCTGCTGCAATTGAACATGGCTGGAAATTAAATCAATTCGTTGGCCCTGTTATGCATGGTGCAAAAGGTGTTTACGGTACTCCGAAAATCACTACTACTGAAGTTTAATATCGAATAATAGATCCTTCGCAATTTCATTAATTGCGGAGGTTTTTTATGTATATCTTTTCAGATTTAAACGATGTCTAAGAATTTATGATGGGACAACAGTTCTTTATGCAAAAAAAGCAGTACTTTTTATATAAACAGGTTGTCCTTATTTAAAAGAACATAATAATAAACCATACACTTTTAGATAAAGAAACAATTTTTCCTTACTCTACTTCTATAGATACAACTTTCAGCTTAATTCTTACAAAGCATATAAAGAAAATATAATTTTTGAGCTTTCGAATCGCATTCGTAGGAATTTTTCTCTATACTAGAGAATAGATTGCTAGCTGTTGGAAGGAGAATTTAAATGGAAATAGTACAAATAGAAAAGCTTCAACAACTTCTTAATTCCTTTGCGAATAAAGATGTTTATATACATTTAGAGACAACCAACGGGGCTTATGCCTCTCATTTCAATGAAAAAGTATTCAACGCTGGTGCATTTATCCGTAACGTTAAACTTCAATATGAATTGGGTAAAGTTACAGCAGATGTTCCTCACCGTGTTGGTTTGAAAATGGCTCATGGCTGGGTTTATGCTCAAGGTATTACTCACTTTGAAATAGATGAACAAAATCGTCTGTTAATGGCTGGACATGACTATGACGGTAAATTAGCAGTAGCACTTGAAATTAGCGAAACACCATTTACTTATTAATTAAGGAGAGATTCAGATGACACTACAACCTGAGCGACACGTACTTGTCGTATTCCCCCATCCTGATGATGAAGCATTTGGTGTTTCTGGCACCATCTCAACTTATGTCAATCAAGGTACCCCTGTCACATATGCATGTTTAACACTTGGCGAAATGGGACGTAATCTTGGAAATCCCCCATTCGCGACACGTGAGACTTTACCTTTAGTCCGTAAAAAAGAATTAATCGCTTCATGCGAAGCAATGGGCGTTACAGATTTACGTATGATGGGCTTACGTGATAAAACAGTAGAATTTGAAGATGATGAAAAAATGGTACAAATGATGACTGGTTTAATCGATGAATTGAATCCATCATTAATTATCACATTCTATCCAAATTACGCTGTTCACCCTGATCATGAAGCAACTGCTCGTGCTGTTGTGCGAGCTGTACGTCGTATGCCTGTTGAACAACGTCCGAAGTTACATGCTGTAGCATTTGCAAATAATACCGGCGAAGGTCTTGGAGAACCGGATATTGTCAATAATATTCGTGACGTACGCGAGCAAAAACTTGGCTCAATGCGCGCTCATATTTCTCAAACTGCTTGGATGCTTGAAGAAAATGAAAAGCGTCTAGAAGCAGGTGAACCAGAAGCTGAGAACTGGTTAACTTATGAACGTTTCTTCAGCTATCGCTGGCATGAAGATTTTGAAGATCAATTTTAAACGAATAACTCCACCCCTGTCCGGCAAAAAATGGACAGGGGCTTTTTTATTTTTCATAAGTAAATAAAAGGATTCACATTTGTTATTGTCTGAAAAGTACGTCTTTTACCTAAACTATTTACATCTGAATGTAAACTCTTTATGATGAATAAATATTCAACTATAAAACGAGGTATTTAATATAAAATGAAAAAATTCCCTATATCTACTTGGCTATTATTTATAATCCCGTCACTGATTGGCGTATTCTTATTTATGACGCCACTTAAGACAGCTGACGGCTGGAAGGTTCCTATTGCGATTTTGGCCAATTTACTTGCTGGATCTTTAGTTTCATTCATTTCCTGGTTCACAGTTATCGTATTTTTCATCGCAGCATTAGGCTCAGTTGCTTATCACTTTATTCCGCAAAAGAATCCTGAGAAACCTACAATGTTTGATGGAATATTCCGTGTAAATTGGTTTTGGACAATCGCACGTGTACTTGGTTTTGTCTTTGCATTAATGGTTGTACAAGATTTCGGTCCGAGCGTAATCCGTAATGAAAACACAGGTGGACTGTTAATGGATCCAGACGGTGGTCTTGTGACTTTCCTATTCACGATTTTCTTATTCGCAGGCCTACTGCTTCCATTTTTAACTGAATTCGGTTTACTTGAATTCTTCGGTACAATGATGGTTAAAATTATGCGACCATTATTCAAAATTCCTGGACGTTCTTCTATTGATGCATTAGCTTCTTGGATAGGCGATGGTACAATTGGTGTCCTTTTAACTAGTCGTCAATATGAAGAAGGCAACTATACACAAAAGGAATCAGCGATTATCGCGACTTCATTTTCAATTGTATCAATCACATTTTGTATAGTTGTAATTGATACCGTACATTTAGGTGAATACTTCATTCCATTTTACGGTGCGGTTGTTCTTTGTGGTTTAGTATTAGCATTAATCATGCCACGTATATACCCCCTTTGTAAGAAAAAGAACACGTATATCAATGGAAAACCACTTGACCTTGAGCGCGAGAAATTGCCAGAAGGTTATAATATGATTACACATGGTTTAGAAAATGCATTAAATACAGCTGAACGTAATCGTAATTTCAGTAAATTTTTCGTAGATGGTTTTAAAAACGTTTTAGATATGTGGTTTGGTGTTGCACCGATCGTTATGGCATTTGGTACTGTAGCGTTAATACTTGCCGAGTTCACTGGAATATTCACTTTCTTAGGGAAGCCATTCGAACCGATTTTAACAGTGCTAGGTTTACCTGAAGCTGCTGAAGCAGCACAAACTATGGTTGTTGGTTTTGCAGATATGTTTTTACCTACTATTCTTGGTTCTGGTATTGAGTCAGACTTAACACGCTTTGTCATAGCAGGTGTTTCTGTTTCACAGTTAATTTACATGTCAGAGGTTGGTGGCTTAATTCTTGGTACGAAGATTCCTCTTAACTTTTTCGAGTTAATGATTATTTTCTTATTACGTACTTTGATTTCTCTACCAATTATTGCTGGTATCGGACATTTAATTTTTTAATCATAAAAGCAGGACCATCTTATTTAAAAGACGGTCCTGCTTATTTATTTAACTACCGTTTTATATATTAAGTAACCGATAGTCAATCTTTTCCGCATTCGTAAAGCACTTTATTTTTAGATAATTTATTTTTAAAACCAATTACTAATTTTAAAAATAAGTTGATAAAATTTTCTATTTTGGAAGCCACAAATAGATACCTGTTATTCTATATTACAAAGAAACCCTTGTTTCAAGCATATATCGATCATAAATTTTTTATAACCTACAGATTCAAATTCAACACCAATAGCTTGTCCACTTAACTCTCGTATTTCTCCTTTACCAAAAACATGATGCTCTACATAACTATTCAATTGCAAATCTTCTTTTTTAGTAATGGCATTTACGGGAATATCTCTAGAAGGTTTACTTTTTAGATAACCAACCTCCTTTTTCACTAACTCTTTTCCTTTTACTAAACGCCGTACTTGTTTTAAAAACTGAGACTCCTCTACATGTTCGTCGTCTTTTAAATGATAAGTAAGCAATTCTAAATGCTTGCGTGCACGAGTCATCCCAACGTAGAAGAGACGGGCAGCTTCTTCTATTGGTTCGCTATTATCTTCGTCCTGTTGTTTTAAATCATCTTTTGAAGGAATAATACCATCAACTAGATCAATCATATACACGTTGTCATACTCAAGCCCCTTTGCACTATGCAAAGTAGATAAAGTAACTACATCACGCCCTTTGTTTGACCAAGACGTTTTCATAATTTCCTCTAACTCTTTTAAGCGTCTTGCGAATGCTTCAAGATTTGGTATACCTACCGCAATATGCTCTAGTTGATTTAGAATACCTAATAATCCTTCCTCATTGAAGCCAAGGTGCTCAGCCGTGTTACGAATCGATTTTTCATATCCTAGATTTTTACGGATGATTTTAATCGCTTCTTCTGGATCTAGTATATTTATCTTTTTAATTAACTTCTTCGTTTTATTCAATGCCTGCTCCTGATAATCTGCGTGTCGAACCGTTTGGAGCTGATCAAAAACTGAAGTTTTGTCATTATTATTTTTTAAATACATCATTTGTTTTTTCGTAATATATGCATTCATCTTCGTATGGACTTTCTCAAGAATGTCTACACGTGAATCATTATAGGAAAGGCGCATGAAATTGATAATATCTTCTACAATCCAATGTCGGAAAAATTTCAAATCTACGTCTTTCATATAGAATGGCAAACCTGCTTTATTTAACTTATCCACTAATCGGATGGCCGAAGAATTATTACGGTATAAGATGGCCGTTTCTTTCGGATTACTACTTTTCTCAATTTCTTGAATGATGTAGTTCAGTTGTAACTCATAGCGCTGCATATTGTGGATTTCAATTGATTCACCAGATGGATTTTCCGTGAACATTTCCTTCGTATAACGCTTTGGGTTTCTTTTGATGAAGTCATTTGCTATTTTCACGATTTCTGGTGTGGAGCGATAGTTTTGAGTCATTGTTAAAATCTTTGCTTGAGGATAATTCTTTTCAAATTCTAATAACTTTTGGACATCCGATCCACGCCACATGAAAATAGATTGGTCATCATCAGCTACAACGCAAAGATTATTTTGTGGTTTTGCTAAAATCGTAATAATTTCATGCTGAATAACGGAATTATCCTGACTTTCATCCGTTAAAATATATTCAAAACGGCGCTGATATTTCGTTCGAATTTGCTCATCGTCTTGTAAAATACGTAAACAGTACGTGAGCATATCGTCAAAATCTAAGAGTGGATATTGCGGGTTTTGAGTTTTGAATTGTTCATACGCTTTATACATATCGGCTATGCCTGAGATGGAGGATTTTACGGTACTTAGCTGCTTACTTGAAAGCATACGATTCTTTACATAGCTGATATAAGTAAGGAGCTCATCCATTTCATCTTCAGTTGGATTTGTATCCTTTATCTCCGTAAATATATTTCGAAGAATTATTTTTTTATGAAGTGGGACGTCATTGCCCCCCTCCACTAGTTGAAAATTTATGCGTTGCTTTGCAAAGTATTCTCGTACTACTTGAAAAGCAAAGCTATGAATAGTAGAGAAATGAACCTTTTCATGCGTCAGTTTGCCAAAGAATTGGTCGAAGCGCTGTGCCATATCTTGTGCGGAGGCTTTACTAAACGTAATGGCTAAAATCGCACGTGCTGGTATTTTCTTTACTAATAATAGATAGCCAATTTTCATATTCAAAGTTGTCGTTTTTCCTGAACCGGGTGATGCTAACAATAGCAATGGACCATCAGAATATCGAACTGCCTGTTTTTGTACATCATTTAAAGAAACACCCGTATGTTGTTGCATTTTATCAAAGAAATTCATTTGTACTCGTAATCCTTTCCGTTCATTCATACTGTTCTTTCTATTATAACTGAAAGCTAGTTGGAAACGCTTTTTTGCCCGCTCAAACGATAAGTAACGAAACATTTAGAATTAACTTAATATTTAGTCCATTCAACTTGAATAATATGTTAAAATGAATAAATGCATTTTAAGGAATCGGAGGTTAGACGAATAATTATGACAGTATCAGATGTGAAGACCGTTCAGGTGGAAAATGTACTAATTGCTTATCAATTTTTAAAAGATGTTGTTGCACACACACCATTACAAAAAAATGAATATTTATCTGAAAAGTATGGTTGTACCGTTTATTTAAAACGTGAAGACTTGCAACATGTACGTTCTTTTAAACTACGAGGTGCCTATTATAAAATTAAAAGTATCGAGAATGATGCAAGAGAAAAAGGTGTTGTTTGTGCAAGTGCAGGCAACCACGCGCAAGGCGTTGCATATGCGTGTGCAAATTTAGGAATCCGTGGGCACATTTTCATGCCAACAACTACTCCTTCTCAAAAAATAGAACAAGTGAAAATGTTTGGACGTGAATTTGTAGAGGTTATTTTGTCAGGCGATACTTTTGATGATTCTGCTAGAAGTGCGCAGGCATTTTCAAAGGCTGAAGAACATATTTTCATTCACCCATTCGATGATATAGATGTAATCTCGGGACAAGGCACCGTTGCCGTAGAAGTGATGAATGATATTGAAGAGCCGATTGACTATGTATTTGGTAGTATTGGTGGAGGCGGCTTAATTGCCGGTGTATCTGCCTATATTAAAAACCTTTCCCCTCAAACTAAAATTATCGGGGTTGAGCCCGGTGGTGCTGCGAGTATGAAAGCAGCTTTTGCTAACGGTGGTCCTGTTGCCTTAGATTATATCGAAAAATTTGTTGATGGTGCTGCTGTACAACGTGTTGGCGACACTACATATGCACTTTGCAAAAAGTATGTCGATGATATTATTGCCGTTCCTGAAGGTAAAGTGTGTACGACCATTTTAAGCTTGTACAATAAGCATGCAATTATTGCTGAACCAGCGGGCGCTTTACCAGTTGCGGCACTGGATGCTTATCAAAACCAGATTAAAGGGAAATCCGTAGTCTGTATTATTAGCGGTGGTAACAATGATATCGGTCGTATGCAAGAAATTAAAGAGAAATCCTTAATCCATGAAGGTCTGTTATACTATTTCATCGTCAATTTCCCACAACGTGCAGGTGCACTTCGTCAGTTCCTTGGTGAAGTACTTGGTCCAGATGATGATATTACAACATTTGAATATACGAAGAAAAACAATAAAGAAAGTGGTCCAGCACTTGTAGGCATCGAGTTAAAACGTCCTGAAGATTATGCTGGTTTACTTGGCCGTATGAAACTTAACGGTTTCTCATTTAAAGAAGTGAACAATGATAGTACGTTATTTGCTCTATTAGTTTAATATCCATAAAAAATGGAATCTTCTGAGTGTAGAAGACTCCATTTTTTTATTCTCTGCTTTCCAAGGAAGGCAATCATTAGTTCTTCATTTATAAATAAACCATACTGCTCTTACTTGAAGCTAAGAAACGGTTTTATACTATGGATTTATTTTATATATCAAGCTATCTATGCTATCAGATTTTACGATTTAGGTAAACAAAAAGCAGGCACCCTTAGACAGGGTTCCTGCTTTGCAATTTCTACTTACTATACACTTAGTAGAGTTCGGTCTGATACAAGCTTTTCACTGCGAATACGTTGGAATGCATCCATTAAATCGGCGATTGTTAAATCTTTTTTCGCTTCTGGGTCAACCTCTAAAATGATTTGGCCTTTATCCATCATTATGAGGCGGTTACCTAAATCAAGCGCTTGTTGCATATTGTGGGTAACCATTAATGTTGTCAGATTATCTTTTTCAACTAACTGCTTTGTTAAATTCGTAATAAGCTCTGCACGTGAAGGATCAAGTGCAGCTGTATGCTCATCTAATAATAAAATTGATGGCTTTGTAAATGTTGCCATTAGTAGAGATAATGCTTGTCGTTCTCCACCCGATAGTAAGCCTACTTTCGCTGTTAAACGGTTTTCCAAATTGAGATGTAATGCTTCCAATGATTCACGGAAAAACTCACGTCTCTTTTTATCGACTCCTATACGTAAGCCACGACGTTTATTGCGAGAATATGCAATCGCCAAGTTCTCTTCTACGGTCATTGTTGGTGCTGTACCTGCCATTGGGTCTTGGAAGACACGGCCAATTAAATGAGAGCGTTTATATTCGGGATATTTGGTTACGTTTTTTCCGTCTATTTCAACAGTACCAAAATCAGGTGATAAAGCTCCCGAAATCATATTCATCATTGTAGATTTCCCAGCACCGTTACTACCAATTACAGTGACAAAATCACCTGTTTTTAAATCTAGATTAATATTATCTAAGGCAATTTTTTCATCTGGCGTTGCTTCGTTGAAGATTTTGTTGATCCCCTCTAGTTTAAGCAAGATGTTTCGCCTCCTGTTCACTAGTAACCGTACGTTCTCCTCGACGTTTTGCTTTGCGTGCACGCTCTTTACGTTTTTCAAAGAATTTAGGCAATATCAACGCCACGACCACAATTAATGCTGTGATAAGCTTCATATCACCGGTATCTAAAAATTCAACGCGAAGGGCGATAGCAATTACAATTCGGTAGATAATCGCACCGACAATCACAGCTAAAGTTGTACGGACAATTGTTTTCGTCCCTAAAATCGCTTCCCCGATAATAACAGAAGCTAAACCGATAACAATCATCCCTATACCCATACTCACATCTGCAAATTTCGTATACTGCGCAATAAGGGCACCTGATAATGCAACCAAAGCATTTGAAATACCCAGCCCTAAAATGATTAATGTATCTGTATTCGCAGAAAAGCTACGAATCATTTTGTCGTTATCACCGGTTGCACGAATAGCTAAACCAACTTCGGTTTTTAAAAACCTATCGAAAATAATTTTAATCGCAAAAGTTACGATGATCATAATGAAAAATGTACCCCATGTTTTTGGAACATTTTCGATGCCGATGCTGCTTAAAGTGTTATTTATTGCTGTATCAATACCTAAATTACCCCACCAGCCAAAGAAAATGGTGAACAGTGAATCGACGTTCGAAAGCGGTACGTTTGGACGCCCAATTGCGGTTTCTGTAGTTGCCCCCATAATACGTAAATTGATGGAATAAAGAGCAATCATCATTAATATCCCAGATAACAAAGGATTGATTTTCGCCTTCGTATGAAGTATTCCTGTCATACATCCTGCTAAAAAACCTGCGACAATCGCCGCTGCTGTTGCCAATGCTGGGTGGTAACCAAGTACAATTAAAGTCGCTGCTGTTGCAGCACCTGTCACAAAACTACCATCCACTGTTAAATCAGGAAAATCTAAAACTCGGAATGTAAGATACACTCCGAGCGCCATAATTGCATAGATGATTCCTTGCTCAACAGAGCCAAAGATTGCTGTAAACATGTAGAATCATCTCCTATCTATTCGACTACTTCTGCTTTCCATTCGTCTTTAATGTCTAAGCCAAGTTGTTCAGCTGCTTTCTTGTTGATCTCGAATTTTAAGTTTTTAGGATATGCCACTGGGATATTTGCTGGTTTTACACCATCTTTTAAGATTTTCACTGCCATTTCACCAGCTTCATAACCAATATCCGAATACGCAAAGCCGTAAGCACCTAGACCTCCACGTTTAACTGAGTCTAATTCTCCAACCATTACAGGAATTTTCTTATCAGTTGCCACATCCAACACTGATTCAAGTGCTGTTACAACTGTGTTATCAGTAATGATATAGATTGAATCTACTTTTCCTACTAATGATTCAGTTGCCTGTTTTACTTCTGCAGATGTTGAAACAGATGCTTCTACAATTGTTACACCTAATTTTTTAGCTTCTTCTTTTACCATATCCACTTGTACACGCGAGTTTTGCTCTCCTGAGTTGAAAACCATTCCTATCTTTTTAGCTTTTAGTTCTTCAGCTAAAAACTTCACTGTACTTGGAATAGCTTCTGGATGTGTATCAAGAGTTCCTGTTACATTTCCACCTGGAGCTTCCATTGATTTTACAAGCTCTGCTCCTACTGCATCTGTTACAGATGTAAAAAGAACCGGAATATCAGATGTTGCAGCTGCAACTGCTTGAGCACTTGGCGTTGCATTAGCAAATATTAAATCCATACCGTCACCAACTAAATTATTTGCTGCAGTTGTATTAATACTCGAATCCCCTTGTGCGTTTTCAATTTTGAATTCTACTTTAAGACCGCTATCTTCAATTGCTTTTTTGAATCCTTCAGTAGCTTCATTTAAAGATGGATGTTCAACGTATTGAGAAATCCCGATTTTATATGTTTTCTCATCTGATTTTTCAGATCCTGAATCGCCTGATCCTCCAGAGTCAGATTTATCTTTGGTTCCACATGCTGCTAATACTAGCATTGCTGCAAATAATAAAAATGCTAACTTTTTGTAACCCTTCTTCATATGAAATCCCCCCTATTTGAATCGTAACCACTTCTATTAATCTAGCGTGACTATAATTAGTGTTATATTACAGGGGGAAAAGTCAATCGTCAACAACATTATGAATCTTTCGACAATTCAAAATATGACATCTTCGCCACTTTAACGCGTTGAATGGCTGAACATCAACGTTTTGATGTATCCCTTTAAAATGTGAACATTTTGTGAATTTTTATAACTAATGGAAATGAAATTAATTTTATCCTATTTCAAAATTAAGCCTCTCATAAATGCATTAAATTAGAATGAAAAAAAATACCTTTAAAATTAAAGAAACACTAGGCTCCAAAACAAAAAATTGTTTCAAAGTCTAGTGTTACTTAAATACATTGGTAAAAAACGCTTATATTTATAGTTAATTTTTCGCTAAGTATAAATGTTTCACTAATTCCTTATTCTTTTCTTTGAAAATATCATTATGAGATGACACCATTCCATACTCATATGCATCTGGTATTACGTATTGCTTTGCTTTATTTACTGCATTTGCTGCATCCTGAAATGCACCTGCAATTAAATGTAACTTTCCTTCATGATTCAAAATATCACCTGCAGCATATAGACCTTCTACAGACGTTTCACTTAAAGGACTTCCTGCAATACTATATTCATTTGCCATTTCAATATTTAATCCACTATTTGATGTCAGCTCTTTATCTCTATCATAACCGTGATTAATAATAACTTCATCAACAGGTAGTTGAATAATATTGCCATCTTCAATACTCAACAACTCGACTTTTTCAATACGTTCGTGATCATTTGAGGCAATTAGTTTTTCAATTGATGTATTTAGTAAACACTCAATTGAACTATTAAATAGACGTGATACCTCTGCCTCATGCCCTTTTAACATATCTTTTCGGTAGGTTAAGTAAACTTTTTTGGCAATGGGCTCCAATTCATTCGCCCAATCTATTGCAGCATTTCCGCCACCTGAAATCAATACAGTTTTGTTTTTAAAGCGTTCTAGAGATTTGACAGTATAATGTAAATTTGAAATTTCAAACCGTTCAGCGCCCTCGATATCTAGTTTTGTTGGATTTATAATACCGCCCCCAACAGCTAAAATAACTGTTTTTGAAAAGTGTTTATTGTTCGCTGATGTTGAAATAATAAAGTTCCCATCTTCGCCTTTATTAATTGACGTAACTTTTTCTCCTAATACTAACTTAGGATTGAAAGTCATTCCCTGCTGAATCAATTGTTCTATCAGTCGTTCACCTGTAACAGGTGTCAGTCCACCAATATCCCAGATCATTTTCTCTGGATACACATGCACTTTTCCTCCCAAAAAAGGTTGGAATTCGATAATTTTTGTTTTCATTTCTCTTAAGCCACTATAGAAAGCTGAAAAAAGTCCTGCTGGGCCACCGCCAATAATTGTTACATCATACAATTCTTCTGAATTCATCTTGAATCCTCCTATTAAACTTATTATTTTTTAATATTCAAAATTCACACTCTATGCTTTTGACCTTGCAAGTAGATATAAGAAATAGGGTGCTCCAATAACTGCAACGACAATACCAGCTGGAATTTCAGATGGTTGTAATATCCATCTACCTATCGTGTCCGCAGTTATTAACAAAAGGCTACCTATTAAAGCAGCTGTCGGTAAGAGATACTGATGTTTTGCACCCACTAGTTGTCGTGCTAAATGTGGTGCAATTAAACCAATAAAGCCAATTCCCCCACTTACAGATACGCTTGCACCAGCTAAGCCAACTGCAATTGCTAGTAAAATTAATCGCTCTTTTTCTATAGCTAGCCCAAGGCCCGTAGCAGGTATCTCTCCAAGATTAAATGTATTTAAGACACGAGCCTTCGAATAAGCGATTGGTAATAAAATAAGAATCCAAGGCAATAATGCCAATACAAAGCTCCAGTTAGAACCCCAAATACTACCTGCCATCCAAATAGCAACAAATTGGTAGTTTTCAGGTGATAATCTCAATGTCAATACAATCATTGCCGCACTAATACCCGCCGCTACTGCAACACCTGTTAGCAATAGCCTTGTAGGCGAAATTCCTTCACCACGTTTATATGCAAGTACATAGATCAGAATAGCTGTGGCTGCTGCACCTACAAACGCTAATATAGGAAGAAAAAAAACCGGTGCTGCTGTTGTAGTTGGAAAGAACGAAATAAATAACATGACTGCTAAACCTGCTCCTGAATTTATACCTAAAATTCCTGGATCAGCTAATGCGTTCCTTGAAACTCCTTGTAATATGCTCCCCGATACAGCTAATGCCATCCCTACTAAAATGGAGATAACGATTCGTGGTAATCTGAAATCAAACAAGATTATATTCTGTTTATCCGTCCCCATTCCAAATAATGTTCGAACTAATTCAATTGGGGTAAGCCTTATAAAACCTGTACCCATACTTATCATGAACATTATAATGATGAGTAGACAAATAGTGAGAATAAGCAAGATATTCTTCCGATGTTTTTTTTGTTGATAAGCAGATATGTAATTTTCCTCAGTCACAACTCTTTTCCTCCTTTACGAGCAAGGTAAAGAAAGAATGGAACGCCAATCAAAGCAATCAATGCTCCTATAGGTGTTTCATAAGGTGGATTTATCATCCTCGCAGCAAAATCAGCTAGTATAACTAATAGACTACCTAAAATTGCTGAACAAGGTACAATCCAACGATAATCGCTTCCTACAAGAAAACGCGTTAAGTGAGGAACAATTAATCCAACAAATCCAACGGCACCTACAACTGAAACGGCTGCACCTGCCAACACTAATACGACAACTGATCCAAAGAATTTTATCCTCCCTGTTCGTTGTCCAAGTCCAATCGCCACTTCGTCTCCTAGACTAAGCAAAGTGATTGATTTTGACAGCATGATTGCACCAATAATTGCTGCTATTATCCAAGGAGACATAACTTTAAGATGCTCCCACTTTGTACCCGAAACACCACCTGCATACCAAAACGCCAAATCTTGACCAATGCGATAATAAATTGCAATTCCTTCACTAAGCGCTCCGAGCAAAGCACTGACTGCTGCTCCTGCTAATACAAGACGCATAGGTGTTAAACCACCCTTTGCTAAAGAACCCACTCCATAAACAATGCCAGCACCTAAAGCTGCTCCAAAAAATGAAAATAAAATAATATACATATAAGGTAAGCCAGGAAAGAAAGCAAAGCAGATAGCAAGCATGAAAGCAGCACCTGCATTTAATCCCAATAGACCTGAGTCAGCCAATGGGTTTCGTGTCATTCCTTGCATAATAGAACCTGCTACAGCAAAACACGCTCCTACTAAACCTGCCCCAAGAACTCTTGGTAGTCTTATATCTTGAATAATTTGGTGTGTAGTTAAATTGGGGTTAAATTGAAAAACAGCAGACCAAACAGTTCCAAAATCAATATCTGCTGCACCAAATGATACTGATAATCCTATAGCGAATAAAAGGCCTATCGTTCCACCCAGTAATATGACAGTTGCAATAATTGGACGTGAGCCCTTATATACTTTCTTTAAATCTATTGATTCTTCTACTGAATCTGACATCTTCTTTCTCCTTACTTTTATTCAACAGTTTGCAATAAGCATTCCGTTTCTTTATTCAATTGATAAGATAAGCAAATTGGATTCTGGCTAAAAGGACATGTCATTAATATTGCATTAATATCAAAAACTGCTTTTAAATTTTCACTTTTCATTACTTTTTCCGGTTTTCCCTCTGTAATAATCTTACCGTCCTTCATCGCAATCATATAATGCGAGAAACGTGATGCATGATTCAAATCATGCAGTACCATTACAATCGTTTTCCCTTCCTCTTCGTTTAACTTTTTAAGCAATAAGAGAATATCAAGTTGATGGGCTAAGTCCAAATACGTTGTTGGTTCATCCAATATTAAAATTTCCGTATCTTGTGCAAGGGCCATTGCAATCCATACGCGCTGTCGTTGTCCTCCTGATAACGCTTCTACGGGGCGATCTCTTAGCTCACCTAATCCAGTGACCTCAATTGCCCAATGAATATGTTGTAAATCTTCTTTTCTTAATGTACCAAAGCCTCTTTGGTGTGGAAATCGGCCGTATGAGACTAATTCAAATATTGTAAGTCCTGATGGTGCTTCGGCGCTTTGTGGCAAGATTGCCATTTTCTTTGCAATTTCTTTTGTGGAAACTTGTTGAATTGCACGCCCATCTAGAAAAATTGCACCCTTTTGTGTCTTTAAAACCCTTGCTATTGCTTTTAAGAGCGTTGATTTACCACATCCATTTGGACCAATAATGGTCGTAATTTTTTTTTCAGGAATTGCGGCACTTAACTCTTCTATAATTACAGTGTTTGTATACCCAACTGCCACATGATCAACAGTAAGAACTGACATATTTTTTTATCATCCTTCCTTTGCCTTATGACAATTCAATTGATAATGATTATCATTGTCATTTATTTCAGTATAAAGTATGTTGAAAATATTTACAACATTTTTCCGTTAGCTTAAACATTCCTGTCGAACTACTACTGAATAATGATCAATTTAAAAGTTTTCTATAAAAAGAAAGATGTTCCCTCACCATTAAGTAGGCAGGGACCACCCTTTTCTATTGTTTAAGATTAGTAAGCCAATTAGTCAGTTCTTGAACTTGTGCAAGTGTTGCAATGGGATCATAATACCAAGAGCGTTCTTCTGGCCAAATATATAGACGGTCGTTCTTAACCGCTTCCAAACTGCCCCAAATTGGATCTTTCTTAAAATCTTCAACTGTTCGACCGTTGGAAGTCATGATAATATAGTCACCAGCGTATTCTGGTATCATTTCCTCTGAAAGCTCTGCCCATTGCTTCTTCATAATTTCTTCAGCAATACTCTTTGGAGGTTTCCTTCCAAAAGCTTGATAGACTGCCTGGCCGCCACGACCAAAATTGTCACCGTACACATATGTCACCTTTCCTGCGTCTTCCATAATTGAGAAGCTGCTATCTTCTTTAATAGCTGCGTCTACCTTGGCTTTAGCATCTGCAATCTGTTGGTCGTATTTTTCTAACCAAACTTTTGCTTCATCTTCCTTATTTAATAGCTCCCCAAAATAAGTTAACTCCTCGTGAGCATTTTTTAAATCACCATAAGGAATAACAATTGTAGGGGCAATTTTGCTTAAAATCTTGTAGCTTTCATTGTTCCCGGTAATAATTAGATCAGGATTCATTGCTAGTATGTTTTCTGCAGATGGTTTCCCATAAACTCCTGTATCAGAAACACCTTTTAATTTATCTTTGAAATAATAGTTTTTAAGTGTCAATTCGGGTGCTCCAACAGGAATAACATCTAGAGCGATTAAACTACCTAAATATTCTTCTGCCACAATGCGTTTTGGTTGTGTAGGAATCTCTATTTCTCCATTTATTGTACTTATTGTTTTTGTTGTTTTACTCTCTTTAACATCTGAACTCTTAGTTGTATCTTCTACTGTTTTATCATTATTTGTACTACTACAAGCAGATAGGGCTAAAACCATTAATACAAATAGGGTTACTACTATTCCTAATTTCCAATTTCGATTGCGGTATTGTTGTATATACAAATTAATATCCCCTTGTCTATTACATCCTGTTAGTTACTTAATAATGCAAACTCTATCAAACACTAAATTCTAGCGATATAAAATATAATTTTCTTTTTATAATTGAGATTATTTACTACTACACTATTTTTTTTCCTTAGTTAATTTCTCAATTTTAGTTGCTAAATCTTCAGCTTGGTGCAGTACTGAAACGGGATCAGAAGCGAAGTAATATTCGGGCGCTAAACTAATTACTTCTCCCTCTTTAACTGCATCAAGATTTGTCCATGTCGCTGGTAATGAACCGCCCTTATTAAAGTAGTTCATCTCTATTACATAATCTCCTACATAGTCATTTACAACTTCATATGATATTTCGTAACGGCTGCCATCCGCTTCTTTCGTATCAAACAACTCTTTTACTTTTGGTGGAGGTGTCATTCCTAATGTTTCATATAATGCTCGTCCTCCAACAACACCGTTCGGAGCAATAACTGAAAGGTTCTTTTTCCCTAAATCGAAAATAGTAAAGGTAGAATCTTTGCTGATTACTTTGTTAATTTTTTCTTTAGCTACTGCAATACGTTTATCAAAATCTCCAAGAAATTGCTCCGCTTTATCGGTACGTCCAAGGTATTCCCCCATTGCTTTGATTTCTTCGTGAATAGATTTATAATTAGTATCTGAAAAAACAATTGTTGGAGCTATTTTTTCGTATTTTTCAACTGCTTCTTTATCCCATGTAATAATTAAATCAGGATTTAATTCCATAACTTTTTCTAAAGACGCTTCACCATCACCAATATTTTCAATTGCATCTTCTTTATAATAGTCTTTCAAATATGCTGCATAATCCAGGTTTGCCATAACAGCTCCTACTGGCATGACATCAAGTGCTAGCAATTGTCCTAAATACCAATCCGTCACTATTCGTTCAGGCTTATTTGGCACTTCAACTTTACGACCGATATCGTCAGTAATCGTACGAGTTCCCGTTTCAGCTTGTACGTTTTCATTTTTTTGTTCTTCTTGTGCTTTATTACTCTTAGTCGCTCCACATCCTGTTAAAATAAGCATCAAACTAAGTACCATCAGCAAAATTACCTTTAAGTTCAATTTATTGAACATTATAATATTCCCCTCTATCCGCGTAATTCTAAGTTTGTATTTACTATATCGCCTACATATTATTTCAATTTTAATAGCCAAATTGTGCTTCATGGAGTCTGCTGTATGCACCTTTCATCTCCAATAATTCACTATGATTCCCTTGTTCCTTGATACCCTCTTCCGTTACAACAATAATACGATCAGCATTTTTTATCGTTGCTAGACGATGGGCAATAACAAGCGTTGTACGTCCTTTCGATAGATTGGCTAGAGCTTTCTGAATAGCGATTTCTGTCTCCGTATCAAGTGCAGAAGTGGCTTCATCCAAAATAAGAATAGATGGATTTTTCAGAAACATACGAGCAATTGAAAGACGTTGCTTTTGCCCTCCAGATAGCTTGGCCCCTCTTTCACCAATCATTGTGTCTAGTCCATTTGATTGGGAAAGGATAATATCTTCAAGCTGTGCTTTTTTGGCCGCCTCCCAAATTTCCTCTTCTGAAGCTCCTAATTTACCATAGGCAATATTTTCACGAATCGTTCCATCAAAAAGGAAAACATCTTGCTGAACTACCCCTATATGCGATCGAAGAGATTCTAAAGTCATTTTCTTCGTATCAATGTCATCAATCGTAATTTTGCCGTTTTTGACATCGTAAAAACGAGGTAGTAAGCTACAAATCGTTGTTTTACCTGCACCAGATGGACCTACAAGTGCTACCGTTTCACCTGCACGGATTGATAAATTAATCTTCTCTAGCACATTTTCTTTATTTTCATAACCAAATGATACATTTTGATAGTTAATATTCCCTTGTAGTTGTGTGACATCTTCTGCTTCTGAAGCATCTGCAATCTCCGGTTCTGTTTCAAGTAAATCTAAGTAACGTCTAAAACCAGCAATACCCTTTGGATACATTTCAATTACTGAATTTATTTGTTGAATCGGCTGAAGAAATACATTTGACAGAAGTACAAAGGCGATAAACTCTCCATATGACATATTCCCTTGTATAACAAACCAAGTTCCACATAATAGAACGAAAATGGAAACAACTTTCATAAGAATGTAACTAATAGATGAATTCCAAGCCATTATTCTATAAGCAATCAATTTTGTATTACGAAAGCGACTGTTATTTTCTGTGAACTGAGCAATTTCATGATCTTCATTTGTAAAAGCCTGTACCACTCGCATACCACTCACATTATTTTCTACTCTTGCATTGAAGTCAGCTATATCAGCAAACATTCGATCGAATGCCCGAGACATTTTCCGGCTAAAGTACAATGATAAATAGATGATCAGTGGAATGATGATAAATGTCAGAATAGCTAATTTCCAATTAATTGATAGCATTAAACCAAACGCACCCGTTAATGTCATCAGTGCTATAAACAAATCTTCTGGCCCATGATGGGCAATTTCTCCGATATCCATTAAATCATTTGTCATCCGTGAAACTAAATGACCTGTTTTATTGTTATCAAAAAATCTAAATGGTTGCTTTTGAATATGTGTAAATAACTCCTTACGCATATCTGTTTCAATATTCACACCAAGCTTATGTCCCCAGTAAGTAACTACATAGTGAAGGGCTGAACTGACGATATAAATTGCAAATAATCCGACACACGCCCATAAGATAAACGCCAAGTTTCCTGATGGCAATAAATCATCTACTACGCGATTTACGGCTAATGGAAAAGCAAGCTCCAATAACGCTGCAATGATTGCGCAAGAAAAATCCAATATAAACAAACCTTTATACGGTTTATAATAGGAAAAAAATCGCTTTAACATTGTTAAATACACCCCTACTCAGCAATATTTTTCTTTATGCCAAATCCATATATTGTTCAATGGATATGATAACGAACACGAAAATTCAAATGAACTCTTATTAGCTATTGAGATAAAAAGAGAGACTCCACTATATCAAACTGCTCCAGGCAAAGCCTCTCATCAATGGAAATAAAATTAATATTGTCTTACTTTTCCTGATTCTTCGATACTAGTAAATCAGCTATTTCTTCAGACTGAGCTAATACTGAGATAGGGTCATATGGCCAAAATCTCTTAGGATCAAGATCAAAAACTCGGTCGTTTTTTACTGCATCCATTGAATTCCACATACTATTTTTCTTGTCCAATTTGCCACCATATGATTGATCCAAAAAGATATAGTCACCTGCATAATCATTTAAAGCCTCAAACGATATTTGTTTAAATGTATCGCCTGTTTCGATCAGTTCTTTTTTTATTTTTTCAGGTGGTGTGAGTTGAAGTTGCTTGTATATTGCCTGTCCACCCCTATAAATACCATCTCCGTATATGTAGAAGTCCTTATTATAAGCACCAAAGATTGAAACAGTTTTATTGGCACTTATTACTTTTTTAATTTTCTCTCGCTGTTCTTCAATTTTTGTATCAAATGAAGCAAGCCATTCTTGTGCTTGCTTTTCCTTTCCAAGCATTTCTCCAAATGCTGTTACTTCCTCATGAGCATCTTTGTAAGTTTCATAAGGAATTATTATTGTAGGTGCTATCTTCGAAAAATCTTCAAACGCGCTATTTTCAGAGTTGGCACTTATTATTAAATCTGGATTCAACTCTAATATTTTTTCTTTAGAGTTTTCCCCGATACTGTCAATTCCGGTGACTAAATTTTGAATATGGATATTTTCAAGATCCGAATCAGTTGCTCCTACTGGTTTTTCATCTAATAAAAGCAAGGTTGGTAAATAGCCATCTACAACGATTCTTTTTGGTTTGGATGGTATTTCAATATCTCCATGTATAGTTTTTACAACCCTTGTTGCCTTTTCCTCTTTATTCTCATTATTTTGTTGTTTACTTGTACTATCTTCGGTTTTGTTACACGCAACCATAACAATTGAAAACATGATTAATAGTAAACAAAACAAGAAAATTGATTTATTTTTTAACATCTTTATCCTCCTGTTAATGATTATCATTCTCATTTAGGATATCAGTTTACATATTTATAGTCGATGTCAATAAGTCAGTATTTTCATATGTTAGATAGTCAGTCCTCTTTTTCCTTTAACAAGTGTCTCACTTGAATCTCTAATTGTTTTTCCAATGCATATGCTTCACAAAATCTAAATTCTTCTTGCTTCAAAAAATAAATCTGCTGTTTTTGAACAGCAGGGATTGAACTCCAAATGGGGTGATTTTCTATTGTTTTTTTCACTCTATGCAAATATCCACTTTTTTCACATGCAATGATAAACATATGATCTGCTGCATATTCTGGTAAACGATCCTCTGGAATCACTAAATGGTTTTGAGCATCCAACACTTCTCTCTGAACTCGTTCTGGTGCTGCTAATTCAAGCATGTCGTACAAATTATAGGCCGCTCTAGCTGTTCGATCCCATATTCTTATGTATTGATCGTCCCAAAACTCATATAATGCTACTGTTTCATTTTGTTTTTTTACCTGTTCAATTCTTCGTTTAGACTGCTGCACCTTTTCTTTAAATGCTATTATCCAATCCTCTGCCTGTTTCTCTCTCCCAAGAAGCTCTCCAAAAAAACGTAACTCCTTTAGTAAATCACTGTTTCCCCAATTAACCATAAAAACAGGTGCAATTTTCTCCATTTGCCCTATCCTTTCCGGGTTAGCATAATAGTAATAAGTTGGGACAATGATTAAATCTGCAGCGAGTTCATCTAAAGGGACTTTTCCTACATCAATAACACCGTTTAACTCAGCTTGTAGAAGTTGCGAATCATTTAAGACTTCAGCTGTAGATGCTATTGGTTTAATTCCTAACGCAAGCATATCTCCTAAAAATTGTAACGCTATAATTCTCTCTGGCTTACGTTTTAATCGAAAATCACTTGGTGACATGCCTACCAAACTTTTAAATTTTTTACTAAGCGAACTACCATCAGCATATCCAACTTTATAAGCAATATCGTTTAAGGGCGAATCGCTAGTAAGTAAATATTCCTTTGCTTTATTCACCCTTACGTATGCCAAATAATCAGAAAAATTCCAACCCATTTGTTTTTTGAAAAATGCCGAAAAATAGCGTGGATTATAACCAATCATTTCAGCTATAAAAGTACGCGTTATCTTTTCATGAAAATGCTCGTCTATATAAGCACAAGTAGAGCTAAATACTGTACTCGGATATCTAGTATCTGTAGAAAAGTAGAGCTCTAAGAATTCTTTTAATAAATAATGAATTCGATCATCCTCTTCCATTGACGAAAAACAATCCATTAATTCTTTCATAATCATAAAAGCTCTATGAGGGAGTTTTTCTGTTAGAAATCCATTTTGAGGTAGATTATTATATTGAAGATGATATTTTAATTCACTGTCCAAAATACTGGTCAATTCATATTGCTCTAGTGTCATTTGATAATATTCAAAAACATCATCAGATAAACTATTTTTTAAACGTAGAAGAGATCCAGGATGTATGCTAATAAGATTCCCCTCCACTATTGAAGACTGTAGCTCATTTAAGTTTGCTTCAGCTTCTCCTTTTACTACTAAAATGAGAGTAGGTGACTTAATAGTATTAAATATCAATACATTCTTAGGCTTTATTTCTGTTATTTTTATATCTTTTAGAACATTGATTAACTTTATGTATTTTCCACTTTTGATCAACAAACTGTTCCTCCTATGCTTTACTAGTAAAAGAAAACTTACCTATTTCCTTCATTAACAACTTACATAACAATAATGATAATGATTATCAATATCACCACTACTATACTATAGAATAGTAGGATATAAAAGGAAGATACATCCACCCTTTTCATTCTTTCATCATAATTTTTGGGTATTATAGATGTTGAAGTGGCCAATAATAAGTAATGGCATAAAACTTAAAATACATAATAAACGACTTTGAATTTTCCATTTAGCCATGTCATTGTGGAGAACGTCTCTTTAAAATCCCCATTGTTTTTAGAGGGTTATAAACAATTTACATCTTGATTCATGAAAAAAATTCTACAATAGGTATCCGAAAAATATGGAATCTATTGTTTTTTTATTGATTTACTTAGCTTAAATTTGAATATAAAAGTTGTAGTGAAAGGTTAATTTATACATGTACAATTTAAATTCGCTATGATAGGGTGTAGTGTAGACTTTTTATAACGTGGTTCGTAACCATCCCACGAAAAAAAACTAGGGGGAAATGAATAATGAAAGTAAAATCTTTGGCTACTAGCGGAATTATCGCAGCGCTTTATATAGCTGTGTCTATGCTAATTGCCCCACTCGCATTCGGTGCTATACAGTTCCGTATTGCTGAGGTGTTCAATCATCTTGTTGTCTTCAACAAGAAATTTTTTGTAGGTATCGTGATCGGTGTATTGATTACAAATCTATTTTCACCACTTGGTATGTATGATTTAATCTTTGGCCTTGGTCAATCTGTCTTAGCCTTAAGCATCACAATCTTTGCGAAACGTTTTATTAAAGGACATGTTAAGCAAATGATTTTCGGTACACTTGTATTTACATTTACGATGTTCTTAATTGCCATCGAATTGAATCTCGCATTCCAGCTACCGTTTCTATATACTTGGCTAACAGTTGCTGTCGGTGAATTAGTTGTGATGGGACTTGGTATTCCGATTATGCTAGCACTGAACAAGCGTATTAACTTTAGTAAGCTAATTGAAGATTAATATTATAACCACCTAGTCGCATTTTTGCGGATGGGTGGTTTTTTGTTTTACGCTCACAATAAAATTTTTCAGACCAAAAACAAAGAGAGAGTCCCTAATGAAGACTCTCTCTTTGTTTTTATAATTGGTAATCCTTCACTTCATCACGCAATTTTGCCTTTAAGAATTTGCCGACGGATGTTTTTGGGATTTCTTTTAAAAAGACAACATGATCTGGTACCCACCACTTTGCAAATTGCCCTTCTAAATACGAAAGAAGCTCTTCCTTCGTTGCACTACTACCTTCTTTCAAGACAACACAAGCTAGTGGACGTTCTTGCCACTTTTCGTCTGGAACTGCGATTACAGCCGCTTCAAATACAGCCTCATGTGTCATGAGTGCATTTTCTAAATCTACAGATGAAATCCACTCTCCACCGCTCTTAATTAAATCTTTTGTTCGGTCTGTAATTTTGAGATACCCCTCTGGTGTTATGACAGCAATATCACCTGTGTATAGCCAACCGCCTTTAAACGCTTCTTCCGTGCGGTCATCCTTATAATATTCATCTGCAATCCAGGGGCCTCGAACAGTTAACTCACCCATAGTCTTACCATCCCAAGGCACTTCTCCATTTTCGTTGACAACACGTGTTTCAACAAGAGTTGTCGTCAATCCTTGTGTTGCACGAATATTAAGTTTCTCTTCTGCAGACCAGTTCTCCATTTCCGTTGTGTACGTGGAAAGACTTACAATCGGCGTAGTTTCAGTCATACCGTAACCAACGATAAATGGTACTTTGTATTTTTCTTCGAAAGCACGGATTAGACCTTTTGGTGAAGCTGATCCACCACAAACTATGGCACGTAATGACGATAAATCTCGTGGATTTTGCTCTTGTTCGTTTAACACACCAAGCCAAATTGTCGGTACACCTGCTGTTAATGTCACTTTTTCTTGTTCGATTAAATCGAGTAAGAGCTGTGGGTTGAACATTGGGCCTGGCAATACTTGTGTTGTGCCAAAATTTACTGCTGCAAATGGCATACCCCAGGCATTTACATGAAACATCGGTACGACTGGCATAGCTACATCGCTCTCGCGAATACCAAGTGAATCTGCTAAACCAAGTGCTAAGCTGTGTAGTACTAAACTACGGTGCGTGTAAACAACACCTTTTGGGAAGCCTGTTGTGGCACTTGTGTAACACATTCCGGCCGGCATATTTTCATCTAAATCATCAGGGAATTCATAGGAATCTGATGCCTCTTCTAGCAGTTTTTCATAAGAATGAACGTTTTCTAAGTTAGTTTCAGGTAAGTCTGTTCCATCTTGCATAACAACGAAATGTTTCACCGTTTTTAGTAAAGGTGCAGCTTGAGCAATTAACGGGAAAATATCGCTATCTACAAGTAAAATTTCATCTTCAGCATGGTTAATAATATATACTATATGCTCTGGTGATAGGCGAATATTGATCATATGGAGTACTGCTCCTGCACATGGTACACCGAAGTATGCTTCTAAATGGCGGTGATGATTCCACGCTAATGAGCCTACTTTTGTACCTTTTTTCATCCCCAATTTCGTTAATGCTTCAGATAATTTTCGTGTCCGCTGTCCAAACTCTTTATAAGTAATACGGTGAATCATCGTTTCACTCGTTCTAGAAATGATTAATTTTTTCGGAAAATATCTCTCTGCACGTTTCACAAAATCAGTTAGTACTAATGGCGTTTGCATCATACTCATCCAACTCCCCTTTAATTAAGTAATATGATTTTATTTAAAAACAAATGCTTATAAACCGAGATTCTTTGCAATAATCATTTTCATGACTTCATTTGTATCTGCGTAAATAGATGCTACTATGGCTGTCTCGGAAGCTTTTATCAACCTTATTACTTCCATATAACATAGCCACCTGTATCCTAGAAGCATTGCGGGGTAACACTTGTGTGTATAAAACTTTCTTCAGAACCTTATTTGCCGCTAACCTCTTACTATTGCTATTGAAGCTTTAATACATTTGCTCACTTAAAGTTCGATTATCCTTTGACTCGATAATACCTAAGGCGATTCCCTCATTTTTTATCTGACAAGTCAATTTTTGTAGCATCCAAAATTTCATGATGCTATTTAATACTAATAGAATAGTCAAATCTATAGATTATCTTTTCAAAACATAAATATTCAAACTTTTCCAATAAATACATTTTACACAATTATACATGTAAGCGCTATTATGAAACTATTAAAATGGAATATTTTTGAGAAAAATATTAATTAAAAGAGAATATTCTTAAATCTATCATCTCATTACAATATGCAGTTCTATCTATTAAAATACTTATCTTCTCCAATAAAAAAACCGTACCTTCAATTAAGAAGGTACGGCTCTATTAATGCCTATCCATTAAGCAGTTTTAGTTTCTTTCTCTTTTAACTTTTTTAACATATCTGCTGTCATTGCATCTAAGTCATATTTTGCTTTAAAGCCCCATTCTTCTTTTGCAGCACTTGCATCAATAGAATTTGGCCAACTATCTGCAATGGCTTGACGTACTGGGTCCACTTCATAAGCCATTTTAAAATTAGGGATATGTTTGCGGATTGATGCCGCAATTTCTTCAGGTTCAAAACTCATAGCTGTCACATTGAACGCATTGCGATGTATCAACTTCGTAGGATCTGCTTCCATCAAATCTACAATAGCTTGCAACGCGTCTGGCATATACATCATATCCATGTATGAGCCCTGTGCGATATATGAAGTATACTTCCCTTCAGAAATCGCTTTATAGTATATATCAACCGCATAATCTGTTGTACCACCACCAGGAGGAGTTGCGTAAGAAATTAATCCTGGGAAACGTACTCCACGAGTATCTACACCAAAGCGTTGGTAATAGTAATCACATAATAGTTCACCCGCTACTTTGTTTACACCATACATCGTAGTAGGGCGTTGCAACGTATCTTGTGGTGTATTATTTTTGGGCGTAGAAGGTCCAAATGCACCGATTGAACTCGGTGTGAAAAACTGCAGATTTTGTTCACGCGCAACTTCTAAAGCATTAACAAGTCCACCCATATTCAAATTCCAAGCAAATAACGGTTTAGATTCTGCAGTTGCTGATAATAATGCAGCCATGTGCATTAAAGTATCTGCTCCAAAATCCTTCGCCATATCATTCATGCGACCAGCATCCATAACATCCAGTGTTTCAAAAGGTCCCTTTTGTGTATCCGGTTTGCGAATATCTGTTGCTAAAACATTTTCCGTTCCATATGTTTCGCGCAGCTTAGATACTAACTCTGACCCTATTTGACCGCACGCACCGGTTATCATAATTTTTTTCATTTAAAAATCCTCCTCACCCAATAAACATTTGTATTTACAGAAAACACATTCTCCCGAGTGTTACAAATGTATTTCTAGAAAATACAAATAACAACAATAATACGTTGATTTATCAATGTTTTTAATAATTAGATTATACAATGTATGTTTCTAAAACACAATAATCGTTTTCACACAAAGGACAGTTTGTTTACAATACAATTATTCATTGTTTATTTTATAATAAACAAAAGGAGTGGAATCGATGCATTTATTTAAACTAACTTTTATTTATTTGGTCGCCATCATCAGCTGCACATTCCTACTTATAATGGACTTACCTATAGTCGTAGTATTTCTCTTACTATTTATGTATGTCTTCGCTCTCACAATGTTCCCATACCTCAACACTTTGTTTTGGTCTAACAACATTAGTAAAATGGACCGCTTTATAACAAAGCATAAAACAAAACCCGTATTTGCCTACCCATACGCGGTTGCACATGAAACAGTAACCGAGCAAAAAATAAGCGTACAAAAAATACTAAGCAGTTATAAAAAACAAGATGTTCAACACAACTACCGTTCTTTGCTAGCTACTCTGGACAAAGATTTCGAACTTGCTTTAGTAGAAGCGAAGCAACTTCAAAAAGAACCTATTCGTAGCTACACTATCGCACATATTGAAACTTTACTCGGTAACTTCGAGGCAGCAAAATCGCTCATCCCAAACCTAAAAAAAGAATGGATGCCACACGCCATTGAGGGTTTGATCGCCTATGAACAGCATGATTTCCAGACATTCGAAAAAGAAGCACATGCAGCCACCGCAAAAGTAAGAGGATTACAAAAACATTTATTGTTTTATTCTTTCAAAGAAATGAAGGCAAGATTAGAGGCAAAATAAAAAACCACCCGGGGGAGGGTGGTTTTTTAAGGATGGAATTTTTACATTCCAATGGGGAGTTGGTATAGTATTAGGCATTTCGGGTGGGTTTTATACATTACTTTAAAAATTCATTTATTTTAGTTAAGATTACCTCATTAATTAGTATAAACTTTATCTTTTTCTCACGACTTTAAGATTTCAAATCAGCTAGCTCTTACGTTTACCTGCCTAACAATTTTATAAAGTCACTCAATCCCACACCACTTTTCACCAACTAGTAGTAAATCTTCTGTTGTATTATTTATCAATCTTCCTAGCATCAATCACATAAGTGTTTGCAACCAAATCATGCAAGGCACGCTTTTGCGGGTGGAATGCGGCGATTATGTAACCAAGTCCGAGGAGAAGTCCACTAAAGATTCGAGCGACATTCCGAATGACGCTTCGGAAAATAGAGATTGTATCACCGTTCTTATCAACAATTTCTATGCCTAGCACTTTTTTCCCGACGGTACCTCTCCATGGCGTTGCCGGTAGTCCGATGAAATATAATATACCTACGATAATGAGAATCCAGCTATATAAAGGGTAAGTTGTTAGATATAGTTCATCACCAAATATCATTTCAGATATGACCCCTTTTGGAACTTTTAAAACGCCCCCAATTAGCGCTGTTGCCACAGCCACCACAGCAGCATCAATAATTGACGCTAAGAAACGGATCCAAAACCCTCCATAGTTCACTTCTACTTTCTCCTTTCCCTTCTATTAATTTACGTCGTCATCATTAGTGTATGATACATAACTTTGCATTTTGAGCATTTGTTCTTCAATAGATAATACGTGAAATTTCAGTGTAATAAATTAATTCCCCTCGTTGCACAAAATACCTATTATAACTCTATATTTAGGTGATTTATACGAGCTCTAAAATAGAATCATTCGATGAATTAATGCCCCACCTGTAACGCTGTGAGGAGTGATAGTAGTTTATCCCTGTTCAATATTACACAGCAACGATTATTGTCGTAATTGTCACGAAAAGTGATTTTCAGAAAACATTATTGATTTCATTGTTTTTTATATAACAATAAAGACCTCTATACATTGGTATAGGGGCCATCTAATGTAATTGATTTTTATTTTAAAGATTAATCACAATAGTTATTTTCTAATTGCGCTCTATAAACAGCATCCAATGGTATACGCCGAATGATTGTATCCATTTCTAATGATAGCTCACGAGTGGATGCCTTAAGATCCGTAATAATACCTGTATAGTGACTTAAATTATGATCAACCATAATTTTAAGCGTAACAATTAACTTTTGGTCATACGCGAGTTGAATAACCTGTTGCAGTTCTTCTAATTCCCATTCAGTCAATTCATTCGGTAATTCTTCTTCTGATTCATGTTTCCACACTCTAATTTGCTGCACATGTTCTGGTAACATCATCGAAACCCATTTAACATTACCTCTGTCACGAATCATCTTAAAACACCTGCTTTTCCATTATATTTTGTATGACATGATATAAAAGAACATACTAAAACATACTTTAAATTAATTTCTTCGCATTCAATATTACGTCAGTCTTTTTATGCGAACTGCTTCAACCTGTGTATTTAGTGCATAAGTTGTGCATAACTAGACCTATTTGCAACTAACACTTAGTTATCCACATGTCCGCAAGACATTACCACCCTGCCGTGTTATACAACTATTATTCAAATAGTGTATATCAATTAAATGGATATTGAATAAATATACATTACTTTATTTTTTGTGACCTCCTAATAATTTTGAACGTGAGACAGCGGTGCCAGCTTCTGTATAAGAGACCGCACGTAAAAGTGCAGTAGGGCCGTAACGAGAGCGTAGTTGATCCATGGTAGCTCCGAGCTTACGACGACGAAAGCGGTCAGTATCGAACAAACTAAGCTGCATTGAACGTTCAGATTCAAGCTTTGTAATACTAATCGTCAGCTGGCGTACCGGTCTATCTTCTATATAGTGTTCATCAAGCAACTGCTGGCAGACCTGATAAATTTTCATCGTTTCATTTGTTGGCTCATCGATTGTGCGTGAACGATGGAAGCCTCCACCAAATGCATTTTTACTGTAGGAGAGTCCTAGTGAAATGGTACGCCCTACTTTAAATGCTTCACGCGCACGCCTTGCGATGTCTTCACACATCTCTAAAACAACTGCAAGCACTTCTTCTTTTTTGTTATAATCGCGCATTAAAATTTGTCCTTTACCATAACTGATTTGCCCTTCAATTATCGGTGAACCGAGCTCAGAAAGATCAATTCCCCACGCATGATGATAAAGCTGATTACCCATAATACCAAAACGAGCTTCTAGTGTTTTTAAATCTGCTTTCGCTAAATCTCCTACTGAAAAAATCCCCATATGATTAAGCGTGCGTTCTGTCCGACACCCAATACCCCACATCTTAGAGAGTGGTGATGTAGGCCATAACTTTTCTTCCACATCTTCATATACCCATTTAGCAAAGCCCGTTTTTTTCGCTTCTAAATCAAGCGCTAGCTTTGATAACAACATATTAGGCCCCATGCCGACGGCACTTGGAATTCCAAACTGATTGTAAATATCTCGTTGTATCTTCTTCGCGGTTTGTTCAACTGGTCCCCATAATTTTTCTGTTCCTGTTAAATCAACGAAACTTTCGTCAACACTATAAATATGGATAGCTTCCTTTGGGACATAACTGTTGAGTAAGCGTGTAATTTCCATTGAAACGCGGATGAAGAAGTCCATTTTAGGTTCAAATAGGCGAATATCCGGATGCTTCGGAATTTCATAGAGGCGTGTGCCCGTTTTTACTTGGAAACGTTTTTTCATCATCGGCGATGCCGCTAGCACGATACTTCCCTTTTGATTGAAGTTACCAACTACCGCAATCGGCGTTTTCATCACATCTAAATGCTCCAATGTTGCAATACAACTCGCATAGAAGCAACGCATATCGATACACATAATTGATCGCCTTGGCATGTTTTCGTACATACACCTATCCTCCAATAGAGAACGTTTGTTCTTATTTTAAATTGAGATGAGTGAGATGGCAAGTGGGAATATCAGGTATTGTGAATGAGTAGTGAGTATAAGTTTTACCAGGAGGACTTCATAATAAAAAGAGACTACTGCACACTTAAAAGTGTGCAGTAGTCTCTTTAGAAAAATGCTCGAAACATTTACTCGAGATATCCAGCTTCAGCAGTCAGACTCTCGAGATCACTTCCACCTTCTCGGTTGAAAACTGAAAGTACGTTTTCAATTCGAAGGTTCCAGCGCTTGTCGAGTCTAGGGGACCGCTTCAGCATTTACTCGAGATATCCAGCTTCAGCGGTCAGACTCTCGAGGTCACTTCCACCTTCTCGGTTGAAAACTGAAAGTACGTTTTCAATTCGAAGGTTCCAGCGCTTGTCGAGTCTAGGCGGACCGCTTCAACATTTACTCGAGATATCCAGCTTCAGCGGTCAGACTCTCGAGGTCACTTCCACCTTCTCGGTTGAAAACTGAAAGTACGTTTTCAATTCGAAGGTTCCAGCGCTTGTCGAGTCTAGGCGGACCGCTTCAACATTTACTTCATCCAGTCAGGTTTGCCGAAACCTTTAAATTCTTCATCGATGATTTTTTCAAATTCTTCCGATTTAACGATTTCTAGTATATCTTTTGCTAGTTGTGAATCTTTGTTTTCTTCCTTAACCGCAATAACATTACGGAATTTATCAGGCATGTTTTCTAAGAAGAGTGCATCTTGTAGATTCAGTCCCGCCGCAAGTGCAAAGTTTCCTGGGACACCAACAAGGTCAGCGCTATCGATTGCACGAGGCAGCCCCGCCGCTTCTATTGGTTGGAACACTAAGTTTTTAGGATTTTCAACAACGTCTTTTTCAGATGCTTTTAGTTCTTCGATGTTCGGGTCAATTTTGATAAGACCTTGTTCTTGTAACGCTAATAATGTACGTGCCGCATTTGATGGATCATTAGCAATTGCTACTTTTGCGCCGTCTTTAATACCATCAATTGATTTAAAATCTTTTGCAAAGAAGCCCATTGGTGCAGTTGGTACGTTAATTAGACCAGTTAATTTCATTTTATTTTGTTCATTAAAGTTTTCAAGATAAATTGAATGTTGGAAAAGGTTTGCATCAATATCACCAGAATCTAATGCTTTGTTTGGTTGTACGTAGTCACTGAATTCAACTGTTTTTACTTTATACCCTTTTTTCTCTAATTGCGGGATGATTGCTTTATTTAACATGTCACTATACGGCCCTGCAGTTGCGCCAATTTTAATGTCTTTTGAATCTTTTGGTTTGCTTTCATCTTTGTTACCACATGCAACTAAAACTGTTGCTAATACGAATAATAACGCTGCTAGTAAAAACTTTTTCATTTTCAAATCTCCCCTTTATCGTTTATCAATTGCTTTTGAAATGGCATCGCCTGAAAGTTGAATAATTTGGACAATAACAATTAAAATGACAACTGTCGCAATCATAATTGTGTTGTCATAGCGGTAGTAACCAAAGCGAATAGCTAGGTCGCCAATTCCACCGCCGCCGACAATACCAGCCATTGCGGAATATGCGACTAAACTAATAATCGTCATTGTCACACCTTGGATAATACCCGATTTCGCTTCAGGTAATAGCACATCTCGTATAATCATCCACGGTGTTGCACCGACAGCTATTGATGCCTCGATGACACCTTTATCAACTTCACGCATAGACGTTTCTACAAGTCTCGCAAAGAACGGAATGGCTGCTACAGATAATGAAACACTTGCCGCTACGGGACCAATTGTATCTCCAACCAGTATTTTTGTTAGCGGGAACAACGCTACTAATAGAATGATATACGGAACGGAACGAACTAGATTGACGATAAACCCTAAAATTCCGTTAAAAAAACGATTACGTAAAAATAAACCTTTGCTTGTAACAAATAGTATAATTCCAAGTGGTAAACCAATAATTAGTGAAATGCTAAGTGAAATACCAATCATCAGTAACGTTTCACCAAATGCTTTCCAAATGTCTGGAAGCATACTAATAAAGTGCTCGAAATCAAATAGCATTGTTAATCACCTCCACAAACGCACCGCGTCCTTCCATATAAGAAATAGCTCTCCCTACATTATCCGGTTGACCTTGTAGCTCCATTAAGAAAATGCCAAGAGGTTTTTCTTGAATATATTCAATTGTGCCGTGCAAGAAATTACCACGTACTTCAAAGTTTTGAATCATATCTGAAATGACGCCCTCTCCAGCTACATCTCCTTTGAATAGTACTTTCACAATTTCCCCTGTCACACCTTTAAGAATCGTTGGTGGCAGTTCAAATGATACAACGCTGCTAATAAATTCTTGTGTTAATGGCTCAACCGGATTTGCAAAAACGTCGTAAACTGCCCCTTCTTCAATGACTCTTCCTTCTTGCATAATAACCATTCGATCACAAATTTCTTTCACAACATCCATTTCGTGCGTGATAAGGATGATTGTAATATTTAGCTCACGATTGATCTTTTTTAGTAAGCGTAAAATGGAAACCGTTGTTTTTGGGTCAAGTGCTGATGTCGCTTCATCACAAAGTAGTACGGATGGATTATTTGCAAGTGCGCGGGCAATGCCGACACGTTGCTTTTGACCACCACTTAATTGTGCTGGGTAAACGTCTATTTTCTCAGATAAACCTACCATTTCAAGCAATTCTTTTACACGAGCATTAATCAGCTTCGGTGGTGTAGCCGCTGCTTTTAAAGCAAATTCAATATTTTCGCCAACCGTTTTTTGACTGATTAAGTAAAAATGTTGGAATATCATTCCGATTTTCAAACGCGCTTTACGAAGTTGTTCACCTTTTAATTTTGTTAAATCTTGACCATTTACTACGATACTGCCACTTGTTGGTCGCTCTAATAAATTGATACAACGTAGAAGCGAGCTTTTTCCTGCGCCAGAATAGCCAACAATACCGAAAACTTCACCTTCATCGATTGTCAACGATACGTTGTCTACACCCGTTACCGTACCCTTCTTGGTTTTATATACTTTTGTAAGATTCTGAATCTCGAGCATATTGTATCCCCTCAAATCTGTTTAAATTATGTAACTTCTATAGAAATACTTGGAATTTGCTGTATTAAAAAACGCTTCTTTCGGTTATCTGAAAGAAGCATCGTAAGTGTAAATTGGCGATTTATCTTCCAGAATGTACTCATTCTGTAGGAATTGGCACCTTCCCTTTGGCAGGGGGTTGCCGGACGTCATAGGGCCTATCCCTCGGTCTCTCTAGATAAAATTCAATATTCGTTTGTAAGTTATGAACTAAATATTACTGTGAAATAATGTAGATGTCAAACACTTTTTTGAAACTTTGAATTATTTCAAAATATCTTTATATAATTCAGGACGACGATCATCATATACCGGGATTCGTTGGCGAATTTCATCCACTATAGAGAAATCGACATCGATAATCGCCATTTCTTCATCTTCTCCACCAGTCCATAACACTTCACCCCAAGGTTCAATAACCATCGATTGACCGTTGAAATTTTGTTTTTTATGGCTAATTCTATTTACTGCAATAACAAAACACTGGCTT
This sequence comes from Viridibacillus sp. FSL R5-0888, assembly GCF_038009105.1. Lineage (NCBI taxonomy): Bacteria > Bacillati > Bacillota > Bacilli > Caryophanales > Caryophanaceae > Viridibacillus > Viridibacillus sp. FSL R5-0888. Next base: position 3,947,134 of record NZ_JBBPAU010000001.1, read on the forward strand.
TCAATTGCACGTGCTTGTAATAACGTTTTCCAATGATCAATACGTGGCGTTGGCCATTGTGCAGAAACGAAAATTACTTTCGCTCCGTTCAATGCATGAAGACGTAACCACTCTGGAAAACGAATATCGTAGCAGATAACACCAGCTGCTGGAATATCACCCAGTTCAAAGTTATTTTGCTTATCGCCAGCTGATAAATACAAATGCTCGTCCATTAGACGGAAAAGATGCGCTTTATCATATTCGCTGACAAGCTCCCCTTTGTTGTTATATACGTACATCGTATTATAGAATTTACCATCTTTTTTCGTTGATACCGAGCCACCAACAATATGAATTTGTAATTCTTCTGAAAGCTTTTGTAGAAAATTCTTTGTGCGTTCCCCGTTCGGATCTGCAAGGTCTTCTAATTTCTCTAAAGCATAGCTAGAATTCCACATTTCGGGAAGAATTGCGAGTTCCGCCCCCTTATCAGCGGCCTCCCTGATAAACTTTTCGACGTTTGTAAAATTTTTTTCGATGTCCCCGAAGGCAACATTTAATTGTATACATGCAATTTTCATAACTCCACCACCTGTAGACATTTTCTTAAAAAGGTTATAATATTTCTCTTATTATTGCGACTATTTTATACATACGTCTATTTTATCCACAAAGTAGTTGTTGTGTATAGCGTTTTTATAAGAAAGATTTTGTGGATAACAAGTTATTAAAGAAAATAATTCAAGGGGGTTTGTTCGAAGATGGAATTTTCAACGAGATTACAACAGTTGCCGAAGCAGTTTTTCGCAACTTTAGTACAAAAAGTAGGTGCCGCAGTTGCGGAAGGTAGAGATGTCATCAATTTAGGCCAAGGAAATCCAGACCAACCAACGCCTCCTCATATTATAAAAGCTATGCAGGAAGCTGTTATTAATCCGCAAACTCATAAATACTCTCCATTCCGTGGCTTGCCAGAATTCAAGGAAGCCATTGCTGAATTTTATGCGCGAGAATACGGCGTTGAAATTGATACAGATACGGAAGTAGCCATACTTTTCGGCACAAAAATTGGTGTAGTTGAATTACCTTTAGCTATTATGAACCCTGGTGATTCAATGCTACTCCCAGACCCTGGTTATCCGGACTATTGGTCAGGCGTAGCACTAGCGGATGTCAAGTTCGATACACTTCCATTACTAGCGGAAAACAACTTCCTACCTGATTACACAACTGTGTCAGATGAGGTAAAAGCTCGTGCGAAATTAATGTATTTAAATTACCCAAACAACCCAACTGGTGCTGTTGCTAATTTATCATTTTTCGATGAAACTGTGCAGTTTGCGAAAGATCACGATATTGCAGTAATGCATGACTTTGCATATGGAGCAATTGGATTTGATAGTGAAAAACCAGTGAGCTTTTTACAAGCTGAAGGTGCTAAAGATGTCGGGGTTGAGTTGTATACTTTATCGAAAACGTATAATATGGCCGGTTGGCGGGTCGGCTTTGCCGTTGGTAACGCAAAGTTAATTGAAGCATTAAATTTAGTACAAGACCATTTATTTGTCAGCCTATTTCCTGCTGTGCAAGAGGCTGGTATTGCAGCACTTTCTAGTTCACAAGATTGTGTAACTGAGTTAGTGGCTATGTATGAAAGCCGCCGGAACGCATTAAAAGTCGCTTGCGATCGTATTGGCTGGGCAGTGACAGCTCCAAAAGGATCATTCTTTGCATGGCTTCCTGTACCAAAAGGATATACGAGTGAAACATTTGCTGATTTATTGCTAGAACAGGCTGATGTAGCAGTTGCTGCGGGTAATGGTTTTGGTGAATATGGAGAAGGGTACGTACGTGTTGGCTTACTTGTTGATGAGGACAGGCTTCATGAAGCAATAACTCGTATCTCAAAACTAAATTTATTTTAAGTATTTATAAACTGAAAAGCTAACTTATCTCATAAGTTAGCTTTTCAGTGCATGGGTTTAATAAATATATCAATAAAACAGTCACATAATCACAGATGGTTATAGATTTAACAAAGAAAATTTCCTAATAAAATGCCCAGCACACATAGCGCTGAGCATTTTTTATATTAAAAAATTACGCCTAGCTCTTTACCTACTTTTTCATAAGTCGCTAAAGCTTCGTCTAGCATTTCTTTTGTATGTGCGGCAGTTGGCATATTACGTACGCGTCCAGTGCCTTTTGGTACAGTTGGGAAGACGATTGATTTAGCGTATACGCCTTCTTCAAAGAGACGAGCAGAAAAGGCTTGAGTTAGTTTTTCGTCACCAATGATACACGGTGTAATCGGTGTTTCAGATGCGCCGATGTTAAAACCAAGTTTTTTCAGACCCGCTTTTAAATAATCGCCATTTTCCCACAGTTTATCGCAAAGTTCTGTTGAATCAATTAACATTTGAACAGCTGCAGTGATTGCAGCAACATCACCTGGTGGTAAAGCTGTTGAAAATAAAAATGGACGAGAACGTACTTTTAACCAATCAATTAAATTCTTCTTACCAGCTACGTAACCACCTACTACACCAATTGCTTTAGACAGTGTACCGATTTGGAAGTCGATCTCTTTTTCTAAACCGAAGTGCTTCACAGTACCTTTCCCTTTACCTGTTACACCTGATCCATGAGCATCATCCACATATGTAATAAGATCAAATTCTTTCGCAATTTCTACGATTTCAGGAAGTTTTGCGATATCTCCATCCATTGAAAACACACCGTCAGTGATGACCATTACTTTATTGTATAAGCCTGATTCAGTTGCTGCTTTTGCTTTGGCACGTAAATCGTCCATGTCAGAGTGATTAAAAGCAATAATTTTTGCTTTTGATAAGCGACAACCATCTATAATAGATGCGTGATTTAGTTGATCAGAAAGGATAGCATCATTTTTATCCATAACAGCCGAAATGGCTGCCATATTACAGTTGAATCCTGATTGATATGAAATGGCTGCTTCTGTACCTTTAAATTCTGCTAGTTTCTCTTCTAATTTAACGTGAAGATCGAGTGTACCATTGATTGTGCGGACTGCTCCAGCACCTACGCCGTATTTTTCGATTGCTTCTTGAGCAATTTTCTTTAATTTATCATTTGTTGCTAAGCCAAGATAGTTATTTGAAGATAGGTTGACCAAATTTTTGCCACGCACTTGAATAACTGAACCGTTCGGGCCTTCTACTGGATCTATTTCGTTGTATAAGCCTTGGTCGCGCAGTTGTTGCAAGTTGTCGTCTACGAATGTGTTCAGTACGTTTGACAAGAATATCATCCTTTCAATTTTCGATAAAAATATTGTAGCATACTTTCATCGTTATTTGTACATCTGAAAAGAACTATTACCAACAGCGATATGAAATTCATTGCAATAACTAGACATACTGTCCTTACAAGAAACACAGTTGTACACTCAGAAAAATTAGAATACTTACTTTTCTAGATTATTTTGATGGAAACAGTACATTCTATTAAGTAATTCATCATTCATAACCTCTTCTAAATTTCTCTGTTATGACTCACTCATCTTATTCTAGAGTACTAAAAAAGTGAGTAGACAATTATCTACTCACTTTCTACTTATTTCGTTAACTCTGAAAATGTTACTTGTTCTTCGCCAATACATTTCAATAATAATTTGCGGCTATACGCAAGCGAAAATTGAACAATAGGACCAAGACCAAATGCCATAAGGACAGTACCAAGACCTACAGGACCACCAAGTAACCATCCTGCTACAGCAACTGCAATTTCCATAATTGTACGGGCTTTAGTAATACTTAAACCCAGCTTGTCTACAGCTAAAAGCATCAAGCTATCACGAGGACCTGCCCCAAGATTTGCTGAGATGTACATTCCGCCACCTAAACCTATTAAAATAATACCGATTACGAAGCTAAGAAATTGTAGTGCTAAATGATCAACATCAGGCAATAACCAATTGAAGAAATCAATAAAAATACCGATACACACCATATTGATAAAGGTCCCTATCTTAGGCAATTGACGAGTACCAATTGCTGTAATACCAATAATAATTATGCCAGTAATAATTGACCAACTACCAATGGAAAAACCGAAGTTTTTGAATAGACCTATATGCAGTACATCCCATGAGCCTACCCCAAAGGTTTGCCCTTTAATTGTTAACGAAACACCGAGCGCAATGACGATAAGTCCCGTCATAAAAAATCCCCAGCGCCAACTATTTATTTTATTCACTAGAATCCTTCTTTCTACAGAAAAATGAAAAGCCCTCTACGCAACAAGCATAAAGTGGCTTTTCAATGATAACTAAACTATTATAACAAAATTCGTTCCTATTTAAAATAATACTGTCCTAGATTTATATAATAGCTGCGAATTTCGCATCGATGATTTTTGCTAAAACGGCCGGTTGGATACATATTTGCATGCCTATTTTCCCTGCACTAACAAAGATACGGTCAATCGTTTTTGCTGATTCATCTATGAAGGTTGGGAATAACTTTTTCATACCAATAGGCGAACAGCCACCTCTAATATACCCTGTAGTTGGCAATAAATCTTTGACAGGTAGCATCTCTATCTTCTTTTCCCCAACAGCCTTTGCAGCAGCCTTTAGATTAAGCTCTGCTGCTACCGGAATGACGAAAACGTAAAATCTCCCTTTACTAGCTGTAGAAATGAGCGTTTTATAAACACTCTCGACAGGTTGCCCAATTTTACCTGCAACTGAAATACCATCGACTTGACCGTCTGTGATTTCATATTCTGTCAATGAGTATGGGACTTTTTTTTGGTCCAATAAGCGCACTGCATTTGTTTTTTGTACTTTTGCATTTTTAGCCAAAACATTCACTTCTCCTAAGCAATACGATAAAAGCTAGGCTGCGTCACTCTAAATCCTGATTTCGCCATCTGCACATGATATGAATAGCGAGAAATTGCTCGATCAAATAGACGCTGTTTAAGCTTTTGCTCTAAAGTTTGTGTTGAATTTGTTACTTGCCCAAATTGATTAGTAGAATCTTCTGTTGTAACTGGTTGTTTTACTTTGGTGATTTGATCACGAGTTTGCTGGATTATCTCATTTTCGTCTTCAGTACGTACATCTTGTCTCATTGGTTCTAATGCTGAATGGTGAACTCTCTCTAACACTCCAGTTGTTTTTTCGAGCGTAGCACTAGTAGAGGAACGCATTTTCTCAATAACCTGACTAACTGCAACTGAGGTCTCAACTAATGGTGATGTCTGTTCCATGTTATCTTTTGCTTTAGCACGGAATTCATGGTCCTTTTGTTGAAGCTCACGAATAGCAGCTTGGACTTGCGGCTGATGTTGTTTTTCCTTTTTACCCGTTAGCAAATCCATTAGCTCTTCCAAAGCTGGATTCGACTTTGGTTGAAAATACTGAGCTGTTTTACGATAAGCATCACCTGCATTCTTTTGCCTAAGAGCTCGTTTACGATTTTCAATGTCTGTATACTGATTGTTTAATCGAGCAGCTAATTTCATGCAAATCACCTCTTTTCTAATACCATTATAGTTAAAACCTATTTTAACACCGTTATCTGAAAATTCAAAAGGTCGTTGTTCTCAAATGTTCATAAAATTTTATTGGTAAAAAATACCCATTTATTCATCTTTTGTTCCTAAAAGTTTCTTCAGTGCCTCTGCCATTGCATTGTTTTGTGGTTGATCATCTTGTTTTTTCATATATTTTTGGACTTCTTTTTTAGAAACCTTTGTATTACCAGTTTCCTTCTTACGTTTCTCAAATACCGATAATTTTTCACGATGGCCACATGAGCAAACGAAAATGCGTCCTTCTCCTTCACCACGAAGTTCCAATTTCTTATGACAAACTGGACAGCGCGCATTCGTCACCATTGATACTTTTTTCTTGTGACCACAAGCTCGATCTTGGCAGACAAGCATTTTACCACGTTTACCATTCACCTCAAGTAATAATTTCCCACAATCTGGACATCTTTTCCCTGTAACATTATCATGCTTGAATTTTTGATCGCTCTTCTTAATATCACTAACAGCTTTTTCAGAAAAATTAACCATATCATTAATGAAATCCGATTTTTTTGCTGAACCTTTTGCAATTTTCGTTAATTGTTGTTCCCACTCTGCAGTTAAAGCAGGTGATTTTAAATCTGTCGGTACTAATTCTAAAAGCTGACGACCTTTAGAAGTAGCATGTAGGTCCTTACCTTTTTTCTCAATTAAAAATGAATTAAATAGCTTCTCAATAATATCTGCACGTGTTGCTACAGTGCCAATACCACCTGTTTCACTTAACGTTTTGATTAAGTCCTTCGACTCACCACTCATAAATTGTGCTGGATTTTCCATCGCAGCTAGTAATGTTCCTTCGTTGAAATAGGCTGGTGGCTTTGTATCACCTTGTGTCATTGCAATGGCGCGGATAGCGATTTTATCACCTTTATTGTAGCTCGGTAGTGAACGCTCATCTGTGTCGTCATCATCATCTTGTTGATATACACGTTTCCAGCCCTCATCACGAATTGTACGGCCTTTTACTTTAAATACTTCATTACCCACAGCTAACGTAACCGTTGTTTGATCATATTGGAACGGGCCAAAGAAAACAGCTAAAAACCGTTTGACAATTAAATCGTATAAGCGACGTTCTTTATCAGACAAATCTTGTAAAATAGCCACTTCTTCAGTTGGAATGATCGCATGGTGGTCAGATACTTTTGCATTATCAATAACACCCTTTTGTGGTTGTACTGAATTGTTACGAAGTAAAAGGTTCGCTGCAGCTCGATTATCCCCAACAGCCGATGCTTTAATACGTTCCTTTAATGTGCTCTTCATATCATCCGTTAAATGCTTTGAATCTGTACGCGGATAAGTAACTACTTTATGACGCTCATAAAGATTTTGAAGCGTTGAAAGTGTTTCTTTTGCAGACCAGCTCCAACGCTTATGTGCCTCTTTTTGTAGCTCAGTCAAATCAAATAATGCTGGGGCAGATTGACGTTTTGGGGACGTTTGAATATCTTGAATAACCCCTTCAGTTACAGAGTCTAATTTTTTTAATAACTGTTCAATTTTTTCCTTTTGGAAAGACTGAGATTGATTATTTTGACGGTCAAACCAAGTGAATTTTGTTTCGTTTGTATGTGCTTGTAAGCCATAATACGTTTTTGGTTTAAAGTTTTTAATTTGTTGTTCACGTTCTGCAATCATTGCAAGAGTAGGTGTTTGTACACGGCCAGTGGATAATTGCGCATTATATTTAACTGTCAAAGCACGTGTGGCATTAATGCCAACAACCCAGTCAGCTTCTGCACGTGCTACAGCTGCCTCATATAAATGTTCATAAGAACGGCCATCTTTTAAGTTTTTGAAGCCATCTTTAATAGCTTTATCCGTCACCGACGAAATCCATAAACGTTTAACAGGTTTACGGCATTTCGCTTTTTCTAATATCCAGCGAGCTACTAGCTCCCCTTCACGCCCTGCATCTGTTGCTATAATAATCTGATTGACGTCTTGACGTATTAATTGTGCTTTCACTGCATTGTATTGTTTTGTTGTTTGACGAATAGGTACTAGTTTGAAAGGATTCGGTAATATCGGTAAATCTTCCATCTTCCACTCTTTAAACTTCTGATCGTACTGTTCTGGATCAGCATGAGTAACTAAATGGCCGAGTGCCCAAGTAACAATATATTGAGGCCCCTCTAGAAAGCCATTACCTTTTTTTGTACACCCTAAAACACGTGCTATATCGCGTGCTACAGATGGTTTTTCTGCTAAAACTAAGCTTTTTCCCATATAAATTCTTATCTCCTTATTTTAACGTTTGTAAATGTTCATGTAATACATGCTTAATGATTTCAGGCGTAAATTTATCTGGCAGCATGATGCAATGATAGGACATCCCTTCAAGGAGGGCATATAATCGAATGACTTCTACATCAATATCCAAATCTTCTCTTGCCTCTTTTAAGAATATTAGTAATTCAAGTATCGTTCTCAAAATTTGATAGGAGTTTTCTAAAAGCTCCTGACATTTTGCCCGAATGGCTTCATCCACTAATGCTTTAGATGAAAACGATAGCCAAACCTCCATTTCTAATTTTCTTTCTAAATCTAACGGCAAAAACTGACGTAAGACTTCTAGTATATCTTCTATTGAAGGACCGTTGCCAAATAAACGCATCGCTTCAATTCGTTCATCCGATTTTTTTCGAATTAGTTCCATTGAATAAACTAGTAGATCACTTTGTGTTGAAAAATAGTGCCTTAAAGAGCCAACAGAAAGATTTGCTTCTTGTGCAACGTTGCGCACACTTGCATTTTCCAGTCCCTCTCTTCGAATAACTGCCCAAGTTGCTCGAACAATTTTTTCTCTTTGTACTTCAAATTTATTTATCTTTTCCATTACCCAATCATAACACATTGAACGTTTTTAATACAGTTGTGCTACTTTATTAGTGCAGTTGTATTAATTTTGTGTGCAAGAAAATTTAAAAATACTTATTACAACAATTGAAGAAGTGATAACTGTAGTAGAGGGGGTAATTGTAACTTCCAAAAATATTGGTCGTGATATTCTTGGCTCTTTAAGAGGCACTATGAGTGGGGAAAATAAATCGTATACTGAAATGACAAAACAGCACTTGAAGATACAAAGAATCGAATGATTGTGGTGGCAAAAGAAAAAGAGGCAGATGCTGTCATAGGTGTTCTGTATACATCTGAGTTTATGAAAGATGCAACGGTTAATGTGTGTGCATATGGCACAGCAGTAAAATTTATACAAACTAAAAAGGAGTGGCAAAAGCCACTCCTTTTAATGTTGGTCGATTGGTTCCTTCGGAAGATCATTACTTAGTTCGCAGTACTTCCCGAATACTCGTACTAATTCTTGTAATCGTTCAAGAACATTTTCATCTATGATGTTGTTGTCTTTATCAAAGTGACTAGCATGTGTGTATACGTAGTTTGGAGTTACGAGTGCACGGAAGTAGTCGAGGATTGGTTTTAGTTGGTTTTCTACAACTAGGTGATGTTGTTGTGTACCACCATTAGCTACAATTGAAACCGGTTTGTAGCGCAAAGCTTTAGGGTGTAGGAAATCAAATGCATTTTTTAATACGCCTGGAATTGATCCTTGGAATATAGGTGTAGCTAAAATATAACCGTCTGCTTCCTCGAATTTTTTCACAAGTGTTTTCATATCAGTATTATATTGATCAAATGGACGACCATCGACAAATTGATGTTCGAAGTCTGCTAGATGTAATAATTCTAGTTCTAAGCTATCATCAAATTCTTTAATATATGTCTCTATTTGTTTTAAAATTGCACCAGTTTTTCTTCCGATAATTGTACCGTCTACAAGTAAGATCTTCATAGATGTTACCTCCAATTCAAAATTCCTATCGTTATTGTAACAAATGCAGATTCTTTATATAAGGTGACAAGCACAATTTCGACATAATTTCAGTCTTTAGACGGAACAGAAAACTACATTTTTCGCCAAACAAAGTAAACCACCCTACTTAAACAAGGTGGTTTACTTTGAAAATTATTTTTTGACAAAATTATTAACTATCTTCAACAGTTTTTGAATATTACTGTTTATCATTTAACGGTTTGTCTATTTTTTCTTCTTCAAGTATTTCCTTTTCAATGAAAATATCTTGACGTTTCTCCCAATTAAAGATAAGTTCTTCGTCAATTATTTCCTCATGATCATCAACTAATGGGTCTATCTTTCCAATCATTGAAATTTCTGCAGATTCTAATACCCTGACTTTTTGTTTTGTATTTTTTATAGCTACACTATACATAGCTTTTGCTAATGTATTGGCAGCGATAGCACGGTACTTTTTAAGTGGACCACTGAATATAGGATTCAAGATATTCATTACAGCTCCACTAATTTTCTCTGCTGGGCGTACTTCCTCACGATTTCCCAACAGTAACGATGGTCTAAAAATCGATAATTGAGGTAATTCCAGTGCCATTAAATTTTGTTCCATTTTCCCTTTTACTTGATTGTAATAGAAATTAGAATTTTTATTTGCACCCATAGCTGAAATAACAAGTATATGCGGGATACCACATTTTTTTGCTATCGATGCGATATTCACTGGATATTCAAGGTCAACTTTTTCAAACATAGCCTTTGAGCCTGCCTTTTTACGTGTAGTACCTAGGCAGCAATAAAGTTCATGGGAAAATTTGAAATCTATTTCTTCCAATTGATCGAACTGACGAATTTTCACAATAAGTTTTGGATGTTCAAAATTCAAGGCACGGCGAGCAATTACTGTAATCTCCGCGTACTCTTCACTCTCACAAAGGACTTTGACAAGCTCCTGTCCAGTCAAGCCAGTTGCTCCAACGACAATTGCTGAACGCATCAACATAACTGTTCACGCCCCTTCCTATTCTATATACCGTCCAAAATGAAGGATAGTTTAGCCTATGTATCTTACATTCTAGTGATTTTACAGACATAATCATTAATTTTCCACCATAAAGTAGATAGATAAGTTGAAAGGATGGGATTTAAATGACTAATAACCAAACAGAAAATCATTCTAAAAAAACGATTGCATTTGCGGTTGAAGTTTCATCACATAATGACCTATACCCTGTTGAAAGAATCGCAACACTTGTTAAGATGTTCAGCGATGAAAAAATTCTCATTTTCATTAAGCAACCTTCTGAGTTAGCCTTGAAAAAGCTAGCAGCGACAGGAATAGAGCCTATTTCTTACCGCGATCAAAAACAGTTGCTTCAATATATATCGAAACTAAAGCCTGATTTACTTGTACGTGATGGCATAAATACAGAACTCGAAGATACGGAGAAATTAAAAGAAATTGTCCCTGCTCTCGTTCATTTTGATGATTTTGGCGAGGGAGGTAAAGCAGCTGATTGCGTGTTGCATACACTTTATAGAGAAATTCGAGAAAAGGTAGACCCTCATTACTTAACTGGCCCATCTTCATTTGTTGTACCTGAAAAAATTGCAGCCATTACTTCTACTGAAGATGAAGGAGAAAGACCTCATATTGTCGTCGTATATGAAGGTAGTGATTCGGAAAATTTAACGTATCGAACAATGCGCCACTTAATGCAACTGCAAATTCCTGTACGTATCTCTGTATTAGTAGATCCTTCATACGCACATGATATAGATGAATTGAATATGATGGCTTTAAGTCGTAGGAATATTACTGTTATACAAGCTGCTGATATGCTTGAAACTCTACTTTCCCAAGCCCAAATCGTCATTTGTGCAGCAAGTTATACCCCTTACAAAGTTGCTGTTGTAGGCATCCCATGTATCGTCATCTCTCAAAATGAAACAGAAATCATGCACGCATTCCCTCGTGATCAAAATGGTTTTATTCAACTTGGAAGTGGTCGCAAATTAAAACAATCTCACTTGCAAAATGCTGTTATGGAACTACTTTTACACGAAGCACGTCGCGACCGCGCCATTCGAAACCAAAAAAAGCTCGATCTACAAAGTAACAACCATTACATCTATTCCATGCTCATTAATTTTGCGCACAGAACACCAAAAACACAGGCTTTTTTAGTACAAGATCACACCAAGAAAACGCCACGTATGATACAATAATAAAAAAGCTGTGTTGAAATTAGTCGCAGTTCCAGAATTAGACATTACAATAGTCGAAATCTATATAAAGGAGTATTTTCATGCCTACTAAAGCCGAAATAGAATACCAAATATTAGAACTAAAAAGCGACTACATCCGTCATCAAGGTGACATCGAAAAACTCGATTCAATAGGTAACGGATCAGCTGTCGAACAGGCCGAACAGCGCCTAAAAGACATGGAGCAACAACTAGCCGAATTGAACAAACAACTCGCAGCGTTGTCATAACTGCGGGTTTTTTTTATTGTAAAAGCTGATGGCGCTCGTTCAGCTGCGAGGTCGTTGGAAGACGGAAGCCAAAGTCGCTCTTTGACTTTGAGCGCCCGACTGAAACGACCCAAGCAGCTAGCGCCTGAAGCTGGATATCTCATCTAAATGCTGATGGCGCTCGTTCAGCTGTGCGGTCGTTGGAAGGCGGAAGCCAAAGTCGCTCTTTGACTTTGAGCGCCCGACTGAAACGACCCAAGCAGCTAGCGCCTGAAGCTGGATATCTCATCTAAATGCTGATGGCGCTCGTTCAGCTGTGCGGTCGTTGGAAGGCGGAAGCCAAAGTCGCTCTTTGACTTTGAGCGCCCGACTGAAACGACCCAAGCAGCTAGCGCCTGAAGCTGGATATCTCATCTAAATGCTGATGGCGCTCGTTCAGCTGTGCGGTCGTTGGAAGGCGGAAGCCAAAGTCGCTCTTTGACTTTGAGCGCCCGACTGAAACGACCCAAGCAGCTAGCGCCTGAAGCTGGATATCTCATCTAAATGCAAAACCGCCTTTTAAAGGAAAGCAACCTAAGTTTGCGACGTCCTGTCGCAACGGTTGCATGATCAACGTCATGTTGACCTAAAATCGAACTACTAACTATAACAAAAAATACGAATTGCTTCGTTTGCAATCATGCGTTTGGAAATGAATATTTTTTTACAAAGTGCAACTATCGTATTTTATATGGAGGACAAAATAATGAGTATCTTAACAGTTGAAAATCTTGGCCATACATTCGGCGACCGTACACTTTTTAAAGATGTATCGTTCCGTATCGTAGAAGGCGAACATGTTGGTCTTGTTGGGGCTAATGGTGTAGGAAAGTCCACATTAATGAGTATCATCACGGGACAATTAATCCATGACCAAGGCAAAGTTGAATGGTTACCGAACACACATTACGGTTACTTGGATCAGCATACTGTGTTAACACCAGGTAAAACGATGCGTGAAACTTTACGCGATGCCTTTTTACCGCTTTACCAAAAAGAATCTGAGATGAACGAAATTACAGGCAAAATGGCTGAAGCAACACCTGAAGAGCTAGAAGAATTATTAGAACAGATGGCTGAAATTCAAGATGCTTTAGATGCTGGAGATTTTTATACATTAGATATGAAAATTGAGGAAGTTGCACGTGGACTTGGTTTAGATGCAATCGGCCTTGAGCGTGATGTAACAGCACTTTCTGGTGGTCAACGTACAAAATTATTACTTGCGAAGCTTCTATTAGAAAAACCAAAAGTTTTATTACTTGATGAGCCTACCAACTACTTGGATGAAGAGCATGTAACTTGGCTTTCAAATTATTTAAAAGGTTACCCACATGCATTCTTCTTAATTTCACATGATACAGAATTTATGAATGGCGTTGTCGATGTTATTTTCCAATTAGAATTTTCAAAACTAACTCGCTACACTGCCACTTACGAAAAGTTTTTAGAACTAGCTGAAATTAACAAGCGTCAACATATCGATGCTTATGAAAAGCAACAAGAGTTTATTAAAAAACAAGAAGGCTTTATCGCAAAAAATAAAGCACGATATTCTACTACTGGACGAGCTAAGTCGCGCCAAAAACAATTGGATCGCATGGAACGTATTGACCGTCCAGAAACAGCAGCAAAACCTAAGTTTAACTTTAAAGAATCACGTAGCTCGGGTCGTTACGTCGTAGAAGCTGAAAATTTGTTAATTGGCTACGACAAGGACAAACCACTATTACCACCACTTACTTTCGAAATTGAACGTGGTGAAAAAATTGCCCTTGTAGGTATGAATGGTGTTGGTAAATCAACACTACTTAAAACAATGCTTGGCAAAGTTCAGCCTCTTGGTGGTAAAGTAACGCGTGGTGACTTCCTCTTCCCTTCTTATTTTGAACAAGAAGTTAAAGCCGGTAACATCACACCAATTGAAGACGTTTGGAATGCATATCCAAGTTTGGAGCAAAGCCAAGTACGTGCCATTCTAGCATCTACTGGTTTGAAAAACGAGCACATCTCACGTCCATTAAGCCAACTTAGCGGTGGAGAACAAGCAAAAGTTCGTATTTGTAAATTAATGATGGATGAAAGTAACTGGATGCTATTCGATGAACCGACAAACCACTTAGACGTTCATGCAAAAGAAGAATTAAAACGAGCTATGAGAGAATACAAAGGCACAATCATCCTAGTCAGCCATGAACCTGAATTTTACGAAGGTCTAGTTACAAAAGTATGGGACGTAGCAGAATGGTTCTCAACTGGACATCAATAACTAAATGCTGAAGCGGCCCGCTCAGCCCCGACAAGCACTGGAACTTTCGAATCGAAAATATCTTTTCAATTTTCGACCGAGAAAGTGGAAGTGACCTCGAGGGGTTGGCCGCTGAAGCTGGATATCTATCTAAATGCTGATGGTGCTCGTTCAGCTGCGAGGTCGTTGGAAGACGGAAGCCAAAGTCGCTCTTTGACTTTGAGTGCCCGACTGAAACGACCCGAGCCGCTAACGCCTGAAGCTGGATATCATCTAAATGCTGATGGCGCTCGTTCAGCTGCGAGGTCGTTGGAAGACGGAAGCCAAAGTCGCTCTTTGACTTTGAGTGCCCGACTGAAACGACCCGAGCCGCTAGCGCCTGAAGCTGGATATCATCTAAATGCTGATGGCGCTCGTTCAGCTGCGAGGTCGTTGGAAGACGGAAGCCAAAGTCGCTCTTTGACTTTGAGTGCCCGACTGAAACGACCCGAGCCGCTAGCGCCTGAAGCTGGATATCATCTAAATGCTAAAGGCGCTCGTTCAGCTGCGAGGTCGTTGGAAGGCGGAAGCCAAAGTCGCTATTTGACTTTGAGCGCCCGACTGAAGTTGGAGAACGAATATCCGCAAGCTAATAGCATCTAAAGTTAATTATTTCTCTAAAAACTAAAACTCCGCTTTTGCGGAGTTTTTTCAAATCCTATACATTTACCATGGTTTCATAGATATCCCTTGAAATCAGCAACATATCGTGTAAAAATTATTATAAGGAAGGTGTTTTTATGGATTCAGACAAGAAAGCTAAAATAGTACAAAGAAAAAAAAATAAACTTAAGAAATATGCAATAAAACTCTTCTTCTTAACAATAGGAGCACTTATCATGGCTGTTGGGTTGGAAATGGTACTCATCCCAAACAACTTGATTGATGGTGGCGTTACCGGTATTGCCATTATGGCCTCTCACCTTACAAATCTTTCACTAGGGTTATTCCTATTCCTCTTTAACTTACCATTTCTATATTTAGGCTATAAACAAATTGGTCGAACATTTGCCTTTTCAGTCGCTTATGGTATCGTCGTTTTATCAATAGCGACTTCATTTATGCATAATTCATCAGCATTTACAAATGATACTCTATTAGCTACGGTTTTAGGCGGTATATTACTAGGTATTGGTGTTGGGATTGCAATTAGAGCTGGCGGTTGCTTAGATGGTAGTGAAACATTAGCCATTTTATTCAATAAAAAGTTGCCCTTCTCTGTAGGACAAATTATTTTATTCATGAACTTATTTATTTTAGGTAGTGCAGGATTCGTATTCGGTTTTGACCGCGCTATGTATTCGCTTATTTCATATTTCATTGCATTCAAAACAATTGACCTTGTTTCTGAAGGCTTGAATCAAACAAAATCCATCTGGATTATTAGTGATGAAGCAGATGAAATTGGAGATCAGATTATGTCTCGCTTAGGTCGCGGTATTACTTACTTAAATGGACAAGGCGGCTATTCAAAAGATGATAAACAAGTGATTTTCTGTGTTATCAGCCGTTTAGAAGAAGCTAAGTTAAAAAACATTGTAGAAGACGTCGATCCTTCTGCATTCCTTGCTTTCAGTAATATGACTGAAATTCAAGGCGGAAACTTTAAGAAAAAAGATGTTCACTAAATAACTCATACTTTCAAAATCCACTGGGCATAATTAGTACAGTGGATTTTTTTTATTTATCAGCTACTATTTTTGTCGAAAATTCAAACTTTCTGCTTTAGATGTTAATTTAACTTGTTTTTCATATCAAAACCATTGACTTATATATATCTTACTTGTAAGATATAAGTATAATAATCAGTAGAGAAAGCGGGATAAATAGATGGCTGTTACAATTTTTTCTCAAACGAGCTGTACATCATCAAAAAAGGCTTTACAGTGGCTAAAGGAAAATAACATTTCTTTCACTGAAAAGAGAATTACCTCTGATCAGTTAACATTGTCTGAATTCAAATTGATTTTAAGCATGACTGAAGATGGTACAGACGAAATTATTTCTACAAACTCTAAAGACTTCAAAAACTTAAATTGCGATATAAATCAACTTTCTATTCAAGAACTATATGATATTGTAAAGGATCATCCAAAAATGCTACGTAGCCCAATTTTGGTCGATGAAAAACGCCTACAAGTTGGCTATAATGATATGGATATTCGTCGTTTCATCCCACGCAAGGTGCGTGCTTATGAGCTTTATGAAATGCAACGCCTTTCACTAGAAGGCTGAATGAAACATTTTGGAGATGAGTAATATGAATGATGCTAGAAGAGAAAGCATTTCTTCATTATTTGAAGTAGTTGCTACTTTAGAGCGCAAATGGGCAAATGAATGGAATAGCCAGAACAGTCTAGGCTTTTCTAAAACGCATATTTTAATACTAGATCTTCTAAATAACGAAGGTCCAAAACGTCCTTCAGCTATCGCTGAAAAACTTCAAGTGACAACAGGTGGAGTAACTGTTCTAACTAGCAAACTAATAAAAACTGGCCTTGTTAAAAAGACGCAAAATGAAACAGATCGTCGTGCATCACAACTTGAAATTACAGATACTGGTAGAGAACTCCTATCAAAGGCACATCGCCATGTAAATGAAATTATCGAAAAAATGTTTGGCATGCTCAGCGAAGAAGAAATTCATACGCTCAGTAAGATTTTCTCTAAATGCTTATTTGGTTCATAACAACCGCTAACATGAAATTATTGTGTTAGCGGTTTTATTTTGAACAAAATTTTGGCCAAATCCTATAGTTGGAATATCATACTTCCTACCATACCAAAATAGCTACCCACATTTGGGTAGCTATTTTCTTATATATTTACCGTTTTTCAAGGCGGCGATCTCTGTATAGATTGCCCGACTTTTGATTAACGGACAACTATAGATTAAGCAGGCATGATTGCCTCAACTGAAGATTGATCGGCCATCATCATTTCTTTTAGACGTTGTTTCGCACGGAATAAACGAGATTTAACTGTACCGATTGAAACATTCATTAATTCTGCAATCTCAACAAGTGAGTATTGATTTACATAGAAATATACTAATGTATTGCGATATATAGCATCTAATTTACCAATTTTATCTTGCACAATTTGAGCGATTGCATCTTGCTCAATAACTTCCTCAGTAGATAGTTCATTATTGGGAACCAAATCTAGTACAGGAACGTCTAAAGTATCAGGTTGGTTCATCATGTATTTACTACGACGAACATTTTTGCGATAACGGTCGCGGAAAGTGTTCATACAAATTGTAGTTAACCAAGCTTTGACGTGATCTACGTCTGCTACATAAGATTCATAACGTACAACTTTCACCCAAACTTCTTGCATTAAATCCTCTGCCTCTGCTTTATTGCGAGTTAGTTTTAGACATAAATGATATATATAACGATTATATTCCTCATAAACTGTTTCTAGTGTTGTATTTGTATTTGTATTTGTATTTGTATTTGTTTTCATTTTCATTACCTCCGATTCGCGTCTTGCTTTGTTAACCCTATTGTCGCAAAAACAAACCTTTCACTCTATCGGATTCTCTTTCAATTTTATTACATTCATGTAAGGTTAATATATAAATCATGTAATCTAGATTCTAAAACGTTGGAATATCAACTATCTAAAGTGAAAGCTTACATTACAAAAGAAAAATCCTACCCAAAATTTTGGATAGGATTTTATTTATTTTCGATTACTCTTCCTCTTTATCAGATTCGATTGGCTTTTTTGTAATAGTTAACTTAGCAATACGGTTATCATCCATTTCATTTACTACTACATGAAGATTCTCAAAATCAAATGATTCATTTTCTTCTGGAACATGTACGCATTGTTCAAGGACAAAACCGCCTAACGTATCATGGAGCTGTGGAATATTTACTTCAAAAATGCGATTAGCTTCCACAATTTCAAGACGACCATGACAAACAAGTTTAGTTTCAGTCACTTCATAAATGAGCGACTCCTCTTCCTCATCCGATTCATCCTCGATTTCTTGTCCAATCATTTCTTCTATTATATCTTCATGAGAAATAATCCCAAGCGTCCCTCCATATTCATCTAAAACTATAGCTAAATGCTTTTTCTTAGCCAGCATTAATTTAAATACTTTTTCTACATTGATATTCGAAACTACAAAAAGTGGTTCGCGATCTATGAAATCACCTAGCGTTTTCGAAGGATCTAATGTCCATTCAATAAATTTCTTTGAATAGAACATACCGACAATATCATCCATACTTTCATCATAAACCGGATAACGGGTAAACGAGTATTCCAAAATGGTATCGCGCACCTCTTCAAACGTTGAATGAATAGATAGTCCAATAACCTCTGTTCTGTGCGTACCGAGAACATCTGATACATCTTTATTTGGAAAATCCATAACACCTTTAAGGCGTTCTGATTCATCAAAAGCAAATGTTCCTTCTGTTGATGCAATGTCCACCATAGTTCGAAGTTCTTCTTTCGTCAGTATTGCTTCTTTCACTGCTCCATTTGAAATGATTTGGATAAAAATATTGGTAAAACTTTGGATAATCCAAGTAATTGGGCGCAAAATTTGCACTAATAATGCAATGATTGGAGCGACCATATAAGCAATACGATCCGCAAAAGTTACAGCGATTGTTTTTGGAAGTACTTCTCCGAATATAATGATAATTACTGTCAAAATTGTAGTAGCTACCGAAAGTGGCCACCCATGTCTAAGTGCAATGATGGTTAAGAACGTTGGCAAAAGTATATTCGCAATATTATTTCCAATTAAAATTGTTGTAATCATGCGGTCCGGATGCGAAATGAGCAAAAACAATTTTTCAGACATGCGATCTCCTTGCTCAGCACGCAACTGGACCTTCATCCTATTGATAGCTGTTAAAGCTGTTTCACTGCCTGAAAAGAAAAATGACGCCACCAAACATATGATTAAACCTATAAACTCCAACTAAACTTCCTCCTGTTAATAAACGAATTCAGAACATTTTCATATAGACAATATACCATATTATTGATAATCCACCTCTTTTTCATGTGTACCTTTCAAATTATTTAAAGGGATATGCTATACTTATTTTATTATCGAATATTTCGAAATGGGGGATAATTATGAATAGTATAGACCAATATTTCACTACCAAACGTGAGGAACATTTGGAAGAATTAAAGCAGTTTTTATCTATTCCAAGTATCAGTTCTTTATCTGAACATAAAGAAGACATGAAAACTGCCGCTGCTTTTTTAGGCGATGCTATGAAAAAAGTCGGATTAGAAAACATCACAATTAATGAAACTGGGGGCCATCCCGCTGTTACTGCAGATTGGTTACACGCTGAAGGCAAACCAACCATTTTAGTATATGGTCACTATGATGTACAACCTGTTGATCCTTTAAACTTATGGGATAGCGAACCGTTTAAGCCTGAGATTCGTGACAATATTTTATATGCACGTGGTTCAAGTGACGATAAAGGTCAAGTGTTCATGCATATTAAAGTCATTGAAGCTTTAATGCAACTAAAAGGTGAGCTACCCGTTAACGTGAAATTTTTAATCGAAGGTGAAGAAGAAATCGGTAGTAAAAACTTACCGGCATTCGTTGAGGAACATAAAGACTATCTAGCTGCAGATTTAGTTTTAATTTCAGATACAGGTCTTTATGCACCTGGGAAACCTGCTGTTTGCTATGCTTTACGTGGTTTAACAGGCGTACAAATAGATATTCGTGGAGCGAAAGGTGACCTTCATTCAGGACTTTATGGTGGTGGTGTACAAAATCCAATACATGCTTTAGCTGATATTTTAACATCCTTCCATAATGAGCACGGCACTATCACAGTGGATGGCTTTTATGATAACGTTGTTCCTCTTACTGACGAAGAACGTTCAGCATTTCGCGCTTTAAACTTTGACGAGGAAGGTATCAAAGAGGAAATTGGTGTGAAAGAGTTATTCGGTGAAAAGGGTTACACTTACCTTGAACATACATGGGCGCGCCCAACACTTGAAGTAAACGGCGTATTCGGTGGTTTCTCTGGCGAAGGTATTAAAACAGTTTTACCTGCTGAAGCTGGTGCAAAAATAACTTGTCGCCTTGTTCCTAATCAAGATCCTGAAGAAATTGTAGAAAAGCTACGCGCACATATCGCAGCTCACAAGCCAACTGGCGTTGAAATTACAGTTACTGACTTTGATAAAGGTAAACCATTCATTACACCAATGAACCATCCACTAATCCAAGCTGCTGGACGTTCTTACGAAAAAATATATAACACTCCAACAGCATATATTCGTGGTGGTGGTTCAATTCCTATCGTCGCAGCATTTGATGAAATTCTAGGAACTCCAGTAATCTTAATGGGCTTCGGACTTTCAAGTGAAAACTTCCATGCACCAAACGAACACTTCCATCTAGAAAACTACGACAAAGGACTCCGTGTTATCAGCGACTACTACTACGAAGTAGCAGCAGTTGATAAGGATGCCCTATAAATAAAAAACGCTCCTTTTAAAAAAGGAGCGTTTTTTATTTGCAAAATTAATTTAATCAGAGATTTAGTACTTTATTCATATTACTCGAACTCCTTTTTTTGCATTGCTTGAGGCCGCATTTAACCTACTCATCTATTCTTTTGCTACTTAGGCTTCCATTTATCCTACTCGCCTACTCTTTTACTTCACTCAAGCTCTCTTTATCATCCCCTCCCCTCAAAATCAAAGAAATCCCGCATACGTTTGGTTAACGCATGCAGGATTTCTAATACCATAGAAGTACTATGGTTAGTGTATATTTCTATTCACCAAAAATCGTTACAATTTCACTTGCTGATTTACGTGGTTTTTCTTTTGGTACAAGATCATAGTAGCCGAATTGTAACATGCCGATAATGCGTTCACCTGATTTTACACCCATTGGTTCACGGAATTTTGGATTATCTAGCCAAGCAGGAGTTTTCCAGCATGCACCGATTCCTTTATCCCAAGCAAGCAGCTGCATATTTTGTATAAAGCTACTTGCTGCGGCGAAGTCTTCTAAACGTTCTTTTTGTCGAGCATCTTCTGGAATGACTACAAATGCATATGCACCTGGTAATGAGAATTTACTCATCTTGCTTTGAAGCTCATCTTCTGAAAGTTCTTTCCAATTTGGTACAGCAAATTCACGAATAAGGTCTTTTAATGGTTCTAATTCAGGACCGCATGCCACTACTAATCGCCAAGGTTGACGGTTACCGTGATTAGGTGCCCATACTGCATCGTCAATTATCGACATTAAATCTTCACGATCAATCGGCTGACCATTGAACATTTTAATGGAACGGCGTTGTTTAATTGCTTCTATTACTGTTAATGATTGTTCCTTCATTTCCATCACTCCTACTCTGCAAATTTTTACAATTTGGCAGTAAGTTTCATCATACGAGTTATGTATGCATCACTATCCACCATACCATATTCCTAAAAAAAAACAAAAAATGACGAAAGTAATCCTTATCATTTTTATTATAAAAAGTTTGTTTGATTGCGGCCGCTATTTTTTGACTGATAAAGTGCTTGATCAGCTGCTTCGATAAAATCACTTACTGATTCAAATGAATGCATAAATGTCGTAGTGCCACCAATGCTAATAGTTGCAAATTGTATATCACTTCTACCTTTATGTTCAAATTTAGCATTTTCAACTGAACTGCGTATTTTCTCAGCAAGTATCCTTGCCTCACCCTCGCCCATATCTCGAATAACGATTGCGAATTCTTCTCCACCATAACGAGAAATTACGCCTCGGTCAGCTACGATATCCTTCATTATATTCACAGTATGACAAATAAGATCGTCACCTTTTAGATGACCATATGTATCGTTATATTTTTTGAATTCATCAATATCAATCATGAGTATTGTTAGAGGCCACTTGTCTTTGTAACTTTTTCGGAAACAGATTGGTAGTCGATCTTCAAAATAGCGTCGATTATTAATGCCTGTTAAGCCATCTAATTCTGTCAGTTGCTTCAATCGCTCATTTTTCAACTGTAATTCATATGTTCTTTCATGAATCTTTTTGTCAAGTGATGTATTTAACGTCATTAATTCCTTGCTAAGTAATTCAGATTCATGGAAATTTTTTGCGTAATTGCGACTTAAATTGAATGCTTGCAAAATGACGTAGAAGAAAAATCCGTAAATTGAAAGCATGAGTGTATCTATTAAACCCTTTGCAAACAAATAATCGTTCACCACCGTTATAAAAAACAATAAATTCGCTATTAAGTTCATTAGAGCAGTAGGTCTTTTGTTAACAAAAGCCTTTACTAATATAATCGTTATGAAAATCATAAGTATAAAAGCAAGAGGAAAAATGTCAAAGAAAAGAGATTTAAAAAAGCTCGGTGGTGTTACCCACGTTAGCAATAATAGAGGCATAATTATTGCTATTACTATATAAACTATCTTCTTACCAGCTTCTCTAGGGAATAGTCGAGAAATAAAACCTATATATACTAAGACTGATCCGTAAATTAATGTGTGCTCTATTCGCTTTAGTAAAAACCAAGACAAATGTGAGAACTGCATTTGCAAAAGCATTGGCCCTACGAAAAGTGAGCGCACCGCTATGAATAGACTCAACAAGCCAAAATAAAGGAAAGGTCGTTCAGTTTTCCTATATAAAAAAATAATTATATGGTATATCCCTATAATAATTATACTGCCATTCATAAATAACAGAGCTGCTTGCCGATCTGAATGATAATTGACTATAGCATTTGCTCGTCCAAATAAAATCTCTTCACTTGGCCCACCAACGTTGTCTTCAAAATTAGACACTTGCAAAACGACTAAAATCTTATCAGAGTTAGGAACGAAATAGCCAATTTTAGGTGTCATTGAAGGAGCTGATGTATCTTTAGAAGTACCAACAGAACCACTCGTTGAAATGGGCATTCCATCAACAAGCAAGGTATAGGCGCTTGATTGGAAACGAGTAGAAAGCGCAAATGTATGACCAATTTGCTCTTTAGGAATTTTCAAATAGAGAGCAAATGTTGCATAGTCTGTTATATTCCTTAAAGAGTCATTCCAAGTTCTTGGCAAATATTCTTTATCAACATTAGATGTTATAATCCTCTTCTCTATCTCTCTATTAGATAGTAGTTCATGAGTAAAAAATAACCATTCACCTCGTAATGGAATGATAGAACTCTCTGCTATATCTGTTTGATTGATTACTAATAAGCCGTATTTGATTTGGGAATTAGTTTCATAATCGACTAATGTACAGCCACTGAGGATGAATACAAATAGTATTAATGCACTGATCTTTCTCAATTGTACTCCTCCAAATATTTGATAATCGATTAAAAAAGGGTTGTTTTCATAGTTGTTTTTCCTACATACTGTAAAAAAGAGTCTGGAGGATTTTGTATGTCTTATTTGACGATTTGTTATTGGCTAGTAAGTTACTTCGTCGGTACATTCATGACTGCATGGTGGGTTGGTAAATGGCGAAATATCGATTTACGTGAGCATCGCAGCGGGAATTTAGGCGCTAGAAATGCTGGAGCAGTTATTGGTAAATCCGCATTTTTCCTAACTTCAATTGGTGATGGTAGCAAAGGATTACTCATTGTTCTACTCGGCTACTTGCTGAACGAAACGGAATTTTCAATCGCAGTTGCTGGTGCCCTTGTCATTATCGGCCATTTATTTCCTTTTTGGTTAAAAGGCAAAGGTGGTAAAGGTATTGCAACCTTTGTCGGAGTTACACTTGCTTTTAATCCGTTATTATTTTTAGCTTTTGTCGTTGGTTTTTTAATTCCAATTCCTTTCCTGAAAAGCGCAACACTAAGTATGCTTTTTGGTTATGTATGTTATATAGGATCAATTATTTACAGCGGATGTTTACCAGTTGCGTGGCCAATCATTCTTATTATTTTAATCATTGTTTACAAACATCGCTTCGACATTATCGAGTCCTATCAAGAAAAAGCTTGGAAATCAAAAAAATAATGAAAAAACCAATATTATAATAGCCTACTTTTTTTGAAAACACAGCAAACCCGACCTATTATCCATTGAATAGGTCGGGTACTTTATTATATTGGTAATATAACATCTTCTATGTGAAAAAAGTAGTATTTCATATTCGGCGTATAAGCAGTTGAGTCTAAATATTCCCATGGTCGATGAAAGCTATTGGATGTGTGGGCATTCACAAGAGGTTCACCATCTTGAAAACTTGTAACGATGACAGAATGATCTATTCTTCCGTTATCTTGGAAATCGTAAAAAATAACATCTCCTAGTTCTAAGTCATAGGCAGATGCAACTCGCTTTCCCCTCAGTCCCTTCTTTGAAGTTTCTAAATACCAACGCAATGAATGCGGTGTACTCCAACTAAAACTCCAATTACCTCCTTTTAGCCACCATCCCCCCGATCGGTTTGGCGCTCCCCACATTGGTGCGCCTCCTGCAAAAAGACATTGCGATATATAATTCGTACAATCCACATCAAATCGCGGAAATGCTGGATTGTAGCTGTCCCACCATTTATCGGCGTAAGCGACAGCTGCTTGTCGATTGTAAACTGCTCCATCACACCTCCTTACTCATGTATATGTATTGCCCTGATTGAATATTTCTATTATTGTAAAGGATTTTTATAAAGTAGTTATTTTGTCATTAAAAGTCTTTTTAACGAAATTTATCTATTTATAAAGAACCTCAAACTATTACTCATGTTATTACATTTCCATGATATTTGTCAGTGTCTTTACATTTATACAACAATTTCAATATTCCTTATTTGAATTGCCCAATATAAGTCAAAAATTTGGTACAATAAAAACAACTAATTTGTTTCTCCTACTTTACGTTTGAAAGGGTGTTCGAAATTGACACAGCACGCAGAAAAAGAAATTGTTGAGTCGACATTATTATGTGACAAGAAGGGTAATCTAAATCCCGCTGCCATAGGATTCGCTCGAAAACCAATTATCAATAGTAATTTGAAAGGCCATTTCATGCGTAAAAAGAAATGGAATTATTGGTGTGTTTTCGGAGATGAAATTATGTTCTCTGCTACAATTAGCCATTTAGATTATGCTGCTGTTTGTTTCGTCTACTTCTTAGATTACGAAACTCAACGTTACTTTGAAAAAACAATCACTATTCCCTTGGGCAATAAAGTTAAAATGCCTACAAGCGTATTAGAAACTATAAGTTTCAATCACGATGATATGAAAATCCAACTGCTATATGCGCAAAATGAAACACAAATGACTGTCACTATCCCTGATTTTGATGGCGATTTACTGCATGCTGACTTAACAATCAAACACCCTGTAAACGACGACTCTCTCAATGTCGTCATCCCTTGGAATCGTCAAACCTTCCAATTTACTGGAAAACATCATTCATTACCAACTAACGGTTACGTTAAAATAGGAGAAAAACGTTATAATTTTCAAGAAGAAGAGTGCTACGCAGTGCTTGACTATGGTCGTGGCGTTTGGCCACGTGAAGCAACTTGGAACTGGGCTATGGCTTCCCAAAGATGTAGAGGACACCGAATCGGTCTAAACTTAGGTGGACAATGGACAGATGGTACCGGCATGACGGAAAATGCAATATTTCTAGATGGCAAGATGACTAAAATCCATGAAGATGTTATTTTCGAATACAATACAAAAGATTTTATGCAACCTTGGCATATTAAATCTAAATTCACGGATGATGTTCAACTTACATTCACACCTTTCTTTGAACGTATCGCTACTACAAACGCCAAAGTTATCAAATCCGAAGTACATCAAATGGTAGGCTATTTCAACGGCCGCGTCCGATTAGACAGCGGTTGTTACCTACCTATCCAACAACTACTCGGCACCGCCGAAGAACATTTAGCTAAATGGTAAAAAGGACAGCCTCTGATTTGATTGAGAGGCTGTCCTTTTATCTTGGCAGTTGTTAAAAATGCGTTCGTTGAGTAAGATTAGTTTTTTTGAGTAGCTATGGTCTCCTTGAGTAGTGATAATCTATTCTCCAGTAGTGATACTTCTCCCCTGAGTAGTGATACTTTCTTCTCGAGTAGCGCTAATCTCGCTCTGAGTATCGATAATTCTTCCCAGTAGCGATTATCTCTTCTCGACTAGCACTGATTCCTTCCCAATAGCGAGCACCAATCCTTTATTTATTCCCATGCATATAGAGTTTCTCCGGATAATCTGTAAACACAGCTTCGACTCCAAGCTTTTTCATCAAATCATAATCTTCTATTGTATTCACAGTATAGACGCGCACTATATTTCCTCGTTCAATCGCCGTTTTAACGGCTTCTCGTTTAGCCGCTACTAATGAAACATGCAGTGCATCCGTACCTATCATTACACCGTACTCATGTAGATTTACTAATATCTTCATGAATAATGCCCCTACTTCATTTTGCGGTGCTTTTTTTAATACTCGCTCCACCATTTCATGATCAAATGATGCAAAAACAACTCTGTCTAACATGTCATTTTCTACTAGCAAAGCTATTACTTCATCTTCTATCCCCTGATATGAAAAGACATCCGTTTTCAATTCAATATTAATCATATGATGAGTCGCTTTGAAAAGCTCTAATACCTCTTGCAGAGTTGGGATTTTCTCGCCTGCAAATTGTTCACCTTTCCATGACCCAAAATCATATGAACGTAATTCTTCAAACGTCATATCACGGATATAGCCTTCTCCGTTTGAAGTACGATTGATACGTTCATCATGGTTGATAACGAGAACACCATCTTTTGTACGTTGGACATCTAATTCAATACCGTAAATAGGTAATCTTGCGGCTTCACGAAAAGAACAAAGTGTATTTTCAGGGAAATCACCTGAAGCCCCACGATGTGCAAATATTTTCATTTATTATTTCCTCCAAAGGTTTATTCGTTAACTATATGCTACACTTTCTAGATTTTCCAGACAATTGAAAACTTTTACTTGTACTCTCTGAATTCATGTAGTAATATTTATCATTGCTATCAAAACCCCAACATCTTCAACAGGACGCAAAATTGCCAAATTGGAGGACTGTAAATGACACAGAAGCATCCCGATTTTGAACAAGAAGCTCAGCGCCTGGCTTACACAAAACATTATATGCGAAAACTCTTAGAAGAATCCAAACGTGACGTTCAATCAGCACAGGACAGTATTCGAAAATCGATGGCTGATTTAGAATACCTAGATTCAAGTTTAAGCTACCTCAATATTTTAACGAATGCTCGTTTTTTTGAAATGGCACGTGATCAAAAAGAAGGCCTTGAAGCAGTTCAACAAAAACCTTATTTTGCACGTATACATTTTCAAAAAGAAGGCGAACCAGCGGAAAAACTATATATTGGTAAGACCTCTCTATTTGACCGTGAAACACAAGAACCCATCATAGTTGACTGGCGCTCTCCTGTCGCTAACGTATACTACGACGGACGACTTGGTGATCTTACTTATAAAGTACATGACGAAGAATACAATGGGCACCTCTTTTCAAAACGGCAATATAAAATTGAAGAAGGCAAACTATTAGACGTCCAAGATATTGACCTGACAACAAATGATGAGCTATTACAAGATGCACTGGCAGGTAAAGCTGATGTACGACTTACTGAAATCGTCTCAACGATTCAAGCTGAACAAAACGATGTTATACGTGCTCACTTAAAACAACCGATACTCGTACAAGGTGCAGCTGGTTCAGGAAAGACAACTATTGCACTCCATAGAATCTCTTATTTCCTTTATACAATGGGCGAGCATTTCAACGCAAAAGAACTGATGATTTTAGCACCTAATCAGCTATTCATAGACTATATTGGCGACGTATTACCTGAGCTTGGTGTTGATCAAATTTGCCAAACAACTTACTCAGATTATGTGCAACACGCAACTGATATTAAGCTGAAAATCCAAAATCCAAATGAACAGCTTGAAAAACTCGTGAGCGAAGACACTACCGATGAAACAGTGCTTTGGCTGACCAAAATGAAAGGTTCATTAGAATACCGAGATGTTATGGATCGCTATTTAAAAAGGATTGAATCCCAAATAGCTGATCAATTCGAAGACGTTTATATCGAAAAATATCGCATTTTAACAGGCTCTCATTTAAGAAAACTCTTCTTAAAAGATTTTGCCTATATGCCCATTGAAAAGCGAATTGAACGAATTAAAGCTGTGCTACAAAATTATGTACGACAAAAGAAAAAGCAAATACTACTTTCTTTAAATAAAAGATATGATGAAATGTTGGATAAGGCATTGTTCGGTATTCAAGATGCAGCTAAGCGTAAACAAACAGTTACAAAATGGATTGATGAACGTGATGTTCGAATTCCAGCTGTTGAAAAGATGGCTAAATCTACCTGTTCAAGTTATATGAAGCGTTTTAAGAAGCATAAAATCAAATCCTTATATCGTGAGTTTTTGACGAATTATGATTTACAAAGAGAGTTATCTCCCAAATGGTCTGAAGAAGAGCATGCGCAATTTTTCAACGCTCATATAAAAGAAACTTGGGCCTTAGAAGATTTGGCTGCAATCTTCTATTTGCATGCCAAAATCAAAGGGGTCAACGAAGAATGGAAAATGCGCGTTGTTTTCATCGATGAGGTGCAAGATTATAGCTTATTCCAGTTAGCTGCTTTAAAAGAAGGTCTAGAAACTGATATGTTCACTATGGTAGGCGACTTGGCCCAAGGTATACATAGTTACCGCTCCTTAACGGACTGGACGCCCGTACGCGAGTTATTCCCTCGCGCTACTTATAAAACTTTACAAAAAAGCTATCGTACTACAATAGAAATTATGGCTGTTGCAAATGAAATCTTATCGAAAATGGGCGAAGATTTACCACTTGTAGAGCCAGTTGTCCGTCATGGAGATGAACCAACCTTCCATGAGATGGGAATAATTGACCCCACAGCGATTGAAGATATTCATCAACAAATTAGAGCAAAAGGGCACCGCTCCATCGCACTCATTTGTAAAACCTCTGATGAAGCAATGGACTATACGAAAGTATTACAAAATGCTGGTGTAATGGCACAGACTTTATCTGAATCATCCGAGATTGATCAGGGTGCACTTCTCGTCATACCAAGTCATTTAGCAAAGGGGCTTGAATTCGATGCAGTTATTGTAACAGCCATCGAAAAGCCTTTCCGTGATACAGCACTTGATCGAAAGCTTTTATATGTAGCTGTCACCCGTGCCATGCATGAGCTACATTTAGTAGGCTCTTCACGCAATGCGTTTTTATTAGCAGAATAAAAATAAAGAGGCATTCCAAAAGTCGTTTGCAAGCCGACAATTGGAAGCCTCTTTTTATTTCCTCGCAGAGAGAGGATAATAATTTTGTTTTTTAGAGAATATATTCATTATCTTTCGGCGGATGCCCTTTTTCTCTTTTACTAATTGCTTTTCGTTTTTTTCATCGACTTTTCCTAGTGCAGGTAATCTCATTGTAGATCTCCCCTTTGCGATGGTTTTTGTATTCCTTTAACATTACCATTAGTTTATGAATATTATCGACTAAATATGTATATTTTTAGTAAAAATTATTATTGATTTCAAATTTTTATTTTGAATTTTATAAAATAAATGATTTATGATATCCAGATTATTATCGCACTACAACTATCCTTAAATGACTTATGATTTTAAACACCTCTTAAAATGATTTAGTAAATTAAAAATACCAAGCAATTTATTATTTGCTTGGTATTCTTCGGATTATTTAAAGATGCTCCAAATTCTTTTGAAAAAACCCACTTTACTCACATCTTCCATTTTATTTAATTCTACTATTATCGCGTCTGATAACATTTCGTAACCAGCTTCTCCGAAGTGTAACCCATCGTTTTTTATACCGACCAAAAGCTCCTTGTAGTTTACCCTACTGTAGAGAATGTCAAAAAAATCAATGACATGACATCCTGTTTCTTCCGCGACATCTTTGACTGCTTGGCCGTATTTCTTTAGCCTTTGATTTTTACGATTTGGTTGTAATGCTTCATCGACTGGCGGAGATGTAATAAGAATAGTTCGATCAGCTCCAATTTGCTGAACAAAGTAGCGAATATTAGATTTAAACGTGCCTATCGGTATTAATTTATGCTTTGCAGAATCGTTTCCACCAAATAATACTGTTACAACATCAGGATTTTTTGAAAGTACATCTTTCTGAAAACGAACTCTAGCTTGCTCCGTTGTATTACCAGATACTCCAGCATTAATAAATTGATGCTGTTTCATTTTCAACTTTAGCATGGATGTTAACACTGGTTTTGGATAGTTTTCTTTTCGTGCTGTAATACTATCTCCAAAACATATGATTTTCATCTAATAATCCCCTTCTGCTCTTTTCTAGTGATTATTTTTTCGCAAAATAATCTACTTGCTGTATTTTCGAAAATCCAGCTCTTTCATAAACAGATAGCGCTTGTTCATTTTCAATCTCAACATCAAGTAATACTGTCGATTGCCCTTTTTTAGAAGCAACATTTTTGACCCATGCTAAAAGTGCAGCTCCTATTCCTTGACGTTGGAAATCAGGATGTACTGCTAAAGCAGTTACCCACTGGACATCATTCTCTTCAACTGAAGTCACAGTACCAACAACTACACCCGCTTTTTCCGCAACCCATAACACGCGTCCCTCTGTTGTCGTATTCGTAGAGATTAGATGATCTGTATCTTCTGGAGTATCATCAAATGCAGATTCAAAAATAGGAACAAGTGCATCGCGTTCTCCATTATATAAGCGAATTGTTAAGTCTCTAAGAACGTCTGTATATTCAGCAGATGCCTGTAGTGTTGCTTCTGAAAAACTATATTCATAGCCTTGCTCTTCGATGAATTTACGACCTTCGTCACCGTTTAATGTAAGAGCTAATTCTCCAACAGTATTACGTTCATTAAATCCAGTTGCAATGCTCCCAACTAGTAGCTTACCAATTCCCATCCCACGATACATAGGAGCTACAACTGCTGACCATTCAAAAGTATTGAACCCCATCGTATCAACTGCACTAGCTACACCAACAAGTTCGTCCTTGTCATCATCATAAGCCAGCACTAGAAAGCCATATGCCTCTGGGTTGCACCAGCTACTTTCGTTCATCACCACTTTGTAATTTAGTTTATCTTCAAGTTCAGCTTTTCTCAATAATTGTAAAACTTCTTGATAAGTTTCACCATCAATAGGATATGTTGCTTTCATTATAAAAATATTCAAATTGAAACCACCTTGTTGTAATTGTTTTGTCATCTAAATGATAACAAATTATCAAATTAAGCGACTATCATTTGGCTTTTTAGGGGTATAGAATATCGAGATGGAGGTTTTACAATGACAAAACAACGCTTAACTTGGGTTGATGTGACAAAGGGATTTTTAATGATATTAGTAGTAATAGGTCATTTTCCTGGCGACTTGGATTACCCTCTTTTACAATATATTTATTGGTTCCACATGCCCGCTTTCTTTGTACTGAGTGGATTATTTTTCAAACCGTTATCAAAGGACGAGCCTATTCGTAAAGCTGTTAAAAAACGATTTATGCAATTGATGGTTCCCTATTTCTTTTTCCTATTGGTTATTACATGCATTCGTTATATATTGGCATTCGCTTATGGAAATACCGATATTTCATGGTATATGGAGGATTTAAGTACGCTCATTATTGGTGGACGTTATGCACGCGGATCTTACGGTGTATTTTGGTTTACAACAGTCTTATTCTTTACTTACTTATTATTCTTATTACTAACAAAATATTTAAACCGATTCTATCAATTTCTTGTACTTGCAATTTGCTATATTATCGCGCATATCCAAAGTTACTATGTAATAGATATTATTGGCGGCTCTTCAGCTGAAGCTGCACAAACAATTCCTATACTATGGAATTTAGATGTTACGCTCATAACTTTGGTCTACTTCGCCATTGGCTATTATGCAAAGGATTTGTTCTTACACATACGTTTGCCCTTATGGACAGTTTGTACAGTTAGTTCTCTCTTGGTAATGCGTCTAGCTTGGATAGATCAATTTGACTATCATTTAAGCTTGAAGTTTATTCGTTACAATCACGCCTTATTGGACCTTGTCATCCCTTTCATCTTTATCATTACCATTTTCGGTATATTCCAATTTATTACGCGCTTCACACCATTGAAATCGTTGAATTTTATCGAAATGCAGTCAATCACTATTATGTATATGCATATTTCGGTAGATAAACAGATGAATAATTTCTTTGACTA
The DNA here is from genome assembly GCF_038009105.1 of Viridibacillus sp. FSL R5-0888. Lineage (NCBI taxonomy): Bacteria > Bacillati > Bacillota > Bacilli > Caryophanales > Caryophanaceae > Viridibacillus > Viridibacillus sp. FSL R5-0888. The sequence goes on from NZ_JBBPAU010000001.1 coordinate 3,979,652, forward strand.
CGATCTCGTTGGATATACTGTTCTATGTCTGGGAGTATCTATTATAGGCTCTTTAGTTATAAAGAAATTCATCCCTTACGGATTATTCTTTATCGGAGATATTCGTGCAAAACGCCCACTTCTTTTTAAGGGCAAGCTATTTACCACATAAACAAAAAAGGCATTCGTCCATTTGAAATGGATGAATGCCTTTTCTATCTACCAAACAGTTATGCATTTGATTCTTCTAACATTTTATAATAAATCCCTTGTTTTTCAGTTAACTCTTGCTGGGTACCTGCTTCAACAAGCTCGCCTTGTTGCATGACAAAGACGATGTCAGCTTGGCGTACTGTATTCAATCGATGAGCAATTACAAAGCTTGTGCGCCCTTTCATTAAACGTTCTAGAGCTTCTTGAATTTTCAACTCTGTTACAGTATCAATGCTACTCGTTGCCTCATCTAACAATAGGATTACAGGGTCTGCAACAAGCGCTCTTGCTATAGACAATAACTGCTTTTGACCTTGGCTTATTTCAGCACCATCAGCAGTCAGAAATGTATCGTAACCATTCTTCAATTTCATAATGAAATCATGAGCATTAGCCTTACGTGCGGCTTCCTCCACTTCTTCATCTGTTGCATTTAATTGACCATATCGAATATTTTCTCTAACTGTTTCTTCAAATAAAAACGGATCTTGTAAAACAAATGCCATTTGACTGCGCAAATTTTGACGTGATATTGCTTGAATAGGTGTATCGTCAATAGTAATTTCACCATTATTTACTTCATAGTAACGTGCGAGTAACTGTAAAATTGTTGTTTTACCAGCCCCCGTAGCACCGACTAAAGCAGCTGTTTGTCCTGCCTCTACGTGAAAGCTAACATTTTTTATCGTATGCGTTGCATCTGTTTGTTCATATTTGAAAGAGACGTTGTTGAACTTTACATCACCTTGTAGTTGATGGATTACTTTATCTGAGGCTAAATCCTTCTCTTCCTCTTCGTTCATAATCCCAAAAACGCGTTCTGCTCCTGCAATTGCAGACAAAACATTATTAAACTGATTCGCCAAATCGTTTAGAGGACGTGTAAACTGACGCGCATATTCTGAAAATATCACAATCGTCCCAATTGTAACTTGACCCTTCAACGCTAATAAACCACCGACTCCCGCAACAATGGCAAAGCTTGCATTATTTAATAGGTTCATGACCTTTGGAATGCCACCTGAGTATACGTTAGACCAAAAGCCAATTTGTCGTAACTTAGTGCTTTTCTCTGCAAACTCTTCAATCATACGCGGCTCTTGAGAAAAAGCCTTAACAATTCGTTGTCCTGAAATCGACTCCTCAATCATCCCATTTAATGCCCCTAATGCACGCTGCTGTTCTTTAAATAATTTGCCAGTACGGCGTGTAATCCATCTTGTAGCTACGAACATTACTGGAATAATGATCATCGTCAAAAGTGTTAATAATGGACTCATTGACAACATAACAACTAATGTCCCAACTAATGTTAAAACACTTGAAAATACTTGAATAAATGTACTATTCAAGGTCGAACTAACATTCTCAATATCATTTGTCATACGACTCATTAACTCGCCATGTTGTCGCTTATCAAAAAAGGAAATTGGTAACTTCTGCAGCTTAGTGAATAGACCTGTACGCATGCGATAAATCGTTTGTTGTGCAATACCAATCATCCAATAGTTTTGGAGAAACAATGATAATGACAAACCTATATAAATGGCTATCAAACCAAATATTAGCTTAGACAAACCTGCAAACTGAGCCTTCATAATGTGGTTATCAATAATTTTCCCAATCAAATAAGGACCTAGTAATGAGAATACCGAGCTCGCTACTACCATGAATAGAACAATAATTAATAGCGCACGTTGTTCATCCACAATACGCCAAATATGTCCTAGCGTTGAACCCCAATTTGTTGCACGATCCACCTTTTTATTGCGCTTCTTTTGTATATCTTCTTTCGTCAAAATATTTTTATAGCCAAAAGGTTCTCGAATTGCTTTAAGCATTATCATCCACCCCCTGCTCTTGTTGTGAAGTCGCAATTTTCCGATATAATATAGAACTTTCCATCAATTCTTCATGAGTACCAAATGCTGAAACTAATCCGTCTTCTAGAAGCAAAATTCGGTCTGCTCCTTTTGCTGTGCGAATTTTCTGTGTCACCACTAGCATTGTTGCATCTTCACCCTCTAGAGCACTCCATAATGCCGATTCTGTTTTGACATCTAGTGCACTCGTACTATCATCTAAAATCAAAAATTCTGGTTTACGTATTAATGCCCTAGCAATTGATAATCGTTGTTTTTGACCACCTGATAAGTTTACTCCCTTTTGACCAACTCTAGTTTCGTAGTCATTTGGAAAATGCTGAATTGAATCATGGATTTGTGCCTGTATTGTTGCCTCTTGCACTTGTTCAATTGAAGCAGCTGTATTGCCCCATGTTACGTTATCGTGGATAGAACCTGTGAATAACAATGCCCGCTGTGGTACATAACCAATCTCTTCACGCAACTTTTCTAAAGACCAGTTTTTCACATTCTCTCCATCCACAAAGATATCCCCAGACGTCGTATCGTAAAAACGAGGTAATAGCTGTAGCAATGTCGATTTACCTGAGCCAGTCGCACCCATAATAGCTAACTTTTCACCTTGCTCACATTTAAAAGAGATATTACGCAACACGAAATCATCTGTCTGTGGATATTTAAAAGAAACGTTGTCAAAACGTAGAGTCCCACGTTGTCGAACTTCCAGTAATCCTTTATCCATCTCATCATCTTCTAAGCCTTCTTCAATTAACAATACTTCCTCCATGCGATCCGCTGATGCTTTCGCTCGTGAAATAAATACGATAATAAATGAAAACATTGAAAATGCCCCTGTCATACGTAATGCATAGTTGACTATCGCTACAAGCTCACCGATCTGTGTTTCTCCTTGCTCAATTTTTCCCGCTCCAAACCAAAGAACCACAAGCAAGCTAACGTTCATAACAAACAGCAATATGGGCTGAATATACTCCATCGTTCGTAATGCTTTAGAGGTATCTACCTTCAAAGCATTCGCTACTTTTTCAAACCTACTCGCTTCGTACATACCACGCAAATAGGCTTTTACTAAACGCATCGCTTGTAAATTCTCTTGAATAACACGATTGACTCGGTCAACACGCTTTTGAACGGATGAGAAATATGTAATACCTTTCCGAACCATTAATAATAAGAAAATAGCTAAAAACGGTGCACCTATTACAAGATATACGGCTAATGATGGCTTCACATAAAACGCCATTATTAAACTACCAATCACAACAAGAGGCGTACGTAGCATGACTCTTAGACTCATAAATAAGACCTGTTGTACTTGAGATACATCACTTGTTAAGCGCGTAATAAGTCCAGCCGTTGGAAACCTCAAAAACGTCGTCATTGTAAATGATTGTACTTTTTTAAACAATGCATTTCGCAAATCAAAGGCAAAGCTTTGTGATGCATGTGCTGAAAAAAATGAATTCGTAATACCTGCAATAAAGCCAAGGAAAGCTATCAACATCATTATGCTACCCCATAACCAAACAGTTGCAGAATCTTGTAAAACGATTCCATCATCAATAATTTTCTTGATAATTAATGGTTGCATTAATTCAACAGCAAGCTCTACAAGCATGAGCGAAATAGCAATAACAGCGAACCATTTGTATGGTTTTATGTATGAAAACATTGTCTTCATGGTATAACCCCCACATTCATTTCGTCTCTCGAAATTTATTTAATTATTCCTTATTATGCCACAAAATAGACATAACTTGTGCTATAAAAACTCGAAATATTTTGAATGATAATATGATAAATTTTTTTTACTCATAAATATCTAAAAAAAACCCCTTCACTCCAAAAGTGAAAGAGGCAATTTATAAGTAATGAGCTTCGAAATAGATAATACAATTTTTCACACTAATTTAGTATCTAATAAAAAACCTCTTTAAAAACACAGTGGTATTTATTTTTTATCCAAATTTATTCATCTGCTTGTTGCTTATCCCCTTCAATGGAAAGCCATGTCACACAAACAAGCATAATTACGATTCCTACAATTTGCCATATTGCTAGTGTTCTTCCTAACCAAATAACAGAAATGATCATAGCTGTTAATGGTTCCATACTCGACAACACACTTGTTTCTACAGCTGTTATATATTTCATACTACTTAAAAACAATACAAAGGCAGCTGTTCCAAAGAAAATAATAGCAGTTAGCATTAATGCAATTTTCGGGTCTAACAATAGGCTCCATTCATCTGAACTCCAGACTCGCGAAATTACACCTAGTACAATACCACCGATTAGCATTCCCCATCCTACTACAATAAGTACACCCCATTCCTTCATAATAGCTGCAGGATATAAAGTATAAAAAGCAAATGTTAACCCAACCACAACTCCCCATAAAAGAGCTTCAGAACTTACGAGCAATGTCTCAAAGGAAGCATTAGTGAGTAATAAAAACAAACCAACAAGCGTCCCTAGAATACCTAATACTTGGTATTTTGGTGGCCATTTGCGATATGAGATTGAAACAAAAATAATAATGAAAATAGGTGCCAAAAATTGTAGTAATGTGGCTACAACTGCATTACTAGCATCAATAGCTGCTACGAATGAATATTGCACTCCAAGCATTCCTAAAACGCCAAATATGACTAATTTCCTCCACCAAACAGGATATCTCCAAATACTTGTTACATCTTTTTTAGTTATCAATAAAAAGGACAATAGTATTATACCTGCCAAAACGAGGCGGACTGTTAGCATAAACGGTACAGTTAACTCACTATTAGATAATACCCACTCCATAAGCGGCCCAGTAGCACCCCAAAGCATCGCTCCAGAAATAATCAGAATTATCCCTCTTAATCTATGTGACTGATGATTCATTACCGAACCCCTCCATAGTGATTATATTTTACTGTATTTTGAATATTTTTTTGCATATTTCTACCCATTTTATCCTTTATATATCACTAATATTAATATATAATTCTGAATTTCTTTTATATACATTACCTATTACTAATGACGGATGACAATCTTTTCACTATAATGATAGATATAGTAATTTCAAGGAGTCGTCGCATGCATGAATGAAACTCAAACAATTTTTAGTACAGCCAATTCAGTTTTGAACCAAATGCCATTTCCAATGATGATTGTTAATCATGAAGGAATCGTAGCAGCATGGAATCGCCAAGCCGAAAAAACTTTCGGCTATTCTGCGGATGAAGTCCTTGGTAAATTTACCCCCTTCATTGAAGCAGAGAAATCAGGCCTACATAAAGAAGGATGGACAAAGCTTTTACGTTCTCCTGAACCTTTCCATTTCGATAAAATGGCATTCATAGCAAAAAATAAAGAAGCTATCTTTTCGTCTGCTTTAGCAAAAGCATTTACTATCGAAAACGAGCGTTATGTATTTTTCCATTTTGAAATGACAGATGAGATTCAAAAAGACCCATCACCTTATCAAGAATTAATTAGCTTGAAATCAGGATTGGAATCCTCCTTTATGATGTTAACGATGGATCAAGAAGGTTTAATCAATTTCGCAAACAACAATTTCTTAAAACGGAGCAAATGGACACCAAAACGAATTATAGGCAAAACATTTTGGCAAATGTTCCCTCAAACAGATGACGGAACTGCTGATGCAAATAACATTTGGACATCCCTTAAAAACGGCAAGGCTTGGAAGGGCGAAGTTGAAAAAATGTCGAAAGACGGTTTATCCTATTGGGTCGATTTAACGGCTATCCCGATTTTCGTGACATGCAAAAACCCTTCCTACTTTATACTGCTCGAAAATGATATTACAGAAAAAAAATTGCTACAAAACCGCTTAGAAAAAATCGCTTATATCGATCAAGAGACTGGTTTAATGAATCGCTATCGTTTAGAACAAATTGTCACTGACATGATTCAAGAAAAGAATCACTTTACATTTGTTTACCTAAGCATTGATAAATTTTACTCTTTGAAGGAAATTTATGATGAACAAACAGAAATCGTCCTTTTACAGGAATTCACAAACCGTATGAAGATATATTTCCAAGATAGCACAATGGCTCGAGTCGGTATAGATGAATTTGTCGTATTAACTCCACTTGGTGAATGGTTTATCCAAGGTTTCCTTGCCTATCTAAAACAACACCCTATTTATGTAAACAATCGTGCACTACCACTTTCAATTAGCGGAGGTATTACAAAATACCCTGAAGATCAGTCATCATTCTCACATTTAGTGAAAGCTTCACATGCAGCAATTTCTAAAGTGCGTTCTGATGGTGGGGGCAATATTATTAGTTTAACAAAAGCTGATCATAAAGCACTTAGTACAAAGGCCATTATTGAAAAGCGCCTACTAATCGCTCTGGATAAAAAGAACTTAAAAGTACTCTATCAACCCCAGTTAAATTTAGAGACAGGTAATATTACTGGTGTAGAAGCCCTCGTACGTTGGGAAGACGAGGAAATTGGTATCGTTACACCAGATGTCTTAATCCCAATCGCCGAAGAAACTGGTTTGATTAATGATATTGGCGCTTTTATGCTTGAACAAGCTTGTTTACAAGCAGTAGCTTGGCACAAAAAAGGCTTAGATTTAAAAGTAAGTATTAACTCATCTGTACGAGAATTCCGTGATAAAAACATGGTACAACATATTAGAAAAGTATTAGAGAAAACAAATTGTCCTGCTAAACTATTGCAAATTGAAATTACAGAAAAATTTGCTTTAGAAGCTGAAGCCGAAACTTCTATAATTCAACAGATGAAGCAATTAGAAGCTGACGGTATTGTCTTCGTCCTTGATGACTTTGGTACAGGATATGCATCTTTCCGATTCATGCAACTCTTACCATTAGCTGAAATTAAAATTGACCAAACATTTATTTCAACACTTCAATATCAGAAGAAAGCGCAAAAATTAATACAAGGTATGATCCAATTTGGAAAATCTATCAATATGCGTGTTTTAGCTGAGGGGGTTGAAACAGCAGAGCAACTCGAATTACTTACATCATTTGGCTGTGATGCAGCACAAGGCTATCATATTAGCCATCCTATTACACCTAAAGAGGTTGAAAACCTTTTAAAATAATTTCTTATATTTATTTCAATAAATACAGTTCGTAAATAAAAGATGGCCATCGCTCAAATTAGCGATGGCCATTTATCTCTTTAAATTTCATTTTGTAACGCTTTTGCCTTACGTTTGCGTATTACATTGAAAATGAGTTGCATAAACACCTCTGCGAAGACAAGCCCCATAACAATGGCACCTGTAATAATGAATGCCCTTGCTGCATATTGAATGCTTTCAAGATATTCATTTTCAACGACATGTCTCATTGCATTGTAAGCCATTCCCCCAGGTACGAGAGGAATAATACCAGCAACGCTAAAGATAATCATCGGCATTTTAAAACGTCTTGCCAACATATGTGCCACAATCGAAATAACAAACGAACCCGCAAATGAAGCTAATACAGCATCCATACCATGCTTCAATAGAGAATAGTATATTAGCCATCCGATGGCTCCCACTAACCCACAATGGAATAGAGTTTTTTTAGGTGCATTAAAAATAATTCCAAAACCAGCTGTTGCTAAAAAACTAAGAACTCCTTGGGTGACCCAAAACATAGTATTCCTCCTAAAATGACAATACTAGTGCAACACCCGCACCGATCGCAAATGCCGTTAAAAAAGCTTCCGTTCCTTTAGCTACTCCGGATACAAAATGTCCTGCCATCAAGTCCCGCACTGCATTTGCAATAAGTAAGCCTGGTACTAACGGCATCACAGAAGCAATAATAATTTTATCTATTTGGATACCTATTCCCAATTTTACTGTTATAAACGCTGTAATACCTACAAACAATGCAGCTGTGAATTCTGCAAAAAACTTTACCTTTGTTAACTCATGCATTAAAACAAAAAGCAAAAAACCAATTCCGCCAGCTAAAATCGCTGCAGGAACATCCTTCCAAACACCTTCAAATAATATCAAAAAACATCCACTTGCAATAGCCGAAGCGACTATTTGAAGCCATGTCGGGAAATATAAATTTGAACGATCTATTCGTTGTAATTCCTCAAACGCCTCTGACAAAGTAATTTGCTCTGCAGTTAATCGACGTGATACACCATTTACAAGCGCAATTTTCTCTAAATCTGTCGAGCGTCTTGGTATTTGAACAATTCTTGTTGGCCTTTTATGACCAGCTGAAAATATTATTCCTGTAGGTGTCACAAAACTCTGCGCGGATGTTAATCCTTGGGAATTCGCCATACGTAACATCGTATCTTCAGCACGATACGTTTCTGCTCCACTTTGCATAAGTAATCTTCCAGCTAGAAGAAAACAATCTATCGCAAGTTCCTCTTCTTCCATTTCAATCACGGCTTTCTCCTGCCCTTCATAAACAAAATTCACCAAAAATACGTTATGTAAGACCAATTATTAGTAAAAAAATGTAATATCTTGCATGGCAAAATGCCTCTTTTGCGTCATTTTTACTTATTTTTCAACAAAAGATGATTTTTTAACATAAATTCAAAACTTTTCGCGCCACTTCGCCGTCTAATCGTATAGAATAGAACACATAATAGTTTTAAAGGAGGTCTTGGGGAAATGACCACATCACGCCCTAAAAAAAGAGGGCTTTGGATTGACACAATATTAATTTGTAGTGTTTTAGCACTATCTGCTGTTTTGCTTTTCTTTTTTTTAGTACCAAAAAACGACAAAGAATCTTCAGTAACAAATGGGGTCGCTTTAGCAGCACCACCTGAGCATCAAACAAAGGATTCGAAATATACCGGTATAAAAATTGCCTCTATTATTTCAGAAGACCATCGTATGCCCTATTCAATTGAATATCCTCAAACTGAAGATAAAGAATTCAACAAAGTTATGAAAGATGCCGTTTATAAGACGCGCGATACCTACTTAGCTAGCATGGAGGAAGTACTCCAAAATGATGCAAATAAAGTTGGTAAGTTAACAATAACATTTAAAACTTTGTATCATAAAAAGAATTACTACTCGTTTGTTTTAACTCAAAATACATATAAAGGCACAGGAAGTAAAGAAAAAACAATCCAAACCTTTATGTATGATAAAAAAAATAAGAAACAGTTGTTTTTAAACAACGTTATTAAAAACGAAAATAATCTGTCAAAACTTATACCTTTTGTTGAAAAACAGATAAAAAGTGATGACCAGTTTAAAACATATATCAATACAACAAAGTTAAAAAATGCTATAGCACCTACGTATTCAAATTATAAGCATTTTTCTTTAACTGATAGCTCTTTATACATTTATTTTGACGGAGCGAAACTGTCCGATAATAGTAATGCTATCTCTAAGATTAAGATACCACTTTCTTCTGTAAATAGTATACTGGCTAAACCGTTCAAAATGGCAGGAATAAATCCAGATGGTACAAGAAAGAAACAAATTGCATTAACATTTGATGATGGGCCTAACGCAAAAGTAACACCGAAAATCTTAAAAACGCTTAAGAAATACAATGCAAAGGCAACGTTCTTCATGCTTGGAAGCCAAGCAATGTACAATCAAAAGCTTGCTAAAAAAGTTGCGAGTGCTGGACATGAAATTGGCAATCACTCATTTTCACATACAAATTTAGTCACTCTTTCAAATAAGAAGATTAAAGCTGAAATCAACCGCACCAATGAGGAAATTAAAAGAGCTACGGGAGAAAAACCAACGTTATTCCGTCCACCTTATGGTTCAATCAACGAGAGAGTGCGTTCACAAAATAAACTACCAGTTATCTTATGGGATGTTGATACACTTGATTGGAAACATCGTAATCCTAAAACACTATTGACTATGGTCAAACAGTATAGTCATGATGGCGCTATTATTTTAATGCATGATATTCAACCTACAACAGCTCAAGGTTTAGACTCTGTTTTAGCTTACTTACAAAAACAAGGTTATGAATTTGTAACCATATCTGAGTTAAGAAGATAATTGTATAGCCCAAGACTAATGATTTTAGCCCTCGATTACATTATGTAATCAAGGGCTATTTTTATGCTCATTCTAATTCTTCCATCCATTGCTCCAATAAAACTTCTAGTTGCTGCTCTGCTCTTTCTTTCTCAGCTATTAGTTGTTCATATAAACTCCAATCCTGCTCTTGATGAATTTTCTGATTCAGTTGTTTTATAGTAGCTTCAATCTTTGCAATTTCTTGTTCTTTATTTGTATCATTTTTTATTACTTTTACTTTTGGAGATGTTTTTTTCTCTTGTTTTATAGACTGTGGTGAGTTAAGAGCTTGTTTCTCATTAAACTTTTGTCGTGCCCAGTCGTACGGACCCTCATATGTTATTAACTTCCGATTCTCAAGCCACACTGTTCTTGTAAACAATTTATTTAAAAAGAAGCGATCATGAGAAATAGCTAAAATAGTACCTTTAAAGTCTTCTAACGCGTCTTCTAGTACTTCCCTTGATTCTATATCTAAATGATTTGTCGGTTCATCTAAGATCAGTAAATTGACGTCTTGATGCATGAGCTGTGCCAATCTAAGTCGCATACGTTCACCACCACTTAAATCTGCAATTCTCTTAAAAACATCTACTCCGTAAAACATAAATTTAGCTAAAATATGACGAGCATCAACTTCAGTGACAGAAACTTCATCACGGAAAACATCAATGAGACGCGCTTTAGGCTTATCAATTTGAAAATGCTGTGATAGATAGCCAATTTTCACTTGGCTACCTAACTTACATGTTCCCGTGTCTATCGTTGTCTTATTCAGTAACATATTCAAGATAGTAGATTTTCCTGTACCATTGCGCCCTACGATTGCCATATGTTCTTGCCATAGAAGTTGTAAATTTACATTTCTGAGTAATACTTTATCTCCAAAAGCTTTTGTGACATTTTCTAGTATGGCAACTTCCTTCCCACTGCGAGGCGCCGCTTCAAACGATAGATTCATTTTTTTAGGATCAATAATTGGCTTGCGAAGTTTTTCAATACGTTCTAGAGCTCGCTCCATATTACGCGCACGTCGATGCATTGCCTCATTCGGTGGAGTGGCTTCATTCGCCCATTGTCTCATACGTTTGATTGCTTCACGCATCTTCTTCATCTTCTTTTGTTGTTCTTCGTATTGTTGAAACTCCCGCATAAGACGCGCTTCCTTTTCAACACAAAAGTCTGAATAACTACAATGATAAACTTGCAGCTCACCTTGCTCTAAATCTACAATTTTCGTCACAACTTTATCTAAAAAATAGCGATCATGCGATATTATCACAACTGTCCCTGTGTAGTCGACTAAATATTGCTCTAACCATTCTACAGCAAACAAATCCAAATGATTCGTCGGTTCATCTAATAGTAGTAAATCTGGCTTCGTCAAAAGCAATTGACCAAGCATAATTTTCGTCTTTTCCCCACCACTAAGACTGTTAAAGGGCTGTTCTACAAAATCATTTAATTGAAGTCCATTAATGACCATCTCAATTTGTGCTTGCATACTATAACCATCTGCTAGTGTGAAGCGTTCTTGCACATCTCCATATTGAACTAAGCATCTTTCTAATTGCTCCGATGTTGCATTGGCCATACTATTTTCAAGCTCTTGCATTTGACTCTGTAAAACAAGTAAATGATTAAATGCTTGGGCTAATATGTCCTGACCTGTAATTTCTTCTGAAAATAATGGAATTTGAGCTAAATACCCAATTTTAGTCCCTTTCTTAAAATGAATTTTCCCTTGGTCTGGCGATTCTACTCCTGCAATCAGTTTAAATAAAGTTGTCTTTCCAGAACCATTACGTCCAACGATTCCTAAACGGTCTCCTGTTTTAATATCTAATACTAAGTCTTCAAAAATACTATTCCCACCGAGCATTTTGCTTATATGTTGAACTGTACAAATCATGATTGATTACTTCCTTCCGTTTGACACAGCTGAAAGCACCCGATTTTTGCCAAAACAAAAAGACTGCCTGATTAACAGACAGTCTTTTACGCCTTAAAATTCGGCTTGGAAAGAATGGCTAATCAGCTGTGGATCATTTGATTTTGTTGAAAAAAGGGCGCACTTATCCCGTTGACCGCAAAATCGAAAGAAATCGCACATGTAATTGGCAAAAATTCCAAAGTATAAACATATGCATCCACAGCATTTCTCATTCTTTCCTCACCTCCGTTTCAAATAATTATGAATAGTCTAACATAATTGATGGTCAATTTCAAATGGCCATTTAGGTAACATATGATTCAATGGTTTATCTTCACGTTCCCCCAATACATAATCTGCTTGCATTAACGTATGGATTTCACGTGTTCCTTCATAAATTACAGGTGCTTTTGAGTTGCGAAGGAAACGAGCTACTGGGTATTCATCTGAATATCCGTAAGCACCATGTATTTGCACTGCATCATCTGCTGCTTTGTTGGCGAAATCACATGCCTGCCACTTTGCTAATGACGTTTCGCGTGTATTACGTACGCCTTGATTTTTTAATTCTCCTACACGATAGACTAACAAACGACTCATCTGATAGCCTGCTTCCATTTTCGCAATCATTTGTTTTACAAGCTGGTGCTGTCCTATTGGTTTGCCGAATGTGTAACGTTGATGGCAGTATTTTACGCTTTCTTCAATACATGCCATTGATAAACCAACTGCTCCTGCTGCTACAGTAAAACGACCATTATCTAAAGCTGCCATCGCAATTTTAAATCCTTCGCCTTCTTCACCTAATAAATTTTCTTTTGGGACTTTGACATCTTCGAAGAAAAGTTCACCCGTATTACCAGCACGTATGCCATACTTCCCTTTTATTGCTTTCGAAGAAAAGCCTTCCCACGTACGATCTACTATAAAGGCGGAAATTCCTTTATGTTTTAATGAACGATCTCCTGTGTATGCAAATACGATGAAATAATCGGCAACATCACATAAAGAAATCCACGTTTTTTGACCATTTAAAATATAGTGATCACCATCAAGTACTGCATGTGTAGACATAGCGGCCACATCAGATCCTGCTCCAGGTTCAGTTAAGCCGAAAGCGCCTAACTTTGCCCCCTTAGCTTGAGGGATGAGGTACTTTTTCTTTTGTTCTTCATTGCCCCATTGCAATAGAGTCATACTATTTAGTCCCGTATGGACAGACACAGCTGTACGGAACGCTGTATCACCGCGCTCTAATTCCTCGCAAACAATGGCTAATGAATTATAGTCCATTCCACTACCACCATAAGCTTCTGGAATACACACACCCATTAAACCTACATCTGATAACTTAGAAAAAATTTCTGGATCGAACTTACCTTGACTATCCCATTCAGTAATATGAGGCATGATTTCTTTATCAACAAAAGCACGTACTGTATTTCTCAACATTTTTTGCTCTTCGGTAAATTCAAAATTCATATTAATTCTCTCCCTTATGTGTCATTTTTTCATACAAAGGCTGTAAAATTTCATCGTTGTGCTCTCCTATATTTGGTGGATGATGTCTGACTGTCACAGGTGTTCTTGATAATTTCAACGGGCTCCCGATCATTTTGATTGGACCTATTGTAGGGTGATCATAAGTGATGAACATATTACGTGCCTGTAACTGCTTATCTTGTTCAACCTCTTGTATATTTTGAATCGGACCAGCTGGTATGTTCTTTTTTCTGCATGCTTCATACCAATGTGCTGTAGACTCTTGTAAAAAAGCTGTTTGCAATAAAGGTATCAGCACATCACGTTTCTTTACGCGATCTGGATTAGTAAGAAAACGTGAATCCTGTGCATATTGAGGTACCTTCAACACTTCACAAAGCGTTGCAAACTGATGATCATTTCCAACTGCTATGACCATTTCACTATCGGCCGTTTTAAATGTCTGGTATGGTACGATATTGGCATGCGCATTTCCAAGTCCAGTTGGAATATTGCCTGACATTAAATAACTGCTTCCCACATTGACTAATGCGCTCACAGCCGCATCATATAATGCGATATCAACTTTTTGACCGATTCCTGAGCGACTACGTTCTAGTAATGCAGATTGAATACCAATACATGCGTACATTCCCGTAAGTACATCAGTGATTGCTACGCCCGTTTTTTGTGGGCCAGATTCTGCTGTCCCTGTAATGCTCATAAGGCCACTCATACCTTGAATAATAAAATCATATCCCGGTAAATAGCGATCTGGTCCTGTCTCACCAAAGCCAGTAATAGAGCAATAGACAATACCCGGGTTGATCTCAACTAATGTTTCGTACCCTAAACCAAAGCGCTCCATAGTACCGGTTTTAAAGTTATTAATGATGACATCGCTATCTTGTACTAACCTTTTAATAACTTCGCGTCCCTCATCTTCCTTCAAATTGAGAGTGATAGCTTTTTTATTACGATTTGCTGTTAAATAATAAGCACTTACATCATCTTGGAATGGAGGACCCCATTTTCGCGTCTCATCACCACTATCAAGGGCCTCTACTTTAATGACCTCAGCTCCTAAATCACCTAAAATCATTGTGCAGTATGGTCCTGCAAGTACTCGAGATAAATCGATTATACGAATATTTTCTAAAGCACCAGACATCCTGTCACCTCTTTTCATAGGTCAATAAAAAAGCCAATTCAAAAAGACTCCAGTGAATATACTGAGTGTCAAATTGAACTGGCTCTTATCTGTGTCATAAAACCCGGCTAGGCTTCAAACAGATTAGACAGTATTGGCTTACTATTACCCTTGTTACCTCATCACGCGTAATGAACGATTTGAACGTTTTTGCATGATTTATTATCTTTAACTTTACTTTACTATACTATTCTTTTTTTGTAAATTTATAACTACCTGAAAATTCTGAATTATTTTGACGATTTGTAAGATTCATATTGTTTATATAAATCTTTCAATGCCGACATTAATGCGTTTCCTGCTTTACCTAAGTAATGGACTTTCACGGCTTCGACCGGTTGTGTAATACCATCTTGCAAACTATGCCCTCTTAGCAATTGCTCAACAAATGATTTCCCATGCTGCGTTGCTAACGTACAACTTGCTGCAACGATTACCCCATATTTCTTATCAATTTCCGCAGTGATTGTTAGAGTCTCATAAATGTTTTGTGCGGCCATACCAGATGGCAGCCTCGCATGTCCTGCTATAAAAATTGTGTTCATAATGGTTCAACTCCTTCAGCACATTTATTTATAAAAATTTCCAATTTATATAAAAATCATACAATACTTATTGTTAATTTGAAAGTCTTTTCAATAAACGCAAATGCCCTATTACCAACAAAAATGGCAATTTTCCAGAGTAAAAAAAGAAGCACTATCCAATTTAGAACAGTGCCAATTCTATTAATAGATTAATCAATGCCAATTGATTAATATTAGGATTCTAATAATCCATTCATTTCCTTCACCTCCTACGTCATCATTCCAACCTACAATTCCGTAATCTTATTCTTCGATAAGTTTCCTTCATTATAAAAATGCCAAAAATCGTGATTTTATTTCATACCCGCGCCTTATAAAAGACTTTGGATATTACATAATTAGGCACTTGAATCGAAAAAAATATTTAAAAAATTCTTACTTTGATATACAATAACATTTAGTTTATATTATTGAAGAATAATTTAATAAGAAGAAAGGGGATATGTATGGTTCTAATTGGTGTTCTTTTAATCATGATTGGATTTGTACTTAGAATCAATTCAGCAGTTGTAGTAACTATTTCAGCACTCGTTACGGGGATGATTGCCGGTATTCCCATTACCAGTATTATTACGCAATTTGGAGAAGCATTTACAACTAACAGGTACATGTCTATTCTCATAGTCACGCTTCCTGTTATTGGGCTGCTTGAAAAAAATGGTCTACAGCAACAAGCTGCAAAGATTGTATCAAAAATTAAAGCCATCACTGTTGGTCGGGTATTGACTATGTATTTATTGATTAGGGAAGCCGGAGCTGCTCTTGGTTTAAACAGTCTTGGGGGACATCCGCAGACTGTACGTCCGCTGATTGCTCCAATGGCAGAAGGCGCTGCTCTATCGAAATATGGAAAACTACCTGAGAAAGAGCAACAGGAAATCCGTGCACACGCAGCTGCAACCGATAATATCGGTTTGTTTTTCGGTGAAGATATTTTCGTGGCGGTTGGTGCAATTCTTTTGATGAACGGATTTTTTGAACAGAATAATATACCTGCCGATCCAATATCAATGGCGTTATGGGGAATTCCTACTGCCATCTTTGCTTTTATCGTACACGCCATTCGTCTTCGTATGTTTGATAAAAGGCTGGATAAACGTTTGGGTAATAATGGTAAATAACGCAAAACAATCTAAAGAGAAAGTGAGAGTCTATTATGATATTCTCAGTTGAAATGATTTACGTATTAATGGGCATCATTGTTCTAGGCTGCTCCCTATATATTTTCACTGATCGGACAAACAGCCGGCGGTTATCTTCGGGATGCTTTTACTTGATTTATTCAGTTACATTAATGTTCGGCCAAATTATTCCTCCTTTTTACATTGGGCTTATGGTTATTCTTATGGTTTTAATCATTGCAAGTGGTGGGTTAAAGAAAGGTGAACATGTTGAAGAAAGCATTACTATTAAGGAAGAGCGAAGAAAACGCCTTGGCGGTCGCCTTTTCCTACCCGCTATCTTGATTCCTATTTTAACCTTGGCTGGTTCTAAGCTGCTAGATGGTGTTAAAATTGGAGGAAAGGCATTGCTTGATCCATCTAAT
The DNA here is from genome assembly GCF_038009105.1 of Viridibacillus sp. FSL R5-0888. Taxonomy (NCBI): domain Bacteria; kingdom Bacillati; phylum Bacillota; class Bacilli; order Caryophanales; family Caryophanaceae; genus Viridibacillus; species Viridibacillus sp. FSL R5-0888. The sequence goes on from NZ_JBBPAU010000001.1 coordinate 3,996,523, forward strand.
GTAACGATGGTTGCTTTAGGTCTGGCGTGTTTGACTGCCATTATCGTTGCAATGTGGATGACACGCGGAACACCTACAGGAGCTGTGAAAGAATCACGTCGTCTGCTAGAATCTATTGGTTGGGCTGTATTGCTGCCACAGTTACTTGCAACATTAGGAACTATTTACACAAATGCAGGGGTTGGTACAGTCGTTTCCGACGCTGTAACAGCGATCATCCCAGAAGGTTCGCTATTTTGGATTGTGGTCATTTTCTGTCTTGGCATGGCTCTATTCACTATGATCATGGGGAATGCCTTTGCTGCTTTCCCGATTATGGCTGCAGGTATTGCCATTCCTTTTCTGATTAAACAATTTGACGCTAATCCAAATCATATAGCTGCCATATCTATGTTTGCTGGTTATTGTGGAACATTAATGACACCAATGGCCGCTAACTTTAATATTGTACCGGCAGCCTTGTTGGACTTGAAAGATAAAAACCATGTCATAAAAGTTCAAGTCCCAACAGCTTTAGCAGTATTAGTTTTCAATATCGTACTTATGTATTTTCTTGTCTCATTAGGAATATAGGAGGGATCGGCATGAAGAAAAAAGTGTTGTTAACCGGCTTTGAGCCTTTTGGGGGAGAAAGAATAAACCCTTCCTGGGAAGCAGTAAAACAGTTACATGGAGAAGTTATTGATGATGTGACTCTAGTTGCTGAACAAATTCCAACTGTGTTCGGGAAATCAGTTGCAGTTTTGGAGACTCTTGTTCAACAGCATAATCCTGACATCGTTATCTGTATAGGACAAGCCGGGGGTCGGCTTCACATCACACCTGAACGAGTGGCAATCAATTTGGATGATGCTAGAATCCCAGACAATCAGGGAAACCAGCCCATTGATGAGCCGATTGTAGACAAAGGTCCGGTAGCCTATTGGTCTACAATCCCCATCAAGAGAATCGTCGAAAACATGAAGGAGAGCAATATTCCTGCATCGGTATCCCATACCGCTGGAACATTTGTATGCAACCATATCTTTTATGGATTAATGGACTATATCGCCCGAACCTCATCAAGCATTCGGGGTGGATTTATCCATATTCCTTTCATTCCGGAGCAAACCATTAATAAAGAAGCACCTAGCTTAAGTCTTGAGACAATTGTTAATGGCGTAAAAATAGCAGCTGTCACAGCTGCTAAATACGATTCGGATATTCATATAGTAGGTGGGACGACCCATTAATTGTACCGTTTGATTTTAAAATATTGAGCGATTCCCTTGTTTTTCTTATAATTTATGATAGGCCTCCTGTTCATGATATAGCTATCCTTTTCACTGGCGTGCTTGGGATACTTCATAACAAGAGGTCTTTTTTATGCTCAAGTCTCATTTTTATTCATATGAATATTAAACTCTCTCCAAAACTCCATTCACATCTTTTCGTGATGAAGTTTCTTCAATATCTTCTTCGGATAACACACGTTCTATTTCCTGGTCCATTAGTTTGTTGGCATTTTTAGCGCCATATTTGGCCATAGAGATTTTGTATAACACTGTCCCAAACAGAGCCCAAGCTAATATGATTACCCACTCATACGGCCAAACTAACGCGGAAGGCATACCTGGTAGATATAAAATACATACGCCAATTGACATTAGAACAGCTAACCAACCAATTAATGTACCCCCTGGCAATATAAACGGTCTTTTTAAATCAGGCTCTCTTTTGCGCAAAATAATAAAGGCAATTGCTACTAAAACCCATGCAATAACAAGAGCAAACCCTCCTGCATCTACTAACCAGACAAGTGCTGGGCGACCGAATAATGGTGCTAAAGTAGTCAAAACTGCAATGAGTAAAATTGCTTTATGTGGCGTTCTATATTTAGGATGTAGCTCGCCTAATGCCTTAGGTAGCATTCCCGCTCTCGCCAATGCAAAAATGGCCCGACTACCGCCAACATAGAAGCCAATCCAGCTCGTTAATATCCCACCGATTCCACCTAGTACTAAAACATTCCCCATCATCTTACTACCACCAAATGCTTTTGCCATCGCATCTGCTGTGACAAGTGATGAACTAGCAATTTCTGATGGTGTCAACACGTATGAAACGCCGAAGATAATTGCTACATACCAAGTAATAGCTAAAAACACCGAAATGATTAGCAGTTGTCCAATTCGCTTACGTGGCAGATTAATTTCTTCTGCTGCTTGAGGTATCACATCGAATCCAACAAACATGAATGGCGTCATAATCAATACAGCCATGATGCCACCCCATCCTTTTTCAAATAAAGGTTGCATATGCTCTGGGCTTCCTGCAATAGAACTTCCCGTAACAAGCAATACACCTGAGATTAATATGAGTAATGTCAAAATTGACATCACAACACTTGTAATCTTCATTCCCCTATAGTTAATCCATGCAATAATAATCGACCCAAGAATTCCTACGGCTACCCATGTGAAATTTACATCCCAACCTGCAATTGTATACATGTAACCGACGCTATAGCCAGGAACGACATATTCAAAAACAGTCGGTAAAGCTACAGCTTCAAAAGCTACAACTGAAACATATCCAAGAATCATTGCCCATGTTGCTATAAACGAGGTGAGCCGTCCAGTCGCCCTATATGTGAAGAATAGTTCTCCACCAGATAACGGCATAGCCGAGGACAACTCTGCGTATGTTAAACCTATAAAAATAACAAGTAAACCGCCTATTAAAAATGCTATGATTGCACCTAGTGAACCTGCTTCTGTAATCCATAAACCAGCTGTTACCACCCAACCCCAACCAATCATTGCTCCAAAAGCAAGTGCCATAACGTCTCTATTCCCTAAAATTTTCAATAGCTTTTGATCTTCCATCTTACACCCCCGGATAAGAGTCTATTGAAATACAATAGACTCTATTAATGGAATTACTCTCGATCTATCTAGCCTTGAATAATTTTTCATTAGTTTTTAAAGTGCTGCTAGCTGCTCTTCAACCTCTTGTTGAACACTTAGTACAGCTTCACGTAGTATAGCAATTAGGTCATCTATCTGTGTTTTTGTAATAATCAATGGTGGTGAGAAACATACGATATCTGTATTGTCATAAGTAACTGCACGACATATAACACCACGTTCATGTAAGGCCGCAATAATTCTTGGAGCCACTTTCAACTCGGCAGGGAAGCGTTTATTCGTTAATGGATCTTGTACAAATTCCATCGCTCCGAGTAAACCTAACGTACGAATATCACCTACAATCGTTGATTCCCCTTTAATGGATTTAAATCCTTTTTGTAATTCTCCACCCATTTTAGAGGAGTTATCTACTAGATTTTCACGTTCTAAAATTTCAAGGTTTCTTAGTGCTACAGCCGCACCTGTTGGATGACCACTATAGGTAAAACCATGGAATAATACTCCTTCTGATTTTTCCTTCAGCACATTATGCACGTGGTCGGAAACAATGACACCACCTAGCGGAAAATAGCCACTTGTTACACCTTTTGCAAATGATAATACATCCGGCTCTACTCCATAATTTTCAACACCGAACATTTTCCCTGTGCGTCCAAATCCTGTAATAACCTCATCTGCTATATATAAAATGCCATATTCATTGCATATCTTACGTACTTCCTTGTAGTAATCCTTCGGTGGGATCAATACTCCACCTGCCCCTTGGACAGGTTCTGCCATGAATGCCGCAATCTTTTCTGGTCCTTCAGCTTCAATTACTTCGCGAATGGATTGAATCGATGACTCAGTACCAATTTCATATGGAGATTTTGCATGTATAAATCCTTGCATCAAACTTCCTGCCATGTCCCAAAACTCAGGTATACCTGTTGCACTTGTAGCGCCTGCTGAGACGCCATGATATCCTCGTCGTAATGCAACGATTTTATTTCGCTCGGGTTGACCTTGAATACGCCAATAATGACGTACAATTTTTATCGCTGAGTCATTTGACTCTGAACCACCTGATGTAAAGAACACCGCATTTAAACTAGGTGGAGCTAAATCAGCAATTTTCTTTGCTAGACGAATTGCTGGCTCATTACTAAAATTCGAAAAACATGAACTGTATGCTAATTGTTCCATCTGGTCTTTTGCCGCTTCTGCTATTTCTTTGCGACCGTGCCCAATGTTAACATTCCAAAGCGACGACATAGCATCTATATATCTCGTACCATCTTTACTTGTTAGATATATCCCTTCACCCTTATCGAAAATCACTTTTGGTCCATTCGCTTGTTGCTCTTGAATTGATGAGGTTGGATGAATAAAATGCTTTTTGTCCCATTCGTTTAAAGTTGTCATCTGTATTCCTCCTGTTTTTAAATATCTTTTATTGAAGTGATGGCATAACCGTAAACTACACATGATGTACTGAATGATGTCTTGTTTTTGCTAAAGGAATGTTAACCTCCCTTCTTAACTGCATAAAAAAAGCCAATTCAAAAAGACTACAGATAGATATCTGTGAGTCAAATTGAACTGGCTTATATCTGCGACGAAAAACCTGGTTTTGGCTTTTAACAGATTAGGCAGTCATATTTGTAAACTCAAGCACTTTACTATTTATATTTTAGGGCTACCTTCAACACTTACCCTTAATACATATTATCGTCTATGAATTACAAATATTCAAACTATTAATCATCGATTTTATAAATTACTTTACGAGATTACTCGTTAGACTTTGTTTATGTTATAAAAACCATCTCCATAGTCCTCTTCTATCCTTTTACAATATTAGTTGAACGATGCATAGTTTCTTTAATGGATACTCCACGTTTTTTCATTTCTTCCATGTATTTTTCACCTGGAACTACTTTCTCTGGTGGATATACTCCACGTTTTGAAATCGTACCATCGCCTACTAACTGAGCAACTACTGAAATTGTATTTGCAGTTGCTAGAGCCATTGCTGTTTCATTGGTTTCTTTGTCTTTCTTAATAATCAATTCGTATTCGTACGAAACTAGTTCCTCACTTTTTTCGCCTGAAACAATCACCCGTAATAATACCGCATCTGATTTATTACCAAGGGACATTTTAGTTTGTAGCACTTCACGTAAAACATCACGCGCTTTGATAACTTGACCATCTAGATTAACCGTTGTCTCTTTATTTGTTAAACCTAGATCTACAAGTAACTGGAATTTTTCTGCATGACCTTGATAGCGAATTGTTTTATATTCCAACGTGTTCACATTTGGGAAGGTCTGTGCTAAAGTAGATAATCCACCTGAAGTATGGAAAGCCTCTAGCCCGGTAAAGCCATCAAAATAAACCTTTTCAATCTCTGACAATGAAGCAATTTCCTGCAATTTCCCACCACGAATAACATGAGAAGAATCAGTATAGTGATCGAATACCCCTTCTAGAGAAAACACAATGTTATAATCCAACGGTGGTTCTTTTTCTACCGGAATTCCTCCAACAAAGATTTTAATCGATTTGACGCTATTTAATTTTGATGCACCATAGCCCGTTAAAATATTGATCATTCCAGGTGCAACACCTAGGTCAGGAATTAATGTAACGCCTTTTTCCTTAGCATCCTCAGATAGCTCTAAAACAGCATTTGTTGCACCGCCAATGTGACCACCAAGATCGACTGAATGCACACCCACTTCAATTGCCATACGTGCAACTTTTTCGTTAAATGTATAAAATAGAGCGTTAATCACAACATCTGCTTTTGCCATAATCCATTTTAACTCCGCATCATCGTTGGCATCTAGATGTAGCACTTCTAATTTATCTGACTTCAATAACTCAGCGAATAATGTTGTTTGACCGACATCTAAGTCTGCTAAGTACACTTTTTCAACTTTGTCACTTTTAACTAAATCACGCGCAACCTCTTTCCCCATTAAACCTGCACCTAATACTGCTACTTTCATCTGAATGTCCCCTTTCTTTGTTATTATTCCGTATCAATTTGTGCCCGTTGCAACTTGCCACTGTAATCAATGTAAATACTCTTCCATTCCGTATAGACATCCAGTGCTGCAACACCAGAATCACGATGACCATTTCCTGTTCCTTTTGTGCCACCAAACGGTAGATGAATTTCTGCTCCAGTTGTACCAGCATTGACGTATACAATACCCGTATCTAAATCACGCTGCGCTTGGAATGCTCGATTAATATCCTGTGTAAAGATAGAACTTGAAAGTCCAAACTGCACACTGTTATTAACTTCAATAGCTTCTTCTAAACTTTCTACTTCTATCAATGAGACAACTGGTCCGAAAATCTCTTCTTGTGCAATACGAGCATCCCATTTCACATCGGTAAATAATGTTGGTGCGTAATAAAAACCTTGATCGAAAGGAGATCCCGTTAGTATATTGCCTCCTGCAAGTAACTTCGCACCTTCCTGACGGCCTATTTCTACATAGCTATTAATCTTGTGTAATGCAGTTTTATTAATAACAGGACCAATTTTTACCGACTCATCTAAACCATCACCTATTGTTAATAGTTGCATAGCTGTTAGGAGGCGTTCTTCCAGCTCTGCTTTTACATCTTTATGCACAATTACTCGACTACATGCCGTACAACGTTGACCCGCTGTACCAAATGCACTCCACAAAATACCTTCAACAGCGAGTTCTAAATCAGCATCATCCATTACTATCACTGCATTTTTGCCACCCATTTCTAAAGAAACTTTCTTTAAATGACGGCCGCCCAACTCTGCTACCTTGCTACCTGTAGCAGTTGAACCTGTGAACGAAATGACTTTGACATCTGGATGCTCGATTAATGCTGTTCCTACTTCTGAACCTGAACCAAAGACAACATTAGCGACGCCTTCTGGTAAACCTACTTCTTCAAAAATTTTCGCCATTTCATAAGCCATCATCGGCGTTTCTGTAGCAGGTTTCCAAATGAATGTGTTCCCAGCAACAATTGCAGGGAAGGATTTCCAAGTTGCGATTGCTACAGGGAAATTCCAAGGTGTAATTAGTCCGACGACACCAATTGGAGCACGGACACTCATAGCAAATTTATTGGCTAACTCTGACGGAGTTGTTTCCCCAAACAAACGTCGCCCTTCTCCAGCCATATAAAATGCCATATCAATGCCCTCTTGTACCTCGCCTCGACCTTCTTCAATAACTTTTCCCATCTCTTTCGTAAGTACCTGAGCTAAATGTTCTTTCTTTTCTTTCATTCTTAAGCCAATTGCATACAAATAATCTGCGCGTTTTGGTGCTGGTACTAGTGCCCAACTTTTTTGTGCCTTTTTTGCAACAGCTACTGCTTGCTCCACAGCTCCTGTTGAAGACATAGGTACTTGAGCTAATTCCTCACCATTTGCAGGATTAATAACGGGTACGAATTTCAAATCTTCAGAGGTTCCCCATTGACCTCCGATAAAATTTTGCAACTTCACTGCTACTCCCCCTTTTAAATGAAAACGCTTTCTCTGTATATATTTTCTACAAAATACCTAAATATCCTTTATTTTTATTAAAATTGCAGTCAATTTATTTTTTCCTGAAAATTGACGAAACCTTTTAAAATCTCAAATCGTATTAATATTAAATACTAGGCTATAACAATTGGGAGGAAAAAAGATGAATAATCATGAAATTGATTACAAATTATTCGGCGATGACATGCAGTTTGTAGAGGTAGAATTAGATCCACAAGAAACAGTCATTGCAGAAGCTGGTGCATTAATGATGATGGAAGACGGCATTCGCATGGAAACTGTTTTTGGTGATACTTCAAGCGGCGGTGGCGGTTTCATGGGTAAATTAATGGGCGCTGGTAAACGACTTGTAACAGGTGAAAGTTTATTCATCACAACATTCACAAATGAAGGTTATGGAAAAAAACATGTTTCTTTTGCTTCTCCCTACCCTGGGAAAATCATTCCTATGGATCTAAGTAGATATAACGGAAAAATCATTTGCCAAAAAGACGCATTCTTAGCAGCTGCTAAGGGGGTTTCGATCGGCATCGAATTCCAACGTAAATTAGGAACGGGATTTTTCGGTGGTGAAGGTTTCATCATGCAAAAACTAGAAGGTGATGGCATGGCGTTCGTTCACGCAGGCGGTACAATTATTCAAAAGAATCTACAAGTCGGTGAGACATTACGTGTAGATACAGGTTGTCTTGTAGCTATGACAGCAGACGTTGATTACAATATTGAAATGGTCAAAGGTGTAAAAACTGCCCTATTTGGTGGCGAAGGTCTATTCTTCGCTACTCTACGAGGACCAGGAACAGTATGGATCCAATCACTTCCATTCAGCCGTTTAGCGAGTCGTGTATTCGCAGCAGCGCCTCAAGTACCAGGTAACAAATCCGTAGGCGAAGGCGGAATCGGCGGCCTATTTGATATTTTCAACAAATAAGGACGGCAAACTAATTACGAAACACTTTGCAGGACAGAAGCTAGAGTCGACATTTTACTTTAAGCGCTCGTCCATCTTTATTACTCGTATCCAATTCTTATAACTCAACCTACTCTTTCTAAGAGTAGGTTTTTTCTTTAACGCAGTGTTTTTTACCATATTACAGCTCTCCATCAATACTGTACCTAATAATCTATTAGTCACTCTTCACTTCTATTACTCTATTTAAAAATTCTTCTTTTCCTCTTTCCCTTATGATAAACTTACAATAATTTCAAAAAAGGAGTGAACGAATATGAAAAGCACTTTAATGACTTTCAAAGACAACTCGGAGGGCATGCTGTCTTAATAACGAGAGTTTGGCCTCCGTTATTTTACTAACGCGGAGGGAAAAAAATGAAAATACAAAATACTTATTATGCAATCACTAGTTCACGCTCATTGCTTATACAAATGGTATTCACACTGAACGCAATTTATTACGTTATAAATGCAGGATTAAATCCATTACAGCTAGTACTTATTGGAACGATTATGGAGGTAGCTGTATTTCTTTGTGAAATGCCTACTGGTTTAGTTGCCGATCATTTTGGACGAAAACGTTCTCTATTCATCGGGACTTTTATAATTGGCATAGCACACTTACTTGAAGGAATTTTCCCAGCATTTTGGTCAATTGCCATCGCTTCGGGTTTGTGGGGGTTAGGCTGGACATTTATTAGCGGTGCTGAAGAGGCTTGGATTGCTGATGAATTAGAAGGTAGAAATTTAGATTCAGTATTTCTTAAGGGCGCTCAATTTAGATCTTTAGGTCGATTTTTTGGTATTTTGCTTAGTGTTTGTATTGCTACTTTATTTTCAGTGCAAGTAACAATAATTATTGCTGGAATTTTATTAGTACTACTAGCTTTTGGTGCATTATTCACAATGCCGGAGACAAAGTTCGTCAAAATCTCACGAAAAAAAGATATTTCCGCCATACATCATCTAATAACAACAATTCGACATGGTGCGCGTCAAATTAAAGGAAATACAATGCTCGTGAGTATCGCGATTATAACTATACTTTTGGGATTGGCGAGTGAAGGATTCGATCGACTATGGGGTGCTCATTTTATTGAAGACTTCCATATACCTGAGGCTGAATCTATCTACTGGTTTGGTGCTTTCTATGCAGTAGCATTTTTATTAAACATTGTTGTTTTAAGATTTGTAGAGCGTCGTTTTAATAAAAATTACCCTGTAATTCTTTTGATTAGCAATGGTTTATTAATTTTTGCAATGCTTGCATTTGCCTTTAGTTCAAACTTTTTGCTGGCTCTTATAACTTTCTGGATAGCAGGTACGCTACGTGATGTTAACTATCCGTTAATGAGTGTAATGACGAATGAAAGATTGGAAGCAAAGGGTCGAGCAACTGCTTTATCTATGTTCGGACAACTTGATGCTATTGGACAAATTGCTGGGGGACCTATTATTGGACTATTAGCACTTTATACAACAATCGCTAGTGGTATCGCATCTACTGTGGTATTTATTTTACCGATTTTATTCTTCTTAGTACTGATGCAAAGAAAGATTAACAATTTTAGTTAGATGTTTTTCGCAAAAAAATGTGCCGAGGATTCCAATATCCTTCTAGGCACATTTTTGCTTTATTTCACTGGATTCTTTATTTCTTTTCCTTGTAAACAGGCTGCAATTGACTCTGTATTTTTTGCCATCATATTATTTCTAGTACGAATTGAAGCACTACCTATATGAGGAAGCACTACAACATTTGGTAATGTTAATAAAGGATGATCAGTTGGGACAGGCTCTGTTTCAAAAACATCAAGTCCTGCTGCCCAAATTTCTTTATTTAATAACGCCTCATATAACGCTTGCTCATCTACAACTCCACCACGTGCAACATTAATAAGAATTGCGCTGTTTTTCATCAATGCTATTTCACTTTTACCGATTAAGCCCTTTGTTTCAGGTGTTAACGGAGTTAATAGCACAACAAAATCCGATTCTTTCAGTAATGTATCTAGCTCCGCATACTCAAAACCATACTTCTCTTCAGCTTCAGGCTTTCTTGTACGATTATGATATAAAATTCTCATATCAAAACCCATTCCGCGTCTTGCTACCGCCTCTCCGATACGCCCCATTCCTACGACACCTAAAGTTGCACCATGAATGTCCATCCCTGTTAATTGGTTAACAGACCAACCTGTCCATTTACCATTTCGTACTTCACGCTCTGCTTCTGGGATTCTACGAGCTGTTGCTAGCATTAGAGCAAATGCTAAATCCGCTGTAGTTCCTGTTAAGACATCGGGTGTATTCGTTACAATAACACCTTTTTCCTTTGCAGCTTTAATATCAATATTATTATAGCCAACTGCTAGGTTAGCGATTATTTTTAACTTTGGCGCCACTTCAATAACTTCACGCGTTATTTGATCAGATATCATGACCCACATTGCATCCGCTTCACCAGCTGCTTGTTTCAATTCTTCAGCGGGCATCGGTTGATCCGCAGATGACCACATCTTCACTTCAGCTATTTCACGGAGTGGTGATATGCTCTCCTCTGGTAATTGTCTAGTAATCCAAACTAACGGTTTCATCTAAATTGCCTCCTTTAAAGAACTTAGTGAAAGCTTATCATATTCTCAAAGTGCTCCGATTAAAAAGCATAAAAAAACTATCTTAATAGATAAATTTAACATTTCTATTAATACAGTAATATTCATTAAAACTTTCTCACCGTTGTTTCTAATTCTGTAGCAGCTTGTTTTAATTGTTCTGAAGTTTCACCTATAGTTGTTACGACATTCGATAGAATATCCATTCGTTGTTCTACCTCTTGAAAATCTTGGATGGTTATATTTACAGCCTTACCGATGTTCTCAAATTCTTGCATCGATCTTTCATTTTCTTCAATACCATTAGTTACAAGGTTTTGTATATCTTGAATAGCTGTAACTACTTGACTGGTTACACCACTGGATACACCGATTAAACTTGCAATTTGTTCGACAGATTTCTTCGTTTGATCTGCAAGTTTACGTACTTCATCAGCCACAACAGCAAATCCTTTACCATGCTCACCAGCTCTAGCAGCTTCAATAGCTGAATTTAATGCCAGCAAATTTGTTTGTCCTGCAATATTTTTTACAATCTCGATTACTGCTTGAATTTCAGATGAAGATGCGTCTAGCGCATGAATCATTTTTGACATTTCATTCGTTTTTTCATTAATTTCATTTGTATGTTTTTTTAGTAGAAGCATTTGCTCGTATCCTTTTTCGGATGCTTCTCGAGTACCTTTTGCATCTTGAATACTGCTCTTCACATGTTTATTCACTTCACTAGTACTTGCAATTAATGTCTCAACAGACTCTGAAGTATGTAAAGAATGCGATTCTAAGTTACTAGAAATACTACCCATAACATTTTTTACATACATACGCGTTTTTTCTTGTTGTTGTTCTAATAATTGATTTGAAAATTGATCGTATTCTTCAAGGACGATTTGTTGTTCAAAGCTAATTAATTTTTTCACAGAATCAATAACATTACGTTCTAAGGTAGTCTCCAACTCTAAGCCATATATTTTCTCGATTAAATTATGTTCTAATTTTTGGAATGCAGCTAAATACCATTTTGGATATAATCCAATTCGAACATGCACTTTCGCTACACGAGTGCGTTTTTCGATAAATGTATCATCAATAATCCCATCGAACATTTCAATTACATGTTGTCGTAATGTTTGACGTAACCTTTCACCAGAGCTATGTTGCTGAATAAGTTCCTTCATAGAAGCGACGGTTTCAATTGATGCATAGAATTGCTCTACAACTTCGACTATATGTTTCTCCACTGTAGGTTTCAATTGACGTGCGATACGTAAATCTTCATTTGTTAAGTTTAATAAATCTATTTGGTGTAGACGTTCCTGATCGCTTATAAAAACCCCAGTTTTCGTTATGTCCACTTCCGGAAGAATCATCTTATTTACCTTATTACGTTTGAACGACAACATAAACTTAGCCCACCCCTAAAATATCTATACTTTTTACTAAACTATATCAAAAAACACACCTTTATATCTATTATTACGATATTTATTTAATAAGTTTTTTCTATCATAATTATAGATAGGTCTAAAGACTATGTGTACAACAAAAAAATGAGCGCTGTCTAAAGCGCCCATCTTCATATTATTATTTCACTTTTTATAGTTCATCAAAACCATTATCTTGAACATTTACCTTCACATATTGACGAGAACGTTGTTCGAAGAAGTCAGTTTTCCCTAAATCAACATCTTCATAAGCTTTGATCCATTTCATTGGATTTTTGCGGTAGCCTTCGAAAGGTCTTTCATAGCCTAATTGTGAACAGCGTACATTCGTATAAAAATAAATATAATCTTCTACATCATCTACATCTAAGCCATCAATTTTGTCTCCAATGACTTCATGTGCCCATTCAATTTCAAGTGCAGCTGCTTCACGGAAAATATCTTCCACTTGCTTAGCACGCTCTGGCGTATCGTATTCAGGATATTCTTCCAACAATTCTTTATAGATTTTAACGAATAGGTCAACATGAAGTTGTTCGTCACGGTTTATATAATTAATCATCGTACTCGTTGCTACCATCTTTTGGTTTCGTGCTAAATGATAGAAGAATGCAAAGCCAGAATAGAAGAATAAACCTTCTAAAATGACGTCATAGACGATGGAATTTAACATATGGTCGATATTAGGCTCTTCAGAAAATGTTTTATATCCTTTAATAACAAAGTCATTTCGTTTTTCAAGGACTGGTTCTGTACGCCAGAAATCAAATACTTTATCTTGCTCATCTTTTGATACTAAACTTGAAAGAATATATGAATAAGAATGATTATGAATTACTTCCTGCTGTGCAAGGATAATCATTAAAGCATTTAAGCTAGAATCTGTTAAATAATCTGCCACTTTTCCTGCATAGTCTGTTTGAACGCTGTCTAACATTGCAAGTAATCCAATTGTTTTCATAAATGCTTCTTTTTCATTCGCTGTTAATGTTGGGAACTCTTTAATGTCGTTCCCCATATTGATTTCGAAAGGAGTCCAAAAGTTACCTAGCATCTTTTTATATTTTGGATATGCCCAGCTAAAACGAACATCATCCCAGTTTAATATATTTGAAGAGCTCCCGTTTACAATACCTGTCGAACGGTTTGGAGCTGTTTTATCCATTAATTTTCGTTTTTCTAGTTTTGTCATCGTTAGTTCCTCCTAGCTTGCACATGATTCACATTCTAATAATTCAACCGACGTTGAGCGAACGTAGTATGTCGTTTTAATGCCTAGTTTCCAAGCATTTAAGTGCAATTCTAATAATTCTTTAGCCTTTACCGTGTTTTGTACATATATATTCAACGAAATACCTTGGTCAATATGACGAGCACGTGCTGCGTTTTGTTTTAAAGTCCAATTTTGATCAATAAAGTAAGCAGATTTGTAATACCAAGTTGTTTCTTGGTTCAAATCAGGAACAGTTACCGGGATCTTATAATCCTTTTTCTCTTCAGAATACGATTTTTGGAAAATTGGATCGATACTCGCCGTACTTCCTGCAATAATTGATGTTGATGAGTTCGGCGCAATAGCCATTACATAGCCGTTACGCATACCATTTTCAGCAACTGCTTGTTGTAATGTAGCCCACTTTTCGCCTTTATATTGGCGCTTTGTGAAGTATTCTCCTGTTTGCCAGTCCGAACCTTCAAATAATGGATATTGACCTTTTTCTTTTGCTAATTCCATTGATGCTTGTATTGTTAAATAAGCAATTTGCTCGTAAAGCTTGTCCGCAAATTCTACAGACTCTTCAGATTCCCATGCAATACTCTTCAGTGCCAATAAGTGATGCCAACCGAATGTACCAAGACCAATACCACGATAACGTGCATTTGTACGTTCTGCCTGAGGAACAGGAATACGATTTAAGTCGATAACATTATCTAACATACGCACTTGAATTGGGATTAATCTTTCTAAAGCTTCAGCAGGTACAGCTCGTCCAAGATTGATAGATGATAAGTTACATACAACGAAATCTCCAGGTTTGCGGCGCGTTACAATAACATCATCTTCTAATGTAATTGATTCGAACTTAGTAGCGCTCATGTTTTGGAAAATTTCCGTACATAAATTACTTGAGTAAATCATACCTTCATGCTTATTTGGGTTTTTACGGTTTACTTCATCACGGTAGAACATGAACGGCACACCAGTTTCTAATTGGCTACGCATAATACGTTTCATGATATCAATTGCTGGTACAGCTTCACGCGTTAATATTGGGTTCGCTAAGCAAGCTTCGTATTTCTCTCGGAATGATCCTTGTCCACGTTTTTCGTCATAGTAATCTTCTAGATTAAAGCCCATTACTTCGCGAATTTCATGCGGGTCAAATAAGTACCAATCTTCACGTGCTTCAACAGCCTCCATGAAAATATCAGGTAAACTAACGCCTGTGAAAATATCATGTGCGCGCATACGTTCATCACCGTTATTTAATTTCAAATCAAGGAATGGGAATATATCTTTATGCCAAATATCAAGATAAATAGCAATCGCGCCTTGGCGTTGACCTAATTGATCTACTGATACTGCTGTATTATTCAATTGTTTAATCCAAGGAACAACACCACTTGAAGCTCCTTTGAAGCCACGAATAGATGATCCACGACTACGTACTTTCCCCATATAGACACCGATACCACCGCCAAATTTCGAAAGTGTCGCAACATCAGTATTTGAATCATAAATACTTTGTAAACTGTCATCTACTGTATCGATAAAGCAACTTGATAATTGACCATGCGTTTTACCTGCATTTGATAATGTAGGAGTAGCAGTCGTCATATATAAATTACTCATTGCCCAGTAAGACTCTTTAATTTTCGCAAGGCGATCTGTTTTTTCATTTTGCATAAGTGTCATCGCTATAATCATCCAACGCTCTTGGGGCAATTCAATTGGTGTTTTGTCATAATCTCGCGTAACATAACGGTCCAATAATGTTTTCAATCCGATATATGTAAAGATTTCATCTCGTTTAGGTTCAAGCATTAGACCAATTTCTTCAAGTTCCTGTTTTGTATATGATTTTGTTAAAGCTGGATCATATAAACCTTTTTCGACAAGCTTCTCAACTTGTATAGCAAATGCTGTGTATACCTGTCCTACTTCTAATTGGCGTACTGTAGATGCTTCTCTATAAACACCCGCCAATAATAAGCGAGCTGCAACGAATGTCCAATATGTGTCTTCTTCATCTAAAAAGCTTAACGCTTCTAAGCTCATCGCCTTTGTCCATTCAGCGTCAGTTCCTTCTGGATTCTTATTTTCCCAGCGTTCAGACTTTCTAATAAGCTGGCTAATTTCTTCTCTACCAAACTCTTCCTCTAATTGAGATAATAATATTGCTCTTTCATATGTCATTAATTGGACCATATTGTCGTCTCCTTTTTTACAAATATAAAAAGCGATGAATCTGCCTTCTTCGGCAGAGCCATCGCTCTAGGTTTTAAAATTGGAAGCAGGCGAAATCACAACAAAAAAATACTTTTGTAATCAAAAGTAAATTGTTCAATGTAAAGTCTCTCGCTTCAACTCCTCAACCCCCGAAGAAAGTGTCGTCATGCGAAAAAGGCAGGTCTACTGGCTCATGCATCATCCAATTGTCATCCTTCCCAAGCATTGCTCAGTGGTTAATTGACAGTTGTCCGCATTCACAGTTGCGGGGACAGCTTCGGTTTCTCTTCCGAATTCCCTTTTAAACCGTATATGGTACCTTTTTTCGCTCACATACTATATATTGTGTTTTATTGATTAATCTAATCTAACATATTGTGTTCCTATCAGACAAGTAGAATCGTAAAATTAAAGTAAATGAAAGCAAAAGACCTACGAAAAATGTTTTATAATTTCCTATAAAGTCTATTTTATTTTTACAAAACAGTAGGTTAGGATTGTTTTTAAGTATGAAAATAATAAAAAACTACCCAAAATTATATTTTAGGTAGCCAAAGAACTATTTTATTAAAGATTAGTCGTCTTCATACTCTTTTTCGAAATCAAGAATGGCACCAGTCTTAGCGTCAATTTCTAATTCGTATTCATACATGCCATCTTTTACTTCAATTTCATAAACGCCATCTTCTTCATCTAATTCAATTTTAGTAATTGTTCCTTTTGCTTTTGTTAAAGCAATTTGAGAAGCTTTTTGCTCACCGATGAAAGTTGTTGTTGGATTTGGTACTTTTGTAATTCTTTCTTTATCTGTAATCATAGCTTTCCCAGTTACTGCATCGACATCGATATCATATTCATAATCAGCAGTTAAAATCTCAAATTCATATACGCCATCTTCACGGTCATATCCTGCTTTTTTTACTGTACCATTAACATTTTGTAAAGCAATTTCTTTGGCTTTTGTAATGCCTATTACTTTTGCAGGTGTTGAAGGATTTGCTGAATCGCCAGTGTTAGGAGTATTTGGTTTAGTAGTTGTGATTACATCGTCAGCTACTTCTGATTCTTTTTTAAGGATTTTCCCTGTTTTTGCATCGATTTCAAAATCATATTCTGTTGTACCATTAATAATTTCGATTTCGTATACGCCATCACTTTTATCTAGTTTGGCTTTTTGTACAGTACCACCAACATTATTTAAAGCTATTTGCTTCGCTTTCTCTAAACCAATCACTTTTCCAGTTACTACTTTTTTTGAAATTCTCTCTTTTTCTTTTTTCACAATTTTCCCTGTGTACGCATTGATATCAAAATCGTATTCATATCCAGCTCTAATGATTTCAATTTCGTAAATACCATCTTCACGATCTAACTTCGCTTTTTTTACAGAGCCCTTAACCGATTTCAATGCTATTTCTTTCGCTTTTGCTAAACCAATTACTTTTTTATTATTTACTGAATTAGAAACTTTTGTAGTCTCTGTTTTCTTCTCTAGTAACTTTCCCGTTTTAGCATCTAATGTTAATTCGTATTCTTTACTTTTGCCTCGCACATCAATTTCATATACTT
Organism: Viridibacillus sp. FSL R5-0888; assembly: GCF_038009105.1. Taxonomy (NCBI): domain Bacteria; kingdom Bacillati; phylum Bacillota; class Bacilli; order Caryophanales; family Caryophanaceae; genus Viridibacillus; species Viridibacillus sp. FSL R5-0888. Next base: position 4,014,007 of record NZ_JBBPAU010000001.1, read on the forward strand.
GAACACCTTTTTCTTTGTCCAACTCTACTTTGTATACTGTACCTTTTACGTAGCTAAGTGCTTTTTTCGTAATTTCTTCTGACGATAAAATTTTACCTGAGTTAGTTTGAATGCCCGCTGCCGCAACTACTCCAGATACTGCAAGTGACCCCGTAATTGCTAATGCTGTAATCATTTTTTTCATAATTAAGTTCCTCCTCTTTGTTGATACTTATACTTTACACAATGAAAATGAAAGAATAAGGAGAATAAGATTAGAATTTGATGAGAAATTATTAATCCCACGTAATGGATAACACTTTGCCGGAAATAGCATGGATTTGAAATACTGCATCTTTGTCGTTACCTTCAATCTCCACTAAATAATATCCGCCATCACTCGTATCGTAAAAAGAAATTTCTTCTACAGTTCCATTCAGTTTTTTCTTAGCAATAGTAATCACTTGTTCCTTAGATAAAAGTGAAGAATCTTGCTCTGCATCTGCTTGAATTTCTGATAAAACTTCCCCATTAATTGCATCTATTAATAAGTTAATATGCTCTTTACCATTTACTACTTCTATTTGGAATACGGGGTCTTCCTTATTTGTATTGAGTGAGATTTTTTTTATATTCCCGTCATATTGTTCTTTTATAATTTTTCGTATTTCAGTTTCTGGTAGATATTTTATTTTTTCTTTAACAGCTGTTTTTTTCTGCTTCATCAATAAGATTTTGCCTGATTCAGCATCAACTTCGAGTTGATAAAGCTTGCTATTTCTTTGAAGCTGCACTCGATATTGATCGTTTATAGTAAGGAAAGAGATAATTTCCCCTCCATACATCGTTTCAATATTATTATAAATTTCCTCAGTTGTAAGAGGTGTTTCTTTCGTTAGTTTATTCCAAATCATGATACTAAGAATCGTCGCAATAATGATGAGTGTCACAATGAATAGTATTGATAGCTTTTCGCGAATGCGCATATCATCGTTCCCCCTCATTACTATTTTCAAATCGCAAGACGATTGTAGTTCCTTCACCTAGCGTACTTAATACAGTAATATTAATTGCTAAACGCTCAGCAAGCTCATGTGCAATAGCTAGTCCTAAACCCGTACCACCGGTTTTGCGATTGCGATCCTCACTAACACGATAAAAACGATCAAATAAATGTGGAATATTCTCTTGGGCAATGCCTTGACCAAAATCTTGAATGCGAACGACTAATTGCGATCCCTCTTTTGCTATGCTTACATTAATTTCACGTTCACTATAATGGCGTGCATTTTCTAAGAAAATAAAGAATAGCTGTTTAATTTTTTGTTCATCCGTTTTCGATATAACTGGACCTTTACCTAGTAAGTTAAATTCTCTGCCATAAGCTTGATGCATTTGATGTAATGTATCCTCTAATACTTTATAAATATCAACTGATTCAATGGATAATGGTGATTGTTCTTTATTTTTGGCTAATTCAAGCATTTGTTGAATCATTTCATTCATACGAATGGATTCACTTAAAATTGCTTGTACCGCTTCATTTGCAACTTCTTTATTATCAAAACCACGTCTCTTCAATAGACGAGCATAACTCTCAACTACAGTTAAAGGTGTCTTTAATTCATGAGATGCATTCGAAACGAAATGCTCTTGCTTACGAAAGTTTTGCTCCAACTGGCACATCATCTCATTAAATGTACGACTCATTTCAGCCATTTCATCTCTGCCTTCATTTTCTACATTTATTTTTTCGAAGGTTCCTGACTTTTGGCTTTCCTGCATCGTTGCAATTAGCCGATGAATTGGTTTAGTAACGATACGCCCTAGCGTCATACTTGAGAGCACAATAGGAATTGTCGCAATAATTGTTACACCAAGTAAGACAAGACGTAACAACTCTAAATTTCGCGCTACATCCTTCATGGACTGTAGCATTTGTATGTGTACAACAGAACCGTCAACCCAAATTGCAGGCATACTCATTGATAACACTGGGATACCTTCGTATTTTTCCACTGAATATCGTTTATGCCCATCAATATTGGGATGATAATCCTCAATACCTTCAGTAGATTGTACCGTAACGAGTGATTTACCATTATTATCAACGGCTCTTATTGCACCTCTTGGAGGGATATATGCGCGTAATATAGTAGCTGGGTCATTTACTTTACTTGTCTGGCTAATAGACGTTACAAGTTCTGTTGACTCAGATAATAGTTGATTATACTCTGTGTCATAGGCCATTTTTTCATATAAGAAGTAAATTCCAACCATCGTAAGTACAAGGATAATCAACATAACAAGCGACGAGAAAACATGAATTTTAGTCTTAAGCTTCATTCACCTGCTCCTTTAATACATAACCGACACCACGGACTGTTTGAATAAGTGGTTGTTTACTGCCTTTATCCACCTTCTGACGAATGTAACGAATATAAACATCTACGACATTCGTATCCCCGTAATAATCAAACCCCCATACAGCATCTAAAATTTGCTCTCGTGAAAGAACTTGTTTTGGATTTTTAATTAAATAGAGTAGTAATTCATACTCCCTGGGTGTTAAATCAATTAATTTCCCATTTCTTTTTACTTCACGCGTCTGTTCATGTATAGACAAGTCTGCATACTCATGGAAAAACTCATCTTGTTCTACAGTAACTTCCATTTGCTGAGGTTTAAAACGGAGTGCCGCTCGAATTCGTGCTAGTAATTCATCTATTTCAAAAGGTTTTGTCATGTAATCGTTAGCGCCAAGATCCAGTCCAGCCACTTTATCTTCAACATCACCTTTTGCAGTAAGCATAATAACAGGTGTATTAAATTCTGTTGCACGAATTCGCTTCAATACATCCAGCCCGTTCAAACCTGGAAGCATAATATCCAGTAGTAGGAGATCCCATTGCTGTTCACGGTATAAAATAAGTCCATCTGTTCCTGTATGGGCAATTCCCGTTTCATAACCTTCAAATTCTAATTCCAGTTGTAACACTCGTGCAATTTTTTCCTCATCTTCTATGATTAATATGCGCTCAGCCATTATTCTCACCAACCGTTTTTTATTTCCATAGTATCATGTCATTATGAAAATTCCATGAGAAGGACTATACGTTATACAAATTTCCCAAATAAAAAGAGCCTACCTTTTTTAAAAGGTAGACTCACTTTTCATTAAAACACGATAATTGCTAATACAATCGCTAAAATAATTCGATAGATGGCAAATGGTGTTAATTTTATTTTGTCGATAAGTTTTAAGAAGAATTTAATCGATAATAGTGCAAAAACAAAGGCACTAACGAATCCTACTGCGTAAAATCCAATATGGTCCATCGACATGTACTCCCAGTTTTTCAAAACAGATACTAAGCTAGCCCCTGCCATAATTGGCACTGCCATGATAAATGTAAAATCCGCTGCCGTTTTATGATCTAACCCTAATAATACCCCACCTGAAATGGTCGCACCTGAGCGTGAAAATCCTGGCCATAATGATAAACATTGTACTAAACCAATCTTTAATGCTTGACCATATGAAATTTTATCTAAAGTAGTAACTGTCGGTCTTTTCGGCCCGAATTTATCTGCAACAATCATTAAAATCGCGCCAGCTACTAAGCTGAAAATAACCGGTTTTACTCCAAATAGATAGTCATCGATATAATCTTTGAACGCAAATCCTAAAATAACTGCAGGTAACATTCCTACAATAACATGTATTAAGTTAAATTTACGATTTGCTGGTTGACCTTTAATTTTATAAAGTCCTACTAAACTTAATAATCGTTTCCACATGACTACGACGACCGCTAAAATAGAGCCTAACTGTACGACGATTTTAAATGTATTAGCAGAATACATTCCTAAAAATTCTTCGGTTTTTAACCACATATCATCTACAATGATCATATGTCCTGTAGATGACACTGGTGCAAACTCCGTCATACCTTCTACTAAGCCCAGTATAAGAGCCTTTAATAATTCAATAAAGTCCATAGTATCTCCTTATTCTTTTAATAATTGAAATGCCGAATCCTCACGCCATTTCTAGCTAAACTATCATACCACAATATACCTCGTTTAACTTTTACCATTATGTTAAAAATCACTTACAAAACTCTACGTCTACAACCCACATTTCTGAACGACTATTCGTCCGAATTGGTGGTCCCCAAAATCCGAACCCTGATGACACGATTGTATGCGTTGCTACCTTCAGTTTATAACCATAATCGTGTTCGAATGTTTTTCGTGTAATGTATTGATTCGGCCACATTTGTCCTAAATGTGTATGTCCAGATAAATGTACATCTACACCAAGCTTACTTGGTGTTTCAATATCCGTAGGCGTATGGTCCATTACAATCCAAGGTAACTTGTGATCAACGGTTGTTGCTAACGTTTCTAGCGAAGCTCGATCCGCATTAGTTTTGTCTTCTCTTCCTGTAACATAAAACGAATCTGCCACTAGAATTGTTTCATCTTGTAAAATGTTTACGCCAGATTCAGCCATTTCATGAACAAATAATGGAATTTTACGTCCATAATATTCATGATTACCTAAAACGCCATATACACCATATGTACTTTTCAATTGCTTCATCACTTCACTCATCCCATACTCCACATACCAAATGGGATCATCATCAACTAAATCTCCAACTAGAAAGACAACATCTGGTTTTGCTTCATTAGACAATTTCACAAAACGTTCTAAATGGGTTTTATTCGATAAAATGCCTAAGTGAAAGTCTGAGCCTATAACCATTCTTAATGGCTTTTGTACTGGATTAGCTTTTTGAATTTTAATCGTAAGATTTCTTACAACTGGTGAGTACGCCATATAGCTACCGAAAGCTACAATGATGAGTAATAATACGGCAACAACATAACCCACCCATTTTAGTGTGCCTGGCAAAAGCCATACAAGTAAATTCGCGATTGGGAATAACAACAAACCATACTGAATAACAATCATCCAATAGCTCCCAATAATTTTAAATATACGTAGTTTATGATGAATGCGTTCAATCATAATGCTATAAGCCATTATTGCCCAAATCACTCCAAAAACGACTGGTCCCTCAAAAGAAAAAGTCACATGGAGCCATGTATAGACATTCCAGCCTAAATAAAAAACTATTGAATTATATAGTAGAAACGCGATTAAGCCAAACCCAATTCTTTTACCCATAAAACCCCTCCTTATTCCTGTTAGTATAGCATTTCACTCTAGAAACGACTTGTTAGAAGCATAACTAGTAATTTCTACGTCTCTGGTCTTAGTTGAAAATGCATTTCAAGGCCGTTTGTCCAAAAACAATCCTAGCGTAATATAAAGGTACAAACGAAGGGAGGCACTAACTTATGAAAAAAGTCGGGTTATTTATCATCGGCGTCATCGCCGCTATCACCATTTTATGTTCACTTGGAGCTATGGCAGGATTGGCTATTTCAGCAGCCATCCTATATGCAGGTATTCACTTCTACTTAAAGAGTGAATCAACATTCGCAAAAATCATCTGGGCTCTTGTTGCAATCGCAGGTTTACTAACAGCTGTAGCGAATATCCCTAGCTTTATCGGTTTAATCGCAATCGTTGCACTTTGGTATATTATTCGAAAATGGGACGGTAAAGAAACAACACAAATCATCACTGCAAAAACAGATGATCCATTCACAAATTTTGAAAACCAATGGGATGAATTAACGAAATAAGGAGGAAATTAAAAATGGCAAACTTACTACAACGTTTAAAATATACTCTTGAGGCCGACTTACATTCAGTATTTGATAAAAAGGAAGCTAAAAACCCTATTGCTATGCTAAATCAGTATATCCGTGAAGCAGAAAAGCAAACAGAGCAAACTGGTAAATGGTTAGAACGCCAAGCATCTCTAAAAAAAGAACTTGAAAACGAACTAGCAGTAGCAATCGAAATGTTCATTAAGCGCCAAAAGCAAGCCGAACTGGCGAAGCTAAGTGGCGAAGAAGATTTAATCGGCTTTGCAGAACAAGAAATGTCTGCTTATGCAAACCGACAAATCGTATTAAAAGACAGCATTAACAAAGCAACTGAAGAATTATTTGGCTTGGAACGCAAATACGAAGAAATGAAACATAAAATTAAAGATATGAAAGTCCGTCAGCTCCAATTAATGGGGAAAGAAAATGTCACGCGTGCCCATAATCAGATGGATCGTGTTCTAAATCCAGAAACAAACGGTCAAGTCGGTAAACGTTTAGAAACTTTCGAATCTATGGAAGCTTATATTGAGCGTCTAGGGCAAAAAATTGATCAAGAGCACGAAATCTCATCTATGGAGCAACGACTAGCAATGTTAGAAAAAAATGCGCCACAACCGATTGCAATTAATGAAGAAAAATTAAGCTAATACTAGACTTCTTTGGAAGGCCAGTTATACTAAAAAGGAGAAAGGCAGATGCCCTTCTCCTTTGAGTTTTTCTATTAAATAAACATTATGATGCGAAGAAGGAGGAACAATATGAATCAAATTACAACAAATAAACTGACGATGTTACTTATCATTTCACTATTGCTTGTCTTTATCGAAGTGACGTTTTTCGGTAATGGCAGCATTATTTTCGCCCTTCTTGGCATCGTAATGATTTATATGAGTATTAGTAAACGTCGAAAATGGTTATTTTGGATGGGAACCATTATTAGTATCATTTCATTATTTTCTATGTGGAGTTTACGCTTACTTGTCGTAGCAACACTTATTTATATTTTATGGCAGCTAAAAAAAGGCTCTCCCATCACAATATCACTACCAAAGCAATTTGATTATAATTCAGTAGAAGCTCAACCGATAATTCAAAATAAAGCATTTTCCTTTCAAAAGACTCCAACAAATGCTTATGAATGGCAAGATATACACGTGCAAGGAATCGTTGGAGATTTAACAATTGATACAACACAAACACTTTTGCCGAAAGGTACTTCACTTATATCAGTCCGTCAAGGCTTTGGAAAAGTGAGAATTGCCGTACCATATGAAGTTCCCGTTCGAATTCATTTTAATACTATGGTTGGTGATGTTCAGCTTTTCGGAAACAGAATGCCACGTTTGTGGAATAAAACAATTTCGATGAAGGATGGCTATAATCAAGAGATTGAACATACTGTTGAGCTGATTATTACTGTATCCACTCTATTCGGTGATGTTGAGGTGATTCGTAAATGAGATCACTTTTCCCAAGATTTCTATCCATTTTCCTTATCGAAATTGCGATTGTTTTTTTTATTCTCTTCATTTTATGGGGGCTACCTGAAATAGATACTTGGTCCCCTCTATGGAAGTTATATTACTTGGAATTACCACTTGGTTTGTGGATTTTAACACTACTCGGTGCATTCAGTATTAGTGTTGCTATTTGGTCAATTTCATTGACTCAAAGTAAAGATAAAGAATTAGCAGATGTACTACAAACCTTAATACAAACGGAGAAGAAAACACCTGTCTCAACAAAATATTTATCTAAAATTATTCGTAAATCGATTGTGTCTGTTGAAGACCTAATTATTACACAACGAAAAAGTCTTCAGCGTATTACTAATGAACGTGCGGAGGCAGAAGATAAATTAATTCAAGAGCGGATCATCCAAGAAAGACAAAGACTTGCTCGGGAATTGCATGATTCTGTATCTCAACAATTATTTGCAGCCTCTATGTTGTTATCAACGGTCAATGAAACAGCACCTGAAGATTTACCATTACATTTCACAAAACCATTAAAACAAACAGAGACAATTGTACAACAAGCTCAACTTGAAATGCGCGCATTATTATTACATTTACGACCAGCCGCCCTGCATAACAAATCACTGGCTCAAGGTCTTGAAGATTTACTGTTTGAATTAAAACAAAAGGTTTTCTTTAACATACATCATCGTTTAGAAGAAGTTTCTTTACAAAAAGGTGCAGAAGACCATTTATTTAGAATTGCTCAAGAAACCCTATCCAACACTTTACGACATGCAAAAGCAACTGAAGTTGACATTCTACTAGTAGAACGTGATAATCTTGCTATTTTCCGTGTACAAGACAATGGGGTTGGCTTCCAAGAGTTTGATGAGAAAGCCGGCTCATACGGTTTAAAAAACATTGAAGAACGTGCCATCGAAATTGGTGGTACTTGTAAAATTGTTTCCGTTCCAAATCAAGGAACAGTAATAGAAGTTAAGATTCCAGTAGAGAAGGAGTATGAACCAGATGATTCGAATATTATTAGCGGATGACCACGAAATGGTACGGATTGGTGTATCAGCCTATCTTCAAGCACAACCTGATATGGAGGTAGTTGCAGAAGCTACAAATGGTCAAGAGGCGTTTGACCTGTCGTTAAAACATCGTCCTGATATTATTTTAATGGATATGGTCATGCCCATTATGACAGGTGCAGAAGCTACTGCTGCAATTATTAAAGAGTGGCCACAAGCCAAAATCATGATAGTGACAAGCTTCTTAGATGACGATAAAGTATACCCAGCTTTAGAAGCTGGTGCCATTAGCTACTTGCTCAAAACTACTAATGCAAAGCAAATCGCAGATGCCATCCGCCAAACTGCAAGTGGCACCCCTGTTTTAGAACCTGAAGTAACGAGCAAAATGATGAAGCGTTTACGTCAAACCGATCGTCCTCTTCATGAAGATTTAACAGAACGTGAGCGCGAAATCCTTCTGTTAATTGCTCAAGGAAAGGCAAATCAAGATATTGCAAATGAACTTTTCATTGCTATAAAAACAGTAAAAACACATGTCAGTAATATATTAGCTAAACTTGAAGTACAAGATCGTACTCAAGCAGTCGTATACGCGTTCCAACATCATTTAGTAAAGTAAATGATATTGGCCACAATAATCCATCTAATAAATACCCTGTTTTGTGAAAATAAGTAAGAATATGATATTTTAATACTATGTTTTTTGTGGAATTATCTAAATTTTCCTACGCTTATGAATATAGTCTCTACAAGTCATAATTTTCGTCACACAAAATCACTCTTTTTACCGATTCTAAAATTATTTTATTAGTGTAATATCCAAAATAGTATAATTTATGGAAGGTATATATATGCAAAATATTGGGCGAATTATTAAATCCGAACGTATAAAACAAAACATGAAACAAAAAGTACTTGCTGAAGATATTTGTTCTACATCTTATTTAAGTAAGATTGAAAATGGTAACAAATCTCCCTCTCCCGAAGTAATGAATGGCTTAATTGAGCGCTTACAGCTCGATTTAAACTACTTTTCAGAAGAAAACGAAGAGCAAATTATGGATAATCTCTATGAAAATTATAAATCTATAGTACTAACTCGTAACGAGCAAGCTGCTAAGGAAAAAGTTAACCATTATATGAATTTTGAAATTAGGTTTGATGAACCAAAAAACTTTTACTACTACAATCTGTATTTGTTTAGACTTTTTTTAGTCTCTAAGCAACCTCTAAATGAAATAGAACACTTTTTAACAGCCTTTTATGCCATGGAAGAAAATTTGGATGAACGCCAAAGTTTTATCTATAACGTCAATGCCAATATTTATCATTTTAGAAAGAGCAATTATATAAAGGCACTTTCCTATTTGGAATCATCTATAAATTTACTACCTAATATCCAGTTAGAAGATTGGGAAAGAGCAGATTATTATTATACATTAGCTTTAAATTATTATTCCTTAAACCAAAACTTAAACGCGCTTAATTACGCAAAGAAGTCTAGTGCTATTTACGAATCACTAGGGTACTTTGCCCGCTCTGTCGATTGTAAAACATTAATTGCCGCAACATTCATTCAAAACGGTCACTATGCTAGTGCCGAGCAAATTTTAGAAGATACTTCTCTCTTCTGCCATAGGCACCAGCTTCACCAATTTGATAGTCTACTGTCGCAGAATATGGGCTTTATTTTTGCTCTACAAGGCCATGCAAAAAAAGCTATTACTTATTACAAGAAAAGTTATAAAGCTAAAACAGAGCCTCTTAGTATTCTCATTACTATCCATTCAATCATTAAAGAATACTCAAAATTAAAACAAGAAGATTATGTGCGAATATGGTGCGAAAAAGGGCTAGACCTTATTAAAGAGAATGAATTAACCACTAGTACAACTACCTATTTGTATCACTTTGAAATTTTTAAAATGAAACATCAGTTAATTTCCTTTGACGAAAAGCTAATCGCCAATGCAATTGATCATTTCCAAAAAATCAATGACATTAAAAACGTCCAAAAATACGCCATTCTTTTAGGCAATATTCTCTATGAGCATCATGAATATAAAAAAGCTGCTTCCTACTTCCAAAGATCAACTGAAGCTATGTATCAATTAAAGTATATTAATAAGTGGGAAGACCTCACATAACAGTAAAAACCCAAATTGCGTCGTTGCAATCTGGGTTTTCTTATTAATAAACGGATACTACATTTACTGTAACTTTAAATAAGTCACCATCTACTTCAATTTTCATACGAGCTCCGTGTAAATCTACAATCGATTGTGCAATAGCTAAGCCAAGACCTGATCCATCTGTATGACGAGAAGCATCTGCTCGCTTGAATCGTTCATATAATTCCTCAACATTTTCACCAATCTCATATTTCGTTACATTTTTTATAACAAATTCTGCTTCTCCATTGTGCTGACGAAGTGTCACATAAACACGTGTACCTTCCAGTGCATATTTCAATGTGTTGACGATTAAATTATCCAGTACTCTCCACCACTTTTGACCATCAACGTACGCATGTAACGGCCCATCTGGCGTATTCACACGGAAATCTAACGCGGATTTTGTTATATCCTCTTCATGTTCAGCTAGAGCTTGTTGTAACAACTGATTCAAATCGACCCGTTGTTTATGAAGCTCAATGTTGCCTGAAGCCATTTTAGATACTTCAAACAAATCTTCGATAAGTGTTTTTAAACGCTGTGATTTTTTATCTAAAATTGCAATATATGAATTGCGTTCTTCTTCTGTGACATTTGGTTTTTTTAATAAATCAGTGTACGTAATAATCGATGTTAATGGTGTACGCAAATCATGACTAACATTAGTAATTAGTTCTGTTTTTAGACGCTCACTTTTTGCCTGCTCAGAAATCGACGTGCGAACACCATCACGTAAATCATTCAAATTTTTGGCATGTGAAGCAAGTGCTGACTTACCTTGTATTTTAATTTCATTGCTCAAGCGACCCGCAGCCATTTGCTCTGTTTCTTTCATAATACGATTTAAATAGCTCATTCGTGTTAAGAATAGAAGCGTCGCTGGTAGTAGGATGAATAGAAACAGCGGGATGTATATGAGGAATAGGTGCCACGCCACTAATGCTCCAGCAAGACCTAATCCCCCTAAGAAAATAATCCCTAGTAGAATAACTGATTGGAAACCGATGCTACGATTTAAAAATAAATCCTGTAACTTCTCAAAAGTTTTTCTTGCTAAACTATTCTGATATGCTTTCATAAGTTTCTCTTCGCTATTTAGATCTTCTAAAACAGATACTAACTGTGCAAGGAATATCCAAATAATTAAATATAAAATTACAAAAGCAAAGCCAAATCTGAGTAACTGATATACGCTAATACGATAATAACTATATTCAATCCCATCTTCTACTAATAACAAACCTATAAACAGAGCCCAAATCGTAACAAGTAGACTTATAATTCGTACATCAATCGACCATTTGTGAATCCAGTGAGTTGCATTATTACTTTCTAGAATAGCTTTCTTATGTGATTTCCAAGAAGCTATTAATAGTATTAAGCTTATTAAACCTAATCCCCAAATAATAGAGTACCAAATTTGATTTGTTTTAAATGCTTTATAGTCTGTAGCAAATTCTGCATATTGTAGTGCATTCTTTGGAATTGTGATTAGCCCTTCGTATTGGTACGTTTTATCAATAAGTGCTTGGTCGATATCACTTGGCTCTAGCCTTGTCGATACAATATCAGAATCATCATACCAAGGATTTCCATCATAATTTGAATAATTGCTATTAATACTATTCGACTTAAGTAATTCTCTTCCTTTTCCATATTTAATACTAAATGCAGCAGGACTATCTACATCACCAAATGTAGTTGTTTTCTGTGTATCCACATCAGTAAATTTAAAAGCAAAAAAGCGATAGTTATTCAATAAATCCCTTTTTTCATTACTTACATTTGCCACGTAATCATCTATGGCTCTTTTCTTACTGTCAATAATTTTAGCTTTAATATACTCATCGTCTTCAAAATTTTTCGTAATATCATCTATTTTAGCATCGCGTTCTTTAATCAAAGCTGTTTTCACTTTTGTTGACTTAGAATCGATTGCTGCAGAAATACGGTCTTCGTATTGGCTATTAATATTCTCAATTTGTTCGCTTAAACTACCATATCTTGTGCGATGTTCCTCGATTTCATTATCTGTCACAGTAATTGCCTTTTTCGCCTCATCAGCATCAATAGGGTTTAACAAAAGAGGGCCGATATTGTTTGTAAACTCATATAACTTAGATTGGAAAGTTTCAGAATCAAAATAATCCTTTCCTATATACTCCTGACCCTTCTGGACTAATGAATAAACACTGAACGCAACAATTGTTAGTAGAAACAAACTAAAAAGCCTTCTAGAATTGTTTTTCATTATTACTCCCCTCCCATCCATCTTGTTAGCTGAGCAAATGTTCTTGTCGTTCTTGCAAAGCTTAAATCTACTAAATCTAAAATAAATGATAAGCAATACGTCAAGCTAATGACTGCTATAAATATTGCAAGGATTGACCATAAAAACGCATTATTATTTCTCGATTTTGTAGCCAATGCCCCACACCACCTTTAAAAAACGCGGATTTTTTGGATCCACTTCAATTTTTTCTCTTATCTTCCGAATATGCACGGCCACTATGTTTTCCGCATTGTATGCAGGCTCGTTCCAAACGCGCTCGTAAATTTCCTGAATCGAAAATACACGACCGGCATTCGTCATTAATAGTTCAGTTATCTTAAACTCAATTGGGGTTAGTTTTACTGACTCCCCATCAAGTGTTACTTCTTTCGATTCCTGATCCAGCACTAAACCTTGCACAGCAATTTTCGATTGTTGCTCATTATACGTTCCAAGTTTCACATAACGACGCATTTGCGATTTCACACGCGCCACAAGCTCCATCGGATGAAATGGCTTCGTCACATAATCATCGGCCCCGACGGACAAACCATGTATTTTATCCGAATCCTCCACCTTTGCACTCAACATAATAATAGGAATGTTACGCTCCTCGCGAATTTTAAATGTCGCAGTTATCCCATCCATTTTAGGCATCATAATATCTAAAATTATTAAATGTACTTCATTTTCTGAAAGTATCTCCAACGCCTCAAGTCCGTCCGCTGCCTTTATTACGTTGTAGCCCTCATTTTTCAAATAAATCTCAATCCCATCACGAATATCCTGGTCATCATCCGTCACAAGTACCGTATACTCAGCCATCTCTCGCACCTCATCCCTCAACAAATTCAAAGATATATTTTACTCATTCATTAATCTCGTAGTTCTATAACATTTATAATACACATCAAATCTTAAGACCACCTTATCACAAAAATGAAGAAATTCTTAAGGTTTATATTAAATGCTGAAGGCGCTCGTTCAGCTGCGAGGTCGTTAGAAGGCGGAAGCCAAAGTCGCTCTTAGACTTTGAGCGCCCGACTGAAACGACCCGAGCAGCTAGCGCCTGAAGCTGGATATCTATCTAAATGCTGAAGGCGCTCGTTCAGCTGCGCGGTCGTTAGAAGGCGAAAGCCAAAGTCGCTCTTAGACTTTGAGCGCCCGACTGAAACGACCCGAGCAGCTAGCGCCTGAAGCTGGATATCTTGATAAACACTTGTTTGTTGCACTAACTCAGTTGTTTGTTGTACTATCTCGATTGTTTGTTGCACTAACTCGATTGTTTGTTGCACTAACTCAGCTGTTTGTTGCATTAACTCGATTGTTTGTTGCGCTAACTCGGCCCTTTGTTATTTAGCAGAATATTCACGTCCTAATCCGCTACCATAATACCGAAAATAGCTCATGCTACTCATATCTATACTTCATTTTCCCCACAAAAAAGCTACTTAGCCTTAACTAAGTAGCTAAAATTTTATTAACCTTTTTAACACGACCACCAAATGTAATAACTAAAATACCACCGAGTAGCATCGCAACACCAAACCATGACGTTACACTTAGATACTCACCTACTAGAAATACACCGAGTATAGTAGCCGTTAATGGTTCTCCAAGTGACAGTGTCACCGCTGAAGATGATGATATTTTTTGCAAGCCCGTTAAGAATAACAAATACGCGATACTAGTACCGAAAACGCCCATGAATGCTAATGGTAGCCAGTTTGCGCCTTGTCCGACCCATTCAATTCCATATATTAATGAGATTGGACACAATAATAACGCACTGATTGAGAATGTCATAGCCACTGCTGGCATCGCTTCTTCTTTTTCCATTAATGCCTTGCTCACATGTGTATAAATTGCAAAAGCTGTTCCTGCACATAGAGCCATGGCAATACCAATCGGATTGATAGTTGCCTCTCCTTTGTTCACAAACAATAATACACATCCAACTATAGCAAGTAATGTAGCTACTCCCCATGTGCGCGTCGGCTTATTTTTGAAATAAAGCCAATCAATTAAACCTGCAAATACTGGCGAACTTCCAATCGTTACGACAGTTCCAATGGCTACACCTGTCAAACGTACCGATGAAAAAAATAGCGGTTGAAATAGAGCCATCGATAGTGCTGCAAAAAAAGTATACTTCCAAGCCCAATGACGAAATTTTATCTTTCTCATTAAAGTAGCTATGATCAGTAAAGTGCCGCCACCAACTGCTGATCGCATCATAGCAACAGTAAGAGGATTAATACCATCTGTTAAAAATGTCTGTGTAGTACCAACTGTCCCCCATAAAACAGCTGCCAATAATACAAAAGCATAGGGTAATATACTCACTTAACTGCTCACTCCTTATGTATCTTTTCATAAATATACCATAAATTCTGAAAGTTGAGGCAGACGGTTTCTTCTATTATAATGAAGGCAAAAGGAGGCATTGATCTATGTACAAAACTGTTACAGATACAGCGAAAGATATCTCAATGCCAGAGCAACAAGTGATGCGTTACATCCTAGAAGGTCGCATTCATGCGGTTCACGATGGCGAACAATTTTTAATCAGCAGTGACCAATTTGAGCGTTTCCATGAACAACTTGAACGTATCAAAGAAGAAATTGAGATTTGGAAGAACACGCCGATTCCAGAAGACATTGATATTAAAGATGAGGACTAAAAGACAGCCAAGAGCTGTCTTTTTGTTTTGCATTATATTGAAAGAAAATTAAAACACCAATGGCTTTTACAATAGCCACTGGTGTTTGCGATATGTAGAAGCTAGCAACTGATTGCAGCTCCAATTTATATTTAGATTGTAACAGGTGCTGTTTGTTTAGCTAACATGTCTGCGTAATCTTCAACCATCACACTTGCAGTTGGGAACATTCCTGCTCCTGGCCCTACAAGAGTTAGGGTCCCAATGTAGTTTGTATCAAGAGCAACAGCATTATTAACACCCTCGATTGAGTAAAGTGGATGTTCTGGACCAACTAGTTCAGGTCCTACTTTAGCAATTAACTCTCCGTTTTCACCTAACTGTACATCTGCTACATGACGGTAACGTAAACCTTTAGCAGAAGCTTCATCTACTTGCTCAGATGTGATTTCTGTAATACCAATTACATCAACATCTTCCCACCTTGGCTGTTTACCAAATGCTAACGCACTAAGAATCATAAGTTTTCGGAATGCATCTTGACCAGAAATATCGTTATAAGGATCCGCTTCAGCGTAACCTAGGCTTTGTGCATCTTTTAATACATCATCGAACGCTAATCCTTCACTACGCATTTGAGTTAAGATGTAGTTTGATGTACCATTCAAGATTCCTTGAATATGGTGTACATCATTTACACGTAAGATATTTTGCATCGTTTTAATAACAGGAACGCCACCAGCAGTTGTTGCTTCGTAGCCCACTTGTACGCCATATTGCTTCGCTTTTTCTTGCAAAGCTAAACCATGTTTAGAGAACATTACTTTGTTAGCAGTAATTACGTTACAACCATTTTCGATTGCAAGTGCTGAATATTTAAATGCTGGTTCTTCCCCAACTATTGCTTCAAATACAACTTGTAAATCTGGAATAGCTAAAATATCTTCAAAGTTATCTGTTATTAAATCTTGTGGTGCATTTGAACGTGGTTTAGTTACGTCACGTACTAAAATTTTAGCGATTTCAATATCTACTCCTAATGTCTCTTTAAACTGTTCACGCTTTTCATTAATGATATGATAAATACCTTGCCCTACAGTACCAAATCCTAGAATCGCTACTTTTACTGCCGCCATACGATCGCCTCCAAAAATAAAATTGCAATCTTACATTCAATCTCCAAATTGTGTTCAAACTCCATCTAGTATTGATGACTTCAAAGCCAGATGTTAAACATCATTTTGTAGTTCCAATTCTGTTTGTTTTCTAGCACAACACCATATGATATTGACTTCTAAATAATTCAGAGAAAAGATATTTACTAATTATGTTGCTGTACAACTGTATTTAACCCCTTTACAGCGTATATCCCCCATAATCCCCTTACGAATAGTTTTTCAAATAGCGTTTAGCAATTTTATCAATTACTAATACACTGTACTTCAATTTTTTTACTTATTGATGATTCTAGACTATAAATGAACAGATTACAAGAAAAATCTTTCCGGAAAGGACAATTGTTTTTCTCAGAAGGTCACACAAGCCAAGAATAACAACACTTTAACTGTATTTTGGAATTTCAGATTAAATGTTACTAGTTTAAAAATAACGATTTGAAAAGAAAAAAGGACGACATAATGCCCCTCGTCATCCCTTGAATTAGCCTTTTCTTCATTAATAAATACTTACTTTGTAACAACAGCTTCTGTTACTTTTGCGAAGGCGTTATCTAGTGCTTCTATAATATCCTCAATTGCTTCTAAACCAATTGATAATCGTACAAGCTCTTCAGAAACACCCGCTAATACTAATTCTACTGCACTTAACTGTTGGTGTGTTGTAGATGCTGGATGGATAATTAATGAACGCGCATCACCTACATTTGCTACATGCGAGAATAACTCAATGTTATCAATTAACTGGCGACCAGCTTCACGGCCACCTTTAATACCGAATGTTAATACTGATCCGAACCCATTTTTTAAATACTTTTTCGCATTTTCGTGAGTTGCACTGTCTTCAAATCCATTGAAACTAACCCACTCAACATTTTCATGACCACGCAAGTATTCAGCTACTTTTTTAGCATTCTCATTATGTCGTGGTACACGTAAATGTAATGTTTCAAGACCTTGAATTAACTGGAATGCATTGTCAGGACTTAATGTTGGACCAAAATCACGTAGCAATTGAACGCGTAATCGAGTTGCGAATGCAGCACTTGCAGCATCAACACCGTAGCGAATACCATGGTAAGATGCATCTGGTTCTGTATAGTCAGGGAATTTCCCTTGCGTCCAATCAAATTTACCAGCATCGACAGCGACACCACCGATTACTGTACCGTGGCCACCAATCCATTTTGTTGCAGAGTGCACTACAATATCAGCACCGAACTCTATTGGATTTGAACCATATGGTGATGGGAATGTATTATCAACAATTAGTGGAATCTCATTTTCATGTGCGATATTTGCCAAAGCTTCAATATCCACTACAGTTAAACTTGGATTACCTATTGTTTCCACATAAATCGCTTTTGTATTTTCTTGAATCGCTGTACGGAAGTTTTCTGGATCTCTTTCATCTACAAATGAGGCTGTAATACCATAGCGTGGTAAAGTATTGGCTAACAAATTATATGTACCGCCATATAAACTACCTGAAGCAACAATATGATCGCCTGCGCGTGCAATATTTAAAATTGAAAATGAAATAGCAGCCATTCCTGAAGATAGTGCTACTGCCGCTGTTCCACCTTCTAATAGTGCAACACGTTTTTCAAATACATCGACAGTTGGGTTCATAATACGAGAATAAATATTACCGGGTTCTTCAAGTGCAAATAGTTTTTGAGCATGCTCCGTACTATTAAAAGCATAAGCAGTTGTACGATAAATTGGTACAGCACGAGCACCTGTTGTTGGATCTGCTACTTGGCCACCGTGTAATAATAAAGTTTCTGGACGTAAATTTGTCATCATTCATTCCTCCTAAATGTATTTTTGAGATGGCAAATCGGAGGTGTGAGGAGGATTTTTTGGAAAAATAAAAACCCTCTTCGCTAAGAAGAGGGTTGCATAAGCAATTTTTCCTCCCCTTATCTGTCAGATCCGATTAAAAATCTGTAGGAATTAGCACCATTGTGAGTTCGTCACTCACCGGTTGCTGGGCATCGCAGGGCCTATCCCTCCGCCGCTCTTGATAAGAGTATTTGATTCAGTTCCATCTTGTTGACAAGTATAGAAGATAAATCAAACTAATGTCAATACTTTTATTTGTTTTTTCTGAACATTAAATTTAATAGATACAATTTTTAGATAGATGAATTTAATTTAAGTAGACTTTAAAATATGTTAGCCTAAAGATAGACAGTAAATATATATTATTTGGCAAAGGGGTTTCGGATAATGACAAGAGAATTACTACGTAGTCACGCTTCTGTGCGTAAATATACAGGAGAACTTATTTCTAAAGAAGTAGTTGTCGATTTAATTGAAACAGCACAAATGGCAGCGAGCTCTCATTTTGTACAAGCATATAGTGTCATTTGGGTTACAGATGAAGATAAAAAGAAAAAACTTGGAGAACTTTCGAATAATGAATTCCAATTTGGAACAGCGGGTGCTTCGTTTTTATTTTGTGTAGATTTTAAACGACTGCAAGTTGCGGGCCAAAAAAATGGTGTAGAAATTATTGCTGATTCTGCAGAGAACGTACTTGTAGGTGTAGCAGATGTTGCTCTTTTCGCTCAAAACTTCGTTATTGCAGCTGAAGACCAAGGTTACGGTATCTGTTATATTGGTGGAGCGCGTAATAATCCAAAAGAAATTAGTGAATTATTTGGTCTTCCTGAATATGTATTCCCGTTATTTGCTATGACGATTGGTGTACCTACAAAGCGTAATGAAACAAAACCTCGATTACCAGTTCAAGCTATACTACATGAAAACAATTATGATGTAGATCGATATGATACATTGTTAGATGAGTATGATGCAACAATGGAAGACTACTATGCAAGCCGCGGGTCTAATCGTAAAATGGCCAATTGGACAAAACAAATGGCGGATTTCTTAATAGAACAGCGTCGACCACATATCAATGAATTTTTAGCACAGAAAGGCTTCACTTGGAAGTAATAAAGAAAACTCTAAAATTAGGGATACCTAGTTTTAGAGTTTTTTTGCATGAGTTCAACCTATTATAAGTTGTTTTACTACGCCTCTTCTCCTTCACTTTGATAAATTACTATTCATAATCCCATTAAAAAACCTGCCACTATTTAGTGACAGGTAGGCATTTCATTTTATTCTTTGACTAAACCTTCGATTACTAGCTCTTTTACAGGTAGGAAAACTTCGCCTGAGTTGATATATTTCACTTCGACTGTGTCACCTTCTTGTAGATAAATAGCTAATGGTACAACTTCTGAGCTCACGCTATAGTTGTCTTTGTTATCTAACATAAACGATACTGTTGTGAAGTCGCCACTTTTCTCTTTATAAACGCGGACAATTTTCCCTTTAATGGTTGCTTGCTCTTGTTTAGAGCTACCATTTACAGAACTGCCTCCACGACTTAGGATAGCTTTATATTGTCTTAATGCCTCATTTGGAGTAGCTCCTGAAACTGAAAGCTCAGGATTAGCAGCTGAGACGATGAAATAATTTTGTAAGAAACCGTTTGAATCGAGCACTGGTGTTAACCAGCTTGCTTCACCATAGAAGTTGTAGATGATTGGCATTTGACCATGCCACTTTTTCTCGATAAATTTCTTTTCGATTATTTGTAATGCTCCTTGAGAATCCATGTACGCTTCCTCTTGGTTGCCCGTGTAATACGTTGCCTCTCCAGTGCGGCCATTTGTTAATGAATAACCGAGCATTGAATCGACACCTTCTTTAGGACTTGTAAAATCTGTGAAGTAGTACATATCACCATTTTCATCAAAGATTGGGCTAACATTAGCTTCCGTTCCTTCATCCGAAGGTAATTTCACATCTTTTTTTCCAAATTTACTATTCCAGAAACCGTGAACATAGTTACCAAAATAGCTATTTTGAAGGCTAACTGCTTCCGGTGAAACTGCACCGTCGATAAATGTTGGAACATCTTTTAAAGCAAATGTCTGAGATTTACCTGTTTTTGCATCAACCATAATAATACCTTCTGCATCAAAGCCGTTACGCGCTGTGATGAATTTCCCATATGAACGAATATAATATGGTTTACCATTATCATCAACTTCAAGTTGAGGCTCACCGTAGAAAATTTTCGTTGGATTTTCTAAACGAATATGACGCTCAACATTATTGTTTAAAAATGAAGAAGTCGTATATTTCATTTCTGATTTGATGAACTTTGGATTATCTGAAGAATCTGTAGCACTCATTTTAAAATAACCTGGTGTCACTTTCCCTTTCGTCCATTTAAAGAAGCCTGAGAATTCAACAGGCGCAATATACACAAATTCGCCGTTAACCTTCTGAATTTGCAAACTACCTAATTCATAGTAGCTTGTATTTGGTACTTGGCTAAAAGCCTTTTTCATTTTATTACGAGCAAATTTTGGCGGTACGCTTGCAGGTGTTTTTGTTTCATCAAATGCCTTCAGTTCCACTTTTTGTGTCATTTCAGCTGATGTGTATTTTTCATTCGCATTAAATAATGGCGCTGCCAAAATATATACACCAAAACCTAAGCTTCCTAAAAACAGAATACCTTTTAAATTACGCTCCATACCACTTGCAGACCAAGCTCCAAGCGCTGTTAAAACAATTATCACTGGCCATAAAAGCGTCCAATTTTGATCAATTATTAGAACATAGTAAATTGTTGCTGTCGCTATAAATGCAACTATGAATACGAAAATAAAGAATTGGATTTTGAATTTAGCTTTCAAATCTCCATCTTTTGTTTTACTTGTTATCGGTACGATTAATAGTCCAGCTACTGCTGCAACTATCGCCGACATTATTAATGTAGCAATCATTTTGATCATCCTTTCACATATCTATTTTACGATACAATCTTCAGAAAGTTTCAGTTATATTTTATATTAGAAAGGTTTTATTTATTTTAAGCAAGAATACTCTTTAATGAAGGGAGGTGAGAATATGAAACAAAAAATTCTCATTAGCTTAATCATTCTATTAGGCATCATTTATATTTTCTTTATACCTGCTGAGCCTGTTACAGTGAAACTAAGCTTTAAAGTAGTTCCAATGCTTCTAATTATTTGGTTAGCTTCGTTTCAAAAAGCATCGCCTAATACAAGTTATAAAAAATGGTTACTACTTGGATTACTCTTTTGTATGATTGGTGACGCAACACTCCAATGGTTTTTATTTGGTTTAACTAGTTTTTTAATCGGTCACATTTGCTACATCGTTGCATTTGTACAACTTAAAGAAAAAATAATTGCTAGACCTGCAGCTACCCTTTTATTACTTTATGGAGGGTTTATGGTTATTTGGATTGCTGGGACTGTCTTTAAATCTGGAGACATCATATTAGGTGTTGCTGTTATCGCATATATCACTGTTATTTTAACAATGGGATGGACAGCTATTCAGACAAACTCGAAGCTTGCTACAATAGGGGCACTATCATTTATTTTCTCAGATTCAATATTATCGATTAATATGTTCATTACTGATGTACCTTTTTCTCATGCACTTATTATGATGAGCTATTACGGTGCACAGCTATTGTTTGCTATTAGTATTTCTTATTATTCCGTCATCCGAAAGAAAGTGTTAGAATAGTGACAATGCTTTTACAATAAGGGGGATATTCCAATATGAAAGAAACAGTGATTGAAAGACTAGTACGTTATGCACAAATTGATACACAATCTGATGCTGAAAGCGAAACAACTCCATCAACTGAAAAACAATGGGATTTACTACATGTACTTGAGAAAGAATTAGCCGAAATCGGTATGACTGAAATCTCTCTTGATGAAAATGGCTACCTATTTGCTACACTACCAGCTAATTCAGATAAACAATTACCAACAATTGGTTTTCTAGCGCACGTTGATACTACTACAGACTATACTGGTACAAATGTTAAACCACAGCGTCATGACAATTACGACGGTGGAGATATTCAATTAAATGAAAATACAGTTCTATCTCCGAAAAATTCACCAGAGCTTGCCAATTATGTAGGGCAAACATTGATTACTACTGATGGTACTACTTTACTTGGTGCTGATGATAAAGCAGGTATTGTTGAAATCATGACAGCTATGGAATATTTAATTTCTAATCCAGATATTAAACACGGTAAAATCCGAGTTGCCTTCACACCTGATGAAGAAATCGGCCGTGGGCCACATAAATTTGATGTTGAAGCATTTAATGCTGATTTCGCTTATACAATGGATGGTGGTCCTTTAGGTGAATTACAATATGAGAGCTTCAACGCAGCTGGAGTAAAAGTTAAAACTTTCGGCGTAAGTGTACACCCAGGCTCTGCCAAAGATAAAATGGTCAACGCTATTACAATGGCTATTAAATTCCAATCTTATATGCCTGCAGATGAAGTACCCGAAAAAACATCTGGTCATGAAGGATTCATTCATCTAATGAACTTCAACGCCCATATCGAAGAAGCAAGACTTTCTTATATCATTCGATACTTTGACCGTGAAGAATTTGAATCAAGAAAACAATTATTTAAAGAAGTTGAAGCCAAAATTAAAGCTGAGTTCGGTGAAGATGCCATTACAGTTGAAATAGCAGATCAATACTATAATATGGCTGAAAAAATTGAACCACAAAAAGATATTGTTGATGTAGCCTTTAAAGCAATGGAAAACCTAAATATCAAACCTTTAATTTTGCCAGTTCGTGGTGGTACAGATGGGTCCCAACTCTCGTATATGGGAATGCCTACTCCGAATATCTTCGCTGGCGGCGAGAATATGCATGGACGATTCGAGTATGTTTCTGCTGAGACGATGGTTAAAGCTACTGAAGTTATCATCGAAATTGTCCAATTATTTGAGCAACGAGCATAAAGCGTATTTATAGGTAGGTGATATTTTGAAAGAAATTGCTTTAGGTGTTTTAGCGTCATTATTTTTTGCTGTAACTTTTATATTAAATCGAGTAATGGAGTTAGATGGTGGTAGCTGGCTATGGAGCTCATCATTACGTTACTTTTTCATGATTCCCTTTTTACTCGTTATTGTGATGTACCGTAAAGGCATACAACCAATGACAAAGGAAATGAAAAAACGACCTAAAGTTTGGCTATTATGGAGCTTTGTTGGCTTTGTCCTATTTTATGCACCGTTAACATTCGCGGCTGCTTATGGACCTGGTTGGCTCGTATCGGGAACATGGCAATTTACAATTGTTGCAGGAGTATTATTAGCACCTCTTTTCTTCATACGACTTGGTGAGAAAACAATACGACAGAAGATTCCTATCGTGTCATTGCTTATATCGTGCATTATTTTAGTTGGGATTATATTAATTCAAATCCCTAGTGCTAAAACAGTTTCTATTGAAAGCTTAATGTTAGGCATCTTGCCGGTTATTGTTGCAGCGTTTGCTTATCCACTTGGAAATCGTAAGATGATGGATGTGTGTGATGGTCGTTTAGATACCTTCCAAAGGGTTCTCGGCATGACCATCGCTTCCCTTCCTGCTTGGATTATATTAGCTGTTATTGCTCTAATAACAGTCGGGTTGCCTTCTGCTAGCCAAGTAATTAATTCACTTCTTGTTGGGATTAGCTCAGGTGTTATTGCGACTATTCTTTTCTTTATCGCAACAGATCGCGTCCGTAATAACCAAGGAAAACTTGCAGCCGTTGAAGCAACACAATCGACTGAAATACTATTCGTTATTGTAGGAGAGATGATTATCTTAGGTATTCCTTTACCAGAGCCACTCGCCCTATTCGGCTTAGCTATTATCATCATTGGAATGTTCTTACATAGCTATTACACAATGTTGATGAAGAAAAAACAAATGCCCACTGTCCGAAATTATCAAGAACTAAATTAAAAAGATAAATAAAAGAGCGTTACATATTTTATATGACTAATATGTAACGCTCTTTCCTTTTTTTAAACTAAAGCACCCCGTTAGTTTAATAATTTCGCTTTAATTTTATTTGTATATTTATATGAATTAATAATTTTTATTGTTAATCCTGCTAACAAAAGTCCAAGAATCCCTCCAAAAATATTAAGCCACAAATAAATAATTGTAAGAATATTAAAGCCTCCTATAACCAAACCAAGATCTTCAAATAAAAGGTGTAACATCTCAATCCCAATACAATTTAATATAACAATAGAAATTACTTTCTTAATACTTTTTAAATTGAAAAGAATTGATAAATAAATTCCTAAACTTACTAATAAAAGTGTAAATAATGCTTATAATCTCCATTTTACGATTATAAGCAGAATCATCCACAGTCAGATAGATAAATTATGGATGAAGTGCCCGTGCCATCGCGTCCAAATAGTTCTGACTGGCACGCTGACTCACTTCGGCTTCAGGCACAAATACCTCAAAGCAATGGAAGCAGCCAGGGTAGAGTTGAAATTCAACGTCTACTCCTGCTTGTGCTAGTCGTGTTACATATTCAATGGTTTCATCTCGGAATAAATCGAGTTGACCTACACATGTATAAGTTGGCGGTAGCCCCGCTAAGTTGTCTGCTCTCGAAGGTACAGCGTAGGGAGATACCTCGTTGGAATCGTTCTCCTTGCCCAAGTACATACTCCAAGCCGTTGAATTGTTTGCTCTATTCCATGTTGCGTGGTCTTCTGTAATCTCATAGCTTGATGGTGTTATGTTGCGGTTGTCAAGCATCGGATACAGCGGCATCTGGAATATAATAGATGGACCTCCTTTATCACGAGCCATTATCGCAAGCGCTGCTGTTAGTCCGCCGCCTCCACTTGCACCGGCGATCGCAACTCGATTCACATCAATGCCAAGCGAGTCTGCCTCATTTGTCATCCAAACCAATCCTGCATAACAATCTTCGATAGCCGCTGGATATTGATGTTCGGGAGCAAGTCGATAATCGACAGACACAACAACGCATTTAGCAGTCTGAACAAAGCGTTCACACAAAACATCGTCCATATCGGGGTGTCCCATTACGTATCCGCCACCGTGAATCCACAGCATAGCTGGAAGTTTATCAAGATTTTTCTCAACGGGTTCGTAAATTTTAACTAACATCTCGCCCGCAGCGCCAGGAATCGTTCGATTGGTCATGAGTACAAGTTTTGATTTTTCCAAATGTGGATTCGACAAGAAACTTCGACTCGACTCTAAATTCTCCGCTAATTGAAAGCCTGGAAATTGTGAGAAAGCCTGTTTTAATTCTGGTAATACTCTACTGTCAATTTTCATATAAATTCCTCCAGTTAGATAATGAGACTTCAATCATTCCTTATTGAATGATTCACGGACTGGATGTGTCTCCTGTTCTCCTTCAGCTTCCCATTTGGCAATTTCCTCCCGTACACGAGGGGCAACTTCTGTTCCAAGCAATTCTATGGCACGCATGACTTGATTATGTGGCATTGTACTTAACGGAACATACATCATAAAGCGTGTAATCCCTACATGCTTACGAAGATGGATGATTTTTTCGGCGACTGTATCTGGATCACCAACATACAATGCCCCTTCAAAACTGCGTGCAGCATCAAAGCTGGAACGATCATAATAAGGCCAGCCCCGCTCTTTGCCAAGTTTATTCATGCCTGCCTGAGTGGATGGGAAAAATGTATCTGCTGCCAATTCCGTATTCTCTCCAACAAATCCTATCGAATGAGATCCCACCTGAAGTTTTGATACATCATGACCAGCGTGAGCCGCCGCTTTCTTATATAGCTTTACGATTCGTGCAAATTGCATTGGGCTACCACCAATAATTGCCAGCATAAGTGGTAATCCCAGAAGACCGGCACGGATAGCAGACTCCTCATTTCCACCGCTACCAACCCAAATCGGTAGAGAATTTTGAACAGGTCTTGGATACACACCTAAATTATTGATTGCTGGTCGATGTCCGCCTTCCCAAGTCACTTTTTCGGACTGACGTATTTTGAGCAGTAATTCCAAATGTTCTTCAAACAGTTCATCATAGTCATTCAAGTTATAGCCAAACAATGGAAAGGATTCAATAAAGGAACCACGACCCGCCATAATCTCTGCGCGTCCATTTGAAATGCCATCCAGTGTAGAAAAATCCTGAAAAACGCGCACAGGATCTGCTGAAGAAAGCACGGTTACTGCACTCGTGAGCCGTATCTTTTCCGTTTGTGGTGCCGCCGCTGACAGAACCATCGCTGGAGAGGATGCTGCATAATCCTTCCTATGGTGCTCACCAACGCCAAACACATCAAGTCCTACTTGATCAGCAAGAACGATTTCTTCGACAACTTCACGCAATCGCTGTGCGTGACTTATCACTTCGCCACTATGAACATCTGGTTTCGTTTCTACAAAAGACGTAATACCTATTTCCATTTGTTATCTCTCCTAGTTTAATTAGATTTTAAGCCTAAAAAATTAGTCATTTCCTTTATGGTAGTAATGTGTTATTCATATTGGCTAACACATGTTTATTTCATGAAGTCTTAACTCGGCTGGTCATAGCCCAAAAAAGAAGAGCGAAAGCACTGACAGAGGCTCCGAGTAAGGAAACCCCTCCCCAGCCAAAGTGTGCGTATATTTGAGTCGAGGCAATGGAACCACCAGCACTGCCGATAGAATAAAACACCATATACCCAGCAGTAAGTCGACTCCGTGCTTCTGTACGCAATGGAAGGATCATGGTTTGATTTGTAACATGTATTGCCTGTACGGCCAAATCAAGTAGAACTATACCTATCACTAATGCGATTAATGACTGCTCTATATAACTGATGAACAACCATGAAATCAATAATAAAGCTAAAGCAATACCTGTCGTTCGTTGTCCGTAACCTTGATCGGCCAATTTCCCTGCTCGTGCCGCAGCCAATGCTCCAGCCACACCTACAAGACCGAATGCACCAATTGCACTATGAGATAGAGCAAATGGAGGTGTGCTTAGTGGCAGGACTAGTGAAGTCCATAAAATACTGAAATCAGCAAAAATCAGCATGGCTAGAACGGAGCGAACGCGTAATGTTCGTTCTTGAATAAACAAAACAAGCACCGATCTAATCAACTGAGAATAGGATAGTGATTTTACCTCGCGCTCAACATTGGGCAACAACTTTAAAAACATACAAACCATCAAAAGCATGAGCGCAGCAGAAACTAGATATACGGAACGCCAACCCGCAAGATCTGTTAATATACCAGCAAAAGTCCGTGCGAGAAGTATGCCAATGACTATCCCACTTGTTACAATGCCAACGACACGACCTCGTTCTATAGGGGAAGCGATGGTCGCTGCAAACGCCATGAGAGTCTGTGTTACAACTGCAAGCAGACCCACCAAAGCCATACCTGCGAAAAGTACCATGCTAGAGAAGGCAGTACCAACTATAACCAGAGCTGTTATAGATAATAGCATCTGGCCGACAATTAGACGTCGCTGGTTTAGTAAATCTCCAAGCGGTACGAGTAGTAGTAAGCCCAATCCATAAAAAATCTGTGTGATGGTAATAACGACACCAATAATGGAATGGTCAATACCAAACTCATTAGATAGTTGATCAAGCAACGGCTGTGCAAAATAAATATTGGCAACAGACATTCCACAGGCAATCGCAAACAATAATGCCAACGCGCGAGACATTGATGGCTGTTGATTCAAATTAGGTTTCGTTATGGAATATTTATCACTTATCTTGGTGTAGAGTGGATCATTTTCTAGATTCGTCTCTGTTTCGCACACACCTTAACCCCCAATCATATTGGATTTTTGATTATAACATACCGTTCGGTACAATATAATTACTGGTAAATATATCTTAACCACATTCATTATGTCAACAACTTATTTGCATTAAAGTTAATATTACATTAAATAAATGGGGAGTGGTTTGACATGTTGAATGGCTAATAATATAATAATTACATACTGATTGGTATTGAAAATAGCAATTGTAATTACCTACACATACATCCTAAGCAATTAATAAAATCAAAGTTTGAAGAGGTGAATTCTTAATGGCAAGAACCCGTGAATTTGATGAGGATCAAGTTTTAGATGCAGCAATGCAGTTATTTTGGGAGAAGGGATATGAGGCTACCTCATTAAGTGATCTTACTTCTAGAATGGGTATTCAACGCCCTAGTATTTATTCGACTTTTGGAGATAAGAAAGAATTATTTGAAGCCGCACTTCGCAGATATACAATGTCTCGGGCCTCTGATATACGAACTAGGCTTCAAAGTCACTCCTCTGTAAAAGAGGCATTTTCTATTTTCTTTGCAGATGTCGTCATTGAAGAATACGCAGAAGATCTTAGTAAAGGTTGTTTTTGTATCAATACAATGGTTGAACTAGCACCTCATGATGAGAAATTTGAAATCTTAACCAGAGAACATCAAATGTATCTAGCCGTCATTTTTCAGGAGACGCTCGAGCGGGGAATCCAATCAGGTGAGCTGGAAGCCAACACAGATGCAAAGCCTTTGGCACAGGCACTGATTGTAGCGTTAATCGGTCTAACAGTTATGTTGAAATCTCGCCCCCAACGTTCATTTGTCGACAATGCAATAGCAGCGACGCTCACATTACTTAAGTGATGATTGTATATTCAACTACGGAATTGTTTTAATTTAATGCTATTAATAATTTATTCAATAAAAAAAGTCCTCTATGATAATAACTGCAATTTGCAATTATTTCATAGAGGACTTTTTAATACTCAGACAAATAGACTATCATTAATCTACATTCTCTAAACTGGCTTTTAGAGCTTTTTTATCTTCGATTCTTTTTACTAAATGAATGCTGATTTCATAAAGTAAAATCATCGGTATGAGAACAAGTAATTGACTCATAAAATCTGGTGGTGTAATAAGTGCAGAAAATACTGCCATAAATACATATGACCATTTTCTAATACTTTTCATTGTATATGCAGTCAAAATACCAATCGTTGATAAAAACATAGCTATAATCGGCAGTTCAAATAGTAAACCTATTGGAACAGTCGTCATGATGAGATAGTGAATATATTCACTCGCTGATATCATCACATTAAAGTTTGATTCACCTATACCAATAAGAAATTGATAGCTAAGCGGGTTAATAATGAAATAACCAAATGAAACCCCTACTAAAAATAGTAACAACATTACAGGAGAATATAATCCTAAAAAGCGGCTTTCATTTTCTTTTAATCCTGGTTTAACAAACTGCCAAATAAAATGCATTAAGAATGGTAGTGAAAGACCAAGTGCAATTGTGGTAGAAACAGACATATAGAATTTAACCACTTCTAACGGACCTAAAATGACTAAATCATGTCCACGTGTTACATACGGAAGCCATTTATTCACCGTAGCAAATACAATGATGAAGAATATGACAAAAATAGTAACACCTTTTATGATTTGTTTTCGTAAGTCAGCTAAATGAGCAACAAGAGATTCGTTAACCAAACTTCCTTTTTCCTCCTCATTTTCCTCTGGTGGAGTAGGAGATGGCTCTCGATTTTCAACAGAAGCATCTTCTGTTGTTTCTGGAGTTTCATTTTCATCCGAACTGATTAAATCCAAAGGGCTAAGTACCTTTTTTCCATTTTCTTCATACGGATCCATACGAACACCCTCTACTTAAATTTCTTTTTTATCAGTTGTTGTTTTTTCTTTTTTAACATCTTCATCGTCATCCATTAAGCCTTTAGTAGACTTTTTGAACTCTGCAAAAGTTTTCCCTACTGCTGAACCGATTTCAGGTAATTTTTTTGGACCGAATACGATTAAAACGATAACTAAAATAATAATTAATCCTGGTACACCTATTGAACTAAATCCCATGCTTTATTCCTCCTTTATAATTAGACTAAAGAGCCGCCTTTTTTGCTGTATTTAATGACACCTTCTGCACAGCGGTAAGCTAGCGCACCTACTGTAGCAGTTGGGTTGTAACCACTGTTATTAGAGAAGCTACCTGCACCTACTGCAAATAGATTTTCACAATCCCAATGTTGTAAGTATTTATTAACAACACCTTCTTCAGGAGTTAAACTCATAACCGTACCACCTGTGTTATGTGTAGATTGGTAAGGTACGATGTTGTAGTGATCGATTGGAGCACGTGCTTCAACCTTTTTAGCGCCCATTTCTTTTAAAATACCTGCTGATTTATCAGAGATAAATTTGTGTAAAGCAATATCTTGTTTAGTGAAATCATAGTTTAATTGTAATAGTGGTTGTCCATATGCATCTTTATAAGTACTATCTAAAGTTAAGAAGTTTTCCTTATGTGGAATAGATGCACCTTGACCGCCAAGACTTAATGAACGCGTGTAGTTCATAATAGATTGTTTTTTAAACTCTGCTCCCCATGTTGGTGTATCAGATGGTACTGGGTTATTACCAATTGGACGGTTACCTAATTGCATAAGTGCAATGTTAGCACCATGGATAAAGTCTAAATCACTATGGTCAAAGCTATCACCATTAAAGTCATCGATACACATACCAAGAGCACCTGCACCCATAAATGTATTGAATTGTTCATCGAAGAAACCTGTTGCACCTGGCATGATTTGATAGCAATAGTTACGACCGAGTGTACCTTTACCAGTTGCAGGGTCATACATTTCACCTATGTTAGATACCATTAGTAATTTTGCGTTGTTCATCATGAAGCTTGTTAACACAACTACATCAGCTGGTTGGATAAATTCTTCACCAGAAATTGTATCAATATATTTAACGCCAGTAGCTTTTCCACCTTTTGTTAATACTTCGATAACGTTTGAATTACAACGCACTTCATAGTTACCAGTCTTTTTAGCAGTTGGGATAACTGTTACTTCTGGAGAAGCTTTTGCACCGTATTCACAACCAAAACGTTCACAGAAGCCACAGTATTGACAAGCATTAATTTGTTCGCCATCTGGGTTTTTATAAGCTTCTGATAAGTTTGCAGAAGGAACCATGTATGGATGGTAGCCTAATTTATCAGCTGCTTTCTCGAATTTTTGCAGTAGTGGGGTTTTCTTCATTGGAGGTGTTGGATATTCGCTTGAACGTTTACCCCAGAATGGGTTTTTATCTTCACCTGATATACCAGCTGTTTTTTCATACTTATCAAAATAAGGTTCTAACTCATCATAAGTCATTCCCCAGTTTTGGATTAAATAATCTGAGCCTAATTTGTCTTTACCATATTTTTTTTCAGTCATTGTCTTCATTTCAAAATCATATGGCAAGAAACGATATGTTTGACCGTTCCAGTGAGTACCAGAACCACCAAGACCTTCACCTAATAAAAATGAACCTAATTGGCGCATTGGTAGTGCTCTTTGTTTACGATTATTACGGAAAGTTACAGTTTCTTTTGATAGGTTTTGCATTAATTCATAACGTATTGCGTAACGATATTCATCATGTACGTTCATGAAATCTTCTGTTCCACGTTTAGCACCACGTTCCAAACCTACGACTTTCAAACCGGCTTTCGCGCTTTCAGCTGCGACGATACCGCCTGTCCAACCTACCCCTACTGTTACAACGTCTACTTTGGGCATAGTTTTAGTCATTTTTCTAACCTCCTGTATTAATGTTGACCTAATGGTTTAGGTGCAATTTTTTGGAATTTATCTTCTTCAATTACATTGATATATGACATTTGGTGACCTGGGAAGCCTTTCATTTTCCATCCTTCCATGTTCAAGTTACCGCCGTACATTGGATCAGCATATGCTCCTTCAATTGTTGCTGAACGCAGTAATGTAAAGAAAAATGCAGAAGTTACTCCAGACATTGCTACTTCACCTTTTTGGAAAGCAGTAAGAATTTCATCCATTTGCTTATCATCAAGTGATGAGAATCCATTTTTAAAGCGTTTTTGAGCTTCCGCTTCAAGTTTACCAACACCTTGTTTGAATATCTCTGCTCTTGTTAAACGTGATTGGTAACCTTGAGTAGCTTCACCAGCATAGAAAGGTCCTTGCATATACTCTCTAGAGTTACTGCCATAGTTACCTGCTAATTGATGATCGATAAAATATGGAACACCAAGATCAATCGCACCTGCACCTAAGTCATCTTTAGGGAAAATACGTTCTGTTGCATTTGATAAAATTTCGAATTCTTTATCAGTAGTAAAGAACATTTTACCTTTACTGTTCGTATTTGCAGCCTGATCTTTAGATGCGTTTTTATCGCTGTTTGATGAATTATTCTTGTTCGAACCAAATCCGATTAATCCACCAATTAAGCCGCCACCTACTAATGTTCCAGTTGCAATACCTGTTGTTTTTAAGAAATCACGTCTTGATAAATCTTTCTTACTCATATAGGAACCTCCCTTAATACTTTATTCGTACTAAATTTGTCATTAAGTACTCATAAAAAAGCAACCGTTACCCCAAGACTACTTTTTGAAAATAATATTTTCCTAACTTAATTAATAAAATACGTTATGTAAAAACAGTTGTCGATTATTCTTCAAACAGATTATTAAGAAACCATCTGTTTGGAGAGAAATCGATAAGTTCACAAAAATGTCTTAATAAAAAAGTTTCGAAAAATGTCACATATTCAATTCTAATCATCTCACTTCAGAAGAACAACAGAACTTATTAATCATAAATTTTACATTATAAGGGCTTTATTATAGGTTTATAGACTTTTTTAAATTGGTATATTTTATTTATTTTCATTAATTAGGAATTAATATGGAAAAATGAAGATATACAGTAAAAATAATTCATACACCGAAACTTTCGTTTATCAAAATTCATAATCATTACAATAATCAATATATTTATTTTGAATAAAAGTATTTCAATATAATTTTATAGTGTATTTTTCATATTAATAACATCTCAAAACACCTATAATAATTACTGTTTTTTACTTTTCAGAAAAATCTTTCGGAATGATTATTAGCTTGTTAAAGGAGGTTTTAATTTCATTTTAGAAATCATTTCTCACTCTTAATTACTTTCTACTTTTCTATACGAAAGTGTTAAGAAAAACAAAAAACGGTAAGCCATTAAAGGCTTACCGTTCCAGTTTTATCGATATATTCTTAAACTTTTGAGGGGGGTTTAAGAACACATTGTATTGTTTAGCTAAATTTTGGAGAAAAGTAGCTAATTAAAGTCCTTCTCTACTTGCTATGTTGTAAAGGAGGTTTTTCTTTATATGATAATGATAATCATTATCATATAAATAGTCAAGCATTTTATAGAAAATTCACTTATATTTTATTCTCTAGATTTTTTTACTTTCTTTTTCTACGAAAGTCTAAATATTTATCCAATAGGTCTTTAAAATTTTATTGTATAGTAGTTTGTAAGGGGTGATTAAATGGGTACTTTATCAAAGGATCAAAGACAACAACTAAATGCATACAGCGTATATACGGACGAGCCATCAACAGTTCTCTTCCGGCTAGATCAATTGCAAGACGATTCATTTCTTCCTGATTTTATGAATCTTATGTATGCCATAAGTGGTGTAACATCAGAAACTACTGCGATTTCATATTTCACAAAACGCTATGGCATGTTCATCGCTATGCAGTTTTACATGCTTAGTACATATGACGAAGTTTGGGATAGCGATGTTTCTTCAATCCATTTTGGAGCACGTGAAGAATTTGGGAGAACAGCGCTTTGCATTTTTATTAAAGAAAACGATTGGCGCATTGTTGATGATTCAGAACGCGAAGAAGTAATTGCACATATTTTGCTCACACAGTGTCAGGAAATTATTCAGCAATTACGAAAAATTACATCTGTTTCTCCATTAATGCTGTGGGAAAACATTTTCGGCTATATGTTATGGCATTTCCATACCCTACTGTCTAATCCTGCAACTGAAGATCAGGCACGTATTGATTTAGACATTTTAGAGGATGATAAAGTATGGTCTAAGTTCTTAAAGCGCTCTCAATTTGCAAAGTATACTGGTGGTCAACATCCATCTAAATTAGTCAATATCCCTGTTCGTAAAACATGTTGTTTCTCAAAAGACGTACCAGGATGGTTACAATGTGGCTTCTGCCCTTTAAAGTAAGTTTTCCCCATCTATAAGAAGACTGAAAATTTAATGATTTTTTTATTCGGATAATCGTAAATTTTTCTTTACAATTTCCAAATTGAGGATTATAATTTAAACACTTAAAGTTTCCTCCAGGAAACTTTATTGTTCATACAACATTTTTGGGAGTGTGGGAAACTATGACGAAGACTAGAGAGAAAAATGTCTACAAACGCTTCGAAGCACCTAGAGCAGAGGATGTATTAAGAGGCGATGTGAAAGGCTTCAGACGCATTTTACCTTTCCTTGGTCCAGCCTTTATCGCTGCTGTCGCTTATATAGATCCAGGAAATTTTGCAACAAATATCACTGCCGGCTCTGAATATGGCTATTTACTATTATGGGTAATCGCAGTTTCAAACTTAATGGCCGTCCTCATCCAATCTCTTTCTGCAAAATTAGGGATTGCTACAGGAAAAAACTTACCGGAAGTTGCTCGTGAAAACTTTTCTAAAAAAACATCAATATTTTTATGGATACAAGCTGAACTAGTCATTATGGCAACCGATTTAGCCGAATTTATAGGCGCTGCTCTAGGGTTATATTTAATATTCGGTATTCCTATGTTACCTGCAGCACTTATTACAGCAGCCGGTTCATTTGCTATATTAGAATTACAACGTCGTGGATATCGTGCATTTGAAGCAGGCATATCTGGAATGGTTTTAATAGTCGTTGCAGCATTTGCCTTTCAAACATTTATGGCGAAGCCAGATGTGGGTGGTGTCATTTCAGGTATTTTCACACCACGATTTGAGGGTGTAGATTCCATCTTACTTGCAACAGGTATTTTAGGAGCAACTGTAATGCCTCATGCAATTTATTTACATTCTTCATTAACACAAAGTCGTGTTATTGGCCGTACCAATGAAGAAAAACGAAAAATTTTCCATTTTGAATTAATTGATATTGTCATTGCTATGATAATTGCAGGAGCAATTAATATGAGTATGTTAATTGTTGCAGCTGCCGTGTTCTTTAACAAAGGTATTGCTGTTGAAGATTTAGATGTGGCATTTGAAGGTTTAACACAATATATAGGACCGATGGCTGGTATTTCTTTTGGACTCGGATTATTGATTGCTGGTCTAGCAAGTTCTTCAGTTGGTACGATGGCTGGAGATATCGTAATGCAAGGGTTTATACGAAGAAAAATCCCAATTTATTTACGACGAGCAATTACGATGTTGCCTCCTCTTGCTATTATTGCATTTGGTGTTAATGCAACTTATGCATTGGTATTAAGCCAAGTCATATTATCATTTGGTATCGCATTTGCACTCGTTCCCCTTATCATCTTTACAAGTAATAGAAGAATCATGGGCGAGCTTGTAAATTATAAAATTACTACAATTGTTGGCTGGATAGTTGCTGCAATCGTAATTTCCTTAAATTTATATTTACTTTATCAAATGGCATTCGGTGCATAATCATAAACAAGTTCGAGCACACTTCTATATACAAGGGAGTGTGACTAAATGGAGAGACCTGAAATTCCAGCTGATAAAAAGATTTTCACTGATTTGCCCTATCTAGATAATCCTGATGTTGTCGATACAGATTCCATTAGCTTGTTCGATTTGCATGAAGATATGCAAACAGTTGACGCCATTCCTGTTGAAGAATTGAATGATAAAGTGAAGGATGAAGACAATCATCATGGAACAAAATCAACCTCTTCTACTAAACGGAGATACGCACGCTCGAAAGAGGATATAGAAACGTAAGATCGAATATTTTATTAAAGTATTAAAAAGCCTTACTTAAAGTATTTATCTATACTTTAGGTAAGGCTTTTATCTTTAAAATTAATTATCTACATAAAGTACTTGGGATATCTGGTTGAGCACCCATTTCAGTAACTACAAATGCCGCTACTTTTGAAGCGTATGCAATAGCATCTGTAAGCAAATCTCCATGACATAATGCAACCGCTAAAGCTCCGTTAAAAGAATCCCCTGCTCCTGTTGTATCCACTGCTTTTGCCATTTCAGCTGCTATGAATCCACTTTCTTCGGAAGTCATATAAAACGCACCTTTACTTCCAAGCGTTACGACTACTGCTTGTACTCCTTTTCCTATCATTATAGAACATGCCTTTTGCAAGTTTTCTTCCGAATCTGCTGAAATTCCTGTTAACAATTCAAGTTCTGTTTCATTAGGTGTTAATATTGATACTTTCTGTAACAGTGAATCTGGAATATTTCGTGCAGGTGCTGGATTTAAGATGATTTTCGCCCCATTTGCATATGCAAGCTCTGCAGCCTTTTCTACTGCTTCAATAGGTATCTCCAACTGTAATAGCAATATATCACTTGTTTTAAAAGCAGCTTCTGATTCTTGGATCTGCTCAGGTGTTACAAGGAAATTGGCTCCTGGGAATAGAACAATCGAATTTTCACCAACATCAGAAAGCTGAATGATTGCTTGGCCTGTTGCGCCTTGAGAAGAAATCGCTTCAGTTTTAACACCTTTTCTCTCCATATTCTCTTTCGCACGAATGCCATGGTCATCGGCTCCAACACTCCCGATAAATTGGACGTCTGCACCTAGCTGCCCTGCAGTAACTGCCTGGTTAGCTCCTTTCCCCCCAAAATACAGATCATGTTTCGTACTGTGAATTGTTTCACCTTCTTTTACTATATGAGGTACTTCATATACAAGGTCAATATTAATACTACCTGCTACTATTATTTTTTTAGTCTTCATTTAACTTGCTCCTTTATGGCTTAACTTTTTCGGAAATGGCAGCTAGAAGCTGGGCCTGCGTAGTTATACCATCCGATAAGGATAATAATTTAGCCATTTTTGTTACGGCAGGAGGCTTTAACATACTCATTTCTAGAACATCAGGGTTATAAAAAATTTGATTTACATTATCGTCTACAACTATTTTACGATTCGCCATAACAACAATTCTATCAAAATATTCACTTACAAACTCCATATCATGTGTAATTGTAATAACCGTTTTTCCCTTTTCTTCAAGTACTTCTAAAATGTGTACCAAACGTTCTAAACCAACCTTATCTTGGCCTGCAGTGGGTTCATCTAAAATAATAACATCCGAATCCATTGCTAAAACAGATGCAATTGTTACAAACTTGCGGACAGAATAAGGTAAATTATATGGATTCTCATCATTAAATTTTTTCACACCGCATAAATCCATTGCCCAATCCGTTAGTTTGTCTACTTTCTCTTCAGGAAAGCCCATATTTTTAGGTCCAAAACGTACTTCTGATTCTATGTTATTATGAAAAATTTGATCATCAGGATTTTGAAAAACATAACCTACTTTTCTAGAAATTTGCGCTGTTGTGTATTCATTTGTATCCATATCGTCGACTAAAACATTTCCTTTAGTTGGCTTTAATAATCCATTCATTAATTTTACAGCTGTTGTTTTCCCTGCACCGTTTTGTCCAATAATAGCAATACGCTCTCCACTTAATATAGACAAATAAAAATCTTCTAAAGCTAGAGTTCCATCTGGATATGAATAACTTACATTACTTATTTTTATATTAGTCATTATTTTCCTCCCACTCTATCTCTAAAGATTTCGGTAGTTCTTCATTTTGAATAGGGATAAATTTTAATGGAACACCCATCTCTTTAAGATTTAAAGCCACTTCAGTAACGTATGGGTATTGAATATTATATGTTGAATACTTGGAATCTGAAAAAACCTCTCTTACAGGGCCCTGCATAACAAGTGATCCTTCATGGAGTACTAATATATTATCGGCATACTCTGCAATTAAATCCATTTTGTGCTCTACAAGTAATACCGTTTTACCTCGTTCTTTCATGATACGAATAACATTAAAAATGTCTTCAGTACCAATGGGATCTAACTGAGATGTCGGTTCATCGATTACCAAAATGTCTGGATCCATTACAATAATGGCGGCTAACGCAACACGTTGCCTTTGTCCTCCAGATAATTCAAATGGATTTTTTTCTCTTAAATGTTCAATGTTCACTAGTTTTAATACATCTTCAACTCTTTGTATTATTTCTTCTACTGGTACACCTAAGTTTTCTAAACCATATGCAACCTCATCAAAAACAGAATCTTTTACACCAGAAATTTGACTGAAAGGATTTTGAAATACATAGCCAATCTTTCCACCTAGTTGTCCAAGTTGATAATCTACAATTTGCTTGCCATCTACAATAACTTCTCCTGCTAATTCACCTTTATAAAAATGTGGAACAAAACCACGTATCGCATTGCACAGCGTTGTTTTTCCAGCTCCATTATTTCCAACAATGGCTGTAAATGCTCCTTTTTGAATTGAAAATGTAATATTTTTCAAACAAAAATCATCGCTAACAGGGTAACGATACGACATATTTTTTATTTCAATGATATTTTTCATAAGAAAAACCTCCAAACAATAAGACTAATCATCAAAATAAGTAATACAATTGGTATTGTCCTATCAGAGCTACTATTCTTTAACTTATGTAGGCTCGTTTTTTTAGTAGGAGCAGAAAATGCACGTGATTCAAGCGTGATAGCACGTTCCTCCGTACTTGCAATAGAAGATAAAATTAGAGGCGTTAATATTGGTATAAATGCCTTTGCACGTATCAAAAGTGATCCTTCCGTTTCCACTCCTCGAGTCTTTTGCGCTTCCATAATAGTATTTGCTTGGCGTTTCATTTCAGGAATTATTTGTAGCGTTGATAATACAATATACGCACCCATGGGTGGCATACCCAAATCCTCCAGCGCTTTTACGAAATCACGTATTTCTGTAATCCTGAAAAAAAGTATGAAAGCTGAACCCATTGCTAACACACGTGAAGTTAGTACGAGTCCGTACTGTAACCCTTCTTTAGTTATCTCAAATATCCACCATTCACCTATAACTTGGTCTCCTGGATAGAAAAAAAGTTGCATTATAAAAACGATTCCCAGTAAAAACACTAATGCTTTCACAACAATGTCTAAATATTGTTTTCCTACTCCCGCAATAATAGCTATCACAAGTAGTATAGGAAACCAAGTAAATGCAAATATATAACTAGGTATGATAATAACTGAGATTGTTACAAATAAAGTAAAATACAATTTTGTCAATGGATGCAATTTTAATATTGGATTTAGTTTCATTATTGGCATCTCCTTAAAAATATGTCTTAAAATCTAAATCATAGAGAAAAAAGCCCCTTCCTTTCCATTGATAAACTGACAACGAAAATAGAAAGAGCTTAGTAGTATTAACGTTGTTTACGTTTCATATAAAGTTCCCCATAATTCATTTTGGATAAATAACGATCTGACATACTTTTAACAATGAAGTATACAATTAATACTGAGACTACTTTATCAGCTACTTCTGTAATAAATGAAGAAGAGAATACTGCAGTCCATAACTCTTGGCCTGCTGCTAAAAATGTCGCCGTAATAATTGCTGATGTATTACCTGTAGCGCCACCAAAAACTAAAACGGTTATTGGTGCAGATACAATGACAGCAATAAATGTGATAATAATACCTGAAATAATCACTTTACCAATTTGTTTGAACATACCAAACTTAGATAAATAACCTGCACCAATCCCTATTGCTATAGATGTTAACGCATACGGTAAATAAATAGGATTAAAAATAGCATTAATTAAATTTGTAATAAGTCCTGCTAAAAGCGCTACCCAAGGCCCTGCCACTACACCGATTAAAATTGTGCCAATGGTATCTAAAAAGATAGGTAATTTTAATACATTAGCAACCTGGAACCCTACTAGATTAACCGCAACACCTATTGGAATTAAAAGCATTGCTAACATATTAAAATCGTCTTTAAAGCTACGTTTCATCTCATCTTCCTCCTTCGGCTATTTTTCTACCTCAAAGTAACTGTTCAATAAGTGCATCTCCATATACCTATCATATTGTTTTCACATAGAAGTCAACTCCCTCTATAATTCTGATTATCATACATATAAAGCCACACGACAGACGTGTAAGCGGATACATTTTTTTATTTCCTTCCTTCATATAGAAAGCCTGTATTAATTGCATTGTCTTCTCCTACTTCATCTAATGATGGAAATATGGTTTTTGTGACATTAAACTCAATCAAAATTCTTAGGACACTTTGTATTTCATTCGAAACTACATCA
Organism: Viridibacillus sp. FSL R5-0888; assembly: GCF_038009105.1. NCBI lineage: Bacteria > Bacillati > Bacillota > Bacilli > Caryophanales > Caryophanaceae > Viridibacillus > Viridibacillus sp. FSL R5-0888. The sequence goes on from NZ_JBBPAU010000001.1 coordinate 4,054,716, forward strand.
TCTAGAATGCTTTAGGCGATATGTTCCCACTAACAATTAAAATCCTTAATATTGGGGGCAAAACCTTTTTCTATTATCAATCTAGTTACAACATTTGATTATTATGTTTTTACTATTTTTTCAATCACTGTTTTACTTAATATATTTATGAGTGTTATCAAATACTACTATTAAAAACAAAAAAACTACTTGATATCTAAATAGATATCAAGTAGTTTTTAAATACTTATTCCTTAAGCTAATTGTTTACCAATCGTATTCACTGCATTAAAGAATAATTCGATAAATCCTTCACGATTAACTGTATGTAGTACTTTAACATTTGGCGCTTTACCTGTTTTACCTACATAATCAACAATTGTTGAACCAGCTGTTAAACGGCCTTCCAACTCCACTTCTACAAAGTAATCTCCACCCTGGAATAACTCTGGAGCAACAAGATATGCAACTGCACACACATCATGTACACGAATTTGTTTCTCGAAATTTGGAGCGTGAAATGGTGTTTGTGATTGTGTGAATGTATAAAATTTCATCATCTCTGCAACTTTTTCAGCAAACGGAGTTCCTGACTTGCTTAATCGTTCCATTTCATCAAGGGTAATATATGCTTTATGCGTTACATCTAAACCACTCATAACAATCGGTAAACCTGCACGGAAAACTAATTCTACCGCATGTGGATCAACATAAGCATTAAATTCAGCAGTTGTTGACACATTACCACCTACTGCTGCTCCACCCATCCATGAAATCATTTTTATTTTCGGTTTTACTTCTGGGTGTGCAAATAATAACGCTGCTACATTTGTTAATGGGCCAGTTGCTACAATAATCATAGGCTCATCACTAGCTAAAAGTGTTTCACGCATTGCATTTACAGCTGAGCGATCACTCGTTTGTAGAGTTGGCTCCGCCCATTTCACATTGCCTAATCCACCTTCACCATGAATCTCTTCAGCCACTTCTAATGTACGGAACATAGGAGCATCAAGACCTCTAGCTACTTCAACATCTTGTTTAATATACGTTAAGAAACTAAGTGCATTATACGTTGTTTTATCTTGCGATACGTTTCCAGCTTCAGTTGTTACTAAACGAATATCTAACTCAGGTCTTGCAAAAGCAAGTGTTAGCATCATTGTGTCGTCAATACCAGGATCACAGTCTAATATTACAGGGATTTTATTCAATAGATTCACTCCTCAATACAGTTAATTCTATATATTTACTTCAATAAGTATTGTAACCCTTTTTCAAGATTGTATCATCATAGTATATTCTTGTATTTATATTTAAAAGCCACTTCCCTTATCGGAAGTGGCAAATACTCATTTCATTCTTTTATATTCTACAATCCATTCGTCATTTTCTAGAAACATTTGTACACCAAGCCAGCCTTCTTTTAATAGACGTTGCTGCATAGGGGTATCACTCATTAATACTTTATATGATTCATTGAATGACAAAACCTCTTCAGTTATTTTTTTGAAAAATACATAACGAAGCTTTCCACCATATTTTAATTTTAAAGCTGCAACCATCATACCTTGAGAAAATTTGTCTTTTAGGCTTGGAATATTGAACGGCTTTACTGTCGCACAAATATAATCAAAACGTTCCACATCTACCTGGTCCATAATAACTTTAGCCAATGTCTTTTGAAGACCAAAGCCACGATAATCAGGCGAAACATTTGAAATTTCCTGGTATAAAACACGTGGTAATAGAGATTCTTCTACTCCACAATCACGTCCAAGATGCTCATCATCAATTTCAGGCTCAAGAAGTGCACGGAATGCAATTAAATCTTCTCCTACAAATGCTCCAATCATTAAGCCGTTGCCATGAAGAATATATTCAAATTCTTCTTGTGATAGAGGCTGTAACACGGATTGATCTGGTAATGCATTATAAACAATAGTTTGTAATTGTTGTATGATCGCTAAATGTTCCATTGCTAATAAGCGTATATCAAATGGTGTTTCACCTAAATGACCTTTATATATACTGTTCATTCAAGCCCTCCTCCAATTGTTATTTCACTACATGCGAGTAGTGGCAAAGTTCTTGTAGGATAGCCTCATCTATATCAATGCCTAATCCTGGACGCTCATTTAAACAAATAAATGGTACATCATATTTTAAGTTACCCACATCTTTTGAAAATTTCAATGGACCTGTTAACTCGACACTTGTCATGATTTTTTTTGAGAATGCAACATGGAATCCAGCCGCAGAACCGACTGATGATTCTACCATCGATCCGATTTGACATTCAATTCCTGCCATTTCAGCCATTGTTGCTAATTTCATCGCTGGGTAAATACCTCCGCATTTCATCAGTTTAATATTGACCTTATCAGCAGCACGTTTAGCAATAATTTCACGCATTTCTTTTACACCATGTAAGCCTTCGTCAATCATTAAAGGAATATCTGTTTTAGATTTTATTTCTACCATCGCATCAATGTCGTCCGCAACAACAGGTTGCTCTAACCAATCTAAATCAACGTCACGTAATGCTCTTAAACCGCGTAAAGTTGTGGAACTATTTTCCCATCCTTGATTGACATCTACTCGGATTGCGATATCAAACCCAACACGCTCACGTACCGCTTGAATACGTTCTACGTCTTTCAAGACTTCTGTTCCAACCTTCATTTTGAATGAGCGGTAGCCTTGTCTCACACGCTCTTCTGCTTCATTTGCCATCTTTTCAGGTGTACCAATACTTAGTACATGTGTTATTGGGAACTTCTCATGATAACGCCCACCAATTAGTTGGTAGACTGGTACATCTAATTTTTTACCAACTATATCGAAACAAGCAATATCAATCGCTGCCTTTGCTGCAGGTACTTGATAAACTGCCTTGTCCATTAATGCATGAATCTTTTCGAAAGCCATTGGATCTTGACCAATCATTAATGGTGCAAGTTGGTTTTTTAATACAGCATAAGTGCTTTCCCAAGTCTCCCCTGTTACATGTTCATCGGGGACAGACTCACCGTAACCTATAATACCTTCATCCGTAGTCATTTTCACGATTATAGAGGGCATTGATGGATATGTGTCATAACTAATAATAAATGGTTCAATTAAAGGTAGCTCGATAGCAAAAATTTCAATTTCAGTAATTTTCATTTATATTCACTCTTTTCTTTTTATTTACGAGCTGTTATAGTTGTCGTTAAATAGTCGTTAATTAATAAAAAAATATAACAAAGGAGTCATATTCTATGTCAACAAAAATAGCAGTCATTTGTTCAAAAGCATTTATGAATCGTCTCAATATTATCTCACACGAAGTACCACATATACAATTAGATTTTTATATTTACAATTCACCAGAAGAAACACCTAATTTAATGAAACAAGTAAAACCTTGTGATGTTCTACTGTTGGCAGGGACATTGCCTTATTTATATGCTAAACACTTATTACATCAATGGCCAATACCTTGGACATATATAAAACAAGATGAAACGATGATATCAACAACTATTCTTTCTGCCATCGCAAAACATAATGTTACAATTGACCGATTATCTATTGATGTAATGAGCTCTACCTTTATACAAAATGTCTTGCATGATATCCAGATTGAAGGGCAATTACCCTTCACGCAAGAAATTGAATTATCGACACCAACTAAGCAATTACTTACAAATCATATTGCTCTTTGGCAGTCAAGGCAAATTGACTTAGTCATAACGAGTATTCATGCTATTTATGATGAATTAACGGCATTGGACATTCCTGTCATACGTATGCTTGATCCAAAAAGTTCAATTATTCGGCATCTAAATGAATCTATATCCTTATCACAATTAACAAAATTTGAATCTGCAAAAGCAGTTGCCGGAATTATAGAGTTCAATGAAGCTACACATAATCCACTACAAACGGTAGATCAATTAGCTACTATCATCCATGCTTCATATCAACAAGTAGATACATGCCGTTTTGAATTATTCACAACATATGGACATTTACAAAATGCACTTACCCAAAACAAACTTGAGTCTTTCTTTACTGTTTCAGAAAAGTCGGTGAAGCTCGTCTTTGGTTATGGTGAATCTATATTAGAAGCTCAAAGGAATGCACAACATGCTTTAAATTATGCATCTCCTAATGCTATTTATATCTTAACTGAAAACAAAGAACTACAAGGACCGTTTCCTAATAAAGCCTCAACATTATCATTACAAGCTAAAGATCCTTATATTGTCCTTATGGCGAAGGAAACAAAACTTAGCCCACTCAACATTTCTAAAATTATGGCCTTTAGTAAAGCGAGACAGTCGTTACAATTTACAGCTCATGATTTATCCGAGCATTTACAAGTAACACGGAGAACAACAGAGCGTATTCTAAAAAAACTTGTTGAACATAACTACGCTAAAATCGTTGGAGAAGAGATGACATATCAGCAAGGTCGACCACGCAGTTTATATGAGCTGAATTTTTCCACATACAATTAATAAAGCCTTCTAGACATCAAATATGCTAGAAGGCTTTTGCCTATTAATCTAGTGCAGGTACACTATTTAAATCTTCTTCCTTTTTTAACTTCGCTTCATTACTCTTTATTAATGCCTGTTCTTCCGGCGTTAATTTAACGATTGAAAACCCAATATATCCATAAATAATTGAAAGAATTGGTACTGTAAAATTCAATATCGCATAAGGCGCATATTCAAAAGCGCTTACACCTAGTGTCGCTAGTATAAATACACCACACGTATTCCATGGGAAAAACACAGAAGTCAATGTACCGCCATCCTCTAAAGTACGTGATAAGTTTTTAGAGTGCAGTCCTCTATCTTTATAAACCTTAACGAACATACGAGAAGGTACAACGATAGATATGTATTGTTCCGAACAAGTTGCATTTGTTGTAATACAAGAAGCAATTGTTGCAGCTACTAAGCTACCCGTTGATTTCGCAGCTTTCACAATAATATTCATCATTGATTGAAGCATACCAGAATACTCTAATACACCACCAAAAGTCATCGCAACAAGAGTCATAGAAACAGTGAACATCATTGAATCTAAGCCGCCACGATTAAACAACTCATAGACCATTTCATTGTCAGTTTCTAGTTTAAATCCTTCTTGTAAGGCATTTACTGCGTCTGCTGGTGCACCGCCTTGCACGAAAATTTGAGCTATAAATCCTAACAAAATACCAACAATTAAAGCAGGGATAGCAGGTACCTTTTTCGCTACCAATACAATTACAATAACCGGTACTAATAATAACCACGGAGAAATAACAAAGCTTTCTTGTAAAACGCTTAATGTTCCTTCAATTTTCCCAATATCCATTGTAGATGACGCAAATTGACGACCAAGTATGCCAAATACAACTAACGAAATAAGTAACGCAGGAATTGTTGTATAAAACATATGCTTAATGTGATCAAATAAATTTGTATCTGTTAAACCCGCAGCTAAATTCGTCGTATCAGAAAGCGGAGACATCTTATCACCAAAATAAGAGCCCGAAATAACCGCCCCTGCAATCATTGCTGCAGGAATACCCATACTTAAACCAATACCCATTCCAGCTACACCAATTGTAGCCATTGTCGACCATGAACTTCCGATAGCCAGTGACACAATTGAACAGATAAGCATAATCGTTACTAAAAACCATGCTGGTGAAATAATTTTCAAACCGTAGAAAATCATCGTCGCTACGACTCCTCCACCAATCCATGCACCAATCGTCAATCCGACTAACATAATTATCACAATTGCTGGTAACGCAAGTCGTATCCCCTTATACATCATGCCTTCAATCTCTGTCCATTTATAACCATGTTTCCAAGCAACAATCGCCGCTACAATTGTCCCCACAATTAGCGGCACATGTGGACTTTGATCTAACACCACGACTGTCACTAACATTGTGATAATCATAATCAAAAATGTTAAACCAGCCCAACCTGCACTTATCTCCTTTTTCATTTCTCACAACCCCTTTGCGAAAATATAAATAGTTTAGAATAGTCTATAAATAATCACTATTATAATAATAGTAATAGCCACTTCTTTTTGAGTCAAACCTTTTTTGAAAACGCTATCATTTATTATTCATAAACTAGCAAAATTCATCTAACAGATATTACTAAAAAATAAAAAACCTATGCAAAGAATTCCTTCGCATAGGTTTTTAAATTATTTTACTAGAGTTTTTGAAAGTAGTTTCGATAAAACTTTAGCAGCATCAAGTAATGCTTCTTTTTCAAAAGTCATTTTAGGATGATGTAATCCTGGCGCTAAATTAGCGCCAATACCGATCATTGTCGCTTTTAATTCTGGTTTTAATACTGTGTAGAAGTGGAAATCATCACTACCTGGTGTTACAACTGGTGGAGTTAGATACTCTTTACCTAATACTTCAACAATCGCTTCTTCTGCCATTTTTGCAGCCTCTGAAGATACTTCAGCACCTGGTGTTAAATCCACCCAATTCCAAGTAATATCCACATTAAATTGTTGCTTAATTGCTTCTAATCCATGTTCAACTTTAGATTGCATATCTTTTAATACAACATTTTTCTGCGCGCGAACATCCATTGTGAAGTTTGCACTACCTGGAATTATGTTGATACTCCCACCATCTGCTACAATTTTCGTTAATTTCACTGAATTTGGCTCAAATGGAGATATATAAATATTCTTCACCATTTGTTGGATAGCTACTACAACATCAATAGCATTTTGTCCTTGATGTGGTCGTGCACCATGGGCATCTGTTCCATGGATACTGCCCTCTAAGAATACCGCTGCTCCATGGTGGATAGCTGGAGATACTTGCCCTATTTTAAGTTCCTCAATAGGACGTAAATGCACACCAAATAAATGAGTTACATCTTCAACTGCCCCTCTTTCAAAGGTAGCAACAGCACCGTTTCCTTTTTCTTCAGCAGGTTGGAAGATAAAACGAACACGGTGATTTAACTTTTGCTTTTGCTCTTTTAAATGTAATAGTGCGCCTAACACCATCGATATATTGGCATCATGACCACATGAATGATTAGCACGCCATTCACCATCAACTTCTTGCCATAAAGCATCAATATCGGCACGTACTGCTACTACATCTTCCCCTTCACCCATTTCTGCTAGTAAACCTGGTACATCACCAAGAAGTTTATAAGAAATACTCAACTCATCTAATATAGACGCGATTTTTTTTGTTGTTTCATGTTCTTCCCAGCTAATTTCAGGGTTCGCATGAAAATACTCAAACCAATTTACTATTTGTTCATCAATTGTCATGTTATACACCTCATCTGAATCACATCATACTGCAAAAATGAATAGATTTCCAACTAAGCTTTTCTGTCCTATTATAATTTCCTGTAAATAATTTTACTAAGAAACGAATAAAAGTTTAGTGACTTAACATTGTTTATGGAGCTCTTAAAATTACTCGTATATTTTAAATCTCTTGAATTTGATGTAAATTAACTAAATTATGTAAAATCAATTCCCGTTTCATAAAAAAAACAGCCCTTAAATACGGCTGTTTAATAATTATAACTCCGTAAAAAAACCTTCAGGATATTGCTCACTATTATTCTCATGGCAAATCTCCTCACGTTTTTCCTCTTCTTTTTGAACCTCAAAATCCTGATCTACTAAGTACGTTTCAAATCTTGATGCTTTCATTAGCATCCTCCTTTTAAAAATATTTTTTATGGTTTTTTTATATTACAATTTTCTCCACATAAAATCAATGATTATAACCTAATTAATTTAAATTTTCTGTTATTTTATAAATATGAATCTAAATCCAACAATTTACAGTATAATAATGTAAACATTATACAACTGAAGGAGATTGCTCATGAGCCCTTATATAATTCCCATTTTCGCAATGTTAATCCCAATTGTCGCTATTTCATCGAAAGCTTTCAATGATCGCTTGAGAATTAAACATTCTATACTAAAAGATGAAATTGAGCTTGAAAAACTGAAACAACAAAGTTTTATAGCTGAAACTGAAAGGCTTCGTTTAGAAATTGAACAAGTTCGTTCATCATCTCCACTATCCAAAGATGCATTGTTAGAATTTAAGCCTATTCAACCAGACTTAAATATAGAACCTACTCCAATCTCTTTTAAAGAAACAAAATAAAATCACGGTCGCTCTAAGAGTGACCGTGATTTTTCTTTTCTCCAAAAACAAGACGCCATCCAATAACAACCGCAATTATTAATATCAGTATATATATCAACTTAGCATATGGAATCATATCGATTAAATAATGGACTAAAGCAAATGCACCAATGGCAAACATTGCTACAAAAATCTTTAACGTATTATTATCTTGTGTTAGTTCATGAGAATTTGAAAAAGGATATACTTCTCCATTCAAAAGTACATATGAAAGCAATGTCATCATAACTGCAACTAATAAAATTATAAGTAAATCCGGAATTATTGCCCATGAGAACATGGCAATAAATACAATGCTTAACAGAGTAAATGTCGGGAAGAACAACTTTACAATTGCTGCTTTTAGTGTACTACTATAAAACATTTTCGAATTGCTAATAGGTGTTGCTCTAAAAATCCAGTTACCTTTATATGCCCCTGAAAACTTCAACAAATGAACAACAGTCGGAATCATAAGCGCACTAAAATACAAAGGATACACATTTTCATTTGCCATGGCTTCTTTTAAAGAATAGATTCGTACTTCATTAAAAAACATGACAAATGGAATAACAATGGCAAAACCTATTTGTGGATATGCCTTCAATTTAAATTCTCGTTCCTGCCGAATCATTAGTGATGCAAATCGATAAAATGTACGCTCCTGAGAATTACGGCATAATACCTTCGAAGTCCATTCCTCAAATAGGTGGGATTTACCTTTTGTACGTACAGAATCACTCAACAATTTTGAGAGGCTTCGCTCAAATACTGGCATCAATTTAATATATAATTGCAGCATCAGCAAAGGAATAACAATACCACATGCCATTAATATAAGCATATTTATCGAGTAATCTTGGTTTAACATTACTTCAAAAAAGGCACTATACCAAAGAGGGGGTAAAAAAACATGCCACCATGTAAACATATACTGTAAATTCATTTGAGTTAACTCAAATGAATGTGCCATTACTTGATAGCTAAGCATAACTGCGACAGCTAAAAATATTTGCACATAATTGATAAGATCCTTCAGTTTTTCACCACTAAAGAAACGTAGAATAAATAAATATGTGAAGGCAGTAATGACAACGACAAAACAACTAATAAAAACAATACTAATGATGAAAATGAGCCCGTAAAAAATACCGAATCGATATATACCAACAGCAAGTGGAATAATGACAAATGCACCTTCCAACAATGCTAAATAAATTACAATATGCATTAATTTAGCCGCATTCAGTGTACGATTACTGACGGGTTTTGGCTGTAATATATTTTTGTCACGCACATCTAACAATACTGCTGAGAAATCAGACACCATCGTCGTAATTGTAATGAACATTAGCATAGTAAATAAAATGCTCGACGCGAACATATATTGATTTTCCAAAAATAAAAAAGGGGTTAACAATAAGAGTCCGTATAAAAGATATATCCAGAGTGATTTAATAAACTGATTACCCTCTTTTTTCTGCTTTTGTCCATTGAAAATAGCCGGTATTCGACGACTGTCCATCGTTAGTTTCAATTGAATCAGTTTCCTCATAATTGGATAATCGATATCGAATTTCTCAAAAATCCATCGGAACGCATCGAGTACTCTCAACGATTTAAAATCATTCATGTACTCGACCTTCTTTCACAATCTCGACAAAACGCTCAGCAATTTCAACCTGCTGATTAAATCCTGTCATTTGATTGAATATTTCCTCTAGAGTCCCCTCCTTGCCTTGCTGTTGTAACTCTTCGAAACTACCATCTGCTACTACTAAACCATTAACTAAAAGCACAATTCGATCACTAATCTTCTCAACAACTTCCATGATATGAGAAGAATAAAAAACAGTCTTCCCCTCCTCAGCAAGCTTTGCTAAAATCTCCTTCACAACGAGTACACTATTTGCGTCTAACCCACTTAAAGGTTCATCAAAAAATAATAGATCGGGATTATGCAATACGCTCGAAATAATCAGCACCTTCTGACGCATCCCCTTTGAAAAAGAGGTTAAGCGTTGATGAAAAGCATGCTCTAACCCAAATTGGAACATCAATTGATATGCTTTTTTCTCAGCTTCCTCTCGTCCTAAACCGTACATTTCTCCAGTAAAGGTCAAATACTCTGCAGCCGTTAAATGATCATATAGCTCTGCCGTTTCAGGCACATAGCCAATCCGTTTTTTATATGTATAATCTCCATCAGCAATATCCTTACCGAAAATTTCAATTTTCCCTGAATAGCCTTCAATTAACCCAAGCATTAATTTTACCGTCGTGCTTTTACCTGCTCCATTCGGTCCTATATAACCAATAATTTGTCCCTTACCTACTTCTAGATTAATACCATTTAAGACTTGCTTATTACCAAAAGACATCTCAACGTTTTGTAATCGTAAAATGGATTCGCCTATCAACAAAATCACTCCTTTATAAGAATTTTCTTTTTTCTTTAATTATAATAAAACCTTAGAATCGTATAAATGACTCTAAGGTTTTATGGTTATATTATCGTTTACGAGAGTTTTTAATTTCAGATACTTGCTCTCTCATTGTAGCGTATTTATTGTCGCCTATTAAAATCATAATTTGTAACATTGTAAAAGGTAAATAGGCTCGTTTTCGATAAGCCAAATATTTAGGCTTCCATGTATTTGCGAATTTCTCTTTAAAATGTTGCACGTCTTGGAAATTATAATATTCTTGCCCATTAAATATAATTTCTGCAGCAATTTTCTCTGTTAACGTCGCATACTTGGAAACCCCAATATGTGAAAGTGGTGTCATACCAACATTTAAAAGTTTGAAATTCTCACTCTTTGCCCAGATGAAGATATTGAGGAATAAATAATCTATTATTCCTGTTGGAAGATCCGTCTTTTTCGAACGCATTAAGTCAATCGAAATAGTCTGTTCTTCGTCATATAACGGGATGATATTTGAAAATGCTACAACTTGCGCTTCACCATTTTTTACAACAGCGAGTGGTGCAAATTGTAAGTAATCTTCGTTAAAATAACCAAGTGAGAATCCCTTTTCCTTTCGATTATCCAGCCATTCATCTGATAAGGTGCGCAATTCTTTCAGCAAATTTTTTTGAAATGGAGGTTGTATGATTTCAAAAGAATAGCCTTCCTGCTCTAAACTATTTGTCAGCTTACTAACGGACTTTGCATCATCGTTTGAATATACAAGTTTCTCAACATCTATATAGCCCTCTTCTCCTAATTTAAAGAAATTGTAGCCATAGCCATGTAGATAAGGTACAAACTGATCGCTTACTTCATAAAAGACTGGCGTATAACCGTAGTAATCAGCATGCGCAACAAACTCTTCAATCGCTTCCGCAAAATCCGCCTTTTCTCCAACCAAGTCTCCAAGAACAACTAGTTTATCGGCACTTTCCTGATAAGGGAATAAAACAGTTTTCTTCTTATTCCAAAAAATATATTTATCATGTAAAAAAATAAGGTGTGATAGCTCTTTACCACCATATTTATTGAGATGTAAAAATATTTCTTTCTCATGCTGGAATGAAGATATTTTCTTAAATTGTGTCACTTTCCTTAACCAAACTTCTATTAATACAACAATGGTTACAACAATTAAAGCGATAAAAGCGCTACGAAATAGATCACCCGAATCCGTAATAAAGTATGGTCTCATGCTTTCCGGAATTGGATATTTTGCAGATGGCTTCGCCCAAATGCCAATACCAACATACAATGCTGTAATAACCAAAATAATAGATACATTTATAATTGAGCGACCCCATGTAACAATATAACTTTCACGATAGAAACGATCTCTCGATACAAATAATAATCCAGCTACAAAAATCATAAATAATGCCTGTTCATATTGAATACCTTTTAAAATAAATAATGCTGCAGCAAACAATAATACAAATAATGTTAATTGGTATGAACGTCGATCCTTGTATGAAATACCATTAGATAATGCTAGCAATATAAATCCTGTCGCTACAGCAACTTGATGAGATACGTTTACTATCGGCAAAGATAATACATCTTTTGCATACTTAATTCTTTCAATGGCTCCAGGAGCTGCAGAAGATAGTAAAAGCAACAAGCCTGATAAAAACACAAGAACAGTAGCTGTGATATGACTAGCACGTTCTAAAATAATATTAGGAACACTATTAAAACCGGCATTTAATTTCCCCCATAGCTCTCGAAGGAACAAAGCAAGCCCCGCTAAAAAAGGAATAATATAATAACCTACGCGGTAAAATAATAGCATTAATAATACAGACTCTTCAGGAACATTTAAACTTTGAGTTCCCCAGATGAACACTAAATCAAAAGATCCGAGACCACCAGGAATCATACTCACAATACCAGCACATGAAGCAACAATGAAAATCGGCAATAATTGTTCAAATCCAATTGGAACTTCTAGCATATAGCTGATTAAGTATATAAATGCAAATGCGCCTAACCATTCTAAGACTGATACACCTAGTAATCCCACATCACCTAATACATGGCGAGGTGTTGTTGTTTTTTTAACTAATTGAACAATAGCTTTGATAATTAAAAATGGCACATATAGACCAATAATTGATACAGCAACAACTAAAATCTTTCGTTCATTAAATAATGGGAAATCCCAATAGAAGATTGGTAATACCCAAGCAAATAATGAAAGACCAGCTAAATAAAATAAAGTTACTGAAGCAATTGTTTTGAAAAAGGCACCACTATCTATTTCTTTTTTCTTAAAATAATGTGTTCGTAACAACACACCAATTAAGCCGCCAAAACCAATTAGATTAGAGAACGAGTTAATAATTAACGATTCTTTCATCAAACGTCTTAAAGGTCTTTTAAGCTTTAGTTTTCTTACAATAAAATAGTCATAAAAAAACATTGGAAATACAAGTGCTAAAGGAACAGCTGCCATTAATACTAAAGTACGAACATCTAAATTCTCTAGCTCTCGAACAATTTCTTGCCCATTAACATTCCCAAGTATCTTACCTATTTCATGAATAGCAAAAATCATTAATAGTACCGGAAGAATGATTTTCAGCCATTGAAAAATTGTCGATCTGTTTAGTTTCATTCGCAACCACCCATTTTACGTCAACTTCTTATACTACTACTATACAGTTGTAACGCAAAAAATGCTGAATTCGTTGCTTAAATTCTTATTTTTTTCACAAATCGACTATTTTTTGATAACCCCGCACGCTATTCGCTTACCAGAATTCCCTGATGGATCTGTTTTATAATCGTCTGATGATTCATGTATAACAAAAGCACTACCATCTCCATCTAAAATAGAACGACTATCTCCTTGTTTTAAAGTAAATGCTTTAGTCGAAAATTCTAAATCAACTGTACCATCTTTATCTATTTGTAAATTTGGTAAATCACCTAAATGGTACCCTTTTGGATTTAGATATCCATGTTGCTTATCTGTTGGATTAAAGTGCATACCTGCCGACTCGAATGTAGGCGCTTCACATTTTCCGACTGCATGAATATGAATCGCTTTCTCACCAGGTTCTAACCCTTGTAAAGCAATTCCGATGTTAACACCTTCTTCTGTTTCAGTTAAAACTGCTTCACCAATAGATTTACCTTCACTATTAATGAACATTGCATGTGCAGATTCAGCTGGAATTGCGGTTACTTCCTTATAAACTTCTTTATTAGACGAACAAGCACCAAGCAATAATGTCATACTTAGTAACATCCATTGCGATTTTTTTACTCTCATTGAATACCACTCCTTTTATAAAAGGATGGCTAAAATGTTGAAAATTATGTATGAGGAATGCTAATGACTCTCTTTTTCAAGAAAAGCGAATAAAAAAGTACCTCTCACAACGAAATTTTTTCGACATGAGAGGTACATTTTATATAGCTTATCAGTTTAGTTTAAAACTTTGATTGTGACATTACGTACGCCCCACTGATAAACCTTGTTGTTATCTGGGATGAATACATCAATACGGTTTCCTTTAATAGCGCCACCCGTATCAGAAGCGATTGCCTCCCCATAACCTTCAACCCACACTCTTGAACCTAATGGGATAACAGAAGGGTCAACTGCAATAACTTTTGCTCCTGGATTTGCACGTAAATCATAACCAGTAGCTGTTACACCTGAACAACCAGTACAATATGCAGTGTACGCAGTCGCACGTACAGTCATTGTTTTACCACCTTGAGGAGGTGTTGCTGTTGCTGATTGTGTAGATGTTGATTGAGCTTGTTTTGTTTGTTTTGCTTGTGGTGCTTCTTGTGTTTGAGCAGGCGTTTGTTGAACTTTTGTAATATTTGAAGTTGCCTTAGCCGATAATGCGAGTGTATCTCCTGCAAAGATTAAATCGCTTGATAAATTATTCCAACTCATCAAATCCGCTATAGTAACCTCATTTTCTTCGGCGATTTTTGTAAGTGTATCACCTTTTTTAATAGTATATGTGTCATCTGATTTTTTATCAGATTTAGATTCTAATTCTAGTTGTTGCGCTGGGAAGATTAAAGAAGAATCTAGCAGGTTAGATGCTTGCAAGTCTTCGACTGAAATGTTGTTGGCCTGTGCAATAGCCCAAAGTGTATCACCTTTTTCAACAGTATAACTAACAGATGCAGCTTGCGCTGTCATTGTTGCAGATCCTAATATTAAAAAACCTGCTGCTAGTGCAATCAATTGTTTTCTCATCGTTAAAAACGACCTCCTTTTCACTAACACGGATAACTCTAACATCCCCACATTGCATGAATATTTCTAAACGATGTAGGGGGGGTATCAATCCTGTTACAATAGTTGGCAATATTCTGTCATTTTATACATTTTTCTGTAAAAATTTTTTTCAAAGTGTTCAAAAAGGTTGTCATGACTACTATCACAGGCATTGGAATATAACTCCAATCACTCATTTCTGAAGCGCTTCATGCTCAAAGAACATAAAGAAATTGTCTCCATTTTTTTTTATTTCCTTGCAAAAAGAGGTTATTTCACTAAATTTGAGGGTGAAAATAGAGGTTTGAGCGTTCAAATATTACAAATGTCCATACACATTTTTAGAAGAAATAAACAGTAAAAGAATGTTTTTCAATTTACTTTCTGGTAAAACATTCAACTAATATATACTTTAAAAACAAAATTTTATTTTAAAGCATATATTTTCTTAACAAAAAAACACCTTCCTTTATCATTTAGGAAGGTGTTAAGTAAATTTAATCTGACCATGCTTGATCACAAACATTTAATGAATTTAAGAAGTAACCTCTTTTTGCATCGCCTTTAATTCAGCCAAAGTATAAAGTTCTAATAAGTCCTGTTTGTTAAGTTCAGGCAATAATAAATGAATATCTCTAAGTAATACTTTACGTTTTTTAAATTTGTCTTTATCTTCTTTTTGCTCAGCTGATTCGTCCATTACATTCAATAGTAATTCATCGGCCGACACTTGTAGCACCCCGCTTAACTTTACAATCCAGCTTGCGGATGGAACACTTTCTCCCATCTCCCAACTTTTAATACGGCTTGCGGACGTGCCAATTTTTCTGCCTAATGACAACATTGAATAATCATTTAACTCTCGTAGTTCCTTCAACTTCATTCCAAAAGCTTGAGCGTCAAACATTTTTCTCACTCCTTTTAATGTATTTTCTTTTGTGGTTCTTGAATTACTTCTATTATTAAGTTTTCGTATTTGCACTATTGAAATTTAGTGTTGAAAACTAACTCTGATGACTAAATAAAATTGTTATTTAACAAAACTAGCTGGCATATAAGCAGCTACTACCTCTCCATTAACTACATGCTCATCCCCAGCATATAATTTCACGTGAACTTTGAATTTCTTTGGGTGAATTTCTTCTACCTTGCCAACAGCTTTTAGCTGTACCCCTTGTGGCGTCGGTTTCAGGTAATCCACATGTAATGACGCGGTAACGAATCTTGGCGGTTCCACACTATCACCTGGCTCATGGCCATTTTTTCTATGGAGTGCCAATGCTGCTGATCCGGTACCATGACAATCAACAAGTGAAGCTAAAAAGCCACCATATACGAATCCTGGTATAGCAGTGAATTTATCTCCTGATTCATAAAAAGTAACGGTTTCTTCGCCTTCCCAAACCGTGCGAATATGATGACCTTCAGTGTTCAATCTTCCACAACCGTAGCACCAAGCAAATTCATCCGGATATTCATCCTGAATAGCTATTTTTTCTACCTTATTCATGCACATTCATCCCCCTTATTGCAAAATAATCCATCTACTATACAATTCGACACCCTGCTTCTTAAACCTTTTCTTTTTAACAACTTTTCTGCTTTAAAGAGAAAATTTTAATGTTTATTAGAATAATAATTAGATTACAGAGCGAATTCACTTTAACTTAAAAGCAAAAAAGCCATTTCATCTAATCGATGAAATGGTTTTTTTAATTTAATTTACTATTACCCATGTAGCGCAAAAAATGATTATGATAACAATCAATTTGAATAACCTAGTAGTATTTTCATTTCCCTTTTGACTCTTTGCTCTTCTTCATCTACGATTTTGCGATAATCAGGATTGCAACATCCCATTAAATATGGTCCTTTTTATAACCTGATTCATCTTTGTCCAATAAGATCAAATTTTCATTCCTTTGTTTGGCTGCAGCAAGAAAGAAGATAGAAATAATTCCCAAAATAATGACTATAGAGCCTATATATGCCCCATTCATCGGAAAACTAAAACCAATCGTAGCATTTAAAATGTAGATCATTGTTATCATCGTCATAAACACACCTAAATAAGAGAAATCCAGTAGTTTTCCTCTACTAATAATAAACACATTGTCTCAACCCATGATTTCCTTCTATTATAATTGTAGGTGTAGAAGGAAATTCTAAAAAATAAAAAAGCTATCTACTCATCAAATTTGATGAATAGATAGCTTTCATATTTTTATTACCATAATGTCGGCTTTGCAACCATAAACCATAGCATAATTAACAACAGTACAATATAAATCCAAACAGATTTCACTAATTTATTGATAAACTGCTGCTGATCGAATTCTGGTGTATTAAATGTACGAATAGTTGGCTTAAAGGCACTTGCCAAAAAGACGATTGAGCTAATCATTACAGCAAATGTCATAACAATCCATGACGTCAGCAAGTTCCAACCACCTAGCCACATAGCAAGCAATCCAGTAGTGACGAGAACATGGCCCGCATGCTTCACAATACGAATGGCAGTTGAAAATGTCCCCACATATGCTTCCAATGCATGGTGATTTTCCGTCGTTCGCATCTTCTTCAGCATCGGTAACAATACAAAAAATGGCCCAATCGACAAAATGGCACTAATAACATGTATAAAAACGATTATTGAATATATCATTTGATCGAATCCTTTAAATGGTATTTACTTTTCGATATTCCTTCTATATTCACGATAATTGAAAAGGTAATAGAGTGCAATGTCTGAATTATGAACAAAAAACTATGTTGTTTTATTCCACAGTCATAAGCAAAAAAGTAGCATTTCCATGGTTTAATCATATACACTTAAACTAGTGTTAATCTAATGTAAATTACTTATTAAAAAATCGTAAATTGGACTGGTTTTTTAAATTTCTGTAGTACAATGCAGATATAGGTGAAACCATCACATAAAAGGTTGCACTTTAGCATATACTTAAGATAGAGGAGAGGATTTTTATAGGTATTCATAAATTTTTTACAAGCTTAAACGACTTAGAGCGAATTATTCGCTGTCCCGGACGCTTCAAATTCGAGGAGCATAATGTAGCAGCTCACTCTTGGAAAGTATCACAATACGCTATGTTCTTCGGCACCTTAGAGGAAATGAATGGCGCAACGATCAACTGGAAATCTTTATATGAAAAAACGATCAACCATGATTTCGCAGAAGTTTTCATTGGTGATATTAAAACACCAGTTAAACATGCATCACCTGAGCTCAAACAAATGCTGGCGCATGTGGAAGAGAAAATGATGGAAAAATTCATCGTCTCAGAAATTCCAGATGAGTTCCAAGCCATCTTCTTTGACCGTATGAAGGAAGGTAAAGATGCCACAACAGAAGGTCGTTTACTTGAATTCGCAGACAAACTCGACCAATTCTACGAAGCATTTGCAGAGCTAAAACGAGGGAATACTGATTTAGAATTTGTTTATATGTATCAAACGGCTTTAGAAAAGTTGTTGCGTATCCCACTGCCAACAAGTGTCGCATACTTCAAAGAAGTTATGTTAGCAGACGTTATTGCTGAAGAAACGCAAATCGATATTTACTCATTAACCCATGAAATTATCAATAAAGCCTAAGCCTTGGAAATAAAAAGGCGAAGAGCTTTTTTATTTTACCCCGATTTCATAAAAAAACTGAAAAACTGTAAATCCCCTAACACTTTAGGAATTCACAGTTTCCCCTTTACTTTGCTTCTATTTTATAAAACTCTTTAGGAATTGGCCCTACATTACGTCGATGATAGAGTAATGGCTCTTTTTCTGTATTTTCAATATTAATGACGTGCCCGATTAAAACAGTATGATCACCTGCATCAACTTGTTGGACTGTTTCACACTCTAGCACTGATAATGTATCATTCAAAATAGGTAATCTTTGTACAGACTCTTGCCATTTACATTGACTAAAACGATCTTCAATTTTACTTGAAAATAGGTTACACAATTCTTGTTGATCATTCGCTAAAATATTTACGGCAAATTTTTTCGTTTTCATAAATTCATTATATGATTTTGATTTTTTATCGATCGACCATAAAATGAGTAACGGATCTAGAGAAACAGATGCAAAAGAATTCACCGTTAATCCAAGAGGTTCATGATTTCCATTGAATGTTGTTACCACTGTAACGCCTGTAGGGTAGTTACCTAAAGCTTTACGAAACGCTTGCTGTTGCTCTGACATATTATTCACTCCTATTTTTCAATTCCTTTTATTATGATATCTCTATCATATGTTTATTTTTAACGAAAGGGTTCGGTCAAGAGTATGACGAAGAATTTCTTATTTTATAAGTTATTTTACAATAACAATTCGCAGGTCGAGCGACTGTATTTCTTTCTCCCTGGGCGCAACAGTTGGCTTTCCAAATGGTAATTGCGCTATCAGTTTCCATCCTTTTTGAATTCCCCACTGCTGACAGATTTCAGATGAAAACGTTGGAATATAGTGCTGCAAACTAGCGCCAAACCCTTCGTACTCCAATGAAGTCCATACTAAGTATTGCAGTATTCCTGATGATTGATGCGACCATTCAGTAAATTGTTCATGAAATGATGGGAACTTCTCCTGCATTGATGCAACTACTTCATAATCCTCAAAAAACAATACTGTCCCATAGCCACTTGCAAATGCATTAAACTTTCTCTTGTTTTTTTCTATGTGTTCTTCCGCTAATCCTTCTTTGATTGATTCAAAAATCACTTGCCAAAAGTCTTTATTGCTATTTCCAAGCAATACAACTAATCGACCTGTTTGAGAATTAAAAGCCGATGGAGTATTTGCCACAGCTAATTGGACAATCTCCTCAATACGTTCATCAGAAATCACAAATTCATCCGTAATACCATAAATGGATCGTCTTTCTTCTATCGCAGAATAAAAATCACCTGACATTTTAAGAACCTCCTTCCTACTCTGCTATATCAAATCTGTAACATTTCACTAATGTATTAAATTTATAAAACTCTTTGGTTTGATCTCTTTGAAACCCAAGCCATTCATACAATCTAATTGCATCTGACATTTTATCTGTGGTATGCAAATAAAGAGACTCAGCTCCTTTTTGTTTAGCATACTCTATACTTACTTTTAACAGTTCTTTTGCCACACCTTTCCCTCTAGCAGAAGGATGCACTGCCAACAAACGTACAACAGGAGTATGGATTTCTAACTCAGGCAAACCATATGCTTCTTTAGATGAAGAAAAAATTTGTAATGTTCCTAAAATATTATCGTTGCTTTTCGCTACTAAAACGCGGTCCAAATTAGGGTTGTCTAATGAAGTTCTAATCTCCCCAATATACGTATTCCAAACTTCCTCATTTTCATAACTATCTTTATATTGTTCATAGCTTTTCACTAAAACTTCACGTGTTGCATCCTTTTCTTGTTCTAACAAGACATCTATTGCAATAATACTCCCCATTATTCCTGACCCCTTTCTAGTTTCATTTAAATTGCACTATTATTATAGGATTTCGCCTTTTTCTCTACGGCATAAGATACCCATTCTATAATTGCTGTAATAATCCAGTATAAAAGACCAGCTGCTATGAAAGCCTCCAAAAACTTTAAATTTTTGGAAGCGATTATATTTGCAGCACCTGTAATTTCTTTTTGAGATACTAGAAAAGCAATTGATGTAGTATGTAAAAAGCCGATTATTAAGTTTGTAAAATTAGGAATAGACTGAGCTAATGCTTGAGGTAAAATAATTCTTTTCAGTACTTGAAATGTATTCATCCCTATTGCATACGCTGCCTCTATTTGCCCCTGAGATACACTAGATATCCCTGATCGAATAATCTCAGATAAATAGGATCCCGCTGTTAAAGATAAAGCGGTTATGACAAACAAAACAATAGGAATAGAGTTAGATTGTATAGGTAAATGTAAATATTTTATTAATATATCCAGTAATAGCGGTACACCAAAATAAATTAACATAATATGCATAATTGCAGGAGTTCCTCTAAAGAAAGAAACATAACCATTAGCTATTTGACTTAAAAACCTCAAATTATATGCTCTAATCATTGCAACAGATATTCCGATAAAAAAACCAATAATAATAGGTGTAAATGTAAGAATTAGAGTTAACGGGGCAGCTTTTAATAGTTCTTTGAATGCAATCCAGATAAAAGGAAAGTCAATTGTCATATTACTTTACACCCCTTCTCAAATAGTAGCTGTTTCACTTGGTTGATAACGATTTAAATATCTCTCCGAAATTTTAAATGCTTTCTCTAAAATCACTACAACAATGTAATAAACAATTGCTAATGAAATATACACTTCTAAAGCATGTGCAGTTGAAGCGATTAACGTCTCGCCCCTCCCCATCATATCCATTACACCAATTGTAAAAGCTAAAGAAGTATCTTTTAAAGAACCTATTATAGAATTTGAGATATTAGGAAATGCGATTCTAATTGCTTGTGGAAATATAATTCTATAGAAATTTTGAAAACGAGTCATTCCTATTGAATAAGCTGCTTCCGTTTGACCATAATTGATAGCTGAAATGGCACTGCGAAATATCTCTGCAAAAATTGCTCCATTGCTTAGTGAATAAGTAATAATAACGAAATAGAGTGCATCCATTCTTGTAATATCTATATTCCATATCATTAAAACTGCTGGTAGCCCATAGTAGACAAGGAATAACTGAATAAGTATAGGTGTACCTCTAATAAATGATATATATAAAGTAATCAATTGCTTTAATATTGGAATATGAAACAACTTTGGTATAGCCGCAACTATACCAATTAAAATTCCAAGTATTATAGAATAAATTAAAATTTCTAGAGTAATACCCAAGTATTTTATTAATGTAGGAATAAATTCAATAATTAATGCCGGATCAAATACTTTCCCCATCCACTCGCTTCCTTCCAAACTATTATTTAAAACTCAACAGAATAATCTGCTCCTAGCCATTTCTCGCTCAATTTGCTAACAACTCCCTCTTTCTTTAATTCTCTAAGTGCCTCATCCACTCTATTTGAAAGTGTTGTTTCATCCTTATTTAGCAAGAAATACACTTTAGAATTTAGTAATGTTTCCCCAACTACTTTTTGCTGTGCATCTGCTTGCTCATTATAAAATTCAGCTGCAAAAGGTGTTGAAATAATAGCATCTATACGTTTTGTTTTAAGTTGATTGATAATATCAGTTGTGTTAGTCCCGTAATTGATTTTTGCTCCTAAATTATGTTTTTTATTGTATTCTTCAATGAAAACGGCTGAATTACTAGTTGGAGTAACACTAATTTTTTTCCCTGCTAAATCATTAATTGATTTAATATCATTATTGCCTTGATGAATAGTCACCTTTAACGGAAAAACATTATAAGGTTCTTTATTGAATAAAAACTTTTCTTCTCTTTCTTTATTCACTTCCATTTGATGCGCGATAAGGTCAATTTTTTCAGTTTCTAAGCTTAATAATAAATTTGAAAACTCCATCGTCTTAAATTCAAATTCATATTCCGGTAGCTTTTCATCTATCGCTTTTACAATTTCGATATCATACCCCGTCAACTTTCCTTCATCATTTATAAAACAGATATTTGGAAACTGAGTACCCGTACCAACAATGATTTTCTGAACCTTTGTTGAACTTCCTTTATCATCCACTGACTCTGCCTTTGATGAGCAAGCACTCAATAAAGCTATTACAAATAAAAGACCCCATAACCATAGTTTCTTCATTATTTTCCCTCCCACTTAAATAACTAAATATCTATTTGTTTACTTGGTTTTAATCCAAAACAAATACTTCATCTAATGCTTCTTGCAAATGCTCTATTCCTACTTCCGTTACTCCACGATATACATTTCCTTGACCAATTTCTACAACAGGTACGTGACGTACACCGTATTTTACATCTAAAATATCTCTTAAATGATCATTATTAGTGACATCCACTGTTTTATAAGATAACTCTTTGTCAACTAAATATTTTTTTACATCATCACAATAACTACAGCCTTCTTTTGACCAAATTATAATAGATATATTTTCTGACATGCTATCTACCCCCGGAATATAATATTTTTTTTATAGCTATTATATTGATACTTCTTTGCGTACCATTGTTGCTAAGGATTTTGGACTTAATAATTCAAAGGACTTTAAACGCTCTTCACTTTTAGGTATAGGTGTATGTAAAATAAATTCATCTATACTGTATAACTGATGCAGTTGGTCTAGCGTACTCTTCACTTCAGTAGCTGTGCCAGCAATTATATTCGCTGCATATTCCTTCACCTCATAATCCTGACCGGACTCTTGGCCGAATTTGTCTGCTGCTTCATACGAATTTAAAGTCAAACTACGTCCACTCGCTAAATGTACTTTTACAATCTTTTGGTTCTCAGCTAAAATTCTTGCTTCTTGTGAAGTTGGTGCTGCAATTGTTGCTACAGCTACAATGAATTTTCCATTCGTATTATTTTCCTTATAGACTTTTGATGCCTCAGCAATAATACTGTCATCACTATTAATAAAGCGTGCAAATACAAATGTTATTCCTAATTCCCTAGCTAATTTTGCACTGTTTGGACTAGCACCTAACAAATATAATTCCTGTTTATTAGGTGGTATTGGAGTAGCTTGAATTCCTGCTAGTGGGTGCGTCGCGGGAATTTTGTCATCTATTAATTGCTGTAAGAATATTAAACGTTCCTCAAAATCTTCACCATTATTAACAGTTCCATATTGTAGAGCTTTCGTTGATAAAGGTAATCCACCTGGTGCTTTGCCAATCCCTAAATCTACACGTCCCGGTTCTAGAGTAGACAATACATGAAAGTTTTCTGCTACTTTATATGGACTATAATGTTGAAGCATCACACCTCCAGAACCAATTCTAATTCTTTTTGTTTTAGCTAATAAGTAAGATACCAATACTTCAGGGGATGAACCTGCAACATCAACTGAATTATGATGTTCTGATACCCAAAATCGCTCATACCCCCAATCTTCTGCAAGTTGTGCTAGTTTTACTGACTGTTGCAAAACGTCATGATTAGAAGATCCTTCAATGACTGGACTTTGATCAAGTATTCCAATTTTATATGCCATCGTTCCAACTCTCCTCTTTTCTCCTTAAATGGAATAATCCAACTCGGGAGTCATCCTTTTTAAGAATTGTCTTGTACGTTCTTCTTTCTGCTCAACAAATATATTGTTTGGTGTCCCTTCTTCTACTACAACACCATTATCCATAAAAATAATTCTGTCAGATATTTCTCTAGCGAAGTTCATTTCATGAGTCACGATAATCATTGTTTTTCCTTCTTTAGCAATTTTAGCGATTACTTCTAAAACCTCTCCGACTAATTCTGGGTCTAAGGCTGATGTAGGCTCATCAAATAAAATAACATCGGGATTTAAAGCAAGTGCCCTAGCAATTCCTACACGTTGTTGCTGTCCTCCTGATAATTGACTAGGATAGGAATCTATTTTATTTTTTAGCCCTACTTTTTGTAGCACTTCTAATGCGATTTCTTTCGATTCCTTTGCGTTTCTTTTTTGTACTACAATTAAACCTTCCATTACATTTTGCAGTACTGTTTTATGTTGAAATAAGTTATAGCTTTGAAAAACCATCGCAGATTTTTTACGCAAATTATTAATTTCTTTTTTATTTACCTTACCAGAATTAATAGAAATATCACCGAGTGTTATAGTGCCGCCATCTGGCCTTTCTAAATAATTTAAACACCTTAAAAGTGTTGTCTTTCCAGATCCACTTGGTCCTAAAATTGAAATAATCTCGCCCTTATCGACCTCGATATTAATTCCTTTTAGCACTTCATTATGCCCAAAACTTTTACGTAACTCTTTAATAACAATCATCTAATACCTCCTCTCAATACTTTTATTCAAAAATCATTACTATTCAAATTGAATAACTAGGTATTAATCTAAAAATTTTAAACAGTTTGCTTTATATAGCGGCTTTGTTTGAATGGCAATCCTAAATTCCCTCTTAAAGTATCAGCTTCATAGTCCTCTCGATAAATACCACGATGTTGTAAAATTGGTACAACTTTATCAACAAAATCATTCAATGCGTCTGGCAATGTAGCTGCTATAATAAAACCATCTGCTCCGCGCTCCTCAAACCATAGCTGTACTAAATCCGCAATTTTTTCAGGTGTACCGATAAATTGTGTACGTGGTGTTGCTTCTCGCAACGCAATTTGACGTAAAGTTAATTTTTGCTCTATTGCTTCTTTCTTTATACGGTCTGTATGACTACGAAAGCTATTTGCGCCTATATCACCTAAATCAGGGAATGTTTCATCTAGTGGATATTGAGAAAAGTCGTGATGATCAAAGTAGCGCCCCAAGTAGGCTAGTGCTCGTTCAATAGACACTAAATTTGCTAATTCCTCATATTTTGTTTCTGCTTCCTCTTCAGTATCACCAATAATCGGAGAGATCCCTGGCAAAATAACAACTTCATCAGGATTGCGACCAAAGGTTTTAACTTGATCTTTAACATCCTGGTAAAATTCTTGTGCTTCCTGCAAAGTTTTAGCCATTGTAAAAATGGCATCGGCATCTTTAGCTGCTAAGCGTTTTCCTGCTTCTGATGAACCTGCTTGGAAAATGACTGGCTGCCCTTGCTTTGTGCGACCTATATTCAACGGTCCTTGTACAGAGAAGAATTCTCCTTGATGATTAAGTTGATGTAACTTAGATGGGTCAAAAAATTGATCATTTTCTTTATCCCCAACAAATGCATCATCATCCCAAGAATCCCAAAGACCTGTTGTAACCTCTAAATACTCTTCCGCAATGCGATAACGTTTTGCATGGTCAGGATGTTCATCAACAGTTTTATTGTAATTTAATGCTGTGTTCTCTAATGGGGTTGTTACGACATTCCAACCTGCACGACCATTGCTAATATGATCAAGTGAAGCAAATTGACGTGCAATAGTAAACGGTTCGCTATAAGAAGTCGAGACTGTACCAACAAGACCTATTTTTGAAGTAACCGCAGCTAACGCTGACAAAATAGTTATCGGCTCAAAACGATTCAAGAAATGTGGAATTGATTTCTCATTTATAAATAGACCATCTGCTATAAATACTAAATCAAATTTCCCTTTCTCTGCCTTCTGTGCTTGTTGCGTATAAAAATCTAAATTTACACTTGAATTTGTTAACACTTTTGGATGACGCCATCCTGAAATATTACCACCAACACCATGAATAATCGCACCGAATTTGATTTCTCGTTTTTCAGCCATACTAATACCTCCCATTTTCAATTCCGCATAATTTTTAATCACAAGTTAACTGATAAGAATTATACGTTTTCTAATTGTGGATAATACTAACATTTTTCATATAGAGCTGACAAGAGTAATAATGATAGGAAAAATTAATAATTGATTAAAAATTTCTATCAATCTATTTTCCATTATAGAAATGCATTTATAGAGCGATTTATATCCTTGCGTAGTAGTTCAACCGCTTCACTTTGAAAATATGTTAAATAGACATGTTGCTTAATCAACAACAAATGAGAAGTATCTATTTCTACTAATTCACCTCTTGCAAGCTCATCCTTCACACATAAATAAGGTAAGAACCCAATACAATGTTTATTTTTAATGAGTGATTTTGCTACTTCTAAATGATCTACTTTAAATTCAATAAGAGGTTCTACCTGCTCTACCTCAAACAATTTATAAATCAAATTCCAATCAAAAGCACCACACTCAAAAAACACCATTGGTTCCTCTGCTAGTACTTTTGCGGTGATTATTTTCTTACCTAATAAAGCATGTCCAGGACTAACGATCAATCTCACTGAATTATCAAGCATACTATCTTGTTGAATACCTTCACTTGTTAACTGTTTCATAAAAGCCATATCAATTTGCTTATTCAACAACTTTTCTAACAGCACATCATTTGTAGCAGATACAATTTTAAAGCGTAACTCAGGATTTTGCGTTTTCCAAAAAGACAAAGCAAATGGAATAAAGTATTGAGAAGTTATTATATTTGCCCCAATTACAATTTCATGCTGATTCTCCCGATGTTTCATCTGCTGTTTTCCATCATTAAATGTTTGGATTATTTGCTGAGCATATGGAATAAAATCCCTCCCCTGCTGAGTTAGTATTACTCCTCTTCCTTGCCTTTCAAATAATTCAGTATTCAATTCACGTTCCAATGTTTTAATCCGTGCTGTAACTGTAGGCTGTGATAAGAATAACGCCTTCGATGCTTTATGAAAACTCTGCAAATGCACGACATACATAAAGGCTTCTAAATGATCAATATTCATCTATTTACCTCCCTTTATTATTCCATTTTTCAGTCTTAGTGTACTCGAAAAAGAAAGTAAATACTATGTAATCATCATTCTTGCAGTTACAGCAATTTTGCAGTATTATATGAATACAGGCTGCATTGTTCGTAATCATATTAAGTTTTAACCTTTAAGCTGTAAAAGGGAGTTTTAATTGAGGAAGGATTGGCATGCCGCATTCCATTGTTAATGCGGACAAACATGAAACCCTCTGCGAACACCCACTTTGAGGAGTGGTGGTTTAAAACTTTCAATATTAAAAAATTACGGCATACGCGGCTTATTAAAATTAAATTATCAAACCAGTTTCCTTTAAGGAAACTGGTTTTTTCATTCTATTTCGACTTTCTATTCAAATCCTACTATTGCTAAAAAACGTTCACTTAGTACGGTGCGTACATTCATGAACGTTTTTTTCATTTTACTATCTCTTCAAACAATCTCTGTGAAATTATGCGCTTTTCCATCCAATGCTTTAGCAGAAGTTGATATTTCTACAAAGTCTTGTATTGCTACATTGATTTGATCATGCGTCTCCTCCACACTTTGAGACACTCGGTTTATACTTCCTGTTACTTTTTCAATTTCCAAAGTAATTCCTTCAACATTATCCCTCACTTCGGAAATTGAATGAGCTACCTTTTCAGACAGTTTTCTTACTTCCTTTGCAACAACATCAAAACCTCGACCATGCACTCCTGCCCTAGCAGCTTCAATTGCCGCATTTAATGCTAATAGATTTGTTTGGGAAGCAATTTCACGAATGGTTTTCACAATCCCTTTAATAGAATCAGCCTGACTTTGTAAACTCACTAAATTAACTGTATTTTCCTCTGATTCACTTGCTATACGATTAATCGTCTCACGCAATTCATGACTTCTCATTATTCCGGCTTCGGAACGATTATGTAGCTGTTTGGACATGCTCTTTAAATCGTCGGCTACTTCCACAATCATATTCTGACGCTCTGTTATATTAGTAGCTATTTTTGATACACCTACTATTTTATTACTATTTTCAGCAAAAATAGGCATATAGGTAGCTTCTAACCATACTCGATTTCCCGTTGCATCCATCCGTTCAATTTTATCTTGAAAGCTTCTCCCAGATAGTAGACTTCTCCAAAATCGTTCATAGGATACACTGTTTACGAAGGATGGAAAGCAAAATTCTTTATGATTCTTCCCGTACATTTCTTCTACACTATAACCTAATGTTTGTGCAAAAAGATTATTTACGTATGCCACTTTTCGATTCAAATCAAAACGTATTATTGCTAAATTATTTTCAATGGCTTTCACTACAAGTTCGTCTGTCACCTGATTCTCCAACACATTCATATTATTCAACCCCTTATATTTGAATATTCATGTCATTATTACTCAATGTATTTCACTTTAATTTAACTATGAAAAAGCCATCTAAGTTGATTGAATATATTTATTATCCTCGTTCCAACATACCAACTCTGCGATATATCTAAAAATTTTTAATGATTCTATTGCCTACTAAATAGTTCAATTATGTAAATCTTATATTCTATAAATATTTTAGAATTTCCCTTTCAAAACTATACGGCTTATCTTTTGAACCAAAACGTTGAACAATTTCTCCATTTTGATTCACTAAAAATTTCGTAAAATTCCATTTTACGCTTTTCCCTAAGAAACCTTTTGAATGAGAAGTAACATATTGAAATACTGGGTGTGCATCCTTACCATTTACATTGACAACTTCATGCATTGGAAATGTAACCCCATACGTAAGACGACAGTTGGCAGCTGCCTCTTCTGCAGATGCTACTTCTTGATGAAATTGATTAGACGGAAACCCCAACACAACAAAGCCATCTTTTTTATATTTCTTATATAGCGCCTCAAGTTCATCAAATTGTGGACTAAATCCGCATTTTGTTGCTGTATTAACTATTAACATAACCTTTTCTTTATAACGATCCAAGCTATATTTTGTCCCATCATCCAATCTCACTTCAATATCATAAATACTCACATTTATCCCTCATCTCATTTAATTGTGTTAATAACTTGTTTAATTCGTTTAACCGTGATTTCAATACCCCGTCTTGCACTATTAATGTTTCACATTCCGATACTTTATTGAGAATTTCTTCGGTTATTAAGGATTCTTGTATTTGTGCTTTTTCTGTAAGCGACACAATAATAGCTCGCTTATCTTGAATAGAAATTTCCTTTGTCACCCATCCTTTATCAACTAACTTATTAATTATCGGATTTAGTGTCCCTATGCCTAAACACACTTTTTCACTAAGCTGTTTCACTAATAATTGATCCTTCTCCCAAAGAGCTAAAAGTACCAAATATTGTGGATATGTTAAGTCAAAAGGTTCTAAAACTTGGCGATATAATTTTGTAAATTGATTTGCTGCTTTATAAACTTCAAAACAAAGCTGGTTGTCTAATTTAAATGATTTATTCACATTACTCTCTCCATAAATATATATCGTGTACGATATATATTTTATTTTATATTTCGTGAAATGTAAATTTTTAGTTAAAATATCTTTTCCAATTCTATAATAAGACTTTTTCTTTATGTAACTGCGGATGAAAGCGGACGTAGAACAAAAACAATTTACCTTCGTCTGAATCCATCTGTTTCGAGTACAACAGCAAACCTTCGCCTCCGTGTAGGTTCGGGAAATAATATATTAACCAAAGCCTTAGATTTGAACTAAACAAAAAAAGTTGTTCAATTTAGAAGCGATAACAATTAAAGAACCTATTTGGGAGGTTAACTTTCAAATAGGTTCTTTTTATCTCTACTATAATTGTTGCATATGCTTTTCCATTCCTTCACTAAGCATGTAAAATACTTTATAACATAATAAATCTATAGAGGAGGCACTTCATGCTTAAACGTTTAGTTATCACTGGATACAAAGCACATGAACTTGGTATTTTTAATGATCAACACCCCGGTATAACGATTATAAAGAAGGCATTACATAATCAATTGATTTCCTTAATTAATGATGGATTAGAATGGGTTATTTTAAGTGGACAACTCGGTGTAGAAACTTGGGCAGCAGAAGTTGTACAAGAACTACAAATAGAATATTCAGAGTTAAAATATGCGATTATCACACCTTTTCTGGATCAACAAAAGAATTGGAATGAACAAAAACAAGAAAAATACGATATGATTGCGGCAAAAGCAAACTTTGTGACGAGTTTAACGAAGCGACCATATGAAGCTCCTTGGCAATTTATCGAGAAAAATAAATTCCTTATAAAAAATTCAGATGGTATTCTCATTATTTATGATGAAGAAAACGATGGTTCTCCTAAATATATAAAAAAGCTTGCCGAACTGTATGCCGACAAGCATGATTACACGATCCTCAACATTAACGCCTATGATTTACAGGTTGTTGCTGAAGAAGAACAGATGAAAGAATGGGACTAGTTTTTAGAGGAGAGTTTTTTTAGTTCTCAATGAAATAGTAACTCCACAAACAATTACAATTCCACCTAGTAACTGGACTATTTCAATTGGAGTTCCCAGTACGATTAAACCCACAACCATAGCAATAAATGGTTCCAAGTTCATCAATAACGAGGCATCAGATGCTCCTACTTTTTGAATCGAGTTATTCCAAAGATAAGTACATAGGCCGTGCATAATAATCGCTGTTACTATTAATAGTAACCAATATGATAATGATACAGTAAGGGCTTGCTCCATATACTTCCACTGCACAAATGGTAGCAACCCAATTAAACCAAAAATATTACTATAAAAAGTTATGACGCCAGGTGGCATCGATTTTGATAATTGTTGAACAAAAATGAGGAAAATAGAAAAGGATAGCATTGTTAATGTTATTAATAACTCACCTTTACCAAAGTGAATTGTCACAAAGGAACCATTCGTTATGACTAGCCAAACACCAAGTAGGGCAGCTAATGAGCCGAACCAAAATACTTTTTTCTTTCGCTCCTTAAAAAAGACTACAGATAAAATGGCCGTCATTATAGGGGATAACGCTAAAATAAGAGCAGCTTTTACTGGTTCTGAATATTGTAAACTGGCATAAAAACTCCATTGATTGAGGGTAATACCAATAAGCCCCGCAACAACTAATATTAGAAGCCCCTTTTTAGATAGCCTATAATTTCTTACTTCTCGGTAAGTAATGCTCCATAAAAATAGCACTATAAAAATTAATCGAATAAACGCAATAACACTTGGAGCAAATACATTTACTAATATTGCACCAAAAATAAAATTACTCCCCCAAGCAAAAACACAACAAAATAAAATAAAATACGTAAATAATTGGTTTTTCATAAAAATACCTTTCTATAATTTTTCAGCCTTCACAATAACTCTAGAAAGAGGATACCCCTAAGAGGATCAGTAAACACTGCTTCCTTTAGGGTTATCCTCTAATTATTTATACAAATTGACCATTCACCATGACTGTACGTTTAAGTGGTTTACGTGCAACTACTTCTGCAGATGAAGTGGCATCAAAGAAAATAAAATTTGCATCATCTTGAACATTCGGCCAAACCTTTTGACCTTCCTCATCTAGAGCTGTAAGTCCCCCTGTAATCCATTTCAATGCTTTTCTAAGTGATTTCTCATCAATTTTACCCGTTAATTCACAAAAACGAGTTACTTTTTCAAGAACATCACCAGAGCCATACGGACTCCAAGAATCAAAGAAACCATCACAACCAAAGTTCACATTTACTCCGTATCGATCAAGTAAATCGATTGGTGGGAGCACTCTCTTTAAATTAATAGGAACTGTAGACATAATTGCTACATTATTTTCTGCTAGGCGTGTAGCAATTTTTTCTTGTTCACGGCTAGAGACATCACCTAAGCAAAATGAATGGCTTAAAGCTGTACGTCCATGATAATTTACATCCTCAACAATGTCTACCCATTTATCCACTGTATAATAGCCTACGTGCCCACCATCATGAAGGTGAATATCAACGTCTGCATCAAATTCTGTAGCTATATTCATAGTTTCATATAAAGATCTTTCTATTGCATTATCAATACCTGCTGGGTCTAATCCCCCAACCATTGTTGCCCCATTACGCATCGCCTCTCTAAGTAAAGTAGGAACATGATCTCTTAGCAAACCATGTTGTGGAAATGCAATAATGTCTGCTGTTACTTTACCTTTGAATGAATCCAATGCTGCAATAACACCCTCTAAATTCTTCAGTCCTATATAAGGATCAATATTAACGTGTGTACGGATATGTGTCGCACCATTAGCTAAAATTGTTTCAATCATTTGTGTCGCTCTTTGCTGAGTAGAATCCGCTAGTAATGGCAACTCACTTGCTTCATGAGCCAATCGTTCCTTTAGATTAGCTACGGGTGTACATGCTCTCCATCCTAATGACATATATGTTTTATCAAGATGATTATGCATTTCTTTAAATGTTGGAACGGCAAGTTTCTCTTTCATATCAATACTATCTTCGTTAAAAGGAATGTTTTCAGAAGTAGATATTAATTTTGTTATTTTACCCTCAGTTATTTGAATATGGAATAATGCTGTTTCAGTTTCAACTGTGCCATCTGCTAAGGTTCTTTCTCCTACTTCTAATTTTACATTCGAAAGCCATTGTACTTTACTCATTATTACCCCTCCTGTCCTACTAGTTCTTCATTTGTGAAAATCAGCTGACCTTGTGAAATAACATGCGTAATTGGTCTTCTTCTAGCAACAGCATGTGCAGAGCATTCTGCGTCAAGTAATACTATATTCGCTAAATCCCCCGCTTGAGGCCAAACTCTCGTACCTACATCATTTAGTGGGGTAATTCCACCTGAGGCATATTTCCAGCATCGACTAAGTGAGTATTCATCAATACATTTAAATCTTTCTGCAAATGTATTTAACTTTTCTACAGTATTCCCTGTCCCGAATGGTGACCAGTGATCTGTTAAACTATCGTGTCCAAGCGAAACTTTCACCCCATTATCATATAAGTATGGAATTGGAATAGTTGTTCGACCAATTGGCACCGTTGAAGTGACATCGATTTGAGCATCTGCTAAAGTCTCCGTTAATGCTTCTAACTCTTTACCTTCTAAGTCTCCTAAAGCCATTGCATGACTAATTGTTACTTGACCAACTTTGTTTGCCTGCTTTGTTAATTTCGCTAATTGATAGAACTCAAAAGCACCAAGTGTATTCGGATCATGAATGTGCATGTCGATGCCTGTGCCTGCTTCTACTGCAATATCCATAGTAATATGTAATGATTTATCAATATCACGGTCAATAACAGAGGGGTCTACTCCACCAACTAGTGTGGCACCCATTTTCATAGCTTCACGTATTAATGGTTCAACACCCGAACGTAATAATCCGTGCTGAGGAAACGCTACAATATCATAAGTAACTTGTCCTTCAAATTTTCGAAATGCCTCTTTCGTAATTTCTATATGCTTTGTACCGATTTTAGGATCCACATTACAATGTGATCTGATATGTGTATGCCCTTGAGAAAGTAGTAATTGAATTATATTTTCTGCACGCTGAAGTGCTATAGGAAGTTGAGCAGGTAATAATTCCTCCTCCTCTTCTATTCTAGTAAAAATACCTTTCATAGCTGGCTTACAAGCCTTCCAGGGACCACTAAAATATGTTTTATCAACGTGAATATGCATTTCTCTAAAGGCAGGCATTAATAAAGATTCTTGTGCATCTAAAATATCAATATTTGAAGCCAGTATACCTTTCCCTATTTCAGTTACTTGTCCATTCATAATTAATACATCAAATATCTCTGTTTTCGTACTTACAATATGACCATTTATATAGCTAAAACCTGTTTCTAACTTAGCGTTTTTTATCAATAGATTCTGCATTGCTTACTACCTCCTAATTCTATAATTGTAAGTTGGCT
The DNA here is from genome assembly GCF_038009105.1 of Viridibacillus sp. FSL R5-0888. Lineage (NCBI taxonomy): Bacteria > Bacillati > Bacillota > Bacilli > Caryophanales > Caryophanaceae > Viridibacillus > Viridibacillus sp. FSL R5-0888. Next base: position 4,088,937 of record NZ_JBBPAU010000001.1, read on the forward strand.
ACAATGGGCATCGAATTGTATGCAACTTTCACCCATTCTGTAAATCATATACTATTGTCACTATATTCTCTATTTTCTGTAATCAATAGTTTCATAATTAATATGATATTGACGTATAGCCTATCTTAATTTTTAAATTTGGTATAGGTTTTTACTATCTACAACTAGCCTGATACTCATATTAGTGATGACAAAATAAAAAAGCTATTCCACCGAGTATTTAACACCTGTGGAATAGCCTTAAATTATTGTTCTTTGTTTCCTTCTAATACTTTTAACGTTTTTTTATTTGCCTTCCAGCTCCAATAAGTTGCGAGTAATGGACCCGAAATATTGTGCCAAACACTGAAAATCGCACTCGGCACTGCAGCTAATGGACTGAAATGGGCAACTGCTAATGCTGCTCCTAGACCGGAATTTTGCATTCCTACTTCTATAGATATTGCTTTTTGATCTTCATAATTCAATTTCAGTGCTTTTGCAATTAAGAATCCAAATAGTAACCCTAAACCATTGTGTAAAATAACAACAGCAAATATTAATAGCCCTGTTTCTAAAATTTTATCGCGACTACCACCTACAACAGCAGCTACAATCATTACTATCGCAATAACAGAAATGAAAGGCATCACACCAATTGCAGCATCCGTTTTATTTTTAAATATTAATTTTACAACAACGCCTAAAACAATAGGGATTAAAACAATTTTAACAACAGAGATGAACATATCACTTGCTGATACTTTTAACCACTCACTAGCTAATAAAAACACAATAGTTGGTGTCAAAAGCGGCGCAAGTAGAGTCGTAATAGATGTGACAGTTACAGATAACGCTGTATTCCCTTTCGCTAAAAAAGTCATAACATTTGAAGCTGTCCCCCCGGGGCATGCTCCAACTAAGATGACACCTATTGCGACTTCTGGAGATAAATTAAATACTTTTGCGAGTATGTATGCTAATGATGGCATGACTATAAATTGAGATAAAACACCAACTATAACCCCCTTAGGCTGCTTCAAAATTAATTTAAAGTCTCCTATAGATAGCGTCATCCCCATTCCAAACATAACAATCCCTAATAATAATGAAATATGAGGGGCAATCCACGTAAATTGCTCTGGTGCGTATAATGCTAGACCCGCAACTATCAAGACCCAAATGGCAAATGTATCGCCAACAAATTTCCCGATCTTTTCTATCGTCTGCATGTTACTTACCTCCTTAACAATATTATTAGATTATATGCTTGAGGTTTTAAATTATCATACTAAACTAATGGTCTAGTTTATAAACGATGTATTTTAGTAATTTACGATAATAAAAAAAAGATACACCACTATAAAGAAATGATGTACCTTAAAATAATCTTAAGCTTTTAATCTATTAATTCTTTCTTTGATTCTTCTCTTCTCCATGGGATCATATTAAAAATAATATTTAATAGGATAGCAGTTACACTTCCTGCAACGATACCGTTACTTGTTAGGATTTGAACGCTAGAAGGTAAGACTTTGAAGATATCTGGAACAACTGTAACACCAAGGCCCATGCCGATTGCACAAGCGATAATCATTGAATTACCTTCAGATTGATTGATCGTTGTACTTAACATTTTAATGCCTTGTGCGATAACCATTCCGAACATTGCTATCATAGCTCCACCAAGTACTGGAGTTGGAATGATTGTCGTTAATGCTGCTACCTTAGGTAAGAAACCTAAAGTTACTAGGAAACCACCTGTGATGAAAATAACATTGCGTGTACGTACGCCTGTCATTTGTAATAACCCAACATTTTGAGAGAATGCTGTATACGGAAATGAGTTGAAAAGACCACCTATAATAGAAGCTAGACCTTCTGAACGATAACCACGAGCTAAATCCTTTTCTGTCACAGGTTGCTTACATATATCACTAAGTGCAAAGTAAGAACCTGTCGACTCTACTAAAGATACTAATGCTACAAGTGTCATCGTAACGATTGGTTCCCAATGGAATGTTGGTGTACCAAAATAGAATGGCTGAACCATTTGTAAAAAGTCAGCTTCTATTACCGGAGTAAAGTCAACTTTATCCATGAAGATTGCCGCAATTGTTCCGAGTACTAGTCCTATTAAAATAGAAATTGCACGAGCAAATCCTTTTGTAAATCGATAAATTAAAACAATAGTAATCAATGTACCAAATGCTAACGCGATGTTAGGAGCAGAACCGAAATCCTTAGCTCCTTGGCCACCACCCATATTGTTAATAGCAACTGGTATTAAAGTGATTCCTATAATTGTTACAACTGAACCAGTGACAACTGGTGGGAAAAAACGTACTAACTTTCCAAAAAAACTTGCAATTAATACTACAATTAGGCCTGAAGCAATGACAGAACCATAAATTGCGGATAAGCCATATCCTTTACCAATTGCAATAATTGGTGCTACTGCCGTAAAGGTACAGCCTAAAACGATTGGTAAACCTATACCAAAAAATTTACCACGTACCACTTGTAATAGTGTTGCAATACCGCACATCATAATATCAATGGAAACTAAATACGTTAATTGCGTTGAATCAAACCCTAAAGACTTACCAATGATTAAAGGAACTAGAATAGCCCCCGCATACATTGCTAATAAATGCTGAATCCCAAGTGTCACTAATTTCAGGTTTTTCATCGAGCTGAGTCTCCTTCGGCAAATGTAACTTTACCGTCTTCCAAAGATGAAATGATTGCTAGAGAATCAATACGAATACCTTTTTCACGAAGTAGCTTGCCACCATCTTGGAAACCCTTTTCAATGACAATACCTACGCCACTAGCAGTTGCGCCTGCTTGTCCAACGATATCAAGTAAGCCTTTCACAGCTTCTCCATTCGCTAAGAAATCATCGATAATTAGTACAACATCATCTGATTTCAGGAAATCTTTTGATACAGAAATTTCATTCGTTTCATTTTTTGTAAATGAATGAACTTTTGAAGAATATAAATTTCCTGCTAAAGTTAAAGATTTACGTTTACGAGCAAATACTACGGGTATACCTAAAATAAGGCCTGCCATAGTAGCTGGTGCAATACCTGAAGATTCGATTGTAACGATTTTTGTTAAACCTGCATCTTTATAGCGATTGGCAAACTCTTGACCGATTTCTTGCATAAGTTTCGGATCGATTTGGTGATTCAAGAAAGAATCAACTTTTAATACTGTGTCTGATAATACTTTACCATCTTGTACGATTTTGTCCTGCAGTGCCTTCAAGTTTAGGCGCTCCCTTCTTTTCCTAGCGGTTTCTAAATTTTTACTATATTAATCATTAATAAGCGTTTGTATCAACTAGAATATAATAAAAAAACTCAGAAACCATGCATCCATTCATACTACGAGTGGAGCAAAGTCCCTAGAGCTAAAAGTTCTTTGGGTATAGAAAAATAATGTCTTTAGACATTTACTTTCTATATCATTGCCTCTCATAGTCAGTTTGTTTACGGCAAACCGGTAGAAACTTGCGAGCCTTATTCTCGCTTTTATATGAGTGAATGCTATTAAGATTTTCGTTATAGAATGTTCCTATTATAGCACTGAAATTTTGAATTTCAATCCTTACAAATAATGAAAGACTATTCAATCTTTTTCGCCCTTTTAAAGCACTAAACCAAAAGGAACTATGTGGTATTTAACTAGTTCCATCTATATAAGTATCTCATTCATTTCAACTCAGCAAATTGGAATTTATGCTATAATTCCCCTTAAGGTATTTTACAAAAAATACAATTTCAAGGAGTCGAAGATGTGGTATGAGTAAATGTCCTAAATGTGATGGAAACGTATTGAAAAAAGGGGTGCTTCACAGTGGTGCTGTAATACTTCAAATGGTGCCAGCAAGCAATACTAGAGGGAAATCTTCACCTGTATCAGCAGAGTATTGTAATGATTGTGGATACATTGAAGCTCTTTATGTCACTGAACTTAAGAATTTGCAATAACTCTTCTTATTCCATTATTGATTAAATGCCCTTCAGATAATTTATTGCTTTACTTCCCTTAAACACGTTCATGAATATGTTTAATAGTGCAAATGGGTATAAATTAATTAAACAAAAAACTACGCAGCCTAAAGGCTACGTAGTTTTTTAGGTTAACGGTGACTATCAAAGTCACAATCTTCTAGTTTTACGACTTTCGTTTTATGAACAATTTTATAGCCGAACCAAATGGCTAAGAAAATTGGTAATCCGATATATGAAACAAGCATACCGTACCAATCGATATGGTCACCTGTGAATGCTGTATAGTTTTGACCAACAACAACAATTGCACAAAGTACAAAGGCAAAAATCGGACCGAACGGGAACCATTTTGCTTTATAAGGTAATTCGTTTAAATCGCGACCTTGTATGATATATGCTTTACGGAATCGGTAATGACTTACTGCGATCCCTAGCCAAGCCACAAACCCACACATACCTGAGGCATTTAGCAACCAAATATAGACAACACCATCACCGAAGAATGATGCAATGAATGATACACAAGCAACTAAACAAGTTGCTACTAGTGCTGCCATCGGAATACCGCGTTTGTTTAGTTTGGTAAACATTTTTGGTGCTTTACCGTCTTTAGCAAGCTCCCAAAGCATACGTGAAGATGCATATAAACCAGAGTTTCCTGAAGATAATATCGCCGTTAAAATGATCGCATTCATAACTGAAGCTGCAAACGCGATACCTGCATTTTCAAATACTAATGTGAACGGACTAACTGTAATATCACTACTAGCTAAACGTTCATCAGTAAATGGAATTAATAAGCCAATCGCTAAAATTGCTAAAATGTAGAATAAAAGGATACGCCAGAAAACTTGACGAACAGCTTTCGGAATATTTTTTCCTGGATCATCTGTTTCACCCGCAGTAATCCCAAGTAGCTCAGTTCCTTGGAATGAGAAACCTGCTGCTAAGAAAATACCGAACATTGCGAAGAAACCACCATGGAATGGACCATCTTCAATGAAGAAATTTTTGAATCCAACTGGGTCTTGTCCACCCATCAAACCAAATACCATCAAGAAACTAACGATGATAAAGACAACAATTGTAACGACTTTAATTAGTGAAAACCAATATTCACTTTCACCAAAGCTTTTAATCGATAAGACATTCAAAGTGAAGATGATTACTAAAAATCCTGCTGTCCAGACAAATGATGATACGTCTGGGAACCAAAATTTCATAATTAATGATACCGCTGCAATTTCTGCTGCGATCGTAATTGCCCAGTTATACCAGTAGTTCCAACCAAGAGCAAAGCCAAGCGCTGGGTCAACGAATTTAGATGCGTAAGTACTAAATGAACCTGATACAGGCATAAATGCTGCCATTTCCCCTAAACTTGTCATTAAAAAGAACACCATAATACCAATTAAAGAATATGCTAATAACGCTCCACCTGGACCCGCTTCGTGGATAGCTCCACCACTTGCTAAGAACAGCCCTGTACCGATTGTTCCTCCAAGTGAAATCATCGTCACGTGACGACTTTTCAATCCTCTATTAAGACCTTGCGTTTCTACGCTTTGGCCATTATTTTTATTACTCATTAAGAATCTCCTCTTTCCATTTTTCATTGCAAGAAGGTTAACTTGATGTCATAAAAAATACCATCACAAGGAATATGCGATGGTATCGAAATATGCCCATCAACCTTGATAAAGATAGCTCAACACGCCTGCTAAGACGTGACAGTTCTGCACCTTTCGGCAACAGCCCCAATGATTATAAGAAAAAGCTTATAATCACTTCGGCGATATTCCCTTTCAAATAGAATCCCCGACGCTTTTCGTCTCATCCATTTTACTTTTTAATACCGCGACCTCTACCTCATCGAATGGATGAGGCATTGCAATATATTAATTTAATATGTCCCCATTATAATACAAGAGTGTTCTATATTCAAGATGTAAATTATCTTGAATATTAGAACAATTTAAGTTAATTTTTGTTAAGACTTCAGAATATAACTTTTGCATCACTCGGTAGCGTTTGAATATGTTTTAAGTAATTGAGCACTATCACACTTTCTCCATAACCTTGGAATGAAAGCATGCTAGCAACATTTGTTGCTGTATTTTGGAATAAATCACACATAGTAAATAGTGCTTGCCATGCTGAATCATAGCTAGCATTATTATATGTTGCGAGTAACTGCTCCCACACCTTTTTTGGTAACAGGTACTCTAGGTCCTTGCCATTTTTACCAACGCTTTTAGAAAAGTCTGTTTGCACTCCGACTTGCCAAGAAAGCATTTGAATCAGCATTTCACGCGTATTATTAAAATGTGCTTGTGCATAGAGCATTTCTTTTCTCCATAAACCTTTCGCAATATATGTAGAAACCCACCAAAATTCATTACAACAATCCTTATAATGTTCTTCTGTCGGGCATTGCACCCAATAATTCACATCCGTTGGTGAAGGGAGTTTAGGAAGTGACCCATCTTTATCTAACAAGATTGTGGTTAAACTATCTTCCTTACAATATTCTTCTTGTTCTTCGACAGGGATAAGCATCAAATCAATTCGGTTTCCATCCGAAAATTGCATCAAGTATGTATAGCGCCCACCAAGTTCAGGAGGAAACAACACCATATCTTCTGGCGTTTGCATAATGATTCTCTCTCCAAAAATATTTACCCAATAAGGGGTGTTAGTAAATGATTTGATATCCGTCACAATATAAACGATATCAAAATCTTGAAAGGGATCCTTTTTCACATTCATATTTGTTCTTGAACCATTCATACAAACCGCGCGTACGCGATCATCATTTTTCGCTATATCTAGGATTAAATCCATCATTTGCTGCGCTGTTCTCATCATCAATACCCCCGTATTAAATTGGTGATTTTATTTTGAGCCATCTTATTATAATTATCAATTTTCTTTGATATAATTAACCTTTGTCAATTAGTAGGTTTAAAATATTATAAGATTTATAAATATATATAATAGGAGGAGTTACAATTGGCAACAAATAAAGCTGTTCAAAATGGCAACAAGCTAAAATGGAATCGTAAAGTTTGGCTACTTGTAATTGGGATTATTTTCATTGCTTCTACATTACGTGCTCCTTTAACTTCTGTAGGTCCAATTATCTCATTCATTCGTGATGGTCTTCATATTTCAAATGTATTAGCAGGATTTATCACAACGATCCCTTTGCTTGCTTTTGCTGCTATTTCACCATTAGCGCCAAAATTTTCAAAGCGCTTTGGCATAGAACGTACTTTACTATTCTCAACAGCATTACTTGCTGTAGGGATTCTTACTCGATCATTAGGTACCACATCCACACTGTTATTAGGTACTTCTCTAATCGGTGTAGCAATTGCTTTTGGAAATGTACTGTTACCAAGTTTGATTAAATTAAAATTCCCTTTACAAGTTGGGTTACTAACAGGAATTTTCACTGTTTCGATGAATCTATCTGCAAGTTTAGCAGCTGGTATTAGCTATCCACTTGCTAGCGGAGAACTCGGCTGGAGAATTGCGTTAGGTATCTGGTTCATTTTAGCAATAATCGCTATTATTGTTTGGCTCCCACAAATTCGTAAATCTAAGTCTGAATCTAATATTGGCTCTGAAACTAATAAAGAACACATCCCACTTTGGAAATCACCTCTAACTTGGACAGTTACATTAGCAATGGGCTTCCAATCTCTTATTTTCTATACAACTGCGGCTTGGATTCCTGAAATGTTGCAATCACAAGGTATGAGTGCTAATACAGCTGGGTGGATGTTCTCCTTTATGCAGTTCTCGCAATTACCTGCAACATTTATGATTCCCATTATTGCTGGCCGTAGAAAAGATCAACGCCCACTTGTTATTGTTTTCGGCGTTCTTTATCTAGTAGGATTCGGAGGTATTTTAGCTGGATGGACCTCTTTAACAGTGTTATGGATGATTTTACTTGGACTTGCAGGTGGTGCATCATTTAGTTTAGCTATGATGTATTTTTCACTGCGCACGCGTACTGCTCATGAAGCGGCAGAATTATCTGGTACTGCTCAATCACTTGGTTATTTATTAGCTGCTATCGGTCCTGTACTATTTGGCTATGTTCACGATATTACCAATAGCTGGACAACAGCTATCATTCTATTCATCTTTACAGTTCTGCTATTAGTAACTGTTAGTATGCATGCTGCAAAAGAAGGTTATGTTACCCCTGAAAAATAGAGTTGAATCCGAGCTTATAATGGTTAGGGTTTTTATATTACTAGGCGCAAGTTATCCACATAAAAAAGCTATTAGGTAGTTTAACCACTACCTAATAGCTTTTAATTTTTATTGTCTTTATAATTGCTGGCTTACTATTTCCCCTCCACTTTATGTCACACAATTATAATATTGCTATAAATTACTTCTCAAAATGATAGCGACCGTTAAATAATCCAATTGTGCCAGGTTCTTTAGAACCTGAAAAATTAACTTGGAATGGAAATTCGCCTTGTTCTGCTAATACTTTTGCAACAATTCCATCTCCAATAGGACTAGCAAAGTATAAGTCCCCTCCAGCTAATGTAAGAACCTGTACAATAGCATTCAACTCTGGATCGACATATGCTTCTGCAACCTCTAACCCTAAATAACGAGACCATTTTTCAGCAGTTTTTTCAGCATCTATTACAGCAAAAGTAACACCTGCAAATTCTAACTTTTCTGGTTGATTTCCAATGACACCTTTTTCAATTTGTTCCTGTCTACGGGCATCGTCATTATCGTCCCATTGAATAATAAATGGTAATTGAAGAGAGTCATTTCCTTCACCAGCATAAAGTAACTGCCAGCTAATAATACTGCCATCTGGTCGTTTTCTGTTCATTGGTACTGGCCCATTTACTGATAAACCTTGCTCTTTCAAACGCTCTGCTATACCTTCAATATCCGTTGTACGAGCTGCAAATCTTACGAAACCTTCTTTGAATTTATTATTTACTACTGTTTCAATAAGGCTGTGATGTAAATGTTTTGCCCCTGCTACTAATTCTCTGTCGTATGTACCAAGGTACTCTATATAACTTAGATCAAAGTAACTAAGTGCATTGTACGTTCCGCGCCCTTCATGAACGCCACCTTCAACAGCGTAAATTCCTTGATTTTGTAATGGCTTAATTACTTCTTTTGGCTCATCCACAAAATGTACTAAGTGATCAAAAGATAATGTCATGTTCCAGTCCCCCTTATTTAAATAAATAATGTGAAACGATTTTCACAAATGATTTCTCTATAGTTAATAACGCTCTTTCATCAAAATCAAATTTTGGATGATGATGTGCAAAATGAGTGCGTTCGTCGTCATTTCGTGAACCTGCTTTAAAATAAGTACCTGGCTTTTCATTTAAAAAGTACGCGAAATCCTCCCCACCCATTGACGGTTCAAAATCAATCACAGATTCTGTACCGAATTCTGCTTCAAATAATTCTTTCACAAGCTCTGTTTCAGTTGGATGATTGTAAAGGGCTGGGTAGCCATGCAAATAATCGATTTCACATGTGGCATGTGCTGATTCCGTTACTCCTTTGACAATTGAGTAGATTTCTTCTTTTACCTTACTCCGAACATCCTCTGTCATCGTCCGGACCGTTCCTTCAATAATTGCCGAATCTGCAATGATATTAAAGGCACTTCCAGCGTGGAATACACCAACTGTCACCACCGCTGCATCAAATGGATTTAAGCGACGACTGACAATTTTTTGCAACGCTCCAACGATTTCACTACCCACTATAATCGAATCGATGGATTGCTGTGGTTTCGCACCATGCCCTCCTAGTCCTTGGATTTTAATTGTGAATTTATCAACTGCAGCCATTTTGAAACCATCCCCAACAGATACCTTTCCAACTGGCGAACCCGAGTCTAAATGCGCACCAAATACATAATCTACATCCTTTAATACATCTTCAGCAATCATGAATTTCGCACCACCAGGAGGTTTTTCTTCCGCATGTTGGAAAACAAAAATGATGTTACCGTGCAGATGCTCTCTGTAATGGCTTAGCGTTTTCGCTGTTCCAAGTAATGAGGCTGTATGTCCATCATGACCACATGCATGCATAACACCATCTTTTTGAGATTTATAAGTAACTTCTTTTAAATCTGCGATTGGTAATGCATCAAAATCTGCTCTTAAAGCGATTGTTTGACCAGCTTGATCCCCCTTCAAAACACCGATTAAACCATTTCCGCCTATCCCTTTTTTCACCTCTAAACCGAAGCCCTCAAGTTTTTCTGCTATAAATTTTGCAGTTTCATATTCTTCAAAAGATAACTCTGGATGCTCATGCAAATATCTCCTCCATCCAACAATTTCATCAAAATCTTTATCTATTTCTTCATAAATTGTAGTTAAAAGTTCTTTTTGCGTTATCGCACTCATTCAATATTCCTCCCTCAATTTATACCTTTAATTCAAATAGGTTTACTTTGAATTTGAGTTAATTTTTTTCTTAGAACTTTTCATTATATGCTCTGTAAATTTATTTCATGATAATAAAAAAGTCGATTTCTCTATTTCATTTAGAGAAATCAACTCGGTATGTAAGTCTCTCCTCATCTATCAAGTTTTTAATCAACTTGCTGGAAGTAGCACCTTACTTTAATAGCGGTTGCTGAGATATCACAGGGCCAGTCCCTCCACCTCTCTTGATAAGAAAACCTATTGAATTAGTAGTAATTAAAATCATGTTACGCCAATCCATTGAAAATTGCAATAAATTTCCTGCTATTTTCTAAATCAATACGGCGCTTTCTGATAAAAATAATTTGGTGTTTTACGTTCATTGTCATATGGTTTATGGAATATATGCGTTGTAGCCGGTGATAACGGTGGAATAAGCCATGTCCAATTCCCTGTTACGTCACGCCCTGCAGTTTGTTCATTGGATTCGAAGCGTTTAAATTGTTGTGCTGCTGTATGGTGATCTACAATACTCACTTCATCTTCTTTATACGAATATAAAACGGCCGCATTCAATTCAACTAATGCACGGTCTTTCCATAAGGAAGAATTTGAAGATGTATTTAAACCCATTTTTTCTGCGATTGTCGGTAACATATTATATCGATAATCATCTGCTAGGTTACGCGCACCAATTTCCGTTCCCATATACCAGCCATTAAACGGAGCAGCTGCATATGTAATACCACCAACTTCTAATTTCATATTCGAAATCATCGGTACCGCATACCACTTCAGACCAAGTTCCTTAAACCACTCAAATTCAGGGTGTCGGATTGGTACTTCTAATATATATTCAGCTGGAATATCGAATACTTGCGGTTCTCTTTCTCCAATTTGAATAACTAGTGGCAAAACATCGAAACGCCCACCTTTTCCTTGCCAGCCAAGTTGCTCACATTTCTTCGTAAACTCTACCGAATCTGGATCTCCAACAACGCCATTTGCTGTTTCATACCCAGCATAGCGGATTAATTGATGATTCCAAACACGTACGTTACGTTGAGAGAAAATTGTAATCGTTGGACGGATTCGACCACCATTTGTTGCAAAATCAATATGCTCTAGAAGTCCTTGAAAAATGTCGTGCTCGCTTGTCAATTCCCGCTTATCAAGCACTTGCAACGTTTGCCAAAACAAACGACCTATACATTTATTACTATTACGCCAACCTACTTGTGCACCAAATCTCAGTTCATCTATTGTATGTTCATAATATCCATTATCTTGGATATCATTCTCTACTTCAACTAAGCGTCTTACTAACTCCTCTTCAGATCGCTCCGTTTCCGAATAATACAACTTTATAAAATCAATAGCCTCATTCAACATCGCCATAGTTCCTCCTGTCACCACTCGACTTCCTATCTACCATCATAGAAGAATTGATTTCCATCAGACAAGGCATAAGACTTAAATAATGTGGTGATTTTGTGGCAACTTCCAATTTTGGCATAAACCGATTTGATTTGAATGAATTTTTAGAATAAAAAATAAAATAATATCTTCTTAAAATTCAGCTTAAAGTGTAAATAAAAAACGCCCCCGAAAGGATTTAGTTGAAAAATATATTCTAATTCCATTAGAAGTCTATTTATTAATTTTTTTTGGCATTGGTATCCCACTCTCCACAGAGAGTAAACACGATTCATTACTTATAATCAAGATTATATACTTATTACCGAATAATCATACAATCGAATAATTATTACGACCGCTTTTTTTTACTTTATATAATGCTTTATCGGCGCTTTTGATTACAGTTTCTACATCAGTTGAGTTAGAACAAGGCAATGTACAAGCGCCAATACTTACCGTCACAATGTTAGATACAGGTGAATTTTCGTGAAGAATAAACAATTTTGATATAGCCATTTCAATCAATTTGCATTGTGTGTGGACCTGTTCTTCCGTCAAATCCCTTCCAACTACGACAAATTCTTCCCCACCCCACCTTACTGGGATACAATCGTATTCTTGTACTGTATCGGCAATTGCTTGTGCGATAGAACGCAGTGTATTATCGCCACGATTGTGTCCATGATGGTCATTATAATTTTTGAAGTAATCGATATCAATTAAAATAATTGTCACATCTATAGATTGTTCAGCACGATTTCTGTATATATCTTGTATATCTCGTTGAAAGCCATGTCGATTATAGATACCCGTCAACTCATCATAATAGGCTTTTAATGACAATTGCCTATTTGCTTTTTGTAGCTGATCTGTCAATATCGCATTTCGTTTCAATTCTACAAGCCACTGTTCCTTCGTTTTATATGACTTCAAATAATCTCTGTAAACTACTCTTGAAAGTATAAAAGTTATGATAACAATAAGCGCTACAAAGTAAAGTTGTAGATAGAATAGATAGAAATCATGATGAGCTATTGGAATTCCTACTACTAAAATTGTAGTTGCAATTATGATAGGCAACAATATTTGGTTTATTGATGTATAAAATAGTACTGCACAAAGTAGCATACACAATGTATAGACCATAAAATCCTGATATTGTACTTGATCCATTACAGAAATAATCGCTCCATAAATCATTGAAATGGTAATATAGACAACAATAATTTTTTCCCATTTATCAATATGTTTAACAGAGTAATTGGATACCTTCATTTGTCTACTAACAATGTAAAAACAATATATATTAAACAAACAAAATGACGTATATACCGCCATATATTGAAATGGGAAATTCGGATGAAAACTTGAAAAAGACGTAATTCCAATATTAACAATACCAATCAAAACAATAACAACCACATACACTTTTGTTATCAACAACATGCGTGACATATTATCCAACAATCGTTCTTTTCGAAAAACAAGCTCTTGTTTAGAGTCTTGGTCCTTCCTCATAGGGGCCACTCCCATCAATCGGCTCGCATTATTCCCTTATGAAATCCTATTTTGTACAATACATTCCAACACTGCTATAAAAATATTTCACCTTCGATTGAACCTAATTCATAGTCCTAAACTTAACAATACACACGTTTCATAGTATTAATCCCCCTAAAATAACCATAGATAGATGCACACAATTATGTCAATGGTAACGGATTTGTTTAATAAATTATATAATATAAGTTCTTTACTTAGATTTAATACTAATTTAGAGCATTTATTTAGTAATACTAACCATCAGTTCTAAACAAATTCTGAACAAAATGTGATGTGCTGGACAATTATTTACATTATTAGTAATTAACAACTGTCTAAATATTAAATCAGAAATACTAAAAACCCTAACTTCTGTAGAAGTTAGGGTTTTTAACAGTATTTTACAGTTAACATTTTCATTTAGCATTAAAAGCTAATTGGCGCATCTTCCCTGATTCATTTTCTTTATAATAAAGTACTTTACTTTTTACATACAAGTCTACGACATGGGTGGATTTTATTTTAGTTTTATTTTGACCATTTAACTTCACTTTATATAAATAACCACCATCAGAATAATTACTATAGTAAATCCATTGGCCATATACGGCTAAGAAAGGTGCTCTGTCGTTGACAACTTTTAATTGCTTATTACTTTTTTTATCCATCTTAAATAACTGATCATTTTTGTTATTTGAAAAATAATATGTTCCACTTTTTTCAATCACGTTCCCCATGTTGTGGAAATATCTGTATTTTCCACTATTTGCGTTCGGAAACTCTTTTTCTTTCCAGCTATGATCTTTTTTCAATTGTGCATTACTTAGTAAAAAATAATGATAGTTGACAACTCCAGTTTTGTTTGGAATTGGATCATCCCAAGTCGTATCGATATGATAGTACTCACCATTAATCTTCACCATGTTCCAAGAGTGGCTCTCGCCTTTACTACTTCCCGTAACAACTATTGTTTCCACTCCTACATTATTTAAAAGTAGTTGCATTGACTTTGAATACCCATCACAAACGGCAACTTTATTCACTAAAGCACCAAAAACTTCATAAGAATCTCGGGAAACCTTATCTTTTCTATGGTTTTTGTAATCATATTTTACCGATAAAACTAGATAATCATGAATAGCCTTTATCTTTTCTATATCACTCATATTTTTTTTTATTTTTACATTTATTATACGCTTTACTTCAGCATCAATTTTGTTCTTCTTTTTAAGAATACTTTGTTTACTGCCATCATATTTAAATTTGATTGTTCCAGTTGAGAATGTAGTTGCTCCATTATAATAAAAAATTTCCGGATGATCCTCAACTACCTTATTTACGATTGCCCCAATTTCTTCAGGCCTTACTTCGCTAGAATTAAAATATGTACTTGCTTCTACATTTTGCAAGCTTTTGAGAATATTATTATATGTCTTTTGTTCTTCGTTACTAAAAGATTTTGTTGAGATAGTGCTCCTTGCAAAGGTTTGCATAGGAAAGATGCTTGCTATTAAAATAATTCCTAGAATCACCTTCATTAACTGTTTCATCTATACCATTCCTAACCTTTTCTTTTCTCTAATTATATTAAATATAGTTCTAAATAAGTATCCGACATTAGTTATATTGACTCCATCCTGAGTAATTCATCAGTGAATATATGTATCTATAATAATAATGCAAATGTTTAAATTCCTGACTAAATACCTATAAAATTACCTTATTATCTATTCGTTTCCTAAAATAAAAAGAGGACTATTAGTGGTGAATTCCCACTAAATAGTCCTCTTTTCCTATGCCTTTGTACTTCTTCTGTTATATAAAACCCATAAACCAAACAGGATAGCTAAAATCCCTGTAAATAAGGTACCTGCTGAATACTCTACACCTGTTTGTGGAAGTAATTCACTTTCTTTTACGCTTCCCAGATTATTTGGCTTATCCTCATTTTTATTATACCCAGAATTATTCGCCTTACCTGTATCACTCGGTTTTCCTGGTGTGTTAGGATTACCCGAATTGTTTGGTCCTCCAGGATTATTTGGATTTCCTGGTTTGCTCGGTTTGCCTGGTTCTCCTGGTTTGCCTGGATCAACTGGTTTGCCTGGGTCAACTGGTTTACCTGGGTCAACTGGTTTACCTGGGTCAACCGGTTCGCCTGGATCAACTGGTTTGCCTGGATCAACTGGTTTGCCTGGATCAACTGGTTTGCCTGGATCAACTGGTTTGCCTGGATCAACTGGATGTTTGTATTCATTTGTTTTTGTTAAGTCCAGTATTTCAATTTGTTCTTTTTGAATAGCAAATTCTATCGGCTTGCTATCTAGTATATAACCAGCTGGAGCTTTTGTTTCAATAAGTTGATAGAATCCTTCATCAAGATTCTCTTCATAAATTTCACCATTTTTATCTGTTATTAGTTTCTCTTTTCCACTAACAACGGTATACTCATCTGTCTCTAGCTTTTTATACATCAATTTGAATTCTGCATCTTTTAATACGATTTTAGAATTATTTGCATCTACTTTTTTCAATTTAAATGCTCGGATAATTTTGTTGTTTTTAATTGTTATTTCTTTATCTGATTTGTCTAGAGTAACAACCACATTACTATCCTTCGAATCAATTGCGTAACCATTTGGAGCAGTGATTTCTTTTAATGTGTAATTATCATAAGGTAAGTTTTCAAATACTATCTTACCTTTTGCATTTGTTGTTTTTGTATCGACTAAAGAATTTTTACTGTCGTAAAGTTCAAAGATTGCACCTTCTAATACTTTACTAGCATCTGCCGCGTCCACTTTAATGACTGAAAGGTTTCCTTTGCCTCTAACATTTTCTTTTTTCACTACTTCTACTTTAGTTTGATCCTTCTCAATTGTGAATCCAACTGGTTCTCCGTCTAATAAATAATGTTTAGGTGCTTGTGTTTCAACAAACTGATACTTACCAGGTTCAAGATTATTTACAATAATTTTGCCGTCTTCATCTGTTGTTAGTGCTTTTTTAATTGTCTTATATTCAGTACCTTGCTTTTGTTGAAGGTCAAATATCGCGCCTTGCAGTGTCGTAGCGGAATTATCCTTATCAACTTTTATTAGCTCAACAGCTTGAATGATTCTATTATTGTAAATAGTTTCTTCGTTAGCGCCAATAATCTCTATTTTTTTTGTATCATTAATACCTACAACATATCCTTTAGGGGCATGATCCTCTTTTAATAAATAGTTTCCGTAAAGCAATTTTTCAAACTTCACAGTACCATCTTCACCTGTAGTCAACGTTTTGATGACCACACCACTGTCCTCATCGATTAGTGAGAATACAGCTCCTGGAAGAGGTTTTGTTTTATCATCAGCAGCAAATTTCTTTACTTCTAGACTTCCAACTTTACCTTCCCCTGTTCCTGAACCTGTTGTTTTTTTAACTTCAACAACGGCTTTAGATTCAGTTGTTTCCTCTGAAATTTGGTCGCCTGTCAATGTAATATCGTTATTAATCTTAGCTCCCACTTTATCTAAAATAAGTGACTGATATTCTAGAATATAAGGAGTGTCAATTGAATTCTTAAAGGTAAGCTCAAAGAAATCCTTATCGCCCTCTCCCTTTTTAAATTCAATTTTATATTGGTCGTGTTCTAATTCTTTTCCTTTTGTAACGTTCCCTTTTTCATCAACTGTAGTAGCGTATAGATGGAAGGAGTTTTCGAGTATAGATTGGTTACCACTTGGATTATCTGTTAATTTTACATTCGATACGCTTGATTGCCCGAAGTTAATATTAACCTTCCAATTAATAATCTTACCTTTCTGTACTCCTGATTTTTTAGTATATTCGCCTCCATGTTGCACGGATACACTTGCAGTAAGATCAGTTACTTTATTCCCGTCATTATATAGTGTCGCAGTGTTACTATATTTATTTTTAATAAGTGAATCTTTCAAACTTGTTTTATATGAAATTAAATAAGGTTCATTAATTTCATTATTGAAAATCACTTTAAAACCTGGTTTACTACCAGGATTCCACTCAACTGTATAATCTTGACCTTCTACTAACTCTTCTTTATTTGTGCCGTTTGCTCCACCCGTTAAAGACATTTTATATACTTTTAATGAATCCTCAACAAGTTTTTGATTGTCTAAAATGAAATCTTCTACATAGGCATTTGATAGTGTTTTAAGGTTGTAATTTACACCGATATTCCATGTTATTTCTTTTTCCACAGCATTGTACGAGCCGTTTTTAAAACCGTTTGATTGTGTATATTCATCTGGCGTAAATTTTGCCGTTGCTTCTTTTGATTTATCTTTACCATCTTTATCAGTCCATGTAAGACTGACATTATTTTCTAAATAATTTAAAGATTTATCATCACGATTTTCATAATTAAATTTTGTTTTATATTCAATTACATGTGGTTTATTAATTTCTTTTGTAAATTCAATTGTGAATCCATTACCATCTTTATCTTCTTTTAATGTGTAATCTTCACCTTTTTTAAGTTCATTTCCAGGTGTTGTAATTTTAAGTGTGTCCGGAAGTAATGTTAGCCCTTTATTTGTAAATGAGTCTACAAGTTTAACGTTTTTCATTGAATGACTATCTTGGTTTATGGAAATCATCCATGTTGCTGTTTTGTCTTTATAATCTGAGCTTACATAATATTTTTCTAGTATTTGTTGGTAAATGGTCTCTTTTCCTGTTCCTTGTCCACCATTACCAGATGTCACTTCATTTATGATTTCCTCGCCATCATAAACACGATTATTCGCTTTTGTTTTATAGACAATTTTATATGCAGCATTTATTTCTTGTTTAAACTTTAATTCAAACCCATTTTTACCTTCTGTTGATTTTGGAGTGAATGTATAACCAGTTGATACTGCTTCTGATCCATTTTCATTACCATCTTCACCAATTTTCACTTTTTCAACTTTAAGAGAAGCATCTACAAACTCCTGTGTATTGTTAAAAAAGTCTGTTAGAATCGCTTTCTCTGCAGGAATTGTTTTTTCATTGTAGTTGTACTTGATTTCCCACGTAATTGTTTGTGTTGCTGGGTCGTACCCTATTGATTTTTTTTCTAACGTTTTCCCTCTTCCAACGCTTACTGTTGCACTAGCCGATTGCTCATTAAAGTCTGTACCTGATAATGTTGCTTCGTTTTGATACTTCGTTCCATCAGAATCTATGATATCCGTTGTGTATTCTACACGATAAGCTGATTTGATGTCCCCTAAATCTATTTGGAAATCTTTATCTCCTGTTATTTTCCCAACGTTAAATCCGGTTGTAACTTCTTCCCCTTGCTCAACGCTACCATCTAAATGTGTTATTAGTTTATACACCTTTATAGAATTAGCTTGTAATAATTGCCCTTCTTGGATAGGATCACTAAGCTTAGCATTTTTAATAGAATCAAGGTTTTTATTAAAATCAATCGTCCAATTAATAGTTTTTGCATTGTAGTTTTTATCTGGTGTTCCTTTTTTATCAATTGCAGTACCATTCGGATTGTAATTAATAGGAATATCAATAGAATCTTTACCAGTAATAGGTGTTACTGTAACTATTTTTTCATCAGTAACCACTACTTTTTCACTTATTTTTGATAAAACTTGTAGTGTCCCTTTAATATCTGAATGGTTTTCTATGAATTTATTAAAAGTAACAGTAGCTACCCCGTCCATACCAACCGAAAAGACCCCAATGTCTTCTCCATCGAACCTAAGTGGTGCATTTTTCACTTCTTCATAAACAATTAGTTCTTTTGGCAAATTAAATTTGAATATCGCACCATCTGTGTAGCCATGATTATTTGGAAGTACATATTCGTAATCTACCGTAATAATCGATTCACGATCGACACTTTCTATTTCCTGGCCTTCCTTATTTTCAAAGGTTAATTTTGCACTCGTTAAGATATTGTCTTTTATATCTGTGTTTGTCGTTTTATTATTTTCTTCTTTTCCTTTTGAATCATCTGTACCATTTTCTTCTGTTGTTGATTTTCCATCTTCTTCAGAAGTGATTCCGTCAACTTCTTTAAGTAATTCTACCTTTTTTCCATTTTCAACTTTTGTATTCTCTACTGCCTCTTCTGTAGAATCGCCAGTAACTGTTGAATCAGCTTCAGGTTGGTTAACAGTGATTTCCTGTTCCCCAACGATTTCTATCGTACCAGAACCACTTTTCGTCTGATTCTGTAAGATTTTCACTTGAATTTGGTTACCCGAAACTGTGTATGAGCCGATTTCTGTCCCATCAATTAGTAATTTATTTGTTTGAGATGTACCTACCTTAACCCCTTCAGGTAATTGGAAATCGAATACTGCTGCCTCTTTCTTATCACCAGCATTAAAATGCCAATTATACTTAACCGTCGCTGTCGATTCTTCTTCCGAACCTTTGATTATTTCTGGGGTTCCTAAAATAAATAATTGCTCGTTATTACTATTTGCATTTGCAGCAATTGGAGTTAAAAAACTATTCACGAGTAATAGAATCATCATTGTTATAAAACCAATCTTTTTCATACTTACCTCCCTATTATTTAACCTCATCATTTTTCTGCACCATTTCAATTCTCCCGATATCACCTTATAATCTTAATGTTTCAATTAACTTTTTGCTCGGGTTTAACATTCCTTTTTCACTAAATAAGAACGAGTCAGGGGTACACCTGATAATACAATGGCATTTAACTTAGCTTATTTTTTTAAGCTATTTATACTATCTATTTCCCGATTAATCCACCTTTCTCCTTTTCTATTTATTATTAGCTACTTCTTTTCGGGACTAATTCGTAAAACTTTTCTAATTTAGGAATGGTCTATGCCATTATAACCTCTTGTTCTGAACAAATTCTGAACTTGAAAGATAAATGAGACTAAAACCCTATAATAAATATTAGATATAATATATTATTGATTAAACGAAAAAATTTTAATATTTTATCAAATTTAACTAAGCAAAAAAAAGGTATATATTTAGTTATAAATTAAGAATTCACAGATTTTTAACAACTAAGAAAATAAAATCCAACTAATTCTTCACAATATTAAAAGAGCTGTCTCTAAGTCAAAAAATGACTTGTGAGACAGCCCCTATTAATGAGAAAAACATTCATTATATAAATCTACAATTTCTCTAGGTATTTTAATGCCTAATTCATCTACGAGATTATTCGTAATTGTTTCGTAAAGCGCTTTTATCTTTTGTGTATTATTTAATTGTTGATAATGTTTCATCAACTGGTGCATGATCGTTTCATTATACATATCTAAAATCAGCATTTTTTCCAGACACTTTTCCACTAATGCGTTTTGATCTATTTTACTTTCTGTACTCGTTATAAATTTTTCGAGATATAGTAGAACATCCTGTTTTATCCATTGTTGGTATTGAATTGACCATGGGTAGACGTCCCCTTCCAAATAATCTCCACTATAAAGTTCGAGTAACCTTTCTACCTTTAAAGGATGCATGTCCTCTGTTTGTACAATTTGCATTAGTTCAAGCACATCACTTGTGAGGGGCACAGACAGTTTATAATGATCATTTACTAATGTAATGGAATTTTCCACACCAATATCTTTTATAGCTTTTCTCAATTGGTAAACAGTTGTATGTAATAATGTCACAGCTTTTGTAGCGTCCATTTCTGGCCATAATGCCTCAACAACATTCGCCTTATGAATCGGATTTTCTCTATTGTGCCATAAGAAAATGAATAATTCCTTTACTTTTCTTGTACGCCATTTCACTTCATTTTGTTGATAATCTTGTAGTGCAAAGCTACTCATGAAGCGAGCATACAAAACTTTGTGTGTTTGCTCAGAAAGACCTTCCCTAGATTTATATAAAGTAATTCTTTCTTCAACTTTTTTAATTGCCTTTCTTAACCGCGTCATATTTACAGGTTTTAACAAATAATCAGACGCGTTCACTTCAAATGCCTCTATTGCAAATTGAGGATGCGCCGTTACAAAAAGCACGTCTATATTACTGTACCTTTCCATTACTTTCTCAGCAAATTCAATTCCGTGCATTCCCGGCATTTCCATATCTATAAAAATAACATCCACCTGTATGTTAGCTAATTCTTGCAAGGCAAGAACCGGATTTGTATATTTCCCGACAATTTCAATTCCTTCTATATTACTAGTCATAATCTCAAGCACTTCTAAAGCAATTTCTTCATCATCGATTAATAGAACTCTCATCATTTTCACCCCCAGGTACAATTATAGTTATTTTCGTTCCTTCACTTTCTTTACTTTCTAATAAGAATGATGATTTTTCAATAAGTTTTAGCTTTCTATATGGGTTTAAAAAGCCTAATCGTGTACTCCGCTCATTCATTAACTCATATTGCTTTTGAATAGGGATTCCTACGCCATCATCTTCAATCACTATTTTGACACCTACAGTAGTTTTCTCTATCGTTACTTTTACTGTCCCGCCATTAGACTTTTTGGCGATGCCGTGCTGAACTGCATTTTCAACAAGTGGCTGAATGGTCATTGAGGGGATAAGTGCTTCTATCGTTTCGTCGATCTCATATTCAATATTTAATCTATTACCAAAACGCATCTTTTCAATGGATAGATAAGCTTTCACTAATTCTATTTCATTTTCTAATGGGATTAAGCAATCTTGACCATTAAAATCTAATTTTGCACGGAAATACGTAGACAAATATTGTAGCGCCTCCCGCGTTTTCTCTTCATCCTTATAACTCAATCCTATAATCGTATTAAATGTATTGTATAAAAAATGTGGTGTAATTTGTGCAGATAAGAAATCTAATTCATTTTTCACTGCTTCCCTTGAAGATTCTTTCATTGATAACAATGATTCTATACGGACTTTTAATTCTTCAAGATTAATTGGCTTTTGTAAAAAGTCATTTGCCCCTCCTTGCAAGGAAATTATCAAATCTGATAATTGACCAGCTGCCGTTAAGATGACAATTGGAAGCTCGAGTAAACCATGTTCTTCCCTCACAATTTTACAAACTTCAAAACCTGACATATTTGGCATCATTAAATCTAATAACATTAAATCCACGGATTCATTTCCCATTATTTCAAGGGCGTCTACACCGCTTTCAACTGCAATCACGGTATAGTCTAAAGATCGTATAGAATTTACCAATATCTTTAAATTATCATGATCATCATCTACTACTAAAATGGTATAACCCTTTTTCCCTTCAATTTTCACCGGTACATCCAAGAATGCTTTTGAAGCCTCTTTATCTTTTATTGCCAGAAGCATACTATTTTTTTCAGTTGGAAAATATGCTGGTTTCTCCACCGCTTTAAGCTGTGATTCGTTCGCTAAAGGAATCGTAAAAGTAAAACACGAGCCTTTTCCGATTTCTGAAGTAACCCAAATGCGCCCACCAGACACTTCCACTAGTTGCTTAGTAATACTTAACCCTAGACCAAGACCTTCAGATTCAATTCCTTTTACTTGATATAATGAGTCGAAAATTTGATTAATATGATCTTCCTCAATGCCTATGCCTGTATCTGTAATTGAGATGAACATTTCTCCATTCTGCACTTTTGCAGAAAGTGTAATCTCGCCATATTTCGTGTACTTAATAGCATTGTAAATAAGATTAAAGAAAATCTGTTTTAACTTGTATTCGTCTACATAGATTAATGGTAGATTAGATGGAAACATATTAACTAATTTTAACTTATTCGAAGTCGGTATTAGATAAAATACCTCAGCTATAATCTCTTCAACAATATGAACATTGACCGGAGTAGGTGAAATATTTACTTCCCCACGCTTGATCTTTCCAGCATATAATAAATCCTCTACTAACTTCGCTAACCGTTTACCAACGGTGTGAATTAAAACAGCGACTTCTTGTTGTTCTTTTTTTAGTGCCCCTTTATTACCTTCCATTAATGATTTAGAGAGATTAATAATACCGTGTAATGGTGTCCGTAATTCGTGAGAGCTTTTCACTAAAAAATCATCCTTAAATTCATCAAAACGAAGTAATTCCTTAGATAAACGATCTACTTCTATAAAAGCACGCTGGTGACGAAAACCAATTAAAGAAGATAAGCCAATTACCATTGTTAAAAACAGAAACACGGGCTCATATTTAACTTTTATTTCAAATAAAAAGTTTAATGCAATTAAAGTTCCATAACATGCAAAAGATGTAACTATCATTAATATATACTCAGAACCTTCTGCTTTTTTTATTAAAGCCGCCTTCAGTAATATATATACGATGTATCCATAGCTTAACCCTAAAATGAAAACCATTACTATTTTCTCGACCATAATAGGAGGAGTTACTAACAACAATATAGGATTTGGTATTCCCTCTATAAACACCTCAACAATTAATAAGCTACATAAAAATATGACAACTTTTTTATTTGTATATTGTTTAAAAAATTCATATATAAATAACAGAAAGAATAGAATTGCTAGATGAAAAAATGTGAATTGGAAATACGACCTATCAAGCAAAGATAAATTCGACATTTTTATAAAAAATAATTGCTCATTTAACGTAGTAATATAAAATCCTTGAAAGAGGCAAAACAAACTAAAGTATAATTCATATAAAATTCTTTTTCGTTGTAAGTAGGTTACTAAATACATAATAAACAATAAGAAATAACCTGCAAAAAGAGCCGTTTCCAACATTACATCCATTGTTTTTGATATTTCAATGTCCTTTGAAGTCCCAAATTTTATTGGAGAAATAATGCCAGCAACATGGTAATTTAGATTGGCCACTTGAATAACAACCTCTATTTCTAGGCCTTCACCAGTTCCATACGCCACATACTTCTCATTACTAAACTGATGTATTTTCATATTTTTTGAAGGGTCGCCTTTTGCACCGGCCTCTACGCCATTTATAAACAATCGGCTAGAAGATCGAATCGTATCCATTTTGAATCCGTACTTCTCGTTATTTGGCAACTTAATAAGTAAACGGTATGTACCATATTGTTCTGTATATTGGTTATTCCAATTTCCTGGAACATTAATAGTTGTCAGATTTTGAGTATATTCATCATAAGTATGCGGGTTATTGTCAGGCGTTATTAAATCTCCGGCGTAAAATTGCCATTCACCATTTAAATTTATATTTCCATCTCTTTCAAAATCCCAATTACTCAAATCTAATACACCATTTTTTGCATCAGGCCCATTCGGTTGGAAAATATTAAAGTAGTTAAAACTACTTATAATTGTGAACAAAAAAATACCGATACAAATAGCGATGAACAGCTTTCTTTTCATAACACACCTCTTTGCTAGATCAAATATGTAAGTTTGTTTCTTTTATGAATCAATTTCTATTTTTCAATTCGTATAAACCTATTGTAAATGAATAATCCATAAGATGCTTAAATTGTTAAATCATTTCAAAGAATATTCACTTTAGAATACATTTGAATATAAAAAAACTGCGCAAAGTTTAAACTCTCAACATGCCTTTCTTATAGCCAATCTACTGATCATAAAAAAAGAAATAAAGATTCAACTATCATTAAAACATTATCAATTACTCTTATCTTTACTACCAAAATGATAATAATAATTATTATTATATAAAATTTATTCTTGACTTTAATTGATGAGTAAGTTGTTTAAAAGATCTTTATTTTGTCTAACTCATATTCTCAATGATTTTTTAATACACTTATCACTATTCAAGCTATTTCATTACACTTTTTGTTCCTTTTATAATTTATTTAGTAAGTGAATTGCACTTTTTGAAACACTATATATACATAATTAACCTCCCATTATTTATAGAACATACTTAAAGATATAAATTCCTTAAAGATAATCATTATAATTTACTTTCATCTAGCAATCTGTTATATTAGTTTTGAAGAGTTCAATTGAGTTCAAAATAGGAGGCACAACATTATGACAAATGATAATAATAAAAAGTTAACAACTGCTGCTGGCGCACCAGTCGTTAGTAATACTAACTCTATGTCTGCAGGTAAACGTGGACCCCTTTTACTGCAAGACGTATGGTTGATTGAAAAATTAGCTAATTTTAACCGTGAAGTTATTCCGGAGCGTCGTATGCATGCTAAAGGTTCAGGTGCATTTGGTACTTTCACAGTAACTCACGATATTACTAAATATACAAAAGCTGCAATCTTCTCTGAAGTAGGTAAAAAAACAGAAATGTTCGCTCGTTTTTCTACTGTAGCTGGTGAACGTGGTGCAGCTGATGCTGAACGTGATATCCGCGGATTCGCATTAAAATTCTACACAGAACAAGGTAACTGGGATTTAGTTGGTAACAACACTCCAGTATTCTTCTTCCGTGATGCAATGCACTTCCCTGACTTGAACCACGCTGTTAAACGTGACCCGCATACTAACATGCGCTCAGCTAATAACAACTGGGATTTTTGGACAAACTTACCGGAAGCATTGCACCAAGTAACTTATGTTATGGGTGACCGTGGTATCCCAACTGATTACCGTCATATGCACGGATTCGGTTCACATACGTATTCAATGATCAATGCTGATAATGAACGTGTATATGTGAAATTCCACTTCGCTTCACAACAAGGTATTAATAACTACACAGACCAAGAAGCTGCTGAAGTAGTTGCACACGACCGTGAATCTTCACAACGTGACCTATTTGAATCAATCAAAAAAGGCGACTTCCCTAAATGGAAAATGTCTATCCAAGTGATGACAGAAGAACAAGCTCGTAACCACCGTTACAACCCATTTGATTTAACAAAAGTATGGTACAAATCTGAATTCCCATTAATCCCTGTTGGTGAATTCGAATTGAACCGTAACCCAGCTAACTACTTTGCTGAAGTTGAACAAGCTTCATTTGCGCCATCTAACGTTGTTCCTGGTATTAGCTTCTCACCAGACCGTATGCTACAAGCTCGTTTATTCGCTTATGCAGATGCTGCTCGTTACCGTTTAGGTGTAAACAATACATCTATCCCTGTTAATGCACCAAAATGCCCAGTACACAACTTCCACCGCGATGGACAAATGCGTGTAGATGGAAACTTAGGAAGCACATTGCATTATGAGCCAAATAGCTACGGTGAATGGCAAGAACAACCATCATATAAAGACCCTGCATTAGCACTTGATGGACCAGCAGATATCTATGACTTCCGCGAAGATGATGACAATTACTTCGAACAACCAGGTAAATTGTTCAACATCATGAGCCAAGAAGAGCAACAACGTTTATTCGAAAATACTGCTCGTAACATGGAAGGTGTTGAGTTCTTTATTAAAGAACGCCATATCATTCACTGCTACAAAGCAGATCCAGCTTATGGTACAGGTGTTGCCAAAGCAATGGGTATCGATATCAAAGAAATTGACCTTAAAAAAGAAATTCAATATCGCTAATATAACAAAGCCTCGTTTAGCTACTCATGCTAAACGAGGCTTTTTTACTTTTTAACTACTTATCCACAATTTACTTAATTATTTTGAATATTCTATGCACTTATTCACAGAATTGGTGTATAACTTTGTGTAGATTGTGGATAGTATCATTTTTCCACCAAAAAGTTATCCACAAAAAAACAACTCTTCGCGTTGAAGAGCTGCTTTTTAAACTCAAATAAATAATTTAACTTCATATTTCATCTGTAGTACCTATGTATAAAGTATGACTGATATGTATATTACAATCGTTACTGTAATACAACTTGTGAGTGTTGTTACTAAAACAGTTTGACAATCTACTACAAATATATACTCAATCCCTAACTCATGATTGCATTTATTCACTTGTTTATTATGTAACATAAATAAAGGCATCCACATATTACATGGATGCCAAATACTTAATTAAAGTGATTTTCTTCTATAATACGGGTAAATTCTTCTAACGCGGCCACTTCATTCATCGTACTAAACCAACGATATGATTCAGAATCTAAAATTCGATAATGGTTGCTTAAAATATTTTGTTGCAAACGATATCCCTTATCCTCTTGTACTGTTCGCCACCATACATGTCCGCCCATAGTTTTTTCTTTTGGGCGTGCAATCACGTCATGCGCTGTTAGTTCCACTACTTCCATAGGATCGCCACCCATTGCATTTTGCAAAATTGAACTTTCTCTAAATAGGGCACATAGTGCAACTGTTGTTGTCCAGCCACATGGTGTTCGTTGTTTTTCGATTTGAACAAGTGTTTTTTTTGAAATACCTAGTACCTCAGCCATTTTATCCTGAGTATAATTATTTTCTGTACGCACTAACTTAAATTTCTCAGTAGCGATACTAATGATTTTTTCTTTATCCATATTTATCACCCTTAATTGTTTCTTTTAGTGTAATTTTATACTATTGAATGCAAAAAGGGAATTTTCTATTATAAAGTGGATTACAGTACAATAAATATTTCTTTTGCCATTACAACGCGATTTCTACCTTGTTCCTTCGCCTCATATAAGCATTGATCTGCTAATCCAATCATTGTTGCAGGCTCACTTGCCATTGAAGGATATTCTGCGATTCCTGCTGAAATTGTAATATTTTCCCCAGTTGGACTTATTGTTCGCTCGATATCCGTACGTAGCTGCTCTGCTACTAAATAAGCGTCAGTTGCAGATGTATTTGGCAATAAGATAATAAACTCTTCTCCACCATAACGGCAACATAAATCATTTGCTCTTGTTGCTTTTTTCATTTTCAAAGCTAAGAATTTTAATACTTCATCTCCAACACCGTGACCGTATGTATCATTCACCGACTTAAAATGATCTATATCGATTAAAATAATTGAGTAAGGTGTATTCCCACTTGTCCATTTTTGCATTCGTTCATTTAATGTTCGGCGATTCGTCAATCCTGTAAGTGGATCTGTTGTTGATTGGTCCATAAAGAAACTTACTTGTCCATGGAGAAAAGATAGGCTCTGAATTAATGCTTTTTTTAGTTGTATAACTTCATAATACCAGCCGGGTACTTGAGCGAGATTCTTTTCTTCGTTTGCTTTCATACTACTTTCCGTTAATGTTGCTAGTTGCTGTAATGGACGTGCAATTTTAAGTGAAGCCCATAAGATGATAACTAGTGAAACGAGCAATAGTGGTAATGCAACGTACAGCATCTGCTTTACCATATTTGTTGCCGGTTTCAAAGCAATTTCAGTTGAGCGTTGTGCCACAACTCCCCAATTGGCAATTGAAATATACGAATATCCTGCCAGCATATCTTTACCTTTAGAATTAATCAAACGAGATGCACCTGTACTATGGTTTTCAAGCATTTCACTTACAATCTTATTATCAGATACTACATCATTAATGCGTGATTTATCTTGATGATAAATTATGCGGCCATCGTTATCTACTACATACACGTAAGAACCGTCTTTATAAAAATGCTCACCGAGAACCTCATTCAATACATTATCTTCTTTCAAATAAATAGTTCCACCTATTAGCCCTAGGTATAGGCCCTCTTTTGCGAAAACTGGAACTGAAATGAAGATGAGCAAACGATTTGTAATTCCTTTATACGGCTTTGATATTAATGGTTTCTTTTGCGTTATCGCTTCTTTTATAGCATTAGAAGTAAGAGTCTTTCCTTTTAAATCTAATGATTGAGGGGAAGTTGCAAGTACTTCTCCCTTTGAGTCGACAATAGCTACAGAATTAAAAGTATTTGTTTGATTTTTCACACGATCTGCTTCATGTAACAATTTATCCTCATCATCAAAAATAGCTGTGATTTCTTCTGCACTTATATTAAGTGTTTGTAATGTTTCTTTCATATAATCATTTGCTGTCATTGCTAGTTTTTGAGCATACGCATGATTCGTTTCAAGAGTACTTTCTTGTAAGGATTGCGTATTCGTACGATAACTACTCCACAAACTACTCGCAATTGTTAAAAGGAATGCCAAAACAGCTACACTGATAATTAAATGGTGTAATTTTAGATTGATTTTTTTCATATGCCCCTACCTATTTCCTTATATAGCTCGATATAATACATCAAGTAAAATAGTAACATACCACAAGTGTTAAAATACAATAATTTACTATTTTATAAGTAATTTATTCTCTTTTTAAAATAAAAAAATCGCTATTAAGCCATCCAGCTTAATAGCGATTTATCCAAATTAATTAATTATTAATGTTAATTACTCGTAAGGCAATTTCCTTACTATTCTTTGTCTCTAGAGTGGTTGAAAATAGAATCTGCATTGTCGAAACAGTGTATAGTATCGTCAAAATCTTCTTCTACATCATCTATTTTAATACCTAAAAACCTCAATAACCTGTCCAACATACGATCAACCCCTTAATCTTCGTACTGACATTCTTGAAATTCCTATACTTATTTCGATGATTTACTTTCGTTCCTACTATTATTATACATAAAAATTGATAGAAATTCTAATAAGACGCTAACCATGCACGATTACTGTCATATTAAGGTTACTTATTCTATACAAAAAACCTCCTCATAGTTATATCTATCCAACAATGAGGAGGCTTTCAATTATAGTATCCATTAACAACATAAGAAATAGCAAAATGCTTATTTTTCAAATGAAATGAAAAGGATCATTAAGTAAAAACTAAATTTATATCTAGAACTCATCAAACCTCTATGCTAACTTTTTTAGCAAAAATTCCACTACAAATGAGTTTTTTTATGTAAAATAACCACGATTCCTGTTTAACTCCATCACTATTTGGAGTAGCGACACTATGGAGAATAAACTTTAATATAATTTCATTTGGCATTTCTTTATCCAGAAAATTCTCTTTTTTGCCTTGATCTATTATTGTTTGTAATATGCTATACATACCTATTTGTAATTGCTGTATTGCCGCTTTTTTATGTATAAGTACTTCAGAATCGTTTTCCTGAATTTCCTTTGCTTTCACTAAAATTTGTTGTAAATCTTTATATTTATACATTTTCGTCACTAATTCATCTAACTGTGCCGTAAAGGGCAGTTCTTGATCTATTAACTTTAAGTCTATATGTATTTTTTTTAAGGCTGAAACTAAATAATCAAAAATAAGTTCCTCTTTATTAACATAGTATTTATAAATTGCTGCTCTTGAGACATTCAAAGTATCAGCCAGTAGACTAAATGTATAACCTTCATATCCATACTTTAATAAAAGTATTTTGGTAGTATTAAATATTTCATCGGATGAAAATTTTCTCTCCCGCGCCATTTTAATCACCTCTATTTTTAAAGTAGTGGTACTATCCTATAATATCGACAAGGTATATTATACCATTATCACCCAATAATAGCATTACCATAGTGCAAATTATATATTTATCTCAATATATTGAATAATTTTATGTAAAACCAAGAAATTCTTTCACATTAAAAACGCTAGAAGTTTTTAGGACTCCTAGCGCTTTTTATTACTTCTTTTTAATAAGAATTTTCTTATCAAACAATACTTTTTTAGAAAGTGAGCAAAATAGGCATTGATATCTTCCTTGAAAAGTCCAACTGTACCACTATATTGCCAGTTGTAACTATCTTCAAACATTGTATTAAGAGTGATCAACATCTAAAACAAAGGCTGGTTTCGCTTCACGCACAAAGGAAGGGAGCCACTGTATTCTTTGTATCATCGCATAAGTATAGCTCTCAATTTATACAAGATTTATACAACTCTTATTATCAGCACAAACAATTCCATTTGAAATTGTTTGATTATTAAATCTTAGGGTATTTATATTATTAAGTACTTACTATAAAAGAGATATAATTAAATTGTCCTTTCTAATAAACATATGGGAACACATTTTTTAAGCGTTTTCAACTGAAATATAGGTTCTCATTTGCATTGGGGTTTCAACATGGTATACGATTTCTTAAAAGGCATAGGTTTCTAGTATGCCAATGTTTTAAAAAAAGGAGAGATTGTTTATGTTCGTAGTAACTAACCGTATTAAAACGAAAAAAGGCTTTGCTGAAAAAATGGCTCCTAACTTCACTCGTCCAGGTGCACTTCAATCATTTGAAGGCTTTGTCAAAGTTGAAGTAGCTGTATGCAAAGATTTTGAAGAATACGATGAAATGAGCGTTAATATGTACTGGGAAACACTTGATGGCTTCAAAGCGTGGCGCGAAAGTGACGCATTCAAAGCATCTCACAAACGTCCAGAAGCAAAACCAGGTGAAGCTCCAAAAGAATCTCCAATGCTTGGTAGTCAAATCGTTATAGCTGAAATTGTTTCACGTATTGAAGCAGCACAAGCTTAAGCTTTTATTCAATAAGAAAGGCTCTAAACTGAAGTTTTTATTCTCCAGTTAGAGCCTTTTTAAATTTATACTATTAATTTAATGATCCGTAGCTTACGATACGTGGTTCCCAGTAACTACCTTTTGCAACACTTTGATACTGTACTTTGTCCCCTGCTGCGTGTAAAACTTTGTTGTTTCCTGCATATAGACCAACATGCGTAATCGTGCTACCTCCTGGTGTAGCAGTGAAGAAGATTAAATCGCCTACTTCTGGACTACTTACTTTTTTAGTAACAGCACGTTGAGAACGACTATTATGTGGAAGTGTACCGTATCCAGCTTTTTTATATGCATAAGCTGTAAAACCTGAGCAATCAAAACCTGATGTCGACATGCCACCCCATACATAAGGAACGCCTAAATATTGACTACCTACACTTATCACTTTGTTACGAAGTGCTGAGTTTGAGCTAGAAACTTTTGTTGTTTTTTTGTATTTTTTTAAGTATGAGCTTGATACCCAACCTTTCTTGCTACTATGTTTGACTTTATACCACGTTGTTCCGCCTACTGTCTTTTTATATGAAGCTGTCACGACAGCTCCCTTTTTTAGTGTTGTTATTTTCCCACTTTTTAGTGATGCACTTTTACGCATATTTAATATTGATTTTGTTTTATATTTACCACTAATTTTTGTTGCTTTAGCAGTAGATGATGTTGATTTATTATATTTTTTTAAGTATGAACCAGATACCCAACCAGTTTTTCCACCGTGTTTTACTTTGTACCATGTTGTACCACTTACTTTCTTTTTATATGTAGCTGTTACGACTGCACCTTTTTTTAGTGTTGTTATTTTCTTGCTGCTTGTAGATGGACCTTTACGCATATTCAATGCTGCTGTTGTTTTATATTTACCTGAAATTTTAGTTGCTTTTGAACTTGAAACCATCGTAATTCCGTTAGCAGAATCTTGTAAAACATTTGTTGCATTCGTTTGTGTTGGTTGTTGAGGTTGATTATTTACTAATGCTCCAAGTCCAAGTGTTATTGTCAAAGTAGTTGCTGTGATAGCCTTAAATACTGTTTGCTTGTTCATATTAATAATGTTCCTCCAATTTTTTCTTTTATAGTAGATAATAATATTTCGATGTTTATGGATGTAAATAACGTTTTTTTATTAATTCCACTATTAATACTAAGGAAAGTCAGATGGAGAAACAACGGCATTTCATTTACAATGTCATTACACTTTATTACAAATAACTCAAAATCCTCATACTATATCCAGTTTTTAATAAAACGGAAATATAAACGGATTAATTTTCCATTTAATACTACTTTTCTTTGTTATTTTATTTAATTGATGAATTCCATAATTTTTTTACTGAAAATGGTAACTACTTGATAAAAACATAATTATTCAATGCAAAAAAACTCCCTTCTGCTTTAAAAGCTAAGGGAGTTTACTTATATAGTGAAAGAACTGATTATGGTTCTTATTGATAAATTTCTAAACTGAGAGCTGTCATTGACATTGGAATTTGAAATCCCTGAAATGACTCAATATTTCTATAGAAATCTTCTACTTGTATTTTCTGCAATTTTGTTTTTTATAGATCATGCTCTGGATTTTTTACTGTAATCATATTTTCCCTACGTTACTAAACCGTTTAATAGAAAACGGTGTGATATCTAAATCTGTAAATCCTTTTGTAATCAAGTCACTTAGGACTTCTCCAACAGCGCTAGCAAATTTGAAACCATGTCCTGAGAAACCAGCTGCGATGGCGATGTTATTGTGTTTTGGATGGACATCTATGATGAAATCTTCATCTGGCGTCATTGTGTACATACATGTTTTTCCGAATTTCAACTCATGCTCACGTGGCATAAATTCATCTAGGAATCCATTCAGATTTTCTACATCACCGACGACATCACCAAATGCAAGTTTGTCCTCATCTGGATTAATATTATCTCCTCCATCATGCCGTCCCACTTTTAATCCTGCGCCATCAATACTTGGAAAACCGTAGTATATACTTTCCGCAAGCTCGAATGTGAAAGCTGGAAAATCGTTTTGATTATAGTATTTTTCATCTACATCGTACCAAGCGAATGTTTTGCGAATTGGGTTTAGTGGAAGTTTTAAATCCAATTGTTTTAGTATTTCTCCAGCCCAAGCACCCGCAGAAATAATTACGGAGTCTGCTGTAAATATTGCACCATCTTCTGTATAAATCGTAACTTTGTCTGTCTGTGGATCGACTTTAATAACACGACTATTTGTACGAATAGTTGCTCCTGCATTTATGGCCAATTCTCTATAAGCTTCAATGCATGATTCTACTCTTAACACGCCCGAAGTAGGTTCGAAACAACCGAGGTAGTTATCTGGTAATTGCATACCTTCCCATTTTTCGTTTACCTCAGTTGCCGTCATAACCTCTAATGGTAGATCAAATTTCTCTGCACTCTTAATCACGTTTTTTATGAACGGAATATTTTTATCACCAACATTAATGACACCAGTTTGGAGAAAAATTTCCTTACCTGTTTGTTGTGCAAGTTCTTGCCATAAATCACGTGCACGTAAAGCGAGTGGAACATACTCTACCCCTTCACCATATGCATAACGAATTATGCGTGTCTCACCATGGTGACTTCCTTTATCATGTGGTGGATTAAAGGCATCTAATAGTAAAGTCTTTTTTCCACTTTGTGAAAGGAAATATCCCGCAGCCATTCCCATTGAACCTGCTCCTATAACTATCACATCATAATGCATTTTCATTGCCTCCTTGATACTCATTATTATTATTTTACTATGAATTTTTAGAATATTGGGGAGTGATAAGGATTATTGCTGAAATGTACAAGGCTGTTGTTCAACTTCTCATCTTGGAAGCGATACCTTTAATGGCTGCAATTCATATATTCCATTATTTTATTATTTAATCAACCTTAAACTTCCTCATTAGTTTCGCATTTTATGGCGAAAAATGCGATAATGAGGAAAACGAATATTAAGGATGACATGATGACAAAAATGATAACACTTAGAGTGGATCAAAGCTTTCTTGCAGATTTAAAAAGAGGCTATCCATTAATTTTAAAAGAGGCTGTAGTTAATACAGATATGCTACGTGAAGAAGGCGAACTTATTCGTCTTGTAGACCGCGCTAATCGCTATTTAGCAACTGGATATTATGGTAATCAAAATAAAGGAATTGGTTGGGTCCTAACGACAAAAGAACATGAAGAGATTGATGGGGCATTTTTCAAGACTAAATTGAAAACTGCACTAGATCACCGTGCTGACTTTTTCGAGGATAGCCAAACAACAGCATTCCGTGTATTTAACGGCGAAGGGGACGGCATTGGCGGTCTAACAATCGATTATTTTGATGGTTATTACATGGTTAGTTGGTATAGTGATGGAATATATAGCTTCAAACAATATATCTATGATGCACTTGCTGAGTTAGTTGAGTTCAAAGCTATTTATGAGAAAAAACGTTTTGATACGAAGGGACAATATATCGAGCAAGATGATTTCGTAATGGGTGAACCTGGAGATTTCCCTATCATTATTAAAGAGAATGGTATGAATTTTGCAGTGAACCTAAATGATGGTGCAATGACTGGGATTTTCCTTGACCAACGCGATGTACGTCGTACAATTCGTGATTATTATGCAGAAGATACGAATATGCTGAATACTTTCTCTTACACTGGTGCATTTTCAGTTGCTGCTGCTCTTGGCGGCGCAAAAGAAACAACGAGTGTTGATCTTGCAAAACGTAGCTTAGCAAAAACGATTGAACAATTTAGTGTCAATGGTATCGATTATGAAGCGCAAAATATTAAAGTAATGGATGTATTTGATTACTTCAAATATGCCGTTCGTCACAACATGAAATATGATTTAGTTGTACTTGATCCTCCTAGCTTTGCACGTTCGAAAAAAATGACATTTAGTACTGCAAAAGACTATCCGAAATTGCTAATGGACGCAATTTCTATTACGGAAAAAAACGGTATTATTGTTGCTTCTACAAACAATGCAAGCTTCGGTATGAAAAAGTTCAAGACGTTCATTGATAAGGCGTTTAAAGATTCAAACACTCGCTATAAAATAGTTGAACAATCTTCACTACCAAAAGATTTCCGCGCAAACCGCGACTTCCCTGAGTTCAACTATTTAAAAGTTGTGTTCATTAAAAAGCTGAATAAATAAGAGATTAAACCGCAACCAGAAATGGTCGCGGTTTTTATATTTTAGGTTAATCACTAATCTATACTAAGTACCATTTCAATAAAACAACCGAATCCTTATCACTTTTATTGATTTGCTGTAATAGTAGTAGTTTCCATAGTTATCTGTATAAACAATTACTAGATTAATGCTTTAATTTTGCAAATATTTTCAGCTTTGCTCATAAAAAATTACTATTGCAAGAATTTGAATCCTAAGAACAAACCCCAAAAAAGAAATATCTGGCCTAAATAAAGAACTGATACTTCTTTTTAAGAATAGTTGATTCTCCGTTTCCCAACTTTTTCATGTAATGTTTTAATTACTGTTCTCGTTTTATCCAAATACTCTATTGTCTCTTCATATGTACTAGTTGCCACGCACATAAATAATATATCTAACACATGTAGCTGTGCTAATCGCGAAGAAGTTGCACCGCTTCTAAAAGTAGCTTCTAATTTAGGTGAAGTATATAAACAAATGTCTGCTAAGCTGGCAACAAGTGAATTCCCGTATCTGGTAAGACTAATTGTTGTAGCATTTACACCATTTGCTATCTCTAACACCTTAGCTACCTCATGTGTTTCTCCTGAAAATGAAATGCCAACAATTACATCTCCCTCTTCCGCGTTTACAACGGCGGTGCCGCCTAAATGTGTATCCGTGAAATACATACAGTATTTATTAATACGCACAAATTTTTGATACGCATCCATTGCAGCTATTGCTGATGCACCAACACCAAAGAAGAAAATTCTCTTAGCATTTAATATTGCATCCACAGCATGCATAAGCGCTTTTTGATCGATTAAATCTGCAGTTTCACGTAAAATTTGCATACTATGATTTGTAATCTTATCAATAGTTAACTCTAACGGCTCATTCGGTTCGATATCACGTACATCAACCTTCTCGCTTTGTAAATCTCCAGCAATTCTAAGCTTCAATTCTTGTATGCCACTTAAATTCAATGATTTACAAAGGCGAATGACAGCCGCACTACTTGTATGACTATGTTTGCCAATATCGATTGCTGTCATTTTAATTGCTTCAGCAGGATGTTTTAAAATATATTGAGCAATTTTCCTCTCAGAAGGTGGCAAGCTAGCTTCCATTTCGGAAAGAATTAGCAATCCCGAATTCATCTTTTCTATACTTATAACCCCCTGCTTCCTTATTTAATATTGAAGCAATATTACTATATTCTCTCTTAATTAGAGATTCTTCAGTTGTATTGCTGCACGAACGTGACCTTTTGAATTTGCTAAAAGTTGTTTTGACTCATCCAAAGTTGACTGTGTTAAAAGCATAACTATCGCTGGTTTCACTTCATAACCTGTTTTAGCTAATACCTGCTCTGCTTGTTCGTAAGTAACTTCTGTTGCCTCACAAACAATTCTTTTTGCACGTTCTTTTAATTTATTATTACTAGCATGTACATCAACCATTAGATTTTTATAGACTTTACCTAATTGAACCATAGTAGCTGTAGAGATCATGTTTAATACCATTTTATGTGCTGTAGCTGCCTTTAATCGTGTAGACCCTGTTAAGATTTCTGGACCTGTATCTACCTCAAGCGCAATATCAGCACATTCGCTAATAATTGAGTTTGGATTACTTGTTAAACTCATTGTTTTAGCTCCGACAGAACGAGCATAAACTAAAGCCCCTTTTACGAAAGGGGTACTTCCGCTTGCCGCAATACCGATCACCACATCATGTTCTGTTAAACCATGTTCTTTTAGGCTCGATTGACCCCATTGTTCATCATCTTCCGCTCCTTCAATGGCTAAGACAACTGCATCGATTCCACCTGCTAATATTGCCTGTACTACTTCTGGTGATGTACTAAATGTAGGAGGACATTCCACTGCGTCTAACAAACCAATTCTCCCGCTTGTTCCAGCACCTACATAGAATAATCTTCCCCCTGTCTCAAGCGAATGATATACTACCTTAATCGTTTTTTCTATTTTTGGTAGTACCTTTTCAATAGCTAGTGGAATTTTGAGGTCATCCTGATTCATTAATTTTATAATTTCAGCTACAGACATTAAATCTAAATTGGTTGTTTCCCTATGATGCGCTTCTGTTTTCAGTTTTAGCTCTCGCTCCATAGATTTTCAATTCCTCCTAATCTTATTTTCAAGATCAACTTTCATCCATGTCTGTAACAGATCAACTTTCATTTTCTTTGTGATTGGAATGTACATTTCAAGTAGTGCTAAAGTAAATGCACCAACTACTGGTGATACAGATGGTTTAATCAATTCATTGTCACTTAAGACTAAGCTTAGAGAATGCTCAAATTGACTTAAGAAATACTCATTTTCA
The DNA here is from genome assembly GCF_038009105.1 of Viridibacillus sp. FSL R5-0888. Taxonomy (NCBI): domain Bacteria; kingdom Bacillati; phylum Bacillota; class Bacilli; order Caryophanales; family Caryophanaceae; genus Viridibacillus; species Viridibacillus sp. FSL R5-0888. The sequence goes on from NZ_JBBPAU010000001.1 coordinate 4,127,217, forward strand.
AATAAGCCACCACATACAACTATTGGTAATGACTTTGCACTTTCCTCTCTTGAATATATAATTTCCAATAGGTGCACTAGTTGAGCCACCGCATCAAATGCAATTCGACACGCTACATCGTTACCTCGCTCTGCTAATTTCAAAACAATCATCGCAATAGATGACACGATCAAACGTGGTTGCTCCTGTTCATAAACTTTCGTGATGATGCCTACGGTATTATTCAGTTGAAGATATTTGAGAACTTCTTCCGTAAATTCATCAAGCTGCTCTTGTAAATCGTATAGTTGTGAGATATGACTTAATGCCTGTGTCCCAATATAATAACCACTACCTTCATCGCCAAATAAATAGCCCCATCCACCTGCTCGACTAATTTTGCGACCATCTTCTTGTACTAAATAAGCAATAGAACCGGTACCAGCTATTAAAACCAATCCATCCAATTTAAATGTGCCACTTACCAAGGCTGCTACTGCATCATTAGTAACTCGAATTGTACAATGATACGATTGAAAATACTCTTGTATCCATTCATTCCAGCAGACTAAATCTTCCTCACGATCACCACCAGCTGCACATACAAATACAGCCTTGACCTCCGCTTTTTGAATAGCGGACTTTACTAACAACTTATCTAATAAATGGACTAATTGGATTTTAACTTTTTCCTTTAGAGTGGCTTTTATATTCGAGCCTTCACCAGTTACAAGAGCTAGAATCTCTCCATCGCTATTGCCAATCACCGCTTGAGTTTTAGTTCCGCCACCATCTATTCCAATAAAATATCGTTTATTTAACTGCACCTGCCGTCAGTCCTTCCATAAACTGCTTTGAAGCGATGAAAAAAAGTAAAATCATTGGTAATGAAGCTAAAGTTAAGCCTGCGAATAGCGAACCCCAATCTGCGGAATGTTCACCAAATAATGACATCATTCCTACAGGGATCGTCATTTTCGCCTTTTCCGTAATAAAAATTAATGGGAAGAAAAAATCATTCCATGCAGATATAAAATTAATAATAACTACAGTTCCTAAAGCAGGTCGCATAATTGGTAAGAGCACATGCCAGAGTATGCGTATATTTCCTGCACCATCCATTCGAGCTGCTTCCTCTAATTCAACAGGCATTGTACGGAAAAAGCCTGTCAAAATAAGCATCGTTAACGGGATCCCTGTTGCAACATTCATAAAAATTAATGACCAAAGTGAATTAATTAATCCTAAATCTCTCATCAAAATAAATAATGGTACAATCCCTAACTTAATCGGTATCATCATTCCTAATAAAAAAATAAAGAAAATGGCATTAGTCCACGAAAATTTAAAACGAGCAATATAAAAAGCTGCTAAAGAACACACAATAATAATTAAAGATACTGACACAACGCTTACTATGACACTATTCATAAAGTAAGTAGTAAAAGGAACTTTTGATAATAACGTCCGATAAGTATCTAAGCTAATACTTGTCGGCAGACCTAAAGGGTTTTTAAAAATTTCTGCACTCGTTTTGAATGAAGAAAGAATCATTAACAAGATCGGATACAAACTAATTGTCGCTGCAACAAAAACAACAATATAATAGAAAGGTTTAGTCCAAATAGTACCTTGCTTCATACCTTCACCTCTCACATCTCAACATCTTTTTTATTCATCACTCGTAAGAAAACCGAAGTACATATTAAAATAAAGCAGAATAAGCATGTCGCTAAAGCCGAGCCTAATCCTATAGAAGTAGATCCCGCAGCAGTTGAACTGCCAAATGCTAACCTATAGAAAAACACTGCTAATGTATCTGTAGAATAATAGGGTTCGCCCATCGATCCCTGCATAGCATAAATAAGTTCGAAAGCTTCAAACGATTGAATGAACGTCAATACGCCCATAATCATAATGGAGGGAATCATTAATGGTAAATAGATTCTAGACAACATTTTAAAGCCCTTTGCTCCATCTAATCTGGCTGCTTCAATAAGTTCACTTGAAATCCCTTGAAAACCGGCCAAAAAAATAAGAACACCAAATCCAATACCAAACCAACAATTCACTAGAATAATAACAATAAGAGCTGTATCCGGATCACCTAACCATGCTCTTTGCAAACTTTCTAGGCCTAGCTTTTCAAGTAAAACATTCACTGTACCATAGTTTGGATTTAAGATGAGTTTCCATAAAAAGCCGACTACAATAACAGAGAGTACCCTTGGTAAAAAGAAAGCAGCTTTGAAAAACTCTGAACCTCTGATTCTTTTATAGATGATAAAGGCTAAAAAGAAAGCCAGACCATTCATCACAACCATCTGTATAATAAAATAAATTCCATTATGCTTAAAAGCATTCCAAAACATAGACCCATAAGGCTCTTTTGTAAAAAGCGTAACGAAGTTTTGAAGCCCTACAAAATTGCCTCTGCTCATTCCATTAAATTCAAAAAAACTATAGGATAGGGCAGCCATTATTGGATATAACACGAACATTCCATAAATGATTAATGCCGGTATAGGAAATAAGTGAATTGTCCACTTTGACCAACTCCGTTTCTTTTTTATCGATGGAGCTGTCCCATTTGTCATATACCATAGCCTCCTTTATGTAAATTGAAACAATAGGCCCTCACCTCTTTTCAGTGAGGGCAATTATTATTTATTGAAACGGCTTAAACCATGTTTTTGCATTTTCTTGCACTTTTTTTGCTACACCATCAACTTTCACATCACCTAAATACATTCCTTGTAGTTCAGTTTCAAGTACTGTTTTCGTTGTTGGGTCTCCACCTGTAAAATTAGTAACCCACATATAAGGTGTCGCGTTAGATTCTACTGCTTTACTAAGATCACTTAATAGTGCCTGATCAGAAGAAATGCCAGGCATTGCACTAATCATTGAGAACTCTTTTACAAATAGTTCACCAAATTCTTTTGTAGTTAAAAATTCTAAAAACACCTTTGCTGCCTCTTTATTTTTTGAGTTGGCATTCATAGCAAATGAGCCATCAACCCATGTTGTAACAGTTTTATTGCCTGCTTTAGATGGCATGGGGAAAAAGCCAAAATCTAAATCTGGATTCATTTCCGAAACAACGGGGATTTCCCAACTACCTAATGGGAACATAGCTGCTTTTTCTAATGCAAACTCAGTTCGAATATCATCCATTCCTAGACCCTCTGAGTTTTTAGGAAAGTATTTCTTCAAATCATTCATCACTTGAATAGATTCTTTAAACTTTGCATCTGTGAAATCTTTTTCACCAGCTAAAACTGACTTGTAGAAATCATTACCCTCATAAACACCTGGCCCCACAATGCCGTGGAGCAAAGATAATAGCCAACTTTCCTTTGTACCCATCGCAATAGGTGTGATACCTTTTGCTAGAAGTTTGTCATTTAATTGAATGAATTCATCCCATGTATTTGGAACATCTAAACCTTGCTCTTTGAAAATCTTCTTATTATAGAAGAATTGAGTAGAACTCAAATTAATTGGTACCCCATACTGATTTCCTTCTGCATCTCGAGAAGCTTGTAGCGCTTCTTCCGAGAATACATTCATTCCATTTAAATCGTTAATTTTTTCTATGAATCCTGATTCTGCTAGTTTTAAACCAGCAGCATATGGACGTAAATGAATAATATCCGGACCTTCTCCCGCTTGTAATGCTGTGTTTAATACCGTATTATATTCTGTGTTTTTTGTAGGACTGAAAGTGACTTTAATATCTGGATGTTCCTCGTTGAATAATGCGATTACTTTTTCATATTTTGCTACATCTTCTGTACGCCAGCTACCAATTGTCAGTGACACTTCCTTTGAAGATTCGGATTCTTTATCTCCCTTGCTCGTGTCATCAGATTTGTCTTTTGAGCCACAGCCAGCTAATACGATTGTCAACAAAAGTACAAACAAAAAGAACCACCTATTCAATACCTTCATGTCTGTTCCTCCACCCCAAAATTAGTTAAGCAATTCCTCATACACCAGGTCGTGAATCTGCCTTCTGATTTCTCGAATCGAATTGTTTCTTCCAAAATGCACGGCATTAGTTAATAATATGATAGAAGATTTTTTTACAGGATCCATGCAAATACTAGTTCCTGTAAATCCTGTATGTCCAAAAGCTCCTACGCTCACCTTCTTTCCAAAGGATACTGATGGTTCTTCACCAGTCAGCACTTCAAACCCAAGACCCCTTCCTAAAAACGTATTCATATATGCTGACTCCATCCAATTGAATGGAATAACCGACTGTTGTCTAATACCTAACCAATACTCTGAAAACAAGAGTAAATCCTTTGCACTTGAAAATAAGCCCGCACTACCAGATACACCGCCTAATAAAAGCGCTTTCTCATCATGTACATCTCCTTGGACATATTGTCCTTTAACTAGTTCAGTAGAAGCCACCTTATACTTTTGGTTATTCGGCAATAAAAATTGTGTATTATGCATATTCCACGGATTAAAAAAATGTCGTTTCACAAATTGATCTAACAATTCCCCTGTCACTTTTTCTACTATCTTGCCTAATAAGATCATCCCTAGATCACTATAAGCGACAAACCGACCTGGATTATAGACTAAATTACATGCTAATATTTCACTCATTATATCCCTGTTATGATGTCTCTCTACTTTTGGTACTAACCCTGCTGGTAATCCTGATCTATGCTGTAACAAATGTCGAATCGTCACCTTTGGAAAACGAAATGCTGGTATAATTTCCGACACACTTCTATCAAGTTGAAGTTCATTTCTACTTAGTAAATATAAGGTAGCTGGTAATGTAGCGACGACCTTTGTTAAAGAAGCCAAATCAAAAAGGGTATTTTCTGTGATTGCATGCAATTGCAAATCCTGTCCTTTGAAATGCCCGTAGCTCTTGGTTATTAAATGCCTCGAATCCTGTTGCACACTAATAACTACACCCGGTAGCAATTTTTTTTGAATTATTTGTTTGATATACTCGTCTATCATGACAACACCCTTGTTATTTTTTAGATTTTCCATGTTATTACGATATGAAATTAAATAACAAAAAATAAGCGGATTTCTGAAATTTTTTTTTAAACCATATACACATAAAAAAAGAGCTATCCGTCATATTAGCGGATAACTCTTTTTCTATGTGTTCTATTGAATAACTTAGTCAATTTTTACAAAAAACTGCACTTGATTATAATGTCAATTCTTGCAACGCCTTTTTCAATTCCTGAACCTCTTCCGAACTTAACGTTACGCCCTTACCCATCTTCGTATGATCCTCAGACCAATCTCTTAGATCATACTTAGGGGCACGATCATTCCAACTGATTAAATTTAATTCTTTCTGCCAACCTTTAGCACCTTCAGAAAGTACTGCAATGTTTTCTACGATTTCGTATTTTAGTTCTGCCATTTACTCTTACTCCTTTGTTCTTTAATAACTTCATCATTTGGGCTAACTAGCTTAAATGTATGATGTTACAGTACTATTTTCCCTAAGCACCATCAGCCTCGTAATAATCCATTATATCAGAACTTTCTATTTCTTATTTGCAAAGCGAATTGCTCTACTCATGACTGTAGGCACGACAGATGCATGATTTTCTTCTGGAGCACAGTAAAATTCACATTCCACATACTTTTGTTGATCTGCACTTAATCGGCTGAACACTTGTTTTGCATCGTCAACCATAAAGCCCTCACATTCACCTACTGCAATGTAAAGGTTCTTCTTCCCATACGCTTCCGATTGTCTCAGAAATCCATCCATGTATGTTAAAATTTCATGATCATTCCACCAGATTGATGGACTTAAAGCTAGATAAGTTTGAAAGGCTTTTGGTTTTGTGAAAAGTGTCCATAATGTAAAAAGGCCGCTGAGAGAATGTCCGAACAGAGCTTGTTTTCCCTTATTAATAGAATAGCGTCTTTCTATTTTCGGTTTTAACTCTAACTCAATAAAATCAAGAAATTTCTGTGCTCCTCCGTGGACACCAACATCAAAACCCTTTAGCCGATCTGGATAAACATACTTATTTGCAGGTGCAGTAAAATCATAGAATCTTCGTTTGGAAGCATCCTTTCCCTCACCTTGATGCCCAATACCTACAATAATCGCCTCATTCACCAATGTTTTCGGTGCATTTCTAGATTGCAAACTTACGATGCCTTGAGCAAATTGAAAGTATGAATTTCCATCTAATATATAAATAACAGGATAGCCATCTACAGGTGGGGGTGAACTAGGTAATGATACTTTTATATCATATGAATAATCCATTTCATCAGAATAGTATAGCCATTGTTCTGTATTGTCTTGAGTGACTTTATTTATTGCTTTCACTACTTTTCCCCCGATTCCTGCTCTAGGAAAGTATCATATCCAAAACACACTGGTGCCCCATTATCTGGGTCAATCATTATGCGTGCATCGATATTGAACACTTGCTTTAGAGTTCCTTTTTCTAAAATTTCATTAGGTGTACCGACAGTAATAATTTCTCCTTCTTTCATTGCAATGATTTCATGCGAAAAACGTGCAGCATGATTGATATCATGTAATACCATTATTATTGTGCAATGATGCTCTCTATTTAGACGCTCTACAATCTTCAGTACTTCAAGTTGGTGAGCAAGATCTAAATAAGTCGTCGGTTCATCCAACAGTAAAATACTTGTCTCTTGTGCAAGAGCCATTGCTAGCCATACTTTTTGACGTTGACCACCTGAAAGTTGAGCGATTTCTCGATCACGAAAAGCAGTCGTTTTCGTTATATCCATAGCCCATTCAATCACTTCAATATCTTTATTTGATAAAGTACCTACATTTTTCCGATGCGGGAAGCGACCGTAAGAAATAAGCTCCTCTACTTTTAATTGTAAAGGTGCTTCGGGATTTTGAGATAAGAGTGCCAGTTGCTTTGCAATCTCCTTCGTCGAAATTGTCTTCATGTCTTGTTCCTGCAAAAATACATTACCACTTTGTTGTTTTAGGATTCGTCCAATTGTTTTTAATAAGGTTGATTTACCACATCCATTTGGACCGATAATTGTTGTTATTTTTCCTTCTTTAATTGTCGTATTCAAATCTGAAAAAACTGTGACTTTTTCATATCCTGCCGTCAATTGTTTCGCTCTAATAACACTAGTCACCATTTATCGGTTCTCCTTTTACGCTTTTGATTTAACTAATAAATATAGAAAATAAGGTACACCTAAAATTGCTACTATGATGCCTACGGGAATTTCCGCAGGGGCGAATACTGTTTTTGCAACATAATCAGAGAAGATGACTAATAGCATTCCTACTACACCACTCATAGGAATGACATACCGATGTTGTATACCTACAAGTTGTCTTGCGATATGAGGAGCCATTAATCCAATGAAGGATATACTACCTGATACTGCTACACATGCACTTATCACACCGATGCTACATAAAAGCAGTATCGATTTCTCTTTTTCAATTTCAATTCCAAGACTTTTAACGCTTGCCTCTTCAAGTTGTAAATAATCTAATAAATATGCTTTTCTGTAGATTATAGGTATCAAAATCAAAAGCCAAGGTAACATGGCAACGATGAAAATCCAGTTTGCATTATAGATACTTCCAGTCATCCAAACAGTCGCCATCTCAAAGTCACTTTCACGCATTTTAAGAGAAATAAACATTGAAAGCGCACCAAATCCTGAACTAATGGCAATACCTGTTAAAATCAGACGCTGCGTATCTAGTTTGCCATTACGCCAGGAAAAGCTATATATAATAATTGCAGCAGCTAATCCACCTATAAATCCAAATAAAGGCATTATTAATATCGAAATCCAGTTAGAGCTACCAGATGCAACTAACTGCATCTGAAAAAGAAACATGAATACTACAATAGAAGTACCTGCACCAGCGTTGATACCTAATATTCCTGGATCAGCTAAGCCATTTCTTGTGATTCCTTGAATAACCGTACCCGCTATACCTAGCCCTAGACCTACAAGAGCCGCAATAACAATTCGCGGAAGCCGGAATTGAAAGATAACTAGATCAAAATCTTCATTTGGATTAATTCGTAACAGCGTTGTGACGACATCTTTAATCGACATATCGAAAGTGCCATTGGTGATATGAATGTACATAGCTATAAAAATAAGCAAAAAAGCGGCTGTAATTTTCATCATAAAATGTTGTTTATGCACGTCGTTCTCCCCCTCTCGTACGAATTAAATAGAGGAAGAAAGGTACACCAATTAACGATGTAACTACACCAACTGGCGTTTCAAACGGAAAGTTAATAAATCGACTACCAACGTCACATAATGCTAAAAAGACCCCACCAATAATCGCTGAACATGGGATGACAAATCGGTAATCGACTCCTACAAGAAATCTCGTAATGTGAGGAATAATTAATCCTACGAAACCGATTTTCCCAACAAGAGCCACAGCAGTACCGGTTAAACAAACGACTATTAATATACTAATAGCCTTAACCCATTTTGTACGTTGACCAAGACTTATCGAAATATCCTCGCCAATTGATAAAATAGTAATTGATTTAGCAATGTATAAAGCAAGTAAAAGACCAACTAAACCAAATGGTAAAGCAAGTAAAAGAACTTCAGGATCAACCTTATGAATTTTAGCGTTATACCAAAAACTCATATCTTGTGAAATTTGAAAGTATGTAGAAAGTGCTGCTGATATACTGCTTAAAAAAGTTCCAATAACTGTGCCAATAATGGCTAATCTTACAGGAGATAGGCCATTTCTCATTAATGAACCAAAACCAAATACAATCCCCGCTCCAAAAGCAGAGCCAATCATAGAGAAAATGATTAGATTAAAGTTAGACATTCCAGGGTAAAAAATCATACAAATCGTGATCACAAATGCTGAACCATCGGTTACTCCCATAATAGAAGGGGAAGCAAGATAGTTTCTTGTCATCCCCTGCATAATAGCTCCTGATATTGCTAGAAATGCTCCTACTAGCAGAGCAGCCAAAACACGTGGCAAACGAGATTGCATGATAATATTATGATCAACATTTCCCGAATCAAATTGTGTAATCGCCAACCAAATTGTAGTAACATCAATATCCTTTGTACCGTATAAGATCGATAACGCAATTGTAAATATGATGAAGAGAGGTGCGGCACCAATAATTAGGATTGGCACAAATTTAGGTTTCATCATTTTATTTATCATAGGTTCACACATTATTTCGAAAGGTTTTCAACAGCTGCATTTAAGAATTTTTCTTTACTCCAAGCTGTACCACCTTGAGCCATAGGTTCTACTACGTTCACAAATACTTTGTCGTTTTTAGCAGCGTTAATGCTCTTGAAGATAGGATTTTTTAATACATCATCTAGTGCAGCAGTTTTCTTATCATTCTCGCTTTCCTCGAATTGCAAGAAAATAATATCTGGATTTACATCTGCCAAAGTTTCAATTGAGATTTCTTCTTGAGCAGCAGTTTTAGTAATTAATTCAGGAACTTTTATTCCCAAATCTTCATATATAACGGGATTTAAATACACACTAGCTGGATAAACGAACATGCTATTAGCACGGATACGTATTACAAAAACACTTTTGTCTTTCACTTTTTCAGCTACCTTAGTTTTTGCAGCTTCTGCTTCTGTTTTGTAATCACTAATAATTTTTTCCGCTTCAGATTCTTTACCTGTCAATTTACCCATTAAAAGTAGATTATCTTCCCAATCCGTAGAAATATGTGATACCGGGATCATCGTTCCAATTTTATTTAATTGCTCAACCACTTCATCCGGATATTTTGATGAACCTAAAATAACATCTGGCTTTAATTTTAAAATAGTTTCATAGTTCGGTTGCATTTTTTCTCCTATAGAAGTTGCACCTTCCAAATCACTAGCAAGGTATTCTGGGAGTTTACCAGCAGTTGTTACAGCTCCTAGTGGTTTCACATTAAGCATTGCTGCGTCTTCCATAGATTCTAAACTTGCAGCGATAATATTATTTACTTTAGATGGTAAAGTATATGATTTATCTAGATATGTGATTGTTTGTTCTTTTGAAGCTGTTTCTTCGGTTTCTACAGCTTTATTGTCCTCTTTTTTTGGAGTTGTTTCATTCCCTCCACAAGCTACTAAAAATACCGCTAATCCAAATATCCAAAATCTATTCATTTTCATCTGTTAAATCTCCTTTATGTATTAGTTAATATAAGCAGGCCTACTTATTTACCGTTAAACAACTGATAATGATTATCAATATCAATAACTTTTACCAATATAACCCTTAATATACAAAGTGTCAACACCCATTATAAGTTCTATTAAATTTCGTTTAACACGCTCAAATTATTGAACATTGTTATGTTAAATGCCCTATATCATAGAATCCCTCACTAACAGATTCTAAAGGCCGAATCTACATTTCTGCATTATTTTGTATAGTAATGGAAAAATTTGTTTCTATTAAAGCAGGATTTTCATCTTATGTTATTGAATTATTAGGAATTGTTATTACTTTTACATAAAAGAGGGATCAACAAATATGAGAGTAGAGAAGGTTCATGTAGAAAAAGAAAAGCGAGTCATTATTGTTTCAGATATTCATGCAAGCTTGGATTTATTTAAAAAATTGCTTCATAAAGTTACTTACACAACAAATGATTATTTAATTATTAATGGTGATATGTGTGAGAAAGGTGAGAATAGTTTAGAAGTCGTAGAATACATTAGAACACTATGTAATCACTCTAGTAATGTGTATGTCACTAAAGGCAATTGTGATGTATTGTTTCGCTATGTAGAAAATGGTGACCAGGGTATTCTCTCTTATATTGAAAAAAGAAAGAATTCCATTTTAAACGACATGCTAGCTGTCTATCATAAATCCTTGAATGATTTTGGAAATTTAGAGCAACTAACGCAATATTATCGTCAACATTTTGAAGATATATTAACTTGGCTTGAACAATTACCTCATGCAATCGAAACAGAGGAATTCATAGTTATTCATGCAGGAATTGAAAATAAAGAGGATTGGCAACAAACACAGGAGACATTTGCTTTGCAAGCAGATGCATTTTATGAAAAAAATCATCAAGCCGACAAGATGGTGATTGTTGGACATTGGCCAGTGGTAAATTATAGATTTAATCATACAACTTCACATCTCCCATTAATCGATTGGGATAAGAAAATAACGGCGATAGATGGAGGAAATCGAATCAAAGAAGACGGTCAATTAAATGCTTTAATCATTCAAGATAATCAATATACATCATGTTATGTTGACGATTTAACAAATGAAGTCATTATCAAAAAAGACCATTTCGACACAACAAGCCGAGTAGGGACCGTTACTTATCCATATTATGAAATGCAAATCATTCAACAAGAACAATATTTCACGCTTTGTGAAAATATCAATCTCCAGCAACAACAATGGATCAAAAACGAATATTTACAAATTGTTGATGGAAAAGCAACATGTACCCGAGGGATTAGTACAACATTTCTTTCAGTACAAGAATCAGAAAAAGTATGGCTGATAAATGATTCTACAGATGGGTATATCCTGATTAAAAATTCAATTGGTGAGATTGGTTGGATCCCTAAAGCATGTGTATTTTAAGATAAATTCATGTTATAGAAAAACATTAAACACAAATACCCTGTCGTAATAATCTACGACAGGGTATTTTTTAATTAACTTTTAATTCACGTTGTAAAGGCTCCAAATCCACTTCAAACCCTAAATCTTCAAGCATTTGGCGATCTTTTTCTCCTGCTTGTCCTTCCGTTGTTAAGTAATCACCTAGGAAAATAGAGTTTGCCGGGTATAAGCTGAGTGGTTGAAGTGTACCCAGATTCACTTCACGGCCCCCAGATACTCGAATTTCTTTAGTTGGATTGATGAAACGGAATAGGCATAATACCTTTAGACAATAACGAGGGTTGAGATCATGTGTACCCTCTAGCGGTGTACCATCTACTGCATTTAAAAAGTTTACTGGAATAGAATCTGCATCCAAGGCATGTAGGCTACGTGCCATTGCAATCACATCTTGTTGTGTCTCTCTCATACCGACGATAACACCTGAGCAAGGTGAAATACCCGCTTCTTTAGCTAGTTCAACAGTTCTTACACGATCATCATATGTATGTGATGTCGTAATGTTCTCGTGATGGTTAGCAGACGTATTTATATTGTGATTATAACGATCAACGCCCGCTTCCTTTAACTTCTGGGCTTGTTCCGGTTTTAGAATACCTAAGCACGCACAGATGGTCATATCATTATGTTTTTCTTTTATAGCCTTTACAGAATCTACGACAATATCAATTTCTCTATTAACAGGACCACGCCCGCTCGCAACGATACAATATGTCCCTACATTTAGTGATGCTGCTCGTTCTGCTCCTGCAACGATTTCATCTTGTTTCATCATCGCATATTTTTCAATCGGTGCTTTTGAAATAATGGACTGTGAGCAGTATCCGCAATTTTCTGGGCATAAACCTGATTTCGTATTAATAATCATATTTAATTTCACTTTATTACCATAATAATGATTGCGAATTTTATAAGCTGAGTGTAATAAAGGTAATAAATCTTCATCTGGACTTTTCAATATTGCGAATGCTTCGGTATCTGTCAGTTGATATCCATCTAGGACCTTCTGTGCTAACACTTCATAATTCATCGTGATTGCCTCACCTTCAACACTTTTTGTAATCGATGACCAAATATGCCTGCAAATACGGCTAATATTAAATCTTTCGGTAATGGTGGCATCATCCAAAGCCATGCCATTTTATAGGTGAAACCTTCAGGTGCGCTAAACCATAACATATATGCAGCATACATCCAGTTAGTACCGATCAAATAGCTCACGATTGCCCCTACTACCGCTGCTGTGATGTACATTCTTTTCGAACTATGATTTTCTACAATTTTACCGACAATAAATGCAACTAGTATAAATGCAACTATAAAACCAAATGTTGGACTCAATATTTGGGCAAAGCCTCCACCGAAACGTGCGAAAACAGGTGCACCCGCTAAACCGATTAACATATAAACCGTAATTGAGAGGGCACCTAGTCGACTTCCCAATACAAGACCAGCCAATACAGCAAAGAATAGCTGCAATGTAATCGGTACGCCACCTACTACCATAAACGGCGCGAAAGAAGTAATATTCGCTCCAATCATCATAAGTGTTGCGAATAATGCACAATAGACTAAATCGACTGTTCTCCATTTACTTTTAGAATTCACTGTACTTGTTGTCATTTTACACCCCTGTATGTTTATGTATTTATAAATATAGTAAAAAAAAAAACAATTTGTGTCAACCTATAAATTCACAATGGTTAACACAAGTCACTAGAACATATTACAATGCATTGCATTGTCGACTAATGTACTTCATTGTGTTACAATAGGTACATTAGCAGCTACTTAAAATTGCTTCTACTAACTAAGGGGGCTTTACATTATGTCAAATGTCAACGTTGTAACTCCAGAGGTCAGCTTACCGGAGCGTAAAATTATTACAAATCGTCTTTTCGAATTTCTTTATTTAAAAGAAAGACAGGTACCTATTCAAGATGTTTATAAAGCCATGGCCAATGTTTTTCAACTGACTATTGCACAACAAAAACTAACCCTAAAAAGCGGGGCAAGCCTTTTCGAAAATGAAGTAAGAAATGCTCATACTGAATTAAAGAAAAAGGAATATACTACGAGTACTGCAAAACGAGGATTTTGGAGCATTAGCGAAAAAGGCAAAAAAGTTTATCTCCATTCTCGTCTAAAAAAATTCAATTAATAAATCGATATAATCGGCTTCCAGGGGGATAACATATGTCAAAGGAGCAATATCATGCCGGAAACTCATTAACTTTGCGATTACGAAAAAGTGATGAGGGCATTATGAAATGGGCCGGTGCTCAATCTGAAATCGGAGATTCTATACGGTTCCTAATCGAGCAAGAGATACAGAGAAACGGGTTTAAGGATTTGTCTTTGGAGATTAAAAACAAACGTCCTATCCTTCCTACCTCTACAGACATAGAGCCAAATTTACTAGCTTATTTATACAATCGCAATGAACCCGTAGCAATTAATGATGCATATGAGGAAATGCGCGAGATGTTCGAAATCACTGAGGATGAAGCACGTATTACAGTACGTGATGGTCAAGAGCCTCAATGGAAAAACAATGTTCGTTGGGCTAGTCAACAGCTGAATATTAAAAACTTTATCCGCAAAGATTCTCAGTATGGTTATTGGGAGATTTCAGAAGATGGCAAAGTTTATTACGAAAAAACTCAAAATAATATTACTATGCAAAAAGAGGTTGCTCATAAGCCAATTTAATTGACTATGAGCAACCTCTTTTTTATAAAAATGTTATTAGTTTTTAGCAGATTCAAATGCTTGAACATATTCACGAGCTGCTGCTGTAATTTCAGCTGCTGTGTTGAATTTATAAATTGCACTGCCTACACCTACGCAAATTGCGCCATTTTTGAAATACGATTGAATATTACTTAAATCGATACCACCAGTTGGCATTAACGGAATTTGTGGAAGTGGACCTTTAACATTTTTTAAATAATCAGCCCCAAGTGTGTTTGCCGGGAATACTTTTACGATATCTGCGCCTAATGAATACGCTGTGGCAATTTCAGTTGGTGAGAATGCTCCAATTGCGACAAAGCAGTCATTTTCCTTTGCTACTGTAATAGCATCTGCCACAACGATTGGTGTAACGATAAAATCTGCTCCTGCATCGATTGAAGCTTGTGCATCTGCTCCACTTAAAATTGTGCCTGCACCGACAAATAGTTTGTCCTGGAAATGCTCCTTTGCAACTTTAATAGAATCTAAACCTTCGTCGCCCTCGATTGTAATTTCAACTGCCTTTAAACCACCCTCATATAATGCTTGCAGTAAATCAATAACTGTAGCTGTTTCCATACCGCGCATAACAGGGATGACACCTGCTTCTTTCATACGTAAAAGTGCTTGTTCTTTATTCATTTGAATTCCCCTTACCTCTCTAAAGTGATTTGTGCTTTATTTGTTCGGAAATAACCTTGTTGGAAGTATTCAGGTGTTTGCTCGAATGTAATTTTCTTTGTAACATAGCCCCCTTTAACCGATCCGTTTTGCATAGAATCAATGACATATTGGAAATCTTCTAAAGTAGCATTTCTACTTCCTAGTAATGTCATTTCTTTTGCATGAAAATCTGGATCGAAGAAGCTTATTGTACCTTTCACTAAACCAACATAGACTACTTTTCTTCCATGCTCTGCATATTCAAACGCTTTCATCATCGAATGCTTATTGCCAGTAGCATCAAAAACAATAGTTGGCAATTGGCCATTATTTTTTTCTCTTAATTCATCTAATACTTGCTCACTTGGCTGAAATACTGCATCTGCATCTGTCCAGTCTTTACTATAGTTAAGGCGTTCTTCGCTTAAATCCATTAGGAAAGTTGTAGCACCTTGTAACTTGGCAAATCAGTGATTTTTCTATCTTGTAATTTAATCACATAGCCCTTTTCTAAATCTTCCAATGCAATGGCTACATTATCAGCTATATTGATTTGAATAGTTTTTTGAGACACCAATTAGTAACAACCCCTTCTTGAAAGATTAAATAGTCCACTAAAATAAAAGATGCATGTATTATTTCAATATACAATTAAGTTAATGAAAAATATTACATGCATTTTTTTGTCCTATTCGATTTGCGTCTATACTATCTTTGTATATCTTTCTTTAAACCTAGGAATTTTTCTAGATCCTCTATATAAGGTAAACCTTCATTATCTCCTGGTACTGTTAATACGAATGCTGCTACAGAGTTTGCAAAGCTTAATCGTTTTTCCATTGTCCAGCCGTTAATAATTCCGTAAATGTAACCAGATGCAAAGGCATCTCCTGCACCAATTTCGTCGACAATTTCTAAATTTTCTAAGGCTGATGATGAAGTGATTTGGTCGTCTTCGTAACCAACTGCACCTTTCGATCCGCGCTTTAAGACAAAATTCTTGATGCTATAGGTTTCTTGCAAAAGTTGAGTAAGTTCATCCATTTTACTTGTCGAAAATAATATTTCTGCTTCTTCTTCACCCATCATAATCATGTCTACATATGGTAAATAAGAACATAATGTATTACGAGCTTCTTCAGCACTCCATAACTTCAGGCGAATATTAGGATCAAGAGTAACATAAACATTATTTTTTTTAGCTATTTTTAATAATGCTAAAATAATTTCTCGGTTGTTTTTATGAATGGCTGAAAATACGCCACTAATGTGAAGAATTTTGAATTGCCTTACGTATTCTTCATCTATATCCGTAGTTTCAAATGTTTCTGTAGGAGAATTCCCTCTATAGTAATATGAGTTGATACGATTGGCGTTTAAAATTTCTTTAAAATATACTGACGTTGGATAACCTTCCACTAGCTTCACATGCTCAACATCAATACCTTCTCCTCGAGCAAATGAATAAATATGCCTGCCGAATTCATCCTGTCCTAAACGACTAATCCAACCTGATTTCAATCCTAATCTTGAACAGCCAATAGCTACATTAAGCTCTGCGCCTCCTACTTTTCTTTCAAAGGAATTTACAAATCTTAATGGCCCATTAGACATAGGATTCATTGTGATGAGTGCGTCACCTATTGTTAGTACATCCAATATATTCGCTCCCATTCTTTTTGTTTTTAAGTTGAAGAACGTTCTACTAATTGTGGTTCAAAACGGATAATAGTTTCTTCCGTTTTTTCATGATCATCTGCTTTTTTTAATAACTGCTTTGCTGCATAAGTACCAATCTCATAAGATGGCTGTGTTACAACTGTGATTGGAGGATTGTATATCTCTGAAAAGCTAACTTCATCTATACTTACCAAAGCGATATCTGTTGGAATTATTAACGATTTTTTTCGGCAAAACTTCAAAACTTCAAGTAATGTCAGGTCATTCCCACAAATAATTGCATCTGGCACTTCATCTTGTGAAAACATAAAATGTATTTTCTCCTGCATTTTATGAATTTGCTCACCTGCACAAAACTGTTCTAAAAGTGGCAAATTGTGCTTTTGCAACGCTTTTTTAAATCCGTTCATCCGCTCTATACGAGGGGTAATATTCATTTCAATAGAAGTTGTTAAAAATGCTATATTTCGATATCCTTTTTTCACTAAATGATCAACAGCAAGAAAAGAGGCTTTCTCGTTATCTAATAACACCGAAGTTATGTCCGTATTTTCTACAGATCTATCTACAAAAACGAGGGGATAACCACTTTTCTCTAACTTCTTATATAAGTCTAAGTTGCCGCCTGTCGGGAAAATTATTAATCCATCCACTTGTTTCGCTCTTAGTGTTTCAATATACTTTCTTTCTTTTGAAGGTTGATCATCTGCATTACAAACTATGACATTTACATTTTTGAGCTGGCATTCATCTTCAATTGCACGAATAACTTGTGTTGAAAATGTGTGCAAGATGTTCGCAACAATGACACCGATTGTATATGTCTTTTTCTGTTTTAAACTCCGTGCGATTATGTTTGGTTGATAATTCAACTCATCAATGGCACATTCAATTCTTTTCTTTGTTTCCAAACTCATATATTCAAAACGGTTGTTAATATACTGTGATACCGTACTTTTCGAGACATTCGCTTTGTTGGCGACATCCGCCATTGTTACTCGTTCCATTTGTCATCTCTCCATTTTTAATAAATCGGTTTAGTTATTTATTAAAATTATAGGGCATTTTCACTTCTAGCACAATTTTTACAATTTATTGAAGACAAGAAGTGAAAAATAATTCCCTATGTATGAAGATATCTTATTTAACTTAAGCTACTGTCTCTTCATTTGGCTTAATAATAGGTTTGACGAAACGAATAACTGCTAGTGAAGCAACTATTGCTAAGCCCCCTGCTAATAGGAATGCTGCTGTATATGTTCCTGTAGTATCTACAAGATAACCTGTTAAAGTTGGTCCAATAATCCCTGCAGTATTTGCTAAGAAGTGCATGAAACCTCCTACTGAACCTACATTACTTTGATCTACTACATCATTGATAATTGCCCAATAAATTGCACCAGTTAAGTATAAGAAGAATACAGATGCTGCTACTAAAGCAACTGCACTTACAGTCGTTGTTACTAATCCAGCAAATCCAATACATAATGCCGAAAGGAATAAACATGACACAAGTATTAATTTACGAGAGAACAAAACACCTTTTTGTAAAAACTTTTTATAAATAAAGTCTGAAACAAAACCACCCATTGCAAGACCAATAAAACCTAAAACCCAAGGAATAACTGTAATAATACTCATATCCTTAACACTCAATCCACGTGCACTTACTAAATAGCTCGGGAACCATGTTAAGAAGAAAAATAAAATATAGTTATAAGCGAAAAATGCAAAGGCAGTAAATAAGACTGTTTTTTGTTTAATATAGAAGGTAAATTTTAATTTGCTTTCTTTTATTAAATTCATATCTTCTTTTTGATCTTTGTCACCAGCTTTTTCTGGTTTTTCCTTCACAAATTTCCACCAGAAAGCCGCCCAGATTAAACCAATGATCATAATTGCGATAAATGAAATTCTCCAACCATATGCTATTGCAATATAACCAACAATTGGTCCTGAAATTGCTCCGCCAAGTGGGGTACCACTATTTGTTAATCCGACAACGGAAGCACGTTGGTTCGGCGGAAACCAGTTATTGACCATCTTATTAATGGTGGCTGATAACGGACCTTCTCCCATACCAAACAACACGCGAATAACGATCATACTAACAAATCCAACTGCTAAAACTAACGCACCACTAAATAATGACCAAACAATCATTGCTACAAAAAGCGTCATTTTTGCCCCAAATTTATCTGAAGCCATACCCCCGAAAAAGTTGAATAACGCATATCCAACAGAGAAACTACTGAAAATAATCCCCATTTGCGTTGCAGTTAACGATAAATCATCTTTAATGAACGGTGCTGCAATTGATAGTGCAGAACGATCAAGATAGTTAATCACACCAGCTAAAAATAAAAATGCTATTACAACGCCTCTGCCTTGTGAAAACATAAAATCACCCCAATTGTCATTTTATTAAACGTAATAAACCGATTTAGTAATATCGCACAAAATTCACGTTTCCCTTAAACTCCTGAGTAAGCAATAAAACCACCATCTACCGGTACTGTTATTCCTGTTACAAAACCTGAATAAGCTTCATCAGAGAGCCATAATAATGTTCCAAGCAAATCTTCTGGCTGACCGAAACGTTTCATCGGAGTCGCCGTTAATATTTTTTTAGAGCGTGGTGTATAGCCGCCCTCTTCGTTGACCAATAAATTATGATTTTGTTTTGTTAGGAAAAAACCTGGGGCAATTGCATTTACACGTAATCCTGCTTCAGCGAAATGAACGGCCATCCATTGAGTAAAATTATTAATAGACGCTTTTGCAGCACTATAAGCTGGCACTTTAGTCATTGGAGAGTAAGCGCTCATAGACGAAATATTAATAATCGAAGGTGATTCACTTTTTAAAAGTACTTCCCCGAATACTTGACTAGCCAAAAAGCTTCCTGTGAAATTGCTAGAAAAGACTTTATAAAATCCTTCTTCTTTTAAATCAAAGAAACTTTTCCCCTCTGTTTCTTCTTCATAAATTTCAGTTGATGTTATAGCATCGGCATCATTTCCGCCTGCACCGTTAATCAACAAATCGATACGACCAAATTGCTTCAAAACTTGTTCTTTTGCTAGCACTAACTCATCGCGACTTAGGACATCTGTTACAACTGAAATAGCCGTTCCACCTGCTGATACAATTTCATCTACAATGACTTGTCCCTTTGCAGCTGTTCTATTCAAAATGGCTATTTTCATCCCATGACGAGCTAACTCTATTGCCATGCGGGAGCATAAAACACCGCTCCCACCCGTAATTACAGCAACTCTACCAGTTAGATTTTCATGAATTGGTATCATCTCGTATTACCTTCTTCAATTGTTTTGTACGCATCCCAAAGGCCAAGTAAATACATAATTCCTAATGCACGGTCATATAAACCGTAACCAGGTCTACATTTTTCTCCCCAAATATGACGGCCGTGGTCTGGTCTTACATAACCTGTATAATCTTGTTTATGTAATACATTTACAATACCTTTGACATCTATTGAACCATCTTGTGTATAGTGCGATGTTTCAACAAAGTCACCATTGTCATAGATTTTCACGTTACGAATATGAGCAAATGGGGAACGATATGCATATTTTTCTGCAATTTCCACCATATCATTTTCAGGACTAGCTCCCATTGAACCAGAGCAGAATGTAAAGGCATTTGAAGGTGAGTCTGAAATTCCGATTAATTTTTCATAGCTTTGGGCACCTGTGATAATACGAGGTAATCCAAAGATTGAATATGGTGGATCATCCGGATGAATTGCCATTTTAACATTGCACTCTTCGGCCACTGGTAAAATTGCTTCCAAGAAATATCCCAGATTTTCCCACAATCGTTGTTCGTCGATTTCTTTATACGCTTCGAATAGTTCAGAAATCTTCGCCATTTTTTCTGGCTCCCAACCTGGAAGTGTTAAATCTGACGCTGAAGCTACTGTATTAATAAGTTCTTTTGGATCTAAATTTTCCACTTTTGCTTTTTCAAAAAACAATGCTGTTGAGCCATCTTCTAAAGGATGGAACATTTCTGTACGTGTCCAGTCGAAAATCGGCATGAAGTTATAACAAATTGTATTAACTCCAACTGCTGCAAGATTACGTATTGTTTGTTTATAATTTTCGATATACTGATCGCGTTCAGCATTACCTAATTTAATTGATTCATGGACATTCACACTTTCCACTACAGCTGTGTGGAATCCAAAGCTTTGAATATAATCTACTTCACTCTGAATCTCTTCTTTTCCCCAAACTTCACCAACCGGTTTTTGATGTAATGCCCAAACAATTCCCTGTACACCTGGGATTTGCTTCACTTGCTCTAAAGTAACTGTGTCATTACCTCGTCCATACCATCTAAATGTAATATTCATATAGCACCTCCGACATTTTTTCTTTTTACTCAAATGTGATAATAGCTTTTCTAACTTGATCTGGATGTTTTTCGATAAAGTCAAAAGCCTCTTGAACTTGATCAACTGTAAATGTATGTGTAATTAACCCATCATGACGTAACTTTCCTTCATTCAATAATTGAACAATTTTAGGGAATTGGTAGGTTTGTAAACGTGATCCAGTTACTGTAATTTGCTTTTTCGTAATTGGTAATTGCGAAATAGCCGCTGGACGCTCATCAAATCCTAACACGACTATGTTACCTGCAGCAGACACTACTTCAAATGATAACTCGAAAGTTGAAGGTAAACATACTGCATCAATCACAATATTTGCTCCTTCACCGTCTGTTATTGCCATTACACGTTCCTTCACATCTTCTGAGCCTACTTGTATGACTTCATCTGCCCCTAATTGTTTTGCATAAGCAAGTCGTTCTTCACTTAAATCTGTAATGAAAACTTTAGCACCTTGAATTTTTGCTAGTTTCAAAATACAAATTCCAATTGGACCGGCTCCTTGGATTAAAACGGTATCTCCCTTTTCTACTCCGCCTCTCCAAACAGCTTGTGCACCAATTGTATATGGTTCCGCCAACACGACTTCTTCCCATGGTAATGCAGAATCTACTACATGAAGTTGCTTCTCCGGAAGTACGATCCACTCACGCATACCTCCGTCTTCATGAACACCGAAAACAGACAATTGCTCACATACATTAGGTTGACCTTTACGACACGCATAACATTTCCCACAGTAACTAATTGGTTCTACAACGACATGGTCTCCTACTTTTAAATTTGTTACTTCAGAAGCGATTTCTACTACTTCTCCTGTTACCTCATGACCAACAACTCTTGGTAAAGTAGCAAGTGGATTTGTCCCATGATAAATATGCATATCTGACCCGCATATCCCAACACGTTTAACTTTCACAAGTACATCTGTACCTTCGCTTACTTGTGGTTTTTCCATATCTTTCATAACCAGCTCATATGGCCCTAATACTTGAAGCGCTTTCATTTTTAACATCCTTTCTTTTAGAAACTTATAGTTATAAGCAGTCTTTCTAATTTAGATGCAAATTCATAGATTACACATTACCTATTTAGATCAAAAATTTTTTCATTTGTAGAATTTTGTTGTCCTATGTAGCTAATTTAGGTATTTATAAACAATAAATCGGTTTAGTATTTATAAAATATAGTTACTAAATCGGTTTAGTGAAATTATAAAGGATATATTTTTCAAAATCAATTATTAATTGAGACAATTTTGTTTATATTTTCACTATTTTAAATAGGGTAAATTTAACAATTTGATAAATAAATAGAGAGAATACTAATGTAGTATGTCAATGATCAACCCATCTTTTATGTAACAAAAATACTATTATTAACAATAAATGACACATAACAACTTCGAGTTTATAATTAAAATTAGTATATTTTTTATCCTTTATCTAAATAATATAAACAGTTCGTTTTTAGGAGGAAGTACATGAAACCGATTATTAAAGTTCTAGATGTTACATTAAACAACCTAAAAAACGTAAAATATGGAACATTCCACATCGATACAAATTTTGACAAATTAGAAGAGGCTAATGTTATTGGATTCTATGGTCAAAATGGTTCAGGTAAGACTGCAGTTGTACAGGCATTTCAAATTTTATCGGCACTCTTAGATGGTGGAATCTATAAAAAACTTCCTCATGTTCATCATCTACATATATACTACGGTGAATCATCTTTACAACTAAATTTCCAATTCATCATCAAAAATAAATTTGGCGAGTATTTCTTAAAATACGCTGTTTCTCTTGTGGTTGGTGAACAAAGGTTAAATGTGATGGCAGAAAGCTTAAGTTATCGAGAAAATAAACGAGGTAAACGCTTTAAAAATATACTCTCAAAAAACGGAGAAGAAGTTACTATCCGCACTACCAATCTCACCTCTTTAAACCAAAATGATCGAGTTAAAGTATTAGTAGCAAACCATCTTTCTAAAGAAAATCATTCTTCTTTCATTTTCAGAAAAGAAGTTAGAAATATTCTTCCCAATTATTTAGATGAAGTGGAAATGGCACTCATTCAAAATATTATTTTTGACTTCAAAAGAGATTTGCATATCATTGATAATACGCAGTTTGGCAATTTAATCTCTAATATTACGATGCCTTTTAATATACATCTCGAAAATAAACGTGGCGTGATTCCCTCCAAATTAGAAGATACTACTTTACTGCCAAAAGACATGTTCAATGCAATGAAAGAATTAATAGAACAAACGAACATTGTCCTTAAAATGCTTATTCCTGGTTTACAGATTAAAATTCATGTTCTTCATACACAAAAATTGAATGACGGATCTGATGGTGTGCTCGTTGAATTTCTTTCTCGAAAAGGCGACATCGAGCTACCTTTGAAATGTGAATCCGAGGGTACATTGAAAATAATTTCTATCTTAAGTACACTCATTGCTGTTTATAACAATCCTAATGCATGCGTTATTATTGATGAATTAGATGCTGGTGTATTTGAATACTTATTAGGTGAATTACTTGAAATTATCCATGAGAATGGAGCAGGCCAATTGATATTCACTTCTCATAACTTACGTATCCTTGAAGTACTACCAATTCATAATTTATGGTTCACTACTACCAATGAAGAGAATCGTTATATGCAATTAAAAGGTGTTAAAAAGCTTAATAATCCTAGGGATGTTTATTTACGTGCAATACAGTTAGGTGGTCAAGACGAAGCAATTTATAAAGAAACGAATGCCTATGATATGAAGAGAGCATTTAGAAAAGCGGCTATTATTAATGAGTAAAAAAGCGAAAAAAGTTGTCTTGTTACTAGTAGAAGGTGCCTGTGAAGAAGCTTTATTATACGATCGAATACGTACATTATTTAATAATAATGAAATTAGATTCGACATTATTAAAGGGGATATTTTGGGGGATTTAAATCAAAAGAACTCCAATATAAAAAACTTAATTGGAGATCGTGTTAAAAGCTATATTAATAAAATGAAATTAGGCCCTACAGATTTATTGGCAATTATCCAAATAGCCGATACAGACGGCTGCTTCATCGGCGAATCGGCCGTAATTATTGATGAAAACCAAGATAGATTAACACTTTATAACGCTACAACAATCAGCGTGCCAAATAGTAATCAACAAAGTAAAATTATTGAAAGAAACAAATTAAAAAGCAAAAACATTCATACCATGCGGACACTCAATACCATTTTATCTGGCAAGGTAAATTATCAAATTTATTATTTTTCAAGAGCACTTGAACATATTTTGTTTAACGAAGCCAATCCAGAAACACGTTATAAAGTACGTGAGGTTGAGGAGTTTTTAGAAAATGAACAAAAGCCAATAGAAGAGTTTCTTTCTAATTTTTTACCCATTTCAACTAGTATGACATTAGAAGAAAAGTATTTGGAAAGTTGGCAAAGCATATCTGCTGACCTTGCCTCTTTAGAAAGATTTACTAATGTATCTCTAATGTTCGATTATATGAAAATGATTAACGAGTAACAATAAAAGCCTTGAAACCGATTAATTTTGGTTTCAAGGCTTTTACTTTACTTATTCAAACTTTGTACTGTTGGTATCGTCAAATTTTTATGACGCTTTACTGGATCCAATTTGCGCTCTATGAAACCAAGTATCAAATCTGTAATGATAGCCATCAGTGCTGTTGGAATGGCACCTGCTAGAATAATCGCTGTACCATCCGTAGCATTTGTACCACGGATGATAATATCCCCAAGTCCACCTGCTCCAATGAAAGCACCAATTGCTGTAATACCGATAGCAACAACAAGGGCTATACGAATTCCTGCAATAATTACAGAGAGTGAGAGTGGTAACTCAATCATATACAGCACTTGAATGCGTGTCATTCCCATCCCTCTACCGGAATCGGTAAGATCCTTATTAATATTATTAATACCTGTATATGTGTTTTTAATAATCGGCAGTAATGAATATAGGAATACCGTGATAATTACTGTCGTTTTTCCAAGCCCCATACCTAGCATAAGAATCGCTAGTAATGCAAGCGCTGGTATAGTCTGTATAATATTCGCTATCGTAATGATAAACCCTGATAATTTAGCGTATTTCGAAATTAGTACGCCTAGTGGAATACCGACGATGGCTGCTAAGATTACACCGTAAATTGAGATAAAAAAATGTGTTATAAATTGCTCGAATACATAAGAACCATTTTCAGAGAAGTAGTAAAAGAATTGTTGGAATGTATTTAAATCAGTCATCCTTTTTCCCTCCTTCTTCATCTTCAAAATAATTATGTTCTTCTAAAAATTTTTCGGCCACAATAGCTGGTTCAACTAGATTGTTATCAGCTTCATAGTTAAGCTTTTGCATTTGCTCTGTTGAAATTTTACCTATTAATTTTTCAATCGCTTCTTTTACTTTTGGTTTTGCTTCTAATAATTCATTTACTGCAAGAGTACTCGCATCATACGGTGGGAAGAATTGTCGGTCATCCTCTAATACAACAAGATCATAACTTGCAATACGACCATCTGTTGTATAGCCAAGAATCACATCCATTTTGCCTGCTTCTACAGCATCGTAGACAAGCCCAATCTGCATAGGATAAACGTCTTTAAAATCAAAACCATACGTTTTCACAAAGTCTTTATAGCCATCCCCTACACGATTGACCCATGAGTTGTCGACGCCTGCCTGTAAATCTTTTGCGATGCCTTTTAAGTCACTCACTTTTTTCAAATGATGCTTTTCAGCCATTTCACGTGTGACCATAAATGCATACGTATTTGCAAAACCATATGTGTCGAAAAATGTTTGATCATAGCGCTCTTGGAATATTTTTTGTACAGTATCCATCGCTTTTTTAGGATCTTTAACAGGATCTTCTTTTAAAGCCCCAGTAAGGTCTGTTCCTGTATAACGTGTTGAAGAAATATTTGCATCGCCGTTAATCATTGCTTGATGCAGCACGACACTTGATCCTAAATTATTAATCAGTTCTACCTTTTCATCTGTTTCATGTTCAATTATTAATTTCAGCATATTAGCCATAATCTTACTTTCTGTCGTTGTCATTGAAGCAATTTTCACGTCATTATCATCACTTGAACCGGTTAGTGAACAAGCAGATAAAATTAACACCGTCATAATCAAGCCAATGGTAATTATTTTTTTATATTTCATAAGCATGTTCCCCTCCTAACGTTCAATTTTTAAACCTCTTGGTGTAGCCCACTTTTCTACTTTAGATAATATAAAGTCAGTAATTAAGGCCAAAATAGTTACTAATACAGCGCCGCCAATAATAAATTCAGGTTGATAAAGGTTCAGTCCATTAAAAATAAAATCACCTAAGCCACCTGCTCCTATGTAAGATGCTAACGTTGCCCATGAGATTGCGTACACTGCAGATAAGCGAATCCCAGACATAATGACAGGGATAGCTAATGGCAGTTCCACCATCCCGATGGATTGTATTTTTGTCATTCCCATACTAATTCCTGCTGATTTCAGACCTGAATTCACAGAATTCATACCAATATAAGTATTATTTAAAATAGGTAATAGTGTGTAGATAAATAGAGCAATAATTGCAGGGATTTTCCCGACTCCTAAGAATGGAATCATAATTGCTAAAATAGCTAATGACGGCAGTGTTTGTAAAACA
The DNA here is from genome assembly GCF_038009105.1 of Viridibacillus sp. FSL R5-0888. Classification (NCBI taxonomy): domain Bacteria; kingdom Bacillati; phylum Bacillota; class Bacilli; order Caryophanales; family Caryophanaceae; genus Viridibacillus; species Viridibacillus sp. FSL R5-0888. The sequence goes on from NZ_JBBPAU010000001.1 coordinate 4,154,063, forward strand.
CTTGTAATACCTAAAACGATTTTAGCGGTTCTCTGTAGTTTTGATAATAAAATACCTAAAGGAACTGCAACGACTATACCTAAAATTAAAGCTATAGCAGATATATAAAAATGTTCCCATGTTTTTTGCACAATATCTCCGCCGTTTTGTGTTATAAAATCAATCATCTACTCACGTCCTTTCTATTTAGTTAATATTCAGTTAAGTTGTTTATTAGATTCACTTTGTTGCTCTGGATTAATACCATTTGCATCCTCATTTATTTCCTCATCACCCCAAATAGTGTCGTATACCATATCCACAATATTTGCACGAGTAACAAGTCCAATTAAACGATGCTCTTCATCTACAACAGGAATGTGTTTTAAATTCCGCTTTAAAATACGACGCACTGAATCTTGTAATTTTGTACCATTTCGTACATAAAAGACGTCTTTTTCTACTGCTTCAGAAATGCTAGAAGTGGTATGTCGTGCCGTAGTTAATCCCTCAACATCGATATAACCTTTCAAATGATTTTGTCCATCAACAACAAATAATGTGTCGACACGCTTTGTCACCATCAAACGAAAAGCATCATTAATACTTTTTTCTAACGTTATAGAGATTGGTTTAATCATTACATCATCAACAATTTTTGCACTTGGTTTTTCTTGCATTAAACGGTGAGAGCCAATAAATTCACGAACAAATTCGTTAGCAGGGTTAGATAGGATATTGTCAGGAGTATCAAATTGGATAACTTGGCCACTATGCATTATGCAAATACGATCTGCCAATTTAATCGCTTCGTCCATATCGTGCGTGACGAAAATTACTGTTTTACCAAGACGTTGCTGTAAATCTTTCATCAAGTCTTGTAGCGTGTCACGAGTAATAGGGTCTAATGCGCCGAATGGTTCGTCCATTAAGATAATGTCTTGGTCTGCGGCTAATGCCCGGAGCACGCCGATACGCTGTTGTTGACCACCAGATAATTGCGCGGGATATAGATCGAGATAGCTTTGAGGTAAATTAACAAGTTCAATGAGGCGTTCTGCTGTTTGATCTTTCTTTTCTTTTGTCCATTTTAACAATTTAGGTACAAGCGTAATATTTTCACGAATGGTCATATGTGGCATAAGACCGATTTGTTGAATAACATATCCAATACTCCTACGAAGTGCTACGGGGTTCTTTTTCGCTAAATCTTCCCCTTCTAAGTATATGGTGCCTTTGGTTGGTTCTATCATTCTATTAATCATACGCATGGCAGTCGTTTTCCCACTTCCACTTGTACCGATAAAGGCGACAAATTCACCGCGTTCTATTTCAATATTCATATCATCAACGGCTTTCTTTCCACCCCTATATACTTTCGATAAATTCTCTATCTTTAGCATAAGTATTCCCCCTCAAATTTTATAACCTAAGTTCTTTTACCCACTATCGATAGACATTAAACCTCAAAAAATAAAAATATTGAAAATATTTACTTGATTGTATAATTCATCACAATTTCCAACTGTATGAATGTGCTTGTTTCAATACGTCAAATGCTTTGATTCCTTGCAATCTACTGATCATTGATAATTAAAATCCTTCATTTATATCCAATAGAATTTATCTCATTTTAAATTGTAATCTTAGGTTCTTTTCTATAACTTTTAATCCCTACAAAAATACTTTGTTTTTCATATTGACTTTCATCTTTAGAAAAAGTAAGATAATTGAAACAATAGAATATTACTTATCATGAGAAGCTAAGGGACTGGTCCGATGAAGCTTCAGCAACCACTGTATAACAGAATGGTGCTACTTCCAGCAAGAGAAATCTTGACAGATAAGGGTGCATACACAACATTTAAGCTCCCTCTATTATAAATGGGGGATTTTTTATACCTTCAATACATAGTAATTCTATAAGAATTATAAACTTAGAAAAGACGAGGGGATTTATTATGAAAGAGATATTTATAAGAACAGAGCTACAACGACAATGGTTAGATAAGCTAGCGTTGCTTCAAGACCAAATTACAGGTAGCGCCGCAACTGTAGATGAATTATCTATCTTTCCTAAAGAGAGCTTTAGCCTGCTACGCGAAATTGGCTATCCTGCAATCACTTTGCCGAAAGAATTTGGTGGCGAAGGATTTTCAGTTTACGATATGGTCCTTCTACAAGAAACACTTGCAAGCTACGATGAGAATACTTCACTTTCAATGGGCTGGACTTTAGGAGTTGTGGGTGAATTGTATCAGGAGAAATTGTGGTCAGATGACAAGCTTAATTTTTTTGCAAACGAAGTACAAAATGGCGCCATTGTGAATCGTTCTGTAAGTGAGGCACGCACTGGCAGCCCCACTCGAGGCGGGCGTCCTGGAACAACTGCAGTTCGTTCTGAAATAGGGTGGCTTATAAATGGACGCAAAATTTTCACAACGGCTTCCCCTGTTTTAGATTATTTTTTAACTTCTGCTTGGATTGAAGAAAAACAACAAGTCGGGTTCTTTTTAATTCATAAAGATACAGCAGGGGTATCTATTGAAGAAACGTGGGATGTTATGTCGATGCGCGGCACATCAAGTCACGACTTAATATTACAAAATGTTAAAGTAAGTGACTCGGATTTAGTCGAATTACCAAATCATCCAAGCGGAGGTAAAATCAACGGCTGGTTGTTGCATATTCCTGCAACATATTTAGGCATAGCACAAGCAGCTCGTGATTATGCGGTTCACTTCGCAAATCATCATCAACCAAATAGCTTAAATTCACCGATCAGCTCATTACCAAATGTGCAGCATCAATTAGGTGAAATTGAGTTAAAACTTCAGCAATCTAGATTTGTCTTATATGGTACAGCAGAAGCTTATGACGACCCAAAACGAAGAGACTCATTGAGCAATGAAATTGCCGTTGCCAAACATACAGTGACTAATGCAGCCATTGATATCGTTGATAAAGCTATGAGAGTAGTAGGTGCAAAAAGTTTACAAAACGCTAATCCATTACAACGATATTACCGGAATGTCCGTGCGGGTCTACACAATCCTCCAATGGATGATATGACTATTACAAAATTAGCATTAACAGCTATTGAAGAAGAAAAGAAAAAGAATTCGATTGTGAATTAATAATAAAAAAATAAACTTAAAAGGGGTTTTAAGATATGTTCAGTAAAAAACTATTAAAATTTGCAGCAGTCGGTATTACTTCAATAGCAATTTTAGCTGGTTGCTCTACAAGTGAAGCATCCGATTCTAAAGATAAAGGAAATTCCTCTAAAGTACGTACCGTGAAAGTTGCCTTTGACCAAGCGAGTAAGCCAATTTCATATATTGACGACCAAGGTAATCCAACTGGATACGATGTAGAAGTGATGAAGCTAGTAGATGAATTATTACCAGACTATAAATTTGAATATGTAGGCACGACTAGTGACGACCTATTGATTGGTGTCGAACAAGGTAAATACCAAGTCGGTGTCAAAAATGCCTTCTTCACAGAAGAGCGTACAGAAAAATTCATCTACCCTAAAGAGTTCCTTGGCTTAAGTAGTGCAGGTTTAGTATTACGTAAAGAGGATGAAAATATTAAGTCGTTAAAAGACTTTGCATCAGCAGGTTACTCTCTAGCACCAATCGCTGCTAATAATGCTCAATATACAGTCATCGATGAATACAACAAAAAAAATCCAGATAACAAAGTAAAACTAAAAGCTGGAGATGCTTTCACTATCGATATTGTTCAATGGGTCAATGAAGGTCGAGTAGATGGTGGTGTAATGATTGAAGGTCCTTTTAACCAACAAGTTACAGCCAAAGACGGTGCTTATCATAAATTAGAAAATGACATTGTGTACAACGAATTTGCAGTAATTAAAACATGGCCACTATACAACAAAAAAGAACAGAAATTTGCAGATGCATACGACAAAGCTATAAAACAAATTAAAGAAGAACAAAAAACAAATGAACTAAGCAAAAAATTCTACGACCGTGATTTATTTGAAGTACTTGAGCAAGTGGAACGTTAATTGCTTATGCATACGTAACGTCCTTAGGCTGTTGAGTCATTACACTCAACAGCCTTTCCAATACAAAACGAAAATGGTGAGCATATGGAAAAATATTTTGATGCATCTTACATCTGGGAGTCACTCCCTATTTTACTCCCCTTTCTAAAGGTGACATTTATGATAGCAGGTCTGTCCATTTTACTAGGTTCTTTTTTCGGTTTATTACTTGCGATAGCCAAACTGAGTAGCAGTAGAATTGCTCAAAAACTTGCAAACGGCTATACAACTATCATGCGTTGTACACCTTCAATCGTCTTACTATTTCTCGTTTATTATGGTGTACCTGCATTAGCTGAAAATTTCGGCCTCAATTTGCATGATATTGATACAGCCATATTTGTTATCGTAACTTTCACACTACAATTTGCAGCCATTATGTCAGAAGTAATTCGTTCTTCTTACGGTTCAATTGACAAGGGCCAATACGAAGCAGCTGTTAGTGTAGGCCTAACACCTTTTCAGGCCTATCGTCGTATTATTTTTCCACAAGCTTTAGTTGTAGCACTCCCCAATCTTGGTAACGGTATGATTGCCTTATTACAAGAAGGTGCACTTGCTTATACTATCGGGCTTATTGATGTCGTTGGAAAAGCTAATCTCATTATCGCCAGCAATATAAATGCACATGCTCTCGAAATTTTTATCGCTTTAGCAATCATCTACTGGGTATTGTCATTGATCATCGAAAAATTCTTCTCAATTCTAGAGAAATTCTTTAGTAAAGGTAAAAAAACTTTGGAGACAACATAAGGAGGTACGCGCATGTCTGAAGGATTAAATTATAATTTTTTGATTGATACATTTTTCGTCGCATTGTCTGGCGTACCAGTGGCCCTACTCGTGACTATTGTTTCTTTACTGATTGCTATACCTCTTGCGTTTTCACTCGCTTTAACACGTATTTATCGAATACCTTTTATACAACGTTTAACTCAAGTGTACGTATCTTTTGTACGAGGTACACCTATTATTATTCAAATCTTCATCGTCTATAGTAGCGTTCCATTAATTTTAACCGCACTATTTAAAAAATATGATATTGCTATTGATGTCTATAAAATCCATCCAATTTGGTACGCCTTTATCGTCTTTTCATTTAGCACTACTGCCATTTTAATCGAGATTTTCCGTTCTGCACTGAGCACAGTCAACAAAGGACAGTTAGAAGCTGCACATTCGGTAGGCTTAACGACTTATCAAGCATACCGACGCATCATCATTCCACAAGCACTTGTGGTAGCACTACCGAATATTTGTACAGCAACCGTCAACCTCATCAAAGCTACTTCCCTTGGTTACGCAATGTCTTTACAGGAAATCACATTGAAAGCTAAGGTTGCTGCAAACGTAGGTTACAACTATGTTGAAGCATATATAGATATATTCATCGTGTACTTAATCTTATGTAGTGTTGTCGAATATGGATTTAAATTGTATGAAAAACACTTACGGAAATATAAATTAGCAAATGCTTAAAACTGGGGTGTGATAATATGTTAAATATTAAAAATGTGCATAAATCATTTGGCAATAATGAAATATTAAAAGGTGTCGACTTATCCATTGATAAGGGGGATGTTGTCGTCATCTTAGGTCCTAGTGGTTCCGGTAAAACGACTTTACTCCGTTGCCTTAACTTTTTAGAAAAGGCAGATCAAGGTCATGCTACTTTCGGAGAAATTGATGTAGATTTACATGATGCAAAGAAAAAAGATATTCATGCTATTCGACAGAAAATTGCATTTGTCTTTCAAAACTACAACCTATTTAACAATAAAACTGCACTTGAAAACGTCATAGAAGGCCTTATTATTGGACGTAAAGTGCCAAAAAATGAAGCTATTGAAATCGGTAAAAAAGCTTTAAGTAAAGTTGGTCTTACCGACAAATATGATGCTTATCCAAGCCAACTGTCAGGTGGACAACAACAACGAGTTGGTATTGCACGTGCAGTTGCTTTGAATCCTGATATTATTCTTTTTGATGAACCTACATCTGCTCTAGATCCAGAGCTTGTTGGTGAAGTACTAGCTGTTATGAAGAATATCGCCAATGAAGGTACAACAATGCTTGTAGTTACTCATGAGATGTCCTTTGCTAAAGATGTAGCTAACCGCGTTATCTTTATGGATGGTGGCGTTGTCGTTGAGGAAGGTAATCCTCATGAAATTTTCGTTAAACCTAAAGAAGAACGTACGAAGAAATTTTTAAAACGTGTGCTACCTGAAGATTATTCATTCTTTATTTAAATTAAAAAACGCCCACCTCTAAGTTTTATAAGAGGTGGGCGTTTTCTAATTTATTTATTTACGTTTCCATAGTACTAACATCGAAATTGTAATCAATGTAAAACCGATAAAAGATAAAAATGGAATCGTTACAAAGCCAAACCAATTAATATATTGCCCTGAGCAAGGTACTCCATTTGTGCATGTACTGAACTCATGCATGGATGGTATCTTTTGTAATGCATAATGATAGCCAGAGAGAAGCATCCCAAAAGTCGACATTGGAAGCACATATTTATAAATCGCTTTATCATTCCTATAAAATGCCATCCCTAAGAAAAAGACAAGTGGGTACATTAATATACGCTGATACCAACAAAGTGTACATGGGATAAAACCCATTTTTTCACTAAAAAACAAACTACCCATCATGGCTATAATCGACGTTATCCAGCCAAAGAGGAGTGCTTTATTTACCATTAGCAGTCGCCTCTTCTACCATTTTCACAAAATCATCGTATGTGTTTCCAGTGAATTGCTTGCCATCAATATAGATAGTTGGTGTTGATTGGACACCGAGATTTTTTGCCATTTGCATATCTTTATCCCATGCTTCTTGTCCCGCATTTTCACCAAAAGCTTTCATTACCTTTTTAGTTTCTTTCTCAGTGGCTATTTCAGATAATGCATCTTCTAAAAAGTCCTCAGTATATAAATCTACTTTTTCATAAGATAAATCTGTTGGTTGTTTACTGAACATTAGTTCATGGAAAGCCCAAAACTTCTCATTTCCCAATTCTTTATAGACCGTTTCGGCAAATTTGGCTGAACGATTGGAATCGACATTAATAAAAGAATAATTCACAAAGTAAAACTTGGCTTTCCCTGTTTCAACAAGGTCTTTATTAATAATAGGAAACAGTCGATCATTGAAGTCTTTACAACTTGGGCATTTATAATCACCAAATTCAACAATATCTACGGGTGCTGATGCTTCACCTAAAAACGGTTGCCCTTTATAATCAATTTCTGCCGATTTTTCTGCAGAATTCGTTAAAAAAATAATACCTACGATACAAACTACTACTATACCTACAAACCAAAATATTTTCTTAGACATTAATAAGCACTCCTAATCAAGACTACATTACGTAGTGTATTGGGGTAAAAAATTTACGCCAAGGCGTAAATAAATAAAGAACAAATAAAGCTAAAAACTGCTAAAGAGATTACTAACATTTTCACTGGTAAATTCCATTGAATTTCTCTTAACGGATCTAAAATAAAGCCAATTCGATAGTTAACAGATGTATCTGCAAATGATGCATAAGAAAAAGGCATTTTTTCATACTTACTTACTTTTAACATCTTCAACAAGGCACTACCCAAGTGGACAGATGTCTGCTGTTTTTCAATAGCATATTCATCTGCTAGTAATTCTTTCATGATTTTATATTTCTGATTACACCAATCTAAAATCGGAATATACCACATTGTAGATGAACAGAGTTCCATTAAAAAGATTTTAAGTGGATCTCGATTTTCCTTATGGTACATCTCGTGTGAAATAACCGCTTCTAACTCTTCGTCAGATATAAGATTCATCAAACCTGTTGATAAGACGATCTTTGGTCTTATAAACCCAATAGTAAGTGCTAATGGTGTAGGATGAGAAATGACAAGCAATACCTCTTTACCTTGGCTATATATACAATTCATATTGAGTGTAAGCATATTCTCTCTATATTGCTTAAATCTCTTTTTCATACGAATAGCATGATAGAATTGAGATCCTATTTTCCATATAGTCAAAATCAGTGTATAGCCGACCAGTATATCAAGTATATAGTCCAGTGAAGACAATCCTGCTATCCTCATCCAGCTATGACAGACGGCTACAAGATTGTATTGAACAGTCCAACCAGCTATCTTTGCTACGAAATATAAACCCATTTCTAAAAAAATAATTCCCGAAATAATGAGTGATACGATGAGGGTGATAGACGAGTGACGTTTGTACATACGTTACATGTCCTTTTTCAGTTCTTTAATTTTTTTCTCAAGCATAGCTACAAGATCATCATCGACATCTTCTAATGCATCAAGCATATGGCTAACTACAACATTACCAAACTCGTCAATTAGCTCATTAGTCATTTCTTTAGATTGTGTATTCAAAAAGTCATCTCTCGAGAGAACTGGCTTATACAAAGACGATCTACCTTCTGTTCTCTTTTGAAGAATTCCCTTTTCTACTAATCGATTCATGACTGTCATGACTGTGTTAAAGTTCGTCAACTTTTCTTGATCAAGTGTTTGTTGAACATCTTTGATGGTCATTTCTACATCGTTCCATAAAATGTCCATAATCTTTGCTTCTAGAGGGCCAAAAAAACGATTTAACCCACTTTCGTTCATTTTGAATTTTCGAATCCTCACGACTTGTTCACCTCACATTACTCATTGTAGTGTTACGTCTATTTCCAGTCAAGAATTGTTAACCAAATACTATTTATTAACATCATTTATCATCTTTAATTATTAAATATATTATGAATTCATTAAATTTGAGGGTTCAAATAACATTCTTTAATTAGAAAACTGTTAAGATATGCGTATAGTTTTTCTATCATGGGCATCTTATGATTGGAGGTATCGTCATGACTCAACAAAATAACACAGCTATATGCGCCATCAAATATCATTTAGTAGAGCGGATTACAGGTTGGTTTGAACAAACAACACAACGTACTACTCACCACATACACTTGTATACCGATTCAGTTTCAACTGCCAAAAAAATCTTTAAGTTAGAACATGTTCATGACATGTCATATAAACCTTTCTCTAGTGGGTCCGGATTATTTTATTTGCATACAAACCAAGGAGTATTCATGTTCGAAATCGAAGTGGATCCAACTCAATTTATTCAAACGTATAAAAGAATACGTGGATGAAGATTTTTTTATAAGTAGCTAATAGTTCTTTTACCTCTGTGCTATTCCATCGCTCACTAGCCACTTTCTATTATCTTCTAATACTCTGATATAGCATTCAGGTGCATTGTAAGCATTCCTGATTTATAATGAAAGGTATGAAATGAATAGAGAGTATTAATTTGGGGTTAAAGAGAGGCGCATAAGTTGCGTCATGAGTAGGTGAAGAAGAGTTTTATGTTTAAAAATAAAAAAATAAAAATCCGTGTATCTGGATGGTCAGCACTTCTGATTTTGATATTTATATTAATTCTTGGACTTTTTTTAGTAGTGACTGTACCGCTCTTCGGATTTTTTGGTTTGTATAATTTATTGGCTAAGTATGATTTAGCATCTATACAAATTTACGAACAGTGGTATAGAAATGGATTATATTACGGATGGTTTTTAATATTGATTGCCGCAATGATGTTCTTGGTGGACTTCATAAATTTATTTGTCGTTGCGAGTTTTAATCTACTTTGGTCAAAACCGGTAGCAGTTATTAGTTATGCCATACAAACTACTGTTTGTGCTATCCTTTTTAAAAGTTTATTAGTAATGAGCTTTAGTCGAATTGATGTAACATGGACTGGTTCTATTATTATATTTGTACTTTTATATATTATTGTGGCCGTATTTAGTTATGAAAAACCAGAGCAAGCTAAAAAAAATGAGTGATGTAGTTAGAGCTTCTTTAATAGAAGCTCTTTTATTTTTAGAAACCTAACATATCCAAAGCTTGACTCAATCACTAAAATTTGATAAGATTTCAATCGTTCGGTAATTTTATCGTTTTTTAATTCGGTAAAGTTCGAACTTCATGTGAGTATAAACTTGTTTTTGAGCTTCTAACACTCGGTTAGGTGCTCTTTTTTTTCATTCATTTAAATAAAAAATCCGACAACCTGCCAATAACTTAGCGATGTCGGATTTTTCATATAAATACCTAAATAATTCACTAACTATAAAATGATTCACTGTGAACAATAATTTTATAAATTAAAACAGGCACTTCTAAGTTAGCTGTTTTAATCTAAAAATTATTAACCAATTTTGGGTAGATTTTGTCACCACCAGAAAGTTGGATATCTTCTTGTGCTTCTCATGTTATTTATTATGAGTGCGAAAATAACAATTATTAGTGAACCTATTAATACAGGAGTAATGATATAATGCCAGCTGTAGTTACCCAGCATTATTATAACTGGATTGGCTCCTGCTGGTGGATGTGTTGTCTTAGTAATCATAATAAGTGCTATAGCTAACGCTACTGCTAGAGCAATTGCCCAAGGCTCGTTACCAAAAAGGTTTAGTATAATGATACCAACTGCACTTGTTAATACATGACTTCCAATAATATTACGTGGCTGTGATAGTGGTCCGTTCCAAAAAGCAAAGGCTAATAAACAACTTGAACCAAAAGGTGCCATAAACCATAGCGTATTAGTCATTTTCGTTAGTTCAAGGAGAACAAAGATCGTGATATAACAACCAATTAAAGCTGTCAGTATATCTTTCCAATTTGTTTTCAGCGGTGAATTGCCTTTACCTCTCATTTTAGCGATGTACGATAGCGTTTTTGATTTTTGTTTTGGTGATGCATTTTGTGACACGTTGTTTCCCTCCTGATTTATTTACTTTACTACAACTAAGTGAATAATTAAGGAGTCTTAATATTTAAATTATATTGCTAGAAATGCTTTTACTAGTCACTAAAAAAGAAGTTATCCACTAAAGTGGATAACTTCTTTTTTATTAGTGATTAATATATAATTCAAATATTTCTCTGTAATCTTCTTTAACATATTGCTTTTTGTTTTGAAGAACCCAATCGTTAGCGAAGCGAGCAATTTGTTCAAATGATTGAGCCGGTGTTACTACATTACTCTCTACTTTGCCGATTGACTCTGCTGCATACGTTAAGCTGTTTTGAGCTATTTCAAAGTATTGTGTGTTGTTTTTCATTTCTACTGAAATTGCATGAAGTGCTTTATATAAATCTTTAATTTCTGTGTCGAATTTTTTGTGAATATCGATGGACATTGGAATATTGTTAATAGTGAATTTAATTTCGATATCTAGATCGATTGTGCCTGCAGTTTCTAACATAACATCTGTAATTGTGCTATGTTGATAGTCATAGCGCTTTAATAGACGCTTTTTACTAATCGCATTTTCACCGTCTACGTGTATCAGTGCTTTATTTGTGAAACAATATTCGTCTGCTTTCGTTTTGATTAGGAAGTAAACAACTTCACCTGATTCGTGTAGAACGAAATCGTCGGCTTCTGTTTTGTCGAAATTTTCTTTTGGTACGACAATCCCAATATCAGAAAGACCTAGTGCATCTGAGGCAAATTTTTTAAGCATATTTTGTTCCTCCACTAATGTTAAGATTTTATTCTATCTTCTCTATATACGAAGTAACATTAGGACAAGTTCCATTTCTGATCAAAAATTATTTAGAACGTTTCTTACGGCGATAAGATGGCCACTCATTCTCACTCGCTTTAAAGTTATAAACAGGCTTAATGATAGTTTTGACATCAACAGTATTACGGACATTTTCAAGAATTTCTTCCATTGGTTTATAAGCCATTGGCGCTTCATCAAGCGTTTCCTTATTAACTGATGATGTCCAAATACCAGCCATTGTTTTTTGATATTCTTCAAGATTTAAATTTTTATTCGCTTGAGTACGGCTCATAATACGCCCTGCACCGTGTGGGGCTGAATAGTTCCAATCTTCATTTCCCTGCCCATAGGCGATAATGGAGCCGTCACGCATATTAATAGGTATAATGAGCTGTTCCCCCTTTTGCGCAGAAATGGCACCTTTTCTTAAGATCATATTGTCAGTATCGATATAATTGTGAATAGAATCAAATTCTTCAACTAAATACTTTTCAAGATCTAAATGTTCAATAATAGAACGCGCAATTTGTCGACGATTTTCTTTTGCGTATTGCTGTGCAAGCTTCATATCATGGATATAATTTTGAAAATCTTCACCTTGTACATAAGCAAGTTCCTTTGGAATAAGTGGTGTTTCTTTTTGGTATTTCTTAAGGGCAGGTTGAATTTCTTGAAAGCGCCCTTGCTCTTTTAAAGCAGCTACTATTCCTGATACATCGCGGTGTTGTATTTTTTCATATGCTATCTTTTGATAATAAGTAGCTATTTTAGCACCTACTGAGCGGCTACCTGTATGAATGCATAGATACAGGTAGCCATCCTCATCTTGAGATACTTCGATAAAATGATTACCTCCACCTAATGTTCCGAGACTAAGCTTACTTCTTTCATCATTTAAAATATGAGAAGCTATAAATTGCTGTGCTTTAGGGAAGTTGCCTGTGACGTATCGAATACTGTCGTTATCATGTAAATTGGTGCCGGATGGAACATATTGTTTTACAGTATCATCAAGCTTTTGGAAGTCGATGTCGATTGGTGCAATCTTTGTCACATGTACTCCGCAGCCAACATCTACTCCTACTAGGTTTGGAACGACTTTATCTTTTAAGACGATAGTTGTACCAATGACACAACCTTTACCAGCATGATAATCAGGCATAATACGAATTTTCGCATCGTTTAAAAATTGTTGGTCGCATAATTCTTGAACTTGTTCTACTGCTTTGTCCTGTTTAATATGGGAAAATATTTTCGCATTTGTATACAAACCCTTTATTTCAATCAAATTAGTCATCTCCTTGTAATTTTTTCCGCCAGTGTAGTTTGGGCTATTTTAACATACTAGGTGAGTGTTTGAAATTATCATATGCAGTGAAAAATGAAAACGTATACTATACTTACGATATAACAATTAATACGGAGGAGGCTTTCTAATGAACACACAATGTATTTTATTAATAGATGATGAAGAGGATTTGGCAAATTTGCTACAAACAGTATTACATAAGGAAGGCTTTTCAAATGTGATAACGGCTGGAACAATTCGTGATGGCTGGGCTAAATTCCAGGAAGTAAAACCCGAATTAGTGCTACTAGATATTATGCTGCCTGACGGTGAAGGGTATGATTTATGCAAACAGATTCGTGAAATCTCAAATGTACCGATCTTATTTATGTCCGCGAAGGATGAAGAGATTGATAAGCTCTTAGGGCTCGCAATTGGTGGGGATGATTATATTACAAAACCATTTAGCCCTAAAGAAGTGGCTTATCGAGTGAAAGCACAACTACGACGAGCAAGCTTTTCGGAGGAAAAAACAGTTTTAAACAATATTACTGTAGGCCCTTTTGAAATGAATATGGACGGTACTGAATTGAAGAAAAATGGCACAATAATCGAGCTTACAGCAAAGGAGATTGGCTTAATGAATTGTTTTATCCATCATCCTAATCAAATCTTAAGTAAAGAAACACTTTTTGAAAGAGTTTGGGGAGAAGACTTTTTTGGTTCAGATAATACAGTCATGGTGCATATACGCCGGTTACGTGAAAAGATTGAGGATACTCCATCTAACCCAACATTTTTGATCACCGTTAAAGGTCTAGGCTATAAATTGAACAGTAAGGGGTGATGATAAAATGAAGTGGAGAATAACTGGACGTTTTTTATGGTCCGTTGTAATGATTGTTATTATTGTCGGTATCATCAATACTGTGCTATTAGTTGGACTACTCCTTTATCAAAGAAGTCATCTTGCTTTAAGCACTCCTGAAACCTCTTCTGAGGAATTCACACGTTCCTTCTCTCAATATGTCGAGATTAAAAATGGTTTACCTATTGTAAATGATGAAGGTGTAAAAGCATTGCAAGATAAGAATGCATGGGTTCAATTTTTAGATTCTAAAGGGAACCAAGTTGCTGCTTATGAGACACCAGATAATCTTGCCACGAGCTACTCCCCTGCTGAAGTCGTGCAAATGTATAAATATAAAGAAGTTGATAGCAATACGACTGTTTATATTAGTACAATGGACGATTTAGATTATTTTGTCGGTGTGAAGAATTACGGGGTTGGACGTTATGTTTTGAACTATGATTATGATCAATTTTTAAAATTTATTAACCTACTTTTAATAGCATTTTTAATAGTGGATGTGCTAGTCGCTTTGATCATCGGGTTGTTGTTCACACGACATTTAACGAAACCACTTCACATATTAATTGATTTTATCGGACAACTACGTAACCGCCAATTCAAAAAAATAAACGTACCAAATGGTGTGTATAAAGACGTTTTCCTCAATGTAAATGAACTCTCAATAAAATTAAGTGAACATGAGAAAGAGCGGAATCGCCTAGATCAAATGCGTGAAGAGTGGATTAGTAATGTATCACATGATATGAAAACTCCCCTTGCATCAATTCAAGGATATGCTGAACTGATGAAGGATGATGTTGATAATCTCACTGCTAGCGAAGTACAAGAATTCTCAACTATTATTGAGAAAAAATCTATTTATATGAAAGATCTACTTGATGATTTAAATTTAACGACTCGTTTACGTAATCAACAGCTACCTATGCACTTTGAAGATATTAATATAGTAAGCTTTATACGCGAACTGACGATTGAATTGTTGAATGACCCTCAATTTGGGGAACGTCAGGTAGAATTTGTTAGTAATGTGAATAAAATCGTGCATAAAGTGGATAAAAAATTACTAAAAAGGGCCATTTTGAACTTTATCTACAATGCACTTGTGCATAACGATGAAAATGTGTGTGTAACAATAAAAATTGATACCGATTATCCACAATGTGGACAAGTTGAAGATTCACAACCTACTCTTTATAAAACACGAATAATGATAACTGATAATGGTAGAGGTATTTCACCTGAAGATATTAAACAAGTATTTGATCGTTATTACCGGGGATCAAATACAAAAAACACACACGGTACCGGGCTAGGAATGGCAATTGCTCGTGATATTATTTTCGCTCACAACGGCGATCTGCGATTATCTAGTGTATTAAATGAAGGTACAACTATTACAATTTTACTTTAGAACCAGCGCATGCTGGTTTTTTATATTTCTTTTTTTCACATAACTAAATTATCATTTTTAAAACAATATTGGTATTTAAGGGAAATTAATATCAAATTAGTAATGTACCAAAAAACAGGACACGAGTTAATAATGCTAGTTTAAAAGATTCTTTTGTGGTGTAATAGCCACAACTCTAATCACTTCATCACTTGCAGCTTGAGCTCTGGCAGAAGAAAAGACAGAAGTAAAAGTAAGTGACGCTTAGCAGAATTGAAGCAATACTCCGATAATTTTTTTATGAAATAACATCTTACCAATATGACATAAAAAGCTAAGAGTAAATTTTAACTCCTAGCTTTTTCGTATTCCTAAGATTAATGTAAGTTTTATTAAAATTCCACCCCATCTTAATACATTAGTTGTTAGAGTCTATGAATCTAAATTACTATTTCAAATTAAATATATTGCCTTCCTTCTATTTGTCGAAAAATATTTTGTCTAACAATTCGAAAAAATATTGCTATTTTATTAAAACTATCGTTTAATTAGTTCTGCTTGAAAAAAATTATTGTAAAGGAATGTGGTTAATTGAACAGATTTTTTCGTGGTGCAATAGCAACAGCTCTAATTGCATCATCACTTGCGGCTTGTACACCAGCAGACAAAAAGACGGAGGTAAAAGAAAATGGGGATTTAGCAGCAGTAAAGCAATACTCCGATAATTATTTATCAAAAGTAAGTGCTGATTATTCATTTGATTTCGCCAAAAGTCTTGAAGAATTTAAAACAAATGAAAAGCTAGGATATCGTACTGCAGGCTCTGAAGCAGAACTAAAAACTGGCGAAAAAATTGCAGATGAAATGAAGAAAATTGGGCTTACCGACGTATCAAAAGATGAATTTACAGTTGATAGCTGGACATTCGAAAAAGCAGATATGACATTCAATACAGTTGATGGTAAAGAAAAATTAGCTGTTTTAGGGGCATATCAAACAAATTTTGATACAAAGGGGACGAAAGAATTTGATGTTGTTTATGCAAATCGTGGAACATCAGATGATTTGAAAAACCTTGATATTAAAGGCAAGCTCGTACTTATAGATGTAAACCAACGAGAAGATTGGTGGGTTAACTACCCAGCCTATCAAGCTCATTTAAAAGGGGCAGCTGCAGTTATAGCCGTGCAAAGTGAAGGTTATAGCGAAGTAGATGGCGACGCTTTAAATGCACAGGATATTTGTGGACCTGATGATGCGCCTGCATTTTCTATGTCTCAAAATGATGCGAAAGAGTTAAAAAAATCACTAAAAGCAAATAACAATAAACTTACTGTTAACTTTGATGCCAAATCTACAGTTAAATTCGATCAACCAACATACAATTACTATGGGAAAATCGAAGGTAAAGATCCAGAATCATATATCATCCTTTCAGCACATTATGATTCTTACTTTGACGGTTTCCAAGATGATAATGCTGCGATTGCCCTAATGATGGGCGTAGCGAAAGGTCTAGTAGACAGTGGCTATAAACCTGAGAAAACAATTATATTTAATGCATTGGCTGCCGAAGAATGGGGCGTTTCAAATACGCGTTATGACTGGTCTACTGGTGCTTACAATCAAATTTTCCGCATCCATCCAGAATGGGTTGGAAAAGCATTTGCAGACATGAACTTCGAGCTTCCAGCTTATGAGCATACAACGACAAATGAAATTCGAGCAGATTATGAGTTGAAAAACTTCTTAACTAAATTCACGAAGTCTGTACCATCAGTTGATGGTGTATATAAAGACGGTATTTCTGTTGTATCACCATTACGCACTTGGTCGGATGATTTTTCATTCTCTATTGCAGGTGTTCCATCATTACGAAATGATTTCCAAGATAGCGAATTCATGCATTCACATTATCATACACAGTACGATAATGAAGATACTTATAACGGTCAAGCTTTAGAATTCCATTTAAATTTATATGGTCTACTAGCTATGCATTATGACCAAACAGCTGTAACACCTCTTGATTTCACAACAAGATTAGATGCATTAGCTAAATCTGTTAAATCTGATGTCTTTAAATCTGCAAATGTTTCTTCAAACGAATTAACAGCAGCTATTGAAGAAACGGCTAAAACAGCTAAAGAGATTAATGCTCAAGTTGAAAAAATTAATGCTGATTATACAAAAGCATTAGTAGCTGGTGACGAAAAAGTAGTGAAAAAGCTTTATGATGACAGTCGCTCTTTAAATAGTAGTTTGTTAGCTACTTATAAATATGCTCAAGATCAATTCGTACGTTTAACTTGGGAAGACGAACCAATTTTCCCTCACGAACACGCACAAAATAATATCCCTAACTTACAAGGAGCAATCAAAGCACTTGAAAAAGGTGATGCGGGTAAAGCACTAGATGATTATTTATGGTTAATTGATAATAACTGGTACACTTATGATTTTGACAAAGAGGTATTCGATTACTTCACAGATTATGTATTGGATCAACCTGCAGATCGTTTAATGTGGGGTGCAGGTCGTATTATGGGTCACGAAGACTTATATGACACAGTAGCATCATTGAAAAAGAAACGTGACCAAAAGAATGCTGATGTTTCTAAAGAAATATCAACTCTAAATGCAGCTCTTGAAAGACAAGAAAAATTACTAAAGACATCTGTTCAAGATGAAGTGAAAAGTGTTAAAGAGTTAAATGCACAACTTGATAAAATGAAATAATGACAACAAAATAGCTCTCTAACAGCCTGTTATCTTTCAACAATAGGTTCTATGGAGCTAAAAATGAGTCATCTTTAAAACACCTTCCAGTTAGTTTGGTATATCTAAACCAAGCTTCTAACTAGAAGGTGTTTTATTTTGCCCGTTGAGGCTATTTATCAATAACATTTGTTTTTTGTTATCCATATTACCTTGTAATTTAAAAAAGTGTAGATACCATCCCATATATCAATGCAATACAAATAACAAAAGCCGGATGAATTTTAATCTTTTCAAGTAACAAGTAAGAGCCAATCATTATTATTAATGTTGATATCCAACCTATACTTAACCAAGCATCTTTTGCGAAATCGAAAGTCATCACTAATAATAATACGGCTATGATTGGGCGAATATATTTCGTTAAATTTTTAACGTATGGTGATTCTTTGTATTTCATTAAGACACTTAACAACGCTATCATGAGGAGCAAAGAAGGTGCAACTGTAGCAAAAACTGCAACAATAATGCCTAAAATACCTCCTTGGTCATATCCAACAAAGCCAGCCATTTTTGTTGCTATTGGCCCTGGTAATGCATTGCCCGCTGCGACCATTTCTGAAAATTCTTGATTGGTCATCCATTCATAGTGCTCAACTACCTCTTGCTGAACGAGCGGAATAGAAGAAGGACCCCCTCCATAACCTAAAATACCAGGAATAAAAAATGCCATAAAAATATTCCAATAAATCATTTATTATTCCTCCTTTTTACTAGAGGAGCAAAGACGATTATAAAGACCGACAAGATGACAAAAGCCGGGTGTATATTTAATAAAGACATTGCAATGAATGAAAGCAAAAGAATAATGAGTGTTTTCTTCCACCCCATAGATTCGCCAGACTTTTTAACGAAATCTAGAGCCAATATACCAAGCATTACAGCTACTACTGGTACAACCGCCGAAGCCATTGCCTGAACGGCAGGTATATCTTTATTCGTTTGTAATAAAAATAGCAATATAATCATTAATACAATTGTTGGGACTACGCTGACTAAAATTGCATTAATTGCACCTACCACTCCAGCTACTCTATATCCTATATAGCCAGCCATTTTTGTACCAATTGGACCCGGCATAGTGTTAGCAAGTGCTACTACGTCACTAAACTCATCATCTTCCATCCACTTATACTTTTTCACCACTTCTTGATGAACAAGAGGAATAGCAGATGGTCCACCGCCAAATCCTAGCATACCTACTCTAAAAAATGCGGATGCAATCTCTCCATGTAGTCGCAAAATAGGGCGTTCACTTTGGGACTTCACTTCATTTTTTTTTACCAAGTAGCAATAGCTCCATCTGTTCGTGATTCTGTTCCACCCTGTAATACGCCCGTTTCAGGATCCCTCCAAATAATTTGTCCACGGCCAAAACTTCCACCGTCTGACATCACTTGCACATTATGACCTTTTCGTATAAGTGATTGAGCAATGTAGTTCGGGAACTCTGGTTCAACATGCACAGTTTTCCCTCCAACCCACTGCCAACGTGGCATATCTAATGTGGCTTGTGGATTTAATTGATGATCAACTGTGTTAGCTACGACTTGGAAATGGCCCTGTGGTTGCATATATCCTCCCATCACGCCAAATGGTCCGATTGCTTGCCCTTCTTTTGTTAAAAATCCCGGAATAATTGTATGATATGTACGTTTTCCTGGCTTAAGAATATTTGGATGTTCTTTTTCCAATGAAAAATCATGCCCACGATTTTGTAATGCAATTCCCGTATCGGGAATCACAATTCCTGAACCAAAACCCATATAGTTACTTTGAATATATGAAATCATGTTTCCTTCTTCATCAGCTGCAGCTAGATAGACAGTCCCACCTTTAGGTAATTCATACGGTTCCGGATTAATGGCTTGCTTACCTATTAACGCCGCGCGTTTTGTAGCATATTCATCTGACAATAAATGCTGTACATCTATTGGCATTTCATCAACTTCTGTCACGAATGCCTTTCCATCAGTAAATGCTAGTTTCATAGCTTCAATTTGTCGATGAATCGTTTCAGCATCTTGCCACTTAGAATCTCCAGTCTGTTTGAAAATGTTTAAAGCCATTAGTGCAATTAATCCTTGACCATTCGGGGGAATTTCCCACACATCATACCCATTATAAGTAGTAGAAATTGGATCTACCCATTCCACTTTATAATCAGCTAAATCTTCTTTCGATAAATAGCCACCATGTTGTTTCATAAATGCATCCATTTTCTCTGCTAATTCTCCATGGTAAAAAGCATGTCCATCGGTTTCTGCTATTTGTCTTAAAGTTGAAGCATGGCCAGGAGATGACCACATCTCTCCGATGTGCGGTGCACGATCATTAGGAGCAAATGTATCAAACCAACTAGTAAACTCCTCGGATGTACATGTTTCCTTGAATTTACGATATGCAGAATCCCAAAACTTTCCTAATATCGGTGAAACAGGATATCCCTCTTCAGCATATCGGATAGCAGGTTCAAGTACTTCTTTAAACGATAGCTTACCAAATTTTTTAGAAAGCTCTACCCAACCGGCTGGTACACCAGGAACTGTAACTGGTAATACGCCATATGTAGGGATCTTTTCATACCCTTTTTCCCGTAATTTCTCAACTGAGATTGACTTTGGAGCAGGCCCCGATGCATTTAGACCATGTAGTTGATCCTTAGTCCAAACTAATGCGAAGGCATCTCCACCAATACCATTTGAAGTTGGTTCTACAACTGTTAATGCAGCCGCTGTTGCAATAGCAGCATCAATTGCATTCCCGCCTTTTTGTAAGATTTCTAGTCCTGCTTGAGCAGCTAATGGTTGTGAAGTTGCCACCATACCTTTTCTGCCAAATACAGTATGACGTTTTCCCGTGAACGGGTGAAATAAATGATCCATTTTTATACCTCTCCTGACACAATACTAGTCCCAGCATAATGACATGCTACGAAGTGACCGCTTGTATATTCTTCCCACTGTGGTTTTTCTGTTTTACAAATATCTTTTACTACCGGACATCTTGTATGGAATGGACAACCTGTCGGTGGATTTGCTGGATTTGGCAAATCTCCTTGAAGTCGTACCCGTTGAACTTTAGTGTTGACAGATGGTCTTGGAATCGCAGATAATAACGCCTGAGTATATGGATGAAGAGGTTCTTTAAAAAGTTCCTCAACTTCTGCCAACTCAACTGTATTCCCTAAATACATTACAAGTACACGATTGCAAAAGTATCGAACTACACCTAAATCATGTGAAATGAACATATAGGATAAGTGATATTTTTCTTGTAATGTCTTCAATAACTTTAGTACTTGCGCTTGTACTGATACATCTAAGGCTGATACCGCTTCATCACAAATAATAAAAGAGGGATTAAGAGCAATTGCCCTTGCAATGCCAATCCTTTGGCGCTGCCCGCCACTAAATTCATGTGGATATCTGTCATAGTGCTCTTCTTTTAAGCCTACTTCTCCTAATAACTTAAGAACTGCTTCTTTACGTTCTCTTGCCCCCATGTTTGTATGAATTGAAAATACTTCACTTAGTGCATCTCCAACTCGTTGTCTCGGGTCCAAAGAAGCAAAGGGATCTTGGAAAATCATTTGCATTTCCTTAACAAACCTTAGCTTTTCTTTTCTCTTGAGATCTTGTATCTCTTCATCGCGAAAACTAATTTTACCTTCAGTTAAAGGCTCTAAGCCTAGTATTGCTCTGCCTAATGTTGATTTTCCACATCCTGACTCGCCTACTACGCCTAAACTCTCGCCTTCATATAATTCTAAATTTACCGATTCTACAGCTTTGACATGATTTTGTACACGTCTTAATAATCCACTTTTAATAGGAAAATATTTTTTTACACCATTCAATTTAAGAATTATTTTACGCTTTTGCAACTCCAATTGCTCTACCATTATTACTCGCCTCCTCTTCGACCAACCAACAGCTTACATTATGATCATTTCCAATTTCAAATTCAGTAGGTGCTGTGATTCTACACTGCTCTGTAGCGAATTGACATCTTGGATGGAATCTACAACCTGAAATCTGCTCTGTTAAACTTGGTAACGATCCAGGTATTGGTTCTAACTCAAACTCAGGGTCATCAACATTGGGCACGGAGTTTAACAAGCCTATTGTATATGGATGACGAGGTTGATTAAATATTTCTTCTACTGATCCTTCTTCAATTTTCTTTCCTCCATACATAACCATCACTCGATCCGCAACTTCTGCCACAACACCCATATCATGGGTAATAAACATAACGCCCATATCTAATTTTTCTTTAAGCGAATTGATTAAATCGAGAATTTGAGCTTGTATAGTCACATCTAAGGCAGTAGTTGGCTCATCAGCAATGAGTAAACCAGGGTTTCCAGCTAAGGCAAGTGCAATCATGACACGTTGTCTCATTCCACCACTTAATTCATGTGGATATTGCTTCATCCGTTTTTCAGGGTATGGAATACCTACTTGTTTTAATAACTCTATTCCTTGTATATTAGCTTGCTTTTTATTTACTTTGTGATGCAACATGAAAGGTTCTCTTAATTGGTAACCTATTGTTAATACAGGATTCAATGCGGTCATAGGTTCTTGGAATATCATTGAAATTTTTGATCCACGCAATTTTCTCTTTTCTTCAGCATTTAATGCATGGATAGCTTGATTTTCATATTTAATCTCACCACCTGAAATTATACCGTTATTTGGAAGTAACCCCATGATAGATAAAGATGTTATACTTTTGCCACAACCTGATTCTCCTACAATACAAAGTGTTTCTCCCTTTTTAACAAAAAAGGAGACATCCCGCACAGCTTGAACATTCCCATCAGCTGTACGGAATTCAGTAATTAAGTTATTCACTTCCAACAATGTCTCCCTCATAAATTACCCTACTTTCTTTTCACATCTTTTAATAACCATTTTCCATTAGGTTCTAATATTAATCCCTCATATTTATTGTTCATTGCCGCTGTCACAACACCATGATACATAACGACTACAGCGTTATCCTCTAACAATAAACCATTTGCTTGATTAAGATATTCTAATCGCTTATCTTGGTCAATCGTTTCTCGAGAAGCATCTACAAGTTCATCGAATTTCTTATTACTATATTTTGTACGATTGGATTCTTTAATATTATCGCTATGCAGATTTGGATATAACATTTCAGACCCATCTTGTGTTAAGTTAGCCCAGCTTAAGAAAGTAATATCGTATTCTCCTGCTCTAGCAGTATCTAAGAAAGCTGCCCATTCCATAGTTTCTATTTGAACTTTAAAACCCGCTTCTGTTAATTGCGCTTGTACAATCTCAGCCATTAAAATAAAGTTTGCTCTGTTTGCTGTTAAAAGTTTAATTGGACGATTTGAATATCCATTTTTATCTACTAATGATTTTGCTAGCTCAGGGTCATAGGCTTGTCCAGCGGAATCCTTGTCCTTTTCATATCCAAAAATCTCTGGTCCTAAAACACTGTCACTGCGTACGCCTAGACCATTTAATTTTGATACAAACGCATCACGATCAATCGCGGCTGCTATTGCTTTTCGCAACTCAGGATCTTGATTTTCTTTAATAGAATGATTAACAGTTAGGTAATAAATTGAACTGCCATTTTTCTTTGTTACATCAATATTTTTTAGAGAATCAATACGACTAATTTGTTCACTTGGCAAATTATCAATAAAGTCAACTTCACCTGTTTGTAACATAGATATAGCTGTTGAGACCTCAGGCACTACCTTGAAAACTAGTTGTTGAATTGCTGGTGTACCATCACGGTATTCATCATTAGCCTCTAAAACTACTTCATCGCCTGGCGTATAACTTACAAACTTAAATGGCCCTGTACCTACAGGTTCTTTCATTAAATCTTGTTTTTTATCAGCGGTAGGGCTCACTATAGCAGCATTTGTATGAGCTAAAGAAGCTAAGAATGGGCCATATGGGTACTTCGTTTTAATTTTAATCTCATATTCATTAATTACATTAATTTCATCTACTGGTTCTAGTAGAGATGCACGAGGAGCAGCAGTTGCTGGATCACGCAATTTATCGAATGTATACTTTACTGCTTCTGCATTGAAAGGTGTACCATCATGAAACTTTACATCTTTTCGAAGTTTAATCATCCAAGTATTTTCATCTGTATTTTCATAAGACTCTGCTAATTTTGGTGTGATTTCTCCAGTTTCAGAATTGCGGTTAAATAACGTTTCATAAACATGCTCTTGCACGTTTGCTGATATAGAATCATTTGTTAAAATCGGAGATAGACCAGCGACATCAGCGGTAGAAGCGTACACAAACTTATCAATTGATCCATCTGCATTAGCCCCCCCTGATGGAGCTGAACTGGATTTTCCACATGCTGCTAAAATAATAGACATTAGTAGTAAAAGTAAAAACACTAGATTTTGTTTCATTTCTTTTCCTCCCCATAACTTAATGAATATCCATATTCGGATCAAGCGCATCACGCAATCCGTCACCAACAACATTAAATGCAAAAACGGTTAACATTATAGCTATTCCTGGGACAATAGTTAAATGTGGCGAAGTCCACATAAAAGCTTGTCCTTGAGCAATCATTGCCCCCCATTCAGGACTAGGTGGCTGAGCACCAAGACCTAAATAACTTAGTGAAGCGGTAGATAAAATGGCTGTAGCCATTCGCATTGTTGCAAATACAATAATTGGCGCGAATGAGTTCGGTAAAATATGTTTAAATATTATTCTAAAATCGGATGCTCCAAGAGACCGCATAGCCATAATATATTCTTTTTCTTTTATAGAAAGGGCAGACCCTCTGACAATACGCGCACATGCAGGAATAGACCAGACACTAATCGCAATCGTAACTGTCACTAGACTTGCTCCTAACATAGCAATAATTAACATTGCTAATAGTGTTCCGGGAAAAGCAAATAATAGGTCAACAATTCTCATAAGGAATCCATCTAACTTTTTGTAATATCCTGCCAATAAACCTAGTATCAATCCTCCTACCAAGCCTAGTGACACGGATGAAATAGCTACTAATAATGAAATTCGAACACCGTATACAATTCTTGACCAAACATCTCGACCATAGTTATCAGTTCCTAACCAATGACCTTCTGAAAAAATAGGTAATTCGCTTTGTGCAAGATTCTGCTTAATCGGATCATGCCATGTAACCATTGGAGCAAATATCGCCATTAAAATTTGTACTATAATAATTAGTAATCCTATAACTGCTAGTTTATTTTTCAATAATCTTTTAGTTAAAGAAATAAAATTACTTTCCATCTTTTTAGGCTTAGTTACTTGCTCTTCCATATTTGATAAAGTCGTCATTTCTGTCCTCCTCTCTTAATCGTAATTAATTCGTGGATCGATAAATGTATATACGATATCAACTACTAAGTTCACGACTACAAATAATGTCGCAACAAGCAACACTGAACCTTGTACTAAAGGAAAGTCTCGCATAGCTATAGCATCAATCATTAAACGCCCAACACCATTAATAGCAAATACTTTCTCTGTAATTATTGTTCCACCGAGTAAAAGTCCAAAATTCAGACCGATTACGGTAATAACCGGAATCATCGCGTTTTTTAACGTATGTATCCAGATAACTTTTCCTTCCTTCAATCCTTTTGCCCTAGCAGTTCTAATATAATCAGCTTTCGCGACTTCTAGAATAGAGGAGCGTGTCATACGGGCAATCATTGCAGCAGACCCTGTACCTAATGTAATAGCAGGCAATATCAACTGCTTAATTCCTTCCCATGTATACAACGGCTGATCCATTCCACCAACTGGCAACCACTGTAAATTCACAGCAAAAACTAAAATTAGTAACGCACCTAACCAAAAATTTGGAATTGAAATTCCTGCTAGCGCAAAAGTTGTAGATGTTGCATCTAGCCATGTATTATGGCGTAATGCAGATATTAATCCAGCGACAATACCAATAATTATCGCAACAATCATACTTGCTATGGCCAACTTTAAAGTATTCGGAAATCGGACAGCTATTGCCTCAGAAACTGATTGTTTTGTCTGATAAGAATATCCAAAATCCCCCTGTACTGCATTTTTTACGTAACGACCATATTGAACGAGGAATGGGTCATTCAACCCCAAGTTATCTCGTATATTTTCAAGGTCAGATTCAGTTGCAGTTGGTCCGCCTATCATTGTTGAAGGGTCACCTGGAGCAATATACATAGATGAAAACACAAGAAATGATATCCCCACTAATAACAATAAAAGTTCAACTATTCGTCGAGCAATTAGACTTATCAAATCAAAACCTCCTTAATCATTTGTTAATTAAAAACCCCATTTGGATTAACAAACGGATAGTTTTCACTGTTTTTGATTATAAAATATAAAATTATAAAAATCTATAGAATTTTCGAAATTTTTAAATTATATTGATTTTCATTACATTAATTAATCAATTTATATTTAATTATTAACAAATGAATGGAAATACAAAGTTATCGATCAGATGTTAATCTCGAGGGATTCACAAAAGTTCGGCTCTACAAATCAAAAAAAAGAGAACCGAATATCGATTCTCTTAGAGTTTTAATCCTAAACGACTTTTAAATCTTCTAAGTAATATATTACTTTCAACTCGCGTTATTCCTTCTAAAGCATATAACTCTTCATTAATAAACTTTTCTAAACTGGCGAAATCATCGACTAATACGTGCATGTGTAATGTTGATGGCCCTGTCATTTGATAACAACTTACTACACTATGATTAAAAGCTAATTTTTCTGCCACTTCAACTAATGATTTTGGCTCACAATCTACTTCAAAAAAAGCAGAAACATTTTTTCCTATTTTTTCAGAATTCACCACCACTGTAAACCGTTCAATTATTCCTTTTTCTTGTAAATTATTAACTCGTTCACGAATAGCCACTCTTGAAAGATTTAATTCTTTACCTATATCTACATAAGAAATTCGTCCATTTCCAATTAATAAATCCAATATTTTTTTATCGATACTATCCATTTGCTCCATTCATATCACCCCTTTATTTTCAACACAATATAGTTTTTAACTAGTTCTTTAATAATATAGCTGAAATATTCGTCAGTAGAAAGAATATTTCATTAAAAAACCATTAAAACTCTGAGAATTTAGCAAGCTCAAAACTTATTTTATATAACATATGTACTGTAATATACACTCAACAAGAAAGAAATTTTTAAGTCATGTACTCTTTTAAAATAGTAAACTTATTCTTTTTAAAGCACTCTATTTGTATCAAAGAACTCAATATGTCCCGGGAAATTATTTTCATATAAATTCATTTAACTTTCATATTAAAGATTTATCCATTTCCCTATCTTTGAATATATGAAAAGGTTGCCACCAATTCTGTGAGTTAGAATTTGGTGACAACCTAATTAGATAGTTATTTTAATTTCGCTTGTGCTTCTTTTGGAATATCCGAAAGCTTAACTTCATCGTATGAAGAAACGCCTTTTTTGTCTTTTACATAAAGCATTAAATATGCATCTTTACGTAAGTTTTTACTTGCAGTGAATTCAAATGATTTTGCTTCACCTTTTGCATTTACGCCTTCTAGATTATAAATATAAGTGACAAATATTTTCCCATCAGACTGCTTCTCCTCTTTTTTAAAACCATCTTCTGTAATATGCACATAATAGTTATCTGCATTCATACGATTAAAATCAATTTTCCCTAATACTACAATGCCTATAACCCCAATTAGGATCAGTGCGCCAATTGCAATTAAAAATTTTTTCATTATTATCATCCTTCTCTTTTATTATTTTGGGTAATAATTCGATTATATGAATAAACCGTTAATACGTAATAGATTCCATAAATAGCTGTGTAAGCAACCATCCATATGATGACAGGCTTAGTGAAATCCATCGAAAATAACTTTGAAAATGCTGTTAATGCTACGGCACTATGTGTAAGACCAATGACAAGTGGTACAGAGAAAATAACAAATACTTGAGATGCCACTGTTTTTCTCATTTCTCTTGCACCAACACCCATTTTATAAAGCATATTGTATTGTGACTTATCTTCCTCTGCTTCTGTTAGTACTTTGAAGTAGATAATACTACCTGTGGCTGCTAGGAAGACAAGTCCTAAGAAACTACCAATGAATAATAGTGAACCCATTCCTTCAATACCGTTTTGATAATCCTCAGGTGCGCTTGAAAATTGAGCTTTGTCAGGCAATACACTAGCAATTTTCTTAGATAAATCAGTTGTTGCATCATCTACTCCAATAGCACGGAATTGCACACTCTCACCTTGTTTTTCAAGCTCTTTATATTGCTCATTTGTGACTACTAGTGTCATTCCTGCCATTAGGTTTAAGACTGGAACTTCATGATACCCTTCCAATGTAATTGTTGTTCCTTTTTTTTCCGCTGTAATCGTCTTACCCGCATATTTCGGCGATAGACTTTCATGATATTGAACATCAATCATAGTCGCTTTATTACCTTTTAAATTTAGTTCTTCTTTTTGTTGAAGTTTCGCTAACTTGTTGTATGTTGTTTCATTGATTACTGTGTAAATACGTTTATCTCCGTCTGTTCCCATTGCCGAATCAAGTTGCTTCGCCTCAAATGTAACGAATAATGCTGAGATATTTTCATCATATATTGTATTTGGTAGTAATGATGTTACTTTTTCGTTATCGACATTCGCTGTTTGCTCGTACATAAATGTGTTTGGATCAGTGAGCTTTACATTGTCATTAATATTGTAATACAGACTGTAAACCGCACCTCCAGCTGTTACTGTTGTTGCACTCAAAATAGCGATAACAGTTAATGTACGGGCGTTACCACGAACCCGGTAAAGCAATTGTGAAATGGTCATTAAGTGTAGACCTTTCCAAAGCCATTTTTCACGACGCTTGAATAAAGTTAGAACAAAACCTGTAACACTATGGAACAAAAGGAAAGTTCCTATAATAACTGTTGCTAATATAATAAGTGGTGTAAACATTCCTAAAATACGCCATGCTTCGGATGTTAATAAGTTCTGTAAAGCTAACCAATAACCCGTTCCGATGCTTATTACGCCTAAGATAGCGACAATCCATGACGGCTTGGGTGCTACTTCACCTTTCTTCGATGCATGGAATAGATCGATTAATTTAAATTGATAGATTAAACGATATCCTTGGAATGAAGTGATGAAGAAGATAATTAGGAAGACAGATGCTGTATTTATAACCGCTTCCGTTGAGAACGTAAATGGAGCGACAACATCATAACCCATTAAACGGATTAATAAGGTAACGAACAATTTTGAACTAAGGAATCCTAGAAAAACACCTATCACTAATGAAAATACACCAAGTAATAAGTTTTCAAAAAATAACATGAAACCAATTTGACGTTTTCTAACGCCTAATAATGCATAAAGCGCTACTTCCTTTTTTCTCTTTTTCATGAAAAATGAATTTGAATATGCGATGAAAATAGCAACAAAGAAGAGTAGTACCACGGCGGCTCCACTCATAAGGGACCCCATCTTCTGTGAAGACTTCGTCATATCAGAGACAATATCGCTATATTTTAAAGTAACAAAGGTAAAATAAATGACGATACTGAATACCATCGATGCGATATACAAAAAATACTGTGAAAAATTTCGTGCAATATTTTTTCTAGCTAAACTAAATAACGTCATCAACCTCACCCCCAATTGCAGATAAAGTATCTAAAATTTCTTGGAAAAACTCTTTCCGCGTTTGATCGCGACGGTAGATTTCCGTTGAAAGCTTGCCATCCTTAATGAATATAATGCGGCGGCAAAAACTTGCGGCGAAAGCATCATGCGTAACCATCATAATCGTTGATTCGTTGTTCTCATTAAGTGAACTTAAGCTTTCTAGTAGGTCTGTTGCAGATTTTGAATCTAGTGCACCTGTTGGCTCGTCAGCTAAAATGAGCGCAGGCTCTGTAACAATTGCTCTTGCAGCAGCCGTACGTTGCTTTTGACCTCCTGAAATTTGATATGGATATTGACTAAGCAAAGATTCAATTCCAAAAACTTTAGCTATTTTTTGGACGCGTTGTTCAATTTCTTTTGCAGGTACTTTTGCAATTGCTAACGGTAATAGAATATTTTCTTTTACGGTTAGTGAATCTAGCAAGTTGTAATCTTGAAAGATAAAGCCAAGATTATCGCGTCTAAAATCTGAGAGCTCAGCTTCCTTCATATCATGTATACCCTTATCATTCATAAAGATTTTACCTTCTGTTGGCGAATCGATTGTTGCAAGAAGATTTAGTAATGTTGATTTACCTGCTCCTGAGGGACCCATAATCCCAACAAATTCACCATGCTCAATTTGAAATGATATATTTTCTAACGCTGTGTAAGTATTCGATGTTTTACCATATATTTTTTTGACGTTTTCTATTTTTAATAATGATTCCATTTGCGTCACCTCTACTGTCATTTGTTGATATACATACTATATCGCCTCATCCTTACAGCATAATTGTCGTAACCTTACAGGAACCTTAAATCTTATTCGAGCACTATTAATTGTTATTTTCGCAAATAAAAAAAGACTTCCCGATTTACAGAAAGTCCTTTTCTATCTTTATTTTCTCGTTGTGTGTAAGTCTGATGCTTCATCAAAGTAAAATCGTCGTTTGCCTTTTCCAAATGCAACGAGCAATGCATGGAAGAACAGAACAACTATTAATACTAATTCAAGTAAGTTTGTACCCAGTGCTAAAAATACTTTTAATTTATAATACGGTGAACCAATTTGTAAGTTCATTTGAGCGAAAATACTTAGTACAAAGAATGCAAAATAAGTAAGATAGATTGCACCAAAACGTTTGAACAATCGCTTATTTGTATCTATAGTACTTACTTTACTATCATAGCGGAAACGCATAATTTTCGAACCAATTGAATGTCCATTCCACAAGATTGGAATGACAAAAAATGCAATGAAAATGACAATAGATTTAATCAGGAAATTTATAATTAAATTTGACTCTGTAAATGTAGTGCTTAATTGCCCAAGCAGATCAATAATGAAAATATCAATAAGTAATGCGATTAATACAGACATTGCACGAACATCATCAAGTGCAATCAATCTTTCCGCTTTTGCATTAATGCTTTCTTTTGATGGGAACAATGCCAAAATAGCAGGTGCGATGAAGAAGCCAAGTATGCCGCCTAATGTATTAAGCATCAAATCATCCACATCAAAAATACGATACGCACAGTTATAAATACCATAAATACCCGTCACTTGTGTAATTTCATAAAATAATGTTAATGCAAAAGTTAAGCCAAGTGCCCTTTTCCAGTACTTTCTTTGTTGAAAGAAATAACGTAAGTATACGCCAAACGGTAATAGTAATAAGAAATTAAAAAAGGCTTGATAAAAGGCAGACTGTTTAACTAATAATGCATATGTACTTGGCTGAGATAAAATCACACCACTATTTTTAAACATATCTGAGATAAAGGTAAACGGCATCAATGAATAATGCTGTGTACCTGGCTGTTGTGTAATACAAGTATTACGTGATTCTGGTAATGGGAGTAGAACTAAAAATAATGCGCTAATAAAATAAAAAATAAATGAAAATGCGATTAGCGTCGTTGATAATGGCAAGTATCCATATTTACGATATGTGTAAATAAGCCAAGGCACAAAAATAATAACGGCCAAAAGGATAAATACTATCATTGCAACGTAAATTGGCTGTGTATAAGCTGACATGCTCTCCTACCTCTTTCGTCATTAATTCATAAAATAATTCTCATCATACCAAAAAAGGCATTCAGATTAAAAGTATTTAAACTAAAATCGAATGCCTCCTGTTACCTAATCAATTTGTTATTCGCCTGCTATAATGCGCTCTTTACAAAAACTCAAAATCAATTCTTCTTCATCTTCTTCTAGACCAAATTCGAGCATTTTTTCAGTACCTTTATCAATGATGAAGTAATTCGCAAGCTTAAAGTCGTCCTCTTTTTTCCCTACGATTGCGCGAATCTCAAGACCACCTTCTACAAATAGTTCGTCTTCTTCATCTACTTCGATATCTAATAAGAATTCAAAGCGTTGTCCTTCAATAATATTTGTAGGATCTAAAATTTCATCCATTGTATATGCTAAAATGTCCATAAAGAATCGCTCCTCTTTTGCATGTTTCAATCATTAATATTAAAGCAAAAATGCGATTAGTAAAGTTTTTAGCTGATTTACCTGTACTTTTCGATAAAAAAATTAGGAGTGATGACGTTTGCAGACATTATTTTACTATCAAAATGCGATGATGAAAGAGTTTCCAGCAAAAATTATAAGAAAAGGGATTGAAGATGACGGACGCGAATTTATCGTGCTTGATAATACAGCATTCTATCCTACTGGTGGCGGTCAACCTCATGATACAGGTACTTTAAATGGCATTGCCGTAGTAGATGTAGAGAAAGTGGACGACGAAATTCGTCATTATATTGCAGAGTCTTTACCTAACGATGATGAATTGGTAATGGGCGTGCTCGATTGGGAACGACGATTCGATCATATGCAGCAACATGCAGGGCAACATATTTTGACCGCTGCTTTTGTTGAGCTATTCGGCTACCAAACCATTAGCTTCCATCTAGGGCGAGGAACTGTAACGATAGATTTAGATATTGAAAACATTAGTGAAGACGAACTTGTAGCAGTAGAAGCTCTAGCTAACAAAATTATTTTGGAAAATCGACCAATTGAAACAAAGTGGGTGACAGTAGATGAATTAGAACGCTATAACCTTCGTAAAGCACTGAGTGTAACAAAAGAAATTCGCCTGGTTATCATTCCAGATTACGATTATAACGGCTGTGGTGGTATTCATCCCACTTCAACCGGACAAGTTAGCGCCATTAAAATTATGCATACTGAAAAACAAAAAAGAAAAATACGCGTGCATTTTGTTTGTGGCGGACGCGTATTAAGTGAACTACACTGGCGAAAAAATGAACTAAGTAAAGTGGCTAAACTAGCAAGTACTCCTGAAAACGAAGTGGCTGATACAATTTCAAAACTATTTACTGTTCAAAAAGGATTAGAGAAAGCTTTAGATGCAGCCAAAGAACAATTGCTATCATATGAAGCATTAGAACTTGCAGCAACCACTAAAAACGGTGTAACTGGTGCTGTTTATGCAGCGCGTTCCATTCAAGAATTGCAAAAGTTAGCTCGACTAGTTATAGCCGAAAATGAAAATATCGTGGTGCTTCTCGTTGCTGAGCAAGGAGAGAAGTTACAGTTTGTCGCTGCTCGCGGTACAAATGCAATTGATATGAGTATGAAAGATATTTCTTCAGCAGTCCTACCATTATTAAATGGCAAAGGTGGCGGTAGCGATGCCTTTGTACAGGGTGGTGGCGACCATACGATGACGGGTGCTGAATTACTAGAGAAGATGAGAAATATTATATAAACAGGCAACCAGTTAGCTCACTTTTTTACAATTAAAATAATCCACCTCTTTCTATAAAGAGGTGGATTTTAAATTATCAATTAAACCAATTAACTGAGTTCAGCAATTACTTATAATAATTTACAACAATTTGTACGATTAATAAGAGCGTAATACCCCGTAATAGCGGATTAATATATTTCACATTCATTTTACGCGCCACTTTAATGCCTACTTGTGCGCCAATTATACCGCCAAACATTAAAGCAATTGTCAGTGGCCATTCGATTTTCCCTGTCGAAATGTATGTGATAGAACTACCAAAGCACCCTGCAAAAACACCTACTCTATTTAAGCCTACCGCACGGATATAAGCAATTTTCTGACTTGCATATAAATACATCTGTAATGTACCACTTCCAGGTCCAAACATCCCGTCATACATACCAATTCCAAATAACGATGAACCGGTTTTAATATTCAGCTTAAATTGTTCTTCCCCTTCAAAATTACTTTTCTTTAATAATGAAGTTATAAAAGCAAAGCCTAATAAAAAAATTGCTACTAGTGTCAATGTATCTCCACTCATTAACGAGGCAACCATTCCTCCTGTTGCTCCGCCTAATAAACAAGTGACTAACACGATACCTGATTCCTTTAACGTAATTTCCTTCTCTTTAAAGATTACTAGAAAGCTAGTAAATGAACTAACTGTATTCGCTACTTTATTTGCTCCAATAGCAGAATGCACGGGTAGACCATAAAGAAGCATCGTCGGTAAAGAAATCAATCCACCTCCCCCGCTTAGTGTGCCAATAAAGTTTCCGGCAAAGCCAATCACAATGAAGATAAAAAATGACACAAGACCCCTTCTTCCATCTTATCAACCTACTTCCATTTTATACGAAGTCGTCATAACAATAAATGTAAATATAAAATGGCCACCCATAGGATGACCATTCATTTTAATATGAGCTATGACCCTCTAATTCAAATGAATCCTCTTCATTTGAATTGCTGTCTTCAAAAGTTTCACCTTTGCGCTTTTCACTTTCTGTTATATACGCTGCACAAGTGATATCACCTGTTGTATTAACCGCTGTTCGTGCCATATCGAGTAAACGATCAATTCCAATAATAAGAGCTATTCCTTCAACTGGAAGCCCAACAGATTGTAAAACCATTGCCAGCATAATCAGTCCCGCTCCAGGTACAGCTGCGGTTCCAACACTTGCTAGTACAGCAATCATAACAACTGTAACAAGTTGACCAAAAGTTAAATCCACGTTGAATACTTGAGCGATAAAAATCGTTGCTACTCCTTGCATTATGGCAGTGCCATCCATATTCACTGTTGCACCTAATGGTTGGACAAAACTACTAATGGCCTTAGGAATACCCATCTTCTTCTGAGCTATCTCCATTGATACAGGTAATGTTGCACTACTACTTGATGTACTGAAGGCCACGGTCATAGCTGGGAAGAAGTCTTTGAAAAATTGCACCGGATTTCTACGACATAATAATGATATAGCTGTACCATAAACAATGAACATATGCAAAATAAGTGCGAGCATGACTACAACCATATAAAGTCCCATCGCTTTGATGGCACCTATCCCTTGTTTACCGATAGCAGAAGCAAGTAAACCAAATGTACCGTATGGAGCAAACTTCATCACGATGTTCACTAAAATCATCATGACTTCATTTCCCTGGTTTATCACTTTCAGTAAAGTGTTTGCTTTGCTTCCAAGGTAGCTAATAGCTATCCCCACAAAGACTGCGAAAAAAATAATCTGAAGCATATTTCCTTCTACCATTGCTTGGATAGGGTTTGTTGGAATAATAGAAAGGAACGTTTCTGAGATGGGTGGGGCTTTGTCTGCTTTATATTCTAAGCCTGTTGTTTCGAACTGCCCGATGTTCCCTGGTTGAATTATCGAAGCTAAGCCAATCCCTAAAATAATAGCCATTGCCGTAGTCAATAGGAAAAAGACCATCGTTTTAATACCTATACGTCCTAACTTTTTTGGATCACCAATATTCGCAGTCCCTAAAATAATGGAGAAGAACACAAGTGGCACTACAAGCATTTTAATAAGACTCAAGAAAATGGTACCTAATGGGCTAAAGAAGTATTGATCCACCTTAGGAAAGATATCCTCCGCCCACATATTCATCCCAACACCAACTAACGCACCTAATATGAGTGCAATAATAATATTACGAGCTAACTTCATCTTTTTCCCTCCTCGTTTAATGGAATACCAATTTCTAAATAAAAAATTATAGAAAATGCCCGCAGTGATATAGTATTGACTATTTTCACATACGGGCATTTTAACTAACTATTTACTTAAAACTTAACGATCAATAAAGGAGTTTAATGCTGTACTTAAAATACATCATCAATGAACTTAAATATTAACTACAATAAGTATTTTTTAAATGGGTAATTTACAAATACCCTCTAGTTCAAATTCTTAAACCTTGTTTAAATAAAAAATTTTCAAATACAAACGACAATTTTTAAATTCTATCTTTAATGAAAAGCATCTTTTGATCGACGATTGTTTCAGTTATAAATTTATTCCAATCGACTATTAATGCGTTATAGCAAAATACATCTGGTAGCTCAACTTGATAATTATTCGTTGGAGCTTCCTCATAAAACGTATTCCAATCATTTTGCTCTTGGTAGCGTTCTAATTTACTCACTTGTTGCACTTTCTTTTGGAATATATTGTAGGCCAATAAGATTGTTGCTTCAAATACTTGTTGAGGATTTTCTTCCTGTAAGCTATTACGCAAACGTTTTGCCCAATCCTCAACCGTTTCACGATTTAAATCGCTAAATGCTTCTCGATTTCTAGTATAAGGATTATTTTTAGTCTCTAATTGACGTTGATTTATATCTTCTATTTTGTAGTTGAAAAATGATAAATACGCAGTCTCCATTTTACTAGCTAGTTCAGGGGATATACCATCTTTTTGAATCAGAAGTTCTAACTTCATACCTAAAAACCCAAGCTCTACTCCTAGCTGCTCCTCGCTAACGGAAGTTGATTTTTGGTTAGCTAATCTACGTTGTACTGCTTGGTAAAAAGCCGCTACTGCATTTAATTCCAATGTTGTATACGGATTTTCTCTTATTTTAATACGATTCTCATCTATTTTAGCTATCACTAAGCGTAGAATATCTCCCATAAAATATGAATCTCTTTCCAACCACTCATCCGATG
This sequence comes from Viridibacillus sp. FSL R5-0888, assembly GCF_038009105.1. Taxonomy (NCBI): domain Bacteria; kingdom Bacillati; phylum Bacillota; class Bacilli; order Caryophanales; family Caryophanaceae; genus Viridibacillus; species Viridibacillus sp. FSL R5-0888. The sequence continues at coordinate 4,190,789 of NZ_JBBPAU010000001.1, forward strand.
TACCTTTAATAAAAGCGTAATCCTTATTTGCTACAACAAAATTTCCGTATTTAGCAAGTTTGTATTGATAAATCCCTTTAATCGATTGCTCCATTAAAGCTGATTCTCCTACTACTTCATTTTTTTCAAAAAAAGCGCCGACAGAATCAATAAAAGCATTCGACATTCTTTTTAACCCACGACCAAAAATTTCATCCAGTTTAGCAAGTTGTGCTACTTGGTCTTCACTTTCAAAATCACGTTCGATACGCATTTTATATGTGATATATTCGGAAGCTAAATAATCGAGATGCTCGCCAATAGCAGGAAGTCGTTCAAAAGAAATCCCACCTTTTGTACTCACATTAAATTCGACCATCTTCCAGAAAATTTCTTTTGGCAAGCCTTGTTGTTGAAATTGCTCTTCTGTAAGCGATTGCATTTTCATTCGCTTATCTGCTGAAAAATACATCGGTAAACGCTCCTGTACTTCCGCAATATATTTTTTCTTCAAGTGTTTTACCGTTTTCACATCTAAAAAAGGTTCTAAAATATTATTTTTATCGGCTTGATTCGTGTGTTGGTCAGGTAGGGACACTCTATTTTGTACATAATAATTGTTCACTTTACATGTCGCCCTCCTTTTAATAGTAATTATCGGTTATGTGAACATATAAATACCGACTGCATCTGTATGAATATTTTAACAATTTAATGTAGATGCGACTAGTCCTATTTATGAAACGTAAGCATAATAGGTACAACCGTCTTTGTTATACCCTATAATTATAGTAAATAATTCATTTCTGAAAGGTTTTGATTATAGTTGAAGATTGCAATCATTGGTGGCGGCATCGGAGGTTTATGTGCTGCAGTTGCCCTTCAAAAAAGACAAATACATGTTGAAGTTTTCGAAGCCGCTCCTACTTTCCAACCCGTTGGCACCGGTATTGGCATTGGTTCAAATGCCATGCAGGCACTCATGAAAATGGGCGTTGGAGAAAAGGTCTATACAAATGGAACGACTTTGACAACGCAAGTGTTTCAAAACAGCACTGGAAAAATATTGAACACAATCGATTTTGGTGCTATTAAACGACTTTACGGACAGGAAAACATTACGATTCAACGGTCTGATCTACATAGTACTTTATTAGAAGCTTTAGCTGAAGGAACGGTGAAATATAGTAAGAAATGTGTAGATGTTGTATCTGAGGATACGCAAGTAACAGCTTTTTTTGAAGATGGGACATATGTGACAGCTGATTTGCTCATTGCGGCAGATGGGATTCACTCACCTATTCGGCAAAAACTTGTACCTGACTCTGCTCCGCGTTATGCCGGTTATATGTGCTGGCGTGGTGTAGCTGAAAACAAGGGGCGTGTTGATGAACATACATCCTGTGAAATATGGGAAACTTCTGGACGATTTGGCTATGCCCCCTTGAAAAACGGACAAGTTTACTGGTTTGCCTGCGTCAATGCACACGAAAATGATGCTTTTTATCACACCCTAGGTCGAAAAGAAATCGCTCGTTTGTTTGAAAAATTCCCTGCTCACGTTGCTGACCTTATACTGGATACAAAACCAGATGCTATTTTACACCATGATATAAAAGATATCCGTCCTCTAATGAAGTTCGCATATGGACGTATCGTTTTGTTAGGAGATGCTGCACATGCTACAACGCCAAATATGGGCCAAGGGGCTGGGCAATCGATTGAAGATGCACTTGTTTTAACGACGGCTCTTGCTGAATACGCTAATTTTCAAGACGCTCTCCAACACTATGAAAGCGAACGCGTAGCTCGTACAGCAAAAGTAATCTCACTTTCGCGCCAAATTGGTTGGAGCGCTCAACTTGGTTCCCCGATTTTAGCTAAGGCACGAGATATCGCCTTTCCACTTATACCGTCAAAGGCTTTACTGTGGAGATTAAAATTCCTATTTGATGTGAAGTTTAAATAATAAAATCGCTAAGTACTGAAATGCTTATCAGGACCTAGCGAAATTTTTTATTATTATATAGAATGTAATTCCACCACGACAATTTCAGGTAAATTGAGTAAGCGAACAGGCATTAGACTATTACCAAGCCCCCGACTAATTACTTGAGTCATATGATCGACCTCGAATGTACCAGCTGTATATTTCGGAAAGAATCCTTGCCCTGGTGCGATGAGACCACCGACACCTGGCAAACGGAATTGTCCGCCATGTGCATGACCAGAAAATGTTATATCAATATTATTTTCAGCATATACTGTCATGTATTCAGGACGATGAGCTAGTAAAAGCTTAAAATTAGCCTCTGATTGATGGAGAAGTGCAGTATCTAGCATTGCTTGTGTATCTGTTCCAGCAAGCGGATCTTCAATACCTACAATTTGAATTACTTCTCCATCTTTTTTAAATGGCAAGGTACTGTTTGATAATACATTGACGCCCAGTTCAGTAAGAGCACCTTTAATTTCGGAAACTTTATTTACAGCTATTTCATGATTACCTGTAACATAATAAACCGGCGCAATTTTCACAAAACCAGCGACAGCCTGCATGCTCTCCTCCAAATCATAGCGGTTGCGATCAATAACATCGCCTGTCAAGAAAATGGCATCCGGCTTTGCATCTAGAACCTTTTTAATAAGTCGATCCTGCTTATTGCCAAATGTAGCATCGTGTAAATCAGAAACTTGAACGATGCGCATACCATCGAAAGATTTTGGTAATTTCTTAGACTCTATTTTATACGTCGTTGTGACTAACCATTTGTTATTTACTATACAAAAAATCACAACCAGTATTAATCCGATAATAATACGTAAAATCTTCTTCAATGGTCATCGCTCGTTTCTTTAATCTCTTTTTTCCTCATTACAATCCTTAACATAATACTATCAACTATATTCATTGGGTATCAATATTCAACTGGTGGATACATTCTCGACCCGTTTTCATCTAATACATTGATATGTTTCGGAACTTTCAGAATGACATAAGTAGAGCCATCAGCACCGATATTTCCGTCAATTGTGTCAAATCCACTTTGGGCAAATGGGAAAAGACCAATTTCATCTGTAAAAATATTACCTTCGAATTCATATGAATCAGGTTTTTTAAAATTTAATGTATGCTGATCTGACCAGCTAATCACAGTTGGCTTAACTTTCTCTGAAAGATCTATATTGTACAGGGTACTATGCGTTTTATAAACTTTACCCTTAATTTACTGTTTTATAGTGAGTTTGCTTATTGCCGCTATCGGATAATTAATCGGAACACTGATACAAGCAAAATTGGAATTAATATCGAGCTTTTCTTAACAGTTTTTCAATCTCTTTGTAACCAAGTTTTTCTGCATGCTCAAGTGGAGTAACACCATCTCTATCCGCAAGATTTGGATTAGCTCCATGCTCTAACAAAATACGCACAGTTTCTTGTTGTTTTTTACCACCATCGCCTAAGATGATTGCTTCTAATAATGCCGTCCACCCTAAGTTATTAATATGATTCACATCACTATTTGTTTCAGTTAATAAAAATTTTACAACATCAACATACCCGTGCTCAGAAGCTGGAATTAAAGCAATACCACCATAGCGATTTGTAATTTTAGGATCTGCACCGGCTTTTGAAGTTAGCTTTACAATGTCCAAATAACCTTCTGCTCCTGCATATAAAAATGGAGAATTTTGCATATCATCTTGAATATTTACATCGGCTCCTGCTTCAGTTAACACTTTCGCCGATTTCACGTCGTTATTATATGTCGCAATCATAAGCGCTGTGCGTCCTTTGCCATCTTGTGTATTAATATCTTGTTCAGATTTCAGCGCTTTTTTTACAGCATTACTATCTTGCTTCTCAACAGCTTCAAATAATGACATCTGTACCCCTACTTTCTTAACTGTCACATAACCTGCAAATGCTAAACCTAATGATACAGCCGCAAAAATTGCTTTATTACGCATTCCCATATGATTTCACCATTCCTCTTTGTGAAACTACTTTTCCAAATTAGTATGCCAAACCGACACGTAAGTGTTTAAATTCATTTTGAAATAATTCCTGATAAACGAAGTGAGCAGTGTCACCTACTGTAATTTTCTCTCCGTTTAGTGGTAGCATATTTCTTTCTGTACGATATACACCAATAGCTGAGCCATCTGGTAAATAAGTTGGACAAGCAATTGTCCAATCTAAATCCGATGCTTCTAATGCACGGAATGCTTTTGCATGTTCCTCTGCCGCAAAAGTAAGCTTTCGTTTGGATTCAGATGATTGGAAGCGTAGTTTTCCTCTTTCAGCGCGGCTATCTAAAATGCCGGCTGTACCGATTGTGACGATTCTTTTTACATTTAGTTGCTCCATCGCCCTAATAATATTTGGGACGCCTTCTGATAATGTTGTCGTTTTGTCCGTACCAATTGCACTTATTACTGCGTCTGCCTGCTCCATAGCTTGGACCGTATGTTCAAAATTTTTAACATCTCCTTTAAACTTTTGGAGATTTGGATGTGCTGGCAATTTTTCTAGCGAACGTACGAGTACCTTAACTTCATGCCCTTCAGCTAAGGCACGTTGTAATACTTCATTTCCTACGCGTCCGGTTGCACCGAAGATTGTGATTTTCATTTGGTGATGCTCCTTTATTATTCTTATAATTGGTGATTTATGAAATGGTTTATATATTTTTTCATCGTCTTCTTTATAGTTTAGCATTGTTTGTTTTGTTGGAAATAATAGAATGCTTTATGGAAGTTTTTTGCGTAAATTAGACAGGGGATTTAGGGATTAGTATACTATTTTTAACAATCTATAGGAGGGATTCCATGCAGATATTAGATAGTTATATTAAAGCTACAAATACGCATGATTTTAAGCAAGTAAAAAAATTGTTGCATCCTAAAGCTGTATATTTTTTCTCGGATCAGACCTGCACATGTCACGAAGAAATCCAACAATACTTTGAAAATGCTTGGTCAATAGTAAAGAATGAAAATTACGAAGCACATGATGTTGAATGGTTAGACCAAAAAGAAAGCTCTGCAACTTGTATTTATACATATTTCTATGAGGGATATATTAATGATGAGTATATATGTGGCAAAGGAAGAGCCACTAATATTTTTGTGAAAGAAGCGGATAGATGGCTTCTAGTTCATGAGCATTTAAGCTCTTAAAAGTAATGATCAATAAGATACTTTCTAAGAAACATAAATAAAACCCGTATACGAAGATTTCCATACATTCGTATACGGGTTTTGGAGAGTTAGTATAGAAATAAACAAAGTTTCCCTATTAATTTTCTATATTGTTTCTAAGTATCATACCAATGTTTCTTCACATAAACTCCAGATAACACGGTTATAATGCTTTAAGAGGTGATACAGTGAGAAACTATCAAGTTCTTGTAGTAGAGGATGACAAAGAAATTCAAGAGTTAATAAAACAATTTTTAATGACACAAAACTATATTGTTGAAACCGCATCAGATGGATTAGAAGGAATGAGACAATTTAATAAGCATTCCTATGATTTAATTCTTTTGGATGTGATGATGCCAAACCTTAGGGGATTTGAAATGGCACAAATGATACGAAAACAGTCTAATGTACCAATTATTATGCTAACCGCATTAGAAGAAGAACAACATCAAATGAAAGGCTTTGATATTGGAATCGATGATTATATTACTAAGCCTTTTTCTTTCCATGTTCTGATTAGACGAGTCGAAGCAGTACTGAGAAGAAGTTATGATCAAAGTACGGATAATCATTTAGTATTTAAAGAAGTCCATGTTGATTGTGAAGCATATAAAGTATATGTTAATGAGATTGAAATACTATTAACTACAAAAGAATTCGAAATTCTGCAACTACTACTTCAAAATGAAAAAAAAGTACTTACAAGAGAGCGAATTATAGAAAAGGCTTGGGGCTACGAATATTGTAGTGAAACACGTATTATCGATACACATATTAAAAACATACGAAAAAAATTAGATATACCTTATATTAAAACCGTAAAAGGCATTGGTTACAAAATCGATGAATAAAATATTAAAAATCACAAAGATGAATCGAATTACTTATAAACTCTTTTGGATTACTTCACTTATTTTGTTAGCCTTTGCATTAGTGATGTATCTAACTTTATACTTCTTTCTCCCTACGTTTTATGAACAGTATAAAACAGATCAACTTCAAACAGGAATAGAAGAAATAATTGATAAATCCAAGGATCTTACTTTTCAAAATGCAATACCACTTCTTGATAAATATTCACAAAAAAATAACGCAATAATCTACCTTCAAGATCAAGAAGGAAGAATTATTTATTCTCCTACCTTTTCCTTTACCGGTAGTAATAGTAAAGGGGTAGCAGTAACGCCGGCTACTAAAGGTCCATTGGAGAATTCAGATAATCTTTCCAATTCGTATAATGCTACCATACCTATTCAATTCCTAAACGTTAACTTAACACTCGTGGTGTTCGCAACATTTCAACCTATTAATGAAGCTTCACAGGTATTGGCCCTTTTCCTTCCTTATATTAGTATTATTGTGATTGTTATTGGTTTAGGTAGTGCTTATTTGTATTCACGGTTCATCACAAAACCTCTCATTTATATTAATCAAGGGGCACAAAAGATGGCGAACTTGGATTTCTCTGAAAAAATCGAGGTTCGATCCAATGATGAGCTAGCGGAATTATCCAATAGCTTAAATGATATGTCAGTTAATTTACAACATACTATGCATGATTTAAAGAAAGCAAATCAACAGTTAAAAAGCGATATTGAAAAAGAAAGAAAAATAGAACAAAAACGCAGGGAATTTTTCTCAATAGTAGCACATGAATTAAAAACTCCTCTCACCGTCATGAAAGGATACTTAGAAGGAATGATTTATAATATTGGCCCGTATCAAAATCGTGACCAATACTTAAAGAAGAATCACCAAATTATCGAAAGTATGGAACAACTTGTTCGCGAGATTTTAAGCATGTCAAAATTAGAGCAACATACTTTTAAACTACAATTGGAAGAAGTAAATCTCTCGGAATTAATTAATACAATCACAAAAGATCTTGAATTTTTTGCTTCTCAAAAAGACATTCAAATGATAAAACAAGTTGGTTCTCACCATCTTGTTTATACAGACCGGGTTCTTTTAGAAAAAGCCTGCAAAAATATTGTTCATAATGCAATTATGTATTCACCTCATGGAGAGAAAGTATATATATCTTTAACTGCGGACTCAAAACAACACATTCAAATTAAAGTCATTAATACAGGTATTAAAATTAAAGAAGAGGATTTACAGCAAATTTTCGATCCGTTTTATAGAATCGAAAAATCAAGAAATCGAAATACTGGTGGAAGTGGCTTAGGGTTATATATTGTAAAGCAAGTTTTTGAAACACTTTCTATTACCTATTCTTTAAATAACACTGAAAATGGCGTACAATTTTTATTTACCATTCCTTTATCCACAAAGTGAACAACAAAATAGTTTAGATTTTAATTTTGAAAGAAATTTCTATAATTTTTTTCAAAAGATCATTTTTAAGAAGAAGAAAAAATCCATTTTGAAAGAGATAATTCAAAATGGATTTTTCTATGTAAAATTGTTAACTACATTTAACCTTTGAACAACTTATATTCTAACAACCTCAATACTCTTCAATAACTTTTTTGTCCCTCATGACAGCTAACAACATAAATACACTAAACAAGACTATAAAACTTGCAATAATTGATAAGCCGTATGAACTATTTAATTTAAGGAGAGTATTATTCAAAATGTTAAAAATACAAAAAGAAAGCAAAAATCCATAATATATTGGTCTTCTTTTAGGTTCTTTTGTAGATTCAATATATGTGAAAGAAAGCCATACAAAGAGTGGAAAATAGAATACGGCAATCGTCATAAAAATCCAGCCACTTAGTTCCAATAGATTTACTCCTCTCTAACCTTTTCGTGAATAAAAATGTTCTTTTTCATTTCATTCTACCTTAAAATATTCCAAATAAAAACAACTTGCGGGATTTTAAATCCACAAGCTGTTTTTATTTGGAAGGCAACACACCTATTATTTGATCCTCATTCGTTGAGGACCTTTGCCTTCTGAGTCTATCTTGAAGCTATCCCATTATTCTTTCTATCTTCTGAAACTCAACTAGGTGATCCTGTTCTACCACTCTCATGCTTATCTTGGTTAGAAGGGGGCATCACTTCTGGATTTGGTGCATTTGGCATTCTACTATCTTGATACGAATCTGTTTCTTTTGGACCCGATTCTGTGTTATAGCCTAAATTTAAAAGATTTAAATACGTACCAATTAAAATACCGATTGTCACTAGACCAATAGAAGCCACAATTTTCATCGTATCTCTCTCACCCCTTTCTTATGAGTTTCACCACTGTATTTCTAGATTTTATCTAATTAGAACTATACTAGTTTGCATGGTTTTATTTCTTTTTTCACAGCGTTACCGACATATTTTTTAGCTTTAATACTCGTTTTCCCTATAATTGTCTAAGTACTAAATTTCTTTTTTCTAGATACAACGCTTTATCTGATTGCTTGGCCACTTCTTGGGAATGAGTAACGACAATGATACATTTATTTTCTTTATGAGCAAGTTCTTTAAATAGGTCGATAATTTCCATAGAAGTTTCTTGATCTAGATTTCCAGTTGGTTCATCAGCAATTAATAAATCTACGTTACAAGATAGTGCGCGAGCAATCGCTACACGCTGTTGCTGACCACCGCTAAGCTGTAATACTTTTCTTTTTGCTTCTACTTCTGTTAATCCTACCTTACTTAATAACTCAAGTGCTCTTTCTTTTTTGTCTTTTACATCGACCCCTGTAATCTCCATCGCGGTGACTACATTTTGAAGAGCAGTCATATACGTTATAAGATTATAAGATTGAAAGATAATCGAAACATGTTTGTTTCGATAAGTATCTAGACCTATCTTCCGTATATCTCTTCCGTTGTATAATACATAACCACCTCTTGGAACATCTAATCCACTTGCTAAACTAAGGGTAGTTGTTTTCCCCGATCCTGATGGTCCTAAAATGGTATATAAGCAGCCCGTTTGAAACGAGAAGTTTACGTTATCTAATATATTGATTTTTTTATTATTGCTGTGATAGTGATAATTCAGATTTTTGAATTGTAATATAGTATCCATGTCTATCCCTCTATTCGTCTTTTAATAAAATTTCTTTTGGATTCAATCGAAGAATCGATAATGCCGGAAGAAGTGTTGCTAAAATTGCGATTAATAGACCGAACCCACCTAAATTCAAAATATCTTGTGATGTTACACTTACATCAATATTATCAATAGGATCTACATCTTTACCTAGATCACCATCCATCGCACTCGTAATCATAACCGCTTTTCCTTGTTCCCCTGGATTATTTTCTTGCTCTTCAGAAGCCGTAATTTCTTTCTGTAATAAACTGTCTCCCATTTTTTGAGAAACTGCCCCACCTGTAAATATAGAAAGGCTAAATGCTAAAACAGCTATACATAATACTTCTACTAAGAGTTGACCTATTAATTTCCCTTTCTTCTCACCAATCGCCAGTAAGATACCTAACTCCTTCCGACGTTCTTTTATAGTCAACATTATGATAAGACCAAGAATAATTGTTCCAGTGATTGAAACCATATATACAATCCATTTTGAAGTGGTTGCCATGTTTTCAATAGGGCCGATCATTTTTTTATATAAGGCATCATGAGCATCTAGTTTAAATAGGTCAAAATCAATGTTTGTTTTCTTCCCCAGTGCTTTAAAAGCATCGATATGATCTGGATCATTTAAGTAATAAATGGCTTTATCAATGGGTGTGCCCTTCATATTCTTATTTCCAGAAAATTCTTTTAACGATTCGCACGAAACATATATTTTGTTAGATGGCTTCAAGAACGCTATTGGCATGTTTTGGCCAGTTGTATCGGATGCTTCATAAATCCCTATTATTTCTACCTTTATTTTCGATTTTCCATCGTCTGTTTTGATCTTCACCTTATCACCAACCTTTAGCTTGTTTTGTTCAGCTAACTGTTTTTCAATCAAGGCTACTTTCTTACCTTTATCTTCTGCTGTTATGGTACGCCCCTCAATGATTTTCTCCGTTCCTTCTGTAAATCCTTTCAATAAATCAGAGCTTCTCACGCCGACCAATGATATATTTGGCATTTCTCTATCATTTTGGCCTCCACCAACGAAACCAACCGAGCCTTCATTTTCATTTTCATCAACCTCAATGGGAGTAAAGCCATCCGCTAAACCATAAGCTTCTTTTATATAGTTGAAATTTTTTACATAGGGTGATTTAGCTAACTTATCTGCTTCCTCTGTAGAAATTTCCGGAAGATTTATTTTCTCATTTGGATTTTCTTCATACTGTTTTTCTATATGTTTTTGAACCTTTTTTTGGTCTAATCCTAGCGTTACGTCAACGCCCAACTTTTTTCTAGCAAGATCACTCGCTGTCTCTGTGACATTTTGCATGGCGAATCCTGCTAAGGTTAAATTAGCAACGACTAAAAATACAGTAAATAGGATAAGGGATTTCCCCTTTCTTGCTCTTACACTTAAAAATGCTCGTTTAATAAAATTCATTTCCATAACCTCCTTGATATCTAAAATATATAGCACTTGTCTGGAGCTAGTATGAAGTTATCTAGGAGTCTATCAATAGATATGAGGAAGTTTATGTGGAGAAGATAATATTATAATTTATGGTTTTACCAAACGAGATAAAATATGTTTAACTATAAAAGAGCTGTCCCAAAGTCGATAAAAACCTACTTTGGGACAGCTCTTTTGTATTTTTTATAATTCCTTTTTCAAATAGTAATGCTGATAGTCTCTGCCAACATTATCAATGCTACCAAATACCTCATAGCCATGCTTTTCATAAAAGCCTAATGCCTGAAAACTTAGTGTATCTACTTTGATAAAATCACATTTTGTTTCTATTGCAATCTTTTCTATTTCTAATAGAAGTTTTGTACCATATCCATATTCACGTAAATCTTCATCAACGATTAATGAATGTATTTCTAACCAATTCCAACACACTTGACCTATAATGCCACCTCGAACGTTGCCGTGTTCATCTTTAAGAAAAATACTAATCTCTTGATACCTGCCTCTTAAATCTACTGGGAAGTGAGCCAAATTATATTTATATAGCTGGTCATTTATGTAATCGTGACTACTTTTATTTTTTTCTTTAATAATTTGAATCTCCATATACAATTCCTCCTTTTTCGCTTTCATATACTTGTTCTTGATAGACCGGCAAATACCTGCTTAAAATACTTATGAAAATGCCATTTTATTAAGGTTTTATCTGTATAGAATTTATTTCAATTTCTTAATAACAAAATCAACTACAAAAGAATTAGCCATCGAGCGCCGATAAACCACGGAAACTAAATGGCTATTTCATCCTATTTATCACAATTATTATTTCCTAATTATTTTCCCTTCATTTTTTTATAAATATCTAAATTTGCGCTAAGGACGTTAACTTTATCCTCTCCAAAAACATTAAATGTGCGACTATCAGTATTTGCTTTTACAATGTCATTCACTTCGTCTTCAGAGAGACTGCTTGCTTGTGCTATACGTTTTATTTGGATTTTTGCAGACTCTACACTGATATGTGGGTCAAGTCCCGATCCAGATGCCGTAACTAAATCAGCTGGAATTTGTTCACGTTGTACCCCTGGGTTCGCTTTTAGAAATGTTTCAATATCTGCTTCCATTCGTTTTTTTAGCTCAGGATTAGACGGTGCATAGTTAAAGGTACCTGAACTGACGCCATTATAATTTGTCTCCCCCTTAGCATTGGGTACAAGATCTTCTTTCGTATAAACATTGTAATTGATGGCTGAAACACGCCCCCAGAAAAATTCAGGTGAAGTAAAAGCCTGCCCCAATTTATCCGAGCCTATCATTTTGCCATCCATCTCAATTAAACTCCCGTTTGCCTCATGATTGAATAACACTTGTGCCATCCCAGTGACAGCGAATGGATAAAGTAAGCCACACAATACAAACATTAATAATGTAACCTTCAGCGCTTGTTTAGAATTGCTAAAAAATGCTTTCATGTTATCCCTCCTATAAACCCATTAAATTCAATATTGGTCCGCTCATTAAATCGATTAGTTTAATACCTATAAAGGGTGCGATAATACCTCCTAGCCCATATACTAGCAAGTTTCTTCTTAATAATTTCGAGGCACTCATTGGCTCATACTTCACTCCCCTCATTGCTATTGGGATTAAGAGAGGTATAATAACCGCGTTAAAGATTAGTGCTGAAATGATTGCACTTGTTGGTGAATTTAACTGCATAATATTTAGAGCACTCATTTCCGGAACTGCAACCATTAACATAGCGGGTATGATAGCGAAATATTTTGCTACGTCATTTGCAATACTGAACGTCGTTAATGCACCTCTAGTCATGAGTAATTGCTTCCCTATTTCTACAACTTCAATAATTTTCGTAGGATTAGAATCTAGATCAACCATATTTGCTGCTTCTTTCGCAGCATTCGTTCCCGAGTTCATAGCTAACCCCACATTCGCTTGTGCCAAAGCGGGTGCATCGTTCGTGCCATCACCTGTCATAGCGACAATTTTCCCTTGAGATTGTTCATCTTTAATCACCTTGATTTTATCTTCAGGTTTGCTTTCAGCAATAAAGCTATCCACTCCAGATTCTTTTGCTATTGTAGCTGCAGTGAGTGGATTGTCACCTGTACACATGATGGTTTTAATCCCCATTGAACGAAGTTTTTCAAAACGCTCTTTTAAACCAGGCTTTACGATATCTTTGAGATATATAACGCCAAGAATCTTTTCATTCTTCATTACTACTAATGGTGTACCACCTAAAGATGATACTTGATGAACTAGACTTTCTAGATCCTTCGGTACTTCATAACCAGCATTTACACTCTTATTTTTTATCGAATCATACGCACCTTTACGTATTTTCGTTCCATCCTTCATATCTAGACCACTCATGCGAGTATATGCTGAAAATGCAATATGTTCGCTCGTATCAATGACCTTTCTTTCATCAGTACTATCCACATCTAATTGACTTGCAAGAGCTAAAATAGATTTCCCTTCAGGCGTATCATCTGTCAATGAACTTAACCATGCCGCACGTATTAATTCTTTTTTCCCAACACCTTGGATAGGTAAAAATTCGGAAGCAAAACGATTTCCATAAGTGATAGTACCTGTTTTATCTAAAATCAATGTATCCACGTCACCGCATGATTCCACAGCTTTACCTGACATAGCAATCACATTGAACTGTGTTACACGATCCATTCCTGCGATTCCAATTGCCGATAACAATCCTCCAATTGTTGTTGGGATTAAACAGACGATCAAAGCAACAAGTGTGGCGATTGGAATATGCACTTGTAGATAAGTAGTCATAGGATAAAGCGTAACAACAACCAGTAAAAAGATAATCGTTAAACTGACTAATAACGTATTTAGGGCAATTTCATTCGGTGTTTTTTTTCGACTAGCCCCTTCAATAAGAGCAATCATTTTATCTAAAAAAGATTCCCCAGGCAGTGAGGTGATTTCAATTTCCAGCCAATCACTCGTCACTGTCGTTCCACCTGTAACAGATGAAAAGTCTCCACCTCGTTCTTTCACAACAGGTGCTGACTCGCCAGTGATTGCCGATTCATCAACTGTTGCAATTCCATCAATTACTTCCCCGTCATTTGGGATAACTTCTCCTGCCTGAACTAAGACAATATCACCTTTCTTAAGTTCATCGGCTTGTTTTTTGACCTGCGTTCCATCAGCAAGTAAAACGCAAGCCTCTGTCACTGTTTTTGTTTTCTTAAGTGACTGAACTTGCGCTTTTCCACGCCCTTCTGCAATGGATTCAGCGAAATTCGCAAATAAGATTGTAATAAACAAGATGAAAGCTACTATCGCATTATAAAGACGGGCTGATCCCTCAGTGACATCACCCATCATATTCGGGAAAATGGTTAACAAAACGACAAAAACAAAACCTACTTCCACTACGAACATAACCGGATTTTTTATCATATATAAAGGATTTAATTTTTTGAATGCGCCTAAAATTGAACTCTTCATAATATCACGATTTATAAAACTCTTTTTCGTTACGGTTTCCATTTATGTCTCTCCTCATTAAGAACGTATTTGTAAATGTTCTGTAATCGGGCCTAATGCTAAGGCTGGCAGGAAGGTCAATGCACCAATCATCAAGACAATAGCAATAAGCAAGAATGTGAACATCGGATTGTCGGTTTTCAATGTCCCCACCGAATCACTGTGCCATAACTTTTTCGCTAGAAGCGACGCAATGGCAAGTTGAATAATGATAGATAGATAGCGTCCAAAGAACATAGCAAAGCCAGTGGTCATGTTCCAAAATGGCGAGTTATCAGCTAAACCTTCAAACCCTGAACCATTATTTGCTGAGGATGAGGCATATTCATATAAAACCTGTGATAATCCATGTGCTCCCGGATTTGTAATTCCTGCAATACCAGCAGTAGTCGCTACAGCAAGAGCTGAGAATAACAATATAAGAGCCGGGTGGACTAAAATGCATAGTGCAATTAATTTCATTTCTTTCTCTTCGATTTTTTTGCCCAAAAATTGTGGAGTACGTCCGATCATTAAACACGCGATGAAAATAGTTAACATGACATACATCATCATGTTCATTAATCCAACACCTTTACCCCCAAACACGACATTCAGCATCATATTAAACATTGGTACCATACCACCAAGCGGCGTTAAAGAATCATGCATATTATTTATTGAGCCTGTCGTAAAGGCCGTCGTTACCACTGTAAACAACACAGATTGGGGGATACCAAAGCGCATTTCCTTTCCTTCCATACTACCTATATCTTGAGAGATACCTAGATTATTAATTATGGGGTTACCTACACTTTCTGCTATGTAACAAGTAACTAAGCCGATGAGGAGAAGAATACACATAGCTGCAAAAATAACCAAACCTTGTTTGCCAAATAGCGTTTTCTTACGTCGATTTGCTACCATTAAACCGAATGTCACAACACAAGCACCAGGCAATAACATCATAGATAGCATTTCCACAATGTTTGAAATGACTGTTGGATTTTCAAAGGGTGTGGTTGAATTGGCTCCGTTAAAACCACCACCATTTGTACCGATGTGTTTAATCGATTCAAGGGATGCAATAGGGCCAAGTGCAATATCCTGCATTTTCCCTTCTATTGTCTGAACTGTTTCGTTACCATTTAAAGTTTGTGGCGAACCTTGGGCTACTAAAATTAACGCCACTATAAATGAAAGAGGTATTAATAAGCGTGTTATCACACGTACAAAATCCACAAAGAAGTTTCCGATTGTATCCGATTTTGCTACCAATCTACGACAGAATGCCATGCATGCAACATAACCTGTCGCTGCCGATGTGAACATCATGAATGTGATGACAAGCATCTGAGCCAAATAGCTTAACCCTGATTCTCCGCTATAGTGTTGCAAATTTGTGTTTGTCATAAATGAAATAATCGTATTGAATGACAACGTGGATTCCATGTTATCGATATCATTTGGATTAAGAAATAAAGTCGACTGAATCCGTAATATGAAATAGCCGATGAATACCATAATTGCGTTTGATAGAATGAGCGCTATTACATATTGTTTACCGGTCATATCAACTTGCTTGATTCCACAAAATTTATAGATAATGTTATCCACGCGATTCATTACCGGATCAAGCCATGTCTTTTGCTGCATCGTCACTTGATACAAATAATGACCTGCTGCAATGACAAGCGGTAAATAAATGACTAGCACTAAGGCAATTTGCCACATATTTATTTCCCCCTATAGGTTTATTAATAGTTTTCTGGATAGAGCAATGCATAACCTAAATAACCAAACAATGAAACAATAATGATACCTATTACAACCCACATAATGAGACCCCCTTAATTGTCTACTTGCTTGTAACACCAAGCCGTTAGCGAATAGAGACTAGCAAAACTTAGGATTAATGCAATGACCATATATAAATCCATCAAGTCAATCACTCCTTCTATTGATTTCATGGATAATCATAATGCAGTTAAAATTAATGTAGTGTTAGAAAAAGAGCTAATTGTATTAAAATGGTATTAAGATTCAATCTTAATACTGTCTTAATGCTAGTTGGGGCTATAATAAGAAGGAGGTGAAGATGGATGGAATACACGCGCCCTAATCCCGATGCTATTTTAGCTAAGGTAAAAAGACAGGAATCAAAAGAAGCATCGGGGAGCCTGAAGATATTTCTTGGGTATGCTGCTGGAGTAGGAAAAACATATTCAATGCTCGATACTGCCCATCAAGCAAAAAAGCTAGGTTTGGATGTAGTTGTTGGCTATGTTGAACCACATCCCCGACCAGAAACAGCTGCTTTGCTCGACGGACTTGAGATGGTTCCTACCAAAAAGATTCACTATAAAGGAAAGTCATTTGAAGAACTGGATATAGATGCAGTGCTTGAACGTAAACCTGATCTTGTACTGGTTGATGAACTAGCGCATACAAATGTTCCAACAATGCGCCATTTAAAACGATTCGGTGATGTTCAAGAATTATTAGCAAAAGGAATTCATGTTTATACAACTGTTAATATCCAACATATTGAGAGTCTTCATGATTTGGTTGAAGAAATTACGGGTGTAAAAGTAAATGAACGTATTCCAGATTATCTGATTGATAATGCTACACAAATAAAACTCGTAGATATTGAGCCTGATGATCTAATTCAAAGATTAAAAGAAGGCAAAATTTATCACACTCAACAGGCTGAAAAAGCAATGCAACATTTTTTTCAAAAAGCTAACTTAATAGCACTCCGCGAAATAGCTTTGCGCAGGACTGCCGATACAATTGATTATCAGAAAACGCAGGAAAGCTGTTCACTGTTCCATACCTCTCAAATTGAGGAACATATTTTAGTAGGTATCAGTAGTTCACCTACAAATGCGAAAGTAATCCGAACTGCAGCGAGACTTGCTCAAGCCTTACACGGAAAATTCACTGCACTTTATGTACATAACAAAGAAATGAAGGATGAAAACGAGGTTAATTTAGAAAGGTTACAGCAGCATATTAAACTAACGGAGCAACTTGGAGGCCATATAGTGACTGTACAAGAAGATGATGTTGCTGCAGCACTAGCCAATTATGCTCAAATGAGTGGTGTTACAAAACTCGTTATCGGTAGAACAACTACAAAAAAACAGTGGTGGAAACCTAATTCAAAAATCGGAGATCGGCTCAACGAATTTGTGCCTAATTTAGCTATGTATATAGTACCTGACCAAGAAAACGAATCAATACGTTTCCCAGATGTACGATCACAACTAAAATTCAATTGGTATGACTTACTAAAAATGCTATTCGTTTTTAGCTTGGCATCCTTAATTGGTTTGTTCTTTGCACGAATAGGCGTAAGTGAAGCCAATATCATAACAATATACATTTTAGGCGTGTTAATACTTGCCATTTGGTCGACAAGCTGGGTATTTAGCATAATTAGTTCATTGATGGCCGTTCTTATTTTCAATTTTATATTCACTGAACCAAGGTTCTCATTTGAAGCATACAACAGAGATTATCCTATGACATTTTTCATCATGTTCATCTCTGGGATAATCACAAGTAGTTTGACTAGGAAAGTAAAAAAACAAGCTCTCGGTGCTGTACAAAAGTCTTACCGAATGGAGGTTTTGCTTGAAACTAACCGTAAGCTACAACAAGCAAAATCGTTACAAGAAATTGTTACAGAGGGTATGTCACAAGTTGTAAAGCTTGTCGAAAAGCCAGCGATGTTTTTTGAGATAAACAATCAACAGATTATGAAAACATCATTTTTCCCAACCGATGTGATGACTAATTCAAAAAATAAAGAGTTGGAAAATCTATTTAATAATCGAAACGAGCGTGCTGTAGTAACATGGGTTTCCAATAATAAGCAGGTAGCTGGTGTTTCTACTGATACGTTTCCTGGAGCAAGTTCTTATTATTTACCAGTTCTTTCTGGTGATGATGTCAAAGGAGTAATTGGTATTATGTTGTCGAAAGAAACACCACTACCTGCCTTTGAACGACATATTCTGCATGCGATTATGAATGATTTTTCGTTTGCCATTGATAAATGGTATTTACAGAAATCCAATGAGCAAGTTACACGGGAAGCTGAACTTGAGCAAATGCGAGCAAACTTTTTACGTGCCATCTCCCACGATTTAAGGACGCCACTTACGAGTATTTCAGGTAATGCTGATATATTATTAACCAAAAGCAGCCAAATTGACGATATGCAAAAAAAACAGCTATACCAAGATATTTACAGCAACTCAAAATGGCTTGTACAAATGGTAGAGAATTTGCTTGCCGTTTCAAAGCTAGATGATGGGCAACTTGCGATTGAGATGAGACCTGAACTTGTTGAAGATATTATACAAGAGGCGCTCATGCATGTAGTTCGTAATGAACATACACATCAAATTCATTGTCATGTCGAGCCAGACTTGTTATTTGCTGTGATGGATGCACGACTTATCATTCAAGTGATTATCAATATTATTGATAATGCACTGACATATACTCCAGCAGGAAGTGAGATTATCTTATCTGCAAAGGAGCAGGGAGACTATGTGCATATAAGTATTAGCGATAATGGACCTGGCATTGATGATGCTCTAAAAACACGACTATTTGAACCTTTTACAATAGGGAAAAATTATCGTAGTGATAGCCGAAGGGGTCTAGGGCTCGGCTTAGCACTATGCCAAACCATCCTAAGAGTACACGATAGTAAATTAACTGTTTCAGACAATAAACCAAAAGGTACCGTTTTTAGTTTTGTACTTCAAAAAGGAGTTGTCAATGTCAATGAATAACCGAATTCTTGTTATAGAAGATGATAAAGCAATTGGAAATTTGATTAAAATGACATTGAGTACGCAAGGCTATGAATACGATATTGCTATTGATGGTAAATCAGCATTGCAAAAGGTACTTTCAATGCCACCAGATGTAATTATTCTTGATCTTGGCCTACCAGATATGGATGGCATTGAAGTGATTAATAAAATTCGTGGATGGTCCCAAACTCCAATTATTATTGTCAGCGCACGTGGTGAGGAGCATGATAAAATTCACGCTCTCGATGCAGGGGCAGATGATTATGTGACGAAACCATTTAGCGTAGATGAACTACTTGCTCGAATTCGGGTAGCTCTTAGGAGAGTAAAAAAAGACAGTCTTCTAGATATGGAACTTCCCATATTTACTAATGGTAATTTGAAAATTGACTATTTAGCTAACACCGTATTTATTCGTGGAGAAGAAATTCACCTTACACCAATTGAGTACAAATTATTGGTCGTATTGGCCAAACATGTTGGAAAAGTATTGACGCACAATTTTCTATTGAAAGAAGTTTGGCAACAAGTATTACCATCTGATGTACCCAGTTTGCGGGTTTTCATGGCAACTTTACGCAAGAAAATTGAAGAGAATCCTGCAAACCCAAAGTATATTCAAACTCATGTACGTGTCGGGTACCGAATGCTTCGTTATGAGGACGAATAATGTAGAGAAAACATTTAATCTATAGGTAGAGCTCTAGCATCTAATACATTAAAAAGGCTATCTAATTAAGCAATTCCACTTAATCAGATAGCCTTTCGCTTCCTATAAAACTCAATTCCTAACTCCCCTTATTGCGCCCTTCAGGGAACAAGACATCCTCAAGTTCATCATCATCCGAAGACTCCGATAACTCAACACCTGAACGATACGCAGCACGAGTAATCAAATGTCCTGCTACAGGAGCTGTTAAAAACACAAAGACAATACCAAGTATTAAACGAACACTTATATAGCCTTCATGCGCCCAAAAGTATAAGAACGCACCAAGAAGCGATAGTAGTACAGCTAATGTTGAACTCTTCGTGGCTGCATGTGAACGAGTATACACATCTGGCAAGCGAAGCAAACCAAATGCGCTAATTAAACTCATCAGACTACCACCTAAAATCAATAACACACCTACCCACTCAATGATCGGATTTACGTTCAACTATAGTGCCCCTCTCTAGATATTTTGAAAATGCAATCGTCCCAATGAACGACAGAATTCCCAAAATCAAAATAACCTCTAGAAATGCCTTCGTCTTCAATACAATTGAAATAATCGCTATCATCGAAAGCAAATTAACACCAATCATATCAAGACCTACTACGCGATCTGGCATTGAAGGACCACGTAAAACTCTGTAAAACGCAACCATAATCGTCAATGCAAATAATGTTAGTGAAATGAGTAATATCGTCTCCTTCATTAGCGTGTCACCTCCATAATTGCTTTCTCAAAGTTACCAATTGAGCGTAGTACATCTGCCTTTGACTTTTCCAAATCCATTGCATGAATGTAGAAAAGGTCTCCTTCTGGCGATATTTCCATCACAACCGAACCAGGGGTCAGCGTTAATAAAATTGAAAGAGTAGTAATTTCCAAATCACCATTTAAGGCTGTTTTATATGTGAAAATCCCAGGCTTTATCTTCAACTTTGGACTACAAATCTGCTTTAAAACAAGCTCGCTAGATAATAACAGTTCCCATATAAAAAGAAACAGCAATTTAATGAGTGCAAACAATCTTTTTAAGTAAAATTGAGTTCCAAAAAAGCGATGCATCAAATACAATATTCCGATTCCAACAACAAATCCCGTCATAAATGTAGAGAAATACGGGGCATCTTCATCTTTCAATAACATCCATAGCACCGCGATAAATATATTCAATAAAAACTGTGCGGGCATCACGTCTCACCTCTTTCCTTCTTATTTTCCGCCGAGCACTGCATCAATATAAATTGATGGGTTAGCTAAAGTATTTGCCGCATCACTTACATAACTGGACAACCCCTCTGCTCCAAAGCCAAGTGCAATCGTGCAAATTGCAAATAATACAATTGGAGTAAGCATTCTTTTCGGCAAAGGCGTTTCATCTTCAATACTTATAATTGTTTCGCCAAAAATAGCATTTAAGAAGATACGTAATAATGAATACAACACAACAACACTTGATATAAATGCCAGTGCTAATAATACGTATGAACCTGTCTCAATCAGTCCTTGCCCAATAAGTACCTTGCCTACAAATCCGCTAAGAGGTGGAATCCCAGCAAGTGATACCATTACAACAAAGAACATCCAACCCAAAACAGGGTAATTTCTTATCAAACCACTCATCTTGTCAAAGCGCTTTTCTCCAGTTAAGTAAATCATCGTACCAGCAAGTAAGAACAGCATAGCCTTCGCTATCATATCGTGCATTAAATAATAAATGGCTCCTTCAAAAGCCGCTTCTGTCGAAACGCTAAGTCCAATTAATACAAAGCCCACAGCAATCACAACATTATACGCAACAATTTGGCGTATATCTTTATACGCTAAAGCCCCTAAACAACCAGCAATGATCGTCACCGCTGCCATACCTTTAATGAGCATATGCGTCACTTCCGGCTGATGTATGAAAATAAGTGTGAACATACGGAACAAGGCATAAATCCCAACCTTTGTTAGAAGAGCTCCAAACAAAGCTGCCACAGCAGTAGGAGGCACACTATATGAACCTGGCAACCAGAAAAATAACAGTAGACCAGCTTTTAATGCAAAGACAACTAGAAAAAGTAACGCTATTGTCGTCAAAATAGGGTCTTGCCCAGCTTCAGCAACTCGCTCTGCTAAATGCGCCATATTCAATGTTCCTAATGTGCCGTATAAATACGCAAGTGCTACTAAGAAAAACCAAGAAGCCAATACATTTATTAGTACATATTTTAATGATTCACGTAGCTGTGCCTTTTCCCCACCAAGCGTAATAAGTACATACGATGCCAACAACATCACTTCAAAACAAACAAATAAATTAAAAATATCTCCTGTTAAAAAGGAACCATTTACACCCGCTACTAGTAATAACACGAACGGATAAAAAAACATGTTTTCTCGTTTCTCACCAATAGACGAAAACGCATAAAGCAAACAAATGGCTGTCACAATACTCGTTGTTAATACAAGTAATACAGCAAAAGAATCTGCAACAAATAAAATACCGAACGGTGGCTTCCAACCACCAAAATCAAGTCGCATAATACCCGTCTCTTGAATTCTTCCAAGCATTATCACACTTACAATAGCTATTGCTACCATCGTCAACAGACTAATCACACGTTGTGTCTTCACATATGGACGTAAAAACACGAGTGCGATACCAAGCATAATTGGTAAAATTAAAGGAATTACTACAATGTTATTCATTCTCTGGCCCCCGCAATCCTTCCAAGTCATCTGTTCCATTGGATTGATATGTGCGATAAGCTAGTACCAAAACAAAAGCTGTCACAGCAAAGCTAATAACAATTGCTGTTAAAATTAATGCCTGTGGCAGTGCATCTGTATACGGAGCTTCAGCTTCTTCCAACAGCGGTACATTACCCTTTTTAACACCGGCAATTGTTAATATTAATAAATGGACTGCATGCGATAATACAGCAGTTCCTAAAATCACTCGGATCAAATTTTTCGAGAGGATTAAATACGTAGCGACTGCAATTAGCACACCGATTAATAAAATCATTAATGTTTCCATCGTCTACTCATCCTCACTTATGCTTAAAATTATGGTAACAACGACACCAATAACGGTCATTGCCACACCTGCTTCAAATAATACAACAGAGGCTAATTCCGTTTCACCAAAAATCGGTAAATTCAATTTCATAGCAGCCTGTGTCATGAAATCTTTGCCGAAAATGACTGAGGCAAAACCCGTCCCTGTAGCTATCAACACGCCCAGTGCTGCAACTAATTTAAAATCAAACGGCATACCTTTATGCACTGTCTCAATATCTGAAGTTAAGTACATTAATACAATTGCAGATGCAAGTACTAGCCCCCCGATAAAGCCTCCACCTGGAGAATAATGCCCTGAGAAGAATAAATAAACGGACAATGTCAAAATGATAAAGACGACAATTTTTGTTACCGTCCGCAAAATTACATCATTAATTTTCATTGTCTGTATCCTCCTTTCTCGCCTTCAGTTTAATCAGTGTATAAACACCTAAGCCGGCAATAAAGAGAACCACCACTTCAAGCATCGTATCAAAACCACGGAAATCACCTAAGATCGTATTAACGATATTGGCGCCTCCGGCTAGCTCGTATGCATTCTCAAAATATGAAGAAATTGAATCAAATTCATCATAGTACATTACTGCAAATGACATCACCACTACAAGCGCGCCTACTGCACCAGCGACTACTGCATTACTTATCTTCACTGATTTTGGAGAATCCTCTCGTTTCCATTCTGGTAAAAATGAAAAGCAAAGTAAAAATAACACTGTCGTCACGGACTCCACAATAAGCTGTGTCAAAGCGAGATCTGGTGCTCGGAAAATAACGAAGAAAATTGATACACCGAAGCCAATAACCCCGTTTAATAAAGTAGCCGTTAATCGTGACTTAACAAAAAGCATAGATATGCCAGCTAACAACATCACAATGATTAACATCAACTCATAAATCTCAACCGGCGCATCATTTGCACTACTATACGCAAATCCACCACTAAATAAGAAATAGCCACCAACCGCTAAAATGAAAAATAAATAGATATAAAGGACATATTTCCTTAGTGAACCCGTCATATAACTAGTTGTCACCTTATTTGAACCACTTTCAAGTACCTCTAATAAATGCCTGAACAGTTCATTAAACGAAAAACGATATGGGAATATTCGATACACAGGCTTCCACGTTTTTAATTTCCTGTACAACATTACCCCAACAATAACGACCCCTATCGTCATGAGTAATTCCGTATTAATACCATGCCAAGCATGAATTTCTGGCGTAAGTACATCAGCAGGAGCAAATCCCGGATAAATACTTGCCATTGCAGGTTTCAAAATGTATTGACCAAGAACATTTGGGAAAACGAATATTCCTACAACAAGCACACATAAAATAATTGGAGAGACAAGCATTCCTATTGGTGCCTCGTGAATAGGTTTCCCCTCATTGTTTTCATAAGGTTTACCAAAGAATGTTTTAAAAATGATGATCATGCAATATACAAATGTGAAAATACTCGCTATCCAAGCTACAACAGGGAATAATATCCCTATACTACTAATTGAAAAGATATCAAGTTCTCTCATATGAATCGCTGCCGCAAAGAACATCTCTTTACTTAAGAAGCCATTAAATGGTGGCATTCCAGCCATCGACAAACTACCAATGACAGCGACCGTAAACGTCAGAGGCATTAGTGACATCAAGCCCCCAAGCCTCCGTACATCACGTGTACCTAGCTCGTGATCCACTATTCCAACCATCATAAATAATGCACCTTTAAAGGTTGAGTGGTTTACTAAATGGAAAAGTGCAGCAAAAGTTGCCTGTGTATAAATAATAGTAGAGTCTGAATAACCCAGCCTAAAGGCGACTGAACCCATACCAAACAAACTCATAATAAGTCCTAATTGACTGACGGTTGAAAATGCGAGTAATGCTTTTAAATCCGTTTGTTTCACCGCATTAAACGAACCCCAGAACAACGTCACAAGCCCAGCTACAGTGACAAGCCAAAACCAAATCGCATCTCCACCGAAAATAGGCGTTAACCGTGCAACTAAGTATATTCCAGCCTTCACCATCGTAGCTGAATGTAAATATGCACTAACGGGCGTTGGTGCTTCCATCGCATCTGGCAACCATATATGGAATGGGAACTGTGCAGATTTTGTAAATGCTCCAAATAATATTAATATCATTGCAGGAATAAACAGCTGATGGTCCGTGAATTCACTTACATTACGTATGATTTCATGCACACTATATGAACCCGTCATCATATGCAACATAATAAAACCAACAAGCATCGAAACGCCGCCAGTAACTGTAATAAGCATCGCTTTTTGTGCACCAGCACGCGAAGCTTTACGATGATGCCAAAACGCAATAAGCAGGAATGAAGAAACACTTGTAAGCTCCCAAAAAGCGTACAACACCATTAAATTATCGGAAAATACGACGCCAAGCATAGCGCCCATAAAAAGGAGTAAATAGCAGTAAAAATGTTGAAGGGATTCTTTAGCAGATAAATAGAAAATGGAATATAAAATAACTAAGCTACCTACACCAGTGATAAGAAGTCCAAAAATCATACTTAGTCCATCTAAATATGTTGTAAAGTTTATATCTAAAGAAGGAATCCAATTATACGTATGAGAATAAGTATGACCTTCCGCCACAAATGGGACTAATCGAACTAGCATTATAAAAATAATGACAGGAACGGCTAATACAAGCCAACCTATATGTAGTTTTGTAAAACGCCTATATAGTATTGGAATAAGTATTGCCATCAAAAACGGTATTACAATTGCCAAATTTATTGTCAAAAGTCCAAACCTCCTTGTAACAGTATTCTAAAATTATGTGAATTTTAATTTGAAATGGTTAACCTATGGCAAAATACTTACCAACATATTAAGAGTCCTGACTAAGGTTCTTATAGTGCTTTATTAATGAAAGAATGCAGAATTAGGGGTAAAACAATACGTGGTAAAAAACTAGTATTACATCTATTTAATATCTATGAACGCATATTATGGCGATAATATATTAAAAAGGATATAACGATATTACCTGTAAATTATACAATATTTTCTCGGTCATTTCACTTTTATGCTACTCGAATCATCATAATAGACACCCCTGACACAATAAATAGTCATAAAATTGTTAATTTTTCTTTATCAATATTAAAAAAAGACGAATTTTCTATAGACATAACCTCCATCATGTCATAAAAAATCCGCCGTTATAATACATCTTCTTCATGTTAATTTTTGATTAACTTTTCCATTTTTCTTTTCTCTATTTCTTTCATCTCTTTTGCTGTTTTAACCTTCTCATGTAGTTCTGAAGAAATCTCAATCGTATATCTACCTTCAAAGATTACTTTTTTCAGTTCATCGATTGTTGAACATTCTTGTTCAAGCTCATTTACAATACACCCATATTGCATAAAATGATGCGTATCACTGCCACCAACAACTGATTTTTCTAGATTTTCTGCGAAGCCTATACTTTTTCAGAATTCTCATTAATACCCTGTTGATATAAGTCTTTCCCATTTAAATCGAATGCATCTAACCTACAAAGCAATTGTGGATCCAACTCATTCAATGAAGTACTGTCTCAAAATGGGTGAGCACCTATTTTCAAAAGATTATATGCTTCAGCTTTTTCAAGTAACTGTTCAAATTCAATAAAGCTATTTTTATCTGTAAACGGTTCAAGGGCTATACGTAGTTCACCAATATCTGTACGATTACCAATTAATAAAATATGTCCTACTTCTTTAATATCCACTTCCATTGCTGGAAAGACCTTTATGCCGTCAATTAGGTAATACTCATTTTCATAAACAAATGTTTGATCAAAGTAGAGGTGCGTTATGGGAGTTCCATTCAATGATTGCTCCCACTTTTTTAATAGAAAATTTAATTATTGATGTAGGAAAACAGTTGAAGGAAAATTCTATTTCAAAACTCGAAAAATTAAATTCATTACGCAGTAAATATAAAGATTTATTGCGTAGATAATTTTTAATTTAATTTATTATTGTTTATCTTTCTTATCAAACGAGGTCCTTTCCTTATAACCTCTTATTAAACAATAAATTTTTACATATTTGGGCACTTGACTATAAATGTGAGTACCATCATAATAAGAAGCCATATGGATACATATTAGTATTCATGATTATTTTGAAGAAAAAGAGTCAACTCTAAAAGTGATAAAACGGATTATTCCTAGACGCAGTCAGGTATTTATATTCTTGCTTCAACTAACCATATAAAATTAAGACACTTTCATATAAAGGAACAAAATACTAAACACGAGGTGTGAACTGCCGTGAAACATTTAAGAGGACGTATGGACGAGAGTATTTTAGTATGTGCATACTACGGAGCAAACGGAGAAAGATTGATTCGCAGAGGGTATAAAATGGCTAAAATGCTAGATTGTCCACTCTATATTCTAACGGTTGATCCGCAGCCATTTGATAACTTCGATGCTGAGAAGGTTGAATATCTTAACAATTGGCAACAACTTGCGGAAGAGCTAGAGGTAGAGGAATTTATCATTCGCGACAACGAGAAAAAGCCAATACAAAATGTTATTGCAGAGGTTGCACACCAATACAACATCACACAAGTCGTTATTGGACAAACTGCACAAAGTCGATGGGAGGAAATTACGAAAGGTTCATTTATGAATTTACTTCTTAAAACAATCTCTTTTGTCGATTTACATGTCGTTTCTGTTGAACGTCACGTCCGTAATGAAGAAGATGCGATGTTCGAAAAAGGTGTTCGAGCATATTTACTAGAGGACGGTAACGATTATAAAGTAAGCTTTACATGCTCAAAAAACATTTATTACGAAGGTATTTTCTTCAAAGAAATTGGTACTGATTTTGACAATGGTATCTTCAAGTTTATGCATGAAAACAAAATGCATGAGGTACATATCTCTGAAAATCATGTAACAGATTCAACGAAAATCCCAAGTAAATCTCGCCAATAATAAAAGCTGTCTAAATGGTTATTTAAATGAACCATTAGACAGCTTTTTCACTTATAAATACCTTTAACTTTTTAATTTCCATTTACGATCTGTCGGTAATGCAAAAGCAACTAATGCAAGTATTGGTAATACAGATATAACAACCATTGTTTTAAAAATCCCATAATGGTCCATCATAATACCAATAACTACTGCTCCGATTGCTCCCATCCCAAAAGCTAATCCAACCGTTAATCCTGCCATAGTGCCAATTTTACTTGGTACTAATTCTTGTGCGTAAACTACTGTCACAGAAAAACTTAGCATAATGAAGAATCCTATTAAAATAAGTAGTACAATAACACCCCACAATGGAACATAAGGCAATATTAAGGCAAGTGGCATCGGTACAAGCACCGATAATAAGATGATATTTTTACGCCCTAATTTGTCTGCCATCGGTCCCCCAAAGAATGTCCCAACTGCACCAATAGCTAAAAATATAAAAATAATCAACTGCCCTTTTTGTATAGTCAATCCATACTTATCCATTAAATGAAAAATATAAAAGCTTGTTATATTCGTCACATAAAATGAACGAACAAAAATGACCATCATTAATAAGCCCAGTGCTATTCCTATTTGCTTTTTCGTCATTTGTGGCAAAGAAGAAATAATCCCTTTTTTCTTTTTAGATAAACGTTCTTCCTCTAACTGTTTTTTATACCACGCTGAAATTTTAGTTAAAACTATGATGCCTATAGCGGCAACAATTAAAAACCACGCTGCTCCTTTTTGACCAAATGGCACTAAAATAAAGCCACTAATCAAAGGTGCAAGTGCTTGTCCTGAATTACCACCAACTTGATAAATAGATTGTGACAATCCACGTTTCGAACCTGCGGCCATAAAAGAAACACGTGAACCTTCTGGATGGAAAATAGCAGAGCCAAAACCTAAAAATATAACCGAAACTAAGATCATCCAGTAATCTGCGGCAAAAGCTAAACCTGCCATACCAATAAATGAGCTAGTCATACCAAGCGGTAGTGCATAAGGTTTTTGCTTTTTATCGCTAAAATAACCAACAACCGGTTGTAATACTGAAGCTACCATATTTAATGCGAATGCTATAAAACCAAGTTGAGTAAATGTTAAACCTCGCTCACTTTCTAATACTGGAAACATCGCTGGGATAACGGCTTGTAAAGTATCATTGAACAAATGACAAAGCCCTATTGCAAACATTATCGGATATACTGGATTCCCTAGCGAGTGCGTTTTATTTACTGTCGTCATCTTCTTTCATTACACTTCCTTCTGTTTACGAAATAATCAATTTACTTATTATAACAATAATTAAGCAAATGTTTTCATATTAATCGGGAATATCTATTGTTTTTAAAGGAAAGCTAACAGATATGAAGTGAAAAGGAGTTTGATTTACATGGACCATTTTTTCGAGATTAACTTTTGGGAAATGATGCTGAGAACAACCATATCATTTATAGTACTCCTCATATTGGCACGTTGGCTCGGGAAAAAACAGCTAAGTCAGTTAACGTTTTTCCATTACATTACAGGTATTACGATTGGTTCGACAGCTGCAGAAATCGCTTCTCAAGAAGAAACACCCTTTATAGATGGCTTGATTTCTCTAGTATGGTGGACTGCTTTGACAATACTTATGAGTATCCTCGCAATTAAGTTTCCAAAGATACGAGTAATAATCGATGATACACCTACAGTTATCATTAAACATGGTGAGCTATCTGTACAAGCATTAAAATCCGCGAGGCTGCATATGGATGATGTCATGATGATGATGCGTGAACAATCCGTCTTCTCAATTCAAGATATAGAATACGCTGTCTTAGAAACAAATGGAGAACTGAGCATTTTGAAAAAGACTCCTCAACAGAGTGCCACAAAACAAGATGTAAAGGCCGACGTCTCAACTCCCCCTCATATACCCATGGAAGTTATCGCTGATGGGAAGATCGTCTGGAGTACAATGGAGGAACTAAATTTAACTGAAGATTGGTTAATACGTAAGCTCCGCAAAAAAGAGATTGAAGCTGTAAATGATGTATTTTACGCTCAGGTCCAACCCAATGGCTCACTGTATATTACCGTGAGGGATAAGGATATATAATAATTCATTTACTTATTATTAAGAATAAAATTATGATTAGTTTTTTCAATATTGGCTTATACAATTATTAATAAAGAGCGCTTTTATTCGATAGGCGCTTTCAATTACATAATTCACCTTTCCTAAATCAGTAATAATGTAGAGAGTACTTATGTTAATAAACCATTCGTTTTTATTGTTCTTTGCGTGTAGTAAATTAGCAATTATCATAGGTATTCTCCAGGAAACACCTTTTTTGTTTTTAGTGAGTAATTCATTTCATGAAATGAATTAAAAAGGAAAATTATTGTTGAATAGGGACATTTTTATAAGTGGCTTTATCAAAAAAACCTTGTTGTTAATTCAACAAGGTTTCAAAAATTATTTATCATATATATTTTGCAAAGCAATCTTCATCGGTTCGCGAACGTTTACCTTATTACGTATAGCTTTTGCTTTTTGCTCAGCTTCTTCGACAGAAGTTGCTTGTCCTAGTTCAATAAGTGTACCAACCGCGACAGTACCTGCACGGCCACCACCGCCTCCACAATGAAAAAAAACTTTTTTCCCATCACGATATGCTGATACTACTTTATCGACCGCTTCCAAGATAGAGGCTTCAACCTGCTCCGCTTCATCTGCAATAGGGGCATGTACTCTATAATAAGTAACTTTTTCTGGTTCTTTCACACGTAAATCGACGACAACGTCAATTTTTTCATTAGTAACAGCTTCTTCTGCATCTGCTGCCCCTCCAAAGAAAATTCGATCATCCAATAATGCATGATATTTTTTCTCCACCATTAAACACCTTCTTTAATAAGTGATTTTATCTCCTCGAAACATGGCATTGCTGTAATAGCACCTGCTTTTGTTGCAGCCATTGCGCCTAATTGATTTGCAAAGAATACACAATTATAAGCATCTTCCATTGTTTTTGGTATACCATATAAATGTGCATGTCGTAAAATACCAGCCATAAATGCATCGCCAGCACCGGTCGAATCTACACATGTAATTGGAATCGACGGTACATGTTTCACTTCACCATTCAATACGACATACGTGCCTTGTGCGCCAACCGTTATCATTATAAAAGGAATATTGTATTTTGCTAACGCTACAACCCCCTCTTCTAGGGTTGTGGTTTCTGTTAAGAAGAACAGTTCTTCATCAGCCAACTTCAACATATCTACACTTTGCAAAAATGTATTTATTGTATCATAACAAACTTTTTGGCTTTCCCAACGTAATGGACGAATATTGGCATCCATCGCAAGTAATACATTATGTTTTTTAGCCAATACTACTGCTGCACGAGTTGTTTCAAGTGCAGTCGGATGGAACATAGTATTTGAACAGATATTAAATATAGAAGCACGTTTAAATGCTTCTTCTTGCAAATGCTCAGGCTCTACTTGTAAATCAGGTGTTTCATCAATATAATTCGTAAAAATGCGATCATTTCCTTCAGTTAGATGGACATGTACACCACTTACACGTTTTTCAGGGACAATTTTTGCATAATTCATGTTTACGCCCTCTTTATCTAGCTCATTACGGACGAATTCAGATGTTTCATCATCCCCTGTTATAGTGATTAATGCAGAAGGCGCACCGATGCGACTAATTCCTGCAGCTACATTTACAGTAGCACCACCTAAAAACTTAGTAAACGATGTGTTAGTCATATCATTGGCAATAAAATCTACAAACGCATCTCCGTATACGAGAACGAATTCTTTTTTTGAGTCTAACATTCACAAACTCCTCCACAAAATATCTTACTTCTAGCGTACCATGAAATCGCTCATTGAAAAAGTTTCTTTCGGTATTTTTCGACATCTTTCGTCAAATTAAGGAGAACCTCCCTTTCATTCTTTAATTCGTCATAGGCACAAACACTTATAATCGGAAATTGCCTTCTCTATTTGCTATACTTAACCTTGAAGGAGTTTGATAAAAAATGATGATTACTGTAAGAAATGCTGAACTAGCTGATGGTAAATTTGTCGCACCACTTATTATTGAGGCAATAGGAGATATCGCAAATCGTATGACAGGTGAAACAGAACCTAAAGCTATCGAAAGCGAATTAATTAACTTATTTGAGCGCACAGATAACCGTCACTCATACCTCAATACATATGTTGCAGAACATAATGGTCAAGTAGTCGGTACTCTAGTAATTTATTCGGGTGATGCAGCACCGCAAATGGATGCCAACTTAGAAACATGGCTACAAGAAAAAGGCGCAGAAACACCAAAAGTGGATAAAGAAGCTCATGAAGACGAATATTACGTCGATACAATTTGCATCAATCCTGACTTCCGTGGTCAAGGGATCGGCACCATTCTTCTAGAATTCTCCGAACAACTAGCACGTGAAAAAGGTTATAAAAAAATATCATTAAATGTAGAAACTCAAAAAGAAAAAGCACTCCAACTATACAAACGTATGGGATACGTCATCACAGAACCATGGACAATCATAGACGAACCTTTCCACCATATGGTTAAGCCTCTTTATTGCTAAGGTACTCGTCCATCGACCAAAACCAAAAGCTTCTATCCCTATGGTTAACAGCTTTAAATAACAAATTTTATAATTACTACAACTAATATAAAAACATGAGTCTCTTCAAAAGATGCTCATGTTTTTTTGTGTAAAAAGTAATACTACACAGTAAACTTCCCTCTTCACAAATTCTAAAAAAATGTTATACTATCCTCTTGGTTGATTCTAATCTGGCCAATAATAGGAGTTGTTTATATGAATAAAAATTTATTTTACTCGCTATTAGTTGTACTTGCGGCTAGTAGTTACGGAATATTGTCCACTATTATAAAGGTAGCTATGCAACACGGATTTGATTCAGCTGAGGCAGTTACTAGCCAATATGTTATTGGATTTTCACTTGCATTGCTACTCTTTATATTTACACAACGTAAGTTACCTCGACTATCTAAACAAAGTCTGATTATATTACTTTTAGCCGGGATTTTCACAGGTACGACAGGTATTGTTTACGGAAAATCTTTAAATTATTTACCTGCTTCTTTAGCGGTTGTTATGTTATTCCAGTTCACTTGGGTTGGCATGCTTATCGATTGTTTATTACATCGTCGCTTACCAAAGCGCGAGGAAGTCATTTCTCTTATTTTCCTCTTCGCGGGAACAATTTTGGCAGCTGGGATTTTAGATGTCGATTTAAGCGGTATTGCTTGGCAAGGTTGGGTATTTGGTTTTGCTGCTGCAGTCAGCTTCTCTATTTTCATCCAAATCAATTCAAGACCAACTGAAGAAATTTCTACAATTGCACGGATGTTGATTATGTCATTCTTTGCACTTGTTTTAATATCTATTTTCTTATCACCTGAAATTGTTTGGAATGGACAATTATTTGGTGCTGGACTTTGGAAATTCGGCTTACTACTTGGAGTATTTGGTATAATTTTACCGATATTATTATTCACAATCGCTGTCCCTAAAGTCGGTGGTGGTATGGCTTCTATTTTAAGTGCCATGGAACTACCTGTAGCAATTACTGTTTCGGTTGTTGTGCTACATGAATCTTTAACTTGGATACAAATTGTAGGGATTATTCTAGTATTAATTGGTATGACTTTACCTACTCTATTGACAAGAAATAAAGCAAATTAGATAAAACTTCACACTTTTTTTGCAAACTCTCTCTTCTTTTTTGGTACAATCAATCGTATTGAATAGAAGGGAGCTTTTTTTATGCGCAAAATTGCACTAACAGCATTAGCATTAATTTCAAGTGTTGCACTTGTAGCTTGTAATGATAATGAAGAGAAAAATACAGATAAAGTCGAAAAACAGGAAGTCAAGGCTCCTGTTCTAAAAGCTGATGTTACTGTCCCTAAAACCGCTGATGTCGGAGAAAAAGTTGAATTCCAAGTAAAAGTAACAGAAGATGGAAAAGTTTTAACAAATGCTTCAGAAGTAACGTTCGAAGTGGAAAATGCTGATACCCATTCAGATAAAATGTTAGAAACTAAAGTAAACAAAGATAATGTCTATGTAGCTGAAATGACAATTAAAGAAGCTGGTAATTATGAAATTACAGCACATGTAACAAATGGTGAGGGTCATGAAATGGTCGATGCAGATATGAAAGTTGCAGGAAAAGTCGCAAAAACTAAAGACAATGATCACGATTCAGAAGAAGCACATGAACATGCACATGGAGATACTTCTGCTACATTCTCTCAAACAACTGCTAAAAAAGGTGAGAACACTAATTTTAGTGTCACTATTGAGCATGACGGTAAAGCACTGACAGATGCAAAAGTTCGTTTCCAAGTTGTTAATAAAGAAACTGAAGAAGCTGGATGGTTAACACTAAAAGAAAAAGCAGACGGTACTTACGAAGTAAAAAACACTTTCAATGATGCAGGTACTTATAATGTAACGCTTCATGTTGAAAAAGGCAAAGAGCTTCATTTCCATGAAGAAAAAACATTTACAGTGAAATAAATAACAGAGCAAAGGCCCGTAAAGTCTATATCTTTAGGGGCCTTTGTATATTCAATAGTATAATTTTAATTACGCTTTGAATTTTCCTTTTGGTACATGATAACATTTGGCAAAGTAACTTTCACAAGCGTACCATTTTCTTCAGAAATCTCTAGGTCACCATTTACAAACTCGACTCTTTCCTTCATACCATTTAAACCGTTACTCGACGGTTTTCTATTCATATTAGAAATACCTATACCATTGTCCAATACAGTCAATTGGATGACATCGGATTTTTGTTTAATGGTAATTTTGCATTCAGTTGCTTTACTATGTCTTACTACGTTATTGACGGCCTCTTTCAAACACATACTTAATGTATTGCCAATAATTGCAGGAATGTGATTAAATTCTGATTTACCTTCAATAATCATTTTAATATCAGCTGCTGTTAAAATTTGTTGAACATGTAATAGCTCATCTTCAATTTTTACAGCCTTCATATTCGACACCATTTCTCGCACTTCTTTTAAAGCAATACTAGCTGTTTGACGAATATCCCGAAGCTCTTGTATTGCAGCATCTTGATCTTTTTTTACTAAACGAATAGCCAAATCACTCTTCAAGCCAACCATAGAAAGCTTTTGCCCTAAAGTATCGTGCAAATCTCTAGCAATCCGTTGACGTTCTTCATAAACGCTTAGTTCAGAAATACGCTCATTGGCAGTTGCTAATTGTCCTTGTAATTTATCACGTTTGTTTGTGCTATATATATAAAAGGGCCCTAAAATCACACCAAATACGACAATAACGATAAAAGGAATCTCTTTAATAAATAGCTCTGTCTCGATAAAGAAACCCCCTATAATTGAACCAACGGTCATAGCAATATGAAGACCATACATAATATAGAACCCAACAGTATGGCGAATTCGCCCGATAAAGAAAGCCGTGAAGAAGGCAAAATAAATGTAGCCAAAAAGAACTGTCATTACCGCATTTATAACCATCTCTAGGGAAATGCACACATAAACTAAACCATTATTAGTACTATAAGAAAAGCGAAAACAAATAATATATACAATCAAAATAGCAACTGCAATAGATACAATTAATGTAGATGTTGTACGAAAAACAAAGTAAAGAGGGACGAAACAGAAAAGAATCCAAGTCGAAATACTAAGCAATGGATTTTTCGGGAAAATACTATACCAATTCGACATTCTGTCAATTCACCACTCTTTCTAATCTTTTATTATAACAAAATTTTAAAAAATCCAAACCGATAGCCATTTTGATTCTAGAAATCATAAAACATCACCTGACAACCACTAGCATGTTAAAGAAATAAATTCTTCTAAATAGCACTTATAATATTTATGAATGATTGATTATTATATTTAGACGAATTAAATTTCTAAATTAATGCAAAATAATGCACACGTAGTTTACAAATCACATATAATATTGTAATATCAACATATGAGCATGTGTTCATATAATAATATTAGGGAGGGTCAATTAATTGGAGCAAAGTAAACATCACTTTTTAAATGAATCGACGGTTGAAGATGTTGCAAGAACTTTCAAAGCATTAGCAGATCCTACAAGAGTGAAAATTTTATATTTACTATCGCAGGAAGAATGTTCAGTTGGACATATTGCAGATGTTCTGAACATGACTCAATCTGCTGTATCCCATCAACTATCCTTTCTGAAAAACTTACGTTTAGTGAAATCACGTCGTCAGGGTAAATCATTATTTTATAGCTATGATGACGAGCATGTTATTGAAGTACTCAAACAAGTAATTGACCACTCATTACATGATTAGGGGGAATTTATATGCATCATCACGGACACGACCACAGTCATGATCACGGGCATCACCACCACGGGCATGATCATAGCAGGGACGGCAACAAAAAGGGGCTTATTATAGCCCTTTCAATCACGGCAGGAATTATGTTATTGGAGTTTATTGGAGGCTTAATTACTAATAGTTTAGCTTTACTTGCAGATTCTGGACATATGTTAAGTGATACAGCTTCTTTAATCCTAAGCTTAGTGGCGATAGGATTTGCTGCTAAAGCCGCTTCTCCAAAGAGAACATTTGGTTACCATCGATTTGAGATTCTAGCAGCCTTTTTTAATGGCATCACTTTATTCTTAATTGCAGGTTTCATCATCTATGAAGCTTATGGAAGATTCTTTGAACCACCAACTGTTGCTAGTGGTTCTATGATGTTAATTGCTCTAGTTGGATTATTAGCAAATCTTATTAGCGCATGGTCATTAATGAGTAAAGGTGATGTAAAAGATAATGTCAATCTTCGAAGTGCTTATCTTCATGTTCTTGGGGATGCATTAGGTTCTGTCGGAGCTATCGTTGCTGGTATTGTCATGTATTTCTTCGACTGGTACATTGCAGATCCGATCATTAGTGTTGTTGTTGCATTATTAATTCTAAAAGGTGCATGGGGAATTATTAAGCATACCGTACATGTATTAATGGAAGGGACACCGGCAGCAATTGATCAACAAGAGGTAAAAAAAGCATTAGAGAGTATAGATGGTGTTATTAATGTACATGATCTCCATATCTGGACAATTACATCTGGATTAAATTCTTTAAGTTCTCATTTACTAATTAAAGATGAAGAAAATGAACAAGTGATTCTTCAAAAAGCCATTCATGTAATCGAGAAAGAATTCCATATTGGACACACTACAATTCAAGTTGAAAAATCAATGCTTCAACATGAAAACATGAAAGTCTAAAAATGTAGCAGGTATTAAGAAATCGTTCAAAACGAATCAATTCTATCCTGTTTCCTATGGGAAAATAATTTCGTGAACAATTATCCGCGGAATTATTTTATTTAAACTTATTATACCCTCCCACGGTATGGTATTATGTAAATGTGCAATTCAAATGATAAAAGATTAGAAGGTTGTGAAAATAGATATGACT
Organism: Viridibacillus sp. FSL R5-0888; assembly: GCF_038009105.1. Lineage (NCBI taxonomy): Bacteria > Bacillati > Bacillota > Bacilli > Caryophanales > Caryophanaceae > Viridibacillus > Viridibacillus sp. FSL R5-0888. Next base: position 4,228,151 of record NZ_JBBPAU010000001.1, read on the forward strand.
CAAAATGACAACACAGTGAAATTAGCCGTTAACGGTGGAATTTCATTTGGTGCTAAACTAAATGCCAAACAGTTGGCTGTCATTGCTCAGTACATGAATGACGGGGATGAACTGGAATTGACGACTTTCCAGCAGCTTTACATCGATGTACTTGAAAGTAATGTGGAATTCGTAAAAGGGAAATTTAAAGAAGTTGGCCTGTCCTGTTACCCTGTCGGAAATTTCGTCAAAAGCCTAAGAACTTGTAATTTCTGCAAAGGGTCAGAACAAGAAGGTATGCCAGTTGCTATTGAACTAAATAAACGTATTGCAGGAAAACCCGTTCCCTTTACGCTTCGCCCAGCCTATACAGGTTGCCCCATCGGCTGCGGTGAACCTTTAGTCAATGATATCGGCGTCATGAAAATCAAAAATGGCTATGATTTATATATAGGAGGAAAAGCAAAAGGTTTTGATGCTCAAGCAGGGACTTTACTAATGGAGCAACTTACTCCTGAACAATTGTATGAGGTTGTAGAGAAAATCGTTGAAATTTATGCTGAGAATGGTAAAAAGCGTGAACCGTTATTTAAATTCATTAAACGCTTTGGATTAGACAATCTTAAAGCGCAACTTGTTCATTAAATATAGGAAATTTAAAATTCGAGAGTAATATATCAATATATATAAGTTATACTGTAATTCCACTTGCACACGTTTCATTTCATACTAAATGAAGCGTGTGCATTCTTTCTATTTAAGCTATCTCAACTATATAGAAATTCTATACTCATTTTGCTCGATCCAATGATTTATGTTCTTTACTATTCCTCTCTCATCATTGATGTAGAATCTTAAATATCTTTATATATGAAAAGATTACTTTTATATTTGAATGAAAAAAAGAACCTGCTTACTTTTGCAGCAGGTTCTCGATTTTTAGTTATTAATCATTAATAACCTTTTTACTTCATCTAGATTTTGTTCAAATCCAATCATTACTGTTAGTTTGCTAGCCAGACCTAACAAAGAGTTATTTTTGAACACAAAGGTAGGAACCATTCTTGCGCCGCTTAACTTGATTAACTCTTTTTCCTTTAACGGCTGTTGCGTTAAATCATAATCTATATATGAAATGTTATTGTTGGCAAGAAACACTTTCGCTTCCTGACAATCTGAACATGTCGGTCTTGTATAGAGCTCCAATTGAAGTTTTTTCATTCATAACGACCTCCCACTAAGTATTTTATAACCTAGCAAAAAGGGGTTCTCATCAGTCGTTCTCCCGACTTAGAAATACCCCCTTTTCAAAATCTTATTTTACTTCGATTACAAACGGATAAGCGTTTACTTGTTCACCAAACTTAAATTCAGCCCACATTTTATATACACCAGGCTTAGTGAATTCTGTTTTAAAAACGGTTTGATCATTCGATACAGGATGTACATGAATAAAGTTCTCCGCGTTTTCATCTAAAATGACAACATGGCCTAAAGCACCTAAATATTGTTCAGGTTTAGCCCCTTTCAAATCAAAATTCAAAGTGATTTCCTTATTCACATTAAATGCTGTAGTCTTAAGCTCCACTGGCTGATTGTTAATGGTTTTTGTAAATCCTTTATCTACAACAAGATTATTCCCGCTGTTCTTTTGATGTGTTTCACCAACATGAAATTCAATTGGTTGCACTGAATACGGAAGCCCTTTTGGTTTGATATCTACGAATGCTTTATAAGAATTATCAGCTAAGTCAAACTTGTTTTGATAGATTCCTTTATTCGCTTCTTCAGGGTGAAAATGATGATATTCTTCTAAGTCTGCACTAACAACGATTAAATGCATTAGCTTTTCGTGGGAAACTTCTAATTCTGGTGCATTATTGTTTTTGTCTTTTAATTCTACTGTTGTAATTCCATTAGCGTAAGCTACTTTAGGTGTAACTTCACTCATGTCACTTACCTTATGATCTGTATGTTCATTTTTACTATTATGATCGTCTGTTACTTCTGCTTTTGGGTTCATATTGGCATATACACTGTAACCTATTATGATAATTCCTAAGTAGACAATTGCGGAAATAGCCCAAGTTGCCGTACTACGTTTCATATATATTGCCTCCTCTAAACTTTTAGCTTAATACGTTGTAGTCTTAAAGCATTTAGAACAACAGAAACGGAACTAAACGCCATTGCTGCTCCAGCTAACCACGGAGCTAATAAACCGACTGCGGCTATTGGTACACCTAAACTGTTATATGCAAGTGCCCAGAAAAGGTTTTGTTTAATATTCAAAATGGTCTTCTTACTCATGAAAATTGCGTCGGCAATACTGTTTAAATCGCCTCGAATTAGCGTGATATCTGCCGCTTCCATTGCTACATCAGTACCTGTACCAATTGCCATCCCAATATTAGCTGTCGCTAATGCTGGAGCATCATTGATACCATCGCCTACCATCGCAACAATTTTCCCTACAGCTTGAAGTTTTTTTACTTCATCTGCTTTTCCTTCTGGTAAAACTTCTGCAATGACATGCTTAATTCCAACTTGAGCTGCAATTGTTTTTGCTGTTTGAGTGTTATCTCCTGTAATCATTACTACGTCTAACCCTAATTTGTGTAAACGAGCAATAGCATCTTTTGATGTTTCTTTAATTGTATCTGCTACAGCTACTAGACCCGCGTATTGACCATCGATAGCAACTAACATAGCTGTTTTACCTTGCTTCTCTAAATTCTCCATTTGTACTAATACATCTTGCACTTGAATGTTGTGTTTCGCCATTAGTTTACGTGTACCAATCAATAATTGTTTACCATCCACTTTAGACTGAATACCGTAACCAGGGACTGCTTCAAATATTTCAGAAGAACCAAGTTCAATACCTTTTTCTTTTATCCCTAATACAATTGCTTCTGCAAGTGGATGCTCAGAGTTTTTCTCTGCTGTACCCACAAGTTTAAGGAAGTTTACCTCATCTACACCTTGTGCTAACAAAACATCTGTTAATGATGGTTTACCATTTGTAACAGTTCCTGTTTTATCTAGGATAATTGTATCTAAACGGTGTGTTGTTTCAAGATGTTCGCCACCCTTAAACAAGATTCCGAATTCTGCTGCACGGCCCGATCCAGCCATGATTGAAGTCGGTGTCGCTAAGCCAAGTGCACATGGACAAGCAATGACTAATACTGCGATGAATTTCTCAAGTGCTTCCGCAAAATCTCCCGGACTCACCATGAAGTACCACACAAGGAACGTAATAATAGCTATACCTACTACAATTGGAACAAATATACCTGAAATCACATCAGCTAAACGTTGAATCGGTGCTTTTGAGCCTTGTGCCTCTTCAACTACTTTAATTATTTGCGCTAGAGCTGTATCTTTCCCAACGTTCGTTGCTTTAATTTTCAAAAAACCATTTTTGTTAATCGTTGAACCAATAACCGTATCGCCCACTGTTTTATCTACAGGAATACTTTCACCCGTTAACATTGCTTCATCAAGTGCTGATTGACCTTCCACAATTTCACCGTCAACAGGTACTTTTTCACCTGGTTTAATGTAGACAATATCCCCTTTTAATACTTCCTCAATAGGAATGATTATCTCTTTGCCGTCACGAAAAACAGTAGCGTTTTTCGCTTGTAGCCCCATTAATTTCTTAATAGCCTCAGATGAACGACCTTTTGCTTTAGCTTCAAATAGCTTTCCTAAAATAATCAAGGTGATTAAAACCGCACTTGTTTCATAATATAGCTCCACCATATGAGCATTTGTGCCAATCGACTTGATACTTAAATATAAACTATAGAAATAAGCAGCTGATGTACCTAATGCCACAAGTACATCCATGTTTGCACTCTTATTTTTTAATGACTTATATGCGCCAACATAAAATTGTTTACCAACAATAAATTGAACAGGTGTTGCTAGGGCAAATTGAACCCAAGGATTCATCAACATATCCGGCAACCAAATGAAGCTTGTAAATTCGAAGTGACTTACCATTGCCCATAACAAAGGGATAGACAAAATAAGCGAGAAAATAAATTTCCCTTGTTGTTTTTGAATTTCTCTTTGGCGATGGTCGATATGGTCACCAGTTTTTTCTTGTTTTTCTTCAAGAGAGTAACCAAGTTTTTTTATCGCCTCTTGCATTTCAGGAATATTCACTTGTTCTGGATTGTATTCCACATGAACAGATTCTAATGCAAAGTTAACAGTTGCTAGTTCAACTCCGTCAAATTTATTTAAGCGTTTTTCAACTCTATTTGCGCAAGCTGCACAAGTCATCCCAGTAACATCGAAGTCAACTTTTTCACTTACTACGTCATATCCTAACGCTTTAACTTTCTCCTTAAATTTCGTAGCGTCTGTTTTATCTGAATCATAGACAATTTGTGTTTTTTCGAGTGCAAAATTCACATTTGCCTCTTCAACACCTTCCATTTTGGACAATCCTTTTTCAATCCTATTTGCACAAGCAGAACATGTCATACCTGTTATTTGTAAAGTCGCTTTCTTTTGACTCATCATTTTTCACTCCTTACATCACTGCAATTATGAATGCTTTGTTTTAAAATAAATCGTGCTGAAAAAACCAGCACGATTTATTATTGACACTTTTTTCTTTAAGTAGATTACTCTACATCATAGCCTTGATCTTCAATTTCATCTTTAATTTCTTTTAAGCTGATCACATTTGGATCTAATGATACATCTACCTTTGCTGTATCAAGATGTACTGTTACAGATTCAACTCCGTTTAACTTACCTACATTTCCTTCAATTGAATTAACGCAATGTCCGCAAGACATGCCTTGTACGTTTAAAGTTATTTGTTGCATAAAAAAATTCCTCCTATTGTGTTTTTATTCCCTTTATAAATTTACTATACCCACGTAGGGTAAAATAAAACTTTTGTTTATCTAACTAAAAATACTACAAACTCTTTCACCTTGTTTGTACCATCTTATCTATACCTTTTCAGCCGTTCTAATAGCTACATGAAAAACTATTAATACTAATCAAATAATTAAAGTGTTCTAAAACGGAGCTTCACTTTAAGTTTTTCTTATACTCATTTTTTTATCCATCTATATTGAAAACTTGGCATTCCCGGCTAAATTTCTTAATTACTATAAGCGTCCATAACTCTGCTAATTCTTTTTATCTCTCCTTCCAAAGTTTCGTTGGAGTTTTTATTGCTCCCTATAAACAATTTACCATACCCCCGTTAGGTATGTCAATAACGAGATAAAAAGCCAGCATAAATAGCTGACTATCACTCATTAGGACTTTGCAAATTGCTTAAAAACGTCCATTAATTCTTTAATCGCTTCTTCCCCTTCACCATTCTTAATCGCATCCGATACGCAATGGCTAGTATGCTTTTCTAATAAATTCATGTTCACTTTCTTCAATGCTGCATTGATAGCGGATACTTGAATTAAGATATCTACGCAGTAACGATCGTTTTCAACCATATTTTGAATACCACGAACTTGTCCTTCAATTCGTTTTAAGCGATTTAAAATATCATCTTTTTCCTTTGTTGATCGATGTGTAATTTTTACTTCTTCTGACGGGTTTGACATATTGTCACCTTCTTTTCTTACGAGGGTATTATTAATGATGAGTTTAACTTGATTGTACCATAATTATTTTCTTGACTCTTGTTTACAAAGTAGGAGAGGTTACAATATGCTCTTTCTAAGTGTTGCGACATTTTTACTGGAATGTTTATTTATTTTGAAACGGAATCTGCATGAATTTTAATATGTTAATGGATTAATAATTTATTTTAGAAATATCTATCCCCTTACTTATATCTTCCAAAATATGCAAATAAAAAAAGCAAATCAACTAAATTAGATGATTTGCTTTAGCTAAAATTTAGTCATTAATCGTTTGAATGAAGTCTGTTAGCCTAGTAAAATCTGTTAAATTTTCATTACATGCTGCACTATCTACGCAAATATAGTTTCCTCTTTTTACATATGTGCCTATCGCTTTACCTTTTTTAGAGCTCATGAACATTCCGACTGATTGATGCTGGTTACAAATAGTACATATTCCCTTTTTACTAGATTGACTAAAGACGCCTCGGATACTTTTAATGTTGTTATCATTTCTATAAACAATATATTTACGGTTAGTTCCAGAATCGAACCAACTTAAATAAGAAATTTCAGTCCAATCTATATTTTTTAAATCTGGAACTTTCAATTTTTTATCTTTTGGGAAGAGCTTTTTTAGTTCTTTTTCAGTTAGCTTTTCAAAGGGCGTAACATAAACTTTTATCTTTTCAATAAAATTTTCAAGCTGCTCCTTCGTTTTTATAGTTACGATTTGCTTCACAATACTACTGCTATCTTCATCTAATCCAATGAGTTTCTCATTAATACTCTCCATTACTAGCGCCTGTACCGCCTGAAGGACATGCCCATCATTGGTGTTCGCATAAGCATTAGCTAATTTCTTAGCCTGCTTCTTGACGAACTGGTATTGCTCTACATTCATAAAGAGTTCCATTCGTATCACTTCCTTTATATTCAACTTACTACATATATATCAGGTTTACAATTGGGGATTATTTTTATAATTAAACTCTACATAAAAATAGCTGCTAGTTACGATAGCAGCTATTACGACTTATTTTGTATAAATAATTTTTTTTATTGTTTCCACAGATAAATTGTATTGCTCGGCTAGGTTTGTTAAAGATGATCCATTTCGGAATGCATCTCGTATCTGTGCATTGCGTATAGATAGCCGTTTACGCTCACCAGAATGAACTCCCCATTTGACCCTGTTTTTTTCTAGCTTGGGAATATAGAGTAAATCTCCCTGTACATACTGTTGAATTTCAGCTAACAGCTTTTGCGGTATAATATCCTGTGCATTCACATATCTCATTGGAACTCGCTCCTTCACTATCATAATTGAAGTTTAGGGCAAAGCATTTCAATGAATAATATGACATGCAACGGCGATGATACTTTAATCACCCCATGCAAAGAATCGCCAAATTATTATTAAAAGGCTTTGCATGAGTTCTTGTAGTAGCTGGTAAGTATTTTTCATATCCCACCCTAATCACATCCTTTTATAAATTGGACGATACGATACGATAAATCAATATCGATTCACACAATATTTTACACCGTTAAAGGACTATTTTGCAATTTCTTGTTTGTATGATCTGATTGATTACTTCACCTATGAAATTTTCGATCAAAGTGATGGTAAAGTGTTAATTTGACTTGATTTATAAGTATTTCCCGGGAAATACTTTGCAAATAAGGGCTAAAATACTTAATATAATTATATTTATGCTGTAAGCCTTATACTAAATGATTTATTATCAGTTCTTGTTTTATATGTGTGTAAAAACGCAAAAAGCACCTTCAATCTATTTTCTGAAGATGCTTTTCTCATATATATTACTTCATTTTCTACCCTTAGTATCGATCATGAATGTTGTAATGATGAATAAACCAAAGCTTACCAATAAAATCGTTCCGCCTACGATATAAAAGACTAATGCGAATGTTTCGTTCACGTTAAATGGCTTTAGTGCGTTTAACCACATACCGACCGTTAAACCAATAGAGCCAATAATTGCAGTCCATCCATGCGCCGCTACTAATTTTGCTGATTTCACTTTATAGACGCGATAGAACATACCCCATGAGAACACTGATAACCAACCTACTAATAAAATATGAACATGAATCGGACGGAATTGATAACTACCAGAGCCCGCCATATGCGAACCTAATCCAGCTCCAATCAAACCAAAAATTGCTGCTAAACGAATTAAGCGTAAACTCCATTTTGCCTCCATAATGTCATTCCCCCATAGAATTTTTTATTACTATGGTAGTAACATTACTTTGCCAATATGAACACCACATGAACAAATCGTTACAAATTAAGTAGTTTGGTTGTAAATGTGGTCCTTTTATTCGATGAACTCATTACTCAGATATCGTCATTAGATACCTTATAAAGCTCTTTGATAATTTGATGTACCTAGTTTATATTTCTACTTTTTAAGGTCTATATCGGCTCTATAGACGTGTTTAAGTAGATATGTTAGCTACAGCATCTTCATCGTTCTATGCAAATATAGAAATTAAAATAATTAATACAATCGGCCCGAAAATACATGCAATGGCAGTAGGACGAGCCATATTTACCGTCCACCCAACACCAAATCGCTTCTCTACAAAGACTGATGGATCATTGCGGTTAAAATAAATAAGACCACCTATCCAGTACTGGTCTTCGTCTACATCTGTAATGCCAGAAGACGAATAATTAGTCCCTTTAGCTTCACCTAAACTACTCAATTTCACTGCAAAAGTAATTACTCCAATAATCGTGAGAAAAATGAAACTAATGAACATGATAAGCATCACGCTCTCACTTACTAGGTCGCTATGAATTGTTGTCAATTGTAAGAAACTAAAGAGAATTGTTATTAACATGGTCATTAAAAACATTAACCAACTCGAATACTTTCTCAATGCCAGTTGCTGACGAATGGATCGCTGCGTTCTAGTCGCACTAATTTTAATTCCAGAGCGACGTGTTAACTCAATAATACCTGCAAACATAATCTGCATCACTAATAAAATGAGTGGTAATGCAATTACTGAAAATCTATTTTTATCTGTAAAGGCATCCGGCTGACCGTTAGGCCCCCAATGTGTTGCAATTTTTTCAGGAAGTAATGGATATTGCATATAAGTGTAAATAATTAGGCCACCTACAACAAAGATTGGTAGTAAAAAATAGAATATCGGTAACATTTCATCACGTGCCCGTACAGACCAGTCTGTTACCTTTACTTGTTTCAGGTCTGCTCCCCATTCCTCTACTTTTTTCAACTTCGTAATTTTATTATGAAATATAAAATACATCACCATACTTATACCGATCAATATAAATTGTAGGGATATTCCCACAATAACGGCTAACTCATCATTCACTCTACTATTTAGTTCCCATAAAATATAACCTGCCACTATAATGATTAGGATGCTTAAAAGTGTTAAAGTATATATCTTTTTAGATGCTTTCACAATAGGGTGATAGACTTGCTGATCTGGTACGGTTACGCCAAAAACAATCGTCTCTTTAATCCAATATGGTACAAATGCTTGTAGTAAACCAATCACAGCGAACATAACTAATGAAAAAATATATCCATCCATTTCCTTTAGGCCCCTTTATGACAAGTTTTTTATTAGTTTTTGCACAAGTTGTTGTAAATCTTGTGCCCCCAATCCAACGACCAGCCCTTCTGCAACCACAGGTCGTAGCATTCTCTCAACTTGTTGTATTTGCGCATTTGTCACACCTAAATCATTTGGTCCTGAAACAACTGCACCAGACTTTGGGATAATGAGTATCATACCCTTCTTCTCTAATTCATGATAACTCTTATTAACCGTATGCATATTTACGCCTAAATCAGCTGCCAATGCTCTAACTGATGGTAAGGACTCTCCAGGCTTTAACTGTCCACTGGCAATACCTTCAATAATTTGCTGCGTTAGTTGCGTATATATCGGCACATCTGATTGTGGCTCAATTTGCAGAAACATACGTATCACTCCATTCTGTTCTATATATATTATAACAAATCAAATAAATACCTACAATTTAATCCATCTAAAAATTTCATTTGTTGATTCATCAGCTGCTAATTTATCAAATTTTTTATCAAAGGGGTTCATATAGCCATGACTTTTATTCACTAAGTGAGTATAAACTTGATTTTTTTGTTGTAATTGCTTAAGAATTATTTGAGGGTTAAAAGATTTCTCTTTTTCAGCAAAATAAACCACAGTAGGAACTTTTGGGTTAATATGTAAGTATTGACGAATACGCGATCCATAAAAAGCGAAAACAGCTGATACTGACTTTTCGCTACATAACCATGCCAGCGTTGCGCCTATACTGAATCCAACAATATAAATATCCTCATAAAATTGTTTTTGTTCATTTATAATTTGCTCAATTATTAACTCCGCCTTTTCAAACCCTACTTCTATCATAAAGTATGTATATGCTTCCGCTTCTTCTGAATAATGAAAAGGTTTTCTATCTAGTAAATTAGGAACCATTACATCAAATCCTGCATCATTAAAAATAACTTTATAATACTCCATATGATCGTTAACTCCATAAATTTCATGGAGTAAAATAACTAATGGTTTTTTTAATGTCATAAGAATCCACCAATCTTTTTGAATATATTATATCAAAGCTCACTAATACCTAAAATATGTAAATAAATAGTTTTATTCCTATACGACTGCAAAATTATCTATCTATTAAAAGACCTTATTATAAACAATAAAAAAAGCACAACTGATTAAATCAGCTGTGCTTTCATGTGCCTAGCAACGTCCTACTCTCACAGGGGGAAACCCCCAACTACCATCGGCGCTAAAGAGCTTAACTTCCGTGTTCGGCATGGGAACGGGTGTGACCTCTTTGCCATCATCACTAGACTATATTAGAGAACTTGTTCTCTCAAAACTGGATAAATTACATTGAAGTTTGTTAAGTAAAATTTGGTTAAGTCCTCGATCTATTAGTATTCGTCAGCTCCGTATGTCGCCACACTTCCACCTCGAACCTATCTACCTCATCGTCTTTGAGGGATCTTACTTACTTGCGTAATGGGAAATCTCATCTTGAGGGGGGCTTCATGCTTAGATGCTTTCAGCACTTATCCCGTCCACACATAGCTACCCAGCGATGCCCTTGGCAGAACAACTGGTACACCAGCGGTGTGTCCATCCCGGTCCTCTCGTACTAAGGACAGCTCCTCTCAAATTTCCTACGCCCACGACGGATAGGGACCGAACTGTCTCACGACGTTCTGAACCCAGCTCGCGTACCGCTTTAATGGGCGAACAGCCCAACCCTTGGGACCGACTACAGCCCCAGGATGCGATGAGCCGACATCGAGGTGCCAAACCTCCCCGTCGATGTGGACTCTTGGGGGAGATAAGCCTGTTATCCCCGGGGTAGCTTTTATCCGTTGAGCGATGGCCCTTCCATGCGGAACCACCGGATCACTAAGCCCGTCTTTCGACCCTGCTCGACTTGTAGGTCTCGCAGTCAAGCTCCCTTATGCCTTTACACTCTACGAATGATTTCCAACCATTCTGAGGGAACCTTTGGGCGCCTCCGTTACTCTTTAGGAGGCGACCGCCCCAGTCAAACTGCCCGCCTGACACTGTCTCCTACCCCGCTAAGGGGCATGGGTTAGAAGTTCAATACATCTAGGGTAGTATCCCACCAACGCCTCCTCCGAAGCTGGCGCTCCGGAATCTCTGGCTCCTACCTATCCTGTACAAGATGTATCAAAATTCAATATCAGGCTACAGTAAAGCTCCACGGGGTCTTTCCGTCCTGTCGCGGGTAACCTGCATCTTCACAGGTACTATAATTTCACCGAGTCTCTCGTTGAGACAGTGCCCAGATCGTTACGCCTTTCGTGCGGGTCGGAACTTACCCGACAAGGAATTTCGCTACCTTAGGACCGTTATAGTTACGGCCGCCGTTTACTGGGGCTTCAATTCGCACCTTCGCTTGCGCTAAGCACTCCTCTTAACCTTCCAGCACCGGGCAGGCGTCAGCCCCTATACGTCACCTTACGGTTTTGCAGAGACCTGTGTTTTTGCTAAACAGTCGCCTGGGCCTATTCACTGCGGCTCTCTCGGGCTTTCACCCTACTAGAGCACCCCTTCTCCCGAAGTTACGGGGTCATTTTGCCGAGTTCCTTAACGAGAGTTCTCTCGCACACCTTAGGATTCTCTCCTCGACTACCTGTGTCGGTTTGCGGTACGGGCACCTTTTACCTCGCTAGAGGCTTTTCTTGGCAGTGTGAAATCAGGAACTCCGGACATACGTCCTCGTCATCACAGCTCAACGTTATAGAAATGGGATTTGCCTCATTTCACGCCTCACTGCTTGAACATGCATAACCAACAGCATGCTTACCCTATCCTACTGCGTCCCCCCATTGCTCAAATGGTAAATAGGTGGTACAGGAATATCAACCTGTTGTCCATCGCCTACGCCTATCGGCCTCGGCTTAGGTCCCGACTAACCCTGAGCGGACGAGCCTTCCTCAGGAAACCTTAGTCATTCGGTGGACGGGATTCTCACCCGTCTTTCGCTACTCATACCGGCATTCTCACTTCTAAGCGCTCCACCAGTCCTTCCGGTCTGACTTCACAGCACTTAGAACGCTCTCCTACCACGGACATCTAAGATGTCCATCCACAGCTTCGGTGAATTGTTTAGCCCCGATACATTTTCGGCGCAGCGTCACTCGACCAGTGAGCTATTACGCACTCTTTAAATGATGGCTGCTTCTGAGCCAACATCCTGGTTGTCTAAGCAACGTCACATCCTTTTCCACTTAACAATTACTTTGGGACCTTAGCTGGTGGTCTGGGCTGTTTCCCTCTTGACTACGGATCTTATCACTCGCAGTCTGACTCCCGTGCATAAATCACTGGCATTCGGAGTTTGTCTGAATTCGGTAATCCGGGATGGACCCCTAGTTCAAACAGTGCTCTACCTCCAGGATTCTTTATCACGAGGCTAGCCCTAAAGCTATTTCGGAGAGAACCAGCTATCTCCAGGTTCGATTGGAATTTCTCCGCTACCCACACCTCATCCCCGCACTTTTCAACGTACGTGGGTTCGGGCCTCCAGTAAGTGTTACCTTACCTTCACCCTGGACATGGGTAGATCACCTGGTTTCGGGTCTACAACCACATACTCATTCGCCCTATTCAGACTCGCTTTCGCTGCGGCTCCGTCTTCTAAAACTTAACCTCGCATGTAATCGTAACTCGCCGGTTCATTCTACAAAAGGCACGCTATCACCCATTAACGGGCTCTAACTACTTGTAGGCACATGGTTTCAGGATCTATTTCACTCCCCTTCCGGGGTGCTTTTCACCTTTCCCTCACGGTACTGGTTCACTATCGGTCACTAGGTAGTATTTAGCCTTGGGAGATGGTCCTCCCAGATTCCGACGGAATTTCACGTGTTCCGCCGTACTCAGGATACACTCAAGAGAGAATGAACTTTCAACTACAGGGCTGTTACCTGCTCTGGCGGGCCTTTCCAGACCGCTTCGTTTAACTCATTCCTTTGTAACTCCATATAGAGTGTCCTACAACCCCAAGAGGCAAGCCTCTTGGTTTGGGCTATTCCCGTTTCGCTCGCCGCTACTCAGGGAATCGATTTTTCTTTCTCTTCCTCCAGGTACTTAGATGTTTCAGTTCCCTGGGTCTGCCATCAAGACGCTATGTATTCACGTCAAGATACTGCTCCATTACGAACAGTGGGTTCCCCCATTCGGAAATCTCCGGATCAAAGCTCACTTACAGCTCCCCGAAGCATATCGGTGTTAGTGCCGTCCTTCTTCGGCTCCTAGTGCCAAGGCATCCGCCATGCGCCCTTAATAACTTAACCTAAAAGTTAGTTATTAAGCCTAAAAAACTTAATAATAAAAAATGTGTTACTTAATTTGCTTCAATGTCGTTTTATCCAGTTTTCAAAGAACAAGGTTTTGAAGATCATTTTACAATGAGCCTTCAAAACTGAACGCAAGACGTTAATCGACAGATCCAAGATCTGTTTCCGTAATTATCCTTAGAAAGGAGGTGATCCAGCCGCACCTTCCGATACGGCTACCTTGTTACGACTTCACCCCAATCATCTATCCCACCTTCGGCGGCTGGCTCCATAAAGGTTACCTCACCGACTTCGGGTGTTACAAACTCTCGTGGTGTGACGGGCGGTGTGTACAAGGCCCGGGAACGTATTCACCGTGGCATGCTGATCCACGATTACTAGCGATTCCGGCTTCATGTAGGCGAGTTGCAGCCTACAATCCGAACTGAGAACGATTTTATGAGATTAGCATACCCTCGCGAGTTAGCGACTCTTTGTATCGTCCATTGTAGCACGTGTGTAGCCCAGGTCATAAGGGGCATGATGATTTGACGTCATCCCCACCTTCCTCCGGTTTGTCACCGGCAGTCACCTTAGAGTGCCCAACTAAATGATGGCAACTAAGATCAAGGGTTGCGCTCGTTGCGGGACTTAACCCAACATCTCACGACACGAGCTGACGACAACCATGCACCACCTGTCACCAATGTCCCCGAAGGGAAAACTCTATCTCTAGAGCGGTCATTGGGATGTCAAGACCTGGTAAGGTTCTTCGCGTTGCTTCGAATTAAACCACATGCTCCACCGCTTGTGCGGGCCCCCGTCAATTCCTTTGAGTTTCAACCTTGCGGCCGTACTCCCCAGGCGGAGTGCTTAATGCGTTAGCTGCAGCACTAAGGGGCGGAAACCCCCTAACACTTAGCACTCATCGTTTACGGCGTGGACTACCAGGGTATCTAATCCTGTTTGCTCCCCACGCTTTCGCGCCTCAGTGTCAGTTACAGACCAGAAAGTCGCCTTCGCCACTGGTGTTCCTCCAAATCTCTACGCATTTCACCGCTACACTTGGAATTCCACTTTCCTCTTCTGCACTCAAGTCTCCCAGTTTCCAATGACCCTCCACGGTTGAGCCGTGGGCTTTCACATCAGACTTAAGAAACCACCTGCGCGCGCTTTACGCCCAATAAATCCGGACAACGCTTGCCACCTACGTATTACCGCGGCTGCTGGCACGTAGTTAGCCGTGGCTTTCTAATAAGGTACCGTCAAGGTACGTTCAGTTACTAACGTACTTGTTCTTCCCTTACAACAGAGTTTTACGATCCGAAAACCTTCATCACTCACGCGGCGTTGCTCCATCAGACTTTCGTCCATTGTGGAAGATTCCCTACTGCTGCCTCCCGTAGGAGTTTGGGCCGTGTCTCAGTCCCAATGTGGCCGATCACCCTCTCAGGTCGGCTATGCATCGTTGCCTTGGTAGGCCGTTACCCCACCAACTAGCTAATGCACCGCGGGCCCATCTAGTAGTGACAGCCGAAACCGCCTTTCAGCATTTTGCCATGTGACAAAATGGATTATTCGGTATTAGCCCCGGTTTCCCGGAGTTATCCCAATCTACTAGGTAGGTTGCCCACGTGTTACTCACCCGTCCGCCGCTAAATCAGAAGAAGCAAGCTTCTTCATCATTCGCTCGACTTGCATGTATTAGGCACGCCGCCAGCGTTCGTCCTGAGCCAGGATCAAACTCTCCATAAAAGTAGTTTGAAAGCTCATTAGCTTTGCTAGCGTATCATCCGAAGATGATATCTATTTTTGTTTTGATCCACCAACAGAGTTGATGTTCAAAATCATTTATTGATTAACGTCTTGCATGTTCAGTTTTCAAGGTTCATTTTGTCGTGTTGTTTTGACGACTTTTAAATCCTAACATTTATATCTTCAACTGTCAACAACTTTTTAAAAGTTTTATTTGAAAGTGAAGTTATTAAGTTTTTCTCAGTACGTCTTAGCGACAATTAATATAATACAACACATTAGATATAACTGTCAACACTTTATTACAGAAAAATATAAAAGGAGTTTTTATGTTTATAAAAACTGTTCCGAGAGAGGCGTAGCTACGCAGTTAGAGTAAGGTTTTAGATATCTATCTAGGGATTGACCGCTTATTATATAAGGCTCAATACTATTAACTTTATATTACTTCCTTTGTGCATTTTAGAGTTTATCGAATAGCATTAAAGAAAAATATTAAAGAGATTAGAAAACTTTATACATTTGATTATTATCATTTAAAAGAGATTTTCATGAAATCGCTTTGCAAATGGACTAGCTTTACTTAGAGGCACCAGAAAAGATTAAAGTACGATTAATCCTGTTCTATTAGATGCTTTGATTATTATCACACCTAGAACAAATGAATTTAGATCCATCGCTAGATATCCTAGAAAAAAATAAGCTTTATTTCCTGTACTCAGAATGAATGAACCTAACAAAGATGAAGTAAATCTTTCAACCGTAAATATACTTCTTTGTTCTATAACATTAGCTCCTACACTCTAAGAGGCTGTCAGAAATCTACTTATTCAAAGATTATTGGTTAAGTCTCTTTAGATGGAGCATTAGATAACAAATTATCCACTTTTAATGTACTTTACACTAATGTGTGTAGGTCATTTAATAACAAAATAATAAAATAAGCATTAGAATAATAACGTTTTAAATCAGATTTTAAGAACTAGTATTAGGTCTTATCAACATAAACATCCCCCTTATTACACTCGTCTTAAAAAGTTGAAAAGACAGTTTCACGATTAATCAGCTCAATCATTATTTGAGTTCATTACCATTATTAACTGCCATAAAACAAAGATAATAGAATAATAATTACCTAATTCCAACAAATAGCACCTACTATAAGCTCAATTTATCGGTTATTACAAGATTCAATTCTTTTTATAACATAGAGTAACTTTTACTTTTGTTAAGAAATAAAAGAATGAAGAGTCGATTATGTATATACGGAATTATTTCTCTAGTTGATTAAAAAACAGAACAACTTATTAAATACATATAATAAGAGTTCAAAGAGTTCAGTATTATACATTTGAAATAAAAACTACTATATCTCACATTACGTTAGACAACTATATGAATATAAACAAAACAAATTATATAAAAAGTTGATAAATTTTATGATGATAAACCGACTAGTGTATTTTTGAGTTCAATAATTAAAAAAGTTCTCTATAACTACACCCAGTTCCCCCTTTATAAAAAACTTTATGAAAAAAATTTTAGTTAAGTACTGATATAACTTTATTGGATCGTACCAGCCTTGAACTGCATATATAATAAAAGAATTACTAACTTTAAAAAGCTCTAAGGGTTAGTCTAACCTCTCTATCACAAGTCACGATACAAAGGAAATGTAACTGTCTTTTTTTCAATAAGATGTTTTTTCATACAAATAAGACATTTCAGTCCTAATCGACACATCAAAATAAATTCTGTTTTGGAATTGATTTGATAACTTTCTATTACGTATTTCCAGTGAATACTACGCTGCTCATACCTTACTTAATCTTTATCAAACATATTATTTATTTGATTTGAATTTATACTCTTATTTATGTAGATAATTCATTTGCTCCATCCAGTAATAAAGATCTCCCCTAGAATAGGGGCTACTCTTACAATGGACAAACCGCAAGTAATTTATAGATTAAAGCATGAATATAAAGTTATATCTTAACTCTCCTAATGCTTGTACTTCTTTGGCTATTCCTTCATTGGTGGACGACCCTTCCTTTTCTAATACAAGAAGTCTTTAACGCTCCAACTTAAGTTTTTTCCTTCCTTCTCTAGATAATAAATGAATTTGAGATTCTAAAATTGGACTTTTAAATTTCGTTGTAAAACATAGATGATAATTTCAAGAGTAAACTTTTCATAAAAGAGCCGCCACTCAATTGTTAGTTGTCTCTTAAAATTGGAGTGCACTTTAAAAACAAATTCTATAATATTTTTGTAGAGAATTTCAAATAATTGAGTAAAAAAGCGCAAGAGAACCACGATTTCTTTATACTTGGATTGCCGAAAAAAATCAGATATAACTTCAACGAATGCAGATATTGTTGTCATGGATATGAATCCATCCTTCAAGGCAGCCGTTCAAAGAGAGTTAAATCAACCTTTAATTATCACAGAGAAATATCTTTATTGTCCTTGTATCTATTAGGGAATGAATTCTATTCCCCGTTGTACACAAAAAAATGCAATCCCTATGATTAAAAGAAATACAAAAACTACACAATGTCTTTTATAAAAGAGAAAGTAAAGTAAACTAAATGATTTGGTATCTAAAGAGGTATACCGATATGTCTCTAGAGCTCATGAATAATAAACACTTTTGTACATGGTTTGGTCAATCTAAAGAAAATAGCCCGGCTTTAATAAGCTAACTCCCTGAAAGTGCTTAAACGAAATGCATTCGGCTTTAAAATTTTGAAACGATTTGAAGTAAAAGATGTATTCCTCATTAAATATAAATAAGGTTTTAGTCACCCAACTATTTGATGTTAAAGCATTAAAATAATTTTATACAAAAAAAAAAGCACAACTGATTAAATCAGCTGTGCTTTGATGTGCCTAGCAACGTCCTACTCTCACAGGGGGAAACCCCCAACTACCATCGGCGCTAAAGAGCTTAACTTCCGTGTTCGGCATGGGAACGGGTGTGACCTCTTTGCCATCATCACTAGACTATATTAGAGAACTTGTTCTCTCAAAACTGGATAAATTA
Source organism: Viridibacillus sp. FSL R5-0888 (assembly GCF_038009105.1). Lineage (NCBI taxonomy): Bacteria > Bacillati > Bacillota > Bacilli > Caryophanales > Caryophanaceae > Viridibacillus > Viridibacillus sp. FSL R5-0888. The sequence goes on from NZ_JBBPAU010000001.1 coordinate 4,246,444, forward strand.
CATTGAAGTTTGTTAAGTAAAATTTGGTTAAGTCCTCGATCTATTAGTATTCGTCAGCTCCGTATGTCGCCACACTTCCACCTCGAACCTATCTACCTCATCGTCTTTGAGGGATCTTACTTACTTGCGTAATGGGAAATCTCATCTTGAGGGGGGCTTCATGCTTAGATGCTTTCAGCACTTATCCCGTCCACACATAGCTACCCAGCGATGCCCTTGGCAGAACAACTGGTACACCAGCGGTGTGTCCATCCCGGTCCTCTCGTACTAAGGACAGCTCCTCTCAAATTTCCTACGCCCACGACGGATAGGGACCGAACTGTCTCACGACGTTCTGAACCCAGCTCGCGTACCGCTTTAATGGGCGAACAGCCCAACCCTTGGGACCGACTACAGCCCCAGGATGCGATGAGCCGACATCGAGGTGCCAAACCTCCCCGTCGATGTGGACTCTTGGGGGAGATAAGCCTGTTATCCCCGGGGTAGCTTTTATCCGTTGAGCGATGGCCCTTCCATGCGGAACCACCGGATCACTAAGCCCGTCTTTCGACCCTGCTCGACTTGTAGGTCTCGCAGTCAAGCTCCCTTATGCCTTTACACTCTACGAATGATTTCCAACCATTCTGAGGGAACCTTTGGGCGCCTCCGTTACTCTTTAGGAGGCGACCGCCCCAGTCAAACTGCCCGCCTGACACTGTCTCCTACCCCGCTAAGGGGCATGGGTTAGAAGTTCAATACATCTAGGGTAGTATCCCACCAACGCCTCCTCCGAAGCTGGCGCTCCGGAATCTCTGGCTCCTACCTATCCTGTACAAGATGTATCAAAATTCAATATCAGGCTACAGTAAAGCTCCACGGGGTCTTTCCGTCCTGTCGCGGGTAACCTGCATCTTCACAGGTACTATAATTTCACCGAGTCTCTCGTTGAGACAGTGCCCAGATCGTTACGCCTTTCGTGCGGGTCGGAACTTACCCGACAAGGAATTTCGCTACCTTAGGACCGTTATAGTTACGGCCGCCGTTTACTGGGGCTTCAATTCGCACCTTCGCTTGCGCTAAGCACTCCTCTTAACCTTCCAGCACCGGGCAGGCGTCAGCCCCTATACGTCACCTTACGGTTTTGCAGAGACCTGTGTTTTTGCTAAACAGTCGCCTGGGCCTATTCACTGCGGCTCTCTCGGGCTTTCACCCTACTAGAGCACCCCTTCTCCCGAAGTTACGGGGTCATTTTGCCGAGTTCCTTAACGAGAGTTCTCTCGCACACCTTAGGATTCTCTCCTCGACTACCTGTGTCGGTTTGCGGTACGGGCACCTTTTACCTCGCTAGAGGCTTTTCTTGGCAGTGTGAAATCAGGAACTCCGGACATACGTCCTCGTCATCACAGCTCAACGTTATAGAAATGGGATTTGCCTCATTTCACGCCTCACTGCTTGAACATGCATAACCAACAGCATGCTTACCCTATCCTACTGCGTCCCCCCATTGCTCAAATGGTAAATAGGTGGTACAGGAATATCAACCTGTTGTCCATCGCCTACGCCTATCGGCCTCGGCTTAGGTCCCGACTAACCCTGAGCGGACGAGCCTTCCTCAGGAAACCTTAGTCATTCGGTGGACGGGATTCTCACCCGTCTTTCGCTACTCATACCGGCATTCTCACTTCTAAGCGCTCCACCAGTCCTTCCGGTCTGACTTCACAGCACTTAGAACGCTCTCCTACCACGGACATCTAAGATGTCCATCCACAGCTTCGGTGAATTGTTTAGCCCCGATACATTTTCGGCGCAGCGTCACTCGACCAGTGAGCTATTACGCACTCTTTAAATGATGGCTGCTTCTGAGCCAACATCCTGGTTGTCTAAGCAACGTCACATCCTTTTCCACTTAACAATTACTTTGGGACCTTAGCTGGTGGTCTGGGCTGTTTCCCTCTTGACTACGGATCTTATCACTCGCAGTCTGACTCCCGTGCATAAATCACTGGCATTCGGAGTTTGTCTGAATTCGGTAATCCGGGATGGACCCCTAGTTCAAACAGTGCTCTACCTCCAGGATTCTTTATCACGAGGCTAGCCCTAAAGCTATTTCGGAGAGAACCAGCTATCTCCAGGTTCGATTGGAATTTCTCCGCTACCCACACCTCATCCCCGCACTTTTCAACGTACGTGGGTTCGGGCCTCCAGTAAGTGTTACCTTACCTTCACCCTGGACATGGGTAGATCACCTGGTTTCGGGTCTACAACCACATACTCATTCGCCCTATTCAGACTCGCTTTCGCTGCGGCTCCGTCTTCTAAAACTTAACCTCGCATGTAATCGTAACTCGCCGGTTCATTCTACAAAAGGCACGCTATCACCCATTAACGGGCTCTAACTACTTGTAGGCACATGGTTTCAGGATCTATTTCACTCCCCTTCCGGGGTGCTTTTCACCTTTCCCTCACGGTACTGGTTCACTATCGGTCACTAGGTAGTATTTAGCCTTGGGAGATGGTCCTCCCAGATTCCGACGGAATTTCACGTGTTCCGCCGTACTCAGGATACACTCAAGAGAGAATGAACTTTCAACTACAGGGCTGTTACCTGCTCTGGCGGGCCTTTCCAGACCGCTTCGTTTAACTCATTCCTTTGTAACTCCATATAGAGTGTCCTACAACCCCAAGAGGCAAGCCTCTTGGTTTGGGCTATTCCCGTTTCGCTCGCCGCTACTCAGGGAATCGATTTTTCTTTCTCTTCCTCCAGGTACTTAGATGTTTCAGTTCCCTGGGTCTGCCATCAAGACGCTATGTATTCACGTCAAGATACTGCTCCATTACGAACAGTGGGTTCCCCCATTCGGAAATCTCCGGATCAAAGCTCACTTACAGCTCCCCGAAGCATATCGGTGTTAGTGCCGTCCTTCTTCGGCTCCTAGTGCCAAGGCATCCGCCATGCGCCCTTAATAACTTAACCTAAAAGTTAGTTATTAAGCCTAAAAAACTTAATAATAAAAAATGTGTTACTTAATTTGCTTCAATGTCGTTTTATCCAGTTTTCAAAGAACAAGGTTTTGAAGATCATTTTACAATGAGCCTTCAAAACTGAACGCAAGACGTTAATCGACAGATCCAAGATCTGTTTCCGTAATTATCCTTAGAAAGGAGGTGATCCAGCCGCACCTTCCGATACGGCTACCTTGTTACGACTTCACCCCAATCATCTATCCCACCTTCGGCGGCTGGCTCCATAAAGGTTACCTCACCGACTTCGGGTGTTACAAACTCTCGTGGTGTGACGGGCGGTGTGTACAAGGCCCGGGAACGTATTCACCGTGGCATGCTGATCCACGATTACTAGCGATTCCGGCTTCATGTAGGCGAGTTGCAGCCTACAATCCGAACTGAGAACGATTTTATGAGATTAGCATACCCTCGCGAGTTAGCGACTCTTTGTATCGTCCATTGTAGCACGTGTGTAGCCCAGGTCATAAGGGGCATGATGATTTGACGTCATCCCCACCTTCCTCCGGTTTGTCACCGGCAGTCACCTTAGAGTGCCCAACTAAATGATGGCAACTAAGATCAAGGGTTGCGCTCGTTGCGGGACTTAACCCAACATCTCACGACACGAGCTGACGACAACCATGCACCACCTGTCACCAATGTCCCCGAAGGGAAAACTCTATCTCTAGAGCGGTCATTGGGATGTCAAGACCTGGTAAGGTTCTTCGCGTTGCTTCGAATTAAACCACATGCTCCACCGCTTGTGCGGGCCCCCGTCAATTCCTTTGAGTTTCAACCTTGCGGCCGTACTCCCCAGGCGGAGTGCTTAATGCGTTAGCTGCAGCACTAAGGGGCGGAAACCCCCTAACACTTAGCACTCATCGTTTACGGCGTGGACTACCAGGGTATCTAATCCTGTTTGCTCCCCACGCTTTCGCGCCTCAGTGTCAGTTACAGACCAGAAAGTCGCCTTCGCCACTGGTGTTCCTCCAAATCTCTACGCATTTCACCGCTACACTTGGAATTCCACTTTCCTCTTCTGCACTCAAGTCTCCCAGTTTCCAATGACCCTCCACGGTTGAGCCGTGGGCTTTCACATCAGACTTAAGAAACCACCTGCGCGCGCTTTACGCCCAATAAATCCGGACAACGCTTGCCACCTACGTATTACCGCGGCTGCTGGCACGTAGTTAGCCGTGGCTTTCTAATAAGGTACCGTCAAGGTACGTTCAGTTACTAACGTACTTGTTCTTCCCTTACAACAGAGTTTTACGATCCGAAAACCTTCATCACTCACGCGGCGTTGCTCCATCAGACTTTCGTCCATTGTGGAAGATTCCCTACTGCTGCCTCCCGTAGGAGTTTGGGCCGTGTCTCAGTCCCAATGTGGCCGATCACCCTCTCAGGTCGGCTATGCATCGTTGCCTTGGTAGGCCGTTACCCCACCAACTAGCTAATGCACCGCGGGCCCATCTAGTAGTGACAGCCGAAACCGCCTTTCAGCATTTTGCCATGTGACAAAATGGATTATTCGGTATTAGCCCCGGTTTCCCGGAGTTATCCCAATCTACTAGGTAGGTTGCCCACGTGTTACTCACCCGTCCGCCGCTAAATCAGAAGAAGCAAGCTTCTTCATCATTCGCTCGACTTGCATGTATTAGGCACGCCGCCAGCGTTCGTCCTGAGCCAGGATCAAACTCTCCATAAAAGTAGTTTGAAAGCTCATTAGCTTTGCTAGCGTATCATCCGAAGATGATATCTATTTTTGTTTTGATCCACCAACAGAGTTGATGTTCAAAATCATTTATTGATTAACGTCTTGCATGTTCAGTTTTCAAGGTTCATTTTGTCGTGTTGTTTTGACGACTTCCATATCTTATCATCCTTTTTGCATTATTGTCAACACATTATCATAAAAAAGTAATAGGGGATTTTTTTAGTGATAATAAAAAATGAGTGGGAGCGTTGATATGATGCGGAAAACTATCATTTTTAGTAGTTTTATTTTGGTTGTTTTTTTATTACTTATACCTACGAAAGAGAAACTTTTAGAAGTTTTTAATGTAACAGATGGTCCAGATGTAATTGCAAAAGGTACTTATGGTCAAACGTTAACAATTGATGTTTCATTCGGAGATCAGGAACTGGAGCAATGGGTAAAGGTTTTGTCTCCCCCTTATCCTCTATTACTATTAGATAAGGATTGGATTAATCGTTCCCCTGCGATTTTACAATTAATTAAAGAGAAAAAGATTCCAACTGGATTATTAGGAAAAGAAAGCACATATTATGAAAGTAACCTACTGGCCTTGGAGGAAGAAATCGCTATTTATGAAAAGCATTTTGGCGTAAAGCCATTATGGTTTAGAACAAAGGACCAACTATTCCCTAGTGATATGCGTCAACATTTATGGCAAGAACAAATTAATATGCTCGGATCTACTAAAGTATGGTCGACCGATAAACTACCTATACTTGTAAAAGGAGATATTATTACTGCTCCTATGCATCAAGAAGAACGTATAAGTTTTAAAAAAATTGATGAATTGCGCGCTAAATACGAATTTTCTACTTTAGAAAAGACAATCTTTGGCTACGAAGTAAAGGATAAGAAGTTCCCTTAAGAGAGTCTTCATTCACAAGAGATAGGGATAATTATTACTTAACACTGTCTATGATTCACTAATTTTAAAAAACAAAGCATGTTATGACGTTTCAATACTATTAGTCCAATACTAATGTTTTTTCACAAAAAAAGTGATGTCCATCTATACAAGGACATCACTTTACTTATTACTTCACTTTAGATGCTTCGGCTAATCGACGTGCTTTACGACGCTCTTCCAGTTTTAATCGATCTTCATCTGACTTTGCATTATACTTCGGCAAAACCAGCAATTGGAAAGCATTAACTGCTAAAAGCGGGAATAGTAATAACGTTACGTATTCATCACCACCGTCAGTACGTACCCATAACGCGATTAACCATTCTAGAGTGGTTACAACAATCATAAAAAATAAGGCTGGAATGAGAACGTGTTTCTTTGTTAGCCTTGTCTTTTGAATAGCTGTTGCAATTGATCCTGCCAATAAGACAAGCAATAAAACTATATACAAGAGCCAATCTTGAGCAGTATGAGCATATGGTTTGAAGCGTAACAATACCAAATCAACTAACGTAACAACTATAATTAGCATTTGTACCCAATTCCATAATGTTAAAGAACGGAAAATGTTCACTCCAATTTGATGCACAGTTAAATATGCAAAGAACCCCATTTGCGCAATAACACTCATTGTAAAACCTAAAATAACAAACCAAATAATTCCTGAAAAGAACTCTGCCCATTCTCCATTAGAGAAATGCACAGCATAAAAGTCGTTCCATCTAATGAATAAACTAAAAACTCCTGTAATAGAACCACCGATCAACATTGCATTTAAGAAAAATTTAAACCAATTTCGTATCGTCACGACTAAAAGTCCTCCGTTTATAAAAACAATTTCTTGTTTCATTCTAACAACGAATCCGCAAAAAATCTATTTCTCCTGCAAATCAATACATATTACTTCGTTAATTGTGAACAATAATTGAAAGCAATATGAAGAAAGTGAGGGATTAGAATGGCCAAAAGGATCGTCTTTTCATTTTGCTTCATCGTTTTCTTGGCAGGTTGTTCTGCAAACCAACAAAATACACAGTCCTATGATGAAGTAAAGAAAATAATGCTCGATGCACTGCAATCTGAAGATGGCAAAAAAGCAATACGACAGCTTCTAGAAGATAACAGCTTTCGGGATTTAGTTATATTGGAAAATGAAGAAGTAAAAAAAGCAATTGAGGAAACATTGCTATCCAAAAAATCTGAAGAATATTGGAAGAAACAGTTTGAAGATCCAAAATTCCGTGAAACATTTGCTAAAAGTATGAAGAAGGAACAAGAAGGCGTTATGAAGGACTTAATTAAAGATGCTTCATTCCAAAAAGATCTTGAACAATTTTTTGGTCAGCCCGATATGCAAAAACAGCTCGAGAAGATTTTAAAATCAGCAAATTCAAAAGAAAATTTAGAAAAAATTATTGCTGAAACAATTGAAAGCCCACTTCTACAAGAAAAATGGCTCAAACTGATTCAATCTGCCGGTGAATCAGGTGGTGGTGGAGAGAAATCAAAGGGTGGTAAAAGTGGCGATGAGTCCAGTGGCGATAAACAGAAACAATGACAGTAATGATTAACAAAAAGAAGCGGGACCTTTTATAGGGTCCCGCTTCTTTTAGTAATTATTTTTCTTCTAATTTTCCAATTACGTTACGAGCGATATCAAGATAAATTTGACCTGTAGAATGATTTTTTGCATAAACAGATGGTGCAAAATCAACATCATTCCAGTCAGGTTGACCTAATGGAATCTGACCAAGTAATTCTGTGCGAAGTTCTTCAGCCAATTTAGGACCGCCGCCTTCGCCGAAGACGAATTCACGTTCGCCAGATACTTTTGATTGGAACCAAGACATATTTTCAATAACACCAAGGATGTTATGATCAGTTTTAATTGCCATTGCGCCTGCTCGAGCTGCTACAAACGCTGCAGTAGGATGTGGCGTTGTCACAACGATTTCATTTGATTCAGGTAGCATTTGGTGAATATCAAGTGCAATATCCCCTGTACCTGGAGGTAAGTCCAATAGTAAGTAGTCAAGCTCGCCCCACTCTACATCGCGGAAGAATTGGTCTAATACTTTTCCAAGCATTGGTCCGCGCCATACTACCGGTGCATTATCTTCAACAAAGAAGCCCATAGAAATCATTTTCACACCTAAGCGATCAACCGGAATAATACGGTTTTCTTCTACCACTGGCATTGTCTGTACACCCATCATATCAGGCACACTGAAACCATAGATATCAGCGTCAATTAGGCCGACTTTTTTGCCAAGACGTGCAAGAGCTACAGCAAGGTTAACTGATACTGTTGATTTACCTACACCGCCTTTACCTGAAGCGATTGAAATGAATTTAACATTATTAAGTGGAGATAATACATCTTGAGCTTCTGCTCTTGTAGCTGTACCACGAAATTGTTCTAAAATTTCTTGAGGAAGTTCTTCAAAACGAATACCTACAGTTTCCACTCCAGCGTTTTTCAATGCATCTACAACTTGCATTTGTAATTGCATTTGTTCTGGTGTACCAGTTTTAGCAATCGCCACTTTCACACTTACATGGTTTTTTTCTTCTTTTATTGAGACATTCGTAATACCGTTTGTTTCTGCTAATGTTTTATGTAAAAAAGGATCTTTTAGTTCTCCGACTAATTCACGGACTTGTTGTTCATTAATCACAATAGACACTCCTCTAGTAAATATCTTTTTTCGAATTTTAGTATATCACAAAGGGTATGAATTAGGTCTACGAGTTGCTTTATTCAATATTAATCTCAAAGTATTGCTCAATTCCTTGGACAATTGCATCTGCCATTTGATCTTGGTAATTCGGTGATGTAAGTAATTTTTGTTCTTCTGGATTACTGAGAAAGCCTGTCTCTATAAGTGCAGAAGGCATCGTAGCTTTTTTCAATAAATATACTTGCTTAATAGACAGCGCTTCTCGTTTTGTATTCTTCAAATTCTCTCGAATAGAAGACTGAATTTCTTTTGCCAAAAACTCACCACCGGGATGCCCATTTGCATGATAGAATACCTGTGCACCTCTCCACTTCGTTTCTGGAATTGCGTTAGCATGAATACTTATAAAGAGATCCGGTTTTTGCTTAGCTACAAGTCGTTCTCTTAAAAAAATGTCTTCTCTTTTACGTTCACGCAATGTGTTGTAACTTTGATCTGAAGCATGTTCGGCAATAACATCACCATTTTTAGTACGAGTCATAAATACAGTCGCACCTTTTTTCTTTAACTTCTTCTCTACCTTTTGCGCAATGGCAAGTGTGATATCTTTTTCAATAATATCCGCCGTAGATGCACCGCCATCTATCCCGCCATGCCCAGCATCTACTACTATTTTCACTCCACCAAGAGTTTCTGAGATGAAAAATCCCCGATCTGATGCTTTTACTCCATATACAACAAATAGTATACAACAAAGTAAAATTGTCCCTAAAATAAGCCACCGCTTCAAATAACGACACCGCCCTTTTGCATTAATATATGCCATAAGATTGGACGATATGTCGTATTGATAAGCGTATAAATATCATTTATATATAACTTCTTGTATTTTAAAACAAAAAACCGCCCCATAAAAATGGGACGGTTTGAATTCGCATAAACGAATGATTAACGTTTTGAGAATTGAGGTGCACGACGAGCGCCGCGAAGACCTGGCTTCTTACGTTCTTTCATACGTGGGTCACGAGTAAGTAGACCTGCTGATTTAAGTGCTGGACGGAAATCAGGATCAACTGTTAGTAATGCACGTGCAATACCGTGACGGATTGCGCCAGCTTGACCTGTGTATCCACCACCATTCACGTTAACGTGAATGTCGTAGCTTCCAACTGTTTCAGTTGCTACTAATGGTTGTTTAATAATTTCGCGTAAAGCAGCGAATGGGACGTAGTTTTCAACGTCGCGGTTGTTAATAACGATATTTCCTTCGCCTGGTACTAAACGTACGCGAGCTACAGAACTTTTACGACGACCTGTGCCGATATATTGAACTTGTGCCAAGGGTATTTCCTCCTCTAATGATTATCCGCGAAGCTCATATGCTTCTGGTTTTTGTGCTGCGTGTGGGTGTTCTGCTCCAGCGTATACGTGAAGTTTAGTGAACATTTGACGACCTAAAGAGTTTTTAGGAAGCATCCCTTTGATAGCTAATTCTAGCATTTGTTTTGGATATTTTTCTTTCATTTCACCTGCAGTACGAGTTTTTAAACCACCTGCAAATTGAGTGTGACGGTAATAAATTTTATCTTGTAATTTTTTACCTGTTAATTCGATTTTACCAGCGTTGATAAGGATTACGTGATCCCCAGTGTCAACGTTTGGTGTGAAAATTGCTTTATGTTTACCGCGTAAGATAGCAGCTACTTCAGAAGCTAAACGACCAAGAGTTTTGCCTTCTGCATCAACTACTAACCATTTACGCTCTACTTCGTGACCTTTAGCCATGAATGTTGTACGCATGTTAGTATCCTCCTACTAATTGTTTCTATTTTCTGTTCCAATTGTTTTCTTTATCCACAACACTATAAGATTCGGGGCTTATCGAGTGGGGTAATGAAAATACCATATGTCATATTATAACGAATAACAACTTTTGTCAAGTGCTTAACCAAAAACACCTGGTGATGTTGCTTCAGTCGTTATAGAACACAGATTCTAAGTACAATCCGTGTGGTGGCGCGGTTTTACCGGCATTTCCTCGATTCATTGAAGCAATAATTGAGGCAAGTTCATCAGCTTGGCGTTTACCAATTCCGACTTCCCATAAAGTACCTGCAATAATTCGCACCATATTATACAAAAAGCCATTTCCTTCAATTGTCATATGCAATTCCTCACCATGCCATTCAAAGTCTAACTTTGCAACAGTACGCACTTTATCTTTCACACTTGTATTGGCTGCACAAAAGCACGAAAAATCATGTGTCCCTAGAATATACTGTGCTGCTTCTTGCATAGCCATAACATTTGGCTTTACACCATTGGAAGGTGTCGCATAAAAACGTCTAAAAGGGCTCTGTACGGCTTCACACGACCAGATATAGCGATATCGCTTACCATGGACGCTAAACCTCGCGTGAAAGTCATTAGACACCTCTTCTATTTGAACAATTCGGATGTCTCTCGGCAATTGAACGTTTAATGCTTGTGCATAACGATCAAGAGGAATGGACAGTGTCGTATCAAAATGGATTACTTGGCCTGTTGCATGCACCTTAGCATCTGTTCTCCCACTTGCTGTCACCTGGACAATCTCATTTTTATGCATGACGGTAAGTACTTTCTGAAGCTCTTCTTGCACTGTACGTTTCTCAGGTTGCACTTGGTAACCTGAGAAATTCGTTCCATCATATGTGATTGTAGCTTTCATTCTTCTTTTCATCGTTATGCAGTCTCCTCATTCATTAACTACGAAGGATTATTAATAATGCTGTCATAGCTACAAGTAACAGGATCGCTAATGTATCCTTACTATCCCACTTCAGCTGGCGATAGCGTGTCCGTCCTTCTCCGCCTCGATAACCACGTACTTCCATTGCTGTTGCCAAATCCTCCGCACGCTTAAATGCACTAACGAAGAGTGGTACTAACAATGGTACTACGGCTTTAACACGTTCTTTAATTGGTCCTGTACTAAGATCAGATCCACGCGCCATTTGTGCCTTCATAATCTTATCTGTCTCATCCATTAGTGTAGGGATGAAGCGAAGCGATATTGACATCATTAGAGCTAACTCATGTACAGGTAATTTTAATTTTTTGAATGGATTCAATAGAACTTCTAATCCATCTGTAATTGAAATCGGTGAAGTTGTTAGCGTCAAAATGGATGTCATAAAGACTAATACTAAAAATCTAATAGAAATGAAAATACCTTGCTTCAAACCTTCTTCATATATACTGATAAACTTCCAGTGATAAAGCAGTTCACCTTCCTTCGTGAAGAAAATATGAAGTAAGAATGTAAATGCCATTAATATAATAACCGGCTTCAAGCCATTTATTAAGAAGTATAATTTAATCCGCGAAACAAAAATAACAAGTAGTGTAAACACAAAGAGAGCTGCATACGTCACAGGATTGTTCGCTAAAAATACGATAATGATAAATGCGAATACAAATAATAATTTCGAGCGAGGATCTAATTTATGCACGAAGGAATCCCCTGGCATAAAGCGGCCAAAAATCATTTTCTCCATCATTGACCCGCACGCTCCTCTCGAACAGCTTCCGCAATCGCTGATGCGAGCTCTTCTTCCGTTAGACAAAGCGTTGGTAACTTGCGACCGACCTTCTCTTCAAATTCTCTCTGGAAACGTACAATACGTGGAGGCTCTAGTCGATAAGCTGCCAATTGCTTAGCATTACCGAAGATTTCTTCTGGATTTCCTGTTAATACACATTTCCCTTCATGCATTATTGCAATTCGATCTGCATAACGTGCCGCATCTTCCATACTATGTGTCACAAGGATTGTCGTTAAATTTCTTTCCTTGTGTAGTTGTAGGAATAAATCCATAATTTCTTTACGACCTCGAGGATCAAGTCCAGCGGTTGGCTCATCAAGGACAATTACTTCCGGTTCCATAGCAAGTACCCCTGCAATAGCAACTCTTCGCATTTGACCACCAGATAAATCAAATGGTGATTTATCAAGTACCGTAAGTGGTAAACCTACGAGCTCGATTAGTTGCTGCGCACGTTTTGTCGCTTCGTCTTCAGAGATACCAAAGTTCATCGGACCGAAAATAATATCTTTTAAAACCGTTTCTTCAAATAACTGATGTTCGGGAAACTGAAATACAATCCCTACTTTTTGACGAACTGGTTTTAAATCCTTCGTCTTTTTACCAGCTGTAATAGTCTTGTCTCCGATTTGTATAGTACCTTCTGTAGGTTTTAAAAGGGCATTTAGATGCTGTAAAATCGTAGACTTCCCTGATCCTGTATGACCTATAATTGCTTGATAGCTACCTGAAGGAATAGCCAATTCAACATCAAATAACGCTCTCTTTTCAAATGGCGTTCCCTGTGCATAAGCATAACTTACTTTTTGAAGTTGGATGTCCATAAGTCATTCACCAGCTCTTCTTCTGTCATGTGCTCGCCTAGAAGCTTTACACCATTTTGTTTCAAAAGCTTTGTTAGCTTCATAGCAAATGGTAAATCTAATCCAAGCTCTACTAATTGGTCGCCTAAAGCGAAAATTTCAGATGGTGTTCCTTCAGCAAATTTCTTGCCACCATTCATAAATAACATACGATCAGCTAATATAGCTTCTTCTAAATCATGTGTAATTGATAGGACCGTTAAACCAGTCTCTTCACGTAATGCTTGTACAGTAGCAAGTACTTCAGCACGACCTTGAGGATCGAGCATTGATGTCGCTTCATCCAAAATCAGTAATCTCGGTTTTAGTGCAAGTGCACCTGCAATTGCCACACGTTGCTTTTGACCACCTGATAGATGCTGTGGCTCATGATTTAAAAACTGATCCATCTTTACCTGTTTCAATGCCTCATGTACACGTTTAACCATTTCTTCATATGGTATACCGTTGTTTTCAAGTGCGAAAGCAACATCATCCTGTACAGTCGCTCCAACAAACTGATTATCAGGATTTTGGAATACCATACCCATTTGAGATCTTATATCCCAAAGATTTTCTTCTGTTAATGACTGATTCAAAACCTTAATCGTTCCTTCTTGTGGGAACAATAAGCCGTTCATAAGGCGCGCGATAGTTGATTTGCCAGATCCGTTGTGACCAACAATCGCAATCCATTCGCCCTCATGCACAGTAAATGACACGTCTTCAACCGCGTTCTTAATATCCGGTTCATCCGGGGAATATGTAAATGTGATGTGTTCCAGTGATAAGATTTCATCCATATGCTCAAACTCCTCTCGCTCAACTTCGCTCCGCTGTTCTCTCTAACTTACACTGTTTTATGTATGAATACTAGCTGAAAAGATTCTAGATTAGAAAAATACGACTTTTGCTTATAACGGCGAAAGTCGATTCTCTTCATTGCTAATATTTAGTGGACATGAGCTAGGGCTCTTCCAAATTAAATAAAAAAGCGCGCACCCCATTCAGAGAAATGCGCTTTGTTTCGTATCTCCGTTCTTAAAGTTGCTCAGACCTTAAGAGTGAATGAGGTGCGTAGAGCTAAACGAGACGGCACTTATGTCCGCTCATCATAACACTCTGCTTTTAAATTTGTCGTATAAATCTTAATTCTAATTTTTAAAAAAAGAGGGTGCAGTTCAAATAGCTATGAACCAAACACCCTCCTCCGCATCGTATGATTAAACTAGTTCAATCACAACTACAGGCGCACCGTCACCGCGGCGAGGTCCCATTTTCATAATGCGTGTATAACCGCCTTGGCGTTCAGCGTAGCGTGGTGCTACATCATCGAACAATTTTTGCAAAGCGTAAACTGTTGATTCATTGCCTTCAGCGTCAGTTGTAGTAGCTAATTCACGACGAATAAATGTAGCTGCTTGACGACGAGCATGCAAGTCTCCGCGTTTGCCTAAAGTAATCATTTTCTCAACAACCGAACGTAATTCTTTAGCACGAGTTTCTGTTGTTTCAATGCGCTCATTGATGATTAAGTCAGTAGCTAAATCGCGTAACATCGCTTTACGTTGAGAACTTGTACGTCCAAGTTTTCTGTAACCCATGGATGTTTCCCTCCTTTGTTCAATAACTGATCAGTCTTTTATATAAAAGTTCGCTTAGTCTTCTTCGCGTAACCCTAAACCAAGCTCTTCTAACTTCGCTTTTACTTCTTCTAATGATTTACGTCCTAGGTTACGAACTTTCATCATGTCGTCCTCAGACTTGTTAGCAAGTTCAAGAACAGTGTTGATACCTGCTCGTTTTAAACAGTTGTAAGAACGCACAGAAAGATCAAGCTCTTCGATAGTCATCTCTAAGACTTTTTCTTTTTGGTCTTCTTCTTTTTCAACCATGATTTCAGCAGTTTGTGCCTCGTCTGTTAAACCAACGAAGATATTTAAGTGCTCGGTTAATATTTTTGCTCCGAGCGAAATCGCCTCTTTAGGACCGATGCTACCATCTGTCCATACATCAAGAGAAAGTTTATCGAAATCAGACGATTGTCCAACACGAGTGTTTTCTACTTGGAAGTTGACGCGTGAAACTGGAGTGTAAATAGAGTCGATCGGGATCACGCCAATTGGAAGATCCTCGCGTTTGTTTTGATCAGCAGGAGTGTAACCACGTCCACGTTGCGCATACATACGCATACGAAGATGACCATTTTTAGCAATAGTTGCAATATATAGATCTGGGTTTAACACTTCAACGTCACTGTCATGCGTAATATCCGCAGCAGTTACTACTCCGTCACCTTTGAAATCTATTTCAATGACTTTTTCTTCATCAGAATAGATTTTTAAAGCTAGCTTTTTAATGTTCAAAATAATTGATGCAACATCTTCTACAACGCCCTCAATAGTAGAGAATTCGTGTAGTACGCCGTCAATTTGGATTGAAGTAACAGCAGCTCCTGGTAAAGAAGACAGAAGGATACGACGTAAAGAATTTCCCAAAGTGTTTCCATATCCACGTTCAAGTGGTTCTACAACAAACTTGCCGTATTTGGCATCATCGCTGATCTCAACGGTTTCAATCTTTGGTTTTTCAATTTCGATCATTCAAATTTACCCTCCTTCAAAACATCGAATGTATGATTTTTATTTCCTACATAAAATCGAATGTCTAATCAATCATGTGTCTGCACAATTCAGTTTGTACAAGAAATGAGATTCTCAATCAATAGATTGAGATTCATCAATTATACACGACGACGTTTTGGTGGGCGGCAACCGTTATGTGGAACTGGAGTTACATCTTTAATTGCTGTAACGTCTAAACCTGCAGATTGAAGTGCACGAATAGCAGCTTCACGACCTGCACCAGGACCCTTAACAGTTACTTCTAAAGTTTTTAAACCATGCTCGATTGATGTTTTAGCAGCAGTTTCAGCAGCCATTTGTGCAGCAAAAGGAGTTGATTTACGAGAACCACGGAATCCTAAAGCACCTGCACTTGACCAAGAAACAGCGTTACCTTGCATGTCAGTGATGGTTACAATTGTATTATTAAATGTAGAACGGATGTGAGCAATACCAGATTCGATATTCTTTTTCACACGACGTTTACGAGATTGTTGTTTACGTGCCATGTTAAGAAGAAACCTCCTTTACCGATTATTTTTTCTTGTTCGCTACAGTTTTACGAGGACCTTTACGCGTACGCGCATTGTTCTTCGTATTTTGACCGCGAACAGGTAAACCGCGACGGTGACGGATACCACGGAAAGATCCGATTTCCATCAAGCGTTTAATGTTAAGAGAGATCTCACGACGAAGATCACCTTCTAATTTATAAGTGTCTAATTGTTCACGGATTTTGTTAAGTTCGTCTTCAGTAAGATCGCGAACTCGAGTACTTTCAGAAACACCTGCTCCAGCAAGAACTTGCTTAGCAGTAGTGTTACCTACTCCGTAAATGTAAGTTAATGAAATTACAACGCGTTTGTCGCGAGGAATGTCAACACCAGCAATACGTGCCATATACGTTGTGCACCTCCTTCAAATTAACCTTGTTTTTGTTTGTGTTTAGGATTTTCACAGATTACCATTACTTTACCGCGTCGGCGAATAACTTTACATTTTTCGCAGATCGGTTTCACAGATGGTCTCACTTTCATCTAACCTAACCTCCTTAGTGGTCCGGAGTGCAAAAGATTATTTAAAACGGTATGTGATACGACCGCGAGTTAAGTCATATGGAGATAACTCAATAGTTACTTTATCTCCAGGCAAGATGCGAATAAAGTGCATACGAATTTTGCCCGATACATGAGCAAGAACTGTATGACCATTTTCTAATTCTACCTTAAACATCGCGTTTGGCAAAGTCTCAACAACTGTGCCTTCGATTTCAATTACATCGTCTTTCGCCATCGACCCTGTCTCCCTTCTATATGCAATTCAGGTTCCCATCTTCAAATCAAACGGAATTTGCTTCAAGTTTTTTTCTTTCATGAAAGAAACGACTCGTCTCAACATATGTTTGGATTGTATGAGAGATGTTCGAAAGACGCTCATCAGGTTTCGCTTCTTACAACCCATGGAATTGACTTTCCGTTTGAACCTTGTTTCCCTCATGTCAACATGACCATCCGGAATTGCCTTGGATAAGATCCTTCCATACCCGTTTGCACAGATGCTTCCACGAAACCCATTATACCCTTTCAGAACTATGATTGCATCAAGGACAAAGGGTATCCCGTATACCGATACATCTAATTCATCAGTGCATAGACCGGGCACAATATGCTTTTGCAGCTCTCGAAAATACATTTCCGTTGCTACCGCATACTCCCCGCGGAGGCAGTTATCTGCACCCGGGATTCGGGTATTAGTTGCGGCTGCCCTGTAATAGAGCATCTACGTCAGCAAAAACATCTGAGATATCTTGCTGTCCGTTGATATTTGTTAACACGTTTTTATCTTGATAAAAATCAAGTAAAGGTTGTGTTTGTTTGATATTCACTTCCAGGCGATTAGAAACCGTTTCTGGATTATCGTCAGCTCTTTGATAAAGTTCTCCTCCGTCTTTATCACAAATGCCTTCCTCTTTAGAAGGATTAAACACTAAGTGATAAGCAGAGCCACATACTTTACAGATACGACGACCTGTTAAACGTTTAATCAACTCTTCTTGTTCTACTTGAATATTTACTACATATTCTATTTTCTTACCAAGATCAGATAAAATATTATCTAACGCATCAGCTTGTTCAATAGTACGTGGAAAACCATCTAGTAGGAAGCCTTGATCACAATCAGGTTGGCTTAAGCGCTCGCGAACGATACCAATCGTTACTTCATCTGGTACAAGTGCACCTTTATCAATAAACGATTTCGCTAAAAGACCTAATTCCGTACCACCTTTAATAGCTGCACGGAACATATCGCCTGTAGAAATATGAGGGATTGCGTACTTCTCAACAATTTTATCTGCTTGAGTGCCTTTACCAGCACCAGGCAAACCCATCAAAACGATATTCATACGGAGAGAGCCCCCTCAAGTTATTGTGAAGGTTCAAGGAACGAAAATCGTCCCTAGAAACCAACATTATTTCATGAAACCTTTGTAGTGGCGTTTCACAAGTTGTGATTCTAATTGTTTCATCGTTTCCAGTGCAACACCGACAACGATTAGTAGACTAGTACCGCCAATTTGTGCCGATGATGGAAGCTTCGCAACATTAATGAAAATGATTGGAAGAATCGCAACAAGCGACAAGAAGATCGCACCTACAAACGTTAAGCGATATAAAACAGTTGTTAGATAATCTTGAGTGCTTTTACCTGGGCGAATACCCGGGATATAGGCACCTTGCTTTTTCAAATTATCTGCAACTTTTTCAGGATTCACTTGAACGAACGCATAGAAATATGCAAACGCAACAATTAACGCTACATAAATGATCATCCCAACTGGTTGAGAATAATCGAACGTTCTTTCAATGAACTGAGTTGCTTTATTATCTCCAAAGAAAGTTGCAATTGTTCTTGGCGTTACGATAAACGCAACAGCAAAGATTACTGGGATAACCCCAGCCGCATTTACTTTCAATGGTAAATGAGATTGTTGTGCACCTCTTTGAGCACCAGCACGTTTTGCATATTGAATAGGAATTTTACGCAACGCTTGTTGAACGTAAATGACACCTACAACAATCGCAAGAGCGGCCAATACAATAAGAGCCATCACGATTATACGGATGAATAATTGCTCTCCCGCATTCTCGAATTGTGAAGCATAAATTTGATTCACAGTGTTTGGCAATGCAGCTACGATACCTGCGAAGATGATAATGGAAATACCATTCCCAACACCTTTTTCAGTAATTTGCTCACCTAACCAAAGTAAAAATGCAGTACCAGCAGTTAACACAATCGCAATTGTTAAGTACGTCATAACACCCTCATCTTTAATCAATGAACCGCCGTACATACGGTTAAAACCGTAAGACATTGCGATTGATTGAATAAATGCAAGGATAATTGCGAAGTAACGTGTAAATTGAGCGATTTTACGTCGACCAACTTCACCTTGTTTTGACCACTCGGTGAACTTTTGGACAACATCCATTTGCAATAGCTGAACTATAATTGAAGCCGTAATGTATGGCATTATACCCATAGCAAAAATCGAGAAGTTTGACAAAGCTCCCCCACCAAATGTATTTAAGAAACCAACTAAACTATATTGATCAGTGGCTTTTAATACATTAGCGTCGACGTTTGGTACCGGTATAAACGTTCCAAGACGGAATACGACCAACATCAAAAGAGTGAAAATGATTTTATTTCTAATATCTCTCACGCGCATAAAGTTAGAGATTGTTTGAAACATTAAATCACCTCGATTTGTCCGCCAGCATTCTCAATTGCTTCTTTAGCAGAACCTGAGAATTTATGAGCTTTAACAGTAAGCTTTTTCTCAAGAGTTCCATTACCTAGAACTTTGATTCCAGCTTTCTCGTTGCTCACAACACCAGTTTCAATTAATAAAGCTGGTGTTACTTCTGTGCCGTCTTCAAAACGATTTAAAGCGTCAAGGTTTACGATAGCGTATTCTTTACGATTAATGTTCGTAAATCCACGTTTAGGTAAACGACGGAACAATGGGTTTTGACCGCCTTCAAATCCTGGACGAACGCCGCCGCCAGAACGAGCTTTTTGACCTTTATGCCCTCTACCAGAAGTTTTACCGTTACCAGAACCGATACCACGACCTACGCGGTTACGTTCTTTACGTGAACCTAAAGCTGGTTCTAACTCATGAAGTTTCATTTGGGTGGCACCTCCTTGTTATTGATTTTTGAATTAAATCTCTGTAACAGTAACTAAATGTGCTACTTTTGTGATCGCACCGCGAACAGCCACATTATCTGGATGTTCAACAGTATGATTTACTTTACGTAAGCCAAGCGCTTCGATTGTTTTACGTTGAGCAGGTTTAGTACCGATTAAACTTTTAGTAAGGGTAATTTGTAGTTTAGTTGACATATTATTTCCCCCCTTAACCTAATAGTTCTTCTACTGATTTACCGCGAAGTTTTGCAACTTCTTCAGCATGTTTAAGTTCAGATAAACCTCTAACAGTAGCGCGAACCATGTTAATTGGCGTATTTGAACCAAGTGATTTTGAAAGAATATCAGTGATACCAGCAAGCTCTAATACAGCACGAACTGGTCCACCAGCGATAACTCCTGTACCAGGAGCAGCAGGTTTAATCATGATGTTACCTGCACCGAAGCGACCCATGATTAAGTGTGGTGTTGTACCACCAACACGTGGAACTTCGATCAAGTTTTTCTTCGCATCTTCTACTGCTTTGCGAATTGCATCAGGTACTTCCTGAGCTTTACCTGTACCGAAACCAACATGGCCATTACGGTCTCCAACCACTACTAGTGCAGTGAAGCGGAAACGACGTCCACCTTTAACAACTTTAGCAACGCGGTTGATCGTAACAACGCGTTCTTCAAGTTCTAGTTTGTTTGCGTCAATGCGACTCATGAAATGTGTACCTCCTTCTTATTAAAATTCTAAACCATTTGCACGTGCAGCTTCAGCTAAAGCTTTAACACGTCCATGATATAAGTAACCACCACGGTCAAATACAACAGCTTTGATGTTTTTTTCCGCAGCGCCTTTAGCGATAGTTTCACCGATTTTTGTAGCAGCTTCTAAGTTACCAGCAGTTCCTTCAAACTCTTTATCCATAGTTGAAGCACTTACTAGTGTTAGGCCTTTAGAATCATCGATAATTTGTGCGTAAATGTGTTTGTTTGAACGGAATACGTTTAAACGTGGACATTCAGCAGTACCAGTAATTTTAGAACGCACGCGCGCATGACGTTTTTTACGAACTTGATTCTTATCTTGTTTCGTAATCACAGAGGTCACTCCTTTCTAATGCTTTAAGCAGCATTATTTACCTGTTTTACCTTCTTTACGACGAACGAATTCGCCTTCATAACGGATCCCTTTACCTTTATAAGGCTCTGGTGGACGCACTTGACGAATGTTAGAAGCAAGTGCTCCAACACGTTCTTTGCTAATCCCTTTAACGATAACTTTAGTGTTTGAAGGAACTTCTACAGTTACTCCCTCTTCAGGTGTGAACTCAACAGGATGTGAGTAACCTACGTTCAATACAAGTTTAGTTCCTTGTAATTGAGCACGGTAACCTACACCAACTAATTCAAGTGCACGTTCAAATCCTTCAGAAACACCAGTAATCATGTTTGCTAAAAGAGCACGAGTTGTACCATGGTTAGTACGGTGGTCTTTTGACTCAGAAGGACGAGATACTGTAATCACGTTACCTTCTTGTTCAATTTTCATATCTTTGTTAAAAGAGCGAACAAGTTCACCTTTTGGTCCTTTAACAGTTACTGTGTTGTCAGCAGCGACAGTTACAGTTACAGTAGCAGGTACCTCGATTGGTTTTTTACCTACGCGAGACATTTATGTTGCACCTCCATTCTTTTGTTGCTAATTACCAAACGTAAGCTAAGATTTCTCCGCCAACTTGTTTAGCGCGAGCTTCTTTATCAGTTAATAAACCGTTTGAAGTTGAAACTAAAGCGATTCCTAGTCCGTTCAACACTTTAGGTACTTCGTTAGTTTTCGCATAAACGCGTAAACCTGGTTTAGAAATACGTTTTAATCCTGTAATAACACGTTCGTTTTCTTGGCCATATTTTAAGAAGATACGGATGATACCTTGTTTGTCATCTTCTACATACTCAACGTCACGTACAAAACCTTCACGCTTAAGAATTTCAGCGATCTCTTTTTTGATATTAGAAGCCGGAACCTCTAATTTCTCGTGACGGACCATGTTAGCATTACGAATGCGTGTAAGCATATCTGCAATCGGATCTGTCATTGTCATTACATTTACCTCCTTCCCAAATTAGGGGATTACCAGCTGGCTTTTTTCACGCCAGGAATTTGTCCCTTATATGCAAGTTCTCGGAAACAAATACGGCAAAGTTTAAATTTGCGGTATACAGAGTGTGGACGCCCACAGCGTTCACAACGAGTGTATTCTTGCACTTTAAACTTTTGCGTGCGTTGTTGTTTAACGATCATTGATTTTTTAGCCACGTTTTCGCCCTCCTTGTTTTATTACTTTTGGAACGGCATACCGAATTGAGTTAGTAACTCGCGAGCTTCTTCATCAGAGTTCGCAGTAGTTACGATAACGATATCCATACCGCGTACTTTAGAAACTTTATCGTAGTCGATTTCTGGGAAGATTAATTGCTCTTTAATACCAAGAGTATAGTTACCGCGACCGTCAAATGCTTTTTTAGAAACACCACGGAAGTCACGTACACGTGGAAGAGAAACAGCGATTAGTTTATCCAAGAAGTCATACATACGCTCACCGCGTAATGTAACTTTCGCACCGATTGGCATTCCTTCACGAAGACGGAAACCTGCGATAGATTTTTTAGCTTTAGTAATAACAGGTTTTTGACCTGTAATTAATGCTAATTCTTCAACAGCTGAGTCAAGAACTTTAGAGTTTTGAACTGCGTCACCAACACCCATGTTAATAACGATTTTGTCAACTTTAGGAACTTGCATAACTGATGTATATTCAAACTTGCTCATAAGAGCAGGTGAAACCTCGTTTACAAATTTTTCTTTTAGGCGGCTCATGTGTTTGTACCTCCCTTCTCTATAACTTATTTATCGATTACTGCACCTGATTTTTTTGCTACACGAACTTTTTTGCCATCTTCGATTTTATAACCTACGCGAGTCGGCTCGCCAGATTTTGGATCGATTAGCATTACGTTCGAAACGTGAATTGCTGCCTCTTGGCTGACAATTCCACCTTGTGGGTTAACTTGGTTAGGTTTCACGTGTTTTTTGACGATGTTTACACCTTCAACTAGTACACGATCATTTTTAGGGAAAGCAGCAAGAATTACACCTGTTTTGCCTTTTTCTTTACCTGAAATAACCTTTACCTTGTCGCCTTTTTTAACATGCATTCTGTCGCACCTCCTTGATTGGCACTTTCATGAAAATTAAAGAACTTCCGGAGCTAAAGATACGATTTTCATGAAGCTGTTGTCACGTAATTCACGTGCTACAGGTCCGAAAATACGAGTTCCGCGTGGTGATTTGTCATCTTTGATGATTACACATGCGTTCTCATCGAATTTGATGTAAGTACCGTCTTTACGACGAACGCCGCTTTTCGTACGAACGATTACAGCTTTAACTACTTCACCCTTCTTGACAACGCCACCTGGTGTTGCTTTCTTGACAGTACATACGATTACATCACCGATGTTCGCAGTTTTACGTCCAGAACCACCAAGTACTTTGATAGTTAATACTTCTTTCGCACCTGAGTTGTCAGCAACTTTTAAACGGGTTTCTTGTTGGATCACTTAGGTTACCTCCCTTCGGACGTTGTTAGTTCCGAAATTTAATTAGATAATAACCGCTTTTTCTACTACTTCAACCAAACGGAAACGTTTAGTAGCTGATAGCGGACGAGTTTCCATAATGCGGACGATATCTCCAACTTTTGCTTCGTTGTTTTCATCATGCGCCTTGAATTTCTTAGAGTATTTTACACGTTTGCCATAAAGCTTATGCTTTTTGTGAGTTTCAATTAAAACTGAGATAGTTTTATCCATTTTATCTGAAACTACGCGGCCAGTGTAAACTTTGCGTTGGTTACGCTCAGTCATGCTGCAAACCTCCTTTATCAGTTATTTGCACTGATTTCTCTTTCACGAATCACAGTTTTCATACGCGCAATTGCTTTGCGTACTTCGCGGATGCGAGCTGTGTTTTCTAATTGACCAGTCGCCAATTGGAAGCGAAGGTTAAAAAGCTCTTCTTTCAGTGATTTTACTTTAGTTTCGATTTCTGCTGTTGTAAGTTCACGGATTTCATTAGCTTTCATTAGATTCACCACCAATTTCTTCACGTTTAACGATCTTACATTTCACAGGAAGCTTATGAGATGCTAAACGAAGTGCTTCACGAGAGATTTCCTCAGAAACGCCTCCGATTTCGAACATAATTTTTCCTGGTTTAACTACTGCTACCCATCCTTCAGGAGCACCTTTACCTGAACCCATACGCACTTCTAGAGGCTTTTTCGTATATGGTTTATGTGGGAAGATTTTAATCCAAACTTTACCGCCACGTTTCATGTAACGAGTCATCGCGATACGTGCAGCTTCGATTTGACGGTTAGTGATCCAGCTAGCTTCAGTTGCTTGTAAACCGAATTCGCCGAATGCAATTTCTTTACCGCCTTTCGCTTCTCCACGCATTTTTCCGCGGTGTACACGACGGTATTTTACGCGTTTTGGCAATAACATATTATTTGCCTCCTTCCTCAGAGTTCTTCTTCACTGGAAGGACTTCACCGCGGTAGATCCATACTTTAACACCTAATTTACCATAAGTAGTGTCAGCTTCTGCATGAGCATAATCAATGTCAGCACGAAGAGTATGAAGCGGAACAGTTCCTTCACTATAATGTTCAGCACGCGCAATATCAGCGCCGCCTAGACGACCAGATACTTGAGTTTTAATCCCTTTAGCGCCTGCACGCATTGTGCGTTGAATAGTTTGTTTTTGTGCACGACGGAATGATACACGGTTTTCTAATTGGCGAGCAATGTTTTCTGCAACCAATTTAGCGTCAAGATCCGCACGTTTGATTTCAACAATATTGATGTGAACGCGTTTACCAGTGATTTTGCCAAGGTTTTTACGAAGTGATTCCACTTCAGTACCGCCCTTACCAATAACCATACCTGGTTTCGCAGTGTGAATTGTAATATTAACACGGTTTGCAGCGCGTTCGATTTCTACTTTAGAAACTGAAGCTTCTTTTAAGCTTGTTTCAATGTATTTACGTACTTTAATGTCTTCATGAAGTAAAGTAGCGTACTCTTTTTCAGCGTACCATCTAGATTCCCAATCACGAATGACACCAACACGTAATCCTATTGGATGTACTTTTTGACCCACGTATTATCCCTCCTTCTTCTCAGATACCACTAGAGTAATGTGGCTTGTACGTTTGTTAATTGCGCTTGCACGTCCTTGTGCGCGTGGACGGAAACGTTTTAACGTTGGACCTTCATCAACGAATACTTCTGAAATAACTAGGTTATTTACATCTAAATCATAGTTATGTTCAGCATTTGCAACTGCAGATTTTAGTACTTTTTCAACTACAGGAGACGCTGCTCTTGGAGTGTGACGTAAAATTGCAACCGCTTCGCCAATTTGCTTGCCTCGGATTAAATCAACCACTAAGCGGACTTTACGAGGAGCAATGCGAACTGTGCGAGCAATAGCTTTAGCTTCTTGCATCAGGATTTACCTCCCCTCATATTAGCGTACTGATGTTTTCTTATCATCTGCACCATGACCTTTATATGTGCGTGTTGGTGCGAACTCACCTAGTTTATGACCTACCATATCTTCAGTCACGTATACAGGAACATGTTTACGTCCATCATATACAGCGATAGTTAGTCCGATAAAGTTCGGGAAGATAGTAGAACGGCGAGACCAAGTCTTGATAACTTGTTTTTTCTCAGAAGCCTCTTGTGCTTCCACTTTTTTCATTAAGTGGTCATCTACAAAAGGTCCTTTTTTCAAGCTGCGACCCATATTGGAGCCTCCCTCCGTGATCCCACTACGGTTCTTTCAACGAACCGCAGTCTAATCACTTTATTTTTTACGACGACGAATGATAAGTTTGTCGGATTTGTTTTTCTTGTTACGAGTTTTATAACCAAGAGCTGGTTTACCCCATGGTGTCATTGGTGATTTACGTCCGATTGGAGAACGTCCTTCACCACCACCGTGTGGGTGATCGTTCGGGTTCATTACAGATCCACGTACAGTTGGGCGTTTGCCTAACCAACGAGTACGACCTGCTTTACCGATGTTGATTAATTCGTGTTGTTCGTTACCAACTTGACCGATTGTAGCACGGCAAGTAGCAAGAATCATGCGAACTTCGCCAGATTGAAGACGAACTATTACGTATTTACCCTCTTTACCAAGGATTTGAGCTGATGTACCAGCAGAACGTACTAATTGTCCACCTTTACCAGGTTTCATTTCGATGTTATGGATTGTAGTACCCATTGGAATATTTTCAAGTGGTAACGCGTTACCTACTTTAATATCAACATCTGCACCTGAAATAATTGTCATTCCTACAACTAGACCTTTAGGTGCTAGGATGTAGCGTTTTTCACCATCTGCATAATTAATTAATGCGATGTTTGCAGAACGGTTTGGATCATATTCGATAGTAGCAACGCGTCCTGGAATGCCATCTTTCAAACGTTTGAAATCGATGACACGATATTGGCGTTTATGGCCACCACCATTATGACGAACAGTGATTTTACCTTGGTTATTACGACCAGCTTTGCGTTTAGTCGGCTCTAACAATGATTTCTCAGGCTTGTTAGTTGTGATTTCAGCAAAGTCAGATGACGTCATGTTACGACGACCATTTGAGGTAGGCTTATACTTTTTAATCGCCATTTGAGTTCCCTCCTTCTTTATTGTTCAATTATGAACGAAAATTACATTTCGAATAATTCGATTTCGTTGCCAGCAACTAATTTAACGATTGCTTTACGGCGTTTGTTTGTATAACCACCGAATTTACCTACGCGTTTGTATTTACCTTTGTAGTTCATGATGTTTACTTTCTCAACTTTAACACCAAAGATAGATTCAACAGCGTCTTTAACTTCAGTTTTGTTGGCACGAGTGTCAACTTCAAATGTATATTTGTTTTCTGCCATTAGTTCTGAAGAACGCTCAGTAATGACAGGACGTTTTAAAATATCACGTGCTTCCATTAACCAAGCACCTCCTCAACTTTTTCTACAGCAGCTTTAGTGAAAACTACTTTTTCGTGACCTAAAAGATCAAGAACGTTAATACCAGCAGCTGGTACAACAGTAACGCCTTGGATGTTACGAGCAGATAATGCTACGTTTTCATCTAAATTAGCAGTTACGAATAATGCTTTAGATTCGATTGAAAGATCTTTAAGAACTTTTACGAAATCTTTAGTTTTTGGTGCGTCTAGTTTAAGAGCATCTAATACTAAGAAATTAGTTTCTAATACTTTAGCAGATAGAGCTGATTTAAGAGCTAAACGACGTACTTTTTTCGGTAGTTTGTAGCTATAGCTACGAGGTACTGGACCGAATACTACACCACCACCACGCCATTGTGGAGAGCGAATAGAACCTTGACGAGCACGGCCTGTTCCTTTTTGCTTCCATGGTTTACGACCACCACCAGCAACTTCAGAACGGTTTTTTACTTTATGGTTACCTTGACGTAATGAAGCGCGTTGAGCGATTACTGCGTCGAATAACACGTTTTGGTTTGGTTCAATTCCGAAGATTGCATCGTTTAATTCGATTTCACCAACAGAAGAACCCGTTTGACTAAGCAAAGATACTTTTGTCATTCCTGTTTCCTCCTTTCTTCGGTAAGTTAGTTAGCTTTAATAGCAGCTTTTACTGTTACTAATGCTTTACGAGAACCAGGAACATTACCTTTAATAAGTAGTAAGTTGCGTTCAACGTCAACTTTTACGATTTCTAAGTTTTGGATTGTAACAACTCCGCCACCCATTTGACCAGGTAATTTCTTTTGTTTGAATACGCGGTTCGGAGCAACTGGACCCATTGAACCAGGACGACGGTGGTAACGAGAACCGTGGGACATAGGACCACGAGATTGTCCGTGGCGTTTAATAACACCTTGGAAACCTTTACCCTTAGTAACACCTGTTACATCTACTACATCGCCTTCTGCGAAAATTTCAACTTTGACTTCTTGACCAACCTCGTACTCAGCTAAGTTTACATCGCGGATTTCGCGGATGAAGCGCTTAGGAGCAGTGCTTGCTTTAGCTACGTGTCCTTTTTCAGGTTTGTTAGAAAGCTTTTCACGCTTATCTTCGAAACCGATTTGGATCGCTTCGTAACCATCTGTATCAACTGATTTCTTTTGAAGAACTACGTTTGGAGTAGCTTCAACTACAGTTACAGGAATTAAATCACCGTTCTCAGCAAAAACTTGCGTCATACCGATTTTTCTACCTAAGATTCCTTTGGTCATTTGTCACACCTCCTGTGATTATTGTTTTTCTATTTTCATTTTTACCATTAAAGTTTGATTTCAATATCAACGCCAGATGGTAAATCAAGTTTCATTAACGCGTCAACAGTTTGTGGTGTTGGGTTAACGATATCGATCAGACGTTTATGAGTACGCATCTCGAATTGCTCACGAGAATCTTTGTACTTATGCACGGCACGCAGAATTGTGTACACCGATTTTTCAGTTGGAAGTGGAATCGGACCTGATACACTTGCACCTGAACGTTTAGCAGTTTCCACAATTTTCTCAGCAGATTGATCAAGAATTCTATGATCATATGCTTTCAAACGGATACGGATCTTTTGTTTTGCCATTATTTTCCCTCCTTTTCGCCTATTTCCTAGACATTCTCCACGGAAATTTCTCCGTCACACGCGCCATGGCAATGCGGCCGGGTGTGTCGGCAACCTCCCGCTTCATCGCAGTCGAAGACCAACATTTGATATTATACACATAAAAAAAAGAATAAGCAAGTCTTTTTGCTAAACTCTTTTCAATGTCACGTTTATTCTATGTTATCCTCATCTTTTGCTCTTCAGCAGATTCCAAGTATATAAAAAATACAGCTATATTGCAAATTATATGTAATAAAAAAGGATGCAATTCAATTCGAATTGCATCCTTACTATTATAAGAAAAATACACAAGCAATCCAGCCAAAGATGATGAGTGGAATATTTACGAAGATAAATGTTGGTACACATGTATCCCAAATATGATTGTGCTGACCGTCAACATTTAGACCCGCAGTTGGTCCGAGTGTCGTATCTGATGCAGGCGATCCAGCATCTCCTAAAGCACCTGCTGTTCCAATCAAACACATAATCGCTAATGGACTTAATCCTAGTTCAACAGATAACGGTACAAATAACGTCGCTATAATTGGAATTGTTGCAAAAGATGAACCTATCCCCATCGTCACGATTAAACCAATAATTAGCATTACCAATACCGCTAAGCTAGTATTACCTTCTAAAATACTTAATGAACTGTTAATAAGGCTATCTATATCTCCTGTTGCATTTATAACAGATGCAAAGCCGTTTGCTGCAATCATAACAAATCCGATAAATGACATCATGCGCATTCCATCTGTTAAAACTTCATCCGCTTCTCTCCATTTTAAAGCTCCAGTAACGTACATAATGGTAATACCTGCAAATGCACCAACAATCATAGAATCAGTTGTAATCTGTGTATAGAGAGCTGCAATTAATGCAATGATAGTTGAAATAATCACTCTTTTGCTAACCTTTAGTTCTAAAGGAGATGTTTCAACACCCGCTTCTTCGTAGCGTCGAGGTTTACGATAGAAGAATAATGCAACAACTAAACCAATAAGCATACCTAACACCGGAATAGCCATTGCAATAGGAACATCACTTACGGATACTTCCATGCCAGCCTTCGTTACTTGAGTCGCTATAATCTCTTGGAAAATAGAACCGAATCCTGAAGGTACAAAACTATATGTGCCCACTAAACCAACTGCAATAATTGTTGAGATAATTCGGCGATCTACTTCAAGCATATTTAGGATTTTCAAAATTGGCGGAATTAATAACGGAATAAATGCTATATGAATCGGAATTAAGTTTTGAGAGAATACGGCCATTGCAAAAATTAAAAAGAAGATTAAAGCCTTCACTAATCCTTGTTTATTGCTTGCACCGTTTTTATTTAAAAGTTTCAGAATCGAAGCAATCATTAACTCTGGAATTCCTGTTTTTGAAATGGCGATTGCAAAACCACCTAATAATCCGTAACTCAAAGCTATTGTTGCCCCTGCACCTAACCCTTCTGTAAATGTTTCTACAGTTTTAGAAATTCCCATACCACTTGTTAGGCCACCTGCAAACGCACCTAATACAAGTGAAAGAACAACATTTATACGTAATAAGCTTAATATCAACATGACAGCTATCGCTATAATTACTGCATTCATAATTCACACTTCACTTTCATACTCTAGTTCTCTAGTTCGATAAAGTAATTATAAGTAGATTAATTATTAATGTCAATAAAAAAATCCCACATAAAGTAATACTCTACATGGGATTTTTTCTGTAATTATAAACTTTCATTTACAACTTTGCGGTAATACGTAACAGACAACAATGCAAATACCGAATAAAGTAACGCGTAAATACTCATTGTCAGAATTAATGGTGTTGTTAACTCTGTACCAAATAGCATCCAGCCTGATTTAACCGCAAAATAACTGTGTAGTAACCCAATTAGAAGTGGTACACCGAAGTTAAAAGCTTGCTTCATATAAATTCCCTTCATAATCTCTGACTTCGTAAAGCCGATTTTACGAAGAACTGTATAAGACTCTCTTTCATCTTCTGCATCGGACATTTGCTTGAAGTATAAAACACTGCCCGTTGCCAGTAAGAATGCGAGACCGAGGAATGCTGTAATGAAAATGACATTACCCCATAATTCTAATGCATCAGTTTTATTACCTTCCTGAGTCCATGCAAAAAATTGTTTTTCTTTCCCCTTTGTATCCTTTGTAGTGAATTTCCCACCATTGGTTGTCTTTATATATATTCCTTGAACCTTCTCCAAATCTTTTTCTTCAAATGAGTAACCTTCTTGCTCATACCAAATGGAGTTCTTCTGAATTTCGGAATCTGTTGATAACTTATCGAAATATTGGTCTGTTACAACAATAGCTGCACTACCATATGAAAGTTGACTTGTAATAATACCCGCCTTTTCAAGTCCGATCATTTTTAGTTTTGATTTGCCTTCTGTTGTATGCACAGTCATAGACTTACCAACTTCTAGAGGCATTAATTCTGCAAGCATACCGCTATATCCTACTAGATAAGCTTCACCCTCTTTTAAACTAGCTTTAGGGTAGACTTTCTTCATATCGCTTAACTTTGTCACTATGGAATCAAGTCGTATATTTTCTTTAATATCACTAGATATAGGTTTCTTCATCAAGCTTGAAATATCAATATCTACATTCAACAAGGAAAACTCATATTTTTTATAGATTATATTTTCATTGCTTAGGTGTTCTTCAAACATTTTATTTTGTTCATTTAAAGTTATGACATCAAATGGAACATATTGCTTAGCACTTGCACCTGCTGAGTAATACGCAATATAAGACAAGGACATAATAGCTAAAGCAACAGCAGTCATTACTGTAATAAGCGTTAAAGACTTCGCATTCCCTTTCATACGATGCATAATAGGCGTTAATGCCAATACGTCAGTTAATGATAAGTGCCCTTTCTTTCCTTTACGAATAATATTCATAATTAAAGATACTGAAAAACGGAAAACGAAGAAAGTCCCTGTAATAGTGGAAGCCAATATTATAATCATCTTTATTACTAACTGATTAATAGTGGCGGAATCAAAATCAAATAAATGTGCTGATTTATAATATCCAAAGGTAATTAATACTAAGCCTACTAGACCTAATAACATTTGAAACAATCCAAAACGTTTCACACGCGTATCACCCTTTTTACTTGCAGAAAACAAATCAAGTAAAGTTGAACGACGAATCACGAAAATAGTTTGAATGGTTATTACTATTAATAAAATTAAGAAAACAACAAGTGTTTGAAAAAGTGCCTGTGAAGAAAATGCAATTTCCACAAGTGCCTCTTTAGTAATTAGCTTTAATAGAATCATTGCAAATACCCGTGATGTTAAAAAACCAATACTTACGCCTATAGCCGTTGCACCAGACCATAACAGCATATTTTCAATTGATAATAGACGGACAACTACTCCCTTAGACATACCAATCAATTGATATAAACCAATTTCCTTACTTCTACGTTTCATAAATAAATGATTTGCGTAAATTACAAAAAACGTCACAATGAAAACTAACATAACCGAGGCAGCTTTAAACCCTGCTGTACCTGTTGGACTTTCCTTTGTCATTTCTAAAATACTTGGGTTAAATTGCAAAGTCACAAATGAAAAGTACAATGTCACACTAAAGATCAGCGCAAAAAAGTATAAATAATAGTGTGTAATATTCTTTTTCATACTTCTGAGTACAAGTTGACTAATCGTCATAACCGTCACCGCCTAAGACACCTTGCGTATTCATAATTTCTTGGAAGAACATTTTACGATTTTTTTCACCTTTATATAGCTCTGTATAGAGTTGGCCGTCTTTCAAGAACAATACTCGACTACAAAAACTTGCTGCCACTGGATCATGGGTAACCATCATAATTGTCACCCTTTGCTTTTCATTAATAGTAGCTAAGTTTTCTAGAAGAGCTGTAGCTGATTTTGAATCTAGTGCACCTGTTGGCTCATCCCCAAAAACGATGGACGGATTAGAAATGAGGGCACGTGCCGCAGATGTCCTTTGTTTTTGCCCACCCGATATTTCATTCGGATATTTATTAGCCAATTCACGTATATCTAATAAATCTGTTAATGTATTGAAGCGACTCTCAGCTTCAGATTTCGATACTTTACTAATAGATAGAGGTAGTAATATATTCTCTTTCACAGTTAATGTATCTAATAAGTTATAGTCTTGAAAGATAAAACCTAATTGTTCCCTGCGAAACTTCGATAGTTCTTTCTCTTTCATCTTCCTTAAATCATTACCGTCAATTTCTATGACACCTTCCGTCGCATTATCGATCGAACATAGAACATTTAACAAAGTCGTCTTTCCAGAACCTGATGGACCCATGATACCAACAAATTCTCCTTCATTAACCTCTATATCAATACCCTTCAAGACTTCTTGAGCAGTTAATTTACGTCCATATACTTTTTTAACTTTACGTGCTTTTAAAATAGCCATTACATTTCCTCCCTCTCGCTTATATGACCATTCTATAGAATTTTAAAAAAAGAATCGTTTGATTAACATGACAAACAAAAAGAGTAGGTGACATTTTCGTCATCTACTCATGATTTTAACGAACTCATTTTTCAAAGGAAAACGTAAGGAAAAGACTGTCCCGACGTTCTCTTCAGATTGTACAAATATTTGGATACCTAATTTTGATGCTGCATTTTTGGCCAAATATAACCCCATTCCAGTTGATGCAGTCTGATGTCGACCAATTTCACCGGTGAAAGACTTATTAAAAATGCGTGGCAAGTCAGCTTGGCTAATCCCTATACCTGAGTCTTTAATATATAGATATACATGACCGTCTAAATCCTTTGATGCGTATATCTGTATATCTGAATTATCATTACTATATTTCACTGCATTAGAAAGTAATTGACGTATAATAAAGGATGTCCATTTTTGATCAGTCAGTACTTCAGCATCAAGATTTTGAATATCAAAGCCAATACCTTTCTCAATACACCAAGTTTGCAAATTCTTAATCTCTCTCAGTATTGTTTGCCTAATCGATATTATCTCTATCCTGTTGTCATTCTCAATTGAAGAAAGTCTAATATGATGTAATTCTTGATCGAGTAGCAAATGAATTCTTAACCATTCAATTTCAAGACGTTTCTTTAAATTATTTTCTTCTAATGAGTCAATCAAAAGCTTCATCGCAGTTAAAGGTGTCTTCACTTCATGAATCCAGCCTAATGCTCTATCCTTATCTTCTGAAAACTCAACATGTACATTGTTTATTTGTTCTTGTCTTATTACTTCTACATTTTCAATCACATCGAAAAATACTGTTTCAAAACTCGATAATTTTTCTGAACGAGCAGGAAGAACACTTTCTATATCTAAATCATTTCCCAGGAAATGTTTCAGTCTACGAATTGATTTGGTCTCTTTTAAATATCGCCACATTAAAAACACTATAAATAAGACTGTATTAGTTAAATTAAGATAAACTGCTGATACACTAGATAATCCCACATCTAAAAAAAGCACTAAATTTAACCACAGCTGAATGACTATAAAAAAAAGAATCCACGACCTTCTTTCCTTAAGAAATATTAAAAACACTACAAATCAGACCTCCTTGGTAATAGCCATATAGCCCAGTCCTTTTTTTGTAAGAATAACATCTTCCAATCCAATTTCTTCAAGCTTTAAGCGCAAACGATTCACATTAACTGATAACGTATTGTCATTAACAAACCGTTCATCATCCCATAGCTTTCTCATTAATTCATCACGAGATACAATTTGATTTAAATGTTCAATTAAAATTCTTAAAATAAACAATTCATTTTTAGTTAATTCAACTAAACGTTCTTGTTGAAAAATGGTACCTCTTGAATAATCAATGGTAGCTCCATTCCATATTATCGTATGTAGTCTTTCTTGTTTATAATCGTACGTCCTCCTTACAAGGGCTTGTACTTTAGCTAACAGTACATCCATATTAAATGGTTTTTGTATAAAATCATCTGCGCCCATTTGCATAGCCATAACTTGGTCCATAGGATGGTCTCGTGAAGATAAAAAGATAATCGGCACTTTTGAAATATGGCGAATTTCACGACACCAGTGGAAACCATCAAATGCAGGCAACTGAATATCAATAACAACTAGTTGCGGAGTTGTATCATGAAAGCTTTCCATCACTTTTTGGAAATCCCTCGGTTTTGTAACTTCCATAGACCACTGACTGAATCTTTCTCGAATTATATCAAAAATAGCCTGATCATCTTCAATAATAAAAACTTTTATCATACATTCACCCTCTCCTACTATATTGTACAAGAAATAGCTCAAATAAAAAAAGTTTTCTCCAATAAAAGGGAAAACTTTAATAAATTTATAAACAAAAAAACCATCTCGTCGTCACGAGATGGTTTTAAAAAAAGTAATAGAAATTACTTAGTGATTGAAGCTACAACGCCAGCGCCTACAGTACGTCCACCCTCACGGATAGAGAACTTAGTACCTTCTTCAAGAGCGATAGGAGAGATTAAAGAAACAGTCATTTCGATGTTATCTCCAGGCATAACCATTTCTACGCCTTCAGGAAGATTACAAACACCAGTTACGTCAGTTGTACGGAAGTAGAACTGAGGACGGTAGTTTGAGAAGAATGGAGTATGACGTCCACCCTCTTCTTTAGAAAGAACATAAACTTCAGCTTTGAAGTCTGTGTGTGGAGTGATTGAACCTGGTTTAGCAAGTACTTGTCCACGTTGGATATCTTCACGAGCTACACCACGAAGAAGAGCACCAATGTTGTCTCCAGCTTCAGCGTAGTCTAATAATTTACGGAACATTTCAACACCTGTTACAGTTGTTTGTTTAGCTTCTTCAGCAATACCAACGATGTCTACTACGTCGCCGACTTTAACTTGACCACGTTCAACACGGCCAGTTGCAACTGTACCACGACCAGTGATAGAGAATACATCCTCTACTGGCATCATGAATGGTTTGTCAGTTTGACGTTCTGGAGTTGGGATATAAGAATCAACAGCGTCCATTAATTCAACGATTTTTTCTTCCCATTCTGCTTCGCCTTCAAGAGCTTTAAGAGCAGAACCTTTAATTACAGGAAGATCATCGCCTGGGAAATCATATTCAGATAATAGGTCACGAACTTCCATTTCTACTAATTCAAGTAGTTCTTCGTCGTCAACCATATCACATTTGTTCATGAATACTACTAGGTATGGAACACCTACTTGACGAGATAAAAGGATGTGTTCACGAGTTTGTGGCATTGGACCATCAGCAGCAGATACTACTAAGATACCGCCATCCATTTGAGCAGCACCAGTGATCATGTTTTTAACATAATCGGCGTGTCCTGGGCAGTCTACGTGAGCGTAGTGACGAGTATCAGTTTCGTATTCTACGTGAGAAGTATTGATTGTGATACCACGTTCTTTTTCTTCTGGAGCGTTGTCGATATCAGCGTATGACTTAGCTTCTCCACCCATTTTTTTAGAAAGAACTGTAGCGATTGCAGCAGTTAAAGTTGTTTTACCATGGTCAACGTGTCCGATTGTACCAATGTTAGCATGCGTTTTAGAACGGTCAAATTTTTCTTTAGCCATTAGAAAATGCCTCCTCAATAATGTTTATAATTTTAGTTTTATAGTCATATATTTCAGAGAATAGGGCCCTATCCTCTTCCATATATAGCATACAAGTTATTTATACTTTAATTAGAGTGAAAATTCAACTTAGAAATTATTCACCTTTATTTTTTTTGATGATTTCGGCAGCAATTGATTTTGGCACTTCTTCATAATGATCAAATGTCATAGAGAATACACCGCGACCTTGTGTACCAGAACGTAAAGTTGTAGCATATCCGAACATTTCAGATAGTGGAACCATTGCACGAACTACTTGAGAGTTACCGCGAGCATCCATACCCTCAACGCGTCCGCGACGAGCAGTAATGTTACCCATGATATCACCAAGATATTCTTCTGGAATTACAACTTCAACTTTCATCATTGGTTCTAAGATAACAGCGTTACATTGTTTCGCAGCTTCTTTAAGAGCCATAGATGCAGCAATTTTGAACGCCATCTCATTCGAGTCAACGTCATGGTAAGAACCGAATACTAATTTCGCTTTAATGTCGATTAGTGGGTATCCAGCAACTACACCGCGGTCAAGAGAGTCACGAAGACCCTGTTCTACTGCAGGAATGTATTCACGAGGTACTACACCACCAACGATAGCGTTTTCGAATTCAAAGCCTTTACCTTCTTCATTTGGAGAGAACTCAATCGTAACATCTCCGTATTGTCCACGACCACCAGATTGGCGAGTGAATTTACCTTGAACTTTTGCAGAGCCACGGAATGTTTCACGGTAAGATACCATTGGAGCACCTACGTTAGCTTCTACTTTGAATTCACGGCGCATACGGTCAACTAAGATATCAAGGTGAAGCTCACCCATACCAGAGATGATTGTTTGACCAGTTTCAGTGTCAGTGTGAGCACGGAAAGTTGGATCTTCTTCTTGTAGTTTTTGTAAAGCTTGACCCATTTTATCTTGGTCTGCTTTAGATTTTGGTTCTACAGAAAGTGAGATTACTGGCTCAGGGAATTCCATTGATTCAAGAATAACTAGGTTTTTCTCGTCACATAGAGTATCACCAGTAGTAGTATCTTTAAGACCTACTGCTGCTGCGATGTCCCCAGCATACACTTTAGAGATTTCTTCACGAGAGTTAGCGTGCATTTGTAGGATACGACCTACGCGTTCACGTTTACCTTTAGAAGAGTTTTGTACGTATGAACCTGAATCTAATGTTCCAGAGTACACACGGAAGAAAGTTAATTTACCTACGAATGGGTCAGTCATAACTTTGAATGCAAGAGCTGAGAATGGCTCTTCATCAGAAGGATGACGTTCTAATTCCACGTCACCATCAATATCTGTACCTTTGATTGCTGGTACATCTAATGGAGATGGTAAGTAATCGATAACTGCATTTAACATAGGGCGTACGCCTTTGTGTTTGAATGCTGTACCACAGATTACTGGGTAAAATTCTACTGCGATCGTAGCACGACGGATAGCCGCTTTAAGTTCAGCAACAGTAATTTCTTCGCCTTCTAAATATTTTTCCATGATTTCTTCATCAACACTTGCAACAGCATCGATTAATTTCTCACGGTATTCTTCAGCTAGTTCGCGGTGTTCTTCAGGAATTTCTCCTTCAGTTACTGCTGTACCTTTTTCGTCGCCGTAGAAAGTAGCTTTCATTTCAACTAAGTCGATGATAGCAGAGAACTGATCTTCAGCGCCGATTGGTAATTGAACAGGGTGAGCGTTTGCTTGTAAACGCTCATGAAGAGTTCCTACAGAATATAAGAAATCCGCTCCTGTTTTATCCATTTTGTTAATGAATACAATACGTGGAACACCATATGTTGTAGCTTGACGCCAAACAGTTTCAGTTTGAGGCTCAACACCAGATTGAGCATCAAGTACTGTTACAGCACCGTCAAGTACGCGTA
Source organism: Viridibacillus sp. FSL R5-0888 (assembly GCF_038009105.1). NCBI lineage: Bacteria > Bacillati > Bacillota > Bacilli > Caryophanales > Caryophanaceae > Viridibacillus > Viridibacillus sp. FSL R5-0888. The sequence continues at coordinate 4,284,336 of NZ_JBBPAU010000001.1, forward strand.
ATGAACGTTCTACTTCTACAGTGAAGTCTACGTGTCCAGGAGTATCGATGATATTTACACGGTGGCCTTCCCATTGGGCTGTTGTTGCTGCAGAAGTGATTGTAATACCACGTTCTTGCTCTTGCTCCATCCAGTCCATTTGAGAAGCACCTTCATGAGTTTCACCGATTTTGTGAATCTTACCAGTGTAATAAAGGATACGCTCAGTTGTTGTTGTTTTACCAGCATCAATGTGAGCCATGATCCCAATATTACGAGTATTCTCAAGTGAGAATTCGCGTTTCATAGGAAATTTCTCCTTCCATATTGGGGTTAAGCCGATTTTATATTACCAACGGTAGTGAGCAAATGCTTTATTTGCTTCTGCCATTTTGTGCATATCTTCACGTTTTTTAACTGACGCACCAGTGTTGTTAGAAGCATCTAAAATTTCGTTAGCTAGACGTTCTTCCATAGTTTTTTCGCCACGAAGACGAGAGTAGTTTACTAGGTAACGAAGACCAAGAGTTGTACGACGTTCTGGACGTACTTCTACTGGTACTTGATAGTTAGTACCACCTACACGGCGAGCACGAACTTCAAGAACTGGCATTACGTTGTTTAATGCAGCTTCAAATACTTCAATTGGATTGTTACCAGAACGTTCTTTAACTAATTCGAACGCACCGTATAAAATCTTTTGAGAAGTACCTCTTTTACCATCTACCATCATTTTATTAATTAAACGAGTTACTAGTTTTGAATTATAAATTGGATCTGGTAACACGTCACGTTTGGAAACAGGACCTTTACGAGGCATGTGTTTTCCTCCTTTCGATTAGAGCTTGAATTTTATTTATTTTTTTTCTTTTGGTCTTTTAGCACCATATAGAGAACGAGATTGCATACGGCCAGATACTGCAGCAGTATCAAGCGCACCACGAACGATGTGATAACGTACACCTGGTAAATCTTTTACACGACCTCCACGAATAAGTACAACACTGTGTTCTTGTAAGTTGTGGCCTTCACCAGGAATATAAGCGTTAACCTCAATTTGGTTTGTTAAACGTACACGAGCGTATTTACGTAACGCTGAGTTAGGTTTTTTAGGTGTCATTGTACCAACACGTGTACAAACACCGCGTTTTTGTGGTGAGTTAACATCAGTTAGAGCTTTTTGGAAGCTGTTATAACTTTTGTTTAACGCAGGTGAGTTTGATTTCTTACTTTTGGATTGGCGAGGCTTACGTACTAATTGGTTAATTGTAGGCATCGGTTTTTCCTCCCTTCATATCTTCAGTTTAAATCCACACATCCAGGTGGTTCATTTTTAGGTAAAAAACAAAGTCTTTGTGTATCATACACAAAAACCATCATTCAGTAATTGCAACAACTGCAGCACCTACTTGAATTCCGCAGGCTCTACCAAGTTCTTTTTTCGAGTCTACAAATACAATGGGAATACCATTTTTTTGTGCTAATTGCACCGCATGCGTGGTAATTCGATCATCTGCATTTAGAGCAACGAAAATTTCAGTAACATGACCAGTATATATTGCTTTTACTGCTTGCTTAGTACCGATGATTGTTTTTTTAGCCTTTTTGACTTTTTCATAAGACATTTGCATATCCTCCGAAATGATAGACAATCAACTATCAACCTAAAATATATTATCATTCAAAGTATTTATTGTCAATTAAAATCATAAAAATTCCGAGAAGAAGCGAAAAACGCTTCTTCCCGGATCATTTTATTAATCAGCAAACGCTGGTTCAGCATCTTCAATTTCGCTGTCCTCAATTTTGATTTGGCGATAACGTTGCATACCTGTACCAGCAGGAACAAGTTTACCTAGGATTACATTTTCTTTCAGTCCTAGAAGTTCATCACGCTTACCTTTAATAGCTGCATCCGTTAACACACGAGTTGTTTCTTGGAATGATGCTGCAGATAAGAATGATTCAGTTTCAAGAGAAGCTTTAGTGATACCAAGGATAAGAGGACGACATGTTGCTGGAAGTTTCCCATTTAACAACGCCTCTGCATTGGCTTCAGAGAATTGGTGAATATCAAGTAACGAGCCTGGAAGAACATCTGTTTCACCAGCTTCAATTACACGCACTTTACGAAGCATTTGGCGAACCATTACTTCGATATGTTTGTCTCCAATTTCTACACCTTGCATACGATATACTTTTTGAACTTCTTTCAATAAGTATTCTTGAACTGTTGCTACATCAGTTACTTTAATCAATTCTTTTGGATCGATAGAACCTTCAGTAAGCGTTTGTCCGTGGTGAACTTGATCGTTAACTTGTACTATAATACGACCATTGTACGGAGCCAAATATTTACGAGTTTCTACTGTACCTTGAATTGTAATTTCTTTTTGACCTTCACGAATTTCGTCAATGTCAACTACAGTACCTGCGATTTCCGTAATAACCGCTTGACCTTTAGGGTTACGCGCTTCGAAAATCTCTTGGATACGTGGAAGACCTTGTGTAATATCGCTACTTGCTACCCCACCTGTATGGAAAGTACGCATTGTTAACTGTGTACCTGGCTCACCGATAGATTGAGCTGCGATAATACCAACTGCTTCGCCGACTTCAACTTTATCACCAGTCGCTAAGTTCATGCCGTAACATTTTTTACATACACCATGTTTAGTGTTACATGTAAATGCTGAGCGGATTGTTACTTCTTCAATTCCTGCTTCAATTACTTTACGAGCTAGTTCTGGTGTTACTAATGCATTTCTTTCAACCATAACTTCATTTGTTTCTGGATGACGAATTGTTTTCTTAACATAACGGCCAAGAATACGTTCTTCAAGAGCTTCGATTACTTCTGTACCCTCTTTTAATGAACCTATTGTTAAACCACGGTCAGTACCACAGTCATCTTCGCGTACAATAACATCTTGTGCTACGTCAACTAGACGACGAGTAAGGTAACCTGAATCGGCCGTTTTAAGTGCTGTATCGGTAAGACCTTTACGAGCACCATGTGTAGAGATGAAGTATTCCAATACTGTTAAACCTTCACGGAATGAAGACTTGATTGGAAGTTCGATAATACGACCAGCTGGATTGGCCATCAGACCACGCATACCAGCAAGTTGAGTAAAGTTAGATGCATTACCACGGGCACCAGAGTCACTCATCATGAAGATAGGGTTAAAGCTATCTAATGACTTCATAAGTTTCTCTTGGATTACGTCTTTCGCTGCACTCCAATAAGAGATTACACGATCGTAACGTTCTTCTTCTGTAATTAAACCACGACGGAACTGTTTCAATACTTTATCAACTTTTTCTTGAGCTTCTTCAAGAATCTCTTGTTTGTCTGGTAATACTAGGATATCTGAGATCCCGATTGTAATACCAGCTCTAGTTGCATATTTGAATCCAAGATCTTTAAGACGGTCAAGCATTTTAGAAGTTTCAGTAATGTGGAAGTTAGCAAATACTTCAGCAATAACTTTACCTAAATAGCTCTTCGTAAATGGTTTAACTGGATCAACTTCTGATAAATATTTTTTAACATCAGTATTTGTAGGAACAAAATATTTAGCTGGTGTTTCAACTTGCAAGTTAGTAATCGTTGGTTCATTAATGTACGGGAATGATTCCGGTAAAATTTCATTAAATATTACCTTACCAACTGAAGTTAATAACAACTTGCTATTTTGTTCTTCCGTAAATGTTTGATTATTCAATGATGAAGCTTTAATAGCGATACGTGTATGCAAGTGGACTTCATGGTTTTCATAAGCAACCATTAATTCTTCAGGACCATAGAATACAGCGCCTTCGCCTCGAGCCCCTTTACGTTCAAGAGTTAGATAGTAGTTACCTAGTACCATATCTTGAGATGGTGTAACAACTGGCTTACCATCTTTAGGGTTCAAGATATTTTGAGCTGCAAGCATTAATAAACGTGCTTCCGCTTGTGCTTCTGCTGATAGAGGAACATGGACCGCCATTTGGTCACCATCAAAGTCAGCGTTATATGCTGTACATACTAATGGGTGCAGACGGATTGCTTTCCCTTCAACTAAAGTCGGTTCGAAAGCTTGAATACCAAGTCTGTGAAGAGTCGGTGCACGGTTAAGTAATACTGGGTGTTCACGGATGATGTCTTCTAAAACATCCCATACTTCGTAGTGCATACGTTCAATTTTACGTTTTGCCGATTTAATATTGTGCGCAAGACCGCGCTCAACAAGTTCTTTCATAACGAAAGGTTTAAACAATTCGATTGCCATTTCTTTCGGTAAACCGCATTGATACATTTTCAAGCTAGGTCCTACAACGATTACAGAACGACCTGAATAGTCAACACGTTTACCAAGTAAGTTTTGACGGAAACGACCTTGTTTACCTTTTAACATATGAGAAAGAGATTTTAATGGACGGTTACCTGGACCAGTTACTGGACGGCCACGACGACCATTATCGATTAAAGCATCTACCGCTTCTTGAAGCATACGTTTTTCGTTTTGAACGATAATACCAGGTGCTCCAAGATCAAGAAGACGTTTTAAACGGTTGTTACGGTTAATAACTCGACGATATAAGTCATTCAAGTCACTTGTTGCAAAACGGCCACCATCTAATTGCACCATTGGACGAAGCTCTGGTGGAATAACAGGTAGTACGTCTAAAATCATCCAATCTGGACGGTTACCAGAATGACGGAATGACTCAACAACTTCTAAACGTTTAATTGCACGAGTACGGCGTTGACCTTGTGCAGTTTTAAGTTCTTCTTTTAAAGATTCTGTTTCTTTATCAAGATCGATTTCTTGTAAAAGACGTTTAATTGCTTCAGCGCCCATTGCAGCTTGGAATGTATTGCCGTATTTTTCACGATACGCGCGATATTCTTTTTCTGAAAGCAATTGTTTTTTCTCAAGTGCAGTATCGCCAGGCTCTACTACAACATAAGAAGCGAAGTAGATTACTTCTTCTAATGCACGTGGAGACATATCTAAAATAAGCCCCATACGGCTTGGAATTCCTTTGAAATACCAAATGTGTGAGACTGGAGCAGCTAATTCAATATGACCCATGCGCTCACGACGTACTTTTGCACGTGTTACTTCAACTCCACAACGATCACAAACTACACCTTTATAGCGTACACGTTTGTACTTACCGCAGTGACATTCCCAGTCCTTTGTAGGTCCGAAAATTCGTTCACAGAACAAACCATCTTTTTCTGGTTTGAGTGTACGATAGTTAATAGTTTCTGGTTTTTTTACTTCTCCATAAGACCATGAGCGGATTTTATCAGGTGAAGCTAAACCAATTTTCATATACTCAAAATTATTAACGTCTATCAAGGAGCCTACCTCCCTTTAGTATGAAGTCTTTTCGACTTTATTCTTAGCTCGACGATTGATTTAATGATAATTGGAAAGCTGGACAAGCCCTAATGGACCTGCCCGCCATTCAATTATTTGTTATTTACAATTATTCAACAGATCCTACTGGTGCTTCTTCATCAGCGCTCGGTAAGATATTAAGCGCGTCTGCTGGTTGAAGGTCTTCATCTTCATCCATGTCACGAAGCTCAATTTCTTCGTCGTCAATTGTTAGCATTTTCACATCTAAACCTAAACTTTGAAGTTCTTTAATTAATACTTTAAATGATTCAGGTACGCCTGGTTCTGGAACACTTTCACCTTTAACAATTGCTTCGTATGTTTTCACACGACCTACAACGTCATCGGATTTAACTGTCAAGATTTCTTGAAGAGTATAAGCAGCGCCATAAGCCTCAAGAGCCCAAACTTCCATCTCACCGAAACGTTGTCCACCGAATTGAGCTTTACCACCCAATGGTTGTTGCGTTACTAATGAGTATGGTCCTGTTGAACGTGCGTGAAGTTTATCATCAACCATGTGAGCAAGTTTGATCATGTACATGACACCAACAGAAACTCGGTTATCAAAAGGTTCACCTGAACGTCCATCATAAAGAATTGTTTTACCATCGCGGTTCATACCCGCTTCTTCCATTGTTTCCCAAACATCTTCTTCGTTGGCACCATCAAATACTGGTGTTGCCATGTGAACGCCTAAATAGCGAGCTGCCATACCTAAATGTAGCTCTAATACTTGACCGATGTTCATACGTGATGGTACACCAAGTGGGTTTAACATGATATCAATTGGTGTGCCGTCTGGAAGGAATGGCATATCTTCTTCTGGAAGAATACGAGAAATTACACCCTTGTTACCGTGACGTCCGGCCATTTTATCCCCTACGCGAATTTTACGTTTTTGAACGATATATGCGCGTACAAGTTGGTTAACGCCTGGAGGTAATTCGTCGCCATCTTCACGATTGAAGACTTTAACATCAAGAACAATACCGCCTGCACCATGAGGAACACGTAGTGATGTATCACGTACTTCACGTGCTTTTTCACCGAAGATTGCATGTAATAAGCGTTCTTCAGCTGTCAATTCAGTTACACCTTTAGGAGTTACTTTACCTACAAGGATATCTCCGTCATGAACTTCAGCACCAATACGGATAATTCCACGTTCGTCAAGATTGCGTAATGCTTCTTCACCAACATTCGGAATATCACGAGTGATTTCTTCAGGTCCTAATTTAGTATCACGAGCTTCTGATTCATATTCTTCAATATGAACAGATGTATATACGTCATCTTTAACAAGACGTTCACTCATGATTACAGCATCTTCATAGTTATAACCGTTCCAAGTCATGAAGCCAACTACTACGTTACGGCCAAGTGCTAGCTCGCCACATTCCATTGAAGGACCATCAGCAAGAATATCACGTGGATTTACGCGGTCGCCAACTTTAACAATTGGACGTTGGTTATAACTTGTACCTTGGTTAGAACGAATGAATTTCTGTAATTTATATTTAGTTAAGTCGCCTTTTACTTCTTTACCGTCGATTTCTTCAATACGACGGATGTGAATAGAGCGAGCTTCAACATGTTCAACAATACCTGGGTATTTTGCAACTACTGCAGCACCAGAATCACGTGCATCTACGTGTTCCATACCAGTACCAACGAATGGCGCTTCTGGATTTAATAATGGAACAGCTTGACGTTGCATGTTCGCTCCCATTAGAGCACGGTTAGAGTCATCGTTTTCTAAGAAAGGAATACATGCTGTCGCAGCAGAAACAACTTGTTTTGGTGATACGTCCATGTAGTCAACGTTTTCACGTTTGAATATAGTGTTATCCCCACGGAAACGACCTACAACTTCTTCTTTAGCAAATGAACCATCTGGATTTAAGATTGAATTCGCTTGTGCTACTACGTAGTTGTCTTCTTCGTCTGCAGTTAAATAATCGATATGGCCAGTAACTCGGCTTGTTTCAGGATCAACGCGACGGTAAGGTGTTTCGATGAAGCCAAATTTATTCACTTTCGCGAAACTTGAAAGTGAGTTTATTAAACCAATGTTCGGACCCTCAGGAGTCTCAATTGGACACATACGACCATAGTGCGAGTAGTGAACGTCACGTACTTCGAAACCAGCACGTTCACGAGTTAAACCACCAGGTCCTAAAGCTGATAGACGACGTTTGTGCGTTAATTCAGCTAACGGGTTTGTTTGGTCCATGAATTGAGATAATTGGGAACTACCAAAGAATTCCTTGATAGAAGCAATTACTGGACGAATATTGATTAATTGTTGTGGAACAATAGATTGTGTATCGTTAATCGACATACGTTCACGTACAACACGTTCCATACGAGATAAACCGATACGGAATTGATTTTGTAATAATTCACCTACAGAACGTAAGCGACGATTACCTAAATGATCTATATCATCTGTGTTACCAACACCATATAGTAAGTTGAAGAAGTAAGATACAGATGCAATTACGTCAGCAGGAGTGATATGTTTCACTTCTTCTTCTACGTACGCATTACTGATTACTTTAATTTCTTTTTGCGCTTCGTCATTAGGTGCATAGATTTTAATTTCTTGAATTAAAACGTCGCCCTCTAAAACGCCTGCAACTTTAGACATCGTTTGGAAACCAATGCCCTTTTCTAAATGTGGAATTAAGCGATCTAGTACACGACGATCGATTAAAGTTCCAGCTTCAACTAAAATTTCCCCTGTTTCAGGATCAACTAGTGTTTCTGCCACTGTTTGATTGAATAAGCGATTTTTAATATCAAGCTTTTTGTTCATTTTATAACGACCAACATTAGCTAAATCATAGCGTTTTGGGTCAAAGAAACGTGAGTACAAGAGATTTTTAGCGCTTTCTACTGTAGGTGGTTCACCTGGGCGTAGACGTTCATAAATTTCTAACAACGCTTTCTCAGTACTTTCAGTGTTATCTTTTTCTAATGTATTACGTAAATATTCATTATCACCGATAAGCTCGATGATTTCTTGGTCTGAAGCAAAACCTAATGCACGTAAAAGTACTGTTACAGGTAATTTACGTGTACGGTCGATACGAACATAGACAACATCTTTTGCGTCTGTTTCGTACTCTAACCATGCTCCACGGTTAGGAATAACTGTTGCGCCGAAGCCTTTTTTACCGTTTTTATCTGTTTTATCGTGATAGTATACACTTGGTGATCTAACTAATTGTGAAACGATAACGCGTTCTGCGCCGTTGATAACGAAAGTGCCAGTTTCAGTCATTAGTGGGAAATCACCCATAAATACTTCCTGTTCTTTCACTTCGTCTGTTTCTTTGTTGTGCAAACGTACTTTTACACGTAATGGTGCAGCGTAAGTAACATCGCGTTCTTTACATTCATCGACATCATATTTCGGTTCTCCGAGACTGTAGTCGACGAATTCAAGTGAAAGATTCCCTGTAAAGTCTTCAATCGGTGAAATATCGCGGAACATTTCACGTAAACCTTCTTCAAGAAACCACTCGTTAGATGCGGTTTGAATCTCAATTAGATTCGGAAGTTCCAGCACCTCATTAATACGCGCAAAGCTTCTACGCTGGCGGTGTTGTCCGTACTGAACTAGTTGACCTGTCAACTCATTCACCCCTCAATAAAGCGATAATAGGTCTTTGCGAAATCATACAAATGGTGTATGATATCGAAAGACAAAAAGAAAACGAGTTCGTTAAAGAGCTCATTTTCGATTAACCAAACATAACTTTGAAAAGTCTAACCATATTGATATAGTTTTTATACAAAAGGACAGACGTATTCAAATTAATATTTTTGCATTTTATTATAATATCACAGCTAATTTGTCAAGTCAATCTATAAACTTTAACAGATTATTTTTTCGCCTTGATAATCCAATAGCCTTTTTTCCTCTCTACCACTGTTACTTCAGTAAATTTCTCTTCCAAGTGCGCTATTGTCGATGGTGCACCTTGCTTCTTCTGAATAACTATCCACAACTCACCGTTATCCACAAGTTTTTCAAAAGCTTGATCATAAAAACGGAAAATTGTATCTTTTCCCGCGCGAATCGGAGGATTTGTCATTACGACAGCGACTTGTTCTTCTTGAACAGCGGAAAGTCCATCGCTCTCAAAAACCTGCACATTTTGTACCCCGTTTACCTCAGCGTTTTTCTCCGCTAATGAAACCGCACGTTCGTTAACATCCATCATATGAATGACCCGTTCAGGATAACTTTTTGCAATAGACAAGCCGATCGGACCGTAGCCACAGCCCACATCCAAAATACACCCTTCAACATTAGGCATTTCAAAACTATCAATTAACACACGGGAGCCAAAATCTACTTCGCTTTTACTAAAAACCCCTGCATCTGTTTCAAATATAAAAGAAAATCCCCTAAGAGTGAATTTCCATTTACTCGGATTACTTCCGACTTGAGGTTTTTTCGAATAATAATGTTCTGACAAGAAAATGCCCTCCATCACGTAAAATGAAGAAAAAGCTCGTCATAATTGACGAGCTTTTTTCAAATAGAAAGTAGAAATTATTTAACTTCTACGCTAGCGCCAACTTCTTCAAGTTTAGCTTTGATTTCTTCAGCGTCAGCTGCAGAAACGCCTTCTTTAATAGCTTTAGGAGCGTTATCTACTACTTCTTTAGCTTCTTTTAAGCCAAGACCAGTGATTTCACGTACCACTTTGATTACTTTAATTTTTGATTCGCCTGCAGAAGCAAGAACTACATCAAATTCAGTTTTTTCTTCTACTGCACCAGCAGCAGCACCAGCAGCAGCTACAGGAGCAGCAGCAGTAACACCGAATTCGTCTTCGATTGCTTTTACTAAATCGTTTAATTCAAGAACTGTCATAGCTTTGATAGCTTCTAAGATTTGTTCATTGTTCATTATAATTTCCTCCTATACGGAATATTAGTTTTGTTTGGCATATTATGCCGAGAAGATTAAGCTACGCTTAAAATTAAGCGCCTTGCTCTTCTTTTTGTTCTGCAACAGCTTTTGTTGCAAGAGCGAAATTGCGTACTGGTGCTTGAAGCACAGATAATAGCATAGAAAGTAGACCTTCGCGTGATGGAAGTTCTGCCAATGCTTTAACATCTTCAGCAGATGCAAATGTACCTTCGATAAGACCAGCTTTGATTTCAAGTTGTTCGTTAGCTTTTGCAAAGTCGTTAATGATTTTAGCAGGAGCAATTACATCTTCAGTTGAGAATGCGATTGCGTTTGGACCTGTAAGGAATTCATTAAGTTCTTCTTGTTCAACTTCTACAGTAGCACGGCGTACTAAAGTATTTTTGTATACTTTAAATTCAACACCAGCTTCGCGTAATTGTTTACGTAGTTCTGTTACTTGAGCAACAGAAAGGCCACGATAGTCAACAACCACTACGGATGCAGCGCTTTTGAACTTGTCAGCAATTTCTTGAACGACAGCTTGTTTAGCTTCAACTGCTTTGTTCATCTTGACACCTCCTATAAGAATGGGTCATTTATACCAACAAAAGAAAAGCCTCCTGTCTATGTAGACAAAGAGGCGGAAAGTCATCATCTTAAATAAGAGTCTGAGTTCCTTTGTCCTCGGTAGGATAATTAAGCAATTACTTGCCCCTACGGTCTACGGTACAAATGGATGATTCACAACGTTGTACATCATACCAAAATACGATGTCATTTGTCAATCAAAAATTATTTCGCAGCAACTGAAGTAGAAGCATCAACTTTGATTGATGGTCCCATTGTAGTTGTTACGTGTACTGATTTCATGTAAGTACCTTTAGCTGCAGCAGGTTTAGCTTTAATAATTACATCAACAAGAGTTGATAAGTTTTCAGCTAATTTATCAGCTTCGAATGAAGCTTTACCGATTGGAGCGTGAACGATACCAGCTTTGTCAGCACGGTATTCAACTTTACCAGCTTTGATTTCAGCGATTGCTTTAGCAACGTCGAAAGTAACTGTTCCAGTTTTAGGGTTTGGCATTAAGCCTTTTGGTCCTAATACGCGACCTAATTTACCAACTTCACCCATCATATCAGGAGTTGCAACGATTACATCGAAGTCAAACCATCCTTGTTGGATTTTAGCGATATATTCAGCATCACCAGCAAAGTCTGCACCAGCTGCTTCAGCTTCTTTAAGTTTTTCGCCTTTAGCGAAAACTAATACGCGTTGAGTTTTACCAGTTCCGTTTGGAAGTACTACTGCTCCACGGATTTGTTGGTCATTTTTACGTGTATCGATATTTAAGTTAAATGCTACTTCAACAGTTGCGTCAAAGTTAACAGTGCTTGTTTTTTTAGCCAATTCAACTGCTTCTTGTACAGAATACACTTGAGTACGGTCTACTAATTTAACTGCATCTTGCAGTTTTTTACCTTTTTTAGCCATTATAAATTTCCTCCTTGATTGTGGTTGTAGCGGAATAAACCTCCCACGAATAAAGGCTGCGAGTTTCAAATATCACTATTAGAAACATTCGCAACCCTCAAAAACAATACTTCTATCAAGTAATGGGATTAGTCTTCGATAACAATACCCATGCTACGTGCAGTACCTTCAACCATTAACATAGCTGCTTCAACTGTTGCAGCGTTAAGGTCTGGCATTTTAGTTTCAGCAATTTCGCGAACTTTATCGCGTTTCACTGTAGCTACTTTTTTACGGTTAGGTTCACCTGATCCTGATTGGATACCAGCTGCTACTTTAAGTAAAACTGCTGCCGGCGGAGTTTTTGTAATGAAAGTGAATGAACGATCTTCAAATACAGAAATCTCTACTGGAATGATTAAACCTGCTTGGTCCGCAGTACGAGCGTTGAATTCTTTACAGAACCCCATGATGTTAACACCTGCTTGACCTAATGCAGGACCTACCGGTGGCGCTGGGTTTGCTTTACCAGCTGGGATTTGAAGTTTTACAACTTTAATAACTTTTTTAGCCACGAGACACACCTCCTTAAGTCCGTGATGTGGTAATTGGGTTGCCCCTCCCACTCAATATCTGTCTGTCGGCTTATTCCGATAACATTAAAAATAAAAATGCCAGTCCATAATAAATTGACAGTCTGACCTTAGAAATAATATCACTTTTAACATTCTAAGGCAAGTATAATTGTCAATTATACTTTTAACACTTGATCGTAGTCTAATTCCATTTTAGTTTCACGACCGAACATATCAATAGTTACTTTGACTTTTCCTTTATCAGCAACAATCTCTTCGACCTTACCTTGGAAATGAGCAAACGGTCCTTCTAACACTTCAACTAAATCGCCAATAGAGAAATCGATTTCAAGTGATTTTTCTTGCATACCCATTTGTTTAAGGATGAATTCAACTTCTTCAGGTAATAATGGTGTAGGTTTTACTCCACCGCCTGATGAACCAATAAACCCAGTAACACCTGGTGTATTACGCACTACGTACCATGCATCGTCTGTCATGATTAATTCCACTAGTACATAACCAGGGAATGTTTTACGCATATATTCTTTTTTGCGGCCATCTTTAACTTCCGTCTCTTGTTGTTCAGGAATGATAACGCGGAAAATTTTATCTTGCATACCCATTGTTTCAACACGTTTTTCTAGGTTTGCTTTAACTTTATTTTCATAACCAGAGTAAGTATGAACTACATACCAATTTTTTTCCATAATAGATAGGACTACTCGTCCTTCCCTCCTTCGCTAAAGGCAAATGAAAAAACCCGTTACAGATCATTCACGGGCCATTTCAAAAATATTAACATTAATTCAATCATAAATCCAAATACATGCGGAATAATTTAGAAATACCTAAGTCTACTAACATGAAAAATGCAGCCATGAAAAGTAAAGTTGAAATAACAACAATTGTGTATTTCGTAAGTTCTTTACGCTTAGGCCAGCTTGTTTTTTGCATTTCCGACATAACACCGCGGAAAAAGTTACTAATCTTACCCATCTAACTAACCCCCGAATAAAATCATATATACAAAGCGAATCGTATTATCTAGTTTGTTTATGTAATGTATGTTCATTACAGTGAGAACAATATTTTTTCAGTTCCATCCTTGCAGTTGCACTGTCTTTAGATGCAGGAAGTGAATAGTTTCTTGAACCACACTTTTCACAGCTAAGCACGACTTTTTTTGCCATTTTATCACCTTTTCGGCATTTGTCCTTATAAAGACTAACACCTATCACAAATACTGTCAACTTGCCTACAGCTAGCATTCTTGCAATCATTCAATATCTAAATGCCGTTCTAATTTCCGTTTTACGCGTTGTAGGGCATTGTCAATCGACTTCACATGCCTGTTCAATTCAGCAGAAATTTCGTGATAAGATTGTCCATCTAAATAGAGTGCCAACACCTGACGTTCGAGATCACTTAATATTTCGCCAATTTTTTCTTCCATGTAGCTAAATTCTTCACGATGAATGATAAGCTCCTCTGGATCGTCGACAACTGAACCCGTTAACACGTCCATTAATGTGCGCTGGGATTCTTCATCAAAAATTGGTTTGTCCAATGAGATGTATGAATTAAGTGGAATATGCTTTTGTCTAGTTGCAGTTTTTATTGCAGTGATGATTTGACGTGTAATACAAAGTTCCGCAAATGCTTTGAAAGAAGATAACTTATCTCCTCTAAAATCGCGAATAGCCTTATAAAGTCCAATCATACCTTCTTGCACAATATCCTCTTTATCAGCACCAATGAGAAAATACGACTTCACTTTCATACGAACGAATGATTTATACTTCGTAATGAGGAAGTCTAACGCTTCACTATCACCACTATGGACCATTCCCACTAGCTCTTCGTCGGTATATTGCTCATATTGTTGTTGCTGCTTCAAGTGTAAATGATCGCTAATAATCAATAGTATCACTCCAATTGCGCTAGCATTGTTAAAAACAGTATAACGGAATTGGAAAATATGAGTCAATCATTCATTTTATTTCCTCTTCGCCATAACTCAAACTTTGCAGCAATATCATCTCTTAATTGTATCTTAGAGCTGGGCTTTTGCACTTGAATATCTCTTACGGTTTGTGTGATTTTAGATTGCGTAGATTGCATTTCAATTTCTAATTCTCTAGCAGATTTTCTTAATGCCCCATGCCCGAAAATGACATTTTGTTCTGTCATATCAGATGTCGCTACATAAATACGAACCCTTTTACTAATTAAAGAAGCAGTGAGCTTTTCAATTCTTTCATCCGCAGTTTCTTTAGCCCTTGTATAAATAACTTCTACGTCATGCTGCACGTTTTTTGTTTCAATTCCCGGCACGAGATACGCGTCAAAGATAACAATGACGCGCCAGCCAGAATACGCCTTATACTCTGCCATCATTTCTACCAGTCGGTCTCTCGCATCTATTAGCCTTTGCTCTTTTAATTTTCTGAGTTCTTCCCAAGCACCAATAATGTTATAACCATCAACCAACAGTATATTCATGGCATTCACCTTAAACTTCTTGGCGTTTACGCAATACTTCGTACATCAATAAAGCAGCCGCTACAGATGCATTTAGCGATGTTACATGACCAACCATTGGTAAATTATACAGGAAATCACATTTTTCTGTTAGTAAACGACTCATACCTTTTCCTTCACTGCCGATAATGACAGCTAGTGGCAAAGTCGCATCCATTTTACGATAGTCGGCTGAGCCTTTTGCGTCTGTTCCCGCGATCCAGACACCGCGTTTTTTCAACTCATCTACTGTTTGCGAAAGGTTATTGACACGTACAGTTGGAATATGTTCTATCGCACCTGTAGATGCTTTCGCTACAACAGCAGTCAAACCTACTGCTCGACGTCTTGGAATGATAATGCCATGTGCTCCCACAGCATCCGCAGTTCTCATAATAGAACCTAAATTATGTGGGTCTTCTAATTCGTCAAGAATAAGGAAAAATGGATCTTCACCACGGCTTTCTGCCAATTTAAATAAGTCATCTAATTCAGCATATTTATAAGCAGCAACAGATGCCACTATCCCTTGGTGATTTGCATCTGTTAACTGATCTAATTTTTTCTTCGGTACGAATTGCACGATAATTCCTTGTTCTTTAGCTAATGCAAGAAGTTCTGTCAAGCTACCGTGCTGAACACCTTCTGCAATCCAAATTTTATTCATCTCTCTTGCTGCACGAAGTGCCTCTAATACCGGGTTCTTCCCGGCAATCATCTCATTTGACTGTTCTTCCGTCATTCTTTGATACTCCTTTTGATTCTTCAATGATATCAATTGTATATTGAATTATTTCATTTACCCGATCCATTTGACCTGTTAAATATAAGCTGCCAATTACAGCTTCATACGCAGAACTATAACGATATGTTTGGACATCGGTATTCTTTGGTACCGAACCAGATTTTGCATTTCGACCGCGTTTTAGGACTGCCATTTCTTCTTCTGAAAAAAACTCTTCATCCATCATTCGATGAATAACACTTGACTGAGCCTTTGCAGATACATAATGCGTTGCCTCTTTATGAAGAATATTCGGTTTGACGCGTCCAGAGCGTAATAGATGCTCACGTACCGCGATTTCCAGTACAGCATCTCCCATATACGCCAGCGCCAATGCATTTAACTGTTTGACATCTTGGTTACGAAGCTCACCCACTGCCATTAACCTCGTTTCCATCTAATGCCTTGGCGTGTATCCTCTAAAATAATATTCATCTCTTTTAGTTGATCACGAATTTCGTCAGCACGTTTAAAGTTACGATCCTTACGCGCTTGTATACGTTCTTCAATAAGCGCATCGATCTCTTCATCAAGTAGTTCTTCTGCTACGTCTAATTCAATTCCGAGCACATCAGCTAACGTACGTAAAGTATCAGCAAATTTCGTCAATACTTCTTCATTCGTATTTTGTTCAAGTAAATATTTATTGGCAGTTGCTGATAACTCAAATAGCGCCGCAATTGCATTCGCAGTGTTAAAGTCATCATCCATAGCAATTTCAAACTGTTCTTTTACTTCAGCAATATTTGCTAACCACTCGTCTTTTTCTTCTCCTAAATTAGCTGTTGCAGTTAGTCGATGTTGCAAGTTGTTGTAAGAAGTACGGATACGCTCTAATCCTGCAGCTGCAGCTTCTACTAAATCTTGCGCAAAGTTAATTGGGTTGCGATAGTGTACTGATAGTATAAAGAACCTTAAAACTTGAGGGTCAATTTGCTTGCGAATATCATTTACAAGAATGAAGTTGCCAAGGGACTTAGACATTTTTTCGTTGTCAATATTAATATAGCCATTATGCATCCAGTAACGCGCAAATTGCTTACCTGTATATGCCTCAGATTGAGCTATTTCGTTTTCATGGTGTGGGAATGTTAAATCTTGCCCACCTGCGTGGATGTCAATAGTATCACCAAAATGCTCATGTACCATTACAGAACATTCAATATGCCAGCCAGGTCTACCTTGGCCCCATGGACTTTCCCAGAAGATTTCACTTGGTTTAGCGGCTTTCCAAAGTGCAAAGTCCAAAGCATCTTCTTTTTTGTCACCAGTTTCGATGCGGGCACCAACTTTCAAATCATCTACAGACTGATGAGAAAGTTTTCCATAGCCTTCAAATTTACGCGGACGATAATAAACATCCCCTTGAGATTCGTAAGCATAACCTTTTTCAATTAAAACAGCGATAAATTCAATAATTTGATCCATATGCTCCGTAACACGTGGATGTGAATCTGCTTTTTGGCAACCTAATGCTGTAATATCCTCAAAATAAGCTTGAATAAAGCGATTTGTTAAATCTGATACATCTTCACCAAGTTCATTTGCCGCTTTAATAATTTTATCGTCTACATCAGTGAAATTTGATACATACGTAACTTCAAAACCTTTATAAGTTAAGTAACGGCGCACTGTATCATATACAATTACAGGACGAGAATTCCCGATATGAATGTAGTTATAAACAGTAGGACCACATACATACATTTTCACTTTTCCTTCTTCAAGTGGTACGAAATCCTCTTTTTGTCGAGTTAATGAGTTAAAAATTTGAACACCCATTGTAATTTACATCTCCTTTTTGCTTAGTCCAATCTGTTGTTGGAGTTCTTCTATTTTCCGTTCTAACGTAGAACAACGATCTTCTACTGGATCTGGAATATTTTGATGATCTAGTTTTTGTTTCTTCTCTACTTTGATACCGTCTTGAATGACAATTTTCCCTGGAATGCCAACTACTGTAGCATTGGGTGGTACAGCTTTTAACACAACAGAACCTGCACCAATTTTGCTATTTGCACCAATCGTTATTGAACCAAGCACCTTTGCACCCGTTGCAACAAGTACATTATCTTCTAGTGTTGGGTGACGTTTCCCTTTCTCTTTTCCTGTACCACCAAGTGTAACCCCTTGATATAAGGTAACGTCATTGCCAATCTCACATGTCTCTCCAATAACAACACCCATTCCATGGTCAATAAAGAAACGGCGACCGATTTTGGCACCTGGATGAATTTCAATCCCAGTGAAAAATCTACTTACCTGAGAGATAAAACGTGCCATAAAGTAAAATTTCCTCTTGTAAAAAGCATGTGCGATGCGGTGTCCCCAAACCGCATGCAAACCAGAATAAGTTAGCACAACTTCCAAGGTGCTTCGTGCAGCAGGATCATTTTCAAAAATCGTCGCAACATCTTCCCTTATAGTTTTGAACATATATTCAAAGCTCCCCTCTTTTTTCAAAATAAAAACGCCTCTGCCCTATAGGACAGAGACGCTGGATATGCGCGGTTCCACTCTGGTTGGAAGCATCTAAAGAAATACTTCCCGCTTAAAGTCTATAACGGTGACTTACCGACTAAGCCTACTTAAAGTTCAGCTTAGTGCTCAGAGGTGCATTTCTGTATTACATTGGCTCAGACCACTTTCAGCCGGTGATGGTCCTCTCTAAAGAGCTTGCTCTACATACTTCTCCTCTTCAACGCTTTTTTATCGATAGTAGCTCCATTTTACAATGAAGCTGGAAAAAAGCAAACTAAATTACTTGATAAATTGTTCGACACGTTTAATGACAGTTTCTTTACCTAGTAATGCTATTGAGTTTGGAAGTTCTGGACCATGCATTTCACCTGTTGTAGCCACACGGATTGGCATGAATAGGTTTTTACCTTTGTGACCAGTTTCCTTTTGCACTGCTTTAATCGCTGCTTTAATAGCCGTTGGTTCGAATTCTTCTAAAGCCTCTAATTGTACTTTGAATGAAGCCATTACTTCTGGAACTTGTTCACCGGCTAATATTTCTCTTTCTTCTTCATTGTATGCAAGTTCCTCCGTAAAGAACAATTGAGATAACTCAACAATTTCAGCACCGAAGCTCATTTGTTCATGATAGAGGCCGATCAAATCAGATGCCCAAGCATGTTGTTCTTCAGTTAACTCAGCTGGTAATAGACCTGCTTTTTGTAAATGAGGTAATGCCAGTTCTACTACTTTTTCTTGAGATAATTTTTTAATATATTGGTTGTTCATCCACGTTAATTTTTGTTTATCAAACATAGATGGAGATTTTGAAAGACGTTTTTCATCAAATAGGCGGATGAAGTCTTCTTTAGAGAAGATTTCTTCTTCGCCTTCTGGTGACCAGCCTAATAAACCGAAGAAATTAAACATCGCTTCTGGTAAATAACCAAGATCGCGATATTGCGAAACAAATTGGATAATAGATTCATCACGTTTTGATAATTTTTTGTGATTTTCATTAACAATTAAAGTCATATGACCGTAACTTGGAGCTTCCCAACCAAACGCATTAAAAATCATTAATTGTTTCGGTGTATTTGATAAATGCTCTTCACCGCGGAATACATGAGTCATTTCCATGAAGTGATCATCTAATACAACTGCATAGTTATATGTTGGAATTCCATTTGCTTTGACTAGTACCCAATCACCAACATCTTTAGATTCGAATGATACCTCACCTCGAACTAAATCATCGAATTTGTATGTAACTCCCTCAGGAACGCGCATACGGATTGTGAACGCTTCACCAGCAGCTTCTTTTGCTGCAACTTCTTCAGCAGATAAATGACGGCATTTCCCATTGTACATTGGAGCAGCTACACCATTTGACTTTTGTACTTCACGATCAGCTTCTAATTCTTCTGATGTACAGAAGCATTTATAAGCCATACCTTTTTCAATTAATTGATGAGCATGGTCACGATAGATGTCTAAACGCTCCATTTGGCGATACGGCGCATAAGGTCCACCGATATCAACTGATTCATCATACTCCAAACCTAACCATTTTAAGTTATCTAATTGAGAAGCTTCGCCACCCTCGATATTACGCTCGATATCTGTATCTTCAATACGAACGATAAAATCTCCGTTATGGTGTCTTGCGTATAAGTAGTTAAATAAAGCTGTACGTGCGCCACCAATGTGTAAATGTCCTGTTGGGCTTGGTGCATAACGAACACGAACTTTTTTAGTCATGATATAATCCTCCTAGTTTTCCTGCAAAAATTCACTTCGTTCATTTTACCACTGCAAGTTTAAAATTTAAAGGAAGTCATTTTTTTATTAGTAAAATGGTTGCCATTGAAGCAATTCCTTCTTCGCGACCTGTGAATCCTAGTTTTTCAGTAGTTGTTGCTTTGACATTTACTTGATCCGGTTCTGCATTTAAGAGTTCCGCAATTCGATTACGCATAGGTTCAATATATGGTGCCATTTTAGGTCGTTGTGCCATGATTGTGCAATCTACATTACCAAGTACATATCCTTTACTTTCAACGATTTCCCAAATATATTCTAATAACTTTGCTGAGTCAGCATCTTTAAATGCAGGATCTGTGTCTGGGAAATGACGACCGATATCCCCTTCTCCGATTGCCCCCAAAGCAGCGTCCGTTATTGTGTGTAATAAAACATCAGCATCCGAATGACCTACTAAACCTTTTTCATGAGGAATTGTAATACCTCCGATAATTAATGGTCGACCTTCTTCAAATGCGTGTACATCAAACCCTTGTCCTACTCGAAACATAGTTATCCTCCTATACGTTGGCTTAAAATCGCCTCTCCAAATATTAAATCTTCTTTTGTTGTTATTTTAACGTTATCGTAGCTACTTTCAACGATATGTACAACCTGACCTAAACGTTCGACTAACATAGCCTCATCGGTTCCTAAAAATTGATCCTTCTCAGCCGCATTTTCTGCTTCTTGTAAAATTGTAAACTGAAATGCTTGAGGTGTTTGAATCATCCATAAGTTAGAACGATCTACCGTCTCAACTATGACACCATTTTCAACTTTTTTCATCGTATCCTTTGTACGCACACCAGCAATTACCGCACCCTTCTCTTCTGCAGCCTCTACTAGCTTGTGAATAACCGGAATTGTGATAAACGGTCTAGCAGCATCATGAACGAGTACAATTTCACCATCTTCTACTTTTTTAACACAAGAATACACGCTATCTTGGCGTTCTGCTCCGCCATCCGGTAATGCTTTAACTTTTTTAATATTATATTTCACAAGGAGCGATTGGATATATTCTCGTTCTTCAGGTTTTACCGCTAACCAAATTCCCTTACATGCAGAGTCTTGTTCAAAGACCTCCAGTGTGTGGATTAATATTGGCTTTTCACGTAGTTCTAAGAACAATTTGTTATGTCCCGCACCCATACGCTTACCGCTACCGGCTGCAGGCAAAATAACGTCATATTGCTTCAAAATTTTCACGTCCTACTCATGGAAAAGGACAAGGCAAATTGCCCTGTCTCTTTTTGTTTTCTATTATGCTACTTTACCGCCACTTTTTGGTTTTGCAAAAATCATACGACCAGCAGAAGTTTGTAAAACACTTGTCACTACGACTACAATTGCTTGCCCAATATAGGATTTCCCTTCCTCAACGACAATCATTGTACCATCATCTAAATAAGCCACACCCTGATTGTGTTCCTTACCATCCTTGATAACAACTACATGCATTTCTTCACCTGGAATAACTACAGGTTTTACAGCATTGGCTAAGTCATTAATATTCAGAACAGCCACATTATGGAGGTCACATACTTTATTTAAATTAAAGTCGTTAGTTAAAATCTGACCACTCATTTTTTTAGCTAAACGAACTAATTTTAAATCCACTTCTTGAATATCATCAAAATCAACTTCTGTAATCAAAATATCCGTTGCCCGTTCATCCTGTAAAGTTCTTAAAATATCAAGACCTCGACGACCGCGGGTACGTTTAAGTGTATCTGAAGAATCTGCAATATGTTGTAATTCTGTTAACACAAACTGCGGAACGACTAATGTACCTTCTATAAAACCAGTTCTCGAAATATCAGCAATACGCCCATCAATAATAACACTCGTATCTAGTAGTTTATAAGCAGTTGCTGGTGTTTCTGAAGCAACTTCATCAGAACTTTTCTTTTTAGCTAAATTATTTGCTCTTGCTGCGGAAAACACATGAAGTAATTCATCACGTTTTTTAAAACCTACCTGAAACCCTAAATACCCAAGAACAATAGATAACAATATCGGTAAAACTGTCGTAATGACCGGAAGTTGTATACTATCAATCGAAAACCCAACAAAATACGCCACAATTAATCCTACAATCAAACCTAATGTGCCAAATAACAAATCACCAACTGGAGCTTTCAATAACTTGTCTTCCATCCAACGAATAAAACGGACACATGAATCGGAAAATAAAAATGAAAATCCAAATAAAATGAATGCGCCAATTGTAACTGACACATATGGATTATTTAGCCATGGGTTTGAGGATAAATGAATGAATTCGTATAATGGCGGTAAAAATAATAAACCCAACGTACCTCCGATAAATAAGAAAGCAACTTGAATAACTATTTTCAACAAAATGAACACCTCCTTTATAGTTTTAATTATACATAGTTTCCCTTTTATTTGCTCGGCAAACCCCTTGGACAATTCAAATCATTTTAATTGCTTGTTTTTTCTACTTTTCATTTTCAATCATCTAGAAAAAACAACTTTTTACACAAAAAACTTAATTTATAAATTAAACAAAATATGCTCTTTACAACAGAAATCCCTCTTGTTAATGACCATCCTTTAGTCAAATGTGACATCGTTATGTCACATTTCTTGAAATCGGTTACAATCTTCATATTCGAGAAAATTCACAACGCAAAACAGGAGGATTGTTATGAATCAAACAAAAAATATTAAAATAACAACTGCAGACCCATCAGGCATCGGACTTTTTGGACTAGCCATCGTTACACTTGTAGCCTCATCTCAAAAATTAGGGTGGACTGAAGGTGTGGGTCTAGTCATTCCCTGGGCAATATTCTTAGGCGGTATCGCACAATTTTATGCCTCTATACTAGATTCTAAACATAATAATACATTCGGTACTACTGCTTTCGGAGCTTATGGACTTTTTTGGATGGCGGTGGCTACTTCTTGGTTTGTTCAATCTGGAACTTTTGGATTAACGTTACAAGAAAGTGCTGATGTACATCAATTAGGGTTCGTATACATAGGGTACCTTGTTTTTACAATATTCATGACCATTGGTGCATTAGAAACAAATAAAGTACTATTTTTCATTTTTTTCTTAATCAATTTTTTATTTGTTGGCTTATCACTAAGTTCTCTTGGCATCATGGAACACGGCATGCACCTTCTAGCAGCTTATTCTGAGTTTGGCATTGCAATCCTATCTTTATACGGTGCTGGTGCAAATGTTTTGAACAAACATTTTGGTTTCGAATTTTTACCTTTAGGTAAACCTTTCGGAATTATTACTAAACCAGTAGAAAAAGAAAAAACCGCTCACTTACAAACAAATAACCAAACATTTTAGAAAAAGCGACAACCTTTTGGTTGTCGCTTTCATTTCACTACATCATAAATCGCGGAAGCAAAGTTTCAGCGCCTCGTTTACCGTCTCTACCCCAACTACTTCAATACCCGCTGGATAATCCCAACCCCCTATGTTAGAAGCAGGAACAATAGCTCGTTTAAAGCCTAGCTTTGCAGCTTCTTGAACACGCTGCTCCACACGTGATACACGACGCACTTCACCTGTTAAACCTACTTCACCAATAATACAATCTCCTGCACTCACAGCACGGTCCTGATAGCTTGAAACAATACTTGTTAAGACTGCTAAATCGATTGCCGGTTCATCTAATTTTACGCCACCTGCTACTTTAATATATGCATCTTGAGCTTGTAACAACATACCCATACGTTTTTCAAGTACTGCCATCAACAAGGATACACGATTCTGATCAATGCCTGTAGCCATACGTTTCGGATAGTTGAAGCTTGAAGGTGTCACTAAAGCTTGGATCTCAACCAGTATTGGGCGTGTCCCTTCCATAGAGGCAACGACACTAGAACCCGCAGCCCCTTGCGAACGTTCTTGCAAGAACAATTCAGAAGGATTTAATACTTCTTTTAAACCACCCTGTAGCATTTCAAAGATGGCAATTTCATTCGTTGATCCAAAACGGTTTTTTTGGCTACGTAATATTCTATACGTATGATGACGCTCTCCTTCAAAATAAAGAACCGTATCTACCATATGTTCTAAAATACGTGGACCTGCTATTTGCCCTTCTTTCGTTACATGTCCAACAAGAAAAATAGCAATATTTTTTGTCTTAGCAATTCGCATTAACTCAGCAGTACATTCACGCACTTGTGATACACTACCTGGTGCAGAAGTTACTTCTGGATGATGTACGGTTTGAATGGAGTCAACAATGACAAACTTTGGTTGAACTTCCTCTATTGTTTGATTTAAAAACTCCAAATTCGTTTCAGAGTAAATATATAACTCAGCTGACTTCACACCTAGTCGCTCTGCACGTAATTTTGTTTGGCGAATAGATTCCTCACCTGAAATATAGAGTACCCTATGACCTTTATTAGAAAGCAACGCCGAAACTTGCAAAAGTAGTGTGGATTTACCGATTCCAGGGTCGCCACCAATTAACACTAAAGAACCTGGCACTACTCCTCCACCAAGTACACGATTTAACTCATTTAGTTCCGTTTCAACTCTAGGTGCATCTTCTGTCTCAATCGAAATAATTGGCATAGCCTTTTGAGAAGTACTTGATGAGTGCTGGAACGCTCCTCTAGGTCCTTTAGAAATGACTTCTACTTCTTCCACCATCTTATTCCATTCACCGCACCCAGGACATCTTCCCATCCATTTTGGTGATTCATAGCCACAAGAATTACATAAAAATTTCGTTTTCTTTTTAACCATATTTCCTCCCACTAATACTTCTATTGTTCTCTCTATTATAAAACAAGGCACTCCAAACATGTTGTTCGGAATGCCCTGCTTTTTCAGACCTTTGATGAACTAAGTAGCTAACTACACAATTTCATCGTTAGAATGAATTATTTTGTTACAAACTCTTTAATATTTACAACAAACTCATCGTTTTCAACATCGAAAATGACACGCTGACCTGTTAGCACTGTTCCTTTTAAAATCTCTTCAGATAAACGGTCTTCCACATGTTTTTGTATTGCTCGACGTAAAGGACGAGCACCATACTGTGGATCATAGCCTTCTTTAGCGATTTTATCTAAAGCTGCGTCAGTTAACTCTAGTTCGATATTTTGTTCTTGCAAACGTTTTGTCAATTGTTTTGCCATTAGTGCAACGATTTTCGTTAATTCTTCTTTTTGCAATGCATGGAAGACAATCATCTCATCAATACGATTTAAGAACTCAGGGCGGAATGCTTTTTTCAATTCTGACATTGTAACACTCTTATTATCTTTGTGTATGTCTTTTGCATTAGCTGAGCTAAAACCGAGTGATTTTCTATATTGAAGTTCTGAAGCACCTACGTTTGATGTCATGATAACAACTGTATTTCTAAAGTCTACTACGCGTCCCTTAGAATCTGTTAAACGACCATCTTCTAATACTTGTAATAGAATATTGAAAACATCTGGATGTGCCTTTTCAATTTCATCTAGTAAAATAACTGAATATGGTTTACGACGGACTTTTTCTGTCAACTGACCGCCCTCTTCAAATCCTACATATCCTGGAGGTGAGCCAACAAGTCTCGAAGTCGAATGTTTTTCCATGTACTCAGACATATCAACTCGGATCATAGAATCTTCATCACCAAACATTACTTCTGCTAATGCACGAGCAAGTTCTGTTTTACCAACACCAGTTGGTCCAAGGAAAATAAATGAACCGATTGGACGCTTCGGATCTTTTAACCCTGCACGTGCACGGCGGATTGCTCTAGAGATGGCTTCAACTGCCTCAGTTTGACCAACAAGGCGTTTGTGCAACTCTTCTTCAAGGTTTAGCAATTTAGCAGATTCCTCTTGTGCTAACTTCGATACCGGTATCCCCGTCCACACAGAAACTACTTCGGCCACGTCATTAACAGTTACTTTGGATTCTTCTTTACCTTGCTTTTCTTTCCACGTTTTCTTTGTAGATTCTAATTCTTCTTTTAATTTTTGTTCAGTATCGCGAAGCGAAGCCGCTTTTTCAAATTCCTGACTTTGAACAGATGCGTTTTTCTCTGATCGAATCGCTTCTAGTCTTTGCTCAAGTTCTTTTAAGTTTGGAGGAGTTGTATAAGAACGCAACCTTACTTTTGATCCCGCTTCATCAATTAAATCAATAGCCTTATCTGGTAAGAAACGATCCGAAATATAACGATCGGACATTTTCGCAGCCGCATCAATGGCTTCATCCGTAATTTTCACACGATGATGCGCTTCGTAGCGATCACGTAAACCTTTAATAATTAGTATGGCTTCTTCAACAGTTGGTTCATCGACTTGAATTGGTTGGAAACGGCGCTCCAATGCTGCATCCTTTTCAATGTATTTACGATATTCATCCAATGTTGTAGCACCGATACATTGTAATTCCCCACGCGCTAGAGATGGCTTCAAGATATTCGATGCATCAATAGCACCTTCTGCTCCACCTGCGCCAATTAATGTGTGTAGTTCATCAATAAAGAGAATAACATTACCTGCTTGGCGAATTTCATCCATCACTTTTTTCAAGCGATCTTCAAATTCACCACGGTATTTTGTACCCGCCACGACTGTTCCCATATCAAGTGTCATAACACGTTTATCTCGTAAAATTTCAGGTACTTCATTGTTTACGATTTGTTGAGCTAAGCCTTCTGCAATTGCCGTTTTACCGACACCTGGTTCCCCGATTAAAACTGGGTTGTTTTTAGTACGGCGTGATAGCACCTCAATAACTCGTGTAATTTCCTTACTACGGCCAATCACTGGATCTAAGCTGCCATCTCTTGCAACTTGAGTCAAATCACGTGCCAAGCTATCTAAAGTTGGTGTACTTGCAGCTTGTGTAGCACTATTTGCATTTTGTGCATGATCATGACTACCTAACAACTGTAACACTTGTTGGCGCGCTTTATTTAAACTAACTCCTGCGTTGTTTAAAACACGAGCTGCTACGCCTTCTCCTTCACGAATAAGGGCTAATAATAAGTGCTCTGTACCAATATAAGAGTGACCTAGTTTACGTGATTCATCGACAGATAGTTCGATTACTTTCTTTGCACGAGGTGTGTAATGCACGATTGGACCAACGTCTTTTGTACCTACACCAACTAGCTCCTCAATACCTTCTTCTATCATTTCAGAGCTAATATCAATTGCTTCAAGCGCTTTAGCTGCTATACCGCCACCTTCACGAATTAAGCCAAGTAAAATGTGCTCTGTACCGATTGATTCATGTTTCATACGAATGGCTTCTTCTTGTGCCAATTGAAGCACCTTTTGTGCGCGTTGAGTAAATCGATTAAACATCATAAGAATCCTCTCCCTCTTCGTCAGATTGACCTTTTTTTAATTCTCTATTGCATTGCAATCGTTCTCGCAACAAACTTGCTCGGTACACATCTCGTTCGTTTGGTTGAAGTGTAGTACCTGCATGTTGTTGTAAAAAGCCAGGCTGCATATAAAGCATACATTCGTTCAAAACAGCAATAGGTATATTCTGGATTATACCCAAATATATACCCAATCGAACGTTAGATAAACAATTTGCTGCTTCTTCGCTCGTTAAAATTCTGGCATATAGTAAAGTTCCCAATGAACGATTGAGACGATCCGCTAAAGCGATTGATGCATGTTCTATTAATGCAGTACGTGCTTCTGTCTCTTTTTGAATAATTTGTTCAGTTACACTTTGTAAGTCTAATAAAATATCCTTTTCTGATTTACCAAGTGTGATCTGATTGGAGATTTGATAATAATTGCCTACCGATTCCGTCCCCTCACCATACATTCCTCTCACAACCATACCAAGTCGTGGCATCGTACTTATGAGAGAACCAATTTGGTTTGTCATAGTTAATGCAGGTAGATGCATCATAATAGACGCCCTCAAACCCGTTCCTGTATTTGTAGGGCAACTTGTTAAATAACCAAATGTATCATCAAAAGCATAAGGTAAATGATGCTCTAATAGACGATCAATTTGATCTGCGCTTTTATAAGCTTTTTCTAGTTGTAGACCTGGCTGTAAACATTGTATACGAATATGATCCTCTTCATTAATCATTACGCTAATCGATTCATCTTTTGACAGCAAAACCGATCCAACTCTCTCTTTATCTGCAAGCTGAGGACTGATTAAATGTTTTTCTACTAATACTTTACGCTGTAATGCAGGCATGTCATGCAATGAAAAATAAGAGAACTGAAAATGTTGTTCTTCCTCATCATCTGCATCAATCAATACATTCGAAACAGCTTTATCAATTTGCATTGCCTCTTCATCAGAAAAAGCTCTTGGAAAACGGAAATCTGTTAAGTTACGAGCTAACCTGATGCGAGTACTCATGACGATATCACCATATTGTCCTTCTTCTTGCATCCAATTGGTCGTTGGATTGTGTAAAAAGTGCTCAATGTTCATCTTGAGACTCACCCCCTACTTGTAACTTTTTTTCAAGAGTACGGACATTATCCCGCATTGCCGCTGCATCTTCAAACCGCTCTTCCTCTATGGCCACTTTCATGTCCAACCGAATTGCCTCGATTTGTCTTTTTAATTGATATAGCTCATTAATAGATCCTGGCACTTTTCCAATGTGTTCCACTGCTCCATTATGCAAACGTTTTAATACCTGAGGTAACTGCTCTTTAAAAGTTTCATAACAACCAGGGCAATTAAATTTTCCCTCGTTCAAAAATTGATGGTATGTCATGCCGCATTCAGGACAATTCTCCTGTTCCTGCATTTTCTGCTCATTTACATTTGGTGCTGCAACTGACCAACTCGGTGTACCAAACCAATTTGAAAAAAGTTTATGCATTGAAATTGGATCGGCATTAAAATCGAGGTTCAAATGGAAAGAATCAAGTTGTTTATTGCACACTTCACAGAAATGCCTTGTCGTTTTTTTGCCATTCTTCATTTGTGTCACCGTGATAGTGGCCGGTCTTTGTTTACAGTTTTCACAAATCATACCCTCGCACCTCTTTTACAATTGCTTGTCATATTTTATAGTCAGTAGCATTGCTTGTAGGATACGCGCGCGAAGCTCATCACGTACCGGTAAATTTATTCGTAACACAGAACGATTAAGAGCTGCTAACATCATTTTAGCTTCTCTTTTCGTAATTACACCTTCGTCAATTAAACGGAAAATTAAATCATTCGTCATAGTTTGTGAAGCACCTTCGTTCACTTGCTCAATCACTTGGTCAATTAAATCCGCCTTTGAACTAGCTTTAACACGTAAAATTCTTATATATCCTCCACCGCCACGTTTACTTTCAACTAAATAGCCACGCTCGGCGGTAAATCGAGTATTTATCACATAATTAATTTGGGAGGGTACGCATTGAAATTTATCAGCAATTTCACTCCGTTTAATCTCAATATGTCCCTCTCCACCTAATTCGATAACCTCTTTCAAATAACCTTCTATTATGTCAGAGATATTACGCATTTCAAATTCCACCTCGCTTGCATCACTGACTTTGACTATCTTTGACTATATTTGATTACATTATACACAGCCTAATAAAAAACACGCAATTGAAATGCTCATTGAAATGTGTAAGGTACCTGTTTAGCCTCGAGAAGCACCCATACCTTCAAATCGAAAATGTCTTTTCAGTTTTCGTTCAAGAAAGTGGCAGTTACCTCGGAGCCATGTCGAGGCTGGTGAGCAGAAGAAGTACTAAAAACACTCATTTTAAGGAAGATCGTAAATCTTAGTCGTCCCATCGTAACAGTTGCTCGAAAAACATCCTACTTTCTCAAGATACCCGTTTCACTTATCTAATATTCGGTCAAAACAAAAACCGCGACAGCAATTGCCATCGCGGTTTTTCAAATCAATACCATTTCCCAACAATCGGGTAATTCCACTCTGTATCATTAAGAGCCTTTACAATACCTATTACTGGAATGACAACGCCCATAATCAAAAAGACTACTAAGAACGGAAGTCCAATTAATAAAAAACTAAATATCCCTGATACAATGACTAATACCCACATAACAAATTGGAACAATAGCGCTTGAATGGACAAACGCTTAATCTGTTTATCTTCAATAAAAATATAGAATAGGATTGGCACTAAACACGGCGCAAAAAATGCACTTGCGTGAAGAATCACTTTTAACCCTTTAGATTCCACTTAGAGCAACTCACTTTCATAAATTAATATGTTTCTTATTCTATTTATACGATTAAAAAATCCATTAGTTTCATATCCTCATAAAAAAAAGGAACATTCTTTATTTCGATTCGTCCTCTGAAGTAACAAAAGTAAGAGAGGAGTTTTTCCTTTGAAAAAAGCATTATTATTCATCGGTAGCATCGCATTATGCTTAATCATTTTCATTGTAATGCCTTATTGTTTATTGAAAAATTCATTTTCAAATGATTGCGAATCTAAAACTTCCTCATGCTCTAAAACCATTGAGCATAAAATAAAAATCATCAATTCAATAAGTGAGTCAGATGTTCTGTATCAAGATCAGAATACTATCGAAGACTCAACCGATAAAAGTCATCGAGATCAATTTTTATCAAGCCTTTTCCTAAGTGATAAATAAATACCATAAAATATATAAGAGGGCAGCTATGCATAAGCGCCCTCTTTTTTATTTCTATTTATCTTATGTTTCATTCAGCATCTTCCCGTGACAATACGATACCGTTTATGAGAGGATAGTTATACACTAGTTGAAATGAGGACGATCTATGATTCGGACCCTTGGCATTACTAATAATCAAGAACTAAAAATTAATTTTCCGCTAGAAGAATTACGAAATAATCCTTTTGAATGGTATTGGGTTGATTTTGATGAACCTACTGTGGAAGAAGAACTACTGCTAGACACATTCTTTCACTTTCACCCACTAGCTATTGAAGACTGTTTAATGCGATTACAACGACCAAAACTCGATTATTATGACGACTACCAATTTTTGGTTGCGCATAAGTTAAACGAAGAGACCTTTGAAGCCGAAGAGGTCAATATGTTCGTTTCCGAAAAATTTATTGTGACTTTTCATAAATCGCCAGTTCCTGAATTTGATATCGTCCGTTCACGTATACATGATCAACCACAGTATTGGGAAAGTGGCGCTATTTTCGTCGCTTATCAAGCAATAGATAAAATCGTAGATAGCTATTTCCCAATGGTCTACAACATTGAAGATCATTTAAATACAATTGAGGACGAGCTAAATTATCAAAGCAACACAAAATCTATGCGCTATGTATTTGATTTACGTAGTGATTTACTTCATATTCGACGTACCATTTTACCTATGCGCGACCTTTTATATCGTATTTTAAACTCCGAACGCTTTACATTGATCAAATCCGAACGTGCTTACTTTGTCGATATTCATGACCATTTGATAAAGCTAACAGAAATGGTTGAATCAAACCGTGAGCTTACTGCTGATATGCGAGATAGTCATATGTCTATGAATGCCAGTCGCATGAACGGCATTATGATGATCTTGACCATTATCTCATCTATTTTCATTCCACTAACCTTTATAGCTGGTGTATACGGTATGAACTTTGAAAATATGCCCGAATTACATTGGCATTACAGCTACTTTATCGTTCTAGCTATTATGCTTATTATTGCCATATCTATGTTAGTTTGGTTCAAATACAAAGGTTGGTTCGACTTATTCAAACCATAAAAAAACGCAGGCTCTCCACAATTTAAGGAGAGTTTGCGTTTTACTTTAGTTCATCGTCTTTAGCATCTTTTAAACCAAATAATACAAAAGAAATGGCACCCGAAAATAATGCTGCACCTAAGGCAATCATTATACGTGAGTTCAAAGGAACGTCTGTATAATCCTTATTCAATAACATCAACGCCGATACCACTACAACTGCCATAATTGGTAAAGCAAATTTCATCCCTCGCTTACGATCCATTGACCAATACATCCTTTTCTTCAAGACATTTCTTTTATTGTAGCATGGACAACCTACAAGAACACGGTGAAATAATATGTGACATCGTTTGTTCACTTCTCTGTGTCAGTTTTAAAGGTGCTTTTTTATAAGTAGATCCATCAAATACTCGGCGCATTACTTTATACCTCTAATATTAACTTCAAAATTCCTTATTTATTAATTAAATATTACTAAATTCTCAATAAAAAGAAATCTATATTATGTCTATAGATACGTTAAAAATGGTAGAATAGAATCATCATAAACTAAACTTCGCTTATAGTAGAATGGAGAAATTGACGTGTCAATTTGGACAATGAAAAGAACTAGAAAAGAAAAAGAACCCTATTTTCAA
This sequence comes from Viridibacillus sp. FSL R5-0888, assembly GCF_038009105.1. Lineage (NCBI taxonomy): Bacteria > Bacillati > Bacillota > Bacilli > Caryophanales > Caryophanaceae > Viridibacillus > Viridibacillus sp. FSL R5-0888. The sequence goes on from NZ_JBBPAU010000001.1 coordinate 4,316,602, forward strand.
ACAGAGCACTATATGAATCAAGTTACTTTAAATGTGACTAGACATCATGATATACAAAAACAATTTCAATTATTAGATCTAACTAAGCAAGATTTAGCTATTTTAAAGCAACTACAACCATTAACTCAAAATCTTATCAACGAAATGGTCGAGAAATTTTATGAGGCTATTAGCCAGTCAGACACTTTAATAGGAATTATTAAAAAGCATTCTGAAATCAACAAATTAAAAGTAACTTTAAAACGTCACCTATCTGAAATGTTTGAATGTAATATTAACGATGCTTACATTGAACAACGCAAAATTATTGCACAAGTACATGTTCGCATAGGACTTCAATCAAAGTGGTATATCAATTCATTTCAATCTTTAACTACATCTTTCATTCATTTTGTTAATGATCTAGAACTCAGTACTAAGGAGTCGACTTTAGCAATTAGTGCATTTTCAAAGTTAATAAATCTCGAACAACAGCTAGTTATTGAGGCTTATGAAAATGAACAAGATCGTATTAGGGATAATTCAGATGAAAAGCAACAAAAAGTTGTCATCTCAGTTCAAAGTACGGCACAAGAGCTTAGTGCTATTAGCCAAGAAACAACTGCTTCTCTACAATCTTTAGCTAGCCAATCAGATGACATTGCTCAATCAACTCAACAAGGCTTAATGTTCGTAACTTCTACTCAAGAAAAATCTGATAGTGGCAGAGAGCTATTAGACGCACAAACAAAATTGATGAACAAAATGTCTTCAAGCGTCACTTTATTAGATGAGACTATGAATAGACTACGTATTTCTTCTAATGAAATCACACAAATTGTTCGTCTAGTAACAGACATTGCAGATCAAACTAATTTGCTTGCATTAAATGCGTCGATTGAAGCAGCTCGCGCGGGCGAACATGGTAAAGGCTTCGCTGTCGTAGCTGATGAAGTACGTAAATTAGCTGAGGAAACGAAGAGTGCTGTTCGAAATGTATCACTTCTTATTAAAGACACTGAAAATAACATTGAGAATATGTCCAGTTCAGTTAAGGATGTCGATGTTCAAATCTCTAAAGGTGTTGAAATGCAAAGTACCCTTTCTCAATCATTTAACATAATTGCAGAGGCGGTTGCAGGTATAAAAGAAAAAAATGAAAATACTACTAAAGACATTACTAGTATTTCTCATTTACTTGAAGATTTGAGCCAAGGAGCTGCTCAAGTATCTGCATCATCTGACCATCTAATTGAAATTACAAGCCAATTAAATTAATAAAAACAGGCTGTTCGCTATGAGTTTCATAGTGAACAGCCTGTTTTATACTATTGATAAAATCTCTTTATTCCATAAAAACCACCAAATATAAAGAGAACTCCAACTAATATGATTGCTATAATGCACATCATTTCTGACATCATTTATCCGCCCTAACTACACTCTATTACGCTGTAATATCTCGTTTAGTGAAAACAATATAACTAATCACCATGAAAATAATTACATAAACAGATAACACGGCTAACGCTAATGCCATTGTTGTACCTTCAACTATCACATAACCATTTACAAATTGTGTTAAATCCGTATATGTGAAGAATAAATATTTTACTATTTCATATTTGCTTAAGAAAACAACAATAGTACTTCCCATAAACCATAGGAACATTGAAATCCCAATTGCTAATGCATTTGAACGGAAAACAGATCCAATCATAAATGCAAATGTTGCAGTTACGAATATATTAACTGATGAAATTAAATATAAATACAATGAGCGTAGCCAAATTGACTGTTCTACCACTTCACTGCCATTCCATTTCAAGTAACTTTCACCACTTGTATCAAATAACATAAAACCAATTATGGTGGAAGTAATCCACGTGACTGCTGCCATTACTATTCCAAATAATAATACTGTCGCGAACTTAGAAGTGAGTATTTTCCAACGTTTTACTGGTCTCGTTAATAGCATTTTAATTGTGCCTTCTGAAAATTCAATTGCCACAATTCCGGCTGCAATAACGACAACAAACATTGTAACTAGCGACAACATACCACTAGAGTTTAACACAAAACTTTCCGTACTCATGTCACTTTCAGGTGCAATATCATTTTTCAAGCGATACTCTGAAATACTTTTTTGCTCGATTAGATCTTCTTTTTCATCTTTAGATAGACCATCTTCTTTTAGCATTTTGTCATTTTCAGCAACAATAGCCTTTTCCTGTTCTTTCCAACTCAACTTTGGTGCATCTTTTCCTTCAGCATTTTCTATTGTCACTGTTCCACCTGTTGAATCCTCCGTAGAACCATACTTAGAGGATATCCACTTATTTAACCCAGCCATACCAATTACTATTACTATGAGCATGATTAACATAATCCAAGTGGCTTTTTTACGCCATAACTTCATCCACTCATTTTGAATTAGTTTCAGCAATTTGGCCACCTCCTGTCATTTCTAAGAATTGATCTTCTAACGTTTTATGATAAGGATTTATTGCATAAATATTAATGTCACTTGCAACAAGCGACTGCACTATTGCTGGAATTTGTGTTTTCTCTGCCTGTACAAGCCATCCCTTTTCATGCTGTTCAAAAGCAATACCCGCATCAGCAAAGACTGTCGTGATATTAGCATTTTGTTCTGTTTCAATATAATAGTGTGACTGCTCATCATCTTTCATTTCACGCATATCAATTAACTTACCATTTTGGATAACTGCAATTCTGTCACACATTAATTCTATTTCAGAGAGTAAGTGGCTTGATACGAAAACAGCGACGCCTTCCTCCTCCGCAATTTTACGTAAGTAGTTACGGAATTCTCGAATACCTGCTGGATCCAAGCCATTCGTAGGTTCATCTAATATTAAAAACTTCGGTTTATTTAGCAAAGCCTGTGCTAAACCTAAACGTTGACGCATCCCTAACGAGTACGTCGATACCTTTTCACGAATACGATTTTCTAAACCTACTTGGCGAATAACTTCGTTAATTCTCTCTTTTGTTACGTTTTTATTCATACGAGCGAAATGTTCCAAGTTTTTATAGCCCGATAAGTATTTATACATCTCAGGGTTTTCTACGATTACACCTACTTTGCTAATCGCTTCCTCAAAATGATTTTGGACCGACTGCCCATCGATGAAAACCTCACCGCTCGTCGGCTTCATAAGCCCTACCATCATACGGATTGTTGTCGTTTTCCCAGCACCATTTGGTCCTAAAAAGCCCGTAATTTGACCGGGATACAAAGCTAAATTTAAATCATGGATAATCTTCTTACCTTTAATTGTTTTTGATAAATTCTTGAGTTCAACAATTGGTTTATTGTCCAACTTTGTCACCTTCCTTCAATAAATTTTTCAACCATGTAATCGTATCTTGGTTGTATATTTCACGGATGTTTTCAATTTCTTCCTGACCTACAATCCTTCCTTTTTGAAGAACGATAATACTATCCAACAAAGGCTCAACTTCCCTAATTTCATGAGTCGAAAGAAAAATTGTTTGTGTTTCTGAATCTGTAAATTGAATTAGCCCTTTAATCAAATTCTCTCGTACAAGTGGGTCAAAACCCGAGAATGGTTCATCCATTAAATAATAAGATGCATCTCGCCCTAGTGTAGCTGCCATCTTCACACGCCCACGACTACCCTTTGACATATTCTTTAATTTTACATCTAATGAAATATTCAAAAATTGCGCCACAATACAAGCTTTGTCATAATGGAAGTCTACAAATTGCGTGTCGTAATATCGAAAAAGTTCTTCTCCCGTAAAGTATGGATAAAATAAATCCAAGTCAGGTAAGTAAGCGATGTGCTCAGCACTTCCTCGATTTGACCTTCTACCATCTAGCTGTACTCTTCCACTCGTAGGATGTAATAAACCAGCAATGATTTTTAGCAGTGTAGATTTACCACTACCATTTTCTCCAGCTAACCCAATAATTTTTCCTTTTGGAATGGTAAAAGAAACATCGGATAATACAGTTTTTTTGCCATATTTTTTTGAGACTTTATCAACTGTAATTATACTTACTCACCTCGTTCCTTTGATTGCAGTACCTCTATCATTTCTCTTTGAGTAAAGCCTAATGACTCCATGTTATGAATAAAGCTTTCAACTAATCCTAGCTTCATCTCTTCGCGTAATTCAGCTAGTCGCTCACGGTTTTCCGTCACGAATGTACCTTGACCACGCTTCGTTTCCGTAATATCCATTTGCTCCAACTCCTTGTATACACGCTGCATTGTATTCGCATTAACCCCGGCTTCAACAGCATACTCCCTAACTGATGGAAGGCGATCTCCCGATTTTAAGCTTCCACGAATAATATCACCGCATATACGATCTACAAGCTGTTGATAAATTGGTTTATCCTTCAAAAAATCTACACTCATCGTTGTTCAACTCCTCGGTCGAACCACTTTAACGCTATAACGTAGAAGAGAATTGTTACGATGGCATAAAATAGAATAGAACCTAAATAAAGATTCTGAATTTCTAGTGTGCCTGGGATATCAGTAATCTTTGGTACCACTTTCTCAACTACAGTCGATTTGATTTCAAACGTATAAAGCCACTTTTCCATCCATGCTAGCTCTAACATTTTTGACCAAAGTAAAGTGGCTACAATTCCAACGACCACGGTAATAAACCCAGTAAATTTCCCTGTGTAATGTCTCATTTTCATATGGAAAATCCATAACAATAACACGACAACAAACATAAACAACGAGTTTGAAACGAGTAGAAGTAGAAGATGGATCCCAAGTAAAATTAACTCTCCTAATTCAGCTATATGGCTAGCTACTAGCAAAGTAATACCCAATACACCCAACACGGTAAACACAACAATTTCAAAAAGGATACTAAAAGCAATTTTAGAGCTTATAATTTGCCCCGTCGTAGCAGGTGTATGTAACCAGACGTCTATTCTTTTAGCATCTTGATTTAAACTGATACAGAATTGGATCAATACGATAAAACTCTGTAAGAGCACCCATAAACCTGTCAACACAAGTGCGATTCCTACATACATCCCATCCCAGTCGAACATCTTCATAAGTCCTACCGGTATCAGAAAAATTGTTACCACAGTGGCCAATATAACTCCCCATATCCAAGAACGATATAATAACCATTCTCTTTGAAAAAGGCCTTTCCATTTTTCCATAAGTATCCCTCACATGTTCCAGTGTACTAGTAACATAGTACACCTAAAAAAAGGGAAAAAGCAAGTAATATTGTATTTTAATTACTAAACACCTGGTCAAAATGTTATTCATTTAAACGTTTCATCCCATGCTATTACTAAGTTTACTTCACCCTAAAATAGCATCTATTTTTTTCTGAATTTGCGTTTCTTTCTCCTCTGTCATTTCAAAACGCTTCCAAAGTTCATCACAAGTAGCAATCACTTGATTCAATGTTTGTTCTACGTGCCTTTGTGATGATTTAATACGCGAATGCAAAGACCATTCAGAGAAAATATCATCGAACACATAGTCTGCAAATGTTATAAATGAACCTCTATCGACTTGTAAATTTCCAGCTTGGATTTCCTTCACATCTAATAATTCTGTTTGGAAATTTTGAAGTGCGACCTGCGCTTTATGTATAGCATTTTCGGTATCATCTAATTCACCATGTTTTAAAGCAGTCGCAATAAAACCACCTCCTAAAAACGTATCCCATGTAGAATAACCTTCAGCATTATCTAATCGTTTTAAAGCAAACTGCAGTGATCTCTTCGCTACGTCCCCAGCTTTCATTGCTTCTTTAATTTCTCGGCGTAAAGTCGTTAGTAACGTTCTTTCTTCATACAAGTCTCCCAATAGACGACACTCTGGTAAATTATTTTTGAAAATAAAATCTTCCTTTTCCTTAATAATTGCAGACCATCTGTCTTCAATATTTTTCCATCTAGGGTTATAAAGTTCTGTTTGTATCTCTGCTAAATCAGCTTGTAAAGTCTCTTTCATCTTCTCAGCCTCACGCCACTTCGCTTCGGCTGATGCCATTTCCGACAATTCCTTTAAGCGAATTTCATCCTGCTTGCCTGTCCAAGTTCTAAACATATTTAAAAACGAAAATCGATCTAGTTTATCGACATCCTTTGTTTCTTTCTGTAACTTTCTATAATATCTTTCTGAACGTCTTCCTATCTCTTCAAGTTGTTCTTGAAGCGCAATTTGACGACGCAAAACTTTATCTCTTTTATCCATTTCAAGCTTTAATTCTGCTTGTCGACCGTCTATTTGTTGCAACATTTATTCAACTCCCCATAATTGCCTTTTATTAACATACGAAAAAGTTAATGAAATGGTTTCAGTTATTTTGATAAACTAATAGAATAATCGTGAGAGGGTGATCTTTTTGGTTACTTTATATATAACAAGACATGGACAAACAGAGTGGAATGTAGCAAAGAGGATGCAAGGTTGGTCTGACTCCCCTTTAACAGAAAAAGGACATCAAGATGCGGAGAAATTAGCTCAAAAATTAAAGAATACTCCTTTCTCAGCCGCCTATATTAGTCCAAGCGGGCGCACTGTACAAACAGCAGAAATTCTTTTAAAGGAACGCGAAGTGACAACCATTTTAGACGATGATTTAAGAGAGATTAATGCGGGAGAATGGCAAGGAATGACTTTAAGTAATATTGAATCCTCATTTCCCACCCAGTATGTGGCATATTATGAGCAGCCCGATCAGTTCAAACCCACATCCGGGGAAAGTTTCCACGATGTTGAAAAGCGGGTTCTTTCAGTTTTAAATCGTATAATTGAAGCAGACCTAGAAGGAAACGTCTTAATCGTTACACATAGCGTTGTAAAAAAATTACTTATAAACTATTTTAAAGGGAATTCATTAAACTCTCTTTGGGATCCCCCTTTTATACACGGTACGAGCTTAACCGTTGTAGAAATAGATAGTGATGGACAAGCCACTTTTAAAATGATTGGTGACACTTCACATTTCGAATAAAAAAACCGTCCTTCTATACATGATTTCATGCATGAAGGACGGCTTTTTATCAGTGTGGCATTAATCGTTTTGCTTTACGATGCTCGCGGCGTGCAGGTCCCGAATCGAATAGTCGTTTTTCCGCTTCTGTTTCAGGGAACACACCTGGCACAGGAGTAGGTTTGCCATTTTCATCAACTGCAACCATTGTTACAAAAGATTCCGTAGTTAATTTTTGTTCTCCTGTTAATAAATCTCGGGAAATTACACGTACATAAACTTCCATAGAAGATCGACCAGTAGAAGTCACTATACTTTCTAGTTCTAAAACATCACCTACATGGGCTGGTGATACGAAATCAACTGAATCAATAGAAGCTGTAACAACAGCACTTTTTGCATGTTTCATTGATGTAATTGCAGCAATTTCGTCAATATAAGCTAAAACTTTTCCTCCAAAAATAGAATTCATATGATTTGTATCCGGAGGCAGGACTAATTTCGATTGTATAGTACGGGACTCTTTCATTGGAATTGCTTCTGTCATTTTCTAAACACGCTCCTAGATCATTTTGTTTTCTCACGCTAATGTTATTTTAAAGTTAATGCGTTTGTTTTTCTACAATTCAGATTAAAATAATATCTAAAATCATTAATGACCGTTTACTAACTTAAAATTCCCTAAGGAAAACCTTCTTAGTAAACTAATGCTGCTAACAATTATAGATTTCATTTTATAGCTTCTCCAGATTGAGTCATTCGTATTCTACAAGGAATCATTAAGTTATTTTAAAGACCATTGTTTACTGTAATAAATTTCAATTCTGTCATACCTTCAACTGCAAATTTAACTCCTTCACGACCATAACCACTCATTTTCACGCCACCATATGGCATATTATCTGTACGGAATGTGGGAATATCATTAATAATTACAGATCCTGCTTCTATTTCATCGACTGCACGCATAGCATCGTCTAGCTTATTTGTGAAAATACCTGCATTCAAACCAAGGTCAGATGCGTTTAATAACTCAATAGCTTTGTCGAATGTTTCATATGGAACAATCGACACAATAGGTGCAAATACTTCTTGACAAACTACTTTCATATCTGTTTCGACATTCGTCATGACGGTCGGTGTCAACGTACGTTCAGTGAATGTTCCGCCAGTTGCAACAATTGCCCCTTGAGCTTTTGCTTCTTCAATCCACTCTGTAATTCTTGTTACTTCTTTCGGATTAATCATTGCGCTGACATCCGTCGATTTATCAAACGGATCACCTACTTTTAACTTTTCTGTTTCTGCCACGAACGCTTTTGTAAATTCATCGTAAATCGATTCATGAACAAAAATGCGTTGTAATGAAATACAAACTTGACCTGCAAAACCGAATGCCCCATTCACACAGCGTCCTACAATTTTTTCAATCTGTGCACTTGGCTCTATAATTAACCCTGCATTTGAACCAAGTTCAAGTGTGATTTTACGTAAGCCAACCTGTTCTTTGATTTTCAACCCGACAGCTCCACTTCCAGTAAATGTTACTTTTTTCACCGCTGAATTTGTAACCAGCTCCTCACTAAGCTCACTGCCGCTACCCGTGACAATTTGAAGCACACCATCTGGTAAACCCGCTTCTTTAAAAATTTCTGCCATCACAATACTGCTTAACGGCGTTTGCGTTGCTGGCTTTAGGACAACCGTATTTCCTACAGCAAGAGCTGGTCCTAATTTGTGTGCTACCAAATTAAATGGAAAGTTAAATGGTGTAATAGCAGAAACCACACCAAGGGGTACGCGCTTCGTCCAACCGATTCGATTCATTACCCCTGGTGCTGCATCCATCGGTACTGTTACACCATGTAATTGTTTTGCTTCCTCTGCTGCAAATTGATACGTAGCAATAGTACGATCCAACTCACCTAAGCTAGCTGTAATTGGTTTTCCTGCCTCTAACGTCAAAATTTCTGCTAATTCCTCACGACGTCTACGCATAATTTCAACCACACGATATAAAATTTCTGCTCGTTCATATGCCGTTGTTTTTTTATAAGATTGAAAAGCATTATGCGCTCCTTCAATAGCTTGTTTCACATCTGCTGGTGTTGCCTTTGCTACTTTAGCAATCACTTCACCACTATAAGGAGATTGTAGTTCATAGCTTTCTAATACCTCTTGCCATTTACCATCTATCCAAAGTTTCGTTTCTTCCATTTTAAGTCCTCCTATATGTAGATCACTACTCCTTCCATATTATCACTATTTTTTTGAACCAATGCAGGTGGGCGTTTAATTACCACCATTGCTATTTGCTGCAGTAGATGCACTGACAATTACAGCAGTTGAAATCATTGCAGCCTGCTGGGCCTGTAAAATAGATTCTATGGATGTGAGTACTGTCATTGTCGTTCCAGTTTGTGTTTCAATTAATTGTTTTGTTTCAAGCTGAACCGCAATAGGTAAAATCATCTCTTTATAACCCCATTTAAAGAGATTCATCTGTTCAAGGTCATAATAGACATCAACAATTTGCTGCAATAGTTCATCTTTTGCACAGATAGCCCCCAACAAACCGATTACCATATAATGCGTTCTCTTTACTTTAATACCCGCTTTTTTAAAATAATCACGTACATACAATACATTTTCTACAAGTTGCCGGTTATAACTAGCATTTGTAATGGTCATAATTTGCGAAGTCCATTGTAGTTCATCACTACTATAAAAATGATTACCCTTTAAATCTTTAAAATAATCATTCATTGTTGTAGCGCGCTCTTGTATATCCCCTTCTTGTTTACTTAGCAGCACAGCAAATGGAATATCTTCATGTGATGTAAGAAACGGATGATGCTTCCGAATTGCATCATAAAGCTCTTTTCCCCTCACCCCTTGTTCATCTTCTGATATAACATCACCATTGATAAAAAGCGCTGCTAAATAAGAATACATGGACCGCTTAAATCCTACTTGCTTCAGGATTTCTTCACGTGCTATTAATTGCCCAACTGCTGTACCTGGCATCTCATCTGTGCTATCTAAGAAAGCAACCATACTATGATGAATATGGGATCTTAGAGGTGATAATAATTTTGTCTGTGCTTTAATTTCATCTGATATCTCTATAAATCGTTTTGCATCAAAAGTACGCCCAGTTATAACATAATAGCTAGCTATAGAGATTAAAAAGCGTTTATCTACACCCCAGCTCACTGCATTTTTCAATTTTCCATATGTATCTTGTATATCCCGCTTCACTTGCACCATTTCCATATTATCCATCTCCTTTTTTAAATTATACGTATTAGTTAATGGCTGGTTTCATTTTGTTATAATGTAAATAATTTACGAATGAGGTGAGTAGCATGACAGAATTTGATATCATACAAGAAACGAAAATCTTTCAATCAAAAGACACATTAAAAGTACAACTCCAAGAACTTGGCATAGGTGCGGGTGATTCTATAATTGTTCACTCTTCCCTTAGCAAAATGGGGTGGATTGCAGGTGCTGAACAGGCCGTAATTGAGGCTTTAATGGCGATCATAACTGATAAAGGTACAATCGTTATGCCTTCCCAATCTGCTACCAATTCTGAACCATCATATTGGGCCCTACCACCTGCACCAGAGCCTTGGCATCAAGCAATTCGTGATTCAATCCCAGCTTATGATCCGCATTTATCTTCCTTGCGTGGTATGGGGAAAATAGCAGAATGCTTTCTAAGACACCCCTCAACGGTTCGTAGCATGCATCCAGCACATTCCTTTATGGCATGGGGATTAAATGCAAAAGAATGGATGAGTTCGCATCCAATTGAAAGCTCATTTGGACTTGAATCACCTCTTGGTAAAATGCTTCAACACGATATGAAGGTATTATTAATTGGTGTTGATTATGATTCTTGTACAGCACTTCATTTATCAGAGTACCTTGCAAATGTACAAAATACATCTCCTCAAGGGGCAGCTATGTTAATCGAGGGTAAGCGCCAATGGGTCACCTTTGATATGCTAAATGTAGATTCAGACCGCTTCCTTGAGATTGGTAACTCATTTGAACAGGCGCATTCTGAACATGTACATTATGGGACGTTAGGGCAAGCCATCACTAAAGTTATTGCAATGAAACCACTTATCGAATACGGTACAATCTGGCTAAATGATCATACAAAAACTCTTGAAGAATAAGGAACGCAAAAGGGTCTCTAGCTACTTAATGCTAGAGACCCTTTTCTTTTATAAAAGCTTTTTCACTTCTATATATTCTTCTTCAGTAAACGCACGCGAACGTGTTAAAAAACGTTTACCTTCAACACCTTCAAGGGAAAACATGCCTCCACGCCCATTCACAACATCAATAATAAGCTGAGTATGCTTCCAATAATCATATTGGCTTTCGTGCATATAGAAAGGAACTTCTCCTATTGAACCAAGAAGTACATCGACATCCCCTAGGATTAAATCCCCTTCTGCATAACACATCGGTGAAGAACCATCACAACATCCACCTGATTGGTGGAACATGATAGGTCCATGTTTACTTTTAAGCAAGTCGATTAACGCTAACGCCTCATCTGTTGCAATAACACGTACTACCATGCTCTGAACACACCTTTCTTAGAAGAACCCTTGTGCGCCTTCAGCGTAACTTACTAGTAAGTTTTTAGTTTGTTGGTAATGATCTAGCATCATTTTGTGATTTTCGCGGCCAATACCAGATAACTTATAACCACCAAATGCAGCATGTGCTGGGTATTGGTGATATGTGTTTGTCCAAACACGACCTGCTTGGATTTCACGACCCATGCGGTAAGCTGTATTCATATCACGGGACCAAACACCTGCACCTAATCCGTATAGAGTATCATTTGCAATTTCAAGCGCCTCTGCTTTGTCTTTGAAAGTTGTCACTGAAAGCACAGGTCCAAAAATTTCTTCTTGGAAAATGCGCATTTTGTTATTTCCTTTGAAGACAGTTGGTTTCACGTAATAACCAGTTGCAAGTTCACCATCAAGTTCGTTTTGTCCGCCACCGACTAAGCACTCTGCACCTTCTTGTTTACCAATATCAATGTATGAAAGGATTTTCTCAAGTTGTTCTTGAGAAGCTTGAGCACCCATCATGACATCGGTATCAAGAGGATTACCAATCTTAATCTCAGCAACGCGTTTTAATGCTTTTTCTATGAATCTATCATAAATAGATTCTTGGATTAAAGCACGTGAAGGACATGTACATACTTCACCTTGGTTTAGGGCAAACATAACAAAACCTTCAACCGCTTTATCTAAAAATGCATCATCTTGATCCATTACATCTTCAAAGAAGATATTTGGTGATTTACCACCAAGCTCAAGAGTTACAGGAATTAAATTTTGAGTTGCATATTGCATGATTAAACGACCAGTCGTTGTTTCACCAGTAAAAGCAATTTTACCAATTCTTGTACTTGTAGCAAGTGGTTTACCTGCTTCTAGACCAAATCCATTAACAACGTTTAATACGCCTGCTGGTAATAGATCTTGGATTAACTCTAATAATACAAGGATTGATGTTGGTGTTTGCTCAGCTGGTTTTAAAACGATACAGTTTCCTGCCGCTAATGCTGGAGCCATTTTCCAAACACCCATTAGTATAGGGAAATTCCAAGGGATAATTTGTCCAACAACACCGATTGGCTCATGGAAATGATATGCTACAGTATCATTATCAATTTGACTAATTGAACCTTCTTGAGCTCGGATAGCACCAGCGAAATATCTGAAGTGATCAATCGCCAATGGTAAATCAGCATTTAACGTTTCACGTACTGCCTTACCATTATCCCAACTCTCAGCTACAGCTAAAAGTTCGAGGTTTTCTTCTATGCGATCAGCGATTTTATTTAAGATACGCGCACGTTCAGTAACAGAAGTAGTCCCCCAACTATCTTTTGCTGCATGTGCTGCGTCTAATGCAAGTTCAATATCTTCAGCAGTTGAGCGTGCTACTTTTGTAAACACTTGCCCTGTTACTGGTGATACGTTTTCAAAATATTGACCATTAACTGGTGCTACCCATTCGCCTCCAATAAAGTTTTCATATTGCCCTTTAAAGTTGACTAAAGCACCTTCAGTATTAGGATTAGCATAAATCATTATTTATCTCCCCTTTTGCAATAATTTAAAACCGCCCACATAGAATACGCTTACATTTACATTTATTAAATATATAATCTATTATTCAAGTGGTTGTCTACAATTACTATATTCCCTTATTTTAGAATAAATTACAACTTAAAGAGCTCAATTTTTCTGAAAAGAATTTATGCTATCATGTATAATTATATTACTCAAAAAAAGGTGGAAGATTATGCGTATAAATAAGTATTTAAGCGAAGCAGGAATAGTTTCAAGACGCGGAGCTGACAAATGGATAGCAGATGGTAAAGTAACGATTAATGGTGAACCAGCAACTTTAGGAAGCCAAGTAGAAGACGGAGATAAAGTGTGTGTAGACGGTAAACCAGTCGGAAAACAAAATCAATTTGTCTACATTAAATTAAACAAACCAGTTGGTATAACAAGTACAACAGAAAAACATATTAAAGGTAATATCGTAGACTTCGTTAACCACCCACTACGAATTTTCCATATAGGTCGCTTAGATAAAGATTCAGAAGGACTTATATTATTAACAAATGATGGCGATATTGTAAATGAGATATTACGTTCTGAAAACAAACATGAAAAAGAATATATTGTTAAAGTGGATCAACCTATCACTACTCACTTCTTAAAAAGAATGGCTGAAGGCGTAGATATTTTAGATACTACTACGTTACCTTGTAAAGTTGAAAAATTATCTAGTAACACTTTTAAAATCATTTTAACGCAAGGTTTAAACCGCCAAATCCGTAGAATGTGTTCATCTTTAGGCTATGCCGTAACAAGCTTACAGCGCATCCGTATTATGAATATTGAACTCGATGGCCTACGTGTCGGTGAATGGCGTGACCTAACTGATAAAGAAAGCTCAAAGTTATTTAGTTTACTGAATTATAAACCTAAAAATTAATTTAATGGAAATGATAGATATGTGGGAGGGCTAGACAATGATTTCAATCAAGAGTACAGAAAATTTGACTGGTGCCTGCATTAGTGGCGACTTTTGGGACTTCGAAGAGCTTGTCCATGCACTGCACCACATCACGACTCTTGATGATCTACAATCCTCCTATGAAGGCGTTTGCATTAGGATTTTAGGTGTCTGCTACGATATAAGGCTTGCTGCTCAAGGTAAGCATAATATCGATTTCGTTAAAAATGGTATGCAAAAAGACATTATAAAGTCACAGAATGTCATTGTTCCTGAACAAAATGTATATCTATCCGTTGAAGTATTGTGGCCAGAATTACTTTTCACAACAATCGTTCTAAATGAATTATTCCGATTACAGCAAGAACATAACAATTGTCATGAGTGGAATCTACATATGGCTACAGTTCGGAAATTCCAAGCCAATGTAATCGACTGTCTGAAGGATTCAATGAACCCCAGTGATTTCAAGCTTTTCATTAATATGCTTCAAGTCCATCAAACATCTATAGCAGAATATGCTGTTCAATATATAGATCTCTTAAACCTGAAGTTCATTGAGATGACGCCAGAAGAAAGGCAATCAAATTTATTAACTTTTGCTTATAAAATTGCATTTGAAGACACTGAATACCTCGCATTAAAAAAACAATTACTAGAAACATCCAGGATTACCAAAATCCCCATTCATAAAATGAAGCTACCCTTAAAATACCCTAAAGAAATTAAATGGTAATTTAACGTATGGAAGGCGCAAATTGCACAGACAGAAATGTACTATTGTAATGATTCATTTTCCAGTCCCCAACAATCAAAGCGCTGGGCACTTAGCTTGTTTAGGAAGTACGTAAGGCTACTAAATTCAATAGTAGCCTTATTCATTAGCTTATTTTATTCAACGCTTTTGAGATGGAATAGAAATAATCATCAAGTGCTTTCAACTCCTCATCACACAAATCATCCATTCTATAGGATAAATATAATTTTTTTAGATTTTTTAACACTCTTAAAAAATCTAGTGCTAAAACTTTTGGAGTTGTTTTAGCTAAAGTATTTTCACCCTTTAAGGGATGAACAGTAATATTTACATCATGATTGTTGATTTTAAAAGCTAACTTATTATCACAAGTCTTCCCGAAATCAGAATAGCTGGATTGCTTCTGTTGTAATAATAAATTTAGGATTCCTTCGCACATACTTTCTATTAACATAAAATGGTGCATTGTTTCGAATTCACACTTACCATTATCACCATAAGCAAACGTGAGAATAGCATTAAATTCAAATAGATTCGACCAGTGCACTTCTCCATCATGGATATCTATAAATGAGTCGTCATTATCCAATATGGTTATCTTAATCATTAGTATTCACTCCAGACTTAATAGCTATTTATCACATTATGGTTTATAGATTTTGCTAACGTATAGACCTGCAATAAGACCCTATAAATTTTATATTTTTACATTACATAAAAACACCTTCGATTAGTTGTACGTATTGTTTACATACTGGTTCCGAAGGTGTTTCTATTTTTTTATAAATTAAAGTTGAGACATATTTTTTACAACCCACCTAGATATGCGGCTTTAACTTGCTCAGTTTCCTTCAGTTCTTTTGCTGTTCCGGATAACACTACTCGCCCAGTCTCAATAACATAAGCTCGGTCAGCAACAGATAATGCCATATGTGCATTTTGTTCCACAAGTAGTATTGTAGTGCCTTCTTTATTTATTTCCTTTACAATACTAAAAATCGTTTTTACCATAAGAGGCGCAAGCCCCATAGATGGCTCATCAAGCAATAATAACTTTGGTTTTGCCATAATTGCACGACCCATTGCGAGCATTTGTTGCTCACCGCCAGATAAAGTACCTGACTGTTGTTTACGACGTTCTAGCAAACGAGGGAATAGCTCAAAAACCCGTTGTAAATCCTTTGCTATGCCTCCTTTATCTTTACGTAAATAGGCACCTAACTCCAGGTTTTCCTCAACTGTCATATTTGCAAATACACGACGTCCCTCAGGAACATGTGAAATACCTGCTTTAACAATAGACTGTGCTTGCTTCCCTGCAATAGAAGAACCTAAATACTCAATTGTTCCCTGCTTAGGTTTTAACAATCCTGATAATGTTTTTAATAGCGTACTTTTACCCGCGCCATTTGCACCGATTAATGTTACGATTTCACCTTCATTTACCTCCAAGGAGACGCCTTTTATTGCTTGAATATTGCCATAATATACATTGATGTCATTTACTTTAAGCATATTATTCTGTAACCTCCTCACCAAGGTAAGCTTCAATAACCTTTGGATTGTTGCGAATTTCTTCGGGAATACCATCCGCGATTAATTGACCATGATCCAATACATAAATTCGTTCGCAAATGCCCATTACCAATCCCATATCATGCTCAATTAATAAGATAGTTAAATCGAATCTCTTTCGAATTAATGCAATTAACTCCATCAAGTCTTTTGTTTCTTGTGGATTCATACCTGCTGCAGGTTCATCAAGAAGCAGTAGTTTTGGACCTGCAGCTAGTGCACGTGCAATTTCAAGTCGACGCTGCATTCCATACGGTAAGTTTTTTGCTAATTCGTCTTTGTATTTATCTAGACCAAATATTTTCAAGAATTCAATCGATATCTCTTCCATTTTGGCTTCTCCAGAAAAAAAGCTAGGCAAACGAAATACTGAACTGAATATGGAGTGCTTTGCTAACGAATGATTTGCTACTTTAACATTATCTAATACAGATAATTCTTTAAATAGACGGATGTTTTGGAATGTACGACTGACACCACTTTTTGTTACTTGGTGCGGTGACATATTATTTGTTCGCTTGCCATCAAATAATATGTCACCTTCAGTAGGTTTATAAACACCCGTTAGCATATTGAAGCTCGTGGTTTTACCGGCACCATTAGGACCAATTAAACCGATTAATTCGCCTTGAAATAGCTCTAGATTCAAACCTTGCACGGCCTTTAATCCACCGAATTGAATGCCGACATTTTCTACTTTTAGAAGAAGGTTATTGGTCATCTATATTACCTCCTTTAGAACGCTTCCCGAATCTAAAATAGTCTGTTATTTCTTTTGTCCCCATCAAACCTGATGGACGATAAAGCATTACGATAATTAATACTAAACTATAAATAATCATACGCGTTTCTGGGAATTCCGTTAGATACATTGAGACAACTGTCAAAAGTATCGCTGCAATAATTGCACCTGACATACTCCCTAAACCACCTAATACAACGTAAATCAAAATATCAAAAGATTTTAAAAAGCCGAATTGCGAAGGTTGAATGATATAGAAGTTATGTGAGAACAAACCACCTGCAAGGCCCGCAAAGAATGAACCTAACGCAAAGGCAACAACTTTATAATAGGTTGTGTTAATCCCCATAGCATCTGCTGCAATCTCATCTTCACGAACAGCTATACAAGCTCGGCCATGCCTAGATTTTGTAAAGTTCGCAATAATAATGACTGTAATAAAAACACCAAAGAATGCATAAGTCCATGTAGTCATTTGTGTAATCTGCATACCTGCTGCGCCACCAACATAATCCGTGTTTAAGAAAATAATTCGGATAATTTCGGCAAAACCGAGAGTCGCAATTGCTAAATAATCACCTTTTAAGCGTAAAGATGGAATACCTACAATTAATCCTGCAAGTGCCGCTACAACTGCACCAATAAATAGTGCAACTGGGAATGGTAGCCCTAAATTCATCGTACAAATCGCTGAAATGTAAGCACCTACCGCTAAGAATCCTGCATGACCAATCGAGAATTGTCCCGTAATCCCAATGACAAGATGTAAACTTACAGCCAAAGTGATATTGATGGCAATCGTAATTAATAAATTTGAGTAATACATATCCAGTTGTTCGCTAGTAATCATGAATTGAACAATCGCGTAAACGACAAGAGCAATAATTGTATATAGCCAAAATACTTTAGACTTTTTCATAAGTACCACTCACCTACACTTTCTCACGGGTGTTTTTACCAAAGATACCCGACGGTCTAAAGATTAGAATTAAAATTAAGATTACAAATGCCGCAGCATCCCGCCATAAAGAGAAACCAAGAGCACTAACAATTGACTCTACAACTCCTAGTACCATACCACCGGCCATTGCACCAGGGATAATACCAATTCCACCAAGCACTGCAGCTACGAAAGCTTTAACTCCTGGAATAACCCCCATTAATGGGTCAATTTTTGTATAATATACACCGAAAATTACACCTGCGGCTCCAGCTAATGCTGAGCCAATAGCAAAGGTAGCAGAAATTGTATTATCCACATTGATACCCATTAATCGGGCTGCCTCTACATCATGTGATACTGCACGCATCGCCTTGCCAATTTTCGTTTTATGTACAATAAATTGTAGTATGATCATTAAACTTAATGAGACTGACAAAATCATAATTGACTGAGCACTAATTTGAGCTCCCAAAAAATTGAATGTACTTTTTGATAAGACATCTGGATACGCTTCTGGTTGAGCTCCGCGGAAATAAATTACACTGTATTCGATTAACAATGACACACCGATTGCTGTGATTAATGCCGCTATTCTCGTAGCATTACGAAGTCTTTTATATGCAATCCGCTCAATGAGTACTCCAAAAATCGCACACACTACCATCGCTAAAAGCAACGCCGGGAAAAAACCTAAACCCCATCCTGATATTGCATAAAACCCGATAAATGCACCGATCATGAATACATCACCGTGCGCAAAGTTAATTAGCTTGATAATACCGTAAACCATCGTATAACCTAATGCGATTAATGCATAAATACTACCGAGTGAAATACCATTTACTAGTTGTTGCACCCATTCCATTAAAATCTCACTCCTTTTAAACCCGCATCGGGCAATTTAAAACGCGAAAAGGGAGGTCTGTGCCTCCCCTTTCGGTTAGAAAATCATTAAGGATTAACTTTAGAGTTGAACACTTGTTTACCGTCTTTAAATTCAAGAACTGTTGCTGTTTTCACTGGATGATGATTTTCATCAACTGAGAATGTACCCGTTACTAATGGCAAATCTTTTGTTGCCGCTAACTCTTTTTGAACTGCTTCACCATCTGTTGATCCTGCACGTTCAATTGCATCTTTTAACCAATAAACTGTGTCATAACCAAGAGCGTTAAATGCATCTGGTGCTTTATCTTTATTTGCATCTTTAAATGCTGATACGAACTTTTGAATCTTTTCATCTGGATCTTCAGAAGAATAATGGTTTGTAAAGAATGTGTTGTTTAATGCATCTTTACCAGCTAATTCAACCATTTTTGGTGAATCCCAACCGTCTCCACCCATAAGAGGTACATCAATACCTGCTTCACGAGCTTGTTTCACAATTAAGCCAACCTCTTCATAGTAACCAGGGATATAAATGAATTCTGGTTTCTTTGATTTTAAACGCGTTAATATAGATTTGAAATCTGTATCTTTAGCTATATACGCTTCTTCAGCTACTACTTTACCGCCATTAGCTTCAACTGTTTCTTTAAATGATTTAGCTAAGCCCTTTGCATAATCACTAGAGCTATCAGCATAAATTGCTACGTTCTTAAGCTTTAAATCTTTTGTTGCATAATTTGCCGCAATTTGCCCTTGGAAGGGATCAATGAAACAAGTACGGAATGCATAATCATTGACAGAGCCATCCTCGTTTACTGTAACAGTTGTAGATGTAGCAGATGGTCCAATGATTGGCATTTTGTTTTTCTCTGCAATTTGTACAGCCGCTACTGTATTACCTGATGTTGCGGAACCAATTTGTGCTACTACCTTTTCTTGAGTTGCTAATTTAATCGCTGCTGATGTTGCTTCAGCTGCATCTGATTTGTTATCAATTTTAACGGTCTTAATTTGTTTACCATCAATACCGCCTGCTTTATTAATCTCATCAATTGCTAATTCAGCCCCTGCTGCAACACCTGAACCGTAAGATGCTACGCCACCTGATAGCTCTAAGTTCATACCAATTTTAATAACGTCACTGTCTTTACCACCTCCGCTACCTCCACTAGTTGCACCATCTTTTTCACCACAACCTGCTAAAACACCTATGATTAATGAAGAAGCTAGGAATACTGAAGCAAATCTTTTAAGTTTGTTTTTTGATATCATATGAATCCCCCTTTAAGTATAATACTATATTTTTAGATATTTCTGATAATTATAAACAATTAGGTTACTATAAGCAATACAGTAAAATAATTTTTAATGGATTATCAGTTTTTTACAGGTTTCAAAGTACATTCAATATATTAAAACATTCTTACAATTCCGTCTATATTATTTTTCAGTTTATTTAAAATATTCTTATATATTATGTTGATATTATTATTTTATACTATTTATATACTATTATCCTTTTCAAATAGTATATTTATGTCATTTTATACTCATAAAGAAACCTCGAGAAATATAATATCCCTCGAGGTTTCTTTATTAAAATTAGTTATTTTCTTTTTTCGATAATTTCCCTGGCCAAAATGCGAAGCGACCAGAAACAGTTGTTAATGCTGGTACTAATAATGGACGAACAATAAAAGTATCTAACAAAATACCAATTGCAGTCACAACACCAAATTGTACAAGTACCTGAATTGGCAATGTTGCCAATACAGCAAATGTTCCAGCTAAAATTAGCCCTGCGGATGTAATGACACTACTTGTATGAACAACACCGTCAGCCACTGCATCCTTATGGCTTTGAGTCCGTCGTTTCTTCCATATCTCTGACACCATGAAAATATTATAATCTTCACCTAATGCTACTAAAAATACGAACGAATACAGTGGGATGGATCCCTGTATTGCATCTGCTCCAAAACCATAATGTAACACTAGCCATCCTGCACCCAATGCACCTAAAAATGAAAGAACAACAGTACCTAATAGATAAACAGTTGCTGTAATTGAGCGCAAATACACTAATAATAGTAATGCTATGATAGCAATCATTGTTGGCATAATAACTGATTCATCTCGGGCAATCGTCGTTTTTGTATCATATTGAGTGGCAGTTTCTCCACCAATCCAAAAACTATTTGTGGCATTCTCTATATCAGCTTCTTTTAATAACGAATTAACTTCCTTCTTCAAATCAGGAATATGCTCTAATGATTCAGCGGAATATGGATTATCAGAAAGTGTTAACTCATACAACTGAATATCTTTATTATTACTGCCTTGACGTACATCATTTACGCCGTCTATATAATCTAATTTAGCAAGATTTTTTTGTAAATTTACATCTTTACCTTTTGTATCAACAATTATCTTCACAGGAGCGAGTTCTCCAGGAGAAAAGTTGTCTGAAATAAGCTTAAATCCTTCTCTTGATTCCATCTCTTCGGGGAATGAAGAAAGAATATCGAAAGTAAATTGTACTCGTGGCACGAAAGCTGCTAAGCCTCCAAGTAAAATTACAGTTGCCGTAATAACAAGCCAGGGCCTATGTGTTACTAAATGACCCACTTTGCGGCTAAATTTATGCTGTGGCTTCGGTTCTTTATAAGGTTTATTTTTTTTCTTAGCTCTAGCTTTTTCCATATCCACTGTACGTGGCACAAACGGATAAAATGCTATACGTCCAAATAAGACTAGCAATGCGGGTAATAAGGTTAGCGCTGCAATTCCCATAACTAATATTGCAAAACTAAATGGTACTGCGAATCTTTGGAAAGAACCATAATGTGCGAGTCCAAGCGTTCCTAGACCAATAACAACTGTCAAAGCACTCATAGCAATGGCGCCACCTGAATCTCTAATAGCAAGTTTCATCGCTTTGTACTTATCTTCTTCATCTAGTAATATTTCACGATATTTTGATATTAAAAATAAACAATAATCGGTTCCTGCCCCGAAGAGTAGAACAGTCATAATTGATACTGCCTGGGCATCCTTACTAATCCATCCTTGCTCAGCAAAAAAACCTAATGAAGGACTAATAATCCCGTAAGCAAATCCAACGATAATAAGTGGAATGATTGCTAGTAGCGGTGATCTGTATAACAAAATAAGTAGAACTAAAACAAGTAATACTGTGGCAATCATTAGTTTAATATCTGCTGAAGAGAACAAACTAACTGCATCTATTTGAATTCCAACTGGTCCTGATAGACGTAGCTGTAATTCATCGCTACTTAATTTTGCAGTGAACGGGTCTTTCCCTAATTCTTCTTTTACAAGTTTTTTAAATTCATCTGTGCTTTTTTCAAGGTCATCTGTAATAGCATCTTTATCAAAGAAAATAGGCGTTACAATTGTTGTACCATTTTCAGATGCACTTGCAGCTAAAGCTTGAGGTGGTAAATTCCCTAATGGTGGTAATACTGTTTGTTGCTCTAATGGGTTATCAGCTAATTTCTTATATACATTTTGAATAGCTGTATAATCATCTTTCGATAATTTCCCACCTCTATGCCATACAACTAATAATGGATTACCCGAGTCATCGGAAAACTCCTGATCGATTAACTTAGCAGCTTGTTGAGACATTGCATCAGCTGGGACATTTTCAGCTGAATCATTATCAATGCTGTTTACTTGTGGCCACATGAATGATAAAACTGTTACGAGCAATACCCACGTTATAAGTGCAATCCAACGTGACTTCTTTCCTCCAACTAATTCACCCCATGCTTCTAATGGATGTTTTTTCACGCTTTACCACCTTCCTAATACATTTGTTTTTATTATATATACTGGTTAGTTAATTTTTCAAGTGGTTTCACTTAATATGATATAATATATATAAAATAACCAAGTAGGAGGAGTTCAAGTGAGGCAGAAATCACGTAGCCTTGGGAGACCTCGTCAAAATCAAACGACAAAACCAACAAAAATGATTATTTTAGATACAGCAACAAAATTATTTATTCAACACGGCTATAAGATTGTTTCCATGGATGATGTCGCCAAAGAATGTAATATTACAAAAGCGACTGTTTATTATTATTACTCTACGAAAGCAGAGTTATTTACAGATGCTATGGTGCATATGATGCAGCGAATCGCTTTAAGAATTTCGCAAATTTTAGCAACAGATGCGCCTTTAAAAGCAAGATTATATCAGCTTGTTAAAATTCAGCTATCAGCAACAATTGATGTGGATATGGGAAGCTTTATGCGAGACGCCAAAACGCATTTATCTGATCAACAGCTACAAATGATGAAAGAATCTGAAGAGCAAATGTATGAAGCAGTGGAAAATGTATTAATAGAAGCTATGAACAAAGGTGAAATTCCAAAGTTCGACCCTAAATTCGCCACACATTCATTCATGTCTTTATTAAACGTAGGTAATTATCGAGATGCACAATCCCAATCCATATTCTCTTCCATTGATGAAGCGACAAAACAAATTGTTGATTTTTATCTTAGAGGTTTAGGTGTTCAATAAAAACGCCTAAATCTTTTTGTTTTTGAACAATATTAAATAAAGACTTGCTAATACTATACCAAATAAAAGGTGACCCACTATCCACACAACTAATGCCTCAACCGAGGTAATGGCTGGTGTTCTATTAGAAAGTACCGTCATTGGGAAATACACTAAGGCGATGAATATTGATACTAAAATCACTACAATTAATTGATGTCTTTTTATATATTTTTTAATGTAAATTATGTATACCATAACAATCGATAACCCAATGGAAATAAGTAGATGCAATAGAAATTCCACAGTTTCCGGATAGTGATAATTTCCAAAGATGGGCATAAAATCAACATTTAACAACAATGTGTACACTCGTATATTGTAAGTGACTTCAACATATTTAAAGAGGTATCCTAGGAAAAGACCTGCGATAGTACCTGCAATAATACTTTTTATAACGAAATCCTTTTTTCTCACTACCATCACCCTTCCCTAAATGTTTACTGGACTATAAATGGAGGTATTACTATGAAAAAAATAATCGTTTGGTTCAGAAAAGATTTAAGAATCCACGATCATGGTGCACTTTTTGAAGCTGCTCAACAAGGATATATAATACCTGTTTTTATTTGGCCTTCTGAGCAAGAATTCGAATATACTGATAGTATTGCTGCAAAATGGTCACTTCATCAATCATTAATATCCCTGAAACAAGATTTAGCAACAAAAGGAATACCTCTTATTATACGTAAAGGAAATATCCAAAAAGAGTTATTGCAGCTTATAAAAGAAACATCTGCTGATGCGGTTTTTTATAATAGATGTTACGAACCTTTCATGGTGCAATCCTTATTTGAGATTGAAATACAACTTTCTAAGTCTAAAATTGAAGTACAATCATTTCCAGGTAATCTTCTCTATCAGCAATGCACCATTTTAAATAAAAGCCATGAACCATATAAAGTATTCACTTCTTACTGGAAGAGAACTATGCAAGAACATGTACCCACTCCTTATGCCATTCCAAAGATGACTTCTACTTTAGAAACATTACCTGAATCATTAGAAATACATGAATTACAATTATTATCACCTAACAGCATAGAACCTAGGCTAGATCTACATTGGAAAATTGGGGAACAAGCAGCGATTAGTCATTGGACAGAGTTTCTAGAATATGGACTTAATAAATATGAACGCTATAAAGATTTCCCTAGCACACAGGCTACATCACTGTTATCCCCTTATTTAGTTTGGGGGAATATTAGTGTGAAATCGATTTGGCATTCTATTCAATCTCACGAAATACAAGATCCATCTACTGAAATGTTTTTAAGACAACTGGTTTGGCGTGATTTTGCATATGACCAGCTAATCCACTTCCCTACTATGCCAATAAAGCCATTGAGAGAAGCATTTAACACTTTTTCATGGGAAGGTACATCAAGTGATTTCAACAAATGGAAGCTAGGACAAACTGGTTATCCACTAGTGGATGCTGGTATGAGGGAATTGCAAGCTACAGGCTATATGCATAATCGAGTACGAATGGTAGTTGCTTCATTCTTGGTTAAACATTTACTAGTTCCCTGGACAGAGGGATCTAAATGGTTCGCGCAAAAGCTAATCGATTTTGATGTCGCCAATAATGCTATGGGCTGGCAATGGACAACTGGCTGTGGCATTGACTCAGCTCCCTATTTCCGTATCTTTAACCCAGTCGCGCAAGGCCAACGTTTTGATCCAAATGGCGATTACATTCGTCAATGGATACCCGAATTGAAGCATTTGTCCAAAAAATTCATTCATAAACCGTGGGAAGCCTCACAAGAAATACTAGCATTAGCACAAGTAGAATTAGGTAATGACTATCCTTACCCTATTGTTGAACATGATTTCGCAAGAAAACGTGCGTTACAAGCTTATAATCTCATAAAAAAAGCTTAGTTCCCATGAGAGAACTAAGCTTTTTATTATAACTCTTCTTTTGCTACATTTTTCAACAATTTATTTTGGATGGCCAAATATTGATCGACCTCTTCCTCACTTAATACGCTGAAAAGTTCCAATGCTAAATCATGTCCCTTTGACTGGGCATCAATTAACACCTTACTTCCCATTTCTGTAATAGCTAATAAAACATGACGACGGTCATTAGCATTATATTGACGTTCTGCAAAGCCATTTTTTACTAACTTTGTTGCAATATTCGTCATAGCACCTGGCGTATAGCCGAGCTTATCTGCTAAAACAGTCTGCTTTTGTGGTCCGTTTATCTTTAACTCACTCAGAGCTAATATAGGTGATATGCCTATATTATGTGGAAACATTTGTGAAAATCGAATGATATTAGCATTGTTTACTAATTCAACTGCATGTATAAGTTTAAAAATATTCGTGTCTCTCAATTTGTCCTCCCCTGATTGCAGAAAAACTTATCTAAGCATTATTGATCCACCGTCAGCCATAATTGTTTGACCAGTAATATATTGAGAATCCTCAGAAGCTAAGAATACTGCTACGCGACCGATATCATTTTCAACATCACCAAAACGTCCCAAAGGAATTTTGTTTTTAACTGCTTCATAATATTCTGGTTGTGCTTTTGCCCAAGCTTCTACACCTTGTGAATTTGCAAGCGGTCCAATTATGTTAACGTTGATACCGAAACGGCCCCATTCGTTAGCAGCTACACGTGTAATACCACGAATTGCTTCTTTAGCTGCCGCATATACACCTTGCGTTTCATGTCCAGCTAAACCAGCACCTGAAGCAAAGTTAATAACATTTCCTTTTGTTTCCTTCAAGTATGGAAGTGCGGCTTGCATTAAATAGAATGTTGCGTAGAAACCTGTACCAAATGATAGATCAAGATCTGCTTGAGTTGTTTCCTCAATTGATACTTGTTTTGATGCATGAGCATTGTTTACTAAGACATCAATTTTACCATATTTATCAGCGACTGTCTTCACGATATTGCCTAAATTATCACGATCCATAAGGTTAGCTTGGATAAATGTTGATTTTGGAGAAATTTCTTGTAATTCTTTTGCCATTGCTTCTCCAGCTTCTTCATTTAAATCAACGATTGCAACGATTGCGCCTTCTTTAACCATTGCTTTTGCCATACCGCCACCGATACCGCCAGCTCCACCGGTGATAATTACCACTTTTTCATCTAACTTCCCCATTAATCACAACTCCTTTTATTCATGATTATATTTTAACATTAAAACATTTATTAGTGAAATGTAAAATCCCCCTTTAAAAAGCCTATTGATTCATAAAAGTTATACTACATAAGTCTTTACAGCAACTTTTTATGGATATCATTTACATATAATTAAACACTAATATTCGCTCATTTATATTACGAATGGAAACTTCTTTAAGAAATATCTCATTCTCTAATTCAAAATTAGTTTCATATTGTAAAAACTGCACATAATCTATTGATGGATAATATAAAATAAGACTAATTTGACGAGGCTCCAATTCAACAGAGCGTAATATATTGTTTACTACTTTACGGAATATTTGAACTGAGAATGGATTGAAAAAGAAAAACACATTATCTTTTGGCTGAATTAAATAATCTTGTGCTAACACACATTCAAAATCAATAGCACTATTTTTCACACTGTGTTTCTTCATATATTGAACTTTATTCGTTAAAGCATTTTCATAAAAAGTAGAATTCATTTCAACCCCAACAACATTTGTATGAAAGCGGTGATGCACATAAAAAGGTACACGTCCTTTACCACACCCCATATCCACCACACAATCCGTACTTTCAAGACTATATTTCTCAAAAAGTTGGTCTAGTGCGGCGTATGGCGTAGGCTCATAGCGGTGGTAATGCGTCAATGTTGGATAGCCATACTGATTGCCTCCAGTCTCAATATGTAAAAGCTGATCAAATTGTATTTCATTCATATTTTGTTCACCCAATCTTTAATATTAAATATTTTATAATTAAAACTTTTGATTATCTAATAATTTTCAATTATAATGGTCTCACAATTTAATAATAATTTAACGGAAGGGAATTTGTGAATTATACGACTTGTTTAGCAAAATGAGCTTCCATCATTACTAGTAGTGGTGCCGTAATTGATGAAAACCACTCGTTTTTATGCTGAAGAAACCGTTCGTTCAAGAAGTGAACTCTAGGGACTAGCAACGGAGGCTAGATTCTTTTAATCATTTTCTAACTCACTCTTCTTAATCCGTTTTTATTAAATGTAAATGGGCAGTGAACTTTGGCTTTCAAAATCTGAAGGAGAAGTTTTACTCATTTAAATGTTTTAACGACAAAATACCTTTCTTTTAAGCTAGCTGCTCGACACAGCTAGCTTCTTTTTTATTCTTTGAGTTATATTTTATTAACTTCAACAAAAATCTGACTCCTTTATTAATAATAGGAGTCAGACATACACATAAGAAATTCAACTAACATCAGTTGATTTAGTTAACAGCACTAACTTTTTTAAATAACAAAAGGTTGCCATAGATTGATGTGCTATACAATCAATTGGCAACCTTTTGTCTCTTTTAAAGTAGAAGTTGGGTGGGTTCACTCTGCCAGCACCGGCAATCAGTTACCGGGCAGTGATTATTCATTCGTTAGTTTTATCGTCTGCGTTTAAATAGGAAGACGAGAATCGTGGCTATAATTAGGCATCCAATAGCTATAGAACTTATTATAATCGTGTCTCTTGAATAACCCTTTATTTGCTGATTTTCTTTATCGGGTACACCTAGAATCTGCCCACCATCTCCTCCAGGACCACCCTGCATACCATTTGGAGGTTGTCCTCTTTCAGGCATATTGTTTGGATCAAAACCTTCGCCACCAGGTAGATTTTGTATACCCTCTTCTTTGGTTTCTGCGTTAGTTTTTGCGGTAGTACCTTTATCAGTATTTGTATTTTGTTGATTTACTTTATCACCTGTAGAGGTGGGTGAATCTACAACCAATTCACCTGATAGTTGTTTCAAAATTGATTGTGAACGTTGTTTTGCGAATTCAGGTAAGCTATTATCACCTGTTACTGCCGCTTTAAATTCTTCTGTTGTATAAAATTTCGTTGGATCTTTTTCAACATAAGGAGTGATTAATTTTGCAATTTTAGCAGTTTCTATTGCAATTTTATCCTCTGTTAAATATTTTGTAGCTATATCATTTAAATATTCTTCATATTTTTTACGATATTTATCATTCGATAGTAGGGCGTTTAATAATGGACGCTCTTCTAAAGACGTCCCAGAAACCGGTGTTGTTACACTGAAATTGATACTTGAATCTGAAATCAACTGACCATTTCCTGCGCCCATACCTACACGTTTTTCGATAGCGTCTTTATCCTTAGTGGCATCTTTTGTTCCATCAGCCTCTTCTTTGTTTAATTCAGATCCTATTGTATCGTCTGTTAATACTTCTTGATCTGCATTATTTATAGGATCCTGATTTTGCACTTCTCCGTTATTTTCCTGTGGTGGCTGCATTTGTCCCCCATCACTAGGTGGTTGACCTTGCGTACCTTCTGGAGGTGTAGGCATACCATTCATATCCATTTGTTCATCACTATTTGAGCCTGCTTGAGCTTTACTCTCAGTAGTTGATTTTATTTCAGAATTGCTATCACCTTTAGTAGCTAAAGAATCTTTTTCTGTATTTTCGTTAGTGTTTTCTTGGGTTCTATCACGGCCGCCACCGCCTCCCCCTGCACCAAAACCTCCAAAGCTCATATTGTAATCCCAAGGAATAATGGAGAACTTGCCTTTTTCTTCATATAAATAATAGTTATGCTTCATGTTACCTTGATAACTATCTAGGTTTACTAGTGCTGTATTTGTTGCAAAATAGCGCAACATATTGTCCACATCAACTGTGTCTTCAATACTAGCACCTTTATTGTTAATGGCACTTAAGAAATTAATCATCGCTTCATCATCAGAATCATCTGTACTTGTTTTTTCATTCAAACCAGTGTAATCATCGATATCATCACTAATCCATTTCAAATCACTGCCTGTACCATCTGGTTTGTATAATGACCCAGTATTGGTTAAGAAATTTTTGGCTAGGAAAGTTTCGTCCACTTGTTCAACGCCTAGGAAAAGCCCTCTATCTTCACCATTCACCGTTACATACATATATGAGTATGAGGGTGTTGGCAAGCCCATTTCTTCCATTAGCTGATAAGAAAGATATTCTCTCATCAGAGTTGCATCACTATAATTGTTGTTTAAATTCAGCTTCTTCAAACCATATAAACTTTGCTCGTCATTGTAATAATCGAAGTCGATTTTCAAGCTGTATCGATCTGAATCTTCATCACTTGCCACCTCGCGCAACGACAAATTACCTTTTGTACGTACACCGACGTGCTCAAGTATTTTTCCATTTACAGTAACATTTGCTTCTTTAATTTCCTCATCAAGCGGATTATCTAACATGTCTTGCCAATCCTTATCAGAAATTTCAAGATCGACTGTGGTTACTTTATCTTTGTTAAATACCTTATTTGTATAACTTGTTTCTGTATTTTTGGAATCCAAAGATAGATTGGGCAAGATTCCTACAGCGCATATGAACACAATCACGAGTACAGCGAGAATGCCGTATACTACTCTATTTTTGATCATGCTGTAACTCCTTTACGATGATTTGTGGTTCTTGTATTAAGCAGTGAAGTTACCATCGTAGCTAAGCATTACTGCTGATTTCACACCTTGAATAGCTGTTAAATCATTCATGAATTTTGAATCATTTTCTTTTACTCGAATTTCGTAAGTTACTTCTAACTCTTCACCAGGCATCACTGATTTTGATTTTAAAGCGTGTTTTTTTGATTGAGATGAAATAACTTTTTCCATAGCATTTTCAACTGTTGAATCTGCATATTTTATGATTAATAAATATGGATTTTCAATTGTGATTCTATTGACGAATAGTACTAGCACTAAGCCAATTAATATTGAACCTACGATTACTAATGGAATAAATCCGGCACCACATAAAATACCTGATACGATAGACCAGAATAAAAAGACTAAATCCATTGGGTCTTTGATAGGTGTTCTAAAACGAACAATTGATAAAGCACCGACCATACCAAGGGACAATAGGACATTTGAAGAAATACCCATAATAATAAGTGCTGTGGCCATTGTCATAATCATTAAAGAAATATTGAAAGTGTGTGAATAAATTACACCTGAAAATGTCTTTTTATATACTGCATAGATAAAAAGGCCAATGATAAATGAGACAAAGAGTCCGATTAATGCATCTGTTAGCGAGAAAGCTGACGTTTTCTCTATAAAGCTTGATTTGAAAATATCTGTGAAATTTGTTGTATCCATTATTAATTCCTCCAAAAAGTATTAACCGTACATACGGCTTAATTGATATTTTGAATATGCATCAGGTCTACGATCCATCATTTGCAACATCATTTTGATAACATCCGGTAAATATTCATCGTATTTCACTTCTAAAATTACTTGTGTTGGATCAAATACAGATGCCATAGGTAAATCTGGATTAAAAATATCTGTATTACGAAAACTTGTTTTAATTTGGCCATCAAATGTCACGCGTACATTCCCAAATGGGTAAACATACGCTTCGCGAACATAATCAACAACTGTCATCGGCTTCAATTGATATAAAGACATTTGAATAAATAGTTCACGAATAAGTTGGCGTTCATCCTCCTCCATCCAGTCAATCTGTCCAATACGCATTGATTCATATTCATCACATGAAATACGGCATTTTTCTTTAAAAGTTAAATTGTTTCGCTTACTTTTCTTTTCAAGATTAATGAATGATGAATTATGGCCGTAAATACGAACGCGATATTTATCACGTTTGAAATAACCTTCTTTTTTCTCATTCAAAATTTTGTTTTCAAAGTTATCGAAATACACGCTACGAATTAAATACTTCCCATCACCACCAGCATGTGCATCAAGTTTCATCACATGTTGTAGTTTATTACGTAAAATGGTGTAATCCATTTGTGAGATGGCATGTTTGAGTTCTTTTCGACCTTTAACAGTAAACTCATCTTGATATCTCATATTTTTTTGCTCCCTTTATCACTTATTTTCCATCAGCTAATGCATTCTCGATTTCATAATCTTCATATAAAGAAGACAACCATGTTGAATAGTTGGCATTTATTTTTTCGTTCATTAAAGCTGTTTTTACATCATCCTTTGAGTTTTCAAATGTAGCTTCCTTTGCTGCTTTTTTACCTGTAACTTTAATAATGTGGTAGCCATAATCTGTTTTAATAGGATCGCTTATTTCATCCACTTTCATGGAAAAAGCAGCTTTTTCAAAACTTTCGTCCATTACACCTTTTCCAAAATAGTCTAGGTTACCCCCATTTGAAGCACTTGCTGTATCAGTTGAATACTCACTAGCTAGCTCTGCAAAGTCTTCACCTTTTTTAATTTTCTTCTCTACCTCTTTTGCTGTTTCTTTGTCTTCAACTAATATATGACTGGCTTGTACTTGCTCTTCTTGAGAAAAAGTATCTTTATTTTCTTTAAAATATGTTTTTAGCTCTTTTTCGGTAATATCTATTGTTGGTTCTATTAATTTTGTAGTTGTTAAATACGTCTTAATATTGTCCTTTGCATCTTGTAATTTCATAGCGTTAGATTCTAGCGCTGCTTCAAATGCCTCTTTACCACCATAAGAATTTTGCAAGTCATCTAGCTCCGCCTGAATCTCTTTATCTGAAACGGTAATTTTTTTCTTGACGGCTTCTAGCTCAATGACTTTATTTGTGATCAGTGTACTAAGCACGTCAGTCCCATATTGAGAAACAAGTTCTTTATTTAACTCTGATTGGGTTATTTTTTCCCCGTTAATTTTAGCGACGTAATTATCTGCTTTTGGTACTGTTAAATAGTAGGTAATTAACGCCATTAGTAAAATTAATGGGATTCCTATAACTAGAATGAGGCGCTTACCCCTCCCCTTCTTATCTTCTGATATTTCTTTTGTCATTTATATCATCCTTCCTTATGTTCTGTTCTTTACAAAACCTACTTTACAGAATCAATGTGTCAGCTAAATGTCGGGATTTGTATTTATGAAAGAAAAAAATCCAATTCGAATTTATGATCGAATTGGATTTCTTGGTCATTATCATTTATTTGATTTTGGAATTATTAATTTGAATGTTGTACCTTTCTCAGAGCTTTCTACAAGATGTAGATCGCCAAGGATGGACTGCGCCATCATTTTACTAAGCGGTAGCCCTAGACCTAAGCCACGCACTTCGTATTTCTTATTTTCACCTCGATAGAAGCGTTCGAAAACTAAATCTTGCTCTTCCTTTGGAATACCTTGTCCATAATCAGATACAGTAATAACAACCGATTCCTTCTCATCATGCAAAACGACGTTAATATTGCCTTGCCCCTTCATAGCTTGTTCAGCATTTGTAAATAAATTGGTGAAAATCTGTTGAAAACGAATAGCATCAATATTCACCGTTACTAACTCTTTTAATGTAGTCAGTGTTAACTGGATATCGTCAGTGTCCTGCATTAGCCTCCATCGATTAACTACGTCTTTTACCATTTGGTTAATTTCAAGTTCTTCAAATTTTACAGGAATGGCGTTTACAGCAAATGAGTTGAATGCCAATAGATCACCAACCATTGTTTTTAATTTTGATGTTTCATTTATCGCCATTTTAACAAATTCGCGAGCATCATCACCTGAAACAACTCCATCTTGAATGGCTTGTAACAGACCACTAATAGAAGTTACAGGTGTTTTTAATTCATGTGTCACACCTGCTAATAATTCTGTTCTCATTGACTCAAGTTGTTCCAAGCGCATTGCCATCTCTTTAAACGAACGAACAAGTTCATACACTTCTTCTTCCTTTAAATTTTCAGGAAGTTTGATATTATAGTCTCCCTGCTGTACTTGTTTTGCTGCGGCGGCAACCTCTTTAATTGGTGTAGCTAATCTTCTTGATAAAAAATAAATTGCACCTAAACCTAGCAATGCTAAACTGCCTATCATAATAGCTAGCTGACCATACTCTTGATTTAAATGTGTAAGGCTCTCCTTCGATTCTACAATGACTACCCAACCGACTTGTTCATCGTCAATTTCAATTTTCTTCTTTACCGCATAAAAAACTTTTGATGTACCATTATAAGTAAGTTTCTGTACCTCATCACTAGACGATAAAATATCGGCTTGAATACTTTGCTCTCGCGGTCCTTTAGGACGATTACTTGAAATGATTTTGCCTTCAGTATCTACTATATAAATGACGGGCTTAATATCCATATTCATAAAACGATCACGCTCTCTAAATAGTCCAGGATTTTCACCATTTGGAATTCCTGCATCAACATTATCTGAAATGCGATGAGTCGTTTCCTCTGCCATGAACTCAATCATATCCAATCGATACACTAGTGTTGTATGACGTAACCAGATTGCTGATATAAACGCAATAATTGTTAGCCCTATACATAGAGTTAGCAAATAGCGCGTAGTCCAATATCGCGTTAAGGATACCCTTTTCTTTTTACGACTTTTTAACACTTAACTGATACCCCAATCCACGAAGTGTCTTTATTTCCCCGTCTTCGGCAGGCCAGTTTTGTAGTGATTTACGTAATCTCTTTATTGCTAAATCGACTGCACGGTCGCTACCATCATATTCCCATCCCCACACTTGCTCAATTAATTGATCTCGTGTAAATGTTTTGTTTGGATGCTCTGCTAGAAACATTAATACTGATAAATCTCTTGGTGTTAAATCTATTTCTTGATTATTCACATGTACATCATGTGATTGTAAGTTAATTTCTAAGCTACCAAATTTCCTCTTAGGGGCTTTATCGCCTTGTGTTCTTCTTAAAACGGCTTTCACGCGTGCAACAACCTCTTCAGCAATAAATGGCTTTGTAATGTAATCATCTGCACCTTCATTTAGGCCTTCAAGGCGATAATTGACTTCACCTAAGGCTGTTAACATGATAACTGGACAAGTATTTATTTGACGTATTTCCTTTAAGATCTCCCACCCACTTTTTCCTGGGAGCATAATATCTAATAACACGAGATTAGGATTAAATTCATGGAATTTCTTAATTGCATCAGAACCATTATAGGCCTGCTCTGTTTGAAAATTCACCTTTTGCAAATAGGCCTTGAGCACTTGGCTAATCGCAAATTCATCTTCTACAATGAGTACTTTATCCATACAATTCCCTCCAACTCGCTTATATTTTCGTTTTCCAAACATTATATCATTTCAATACGTCAACTAGATGTCATAAACAAATAACAAATAACACATAACTGAAAAGCGGTAAAAAATTAAAAAAACTCCACTAACATAGCCGTTAGTGGAGCTCATAATTTTTTATTAAAGAAATGTCCTAGAAGTGAATGAAAATAATTCTTCCACTAAGCTATTTATTGTACTGAATCTTCTGGTTTGTCAAAGTAGGTTGCCGCTTTTTCGTAATCGAAGCGACCTTCCCATTTAGACATAACAATTGTAGCTAGAGAGTTACCAACTACATTTACCACTGTACGAGCCATATCAAGAATACGGTCAATACCAGCAATAAATGCTAAACCTTCTGGTGGAATACCAACAGTACCAAGAGTCGCTAATAATACAACAAAAGATACACCTGGTACGCCTGCAATACCTTTAGAAGTAACCATCAATACAAGTACTAATGTAATTTGATCCATAATAGTTAAAGGAACATTATACATTTGAGCAATGAAAATTGCCGCAATCGCTTGGTATAGCGTAGAACCATCTAAGTTAAATGAATATCCCGTAGGTATTACAAAAGATACGACATCCTTTGGACTACCGAATTTCTCCATTTTTTGCATTACTTTTGGTAATACGGTTTCAGAGCTTGAAGTAGAGTATGCTAAAATCAACTCATCTTTTAATACTCTAAGCAAACGGAAAATAT
Organism: Viridibacillus sp. FSL R5-0888; assembly: GCF_038009105.1. Taxonomy (NCBI): domain Bacteria; kingdom Bacillati; phylum Bacillota; class Bacilli; order Caryophanales; family Caryophanaceae; genus Viridibacillus; species Viridibacillus sp. FSL R5-0888. Next base: position 4,352,093 of record NZ_JBBPAU010000001.1, read on the forward strand.
TGATACCAACGAGCTTAGCAATTGAACCTAATATCACGATTATAAAGAATATCATGGATGCATAAACTAAAATCGCCAATTTACCTAAAGGAATTAATGACTCTAAACCAAATTTTGAAACGGTTATCCCGATTAATGCGAATACACCAAAAGGAGCAAATTTCATAACTGTGTTCGTTACCCAGAACATAGCGTCTGCTGTTCCTTGGAAGAAAGCAAGAACTGGTTTCCCTCTCTCACCAATAGAAGCTACACCAAGCCCAAATAATACAGAGAAGAAGATTATTGCTAACATGTTCGTATTAGCCATAGCATCAATGATATTCGTTGGAACAATATTAATAATTGTATCAGCGAAACCATGACTTTGTACTTCTTCAGTTGTATGAAGATATTGAGAAATATCACCTTTAGTGATAGCACTCATATCCACACCAACACCAGGTTGGAATATATTCGCAACCAATAAACCGACAACAATTGCAATTGTTGTTACAACTTCAAAGTAAATAAGCGTTTTCGCACCTAATTTACCAAGCTGTTTCATGTCACCTGTTCCAGCAACACCTAAAATTAATGTAGAAACAATAATCGGCACAACGATCATTTTGATCATATTCAAGAATATTGTACCAATTGGTTGTAAATAAGTTTCAACCTTTGGATTGCCGTAGAAAATCGCACCTACTGTAATACCTAAAACAAGTCCGATCAATATTTGAACAGCTAAACTTATCTTAAATTTTTTCTTCATCAATAAGTCACCCCTTTGTTCTGTTTTACTTTTTACAGAAAAAGCCTTATTCACATTTTAATAACGACTTATCAAATCCGACAGAATCCGACATTTATTTGATTAAAAAATTTTGAAATAAGAAATTATATTGTTTTTCCACTATCTATTTTGCCTATTTAGGTGGATGTTGATACTTCTCTAAAGACTCTACATATAACACTTGTAAGAATTTCTTCACATTCACTTTTATCTTCCTAGTCACTTTAGAATCCTCTTGAATCGAACGCATACATGTTCGAATTTCTGAGAACTCAAAGTAGCGCGGAGCATAATATTCAAACTCAGGGTTTGTATAATCTACAACACCTAAAGTTGCTAAGTTGTTCATTGCGGCCAATATCGTTCTACGTATGCGTTGCTCTATGGCCTTACTTTCTTTCATTATCTCAACACCGTTAGTCTTTGTTTCAGATGCAAGTTCCTCATATAAATCCTTTAAAGCGGGCAATTGCATTGAAGATTCACTACGATTGATCAACAATTCCATTATGCATAGAATATCATCACTTCCTACTTCTCCTACAATACCCATATCATTTAAAATGGATAACACAACATCTCTTATAGTTCGATGTGTCTCTTCTTTTGTGGTCTCTTCAAAATTTATTAAAGATTCACGAATCGTGAGCAGTGATCGTTTTAATAAAAAACGCTCAGCAGTTTTCTTTAAGACATTTTGCACTTCCACTCGATTGATGGGTTTATGGATAAAGAACTCCACATCTTTTTCGTATGCTTGTCCTACCATTTCCTTATTAACGACTTGTGAAATCATCACAAAATGGCCTTTAAATCCTTGTTTTCTCAATTGTTCTATTGTTTCAATACCATCTAAGTTTGGCATTAATAAATCGATTAATACAAGATCAGGATGGCTTGATAAAATAAGTGGCAATGCACTTTCTCCACTATCAGCCTCCCCAATTACTACCCCCAAATCACCTTCAATAATTATTTGCTTCAGCATTCGGCGGCTAGCTGCATCATCATCTACTATAAAATAACGCAGGATTATTCAACTCTCTTTCGAATATTCTTCGTTGGTATTTCGATTCTAAAAATCAAGCCACTCTCAAGATTTCTAACAGAAATATCCCCTTCAAGCATTTGTACAATTTCGCGTACGTGAGATAAGCCAATCCCAGTTGCTGCAACACCTTGCTTATTGTATTTCGTTGTAAAGCCAGGCTCAAAAATAATATCTAAATCCTCTTTAGATATACCCTTGCCAGAATCACTTACTTTAAAGCATGTCTTCTTTTCTATATCAGTCACCTCAATTGAAATTTCACCATCATCATCAATGGCCTCAACAGCATTTGCTACAAGATTATTGAGCATAGCTAGTAACGGAATTTGTTGATTCGTTTCAAAATCGGTGGATACTTTCACATGAAAAACAATTTGTTTACCTAATAGCTCACTATATTTCTTATTAGCCGTTGTAACGAAATCAAATAAATTCGATAAAAAATAAACATCATTTGTTTTTTGAAGCGTGATGTTTGATAAACCCGAGAATATACGCTGAGCATCTTTCTTAACTTCATGAATTTCCTGGGCAATATGCAAAGCCTTCACACTCAGCTCTCTTTGCTCAATATCCTTTAATTTACGATATAGATCATAGCTAGAAGCTGTAATTTTCTCTATATGATTCATTGATTTTTGCAAATACAACGTCTCTACATATAAACCTGAGTCTACCGTTAGCTCTTCCTCTAATCGTTTATGTTGCTCTGAAATAACGACTGAACTATATAAACCTACGACAAAAAAGCTTCTCAATAAAGCAACTGCACTTAATAGCCCCAAATCATATAAATCAATACTCGTTTCAGCTATTAAGAAAGAGCGAATGATATGTTCTACACTATTCCCTATAATTTCAAGTAATGTCGCATATATACCTAAGCGTAATGGTTTATCTTGATATTTTTCAACGCCAAATATTCGAAAACCACTAGAAAAAATAAAGTAATAAATAAAGGCAGGAGCATTTTGCTTTAGGCTTTCCGTAATATCAAACAAATTAAACGCTACATCATTCATAATTCGGAATAAAACTACCGTTAACCCCGTAACAATCCCAGCTCTTATAATTGCATAAGGCGGTCGAATTAATATAAGTAAAAGGAACATAATGCTCCCAAGACCAAATCGAAAATTTTCCCCATAGAAAGGTGCCACTTTTATCTCACTGCTAATAGCTGTCAAAATAGCGATGAGAATTATCCATATCAGCTCGGACTTTCTCCATTTAGCACTTAAATTGATCATTAGAACTCTCCTAAAATAAATTACCCAATAAAAATGAATTTGCTTAAAAATCTCTATTTTATGAAAACGCAATCACTACGCCATTTTACCATTGTTCTATTTACAAGGAAAAACATTTACTTAATGCTCTTCTTTTATTAAGAAAATGATCTTTAAGTTACACAAATAATGTGATCAATATGAGGACTTAAGTTGTTTTCTACTATAATGGTTGAATTCTTAACATTTTTCACCAAAGATATTAAACGCAACTCCAAATTAATTAGGGGAATGAATTGAAAAAGTTAAAGAACTATATTACTTCGTTCTAATTATTCAATTAAGCGTAAGATGACTGTTTATACAGTTAGATTGGTCTTTTATGGTTGAGGTAATACCTTCATATATAAGTATTGTTACTTCAATTTAAATTAATTTTTTGATTAGTTTGCTTTTAATAAATAATAAAAACCCGATTAAGCAGTCAGTTGATGCACTGGCTTTATCGGGCTTCATTATTTTAACTCTAGATAAACGGTTAGCTAGTAGTACTAATCATTACATTACCAAAACACTTTAACATTCCATCATTTTTGAAATTAACTTCCGATTACGTTTTTTAAACAACTCGTTGTGAGAGGAAACCATTCCAAATCCATTTGCCTCAGGTTCAATATATTTTTTAGCCTTATTTACTGCATTTGCTGCATCTTGGAATGCGCCAGCAATTAAATTCACTTTCCCTTCATATTTTACAATATCACCTGCGGCATATAGACCTGGTACTGATGATTCGCCCGAAGAGTTGCTTTCAATATAAAAGTTTTCCGCAATATCAATTTCAACTTCACTATTTTGAAGTAAAGACGCATCTTGTTCAAAACCATGATTAATAATGACTTCATCAATTTCTACATACTCTACTTCATTACTTTGATGATTTGTTAATTCGACTTTCTCAATTATTTCTCGATTTTCACTAGCGATAAATTTTGTAATAGATGTGTTAAAAAAAGATGTAACCGAGCTTTCTAATAAGTGATTCACTTGGGATTCATGCCCATTTAGTTGATCTTTTCGATACGTTAAATACACCTTTTTCGCTATTGGCTCTAATTCATTTGCCCAGTCAATTGCTGAATTACCGCCGCCAGAAATGATGACCGTTTTATCTTTGAAGCGTTGAATAGATTTTACAGTGTAGTTCAAGTTCGATACTTCAAATTTATCTGCACCTTCAAGTTGAATTTTCGTTGGATTCAAGATACCACTTCCAACGGCAACTATTATGGTTTTGGAGTAATGCTTATTTCCTGAAGCTGTCGTTAACTCAAAAAGGTTTCCATCATTTTTTACAATGGATTCTACTTTTTCATTTAACACAACAGTTGGATTAAACGTTAATCCTTGTTCGACTAATTGCTCAATCAATTGCTCTCCTGGTAGCGGCTTATGTCCCCCTACATCCCATATCATTTTTTCTGGATAAACGTGCAATTTACCACCTAAATAAGGTTGATATTCAATGATTTTCGTTTTCATTTCACGTAATCCACTATAAAAAGTTGAATATAATCCTGCTGGTCCTCCACCAATTATCGTCACATCGTACAACTCTTGTAGTTCCATATATTAACACTCCTAATTTGTATTAAATAATTTATGTATCTATCTATTTTCTTCAATTGAAAAAATTAATTGACTTTCAGTATCATTGACCTTATATTTAAGCATGTGCAATGATACTGAAATTCATTCTCAATTGTAAGCTATTAATTTTATTTTGTAAACGGAGGTTAGTCATATTATGGTTCGCCTATATACAGATGACTTAAGCATTGGTTATGGTGACCGTTTAATTGTCAAAGAATTGAGTATATCAATTCCCGATAAGAAAATTACAACGATCATCGGCGCAAATGGTTGTGGTAAATCAACGCTTTTGAAAACAATGACTCGTATTATTTCTCAGCAATCAGGTGCAGTCTTGCTAGATGGGGAAAACATTGCCAAGCAAAATACGAAGGACTTAGCGAGCAAAATGGCTATTCTCCCTCAAACACCAGAGAGTGTTAGTGGGTTGACAGTAGGGGAGCTTGTATCCTATGGACGCTTTCCTTATCAAAAGGGACTTGGCCGGTTAACAAAAGAGGATTATGACGTCATTGAATGGGCTCTCGATGTAACAGGAACTACTGAATTCAAATACCGCTCTGTTGATGCATTATCAGGCGGTCAGAGACAACGTGTTTGGATTGCCATGGCGCTTGCACAAGAGACAGAGATTATTTTCCTTGATGAGCCAACAACTTATCTAGATTTAGCTCATCAATTAGAAGTTCTCAACCTTTTACAAAAGTTAAACGAAGAACAAGAACGTACTATTATCATGGTATTACATGATTTAAATCAAGCAGCGCGTTTTGCTGATTATATTATTGCTTTAAAAGATGGGGAAATTGTGAAGGCAGGAAATTGCGAAGATGTTATTACAGCTGATGTACTTGAGAAAGTATTCGCAATTGATGCTCATATCGGAATAGACCCTAGAACAAACAAACCAATGTGTGTCACATATGATTTACTAAAAGGAGCAGAAAAATGAAAAAGTTATTTATACCATTCGTATTATTATTCGTTTTAATCATTGCCGCTTGTGGCAATAAAACTGAGGATAAAGCTGAGGATACTTCAGCAGATAAAAACAATGAGCCAACGACGATTACATATGAATCTGAAGATGGTCCAGTAGAAGTGCCAGCCAACCCACAAAAAGTTATAGTATTAGGTTCTTTTGCAGGTAACGTAATGGCACTTGATGTACCACTTGTAGGTGTTGACGCTTGGGCAAAAATGAATCCTCGTTTTGATTCAACTTTAAAAGACGTTGAAGAAGTAACAGATGAAGATATAGAGAAAATTATAGAGCTTGAACCAGACTTAATCATTGGTCTTTCAACTGCTAAAAACATTGATAAACTAAAAGAAATTGCTCCAACAGTAACATTTACTTACGGAAAAGTAGATTACCTTACACAACATTTAGAAATTGGTAAATTATTAAATAAAGAAAAAGAAGCAAAAGTATGGGTTGACGATTTTAAAGAACGTGCTGCTACAGCAGGCGATGAAATCCGTGCGAAAATCGGGGAAGATACAACAGTTTCTGTCATCGAAAACTTCAATAAAGACCTATATGTATACGGCGATCACTGGGGTCGTGGAACAGAAATTTTATATCAAGAAATGAAATTAAAAATGCCTAAAAAAGTAGAAGAGTCAGTCTTAAAAGACGGCTATTATGCTCTATCTCAAGAAGTTTTACCTGATTATGCTGGTGATTATGTTATCTTAAGTAAATTCTCGGATAGTGATAATTCATTCCAAAAAACAGAAACATTTAAAAACATTCCTGCTGTTAAAAATGGTCATGTATATGAAGCAAATGCTAATGAATTCTATTTCAATGATCCGTTAACTCTAGAATATCAATTAGAATTCTTCAAAGACCATTTCTTAGGAAAATAAGCATCACTAATTTTAAAATAGGAATGATGATTAACTATGACAAAAGAAAAACAACAATCCATACCGTTTGTTATTAAATTCATAGTAGGAATTATCGTTCTGATCTGTATATTTACAGTAGCTATGGTATTCGGTGCTGCAAATACTTCTGTAAGAGAAGTATGGCTAGCTATTACTTCAGATTCAGCGAGTGATACCATTACGATGATTCGAGAAATCCGTTTACCGAGAGAGGTCGGCGCCATTTTTGTTGGTGCCGCCCTTTCTGTTGCGGGTGCTATTATGCAAGGCATGACACGAAATCCATTAGCAGATCCAGGATTACTTGGACTAACTGCTGGTGCAAATGCTGCTCTAGCCATCACCTTTGCTCTTCTACCATCCACAAGCTATTTTGGTATTATGATTGCTTGTTTCATAGGTGCCGCAATTGGCGCTGTTTTAGTATTTGGAATTGGTATGTTAAAAAGAGGTGGATTTTCTCCACTACGAATGGTGTTAGCCGGAACTGCAGTTTCTGCATTCCTTTATGCAATAGCTGACGGGGTAGCCTTATACTTTAAAATTTCAAAAAACGTTTCTATGTGGACAGCTGGGGGCCTTGTCGGCACTGCATGGAGTCAGTTACAACTAATTATACCTATTATTATTGTAGGTCTAATTGTAGCTCTCCTTCTTTCAAGACAGCTCACTTTACTAAGTTTAAGTGAAGAAGTAGCAGTTGGCTTAGGGCAAAATACAATGCGTGTAAAGATCATTTTATTTTTCATCATTATTATTTTAGTTGGAACATCAGTGGCACTTGTAGGAAATATGGCTTTCATTGGTTTAATGGTACCTCACATCGTGCGTGCCATTGTCGGTACAGATTACCGTCTTGTTATTCCCATGTCAGCTATCGTAGGAGCTTCCTTTATGCTATTAGCTGATACAGTTGGGCGTACAATTAACGCACCTTATGAAACGCCTATTGCTGCTATTATTGCTGTTTTAGGACTACCGTTCTTTTTAATCATTGTTCGTAGAGGGGGCAAAGTATTCTCATGATTGCACCTCATTTGATTAGAAGACAACGATTAATCATATTTATACTATGCGCATTAATTATAGCTACATTTATTATCGGTTTAGGTATGGGAGCATCTTCAGTTTCATTCGACCGTATCATTCCAACTATTCTTGGTAACGGTACTTTCAAAGAAGAATTTGTTCTCTTTTCAATACGCCTACCTCGAATTCTTATTACTGTTTTAGCGGGTATGGCACTCGCATTATCTGGCTCCATTTTGCAAAGCATTACACGTAATGATTTAGCCGATCCAGGAATTATCGGGATTAATGCTGGCGCTGGAGTTGGCGTAGCTATTTTCTTTTTATTTTTCCCTGTTGATGTTGGAACATTTATATATGTCTTACCGGCAGTTGCCTTTTTAGGTGCTTTGCTAACGGCTATATTGATATATGCATTTTCTTATAGTAAGAAAGAAGGTCTACAACCGGTACGCTTAGTTTTGGTCGGTATTGGGTTTTCAATGGCGCTCTCAGGCGTGATGATTGTTCTAATCTCATCAGCTGAACGTACAAAAGTGGATTTTATAGCTAAATGGTTAGCAGGTAATATCTGGGGAAATGATTGGGCATTTGTATGGGCAATTTTGCCTTGGCTTGTTATATTAATTCCTTATACTCTATTCAAGGCAAATAAACTGAACTTATTAAACTTGAGTGAACCTGTAGCTATTGGAGTAGGTGTCTCACTTGAGAAAGAAAGAATTGTTTTACTGTTAACTGCTGTAGCATTAGCTGCTTCTGCGGTTTCGGTCACCGGCGGAATTGCCTTCATTGGTCTTTTGTCACCTCATATTGCGAAAGCACTAGTAGGACCGAGAAATCAATTATTTATACCTGTGGCTATTTTAACAGGTGGTTGGCTATTACTACTTGCCGATACTATAGGGCGTAATATTATAAGCTTCAGTAGCATTCCAGCGGGTATTATCGTATCTCTAATTGGTGCACCGTACTTCATTTACCTATTGTTTAAAAAATAAACTAAAACCTCTCATTTATGAGAGGTTTTTTTCATTATTATATTAATACTTGTTCTTGCATCATTTTCAGCGGTTATATATTCAACACCACAATCATTTGCATTTTTATATAGTAAATCGACCACTTCTTTATTTTTGCCTGCAAATAATATAACTATTTTAGGGTATTAAAGCAAAATGAATATTAGGATCAACGCAAAAATAATTTGGAATAGACCAATACCACCTGCATATGCAGATAATTTCCATCCATGCTGTGTTAAATCTTTTATATTAACACTCATACCAATACCTGCAAGTGCCGTGATTTCCAAATAATTTCCAAAAACTTTGATTGGATGTGTAATTGCTGCTGGAAATAAAACAATACTATTGATTACACACAATAATAAAAACCCTGCTACATACCAAGGAACAATTGAACGTATGTTGAATTTTCCTTTAGTGGCTTCTTGAGCTTCTTGAGCCTCTTGATTTGCCATCTTTATACGTGTTAGAACAAACACGACTAATGCTAAGAAAATGATTCTGCTGATTTTAAAAATTTCTGCCTGATCTTTCACTGCCTCACCAACTATGCTCCCACTAGCAACTACTTGCCCTACGGATTGCAATGTCCCACCTATTAAAGCTGAAGACGGTAGAATATTATTATGAAAAACAGTACTTGTAATGACAGGCAAAAGAATCATCAAAACCGTACCTAGTAAATTAACAATTGTTATTGATACAGCCATATCTGATGTTTTTGCATTAATTGCTGGTGCTGTTGATGCAATAGCTGAAGAACCACAAACTGCATTACCACTCGCCATCAATAAGCGAAAGTCCTCACCAAAACTTAATTTTTTTCCCAACCAAATAACAAAAGCAATTGTCCCAGCCATTTGAATAAGAATAAAAGAGATACCCGTTAGCCCAATATTAAATAAAGAGTTAAATGTCAGCGTTGCACCCAATAAAATAATTGAATAGTATAGCAGATTACTTTCTGAAAACTTTATTCCTGGTCTTAACATCGAGTTCGACCCAAATTTTAAATTGCCAATCATAATACCTATTAAAATAGCAAATAACCCACTGCCTAAACTTGGAAAGAAACGTCCAAATACCATTCCAATAAAAGCGATCATAATACAAATTATCAATCCAGGTAGAACATTTATTATTTTCTTCATTTTGTAACCCCATTTATTTTTGTTTGTACCTAAACTTTACTGGAGAATTAATAATCAGTAAAATACAGATAAGTAATTATGACTATTAGTATTTCTAATAAGGGGGAATTTAATGTATTACGATGCTTTAAAGACATTCGTTGCTTTAGCGGATATAAAAAACTTCACGAAGACAGCTGAATACCTCCATATTTCTCAACCTAGCGTTAGTTTACACATAAAAAATTTAGAAACTGAATTTAATACACAGTTGTTTTTACGCTCACCTAAATCTCTAAAAATTACCCCCTCTGGTGAAATTCTCTATGATCGCGCTAAACAAATGTTAGCTATTTACGATCAGACCAAATCGGATATTCTAACACTTCAAAATGAAATTAAAGGAAAACTGCTAATTGGCGCAAGCTTTACCATTGGCGAATACGTACTACCTTCATTACTCGTTACTTTACAGCAAAAATATCCTGAACTTCATCTGGAGGTAATGATCGGAAATACGGATGAGGTTGTTGAAGCTGTTCAATTGCTGAAGATAGATATCGGCTTAATCGAAGGGCAAACAACCAATAAAGAGTTAATTATAGAACCCTTCATGGAAGACGAGTTATTGTTAGTCGCATCTCCTTCACATGTGCTTGCCCAAAAAGAAATCATAACGATTCAAGACTTACATAATCACACATGGCTAACTCGCGAAGAAGGCTCAGGTACACGTAATTACTTACTTCATGTACTAGAATCTAACAGTATCAATATTAAATCGCTAATCTCCATTAGCAGTAATCAAGGATTAAAAGAATTTATGACACAAGGAATTGACGGACTTACACTACTATCAAAGAGTGTCATTGAACATGAATTAAAAAGAGGGACACTCGCTGCTATCCGTTTAGAAGACCATATATTTAAGCGGAGTTTTTCCTATGTATATTCACCTATTATGGGAAGTAAAAAGAATACCTCTATGTTCATAAAAGAAATCAACAATAAGTGGCATATATAAAAAGCCGTTTCTTACATCAAACGAATGACGTAAAAACGGCTTTCTTATTCAATACCCCTATTGTTTAAACGTGCGTTTTAAAAATGACTTTGTACGTTCATTTTGCGGATGGTTAAAGATTTGCTCTGGTGAACCTTCTTCCACTATGACCCCTTTATCCATGAAAACAACACGATCTGAAACTTCTCTTGCAAATTCCATTTCATGTGTCACGATTAACATCGTAAGACCTGTACCTGCTAATTCCTTCATAACCTTTAGAACTTCTCCAACCATTTCTGGGTCGAGTGCAGATGTTGGTTCATCAAAAAGTAATACATCTGGTTCCATAGACAGCGCTCTAGCAATAGCTACACGTTGCTTTTGACCACCTGATAATTGGTGTGGCTTCGCATTGACATAACGATCTAAACCAACAACCTTCAAGTACTTCATAGCAACATTCTCAGCATCACTTTTAGAGCGTTTTAAAACCTTTGTTTGACCTACAATACAATTTGTTAATACATTAAGGTTATTAAACAAATTGAATGATTGGAATACCATACCTAGTTTTGTACGATAATTATTTATATTATGGTTGTTATCTAGAATATTGTCACCTTGATAAACAATCTGTCCTCCACTTGGTCTTTCTAATAAGTTAATACAACGTAGAAGCGTAGATTTCCCTGATCCTGAAGAGCCGATGACACAGACAACTTCCCCTTTGTTTACAGAGAAATCAATGTCTTTAAGAACTTCATGAGTGCCAAAGGATTTGCTTAGATGTTGTATCTCGATTACATTTTTCATAAGTCTATCTCCTTTGTCCGCATCATGCTTTTTTGCCTTCCATTTGTTCTAGATCATCAATCATTTGATAGTTTTGTGGACCATCTAATCGTTTTTCAAAGTAGTGTAGAATTTTCGTCACTACGAATGTCATGATTAAGTATAAAATACATGCTACAAAGAATGACTCGAAATATCTGAAATTATTCCCCGAAACAGATTTTGTTTGGAAGTATAGTTCTGTAACCCCAATTACATTCAATACTGATGTATCTTTAATATTCATAACAAATTGGTTACCTGTTGCAGGTAAAATATTCCTTAAAACTTGTGGTAATACTACATGAATCATAGTTTGCCAATGATTCATACCAATCGCTTGAGCTGCTTCAAATTGGCCCTTATCTACTGAGATAATACCGCCACGTACAATTTCAGCCATATACGCTCCTGTATTAATAGCAACGATAAAAATTGCTGCAAACGTGCGGTCCATATCTACACCAAATGCTTGGGCAGCACCATAGAAAACTACCATTGCCTGAACAATCATTGGTGTACCTCGGAAAAATCCTACGTATATCCCAAGAATTATATTTATTAGTTTTAATACAATTCTTTTTAATCCTCTTTCAGGTTTAGGAATCGTATTAATAATACCGATAAGTAATCCAATGATTGCACCGAAAACAGTACCAAGTGTTGCAATTAATAACGTCATCCATGCCCCGCGAAGGAACATTTCCCAGTTTTCTGTTGCTATACTTATAATCCAATCAATACTCATACTGTTCCTCCTTCAAAAGCAGTAATACCGACTGCTTCATATGCAGCCGGTATCCGTCATACATTATTTTGCAGCTGGTTGGTTTGCAATCGCTTTATCCATAATTTCTGTACGCTCTTCTTCAGAGATACCTTTTAAAACTTCATTAATTTTATCTTTTAATTCGCTATCTTTTTCAATACCTACAGCAATTGCTGTATCTTCTTCAGACGCTTTAAAGCCATCTGTGAATTCAACCATTACAAATTTATCATTTGCAGCTGAAGAACTAATACCTTCTGGACGTTCAGATACATAACCATCAATCACACCTGATTCAAGTGCTACACGCATTGCAGGGAAGTTATCCATTGCAGCTTGTTTTTTAACACCAGTAATTTGATCTATTACATCATAGTGTGTTGTATTTAATTGACCTGTAATTTTGGCACCACTAAAATCCTGGATTGATTTAGCTTTCTCGTATTTACTGCCCTTTTTAACAACCATTACATAATTAGATGTATAGTAGTTATCAGTGAAATCAATTGTCTTTTTACGCTTTTCAGTTGGAGACATACCCGCCATAATTGCATCAATTTTACCTGAAGTTAATGAAGGTACTAGACCGTCCCATTCTGTTTTGACGATTACTAGTTCTTTTCCTAAAGATTCTGCAACTCTTTTTGCAATCTCAACATCATAACCGCCAGCATATTCTGCGTTACCAGAGATTTTCACGCCGCCGTTTGAATCATCCTTTTGTGTCCAGTTAAACGGAGGGTATCCCGCTTCCATACCAATTGTGAATGTTTCTTTTTTTGTTTCCCCTTCAGTAGATGCACCTGATCCCGAACCTGCATCTTTAGTTCCACAACCAGCTAATAGTAAAATAGCAAGTAGTGTCATAGCAGAAAAAATTGCCCATGTTTTTTTCATATTATATTCTCCCCCTCTAAATAATATCCTTAATTTTCTTCAAAATACTAAAAAAGGCTATTGTACGTATAAAAAACGCGCCCTGAGATGAACTCAGGTCGCATTGTACAATAGCCTAAATCCTCTACTTATCCCTAAATGAGATAGCTCAACTCAACGAACTAGGACGTTCATTGAGACAGTCCTGCAGTTATTAACTACAGACCCAGCAAGTAACATCGAGTGTATTACAAACTTCGGCGACATCTCCTTCTCAATAGTTTCATAGTTTCTCAAGCTCCACTAAAGACTAATAGATATCGCGCCTCTACCTCACCCATTAACAAGTGAGGTTGTATTCAATTATCATTGTACACAGTCTACAGTAACGAACTTTCAGTGTCAACACACATTTTATAAAATACTCAGAATACTATCTTTTTTCTTACAACTAGTTTTTAGCCTCTAACAATATCTGACCCAGCGTACGTAACTTCACCTGTCGTAGCATTAATCTTATCAATTACACCATTTTCAGAAGGTGCATTAATAGAGTAATTTAAGCTGTATATTGTCATTTCATCATCTTCATCTATCTCTTCAAAACGTGAAAGTTTCATCTGCAAACTCTGTTTATATATAGTATCCGCTTCTTCTAATGTAATCATTGGTGTAGTATTCACACCTCGAATAGCCTCCATATTTAATGCGCTATACAAACATGAACGAATAATTCCTGTATGTATACCTACCTCAATTAGAACGGAGTATTTGTCTAATTTGTATCCCTGGAAAAATGGGATAAAAGTAAACATAGTTGTTGGTTCATCTTCATGTTCGTCTTCATGCTCGTCTTCATCATATTCATCCACATTGAAGAGATCATCATCCGAATCATCGTCAAATTCTTCTGTATCATCATTCAATACAGATTGTTCTTCAAGCATGTATTTATGGTGTATGTCACCCGCAATAATCTCTAAAAATTGCATTGCATTGTCTTTTAATTGCTCAAAAGGTAACTCAATCTTTGCTTCTGTATCCCATTCCACATTAGATTCATAGTTAGCGCCTGCATCATCAAAATGTAGTACTTCGATTACAGCTTCTGCATCTTCACCTTTTTCATCTAACTCTTCCGCAACATACCAATATAAATTACCCTCTTCTTCACGTAATACATATTGATCAGTTGCACCCAATAATTTTGGTAATGCCTTCGTCACTTGGACAGGTGTAACAGCAAATTGTTCAAGCTGTGATTCACTGAACAACTGACTTGCTTTTTGAACTTCCCCATCAACAGTAACACCTATATAATCTCGAATTGGTTGATAAACCAATTCAAATTCTCCTTGCTCTTCATTTTCTTCGATTCCTAATTCCACTAATGTCTCTTTACATAAAATTTCTCTAGCTTCATCTTCTGTTACTTCCACTTTTGGATATGTAAGTTGATAATATTCTTGGAATATTGTAGCCGCTGTAATAGTGCCATATGAATTAATCTCTATAACTGCACCAGAATTAGGTAAAGGGAGTTTTAATTTTTTATCGATAGCTTCATAAACTACTAAATATTCTCCTTCGCCAATTTCAGAGAAATTACTAAATTGTATTACTTCACGGCCGAAATCCTTCACAAAGGACTCTGTAATATGTAAAATTTCATCCATCTCAAGTTCTTCTAGATTTTCTAACTCAACATTGTTGTTTTCTACTAATTTATCAAAATCGATGTTGATGTTTGTCAACTCTTTATCGTCAGTCACTTCAATATAACCGTAATTGACATCATTTCTTGCATCCAGGACTTCAATACTATCTTCCATTGTTTCATCTTCATTGATTACAATCGGAGGCAGTCCAATTAAATACTTCTTCAATTTCATTTCTATCTCTATCATACGATGCTCCCTTTCAAGAAATGTATTATTGTTACTATAATATTAACTTCTTAAACAGTGAATTACTATCAAATAGGACATAATAAAAAAAATAATCTACAAATAACGTCATATTTCTAATTTAACAGAAAAAATCCAAAAAAAAAGAAAAAAGACCTGCCTTACGCAAGCCTTTTTCCCTGTCATTATCCAATTAAAACTAAATTAGCCCTTAAATATATTCTGTATGATACAACTCTACAATAAGCAGATATTCCTACACAAGTTATATTAAATTTATTGTTTTAGTCTTTTTTTACGTCATTGATACTCAAATATATATCTAAAAAATGCTCTTAGTATTTTGGATCATCTAACGCTTGATAATCTTGTTGATATTTACCGCCATCAGCAACTTCTGCATGATATAAAGCTTTCAGGGCATAATTTTTTTCAAGATCCAAAGACTTTTTCAACTCTTTAAATTTTGTATGCAATTCTTTGTTTTCATTTATTAATTGTTGCATTTGTGATTTAATGTATTTCAAAGATTTTCATCTCCTTTCAGATGGTTAATCTATTTAATCAGTATACCACTAATCGTAATGCTTTTTAATGTCCATAATTTGCTTAAATTAAAGCAATAATAGTAATTCAAAGAACAGAAATAATTATAATATGAAGTGGACCGATTTTTTTAAAATAACTACCAGCGATGAAACGAAACCAATACAACATACGATATTGCTAAAAGATTTTTAATTAAAATGAATATAAACAGCGATTTACAACTACTCTCTAAAACTTCAAGGTATATTTCAACAAGATCTCCTAATGCTACTCTTAATAAACTTCATTTTTTGAAATTAAAGACTTCTCTCCCTTAAGAATCTCTTACATCAAACTCTGTATTTTAAACTTCCCTATAAGATTTTTTATGATTATTACTTGAATATCTACAGAATAAGATGAAAACGCTTATTATCTTTTGACATAAGACCAAAAATGATGTAAATTACTAAAAGACGAACATTTTATTTATAAGGATAATAATTATTCGGTTTTAGGAGTGTGTTTTATGGAAAATGTATTTGATTACGAAGATATTCAATTGGTTCCTGCAAAATGTATAGTAAATAGTAGATCTGAATGTGACACATCTGTTACTTTAGGTGAACATACATTTAAATTGCCTGTCGTACCTGCAAATATGCAAACAATTATTGACGAAAAAGTAGCCATTCAATTAGCTGAAGATGGATATTTCTATATAATGCATCGTTTTGAACCAGGAAAACGTGCAGATTTCACTAAAGATATGCAAGCTCGCGGATTAATCGCTTCAATTAGCGTTGGAGTAAAAGAAGAAGAGTATGCCTTCATCGAACAATTGGCAGCAGATAAGATTGTTCCTGATTTCATCACAATCGATATTGCACACGGTCATTCAAATGCTGTAATCAATATGATTCAACATATTAAAAAACATTTACCTACTAGCTTTGTAATCGCTGGTAACGTTGGTACACCAGAAGCTGTAAGAGAATTAGAAAACGCTGGCGCTGATGCTACTAAAGTGGGTATTGGACCAGGTAAAGTATGTATAACAAAAATTAAAACTGGCTTTGGTACAGGTGGCTGGCAATTAGCTGCTCTACGCTGGTGTGCAAAAGCTGCTACTAAACCGATTATTGCAGACGGAGGTATCCGTACTAATGGCGATATCGCTAAATCTGTACGCTTCGGTGCTTCAATGGTCATGATTGGTTCATTATTTGCTGGACACGAAGAATCTCCAGGTAAGACTATTGAAAAAGACGGTAAACTTCTTAAAGAATATTTTGGTTCAGCTTCAGAATTCCAAAAAGGTGAGAAGAAAAACGTTGAAGGTAAAAAACTGTATGTTGAACATAAAGGCTCTCTAAAAGATACCCTTACTGAAATGCAACAAGACCTTCAATCATCTATCTCTTATGCTGGCGGCAAAAAACTTGACGCTATCCGTACAGTAGATTACGTTGTCGTTAAAAACTCTATCTTTAATGGTGATAAAACGTACTAAGAACTTGTAAAACATTAAAAACCGCCAAAAAATTTCTTGGCGGTTTTTTTCAATTATCTATATTTGATTACTTTCTACAATTTCAACAAATTTTGTTGAAGCTGGCGATAGAGGAACACTTTTTAAAAAGCATACGCCTATACTCCTTTTTGGGATTTCTTCCATTAAAGGCACTTCATATAAAATTCCTTTATTTAAATAATCTTTGGAAAATTCCTTTGTTACACAAGCTATCCCCAAATTTATTTTTGCAAACTCTAATAATAAATCATGTGAACCCAGTTCAAATTCTGGTGAAATCTTAACACCCTTTGTCATAAGATAATCATCTACATATTTCCTCGAGACAGATTGTTGCTCAAGTAATATTAGTGGCAAATCTACTATTGAAGCAAAGCTAAGTGGCTCCGTAATTGTCTTCATGTATTGTTCTCCACAAACGAATATATCTTGAACATCAATACAAGGTTTAAGCTCTAATGTTGGATCATCAATAGGGAAATTACAGAAGGCAATATCAACTTCTCCCGATTTCAATACTGCACAAAGCTCCATTGTTGTACCATTCATTATTTTAAATTTAATATTTGGGTGCTGATTATGAAAAGCTTCTAAAAAAGGAAGTAAAAAATACTTTGAAATTGTATCGCCCACACCTATTTTCAATTCACCTGTAGTTAAATCTTTAAATTCTAAAAGCTTTTCTTCTCCGACATGAAGTAAGTTAATTGCTGAATTTGCATATTCGAATAATAAGCTACCTTCATACGTTAAAGAAACCCCTTTAGGTGTTCTATTAAATAGGCGGATATCTAGTTCATTTTCTAATTGTTTAATCGCCTGACTAACAGCTGGTTGTGTCATATACAGATCATTTGCGGCTTTTGAAAAACTTGAGCTTTTCCCCACTTTACAAAACACTTTATATAAATCTAATTTACTTACCATATAACCTCACCTTATACCTATCATTTGATATATTAATTTTACTTATACCATTATTGTGAGGTATATTACAAGTTGTGAGTTTTAAAAAATAATAGTAAACAATATAGCAATGAGGAGCGATTATTTTGGAAAGAGTAGTTGGAACAGTTGTACGAGGTCTTCGTGGCCCAATCATCAATCAAGGCGATAGCATTGAAGATATCGTTGTAGAAAGTGTATTAAAAGCATCAGAAGTTGAGGGCTTTAATATTCAAGATAAAGATATCGTAACAGTAACAGAATCAATCGTTGCCCGTGCTCAAGGTAACTATGCTACAATCGATCACATCGCAAAAGATGTTAGTGCGAAATTCGGAGATGACACTGTAGGCGTTATTTTCCCTATCTTAAGCCGTAACCGCTTTGCTATCTGTCTTCGTGGTATTGCAAAAGGCGTTAAAAAAGTTGTTTTAATGCTTAGCTACCCTTCAGATGAAGTAGGTAATCACTTAGTTGACCTTGATACACTTGATGAAAAAGGCGTTAACCCATGGACAGACGTTTTAACTGAAAAACAATTCCGCGAATTATTCGGACATAACAAACACACTTTCACTGGCGTTGATTATATCGATTACTACAAATCACTAGTCGAAGAATACGGTGTTGAATGTGAAGTTATCTTCTCGAACAATCCAAAAACAATTTTAGAATATACTAAGAGTGTATTAACTTGCGATATCCATACAAGATTTAGAACAAAAAGAATTTTAGAAGCTAACGGTGGAGAAAAAATCTACAGCCTAGATAACATCCTAGCTGAATCAATTGATGGTAGTGGTTTCAACGAAAGTTACGGTCTACTAGGATCAAATAAATCAACAGAAAATAGCGTGAAGCTTTTCCCACGTAATTGCCAACCTGTTGTAGATAAAATTCAACAAATGCTGAAAGAAAAAACAGGCAAAAATGTTGAAGTTATGATTTATGGTGATGGCGCATTCAAAGATCCAGTAGGTAAAATTTGGGAGCTTGCTGATCCAGTTGTATCACCTGCTTACACAGCTGGTCTTAATGGCACACCTAATGAAATCAAATTAAAATATCTTGCTGATAATAACTTTGCTGATTTAAGAGGCGAAGAACTTCAAAAAGCTATCTCTGAATACATTGATAATAAAGGAACTGACCTTGTAGGCGCTATGGAAGCACAAGGTACTACACCTCGCCAACTAACTGACCTAATCGGTTCTTTATCTGATTTAACATCAGGCAGTGGTGACAAAGGTACTCCAATGATCTTTATCCAAGGTTACTTTGATAACTATACTAAATAAGATTTAAAGATGATGGGTGAGGCTGTAAGAACTTTAATCAGCACTCTTATCAAAAAAGAGAGAATAGGCAATTGTCTATTCTCTCTTTTTATTTTATCAATCTATTTTCCATAACCTTTCGTAATTCCTTTACAACTAGTTTTTTCATGCTGAAGTAGCCATTCCTTTCTCCACACGCCCCCTGCATAACCTGTTAATTTTCCGTTTGAACCAATAATTCGATGACAAGGTATAACAATACTTAATTTATTTTTTCCATTTGCATTTCCTACTGCTCTAATGGCCTTCTCATTTCCAATTGAAACGGCAATATCTTTATACGCCACTGTTTTTCCGTATGGAATACTTGTTAAGGCGTTCCACACAATTTTTTGAAAGTCTGTCCCTTCATATTTAATAGGAAAAGTAAATTCACGACGCTCCCCTTTAAAATATTCATCAAGTTGAGTATAGCAATTTTCTAAAATAATTGGCGTTTCGTCTTGCTTATTATTTACGGCTCTGTCCTGTTCAGAAAACATAATAGAGCTAATTGCTTCATCTGTACCTGTTATTTCTATCACTCCAATTGGAGATTCATAATCTAATTTATATAACTTACTCATATAAAGACCTCCATAGATAAAAGGTTGCGTATGCTTGCAGCCCTGCCCAATTTGCTGATAGCTCTTTGATTTCATCTATTGTTGGCTTACGCCCTAGGCCTAAATGGATTTTCAGCGCGTTGTGGAGACCGACATCCGTTATTGGAAAGGCAGATGGATGATGTAAGCATTTCATCATCACATAGTCAGCCGACCAAGCCCCTATTCCTCTAATCTTCATTAACGACTTTTGAATTTGTTGATAGTCCTGATACCCAAGTATCAATTCCTTTGTTAATATACCCTTTGTCATTATCTTAGCTACATCAATTACATACTCGGCCTTTCTAACAGAAAATTGCAGTTCCCTTAAATCATCCACAGTTATAGTTGCAATCTTTTCATAGGTCGGGAATAGCCAAAAGGTATCACCCATAAAGGTAAGACTTTCACCAAAGGTCTCAACAAAGCGTTTTTTTATTATGTAAGCAAAAGTTAAATTTATTTGCTGTCCAATAATTGCCCAGGATAGTGCTTCAAATAAATCTGGAATACACATAATCCTTAAACCATAATATTTCTGAACAAAAATCTGTAACACCTTGTCCTGCTTTGCTGCATCATAAAACACACGAAGATCTGTCTCCAAATCAAACCATTCCCATATATAAGATGCCACTTCCTCACGGATTCCTTTCGAGGGCGGAGTAATAGGAAATTCGACAAGAATTATATTTTGAATGCATCCAATTTTACATAAAACTAATTCTTGATTTATTTTTATTAGTTTATATAAATATCCATCTCTTATTTGATGCAATACTTCTTGCTTAGACCTATTTAAGAACAATAAACACTCTTCGAAATTGAATTCTTCAGGTGGATAAATTTCTATATATGATTGGTGATTAATCCAATTCATTTCCACAACTCCTTACCCTTCAAGGCTTCGATATTCACTAGGGGAACAATTCGTTAAACGACGAAATGACTTATAAAAATTGGACGAGCTTTGAAATCCAACTTCATAGCAAATCTCAAGATTCGTGTGACTTGTACTTTTAAGAAGATGCGTTGCCTTATCGATTCGTATTTTTTCTAAATAAGTACGCGGAGTTTCTGAAGTTTCCTGTTTAAATAGACGGTCAAGATGATACGGGCTTATACCGACATGATCAGCAATATCCTGCAATGATATCTTTTGTTTATAGTGATTGACCAAAAAGGTAGTTACAATTCTTACAAGTCCGGTGTGTGGTGAATGCTCAACTTCTGGCTGACATCTCTTACAAGCACGGAATCCGGATTTTTCAACCTCATTGATGTCATAGTAGAACTCTACATTTATTTTTTTAGGCTTCCTTGATTTACAAGAAGGACGGCAATAGATTTTTGTTGTTTTTACTGCGGTAAAAAAAAGCCCATCGTATGTTCGATCACATGCAATAATCTTTTCCCACATTTCTTCAAAAGAAAAATTTAAATTTTTCACCTTTTATTTCACCGCCCTTTCGGATTAATCTTCATATAAAAGTGAAGTATCCTTTAACTCCAGCATTTGTGTCGCATTTTTTTCTAAAAAGGCAATTACTTTATCCGATAAAGCATTTCCAAAACTAAAACGTCTCACGCCTATATCCTTCAGCTAATTACAATTTGTTAAACCAGGTAAAGATAATATATTTAGTGGGGCGTCAATATGAATAACTATTTCTTTAATTTCATCTTCTTTAGTTAAACCTGGGACAAATATTCCGCTAGCCCCACTTTCTACGTACGCTTGTGTTCGATTAATCGTTTCCAAAAGTGGATTTCCCATTTGTAAATAAGTATCTGTTCTAGCATTGATATAAAAGTCTTTAAAACCATTTTGATTTAGAGCTGTTCTGATTTTCGTTAAAAGATTACAGTGATCCTTTAACTCTCTCAATCCTTGTTGGCTTTTTAGAGAATCCTCAATATTAATTCCTGCGACACCAATATCGGCTGTTCTTAGCACATGATTAACAATTATATCAATATCTTCACTATATCCTGCTTCAATATCCGCCGAAACAGGTATCTTTACATTATCTGTAATTGTCTTAATAATTTCTAAATGCCTATCAAAATTAATTAATTCACCATCTGCATATCCAAGTGAGTTGGCAATTCCCCAGCTCGTCGTACCAATTGCTTTGAACCCTACTTTCTCAAGAATTAAAGCAGATAGAAGATCCCAAGCATTTCCCAAAAATAACGGTTCCTCCAACAAATGAAGTTCATTGAACTCTTGAATGGTGGTCATTTCATTTCCTCCTAAAGTGTATTGAATCTCATTTTAACAAGGTATCCACATTCAATTCGTCCTCAATCTTGCTATTATGGTCTAGAAATCAAAAAGGAGAAATCATTGATAATTTCTCCTTTTACCTTAAAAATCAAGTTATATTCATATAATCTCTTTTATTCTGCAATAAGTATCTATTTCAAAGACTACCTATTTTTTTAAGTTAATGATTAAAATAACGATTTATGTCCTAACCAAGATTCTATATCAACACTACCTTGAACGGCTAATAATCGGTATAAATATCGATAAGGCACTCTATATTTTGTTAAGTCGGGAATTTCCATTACCCTTTCATAACCCTCCTTAAAGTCTTCGACTGATTTTTCATCTAGCACATATTCTAATGCGATAAAATCTAACTCTCTAGGAGCAATAACATATGCTTCCGTATCGACAAGACCAGTGATTTCTCTACCGTCCGATAAAAACTGTGTTGGATCCATATCTACTAGTACAAATGTAGAATATTCAGGGACAGGTAATCCATTGATCAAATTATTTATTTCAGGGAGCATGTTTTTTATTCTTTCTTCTTTAAAGTGAAATCGGGATACTGAATCAAATAAAGCATCTTTCATATGTTGATTAAATTCTTCTAAACTTACTTGATAGCTCCTTGATGGATTACCTACAAAATTTTCTTTATATTGATGAATTTTAGCCAAACCTTCTCCAAAACTTTGCAAAACTGAAGATGGCAGACCAATAAATGACTCGACTATTTGTCCTTTTAGTTTTTCTACAACAACGAATTCTTTTGTTAGGATCCTCCCCTTATCTATTACTTTTGGTATTGATATTGAAGTAAGGTTGCTCAATGTATTATTAACATGTTCTAATTCATAAACTTGCCTTGGGTCAATTCCGAATAACCTTTTACATCCCCACCAAAATTCATTATTAGGATCATCTTTCATTTTAGAAGGTCGTACAACCACTTCTTGATTATCTGTTTTAACCAACCATACATCACTAGCGTGGTCTTCATAACCAGGGCTTAATTCCAGCATATCTTTAATTGGCTCTTTAAATAAAAAT
Organism: Viridibacillus sp. FSL R5-0888; assembly: GCF_038009105.1. Lineage (NCBI taxonomy): Bacteria > Bacillati > Bacillota > Bacilli > Caryophanales > Caryophanaceae > Viridibacillus > Viridibacillus sp. FSL R5-0888. Next base: position 4,375,532 of record NZ_JBBPAU010000001.1, read on the forward strand.
TGTAAATCCATAAAATCTTCCTACTTTCAAAATACATACTTTACTAATGTATTTTTCTATAACGGCTCTACGTTCTCCTTTATAATTTTTTTCTGAAAAATTATAAGACAAATAAAAATCTTATTTTATAAATATTTCCCTAAAACATGAAATATTACTTGAAAAGTACCTTTACACCATACAAAAGACTTATATTAATGTGCAATTTGTGCGATTTAAAATATTGAAAAAATTAGGGGGCATCATTTACAAAAATAGGTAATAAAGTGTGCGCTTGTAAGATATTATAGAGGATACAAAATTTAAAGGGTAAAACGTAATTATTATTCTATTCTGAGTGAATATAAGGGGGTTCTATCATGTCTAACTTAAATAATCTAAAAGAATTTGAAGAACTTCACGTCGAATTTCAGGGGAAAGTATTAAACTTGAAGTTACTTCTTCAGCAAAATGAAAATGAGCACATTGAAAACAAATAATAATAATAAATATCCTTCACAAACTAATGTTATAAAGAAGGGTATTAGTTATGGAACTTGCCTATCTATGATTATTTCTTATACTACGTATCACTCCATAGGGTGGGCTGTTATACATGGTTGTTTTAGCTGGTTTTACGTTATCTATTGCTTAATCAAATATACTCCTGGTTTATTTTAGAAAGTAGAAAAGACCTCTAGCAAGCTCTAGAAGTCTTTTTTTACTTTGAACCATAGATTATTTAATTTCTGCCTCATGGCTATTTTTGAACCACTTCACCTAGCTCTAAAGGCAACGTCACAAAAAATGTAGTCTGTTCACCAAGTTGGCTTTGTACTGAGATTCTGCCATTATGCATGTCTATAATTTTATGCACAATAGAAAGTCCTAAGCCACTGCCCCCGTTTGATACTGCTCTAGATCTATCTGCTTTAAAGAAACGTTCAAATATATGTTTTTGGTCTTCTTCTGTCATTCCTATCCCAGTATCAGTAATAGAAATAGTGACCGTATCATTTTGTTTGAATAAACGAATATAAATCGTTCCTCCATTTGGAGTGAATTTTATACTATTACTAATTAAATTCATCCATACTTGATTCATCAAATCTTCGTCAGCAAAGACTGTGACATTTTCCAAATCGATTTCCATTTCAATATTTTTAGAAATCCATCTCGGCTCACAAGATAAAACGACATTACGTAATTGTTTATCTAATCGAAATTGTTTTGGTTCAAATGGATGATGTTGTGATTCTAATGAAGTTAATTTTAATAAATTATCACTGATTTTCGATAATCGATGGCTTTCCATCTCAATAATTTCTAAATAGTGCTGCCTTTTTTCATCAGTCAAATTAATATTTTTCAAAGCTTTTGCAAAACCATTAATCGATGTTAACGGAGATTGAATTTCATGAGAAACATTGGATATAAACTCTTGACGCATTTTCTCCATTTCTCCTAATTCAATTGCCATATGGTTGATACCGCTAATAAGTTGTCCAAAATGATCTTCGTCATCATCTGATTTTAAGTCTAATTTGACGCTAAAATCCCCTTTCGCAATTCGTCCTAAGGCATCAACAATGGTATCCCAATAATTACGTTGTCTTTTTAATCCAAATAAAAAGAGAATAGTAACAGTACATCCAAAAAGTATAAAAACACCTATTACAGTATTAAATTGTTGCCAAAATCCTTGAGGGTACTTGCCTAGCCAATCATATATATAAGAGGTCACGTGAAAAGAGATAAACGCAAAGAGAGTGTTAATTAAAAGGAAAAGAATAATCACACACAGTAATTTTAATATAATTATCCATTTCTTCATAAGCCTAGTTCCAATCGATAACCGAGCCCCCGGATTGTCCGTATTATGAATTCACTTTTATCTTCTGGGAATCGCTCTCGAAGTCTTTTAATATGAACATCTACCGTACGATCATCACCTTCATAGTCATATCCCCAAATTTCTTCTATCAATTGTTCTCGTGAGAATGTCTTCCCAGGATAACTTGCTAATGTAAATAATAATTCAAATTCCTTTAATCGAAGAGTAATATTTTCTCCTCCATACATTAGCTCATACGTTTCTCGATTCATCCAAACATTTCCCACTTCCACTGTTTGAGATAAAGAAATATGGTAACGCTTTAGGATAGATTTAACTCGAACGATTAACTCTGCTGGCTCAAATGGTTTTACAAGATAATCATCCGTACCCAGATTAAATCCTTTTACTTTTTGAGCGGTTTCCCCTTTTGCAGTCAGCATAAGAATAGGCAAATCGTTATTTAGCCTTCGTATTTCTCGGCATAATTCCCATCCATCCATATTTGGCATCATTATATCCATAATGACCATATCAACTTTTTCCGATTCTAACTTGGACAGTGCATCAACACCGTCCACAGCTTCAAGTATACTTAGTCCTTCATTTTGTAAAAACACACTTACTAATTCTCTAATATGTTCATCATCATCCACAACTAACAGTCTTGTCATGACAACAAATCCCTTCATACTTACTCTTGAATACGTAATTGTTGTTTAGCAAATTCCTTGTACATCTCATGTGATTGGAATAACGCATTATGCGTCCCGCTCCCCGTAATATGGCCCTTCTCAATAAAAATAATATTGTCGGCATCGACAACGGTAGAAAGACGGTGGGCAATAACGAGTGTCGTTCTGCCTTTCATCAAATTGTCTAATGCTTTTTGAACATAAATTTCCGATTTACTATCAAGGCTAGAAGTCGCCTCATCAAGCATTAAAATTTGGGGGTCACGTAATAGTGCTCTAGCAATTGCAATCCGTTGTCGCTGTCCACCTGAAAGTTTGATTCCTCGTTCTCCTACTTCAGTATCAAACTTATCTGGAAGTGCTTGAATAAATTGATCGGCATACGCCATTTTTACGACTTTTTCAAGTTTTGAATCTGTAACCTCTTTTTCTATTCCATAACAAATGTTATCGCGTATTGTTCCGGATATAAGTGCACTTTCCTGAGCAACATACCCAATTTTACGTCTCCAAGAATGTAAAGAAAATGTATCAATAGGTGTATCCCCTAATGTTATGCTTCCCTTTGTAGGTTGATAATACCGTTCTAAGAGAGAAAATGTAGTAGTTTTTCCCCCTCCACTAGGACCAACAATAGCCGTTACTTTACCAGGTTCAATTGTGAAATTAATATCAGATAAAATCGCTTCATTTCCATATGCAAAGTCCACATGATTTACATGAATAGGTTCTTTCACTAGATCTAACTCTTTACCTTCATAGATGTCTTCCTCATCATGTTCAAGTACTGCACTAATACGTTCTGTTGCTCCCATTGCTTTTTGTAATTGCGTAAAGAACATCGTCAATTGCGTCATCGGTATAATAATTTGAATTAAATATAAAATAAATGCAACCATATCGCCAGCTGTTAATGCACCTGAAGAGACACGTACTCCCCCGTACCCAATAACTGCCACAAGCACAATCATAAGGATGAAAGAAATCAATGGTGAAATAAGTGCGTGTATTTTAGCTTCTTTTAAACCAAAATTGAAAAGATTTGTAATGCCTTTTTTTCCACGCTCATATTCTATGTTTTCTGCATTTGAAGCTTTTACTAAACGTGATTCTGGTAATACTTGATTTAACACAGCAGTAAATTTTGCCGTTTCATCTTGCATTCCTTTTGAAATTACATACATTTTCTTACCTAACAACATCAATATCAACATTGCAATTGGAACAGCAACAAGCATTACTAACGTCATTTTCCAATCTAAGAATAGCAAAATCGTAACAGAACCGATAATCGCAATAATGCCAGATAAACAGTTAGCAAGATGCTCTGTAATGAGCTCCTTCACAACAGCAGTATCATTTGTTACACGGCTTAGTGTCTCCCCAGTATCATTCTTATCATAATAAGGTATTGGTAGGTGAAGTAGCTTTTTCCACAAACGATCTCTCAACTTTGCTACTACATGATGACCAACCCGGTTTAACAAATAAATCGAGAGCCCGCTCGCTATTGCTTGGGCAATAAAAGCAATTACTAATAAAATTATTTGCCAATAGTTAAGTGAATCTAGTGAAAACCCATCCACTAATTTTTTTGTAAATAACGGTACGACAAAGCCTACTCCTGTTGTCGCAAAACTCATACAAAGTGCAATAATTAGCAAAAGCTTAGGCGGTTCAGTTTGTTTAATTAACTGAACAAACTGTCGCCAACCCTTTAATTTATTTTCTTTTATATCTTCTTTCATCGTTTATACTCCTCCTTATATATTCTCATACAACGATTTAACGATCTTATAATAGTTACTTTAGCATTTCATTATGAACTCAATATGAAGTGAACGACGGTAGAGAGATTTAATGAAGATGAGCCTCTTATTAATTTTACTATAGATAGAATCTCTTAGTATGTAAGCGAAGATTAATATAACTGGGAAGTGTAAAAGAGATGCAAATGCGAAGTTAGAGCTTCGAAATTAAAATACCATTCATCTTCATAAGTAGATATAAATAGGAAAAAGGAGAAGGCATGCCATCACGAGCGGATGATATCTCTTCTCCTCATATTAAGCGTATTCAATTTCCCTACTATTTAACTGCTACTGTTAAATTGAGCTTTGTTTTATCATATAGAGCTCAGTAGTGGACAATCACTTCATTAAAGTAAAGCTTATTTATCCTTTTTATCTACCACAACATGCTCAAATTTTCCGCCAGATAAATCAATATCAAATGCTTGACCAAAGCCAACTACATAGCGACCTTCTTTTGGCGTAAGCTCAAATAAAGATAGATCTAATCCTCGTAAAACGCCCATCATTGGTGCGCCGTGGTTCTTTTCAAACTTAGCAAAAATTTCTTCATGGCCATCATTTCCTACATTCTCTGCAACACATTGGAAGCGAACTCGCTCACGTGCAAATAAGTTTGGAGAATCTTGTTCATCTGTAATCATCATTATACTAATTAAATTATTGTCTTCAATAAATTTATAATGGTCCGTAATGATACTTATATAAATATAAATCTTCCCATCATGCTGAACATATGGTGCATAACTAGTGAATGGATTACCATTGCTATCTAAGCTACTAATAACAACTGTCTTACACTTTTCGATAAACTGTAAATATTGGTCTTTCTTTTTAGTGATATCAATTTGTTTTACCATTTGTTTGCCTCCTATTATTGAGCAGTTACTTTAGAAATTCCTAATAAGTTTATACGTGGTTTTCCATGCTGAAAATGTGAATCAATGTCACATTCCACTCCATAAACGTTACGAATCATTTCCTGAGTCATTACTTCTTCTGGCGTACCGTAATTTACCACTATTCCCTTGGAAATAACGCATATTTTATCGCTATAAATACTCGCCTGATTTAAATCGTGTAGTACCATTACAACCGTCATGCCTAATTCGCGATTGACGGTATGAACTAATTCTAACAACTGAAGTTGATGAGCAATATCTAAGTAAGTTGTAGGTTCATCAAGCATCAAAATTTTAGGCCTCTGCGCTAATGACATGGCAATCCAGGCCCTCTGCGCTTCTCCACCTGAAAGTGATGCTACTAATCGGTCTTTCAAAGGTGTTAACCCTGTTTTTTCAATGGCCCATTCAACTATGCTTAAATCCTCATCACTCGTACGTTCATACCATTTCTTATGAGGTATACGTCCATATTTCACTAGTTCTTCAACTGTAATATCTGACGGTGGCTCATTTGATTGGAATAAAACACTCATCATTTTTGAAATTGATTTTGTACCTAATGATTGCAAGTCTCTACCATCTAAAAAAACTTTTTCTTTTTGCACTGGAATCAATCTAGACATCGCTTTTAAAGCTGTAGATTTTCCTGAACCATTCGGACCTATAATCGAAACGATTTCGCCTTTTTCTACGTTTATCTCAAAATTATCTAATATTTTTTTCTGATCATAGCTAATATCCAATGATTGAGCTTTTAGCATCTTAAATGTCACCCGCTCTCATTAAATATAAAAAGTAAGGGCCGCCTACCATCGCCATGACGATACCTGCTGGAATATCTAAAGGTGAGAATAGGGACCGTCCAATTGTATCGGCAACTAGCAGAACAACAGCCCCTAATACCATACTCATAGGCATTAGAAGACGATAATTTGAACCGACTATTAATCTAGACATATGTGGCACAATAAGTCCTACAAAACCTAACAATCCTACAATCGATACAGAAATAGCAGCCAAATATACCGCTACTAAGGATAGTACTATTCGAATTCTGTTTGTATTTTCACCTAAGTTTACAGCTACATTTTCACCTAAGTTCAAAATGTTTGCTGAACGAATACAAAATAATGCAGCAATCCAACCAATAATGGAATATGGGAAAAGAATACTTACATCTCCCATTCCTTTCGCTGATAAACTACCGTTCATCCATTGTAAAGCTGAAGGAAGACGATCACTATAAAGAATCGAAAGTAACCCTGTTATTCCACCAAATACTGCATTTACCGCTACTCCTGATAAAATAATCCGAACAGGTGAAATACCATTCTTCTTCCACGCTAATGCATAAACGAGCGTAACAGCTATCAATCCGCCTACTACAGCTGCGAGAGGAATCCACTTACCGAATTCAGGGAATAGTAATAAGATAAATAATACTGTCACTGCAGCACCACTTGATACCCCTGTTAAACCTGGATCTGCCAGAGGATTTCTCATTACTGCTTGTAGCAATGCACCAGATATAGCTAAGTTAATGCCCACTATAGCAGCAATAAGGACTCTAGGTATTCGTAAATCCCAGACGATTGTCTCTGACAATGATTCACCAGAACCGAATATAGTTCTTATCGTTTCCATAGGTGACAGTTGCACACTTCCAATACCGATCGACAGAATCATAAAAATGATTAGTAGAATAGCTGTTATACCTATGCTAAATTTTTTCTTCGGTTTCACTTTCATTACGTCCAACCCTCATCCTAAGTCATATTACTTATATAAAATTTCGTTTAACTGCTCTAATCCTTTTGTTGCTTTTTCAATTGAAGCATAACCAAATACTTCATAGTCAAGTGCTTGAACGCGATCTTCTTTAAAGGCTTGTAATTTCTCCCAAGCGCCATTCTTCTTCACTTCTGCTTTAAACTGTTCTAATGCTGCTGTTGGATCACCGTGTGAAACAAGAAGGATTGCATCTGGATTTGAGGCAACTACATCTTCCATATTCATCGGTACATATGCTTCCGTTGATTTTAACGCTTCATTAACTATATTTGTAGCTCCTAACTTCTTCACTAAACTACCAACATATGTTTTTTCACTCATCAACATGAATGACTCGCCTGAACCAAATAGCACCATAACTTTTGATGAATCTTTACCTTTTACCTCTTCTAATACTGCTGTTTCTTTCTCTTCTAATTGTGAAAGATACGTTTTAGCTGCATCTTCCTTATGTAAAACTTTCCCCATTACTTCAAATGAAATTTTTAGATCTTCATAAGAATCTGTTGGAATATATGCAGTTGCTACTTTACTATTTTTTATTTTCTTATCTAAACTATCTTTAATCGATTCTGGTCCGATTAAGATGTCAGGTTTAAGGCTTACAATTTTCTCTACATCTGGCTCGATAGTAGAACCAATCTGCTCAATTTTATCGAATCCCTCAGGTAATTTATGCGTTGAAGTTGGTATTCCAACTGGTTTTACATCTAAAATATTCATCATTTCTAAAATCGAAACAGAAGTTGTAACAATTGATGTAGGTTGTTCTGCTGGAAATTGTTTCAATAACTTTTCTACTGCTTCTGTATGTTCACTAGAAACCTTTGTATCGCTTTGAGATTTCTCAGCATCACTATTTTGATTAGCTACAACTTTTTCTTTTGTCGTTTCTGGTTCCGCCTTATCTTCTCCGCATCCACCCAAAACAAGTAATGCCGATAAGAATGCCGCTCCATATAAGCCTTTTTTCATTACTAAAAATCCCCCGTCTAATTTTAATTGAAAATAATTATCATTATCAAATAGAAATATATCAAACAATAACTATGTTTACAACTACTTTTTCAAATACTTTCAAAAGAATATGATAACTACAATTAAAATAGACACTATTAAACTATTTAGAACTCAAGGAAATTAAATAAAAAACCGTACTCTATACTTAGAGTACGGTTTCATAGAAATAAATGATAATTTATCTAAAATCAAATGTTGGATGAACTATATTTTTTATAAAATTATCATCAACTACTTAATTTAGGAATTTGAAGCGTTATAATAAACAAAAAAACCGCACCTGCTAACGGTACGGTTTTTTTTGATATATTTAAAATTAATTTTTCACTTAAAAGCATAGAAGTGATAGATATATATCTTTACCACTTTGTTATTAGCAACACTAACATTTTACTTCTTATTGGCCTCATATACCTTTAATAATTTGCCTTTTATAGTCGTATTCTTCATATTTTTCAACACAATTGGACCCTTATCATTTAATATTTCAACATAAGAAAAAGTATCTGTAATTGTAATGATACCTATATCTTCGACTGTCACGCCATTAATTTTGGCAATTGTACCAACAAAATCTACTGCTCTGAGTTTCTTTTTCTTTCCACCATTAAAATATAATTTCATGATTTGCTTGTTTAATTTTTCATTCTTTGCGGCTTTCAACTTCGGTTCTACGTTCATTTTTTCATCAAAATCAGATTTTTTATTTGAAACTTCTTCTTTTGAAGGTACTACCATGTGTGGTATTTTGAAACCAATATATTCTTCAATTTCATTTAAAAATTTATCTTCAAACGGTGTAACTAACGTAAGGGCTTTCCCTTTTTGACCCGCCCGTCCGGTTCTTCCTGTACGGTGAACATAACTTTCTTTCTCTAATGGCAGGTCATAATTGATGACATGCGTAATATTATCAATATCAATTCCTCTAGCGGCTACATCTGTGGCAATTAAATAGCGGAAATCCCCTCGTTTAAAGTCATTCATCACTTCAAGACGAATATCCTGGATCATGCCTCCATGAATTTTATCACAGCTATAGCCTAAATCTGCTAACTGCTCACATAAAGTATCTACTCGATCTTTTGTTCGGCAAAAAATAATACAACTATCGGGATTTTCAACAATCGTTACATCTTTAAGCATTGATAGTTTGTTGCTTTCTTCTACGACAATAAGCGAGTGATCGATTTTATCTGTCGTTAATCCAGTGGCCTTAATTTCAATATCAGTAGGTTTTTTCATGTAATTGAGCGCTAAGCTTTTAACCGCTTCAGGTAAAGTAGCTGAAAATAACATCGTCACTCGTTTTCGAGGTAATTCTTTGATAATGGCTTCCACTTGTTCAATGAATCCCATATTCAACATTTCATCTGCTTCATCAATAACGAGATAACGAATCTGATCTAAAGCTAGTGTACCTTTTTCAATATGATCCATTACACGACCCGGAGTACCAACAACTACATGCGTTTTTTGCTTTAATTCTGTCTTTTGGATGGCAAAAGGTTGTTTGCCATAGACAGCTGTTGCTTTTATTCGTTTAAATCTACCTAAATTTGTGAAATCCTCTTTTACTTGAACCGCAAGTTCTCTTGTTGGTGTCAAAATTAAAGCTTGGGGTTTATTTTCTTTCCAATCAACTAATTCACAAATTGGAATTCCATAAGAAGCCGTCTTACCACTACCCGTTTGAGATTTCACGACAAGATCTTTATTCTCCAACACAAGTGGTATAACTTTACTTTGAACTTCTGTTGGATTTCTGTATTCTAAGCTATTCAGCGCATTTACGATTTCATTACTTAATTTATAATCTTTAAAACTTTCTCCACTCATAACTAAGCCTCATTTTTATATTATTTACTATTTATATTTCCGAAAAGATGATTATCTTATACAAACTTCAATTATACTCGAAATTTTACTTACACATGCAATTCTTCTACTAATTAATATGGCTAAAAGACTTTTAATAATGTACTCAAGATGATTTCTCATCATTTATTGACTTTTCTCATAGACTGTAATGACATTATATTATTTCTCCATACTAACTTTTATAAAAATTACAACGGAATAGGGGAATCAGATGAACAAAAACAAAGTGGACTTATCTGCGGTGATAAGGAAAATACCTGTATTTTTACAATTATTCCTAAATTTTTGTCTAGTTATTTTAGCACTCATTTTGTCATTCTTACTTGTGAAAGAAATAGTTGTGTTCTTTGAGATTTTAATGACTCGCGGCAGTAGTGACTATAAGTTATTCCTCGAAAATATACTTATCTTCTTTTTGTACTTCGAATTTATCACGATGATTGTAAAATATTTTAAGGAAGATTACCATTTTCCACTTCGATATTTTATATATATTGGCATTACGGCAATGATCCGCCTTATTATTGTTGAGCATGATCACCCAACTGATACACTTATTTATTCACTAATAATTTTAATTCTGATTATTGGTTATTTCATAATCAATATTACGCCACTAGAAAGACCAGTCCATTTATGGTTTTTTAACAAGAAAGAAAAAAAATAGGTATCCCTTATCCATTTAAATTATTTAGTAGCATTATATTGGAAATTCACTGTTCTATTAATATATTCAAAATAGTTATGTAATGGATTTAATTATAGACAAAAGGCTCTTCTCAATATCTCCAAAAAATAAAACAAACCAAGGAATTTTCCCCTTGGTTTGCTTTTTGTTTTATTCTCCCTGAAATTAGATCGTAACTCAGGACAATTATAATCCCATTGCTAATATTAGTTTAAAACTTAAGCATACCACTAGTACGAATCTTAATAGAGGAACTAATTACCACGTATAAATTTTAAAGATTTCTTGAATATCGAATATAAATTGCTAAACAGTTTTTAGATTCAGTTACTTGTTGATTAATCCAATAAGCTATTATTTCATTTAGCTTTTATTTGTTTAATTGTTATCAACACTTAAAATTTCATCCATACTGTATGAAGCTAATTACCAAGCGTTAATCCTCTATATTCCCCGCGGCCAGAAAAACTTAAAGTTGTAGTCACATAGAAGACCTACTTTTCAGCATTATTTATAATATTTAACCAGACTAAAAAGAGTTATAATATCTGCTTTAAGGAAAAAATGTTTAACAATTTAGTTCTATACGCATAAAAAACACACTCGCTAATGCGAATGTGTTTTAATTTATTTTGATAAATCAAATCTTTTATTTAATAAGTAAATAGTGATACCTCCAACAGTCATAGACAATAACTCCCCAATCCCTACTGTTAACCAAGTTGGCCAAAATGGAAGATCATAAAGAATCGTTAATTGTCCTGCAACTGTGAACATTGATATAGCAAAAATCAATGCGGTAATAACCATTTTCAAAATGTCATTTGTTATTTTTTTTGTCACTGCACGACAAAGAATTAATACAAGAAAAGTAGAAATACCACCAATTGGTACATCTAGTATCCAAGTTGGTGACATAAAATTTGCAAGTATTACTCCCACTGTCACTGCCACAACATAGCGCTTGTTATACAATGCCAGATAGTTGAACATCTCAGACAAACGTAGTTGCACTGCTCCAAAACTAATGACTGACAATAAAACAGTCACTGCCACATATACGGCTGCTACAAGTGCCGTCTTTGTAAGCTCACTTACAGAAATTCGTGGTGAATCCTTTGAAAAAGACGTATTCAATTTTAATTCTCCTTTGTAAAATAGCGTATCAGCTATTCTAGTAATAACTACGACCAAAGGAAGAGAGCCTATCGCCCTATCTGAAGTGCCGTAGTGCAAGCTATATTTGCTTACTTGCGTATTATATCAGAAGAATTTAACATTGAACAAGGCTATCTCGCAATCCATCCACCATCAATCGGTACAACAGCACCATGAATATAATCAGATGCTTGACTAGCCAAGTAAAGTGTTAAATTTGCCACTTCACTTGGTTGAGCCCAACGTCCCGCAGGTGTTTCTTTAGCTACCCATTTTGCTATTTCACCATCTCCTTCAAAATCAGCCTTATTCATCGGTGTTTGAATTGCCCCAGGTGCAATCGCATTTGCACGAATTCCTTCTCGACAATAATCTTGATCTAACTGCTTTGTATAACCAACAATTGCATGTTTAGATGCTGTATAAGCTGCACCACCACCGCCTGCCACAAGACCAGCAATTGATGCCATATTAACTATTACACCTGATTTTCGCTTTAACATTTGAGGTAAAATTGCATTCGTTACAAAATAAGTACCCTTTATATTCGTGTTCATAATTTTATCCCAAAGATCCTCATCTGTATCGAGTGTTTTCGCAAATCCATCTAAAACTCCAGCGGTATTCAGTAAAATATCTATTTGCTTGAATTTAGCCATAGCTCCTTCATACGCTTGCACTACATCTGCCTTCTTGCAAACACTACCTATAGAGTAGGCAAAGCGTGCACCATATTTTTGATCAATACTTAATAACCCCCGCTCATCTATATCAAAACCAAATACATTCGCCCCATTCTCTAAAAAAGCAATTGCCTGAGCCTGCCCAATGCCAGATGAAGCACCTGTTACAAATACTGTTTTTCCCGTATATTCTTCAAATTTCAAAACTACACTCCTCATAACAAAAAGCCCATGATTTCTCATGAGCTTTTCCTATTAATCGACGATTATCCAATCTTCTGCTAACAAATCACATACTGTTGGTGTGAACATTGTATAGCCCTCACCTTGTACATTAATTAAAAAGTATGGGTTTAAATTCTCACCATCATGTTCGCTTTGTCCAACAAGCTTTACATACAATTCGGCACCGCCCCAACCTTCGCGAATCACTTTCTCACCAGCTTTTAAGCGTGGTAATACCTCTTCAAAAGTCACTTATACTCATCCTTTATCTCAGTAATATCATGCGTTCTTTATCGGGAAAAGTATACTGGATTGTTTAATTTTTTACAACTAAAGTTTGTACAGTCAAGCTTAACATTGTACTTGATGAATTTCTTAATTATCAATGCACTCTAAGGTTACAAACAAATCTATTTTTAATACATACAAATTTCAAAGAGAGTATTCATAATCACAACTAATGGAAATTTATTGAAATTCACACAGGTTATCAAAATTATATAAAACTTAACTTAGTATCACTTAAATAAAGTGCGATAAATACAGAGCTGCGGAAAACCATTTGCGTGCTGTTTATTTTGTTGTGATAAAAAAATGTATCAATGCCATATTAAGAATAATTCAAAATGAAAGGAGAGATTTAGTATGGGAAGAGACAATAAACAAGGGAAAAGTCATAACAAGGGTACATTACCTCAAACACCTAAAAATCAAAAAATAGCCCCGAACAAGGTAAATGAAGAGTTTTCTCAAGAGTTGGCTGAACTTAATACATTGATTACCAAAAGCAAACGAAAAAAATAGGTGTTTTATTGGTAATTTATATGTATGGAGGAAATCATTTCTCCTTTAATAGAATTTGAATTAAGTTATAATATTTTTGGATGAATTGATGAGTTATTTGGAGAAAGTAATAGAACAACTATCCATTTAAGAAGTTCATTAAAAAATCTGAAATGGATAGTTCAATATCGAAAAAAGAATTCCCTATATAATGATCAAATCATCCCATTGGATTAATATCCAGTGGGATTTTTTTAGGGCTTAGCTTAGCTTAGCTGAAATGAAAAACTTCTTTAAATACCTCAAGGTATATTACAAATAAACAGCGCCAAACTACGCTTATTCATTTATAAAATTCTTTTAAACGAATGATAAGCATAGTAAATATAAAAATTGAATTGGAGGAATATAAGATGAATTTTACACAAGGAGATAAAGTTGTATTAGTTGGTACAGGTGCAGTGGGATCTAGTTATGCGTATGCGTTGATCAATCAAGGCATATGTGAAGAACTTGTACTTGTTGATATAAATGAAGCTAAAACAAAAGCTGATGCAATGGATTTGAATCATGGACTTGTTTACGCACCAATACCTCAAAAAATTAAATATGGGAATTACAGTGATTGTAAAGATGCGGCAATCGTTGTAATTTGTGCAGGGGCAGCACAAAAGCCTGGAGAAACGCGCCTGGATCTTGTAAGTAAAAACCTTGCTATTTTCAAATCTATTGTAGGAAGCATTATGAATTCTGGATTCAATGGCATATTCTTAGTCGCTTCCAATCCAGTAGATATTTTAGCTTATGCAACTTGGAAATACTCTGGTCTGCCAAAAGAAAGAGTTATTGGATCAGGTACAATTTTAGATTCTGCTCGATTCCGCTTTTTATTGGGGGAAGAATTTGGTGTAGCACCAACAAGTGTTCATGCTTATATCATTGGTGAGCACGGCGATTCAGAACTTCCAGTTTGGAGTACTGCTAATATTTCAGGGAAGCTAATTGCAACTGATTTAACTGATCAAAGAAAAGATGAAATTTTCGTTCAAGTTCGCGATGCAGCTTATGAAATTATTGAGTCAAAAGGAGCTACTTATTATGGAATCGCAATGGGACTAGCTCGAATAACAAAAGCCATTTTACGAAATGAAGAGGTCGTATTACCGGTTGGCTCATTATTAGAAGGAGAATATGGTCACAGCGATGTATACGTTGGTGTTCCGACAATTATTAATCGTTGGGGAAGAAAGAGTATAGTAGAACTTTCTTTAAACCCAGAGGAAAAGGAAAAGTTGGCTAATTCCGTAAAAACATTGAAAGAAGTTCAATCTCCATTTTGGAAGTAATTCCTAAATGGAGTAGGAATTTCTAGCAAAGGAGCCATGGACCATGTTAGTAGAAACTTATAATCCTTTTAATCAACTACTCATTTCCTCAATGGTTGCGGCAATTCCAATTATTGTTTTTATTTTGTGTTTGACTATATTTAAAATGAAAGGTATTTATGCTGCCTTATTAAATTTAGTCATTACCTTTTTTATCGCAATTATGGTATTTAAATTACCTTTTGGCGAATCGGTTGGAAGCGTCATTCAAGGTGCCATTCAAGGAATATGGCCAATTGGTTATATTATTGTCATGGCAGTTTGGTTATATAAAATCTCAGTTGACTCAGGGAAATTTGATGTATTACGCGCAAGTATCGCCGGTATTTCACAAGATCAACGACTGCAGCTACTGCTAATAGGCTTTTGTTTTAATGCATTCCTTGAAGGAGCAGCTGGTTTTGGTGTTCCAATTGCAATTTGCGCGGTACTTTTGGTTTCGTTAGGATTCAAACCTTTGCAAGCAGCTATGCTCTGTCTTATAGCAAATGGTGCCTCTGGAGCGTTTGGCGCAATTGGTATACCTGTCGCAATTACAGGTACATTAAATTTAGAAGGCAATGTAACTGCTATGGACGTTTCAACAATGACGGCACTAACCTTACCAATCATTAATTTTACAATTCCATTCTTACTTATTTTCTTAATTGATGGATTCAAAGGGATTAAAGAAACATTACCAGCTATTCTCGTTGTATCTACCACCTATACGGTGACACAAGCTATTATCACCATTTCTATAGGTCCTGAACTAGCTGATATTATCCCTCCATTACTTGCTATGGGGATTTTGGCTTTATTCTCAAAAAAATGGAGACCAAAAAATATATTCTTACTCAACAACAAAGAACTTAAAATTGAAAAACATACAACTAGTGATGTGATTAAAGCTTGGTCTCCGTTTTATTTATTGAGTTTATTTATCTTAATATGGAGTATTCCACCTTTTAAAGCTTTGTTTGCGGAAGGCGGAGCTCTAGACTTTACAAAAGTAACATTTGGCATACCTGGATCTACATTAAGTTCAAGTATTGAAGTAATAAGTGCAACAGGTACAGCAATATTGCTAGCAGCCTTAACAACTATTTTTACGACAAAAGGCATTGGTTTTGGGCATGGTGTTAAGCTTTTAAGAAGAACAATTTCGGAATTTTGGATTCCTATTGTGATGATTTGTGCCATTCTTGGGATTGCTAAGTTAATGACTTACGCAGGATTAACAAGTGCATTAGGTGAAGCAGTAGCAACTACAGGTAATGCCTTCCCATTTTTATCACCAATACTAGGGTGGATTGGCGTATTTATGACCGGATCAGTTGTTAATAACAATACCTTATTTGCACCAATTCAAGCTACAGCAGGTATCATCATCGGAGTAGATTCTGCTCTATTAGTATCCGCTAATACAGCTGGTGGGGTAATGGCAAAATTAATTTCCCCTCAATCAATTGCCATCGCAACTGCTGCTGTTGGTCAAACTGGTAAGGAATCCGAATTAACTAAAATGACGTTAAAATACAGCGTTGCATTACTCGCATTTGTTTGTATTTGGACATTTATTTTATCCATTTTTTATTAAAATTAGTCAGGGGCTTTCATCGTTACAGGTGAAAGCTCTTTTCTTTTCCACTGATGTGGTCAAATGAACTCAGTGAGATTTAAAAAAACTTCCTACAACTACTAGTAGGAAGTTTACATTTACAGTCAGATTTATTTTAGAGGGATTTCCACAATGGCTGTAGTCTTTAATTCATTTGTTGAATCAATTGAGATTTCCCCATTATATTTATTCACTATTTCCTTCACAATAAATAAACCTTGCCCTCTAATTTTTCCTCGTTCTGCTTTTTTTGTTGAATACCCTTGTTTAAAGATATGTTCATTCTCCATAATCTCCGGTCCTGTATTCGTTATCTCAAATACATATTGCACATCATCTGCTTTACAGCTAATCATTATTTTACGTTTACTCTCAGGTAATTCTATTGTTGCATCAATAGCGTTATCAATTAAATTCGATAATATTTTAATTAAATCTGTTGTTTTTATTTTATCAAATGAATCGTGAGAAACTGTAAAATTCATATCAATATTATAATTTTGTGCTGCAAGTTTCTTTGTTTGCAATAATATAGAAAGCCCGGGGTGGTCAATATTTAATTTTAACGATTCAATCGCCTGAACTTCTTTAGACAGAGATGATAAGTATTGTTGTGCTTGATCAGATTCTCCTAACTGTAGCAACCCGTGTAAAACTTGAATATGATTGGTGAAATCATGCCTTAAAGAAGATATAGAAGTAATTAATGCTCTAATTTCCGCTTGATAAGTATCTTCTGTATACCCTACTTCTTTAGCCACTTCTTTTTGATACCATCTTTGTAATATGAAAAATGAACCAATTACTACCAAGATAAATACACCATTATAGACGAAAAGATTGATATTATTTGCCAGTACCTTTACTTTTATATCATTAAGTTTATCAGTACTAATATCGATACCTAGGTATCCAATTACCTTTCCCATTTCATCCTGTATTGGTACACCAACAGACAGATAAGCTCCATAATCGGGATCTTTAATTACACCTGTTACATATGTATTTCCCTCATACGCTTTTTTGACCTGCTCTTCAGGTACTGTACAAAACTCACCAATATTAAAGCCCTTTTCTATTTCCTTAGGTAGCCCCACTATCATCGCTTTTGATACCTTAGGATTATCAATTTCTAATGTATATACATATAAAGCACCCAGTTTTTCCCTTGCATCATTTAGGTAGCTTCTTAGATCCCAATAATATTCGTTTCTCACAGGATCATTCAAAAATTGTTGATATGCTTCTATATCTATCGCTGCCGCAATGGATTTTGCAGCCTCAAGGCTTTGGTTTGCGATTGACTCTTCAACCGTCTTTTTCATCTTCACATAAGATGTAAAGATATTTAAACTTGTAAATACTAATAATAAGACAGTAGATAACAATAAAATTAATTTTATTTTACGATTTTTCATACAAACTGGTACTTCCTCATCGTTTTTTATTGAAAAAATAAATAATGAAATAGATCCTACGGATTTCTTTTAAAATATTCATTTGCTTATGAAATGGAATCAAGAACTTCCTTTCCAACAATAGCACTATATAATAGTAAATATCAAAATTACTCGTTTGTTTAATCAAACTTTCTTAAAGACATTGCCTGTATATACTACTGCGAAAAATTCGCAAAATCAATTTTTTATTGAATAGACTAAGATAATTTATCATAAACAATCAAAATTTAGCATTGTAATGTATGGTCATTGCAATTCTTATAATGACGATGTTCTTCCAATATTGAAATAGAAAAATAACATCGATAATCATTATGCCATTCTCCTATTTAGTTTAGTTGATTTTATTTTTATCCTTTATTTATAGTAAGGTTCATCGTGATTTATTTAATTGCAATTTTTATTTGAAGAATTTTGAAAAGACCGCCTTTAAAACCATACGTCTCTAAATATCATTTTTCAAGTTTTTTATTACATCATTTATCCTATTTCGAATCTTGAATTCTTTGTTTTATGATTCAACATAAATTTTTTACGATTTTTATATAAACTGGCACCTAAGTTTTACGCAAAATTGGCACTTTTAAAAACACCAATCCTTTGCTATGGTTATCAATAATTGAAGAAATTGATTTAAAGGGAAGGATGCTATCATTGAAAGTAATTTGTACAAGTTATGACTACGATCTCTGATTATGCACTAGTACTCAATAAAGGTATCTTGGTAATTTTTTAATTTTATTTTTCTAAATATTCAGTCATCATATATTAAGGGCAACCATGCACTACTATTCCCTGATGCCTATAAAGTAAAGATAAGAAAGGATTATGAATATGCAAAAAACAACAAGTTATTCAAACGCACGTACTTTTAATTTAATTTTAACATCCATGTTAATTGCACTTGTTTTCGTTGCAACGCTCTTATTAAATATCAAACTACCTATCACGGCAAATGGAGGTTTAGTGCATCTTGGAACAGCTATGCTCTTTATTGTATCCATCTTATTTGGACCTAAAAAGGGCGCCATAGCGGGTGCCATTGGGATGGGTTTATTTGACTTAGTCTCTGGTTGGACATTGTGGGCACCATTCACCATTTTAACTCGCGGATTACAAGGTTATATAGTTGGGAAAATTGCATGGTCGAATGGCCGTAATGGACGTAGTATGGGTTTCAATCTATTAGCTACTATCATTTCAGTTCCTTTTATGCTAGCTGGTTATTACATTTGCGAAGGAGTTATATTTAGTAGTTGGATTGTACCAGCTGCCTCTATTCCTGGAAACATTGTTCAAAATGTGGTAGGGATATGTGCTGCCATTCCAGTTTGTGCTGTACTGAAAAAACTTCCATTTTTTAAATAATTATAAAAAGTTACAGAACAATATAAATGGATTCTTAAAAACATTATTTTCAATTTCATAAAAAGGGGGAGAATGCTATATATCAACAATTCTCCTTCTTTTATTTTTCATTAAACTTCAAATTGCAAATTGAAATGAACTCAATTACTGATGACCCCATCAAGAGTAACCTATCTAACGGCGAGTTTTAAAAAAAAAGAACCTTTGATTAATCCAAAGATTGATCAAAGGTTTTATGTTTTACTTTCATTCAGTATCTTTATTTCTACATCCAAAAATTAATTATTATCCTGCAAGTCCTCGCTTAGACCAAGTGCCTGCGCTGTTGAATTATGAATTTCTTGGAAAAGCTCTGGGTTATTCGCTAATGATACGCCATAAGAAGGAATCATTTCTTTTATTTTTGGTTCCCACTCTTTAATATGTTGCGGGAAGCATTTATTTAATACCTCAAGCATGACGTGAACAGCAGTAGAAGCACCCGGAGAAGCTCCTAGTAAAGCAGCAATTGAACCATCAGCTGCACTTACAACTTCTGTACCAAATTGAAGTGTTCCTTTACCACCTGCTTCAGTATCTTTAATAACTTGTACACGTTGACCAGCGACTACAATATCCCAATCCTCGCTCTTAGCGTTCGGTATAAACTCACGTAACTCTTCCATACGCTGTTCTTTCGATAACATTAGTTGTTGGATCAGATATTTTGTCAATCCCATCTCTTTAACTCCTGCAGCCAATAATGTTGTAATATTATGCGGTTTTACAGAAGCTATTAAGTCCATATTTGAACCTGTTTTTAAGAACTTAGGTGAGAAGCCGGCAAACGGTCCAAATAGCAATGATTTTTTGTTATCAATATATCGTGTGTCAAGATGCGGAACAGACATTGGTGGAGCACCAACTTTAGCTTTTCCGTATACTTTTGCATGATGTTGCTCAGCAACTTCTTGGTTTTTACATACCAAGAATAAACCGCTGATTGGGAATCCACCAATGTGCTTACCTTCAGGGATACCTGTTTTTTGCAGTAACTCCAGGCTTCCTCCGCCAGCTCCGAGGAATACGAATTTCGCCTTATGGTATTCCATTTTACAGCCATCGATATCGTGCACTTTTAATTCCCATGAGCCATCTTTAGTACGCTTAATGCTTTCAACACTATGTTTATAATTGATATCGACATTTTGAGTCTTTAAGTTATCGAATATCATACGCGTTAAAGCACCAAAGTTGACATCAGTTCCAATGTCCATTTTTGTTGCCGCAATTGCTTCATTCACTGGACGGTCTTGCATAATAAGTGGAATCCATTTTTTCAATGTTTCCGGATCATCAGAAAATTCCATACCTTGGAACAATGGATTTTTTGTCATTGTTTCATGACGTTTCTTTAAAAATTCTACATTTTTTTCGCCTTGTACCATACTCATATGAGGTAATGGCATGATAAAGTCTTGTGGATTACTAATTAGATTGTTTTTTACAAGATAAGACCAAAATTGTCTTGAAAGTTGGAATTGTTCATTAACGTTTATAGCTTTGCTAATATCAATAGAGCCATCCGATTTTTCGGAAGTGTAGTTAAGTTCGCACAGTGCAGCGTGCCCTGTTCCCGCATTATTCCATTCGTTAGAGCTTTCCTCTCCCGCGTCTGCGAGCTTCTCAAATACTTTGATTTCCCATTCTGGTGCTAATTCTTTCAGTAACGATCCCAAAGTCGCACTCATGACTCCGGCACCAATTAAGATAACGTCTGTTTTATTCTGACTGTTGCTCATATTAACCTTCCTTATCTCCTAAAATTTTCAAAAAAGATGTAGGCGCTCATGCTTAGGCGTCATAGCAAGACAAGGCGCAACCTAGGAAGACACCTTATCTATATTAATCATTATTCTATCCTAGTCTATCAAAGTTATGAAATAATTAAAACATGTACTACTATTTGATAGTTATATGCTATTTAAAAGCCAGTAAAAAGTCCTTAACTCAGCATCTTGCAAAAATTAAATTTTTGCAATGCCTTTACCCATTATCAATTCAGTTAAACAAACGGAAGCCTACCAGATCCATTTGCCGGATAGTCGTTCGGTGGATGCGGTATATTACGGTGAATTTGATCTAGTAAAAATAATTATAACAAAAGAGAAAACGTGGGAAGAGCTTTTGCAAAGTACGACCTAGAGGCTTTTTCATAAGTAATGATAACAGATACATAACTTTTTTAAGATGTAATATAATAGGTTCAATGTATTATTTTAGATTTATTTAATAACTAAAACTGTGGGAATATCAGAGCTCTCGAATATGACTTTTTTCTGAATATCTATAAAAGAAAGGGGAACATTCTTCGTATCTAAATATACTAGTACAGCGCAATTAAGTTGAGTTATGGTCAGATTTCTCATAGGTGAATTAGCAATTGTTTCTGTGAGATAAACAAAGCTCACATTCTTAAGTACACCATCTAATTCAATAGACATTGGATGTGTGGAAAAAACACCCGCATAAATAGCATATCAATTCACCTCGACTTTCAGAGATGTTGAAGAAAAATAATAATGTATCTACTTCGCAAATTCTTCTTAACCTTCACTCCAGAAAAATAACCCTCGTAAGTATTGTTAACCTACGGGGTTATTGTCTTATAATGCTACTCTTTTACAATCTCATCGGCTTCGACCAATTGCTGTCTTATCAACTCTAACTGATCTTTATTTTGTCCCACTGTATCCATATGCTCATGACGTTGTTCTGCATTTAAGAGTGCATTTTCTGCATGGGATATTGAATTGAAAGCATGCTCAACCGCTATCTCCTCTGGGTGTGACATCGCTTGCTTAACTGCACGATCCGCCTTTTGAACAGAGTTGCTTAACAAAGTACTTGGATGATCCTTTTTCCAACTTGTATCCGAGTGCTTAGCCATTGTTCCACATTCCTTTCCAAACATATTGTGATCCAATGCTTAGTATTGTAATATGTTCAGAAAATATGCACTGAGTAAATCTAATGAATACCGATGTAATTTAAATTGAGGTCTTGGCATAGCTTTACTGCAGGTGAGTAATACTAACTTCAACCGTTGATACATCGTCAGAATAAATATTTAATTGAAATACAAAATAATTACTTTAGAAAAAACTTGTTAAACAAATTAGAACCTCATTTACTTATGATACAGTTCTCCGTTATAAATCAATACGAGGTTTTCTTAATTCTTTCATCATAGTTCTTCTACATTTTATTCATCCAGCCCTAGTACTTTATAAATTTTTTTAATTCTTTTTAATTGAGGTGCTGTAAGTTCATTCTCTCTTCGCTTTAACACAGTTAAAAATGCTTCTTTATTATCATTATTAGAAGCTATAAGAGTACTCTCAGCGTGTTGAGGGAGTTCTTTAAATCTGCAAGTTTCTAAATGATGAAGCAGAAAAGGAAAAATTCGTTCATTGTTTTCCTTGCTTGCGGATGCTAACTTTGCTAAAGTTAATACCCCTTTATCAACAGTAATAACGGAGCCAGTTTTCATCGTTGAAAAAATCGTTTCAAGATGCTCCATCATAATCGTAGATGACACTGTTGCAATGGTAGATAATACTGTCATTGCACCCCAAACTAAACGGTTATTTCTACTTTTCAGTAAATTTATAAAGGTTAAAGCGAATTCACTTATAAGCTCTGATTTAACTTCTCCAATTTCATATGCTACTTTAATACAATCTTGTTGAATTCCTTTATCCTTATTAGATAAGTTTTGTATTACTTCTTTTATACCTTCAAGATTATGATCCTTAACTAATTCTTGTGCTAGTTCAATATTTGGTTCTTCATCACGACGTTGTAACTTCGAAGCCAGCTTAGGCACTATCGTCATATTATCCCTCTTTTATGTTGATATCATTCTATTCACATACTATGATATTAATCAGACAATATTATGTATTAAGTTTTACAGTAAACATTGGGACAAAGATTTACATAAAAAAGCAGCAATAAACGATTTTCATTTAAGAAAATCGTTTATTCTAATCTTTTTATCATATTACATAAATTAATTTTATAGATTATTATAAAAAACGCCATTTATAAACCCTCATTTACTTATGATACGGTTCACCGTTGCACCTTTAATGGAGGTTATTTTCAAAATGTTAATTTTCTAATTCTAATGTTAGGTACATATAGTCACCTTTTGACGTAATTTCTCCATTTCTAACCTTTAAATCTTGTTTAAAAAGTGGCCCACTTATAACTGTAGTATGGAACTCTCCTGCTTCACCACAAGGGTCGATACCCCTTTCTTCTAACTCTTTCATATATTCTAAAGTAAGTACACGTCCAAGATCTTCTTCTTTCATTCCTTTTTTCAAATTAACTGTCACTACCTTTGTTACAAATCCTAAATGTATAAACTCCTCTACTACATCTTTATGGCTTTTTTGCCAAAGTGGCATACCAAGTTCAAGCCCTACACTGCTTGTAACTCTTTCATGCCAACAATCTTGTTCTGGTACATCAATATCACCTGTTACAAGCACCTCTGCTCCTAATTCTTTCGCGTCTTTTAGCAGCTTTACAAATACTCCTTCATAACCTTCCCATGTCGCAGCCCCTGTGTAAAGCGGAAGTCTTATAGATTCTGCTTGTGCTTTAAGCACTGATGGAATAAGACTATGTGATCTTGACCTTTCTCCAGTTTCCTCCATCATTACAATAATTCCTATGGCTGTTCCTTCTTGCATAGTTTTATATAATGCTAAAGTACTGTCTTTCCCTCCACTATATGATGCTATAAACTTTTTATTTTTTGCACCATCAATCCATTTTTTCATTTTTCTATCGCTACTACACAAGATATATACAAAAAATAACTTTGAATACCTATTTATCAATATTTTATGAATTATTTTTACTCTGACTATTTATTGTTAGAGATTTTATCTAGTAGCTTCTCCCTTCTTTTTTATATTTATTAAGTCCAAAATTATAACATCGCATACATTTATACATCTATCCTCGAAAATAATTTTATTAACTATTATTAACTGTATCATTAAAAACTCCATATTAAAAAGCAGGGAAACCATTCGTAATTTCCCCACTTTATTGATGTTATTTCAACTGTTATTTTTAATTTTGAATTTTTAAAGAAGACCCGTCGGAATTTTTTATATTGTACGTCCCTACATTAAATTGTCGCTGCTGAGGAAGCGGCTGCATGGTCAGCCTTCACACAATCAATTGCGACAACGAACGCAATAATGATGGCCTCCATCTCCTCATTCAATATTTGAACCTTATAGCTATCTCCCCAAGTGAACCACTCCTTGTTCACTTTACCGATGACTACACCATGCTGTAGGACCTGAAAATCCATATCCCACCAGTTACCATGTATCTCAATGTCTGCTGCATCAATCGTATAGCGTGCTTTAAAGAAAGAAAACTCCTTCTTAATCGTTAACACCTCTCGACCATTTACCTCAACAAAAAACTTCGGTAAAAAGCTGAACACCTTTTTCGTAATAAGCGCGACTTCATCTCTTTTTGTGTTCATAATGGAGAAAGTCTTTGGAATTTGCATAAAACTACCCTCTACGTAATAAACATCCTTCTCCTGCTGATCCTTTACCGTAAATTTGCCACTTAGACTGAATACCTTTTGCTTTATATAAAGTTGCTTCATTCTACACCTCCTTCGAAATAGCATATCAATATAGCGCAGATTTCATCATAGCTGTTAATAATTATAGAAATAGGTTTTTAATATTTAGACTTATAAATTTATTTATTCAGCGCATTATATGTAAATACCTTCTTAACAAAAAAGATATGCAAGTAAAGTAGTTTGCATATCTTGCTAATCTATTCAACTCTACGGTTCTTCGTAACAACACTAAAGCAGAGTTTCACTTTTTCATATACAAGTAAATTTTACAAAAAAAGTAGTTCCTTCAGATCCTGTTTGAATTTCAATTTTTGCGTTATGACGTGCAGCAATGGCATAGCATATGCCCAGTCCTAAGCCAGTGCCATTATCTTTGGTCGTGTAAAATGGAGTACCCATTTTCTCTACTATCGCAGGACTGATACCTTCTCCTTGATCCCGTACTGCAAGAACTACACAATTTCCATCTCCTTTGTAGGTACTGATGGATAAAACCTTACCTGTGCTCATTGCTTCTAAGCCATTACGGTATAGATTTATTATCAATTGTCGTATTTCGTTACGATTTAAAAGTAAATCTGGAATGTCTTTCAGATTAAATTGAATAATTTTGTTTTGATTAAATGTATCTATCTTTATTAAAGGAGTAATATCTCGAATAATAGAATTTAAATCTAACATCTGTAAATCGGATGTCTTTGTATTACCTATAGAAAGAAATTCAGTAATTATAGAATTGGCACGGTCAAGTTCTTCGATCATTACATTAAAGTAATCATTATGTTTTTCGAATTCGCTCTCTTTTATTAATAGCTGCAAAAATCCTCGTACTGTTGTCATGGGATTTCTAATCTCATGGCTAATACCTGCTGCCATCTGACCTATTAAGTCTAGGTTTGATAATCTATTCAGTTCCTTGTCATATTTCTTTTTTTCGGTTATGTTTTTTAAAAGGCAGCAGATTCCCTCATCATACGGGTAAGCAACTACTTCGTACCAATAATCACCATAGGCTGAGGTCATTTCGAAATGTACTGCTATTCGCTCTGACATCGCACGATGAAATTCCTTATACATGACCGTGTCTACACATTTCGGGAAAATTCCCCATATATTCTGGCCTAATACATCTTTTGCCGTTTTCCTTTGCGGCAAATATTGATGTTTATTCATGTAAAGAAATTCCCACTCTTTGTTCAATGCAAAGAATCCATCCGTTATACTTTCAATAACACTTGTAACCTTTTCATTAGCAGTAGCTAATTCCCTTGTTCGCTCTTCCACCATATTTTCAAGTTGGTCCATATATAACAAGTTTGAAAACGTAGGGGCTGTGGCATCGACTATCGATTTTGCTAATTGAATTTGAGATTCATGGTAATTACAAGTTTCCCCTCCTAAATTGACAACTGTTATAACCCCTAATACTTCCCCCATTGAAACCAGTGGAATCATAAGTAGACTCATACTATCTATATTTGGAGTGAGAATTATACTTTTTGTTTTAATAACCTGTTGAATCATAGCTTCGTAGCTTTGGTTCATTCTTATGCTTTTAAGATTCTCCATCCAATTCGCTTCTGTCCAATCACAGTCTTTATTTAACTTCATGAACGTGATTGTGTTTTTCCCCAACGGATCCAGGATGTGGGCTGCACTTTTTTTGCTATCTAAAATCTTTCCTAAGTAGTAAAAACATTTATCAAGACTTTTCTGCACGGAGGAACACATCGATAAATCACGTGTAACATCGAGTAACAACTGCTTTTCTGCAATAAGGTTTTCCTTTTGCTTTAAATTATTTGCGTTTTGAATTGCAACTGCAGCCATATTCACATATGCTTCAACACTTTGAATTTCAGACTCTGTTAAATTCATCGGCGTTCCATAATCAAATAAAAAAACTAAACCAAATATCTCTTGTTCATATGAGATAGGCAGTGCTAATAAGGATTTAATTTTGAAGGCTTCTACCGATCTCGGGTCCGGCCGATTATCCTTTGAGGTATCAGAGATATAGATGGTTTTTTTAGTTTCAATAACTTCTTTGGCCAGTAAGTCTGTTTCAATATCAATTACCTGTGTATCGAGTGTTATGCCATTCATATCTTCTGGCTTTCCTACAAATCCTCTAAATGTGCCATCTTTTTCGGGTAAATAAATACCAACCGAGTTACATTGCACGATTTCCTCGGATATTGCCTGCGTTACACGCTGTAAAACTTCACGTAGTTCTAACTTTGTATTAATTACTTTGGTTATATTCGCGAGCCTAGAATATCTCGTCTGTTCACTTAACATTCACATGTTCTCCAATCAAAGCCTACTAAAATTAAAAGTATAATTTCTAGGTAACAGTCTAGTTCTAGATCATTTTACTATTTTTAATTTTATATCTGTATCCTATTATACATGGAAAACCTATATTACTTATGATACGGTTCACCGTGGTAGCGCTAGCCTGTTTAGATCCGATGATAGGAACGACCATAAGGACTTCTAATAACTTCAATTCGCTTTTGTTAGGTCCTTATATTTTTCCATTGCCAGTCACCTTCAATGGTTCTATCCACTTAACAGACCATTCATATGATACCAATGAATAAGAACTGATTGTTGATTCTGTTTGCATGAGCTACATTTTCCGCACGATTTTTGTTGTCATTTGTTCTCTTTCAGAGGTAATATTTAACATTCGCACCAATACACGTTCACTCTTCAAAAATCTCATCTGTCGATAATGATTTCATATATAAATATACATCATGAAAATATGCTTGATAAATTTCCTCAAAGTCCCTATCTTTTGCCCCCTCACTTATAACTATTGAACTTGTATTCCATTACAAAAATTTTTATTCCATAAAAAATAAACACATTCATTTTATCTGAACATGCCTATCGAATTTTCGTTAACTTATACTAAATACTATGTTCTTCTAACTGATTTAGAAATGAAAGTAACATTTGATTCATAAATCCACTCCATTCCCATTTTATGCTTATACTCAGTTTGGAGAAAAAGGACTGTCCAACAAATTCTTAAATGGAAACAGGTATACTTTTTAGTGAATCACTATTTTTAGTTGGTGATGGATTGTAGTGGAAGACGGCGGCTCCAGCGGGAATAGCATGAGCTGAAGGCCCCGCAGGAGCGAAGCGATGAGGAGACTGAAGCCATGCCCGCGGAACGCGTCCGTCTGAAACGGAAATCAATACATGAATAAAGGAGATCATCTCTCAGTCACTAAATGACTTAAGAGAAATCCCCTTCTAAAACCGCACTTACTTATGATACGGTTCACCCTTCATAATCCTAAAACTTCTATATATCTGTTCTACCAACACTAATTTCATCAACTGATGAGGTAATGTCATTTTACCGAATGATTGCTTTTCGTTTGCGCGCTTCAGAACATCGTCATGTAATCCAAGCGAGCCACCGATGACGAAAGTAATTTTACTTTTACCATATGTCATAAGTGATTCGATGTCTTTGGACATTTCTTCGGATGTTTTCATTTTACCGTTGATAGCAAGAGCGATGACGTGAGTGTCAGGTGAAATTTTAGCTAAAATGCGTTCGCCTTCTTTTTTCTTAACAATTTCCATTTCAGCTTCGCTTAATTGTTCGGGTGCTTTTTCGTCTGGGACTTCAATAAGATCGATTTTTGCATAGGCGCCAAGGCGCTTGACATACTCCTCAATCCCCATCTTTAAGTATTTTTCTTTTAATTTCCCAACGGTAATAATCGCTATATTCACAAGTTATCCACCTTCACATTTAATTTACAAACACGTTATCCACAGAAGTTATACACATATCCACAAGCTACATCAATATCTTGTGTGCGTTCATTCGTTCGCCACAACATATGTTGCTGCCTCTTCACAATAAGTACAACTTGTGGATAACTTTTCTTCCTCTGTCGCCATTTCAAATAACGGAACCTCTTTTTGTTCTGCCACGAACATGTCTAAAGCGTGTCCTATATGCGTTTCACAGCTGTATATTTTCAAAATATTTCATCCTTTCAATTTTCAAAATTTCCGCAAACTTATACACAATTCGGTCAATGTTATCCACAGTCTATTGTAGCAAAGGAAAAGCGAGTAGGAAAGTCGTGTCTTCACGTTTCCTACTCGCCTGTTGATACGTTAGTAATTAATTTCCATTATCCACAAGATTAACTTGTTGGACTATTCGTTAAAGTTAGTTCCTTCTCAATTATTTCCCCACCTCTGTATGCTTTAACTTTTAATTTATCGCCGACCTTTTTTTCATTGTATAAATGTTTTCGAAGATCAATTGAATTGTCTACTTTTTGGCCATCAATTTCAACAATGACATCATATTGTTCTAAACCTGCTTTTTCGGCTGATGAATTTTTAACGACGCTACTAATAACAATACCTTCAGTTATTTCAGCAGGTAATTTTAATGTACGAGTTTGATGGAATGCAGGTACATTTGTTAGATCGATTAATGATACGCCCATTGATGGTCTTTCTACTTTACCTGATTTTTGTAATTCATTGATAACAGGAATTGCTGAGTTAATAGGAATTGCAAATCCTAAACCTTCAACAGTGGATTCCGAAATTTTCATTGAGTTTATGCCTATCACTTCACCTGCAAGGTTTACAAGTGCACCACCACTGTTACCTGGGTTAATAGCTGCATCTGTTTGTAATACCTCTGCTTGCCAATCTGGCTCACCATCAGAGTTTAAATCCACTGGTACTGTACGATCCTTACCCGAAACAACCCCTGTTGTAACAGAACCTGAAAAATCAAGACCTAATGGGTTACCAATTGCA
The DNA here is from genome assembly GCF_038009105.1 of Viridibacillus sp. FSL R5-0888. NCBI lineage: Bacteria > Bacillati > Bacillota > Bacilli > Caryophanales > Caryophanaceae > Viridibacillus > Viridibacillus sp. FSL R5-0888. Next base: position 4,405,290 of record NZ_JBBPAU010000001.1, read on the forward strand.
ATAACTGTCTCTCCTTGTTTTAAAACCTCAGAGTTACCAAATGTAGCAACTGTGTTAACCTTCTTACTTGAAATTGAAATGACTGCTAAATCTGTCCAAACGTCACTACCGATTAGTTTTGCTTCTGCTTTAGAACCATCTGCTAATGTTACTTCTAATTGTTTTGCGCCTTCAACAACATGATTATTTGTTACAATATACGCTGTGTCACCATCTTTTTTATAGATGACTCCTGAACCACTTCCGGCTTCTTGGGTAGTTGGTTCAGCTTGGCTCCAAAAATCTTGTGCAGATTCTTGGATATTTGTAATACCGACAACCGCTCCTGCAACTTTTTCAACTGCTCCTGTAACATCTGTTGTTACCTCAGTTGTCACTTGCTTCGTTGTGTTATTGCTTGTACCTATGGCTCCCGAACTTCCTGAACCATTTGGTAAACGATCTACCATCGATGGCATCAGCAGCCAAACAAGTAAAGCACCAATAATAACACCAATTAGACCACTAAAAAAATAGCCTGCTCTGCTACTTCGTTTTTTAGAACGACTTCTATCTTCTCCGTTAATGTTATCGTAATATCCCATACGTATCATCCCTCCGTTGTTTACCTGATAGTTATACTATATCTTTCGAAGATTAAAATCAGATGAAAATGGATTAAAAATCAGTTCAAAATTTTTTACTTTATTTTTCATCTTCGTAGCATATATTTCCCTATAAGTGCATAAAAAAACCTCCCTTTTTAAGAGAGGTTAAAATCACTATACTGTTACAACTTTAGTAGGTTCGTCTGCATCGGTATCTAATAACGTAACAAATTCGCCTGGCATAATTCCACATGATTGCAACGTTTGAGATACACTCATACGAGCCAAATCTTTCATATTATTATCTTTACTCAAATGGGAAAGATAAATACGTGTTGGTTTTTGTTCTACAACTTCGCTCATAGCAACAGCAGCATCTTCATTTGATACATGTCCAACATCACTTAGTATACGGCGCTTTGTAGACCAAGGATAACTCCCCATTTGTAGCATACTTACATCATGATTACTTTCAAAAACAAAGGAATCAGCACCCTGGATAATCCCTTTCATTCGATCACTGACATAACCTGTATCCGTAATAACTACAAGTTTACGACCATTTTCATGGAAGGTATAAAACATAGGATCCGCAGCATCATGAGAAACAGCAAATGATTCGACATCTAATGAGCCGAATGATTGTACTGTTTCCATATCAAATTGGAAGCGCTGTTCTAGTGGAATATTGCCAACTTTGTCATCCATTGCAGCCCATGTTTTAGCGTTGGCGTAAACTGGAACATGATATTTACGTGCTAAAACGCCCACGCCTCTTATATGATCAATATGTTCATGCGTTACAAAAATACCGCTTAGTTTTTTTATATCGCGATCAACTTTTGCAAAAAGCTGCTCCATTTTCTTGCCAGTTAGACCTGCATCTACAATAAATGCATGGTCCTCATTTTCTACATAAATAGCATTACCTGTACTACCACTTGCTAATACACTGAACTGCATAGTAAAGACTCCTTATTCACTTTCTACTTCTTTATTGCTATTTAATTCTTTATCATTTTCTATTGCTTGAATATCGATAACTTGACCATCTACCGCATTAACAAAATAATCTGCTTCGTCACCATCCGCAAAATCAACACGGATATGCCATGTTGGCGCAAGAACTTGAGTTTCTATTAAAGGAGCAAATGTATAATAGCCAAGCTGTGGTTTATTAATATTCGAATCTTGCTTTAACAGACCTTTTTCATATAGTACTTTAATTGCTTCACTAGCAGTGAAACCCTTACTTTTCTCACCAAATGCATCTAGTGATTCAAACATCGTTTGTTCATAACCTGTCACTGCTAAGTCTTTATTCCAATGCAATGTTATCCTCGCATTTTCATTAAAATAGATTACGCGATTGTCAATTTGTTGGAAAAAGGTTGCCTCTCTTTTTTCTTCATCTATACGCCAAAGTTTATACGTTTCTCCCTCATACACATACTTTTGCATGAATTCTGCAAAACTCGTGGCATCTTTAATGTTTCTGAGTAATATTGGTTTTTCAAATTTTACAGTCCGCATAGAACCATTAGTCATGTCATAATGCTGATTATCAAATTTCTTGGAGTCAGCAGGTTTAAAGTGCTTGATTTGACCAGATATATACGAAATTTTTTCATTTTTAGCAGGTAGGCCTTTAACCGTAATATTCTCATCCTCTAAGCGCTCTTCTAACGATGCTTCGCCAACTTTTTCAACATCTTGGTCCTCATTGTATCGATTGACATAAAGTGAATAAAGAAAAACGTTTAGTAATGAAAATACAATGATGAAGATTGTTTTCGTTTTACTCCAATCCAATTTGGCCACCTCCCGCAATAACAGGCGATAAATGTTCCCACTTACCATTGATACTATAGAACCACATTGGCTCCAGTGTGAATAAATTTGGATTAGCATTTTTCGTTAAATAAAAACCTGACCGAATTTCCTCAATATCTTCATAGTTAATATCTTTTCTATCCTTTAGTTTCTCTATTGCCTCTGGTCCAGATATTAACTTACCATCATTCCTTACTAAAGGAATAGGAACCGGCTGGTAGTATGGACGATAATACTTCGAGATGCGGTCGTTACCCCAATCCCAATAAGTCGAAATTTCCGTTAAAGTAACTGATCGGTCACTAAAGACTGGCTGATCTTCTAAATACATTTGATAAGTAACCTTCTGATTCCCGTAATCTACTTCACTATACCGGAAGTCGCCAGTCCAACCACCATGTTCATTAATAAAACTAAATGTATTCAAAATAAGATCTGACTCTAACGCCTTTTCTTTGTTTTCTACTATGGATGTATTAACGAAATTGAGCGTTTTCTTTGTAACATCAATAGTCATTAGTGATTTGTCATCTGTGTACTTTTCTGTGCCAGTTGCTTCATCTGGACTACGTTTCACTATATTAGGATTAGAGAAAAGCGCATTTTTATAGTTATAAACAGGATCTGATTCAATTATATACGTGTATTTAGGAATGCTAATAGCTTTTGCCGGCAAATAGAAACTCTTTGCTCCCTCACGTTCAATTTCAAGATAATTTGCGAAGCTTTTTGCCACTTGTACTACATTAGTCTGGAAGTGTTTTTCACTTTGAACTTTTACTTTAGCTTTATACAATTTATTGTTTTTTGAATTAGCAAAAAAAACAATAAGCTCATTATTAGACATGCTACTATTGTTTAACTTATTCCAATCAATAATCATGCGATTGAATGATGCTTCCGTTAATTTTTTATTCTGTGTGGGTAATAGGTTTTGGAAGAATACAGGGAAAGGTATTTCATCTGTATAAAACAAAGTCATACGATTATTCATACCTATTAATTCATTGAGCTTTTTATCATCTAAATTATTACTTACAAGTGTCAAATCAGAAAGTTCCCAGTTTTTCATTTCACTTAAAATAGGATCCATTTTAGTATTTTCATTTGTGCCTTTCCATTTTTCACTCATATGAAAAAGCATACGATAGGGCTTAATGATATCTGACATTTGACGCTGTTTTCCAATTGAAATATCAAAGACTTTCGTAGTTCCAATTGTTTCATAGTTTGGTTTGTAAGTCCAAATAGAAAATGTAAGTGTAATACTCAAAAAGACAAGGACGAATAGAGCGATAGACTTTGTTTGCTCAACATACTTCAATCCCATTCACCTGCCTCATCTAATTCGTACGGCAATGTGAAGAAGATCGTTGTACCATTCCCCTCTTCACTTTCTGCCCAAATTTTACCACCATGAGCATGAATCATCTCTCTAGAAATTGCTAAGCCGAGGCCAGTGCCCCCCATAGAACGGGCTCTAGCACGGTCTACACGATAAAAACGATCAAAGATACGCTCAACATTTTCTTTCGGTATTCCCATACCATCATCGGAAATCATGACTTTTAAAATTCCTTCTTGTGCTGTTACTCCAAAGCGAATATTACCACCATCTGGCGAATATTTTAATGCATTCGAAATAATATTATCAATGACTTGTGTAATTTTATCAGTATCTAATTCTACATAGCATGGTATATCAGAGATGTGTCGTTGGAATTCTACGTTTTTTGATTTAGACATTTCAAAGCGATCAATAATTCGATCAAAAAATTTATTGAAATCTACGATATCTGCATTTAACTCATATTCTCTACTATCCATACGAGATAATTGTAATAGATCATTTACAAGACGAATCATTCGCTCTGTTTCTGTTTGGGTAACATTTAGAAAAGTAGGCGCGATATTTTCATCTCGCCATGCACCATCCGCTAATGCTTCTAAGTAACTACGCATTGTTGTTAATGGCGTACGAAGTTCATGCGAAACGTTAGATACGAATTCACGGCGCTCCATTTCTATCTTCTCTTGTTCAGTTATATCATGCAGAACTGTAATCAGACCATTTACAAAACCAGTTTCTTTTTGAATAACAGAGAAATTCGCCCGCCAAATATAAGGTCGTTCTGGTGAACTAAAATCTAGATTCACAGCATCTTTCATATGGATTAGATCTTCAAAAGTATATTCTTCTTCTAACCCTAAAACGGAAATAAGTGGGCGTCCCATTAATTCATCGTTTTCACTATTTAAAAGCTGTTGAGCAGGTGTATTGATTAGTATAATACGGCCCTTTCGATCAGTCGCAATTACACCATCTGTCATATTAGCTAGAACGGATGCTAGCTTTCTTCGTTCACCCTCTGTTGTGGATTGCGCTTCCTGAAGCCTATTTGTTAAATGATTAAAGGCTATTGCAAGTTGGCCAATTTCATCATTGCCATAAACGCGTACTTTGCGCGAATAATTTCCTTTAGCCATTGCTTGGGCTTGCTTTCTCATATCTGATATTGGTTTTGTAATTGTTTTTGCGATGAAAATACCAAGTATAACTGTAATGGCTAAGGCAAGTGCTGTACCTCCAGCCAAAATGCGATTAATCTCATTCATCTGTCCAAAAACACTTTCAATATTCGATTTTAAATAAACGGTTCCAATGACCTTACCATTGGAAGTAATAGGCGTCGCTACTAACCATACACGTGTTTTAGTTTGATCATCTAATGCGATTTTTTCTGAACGAGTTGGAGTAGCTATTGATTGGCGCACTAATTTATCCGTCGCACGCTGTCCAACGATGGACTGATTACTCGCATCAGATGTAGCTAAAATCCGATAGCTAGCATTGATAACTTGAATTTCACTTATATCTCCAGAAGATATTCCGCCTAATACCGTTTTCAAGCTTTGCTCCAAGCTAGGATCAGTTTCTGGTCTTTCTTTTAAAAGTTCCTCTTTAACACTAAATGTCACTAGCTTTAAACGGTCGTCAACAGATGTTTTAAAGTTATCTTTTAATGTTTGTTCCAATTCCCGTACGAAGTAGAATCCTATAATTTGCATAGCTATTAAAATTAATAACACGTAAATAAGTACTAGCTTTACGTGAACGGATTTAAAAAAACGGACTTTCTGCATGTATTTTACTCCTGTTCAGGATTTCTTAAGTAATATCCTACGCCACGGCGCGTCACGATCCATGCTGGATGACTTGGATTGTCTTCAATCTTCTCACGTAAGCGGCGGATTGTTACATCCACTGTACGGACATCCCCAAAATAGTCATAGCCCCATACCGTTTGTAATAAATGCTCACGCGTCATAACTTGACCAATATGTTTTGCTAGATAATGTAGTAATTCAAATTCACGATGTGTAAGTTCAATTGCTTCATCGCGTTTTAATACTAGATACGCTTCTGGTTGAATGACAAGCGAGCCAACTACGATATCACTTGAAGTTTCTTCTTGCTCTTCTGTTGCTATAGTTGATTGATGTCGACGCATATTCGCTTTTACACGGGCGATTAATTCGCGTGTACTAAATGGTTTAGTCACATAATCGTCTGCTCCTAATTCTAAACCTAATACTTTATCAATTTCGGAGTCTTTTGCTGTTAACATAATAATAGGTATATCATATTTCTTTCGTACTTCACGGCATACTTCTATGCCATCTCTTTTTGGTAACATGATATCCAGAAGCATTAAATCTGGTTTTATTTCTTCCACTTTCTCAAGTGCTTCATCACCATCATAGGCACAAACAACTTTGTAGCCCTCTTTTATTAAATTAAATTGTAGTATATCTGCAATCGGTTTTTCATCATCTACAACTAAAATTGTCTTGTCCACATTTATACTTCCCTTCATATATGAATTGGATTTATATTGTCAATTAACGTTAGTTTTCGTATATTCCACATCTTTAACTCTATCATGCTTTAGCCTTCAGTGCATCTTTTGGAATTCAAGGTATATTAATATTTCCCCGGGAATAATGTTATTCTTAACCCATTTTACAAAGCATTCTATGTAAAAAAACAGTCCACTTGGATAATGGACTGTAACGTTCTATTTTATTTTAATACATTTAACGGGTTTAGTAATTTTCCATTTTTAGACACTTCGAAATGTAAGTGTACACCTGTTGAATTACCTGTTGTACCCATGACCCCTAATTTTGACCCTTGCGCTACAACTTGTCCAACTTCCACATCAATCGATGCCAAGTGCCCATAGACTGTTTGAAAGCCATTATTATGGTCAATTGTTACCTTATTGCCGTAAGATCCATCCACACCTGCAAATGTGACTTCACCGTTATCAGCTGCTTTAATTGTGAAACCATCTGGTCTAGCAATATCAAGTCCTCGATGTAATTCGCCCCAACGATAGCCCATCTCACTTGAAATGTAGCCACCTTCTGCTGGCCATTCAAAGCTTCCGCTCCCACGTGAAGGTACTTCTTTTGTTCCCTTCACGATTACACGTGTTTCTGCTTCCTTCGTAACAGATTGTGTTGTTACTTTTTCTAAAGCAGGCTCACCATCTATTTCAGTTATTACATGCCTTACTAACTTTTTACCGTCCTCGCCCTTTTGTTTTACTTCTTTTTCACTTGTTAGCATTGTTTTATCTTTTTTAATAATTGTTTTGTGCTCTATTTTCTCAGACTTTATGGATTCTTTTGTTAGTTCGATATTAATCCAAGGCTCCAACTCTGCTACTTTTATGGTATGTCCAATTGTTAGAGATTTTTCATCTGTTAAATTTTCATTGAGTTTCAAAAGCTTAGAAGTTGAAAGTTTATATTTAGCTGCAATACTACTAAGTGTATCACCTTTTTTAACGGTATAAGATTTCTCTTGAAGCTTGCCTTTTGTTAGTAATTTAACAGCTTCCTTTGTAGTTAATACATTAGCTGGATCTGTATACTGAGTCATACCAGCTACTGATTGTTTGATAGAAATATCCACAATACGTGTTTCATTTTTCTTTAATGGTGGTAAAGTTTTATGATTATTTTCCATAGCATCCAATGACTTAAGCTCTTCGGCTGAAACATACTGTAATTTAAGCTGACGAATTGTTTCATCATATGCATCGATGTCTTTGACATAGGTAGCCACTTTACCATCGATAAGTAAGGCAAATGCTGAAGCTTTAATTTTTAAAGCATCGTCTAGCTTTTTTAAAGTATCTTCGTCATTTGTATCCTCTTGGAAAACTTGCTCTGATATAACGGATAAATCTGGTGTAGCATTAAGCGAGAGATCTTCGTATTGGGTGCTAGCCTTTTTCACCTTATCTTCAATATGTTTATCAATCAACTTTTCATTAGATACTGCTCCCATGTATTGATTCTTAATGTATATATGATAAATTTTATGCAATTGATTGTCTTTCTGAGCATTTACATAACCATTATTCAATCCTACTAATGACACGAGGAATATTGCGATAGTTGCTACTTTCATTGCTATTGATTGGCGGTTTCGTTTAGAAAATATGGAGTTCTCACTACCATTCCGATTCAAACGCATGATAAGCTCCTTTCGTTTTTTGATAAAAATCAATTATTATTTACAAGAGTTATGTCGAAATCAAGCCTCTCTAATTTAACATATTCCAATTTCCAATTGAACATATTACACTTGATGTCACTAAAATGTATAATTAACTCCATTTATTTTAAATCTTTTACAAATAAAGGGTTTTAATAGGTATTTTTTATTTATTATAAACATTTTTTGTAAACATTATTCACCATACCACTCTCTATATATACAAAAATCTCATTTCATTTTCATGAAAATTGTTACAATATAACTCTTTTTACTTTTGCATTTTAGAAAATTCCGTTAAAATTAAGTTAGAATAATTAGTTTTTTTAGAGAATGGGGAGATTAGTTTGAGTGACTCAAACAGGAGTATGGAAGACATTTTAGCAGAAGCAAAAAAAATCAATGATAGAAATAGGAAAACGTCTAAAACCCGTTTACTAAAACGCATTATTATGGTGATTACCGGTGCTATCATTATGGCGATTGGCTTGGAACAATTTCTTGTACCAAACAATATTTTAGATGGTGGAATTGTTGGTATATCTATTATTGTTTCTCACCTTAGCGGTCTACCACTAGGATTATTTATTTTCCTCTTGAACATACCCTTCTTTTTCCTCGGTTATAAGCAAATTGGGAAAACATTTGCATTATCAACCGCGTTAGGAATTACTACTCTATCTATAGCAACGGTTCTATTACACCCAATTGAACCTGTCACAAACGATTTACTATTATCTACAGTATTTGGCGGAATTGTTCTTGGTACTGGTGTCGGTATCGTTATCCGCTACGGTGGCTCTCTTGATGGGACTGAAATTATGGCCATTTTATTTAACAAAAACTCTCCGTTCTCTGTCGGCGAAATCATTATGTTCTTCAACCTAATCATTTTCGCTATAGCCGGTTTTGTTTTTACATGGGAACAAGCGATGTATTCAGTACTAGCCTATTTCATTGCTTACAAAACAATCGATGTAGTCATTCAAGGGCTCGATGAATCGAAATCAGTCTATATTATTAGCGAAGAATATGAAGAAATTGGGCGCGCTATTATGGATCGTCTTGGCCGTGGAGTAACGTACTTAATAGGAGAAGGCGCTTATACTGGTGACAGGAAAAAAGTGATTTTCACAGTCATCACGCGACTAGAAGAATCTAAACTAACAACAATTGTTGAAGAACTCGATGACCACGCATTCCTGGCAATCGGCAATATAGCTGAAGTTCGTGGTGGACGCTTTAAGAAGAAAGATATTCACTAAATGTAAAAAGGTTAATTCCCTATAAAGAATTAACCTTTTTTATTTAAATAAAAATATTAATCTCTATGCACTTTGCCATTCTATTTTGCATTTTGTGTAAATTAATATTATACAGTGTAATGCCATAAAAAAAGCGGAGATAATTATCTCCGCTTTTTTTCTATTTATTAATTAATGCTTATTCTCCCAAACATCTACAAGGACATTTGTTTGATCGCGGTCTGGTCCTACTGAGAATGTAGCAATTTGAATGCCAGCTAGTTCACTAACGCGCTCAACATAGCGACGAGCGTTCACTGGTAATTCTTCTAGCGTTCTGCAGCCTGTAACGTCTTCAGACCAACCTGGAAGTTCTTCATATACTGGTTCACATTGTTCAATAATGTGAAGATTAGCAGGATATTCTGTAAGTATTTGACCATTGTATTTATAAGCTGTACAGATTTTAACTGTTTCAAGTCCTGATAATACATCAATTGAGTTTAACGATAGATCTGTAATACCACTTACTCGACGTGAGTGACGTACTACTACGCTATCAAACCAACCAACGCGGCGTGGACGTCCTGTAGTTGTACCATACTCACGACCTACTTCGCGGATTTGGTGACCTACTTCATCAAATAATTCAGTTGGGAATGGCCCGTCACCAACACGAGATGTATAAGCCTTACAAACGCCAATAACGCGCATATCTCTAGATGGCCCAACTCCGGCACCAATTGCCACTCCTCCAGCTACTGGGTTTGAAGAAGTTACAAATGGGTATGTTCCTTGATCGACGTCAAGCATAACACCTTGTGCGCCTTCAAATAATACGCGACCACCTTCATCAAGAACATCATTTAAGATTTTTGAAGTGTCTGTTACATATTTAGCAATTTCTTGACCATAACCATAGTATTCCTCAAAGATATCTTCAAAATGTAACCCTTCTGTTTCATAAAATTTCTCAAAAAGGCGATTTTTAAGAGCTAAGTTTTCACGTAGTTTATGCTCAAATACTTCACGGTCCAATAAGTCTGCCATACGGATTCCAATACGCGCTACTTTATCTTGATAGCAAGGTCCGATACCTTTAGCAGTTGTCCCAATTTTGTTGTCTCCACGGCTTTCTTCATCTACGATATCTTGTTTAATATGATAAGGTAGAATAACGTGTGCGCGGTTAGAGATACGAAGATTTTCAGTACTTACGCCTCTCTCTTGTAACCCTTTCAATTCCGTTACGATGGATTTTGGATTTACAACTAATCCGTTACCGATAACTGAAATCTTATCTTGATAGAAAATACCTGATGGAATTAAGTGTAACTTGTACGTCTCACCATCAAATTTTATCGTATGGCCAGCATTATCTCCACCCGCATAACGAGCTATTGCTTCAGCTTTTTTTGATAGGAAGTCGGTGATTTTACCTTTACCTTCATCTCCCCATTGAGTTCCCACTACTACTACTGATGTCATTACCAGCACCTCCGTCAGACGCTTTCAAGCATCCTGAATCAAACACGATAATTGTATCAACTGAAAAGGCAATAGTCAATTGAAAACAAACAAAAACACGAACGCACTATAATATATAGCAATTAACGTTCGTGTTTCATATACTCTAATATCCTCCAGCTGGCTCATGCTGCGACCAATCGACACTAACAAATTTGTTATGTTCTTTAACGAACGCAAGCTTAACCGTATCTGTTGGACCATTACGTTGCTTAGCTACAATAATTTCAATCGTATTAGCATCTTCCGTTTCTTTATCGTAGTAATCTTCACGATATAGGAAAGAAACGATATCGGCATCCTGCTCAATACTCCCGGATTCACGTAAATCACTCATCATTGGTCGTTTATCTTGACGTTGTTCAACGCCACGTGATAACTGAGATAAAGCAATAACAGGCACTTCTAATTCACGCGCTAATGCTTTTAGAGAGCGTGAGATTTCGGATACTTCTTGTTGGCGGTTTTCACGCCCACTACCACTGCCTTGAATCAGCTGCAAATAGTCGATTAAAATCATGCCAAGTCCATGTTCTTGCTTCAAACGGCGACACTTTGCTCGTATTTCATTAATACGTACACCTGGTGTATCGTCAATGAAAATGCCTGCTTTAGATAAACTGCCCATTGCCATCGTTAGTTTGCGCCAATCTTCAACATTTAAAGCACCAGTTCGTAATACTTGTGCATCAATGTTACCTTCTGCACATATCATACGCATGACAAGCTGTTCTGCACCCATTTCCAGTGAGAAGATAGCAACATTTTCCGATGTCTTTGTTCCTACATTTTGGGCAACATTCAAAGCAAATGCTGTTTTCCCAACTGAAGGTCGGGCTGCTACAATGATTAGGTCCCCACGTTGAAACCCTGCTGTTAGGCGATCCAAATCACGGAATCCTGTAGGAATACCTGTAACGTCACCTTTTCGGTGTTGTAACTGCTCAATATTTTCATATGTTTGGACGAGTACATCCTTCACGGGCTTAAAGTCGCCTGCGTTTTTGCGGCTTGCCACTTCCATCATTTTACGTTCAGCTTCTGCTAAAAGTGCATCCACTTCGTCTTCACGTGTATAACCATCTTCTACAATTTTCGTTGCTACTCTAATTAAACGGCGTAATAAAGCCTTCTCTGAAACGATTTGTGCATAATAAGCGACATTGGCTGCTGTTGGTACAGCATTGGCAAGTTCCGTTAAGTAAGAAATGCCACCGATGTCTTCTAGCTCATTATGATTGGAAAGTTCCTCTGTCACTGTAACGACGTCTATTGCTTTACCTTGATCGCTTAGACGCAACATCGTCGAGAAGATTTTAACATGCGCAGATCTATAGAAATCATCTTCAAGAAGAATTTCTGAAGCCGTTATGAGTGATTGTGGTTCAAGAAAAATGGCTCCTATGACAGATTGTTCAGCTTCAAGATTATGAGGCGGAACGCGTTCCAATAATGGATCGTTCATATATGTCTCTCCTTACGCTTCTTCTGTAACATGTACTTTCAGTGTAGCTGTTACTTCATGATGTAGCTTCACTGGTACGTTTGTAAATCCTAGTGCACGAATAGCGTCTGCTAATTCCATTTTACGTTTATCAATTTTGATACCATGTTGTTTATTTAAACCATCTGCAATTTGTTTTGTAGTCACTGCACCAAATAAACGGCCACCTTCACCTGATTTTGCTTTTAGTATAACCGTTAACTCTTCAATTTTTGCTTTTAAATCTTTAGCAGCAGCTAATTCAGCAGCAGCATCTTTTTCAGCTTTTTTCTTTTGCCCATCTAATTGGCTAATTGCTGCTTGATTTGCCTCAACAGCTAGATTATTTTTTAATAAGAAATTATGTGCATAACCATCAGCTACATTTTTGATTTCACCTTTTTTGCCTTTACCTTTAACGTCTTTTAAGAATACTACTTTCATGATTCCGAACTCCCTTCTAATACAACCTCTATTGCTTCTTTTAACATGTTAATAGCCTCATCAATTGTTGCTACGTCTAATTGGCATGCAGCATTCGTTAAATGTCCACCACCGCCAAGCTCTTCCATTACAAGCTGGACGTTAATCTCACCTAGTGAACGCGCACTAATACCAATGACTCCATCATGACGATGAGCAACTACAAATGATGCAGAAATGTCTTTCATTGTTAATAATATATCTGCTGTTTGTGCAAGTAAAACCGAGTTATAAATCTTATCATTATCCCCACGTGCTATAGCTAGCCCTTGATGTACAAACTCCGCTGTTTGGACTATTTTAGAACGTTCAATATACGTATTGATATCTTCCTTCAATATACGTTGTACTAAAATTGTATCTGCACCGTTTGTACGTAAATACGACGCTGCTTCAAACGTACGCGCTCCAGTACGTAAAGTAAAACTTTTTGTATCGACAATAATGCCTGCCAGAAGAGCTGTTGCCTCTAACATTGTTATTTTATCATTTTTTGGTTGATACTCTAATAATTCTGTTACAAGCTCCGCAGTCGATGACGCATAAGGTTCCATATATACAAGCATCGGATTTTTCACAAACTCTTCGCCACGTCGATGGTGGTCAATTACGACGACTTTCTCAGCCCTATTTATTAATTTCTCTTCAATAGTCATCGATGGCTTATGTGTATCAACAACGACTAATAATGACTTATCGGTAATTTTCGATAATGCTTCCTCCGGAGTAATAAATCGATCATAGAGATCAGACTTTTCCTTGACCACATTCATTAAGCGGACAATACTATTATCAATTTGATCGAAATCCATAACGACATAACCATCAATTTTATTCATCTGAGCCATTTTACGAACTCCAATGGCTGCTCCTATGGCGTCCATATCAGGCATTTTATGGCCCATTACGAAGACTTGATCACTATCCTGGATTAAATCACGTAGTGCATGAGAAATAACGCGTGCACGTACTCTAGTACGCTTTTCAACAGGATTTGTTTTACCACCGTAAAATTTCACTTTACCATTAGGTTGCTTGATTGCAACCTGGTCACCACCGCGCCCTAAAACAAGATCTAAACTAGATTGCGCTAGTTCACCCAGCTCTATAAGTGATTGAGAACCAGCACCAACACCAATACTTAATGTCAAAGATAAACTCTGTTTTGCAGTAGTTTCACGAATATCATCTAAAATAGAGAATTTCTTCTTCTCAATTTCTTGTAAAATGGATTCATTTAGTATCGCTATAAAACGATCCGTCGAAATGCGCTTTATAAAAATACCATATTGTGTGCCCCAATTATTAATAAGCGATGTAATGAGTGAATTTGTCTGACTACGATTTTGATCATCCATACCTTGTGTGATTTCGTCATAGTTATCAACAAAGAGGACTGCTATTACTGACCGATCTTCATAGTAAAGCGTTTCAATTTCTACTTGCTCAGTGATATCAAAGAAATATAATAACCTTTCTTCGGGTTTATAAAATGCTCTATACTTACGATCCCTAAGAGTGATATTCATCTCATGCTTCTCATCATGTTTGATTAATGTATAGAGATCTTCTGAAAGTGTAAAAATCTCCTCTCCCATTAATGTATCTACATCTAAAATACCTAGCATATATGGATTCGACCATTCAATCATATATTGAGTATCAATTAAAATGATACCAATAGGCATTTCAAGCAAGGCCTCTTCCCCTACTTTTTTCATACGATATGAGAGTGTTTCAATGTGCTTTTCTGTTTCTTCATAGGTTGTTTTTTCCGTTTTCCATGTCATTATTAGCGCCAATACCACTACAAGACCATAAGCGATACCAATGAACGGATTCCACATTATACATACGATAACGCTTGCTACACTAAGAAGAGACAGAATTAAAAGAGGATATCGAATTGGTCTTTTTCTGAACAAAGTACCCATAGAATTCAGCTCCTTATTTTCTCGGCGTTCCCGTCACAAGCGCACGAATATTAAATCCTAAATCCACAATACCAAGTAGCGTAACAAACGAGTATAGAGGTAACGCTAAAATAGTACTTATTATTGCAACCCATTTAGGCCATTCTTGCTCATGTATATAGTAGTGAATAAATGAAATCCCTTGTAACAGCAGTAATGTGCTCAGTATAAATGACAGATTCAAAAAAGCCATATCAGCGAAAGAGCCACTTTCAGGTTTTATAAATAATGTCACTATTAAAACTAGCATATAGTACCATAAAACCGATCTAGGCAATTGAAGGTCTTTAAATGGTGCAAATTTTGGAACAGTTATTCCAAAACGTTTTAATAACGGTAAATTAACTGTAATGATAATAAAAGTGATTATGAATACAGACATCGTAATCATAGTCGGCATTACCATAGTTACTAAATTAAACATTTGCTCTAACTGTTCAGCAGTCAACGCTTTAACACCCGGCATAGTCTTAGCTAATTCATTTGATCTTTCATAGCTTTCTCTGGCGATGTCCATCAAAATCTTCAAACTATCTACATTGAATAATTTTACCGAGATAACATACATAATCGCCATAGATAGTAATACACTAATACCTGTAGTCATAAATAAATAAACTTTGCTTTTTTTCATACGCAGTGTGTCGCCAATTAAAAATCCTGCAAGGCAGAAAATAATAGCAAGTGGCAGGGACATTATACCTGTAACAAGTATAGAAACTCCTATACTAACAACAGCTACTATCATTGATGCTTTGCGATCATACATTGTACTATACCAAGCAATTGGAAAAGAAATAAACCATATTGTTACCAAAGATAATATAGGAATATATGAAGTAATCGCTAAAAGGGCTGTAAATATTACGGCCATCATCGCCCCTTGTGTCAGTTGTTGCGTTTTATTTTTAGGCATTTATAACCTTCCTTTTTTCAAAAGACTATCTTTTATTTCATCTTATTATTGTACCATGTTTCATGTTCATGAACAAAAATGCACTAGGCTATACTTTTGTGGATTATGAGGTGTTTAATGGAGATATTTTATGCAGTTCGTTTAACTACTATAAAATAAATTAGATTGATGTAGGTATTATTTTTGTAAAAAAAAAAAAAGACCGGTTACCCGGTCTTTAGAAAGTTATTATCTTTCTTCTGTGCTGAATGGAAGTAAGCCCATAATACGAGAAACTTTAATTGAAGCTGTAAGTTTACGTTGGTATTTTGCGCTAGTACCAGTTACACGGCGTGGAAGAATTTTTCCGCGCTCAGAGATGAATTTTTTCAACAAATCTACATCTTTATAGTCGATGTGTTTGATGTTGTTAGAAGTGAAATAGCAAACTTTACGGCGTTTGCGGCCTCCTCTACGTGGTGCCATAGTATTGTCGCCTCCTTAAGTATATTGGTATATATTGCGTGCAATGGATTTTTACTTAGAATGGTAAGTCATCTTCAGAAACTTCGATTGGACCACCATTGTTGTTAGCAAATGGATCTTCATCTACACGCGTATAGTTTTGCTGACTAGGTGATTGATTCTGTTGATAAGATGGTTGTTGCTGATAGTTGTTTTGTTGTGGAGCTTGGCTGTACGATTGTTCACCACCATATGATGGTTGTCCACCGTACTGTTGCTGTCCTTGTGGACGATCTCCTGCAGCACCGCGCGGCTCTAAGAACTGCACGCTATCTGCAACAACTTCAGTTGTGTAAACACGTTTACCATCTTGTCCTTCATAACTACCTGTTTGGATACGGCCTTCTATGCCCGCTAGACTTCCTTTTTTCAAGAAGTTAGCAGTATTTTCAGCTTGTTTACGCCAAACAACACAGTTAATAAAGTCCGCTTGTTTTTCACCTTGTTGGTTAGCAAATGTTCTATTTACAGCAATTGTAAAGCGAGCAACAGCTGCGCCACTTGGTGTATAGCGAAGTTCCGGATCTTTTGTTAGTCTTCCAACTAATACGACTCGGTTAATCATCAGAATACAACCTCCTTTATCTGCGATTTTTATAAATTTAGATTATTTTTCTTCTTCGCGAACTGCAATGTGGCGAATAATGTCTTCGCTAATGTTAGCAAGACGAGTGTATTCGTTGATAGCTTTAGCGTCAGCGTTGATTTTCACGATTTGGTAGAAACCTTCACGGAAATCATTGATTTCGTAAGCTAAGCGGCGTTTGCCCCACTCTTTAGATTCGATGACTTCAGCGCCGTTTGAAGTTAAGATTTCGTTGAAGCGTTCTACAAGAGCCTTCTTCGCATCTTCTTCAATGTTTGGGCGAATGATGTACATTAATTCGTACTTTTTCATCTATAAGCACCTCCTTATGGACTTTGGCCCGACTAGTTGCAGTGGGCAAGGAGCAAGTAAATTTATTACTCACATCAGTGAATTGTAGCACATTAATTTGAATATAGCAACCTTCATCCCTATACTTTTCCAAGTCATTTCCATTATACTTAGCGTAGAGGTGATTATTTTGATAGAACACGAAAAACCTTCAATTATTGAGCTAGATTTAAAGAAAATAGCTTGGCAAAACATCATTATGACTTTTAGCTTAATGATCGGACTTATTATTCTAAATGGTTGGATCCATCAAGTATTTGAACTAAATTTTTCACTTTTAAGTATTATATTATTTATCGTATATTATATTATTTTAATTGTGTTACATGAAATTTTTCATTTAATTGGTTTTATGATTTTTGGTAAAGTACCTTTTCACTCACTGGATTACGGTGTGAATTTGAAAATGGGTGTTGCCTATGCAACAACGAAAGAGCCTATTTGTAATAAGGCAATGAAAAAAGCACTTCTACTACCTTTTTGGACAACCGGCGTTATTCCTGCTGTTTTTGGTCTCTACTTTAATAGTACGATGCTTGTTGTATTAGGAGCTTGGTTAATTGCTGGTGCTGTTGGGGATTTTGCTATGTATTTCGCACTTCGTAAATATCCAAATACATTTTGGGTAAAAGATGACCCTGATTTACCTAGATTATATTTGTACAAAAACAAAACATATTAAAATAAAAAAAGACAGAGCCGGATACATCCAGCACTGTCTTTTAATTTTATATTATACGTTGAAGCGGAATAACATAACATCGCCATCTTGTACGATGTATTCTTTACCTTCTTGACGTACTTTACCTGCTTCTTTGGCTGCAGTCATTGAGCCATATGCCATTAAATCTTCGTAAGCAACTGTTTCTGCACGGATAAATCCACGTTCAAAGTCAGAGTGGATAACACCAGCGCATTGTGGTGCTTTCATCCCTTTACGGAATGTCCATGCACGTACTTCTTGTACACCTGCTGTGAAGTAAGTTGCTAGTCCAAGTAGATTGTAGGATGCACGAATTAATTGGTCTAAACCAGATTCTTCGATTCCTAGTTCTTCAAGGAACATTGCTTTTTCTTCATCATCAAGTTCTGCAATTTCTTCTTCGATTTTCGCACAAATAACAATTACTTCTGCGCCTTCAGCTTTTGCATATTCGCGCACTTTTTGTACATATTCATTGTCGTCAGCATTAGCTACTTCATCTTCAGAAACGTTAGCTACGTATAGCATAGGTTTCACAGTCAGTAGGTGGAACCCTTTAACGATTTTAAATTCTTCTTCAGTAAAGTCAATAGAGCGACCCGGTTTTTCAGCTTCAAAAGTTTCTTTTAGGCGAGTCAAAATCGGTGCTTCTGCCATTGCATCTTTATCTTTTTGTTTTGCTAATTTTTCAACACGAGACAAGCGTTTTTCAACTGCTTCTAAATCTGCAAGAATTAACTCAAGGTTAATAACTTCGATATCTTCGATTGGATCTACTTTACCTGATACATGTGTGATATTATCGTCAGCGAAACAACGAACTACTTGTGTAATTGCATCTACTTCACGAATGTGTGCTAAGAACTTGTTACCAAGCCCTTCACCTTTACTAGCGCCTTTTACGATACCAGCAATATCAGTAAATTCAAAAGCTGTTGGCACAGTTTTCTTCGGCTCTACTAATTCCGTTAATTTTTGTAGACGATTATCTGGTACTTCAACGATTCCTACGTTTGGATCAATCGTACAGAATGGATAGTTTGCAGATTCTGCTCCTGCTTTTGTAATTGCATTAAACAATGTTGATTTACCTACGTTTGGTAAACCTACGATGCCAGCTGTTAAAGCCATTCTATTCACAACCTTTCAATTTTTCATAAACAGTATTATATTTACACGACTTGTTAATTATAGAGACTCATCTAATAAAAGTCTAATTTTGCTCTTCTGTTACAGGATTAGCAGGAATTAATATTTTCTTTAACTTTTTTTCAAAGTCTCTTCGTGGAATCATCACGCTATGCTGACATCCTTCGCATTTAATACGAATATCTGCACCCATTCGGATAATTTTCCACTCGTTTGTTCCACAAGGATGTTGTTTTTTCATTTCTACAACGTCGCCCAACTCAAACTTTTTTGCTTCCATCATCTTTCTCCTTCTTCGTTAAATGTTTGATTATTATCTCTTTCATAAACCATCATTTTTGGATAAGGAATTTCGATACGATTTCGATCAAAAATTTCTTTTACATCACGACGAACCATACGTGATATTGCAAAATGTTGCATTGGTAATGTTTCCACTGAAATACGAAGAGAAACTTCTGCACCTACGACATTTTGTACGCCTAATAATGTAGGAGGCGCAGTTATTTCTTCATGTTTTTTTGGTAGCTCTTTAAGATATTCCTCTATCAAGCGCTCTGCTTTTGCGATATCTGAGCTATAAGCAACACTTACATCGATAATAGCAATTGAATTATTTATAGAATAGTTTACAACATCAGTGATTGAACCATTTGGAACAATATTAATCTCTCCTGCAGCACCTTTAATTTTAGTTGTACGTAACCCAATTTCGAGTACAGTACCTTCTACTGAAGTGATTTTAATATAGTCACCAACACCAAACTGATCTTCAAAAATAATGAAGAATCCAGTGATGACGTCTTTCACTAAGCTTTGTGCACCAAACCCGACTGCTAAACCTACGATTCCGGCACCTGCTAAAAGTCCTTTAACATCTATATTTACAGCTGATAATATCGCTAAAATCGCCGAAAAATAAACTACATATGAAACAATACTTTGTACCAGTCTCAAAATAGTTCGATATCGTCTTTCAGATGCTGGTTGTAAAGGGGCTGGCGCTTTCATACGGATTTCAAATCCTTTACGAATAGCTATTTTAGCTACACGTACAACAACCATTGATAATATCGTGATTGCTGTAATTTTTATTGTTGCAAGACCAACACCTATCCACATTTCTTCACTAGTCAAAGCTGCCATAAAGTTCTTATACATTTTTTCCAATTTTGCCGCTCCTCTTGCATAAAAAATTCTCGTTATGCGTATAATGCTGAAAAAAGAAAGAGAGATTCTGGATGCTTATAACTTCGAATCAACCATTTTCACATGTTCTTCATTATAAAGAATCAGGTGCCATTTGGAGGTTGAGCTCTTTCCTTTTAGAGCATATACCATTTCATCACGAAAATCTTGTATTTTGCTGTATTGGAACCGATCGCTCTACTGGAGACTCACTCGGACCATTAGCCGGCAGTTTTTTAAATCAGTATGTTTCATTTCCTTATGAAATTATAGGGACTTTGGAAAAACCCCTTCATGCACTGAATCTAACAGATACAGTTGATAATTTATCTACCCATGAAATACAGCCGTTTGTAGTTGCCATTGATGCTTGTCTTGGTTCACAGCAACGCATTGGGGAAATTATTGTACATGAGGGACCTTTACTGCCTGGCAAAGCTGTGAAGAAGGAGCTCCCCCCTATTGGCGATATGTCTATAAAAGGCATAGTCAATATTGGAGGATTTATGGAGCATGCAGTTTTACAAAACACTCGCCTACATGTTACGTACGAAATGAGCCAGCAAATTTCCCGCGCATTATTTTTAGCATGGAGTCGTTATTCTTTAAAAAAGGTACATGAACATAACCGCGATGGCCACAATGAGTATTCCCGGAAGTAAATTGGCCACGCGGATTTTCGTTAAGCCTACTAAATTAAGACCTATTGCAAGAATCATAATACCACCTGTCGCGGTCATTTCTTGAATGAACATTTGTAGTGCAGCATCAGGTATGAACCGACTAATTTGTCCTGCAAAAACAGCAATAATACCTTGATACAAAAATACCGGAACAGCAGATAAAATAACTCCTATCCCTAGTGTCGAAGCTAAAATTACTGCTGTAAAACCATCAATAATACCTTTTGTTATTAAAACAGAATGATCATCACGTAGCCCACTATCTAACGCACCTATTATAGCCATGGAACCAATAACAAAAATAAGAGTAGCGTTAACAAAACCTTGTGAAATATTCCCATCTTTAGCCTTGTTTCCTAGTTTTCTCTCAAGAAACTGACCTAGACGGTTTAATTGCTTATCTAGATCAATCCATTCTCCTAGAATAGCACCAAATACAAGGCTAACAATGACGATGATAAAATTCTCACTTTGTATGCCCATTTGAATGCCCAACACTGCGACAGCTAGACCTATAATACTCATCACTGTCTCTTTAGTGTTATCGGGTATTCTCTGTAACAATCTACCAATTAACGTGCCAATTACAATCAACACTGCGTTTATTGCCGTACCTAATAGAACCAAGTGAAATCCTCTCAATCTTCGAGTAATTCTAATATACGTTCTAAATCATCAGCAGAGAAAAATTCAATTTCAATTTTCCCCTTATTTTTCGATTCCTTAATTGTCACGTTCGTACCAAAATAATCACGTAACTGTGATTCCTTTTCGGCAATGAAAATATCCTTTTTCACTTTCTTCTTTGTTTCACGTGAAACATTGTCATTCATAGATTGTACTAATGCCTCTAACTGACGAACGTTCAAATGCTGAGTTAACACTTTTTCAGTTACTTGTGATATTAATTTTCTTCTTTTCAATCCCAGTAATGCACGACCATGACCCATTGTGATTTTACCTTCTGATAAAAGAATACGCACATCTTCCGGCAATGCTAACAACCGGACATGGTTCGCAATATGTGGACGACTTTTCCCTAAACGAGCTGCTAATTGTTCCTGCGTTAAGTTTAAGTTATCCATTAGATTTGTATAAGCCTCAGCCTCTTCAATTGGGGTTAAATCTTCACGTTGTAAATTCTCAAGAATTGCTAACTCCATCATCTGTTGATCGTCCATCTCTCGGACAACAACCGGAATTTCTGTTAACCCCGCAAGTTTGGAAGCTCTAAATCGTCTTTCACCAACAACAATTTCATAAAAGTTAACTCGTTTGCGTGCAATAATTGGTTGCAAAACTCCATGTTCTTTAATGGATATGGCCAATTCCTCGATTGCAGACTCATCAAAAATTTTCCGAGGTTGATATGGATTTGCTCGTAAATCTGTTAATGCCAAATGCTCAATTGTTTCATTACTAGATAAAGATTCACCTGGGAATAATGCGTTAATTCCTTTTCCTAGACCTTTAGCCATTTTTAATCACTTCCCTTGCAAGCTCTAAATATCCTTCTGCCCCACGCGATTTTGCATCATATACAATAATTGGTTCCCCGTGACTTGGCGCTTCACTTAAACGGACATTACGTGGGATAACCGTTTTAAACACTTTATCTTGAAAATATTTTTTCACTTCTTCTATTACTTGAAGACCCAGATTCGTACGTGCGTCAAGCATCGTCAATAAAACACCCTCAATTGTTAGTTGATGATTTAAATGCTTCTGTACTAACCGGACAGTTGATAATAGCTGACTTAATCCTTCTAAAGCGTAATATTCACATTGTACAGGAATCAAAATTGAATCAGATGCTGTTAATGAATTAATTGTTAACAATCCAAGAGATGGTGGACAGTCAATTACGATGTAATCATAGTCGTTTTTTATATCTTCAATTGCATGTTTTAACCGTACTTCTCTTGAAATTGTTGATACTAGTTCTATTTCAGCCCCCGCTAACGCAATTGTAGCAGGTACTATATATAAATTTTCTACTTTTGTTTCTCGAATGACATCTTTAATTGGTTCGTCATCAATTAGCACATCATAAATACATTTATGTACTTCACCTTTGTTAACCCCAACTCCACTCGTTGCATTTCCTTGAGGGTCTGTATCAATCATTAATACTTTTTTACCTAAATGGGCGAGGCAAGCGCTAAGATTAACTGATGTTGTAGTTTTTCCTACGCCGCCTTTCTGGTTAGCGATTGCAATTGTTTTACCCACATGTGCACCTGCTTTCCAAAATCAATTTTATAAAAATAGGCAATATTAAATTAATTTGAATACCTAATTTTCATTCTATCAAAAAAAAGTACAATAGGCTCTTATTATAAAAGAAATATATATAAAAAAACTCTTGTCTTAAATACTAGACAAGAGTTTAAAATAGATGAAATTATGATTTCTTTTTCGGTATCTTCACAGTGATTTGATAAAACTCATCATGTTCTTCTTCTTCGGCTTCTACATTAATACCTGTTTTTGTAACCATCGTAAGTGATTGTCGAATGGTATTTAATGCAATACGAATGTCTTTACTAATTGCTTTACGGGTTGGTTTATTTTTCTTTGGCTTTTCAGCAGGATTTAGAATTCCATCAATTCTTTGCTCTAACTGTCGTACATTATAATCATTGTCGATTATTTCTTGTAACAACGCTAATTGTAATTCCTTATCTTTAACAGGTACCAAAGCACGTGCGTGACGTTCTGAAATTTCCCTTTTTAAAATAGCCATTTGGATTTCTTCAGGTAACTTTAATAAGCGGATTTTATTAGCTATTGTTGACTGACCTTTACCAAGCCTTTGGGCAAGTGCTTCTTGTGTTAAACCATGAAGTTCTAATAATTTTAGGTAAGCCTGTGCTTCCTCAATTGATGTAAGTTCTTCACGTTGTAAGTTTTCAATTAACGCCACTGAAGCTGTTTCTTTGTCATTCATTTCACGGACGATTGCGGGCACTTCTGTCCACTCTAGCATTTTCATCGCGCGATAACGACGCTCACCGGCAATTATTTCGTAATGACCTTCTTCCATTTTTCGAACGACGATTGGTTGAATTACACCGTGTGTACGGATTGTTCGTGCAAGCTCTTCAATCTTCGAATCATCGAAAATTGTACGTGGCTGATAACGATTCGGCTGGATCTCATCAATAAGGAGTTTAACAACCGATTCCGCACTTTCTACCTCATTTTTCGAGTCGTGTTCTACTTTCTCACCACTTCCAAAAAAACGTGAAAAAGTACTTTTCATCCCTTGGCACCACCTTTAACGATATTTCCAAGCATTCTCCATCTAATATCATAGGTAAAAGCCCGTTAGAAGGTGGAGAGAACTATTTATATTTTGACTATCATTGTGCAATAAGTAACTTCTACATATCATTATAGTTATTTTCTATAAAAAACGTAAGAACCCTTTTATGTTTCACGTGGAACGAAACAATTATTGGATTGGTGATTTGTTTGGTACACCTGGCTTACGTGGATACTTCTTCGGTGTATTTTTTGTTTTATTAAAAATAAAAATAGAACGTTCACTATCTTCTATTGGTAATAAGAATGAATAGCTATCTACTAATTTAGCACCTAATACTGTTAATGCCTTTTTTGCATCCTTCATCTCTTCATCACCACTTGCTGCTTTCATCGCAACAAAATGGCCGTTTGTTTTCACAAGCGGTATACATAACTCAGAAAGTACTGATAATCTAGCGACTGCACGAGCTGTCACAAGATCAAATTGTTCTCTATATTTCGGATTTTGACCAAAATCCTCTGCACGTGAATGAACAAATTCCACATGATCTAAATTTAGCTGTTCACTTAAATGTGTTAAAAATTGAATACGTTTATTTAATGAATCTACAATTGTCACTTGTAAATGTGGGAAACAGATTTTAATCGGAATACTCGGAAAACCTGCACCTGCTCCTACATCACATATCGATTGCACTTTATCGAAATCCATATAAAAAGTAGCACTAATAGAATCGTAGAAATGCTTTAAATAAACAGATGGCTGGTCAGTAATTGCAGTTAAGTTCATTTTCTCATTCCATTCAACTAATAGTTCAAAATAAGTATGAAATTGTTTTAACTGTCCCTCTGATAACTCAATTCCTTGTTCTTTTAAAGCCTGCACAAACTGTTCTTCGTTCATGATTTTCCCCTTCCATGTAGTGCCACTGTTGGTTTTATCATATTAATCGTTGCTCGCTAATTTCGCTATTCTACCATGTTCAATATACACTAGTAAAATTGAAATGTCAGCCGGGTTTACACCCGAAATACGTGATGCCTGCGCAACAGATAGTGGTCTTACTTGTTTTAATTTTTGTTTTGCTTCAGTTGCAATTCCTGAAATTGCTTCATAATCAATGTTCTCCGGAATTTTTTTGTCTTCCATTTTTTTAAGCTTATCTACTTGTTGAAGTGCTTTTTCAATATAACCTTCATATTTTACCTGAATTTCGATTTGCTCTTTTTCCTCTGTTGATAACTCAACAGGTGACTCAGTTAATGTTGACAATAATTCATACGTCATTTCTGGTCGTTTTAATAGATCAGCTGCACGGATACCATCTTTTAATTCACTACTACCTAAATCACGTAATAAACCTTGTGTTTTAGCATCCGGTTTTAAAATTGTATCACGAAGACGTTTAATTTCATTGTCTACTTTTTGACGTTTTATATTAAATCTATCATAACGTTCTTGAGTAATTAAACCTGCTTCATAAGCACGATCAGATAAACGCATATCCGCATTGTCATGACGTAGTAATAATCGGTATTCTGCACGAGATGTTAATAGACGATATGGTTCGTTTGTTCCTTTTGTTACAAGGTCATCGATTAACACACCTATATATGCATCTGCACGTCCTAGAATCATCTCTTCTTTACTAAGCGCTTTAGCAGCAGCGTTAATTCCAGCCATTAGACCTTGTCCAGCAGCTTCTTCATAACCTGAAGTACCGTTAATTTGTCCAGCTGTATATAAGTTTGCAATGCGTTTAGTTTCTAGTGTTGGCCATAATTGTGTTGGCACAATTGCATCGTATTCGATTGCGTAACCTGCTCTCATCATTTCTGCCTTTTCTAGACCTGGCACCGATTCCAACAGTTTGCGTTGTACATGTTCAGGTAAGCTTGTTGATAACCCTTGAACATACACTTCACGTGTATTACGACCTTCTGGTTCTAAGAATAATTGATGACGAGGCTTATCACTAAAACGAACAACCTTATCTTCAATCGATGGGCAATAACGTGGGCCCGTACCTTTAATCATCCCTGAATACATTGGAGATAAATGAAGATTATCATTAATGATTTCATGTGTTTCTTCACTTGTATATGTCAGCCAACATGGTAGTTGATCTGTAATATATTCAGTCGTTTCATAACTAAATGCACGAGGCTCTGTATCACCAGGCTGAATTTCAGTTTTACTGTAATCAATTGTTTTGCTGTTAACACGTGGTGGTGTACCTGTTTTAAAGCGTACTAACTCAAAGCCAAGTTCTTTTAGATTATCTGCTAATTTAATAGATGGCTGTTGGTTATTTGGACCACTTGAATACTTCAAGTCACCAATAATGATTTCACCACGTAGGAATGTACCTGTTGTAACAATAACTGTTTTTGCATGATAAACAGCACCAACTTGCGTAACGATACCTTTTACTTCACCATCTTCAACGATTAATTCATCTACCATTGCTTGGTGAATTGTAAGATTTTCTTCGTCTTCTAGTAACTTTTTCATTTCTTGTTGGTAAAGTACTTTATCTGCTTGTGCGCGTAGAGCACGTACTGCAGGACCTTTACCTGTATTTAACATACGCATTTGGATATGTGTTTTATCGATAATTTTACTCATCGCACCGCCTAATGCGTCAATTTCGCGTACAACAATCCCTTTAGCCGGGCCACCTACTGAAGGATTACATGGCATAAAGGCGATCATATCAAGATTGATTGTTAACATAAGTGTTTTTGCACCCATTCTTGACGCAGCATATGCAGCTTCTACTCCTGCATGACCTGCTCCAATTACAATCACATCGAACGTGCCTGCTTCAAATTTTGTTGGCATGCTCGTTACTTCCTTTCTATATTTAAGTTTATTTCCCTAAACAGAATTGTGAAAATAGCTGATTGATTAAGCTTTCTTGCACGGTATCTCCAATAATTTCACCAAGAAGTTCCCATGTTCTAGTGACATCGATTTGAATCATATCGACAGGTACACCCGCGTGAGCTGCTTCAATAGCATCCTTAATCGTTGAATGCGCTTGGTGTAGTAAAGCGATATGCCGTGCATTTGATACATATGTCATATCTCCAGCTTCCAATGATCCTTCAAAGAATAATGCCGCAATTGCTTCCTCAAGCTCTGTGACACCTTCTTCTTTAAGTAGTGATGTTGTCACCACTTTGCGATTGCCCGCTAATGCTTGTACACGAGCTAAGTCGATCTGTTGTGACAAATCTGTTTTATTAACAACGACTATATAGTCCATATTTTGAATCGTTTCGAAAAGACGTTCATCTTCCTCAGTAAGTTCATCTCCATAATTCACAACCAGCAGAATTAAATCTGCTTCTTTCAATACTTGCCTAGAGCGTTCAACACCGATGCGCTCAACGATATCCTCGGTCTCGCGAATACCTGCAGTATCGACCAACCGTAATGGAACACCTCTTACATTTACGTACTCTTCTATAATATCACGCGTTGTACCAGCAACGTCTGTAACGATTGCTTTATTTTCTTGTACAAGGCTATTTAATAGTGATGATTTGCCGACATTCGGACGACCTAGTATAACAGTTGAAAGGCCCTCACGCAAAATTTTGCCCTGAGAAGATGTTTGTAAAAGTTTCTCGATTTCTTTCATTACCCATGTAGACTTTTCGAGCATAAGTGGAATTGTCATTTCTTCAACATCGTCATATTCTGGATAATCTATGTTCACTTCTACTTGCGCTAAAGTTTCTAATAGTGCTTGTCTAAGTTCACCGATTAATCGTGATAATTTCCCGTCCATTTGACCAAGCGCTACATTCATCGCACGGTCTGTTTTTGCACGAATCAAATCCATTACAGCTTCTGCTTGGGATAAATCGATTCGGCCATTTAAGAATGCTCTCTTTGTAAATTCACCAGGCTCAGCTAATCGCGCACCATTCTTCAATACTAATTGCAGTACTCGATTCACTGAAACTATTCCACCATGACAGTTAATTTCTACTACATCTTCACGTGTAAATGTTTTTGGTCCTTTCATCATCGATAGCATAACTTCCTCTACTACCTCACCTGATTCAGGCTCCTTTAAATGTCCATAATGAATAGTATGTGACGGCTGTGTGGATAACTTTTTCCGATTCGGTGCATGAAACACACGATCTGCAATGGCAACAGCATCATCTCCACTC
Source organism: Viridibacillus sp. FSL R5-0888 (assembly GCF_038009105.1). Taxonomy (NCBI): domain Bacteria; kingdom Bacillati; phylum Bacillota; class Bacilli; order Caryophanales; family Caryophanaceae; genus Viridibacillus; species Viridibacillus sp. FSL R5-0888. Next base: position 4,433,533 of record NZ_JBBPAU010000001.1, read on the forward strand.
AAACGGACAATGGCAATTGCCCCTTCACCCATTGGCGTTGAGATAGCCGCAATTGTATCGAACTCCATAGATAATACCTCCTAAAAAATTAAAAATTATCCACATGTGGATAACCTGAAAACGAACTAACTCTCTAACATACAATAATAGCATAAAAGCTCGAAAAGTAGAATTGTGGACAACTTTTTTTAAATGCAGAAGGCGTCCGCTTAGCGACAAGGTCATTGGTAGGCGGAAGCCAAAATCGCTCTTTGAATTTACCCTTCCGTTAAAAAGCCCCAAGTAGCTAGCACCTAAAGCCGTATTACTTTTTTTGAATGCTACAGGCACTCGTTAAGCTCTACAAGTACTTGAATCTTCTAATCAAAAAACTTTCCAACTTTTTTTGAGAATTGAGGATAGCCACCTAAGTTCGCCACGTCGTGTCATAACGGTTCCAATACCAACGTCCTGTTAGCTTAGGGTGCTCGTTTAACTGCGAAACTCCCCAAACATTAGCTCCTGAAGCTAGATAGCTCTATTTAATGAAAAAACAACCATTTTTCATTCGTAAATTTATTATTTATCAAATGGATAAAGGCTAACCAACTAAAATTATCCATTAAAACAAACAAAAGCCCAGCTCATTTAAAATGAGCTGGGCTTTAACAGAATATTTCATTTATCGAATTGGTTCAATAACTAAATAGCGTTTGGTATCCGATCCAACGGAATACGTCTCGATATCAATTCGATTGGCAAGAATATGATGGATAATTTTTCGCTCATTCGAAGGCATTGGCTCTAACTCAATCTTTTTCCCTGTATGAACGGCCTTATCTGCCATACGATTTGCTAGCTGTTCCAATGATTCTTGGCGACGCTTGCGATAATTTTCTACGTCTAATTTTACTAAGACGAATCGCTTTGCGTATTGATGAACAACTAATTGTGTCAATTCTTGTAGGGAGTTTAGCGTTTGGCCACGTTTACCAATTAGTAATGCTGCCTTCTTGCTCTCTAAACTAATATTAATAATTTTACCCTTTTCTTCAACACCGATAGTTAAGTCATTGATATCTAACTGCTTAGCTATATCTGTTAAATAAGTGACTGCATGCTCAATAGCTACTGTGTTATCGTTACGTTTCTCATCTATTAATTCATTTTCTTCAACTTCCAAAGGTGATAGTTCTTGTAAGTTTTCAGTTGTCGATTCTTGTATATTTTCTACTTCACTTTTCGAAATAAGCGCTACTGCTTCTGATGATTCAATTTCACTCACTTCTACCATTGCCTGTTGCACAGATTGTTGCTCTTGATCCGATTTCTCAAGTTGTTTTTCAGTTACGCGTACATTTGCTTTACGTGAACCAAAACCTAAAAAACCCTTTTTACCTTCTTGAAGTATTTCAATATCTACTTGCTCTCGGGTAAGGTCAAGCTCTTTTAACGCTATAGAGATCGCTTCTTCTACGGTTGCTCCCATTTGCGTAATCTGTTTCACTTTTTGGCCCCTCCTGTTTTTGCAGGTTTTGTTGTTTTGTTCCACGGCTTATACATAACAAGATTTTGTATGAATGTAATAATATTACCAATTACCCAGTAAAGAGATAAAGCGGCAGGTAAATAACTACCTAATCCAATAATCATAAATGGCATGATGTACATCATAATTCGCATTTGAGGATTATCCATCGCTGGGCCAGTACGTAAAACAATAAACTGCATGATACCTGCTAGAACAGCGAGTACAATACTCGATTCTGCTAATGGGAACATGAAAAAGTCGCCCAAGTTAATTTCTGGTGTCGAGTTCATACGACTAATTGCGTGATAGAAACCAACTAGAATTGGCATTTGAATCAGCACTGGTAAGCATCCAGCTGCTGGATTAGCACCAGATTCGCTCATTAATTTCATCATTTCTTCTTGATACTTTTTCTGAGTTACTGCATCTTTGGAGCTGTATTTCTCTTTTAACTTCGCCAATTTAGGCTGTAATTCTTGCATTTTCTTCGCACTTTTTGTCTGTTTAATCATTAACGGTAAAATAGCTAAGCGAATAATGATTGTTACACAAACTATTCCCCAAGCATACGTACCCAGTAATCCTTTAAATAGCGTTATGAAAGCTACGAATGGCCAAACGATATATTTGCTCCAAAAACCTTCAGTGTCACTATAAATTGGTTGGTTATATTCTGTACACCCAGTTAATAATAATGTTATTGAAGTAAGCGCGAGAATGATCCAAAGTTTTTTCTTCAATCTTCATCCCCCTAAAATAACTTTCATTTTCTATCAGCTATTTTATCATGCACCTTCTATTACTCTCTACTACTTCTTTTTAAAACCTTCGCAATTTTTAAAACATGCTGTAAACTCTTTTTCGTTTCATGAAAATCTATAGTGGCCGCCGGATGTCTGGCGATGATCACGTATTCCATATCATTTCTCAAATCATCTTGTAATTCGAAGAAACTCTGACGGATATAACGTTTGATTTGATTTCTAGTGACTGCCTTACCTATTTTCTTATTAATGGATAGCCCAATGCGAAATTCTTCTTGTCCTTCTTTTGGTAAACAGTAGACAACAAATTGACGATTCGCAAATGACTTGCCTTTACGAAATACTTTTTGAAAATCTTCATTCTTTTTAATTCTGCGGCGTTTTTTCATCTTTGCACCTGCTTATTCATTGTTCTTTCTTCTCTATATGAAGGTTTCAATTACACTGATCGTTGATTCCCTCCAAAACGATATATTTTTACGACCTACCTCTTAAAGCTTTGCAAAAGGAGTTGACCATAATAGTTTGGCCGTTTTGGAGAAAAACCAACAATACTAAACACTAATTTCTCCATAAAGAAAAAAAAGACCACTGATGTTGGTCAGTGGACTTATGCTGATAATACTTTTCTTCCTTTACGGCGACGTGCAGCAAGTACTCTACGACCATTTTTAGAACTCATACGTGCGCGGAAGCCATGTACTTTACTATGTTTACGTTTTTTCGGTTGGTATGTGCGTTTCATTTATATGACACCTCCTGGAAAGTCTATTATAAAAAATACTACAGACAGTCTTGCATATTATATATAAATTACAGTCATTCTGTCAATGCTTATTTAGAAAATACATTTTATCGCGATCCAGTTAGCAGCGTTTTTTTATTAGTAAGTTATCCACAATCTACTATCTCACTCTCAAAAACTAGTGTGGACACTTTTTTACACCCTCAAAATTATCCACAAGACTTATAGACAGGTTCTACACAAATTCACTTGTTGTGGATAAGTTCGTTGTGTATATTTATGCAATTTGTGGATAACTTCGAAAAAATCTTGAACTGCCTGGTTTTTTTTGATAAGATTATTGTGTTTTACTCTGTAAATAAATTTGTGTATGCAAAATGTTATCCACAATTGTTGATAATGTGTGGATAGTTTTATCCACCACCTAAGAATAACATTTATCCACAGCTTGTTTTTATTGTGAGTATCTATCATGTATAGTTCATTTATAAACATATTTTAACCGCATTTATAACCAAATATTCAATAGAGATATTTATGTAAAGGAGAAAGAAGC